>NZ_CP195595.1:0-4803121 GCF_051351675.1 Natronorubrum halobium
TTCGAAAACCGTCCGGGACCCAAAGGCACATTTATCGTCGGGGACTTACCAGCGTACGTCAGGATGTCTCGAAGCCCGTCTATCCCAGACCGACCTCACCGCGATATCGATCCCGATCTCCCCGACGACGAGCGGTTCGAGGCGCTCCGCGGGCACTTTACGGATCTCGCGGAGGTAAACGAACAGCTTTCCGAACAACTCGAGGAGGCCGAGGAGCGGCGCCAGGACCTCCACGACCGCGTCGACCGCGTCGAACGCGAAAACGAGACGCTCAAGAGCTCCTCGCTGTACATCGCCACCGTCGAGGACGTCCTCGAGAGCGACGAGGTCATCGTCAAACAGCACGGCAACAACCAGGAGGTGCTCACGGACGTCTCCCCGCGCATCGTCGAGGAAGTCGATCCCGGCGACCGCGTCGCGGTCAACGACTCCTTCGCGATTCAGACGGTGCTCAACGCCGAGACCGACGCGCGCGCGCAGTCGATGGAGATCACCGAGAAGCCGGAAGTCACCTACGACGACATCGGCGGGATCGACGAGCAGGTTCGCGAGGTCCGCGAGGCCGTCGAACAGCCGCTCGCCGAACCCGAACTGTTCCACGAGGTCGGCATCGAGCCGCCGAGCGGCGTCCTGCTCTACGGGCCGCCGGGGACCGGCAAGACGATGCTCGCCAAGGCCGTCGCCAACGAGACCGACGCCACCTTCATCAAGATGGCCGGCTCGGAACTCGTCCGCAAGTTCATCGGCGAGGGCTCCCGCCTCGTCCGGGACCTCTTCGAGATGGCCCGCGAACGCGAACCGGCAATAATCTTCATCGACGAGATCGACGCCATCGCCACGACGCGGACCGAATCGAAAACCTCCGGCGACGCCGAGGTCCAGCGGACGATGATGCAACTCCTCTCGGAGATGGACGGCTTCGAAGCCCGCGGTGAGATCCGCATCATCGCCGCGACCAACCGCTTCGATATGCTCGACCGCGCCATCCTCCGCCCCGGCCGGTTCGACCGCCTCATCGAAGTGCCCGAGGCCGACCGCGACGGCCGCGAGCAGATCCTCGAGATTCACACCCGGAACATGAACGTCTCCGACGAGGTCGACTTCGGCAACCTCGCCGACGACACCGACGGCTACTCCGGTGCCGAGATCGAGAGCCTCACCACCGAAGCCGGCATGTTCGCCATTCGTAACGACCGCGAGCAGGTCCACCACCAGGACTTCGTCGAGGCGCTGGAGAAGATCGAGAAAGACGACTCGAGCGACGTCATCTCCTCGGCCGGCTACTTCTATCAGTAGGGCTTCGGTTTCGTTCGTAGCGCCGTTACAGTGCCGTATTCTGAGGAGACCGTTCCGATCCGGATAGTGCCGACTCGTTACGTGAGACGATCGAGCCGCGTGCGGTGGCGCGCGCTGGCTGCGAGGCGCGACCGGCGGGAGCGCCTCGAAAGGCGAACGGCGCATGCCGTGAGCCAGTGAGCGAATCGGTTGGGGAGGACGTGGCACTCAGCGTTGCCAGCGCGAGCGGGACACGTGTCTTTGGTAGAGTCGAGTCTGTTCGAAAAACACTCCCGCTGTCTCGAACGAGTTCTCGATCACCTCGCTAGCACAGGATCGCAACGCCTTACGGCGTCCGTCCCCGAACGCGAGTATGAGCACGATTCGAGTCGTCTGGGGGGCCGCATCCGGCCCCACGGCGATGTCCTCCTACGACGCCGCGCTCGCGGACGCCGGCGTCGAGAACTACAACCTCGTCTCGGTCTCCTCCGTGATTCCGGCGGACGTGAACGTCGAAGCCGTCGGCACGGCCCCGGACCTCGGCCCGGCCGGCGAGCGACTGACCGTCGTCGAGGCTCGAGCCACCGTCGCCGGCCCGGGTCGCGCGAGCGCGGCGCTCGCGTGGTCCCAGTCGGTCGACGACGGACCGGGGCTGTTCTACGAGACGGCGGGCGAGACGGACCGCGCAGACGTCGAACGACGCGTTCGCGAGGGACTGAGCGCGGGTCAGGAGCTTCGGGACTGGGAGTTCACCGAGCCACGAGTCGCCGTCGAGAGCACGCAGGCCGAGTCAGGCACGCACACGACGGCGCTCGTCCTCGCCGTCTACGGCGAGAGCGAGCCGATCTGTTGAACGATGCCGATCGATCGCGGCCGAACGGGACCGAGCACTGCACCGTTCGCCGTGGACGGCCTCTCGATCGAGTGTACGCAACCCGCTCGGATTGTCCGAAGGCGAATCCTTTTGACCCGTCAGCGCATTGCTACCGGCACACACATCTTATGAACGGAAATACGCCGTACGCAGGGCTGCCGGGAGAAACGGGTGCTGGTCAGCGTGCCGCGGCGGACGTTCCGGACCTCTCGAGGGATCAGAAGCGACTACTCCACCGTGACGTCTCGCGAATCGCTGCCCGCACTCGCGAGTTCCTCCCCAGCGAGTACGTCGTCGACTCCGACATCTCGAGCGGGATGACCGGTCCCCAGGTCACCGTCGCCGTCCGTCCGCCGGTGGGCCACGCCGTCAGCGCCGGGTTTACGCCGGACCTCGAGGACGTCGCGGCCGGCGAGGAGGTTATCACCGCCGACGAGCGGAGCGAGGTCGCCCGCGGACTGGCCGCCAGCGCGGCGTTGCAGGTGAAACAGGCGGTCAACGACAACGTGACGCCGACCGGGAAGTAGTCGCGGTTCTGTTGGGTTTCGAGTACGTTCACGGCACGAGTGTACTTGCCGAATCTGCTTTCGCAGAGACTATCGTAGCCACTGAAAGTCAATGCACACCTGATCGCAGGACGGCGTTGCGATCAGTGTGTAAATCGTTTCAGTTGTTACGATAGTGGTGAGATTGAGCGAAGTGCTCATACTGGCGGCGATGATTTCCACGTCCTCCCCAGCCGATTCGCTCGCTCGCAGGCTCGCTCCCTCATCCACAGGAAGACGCTTCGCGTCTCCCACGCCTTCGTTCACGAGTTCACGAAGACCTCGCACGACTTCGAGCCGTGGTTCACTCGTCGCTCACCACGGCTCAGCGCACGCCACCGCACGTGGTTCGATCGGTCCGAAGTAGTTCGTCTCTCACCTGTACTGAACGGATACTCCGCGACCATCTTTCAGAGACGGATTCGACGACCGTGCTCAACGAGATTAGTACAACAACTGCTCGAGCTGATGCCGTCGCCGCTCGAGATCGATCGCCGGCTCGAGTTCGGGGTCGTCGACGAGCCGATCGAGCACCAGCAGCGGATCCGTTCCCGCGCGTTCGACCGCCTCGAGCAACTCCTCGATTGCGGCCCGGTTCGTCGCGAGCGAGGAACACAACTCCACCGTGAGCGCGAGCGGAATCGCCGCCTCGCCCGTCGGAAACGCGTTACTCACGCGTGTAAAGTCGGGCTCCTCGAGCACCTCGTCGTCCGCCGGCTCGACGGTGAGACAGCGCGTACAGCACGTCGCCGCCGGCGACTGCGCCGGTGCGTACTCGCGGTACTCTTCGGGGATAGAAAACGCGATCGCCGGTGCGCTACAGGCAAAACAGGCCATCTGAGAGAGTGAAAACCGATCAGTCGCCGCCCGGAACGCCACCCGCAGTCGACTGCTCCATGTCGGGTTCGGCCGTGCCCGTCTCTTCGTCGGCCGTTTCGGCCTCCGCCTCGGCCTCGGCCTCGCGCTCCGCTTTCTCCTCGGCTTCTTTCTTCTCCTTGATCTTCTTCAGGCGGAAGGTCTCCTCGCGTTCTTGCTCCTCGAGTTTCTGCTCGATGTACTCCTGGTTGTCGTAGAGGTCGGGGAGGAGTTTGAACTCGAGGGCATTGACGCGCCGTTTGGTGGTCTCGATCTCGCGGAGCATCTTCTTCATCGCCGTCTCGACCTCGGCGGCGAGGATGATGCTCTCCAGCAAGTCCTCGTAGGCCTCGGCGGCCTCGTCGATTCGGGCGGAGGTCCCCATGATCCCGTAGCCGCGCTGATCGAGGCTCTTCGAGACGCGAGAGGACTCGATCTGCGGGACGACGACGCCCATGATGTTCTTCGACTCGGTGGTGATCTCGGGGTGTTCCTGGAGTGCGGCGGCGGCCCCGCGGACCGCGACGTCGCCCTCCATGGCCCGAGCCATGTTGATCTTCTTCTGGGCGTCCTCGTAGTCCTGTGCGAGGTCACCGCGAACGTCCTGGGCCTTGTCCAGGATGTCCATGAACTCCATGATCAGCCCGTCCCGTTTCTTCTCGAGCGTCCCGTGCCCCCGCTCGGAGAGTTCGATCCGATCCTCGATCTCCATCAGGTTCTTGCGGGTGGGCTTGACGTCCTTGGCCATCTTGTGGGGGGATTACGCCCCCAGTCGGATAACTGTTTACAGTTTCCCTGACTGCTCTGGGCGACGGCTACCGCTCGAGCGCAAACTCACCCGAGGAAGAGATCGACCATGGTCCCCGACGACTGGCCCCGATACAGTTCGGAGTAGCCGCAGTTGGTGCAACTGATCACCATGAATTTCCGATTCTGGATGTCGAAAAACTTCGATAACCCGGTACCGGTCGTCGAAATCTCGTCGATTTCGGTTTCCGTGTGGTCACACTTGGGACAGCCGTGATTTTCGTCCTTCATACGTTCCGATTCCTGTCACCCAATAAATTCTTTGTGTCTGGGTCTCGAGCGACAACGTACCCATGTTCGGTCTCGTCTTTCTCCTCGTCCTCTTGTTCGCCCTCGTGATTCCACTCGTTCTATGGCTGGCAATCGACAATGAAACGTCGAACCCGACGGTCGTCGATCGTTCGGACGCGGAACAACTCGCGAAAGAACGTGGCGGACGGGGCGGATCGCGGTCGAGTTCGGGTGCGGACGCGGCGAGGACCGACCCTGACGAACAGGGAACAGAATCGGGATGGGGAACGCGTCCGGACGACGCCGACCGCTACGATCGGTAGCGGTACCTACCCTCGGCACCGAAGGCGCCCTGATCGTCGACGGCGCTGCGGGGCGTCTGCTCGAAGAGGGCGACCCGTGCTCCCGTTCACGACTTGACGGCTGTCATCCCTGCCCGACCATTCGCTCTTCGTCTTCCCACTCCTCTTGCCTGAGTTCGTACTTCTGGATCTTGCCGGTCGCGGTCGTCGGTAATTCGTCGACGAACTCGAACCGCCGGACTGCCTTGTAGCCCGCGAGGTTCTCGCGAGTGAACCCGAAGAGTTCCTCCTCGGTGACGCCCGGATCGTCGGGATCACCGTTCGCGGGGACGACGTACGCCTTCGGCGTCTCGCCCCACTCGTCGCTGGGGACCGGGATGACGGCGACGTCCGCGACCGCGTCGTGATCGAACAGCGTGTCCTCGAGTTCGATGCTCGAGATGTTCTCGCCGCCGGAGATGATGATGTCCTTCTTGCGGTCCTGGATCGCGATCATGCCGTTCTCGTCTATCGTCGCGAGATCGCCGGTGTGGTAGTAGCCCTCGACGCGGTCGGAGAAGGCCTCCGCGGTCGCCTCGGGCTTCTCCCAGTACTGTTCCATGATCTGGTTGCCCCGGACGACGATCTCGCCCAGCGTCTCGTCGTCGCGAGGGACGTCGGTTCCCTCTTCGTCGACGACGCGGATCTCGGTTCCAAGGAAGGCCAGACCCTGTCGTTTCTTGATTCGGAATCGATCGTCGCTGTCGTCGTCGAAGTGTCGGCGCGCGTCGGCGGTAGTGATCAGCGGCCCCGTCTCGGTCGCCCCGTAGACGTGTTTCATGTACCAGCCGAACTCCTCCTCGACGGTTCGGATCGTCGCCTCGGGCGGCGCGCTGCCGGCGGTCGCCAGCCGAACGTCCGCCTCACCGGTCGTCTCGGGTTCGTGATCCTCGTAGTGGCTAGTGAGCATGTTCAACACCGTCGGCGCGCCGCACATGTAGGAGACGTCCTCGCTCCGAACCGTCTCGAAGATCTCCCCGGCGTCGATACCGCGCGTGCAGACGTGTTTCGCGCCGATCCCGGTCACCGAGAAGATGTGTCCCCAGCCGTTCGCGTGGAACATCGGGAGCGTCCAGAGGTAGACGTCGTCGTCGGTTATCTGCTGGTGGGCCACCGTGAGGTAGGCGTGGATCGTCTCGCAGCGATGGGTGCGACAGACGCCCTTCGGATCGCCCGTCGTCCCCGAGGTGTAGTTGATCGTGATGATCTCGTCTTCGGCCATCTCGGGGCGGTCGTACTCCGTCCCGGCGTCCTCGAGCACGTCGTCGAACTCCTCCCATTGACCCTCCACCGCGTCCGAATCGTTCGTCACGAACGTCTCCGTCTGCACCTCGTCGCGGATCGCCTCGATGTTCTCGGCGTAGTCGTAGTCCGCGTAGATCGCGTCGACGCCGGCGTCCGACAGGATGTACTCGAAGTCGTCGGGTGTCAACCGATAGTTTAGCGGCGTGTGAACCGCGCCGAGTTGCATGATTCCGTAGGCGGCCTCGAGGTGGTAGTGCGTGTTCGGATCCAGGACGGCGACCCGATCGCCCTTCTCGATGCCGCGTTCCTGCAGCGCCGCCGAGAACCGATCGGCGCGCTCCCCGAGTTCGTCGTAGGTGAACCGCTCACCCGTGGTGGCGACCACCGCCTCGTCGTCGCCGTAGTGCGTCCGCGCCCGGTCGAGAAACTCCGTCGTGAGCAATGGTTTGTGCATACATACCACACCAACCGCTCCTTCATCGGGGATACGTACAGAAGTTTCGGTCGGAATAGGACGTCTTCTGGCTCGAACGGCAGTGACGGGCTCCGGATCGATAGAACCCCTGCAGAATCCGCCGTCAGTCTCTGACGACCCGAACTTCGGGGTTCGGCTGCTCGTCGAGATAGTTGCTGTCGGACGGCGGCAGGACGTCCAGTTCGATCGTGCCGATATCCTGGTCTTCACGAAGCGACTGGCGGCCGTCGAAGTTCAGCACCGCCTGATGATCCTCGAGGTCGTCGTAGGACCCCTCGAGGTCGTCGTCGACGACTCCCGCGTCTGCCCGCAGGGGACCGTCGAGTTCCGCAGACCCTTCGCTGGCGATCACCGTCGCATCTGGGACCGCATTTCCGTTCTCGTCGAGCACCGAGACGACGACCGCTGCAGCCTCGCCATCTGCGTCCGCGTCGATGATCTGACCGTCCTCCGCGATTTCGACCGTCACCTCCGCGTCCTGTACGGCGATATCGACGACCCCGGCGTACCACGTCCCGTCGATCTCGACGGCGAGTACGTCTATCATCTCCGATACCGTCTCCCCGTCGGTCTCGAGGTCGAGGTCGTAGGTGAGCCACTCGCCGTCCGTCACCTCGGCGTCCAGTTCGTCGTCGGCCTCCTCGATCACGTTGTGGTCGTCCGTCGACTCGGCACAGTCGGCAGCCGCGAGCTCGTAGCCGTCGACGGTCTCGGCGAACCGGTTCTCGAGGTAGTCGACGAAGTAGTCTCGGTCGTACGACTCGAGATACTCGTATGGGTAGTACTCACCGGCTTCCTCGAACTGCCCGTCGAACGTCGACTCGAGGAACGCGGTCCCGGCCTCGCAGGCGGATATCTCGCTCTCGTCGCCGTTCTCGTCGTCACCGCTTTCGGGTCCGCTTCCGGCGTCGGACGAGTCGTCACCGTCGTCCGATTCGCCGTCGAATTGGTCGAGACAGCCGGCAACGCCGATCGTCAGACCGCCAGCCGTCGCCGTGGAGAGCAGTCGTCGCCGTGAAATGCGATCGTCCATATCGAAACGTGTTGTTCAGTATGAAATAAATATTGTCATGTGCTTCGAACGGGCAATGCCCGGTTCACCGTGTGCCGTCCGAGACGGCCGATCGGCTATTCGGAGCGCGAATCGAGGGAAACGGAACAACAAAACGAAACCGCGGCGATCAGTCGGCCGAAACTTCGGCGGCTTCGGTCTCGTCTTCGCGGTAGTGCTCCTCGATGAGGTCCTCGCCGATCCGGTTGAGGGACTCCTTCGGGAGCTCCGACAGGAGGTCCCAGCCGAGTTCGATCGTGTCGTCGATCGAGCGGTTGGTGTCGTACCCCTGCTGGATGAACTCCTCCTCGAACCGATCGGCGAAGTCGAGGTACTTGTTGTCGAGTTCGGACAGTGCCTCGCGACCGACGATGTTCACGAGGTCGCGCAGGTCCTCACCCTCCGCGTACGCGGCGTACATCTGGTCGGAGACGTCGCCGTGATCGCCGCGGGTCAGCCCCTCACCGATCCCGTCGTCCATCAGCCGGGACAGGCTCGGCAGGACGTTGATCGGCGGCTCGATCCCCTGGCTGTTGAGGTCCCGATCCATCACGATCTGGCCTTCCGTAATGTAGCCGGTCAGGTCCGGAATCGGGTGGGTGTCGTCGTCGCCGGGCATCGTCAGGATCGGAATCTGCGTGACCGATCCGTCCTTGCCCTCGATTCGACCGGCGCGCTCGTAGAGCTGTGCCAGGTCGGTGTACATGTATCCGGGGTAGCCACGTCGGCCCGGAACCTCCTCACGTGCGGCACCGATCTCACGAAGCGCCTCACAGTAGTTCGTGATGTCGGTGAGGATGACGAGCACGTGGTAGTCCTTCTCGAAGGCGAGGTACTCCGCTGTCGTCAGCGCGAGTCGCGGCGTGACCGTCCGCTCGACTGCGGGGTCGTCCGCGAGGTTCATGAAGACGACCGAGCGCTCGAGCGCGCCGGTCCGCTCGAAGTCGTCCATGAACTCGTTCGCCTCTTCCTGGGTGATCCCCATCGCGCCGAAGATGACTGCGAACTCCGAGCCCTCGTCGTCGTCGCCCGCTTCCTCTTCTTCCGGCACGGTCGCCTGCCGGGCGATCTGGAGTGCGAGGTCGTTGTGTGGCAGTCCGGAGCCGGAGAAGATCGGCAGCTTCTGGCCGCGAACCAGCGTGTTCATGCCGTCGATACCGGAGACGCCGGTCTGAATGAACTCCTCGGGATACTCCCGGGAGTAGGGGTTGATCGCCTTGCCGACGATGTCGATGCGTTCGTCGGGGACGATCTCCGGGCCGCCGTCGATCGGGTTCCCGGACCCGTCGAGCACCCGTCCGAGGAGATCCTCGGTGACGGGCATCTTCATCGTCTCGCCCAGGAATCGAACGGACGCGTTGCGGTCGATACCGCCCGTCCCTTCGAACACCTGAATCGCGACGACGCCTTCGCTCGATTCCAGCACCTGTCCGCGAAGCGTTCGTCCGTCGTCGGTTTCGATCTCGACGATTTCGTCGTAACCGACGGGTTCGTCGACTTCGGCGAACACCAGCGGGCCGCTGATCTCCGTGATTGTTTGGTACTCTTTCATCGTTAGTACTGGCTTCTGATCTGCGATTCGATATCCGATTCGAGTTCGTCGATGAACTCGTTCCACTCCTCCGCCGTCGCCATCCGGTTCAGTCGCGGGAGGGCGTCGGCTTCCTGGATCTCCTCGACCGGGACGCCGGCCTCGAGCGCCTCGAAGGCCTCGTCGTTGAACGTCCGGATCGCCTGGAGCATCCGGTAGGTCTTCTTCGGGTCGCAGTAGGTGTCGACGTCGTGGAACGCGTTCTGCTGGAGCCAGGCTTCACGCAGGTAGCGTGCGACCTCGAGGGTCAGCTGCTGGTCCTCCGGCAGGGCGTCCTTGCCGACGAGCTGGACGATCTCCTGCAGTTCGGCCTCCTCGTCGAGGACGTCGATCGCCCACTGGCGAACCTCCGGCCAGTCCTCCGCGACGTTGTCGCGGAACCAGGGGTCGAGCTGCTGTCGATACAGCGAGTACGACTCGTTCCAGTTGATCGACGGGAAGTGCCGACGCTCCGCGAGGTCGGCGTCCAGCGCCCAGAACGTCTTGACGATACGCAGGGTGTTCTGCGTGACGGGTTCCGAGAAGTCACCGCCGGGCGGCGAGACGGCACCGATCGCCGTCACCGATCCCTCGTCACCGTTGAGCAGCTGGAACTTGCCGGCGCGCTCGTAGAACTCCGAGAGCGACGCCGCCAGATACGCGGGATACCCCTCTTCGCCGGGCATCTCCTCGAGTCGACTCGAGATTTCGCGCATGGCCTCCGCCCACCGGGAGGTGGAGTCGGCCATCAGCGCGACGTCGTAGCCCATGTCGCGGAAGTACTCCGCGATGGTGATCCCCGTGTAGATACAGGATTCGCGGGCTGCGACCGGCATGTTGGACGTGTTCGCGATGAGGCACGTCCGGGACATGAGCGGTTTGCCCGTCTGCGGGTCTTCCAGTTCCGGGAAGTCCTCGATGACCTCGGTCATCTCGTTGCCGCGCTCACCACAGCCGACGTAGACGACGATGTCCGCGTCGGCCCACTTGGCGAGCTGGTGCTGGGTGACCGTCTTCCCGGAGCCGAACGGACCGGGAATCGCGGCCGTCCCACCTTTCGCGATCGGGAAGAGACCGTCGAGAATTCGCTGTCCCGAGACGAGGGGGATCGTCGGCGTCTCCTTCGTGTCTGCGGGACGGGCCTCGCGAACCGGCCACTCCTGGTGCATCGTGATCGCTTCGTCGGAGTCGAGTTCGACGACGGTTTCGTCGACCGTGAACGAGCCGCTCTCGGTCGACGTCACCTCGCCGCCCTCGTAGTCCGGCGGGACCATCACGCGGTGCGTGATGCTCTCGGTCTCGGGTACTTCACCGACGACGTCGCCGGGTTCGACCGAGTCGCCGGCCTCGACGGTCGGGGTGAACTCCCACTCCGTCTCGAAGTCGATCCCGGGGGCGTCGACCCCCCGGTCGAGGAACGCCGTCCCCATCTTCTCCTCGAGCACGTCGAGCGGGCGCTGGACACCGTCGTAGATGGCATCCAGCACGCCCGGTCCGAGGTCGACGGAAAGCGGTTCGCCCGTGTTCTCGACGGGTTCGCCCGGGCCGACGCCGGAGGTTTCTTCGTAGACCTGAATCGTGGTCAGGTTCCCTTCGATCTCGATGACCTCGCCCATCAGCCCTTCGTCACCGACGTAGACGACGTCGTTCATCCGGGCGTCGAGGTCCGCGGCGGTCACGACTGGACCGCTCACGCTTTCGATTACACCGTCTTCGTCGACGGTCTGGGTGTCTTCTGCCTGGCTCATAGTTTGTTATTCGTCTTCGTCCATCAGGTCGATACCGATCGCACGCTTGATCTGGTCGCGCAGTCCGCCACCACCGGTTCCGCTGCCGATCGTGACGACGACCGGCTCAACGCTCGTTTCGACGTTCTGGCGGACGTTCCGCGAGAGGAACTCCATATCGTCGTCGTGCATGACGACGATCCCGACGCCGTCGTCGTCGAGGACGTCCGTGACGGCGTCGTCGAGTTCGGACGTCTTCTCGTCGTCCGGGACGTTCTCGAAGCGACGGACTCCCGCGAGGCGGAAACCGGTCGTGAACTCCGGACTGCCGATGACTGCGATTTCCTGACTCATAGGATCACCAGCTCCTCTTCGATCTCGCTTTCCTCGAGGCCGACCTCTCGACCGCGAGCGATCGCACGGATGTTCTCGACCTCGCGCTCCTTGGCGAGGATGTACGACAGCACGGCCGAGATCGAGGCCGGGTAGATGCTCGAGAGCGTATCCGCGTACTCGAGCAACGCAGCGTCTAGTGCGTGCTCGAACTGGATAAGGCTGTCAGCTTCGCGCAGCCGATCCAGGGCCCCGGACAGCCGGTCCCCGTACCGTTTGTTCTCTGCGATATGCTCGACGAGTTCGTCCTCGTTGCCGATGAGACGGCTCAGTTCCGCCTGGTCGAACAGGACGCCGCCCTCGATGTAGTAGGCCGCCGGGTCGAGGTTGGCGCCGCTCCGTGCGAGGCGCAACGCATTCCGGAGGTTTCGGAAATCGATTTCCGCCTGCAGGAACTCGATGTAGAGCGCTTCTGCCCCTTCCTCAGGCTCGCCGTACTGCTGGCTGACGTCCTCGAGCAGGTGCTCGTAGAACTCCCGGTCCAGGGCGTTTTCGATAGGGACGAGTGCGCCCGTCTCTTCAAACTCCTCGTGGGCCGCGGAGAGGGGCTCGTAGTAGATCGTCCGGTTGAGGACTTCGATCGCGTCCTCGATCGCATCGACCTCGAGCAGACGGTCGATCGTCGACTCGTCGAGTTCCCCGGCCATAATCAGGTCCGTCCGGATCTCCTCGGGATCGGATTCGGTGTAGATCCCGCGGATAATCGTCTTCAGGTTCCAGACGTCGAACTTCCGGAGGTACCGGGAGATGAGGTCGTAGAGTCGCCCCTCCGACCAGTCGAGTAAGTCCTGGAAGTGCTTTGCGAGATTCCGGTTCAGGGCGTACTCGATCAGGTCGACGCCCGAGAATCGGGCGCCGAGCGCGTTGATCTCGCGTTCGTACTCTGTCTCCTCCATGAACCGTGCGATCTCGCTCGGCCCCATCCGGATAAGCTTCCGATAGTCATCGTCCGCGAACAGCGAGGCTCGGCGTGACCGAACGCGAGCGTTCACGTATTCCGGATTCGAGGCGCCTACACTCATTGTTCGAAGAGTCTGTTGCTGATATCCCGGAGGTTGTCTTCCCAGACGTCCTCGAGTAGCGAGTCGAACGTGTTGTTGACCCGGACTCGAGACTGGCCGCTCTCGACGACGACGCCACCGAGACACTCGTACTCGCCGGTGTACTCGTAGCCGTTGTAATCGTCGAGGATCGACGTAATCAGTTCCTCGTCGCTGGCGCGGCCGTAGACGTTGACGTCGTCGCCCTCGTCGAACTCGTCGCTCGCTGCGTCGAGGAGGGTTCGCGTCAGTTCCTCGCGGGTCTCTCCCTCGAGGGCGGCGAGCTCGTCCTCGACCTGTTCGCGAACGTCGCCGAGGACGTCACGGCGGGCCTCCAGGCGCTTCTGTTTCGCCTCCAGTTTCGCACTGGAGAGTCGCTGTTCATGCAACTGTTCTATTTCACGCTCAACCTCTTGCTCTGCGCTCGCAACAATCTCCTCGGCCTCCTCCTCGGCGGCCGATTCAATCTCTTCGGCGCGCGCTTCGCCCTCAGCGCGGATGTCCTCCGCACGCGCGTGGGCCTCTTCTCGAATGTCTTCTACGACTGTGTCTAAACTCATTGGTGAGAGAAGGGGACGCGGTTGTTAGACGATGAAGACGACGACCAGTGCCAGAATCACGAGCGTCTCTGGTAGGACGGTCATGATCAGGCCTGGGACGAACATGTCGTCGTCCTCAGCGATCGCACCGACTGCGGCCGCTCCGATTCCGCGTTCGGCGTAACCGGCACCGAGCGCGGCGAGTCCGACGGCCAGGGCTGCGGCACCAGGGCCGGTGAGAGATGGCGATTCAGTTGCTTCTCCGTTCTGCAGTACGACATTTGCCAGTTCTGCGATTTCAAGTTCCATTGTATTCAATCCTCGCTGTGATTTCGATCGTGTCCGAACGGTTCGTAGTTCTTTCCACCGCCCTCATAAAACTTCCCAAAGAACTCGACGTACTCGAGTCTCACACCCTGTAATCCGGCACTTGTGATACCAAGCAGCAAGACTACGATGTGTCCGACTACTAACATGATGAGGCCGAAGACGAGCGCGATCGGACCCATGTGGATCAGGCCTTCGAACATCACTTCGCCGGATTCGTGGGTGTAGTCAGTCCATGGGGCGAGGAAGGGTCGCGTTCCCTCTTCGGTCTCGACGCCGCCGAACACCAGCAGGTTGACGACGAACGCCATCCCGCCCTTCGCGAGCAGGACTGCCGCCATTCGGGCGTAGGAGACGCCGTGTGCGAACGGAATCGCGAACTCCGCGAGTTCGACGGGATCACCAATTGCGAGTAGCACGATCCCGACGAGGATCATCACTACTGGAAGGGTGAGTTCGAATCCGCCGGCGATCGGCAGGTCGACCAGCGTCATCATCGGGAAGCTGCTGAACCCGAAGTTGAACGCCGCGCCGTCGAAGATTTCGAACAGGAAGTCGGGCTTCGCGCTCGCTCCCTGCGGCGTGAACACCCAGATCCAGAGCCCGTTGAGCATCAAGATCCACGAGCCGCTGTGGGTGATCGCCCCCCAGAGACCGTGGCCGTGCTGGATATTCTCGATGAAATCCAGGATGTACGCGATGTTCAGGTGGATCACGCCGAGCAGGACGCTCACGACGACCCACGTGAGAGCGAAGTTCTCAGTCGCGGGTGAGAGGCCCTTGTCTTCCATCGGCGGATGACCATCGAACAGGATGTAGCCCAGTTCGTGGAGGCCGAAGATCTCTCCGAACATGATGCCGAAGAAGATCGTGAACGCGCCCGCCCACATCGCGACGCCGCCGAGACTCGTGATCCCGGGGCTGTCGAAGCTCTGGTACATGTAGAAGCCGATCAACACGTACAGGAGCCCGTACCCGACGTCGGCGATCATGAAGCCGAAGAACAGCGGGAACGTCAGGAACAGGAAGATCGTGGGGTCGAGTTCATTGTATTTCGGTCGGTTAACCGCTTTCACCAGCGCTTCGAACGGCTTCGCTGCCGACGGATTGTCTTGAATCGTCGGCGGCTGATCGTTCATCGTCACCGCCGTGCCGCCGTCGGTGACGGCCTTTTGCTGGCCGTCCTCCGACGCCGCCTCTTCGTCGTCTTCTGCGGCCGGCGCACCCTGCTGGATATCCTCCGTGTGGGTCTTGCCGTGGCGGTCGTAGCTCGCACGCTCGAGCTCTTCGACCTCGACGCTGTCACCGACGGCGTCGTTCAGATCGGCGACGAATTCGTCGTACCTGTCGCTCGGGATCCATCCCTCCGCGATGAACGCGCGATCCGTCGTCGCGAACTGCAGCGGCGCCTCCGCCTGCTGGACCTCGATGGTCAGCTCTTCCTCCACGCGCAGGAGGAAGCCGGCTTCGTTCGTCTTGATCTGCTCGAGTTCCGCGTCGATATCTTCGACCTCGTACTCGAGTTCGCGTTTCCGTTCCTCGAGGTCGTCGACGTACGCACTCGGCGCCTGGTCGGTCTCCGGCACCGGGTGCCGGGTAAACTCGACGCCGACGAGCGCGTCGTCGGTCGGATTCGAACCGGCGTCTTCGGTGGGCGCAGCCACGATGGCCACGATGTCGCCACCGGTGAACGTCTCGTAGGCTCGAATCTCCTCGGACGCGGCGACGGCGTCTTCGACCTGGCCGAGCGGCCCTTCGCCGACGACGACGTCGACCGTCTCGTACCCCGACAGGAGGTCGAGGTCGATTCCGAGCTCCGCGAAGGGAGCGACGCGACCGATCTTTTCCTCGACCTGTCGGAGCTCCTCACGGATCTCGCTGCGCTGGTCGTCGAGTTCGTTGACCCGCGTTCGGATCTCCTCGACACGCTCCTCCCAGTTCTCCTCGAGGGTCCCCGGCTCGGCCTCGTCGGCCGACAGCTCCAGGGTACTCTCGAGGGCGCGGACGGTCACCAGTTTCTCGGAGGCGTCGTCGGCTCCTTCGATGGGGTTCCCGTTGTCGAACCCCTCCCAGGTGCCGTCGTAATCCGAGAGGTGAACCAGGTTCAGTCCGTGTACCGTCTCGATGACCGCGGGCATGACGCCCTTGGAACCGGCCACCGAGACCTTGCTCATCCGTTCAGGTCTGAGCATGGACGTCCTCCTGGAACAGTTCGACGACGTGGTCCGTCACTTCGTCGACCCGATCCTGGGCACGTTCGGCTAGCGCCGCACGCTCCTGTTCTCCTTCCTCGAGGACGCGTTCGCACTCCTCGTCGATCTCGTCGCGCGCCGTTTCGAGCCGGCGCTCCTTGAGATCCCGCGCTTCTTGTTCCGCTTCCGTGCGAATCTCCTCGGCACGTTTCCGGGCCTCGGCTATTCGCTCGTCGCGGTCGTTCTGTGCCAATGCGACGATCTCGTCGGCTTCCTCCTCCGCCGACTGTATTCGTTCGAGAACCTCTGGCCTCGGCATACTCTAAGCGGGTGGACGTTTACAAGGGCGCGTATATGGTAGTTGCGAAAGTCATCCGGAAATACCCTCCCCAACCGCGTCGGTCCGTATCGAGTAATCACGTTTCGTGACCGACGGGAACAGCAGACATATCCCGATCCGGATAAAATCCACCCCTAATGGGAATCCTCGAGAACAAGGCCCGAGCCCGACTGTTCTACAAGTACCTCTCGCAGGTCTACGATCAGGTCAATCCCTTCATCTGGAACGAGGAGATGCGAGCCGACGCCCTCGAACTGCTCGACTTCGAGGACGATACGACCGTTCTCGACGTCGGCTGTGGCACCGGCTTCGCGACCGAAGGACTGCTCGAGCACGTCGACGAGGTGTACGCCCTCGACCAGAGCGAACACCAGCTCGAGCAGGCCTACGCGAAGTTCGGCAAGCGAGCGCCGCCGGTCCACTTCCACCGCGGCGACGCCGAACGACTGCCGTTCGCGACCGACACCTTCGACGTCGTCTGGTCGTCGGGATCGATCGAGTACTGGCCGAACCCGATCCTCGCGCTCCGGGAGTTCCGCCGCGTCCTGAAACCCGGCGGCCAGGTGCTCGTCGTCGGTCCGAACTATCCCGACAACCTTCTCGCACAGAAGCTCGCCGACTCGATCATGCTCTTCTACGACGAGTACGAGGCCGATCGGATGTTCAAACGGGCCGGCTTCGAGGACGTCAAACACGCGTTCATGGGCCCCACCTACGAACCGGACGTCGCGATCACGACGATCGGTCGCGCACCGGAGTAATCACTGGTTACCGACTCGCCCTGTCGGTCTACCGGCGGAGCAGGCCGAGTGCCTCGGGGCTTGACCCCGAGGCGGTTCACACGTCGTTACGTCGCCGTCGTCTCGAGCGTCGCTACCCGAGATCCGTCGACGACGAGCGTGACGGCAACCGCATCGCCGGACTCGATCGTCGGATCGTTCGTGTCGGCGACGGTGACGCCCGCGCGTTCCCCAGTCCGCCACTCGGAATCGGACTTCGAATTGAACGGCCCCGTCGGTGAGCCGTCGAACCCCTCCGCGCCGACGAACGGCACCGGCGGTTGGTTCGCCAGTTCGCCGCCGTTTACCGTGATCCGCATCGACAGCTCCGTCACGTCGATCGCATCGCCCTCGAGGTGGTCGAGTACCACCCTCGCCTCCTCGCCGTCGACCGCGAGGTCGAACGCCGCAGTCGGCCCGCCGGACTCGAGTGACCACGTACTGGCACCGACTGCGACGATAGTTGCCAGCAAAACGGTCACCGCGAGTAGCGCGAGAACGCCGACGAGTCGGCTGACCGCCCGACCGCTGAAGCCGGATCTCGTCCAGTTACTACAATCCGTGCCGCGGCAGCCGCTTCTGTGATGGCAGTTTCGGTCGGAAATCGACGGCCCACTCGGGCGACGTGACACGCCCCATCGTGGCCGCTCGTTCCAATATAAAGGTGCGGCTCGGCCAACTACGGTCGGGTATTCGATGTCTCCGTGTCGACGCTTCCGGAGTCCGTTTCGACCGTCACGTGGTACTCGCCGAGTGGCGGCAAGAGCCACAGCGTGCCGTCGTCGTCGGTCTCGCCGAGTACTTCACCGTTCATCGAAACCGTCGCACTCTCGGGTTCGCCTGACACCATGTCGGTCACCCTCACTTCGACCGGCCCGTTGACGGGCGTCTCCGTGAGCGTGAGTTCGAGGCCGTCGTTGATCCACGATTCGCTGTCGTCTTCGGGCAGTGAGTCGAGTGCGAGTTCCTGGGATTCGCGGTAAACCTCGCCGGTCCCGCCGTCGAGGTAGACCTCGAGATGGTTCCGATCGTCTTCCATTTCGACGAAATAGAGGTGCTGCTCGCCGTAATCGTTGAAGCTCGACCAGCTCTGTTCACCGCCCGCCCACGGATAGTGCTCCGTTGCGGCCTCCATCGTCTCGGAGTTCGAGTACTCCTCGAACTGGTTCTCCGCGGATGTGTTTCGGTTGTCGAACCGAACCGTCTCGAGGACGTACATATCTCCCTCGATCATCGAGAGGCTGTAGCCGTTTTCTGACGTCTGGATTCGGGCGTCCGGCTGCTCGTCCCAGCCGGAGGATTGGCTCGCCTGATCGAGGGACGCTCGGAGTGAGGTCTGATGCAGGTCGAGCGCCGCTTTGTCGGCTCGGACCTGCTTGTTCGACAGCCCGTAGCCCGGAATCGCATCCGTTCTGTCGTTATCGAGTTCGTCCAGTGCGTCCCACAGCACCGCTGCCTCGTGGTAGTTGCGCAACAGCGTCTGTATGAGCTCGGTATCGGTGCTGTCACCGGCTGCGTGATCTTGAACGGCCTCACGCTCGCGCTCTGCGAGCGCCTCGGTTCGCTCGCTGATCCGGTTGTCGGCCTCTCTGACCATGTTCTTCCGTTCGTCCGCCGTTGCGTCGTCGAACTCGCTGTCGACGATGGTGTACTGTTCGTGATCCACCCTGAGGTGATCGTCTACACTGGCGAGTGCCAGCCCGAGATCGGTTCCGTAGGTGGTGCGTTCGTCCCTGATCTCACCGGAAAGCTGGAGACGGTTCGTCGTGTCCTCTGCTTCGACCGGCGACGAGGAGGCTTGCTGGAGGGTTAGCTGCTGGAACTGCGAGTCG
The DNA here is from genome assembly GCF_051351675.1 of Natronorubrum halobium. Taxonomy (NCBI): domain Archaea; kingdom Methanobacteriati; phylum Methanobacteriota; class Halobacteria; order Halobacteriales; family Natrialbaceae; genus Natronorubrum; species Natronorubrum halobium. Next base: position 18,439 of record NZ_CP195595.1, read on the forward strand.
GGGGCGTCGCGTGTCGCGTCGTCGGCTTCCGGCCCCACCGCGATGACGGGCATCGCGAGAAGCGAAGTGACGAGCAACATCGCGAGAACGACGGGTGTCGCACTGTTCATCGCCCCACCGTATGGTCTCCTGATACAAAAACTGGTCGCACCTGTGGAGGGAGCGCCTAACGGGCGTTTTCGGTGCTGATACCGGAGTTTCCACCCGATAGTAACGCGTTATTTTCCGATGGAAAGTGTTTTTTCCCCGGGGAAACCACCGGTTGGTACGCATGCGGTTATCCACCGCGATTACATTTGCCCTCACAGCCCTCCTCGTGATGTCCTCCGTGGGGGTGGTGGCCGCCGCGCCGTCGGCGTCCCCGCACGACCCCACACCGACGGGTACCGACGCTCCCGCGTCGACCCCGGACGCTTTCACTCCCTCGGTTTCGGCGTCGGACACCCCGCAGTCAGCCTCATCCGCGGATCTGTCTCCATCGCTGACTTTCGAGGATCCACCCGCGGCAGCCGGTGCGAAACAGGTGCTACGGATCGAGATTGACGACAACGGCGATGCCCACTGGTCGATCGAGAGCCGCTTCATCCTGCCTGACGACGAGTCCGTCGACGAGTTTCGCGACTACGCCGAGGCCCTTTCGGCGGGCGAACGCGACCCTAACGTCGATCCCCGGCAGTTCGAACACCGCGCGAGCGAGGCCGCGGATCGAACCGACCGTGAGATGACGATTCGAGACGCCGGCTGGGACGACTCCCGCGTCGAGTCCGTCGACGACGTCGACGATGTCGACGGGGAAGCGATCGATACCGAGGAGGGCGAAGAGGTTCGCGTCGGTACCATTACGTACTCGCTTACCTGGACCAACTTCGCGACGGTCGAGAACGACCGACTCTACGTCGGTGACGCCTTCCAGACCGACAGTGGCGTCTGGCTCTCGTTGAACGAGATGCAGCGCCTCGTCATCGAGTATCCGAACGACTACGCCCTCGAGACCCCCACACAGCTCGACTGGGACGGTTCTTACCAGTTCAGCGACCACGAACTAGAGATCGTCTTCGTCCGCAGCAGCGGCGGCAGCGGCGCCGGGCCCGCCGGCGGCATCTCGAACTGGCTGATCGGTGGCGTCGTCGGAATCGTGTTCGTCGTCGCCATCGGGAGTTATCTCCTCGCTCGTCGAAACCAGGGGATCGACGTCCCCTCCCCTCTCGAGCGCCTTCCGAATCGAATCACCGAACTCGGCCCCTTCGGATTCCTCACTCGCACACGTTCGCGGACCGTCGCTCGAGACGGGCCAGACGAACAGGGCGGTGCAGCAGACACTACCGGCGGTACCGTAGTTCAGTCGGGAGCCGATGGTCCGGGTGCGGTCGACGAGCCGATGGACGCCGCCGGAACGCGACTCGAGTACGAAGAGACGCCCGACGACGAGATCGATCCCGAACTGTTGAGCGACGAGGAACGCGTCCTTCGGATGCTCACGCAGAACGGCGGCCGGATGAAACAGGCCTCGATCGTCAAAGAGACCGGCTGGTCGAACGCCAAGGTCTCCCAACTCCTCTCGCAGATGGACGAGGACGGCGACATCGAGAAACTCCGGATCGGTCGGGAAAACCTCATCACGCTCCCCGAAGTCGATCCGACCGAACTCGATTGATCGGTTCGAACCGCCGGTTTCGATCGGCCGGGACCACTCAGCGCTCGTCCGTCTCGGAATCGGTATCGTCCTCGGTGTCGGGTTCCGTTTCTGAATCGTCAGCGTCGTCGGTATCGCTTTCCGTTTCCGAATCGTCAACGTCGTCAGCGTCGTCAGCGTCGCTTTCCGTTTCCGAATCGTTAGCGTCGTCGACATCGCTCTCCGTCTCCGGATTGAAGTGGATGTCCGTGCCCACGGAGGCATAGATGTCGTCCCAGTCTTTGTCCTCATCCATCAGGAAGACCTCGACGGTCAGCGACCCCTCGCCGAACTCTTCGATTCCGGCCGGCCGAACCTCGATATGGTACGTGCCGTTTTCGTCCATCTGGACCTCTCCCGTGCGTTCGACGAGCTTCTGCTCGTCTTCGTTGATCTTGACGAAGAAGTACGGCTCGCCGATCACGTCACCGTGTTCCGGCGGATCGACGTTCTCCATACTGGTGTTGGCGACCACCTCGAGGTTGAAGTTCGAGTAGCCCTCGCCGTCCTCGGCGGGCTCTTTGTCGACGAACTCGACGGACTTGATCCGATCCTCGCGCTCGTCTTCCAGCGGTCGGTTCGGTTCCTTCGGCGGATGCCACTCCGCGTCCGCGGTCTCGTCTTCGTCGTCCGTCGCCGGTTCATCCTCCGCGTCGGAGTCGCTCGTTTCGTTGTTGTCGCCGCGTTCGTCGGGGTCCGCGTCTTCGAGTTCGACGTCCGACTCGTTCGACGGCTCGTCGGGCTGTGTCCCCCCGATGGAACCACACCCCGAGAGGACCACGAGGAGGGCAACCGCAACGACTGCGAGTGTTCGGAATTGCATCGTAACCGATTCGTCCGGGGCAGTCCCCATTACTACACCCTCGATAAGTAGCTGGTCCCCCGTTTTCCGCTAGACCGCACTGTAGAGCCTCGATAATGGCGATCTTCCACTATTGAACGCAGCGAAACGGTCGTTATCGTCTGCCCAATCGATTCGAATCGCCGGCCGCAACCGGTTTGCTCATCGAGTTCCTGACTTCGCTCATCCTCCTCGAAAAATCTGACCTAAAAGCCGCTCGTTCACTCCGTTCGCTCGCGGTACGTTACTTACGCCAGCGGCGTCCGCTCGACGACCTGCCCGTCGTACGTCGGATACTGCTCGACGATCTCGCCGTCCTCGAGATCGCCCTCGTCGATCATCTCCTCCAAGAGCCACCAGGCGATCTCGACGTGGTCCGTCTTGACGGTGTAGAACTCCTCGGGGACGCCCAGCGCTTCGAAGCGCTCCGGATCGGCGCGGGTCTTCCCGTAGACGAGCGTGCCGTCGTCGGTGATGTCGTCGAACTCCCGACGAATGTTCCGCGCCATGCGCTTCAGGCGACGGCGGTGCTGGGCGGCGTCCTTGAACACGGAGGTACAGAAGTAGACCCGTTCGTGGTCGCCCATCACCTCGAGGATGTCCTCGCGGGAGCCTTCGACGGCGCTCATGTGATCTTCCTTGAGTTCGAAGCCTTCCTCCTGCATCCGGCGGTAGTTCCCGTCGCTCATCTCGAACTCGTTGACGTTACAGAAGTCGGCCGCGCCTTCGTCGAGGAACTCGAGGAACTCCGCTTCGGCGCGAATGCCGGGGATTTCGAACGCCGGGGTGAGCCCTTCTTCGCGGGCAATGTAGAGAATCTCCTCCCACTCGGTGCCGTGGAGATCGCCCCACTGCTCGAGCGGCGGGTGGAACCGAATCTCGTCGAGGCCGGCTTCGGAGAGGCGGCGCATGTTCTCGCGACCACCCGGAATACCCGTATAGAGGTGGGTGTGATGGTCTTCGCCGAACTCGTCTTTCAGCAGTTCGAGGTAGTGACAGGTCCGGTCGAGGGCCTCCTGCGGTTCGCCGCCGGTGATCGACGTGCCGAGCGCGTCCATCCGGTGGGCCTCCGTGAGAACGTCCTCGTCGCTCTCGACGAGTCGCTCGTTGGCGTAGACGTCGGTGACGTTCTTGCGGTTCTCGCCGAGCGGGCAGTAAAAGCAGTCACGCTGGTCGCAGTAACCGTAAACGAACAGCACCATCTTGCCGCCTTTCGCGCACTGCTCACAGCCCTTCGAGATCATTCGAGGAAACGTAGCGGGCGCGTCCACAAAAGCCGTGCGAAACGAGTGCGACGTGAGGTGGGCGGTCGTACCGGCGTCGAGCGGGGTTCGTCCGTCTCGAGGCCGTGACCCTCGTGTCTCGAGTACGTTCTCGGCCGTATACTATTATACGCTGGCGCCCAAACGGGGGCTAACTAATGTCTGCCGGGATCCGCGTCCTCTGTGTTGACGACGACCCGGACGTCCGGTCACTGACGGCGACCGCGCTCGAGCGAACGAGCGACGAACTGGACGTCGTGACCGCCGGCTGTAGCCGCGAGGCCCTCTCTCGAATGACGGAAGGCGACGATCTCGACTGTCTCGTCAGCGACTACGATATGCCCGGGATGGACGGTCTCGAGTTGCTCGAGGCGGTTCGTGCGGACCGTCCCGAGTTACCGTTCATCCTGTTTACCGGAACGGGGTCCGAGGAGATCGCCAGCGAGGCGATTTCGGCCGGCGTGACCGACTACCTGCAGAAGGGGCCCGGACTGGATCGGTACACCGTCCTCGCGAACCGCATCGAGAACGCCGTCGATCGGCGACGCACGGCCCGCGCACGCCGAGAGAGTGAACGTGAACTCGAGCGCTACCGGACCCTCGTGGAGTCGATCACCGACCCGATGTACGTCCTCGACGAGATGGGGCGGTGCACCGTCGCGAACGAGGCGTTTTGCGAGCTACACGACGTCGACCGAGAGCAGGTTCTCGGGGAACACATCACGGAGTTCATCAGCAGAGCGTCGCTCGAACGCGGCGTCAAGACGGTTCGACGACTGCACGAGAGCGGCCGCGAGTCCGCTCGGTTCGAAGTCCTCGTCGGGGCTGGCGACGAGCAGCGGATCGGCGAAGCGAACGTGACCGTTCTGACCGACGAGCGGGGCGAATTCGCCGGTTCTACCGCCGTGATCCGTGATATCTCCGACCGAAAGCGACGGGAGCGCGAACTCTCCCAGTACGAACGGATCGTCGAACTCGCGCCGATCGCCCTCTTCGTCCTCGATGCGGACGCGACGATCGTCTGGTGCAACGACGAGTTCGCCAACGCGTTCGCGGAGGATATCGACGAACTGCTCGGGACCCGGTTTCCGGACCTCGTCGAACGCGGCTACTACGACGAACGGGTGATCGACAAGTACACCGACGAGGTCCGGGCGCTTCTCTCCTCGTCGGTCGACCGCGAACGGGCGAAGTACCACGTGCAATTTCGGAATGCGGACGGTGAGGAACGTATCCACGACGTCCACACCAAACTCCTTCCGCTCGAGGACGGGGCGTTCACCGGAACGATCCACGCGATCCGCGACATCACCAGGCGACGTCGGTATCAGCGCGAACTCGAGCGCCAGAACGATCGACTGGAGGAGTTCGCGGGGGTCGTCAGCCACGATCTCAGGAACCCGCTGAACGTCGCCCAGGGCAGTCTCGAACTCCACGCGGAGGAGTGTCCGATCGAGAACGGCGCTGAAACGGGCTCGACCGAATAGATCCGCTGGTCGCTCGAACGGATGGACGAACTGATCGAGGATCTCCTCTCGCTCGCCCGTCACGGTCGGACCGTCGGCGATCCCGAACCCGTCGACCTCTCGCGACTCGTCCGAGAAGCCTGGGAGGCCGTCGATACCGCGGGTGCGACGCTCGAGTGTTCGGTCGACGTCACGATCACCGCAGACGAGGGCCGGGTACGGGCGCTGTTCGAGAACCTGTTTCGGAACAGCGTGGAACACGGTTCCACGAGCAGTCGGCCACAGGCCGACGACAGCGTGGAGCACGGCTCCACGAGCCCTGCGTCGCGCGCTCAACAGGATGCCGTCGAGCACGGCTCGACGAACCATTCAAAACCTGATGGTTCTGGAGATGCAGTGGAACACGGTGAAAGCAACGTGACCGTTACCGTGGGTTCTCTCGAGGACGACTCGACGGCCGGGTTCTACGTCGCGGACGACGGCTCCGGTCTCGAGACGGATACCGACGAGATATTCGAGTTCGGACACACGACGGCCGACGGCGGGACCGGTCTCGGGCTGGCGATCGTCGACGGCATCGCCGAGGCCCACGGCTGGACGGTTTCCGCGTGCGAGAGCGACCGCGGCGGTGCGCGCTTCGAAATTCGGGGGGTCTCCGTGCTCGAGAACGCGTCCGTCGGGGAGTAATCGCGACACCGCGCCCGCGGCGACTAGTTCGATGCCGTACTGATCGGCGTGCGACTCCGAGCAGCCCCGTCGAGCGGGTCGTCCTCGAGCCGTCGTGTAGAATTCTGTCGTCCCCAGAAGATGGAAATACCCCGCGCTCGAACGTTCGGACAGATGCTGCTGGTCCTCTGTGTCGACCTCGACGACGACCTCGGCCGGAAGACGGGCTTTTCGACGCCGGTCATCGGTCGCGACCCGGTCGAGGAGGCGGCCGTCGCCCTCGCGACTGCGGACCCGGAGGACTCCGACGTCAACGTCATCTTCCAGGGATTACACATCTACGACGATCTCGACGAGCGCGACGAGAGCGTCGAAGTCGCCGTCGTCACCGGGAACGACGAGGGCGACGTCAAGGCCAACCGGGAGGTCGGCGACGAGGTCGATACGGTCCTCGCGAGCCTCTCGACCGCGGAAGACGTGACCGCGCTCGTGGTCACCGACGGCGCACAGGACGAATCCGTCATCCCGATCATCCGGTCGCGCGTTCCGATCGACGGCGTCCGCCGCGTCGTCGTCCGGCAGGCCCAGAACCTGGAGTCGATGTACTACACGATCAAACAGGTGCTGAACGACCCCGAGACGCGAGGGACGGTGTTGATTCCGCTGGGAATCCTCTTGCTCATCTACCCGCTCGCGTTGATCGGGAGCGTGCTGGATATGCCGGGCATCGTGCTCGGGACGACCTCCGCGCTCCTCGGCCTCTACCTCATCTCTCGCGGCCTCGGCCTCGGCGATCGGCTCGACGACGCCGTCGAACGCGGCCGCCGGTCGCTGTACGCCGGTCGCACGACCCTGCTCGCCTACGTCGTCGCTGCGGCCCTGTTCGTGCTCGGGGGCGTCAGCGGAATGAATACCCTAGAGGAGGTCCAGCAGACCACCGCAAACGAGATCGGTGCCCCGGTCATGCTCGCCGCGTTCGTCTACGGCTCGATCCAGTGGGTCGCCGCCGCCGGCCTCACCACCAGTCTCGGGCAGATCACCGACGAGTACATCGCGGGGCGTCTCGAGTGGCGCTATCTCAACGCGCCCTTTTACGTCCTCTCGATCGCGATCGTCCTCCACGCGGTGAGCGCGTACTTCCTGAACGAAGTCGAGATCAACTATCTCGCGACTGCCCTGACCGTCGGGACGTTACTGGGTATCGTGAGCACGCTCACCTTCGCCGTTCTCGAGTCACGGTTTTCGGAGACGGCGGAGGGCGACCACGAGGCCGACGACGGGACGAGACAGACCGAGCGCGTGTAGTGACACCGCTCGCGGGAAAGGAGTGCGCGTAGATGCAAGGGGAAGGCGAGCCTCGCGTCGGGTTACCGCTCGCGTTCGACGACGAACTCCGCTAACTCGAGCAGGTAGTCTCTGGCCGCCGGGTCGGCGACCTCGACGCGGTCCAAGGCCTCGATCGCGCGGTCGGATTCGGCTCGAGCGCGGGCGTTGGCCTCCTCGGGGGTGAGGTCGGTCACCTGAACGACCGACGGGCGCTCCAGGGCGGCGTCGTGGCCGGTCGGTTTACCCAGTTCCTCGGGGTCGGCGACCGCGTCCAGCACGTCGTCTCTGATCTGGAAGGCGACCCCGACGCGTTCGGCGTACTCGCCCAGCGCTTCGACGGTCACGGGATCCGAGACGGCGGCGATGGCCCCGAGTTCGGCGGCGGCTCGAAAGAGCGCGCCCGTCTTTCGCCGCGCCAGCGTCATGTACTCCTCCTCCGTCTCCGGTCTGGCCGACAGCTCCGTGGCCTCGCCGATGCCGAGTTCGACCATCGCCTCGGCGACGACCTGCGTCGCCCTCGGATCCGCAGAGAAGAGGGCGAACGCCTCCCCGAGCAGGCCGTCGCTCGAGACGATCGCGGGCCCGTAGCCGAACTCGGCCCACGCGCTGGTCGTCCCGCGGCGCAGTTCGGAGCGGTCGATGATGTCGTCGATGACGAGCGACGCGCTGTGGACGAGTTCGATACCGACGCCGAAGTCCACCGCTTCCTCGGCCGACCCGCCGACGGTTTCACAGGCTAGCAGTGCGACCATCGGCCGGACGCGTTTGCCGCCCGAGAGCGCCGTGTGGCGGACTTCCTCCCTGAGCGAGTCCGGCTCGAGGCCGTCGATCACCTCGACGAGGCGCTCCTCGATCAGCGCCCGACGACGCTCCAGACGTTCCATTGCCAGCGCTTAGGACGGGGGTACAAAGTAGGTGACGGATCGGCCGAACCTAGGGCTCGTCGACCCGATCGAACGAGAACGGCTGGTCCGTCTGCGCTGACTCCGACGCGTCAGCGTCTGACCCGGTCGTGACGGGATCCGCGTCGTCCGTCTCGGTCCGGTCGTCTTCGCGAGACGGTTCGTCGCCCGTCTCGACCGATGCATTGCCGACTGTCTCAACTGGCCTATCGTCGCCTCCCTCGACCGCTGGCGTGCCCTCTTCGTAGCTTAGTTCGGTGTCGCCGTTCGCCGACCAGGCTCGCGCCCCTCGGTCGGTCTCGAAGCGGTCGAGCGCCTCGCTCAGTTGCGCCGCCTGTCCGGCCAGGGAGTTCGCGTTCTCCGACACCTCGGCGAGCGCCGACGTCTGTTCCTCCGCGGCGGCCGCGACGTGCTGGGCCTCCTGTACCGTCGTCTCGGAGATGTCGGTCGCCGCCGACGCCATCGCGACGACTTCCTGCGTCGAGGCGGCCTGCTCCTCGGACGCCGCGGAGATCTCCTGCACGCCGTCGTTCGTCTGACTCGCGTAGTTCGCGATCTCGTCGAGCGCCGACGCCGCGTTCTCGACGGAGTCGACGTGCGTCGAGATGCGATCGGCGGTCTTCTGGACTTCCGTCGCCGTGTGGTCGGTCCGCTCGTTGATCTGCTCCAGTCGCTGCTCGATGTCTTCGGCGGTCTCTCGCGTATCTTCGGCGAGTTCCTTGACCTGGGATGCGACGACGGCGAACCCGCTGCCGTCGTCGCCACCGGCGGTGCCGCGCGACGCCTCGATGTTGGCGTTCAGCGCGAGCATGTTCGTCTGGCGAGCCACCTCGGAGATGAACTCGACGAGTTCGTCGATCTGTTCCATCTCTTCCTCGAGCGCCTGAATCGCCTCGACGGCCTCGGCCGATTCCGACTCGATCTCGTGCATCCCGTCGATCGCCTCCTGTGCCGCTTTGCGGCCGTGCCGACCCGTTTCGGCCGTCCGCTCGGCGAGGTCGGCGACCTCGTTCGACGACGCCGCGATCTCTTCGGTCGTCGTCGAAAGACCGCTCATCTCGGTCGAGACCGCCTGCAAGTGCTGGTTCTGCTCGTCCGCGCCGTCGGAAATCTCCTGGACGGACACCGTCACCTGCTCGGACGCCGATCGAACCTCCTCGGCGCTCGTCGTCACCTCCTCGCTCGCCGTCGCGACCTCGGTGGCGAACGTCTTGACGTGGGCGGTCGTCTCCTCGAGTTCCTCGACCATCGAGTTGAACGAGCGGGCGATGTCGGCCATCGCTTCGCTCTCGCTTTCGGGATCGAGTCGCTTGGTCAGATCGCCGGCCGCACACTGGGCCATCACGTCGCGGTACTCGTCCGCTTTCGTCTCGAGATGGCGGTTGATCGTCTCGGTTTCGGTACGTGCCTGCTCCGCATCCTGCCGCGCTTCCTCGGCCTCCCGAATCTGATTTCGCAGCGAGGTTCGCATGCTGTCGAAGCCGTCGTACAGCCGGCCGATCTCGTCGGCCCGGGACGTCTCGAGATCGACGTCCAGGTTCCCCTCCTCCATCTCCTTCGTCCGATCGCGCAACTCGGCCAGCGGGACGACCGTCTGGCGACCCAGAACGACCCCGACGAGTCCGAGCGTGACCAGACTCACGAGCACCATCGCGATGACGTTGGTGCCGACGTCGGTCGCGACGCCGTAGGCCTGTTCGGTCGGGACGCTCGTGACGGCGACCCACTGCGTGTCGCCGACCGGCGTGTACGCCCGAACGAACTCGCCGTCGTCGACGCGCGTCAGTCGGCCACCGAGTGCGGCCTCGAGGGCCTCGTCGTCGACCGACGTTTGGTCGATCGACGCGTTCGCGGACTGCAGGACCGGCGTTCCCTCGGCGTCGACGATCGCCGTCGACGACGACGCACCCTCCTGCTGGAGTTGCTGAACGCGGTACTCGAGCGTGCCGATGACGACGACGACGCGGTCGTCTCGCTCTGAAACCGGACTGGCGAAGGCCATCACCTGATCGTCGAGCGACGGCGACGTGTAGGCCTGTTCGGAGTTCCAGACCGCGTCGTCGAACGCGAGTTCGCCCTGGAAGTCGGTCGTCGCCCACGGATCGTCGACGTCGGCGAGCGACTGGCCGCGGAGTTCCGAGTCCGTGCTCGTGACGACCTCGCCGGTCTCGGTGTCGACGTAGTGAATCGCCCGCACGTCGACCGACATCCGGGCCTGTGCCTCGACGATCTCACCCTGTACCTCCTGTGGATCGCCGTCCTGTAACTCCTGTGAGGCCGACGCCGTCCGCGTCTGCACGCGCATCGACTCGACCCACTCGCCGATCCCGTCCGCCTGCAACTCGGCGGTCGACTCGAGTTGCTCGTTCGAATCGGCCCTGACGGTGTCGTCGATGGCGGTGTAACTGACGGCGCCGACCGAGCCGATAACCAGGACGACCACCAGAATCGAGATCACGAACTTCGCGAGGTATCGCCGCCTGATGAACGACGGCACCAGCTTTGCGAGTCGAGACATTAGGTCGTCACCCTGTCGATTTCGGAGATACCGCCGTCCGCACTCTGATCGAACTCCCAGTACTCGAAGGTCGCGTCGATCGCGTCACCGTTCTCGTCGAACGACAGCGCGCTCGAGGCGCCCTGATACTCGACAGGCTCTCCCTGGGCTGCGAGTTCGAGGCCCTCGGCGAGCGTCTCCGGTTCGATCACCTCCCCGGGTTCGTTCGTCACCGTCTGCATCGCGTTTCTGATCGCCGTCCCGTCGTTCTGTCCGGCGTAGGCGTTGGCGAGCAAGAGTACGGCCGTCGAATCGTAGGCGTGGGCCGTGAAGATCCCCGGTTCGGCGTCGTACGCGGCTTGATACTGTTCGGCGAAGAACTCCTGGCCGGGACCGCCGACCAGCGGCGCCGTTCCGCGGATGCCGTCGAGCGAACGGTCGACCTCGTCCTGCAGGTCCCCGTCTCGGAGTCCGTCGGTGACGAGCACGTCGATCTCGTCGAGGTCGTCGCCCAGATCGGTGAACAGCTGCGTCCCCGTCTCGGGGTAGCCGATCACGACCAGTAGATCCGGATCGTCCGCCCTGGCCCGATCGATCGCGGCGGCGTAGGAGTCGCTCTCCTCGTTCAGCGGAACCTGGGCCGAGACCGTTCCGTCGTGCGTCGATCGAAACGCCTGCGTAAACGACTGACTCAGCTGCCAGCCGTAGTCGTTGTTCACGTACATCGTGGCCGCCGTCTCGTGACCGAGATCCGTCATCGCCTGCTCCGCGAGGACGACCGCCTGTAACGAGTCCGACAGCGCCGTCCGGAAGACGAGTCCGGCGTCGTTCAGGGCCGTGATCGTCGGCGTGGTCGCCGAGGGCGAACAGCTGACGACTCGGTGCGGAATGAGTACCTGCTGGGTCGCCTGCAGCGTCACGTCCGAGGCTGCCGGTCCGTTGACCATCGGGTAGCCCTCGCTGACGAGGCGAGCGGCTCCCTGAACGCCCGTCGGCGGAGACGTCTCCGTGTCCACGACCTCGTACTCGATCTCGAGATCGATCTCGTCTTCGACCTGACTGACCGGGAGTAACGAGGCGTCTCTGATCGGTTCTCCCACGGAGCCGAGATCACCGCTGAGCGGTTGCATTATCCCGAGTTTGAGTGTTCGGTCGGTCCCGCCACCGTCTCCGTCGTCGGCGTCACGAACGTCGAGCCCGGAAAAACTACTGAGACAACCGGCGAGGCCGCTGAGTCCAGCGACGCCCGCGGCCGACAGGAGCTTCCGGCGCTTCAGTCGGACTGACATAGGATTCGTATCTAATCACTAGTATATAGGTGTACTGGACAGTCACTAAACAATATATTAAATACGCGATGTATGCTGCGCGATTTTTGCGCGCTACAGGTAACTCACAAGACAAATGTGAGTATCGGTGGAGTGAACGCCACATGTGAATACTGGTGAACGGCTCGAAATCAGCTCCGAACGGCACTCTTCTCGTCTTCACTTCGCGAACGGATACGAAATCGCTGGTCGCAGACCGCTTTTCCAAATACGCTCGATCACAAATGGCCGCTCACACACTTCCTCACGGGCGCGTCGAGCCCGTTCGCCAATTCGTGGTTCTCACTCCGTTCGAACGACGCTGCTCGCGGTCCCGAGATCCGCGTGACACGCGGATCTCGCCTACTGGAACTCTTCGGTCAGCGCCGGCACCACGTCGAAGAGGTCGTCGTGGATCGCGTAGTCGGCGATGTCCATGATCGGCGCGTTGGGGTCCGTGTTGATCGCGACGATCGTATCCGAGCCCTTCATCCCGGCGACGTGCTGGACTGCACCCGAGATCCCGATCGCGATGTAGACGTCAGGCGTGACGACCTTTCCGGACTGGCCGACCTGACGGTTCTTTGGCAGCCAGCCGTTGTCGACGATCGGTCGCGACGACGACACCGTCGCGTCGAGCGCGTCGGCGAGTTCTTCGATGATCGGAATGTTCTCTTCCTCTTCGATGCCGCGACCGACGCTCACGAGCACGTCGGCTTCGCTGATGTCGACGTCGCCGCCGGCGACTTCCTCGAAGCCGGTGACGGTCGAACCGACGGCGTCCTCGTCGATTTCGGCGTCGAAGGCCTCGATCGAGGCGTCGCCGGTGCCCTCCGCGGCGGGCCACTCGGCACCCCGGATCGTCGCGACGGCTGGACCCTCGAGTTCGTTGGTGGTCTCGACTTTGCCACCGTACATTTCGCGGGTGGCGATCAGGGTCTCGCCGTCGGTCTCGAGGCCGATGGTGTCGGTGACGACGGGGAGATCGAGCGCGTTGGCGATGGCGGGCGCGTAGTCGAGGCCGTTGACGCTGTTGGGCGTCAGGACGTACTGCGGGGCGAGTTCGTCGTAGAGTTGGGTGATCGCCTGCGTGTAGACGTCGTGGTTGAACTCCTCACCGTGGTCGATGGTGTGGATAGCGTCGACGCCCTCGCGGTTGACCTTCTCCACGAACTCGTCGACGGTGCCGCTGATGACCGCCAGGTGCAGGTCGCCGCCGGTCTCGTTGGCCAGCGCGCGGCCCGCGGTGATCGCCTCGAGACTGACGTCGCGCAGGTCGCCGCGGCGGTGTTCCGTGATTGCGAGGACGTCCGTCATGGCGCCACCCCCTTGTCGCGGAGCATGTCACCTAACTCGGAAGCGGTTTCTTCGGGGCTGCCCTCCCAGATCGTCGCGTCGCTCTCGCTTTCGGGCTCGTACATGTCCGTCAGCGTGAGGTCGGCGTCGATCGCGCTCTCGTCGACGCCGATGTCGGCGAGGCGCTGGACGTCGAGTTCCTTGCGCTGGGCCTGCCGGATGCCGCGCAGGCTCGCGTAGCGCGGCTCGTTGATACCCGTCTGGATCGTCAACACCGCCGGGAGCTCGATCTCGGTGAGCTCCTCGACGCCGCCCTCGAGTTCGCGGCGGACGGAGGCGACGTCGTCCTCGAAGTCGTGCTCGAGGTGGTTGACGACGGCGCCCCACTCGTAGCCGAGGTTCTCGGCGACGGAGACGCCGGTCGCGGCGAAGCTGTCGTCGCCGGCCTGGACGCCCGTCAGCACGAGGTCGGGATCCTCCGCCTCGACGACGGCGCTGAGGATCTCCGTCTTCGCGCCGACGTCCAGCAGGTCGACGCCCTCGAGGGAGTCGTCCCAGACGCGGACGGCGCGGTCGGCACCCTTGGCGAGCGCCTGGCGGATGGTCTGTTCACACTCTTCGGACCCGATGGTGACCGTGACGACTTCGTCGGCGACGCCCTCCTCTTGGAGTTGGACGGCCTCTTCGATGGCGTAGTCGTCCCACTCGTTGAGGTCGGCGCCGAGGTACTGATCGGCGATCTCAGTCCCCTCGATCTCGAACTCGTCTTCGACGGTCGCGACTTCTTTGACCGTAACGAGGATTTTCATCATCAATCACTGCAACGTCCGTACCGTAAATCTTTTCGAAACGCGCTTTCAGATGGGTTTCGTTCATTTACCATCTTTCGCTAATACGTCCGGTGTGTATTACGATATCTGCCGGACGTTCGAAAAATCACTACCAGCGTTTTCTCTATGGCCGCTTCAGATCGGCGAAACGAACGCCCGTCTACGAGACGGAAACGGTTTAACGACGCCACTGGTAGGACACAGTATGGCAGACTGTCCACTTGCCGACGACTGTCCGAGCTTCTCCGAGCGGATCTCGGGAATGGGGTGTCAACACTACGGTGATCGGGGTGGCAAGGAGTGGTGCAACCACTACAGCCAGCCGATCCAGGACCTCAAGACCCAGCCGGTCAAGCCGGGCGAAGAGGTCGTCGTCGACGTCGTCGATATGCACGAAAGCGGGGCCGGCGTCGGTCGGACCGAGGACGGCTTCATCGTGATGGTCGATGGGGTCCTCCCCGAGGCTCGCGCTCGCGTCGAAATCACGCGCGTCCACAGCAATCACGCCCGTGCGGAGGAACTCGAACTCCTCCCGATGGACCCGGACGAGGAGGGCGAGGAAGCCGACGAGGGCGACGACTCCGACACTGATGCCGGCGGTGACGCTGACGGGGACGATTCCGAAGGTACGGACGACGGGAAGCGGGAATCTGCAGCCGACAAGCGTGAACGGCTCGGAAGTCGCGAGAACTTCTGGGGCTCGTAAGGGAGTTCGAGTCCCCGATGAGTGGACAGTCATCGAGCACTCGCCGTTTTCGCCGCGGTCGTGGCAACAAGACGTAAGTACCAGTTCGATCAACTGTAGCCCGATTAATGGGGAGCGGATCGGACAACGGACGACGACTACTCGCGATCAGTGCCGTTTGCTGTGCGATTTTCGGGTTACTGCTCGCCGCCAGTGCGATGCCGATGGTGGCGTCGGACTCGCCGGCGAGTGACTTCTTCGATGGCGACGACCGGGAACCGGGTCAGCCGTCGACACAAGCGGCACAACAGCTTCCGGGTGGTATCGACGCTGATGGCGAGAGTGACGACACCGATCGGACAGGTGGCGAAACGAGCGGTGGTTCCGCCGTCATGGACGCCGGCGGTACGCCCGCGGCGTCGCTTGCGAATCGTGCCGCCGACTTCGATAACCCGATCGCCGAGGGCGTACTCTACGGGCTCGCGTCACTGTTCGCGGCGTTCGACGGCGGCTCGAGTGTCGATCCGGCGGGAGTCGGCGGCTCCGAAGATGCGGACCCAACTGCCGGAACGGACGAGAGCGGTGACGGTGACTTCGCGGAGTCCGGCGTCGGCGGGGAGTTCGGTGACGCACTCACCGCGGACGATCTGGAGGACGAGTACGACGGTGACGATGGCATGGAAGCTGCCGACGAAGACGGTGCCGAACCCGAGAGAGAGGAAGTCGGTTCGAACGGCGGCGACCGGACGGTCGACGGTGACGCCGATGGGGACGGCGATCCCGAGGACGGTGGCGAACGGTGGGAGGGAGACGACACCGACTCCGGGGAGACGGACGAGACCGAGAGCGACGAGTGGGGGAGCGGTACTGCAGACGGCGACGGCAGTACCGGCGGTACGGATGGTACCGACGGAGAGAGCAACGAGCCGGTGGATGGAGAGGACGAGACAGGCGACGAAGACTCCGGAAGTGGCGACGGCAACGCTGAGACGGATTCGGGTGACGAAACGGGCGACGCTGAGACGGAGTCTGCCGACGACGACGCCGACTGGGGTGACGACGAGACGGCAGCCGAGACGGAGATGGACGACTCGAGCGGAGAACGCGCAGAGACGGCCGACTCGAGCGACGATACGGACGGCACGGACGACTCGAGCGACGACGCGGACGACGAAACTGCGGCCGGTGAAGACAGCGGTGGCGACGATTCGGGGCTCACGGATTCGGTTCCGGGCCTCTCCGATGGGGTCGTGACGACTGCGCTCGTCGCGGTCGCCGTACTGGTCGTCGCCTACGTATTTTACACGCGCGAGAACCCGATCGGCACGCTGCTCTCGATTCCCGGCCGGATCGTCTCGCTCGCACTGGCGGGCGTCGTCGCCTGTTCGCAGGCGCTCGAGCGAGCGGTTTCGGCGCTTCGCGGACTGCGTTCGATCGCGGAGCTACCGAGACTCGTCCTGACGACGCTCGAGGATGCGTTCCGGTCGGCGGGAACGCGCGTTCGAACCGTACGGAGGTCCCTGTTCGGTGGCGGCGACGGGGCGACCGGCGGGACGGACGCGGAGATTCGCGTCACCGCACGCGAGCGTATCCGACGAGCGTTCGAGAGCGTGATCGACGCCTCGCCGATGTACCGCGGACGCGTCGCGACGGTGACGCCGACGGAGGTCGCACGGAGCGCCAGGGACGCCGGCGCGCCGGCGGAACCGGTCGAGACGATCACCGACTCGTTCCGCGACGTCGAGTACGGCGAGCGCGACCCCGAATCCTACTTCGAGCGAACGACGACCGCACACGAGCGCCTCCGTGCCGAACTCGAGGCGGACGCGGAGACCGCGGACGAACCGGGCGGGAGCGGGGCGACCGATGAGTAGAACGCCGTCGACGACCGGGCTCGCACTCGTTACCCTCCTCGGCGCGATACTGGTCGCCGTCGGCGGGGTGCTCGCCTTTCGGCCGGCGCTCCTCCTCGAGCGGGTACCCGAACTCCGGCCCCTGCTCGAGCGGGTCGATCCCGGACTGCTCGTCCTCGCGCTCGTCGTGCTGTTCGTGCTGTTCGCACCGGCGATCGGTATCGGCGGCCGATTTCGCCCGTCGTCCACGACGCCGCTCGTCGGAGACGAATCTCCGGACCGAACGGAGTCGAGAGACGACGACCGGCCCGGGGGACGGCCCTCCCGTCAGTCGGTCGTCGGCGCGGCAGCGGACGAGCGGATCGGCCTCGCGACGGCCTACGACGACGAACCGCGCGACAGCCGCGAGGGGGCGCGCGAGGCGCTGCTCGAGTCGCTGCGACCGATCGCGGCGACCGCCTACGCGAACCGCGCGGGGATCGCCGACCACGACGCGATGGCCGCGATCGAAGCCGGGACGTGGACCGACGATCCGCGCGCCGCCGCGTTTCTCGCCGGCGCGGACGGGCCCTCGACCCCGCTGTGGCTCTGGTTGATCGACCTCGTGAGTGCCGCGGATCCGTTCGAGCGGAGCCTCGAGCGAACGCTCGACGAGATCGAGACGCTGCAGTCGGCGGCGACGGTTGCGGGGCCACCGGTACGGGAGACGGACTCGACGGAAGACGAACTGCCCGACGGGGTGACGGCGTGATCGAAACGAGCCGGCAGGCGCGCTGGCAGGCCGCCCTCGTGGTCGCACTCACGACGTGCCTGCTCGCGGTCACAGTCGGCATCCCGTCGCTGTTCTTCCTCGCGGTCGTCGCGCTGGGATTCGTCCTCGTCGGGCAGGCGAGTGCGACGCCCGATATCGGGAGTCTCGACGCCGACGCCGGTGGGGACGAAGACGGGAGTGACGGCGAGTCCGATGATGAGGGCAACGAGGACGCCGATACGTTCGACGATTCTGGCAGTTCCGAGGATTCCACCGTCGACGCCGACCTCGAGGCTGCCCTGGGGACAGATCCGAACTCCGGCTTGCGACTCGAGCGTTCGCTCGAGAAGAGCCGCGTTCGGCCGGGACAGTCGCTGACGGTGAGTATCTCGGTGACGAACGACGGATCGCGAGTCGTGCCGGACGTCCGTATCGTGGACGCTCCGCCGGGGGACGTCCCAGTGACGGCCGGATCGCCCGCGTTCGCGACGGCCGTGTCGCCGGGCGAGACCGCGAGCCACGAGTACGAACTGACGCCGCCGCGGGGGGAGTACGAGTTCGGCCCGACGACGGTTCGGGTGCGCTCGCTTCCGGCGACGGCCGTCGCGACCGCCGAGTGCGAACCGGACGGGGACAGCCGCTTCGCCTGCGAGACGCTGCTCGACGCGTTTCCGTTTCGGGACCGGACGATCCAGTTCGTCGGACAGGCGCCGACCGACGACGGCGGCAGCGGCATCGAGTTCTTCTCGACGCGGGAGTACCGCCGCGGCGATCCGATCAACCGGATCGACTGGTACCGCTTCGCCCGGACGGGCGACCTCGCGACCGTGGAGTACCGTCGGGAGCGGGCGGTCACCATCGTCTTCGTGATCGACGACCGTCGCGAGCACCACTGCGACGTTCCCGACGGCGGCCCGGGCTCGTTCGATCTCACGCTGTACGCCGCCTCGCGCGGCGTCGTCGCCTCGCTTGAGGACGGCAACCGGACCGGCCTGGCGACGCTTTCGGGCGACGGCTGGGTCGAGCCGGGTTCCGGGAGCGACGTTCGACGGCAGGTCGACGACGCGCTCGAGGACGCGCGGCCGTCCGGCTCCGAAACGGACACACCTTTCCGCGAGTCCCGTTCTCGTCGCCCCGTCGCCGACGGCGGTGAGCCGAGTGGACCGGAGCGAGCCCCCTCGAGCGGTCCGTCCGACAACGGGTCGCTCGTCGCCGACCTCGAGCGTCGACTCCCGACTCGCGCACAGGTCGCGTTCTGTACGCCGCTGCTCGACGACGAGGCGGTCGATATCGTCGAGTCGCTCCGAACCCGCGGCCGTGCGGTCACGGTCGTCTCGCCCGACGTGACGACCGGTGCCGGGACAGCGCCCTCTCCGGGTGCGCGGATCGCCGGCCTCGAGCGGGCCAATCGGACCGACGCGCTCCGCGGTCTCGGAGCGGCCGTCGTCGACTGGGACCGCGAGGAGCCGATTTCGGTCGCGCTGGCTCGAGGGTTTCGCGCTGCCGGCTCCGGAGGTGGATCGCGGTGAGCGACGCAGGGTCACCCGGTGGTTACGAGGGGACGGCGCAACGGGGTACGACGCGGCACGGGACGGCGAGTCGAAACGCGCCGGGAACGAGACGATCGGATCGCTCCCGCTCGAGGTCGACGCGAGAGGTGGCTCTCGAGACGGGAAAACACACACTCGAGGCGGTCAAGCGCGGACTCTGGCGTGCGCTCGCCCGTCCGACGGCGAGCGACGTGGTGACGATCGCGTGGACGCTCTCGATCGGCCTCCTCGTCGGCTCGCGGCTGCTCGGACTCGAACTGGCCGCCCTCGCGATGGGGGCGGGGCTCGCGGCGACGCTGGTTGCGGTGCTGCTCGCGAGCGAGCGCCCGCTCCTCCGCGGACTCGGGGGTGCCCTGGCGGTCCCCGTCGCGATACTCGTTTCCTCGCCGGCGCTGCTGGCCGGCGCGCTGGCGCTCACGTCCTCCGGCGTCGGCGCGTTCGCCGGTCTCTCCGTCTGGGCGCTCGTCGTCGCGTCGCTCGGGGCGGGGCTCGTCTCCTGGGAGCGACTCGGTTCGAGCGGCGTACGCCGCGGTGCGACGGGAACGATGCTCGCGACCGCCGGCGTCGTCGCCGTCGTCGTCCTCCGGGTGCTCCCCGAATCCGACGTTCGCGAGCGCGCCGGCACGGCCGCGATAGACGTGCTGGGTGTCGTCGGCGAGTTCGTCGTCGCCGGAACCGACCCGTGGGCCGTCGTCTCCGCCGCCGGCCTGCTGCTCGTCGCGGCGGTCGTCTCGAGCCGGACGCTCCGATACCTGCCCCTCGAGCGCCTCCTGCCGCCGGATCGTCGCGGATCGCTCGCGGACGGCGTCGGCCGGGCTCGCCGGGCGTGTCGACTCCTGTTCCGCGGCGCGCTCGCGGCGCTCGTCGCGGCGTTCGCCGCGGCCGCGGTGAGCGAGCGGTTCGAGACGAGGCCGGTCGAAGCCGGCGAACTTCGGACGGAGCTCCCTGCGCCCGGCGGGGAGTTCCTCGCGGCACTCGTCACGTCCTCGGGGCTGCGGCTCGTGCTCCTCTCGATTCTCGCGGTCGCGCTCTCGCTCGCGCTGCTCGAGTGGAGTCGTCGGCTGCTCGGCGGCGCCGTTGCTCGCGTCCTCGCGGGGCTGCTCGCGCCGGCCGTCGGCGGGGCGCTCGTCGCGCTCGTGGTGGCCCGATCGCTCTCGGAGACGGCACTGGAGGCGGACCTCGCGGGGCTGCTCGAGGGGAGCGCGCCGCCGTCGGTGGTCGAGTTGATCGGCGCGTTCCCGGCGTTCGCGCTGGCGGCGGTGATCCTCGTGCTCGCGTTGGTCACCCTCTCGTCGGTGTTCTGGTCGGTGACGCTGCTGCGTTCGGTCCGGGTGCTTCCGACGCGAGCGATCGGGGCCGCGCTCGCGGCGGGGTCGGTATTCCTGCTCGCGGTCGGTCTCACGATCGTCGGGCAGGTCGAGCCCGCGATTCTGACCGCGACGGGGGCGTTCGTGCTGTGGGATATCGGCGAGTACGCCGACGGCGTCCGGACGGAACTGGGCCGCGGGGCGGCGACGCTGCGGGCGGAACTCGTCCACGTCGGCGGCTCGCTGCTGACGGGGGCGGTCGTCGCCGGCGGGACGATCACGGTCTACCGGTGGGTCGCGACGGACGTCTCGATCACCGACCCGGGCCACGCCGCGGTTGCCGTCGGTACCGGGCTGGTCGCCGTCCTCCTCGTGACGTGGACGCTTCGCGGGTGACCCGGGTCGGTTGAAGGGTCGGTGTCGACCTGGGGATGGTGTTGACTCGAGGGCCGGTGTCGGTTCGAGGGTGACCGCGGTCACAACAGTTTTCTCATCACTCGTGCGATACTATTCCATGGATCGGATTCCGCTGTCGAATTCGGCGTTCGAGGGCGACAACAACGCCTACCTCTTCGCGGACGGGCAGGAGACGGTGCTGATCGATACCGGTGACTGGATGGAGACGACTCGCGAGCAACTCGAGGCCGCCTTCGACGAGCGCGGGCTCGCGTTCGCCGACGTCGATCGGATCTTCCTCACCCACTGGCACGGCGACCACACCGGGCTGGCGGGCGTGATTCAGGCCGAGAGCGGAGCCGAGGTGTACGCCCACGAAGCCGACGCGCCGCTGATCGAGGGCGACGAGGACGCCTGGGCGGCGATGCACGACCTGCAGAAGCGGTACTTCGACCAGTGGGGCATGCCCGAGGAGAAACAGGCGGTCCTCATCGAGCGGATGGCGTCGGCCGGCGGCACGAACGAGTCGCCGACCGTGACGACGTTCGAAGACGGCGAGCGATTCTCGCTCGACGGCTACGACCACGACCTCGAGGCCGTCCACACCTCCGGGCACGCGGCGGGACTCTCGATGTTCGAGACGACGCTCGACGGCCGCCGAGAGGTCGTCTCCGGCGACGCGCTGTTGCCCGTTTACACGCCGAACGTCGGCGGCGCGGACGTGCGCGTCGATAATCCGCTCGAGAAGTACCTTCGGGCGCTGCAGGGCATCGTCGAGGCCGACTACGACCGCGCGTGGCCGGGCCACCGCGACCCGATCGACGAGCCGGCCGCTCGCGCCCAGTACATCATCGACCACCACGAGGAACGCGCGTTTCGGGTACTCGACGCGCTGGATCGGAAGGGACCCTGCGATACGTGGACCGTCAGCGCGGACCTGTTCGGGGAACTCGAGAGCATCCACATTTTGCACGGACCGGGGGAGTCGTACGCCCACCTCGAGCACCTGGAACGGGCCGGGACCGTGGCTCGCGAGAGAGACGAGTATCGGCTGTCGGACGGCGTTAGCGAGGTGCTCGCCGCGAAGGACGACGAGCGGTGGACGCTCGAGTACTGATACCGAGGCTGTCTGACCCCATCTTTCGGCGATCCGTTGCCGCGGAAGAGTCACCCCTGTCCGATGGACCTGACCGATCGATCACTGTAAAAACACTCAGTCGGAGCGTCCCCCACCAAGGAACGCTCGCTACCGAGTGAGACACGGAAGGGACCGCGTGTCAGAGGCGCGTTTCCCACCGTGGCGCAGTCTCCGCGCACCGAACACTCGGAGGCACCGATTGATATAGCTATTGGCTGTCGGCGGTTCGACGGCCGTTCGGAACGCGGTGCGGTCAGTGATCCAGTTTCTGCTCTCGGCCGCACTCCGTACCGGATCGAGTTTCCGCTCTCGACCGCACTCCGCACCGATGTCGTCGCCCTTCTCAGCTGTCCATCGAGGGCACCGGGACGCTGTTGACCGCGCCCTCGACGATCGAGCGCGGATCGACGCCGCGGACGTCCGCCTCCGTCGTCAGGACGAGTCGGTGGTCCAGCACGGCGTTGACGACCGCGTGAACGTCCTCGGGAGCGACGTAGTCCCGGCCGGCGATCACGGCTCGAGCGCGACTCGCCTCGAACAGTCGCTGGAGACCGCGCGGAGAGATGCCCACGTCGACGCGCTCGTCGTCTCGCGTCGCCCGGCAGACGTCGACGAGATACGCTCGAATCGCGGGATCGACGGTGACCGTCTCGGGAACCCCCTGCAGGTCGAGCACCGACTCCCGGTCGACGACGCTCCCCACGGTGGGGGTCCGCGACTGTCGGTCGGCCCGCCGGTCGAGCAGTTCGAGGTCGCCCGCGCGGTCGGGATACCCCATCTCGGTCTTGACCATGAAGCGGTCGACCTGCGCCTCCGGCAGCGGGAACGTCCCCTCCTGCTCGACGGGGTTCTGGGTCGCGATGACGAAGAAGGGCTCCGGCAGATCGCGAGTCTCGCCGCCGATCGACACCTGGCGTTCGCCCATCGCCTCGAGCAGCGCGGCCTGCGTCTTCGGCGGCGCGCGGTTGATCTCGTCGGCTAACACGACGTTCGCGAAGATCGGTCCGGGCTCGAAGGAGAACTCCCCGGCGTGTTCGTCGTAGACGTGCGTCCCCGTGATATCGGCCGGCAACAGGTCCGGCGTGAACTGGATGCGGGTGAACTCGAGATCGAGTGCGGTCGCGAGCGTGTGGGCGGTCAGCGTCTTCCCCGTCCCGGGAACGTCCTCGACGAGGACGTGACCCTGGCCGACGACGGCGGTCAGGATCGTTTCGAACAGCGTTCGCTCGCCGATGACGGCGGTTCCGATCTCGGCGAGCACGTCTTCGCAGGTGTCGGCGGCCTCGGCAACGTTCATGACTGCTGTCAGTCACGCGACCGGCATATAGCGTTCGGCCGGTTCGGGCCCCGCGGGTGCGGTCACTCGCGGACGACTCGAGGGAGCGATCGGACCGTGGAAGCTTTGATCCCGCCACCGTCTTGTACGACTATGTGCGCACGCGAAACCGAACGGGAGGGGCCACGGTTGCTCGAGCGGAGGCGGTGGTCGCCGTGATCGACGAGGTCGAATCACTGCTCGAGGAGATCGGGTTCGACGCCGAGACGAGCGTCCTGACGCGCCGACAGGCGCAGGTGCTCGCCCTTCGCGAACGCGGCACCTCGCAGGCGGACATCGCCGACGCGCTCGGGACGTCGCGGGCGAACGTC
Source organism: Natronorubrum halobium (assembly GCF_051351675.1). Lineage (NCBI taxonomy): Archaea > Methanobacteriati > Methanobacteriota > Halobacteria > Halobacteriales > Natrialbaceae > Natronorubrum > Natronorubrum halobium. The sequence goes on from NZ_CP195595.1 coordinate 41,831, forward strand.
TCTTCGATCGAGTCGAGCGGACGCGAAAACCTCGAGAAGGCTCGCGAGACGGTCGCCTTCGCGGAGGCGCTCCGTGCACCGGTTCGCGTCCGCGTCCCGGAGGGAACCGACCTCTACGACGTCCCGCAACTCGTCTACGAGGCCTGCGACGAGAAAGGGGTCAAGGTCGGTCACACCGCGCCGGATCTGATGAAGGTCGTCAGCGACGCCGCGGGCACTGCGGTGTCGGGCCGCGAGATATCGACGCCGCTGATCGTCGGCGTGACCGCCGACGGATCGGTTCGCGTTCGCCACCAGCAGTGACCGGACGGTGGTCGGAGGGTGAGTCGGGACTGCTCGAGTCCGTCTCGGCACGACGTCTCCCGCGACTCGTGACGACCGCCAGAGCGAAAGGCGATGGCCGCATACGTGGGAGCGATGACGATCGACCTGCCGGCGTCGCTGGCCGAGTCGTGGCGAGCACTGGGAACCAGGACTGGCGAATCGAGCGTGCTCCTCGCGTCGATTACCGCCGAGACGACGGTGTACGAACCGATCGACGCCGCCGACCGGCCGGCGGCGGTGGGCGCGAGCGAGATTCCGGTCCGCTCGCTGTTCACCGTCGACGTGAGCGTTTCCCCGTCGCTTTCGGATCTCGGGATGGCACCGGAATCGGCCTTCGAGAAGGCGGCGCCGAAAGCGAAGTCGCAGTTCGTTACCACCCTCGAGGACGAGGGCCTGACCGTCGACGGGACCCGAAACACCCTCGAGTTCGAGGCGACGAACGGGGCCGAGGGTGCCTGGTTCGTCCTCGACGTGGACTACCCCGTCGATCCCGACCTGACGACGGCCGACGGCGAACGGATCGACGCGGAGGCGCACATCGCCGTCTGGCCGACCGAGACGAGTTTCGGAATGGCGGGCGGGATTCTGCCGCTCGAGAACGGGATCGACGTCCTCGACGAAGACGGAACGACGGACGGGGATGGGGACGACCTGACGGCTGCGCTCGACGTGGATCCGGAGCGCGATCGGGAGACGGTTGCAGACCTGATCCGGACGATCGAGACCGACACCGACCGTACAACCGCGGAGTAACGAGCGGTTCCGGGACTGCTGGCTGACCGGCGACGACGACTGTAACCGCTCGTTTCCCCGTTCCCACGGGAGCGGTTCGGAGATCACGTCCAACCTATTAGAACTTCGAGGACTACCCTCCTTTCGAAAAGTAATATTACCCGCTACGCTTATTGAGCGGGGATCACAGGGGCGAATATGGGAGACGAGTGGCGAGCGATCGAGACCGAATCCGAGGCGATATCGGAAGAGCGTACCGAACTCGAGGACGCATTCGCCCGCGTCTCCGACGCCGTCTACACGTTGAATGCCGACCTGCAGTACGCGGTCGTCAACGAGCGAGCGAGGGCGCTCTTCGATCGCTCTGTGAACGATGCGGGCGACGAACCCGACGGACTGACTGGACCCGGCGAGACCGGAACGGAACCGCCGGAGGAGTCGGTAATCGACCGTCTCGAGTCGCTCTTCGCCGAGGTACACGACCGCGCGTTCGAACGCCAACGCCCGATCACCGTCGAAAAACGCGACGAGCCGACCGGCCGCTGGTTCGAGGCGCGGTGCTATCCGGACGAGACCGGGGTGACCGTTATCGTCGCCGACGTCACCGAGCGAAAGCAGCACGAACGTCGGCTGGAGGAGGGGAACAGACGGCTCCGGTCGATCTTCGAGGACGCACACGATGCGATTCTCGTCGGCAACGAGAACGAAATCATCGCCGCCAACCCGGCTGCGAGCGACCTGTTCGGACTCGACCGAGCGGAACTCGCCGGCCGCTCGCTCAAGGAGTTCGTCCACGACGACCACGACATCTGTTCGGCCTGGGACACGTTTCTCGAACAGGGGCGACTTCGCGGCTCGTTCTCGCTGGTTCGGCCCGACGGCTCGGAACGGGTCGTCGAGTACAACTCCGTCGCGAACGTGTTGCCCGGAACGCACCTCTCTATTCTCCGAGACGTAACCGACACCCGACGCCGCGAACAGCAACTCGAGAGCCAGCGCGAGCGGTTGGCGGCGCTCGACCACGTCAACGGCGTCGTTCGCGAGATCAACGACGCCATCGTCACCGGATCGACGCGGGCCCACCTCGAGCGCGTCACCTGCGAGTCGCTGGCCGACTCGCCGTCCTACGAGTTCGCGTTCATCGCGGACGTCGACGTCAGAACGAAATCGATCACCCACCGCGTCGAGGCGGGGGTCGACAACTACGTCGAGTCGATCCCGCTCTCGACGGATTCCGACGAGGCGGTCGGCCGTGGCCCCGCCGGGAAAGCGATTCGAACCGGGACGATTCAGGTGTCGAACGACGTCTTCGCGGACCCCGACTTCGAACCCTGGCGCGAGGACGCCCGAGAACACGGCTACGAATCGGCCGCCGCGATCCCGATCACGTACGACAGCGTGCTGTACGGCATCCTCGGTATCACGAGCGCGCGTCGAAACGCGTTCACCGACGAGGAACGGGACGTCGTCGCCCAGCTCGGCGAGATTCTGGGCCACGCCATCGCCGCCCTCGAGCGAAAACGGGTCTTGCTCGGCGACGAACTGATCGAACTCGAACTCGTCATCGACGACGCCGTCGCGATGTTCGACGGACCGGACATGACGGGCCACACGGTCTGGTTCGACCGGGTCGTCCGGATCGGCGACGAACGGTACCTCGAGTACGGAACGACGGATTCCGAGACGTTTCCGCTGTTCGAGGACCTCGTCGAGTGCGTTCCCCACTGGGACGAGGTGTCGGTGCTCCAGCGGTCGGCCGGCGACGTGAAATTCGAGTTGTCGATCACGTCGCCGCCGATGTTCGGCGTTATCGACGCCTACGGCGGCTACGTCGAGGCGGCTGCCATCCACGACGGCGACTACACCACGACGGCCCACTTTCCGACGGGGACGAACGTTCGAGCCATTATGGACGAACTGACGGACGTCTATTCCAGCATTCGGTCCGTCGCTCGACGGCAGGTCGCTCCCTCGAGCGAGTCGCTGGAGCAACTCCAGGAGCAACTGGCCGAGGCGTTGACCGACCGCCAGCGGACCGCACTCGAGATGGCCTACTACGGCGGCTACTTCGAGTGGCCCCGCAACAGTTCCGGCGAGGAAATCGCCGACTCGATGGACGTGACGGCTGCGACGTTCCACGAACACCTCCGGGCGGCCCAGCGAAAGCTCGTCGAGGCGGTCATCGACGAATCGCAACCGGCCTGACAGGTGTCGGCCAGCCGCCTATTCTGCGAACTCGGTCGCCGCGTCGACGAGCGTACGGGCCACGTCGACGACCTCGTCGGTGTAGACGAACTCGCCTGCGCCGTGGATGTTCTCGCCGTCGGGGCCGATGATCACCGTCGGGAGGCCGGCGCGGTGGCCGAAGTAGTTGAAGTCGCCGACGCTCGAAAAGTAGCCGATCGCGGGGGGCTGGCCCGTGACCGATTCGGCGGCCGCCCGCAGGGACCGGACCAGCGGGTGGTCCTCGTCGGTCACGTACGGGCCGTAGCGAACGTCCGTCGCGGGAGCCTCGCGGAATCCGACCTCGACCGTCGAGCCGAGATCGAGATCGGCGACGACGCGCTCGGCGTCGGTCAGTACGGAATCGGCGTCCTCGCCGATCACGACGTGGCGATCGACCAGCAGGCGACAGCGTTCGGGGACCGAGAGCGTCTCGCCCCCGCCCTCGATCGACAGCGGGCAGACCGATCCCTCGCCGAGTTGCGGATGTGAGCCGACGTCCATCTCCGCGAGCGCGCCGGCCAGGGCGCCGGCGTCGACCACCGCGTTCTGGCCGCTCTCGGGCTGTGAACCGTGGGCCGCGTGGCCCCGAACCGTAATGTCGTAGAGGAATCGGCCGCGAGCGCCGAGCAACAGCGCCGGATTCTCGATCGCCGACTGGGCGAGGATCGGACCCGGCTCCGTGACGATGGCCGCGTCGCACTCGTCCGCGATGCCGTCCCTGAGTAGCTGGTTCGCGCCCAGCCCGTAGGGACCCTCCTCGTCGACGACCGCCGCGAGAACGACGTCGCCCCGCAACTCGGCGTCCGCGAGCGCCCGGAACGCGACGAGTACCGCCGCGAGCCCGCCTTTCATGTCGCAGGCGCCCTGCCCGTAGCACTTCCCGTCCTCGAGTCGCCCGGAGAGCGGGTCCTCGTCCCACTCCTCGACCAGTTGGACCGTGTCGACGTGGGCGTTCAACAGCAGCGTCGGCGCGTCGGGGTCCGCGCCCTCGAGCCGTGCGAGGACGTTGTTGCCCTCGTAGCCGGTGATTTCGGGCTCGCTCACCGGCTGGTACTCCGGCTCGAGCCCCTCGTCGTCGAGCCAGTCGTAAACGAACTCGACGATCTCCGCCTCTTCGAAGTACGGGCTCCGTATCCGGACGAGATCCTGCAGCAGCGCGATCGTCTCGTCGTGGTCGATGCTCTCCGCCAGGGTGTGGGAATGGTCGCTCATGGGATGCGTGTTCGGTCGCTCCTCAATCGTCCGCGGGCGTTCCGTCGTCGGCCACCGTCGGTTCGTCGGCGATCGCGGGGCTGTACTCGTCGGTCGGGACGCCCGGCAGCGTATCGAGGATCGCGTCGACGTCCGTATCGGACCGTTGGCCTCTGTACCAGTAGGCGCCGAATACGACGAGCCCGATCGCGAGCCACGGGACGTAGACCGTCATCGATCCCTGGTAGGCCTGGGACAACAGGAGCACGCAGCCGCCGAGCCCGAGCAGCCCCGGGACGAGGATCCACCTACCGGGATCGAAGGCCGCTTCTTCGCGCATCGCCGGCCGCTCGAGGTAGAGATACATCGCGGTGAACGACGTCGCTCCGTAGGCGATCAGGTAGCTGAACGTCGCGATCGCGATAACCTGGTCCAGCCCGCCCGTCCAGAAGGTCAGGCCGACCGAGACCGCAAACAGGGTGAACAGCGACCAGTGGGGCGTCCGCCAGCGCTCGTTGACCTCCGAGAACCGCGTCGAGAACACCTCGTCCCAGGCCCAGCAGTACGGCAGTTTGATCCCCGCGGCCATCACGGCGTGGACGCTCGAGGCGGTCGCCAACAACCCCCCGATGCCGACGATGGCGGTCGCGTTCACCGGGAGGAACGTCTCCGCGGCGGTCGAGAGCGGACGGTCCGACTGGGCGAGCACGGTGTAATCCCCGACGACGCCGTAGATGACCGCGGCGGTCCACATGTAGAGGGCGATGAGGATGAGCGTCCCGCCGGCCATCGCGAGCGGCAGGTTTCTCGAGGGGTTCTTGACCTCGGCGCCGATTTCACCCGCGACGGCGATTCCGATGTAGGCGTAGAACAGCGGGACGGCGGCCGCGAGCGCGCCGTCGAACCCGCCGGTGAAGAACGGCGTGTAGTTGCCGGCCTCGACGGTGAACGTCCCGGGAACGACCAGCACCAGGATCGAGACGACCAGCAGGACGAAGATGACGTTCTGCGAGATGCTGTATCTGCGGGCGCCGAGCATGTTCACGGCGAACAGGACGGTGATCAGGGCGACGCCGGCCCACTGCGGATCGACGCCGGGATAGAACACCTGCAGGTAGCTGCCGAATCCGAGCGCGAGTACGGAGACGGCCGCCATGTACCCCAGCCAGAGCGACCACGTCGCGACGAACCCGGCGAGACGGTTGCGAAACACCCGAGTGACGTACGAGTACGTCGATCCGGCCGCGGGAAAGATCGTCGCGAGCCAGCTGTAATTGATCGCGATCGCCATCGCGATGATTCCCGACAGCGCGATGACCAGAATGACGCTGGGACCGGTCGTCGAACTGGCCGTCCCGAGGGTGACGAACAGCCCTGCCCCGAGGGTCCCGGCGACGACGGTGGCGATCGCACCGAGGGGACCGATGTCGCGGGCGAGGCTCCGATCCGACTTTGTAGCATCTGGAACCATGATAAGTGTCACCATGTGACGTTATCGATTCAACCCCCACCCTAGATAGACAGGGTCGACCATCGCAGTTTGCGCTGGGCCGTTCACCCCGCGCCGGGATCGAGGAGTTTCGATTCGGCTTTTCGGAGGTGCTCGAGCAGCGTCGCCTCCGAGAGATCGAGTTCCGCGGCGAGATCGGCCGCCGTCACTTCGCGCGGCCAGCGGTAGTACCCGCTGGTCCGGGCGAGTTCGAACACCTCGCGCTGTCGCTCCGACAGACGGTCGGTCCGGAACACGCCGTTCGTCAGCCCGTCGTGGAGCGATCGCAGCGTCTCGATCTCGACGGTCGCCGATTTCTCCTCCCGGATCTCGTCGAGCCGATCGGCGACCGTCGTCCGATCCTCGTGGATGACGACCGTCCAGTACTCGCGGCCATCGGTCATCCGAACGGGTTCGTCGGGAATGAACCCCCGCGAGACGAGCGCGTCGTTGATGCTGTTGGTGAGTTCGTACTGCACGACGAGCCCGGTGGTAGCGTTCTCGGGATCGGGCGTGCCGACGTCAGTGGCGTAGTGCTGATCGGCCTCCCAGACGGCGTCGGTCAACGGCGACGCCTCGACGGCCTCGACGAGCGCCTCCAGGTCGTCGACTGATCGCCCGTACGCGGTGAACCGCCCAGTGGCTTTGCCGTCGATCGCGTACACGCCGTGTCCGAGCAACCCGCCCGGCGCATCGTCGGTGACCTCCAGCGTCCAGCAGTCGGGGTGCCAGATCTCGAGTTGCAGTCGCGATCCCTCGATCTGCACGTCGGCGCTCGGAGAGCGGGTCACGATAGCTAGTAGCACGGAGGGCCGGGATAAAAAAGCACCAGCCCGTCGTTCGACGGAGCGGCTCGTCTCCACCGCGAACAACGCAAACTCTCGCGGAAAGAACACTGGTCGAACAATTACGAGAAACAGCGCGTCAAAGTCACCACGGTGAAACGGAAGATTCGGCGGAAGGTACTGGATTACCAGCACAAACTCACCACGTGGCTCGTTCGAGAGTACGACGCCGTGTTCGTGGAAGACCTCAACGTTGCTGGGATGCTTCAGGGAGACGAGAATGCTCGGAACAAGCAGGATGCGGCGTGGCGACAGTTCATCACGCTGCTCGAATATAAGGGCGACCTGTACGGCACCCACGTCGTCGAAACAGGAAGTCCCGCCCCTTGAGGGCGGGGTGATTCACTGCCCCTGTAGATCAACACCATTACGGCGTCTACCTCTCAAGGAAGACGTATGCAGACCCACATCGTCCCGGTCGGCTTCGACTACGACCGGCTGATCGCGCCGCTGGTGCGCGATCAGATCGACGTCGACAGCGTCATTCTCCTCGAGGGTGCCGTCGGCAGCGAGGCCAACGTCGAGTACTCCCGGCACCTCTCGGAGAAACTCGAGACCGACTTTCGGAACCTGCTGGGGGCGAGTACGGATCGGTTCGTGCTCGAGGACGTCTACGACTACGACGCGGCCTTCGAGCAGGCCTACGATCTGATCACCGCCGAACTCGACCGGGGGAACGAGGTCTGGGTGAACGTCGCCGCGATGCCCCGCACCGTGAGCTTCGCGTTCGCCAACGCCGCCCACTCGCTGATGGTCGAACGGCAGGAGGACCGCGAGGGCATCCACACTTACTACACGGCCCCCGAGAAGTACCTCGAGACGGAACTCGCCGAGGAGCTCCGCGAGCAGATCGCGCTGCTCGAAGACGTCGGCGCGGACGGCGCCGCGAACGAGCCTGAAGCGATCGACGACGACCGCCTCGAGGCGAGACTCGAGAGCGCTCGCGACCTCCTCTCGGAGTTCGACGAGCGCGGGACGACCATCGGGGCGAAAGAGATCGACGGCCGCCACATCGTCGAGCTACCGGTCGCCTCCTTCTCGAACGTCAAACCCTTCGAGGAACTCATTCTCTATAAACTCGGCGAGGACGGCGAGTTCGACTCGGTCTCGGAACTCGCAGAGGCGCTGGCCCGCGAACTCAACGAGGAGTACACCGACAGCTTCCGCTCGAAAGTCATCTACAACGTCGATCGGCTGGGTCCCGGCGGGAAGGGCTACATCGAGCGCGAGGAACACGGGAAGTCCTACCGAACGAGGCTCTCTCGAATCGGCGAGCTGTGGGTGCGGGCACACTCCGACTCCGAGGCAGCCGTCGAAACGGACGAGCAGCGAGACTGATTCCGGACTATAGAAATTGGCGTTCGAACTACTCGGTCTCGCCGCCAAGCGACGACTCGCGGAGTTCCGACCGTCGAATCGCCCCCGTCGTCGCTCGCGGTAACGAGTCGCGGAATTCGATCTCTTCAGGGACCTCTCTGTCGGAAAGCGATGCCTCCACATCGGTTCGGAGTTCGTCGACGAGGTCCTCGTCACCTTCGACCCCGTCAGCCGGTACGACGTACCCCTTGACGGCCTGCTCGAGTTCCGGATGGGATGTCGGAACGGCGGCCGATTCGCGAACGCGGTCGTCGTCGGCGAGCACGTCTTCGACGACACGCGGACCGATCCGCGTTCCGCCGCTGATGATCACGTCGTCCGCTCGACCTTGATACCAGAAATAGCCCTCCTCGTCGCGCTGGCCTAGATCCCCAGTCAGATACCACTTACCGCTGGACGTCTCGTCCGGCGAGGATCGCATCGCTTCGCTCTGCTCACCCCCGTCCGGGCCGTCGACGAACGCCTCTGCCGTCCCGGCAGGGTCCTCCCAATAGCCGAGGAAGAAACAGGGATACTCGCCCTTGACGGCAATCTCACCGGTTTCGTCGGGTCCGAGCCGCTCCCCGGTATCCGGATCGACGATAGCGGCCTCGACGCCCGGAAGGGGTTTGCCGATACTTCCGGACCGGGTCTCGATCGATGGATACACGTTGACGATCATGTTCCCTGTCTCGGCCTGGCCGTAGGTCTCGTGGATCGGGACACCCAGCACTTCCTCGCCCCACTCGACGAGTTCGGGATCGAGCGGTTCGCCGGTGCTGAGCGCCCGGTGAAGGGAAAGATCCGCGTCCGCGAGATACTCCGATTCATCTCGCAACTGTCGGTAAATCGTCGGGATACTCGAGAGTACCGTCACAGGGAACTCGTCGAGGATCGATGCCCACGTTTCCGCGTCGAAGTTGCCGTCGTACGCCAGCAGACTGTGGCCCCAGAACCACACCCCGAGCGCGTTGACCGGCGCGGTCAGCCAGCCGCGGTCACCCGTTCCCCAGTAGATATCGCTCCCGTGTTGCAGGAGATCGGCCGCGTACAGTTTAGCGGCGGCGACGCCGACGATCCATCGGTGACCGTGGACGATCCCCTTCGGGGAGCCGGTCGTTCCGCTCGTGTAGTACAGCAGTGCGGGATCCGACCCCGCGGTTTCGACGGTCTCGTACTCGAGCGAGGCGTTGTCCATCGCTTCGTAGTAGCTCACGTCGTTTCGTCGAATGCCCGTCCCGTCGTCGCTGACGACGATTACGTGGTCGACCGACGGGACGTTCTCGAGCGCTGTAGCCACGGTCGGCCGGTTCTCGGGTGTCGTGACGACCACCCGTGCACCGGCGTTCTCGAGCCGATAGGCGACGCGGTCCGCACCATACTGCGGGTCGATGCCGCCGAACACGCAGCCCGCTTTCAGCGTCCCGAGCATCGCCGCGTACTGTTCGGGAACTCGTGGCATGTAGGCGAACGCTCGGTCGCCGCGCTCGAGGCCCAGTTCCTCGAGGACGTTCGCGAACCGGTTCGATCGCTGTGAAAGTTCCCAGAAGGTAATCCGCTCACGATCGCCGTCCGATCCGACAAAAAAGAGCGCCACGGTGCCACGGTCTGCCGTGTGGCGATCGCAGACCTCGTGGGCCATGTTCACCTCGTCCGGAGCGTCCCAATCGGCGTCCGTGTAAATGTGCTCCCACTCGAACACCTCCGAGAGGGCCTCGTAGTCGGCAAGGTTCGGTGACGTGTCCATAGCAGTTCCGGCCACGAGGAGGCGTATAATTCATTGGTCGGAGCGGATACTCCTCGAGATTGGGTCGTTGACTGTCCGGATAATCGTCGGTCGTGGTATCGTAGCCACTGGAAGTCAGTGCACACTCGATCGCACGATGGCTGTTCGGTCGATGTGTGAACAGTTCCAGTTGGTAGGCTCTGTTGAAACCCTCAGTAATGGTAAGAGTAGCCTGCTGAATACAGAGAATGCGTTCAGCACGACCGCTTGGTTTGTTTCACGCGAAATCTATTGAACCAGGCGAATAGGAGAGGTTTGAGGTGACCACCGTCTGCAAAAAGGCCATTAGTGACAACCATAACTATTATTATGATGAACAATTTCGACCGCTTCTGGCCGCATGTTATCGGGGAGAGTCGGAGAGGAGGTCTTCTCCTGCTGGCAGTGATCGCTCTCTTGCTGCTCTTCTCTGGTGGATTTGTCGTAGAAGTGCTGGATGTTGGCTTTTCTCTTGGCTGGATCGGAGTGGCGGTCGGAATCGCTATTGCAGCAGGAGTAGTGAGGGCGGGTCTCGTACCGGCTATTGGTGCGCTGTGGCTTTTCGCCCTCTGGTGGTACGCTTTTCCCCCGCTCGTAGGCTATCTCACCGGTGACTGGGGAACAGCCTCTCGGTATTCGTACCCTCGGGTGTTGGGGTACGCGTATAGTTCTGCATATGCGGAATTAATCGGTGGGATCGAACGCGGCGTTAAATCTGGCTTCCTGTTTGCAATCTTCGTTGGAACGGTTGGGTACATCATTGGAACCATCGTTTGGTATTCAAGACGATCAAAAGCCAATTGACAATTCACTCGCCTGTACTGAACGATCACTACCTTCGCAAATAGAGCCAGATATCGTGCAACAGTCGCGCTGTGTATTCACCACGCCTGGTAAAAGATATTAAACGGGATTCAACAGAGCCAGTTGTTACTATATGTCCGTATTTGGCTCGAGCTTTTGGTGCAATATATTCTTGACAACCCACGGCCACGATACCTCAAGTATGAGGACGACGAACGAACAGTATCGCTTCCAAACGATGACCGCAATCGATATCAACTGCGACATGGGCGAGAGTTTCGGTAACTGGACGATGGGGCGCGACGCCGAGGTGATGCCCTACATCACCTCCGCGAACATCGCCGGCGGCTACCACGCGGGCGACCCGCACGTCATGCGCGAGACCGTCGAACTCGCCGCGGAACACGACGTCGGGATCGGCATCCATCCCGGCCTCCCGGACAAGATGGGGTTCGGCCGGCGGACGATGGACGCGACGCCCGAGGAGGTGCGCGACTACGTCGTCTACCAGCTAGGCGCGCTGATGGCCTTCGCAAACCGCCACGGGGCGACGGTCCAGCACGTCAAACCCCACGGCGCGATGTACTCGATGCTCTCCGAGAGCGAGACGCACTGTCGGGCCGTCATGGAGGGCATCCTCGAGGTCGATCCCGAACTCGTCTACCTGGCGACCGACATGAACATCTACGAGGTCGCCGAGGAGTACGACGAGCTAGACGCCGTTTTCGAGGGCTACGTCGACCTCGACTACAACCCCGACCGCACGCTGATCGTCGAGAAATCGGTCGGGCCGAAAGATCCGGATCTGGTCGCGGATCGCGTCGTCTCCATCGCGACGCGCGGCGAAGTCGAGGCCGTCGACGGCACGACGATCGATGTCCCCGCGTCGTCGATCTGTATCCACGGCGACGGGCCGAACTCGGTCGAGTTGCTCGAGACGATCCACGACCGCCTCGGTGCCGAAGGAATCGATCTGGCTCGCCTCGACGAACTGGTGTGAGCGACGGAGATCGGGCGACGTCCCGGTGGATCAGGCCACGTCCAGCCCCTCGAACTGCTCGTCGAGATACTTCGTCGTGTGCTCGCTCTCGACGAACACCTCGTCCTCGAGGACCGCGAGGTGGAACGGGATCGTCATCGAGATCCCCTCGATCTCCGTCTCCTCGAGGACCCGTTTACTTCGCTCGAGGACTTCCGTTCGATCCTGTGCGGTGACGATGACCTTCCCGACGAGCGAGTCGTAGAACGGACTGATCCGGTCGCCCTCGTTGACGCCGTCGTCGACGCGGACGCCCATCCCAGTGGGTGGTCGATATGTCTCGAGCGTTCCGGGCGTCGGGTCGAACTCCTCGTACGGGTTCTCCGCGTTGATTCGGAACTCCATCGCGACGCCTCGGGGCTCGACCGCGGACTGCTCGAACGACAGTTCCTCCCCCGCGGCGACGCGGAACTGTTCTTTGACGATATCGATCCCCGTCACCGCCTCGGTGATCGTGTGTTCGACCTGGATTCGGGCGTTCACCTCGAGGAAGTAGAACTCGCCGTCCTCGTAGAGGAACTCGACGGTGCCGGCGCTGCTGTAGCCGGCCTCGGCGACGCCCGAACGGGCGGCTTCACAGAGCTCTTCCCGCGTCTCCTCGTCGAGCACGGGGGAGGGCGTCTCCTCGATGAGTTTCTGCTGGCGGCGCTGCACCGAACAGTCGCGCTCGTAGAGATGGCGGACGTTCCCGTGACTGTCGCCGATAACCTGGACTTCGATGTGTCGCGGGTTCTCGAGGAAGCGTTCGACGTAGACGGCGTCGTTGTCGAAGTAGGCTTCACCCTCGCGTTTGGCATTTTTGAAGGCTTCGTTGGCCTCCTCGGGACCGCTGACGACTTTCAGCCCGCGACCGCCGCCGCCGCCGTCCGCCTTGATCGCGACCGGGTAGCCGTGTTCGTCGCCGAAGGCTTTCACCTCCTCCGGGTCGTCGACCGGTTCGTCGGTCCCGGGAACGATCGGGACGCCGGCCTCGTCCATGATGGCTCGCGCCTTCGTCTTCTCGCCGAAGTCGGCCATCGCATCGGACGGCGGCCCGACCCAGACGAACTCGGAGTCTTCGACGCGGCGGGCGAACGACTCGTTCTCCGCGAGGAAGCCGTAGCCCGGATGGATCGCGTCGGCGCCGGTCTCGGTCGCCGCGTCCAGGAGCGACTCCTGATCGAGATAGCTCTTGCCGGCGACGGAGGAGCCGACGTGATACGCCTCGTCGGCGCGGCGGACGTGTTTGGCCGTCTCGTCGGCGTCGCTGTAGACGGCCACGGTGTCGATCCCGAGTTCGGTCGCTGCCTGTACCACGCGGACCGCGATTTCGCCTCGATTCGCAACGAGTACTTTGTCGATCATGTATGGTGAATTCGCGCTACAGCGACTCCTGAACGGTCTCGAGGTGTTCGTCTCGCTCGCGACGGATCTCGAGCGCCTCCTCGACGTCGACGGCGTTGAAATCGACGGTGCTGTGCGTTCGACACTGGGCGAGCGCGTCGCGCTCGGGGCTCACGACGGTCCCGACGGTCACGTAGCCGCCGCCGGTCACGGCGTCTCGCATCAGAATGATCGGCTGCCCGGCCATCTGGATGGAGCCGACGGGGTAGCCGAGGTCCACGACGTTGGTGACGTCCGTTCCGGCACCGAAGGGCTGCTCGCGCTCCTCGAACATGTCGGTGATGTCGGGTCCTTCGAACCGGTAGCCGACCCGATCGGCCTCGTCGGAAACCTTCCAGTCGGCGTCGAGGAACCGCTGTCGCCCCTCGTCGGTGAGGCGATAGTCGCAGAGTCCCATCACCACGTTGATCTCGGTCGTCGAGTAATCCGGTCGGTCCGCCTCGTCGATCGAACTGCCGAGCATATCGTCGGCGTCGTCCGACGGCTCGCCGATCGGCAGTTCGTCGCCCGCCTCGAGCGACCGGCCCTCGTGGCCGCCGATACCGATCAGGGTGTACGTCGATCGACTGCCCATCACCGGTTCGATATCGATGCCGCCGGCGACGGCGAGGTACGACCGTGCGCCTTCCGTCGCGAACTCGAAACTGAGCGTGTCGCCGGCCTCGGCCCGGACGGCCGTCCACGTCGGGATCGGTTCGTCCTCGAGCGACGGCTCCATGTCCGCACCCGTGACGGCGAAGACGGCGTCCTCCTCGAACTCGACGTTCGCACCCATGTAGGTCATCTCGAGGGTCGCGTCGGATTCGTCGTTGCCGACGAGCCAGTTGCCGACCTTGTGGGCGAACTGGTCCATGGCGCCGGAGGGCGGCATGCCGATGTGATAGTGCCCGTGACGGCCGGTGTCCTGGACGGTCGTGACGAGTCCGCCGTCGAGAATACGCATTAGTCGAGCACCTCCAGGAGCTGGTCGTTGTAGCCGTGTGGATCCTCGAAGAACGCCTGGGGCTCGAACTGGACCCGGTCGTAGTTGTACTCGTAGCTGCCGTCTTCGACCTCCTCGCGGATCGCGTCGTACTCCTCGCGGTCGATCTGGCGGAAGTTGAGGATGTCCCCCGGGTTCGGGAGCACCATCGACTCCTCGAACGCCGACAGCTCCTGGTCGACGTCGAGTACCTCGACGGGCGTTCGACCGTACAGCTGGTAGCCGCCGGCACCGGGGACGGGATAGATGGCGGTGAACGCGCCGCCGAAGCCGATCGCCCGACTCGGCGTCGCCGTCCGCGGCTGTTCGTACTTCGGCACCTCGATCTGTTCGTCCCGGGGAACCATCTGGAAACAGAAGGGCAGTCCGGGGACGAAGCCGATCATGGTCACCATGTGCGGGGCGCCGGAGTGGTGGTCGACGAACGCCTCGACGGAGTCGAAGTCGTTGAGCTCAGCGGAGTACTCGAGGTCCGTCGAATCCGGATCCTGGTGGCGGTCCCGAAAGTCCATCAGCGTGTCGTGGGTCCACGGATCGCCGTAGAAGACGGGAATGTCGAACACCCGCGCCTCCCACTGGTACTCCGAGACGTCGATCTCGTCCTCGAGCGATCGCAACTCGTCGATCAGTTCGTCCGGATGCAACGTGCTCGGATCGAACTGGATCAGATAGGAGGCGTTCGACGGTGCGACCTCGACGAGTCCCTCGAGGCTGTTCCGCCGAATCTCCTGTGTGATCGCCTGCGCTTTGAAGTTCGCATCGAAACTCATTGCTTCGGCGAGTTCGACGAACACCCAATCGTCCCCGCCGTACTCGTATCGTGGAGACGGAAGCTCCTGTCTCGTTATCGTTTGATCACTCATCTCACTGCGTGGGACAACGGTTACCACTGTATAGATACCGGCTGGAGTGGGATGACACACGTAATCCACGGGCTCTGTTGAAATCCTAGTGGGGAGATACGATACCGAGTGAAACAGCCGTTAAGGAGGGATGCGTAGTGAACTCGGGGAGCCGTCGTCTCTCATCGAGTCGGTCGTCGGTACTGGCCGCTCGAAATATAGTAGCCACTGAAAGTCAATGCACACCTGATCGTACGACGGCTGTGCGATCAGTGTGTAAATCGTTTCAGTTGTTACTATAGAGCGGGCAGAGAGCGATACTTGCGCTCGCACGAGTCCGGCAGCCGTCGGACGCTTCGTGGCGAACGGATACTCCGTCTCGCCCGCGCCGGTACCCGTTCGTCTGCTCGTGGTGGTCTACGGTTTGGCTTCGAACACGAGATTCAGGGGCGTCTCGGCCGCCCGGCGCAAGCGGCTGAATCCGCCGTCCGTGACGGCGTCCCGGATACCCGACTCGCCGGCCTGTGCGCCCAGCACGCGCTCTCCCTCCTGATCGAGTGCACACGGCGTGCAGATCAGCGTCGAGATCGAGTAGGCCGCCCGGCCCATCGGATTGAGGTTGTCCTCCACGCGGTCGTTGGCGAACAGTTCGACGATCATCCACGTGCCGTCGTCGGCGAGCGTGTCGCGGACGTGCGCCGCCGCGCCCACCGGATCGCCCATGTCGTGGAAGGCGTCGAACGTGGTGACGAAGTCGTACGCAGCGCCGTCGTACGACTTCGCCGTCGCTACCTCGAAGTCCACGCGGTCGGCGACGCCAGCTTCCTTGGCCCGCCGCCGGGCCGTGGCTATCGACGGCTCGTGGGGGTCGATGCCGACGAACGTCGACTCGGGGTACGCCTCGGCCATCAAGACGGTCGAGGCGCCGTAACCACACCCCACGTCGGCGACGCGCCCGCCCGCTCGAAGCGTCTCGTCGACGCCCTCGAGCGCGGGGATCCAGTCGTCGACGAGGTTCGCCGCGTACTGCGGCCGCCAGGAGTACGCGATGGCGTGGAAGAGGTCGTCGTCGTGCTCGTGCCAGCCCACGCCCTCGCCCGTGCGGAACGCCTCGGCGAGCTGGGGTTCGATCCTGGCCGCCGACAGTGCGACCCCGAAGTTGCCCGCCATGAACGCCGGACTGTTCTCGTCGGCCAGCAGCGCGGCCTGCTCGGGAGTGAGGCTGTAGCGGTCGGTCTCCGGGTCGTAGGTGACGTAGCCGCCGGCGGCCTGTGCGCGCAGCCACTCGCGGACGTACCGTTCCGCGGTGTCGGTTTCCCCGGCCAGTCCGGCCGACGTGAGCGGGCCCGCGTCGGCGAGGGTCTCGTACAGGCCGAGTTCGTCGCCGATAACGACCAGCGGTGCGTGGGCGGTCGCTCCGAAGTCGTTCAGGGCCGTCTGTACGTGTTGGTTCAGTCGTTCTTCGTCGAGTGCCATGATTGGGTGTCGGTGATGGTGTCGGATTGTTGCGTTCTGCTGATCTGTGCCGTCTGTACGGGCGACGGTTCTCCGCTCGTTCGCTCGGGTGCTGGTCGCGATCGTTCGACCACGCCGTTCTCACATCCCCCCACTCGACGCGTCTCGACGACTCCCTCCACGCGGGATGCTGTATCAACCGTCGACTCGTGCTATCGTGATGTTTCGGGGAGTACATCGTTCGCGGCGTCTTCGCTGGTCACGGTGTGAACGATGTGCGCTCCGGAGGTCGCCCGCGATACGAGAGCCGTCAGCGGTTGCTCAAATCAGTCCGTTCGATCTCGAGCCGATCAGCCAACCGTCAGCGGACCGATGGCCGCGGTCTCACAACAACCATTTCCTCCCTCAGGATCGTACTGTGGTACGAGAGACCAATAGGCATGACTACAGCACTCGACGACATCGCGTTTCTCGCGAACTCCGAGAACCGCGTGGCGGTCTTGCGGACGCTCGCGGAGGCGCCGGCGAGTCACGACGAGATTCGCGATCGGATCGGTGCGTCGCGGGTCACGACCGCGCGCATTCTCCGGGAGTTCGAAGACCGCGAGTGGATCACGCGCTCGGGACAGGAGTGTACGATCACACCGGCTGGTGAATGGGTGTGTGACGAGTTTACGCGCTTGCTGGACGAGATAGCGGCCGAACGGCGCCTGCGTAAACCCCTGCAGTGGCTGCCGTCCGACCTGTTGACGTTCGACGTCCGGCGCCTGCGCGACGCCGAAGTCGTCGTTCTCGAGGAGAGCGACGCGACTGCCATCATCCGACGGATACTCGAGTACCGTCGGTCTAGCGACCGAATTCGGGGTGTTACACGCATGGTTGCCCCGGTGTTCATCGAAAACGATTGGGAATCGACCGTCCACGGGGACACGCGCCTCGAACAGGTGATCACACCCGGCGTCCTCGACACCATCCGAAACCATTCGACCGCCGCGAAGCAGTTACGCGAAATGCTCGATGAAACGGACGTGCACGTTTCCGTCTATGCGGACATCCCGATTTCAGTGGGCATTTACGACGCCGCGGTGGGAATCGACCTCACGGACGAGGAGGGAGTCGTCAAAGCGGGCCTGGTAACCGAAGACGAGACCGTCCGCGAGTGGGCAGTCGATCTCTTCGAACGCTGCCGTGACGAAGCGAGACCAGTGGATCCTGACGAGATCACGGCGGACCACTAAGTTGGCGCGAATCGTGTTCACCCCGAGAGAACCAACGGCAGCGAGACGGGGCTGTACCGTCGTCGGTCACGAAGTCGAATTCGACGTCCAATCCCCCAGCGGAACCCACGGGAGCAGTTCTCGCAGATCGCTGGCGGCCGTCACGCGGTCGTGGAGGTCGATGAACCCGCTCGCAACGTCTTCTCCGAGCGGAGTCAGCGCGTCTCGGTTTCGTCCCTCGCTACCCAGCCGCGGCTCTCGAGATCACCGAGAGGGCGACTGATCGCGGCTGAAGAGGCCTCGGTCACACGTTATGGGGAACCACCGTTACCAATCTCCGCTGTCTCTACCGAGTAGCGTGACTGGTAGAGGTGTGAGTAAGACCGGTACGGGTGAGTTCTCGGAACTGTTTCCACCAGCGCCGTGACTGGACAAACGAGCCGTACTCGCGTTTGAACTCGAGGCTACAGCTGGTCAAACGACTGGCCGAACCTGTAACTCTCGAAGGATTTCGACGGAGCCGATCCGAGCGAATCCGTTCGCGTAAACTCCCGGATAGGGGCGAGTTTACGCCGATATGTGGGGAGAGCGCTCAGTCAAAGCCTATATGCTCGGAGGCCGTACTCGAGGGTAAGATTTCAGAGATGACGACAGAACACATCGAATCACCGATGCCCGGCGTCTTCTACACGCGACCGGACCCGGACGAAGCGACGTTCGTCGACGAAGGCGACGAGGTCGCCGAGGGAGACGTCGTCGGGTTGGTCGGCGTCATGAAGAACTTTCACGACATTACGGCTCCGGCGGACGGAACGATCACCGAAATCCGCGCGGAGAACGAACAGGAGGTCGACGCCGGCGACGAACTCCTGGTTCTCGAAACCAACTAACGGTCAGTTCGATCTCGCTCGGTCACCGGCTTGTCGTAGCTTCACGCTAGTTTTATAGACTGTGTGGCTTATCTAGAAGAGTGAGTAGCCGAATCAAACGGTACGTATTCCGCAAGCCGGACGGGAGGTATCAGGCGCTGCTGTTCTTCGCCTTCTCGCTCGTTTTCTCCGGTCTGTACGTCTCCTTTGGACTCCCGCTACGCGGCGGGTCCGTGAGTACACTCGTCGTCGCGGTTGCATTCGGCCTTGTCAGATTCGCGGAATCCCTCCCGACGGATCGCCGACTGCTTTCCGGTGTTTTGCGGGTACTCGCCCTCTGTCTCCTCGTCACACTCGTAACCCTCACGGTACTCGCTCCGGAGATGATACTGGGCGAGCGATAGCACCGAAGCAGCTCTTTCCCTTCGTTCTCGAGCGAAAGCGACGACGGTCGTTTACTGACCGACGTCCAGTACCTCGTACAGCGCACGCTCCGCGTCGATCGTTAGCAGGTGCTCGCGGTACTCGGCGCTGGCTTGCACGTCCGAGACGAACGCGTCGGCGTCCAGCGCGGTGCCTGCCTCGGCCGCCGCCGCGGTGATCGTCTCCTCGCTCACCGCACTCCCCTCGAGTTCGTCCTCGACGGCCGGCAGTCTCGAGGGCGTCGTCGTCGCACCGGTGACGGCGACTCGAGCCTCCTCGATCGTTTCGTCGTCGGTCCGGAGCCAGACGCCGACGCCGACCATCGCGTAGCCCGAGAGCGGATCTCGGCGTTTGTGGTAGCCGCTCGCGGCGTCGTCGTCGGTCGGAATCCGGACGGCGGTGACGATCTCGTCGTCGTCGACCGCCGTCTCGAACGGCCCCTCGAAGAGGTCGGTCGCGCCGATCGTTCGCTCGCCGCCCGGACCGCGGACCTCGAGCGAGCCGTCGAGCGCGAGCAGGGCTGCCGGCGGATCCGACCGTGCATCGCCGTGAGCGAGATTGCCGCCGATCGTGCCGCCGTTTCGCACCTGCGGATCGCCCAATTCGGACGCGGCGTCGGCGAGCGCGGTCGCGTGCTCGCGGACGGTCTCGGAGTCGGCGATCTGGCTGTGGGTAGCGAGCGCCCCGACCGAGACGCCGTTCCCGTCGTCCGCGGTTTCGATCCCGTCGAGCCCGCTCAACTGTCCGATATCGACGAGGGCCGGGGGCGACTCGTCTCCCGTCTTCATCCGCGGCAACAGCCCGTGAGCCCCGGCGACCAGTTCGGCACCGTCGTGGTCGCCGAGCAGTTCGAGCGCGGTATCCACGCTGTCGGCGCGGTAGTAGTCGAAGTCGTTCGTGTACATCAGCGATCACCCTCCGCGGCCCGCCAGACCGACTCCGGCGTGATCGGCATGTCGAGGTGATCGACGCCGAACGGCTCGAGCGCGTCGACGACGGCCGACACCACGGTCGGCGTCGCCGCGATGGTTGCCGACTCGCCGACGCCTTTCACCCCGATGGGGTTATGGGGACTCGGCGTCACCGTGTTGTCCGTCTCGAACTCCGGCAACTGCGTCGCGTGCGGGACGACGTACTCGTCCATTCTGCGTGTCTGGAGGTGGCCGTCGTCGTCGTAGGCCGCGCCCTCGTAGAGCGCGGCCCCGATTCCCTGTGCGATTCCGCCGTGGACCTGCCCCTCGACGATCATCGGATTGATGATCTCGCCGCAGTCGTCCACCGCGACGTAGCGTTCGATCTCGATCTCGCCCGTCTCGGGGTCGACCTCGACGACCGCGACGTGGGTGCCGAAGGGGTAGGTGAAGTTCTCCGGGTCGTAGAAGCTCGTCTCCTCGAGGCCCGGATCCATCCCCTCGGGCAGATCGTGGCCGAGGTAGGCCTCGTGTGCGATCGCCTGGATGTGCAGCGAGCGATCCGGCGCGCCGGCGACGTGGAACTCGCCCTCGTCAAACTCGATGTCGTCGACGCTGGTCTCGAGTTGGTGGGCCGCGATTCGGCGAGCCTTCTCCCGGACCTCGCGGGCACCGCGAGCGATGGAACCGCCGCCGACCGAGGCGCTGCGGCTGCCGTAGGTGCCCATCCCCTGAGGAATCCGATCGGTATCCCCTTCGACGACCGTGACGTCGTTGACGGAGACGCCGAGTTCCTCGGCCGCGACCTGGGCGTAGGTCGTTCGGTGGCCCTGTCCCTGGTCGGCCGTCCCCGCCAGAACGGTCACCGATCCCGTCGAGTCGAAGCGGACGATCGAACTCTCCCAGCCGCCGGCCTGTGCGCCGAGGTCGCCCGCGAGACCCGAGGGCGAGAGCCCGGCCGATTCGACGAAGTTGCCGATCCCGATGCCGAGGTATCGGCCCTCGTCACGAAGTTCGCGCTGCCGTTCGCGCAGTTCCTCGTAGTCGACGTGCTCGAGCGCCAGATCCATCGCGCGCTCGTACTCGCCGCTGTCGTAGACCAGCGCCGCCGCCGATTCGTAGGGGAACTCGTCGGGCGGGACGAGATTTCGCCGTCGCAGTTCGGCCGGATCCATCTCGAGTTCCCGCGCGCCGACGTCGACGAGCCGTTCGATCACGTAGATTCCCTCGGCCCGACCCGCGCCGCGGTAGGCGTCGACGGGCGTCGTGTTCGTGAACGCGCCCACGACGCGGCAGTGGATCGCGGGAATCGTGTACTGGCCCGAGAGAACGGTAGCGTACAAATACGACGGCGTCGCGGTGCCGAACTGCGAGAGCTGTGCGCCGAGTCCGGCGTGCGTCTCGACGCGAACCCCGCGGATCGTCCCGTCGTCGTCGAGGGCGATCTCGCCGGTCGTCACGTGATCGCGGCCGTGGCAGTCGGTCAGGTAGCTCTCCGAGCGCGTCGCCTGCCACTTCACCGGTCGACCGAGTTGCATCGAACACCAGGCCGTCACGGCCTCGTCCGGGTAGTGGTAGATCTTGCTGCCGAAGCCGCCGCCGACCTCGGGCGCGATCACCTGAATCTTGTTCTCCGGCAGTCCGAGCGTCCCCGCCGAGAGCAGCATTCGGTGGAGGTGGGGATTTTGGCTCGTCATCCAGAGGCGCAGCTTCCCGGTCGCGTCCTCCCAGTCGGCGAGGGCCGCTCGCGGCTCCATCGCGTTCGGAATGATGCGCGGCTGTCGGAGGTCGACGCTCGCGACCCGGTCGGCGTCAGCGAACGCCTCATCGGTTGCGTCCGCGTCCCCGAGTTCGAAGTCGAAGGCGACGTTGTCCGCCGCTTCGTCGTGTACCGGCGGCACATCGCGCTCGACGGCGTCGACCGGATCGGTGACGTGCTCGAGCGGTTCGTACTCCACCGAAACGTGCTCGAGGGCGTCGTGGGCCGCGTGTGGGGTCTCCGCGACGACGGCGGCGAGGGCGGTTCCCTCGTGGCGGACCTTGTCCGTGGCGAGCATCCGATACTGCGGTTGGACGAGACCGGGAAGGTCCCACGCGGTCGGAATCGTGTTCGGAACGCCGCTTTCGACGACGTCCTCGCCGGTGAACACCGCGAGTACGCCGTCCATCGCCTCCGCGTCGCCGGTGTCGACGCTCTCGATGCGCGCGTGAGCGTGGTCGGAGCGTCGAATCGCCAGATGCGTCGTTCCGCGCAGGGAGATGTCGTCGGTGTACTCCCCGGAGCCCGTCAGAAGCGGCACGTCCTCGCCGCGCTCGATCGCGGCACCGAAGGCCCCACTGCTGCCGTCAGTGCTAGAATCCTCGTCCGCTTCAGTCCCGTCGGCCGTTCCCGTCGCTCCATCCGTGTCGCTCATTGCTGCTCACCCAACTGGTCGGCGGTGGCCTCGATCGCGTCCACGATGTTCTGATAGCCGGTACACCGACACAGGTTCCCCTCGATGGCCGCTCGAATCTCCTCGCGCGACGGATCCTCGTTCTCCTGCAGGAACGTATCGGCGGTCACGAGCATCCCCGGCGTGCAGTAGCCACACTGCAGTCCGTGGTGTTCCTGAAACTGCTCTTGCAGCGCCGACAGGTCGCCGTCGTCAGCGAGTCCCTCGACCGTCTCGATCTCCGCGCCGTCGGCCTGGACGGCAAACCGCGTACAGGACTTGATCGTCTCGCCGTCCACCCTGACGGTACAGGCGCCGCATCGTCCCGTCTCACAGCCGACGTTCGCCCCGGTGTAGCCGAGTTCCTCTCGAAGTGCCGAGACGAGCAGCGTCCGTGGCTCGACCGTCAGATCGTGGTGTGTGCCGTTGACTGTTACAGAAATGTTGTGTTCTGACATTATTACTCCCGGAGCGTCCGAACGGCCCCGTACTGAGTATTGTTTCCAACCCTCGTGTTAGAAACTCACATGCTATGCACACCGTATCGAGGTAAATAGGTTTGTGACCGAAATCACCGCTTCTGACCGTCAGCGACCCGAACATATCACTTTCCCGTCCCGTATTGCCGCGCGAGTAGCGCCACTCGAGCGCGCGGTCGACGGTGCGGACGACACCCGAACGGTCGGTCACCGTCGACGGGCCGCCACTAAAGTGGCCGAGCCGTCAACTGGAGCGGAGACGATCCGCCGATCCCGTTAGCCCGCTCGAGCGAGCAACCGCTCCCGGAGCACGAGCAGACACGGCAGGACGGTGAGACAGGCGACGAACGCGAAGATGATGCTCATCCCCGTCACCAGCCCGAACCGCTGGAGCGGCGGGGACAGCGCCAGCGCGAGCACGCCGAACCCGGCCGCCGTCGTGGCCGCGCTGCCGAGTAGCGCGCCGCCGGTGCCGGTGATGGTCGCCGCGAGGGCCTCCTCGAGCGATTCCCGGTCTTCCTTCTCCGCGATGAACCGTTCACCGACGTGAATGCTGTAGTCGACCCCGAGACCGATCGCGAGGCTCGTGATGACGGCCGTCTCGCTGTTGAACGGCAGGTCGAGCAGCGCCATCGCGCCCAGCAGCCACGCGAGGGCCGCGACGACGGGGGCGAGCGTGACCGCGCCCAGCGAGGGCGCCCGGTGGCGAACCCAGTAGAGGACCGTCAGGAACGCGAGGATGACGACCAGCGTGATCGCGAACGCCTGCACGAGCGTCTCGAGCAGCGCGTCCTGGACGACGGCCGTCGTCACGGGACCGCCGGTCGCGACCGCGGTGACGGGACCACCACCCTCGATCGCGGCCGCGACGTCTCGAGTGTCGTCGGCGACGGTCTGCGCCGAGGCGTCCCCCTGGACGCTGACGAGCAGCCGCGCCGACTCGTACGTCTCGCCGTCGTCACTCCGGTAGAGGACCTCGGACGCGCGGTCTGCGTCGGCGTCGAACAGCACGTCGTAGAAGCCGGCGACGTCCTCGTCGGGCAGGCCGTCGCCGTTCGCGTCGCGCTCCTCGAGCGCGGCGGCGACGCGCTCGTTCTCGCCGGCGAGTTCACGGACGACCGCAGGCGGTCCGTCTATCGCCGCCTCGCCGCCCGGTCGGACGATGATGGTACTGTCTCCGTCGATCCCGCTGCTCGCGCCGTCCATCGCCGCGAGCGCGTCGGGATCGGTCACGTCCCCGCGTATCAGGATCTGCGTCCGACTGCCCTCGCCGCGCTCGGCGAAGTTCTCGCCGAGGTAAGCGGCGTCGTCGCTGATCGTGTAGGTATCGGGCGCGAACGGACCGGGGAGGGACTTCGCCCACTCGGGAGCGTCCTCGGGAAGGAAATCGGCCTGATTGAACTCCGTATCGATGCCGGTCGCCCCGTAGGCACCACCGACGGCGAGGAGCACGGCGACGAAAACGACCGCGACCGGTGCGCGGCGAGCCAGCGCGACGAATCGGGAGAGGACGCGATTGACGACGCTGGTTCCCGTCCCGAACGGCGGTTTCGCTCGATTACGGCCGAACCGGTTCTCGAGGACGTCGTCGACTTCGACCTTGAGCGCCGGCACGAGGACGGCGAAGGCGACGAACGTCGCGAGAATGCCGCCGGCGCTCAAGATTGCGAAGTCCCGAATCGCCGGGAGCGGACTGACCACGTTCGAGAGGAAGCCGACCCCCGTCGAGACCGTCGCGGCCCCGAGCGCGAGGACGACGCCCGACAGGCCGAGCGTCATTCCGGCACGCGTTCCGACGACGCCGCCGTCCGGCTCTCGCCGGGATTTCGCTTCGGTCCCCCTCCCGCCGTCGCTCGCCGTCTGCGTGCCCGTCTCCTCGAGTTCGCCCGCCCTCGCCTCCCGGTAGCGCATGACGACGTGGAGCGCGTAGTCGATGCTCAGCCCGATCAGGAGGAAGGGAACGGCGATGAGCAACTGGCTCGAGGGGATCTCGAGCCAGCCCTGGATGCCCGCGAGCCAGGCCATCACGACGGCGATGCCGAACACGCCGACGAGCACGTCGACGACGTCCCGGTACGTGATCGCGAGGACGCCGAGGACGAGCACGAGCGCGACGGGTGTGATGATCGCGAAGCTGTCGCCGACGGCGTTCGACGAGGCCTCGTCCGTGACCCCCTGTCCGAAGAGGAACGCGTCGTCGAAGCCCTCGTCGACGCGGTCGGCGATCTCGACCTGCGCGTCGTAGGCGTCCCGTGGCTCCTCGTCCGGCCCGCTGTCGTCGACCTGGAAGAGGAACGTGATGTGGGACTCGGCGTCCGTGTCCCCCGGTTCGTAGCTGGTGGGGAGGAACTCGTAGGGGTCCGCGTCCCCGCCGCCCTGCCCGGTCCCTCCGTCGCCCGCCTGCTGCCCGCCGGCGTCGCTGTCGGGATCGAGCACGTCGGCGAGGAGCTCCTCGACCTCCTCGTCCGAGCGCGACTCGAGCGCCTCGATCCCCTCCTCGAGCGTCGGCTCGCTCGTGTCAGGCGGGCCGTTTGCCTCCTCGGCCCGGTCCTCGAAGACCGCACCGGTCGCGACGATATTCTCGAGCCCGACGAACCCCTGGTCGTCAAGCGTCGCGTTTAGCTCCTCGTCCTCGCGCACCTCCTGCTGGAGGGAGAGTCCCTCGAGCAGGGAGTCGCGGGTGAGCACGTCGCCGCCTTCGTCACGGACGACGAGTTGCGCGACGACCCCCTCGTCGGTGCCGTAGGTCGCGTCGATCTCCTCGAGCGCCTCGGTTTCCTCGGAATCGGTCTCGAACTGACCGATTTCACCGTCTTCGCTCTCACCGATCACTGCGCCGACGGCGACGACGGCGGTGAGCAGCAAGACCAGCACGACGACGAGTCGGCCGTGCGAGACGATGAGATCCGCGTACCGGCGACCGATTCCGCCGCTCATCGGCTCTCGGTCCCTCCACGCCACGGGATTCGGTGACGGCGTGGAGCAACGGTCCGCGGAGTCGCGTTCATCGCCGGCTACTCGAACCGGGAGAGCCGTAGGGGTTCGGATCGAAACCGGTGTCGTATAATCCGATACCGATTATGAACACGGATACCGACCGCGAACGCGGCGTGCTCAGCCCCGCCGACCGAGCCTATCTGCTGGGCGAACGGGAGATGAGTCACGACCAGTCGAAACGAAACGCCGAGGCGCGCATCCGACGCCGGATTCGCGCGGCCGCGCTCGATTTCGTTCTCCTCCTCCACACGCTCCCCGAGAAGGATCGAAAACAAATCTTCGAGCGAACGACGACCGACGAGCGGTTTCTCGACGGGCTCCGGGCGACGTTCGCGTTCGTCTACCTCGGCACCGAGCGGTACGGCGTCGGCTTCGAGGAGATCCTCGAGCCGGCCGTCAGGAGCTCCGAGGAGTACCTCGCGGCGGCCGACCGGGACGAGACCGTCTCGGTCGAGGTGACGTTCGACGTCGAGACCACGGTGGAGTCGTCGCTCGAGGGGATCACCGCGCGACTGGACGCCGGCGACCCGGTGACGCCGCGGGAACTGTTTTCGATCGTCATGCGGGGGAGCGACGACGCCACCCGGCACGAGCGGATTTTCGTGGTCGGCGGCGACGACGACGGCGGGCCCTCGCTCGAACGATTGGCGGCGTATCTCGACGGCGACCTCGAGCGCGTCTCGGACGGGGTCGCGGTCATTCGCCTCGGCGAGTAGGGCCGTTCTCGGCTTCCGTCGGGGACCCGAGCCGCCGAACGACGACCGCGAGGGGGTCGTAGCCGTCCTCGAGCATCGCTCTCGCGAACCGACCCCAGAGCCGAGCGAGCACGTTGAGGGCGTGGAATATGGTGAACAACAGTACGACGCCGAGTCCGGCGACGGCGAGCGCTTGCGGGAGCGTCGTCACGTTCCAGTAGCCGACGGTGAACACGGCCTCGACGCTCACGAGCAGGTAGTCCCAGCCGAGGTGGAGCGTCTGGTGCACTTCGGGGGCGCGATCCGACATCACGCCGACGTACAGCCCCGGTTGGTCGTAGTAGAACGGAACCGTGAGCATGGCTATCGCGGTCGAAAATCCGGTGACGACGAGAACGAACGAGACGACGCCCAGCACGATCTTTATCGGGAGATACAGCAGTGACGTCCACGTCTCACGACGGGTCAGGAGCGAGCGGGTCTGCTCCCAGTGGTCGTCTCCGTCGGGGCTCGTCCGCGGTTCGATATCGACGGCCAACAGCGCGGCCGTCAGCCAGCGCTCGAAGCCGGCGAGAGCGAGCGAGACGAGGAATACGGCCGCGAGCAGCGGAATCCCGACGAGGACGACCGAGAGCCCGATGCCGAGGGAGAATCCCGTCACGACGAAGACGAAGTAGGCGATACCGAGCGGAAAGGCGAGCAACAGGTAGGCCAGATTCAGGTACGTCCGGCGCCGGAACGGCACCGCGACGAACCGTCTGAGCCCCGACGTGAGTCGGCCGAGACGACCGTCGGCGAGCGGGGTCGCGGTACGTGCCATTTCGATCTGGACTGCTCCCCGCGGAAGAATAAACGTTCGGCCCCGTGACGAGACGGAAGCGAGTCACTGTCCGAACAGATGAACGATCGGACGGACGATCGGTCCCGGTCAGGATAGCGACGTGACGTCGACTTCTCCCGTCGTCGTCTCGAGTCGCAGCGTCGGTCCACCGTCACCCAGCGTCCCGGTCACGAGGTCGTCCTCGCGCGTCTCGTCGGTCAACTCGAGGCCGTCGACGTCGACCCGCCCCGTGCTGGTGCTGACGCGGAGGTCGGCGTCGAGGTCCGGGTCGACGGCGGCGGAGACGCTCCCCGTCGTCGTACTGATCGTGGTGTCGCCGTCGATCGCCGGGACGTCGGTCTCGACGCTGCCGGTCGTCGTGTGGACGTCCTCGAGCCCCTCCACGTCGCGGATCTCGATGCTGCCGGTGCTCGCTCGCGCACCGACCGTCCCGTCGAGGTTCGAGACCTCGATCTCCCCCGTACTCGCTTCGACCGTCAGATCACCCGTCACGTTCGTCACCCTGACGCGGCCGACGCTCGCCTCGATTCGGTCGACCGCGAGCGCCTCGGGAACGTCGACGTCGAGGTTCATCGTGGGCTGACTCTCGAACCAGCCGACGCTGCCCGTCCACTCCGATCGGATCTCGAGGGTGTCGTCGTCGGTTCCGGTTCGGAGTTCGAGCTCCTCGAGGTCGGTTCGGATCGAACTCGCCTGTTTCTCGACGTCGAGTGCGACGTCGTCGCGGTCGGCACCGACGACCGAAATTTCGCCCACGTTCCCGTAGACGGCGAGTCGCTCCGCGTCCTCGACCGATATCGTTTCGTGCGCCTCGGTTCGGCGGCCGACCAGCGGCGTCATCCCGCTACAGCCCGCGATCGCCGTCAGCAGGCCTGCTCCCGTAGCCCCGAGCAGCGTTCGTCGCGACGGCTGCGCGCTCATAGTTCCACCGTGGACCCGTTCCCACGTTAACCCGACCGGTCGACTGTCGGCGCCCCAACTGGCCCCCCACGTTTTTATACTAGCGCTCGACGGGCGGTCCGGATCGACTCGAGGAGTCGCACTCACGACGAAACACCTAACATCGTTCCCGGCAGTACAGCCACGTATGTCCGACACCGTCGCGGGTACGGCCGATGCGGTCGGTGTCCCACGCCACACCGTTTTCGTAGGGGCACCGTAGCCCCGCAGCACCCACCCCGTTTCGACGGATGTATTGTCGGCGACCAGCATTCACCGAGCAACGACCGGTATCTCCAATGAACGAACACAGTTTCGACGACACGACGACGCACGGACGACGCCCGAGACGGGCGGTGAGAGCATGAGCACGGACGCGTCGGAGCGAGAAGCGGACGACGCCCGAGACGGCGAACCGAGCCTCGAGGGCGGCTACGATCCCGAAGCGGTCGAGTCGCGCTGGCAAAACCGCTGGATCGACGAGGACGTCTACGCGTACGAGGGCGATCCGGGCCAGGACCCGAACACGACCTACGCGATCGACACGCCGCCGCCGACGGTCTCGGGCAGCCTGCACATGGGCCACCTCTACGGCTCCACGCTACAGGACTTCGCGGCCCGCTTCCAGCGGATGCACGACGGCGACGTGCTCTTTCCCTTCGGCTACGACGACAACGGGATCGCCAGCGAGCGCCTGACCGAGTCCGAACTGGACATCCGGCATCAGGACTACGAACGACGCGAGTTCCAGGAACGCTGTCGGGAGGTCTGTGCGGAGTACGAGGCCGAGTTCACGGAGAAGATGCAGTCTCTCGGGACCTCGATCGACTGGAACAACACCTACAAGACGATCGAACCGCGCGTCCAGCGCATCTCGCAGCTCTCGTTCCTCGATCTCTACGAGAAGGAACGGGAGTACCGCAAGAAGGCGCCCGCGATCTGGTGTCCCGAGTGTGAGACGGCCATCTCGCAGGTCGAGACCGAAGACGATGAACGCCACTCGCACTTCAACGACATCGCGTTCGAACTCGTGGGTGAGGATAGCGAGGCGCAAGGCGCCTCGAACAGTCGAGCGGCGGAGCCGCGAGACGCACCCCGGGAGGAGTTCGTCATCTCGACGACCCGACCCGAACTGATCCCGGCCTGCGTCTCCGTCTTCGTCCACCCCGACGACGAGGAGAACCAGGATCTCGTCGGCGAGACCGCTCGAATCCCGCTCTTCGGCCACGAGGTGCCGATCATCGCGGACGAGCGCGTCGACATGGAGAAGGGCAGCGGCGTCGTCATGTGCTGTACGTTCGGCGACCAGAACGACATCGAGTGGTACCAGGCCCACGACCTCCCGCTGCGCGTCGCGATCGACGAGTCCGCGACGATGACCGACCTCGCCGGCCCCTACGAAGGCCTGTCCACCGAGGAGGCCCGCGAGGCCATCGTCGAGGATCTGGACGAGGAGGGCTACCTCCGAGACCGCCGGGAGATCACCCACGCCGTCGGCGTCCACGAACGCTGCGACACGCCCGTCGAGTTCCGCGTCTCCAAGCAGTGGTACGTCGAGATTCTGGATCACAAGGAGGAGTACCTCGAGGCCGGCCGGGAGATGGACTGGTACCCCGAGAAGATGTTCACTCGGTACCAGCACTGGATCGAGGGGCTCGAGTGGGACTGGCTCATCTCCCGCCAGCGCGACTCGGGGATCCCGTTCCCGGTCTGGTACTGCGAGGCGTGCGACCACGAGATCATGGCCGAGCGGGAGGACCTGCCCGTCGACCCCCTGAGCGACGAGCCGCCGGTCGATAGCTGTCCCCAGTGCGGGGCCGACGCCTTCGTCCCGGAGGACGACGTCTTCGACACCTGGGCGACCTCCTCGCTGACTCCCCTGATCAACGTGGGCTGGGACTGGGACGCGGAGAACGAGGAGTTCTCCATGGACAATCCCGAACTGTACCCCTTCGATCTGCGCCCGCAGGGCCACGACATCATCTCGTTCTGGCTGTTCCACACGATCGTCAAGTGCTACGAGCACACCGGCGAGGTGCCCTTCGACGCGACGATGATCAACGGGCACGTCCTGGACGAGAACCGCGAGAAGATGTCCAAATCGCGGGGCAACGTCGTCGAACCCGACGCGGTGCTCTCCGAGTACCCGGTCGACGCCGTCCGGTTCTGGGCCGCCAGCGCCGCCGTCGGCGACGACTTCCCGTACCAGGAGAAGGACCTGACCGCCGGCGAAAAGCTCCTGCGAAAGCTCTGGAACGCCTCGAAGCTCGTCGACGCGCTCGCACCGCGGGCCCCCGAGGAACCCGAAGACCTCGAGTCGATCGACCGCTGGCTGCTGGCGGAACTGGACGACGCCACCGCCGCGCTGACCGACCACCTCGAGAACTACGAGTTCGCGAAGGCCCGCGACCGGCTGCGGACGTTCTTCTGGAACACGTTCTGTGACGACTACCTCGAGATCGCCAAGACGCGCGAGGACAATCCGTCGACGCAGTACGCGCTGCGGACCGCGCATCGAACCTTCCTCGAGCTGTGGGCTCCCTTCCTGCCCCACGTGACGGAGGAGATCTGGCAGGCCGTCTACGCCGACAGCGAGGCGCGACGCGTTCGAGAATCGCAAAGCGATTCTCGCAGCCCATCAGAAGTGCAGAGCACTTCTGAGGACGCCTCGGAAGATCGAGCGGTGGAACCGCGAGATACTGGCGGATTGAACAGCATCCACACGCGCGACTGGCCCGAACCGGCCGGCTACGAGGCCGACCTCGAGGCCGGCGAGACGGCGATGGAGGTCATCTCAGCGCTGCGACGCTACAAGAGCGAGAACCAGTTGCCGCTGAATGCGGACCTCGAGTCGGTGTCGGTCTACGGCCCGATCGAGGGCTTCGAGGACGCGATTCAGAACGTGATGCACGTCCAGGAGCTGACCGTCCTCGAGGACGAACCCGAGGTGACGACCGAGGTCGCCTCGATCGACCTCGATTACTCGACGCTCGGACCGAAGTTCGGCTCGAAGGTCGGCGAGATCGACGCCGGCATCGACAGCGGCGAGTACGAGATCGACGACGATGCGGACGTGTTGCGAGTCGCCGGCGAGGAACTCGAGGACGACCTCTTCGAGGTCGAACTCGAGCGCACCTACTCGGGTGCCGGCGAGATGATCGAGACCGAGTCGGCGGTCGTCGTCCTCGAGTAACGCGGTTCTCGGTCGATTTTCGTTCCGATCACTCCCGTAATCCGAGACTGCTGCCGCTGTTTCCGCGTCGTGACTCGCACGTCGGACACTCCGTTTTTCGTGCAGGTCAGAAATTTAGATTATCGCGAGAAACGTAGCTATCACGGTATAGTACCCAAACATTCTGTAAATTAGTACGGTAGTAACAGAACGGTTATGACACGGCTCGGCCATTCGTCGAGTGTGCTCTGCTGAAGTTGCCGTTCGACGACGGGTCGTGAGCAGCCGTGTAAGCCGAGTACAGAGCACTATGAAGACAGATACCTCGAACGTCGAATCTTCGAACAGCACTGCATCCCTCTCCGCGAACGCAGTCTTCGAAATCCTCCTCGAAGAACACCGACGTGATGCGTTGTCGTACCTCTCTCAGAAAGTTGGGGCCGTGTCAGTCGACGAAATCGTCGAGGGGATCGCCCGCCGCGATGCCGAACTGACGCCGGAACGACTCGAGACGATCTCGACTCGATTCCACCACGCCCACCTGCCGAAACTGATCGACGCGGCCGTCGTTCGATACGATCCCGTGGCCGAAACGATCGAACGCCGGGCCGCAGCGAGCGTCCTCGATCCGTACCTCGAACTGGCGTCGCTCGAGGACGGACGACAGCCCCGATCGGCCTAGTGCCGCTTGGACGAGTTCAGGTCGCACGAACCGATCGATACTTTTTGGCGCAGGTCGCGAGCGCGAGAAACAGCGCGAGTAACGTGAACGTCACTTCACCGGCAGCGACGACCCCGAGTGCGTCGGCGCCGAGAAACATCGGTTCGGTCCGATCGACGGGAATCGAGGTGTGGTGGAGGTCCCCCGCGATCGGGATGAAGTAGTCGACGATCAGGTTGCTCGCGTACCAGACGAGTGCGACGGCGACCCCCCAGACGGGAAAGTCGGTGATCCGGTGGAGGACGAACGCCTGGACGACCATCGCGAGGTGACTCCAGAAGAGGAACTGGAACATCAGCGGGTGGAGGTAGCCGTACGCGTCGGCGAACGCGAGCAGCGTGTACGGCGTCCAGAGGCCGAG
Source organism: Natronorubrum halobium (assembly GCF_051351675.1). Taxonomy (NCBI): domain Archaea; kingdom Methanobacteriati; phylum Methanobacteriota; class Halobacteria; order Halobacteriales; family Natrialbaceae; genus Natronorubrum; species Natronorubrum halobium. The sequence continues at coordinate 74,321 of NZ_CP195595.1, forward strand.
GATGATGTTCCCGAAAAACGCCAGCGACGTCAACCACGGCTGTTCGTAGCCGAGTTTCCACGCGGCGATCGCGAGCGCGACGAACAGCGTCGCCATCGGGCTGTCGGGCACCCACGGCCACATCACGGCCGGCGTCTCGGCGAACTGCCCGGAGTAGTACCAGAAGCCGAAGGCCGTCCCCGCGAGGTTGACAGCCACGACGAGCCAGGCGAACCGGAGACCGAGGTCTTCGATCGTCTTCGGTACGGGCGCGAGGTACGTCGGCAATGAATCTCGGTCGGGCAGCCGGGTCGTCGCGGACATCGTTTCAACTGCCGTGACGGTCGACACTCGCAAAACAGTAGCGGTTGGCGACTATCAGTTACGCACGGAAAGACGAGTAAGTCGCGTCAGCCTCGTCCGAGTTCGCTACACCGACCGTCCGTTACTCGGCCGGGTCGTCCGCGTCGGCCCGTCGGCGCAGCCACTCGAGGCCGAGGGCACCGCCGACGAGTCCCGCACCGGTGGTGAAGCCCGGAACGCCGTCGCCAGCATCATCGTCCTCGCCGTCGGCCGTCCCGTTTTCCGCCCCGTCCGCGTTACCGGTGTCCCCGCCGTCGCTGCCCTCAGCACCGTCATCGTCCTCGGGGGATCCGTCGTCGTCGCTCTCGTCACCGTCCGTGCCGTCGCTCTCGTTCGCGTCTCCGCCATCGGAGCCCTCGTTACCGTCGTCGGAATCCTCGTTCCCCTGCTGATCGTCCGCAGTTTCGTCCTCCCCGTCCGTACCCTCGTCGGTGTCCGTACGTTCGCGGAGCGCCACGAGTTCGCCGTCGTGATCGACGTAGATGGTCTCGTCGCTGATCGCACGAATGTGTCCGACCGGTGCGTCGTCTTTCGAGAGCGTCCACTTCTCGCTCCCGTCGCGTTTGTCGAGCGCGACGAGTTTCTGATCGTAATCCCGGTCTCCGTAATTGTGGGCGTCCACCCAAAAGTAGACGTAGACGGTCTCGCCGCTGATAACGGCCTGCCCGTAGGTGTACGTAACGTCGAGCTCCCAGTCGTACTCGTCGCCGTGGATCGAAGTACTGCCGTAGCCGTAATCGTGTGCTGAAAGCACGGATTCATTGCCGAGCGTCCCTACGGAATACGGCCCGACCAGACCCAACCCACTGCCGGTTTGTGCATCGTGGAAGGGGAGTTCCTCCCCCGGAAGCTCGGCGAGAACCGCCGTCTCAGTCGCGTAGATGGCATGTCCTCCTGTCCAGTGCCATGTCTGCCAGATGGTCTCTCCGGTCGCGGGATCGAACGCGAGAACGCCGTCCTCCGTTTCGGCGTAGACGACGCCGTTCATCGCGGCGGTTCCGGGGGTGAATTCGGACTCCCGTTCGTCACCATTTCTTGACTCGACGACAGCCGTGTCTTTCTGCCATCGGACCGATCCGTCGTCGGCCTCGAGGGCATACAGGATGCCGTCGACGACGACGAAGACGCCGTCGTACGCCACCGTGTGGCTACTCATCGTCTCCCCGGGGTCGAGGTCGCTCTCCCAGCGGACGCTACCGTCTTCTCGATCGAGCGCCACGATATCGCCGCCGTTGAGGTATACCATCTCGCCGGCTACCGCGGGGTCACCCGCGTCGACGTCGGCGTTCTCCCAGAGGCGCGTTCCGTCCGCCGCGTCGAGGGCGACGACACCGTCCGCGGTCGTCGTGTACACGGTGTCGTCGGCGACCGCGACGGAGCCGTCGTGGTCGACGGTCCAGGCGGCCTCGAGGTCGCCGTCGAACTCGTAGCCGTCTTCGATGAATCGCGCGTGACCGGCATCGCCGGCGAACGACGGCCAGTCTTCGTCTTCCATCTCCGGATTCGGAGAGACGTCCGGATCCGGCAGCTCTGTGGCGTCGTCACCGTCGGATCCTGCACCGATCGAAGCGAGTCCACCGGCCGAAAGCGCTACACCTGTCGCCAGTACCGAACGGCGATGCCATTCTTCCATGCCGCGATCTATACAGGATACTGTCGTTACTATCCGGTATCTAAGGTCGAATTGTAACGCTCGCAACCGTTTCAGTCGACACCCCCCGCACTTTAGCGCGTCGCGTACGTCGATCGTCGCATGCACCGCAAACCCGACGACCGAACTCGAGTCACCCTCTCGACCGGTCACGAGGTCGACCTCCCGCTCGAACTCGAGTTCGCGATGGGCGGCGTCACGGTCCCGGCCCGACGAGGACGCCTCGAAACGATCCTGCCGAATGGGCTCTCCTCGCTCGCGATCGCACCCGGAATCGGCTGCGTAACGCTCGTCGGCATCCAGTATCACCGCGTCGGCGGGAGCGGTGGCGGCGAGCCCGGATCCGATGATGTTGACACCGGCCTCGAGCCCTACGACGAGTTCGCCGTCATCGTTCCCGCCGTCCGTACTAGCCGAACGACGCTCCCGTTCGCCCAGTTGGTCGACGGGGAAGTCGGCGGCTACGTCCACTGGTTGCCCGTGACGACCGAGCCGTCGGTTGCACTCGGGCGCGAGATCTGGGGGTATCCGAAAGAACGGGCCGATATTACGGTTACCGACGGACCGCAGGGGCTCCGAACCGTGGTCAGCGGTGCTAACGGGGAGACGGTCCGGCTCGAGGTCCCGCGTCCACGCGCTCGAATCGGCGGCAGCGACCGGACGCTGTGGAGTTACACGACGATGAACGGCGATCTGATGCGGACGCGGGCCCGAATTCGCGGGGAGATCGCAGTTGGAACCGGTATCGGGACGGTCCTCGAGATCGATCCCGACCTGCAGGCGACGCTGGGCTGCTGGAACCGGCCGATCGCGTGCCTGTACGGCGCTCGCCTCCGAGCGTGGCTTCACGAAGGAGAGACGGTGTCTCCGTCATAGTCGGCGAACGAAACGCAGCGGCCGAGGGTAATATTGCCGCTGAAGCGAACTCGACCGGAACGGACACTCGTAAGTACGGTGGATTCTAACGGCGCATCATGACTGAAACCGAGACGGATCTCGAGGAGCTACGACGCGGGACCGACCTCGTCAAGCGAGGGTTCGCCCGAATGCAGAAAGGCGGCGTCATCATGGACGTCGTCAACAAGGAGCAGGCTCGCATCGCCGAAGACGCCGGTGCGGTCGCCGTCATGTCACTCGAGGCCGTCCCCGCAGACATCCGCAAGCGCGGCGGCGTCGCTCGGATGGCGGACCCCGCGGACGTCGAGGAAATCGTCAACGAGGTCTCGATTCCCGTGATGGGCAAGTCCCGTATCGGCCACACGAAGGAAGCCCAGATTCTCGAGGCCGTCGGCGTCGACATGATCGACGAAAGCGAGGTGCTGACGCCCGCCGACGACGCCTACCACATCGACAAGCGCGACTTCACCGCCCCGTTCGTCTGCGGGGCCCGCAACCTCGGTGAGGCCCTGCGGCGGATCGACGAGGGCGCAGCGATGATCCGCACCAAGGGTGAAGCGGGCACCGGCGACGTCAACCAGGCCGTCCACCACCAGCGCACGATCAAGGGCGCGATCCGCGAACTCGAGGGCATGAAACACGAGGAACGGGAGGCCTACGCCCGTGAGATCGAGGCTCCCGCGGAACTGGTCCACGAGACGGCCGAGATGGGTCGTCTTCCGGTCGTCAACTTCGCGGCAGGCGGCATCGCGACGCCCGCCGACGCCGCGCTCATGATGCACCACGAGTGCGACGGCATCTTCGTCGGCAGCGGCATCTTCGGCGCCGAGAATCCCCCCGAGATGGCCGAAGCGATCGTCGAGGCGACGAACAACTGGGACGACGCCGAGACGCTCGCCGAAATCTCGAAGCACCTCGGCAAGGGGATGAAAGGCGACGCGAACGCGGATCTCGCCGAGGAAGAGAAACTGCAGGATCGCGGCGTCTAACTGGCGACGAGAACCGCTTCGGTATTCCGGTGCTCTAGGACGGCAACCGCTCGGCAAGCACCTCCGTTTTCTCCGTACGCCGCCTACGTTCCGCATGAGTCAGGCAACGTCTTCGTCCACGTTCGAGCAACTGTCCGAGAACCTCAAAACGGGAGCCGTCCGGCTACTCGAGGAAACCGCCACCGACGAGTCGGACGAGACGCTGTCGGCGACGGCAGCCGAACTCTGGGACGTCGTCGAGGAAGTCGAGGACATCCTCGGAACGATAGATCTCGAGAAGCTGCCGGACGTCGTCGAGGTGTCGGCGCTGCCGGACCTCCTCGAACTGGACGAACTCCCGGAGGCGATTCACGAGCGGGATCCGGACGCGGCGCTGGATCTCAGCGCGATCCGGCACGTCATCCATCTGCGAGAGCTCTGGAACACCGTCGACCTCGTCGATTTCCAGACGGAGCTACGACAACTGAGGGCAGAACTCGAGGACGTCGTCGGCCCGGATCTGCTCGACTCCTCCGGGGGCTCCGAGGCGGCAACCGAGGTCACGTCGTTCGTCGACGGGGTGAAACCGGACGCGGCGGATGCGGCGATCCAGCAGCAGGCGAAGAAGGCGGCGAAGGCGGCTCGTAACGGGGTCGTCGAGGGACACTCGACGTTCGAGACCCTGTACGAGTCGACGGGGCGCGGCTCCGGCTACGCCGGCCGAACGCCGGTCTCGAAGAATCCGACTGCAGTCTCGTCGGTGCCGTACGGCCCGCTTCCGGCGTCCGTCTCGACGAGAGTGTCGACCGTGCCGCGGGGCGTCCGCGGAGCGAAGGTCGATGCGCTCCCGCGGATCTACGGCCGTCGCTGGAAGACGGCCGGCAGGTCGCGGTGAGTCGACGCTACCACCACGTTCGCGGCGGTGGCACGAGTCCCGTCCGAACGAGTGCGAGAAACACGAGATACGTTATCGCTCCGCCGAGAAAGAGCGACAGCACCGTCTCCGGTGCGACGAGTGAACCGACGGCGACGACGAGCAGCGCGACGGCGACTGACAGTGCCTGTACCACGGACTGTTCCCAGTAGTATCGAACAGTCGCGACGTCTCGAGCGGCGACGAGTTCGAACGCAATCGTGCCCAGTCCGCCGACGGCGACTGCTAACGGCGACGGTGAGGCGTCGACGAGAACGAACGCGATACCGACGGCGACGAGAACGAGCAGCGTGAGTGCGGCGTCGGTTCGTGCACCCATCGTTGTGGCTCGAGTCGACAGGATCAGTCAGTCCCGGTAGAGCCGCGCCCCCTCGCCGACGTGGGTCTGGTAGGCGCGGCAATCGATACCGATCTCCTCGAACGCGTCGACCATCGCACTGGCGATCTCGCGCTGGTTTCGCTGGTGGCAGACCGCGAGGATCCCCGGACCGGCTCCGCTGACGGTGACGCCGGTCGCGCCGGCCCCGAGGGCGGCCTCGCGGACGTCGTCGTAGCCGTCGATCAGGGCGGTGCGTCGGGGCGTAACGATGGCGTCGGTCATCCCGCGACCGACGAGTTCGGGGTTGTTTCGGGTCATGCCGACGGTGAGCGTGGCGGCGTTGCCGACGGTGTCGACGACGTCCTCGAGGGCGGCGGAATCCGGGACGACCCCGCGTGCGTCGCGCGTCGACACCGACTGTTCGGGGAGGCAGGCGACGACGGGAATCTGCGCGTCGACCTGCGTGACGTCGTCGTCGGTGACGATGGTGAACCCGCCCAGAATCGACGGAGCTACGTTGTCGGCGTGGGCCTCGCCGGAGACGAGCGCCTCGCCTTCGGCGGCGATCGGCACGAGCTCTTTTCGCGAGAGTCCGCGTTCGTAGAGCGCGTTGAGCGCGACTGCCGCTGCGGCCGCGCTCGCGGCGGACGAACCGAGCCCCGACGAGGGTCGGACCCCCTTGTCGATCTTGATGTGGGCCGGTGCGTCGAGCGCGTCGGCGACCGCGCCGACGGTGTTCTGTTTCGGATCCTCCGGAATGTACTGGCTGCCGGCGCCGGTGATGGAGATTCGGGTTTCCGACGCGCGTTCGACCCGAACCACGTCGGCGGGCGTCCCGAGGGCGACACCGAAGACGTCGAAGCCACTCCCGAGGTTCGCACTCGTCGCTGGTGCCCGCACGGTGAGCATGCCGATTGCTTCCGAGACTGCAGGCAAAAAGGTAGCGGACCGCGACGGCCCGACGGTCGACCGATCCGATGAGGGGACGACGTTCCAGTCGAGCCTCGAGCGTGCAGGCGGACCGCTCCGACCGCAACGACAAAGGGTCGGTGCCACCCTGCACTCGATATGATCGGCGTCGTCGGCGGGAACCTGACGGGACTCGCTGCTGCCTCCCGACTCCTCCAGTGCGGCCACGAGGTCCGCGTGTTCGAACCGAGCGGCGAACTCGCCAGCACCGTCACAACGACGACCACCACGCTCGAGACGGCCGCCGGCGACCGCCTCGAGCGCGTCCCCGTCTCGTTCGTCCGTCCGAGAGACGAGGCGGCGCTCGAACTCCTCGCGGAACTCGGCCTCGCGGAGCGTCTCGAGTGGACCCCGATTCGGACGGCGATCTATTTCGACGGAACGGTCCACCCCGTCGATACGCCCTGGGAGTTTCTGGCCTACCCGCCGCTCTCGCTGTCGGATACGGCGAAACTCGCGTCAGTGCAGAGCGGGATCGATGCTCGCGACTTCCCGCGTCGGCGACCACGGATCGATGCCGACGACTCGTCGGCGTTCGCCGACGTACCGGCCGAACGCTTCGTGCGCGAACGTGCGTCCGACGCCGTCTACGATGCGTTCTACGGCCCGCTGCTCGAGGCCCGGTTCGGGTCCGCCGCACCCGAGGTCAGCGCATCGTGGGTGCTCGAGCACTGTCGCGGCGACCGGGAGCGGACTCGACTCGGCCGGGAGAAGCGAGGGTATCTCGCGGGAAGCACGGCCGTTCTGGTCGACGCACTCGCCGACAGTATCGGACGCGAGCGGATCCTAACGAACGCGCGCGTTACATCACTCGAGTGTGCGAACGGTCGCGTCGAATCGCTCACGGTCGACGGAGACGGCGGGACCGAGGGCCACGCCGTCGACGCCGTGGTGCTGGCGACCGATCCGGACCGACTCGAGCCACTTACCGGCGTCCGTCCGTCGACGACAGTCCGAACGCGCACCTGCCTTCGCGTCTCGACGACGGCCGAGACGCCGCTGACCGACGTCTATCGGGTGACGATGGCCGACGACGCACCCTTCGGGGAACTGGTCACCCACACGGCGCTCCGTTCGCCAGACCACTACGGCGGCCACCAGTACTCCCTGCTGGACGGCGGCGAAGCGGCCGCGGCCGGCCGCTCGGACGCCGCGATCGAACGCGAGTGGCTCGAGGCGCTGACGGAGCGCTTCGCCGGCTTCGACCGGAACGATCTCGTCGACGTCGAACTTACGCAGTTCCAGCAGCCGGTACCCGAGCGTGGAACCGCGAGTCTACTCGACCCCACTCCCACCGAACTCTCGGCGACCGTGGCTGTCGGCGTCTACGACGCCGGACTGACGCGGCAGCCACAGTTTCCGGAACGGCACGTCGGCGGCGCGCTCGAGGCGGGCCTGCGCTGTGGAACGGACGTTGCCGACGCTACCCAACAGCGTTCGACGCAGTCTCCACGCAGTAACTGAGTCTGAAAACGGCGAAGAACTGCATTTCGAGACCCGTCCGACGGATCGCCGTCAGCGAAACCCACCGAGGGCGATCGGGTACTGAGATTCGGTTCGGCTCGAGCGCGGACCGTTATTCGTCGTCCGTGTTACCGAACGTGAACACGTCGTCGTTTTCGGGTTCGTCGTCCGCGGTATCCTGATCGCCGCCCTCGGTATCGTCCGGTTCGGATTCCGCGTCAGCGTCTGTCTCCTCGACCGGCTCGAGCGGCTCTGCGGTGTCGCCCTCGAGCGACGCTTCCGCGCCGTCACCGAGTGGCTCTGCAACGTCGTCTCCGAGCGGATCGGCGGCGTCTCCGTCCGGCTCTGCGGCGTCTCCGTCCAGCTCTGCAGCGTCTCCGCCCGGCTCTGCAGCGTCTCCGCCCGGCTCTGCGGCGTCGTCCGCGAGTGGATCTACGTCGCCACCGGTCGCGGGTTCGGTCTCCGGCTCGGGGGCCGGCTCTCCAGCCACGACGTCGGCGTCAGCCTGTTCGTCGATTCCGAGGATCTCTTCGGCACCGAGTTCGGTGGCGTCACCGTCGGCCTGCTCAGCGTCGGCCGCCGACGTATCCTGCTCGGCGTCGGGTGCTGGTGCAGGTTCAGCGTCGGTCACCGGTGCATCCTGCTCGGCGTCGGGTGCTGGTGCGGGTTCGGCGTCGGGTGCTGGTGCGGGTTCGACGTCGGGTGCTGGTGCGGGTTCGACGTCGGAGTCCGGTTCCTGTGCCGACTCGGCATTGGACTCCGGTTCCGGCGCCGGCTTCGCATCGAACGCCGGCTCCGATGCCGGCTCGGCGTCGGTCGCGGCGGGCTCCGACTCGAGCGCGTCGAACGGCGACGCGGTCGTCGAATCGTCGCTGATCCCCGACTGGGACGTCGTTCCGGCCGGGTCGGCCTGGAACGTCTCGGTCGACCGTTCCGGATCGGAATCTGCCGTCTCGGTGGTTGAGTCACTCGGGTCGGCCTGGCTCGACTCGAGCGTGATTCCCTGTCCTTGGCTCCGTTCGGTCGTCCGGTCGTCCGACTCCGCCTCGGATTCGTCGTCGCCGGCATCGAACGCCGGCGGGTCCGGATCGTCGTCTTCGTCGAAGCCGAGTTCGAGATCCGAGCGGTCGGCGTCGGTCTCGAACCGGTCGAGCGCCTCGGAGAGCTCCGCCGCCTGTCCGGAGAGGTTCGACGCGGACTTCGTCACTTCGGTCAGGGCAGTGGTCTGCTCTTCGGCCGCTGCGGCGACGTTCTCGGCTTCGGAGGTCGTCTCCTCGGAGACCGTCGCCGCGTCGTCGACCATCGCGACGACTTCCTGCGTCGACGCGGCCTGTTCTTCGGTCGCCGCGGAAATCTCCTGGACGCCGACGTTGGTCTCCTGAGCGAGTTCCGCGATCTCTTCGAGCGCCTCGACGGCTTCCTCGACCTGTTCGCCGGCGTCTTCGATGTTCGCGCTGGTGCCCTCGACTTCGTCGGCGGACCGTTCGGTCCGTTCGCGGATCGCCTCGAGGCGGTCCTCCGCCTCGTCGGCCGCCTCTGCGACGTCTTCCGAGAGCGCCTTGACTTCCTTCGCAACGACGGAGAACCCTTCGTCGTCGCTGCCACTCGCGGAGCGAGAGGCTTCGATGTTGGCGTTCAGTGCCAGCATGTTCGTCTGGCGAGCGATCTCGGAAATCGTCGCGATCAGTTCGTCGATCTGCTGGACCTCCTGCTCGAGGCGGCGGATCTCGTCGACGGCGCCGCCCGCCTCGGTCTCGATCTCGTTCATCGCGGAGATCGCTTCCTGGGCGGCTTCCTGTCCGTCCTGGCCCGTGTTGACCGTCCGTTCGGCGATGTCGGCGACCTCGTTCGAGGAGGCGGCGATCTCCTCGGTCGTCGTCGAGAGCGCGCTCATCTCCTGATTGACCGACTGCAGCGACTGATTCTGTCGCTCCGCACCGTCCGAAATCTCCTGGATCGACTCGGTGACCTGCTGCGAGGCGGATCGAACCTCCTCGCTCGAGGCGGTCACCTGTTCGGAGGAGGTCGCGACGCCCGTCGCGAACCGGTTGAGTTCGGCGACGGTCCGCTCGATCTCCTCGAGCATGACGTTGAAGTCCGCCGCGATCTCGGCCATCGCCTCGTTCTCGCTGTCGGCGTCCATCCGAGCGGTCAGGTTACCGTCGGCAGCCGCCACCATAACGTCGCTGTACTCGTCGGCCTTCTCCTCGAGGTGGCCGTTGATCTTTTCGACCCGCTTGCGTTCGCGTTCGGCTTCCTCGCGGGCGGCTTCGGCCTCTTCGATCTGTTCACGGAGGGCGACGCGCATCGAGTCGAAGCCGTCGTAGAGGCGGCCGATGTTGTCGACGCGTTCGGTCTCCAAGTCGACGTCGAGATCGCCCTCCTCCATCTTGCTCGCCTTGCCGGTGAGGCGGTCGATCGAGACGGCCGTGTTCCGACCGAGGACGGCACCGATCAGGCCGATCATGAGCACGCCTGCGAGTGTCGCGTAAATCCCCCAGTCGTTGACCGTGTTGACGAACCCGTAGGCCTGGCTCTCGGGTTCGTGGGCCACGACGACCCAGTCGGTACCGAGAACGCGTGCCGAACTGACGACGTAGTCCTCGTCGTCGCTGAAGTCGTAGGCGGCAGCGTCGAAGCTCATCGCGGAGCCGGGGACCTGATGCGTGCCGGCGCCTTCGGTTCGTGCCGGTTCGACGATGGCGTCGGCGTTGTCGTCACCGTACGCGAGGCCGAGCGTCTCGTGGTCCTCGCCGTAGCCCTCGTTGTCGACCATCACGTCGTTGTTCCCGTCGAGGATCATCGTCGTGACCTCGGAGTCGTCGGCGAGGCGGTTCGCGTACGCCTCGAGTTCCGCCGTGTAGACGATCGCTCTGTCGTCCTCGTTGGGGACCGACAGGACGTAGGTCATCACGGTAACCTGCTCGTCACCGAGTTCACGGTCGACGGTGTAGGGCTCCGAGACCCACGGAACGCCCTCCGTTCCGGCGGCTTCCTCGTAGGCCTCGGCGGGAACGCCTTCGATCTCGTCGACCGTCGTCGGCTCCGCTCCGCCAGCGTCGAGGTTCGTACTCGCGAGTACGGTTCCCTCGTCGGTGTCGACGTAACTTATCGCGTGTGTGTCCGCATCGAGGTGTTCCTCCCAGTCGAGGAACCGATCTTCGATCGCAGCCGGTTCGTCACTGGCAACGACGTCGGACCAGGCGATTACCCCGATCGTATGCTCGTTTTGCTCGTTCCACATCTGGAGGTTCTGTGCTTCCTGACTGGCGAACGAGGTGTGATCGTCCTGGACACGATCTTCTACCTGATTCGTAATTCCAGCAGTCGCACCGAACCCGACCAACCCAACCCCCAAACCGAGTATCAATAGCACGATCCCGAACTTGACCGCGTATCGACGGCGGATAGCTGATGGTACCAATCGTCGAAAGACGTCCATAGATATAGTACGGGTGAGAGTGTTCCTACATAAATTGTCAGCCACAGTTATCGGAGCTGATAACTGAGGTTGCGCGAGAGGTGTACACTGTCCCCGGAAATAGCTGATCAGCTGGTCGAAATCCAGCTAGTTACGGATAAAATTTACGGTTAAGTAGAGTGTACCAGCCCATTTAACGAATATCCGAGAGAAAGCGGATTTTCGCTCACGTCGTTTAAACGCACCCGAAAGACTCTCCACAACTGTTAATAAATAGAGGGCGAAACGACAGGTCAGTATGACGGAAGATGGTTGCAAGGGAACACGTGATTTATCGACCGCGTCTTCTACTTTGGAGCGCCGTACACTCCTGAAGACGGCGGCGGGCGGGGCAGCGGGGGTCTCGTTGGCCGGGTGTCTGGGTGCGTACGAAACCGTCGCGGGTTCGAGCGACGAGGAGGAACCGATCACGATCGGGATACTGACCCCGGATCCGAACAGCGACTTCATCGGTCGGTCGATCGAGCACGGCGTCGAACTCGCCGTCGACCAACTCAACGACGCAGACGGCATTCTCGGTCGGGAGATCGAGACCGTGGTCGGCGACACGAACGGCAGCCCGCTCGAGGCCCGACGCCAGTACGACCGACTCGTCCTCGAGGAAGGCGCGGACGTGACGATCGGCATGTTCGCGTCCGAGGCGCTCGAGGGAATTATCGACAAGATCGCCGAACAGGAGACGGTTCACATCACGGCGGGCTCCGCGACGTCGGCCGTGAGTCGACTCGTCCACGAACGGTACGCCGACTACAAGTACCACTTCCGTGCCGGGCCGGTCAACGACGTCACGCTGGGTCAGGTGCAACTCGACTTTCTGGACGAAATGGGGCCCGAGATCGGCTGGGACTCGGTCGCGCTGCTGGCCGAAGACTACGCCTGGAACGACGGGGTCTGGGAGACCTACGAGGAGAATCTCCCGACCGACACGACCGACGTGACGATGTGGGACCGATACTCGCCGTCGACCAACGACTTCTCCGAGATCTACGACGAGGTCGCTGAGTCGGGGGCGGACGCCGCGTACATTTCGACCGCACACACCGGAACGGACGCGATACTGGACTGGGCGACGGCGGAGCGCGAGTTCGCGTTCGGTGGCATCCACGTTCCGATGCAGCTACCGGAGTACTACGGGATGGTCGGCGGCGCGTGTCGGTACGGCGTCGGCTACGCCAGTGCGACCGCGACGAGCGAGATGACCGAGTACACCCGGCCGTTCGTCAACGACTACGAGGAGTTCCACGACGGGAGCACGCCGGTCTACACCGGCTACATCGCCTACGACGCGGTCAACCTGTTCGCCGAGGCGGTCGAACGGGCGGAGTCGCTCGACAGCGACCGACTTGTCGACGAACTCGAGGAGACGGAACACACCGGGACGACCGGGACGATCGAGTTCTACGATCGGAACCACCCGCACGCTCACGACGTCGTCTACGGCGAGGACAACGTCCACCCGGTCTTCTTCCAGTGGCGAGAGGACGACACCGGGCGGGGAGTCCAGGAGACCATCTGGCCTCACGAGCAGGCGACGACCGAGTACGTCGACCCCGGCTGGCTCTGAAACCGGTTCGCCCGATATCGTCGCTCCGAAATACCGTTCTCGGCTGACCCGTGATCACCGGCACCGTTCTCGTCCGGCCTCGACCATCGAAGATACAGGCCGTAAACGGAGTTAAACTAAACAAACGTTCGTCTACATCGGCAATGATTTCCGTATTTCCACAGATATAGTGTAACTGATGGATTCCGTGATGTTTTCCCCACAAACATTAAGGAATCGAGGACCTTACAGTGACATGGTATGAATGAACGCGGGCGTCGTGACGGGGGCGAGTTCGGTGCGAACGTGCGATCCGAGACGCTAGACCGCCGTACGGTGCTCAAAGTAACCGCCGCCGGTACGACGGGAGTCTCCCTCGCGGGCTGTCTCAGCTCCGACGAACTGATCACTGGCAGCAGTAGCGACGAGGAGACGATCACGGTCGGGCTGTTGGCTCCCGGGCCCGAAAGCGACTTCGTCGGCCGGTCGATGGCCCAGGCGGCAGCGGTCGCCGTCGACGAAATCAACGACAACGGCGGAATCAACGGTCAGGACGTCGAACTGGCCGTCGGCGATACGAACGGGAGTCCGCTCGAGGCCCGGCGCCAGTACCAGCGGCTCGTTCTCGAGGAAAAGGTCGACGTAACGGTCGGGATGTTCGCGAGCGAGGCGCTCGTGAATATCATGGACGATATCGCCGAACAGGAGACGCTCCATCTCACTGCCGGCGCAGCGACCCAGATCGCGAGTCGGCGGGTGCACGACGAGTACGACCGCTACAAGTATCACTTCAGGGTCGGGCCGACGAACGACGTCGACCTCGGCCGGGCACAGATCAACTTCATGAACGATATCGCGACGGATATCGGCTGGGAGTCGATCGCGGTGCTCGTAGAGGACTATTCGTGGGCCGACGAACCGTGGGACATCTATCAGGAGCAACTCGCCGATACCCCCGTCGACGTCGTGATGGACGAGCGGTATCCACCGGCGACGAACGATTTCTCGGAGCTGTACGACGACGTCGTCGAAGCGGGTGCCGACGCCGTGTTCATCTCGACCGCACACACGGGAACCGATGCACTCCTCGACTGGTCGTACCCGAACCGGCCCGAGCCACGACCCCAGCCGCGGCCGTTCGCGTTCGGTGGCATCCACGTCCCGATGCAGGTTCCGACGTACTACGAGAACACGAACGGGGCGTGTCGGTACGGCGTCGGCTACTCGGCCGCGACGGAGGAGAGCGAGATAACCGAGGTAACCCCGCGGTTCGTCGAGCGCTATCACGACGCGTTCGACTCGTATCCGCAGGATATGGGCTACTACGCGTACGACGCAGTCGCGTTGTTTGCCGAGGCGGCCGAGCGAACCGAGACTACCGACGTCGACGAACTGATTCCGGAGCTCGAGGAGATCCAGTACACCGTTGCGACCGGGACCGTCAAATTCTACGATACGGATCACGTTCACGCGCACGATCGGGTGTACGACGAAGACGACGATACGACGGTCGGGATCTACTTCCAGTGGCAGGAAAACGAGGACGGAGAGGGCGTCAGAGAAGTGATCTGGCCCGAGGAGTACGCGACGAGCGAATACGTTACACCCCCGTGGGCGGTAGCCAGCGAGGACCGTTGACGGACGCTGCATCCCTCACGTCGATCCCCGTGCGGAGCATTCGGATCGAGGCTCACTCGAGTCACCGCCGGCCCGAAACTGCGGTCGTTCTCGCCGCATCGGCGATCCGACCGAAACGGTCGATAGCCGTCCGTAACCGTCGGATACCCGCTCCACGTTCCCTCACGTGCGAAAATCAGTTCTGATACTTGCCTGCCAAATATTATCATGAGGAAGTGTGAACGGGCCTCAATATGACCGAGCACGAGGGGCACCAGACGGGGATACGTACGCGGTCGAGCGTCCGACGACTGGATCGGCGAACGCTTCTCAAAACGACGACGGGTGCCGTAGCCGGGGTCTCCCTCTCGGGCTGTCTCAGCTCCTACGAAACGATGGTCGGACGTAGCGACGAGGACGAGTCGGTGACGATTGGGGTGTTGGCCCCGGATCCGGACAGTGACTATATCGGACGGTCGATCGTCCAGGCCGCCGAAGTCGCCGTCGAGGAACTCAACGACAACGGCGGTATCGACGGCCAAGAAGTCGACGCGGTCGTCGGCGATACGAACGGGAGTCCGCTCGAGGCCCGGCGCCAGTACCAGCGGCTCGTTCTCGAGGAAGGGGCCGACGTGACGGTCGGCGTCTTCGCGAGCGAGGCGCTCATGAACATCATGGACGACATCGCCGAGCAGGAGACGATTCACCTCACCTCCGGCGCGGCGACGACGGCGGCGAGCGGACTCGTCAACGACGAGTACGACCGGTACAAGTACCACTTCCGCGTCGGACCGAACAACGACTCCGACCTCGGACAGATGCAGATCGACTTCATCGACGAGATGGGGCCCGAACTCGGGTGGGAGTCGGTTGCGCTGCTCGCCGAGGACTACCAGTGGACCGAAAAGCCGTGGGAGGTCTATCAGGAGCAACTCGCGAGTACGGGTGTCGAAACCGCGATGGAAGAGCGGTACTCCCCGGCGACGGGCGACTTCTCGGATCTCTACGACGAGGCCGAAGCGGAAGGAGCCGACGCGGTCTTCATCACGACGGCCCACACCGGAAACGAAGCGCTCCTGGACTGGTCGTACCCGAATCGACCCGAGCCCCAACCCCAGCCGCGACCGTTCGCGTTCGGCGGCATCCACGTCCCGATGCAGTTACCGGCGTACTACGACATGGTCGGTGGCGCCTGTCGGTACGGGTTCGGACAGAGCAGTGCGACGGCGACCAGTTCGATCACCGATCGCACGCAGGACTTCGTGACGGCGTATCAGGACGCGTACGGCGGTTCGAACCCCGTCTACACGGGGTATCACACCTACGACGCGGTCATGCTGTTCGCCGAGGTGGTCGAGGAGGCGGGGACGCTGGACGCCGACGAACTGGTCTCGCAAATCGAGAGCGTCTCGTTTACCGGCGCGGCCGGCACGGCCGAGTTTCACGACCCAAGCCACGAGTTCGCACACGACCTCGTCTATCGGAAGGAAGACACCCTCTACTTCCAGTGGCAGGAAAACGAGGACGGCGAGGGCGTTCAGGAAGTCATCTGGCCCGAGGAGCAGGCGACCGCCGACTACGTGACGCCGCCGTGGCTCGAATGAACGCGGTGATCGGCGTCGGCTGGTGACGCGGGAGACACTCTCGGTGTTCGGTCCGACGCGGAACTGATACGTGTACCGACGAACTGCCGCGTGACTGACCGAGCCGACGACCCGTGTGGTGCCGACGAGGCGACTATTCATCGGAGCCGAACTCGAACGAATTCGAACGAACTCGACTCCCGAGCTAGAAGAGGTAATTCTCCTCGAGATCCTGCGGCAGGATGACGTCGAGTTTCCCCTTCGACTCGTACTCGTGAATCGTCTCGACCAGCGTCTCGAACGCCTCGAGGTCCTCGCCCTCGAGACGGTGGTAGAACATCTTCGTGATCCCGCTCATCTCGGCCGTGCGCTCGAGTTCCGTCTCGATTCGCTCGATGCCGGGTTCGCCGATTCGGGAGGTTAGTTTCGTATTCGTGGTGTAGCCCTGTACCGGTTGGCCGCCGGCGAAGCCGATCGAGTGGTACTCGTCGACGAGTTCGATCGTCGTCTCGTCGTACTGGCCGAACGGGTAGGCGAAGTACTCGGCGCCCTCCGCGAAGCCCCGGTCGACGAGCCACTGTTTTCCCTCGCGAATCTCGGCTTCTTGTTCCGCGGCGCTGAGTTCGGGGAATCGCGGGTGGCTGACGGCGTGATTCGCGATACACCAGCCGGCGTCGTCGAGTTCGTGGAGCTGATCGGTCGTCAGTCGCGGATCGCCGCCGACGTTACCGCCGTCGACGTAATCCGCGTTGACGAACGTCACCGCTGGGTAGCCGTACTCCTCGAGGATCGGCAGCGCTTCGGTGTAGTCGGTGACGTGGGCGTCGTCGAACTGGATCATCACCTTCCCGTTCTCCGGACGCGGCGTGAAGTGGAAGTCGTCGAACCAGACCGTCCGCTCCTGACCCTCCCCCACTGCGACCTGGAGGTGCACTTCGTCGACGTTCGCGGCGTCGAACGCGTCGTCGACGGACGTGACGCCGAAGTTGTACCGCATGATCGGCAGGTCACCGGTGACGGCGCGCCGATACACGATCGTGTTACGGTTGCTGTCGACCAATCGGAGCCACGGGACCACCATGCCGTCCGTCGCGAGCGCGACGCCGGGAACGACGTCCGTCAGTTCGCGCGACTCCGAGAACGTCTTCGCGAGCCGAGCGGACCCCGCCGTGACCTCGAGTCGAGCGCTCTGCGAACCGACGAGCGCCCGATTAGTGTCGGCCGTCAGCGTGCCGCCGGTAACGTCCCAGGCATCGAGGTCTTCGAAGTCGTCGTCGGTCCCCGCGGCGTCGGGGTAGTCGTTCGATCCGTTTCCGTTACCGGTCGACGACGGCGACTCGTCGTTCCCGTTCTCCGACTCCGAACCGAGAAATCTGGCGTCGGTACAGCCGGCGAGACCGACCGATGCTGACGCTGCGACAGCGAGATACGTTCGTCGCTTCATTGACAAAGAACACGTCAGCGGACACTATTGTTACGGACGCACTACTGTCTCCGTGGCTGGATAAATCAGCACATAAACTGTCCGAGAGTGAGAGGACGACCGGCCGACCGAGTGCCGGAACCACGACCCGCGGCCGTTCCGAGACGGATCAGTTCTCGACGTCGTCGTCACCGACTCCGACGGCCTTCGAGACGTCGGTGTCGTGGGGTTCGGCCTGCCCGTCCTCAGAAATCGAAGATTCCTGATGTGCTCGTGAATCGGCAGACGCCGATTCACGACCCCCGACGACGAGGTCCCCGTCGTCGGTTTCGACGTAGACGTCGTCGGCGAACCCGCTCTCGGCGTGGGGGTGTTCGGGATCGTCGAGTCGTTCGGGCGTCGAGGGCGCCTCGGGGAGCCCCTCCGGCGGCGCGAACTGGCCGAGCGGGTCGTCGATCGTGATATCCCAACGCTCGAAGAACTCCCGGTAGCGCCCGTAGTGGGTCTCGAGTTCGTCCGTGGGAATCTCCATCATCTCGGTCCAGCCGTGGTTGTAGAAGTCGAAGTTGGCCTGAACGTGGGTGATCTCGCGGGCTTCGGCCTCCGAGTACTCCTCCTGGAGCGCCTTCAGGTAGCTATCCATCGTCGCGTCGAAGAGCGCGTCGAGTCGCTCTTTCCGGTCGTCCGCGTGCTCGGGGTCGGCTTTGCCGAGGAAGATCTTGGTGTGCATTCGAACCAGCCCCGACGTCGCGACCGAGCGGACGACCGGCGTCTCGAGGGCCTTGCGAGAGGCGAAGTGGCGGGCGTTTTGCCGAAGTTTCATGTCGTCGTCTACGGAGTGGGGCCTCAATAACGGTTTGGCTACCGATGTATACCGGTCGGTCGATCGGTCGACGATCTCTGCCCGGTTCTGATCTGTCAGAGATAACAGCAAACCTTGCAATCTCGAGAATCGGAACGGAAATAGCGCAGTTCAGCTACCGATCGTTGTGATCTGTGGAATGTAATGTACAATCGTTGCGGTCGGTCCGCCTGCTGGGCGAAATAGACGAGATAGCAACCCACTTTAACCCGCATTACGAACGTTCCGAATATGACCCAGTACGTGATCATCGGTGACGGGATCTCTGGCAGTTCGGCTGCCGAGACCCTCCGGGAAGAAGACCCGGACGCGAAGATTACCGTCATCACCGATGAGGGGGAGCCACTGTACAACCGGATTCTCATCAAGGAACACGCCAAAGGGAAGCTCCCCGAAGCCCCCATCTCGATTCACGAGGAAGAGTGGTACGAGGAACGCGAGATCGATCTGTCGCTCGATACGCACGTGACGAGCGTCGACACCGACGCGAACGTCGTTCACACCCACGACAGTGGGGACATCCCGTACGACAAGCTGCTGGTCGCGACCGGCGGGACGCCGACCCAGCTGCCGGTCGACAACAGCGATGCCGACGGGATCCACCACTTCTGGACGTTCCAGGACGCACGACGGATCCGCGAGAGCGCCGAAGCGGCCGAGAAGGCCGTCGTCGTCGGTGCCGGTCTCCTCGGAATCGACTTCGCAGCCGTCTGCGGATCCCAGGGTGTCGAGGGCAAGTACCTGATGCGTGGCGATCGGTGGTGGCGCTACGCGCTCTCGGCGGACGGCGCCGAGATCATGCACGAAGGGATGCGAAGCGTCGGCGTCGAACCCGTCTTCGACAGCGGCGTCGACCATTTCGAAACCGACGACGACGGATACGTCTCCGCCGCCGTCGACCCGAACGGTGACCGCTACGAGTGTGACTTCGCCGGCGTCGCCATCGGGCTGACGTTCAACACCGAGTTCCTCCGTGGAGCCGGCCTCGAGCAGAACAACGGAATCCTCGTCGACGAGTACATGCAGACGAACCTCGACGACGTCTACGCGGCCGGCGACATCACGCGCTTCTACGATGTCCTGCTGGGCGAGCAGGCCCAGAACGGGTCGTGGGGATCGGCCAAGGAGCAGGGCCGCGTCGCCGCGGTGAACATGGCGGCCGACGCCGAGGAAGAGGAGTTCCAGTGGGTCTCCTCGTACTCGATCACCCACTTCGAATTCCCGTTCCTCTCCTTCGGCCATCCAACACTCGGTGACGAGCACGCCGAGCGCAAGTACAGCGACACCGAGTGGCGCCGCGTCGCGTTCAAGGACGGCAAGATCGTCGGCGGCGTCCTCATCGGCGACCTCTCGCCACAGAGCAAGTTCAAACAGCTCATGCGAAACCAGCGCGTCGTCGCCGACCAGGCCGAGGTACTCCTCGAGAAGCAGGTCGACCTCGACAACCTCGCGCCGGAACAAGAGCAGTAGCGACGACCGATAGCGGTCGATCGACGCCGTCGACTTTTCCTGATCCAGTCCGCCCAGTCGTACGTCGGTATCGTCCGCGGGGCTTCGATCGTCGTCCTGACAGCCCGCGCGTCGGTTCGTCCGCAACGGTTAAGTAGCAGCAAGTGATTTGGTAACAATGAACATGGAATCCAGCGACCTCCTCCAGCGATCGCTACACCTCGAGCGAGTCGAGTCAGTTACGGCGGACGCGACCGTCCGTCACGTTGATCAACTCGACACGGAGACACTGGACTCGTTTTACGAGGCGCTGACGGACGGTCGATCGATTCCGGAGGCCGACGTCGACCTCGAACTGGGTGAAGTCATCGTCTTTACCGAGAACTACCGCGTCACCCGCGCCTGATACGGACGTACCGATCGGGACGAATCCGCGACATCCGCCTCGTCAGATAGTCAGTCTAGCGAACGTGCCGTGCATTACAGATGCTTATTGAACGCTCTGTGTAGCTCAGAGATCGGGAAAACGAGTGTTCTGCAATTGCTGGCAGTGGTGAGTGCCACGTCCTCCCCAACCGATTCGCTCGCGCAGACTCACGGCTCGCGCCGTCTGCTCACGGCGGCAAAGCCGCCGTTCGCATGGTTCGCGGGACCGTTGGTCCCGCGCTATTCGCCTTGCCGCGGCGCGTAGCGCCGCGCTCCGCTCGCTCATCCCTCACACGGCTATGAACCGCGGCTCACTGTCCGTTCGCCGCGGCTCAGCGCGCGCCACCGCACGTGGTCCGGTCGGTAACGCCTTGTCCTGTGCATATCGTTACAGGTACGAAAACCGATACTCGATACCCGTCTCGACGGCGTTCGATTGAGCAGTTTCGGACTACCGTTCGAAGCCCTTCGATGACTTCTGTCCGATCGATGACTAGCGTCGTGTCGTCGTCCACCGTCCCCCAGTTAGTCGGAAGTATCGAAGCCGTTTTCCCCCGTGCGCGTCTTCGATACCGTATGAACGGCGGTAGCGACATGACCCTGGCGTTCGAACTCGAGGCGCTGAAAGAACTCGCGTCGCCCGAGAGCGTCTTCGAAGACGCCAGGGGCTGGACCGAGTACATCGGCGTCGTCTCCGAGAAGCCCACCTACGTGGTGACGAACTTCACGCGCAAGAACCGTATCCGACAGGACTTCTTCTCCGGCCCGCGCGGGAAAGCCGAGAGTCTGGAAGGTGTCAAAGACCAGTTCGACACCGACCGCTACGTCCTGATCGGCTCGGGCGAGGAAGACGAACAGCTCGCCGACGAGGTCGGCTGGGAGTTCCTCGCCGTCGAGGACGCCGCAGAGGCGGCCGACTGGATCGTCGCCTCGAGCGTCGACGACGAGGAGGACGACGCCGAGCCGGTCCGCGACGACTGGCCCTGAATTCGGCGCCCATCTGCGACCGATCGACTGTCGGTCGGAACGACCGGTTTTCGCCTTCTCGAGTCGTCGCGCTTATGCCCGACCCGGCCGAAACACGCCCAATGGCAGAGCCCCGCGTACCGGGTTCCGGCGGCGATCGAACCCTCGAACTTCCCTGCGGGAAGACCCTCGATCCGCACGAGATCGACCTCGGAATGCGCGAGTATACCTGCAGTTGCGGCGACACTCACGCGGTCGTCACCGACGTCCATCCGCCCTCTCGCTTTTTCCCCGAGTCGCTCGTCGCGATTCTGCAGGAGACGATCGAACCCGCCGACGAGTTCGAGGAGTTCGGCACGCCCCACCTGCTGGGCGTCGTCATGGAGGAGTTCCCCGAGAAGGTCGTCACCGACGACGCGAGCGACGACGGTGCCGTCGGCTACGCGATGCTGTGGGTGACCGACTTCGACTCCCGCCGACTCCACGAGATTATCGTCGAACTCGTCGTGGAACTCATGGATCACGCGATCAGTCACGCCGAAGACGGCGACGCCGTCACCGACTTCGAGTCGCAGATGCTCGAGTTCGACGTGAGCGAGTTCGTCGAGCAGTACCGGCGACAGCGCGATTTCGAGAGCGAACACGACCACGCGCTGTAAGGGCGATGAGTCGGCGAGTACATGGAATGAGCCAGCAACTGTCAGCGACAGCCGTCGACGCCGCGGAACTCGAACCGTGCGCCGCCGGTGTCGCTATCGGTAACGTCGACCGTCCAACCGTGAGCCTCGGCGATCCGGCCGACGATTGCGAGTCCGAACCCGGTGCCCTCGGCCGACGTCGAGTAGCCGCTTTCGAACACTCGGTCACGCTCCTCGGCCGGTATGCCGGGTCCGTCGTCCTCGACGAAAAAGCCCGTCCCGTCGGGCAGATCGCCGACGGTGAGGGTGACGGCACCGTCGACGGGGTCACCCCCGTTAGGTGCGTGTCGACCTCGTTGATCGGCGCTCGTCGAGCCGTGCTCGGAAGCATCAGCGACCGAGGACGGTACGTCGCGTCTTCCGTCGTCCCGCTGAGCCTGCGAAGCAGGGCTCGTAAAGCCGTGTTCGACGCTGTCATCGGTCTGTGGTCGACTGCTCGTGGAGCCGTGTTCCGCGCTGTCGTCAGCGCGGGAAGTGCGCCGACTGCTCGTCGAACCGTGTTCGACAGCGTCCCGACGAGCTTGCGAGTCGGGGCTCGCTGAGCCGTGCTCGACGGCGTTCCGAATCAGATTCTCCAGCAGCCGTTTGAACCGTCGTTTATCGACCCGGACGGCGGAATCCGTCTCCGTCTCGAGTACGGCGGCGTCCGTGTCGACGTGTCGCCAGCACCGTCTGGTAAACGCCGCGAGATCGATCGATTCGAGCTCCGTGATCGGTTTCTCCTCGCGTGCGAGCGTTAGAATGTCGTCGATCAGTCCCTGCATCCGCTCGTGTGCCTCGGCGACGGTCTCGAGGCGGTCGTCGTCGCGGGACTCCCGCGCCAACTCGAGTTGGCCCCGGGCGACGTTCAACGGGTTTCGAAGGTCGTGAGAGACGACGTTGGCGAACGACTCCAGCCGTTCGTTCTGTTGCTTTAGCGTCCGTTCGCGCTCCACGCGCTCGGTAATATCGCGGAGGACGCCGACGGTTCCTCGGAACTCGTCGTCGTCCATCGGGAGGAGCGCGAGGTGGTTTTCGTTCGGCACCCAGTCGCCGCTTTTCGTCAGGACGGACAGCTCGTACGACGCTCGGTCGCGATCGTTACGCAACAGACGCTGAATTCGCGCTTCACCGCCGGCGATATCGTCGTCGTCGAGGACGACCGAGACGTGTTCGCCGATCAGTTCGTCGGGTTTGTAGCCCGAAACCGTCCGATCGGAGTCGATCGGCGGGACGACTTTGGTGAACCGACCGTCGGCATCCAACGCGTACACTTCGTCGGGAATCGTCTCGAGGATCGTCTCGTACTGCTCGAGTTCCCGTTCGCGTTCCTTCCGAGCGGTGATGTTCCGGACGACCCCGGCGGCACCGCGGTACTCGCCGTCTTCGAGCGGGAGCAACGAGACGTTGTCCTCACACTGGATTCGAGCCCCGTCTTTCGTTTTGACGGTGATCTCGTAGGTCTGCTGGGTCGTTTCCGACGCGCTGGATAAGAGTTCCCGAATGACGTCCGTCCCGCGCTCGACGGACGGTTCGTCGAGCAGAAACGAGATGGGGTGCCCGACGAGTTCGGCTTTCGCGTAGCCGGTTATTTCGGCGTACGCATCGTTGACGAACGCGTAGCGGCCGTCCGAATCGACCGTGTAGACGGGATCGCCGAGCGCTTCGATGATCGTTTCGTATCGTTCCAGGTCGCGATCGCGATTTTTGCGGTCCGTGACGTCTCGCAGCGTACAGATGAGTTCGTCGTGATCCGTCGTCGAGAGCGTGTGATCGACGACGATCAGGCTGCCGTCCGCCCGGACCCCGGTGGTCTCGTCGTGCCAGTAGCCCTCCGCTCTCACGGTCGGGAGCACCTCCTCGCGTACGGTCGCGGCATCCTCGTCGGTGTACAGAATCTCCCAGTGCTCCCCGATCAGCGCTGCTGGATCGTAGCCGAAGCAATCGGCGTACGACTGGTTCACGGAGACGAACGTGCCGTCCGGATCGAGCAGACTGATCCCTTCCTGTGCGGTTTCGATCGCGCGACGCTGGCGTTCGTGGTGGCGCCGGGTACGAGCCGTCTCGACTGCGTTGACGATTCGGTTGGCGAGCACCGGAAACTGGCTGGTCTCGCTCGCTTTCTGAACGTAGTCCGTGACACCCGCCCTGATCGCGTCGCTGGCGAGCGCCTCGGATCCCGAGTCGGTACACAGGATGAACGGCATGCGTTCGTCTCGCCCGCGAACGCGTTCCAACAACGCGAGTCCGTCCATGTCCGCCACGTCGTACTCCGAGACGAGGCAGTCGATCTCGTGGGCCTCGAGATACGCGAGTCCCTCCCGTGCGGTCGTCGCGGTGGTCGTCTCGAACCGATCGTCTTCCCGCTCGAGGCCCTCGGCAATCTGCGCTGCAAACGCCGGGTCGTCGTCCACGTGCAAAACACGGATCCGATCCGGCCGGGCGTCCGCACGTGGTGATTCGCCGGTCGGTTTCATGGCCCCTCTTTTGCCAGTACGGAGAAATAGATTGGGTCCGTTATCACCGACGAACCTGTTAGCGATAACGATATCGCGGGCTGAATCAACCGGGACGATACCGCTACGGGCCGATCGAGACGGCCAGCCGAAATCCACCCGTCGCACTCTCTTCGAGCGCGATCGACCAGCCGTGGGCCTCGGCGACCTCGGAGACGATCGCCAGTCCGAACCCGGTCCCGTCCGTTGCCGTACTGTACCCCCACTCGAGAATCGCCTCGCGTCCGTCGGACGGGAGTCCCGGTCCGTTGTCCTCGATCGCGAATCCGTCCGCAGTCGCGGTGACCGTGACCGTCACGTCTTCGCCGACGTGTTCGCGGGCGTTACGCAGGGCGTTCTCGAAGAGGGCACGGAGTCGGGTCTCGTCGCCGTCGACCGTCGGCAACGGGTTCTCACGGACCACCTCGAGCGCGGGATCGACCGTGCGGTGTGCCCGGTCGAGGACGGCGTCGAGGTCGACCGACGCCGTCTCGGTCAGTCGCTGGCCGCTCCGGGCCAGCGTGAGCACGTTCTCGACGAGTTCGTCCATCCGGTCGAGCGCCCACTCGATCTCCGCGAGGTGCCGCTCGCCGTCTTCGTCGACGTGCCCCTCGAGGTTCTCGAGGTGGCCCGACGCGAGCGTGAGCGGGTTCCGGAGGTCGTGAGAGACCGTGCTGGCGAACGCCTCGAGGCGATCGTTCTGGCGCTCGAGTTCGCGGCTTCGATCGGCGAGTTCGCACTCGCGGGCGGCGCGATCGAGGGCGGCCTCGGCGTTGGCGGCGAGGATCCTGGCGAGCGTCAGCGCCTCCGGATCCAGGTCGTTGGCCTCGAGCGAACTCACGATAAAAATGCCGTGCTCCCCGAGGGGAACGTGGGCTTCGCTGCGGACCGGCGTCTCGGAGTTGCGAACGTTCGGTGCGCGACGGACGTCGCCGTGGACGATCGCTTCGCCCGCCTCGTAGGCGTCCCAGGCGATACCGCCGCCGGATTCGATGAATCCGACGTTTCCGAACAGTTCGATGGCGCGCTCGCTCATCGCTGCGGGGACGAGTCCGTCGCGTTTCTCGTCGACAGACGCCGCCCCGGCGTCGGAACCCGGTCCACCGTCTGCGCGCGCGTTCGACGGGTCTGACGCCGATCGCGTCGTGAGGTCGTCGTCGTAGAGAAACACCGAATTGAGGTCGAGATCGAGCGCGTTGCTGGCGATGTCGGTCACGATGTGCGCGATCTCGTCGCGTCCCGTCGCGGCCATCAGCCGCCGTGTTCCGTCGTGCAACAGTCGAATGCGGCGCTCGTGTTCCGTTCTGGCCGTGACGTCGCGTATCGCGCCGACGCTTCCTCGCAACCGTCCGTCGTCGTCGAGCACCGGCGCGATGTTGTCCTCGATATGGATGGTCGTTCCGTCGGCCGATTCGACGGTCTTTTCGATGGTCCCGCTCCGCCGGTCGTCGCTCGACTGAATCGCCTCGAGGAGTTCCCATCGTTCCTCGAGTTCGTCCTCGGAGATGAACTCGGTGACGTGCTCGCCGACGATCTCGTCGCGGGGTTCGCCGAAGTAGTCGGCCATCGCCTCGTTGACGATCTCGACGCGTCCCGACGCGTCGAGGACGTACATCGAGTCGCTGACGGTCTCGACGAGGGTCCGGTATCGCTCGAGTGTCCGCTCCCGGCGTTTCCGTTCGGTGGTGTCCGTGTAGATCGCGTACTCGTGGAGTTCGCCGGCGATCTCGGTTGCAAAGCCGCGAAAGAGGAAGTCGCTGGGACCGTCGGCTGTGCATCGCTCGACCTCGGCCGTGACGACGGTCTCGAGTCCGACCGACTCGTAGACGTCGATCTCCTCGCTCCCGGCCGGGGTGAGCAGTTCGTCGATGCCGCGTTCGTCGAGCGTCTCGCGATCGTATCCGAATAGCTCCTCGAACGCCGGATTGACGGCGACGACGCGGACGGTATCGGCGCGGTTCAGCAGCAACACGGCGTCGGGAACGCTCTCGAACAGCGCGGCGAACCGGTCGCGCTCGTCTCGGAATTCCCGCTCCGACTGAATCCGCGTGACCGTCGAGGCGACGGTCGCGGCGACGAGTTTGACGATGCTGACTGCGCGGCCGTCGAACGCGTCCGGCGTCGTCGAAATCGTCTGGAGGACGGTGTCGTCGTTGACGGGAACGCTCACGACCGAGCGAACGTCGGCCGCGGACGGCTCGTCACCGCCGGCGTACGACGTCGGATCGATCACGCCGGTCCTGTCGGTCCGAAGAGCCTGCTCGGCCAGTCCCTCACAGACGGATTCGTGAAAGGCTGGCGTTACAGCGTTCGTACCGGTGACTGCGGCGGGTGCGACGTCTGCGCTGATCCGACTCGTGTCGGGATCGTCGCGTTCGACGAACACCGCACTCGCGTCGCTCTCGAGGAGCCGACTGACGGCGTCGACGGCGAGTCGATACGTCTCCTCGACCGTCGAACACGACTCGAGTGCGCGGACGGCGTCGCGGGTGTCCTCGAGATCGAGTCCAACCCCGCGGCTGTCGTCCGTCGCCAGGACCGATCGAAGCTGGTCGCGGAGCCGGTCGATCGAGTCGCGCCGCCCTTTCGGCACGTATCCCGACAGCCCGGCCGTGATGGCCTCGCTCGCGAGCGTCTCGTCGCCGTCGGCAGTGTAGAGCACGAACGGGACGGTCGCGAGGCCCTCCGCTCGAAGGGCGTCGTACAGCGAGAGTGCGTCCGTCTCCTCGAGGCGGTACTCCGTGACGACACACGCGTACGCGCTCGTCTCGTCGGCGAGCGCCTCGCGGAGGGCCGCCGGAGTCGTCACCTGCTCGACCGTACGGGCCTCCGACGACGACTCGAGCGTCCCGACGGTCTGCTCCCGATCCGTGCGGTCCGGATCGAGGTAGAGAAGGGGATCTACTGCCGCTTCGCTGCAACTCCCGAACTCAGACATTTCGTCGTCTTCCACCACTAACGGCGTCCTGATAAGACGTTCGGCCGTTTCCGACGCGCTCTCCCGGCAACTCCGGTTTGCGTGCCGATAGATCGGCGTTACAGTTCGAAATTCGAAAATCGATTTCGAGATTCGTACTGTATCGTGGGGCTTATTACGATGTGCGAACTCCGATCCGACAAGCAAAATGAGTACGGACCATCAGGGCGAGGGCGACACAGGGGACGGACGCACGATCCTGTTGATCGGCAGCGGGCCGATCCAGATCGGACAGGCAGCCGAGTTCGACTACTCCGGTGCACAGGCCTGTCGGGCGCTTCAGGAGGAAGGCGCTCGCGTCGTGCTCGTCAACTCGAACCCCGCGACGATCATGACCGATCCGGAGATGGCCGACGAGGTCTACATCGAGCCGATCACGACCGACGCCATCGCCGAGATTATCCGCAAGGAACGGCCCGACGGCGTCATCGCCGGCCTCGGCGGCCAGACCGGGCTCAACGTCACCGCCGAACTGGCCGAGGAAGGCGTCCTCGAGGAGTACGACGTCGAGATCATGGGGACCCCGCTGGACACGATCTACGCCACGGAGGACCGCGACCTCTTCCGCCAGCGCATGGAGAAGATCGGTCAGCCGGTCCCCAAGTCGACGACGATCTCGCTCGAGGAGGGCGAGTCGGTCACCGAACTCAGCGACGAGGACGTCCGCGAGCGCGTCGAGGCCGCCGTCGAGGAAGTCGGCGGACTCCCGGTCATCGCGCGTACGACGTACACGCTCGGCGGCTCCGGCTCTGGCGTCGTCGAGGAGATGGACGAACTCCTCGCCCGCGTCCGCAAGGGACTGCGCCTCTCGCGGAACAGCGAGGTCCTCATCACGGAATCGATCGCCGGCTGGGTCGAGTACGAGTACGAGGTCATGCGCGACGCCGACGACTCCTGTATCATCATCTGTAACATGGAGAACATCGACCCGATGGGCATCCACACCGGGGAGTCGACGGTCGTCACCCCATCCCAGCTGGTTCCCGACGAGGGTCACCAGGAGATGCGCACCGCGGCCCTCGACGTCATCCGCGAACTCGGTATCCAGGGCGGCTGTAACATCCAGTTCGCCTGGCGCGACGACGGCACCCCCGGCGGCCAGTACCGCGTCGTCGAGGTCAACCCCCGCGTCTCCCGCTCCTCCGCGCTCGCCTCGAAGGCGACGGGCTACCCGATCGCTCGCGTCACCGCGAAGGTCGCCCTCGGCAAGCGCCTCCACGAGATTACCAACGAGATCACGGGCCAGACGACCGCAGCGTTCGAGCCCGCGATCGACTACGTCGTCACGAAAGTTCCGCGCTGGCCCAAGGACAAGTTCGACGACGTCGACTTCGAACTCACCACGGCGATGAAGTCGACCGGCGAGGCGATGGCCATCGGCCGCACCTTCGAGGAGAGCCTGTTGAAGGCGCTTCGTTCCTCCGAGTACGAGCCCGACGTCGACTGGGCCGACGTTTCGGACGAGAAACTCGAGGAACGCTACCTCGAGCGCCCCTCCCCGGACCGCCCGTACGCCATGTTCGAGGCCTACGAGCGCGGCTACGCCGTCGACGAAGTCGTCGAACTGTCCGGCATCTTCGAGTGGTACGCCGAGCGCTTCAAGCGCATCGCCGACTCGACGCTGGCCGCACAGGAGGGTGACTTCACCGAAGCCGCGATCGCCGGCCACACCAACGCGACCATCGCGTCGGCTGCCGGCGCGGACGTCGATACCGTCGAGCAGCAGGTGCCGGGTCGCACCTACAAGCAGGTCGACACCTGCGCCGGCGAGTTCGAGGCCGAGACGCCGTACTACTACTCCTCACGCAAGAACGAGTTCGAGTCCGGCCCGCTGGTGGGCGAGGCCGCCTCGGGCGAACTCGAGGTCGACCTCGACCTCGAGAGCGTGATCGTCGTCGGCGGCGGCCCGATCCGCATCGGGCAGGGCGTCGAGTTCGACTACTGTTCGGTCCACGCGGTGCAGGCGCTGCGCGACATGGGTATCGACGCCCACGTCGTCAACAACAACCCCGAGACGGTCTCGACGGACTACGACACCTCCGACGGGCTGTTCTTCGAGCCCATTACCGCCGAGGAGGTCGCCGACGTCGCCGAGGCGACCGGCGCCGACGGCGTGATGGTCCAGTTCGGCGGCCAGACCTCGGTCAACATCGGCGAACCGCTGCAGGACGAGATCGACCGCCGCGGCCTCGACTGCTCGGTCATGGGAACCAGCGTCGAAGCGATGGACCTCGCGGAGGACCGCGACCGCTTCAACGCCCTGATGGACGAGATGGGGATCGCCCAGCCCGAGGGCGGGACCGCCTTCTCCAAGACGGAGGCGCTCGAACTCGCCCACGACATCGGCTACCCCGTCCTCGTGCGCCCCTCCTACGTGCTGGGCGGCCGCGCGATGGAGGTCGTCTACGACGACGAGGAACTCGAGAAGTACATCGAAGAAGCCGTCCGCGTGAGCCCGGAGAAACCGATCCTCGTCGACGACTTCCTCGAGGACGCGGTCGAGCTCGACGTCGACGCCGTTTCCGACGGCGAGGACGTCCTGATCGGCGGCATCATGGAACACGTCGAGGCCGCCGGGGTCCACTCCGGTGACTCGGCCTGTATGATCCCGCCGCGCTCGCTCGACGACGACACGCTGGCCCGCGTCCGCG
Organism: Natronorubrum halobium; assembly: GCF_051351675.1. Lineage (NCBI taxonomy): Archaea > Methanobacteriati > Methanobacteriota > Halobacteria > Halobacteriales > Natrialbaceae > Natronorubrum > Natronorubrum halobium. The sequence goes on from NZ_CP195595.1 coordinate 104,015, forward strand.
AAGTCACCGAAGATATCGCGGATGCGCTCGACACCGTGGGGCTGCTGAACGTCCAGCTCGCCGTTCGCGGTGTCTCCGGGCGTAGCCCGGATGGCTCGTCGGACTCGGACGAGTCCGACGCTGGTGAAGTCTACGTCCTCGAGGCGAACCCGCGCTCCTCCCGTACCGTTCCGTTTATCTCGAAGGCCACCGGCGTTCCGATCGCCAAAATCGCCGCGAAGGTCATGGCCGGCACCTCGCTCGCGGACCTCGAGATCGACGAGCAGATCCCCGAACAGACGTCGATCAAGGAGGTCGTCCTGCCGTTCGACCGCCTGCCGGGCTCGGATCCGCGTCTCGGCCCGGAGATGAAATCTACGGGCGAAGTCATGGGCAGCGCCGACACCTTCGGCAAGGCCTACGACAAGGCACAGGACGCGACCGGCAAGCCGATCCCCGAGTCGGGAACCGCCATCGTCGACCTCTCGGCGGACAAGTTCCCGGATCCGGAAACGGAAGCGGGCGAGGCGCTGGTCGACGGCTTCACCGACCACTTCGACCTCTGCGAGGAGGTCGATCTTCCGCAAGCCGTCCGCGAAGGCAAAGTCGATCTCATCGTCTCGCGGGACCGCGACTTACTCGAGGTCGCCGTCGAGGAGGAGATCACCTACTTCTCGACGCCCGCCAGCGCGTCGGCCGCGCTCGAGGCGCTCGAGGCCAAGGCCGAACCGATCGACGTCCAGTCGATCACCGACCGCCCCAAGCGGTCCGGCGAGTGGGGTAAAGCGGAGTAATATCGGGCGAGTCACGCCGGCACTTCGTGACCCGCGTTCGACGGACCGATCCGTCGAGTGCACCCGTCGTTTCTGATGCGTACCGAGTTTCTCTGTTACCGAACGGTTCCGTGGTCTGCATCGAAAATCAGCGGTCGGAGCCGACAGCCGGTGATCATCGCGATAGACGGCGGTCGGATTGCCCGGTATCGGCGCTCACTCGAGCGTGTACCAGTCGAACTCCTCGATCGCGAACAGATACGAGACGGGGGGTGCGAGGAGCCCGACGACGAGCACGGTCCACGCGGAGATTGTGATGCCGCGGGCGGAGACCGCCAGTTCGGGCCCGGGCGTCCACGCCGTCACCGCCGTGAGCAGGTCGGCGATCAGCACGGGCGCGTCGACGTAGAGGACGGCGGCGGCGATCGCCGAGAGGACGATCACGGCCGAGTAGACGATGAAGGCGGTCTTGCTCGGCATCACCGCCTCGCGGTTGTTCGTCACCTTGACGCTGCCGTATCGGGGGAAGGCAGCGCCGACCCCGGTCGCGAGCGCCGGCGTCGCGACCGCGCCGACGGTGGTGGCGACGACCAGCGCAGCGGTGTGCTCGAGCGAGAGCGGACTGACCACGCCGAGGGTGAGCGAGACGAGGAAGGCGACCGGGCCGGCGACGAGCGCGCCGGCGACGACCAGTCCCGTAATCGCCTGCCGGCCGGCGAGCGGTGAGGCGACCACGGTGGGCAGCGCCCGGCCGAGGTCACCCAGCGGGTTGAGCGTGAACAGCGCGCCGGCGGCCCAGACGACGTACACCGAGAGGATCACGGCGACGTGTGTCGGCACCGTGCCGGTGCGGGCGATCTCCTGGACGAACGCGATCGAGCCCAGCAGCGGGTAGCCGACGTACACCAGTCGAATCGGGGCCCGTTTCGTCCGCCGAATCGCGGTCGTCGCCACCGTCCGAACCGGTCGCGAGAGGCCGTACGAGAGGAGCCCCGAGAGTCGATCCGTCGAGTCCGTCGCCGACGCGTCGGCCTCCTCGAATCGCGCCGGGTCGGCGAACCAGTGTCGTCGCGCGGAGGCGATGCCGACGGCGAACGCGGCGGTACTGAGGATCGCCGCACCGGCGAGCGCCGCGAGGGCACTGCCGCTCGAGGCGTCGACGTTGGGAACGGCCATCAGCAGGAGGTGGCCGGTCCAGCCCAGCGGACTGTCCTGGAGGGCGACGAACAGCTGGTCGATAACCAGATTGAACCGACCCGTGGCGATCGCCCCGAAGTAGAGCACCCAGAACGCGATGAAGATCACCATTCGGTACCGGGCGATGGGTTCGTAGACGGTGACCAGGTGTCGGATCCAGACGCCGATCACGAAGCCGACGGGGACGGCGGTGAGGAGGGCGAGCGCGACGACGAGCGGCACGAGCAAGACCGGGAGAATCGTCCCGGCCCCGGAGGCGAACGCAGCCGAGAGAACGATCGCCGGGGGGAACAACCAGGCACCGAACAGGAGGATCTCCGCGCCGACGACGCCGATCGCGACGTTCCGGAGCGGCGTCGAGGTGAGCAGAAAGGCGGATTTGTCGACGGTCGCGGCCGCGGTGAACGCCCGGATCCCCGCCATGAAGACCAGAAACAGCCAGCTGACGGCGACACCGCCCGTGACGAGTTCCGTCACCACGGTAGCCTCCGACTGCGTGACGCCGTCCGCGAACTGTTCGCCGAGCAGCGGCAGGAGGTAGCCGCCGGCGACGACGATCGACCCGAACATGACCACCGCGAGCAGTCCCATCATGAACAGCTTCGATCGCTCGTTCGACACCGCCCGGACCGTGCGCCGGAACTCCATCCTGGCGACGAGGAGGGGAACGCGCGACATCAGCGACGACCACCGTCGAATCGCGGAGCGAGCGGTATCTCGCGGACGCGCGTCAGTGCAGGGGCCATAGTCGATATCGCGTGGCGGGAGCAGTAAATCGTTCGGATTCCTTGACATCCGAGCGACGGCTCCCGGCGCGCTCGCTCGAGTCCCGAGCACGTCGGATATGTCACACATTTACATCAACTGCGACGAAACGAGACGGTATGAGCCCCGCCGACGCCCCCGCGATCGAAACCGAGGCCCTCACGAAACGGTACAGCGAGACGACCGCCGTCGCCGGGCTGACGATGACCGTCGATCCGGGGACTGTGTACGGCTTTCTCGGGCCCAACGGCGCGGGAAAGACGACGACGATGCGGATGCTGACGACGCTCACGAAACCGACCTCGGGGACGGCCCGGGTCGCCGGCCACTTGATCACCGACCGCGAGGCCGTCACGCCCTACATCGGCTACCTGCCCGAGGAGCCGCCGATCTACGACGAGTTGACGGGTCGCGAGCAACTCGAGTACGCTGCCGGTCTCCGGGACCTGCCCGAGGCCGACGCCACCGAACGCATCGAGTCGATGCTCGAGCGGTTCGACCTCCTCGAGGACGCCGACAGGCGGATCGAGGGCTACTCGAAGGGGATGCGCCAGAAGGTCGGCGTCATTCAGGCGGTCCTGCACGAACCCGCCGTCGCCTTCCTCGACGAGCCGACGAGCGGGCTGGACCCCCGCGCCGCCCGGACCATGCGGGAGACTATCGCCGACCTCGCGGATCGGGAGATGACCATCTTCCTCTCGACGCACATCCTCCCCGTCGTCGACGAACTGGCGGACGAGATCGGCGTGCTTCACGACGGCGAACTGGTCGCACAGGGCGACCCGGAGACCCTGAAATCCCGCGCCGAGACCGGCGAGGTGCGCAGTCTCGAGGAGGCGTTCCTCGAGGTCACGCAGGAGGCGTCGGCTCCCGAGGACGATACCGTCGAGCCGTCGATGGAGTGACGGTCGTATCCGTCTCACTCCTCGAGCGTGACGACTCCCTCGGTCGAGTTGACGTGGACCCGTCGATTCTCGCCGACGGTCAGGCTCACGCGAGCGAGCTCGAGACCGCCGGACGGCCGTTCGAGTTCGATAACGGAGGTCCGGGTGGTCAGATCGGAAGTCAGTACGTACGGGTCGGTGTAGTAGCCGTGGAGTTGCGCGATACCGTCGTCATCCTCGACGCGGGCCCAGCGGTGGCCGATCGAGCCGGAGCCGAAGCCGGACTCGACGAGCACCAGCACGGATTCGTCGAAATCGACGGCCCGTAGCCGATCGCGCGTCTCGTCGTCCGCGTCTTCGTCGTCGAACACCGATTCGTACTCGTTTTCGTCACCTACCAGGCGAACTCGATACGCCTCGTCGCTCGGTTCTGCGTCGACGCCGAACATAGTATCCCGTATCGTGACGGCGGGTGTGGAGAGTGGCTCGAACTCGAGCGACGGCTCGGTCGCCATCTGGTCGCCGAGGTACTCCTCGTTCCAGTCGTTGTCCTCCGGATCGAACGGATCGTCCGGATCGTGCGGGTCCTCGGGTGAGTCCGGCCGCTCGATATCGTGGGACGGCTCGGTGATCCGTGGATTCTCTTCGACGGTCTCCTCGTCTTCGTTTTCGTCGCCACGGTCCGTACCGTCGTCGGTACTCTCAGTTCCGTCGTCTTCGCCGTCGTCGGCACCCCCAATTCCGTCGTCTGTGTCGACGTCAGTCCCTGGACCTTCGTCGTCGGCCGTCTGTTCGTCGAGACAGCCACCGAGGGACGCAGTGACGGAGAGTCCAGCGCCGACGAGAATCGTTCGACGATTCATATCAACACAGCCTCACGTATCGGATAAATACTTTCTCCGCAGTTAGCGGGATTTTTCACCTCCTATCGAAGGAGGCCGGACGGCCGAGCGACCGGACACGGTGACGGAGCGACGGAAACGGAACCCGCGAGAGAAGACGATGCCAGTCCGACATTCCTAAGCGCGCGGACTCTGTGGTTCGGGTATGGAGTATCACGAGGCGGCGAACTTTTTATTCGATCTGCGGCGGTTCCGCCCGAAACCGGGGACGGAGTCGACGGCGCGGCTGCTCGCCCACCTCGAGAACCCCCACGAGGACGTCGATTTCGTCCAGATTGCCGGCTCCAACGGCAAGGGGAGTACGGCGCGGATGGTCGAGCGGAGCCTTCGAGAGGCCGGGCTCTCGGTCGGGCTCTACACCTCGCCCCACCTCGAGGATCTGCGCGAGCGAATCCGCGTCGACGGTCGCAAGATTCCCCGGTCGGCGGTCCGCGGGTACGTCGAGGCCGTCCGCGAGTACATCACCGAGCGCGGGGCCGACGGCGACTCGCCGACGTTCTTCGAGACGATGACCGCGATGGCCGTCTGGCACTTCGGCCGCGAGGACGTCGACGTGGCCGTCCTCGAGGTCGGCATCGGCGGCAAGTACGACGCCACGAGCGTCGTCGATCCGGTCGCGAGCGCGGTGACGAGCGTCACGCTCGAGCACACGGGTATCCTGGGCGATACGGAAGAAGAGATCGCCCGTGACAAGGCCCACGTCGCCCCGGCCGACGCGCCGCTGGTGACCGGCGTCTCCGGGGACGCACTCGAGGCGATCCGCGAGGTGGCGGGCGACGTGGTGACCGTCGGTACGGCGCCCGCGGCACAGGATAGCGAGGGCGGCCCCGACGTCAGCGTCGAGTACGGGGGGCGGGCGAACCACACCGAAACCGCCGTCGCCATCGAGCACGGCGACTGGCACCTCGAGGCGCGGATCCCCCTTCCGGGCGCGCATCAGGCCGAAAACGCCGGGATCGCCGCCGTCCTCGCGCGGCAGGTGACCGACATCTCGGACGACGACCTCGCACGAGGGCTGCGAAGCGCCCACTGGCCGGGCCGCTTCGAGGTGATCGACACGGAGCCACTGGTGGTTCTGGACGGCGCGCACAACCCCGGTGCCTGCGAGCAACTCGCGGAGACCCTCTCGACGTACGCGTACGACGACCTCCACCTCGTCTTCGGGGCGATGCACGACAAGGACCACCGCGAGATGGCCGCGACGCTGCCGACGCCCGATTCGGTACTCGTCGCGGAACCGTCACTCGATCGGGCCGAGGATCGGGACGTCCTCGCGACGGTGTTCGCGGACGCCGGCGTCGACGACGTTCGGACGAGCGAGAGCGTTCAGGACGCCCTCGAGACCGCACTCGCCGACGCCGGAAGCGACGACTGCGTGCTCGTGACCGGGTCGCTGTTCGCCGTCGCGGAGGCCCGCTCGCGCTGGACCGCCGCGGGCGTGCCGAAACGGATTCGGAACCTCGCGGACGCCCGCGACGCGCTCGCGAGAGCGAACGTTCCCGAGGCCGACGGCCACCGATCGCGGGCCGACGCGGTCCACCGCGTGGTCAAACTGACGGTCGAGTCCCGTCAGGCGACCGCGTTGGAAACGGAACTGGTGCGCCTCGGCGGCGAGTGCGCCCTCTCCGGCCTCCAGCAGAACACCGAAGCGGTCGAGGCCGTCCTGATGGGAACCGTCACGCAGTTCGAGCGTCTCGTCGCGACTCTCGAATCGGACGCGGGCGGCCACTCGAGCGGGCTGGCGGACGTCGCTCGAGAGATCCGGGAGACCCTCGAACTCGACGCGAGAGCCGCGGACTCGAGCGGGATAGGGCCGAGCGACGGGGCTTCGACCGATGCGGACTCGGGGGGTTCAGACTCGATGGACTCGGACTCACGGGTGCCGGATCCGACTGGGAAACACGGCGACGACCGGTTTCCCTGGCACGACCGCACCGCCGTGATGGGGATCCTGAACGTCACGCCGGACAGCTTCCACGACGGCGGCGAGTACGACGCGCTCGAGGACGCCCTCGCCCGGGCCGAGGCGATGATCGAGGCCGGCGTCGACGTGATCGACGTCGGCGGCGAGTCGACCCGTCCCGGCGCCGATCCCGTCTCCGTCGAGGAGGAGATCGACCGCGTCGTCCCCGTGATCGAACGGATCGCGGATCTCGACGTCCACATCTCCGTCGACACCCGCAAGGCCGCCGTCGCGGCGCCCGCACTCGAGGCCGGTGCGGACGTCATCAACGACGTCTCGGGGCTCGAGGATCCCGAGATGCGCTTCGTCGTGGCCGACCACGACGCGGGGCTCGTCGTGATGCACAGTATCGACGCGCCGGTCGTCCCGAATCGGAATATCGAGTACGACGACGTCGTCGAGGACGTGATCGACCAGCTCTCCGAACGCATCCTGCTGGCCGAGAAGGCCGGGATCGATCGCGACGATATCGTCGTCGATCCCGGAATCGGGTTCGCCAAGTCCGCCCGCGAGAGCTTCGAGATCCTCGGTCGCCTCGACGAGTTCCGCGCGCTCGGCTGTCCGGTCCTGTTCGGCCACTCCCACAAGTCGATGTTCGATCACGTCGGCTCCGCGGCCGGCGACCGCGGTCCGGCGACTGTCGCGGCGAGCGCGATCGCGGCCGACCGCGGCGCGGATATCGTCCGCGTCCACGACGTGCCGGAGAACGTCGCCGCGGTCCGGACGGCGCTCGCGGCGCGCGATCCGGAGCGGTTCGAGTGGTAACGGCCCGGCGATTTGCCGGACGCAGTTCCGCCCGGCCTTCAATGAGTGTTCAGGTGCCGGTCCAAACTTCAACCGTCCGGACGGAGTACTCCCTCCGAGCGCAGCGTGCGCGAACGATTACAATGCATGTCTGAGGAACACGACTCCGACCTGGCGGCGGAGATTCCGACGGAGAAACTCGAGGAGTACGACGTAGAGAACCCGGTCGAGACGGTCACTTCGGTCGTCGACAACCCGCAGCGCGTGTTGCTGCCGTTGCTCGGCGGCGGGGTGTTGCTCCTGTCTGCCCTCCGGTCGCTCAAACGGGGGCAGTTCCGAGCGATTCCCGCGGGAGCCGTCGGCGCGGGGCTGCTCAGCTACGGCCTTCGAAACCGTCGCTCGACCGAGGCAACCACGTTCGAGCCGGACACGGCGGAAATCGAGGGCGGTACCGAGGGGAAGGAGACGTCCGATCAGGCCAGCGCCGCGGCCGAACGCAACGACTCCGGGCGGACGTCTCAGATCGATACCAGCGGCGATATCCACGAATCGGCACAGCTCGGCGACGAGGGAGAGACGGGATCGCGGATCGAGTTCACCGACGATGCGGAGCAGGACGAGCCGCGAACGAAGCCCGAACACGTCGGTGACGAGGAGGATCCCCGTCGCAATACCGACGACGACAACGACGAGCCGGTCGAGATCGACGTCTCCGATACGGCGATGGCCGAAGAGGCCAGCGAGGCGACGGGGCCCGACCCCGAACAGGCCCAGCCGTCTCAGACCGACGCGACCGAACCCGAGGAGACGCCCGAGGAGGACGCCTCGGACATGAAAGTCGAACCGGACGAGGACGCGGATTCGACGGACGACGAGACGAACGCCGACGCGGACGAGGGGATCGAAGAGGACGCCGCGGACATGAAGGTCGACCCGGACGAGGACGACGAAGACGACGATCGGTAATCCGCGTTCGATCTCGAACTCGCATCCGAATCCGGCGGAACCCGACCGTTCCGACTGTTCTCGAGACCGCTATGTCGAACCTACTGGGACTGCTCAGACGCGGCCTCAATCGACCGGACAAGATCCCTCGCTATCTGTGGGGGCTGCTCGTCCCGTCCGACCGCTGGGGGCCGGAGTGGCGCAGACGCGACGACCTCGTGCTGTTCGAACCCGGCGGCTTCGCCGCGAGCGCGCGAACCAGAGCCGAGTTCGCCTCGAACCTCTTTCACGAGGTGACCGGACTCTGGACCATCTGTGACGATCACCTCGAGGAGACGCCGACCCGTTCGCTCGAGGTCGGCTGTGGCTACGGCCGATTGACGCCGTGGATCGCGATGCGATCCGAGCGCCACGTGGCCGTCGAACCGGATCGACGGGCGCTCGAGCGTGCGGTCGTCCAGTACGGACGCACCGATGGAGACCCCACTGGTGGCACCGTCACTGCCGGAGACGTGAACGTCGCGTTCGCTCGCGGCCGTGCGGAGTCGCTGCCGGTCCCCGACGACGCGTTCGATCTGGTGGTGACGTGGACCGTTCTGCAACACGTCCCGCCGGAACGGATCGGCGAGGCCGTCTCGGAGCTCCGGCGCGTGCTCGCACCCGGCGGACTCGTCGTCTGCTGTGAGCGCGTCCGCCCGCCCGCCGACGATCACATCTGGCCGCGCTCGCTCGAGACGTACGCGGAACTGTTCGAACCGCTCGAGTGCGTCGACGACCGTCGCCGGTCGGTCGAACCCACCTGGAGCGACGCGATGTCGACCGACCGACCGGCGGAGCGCGTGCTGGCGTTTCGAGAGGGGTAACGGTGCGGTCCGAGCGCTGTACTCACGGCCTTCGGTCCCGGGCAGCGTCCTCCCCTGCCGACTGCCAGCCGGAGAGGATGTATGCGGGGAGTGCGATGGTACCGACGACGAGCAGCGCACCCGCGAGGACGGTTCCGATAGTGATCCGACGTGGACCCAGGGTCAGCGACGCCGCGAGGTCGAACTCGTGGACGGTCAGGGCGGCGAGAACGGCGACGCTCCCGAGCGAGACGATCGCTACCGCGAGCAATAGTGCCGGGTGCGCGAGCCGTCGAGACCGCTGGTCGTCCATACCGAATATCGGGAGCCACCGGTCATGAGTCGTTCGCCTCGCGGACCCGAACCCGACGCGGTGATGCCGTCCGCCGGAACTGATACCAAACGCGTTCCGGCGGCCGAGACCGATACCGAACACGTTCCCGTCCCCGTCTGCGGCGCGTTCCGCACGCAATAAGTTCCCTCGCTTCCAAGGGGCGAACATGCAATACCAAGAACTCGGCGACTCCGGCGTCGAGGTCAGCGAAGTCGGCTTCGGCGCGTGGGTCGTCGGCACCGACTGGTGGGGCGACCGCTCCGAAGACGACGCCCTCGAGATGGTCCAGTACGCCGTCGAGCAGGGAGTCACGTACATCGATACGGGCGACGTCTACGGCCACGGCCGCAGCGAGGAACTCATCGGCCAAGCGATTTCGGACGTCCGCGACGAGGTGACCCTCGCCACCAAGGTCGGCTACGACTTCTACAACAATCCCCAAGCCGGTCACGGCGAGTTGCCCAAGGAGATGGACCCCGACTACCTCCGGGACGCCGTCGAACAGAGCCTCGAGCGACTCGACGTCGAGCGGATCGACGTGCTCCAACTGCACAACGCCGACGTCGAGGAGATCACCCCCGACGTGCTCGAACTGCTCGACGAACTCGAGGAGGACGGCCTGATTCGGGCGCGCGGCCTCGCGCTCGGCCCCTCGATCGGCTGGCTCGCCGAGGGCGACCTCGCGATCGAGGAGGAGTTCGACTCCCTGCAACTCGTCTGGAACGTCCTCGAGCAGGAGGTCGGCGACCACTTCCTCGAGACGATCGAGCGAACGGGGTCGTCGACGAGTCTCATCCCCCGCGTCCCGCACTCCTCGGGCATCCTCAACGAGCAGGTGACGCCCGAGACCGAACTCGGCGAGGGCGACCACCGCGGCTTCCGTCCCGACGAGTGGTACGAGACCGGCTGGGAGAAACTCGAGGCGTTGCGGTTTCTGGAGCACGCGGAGCCACGGTCCGCGAATAACTCGAGCGGGCAGAGCCCGCGAGAGCGCGACGGCGAGCGGACGATGGGACAGGCCTCCATCGCGTGGCTCCTCTCCCACGAGCCGGTCGCGTCCGTCACGCCGACCTTCCGCACGAAAGGCGACATCGACGAGTGGGCGGCCGCGAGCGACGTTCCGAAACTCTCCGACGGGGAGATGACTCGCGTCGAAGAGTTGTACGAGAACGATTTCGATATCGACCGCGACGACGGGATGGACTCGCTGCGCTCGTCGGTCGGCGGCGAGGACATCGAGTCGGCAGGCCTCGATAAACTCGCGGCCGACTGAGCGGGATCGCCCGCAACTCTTCCTCGTATCCGACAGCCGTTCGACGGACGCGACCGTTTTGCTGACGGCTTACTCGCTATCAGTCTTCGTGACTCTGAACTCGAACTCGAGTTGGCCGTCCGTCTTCACGTTCACGCCGCCGAGTTGTTCCGAGATCTGTTCCCGCGCTCGAGAGCTCGGTTCGACGGTCACGGAGACGCTGTCACTGTTCGTGTTGTAGGAGATGTTTCCCACCGTGACGTCGAAGTCGAAGAGCGTCGGCACCTCCGCTCTGAGGTACTCGCGGACGTCTTCGACCTCCGACCGAACGGTTGCCATCTCCTCGTTCAACGTCGTCATCGGAAGAGGTAGCTGCCAGCCGCGCTTAACCGTGTTCCTTGCCCACGTACCGCATTCATACGGTCGATGATGTTCGGTACCGCTCGAGTGCCGTGCACGTTCGTGGCGACTATCTCCCCTTCGACGCCAGCCACTCCTCCCACGTCACCGATCCGACGGTTCGATCCGGGCAGGTCGCTCCGCCCGACCGGAATCCGGACGCGACCGCACCCGGAATCGGAACGCGAACGATGGGCCGGCGACTCCCCCGCGCGTCGCGATACGTTCGAGCGAGGTCACCGACGGTTCGTCTCTCCGGGCCGCCGACGTCGGGGACGCGGCCGGCCGCCTCGAGCGTCGCGCAGTCGACGATCACGTCCGCGGCGTCGCCGACGTCGATCGGCTGGAGGCGAAACTCGGTCGGTAACGGCCAGATCGGAAGCCACGAGATCGTCTCGAGTAGCTCGAAGACGAACGAGTGGAACTGGGTCGCGCGGACGACCGTCGATGGAACGGCGCTCGATTCGACGGCCCGTTCGGCCGCCAGTTTGTGTTCGTAGTACGAGTACGGAATCTCGTCGATCCCGACGATCGAGACGTAGACGAAATTCGCGACGCCGGCGTCGGCGGCCGCCTCGAGGAGCCGTTCGGTACCGCGGACATCGACGGCCTCGCTGTCGCCGCGCGGGGCGGTCGCCGCGTGGATCACCACGTCGACGTCCTCGAGGGCCGTCCGAACACCGGTCCCGTCCGCGACGTTCATCGCAACCCACTCTACCTCGTCGTCTGTTTCGACTGGTGGGGACCGACTCGTCGCACGAACCTCGTGGCCCGCCGCCAGCAGTCGGGGTTGCAGCGCTCGGCCGAGCGTCCCGGTCGCACCGGTGAGGAGAGTCCTGTGAGTCATCCCGACTGATAGTTCGGACTCCCCGTTCGAGTCTCTACTGCCGGATTCGGCTGTGGGATTTAAGTCAGGGTGAGAACGGCACCCGCGAAACGCGCCCACTGACCCTCGACGTTGACGGGGTCGAGGACGGCCTCGAACCGGTTCGGGCAGCGACCAGTACCGCATCGCTATATATGTCCCTCTATATCCGGGTCACCACCCTATCCCTGCTGAGAGCGAACTGTGGAATAGGAGCGCGAACCATGTCCACAAAAACGTACGAGTTCACCTGTCCGGACTGCCAGCGATCGATTCCAGTGACGGGTCCGATGCGCGACGCGACGGTAGCGAACGGGTGTCCGCTCTGTGGCCGGCCGGTAACCGGCACCCACTTCGAGGCGTGACTTGCGACGGGGTCGCCACCCTCGTCGGCTACCTGAACGGAATCGCGGGCGAATCGCAGTAACGACATAAGGCCCTTAGTTCCATGTAACATCCTTTGGGAGTGGCTTTTTATACGGCGTCGATGTGTATCCCTACGTCATGAATAACGTTACGTACGTCCAGAAAGCGTGTGCGTACATCACGCGCCAGACGGGCGAACTACTGGTTTTCGACGGGCCGGGTCACGACGGATTACAGATTCCGAAAGGAACCCTCGAGGCCGGCGAGTCGCCGCGTGAGGCGCTGTTTCGGGAGGTCGTCGAAGAGAGCGGTCTCGGGACGCTGAGTTCGACGAGTCATCTGACGACCGACGTCTGGACGCGCCGCGAGTCGCCGCCGAAGCGCTACGTCCGACACTTCTTCCACTCCACGGTTCACGAGCCCCGCGATCAGTGGACCCACACGGTGACCGACGGCGGCGAGGAACACGGGGCCGAGTTCGACCTGCACTGGGTCCAGCCGACGACGTCTCAGGAGTTCGCGCTCGAACTCGACGACTACGTCCACCTGCTCCCGAACGTCACTCCGGCCAACGACGTCGCGACGCTCTCGGACTGAACGCTTCCGCTCTTCTCTACGTTCCATTCCGTCTCACTTCGAGAGCGCACGCTCGACGGCTTCGGCGACGCCCCTCGCCTTCTCGGCCAGTTCGTCGGAGACGTGGCCGTCCGCTACTGCGGCCTCGAGTTCGTCCGCATCGACGATTTCGACGGTCCCGTCGGGAGTTCGGATAACGTCGATGTAGAGGTCGACGTACCGCGCCGCGTCGGGGAAGAGTTCGACCGGCGTACAGACGTTGACGTAGGTCCCCTTCGCGGAGCCCTGCTCGTCTCTGTACGTCGTCGGATACCACCACCGGCCTTCCCGAAACTTCGTGACGGCGACGTCGCCGTCCGCCTTGGGGACACCGAGGGCGTCGTACGTCCCGCCGCCGCGCATCGAGCGCTCGACGGTCACCGAGCCGTCCCCGTTCCAGTCGGTTACCTCGCCGCGACCCAGCGAGATGAGTCTGCCGTCGGGCTTCCCGTGACCGATCTCGAGCCGGTCGCCCGACGTCGGTCCGAACTGTTCGGCGACGGCGGCGAAGGGGAACTCGCCGGCAGCGAGATCCGTCTCCCCACCGGTGGAGCCACAGACGGCCTCCGCGAAGTCGACCGCCGCGCTCGCGGCCCGGTCGGCGGCTTTGGTCCGGTGGTGACCGGGCATCGTCGTCTCGACCTCGCGACGGACCGCGTCCAGCGCGAACCGCGACTCGCGTCCGAACCAGCACCACGCCGTCGTCCGCGGTGCAGCGAGTTCCCCGGGTTCGCCCGGCTCCTCGGGCGCGTCAGCGAGCGCGTCCTCGAGCGCCTGCACGCGGTCGACTGCCTGCTCGAGTGCGGTTTTCATCGCCTCGAGGTCGGCGTCGGCGGCCGCGTGCTGCCAGCGCAGCCCCCAGCCGTCGGGCACGTCGACCGAGAGCAGGTCGGTCATCCCGACGAGTTCGTCGGCCCGCTCACCCCGGAGTGCCGCAGAAACGCCGGTCCGATCCCGCGAGAGCGTACAGAGTCCGCCCTGCACCTCGAGCGTCGGTACGATCCGCGGATCGTCGTCGCTCCACGGCGGCGTGGGCTCGCGAACCTGCACGCGATAGCGGTTTCCCGCATCGACGTAGCCGTCGACGTCGTCGTAGTGGAGGTAGCCGCGCCGACCGGTTCCGAGGTCGACCGTCGCGCCGCCCCCGCCCCCGGCGTCGAGCACCTCGCAATCGAAGACCGCACCGCGCGAGACGGCTCCCTCCCAGCGGAACGCGTCGACCGCGAGAGCCTCGAGATCGCTCGCGACCGCATCGACGGCGTCGGACTCGCCCGACACTTCGACGCCCTGTCTGTCGCGGGTCGTCTCGATTCTCACGTTCGCCGGCGCAGTGTCGAACGAGTCGTCGAAGCGCTCCCGAATCGGCTCGGAGGCCTGTACGACCTCGAACCCGTTCTCGCCGAGCAGTCGCGTGATCGCCGTGGTGTAGATGCCGCGCACTCGAGCGGTCGTCATCGATTCGCCTCCCCGTGCCCTCGTTTCGCCTCCGCGGATCCGCCTCGCCGCGCGTGCCGGCCGTCGGGGATATCGCCTCTCAGCACGGGGATCACTCCAGCGTCTCGCGGTCGGGTGCGAACCGCACTCGAGCGTCGATCGTCGGCCCGAGGCGCAGTTCGACCGTTTCGTCCGGCAGCACTCGGCCGTCCTCGACGTAGACGCCCCACGTGTCGAACCGGAGCCAGCCGCGCATCTCGTTCGCGTGCGTCGTGATATCGAGATAGTCGACCGCGTGCTCGGGGTAGTCCGACGCCGAGTGTGCCATGTCCATGTCCGAGTAGACGGTGTCGTGGGCGTCGAAGAACTCCTCGAGCGTCGCCGCATCGGTTTCGACGGCCTCGACGATCGCCTCGGAGGCGGCCCGGAGGTCGTCGGTCTCGAGGCCGACGTCCCGAAGCGCCTGCTGCGTTCGCTGATCGAAGTGCATAGCCGTCGGTTGGACGGGCGGGCCTTTGTGGATTCCGAGTCCGCGTCGGCGCGTCGGCTCGACAGGCGTGTTCGGCTCCGGTCGGCAGAAGCGCTCCGCTCGAGTTCGACGCTCGCGTCATACGGTCTGTTGGAAGTCATTTCCGGAGCAACCGCAGGCCGGCTCGCGGTTGCTCCGGTAAATCGTTACAGCAGACCGTATCAGTCGTCGGCCGCGAGACTCTCGGTGCTCTCGGCGGACAGCGCGGCGTCTTCGGCGTCCGTACTGGCATCCGGGGCTGTCGCGTCGGCCTCGGCTCGATTCTCTTTCGTGTCGTCCGGTGCCGGTGGCGCGGTGTAGAGGATTCCTCGGCTCGAGTTGTACATGATTGTCGGTCGAGTATCGCAATCGGACACTGATAAGCACGATCCTTATATGGATCTTGACAGTGAATATCATACTAGGTGCGTCTCCCCGCCGAACGCTTACCGGAGCGGACGTCGTAGCGACGAGCATGGATCAGCGACGCGACCCGGTCGAACGGGCCGACGAGCAGTCACGGGACCTCCAGGAGATCTCGACGTGGGAACCGCGATCGATACTCGACCGTATTGCGTACGTGATCTACAACGCGGTCAGCTACGGGCTACAGACGATCGTGCTCGCCGTCGCGCTCGCGATCACCCTGCTCTTGCTCGTCCAGCCGGCGATACTCGTCCTCGACGAGCCGTCGATCGCGCTCTTCTTCGGGCTCTCGGTGATTCCGGCAGCGTTGCTCGCGGGATTCATCTGGTACACGGACATCACGACGAACGAGCCGCTGGGGCTGCTGGTCGCGACCTTCATCCTCGCCGTGCTCTTCGCGACGTTCGCGGCCGTCGTGAACTCCGCGGTCGGACCGGCACTGCAGTCGGTTCCCCTGATCGGCACGGTTCTCTTTTTCTACCTGATCGTCGGTCCCGTCGAGGAGGGGGTGAAGCTCCTCGCGGTTCGCGTCTTCGCCTACCGCAGCGACTCGTTCAACGCGGTCATCGACGGCGCGGTCTACGGCGCGATCGCGGGCCTCGGATTCGCCGCGATCGAGAACGCCATCTACATCTCCGGCGAGGTCGCGGCGGCCGACGTCGGGACGATCACCGCCGCGAGCGGGATCACGACCGTCCGGGCGCTCGTCGGCCCCGGCCACGTCATCTACTCCGCGATCGCGGGCTACTACCTCGGGCTGGCGAAATTCAACCCCCGGCACGCCGGCCCCCTCGTGGCGAAGGGGCTCCTGATCGCCGCGTTCGTCCACGGAACGTACAACGTCACGGTCGGAATCGTGCCTGCCCTCGTCGCTAGCTTCTATCCCATCCCCTTCGGAATCGCGTTCGTCTCCTACGTGATCCTGTACGACCTCGCCATCGGCTACTACCTCTACCGGAAGATCGCCCGATATCGCCGCACCTACCGCAACGTCAGGGACGACACCGGCGACCCCCCGGAGTCGGAGCTGACCGAGTTCGAGCCGCCACAGCGCTGACGGCCCGTAGAACGGCTGTATACGGGTATTCCAATACTCCTCGCACGGGCCCCGCTGGTGCAGGCACCACCGGCTTGCGTCGCAGTGGCGCAGTCTCTACCATGAGCGCGACCTTTACAGACGACGATATCGAGAAGACCGTCGAGAACGCCAACGGCGAGGTGATCGGGACCGTGACGGAGATCAACGACGATACCGCCCGCGTCGAGCCTCGTGCCGGTCTCGTCGACTCGATCAGAGCCGCACTCGGCTGGAGCGAGACCCACGAGACGCTCGAGGTCAACGAGGAGTCGATCGACGAGATTTCGAGCGAGGCGGTCCGCCTCGAGTCGGAGTCGATGGAGGACCTCGGCGACCCCTCGACAGATGACGCTGCCGGAGCCGAGGAGTCGTCGATGGACGAGCCGGTCGGGGGCGACGAGCCGTCGACGGACGTCATCGTCGAGGGCTCGACGGAATCCGCGTCCGAACCGGAGCGTGATCCCGGAACCGAAAACGCCGCCGAACGCGATCCCGGAACCGAAAACGCCGCCGAACGCGACCCCGGAACCGAAAACGCCGACGACGTCGGCGAGACTGCGGAACGGGAAGCCGTCGGCGGGACGGGTGACCCGACGAACCGGAACGCAGGCGAACGAGTCGACGAACCCGACGAGACCGTCCCGATCGAGGAGATGGATCAGCCCGCACTCGACGAGCAGCACTCGACCGAGTCGACGGCACGGACCGAGGCGATGGAGACGGACGACGAGTCGGAACTGGACGATTCAGTAGACGAACCCGTCGACCCGGAATTAGGCGATCCAGTAGACGATCGCGAGGATACAGAGCCGGACGAACCCGTCGACCCGGAACTCGACGATTCGATGGACGATCTCGAGAATTCCGACGAGATCCCTGCGACCGAAACGTCGAGTGAGGGCGGTGAGCACGATACGAGCGACACGTTCGACGATACGGCCGGACGGAACGAGGCAGAGACGTCGAACGGCGGAGACGAGTCAGAGACGCAGGCTTCACCCGACGCGATGAGCGGTACCCGGTCGGGCGACTCACCCGGCGAGATGGATCGGGCCGGCGTCCAAGACGCGCCGGCTGGCGAAACGCCGGAGCCGATCGACGAGAAGGAACTGCTCGAGGATATGGAGCCGGCCGACGAGCCGGAGCCTGATTCCACCACCGACACCAGTTCGACCGCGGAGGAGGACGCCGACCACACGGACGACGAGACGACCGCCGACTTCGAAACCCGTGAGACGGATCCGGCCGACGAACTGGATCCCGGTGTCGACCTCGAGTCGATCGCGGACGGCGACGAGTTCGACGAGCTGAGCGAAGACCAGCTGGAGCAGTCGTCCGAAAACGACGACGTCGCCGACGAGGTAGATACCGGCGTCGACCTCGAGTCGATCGCGGACGGCGACGAGTTCGACGAGCTGAGCGAAGACCAGCTAGAGCAGTCGTCCGAAAACGACGACGTCGCCGACGAGGTAGATACCGGCGTCGACCTCGAGTCGGCCGTGGAGCCGGACGAGACTGACGAGGTGCCCGACGGCGAGACGAGCGTGACCGACGAGATGGACCTGACCGACGAAATCGAGCCCGGCGTCGACCTCGAATCGGCGTCGGAGGCTGGCTCCGGTGAGGCCGACGCGGAGACGGGCTCGGAAGCGGACATCCGGCCGGAGACGGACCTCGATCCCGACGTCGACGCGGACTCCTCGAGCGAGGCGGATCCCCGTCCGGAGACCGAACTGGACGCCGCGGATTCGGAGGACGGCGCCGAGTCCGGAGAAACCTCCGTCGACGAGGAGGCACCTCCCGACGTGAGCCAGGAGTCGGCCAGCGACGTCGTTCCGAGTGTCGATATCGAATCGGCCGTGGGCTCGGATCGAGAGACGGCGTCCGAGATCGATCCCGACGCGCTGGCCGGTCGGGAGACCGACGGCGAAACGGAGCCAGAGACGGCGGAGGAACTCGTTGCGCGAGAACGGTTGGACGGCGCCGAAGGGACGACTGCAGAATCGGACGAAACGACGGCAGAACCCGACCTCGAGAATCGCGAACGGGACCAGTCACGATCCGGAACCCCGCTATCGGCCATGTTCGCCGCACAGCGGGCTGCGATGACGACCGGACAGGAACTGGCAAAACAGGGCCTCGCCGCACAGGAGGCCGGGGCTCGATCGGCCGTCGAAACGCCACTGATCGTCCAGCGCCGGAGTCTCGAGGCCGCGCAGGCGGCGACGCAGCGGTACTTCGACGCCGTCACCGCGATGACGGGTGCGGGAAGCGGCGACTCCCACGAGCACGAGCAGCAGTCGCTGGACGACGCCATCGACGAACTCGAGGACGCCCAGACGCAGCTGACGGACCCGGACCTCTCCCAGCAGCTCGGGGATCACCTCGAACTGCTCCAGGAGATGCAACGGCAGTTCGGCGACGAGGTCGAACGGGGAAGCGAGCAGGTCGCGGAGCTGCTCGAGCAACAGGCCGAGCTACTCGAAGCCTGTCGAGGGGCGCTCGATACGGATCGCAACCAGACGGAGCGGTAGAACGGCGACGGTCGGTCGTGTTTGGAGTACTGCACGAGATCTCTGCTTTCGGTGGACCGTTGCGCAGTATATATCCCAGTACGAATAGTACGGTTTCATGATGGTCGCCATTATTGGATCGTTCGTCGCGTTCGTCGTCGCACTGCTCGTCGGTGGGCTAGCTATCTACGCCGGGGCATCGATTATCGCTGACGTCGACGACTACTCCTACGCGGTCGTGACGGCACTCGTCGGCGCGATCGCGTGGGCGCTGACGGTCTGGATTCCGCTGTTCGGGCCGCTGTTCGCGTTGCTCGCCTGGATCTGGGTCATCAACTGGCGGTATCCCGGCGGCTGGATCGACGCCGCCCTCATCGGGCTCGCGGCCTGGATCTCCGCTCTCGTGATCCTGTTCGTACTCAACAGCGTCTTCGGCCTCGGCGTCAGTGCGTTCGGCGTTCCGGGCGCGTAGCACCGATTTTCAGCCTAGTCGAAGCGCGCCTCGAGCAGCCGTTCGACATACTTCGCGAGCACGTCCACCTCGAGGTGGACCTGATCGCCGACGTCCTTCTCAGAGAGCGTCGTGAGGTCGTAGGTCGTCGGGATGATCGCCACCGTGACGCGATCGGTCTCCGTATCCAGATCCGCGACGGTCAGACTGATCCCGTCGAGCGTGATCGACCCCTTCTCGACGACGTAGCGGCCGTACCCCTCCGGGAGTTCGAACTCGAAGAACCAGTCCTCTTCGAGGGACTCGACGTTCGAAACCGCCGCAACCGCGTCGACGTGACCCTGTACGACGTGACCGTCGAACCGGCCGTCGGCCGGCATCGCGCGCTCGAGATTGACCGCGTTGCCGTCGCCGAGGTCGCCCAGATAGGTCCGTTCGACCGTCTCGGTCGCGAGAAAGACCTCGAACCACGCCCGCTCCTCGAAGCGTTCGACGGTGAGGCAGACGCCGCTGACGCTGATACTCTGGCCGTGTTCGAGTCCCGTCGCGACCTCGTCGGCGCCGATCCGAAGCCGAAGGCCGTCTTCGGTGCGCTCGCGTGCGACGATCTCGCCGGTCTCCTCGACGATTCCCGTGAACATACCTTGACGTACCAGCCGACGGATAAAGGCGTTCTGAACCCGGCATGCGTTCCAGTTCTGAGACGGTGTGGGTTCGAACGTCGACCGACGAGTTCAGTCGCCGTCCTTTTGACCGTACCCGCGCTAGTACCGCGCAATGACCGGTATCCTCGACACGATCAAACTCGCGGGAACGCTCGTCCTCGCGATTCCCGCCGCGCTCGCCGGACTCGAGTTCCTGCTCGTTCGCGGGGAGACGACGACCGGGGGAATTCTGCTCGTGCTCGCCGTCACGCTCGTGATCGTCCAGCACCGCGTGACGCTGCCGTCCGACGTTCCCGGGCTCGTCGCCAAGCGGATCGCCGGATCGGTGACGGAAGACGACTCCGACGAGACGGAGACGTCCTGAAAGCTGCAACCCCGCCTCCGATGCGGCTTCGGCGCGACTATCGCGGCGATCGAGACCTGGCAGGGCGCCGCCCGTACGGTACGCTTCGGCGCGGGGCGGTCGCTAGGGCACCTATTCGTGACCCGGCTGGAGGCCGCACCGTTTAGTCAGTTCGCACCATACTCGCGACCATGTTCTCCGGTCGTTCGCCGCACGGACACGGTCTGCGCGTCGATTCGCTCCTCGAGGGAAGTGGCCACAGAGCGACTATCGGGTCCGCCGTTCCGGCTCTCGGAACCGACCAGCGTCGCTCGAGTGATCGATTCGACGGCCGATCCGTTCGCCGTCACGACCGGCCGTTCGGCCGTCTCGCCCGGTCGTTCGACCGCCACGTCCGGTCGTTCGATTCGGCCACTTCGGGGGACGACCGATGGTAGACGTCCTGGTTTCCGTCTCCCGACTGTTGGCCGCGTTGATACTGGTCGTCCTGAACGGATTCTTCGTCGCCGCGGAGTTCGCCTACGTGCGGGTCCGATCAACGGCCGTCGAATCCCTCGTCGAGGGCGGACGACCGGGCGCCGGCCAGCTACAGGACGCGGTCGGGAATCTGGACGACTACCTCGCGGTCACGCAACTGGGGATCACGATCGCTTCGCTTGGACTGGGATGGATCGGTGAACCGGCGGTTGCAGCCCTCATCGAGCCGGTTCTCGAGCCGGTCGTTCCGGCCGGGCTGATCCACGTCATCGCCTTCGCCGTCGGCTTCGGCTTCATCACGTTCCTTCACGTCGTCTTCGGGGAACTCGCGCCGAAGACGATCGCCATCGCCAAAGCCGAGCGGATCGCGCTCCTCGTCTCCCCGCCGATGAAGGCCTTCTACTACCTGTTCCTCCCCGGAATCATCGTCTTCAACGGGACGGCCAACTTCTTCACGAAACTGGTCGGCGTCCCGCCGGCGTCCGAGACGGAGGAGACGCTCGAGGAGGAAGAGATCCTGATGGTGCTCTCGCGCGCCGGCAGGGCGGGCCACGTCGACGCGGATGAAGTCGAGATGGTCGAGCGCGTCTTCGAACTCGACGATACGCCCGTCCGTAACGTCATGGTCCCGCGGCCGGACGTCGTGAGTGTGGCCGCGGACCGCTCCCTCGCCGACCTGCGGGCGCTGATCCTCGAGGCGGGCCACACCCGCTATCCGGTCGTAGACGCGGATGACGCCGACCGCGTCGTGGGGTTCGTCGACGTCAAAGACGTGCTCAGAGCGATCGAGTCGGACGGCGACGAAGACGACGTCACGGTCGGCGATCTCGCCCGCGACGTCCCCATCGTTCCGGAGACGAGCCGAATCAACGATATCCTTGCCGAGTTCCAGGAGAAAGAGTGTCAGATGGCGGCCGTGATCGACGAGTGGGGGACGTTCGAGGGGATCGCGACGGTCGAAGACATCGTCGAGGAGGTCGTCGGCGACATCCGCGACGAGTTCGACGCCGACGAGCGAGAGCCGTCGATCGACCGACGCGACGACGGGGCGTACATCGTCGACGGCAGCGTCCCGCTCGACGACGTCAACGAGAC
Organism: Natronorubrum halobium; assembly: GCF_051351675.1. Taxonomy (NCBI): domain Archaea; kingdom Methanobacteriati; phylum Methanobacteriota; class Halobacteria; order Halobacteriales; family Natrialbaceae; genus Natronorubrum; species Natronorubrum halobium. The sequence continues at coordinate 125,830 of NZ_CP195595.1, forward strand.
GCTCGAGACGGCGTTCCAGGTCGACGAGTTCGGCACGATCGGCGGGCTGGTCCTCGATCATCTGGGACGGGCGCCCGTCGTCGGCGATCGGATCTCGGTGGACGGCTACGTGATGGACGTCGCGGCTGTCGACGGCGCGCGGATCTCGACGGTCGTCGTTCGAGAAGAGGCCACCGAGGAAGGGTCGACGGCCTGATCGACTGCGGAGCGTCTGGTCGTCCCGCGAATGGCCACGGTGCAAACCGACACTTCCGAACGTGCCGCTGTCGTTCTCGGACGTGTCGCCACCCCCATCGCTGGATCGGTGCCGAGCCACGAACGCCAGATCGGACGAGAATGCCGATAGCACGGTCGGTGCTTACGACGATAGCCCGTTGCGGGCCGGCGAGCGGAGCGGTATGCTTCTCCGGCAGAACGATTGAACACGGAGGATTCGATGGCGATGTCAGAGCGAGCACTCGCAGTCCTCAAAATCGCCGGCGTCGTAGCTGAAATCGCCGTGGACGCCGACATTCGGCCGACAGGGTCGAACCGCAACCGGGACAGACGAGCGCGAGCGCCCGGACGACTCCGACGTGGAACGCTGACCCACTCGTCCCAACGCCATCTTCGGCCGCTCACTCGAGCAACGCCGACGGCTCGAGCGACCGCGATGGAGCCTCGAGATACGCCGCCCGCTCGCCGTCCTCGCTGCTGACGAGCAGGTCGGCGATCCGAAGCCACGACCCGTCGTCGACGTGAACGGCCGACTCGAGTCGCACGACGCTCCCGGGGTCGATCCGATCGCCGCCCTCGAACGGTCGTTCGCACGGCTCCAGACCGACGCCGAACGCCCGCGTCCGGACGTCGTCTCCCTCGCCGAAGCCGAACGCGCGGACTTCGGCCTCGAGGTCGGCTTCGACCGAGGTAACCGACTCGGCGTCGGCGGTCAACATCGCCGCCGCGGACCGAAACGACTGCGTCGCGCCGACGTGGGCCCGGCGCTCTCTGCCGCCGTCGCTGTCGACGACAAGCGTGCGGACGAGCCCGGCGTGGTAGCCGTCGGGGCCGCGCGGTGCCGTCTCGAGGACGATCGGTTCGCCGGGTCGCAGCGGCACCTCGCTGGTGTCGCCGTCGTTGGCCGTTCCCTCGCCGTCGAGAGTCGAGGGCGCGTGCTCGGGATCGGGGTTGACGACGGTGGTGCCCGCGGGGAACGCACCCGCCGAGACGATGGCCTCGTCGATGGTCGTTCGGAGTCGATTCGGCGTTATCGGGTCGCCGTCGGCCGCGAGTCGTCCGTCGTCGATCGCCGCGTCCGCGAGTAGCGACGCCGCCCGCCGGATGCCGGCGCTCGCAGCGGCCTGTGCGTCCGCGATCCGATCGCGCTCGGCGGTCGTCTTCGTCGCTCGAGCGCGTGCGACGACGTCCGTCGATGCGAGGTCGAGACCGGCCCGCTCGAGGTAGAGCGCGGCGTCGTGTGGCACTGCTGCGGGCGTGAGAATCGTGTTCGACCCGCTTCGCTCGGCCAGTCGAACGGCGAGCGTTTCGGCGGGGTGACCCGATGCATCGTCGCTCGAGGCCGTCAGCCACTCGTCACCGTCGAACGCGACGGCGACGACCTCCCGGCCCCGTTCGCGCGGCCAACGCCGTCCGAGTGCTACCCGACAGTACCGAACGGTCGGATCGTGCCGGCTTCCGGCGTGGACGAACGCCCCCGCGTTGCGGCTTTCGAGCGTCCCGCTGATGGTCGACTCGAGGTGCGATCTGACGGCGCCGACGCCGGAGCCGTTGGCGGGTGACTCGGCGTCAGTCACGGCGCTTCGGCTTCGATCTCCTCGCTGTCGGCGTCCGCCGGCTGCTGGGCCGCCTCGATCAGGTCCTCGAGTGGCGTCTCGAGGAGTTCGTTGTGGAGCAAGACGTCGATGGGGAGCGTCGGCGCGCCGTCGACGAGGTTCTCGAGCAGGACGAGTCGTTCGCGGGCCCGGGACATCCCGACGTAGAAGACGCGGCGTTCGTTGTCGGTGAGGACGGGAACTGGAGAGGTCGTCTTGGTGAACTCCTCGCAGCCGGAGATCGCTTTGGGGTCGTCGACGGTCGCGACCATCTGCTCGACGACCTTCTCGGTGAGGTCGGTGCCGACGATGACGTGATCGGCCTCGCGACCCTTCGCGGAGTGGATAGTCCCGACGCGGACGCGGTCGGTCTCCATCTTTTCGTACTCGCCGATCGCGAAGTAGGATCGGACGCTCTTCTTCTGGAAGTTGGTGACCTTCCGAAGCATGTCCGAGGCCGACGCGGGGCCGGGCATGAACGGGACGTGGTCCTCGACGACGTCGGCGGGGATCATGAGGTCCTCGAGATCCTCGATGCCGGTTTCCTCCTGTCGCTCGTCGATCTCGTCGAAGAGCGCGTCGCGCTCGTTGGTGCCGAAAGCCGACTCCTGGAGCATGTCGGCGAGGCGTCGAGCCTGCAGTCCGGTAACGTCGTCACCGTTGTCGATCGCTTCGACGGCGCGGACGTACTGGGTGAGTCGGTCGGTCCACATCCGCTGGTCGGTCAGCGACGTGAACGGCACGCCCTCGGTGATGAACTCGTCGATGAACTGGAACATCTGGTAGCGCGCTCGGAAGAGTACCATGACGGTCCCCTCCTCGACGAGGGATCGCCGGACCATGCGGACGACGTCGAGCATGGAGGCGTTGCGGCGGGCCTCGACGGCGCCGCCCTCCTTGCGGGGCTTGAGGTCCTTGTCCTGGCGCTTCTCGATGTGACGGATCTCCTTGTTGACCGCGTTGAGCACGTTCGAGGGGAGACGATAGGAGTTCGGCAGAATAACGTCGTCGTCGACCTCCTCGTCGAGTAAGAGCGCGGGATCGGCGCCCTGCCAGGAGTAGACGACCTGGTCGTCGTCGCCGGCGATCAGGACCTGCTTCATGTGGGGTTTCCACTCCTCGTAGACGTCGTACTGGAGGGTGGTGATGTCCTGAAACTCGTCGATCACGAGGTAGTCGACGCTCGGGAGCAGGGAGCGCTGTTTGACGCGCTCGAGCATATCCGCGAAGCCGATCTTTCCGTTCTCGCCCTTGTACGCGCGCCAGGCGCGGATCGCTTCGGGGACGTCGATGCGGTCGTCGTCGGAGGGCCACGTCGGCGTGTACTTGTTGCCCTCCTGGGCGTTCGGATCGATTTCGGGCGGGAGCCGAACCTCCTCTTCGTTCCACTGGAAGGGGACGTCGTACCAGTCGGAGACGTCACGGCTGGTCCGCTGGAGCCACTGGCTCGTCGCGATGATCTTGTTCCCGATGGTGGTCGACCGGGCCGTCCGCCGACCGGCACCGCTGTACTCGTCTTCGTACTCGATCCCGAAATCCTCGCAGAACTCCTCCTTGTCGGATTCGCCGATGACGTCGCTTCGAGAGAGGTCCAGCAGTTCGTAGGCCTTCGCGTGCATCGTACAGACGTTGCCCTGCAGTGCGCGCGGACTCTCGTCGAGTCGTTCGGCCAGTCGTTCGCGAACCTCCTGTGCAGCAGCTCGTGTGTACGAGACGACGAGGATATCCCGGAACGTCACGTCATCCTGTTCGAGGATTTCTTCGACGTGGTCGAGCAGGGCAGTCGTCTTTCCGCTGCCCGGACCACCGAACAACCGGGTCACCTTCGTCTCCGTAGTAGCCATTGTAGCTGTTCAAGGGCGCAATACCCATAAGTCACGTGGATTATCATCGACAAAAACTCCGATCCGTTTACCAAAGCCGACCGCGAGCGACCGATATCGGCTGTTTCAGGGGTTTCGCGGAGAGCGGGCGGTTCGTATCTCGGCACCGTCGCGGATCTTGTCCTGACAGTCGGGACAGACCCGCGGGTTCTCGACGCCGCGTGGAGTGAACACGCGAGCGTACGCGTCCGTGACGAACGCGTCGCAGTTCTGGCATTCCGGCATAGTGATCCTCACTGAACTGTTGGGATACCACACATTATAATTCTGTCGCATATTCGACGGGGAAAATACGACGAGCACCCCGGTGACCGAGGGTGTGTCGGGGTCCGATGGAGGGCCAGTGCCGTACCCGGACGAGCGGTAGGGACGGTGATCGCGGACAGTTCGACGGCAGCCGCTACGGGACTCGAGTGTATCCGACGGGCCCGGAAAACGGTGTTACTGTGCCCTCAGACCGTGGGCTCCCATCCGCAGACGGTGCAGGTGCTGGCGGACGTGTCGTGAAGACCCCCACAGTCGGGACACTGTTTCTTGTTATACTCCTGCTCCCACCCGACTCGTTCGACGGTGTGACCGCGGTCCGTGAGGAATTGATCGATGACGTCGTCACCGGCATCGTTGGGTGAGGTTGCCATAGGTGTGTCAATAGCACCCACGGTATTAAACTGTGTGGTCGGCCCATATTTCTGCCTCGACTCGGCTAACGCATCCCATCGGGTGACTGTCCCCGCTACCTGATCGTTCGATTCCAGCGGCACTGTACCGACCAGCGGACTTTTCTCGGTCTCGACCGAACGTAGAGTCATGAGCGACCTGCGCCTCGACGCGACCCAACTCGATCGCTACTCGAGACACGTGATCATGGACGAAATCGGGCCCGAGGGCCAGCAGCGGCTGCTCGAGAGTTCGGTGCTGGTCGTCGGTGCGGGCGGTCTGGGTTCGCCGGCGATCCAGTACCTCGCGGCTGCGGGGATCGGCCGATTGGGGATCGTCGACGACGACGTCGTCGAACGGTCGAACCTGCAGCGGCAGATCGTCCACGGCGACGCCGACGTCGGCCGGCCGAAAGTCGAGAGCGCGGCCGACTACGTCGCGGCGCTCAACCCCGATATCGACGTCGAGCCACACGAGGCCCGCATCACGGCGGACAACGTCGCGGAGCTTGTCGACGGCTACGACGTCGTGCTCGACGCCAGCGACAACTTCGCGACCCGGTACCTGCTCAACGACCACTGCGTGCTCACGGGAACGCCGCTCTCTCACGGCGCGATCTACCGCTTCGAGGGGCAGGTGACGACGTTCACGAACGAGCGCGGCGAGGGATCCGAGACCGATTCGCCCTGTTACCGCTGCATCTTCCCCGAGGCACCCGAACCCGGCACCGTCCCCGACTGTGCCACCACGGGCGTTCTCGGCGTCCTGCCCGGCACCGTCGGCTGCATTCAGGCCACCGAGGTCGTCAAGTACGTGCTCGGCAAGGGTGAACTGCTCGAGGGACGACTCCTCATGTACGACGCGATGGGCATGACCTTCGAGACGGTCGACGTGCTCTCGAACCCGTCCTGTCCGGTCTGTGGCGACGAACCCGAAATCGAGACGGTCGAGGACGTTTCCTACGAGGGCAGTTGTCAGATCTCGGCCGACTAAGCTGCTCGGCCGATTAGACGGCACTCGCTCGCATCATCGAACGCGCTCGACCACCGTTCGGTGCAGTTCCAGCGTGCCGATGAGCCCGATACAGGAGACGAACGCGACGGTTCCGAGTTTACCCCCGGCGCCGTCGAACGCGGGCGCCACAGCGAGAAAGACGAGTCCGGAGAGCCCGCCGGCGACCGCAACGTGGGGGACGCCCGCCAGCCGCTCCGTGCTCGACATACCGACGAACGAGGCGCAGAAGGCCGCGGCGGCCAGCGTCGCCCCCAGTTCCGGCACCGCGAGCGGGAACGCGACACCGGCGACGAGACCGACCAGTCCGGAGCCGATAACCGCGCCCAACTCGAGTCGAACGCTCAGGACCGCCGTCGCGACGGCGGCGACGATCGCGACCGGGACGACGACGGAGGCGAGACCCCATCGCGGCGCACTCGCGCCGGTGAACTCGAGTCCCACGACGGCGGCCGTCGTGAGACAGCCGAACAGCGCGAGCGTCCCCAACTTGCCGCCGACGCCGCCGAAGGACTCCGTCGTCGCCGCGAACCCGAGGCCGGCGACCAGTCCCGCGACGGCGACGTACTCGAGCGACGCGAACACCGCTGGCGAGGCCATGCCGACGAACGAGCCGCAGTAGACCGGCACGCCGACCTTCGGCGCGGCGAGGCCGACGAGAAGGCCGATCAGCGCGGACGCCACCACCGGCCCGAGCCCGACGTGCACGCTCAGCGCGTAGGTAACGGCGGCCCCAGTCACGACCGCGAGCGCATCGATCCCGTCCGAGCGGGCGAACCCGGGAGTCTCCAACTGTACCAGTTCGCGCCGGTGCTCGACGATACCGGCGACAGCGGCGGTGAGAACGATTCCGATCCGTACGCCGACCGTCCCGCTCGGCATCTCGACTGGTGCGAGTAGCGATCCCACGAGCAGTGCCCCGGCTGTCGAAATCAACGCGAGATAGCCAGCGAACTGCGCCGGACGGTACACGGTCGGTGGCACAATCGGGGGACACGAGAGGGTTACGGTTCGTCTCCGGGGACCCAGAGTGGGGCCCGTCCTGTTGCTCCTCGTGTCGCTTGCCGTCCTCTTTCGCTTCGTTTGAGCCGTCTCAACTCCGCAACAGGCCGCCGTCGATCGGGACTTCGGCGCCGTTGACGAAACTCGCACGCGGACTCGAGAGCACGGCGACGACGTCGCCCAGCTCCCGGGGCTCGCCGATGCGATCCATCGGAATCTCGCTCGCGAGTTCCGTCAGTCCCTCCTCGTAGTCCTCGTAGACGCCGCGCTCGATGTTCGCCTCAATGAGTTCCTCGATTCGGGGGGTCTCGATCGTCCCCGGCAGGACCGCGTTCACGCGAATTTCGGGGGCGAACTCCCGAGAGACCGTCTTCACGAGCCCGATCACGCCCCGGCGGACGGAGTTCGACAGCAGCAGGCCGTCGGCGACCTCTCGAACCGTCCGGGAGGTGATGCAGGTGACCGATCCGTACTCGGACTCGATGAGGTGCTCGTGGGCCGCTTCGACCGTCCAGACGACGCTCATCACCAGCAGGTCGTACGCCTGGTACCAGTCCTGTTCGTCGGTCTCGAGGAAGGTCGTACTCGGCGGGCCGCCGGCGCTCGTGACGAGGTGATCGAGACCGCCGAAGGCGTCGACCGTCTCGCCGACGAGGTGAGAGACGTCGTCCGGATCCGTGAGATCGGCCGGGGTCGCGCGGACCTCACCCTCGGCCGTCTCGCTGATCTCCTCGCGGGCGTCCTCGAGTCGCTGCTCGTCGCGCCCGCAGAGCATCACGTTCGCGCCCTCCTCGGCGAGGGCCCGTGCGCTCGCGAAGCCGAGGCCGCTCGAGGAAGCCGTTACCAGTGCACCGTTGCCGTCGAGGTCGAGATCCATGCTCGAATCCACGATCAGGAGCTACTAAGTCCCGCTGCCTCCGGGACGGTGCTCGCGGACGGTTCGGCGTCGATACGGGCCGAAGCGGAGAGCGATCAGTCGGCGCTCAACCCGTCGAAGTAGATGGTCCGCCGTTCGTCGTCCGCGGGCGTCGTGACCAGCGAGACGCCGACGGTGACGACGAGGCCCAGCCCCATTCCGACGAGTCCGGCCGTCCAGCCCATGTAGGTTCCCTGAAACACCGTCGTGACGAGGGCGATCAGAAGGGACGTGAGTTCACCGAGCAGCGGGACGACCGAAATAGCCTCGAGTCCGTCGACGATCGACTCGACGAACAGGTTCGAGAGGTAGAAGGCCTGACTGACGAGGATGCCGGCGGTGATACCGGCTCGAGTCGTCCGTCGCCAGTAGAGCGCGACGAGCACGGGCAGGGCGAGCTGGGCGAAGCCGCTGAAGGCCGCGTCGCCGAGTTCGAACAGCGTGGCTGGGTTGACCAGACTCGCGACGAACGCGGCCGTCGCGAAGAGCACGACGCCGACCCGGGCCAGCAGGTCCTCGCGGCGCTCCGAAATGGTCCGGTCCACGAACGGTCGGTACAGGTCCCGGGTGAAATAGGACGACCCCGAGAGTAACATCGAGTCCGACGAGGACATCATCGCGGCCATCGCGCCGGCGATGACGAGCGCGGCGAACCAGACCGGCGTGTACTCGGCCAGCACCAGCGGGAGCACGTTCGCGCCTTCTGGTACCGTCACGTCGAGGCCCCGCGCCCACGCGCCGAGCAGGAACGAGGGGACGAAGAGGAGGACGCAGAGGATCGGCCACAGCGCGAACGACCGCTTGAGCACCGTCTTCGAGCCCGCGGCGAAGAAGCGCTGGTTCACCTGCGGGAACATCGCGACGCCGAAGCCGATCGTGATCGCCGTCGAGAGCATCCACTGGGCCGTGTAGTAGTCGCTCCCAAGCGAGAGAAAGTGAGCGGTCTCCTCGCTCGACGCGAGCGCCGACGTCGCCGCCCCGGCCCCGCCGACGACGTTGAGCACCCAGAGCAGGGCGACCCAGGTGGCGACGAGCATGAACGCCCCCTGCAAGGTGTCGGTCCAGGCGATCCCGCGCATCCCGGCGACGACGACGTAGAGAATCATGAACACGGTGATCAATCCCGCGCCGACGGCGTACGGGACGGCCCCCTCGGTCAGGGCCTCGAGCGCGGTGCCGGCCCCGACCTGCTGTAACATGACGTACGGAAAGAGCCAGAGCAGACTGATCCCGGCGACGAGGCCGCGGAGCCGCCTCGAGGCGAACCGGTCGCCGAGCATCTCCCCGAGCGTGACGTACTCGTAGCGCTGGCCGAGCAGCCACTGTTTGTAGCCGACGACGTACCAGAGGATTGCGAAGATGATCCCGTCCATCAGCCCCATGACGAGGATCCACTCCGGTCCCTGCGCGTAGGCGATGTTCGGTCCCGCGAAGAACGTAAACGCCGAAAGCAGCGTCGCGAAGGTCGTAAACAGGAGGACGACCGTTCCCAGCGTCCGACTGGCGAGATAGAAGTCCTCCGCCGTTCGATCGGTCAGTCGGTAGGCGACCAACCCGACGGCCAGCGCCAGGAGCAGGTAGCCGACGATGATCCCGAGCTGGAGCGCGAGAGTCACCGTCGCTCACCTCCGGCGGTCGACTGTGACGTGTGGTTCGATGCGTCCGCTCCGTTCGAATCACCCGGTCCGGTTTCGATGCCGATTCCCCACGCTCGCTGGGTGAACAGGTAGAACGCGACCGACGCGGTCCCCATCCAGCCGATGTGCCACCAGAGCCACAGCGGCAGTCCGGCGACGATCGTCGCGTCCCCCCAGAGGAACCACGGGATCGCGAGCGCGCTGAGGACGACCGCGACCGCGATCCAACCCACGAGTGGTAGCCGGCGCATATCCGGTGGTTGGGATCGACGTTGGTAACGGTTTCCCTTCAACAGCCGCGATCGAAGAGATTCAGCTATCGATGCTGCGAGTCCGTTCCCTCTGGGGGTTTTACAAGGTGAAATCGCTCTTTCAGGGAGGAGAAAACGTATAGGTATTGCCAGACGAATGCAACTCGAACTGATATGGCCCGGCTGTTCCCGTTCCGTTCGGAACCCGCAGAAACCGAGGGGCAGCCACGCGTCGTCGACCTCGAGGGCGAGGACGCCGACGCGGTGTTCGGCGCCCTCTCGTCGACGACGGCCCGGCGAATCTACGCGCGACTGGACGAGGAACCCGCGACGCCGAGCGATATCGCCGAGGCGATCGATTCGTCGATCCAGAACGTCCGGTATCACCTCGAGAAACTCGAGAACGCCGGCCTCGTCGAAGTAATCGACACGTGGTACTCCTCGCGGGGTAACGAGATGAGCGTCTACGGGACGACCGACGGTCCGCTGATCGTCACGAGCGACGAGTCGACCGCGAGTCGGGTGCGGGAGGCCCTCTCCCGGTTCGTCGGCGGCGTTGGCGCGCTCGCGGGCGGGAGCGTACTGGTCCACCACGGACTCACGCGGTGGGCCGAGTCGGCGACGGACTCCGCGGGGGACCGAACGGCTCCAGCAGGGGGAGAGACGGACGACGGTGACGAGGGAGACGCCGCCGAATCGGGCGACTCGACGGAGCCGTCGACGGAGCAGGACGCCTCCGACGACGTCGGCATGCAGCAGGCGGATTCGGAGGACGAGGAAGCGGCCGATTCGGACGACGGGGGAGCGGCCGATTCGGACGACGGGGGAGCAGCCGATTCGGGCGACGAGGTCACGTACGACGGGGGAGACGGCGGTGAGGCGATCGACGCCGAACCGACGGGCGGCGACGGCTCCATCGAGGGCGTGAGCGACGGCAGCGCGGAGGTCGCCGAAACGCTGTTCGCGACCGTTCCGCCGGGGCTGCTCTTTTTCCTCGGCGGGCTGCTCGTCCTGACCGCCGTCACCCTCTACTGGTACTGGTACCGACCGGCGTACTACTATAGTAGCCACTGAAAGTCAATGCACACCTGATCGCACGACGGCTGTGCGATCAGTGTGTAAATCGTTTCAGTTGTTACTATAGCCGACGTCCGGACACCGCGGCCGACAGCCGACTACCGTGATACCGGCCGACACACTGAGGCGCGGGGTCCCGATAGGTCAACAGCTATTTCCCCGTCACGATCCAAAATCTACATAACCGACCGCGGTACCGCGTCTGCGGTACCCACCCGAGGAGAGATCCCCATGGAAGACACGTCGAAATACCTCATTCACGCAAACGTCACGGCTGACGGGGTCGTCGAGCGGAGCGACGTCGTCGGTGCGATCTTCGGGCAGACCGAAGGCCTACTCGGCGACGAACTCGACCTCCGCGACCTTCGCCAGTCCCAGAAAGTCGGCCGCATCGACGTCGAGATAACCAGCACCGCCGGCCAATCCCACGGCCACCTCACCATCGCGACCAGCCTCGACAAGGTCGAGACCGCGACGCTCGCCGCGTCCCTCGAGACGATCGACCGCGTCGGCCCGTGTCGGGCCGACCTCGAGGTCACCGAGATCGAGGACGTCCGCGCGGCCAAACGCAAGGAAGTCGTAAACCGTGCGAAGGAACTGCTACAGACGGGGTTCGACGACAGCGTGATGAGTTCCGAGGAGATCCTCGCCGAGGTGCGCCAGCACGTCCGCGTCGAGGACATCACCGAGTACGAGGGGCTGCCCGCCGGCCCTCGAGTCACCGACAGCGACGCGATCATCGTCGTCGAGGGCCGCTCGGACGTGCTCACCCTCCTCAAGTACGGCGTCAAGAACGCCATCGCGGTCGAGGGAACGAACGTCCCCGACGCGGTGGCCGAACTGACCCGCCACCGCACGGTCACGGCCTTCCTCGACGGCGACCGGGGCGGCGACCTCATCTTCGAGGAACTCTCACAGGTGGGCGACATCGATTACGTCGCCTTCGCGCCCTCCGGCACCTCCGTCGAGGATCTCGACCACCACCAGCTGTTCGCGTCGCTGCGCAACAAGGTTCCCTACGACAACGTCTCCGGGATGAACGAACCACGGGAAGCCGTCGCCGCGACGGACGGGAGTTCGACGCCCGCACCGGCCCCGGGAGACGCCAGACGCACGCACGGCTCGGAAGCCGCCTCGCCGACGTCGATCGACGAGTCGTCCAGTTCGACCGCCCAGACGGCGAGTGCGGCGAACGCCGCCGCCGACGCAACCACCACCGGCGAAGCGAGCACCGAGGGCGGTGCTGGCAGTCCGTCAGGCGGCGCTTCGAGCGCGCAATCGGCCGTGAGCGCCGACACGCAGCAAGCGTCCGGGACGGACGCCGAGACGGCGGTAGAATCGGACGACCCCGAAACCGTCTACGGCCACGCGTCGGCGGTCATCCGGGACGGTACCGACCGCGTTCGGTTCCTCGACGCCGACGGCGGCACCATCGACGAAGCCGACGCGAGCGACGCCTACGACGCGCTCGAGTCGCTCGAATCGACACCGAAGACGATCGTCCTCGACGCGATCCTCAGCCAGCGACTGCTCGATCTGGCGGCCGACCGCGGCGTCGACCGAATCGTCGCGCGCTCGCTCGGGCAGTTCACCAAGCGACCGACGGCCGTTCGGATTCACGCGATCGACGACGTCGCCGAGGAGGCGCCGGATTCGGGGTAACCGCGGACGGTTCTTCCGCTCGCGTTCGATCGGGAACCGCAGGGTTTTAACGGCAATCGGCTCGAGAGCGCTGGGAGCGCCCCGACCGACGCGCCGACGGATCGAGCCGGCCCGGTTTCGGACGGTGGGCGCCGCGTTTCGCCGCCGAGACGCTAGCTGAGTACGGCAAACGAGAGTACCAACAGCGCACAGATCAGTGCACCCGAGAGCGTCGCGAGGAAGTTCACGCCCTGGTTACCGAGGAGGTGGCCCTCGAGGGTCGCACCGAGGAGACTGTCGACGGTCATGCCGACGATCCCGGCGGCGACGATGATCGCCGCGCCGACGACGCCGACCTCCGGAAAGAGGACGTAGGAGATGCCGGCGACGACCGCTGCCCCTGCGATACCGGCTACTTCGCCCTGCCAGGTGACGCCGCCGTCGGTGCCGGGCTCGACGGGTTCCAGGGTGGTGATCAGCCGCGGCGTGTCGAAGACGCTGCCGATCTCGCTCGAGAGCGTGTCGCTCATCGCGGTCGAGACGGAGCCGGCGAAGGCGAAGAGGAACAGGCTGGGTTCGGGATTGCCGGGCAGCAGCGTCGCCGAACTCGCCGCGTAGCCCAGTACGGCGGCGATCGCGACGGCGGCGTTGCCGAGCACGTTGCCGCTGCCGCGAGCACCGTCGTTGTCCTCGGCGACGCCCAGTTCTTCTTTCTCCTCGTAGCGGTACTTCGAGGAGAGACCGCCGATGGCGAAAAAGGAGATGAGGACGACGAACCAGCCGTAGCCGCCGAGGACGATCGTCAACAGCCCCAGCAGGATGCCGGTGAGCATCCCCGCGATCGAGGCCGTCTCGAGCGCGTAGGAGGCGTAACCGAGGGCGACGGTGATCCCCAGCGCGGCGACGATTTCCACGCCGTCGAGGGTCAGGGCCGGCTCGAGTTCCGCGAGCAGCCAGCTCAGTAAGCCGACCGAGAGCATGACGATGGGATCGTCGCGGGCCAGCAGGACGTCTCGGAGCAAGGCGGCGAGCAACGCGCCGCTCGCGCCGAGAAAGATCGTCGTCGGGACGGTCGAGCCCATCGACTCGAGGGAGCCGGCGCCGTCGGTCAGCGACTGCGTGCTGACCTGGCCGGCGACGGCCGCGACGGTCGCGACCAGACAGAAGACGGCCACGAGGGCGACGTCGTGGTCGGTTCGGCGGCGGGCGAGTTGCTCCGCGGCGTTCCCGTAGCCGACGAGGAGCACGGCACCGACGAAGACGGCGGTCGACATCGAGGCCGTGACCGCGATGAGACCGAGCGTGACGGCTGCGAGGACGAACGTGATGAGTCCGTAGAGGCGGCCGTCCTCGTAGTCGCCCGGATACGCGAGGAGATCGAAGAGCGGACCGTCGGTCACGGCGAACGCCCCGCCGATCACGACGGCCGCGATCGCGGCCCCGACCCAGGGGCCACCGAGGGGCACGGCGAGGACGAGCGTACAGAGGAGCGCAAACGCGCCTGCTCGCCGAACGGGTGCTGTCACGATACCGAGTCCTTTCTGTGGCGTTTACTTGAAGGTTCGTGAACCGCGCCGCGGCCGTTCTCACCGTCGTCAACGGCGCTATCCGGAGAACATGTAACTGCATGAAAACGCCATCAGCCCCGCGATCGTGACAGTCTGTGGGTGAACAGTCACACGGAATTCGATACGGGCGCGCGACGGACGCCCCGCTCGTCGGGGCGGGGCTTTCTCCTTGATTTTCCGTAACCGGTATAGCAACGCGCCGGAAACGCAAGGCTGTGGGTCTGTACGAACGGTACCTCGCGGTTCGAATCCGCCGCCACGACGGCACGCTGCCCGACCACGTCGCACTCGTCATCACCGAGCGCGACCTCCTCGAGCGCGGCGCCTACGAGACGCTTACGGAGTTCTTCACGTGGGCGTTCGAGTACGCCTCGCAGGTAACCGTCTACGTGAGCGTCCTCGACGCCGCGGCGGTTCCCGCGCTGCGACGCGAACTCGAGACGATCGACGCGCCGCGGGCGGTGGCGGTTCGGGGACCGGACGATCAGACGCGTGCGGACGCGCCGATCCGAATCGGCATCGGTCTCGGCGGCAAACACGAGTTCACCAGCGCCGTCCGGACGCTCGCGGAACGCGTCGACGACGGCGACCTCGATCCAGACGAGATCGACGACGAACGGGTCGAGGAGCACCTCATCTTCCCGACCGAACCCGATCTCGTGATCAAGACCGGTGCCGAACGGCTCTCGGATTTCATGATCTGGCAGTCGGTCTACTCCGAACTCTACTTCACGGACGTCAACTGGCGGGACTTCCGCAAACGGGACTTCCTGCGGGCGGTCCGGGAGTACTGCAACCGATCGCGACGATACGGTCAGTAGACGACGGGACTCTCTCGCCGCAGAAGGGAGCGTCCCGTTCACTCGAACGCGATACCGAGGCGAAGACGGCCGAATCCGATTCCTGCGTGACCTGACGATGGGAAACGGCTACTTTCTCGAGTCGCGCGCATCGAACGATTCGGTTCCGTCGCTACCGATCGTCCCTGTCGGGTCGTCGTTGCCGATCGTCGCTACGGAGTCGTCGCCGTCCGCCGTATCTAGCGTCGCTCCGATGGGGTCCTCGAGATCGACGATGGGGCCGTCCAGGTGGACGGTTCCCGACCGGAGTTCGTACTCGAGGATGCCGTGGGCCTCGAGCTTCGGCAGGACGACGTGGACGAGCGAGATCTGGGCCGAGGACGGCGATTGCTCGGGGTCCAGTCGAGCGACCGCCGCCGCCAGTCGCTCGAGCGAGGGCTCCGGCCCGGCCGTCGACAGGACGTGAAGGCCGATCCGAAGACGGCTACTCGCGAGGAGGGAATAGGCTGTCTCGATCGAAACCCCAGTTAATCGCGTGAATCGATCGACGTCGACTGGAGTGTGAGACGTTGGCATGTCACCTAGTGATGCGGGAATAACGGATAAAATCCTTGTGGTGAAGCAACAGGTTTGCTCGATCCACCGCTCGAGTCGAGGTCGACGCCCTCAGTCGGCGGCCTGCCCGCTCGAGTCGAGGTCGTCGATCTGCCCGTTCTCGACGGCCTCGAGGTCGTCCGGATCGGGCTGTTCGGCCGTCGGCAGCGAGTCGCGGAACCGCTCGACGATCGACTGGGCTTCGACGAGTTCGGGGTCGCTGACGGCGCCGAGCAGGGCGAGTGCGCGCCGGGCGCGGGTCCGTCGCCAGGACTCCTCGCGGTGTTCGTAGGTTCGAATGCCCCGGAGGAAGTCGGCCTTCGAGAACTCCGGCCAGTAGGGCGTACAGAAGAAGACCGCCGCCTCGTTGCCGTTGGCGTGCCACGGGAGGAAGTTCGAGGTCCGCTCGTCACCCCCCGTCCGGATGATCAGGTCGACGTCTCGAACCGGCTGGTCGTAGAGTCGGTCCTCGATCGTCTCGACGTCGATCGCGTCCGGCTCGAGGGTGCCCGCTTCGACGTCGCTGGCGACGCCCTGAACCGCTTCGAGCAGTTGCGATCGCCCGCCGTAGGCGAGCGCGATGTTGAGGACGAAGCGATCGTAGCCGCGGGTCTGCCGTTCGGCGTAGTCGACGGCGTCGCGCACCCGTTCGGGGAGGCGGTCGACCTCGCCGATCACTCGAATTCGAACCTCGTTCTCGTGGACGCGGTCGGCGTCGGCGAACTCCCGGAGTTTCTCACAGAGGAGATCGAACAGCGCCTGATTCTCCTCGTCCGGGCGGTCGAAGTTCTCCGTCGAGAACGCGTACAGCGTCAACTCTTCGACGCCGACGTCCTGACACCACTCGAGGACGCGCTCGGTCGTTTTGGCCCCCTCACGGTGGCCGTCGGTCGCGTCGTCTCCCTTGCGGCGAGCGTATCGTCGGTTGCCGTCCTGAATCACCGCGACGTGCGTCGGTGCGCCGGAAATCTCCCTCGAGAGCACCTCTTCGTAGACCGAGTCGACGCGCTGCCGGAGCCACCGCTTCATTGCTCGACAAAAGGTCACCTATCCCTATGTGTCTTGCGTGGTGTCTGCCAGCATGAGAACAACGATCCATTCCCGGAAATCGTGACGGCTATCCGTTCGGGCGTCTTCGTGTCGACCAATGGCAGACGCGATCGACGACGACCTCTATCAGCGGACCAAACGGCTCCTCGAGCCGGGCGAGATCGACCTCAACGGCGCCATCGTCCACACCGATCACGACGGACAGGAAGACGTCCAGATGATGCAGGCCACGCTCGACGTCGGCGACATCATCGCCGAGCGCTCGGGGCACGACCCGGAGGACTGCTACGTCTACTCGGGCAACGACGACCCCGACTTCTCCTCGAACCAACACCAGGGGCTCACCCTCGAGGACGAGGAGTTCGTCTGGGAGTGCCAGCAACTGCTGCACCAGGGGAGTTTCGATATCGTCATCTACTATCGAGCGAGCGCCGACCACGAGGCGATCCTCGAGGACATCCGCGAACTCGGCTACGAGGTCACAGGCGTCGAAGGCGACTAACGGCTCCGGCGAAACGGCCAGTCTTTTCGGCGTCGGAACTCCGCAGAGCCCGCTCGAGCGGACCGTCCCGGTTCGCTTATGCCGCGGGACTACCGAACGGACAGTATGAGTACGGACGTCGAACTGTCTGAACGCGAACGGGCGGTCGTCAACGCCTTTCAGGGCGGCTTTCCCGTCGTGGAACGGCCCTTCGGACCCGCCGCTGCGGCCATGCGCGACCGCGGGGTCGACACGGGCGCGACCGCGTTACTCGAGACGGTTCGCGAGTTAGACGAGCGGGGCGTCCTCTCGCGGTTCGGCCCGCTGGTCAACGCCCAGGAGATCGGCGGCGCGGCGACGCTGGTCGCCACGCACGCCCCCGCGGATCGCTTCGACGAGGTCGTCGACGCCGTCAACGCCCACCGCGAGGTCGCGCACAACTACGAGCGCGAACACCCGCACCTGAACGTCTGGTTCGTCGTCAGCGTCGCGGACGAGGAGCGGGTCGACGAAGTGCTCGCGGACATCGAAGCCGAGACCGGCCAGGAGACGTACAACCTCCCGAAGGAACAGGAGTTCCGCGTCGAGGCGAAGTTCTACGTCGACGGCCCGCTCGACGGCTCCGGCGACGACGAAGCGGAGAGGGCCGGCGTCGACTGCCCGCTCGACGGCTCCGGCGACGACGAAGCGGAGAGGGCCGGCGTCGACTGCACCGATCTCGGCCCCGACGTCACGTCGACCGACGAATCCACGCTGACGCCGGCCGAACGCGACCTCGTCCTCGAGGTGCAGGACGGCCTGCCGCTGACCGAAACGCCCTACGCGGACGTCGCCGACGCCATCGATCAGGATCTCGAGTGGGTCCTCGAGACGATCAAGCGATTCGAACGGGAGGGCAAGATCCGGCGCATCGGCGTCGTCCCGAACCACTACGCGCTGGGCTATACGGAGAACGGAATGACGGTCTGGAACGTCCCGGACGACCTCGTGAGCGAGGTCGGTCCCGAGGTCGCCGCCCTCCCCTTCGTCACGCACTGCTACCGGCGCCCGCGCCACGAGGGCGTCTGGCCGTACAACTTCTTCGCGATGACCCACGGCCGCAGCGAGGCGGAGAGTCAGCGGCGGATCGAACGGGTCCGCGAGACGATGGCCGAGTACTGGGACGTCGGCCCCGACGACTGGGACTCGCTGTTCTCCACGCAAATATTGAAGAAGACGGGCATTCGTATGGCGGAGCGTGCCGAAGCCAACACTGAATCCAGGTAACGAACGGTGTTCGAAACCCAACTCACAGGATGATTCCACTCTTGCACGATTTCACGGGCGCGACGGTGCTCGTCTTCGGCGGCGGCCCGGTCGGGGCGCGGAAGGCCCGCCGCTTCGCCCGCGAAGCCGAGGTCCTCGTCGTCAGCCCCGAGTTCGCCGATCGGGACTTCGGCGGTGCCGAACTGATACGGTCCGCCCCCGAACCCGCCGAGATCGGCGACTGGCTCGAGCGAACCGGGCCGGCGCTGGTCGTCGCCGCCACGAGCGACGAGGCGATCAACGAGGCCGTCGCGACGGCCGCTCGAGACCGCGGTATCCTCGTCAACCGCGCGGATCGCTCCGGCGAGCGCGATCCGGGCAGCGTCGTCGTGCCGGCGACCGTCCGCGAGGATCCCGTGATCGTCTCGATCGCGACCGGCGGGACGGCACCGGCACTGAGCAAGCACCTCCGACAGGAACTCGAGGAGACACTTGCCGGAGCAGGCGAGATGGCACGGACCTGCGGAGCGCTCCGCACCGAGCTCAAATCCCGGGACGTTCCGCCGGAGCGACGACGCCGGATCGTCACCGACCTCGTCAATTCTCCGGCCGTTTGGACAGCTTTACGTACGGGTACTTCCAACTGTGGCCAAGTGATCGAGGACGTGCTGAACGAGGAACTGCCCGCCGGGGGTGACCGACCGTGATTCCGGCGGGGGTCGTGACCGCCGGACGAGTAACACACGAGAGCGGTAGCGTCGACGATATCGCCGCCGCGAGTCCCGAGAGCCAGCGGGCCGGCATCGCCGACCTGCTCACCGTTCCGGCGGTCGAGGAGGCGTACGTCCTCTCGACGTGTAACCGAGTCGAGGCCTACGTCGTCGCGACCGACGCCGCCGTCGGCCGGGCCGCACTCGAGGAGTTTTTCGCGACCGTGACCGACGACGCCGTCGTCGTCACCGACCACGACGAGAGCCTGCGCCACCTGCTGTCCGTCGCCAGCGGCCTCGAGTCGGTCGTCCTGGGCGAGGACCAGATCCTCGGACAGGTTCGGACCGCCTACGAGGACGCCCGGAACGCCGGCGGCATCGGCGAGATGCTCGAGGCCGCCGTCACGAAGGCGATTCACGTCGGCGAACGCGCCCGGACCGAGACCGAGATCAACGAAGGCATCGTCTCGCTCGGCTCGGCGGCGACGAAACTCGCCGCCGAGAGCGTCCCGCTCGAGCGCGCGACCTCGCTCGTCGTCGGCGCCGGCGAGATGGGGCGACTCGCGGCTCGCAGCCTCGCGGACGCCGGCGTCGAGGAAGTCGTCGTCGCGAACCGAACCGTCTCGCACGCCGAACACCTCGCGAACGAACTCGAGACCGACACCAGCGCCGCACCGCTGTCGGCACTCGATCAGTTCGCGAGCGACGTCGACGTGGTCGTCACGGCGACCGGCAGCGATGAACCGATCCTCGATGCGCAGCATTTCGAATCGGACGGCGGTACGGACGTCGCCGACCGCGGCGAAGGGGACGATGCGACCGACTGCGCGAACGAGGGTGACGACGGAGTCGACGAGCCCGCCGAGCGGGTCGTCGTCGACCTCGGGCAACCCCGCGACGTCGCGCCAACGGCTGCCTCGGTGTCGACCGTGACCGTCTACGATCTGGACGATCTCGAGTCGATCACCGCGGAGACCCGCGAGCAGCGCGCCGACGCGGCCCGCGAGGTCGAAGCGATGGTCGACCGCGAGTTCGACCTGCTCTGCGAGCAGTACAAGCGCGCTCGAGCGGACGAGGTGATCGCCGCGATGTACGAGTCCGCCGAGCGACTGAAGAAGCGAGAACTCGAGACCGCGCTCTCCCGACTCGAGGGGGAGGAGTTCTCGCGGGAACAGCGCGAGGTCGTCGAGGCGATGGCCGACGCGCTGGTCAACCAGTTGCTCGCCCCGCCGACGAAGAGCCTGCGGGAAGCGGCGGCCGAAGACGACTGGAGTACGATCAACACCGCACTCCAGTTGTTCGATCCCGACTTTGGCGGCGACGACGGGCCGTTGGCGCCGTCATTCACCGCGGGTGCGGCGGCCACCGAGACGCAACTCGAGGCGACGGACGACGATTAGCGAGACCGACACGAACGCGTGCATTACGTCGTACCGGCTTTTTTGACCGCTCATCGTGTCCGGGTGTAGCGATCCCGTCAGTGCCAGAGCTTCGTCGCATCGACGACCTCGAGGTCGTCGTCGGCTTCGACTTCCCAGATCCGGACGACGAGGTGTGCCTTACAGTAGTACTCGGTGGTCTCGATGCCCGTATGCCCGTTTCTGAGGACGAGCTGGCAGGTATCATCGTTCGAACAATCTCCTGTCCGGTCACACATTACACTGCCAGCACGTACTCCACTCGTCGGTAAGTCCCTGTCGGTGGTGTGCGTTTTTCGGCCAGACGACCTCGCGCGGCACAATCATTATTTGATTGGGTTGCGTTCGCCCGACTATGGCCGATCTGCTTTCCGACGACGAAATCGACGCGCAGCTCCCCGACGAGTGGACCCAGGAGGGCGACGAGATCGTTCGAAAATACGGGTTCAGCGACTACCTTCGCGGCGTCAACTTCGCCCAGATGGTCGGCGAAATCGCCGAAGCGCAGTTCCACCACCCCGAGATCATCATCCGGTATGAGGAGGTCGAGATCCGGCTCACCTCCCACGAGGAAGGCGGCATTACGGACGCTGACACCGAGATGGCGGAGCTGATCGAATCCGAGAAGAACGCCTGAGCAGATGGAGGCACGGTACGTCTTCCGCGCGGAGGTCCGTCTCGAGCCCGATCAGCCGTCGGTTCGGCTCGACCCGTCGACGGCCGAGACGACGGTCACCGTCTTTCACGAGACTCCCGAACCGGACACCGAGGGCTGGCTGTTCTTCCGGGATACGCTGTGGCGCGGCGAGGTGAGCGACGCGGCCTACGGTCGGCAACTCGTCGAGGAGTGGCTCGGCGACCCCGTCGAGTCGGTCTCGTTTCGCGAACTCCAGGTCGACCAGGAGTACTTCGCGGCCATGAAAGACGCCATCGCGGCCGACCTCGAGGCGTTCAACGCCGAGAACGTCTCGGAAGTGCTCTCGAAGTATCTGGGCTCGAGCATTCGAGTCACCGACACGGAGTGACCGCGAGGGAGTTCGTGACCGACGATCCTACAGGCGATACATCTTTAGTCGAGACGCACGTATCTCGGCGTCCGATGGACGACGACGATCCGTACGATTTCTGGCTGCTCGACCTCGACGGGACGCTCGTCGACGTCGAGTGGTCGTACACCCGCGACGTGTTCGACCGGGTCGGCGACCGGGTCGGTCGCGAGTTCACCGACCGCGAGGCCGACATCCTCTGGAGCGGCCTGACCGGGTCTCGGGACCGCCAACTTCTGGAGTGGGGTCTCGATCCACAGGCGTTCTGGGAGGCCTTCCACGACGAGGAGGATCCGCTGGTGCGGGCCGAACAGACCTACCTCCACGAGGACGCCGAGTTCGTCACCGACCTCGACGTTCCGGTCGGCCTCGTCACGCACTGCCAGGAGTTCCTCTGCGAGCCGGTCCTCGATCACCTCGACATTCACGACTGGTTCGACGCGCGCCTGTGCTGTACCGAGCAGACGGGCTGGAAGCCCGATCCGACGCCCGTCCAGTCCGTGATGGACGACCTCGGGGTCGGCGAGAACGGCCACAAGGGCGTCCTCGCGGGGGACGGCGCCAACGACGTCGGGGCGGCCTGGAACGCCGGCCTCGACGCCATCCACGTCGAACGCGTCGGCCACGATCGGCGAGGGCTCTGCGTTCTCGGCGACTATCGCGTTCGCTCGTTCGACGATCTGTTCTGATCGGCCCGTCGATTCGCGGGACTCGAGTTAGCGGCCGTAATACGGCAGTTCGACGGGCGGTATTCCGTTCGTAGCGCCCTTCGAATCGGATCGAGTCCTGAGTAATGCAATACCAAAAAAGATTCACGAGCGTACGCTAAGCTGGAAGCAGAGACGCGATGAAATACTGCCTCACCTGTGACTGGCACACGAGCGAGACCGACGAGCCATCCAGTAGCGTTCGCTCGCGCCGGGCGATCGAACACTACGTCGAGACGGGGCACACGATCGACTCGAGCGACGGCGTCGTCCCGCCGCGGCTTCCCGATCTCCCCGACGAGGTCTTCGTCCGGGATCTGATTCCCGCTCCCTCGAGCGACTGATCGACCGCGGTTGCGCTGTTCGACGCGAGTTTTTGCGGCGACTGCTACGGAGGCACGTCCTCGAGGCGGCGAAACGAGTGACGACTATCCCGACGACGTCCACTCCCGAATCTCTCCGTCGACGACGACCTCGTCTCCAACGTCGTCGAACGTGACGCCGCCGTAAGCGACGCTACTGCCCGGACCCGAGTAGATGCCCGCCGTTCCGCAGTCGGCCGCGCGAGCGGTCGTGAGCGTGACGTCGACGTTCTCTCGGAATCGGAACGACTGATGTCTCGCTCCCGTCGCCGTGACGGTACTCAGCTTCAGGTCGTCCGTGTCGTCGAACACCATCGCGTTCGTAAACGCGCCGTCGACGATGACGTTCGTGATTTTCGCGCCGTCGAACCCGCTCGCGTAGAGCCCCGATCCGGCGGCCAGCCCCTTGTCGTCGGTCCTGATCGTGACGTTGTCGATCGTCAACTCCCGCCGACCGCTCTCGACGCGACCCAACGAGATCCCTCTCGCGTTTTCGATACACGAGACGCGGTCGATCGTCAGATCCGCGATCAGGTCGCCGGTGTCGGCCCTGATCGCCGAGTGCTGGCAACCGGTGATGTAGCCGTCGCTGATGGTGATCGACTCATTTCCGTCGCGGTGAATGTGAACGCCGTAGTCGGGGTCGTTCTCCGGATCGATCTCGAAGTTCGTCAGCGTACAGTTTTTCGTCGGGGTGTCGTCGGCCGTCGCGGGGCGCTGGCCCTTCCCGTTCCACACGCTATTCCACCCCGTTTCCGCGTTCTGGTTGTCGAACTGTACCGGCGCGTCCGAACCCCCCTCGCCGCCGCGAGTCGCCCAGTAGCCGTCCACGACGACGTTTTTGGACGAGACGACGTCGATGTGGTGGTAGTAGATGCCGTCGCCGTGGATCTTCTCCAGACGGACGTTTTCCGCGTGTGCGGGCATGATCCCGTTCGACTCCGGCGCGTCGATTCGAATGTTGCAGACGCCCCAGTTCGAGGCCCCATCGTACCCGGTCGCGTCGTAGCCCCTGTTGGAGAGGAGCGCCCGTCCTTCCTCGTCGGCGGGGCGCGGCCCCTCGAAGACGGTCGACCGACCGGCACCCATCAGGAGCGTGTCGTCTCCCACCAGCGGCGTCCGCTCGAGGAGGTACCGGCCCGGCGGGAAGTAGACGATCCCGCCGCCGGCCCGCTCGACCGTCTCGAGCAGTTCGTGGACGGCCTGTCCGACCTCAGTCGATCCGTCGCCCTCGATGCCGTGTGCCTCGACGTTCCAGACGGGAGTTTTCTCGGTCCGCGCGTGGACGAGGGTTGCCGCATCGATGCTCGCCGCGTCGATGGTTGCCGCGTCGACGCGCGTCTCTTCGAAATGGCTCGTTCCCGGAACCGGCTGGTCGTCGCTCCCCCGGCCGCCGAAGTACACCCAGTCGTCGCTCGAGTCGTCCCAGCGCCAGGTGATCCCCTGGTCGGTCGCGTGGTAAAGTTCGTCGTCGTACTCGCCCGCCGCCGGACGCTCGGCGATGGGGCCGTGGACGATCGCGCGCTCGTCGACCGCCTCGACCGTGTCGGTGTGGTCCCACTCGTCGCCCGGGTCGTACGTCCCCAGCCCGAGTCGGGGTGTTTCGTCGGCCACGATCAGTCGGTTCCGTATCCGTAGCCGTACGCCGTCCCGTATCCGGAGTGGACAGTCCTGATTCCCGAACACCCCGCGAGCGTAACGCAACCGCCGGACACTGCGACGAGGAGGCCCCGCCGTCGCAGCGCTGTACTATTCATACCACCCGACTATCCCGATACCGTATAAAAATAGTCATGCAGTGAGCAGATCTACAAACCGTCGATCGCGCCCTGCGTAGAACGGACCGTCCGTACCGTACTGACGCTACGCGTAGTGTTCTTCGAGGTAGTCGACGATGTCCTCGCTCTCGTAGAGCGCCTCCTGTCGGTCGGTGTCGACGAGGAACGGAATCGAGTCCTCGCCGCCCAGTTCGGTCATCACCTGTCGGGCCTGTTCGTTGAGCACGTCTCCGCCCTCGTTACCGGGACGACGCGGGTTGTGGACCACGTACGAGACGCCGAGGTCGGTGAGTTTCTCGCGAACGTCGGCGCTGTGCGGACAGCCTTCCGCCTGATAGAGTTCGAGCATGCCACGAACACCGTCGCCGCTGAGGGCCGTAAACGTTGGCCGCGCACACTCTGCCGTCCGCGGAGACGGTACGTTATCGGTCGTAACTGGCCGCCGGAAGGAGATGCTCACCTGGCGTTCGACTGCTCGCTCGCCGGCTGGAGTTCGTCGTCCACCAGCGTCTCGTAGGCGCGTCGGAACCGTTCGGAGAGGGCCTGATGGGAAATTCCCAGCTCGTCGGCCAGTTCCTCCATCGAGATGTCCCGCGGAATCTCGAAGTAGCCGTGCTCGAGCGCCGCCTCGAGCGCCTCCTGTTGCTGGGGCGTCAGCCGCGTCTCGTTGCCCGTGACGCTGCTGACGTCGCTCACCCGGCGCAGATCGACGGAGATTCCGGACGCCTCGAGGCGGTCGTACGCCTCGACGAGCGTGTCCCGGTCGGGAAACCGGACTCTGACCTGCCACCAGCCGTCGGTGCCCCACATCTCGAGGACGGAGCCGCCCTTCGCGAGCAGTTCGTCGCGGAGTCGAATCGTGCCGTCGACGAAGGTCACGTCGAACAGCAGTCGCGACTGGGTTTCGACGAGCAGTTCGTAGGCGGCGACGGAGGGATCGATCTCGAAGGCCTCTTCGGCCGTCTCGCGGTCGACGTCGGAGACCCAGAGGGAGGGGCACGTTTTCGATACCGAGGACTCGAGTTCGAACGTCGCTTCGGGCGCGTGTTCGAGTGCCGTCCCCAGTGTCGTCTGCGCTGCTGGTAGCCGGAACTCGGCTATCGTCGACATCACGACCTGTACATCACACTGGCGTAAAAAGCGCTGTTCTTGCAGTGCTGACTGTCAACTACGCTGATATCGGTTCGAATCGGTCGGCGCTTACTGCCGGACCGCCATCACGTCGCGGTCGCTATCGGTTACCGCTCGGCGTCGGTTCGAGTCTCGGATGCGAGCAGCGCCTCGAGTTCGCGAACGCTCGCCTTGCCCGTCCGATCGGGGTTCGCGAGCACCCGGACGGGCTGTTCGCCGAGGGAGACGAACGCGAGATCGAGCCGCTCGGCGGTCTCGCGCAGACCGAGAGCGACGTCGGCATCGCCCGCGATCACCTTTCGCGCGGGACTCTCGTGGGCTCGAAGCCCGAGATCGAAGCCGTCGATCGCCTCGCGGAGATCGTGAGGAGCGACACCGCGTTCCTCCGCGAGGTCGTCGACTGCGGCCTCGAGGCTCGATCTTAGCCCCGAGTCCGTCGTCCGGTTGACGAAGCGCAGGTCGCGATCGACCAGATCGGCGAGGTCCTCTACCTCCGCGGGGTTGCCGGGACGAACGATCAGCCCCCACTCGCGGCGCCAGCCGCCGAGTTCGTCGGCCTCGCTTTCGTGATCGGTCGGCCCTGCGACGACCGCGACGTCCGGCACGCCCTCGCGCAGTCGGCGCAGCCCCGGCCGGGAGCCGACCGACAGATAGCGCGGGTTCTCGAGACTATCGAGCAGTCGGTTCAGCGTCGGATCGTCCTCGCCGACGCCGAGCAGCGTGGGGGGCCGGACGTCCGGCGAAAAGAGCTGGACGGTGACGGGTTCGCCCGCCTCGAGGTAGTCGGTCTCGGGGCCGACTTCCACGACGCCGTCGGCTTCGGCGAGACTGGTCGTCGCGCCGCTACCCTTGTCGACGGGGTAGACGAGCGGGTCGTCGTCGGCGTCCTGAACCAGTCCGACGGGCATGAGCCGAAGCCGTCCTTCGCCGTAGCGTTCCTGTCTGGCCATCCGTCCCGAAACCGTCGCCGCTTTCGGCTCGGGCAGCCCTGCGGCCTCGCGGATCGCCGGCGCGACGAACGTTCGAAAGACCATCATCGCGGAGACGGGGTAGCCGGGGAGACCGATGTACGCGGATCCCTGCAGTCGACCGACGAGCATCGGCTTTCCGGGTTTGACGCTGACGCCGTGGAGCAGCAGTTCGCCCTGCTCCTCGATCACGCGGTAGATGACGTCGACCGCGCTCGCGCTGGTCGACCCCGAGGAGAGCACCAGATCGCACTCGTCGGCGGCCTCCCGGAGCACGCGCTCCATCTCGGCCTGCTCGTCGCCGGCGTGGGGGTAGAGCACCGCTTCGCCGCCGGCGTCCTCGACCCCTGCGGCGATCGTGTAGCTGTTCACGTCGTAGATCTCGCCGCGGTCGCTCTCGAGGTCGCCGCCCGGCCGGACGAGTTCGTCGCCCGTCGAGACGATGCCGACCGCGGGTCGTCCGCGAACGGGTACCTCGTCGATCCCGAGCGCAGAGAGCAGTCCGACGTCCCGCGGCGTGATTCGGGTCCCGGGACCGAGCGCCCGCTCGCCGGCGGCGACGTCGGCACCGGCGAACATGACGTTGTCGCCGGGTGCGACCGAGGTGCGGATCAGCACGTCGTTCGCCCCACCACCGTCGGTTTCGTCCGTGCTCGCGGTTTCACCGTCGTTTCGCGGCTCACCCGCTCGACTGTTCGCGGAACTTCGTTCCGCGCTACTCGCTCGTTCTGTCGACATATTGTCGACGCGATCTGTGCGCTCGACTGGGACCATCGCGTCCGCGCCGTCGGGCATCACCGCACCGGTCGAGATTTCGACGGCCTGCCCCTCCTCGAGTTCGACGTCGGGTTTCTCCCCGGCGTGGACTGCCCCGACTATCTCGAGTCGCGCCGGATCGGCCTCGTCGGCACCGAACGTCTCTCGCGCCCGAAGGGCGTAGCCGTCCAGACTCGCCCGGTCGAACCCCGGCACGTCGAGTTCGGCGTCGAGTCGTGCGACGAGCACCCGGCCGCGGGCGTCCTCGAGCGAGACGCGCTCGATGCCGCCCTCGAGCGAGAGCGAGTCGATCGCCTCGCGCGCCTCCGCGGGGGAGGCGAGATCGCGAAACTCCTTGCGTTCCATACTCGCAGTTGAGGCGCCGAGGATAAAAAGGTCGGTCGACTGGGGATGCGGTGTGTGACTCGAGGGCACGATATCGAACGGACGGATATCCAATGAACGATAATGCTGTAAAATCTCGGGAAAATGAGAACCTCTACCGATACATTCGACGATATCAAGCCCTTTACCGCCAGAACCCAAACCAGCGTTCGTGTCTTTTCGATGGAGTAACCTCCCGAATCCGTTCCGGTGGCTGCTGCTCTCGGTCGGCTCGCTGCTCGCGCGATTCGGGGTGATCGAGCCGCGACGCGTCGAGCGAACGACCGACCTCGCCTGGCCGCGGATCGTGACGGGGCTCGCCCGGATGTCGAAATCCGCGGCGGACGTCGCCATGGTCGGGATCGCCCTCGGGCCGGCAGCGATCGCTGGCATCGGACTCGCGACCCCCTTCTGGGGGCTGGCGTTCGGAATCGGCGGCGGCATCGCCGGAGCGACGATCGGGCTGGTCTCCCAGCGCTACACCGGCGGCACCGCCGAGCAGGTCTCGCTGGCGGTGACGACCAGCGGTCTCGTCGTCGCCGCGATCATGCTCCCGCTCGCCGCCCTCTACTGGATCGTTCCCGGTCGGTTGATCGCGCTCATCGGGAACGACGCCGCGTCGATCGCCTACGGTGCGGAGTATCTCAAAGTCGTCGCCATCGGCGTCCCGTTCGCGGCGCTGAACCTCATCGGCAGCCGAACGCTCGTCGGCGCCGACGACGCGTGGACGCCGATGATGCTCCGGACGGGCGGCGCGATCGTCAACGTCGGGCTCAACGCGGTGTTGATATTCGGACTGGGAATGGGCGTCGTCGGCGCGGCGATCGGGACCGTCGTCGCGAACGTCCTCGTCCTGGCCGCGTTCGTCGTCGGATTCGCCGCCGGCCGACTGCCGCTGATCGGCGAGTTCCCGGTCACCCTCAGTCTCGTGCGGCCGCACACGACGCTCGAGGACGTCCGCGACGTCCTCAGCATCGGCACGCCGCTGGTGTTCACGAACGTCGCCCGGCGGGGCGCACAGTTCCCGATGCTCGCTATCGTCGCGCTCTTCGGCCCGAACGTGCTCGCTGCCTACGTCGTCGCGCGCCGGGTTCGGGACCTGATGGACACGCCGGGCTGGGGCTTCTCGCTCGCCTCGAGCAGCCTCGTCGGGCAGGAACTGGGCACCGGTGACGAACGGGCCGCCGACAGCTACGGTCGGGAGGTCCTCTGGTTCGGCGTCGGCGTCTACCTCGTCAGCGCAGCGGTCGTCTTCGTCTTCGCCGAACAGATCGGCCGCGTCTTCGTGGACGATCCGTCGATCCTCCCGCTCGTGACGACGTTCATCGCCGTCGCCTGTATCAGCGTTGTCTTCCGCGGCGTCAGCGGCGGCGCGACCGGCCCCCTCCGCGCCAGCGGTGACACCCGCTGGCCGTTCTACGGCCAACTCCTCGGCCTCTACGTGTTCGCGCTCCCGTTCGCCCTCGTCGGTGCCGTCGCCGTTCCGATCCCCGGACTCGACGTCGTGACGCCGCTCGGTATCGGCGCGCTCTACGCCGCGCTGGTCCTCGAGACGCTCGTCCCCGCCGTCGTCACCTACTACCGGTTCGAGACCGGGACCTGGAAGGCGATCAGTCGGGCGTATCGGCCGGAGTCCGCGCCGAGCGACTGACCGCTCTCATTCGGTTTCGGCGACATCGTCAGTCGCGATCGGTCACTCGAGTCGGTAGCGACCGCTGGCGATACTACTGAGAGCGCCGTTACGTATCGACGGCCGGCAGCGTGAACGAGAACGTCGTCCCCTCGCCGGGCGCCGACTCGACCCAGATGTCGCCGCCGTGGCGCTCGACGATCCGCTCGCAGAGCGCGAGACCGATGCCCGTTCCGGCGTGCTCCTCGCGACTGTGGAGCCGCTGGAACACCTCGAAGATCCGCTCTTCGTCGTCGGGATCGATGCCGATCCCCTCGTCGCGCACCGAAATCTCCCACTCGCGGCCCCGGGGCTCCGCGGTCACGTGCACGCGCGGCGACCCGTCGCCGCTGTACTCGATCGCGTTCTCCAGCAGGTTCTGAAACAGCTGCCGGAGCTGGCTCTCGTCCCCGCTGACGCGCGGGAGCGACGCCGCCGTGATCTCGGCGTCGCTCTCCTCGACCCGGAACTGGAGGTTGTCCAGCGCGTCGTCGAGGACGTCCTCCAGGTCGACCGGTTCGAGCGGATCGCCGCGCGTGTCGACCCGGGAGTACTCGAGGAGGCCGTCGATCATCTCGCGCATCCGGTCGGCGCCGTCGACCGCATAGTCGAGGAACTCCCGCCCGTCCTCGTCGAGTTCGCACTCGTACCGCTTTTCGAGCAGTTGCAGGTAGCTCGAGACCATCCGCAGCGGCTCCTGTAAGTCGTGACTCGCCGCGTACGCGAACTGCTCGAGGCGCTCGTTCGACTCCTCGAGCTTCTCGATCAACTCTTCTAACCGTCGTTCTCGCTGTTTTCGCTCGGTGATATCCTGAACCGCTCCGCGGAGCGAGACGATCTCTCCGTCTTCGATTTCGGGATCCCCCTGGACCCGGAGCCAGCCCACGTCGCCGCTCGGTCTCGGGAAGCGCGTCTCCAGATCGAAGGGCTCGCCGGACTCGAGCGACTCCTCGACGGCGTTTTCGACGATCGCCCGGTCGTCCTCGGTGTAGTAGACGTCGAGCGCCTCGTCCAGCGACGGTTGCTCCTCGTAGGAGACGTCCAAGAGCTCGAAGAGGTGGTCGGACCAGTACGGGTCCCCCGTCTCCGGGTCGACCTCCCAGCCGGCGACGTCGGCGATGCGCTCGGTCTTGTTGAGCAGGTCGAGCGTCCGTTCGAGTTCGCGCTCGCGCTCTTTCCGTTCGGTGACGTCGTTGGCGATGCCGACGATCCGGGTGACGTCATCGCTCTCGTCGTGGACCCGCGTCGCCCGGGCGTGGATCCACCGGCCCTCGCCGTCGGGACGGACGATCCGAAACTCTTCGTCGTACTCCTCGTCGGGAAGCCGGCTCCACGCCTCGAGGACGCGCTCGCGGTCCTCGGGATGGAGTAACTCGGCGAACGCCAGCGGATCCTCGTACAGCGCGTCCCGGTCCTGTCCGTAGACGTCCTCGTAGGTCGGGTTGACGTAGAGGAACTCCTGGGTGTCCGGTGTCGTCATCCAGACGACCTCCTCCAGGTTCTCCGCAACCATCCGGAACTTCGCCTCGCTCTCGCGGAGCCGCCGTGCTATCTTCTTGTGTTCGGTGATATCCTGAACCAGTATCATCCCGGCGAAGATGTCGCCGGCGTCGTTCTCGACCGGCAGCGTGTACGCCTCCCAGTGGCGGTCGTGGAACTCCATCTCGAAGGAGTTGGTGTTCCCGTCGAGTGCGGCCCGAAAGTTCGGTTCGAGCTGTGCGGCCAGTTCCTCCGGGTAGCGCTCCCAGACCGTCTGGCCCACGATCTCCGCCTCCGACGTGTCGATCTCACCGAGTATCTCTCCACCGGCGACCGTGTACCGGAGGTCCTCGTCGAACAGCCCGACGGCACCGTTCGGGAAGTTCTCCGCGAGGGTTCGATAGCGCCGCTCGGACTCCCGGCGCTCGGTGATGTCCTGAGACATTCCCAACGCGGCGAACACGTCTCCGGCGTCGTCCGTGATCGGGACGACCTGGAACCGGTAGATCCGGTCGTTGGATTCGGCCTCGAACGCGCTGGCCGTTCCCTCCTCGATCGCGGCCTCGTAGCGCGGGACGAGTTCGTCGGCTAGGTTCGACGGGAGGATCTCGTCTACCGGTTTTCCTTCAGTCTCCTCGATCGTGACGTCGGCCACGTCGAGCGGGCTTCCGCCGACGGTCTTGTACCGGAGCTCCTCGTCGACCAGCGCGACGGCGCCGTTGGGGAAGTGCTCGACGAGCGTCCGGTACCGGCGTTCGCTCTCCTCGAGTTCGCGCTCGCGCTGTTTGCGCTCGGTGACGTCGCGATCGGAGACGATGATCGACACCACGTCGCCGTCGTCGTTCGTGACGGGCCGGAAGTAGCCGCTAAGGGTGTACTGCTCGCCGTTCGGGCGGGTGAGGTCCGCCTCGAAGTCGACGTACTCTCCGGCCGCGGCTCGCCCGGTCCACTCCTCGACGGCCGCTCCGACGTCGTCCCCCTCACCCCACCAGGGCGTCTCCCAGAAGGGCTCGCCGGTCACGTCCTCGAGATCGGCGTCGATGTACTCCATTGCCGTCCGGTTGATATCCACCACCGTTCCGTCCGGCTCGAGCAGTCCGACGAGGATGTTCGGATCGTCGAAGATCGCGTCGAACCGGCGCTCCGTTCGCGCCTTCTCGATCGCCGACGCGAGCACGTTGGCGACGCTCCGGAGGAACGCGGCGTCGCCATCGGTGAACTCCCGCCGTTCGGTCGCGTACGTCTCCAGTACGCCCCACGGGTCGCCGGCAGGACCGACGGCCGTGCTGACCCCGCTCACGACGTCGTGATCGGAGAGTAATCCGGAGCCGGAGAACCGATCCGCCGTCCCGAGATCGTCGACGACGACCGGACGCTCCGATTCCAACGCGTATCCCGCCGGGGAGTCGCGATCGGCCGGCACGGTCGCCGATCCCACGAGGTCGTCGGGCCAGCCGACCCCCTGCCGGAGGGACAGCTCGTCGCCGTCGGAGCGGAGTTCGAGGGCCGTCGCGTACTCGGTGTCGAGCGCTTCCGTGACGGACGCGCAGGCGTTCCGGAGCAGTTGATCGAGGTCGTCGACCTCGAGTGCCTGCTGGCCGAGGTCGGCGACGACCTCCTGTCGCCGAACCCACTCGTGATTGTCCGTCTCAGCGCCGGCGGTCGAATCCATCTCACAACTGTTAAAACAGCATCCGTGTAAAGGCTTCCCTTCGCATTCACGGATCGATTACGTCCGGTTCCACAGCTTCGTCCGGTTACGACCGGTATCCGACGACCAGTTCGCTCGTGGCTCTCGGCGCGACAGACCTCGAGTTGCGGGTCGAACTCGTCCGCGACGTTCCCACGCCGCTCGTCCCAGTCACCGGAACCGTCGGCGGTCGCGCGAACTCACCCGCCACGGTCAACTCGTTCCGATACCCGCTTTCCGCGACCGTCCGGAGGATAACGATTACAATCCTCCCGCGTGAGTCAGGTGGTATGTCACGACTTACCGCTACCGATCGCGAGCGCATCACCGCCCTCTTCGACCGCCACCTCGAGGTGGGCCTCCATCACGGCGCCCAGTTGGGCCTCTATATCGACGGCGAGCAGGTGCTCGACCTCGCGGGCGGCGTGACGGGACCGGACGGCGGCGACGAGACGACGGAAACGCGCCACGTCCTCTTCTCCAGTACGAAACCGTACGCCGCCGTGACCCTCCACGCGCTCGTCGACGACGGCGAACTCGCGTACGACGACCGGGTCGTCGACCACTGGCCCGAGTTCGCCGACGACGGGACCGAAAAGGCCGAGATCACCGTCCGGCAGGTCCTCAGCCACACGTCGGGACTCAATCGCGGCGAGATCGACGACCGGCCCGATCTCTGGGGCGACTGGGACGCCGTCGTCGAGCACCTCGAGACGATGGAGCCGAACTTCCCGCCGGGCGAACAACCGGCCTACCACGCGCTCACCTTCGGCTGGCTGGTCGGCGAACTCGTGCGCCGGGTATCGGGAACGGCCATCGAGGAGGCCGCCGCCGAGCGCGTGTTCGACCCCCTCGACATGGACGACACCGGCATCGGTCTCCGCGAGGACGAGGACGATACCGTCGCGACGCTGGTCGGCTTCGAGCCGTTCGACCGCTGTCGGGACCCGGGCGAGGGACTCGGGAAGAACGCCGAAGTCGCGGCCCCGTTCAACGCCGAGGAGATCCACCGCGCCGTCATCCCCGCCGCGAACGGCATCGGAACCGCCGGCGACATGGCCCGCTTCTACGCCTGTCTCGCCAACGGCGGCGAACTCGAGGGCACCCGCGTTCTCTCGGCCGAAACGGTCGAGCGGATGACGGCACTCGAGGCCGAGACGGAAGCGGACGGGACGCTCGGTCGCGAAGGACGGTTCGCCCTCGGCTTCTGGAAGGGCGGGACGACGGTCGCTCCCTACGGAACGCTCTCACCCGAGCGGGTGTTCGGTCACGCCGGCCTCGGCAGTAGCGTCGGCTGGGCCGATCCCGAGGAGAATATCGGCTTCTCGTACGTCACGAACGGGGTTCGCGACGGCTCCTACGAGCACGTCGCTCGCGTGAACGCGCTCGCAGACGCGGTTCGACTCGCGCTCGAGTAGGATGGACGCACCTAGACGAGTAGCCAGAAGACGTCTCTGAGCACGACGAGGAGTACTCCCGCCAAGACGACCAACACCAGAAAGGTGAAGAAGATGATCGCGGCCTGTCGTCCGGTGAGCGACTCCCCCTCGAGGAGTTCGGTGAGTTCCATATGTGCAGGGTAGCGAGACAGTGCTATTAATGATGGTGGTCGCGAGTGCGGCGTTCATACGGTCTGCTGTAAGTCATTTCCGGTGCAACCGCGATCGTCCTGCGGTTGCACCGGTAAATCGTTACAGCAAACCGTATCAGCCGTTCGGCTCCCAGTTCTCGACGGCGACCGTCTCGCCTTCGGGGATCCCCTCGCGGTCGTCGTCGACGACCACCCAGCCGTCGGCGAGGGCGACGCTCGAGAGCACGCCCGAGCCGCTGGCTCTGGTCGGCGTCGCGGCGTATCGCGGCTCGTCGGCCTCGAGGTCGGTCGCGTCCGTCTCTCGCGACTCGAGTTGCACCCGCGCGAACGTTCGCGTTCCGGGTTCGCTCGGAATCTTGCGCTCGAGTCGGGCCAGCGTCGTCGGGTGGGGGTCGGGTTCGGTACCCTCGAGCCACCGGAGGACGGGTCGCAGGAACTGAACCGCGTTGACGATACAGGCGACGGGATAGCCGGGTAGCGCGAGGACGGGGGTGTCCTCGACGACGCCCAGGCAGACGGGGTGGCCGGGTTTCAGGCCGACGCCGTGGACGAGCACCTCGCCCAGGTCGTCGATCACTTCGGGCAGGAGATCCCGCTCGCCGACGGAGGAGCCGCCGGTCGTGACGACGACGTCCTTCGTCAGATCCCGCTGGATCGCCACGCGCAGCGACTCGGGGTCGTCGGTGACGACGTCCCGGTACGTCGCGCGGCCGCCCCAGCGCTCGACCAGTCGGGAGACGGTAAGACCGTTCGTCTCGACGACTTCGCCCGGCCCCGGATCGCCCGCCACGAGTTCCTCGCCCGTCGGCACGACGCCGACCGTCGGCCGCGTCGCGACCGACACCTTCGCGTAGCCCGCGGAGCGCAGGAGGCCGAGATCCGACGGGCGCAGTCGGTGGCCCGCCTCGTAGAGCCGTTGCCCCTCCTCGACGTCCTCGCCGATCGGCGCGACGTTCTCCCCCTCCGCGACCGCATCTTCGACCTCGAGTTCGCCCGCGGACTCGAGTGCCGTCACGCGTTCGATCATCACGACGGCGTCAGCGTCCTCGGGGAGAGCGCTCCCGGTGTGGACGCGAGCAGCAATATTGGGTCCGACGCTGGCGTCACCGCCGGTCCCCTCGGCGATGCGGAGCACCTCGGGCGAGCGATCGCTGGCACCGAACGTGTCCGCGGCGCGGACGGCGTAGCCGTCCATCGCGGCCCGCTGATAGTGTGGGACGTTCCGGGCGGATTCGACGGGTGCGGCCAGGACCCGTCCGTCCGCACGCTCGACGTCGATCCGTTCGACGCCCGCCTGCGGCGGGTCGTCGACGCTGGCGTCGTCCCCCTCGTCGAGATCCGCACTCGCCACGACGGCGTCCCTGAGTATCCGACGCGCCTCCGCCACCGGGGTCCGCACCTTGAACCCGGACTCCTTGCGCTCGCTGTCGGCTCCGTCCATACTCAGACTCGGGTCCGCGGGCGACAAAAGCGTAGGGGACCGCCCGGCGTTCCACCGCCTAGCGTTCCCCGCTCGTTTCTCCGCCTATTCCCTCGCCCGTTTCACCACTTATATCGTCCGCCGCCACGCAGGTCTCCGGCAGCGATGACACCGGTCCAACTCGAGCCGCTCTCGGTGGCGTTCCTCGCGATCGGCGGAGCGATCGCGCTCGGCTGTCTCTGGTACGGAATCGCCGAACTTCGGCTCGCGAACCGCGTCCTTCGCTCCCGGCCGGATGCGGTCCTCGACACGCCGAACGGCGGCCGAGTCGAACTTCGCGGGACCGCTACCTCCGCCGGTCGTCTCGTTCGATCCCCGTTTACCGATACGCCGTGTCTCGCCTACACCTACGGCATCGAGGAGCGACGAGACTCGAACAACGGCACGTCGTGGGTGACGATTGCCTCCGGCGACGACTACGTCCCCTTTCGACTCGAGGACGACACGGGGAGCGTCCTGATCGAGCCGCCGGGTGCGGATTTTCGCCTCGAGAACGACACCCGAATCGACGTCGACGGCGGGACGGAGCCGCCGGCGCGGATCGCCCGGTACATCGAGGACAGCGAGGACGTCGACTGTCAGAACAGCGCGATCGATCTCCGGCTGTTCGAACTCAAAACCGGAACGGATCGTCGATTCCGCGAGTGGATCCTCGAGTCCGGCGAAGAGATACACGTACTCGGCGTCGCTCGCTATGACACGACCGTCTCGCGGGACGCCGGACAAGTCAACGCCGCGGTCGGGATCGACGAGGCGGCGCTCTCGGAGAGCCGACTGCTCCGCCTGCGTCACCACCTGTTCGGCGATCCGTTCGTCGTCGCCGACAGCACCGAACGCTGCCTCGGTCTGCGAGCCGGTGCGTACGGTCTCGGCGCCGTGATCCTCGCCGTCGTCGCCGTGGCGGCTGCCGTTCTGTTGGCCGTCTGAACACAGCCACCGTTCGCGCAATTCATCGTCCACTGGTACCACGCAATCAATATTCGAATTCGGTTCCGCTCGAATCGACCGCTACCGCGGCCTTTTTCGTATCGGCGTTCAAACCAGTAGCTATGTCAGCGCTTCGCGACGCACTGCGGGACCTCTCGGAGGACGTCTTCTTCGATCTGCTCGAGAGCGAAGACGCCTACCTGCTCGTTCTCGACGTTCCGGGCGTCTCCGCCGACTCGCTCGATCTGGCGGTCGAAAACGGCCGTATCTCGATCGACGCTCACCGCGAGAAAGAGCCCGAGGACGACTACCGCTACCTCGAGGAGAACCGCTCGCTCTTTCTGGACGTCGACCTCCCGATGCCCGCCGACGCCATCGAGTCGGAGGCGAAGGCGGCCGTCGAACGCGGCGTTCTCGAGTTGACGCTGCCCAAGACGAGAGACGGGGAGATGACGATCGACGTCGTCGAAGAGGACGCCGACTAACGCGGGGTGACCGAGACTGGTCTCCCTCCGCGCGTACAAGCGGTTCGTCCTCGTCGCGTGGCAGTTCCTCCCGTTACTGATCGCCTTCGCCCGTGATCGGCGTCGGTTCCTGCTGTTCGGCCGGTCGCGGCGGGTCGACCCCGAGACCCACCGCCACCGCGCGGAGGTCCTCCTCGAGTCGCTGTTGACCCTCGGGCCGACGTTCATCAAACTCGGCCAGTTGCTCTCGACGCGGCCGGACGTGCTGCCGCCGGCGTACATCGACGTGCTGTCGGCGCTGCAGGACGACGTGCCGCCCGCGGAGTGGGCGGAGGCGAAGGTGGTTCTCGAGGACGAACTCGGCGGTCCGCTCGAGGATCACTTCGCGGCGTTCGAAACCGATGCGATCAGCGGCGCGAGTCTGGGGCAGGTGTACCGAGCGCGCGTCGATCCCGAGGTCGTAGCGGACGGCGGAACGGCGGGCGAGGACGGTGAAGGGGCGATCGGGACCGACGAACCGCCCGTCACGGTCGCGGCCGACGACGCCGGCCGCGAGGTCGCCGTCAAGATCCGGCGACCGAACATCGAGGAACTGGTGAACGCCGACCTGCGCGTGATCAAGTGGTCGCTCCCGATCCTGCTCACCTTCGTCGACGAGTCGCGGTCGTTCTCGCTCGAGAACCTCGCCGACGAGTTCTCGAAGACGATCCGCGAGGAGATGGACTACGAGCGCGAGGCGGCGATGCTCCGGGAGATCCGGACGAACTTCGCCGGCGACGACCGGTTCGTCATCCCCGACGTGATCGAGAGTCACTCGGGGCCGCGCGTGCTCACGATGGAGTACGTCGAGGGGACGAAGATCAACGACGTCGAAGAACTCGAGCGAAAGGGAATCGACCGCACGCGGCTCTCGGAGAACCTGGAGCGGGCGTACCTGCAGATGATCATCGAGGACGGCGTCTTTCACGCCGATCCGCATCCGGGGAACCTCGCGGTGACCGACGACGGGCGGATCGTCTTCTACGACTTCGGGATGTCCGGCCGGGTCGACTCGTTCGTCCAGGAGAAGATCGTCGACTTCTACGTCGCCGTGGCCAACCAGGACATCGACGGCATCCTCGACGCCCTGATCGAGATCGGGACGCTCAGTCCCGACGCCGACCGCGGGGTGATGGCCGAGGTGATGGAGATCGCCATCCAGGACGCCCGCGGCGAGGACGTCGAACAGTACCGGATCAACCAGATCGTCGGCCAGATCGAGGACTCGATCTATGTCTTCCCGTTCCGACTCCCGAAGAACCTCGCGCTGGTCCTCCGGGTCGCGACCGTCGTCGAGGGCGTCTGCGTCACCCTCGATCCGGAGTTCGACTTCATCGACACCGCGACGAACTACCTCACCGAACAGGGCTACCGGGAGGAGACCGCTCGCCAGTACGTCCGGGAGACCGGTCAGCAACTCCGTCGCACCGGGGAGTCGCTCACTCGGCTGGCACCCAAGACCGAACGGGCGCTCGACCGACTGGACCGCGACGACCTCTTCGTCCGGATCGGCGTCGAAGACGAGGGGGACGTCTTCGCGACGTTCGCCAAACGGCTGATCTACGGCATGCTACTGACGATGTCGCTGTTCTCGATGGGGGTCCTGTACGCCCTCGGGGCGCCCGAAGCCAGCGTCGTCGCCGCGGTCTTCTCGTTCGCGGTCTCGATCCAGCTCTACCGATCGTTCCGCGAGCCGCGAACGACCCGCGTCAAACCGCAGTTCACCCGCCAGAACCTGCGCCAGCGGCGCGGAGAGAAGTGAGTGTCCCGTCTGTAACCTTCATTCCCCTGGCACCCGACTAGCCCGTATGGACTACGACCGGATCGCCGATCTGTCGCTGTCGATCGACGCGGTGTCGACCGAACGGCTGGAACGCGAGACCTCGAGCGAATTCACCCGCGTCACCACCGAATTTACGCTGGCCGGACCCGGCCCCGACGATGCCCCGATCCGCGGCCGCGGCGAGGACGTCACCTACGAGACCGCGGAGCACGACGCGCTGGCCGAGTCGGGGCTGTCCGATCTCACCGGCGAGTACACGATCGACTCCTTTTCGTCGCACCTCGAGTCGGTCGACCTGTTCCCGGCGGGCGCACCCGACCGCGAGGTCTTTCGCAACTATCGCCGCTGGGGCCTCGAGAGCGCAGCCCTGGATCTCGCCCTTCGGCAGGCCGGCACCGGTATCGCGAGCGCGCTCGGCCGCTCGCACGACCCCGTTCGGTTCGTCGCCAGCACTCGACTCGGCGAGCCGCCGACGACCGATCGGCTCGAGCGGTTGCGCGAACGCGTTCCCGACCTCGAGTTCAAACTCGATCCGATCCCGGCGTGGGACGACGACGTCGTGCGAGCGATCGACGAACGCGTCGGCACCGAGACGATTCGGATCCTCGACCTCAAGGGCCAGTACGAGGGGACCGATGTCGACGTGCCCGCCGATCCCGACCTCTACCGACGGGTCCTCGAGGCCTTCCCCGACGCCGTCATCGAGGATCCCGCACTAACCGCCGCGACCGAGCCCCTGTTCGACGACGCGGCCGTCCGAAGCCGGGTGTCCTGGGACGCCCCGATCGACGGCCTCGAGGACGTCGAATCGCTCCCGTGGGAGCCCGACTGGCTCAACGTCAAACCCTCCCGGTTCGGCTCGCTCGAGTCGCTGCTCGAGACGATCGCGTACTGCGAGGAGCGCGAGATTCGACTGTACGGCGGCGGCCAGTTCGAACTCGGCGTCGGTCGCGACCACATCCAGACGCTCGCGTCGCTGTACTACCCTGACGGTCCGAACGACGTCGCGCCGCGAGCGTACAACGAGTCCGCGGTCGGGGCCGAACTGCCGGCGAGTCCGCTCGAGCCACCCGCGGAACCGGTCGGGTTTCGGTGGGACGTCGACGCGTAGCCGGACGAGAATCGGCTGGGGAGGACGTGGCGATCACCGCCGCCAGCAGCAAAGCACTCGAGACACGGAACCCGCTCGAATTCGGGTGCGGCAAGTACGCCGATCGAGTGCCCAGTATCACTATCGTCGTCCGACCCGTCGACGCTCGAGTACGATACGAACCCCTTCTCACCCCCGCATCTCGGCGTTGACGGCGGTCCGGACGGTGCGAGCGACGCCGAGCATCGCGACGAACGAGCCGGCGACGACGAGCGCGACGAAGAGAAAGATCCCGATTCCGATCGCCCCCGCGTTGGAGTACGAGAGCATCGGCGAGGCGATCTGATAGCCCAGGTAGATGATGATGATACCCGCAGCGACGTGCAGCGACGCTCGCCAGTACGCACCGTACTCCTCCGGCGATAGTTCCATGCTCCGAGGTGTCTGTCCCGGCACAAAAAGGCTCGTCGCCTCACCGAACGCCGTCGGCGATCTGGCCCGCCACGCGTGCGCCGGTCCGGCGGTCGATCCGTCGCCGCTCGAAGATCGCTCGAGCGCTCGCGGCCGCGTCGTCGTCCACCGCAAAGTCGAGGGCGGGATAGTCGACGGCGGTCAACACGAGCGGGTCGGGCGGCGCGGGCGCGATTCCCTCGTGACCCGGTAGCGGCTTGGGGCCGAGCGCGCGGTCGATCTTCGCGAGCGGTTCCGCTCCAGTGCCGACGTCGCGAGCCAGCGAGACGAGTCGCCGGACGAGTTCGCGGGCGAAGCCGCTCGCGGTGACCGTGACGACGAGATGGTCGCCGTCGCGAGTCGCCTCGAGCGCGGGCGACCGTTCGGTGTTGTGGTCGTCCGACGTGAGGTTGTGGTAGTCGTGACTGCCGGAGAGCGCCTCGCAGGCGGCGCGGAACCGGTCGTCGTCGACGGCGCGACCGGCCTCGACTTCGTCCGAATCGCTCGCCGTCGGCGGCGCGTACAGGTGATACGTGTACGTCCGACTGGTCGCGTGGTGGGTCGCGTGAAAATCATCGGCGGCGTCGGCGGCCGCCCACGCTCGGATGCCGGCGGGGAGTTCGGCGTTGAACGCCCGCGGCGTGAGCCAGTCGGGTGCCTCGAGCGCGACGGTCTGAGCGAGCGCGGAGACCCCCGCGTCGGTCCGACCCGCCGCGGCGTAGCCGTCGGGTTTGTCGGCGTCGGGGGCGAGGACCTCGAGTCCGCGCAGGGCGTCGAAGAGGGCGTCCTCGACGGTCGGCACGTCGGGTTGGCGCTGAAAGCCGTAGTAGCCGGTGCCGTCGTAGGCGATCCGGAACGCGCGCGTTGGCATCGATTCGACGGAAGCGAGCCAGCGTGTTAGGCGCGTCGAACGGTGTCAGCACTGCCGTCGCGATCGAATCGGGCGCTACGACTCGTCGTCCGCGGTGATATCCGTGATCCAGCTCAGGGCGGCCATCGCCTGCGGGAAGCCGACCGTCGGAATCGAGAGGATAGCGACCTGCTCGAGCGCGTCGGCCGAGTGACCCTCGTCGAGTCCCCGGCGGACGTGCGAGTGGACGGCCCCTTCGGACTGGGCGGCGACGGCCACGCCGAGTTTGACGAGCCGTTTCGTCTCGTCGTCGACGGGGCCGGCCTCGGAACAGGCTTCGCCCAGATCGGCGTAGGCCTCCCAGACCTCGGGATGGTGGTCGGCGAACTCGCCGGGGGTCGCTGGCAGTTCCTCCGTCGGATCGTCGATATCGTCGGCGTCGGTTACCATACTCGGTCGAGTCGTCTTCCCGAACGGGGATAAGCGCGGGTGGGACTTGCCAGTCGACGGGAACGAACGGGTTGTGAGAATCTGCTCTCGAGGAACGAAACGCTCGAACGGTCCGAAACGATGGCCGCGCGGAGTCGCCGACGGACGGCTGTCCTGTGAGAGCGCGCACTCCGCTGTACAGCCGCTTCCCGGCGTATACTCCCCGGCGTTTTATGCCCGGAAGGCCCCGAGACCCCTCCATGAGTCGCCCAGTACTGCTCGATACGGACCCGGGCTGTGACGACGCCGTGGCCATTCTAGTGGCGCTCGAGCGCGCCGACCTCGAGGTGGTCGGACTGACCACCGTCCACGGGAACGCGCCGGTTTCGGAGACGACCGAGAACGCCCGGTCGATTCTCGAGTTAGTCGATCGAACGGACGTGCCGGTCGCGAAGGGGGCGGATCGACCGTTGAACGTCCCGCTCCGGACGTCCGAACACATCCACGGCGAGGGCGGCATCCGCGGCGAGTTCCCGGCGTTGACTGCTGCGAGCCGGCCCGTCGACGCGCACGCCGCACGGTACATCGTCGAGCGGGCTCGAGCCCACGAGGGCGAACTGACGCTCGCGGCGATCGGACCGCTGACGAACGTGGCGCTCGCGCTCGCGATGGAGCCCGAACTGCCCGACTTGCTCGACGAACTCGTCGTCATGGGCGGGGCCGCGTTCGGTCCGGGAAACGTCACGCCGCTGGCCGAAGCCAACTTCCACACCGATCCCCACGCGGCCCGCCGGGTCGTGCGGGACTGTTCGCCCGCGCTCGTCGGACTCGACGTCACGGCGAACGCGGCCGTTCCGCCCGCGGAGATCGAATCGCTCCCGCGGGACGATCCGCTGGGCCGGTCCGTCCACGAGTGGCTGACCTACTACGACGACGCGCAACTCGAGCAGTACGGGATCGAGTCGGCCGCGATTCACGACGCGCTCGTGATCGCGGCCCTCGTCGACGACGGCGTGCTGGAGACCGAACGCTATCCGATGGCGGTCGGAACCGATTCCGACATCGCCCGCGGAGCGCTGGTCTGTGATGCGAACGGCGTGACCGGCGATCCGCCGAACGGCTCGGTCGCCCTCGAGGCCGACTACGAGCGGTTTCGGGAGATCGTGAGCGCGTCGATCGAGCGATATCTCGAGCGTTTTGAGGCGGAGGCGAGCGAAGACCCCGTAGCGTGAGAGAACGGGACGCTATCGAACGCCGCGTTTCGAGCCGCATCCTCCTGCGGAGTCGCTCACTGCGGCTTCGGACGATCCGTTCCGGTGACCGGTCCGAAAACCGGGGATGAAACGAGCGAAACGGAGGTCGAGGCGACTATTCGATCGATCGGAGAAATTCGTCCAGCGTATCGGTGAGTTCGTTGACCTGCTTTCCGTCGATTTCGGCGGAGTAGCGGACGACGAACACGTCCTTCTCGTCGGTGTGATGTGTCTTGTCGACCTGCTCGATCCCCTTCCAAATTCCCGTGACTTCGACTTCTCCGTGTTCAGCGTGAGCGTACGTTTCGCCTCGTTCGACGACCTGTTCGGAGTCAGAACCGGGGAGGTCGTCTTTGCTCATGCGGACCAGTGATATCGACGATCAGTTTCAATTCGGCGACGACCGGAGAGCCAACGGTGGTGGTCACTGGCCGTCGAGTGGAACCAACCGCCGTCGCTAGTCGTCGAGTGGATCATACCGGAACCCGGTGTGTCGACAGTAGCCGTAGAGCGGTTTCGATCGGGGGCGTCCTGTCGGTCGGTACGTTCGCTCCGGTACTGACTGTCCTGCCGCTCCCCTTCATAGTAGACACTACGTAGAAGACACGTCGGTGGATGAATCTGCGGTCTAATTATGAATGGTGTTTAAATCCCCGGCGCTCAACTGGCGTCGTCCGTGTGAATGAGGGTGCTGCCGATCAGGTTCCGATACCCGCGTTGGAGTCGTGACGATACCGACGGACGCGTGATACCGAGTGCGTCGGCGAGTTCTTCGAGGTCAGTCTCCGTCGGATCGTCGTAATACCCCTCGTTGAACGCCAGAATCAGGGCTTCGTGTTGCTCCGACGTGAGGTTGTACTCGCCGCCAGTCTGCATGTCGGCGAGGGTGAAGAGTCGGTTGAGAGTCGCGTCGATATCGTGATCGCGACAGTACTGCTGGAACTGGGAGAGGTGTTCGGGGTGTTCGACACGGAACTCGAACACCCAGTTTCCGCGCTCTCCGGTCCCCGTTCCTTTCGTTAACGCCATATCGAACGTCGCAATCGCGGTTAGCACACCTTCTGCCTGTTCGTCCCAATCAGCGCGGAATAGGCCACCGCCGCTCACCGCGTCGACGAGGGTGACGGACAGGATTTCGGGTTGATCCGCGATCACGCCTTCGACACGCTCCATATCGTCGCCCCACACCCAGAAGTACGGAAGTATAGCCTTGTTCGTCGGAACGAGACGGTCCAGTTCCACGGTAACAGCTGGTAACTCCTCGAAGATCAGCCCGAGGGGAAAGTCGTCGCCCTCGATGGTGAATTCGGCTACCGTGACCATACACCGCTAGTCGGGTTCGATTCGAATAAGGGCTGGTACCGGTCGAAAGTTCCAACACGTTCGAACGAGCGGCGGTCGCCGGTTACGCCGGTGACGGCGATCAATCGTCCACGTTCCTGTTTTCGAGCGTCCGTTCGACCGTCTCGCGGTCGGGAATCGCGTTCTGGACGCCTTCCGTCTCGGTCGCGGTCGAGCCGGCGACGGTCGCGCCCTCGAGCGCTCGCTCGAGCCCCGCTCCCCCGCCCACCAGCGCCGCGAGGTAACCGCAGAAGGCGTCACCCGCACCGGTCGTATCGACCGGGTCGACGGACGGCGGCGTGACTCGGTGTTCGACGGCACCGGTAGCGACGACGCCGTCGGCCCCCCGCGTTCGGACGACCGTTCCGTCGAAATCCGCGAGTTCCTCCTCGAGCGCCGCGTACTCGGCTTCGTTGACCACGACGATGTCGACGGCCGAACGGGAGCAGAGCGGTTCGGCCCCCTCGGCCGGAGCCGGGTTGAACACCGTCGTCGGGCGAGTCGACTCGCTCTCGAGGCGCTCGAGCACCCGCTCCATCGCGGCGACCGGAATCTCGTTCTGCAGGAGGAGTGCGTCCGCCGTCCGGATCCGCTCGTAGTGGCGATCGACGTACGCGTCGTCGACTGCGTCGTTCGCCCCGCCGACGATCGCGATCCACGACTCGCCCGTATCGTCCACGAACACGTACGCTTTCCCGGTCTCGAGATCGGCGGCGATCGCCACGCGATCGACGTCGACGCCGCGGTCGGCGAGCGTCTCGAGCACGCCGTACTCGGCCGCGTCGGCGCCGACGCAGCCGAGAAACGCGGTCTCGGCGGCGGCACGGGCCGCTGCTACCGCCTGATTCGCGCCCTTGCCGCCGACGACGTTCTCGTAACGGTCGGCCTCGAGGGCCGGTAACTCGGGACTCGCGTCGATCCGAACGGTCTCCCCGGC
This sequence comes from Natronorubrum halobium, assembly GCF_051351675.1. Lineage (NCBI taxonomy): Archaea > Methanobacteriati > Methanobacteriota > Halobacteria > Halobacteriales > Natrialbaceae > Natronorubrum > Natronorubrum halobium. The sequence goes on from NZ_CP195595.1 coordinate 170,186, forward strand.
CGCCGGAAACCAGTCGTATCGGGCCTCGAGGTCGCGGATTCGGTCGGTGGACAGATACCGGGTCCGGTCGACGTTGGCGCTGCCCAGGCTCACGACGTCGGTCATTCGTGTCGTGACTTCGCGTGCAAGAGCATTAATCCGGGCGGCAGCGCGGTTCGTTGGCCGTTCGCGCTCAGTGCTTCGGCCCGTTCGCACTCAATTCCACGTATCGTCTCCGATCCGTCCGCGCTCAATTCCACGTATCGTCTCCGATCCATCCGCGCTCAGTTCCACGTGTCCTTCCGGAGATCGTCTAGCCGCGGGTGGACCGTTTCCCAGTCGTTGGGCAGAACCGGGCCCTCGAGCAGCGGATCGACGGTCGCGTCCATCCAGTCGAGTAACTCGTCGCAAAGCCGATCGCGAACGGCTTCGACGGCCGGGTCGTCCGGTTCGTCCGCCGCTGCGAGGTTCTCCCGTTCGAGCGGGTCGGCCTCCAGGTCGTACAGTTCCTCGTAGGGTCGCTGCTCGCCGTAGTACTCCTCCTGAACCTCGCGGCCGGCGTCGCTGGCGAAGATGTCCGTCGTCATGTAGACCGCGGGCAGGTGCCAGAAGTTCCGAATGTACTTCCAGCGCTCCGTCCGGATCGCCCGAGTCGGGTTGTAGCGGTCGTGCCAGGTCATCCCGGCGAAGACCCGATCGCGCGGCTCGTACGTGGATTCGTCGTCGCCCAATAGCGGGGCGAAGCTCCGACCGGCGAGGCGGTCCGGCTCGGGAACCGACGCCGACGCGATATCGAGCAGCGTCGCGAAGACGTCGACGTTGCTCAGGAGGTCGTCGACGACCCGCTCCGACTCGAGGACGCCGGGCTGGCGCATCAGGAGGACGCCCTCGATGCCGGCGTCGAAACAGGTCCCCTTCGCACGCGGCATCGCCAGCCCGTGTTCGGTCGTGAAGACGACGAGGGTGTCCTCGGCGAGCCCCGCCTCGTCGACGCTCTCGAGGATTCGCCCGACGCCGTCGTCGATCGCGCCGAGCATCCCCTGCATCTCGGCGATATCCGACCGGATCCCGGGTCGGTCAGGGAGAAACTCGAGCGGCTCAACCGCGTCGGGATCGGGCGTCTCGTAGCGGTCGCCCTCGAACCCGAAGCCACCGTTCTCCTCGACCCGGTGGAGTTCGAAGAAGCCGACGGAGGCGAAGAATGGGTCGTCGTGATCGCCCGCCTCGAGCAGCCCGGCGACGTCGTCGGCGACGTCTCGAGCGCGGGCCGTCTCGTGGACCGACGGCGGGGCGTCCACCGTCAACGGTTCGTCGCTGTGGATGTGATCGTAGCCGAGCCGGTCCGGATACTCGGTGAGATGCTGGAGACCGAAGAGATGGGTTTCGTAGCCGGCCTCGCCCAGCAACTCGGGCAACAGTCGCTCCTCGGGTCCGAGCTCCCAGTTCCCGTGAGCCAGCCCGAGCATCCCGTTCTGGTGGGGATGGCAGCCGGTCATCAGACTCGAGCGACTGGGCGAGCACTGCGGGGCTGTCACGAAGTGCCGGTCGAACCGGACGCCGTCGGCGGCGAGGGCGTCGATGTTCGGCGTGTCGACGGCTGCGCCGTAACAACCCACGTACTTCCCCAGATCGTGACAGTGGACCAGTACGATGTTGGGCGAGGCCATGGCCGTGGCGTACGGGAACGAGCGGAGTAAGGGTTCGGACTGCTATTCCCGAAAAACAGGTTCTCGGCGGCGAGTATCGATGTTTCGGACACATTCCAATATCGTGAACCACCTGCATACTCCGGGGCGGTGACCTTCCCTGCGAGGGGCGGAGTTGTATCCACCATGGCGGACTCTACCGAATCCGACGCGGACTCGACTAACGAGCGTGACTCGGAGTCACATTCCACCGTGCGGAACGTCGTTTTCGTCGTTCTCGACACCGCTCGAGCGAAGAGCAGCGGTCCGGAGACGAGCCCGACGCTGACTCGACTCGCGAACGAGGGAACGTCCTTCACCAACGCCTTCGCGACGGCGCCGTGGACCCTCCCCTCTCACGCGTCGATGTTCACCGGAACCTACCCCTCCGAGCACGGAACTCACGGCGGCCACACCTTTCTCGACGAAACGTTGCGGACGCTCCCCGAATCCTTCGCCGACTCGGGCTACGAAACGATCGGCGTCTCGAACAACACCTGGATCACCGAGGAGTTCGGCTTCGACCGCGGCTTCGACGAGTTGCGAAAGGGCTGGCAGTACATCCAGTCCGACGCGGACATGGGCGCCGTCGTCCGCGGCGAGGACATCCGGGAGAAATTCGATGCGACCCGAAACCGACTCTTCGACGGCAACCCGGTGGTCAACGCCGCGAACATCCTCTACAGCGAGGTGCTCCAGCCGGCCGGCGACGACGGCTCCGACCGGTCGACGACCTGGATCGGAAACTGGCTCGAGGAACGCGACGACGATCCGTTCTTTCTGTTCTGCAACTTCATCGAACCCCACGTCGAGTACGATCCGCCGAAGGCGTACGCCGAGGAATTCCTGCCCGCGGACGCGAGCTACGAGGAAGCGGCCGCGATCCGACAGGACCCCCGCGCGTTCGACTGCGAGGACTACGAGCTCACCGACCGGGATTTCGCCCTCCTTCGCGGCCTCTACCGGGCCGAACTCGCCTACGTCGACGACCAACTCGGCGAGCTTCGGACGGCACTCGAGGACGCCGGCGAGTGGGAGGATACCCTCTTCGTCGTCTGCGGAGACCACGGCGAACACATCGGCGAGCACGGCTTCTTCGGCCACCAGTACAACCTCTACGACACCCTGATCAACGTCCCGCTCGTGTTCTACGGCGGTCCGTTCACCGACGGCGGCCGGCGCGACGACCTCGTTCAGTTGCTCGATCTTCCCGCCACGCTGCTCGAGACCGTCGGCATCGACGATCCGGAACTACTCGAGCAGGGCCCGAGTCGCTCGCTGCACCCGGACTCGGTATCGGCCCCGCGAGACGCCGTCTTCGCCGAGTACGTCGCACCCCAGCCCTCGATCGAACGGCTCGAGGCCCGCTTCGGGGACATCCCGGATCGCGTCCGCGAGTACGACCGTCGACTTCGCGCAGTCCGGACGCGGGAGTACAAGTACGTCCGCGGCGACGACGGCTTCGAGCGCCTGCACGACGTTACGACCGATCCGAACGAACGTACCAACATCGCGGCCGAGAAACCCGAGCGGGTGCGCACGCTCCAGCGACGCCTCGAGGACCGGTTCGAACCGCTCGAGGACGCCGGTACGACGGGCGAGGTCGAGATGCGCGACGGGACCAAAGAGCGGCTGGCGGATCTGGGCTACCTCTGAGCGGAACCGGTGAGACCGTTCGCGTTCGGAGGGCGCTCCGTCGAGACTCGGTGCGAGATCGGTGTGGCGACCGCAGCGGTACGGCGGGGAGCACACCGATCGGTGAGATCGAATGTCGGTATCCTATCCGTCGTCGTCGGTATCGCCGGCGTCGGTATCGTCGGTATCGCCGTCGTCAGCGTCCGGCAGTACCCTGAAGGGACGCATCATGTCGTGATCCTCGTGCTCGATCATGTGGCAGTGCCACATATAGTCGCCCGTCTGGTCGGTGAACAGCCCGTCGTACTCCCCGAAGTGTACGATCACGTGGACCACCTCAGCGGGATCGACGTTGATCACGTCGTTCCAGCCCAGTTCGTAGGGCTCGGGCGACTCGAGCGTCTCCGGTTCGACGCCGTCCTCGGTCGGATCGTAGTCGGACACCGGCTGTCGTCCCAGCATCTGAAAGTGGACGAGGTGGAGGTGTATCGGATGGGACATCCCGGTGTAGTTCGCGAGACTCCAGATCTCGGTGTCACCGAGCGTGGGATCTTCGGTAATGGGATCGTCCAGTCTGTACCCCGATTTCTCCTCGTCCGTCCCGAGGAGGTACAGCCGTCGCCCGTACTCGTCGGTTTGCGTAGCGAGCGTGAGATGTCTGTGTCGGTCCGCCGAGTCGACGGGGATCTCCGGGACCGTCGTCAGCTCGTCCGGCACCTGGCCGGTGTCCCGTACGCCTCCCGCGTCGTCCACGTCGACGAGCATGAGTTCCGGAAGCGGCTGCGTCTCCGTGCTCTTCTCCGGTGGGCCGCGGTACAGTGACAGCGCATCGTTGTGGAGGAGCAGCGTCTGCCCGGCGTAGTCGGCAAAGTCGACGACGACGTCGGCACGTTGGCTCGATCCGAGCTCCAGACGGTCGGCGATCCGAACCGGCTCCGAGAGGAGGCCGCCGTCGTTCCCGATCTGGACGAACGGCGGGCCGTCGTCGCCGGTCTCGCCGGAGTCCTCGTCGTACTCGAGCAGTTTGAGGTTGTAGTATCGACTGTTGGCTCCGTTGAGGAGCAGGAGCCGGTACGTTCTGGGTTCGACGGACAGCCGGGGCCAGGCTTTTCCGTTGACGACCGACGTGTCCCCGTAGAACTGCGGAACGATGCTCGGTTCGGGATGCGAACCGTCTCCCTTCCCGTCCGAGACGGCCGTCGGATAGAACAGCGACCCGTCCTCGTCGAAGCTTCGATCCTGAAACACGAGCGGGATCTCGTACTCGCCTTCGGGCAGGTCGAGACCCCGTTCGTGTTCGTTCCGAAGGAGATAGAAGCCTGCGAGGCCGGCGTACACGTTGAGCCGCGTGATACCGAGCGAGTGGTCGTGGTACCACAGGGTCGTCGGGGGCTGGTCGTTCGCGTAGTAGTAGTCTTTCTTCTCGAACTCGGGGCCCGTCTCCCGAAAGTCCCGGGTGAACCACGCCCGAGCTTTGCCGTCGCTCTCGGCCTCGACGTTTCCGCCGTGAAGGTGCGTCACGGTCCGTACACCCGCCGTATCGTACGGAATCAGATCGCCGTGAACCGTCGGATCCTCGGGCAGGAGGTGGTCGTCCGGCAGTTCGTTTCGCCACCGCACGTAGATCGGCTCGCCCTGCTCGGCTTCGATCGTCGGACCGGGGTACTGGCCGTCGTACCCCCAGACGGTCGTCGGCGGGAGGTCGCGGTGTATCTGCTGTTCGACCTCGCGGATGTCCACCTCGTACCGGGGCTGTCCGTTCTTCGTTCCGGACGGTTCGATGACCCCCGGGCGAGGGACCTCGTCGACCCACTTCTCGAGTTCGGGCGACGAATGGTCCGCTATCGTCGTCGCCGGTTCCTTCTCAGCGGTCGGTACCGAACAGCCCGCGAGAGCCGAGACGCTCGCGGCGCCGGTCGCCAGGAGATACTCGCGACGAGCGATACCGGTTCCGGGCGCTCCAATCTGATCCCTCATGGTATACGTCAGTATATGAATCCCCTGCGAATAGCGGGCTAGACCGGTTCCTACCGGGTGAGAACCCGAGCAAACATGTTCGTTACTGCCTTTACGTCCGATCGTTCGGATGCCGTCGAGCAGTCGATCGTCCCGTTACACGAATGTTAGGAGAACGCCCGCGACTGAAGCCGTGAGCCGAATCCGACAGCGGCCGACGCAAACCGCCGACGACAGCGCGGTGCAGTCTCGAAGACCGTCTGGAACGCGTCTATCCGACTGGCGAACGGAGCGTTCGAGGACAGAGAGGGTGACCGAGACAGCGACTATCAAGGACACAGTTGTGCACGCGGATCGATTTCCGACTGGATTCGGAACGTGGCTCCGTGTCCCCCTCCACGCACACGACAACGCAGTCGTTTCCGACGCGAGCCGTCTACGATCGATCGACCGGTCGGCTGACCGTCGTCGTCGACGCGCTCCCCGCCGTCGTCGACGATATCACGGTCACCGCCAGTTCGAAGCGCATCCACCTCCGGATCGAACGCGAAGAGACCACCTTCGAGCGGTTCGTCTCCCCGCCGGTCCGCCGACACGGCTTTACCGACGACCGTGAGGCCGTCTACAACAACGGAATTCTCACCGTCACCGTCGGAACGGCGCGGCGATTCAGGCGCTGAGTCGTATCCGTTCGGCGGAGTGGGTGTGCCTGCAGTGAATTTTTGCCCGGCGGTCCGATACACTCGAGCCACGAGTTCCGTCTACTCTCTCGGATCCCACTCGAGGGACACCCACACGCCACCCGATGACCACACACGATGCATCCGCCGAGGAGAACGGCTTCGTCCGGTTCTTTCGGAACTACACGAAGACGTGGGTCCACACCGTCGCGACGGCCGGGTTGACCGCGTTCGGGACGCTGACGGTCGTCCACCGCTGGTTCGCCGCGCTCGCGATCGCATCGTATCTCGTCCCGCCGATCGTGCTGTATCTCCGAAGCGGACGGGCGCGTCCCCGCGGCGAGGACGCATCGGCTGCGGCCTCGAGCGGCGAGACCGGGTCCTCGAGCGGCGACGGGCGTGAGAGCGGAAACGCCGACAGGAGTGGACAGTCGGAACGCGCCGACGCTCGAGAGCAAGCGGAGGCAACCGCGACGACGGACCCATCCGCGGAACCCGCGTCGAACGCGGCTGCAGGCACCACGACGGAGGCGCCTACAAACGCCGCATCGGAAACCGCCGCAGGCACCGCGACGGGCGAGACGTCCGACGCCGAATCGCACGCGACGGACGATCAGCACCCGGACGTGGGATCGAGTACGGCGGATTCCAACGGAGCGGCGCTCGAGCACGCCGACGCAACGGACAGCGAATCTGCTGAAGCAGCGGAGAGCGAAGACGCCGACGCGACGGACAGTGACGACATCGAAGCGGGGGGCAGAGGCGGTCGCGCCGACGAACCTGTCGGCCTCGACGAAGACGAACCGGACGCAGCCGACGACACTCGAGCCGACTCGACAGCCGGCGAGACTGCAGAAACCCCCGCGGAGACCCCGCCCGAGTGGCACGCCGTCGACGCACCCACGGATGCGACACTCCGCGGCGTGATCGTCTCAGCGGCGAGCGGCGGCTACGCGGTCGGCGACGGCGGCACCGTCCTCGCCAGCGGCGAGAACGGCGACGAGGGCGGGTGGAACGTTCTCCTCGAGGACGGCCCCGCCGCCGGCGGCAACGACCTCCGTGGCGTGGACGCGACGGCCGGCGGCGGCGCGGTCTGGGTCGCGGGCGACAGCGGTTCGCTGGGGCGAATCGACGCCGAGACCGGCCGGCATGTGGACTACACGGCTCCCGAGGACATCACGGACAACTGGCTGGGCGTCGCCGTCGCCGGTGACGGCGGCGACGAGACGGTCCTCCTGATCAACGGCTCGGGTGCCATCCTCCGCGGACGGTATCGCGACGAGACGCTCGAGTGGACCGGTCCCGAGAAGCCCGGCAGCGGCTCGAGTCTGAGCGGCGTCGCGCTCCTCGAGGACGGCGTCGGCTACTGCTGTGACACCAACGACGGCGTCTTCGAGACGACCGACGGCGGCGAGTCGTTCGAGCGGGTGGGGCTCGAGGGCGCCGACGGGACGCTCACCGACGTCGCGACGACGGGGGAAGGCGAGTGTCTGGTGACCGCAGACGACGGCGTCGTCCACCGCTACGATGGTCCGACGTGGACCCCCGAGCGGGTCGCCGATCAGGCGCTGTCCGGAATCGCCTCCCGCGGCGAGCGCGTCGCGGTGTGTACCGACGACGCGGTGTACGAACGTGACGGGGCGAACGCCGAGTGGGAACGGTTCGATGTCGATGCCCCCGGGCCGCTGCTGGGGGTCTCGATCGACGCCGGTCGAGGGGTTGCCGTCGGGGAGGGCGGGACCCTCGTCGAACGGGACTGACGGCGAACTGCGACCACTGTTATGCCACTCGAGGATGGAGAGTTCGTGTGGTGAGTGATCAGGAATCGACGCGCGATCGCTGTCGCCTGTGCGGAACGGCGTGTTCCGAATCCTTCGGAGCGTCGGCAGCGGAGTCGGCTGCGGCAACGGAATCGGCCGGTGATGCGGCAACGGAATCGGCCGGTGATGCGGCAGCGGAATCGGCCGGTGACGCGACGGTTGAATCGGCGCGAGAGGCGGCGGCCGAATCGAACGCCGAGGGTCCGTTCTGCTCGAGCGGCTGCCGCCAGGTCGCCGCGGTACTCGGCTGTCCCGACGCCGACGACCGCGACAGCACCAGCGACGGTGCCCCCGGTGACTCGAGCGACACCGCCGGTCCGGATGCCGTTCCCGAGAACCATACGCGTACGTTCTTCCGGGTCGACGGCATGCACTCGACGCTGTGTGAGTCGTACCTCGAGTCGATCGCCGCCGGTCACGACGGCGTTGCGGACGCGGCGGCGAGTTACGTGACGGAGACGGTCCAGGTCGACCACGACCCCGAGCGGGTGTCGGCGGCGGCGCTCGAGGACGCGCTGAGTCGGACCGGTTACACGGCGTACCGCCGCGAGGAAGCCGCGGGTGAGGACGACGGGTCGGAATTGGCGAGCGACGACGCGAGCACCACCCGCCGCTCGCGCGAGATGCAGGGGATGCGCAAGCGACGCTCGGAGGACGTCCTCGAGATCCGCTACATCGTCGGGATCGTCTTCGGGTCGTTCCTGCTGGTACCCTACGTCACGGTGTTTTACCCGGTGTATCTCTCCCAGTACACGGAGTACTGGCTGTTCGAGCAGTACGGGGACACGTTCGCGAGTTTCGACGGGGTGCTGTTCCTGCCGGTCTTCTTCGTCCTGACCGCGGCCGTGCTCTACCTGACCGGGATGCCGCTGCTCCGCGGGGCGTACGTGAGCCTGAAACTCCGCCAGCCGAGTACGCACCTGCTCGCGGCGCTGACGATCGTTGCGGCCTTCTGCTACGGCACGCTCGCGTTCCTCGTCGGGCGGCCCGAGGTCTACTACGACCTGACGATTCTCGTCGCCGCGTGCGTGATGGCCGCCGTCTTCTACGAGGAGACGATCAAACGCACGGCGCTGAACCGGCTCACCGACCTCACGGTCTCGCAGGTCGACACGGCCCGCGTGCTCGACGCCGACGGGACGACTCGAGAGATTCCGGTGGCGGACGTCGCTGCCGACGACCGCCTGCTCGTCCGCGCCGGCGAGCGGATCCCGGTCGACGGACACGTCGCGGAGGGCGAGTGCACCGTCGACGAAGCCGTCGTCACCGGCGAATCCCTCCCGGTCTCGAAAACCGCGGCCGACGCGGTGATCGGCGGGTCGATCGTGACGGGCGACGCCGCGATCGTCGACGTCGGCGACCGGACCGCGAGCAGTATCGAGCGACTGACGCGAACCGTCTGGAACCTCCAGAGCGCGGATCACGGCGTCCAGCGCCGGGCCGACAGGCTCGCCGGAATCGCCCTCCCGCTCGTCGCCGGCGCTGCGATCCTCGCGGGTCTCGCAGCCGTCCTGCTGGGCTCGAGTGCACCGGTGATCGGGAGCGCCGTCCTCGTGACCGTCCTCGTCGCGAGTCCGTGGGCGCTCGCGCTCGCGACCCCCTGTTCGGTCGCCTCGAGCATCCGCGACGCCCTCGAGTCCGGCATCGTCGTCTTCGACGAGAGCGTCTTCGAACGGCTGCGCGAGGTCGAGTGCGTCGTCTTCGACAAGACGGGGACGCTCACGACCGGCGAGATGACCGTGCTCGAAGCCGAGGGCCCGGACGAGCTGTTGCAGGCTGCCGGCGCACTCGAGCGGCGGGCGTCGCATCCGGCCGCGGCGGCGATCGCGGACGCCTTCGACGGTGGAATCGGCGAGGGTGAGAGCGAACCGACGCGAGCGGACGGCGGGGGTACCGACGAGGGAACCGGTGAGACGGGTGACGGGGCGCAAGACGAGGCGGTACGGGAGTTCGAGCGCCACGCGACCGGCGTGGAGGGCATCGTCGACGGCCGGCGGACCCTCGTCGGCCACCCCGATTGCTTTCGCACGGCGGGGTGGGGACTCGATTCCGGCTTCGAGTCCCGAATTGCCGACGTGCGCGAGGCCGGCCGCCTCCCCGTCGTCGTCGGTCGAGACGGACGCGCGGAGGGGCTCGTCGTCGTAGGTGACGAACAGCGGGCGGAGTGGACGGACGTGGTGACCGCGCTCGCCGACCGCGGCGTCGACGTCGTGGTGCTCACCGGCGACGACGACTCGGCAGCGGCCCGCTTTCGGGAGCATTCCGGGATTACGCACGTCTTCTCGAGCGTCCCACCCGCGGGAAAGACGGCCGCGATTCAGCGGTTACGCGGGGACGGCTGCGTGGCGATGGTCGGCGACGGGACGAACGACGCGCCCGCGCTCGCCGCGGCGGATCTGGGGCTCTCGCTGGGCGGCGGGACGGCGCTGGCCGCCGACGCTGCCGATCTCGCGATCGTCGAGGACGACCTCGCGGCGGTCGAGCGCGCGTTCGCGCTGGCCCGCGGCGCTCGCAGGCGCGTGGTGCAGAATCTCGGGCTGGCGCTCGCCTACAACGCGATCGTGATCCCCGTCGCGCTGGCGGGGCTGTTGAGTCCGGTGGTGACGACCCTCGCGTTGGTGCTCAGCGGGTCGTTGATCGTCGGGAACTCCTCGCGGGCGCTGCTAGAGGAACAATCCACGTAAATCGTACAGAGGCGGCTCGGTTCGGGTCGACCGAGCTACTGCTTCTCAGTGGACGGCCGTGAAACACTCAGTACAGGTGGTGTACACACCGTTAGGGCCGATTAATCCACGCGTGCGGTGGCGCGTGCCGGGTCGCGGCGAACGAATAGTGAGGCGCGAGCCGAAATTGCGCGAGGGATGAGTGAGCGAACTCGTGAGCGAGCGAATCGGTTGGGGAGGATGTGGCAATCACCGCTGCCAGCGAGAGCAGAGCATTCGTCTTCAGATTCCGTCGTCTACACTCGAGCGTTCACTACGCCTAGCGAGTGAGTAACTCGAGCAGTTCAGGTACAACGCTCAATACCCACATCGTCGAACGGACACCCGAGATGCCTTCGTTCGACCCTAAATCCGCGGCCGCTCGAGGTGGCCACCGATGACCCGCGTCCTCGTCGCCTTCGGCTCGAGCGAGGGCCAGACGGCGACGATCGCCGAGCGAGTGGGAGACGTCCTCGAGGCGAACGACCACGAGCCGGTGCTGGTCCACCTGAAACATCCCCCGTCGGGACTCGACGTGAATGCGTACGACGGCGTGATCGTCGGCGCGTCGATCCACGCGGGGTCTCATCAGGGGTACGTCACCGAGTTCGTTCGAGAGTACCGCGAGGCGCTAAACCGGCTTCTGTCGGCCTTTTTCTCGGTGAGTCTGACGGCGGCGCACGCGGATCCGGTCGAGCGAGAGCCTGCACGAGAGTTGCTCGAGGCGTTTCTCGAGGAGACGGGTTGGGAGCCGGACGGGACACTCACCGTGGCGGGCGCGCTGAAGTACAGCGAGTACGGGCTGATGAAACGGTTCGTGATGCGCCGGATTGCACGGAAGGCGAGCGGCGATACCGACACGTCGCGGGATTACGAGTACACTGACTGGAACGAGGTCGAGGCGTTCGCACTCGAGTTCTCATCTCAGCTCCGCTGACTACTGTACTGTCCGATCTACCCGACAGGTATGACGAGTCGAGCGTTCTGCTGCCGCTGGCGGCGATGAGTGCCACGTCCTCCCCAGCCGATTGCTGCTCGCGGGCCGACGGCCCGCTTGTCTGGTTCGCGGAACCTCCGGTTCCGCGCTACCGTTCGCACCCGCTGGCTGCTCACTCATCCACTGGAAGACGCTTCGCGACTGCCAAGCCGTCGCTCGATTCATCTGCTTACGGGCGCTCCGCGCCCGTCTGCTCGCGGGCCATCGGCCCGTCTGCTCACGGCGGCAAAGCCGCCGTTCGCATGGTATGCGGGACCGTTGGTCCCGCACTACTCGCATGGTCTGCGAGACCTGCGGTCTCGCACTATTCGCACGGTCCGCGGGACCTTCGGTCCCGCGCTACTCACGACGACCTCGCACGGTTTTGTGCCGTGGTTCGCCCCCGGCTCACCACGGCCCAGCGCGCGCCACCGCATGTGGATCGATCGGTCCGAAGTGACACGTGGGAAGTTCTTTGCGTCGGGCGAATTTACACGAGACCGAGCGATAGCACGACCAGGAACGCCACGAATAGCACGCAGAGGACGGTACCCGCGGCCAGCGTCACGTTCTCCTTCGCCTTCTCGTGGATCGGCATGTTAGCGTACTCCTCGCGGAAGGCCTCGAGGTTCTCCCGATCGTAGAAGTACTTGGTGTCGAACGCGAACCGTTCGGTCACGGCACAGCCGGTACACACCGGTTCGTCCACGAGTCGCTCCGTTCTGACGTGTTCGTCGCAGTTGATGCTCCCGCAGTTGCGACAGTAGATGTAGCTCTCGCTCGCCCCGTCGGTGCCGCAGTGGACACACTGACGGAACTCGTTCGTCGTGGTCGCTCTCGAGGGGCCGGCGGCGTAGTAGGCGTACCGATAGTCGTACTCCCCGAGCGAGACGCGGGACTGGACGTGCGGCGCGTAGACGGGATCGATCGACCAGATCGAGACGTCCGAGGATCTCGGCGTACAGGTCTTCTCGTAGTCGACGTTGTTGTCGCCCGTGTACTGGACCGTCGTGGTGTGCACCTGTTGCAGTCGATCGATCGCCCACTGCTTGTAGGTCGTTTCCGTCCGGCCGAATCGGGCGTGCTCGACGCCGTCGAAGGTGTCCCGGAGGCCACAGTTCTCGAGGTCGATGCGGGGTGCCGACGGGTTCGCGACCAGGTCCTTGACGTCGCCGGTCTCGATCTGCGGCGTGTCGCCCTCGGCGCGGATCACGAGGTCGTTCGACTCGTCGACCTGATGGACGACGCCGACGGACGTTTCGAACGTCGCGTTCGTTCTCGTGTGGACGGTCACCATCGGCTCGAGCGACACGGTCGTCTCGGGCGTCGGAATCGTCGCGGGCTCGAGGTTGTCGATCTCGCGGGCGGCTTCGAAGACCGGCGCGTCCCGACCGGCGGTGGGGTGGGTCGGCCGGAGGACCTCATCGCAGAGGATCTCGATCCGGCCGTTGTAGAGGTCCATGCCGATCTCCTCGCTGATCTCCCGGAGGTCAGTGCCGTCGAGGAGTTCGACGCCGCCGTCCCGGCTGGAGCCGAGGTTCCGCGTGTACTCTCGAGCGGGGGCGGTAAACCGTCCGGTCGTCACGACTAACCCGCGGACGGGGCCGTCGTACTCGTACGTCTCGACCGCCGAGTGGAGTTTCTGGATGACCGGCCGGCTGACGGTCTCCGTGTGTTTGCACTCGACGACGACCGCCCGCCGGTTTCCGTCGACGACCTCCTCCATCAGGATGTCTCGACCCTCGTCGGCCGTCCGTCTCGATTGCTGGACGTTCTCGTAGCCCAGGTGTCGGAATACGTCCTCCATCAGGTCCTCGAACTCGTAGCCCGAGAGGTCGTCGAGTATCGCCATCGCGTTCACGGAACCTAGATAGTCAGGGAACCATAGCGTTTCGGGTCGACTATCGAATCCGATTACTAGGGCCGAGAATCGGCAGCCGTTGCCGACCCTGAAACGTCTTTGATGCCGTCCGTGGTCCCACGCCTATGACGACCGATCCCGACGAGCTCGAGTTGACCGACGCCGAGGAGCAGGCCCTCCACGAACTGCAACTGGGCATCGAGCACATCCACCGGGCCTACGGCACCCTCCTCGAGTTCCACCACGACCTCGGCCACGCGATGGACCGGATGAGCGACGCCGAGGACGCCCTCCGCGAGGCCGGCCACGACGAGTGGGCGGACGACCTCCGCGACGACCACCTCCCCGCGGGTGCGATCAGCGATCAGTGGACGTTCGAACTCGTCGAGGAGTTCTCGACCGAGTTCCTCGAGGAGGTCGACGACTTCGAGGGAGAGGTCAGGGACGAACTGGCCGACGGCGTCGACCACGTGACCGAGCGCCGCCAGAAGCGTCGGTTGCGCGACCGCGCGAAAGACGAGCGGTGACGGCCGGCGACCCGAGACGGGGATCGGTCGATACAATTATTTGATGGGAATCCCGATAGTTGATCGAATGGGGGATTCGCAAATAGCGACGGTTGGGGACACCGTCGGTCTGACACCGAACGGTACCGGCTCAGCGGCTATCGACGGACCGACACCGAACGCTAACCGATCGACACCGAACGCTAACCGATCGACACCGAACGCTAACCGATCGACACCGAACGACGACGGCCCACCGACTGCAGACGCCGTCGGTCCGAACTGAGCATGAACCGAACACGACGGACGGTAGTGGCGACGATCGGCGGCTCCGCCGGCCTGCTCACCGCGGGGACGCTCGCGGCTTCGTACTGGTCCAGCGACGGGTCCGACGAGTCCGCCGTCGACGGCGACGGCCCGGTCCTCGAGTTGACCGACGACGGCTTCGAGGCCCACGGCGACCTGTTCGACGGCGACGTCCAGCGGCCGCCCGTCGCGTTCGACGTCGTGAACGGCCGACCCGACGCCGTCTCGCTGACGCTCGCGGCCGACGCGTTTCGACTGACCGCGGCAGACGCCACTACGACGGACGATGGACACCTCCGCGTCGGTGGCGGCTCGAGCGACCGACTCGAGTCCGGGGCCAGACTTGCGAACGTCGTCGTCGAACTGACGCCGGACGCTGCCAAACGGGCGACCGAGCGGACGATCACGGAGCCGATCGCGGTCACCGTCGACGGCGAAGCGACGATCGAAAGCGGCCTGGAACTCGCCCTCGAGCGCCCCGGATTCGTCGTCGAGAAAGCCACGCTGGCGCTGCGTCGAGTTGACGGCCCCGTCGAACACCGATGGACCCTCTCGAATCTCGACACCGGCGGCGTCGCGCTCGAGGCGCTTCGGTTCGACTACGCCGACCTCGAGTCGCGATCCGCGAGCCGGTTCGACGACGCGGAGTCGCTGTCGGCGACGATCACGGTCGACGGAACCGAACGCGAGGGCGAGATCGAACACCGAACGGCGGATCGGATCGACGTCGCGCTCGCGGAGCCGCTCGAGACCGACGGCGCGTCGGTCGAGATCCGGTTCGCGGCACCGGAATCAGAATCGGAGTCGTCGGCGAACCAGCCGCCGAACGGGGAGCCAGGGACTCGGAGCGGGGCGACACTCGAGTTCATCGGCGGCGGGTACAGCGGCCGCGTCGAGGGCGTCTGGAACGACCCCTGAAATCGAGGCGTAGAAAAGCGCGCTACAGTTCGGCCATAATTTCGTCGGCGAACGTCGACAGCACCGCCTCGCGATCGTCGTTCTGGATCCCGATAATCGCGTGGTCGAGGCCGTAGTCCTCGAGTCGTCGGAAGTAGTCGCGGAACCACTCGACACCCGCGTGAAAGCCGAGATGCAGCGGTTCGGGGTCGGCCGTCGGATCGTCGGCCAACTCGACCCGGACCGCGATGGAGAACGGTTTCTCGCCCGCCAGTTCGCGCCAGTCCGCGAGATAGCTCTCGAGCGTGGACTCCGGGAGGTGATAGAACAGCCAGCCGTCGCCGTGCTCGGCGATCCACTCACGGGACTGGCGGGCGTTCCCGGTGGGTAACAGCGGGAGCGTTTCGGTCGTCGGCTTCGGGACGACGTCGAGGTCACCCTCGAGCGATCCCCACTCGCCGTCGACGGTTGGAAACTCCTCGCTCCAGACGGTTCGAATCGCATCGACGCGCTCGCGGAACACGCGGCCGCGCGCCTCCTGATCGACGTCGAAGGCGGGATACTCCGGGTCGCGGTCGCCCGAGGCGATCCCGAGGACGAGCCGCCCGTCGGAGAGCCGGTCCACCGTCGCGGCGGATTTCGCGACGTGGAGCGGGTGGCGAAGCGTGAGGACGATACTCGAGGTCCCCAGCGCGATATCGTCGGTGTGGGCGGCGACGTGGGAGAGCCACGGCCAGGTGTCGAAGGTCTGGCCAGCATCGCCGAATTTGGGCCAGTAGGTCGGGACGTCCCGCGCCCAGAGTCCGTCGAAACCGACGCCCTCGGCGTGTTTCGCGAGGCGCACCTCTTCGGCGACGTCCGGCGTCGAGCGGTTCGCCCCGGTGAGTGGGAATCCGGCGCCAAAGGACAGGCCGTCGCCGTCGAACAGTCGTCGGTAGCCCTCGTTTTCGTATCCACGGGTCGGCATTCGCTCGAGCTATCGGCTCCGATCGGATGTCGGTACCGGTTCACCGACGAGACCGGTTCGAGATCACCGGTGTCGCAGCGCGCGTTCGCGATGCTCGCCGTCTCGCGGTCAGTCCCGAGGGAGGTCAGATATCGACGGCGAACGGGGCGAACTCGTCCGCGCGACTCGCAAACCCGCTGAGCAGCGCCGCCACAGCCTCGAGATCGTCGGTGTCGATCACCTCTACGGGGGTGTGCATGTACCGGTTGGGAACGCTGACGACCTGCGAGGGGATCCCGCCGGCCGCGGTGAAGAAGCCGTCGGCGTCCGTACCCGTCCCGAGACCGAGCGCCTCGACCTGAACGTCGATCTCTCGGTCGTCGGCGACCGACCGTAGCGCCTCGAAGAGCGTCGGATGATTCGTACTCCCTCGTCCCAGGGCCGGCCCCCCGCCGAGTTCCATTCGGCTCGTCTTCTCGCTCGGCGCCGAGGGGTAGTCGACCGCGTGACCGACGTCGACGACGACGACGGCGTCGGGCTCGAGGTCGAAGCCGACCATCTGCGCCCCTTTGACGCCGACTTCCTCCTGGACGGTCGAGACGGCGTAGACGGTCGCCTCGGTACCGGCTTCGACGGCCGTTCGAAAGCCTTCGGCGGCGGCCCACGTCCCGACGCGGTTGTCGAGACCGCGGGCGGCGAGGCGCGTCTCCGAGAGCCAGGAGACCGTCGACGAGAACGTGATCGGGTCGCCGATCTCGAGGCGTTCGCTCGCCTCCTCCTCGCTCTCGGCGCCGATGTCGATCCAGAGGTCCGAGATGTCGGGATCGCCGCCGTCGTCCTCGCGGAGGTGGATCGCGGTCTGTCCGATCACGCCGTCGATGGGGCCGTCCACGGCGTGGATCGTGACGTGCTGGCCCTGCGAAACCGTCGGGTCGCTGCCGCCGATGCGCCCCGGCCTGACGAAGCCGTTCTCGTCGATCGATCTGACGATGAATCCGATCTCGTCGGCGTGGCCGGTGAGGGCCACTTCGGGCGCGTCGGGGTCCCCCTCGTGAACGGCGATGGCGTTCCCGTAGGCGTCCGTCCGAACGTCGTCCGCAAACCGGTCGACGTAGTCGACCCAGACGCGCTGTCCGCGAGTTTCGTAGCCCGACGGCGAGGGCGTCTCGAGCAATTCGACGAGGAATTCGCGCGACGTAGATTCCATATCCGAATCCTACGGGCGGAGAGTTGGATATAACTGCGTCGATTTCGAGCCGGAATACGCGGTCACCGTACGAGCGAACTGAGCACTGAACGGGTATTCACTGGCCGAGTCATAAGGACTATAATCGATCCTGATGCAAACACGGCAATGCGCCCCTGGGACCGCTTCGTCGCCGTCATAGGCGGGAGGAACACGATCATCATTCTCGGGGGGCTGTACCTCGCCCTTGCTGTTGGTTGGGCGTTTTTGCCTACCACTCCGGAGCTGACACTTCCGAGCGTTCTCATCGTCTCTAGCTTCATCGGCGGCTCCGGGTTCATCCTCCTCGCTGGCGGATACCGATTGCCCAACACCGACATCCACCCGCGATTCTATTCCACGATTGCAGGCTGGTGCCTCGTCGGAATCGGGGTAATGCTCGCCATTCTCGCGCTCTACAACCTCCAGCCCGGTCCGAATCTCTCCAGCCCACTGTGGTCCGTCTCTATACTCACCGGGTTCAGTTGTGTCGCCGGATACGGCGTAGGGACGTACGCTGCGCAAGCGAAAACACACGCCTATCGACTCGAACGGCAAAATCACCGACTAGAACGGACGCAAGCGGAACTCAGGGAATCGAACGAACGCTTAGAGCAGTTCGCGTACGCCGCGTCGCACGACCTCCAGGAGCCGCTCCGGATGGTCTCGAGTTACCTGGAACTCATCGACCGCCGATACGGTGACGAACTCGACGACGACGGCGAGGAGTTCATCGAGTACGCCATCGACGGCTCGATGCGAATGAAAGAGATGATCGACGGGCTGCTCGAGTATTCACGCGTGGATACGCAGGGTGAACCGTTCGAACCCGTCGATCTCGACGAGGTGCTCGTCGACGTTCGCGAGGATCTTCAACTGCAGATCGACGAGACCGACGCCACCATCGAAACCGCCGAGTTACCGCGTGTCGAGGGAGATAGGAGCCAATTACGCCAGCTCTTTCAGAACCTGCTGTCGAACGCGATCGAGTACAGCGGCGACGAGCCGCCGCGGATCGACGTTTCCGCCGAACCCGATACCGAGGAGTGGATCATCTCGGTTCGTGATAACGGCATCGGGATCGATCCGGCGGACCAAGATCGCATCTTCGAGGTGTTCCAGCGCTTGCACAGCCACGAGGAACACGCCGGGACGGGAATCGGGCTCGCGCTCTGTGAACGCATCGTCGAACGTCACGGCGGCGAGATCCGGGTCGATTCCAGTCCCGGGGAGGGGACGACGTTCACGTTTTCGTTACCGGCGTAACCAGTGAGACGGAGAACCGTTCTACACCGAGCGATTCAGTATCGGCCTGAACAGCCTCAACGTGTTACATCCTTCATCTATAGTATACACTGAACCGATCCCATCGGTCGGTGCGGATTCCAACGGAGTCAAAAATCGAAACGCGATTCGCTCGCTGCAGCGAGTCGATCAGTCGTCGGCGGGGGCGGCGCCGCTGCCGCCTTCGGCCTGCTCTTTCGTCCAGGAGAGCTTGCCGCCGGCGGCGAGGATTGCGCGCTCGCGTTCTGAGGCGTCCAGCGTCGCGGTGTACTCCTCACCGTTGACGCGGACGGTGAACTCTTCCTGCCCGCTGGTGACGGCGTCGTAGACGTCGTCGTCGATTTCGATCTCGTCGCCCTGATCGATGTTCTCGTAGGTGTCCTCGTCGATCGTCAGCGGGACGATCCCGAAGTTGAAAAGGTTCGCGCGGTGGATCCGGGCGAAGCTCTGTGCGAGGACGCCCTCGATGCCGAGGTACATCGGACAGAGGGCCGCGTGCTCACGCGAGGAGCCCTGGCCGTAGTTCTCGCCCGCGACGAGGAAGCCGCCGTCGGCCTCGAGTGCACGGTCGGCGAACGTGTCGTCGACGCGCGAGAGGGTGAACTCGCTCAGCTTGGGGACGTTCGACCGGTACATCAGGATGTCCTGGGTCGCAGGGATGATGTGGTCGGTCGTGATGTTGTCCTCCATCTTGAGCAGCGCCTCGCCGGAGATATCCGAACCGAGCTGGTCTTTCAGCGGAACGTCGCCGATGTTCGGACCCTTGATGAGTTCGTCGTCGACGGCCTCGTCGGGGGCGATGAGGTCCGTCTTGGAGCCGTCGTACTCGTCGGGAAGCTCGACGCCGGGCGCTTCGAGATCGCCGAGCTCGTCGGCGAGGTTCCGTGGGTCGACGATTTCGCCTTTGAGCGCCGCAGCGGCGGCGACCTCCGGCGAGCAGAGGTAGACGTTGTCGTCTTCGATCCCGGAGCGCCCCTCGAAGTTGCGATTGAAGGTTCGCAGCGAGACGGAGTCCGAGGACGGCACGTGACCGATGCCGATACAGGCACCGCAGGTCGCCTCGGAGAAGTTGACGCCGGCGGCCATCATCTCCGCGACCCAGCCCTCGCGGGCGAGCATCTCGGAGGCCTGCTTGGAGCCGGGCGCGACGATCGTCTCGGTCTCCATCGAGGTTTCACGGCCCTCGAGCATCTTGGCGACGGGGAGGATGTCCTCGTAGCCGCCGTTCGTACAGGAGCCGACGATGACCTGCTCGACGGACTCGCCTTCGACTTCGCTGACTGGGACGACGTTGTCCGGCATCGAGGGCTGTGCGATCAGCGGCTCGAGGTCGGAGAGGTCGACGACGATCTCGTCGTCGTAGTCGGCGTCGTCGTCGGGCTGGAGCTCGACGTACTCGTCGCCGCGGTTGACGCGCTCGAGGTAGTCCTGGGTCTGGTGGTCGGTCGGAAAGATCGACGTCGTGGCGCCGAGTTCGGTGCCCATGTTGGTGATCGTCATCCGCTCGGGTGCGGTGAGCGACTCGACGCCGGGGCCGGTGTACTCGAGGATTTTGCCGACGCCGCCCTTGACGCTCAGTCGGCGGAGCAACTCCAAGATGACGTCCTTGGCGGTCGCCCACTCGGGGAGTTCGCCCTCGAGACGGACGCTGACGATTTCGGGCATCTCGATGTAGTAGGGGGCGCCGCCCATGGCGACGGTGACGTCGATGCCGCCGGAGCCGATGGCGAGTTCGCCGATGCCGCCGGGGGTTGGCGTGTGGCTGTCGGAACCGAGCAGCGTCTTGCCGGGCGCTGCGAAGTTCTCGCGGTGGACGTTGTGACAGATACCGTTGCCGGGGCGAGAGAAATGAGCGCCGTAGGTGCCGGCTGCAGAGCGGAGGAAACGGTGGTCGTCGGTATTCTTAAAGTCGAACTGGTAGGTCTGGTGGTCGCAGTACTGGGCTGCGATCTCGGTCTGGACTTCGTCCAGTCCCATCGCTTCGAACTGGAGCCAGACCATCGTTCCGGTCGTGTCCTGGGTAAGTACCTGGTCGATCTCGATCCCGATCTCCTCGCCGGTTTCGAGTTCGCCCTCGACGAGGTGGTCGTCGAGAATCTTCTCGGTGAGAGTCTGTCCCATAGCATCCAGAACTCGGCTTTCCGTCGTGATAAATCCAGCGTGTTTCTGCGAGGTGGCGTCCGTTTTCAGGCCACGAAACAGGTACTGTTCGAGTAAATATTACCACGCGGGTGGACGTTCGTCCGGGTAAGTCCGGACGGATGACACTACCATTCCAGTACCGCTGATTCTCACGAGTACAGGTGCGTCACCGCTCGATTGCGCGTTCCGTCGGCTCACCCGAGCGCGGCTCGTCGACTGTCGTACGGCGTGCCACGCGTATCCGTTCCGAACCGCTCACGAACGGATACGCTTTTCTCGGTTCCGTGGTGTTGTCAGCACATGTTTCGCTCCGGTGCGTTCGTCGCCGAACACATCTCGCCGACGACCGACGATCAGATCCAGCCGAACGGCGTCGACCTGACGCTCGACGTCGTCTTCGACCAGCTCGAGCCGGGTCGCATCGGCCGAGACGGGAAACAGGTCGGCGACCGGGTCGCCCGCCCGCTCGAGGAACTCGAGAAGAAAGATCCCGACACGTACTATCTGCCGGAGGGTGCCTACGTCGCCCGCTACGGCGAGCGAATTGCGATCCCCGAGAACCACATCGGCTTCGTCTACCCTCGCTCGTCGCTGATGCGCAACTCGTGTATGTTGAACACGGCCGTCTGGGACGCCGGTTACGAGGGCCGTGGCGAAGGGCTGTTGCAGGTCCACCACGACGTCGAGATCGAACGCGGCGCACGGATCGCCCAGCTCGTCTTCGCCGAAGCGGACCACGAGGACGTCTACGACGGCAGTTATCAGCGCGAGAACCTCGAGTAGGTCGGACGAACCACCGGTTCGCGTATCCTTTTGACGGTTCCCGACGGAGGGATCGATACCGATGATGGCGACCACGCACGTGTTCGCGGGACTCGCCGTCGTCGCTCCCGTCGCGGCACTCCGCCCCGAGTTTACGCTGCCGATCGCAGTCGGTGCGATCGTCGGCGGACTCGCTCCCGATTTCGACCTCGTGTTCGCACACCGGCGGACGCTGCACTTCCCCGCGGCCGGCGTCGCACTCGCCGGTCCGGCCGCCGCGTTTGCAGTCGCGTTCCCCTCGAGCGCCACGGTCGCCCTCGCGGCGTTCGCCGTCGCCGCGTGGCTCCACGCCGCCAGCGACGCGCTCGGGGGCGGCCCCGAGATGGACCCGTGGAACGACCGGAGCGAACGGGCGGTCTACGACCACGTCCGGAACCGCTGGATCCGGCCGCGACGCTGGATTCGCTACGACGGCGCGCCCGAAGACGCGGCGCTCGCCGTCGCGCTCGCCGTGCCGGCGCTGCTCGTCTTCGACGGCTGGATCCAGACTATCGTGCTCGGCGGCATCGCCGTTTCGCTGGCCTACGCGCTGCTTCGCCGGCGACTGGTCGCGTGGGTTCCCGACTGGCTCGAGTGACAGCGTACGGAGACGAAGACGCGAGGAGAGACGCGAGTCGGAACGCTGATACTGCCGCTTCTCCAGCAACTCCGTATGGTTGATACGTTCCTCGCCCAGACGACCCATCTCGTCTTCGCCGCGCTCTGGGCCGGCAGCGTCTGCTTCGTCGCGTTGGTCGTCTTACCGCTCGCTCGAGACGGCGCGTTTAACACGACGAAACCGCTCGAGGTCATCTCGGGGAGACTCACGACCATCACACGCGTGAGCGCGCTTCTCTTGCTCCTCTCGGGCGGTCACCTCGCCGAAACGGGGTACACCTCCGAGAGTCTCTTCGGGACGATAAGCGGCCAACTCGTGCTCGTCATGGTCGGCCTCTGGGCCGTGCTGGCCGCGCTCGTCGAGATCGGTACGAAGCGACTCGAGGCGGGACTCAACGGGAAGAAACTGCGCGAACCCGCGAGCAAGGCGCTGCCGGTGTATCGGGCGGCAGCGGTCGTCTCCATCGCGTTGCTCGTGGTCGGCGGCATGCTCTCGACGAACGTGGCTCGACTCCTCTAACGACTCACAGCGTCCCACGACGGGTCACGGACTCTCGTGGCCGTTCGACGTGTAATACTGTCTGCCGTTCGACGCACGTCCGTGAACTGGCCGAATATCGTCGGGAAACTGCCGACAGAATAGATTTTCGGTCCGAAACGTCCTTGGAAGGAATATTCTTGCGAAAGATACTTAGTTGGTTACTGTAACGTACTCCCATGATGATCAGGGGCAAAGAACTGGCGCTGTCGGTGCTTGCGGTCGGAACTGCTGCAGCCGCCGGATACGTGCTACACTCGGGCCAGCGGACCGACTGCCCGTCGCGATCGAAAGCCGACCTCGGCGCACGAGTCGTCGGCAGCGAAGAGGTCCCTCGCGGGGCGACCGTCGTCGATATCACCTCCCAGCGACTGAGCGACATCCCCGGCGCGCGCCGCGCCATCGACCGCGCGGTTCGCAACGACGCGCGCGAGAAATGGGAACACATCACGATCGACCACGAGGGCGCCTGGTCCGTCGTCGACGCCGTCCGCGGCTCGCTGCCGTACCACGACGGGAACGGCGGCGAGTACAACGGCGTCTACGTGCGGTACAACGACCACATCGTCGTCCTCGACGCGATCGGCTGGGCCCGGCTCGAGGAGCCGCTCCACTAACCGCCGCTGGCGTCCGATCGACCGTTGTCGCCGCGATTCGAACCGTCGTTACGACGGTGGTTTTTGAGCGCCCGCTCGACCCGAGCAGTGTCACCTCGACCCGATCAGTGGTACTGATCGGCTAGCGCGTGCGATCGGTTGGACCCGCCAGTGCAACTCGAGAGTGCAGTTCGAGCGTGGATCCGCCCGAACTCGAGCACCCGGCGGCCGTATCCCAAATCACAACCACTACCTCGCCCCCCCGCCGAGTACTCGTCATGCAACTGGGCGTAATCGGACTCGGACGTATGGGACAGATCGTCGTCGATCGCACCCTCGAGGCGGGCCACGACGTGGTCGCCTTCGACCTCGAGCCGGAAGCCGTCGCGACGGCCGCGGACGCGGGTGCCGAACCGGCGGAGTCGGTGTCGGATCTCGTGGACCGCCTCGGCGAGGACAAGCGCATCTGGCTGATGGTCCCCGCCGGCGGGGCCGTCGACGCGACGCTCGAGGAACTCGAGGCGCATCTCGATTCGGACGACGTCGTCGTCGACGGCGGGAACTCGTACTTCGAGGACTCCGTTCGACGGGCCGAAAGCTGTCCCGCGGCCTACCTCGACTGCGGGACCTCCGGCGGCCCCGCGGGCGCACACCTCGGCTTCTCGCTGATGGTCGGCGGGCCGGAGTGGGCGTACGACGAGTTCGTCCCCGTCTTCGACGCCGTCGCGACGGGACCCGACGGCCACGAGCGCATGGGCCCCGCGGGCTCGGGCCACTACGTAAAGATGATCCACAACGGCGTCGAGTACGCGCTGATGCAGACGTACGGCGAGGGGTTCGAGTTGCTCCACGAGGGGCGGTACGACCTCGATCTGGAGAACGTAGCGTCGGTCTGGAACAACGGCGCGGTGATCCGCTCGTGGCTGCTCGAACTGTGCGAGGAGGCGTTCCGCGAGGAGGGCACCGATCTGGGCGACGTCGCGGACCGCATTGAGGGCGGCTCGACGGGCACGTGGACCGTCCAAGAGGCGCTCGAGCAGGAGGTACCGCTGCCGCTCATTTACACGGCGCTCTCCGAACGGTTCGGCTCGCGGGCCGACGACGGACGGTTCTCGCGACGGCTGGCGAACCGACTCCGGTACGGCTTCGGTCGACACGACGTGCCGCGACGGGAGTAGCGGAGTCGCCCGCTCGGGATCGAGACGCGAGAGTCACAATTACCGGTCCAAAACCGGCGATACCGGCACCGATCGCGACATTACACGGGGTCGAACTGTGATTTTGCCTGTCTGGCCCGGGTCGAAAAATTGGGTCATTTTCTTTACTCCCGGTCACGAGACCATGAGTTATGAACGCTCACAACTCGACGACGGTGACGGCTGACGACAACCAGCGGCCGAGTATGGCCGTCGTCGACCTCGTCAGTGAGGCGACTGGAATCGACATCCTCGAACTCGATCCCCTTTACAACGCCATCGACCCCGACGTTCTCGATACGCTCTGTACGTCCAGTTCCGGATTTACGAGTCTCGAATTCCAGTACGCGAGTCACACCGTCGTCGTCGAGCAGGTCGAAATCGGGGTAGAAATATCGCTCGAACCGGTGACGATCGGGGCGTCCGGATCGTCGGGCGTTGCCGATAGCGGACCGTCGGCATAAGCTGGATTTTCAGAACGATAGCGACTACTGTTCGTCATTTCGGCAGATCACCGTGCTTAGTCGCAGACTTCTTCCTCGTACTCTCGCTCGAGCGTCAGCACGATATCCCACTGTCCTGACGTCATCAGCGCTTCGTTCTCGAGTTGAACGTAGTATCGGCCGTCAGTATCGATAGTGAGCGTCCGCCGGATGTTGCTGCTGGGGCCGATATCAGCGATCATGCTTCCCAGCGAATCTTCGACCTCGAGCGCAGGCCGTGCGCCATCGACTTCGGTGACATCGATGGTCAGTTGGTCGCCACGCTCCAGGTCGGGATTCCACGTGAGTGTTCCACCAGCACTGACAGACTGCATCTCGTCGTACAGCGTTTCCTCTCTGGTCTCTGTAACAGTTCTGCAGTCTGTACCACCGTTAGACGATTCAGTCGCGGTTGTCGCGCCGTTCCCCTCATCCGTACATCCAGCGAGCGTGACGATTCCGCCAGCACCAACGCCCCGAATCACAGTACGCCGTGTAACCATACACTGTACTGGTGAGATGTCGTGAAAAGACATTCGCTATAATTTATCAGTATTGGCATCTGATAGCACATCCGGTACAAGCAGTTCCGTGTCAAAACGATTCCGGAGCGCAACGCCGTCGATTGTATTGGACGAGGCGATCCGTAACTGAAAGCGCTGCCACTCGATTTATATCACGTGTCTCTCAATAGTAGCGTAGCTAGATATCACAGATGGGAGAGGAGAAACGCAACATCGCAGTTCGATTCTTCGGCGGTGCGGGGAACTACACGGACGTCCTCGAGGAGTGCTTCACATACATTTGTACCGAGAATCCGGATGAACGGGCCGTTCTCGAGTGGCTGAAATCGAACACGCGAGCGACGAGCGACGACGGAATTCGTGATCGGCTCAGTTTTCTCGAGGCGATCGGACTGCTCGTAATCGACGAGGAACGGGTGACGTTGACCGAGCGCGGAATCCGGTGGCTGGCCGGTACTGAACCGGAAGTGCTGTTCGAGGCGCTCACCGAGAACGTCCGCGGGTTCGAAGCCGCTCTCGAGGCGCTGCTGGACGGGCCGAAAACGGACGAGGAATTGGGGACGGCTATCGCAGCCGAGCACCTCGAGTTCGGCTGGAACGATCCCGCGGGTCCCGCACAGCATCGGGGCTGGTTACAGAGCCTCGGCTACGTCGAGCGGTCGGACGGGATGAACTCGCTGACGGACGGCGGACGAACCCTCGCCCGACGGCTCGCGTCCGACGTACCGGCCCTCGAGTGCGGCGAGTACTACTCGCAGACGGAACTCGAATCGGCATTCGACACGAGTTTCGGCTCGTACATCAAAGGGATCAGTCCGCGAACGGACGACGACGGCGAGCGTGCGTACATCATCGTCAAGGCTCGAGAGGACGGCCCGTACGGCGACGATCTCGACGGTGAGCGCTTCACCTATATCGGCGAAGGGGTTCCCGCGAAGGGCGATCAGTCGTTGACCGGGGCGAACAAGGCGTTACTCGAGCAGGCAGAGGTGGAGCCCATTCCGGTGTACTTCTTCTTCCAGCCCGCAGACAACAGCGAACTGCGCTACGAGGGACTGGTGGATGTCGTCGACGTCCGGTACGTGTTCGATGACGACCAAGAGCGAATGGTCTACCGATTCACGATGGAGCGTCTGGAGTTCGATCATCCAGCGGAGTTCGAAACGCTCGCGGCGTCAGTCACCGACGGCGGCGCCGCGAGTGGTGAGCAGACGGAGGATGAACCCGACGCGGAACCGGCGCTGACCGACGACGAAGCCGAGTTCACCGAGACCCAACGACGGGTGCGCTCGAGTGCGTTCGCGAAACGGGTCAAGACGGCCTACGACTTTCGCTGTGCGATCTGTGACGCGTCTCGTGAGTCACCCGCGGGGACCGTCGACATCGAAGCGGCACACATCTATCCGAAACGGGACAATGGCAGCGATATCGTTCAGAACGGACTCGCACTCTGTCGACTGCACCACTGGGCCTTCGACGCCGGCTGGCTCGCCGTGTCGGACGAGTATCGGATTCTCGTGGTGGATCGACCGGATCTCGAGGGGTACGAGGAGTTTTCGCGGCTCGAGGGAGAGACCATCACGGTGCCGACTGCCGAGGAAGAACGACCGCACGCGAAATTCCTGGCGGCACACCGCGAGCGGTACGGGTTCGAACCAGTGTAGAGTCCCAGAATCTATCGTAATCGAGAGTAGTGTCCAGCCATCAATACGCCTAACTCGTTAGTCGAACTCTCGAGTGGGAGTCAGTGCTATCGGGAATAGTATAGACAACAAGCAGTTGAAACGTGATCGATTTGTCGACGCAGCTTCAGCAATAATGGATCTCGCGGTCGTTTGGCGAACGAGTTTCGAGGTGTGAATCGACCGTCTTGACGACGTCTCCAATATCACGACCTGCCTGCTGGACGAAAATAATACCGGCGTGGTCTAAGCCAGCGCGTTCGACCAGCGAGAGAAAGTCGTCGTCGAACGTCAACAGTATCCAGTCGTTCTCGACGTCGTATGAGAGGTGGTCACGATCAGGCTCACCGAGTTTACCTTTGTCTCGAACGGTGTGACATCCTCCGCGCCCTGAAGGGCGCGGCTTCCCGTACCGCAGGTAGGATATTTTCGGTCTACGACACGACCTGTTCTCTCGTGCGAAACATCCCGCTCTCGCGGTCGAACAAGTATGTCGAGGGCTGTGCCACGCAGCCGTTACTCCTATCCTCGCCGTGAGGACTCGGAGTTATCTTCTGTCGCATGTTCTCCGCCCCGTTACAATCCGCGTTCCCGACCAGCTCGCACGACGAACAAACGTACAGCCCACGGTGTTTGCGATTCGACCTTGTCTCGTCACCACACCGTGAGCAGGTCTTACTGGTGTCCCACTCGTTCTCTTTCAATACTTCAACACCGCGTATTTCTCCTTTGTACGCGAGATATTGGTAGATGCGGTCGAACGCCCACGAGTGCAACTTCTTGTTGCCAGTTTTTCCCCAGTCGGACTCACGCACGTCTTCCGGCCAACTCACCGCGAGCGTGCCAACACCGCGTTCAACACACTCAGTGATGATGGTGTCTGTAAGCGTGTGGTAGAAGTGGGTTTCACGGTCTGCGAGTTTTCGGCGCGCCCACATCGACTTCTCTGAGGGGCCGTTCTCACCCTCGGTAGTATACTCTGCTCGGGTGAAGTAGTGCTTGTCCTGTTTGAGCGATTTGCCGGGGTACAGGACGTATTCGTCGGGAAAGGCGACCGTAGCGATATTCGTGATGCCGAGGTCGATGCCTGCTATGCCGTCGCCTGCCGAGTCAGTAGTTTTGAGTTCGGCTTTGCAGACGAAGTGCAGTTCCCACTCGTCGCCGTTCCAGACGGCACGAACGTTTTGCACCTTGTTGACTTCCGAGAGGTCAACGTCGGGGCGAGTCTGGTATTCACAGAGGATGAAGTCCGACCAGGTCTCTTTCAGATTCGACCCTTTCGACAGTCGAACGCGATTGTTCTCGAGGTCGTGTTTGAAGCCGTCTGCTTTGAACGTGACCGTACTCTTGGGGCGAGTGTCGCCGTGTTTGCGGTAGCCGGGCGGATTCGCCTCATCGTCTTTGTGCCGCAGGTCGAACCACGACTGGAAAGCGTCGGAAAGTTCTTCGATGACTTTCTGACTGGATTGTGCATTCAGGTCTTTCCAGCATCCTTGGTTCTTCATATACGATTTCAGCGGGCCTTCGTCTGGGATTTCGCCAGTTTCGTTCCAAATCCGGTCTACTGTCCATCTTGCGACGTTCCAAATTTTCGAGGCAGAGTCTCCAAGCGAGTCAAGGTCATCGCAGACCTGTCGCTGGTTCTGGATGGAACCAACGTAGGTTCGAGTGACCTTAATCGCCATATATAGCCCATGTAGTTAAACCAACTTAATGATATGGATTCATGTTGAATATCCGTTCTGCTATCGACAGTGATCGTGTAATTGTGTGACGCGATTCACGCCCGTTGAGCAAACCGGAGGTTTGTGATGCCCATCAGAACGCGAAGCGTTCTGAGGACGGCGTAAACGACGGGATTCTCTCGCTGATTAAAGATAGACAGTCCAGCCACGACGGCGCAGTCCATCAGCTACTGGATCCAGATTCCTTCATCGCAGTAGAGCGGTCTCATGCTGGAGCAGACTCAGCCGGTCGGAAATCGTCGATGTGATCGAAGTAATAGGCGAGTGCACGGTGGACGTCTCCGAGCGTGAGATCAGGGTACAGTTGTCTCCGAGCGTGAGATCAGGGTACAGTTGTGTGATTTCGTCCGGTTCGTACCCACTGTGTTCGTAGGCAATCGCGATGTCCTTCACACGGATCCCGGTCCCTTCTATCGTCGGCGCTCCGTCGCTGTGCGCTGGATCCTGTACGATACTCATGTACTGAAATAGTTCGTAATCATCCTTAAAGGCACGGTCGACGATTCGTTCCGTTTCGGTATCGGTACGGTGTCTCTCGATGTTCAATGGCTACTATTGGACGGGCTTGTGCCGCCGACGATCACTACGATGAAACCGGGAGTCTACCAACTATCCAATCGTAGTCGATCCTGTCTCGAGGACGAACTCGAAGAATAACAGCGCGTCACCGTCGTGAAGGACCAGTCGCCGTTTTCAGTAACCCAGTGACACTTTGGAGAGGGGCTCCTACGTACCTCACACGTCCCATTCGGTCGACTCAAACCGGCTCCCGAAGCGCCCAGACGTCTTCCGTCGGCTCGAGTCGGTTCGGTTCCCTCCCTCGCTCGGTCAGAATCCCGGCGTGGTACAGCATCGCCTTCAGCTGGAACACGGTCGGCGAGTGGTAGACGTGTCCGTCCTCGAGCGCCTCGCGCCGTAAGTCCCCGTCTTCGGTCAACACCCGCCGCCGAACGTCGTCGTCACCGCGAACGAACAGCTCCACCGTAAAGGTCGGATGAACCGCGTGCAAGTGCTCGACGAGATCCACGAGCGACGGCTCCGGCTGCCAGTCGTCGTGCATGACCTGGAGTTCCGTGACGAGTAGCTCCGTCGCGGGATACTCGAACACCACTCGACGGGCTAGCTGGCCCCACTCGGGAGCGAGATCGACGAACCGTTTTCGCGAACGGTACCAGTCCTCGAACTCCTCGAGTGCGCTCTCGGCGGATCCACAGCGGGCGTTCGCGAACCGGACGACCTCTTGGCCCAGCGACGTGAGTTCGATTCCGCGCGGGTCGTCCTCGATCAATCCCAGAAACGCGGCGCCGCGTCTGGCATCCGTGACGGCGCTGACGACCCTGTATTCGGACAGCAACTCGTCAGTATCTCCGTTCGCGTAGTGGGCCAGCGGATAGCCGAGGTAGTTCTTCGGGTGGTTCAGCCCGAAGGATTTGTTCGCGACACCCTGCGCACCGGCCTGAAACCGAAGGGCCGTCGCCTCGCTCGAGGTCCGATTCCCCACGACTCGCGGGACCTCGAGCACGTCCACCCCACCCGCAGTATCCACACCCAGAACCCCCACGTTCAGCTCCCGAGCGAGCGTTCGATCGGTCTCCGTGATCGCGGCCGCCGGTGCCGCGAAGTACGCCGCGTTGGCCTCGTGGAGCCGGTCGTAGGCCTGTACGATCCCGAGTTGCGTATCCACGCCGCCGCTCGTCTCCCCCTTCGCCTCGATGGCGATCAGCGGCGGCTCGTCGCCCACTCGCTCGACGGCGAGGAGATCGGACTCGAGCGCACGCACACCGACCAGATCGGGATACCCGCCGCCGATCTGGACGTGATTGAACGGCGCGAGAGAGTCTCGAGTCGCGGGATCGATCGGCTGCCCGGAGAGCCACTCGTCCTGCGAGAACTGCGTGTCGGCCACCACGTAGGACGGCCCGTCGTCCTTCTCGGCCGGAAAGAGCCGCCGCTTGGTGTGGGCGAGCACCTGCGGTTCCGAAAGCGGTCGCGCCGCGCTACTCATGCGTCTCGATTAGTCACTGACACCAATAATGTTCTGGCGAGACGACTGGTCGCCGTCCACGCTGCTATTGCTGCTCGAGTGATCCACCGCCGGGTGGGACTGAAAAGGGCGAGCGCTCTCGAGGAAGGCGGGCGACGCAAGCACCGCAGCGAAGCGAGGAGCACAGCGAGCCCACCGAGTCGAGAGCGCTCGGGGCTTTCGGAGTAGTACCATCTATCGAAAAGACAGTATCACAGCACACTAGCCTCGAGTTCGCTGACGATCCCCGCAGCCAAACCGCCGATCCCGAGCACGGCGAGCACGATACCGACGATCCAGAGCGTCGATCCCCACTCGAAGATCGCCACGAGCCAGAGTGCGCCGACGAGGACGATGCTGCCGGCGACGATCAGTTGGACGAACCGCTCCATAGGGCTCGAGTCCACGTCCCGACTCAAGTATCCCGGTATCAAGAACGCGGTCTCGGCGCGAGCGAATCCGGGTTAGGCGTTAATGTCTCGAGCGCGTACGTCGACCCATGACCGAGCCGACCCTCGTCTACGACGACGATTGCGGCTTCTGTACGTGGTGGGCCGACTACTTCGACGAGCGGACGACGCTACGGATCGTCGGCTTCAGCGACTTACCGGACCATCCCGACCTGCAGGAGCGGCTCCCGGAGTGCTACGAGGAGTGCTCGCACCTCGTGACCGACGACCGAATCTACTCCTGTGGCGCGTCGATCGAGGAGGCGCTGCGCCGGTACGACCAGAGCGGGCCCGTCGGCAACGCCATCGGGTTCCTCCGGAATTTCGAGGACTACGCGCAGATTCGCGAGTGGGGCTACCGACAGGTGGCGGACAACCGCGACAAGTGGGGCCAAGTGATGTCGAAGACGCCGCCGGCCCGCCAGAAATCCGACGACGACCGCTGAGTTTGAGCCGTCCCCACGCTCGTCGGAGACCGACCCGCCAGCGATCACAGTCCCGGTCCGCGCATCCGCAGTTCCTCGAGCGAGACGGCCCCGACGTACGTCCCGACACGTTCGCGCCGCCACCAGTCCCCGGTGGCCGCGCGCTCTTCGGGCGTCGTGTACCGGTAGCGATAGCGGATCGCCCGGACGTGCGTCGGCGACGCTCCGTTTTCGGCGAAGGGATCCTCAGCGAGCAGCGCGACCGTCTCCTCGTCGCCCTCGAGCAGCTTCGCCAGAAACCGAGTGAACCACGGCTGGCGACGCGGCGAGGGCGCCATCGCGGCGAACCACAGCTGCCAGTCCAGCCGAAGGTGGTACGGCGCGATCTGGGGCGGCCGCCGATCGAGAGCCGTCGGCTTCCCGTTGAACCGGTACGCCTCCCAATCGGTCTCCTCGTCGATCCGCTCGTCCGTCGTGCCCTCGATCACGACCTCGTAGCGGTCCCGCGTCACCGAGCCGAACGCGCCGTACGTGTTCACCAGATGGAGCGGATCGAACGCGGTGTTCATCGTCTGGCTCTCCGAGAGCATGTTCTCGATCGGCCGGATGCTCATCGCGAGCACGACGATCGCGACCAGGATCGTCCCGGCCTCGAGATAGAACGGCGTCGCCACCGTTTCGGGCCGCGAGACGGCCAGCACGCTCTCGAGCGCGGAGACGGGAAGTGCTGCCTCGAGAACCCCGTCGCTGAACGTCGCGATCGCGAGGACGATCGTCAGCGCGTTCAGCCACGCGAAGTTCCCGGTGAGCATCAGCCAGCCCATGAACCCGATCGTCGCCGCACCCGCCAGCGACGAGGCGGGCTGTGGCGCGAAGTAGAGGAAGGGAATCGCGAGTTCGACGACGTGATTGCCGAACGTCTCCAGACGATGAAACCGCTCCGAGCGGTGGTGGACGTACCAGCTCACGGGGTTCGGAATCGGCTGCGTCTCGTAGTGGTAGTCCATACACGAGAGGTCGCGCCAGCACTCGTCCCCGCGGAGTTTGATCAGCCCCGCGCCGAACATGTTGCGAAAGAGCACCCACTGCAGCAGTAGAAGGATCACGAACGGGGGCGAAACCGCCCCCGCGCCCAGGAAGATCGCGAGAAAGCCCGTCTCGAGCAGCATCGACTCCCAGCCGTAGCCGTAGAACGTCTGCCCGGCGTTGACGAATGAGAGGTACAGCAGCCACAGGCTCGCCCACAGCCCCATCGAGACGGGCGTCGGATACGGCTCCGGGAGCCAGTAGGGAACCCCCAGCAGCGCCAGCAGCGACAGGCCGACGCCGGTCCACGCGGCGATCCCGATCGCTCGATCGGTCGGAACGACGTAGAAGAGGCTCGGCCGCTCGCGAAACGACGCGCCCTCGGCGTACCACTCGAGGGGCAAGAGGCCGTCCTCGCCGGCCAGCGGCCGGAACTGGTTCGCCGCGACGAGAAAGGCCAGCAGGAACAGCAGCGCGAGCCCTCGCTGAAAGAGAAAGCGAACGAGCCAGAACTCTTCGCCGTGGAGCATGTGCGGTGCTGATCGCTCCCGACGGCTAAAATCGTCGGCTTTCAGCGGGTGTCAGTGCGCCGCTCGCCCCAGCGGCGACTCACCCACGTCACTGCTCGGGCGATTCACCTACGTCACTGCTCGGGCGACTCACCCACGTCACTGCTCAGGTGATTCACCTACGTCGCTGCTCGGGCGACCACTCACGTTACTCGATCCCCTCGTACTCGGTGAACCACGAGCGTACCACACCCTGCAGCGCCCCCGTGGTACTCCCGAGATTCAGTATCTGATACCCCGATTCCGCCTTCTCGTTGACGTCGTCCATCCCGAAGCCGAGGCCGCCGAGGGGGACGTCGGCCTCGAGCGCCGCCTCCCGGATCTCCTCGATATGTTCCTCGACCTCCTCGTGGGTCGGCTCCCCGGGATGACCCAACGACACCGCGAGGTCGAGCGGGCCGGCGAAGACGAATCCGAGTTCCGGAACCGACAGGATCTCCTCGATGTTCGCCACCGCGGTCGGGTTCTCGATCGTCACGCCGACGACGATTTCGTCGTCCTCGGTCCCGGCGTAGTCGTCGGTCGTCCCCCACCGACTCGCACGGGGGCTCGCGAACCCCCGCTTCCCGGGGTCGCCGTCGTACTCGAAGCGAGACGCTTCCACCGCCCGCCGGACCTCGTCGGCCGTCTCGATTCGCGAGACGAACAGGTTCCGGACGCCGGCGTCCAGCGCCTTCCGAATCATCCCCGGATCGGGTTTCGGCAACCGAACGAGCAGTTCCGTGCCCGTCACGTTCGCCGCGCGGAGCAGGTCGTCCAGTCGCTCGCCGTCGAACGGACTCGGGCCGGCGTGCTCGAGGTCGATCCAGACGAAGTCGAGGCCGAGTTCGCCGTAGAACTCGACGAGCGTCGGGCTGTACGTGTTCTCGAGGATGCCGAGCGCGACGGCGTCGTCCTCGAGCGTCCGTCGGAGCAGGTTGGTACGCGGTGACGTCGCCATAGACGAGGCACGACAGCGGGAGGGATAATGCTTCGCGGGTGGGTGGTCGTGTCTCCGAACAAACATCTTTGGTGCAGTGCGTCGAACGACACCTATGAATTACGTCACGATCGGCGATCTCGAGCCACGTCCGTACGACGACGAGTTGCACGCGGATCGACGCCCCCTGTCCGAACCCCTGGGAGCCGAACACGTCGCGATCACGCGCTACGTCCTCGAGCCCGGCGAACGGTTCAGCGGCTCGGTTCACGCTCACTTCGATCAGGAGGAGGTGTTCGTCGTTCTCGAGGGCGAAGCCACGTTCGAAGCGTCCCCGAACGACGACGATAGAGACGGCAGGCCCACCGAGATCACCGTCGGCGAAAACGAGGCGATCCGCTTTGCGCCCGGAGAGTTCCAGTCCGGACGGAACGACGGCGAGGAGCGAGTCGTCGCGCTGGCGCTCGGCGCGCCGCGTGACACCGAGGATATTCGCATCTCGCGCATTCCCGTACTGGACGACAGGGACGTCTCGTGTCCCGACTGCGAGGCGGATCACATGCGGATCTCGAGGAGCGACGACGCCGACTTCGAGTGTCCGGACTGTGCGGCGACGCTGACCCTCGATGTGGAGCAACCCTGACCCTCGAGTGACGAACCCGCCAGCGAAAGCCGGCAGAAAACGCCGCTCAGCCGTCCTGATACTGCAACGCAGTCCCGGCGAGGACGACCACGAGCGCGCCGCCCGCGAGCATCGCCAGTCCGGGAACGAACGAGCCCGTGACGTCGTGAAAGACGCCGATGAGCATCGGGCCGAAGAAGCCCCCGATCTCGCCGACGGCGAAGATGAACCCCACCGCGGTGCCCGTGAGTCGCGCCCCGATCCCCTCGAGATCCGGCGGGATCGCCCGGACGAGCGGCGAGACTCCGCCGACACCCAGGCCAGTCACGAGAATGCCGACGACGACGAGCGCTCCGGTATCGCCCGCGATCACCCCCACGACGCCGAGAAAGGCGGCGGCCCCACAGCCCATCAGGGCGGGCCGCCGCGCCTCGAATCGATCCGCCAGTTCGGGCACCGCGAGGACGCCGACCACGTAGGCCCCGATCAGCAGGCTCGTCGCCTGGCCGGCCAGCCCGGCCGAGAGCCCGCGGGACTCGAGCAGCGTCGGCAGCCACCCCTGCAGCCCGTGGTTGAGCAGCAGGTACATCGTCCCGATGACGACGACCAACCGCAGTTCGCGGTGGGAGACCACCAGCCGCAGGTCGGCGACGACCGACTCGAGCGAGAAGGAGTCGTCGTCGGCCATCCGGTCGTCGATCCGCGCGCGGTGGGCGACGAGCAGCCAGGCCAGTCCGTAGGCCACCGCGACGACGCCGCTCCAGAAGAACAGTGGGCGCCAGCCGCCGAGCCACGGTCCCAGCACCGGTCGTCCGACCGCGAACACGAGCGCCGATCCCGCCGAGGCCCCGACGAGGTAGATCGCGGACGGGCGTCCGGTCTTCGTCGGCGGAAAGAGGATGCCGACCAGTTTCGGGAGCCCGAAGGTGATCGCCGTCGCCCCGACGCCGAGCAGGAGGGTTGCAGCGAGCAGCGACGGAAACCCGAGGGCGACGCTGCGACCGATCTGCGCGACGCCGTAGATCACTACCCCGGCCGCGAGGCTTCGTCCGGGACCGATTCGATCCACCGCGATCCCGGAGAACAGCGCGAGCGGGATGTAGGTCAGCGGTACCGCGCCGGCGAGCACGCCGGCTTGCGTGCTCGAGAGCCCCAGATCGTCGATAATCCCCGACAGATACGCCGGCAGCGAGAACCAGACGAACATCAGGCAGGTGTAGCTCAGCGCCGCGAGCGCGACGAGGCCGTACTCCCGGCGATACTCGGCAGTCGCGCGACCCATTCGGGCGAATCGAGTGGCGGAACGCTCGAGTAGTTTGCCGTCCCGGTCGATACGGCCGGGTCCTTTTGTCGTGCGCGTCGTTCGTTCAGTATGATACCAGAAGAGCGAACCGTTCTCGAGCGAGCGCGGGTCGCAAGGTTAGCGACGGCCACCGAAGACGGGACCCCCCACGTAGTGCCGATCTGTTACGCGATTCTCGAGCCCGCACACTCGAACCGCGACGACGACTCCGGCCTCCGAATCGTCTCTGCGATCGACGAGAAGCCGAAGTCGTCGCGGACGCTCCAGCGCGTTCGCGACGTCCAGGCCAATCCGCGCGTCGCGCTACTCGTCGACCAGTACAGGGAGGACTGGTCGCGTCTCGCGTGGGTGCAAGTCCGGGGCCGTGCTCGCGTCGTCTCGAGCGATCCCGACGGAGACGCGGACGCCTCGACGAGCGTTTCCACCAGCGATCACGACGACGGCGTCGCCGCGCTCGAGTCGAAGTACGAGCAGTACGGAGATCACGACCTGCACGACCGACCGATTCTCGAGATTCGCGTCGATCGGGTCCTCTCGTGGGGCGCGCTCGAAGCGTACAGCTAGCTGAACAGCGAATCGCCGACCGACTCGAGTCGCGCCCCCTCCGTCACTCACACCGAAACGGCGTCTCCGAGTTCCGGCGTGCTCGAGTCGAACCCGTCGCCTCGAAGTTCCTCCGCGAACGCCTCGCAGCGATCGCCGTGATTGACCAGCACCGTACTGTCGCGGTAGGAATCCAGCACCTCGAGCACCCCGTCTCGATCCGCGTGCGCCGAAAAGTCGTACTGCTCGACCTGCGCGCTGACGGGCATCACGCGGCCGTCGATCTCGGCGCTGCCGGTCTCGAGGAGGTCGCGACCGGGCGTCCCTTCGACTTGATAACCCGTCATGGTGATTTTGTTCATTGGATTCGCCCGAATTTCGGGAATATAGGTCATAGCAGGGCCACCAGACAGCATACCACTGGTGGTGATGATCGCTGCCTTCTGTTCAGTAATTCGCTTTCGCTGGCCGTTACGTCCGGTGACGAACCGTGCGTGGGATTTTGCTCGTTGAAATGCATTTGCGTCGCGAACGAACTCGGGATACTGCTGAAGCATCTCGGTTACCTGTTTCCCCATCCCGTCGACGTAACAGGGAATGTCGTAGGCGTCACAGATGAGCATCAGTTCTTGCGTTCGTCCGATCGCGAATGCGGGGACGACGACCGTCCCGCCCTCCCAGAGCGTCGTCTCGACGCTCTCAGCGAATCGTTCCTCCACCACGGATCGTTCCTCACGCTCGAGATCGGAGTAGGTGCTCTCGCAAATAACGACGTCAGCCTCGGGTCGCGCAGTCGTCCCTGAAACCAAACGTTGGTCGTCAGTGTGGAAGTCTCCCGTGTAGAGCAGGCGCGTATCCCCATCGTCAACGAGCACGTGAGCGCTTCCTGGGATGTGTCCCGCATTGTAGAACGTCACATCATAGCCAGCCGCTTCGAAGGTTTCCTGATACCCGTGAGTTTTCGACACCTGTGTGACGCGCTTGAGGTCGGTCTGAGTGAATGGGCAATTATACGAGCCACCATGCAGTTTGAGTGTATCCTGTGCGAGAGTAAGAGTCAACTCGTAGGTTGGGGGTGTCCAGTGAATTGGAGGACGAGATTTGCCAGAAAGCAGAGACGGTATTGTACCGACGTGATCGAGATGCCCGTGTGAAACGACGACTGCATCGGGGTTCGGTGTTTCGATCGGAAACTGAGGAGAATTGTCTGTCAACATCCCGAAATCGAGTAGAAGAGAATCGTCCACGAGAATGGCGCTTCGGCCAATCTCGCGTGCTCCGCCGAGAAACTGAATATCCATTACCGGACGTATACTCGCCAAACGCTTTTCTTCGTCGATTTACCCGAAGCTATCTGTAGAGGGAGCCAACAGCAATAAAGCGGATTTACAGAGACTTCTCAGCAGCAGTAATCAAGGACGATATTCGAACTCTAAGGATTCGCTCAGCTGTGGCGTCTCAATCGGGCTTTCGTCACCCCTCGTCATACTCGAGAGTACGGTCGACAAGGGGCGGCTCTTCCCGTGCAGCAAGCTTTAGCACTGGAGAGATGTTCGATATCTCTTCGCGACAATCGGCAGAGCAGTGAAAAGTTACAGTTGGATCTTCGACCAGTTCGTCAAGTAGTCGCTCGTAATCCGAGCACCGTAAGCGCAATGTTCGGCACGATACCGAAGTGCGCGACCCCTTCGGATTGACGGGCGGATGGCACCACGTCGGCAGCAATCGCCGGTGTCGCGGTACTGCTGACACCTCAGGCTAGCCCGTGGAGCACCCGAAGGGCGATCGCGACCCAGATCACGGTTACCCACGTGAACGAGAGGGTCGTACCCGCAAGTGCGACGGCAGCTATTGCCTGGACACCACGTCGACCGACGCGGTCGAGCAGCCATCCAGCGACGGGCCGTGCAACCACGGCTGCAAACGTGAACGCGCCGAAAGCTACGCCGATGAGCGACTCGCTATGCGTGATCGTTTCCAAATATACCGCGAACGTCGGGTGGATCGCAGCGTAACTGCTGTACGCGAGCAGCTGTGTCCCGCAAACGAGCAGAAAGGCGCGCATCAACAGTGGCGGCTCATCGTCGGCGACGAACGCTGCCCTGAGCCGCCGTGCTAGCGCACCGCGCATGGGCTAGTCGTCAGCGGGGCTCGGCTCGGTCGCGCTCTCCGGCGTATCGGCTGCGACCTCGTAGAGCGGGTTCGTCACTGTGCCGTGCTCGGAGGCGTGAGGTCGACCGGGCACGTCGTCGTAGCCGTAGTCGAAGATTCGGTTTCGATTGAGGCTGAGCTTCGTGAACTCCGGCTGGAGCAGGTCAAAGAGCTCGAACCGCTCTTCGAGCTCGGGGAACTGCGACTGATAATCGAGCACCGTCTCCCGTGCGTGAGTCCAAAATCGTTCTTCGGAATAGTTCTCGTGTTCCTCGAGGAGATCCACGACGTACCGGAGAACGCAGACGAACAGTCCACAGAAGATGAACTGGCAGAGTCCTTCCGGGGGCTCCTTTCGGAGCACGTCGTGCATCTCGTCTGCGAGTGCGTCGAGTTCGGGAAGCGGCTGGTCGCTCACGTTCACGTCGTCGACGAAGTCCTTGACCGCGAGGCGCGAGGGGACCCCGTCTTCGACGACCAAGATCGTATTCTGCCCGTGGGGGGAGAAAACCGTGCCGTAGCGATAGAGGAAGTGCAAAAGCGGTGAGAGAACCGTATCGAAGAATTCCGCGAGCCACTCGTCGAGTGTAAGTCCCGACTCCGCGACCAGTTGCGAGATGTAGGGCTCGCCCTCGCCGTCGACGTGCATCAGCGAGGAGAGCGTGATGGCCTCCTCGTCGTCCTCTAGGAAGGTGTAGATTGATTCTCGCCAGATAGCGCCAAGCAGTTCGTGGTACTGATAGGGCGAGCCCTCGATGTCGGTGAACTCCGAGTGGTCGTAGTTGATGCCTGCAACCTCTCCTGGGAGGATGAGTTCTCGGTCTTGCAGGAACTCGTCCTGCTCGTAGATTCCCTCGATATACTCGGTGACGGTCGGTGCGAGTTCGGTTCGCTCGCCGGGGAGTCCACGCCAGACCAGCGTGTTGAGGATCCGCATCGGCACTTTCACGTGGTGTTTCTCCTCGTCATCGACATTGACGAAGGTGCGAACCGACTGCTGTGGCAGGTACTCGTCGGGTCCCTCGCCGAGTGCCACGATGTCGTCCGCGGCGATGTGATCGGGGAACAACGGGACGATACTGTTCACCCACTGCCAGTCGTGAACCGGCAGGAAGTAGTAGGCGTCCGGATCGAGCCCCTGTGCGGCCAGTCGATCGCGGAACTCCTCGTAGCGGGACCCAAGCTCGCGCTGGACGAGCGAGTCGTGATCGATGCTTTCGGTGGCGACGAAGGTGGCCTTCTCTTTGCGTACAGCGACCCAGGAGAGCGTCACCGGGTTCTTTTGCTCGGGAGCGAACGCCTGGTAGTC
The DNA here is from genome assembly GCF_051351675.1 of Natronorubrum halobium. Classification (NCBI taxonomy): domain Archaea; kingdom Methanobacteriati; phylum Methanobacteriota; class Halobacteria; order Halobacteriales; family Natrialbaceae; genus Natronorubrum; species Natronorubrum halobium. The sequence goes on from NZ_CP195595.1 coordinate 210,307, forward strand.
GTCGTACCCCCAGCCGAGACGGCCCTTGTTGTACGTGATCCACGGGTGACCCTCCATCTCGCCTTCGAGTTCGGCATACTCGAGGTCCAGCGGATCGAAGTCGTCGCGGTCCTGCTTGCGTGCCTCGACGTGGGCATCGGCGAGAAGCGTTCGCTTGTACTCGCGGACGAGGTTCCCCTCGGTCAGTCCGTCGAGATCGGTGGTTTCGCCGAGGTCGCGAAGGAGCCCGAGCGGATCCGTGAACCCGGTCCAGTCGTTGCCCCCGTCACGACGTTCGATAGTGTCGCCGTAGACGTGGAGACTATCCATCAGCCGCTCCGTCGCCTCGAATCGGTACGACGTCCCACCGAGGTCGAAGCGGTAGGTGGCGCGCTCGTCGGCGTCGACTTTTCGCGGCGTGATGATCTCCTCGTACGTGAACTCCTCGAGCATCTTCGTGAGGAGGCGGCGTTCGACCGTTTCCCACGTTTCGTTGTTCAGTGCGTCCTGTAGCGTCGTGTCGTTCGGGTTCATCAGTAGTCGTCGTTGGTTGGGATCGCTTCGCTCCCGTGCTGACGGGAGGCAGACGGTGCATCTTCGACGAACTGCTCTACGGCGAAGTCCTGGTAGACGGTGTCAGTGTCCTCGGGGTAGGCTTCACGGCTGACGAGACGATTGACGAACTTCGTGTTCCGATAACAGCCGAGCCCGAGGTCGGGGACCCCGACCCCGTGGGTGTGGAGCTCGGCGTTCTGGAGGAAGACATCCCCCGACACATCGACGTCGAGTCGGTGGTCCTCGGTCACCTCGAACCGGCCCTTGTCGTCCCACCTGATCGCCGGTTCGAGCGGTTCGAGAAAGCCTGGAATCGGGCGCTCGTAGCCGGTTCCGAGGACGACGACCTCGCTCTCGTGTACGAACGACTCTTCGGTCTGCCACTGATGACAGTCGAGGGCGTACGCGTCATCCGTGTCGACGATATCCCGTACCTCGGTCATCGCGAAGAGCCCGACGTCGGGCTCGCGGTCGCCGATCGAGCGGTGATAGAGGAGATCGTAGATTTCGGCGCTCGTTTCCGGGTCGACCCCCTTGTAAAGCAGGCCCTGGTTCGGGATGAGATCGTCCTTGACGTCTCGGGGAAGGTCGTAGACGTACTGCTCGTACTCGGGGGTGAAATGTTGCAGCCCCAGCTTGGAGTATTCCATCGGGAAGAAGCCATCCGAGCGGGTCAGCCAGTCTAACCGGTAGTCGCCATCCGGCTGGCGTTCCAGCAGGTCCTGGAACACCTCGGCGGCACTCTGTCCCGATCCCACGACCGTGACCGACTCGGCGTCCATCACGCGCTCGCGGTTGTACCGATAGTGTGCCGTGTGGAAGACGTCCTCCTCCGGGTGCCCCTGAAGCGGCTCCGGAATCTGCGGTCGCGAACCGATTCCGAGCGCGAGGTTCTCAGCACGGTAGTCGAACCGCTCGTCCGTCTCCGGATGGCGAGCCACGACGACGTAGTGTTCGCGCTCGTCGTTCCATCGAACTGTAGTCACCTCGCGGTTGAACCGGCAACTGTCGAGGGTCTCGCTGACCCACTTGAGATAGTCGTTGTACTCACGACGAGGCGTCTGGAACGTCTCGTAGAAGTAGAACTCGTAAATGCGCCCCGTCTCCCGCAGATAGTTGAGGTAGCTGTGGGGGTTCGTCGGGTCGGCAAGCGTCACGAGATCGGCGATGAACGGCACCTCGAGGGTTGCCCCCTCGAGCAGCATGCCCTCGTGCCAGTCGAAGTCGGGCTCTCGTTCGAGGAAGACGGCATCGACGGATTCCTCGACGCCGTCCAGCAGAGCTGCGAGACCGAGATTGAACGGCCCCAGTCCGACACCGACGACGTCGTGAACGCTCTCCGATTCAGTCATCGGCGCTCACCTCGCTGCCGTCGTCCGCTTTCTGCGGTGGTGCAGCCGTCGCATCGGTGAGTACCTCGGTTTCGAACCGATTTCGGTCACAAACCATCAGTACGGCATCCTTCTCGGCCTCGTCGAAGCGGAACTCCGCTCGCGATTCGAACCCGCACTGCTCGAAAACGTGGATAACGCGGTCGTTGCGAGCGTCGGGTTCCGCGATAACCCGTTCCGTCTCGGAGTGGCGGAACTGCATCGCGACCACGGCTCGCAGCAGCGGGAGGGCGTAGCCACGGCCGAGATACTCATCAGGGCCGATAAGTAGGTGGATGCCCTGGTCGGTCGGGTCGGCGTCGTAGTGGTTCGCGACGTCGTCCTCGGCGGCCCAGTAGCACTCCCAGTAGCTCATCGGAACGTGGTCCAGACACCCGATATAGGGCGTCAGGTGGTCGTCCGCGAGCTTCGTCGCGAGTCGGTCGCGAAACGCCGGGAGCGGAAGGTCGAGCTGCCAGTACGGTTTCACGTGGGCGCTCCCGAGCCAGGCGTGGAGCCGACCGAGGTCACGGTCGAGCGTCGCCTGCCGAAGCGATACGGTCCGTTCGATGCCCGGATCGTACGTCTGGTAGTCGTAGTCCGTCGCGATAGTTGCGTCTGGTCCGGTCATAGGTCGAGTTCGATGACGAGTGGGTTGTTCACGTCCGTGTAGACGGACTGGTTCTCGAGGTCGTTCTCCAGTTCGTCCAGTCCGCGAAACCGTGTCAGCAGGTTGGCCTTACACGGGACGGTTGGCGATTCCAGCAGCGGCGTCAGGAAGTCCGACGAGGGACGATCGTAGTGCTCGCGGGCCCGCTCCAGTTCCGCTCGGAGGAGCGCAAGCAGGCGTCGCTCGGCGACGAGTCCAGCACTCCCAAAGGCGTTGATGACGTCGAGCGCGTTGTTCAGAATGACGTAGTAGCGGAGTCGCTCGTCGGCGATGGCGTCTTCACAGACGGTGTCGGCCCGCTCGCCGACGCCTGGGAGATAGGCGTCGACGTCGGGATACTGTGACTCGGGGAAATAGAACCCCTGATTGTCGCGATAGCGGAACTCGCACGGATAGCCGTCCTCGTCGAGCGTGAGCACCGAGTTCTGCTGGTGGGCTTCCACGCCGACACCCTGGACGAGATAGAGCCACAGCACCGGACGGATCGCGATTTCCAGGTACTGGCGGAACCACTCTTCGCTGACCGCCGCGGTATCGCGGTCCTCGCGCTCGGCGATGGTTGTGACGAGACGACCGAGACGCGACCGGCCCGTGATGGCGTCCTGACAGAGCGCGACCAGTGGGGTCGAACGCTCGGCCAGTTCACCGCGGAAGGGGTTGGCCCGGAGGACCGTCTCGAGTCCGGACTCGCGTTCGTCCCCGATGTCGAGCGCGAGGAAGGCGGGATCGCGGACGATGTCGAAGTTCGGGAACGCCTCGGAGAGTTCGTCGCCGAACGCGGTATCGAGGAGTTCCGCGACGGCCACACCGCGGTCGAGTTCCGGGCGCTTGTTCGTCCGTACGGAGTTCGTGATCTTCACGCGTAACGACGATTTCACCATGAACGGGGTGTCCGGGCTGTAGAGCGTCCGGACCGAGGTCGTCGGATAGAACTCCTGTCCGACTGCGCCGAGGTGTTCGATCCCGTCCCCGAGATGGCGTCGGACGTGTGGCTGGTCACAGAGGTAGCCCGCCTGCCACGGATGGACCGGCAACAGGACGTCGTCGCTGTCGACGTGATCGTCGACGAACGTCTCGGGCACGGTGTCGTCCTCGCGCAGAGCGTCTTTCACCCAGGTCGTGGCGCGCCGATCGAGGGCCGAACGCTCCGCGACGAGGTCGGGATCCGCGCGGAAATAGTGGAGCGGGAACGCCCCCCGGAGTTCCGGCGCGTACGTTTTCTGGTTTCGGGCAGCGATACCCTGTCGGCTCTTTGGCGTCGGATGACGGTGGTGGCCGAAGACGAGCGCCTGCTCCGCGTCGCGGAATGACAGCTGTTCCTCGTAGAGGTGTGTTTCGTCGCCCGTCCGTGCACGAACGAAGGTTTCGACGTTTCGCTTGCTCCGGAGGACCCGCTCGAGGAGCTCGTCCGGAACGGATCCCCCCTCTCGTGTGCGTGAGAGGTCTTTCACGACGAGCGAGGCGAGCGTCGCGGCGTCGACCGGGTGGACTGTGCCGTCGGGGAGACGGTATCGAACGGGCGTGTCGAACAGATGGCGCTCCGTCGGCGACCGGTACTCGAGGGGGGCCAGTATGTCGATTTCCTGTTCGGGCAGCCGCGTCCGAAGCAGTCCGCTCGGACCGGGTGCAACGTCCGCCACGCTCTCGTCGTGGACGGTGTAGCCGCCGGTCTCACGAAGGTAGCAGTTGAGGAACGCGTGCACCGTGGCGTCGTCAGCCCGTTCGGCGGGATCGACTTCCCGGTCCACACGGCCGTCGAACTCCAGTGTCACGCAACCACCTCCCGTTCTTGAGCGGCTGCCATACCACAGTCCCGGATGACATCCAGCATTGCAGCGACGTCCTCGAGCGTGGCGGTCGGGTTCAGCAGCGTGAACTTCAGGCTAGTCACGCCTGCGACCGCCGTTCTGGCGACGATCGCACGGCCGTCGTGGAGCAACCGTTCCCGGATGTCCGCGTTCAACCGACTGACAGCCTGCTTACTCATCGCCTCACGCGGCCGATAGCGGAAGACGACCGCGTTCAACGTCGGTTCGTGCAACAGTTCGAAGTCGGTGGCATCCTCGATGAGCGATGCCGCATCGGAAGCCAACGCCACGGTTTCCTCGACGAGGTCCGCCATTCCCTCGCGACCGAGGGCACGGAACGCGAGGTAGGGTTTCAGCGCGTCGAATCGGCGTGTCGTCTGGACCGATTTCGCGACGAGGTTCGGAACGCCGGTCTCGTCGTGTTCCGCCGGGTTGAGGTAGGCGGCGTTACGCGCCATCCACTCGAAATCGTCCCCGTCGCCGAGGAGGAATGCGCCACAGCTGATGGGCTGGTAGAAGAGTTTGTGGAAGTCCACGGCGACGGAGTCGGAACGCTCGATGCCCTCGAGCAGGTCGTCGGAGTCGGTCAGCGCGAGGGCGCCGCCGTACGCTGCATCGACGTGGTACCAGAGGTCGTGCTCGGCGGCCCGGTCGGCGAGTGCGTCCAGCGGATCGATGCTGCCGAAGTCGGTCGTTCCGGCAGTCCCGAGGAGCGCGAAAGGAGCCGCGTCGTTAGCATTGAGTTCAGCGAGTATCGCGTCGAGTGCGTCGGGGTCCATCCGGCGTTCCTCGTCGGTCGGAACGGCGACAACCGCGTCTTCACCGAGTCCGAGGTGATGGGCCGCCTGCTTGCCAGTGAAGTGGGCCTCCTCCGAGCAGAGGATGCGAAGCGACTCGGCCGCTGGCGGGAGTCCACCTGCTTGCACGTCGCGGCCGAACTGGCGACGACAGTATCGGTCGCGGGCCAACAAGAGGGCCTGGAAGTTCGACTGCGTCCCCCCGCTCGTGAAGACACCATCCGCGGCGTCCGGAAGGTCGAACAGCTCACAAAGTGTGCCGACGACTTCCTGCTCGAGGACGGTGGCGGCGGGCGCCTGATCGAAAGAGTCGAGCGACTGGTTCGCCGCGGTGAGCATCGCCTCCGCGGCGAGCCCCGGAATCATCGGCGGACACTGGAGGTGCGCCGCGCACTGCGGATTCGAAGTTCCGACCGAGTGGGCGAGAACCTTGGTTGCGACTTCGTCGATAGCAGTGCCCAGACCCGTGCCGGTTTCGGGGAGGATCGGGTCCGCGAACTGCTTAGAGAGCGCTTCGGGTGACCGCCCCGAGTACGGGTTTTCGGCGGTGGCGAAGCTATCTACGACGGCGTCGGTCGCCCGCTGCATGGCCTCACGGTAGGCGGCAGTGCCCGCTTCAGAGTCGAGGAACAATTCGTCTGCGCTCATACGGTCACCTCCGCCGGTTCCGCCTCGGCGTCGGCGACGGCGGCGACGGCCTCCTCGAAGATGGTCGCGATCGCGTCGATCTGTGTCTTCGACACGACGAGTGGCGGGAGGAACCGGGCCGTCGCACTTTCGCGGCCGCCGAGTTCGATGATAAGTCCGCGGTCGAAACACTCGGCCTGGACTGCCGCCGCAAAATCACTGTCCGGAGCGTGAGGTCCTGCGCCTTGCCAGTCGGCATCGGGGTCGACGAACTCGATGCCCAGCATCAGCCCGCGACCCCGGACGTCTCCGACCGCACTAAATCGCTCGGCCGTACTCTCCAGGTGGTCCCGCAGACGCGCCCCCACGTCGGCGGCGTGATCATCGAGGTCGTTCTCGAGCACGTAGTCGATGGTCGCTTCTCCGGCTGCCATCGCGAGCTGGTTCCCGCGGAACGTTCCGGCGTGTGCTCCGGGTTCCCAAACATCGAGTTCCTCGTCGTAGACGACGACGGCGAGCGGGAGACCGCCACCGATGGCCTTCGAGAGTGTAACCACGTCGGGAGTTATTCCGGCATGCTCGAAGGCGTAGGTCTCGCCTGTCCGTCCGAGACCCGCCTGAATCTCGTCCAAAATGAGAGGAATGTCGCGCTCATGCGTAATGCGACGGATCTCTCGGAGCCACGCATCGGGCGCAGGAATCGCACCGCCTTCTCCCTGGACGGGCTCGAGAATCATCCCGGCGGGGTCGGTGATTCCACCTTCATCGTCATCGAGGAGGTTCTCGACGTAGTCGCTCCCGATTCGGTGTCCGTCCTCGCCGCCGACGCCGAACGGGCATCGATAGTCGTACGGGAAGGGGAGATGATGAACCTCGTTCATCAGTCCCGGAACAGGTTCTTTGGCACCAGTGTCACCCATCAGCGAAAGTGCCCCGGTCGTCATCCCGTGGTAAGCACCCTGGAACCCGAGTATACTCCGGTTTCCTGTGGCCGTTTTGACGAGCTTCAGTGCAGCTTCGACGGCGTCGGTTCCAGCCGGGCTACAGAACTGGACTTTCGCTCGCTCGCTGAACTCGTCAGGAAGGCTCGCGAACAAGGAGTCGACGAACCGCTCTTTCGCTGGTGTAGAGAGATCGAGGGTGTGGAGCGGTCGCCCGGTCTCGAGCGTGCGCTCCATCGCTTCGACGACCCGCGGGTGATTGTGACCAAGCGCGAGTGTCCCTGCCCCGGCGAGACAATCGTAATACTCGTTCCCGTCCATGTCCGTCACGGTGACGCCCTGCGCTTCGCGGATGGCCAGCGGGAGATGGCGAGGATACGTTCGCGCGTTCGATTCACGCCCGGCTTGCTGGGAGAGGATGGCACTGTTATCCTGATCGAGATAACTCATCGTGCACCACCTCCACGACGAGTCGAAACCGTTGCACGGAGTGCGGGTGCTCGCGTATTTGGTTGCCGCATACAAATTTTAGGCCAACCTAAACCATCATAAAGGCACCGATTTTTAGGCCAACCTAAAATAACGTGTGGGTTCCAGATTCAAGTGCCGCCGTAGCAGATCAGGGTTCGAGGTTTCGTGCGAGATCGGCGGGTGTTCTCGGCAGCAGAAATAGCGGGACTGACTAGGCTACCAGAACACGTCTTCCGTGCGAGGGGCAGTTAGGCAGCGAGCACCGATCGTGGTGCCCGACTTGCTAGCGAATCATCGGTTCCGTTCGGTGCTCGGTACGGACGATCCGAGAGCGAACGGTCACCGAAAAGGAATAGGATCGTCTGTGTGAAACGACACACGAATGAACGAGACACTGGACGAGCGGGATATCAAGATCCTCTTTGCGATCGCCGATCAGGAGACCGATAACACGAAAACGCTCCACGAACAGACGGGGATTCCAAAATCGACGGTTCATTACCGCTTGCAGAATCTCAAAGACGAGGGTATCATTACGAACGATCTGTACGAACTCGACCTCGAGGAGATCGGACTGGGGCTCACCGTCATTTCCGAGATCTGGGCGGAGTTCGGCGAGGGGTATCACGAACGAGTCGGCGAACAACTCGCCGATATCGAGGGGGTCAACCAGGTGTACTTCATGATGGGAGAGACGGACTTCATCGTTATCGGTCGACTGACCTCGCGAGATATGGTCGAGGGACTCATCGAAGACTACGAATCGATCGACGAGATCACTCGAACGAGTTCCAAGTTCGTCATCTCGACGATCAAGGCGTACGAGGGAATCGGTATGCTGCGCAACTACAGTCAGCAGTCGTTTCTCGACAGCCACGGATCGCCGACTGATGGGACGTAGTCCGCACAACCGCTCTCGAGTTCGGAAACGGCGTCGCCAAGTGCGACCGGTCGGCGACGCCGACACGCATCGACCGGTCCGTCGCCCCGTCGTTCCGTGATCGCACGTCGGATAGAACCGGCACCCACCGACGTCGGTCGACCGTTCGTTCGTCTTCAGGCGCTCCGCTCGTCGACGAACTCTCTGTTCGTCGGCGACCTCACCGTCCGGCTCTCGACGCAGCGATATTTTCCCTCGAGTCGGAGCTCGAGGGGACGCGTTGGATACTAGTCCGCGCTTTCTCCGGTACTCGATTCGATCGCCGTACAGATGATATCCATACCGATTTCGGCCTGTTCGCGGGTGAGAACGAGCGGTGGGATCAGGCGCAACACGTTCCCGTGTCGACCGGCGCTCCAGACGAGCACGCCGTCTGCGTAACAGCGGGTCTGGATGGCTTCGACCAGGTCGGCGTCCGGATTCCCGTCACCGTCGACGAACTCGACGCCGACGAACAGTCCTTTTCCTCGGACGTCGCTGATCGCCGGCGTCGTCTCCGCGGTCTCGTGAAGGCGATTTCGAAGGTACTCCCCGAGCTGTGTCGCGTGCGAAAGCAGGTCGTGTGATTCGATGTACTCGATCGCTCGGAGGCCGCCGACCATCGCCGGCGCGTTGCCGCGGAAGGTCCCGACGTGGCCACCTGGTCCCCACGTATCGAATTTTTCGTGATAGAGCATCGCACCGATCGGCAGCCCGGTCCCGCCGAGTGCCTTCGCCATCGTGATCGCGTCGGGCGTCACGTCGAAGTGGTCGGTCGCGAACCATTCGCCGGTTCGGCCCAGTCCAGTCTGAATCTCGTCGACGATCAACATCGCATCGTTGTCGTCCGCGATGTCACGAAGCCCCTGCAAGAACCCCTTCGGCGGGACGACGACGCCACCCTCACCTTGAATCGGTTCGACCCAGATGCCGGCGGGTGTCTCGTGGCCGCCGTAGGGGGCCTCGAACTTCCGCTTGGCAGCGTCGAGCGATCGCTCACAGGCGCCGCGGTCGGCCGAACCCGCATCGCGTGTTGGATACGGCACGTGGACGGTGTCGGCGAGTAGTGGACCGTATCCCTCCTTGTACTTCTTACCCGCGGTGAGACTGAGCGCACCCGCAGTTGTCCCGTGATACGAACCTTCGAACCCGAGTAGTCCGTGACGGCCGGTGTTGTGTTTGGCGAGTTTGATCGAGCCTTCGATCGCGTCGCTTCCGCTCGGCCCACCGAATACGACGTTGCTCGCACCGGCCAGTCCGCCGGGAGCGATCTGTCGCAGTTTCTCGATGAGATCGATTCGCGCTTCGGTCGGGAAGTCGATCGTGTGCGCGACCGACTCGAGCTGGTCCTGTGTCCCCTCGAGGACGTACGGGTTGGAGTGTCCGACGTTCAGAACGCCGATACCGGCGAAAAAGTCGAGAAACGTATTCCCGTCGACATCTCGAACCGTCGCTCCGCGCGCCTCCTCGAGTGCGATCGGGATTCGTCGCGGGTACGCCACTGCGCTACTATCGATCTCTCGCTGGCGCTCGAGTAGCGTCCGTGAGTTCGGTCCCGGAACCTCGTCGACTGACGGTTCCGTCGTGAGGTGAAGCTCGTCGATCGATGGGCCTACGGCCATACTACGTGGTTCCCACTAGCCCATATATATTTGATTTGGTGTCTCCATATCGGGGCAGAACGAGATATATTATCTAATGAATATAGTTGTAATTGGATGATGTCCAATATATGTCCCGCAGCGGTCGTACAGAGAGTCGATGATACTCGAGAAGCGGCGTTCTGACGGACGGGTAGGTGAACAATTGCTACGCGCCGAATCGTTCAACAACCGCATCCACTGGAGCAGTAGTACTACGTCCAGTGTATCATATGGGCGTTCTAACTGGTTAGAGCATCTCCTTCTGACCGGACGCTGGAGAGCTCGATCGGCGATGTAATCCTAATTAGATGGATAATTATTGGAATTGATATAACATATGCCCCGATTGCTGTCTCATATACAATATCTGCGAAAGATACATTAGTAATCGTGAGTATTCGGTACATGCCACTGAGTCCCAAATCACAATTATGTCAGATACTACACAGAGCGGTTTGAAAAAAGCGTTGGGTAAAAAGGAGATGCTGATTCTGTCGTTCGGGGCGATGATCGGATGGGGATGGATTATCCTCGCTGGAGATTGGATCCAAGAAGGCGGTCCGTTGGGTGCGATTTCTGCGTTCGTTGCAGGAGGGATCGTCGTCGGTGTCGTGGCGATCATTTACAGTGAACTGGCCTCCTCGATGCCGTTGGTCGGTGGAGAACACGTCTATAGCCTCCGTGCGCTCGGCCCGATCGGCTCGTTCGTCTGTACCTGGGCAATTATCTTCGGCTACGTCACCGTCGCCGCCTTCGAAGCGGTGGCGCTCCCGTCCGCGATGGCGTTTATTATCCCCGGGTTCAACGCTGTCCCCCTCTGGGACGTCGCCGGAGAACCGGTGTACGGAACTTGGATCCTCGTCGGCGTACTGGGAACGATCGGCGTGACGTATCTGAACTACATCGGCATTCGGATCGCCGCGCAGTTCCAGATCATTATGACCCTGGTCATCGCGTTCGCCGGAGTCGTGTTGATCGCCGGCGCGATTACCAGCGGTCAGCCATCGCCTGACCCGTCCTTCGGTGCAGGGACCGCCGGAATCTTTGCCGTCGTACTGATGACGCCGTTCATGTTCGTCGGGTTCGACGTTATCCCGCAGTCGGCTGAGGAGGCCGACATCCCGGCCCGGACCCTGGGGCTCTTGATCTTGCTATCCGTCGGAATGGCCGCGCTGTTCTACATGGCCGTCATCTGGGGTTCGAGCCGCGCACTTCCGGGTGCAGAACTCGTCGAGAGCTCGCTGCCCGCAGCGAGGGCTATGGAGGTACTGTACGGCAGTCAGACCGCAGGACAACTCATGGCACTTGCGGGTGTCGCAGGGATCCTGACGAGCTGGAACGCGTTTATTATCGGTGGCAGTCGCGCACTCTTCGCACTCTCCGAATCGGGGATGCTTCCGGAACCGCTCTCGGAAGTCCATCCGGAGTACAATACCCCGAGCAACGCGATTTTACTGATCGGCGGACTGTCCGCGATAGCGCCGTTTTTCGGCGAACAGATGCTCACGTGGATCGTCAACGCCGGCGGACTCGGCATCGTCGTCGCCTGGTTCCTCGTCGTCGTCTCGTTCCTGATCCTGCGCTATCGTGAACCCGGAATGGAACGCCCGTACAAGGTCCCAGCCGGATACCTCGTCGGGATCATTGCGTTCGTGATGACCGCGATCTTCATCACACTCTACTTGCCGGGCGGGCAGTCCGCACTGCTCTGGCCCTACGAGTGGGTTTTCGTCCTCGGATGGTGCGTTCTCGGTATCGTCCTCTACGCGTTTTCGGGCGATACGGCAGTTGAAACGTCCGAAGAGGTAGTACGCAGAATAGAAGCGCTAAACGACGAGTGAACGACTGCCACACGGTCGACCCGTGTGGCTTCTGCGGTGGAATATCGTGCTCGATCTCACCCGGACTGCTGCTCGACGAAAAACCGTTCCCGGTCTGAGATACCTTCCTGAAAGCTGTTGTGGGGCGATCGAATCGCCTCGTTCGCTGGGGAGACAGTTCGTCACGAGGGAGTGCTGTCTTCCACAGCGGCGGTCGAACGCCGATCTCAGCTACCCGTTCGAAAACGGGTCGCACGAGTTCACGCTCATCTCACCTACTGATCCAGTGCCGCGTCCTGTCGATTATCGATCCCAGAGCCGCGTTCGATCGGTCGACTCGCGAGTGCGTGAGCGATCGCGTTCGAGTCCGTCCGCACGTCCACGGTCGTCCTCGAGCAGTCGATCGAGTTCCCGTTCGAACTCGTCCTCGCTGAGTGTTCCGTCGACGTACCGGGATCGGAGGCGATCCGCCGGGTCCTCGTTCTCGGTCGACCGACTGGAACGATCAGTGGTGTCGTCCGCGGCGACGGGCGTCTCGTCGCCGCCCCAGAACAGCGAGGCCAGCCCGACGGCTGCTAGCACGAAGACCGCGAGGATCGCGAGCGTCACGACGGCTGCGACGACGGTCGCAACGATCGAGAGGACGATACTGACGAGTGTCGCGATCACGCTGAGCACGACGAACGCGAGCAGGAGGGCACCGGCCCCTTTGAGCAGGAGTGTCCCGAGACGAGCCATACGTGTAATTCGTCTCACACGCAGAAAAGTGTGTAGCAATCGGTCGGGTTCCCGTGCCGAACCCTCGAGCGAGTCTCAGGAGCCGTTCGAGGCGGGCGACGCGGCCGTCTTCGCGGCCGTCCGTCTCGTGAGGCCGATGAGGTAGACGTCGAGCAGGCAGATCACCAGCACCGCGAGCGGAACCGCGACGTCGGTGTAGGCGACCGACTCGAACTGCAGTGCCGTCACGACGAACGGCTCGCCGAAGTCGAGCGCACCCGACAGGGTCCGAGCGGAGAGGAAGGCGAGCGCGAGCACGTAGAGTGCGAACCAGATCGCTCCGCGTTTCCACTGCCCGAGGTAGCAGTGGCCGAGCCCCGCGACGAACGCCGACAGCGGGTACGCAGGCCAGATCGGTCTCGAGAGCTCAGTCATCGCTCGACCACTCACTCCTGGTGGAACGGGATCCGCGTCGCGCGCTCGAGTCGACCGAGCGGTGACGAGACGTCGTCCGTGACGCCGTCGGCGAGCGTCTCGAGGGCCGTTCGGGCCCGCTCGAGGGAGCGCTCGACGGCCGGGGTCGCGTGCTCGAGCGCGGCCTCGCTCGCGACCGCGTGCTGGCACGTCGGGTCGAAGAGCACGCGAGCGGCGCTCGCCTGGGGATCGACGTCATCGGGCGTCGCCGACGACTGGGACGCGAGTGCGGTCATCATCGCGTGACTATAGCGACGCAGTGCCGTCCGTGTTTCGGCCGAGGCATCGACGGCCGCCGCACCGATCGCACCCGCAGTTTCGGCGAGCGTCGCCGTCGCCCCGAATCGGTCGTCGGCCGTCTCGTCCGCGTCGGCGCGGGTTAGAAACTGCCGGGAGAGCGCCGTCGACCCCTCGAGCAAGACGCGGTACAACTCGAGACGCCGTCGGTCGGGAACCGGCGTCTCGGCGACCGCCGCGTACGTACGGGCGTGGAGGAGGTCGCTCGCGAGGATCCCCTCGTCCCGGTCGACCGTCGGCGCTTCCTCGAGCGTCACATCTTCGGCGGTGCCAACCAGCGTCAGTCGAAGCCGAACGTAGCCCTCGAGGAGCGTGACTCCGGTGACGACCGGCTCGAGGACGGCCTCGAACGCCTCACGATCCGCCGACTCGTCCCGGTCAGCTGGCCCGAAACCGATTTCCCCGGCGACCGTACACAGCGCGGCGGGGAGCGACCGGTCACGCGCCGGCACCGCCTCCGTGGCGAGCGCCCGAATCGGTGCGGCCAGTTCGGAAGCCGAGCTACGGGTGCTCAGGCGGGCGATACGTCGGCTCGGGTGGACGTCGTGCTCGGTCACGTCAATCACCGGGTGCTGGCGTCGTCGGCTCGTCGGTCACGACGTCGTCGGTCCAGGTGCCACGCAGGAACCACGCGGCAGTGGTGATCGTCGACAGTACGTACGAGATGGCGACGGCGTACCAGACACCAACAACGCCCATATCGAGGAGGATAAGCGCAACGGCTGCGATCGGAATGCGCCAGAGCCACAGCTCCTGCACCGAGAGGACCATCGCGGCTCGCGTGGAGCCGCTGCCGCGGAGCCCGCCCAGCAGGATCTGGAAGACCCCGAGGAAGACGTAGGAGGGGCCGGCGATGAGGATGTACGCTGCGGCGTACTCGATCACCTGATCGGCGTCCTCGGTCCCCGCTTCGATGAAGATTGCGACGATCGGCTCGGCGAACTGGTAGGCGACGGCGACGATCACTGCGAACGCCGAGACGACGACGATCGAACTGAGTTTGACGGCCTGTTTGGCGCGGTCGATCTGCTCGGCGCCGAGGTTCTGGCCGACGACCGTCTCGGTCCCGCGGGCGAGTCCCAGCGCGGGCATGAACAGCAACGAGGAGAGCCGCGTGACGATCCCGTAGGCGGCGACCGCTTCCGTCCCGGCGAGGGCGATGATCGCCGTCAACACGGTGATGCCGAACGCGCGAAAGCCCTGCTCGGTTGCGATCGGCGCACCGATGTCGACGATCTTCCGGACCGTCTCCCGGTCGAGACGCAGATCCGAAAGCGAGGGCTGGAGCCCGACCCGGCCGGTGAACAGCAGGGTGAGTCCGATGGCGGCGGCGACGCCGCGAGAGAAGATCGTCGCGACTGCGGCGCCGTCGACGCCCCAGCCATCGAAGCCGGTGGCGGCGTAGAGCGTCGACTCGAGGCCGGTCGCACCGAGCCAGGCGAACAGCGGATTCCCGTCGAAGCCGAGGATCAGGACCGGGTCGATGAGTACGTTGAGCGTGACGCTGACGGCCATCAGGTACAGCGGCGTTCGGGTGTCGCCCCACCCTCGCGAGAGCGCGTCGAAGATGAAGAACCAGAACATGAACACGATACCGACGAACATGATCCGGGTGTAGCTGACGGCGTAGCCGTAAGCGACCGAGCCGGATTCGGCGCCGACCATCTGCATGAGCCACGGCGTCAGCACGTAGCCGACGGTCGCGAACGCGAGCGCGACGACCGTCACGAACGAGAGCGTCTGGCCGGCGAGGTGGCTGGCCATCCCGATCCGTCCGGCGCCCTTGTTCTGTGCGATGAGGACCGTTCCGGCGACGGTGAGGCCGCCGCCGACGCTGATCATCAGGAAGACGACCGCCCAGGAGTACGAGAGCGCGGCGATCGCGTCCCCGCCGAGGCGGCCCACCCAGTAGGTGTCCGCCAGATTGTAGCCGACGTTGAGCACCTGCGAGGCGACGATCGGCGCCGACAGCACCATGAGCGGTTTGAACAGGTCGCCGTCGGTGACGTCGACGGATCGGTCGGTCGCTTCGCTCATTCCGTGGGATCAGCCTCCGACTCCGCCGTCTCGGTATCGCCCTCCGCGTTCGTCGTCTCGGTATCGTCCACGAGGCGGTCGTCGCGCGGGAAGTCGAAGCTCGCTTCCTCGGGAAAGTCGACGTCGGCGGCGAGGACGTCCGCGAGGACGCGGTCGACGGTCTCCGCTCTGACCGTCTCGAGGTACTCGTCGCGGCCGAGCGTGAACTGGCGGATCTGCGCGCCGTCGAACGAGGCGAGAAGGAGCGCCGAGACGCGCTCCGGATCGTGGTCTCGGAAGGTGCCCGCGTCGATACCCTCCTGAAGGATTTCCTCGACGGCAGCCCGGAGGTGATCGTCGCTCTCCCGGAGCTTCTCGCGGTAGACCTCGTTGTACGGCGCCTGTGCTCGGAGTTCGAGAAAGGCCGTGTGAAACGCCAGTTGATCGTCGTCCGGATCGGCGAGGAACCAGTCGACGAACGCCGCGAGTCGCTCGAGCGGCGGCCGGTCGCGGGTCCGTTCGACCCGCGTCTCGAAGCCTTCGATCAGGTACTCGATGAAGTCCGCGACGAGATCCTCGAGCGAGTCGTAGTGGTAGAAGAGCGCGGATTTGCTGCGGTCGGTTCGGTCGGCGATCGACTGTGCGGTGAGGTCACTGTAGCCCTCCTCGCAGAGCGCCTCGTACGTGGCAGCCATGATCGCGTCCCGCGTGTCGTCGGCAGTCACTGACTAACCAGTCAGTCAGGGACGGAAAAAGCTGTTTCGGTTCGAAGTAGTTGCGACTCGACGAGAAGGAGCGCTTACTCCTGGTTCTGATACCGACGAATACCGAACTGGCCGTAGCCGCCGTAGGCGATCTCGAGCGAACCGATCCACCAGTTCCACCGGTCGGTCGGGGCGCCGTCGGGCGCGTCCGAGAGCTCCTCGATGACGACGTCGTTCGTCAGCGTCGCCCCGACGTCGGCCTGGTACTGGCCGGAATCCGCGAGATCGACGGCCTGCCGGACGACGACGCGGGACTGGCCCATCGTACCGCCGAACTCGTCGCGCAGGCGTATCTCGAGCCGCCCGGGATCGATGAACACGGTTCCAGCTACGATTTCGACGTACTTGACTGTTCGAGCGGCGGTAAACGTGTAGTCGACAATTGACGTCGAAAGAGCACCGATATCGGTGGCCGGGAGGACGGCTCGAGCACCGCGAGAGCCGTCCGACTCGGGGAAGGGCAGGCGGTCACACGTCGCTCACCGTGAACGAACCCGTAGGTGAGTGAGCGGGCCGACGACTGACCCGGAGTGAACGAAGTGAATGGAGGGGAAGGAGGAGTGCTTTTAATCGAATTTTTGCCGAGGGCGCGGCTTGCCGCGCCCGCAGAGCAAAACTTCGATCGATGTTCTTTTGAGCGACGGCCGTCTTCCGTCGAACATGGCAAGTTTCACTGTCGTCGTCGGCGACCCCGACTCCGGGTCGTCCTACCAGCTCGAGGCGGAAGAACAGGACGCAAACCGGTTCATCGGCAAGTCGATCGGCGAGGAAGTCGACGGCGGCGCCGTCGGACTCGACGGCTACACGCTCGAGATTACCGGTGGCTCCGACGACGCGGGCCGACCGCTCAACCCGGGCGTCGCCGGCGCGAACCTGCAGGAAGTCCTGATGAAGGAACGCCAGACGGGCTACAGGCCGTCGCGTGACGGCGAACGCCGCCGCATCACGGTCCGTGGGAGCGAGGTGTCCGACGCCGTCGCACAGATCAACGCTGCGGTCGTCGACCACGGCAGTACCGACATCGACGAACTGCTCGGTGAGGGCGACGCTGAGGGCGACGAGTAACCGCCGACACGAACTTCGTTTTCGCTATGGCAGACCGAATTTCGAGCGACCATCCGTCAGTGCAGACGGTCCGGTCGACGTGTACGGAGACGGCAACCGGCGTCCGTCTCGAGGTACCGGCCGACGAACGCGACGCGTTCCCGACCGACGAGGTCGTCCGGATCGTCCTCGAGGGCGACGAACGGTTCGGACGGGTCGAACGAGCGTTGACGGGCGACGATCTGTCGATTCCGGCCGTCTACGAGACGCCCGATCAGGCCCGCGATCCGAGCGGCGCGCCGGACCGACTGACTGACTGGGCCGACGAGCACGACATCGCGGCGGGTGGCTCGGTACTGATCGACGTCATCGAACCCGAGTTCCTCTACGGGCTTCGCGCACCGGGCGAGACGGTCTATTACGACGCCCGTGAGCCCCCAAGCGACAGCCTGAGTGACATCGCGAAGGATCTCGAAGATCAGTAGGGTCGTCGTCTCGGGACTCGAGTCGTCACCGGGCGCGAAAGCCGATAAAAGCACAGCGACCGGTCTAGAGTCGCGGCAGGAACGCGTACAGCAACAGCCCGAAGGCCAGATGCTGGACCATCGTTCGCTCGACGGTCGCACGAACGTACTCCTCGTCGTCGATCGAGTACTCCTTGGTTCGTACCTTCGCGTGCATCGATAGCACGTCCGCCTCTTCCAGAGTGTGCAGACTCGGGTAGACGGTGCCCGGACTGAGCTGGGCACCGAACAGGTGGGTCAGATCCGAGAGCAGTTCCTTCCCGTGGGTCTCTTCGTGCAGGGCGATGAGCATCAGCAGAATCTCGTCGAGATTCTCCTTGATTATCGCCTCGTCGAACTGCACGTCGTCGGTCGGCAACGCCGCGTTCACCTCGGCCATCAGCTCGTCGAGTTCGCGCTCGACGTCCTTGGACGACTCGTCGGTCGTTCCCAAGGAGATAGTGTACGATTCCGACTGCTCATCTGCAGTCGCCGCCCTCGACAGGTCGTCGAAGACGGACTCCGTATCGGGTATATCCTCACGCATTGACGATCACCAGTTGGGGGTTCGTGAGAAGGACCGTCGACGCACCCGTCGACCACGCACTGCCGACGAACCGCTGGCGGACGACCACTACTCACGACTACTGAGTTACTGGAACCGCCATATATTAAATAGCAGGGAGTCGAACAGACAATAAATCCGTAAGTACAATCTCTCTTGATTTATAAAATAACTATATTATCTGCCGTTGTTTGTGACTCGATACCGATTTCGTTTTGAATACGTTGATCATTCAAATCACAACAGCAATAGTGACCACATGATTTGTTATGTGTGCCGGAGGATTACTTATGATAAGGGTTTTGGCCGATGGCCAAATGAATGACCATTACGTGGACGGCTCTTCGCGAATGATGCTAACCATCTCGTTCGGTTCGTCGGTCGTCTCCTCCTCGTCGATCTGTCGTTCGACCCGACGTTCGGCCATCCGAGCGATCATGACGTGCTCCTCGAGATCGTCCCCTCTGATCTTCGCGATGTACTCGAGGCTCTGGGCGTGGGCGCTAAAGAGCGTCCCGCTGAGCGACTCGAGGGGGTAGTCGAGGGTGGTCGGTTCGTCGTAGCGTTTGTTGTGAATCTCGCCGAGCGAGAGCCCGCGCAGGTAGGAGGTCATCTGTTCGCGGACGAGCGAACTGATCCAGCCGAGGTCTTCGTAGTAACGCAGGCAGTTCAACGCACCCGTGGTGCCGAATGTTTCGCCGAGAAACCGGGCCCACTGGATGGTCGCGTCGGTTCGCCCGGCCGATCGTTCGAGCGTCTCGAGGTACGGTTGTGATCCTGACATGGTAGGTGGCCGGAGTGGCCGGTCTATACCGATGACAGTGCCGGAACTATCAAGAAGGTTCGTCCGATTACGAGGAGTGAGTCGCCCGTTACTGCGGTCCGAAGCGGTCTCTGCGCCGGAATTAGTTAGACGGCGATGACGGCGTTGACGACGTACTGCGTCACGACGGCGATGATCGCGCCGAGCCAGGTCAGGAGGACGAAGTGAACCAGACTGCTGATCATGTGTCCGCGGTCGGTGATCCGGATCATGATCGACGAGAGCATCGCGTTGATCAGAACGGTCATGATCAGGAGGTACTCGATGGCACCGAGGTCGTACTGTTCGGTGTGGAGGAGGTTGCTCGCGACACCACCGCCGCTTACGCCGGCGCCCTCGCCGCCGCTTCCGGCGCCGAAATCCATCTCGGTCGTGATCTCCATCATAATCTCGACGACCTCGAGGCCGATGAAGAAGGCGAAGACGCTCGCGGCCGTGATGCCGTAGAGGACGCCGGTCAGCGTCGTCGTCGCCTGCTGGCGTTGTTCGCGGACTTTGAGCACCTGGTTCTGGTTCTGACTGATCACCTTACCCAGCACCTTCGGATCGCCACCCATCTGGCGGCCGACGACGTACATGTCGCCGAACTTCTGGATGAGGTAGGAGCCGGTTTCGGCGGCGAACAGCCGCCACGAACGGATGTCGTCGATCCGCATGTTGAGTCGCTTGTAGAGGGCGTCGACGTTCGCCGTCAGCGCGCCGAAGTCCTTTCGTCGCAGGCTCTCCAAGACGTTCCCCGTCGAGGTCTGTTTGACGCTCTCGACGGCACCCAGCGCCCGGATGAAGCTGGGAAACTCCCCGTCGCGGACCTTCACCTTACCCTCCTCCTGACGCATCCGCCACCCGGGCAGGAGTAACGGCGTCACCGGGATCGCCGTCAGGACCGGCAGCGGGATCCGGTCGGCAGCGATCGGGAGGAGTCCGAGCAGGACGAGCAGGACGGCGATCGCGAGAAGGAGACTGCTCCCGATACCGATCGCGAGCGCCCGAGGAATCCGTGACAGCGGGCCGACTCCGGCGGTCTCCTCGATGTACCAGAGGGGATCGTACGGCGAGACGACGTGAATCGCGTACACGAACGCCACCTGCACGATCCCGAACATGGCGATCGTGCCGAGGATGAGCAGCGTCGGGCTGATCCCGACCAGGATCGGCAGCACGATCGCGAACACGAGGACGAACGACACCGACAGCATCATCGACATGTACAGCTCCTTCATGACGTCGAGTTTCGCCAGATCGGCCTCGTAGCGGGTGACGAACTGCTGGATGATCGTGTCCTGTTCTTCGATCAGGAACTCGTCGATCCCCTGGCCGCCACCGACCGTGTACGCGAGTCGCTCCAGAAAGTCGGTCAGGAGCGGACTCGAGGTCTGTTTGGCCCGGAGCCGACAGGCGTCGTCCAAACTCATGTTCCAGGTGTCGACCAGCGCGACGAGATAGCCCATCTCCTCGGCGAGCGCGTCGTACTCGTCTTCCTCGGCGAGCGTCCGAAAGATCTCGACGCGGTTGATGTTCGTCATCGAGAGGACGGTGATGTGGGTCAGAAAGAGGTGAAAGCGCTGGCGAACCTGCTTTCGCTTGCGATCCTGCGCGAGCTTCGGGTAGATGATCGCGACGACCACGAACAGGAGCCCGAACAACACGACCGGGAGCGCGACGAACAGCGGGAGCCCGGGCGCGAACGTGAGGACGGCCGCGCCGACGAAGATGCCGAACGCGGGCCCGATCACGAGCAGCAGATATCGCTCGGTGGACATCTCCATGTTCGCGTACGCCGTGTTGAGCGACTGGAGTGCCGAACGGGCGCTCATATCGGGCGCGGGTTGGGATTCTGTCGACATTGGCGGTGTAAAGGTGTCTCGGGTCGTCGCTCAGGCGAACTGATCGATCCCCCGGATCTGGATCGGGAGCCCCTCGAGGCCGTCGCGCTGGAAGTCGGCGATGGCGTCGTTGACCTCGTGGTAGCCGAGCACGTCGGCGTCGATGAGTTGACGGATGATCTCGGCGCGACGGTCGAGTTCGTCGTAGATCTCGCGGGTGTCCTGATAGCCCAGCAGCGTCGCGATCTGTTCCTCCAGGACGTAGGAGTTGTTTCGTCCCGTGAAGGCGACGTCGTCGTCGCGGGGGTCCCACTTGAACGCCTGTCGGGTGACGACCCCGCCCTCGTAGTCGGAGTAGCCCTCGATCTCCTGGACCGACGTGACGCGCCGGAGGACGTCGTCGCCCTGCTTGACCCGGTTCTGGAACAGGGCAACGTCGCAGTTGTCCATGAACGTCTCGGGGACGTTGATCGGCGCCCCGGTAAACCGCTGGATCATCGAGACGATGTCGCTGGCGTGGAAGGTCAGCATGACGGGGTGGCCGGTCTGGGCCGCCTGGAACGCCATCTGTCCCTCCGCCCCGCGAACCTCACCCACGATGATGTAGTCGGGTCGCGATCGGAGGGCGGCCGCGACGAGGTCGAACATGTCGACGTCCGCGGACTCGTCGCCCGACCCCTCGCGGGTGAGGAGTTGCTGCCAGGTGTCGTGGGGCGGAATGACCTCCGCGGTGTCCTCCGCGGTGTAGATCTTCGCGTCTCGCGGGATGAACGAGAGGGCGGCGTTCAGCGTCGTCGTCTTCCCCGACGCCGTCTCGCCGACGACGAACACCGTCTGCTCGTTCTCGAGACAGAGCCAGAGGTACGCCGCGAGCTCCGGCGAGATCGTCCCCCACTTCGTGATCTGGAAGACCGACAGCGGGATCTCCTCGCCCTGACGGATCGTCAGCGAGGGACCCTGCACGGAGACGTCGTCGGAGTAGATAATGTTGATACGCGAGCCGTCGGGCAGCGTCGCGTCGATGACGGGATCGGAGTCGCTGACCGGGTGGTTCATCCGCTCGCCCATGTTGCGCAGCCACTGTTCGAACTCCTCGGGCGTGCCGAAGTCGACCGTCGCCGAGATCATGCCGTAGGTGCCGTGATCGAGGTAACACTGCTCGGGCCCGATGACGTGAATGTCCTCGTTGGCCGTGTCGACCATCACCGGCTCGAGCGGGCCGAGGCCGACGATGTCCCGCTGGAGCTGGTAGCGCAACCGGTCGAACTGGTCCCGCGAGAGCGAGATCTTGCTCCCGCCGAGGGATTTGAGCCGGCCGATCGACTGGCCGGTGATTCCCGAGGTGATCTCGACGACGTCGTCCAACAGTTCGTCCAGGTGTTCCTCGAACTCCTCGTTGTTGCCGGGTGCGGGCCGCGTAACGCTCTTGTCGAGGATCCGCCGCCGGATCTTGTCGTACAGCGCCGTGTCCTCGTCCTCGAGGGTCGGCTCGACGCAGTAGTAGGTCGTCGTGATCCCCAGATCGCCGTGGACGTGACAGAAGATCGGCGCCTCGGCCTCGTAGATGACGTTCGGTCGGTGGGACTCCCACTCGCCCGACGGTTCGTCGATGAGTTTCGGGTACTCGTTGTACTCCTCGTAGAACCGGTCGAGATGTTCCCGGAGGTGGGGGTATTCGCTCGCCAGTGCGTCCAGCTCGTTCTCGAGTCGCGCAGTGCCGAAATCGGACATCTATGCCACCGTCCTGCTGACGATCGAGATGCCGCGTCCCTGCTGGACGTTGAACCCGATCGAGTCGTCGACTGGCGTTTTCATGTTCTGGAACCGACGGACGAGGACGTTCCGTCGAATCTCCTGTCCGACCGTGTTCGTCTCTATCTGGAAGTAGATATCGGCCGTGTTCCGCAGCGGCCGCAACGCGTCGTCGCGGACGCTCGTCGGGTCGATCGTCAACACGACGGTCTTGTCCTGCATGGTCACGTGCCGGAGGAAGGTGACCAGTCGCTGGATGACGTGGTCCTCGTCGCCCTCTTCGATGACGGCCTCGTAGTTGGGGTCGTTCCGCAGGAGCGCGGAGAGGGTATCGACGTAGACCACGTCGGCCTTCCAGAGCGTCTCCGCGCTCGCGAGCCGCGCGAGCAGTTGGCGCTCGGTACCCTCGTCGTGCGTGTCGACGTTCGCGTGCAGGAAGAGCATCCGCTCGTCTAACAACAGGTCGACCACGTCGTAGGACAGCGAGTGCATCTGCTGGACGAACTCCCAGGACTCGAGCTCCGTGGAGATGTAGGTGACGTAGGCCTCCTCCGTCGCCATCCCGTAGGAAAAGCGCTGGGAGAGCGCGCTCTTGCCGGCGCCGTCCTCGCCCTCGATGAGCACGATGCTCCCCTCGGGGATGCCGCCGCCGATGGCGGTATTCACGCGGTCGCTGTCGGTCAGTCCGATGGAGTAGTAGTCGGTCATGGTTGGGGCACGTAGAACTCGAGCGTTTCCGTCTGGCCGTTGACGATGACTGTGACTCGGTGTTCCTCGCCGGTCTCGAGACTCTGGTCGGGGATCTCGAGTTCGGCGACGACGTCGTGTCGCCAGCTGTTCGGTTCGTCGTCGGCATCGTGGAGTACGACGTCGAACTCCTCGCTCGTGACGTACTCACCGTTGACGAGTACGTCCAGACCGCTCCCGTCGTCGGCGAGGGTCTTCTGGCCGGTGTTCTTGACGAGGACCGAGATCGTTCCGTTGTCCACGTCTGCGTCGTACACTGCGTCGCTGCCCGGATCGCTGATGATCTCGATATCGGTATCGATCTGCTCTCTGACCCCGTCGCTGTGGGTATCGATCGAGCCGCTGACGTCGGTCACCGTCGTCACGAGCGTCCCGGCGACGGCCGCCGCGACGAGCATCGCGGCGATAAAGAGGATCAGCGACGAGATCGATTCACTCGACATGGGTCACCTCCGCCGTCTCGGCGATACCGTGCTCGGTGACGACCTTCACTCGTTCCGGTGGGTCGTCGGTGTCGTCGATCACGACGGTGATCGAGAGCGTCTCACCGGGTTGCCAGAGTTCTCTGTCCGCAATCCCGTCGACGGCGGTCTCGTCCTCGCCGACGCTCCGGTAGACGCCGTCGACGAGCAGATCCGTCGCCGGTACCGACAGCGTCGTCGAACCGGTGTTGGTCACGTTCACGGTGAGTTCGTCGCTGGTTTCGTTGAACCGAGCCTCCTCGAGTTCGATATCGCTATTACGAAGCTCGAGCGTTCGTTCGTCGCGGTCGTCGATCGCCGACAGTCGGTTCTCGTGGGCTCCCTGCAGTACCGGGTAGGCGATGCCGACGGCCACGAGCATGCCGACGAGAATTACCGCCGTCGCGCCGCTGGTACTGAATCCCACGTCCGGTCACCTCCGTCGTCCCGTCATGGACCCGGCCCCGAGGTCGTCGTCTGCTTCGGCTCGACCTCCCGTTTCGTCCGGTGGATCTCCTGCAGTTTCATGATGTACGTGTAGCTGTCGGCGTGATCCTCGGCGGTCAACTCCTCGGGCGTCGTCTCCGGATCGACGTGAATGTCGAGATCCGGGCCGCTGAGCACGCCCTCGAGGTGGGTTTTGACCTCCTCGTCAATCCAGCCGATCTCGGCGTAGTAGGAGATCGCCCGCAGCGTCGCCGCCGACCCGGCCGTCCGGACCAGTTGGGTGAGCCACTCGAAGACGATGATATCGGTCGCGTACGTGTCCGCGAGCGTCGTGAGCGTAACGTCGTCCGGATCCTCGTCGTCCACGCTATCGGTCTGATTCTCGTCGGTCTCGGCGTCCGGGTCGTCGACGCTCTCGGTCGCCTGAACCTCTACGCGCGTATCACTCTCGTCGTCCCGCTCGAACCGCTCATCCTCGTCGAACGTGATCGTCCGTCCGCCGTCGGCCTGGGCCTGGGCCGCGTTCTCGAGTGCGCCCTTCAGATCGTCGAACGAGACCGTCTCGTCTTCGGTACTCGAGCCGGCGGACGAGTCGGCGGCCGACGCGAGACCGAATCCGCTCGTTCCGTCGTTGTTGTCCTCTTTCTCGCCGAAGACGCCGAAGCCGTTCTCCTCCTCGCCCGCGCCCGTGAACGGATTGACGTCGTCCGTCACCATGTCGTAGACGCCGAGTAGCTGGCGGACCGTATCGTTCACCTCTTCGACCTGCTCGGCGACCTGCTGCTGGGAATCCTGCACCGTCCCCAGCGTGGACTCCTTGGACTCGAGTTCCTCCTCGAGTTCCTGAATCCGATAGAGGAGGTCGTCGACCTCGTCCGCATCGTCACCAGATCCGCGGTTGAAGAGGCCGCCACCCTTGCCGCCGTCCTCGGATTCGGACTCGGCGTCGTCCTCGACGGTCGTCTCCGACGCATCGGACTGGGCGTCCGTCGCGGGCTCGGACTCCTCGTCGAACGCATCGCCCGCCTCGCGTCGGTCCTCGCGGTCGCGACCCCGACGGCCGCCGCTACTGGCGAGGAAGTCTTCGATGAGCTCGCGGAACGTCTGGAGTCCGAAATTCATTGTCACCTACACGGGGTCGCGACGCGGCGGGGAGCGCGACTCGAGGCCCTGCCGGCCGCGAGCGGTGCGGCCCCGTATTCCACGTCGCACGATCATGCTACTCCCCAGTAGCGAGTCGGGTCCTATAGGGGTTCGCTCGAGTTCGCGCCGCGTTTCGAGACGTGAGTCGAGTCTCGATACGCTCGGTGAAATGGTACAGAGCTTGATAGGCTACCTATTCGTTGTCATCGCCGGGGTGCATCCCCAGATACTGTGATGCCAATCATCTCGCCACACTCCGGCCTTCGACGGGGCACAGTCCGTGTTCCGTCGCCACGCCCGACGAGGGAGCGACGGGCTCGGCCCGTCAGGTCGGCAGTGGGTGTCCAGGTGGGCACTCGAGCGCGTTTCACAGGGTGTGACGCGTCGCGGGCGAGTCCGGCACGCAGGGTGTACACACTATGTTCGAAACAATAACAGACGACGAAGAACGCGGCCAGGTCGGTATCGGTACCCTGATCGTGTTCATCGCAATGGTCCTCGTGGCGGCGATCGCCGCGGGTGTCCTGATCAATACGGCAGGGGTACTGCAGAGTCAAGCCTCCGACACCGGGTCGGAGACACAGGAAGCGGTTGCGAATCAGATCGAGGTCGTGCACGCAGTCGGTGAAGTGAACGATGAACAGGACATAAACAGTGATGGTACCGTTGACTACAGCCATACTGGCGATATCGTAGACGTAGTCGAAATCACGGTGATGAAATCAGCGGGGTCGGACTCGATCGACCTCTCGTCGATGACGATCCAGTACACCAGTGATTCCACCGATCAAACACTGACGCACGAGACGGGCGTTGCAATCGATGGGGATGGTTCCGCTCTCACCGGTGCGGCAACCTCCGACACATTTTCGACGACTGCCGTCGCAGGTGATAACGCGGATGACGAACTAATTGACACAGAGGACCGCGTAAGAGTTACTCTCTTCGTCGGTGCGATCGAGGCAGGAACTGACACCTACGGGGGAGACGAGCTTGTGGATGAGGGACTTGAAGGCGGCGGTAGCGCGACTATTTCGCTGACCGACCAGTCCGGTGCACAGTTCACCTACGGCATCAGCGTTCCATCGACCTTCGGTAACAAAGAGGTCGTAGAGGTCTGATTCATGTTTGAAGCAATCACAGATAGTAATGAACGTGGGCAAGTAGGTATCGGTACCCTCATCGTGTTCATCGCGATGGTGCTGGTTGCCGCAATCGCAGCCGGCGTGTTAATCAACACCGCAGGTGTACTGCAGACGCAAGCCTCTGACACTGGTTCCGAAACTCAGGAAGCGGTCGCGAATCAGATCGAAGTCGTTCATGGTGTCGGCGAAATTAAAAAGCTAGACGGTGTAGAGCTAGATACTACAAATTCCCGCAGCATCGATTACGACGCTGACACCGAATTTGTGGACGTGGTAAATCTAACGGTGATGAAATCGGCCGGGTCAGAGTCGATCGACCTCTCGTCGATGACCATCCAGTATACCAGTGACACAACTGACCAAACGTTAACACATGGTGCGACTGAAAATGGCCTCTTTGCCGACGCGGATGAAGACGGCCAGCTTGATGGCGACGCGACATCATCAACGTTCGGAACAAATGCTGTTGCAGGCGACAACGCTGACGACGAACTCATCGATACCGAGGATCGAGTGACGATCACGCTATTCGTCACTGCAATTGAAGCCGACAGCGATGGTTACGAGAGCTTCAGTAACGAAGGTCTCGAGGGCGGAGACAGTGCAACGGTATCGCTGACCGACCAGTCCGGTGCACAGTTCACCTACGGCATCAGCGTTCCATCCACGTTCGGTAACAAAAAGGTCGTGGAGGTCTAACCATGTTCGAAGCAGTTACCGATAGGAACGAACGTGGACAGGTGGGTATCGGTACCCTCATCGTGTTTATCGCGATGGTGCTGGTCGCAGCGATTGCAGCCGGCGTGTTAATTAACACTGCTGGTGTCCTGCAAACCCAGGCATCCGATACTGGCTCCGAGACCCAGGAAGCGGTTGCAAATCAAATCGAAGTTAAACACGGGATCGGAAATATCAACGCAACGCATGGGATGGAGGTGAATCCTAGTGCAACAGAGCCAGAAACGATCGATCATGGCGGCGAGGATTACGTAGATGTTGTCGAGCTCACGGTAATGAAATCGGCAGGTTCGGAGTCGATCGATCTGAGTTCGATGACGGTTCAGTACACGAGTGATCGAACTGATGAAACCCTCACGCACGGTGGAAACGACGCAGATATTGCATTCGATGATAGCGGCGATCCTATCGTTGTCGATGCATCTGCAAACGCAACACAATTCGCTACGAACTCCGTTGCAGGTAGCAATGGTGATGACGAACTCATCGACACGGAGGATCGCGTGAAAATCACGCTCTATATCAGCGCCATCGAAGCCGGGACAGATAGCAACTCGGATGCAGCAACGCTTGCAGGTGACCTCTCAGGCGTCGGTCTGGAGGGCGGTGACAGTGCAACGGTATCGCTGACCGACCAATCCGGTGCCCAGTTCACCTACGGTATCAGTGTCCCGTCGACCTTCGGTGACAAACAAGTCGTTCAGGTCTAATCAGACGACCACCTTCACACACAAACACACCATGACCCCCGAACCAACACAGGACGACGGCATTCTCACCCCCGAGGAGTTGCAACTCGAGGACGACAACGTCGCCAAACTGAGTGAGAATTGCTATCCCGTCCAGTCGGACGGAACGGACACCGCAGCCGAGATGCCGGTAACGCCGCGACGATCACCACGGGCATCGACTCGACTCCCACGCATCTCGAGTCGAACACGTCCGACCACTCGACACACCAGCGTCTCGCCGACGCGACCGAACCGCGCGGGGTCACCATCACGCTAAAAACAGACGGCGGGGTCACACACCATCGTACGACATCACATGACTCCGCGAGGTGTTCGTAGACTTCCTGACCTGAGATGCCAGCCAGCCCGACGACATGCGCCACACGAAGTGCTGCAGGCCACGCTGGCTGCGTCCGATCTCGAGGTCTGACCCGTCGATCACACACGCTTCGTAACAGAAGTCGCAATACAGGGACACAACGGTATGCGATACAGGGATACGGCGTGTCTCGCTTTCGACGCCGATTGAATTCTCGGCGTTTTCTCGATCGAACTCTCAGAGGGTTCTCGAGCGGTATCGACCAGTTGATCGGACACGGAATTTCGAACCTCCATAGGAGTACCCGAATCGAGACGCGCCAGATTCACAACTCACCGCTCGATATCGTCCGGGTCTTTTTGCAGGTACCGCCTCGAGAGAAACTCATGACGGACGGCCCCCTTCACAGTCCCTCGCGACGACGGTTTCTCGGCGCCGCTGCCGGTACGACCGCGACGATCGCCGCAGCCGGGTGTCTCAGCTCGCTCGGCGGCGGCTCGCCCTCGAACCGGATCGACCCCGTCGAACCGTCCGAGCCCCGCGAGGGATCGCCCGGCGAGTTCTACTACTTCCTCGAGGAACACGGAATCGAGGTCGAGGAACTCCTTCGCGAAGACGACGAACTGCTTCTGACCTACCGCTCCGAAGCGGAGACCGTCAGCGACTCCAACGAGGAAATCACGATCGTCTACGAGATTTACAAACAGGCGCTGATCCAGCGCGGCTCGGAGATCGAGTTCCTCTACTCGGAGATTTCGAACCCCTTCGACGGCCAGGCACTCGGCTGGGGGATCGACACCGAGTGGATCCACCAACACGACAGCGGCGAGGCGGACGAGGGACTAGACGCCAACGAGTCGGCGACGGCCGACGCCGGAAACGAAACTGAAGGTAACGAAACCGCTGGTAACGAGACCGCCGATGGCGGCTTCGATTCGGACGCGTTCACCCTCTGGAACAAGATCCTGAACACGAAAGTCTACGAGGAAGACGTCGAGGCCGTCGAAGACGACCAGAATCCGGAGGAACCCCCGGAGGAAGACGTCGACCTGGACGAGAACGAGACCGAAAGTGACGACTGATCGACGACACGGCACTGCTGATCGAACGACCGTCCGAATACGTTCCGAGAACTCATGACCCCCGACCCCACCCAAGACGACGGCGTTCTCACCCCCGAGGAGTTGCAACTCGAGGACGACAACGTCGCCAAGCTCAGCGAGAACCGCTATCTCGTCCGATCGGACGGAGCGGGCGCGACGGCCGAGATGCCGGCGGCCGACGCCGCCGCGGTCGCTACGGACGCCGACTCGAGTCCCGCGCGCCTCGAGTCGAATCCGTCCGATCAGTCGACGGACAGCCCGCTCGTCGACGCGGCCGAACCGCACGGGGTCGACATCACGCTGAAAACCGACGGGGAAATCGCACACCACCACGCGACGTCGCACGACGTCCGCGAGGTGTTCGAGGACCTCCTGACCTGGTACGCGAGCCAGCTCGACGACGACCTGTCGCCGAGCGAGGCGCTGGAGGTCATGCTTGCCGCGTCGGATCTCGACGTTGCGCCGCCCTCACGCTGACAGGGCGGGCGGACGCCACGGGGAATGCCCGGCGCAGGGCTCGTTTTTCGGTGCGGTCGACTCGGCTAATCCAGTGACTCGAGTTTTCGTCGGAGATATCTGTTCAATACAGCGATAAGACCGTCTCTCCATTACCGTCGAATGCCGATCATTCGAACGGGTTATCCGTTGTCGTGAGTCGGGTAATATTATCGATAGCGTCGAAGCCGTCGTCGAACGAGTACAGATACTGTAGTTCGAGCCGCTGCATCGCGGCGGCAATAATAGCATCTGTCAGCGAGAGACAGTTGTATCGTCGAAACAACGACCGTCCGGCGTCGAAGTCGCTCTTCGGAGTGTGAACGATTTCGAAACCACTGCTTTCGATGAGTACATCGAGTGTCTGAGCTGCAGCATCGTGTGTACTCCTCGCCTGAAGATAATTAACTACTTCCTCGAGAACATCGCTCAACACGTATGCCGTCGGCAACTCGTTCTGATCGAACGCTCGTGAGATAGCGTGTGCCCGTTCGTGATTCTGATCGCGCGATAGTCGAGCCGCGATGAGTACATTTGCGTCCACGACAACGCGAGCCATCAGTGGTCACCGGCAACGAAGTCGTGATCTTCAGCCGCGTTCGTCGTCTCACCGATATTGACTGGCTCGAGTTCCGAGAAGGCACCATACCGTTGTTTGACGATTTCGATCGAGAGCGT
The DNA here is from genome assembly GCF_051351675.1 of Natronorubrum halobium. Taxonomy (NCBI): domain Archaea; kingdom Methanobacteriati; phylum Methanobacteriota; class Halobacteria; order Halobacteriales; family Natrialbaceae; genus Natronorubrum; species Natronorubrum halobium. Next base: position 240,692 of record NZ_CP195595.1, read on the forward strand.
GCCATCTTCGTCGACTCGCCATCGGAGCTTATCGCCAGCCTCGATATCGGCTGCACGTCGGACTGCTGCTGGAACCGTTACCGAATAGCTATCGTTGACCGTTGTTTCGTCCTCCACTCCGCGAGACATGACTATGGCTACACACTCCAGAGTGAATAATTTGGCGCCTAATTTGCGTGCTGAAAACACGTCACTGAGGTCAGTATTGCCACCGTATGACGGGTCCTTTTTCCACCTCGAGCGACGACTTTACGCTATGACCAACGCACGTGAGGAGTTCCTAGCCGGCGAGCGACCCGACGACGTCGCACTGTTCTTGGCCGACTCGTACGTCTCGGACGACCGCCTCGAGCAGTTCGGCGACCGGGTCGAGGACGGCGTCCTGATCGTCGTCGACGGCGGGCGCGGCCGGAGCGCGTTCCAGGCGGCGACCGGCACGCAGGCGATGGAGTTCGCGAAGTCGGCGATGGATCTCGAGGGGGAGATCGACGACGACCTCTCGGGTGGGAGGTGCCCGAAGGCGTCGGACGACGAAGCGCACGCGGTCCAGTTCGTCTTCGCCTTCGCGGAGGAACAGAACGAGGACGTCGGCGGGATCTACGCCGACGGCGACGTCGTTCACGCCTACGCGCAGTGTACGTGCGAAACGGCGTACTCGGATCGGTGGAACGCGACCGACGCCTGATCGAGAGGTATCACGGTCCGTATCGTTTCAGCCGTAAGGAACACCCTTTTGCGACCTGATCGGCTAGTTCAGGGCCATGAGTTCCTTCGAAACACCGCACGAGACCGACCGTGGCTTCGGACTTTCGGGCCGAGAGATGCAGGTAATCGGCGGCGCGACCGGGTTGATGGCGATCACCGTCGCGTTGATGTACGTCTTCGCGGCGACGCCGCTCGCGGTCGTCAACGACTACCTGTTCGCGGCGCCGATCGTGGGCGTGCTCGTCTACGGTGCGGCGATCATGGGCGGCGAGATCATCGCCGAGCGAGGGATCGAGGGCGGCGATATGGGAATCGCCTTCGTCGGGATGGTCGTCCTGCAACTGGCCTTCGGCGTCTTCGGGGCCGGTATCCTGTCGAGGGCTCCGCAGGCGACGCAGCTGACAGCGTTAGGGATCACGGCGATCGTCACCGCGCTGATGACGGCGCTGGTGTCCGGCTACGTCTACGCCCGCTCGACGACGTTCGAACACTGGGGACGGTTCGCGAACTACGCGTTCCTCGGGGGCCTCGGCGTGATCCTCGTCGGGACGTTCGTCATGCAGGTCCTGCTTCTGGTCGGGTTCGTCCTCATCTTCCTGGGGTTCATCCTCCGGCTGGGCTACGAAATTTGGCAGGTTCGGGACCACCGCGACGCCTCGGTCGCGCTCCAGACGATCGGCGTCTACATCGCCGTCGCCGGTGTGTTCGTCCACGTCCTGCAGCTCGTGATGCGGTACATGGCATCGCAGAATTGAAATCGAGGTTCGGAGCAGTTTTCGGCGCGATATCGACCGAGTAGCCGCGACTCTATCCCCTAAATCGGTCGATTTAATCCCTCGTTCGTGATACCCTCCTCCGTGACGCGCTATTACGAAGACCTGGCGGTCGGAGACGTCTACGAAACCGGGAGTTACACCGTTACGAAGGAGGAGATCGTCGACTTCGCCGAACAGTTCGATCTGAAGCCGTTCCACGTCGACGAGGAAGCGGCTGCGGAGTCGATATTCGGGGAACTCGTTGCCAGCGGTCTGCACACGCTCTGCCTGTCGGTTCGGTTGTTCTCACGGACTTCGTCCAGGGTGAGGAGGGAGTCGCGAACATGGGCGGACTCGGAATGGACGACCTGCGGTGGCACGAGCCGGTCAGACCCGATGATACGCTCCGCGTTCGAGCCGAGGTGCTGAACAAGACGCCCTCGGAGAGCCGATCGGATCGCGGCTACGTCGACTTCCGTCGCACCGTGCACGTCGACGGTACGGAGGTCATGGCGATCACTTCTCACAACATCGTTCGTCGAGCAAAAGCCGAGGAGTAGGTCGCTTTCGATCTCGCCGTTTCGACCACCGCATCCTCGAGTCGATTATTCGTCGTCGACCGTCGCGTCGTCACCGTCGGCTTCGGCTTCTTCGACGACGTCCCGGAACGCCTCGAGAATGACCCGTTTCGTGACGGCCCCGCGGGTCACCCAGTGGTTCGCGTAGTCGAGCATGTCGTCGTAGATGTCGGGCTTGCAGCCCGCGGCCTTGGGGTGGCCGCCGCCGTTGACCTTCCCGGCGACCTCGTGACAGAGCTGGAACTCGTCGGTGCCGCGGATCGAGGCCGAGCCGGCGGGTTTGACGATCACGGAGGCGTCGGCCCCCTGCTCGCGCATCGCCTCGGCGACCTCGTTCTGCGAGCAGCGACCGTAGGTGATGCCGACGGTGTAGCCGCCGATCTCGCGGAGTTCCGATCGGCCGACCGCCTGATCGATGAGCGCCTCCTTCTCGACGCGCCGTTCCTCGAGGAAGTCCCGTGCCCAGTCGGGGAGATCGGCGCCGTACTCGCGGACGACCTCGACGTACTCCGCGGGGTCGGTCCAGTAGGCGTAATCCGCGAGGTCGTCGCTGCGCGGGTCCTCGCGCAGCCAGAGGTCGTGATCGCGCGTGACGGCGGCCAGCTCCTCGTACATCGGGGAAAAGTCCCACTCGAGCGAGCGGTAGACCACGTCGGCGCTACACTCCTCGTCCGAATCGCCGACGACGAGATCGACGCCGGCGTCGCGAACCGACTGGGCGACGTCGTCGCCCCACTGGTGGTGGTCGTACCAGGCGACGCCGCTCGCGGTCTCGAGCGCCGCGTCGAGTTCGTCCTCGACGTACTCGTACCGGTCGGGCGCGAGGTCGCAGACGAAGAGGTCGATCCCCTCGTCGCCGTACTCGGCGACGCGAGCCAGCGCGTCCTCGACGTCGTGCGGACTGGCGGGGATCAGCGCGACGGAGTGGGGCGTGGGTTCGGGCTCCTCGAGCGGGGCGTCGGCCTCGCCGGCAGCGAGCGCGACGGCCGCTTCGTCGGCGTCGTCGACGGCATCCGCGGCGGGTTCGGTATCGACAGCCGGGTCGTCCGCTCGCGCGCCGTCGTCGCTCTCGGCGTCTTCGGCGTCCTCGTCGTCCGGCTCCGGGACGTTCCGGACGTCGTCGTAGGCCTCGCGGATCAGCGCGACGCAGGCCAGTCCGTCGGCGTCGGGGTCGGCGACGACGGCGACGTCGGCGCCCTCGAGCGCGGCCGCAGTCTGCTCGTCTTCCAGGTCCTCTTCGAGCGTATCCGGGAGAAAGAACCCGGTGCCCGGAACGACCGACTTCCGGGCGATCGGGAGCTCGCCGCTATCGATGAGTTCGTCGTACATATCACGGTCTGCGGGCCCGCAGGGGAAGTGACTTCCCCTCTGTGGCGGCCACTGCCTCGCGTTCGCACGGGGATCCGACCAGCGCTCGCCTCGCCTCAGGCCTCGCTCGTCGCTTCTTCGCCACTGGCGGCGTCGTCGCGGATCGTCTCGAGCTGTCGAACCGAGAGGACGGGAACGGGCGAGGTACGGACGACGCGTTCCGCGACGCTGCCGAGCAGGAGTCGGTTCTCGCCGTGGCGACCGCGGGTGCCGGTCGCGATCAGATCGGCGTCGATCTCGCGAGCGTACTCGCAGATCTCGACCGCGGGTCGTCCGTCACGGACGGCGGTGGTGATTCCGATCTCCTCGCCGGTGCGCTCCTCGACGGTCGCGAGCGCGGCGTCGGCGGTCGTCTCGAGGGCGGTCTGGAGTTCGTCCCGGAGCTGTTGGGGTGAGGCGTCGACCTCGCTGGCGTCGACGACCGAGAGCGCGTGGACCTCGGCGTCGAAGCGATCCGCGAGATCGAGGGCGACGTCGACGGCCCGTTTGACGCTGTCGGAGCCGTCGGTGGCGATCACGACCGTATCGAACATACGCGGAGGTTACGGGCGGAGCGGCTTAAACGCTCTCTCGTCTCGGCCGCGACCACCGTCGAGTCGCGATAGCCCGTCTTGGAACGGGTCTCGGCCCGAAAACGGCTCTCCGATTCGGTTCGGGTCCGCCGAGCGTGGGGTGGCTTTTTGACGACGGGCCACACACCAGCGCGTATGGACGACAGCGAGCCGTTTACCGTCGACACCGTTCTCGCGCCGGTCGACGGGAGCGAGGAGTCAGCCACCGCCGTCGAGTACGCCGTCGCGGTCGCCGACCGCTACGATGCCTCGGTCCACGCCCTGTTCGTACTCGGCCGCGGTGTCGTACAGGGGATGAGCGCCGGCTCCGTCGAGGAAGACGACATCGCGGCCGACACGCAGGGGTTTTTCGACGACGTTAGCGCCATCGCGGACGAGGCGGGCGTCCCGATCACGACCTCCGTCGACGACGGCTTCTCGCCGACCCGCAAGACCCGTCATCCGGGCAACGTCGTGCTCGACACCGCCGACGCCATCGACGCCGACTTCATCGTGCTCCCCAGGGAGCCGGTCACCGACACCGCGTCGGCGGAAGTGCTCGAGCAGGTCGCCGAGTACGTGCTGTCCTACGCGAGCCAACCCGTTCTTTCGGTGTGAGATCGGGTCTCTCGGTTACAGGGGCGGACGAAATGCACGCGGTTTCGTCGCGATTCGGAGGCAGAACTGAGCGGGGAGCCGACCGCGTAGTCGACGAGTTCGGAGAGCTACCGGCCACTACAGTCGAATCGCCATCTCCTGTTCGAAGCTCTCGGTACCGGTCGCCTCGAAGCCGACCCGTTCGTAGAGCGCGATCGCCGGGTTGTTCCAGCGTTCGACGGTCAACCACACCCGTTCGATACCGAGCGCGCTCGCGTGCCCGAGCAGGTGCTCGAGGAGCTTCGTCCCGATCCCGGCGCGCTGGTAGGCCTGCAGGACGAAGATCGCGAGCTCCCACTCGATATCGGCGTTGTCCTCGATCGAGGCGGGGTCGTCGGTGTCGGGGACGAGCATCGCGTGTGCGATCACGTCGTCGCCGTGGCGAGCGACGACGTTGACGCTCTCGTCGGCGATCGCCTCGAGCCAGTTGCGAATGCGCTCCTCGCCGGTCGGCGGGATCCCCTGTGCGCGGTCGGTCGGGTCGAACTGATCGTACATCTCGACGACGTCCTCGAGGGTGTCCTCGAAGTCGTCGGACGCCAGAATTTCGATCGGGCGCCCCTCTCGGTCCTCGAGCGTCGTCGGCGGCGCGGGAAACGGTCCGGCCGGCTCGTCCGGATACGGGCGCGTACCAGCCATCGTTATCGCACCAGTTTGACGGTCGTCGGCGCGTTCAAGAGGACGAACTCGGTGATCGGTCCGAGTTGGATCTTCCCCATCGGGCTCAGGGTGCCGCCGCCGATCACCAGCTGATCGAACTCGCCCTGTTCGGCGTAGTCGACCAGCGAACTGCCCGGATCGCCCTCGAGTTGGACGACCTCCGCCTCGACGTCGGCCTCCCCGAGGAGCTCCGTCGCCCGTTCGACCATCGCATCCTGTGAGCGTTTCGCCTCGGGTTTATCGACGACGGCGACGGTGAGGTCGTCGCCGACCTCGCGGGTGCGGTCGATCGTCTGCCGGAGCGTCTTGATCGATTCGTCGCTGCCGACGATGCCCACTAAGACGTTCATACGCATGACTGTGCACCCGTGCACGAAAACCGTTGTGCCGCAGCCGCCGCCGTCTGGGGGTGGAACTGTGCCGCAACCACCGTCGCCGAGGGGGCGGAACCGGCGGGTGGCCGCGGACGGTCGAACGCCGCTCTCGATCGGCACGAACGAATACTCGAGTGTGAGTGAACACCGCGTGTATCGGCCGCAGACGTTGCGCAGGACGACGACGTTAAGAGCGTGTGGTGAATACGATGACGGAATGAGTGATGCGGCGCTCGATGTCGTGGAGTTTCTGCTCACGACGAGCGTGTATTCGGACGACAGGACGCTAGACGAGAACGATCTCCCGCCGGCGTTCCGGCGGGTCTTCTGGACCGGAGGTGTCGAGGACGACGGCGACGGCGACGGGCACAAACACGCCGGCATCAGTCGTCCCCTCTCGGCGACCAACGGGACCGCCCGGGAGGCGACTGACGTCGACCGGCCCTGGGACGCCATCTCGGAGCTGATGTTCACCGAGCGCGACGAGTTCTCGGGGACGATCACCCTCGCCCAGGAGGGGATGGCCGAACAGTGGTTCGCCGAGCGCGTCGACGACGAGCGACTGCGCGAGAACCCGACGCTGACGAAACACTTCACGAACCACGAGGAATACGGCGACCAGTTCGACGTGACCCACGAGGAAGCGCGAGAGGCGAACCGCCCGATTCAGGCCGACCGCGTCTGGATCGACGGCCTGCTCGACGAGTACTTCGACGAGGAAGAGGACGAGGAGATGCTCGACCTCGTCGAGGTTCGGGCACCGGAGGAGGTCGACATGTCCCTGAACGACCTCGTGCTCACCGAGGATCAGGAGAACGAGCTCAACAAGATCGCCAAGGCGATCGAACACCGCGACTACCTCGCGAACATCGGGCTTCGCGAGATCGGCAAACTGCTATTCGTCGGCCCGCCGGGCACCGGGAAGACGTCGACGGCGCAGGCGCTGGCCCAGGACATGGATCTGCCGTTCGTCGAGGTCAAACTCTCGATGATCACGAGCCAGTATCTCGGCGAGACGGCCAAGAACGTCGACAAGACGTTCGAGGTGGCCAAGCGGCTCTCGCCGTGTATCCTCTTCATCGACGAGTTCGACTTCGTCGCGAAGACCCGCAGCAGCGACGAACACGCCGCCCTGAAGCGTGCGGTCAACACCCTGCTCAAGAGCATCGACAACATCTCGCTCATCGAGGACGACGTCCTGTTGATCGGCGCGACCAACCATCCCGATCAACTCGACGACGCCGCCTGGCGGCGCTTCGACGAGATCATCAACTTCCCCAAGCCCGACTACGACATGCGGGCGGACATCCTCTCGCTCATCACCCGCACGATGGAGATCGACGAGTTCGATCCCCACCTCATCGCCGAGGTCACCCAGGGGCTGACCGGCAGCGACCTCCGGATGGTGTTACGAGAGGCCGTCCTCGAGGCGCTGACCGAGGACCGAACGACGCTGACACAGGAGGACCTGCTCAACGCCGTCGAGGAGTTCGAGGAGCGCGATACGCTGAAGAACATGGACATGATGGGCGGCGACCACGACGCGCTCGTCGCCGGCGGCGACCTCGGAAAGGCCAGTGACGGCGGTGAGCCGACCGAATCCGACGAACACTCGCACGACCACGGCGATCACGATCACAGTCACTGACGCGGATCACGGTCACGGCTACTGACGTCGACGAAACGGAACTACTCGCTCGAGGCTGGATCGGACGGTTTTTAGGTAGCTTCCGAACAGTATTGATCGGTGCCGCCAGACAAATGGTATGAGCCGCGACCACGCCGATTCGGCCCACACCGGACGGCTTCACCACGTCGAACTGTACGCGTCCGACCTCGAGACGTCGGTCGAGTTCTGGGACTGGCTGCTCGCCGAACTCGGCTACGAACGCAAAAACGAGTGGGACGGTGGTCGCTCGTGGATCAACGGGCCGACGTACCTCGTGCTCGTTCGGGCGGACGACGCCGACCACCCGTTCGATCGGCGGGCCGCCGGCCTGAACCACCTCGCATTTCACGCGGCCTCCCGCGAGCAGGTCGACCGGCTCACGGCCGGCGTTCGCGAACGGGCGAACGCGACGGTGCTCTACGAGGATCGTCACCCCTTCGCCGGCGGCTACTACGCGCTCTACTGCGAGGACCCCGAAGGGATCAAAGTGGAAGTCGTCGCTCCGGACGAGTCCGCCGAGACGTAACGCGTGTTTTCGAGCGAAACTACCAACTATCCGCCCGATGTCGTCGCCGTATGAAGGATTTCCACACCCACACGACCTACTCCGACGGGGGGTTTCTCGAGGGGATGGTCGAGGCCGCCGAGGCGGCCGGACTCGAGGGGATCGGGCTGACCGACCACTGTACGGTATCCGCCCGGGAGAAGCCGTCGACCGTCCGCACCATCTACGGCTTCAATCTGGATCTGACCTACGAGCGGCGGCGGCGGGCGATCGAGGCGCTTCGCGACCGCGAGGACGTCTCGATCGAGATCTACGACGGCGTCGAGATGGACTACGACCCGCGCGACGAGGCCGAGATTCGCGACTTTCTCGAGGAGGCCGGCTTCGACTACACCATCGGCAGCGTCCACGCGGTCGACGGGCTGAACGTTCAGGTGCCGAGCAACTTCGCGGAGCTCTCCGACGTGGACCGCGACGAGATCGTCGACGGCTACTTCGAGACTCTGGTCTCGCTGATCGAGTCGGAACTGTTCGACGTCGCGGCCCACATCGACCTGATCGAACGGACGCCGGCGCTGCGCGGGCGGGCGACGAGAGCGCACTACGACCCCGTCGCCCGGGCGCTCGCGGACTCGCGGACGGTCCCCGAGATCAACGCCGGACGAGCCATCGCCGACATGGCCATCGTCCACCCCTCCGAAACGTTCCTCGACGTGTTACGGGAGTACGACGTCGCCGTCACCATCGGCTCCGACTCCCACCGGCCGAGTGAGATCGGCGACCGGGCCGCGTTCCTCGAGGAGTACTTCGAGACCCACGACCTCGAGGTGGTCGAACCGCCGGGACTCGACGTCGGGCACACCAATAGTAACAACTGAGGGATGTGTACACCAGTTGTCAGTCGGTAACTGCCCCGGATAGGCGCTCGGTGGGGGTGATAGCACCGAATCGCCGGCGACGCTTCGATATCGAAGTCCCGATAGGAAGGACACCCTTTTTGTCGGCGGCATCCGATAGCCCGACCATGACTACGGACCGGAACGTCTACGGGACCGAACTCGAGCCCTGTAGCACCGATCCATCGACCGGTTTTCTCCGGGACGGCTGCTGTCGTCGCGTCGAATCGGATCGGGGCCGCCACGAAATCTGTGCCGTGATGACCGAGGCGTTCCTGCGGTTCAGCAAAGCCCAGGGGAACGACCTCGTCACGTCGAAACCCGAGTTCGAGTTCCCCGGCCTCGAGGCCGGCGACCGCTGGTGTCTCTGTCTCGCTCGCTGGCTCGAGGCCGAGGCGGCCAGCTGTGCGCCGCCGGTGGTGCTCGAGGCGACCCACGAGGCCGTCTTACGCGACATCGAGCCGGAGCTGCTGCGAGAGTACGAGTACGGGCGCGGCGAGCGCGGCGATTCGAGTGGCAGCGGTGCGGATCACGGCACGTCTACGGACGGGTTCGAATCGGAGTAGTCCGCAGTCGGATTTCGAACCGGGCGAACTGACGCCACCTGCGGGGAATACCCTTTATGTGACGGGTTCTAATCGGATGCCAATGAGCGATGGATCGTCACAGGGAAGCGCCGCGGACGCGTTCGCCGAACGGGCGCAGGCGGAGTACGGCGACTCGATCCGTCACCTCGTCGTCTTCGGGGACGCGGTCCGCGACGACGACCGCGGCATGCACACCGAGTGGGAGGCGCTGGTCGTCCTCGAGGACCACGACGAGGCGACCGAACGACGGCTCGAGGGCCTCGGCGAGACCGTCGGGCTCGAGCGCGGGGTCGTCACCTCGGTGTACGTGCTGCCGGTCGATCGATTCGAAGCCCGCGAGGATCATCCGTTCGTGCGGGCGGCGTTCGAGGAAGGGCGGTCGTATGTCTAGGCAACGGCGGAGAGGCGGTCTCGGAAGCCGTATCGGAACGAATGGACCGTTGGCCGACGCCGACGGGCCCACCGAACCCGGTGAATCCGCCGCCGTCTACGACGTCACCGAACGTCACGGGGGCCGAGCGTAACGATGCGCGTCACACTGCTCGGAACCGGGGACACGACCGGAACGCCCACCGTCGGCTGTGACTGTGATACCTGCGAAACCGCCCGCGAACGCGGCGTCGAACGCACTCGGTTTTCGGTCCACGTCGAGAACGAACGCACCGACGAATCGCTGCTGATCGATTTCAGCCCCGACTTTCGGTACCAGTTTCTGCGCGACGACGTGGCACTGCCCGACGCCGCCATCGTCACGCACATTCACTTCGATCACCTCGACGGGCTCGGCAACGTCTTTCGCATCCTCGACTCCCTCGACGTGTACGCGGCGAACGAAACCGACCCGAAGACGGGCAAGAGCGTCGCCGAAACGGTTCGGGCGGACTACCACTACCTCGAGCCGATCGACGTCCACCCGACGACGCCCCTCGAGTCGGTACGGGTCTGTGGCTTCGACGTGACGCTCGTGCCCGTCGAACACCCGCCGCTGCTGTGTTACGGCGTCGCGATCGAGGACCCCGAGACGGGCGCGAAACTCTCGCTCACGGGCGATACGAGCTACGACGTTCCCGCAACCAGTCGGGACGCCCTCGCCGATCCCGACCTGTTGCTCGCGGACGCCATCGTCCCCGCACACCTCTGTGAGTACCACCCGATCGGCGGCCGCCACGAGAACGAGGCGGGCGTTCCCCGGACGTTCGGGACGAAACACATGACTCGAGAGGGGGCACTCGACCTGGCCGCCGAGTTGAACGCCGAGCGGACGCGGCTGGTCCACCTCGCCCACTACTATCCGGCCGACGAAGCGTTCGAAGAACCGTTAGCTGTCGACGGTGAGACGTACGTTCTCTAGAATTTCAGCCACCGGGACGATTCGCGTGTGGCGGTCACCCGCTCAGTCGTATCCCAGATAGGTTGATTCATAACCGTCAATTACGTGTGGGTTGTCATGGGCTCGAGTGTTTCCCCGATAAGTAGCGGAGTCGACGGCGTAGACGATATTCTTCGCGGGGGGCTCGTTACCGGCCGGATGTATCTCGTTCAGGGACAACCAGGAACCGGAAAGACGCTACTGGGGATGCACTTTCTCGAGGAGGGGCTCGAAAAGGACGAAACGGTGCTGTTTATCCACGGCGAAGAGTCTCACGAAGAGCTCCTCGCGAACGGGGCTGCAGTCGACATCGATATCTCCGACGCGGAGTTTCTCGACCTGGGACCGGACTCCGAATTCTTTATCGAGGACTATTCGTACGACCTGGTCGATCCGAGCGATATCGAGCGGGACCGCTACACGCAGGATATTCACGACGCCATTCGAGCGATCGATCCGGACCGAATCGTCATCGATCCGATTACGCAACTGCGATACGTCGAGGCGAACGACCACCAGTTTCGCAAACGCATCCTCGCGTTCATGCGCTTTCTCAAACAGCGCGACATGACCGTGCTCACCACTGCGACGGCCTCCCCCGAGCAGACGTACGATACGGAGGTCCGGTCGCTCAGTGACGGGATCATCGAACTGACTCGAGGCGAGGGTGGCCGTCGGATCAAAGCGGCGAAACACCGCGCACTCGGGCAGATGCAGGGCGACCACGGGATGGAAATCCGCGACGATGGCGTCGAAGTCTATCCGCGGTTGATTCCCGAACAGCACGACCGCCCGTTCGAGTCGGAGCGTGTTCGGTTCGGTATCGACGAACTCGACGAACTGATCGGCGGCGGCTTTGATCAACGAACGGTGACGTTCATCAGCGGGCCGACGGGAACCGGAAAGACGTCGACTGGAACACAGCTGTTGTGTCAGGCAGCCGAGGACGGCCTCCAGTCGGCGATCTATCTCTTCGAAGAAAGTATACAGACGTACGACCACCGGGCGGAATCGATCGGCATGCCCGTCAAGAAGCTTCGCGAGGACGGATCGCTCTCGGTGACCGAAGTCGAACCGCTCACGCGCTCGGGAGAGGAATTCGGCCACATGGTCAAACAGCAGGTGGACCGACAGGGAGCGGATATCGTGATGATCGACGGGATCGACGGCTACACGATCGCACTGCAGGGACAGGAAACCGAACTGGTGCGGAAACTACACGCCCTGACGCGGTACCTGAAGAGCCGCGGCGTGACGGTGCTCATCACGAACGAAATTTCCGAGATGACGGGTATCTCCAGGGCGACGAGCGGGAACCTCAGCTACATCGCGGACAACCTCATGTTCCTGAGCTACGTCGAAATGGACGGCAGTCTCCGAAAAGTCATCGGCGTGTTGAAGAAACGGACCGGTGGGTTCGAACACAGTCTTCGCGAGTTCGAAATCACGGCGGACGGTATTCACGTCGGCGAACCTCTGACGGGTCTCTACGGAATTCTGCAAGGGTCCCCGCGACGGGGAGAGATCACGGACACGTTCCGAGACGAATGACGCGGGCACTACTCCAACGCGGTTTCGACTATCGTCAAGTATGAACGCAAGCGAACGACGGGGGACCGTCCAACTGCTCATCAACGAGGAGGGGAATCGAGCCGCAGTCCGGGAACTGCTCGACGGACACTACGAGGTCGACACCGAACAATCTGTCGGCGAGGCCGACTGCTATCTCGTCGACGACCACACGTTCCCCGAGTATCACGACGACCTGCGCGAGCGCGTCGAACAGAGCTACCCCGTGTTCTGTCCGGTGGTCATCGTTCGTCGCAGAGACAGCGCGCTCCGGATCACGCTTCCGGACCCAGGTGAACGTGAGCCACCCTTGCTCGTCGACGAAATCGTGGACGCGCCGATCGATCGAAACGTCCTCTTTCGGCGCTTGAACACCCTGCTCACGCGGCGAACGCAATCGGAAGATCTCCGCCACTATATCACGAAACTCGAGGAGTCCAACAGGTCGCTCGAGCAGTTCGCCTACGCTGCCTCTCACGACCTCCAGGAGCCGTTACGGATGGTCTCGAGCTATCTACAACTCATCGAGGACCGGTACGGTGACGGCCTCGACGACGACGGTGAGGAGTTCCTCGAGTTCGCCATCGACGGGGCCGACCGGATGCGCGATATGGTCGACGGGCTCCTCGAATACTCACGCGTGGACATGGAGGGGGATCCGCTCGAGCCGACCGATCTGAACCCGGTGCTCGAGGACGCGCTCACCGATCTGATGGTGAAAATCGAGGAACACGACGCCGACATACGGGTCGAATCGCTCCCCCGCGTCGAGGGAGACCCCGACCAGCTTCGCCAGCTGTTCCAGAACCTCCTGTCGAACGCGATCGAGTACAACGGTACCGGGGCCCCGGAGATCCGCATCGGCGCCGAGCGAGTCGGCTCGAGGTGGCAGCTGTCGGTCAGCGACGACGGGATCGGGATCGATGCCGACGATCAAGCGCGCATCTTCGAGGTCTTCCAGCGGCTGCACAGCCACGAGGAACACGCCGGAACCGGGATCGGGCTCGCCCTCTGCAAGCGCATCGTCGAGCGCCACGACGGACGCATCTGGGTCGAATCGGAGCCGGGCGAGGGGGCGACGTTCACGTTCACCCTCCCCGCAGACGACGGTCGGTGATCCCGTCCGACAGCGACTGGCAGCCCAACTCGGTCACTCAAGAGGCTCGAGCCCGTACCTCGCCCATGGACTGGAGTAGACGACGGCTGGTCGGGACAGCCGTAGCAACGGTGACCCTCGCCGGCTGTCTCGGCGAGGACAGTGCCGACGACGGAGACGTCAATCCGGGGGACGACGAGGACGGGGGCGGCGACGGCGACGACCGCGATGCATCGGCACTCCTCGAGGAGCACGATCTCGAGGATCACACCGGCGAAGAGACCGTCGAGATCACGGTCGATCCCGACGGAGACGGCTTCGAGCCTGACGCGGTCGAGATCGATCGGGAGACGGTGCTCGAGTGGACCTGGGAAGGGACGAGTACGGAGGTCTATCCGATCGACGTCCCCCCGGAGTGCGTCTGGGACGAAGACGTCGACGAAGAGTCGGTCGAGGATCGGGAGGCGGGACACCAGTACGATCGACTCTTCTGGGCCGACGGCGCGTATCTCTACGGCACCCGCGACGAGGACGGAGAGGAGTTTACGGGCGCGTTTCGCGTTCTCGAGGACGAAGAGAGCGACGAGTGAGCGACGACGTCGGACTGAGAGAGCCGCATCGGCGCCGTGGAGCACAGTATTTGGAAGGTTCGGCTCGAACCGCGCTGCTCGTCGCGTTCCGCATCGATCCCGACGCACCGATCACCCGTCAGGGAACTGTGGGACGGTAATCTCGATCGTGTGCGCGGCTCTAGTCGGTAGTCGGCAGTCGTCGAACGGTCTTCTCATCCGAACTGATCCAATCCCGACTGCTGGCGCCGTTTGCCGTCCGGATCCGCGGCCCAGGGCGTTCGGCGGTCGCGCTCGGCCTCGAGATCCACCTCCGAAGACGGCTCTGACTCCGGCTCGTACCCCCCACACGAGGCTCCACACTCCGACCCGGCGTCGACGACCCGTCCCTTCCACTCGCAGTAGGGGAGCGTCGCGCCGCTCGAGTCGTCCCGACGACAGGCCCCACACGCCGGGAACTCGTACGTTCGCCACCCCTTGCCGTACGCCCGTTCGGCGATCCGACGCCGCTTGCGGGCCTTCGCGTCGGGGGAGACGACGGCGATATCGGTCCGGCCGGGGTGGGACTCGAGGGGTTCGATGCCCGGTTCGTCGACGCCGAGCGGTTCGGCCTCGCGGAGCACCTCGACGTCGACTCCACCCTCGCCCTCAGCGCTCGAGCCCTCGCGATGCACGCGCCAGACGCCGACCGCGTCGGGGATTCGATTCAGGTGGGCGCGCGTGACGTAGCTCTCCGTTGCGAGAACGATTTCGTCGACCACCGCGAGGCTGACGTCGGTCCGGAGTTGGGCCTCGAGGTCGCCCGGCCGGCCGAGGTCGGGCTTGTTCTCGATGCCGACGATGCGGTCGTACCAGTCCGGATAGCGGGCGACCTGCCGGACGTAGTCGCGGCCCGTGCGGCGTTCGCGTTCGAAAAAGCCGATCTCGCAGGCTCGGTCGACGGCCCGTCGAGCCTGATCGGGGTGACAGTCGAAGGCGTCCTTCCAGTAGCGTGCCCGCCCCGTACCGATCTCGGCCTCGATGGCCGCGTCCGGAACGGCGGCGCTGGAGAGGGCGACGCGGTCGTCGAACGCGGGGCCCGGCTCGACGCGGACGACGTCGAGGATCCGTCCGCCGGGATCGGCGACGCTCGCGCCGAGCTGGCGGGCGAGAACGCCCTCGCGGCGGCGCTCGAGGTGGGCACACAGCTCGAGTTCGAACGCGAACTCACTCACGGCTCTCGAGAGGGGGGCCAGCGGGAAAAAGCGCGCGACTATCGCCGTCGGCCGGTCGGGCGTTCGGGGTAGGGTCGTGTTAGTCGCGTCTGGTAGCGGTCGGCGAGACGGTCGCGATTCAGTCGGCGGATTCGACGGTCGTCTCGAGCACCGCGAGCTCCTCGTTCAACGTGACGCGGAGTTCGTCACCCGCGAGCGGGAGGCGGACGCGCAAACGGATCGGATCGCGGTCGGTGATGGTCGTGTACTCGTCCGAGACGCACCACGGTAACGTCCAGTACGGGCGGTCGTCGAGCGAGACGCCGCGCTCGCGGTGGAAGCCGACGACCCGCGAGTGATCGAGCAGGCGGAGTCCGGGTGCCGAACAGAGCGTGTGACCGCACTGGACGCACTCGTGATCGACGCGGACCGTCGCGCCCAGACAGCAGGCGTCGTCCTCGACGACGTTCGATTCGACGCGACCGCTACACTCCGGGCAGACGCCGTCGGCCGCGAGACAGTGGAGGTGTTTCACCCGCTGGTCGAAGGCGTCGGCGACCTCCGCTCGCGTCCGGTCGTTCAGGCCGCCCGGCGGAAAGCCGTACTCGCCGTGGCCGTGCTCGCAGTCGCGACACCCGATCGCCAGCCGTTCGTCCCGGTACCGAGCCTCGAGCGGACCGCCACAGGCGACGCACGAGCCCGCGACCGGGAACGGATCGATCGTCGGATGCTCGTTGAACGAGCCGGCGATCACCGAGCGGACGACCTTCTCGCCGGCGTGTTTGAAGTCGTAGCCGTCTTCGCTCTGTGAGACGAACTGACCGAGCAGCTTCTGGAGGTGGTAGTTGAACTGCGCCGAATCCCGCATTCCGACCTCGCGTCGCAGGTCCGAGAACGCGACGGGGCGGTCGTCGGCCATCCACAGCGCCTCGAGAATCGCGAGGCGCGTCTCGTTTCCGATCAACGCGAAGGCGTCCGCCGGATCGAGACAGTCGGTGCACGCGAGGACGGTCGCGCGCTCGCTCGAGCCGTCTGACTTGCTCATACGAGGATGCACGCGACCGGTTGATAAAATGGTTCCCTGAACGACGTTTCTGTAAGACTATTGTCTCGTGTGGCGAAGACGATTCAGGGCCGCGGTGCAGCCTTCTGGAGCGCCGTCTCGGCGATGTTGCCGCCGTAGTCGGCGCTCCGGGAGAGCGAGTCGAGGATCAGGCCGAGCGACTGGGCTTGGACGGAGTCGAGTTCCCGAAGCATATCGTCGATCGTTCGGGTGTGTTCGTCGATCTCGAGGACGGACTCGAGTGCCTCGTGACCCAGGTCCGTCGCCTCGTCGCTGTCGTCGGCGAAGAGCGCGTCCATCGACTGGTCGAGAATCGTCGACGCGTCGGCGTGTAACTCGAGCAGGGCGTCGGCGACGCCCTCGGGGATCGCCTCGAGTTTACGCGCGAGTTGGCTGATCTTGACGGCGTGGTCGGCGACGCGCTCCAACTGGCGAGCGCTCGAGTGGAAGTCGAAGCAATCCTCGCGAGAGACGCCGAGCCCTTCGGCGGCACGAGGCGACCGGAGCGTCGCGCGGAAGATTCGCGAGACGACGAGGAAGAGTCGGTCGACATCGTCGTCGCGCTCGATGACGTCCTGTGCGATGTCGCCGTCGTTCTCGACGAGGGCGGTGACGGCGTCCTCGAGCATCGAGGTGGCGATCAGCCGCATCCGACTCACGGCGTTGACGATCGACAGCTCCGAGGAGTCGAGGAGATCCTGGACGACGACGGAGTCGCTTCCCTCCTCGACGACTTCGACGCCGACGAGCCCCTGAACGGCGCTGCGAATCGCCCGCCGCTGGTCCGTCGTGATCCGATTCGCCTCGAGACGAATGATGTCGAACCCGCTGACGTACATCGTCAGGACGGCCCGGATCAACTGTTCGTCCTCGAGCGTGGCCACCTCGAGCGTGCCCTCGTGATGGTCGGTGTCCCGCTGGGGCGTGACGAGCAGCGTGTCGCCCTCCGAGTAGATTTCGACGGTCGATCCGCTGCTGATACCGTTTTCCGTCGCCCAGCCCTTCGGGAGCGACACTGTATACGTCGATCCACCAGTCACCTGGACTTTTCGGGTCTCCATACCACGCGATTGCTATGGCAGGAATATAAATCTACCCGAGTCTATAGAGTGATCCCGCTATCTCGCATTCTTCGGTATGAAGTGCTATTGAGTACGGTTTAGAGCACACAGTGGAACATACCATCACGCACCAATCTATATAACTATATAGTTCCATATATCTACGACCGACGATTCCCCGTCTACTCTCGAATCGGCGTTCGACGGACTGACCGCTCCGCACCAGCCGGCTGCGGAGACGTCCGCACGGATCGGTGCTTATCGGCGCCTACGCCGTCCGCCCGTCTCGGGCCGGATCGGGGATCATCCGCCTTCGAGGAATCGATCGAGCAGTCGGGACGCCCGGTCGAGGAACCGGTCGGTCGCGTCGGGTTCGACGATGGCGAGCAGTTCGATGGTCTCCTCGGGACTCGCGAGTTCGAGCGTGACGTGGGATCCGTCGCGCCGTTTCTCGACCAGATCCCACTCGAGCAGCGTCTCCAGGTGCCACTCGAGCGTGCCGCGTGCGATGTCGAGCGCCGTCGTAACGTCGTTCGGACGGGACTGGCCGTGTTCGTAGAGGTAGACCAGAATTTCGCGGGCGGTTTCACGGTGAAACGCCGCCAGCGCGCGTCGCTCCCAGTCGTCGTAGGACGGCGGATAGTAGTGGGTACGGCCGGAGAGCTCTTCGACCGCAATCGTCCCCTGTTCGAGCAGGTCGTCGAGCGCGTCTCGGACGGTCGCCGGCGTCAACTCGAGGGTTCGGACGAGTTCGTTGAAGTGGACCCCCGGCTGCCGGTGAACGCGTCTGGCGATCCGCAGTCGGTGTTCGCTCATGAGTTCGACCTCGGGTTCGCGTACTCGCTTCGCTGGGCGACGATCACCGCGAGAAACAACAGTCCGATCAGTAAGACGTCGAGTCCGTGTTCGAGGACGTGGTGACTGTCGATCGCGAGCAGTCCGAACACCGTGAGGAGTCCGAGGGCACTTCGAATCACCAGCGTCGAGAACGCGGCCGTGACGAACAGATACGACGTCTGCCTGCGTCGGGCGAACAGCGCCAGCGATACCGCGAGGATCGCGATCGAGGCGACGGTCTCGAGGGCGACGATGGCGGCGTACTCGGGCGGGGCGGTCGATAGTCCGTCGAGTATGGTCTCGAGTCCCGGAACGGCCATACCTAGGTATTCGGCCGAACGTACGAAAAGATATCTGTCGTGACAGACGGAGACGCGCACTCGACTACAAACCGAACCGATCGAGACAATATAGATCTGATTATCGCCGCCGTTTCCGAGACTCGAAGACGCGTTCGGGGACAGTGTCCGAAATGAAATTACGGCACCTGAGGCCGTCTAAGTGCACCTATCGAGGATACAACAGTCATCACTGTTCAAGAATATATAGATACGTGTCAATATATAGCAATCATAGCATCGTATTTTTACTACCCGTCGGATTGTCCACGTGATGACCGAT
Source organism: Natronorubrum halobium (assembly GCF_051351675.1). Taxonomy (NCBI): domain Archaea; kingdom Methanobacteriati; phylum Methanobacteriota; class Halobacteria; order Halobacteriales; family Natrialbaceae; genus Natronorubrum; species Natronorubrum halobium. The sequence goes on from NZ_CP195595.1 coordinate 259,375, forward strand.
GAGAAATTCGGACGGCTGGGTGGATCGACGTCGAGACGCGGCTTCCTCGCGGCAACCGGGACCGCCGGAGCGCTCGCGCTCGCCGGGTGTTCGGAAACCGACAGCGATGACGGCGACGGCGGTGAAGTGATTATCACCGGCTCGAGTACCGTCTTCCCCGTCTCCGACGAGATGGCCCAGCAGTTCATGGACGAGTATCCGGACATCAACGTCACGGTCGACTCGACCGGCAGCGGCGGCGGGTTCGAGAACCACTTCTGTCCGGGCGATTCCGACATCAACGGCGCGTCGCGGCCGATCAAGGACGAGGAGGAGTCCAGTTGTCTCGACAACGACGTGACTCCGGTCGAGTTCGAGGTCGCCGGCGACGCCCTGACGATGGCCGTCAGTCCGGACAACGACTGGGTCGACTGCATGTCCTTCGACGAGATGGCCCAGATCTGGCAGGAAGACGGCGCCGAGACGTGGGCCGACGTCAACGACGACTGGCCCGACGAGGAGTTCGAACTGTTCGGACCCGACACGACCTCCGGCACCTTCGACTGGTTCACCGAGAACGTCGTCGGCGAGGCCGGCAACCACCGCGACGACTACGAGCCGACCGAGGACGACAACCTCATCGTCCAGGGACTGCAGGACAACCCCCACGCGATCGGCTACTTCGGCTACGCCTACTACCAGGAGAACCAGGACGCGATCAAAGCCCTCGAGGTCAAAGAGTCCGAGGACGGCGACTGCGGCGAGCCGAGCCTCGAGGCCGCACAGGCCGGCGAGTACCCGATGGCTCGCCCGCTGTTCATCTATGCGAGCGAAGAGGCGACCCAGCGCGAGGAGGTCTACGATTTCCTCGAGTTCTACCTCGAAAACTCGAGCGAGAGCTTCATCGCGGACGAGATCGGCTACGTCCCGGCGAACGAGGACGTCCGCGACGAGAACCTCTCGACGCTCGAGGACCTCGCGTAAGCACCACTGTCGTGGTCGTCAGAACACGACCAGCCACCAAGGCGAACACTAATTTATCACAACTATGAGTAAGGAATCGGTAACAGCCTCGCTGACACGGGCGCGAACCGGCCGTGACACCAAAGAGCGGTTGTACCGCTGGCTGTTGTTTTCGTGTACGGCGTTGACAGTACTGGTCACGCTGAGTATTCTCGGGACGCTCGCCTACGACACGATCACGTTCTTCGGCTTCGACGAGGTCGAGGTCCGCTCCTTCCTGACCGGAACGGAGTGGAACTCGAGAACCGACACGTTCGGGATCCTCCCGCTCGTGAGTTCGACGCTGATCGTGACCGCCGTCTCGGCGCTGATCGCGATCCCGATCGGCACCGCCGCCGCGGTCTACCTCTCCGAGTACGCCAGCCCGCGAATGCGCTCGATACTGAAGCCGGCGCTCGAGATCCTCGCCGGGATTCCGACGGTCGTCTACGGCTATCTCGCGCTGGTGTATCTCACCCCGTGGCTTCGCGGGATCGGCGTCCCGATCGGCACGTTCAACCTGTTGAGCGCGTCGATCATGGTCGGCATTCTGATCGTGCCGATGGTCTCGTCGCTCTCCGAAGACGCGATGAGTGCCGTCCCGGAAGAACTTCGCGAGGCGGGGTACGGCCTCGGCGCGACGAAGTTCGAGGTCTCGACGAAAGTCGTCATCCCCGCCGCGGTGTCGGGGATCTTCTCGTCGTATATTCTGGCTATCTCCCGGGCGATCGGCGAGACGATGATCGTCGTGATGGCCGGCGGGATGCAGGCCCGGCTGCTGAACGTGACCAACCCGTTCGAGAACCTCGCGAACTCCGGACAGACGATGACCGCGGCGATGGTTCACGCGGTGACGAGCGACGCGACCGGCGCGTCGGCGGAGTTCTACAGCATGTTCGCCATCGGGCTGACGCTGTTCGCGATCACCTTTCTGATGAACCTGCTGAGCAACCGCATCGCGGCGCGATACCGCGAGGAGTACCAGTAACGATGACTGTAAACGCAACGAGACGCGCGAGACGAGCGGAGGTGGACAGCTAATGGCGGGACGGACCACCGCGTCGACTACCGGCGACTGGTTCGGTGCCGGCGAGAACGTCGGCCGAACGCGAGGGAAACTATTCGAGTGGACCTGTCTGGGTGCAACGCTACTCGCACTCGGCCTGATGCTCGTGTTCCTGCTGTACGTCGCGAACGACGCGCTCCAGCCGCTGACGGCCGATCCGGCGTGGATGGCCCTGTTCGGATTGGTCGTGACCGGACCGATCGTCGCGTTCGCCGCGTACGTCTACCGCACCGCACCGCAGGCCGGACGGGTCGCCTACACGGCACTCGGCATCCCGCTCGTCACGGCGCTCGCGGCGGGCGGCGTCTGGATCGTCTACGCTCACATCGTCACGCCCCACGAGTGGCTCGCGCTGGTGATCTCGTTGCTGGTCGCGGCCGCCGTCATCGAGGGACACACTCGAGTCCGACCCGACGTCGTCCTCGAGCGACTGGCCGTCGTCGTTCTCGTTCCGCTGCTCACGGTGGTCGGGATTCCGGGAATCAGCGTCGACGTTCCGGTTCGGACGCCCCTCCTCGGGCAGGAACTGTTCCACGTCGCGTTCTCGATACCGGAACTGGTGCCGAGCGTTCGGGGAGTGATACTCTCGTTACCGGTCCTCCCGACCGCGGGGCTCACCCTGCTCGGCACGTTTGCGATTCCGATCGCGGCCGCGATCGGGTGGCACATCCGTCGGGTCCGCAAGAGCGATCGCGACGGGGCGGTCGCGTTCGGAGCGACGGTCGTCCTCGCCGGACTCGGCCTCGCTCTCGCGCCGGTGATCGGGGTAACGCCGATGACGTGGATCGTCTTCGCACCGATCGTCGTCGGCGGCTGTGGGCTGTACGCCGAACACGTCCTCCGACACGGTGACGGAGCGATCGGGCTCGCGTTTCCGGTCGTCGTCGCCGTCGGGTTCGCGCTCCTGTGGGGGCTCGCCGGAGCGCTCGGCGTCGCCGGGCCGGACGCCTGGCTCGACTGGTCGTTTCTGACCAGTCCGCACAGTACCGACCCGACCGAGGCCGGAATCTATCCCGCCCTCATCGGAAGTATCCTCATCCTCGCCGTGATCGTTGTCACGACGTTCCCGATCGGCGTCGGTGCGGCGATCTATCTCGAGGAGTACGCACCGACGCAGGGGCGCATGAGCAAGGTAGTCGAGCTCCTCGAGATCAACGTCGCGAACCTCGCCGGCGTCCCGTCGGTCGTCTACGGCGTCCTCGGACTCGCGATCTTTATCAGGACCATCGGCATGGGAAGCGGAACGTCCCTCGTCGCCGGCTTCACCATCGGACTGCTGATCCTGCCGATCGTGATTATCTCGGCACAGGAGGCGATCCGCGCGGTACCGGATTCTCGACGAAACGCCGCCTACGGCATGGGCGCGACGAAGTGGCAGACCGTTCGAAGCGTCGTCCTCCCCGAAGCGATTCCGGGGATCCTCACCGGAACGATTCTCGCGCTGGGCCGTGCGATCGGTGAGACGGCGCCCCTGCTGATGATCGGCGTCGCCGCCGTCGTTCGGACCTCTCCGAACTCCTTTACGGGCCGAACCGGGGCGATGTCGCGACAGATCTACACCTGGTCGACGCAGATCGGAGTCGACTTCCGGTACGGCGTGCTCGCGGCGGGTGTCGTCACGTTGCTCGTCGTGCTCATGACGATGAACGCGACCGCAATCGTCCTCAGAAATCGCTATCAGCGAACCCAGAACCGGTAACGATGACCCGAAACGATCCATCCACGTCCGACGATCCGACGCCGGGAGAGGCCGCGACCGAAGCGGCCGGTATAGACATCGCCACGCGAGACGACGCGGTCTCGAGCGGCGATACGACACCGGAGTCGACCGCACGATCCGGTGGCTCGACGGTGACCGACCCGATCGTCGAGGCGAGGGACCTCGACGTCTCCTACGGCGACGACCGCGCGTTGCAGGGGGTCGATCTGGCGATCCCCGAGCGCAGCGTGACCGCGCTGATCGGTCCCTCCGGCTGCGGCAAGTCGACGTTCCTTCGGTCGATCAACCGCATGAACGACCGCATCGCCAGCTGCCGAATCGACGGCGAGATCAGATTCGACGGCAAGAACGTCTACGACGAGGATGTCGATCCCGTCGCGCTGCGCCGCAAGATCGGCATGGTGTTCCAGCAGCCGAATCCGTTCCCGAAGTCGGTCCACGACAACGTCGCCTTCGGCCTCGAAGTCCAGGGAATCGACGACGACGTCGACGAACGGGTCCACACCGCTCTCGAACGCGCTGCACTGCTCGAGGAGGTCGAAGGCCAACTCGAGTCGTCGGGGCTCGACCTCTCGGGCGGCCAGCAACAGCGGCTCTGTATCGCGCGAGCGATCGCCACCGATCCCGACGTGATCTTGATGGACGAACCCGCGTCGGCGCTCGACCCCGTCGCGACCTCGAAGGTCGAGGATCTCATCGCCGACCTGGCCCGCGACTACACCGTCGTCATCGTCACCCACAACATGCAGCAGGCGGCCCGCATCTCCGACAGGACCGCCGTCTTCCTCACCGGCGGGGAACTCGTCGAGTACGGCGACACCGCGAAAATCTTCGAGAACCCCGAGCACGACCGCGTCGAGGACTACATCACCGGCAAATTCGGATAACGACCGCACGCCAATCATGTCACGGAACGAATACCAGCGACAGCTTGTGGAACTGCGCGAGACCGTCCTCGAGATGAGCGACCTCGTCTGTCAGCGGCTTCGGCAGGCGCTCGAGGCTCTCGAGACGAAAGACGACGCGCTAGCCGAGGAGATCATCGCGGGCGACCACGAGGTCAACGAACTGTACCTCGAGATCGAACAGCGGTGTATCGAGCTGTTCGCGCTCCAACAGCCCGTCGCGGGCGACCTGCGATTCGTCGCCGCGTCGTTCAAGATCATCACCGATCTCGAGCGGATCGGCGATCTAGCGGTCAATCTCGGGGAGTACACCCAGCAGGCCGAACGGGAGCGCTACTCCGAGATCGACATCGGCTACATCGGTACCCAGACCGTCGAGATGGTCGAGACGGCGATGGAGGCGTACGCGGACGACGACGCCGCGACGCCCCACGACATCGCGGCGATGGACGACGAGACCGACGCGCTCTGTGAGGGGGCGAGCGAAGCCGTCGTTCGCGACCTCCTCGAGTTCGAGACGACGGCCGCCGCCGAGATCGGCGACGACGCGCTCCTCGAGGACGTCTCGCGGATGTTACTGACGGTCCGCGATCTCGAGCGCGTCGGCGACCACGCGGTCAACATCGCCGCGCGAACGCTGTACATGGTCGAGAACGACGACGAGCTGATCTACTGAGCCGATGAGCCACCACACCGTCTCGGACGGCGCGTCCGACCCCGTCGAACGGAAGATCCAGCTGACCGGTAACTCCACGTTCGTCGTCTCGCTGCCGAAGGAGTGGGCGCTCGAGCAGGGGCTGGAATCCGGAATGTCCATGTTCCTCTATCCCCACGACGACCGAGTCATCGCCGCCCCGGAGCACGTGCCGGGGCGCGATCGATCGGTGACGATCGACGCGACGGACGGCGACGAGCGCGCGCTGTTGCAACGGGTTCGAGCGGCGTACGCGACGGGCTCCGATCGAATCACCGTCACGGGAGTGAGCGGTCTCGAGACCGATACGCGGCGGGAACTCGAGCGAGCCGTCGGTCGACTCATCGGCATCGAAATTCAGGAGACGACCGACGACCGGCTCTCGATCGCGAACCTGCTCGACACCGGAGCGGTCTCGCTTCCGCAGACGGTCGCACAGGCGCGCCAACTCGCGCTCGAACTGTACGGCGATGCGATCGAGGCCCTCCTGTACGACGACGACGAACTCGCGCGGCGGGTCCGGAGCCGGGACGACGACGTCGACCGGCTGTTCGCGTTCGTGAGTCGGGGCTTTCACCGCGGGCTCGAGGACGTCCAGGACATCGACCGACTGGGAACCGACCGAACGGTCGCGTTTCGCGAGTACCGGACGGCTCGTCAGTTCGAGCGACTCGCGGATCACGCGGATCGAATCGCCGCCGTCGCGCTGGACCAGCCCGGCCCGCCCGACGAAGCGCTTCGGGGCGGGATCGAATCCGTCGCGGCCGAGATTCGGTGTCTCGTCGAGTCCGCACTCTCGGGCGAGGTGACGGCCGCGAGCGACACGTACGCCGCCGTCGACGAGGATCTCGCGGGACTCGGTCGGCGGCTGTACGACCACCGCGAGACCGACGCGTGTCTGTACAGTCCGCTCCTCGGGAGCCTCCGTCAGATCGCCGAAATCGGGCTCACGATCGCCGAGACCAGGATCGAAACGGGACTCGAGGGATGAGTGCGACCGGTGCGGGCGTGTGAGAACGTGTGACGTCTCTTTTGGCCGGTGTACTGCCAGTTCGTGGCCGAGACCGCAACCGGTAGCGACGGCAGTACAGGAGGACGAACGGCAACCGGACAGTAGTGCTATAGTCGATTCGAGAGCGGTCCGTACCGCTCCTAGAAACGGCCTTATGGCGATACGTGGACGCTTCAGTTGCGTGGTGTCTCAGTCACTCGGGAGACAGTGGCCGGCGACGCTCCGCCCCCAGCGGACGTGTCGATCGGTCGACGGCGACTGCTCTCGACGCGTACCACGGACCGAGACGACCACGGCATCCCCCACTGCGGTCCGATCCACCATGTCCGATCACTCCACGACGGCCGACCGGCCGACAGCAGTCGACCCGTCCACGACAGCCAGCCAGTCCGCGACGGCCGAGCAGACGACCTGTCCGCTGTGTGCGTACACTGCGGAGACTCGGAACGCCATCTCCACGCACCTGTTGACCAGTCATCGAAAGCGCTCGATCAGCGAGTTGCTCCTCGAGTGTCGTTCGACGGACGCGGAACGCTGACCCGCAGCGACTGAACGGCGATCATGGACGCTCTCCCCTCTTTTCGAGTCCGAAGTCGGTCGAGAACCCCTGCCGGTCGAACTCCCGGTGCCGACGTCACCGGAAGTCCACGCCGAAGCCGCCGCTCCGAACCGGACCGACGGTCGGGACAGCCGCGACCGGAGCGTGTCGACGACTCACGCAGGAGTGAGTCGATACCGGTCGGTACGGCACACACTACACCGCTATTGAGCACTCAATACGGCAACTAGCAGCGGTTTTGTACGTCTTGGCAGTGCCCCTAGGTAGTCGTTCGAGGTTCACCCCCATGAGCAAATCATCACACGGCTCCGACGACCGCGCGATTCGACGGCGACTCGAGGCGGCCACGGGCAACAATCACTCCGACGCGCTCGAGTGTGTCGTCGTCCACTACCGAAATCAGGCGGATCGGTGTACGATTACACCGCGCGAGTGTCCCGAGGACGAACGAACCACCACCTGGCTGTCGGCGGATCTGTCGGCCGTCGTCGACCTCGACGCAATGCGGTAGCGATCGATGACTGGGACGAAATCAGCGGATGACTCTCCGCAGGTTGCGAGGGATCGAAACAGCCGTCGGACCCCGGTAGCGGCGGGAGGCTGGAGCCACCGATGACGCTCCGCGAGGTGATCGTCGCGATCCTCTCCGGGATCGTCCAGGGGATCGTGGAGTGGTTGCCCATCTCGAGCACGGGCAATCTCTCGCTGTTTCTGACCGTCGTCGGCACCGAGCCCGAACTCGCGCTCCAGCTCGCGCTGTTCCTCCAGGCCGGAACGACGCTCTCGGCGACGCTGTACTACCGCGAGACGATCCGGGACGCCGTCGAAGCCGCACCGGGATGGCGTCCGCGGACGGCATTCGAAGGATCGAACGCGGAGACGACGTTCGTCGTCGTCGCCTGTGTAGTGACGGGGCTCGTCGGCGTTCCGCTGTATCTCCTGTTGATAGACGTCGCACGGGATCTCACCGGCGGTGCGTTCATCGCGCTCATCGGCGTGTTACTGGTGGTAACCGGGGCGATCCAGCAGGTCACCGAGTCGGTCGGACTCGGGGATCGGTCGCATCCGAACCTGTTCGACGCGATCGTCGTCGGCGCGTTGCAGGGCATCTCGATCCTTCCGGGCGTCTCTCGGTCCGGAGCGACGGCGAGCGCGCTGCTGTTCCGCGGGCACGACGGCACGTCGGCGTTCAGGCTCTCGTTCCTGCTGAGTATCCCCGCCGGGATCGGTGCCGGGATGCTCGTTTTGGTGGATACGGGCGGCGTGCCGACGCCGACTCCCTCGATAGCGCTCGTCGCGCTGACGACCAGCGCCGTCGTCGGCTACGTCGCGATCAGCGCGTTGATGCGGGTCGTCGACGCGATCGAGTTCTCGCACGTCTGTTTCGGGCTCGGAGCGCTCTGTATCGTCGGCGGCGGTCTCACGGCGCTCGCGTGAGTGTTCGGTCCCGGTAGTCGCCAGCGTTCGGCTCCCGCCTGCGGTCACGGCGTCTCGAAATCTACCGGTGGAACGGACCTTCACGACGCGAGCCGAGCCGTTCCGATTGGGCCGGGAGCGGTGGACTATATACTACTACGGACGAGCTACTATCAATTAGTATACCAATTAGCATAGTTAATACCCGTTCGACGACCCGATGCTATCGATGGCAGATAACCAACGTCACTCCCTCGGTGCACAGAGTCGACGACGCTATCTTCTCACTGGCAGCGCAGTAGTCGGCGGATTACTCGCGGGCTGTGTCAGCGGAGACGATTCGAACGGTGGCGACCCCGACTCCTACCCCGACTGGGATCCCGACGATCCGCAGTTCCCGCAACTCGCCTCGACGCTCCTCGCGGACGACTTCCACATCGGCACTGACGAACTGCTCGAGCAGATGGAGCCGCGCGACGAACCGCGCTACGGGAGTCCCCCGCCGGAGACGCCCGATGCGGGCGACCGCCTCGATCCGGATACCCTCGACTTCTCGATGGTCCCGACCGAGGATCCGGCCACGTACGAGGACGTCCTCGCCCCGCTCGTCGAGAACATCGAGGCCGAAACGGGGAAAGACGTCGTCGTCAATCCCCTCGACTCCTACGCCGCACAGATCGAAGCGATGAACGCCGATCGACTGCACGTCGCGGGATTCGCGACGGGAGCGACTCCGTTCGCCGTGAATATCGCCGGCGCGGTGCCGTTCGGTATCCAGATCGCAGACGGGGCGTTCGGCTACCGGCTCTGGGTGATCTCGCAGGTCGGCAGCGATATCGACGAACTGGCCGATCTGGACGGTGCCGACGTCACGCACGTCGAAGAGTCCTCGAACTCCGGCCACCAGGCGCCGAGCGCGCTCTTCTCCGCCGGCGGCGTCGAACCGGGCGAGGACTACGACCTCGAGTTCTCGGGCAGTCACGAGAACAGTATCCGTGCGGTCGACGCCGGCGACTACGACGCCGCACCGATCGCGAGCACCGTGTTAGAACGCCAGATCGAGAGCGGCCACGTCGACGGCGACGATCTGAAAGTGGTCTGGGTGAGCGATCCGTTCCCGACGACGTCGTTCTGCTACCACCACGCGCTCGAGCCGGAACTCCAGGAGGGGATCGAACGCGCTCACCTCGAGTACGACTACGCGGGGACGGCACTCGAGGAGTACTACGATCGAGATTCGTTCACCGAGATCGATTACGCCACCCACTGGGACGTCATCCTCGAAATTCAGGAGCAAAACGAAGCCGACTACCGGACGGACGAACTGGAGGACTGACCGACGATGCTCTCTGTATCCGCGCTGGGAAAGACCTACGAGACGGGCGATCGCGCGCTCGACGACGTCTCGTTCGAGGTCGACGGCAACGAGGTCGTCGCGGTGATCGGGCCGAGCGGAGCAGGGAAGAGTACCCTCATTCGGTGTGTAAACCGGCTCACGGAACCGACGGACGGCGAGATCGTCCTCGACGGAACCGAACTCACGTCGCTCTCGAAGCGCGAGCTCCGGACCGCCCGCCGCGACATCGGGATGATCTTCCAGGAGTACGCGCTGGTCGAACGACTCACCGTGATGGAGAACGTCCTCTCGGGTCGACTCGGCTACCTCAGTCCGTGGCAGGGATTCCGTCGAAATTTCCCGTCCGAAGACGTGCAGTACGCCTACGAGACGCTCGATCGAGTCGGACTCGCCGGCCACGAGAACGATCGAGCCGACGAGCTCTCGGGCGGCCAACGACAGCGAGTCGGGATCGCCCGTGCAGTCCTCCAGCGGCCGAAGATCCTGCTCGCCGACGAGCCGACCTCGAGTCTCGATCCCGAGACCTCCCGCGCCGTGATGGAGCTGTTGACCGAGATCGCACGATCCGACGAGATTCCCATCATTATCAACATCCACGAGGTGGCGCTTGCGGTCGAGTACGCGGATCGAATCGTCGGCCTCGCCGGGGGCGAACTCGTGTTCGATGGCGCTCCGGACGACCTCGACGAGGCGGTGATGGATCGGATCTATCGGGGCGGAGAACCGCGCGATTCGGACGACGCGGAGCGCGTCGACGCCGAGCGCGGGAATTCCCGTGACCGTCGAAAACGAACGACTGCCGACGGGGGTCGAATCGCCGGAGAGTCCGTCGCGGAGGATCAGTGATGGCAACGTCGGCAACCAAGCAGTACGACTCCGAGTGGCAGCGACCGACGGCGTTCTACAACCGCGCAGTGAAGTGGTTCGTCTACGCGATCGGGACCGTCTTCATCCTGTGGAACCTCTGGGAGGCGCGCGTCTCTTTCGACCGGTTCGTGTACGGGCTCGAACAGGGCGGCGTCGTTCTCGAGGGGATGTACCCACCGGACTTCGGCATCACGGTCTCCGCGAGCGGCATCGAGACCGATCAGCGGTTCTGGCGGATCTACGACGGCATGCTCGAGACGCTCGCGATGTCGATCGTCGCGACCGTCGCCGGCGTCGTCATCAGCATCCCGATCGCCGTCATGGCTGCCGAGAACCTCGTCCCCCGACCCGTCTACTACGTGGGTCGATCGATCGTCTCGGTAACGCGAGCGATGCACGAACTCATCGTCGGCATCGTCTTCGTCGTCGGATTCGGTTTCGGGGCACTCGCAGGCGTTCTCGCGCTCGTCTTCGCGACGCCGGGCTTCTTCGCGAAGCTGCTGGCGGAGGACCTGGAGGATATCGATTCCTCGAGACTCGACGCGGTCCGTGCGACCGGTGCCGGACCGCTGTTGGTGCTGCTCTACGGCGTCCTGCCACAGGTGTTACCGCGGGCGATCGGACTGACGATCTACCGGTGGGACATCAACCTCCGGGCGAGTACGATCCTCGGCGTCGTCGGTGCCGGCGGGATCGGATCGGCCCTGAACACTTCATTCGACACCTACGAGTACGACTTCAGTCTGGCGATCCTGCTCACGATCATCGCGTTCGTCGTGCTGGGAGAGGTTCTCAGCGCCTCCGCTCGACGGAGGGCCCAGTGATGGCGAGCGCTGATGGCTACGCCGAGTGGGAACGGTACGATTCGACGACCAGACTCCTCCGCTTCACCGCACTCCTCGGTGTCCTCGTCCTCACCGCCGCCTCCTGGCGCGCGCTCGAGGTCAGATACGAGTACATCGAGACGGCGCCGGCGAACATCGGAAACCTCCTCGGGCGGATGGTCCCGCCGGATACGGCCTCCGCGAACGAGATCGTGACGCCGATGGTGCACACCGTCAACATCGCCGTCGTCGGGACGCTCGCCGCGATCGTCCTCGCGCTCCCGGTCGCCTATATCGGGGCCCGAAACACGACCCCGAACCGTCTGGCGTACGGCCTCGGAAAGGTCGTCATCGCCTCCTCGAGATCGGTTCACTCGATCATCTGGGCGTTGCTCTTCGTCATCATGTTCGGGCCTGGCGTCCTCGCCGGCATCCTCGCGATCACCTTCCGATCGATCGGCTTCATCGCCAAGCTGCTAGCGGAGGAGATCGAGGAGATCGACGACCGCGCCGTCGAGGCGGTCACCGCGACGGGAAGCGGCGGACTCAACGTTCTCATCTACGGCGTCGTTCCGCAGATCAAGGCCCCGTTCGTCGGCCTCGCGATGTACCGCTGGGATATCAACGTGCGCGAGGCGACGATCATCGGTCTCGTCGGGGCCGGCGGTATCGGTACCGAACTCAACAACCGGATCAACGCCTTCGACTGGCAGGCGGTGTTGACCATCCTCATCGCGATCCTCGCGGTCGTGATCGTGAGCGAACTCGTGTCGGCGTACGCCCGACAGAAGGTGCGATAGATGGTTCCGATCGATTCGGACGGGATCGTTCTCGCACGCCTCGCCCGACCGACGACCGAGCAGCCGGTTCGGCTGGCCGTGCTCTCCGATCTCCACGTCGCGACCAGGGCCCGCGGAACTGACCGGCTGTTCCACCGAACCGAGGACCGAGCGGCCACGGCGATCGAACTGCTGAACGCCGCCGAACCCGACCTCGTCTGCTTCGACGGCGATCTCACGAAGGACGGCGAACCGTGGAACTTCGATCGATTCGACGACCTCGTCGCCGACCTCGAGGCACCGTTCGTCGCCACGCCCGGAAACCACGACGTCCCGAAAGCCGGCGACGAACACGAAACGCCGTCCGTCTCGTCGTTCGAGGACCGGTACGCGCCGGAGCCGTTGCCGTTCGTGAAATCCGTCGGCGGGATCGATCTCGTGGTTTGTAACACCGCGACGGTCCCCGACGGCTCGCTCGAGGACGAACACCGCGGCGCGCTCTCTCGACCGCAACTCGAGTGGCTCGAGACGACGTTGCAGGTCGTTCCGAACCCGGTCGTCGCGTTCCACCACAACCTGTTACCGATTCTCGAGAGCGACGTCGTCCGGCGATCGCCGTGGCAGACGTTCTCGCTTCGGAACGGTGAGACGGTCTTCGAGTTGCTCGATCGCCACGGCGTTCCGCTCGTGATCTCCGGTCACCACCACATCCCGGCGACGGTGAGCGCTGGCTCGCTCACACAGCTGATCGCGCCGGCAGCGTGCGCCTATCCGCTGGCACACCTCGTGCTCGATATCGACGGCCAGGGAACGACGGTCAGGCTCGTGCCGCACGCAGGAGTCGACGATCGGCAGGAAGCGTACGACGCGATGGTCGCAGGGTCGCCCCTCCGTCACACCTTCGCACGGCTCGTCGACGAAACGCTCACTGCGGCACCGTTGGTCGATGCGACTGCCGATCGAACGCAATCGTCGTCGACGACGGGTCGGAGACGACGATTCCAGTCGTGACTGATACGGTCTGCTGTAACGATTTACCGGAGCAACCACAGGCCGGCTCGCGGTTGCTCCGAAAATGACTTACAACAGACCGTATGAGACTCCGAGTGCATGCCGTTCGATATGGATGACGTCGTTCTCGAGGGGCGCGGGACGTTCGTCCTCGAGTGAGAAGCGATTCGATCGGAGGCACGCGATTCAGCGCCGTTTCGTCGTCCCGAGGGAGCTTCGATACGTAACCGGTCAGTAGCGGTCTCTCTCAGACGCATACTGTACGTACTCGATGTACGAAGAGGGAGCCGTCGGGAGCGGTAGTATTTCACAACAGATCCATTGCTAGATATTTCGTCGCTATAGTACTATTATAAGAGACTATCGTGCGGTCCGATATATTCGGCGATGCATGCCGGAAACCGATAGCGAGACGACTCAGTCCGATGGAAACGGCGCAGAATCCACCGATCAGCGGAACGGAAGTATCCTCAACCGACGGCAGTTCGTCGCCGGAGCGACTGCAGCAGCTGCCGGCAGTGCGGTCGTCGGGACCGCCGGTGCGAGCGGCGGAAACGGCAAGGCGAAACGCGGCGACGACGCTGGTGCCGGCCGCAAGGCCCGCAACGACCGCGCGACCGTCATCGCCCACCGAGGGTACGCCGACACGTACCCCGAGAACACCGTCGCGGCGTTCGAACAGGCGGCTCGAGGCGGATCGAACGACGCCGCTGCGCGACGGGGTGCAGACTGGATCGAGCTGGACGTTTACCCCACCGCTGACGGTGACATCGCCGTTTTCCACGACGAGGAGATAGGTGGGCTGACCGATACGGACGGCGTGATTTACGAGACCCCCTCGGCGGACGTCTTCTCGGCGGAGGTACTCGAGAGCGGCCAGACCATCCCGACGCTCGCCGAATCAATGGACGCCATCCCGCCCAGCGTCGGCGTCAACATCGATATCAAAGCCGGCTCCCCCGACGTCCAGTTCGGTCGGGTCGACGATCCTGACGCCGAACGCGACGCGTGGGCGTGGCTCGAGACCGTGGTCGACGTCGCCACCGACTCTCGGAACGAACTCCTGTTCTCGACGTTCTGGGAGGGCGCGCTCGCGACGGTGCGGGATATCGCCCCCGACGTTCCGGCGGCGTATCTCCTCTCGGGGTCCATCCGGGAGGGACTCGACGTCACCGACGAGTACGATACGGCAGGGATCAACCCGCCGATGGACATGATCTCCGGCACGCCGTTTTTCGACGACGACGCCTACGAGAGCGTCGATCTCGTCGCCGAAGCCCACGCTCGGGACCTCCCGGTCAACGTCTGGACGATCGACACCTGGTACGAGGTCGAGCGGCTTCTCGAGGCCGGTGTCGACGGGCTGTTTCTCGACTACGCCGGGGTCGTGCGCTGGGGAGCGCTCCGGCGGTAGTACTGCTGAACGGATTCCCGACCCGTTTTTCTGTGACGAGAGACGGCCGGTTCGAGAAGGAGGTGCCAGCGGCGAGTCGCTCGCGCGCACTCGAACAAGGAGTACGATCTCGTCGTCCGTCACCGGAACCGGCCCGGCCGGAGCGTTCGTTCGGGGAATTCGCACGATTCCAGGTGGGTTTTCCGCGCAGACGCGACGGGAGTAGTCACTTACTCAGTCAGTCAGTATGACGTCCGTGATCCGCTGCAGGAACCCTCGTCGGCCCGATCCGGAGAGACCAGAACAGTAGGTTTATCAAGCGCACGGGGATAGGCCTACCTAAGATTACTTACCGTCTTATGGCAGGAACTCAACAACCGGAGGTGAACATCGGGCTCGTCGGTCACGTCGACCACG
This sequence comes from Natronorubrum halobium, assembly GCF_051351675.1. Classification (NCBI taxonomy): domain Archaea; kingdom Methanobacteriati; phylum Methanobacteriota; class Halobacteria; order Halobacteriales; family Natrialbaceae; genus Natronorubrum; species Natronorubrum halobium. Next base: position 274,376 of record NZ_CP195595.1, read on the forward strand.
GCAAGACGACGCTGGTACAGGCACTCAGCGGATCGTGGACTGACCAGCACTCAGAGGAGATGAAACGCGGGATCTCCATCCGACTCGGCTACGCGGACGCGACGTTCCGCTACTGCGAGGGGGTCGAGGAGCCCGAGTGTTACACCGTCGAGGAGGAGTGTCCGGACGGCTCGGAGAGCGAGCCGCTGCGGACCGTGTCGTTCGTCGACGCCCCGGGTCACGAGACCCTGATGGCGACGATGCTCTCGGGTGCCTCGCTGATGGACGGCGCCGTGCTGGTGGTCAGCGCCAGCGAGCCCGTCCCACAGCCCCAGACCGAAGAGCACCTGATGGCACTCGACATTATCGGCATCGACAACATCGTCATCGCCCAGAACAAGGTCGACCTCGTCGACAGCGAGACCGCTCGAGACAACTACGAGCAGATCCAGGAGTTCGTCGAAGGGACCGTCGCCGAAGGCGCGCCCGTCGTTCCCGTCTCGGCCGGCCAGGAGGTCAACATGGACCTGCTGATTCAGGCGATCGAGGAGGAGATCCCCACTCCCGATCGGGACCCCGACGCCGATCCGCGGATGCACGTCGCCCGCAGTTTCGACATCAACAAACCGGGGACGACCTACGAGGATCTCGCCGGCGGCGTCCTCGGGGGCAGCCTGGTGCAGGGCCAACTCGAGGTCGACGACGAGATCGAGATTCGGCCCGGCCGCGAAGTCGAGGAGGGCGGCCAGACCGAGTACGTCCCGATCGAGACGACGATCCGCTCGCTGCAGGCCGGCGGCGAAACGGTCGACACCGTCAGCCCGGGCGGACTGCTCGGCGTCGGAACCGGACTCGACCCGGCACTGACGAAGGGTGACGCGCTGGCCGGCCGACTGGCCGGCCCGCCCGGATCGCTCCCGCCGACGTGGCAGGAGTTCACCATGGAGGTCGACCTGCTTGAGCGCGTCGTCGGCGCCGAAAGCGGCGAGACGGTCGACGAGATCAGCACCGGCGAACCGCTGATGATGACCGTCGGGACGGCGACGACCGTGGGCGCGGTCACCAGCGCTCGCGAGGGCGAGTGCGAGGTCAACCTCAAACGACCCGTCGCCGCCGAACCGGGAGCGAAGATCGCGATCAACCGCCGTATCGGCGCGCGCTGGCGGCTGATCGGGCTCGGAACGCTCACGGAGTAACGCGGACGAACGACGAATGAGCACGCCGACGCGGGTTGCGCTCGATACGAGTGCACTCATGATGCCGGTCGAACTCGACGTTCGGTTGTTCGACGAACTCGATCGAGTCGTCGATTCGTACGAGGCGACGGCCCCGCAGGCCGTCGTCGAAGAACTACGCCGCCTCTCCGAGAAGGGCGGCACCGAAGGGACGGCCGCGAACGTCGGGCACGACCTGGCGACCGAACGCTGTCTCGTCGTCGACACGGAGGCATCGTACGCCGACGACGCGCTGGTCGAACTCGCCCGCGAGGGCACCGTCGACTACGTCGTCACGAACGACCGCCCGCTGGGCGACCGGATACTCGAGGCGAGTGTACCGGTAATTGCATTACGCGGGAGAAACAAGTTAGCGATCACTCAACCATAGATGTACAAGCGGGTCACCCTAACGGACACGGTAGAAGTACCGCCCGAGGAACTCGGCGACGTTTCGCCGGACCTCGTGAAGCGACTGCTGCAGGACAAACTCGAGGGGCGCATGGACGAACAGGTCGGCAGCGTCGTCTCGGTCACCAATGTTCACGACATCGGTGAAGGGACGGTGCTGCCGAATCGGCCGGGCGTCTACTACGAGGCCGAGTTCGACGCCGTCACGTTCGATCCACAGATGCAGGAAGTCGTCGACGGCACCGTCGTCGAAGTCGTCGAGTTCGGCGCCTTCGTCGGCATCGGCCCCGTCGACGGGCTGTTGCACGTTTCCCAGATCAGCGACGAGTACCTCGCCTACGACGGCGAGAACCAGCAGCTCGCCTCGAACGAATCCAACCGGACGCTGGGCGTCGACGACGCCGTCCGCGCACGAATCGTCACCAAGAGCATCGACGAGCGCAATCCGCGCGACTCGAAGATCGGCCTGACGGCCAAACAGCCCGGCCTCGGCAAACACGGCTGGCTCGAGGAAGACCACGAGAAGCAGGAAGCGGCTGCAGGTGAATAACCATGGCATCGGATCGGCTCGTCTGTCGCGAGTGTCACCGGGTCAACGAACCGGACAACGAGACCTGCGACGCCTGTAACTCCTCGTCGCTGACCGAGGACTGGGCCGGCTACGTCGTCATCGCCCACCCCGAGGAGAGCGAAATCGCGACCGAGATGCAGGTCACCGAACCCGGCGCGTACGCGCTGAAAGTCCGGTAACCGTGACTCGCGACGACAACGACGCCTCCGCGTCGAACGACGACGCGGCGCCCGCCGACGTCGACGACCAGCTACTGGTTCTGCCCGACGACCTCCGCCACGAACTCAAGGAGCCGATGGGCCCGATCGAGACCGACGCCGACGTTCTGCTCGAGGGCGTCGACGGCCCGCTGATCGCCGTCGGCGACGTCGTCACCTATCACTTCCTGCAGGCCGGCCGCGCGCCGGATGTCGCGCTCGTCGACGAGCGGACCAAACGGTCGGCCGTCGACGAGGAGATTCGGAAGACCGTCACCGAATCGACGCACCTCGAGGCCGTCAACCCGCCCGCTGAGATCTCCGCCGAGGTGATCGAGGCGCTGCTCGAGGGCCTCGCGAGCGACGAGCCGACGACGATCCTCGTCGAGGGCGAGGAGGATCTGGTCGCCCTGCCCGCGATCGTCGCCGCGCCAGAGGGGGCTAGCGTCGTCTACGGTCAGCCCGACGAGGGCATGGTCCACGTGAAAGTGAGTGACGACCACCGAACGGAGATGCGTGCGTTGCTCGAGCGCTTCGAGGGCGATACGGAGCGGTTTTGGGACCTGCTCGAGTCCGATACTGACGCGTAACCGGCGCAGGAAGGACGATCTTATGCCGCAGTACTGTTCTCCGACAGACAATCGGTTTCAGGAGGTTCCGGGGCGTCGTCGTCGGGGTTCTGTATCGTGTCGACGCTGAGTTCGTCGAGCGAGAGCTGCGTGATGAACTGGCTATCGGTGTGAATCGTGCCGTCCTCGATGGTGATGCTCGAGGCCGAGATCCGCATCTGGTCGCTTTCGGTGTCGTATTCGGTAACCTGGTCCTCGTCGAACGCGATGTCGCCCTCGAGGTGCGTGAACTGCTGGTTGAGTCCCTGGAAGTCGGCGCTCTCCGACTCGATCGACACCCGGACCGTGTCGCCGATAGGCATCTCGACGTCTTTGTAGAGGTGGAGGCCCTCGATCGTCCCGCTGTCCATCTGGGCGACGTTGACCGAATAGCGTCCGCAGCTGTCGGTACTATCCATCGCAGAGCGCTGCTCGAACTCCTCTCCCCGCAGCTCGTCGAACTCGATGGTGAAGGTTCCGACACCGGCGGCCGGGACCGCGGCGCCGACGCCGGCCGAGACCATCCCCGCTACGACGCCGACCATGACGACGTTCGTGACGAGGAACCCGACGAGGAAGCGTTTTCGATCAATTGGCACGAGTGTAAGCCATTCCAATAAATGTATAGTTATAAATTCGCGCGCGTATCCGAGGGCCTATATAAGGAGTCGGATACTCACCGTATCGGAACGGCGAGTACTGGCGTAACCGACGGCGATGGTTCGCCATTCGAAATCGATGTCCCTTCGGACCGACCGCTGACGAACCGTGATCCGTGAGGTGTCGTAACCGATCGGCGCTGAGAGAACCAGTATCGAAGCGGTGAGAGAGAGACGGGACCGGCTGCGTCGCGGTTCGGCTACGTCGCGTTCGACTACCGGGACGATCGATCGCCGGTCACGGCGGTCGCTATCCGAAGGGGGAATCGGCCGAGACGGTGAGGAGATCCGTCGTGGTATCGACGACACCGTCGACTGCGTCCGTCGTCTCGTCCACGGTGTCGTCGACCGCGTCCGTCGTCTCGTCCGCGGTGTCGTCGACCGCGTCGGTGGTATCGTTGACGGTATCGTCGACCTCGTCCGGCGTATCGTCCACGGTGTCGTCGACCGTCTCCGTCGTGTCATTTACGACACCGTCGACTGTGTCCGTCGTCTCATTCACCGTATTATCAGCCGTGTCTGTCGTCTCGTTCACCGTATCATCGACCGTGTCTGTCGTCTCGTTCACCGTATCATCGACCGTGTCTGTCGTCTCGTTTACCGTATCATCGACCGTGTCGGTGGTGTTATTCACGGCACCGTCGACCGGGTCCGTCGTGTTCTCTACCGTGTCGCCGATCTCGTCCGTCGTATTCTCTACCGTGTCGCCGGTCTCGTCCGTCGTGTCGTTCACGACATCGCCATCCTCGTCCGTCGAATCGTTGTCGGTTTCGTTCGATGCGGGATCCGTTTCGTCGAGTTCGAACCCGTCGATACCGAACAGGTCTTTGATCGTCTCGATCACGTCGATCGAACCGGGGATCTGCACCAGGAGACTCAGCACCTCCTCGGGCGGGAGAACGACTGTCATCGAGTCCGCCTCACCCTGCTCGAACTCGACGTCGGTCCACGGGCCGGTCAGCGAAGTGTCTTCGAACTCGACGTCGTTGAGCTGGAGTTCGACGCTCTCTCGCTCGTCGTCCGAGGCGCTGAAACAGATGGTGCTGGCGGAGATCGACCCGGACTCGATCTCGAACGTTTCCTGCTCGTCCTTGGGGCCGGTACTGGTCGACGCGACAGTCCCGCCCTGCGTCTGGAGGTTCGTCGACTCCTGTCTGTAGACGTTCATCGAGATATCTCGGAGCGCCGGCGACGGAAGACAGCCCAGCGAGTCGAGGACTTCGGCGTCTTCGGCTTCCTGCTGGAGAGACGCGTTCGGCGTCGAACTCGATGCGGCGGAGTACGCTCCGGCCGGAAGGCTCGCGACGACCAGGACGACCAGGCACGCGGCCACGAGGGAGGATCGATCGGTCATTGGTCCAGACGGTGTGTTCTAGCGCAATTTCAGTATCCGTAATAGATATTTGCTGAGTTATCACCGGCTGTTTATAACAACGAACGATAGCGTCCCACCGATCGAAACGTCTCGAGCAGCGACGGATCGAGCCCCGTCGTTCCGTCGCGCCCTCACTCCACGACGGTGTGCTCGAGCACGCCGATCCCCTCGATTTCGAGTTCCACGGTCGACCCGTCCTCGAGCCACTGGCCTAACTCGAGCCCGCAGCCTTCGCCGACGGTCCCGCTACCGATGACGTCGCCCGGATGGAGCGTCTCGGACTGGGAGACGTGCTCGACGATGTCGGCGAAGGAGTGGTACATCTCGTCGACGGTGCCCTCCGACCAGACCTCGCCGTCGATCCGTGCGGTCATCGGGGCCTCGAGGATATCGATATCGTCCAGGGGGACGACGTACGGGCCGAGGCCGTTCGCGAAGTCCTTCCCCTTCGCCGGGCCGAGTCGTCCCTTCATCTCCTCGCCCTGAATGTCGCGAGCGCTGAAGTCGTTGAAGACGGTGTAGCCGGCGATGTATTCCTCGGCTTCCTCGGCGGGAATATCCCGACCCCGTTTCCCGATCACGGCCGCGATCTCGAGTTCGTAGTCCATGATCGACGAATACGCGGGCCACCGGATCGTCTCGCCGGGCGCGACGACGCTGTCGGCGTTGCCCTTGTAGTAGACCGGCAGTTCGTACCAGACGTCGTCGATCTCGCCGTCCATGCTGTTCTGCACGTGCTCCTCGATAGCCATGAAGTCCCGCAGCGAGTTCGGTCGGGGAAGCGGCGCGAGCAGGTCGTACTCCCCGGCTTCGTACCGGATCTTCGCCCCGCCGGGACTGCGCTCGGCGTCGGTCTCGGCCGCGTACTCGAGAGCTTCCCTGGCGTCCTCGATCGCTCGATTACCGCGCTCGAGGAAGGCGATCATCTCCGGCGGGACGTGGGCGTGGGCGAGGTCCGCCGGCGCGGGTTCTCCCTCGGCTTCGAGGGCTGCGCCGTAGGCGGCGGTGAGGTCGACGAGCGTGGCCTCCCCCGCAGCGGTATCCCGATCTTCAGTCGCTTCGGCGACGGCGCCGACGCGCTCGACGGGACCGACGGGCGTCTCGACTTCGAAGGTGGCGAGTTTCATTCGGTTTCACCTCCGGAGTTCGCGTCGTTCCCGTCTTCGATAAACGCGACCGGACGAACCCACCCCGCGCTGCCGCCCTCGATCTTGATCGGGAACGCGACGATCGGAATATCGGTCTTCCGCGGCAGTTCGTCGAGGTTCGCCATCTTCTCGATCTGGCAGTACTCGACCTCGCGGCCGGCGAAGTGAGCCGGCCACAGCTCCGCCTCGTCGCCGCTCTCGACGTAACGCTCGCCCATCGCGGTGAACGGCTTGTCGAAGCCGTAGGCGTCGGTTCCGATGACCTTCACGCCCTGCTCGACGAGATACTTCGTCCCTGCGGCGCTCATGCCGGGGAACTGGGTGAGGTAGTCGGGCGTGCCCCACAGCTCGTCGGCCCCCGTCTGGATCAGGACGATCTCTCCGGACGAGAGCTCGTGATTCAGGTCGTCGAGGGCGCCCTCGAGATCCGCAACGGAAATTTCCTCGCCGGGCTCTTTCCACCGGACGTCGAGCACGACCGCGTTGCCGCGACACCACTCGAGGGGGATCTCCTCGATCGTCTTCGCCGGTTCGCCGTCGACCTCGGGTCCGTAGTGCCAGGGGGCGTCGAGGTGGGTGCCGGCGTGGGGGATGATCTCGAGGTCCTCCCAGGCCAGCCCCATCCCGTCGGGAAAGTCGCTCGCCTCGACGTCGTGGCCGAGTCCGCGGAGGTTCTCCGCGAGGCGCTCGGCGCCGGCTTCGTGGCCGAACGCGTCGATCGACGGCGGCATCGGCTCGCTCGGCGGGTCGTCCTCGAGACCGATGCTCAGATCGATCAACGTTGCATCGTCGGCTGTCACCAATCCGCTCATGGTAGTCACGATTTGGAGCACCTATTTGAAACTGACTGCGACGATCGACTGTGACGACGACACGGGGAGCGAGTAGAACTGGATATTCGTAACCTCCTAATACAAAGAGTGATTGATATTGTACAATGACGTACGAAACACTGGATGACGATCTGGTAAACGAACTTCTCGACAACGGTCGCGCGAGTCTCCGCAGCCTCGCCGAAGAGCTCGACGTCTCGGTCACGACGGTCTCCAACCACCTCTCGGATCTCGAGGACGAGGGCGTGATCGAGGGCTACACGCCGAAAGTCAACTACGACGCAGTAGGCTACGACGTCACCGCGATCATGCAGCTCAAAGCCGAGGGCCACGCGCTCCCCGAGATCACCGAGACGCTCCGCGACCACCGGCAGATGATCTCGGTCTACGAGGTCACGGGCGATTACGACGTGATCGCGATCGGCAAGTTCGAGGACACGGACGACATGAACGACCAGATCAAGACCCTGATCACCGATCCGGACATCAACCAGTCGAACACGAGCATCGTCCTCAACACCGTCGCCGAGAACGAACAGTTCGAACTCAACGCCGGGGACGAAGAGTAACCGAGAGCGGCTCTCGAATCAGGAGCGGATCACTCGCACGCCCGTAGGCACACCGATAGCGCCGTCTGAGTCCTCGAGATCCGGTTCCGGATCGCAGAGCCGACGGACCCGGGATTCGAACGCAGCGGCGACGGGCGCTCGATCCGACGCGACCTGCGTCGAGCGCGATCGTCGACACGGCCGAGAGAATCTCGAGAAGGTATTTACACGCTCACGAGAACCCCATAACCATGTACGATTTCGTCGTTGTCGGCGTCGGACCGCCGGGAGCGCGCTTCGCCCGTCGGGCCGCCGAAGACGGCTACGACGTCCTCGCTCTCGAGAAGGGACGGATCGGCGAGCCGCTGGCCTGTTCGGGACACGTCAGCACGGACATCTGGGAGTTCTCCGGCGAGGACGCGCGCGAGGAACTGTTCCAGAACGAGGTCTACGGCGCGCGATTTCACGTCGGCGGGCCGCACAGCGAGGCCTACCCGTTTTACAAGCACGAGGTCGCGTCGAACGTCATCGACCGCGTCGGGCTGGACCGCCACCTCGCGGATCTGGCACGCGAGGCGGGCGCGGACGTCCGGGAGGAACACACCGTCACGGCGGTCACCGAACGCCGCGACCGCGTCGAAGTCGTCGCGAGCGGCCCCGACGGCACCGTCGAGTTCGAGGCGAAGATGCTCGCCGGCTGTGACGGGGCCCGGTCGCGAGTGCGGGACGAACTCGACCTCCCCGAACCCGACGAACTCCTCCACGGCGTGCTGGCGTTCTCCGAGGAGGAAGACCACGAGGACTTCGTCGACGTCCACCTCACGGCGCCGACGTTCTTCGCCTGGCGCATCCCTCGCGGCGATGCCGGCGTCGAGTACGGCCTCGCGGCACCGCCGGGCGTCCAGGTCACCAAGCACTTCGAGGAACTGATCGACGGCTACGAGATCGACGTCTCGCACCGCTGTTCGGGCCCGATTCCGATCGGGCCACCGGACCGAGTTACGACCCGCCGTGCGTTCCTCATCGGCGACGCGGCCGCCCAGACCAAGCCCTTCACCGGCGGCGGCATCCTCTACAGCATGACCAGCGCCGACCACGCCGTCCGCGAGATCGATCCCGACCGTCCGACCACGCTCGCGGCCTACGAACACGCCTGGCGCGACGACCTGGAACGCGAACAGGAACTCGGCCACTATCTCCGCCAGGCCTACTCGCTCCCCGAACCCGTCCAACACGTCGGACTCGGCGCGCTCTCCGGCGAGATCGGCGTCCACATGGACCGGCCGACGTCGCTCGTCTCGCCGACGCACCTCAAAACGCTGCTCTCGAGGCTCCGGTAGCCGTCCGTCGTCGCTCCGATCGATTCTCTCCCGTCACCGGAACTCGCACTCCCCGACCGCGTTGGAACCGCAGCCGACAGACCGAAGGCGCCCGTCCCGAAACGACCAGTAGATGACAGGCCTGCAGGCGGCTGCAGTCGAGTTCGTCGCGAGGGCGCTCGAGCGCCTCGGGATCATCGACGCCGAGCGGTTCCGTCCGACCGCGGAACTGGCGTGGCCCCGGATCGTGACCGGGTTCGCGATCATGTCCAAGCAGACGGCCGACCTCGCGATGGTCGGCATCGCGATCGGGACGGCGGGAACCGCGGGACTGGCGTACGCGCTCGCGTTCTGGGAGATCGTCACGATGGTCGGACTGGGACTGGCCGGCGGGACGGTGAGTCTCGTCTCCCAGAACTACGGCGGCGAGGAGACCGACCGGGCCTCGCTCGTGGTGACACAGAGCGTCCTGCTCGCGACCGCGATCGCACTGCCGGTCGTCGCCGTCTTTCTCCTGTTCGCCGACTCGCTGATCGGGCTCTTCGACGCTCAACCGGCGTCGCTCGAGCACGGGAGCACCTACCTCGTCTTCGTCGCGCCGGCCGTGCTCTTCGAGTTACTCAACCTGATCGCCAGCCGGACCTACACGGGCGTCGGCGACACGTTCACGGAGATGGTCGCCCGCGCCGGCGGTGCCGTACTCAACGTCGTTCTGAGCGCGATCCTCATCTTCGGGTTCGACCTCGGGGTCGCCGGCGCGGCGATCGGCACGACGCTCTCGACGGGATTCGTCACCGTCGTCCTCGGGTGGGGCATGATGGGACGGTCCTACGGCGCGCTCGGGATGGAGCCCAGTCCCGTCCCCGTCACGCGGTCCGGGGGCTGGATCGAGCCCGCGCTCCTCCGGCAAGTCGTCGAAATCTCGACGCCCGAAATCGGTCGCCGACTCGCCCAGGGGGTCGTCGTCTTCCCGCTGCTGTGGATCGCCGCGACGTTCGGTCCCGTGGTCGTTACGGCCCTCGAGGTCGGCCGCCGCGTCCGCAGCCTGATCAACAGCGTCAACTGGGGGCTCTCGCTGGCCTCGAGTTCGCTCGTGGGCCAACAGCTCGGATCGAACGACGAGGACGAAGCGGGAGCCTACGGCGCGGCGATCATCCGACTCTCTGCCGTCCTCTACACCGGACTGGCCGCGCTGGTCGTCGTCTTCGCGGACCCGATCGCGAGTCTGTTCGTCGGGAGCGAGGAGGTGGCACTGGCGGCCACGTTCGTCGCCGCGGGCGCGATCAGTTCGATCGGCTTCGGGATCGACGGCGCCGCGGCGGGGGCGCTGCTCGGCGCCGGCGACACGCGCTGGCCGTTCGTCGCCGCGCTGATCGGACGGTACGGTTTTGCCGTCCCGGCGGCCGTGCTCGGACTGGTCACCCCGCTCGGTATCTGGGGGCTCTATCTCGCCCTGTTGCTCGAGACGAGCGTGCCGGGCGGGATCAACTACTGGCTGTTCCGACGCGGCCGCTGGAAGGTCGTGAGTCGGCGGTACCGCCCCTCGGCTGAGAGCGGATAGGAGACGGTCGAAGCTCGTCGTCTCGGGTGTTACTCGGCAGTGCGTCGAGTCGGGGACTCGAGAACCGGCACCCCGTGCCGCTCGAAGTACGTGACGCATCGGACGAGTGCGAGTCCGAGGACGAGCACGCCGATGGACGTGACCGCGACCGGGACGAACCCGTCGGGCGTTCCCATCGAAACGGTCAGCAGCGATGCCGCGAACGCGAGGACCGTGACGGCGGTCAGAACGGACAGCATCTTGCAACTCAACGTCGTCCACGTCGACCGAGCGACGTATCGATTCCGAACGGCGGTACAGGCCATGAAGAGTGGTTAGATTTTCATCACTATAATTCCTTGGGACCAGCGGATGCCACTCGGCAACCGAGTCGAACAGGGGCGATAATTATCACCTCGGCACACCATCGTCCGGTATGGCAGAACCAACGGGGTCGGGAACCGGTCGGGACGGCGACGACGGTCTCGACGGGACGGATCTCGGGGCCGGAATCGCGATCGGTATGGGAATCGGCGTCGCTATCGGCGTCGCGGCGGACAACCTGGCGCTGTGGCTCCCGATGGGCGTCGCCATCGGCGTCGCTATCGGCGCAGGGATGAACAGGTGAGCCCCGCTCACGGGCCGCTCGAGGTCCGAACGGCGATCCGTTCCGTCCCGTCGGCCCCGCGCTGTTCGGCGACGACGTACTGCACCTCGACGGTCAGTGACTCGTCGCCGTGCGGTTCGATCGCCTCGTAGAGCCGATCGGCGAGCCCCGACTCCGGACCGGGCTCCTCGCCGCCGACCGTGACGACGACCCGGTCGACCGACTGGATCGGGTAGTCGCCGTCGAGTTCGACCGCGACGTCTTCGCTCTCGAGACGCTCGTACTCGGACTCCGCGAGCACCGCGTCGACCTCGTCCTCGGCCGACGACTCGAGTTCGGTCGTGTGGAAATCGAGCAGCGTGACGCCGGCCAGCGGCGCGGCGAGCACCAGCAGTCCGACGCCGAAGATCGTCGCGTAGGTGTACGTCGGTTTCCGGGTCGGCGCGACCTCGAACAGTCCCTGCGGGCGGTAGCCGGCGATCCACAGCGTCGCCAGGGCGGCGAGGTTGATCGACAGGAGGTTGACGACGACGAGGACGGCGGCGCCGATCGCCGCGCCGTACATCCCCCAGGCGACCGTGATCCCGACCGCGGCGGAGGGCGGAATCAGCGCCGCGGCGATCATCACGCCGACGATGGCCTCGGAGAAGCCCCGCGTGAGACTCAGGATGCCGGCAATTCCCGCCCCGAGGGCGACCGCAAGCGAGAACAGGTTGGGAGCGACCCGCTCCTCGAGTTCGGTGGCGACGACGATGTCGACCCCCGCGGGCTCGAGGCCGGCCAGGCGGGCGAGCGTGGCGAGTCCGATCGACGCGACGACGACCATCGTCACGCCGACGACCTGGTACCGGAATCCCGTCGATTTGAGCCGGTCGTCGCCGGTGACGATGCCGACGTTGGCGGCGAGCGCGGGGCCGAGCAGCGGCGCGATGACCATCGCGCCGATGACGACCGCCGGCGAGTCGGCCAGCAGCCCCGCGGTGGCGACGACGGCGCTGATGAGGAGCATGACGGCGTAGATCGCAAACGGCGGCGTGAGTTCGTCGGCCTTCGTCCGGAGCACCTGTCTCGAGGTGCGAGCCCCCTTCTGGCCGCCGTGACTGTACTGGTCGCGAAGCGTCGAGAACTGTTCGGAGAGGACCGTCTCGGCGTTGATCACGACGACGCTGGAGTCGTCGCCGATACCGGCTCGCTTCAGCCGGTCGAGCACCGGTTCGACGGCCCGCGTCGGCAGCGGGAACCGGACGACTGCGGTGTACCCCCTGCCGCTGGTCTCGTCGCTGACGACGTAGTCGATCCCCTCCGCCTCGAGAATGTCGAGGACCGCTCGTCGTTTTCCCTCCGGGACCGTGATCTCGAGGTAGCGCATACGGCCATCACGCTCGAGTCGTGGATAATTTCGGGGTCGGCAGGAGACGGGTGACCGGGGCGACAGAAGGCGGGTGTCCGGCGGCGCACCGAGGCGGCTCGACCGATCGGCAGCGTCAGTGGTCGGTGCCCACGATTCCGCAGGCGATGGCGTCGGGGTCGCGGATCTCCTCGCCGTCGACCGCGTCCGGATCTAGCAGCAGGATCGTGTCGTCGGGCATCTCGTCTTCGATCTGTACCGTCCGGCCGAGCACGTCCTCGAGTTCGTCGACGTCGTCGATGTCGAACTCCCGCTCGAGCAGGAGTTCGGCGTTGGCCCGCGAGAGCACGAACGCGAGATCGGACGGGTCGGACGCGTCGTTCTCGCCCGCCTCGAGCAGTTCCGAGAGCGAGTCGGAGCTGACTTCGTCGAACGAGCGGATCGTCACGTGTTCGGTGTCGGAGCCGGGCGCGTCGTCCGACTGCGTGCGCAGGCGTGCGGACAGTTCCTCGAAATCGGTCGCGGCGTCGATCGGGGTGTCGCTACTCGAGCCCATACCGAACACTCCCGCCCGGGACGCCCTTGATGGTGTGGCCGGCCAGTTCCAGTGAGAGACGGTAACAGAGAACGGAACGGAGTTGTTTTCGGGACGAGTTCGCGAGAGGAGTGACCTGCTGTCGCTGGCGGCAGTGATTGCCACGTCCTCCCCAGCCGATTCACTCACTCCCTTCGGTCGTTCATTCATCCCTCGCGTGACTTCGAGCCGCGGCTCACTGTTCGTTCGCCCCGGTTCAGCACGCGCCACCGCACGTGGCTTGGTCGGTCCAAAATGAGATGAAAACCGTGCTGTGGTTCCCTGGCGAAAAAATTAGGCGTCCGCGACTACGAACCAGTCACTGATAGTCGGGCAGTCGATCCGATCGATCCGAGCCCTCGACGAACGGTAGTGCGGTCACGACGGCGGGCACCTCCTCGCCGCCGACGCGGACGGTCAGATCATCGCTCTCGAGGCCGTAGTCGACCGTGGCGAGCGCGATGACGTCCTCGAGCAGCGGGCTCTCGCCCGCGCGCGTGACCTCGCCGACCGACGCGTCGCCGTCGAAGACGGCGGCACCCGACTCCGGAACGTCGGCACCCGCATCGTCTGCGCCCCCCTCGAGCGTCAGCCCGACCAGCTTTCGACTCGGCTGGCCGCGGTTCTCGACGCGGGAGACGACCTCCTGGCCGACGTAACAGCCCTTTTCGAAGTCGAGGGCGCTCCGAAGGCCGAGCACGTTCGGGAGGGTGCCCTCGAGTTCGGTCTCGAACAGGGGCGAGCCGGCCTCGAGCGCGAGACTCTCGAAGCTTCGGTAGCCGAAGGGCGCGGCGTTCAGCCCGTGATTCAGCAGGGTGTCGTAGACGGCTTCGGCGTCGTCGGCCCCGCAGATCACTTCGAAGCTCTCCTCGCCGGTGAGCGCGTCGGTCCGGATGACGGTGACGCCCTCGTCGCCCATCGTCCCGCGGACGAACGAGTAGCGCTCGTCGGGCGAGCCGGCTCCGTTGAGGACGCTGGCGACCTTCTCGGTGGCCTTGGGGCCGTGAATGCCGAAGATCGCGTACTCGTCGGTCGCGACGCGGATGTCGACGTCCTGGATGAACACCTTCTCGGACCAGTCCTCGGCCAACGGCTCCGCCTCGGCGGGCGGCGTGAAGAGCAGCAGGCGCTCGCCCGCGTTGTAGACGTAGAGCTCGACAGCGATCCCGCCTTGCGGGTCCAACACGAGCGCGTAACAGCCCTGGCCGTCCTCGGCCGGCACGCGGTTCGAGACGACGTTGTCGACGTACTCGAGGCGGTCGTCGCCCTCGACGACGACGACGCCGTAGGCCATCTCGAGCAGGCCGACGCCGTTGCGGACCGCGCGGTGCGTTCGCTCGGGGCGGCCGAAGTGCTCGACGATCGTTCGGCCGTCACGCTCGCCGAACGTCGCGCCGTGATCGGTATGAATAGACTCGATGACGCTCATGCCTCTCCAGAGGAGCCTGGACCCCACAGGCGTTTCGATTCAAAAGGGAAGTCGCTCGCGGATCCAGTCGCCGATGGACTGCGCGTCGTCTTCGTCGGTCGGTGCGTCTGGAACGACCCGGTCGGCGGGCTTGATCACGGTCTCGCTGGCCCCGGATTCGACGGTGATCAGTCCGTCTTCTTTCAGCGTCGACAGCGCCGACTCGAGTTCGTCGATGTCGACCTCGACGGCGGCGCGGAGTTCGAAGACGGTCATCCCGTCGTCGGTACGATCGACGAGCGCGTCGAGTACCGCCACCTCCGTCGATTCCCGGTCCCGGTACTCCCGCTTTGCTCTCATCCGTCTCCGTATTCGACGACCGGGGATTTGACGTTTGTCGTTCGGTGAGCAGGCCGCGACCGATCGAGGTGCTCGTGGTATAACTCGTGTCTCGAGAGGCAGTACGTTTTTTATGGTGTGACTGGGTACGGTGGGACAATGGTCCTGCGATGTTCGCTGCTCGGTCACGACTACGGTGACACCGACGTCGAACGCGAGCGCGAAGAACGGGGCAGTGAGGTCGTCGTAACCGTCCAGGAGTACGAAGAGTGTGCCCGCTGTGGCGACCGAAACGTCATCAGCGAGAACACCGAGGTAACGAGCCTCTCCACCGAGACGGCCGCCGACGCACTTCCCGACGAGTACGAACTCGAGTCCGACGCAACTGCACCGACCGACGACGACGCCGTCGAAACACCGCCAGATGCCGACACCGAGGTCGAGTTTTCCGAAGGCGACGGAGACGCCGAGTTCATCGACGCCGACGGTGACGTCGATCCGGCCGACTCCGACGACGAGGACGAGTTCGACGTCCCGACCGACGAGAACGGCGATCCCGTCACCGACGACGGCGAGATCCTCGACGACGAGGAGTCGACACCGGACCGCGATCGCGAACACGGCGAGTGGCCCGACTCGGACGACGTCGGTCCGCCCGTCGGCACGGAAAACGAGCCCACCGAGTGGCCGGACAGCGACGAGTCCGCCGCGGACGCGGACGACGAGGGTGCAGCGCTAATCGACGAGACGGGCGACGACGCCGAGGTCGTCGATGCCGACACCGAGGTAACCGACGACGCGGTCGTCCTCGAGGACGACACCGACGCGACCGCCAACGGAGTCGAGTCCGCCGCGGCGGCCGACGCTCGATCGGTGACCACGACGGCGCCGAGCCCGAACGACGCCCGAGACGCGGGCGACGCGACGACGCAGGCCGACGCCAGCGGCGACTCGGGATCCGGTATCGAGCGAGCGGAAACCGCCCCGACACCCGGCCAGAGCGGCGGAACGGCTCGTGACGACGTCCCTACCGAGTTCTACTGTCCGCGATGTGAGTACGTCGCTAACAACGACCGGAGCTCGCTTCGTGCCGGCGACATCTGCCCCGAGTGCCGAAAGGGCTACCTCGGCGAACGAGAACGGTAGCGCAGCCGACAGATCAGCCGATCGGTCGCGGTTCGACGGGGGCGCTCGAGGCAGCCACCGATCGGCCGATACCGTCACCGTCCTCCGGAGAGTCCAACCCGGACCGTCGCGGAGCGTCCCCAGCCGTTGCTCGCGCCGTCCGTCGAGGGGTCGGAAGATCGGCTATGAAAAGAGGTAAACAGTCCGCCGTGTATTTCCGATTCATGAAGGAGTACAAGATGCGTCGCGGTGAGTATCTCGAGGAGCGAATCCCCGATATGGAGTCGACAGTTGTGGACTACTTCGGCCCCATCACCGACACGGAGGAGTACAAGGGAAGCGACCTCTTCGTGATCGGCGAACCCGACAATCCAGTCTTCGAAAAGGTCGTCGTCGGGACGATCGAGTACTCCGGCAAGAAGGACAAACTCGGCGTCGAGTTCTACGAACGCGATCCCACCGAACTCGGCCCCGACGAACTCGAGGCCGCGGCCGACGCCGTCGACGCGAAAAACGACTTCCTGCTCGAGGCGACCGGCCGGGACGCCAAGTCCCGCCGCGACTCGATGAAGCGATCCGTCGAGGACGATCCGGACCACGACGTCGACGCCTGATCGGACGGTAACCGCTGTCGCGCGTTTCTGCGTCGCACAGCAGTCAGAGAGCTTCGCGTCCGGTTCGACGACCAGCGAGCGCGAGCGCCGGCAGTCGATCGGTCAGTCGCGCTCCTCGCGTCGCTCGTGGACGGAGACCAGCCCGCCGGAGCTGCGAAAGACGAGGTCCGCGACGTCGCCGACCTCGAGTTCGTTGAAGTCCTCGCGGACGAGCGTCGTGCGCCGACAGTCGTCCTCGGCGCCCGTCTCACAGGCGCGGATCCGATACTCGACGCTCTCGAACTCGCGCTGGAGGTCCGTGACGAGCGCGTCCGAGAGCACGAGCGGCTCGTCGGCCCCGATCTCGTCGGCGAGCGCGTCGTGGATCTCGCCGTCGTAGTACGCCCGCTCGTCGGAGTCGTATCGCCGTACCGCCGCGTCGATCGGATCGGCCGTCTCCGACGGCTGGAGGCGGACGGACTTCCGGGCGATTTCGACGCGGTCGGCGAGTCCGAGCCGCGTCAAGCAGCCTGAAAGAGCGATCGACGGGACGAGGGCGATGAACGCGCGTCGATTCACACTGTGGATATCGTGGACCGGCCTCGAGAACGTTTCCCCGGGACGGTCCGAAACGGCTATGATTCGCCCGTAAAATCATCCGCACGATGGATCTCGCCGCGTTCCTGCTCGCGACGCTGGTCACCCACGTCGGCTTCGCGGTCTTCGTCGCCGGCCACGCCTCGCTGACGGATCGGGAGGCCGGAAACTGGCCGTACATCACGCTTGCACTGGGACTCGCGGGGCTCGCCGGCTACTTTTTCTACGACGAGACGTAGTCACCCGCTCGAGGACGGACGACGAAAACGGCGAGTCGAATCGCGCCCGATCAGGCGAGGAAGACGTGTCGCGGTCGGTCGGACAGAATGTCGCGACCGAACTCGACGGTCTCGCCGAAGGCGTCGCTGCGGAAGAACTTCATGGCGTCCTCGCGGGAGTCCCAGCGGCTGGCGATGAACATGTCGTTCTCGTCCTCGCGGTTGACCAGCAGGTCGGTCTTGCGGTGGCCGTCCATATCCGCGAGCAGACCGGCGACGTCGCCGAAGGTCCCCACGAAGTCCTCGCGGTGCTCGGGTTCGACGGTGTAGAACATACCCATCGTGCCCCACGAATCGCTGCTATCGTCCCCTGCCTGCCGAACGATATCGGGAAGATCAGCGAGGAAGCCGGCAGCCGTGTTCGCGGCGCGTTCGGTTTCCCAGAGGCTGACGATAGCGTTCTCGGCGTCGTCGCCTCGGGATCCCGCGTCGCTGGGCTCGTACACCGCGGTCTTCACGTGCGTATCGTAATGGTCGAAGTTCGTCCGCAGGCCGTCGACCTCGTCGAACAGGTCGTCGGCGTCGGCCTCGGAGTAGAGGACGACCGCGTGGACGTCCTCACCGTGTGGCTGGCCCGCGTAGACGCCGATTTCCTCGAGTTCGCTGCGGACGTCCTCGCCGTCGGAGCCGGGTGGACCGCCGCCGCTGGAGTCGCCGTGGTGGCCTCCAGCGTCTCCGTGATGGCTGCCGGATTCCGATCCGCCGTGAGCGTGGCCGCTCGAGTCCGAATCGCCGTGGTGATGACCACCGCTCTCGTCGGCGTGATGGTGGCCGCCGTGAGCATCGCCGCCCTCCCGGGGAATCCGTTCGCCCGCGAGGTAGGCGCCGAGGTTCTCGGGCGGGAATCTGCGGGCCGAGAGGAAGCGGCCGAACTCCGCGAATCGGGAGCTCGAGGGATCGAACCGCATCTCGTAGAGCAGTTCCTTCACGTCGGTCGGGTCGTCGCCGAACAGGGTGATCCCCCACTCGAAGTCGTCGAGCCCGATGCTGCCGGAGATGATCTGGGTGACGCGACCGGCGTACCCCTTGCCGATCTCGCCGTGGCTCGAGAGGTGCTCGGCGCGCTCGTCGAACGGCAGGTCGTACCAGTTGTCCTCGGGGCCGCGGCGCTTGTCCATCGGGTAGAACGAGCAGAACTCCGCGTCCGGAATCTCGGGTTTGAGTCGCGACTCGATGTAGCGTTCCATCCCGGTGTCGTCCATCTCGGCGTCGTCGTCGAAGTAGTCCTGAGACATGTAGCCCGAGACCTCCGTCACCGAGAGGTAGGAGTCAGCTCGCTCGGTGAACTCGGCGAGCGCCGTGTGTTCGAACCGGCGCTCGAGGGCGTCGATGTCGCCGAGCGTCGGCCGCAGGTGGAGTACGAGCAGGTCGGCCTTGTGGCCGATGACGGCGAACGTCGCCGAGTCGCCCTCGTCGGCATCGGTCACGGTCTCGGCGGCGGAGAGGTAGTCGATACCCTCGTCGATCGCCTGCGAACGCCGTCGTTCGGGGGCGTCGCGCCAGGCGTCCCAGTCGATCGACCGGAAATCGTGCAGGACGTACCAGCCCTCTTCGGTCTGTGGCGGCTGCCGTCGTTCCATGTGCGCGGGTTGGGCCGGCGACGCTAAGAAGGACCGGGTTTCGCGACGGGCATCGCCGATGTCGATTCCGCGGACCCGCGTGCGATCGAACTCGACGACTGTCGAACCGTCGAACGGTAGATAGCCGAATACACCAGTCTCAGCCACCCGCTCGCCAGTATTGGAACCGACCGAAACCCTTTACGTACGGCGGTTTAAATCACGGGGTACATGCGGAAAAGTGGGCCGCCGAAAGGACTCATCGCCTATCTCGTTCTCGAACTCCTCGAGGAGAAACCGCGGTACGGCTACGAAATTTTGAAGGAGATTCGAGACATCAGCGGCGGCCACTGGGAGCCCTCCTACGGCTCCGTCTACCCCATCCTCTACAAGTTCGAGGAGAAAGGGTGGACCGAACGGATCGAACGGGCGGACGAACCCGACCGGAAGTACTTCGAACTCACCGAGGAAGGGCACGCGGAACTCGCGGAGCGCCGCGAGAGCTGCACCGAGAAGGCGCGGGACTTCGCCGACGTGATTCTCGGCTTCTTCCACGTCTACGCGGCCTTCTCGACCGACGAGCGGTTCGAGATTCCCGAGCAAGACGGCGAGTGGCGGTTCGACGAGACGTTCAGCGAGTGGATCGTCGAACAGGTCGTCCGCCACCACGAACACTACTTCGACACCGAGTTCGAGCGGGTCGAGGCGACGCCGGCGGAGTTCTACGAGCGCCACGGCATCGACGAGGACGTCGAGGAGACGAACGCAGACGCAGACACCGATGCCGACGACGTGGACACGGACGCAGACGCAACCGACGATGCCGACGACGCGGACGGCGAGGAAAACGCGGCCAACTAGCGTTCGACGGAGTCGACTCGAGTCCCCTTCTCGTCAGTTCGAAATCGAGTCGTCCGGTCTAGCGGTTCGAACCCGAACCGGCAGCCCCTAGAGGAGGAAGGGGAGAAACAACATGATGAGGAAGCTGACGAGCATCGTCAGCCCGACGGTCGTCGTCACCGTTCGAACGTGACCGCGAGTCGTCTCGACGGGGAGTCTCGAGACGATGGCCTCGGTGCTCGTCCGGAGGATGTGCCCGCCGTCGAGCGGGAACGCCGGAATGCAGTTGAAGAAGCCGAGCTGAATGTTGATCCAGCCGGTCCAGAACAGAATGTTCGCGACGACGAAGACCGTGCCGTCGCCGAGCGCCGCGAGCGATCCCTGAACCTCGTAGAAGTTCTGGACGCCGCCGGTGAAGCCGGCGAAGTTGAACGGCAACAGGCCGATGACGCCGATCACCGGGAGCAGTATCGAGAGCCCGATCTTTCCGAAGAAGGAGTCGGCCACCCCGCCGTAGCTGCTGCCGTCACCGCCGCCGAGAATCGCCAAATACTCCTCGGCGGGGTAGAGCTGGACGCCGATATCGCTCACTTCGAAGCCGGACGTGCCGGGATTGGGGCTGACGCCGAGGAACCCGGTGTCGTCGCGGGGATGGTCACCGAGGGTCACGGTAACCTCCTCGCGCTCGCCGTCGAGATAGCCGGCGACGGTCACCTCGTCTCCCGGTTCGGTGTCCGAGAGCAACGCATCGAGATCGTCGTAGGAGTGAGTCCGGTCCCCGTCGAAGGACGTGATGACGAACGTCTCGTCGGTCGGGCCGAGCGCCGCCTCGAGCGGGCCGTCCTCGACGACACCGACCGCGGCGCCGATCGGCACCTCGCGCTCGCTTCGGTCGCCGTCCTCGGTGGCGATCGTCAGCGTCACGACCTCGTCGTCGCCGATAGCCTCGAGGAATTCGCGCTCTGTCGCGACGGACTGGCCGTTTACCTCGACGATCGCACTCCCGGCGTCGACGCCGGCGGGACCGTCTTCCATCGCGGCGGTCACGAGCAACGAGCGGTCGACCGTGACGGTGCGCTCGCCGTTGAGTTCGAGATCGACCTGCTGCCCGTCGCGGTCCTCGAGGCGGTCGGCGAGGTCGTCGTTCGTCTCGACTTGCTCGCCGTCGACGGCGGTGATGCGGTCGTTGGGGTCGACACCGGCGTCGGCGGCGGGTGAGTTGGGTGCGACGCCGCCGACTGCGGCACCGGGGGCGACGGCGATGGCCCCGACGATCGGACCGAAGAGGAGCGCGAAAACGAGGATCGTGACCGCGAAGTTGTTCGTAACCCCCGCGGCGAACATCCGCGTCTGGGCCCCTCTCGAGGCGTTCTTGCTGCTTTCCTGTTCGGGTTCGACGAACGCACCGAACGGGATGATCGCGAGCATGGCGACGCCCATCGACTCGATGCCGATGTCCTCGACGCGACAGAGCAGGCCGTGGCCGCCCTCGTGGACGACCAAACCGATGAGGAGGCCGGCGACGATACCGGGCGTCGCGGAGAGCGGCAGGAAGTCGTTGACGCCGGGGAACGGAACGACGTTTCGAGGCTGTTGGACGCCGCCGGTCGGTTGGGGCGACGTGATCGCGGAGATCGCCGCGAGCAACAGGAGGACGAACATCGCGACCATCACGACGAGGGCGATGCCGACCCCGAGGTTCGCCCACGCCCGCCAGAACCGCTTCGGTTTCGACAGTCGGTCGAGAAACGCCCGACCGCGTTTGGTGTGGAACGTGAGAATCGGTCCCTGCGTCCCGACGTACTCCGGCAGCAGATCCGCTCGCTGAAGGGCGATAACCCCGAACCAGTAGACGAGCAGGCCGGCGACGACCCACGTGAGCGTCTCCGAGCCGTAGAGTTCGGGAACCGAGACGACAGCAGGGAAACCGTAGTCCATTGGTCCTATTTCGGGGAGGGGTTCTCAAAGGGCTTTTGTCTATTCCGTCGACCGGAAACGAACCCTCAGCGCTCCCGACGCAGTCGGTCGACGACGAACTCGCGGTCGACTTTCGCGAGGAACGAGCCGAGTTTCGGCCCCTGCTCCTCGTCGAAGAAGAGCCGGTAGCCCGCGGTGAAGAAGTCGCCGACGTCGACGTCGTGGCGTCGCGCCGTCTCGTAGATTTCTCCCTGAATCTCGTCGGGTTCGTGACCCGCCTCGATGAAGTCGGCGAGCTCCTCGAGCGCCTCCTCGGTCGCCGCGTCGAACTCGTGGGCCGGAATCTCGGAGCGCTTGAGTTCGTAGTCGAACTCGTTTTCGGTGCGTCGCGCCCAGTTTCGCGCGCGCTCGACGCGCTCGAGGGCGCCCTCGACCGCCCACTCGGGTGCGTCGTCGGGGATGTGGCCCTCCCGGCGGGCGATCTCCTCGCGCAGGTCGGGGTCGTCGGTCATCCCGAGCACGGCGGCGAACGTGTAAGGAAGCCGAACGCGCTCCGCTCTCGGCTCTTCAACCACGAAGGGATAGACGCGCTTCGCGAACGCCGTCTCGTCCTCGTCCGCGTCGATCTCGTCGAAGTAGATCGCCTCGAGCCGGTCGAACTCGTCGACCAACTGGTCGAGCCGTTCGATGCTGAAGTCCCGGGCCTTCGCGGGATCCTTCGCGAAGAAGTAGCGCAGGACTTCGGGCTCGAGTAACTCGAGCACGTCCGAAACCAGAATGACGTTCCCCTCCGAGGAGGAGAACGGCTCGCCCTCGAGGGTGAACCACTCGTAGACCATCGGGACGGGCGGCTCGATCTCGAGGACGTTGCGCGCGACGTCTTGCCCGCTGGGCCAGGAGCCCTCAGCGTGGTCCTTGCCGAAGGGCTCGAAGTCGACGCCGAGGGTCTGCCACTGGGCGGGCCACTCGAAGCGCCAGGGCAGCTTTCCCTCGCGCAGCGTCGCGGTGCCCTCGTGGCCACAGCCCTCAATGGTGCGGTCGCCGGCGTCCATGTCGGTACAGGTGTAGTCCACGGTCGGCGGCTCGGCTGTCTTGCGGGTCGCTTCGCTCCCCGTCTGCTCGCGGGCCTCCGGCCCGCTCGCATGGTTCGAGGGACTCTCCGAGTCCCTCGCTACTCGACTATCCGAGGCGCTTCGCACCTCGCCATCCAGATCGACGCTCGTGACGGTTTCGGTGACTTTGCCGCACTCCGCACAGATCGGATTGAAGGGGACGTAGTCTTCGTCGACCTTGTCCTGGTACTCGGAGAGCACCTCACGCGCGCGCTCGCGGTGCTCGAGCACGAATCGGGTCACGTCCTCGAGGTCGCCCGACTCGTACAGTTCGGTGTTCGAAACGAGTTCGATCGGCACGTCGACGGCGTCGGCGCTGTCCTGAATGATGTTCGAGAAGTGGTCGCCGTAGGAGTCACAGCAGCCGAACGGGTCCGGAATGTCCGTGTACGGCGCGCCGAGATTGCGTCCGAGCGCGCCCGCGTCGACGTCGCCGAGGTCGACGAGGTTCCCCTCGAGATCGCAGAGCGTGCGAGGCAGCTTTCGCAGCGGGTCGCGGTCGTCCGCCGTAAAGACCTGCCGGACCTCGTGGCCGCGCTCGCGAAGCACTTCGGCGACGAAGTAGCCCCGCAGGAGTTCGTTGACGTTGCCGAGGTGGGGAACGCCCGACGGCGAGATGCCGCCCTTGACGACGATCGGCTCCTCCGGATTCCGTTCTTCTACCCGATCCGCGACGGCATCCGCCCAGAAAGCGTGATGTTCCTCGTCGTCCTCGCGCTGAAGGGTGTACGGACTCTCGTCGCTCATCGTTCGTCCCGCGCCCAGTAGGTCGGTTCTTCGCCCGCGCCCTCCGGAATGACGTCGGTGCCGTCGTGCTCGCCGTAGCGGACGGCGCGCGAGATCCGGTCCGGATCGGTGCCGTCCAAGACGATGGTCCGCATGCCCGAGCGCTGGATGATCTTCGCGGCCAGCAGGTCGACGGGTGCCGAGGCGCCGGCGTTCATCTCGAGGCCGGCGATGACGTCGACCAGATCCGTCGCG
Organism: Natronorubrum halobium; assembly: GCF_051351675.1. Taxonomy (NCBI): domain Archaea; kingdom Methanobacteriati; phylum Methanobacteriota; class Halobacteria; order Halobacteriales; family Natrialbaceae; genus Natronorubrum; species Natronorubrum halobium. The sequence goes on from NZ_CP195595.1 coordinate 298,056, forward strand.
GAGAGTTCGTCGTACTTGGTTGCCTCGGCGTTCTCGTTGGGATCGTCGCTGTAGACGCCGGGGACGCTGGTCGCGTAGACGAGCAGGTCGGCGTCGACGTACTCCGCGAGGGCGGCCCCGACGGCGTCGGTCGTCTGGGCCGGTGCGACCCCGCCCATCACGGAGAGGCCGCCTCGCTGCAGCGCTTCGCCGGCCTCCTCGTAGTCTTTGGCCGGTGCCGTTACCGAGTCCCCGCCCAGTGCGGCGATAAGCAGGCGCGCGTTGAGTCGGGTGACGTCGATCCCCAACTGATCGAGTTCGATCTCGTTCGCCCCCAGATCGCGGGCGGCGTTGATGTACTCGCGTGCGACGCCGCCGCCCCCGACGACGGCACCGACGCGACAGCCGTCCGCGACGAGGTCTTCGACGACGGCAGCGTGTTCGGCCACCCGATCCGTGCCGAGTTCGGGCACGAGCACGCTTCCGCCGATAGAGACGACCACTTTCATGCTATCCCGGTGTAACCGGGTTGCTATCTTAAGGGTTGCCAACTGGGAGGCAGCGCGCGTGTCTCACTCGAACACGGGACGAGTTCGCGGGATCGCCCGCGAGCTCGCGGTTCGAGCGACGGGACGGATCTACGCGTCGAGCGACAGCACGAGCGCCTCGCCGTCGCGCTCGAACGCGGTACCGAAGGGTGACGACAGCTCCCGCATCCGGTCTCGCGACCAGTCGGCCGCGTCCGAACTCGCCTCGTGGACGGCACAGTCGTCGATCTCGATCGGCTCGAGGCGGAGTTCGGTCGGCCGCCACGTCGTCCCGTCGCCCCGCTTTTCGGGCGCGACGGAAAGCACGAACAGAAAGCTCCGGTCGTTGTGCAACTCCGCGTCGACCGCGTAGTCGTCCACGAAATCGCCCGCGTCGTAGACGATCGGGCAGCCGTCGCGGACCTCGACTCCCTGGAAGACGTGTGCGCTGTGGCCGTGAATGAGGTCGACACCCTCGTCGATCAGCCAGCGACCGAACTCCCGGAAGGAGTCGGGCGGCTCCGTGACCATGTTGGGGCCCCAGTGCAGCGAGGCGACCAGCAGATCCGGATCCGATTCGCGTGCGCGCTCGAGGGCCTCGCGAACGCGTCGTCTCGTCTGCTCGTCGTCCACGTCGATGTCGACCCACGCGGTTCCAGGCGATTTCTCGTCGGCCGCGTACTCCGGTGTGTTATCGGTGAATGAGACGACGGCCAGCTCGAGGCCGCGATCGTCCCGTTTCTCGCCCTCGCCGCCCTCGTACTCGTCACCCTCCTCCGCACTACCGTCGACCGTCAGAACCGCCGGCTCGAGCGCCTCGTCGATCGTCTCCCCCGCTCCGGTTCGCGCGATCCCGGCCTCGTCTAAGTGCTCGAGCGTGTCCCGCAGCGCCACCTCCTCGTAGTCCAGTACGTGGTTGTTCGCGAGCGCGCAGACGTCGACGCCGGCGCGCTCGAGTGCAGGCACCGCCCAGTCGGGATCGGCGCGAAAGTGGAACGGGCGGTGCGTTCGCCGCCACTGCCGTCCGCGCGCGGAGAGCACGCACTCGAGGTTGATCACGAGGGCGTCGAGTCGGTGGAGTCGGTCCGAGACGGTACCCCAGACCGCGTCGACCGGCCGACTGCGCTGTCGGTCGTCGACCAGTCGTCCGAGCATGACGTCACCCGTGAATCCGATCCGGCGAGTCATGTGAGACAGTTGGCACCCCAGGGGCAAAGTTCTCTCAGTGGAGGGTCCGTCCCGCCGAACGGGTTTCCGCGTCGACAGCTACAAAGTCCGACGGCACCACGGTCAAGACATGTACGTACTCGGTGTTCGCGATCACGGGGCGGGTGGCGACGCGCTCGGGCGAGTCGTCGACCGACTCGTCGATCGACTCGAGCGGGAGGGACGCGTCGGCGTCGTCAGGTACGACGCGACGATCGCCGACGGGATGCAGGCCCACGACTCGCTGACCGTCGGCGGCGACGTCAGCTACGAACTCGGCGCGGACGGCGACTGGACGGCCTCCGGAACGGGAATGACCGTCGACAGCGTCGTCGACCAGCTCGCGGTCGACTGCGACTACGCGGTCGTGGTCGGCGTGGACGGGCTCCGCCATCCCACGGTCGTCGTCGGCGCTGACGGTGAGGCGTCGACGTCTCGAGAGGACGGTGAACCCGATGACGAACGCGTTATCGCAGCCGTCGACGCCCCCGGCGACCTCGACCCGGACGCGGTCGTGGCCGCCCTCGAGGACCACGATCCCCACGAAACTCTCGAGTCGCTCGTCGCCCGCGTCAAACGGTCACCGAAGGCGGAGCTGTCCGGTGCGATCGCCACGTTCACCGGACGCGTCCGAGCGAAAGACGACGCGGACGACGCGCGCACCCGGTACCTCGAGTTCGAGAAGTACGAGGGGATCGCCGAGGAGCGCATGGCCACCCTCGAGACCGACCTCGAGGCGCGCGACGGCGTTCTCGAAGTCGAACTCTACCACCGCACCGGCGTCGTCGAGGACGGCGAGGACATCGTCTTCGTCGTGGTGCTGGCCGGCCACCGCGGAGAGGCGTTTCGGACCGTCGAAGACGGGATCAACCGGTTGAAAGACGAGGTCCCGCTGTTCAAGAAGGAAGTGACGGTCGACGACGAGTTCTGGGTCCACGAGCGGTCGTAGGGGAGTTGTTTTCACGGGTGGACCGTTCAAAATAGGCCAACCCTATCGGAGAAGGATATTCTAATACCCGTGGAAGTTCTGGGGGTGATAATAGATTAGAACGGGTTTTAAAACGTCTCGGCCCCTCTCGTCGTTCGATAAACATTCTCGTAAATGAGAATAAAACGTCAATTACCCCCCAAATCGCTGAACACAAACGAAATGCCGCTAACCATCCTTCCTTTATAACATATTCCCCCCACAAGCGGTTGATGTCGATGAGCACGACAGCCCAACCCTCCACGGAAAGCAAAGAACGCCGCCTGAAGAGCTACCTGCGTGACCGCGCAGAAGACGGTGAGCTGTACTTCAAAGGCAAGTTCATCGCAGACGACGTCGGTATGTCCCCCAAAGAGATCGGCGCGTTGATGGTCAAACTCTCCGACTCGGTCAGCGACCTCGAGATCGAGAAGTGGTCGTACACGAGTGCGACCACCTGGCGCGTCGCCCCCGCCTGACGCACATCGTGTCTCGTCGGTCACCCTGACCCCCGTGACGCGACGGATCTCCCGCGATCCCCATCCCCCACACCCTGCGTAATGCACCCCCGATGCGAGTCGGGACGCGCCCTGAATTCCCCACCGCGGGTCGGGTCGGACACCCCTCTCCTCCGGCCCGTTCCGTTTCGACGCGATAACGCTACGAGCGGTCAGTACACGCCCGATCGAACGACGTTCGCCGGTGTGCGAACGGTCGGTTGCGACCGCACCGCCGGCGAGACGGCGACCGTGCCGCGTAGCGACGCGCTCGGTGCTCGAGTCGAACTCGAAGCCGGTCGGCGCGACCGACGACAGGCGATTTATACGAGGAGCCCTTGACTCACCGATGATGGACGACGTCGACTCGTCCGAGTTCGGATCGGCGCGGACGGACGGCTCGTCTCTCGACGCCGGGCCGCCGCTCGAGCGAATCGAATCCGTGTTTACGATCTACGAGATCCGAACCGAGGGCGACCAGCTAGTGTACTACGGCGACCCGCGGGTGCATCCCGAGCAGGCGATGCGCGAGCTGTGGCCGGCGTTCCGAAACGCGGGCTACGATCCGCAGCTGACCACTCGGTACGGCGAGTACGTGCTCGTCGCCGAACCGATCGACCTCGGAATCGACGGGGTTCCCTGGACGAACCTGTTCCTGTTACTGGCGACGGTGGTGTCGACGCTGTTCGTCGGCGCGCTGTGGTGGTATCCCCAGCTCGATCCGCTGGCGAATCCGGCGGAGATGATGCAGGCGTGGCCCTTCTCGCTCGCGATTCTCGGGGTACTCGGCGTTCACGAACTGGGCCACTACGTGATGAGCCGGTACCACGAGGTCGACGCCTCGCTACCGTACTTCATCCCCATCCCGACGATCATCGGGACGATGGGCGCGGTGATCAAGCTGAAGGGACAGATGCCCGATCGGAAGGCGCTGTTCGACATCGGCGTCGCCGGCCCGCTCGCCGGACTGGTCGCGACGGTCGCCGTCGCGATCGTCGGGCTCCACATGCCGCCGGTGACCGTTCCGGAGCCGCTCCTCGAGGAGGCCGACGGGGCCGGACTCCGACTGGGCATCCCGCCGATGCTCGAGTTGCTCGCGTGGGCGGTCGATCGGCCGATGTACACCGACGATCCGACGCGAAACGTCAATCCGGTCGTCATCGGGGCCTGGGTCGGCATGTTCGTCACCTTCCTCAACCTGATCCCGGTGGGCCAGCTCGACGGCGGCCACATCCTCCGGGCGATGGCCGGCGAGTTCCACGGGCTGATCAGCACGCTCGTTCCGCCCGCGCTGCTCGGTCTCGCCGGCTACCTCTACTTCGTCGGCGGGTACGCCCTCCAGTCGGTGTTCATCTGGGTCTTCTGGGGCATCCTGACCGCACTCTTCGCGACGGCGGGTGCGGCCCGACCGGTCACCGACGAACGGCTGGGGACCGGCCGCCTCGTCCTCGGTGTCGTCACGTTCGGACTCGGAGCGCTCTGTTTCATGCCCGTCCCGCTCGAGGTCATTCAGTAGCGGATCCCAACTCCGCCGTCAGTGCGTGTAGCCGCGATCCTCGAGCGGCTTCCCGTCGATCGTGATTCCGCGATCGGACGGCGTCACCGAGCCGATCACCGATAGCTCGACCTCGAGGGCCGACCGAACGGTCTCGAGCGCGTCCTCGGGCAGCGTGACGACGAGTTCGAAGTCCTCGCCGAAGGTCGTCGCGCGGTCGAGCGCGTCGCCGTCGGCGACCTCGAGCAGCGCGTCGTCGATCGGAATCCGGTGGGCGTCGATCGCGAATCCGCAGTCGCTGGCGTCGGCGAGCTGGTGCAGCGATCGGGCGAGCCCGTCGCTCGAGTCCATCATCGCGGTGGCGCGGGGCGCGAGCGTTCGACCGGCCGCGACCCGCGGCTCGAATCGGAACAGGTCGTTCGCGCGCTCGAGTCGCTCCCGATCCTCGGCGGGAGCACCGCGCTCGAACAACTCGAGGGCGGCCGCACTGCGACCCAGCGTACCGGTCACGCAGACGAGGTCGCCGGCGGTCGCACCGCTGCGGCGGACGGGATCGTCGGTTCGACCGATCGCCGTCGTCGTCACGGTGAACTCCTCGTGGCCGTCGAGGTCGCCGCCGACGTACTCGCCGTCGACGCGTTCGCAGACGTCGCTCGCGCCGCGTACGAACGCGAGCAGTTCCTCGGCGTCGAACTCGGGAGCCGCGTAGGCCGCGACGGCGGCGGTCGCCTCGGCACCCATCGCGGCGACGTCCGAGAGCGATGCGCCGACGGCCCGCCAGCCCGCCGTGTAGCGGGTCGTTCCGGCCGGGAAGTCCGTCCGCTCGTGGAGCATGTCCGTCGTGATCACGAGGCCGTCGACGACGGCGGCGTCGTCGCCGGCAGCCTCGAGTTCGCGTTCCAGCAGCGCCAGCGCGGCGCGTTCGTCCATACCGGGCGTTTCGAGTCCAGCACGAAAAACGGTCCGGGCTGCGGCCGCGAGAACGAGGACGGTCTCTCGAGCGTGATCCCGTGGAGATCGTGAAACCCGTGTACATACTCCGCACGAACCCCGAGAGACCGGTAGAATACGATGGTGTTAAATGCCGCGGCCGGAAACCTCACGCCAATGGCTACGATGTACGACGTTCCGGCGGACGACCTCATCGAGGCGCTCGCCGACGATTTCGAGGAACGGCTCGACGAACCCGACTGGGGCAAGTTCGTAAAGAGCGGTGTCGACCGCGAACTCCCACCGGAACAGGAAACCTTCTGGGCGACCCGCGCCGCGAGTCTCCTGCGCAAGGTCTCCGACCGCGGCCCCGTCGGCGTCGAGCGACTCTCGACCGAGTACGGCGGCGGAAAGACCTCGAACCGCTACCAGGTCGCGCCCGACAAACGCGCCGACGGCTCGAAGAACCTGATCCGGACCATCCTCCAGCAGCTCGAGGAAGAGGATCTCGTCGAAACCGCCGAAGGTGAGGGCCGACGCATCACGCCCGCGGGCCAGAGCCTGCTCGACGACACCGCCGGCACCGTTCTCGAAGAGCTCGACCGTCCGGAACTCGAGCGCTACGCGTAACGACGCGACGCGAGACCAGTTTTCCGACGGACACGATCTCGAGCACCTGCAGTCGTGCGTCGCGTCCGTAATCATTTTCCACTGTGCGACACAACAGTACTCGTATGAGTGGCTCACCCGACGAGGAGAAACTTGAAGAGCTCCGACAGAAGAAGATGGAGCAGTTACAGGAACAGGCCGAGGGCCAACAGGGCGGCGGCTCGCAGGAGGCAGCCCAGCAGCAGGCCGAAGCCCAGCAACAGGCCCTACTGCGCCAGTACCTGACCGACGATGCCCGGAAACGGCTCAACACGGTCAAGATGAGCAAACCGCAGTTCGGCGAACAAGTCGAACGGCAGGTCGTCACGCTGGCCAAGAGCGGCCGCATTCAGGGGAAGATCGACGACGAGAAGATGAAGAAACTCCTCCAGGAACTGAAGCCCGACTCGAAGAGCTTCGACATCACGCGTCGCTGATGGAACTCGGCGTGCTCTACAGCGGCGGCAAAGACTCGACGCTCGCGGCACTTCTCCTCGAGGAGTTCTACGACGTCACCCTCGTGACGGCTCACTTCGGCGTCAGTGACGACTGGACGCACGCCCGCGAGACGGCCGCGGCCCTCGGCTTCGAGTTCGAACGCCTCGAACTGGATCCCGACGTCGCCCGCGACGCCGCCGCGACGATTCGCGAGGACGGATTCCCCCGCAACGGCATCCAGCAGGTCCACCTCCACGCCTTAGAGCGACTGGCCGCACGAGAGTACGACGCCATCGCGGACGGCACTCGGCGCGACGACCGCGTCCCCACGGTCTCGCGGGCGCAAGCCCAGAGTCTCGAGGATCGCCACGAGGTCGACTACATCGCGCCCCTGTCGGGGTTCGGGCGCACCGCCGTCGATCGACTGGTCGAGGCGGAACTCGAGGTGACCGTCGGCCCGAGCGAGGAGATCGACCGGGCCGACTACGAGGCGGAACTGCGAGCGATCATCGCGGACGAAGACGGACCCAGCGCCATCGCGGAGTGTTTCCCGGATCACACGCAGACGTACGTGACGGGCGTCCAGCGAGAGTAGTGCATCGGTTCCGTGGTCTCGCCTCGTCTCGTCTGAGTGGCTCTCGCACCGAAGACAGAGCGGGTCTTCCCGCTCGTCGTCGGAGTCGGCGCGCTCGTCCGCTCCCTGCTCTCGACGGATACGACGACAGAACGTTCAGTGAGCGACGCCGACCGCGCTAGCGAGTGAACTCGAATCGGGCGCCACCCGAATCGCTCTCGGTAACCGTAATCGACCAGCCGTGAGCGTCGGCGACGGCGCGGACGATGGCGAGCCCCAGCCCCGAACCGTCGGTCGACGTGGAGTAGCCCTGTTCTAGGATCTTGTCGCGTTCGTCCTCGGGAATTCCGGGCCCGTCGTCCTCGACGAAGAACCCGCCGTCACAGGGACCGACGCGGACGTGAACGTCGTCTCGCCCGTGGTCCAGCGAATTGCGAAACAGGTTCTCGAAGAGCTGTTTCGCCCGCAAGGGGTCGACCTGCAGCGTCCGGGAGTCGACGACCTCGTAGGTCGCGTCTCCGGTCGCGCTCGCCGCCCAGGCGTCGCTGGCGAGTTCGATCAGCGGCACCTCGTACGTCTCCTCGACCTGCGTCCCGTTGCGGGCGACCGACAGCGAGGCCTCGATCAGTTCGTCCATCCGTTCGAGGGCCTCGTCGACCTCTTTCAGGTGGTCGGCGCTGCCGGTCCGAAAGGCCGCGTCGAGGCGACCCCGCGCCACGCTGAGGGGGTTCCGGAGGTCGTGGCTGACCACGCTCGCGAACTCCTCGAGTCGGTCGCTCTGGCGGCGCGCCTCACGGGTCGCCGCCCGCTGTTTGATGTCGAAGACGCCGGCGATGGTGCCGGCACCGACGCCCATCGTCCCGCCCATCAACAGCAGGTACAACGGCGCGTGAGCGCCGGTCCCTTCGAGGTAGGCGATGTAGAGGTGGAGCGCGGTCACGACGAACGCCGCGAGAAAGCCGCCGAGCGCGTACGCGAAGACGGTGAGTCGGTCGCGGATCGGCACGTCCAGCGCCACCAGAAAGCGATCGGCGAGGACGACCGCCGTCGCAGTCACCAGCGGGAAGACGCTCTCGAGGAGCGCCTGGCTCGAGACGTTCTCGCCGGCGATCCGGACGCCGATCGTGGCCGCGAGGACGAATCCGAGGACCGACAGCGGCGAGACTGGAAGCTGCTTGCCGATCTCGGTGACCCAATCGTCGTCCGCGATGCGTTGCACAGGCTCACCCTCCACGCAGGAAGATATCAATTTACGGGAGTATCTCAGCGGTATCGGAGTCGAAATAATCGGCAGAGAGCGCGTACGAAAGGCCGGACTCCGCGATCGACGCAGCGGCCGTTCGGGACTGACGGGATGGTCGGGAATAACAGGATAGAAGTTCGCCGTGCTCGAACGAACGAGCATGTACGACCGGATCAAGGGCTTTCGTGACTTCTATCCCGGCGAGATGGCCGCCAGACGGGCGACCATCGACGTCTTGGAGGAGACCGCTCGCAGCTACGGCTTTCGCGAGATCGGGACGCCGGCCCTGGAGCGAGCCGAGATGTGGACCGACAAGAGCGGCGACGACATCGTCGACGAACTGTACGCCTTCGAGGACCAGGGCGGTCGCCACGTCACGCTCACGCCGGAGCTAACGCCGACCGTCGCGCGGATGGTCGTGGCGAAACAGCAGGAGCTGTCGAAACCCATCAAGTGGGTCTCGACGCGACCGTTCTGGCGCTACGAACAGGTTCAGCAGGGCCGGCAGCGGGAGTTCTACCAGACCAACGTCGACATCTTCGGCTCCGCGGAGCCCGAGGCCGACGCCGAGATTCTGGCGTGGGCCGCCGACGCGCTGACCGGACTCGGATTGACGGGGGAACACTTCGAGTTCCGGATCTCTCACCGGGACATTCTGGGCGGCGTCCTCGAGAGCTACGATACCGAGGTCGATACGGAAGCCGCGATCCGCGCGGTCGACAAATCGGACAAGATTTCGCAGGTCGAGTACCACGACCAGCTGATCGGGGCCGGGCTGACGGCGGAGCAGGCCGCCGAGTTCGACGAGCTGATCGCGGGCGGCGACCTCGAGGACGTGAAGGCGTTCGCCGACACCGAGCGCGTGACCGACGCCGTCGAGAACCTCCAGAACGTGCTCGCCGCCGCGGCGGACTTCGGCGCCCGCGAGTACTGTACGATCTCGCTCGAGACGGCGCGCGGACTCGACTACTACACCGGCGTCGTCTTCGAGTGTTTCGACTCGACCGGCGAGGTCTCGCGGTCGATCTTCGGCGGCGGCCGCTACGACGATCTGATCGAGCAGTTCGGCGGCCAGCCGACGCCCGCGGTCGGTGTCGCACCGGGGCACGCGACGCTGCCGCTGTTGTTGCAGCGTGCGGGCGTCTGGCCGGAGGAAGCGGTGACGACCGACTACTACGTCCTCCAGATCGGCGACACGCGAACGGAAGCGTCCCGAATCTGTCGGGAGTTGCGCGAGGAGGGTCACGTCGTCGAGACCGACGTCGCCGATCGCTCGTTCGGCGCGCAACTGAACTACGCCGACTCGATCAACGCCGAGACGGTCGTCATCGTCGGCGAACAGGACCTCGAGAACGACGAAGTGACGGTCAAGGACATGGAGTCGGGCGACCAGACGCAGGTGCCGGTCGATTCGTTCCCCGGCGACCTCGAGCGGCCGACGTTCGACGACCTCGAGTAGGCGTCGCCGCCACGCGATTTTCAGAATCCATCCGCGGCCAACCATCGGTTCCAAGCAGTCGCTACTCGCGTTCGAGACGTCTTTGCGAGGAGTGACGAGCCGATAGCGTCGACAGCGCGTCCTCGAGGTCGAGCCGCTCGATCGGTCCGTGGCCGGTCTCGACGTAGTGATCGATCATCGCCCGATTGATGTCCGCGCTCGAGTCGTCGTCCGTTCGCCGTTCCCACTCACACACCGTACAGTTCGCGATCGGCACGGCTCCCCCTTTCGAACCGGAGCAACTCAACGACCGGCCTCGATATAGGCGTGAGTTATCTTCGAGCCCTCGAAGCAGGCCCCACCATTAACTACGGCGTCGGCGTATCACGTCCGATGGCCGACAGCCGACCGAACGTCCTCTTCGTCCTCACCGACCAGGAACGATACGACTGTAGCGCAGTCGACGGCCCGCCGGTCGAGACCGAGACGATGGATCGGCTCTCGAGCGAGGGGATGCGCTTCTCGCAGGCGTTCACGCCGATCAGCATCTGTACGAGCGCCCGCGCGTCGCTCATGACCGGCCGGTTCCCCCACGGTCACGGGATGCTCAACAACAGCCACGAGGCCGACGCGATCCGGGCGAATCTGCCCCCCGAGATGACGACCTTCTCCGAGGAACTGGCCGAGAGCGGGTACGAATGCAGTTACACCGGCAAGTGGCACGTCGGCCGCGACCAGACGCCCGAGGACTTCGGCTTCTCGTATCTCGGCGGCAGCGACAAACACCACGACGACATCGACGACGCGTTTCGCGAGTACCGCGAGGAGCGAGGGGTTCCGCTGGGCGAGGTCGACCTCGAGGAGGAACTCTACACCGGAAGCGATCCCCGAGACACCAGCGGGGGGACCTTCGTCGCCGCCAAAACGCCCGTCGACGTCGAGGAGACCCGCGCCTACTTTCTCGCCGAGCGGACGATCGACGCGATCGAGGCGCACGCGGACGGTGAGGGGGACAGCGAGGGCGACGACGCGCCGTTCTTCCACCGTGCGGATTTCTACGGCCCACACCACCCCTACGTCGTCCCCGAGCCCTACGCCTCGATGTACGATCCCGACGCTATCGAGCCGCCCGCGAGCTACGCCGAGACCTACGAGGGGAAACCCCAGGTCCACGAGAACTACCTCCACTACCGCGGCGCCGACGGCTTCGACTGGGACCACTGGGCCGAAGCAACCGCGAAGTACTGGGGGTTCGTGACGATGATCGACGACCAACTCGAGCGAATTCTCGAGGCGCTCGAGGCGCACGGTCTGGCCGACGAGACGGCCGTCGTCCACGCCTCCGATCACGGCGACTTCGTCGGCAACCACCGGCAGTTCAACAAGGGCCCGCTGATGTACGACGACACCTACCGGATTCCGCTGCAGGTGCGCTGGCCCGACGTCACCGAGCCGGGGTCGGTCTGCGAGGCGCCCGTGCATCTGCACGATCTGGCGGCGACGTTCCTCGAGATGGGCGACGTGGCGGTTCCGGAGGCGTTCGACTCGCGGAGTCTCGTGCCGCTACTCGAGTCCGGCGGTGATCCGAACGACGTGCCGTCGGAGTGGCCCGACTCCACGTTCGCCCAGTACCACGGCGACGAGTTCGGGCTCTACACCCAACGAATGGTCCGCACGGATCGGTACAAGTACGTCTACAACGGGCCGGATATCGACGAGTTGTACGATCTCGAGGGCGATCCGGCCGAGTTGCAGAACCTGATCGACCACCCCGAGTACGGCGAGGTGCGCCGGAAGATGCGCGAGCACCTGATCGGGTGGATGGACGAGACGGACGATCCGAATCAGGGCTGGGTGCCGGACGTGCTGAGAAACGCGTCGTGACGACACCCGGCCAACCGACCGTCCACGTCGATCACCGATTATCCACGTGCGGTGGCGCGCGCTGTCGACGGGCCCGAACTCGGTGAGGGTGCGTCGATAACGTCGTGCGAGGGGCGAGTGAGTGAACGAAGTGAACGAGCGAGTCGGCTGGGGAGGACGTGGAAATTCCCCGTTGCCACGTGAGCAGGACTCGTCGTGACTGACGCAACTCAATCGACGACGAGCCGTTCTCGCTCGAATCGCCCCTCCTCACCGGGTTTGCTCGCAGTATCATCGCCAGTATCACACTCTCGCCAGCGCCAGGAGCCGATCTCGAGCGGCTCGAGCGAGACGATCAGATACGACCGGTCGGGCCACGTCGCCTGTGCCGCGTCGGTCTCGCTTGGCCGCGGCGGGCCGCGGGGATGCGAGTGGTAGAAGCCGACGATCTCCTCGCCGCGGTCCTCGAGGCGCTCGAAGATCTCGAGTTGGGCCTCGGGATCGATGCGATACCGCGTTCGCGGCGTCTCCGCGACGTTCTCCGCGGGGTACTGCGACCGGACGCGACTCCGACCGTCGGGGGCGGAATCGTATTCGCCGCCGAAGATGCCACAGATCTCCTCGGGCTGGCCCTCTCGAGCGCGCTCGAGGATTCGATCTCGTATCTCGGCGGGGACGACGAGTGCGGGACCGGACTCGGGAACGGAACCGTCGGTCACGGCTCCGGCCGCGCGTCCGCCTCGGAGCGATCCACGAGCGTCTCGAAGGGGACGGCGATCTCCTCGAGCGCAACTGGCGGCGTCGACTCGTCGAACAACTCGGGCTGAACGATCGGCGCCAGCGCCTCGAGCGTGTCCACCAGTCGCGGCCCCGGCCGATTCAGGTAGTGGTGGCCGTCCATCGCCCAGACGCGGCCCTCCCGAACTGCGGTGAGGTCGTCCCAGCCCTCGCGCTCGGTGAGGTCCGCGGTGTTCTCGGCGGTCTGCTCGAGGCCGAAGCCACACGGCGCGACGACGACGAGTTCGGGGTCGTACTCGCGGATCCGGTTCCACTCGCGGGGTCTCGAGCGATCTCCCGAATCGGCCAGCCCGTACGTCCCGCCGGCCCACTCGACCAGGTCGGCCGTCCAGTGGCCCGCGATCATGACCGGGTCGGTCCAGTCGAAGACGGCGACTCGAGGGCGGTCGTCAGGTGCGAGGTCCGCGGTTCGGTTCTGGACGGTTTCGATTCGCGACTCGAGTTCGGCCCGGACCTCGCGGGCGCGGTCCTCGCGGCCCGTGGCCCGGCCGATTCGCTCGAGGTCGTCGAGCACGTCCGCGACGCTGTGGGGGTCGGTAGTCAGAATCTCCGGGTCGGAATCGATCTGGTCGACGGCATTCTCGATGACGACCTCGTCGACCGCACAGACGTCGCACATCCCCTGCGTGACGATCAGGTCGGGCTCGAGGGACTCGAGGAGGCCCACATCGACGTCGTAGACGCCCGCCTCGGAATTGTCGAGGACTTGCTGGTCGATCTCTCCGCTCGAGGCCTCGGCATCGATCCTCGAGTCGGTAACCGATGGCAGCGACTCGACGCCGGGTGGGTGATCGCACTCGTGGGAGACGCCGACGGGCTCGAGACCGAGCGCGGCGACGGTTTCGGTCGCCGAGGGAAGCGTCGTGACGATTCGCATGAGTCGTCGTTGGTGGTGTGTGACCAAAAGCAACGGCCTCTCCCGGGTAGGATCCCCTCACCAGACCTACGAAGAAAAACATTTACCGCTGTGGTAAAAACTCCTCGGAGATAATGGTCCTCGCCGTTCGCAGTCTCAAACGACTCCTCCTGTCGCCGACGTCGTTCTTCGACGAACGATCCCCGGCCGAAACGCTTCCGGTTGCGGCGGGAATCGTCGCGCTGTTCGCGCTCTGTTTCGTCGGTTCGATCCTGCTCGTCGGGACGATGCTCGCCGGTTCGGTGGACGGGACGGTCACGATGGATAACCCGGATCGACCGCCAGAACAGGTCTGTAACACGCACGAAGAGATGCTGGACGGCTGCGACGCACCCGAGACGATCGAACGCGATATGGGGGCGATGGCGCAGGAAGCGGTGCACGACTTCCTCTGGATCGCACTGATCGGGCCGTTCGTGCTCTGGCTCGTCGGCGGCGTGGTGCTGTTCGGAGCCGGACGGCTCGCGAACGGGAATCCCTCGTTCGCGGGCTCGCTGGCGCTCGCCGGCTGGGCGGCGCTCCCGGAGTTCTTCCGGCTCGCAGTCGGACTTGGCGGATTATGGGTCGCCCTCGAGGGCGTGACGATCACCGATCCCGACCGGGCAGTGACCGTACTGGAGTCGGCGCTGGCTCCGGTACAGCCCGTTCTCCTGCTGGCGTCGCTCGTTACACTCGGTTGGCAGTGGTACCTGCTCACCGGCGGAATGACGCGGGAAGCGGAGATCTCTCGAGCGGCGGCCGCGGTCAGCGTCGGCGTTCCGCTGGGACTCTTCGGCCTGTTCGGTCTCCTGTAGCGGCTCACCCATCCCAGTCGAATCAGGAATCGAGATTACGGATTCAGGGGCTTCTCAGCACTCTGTCCGTGTCAGACAACGCCATCCGGATCAGCTACCGGTGAGCGAATTTCGGATTCTAGTGGAACTTGACGCCGACATCGTGAAGCTCCTCGTTGTACTTCGCGATGTTGATGACCAGCGGGGTGACGCTCTCGACCTCGGCGGCGTTGGCGAGCGGGCCGACGTCGAGCGCGCGCAGGCCCTCGATCTCGTTGGCCAGGTTGCGAACGGTCTCCTTCGCGTTATCGTCGTCCGCGACGAGCAGCGTGTCCAGATCGAGGTCGTTGTCGAGGTCCGAGAGGGCGTCGGCCGCGAGGTTGTGGAACGCGCCGACGACGGGCACCTCGTCGGGCGCGCGCTCGGCGACGAGTTCGGTGACGCTGCCGGTCCCCGGCGGGTGGTAGTGCAGGCCGTCCTCGTCGCCCTGCATGCCGACCGCGGGGGTGACCAGAATCGAGGCCGAGTCGAGGTCGTCTTCGACGGCCTCGACGGTGTCGCCGGCGTAGTACGGCGGCACGCTGAGGATGACGACGTCCGCTCGGTCGGCCGCCATCTCGTTCGCGAAGCCCTTGACGTTCGATTCGGCGCCGCGGGACTCGAGTTCGTCCTCGTAGGTCTCGACCGCGTCCCGCGCCTTCTCGGGATCGCGCGAGCCGATGAGGACCTCGTGGTCCGTGTCGTGTGCAAAGCGCAGGGCGAGTCCCTGCCCGATGTCGCCGGTTCCGCCGAGTAGTGCGATTCGCATACCCCACTCTCGGGACGGCACCCGAATAAAAGGGGTGGGGGCCGGCCGATCTCGCCGGGTTCTCAGACGGGCACCCGTACTCCGCCGGAGGAGGGGTCGTCCAAGCCCCTACGGCGCTTCGTCCTCATCGGGGTTCATCGATGCGCCCAACCCGCTGTCGTACGCGTCGCGCTCCTCGACCTCCCGAATGCGCTGCTCGAGGCGGTCCTCGAGTTCCCGGCGTCGCTCCTCATCGACGTCGGCGGCGGTGCCCAGATCCTCGAGGTCCTGTCGCGTCGTTCGCAGGACGGAGAGGGCCTCTTCCTCCTCAAGATCGGTCGCGCGGTTGAGGTTTCGTTCGACGTCCTCGAGCGTGGTGTCGGTCATGGATACGGCTTCGGTCGGGAGCGTCGTGAATGCTGGGCCGTCAGTGGTCGGGCGCGACGGTCGGCGACGAGTTCGGAATGCGCAGACACTTCCCGCGCTGACCCCATCCTGACGGTATGGAGCTATCGATCGTCGATCTCGCACCGATTCCGGAGGGCGGCAGCGCGACGGAGGCGTTCGAAGGCACCGTCGAGCGCGCCCAGCAGGCCGAACGGCTCGGCTACTCGCGATTCTGGGTGGCCGAACACCACGACTTCACGCAGTTGATCGCGAGCACGACGCCCGAGGTGCTGATCGCCCGCGTCGCCGCCGAGACAACCGACATCCGGGTCGGCTCCGGGACGGTCCTGCTCAACCACTACAGCCCGTACAAGGTGGCGGAGACGTTCAGCGTCCTCGACGCGCTCGCCCCCGGACGCATCGACCTCGGCCTCGGTCGAGCCACCGGAAACCCGACCCGAGACCTCGCCCTGCAGGTGGATCGGAGCCAGCGGCGAACCGCGAACGACCACGCCGAGAAGATCGACGAGGTGGCGAAACACCTCTTCGACGGGTTCGCGGACGACCACCCGTTCGCCGGATTGGACCTGCCTCGAGCGGCCGATTCCGTCCCGGAACCGTGGGTGCTCGGCTCGAGTCCCTCGAGCGCGAAGATCGCCGGCGAACTGGGGCTGCCGTACTGCTTCGCCGCGTTCATCAGACCCGATCCGGCCGTGCGAGCGTTCGAGGTATATCACGAGCACTTCGAACCGTCCGCCTACGGCGCCGGCCCTGACGAACCACACGGCATGCTCGCGGCGAACGTCACCTGCGCGGAGACCGACGAGGAAGCAGCACGGCTTCGCGCGACGACCGAGGCGTCCTCGCGGCTGCTCCGAAGCGGCCGGATGGACCGGCTGCCGATCCGCTCGGTTGAGGAGGCGATCGACGTTCTCGGCGGCGTTCCCGACCCGACGCAGCTACCGATCGAACCCGGCGAGTGGCCGCGAGCGATCTCCGGCAGTCCCGAGACGGTTCGGGACCTACTCGAGGAACTCGCGGCGCAGGTGGGCGTCGACGAGGTGATCGTCCAGAACCAGATCGCGGATCCCGAGGATACGCTGCGGTCGCACGAGTTGCTCGCCGACGCGGTCGGGCTCTCGTCGCGTTGAGAGAGCACAGCGCCCATTACCGCCGCCGTCGTCGTCGAACTATGGACACGCCTACCGTCATCGCCCACCGCGGCTTCGCCGGGGTCGCACCCGAGAACACCGTCGGCGCCGCAGTAGCCGCGGCGGAGTACGACGAGACCGCGATGCTCGAGATCGACGTTCAGCCGGCGGCCTGTGGAACCCCGGTCGTCATCCACGACGAGCGATTGGACGGCGCTCGCGACGGCCGTCCGCTCACCGACGCGTCGGGGCTGGTCTGGGAAACCGATCTCGAGGACATCCAAACGACCCGCGTCCTCGGAACCGAAGCGACGGTTCCGACGCTCGCGGGGTTCCTCGAGGCGATCCCCGAGACCGTCGGCGTCAACGTCGAGTTGAAGAATCCGGGAACGACCGACCTGCGGTTCGCCGAGTCGCTCGCCGCGGACGAGCGCGACGAACGCCGCGAGGTCTGGACGCCGTTCGTCGAGCGCGTCGTCGACGAGTGTGCCGCCTTCGACGGCGAAATCCTCTTCTCCTCGTTCTGCGAGGGCGCGCTGGCGGCCGTTCGCGAACTCGCATCGTCGTATCCCGCCGCGACGCTCGTCTGGGACGATCTCGAGGCCGGCCTCGAGATCGCGCGCCGCTACGACTGCGAGGCGATCCACCCGCCGCGAAACGCGATCGTGGGAACCGGGCTGGCGAACGCCGAATACGCCGGCTTTTCGGCCGGAGCACCGGAGATCGACGTACTCGAGGAAGCTCACGCGGAGGGACGGACGGTCAACGTCTGGACGGCCACGAACTGGCACCAGTTCGCGGCCCTCGCCGAGGCGGGGGTCGACGGGATCATCGCCGACTATCCGGGACTCGGCGCGTTCTCGAGCGCGTCGTCGTAACGAATTCCGGCAGTCAGGAGCGAGTACCAGCAGAGAGGAGCGAAGCGGATTCCGGGCGTCAGAGACTGGTTCCCGCGCTCAGGGGACGTCCTTCGTGAAGCCGAGCCAGCAGGCGGCGAGCTGCACGCCCGCCGCGACGGCGGCAGCGACGAGGTCGTCGGTCAGCCACGTCGCGTCGAACAGCACGACGGCCCCAACGGGAATCGCACCGAGCGCGACGGCGTAGACGACCACGCGGAGGAAGTCGTCCGGCGCGAGACCGAGTCGCTCGAGGCCGCCGTAGAACGCGAGCCAGCCCGAACACAGCGTCGTCGCGAGGGCGAACAGGTAGTCGAGCGCCTGCAGCCCGGTCAGGAACCCGAACGCGAGCCGCGTCGGGAGGAACGCGAGCGGGACGAAGAAGATCGCCAGCCACGCCAACGTCGCGCCGCCGTCGGGATCCGCGCCGAACCGTTCGTAGCCACCGCCCTCGAGCCAGGTGGTTCCGAGGGCGGCCACGACGAACAACGCGACCCAGCCGAATTCGGGCGGAACGACCAGATCGTACGACGACAGCGCGACCGCTCGAGCGCCGACCAGTCCGGCGAGGAGACAGCCCCACAGTAGTCCGACGAAGGTGCCGAACGCACGGCCGGCGTCGGCGAGGACGGTCTCGACGCTCGAACGGAGTGACGTCACCATCGGTGATAGTTCACCGCAGTTGTCACATATACTTTCGGTTTGGTCGTCGACGGCCTCGGCCGCACGTTCGACATCGACGGCGAATTGGGGCGAACGCCGTCGATCAGTGAGTCCACGTCGGACGCCCTCGATCAGCGAGTCGGCAGGTCCTCGGTCGCCGGCCCCTCGAGCACCTCGCCGTCGGGCGAAAATCGCGAGCCGTGACAGGGACAGTCCCAGCTGGACTCGCCGTCGTTCCACTCGACGAGACAGTACATGTGGGTACAGACCGCCGACGTCGCGTGGAGTTCGCCGTCGTCGTCGCGCGAACAGGCGATCGGCTTCCCGCCGCGGCGGACGATCCGGCCCTCGCCCGGCTCGAGCGACTCGGTATCCGGCGAGAGCAGCGCACGCGCCCAGTCGGTGGCGAACTGGCTCGCCGCGTCGGCGTTCTCGGTGAGGGTCTTGCCGGCCGACGTCTTCGGCGTGAATCGCAGCGGCGAGAAGAGGTCGCGTTCCGGCGGCTCCTCGCCGGCGATGGTCGCGGCGAGGAGGGTTCCGGCGGCGACGCCGTTGGTCATCCCCCAGCCGCGGAAGCCGGTCGCGACGAGGACGTTCTCGGCGGCCCCGATCCGACCGACGAACGGCACCTTGTCGACCGGTTTGTAGTCCTGCGTCGACCACCGGTAGGCGATTTCGTCGACCGGGAACCGCTCGCGCGCCCAGCGCTCGAGTCGCCGGTAGCGGTCGGCGGTCGATCCACCCTGGCCCGTCTTGTGGTTCTCGCCGCCGACGAGCAGGAGTTCACCCTCGGAATCGCGGTGGGTTCGCACGGAGCGGTAGTTGTCCCCCGACCGGTAGTACATCCCCTCGGGCGGCTCGCCGTCGAGGCGGATCCCGAGCACGTAGGAGCGCTTCGGGTGCATCCGCGCGAAGTAGCCCGCTCGGTCGAGGATGGGGAAACCGGTCGCGATGACGACGCGTCGCGCCGTCACCGAGCCCTCGGGCGTCCGGACGCGACACGGCGTCCCCGGGTCGACGTCCGTCACGCGGGTGTGTTCGTAGACGGCCGCCCCCTCGTCCGCCCGGAGTTCGTCCGTGATCCCGAGGAGGTACTTCCGCGGGTGATACCAGGCCTGGTCGTCGAAACGGACGCCCGCTTCCGCGCGTTCGAACGGCGGGACGGAGGTCACGTAGGTCGCCTCGAGGCCCGCGGCCCGTGCGGCGTCGGTTTCGCGCCGGATCGCGTCGGGTTCGTTGCCGTAGAGATAGGACGGCTGGCGTTCGAACCCGCACTCGATTCCCAACTCGTCGATCCGGCGTTCGACCTCGTCGATGGCGTCCTCTTGGACCCGCGCGTACTGGCTCGCCTGTCGCCGGCCGAACTCCCGGCGCAGGTGGTCGTAGATCTTCCCGTGCTGGCTGGTCAGTTTCGCCGTCGACTTGCCCGTGATCCCCGTCGCGACTCGATCGCGCTCGAGGACGGCGACCGTCCGGCCGCGCTCGCGGAGTTCGATTGCCGTCGAGAGGCCGGCGATACCGCCGCCGACGACGGCGACGTCGACCGACCGATCGTCAGTGAGCGGTTCGGCGTCGGTTTCGTCGCTGGTCGGTTCGCCGCTCGTCGGTTCGTCGGCGGACGATTCGTCACCGCCCTCGGCCTCGAGCGTGCTCGCGAGCCAGGGTGAGGTCGGGTCGCCGGGGAGGTCGCTGCGGGTGAACTCGGGCATCGATCTGCGGCGGGCTACACCGACGGCGGGCAAAAAAGGGGCGGGCGGACGTGCAAGTCGACGTACCGACCGGACGAGCGTCCTCGTGTTCCATTCCGATCGCTGGACTGGTTGGTTCGTGTTCGATCGCTGATCTGATTGTTCCTGTCCAGTCGCTGGGCTGGCTCGTGGCTGATCACACGTCTGCCTCGAGTGCAGTGTCTTCGATCCTGAAAACCGCTCCCTTCATCATATCGACGTTCGTATTTAGGCCATGACGCCGCCTGAGGACGTAATTTCGATACTGCTCGTCGAACCGGACCCGGGAGACGCGACTCTCTTCGTCGACTCGTTCGGGGACGTCCGTAGCGAGACCGAGATCGACACCGCCTCCGACGGAGAGACCGCACTCGAGTTCGTCCATCAGCGCGGCGAGTACGCCGACAGGCCCCGGCCCGACATCGTGTTTCTGAACTCACAGCTACCCGAAATCAGCGGCGAAGCCGTCCTCTCGGAGATTAAAACGGAACCGGCGCTGAAATCGATCCCCGTGATCGTGCTGACGACTGGCGATGACGATGCGGAGATCCGCCGCTCGTACGATCTCCACGCGAACGCCGCGCTGCAGAAGCCAGCGGACACCGAGGCGGTCGCCTCACTCGTTCGCTCCATCGAGAACTTCTGGCTCACGTTCGTCCGGTTCCCGAACGCCGATTTGTAGGCGTCGCTCCTCATAGGGTCGATTGTACCTGTTTATCGGCGCAACCGCAAGACGGTTCGCCGTTGCGCTGGAAATGACTGACAACCGACCTATCAGACCGAGACCGGGCTTACTCCTCGAGCAGCGCCGGCAGGTCGTCGATCGAATCGAGGACCGCCGACGCGTCTTCCGCTGCGTACTTCTCTCGACCCTCCTCGCCGGTGAGTCCACCCGTGAGAACGCCGATCCCGTGGTAGTCGCGGTCGGGATCCGCATCGGCCGCGTTCGTGGCCGTCCGAATGTCGTCTAACGTGTCGCCGACGAAGACCACGCGATCGGCGTCGAACCGATCGGCGAGCGTCGTCAGCGCCCGCGGGTGGGGCTTGCCCTCCTCCCAGTCGTCCATCGTGAACCGGTGTTCGAGCGGGATCTCGCCCTCGAGTCCCACGCGCTCTAAGGCGATTTCGGCCTCGGCTTCCGGGCGACCGGTTACGACACCCACGTCGTAGCCCTGGAGGAGGGACTCGCGCGTCTCGTCGGCGAGCAGGATCGGTTCGTCGTGGATGAAGCCGCGGCTCTCGATATCGGGCTCGCCGCCCTCGAGACCCCGATAGAGGTCGGCCCCGAGATACAGTTGCTGGAAGACGTCGCGGAGTCGCTCGCGATCCCAGCGGTTCGTCACCCGCTGGGTCGCCCGCGCGCCGAGTTCGTCCCGGATCGCGGTTTCGGCCGCCTCGAGGCCGCCGCCTCGAGTCGCGATCTCGTCGGTGAACTCGTCGATCGATTTGCCGTAGTTCTCGCTCGTCGCGAGCACGTACAGCGCGGCGGCGTAGGTCAGTTCCCAGTCGTTGTTGAACCCGCCGGCGTCCTTGAACCGCTGGATGTCGGCCTTGCGGATCGTTCGATCGTAAACGTGCTCGATGGACTCGAGGATCGCACGTCGATAGGAGTCTTCGACGTCGACGAGCACGCCGTCGATATCGAGGACGACAGCATCTGCGTTCATGGATGTTCAGACGAGGTCCCACGGATAAAGGCGGTCGGATTCGCACTCGACGTGCTCTTGTCGCTGCCCGTGGCGTCCTCGAGCGTTTCGAAGCGAGTTGCAGGACGATCGATCGGGTTGCTGTCGCCGGCGGCAGTGATTTCCACACCCTCCCCAGCCGATTCGCTCGCGCCACAGTCGCTCGCTCATCCACAGAAAGACGCTTCGCGTCTTCCACGCAGTCGCTCGTGTTCGAGCCGCGGTTCGCTAATCGCTCACCCCGACTCAGCGCGCGCCGCCGCACGTGGGTCGACGCACCCTCAGAATCCGAGCGTCCCGATCACGTAAAACGCGGCGACGCCCAGCGCCAGCGCGTAGAACACGTCGGCCCAGAGCCACGAGAGCAGGTTCGCGAGGTAGATGACGAGGACGACGGGCACCCCGAGCAACACGACCGGCGAGCGCCGCCACTCGGCTCTCGAGCGAGCCCAGAGCGTGTTCGCGTCGCCGGTGCTCGGAAACGCCTGCATTCCGACGGAGAGCCCCCACCAGCCCCAGAGGGCCGCGAAGGCGAGCGTCTGATTCGAGGCCGTCGAGAGGTCGCCGAGAAGGGCGGCCGGTGAGCCGCCGTCGCCGGTCGTCGTCACGAGCCACGCGAATCCGAGGAAGGCGACGAACGCGACGACGGTGTTGACCAGGAACGGGGCGACGCTGATGACGAACGAGGTGCGATAGCGCCTCGGTTGGTGGTGGCGCACGTAGCCCGGCGGATTCCCGAATCGAAAGTAGACCACCTCGACGACGGGGACGCCGACGAGGTCGCAGGCCTGCTTGTGGGCGAACTCGTGGACGACGACGCCGGGTGCGGTAACGCACACGAGCGCGAGCGAGAGGAGATAGCTGACACCGACGATCGCGACCGAAAGCGCCACGATCGCGACGACGATCGCAGCGGCGATCAGCACGTACTCGGCAGGCATCGATTCCCGGAACGGTTCGCACCCCAATAACTCGTTCGAACCGGACTGTCACGCCGGCGGTTCCGTGGTCGGTCAGTCGGTCGTGGAGCCGATCAGTCGGTGGTTCCCGTCGCTCGAGCCACGTACAGCGTCCCGGAGTCGATCGTCCGCCGTTCGACCGGCACCGCGGGCTGATCGCCACCGAGCGTCGTAAACAGGAAATCGGCGTCGGCGTCGCGGGCGGCCTCGAGCGCCGGCCGGTGGAGTTCCGGCGGGAGGTTCAGAGCGTACACCGCGTCGGCATCGGCGTAGAGTTCCGGGTCGGGGTCGACGATATCGTCGCGGACGAACCGCACGGGCTCCGGACTCCCGCGATCGTACACGTCGGTCGCGGTGACGGTAACATCCCGGTCGACGAGCGCCGCCGCAACGTCGGTTCGGCGGCCGATTCCGACCTCCACGAGCCGATCGTATTCGGCGAGGGCCTCGAGCAGGTCCGAGTGACGGCGAGAGTGGGACACGGCGGGACGTTTATGCCATCCGCGGCCATAGCGTTTTCCATGCTCGTCGATATCGTGCCGGTCGGCAACGTCCCCGCGAACGTCAAGCGGGTGGCTTCCGCCGCGTTGCGATCGGTCTACGACTGCGACGTCACGGTCAACGACGCCCAGTCGGTCCCGAACGGCGCGTACGACGCCGACCGGAATCAGTACGCCGCCGAAACGTTCATCCAGCTCGCCGAACGGATCGGCCGCGGAGAGAAAAACATCGCCGTCACGCCACACGACCTCTTCTACCGGCGGCGTAACTACGTCTTCGGACTCGCCTATCTCGACGGCAGCGGGAGCGTCGTCTCGACCTACCGGCTCCAGACCTCGAGCGACGGCGGCTTCTCGAACCAGAGCGCGAACGACATCTTTCAGGATCGCGTCCGCAAGGAGATCGTCCACGAGATCGGTCACACCTACGGCCTCGAGCACTGTGACAACAACCGCTGCGTGATGAACTTCTCGCCGACCGTCCGCGAGGTCGACATCAAAGAGGAGAACCTCTGCGGGAGCTGCCAGCGACTGGTTCGGTAAGCGGATACGCCTGACTCGATACCCCTATTTCCGGTCCGATATCGTCCGACGAGCACTGGTGAGGACTCTCCTCGAGGGATTGGGCAACGAGTATGACAAGTGAGCAGAAAGAGGCCGGCGAGAAGAGACTACCCGATCGAACGACCGGTCAGACCGGCTCAGGGAGCGTAGTAGTACTCGCCTTCGCGCTTTTGCTCGCGGTCGAGCTGTGAATCGGGTTTGTTGATTCGCGGTCGCGACGTGCGCTCGTCCCGACGGAACGTCACCTCGAGGTTCGCGAGGAACTCGTTCATGCCGTCGCGCATCGGCTGTGGGTTGCCGGCGCGGCCGTGGACGGCGGGTTCGCCGTCGAAGACCATCAGCCGATCCGCGAGCAGGTCGATCATGTAGATGTCGTGGTCGATGACCAGGACGGTGGCATCCTGCTGTTCGGCGTACCGGCGAATCGCGCTCGTCGCCTGCACGCGCTGTTCGACGTCGAGGTGTGCGGAGGGTTCGTCGAGCAGGTAGAGATCCGCGGAGTCCGACAGACAGGCCGCGATGGCGACCCGCTGGCGTTCACCGCCGGAGAGATCCGAGAGGTTCTGCTCCATGATCCGCTCCAACTGGAGCGGCTGGGCGATCTCCGTGTTCCAGTACGAGGAGCCGAACTGGTCCGTAATCGAGGAGAGGAAGGCGTCGACCCGCATGTGCTGGTCGATGGTGACGTACTGCGGTTTGTAGGAGATCTCGAGGTCCAGATCGGCGTCGCCTTCGTCGGGCTCGAGGTTGCCGGTGAGGAGGTTGGCGAACGTCGACTTCCCGATCCCGTTGGGACCGACGATGCCGAGCACTTCGTTTTTCCGGATCTCGCCGCCCTCGACCTCGAGGCTGAACTCGCCGTCGCCGTAGCTCTTGGTGAGGTCGGGGTACTCGACGAGCGTGTCGGCGTGGCCCGTGGTTCGGGGGGCGTGTTCCTCGAACTCGATGGGGTTCGGCCGAATCCGCATGTTCTCGTTGTCGAGGTAGCCCGAGAGGTACTCGTTGATCCCGTTTCGGACGGACTTCGGTGCGGTGACGACACCGTACGCGCCGGGTTCACCGTAGGCGACGTGGAGCGTATCCGCCAGCAGGTCGAGGATCGCGAGGTCGTGTTCGACCACGAGCATCGACCGGTTCTCCTCCTCGGCGAGTTCGCGGATGAGCCGCGCGACCGTCACGCGCTGGCCGATGTCGAGATACGGCGTGATCTCGTCGAGGAAGTAGAAGTCCGTATCGCGGGCCAGCGTCGCGGCGATCGCGACTCGCTGGAGTTCGCCGCCGGAGAGGTCGTCGATCGCCTGCTCCATGACGGGGCCGATCGAGAGCCGCTCGACCAGATAGTCGAGTTCGCCTCGCTCGTCGGTCTGCTCGAGCAGTTCGCGAGTGTTGCCGTCGAAACTGTTCGGAATCTGATCGACGTACTGGGGCTTTCGCGAGATGGTCATCTCGCCGTCGCGAACGTCCGCGATGTAGTCCTGAAGCTCCGTCCCGCGGTAGGCCTCGAGCACCTGGTCCCAGTCGATATCCTCGTCGTGGCGGCCGAGGTTCGGCTCGAGTTCCCCCGCGAGGATGCGGACGGCGGTGGTCTTCCCGATCCCGTTCGGACCGAGGATTCCGGTCACTTGCCCCTCCTGTGGTGCGGGAAGCCCGTACAGCGAGAAGGCGTTCTCGCCGTAGCGGTGGGCCGGATCGTCCTGCAGTTCCTTGGGCAGGTTGATGATCTCGATCGCGTCGAACGGACACTTCTCGACGCAGATGCCACACGTTTCGCCGAGACAGATCTCTTCGGAGATGTGGATCTGTTCGGGCTGACCCTCGTCGGCCTCCTCGCCGCGAAGGGTGATACACTCCTTGCCCGTCCGGTTCGGCGGACAGTAGTTCTTACACTCGTAGCTACAGCGGTCGGGCTGGCACCGATCCAAGTCTACGACGGCGATGCTGTCGTCCGCCATGGTTACGGAGCCGCCTCCGTGGTGAGCAGGATGCCCCACGTCACGAACCAGAACGAGAACGTCATGAACACGATGAACAGGTAGTGTTTCGCCCCGAACTCGTCCTCGCCGTAGATGCTCGTGAAGTCGAAGAGGATGAACTGGGCGAGGATCGCCCCTGCGACGAGCATGAGCGCGCGCATGTCGGTCGCCGCGTCGCCCGGCGAGACGTCGCCCGTGATGGACATCGAGGCGAGCGCCGCGGCGACGCCGAGCAGCGCTGCCAGCGACGTCACGCTGATCGAGCGGATGTGCTCGCGTCGGTCACTGATCGATTCGGTCGACATGTGATGGAGTCCGTGTGCGGGGCTAAAAAGGCGTTCGCATTGGCAGACGAGTGGTTATCAGTGACTGCACAGAGATTTCGTACTAGTCGTACCCGAGAACGCTAGTCGACGCTGAAGGATGTCTCTTCGGTCGCCTCCTTGTCGTTTCGGTCGAAGCTGACATCGTATGGAGACTGTTTAGCAGCGTTCTTTTTGGTCTCGACACCGTCAACGGTGATCGAAACCCGTTCGCCTCGAGCGATGTCATCAGTCGCTTCGAAGACGAGTTCGTAATCGTTGCCGGACGTCTCCGTAACGATTCCTGGATCGTCCGTATTGGCACTCGCCTCGCTGTAATCGAGCCGGTTACCGTTTCCGACGCTACTGGCGGTGATAGTCGTCGTATCGCCGGTAGAGAGGTCCTCCGTAAGGGTGAATGCGAACGTCTGTGTCTGGCTCGTACCGCCCTGCGTAAGATCACTCGCGGCGACATCACTGAGTCCCGAATCCGTCGGCTCGATCTGTCCGCTACCAGTTCCACAATCGATGTCGACTACTGTCGTAAATGTCGCCCCTGTCACCGTGAGGGGAGCGTTCATCGTTTCCACCTGAAACGTGACCTCTTGTTCACCGACGCTCTCGGCCCGTGCACACTGAACGCGAGCCGACGTCGACTCGCTCGGTCCGAGCTCGAAATCTGCGGTATCTACGGCCAGTATATCGTCGTTCGCGTTGTCAATCGACACGATCGACACGTCGATCTGTGTCGTCTGGTCGACGTTGTTCGTAAGCGACGCGACCGTCGTCGGCTCATCGTTGTTTCCGGCGACCGGTCCGACCATGTCCTGGTTGTCGATCTCGAGAAACGCGTTCTCGTCAGTAGTTATCACGGAAACTCCCCGGTCGGCAGCCAACGAATTGAACCCAAACGACGGTCCAGTCAGTAACAACCCACCGACGATCAACAGCCCAACTGCGAGTGTACTCAGTCGATTCGCGAACATACGTAGCAGATCAGCCTCGGAGAGACGATTTGCACGGTCGGACTGACACGGCTCGCCACGATAGCCGTGTCAGTGAGCATCATCCGTCTCCGACACGAGACTCAACGTAGCATGATACTATCACAGTAAAAATACAGTCTACTCTTCAGAACGTTCATTTCGTTTAGAACTACTTGGAGATATTCGTGGCGTTAGAACACACGTAGATCGATGGAGCGAACTCTCAGCTTTCGCTCACGGTGGTCGCTCCATCTCACCGAGTCGCATTCGTCGACTCTGGCCGACGTGGACGATGGCCGACACAGCAAACAACGCAAAGATCAGCGTTGCCCAACCGAGTTCAGGTATCGTCTCGGTCGGTACGACCTCGAGCCACAGCCCCCCCATCACGATCGCACCGACGCCGGTCAGTCCCAGGTAGTACATCCCCCACGGGATCGAGTCCGCGGGAACGACGTCGAGGTAGACGTCCAGCTCCGTTGCATCGTCGGTGAGTTCGATCGTTCGGTCGTCGAACTCGATCATGTCGGCTCGCTCGAGCGTCGGTAGGTGTGTCTGCTGTAGGGAAGTGTAGACACGCTTTCGCTCCGCGGAAGTAAGTTCCTGAACCTCTTTGTCGAGTTCCCAGGCGGCGACGTGCTCGGCGAGATCGCCCAGCGTGACGGGTTCGTTCTCGCGCTTGCAGTAGTGGATGGCGTACCGGCGGCGGTGGTTACTCAACAGATCGAAAATTTCGCCTCTATTCGAATCTTCTCCCATCTTAGCTGCCATCGAACACTCCTATTGCTGTGAAAGAACGTCTTTACGATACATAACCTTTCTCGCCGAAGGATGTCACCGCCTCACTCACCGCGATCTTTCCGGTAACGTGGTTGGTTCCGCATCACCGATATATGGAACGGGCTCGGTGTGAGTATGACTCCATCGAGCTAGTTCTCAATCGGCAACGCACTCGAGATCGACCGTTCGCTCGAGGTCTATACTAATTTTCTCGCCACTGACCTCAGCATCGATCGTCACCGTCGCACTACGATGTTGCTGATCGCCACTGCCAAAGGCTCCTGCTGATGAACAACGAAAATCACCGAGCACGACGCGTAATCCATCGTCAGTCGGTTCGTGTCTAAGTTCTTCACCACCAACGATATCGTCATTATCGACATCGACTGTCAAGTCATTCTCACCGATAGATAACTCATTGGACGGCGTATTGTCTTCGAAAACTACGATCACCACATCGTTATACCTGTACGGCGAACAGAAACCAAGAAAACATCCGCCACCACCGTCGGCATCGTCACTATTTAGCTCGAGCGTTCTATCTTCCGACGGATATTCGAAGCCAAGAAGCGCACTTTCGTCGCTTGCTGTTTCGACGCCTACCCCTCTATCCGCGTTAGCTACGTCGAAAGCGCCGCTCGAGGTGGCGACGATCAACGCACCAACCATGAGGAGTCCGATCCCGATATATATGATCGTACGCATTTATCTAATGTTTCCGTTTCGTAGGTAATCCAACGAGGCGACGGCACGCCGGAGAGATTACCCGATCACGATGTAATCGGTATCGATGTCGATCCCCGTCTCGACCGACTGATTGTCTCCCGAGCTGCCGGCGGATTCACCGGTTCCAACTGAAGGGGAGTCACCGCCGCTGGAACTGCCCTCGCCGATATCGACATGGACATCACCGACCTCACCGACGCCGTCAGAGCCGCCGTGGCTCACGTCAGTTTCGTCACCGCCACCGGGCATGATCGTGATGCTCGGTGTGTTGGGGTTGACGCCTGCGCGTTCGACTTCGACGTAGACGATCAGGTCGTTGAAGTTCGGGTCGTACGTTTGATCGGGGTACTCCTCGTAGGTGTCGATCGCGTCGTCCCAGAGCGCGTCGATACCCTCTTCGTCCGTCGACTCCGTGTTCTCGAAGAGGAACACGAACTCACCGGGGCCGAGGTCGAGTTCGTCGCCGCTGTCCGCGATCAGTCCCTGCTGCTCGAGCACTTCGGTCGCGCTCAGCTGTTGGTCGTTACCCGCTGGAAGGGCGGGAATCGTGTTGTTCTCGGCGCTCCGAACCCGGACGTTCTGCAAGTTCTCGCCCTGCGAGGCGTCGATCGGTCCGAATGCCTCGCCGCTCGGGGCATCGTTACACCACATGAAGTCTCGGTCAGTTGGTCCCGTATAGTGCGGAAGCGAACTCGGGTCAGTCGATTGGGCTTGACAGGTGGTATGCCGCGTGTTCCGCAGCGTGAGTTCGATCTCGTCTTCGACGGAGAAATTGTACGTATAACTGTCGTCACTTTTGTCCTGCCACGTCGGGCCGGTATTGATGTTGTCCCCACCGGCTGGATTTTCGAAGGAGTGTACCTCCTCCTCGTCTGCCAGTACGTCCAACGTCATCGGGGCCAGATTGTGGACCGATTGAGGGAACCAGCCAGACCACATTGTACCGTCACCGGACACTTGTGAGCCGAGGACTTCGACGGTTACTTCCGCGTCTTCGACTGCGCCCAGTCCAACTCGTCCGGGATCGATTCCGGCGTCAACATCGAATTCGACACTGTCCGTGCCATCATCCGTGTGAATTGTTGCCTCGTACGTCCCATCGATGAGGGTACTCTCGTTGAGTTTCAGTTCGATGGTTCCCGACTCGCCGAACGATCGCTCGACCGCCCTCTCGCCGAGATAGCCGTAGGGACTGTCACCCTCGAGTTTTTCCGGGAGGTCTCCCAGATACTCGAGTTCGAAGCCGACCTCCTGAGAGCCGGATTCGACGCCGAGATTCGTGATGTTCGACGTGACCGTGACGTACTCGTCGTCGTGCGTCGCGTTCGTCTCCGACGCATCGAAGTGTGTGCCAGATTTGCCGGCGTAGAACGAGCCGGGCGACGTCATCGCGTTGTCCTCGGTCGAGACGTTGTACTCGTACACCGAGCCGGCGTCGAAGTCGTCGGTCTCGAGTTCGAACTCAACCGTTTCGGACTCGTTCGACTCGAGCGTCACCGTTTCGGGGTCTGGTTCGCTACCAGCTTCGCCCGGAAGCACCAGCGTCACCTCCTGCGTCTCGGTGTCGTAGTTCGTGTTGGTGATCTTCGTCCCAATCTTGAACGTCGACTCCGTTACATCGACCCGCTGATCGCCGGTGTCTCCTGGGCCGTCGAGAACACCGTGATCCTCGACGATGACGAATCCGTCTCCCGCTTGGCCACCGTCGATTTTGAGGACCCCCGTCGCGTCGTCGTCTTCGGTCTCGATGGTAAACGAATAGTTCCCGCTCGGCCACGCGCTCTCGTTTATCGTCCACTCGACTGTCCCCTCAGCTCCGTAGTCGAGTTCGAGTTCTTGCTCAACGCCGTCGATGTTGGGGTGGTCGAACTCGAGCGAGATGTTTTGTGCGTCGTCCCCCGTCGCGTTCTCGACGCCCTGATTCCAGATGTCCGCGCTGATCGTCGTGTTTCCGTCGCCGTCAGGTGTCGTTTCGATGTCATCGTCGGTGACGTTGAAGTGCGTTCCTGGCTTTCCGAGGTAGAACTCGCCGGGAGTGTCGAGCGACTCGTCGTTGATGTCAAACGAATATTGATACTGATAGGTATGACCGGGTTTCAGCTCGTCTCGATACCCATTGTGGTTGATTTGAATATCTTTGCTACGTGTGCCAGACGGAAATGCGAAGTTTTGCGTCTCCTCAACTGACGTGCCAAGAATAGAGACAGTTGTGTTTGGTTGTGGGATTCGATCACCAGTATTATTCACCCGAATCGTGAAATCAAGATGATCGCCGACTTCAACACGTTGATCGTTGTCTCCAACTGTATTTCCAATCCCTCCGTCTTCCTCGATGAATAGGTCTGGGTCCTCGGAGGTCTCCCTGATTCCTTCAACCAGCGCTTCGACGGTCCCGGCGTCCGAGTCGTGCGAAATATCGACGTTCACGTTTGCGTCTTCGTCCGCCACGAGTGCATCCTCGAGATGTCGGTTCCATCCATCGTGATAAGCGCTCTCGATTCGGATCGCGACGTTCGCTCCGTCGGAGTTGCTGGCAGCCTCGGTGATCTCTGCGGCCAGTTCGTCGCTTCTGTCGTGGTCGGCTCGCGCGACCGGATTAGAACTCGACAGTTCGTCCTGGTCGAGGAGCATGATATTGAACTGGATGGACCCATTCTCCTGGGCGGACTCATTCTTGTAACTAATTCCGGGTTCCGAGACGATCCGCGTCTCCGAACCGGTGTACTCCCAGATGGCACCGCCCTGATGCGCGATCGTTCGGTCCTCGAGTTCGAACTCGAGGGCACCGAGTTCAGCGGAAGCGGTTCGGTCGTCATCGTCCCACGGGATATCGTCGGCCTCGGAGTCGTTGTACCAGACGAACTCGATCTGTCCCCCGTCGGTAACGTCGATCTGGCAGTCCGAAATATCGGTCGCCGGCATCGAACGCTGCTCGCCAGTTGCCGCGACCGTCGCGAGTTGGTGATCCGTCTCGTCCATACAAAGATGGGCTCGTTCGCGCTCGTTTTCCGATTCGAATGCATCGAGCATCGGCGAGCCGACCATCAACAACAGTGCTGCCCCTGCAATCACCATCCCAAAGAGGAGTATGAGACCCACAATGGGGCTTACCCCTCGAGAGCGACACCCCTTCTTTTTCCCACATTCACCAGCCATTATATCCCAATAGAATGTTGTCACTATAAATATATTCAGGAACGTTTAGAGGACGCCACTACTGGTTTGATACGCTCCCACAAACAGCTGGGGCCGAAGATGCTATCCCGTGGAGCAGAGGATGTATCCCAATCGTAAAACGCACACCACAAATGGAGTTGCGAACTCGAGTAGACGACTAACTACCCAGCTACCATCGGTTAAACTAGGCAAGGAGCCATAATTGTAGGTTGACGAGGAAACTATCTTAGCTATCTCGACGCCGTCAGCAGACGTTCAAGACAGTCTTGAAGCGGTGTATTGCTTGGCTTTCAGTCGTTCTGGCAACCTAATACAAAGTGGGTAGACTGTCTGGAGTGGAGTAAGGACCGCGTTCCGGATCCGCCCATCGTGGCGGCGGATATCGGCGCGGTTGTACGGAGACCATAACCATGAGAATGAATCGACGTAACGTGTTAGTCGGACTGGGTACGATTGTCGCAGGTGGCGGAGCTGCGCTCGGTACGGGCGCGTTCAGTAGTGTGGACGCAGATCGAACTATTGGTGTTCAGGTAGAAGATGATAGTAGTGCATATATTCAGTTTCGCACTGCAGA
Source organism: Natronorubrum halobium (assembly GCF_051351675.1). Taxonomy (NCBI): domain Archaea; kingdom Methanobacteriati; phylum Methanobacteriota; class Halobacteria; order Halobacteriales; family Natrialbaceae; genus Natronorubrum; species Natronorubrum halobium. Next base: position 330,185 of record NZ_CP195595.1, read on the forward strand.
CACTGCCTCAGGAACACTAGCGAATCAAGAATATGTGACCACTGAAAGTGGAACGAACGGAAATAGTATTATTAGATTTGATTTTGATGGCGCAGGTGGCGGTACCAACGGTGAAGGCCTTAATGAGGAAGCAGTCACCTCATTTGATGACTTGTTCGAAATCGGTAATGAAAGCGGCGAAGAGATAGAAATTGGATATGAGGTGGAGGGCACATCTGCAATCACGTTTTACGACCAAAGTGACAGTGATATAGATGGTGAAAGTATAGTGGATGAAGGTGATCTTATAGTTGGTATAGAAATCGACACAAGGGAATCAATCGGCGATGGGGAGACTTCTGTTACATTCACCGCTACCCCTACCCCTACCTAATCGAGACGGCACCATCGTTGGCTTAGTTTAATTCGGAAATGTGGTCTTCCAAAACGCTACTCATCGCTGCAATTGCCTGCTTTATTCTCGCGCTTGCAGTCCCAACAGTAGCGATCACGGTGGGTGAAGACACCGCAGCCGACGACGTCGTCCTCGAGCCAACGTCCCAATACGCCTCTCTTAACGAGAACGACGAACTTCAACTCGACCTCGAGGCGCTCAACGACCAAGCGATGACGACCTTTGACGATATCTTCACGATCACGGTCAACGACGACAGCGTTGAGCGGGTCTGGATCAGTAACGACATCGCTGGCCTCGAGTTCTACGATGGAACTGACCCAACGGCCGAAATCAGCGAATCGAATCCGCTCGAGCCATCAGCCGGCGATACGCCGAACGTCGGCGTCTCGGTCGACACGACCGAGAGCTACGAGGAGACGGAAACGTTCACGATCCACGTCCAGTACGAGGACGAAGACGAAGACCATCCCACGGGAATCGAACTCACCACCCTCGAGGTCGACCCGACCACACTCGAGACCGGCACGAACGTAACGGCGAACGCGACCTACGAGAACGTGGGCCGGACGACGAAAGAGACGACGGCGCGGCTCACCGTCAACGGCACCGTCGTCGATACCCAAACGCTCGAGATTCCACCCGGCGAGACGAAATCGGTCGTCTTCGAGCGCCGGATGCAGTGGCCCGGCACGTACAAGATCGGCGTCGACGGGGTCGCGAGCGAGTCGGTTACCGTCGAGGGGCCGCCGATCAACGTGCTCGAGGCCTCGATCACCGACACCGATCTCACGGCCGGCGACAGGGCGACCATCGAGGCGACGGTGTCGAACCCGACCGACCAGCGAGTCCAACGCACGCTCGAGTTGGCGGTCGACGGCATCGTCGTCGATACGAAGACGGTGCCGATCGCGCCGAACGGAGAGACGACGATCGCGTTCGAGCGCCAGTTCGACGACGCGGGGACGTACGATATCGCGGTCAGCGGCGTGGAGGCGGGGACGATCACCGTCGCGGAGCGAACGTCGATCGCGATCCAGAACCGCGAACTGTCGGCGGCGGCGACGGCCGCCCTCGCGCCGCCGATGGCGATGGGGTTCCTGTTTCTGGGCATCGCCGCGAACCGCCGGTGGGCGTTCGTTCCGATGCGGTAGCGAACCGCCGGACGGCGGTCCAATGGGTCCAGAAGCCGCCTCTCGGGGAGTTTAAGGTGTTCGATTCCCAAGTGAATCGGTAGTTGAATAGTCAGCATAGCATGATGTTCCCCGCAACCGCACGATGACGTCGGCCACACTCCTCAAACGAGGACTGGGATTGGTCGTCGCCGTCTGCATCGTCCTCCTGCTGGTCGGACAGCTGCTGGGACAACCGATCCTGCTCGGCTACGTCGCGACCGGAAGCATGGAGCCGACGATGGACGCCGGCGACGGCTTCGTCGCGATCCCGAGCATCGCGACTGGCGACGTCGAGGAAGGGGATATCGTCGTCTTCGAGGCCCGAGAGTTACACGACGGCGAGCTGACGACCCACCGCGTGGTCGGCGAGACCGACGAGGGGTACGTCACCAGAGGGGACGCCAACCCCTTCACCGATCAGGACGGCGGCGAACCACACGTCATGGACGGCCAGATCGTCGCCAAAGCCTGGCAGGTAAACGGCGAGGCCGTGACGATACCGTATCTCGGCACGGCGATCATGGGCGTCCAGGGCGTCGCGGAGTCTGCCTACGGAACGGTCGCGTCGGTTCTCGGGCTGACGGCGACGGCCGACTCGGAGGGGCTCGGCGCGATGCTGGTCGCCTTCGGTGTCGCCCTGCTCGGCTTCGGGACGCTCCTCGAGCGACTCGGACCCGGGCGACGCGAGACGCACCGCTCGCGCTCCCGCGAGAACGTCATCGCGTTCTGGACGGCGCTGGGGCTGATTTTGCTCGTGTTCGTCACGTTCGCGACCACGGCGATGGTCGTTCCCGCCGGCACCGCCGAGTACGAACTCGTGAGCACGGACTCGCCGACCGACGATCCGCAGGTGCTCGCCCCCGGAGAGACGGCGGAACTCACGCGGACCGTCGACAACGCGGGCTATCTCCCGATCGTGGCCGTCCACGAGGCCGAGAGTCGAAATATCGGCACGGATCCCGGCTCGCAGACGGTCGGGATACGCTCGAGCGGGGAGACGACGGTCTCGCTTACCGCACCCGAGGAGACCGGCGAGTACACGCGACACCTCGGAGAGTATCGGTACCTCGCCGTGCTCCCGCCGTCCGTGATTGTCTGGCTCCACGGGCTGCACCCGCTCGCGGCGATCGCCGCGGTCAACGGCGTCATCGTCGGTGGTACCGTCGCGATCGTGCTCGTGGTCTTCGGGTACAACGACTTGCGCGTTCGATCCGCGGGGTCGCACGTCTCGCTGTCGACTCGACTGAGACGGAGCGTTCGAAAGTGGTTGTGAGAGGGACTCGCACCTGGAATCGGCCGGTACCGTTATAATGAATTCCGTGGTCAGCCAGTATCGTTATAATGGTTGCCTCGCATGAATGTACGCATACGTGTCTTGAGACGGATCCCGTGGACGGATCGAAACGGGCACTGCGGGGAACGGGAACCAGCTGAACTGACTCCGGGGGAATCCAAACTGTGATCGACAATCCGCGTCTCGACCTGCTGTTCGCCGAATACGGTCGCCCGATCGCGATCGGGCTGGTCGTGATCGGCGCGCTCGCCCTCGTCGCGACCGGATGGGCCGTCGCGAACCCGTCGACGGCAACCGAGACGCAGTACGCCGACGAACGCGTCTCGAGCGACCTCCAGACGAGCGCCGTCGTCGTCCAGGACGGACCGCTCTGGAACGAAGGGGATCGACTCGAGAACAGCGAGGTCTACATGTTGAACGCCTCGCCCGTGCTGACGCTCGAGGCCGAGACCGACCTCCGAAACGAGAGCGACGGAACGCCGATCGACGACGCTGCGGTGAGCCACGAACTCGAGGTGCGATACGAGGCGTCCCGGAACGACCAATCGTTCTGGAACGAGAGTCACACCGTAATCGACGCTTCGCCGACGATCGAAGACGGCGTCGCGACGTCAGAGACGACCATCGACGTCGAATCCTACCGCGACCGCCAGCAGGAACTGGAGAGCGAACTGACCGGGGTCGGCGACGTCGATATGGCGTTCGTCCTCCGCGTCGAGTACGATACCGGAGCCGCTCGGGGGACCCAGCAGGAGTCGACGACGGTTCGCGTGACCGATACCGCCTACTGGCTCGAGGAACCGGTGTCCGCGTCCGAAACGCACACCCACCAGACGGGGACGAGAGAGACGACCGAGTCACGGAACCCGGCGATGATCGCCGGGCTCTCGCTGCTCGGCACGCTCTCGCTCGCCGGAGCCGCCTTCGTCGCGCGCCGCTCGCCGGTCGACGAGGCGGCCGCCCGGCGTGCGGTCCACGAACGGCGCTACGCCGAGTGGATCTCGCGCGGCTCGATTCCGATGTGGATCGGCGACTATCACGTCTCGCTCGACACCTTAGAGGACGTCGTCGACGTCGCGATCGACACGAACGAGCGCGTCGTTCACGACACGCAACGCGGCCTGTTCGCCGTCGTCAACGACGGCGTCGTCTACTACTACAGCGACCGCGGGCTCTGGGAAGAGACGGCCTGGCCGGAGATGGACCTGGAGGAGCAGCCGACGGTCGTCGACGGCGATCCGACGGTCTCGGCCGACGATCTGGAACTCGAGGGCAGCGAGGAGTTCGCCGATCCCGACGACGGGTTCGACGACGACGAGGACGTCTGGCAGAAACTCTGAGAACGCCGGCGACGAACCGCGTTCGACGACGGTGCGTCTCGCGGCGAATAAACGTACACCGCTCGAGGCGGTCCCGGAACTGATTTTTACACGCCACGGCGTCCGACTGCTAGCTGGCGTGACCAAAACGGGTATGTGAACAGTAATGAAAGAATGTACTGTATGGAAACGCCACTCACAGTCACCGGGTTCCTCGAGCAGGCGCGGACCTACTACGGGGACGAGGAGGCCATCGTCGGCGCGGACGGTGACCGATTCACGTACGCCGAGTTCGGGGACCGCGTCGATCGGTTTTCGGCCGCCCTGCAGGAGCGCGGGATCGAGAAGGGCGACCGGGTCGCGGTGCTCGACCCGAACACGCACTATCACCTCGAGGCGGCCTACGGCGCGATGCAACTCGGTGCGATCTTCACGCCGTTGAACTATCGGCTGGCGCCGGACGACTACGCGTACATCCTCTCCGACGCCGGCGTCGACGCGATCTACGCGGACTACGAGCACGCCGAGAAGATCGACGCGATCCGCGACGAGGTACCCACGGAGACGTACGTGACGAACGATTCGGACGCGGCGGAGGGTCAGTGGGAGGAGTTCGACGACCTCCTCGAGGACGCCGGCACCGACTTCGACGCGCCCGAGATGAGCGAGGACGAGGTCATCACGATCAACTACACCTCGGGGACGACGGGCGATCCGAAGGGCGTCTGCCGGACTCACCGTACCGAGACCATCCACGCCTACCTGATCTCGGTCTACCACGAGATCACCGACGACGACGTCTATCTCTGGACGCTGCCGATGTTCCACGTCAACGGCTGGGGTCACATCTACGCGGTGACCGGGATGGGCGCGACCCACGTCTGTACGCGCGGCGTCAACCCCGACGAGGTCGTCGAGGCCATCACCGAGGAAGACGTCTCGATCCTCTGTGCTGCCCCGGCGGTGCTCAACCAGTTGATCGACTACTACGAGACGGAGGGCGAACCCGAGATGATGGGCGCGAAGAGGGTTCGAGCGACGACAGCCGGCAGCGCGCCGCCGGAGGCGACCATCCGCGCCGTCGAGGAGGAGTTCGGCTGGTACCTGAAACACCTCTACGGCGCGACCGAGACCGGACCGCTGATCACCATCTCCGACGCCAAACGGCTCATGACCGACGAAAACCGGTACGAACTCAAGAAACGCCAGGGGATGGGAATTCTCGGCACCGACGTTCGGGTCGTCGACGAGGACGGGAACGACGTTCCGCAAGACGACGCGACGCTCGGCGAGATCGTCGTCAGGGGCAACCAGGTGATGGATCGCTACTGGAACAAGCCCGAAGAGACCGAAGAGGCGTTCAACGACCGCGTCGAGGGCTACTACCACACCGGTGACCTCGCGTCGGTCGACGAGAACGGCATGATCGCCATCCGGGACCGCAAGAAGGACATCATCATCTCCGGCGGCGAGAACATCTCGAGCATCGAACTCGAGGACACGCTGTTCGACCACGACGCGGTCGCTGACGCGGCGGTGATTCCGGCACCCAGCGAGGAGTGGGGTGAGACGCCGAAGGCGTTCGTCGTGCCGTCGAACGGCGATCCGGACGACCCGCCGGTTTCGGCCGACGAACTGACGGCGTTCACCCGCGACCGCCTCGCGGGGTACAAGGTCGTTCGCCGGATCGAGTACGTCGATGAACTGCCAAAAACGGCGACCGGCAAGACCCAGAAGTACGAACTGCGCCAGGAGGAGTGGGACGACGAGGATCGAATGATCGGCGAGGGATGACACAGGCAGTCGCGACTCCAGCAATCTTCGCCAGAACCTGACTATCCAGTCAAATACCGATTTCGAGACGTACAAGCCGTCGTTGGTTACTTTACTTCCTAAAATTTGTTGTAATCTTTCATGATATCCACGGCTCGTAAGGCTCAACTTTTATGCTGCTGGGAGCTTTCGATTCGTAGTATGGCAGAGACCGACGGGGAGGACATCGAAGATTTGCCACCGAGTGCCAAACTCGTTTTCAAGGTGCTCGAGTACGATGGGCCGTTGACCCAGAAACAGATCGTCGAGGAGTCGATGCTGTCGGCCCGGACGGTCCGATACGCACTCGAACGCCTGGAGGAGATCGGGATCGTCGACGAGGATATCTACTTTGCGGACGCTCGTCAGAGTCTCTATCGAATCGAGGAGCCGGTCGCGGCCGACGGCAACGGTGTCGAGGAGTCACCGAAGAAAGACGCCTGCTGTGCCGAATGACGGCGCACAAACGGTAGGATTATTTTGACGGCGTAACCGTCCCCTGCATGGACAAGGAGACGCTCCCACGATGGGGCTGGCTGCTGCTCGGCCTGTTCGCGATGGCGATCGTCGCGAACACGCTCAACATCGTCGTGCTCAGGCCGGCTGGACTACCCGACGAGTATCAGGTGATCACGGTGATCACCTCGATGGCGCCGGTGTTGATCTACATCGGTATCTGGTACGACGAAGAGCGCCAACAGTACTGGGATCGCTCACGGGAGCACATCGCGGGCGATCTGGTGTTCGTCGTGACGGGCGCCGCGATCGGGTCGGCGATCGTCCTCGTCCCGATCGTCGATCTTGGACTCCCGCGTATCGTGCAGGATGTCGTCGCGATGGCGGCCGGGTTCATGCTCTCGTGGGGGCTGTTCTGGTGGCGCAACACGGAGTTGTACAGGAGCGTCTGACGCGACCGAAAACTCGATCGACCGGCGGATTCGCCGCCGTTTGCGTCTCGATCACCGAGAGGGCATGTTTCGACACACCTCACGTCGGTACTAGGACGTCCTCTCGTCGCGTCACACGCTCGATACGGGCGAGTGGGACGGCAGTCGCTTGGAGGGCGGTACTCCGAAACGGAACTGGCTATCAGTCAGGGACCAGCGGTTCGGCCGCCGATTCCCGGCGTCGGTGGCGTGGCCCGTTTGTGCTGCGTTTCGGCACACAGCCACGCGATCGAGCGGGCCGTCTCGCGATCGATTCCGAGCACGTCCGCCGCGTCGCCGATCGGTTCGTCCATATCGACGAGGCGCTGTAAGAGCGGGTCGATAACGTCGTACGACGCGCCGAGTTCGTCGGCGTCGGTCTGGTCCGCCCAGAACCCGGCCGTCGGCTCCTTGCTGACGATGCGTTTCGGAATGCCGATGCGCTTCGCGAGCGCGCGCACTTCCGTCTTGTAGAGGTCGCCGATCGGATACGTATCGGCCGCACCGTCGCCGTACTTGGTGAAGTAGCCGAGCAACCACTCGGAACGGTTCGCGGTCCCTAGGACGAGTCGGCACTGGCGGTTCGCCGCGTAGTACACACAGATCATCCGCAGGCGCGCGACGACGTTGCCGGTCGCGTGGTTTCGCTCGTAGGGCCGGTCGTCCGCCTCGTGGGACTCGAGCGAATCCACGACCGTGTCCTCGAACGCCTCGAGGATCGGTCGCAACTGAATCGCCTCGAATTCGATTCCCAGCCCCTCCGCGATGGTCCGGGCCTCGCTGACGCCGGTCTGTTCGGTCTTGTGACAGGGGAGCCCGAGTCCGAGGACTCGATCGCTACCCAGCGCTTCGACGGCCAGCGCCGCCGTCACGGTCGAGTCGATCCCGCCGCTCATCGCGACGACGACGCCCTCGGCGCTCGCGTCCTCGACGGTCGATCGAATGTCGCTCACGATCCGCGAGCGCACGGCCTCGAGTCCCGGCCGGTCCGTGATGAACGACCTGTCCGACTGTCCGACGCCCGAATACGCGACCGTCTTCCTATCTGCTCCCATAGAGGTCAAACACCATGTTGTATTACACTCAGTTCGACATTTGTCTCGTATAAATGCTTAATCCTTAAACAGCTAGTAGTTGTATCTCATATCGGCTGACGGTCGACCACCTTCGTACGTGTTTCGTGCTAGTACCCGCCATTCTACCGTGGGAGATAGTACCACAGTACACGCGCCGTCGGGATCTGCGCTTCTCGCGGCCGCTACGACCGTCGTTCGTTACCCCCGCGCAGAAATCTCCTCGGCGAGAGCGGTGCTCTCGCTGATCCTTTGCTCACGTCGTTCACAAAGACGCCAAAAAAACCGTTCACTCACTTTGTTCGTTCACGGCTCACCCCTTACGACGGCACGACCGTCACCGGGTCCTTCCGGTCGACCGCCTGCTCCAACTCGTCGGCGATCGCGCTCCCTCGAGACACCTGAATCTCCCCGCCACGACTGACCGTCGCGGTGAACAGGTAGTCGCCGCCGGCCTGTACCTCGACGGTCTCGCCGTGGTTGCCGTCGACCGGGATGACGATGTGTCGGGACGTGATCTCGGGCGTGACCATCTGGCCGGCGGCCTGTCCGCCGCCGCCACTCCCGCCGTCAGCGCTGGCGCTGCCGCCACCGCCGCCGGCGCCGTAGTTGGGGTTCTCGTCGTGCGTGCGGACGTCGATATCGATCCCGAGACGGTTCTCGACGTCGGTAATTCGACCGCCGCCCTTGCCGATGACCGTCGAGATGTCGTCGTCTTCGACGTAGACGACGGCCTTGTCCTGACTCTTGAGTTCGACGTCGACGTAGCCGCGGGCGATCGAGCGGATCTCTCGTTCGATCTCCTGCTTGGCGATCCGATCGACGCCGGACTCGTTCGCGGGGCCGCCGTCCTCGTCTTTGAGCGGGACGGTGACGACCTGGCGGTTGAAGGTGTAAATCTCGTACTCGGGCTCGCCGGTCTGGAAGTTCGTGATCTGGATGACCGGCCGAGCGAGGTCCTCCTCCGTGAGTCCGGCGGGCACCTTGACCTCCGTTCGCACGTCGTAGACGGTGTGGACCTCACCGGCTTCGATGTAGACGACGGTGTCGACGACCTGCGGAATCATCCCGAGTTCGACCCGGCCGACGAGTCGCTGGAGCGCGTCGATCGCTCGCGTCGCGTGGACGACGCCGATCATCCCGACGCCGGCCAGTCGCATGTCCGCGAAGACCTCGAAGTCGTTGGTCTTGCGGACCTCGTCGTAGATGGTGTAGTCGGGCCGAACCATCAGGAGGGCGTCGGCCGTGTTGGCCATGTCGCCCGCCAGTTCGGTGTACTGGGTGATCTCGGGGCCGACCTGCAGGTCCCGCGGCTTCTCCATCGTCTTGACCGAGTAGTCGTGATCCGAGATGTAGCGCGCGACCGCCTGCGCGAACGTCGACTTCCCGGCACCCGGGGCGCCCGAAATCAGGACGCCGCGCTGGTGCTCGAGCAGCCGCTCTTTCAACTCGTCAGCGTGCTCGTAGTCCTCGATGTCCGTCTGGGCGATCGGGCGGACGGCCGTGATCTCGATACCGTCCGAGAACGGCGGTCGACCGATGGCGATCCGGTAATCCCGGAACTGGACGATCTTCATGCCCGGTTCCGAGAGTTCGATGAAGCCCTCGGGCGCCTCCTTGGCGCCGTCCACGACTTCGCGGGCGTACTCGTCTATCGTCGCCTCGTCGAGGGGTTCGTCGGCGATCGGCTCGTAGCGCATCTCGCCGAGCGTGCCCCGTTTGGCCTTCGGCACGGCACCCGTCCTGAGGTGGACGCTCATCGTCTGGTCGTCGAAGTAGTTCTCGACGGTGAGCTTGCCGACCTCGCGGACCTCGGGAGAGACGTGCTCGACCGCGAGCCCCTTGGCCTCGGCGACTTCGGCCTGAACGATGTCGCTGGTGAGGAAGGTCGCGTCGAGATCCTCGGCCAGATCGCGGATCAGGGCGTCGATCTCGCCCTCGGAGGCGTGACCGCGCTCGATGGCGTTGGGGCGCTCCCCGACGTACTCGAGATCGATGACGCCCTCGTCGGCGAGATCGGCGAGGCGCTGGAGTTCCTCCAGGCCGTCCCAGCCGCTGTCGATCCCGTCGTTTGCCTGCGCCTCGAGTTCCGCGACGACGGCTTCCGGCACCGAAATCGTCGCTCCCTCGAACTGCCCGTCTTCGATCGTCGCCGAGACGCGGCCGTCGATGACCACGCTCGTATCCGGCACGACGTGCATACGATAACTGGTCGACGGACACGTATAAGCGTGTTCCACCGCCGGAACCGGCGTCGGCGCTCGAGTCGGCCGTATCGATTCCGAGCTGCGCCGCGGCCACCGTCGACGGTCGAAACTACCACGATAGGTAACTAATGGGACCTCGATTGGCGCCCTCCATCTGGGCCGCGGCGGTATCGGGTTCGTCGCCGTCCTCGGCGTCGGTACCATTCTCGGCGTCACCACCCCCAGTATCGTCGCCCTCGTCGGTTCCGCCGTCTTCGGCGCCGTCGGCTTCGTCGGCGTCGTCACCCGCCTCTGCGTCGATATCTTGCCGTCCGGCCTCCGCCCCCTCCCGTTGCATCGCGGTCGTCGCGACGATGGAGGCGACGTCGGCGAACGGCTCGTCCGTCAGCGTCGGCTCGATCCGGTCGTCCTCCCGGAACTCCCGTTGTAACTCGAGCGTCGCGAGCAGCGACTCCCGGTCGAGGACGTTCTCCCCGCGGACGACGACCTGGACGGTCGTCGTATCGTCGTCCTCGCCGTAGTTGGCCTGGACGTACTCGAGTTTCTCGGCGGCTTCGCTGTCGGTCTCGAACTGATCGAGCGAGGAGGTCTGCTCGAGCGACGCGATTCCCGTCCCCATCACCAGCGTAAACACCAGCGCGACGGCGATGACGAGCCGTCCCTGCCGGGTAACTGCTCGGACGAACCGATCGGTGACCGACACGTCAGACGGCACCTCGGCTCGTCTCGAGTGCGTTCATGGCTGACCCCTAGGGACAATCCGTCCATACGTGTTACTATCCGAAGGTGACGGCGATTCGACCGGTGCAATCAACTTGCAGAGCCTCGAGGGAGGTGGTATGGACGTCGTCGATCTGACCCGCGACCTCGTCTCGCTCCCCAGTCACGAGGACGAGACGGCCGCGGGCGACTACATCGAAGAGTGGCTTCGAGACGAAACCGACGCCGACGTGACGCGGGACGACGTGGGCAACGTGATCGCCCGGACAGGGGTGGAGACGAGCGGTGGAGGGGAGACGGATTCGGAGACGCTCGCACTCGTCGGCCACCACGACGTCGTCGCGCCGGCGGCGTCCCAAGCGGACGCGGACGGCGCGTACGTCGTCGAGCAGCGAGACGGACGACTGTACGGTCGCGGCGCGGCGGATATGAAAGGCGCCGTCGCGGCGTCGATGCTCGCGTTTCGCGACGCGGCGAGTAGCGAGTCAAACGGTTCCGCGTCGGCGAACGAACTCGTCTTCGCGAGTTTCGTCGGCGAGGAGGTCGGCGGCGTCGGCGCGCGCCACGCCATCGACCGGGGCTTCGCACCCGAGTATGCGATCGTCGGGGAGGGATCGACCAACTACTCCAAGCCGGGCGTTACCGACGTCGTCGTCGCCCACAAGGGCCGCCGTGGAAGTACGATCACCGCTCGCGGAACGGCCGCCCACGCCAGCGAGGTCGACGCCGGCGAGAACGCCATCTACCGCGCGACCGACGCCGTGGACGTCGTTCGGGGCCTCGAGGTCCCGTCCGTCGACGTAGCGGGCGAGACACTCGAGGGGAGCCTCGTCGTCACCGAAATCGACGGCGGGACGGCGATGAACGTGATCCCCGAGCGCTGCGCCCTGACGATCGACGAGCGGACGGTGCCGGGCGAACGGGCCGCTCTCGAGCGCGTCGGGGATCGTGAGGGCGTGGAGTGGACCGTCGATCAGGACCTGCCGCCGATGCGGTGTGGCGACGTGGAGTTCGCGGAGCGAGTGCTCGAGGCGGCCGACGCCGCGCAAGCGGGGTCGCCGGAACTGGTGACGAAACCGCACGCGACCGACGCGGGGTGGCTCGCCGAGGCCGGCACGCAGTGCGTGATCTACGGCGCGTCGGAGCCGGGCGAGGCCCACACGAAAGACGAGAGCGTCTCGCTCGAGGTCTTAGCGCGGTGTCGGGAGACCTACCGACAGGTAGCGGACTCGTGGCTCGGGTAACGCTCAGTCCGCCTCGTCGGTCCGACACGTCGTGAGGACGGGGACCGGCGACGTACGGATCACTCGCTCCGTGAAGCTCCCGAGCAAGTGACGGTCGATTCCCGTCCGTCCGTGCGTTCCCATGACGACGAGATCGATCCCCTCCGCCTCGGCGTAGGCGACGACCTCTCGCGGCACCGATCCGATCTCGATGGCGGTCGTGACGTCGTCGGCCCCCGCTCGCTCGGCGCGCGCCGCCTCCTCGTCGAGAACCGTCTGCAGGTTCTCCTCGAGTTGCGCGGGAAGTCCCGCCGACTCCGCGTCGGGGATTTCGGGGAGTTCGTCCATGACAGACAGCAGGTGTACCGTCGCGCCGTGTCGACCGGCGACCGACGCGCCCAGTTCCACCGCCGCCTTCGCGTGAACGCTCCCGTCCGTCGGGATGAGGACGTTCGCGTACGGGTACGTCTGCGACGCGTCGTCGGCCGCTCGAACCGTCAGCACCGGTACCGGACTCCTGTTGACGACGTGGTCCGTGACGCTACCGAGGATGTACTCTCCCAGCCCGCGTCGACCGTGGACACCCATCACGACGAGATCGAACTCGACGGAAGAAGCGGCTGCGTCTTCCGAACCGTTCGACCGCTGGTCGGAGACGTTGCCGGTGATAAAGTCGACGACCACCTCCTTCGGGTTGCCCTGGACGACGTGCGTAGTGACGGACGCGCCGCGGTCCGCGGCCAGTTCGGCTGCGTCCGAGACGATCCCCTCGCCTTCCTGTTCGAGGGTGTCGACGACGTCGGTTCCGAGTCGCGTGAGACTCGGTTTCGACGTGTCCGCGACGAAGAGTACGTGAACGATTGCGTCTCGATCGACGGCGACGTCCAGCGCGTGTTCGAGGGCCGCCGTCGCGGAGTCGCTCCCGTCGGTCGGAACGAGAATGCGAGTGGACATGCGACGAGTTTCGAGGTGGACCCGCTTACGTTTATGGGACCACTACCCACCGGTTCGCGCCGGCGGGGACGTCATCTTCGTATCGGAGCGGCGGAGTCCGTCCGACCGACCGAACCGACTCTCCGAACGTCGGTCAGACCCCCGGAACGCCGACCGCTTCGAAGCCGGTGACGCCGAGGAACGCGAGCGCGTACAGCACGGCCAGGACGGTCACCCAGGCGAGCAGGCCGATCATCGCCGCGGCGGTCCAGTCGCCGGGGTACCGGAAGTTGATCACCGCGATGTACGCGATCAGGGCCAGGAGCGGCCCCAACAGGGGTATCCACCCCACGACGAAGCCGACGACGGCCCAGACGATCGCCCCGATCAACGCGGTGACGATCGCGTGATCGTAGTCGCCGGCGCCCACGATGACGCGAGCGCCGACGTAGATACCCAGTGCACCGATCAACAGGCTCGCGACGAATACGATGGCTGACGCGATTGGAGCGGATACGACCATGACAGTAGCGCATACGTCAGATAGCCCGAATAGCACACTGCTTGCGAGTTCCACACCGCTATCATGGGTTCGGGATATCGGACCGGAGAACCCCTGTACGGGCCACGTTACAGGGCTTCGAACTGTCATCGAACTCGAGGGGTCCTCGAGTGCGGCCTCGAGGCCACCGACAGATCCCGACGGCGACGAGACCACCGGAACCACGACGTTGATACTACGCCCGTGCATACGAGGCCCCAATGGCGACCGATCAGGCTCAGAGCGAGGCGGCTACGAACGGCACCTACGAGGAGTTCGAACAGCGCGTGCGGCGAATTTCGAACGTATCGAACGCGGCCGGCATCCTGCAGTGGGATCAGGAGGTCGTGATGCCCGAGGCGGGGACGCCCGCCCGAGCGCAGCAGCTCTCGGCGCTCTCCTCGATCGGTCACGAACTCCTGACGGCCGACGAGACCGGCGAGTTGCTCGAGGAACTCGAGTCCGCAGAGCTAACCGACGAACAGGAAGCCGTCGTCCGCGAGGTCCGCCGGCGCTACGACCGCGAGACCAGCGTCCCGCAGGAACTCGTCGAGGAGATTTCGGAGACGACGGCCAACGCTCACCCGAAGTGGAAGCAGGCCAAGGAGGAGGACGACTTCGAACAGTTCGCACCCACCCTCGAGAAACTGGTCGAACTCAAGCGCGAGTACGCGGAGCACATCGATCCCGACGCCGACCCCTACGAGGTGCTCTTCTCGGACTACGAGCCGTATCTCGACCTCGAGACGGCAGAGCGGGTCCTCGAGCGCCTGCGCGACGAACTGGTGCCGTTGATCGACGCGATCGACGACAGTGACGCAGACGTCGAGACGAACGCCTTCGCGGGCACGTTCGAGGACGACGATCAGGAGGCCCTCGCGCGGGACGTCCTCGACTCGCTGGGGTACGACTGGGGCCGCGGCCGACTGGACACCGCGCCGCACCCCTTCTCCTCGGGCACACAGTTCGACGCCCGCGTGACGACCCGATTCGAGGAGGACGACCTGCTCGGCTCCATCACGTCGACGATCCACGAGTTCGGCCACGCGAACTACACCCTCGGTCTGCCCGACGAGGGCTACGGCACGCCGCTCGGCGAGGCGCGGGACCTCTCGGTCCACGAGTCCCAGTCGCGACTCTGGGAGAACCACGTCGGCCGCTCCCGACCCTTCTGGGAGCACTTCCTCCCGATCGCCCGGGAGCGGTTCCCGAGCCTCGAGGACGTCTCCCCCGAAGCGGCCTACGAGGCCGCCAATCAGGTCTACGACGACAACCTCATCCGGGTCGAAGCGGACGAACTCACCTACCACCTCCACATCGTGATCCGGTTCGAGATCGAGCGCGACCTGATCTCGGGCGACCTCGCGGTCGAGGACGTTCCGGAGGTCTGGAACGACAAGTACGAGGAGTACCTCGGCGTCCGTCCCGAAACCGACGCGGAGGGCTGTCTGCAGGACATCCACTGGTCCCACGGCTCCTTCGGCTACTTCTCGACGTACTCGCTCGGGTCCGCGCTCGCGGCCCAACTCTACGCCGCCGCCGAGGACGAATTGGGAGACCTCGACGACGATATCCGGGAGGGCGACTTCGACGAACTCAACGGCTGGCTCCGCGAGAACGTCCACCGGCACGGCAAGCAGTTCACCACGCCCGAACTAATCGAGCGGGCGACCGGCGAGGAGTACACTGCCGAGTACTTCCTCGAGTACGTGACGTCGAAGTACGGCGAACTGTACGACCTCGAGGAGTACTGACGGTCGGAGAGCGGGCGACTCGAGCGAGTAGCGCGATCGATTTCGTTTCGCCGGGTTCGATCGGACGGTCGGTCAGTTCGAGCGCAGTCGCCGGTCCACCCTCGTCTCGTGGCCGAGCGCCCGACCGTGACTCGTGGGCGGCGCGACGCCCGCCGAACGGCACACCGAAACGATAGTAACAACTGAAACGATTTACACACTGATCGCACAGCCGTTGTGCGATCAGGTGTGCATTGACTTTCAATGGCTACTATATTAGTCGAGTAGACGAAACGGCTACCGTATGACAGCCGAAATCTCGCTCGACGGACGGACGCTCGCCGGCGTCGCGAACGACGAAGACGGAGACGTGAGTGCGGAAACGATCTTTCACTTCGAACAGAACGGGGACCGGATATACGCGAGCTACGCCGGCGGCGAGATCGTCGACGGCCACCTGGTCGGGACGTTCGACGGAGAACAGTGGGACATTCGGTACGTGCAGTTGACCGAGGACAACGAGACGGCCACCGGCCACTCCGTCGGAGACGTGGAGTTGCTCGAGGACGGACGTCTCAGAGTCGAAGACGAGTGGGAGTGGGAGTCGAAGGCCGGCAGCGGCGAGTCGGTTCACGAAGAGGTCGACCGGTAGCAGACTGCCGTGTAAAAAGGCAGTCGACCGACGCGCGATCCGGCGGACGAGGTACCACCGGATAGTGGTGCAGTCCTCGAGGACGAGCGGGCTGTGAGTTCTGCAACCCGCGTTTTTTAGGAACCGGTGGCCGTTTTCTCGGCGTATGATCGACACGTCACTCGAGAGCAAAACCGCCATCGTCACCGGCGCGAGCGCGGGCATCGGGGCGGCGACCTGCCGCGCGTTCGCGGCCGACGGCGCGAACGTGGTCCTCGCGGCCCGCAGCGAGGACGAACTACGCGCTCTCGCCGACGACCTCGAGACCGAACACGACGTCGAGACGCTGGTCGTCCCGACGAACGTCCGCGACGAGGACGCGGTCGACGCGCTGATCGACGAGACCGTCGACGCGTTCGGCGGGATCGACGTGCTGGTGAACAACGCCGGCCTCTCTCGAGGCGGCGACGTCGCGGAGATGTCGACCGACGACTACGAGACGATGCAGGAGACCAACGTCGACGGCCTCTTCTACGCGACGCGGGCCGCAATTCCGCACGTTCGCGAGCGCGACGGCCACCTCGTCTTCGTCGGGAGTTTCGCCGGACAGTACCCCCGCTCGTTCAACCCCGTCTACGCGGCCACGAAGTGGTGGACCGGCGGCTTCGCCAAGAGCGTCGCGGCGCAGGTCGGCGACGACGACGTCGGCGTCACGATCGTCAACCCCGCGGAGGTCCGCTCGGAGTTCGAGGCGGCCGACGGGACGACGTTCGAAGAGCACTTCGACGAGGGCGAGGCCAGCGAACCCGAGGAGATCGCCGACGCGATCCTATTCGCTGCCAGCCGCGAGGGCTCGAGTATCAGCGAGATCGACGTCAACCGCCGCGATAAGTTCGCCGACGGCTTCTGAACTGGCCGCGTTCCAGACCGGCGAGAGCGCTTAAAACGCGGGTGGCAGGTGCCGGGTGCAGACTCACCCGTAGCCGACGCCATAGCTGGCGTATGCGCGTTTCCATCCCGGGCGTTCCCGGCGTCTACTACGACACCGATTCCGGCTCGTCGGCGATCGGCGTGGCCATGACGGCCGCCGGCCGAAAGGTTCCGAAACCGAAGGGGTACGCCATCCAGTTGCTGCCGTACCTCTGGTCGTTCGACGTCGACCTCCACGAGGTTCCCAACGACCATCCGATCCAGTATCTCCACCCCGAGGGGGCCCAGAGCCTCGGCGAACTCTCGCCCGAGCGCGGCGTGCGAGAGGCGGGAACCGAACTCGAGTCGGTCCTCCGGTTCGTCTGGTCGGTCAATCAGGAACTCGAGTCGGCGACCAACCAGCTGATCGGTCGCAGCGCAGAGCACGAGGGCGTCGTCATCGAGATCGAGGACGGCAGCGTCGGCGTCGACGGCGAGGAACTCCGGACGGACGAGTTCGACATCGAGGAGGGCTCGATGGGCGAGACGAACATCGACATCGAGGAGGGCTCGACGGGCGAGACGAACATCGACATCGAGGAAGGATCGGTCCGCAAGAGGGACGTCGACGGCGAGGGGAGCGCGGCGGGTGAGACGGAAACCGACCCCGACTCCGAGTCGTTCGGCCTCGATCACTCGACCAGCGACGTCGATACCGACGGCTCCGACACCGACGACATCGATCCGGACGAGCCGTGACCACCGACAGCTAGCGATTCCGTCTCGGGGAGATGGCGTCCGCTCATCGGCGATGGAGACCACAAAAACGACCGTCTCGAGATCGGCGTCGCTTACGCGCCGGCCGACTCGAGGGCGTCTTCGATGTCTTCGCGCTGGGTGACACCGACGAAGCGCTCGACGATCTCGTCGTCGTTCTCGATAATGAGCGTCGGCAGGGAGCGTACCTGGTACTCGTTGGCGATATCCTGTTGCTCGTCGACGTTTACTTTCTCGACTTCGAATCGGCCCTCCCAATCGTCCTCGAGCTCCTCGAGGATCGGATCCTGGGTCTTGCAGGGGCCACACCAGTCTGCGTAGAAGTCCTTCAGTGTGACAGTCATCGGTTCATCGCTAGTTCCAACGCGTCGCGCATAAGGGTTTCCCACCGGTTGTGAATTGCCGCAATCGCGGAGACGCGCCGTGGCCGGCAGGTGCTGGTTTCGACGGGGATGGCGGAGCGATAGCCGATCGTTTTCGCGTCCCGCTACCGTGATCGCCGGTCGTGAAACGGAGTCGATCGACCGACGGCGGGTGCACCCGAGAGCCCGTGTCGGAGCCGCGTCGCGACGGCTCGGCCAGTCACTCGACGAGCGCTTGCCGTGGTCTCCGCCGAGAGCGCGACGCAGGTTCGGTCACACTGGTTCGAGTACATATATAGATAGGATATTCGATATATTCTAGTACATCCTACTTTTGAGATATATTTGAGGCAGATCGCGACTCGATCCCGTCGGTGAATCGGAGCAGTCTACGCGGATCGAAACAGTCCAATACAGGACTCGAGAGAGGAGATCTGGATCGGGGAGGAGAGGTTGAACAATTTCGGAATCGATCAGTAAAAGCGGCCGTTGACAGGGAAATAAAAACGATATTCGCACCTCAATTACCGTCTAAATTCGAATAGATGGAAATTATGTACGGGCAATAACAGAATTAGTAGACGATCGTCGTTCAAGTCCGGCGGATCATCGGTTGAGAGGGATCCGATCGATCGATGGATAGCAATCAAATTTGATAGTATATATGTTTTCAGATATATAGTCGCGAACGCACTCACGTAGCGCTACCGGAGCCGTCCGCGCAGACCGACGGACGGCCGGTCGCTGCCGGTCGCGTTCGTCTGCGACCGAGACCGCGTTCACGACGCGCGCTGGCGTTCGAACGCGTGGGCGCTCGAGAGAACCATCGCATCGTCGAAGCGCTCGCCGATCAGCATGAGTCCGACCGGCAGATCGTTCGCCCGCCCGGCGGGCACCGATATCGCCGGATGCCCGGTCACGTCGAACGGCGACGTGTTGTGAAGCATGTTGAGCGCCCGATCGATCGCCTCGAGGCGCGAGATCGACTCGTCGACTTCGTGGGCGGTCTGCGGTGTCGTGGGCATCGCGAGGACGTCGACGTCCTCGAGCGCCTCGTCGTAGGCGTCGGCCAGTCGTCGGCCGAGATTCTTCGCCTTCGCGTAGTACTGACCGCGGTACTCCTCGGAGAGATACTGGCCGAGAACGAGCGTGAGTTTCAACGTCGTCAGGTAGTCGTCGGCGTGAGCGCGCCGGGCCCGTCCGAACGCGTTCGCCAGTTGGGTGTCGTAGAACCCCTTCCCGTAGTGACCGATACACTCGGCGTCGACCGTCGCGGCCGTCTCCTCCGTCGCGATGGCGTTCCAGATCGTGAGCCCGTCCGCGTGCATCGGTACGGAGACCTCCGTCACCGTCGCACCAGCGTCTTCGAACTCGGTGAGGGCGTCGCGAACGGCGTCGTCGGCCGCCGGCTCGCTGACCGCATGGCCGAACCCCTCCTCGACGACGCCGACGGTCACGTCGGACGGATCGTCCGCCAGCGCATCGAGGTAGTCGGCGGTCGGAACGGCACCCTGTCGGGGGTCGAGATCGTCCTCGCCGGCGATCACGTCCAGCACGCGCGCGCAGTCTTCGACGGTGGAACCCATCGGGCCAGCGTGGTCGAACGACCGACCGAGGCCGGCGATACCGGTGTACGGAACCAGTCCGTGGGTGGGCTTGTGGCCGACGATCCCGCTCCAGGCGGCGGGGATGCGAACCGACCCGCCCTGATCGCCGCCGATGGCTACATCGACGTCACCGTTGCCGACGGCCGCGGCCGACCCCGACGAGGAGCCGCCCGCGATGTGATCCGCATCGACGGGGTTCAACACCGGCCCGGTCGCGGAGAGTTCGCCGCTCCCCGAGAACGCCATGTCCTCCATGTTCAGCTTCCCGGTGATGGTCGCTCCGGCGTCGAGCAGTCGGCTGACGATCGTCGCGTCGGTCGACGGAACGTATCCCTCGAAGAGCTTCGAGCCGAGCGTCATCTCGACGCCGGCCACGTTGATGTTGTCCTTGAGTCCGACGTCGTAGTCCTCGAGCGGGCCGCTATCCGCCCCTTTCACCTCGCATTTGGTGACGAACGCGTTGAGCGGATCCTCGTCGCGTCCCGGTTTGTAGCCGGGGTCGCGGTCGGTGTACTCGACTCGAGGACGAGGGTCCGGAAGCTCGTCCAGTCGTTCGTAGCCGGCCAGCGTCTCGACGATCGCGGCTTCGAAGTCCTCGACCTCCTCGTCGGAGAGGTCGATGTGGTGGTGTGCCGCGCACGTTCGGATCTCTTCCGGTGTCGGCGGTTGGACGTTCGGCGGTGATTCTGACATCCCACCGTGATAGTGGATAACAATAGGCAAAAAGCTTCACCGGTGCCCCTCCTCGAGCGAAAGCGAGGCCGAATCGACCGCTACCGATCAGGCGATACCGTGGTGTCTGAGATAGCCCTCCGTGAGCAGCTTCGCGAAGAAGGACTCGACGACCGGGTCGTACGGCGGCGAGAGGTCGAGGAGGTCCTCGGCGACGGCCCGTTTCGTCTCCTCGAGCGAGTCCGTGGCCTCGTAGTACTCGAGGATCCGTTCGTCGTAGCGGTGAAGTTCGGTTTTCGCGCGTTCGAACGCCGCTTCCGGGTCGTGCGGCCAGACGCCGAAGTGGGGAAAGAGGATTCGATCGGGATCGAGCGTCTCGAGTCGCTCGATGGTGTCGGCGATCACGTCGACGTCGAAGTTGGGAAGGGTCGCCGGCGGCAGCCACTGGTCGGCCCGCTGGAAGTAGAGCCCGAGACACTCGGCGGCGAACAGGAGGTTCCGCTCGGGGTTCCAGACGGCGACGTGGTCGGGGGAGTGTCCCGGCGCGTGGATCAACTCGAGGCCGTTCGCGCCGATATCGATCGTCGTTCCCTCGTCCGGGACGCCGACGATGTTCGCCTCCGGAACTGGTCCCTGTTCGCCCATCAACTCGAAGTGGTCGCCCATCGCCGCCTTGCTGCTGTCGACGAGTCCCTCCGGGTTCGCCAGGTGCGGGGCCGTCGACTCGTGGATGTACACGTCGACGTCCGGTGCCGCGTCGACGAGGTCGCTCGCCGCACCGGTGTGATCGACGTGGACGTGCGAGAGCACGACGTTCGACAGCGCCGAGGGTTCGACCCCACACGCCGCGATGTCGTCCAGGAGCTGCTCTGCGCTGGCGGCGATACCGGCATCGACGAGCGTCGGCTCGTCGTCGTCGAAGAGGTAGACGGACGCGATCCCCGAATCGAACATCTCGATGTCGATCCCGTAGACGGTGTCGGAAACGTCGAATACGGCCATGGGACTATCTGTTCGGCCGAGTAGCAAATCTGTTTCGGGGACGGTCACCGCGCGCGACCCCGTCGGTCGAAAACCGCGCCTACCCCGTGTTATTTGGCTTCGACCCACACAGTAGTCTACAGCGCCATGACTTCGAGAGAACGCGAGTCGATCCGCCCCTTCGAGGTCGACGTCGATCGAGACGAGATCGACGACCTCCGCCGACGGATCGCCGACACTCGGTGGCCGGATCAGTTGCCTGATGCGGGCTGGGAGTACGGAACCGAACTGGCCACGCTGCAGGACCTGTGTGAGTACTGGCGAACGGAGTACGACTGGGCGGCGTTCGAGGACCGACTCAACGAGTTCGACCAGTACGTGACGACGATCGACGGGCAGCGGATTCACTTCTATCACGTCCGCTCGCCCGAGCCGTCGGCCACGCCGCTACTCCTGCCCCACGGCTGGCCCGGATCGGTCGTCGAGTTTCTCGACGTCCTCGGCCCGCTCAGCGATCCGGCGGCTCGCGGCGGCGATCCGGACGACGCGTTTCACCTGGTCGTCCCCTCGCTGCCGGGGTACGGCTTCTCCGGCCCGACTCGAGAGCGGGGCTACGACGTTCACACGATTGCGACCGCCTTCGACGACCTGATGGACCGGCTCGGATACGAGCGGTACGTCGTCCAGGGCGGCGACTGGGGGGCGTTGATCGCCGCGGTCCTCGGCGCGACCGCTCCCGAGAGAGTCGACGCGATCCACACGAACGTGCTGTTCGTCACGCCGTCCGGACTCGACGATCCGAAGGGCATGCTCGACGACGACGAGCGAGCAGACCACCGCGAGACGAAGGCGTTCCTCGAGACCGGCTCCGGCTATCAGGCGATCCAGTCGACCAGGCCGCAGACCGTCGCCTACGGGCTCACCGACTCGCCGGCGGGCCTCGCCGGGTGGATCACCGAGAAGTTCCGAGCCTGGAGCGACGGCGACGACGTGGACGAAACGATCGGTCGCGACCGGCTGCTCGACAACGTCAGCGTCTACTGGTTCACCGAGACGATCAACGCCTCGATGCGCCTGTACTACGAAACCGACGTCGACCGAACGGTCCCGGAGTTCGTGGACGTGCCCACGGGCCACGCCCGCTATCCCGCGGAGATTATCAAAACCCCTCGTAGCTGGGCGGAAGAGTTCTACGACATCGTTCACTGGAACGAGATGCCCGAAGGCGGGCACTTCGCGGCGATGGAGGTGCCCGAACTGTTCGTCGACGAGGTTCGCTCGTTTTTCCGGTCGTACCCGTAGTCGGGGACGACGCGCGACTCCTCGAGCGCGTGTCGGCTACGCGAACGATTCGGCGGCGGCGCGTCTGAGAACGAAGAACTTCAGGTCGCCCTGGAAGACGACCGTCTCGTCCTGAGTAGTCATCTTCGTCTCGAAGACGACCAGTCCGACGTCGTCGCGGCTCTCTAAGTCCTTCGTCTCGGCGACCTCGATGTCGACCGAGACGGTGTCGCCGATGTAGGCGGGATTGGGAAGCACCATCGCGTCCATTCCGAGAAACGCGTAGGCGGTCCGCTCGAGAATCCCGATGCTCATGACGTTGCCGAGCGCGTAGTTGAACGTCATCGCTCCGTGGGCGATCCGTTCGCCGAAGTCGCGCGCTTCGGCGTGTTCTTTGTTGGTGTGGAGTTCGTTCCAGTCGCCGGTCAGCGCCGATTGCATCACTACGTCGGTTTCGGTAATGGTCCGCCCGGGACTTCGGAACGTCTGTCCCTCCCGGAACTCCTCGAAGTGATGTGGCTCGTAACTGTACGCCATACCGCCACCTCTTCGACGAACTACAAAGGCCTTTTCTCGCGACCGGTAGTCGTGCGAGACCGAACGGGAGCGGTGACCTCGCGGCGCTTCCCCGAGAAGAGGAACAGCTATAGGACGACTCCGTGAACACGGATACCATGGACTTCCGCTTTACGGACGAGCAACGGCAGATCGTCGAGATGGTCGCGGATTTCGTCGACGACGAGGTCGTACCGATCGCCAGCGAGATCGACCACGAGGACGAGTTTCCTCGCGAACTCGTCGACGAACTCGCCGAACTCGGGCTGATGGGGATGCCGTTCCCCGAGGAGTACGGCGGCGCCGGACTGGACTATCACGCCTATCCGGCGGCTCTCGAGGAGATCTCCCGGGGCTCGGGCGGCCTGGGAACGATCGTCGCCGCCCACATCTCGCTGGCCGGGAACATGCTTTACGAGTTCGGCGACGAGTCCCAGAAGGAGGAGTACCTCACGCCGGTCGCCGAGGGGACGGACATCGGCGCGTTCGCGCTCTCCGAAGCCGGCGCCGGAAGCGACGTTCCCGCGATGGACACGGTCGCCGAACGCGACTCTGCCGAGGGAACCTCGGCTGATCCCCGAGAAGCGACGAGCGCTTCTCGGGACGGGGACGGCTACCGCATCAACGGCGGCAAACTCTGGATCTCGAACGGGTCGGTCGCGGACACGGTCACGCTGTTCGCGAAGACCGATCGGGACGCGGGGAGCAAAGGAATCTCCTCGTTCGTCGTCCGGCCCGAGGAGGACGACGGCTTCATCGTCGAGGGCACCGAGGACAAACTCGGCGACAAGGGCTGTCCGACCGCCGAACTCCGCTTCGACGACCTCTGGATCCCCGAGGACCGCCTCCTCGGTGCGGAAGGCGAGGGGTTCGTCCAGGCGCTGAAGACGCTCAACGGCGGCCGGATCACCATCGCCGCCCGCTCGATCGGGATCGCACAGGCGGCTCTGGACGAGGCGACGAGGTACAGCCAGGATCGAGAGCAGTTCGACCAGCCGATCTCGGACTTCCAGGCGATCCAGCACAAACTGGCCGACATGGATACGAAAACGCGCGCCGCCCGACTGCTCATGCACGACGCCGCCGACAAGAAGATTCGCGGCGAGAACTTCATCAAGGAGGCCGCGCAGGCGAAGCTCTACGCCAGCGAGATCTCGCGCGAAGTCGCCAACGAGGGGATCCAGATCCACGGCGGCTACGGCTACACCAAGGATTTCCCCGCCGAGCGGTTCTACCGCGACGCGAAGCTCAACGAGATCTACGAGGGCACGAGCGAGGTGCTCCGGAATACGATCGCCGCGCAGTTACTGAACTGACTCCAGTCCGCGATCCTTGAGTTCCGTTTCGACCCTCCACAGCCGAGTACTACCGATCCGGATCGGACGTTTGCAGTAGAGAGACGGTAGAGACTACGCGGCGTCGTCCACCTCGAGTTCGTCGAGGCAGTCTTCGACCGGATCCAGCAACTCGCCGGCGATCGAGTACGGATCAGTTTCACCCTCGCGAACCGATTCGGCGAGGTCGTCGATCCCGCC
The DNA here is from genome assembly GCF_051351675.1 of Natronorubrum halobium. Classification (NCBI taxonomy): domain Archaea; kingdom Methanobacteriati; phylum Methanobacteriota; class Halobacteria; order Halobacteriales; family Natrialbaceae; genus Natronorubrum; species Natronorubrum halobium. Next base: position 354,845 of record NZ_CP195595.1, read on the forward strand.
GGCGTCCTCGAGTCGATCCTCGAGCATGGCGTGGACGTCCTCGCGCAGCAGCGTCCGGATCTCCTCGGCGTACCGTCCGCGGACCTGATCGGCGTGTTCGCCGGAGTCGACGAGGTAGGTGCGGTGGTTGCCGAACTCGGCGATGAGGTCGTCGACGCCCGTACCGTCCGTGGCGACGGTTTCGACGATCGGTGTCGTCCAGCCCGCCACCTCGTCGGTGTCGTCGACCTCGCCGTCCCAGTCGTCGTGGGCGTCGATGACCTCCTGACTGTGGTGGCCGCCACCGCCACCACCGGTCCCACCGCCGCCGTTGCCGAGCTGGATCATGTCTCGGAGTTCCTGCACCGTCCGATCCGATCCGGGTCGATCCGCCTTGTTGACCACGAAGACGTCCGCGATCTCGAGGATGCCGGCCTTCAAGGTCTGGATGTCGTCGCCCGACCCCGGCGGGACGAGGACGGCGACGGTGTCCGCGGTCCGGACGATGTCGATCTCGTTCTGGCCGGCGCCGACGGTCTCGATGATGATCTTGTCCTTGCCGAAGGCGTCCATCGCCTTGACCGCGTCCGCCGTGGCCGTGGAGAGGCCGCCGAGCGTGCCGCGAGCGCTCATCGAGCGGACGAAGACGTCCATATCGCCGACCGTCGAGGCCATCCGGATTCGGTCGCCCAGTACTGCACCGCCCGTAAAGGGCGAGGAGGGATCGATCGCGATGACGCCGACCGTCTCGCCGCGGTCGCGGTAGGTCTCCGCGAGTTTGTCGACCAGCGTCGACTTCCCCGCACCCGGACTCCCCGTGATGCCGATCACGTCTGCCCCGCCCGCGTGAGCGTACAGCGCCGAGACGAGGTCGCGATAGCCCGGCGAGCGGTTCTCGATCTTCGAGATGACTCGAGCCAGCGCGCGGTGTTCGCCCGCGAGCAGCGCCTCGAGCAGTTCCTCGTCGGAACTCATCGCTGGGGCGCGTTCTCGCGGACGAATTCGATCGTCTCCTCGATCGACGTCCCGGGCCCGAAGATGGCCGCCACGCCATCGTCTCTGAGCGGCTGGCGGTCCTCTTCGGGAATCACGCCGCCGACGAGAACGAGCGTGTCCTCTTTGGCCCCGTACTCCTCGAGTCCGTCCATGATCTTCGGAACGAGCGTGTCGTGAGCTCCGGAGAGAATGGAGATACCCAGGACGTCGACGTCCTCCTGGACGGCCGCCTGAACGATTTCGTCTGGTCCTTTGTGCAGTCCGGAGTAGATGACTTCGAACCCGGCGTCACGGAACGCGCGCGCGATAACGTGGGCTCCGCGGTCGTGACCGTCGAGTCCGACTTTCGCAACCATACACCGGATACTTTGCTGATCGCTGCCAGCACTCATACGCCTGCGTTTCACGTATTACCGTATGGTTCTATCGGAACGCCGAATGAAACGCAGTTTCGTTGCACCAATGAAAGCCGAGTTGGACCGCCACCGCCAGTAGAGAGGTTCTCTCGAACCAGCACAAAGGATTAATTCGACCAGCGTGCTTGGTATTGTATGGCAATACGCGAAGCAACGGTCGACGACATCGAGGCGATACAGGACGTAGCACAGCAGTCGTGGACCCGGGACTATCCGAAGATTCTGAGTCGAGAATCGCTGCAGGAGGGACTCGACGACTGGTACTCCGAGGAGCGGGTCAGAGATTCAATCGTCTGGGCGCGCGCGCTCATGCTGGTCGTCGAGCGGGACGACGAGATCGTCGGCTTCGCGCACGCGACCTGGGACAACAGCACGGACGAAGGGAACATCCTCCGCGTGTACGTCGCACCGGACTCCCGCGGCGAAGGGATCGGCGGACGGCTGCTCGAGGAGACCTGTCACTCCCTCTTCGAGCAGGGCGTCGAGCGGGTCAAAGCGATGGTGCTCGACGCGAACGAGCTCGGCAAGCGCTTCTACAGCGAGTTCGGCTTCGAGAAAGGGGACGTCGAGGAGATATCGATCGGCGGAGACACCTATCAGGAGTGTACGTACGTCCTCGAGCGCGAGTCCTACGCGGAGGAGATGGACAGTCTGGCGTAGTCTCCTCGCTCAGACCGGCGAGAGCTCCTCCTGATAGGCGCCGTGGTGGTCCTCGAACACCTGCATGATCTCGCCCATCGAGACGTACGCTTTCACCGCGTCGACGATGTACGGCATGACGTTCTCTTCGTTCTCGATGGCATCCGACAGCGCCGACAGCGTCGCCTCGACTTCCTCGTCGTCGCGTTCGTCTTTGACGCGCTCGAGCCGGTTGAGCTGTCGCTCACGCGTGGTTTCGTCGATCTGGAGGATGTCCGGCGCGGTGTCTTCCTCGATGGTGTACTTGTTGACGCCGACGACGACTTCTTCGCCGCGTTCGACGCGCTGTTGGTACTCGTAGCTCGCTTCCCCGATTTCGCGTTGGAAGTAGCCCTGCTGGATGCCGTCGAGGACGCCGTCGCGGACCGAGCCGTCGCCGATCTCCTTGATCTCCTCGATGTAGGACATGATCTCGGCTTCCATCTCGTTGGTGAGTTTCTCGACGGCGAAACTCCCGCCCATCGGATCGACGATGTCTGCTGCACCGGATTCGTCGGCGATGATCTGCTGGGTGCGAAGTGCGACGCGGACGGCCTTCTCGCTGGGCAGCGCCAGCGCTTCGTCGAAGCTGTTCGTGTGCAGCGACTGTGTCCCGCCGAAAACGCCCGCGAGCGCCTGGATGGTGACGCGGGCGATGTTGTTCAGCGGCTGCTGGGCGGTCAACGACTGCCCGGCCGTCTGGGTGTGGAACTTCAGTCGCTTCGACTCGGGCCGCTCCGCGTCGTACCACTCCTCCATTACGTTCGCGTAGATGCGACGCGATGCGCGGAACTTCGCGATCTCCTCGAAGATCGAGTTGTGGGAGTTGAAGAAGAACGACAGCAGCGGCGCGAACTCGTCGACGTCGAGCCCGCGGTCGAGACAGTCCTCGACGTAGGCGAAACCGTCGGCGAGCGTGAACGCGGCCTCCTGGGCCGCCGTCGAGCCGGCCTCGCGGATGTGGTAGCCCGAGATGGAGACGGGGTGGAAGTTCGGCGTCTCGTCGACGGCGAACTCGATGGTATCGGTGACGATCTTCAGCGAGGGCCCCGGCGGGATCACCCACTCCTTCTGGGCGATGAACTCCTTGAGCATGTCGTTCTGGAGGGTGCCTCTGACCTTGTCCCGGGGGACGCCCTGTTGGTCGGCCAGCGCGATGTACATCGCGTAGATGACCGCCGCCGAGGGGTTGATCGTGAACGACGTGGAGACCTCGTCGATGTCGATGCCGTCGAAGAGGATTTCCATGTCCGCGAGCGTGTCGACGGCGACGCCCTCTTTCCCGACCTCACCCTCGCTCATCGGGTGGTCGGAGTCGATTCCCATCAGCGACGGCATGTCGAACGCCGTCGAGAGGCCGGTCTGGCCCTCGTCGATGAGATAGTGGAACCGCTCGTTGGTCTCTTCGGCGGTCCCGAAGCCGGCGAACTGGCGCATCGTCCACGCCCGACCGCGGTACATCGTCGGGTACGGCCCGCGCGTGTACGGTGGTTCGCCGGGAAATCCGAGATCCTCCTCGAAATCGAGATCGGCGATATCGTCCGGGGTGTAGAGTCGGTCGACTTCGTGATTCGAAACCGTTGCGAACCGGTCCTTTCGCTCGCCGTGTGCCTCGAGCGCGGGATCGAGCGTCTCCGCTTCCCACTCCTCCTGTCGCTCGCGGATGTCATCGAGCTCGGTATCGTCGAACATTGGTGTGACTAACAGTGCCAGTATTCTAAAGTCTTGTTATCGGGACACTGGTCGGTTTTTGAGACGCCAGTACCGGTGTTCGTCACACCCCGTTTCGGGCGAACGGCCCTCGCGCCCTAATCGTTAAGTGATACTGAGTTGATTGTCATCTATGCACACGATTTTGCTCCCGATAGACGAAAGTGAGACGCGCGCCCGACGGGCGGCCGAAACCGTCATCGAACTCCCCGGCGACCCCGAAGAGAAGGCGGTCGTCCTGCTTAACGTCTCCGAAGAGACGAAACAACCCTGGTTACAGGAGTTCGAGACCCAACGGTCGGAGGGTCGAACGGATCCCGAGTTGCCGGCCAGCACCGAAGCGGCGCACGAACTCCTTTCCAATGCGGGAATACCAGTGGAAACGCGGTTAGAGCGGGGGGATATCACCGAGGAAATTCTGGCCGTCGCTCGAGAGATCGACGCGGACAGTATCGTGATGAGTGGGCGCAAGAAAAGTGCCGCCGGAAAGGTGCTTTTCGGCAGCGTCACCCAGTCGGTGTTGCTCAACGCCGACACGCCGGTCACCGTGTTGATGAGCGAGGAGTAGCGAATCGTTCGAACTCCTCCTGCCGAGTAGTGGAATTCGATAGGTAGCTTCTCAACGCGTGATCCACTACCGACATCCGTCGAACAGGAGTATCACGAGAGTCGGCTGCAAAAATCGACAGTGTTCGCCGCCTCAGTCCGATTTTCTGAATTCGGTCCAACTGAACACCGCGAGTGTGATCCACCCGATGGCGATGATCGCGGTGAGCCGGTTATCGTTGTGGACGGCGAGCGCTGCGGTACCGATACCGATGAGCAACCATACTATCGTCCCCGCTTTGGATCCAAAGAGTTGCATAGACTAGAGTTGTGGCTTACCAGGGCTGGATTCCCCACCAGAGGATCGGTAGCATGAGCACGGCGAGGACGATCAGCGGCATCGCGCTGTTAAAGCGTTCGGTGCCGTCGTCGGGGTAGCCGTGCATTTCATTGATGAGTGACGCGTTGTCTGCTGGTTTAACGTCGAACGCATCGATCTGTTCGGCAATGAGCGAGACGAGGACGAACGCGAGGATCGACAGCGGGAACGCGATCATGATCGCATCGATACCAATGGAGGCTGTCAATCCTTCACCGCCGGCGGTAATCCCGCTGAACGCGTGCGGAGAGAGCAAGATGACGGTTACGAAGCCGACGAAACTCGAGGCGATAGCACCGTATCGGTTCGCACGGGCCGACCAGACGCCGAGGACGATGGTCGGTGTGATCGCGGCCGCACTGACCGCGAACGCCCACAAGATACTCACGACGAGGAACGCCGGCGGATTGAGCGCGATCAGCGCGATGATGAGACCGGCGGCAATGACGGACGCGTAGCCGAACTGCGTCTTGCGATCTTCGGTGATATCGAGTTCGAATGCTTCGATGATATCGTTCGCGACGGCAGCGCTGATGGCGAGCATGTGTCCGCTCACAGTCGAGAGTCCGCCGGCAATCGCGCCGGCGACGACGTAGCCGGTGACCGTATTGCCGTTGAACGCGAAGTTGAGATAGAAGATCATCTTGTCCAGGTCGGCATCGGCGATCTCGTGGCCCTGATTTTCGAGCCAGAAGACGCCAGCGAACGCGACGGCGTATATCGTCGCGAACATCATCCCGGTGACGAAGATGAACCAGAAGACGGTCTTGCGGCCGGCTTCGACGTCACGGCTGGTGAAGATGCGCTGTGCGAGGTGGGGCATACCGATGGGGCCGAGCGCCATCGCGAGGAACATTGCGAAGTACCATCTGGTGTCGAACGCCATGTCGAAGAAGCCGGGATTGGTTTCCTGCATCTGTGGAACCAGGTCGCCGTAACCGAGCGGCGGGAAGAACCAGCCGCTCGAGCCGAGCTGGTTCAGGACGAACATCATCGGGACGAATGCCGCGGTCAGCATGATCCAGAACTGCAGGGCGGAGTTGTAGGAGACGCCCCACATCCCGGCGATGACGACGTATCCGGTCACCAGTGCTGCGATAGCGAACAGGGAAAGAGTGTAGTCCCAGCCGAGCAGGACTTCCGTAATCTGTGCGAGACCGATGAACTGGCCCAGCGCGTACATGAGCATGACGAACACGATGAGCAAGGCCATGACCATCGACATCACGTTGCCGTATCGGTCCTTGCAGAACGTCGCCGGGGTGTACGAGCCGAGTCGGCGGAGCGTCTGGCCGTACAGAATGACGATCAGGGGGATCGAGAGCAGGAAGTTGGTCCAGACCGCCAGAAACGGTATCTGGACTGTGATCATCAACGCGACCACGCCCATGAACGTGGCCAGACTCTCCCACGTTGCGGAGATCGCGGAGCCGTTGACGAACGGGCCGATGGTCCGGCCGGCAACCATGTAGTCGTCCGTTCCCTGAATGTTCTTTTTCATGTAGTAGCTGATCCCGTAGTAGGCGATGAACGTCGCACCGATGATCAGTACGGGAATCAGCAGTTCCGTGAACGTCTCTTGGAACTGATATTCACCGGCCTGCTGTAGCGGCTTAATCATCGTCATCACCCGGATCGGCTCCGACTTCGCTGGCCGCTCCGACGTCGCTCGTAGCTGCGTTCATCTGTTGCTTTTCCTCCATGATGGAGGTGGTCACGTACTGATAGTAGCCCCAGTACAGGACGAACATCGCTGCCGGCCCACCGGCCACCAGCCAGAAGTAGTGGAACGGGAACCCGAGTACCGTGAAATTGGGCGTCCCGAACATGGTGAACCAAATCCCCGAGTGTATCACACCGATGAGTGCTAACGCTGCAATCATTGATGCGAGTGCTTCCTTGGTATGTGTCTGCATACACTACACCTCGTCATAATGCAAGTATTAAATTCTTACGCATAGATAGACCTAATATGCCTAATATCCGTACACTATGCCGTCCGTTCTAACGAGTGACAATAATTTAACTAATATTCGAGCGAGGATACAATCCCGTAGCTCGGAATAATTAGCGAAACGGCCATGGAACCCGTCTGGAATGGGGGCCGCGAGGCGAATGCGGCCGGAATTATGGCGCGAGTTCATCCGTGAGATCGAAGAACGTCTCGACGATCAGATCCGGTTCCGTAGCGGACGGATCCCACGGTCCATCATCGCGATTGATCCACACTCCCTGCATCCCCGCGTGCATCGCTCCCCGAACGTCGAAGGTCGGTCCGGCGACGTGCGCCATCGACTCGAGTGCCGTCCCGGTTCGGTCCGCCGCGTGTCGGTAGATATCGGCATCGGGTTTGAACGTTCGAATCTCGTCTGCGCTGATCGTGTCGCTGATCACGTGTCCGATCTGCGCCGACTCGACCATCGACTCGAGCATTGCGGGGTTGCCGTTCGACAGCACGTAGACGTCGTATCCGGCGTCGGTAAGCGTCTCGAGACCGTCTCGAACGTCGTCGAACGGGTCGAGGTCGTGATACGCCGAGAGGACCTCCTCGACCGTCTCGGACGACAGCTCGATCCCGCGGCTCTCGAGTGCGAAGCGAAGCGCGTCGCGGTTCATCTCGTAGAACGTCTGGTACTCGTCGACGAAGTTGCTCACCATCGTGTACATGATCGACCGGCTCCGCCAGAGAGCGGAGATCGGACGAACCGCATCGACGTGCGCCTCGAGCGCCGTTTCGACGGCGTCCGGATCGACGAGTGTTCCGTACGAATCGACGGTGATCGTGTCTACTGAAGTCGAATCGAACGACATACGCGATTGGTTAGACGCCACGACGCATATACGGTGGGGTCCGTTGCACGGCCCTCTCGGCTCGATCGGAGACGCTCCGGGTCAGTCGAACGCGCGTTTCCCGGTCGCGTCGACCGTCGCCGCGTACACCGGCAGGGCCGGAACCACGGTTTCGATCGGGCCCCGGTTGAAGTCCCGAAACAGCGTCTGCAGTTCCGAGATCGCTTCCTCGTCGATTCCGCGCCGAGCGAGCGACGCCGGCCCTAACTCGGGGGTGAACGGAACGCCGTCGACGAATTCGGACACCGATGTTCGAGCGTCGTCGACTGCGGTCGAGAACGAGTCGTCCTGGAGAATCGGCTCGAGGTCGTCCCACGTCGGGACCAGATACCCGGGCCACTGTGCGAGCGTCCGATAGATACTCGGGAGTCCGTCCTCGAGTCCGTGAAACGATTGAATAGCCGGGACGACGTCGTCCAGTTCGGCCGGCGTCTCGTCGAACGCGATCATCGTCGGCGGTCGCCCCCGGTCGGCGTCGAGCCAGGGCGGGAGGGGCGACGTCGCCTCACGCGTTTGGTCGGGATCCGTTCCAATCGGATCCTCGTGGAGCGCCCGATCGACGAGTTCGAAGAGCACGGCGAGTCGCGGTGCGACGACGTCGTAGGTCGCGAGTTGGCCCTGCAGTTCGCCGTACTCGGCCGGCGAAACGTCGAGTTCTCCACAGCGATAGGTCGGCACGGACGTCTCCGCCTCGAGCGCTGAGAGGACGGTGTCCCGATACGTAACCGACAGACGGCCGAAGCGGGCCGTTTCGAACACCGGCTTCACCTGTCCCCAGGCGTACCGGCAGAACTCGGGGTAGTTCGCGATGGTCGTTCGAAAGATCCAGTTGACGATCGGCGCTCTGAACGTCCATTTGATGTCGTCGTAGAGCCCGCGCTTCCAGCCCGTCGCGTCGGTCTCGTACAGTTGCTTGCTCGTGTCCATACCGGAGCAGCGACCGCCTGTCGTGTTAACTGTTCTCCTCACCCGTGTGATCCGACCGGCTCTTCGTCACCGAGAGAACGCGAACGATTCCACACGCCGCTTACCGACCGCAGACGTGTCAGGAACGCAGTAGTGGCAAGAAGAGCGGAGGCAGCAAAACATTAAAGCGGACATACTATGATTGGTTGAGTATGGGTGTGGATTACGATACCATAGTCGAGGAGTTCGAATGGGATATTCCAGAATCGTATACGATCACGTCGACCGTCGCCGACCACGCATCGTCGTTCGGCGATCGAGTTGCCGTTCACTTTCTGAACGAAGACGGCCATCGCGAAGAACGGACGTACGCCGATCTTCGAGACGATATGAATCGGTTCGCCAACGGACTCGAGGAACTCGGCGTCGGCAAGGGCGACCGCGTGATGCATCTGCTTCCGCGGCATCCGGACGTGTTCGCCGTCCAACTGGGTGCGCTCGCGACCGGATCGCTGCTGGTCCCCTGTTCGTCGATGCTGCGAGCGAAGGACATCGAGTTCCGCTCGAACGACTGTACCGCCACGTCGATCGTGGTCCACGAGTCGCTCACCGACATGGTCGAACCGATCCTCGAGAACACGCCGCTCGAGCGCGTGATCGTCCTCGACGGCGACGATAGTGAACTCGACGGCGAGCAGTGGTCGTCCTTCGAGTCGGTTATCGACGGCCAGTCGACCGAGTACGACGGACCCGACCTTTCCTCGGAGGACCCGATGTCGGTCAACTACACGAGCGGGACGACCGGACAGCCGAAACCGGTCCTCCACAAACACCGCTGGCAGTACTGCTTCAATCGGATCAACGGCACCTACTGGTGGGGCGTCGACGAGGACACCGATCTCGAGGACGAGTTGCTGTGGGCGACCACCGGCACCGGCTGGGCGAAGTGGTTCTGGAGCCCCGTCGGCGTCGGCCTGACGACCGGCGCGACGCAACTCATCTACGACGGCGGTTTCGAACCCGAGGTCTTCCTCGAAATCCTCGAGGAGGAAGGCGTCACCAAACTCTGTGCCGTCCCCACCCAGTACCGGATGTTCGCGAACGCCGACCTCGAGTCGTACGACGTCCAGTTGAACGACACGCTCTCGGCGGGCGAACCGCTCAACCGCGAGCCGATCGAGCGCATTCAGGACGCCTGGGGTGTGACTCCGCGCGACGGCTACGGACAGACCGAAACCGTCGCGCTCGTCACGAACTATCCGGGCATCGACGTCAAGATCGGGAGCATGGGGAAGCCGACCCCCGGCGTCGGCGCGACGATCATCGACATGGACGAGGAAGAAGAGGCCGACGCCGGTGAGATCGGTGAAATCGCGGTCCCCGTCGACTCGCCCGCCATCTTCGACGGCTACTACGAGAAACCGGACCTCGACGAGCAGAAGCTGTCCGGCGAGTACTATCGAACCGGCGATCTGGCCTCTCGAGACGAGGACGGCTACTTCTTCTTCGAAGGCCGCGCCGACGACATCATCATCTCCTCGGGCTACCGCATCGGCCCCTTCGAGGTCGAAGACGCGCTCATCAGTCACGAGGCCGTCGCCGAAGCGGCCGCAGTCGACAGCCCCCACGACGAACGCGGGAGCGTCGTCAAGACCTACGTGATCCTCGCGGAGGGCTACGAAGGCAGCGAGGAACTCAAGACCGAACTCCAGGACTTCATGAAGGAGGAGACGGCCCCCTACAAGTATCCGCGCCGCATCGAGTTCGTCGACGAACTCCCCAAGACCTCGAGCGGGAAGATCCGACGAGTCGAACTCCGCCAGCAGGAACAGGAGAAGTACAGCTAACCCTTCCAGATCAGTCCCGAGATCGCGCCCTCGAGGACGATTTCGTCGTCGCCGTTCGTACAGACGACGCCGCTCTCGATTTCGTACCGGTCGTCGCGCTCGACGACCGACTCGTTTCGCCAGGTACAGGTGATCCGCTCGCCCGTGTACACCGGTCGGACGAACTCGAGTTCCATTCGTCGCGCCAGATAACTGAGATCGCCGCCGATCTTCGTCGACAGCGACGCGGTGAGCAGCCCCTGCACGACCAGCTCGCCGTCCTCGTTGGGTTCGGTGTGAATCGCCTGCTGATCGCCGGAGAGTTCGCCGAACTCGCGAACCTCAGCGGTCGTGAACGTCCGTTCGTACGTGCGCTCGTCACCTTCTTTCGGAACTGACGTCGACATGGCCGTTCGTTCTCGACGGCTCGGCTTCAAACTGCCGTCCATCTAATCCTGCTGCGAGGCAGCGCCTCGTCGTGGCCGTTCCGCCCACCAGGCTGCCCGCTCGTCACCCGAGTCAGGCGTCGCCACGGGTGCGGATGCACTCGTGAATCTCGTCGGGCAGCGGGGTGGCGTCGAACGAGTCGTCGACGAAGACGAACGAGACTTCCCCGTCGGCGACGCGTTCGCCGTCGGTCGGACGAGTGATCGCGAACGCGAGCGTCAGCGAGGACGTCCCGCTGTCGACGACGGTCGTCTCGAGCAGCGCCTCGTCGCCGGCGCGGAGCGGCGAGCGGAACGAAGCCGACGCCTCGACCGCGGGAAGGACGTAGCCGGCGCGTCGGTACCGCTCCATCGGGTGTTCGCCGTCGGTGGCGAGCCTGAAGTAGTCGTTCAGCCCCACGATCACGAAGTGGAAGAATCGCGGGTAGTAGATGAGCCCGCCGGCGTCGGTGTCGCCCCAGTCGACGGTGATCTCAGTCGTGTGTGCCATCGTTCGGTCGGAACGTGATCGTTCGGTCGTCGGTCGTCTCGCTCGGTTCGACGGTCGCCGTAACGGTGTCTCCGATCTCGGCGTCGGCCGGATCGACGCCGCGGAGGATTCCGGTCAGTCTGACCGGTCCGAACGCCGCGAGCGCCGTCACGTATGGCGCGTCGTCGTCGAACGCCGGCGTCGGCACGGTGACGGTCGTGTGCGTGACGATCTCGCCCGTCTCCGGCAGCGCCAGCGTCTCGAGGTCGCGATCCCCGCAGTGGGGACAGCTCCGCCGCGGTGGAAGCGTTCCGTGGCCGTTCGAACACTCGTGGTAGTAGCCGTCACCGGACTCGAGAGCCTCGAGGAACTCGTCGTAGCCGTCGGTACGAGGCTCACTCATGCGACGACCTCCAACACGTGAACCGTCGCACTGGCGACCGTCCCGCCGGCGTTGTGGGCGAGACCGACGGTGACGTTGTCGTCGACGGCGTCCGAACGGGGATGGGTTCCCTCGAGCAGCATCCTGACGGCCGCGATCTGAGCGGCGCCGGTCGCCCCGACGGGATGGCCCTTGGCCTTCAGCCCGCCCGAGAGGTTCACCGGCAGCGTGCCGTCGCGGCGCGTCTCGCCGCGGCGGGCCGCGCCGAGCGCTTCACCGTGGCTGTACAGCCCGAGTCCCTCGAGCGCGAGCACTTCCGCGATCGTGAAACAGTCGTGGACTTCGGCGAGACCGACGTCCGCGGGTTCGATTCCGGCGTCGTCGTACGCCGCTTCGGCGGCCTCGCGCGTTCCGGGCGTCTTCGCGAGCGACTGGCGATCCTGCAGCGCCATCGTGTCGCCGCCGTGCCCGGAGCCCGTAATCGCGACGCCCGAGTCGAGTCCGTGTTCGGCGGCGTACGACGGAGAGCAGAGGACGACGGCCGCAGCGCCGTCGCTGATCGGGCAGGCGTCGTACAGGCCGAGCGGCGCGGCGATCTCCGGGGCCTCGAGGACGTCGTCGACGGTGATCTCCCGTCGGAGGTGGGCGTGGTCGTTGACGAGCGCGTTGTCGTGGTTCTTGACCGCGATGTGCGCGAGGTCCGCCCGATCGCCGCCGTACGCGTCGAAATACGCTCGAGCCAGCAGCGCGTACGCCGCCGGGAACGTGACGCCGGCCCGTACTTCGAAGAGGTCGTCTGCCGCACGGGCCAACCCGTCGGTCGCACCGGCGGTCCCCATGTTGCTCATCCGTTCCATGCCGCCGGCGACGACCACGTCGGCGTCACCGGCCCGAACGGCGCGGACCGCGTCCCGAATCGCGACGCCGCTCGAGGCGCACGCGCTCTCGACCCGTCTGGCCGGCGCGGTCGTGCCGAGGGCCTCCGCGACGAGCGGCCCCTGGTGGCCCTGTCGCTCCGAGAGCGTGCCGACGAAGTTGCCGTAGAACACCTCGTCGACGTCTGCAGATGTGAGCCCGGCGTCGTCGAGCGCGGCGAGTCCGGCCTCCGCGAACATGTCTCGTCCGGTTCGGTCCGGAAACGATCCGAACGCAGTCGTCCCTGATCCGGCAATGAATGCCTTCGTCATTAGCTACCACGACACGTTTACACAGACGGGATTAAATGTGTATCGACAGCGCCCCGAAGCACGGAGTAACGGCCGCTCGAGGCGCTACACTTATCAGCGTGGTCGAAACACCTTCTGGCAATGGTCGAGAAGACGATCGACCGCGTCGGCGTCGTCGGCGCGGGAACGATGGGCAGCGGTATCGCACAGGTTGCCGCCACGCACGGCTACGACGTCGTGATGCGGGACATCGAGCGGGAGTTCGTCGACAGCGGGTTCGACACCATCGACGACAGTCTCGGCCGTCTCGAGGGACGTGACGCCCTCGAGGAAGACCCGGACACCATTCGGGGCCGAATCGACGGCACGACGAGTCTCGACGATCTCGCGGACTGCGACATCGTGGTCGAGGCGGCCCTCGAGAAGCTCGACGTGAAACGGGAGATCTTCGCGGATCTCGAGGACGTCTGCGACGAGGACTGCGTGCTCGCGACGAACACGAGCACGCTCTCGATCACTTCGATCGCCGCCGACCTCGACGCGCCGAATCGCGTGATCGGCCTGCACTTCATGAATCCCGTCCCGATCATGGAAGGCGTCGAGGTCGTCGTCGGCGAGAAGACCGACCCGGATATCGTCGAGTTTGCTCACGAGTTCGCGGAGGCTCTCGAGAAGACGACCTGGGAGGCCGACGACAAGCCCGGCTTCGTCACGAACCGGATCCTGATGCCCTGGATCAACGAGGGGATCCGCGCGTTCGACGAGGGCGTCGCCACGAAGGAAGACATCGACGCGGGCATGGAACTCGGCACGAACGTCCCGATGGGGCCGCTGACGCTCGCGGACCACATCGGCCTGGACATCTGTCTGCACGCGACCGAGACGCTGTACGAGGAACTCGGCGACCGCTACAAGCCCGCCTACCTCCTCAAGCGGAAGGTCGAAGCGGGAGACCTCGGGAAGAAGACCGGAACCGGATTCTACGAATACGAGTAACGCTCTCGCCGATCGAGGGCGAACGACCGCGAGCCGTCCTACCGCTTCAGGTGCCGGGCGATGATCTTCTTCTGGATCTCGGAGGTGCCCTCGTAGATCGTCGTGATCTTCGCGTCGCGGTAGTAGCGCTCCACGTCGAAGTCCTTCGTGTAGCCGTAGCCGCCGTGGATCTGGACTGCCTCACTCGCCACGTCGACCGCCGTCTCGCTGGCGAAGTACTTCGCCATCGCCGCCGCCTTCGGGGCGACGCCGCCCTCGTTTTGGCGGGCGGCGTCGCGAGTGAGCAGGCGGGCCGCCTGCACGTTCGTCTGCATATCGGCGAGTTTGTGCCCGATCGCCTGGTGTTCGACGATCGACTTGCCGAACTGCTCGCGGTCGTGCGCGTAGGCGATCGAGTCGTCGAGCGCCGCCTGCGCGACGCCGACCGCCTGACTCGCGATCGCGACCCGGCCGCCGGTCAGGATCGAGAACGCGGAGCTGAGACCCTCTCCAACCTCGGTCAGTCGGTTCTCTGCCGGAATGCGAACGTCGTCGAAGATGAGCGTCGTCGTGTCGCTCGCGCGCAGGCCGAGTTTGTCCTCCTTCTTGCCGACCTCGAGACCCTCGACGTCTTTCGGCACGAGGAACTGGGTGACGCTGTCGGGGTCGTCGCGGTCGGTCTTGGCGAAGAGGATGACGACGCCCGCGCGCTCGCCGTTCGTGATCCACTGTTTCTTGCCGTTGATGACGTACTCGTCGCCGTCTCGAGTAGCTTCGGTCGACAGTTCGGCGGGGTTCGAGCCGGCGTGCGGTTCCGACAGCGCGAACGCGCCGACCGGCCGGCCCGACACCATCTCGGGAAGCCACTCCTCACGGTGCTCGTCGGACCCGAACTGGCGGATGCACGAGGTCGCGAGACAGTGGACCGACAGGGCCGTCGCGACGGCGAGGTGGCCGTACGCGAGCTCCTCGTTGACGATACTGTACGTGAGCGTGTCGACGTCGAGCCCGCCGTACTCTTCGGGAACCGTCAGGCCCGTCAGATCGAGCTCCGCGAGCCCATCCCAGACGTCTTCCGGAAATGTCTGGTTCGCGTCGGCCTCGTCGACGTCGGTTCCGACTTCGTTCGCGACGAACTCCTGTACCGTGTTTCGGATGAGCTCCTGTTCGTCTGTCAGCGTCATTACTCCCTTCTTCTCGAGGCTGCTACTAAAGTGTGTGACTCGACGGCCGAGAGACGCGCACGTCGACGGCGCGCCTCGAGCAGTCCCGCCGCGGAGACGACGCAGCCGACGAGAATCGAGTGAACAGAATAGTTAACCGGTATCGTTCCGAACCGGTGGCACACATGGACGACTACGAGAACCTGACCGTCGACCGGAGCGACGGCGTGGCGACGGTAACGCTCGACAGCGCGGCCGGCCGGAACGCGCTGACCCTCGAGATGGCGAACGAACTGGTGTCGGTCGCGACGACGCTGGGCGAGGACGCGGACGTTCGGTGTATCGTGCTGACCCACGAGGGCGACTTCTTCGGTGCGGGCGCCGATCTCTCCCGGTTCTCCGGCGACGAGTCCGACGCACCGCTGCTCCGCGAACTGGCCGGCCGCGCCCACGAGGCGATCGTCCAGTTCCACCGGACCGAGACGCCGGTCGTCGGGGGAATCGACGGCGTCGCCGCCGGGATCGGCTTCAGCCTCGCGCTCATGCCCGACCTGGTCGTCCTCGGCGAGGGCGCGACCCTCAAATTCGCCTACCCCGGAATCGGACTGACCGGCGACGGCGGTTCCACCTTCTTCCTGCCGCGACTCGTCGGGCTTCGAACCGCGAAGGAGATCGTCCTCCGGGACGAGCCGATCGCCCCCGACGAGGCCGTCGAGATGGGACTCGCGAACGAAGCCGTCCCCAGCGAGGCGTTCGACGATCGACTCGAGACCGTCGCGGCCGACATCGCCTCCGGCCCGACCCAGGCCCTCGGAGCGACGACCCGGCTGTTGACCGACAGCTACGATCGGAGCCTCGAGTCCCAACTCGCTGCGGAAGCAGACGTCATTGCGGGAGCGACGCGGACGGAAGACTACGAGCGAGGTCTCGGCGCGTTCTTCGGCGACGGCGATCCCGAGTTCGTCGGTCGGTAACGAGCCCGCGCCGCGGAATGATTTATGAGACCGAGTCGCAAACAGGTGGGTATGCATCTCGGCCTGGTAATTCCGCGAACCGGCGCACACGACCCGACCGACCTCGCGATCGACGCCGAAGCGCGGGGGTACGACTCCGTCTGGATGGGCGAACTCTGGGGAACGAGCTCCGTCGTCAAACTCTCGGAGATCGCCGCTCGCACCGACAGCGTCGAAATCGGTACGGCGATCGTGAACGTCTTCTCGCGGACGCCGGCCGTGCTCGCCATGACCGCGGCGACGATCGACGACGTGTCGGACGGACGGGCATCCTTCGGCGTCGGGACGAGTACGCCGACGGCCGTCGAAAACGTCCACGGAATGCCGTTCGAACGGCCCGTTCGCCGGTCTCACGAGACCATCGAAATCGTCCAGGAGATCCTGACGGGCGACGAACCCGTCGAGTACGAGGGCGAACTGCTCGAGGTGAACGGCGTTCCACCCGTCGACAGGGACGTGCCGATCTATCACGCGGCGCTCGGGCCGGCGAATCGGCGGGTCGTCGGCCGGCTCTGTGACGGCTGGATGCCGCACAACATCCCGTTCTCGGCGCTCGACGAGGCGTTCGAGGTCGTCGAGGAAACGGCTCGAGAGGCGGGTCGCGATCCGGACGGGATCACGATCGCGCCGTACGTCCCCGCCGCTGTGAGCGACGACGCCGACGAGGCCTACGACGCCGTTCGCGGACACATCGCCTACTACGCCGGCAGCGCCGACGGCTACCGGAACGCGGTCGGGACCCGGTTCCCCGACCGAGCCGAGCGCATCGCCGACGCGTGGGGGGCCGGCGACCGCGGGGAGGCCGCCGGGCTCGTGACGGACGAGATGGTCCACGATCTGGGTGTCGCCGGGACGCCGTCGGACGCCCGAGAGCAACTTCGCGAACTCGTCGACGAAACCGCGATCGATCGGCCGCTGCTGACGATCCCGGAACAGGCCGCCGACGATCTCGCCGAGGGAACGATCGAGGCGCTCGCGCCGGTTTCGGACTCGTAATCGATCGGCCGCGAGTCGCCGACGGCGGTCGAACCGACCTCACACGTAATCTAAGTTCACCTGCGTTACGTTCGCCGCCCGCCGGACGATGTCCGCGATTTCGTCCCGGCGCGTCTCGTCGATTCGGCTCTGCGGTCCGCAGACGCAAATCGCGCCGCGCACCCGATCGTTCTTGTCGAAGATCGGAGCGGCGATGCACACCATTCCCGCGATCCGCTCGCCTTCGTCGATCGCGTACCCCTGCTGACGGATCTCCTCGAGTTGGTCGAACAGGACGTCGGAGTCGGTGATCGTCCGAGACGTCAGTTCGACGAGTCCGTGTCGGTCGATGATTTCCTCGACGCGGTCGGTTGGCATGGAGGCGAGCATCGCTTTCCCCGGAGCCACCGCATGTAACGGCATCCGCGCACCCGGATACGCGAACAGATTGACCGCATCCGAGCCCTCCTGGACGGCGAGGATGACCGCCTGATCCTCCTCCTCGATGAAGAGCGTCGCGTGTTCGTCGGTCTCGTCGGCTACGGTCTCGAGTTCGTCGCGAACGGCCTTGAAAACCTCCAGACGGTGTCGTTGGCGATGACCGACCTCCAGAAATCGCGTCGTCGTCTGGTACTCTTTGTCCTCCATCCGTACGTATTCCGTTTCGACGAGGGTCTGCAGGTGATCGTGAACCGTACTCACCGGCATATCGACGCGCTCTGCCAGTTCGGAGACTCGCCCCCCACCGTTCTCCGCGAGTTCGTCGACGAGTGCGAACGCCCGTTCGACCGACCGGTTCGATGTCCGTGTCATACTGACCGACCACTATCGCCACCCACAGAAGTGTTTCGGCTCTGCCGGATATGTTTTCGAGATGAATGGCGTTCGATTCGTCCTCGTTGTCACAGAAAACGACGTCGAAGGCGTTCGACCGTCGAGAAGGCCGAGTAGTGGGCCAGAAAGTAGAGGTTTTCTCGAGCGTGTCTTGTTAACAGTACACTATACCCGGAGACGACGCTTTCGGAAGAGCCGGATCTCCTTTCATCGAATATATTGTATTAACACCATATTATTGGGCGACCGGCCAGAACGGAAGCCGATCCACCATCCGAGGCCGGGAGCGCGGACGTACGGAGCGATGGTCCGATATTCCGCCGTCGGACGCACCGAAGCACCACGTGAATCGCTCCCAAACTAGTTCCGATAGAGTCGGAACAGGTTTCGCGGAAACTGTGAGAGAAAGCGTCAACTAGCGTACCGGCAGGGCTCGCTACGCCCATATCCGGTGTCGAACGGTTTCCGAGACGCTCGGAACGAGCGCTGAACTCCGATAGATGCGCAGAGTCGGGTGGACAGACTCGTCCTGAACGAATATATTACAAGGGTACATTTGTAATCATCCCGAAGTCGAGAAATGTCCACGACCGTGTCGCGGGCGGTATCGATCGCCTGTACGCCGACGGCAACACGACGACGGGCGGAACGGGATCCAATCATAGTCGCGATGGTAAGAGCCGATCTACATTCGGCCGCCCGACGATGACGGCCGTCGAACGGCGGGAGCGAGGGTTAGTACTCGAGACCCGTAAGCAGTCTGAAGACGAGTGTATACACCCGTGCAGCCGTAAAACCAGATTGCGATGGACGGTATTCGCGGTGTTCGGTGTACTGGAAGCAGTATCCGAGTACTGTATCGAAACGGGTTCGTGTAATGGAGCGCTCACTCGCCACCCGGTAATAAACAATATTTAATTTATTATTCGGAGTGTCGTCCCACGCTATCGAATTGAAGTGTTAGTGAATGAGCGAGAAAACTCCCATGTCCAAATGGTAACACGCTTTTGGAAGAGATTGTATTATATTACACAATATCTGCCATATACAGGCTATTTCAGAAGTAATCCAGTCCCGGTCTGGACATCCCATCTAGTGTGAGAGGATATTGATGGTGATTCCAGTCTCGGCACCTATATGGCGCGTATAGGCGCATTAGCAGCAGTATTTCAGTGCACGATAGCTAAAACAGCGCGGATAGAGTCGATAACTCAGAGTCTGCGATCGGGACCGGTAATGACTACCTGACCCCAAAATAAATATAAGTTTAGTTTATTTATTGCGGTGCGTATCATAGCGTGCATAGCTGTTCGACACAGTACGCGAGTAGAACGACGAATCGACGGTCGATATTCTGCCTGGAGCTGCTACGCCGATCCCGACATCGTTCAGATTAGTTGGTTCCAGCAGTCTGTAGCTCTGCAGCCACGTTTCGGCGGTTGCTGGATCGGCGTTTCTGAAGCAGTTTTCAAACCGGGATGTACGCCGTGTTATCTCTTGAATGAAACGTTTGACTGTGTCCGATTTTCAGGTTTTTCGTATCGAAATCAGAACCCGTGGTTGTGGAGTGCAGCGTCGAGCTACGGTGCTGAGTCGACGAGAAATACGGCATCGTCGATGTCGTCTTTCTGTTCGAGTACACTCGGGAACATCTCGGTAAGTGCGGTTGTACGCGCTGAATAGCGCCGTACATGGAGAGGTTCGTTGGTCTTCGGATCGACAGCAGCACACGGCCAGTAACGCTGATTGTCGAGTTGGATCGCGGTTTCGTCGAGTGCAACGTGGTCCGGCTGTTTTCCAACTGTCGGCTGTAGATCTGCGTTCTGCACCCAATTATGGATCGTCGATCTCGCCCGTTTGACACCGAATGTCTCCAAAAGAGAAACAGTATCCGAAAGTGATAGTTCCGCCAGATGGAGCACCTCATTCCTTCAAACGGTAATCTGAACAGCGCCGTCCACTGGGACGAAAGATTTAGTTCCGTCCGCTCGTAGTAGTGGGTATGGATAAAGGACAGAACAGCGGTGGGCTGATGTCCAGTGCCGGACTCGTCCGGTACTTCGACTCGGAGGACTCGAACTCGATCAAGATCGATCCCAAGACGGTCATCGCGACCGGTGTCATGATCGGCGTACTGGTCCAGCTGCTGACGTTCGTCGCGTAACCGACCAGCCCTCGTTCTCACACCCAACCGAGGCCCGCGAGGAGCGGCTATTCCGTGCGACGATACCGTTCGTGGTCGCGCGTACAGTCAAACTACATATAAGCCAATAGTGCGTATCGGACGTATGAACGACTCTATCGGACTTCTTCCGGATTCGACCCGACTCGGTCGGACGGCACTGACCGTCGGTGACGAGGCGGCGGTGATCGACTTCTATCGAGATATCGTCGGACTCGAGGAACTCACGCGGGAGGCAGCGACGACGACGCTCGGCGTCGACGGCACGCCGCTGCTCGAGTGCCGACACGAGGCGGATGCGGACCCGCGTCCCGTGGACGCGACCGGCCTCTTTCACAACGCGTTCAGGGTCCCCAGCCGCGCGGCGCTGGGTGATGCGCTCGCTCGGATCCGCGACGGCTGGGAGCTTACCGGGGCGTCCGACCACGGCGTCAGCGAGGCGCTCTACTGTACCGACCCGGAGGGCAACGGCGTCGAGATTTACTGGGACCGACCGCGCGAAGACTGGCCGCACGACGACGACGGGAGCCTCCAGATCGGCTCGTGGCCGCTCGACCTCGAGTCGCTTGCGGCGGCCGCGAACGGCGATCCGGTCGCGACGGCCCCTTCGGGGACCGCACTCGGTCACGTCCACCTCGAGGTGTCGTCGCTCGACGCCGCCCGGGAGTTCTACGTGAACACCCTCGGGTTCGACGTAACGGATACGGCACCGTCGGCGCTGTTCGTCGCCGCGGGCGGCTACCACCACCACCTGGGCCTGAACACCTGGCACCGCCGATCGGCCCCGGCGACGGCGGATCACCGCGGACTCGCGTGGTTCGAACTCGTCGTGCCCTCGAGCGACGCGCTCGAGACGATCCGCCGGCGACTCGCGGACGGTAACGTCCCGGTCGACGACCGCGAGGAGGGCTTCGAAATCACCGACCCTGACGGGATCGCCATTCGCCTCGCCGCCGAATCGTAACCGGGGACGCGACCTTTTTGACGCACCCATCCATAGGGCGGGACATGTCACTGACCGCTGGCGTCGTCGCCGTTCAGGGCGACGTCGAGGAACACGCGGCCGCCATCGAACGCGCGGCGCAGGCCCACGACCGCGAGGTCACCGTCCGCGAGATTCGCGACTCGGGGCTCGTCCCGGACTGCGACCTGCTCGCGATGCCCGGCGGCGAATCGACGACCATCTCCCGACTGCTCCACAGCGAGGGGATCGCCCCCGAAATCCGGGACCACGTCGCCGCCGGCAAACCGCTGCTCGCGACGTGTGCCGGGCTGATCGTCGCCTCGAGCGACGCGGGAGACGACCGGGTCGAGGAACTCGGGCTGCTCGACGTCGCGGTCGAGCGCAACGCCTTCGGCCGCCAGCGGGACAGTTTCGAGGGGGCGCTCGCGGTCGACGGCCTGGCCGACGACGAGCCGTATCCGGCGGTGTTCATCCGCGCACCCGCCATCGACGACGTGGGGAGCGGAAACGCCGAGGTACTCGCCTCGTGGGACGGCCGTCCCGTCGCGGTCAAGCAGGGGCCGGTCGTCGGGACCGCGTTCCACCCCGAACTGACCCCCGACAGTCGAATTCACGGGCTCGCGTTCTTCGAGAACGACGACGCGGCGGTGCCGAGCCTCGAGCGCGGGCAGTAGGCGTGCCGCTCGGAAACAGGAGGCGTCGTTCGGTGCTCGGGAGCCCGCCGATCGACGGCCGGCGATCGAGCAGTGAGGACGAGCCATCCCGCCGTCGGATCGGAGCCGCGACGGATCGAGACTTTATCTCGCGGCACCGCGTTGGGTGCAACGGAAATGGCGAGCGAATACGACGCGGTAGATTACCAGATACGCCCCGACGACGGCACCGTTCACAGCGCGTGGGACAACAGTCTCGAGCCGGTACGGACGATCGAGTCCGGCGACGTCGTCCGCTTTACGTGCAGAGACTCGACCGACGGACAGCTCGGCCCCGACTCGACGGTCGCCGACATCGCCGACCTCGACGTCAGCCGCGTCCACGCGCTGACCGGACCCGTCGCGGTCGATGGTGCCCAGCCGGGCGACGTCCTCGAGGTCGAACTGCTCGACCTCGAGCACGAGGGCTGGGGCCACTCGCTGATCCTCCCGAGCGAAGCGGAGCTCGGGCTCCTGTCGGACGAGTTCCCCGAACCGGACCTTCACGTCTGGGACCTCGAGGACGGCGTCGCACAGTTCGTCGACGGGATCGAGGTCCCGCTGGATCCGTTCCCCGGCGTAATCGGCGTCGCCCCAGACGAGGACGGCAGCCACGAGACGTTCCCGCCGCGGTCGGTTGGTGGGAACATGGACATCAAACAGCTCACGGCGGGATCGACGCTCTACCTCCCCGTCGCGGTCGACGAGGGACTGTTCAGCATCGGCGACTGCCACGCCGCTCAGGGGGACGGCGAGGTCTGCGGGACCGGCATCGAGGCGCCGATGACCGTCACGTGCCGGTTCGACCTGCGGTCGGATCTGTCGATCGAGCAGCCGCAGTTCGAAACCACGGGGCCGTTCACCCCGACCGGTCGAGACGAACCGATGTACGGAACGACCGGGATCGCCGACGACCTAATGGAGGCGACCAGAGCGGCCGTTCGGAACATGATCGATCACCTGCACGGCGAACGCGGACTCGGCCGGAGCGAAGCCTACATGCTGTGTTCGGCGGCCGTCGACCTGAAGATCAACGAAGCGGTCAACGCCCCGAACTGGGTCGTCTCCGCGTACCTGCCGGAGAGTATCTTCCCGGAAGCAAAGCGACGGCCGACGCGAGAGTGACGAGCCGGTTCGGAGGGACGCAGCGAGTCCGATCCGAGCGGTCGTGACGGACTCCGTCCGGGTTTCTCACCAGTGGTACGCATTTATCCGTCGGAGCCGTAGCAGTGGTATGACCCGGTACCGATCCACCGGGGCGTCGATCGCTCGCCGCGGCGAACTCGGACGACGATCGGCACTCGGGTATCGACGTGACGAACGTGGCTGCGAGCGAGTCGACCGTCTCGAGACGAGTCAGCGGTTTCTCGAACGGTCGGTGGAACGATGACGAACTCGCCAGCAGGGGGAGTTCACGACGACGAACCGGCCGACCCCGAGGAACACGAGTCGTCCGGAACACCGCCCGAGGATCTCGCTCGACGAGTGTTCGACGTGACCCCGGGCAGCACCGTCGTGGTCGATTCGACGGGGTCCATCGCCTTCGCAAACGACCGTACATCGGAGACGCTCGGACTCACGAACGAACGGCTCACCGGCGGCGCGTACGATCCGTCCGAGTGGAACATCTACGACGACGACGGGGCACCGATCCCTGCCGACGACCACCCCGTCACGCGCGTCTTCGAGTCCGGCGAACCGGCGTTCGGCTTCGAACACTGGATCGAACTCCCGGACGGCTCCGAGCGGTGGTTCTCGAGCAGCGCGTCACCCGTACTGGACGACGAGGGGACGGTCGAGTACGTCGTCGTCTCGTTCGAGGACGTGACGGCGTTGAAGCGGCGCGAGAAGCGGTTGACCAGCGACCACGTCCGACTGCTCGAGTACCGGGCCGACAAGTCGGCGGTCCCACCCTCCCTTCGCGTCGAGGACGACGAGAGGCGAATCGAAATCGACTCCGTCGTCCCGCTGCCGGACGGGACGACCGTCCAGTACATGGGGACGTCGGATCTCTCCGCGAGCGAGTTCGTGACCGCCGTCGAAGAGGTGCCACACTACGTCGACGCACGGTTACTCAGTTCGATCGACAACCACCATCGCGTCGAGGCCCACGCGGAATCAGAAACGGTGGCCCAAGTGTTCCCGTCCCTCGGCGGCCGGCCCCGCGACATCGTCATTGCTTCGGACGAAGTCAGGTTCCGCGGCGAGCTTCCGGGTGACGTGGATCCGCGGCTGGCTGCGGAGGGAATTCGGCGGTTCCACGACACAGTCGAACTGGTGTCCGAGGAACTCGTCTACTCGCCCCACCTCCTCTACGACGTCGTCGCCGACGCGCTCACCGACCGGCAGCTGGCCGCGCTCGACGCCGCCTACTTCGGCGGCTACTTCGACACGCCTCGAGCCAGCACCGGCGACGAATTAGCGAACCGGTTCGACGTCACGCGGCAGACCTTCAACCAGCACCTTCGGAAGGCACAGCGGACCGTCCTTCGCCACCTCTTCGAGAAGTCCGGTGCGGACGCACGCTGACTGGTCAGCGTGACCGCTTACTTCGATGTCCCCGATAAGAGGGCCAATGAATGATAACACGACTCTATCCGATTCACCTTCGTTCGAGTCGTTCGACGACGACAGTACGGGCTACGATCCCACCACGGGAACGTTCCACAGGCAGTTCGATGCAGATTCCGACACGATCATCGGCGCGATCGTCGAAAGCGTGGGGGCCGTCACGAACTGCGATCCGACCACGATGACCGCACTGTACGAGACGATCGATCCCGAAGCGCTCGCTACGCTCGTGCGGTCGAACCGGGACCGCCCCATCGAAGTGTCGTTTTCGTACGAAGGCTGCCAGGTGAGCGTTTCGAACCGCGGCACCGTCGTCGTCGAGCCACCGGAGCGGTGAGACCGACGGACCGACGCTAGCCGAGCACGGTCATCGAACGAGTCGACCGCGGTTCGGTGACCGCGTGCATGCATTCGCGACCGGACGTGTTTTCTCGCTCGCTCGCAAGGGTATCGATATGCAGGCATCCATCGACGCGGTTCGTGTCGCGGGGACCCCACAGGGGCCGGTGCCGGTGGTCGTCCTCGACGTCGACGGCGAAGAGGACGTCGTTCCGATCTTCATCGGCTTCAACGAGGCGACGAGCATCGCTCGCGGCCTCGAGGCCGAGGACATCGGCCGGCCGTTGACCCACGACCTCCTGCTCGACGTCATGGAGGAACTGGGCAGTCGGATCGACCGCATCGTCGTCAACGAGATCGAGGAGCGCGACGACGGGCAGGGCGGCACCTACATCGCCGACCTCCACCTCGAGACGCCGCGGGGCGAAACGATCATCGACGCCCGACCGAGCGACTCGCTCGCGCTGGCGGCCCGGACGAACGCCCCCATCGAGATCACCGACGACGTCTTCGAAGACGGCCGCGACGATAGCGAAAAGTTCGAGCAACTCGAGGATATTCGTAACGTATCAGGTGAGATGTAGATGGATCAGACGCTCGAAGAGTTGTTCGCCGTGATCGAGGATCGCAAGGAAACGCTGCCCGACGACTCCTATACCGCCTCGCTGTTCACCCACGAGAAAGGGGAAAACGAGGTACTCGAGAAACTCGGGGAGGAGACGACCGAACTCGTCCTGGCGGCCAAAGACGACGACCGCGACGAGATCGCGTACGAGGCCGCCGACATCGTCTACCACCTGCTCGTCCTCCTCTCGATGAAGGAGATGAGTCTCGAGGATCTCGAAGCGGAACTCGAGGCGCGGCGCTGAAGACGAAGACTCGAACCGCAGACGCTAACGCCGAGCGGGGCCGCCGGTTTCGTTTTCGCGGTCCGTCCCTCCACCGTCTGGGTTTCGCCCACCTCGGAGAGGATCGCCGATTCGATCAGTTCCTCGCCATCCGTCGTGTTCAGCCGTTTGGTCCGCCTCTCGATTGTCGTTAGCGGTCATCGTCCGACTACGCTACAGGGATTGGCAGAAACGGGGGACGTTACGACTATTCGGTTCGTTATCTTGACGCGGGCCGCGAGTAGCACGGTATTACCGATTGGACGGGCGATAGCTCGCGTTTCGATGGGGATCCGGGTGGGATGAATTGGTATCAGAGCAACGCTACACGTACGCCTCGAGCGCCGCGTACGCCTCCCGTGCCGCACGATCCGGTTCGTCGGGGTAGGTGTACAACTCGAGCGTCGCGAACCCGTCGTAGTCGATGTCGTCGAGCGCGTCGAAGATCGCCCGGAAGTCGAGATCGCCCTCGCCGGGGATGCGGTGGTAGTGTTTCCCGCGTCGGCCGCCGACGATGTCCTCGAGGTGGATGCCCGTGATCGAGCCGGCGCTGCGACGGATGCTTTCGGCGACGTCCTCGCCGTAAACCGCCGCGTGGCCGACGTCCAGATTGACCCCCAGTCCGTCCCGACCGAGGTCGTCGATCAACGCGAGCACCTCGTCGGTGTTCTCGATCAGCAGTTCGGGTTCGTACTCGATGCCGACCGCGACGTCGCGACTCTCGGCGTAGTCGAGGATCTCGTGGAGCGACTCGCGGAGGTACTCCCGGGCCGCCTCGGGCATCGTTCCCGGCAGGGGACGCCCCGTCGCGAGACAGACCGCGGGCGCGTTGACCGTCTCCGCGATGTCGATCGCGCGCTTCGTGTACTCGACGCGCCACTCGCGGGCGTCGTCGTCGGCGCGGATCACGCTCGGTTCGAAAAACGCCGACGGCGGCGCGTCGTCGTAGTAGCCCATCGCGGTGTTCGCGTTGATATTCGATACCGCGAGATCGGCGACCTCGAGCGCCTCGCGGAGCGACTCGCGATCCGCGTCCGCGAAGTCGGGGAAGTAGGCGTGTGGCTCGTCGCCGAGGAGTTCGACGCCGGCGTAGCCGCAGTCGGCGATGCGGCGAACCGCGTCCGGGAGCGAGTGCTGCGTGTACGCGTTCGTCGAAAAGGCGAGTTCGACCATGGGTTCGGAGACGTATACCGTCGAGTCACTAATCCGTTGGCCACGAATCGGTCGTTAACGCGACTCGTGCGGAGCGGAGACGCCCTAACTCGAGGTTAGGACGTGAAACGAACGGCCAGAGCGAGATTGTCCGTGGAACGGTTTGCTCGATTTATCAAACTGACACGACCACCTCCGTGCGGGCGAGTCACACAGCGACGCCGGACCGAGCTAGCGGAGCGCTACTCGAACGCGGGTACATCCGCTGTCGGCGGATGTAGATTCTGTCCAGGCCTCGTCCATTCGTTTCACGATACACTGAGCATGAGTTACCCAAACGACACGGTACGCGGCGTACACGAATCCGGAATCGGGAGTCAATCGCGACGGACGATCCTTCGAGCCCTCGCGGCCTCGGGATCTGCGGCCGCACTCGGCGGCGTCGCGAGCGCACAGGAAGACGAGGAGACGGGCGAGGAGGAGGCGGAGGAAGCCGATTTCGAGGGCGTCCCCGTCGCCGGCGAGTTCCCGGAAGGGGAGACCGTCGGCCTCCAACTGGTCGCGGAGAACCTGCCGGCACCGACCGACCTCGACTACGTCGAAGTAGACGGCGAGGTCCACCACTTCCTCGTCACGCAGACGGGGCAGGTGTTCGTCACCAACCTCGGCGAGCAACCGGAGGAAGCCGACGGCGGACCCGAGGAGGACGGAGCGCCAGACGAGGCAGTCGACGAGGAGGAAGACGGTCCAGTCGCGGCGGACGACGCCGAAGGTGAACTCGACGAAGACGGCGCCGAAGGAGAGTCCGTCGAAGCCGACAACGAGACGGGCGTCGCCGACCCGAACAACGAAACGGGCGTCGCCGACCCGGACAACGAAACGGACGTCGCCGAAGCCGAGGAGGGCAGTCTGATACAGGAGGAAAACGAGACCGGCGAGCCACCCGAAGCCGACGAGGGCAACGAGACCGCCGATCCCAACGAAGGCGTCGTCGCTGACGATGACGGTGAGGACACGATGGACCAGCCGGCAGAGGGCGAACCGCAGGAGTTCCTCTTCAACGGCGTCGTCACGGCCTGGTTCGGCATGGGTCCGGACGAGATCGACGGCGAGGAGAACCCGACGCTCGAGCTGGCCGCCGGCGAGACCTACCGGTTCACCTGGGAGAACGGCGACGGCCAGCCGCACAACGTCGTCATCCTCGACGCCAACGACGACATCCTCGAGCGGACGGAGATCGTCCGGGAGGCGGGCGAAACCCAGACCCTCGAGTTCGAAGCGACCGAGGAGATGGACCGCTACGTCTGTGAGGTCCACCCCGGGACGATGTCGGGCAGTATTCAGGTTGAGGGGGAAGCGGCCGAGGACGCCGGCGACGCGACGTCGCTGACCCCGGACGACATGGAGCTGTTCCTCGACATCGAGGATCAGCTCGTCACCCTCGGTATCGGCGAACTCGGCGGCTACGACGAGCGCGGGCTGCTCGGCATCGCGTTCCATCCGGAGTACGCGGAGAACGGCCGCTTCTACGTCCGGTACAGCGCGCCGGAACGCGACGGACTCGGCTACAACCACACCGACGTGCTCGCCGAGTTCCAGGCCGAAGACGACCTGACGAGCGTGAATCCCGACTCCGAGCGGACCATCATGGAGATCCCGCAGCCACAGGACAACCACAACGGCGGTCGGCTGGCCTTCGGTCCCGACGGCTACCTCTACACTTCGGTCGGCGACGGCGGCAACGTCCACGACATCGGCGTCGGCCACGTCGACGACTGGTACGACGAGAACGAGGGCGGCAACGCCCAGAACACGACGGAGAACCCGCTCGGCGGGATCCACCGGATCGACGTCGACGCGGAGGAGGAGGCCGAGTTCGGCGAGTACGGCGTTCCCGACGACAACCCGCTCGTCGACTCGGACGAAGACATCGACTCCTACTGGGCCTGGGGCTTTCGCAACCCGTGGGGCATGTCGATCGACGACGGCGGGCAGGTGTTCGTCTCCGACGCCGGACAGCATCACATCGAGTCCGTCTACACCGTCGACGAGGGCGGCAACTACAGCTGGAACGTCAAGGAGGGCTCGTTCTGCTTCAGTCCGGAGTTCCCGCTCGAGGCCGCCGCCGAGTGTCCCGACGAGGTCGAAGGGGACGTCAGCGAGGCGCGAGCGGGCGAGCCGCTGCGGGACCCGATCGCCGAGTACCAGCACACCCGCGTGTCGGAGGCGTTCATCGACAGTTCGGTCGTCGTCGGCGGCCACCGCTACGCGGGCGACACGATACCCGAACTCGAGGGTGAGTTCGTGTTCGGCAACTGGAGCAGCCAGGGCGTCGCCGAGGCCGACGGCGAGGTGCTGGTGGCGGTCGATCCGGCCGGCGACGGCGCCGACGAGGACGAGGTGGACGCGGAGGAGCAAGACGAAGGGGCACTCGAGGACGAAGCCGAGGCGAACGAAACCGAGAACGAAGCCGAGGCGAACGACACCGAGGACGGAGTCGAGGCGAACACCACCGAGGAAGCCAGTCTGATTCAGGAGGCGGACGACGAAGGCGCCGATCCGGACGAAAACGAGACGGAAGACGACGCGGGACTCGAGGACGACGCCGACGCGGGCGACGACCTCGTCGAGGTCGACGAGGGCTGGGACCTCGAGGAACTGCAGTTCGAGGGCGCCGACGACGAGTCGCTCAATCGGTACGTCTACGGCGTCGAACGCGACGAGAACGGCGAACTGTACGTCCTCGCGAACACCGACTTCCGACCGGACCCCGAGACGGGCGAGGTCTACCGGATCGTGCCGGCGGAAGAGGGCGAGGAGATTCCTGCGCCCGAGGACCCGTTCGTCGTCGACGAAGAGGAGATGGAGGAAGAGGCCCCCGAAGCGGAGGCGCCGGACGGCGCGGACGAAGAGGGCGAGGAGTTCCCCGAGGGCGAAGACGACCCCGGGGCAGACGAGGAACTACCCGACGACAACGCGACGGCGGACCCTGACGGCCCCGACAACGACACGTCAGCGGCCCCCGACGATGCTGACGAAGCGGCGGAACCGGGGCCGCAGGAAGCCGACGACTGACTCCGGCAGGCCGTTCGATGCGGTCTGTTTTCGCGAGCGGTCCGTTTTCACGTCTCACGTCACGTCGAACGCGCGCGAGAGCACGACCGCCGGCGCGAGAAATACCCCTGCAGCGACGGCCCACCCGGGTCCGGCCGCGGCGGCGAACGCGGCGTCGAGCAGAACGAGTCCGAGGACGCAGGCCCCGACCGCCGGCCCGACGGTTCCCGGAACGGGATCGGCGTAGGCGCTCCGCAGCGGGCGGCCGACCCACCGGACGAACGCGCCGGCGAACGCGACGGCCGCGACAGTCCCGAAGGGCGTCGGCCTCACACTCGCGAGGTACCACGCGAGAACGACGAGCGCGGCGACGACACCCCCGATGGCGACGCCGACGGCGCCCCGGTTTCCGCCCTCGGTCTCTCGAGCGGCCATCGACGTGACCGCGGCGATGTAAACGACCACGGCGGCGGGAACGACGACCGTCGCGAGAGCCAGTTCGAGGACGACGAATCCGGCGGCGGTCGTCCCCAGGACGACGTTCAGTCCTCGCGTCGTTCCCATCGCGAGAAAGCCCGCCGACGTTCCCTTGAGCGCGCCGTCGTAGGCGACGATCGCGGCGGCGATCAGCCCGGCTACGACGGCACCCGGACCGCCCGTCGCGACGAAGGCGCCGACGATGCCGAGGAGCAGCAAGCCGAAGCCGATGGTGAACGCCGAGTCCCTCGAGACGCGCCCCGACGGAACCGGGCGTTCGGGGCGCTCGCGGGCGTCGACGGGGGCGTCGAAGGCGTCGTTGAGCGTGGTTCCGCCGGCGTAGAGGAGCACGGAGGCGACCGCGAGCCCGGCGACGGACGCCGGACGCGGCTCGAGACCGGCGGCCGAGAGCAGCGCGGCGCCGAGGATCACGTCCGGCGGCGCGGTGAAGAGGTTCGGGACGCGGACCAACTGCGCGTACGCCGCGATCGACGACCGAGAGCCACCGTCTGCGGTCCGCTCTTCGACCGAGTCGGCCTCGGGTCCGGGCAGCCGCCCGCTCTCTTCGTCTACGTCCGCGCCGCCGGCCACCCTACGCCCACCCGCGTTCCTCGAGGTAGGTCATCGCCTCTCGGGCCGTTTCGATCGGCGTCTCCTCGTAGGGATAGAGTTCGACGGTGACGAAGCCGTCGTAGTTCCGGTCGTCGAGTTCGCCGAGGAAGGCGTCGATGTCCATCGCGCCGTCCCCGAGTTGCGTGTGTTCGTGGGTTCTGTCGGCCGGGATATCCTCGAGGTGGTAGTGGGACGTGTGCTCCCAGAGCGGGTCGACCAGTTCGGCCGGATCCTCGCCGACGCAGTAGAAGTGTCCGGCGTCGAAGTTGCACTTCACTCGATCCGAATCGACGCGCTCGAGCAGCGCGAGGAACTCCTCGGAGGTTTCGATCAGCAGGTCGGGCTCGGGTTCGACGAGGAGGTCGACCCCGACCGTCTCGGCGCGGTCGGCGACCTCCGCGAGGCTCTCGACGAACGTGTCCATCGCCCACTCCCGCGATTTCTCGTCGGGGATCGGTCCGCCGGGTTCGATCGAGATGTACGGAATCTCGAGGTCGGCCGCGGTCTCGAGCGCCGCCAGCGTGTAGTCGATCCGCTCGCGGCGGTACTCCTCGTCCGGTTCGACGTAGGAGGGGTGGTGAAAGCCCTCGATCGCGGTGAGCATGAACGCGTTGCCGTTGCTGATGGCGATATCGTTGTCCGCGAGGCTCTTCCGGACGGAGTCGACGTCGTCGTCCGTCGCGGTCGGCGGATACAGGTGCGGTTCGTCGAACAGGAGTTCGACGCCGTCGTAGCCCGCCTCGGCGATGGCGTCGATCGACTCCTCGAGTCCGTACTCTCGGAACGCGTTAGTGGAGAAACCGAACTGCATGGCTCAGGCCTCGTACTCGAAGTTCGGCGACTGGTCGAAGAAGTCGTAGGGGTTCTCGAAGACCACCTTGCGGACCTCCTCGCGGTCCCAGCCGCGGTCGAGCATCTCGTCGCGCGCTTCGGGCACCGCGAGCGGATCCGAGGGGTCCCAGTCGGCCGCGCTGTTGAAGATCATGTTGTCGGTGCCGTACTCCTCGAGCAGGTCGATCGCGGACGAGGCTTCGATCTTGCCGGGGTAGAGGGTGAAGCCGATCCAGCAGTCCGTCCGCGTGGAGATATCGATCGTGTTCTCCGTGTTGTGATCGATGATGATCCGCTCCTGCGTGACGTCCATCTCCTCGATGATCTCGACGATCCGTTCGGTGCCCGACGGTTTGTCGGTGTGCGGGGTGTGGACGATGACCGGCAACTCGCGCTCCTCGGCGATCTCGAGTTGGCGGCGGAACGCCCACTCCTCGTCGTCGGTGACCTGATCGAAACCGATCTCGCCGACGCCGACGACGGGGTCGCGGTCGAGGTACTCCGGAATGCGGTCGACGACCTCCTCGGCCATCTCGCGGTAGTTCGCCTCCTTCGGCTCCAGACCGATCGTCACGTAGTGGTCCATGCCCGCCGCGCGCTCCGCGCGGTCGGTCTCGTGTTCGATGATCTGCTCGAAGTAGTCGAAAAACGAGCCCGCGTTGTGTTTGTCCTGACCGCTCCAGAACGCGGGTTCGATGCAGCACTCGATTCCCGCCCGCCGCGCTCGCTTGTAGTCGTCCGCGGAGCGCGAGACCATGTGCATGTGCGGGTCGATAATTCGCATACCCACACTGCGACGAGTGGATACCTTGGCGATGGCGTTCGTTCGATCGCACAACACGGGATTGTCCCCGGATCGCGGCCTCCCAGAGCTGCCGGAAAACGGTGGGAAAGCGTGCCAATATCCCGTTACCGTCGCTACGGCGGGCATAACAAAACTCGTTCGGTGACGAACCCCTTCGAGATGAACGGTCTCGAACGAGCGACGACGGAGTTGCATCCATCCTCGAGCGGATCCCCCGAGACGCGGCCACTCTCGAGCGGTACCGGCAATTTCGACGGACCGTCCTCGCCACCACGAACGCGCGGGAGACGTGATCGCCGATGAGCGAGAGGTCGACCGACGGCGAGCGTACGGAACCGGCAAACGGCGAGCGCACGGGCGTCTGGCTCGTCGGCGCTCGCGGGAACGTCGCGACGATGTCGATCGTCGGCGCCCGGGCCATCGCCGAAGCGCTCACCGGCACGACCGGAATGGTAACCGAACGCGACCCCGTTTCGACGCTCGACCTCCCGCCGGTCGACGGGTTCGTCTTCGGCGGTCACGACATCGCCACCGAATCGCTCGTCGACCGGGCCGAGCGCCAGTCCGAGCGCAACGGCGTTCCGGACGCGGCGACGCTCGAGGCCGTCCGCGACGACCTCGCCGCGATCGACGAGCGGATCGAGGTCGGCACCGCCGTCAACTGCGGTGCCGCGGTCTCCGACGACAGCGAGCAGTTGGACGAGAGCCTCGCCGTCCGCGACGTCGTCGGCCAGATCCGGGACGACTACGAGACGTTTCTCGAGCGCCACGACCTCGAGCGGCTCGTCGTCGTCAACGTCGCGTCGACGGAGCCGGAACTGCCCGATCCGACGGCCTACGAGACCCGCGACGAACTCGAGGGGGCACTCGACGCGGACGACCGAGACCTCCCCGCGAGCGTACTGTACGCCTACGCAGCGATCACCGACGGCCATCCGTTCGTCAACTTCACGCCGAGTACGGGCAACGCGCTCGGCGGGGTTCGCGAACTCGCCGCCGAGGAGAACGTCCCGCACATGGGTCGCGACGCGAAAACGGGCGAGACGCTCGTCAAGTCCGCGCTCGCGCCGATGTTCGCCGGTCGAAACCTCGACGTACTGGCCTGGGAGGGCCACAACATCCTCGGGAACCAGGACGGCCTCGTGCTCGAGGACGACGCCAACGCGGCCGGAAAGCTCTCGAGCAAGGGGGAACTCCTCGAGTCGATCCTTCCCGATATCGGCCACAATCGGGTCCGGATCGACTACACGCCGTCGCTCGCGGACTGGAAGACGGCCTGGGACTACATCCACTTCGAGGGCTTCCTGAACACCGAGATGAAGATGCAGTTCACGTGGGAGGGCTCCGATTCGGCGCTGGCCGCGCCGCTGGTGCTCGATCTGGTTCGGCTGGTCGCCCACGCCGACGAGCACGGCGAGGGCGGGCTCCAGCCCCAGCTCGCCTCGTTCTTCAAGGCCCCGATCGGGGTCGACGAGCACGACTTCTCCCGTCAACTGGACGAACTGTACGAGTACGCGAACCGCCACAGCTGATTCCGACACCGAAGCGATGACAGAACCCATCCCCCCCGACGCAGCCGACGCCGACCGCGTGATCGTGCTCGACGTCGTCGGTCTCCAGCCCCACCACGTCGACGCCGACCGAACGCCGACGCTCGCCGAACGGTTCCCGACGGGGCAGGTGACCGATCTTCGACCGCCGTTCCCGGCCCTGACGGTTCCGTCACAGACGACGCTCGCGACGGGTCGACGACCGGACGAGCACGGCGACGTCTCGAGCGGCGAGTACGACCGCGAGCGCGAGGTCGCCGAGTTCTGGGAGCGCGACCGCGGCGACCGGAACCGACTCTGGGAGGCCGCCAGCGACGAGGCGGGACTGACCACCGGCGTCCTGAACTTCCAGCACCTGATCGGGACCAGCGCGGACGTCGCGCTCACCCCCTCTCCGATCGAAGACGAGGATAACAACATCCTCGAGATGAACTGCTGGACGAACCCCGACGGCTTCTACGACGACCTCCGCGAGGCACACGGCCACTTTCCCCTGCACAGCTACTGGGGCCCCGGGGCCAACGAGGAGGGCAGCGAGTGGATCCTCACCGCCGCCCGCGAGGCCGTCGAGCGGTTCGATCCCGACCTGCTCTGGGTGTACGTCCCGCACCTAGACTACGTCGGGCAGAGCGACGGCCCCGACTCCGACGCGTTCGAGGCCGAACTCGAGACCGTGGACGGACTGCTAGAGGAGTTCCTGTCGTTCCTCACGAGCACCGAGCGCTGGGACGAGACCTTGCTGACCCTCGTGAGCGAGTACGGCTTCCACGGCGTCGAGCGGCCGGTGTTTCCGAACCGCGCGCTCCGCGAGGCGGGGCTGCTCGAAACCGACGAAGACGACGACGTCGATATCCCGGCGTCGGAGGCGTTCGCCATGGTCGACCACCAGATCGCACACGTCTACGCCGACGAGGACGTTCTCGAGGACGCCGAGGAGGCCCTATCCGGACTGGAGGGCGTCGACGCGGTGCTCGAGGAGTCCGGAAAGAAAGAATACGACATCGACCACCCGAATGCGGGCGACCTCGTGCTCGTCGCGGACCGAGACGCGTGGTTCCAGTACTACTGGTGGGACGACCGCGAGAACGCACCGCCGTACGCGACCGAGATGGATATCCACAAGAAGCCCGGCTTCGACCCCTGCGAGCTGTTCTTCGGCGACGAGGGGCTGGTGTCGCTGGACGCGACGAAAGTCAGCGGCTCCCACGGCCGCGTCGACGACTCCGCGTTCGGCTGTTTCGGCCTCGGCGGACCGGTGGCGCCGGAACTCGAGTGGGGCGACGCCGACGAGCCGGTCGACGCGACCGACGTGACGCCGACGATCGAGGACGCGCTCGGGCTGGACCTCGAGACGCTCCGCTGACGGCGACAGATCAGCGTCGCGCGGTCGTTCGGTTCCGTCGAAACTGTCGTCTCTCACCCTTGCAGTCGCCCGTCCTACCTTGATGGCGATGTTCGATGTCCGTTCACTCGATGGCGTTACAACAGATCGACCACGCGGACGACCACATGCAGGAGTGTATCGACAACTGTCTCGAGGCCGCCCAGGTGTGCGAGTGGTGTGCCGACGCCTGTCTCGACGAGGGCGAAGGCATGGCCCGCTGCATTCGACTCTGTCGGGACGTGGCGGACATCACGACGCTGCACGCCCGATGGATGGCGCGTAATTCGGGCTACCACGAGGCGCTCGCGGAAACCTGTGCGGACCTCTGCGAGGAGTGCGCCGAGGAGTGCGAGCAACACGATCACGAGCACTGTCAGGCCTGCGCCGAGATCCTCCCGCAGTGTGCCGAGACCTGTCGCGAGATGGCGTCGGCCTGAGCGGGGTCCGCGGCATTTTGCGTTTTCGACGACACCATCGCTACCCGGAACAGCCAAGCGAGTCCCGACGAGCACGCGCGAAGCGGTCGACGAACGGCTCAGAGAACAGTTGGGGGATCGGCTCCGGTACTCCGTCGAACGCCCGGGCGAGACCGACGAGCGATTGGACGGACTCGAGCGCGAGTGGGACGTCGAACGGACTCGAGGCGATCCGGGACGCGTAGCGGCGTTCCGGTTGTAGACTCGAGAAGACGGCCACCGGCGTTCGATCGGGGCGCGCTCAGTACGTGTTTCGCCCGCCGCGACCGGGACGGTCGGGGTTGAGTACGCCACCCACGGCACCCGCGATGGCGCTCTCGAGGGCCATGATAAACGAGATTATCACGGCGATGGCGAAAATCCCGAGCCCGGCGAACCCGGTGATGGCACCGCCGACCGGACCGCCGGCCAAGCCGGCGAGGCCGACGACGACGGCGATCAGCAGCCCACCCACGATCCCGCCGAGCGCACCCGCGAGCAGGCCGTGCCAGAAGCCGCGTCCGAGGCCGCCGCCGGCCATGTAGCCGGCGACGAAGCCGCCGATCAGTCCCGCGGCCAGCTGGCCGATCCCCGGCAGCGCGAGCCCGAACAGTCCGAGCACGGTCGCGACGAGGAAGCCGACGATAACCGCACGCCAGTTCGTCATACTCGAGTATACGCGGGCGACGGGGATATACTAACGGCAGTCACTGGCTGGTGGATCGGCGCCTGGAAGCTGCTCGAACGCGATATCGGTATCGCTCCGCTTGCAGGTGCGTTCGCGAGCGAATCCGAACCCGCGGGAATCACCCGGCATCGCGCCGCGTCGAAGGCCGACGTCATCGGACGCCGACGATCTCGAACTTCGCACCGCCCTCGTCGCTCTCCCCGATCGAGAGCTCCCAGCCGTGTGCGTCGACGACGTCCTGGATGATCTTGAAACCGAACCGGACGTCGCCGTCGGCGCTGTCACCCTCCAGCAATCGATCTCGGCGCTCCGGGTCGATCCCGGGACCGTCGTCCGCGATGTAGAAGCCGCCGTCGATCGCGCCGACCCGGACGGAAACGCCCGATCCGCCGTGCTCCACGGCGTTTCGAAACGCGTTCTCGAACAGCTGCTGGAGCCACCCGAGGTCGGCGGTAATCGGCCGGTCGGTCTCGACCCGAAGCGACGCGTCCCGCGTCTCGATCGACGACCACGCTTCGGTAGCTAGCCGTTCGAGGGCTCCCTCTTCGAAGTCGGTGATCCCCTGGCCGGTCCGGGCGAGCGCGAGCAACCCGTCCATGATCGACATCGCCCGTTCGACGCCCTCTTCGACGTCCGTGAGGTGATCCAAGTTGCCGGTTTCGCGCGCGAGTTCGACGTACCCCTTCGCGACGGCCAGCGGGTTCCGAAGGTCGTGTGCGAGGACGTTCGAGAACTCCTCCAACCGCTGATTCTTCGTCTGGAGCTGTCGTTCCCTGTCAACCCGGTCGATCGTCCCCTGAATCATCGCCCCCAGGATCGTCGCGAACTCGAGGTCGTGTTCGTCGAACTCGCGGGTTTCGGTCGAACCGGCGAACAGTACCCCGTGCTCGCCGAGCGGCACGATGATCTCGCTCTCGATCGGGGTGTCCGAGCGATCCGCCGTCGAATCGGTGGAGACGTCGCCCGACGCGTGTCGGTCACCCGTCGAGAACACCCGTCCGGCGATTCCCGACCCCCAGGTCGTCGTCGTCGAGTCGCCGAGCAGATCGGTCGCTTCATCGGTCATGACGATCGGCCGGAGCACGTCGTCGCGCTCGTCGGGCACCAGGATGGCGGTGATCGGCTGGTTCAGCACGGATTTCGCGACGGAGACGGCGACCGAGCCGACCGACTCCATCGTCTCGCACTCGAGCAGCCGCGGCCCGGCCTCGGCGAGCGCCTGCATGCTCTCTTCGCGCTCTTTCCGCTCGGTTATCTCGGTGGCGATCCCGTAGATCGCGTACGGATCGCCGTCGGCGTCGAACAGCGGTGCCCGCACGTTGAAGAAGACTCGACGCTTCCCGTCGATACGGAAATCTTCGACGTACTTGTTCGACTCCCTCTCCGAGAGCACCTCGCGATCCATCTCGTTGATCTGTTCGACGTTGACATCCGGGTGGATATCCTCCGATCGCTTCCCGAGTATCTCGTCGCGAGACTGTTCGAACAACTGCTCGAACGCGGGATTGACGTAGAGATACCGCTGCTCGAGATCCTTCATGTAGACCACCGCCGGCGTGTTGTCGAGGATTACCTGTAACTGATCGCGCGTGCTGTGCAGTTCCTCGGTCGTCTCTCGTATCTCCGTAATATCTCGAGAGATGACCACGTACTCGCGGCCGTTGGACTCCGCGTCGTCGGCGTCGCTCGGAAGGTACTGACCGACCGCCTCGAAATGGACCCACGAGCCGTCCTTGTGACGGTATCGAAACACGGCACGACCGGTGTGGGGCTCCTCCGACGTGGCGGCCTCGGAGAAGACCTCGGCAGCGTCTTCGACGTCGTCCGGGTGGATGTAGTCGAACGTGTACTCGCCGACGAGTTCCTCCTGATCGTAGCCGAGAACCTCGCGAATCGACGGGCTCTGATACCGGACGATCCCGTTCTCGTCGAGAACCGTGACGACATCCGACGCGTTCTCGATGAGCCCCGAAAAGTGGGCGGCCCGGTCCCGAAGTTTCTCGATCTCCCGCGCTCGCTCGACCGTTCGGCGGAGACGAGTGGCGACGAGGGCCGGGTCCGCGACGAGTCGGCGTTCGTCCACCCAGTCGTCGGCGGGACGTAACTCGGCCAGCACGTCGGTTCCGAACTCGTCGGCTCCGTTCCCGACCACGTACACGAACGGGACGGTCGGCCACACCGAACGGATCGTCTCGATCCCGATCGACGAGACGCCGTCGTGATAGAGCACGCAGTCGACCGATTCCGTTCGGGTCCAATCCTCGCCGCTCGTCGCGTCCACGACGGTGATCGTCAATCCGTGGTTCGCTCGTTCGAGCGAACGGGCGTGCTCGCCCGTCTCGAGAGCACCGGGAACGAACCAACAAACGTGCATGCACAATCTAGGTAATCGGACGGGATATAAGCCCCCCGGCAGAATCGACCGGAGCGTAACGAACGGCCTTTTATGATCGGGGGGTCTAGTGCCGGGTATGATTTTCGAAGACCTTCCGACAACGCCCACGTCGGAAGAGCTGATCGACAAGGCGTTTTCGCGGGCATCCCGGTCCGGGAAGGCCAAAGGCGGTCTCGAGGCCCAGCAGTCGATGCTCCAGGTGGCGGCGAACATCATCTCGGACAATCTGGAGAACGTGGTCACGGCGTGGCCGGACTTCGCGTACGAGGACGACGTGCATCCGTTCTACTACGAACTCGCTGACGCGATCGTCGACGTGGACAGGCTCCGACAGAGCCTCTCGGAGGTGATGTGGGCCAGCCGGAAGGCCCGCGAGATCCACGAGGAGTACCAGCCGAAGCTCCGGAAGACCGACGTCGACACGGCCCGCAAACACCGCAAGCAGGCCTTCGCCCGCCTCGCGGACATCGTCGAACAGATCGACGACGAACTGATCTACATCAACAAGTCCCGGAACGACCTGCGGGACCTGCCCGAGATCAACCCCGAGGAGCCGACGATCGTCGTCGCCGGCTACCCCAACGTCGGCAAATCCTCGTTCGTCAACGACATCACCAACGCCCGCGGCGAGACGGCGTCGTATCCGTTCACGACCAGAGGGATCGGCCTCGGTCACTTCGAGCGCGACCACATCCGCTACCAGATCGTCGACACGCCCGGCCTGCTCGACCGACCGGCGGACGAACGCAACGAGATCGAGTCCCAAGCCGTCAGCGCCATCGAACACCTCGCCGACTGCATGCTCGTCATGATCGACCCGAGCGCCGAGTGCGGCTACCCGCTCGGCTCGCAGCTCGAACTCCGCGACTCGATCGCGAGCCAGTTCGAGGACGTCCCCGTGCTCACGATCGCGAACAAGGTCGACCGGAGGGAGGTCTGGGACGAGGGCCTGATCGACGAGATGGCCGCCGATTACTCCATGAGCGTCGAAACCGGCGCGGACGTCGAGACGGTAGTCGAAGCGGCCGTCGAAGCGATCGACCACGAGCCCGAACTGCCGTTCGACGAGTAACGGTGCACCCGAACTCGCGAACCGATAGCGATACCGGTGGGCGACGCGAACCGTGGCACCGATGAAGGGACCGGGTATCTTCTGGATGCTCCAGACCGCCGCCGGGCTCTCGATGGCCGGCCCGATGTTCGTCGTGGGCTTCGAGTTCGTCCGGAGCGGCCGGACCGCCTCCGGCATCGGCTTTTTCGCCCTCGGAGCGGTGGCGCTGTACTTTCCGACGTATCTCATCAACCGCATCGGCGGACCGAGAACGTGGATCCGACGACGGTTCAGCCGCGGCGACTCGAGTGCCGACAGCGGGACTGATCGTTCCGAGGGCGGCTCCGATCCCGCGCCCGACACGTCCGACGGGAGTGACGAAGCCGACCGAAACGCGACGCTCCGCGACCGGTTTCGGCGATAAGTTCGGCTCGAGCGCCGATTCTAGTCGACCGAGAACGTCAGCACGTCCCGTTCCGTCTCGATTTCGACGACCGCGCGGTGCTCGCCCGCCTCGAGCGGTTCCGCAACGTCGATCGTCAGTTCCAGCACCGCGTCGACCCGCCACTGGTCAGCATCGCCGCCGTCCCCCAGTACCCGCGTCTCGCTCGGCGGGACGTACTCGCCGTTCAACAGGACGTCGGCGGAATCCGGCTCGAGGGTGTCCCCGCCGACGTTCTTGACGTACAGCGTTACCCGTTGGCTGGACCCGTCGTACGTCGCGTCCGCGTCGGCGTCGTCGATGATGGCGATTTGGGCGTCGGCCGCCGCGGCCTGTCTGTCGCGTCCGTCCTCGACGGACTGGGCGTACGGTCCGGACTGCGTGACGCCCACGCCGACGAGCATCGTCGAGACGCCGATCGCCGCGATGAACAACAGTACCTGCGCGACAGCGGACCTGACCATCGGTGGGGAACTCGAGATGAGAACGGTCCCAGACGGCGATAACGGTACCGGCCGACCGATTCGGTCGGCGAACGAGGCCGCCCTAGCGCTCCGTGAGTCCGACGGATCTGATCTCGACGCCGACAGGCTCGTCGGCGTGCTGACTGATCCGCTCGTGTAACGTGTCGGCCAACTCCGGCGGTATCTCGCCCTGCGGACCCCCGATCGTGACGATCACGCGCTCCGGCTCGACGAAGGGATAGTTGTCGTCCATAATGACCTCGAACTCGAGGAGTTGATACTCGACGAACTCCCCCTCCGAAAAGACCGTTTCGACCTCACTGCGAGCGTTTTCCTCGAAGCTCGCGACGGCGTACGAGGAGTAGGTGATGGCACCGAGGAACACGGCGAAGACGAGGACGATCACGGCCAGTCCGATCACTCGCCTGCGGACGCGCTGCTGCGTCTCGCCGATCGAAAACAGGTTCTCCGGGCGGTAGCCGGCCCACCACAGCGTCAGGAGGCCGGCGAGGTTCACCGAGAGGACGTTGACCAGCACGAGCGCGGTGGAGCCGATCGCGGCCGACGGCTGTCCCCACGCGATGGCGATCCCGGCGGCCGCAGCGGGCGGAATCAACGCCGCGGCGATCATAACCCCGACGAGCGCGACGGAGGTTCCCGTCGCGATACTGATGATCCCCGCGACGCCGGCCCCGAGGGCGATCGCGAGCGAGAGCAAGTCCGGCGCGAGTCGCTCGGAAATCTCGTCGACGCTACCGATGTCGAGTCCGGGCGGGACGATGTTCGTCACCCTGACCGTCCAGGCGAAGACCGCCGCCGCGCCGATCGCGAGGACGATACCCACGAGCTGATAGCGGAGACTGTTCCTGAACAGCTCCTCGTCGTCGATCACCGAGCCGACGCTCAACCCGAGCGCCGGGCCGATCAGCGGCGCGATCACCATCGAGCCCACGACGACGGCGGGCGAGTCGAGGAACAGTCCCGCCGTCGCGACGACGGCGCTGATGATCGTCATGATCGCGTAGACCGCGAACGTCGGCGTCAGCGAGTCGGCCTCGGCCTGCAACTCCTGTCTCGAGATGCGGTCGGACTCGACGTCGCCGTTCTCGTACTCCTCGCGGAGCGCCTCGAAGCGACGCGAGACGACCGTCTCCGCGTCGATGACGACCGTGTAGGCGTCGTCGTCGACGCCGGCGTCCTGTAGCTCGTCGAGAACCGGTTCGACGGCCGGATCCGGCAACGGGAAGTAGGCCACCGCCGTGTAGTCCCGACTGCTGTTCTCGTCAGTCAGGACGTAGTCGATCCCTCGCTCCTCGAGCGTCTGGATGATCGTCTCTCGCTTGCCCGTCGGAACCGTCAACTGTACGAGCCGCACGTGTTTCGATGAGTACCCCCGGGGCCATAACTTGGGGCGCTTTCACCGCCCAGCCGGCGGCTTTCGAGACGGACGACCGCCGACGCCCGACACCGGATATCCGTCGATGCCCGACACCGAACACGCGTCGGAGTCAGTATACCGGTGGAGATTTGTGTCAATAGGAATTAGTTGCGCGTATGCACCGACGGCTCGCACCGTGGTTCGGCGGATTCCTGCTGCTTCTGACCGCGGGCTTTCTCGCCGTTTTCGGACGCGACGCGATCGCGGAGCCCGGTACCGCCGTACTGGCTGCAGGGCTCGTCGCCGCGGCAATACTGTCGATCGTCGGCGGTACCGTCGAGTCGATCACGGTCGGGCCGCGGACGCTCCCGTGGACCGTCCTCCTCGGCGCCGCCGACGTCGTCGTCGCGCTCGTCGTCGTCCTGTCGAGCGTTCGCTCCCTCGGAACCGGCGGAACCGACGCGCGACTCTTCGCGGTCGCAGCGATTATCGGCGGCGCGTCGCTCGCCTGGCTCGGCCTCCAGACCGCGCGTGATAGCCGCCACGTCGACCTCGAGGCCGAACCGTCGCGAGAGCGACTCGTCGGTATCGCCGCGCTCGTACTCGCTTCGGTTGTCGGCGGGATCC
Source organism: Natronorubrum halobium (assembly GCF_051351675.1). Taxonomy (NCBI): domain Archaea; kingdom Methanobacteriati; phylum Methanobacteriota; class Halobacteria; order Halobacteriales; family Natrialbaceae; genus Natronorubrum; species Natronorubrum halobium. The sequence continues at coordinate 397,554 of NZ_CP195595.1, forward strand.
TCGTCGCAACCGTCGTCTGACGCCGTATTCCAGATCGACCCCTCGAGTCCTCAAGAGCGGGACGCTGAGCCTGAACGGCGATTACACCGCCTCCGACACCGTGTCGGCAGAAGGGGAGTCCCACGCTCGAGCCCACGGCTTTAGCCGTGGGTAGATGACGGAGTATAAACCCGCGACCGCCTTACGACAGCCTATGTTCGATACCCGTCCCGACCGCGAGGCCGAAGTCGCCCTCGTCGGTCGCTCCAACGTGGGCAAGTCGACGCTCATGCGCGAGTTGACCGGCCACAGCTTCGACACCGGCGGCAAACCCGGCGTCACCCGCGAGCCGAATCACTACGACTGGGCGCCCGAGGACTTCGTCATCAGCGACCTGCCCGGCTTCGGCTTCATGAGCGGCGTCCACGAGGACCACCGCGAGGAGATCAAGACGAACATCGTCCGCTACCTCGAGGAGTACGCCGACAGCATTCTCGTCGCGATTCTCGTCGTCGACGGAAAGAGCGTGATCGACATCATCGACCGCCACTCCGGCCCCGACGGGGCGGCTACCGCCGCCAGTCCAGAGGGGGCCAGCGGGCCCCCGGACGAGATCCCCTACGACGTCGAGATGTTCCACTTCCTGCAGGAACTCGACGTGCCGACCGTCGTCGCCGTCAACAAGATGGACAAGGTCGACGACCGCGACGAACGCCTGAACGAACTCTGCGACCGCCTCGGCCTGCTCCCGCCGTGGAAACAGTGGCAGGAGACCATCGCGCCGATCACCGCCAAGAACGGCCAGATCAGCTCCCTCAACGAGGCCGTTCGGGGGCACCTCCACGAGCAGCAGCGGGACGACCTGTTCAAGTTCTTCTAGAACCGAACTTTTACTCTGTCGTTCGGAAGACGCTCCGCGTCTTCCGCGATCAAGCGAACCCTTCGGGTTCGCGGACAGCGAGGGACCTTCGGTCCCTCGCAGCTCGGAAGCGCACGCGCTTCCGTAGGATCACGCGTCTCTCGCATCTGCTCGAGACGCGCTCCCGGCCGTCTGAAATCGAGTCACAACCCAGAGCCGGCGGCGCGAATCGCCTCCGTTCCCAACGTGACGACGTCCTCCGGCAGATCGCTCTCGAGCAGATCCTGTCGCGTGTACCACTCCCACGCGTTCGCATCCACCTCGCCGTCCGCCGGCGAGATATCGCGACTCGAGACCGTCGCGTAGTAGATCAGGTCGATGTGCTGGTGACCGACCCCGCCGTCGTGGACGTTGATATCGTAGAGCATCTGGTGGCGCGGCGGGGGCAGCGGCCGCCCGGCGGGCGCCTCGATCGGGTCCGGTTCGTCGAGTAACGTGGCCTCGAGTCCCGTCTCCTCTCGGACCTCCCGAATCCCGGCTTCGGCGGGCAGTTCGTCCCGATCGACGTGTCCGCCGGGCGGGATCGTAATCCCGAGTCGCTCGTGATCGTGGAGGGCCGTCGCACCGTCGTTGACGATGTAGACGGTCGCCGTGAAGTGGCGCGTCGTTTCCATATCGGCCAGAGATGCCGGCGTCTCTTCAGGGTATCCCATCCGCGGCGGAACTGAAACCGAATTACGCCGCTCGCAGCGCCGTTCGCATCCGCAGACACTCGAGTCTCACCCCCTCTGCCATCTCGAGCGAGACCGTCTCGATCTCCTCGTACCCCTGCCGTCTGTAGAAGTCGATCGCGTTCCGCGAGGCCGTTAGCACGAGTGTCTCGAGCCCGGCGTCGCGCGCAGCCGACTCGAGCGCCGCGAGAATCGCACGGCCGACGCCCTCGCGGACGTGGTCGGGGTGAACGTAAACGGCGCCGATCTCGCCGGTCGACCGGTCGTCGCGGCCGTCGGAATCGTAGTCGAGCACGCCGAAGCCGACGATTTCGTCGTCCCCGTCCTCGAGTTCGGCGACGACGACGTGGTGGTCGGGGTCCTCGAGCGGGTAGCGATCCGGTGGCACGTTCGAGAGCCACGCCCGAACCTGCCGCTCGTCGTACGCGTCGGGGCCGAGCGCGCGGATCGACGCCGCGTGGGTGTCGCCGATCGACTCGGCGTCTGCGGACGTCGCTTCGCGGAGCGTTACTCGAGGTGGCGTCATCGTCGGACGGTGGGCCGGGTCGAAGCGGGTGCGGTTTTCGAGCCAGTGTGGCGATTCGCCGAGAGCGCCTCGCTCCATTCTGGCACGCTTACCCACCTAATAATAACGACTAGATACGAGCGAGTCGAGAGCATGGATGACGACGTGCAGTTCGAGCGGCTCTCACCGCCACCACGACGCGAGCGCCACGGGAAAACGGATGATGAGACGAACAGCGATCGTGAAGGACGATGAACCGCATCGGACGGCGCGAGGCCTGTCGGCTCGGGGCGACGAGTGCGCTCGCGATGGTCGGCCTCGGGCCCGGAACCGGGACGGTCGTCGGCTCCGCCGGATCGACCACCGACGGTCGCGTCGTATTCGTCTACGACGATAGCCGGCGCGAGGACTGGACCGACACCTTCCCCGTCCACCGGGACGAAGGCGTTCCCGCCTGCTGTGCGGCCGTCGTCGACTACGTCGACACCTCCTGGGGGCTGCTTCCGGAACACCTGCGAGAGATGGAGGCCGAGGGCTGGGAGATCATGTCCCACACGACCAGTCACGTCGCCGTCGGGAACCTCTACCTGACGGAGCCGGCCGAACCGGACGACGAGCGACTCTTCCTCGACGGCAGCTTCCTCGGACACTACGACGGCGACGAAATCGTGATCAGCGACGGTGACCGAACCGTCGAAAACGTCGTCGCCGGCGGCGACCGTGACGATACCGGGATCTACCTCGACCTCGCGGAACCGGTCGGCGAGGCGTTCGGCGCGGGAACGGCGTTCGCGCGCTTCGCCGGCGACCGCATCCGCGACGAAGTCGTCGGCTCGAAGGACGCGCTCGAGGAGATGGGCGTCGACGTCGACGCCTTCGTCTCGCCGTTCGGCCGCAGCGACGGACTGGTCGACGACCTCGTCCGGGACCACTACGCCGCGTTCGCGAATCGCGGCGGAAACGGCCTGAACGCGATCGACGGGTTCGATTCGCACGCACTCGGGCGCTCGAGTATCGACGGGCAGTCGGTGAGCGAAGCCGAGATCGAACGCTTCTACGACGACGTCGCCGCGAGCGACTCCCTCGGAATCGCGGTCGGCCACAGCCAGTTCGACGAGACGACGCCCGGACGCGTCCGGTTCGCGATTCGGGCGGCGAAAGCGCGCGACCTCGAGATCGTAACGCTTCGGGAGGCGCTGACCGATCTCGACGTCCGGCCAGCAGACGGCGACGGGAACGGAACCGAGGCGGAGACGACCGCCGAAGCCGCCCAATCGAACGGGAACGAATCGCGAGCGAGCGGCGACCGCATCGCGTCCGCGGTCCGGGACAACCGCACGCCGATTCTGGCGGGCACCGGTGCAGTCGCGACGGCCGGCCTCGCGGGAACCGCCCTCTACCGCCGACTCAACCGCGAGGACGACGACCGGTTATAAGCGAAGAATGGGTCGCCTGTGAGCGAAGGGCGGGATCAGCTGTGAGTGAAGAACGGGTTTGGCTGTGAGCGAAAAGCGGATCAGACCACGCGGTTGTGGAACGCCTCGTCGGCCTCGAGTCGCCCCACGTTCTCGCGGACGATTTCGCCGACGTCCCGGAAGTAGTTCCGCGTGTAGGCCGCACAGTGGGGCGTGACGATCACCTCGTCCATGCTCCACAGCGGCGACGCCTCGGGCAGCGGCTCCTCCTCGAAGACGTCCAGCGCTGCCCCCGCGATGCCGTTCGACTCGAGGGTGTCGATCAACGCCGGTTCGTCCACGACGGGGCCGCGGGCCACGTTGACGAAGTAGGCGTCCTCGCGCATGGCGTCGAACGCTTCGGCGTCGAACAGGTGGTGCGTCTCGTCGGTCAGCGGAACCGTGGCGATCACGAACTCGGCGTCGGCGACGGCCTCGAGCAGGTCGTCGTTCGCGTAGATTTCTTCGAATCCGGGGACGGGATCGCCCGATCGACGGACGCCGGTGACGCGAACGCCGAGCGCGTCGAGCGTTTCCGCGACGCCGCGTCCCAGGGTCCCGGTGCCGACGACGCAGGCGGTTTTGCCGGGCAGCGTAAACGCCTCGTCCCACTCGGGGCGCTCCCACCGGCGCTCCTGCTGGTTCGCGACGTGATCGTGGAGCCGCCGCGAGAACGCGAGCAGGTAGCCCGCGACCGTCTCGCCGACCGTGCGGTCGTGGATCCCCGTGCTGTTCGTGAGGACGACGCCCGCTGCTTCGAAATCGTCGAACGGGAACCGGTCGACGCCCGCCTGGATGGAGTGGACCCACTCCAGTTCGAGGAACATCTCGCGGTGCTTGAGGGTGACGACCGCGTCGCAGTCGGCGATTTCTTCGTCGCCGATCACGTCGACGGCGACCGGAAGATCCGAGAGGTAGTTCGCGAGTTCCGACGGCGGAAACACCGCGTCGACCGAGTCGTGGACGCCGAGTCGCTCGAGTTCGAATTGCATGGGTGTGGGTACGGACGAACCCGAGTTGAACCTTTCCAGAGAAAACTCGCCCTCAGCATCGTTGCTGGAGTCTGCATTGGACAGATGATAGTGTTCATTCGGTGGACGTAGTGAACGGAGCTATGTTATTGAGGAGTTGGTGAGGACGAGCGTGTTGCTGTCGCTGGCGGCGATGAGTGCCACGTCCTCCCCAGCCGATTCGCTCGCTCCGGTGTCGCTCGCTCATCCCTCGTGCGACTTCGGCTCACGGTTCGCTGTCCGCTCACCGAGAGCCAGCGCACGCCACCGCACGTTGCTTGATCGGTCCGGAGTGGTAACGCCTTGCCCTGTACTGACAATTGATCCGCGAAGTCGGTCGACTATTGGAACCACTGAAAGGGCGGTTCAGAGACGGTGCCATCGCTGAGAACTGCTGAAGGGGCGGCTCAGGAAAAATCCTCGTCACAAGGGGCTCAGAGGGGGTAACACATCGTCACTGCCGCCTGCTTCGAATACGCGCTCGAGGGGTTTCCGTCTATCGCTTCGATCTACCGGTCGCGCCAGTCCTCGAGCCCCCGCAACTCCTCGACGACGGACCCGACGTCGTCGGTCTCGAGCGATCCTCGCTCAGTAATAATCTCGCAGACACACGCGGCGGGCGTCACGTCGAACGTCGGATTCAGCACGTCGAGCGGTGCCGCGCCGTCGTAGACGGCGGATCGGTCGTCAGACTCGAGGTTCACCTCTTCGCGCGTCGTAAGTTTGTCCGTCGCGGCGACGACCGTGACCGGAATCCCCTCGTGGGCGGCCGCGAGCGCCAGCGCCCGCGTTCCGGTCTTGTTCACCACGGAGCCGTCCTGAAGCACCGTATCCGCACCGACGACGACCCGATCGACGGCTTCCTGCGAGAGAACGTGCGCCGCGGCCGCGTCGGTGTGAACCGTCACGGGACAGTCGATCTCGTCGTCCGCGGCGAGTTCCTCCGCCACGTCGATCCCCTCCCGCGCCGGCCGGGACTCGGCGACGAAAATCCGCGACGGATCGCCCCCGCGGAGCGCCTCGAGGACGGTCCCCGACCGCGAGAGCGTCGCGACGGTGCCGTCGATCCGCTCGCTCGCGGCCGCCGCGGCGTCGGTATCGGCGGCGGTCGCGCGCTCGATACCGGCGAGCGTGGCCTCGAGGACGGCCGGCGCGCCGGGGATCGACTCCTCGTCGGGTGCGGCGTCCACCGCCTCGCTCATCGCCCGATTGACCCGGTTTCGGAGGACCGCCATCGAGGGTCGAGCCTCGAGCAGCCTCCCGGCGAGTTCTGCGAGTTCGTCCCACTCCGCCGCCGGATCGACGTCGAACTCGCGGGTACCCCGTTCGCCGTTCCGAGGCGACGTCGTCGCCTCGCTCTCCTCGCCTTCCGCGACGATGAGGGCCGCCCGGTCGCGCACTACCTCGAGTGCGCGGATCGACAGGGACGCCGCGCCGTGCTCGTCGTCGGCCGCGATCGATCGGACAGTCGGCGCGACGCGCTCGTAGGCGGTCCACAGTTCGGGGACCGTCTCGCGGTCGGCTTCGCCGTCCGCGTCTCCGTCCTCCGCACCGACGTCGGCCGAATCTCCGTCGGCACTGACTCCATCGAGGCATATCTCGGTCGGCGCGACCCACTCGAGGGCGTCGTGTTCCTCGCTCAGGTCGATCTCGCGTGAGTCGCTGTCGAACAGGTACGGGTGGACGACCCACTCCCGCCCGACAGCTGGGTCCTCGAACCGGACCGGACGGCCGCTGCGGACGAACGAGAGATCGTCTCCCGGCTCGAGTCCGGTCTCCTCGCGGATCTCGGCGCGGACCTGTTCGTCGGGATCGCCCTCCGCGAAGCCGGAGACGCCGCCCCACCGGCCGACGTAGGTGCCGACGGCATCGCTGCGGCGCAACAGCAGTACCTCGCCGCGGTTTCGAAGGAACGCGGTGACGACGTGGCTCGGTCCGTCCTCACTCCCATCGTCGCCGCTTTCGCTTCCCGCTCGATCGCTCATACGCGAGACGACGACCGGCCGATGGGAATCGCTTTCGGGACCGGGTCGGCGAGTCGGGACCGACCGGTCCCCGCGAAAGTGACCTCGTTTAGACAGGTGCCGTGAACTATACCCGTCTCGCGTTCGACGGGAGCACATGACCCAGCGCGTCACGGTCTCGCTCGACGACGACTCGCAGGCGGCGCTCGAGACGCTCCTCGCCGAGACCGGAAACGGACAGAGCGAGATCGTTCGCCGTGCGCTCACCTTCTACGCCGCGAACTTCGAGGCGGCGAGCGGACGGCCGAGCGACAACTTGGAACAGTACTACCAGATGCTCACCTCGGGCGAGCACGTCCTGCTGGACGTCGACTTCCTCCACGCCTTTCTCGAACACTGCTACGCGAGTGGCGACCCCGATCCGGCGTTCGTCGCGGCGGCCGACCGGGTCTCGGACTACCACGCTCGCGAGTACGCCCAGCGCTTCGAGAGCGCGAGCGAGGTCCTCGAGTGGCTCTCGTTCTGCGGCTTTCTGGACGTTCGCTGCGAGGAAGACGGCGTCTATCACATCGTCTTCCCCTCCGAGGCCATCCGCTGGTTCATGACGCGCTTTCTCGAACGCAGTACGGTCGACCTGCCGACCGAAATCGAGATCGATCGGGGCGTCTCGAAGGTGATCGTGACCGAACACGCGAGTAGCTGACTGCCGACGGAGGCCCTCCGCCGGGCGCGTTCGTACGCGTTCATACGACGGTGATCAACGCAGCGGGTCGGACGCGGTTCGTATGTACAGTTCTTAACAACCCTTTTGCCGTCTTCGGGGCTGGTTGTGTGTGGACATACATCATGGGTGTTGAAACATGGGAGTCGTAGACCGACTGAAGGCGATCGGACCGGGCGCACTCGTTGCGGCGGCGTTCATCGGTCCGGGAACCGTCACGACGGCGAGTGTCATCGGAGCGGAGTACGCGTATCTGCTCGTATGGACGATCGCGTTCTCGATCCTGGCGACCATCGTTCTCCAGGAGATGAGCGCTCGACTGGGACTGATCACGAAGGAAGGACTGGGCGAGGCGTTTCGCGGCGAGTTCTCGAACCCGATCGCGAGGGGCGTAACCGTCGCGCTCGTTGTGAGCGCGATCGGGATCGGAACGGCGGCGTTCCAGACGGGAAACATCGTCGGCGGCGCGGCCGGCCTCGCGACGATCACCGGCGTTAGCGAGAACGTCTGGGGGCCGGTCATCGGACTGGTCGCCGCCGGGTTGCTGTGGTCCGGTAGCTACAAACTGATCGAGCGGGTCTTCATCGGCCTCGTCGTCGTCATGGGACTCGCGTTCGTGCTCAACGCGATCATCGTTCGACCGGATATCGGGGCCCTCGGCGGCGGTCTCGTGCCGACGGTTCCCGAGGGCTCCACGTATCTGATCGCCGGCCTCGTCGGGACCACCGTCGTCGGCTACAACCTGTTCCTGCACGCGAGCACCGTCCAGGAGCGCTGGGACGGCGCCGACGACCTCGCGGCGTGTCGCACCGACACGATCGGGATGATCATCGTCGGCGGGCTCATCACGACCTCGATCGTCGTCACGGCCGCCGCGGTGTTCCCCGAGGGGACCCAGATCGGCGACGTCGGTGCGATGGCCGACCAGCTCGAGCCGGTCTTCGGCGGCTACGCGCTCACGTTCTTCGCGATTGGCCTCTTCGCGGCCGGCTTCACGAGCGCGATGAGCGCGCCCCTCGCGGGGGCCTACGCCACCGCCGGCGCGCTCGGCTGGGAGCGCGACCTGAAATCGACTCGGTTCCGCGCGATATGGATGACGATCCTCGGCACCGGCATCGTCTTCTCGGCGCTGGACTACAACCCCGTCGAGGTCATCGTCTTCGCGCAGGTCGCCAACGGCCTCCTGTTGCCGATCCTCGCCGTCTTCCTCATCTACGCGATGAACAACGACGAACTGCTCGGCGAACACACGAACACGACCCTCCAGAACGTCCTCGGCGGCCTCGTCACGCTCGTCGTGGTCGGGATCGGTCTACAGACGCTCTACGACGTCTTGATTCTCTAACTGAATGACGGATTCAAACGCCTCCGACACGAAATCGAACGTATCGATGGACGACTATACCGTGCGCGCCGACGGCGGCGCCCCGCTCTCCAGCGACGATACCCGAATCGGGGTCGACGTCGGCGGCACTTTCACCGACGTGGCGCTCTCGGTCGACGACCGCCTCGTCACCGCGAAGGTGCCGACGACCGATCCACAGCAGATCGGCGTCCTCGAGGGCATCCGAAAGGCCTGCGACCGAGCGAGCATCGATCCCGGCGAAATCGACGCGTTCGCCCACGCGATGACCGTCTCGGTCAACGCCCTCCTCGAGCGCGGCGGCGCAAAAACCGCGCTCGTCACGACCGAGGGGTTCCGGGACGTGCTCGAAATCGGCCGGCAGAACCGGCCGGATCTGTACGATCTCGAGGCCGAGAAGCCCGACCCCCTCGTTCCGCGCCAGCGGCGATTCGAGGTCGCGGAGCGAACGACGACCGAGGGCGTCGAGCGACCGGTCGATCCCGACGAGATCCGCGACCTCGCGGCGACCCTGCGCGAATCGGACGTCGAAGCCGTCGCCGTCTGTCTGCTACACTCCTACGCCGACTCGGAGAACGAGCGGCTCGTCACCGAGATTCTGCGGGAGGAGCTCGCAGTCCCGGTCTCGGCCTCCCACGAGGTGCTCGCGGAGTTCCGCGAGTTCGAGCGGACGTCGACGACCACGGTCGACGCCTACGTTCGGCCGGCGATCGACCGCTACGTCGGTCGGCTGGTCGACGAAGCCGAGGACGCGGGGATTCCGGCACCGCGGATCATGCAGGCCAACGGCGGCATCGCCGACCCCGAAACTGTTCGCGAACACGCCGTGACGACGACGCTATCGGGTCCTGCTGCGGGTGTCGTCGGTGCCGCGGCGACCGTCGACGACGCCGACGTCGAGGGACTCGTTACCTTCGATATGGGCGGCACCTCGAGCGACGTGAGTCTCGTCCGAGACGGCCAGGCCGAGCGGACGACCGACGCCGAGATCGACGGCCTGCCGATCCGGACGCCGATGGTCGACGTGAACACCGTCGGCGCCGGCGGCGGATCGATCGCGTGGGTCGACGCCGGCGGCGCGCTGCGCGTCGGACCGCGATCGTCGGGCGCAGAACCCGGACCCGCCTGCTACGGCCGGGGCGGCACCGAGCCGACGGTCACCGACGCCAACGTCGTGCTCGGCTACATCGGCCCCGAAACCGCACTGGGCGGCGAGATGACCCTCGACGTCGAGGCGGCCCGCGCGTCCCTCGAGCGACTGGCCGACGAGGCCGGCTTGGACAGCGCGCTCGAGGCCGCACGAGGCGTCTACCGCGTGGCGAACGCGACGATGACCCGGACGATCCGCGCGGTGACGGTCGAGAGAGGCCACGACCCCCGCGAGTTCGCCGTCATCGCCTTCGGCGGCGCGGGACCGATGCACGCCGCCGCGCTGGCCGACTCGCTCGAGGTGGATCGGGTCGTCGTCCCGCGGCCGGGCGGGGTTCTCTCCGCGTTCGGATTGCTCGCGGCCGACGAGAGCTACGACGCCGTTCGGACGGTCGGCGTGGATCTCGAAACGGCCGATTCGGCAGAACTCGAGGCCGTCTACGACGACCTCGTTTCGGACGTGCTCGCGGACGCGTCCAATCGGGACGCCGCGGAGGTCGAACGCGCCGCAGACTGCCGCTACGCGGGTCAAAGCTTCGAGTTGACCGTCCCCGTCGACGAGTCGTTCGACGCGTCGGGAGTCGCGGAGCGCTTCCACGCATCCCACGAGCAAGCCTACGGCTACGCGATGGACGAATCGCTCGAGGTCGTCAACCTCCGCGCGACGGCGACGGTTCCGGGGACGGAGCCGACCGTCCGCCACGAGGGGACGGGCGACGCCCGTCTCGGCTCCCGGGACGCACACTTCCCCGGGACCGGGACTGAGCCCCGAGAGACGACCGTCTACGATCGGGATCGACTCGAGTCGGGCGCGACGGTTTCCGGGCCGGCGATCCTCGAGCAGGCCGAGAGCACGACCGTCGTCCCGCCGGACTGGGGCGGCGAGATCCTCGACGACGGCACCCTCGTGATGAGTCGAGCGGCGGATAGGACGGAGGTGAGCGAGCGATGACGAGAGACACGACTGACGGACGCGATTCCGACGACGGTATCGATCCGGTGACCCTCGAGGTGCTGCGCAACCAGCTCGAGAGCGTCGCCGAGGAGATGGGCCAGACGCTGATCCGCGGGGCCTACTCGCCGAACATCAAGGAGCGCCGGGACTGTTCGACGGCTCTGTTCGACGCCGAGGGACGGATGATCGCCCAGGCCGAGCACATTCCGGTTCACCTGGGCGCGATGCCCGCGGCCGTCGACGCGGTGCTCGAGTACGACCCGAAACCGGGCGACGTCTTCGTGCTCAACGATCCCTTCACGGGCGGGACGCACCTGCCGGACGTGACGATGGTGTCGCCGATCGCACCCGAAGCGAGCGAGGACCGTGACGAGGCCAACGAGGAACCCGAAATCGTCGGCTTCGCCGTCTCTCGAGCCCACCACGCCGACGTCGGCGGGATGACCCCCGGCAGCATGCCCGCGGGGGCACAGGAGATCTATCAGGAGGGGCTTCGGCTCCCGCCGACCCGACTCGTCGAGGGCGGGGAGCGTCGCGAGGACGTCCAATCGCTGATCCTCGCGAACGTCCGCAACCCGACCGAGCGACGGGCCGACCTCCGGGCGCAATTGGCGGCGAACGAACGCGCCGAAACGCGGCTCGCAGCGCTCTTCGACGAGCACGGTCGAGAGACGGTGGTGTCGGGGTTCGACGCCGTCATCGACTACTCGCGCGAGCGGATCGCCGAGGAGATCGCGGCCCTGCCAGACGGCACCTACGAGGCGACCGACCTCCTCGAGGGCGACGGCATCACCGACGCGGACATCGAGATCTGCGTCTCGGTGACGGTCGACGGCGACGCGATCGACGTCGACTTTTCGGGGACCGCGGGGCAACTCGAGGGGAACCTCAACGCTCCCATCGCGGTCGCGAAGAGCGCGGTCTACTTCGTCGTGCGCTGCATCACGGACCCCGAGATCCCGCCGAACCACGGCTGCTACGAACCGGTGAGCGTCCGCGCGCCCGAAGGGACGCTCCTGAATCCGAAGCCGCCCGCGGCGGTCGTGGGCGGGAACGTCGAGACCAGCCAGCGCGTCACCGACGTCGTCTTCACCGCGCTCGCGGGGGCCGCACCCGAGCGCGTCCCCGCCCAGGGCCAGGGGACGATGAACAATCTGACCATCGGTGCGCGGGACGGGTCGTTCACCTACTACGAGACCATCGGCGGCGGGTTCGGCGCTCGAGCGGGCCGCGACGGCATGGACGGCGTGCAGGTGGGGATGACGAACACGCTGAACACGCCCATCGAGTCGCTCGAGACCGAGTATCCGCTCCGGGTCGAGCGCTACGCGCTCCGCCCGAACAGCGGCGGAGACGGGCGATTCCGAGGCGGACTGGGACTCGAGCGCACCGTCACCGTCGAGGCGGACGCGACGGTGTCGCTGCTGACCGAACGGCGACGGCACGCGCCGAAGGGAGTTGCCGGCGGGCGAAACGGTGCCACCGGCGAGAACCTGATCGACGGCGAGTCGGTGCCCGCGAAGACGACCGTCGACGTCGCGGCTGGGACGACGGTGTCCGTCAGGACCCCCGGCGGCGGCGGACACGGTGACCCGGAGGAACGCGACGAGGCGGCGCTCGAGGCCGATCGCTCGGCCGGCAAGCGAACCGAACCGGACGAGCGAGCGGAGAGAAAGGGGACCGACCGATGAGCGTCGACGCCGACGACGTCCGCGGCCGACTCGGGCTGATCGTCCCCTCCTCGAACACCACGGCCGAACCGGAGTTCCGCCGGTGGCTTCCGGGGGAGATCACCGTCCACGGCGCGCGGATGGCACTCGAGTCGGTGACCGTCGACGCACTGGACGCGATGAGCGACGACGCGGCGCGGGCGGCCGAGTTGCTGGGCCACGCCGACGTCGACGCGGTCGCCTACGTCTGCACCACCGGCAGCCTGCTCCACGGGCCGGGGTTCGACGCCGAACTCGAGGAGCGATTGCAGGCGGCGGCCGGCGTCCCCGCCGTCGCGACGGCTCGATCGGTGGTACGCGCGCTCGAGGCCCTCGAGGCCGAACGAATCGCGGTCGTCACGCCCTACACCGCCGATCTCGACGCGAAGGAACGCGACTTTCTCGAGGCTTCGGGCTTCGACGTCGCGTCGATCGACGGCTGGGGGCTCGAGGCGAACACGGCGATCGGTGCGCTGGACGCGGCCGACGCGTACCAGCAGGTGATCGACAGCGTCGACGGGGTGGACGGCCTCGAGGCCGTCTTCGTCTCCTGTACGAACTACCGGTCGCTGGCCGCCGTCGAGGATCTCGAGGCGAAGCTGGGGATTCCGGCGATCACCAGCAACGGCGCGACGCTGTGGGACGTCCGCGGCGTCGCCGGACTGGATGTCGATCCCGACGGGCCGGGAGCGCTGTTCGATCGCGACCGTTCGTGACGGCTGGCCGAGTTTCACACGGCAGTTCGTGACCGTCGGTCGAGTTCCACGCGACTCGAAGAGCGAGTTTCGGAACAGACGGGATCGGGTGCGCCGGTAGAGATCGAACCAGGTCGAACATATCCTGACCGAATCGAAGGGAGATCGGTGGTAGCGCGCCAAATGTTGTCCCCACGGGGTGGGAAGATGGGTATTCGTTCAAAGGTGTACCCTGCGTTGTATCGAGTATAAGGAGCTGACCGATCATGTCCACTACCACCGAAAACGCACTCGAAAGCCACTACGCAGGAATCGAACTCGAAGGCCACCCTCACGCGCTGTCGGCGTGGTTCGTCGTTGCTCTGCGATTCCTGCTGGGCGGGATGATACTGTTCGCCGGCATCGGCAAGGTCGCGGACTGGCCGTTCGACGCCAGCGGCTTCCTGGTCCACGGCGTCGACCCGGCGAGCCCCGTCAGCGGCCTCTACGCCGCGATGGCGGGCAACGCGGCGCTGATGGAGATCATCAACGTCGTCGTGCCGGCGACCCAGATACTGATCGGCGTCGCGCTGATCTTCGGCGGCCTGCTCCGGCTGGCCGCCCTCGGCGGCGCGCTGCAGATGTTCGCCTTCTACCTCGGCGGCTGGGAAGGTGAGTGGCTCGCACTGTTCGACTCGACGCTGATCTACGCCGTCCTGTTCCTGGCCCTCGCGGCCTTCGGCGCCGGACGGGTCCTCGGCGCGGACCGCTACATCGAGAACCTGCGAGTCGGCGGCCAGACGCTGGTCGAGACGTACCCGAAACTCCGGTACGTCCTCGGCTAACGCGGTTCTGAACGCTTTTTCTCTCGTCTATATTCGATTCGATCGCTATTTCTGCCGAAACGATGGTGCTCACTACAGATTCGTACTTGCCGAATCTGCTTTTGCAGAGACTAGTGGTGAGATTGAGCGAAGTACTCATACTGGCGGCGATGATTTCCACGTCCTCCCCAGCCGATTCGCTCGCTCGCAGGCTCGCTCCCTCATCCACAGGAAGACGCTTCGCGTCTCCCACGCCTTCGTTCACGAGTTCACGAAAACCTCGCACGACTTCGAGCCGTGGTTCACTCGTCGCTCACCACGGCTCAGCGCACGCCACCGCACGTGTTCAATCGGTCCGAAGTAGTTCGTCTCTCACCTGTACTGATCAGTAAACTGTATCGGCCCGACGCTCAGTTTTGACACGAGAACTCGAGTCCCCGACACTGGCTCCATTCTCCGGTGACGGTGCGTTTTTGACGCCGCTGGCCCACCCTTCGGTATGGAACTCGAACCAGTGACGGGTCTCCCCGAGATCCGTCCCGGCGACGACATCGCCGCCCTCGTCGCGGATCGGGCCGCCCTCGAGTCCGGCGACGTGCTCACCGTCGCGAGCACCATCGTCTCGAAGACCGAGGGCCGGATGGCGAATCTCGAGGACTACCCCGTCAGCGGCCGGGCACAGGAGATCGCCGACCGAATCGCCGACGTCGCGGGCGAGGAGAAGGACCCGCGGTTCGCACAGGCCGTCTTAGAGGAGAGCACGGAGCTACTGATCGACTGTCCCTTCCTGCTGACCGAGACCCGGTTCGGCCACATCTGCGTCAACGCGGGAATAGATCGCTCGAACGTGCCGGACCACGATATCCTGCTGCTGCCCAAGAAGCCGGCCGAGAGCGCCGAACGGATCCGTTCGGGCCTCGCGGAGCGCGGCATCGAGGACGTCGCGGTGATCGTGACGGATACCTGCGGGCGGCCGTTCCGCCACGGCCAGCGCGGCGTCGCCCTCGGTTGGACGGGGATGCCCGCGAGCCGGGACTGGCGGGGCGAACTCGACCGAGACGGCCACGAACTCGGCGTCACCGTCCAGTCCGTGGTCGACGAACTCTCGTCCGCGGCGAATCTCGTGACGGGAGAGGGCGCCGGTGGAACGCCCGCGGTCGTCGTTCGCGACTGGGACTTTGGCGACCACGAGGGCAGCGACGAACTGTTCAGAGCGGTCGAGGACGACCTCGTCCGGCAGGCGCTGCGAGAGTGGAGGTTCGACGACTGATGACCGACGAGAACGCGACCACCGACGACGCGACCCGGGCCATCGAACTGACACCCGAATACCCGACGGACCGCATCGCCGACCTGGCGGCGCTCGCGGAGGACGAAGGGTTTGATATCGCCTTCGCGAGCAGCCACTACTTCAACCGCGACCCGTTCGTCGCCCTCTCGCGGATGGCCGACGCCACCGACGACCTGCGACTCGGGCCGGGCGTCGTCAACCCCTACGAGAGCCACCCCGTGAAACTCGCCGCACAGACGGCGACGATCGACGAAGTGAGCGACGGCCGGGCCGTCTTCGGCGTCGGGGCCGGCGACCGCTCCTCGCTCGCGAACCTCGGGATCGAGCGCGACAGCCCCCTTCGGCGCGTCCTCGAGACGTTCAAACTCGCGCAGGATCTCTGGGACGGCGAGACGGTGACCCGCGAGGGGACGTTCACCGCTCGAGACGCCTCGCTCAACATCGAGCCGCCGTCCGACGAGATTCCGACCTACGTCGGGGCGCAGGGGCCGCACATGCTCCGGATGAGCGCGAAGCACGCGGACGGCGTCCTGATCAACGCCGCTCACCCGCGGGACCTCGAGTGGGCGGCGGGAGAGATCGAGCAGGGGCTCGCCGAACGACCGCCCGAACGCGGCGCCTTCGAGTCGCTCGCGTTCGCCAGCGTGAGCGTCGCCGGCGACGAAACCGAGGCCCGCGAGGCGGCCCGGCCGCCCGTCGCGTTCATCGCCGGCGGGGCGGCGGAGCCCGTCCTCGAGCGCCACGATATCGACCGCGAGGCCGCGAGCGCGGTGAGCGACGCCTTAGAGCGGGGCGACCTGAACGAGGCGTTCGGCCGCGTCACGCCGGACATGATCGACGCCTTCTGTATCGCGGGAACGACCGAGACGGTCGCGGATCGGTTCGCGGCCGCGCTCGAGCACGTCGACGGCATCGTCGTCGGCTCGCCGCTCGGGCCGGATCTCGAGGATGCGGTCGTGCGCGCGAGCGAGGCGCTCGACAGTGTCACGGAGCGGCAATCGGAATAAGAACGCAGTCGACGCAGCGAATTCAGATCGAGCTGGAGGAGAAGAGGCTCCCGATGGCGCCGAGGGTGAGCGCGCCGAAGACGCCGAGCGAGAAGACGATCAGCAGCGTCCCGATCAGGACGAGCAGCGGCGCGAACCCGTCGCCCACCGCGACGTCGGCGAAGAGCTCGTTCATCTCGGTGATGTTGTCGACGATCACGTTCATCGGTGTGACGGTGTCCATGTACGGGGGTTGTCACCGATCCTACTTGGCCGTGCCGGTCCATCGGAACGGATCGTCCGATGGCGCAGACGCCCCCGTCCCGGCACCGTCCGTGGCGTCAGTACTGCGGGCTGTGAGTCGGTGACGGTCGTTCGTCGGGCGAGCGCGGCGACGCTGGCGAACGACCGGAGCCGACAGTATAAGCCACCGCCGGCCGTACGCCCGACCGTGACCGACGACGCGACGCTCTCGGATTTCGGTTCGACTGGGGCCACGGACGACGACGATACCGACGAGCAGCGATCGGACTCGAGCCGGGTCGACGAAGTCGAGACGACCGAACGAGTGACAGGCGACAGTGACACGGGCGACGAACCGCACGACAGCGAGATGAGCGACGACGAACCGCACGACGGAGACGTGGGCGACGGCGAAACCGCACGGTCGACGTACGCGTGGGGATCCTACACCTGCAGTCGATGCGATGCCGAAACCGAGCGCGTCTGGCGTGACGACGGCGAATTCGTCTGCCCCGACTGCAAACCCTGGTGATCGGCAGTTTCAGCGAGTGTGACCGGGGTTTTTCGAACGTGCCTGCGAATGTGCTCCCGAAGCTTTATATTTCTGTCGTGGCTCTATACATCTGCAATGGCGAAAGGCACGGTCGACTTCTTCAACGACACTGGCGGCTATGGATTCATCGAAACCGAGGACGCAGACGACGACGTGTTCTTCCACATGGAAGACGTCGGCGGCCCTGACCTAGAGGAGGGACAGGAGGTCGAGTTCGACATCGAGGAGGCCGACAAAGGCCCCCGCGCGACGAACCTCGAGCGCCTGTAGGGCGGATTCACGGAGTGGTATCGTTCTCTGACTGTTACGTGGATAGCAACGGCCAACGGCAGTCTCGGACGCCGATAGCGTTCGAGTCGAGACGCGCCGCCGCGAGAGGAGCACCGCCGCCGGTTTCTGGCTGCGAATACGGCCCGACAGCGAGCAGCAACGGCTGTCATTCGTACGATGCGACGCAAAGCCTATGGTCCGGAGTCACTACTGACGTACTGATGAGAGGTTCGACCGGGTCCCCGCTTCGGTACGTGTACGAACCATGACTGACGTGAATCCGCCATCACAGACCGCTAGCCCTGCGAACGAGTCCCTCGAGGTATCGACGGTCGCCGACCTCTGTACCGAAATCGAGGCGAACGTCGCCGACGTGATCGTGGGCCACGAGGAGGCGATCGAGCACGTCATCACCGCCATGCTCGGACGCGGCCACGTCCTGCTCGACGACGTCCCCGGCGTCGGGAAGACGATGCTCGCCCGCTCGATCGCGACGTCCGTCGACTGTACGTTCCGCCGGGTCCAGTTCACCCCCGACCTCCTCCCCGCCGACGTCACCGGGGTGAACGTCTTCAACCAGAAGACCCGCGAGTTCGAGTTCCAGCGCGGCCCCGTCTTCGCCAACTTCGTGCTCGGCGACGAGATCAACCGCGCGCCGCCCAAGACCCAGTCCGCGCTGCTCGAGGCGATGGAAGAGACGCAGGTCACCGTCGACGGCGAGACGCGCGACCTGCCCGATCCGTTCACGGTCATCGCGACCCAGAACGCCGTCGAGCCGAACCGGACCTACGACCTGCCCTTCGCCGAACTCGACCGGTTCATGAAGAAACTCCAGTTGGGCTACCCCGATCCCGAGGAGGAAGCCGAGATGCTCGGGCGCACGGTCGGCGATCACCCGATCGACTCGCTCGAGGCGGTGACCGATCTCGAGACGATCGTCGCCGCCCGCGAGACCGTCGCCCGGACGCGCGTCGAAAAACCGGTTCGGGAGTACGCGACGCGGCTGGCGGGCTACACCCGAGAGCACGCCCGCATCGGCGTCAGCCCCCGCGGAACGATCGCCCTCCTCCGCGCGGCGCAGGCGCGGGCCGCCGCCAACGGTCGCGAGTACGTGATTCCGGACGACCTCCAGACCGAAGCTCCCGTCGTCCTCCCCCACCGGATTAAGACGACCGACCGCGACCGTGACGGCGCGACGGTCGTCGCGAACGCCCTCGAGCGCGTCCCTGTGGAGTGACGATGCGACCGACGATTCGCGGCTTGACTGCCGTCGCCGTCGTCGCGGCCTCGTTCGCGATGGCGTGGGAGTACGGCCCCCGGGCGCTGAACGCGATCGTGACGCCGCTACTGGTCGTGCTCGTCCTCGGTGCGCTGACGACCGTCCGCGCCGCGCGACCCGAGATCAGACGCGCCCCCGTCTCCGCAGGATCCGTCGGCGACCGCCGGACGGTCGAGATCGCCGTCGAGACCGGATCGTCCGCCTCGGCGACCGTTCGCGAGACCGTCGGCGAGGGACTCACGGTCACCGCGGTCGAGACGGCCGGCAGCGCCGACCTCGAAACTGGCGACGACCGCACACTCGCCGTGCAGACGACGCTCGAGGGCGACGACCGATTCGAGTACGAGGTGCGACTCGAACAGCGAGGCGAACACCGACTCGGCCCCCTGACGATCACCGTCAGCGACGTCTTCGGGCTCTTCGCACGGCGATTTACGTACGAGGAACGGACGTCACTGCTCGCCTACCCGCGCGTGCACGAGTTACGGAGCGGGCCCGGCAACGAACTCCAGGCGTTCGTCGAGCGCGAGCGCGGCGAGCGAGAGGAGTTCGACCACCTGCGAGCGTACCAGCGCGGTGACTCGCTACGGGACGTCCACTGGAAGTCCGCCGCTAAACGACCC
The DNA here is from genome assembly GCF_051351675.1 of Natronorubrum halobium. Lineage (NCBI taxonomy): Archaea > Methanobacteriati > Methanobacteriota > Halobacteria > Halobacteriales > Natrialbaceae > Natronorubrum > Natronorubrum halobium. Next base: position 416,696 of record NZ_CP195595.1, read on the forward strand.
GACGCCGATCTGGTCGTCACGGAGTACGCCACCGACGACGAGGCCGGCTCCGCGACGATCGCCGCCGAGTGTGCCCCCGGCCGGGACGACGAACTGGCGACGGCCGTCGCGAGCGTCGCGTCCCACCTGCTCGAGGCCGACGTGAGCGTCGGCGTGACCGTTCCCAACGGCGAGTATCCGCCGGGAACGGGGTCGGATCACCACCGCGCCCTCCTGTCGGCGTTCGCCGTCCTCGAGGCGGGCGAGCTCGAGGACGAACAGCGGCAGGAAGCGGACGTTCTCGTCCGGGCCACCGGCGACGGGACGGAAGTCACCGTCGACGGCCGATCGATTCCGTTCGATCGACTCGTCAGTGAACGTCGCGGGGACGGACAGCCCGGACGGGCCGATTCGACCAGCCGAGCGGCTCGAACACGCCCCGACGGCGGCGACTCGGAGGTGGCCACATGAGCACGAAATCGGGGTCGCACACCGGCGACCGAACGGCGGACCTCGATCTGGACGGCTCGATCGGGCCCGACACGTTCCGGCTGGTCGCGCTGTGTTGCGTGCTGGTCCTGACGGCGTCGTACGTGAGCGTGCTGCGCGAGGTGACCCGCGTCGTCGGCGGCACCCAGTCGCTGTTCGCCCTCGTCGGTGCGATGGTCGTGGTCGCGACGGTGCTCGCGTGGACGATTCGGCCCCGAACGGCGGTCGTCGCCGCGGTCGTCGCCGGCGCGGTCGGCTTCGCCTACTACCTCGAGATCAGCGGCGTCGGCGTCGTGTTCTCGGCGAGCGACGCGATCATCGCGGATACCGTCGAACTCGCGGCCGGCCTCCCGCTGCTCCGGATGGTCGAAGCCGGCGTCTGGACGCTCGCGTTCGTCCCGACACCCGTCTTCCTCTCGTGGTATCTCGCCGTGCGAGGCCGGTACGCACTCGCCGTGATCCCGGGCGGTTTCGCGCTCGCCTTCCTCGTCCTGACCGGCGACGCCGGGACGACGGTCACCCTGCTCGGGACGCTGGCCGCCATCGGGGCCGTCGGCTTCGGTGAACTCGAGCGCCGCGGCGGGTCGATCGCACAGGCCGACCTGCTCGCCGTCTCCTTCGCGCTGATCATCGTCCTCTCGCTGTCGGTCACGTTCGTCCCCGAGGGCTCGAGTTCCCCGGCCCACCTCTCCGGGGGCGACCCGAACACGCTCGAGGGGGCGATCGACTACTCCTCAGAGCGGTCGGGAATCGGCGGCTCCGTCGATCTCTCGCCGGAGGTTCGGTTCACCGTCGAATCCGAACGGGGGGCCTACTGGCGCACGGGCGTCTACGATCGCTTCACCGGCGACGAGTGGGTCCGAACCGGCGACACCAGTGCCTACAATCGACCCCTCGCAGACCCACCCGGCGAGTACGAACGGGTCCAGCAGGTCGTCACCGCGGAAACCGACCTCGGCGTCATGCCGGCCGCCGGCCAGCCGATCGCCATCGAGGGCGACCTCGCCCAGCACACCGAGGTCAGCGCACACGGACAGTTCCACCCCACGACGCCCGTGATCGAGGGCGATAGCTACGCCGTCGAGAGCGCGATCGTCGACCCCGGCGCGAGCGAACTCCGCGCCGCGGGCACGAACTATCCGCGGCCGATCGTCGAGGGCGACTACCTCCAGACGCCCGAGAGCACCTCGAGCGAGTTCGAGGAGCGCACCGCGGAGATCACCGCCGACGCCGACACCCCCTACGACAAGGCGGTCGCCATCGAGGGCCACCTCCGCTCGACGAAGGGCTACTCGCTCGAGGTCGACCGGCCCGACGGCAACGTCGCCGAGGAGTTCCTGCTCGAGATGGACGAGGGCTACTGCGTCTACTTCGCGACGGCGATGACCCAGATGCTGCGCGCGGAGGATGTTCCGGCCCGCTACGTCACCGGCTACACGAGCGGCCAGCAGGTCGACGACGACGAGTACGTCGTCCGCGGAACGGACGCCCACGCCTGGGTCGAGGTCTACTTCCCCGACCACGGCTGGGTCGCATTCGAGCCGACGCCGCCGGGCCCCCGCGATGCGGCCCACGCCGAGAGCGTCGAACAGGCCCGCTCCGACGGCCTCGAGAATGTCGACACCGACTCGAGTCAGGACGTGCCGATCAGCGACGAGGAGTCCAGCGACGAGAGTCCGGACGATCCCGACACCGACGAGGGCGAGTCGAACGACGGTGACTCCGACCGGGACGAGACCGATACCGAAACGAATGGATCGAACGGCACAGATACGGAGCCGGGCGAGAATGAGTCCGGATCGAACGGCACCGATACCGACTCGTCCGACGACGACGAGGCCGGGTCGAGCGAGAGCGACGGCAGCCGCTGGAGTACCGTCGTCTCGGCGCTTTCCGTCTCGCGCGAGACGGCCGCGATCGGCCTGATCGCACTCGTCGGGCTGGTCGCCGGCGCCCGCCGCACCGCCGCGAGCAGTCGCGCTCGGCGAACGATCGGGCGCTACTGGCAGCGACGAAGCGACGATCCCGACCGCGACGCCGAACGCGCGTACCGACGACTCGAGCGCGTACTCGCACGCGAGTACCGGCCGCGTGAGCGCTCGGAATCCGCCCGGAGCTACCTCGAGGCGCTGTCGTCCGATCCGGAACGCGACGTCGATCCGCAGGTCGCGACGGTCGTCGAGCGGTACGAACGGGTGCGCTACGGCGGCGGCGTCAATCGGGCCGAGGCCGACGAGGCGGTCGAGATCGTCGACGACCTCGCTCGGACGTCGCTCCCGGTAGTCGGTGGCCGCTAGCGTCGATTTCACTCGATCCGCCGCACGGAATCGATGGCGGCCATCCGGTTCCGTTCGGCGGTCGACGACGGACGGAGACGAGAACCTGGCCGCTCTCCACTCAAAAAGAACCACGCAAGGGCATGCGGGTCCCGATAGTGTTTAATATGGCCGTTTCGTAGCATGTAACGTAATGTCGGAAGTCTGCTCGACGTGCGGGCTGCCCGAGGAACTTTGCGTCTGCGAAGACGTGGCCAAGGGACAACAGCAACTCAACATCCGCATTGACGAGCGCAGATACGGTAAAGAGGTAACGATCGTCGAAGGATTCGATCCGAAGGACGTCGACTTAGACAGTCTCTCGTCGGACTTGAAGTCCAAGTTCGCCTGCGGGGGAACCGTCGAGGACGGCCAGATCGAACTACAAGGCAATCACACAGGCCGCATCGAAGAGTTCCTTCGGGACCGCGGCTTCAACGTCGCCTAATGCCCGCGATGATCTGAGACGACTTCCGAACCCCACGATCGATTCGCGTATCGCTACGCAGCGATGTTCATTCTTTCACGGCCGAAAGCGAGTGGAGTAGCGGCGCGAACGACCGACGATACGGAGGGCGACACCATCGAGCGAGCGGTCGCGATCGACTCGAGCGTCCCCGGCCTCGGTACGGAGATCGCACGGACCTCAGCGCCCCGTATCGGCGCTCAGAACGGAGATTCGGCGTTCGCGGACTCGTCCCTGTCCTCGTCCTCCCGGACGAGGCCGTACTTCATCCCGTACTTCTCGAGGCCGCCGGCCATGCTCTCGACGCGGGCGTCCGCGGTGCCCTCGTAGGAGCCGATGAGTTGGGCCGCCTGTACGCTGGCCTTGCCGTGCGGACAGACCGTGACGATGTGGTCCTCGTCCTCGAACTCCTCGACCCGACTCGTCAGTTCGTGGAACGGGACGTTCTCGCTGTCGGGAATGTGGCTGTGCGTGAAACTCTGTGCGTCGCGAATGTCTACGATACGTACGTCGGCACCGTCCTCGAGGAGGTCCTTGACCTCGTCGGGGGAGATTTCGCCGTCCATTACCGGCGGATTGGGACTCGGGCAGAATAAGACCACGGGTCGACACCCGCTCGAGGACCAGTCGTATCGGCACCGACGCGGCCCCGAAAAGCGGCCACTAACCCGGAGAGTCCGACAGTTCGTATGAATCCATTATCTACTCAGCGAGCGTCTAGAGACGTATGAACCGCGAATCGATCACCTTCGAAGCCCTGTTCGCCGGCCAACTCCTCGGAACGCTCGTCTTCGTCGTCGGGCTGTTTCTGGGCGGCCTCACGACCGTGACGGTCGTTGGCGGCGCGCTCATCATGCTGTGTATCGTCGGGCTCGCGCTCACGGCACTCACGGCCGAACGGAACGACCGCTCGGTCGGCGGGAACAGTCACCCCGACCCGGCTGAACCCGCTTCCCACTAGGTGACGGCACCTGGTGCGGCAATCACCGGTCGTTCACCGCCTCCGTTTCGTCGACCGTCAGAGACGGCACATCGAGAACGCTAACTCGGGCTCAGAGCGACCGTCCCGTTCTCGAGTCGCCAGAACAGTCCCGAGAAGTCAGAGCACGCCGTCCTCTTTCGCCAACAACAGCCCCGTCATCGTCGAATCGTTGGCCGGCTGCTCGCGAGCGCGCTCGAGGGCCTCGTCGACCGGCACCGTCGTCACCTCGAGGAACTCGTTGTTGTCCAGTTCACGCTCGCCGGGTTCGAGCCCCTCGGCGTACACGATGGCGCGGTCGTGTCGCAGGACGCCGGTCGCGACCGCGTACTCCTGTAAGAGCGCGGTGCTCGAGGGTCTGAACCCGGTCTCCTCCTCGAGTTCGCGGGCGGCGGCGCGGGTGTAGGATTCGCCGTCCTCGACGATGCCCGCGGGGAGTTCGAGGTGGGTTTCCCGGACGGCCGGCCGATACTGCTCGACGAAGAGCAGGCGGTCGCCGTCGCTGCTGTCGCCGGAGTCGTCGGTTCCGCTTCCGCCACCGTCCCCGTCGACGGACGCGACGAGATCGCCGTCGATTCGGGCGACCACGACGACCGCCGGCGGCAGGTCCGCCCAGTAGTAGCGCTTCTCGATCCCGTTGGGTTGCTCGAGCAGGTCGTAGCCGCCGTCGTACCAGCCGGTTTCGTACTCGGTGACCGTCTCGCGGAGCTCCCACTCGTCGGGTGCCGTCATTGGAAGCGGCTGTCGGCCTCGAGCGGGTAATAGGTACCGTTCCTCGAGCGAACGGCCGAGAGTCGTCGCTACGTCGAGCGGATCGGGAACGTGACGACGTACCGACGGCGGCGGGTGAGGTAGACGGCAGACGTGAGCCAGAGCGCGCCGAGGAACGCGTACATTCCGTAGCCGGGCGGGTTCTCCAGCGTCCAGAGGGTGGCCGCTAGGTGGGCGAGCGCGTACGCCCCGAGCGGAACCCCCGCGTACAAGAGCGCGTTCGGGAACCAGGCCGAATCTTCGTCTCGCGGGGCCGTCGCGTCGATGAAGAGTCCGGCGAGCGCGGCGACCGCGAAGACGACCAGTGCCAGCAGTCCCAGCACCGAGAGGAGGATACCGACGCCGCTCTCGGGCATCACCCCGAGCGCGTACCCCAACGCCACCGGCGCCAGCGCGGCGTAGACGGCGACGGGGAGCCACCACCGCGACGCGGTGACGTGTTCGTCGGTCCCCGACCGATTCGAAAGTCGACGGTCTCGAGTCAAGCGCGTCGTCACCCAGTCGGCGAACTGCGCGCTGAGCGTCGTGAACAGCACGAGGAAGCCGACGCCGATCGCGAGGAGAACCGGCGTCGCGACGACGGTAAGGACGAAAAACTCCGGCGGAGCGGATGGAATCGACGTGACCGCGTCGACCACGGCCACGGCCACCACCCCGAGCGAGCCGGCGAGACCGGTCCACATTCCGGCACGGCGGCTCTCCGTCGGTCGATCGCTGTAGCAGTAGCCGACGAGCAACCCGGCCAGCATCAAGGGATTTCCGAGGAGGGAGCCGGCGGGGACGACGTCGCCCGACACCGGCGCCCACGCGAGGAGTACGGTGAACGGAATCGTCGCGAGACCCGCGAGGATCGCGACCCGCAACGACTCGTCGGTCAGGTCGTCGCGAAGGTCCTGAAGGGAGGGCATACGCACGTGTTATATACGTGTCACGAAAGCTGTTACTCTATCGACCGGAACGAGTCGTGAATTCGAGCCGAACGGCGGCGAACTCGAATCGGACCGAATCGGTGACGAAACCGGCGCCGAACGAACCGTCAGACGAGGTCACGGTACAACTGTCCGAACGCCTGACGTCGAAGCGTCGCGACCGCCGCATCCTCCTCGTTCTGGAACGTCGCCGCGACGGCCTCGCCCTCGGGGCCGGCGTGCCAGACGACGCGGTCGACGTTCTCGTGACCGGAGACGATCACCTCGCCGTCGTACGAGTCCCGCCAGTCGTCGAACTCCTCGCGCGTTCCGACGCGGACACGGAGCAGACTCGCGAAGAGGGCGTCGCGGGCGGTCTCGACGACCTCGCTCGTGACGCGGTCGCCGTACTCCTCGCGGTCGAACTCCATGGCCTTCGCGACCTCGCGGACGACGGTCTGGGCTGCCGGACCGACGTCGCCGTACTGTTCGCGTGCCGCTGCGGCCGACTCGAAGGTGAACGTCCCCACCGTGTGCATACCCAGACGAACGACGGACGGGCAGTTACGCGTTTTCGTTTCCGCTCTCCGCCGGATCGCCGCCCGCCTCCTCGCTTTCGACGCGCTCACCGTCTTCGCTCTCGTCCGCGTCACTCGTCTCCTGCATTTGTTTCGTCAGTTCCCTGGCCTCCTCGAGGGCGGTCTCGGCCTCGGCCGTCAGCGAGCCGCGACCGGGCTGGCGGCTCTGCTGGGCCAGTCCCTGCTCGAGGCCGCCCGGCCGACCGTGGTCGTGGCCGTGGCTCGCGCTCTCGAAGCCGGGCGTCTCGATCTCGCGGGCGTACTGGCTGACGGTGTCGCCTAACTCCTCGGGCGAGCAGTCGCCCCAGTCGGGAGCGTACTCCTCGAGCCACTCGCGGTGATCCTCCCGACCGAGCGAGGCGGTGATCGCGAGGTGATTCGCGAGGTGCACCGCGTCGGCCTGTTCAGCGTCGCAGACCGGACAAGCGTATCCCATGCTCGGCCGTACGAGCGCGCGCGGTAAAACGTCCACGTCCGGCGACTGAGCCGACGACGGCAGAGCGACGTCCCCGCAAAAGCGAGCAACGGAGCGGGGAACGATCAGTCGAGTTTGCGGATCATCACGATCGCGTCCTCGTCGTCCCCGTAGTAGTCGGGGACGAACCGCAACGGCTCGAAGCCGAACTCCCGGTAGAGGCGTTTCGCGCCGTCGTTCGAGCGTCGAACCTCGAGTTTGACCGAGTCGGCCCCGTGGGCGGTGAGCACCGCGAGCGCCCGGGAGAGCAACACGGTGCCGACGCCCGCCCCGCGGCTATCCGGGTGGACGGCGATGTCCTTCACGTGGCCGAGGTTCCGGCCGAACGTCTGCGTGACGTCGGCGACGATGTAGCCGGCGACCTCACCCTCCTCGAGGGCGACGAGAAAACCGGGTTCGCCCAGAAACCGGTCGAAGGCGTCGTAGGGCCAGGGCTGGGCGAACGACTCGTTCTCGATGCGGGTGACCGCGAGCAGGTCGGCGCGCTCGGCGGGTCGGATCGAGGGACCTTCGTCGCTGCCACCTGTTCCGGGAGCCGGCCGTGTCACACGCACAGGTAGTGGCGGAGCGATAAAAGAACTAGCGACACTCGGGGAGTGCCGGACGGCCGCGCCCGAGCGCGGCGATCAGACGCGCTCGAGTCGCTCGACCTCCGCGTCCGACCAGTCGTAGAAGCGTCTGTCAGTCTGCTCGAGGATTTCGACGCACTCGTTGTGCCGTTCGCGGACCTCGTCGACCAGCGGGTCGTTGGGGTTAGCCTCGATCCACTCGCGCAACTCCGCGAGGGCCTTCGGCGAGTAGGTGTCCATCCGATCCTGGTGCTCGAGGATCTCGACTTTCCGCCCCTCCTGACGCAGCGTCCGGACGAGCGCCCACCCGGAGACCCCCCAGAACGCGAGCAGCGTGAAGGCGAGCATGCCGATCACCTCGACAGAGAGACCGCCCAGCATCAGTCGTCACCTCCGGGGACTTCCGCGGTATCCGGTTGGCCTCCTCGGCCCTCGAGGACGGACATCACCGCGTAGCCGATGATCGGGAACAGCACGATCACGAGCATGCCACCGATCATCTCCGGGGTACCGTAGTTCTCCCAGGCGAAGTAGCCCATGATGAAGAGCATGACCGCGGGGATGACGTACTTGATCACGGGGTCCCACCAGGAGCCGACGTAGATGCCGGCGTTGCGGTTGACCGCGAGCATGCGGATCCGCTTCGGCCCCACGACCCAGCCGATGATGCCGATGATGGCGAGCGTCGCGAGCGGCAGTCCCCAGTTCCCGAAGACAAAGTCGAGGTAATCGAGGATATCGACGGAGTACGCGCTCGGAATGCCGATCAGCCAGATCGCACCACAGACCCCGAGCGTCGTCTGGGTACGATCGAATCGCGTTTCCTCGCTCACCGTCGTCACGCTGACTTCGGTGATGAGCAGTCCCGACGTGAACGTCGCGAGGAAGAAGCCGACGAAAAACAGGATCGCGACGAGCCCACCCAGCGGAATCTCGGGGAAGACCTGCACCAGCGAGACGAACGCGAGGCCGGCCCCGACGTCCGGATCGACGCCGACCGCGAAGACGATGGGGAAGATGGCGAGCGCGGCGAGAATGCCGATGCTCGACTCGCCGATCGCCGTGAAGACGCCGCCGCCGAGCGGGACGTCGTCGTACTCCCGCAGATAGCTCCCGACGGTCAGGGCGATCCCCCAGCCGAGACCCGTCGAGAACAGCGCCTGTCCGAGCGCAGCGATCCAGGTGTCGCTGAACGTCAGGTACTCCCACTGGATGCCGAAGGTGAAGGCGATCCCTTCGCTCGCCCCCGGCAGCGTCAGTCCGCGGATCGTCATGACCACGAGCGCGACCACCAGCGCCGGCACCGCGTAGACGACGATTCGCTCGACGCCGCGCCGGATGCCGAGGATGAGAATCGCCGCGATCGACCCCATCACGACCGTGTGGAGGCCAATCATCAGCGCCGAGTTCGCGAAGAGGTCGTTCATGAACGCCTCGGGCTGGAAGCCGGTCGCCGTGAACGTAAACAGCAGCGAATGAACCGCGTAGTACAGCGTCCAGGCGATCACCGGCGAGTAGTACGACATCAAAGCGACGTTTACCATGATGACGACGACGCCGAAGCCGACCATTCCACCCCGACCGACGACGTCGCGGAAGGCACCGATGACCCCTTTGTTCGTGTACCGTCCGAGCGCGACCTCGGCCATCAATCCGGGAACCGCGAGGACGAACAGCAAGGTGAGAAACGCGAGGACGAACGCGCCACCCCCGTTGTTCGCCATCACGTACGGGAACCGCCAGATGTTCCCGGCGCCCACCATCGCGCCGATCATCGCCATCAGGAACCCGAAACGCGTTCCCCACTCCGCTCGAGCCGTCTTGGTTGGGACGTCAGCCATCGTCGAATCACCCGGAAAACGCGCCACGTCCAGCTACCTAGTTATTTGGTGCATGCTACCACAGCACCCATACTTATCAGCAGGTTACCGGCCGATCGCGGAACGCGAACGCGGTCGCTCGAGTCGACTATAACCCGGACGAGAGACGCTCACGTTCGACAAGAGACGCCCGCGTTCGGGCGAAGTGGTAACATATCACCGTCGACGGCCGAACCGCCGGCCACCGATCACTTGTCGACGGCTTCGTTGTCGGTATCCGCGCGTTCGTCGTCGTCGTCTTCGTCCTCGACGGTCGTCGTCGGCTCCTGGTCTTCGGTCCCGCCGTACTGCGTCTGTTCCTCGTCGTCGTCGTTATTGTCTGTCATGGGCGGTTACTCCGCTGGGATCGCGTCCATCTCGAACTGCTCGGTCAGTTCCGTCAGTTCCTCGAGGGCGTCCTGTTCCTCACGAAGGTTCTCCTCGAGGAGGTCGGCGCCCTCGTCCAGCCCCAGCTGGTCGGCGAGGGGAATCAGATTTCCGTAAGCGGCGATTTCGTAGTGCTCGGTCTTCTCGGCGGCCGCCATGTTGTGGTAATCCATCACTTCCTGGCTCGGCTCTTCCGCCGTGAACTCCTCGTACTCCTGGATCAAGCCCTCGATACCCTCACACTCCTCTTTCTCCGGCGGTTCGCCGAACATCTCGAACACCTCCTCGAGACGGTTGATCTGTCCCTCGGTCTCCTCGCGGTGTTCGGAAAACGCCTGTGCGATTTCCTCGCGCTCGGTGTTCTGTTCGAGATCGTCGAGTGCGTCGAGCAACTGGTGCTCGGCGTGATAGATGTCTTCGAGACCGTGCTCGAACAGGTCCTGAATCGTGTCCATACTCATTGTGGAACCAGACAATCGTTCGCTACCCGCGCGAAAAAATCGGCAGCCTGCGACGGCAGGTGCTGCTGGCGGAGTGCGGTGGCTACGCGTCGGTCGTGTCGTCCTCCGCGGCCCCGGACCGGGCGTCCGCGACGCGATCGGCGTGTTTCTCGAGGTCGGCCGCCAGCGTTCGCGCCTGCTCGGGCGTCAACTCGAGGTCCTCCATGTGTTTGGGCAGGTGTTCCTCGGAGAGGTTGTCGAGTTCGAGTTGCAGGTGGACGGCGTCCGGCTCCTCCCTGTCGGCAGTCGCGTTCACGACGGCGACCGACTCCCACTCGAACTCCTGGCCCTTCGCGGTAGCCTCGACGTAGTCTAGCGTCGTGTAGGCGTTGACCGTGATCAGTCGATCGGACATACTGGAACGCTCGCCGCGGGACCACTTAGGTACCGCGACGGGAGCTGAACGGGGCCGATCCGGTTCGGACACGCACTCGAGTCCGCTCCCTAAACTGCCTGTAAGTGTGCACAGCGCACTCACCCCCACACAACTGCGAGGTGCGACTGGCGTGGTTGTACTCGCTGTGAGTCTCCGGGATCCCGCGACATAGCCACGATCACGCCGGTGAGAGACCAATGACAACAGAGACGGACTTCCTCGAGCGAACCGAATCGAACGCGCCCGTCGACGGACACCACCCGCGAGGCGATTCGGGCAACCCTCGGCGAACGGATCACGGACGGGCAGGCCGTTGACTGTCACTCGAGCCGTCTTCGATACACTCCGGGAGACGACGGCCGAGTGCGAACTCGAGAACGTCACCACGCAACTTTCCGCAGCGTTCGACGAACAATCTGGGTTCGAGCAGTAGTTCGTATCCCTCCGTTCCGATCCCAGTATGCACCCATCACCGAACGGGATCGAGACTCGACCCCATCCTCGCGAATTCAGAAGACGCAACCGACTCACCAGTCAGTCGAGCGTGATAGCAACTCGCTCGAGGGATACGACAACTCTGACCACACCCGACGCAGGTCGCCCCACTTAGCGGCATCATTTTCCTCATCGGATTCAGTTCGACGACCGCGATCCGCTACACGCCGCAGCCAGCCGCGTGCCGTCCGACCACGTTGATCCACGTTCGACGAGACATACCAGTTCGAGTGAGTACCCGTTCGGCGGTGGAACCAGCTATCGCTGCCCTCCACACCGCCTCGAGACGAACACGAATTCGGGAACGACCTCCGGAGAGCCCCTCGGTAGAACTGCAGCCACGGATCCACAGCCCCCGTTCACTGGCCCTTCCTCGGGAGCCCCCGTCACACAGCACTCTCTCTACCACAGACCACAGCGACGGAACACTCACAGTAGCCAATCAGTACCTCACGTCGACGGCCTCGAAATGGAGCGCGATCCGCGACAGCCGTTTCGTCACGAACCACACGCCGCCAGTGTGACTCGAGTGTTCAGTGCGTCAGCGATAGCGGCAGTACTAACCTCCAAGACCGAGCACGGGTATCGCTTGCAGACGAAGCGGTACTTATGCCCTCGGCGTTCGAAAGAGCATCCATGACTGATGCGGCCGAATGCAAACCAGAGACGATCGACCACGAGCAGGACGAGGAAGAGCGTGACGACGCGCATCTCGACGACATCGAGGAGGGCGCTGGCTGCACGGAAATCTGGGAGCATCTCGCCGAACAGCGTGACGAGTGAGATATTCGCCACGGCAGCGGCTTTTTTGACCTCGAAGCCCGTATCGATGGTATGACCGACAATCGGCCCGGCGATCGTTCAGCTAGCCGTCGTGACAACGGTCGATCGATTCCGACGGACCGTGAATCCCCCGTCGGTGCACCAGTTATCCGGGGCGACGAATCGGTCACTGGAACACGTGCTCGCGAGGCCGTTCAGTTCGATCCCGACGATCCCGGCAGTCTCGCCGACGCCGCCGAAACCGTCCGCCAGTTCGCCGCCGGCTCGACGAACGACGATCACCTCTACATGCTCCGCGGTGCCGCCGCCTGTGCCGCACTCGTTCGTGGCGAAGGCTCGTACAAGGCCGCAGCCGAGCGTGCTGGCGGCGATGCGACCGTCTCGTTCATTCGAAAGTGGGCTCGCGTCCACGACCTTCCTCGCTCCGTCCGCAAACAGGTCGCACTCGGCGGTATCGCACCGACCGCTGCCAAACACATCGCTCGCGTCGGTGGTGAAGCGAGGCTCCTTCTCGCCTGGGCTACCCTCGACGGCGAACTCACCGTCCGGGAGGTTCGCAGCGTCGCGAGCGCCGTCAACGACGACGTCCCGATCGGACAGGCATTGGCCGATCAGGGCGTCACGCTGGGTCGGTTCGAACTGACACTCACCCCCGACACCTACCGTAATCTTCGGCGTCGGGCCTCGATCGACGATGTCGAACCCGGCGCCATCGTTAGCGAAGCACTCGAGCAGTACTTCGAGTAGTATCAGGACGGCACATTCACCGTCGATCTGTCGCGAAAATAGCAATCAGGGCAGCCAGCGCCTGGCGAAGAAAGAAACGTTTAACCATCACTCTCCGGAAGTAGCAACCAGAGGGCCGGTAGCTCAGTCTGGCAGAGCGTCTGGCTTTTAACCAGACGGTCGCGTGTTCAAATCGCGCCCGGCCCGCTTTTGCCAACGAGCAAACTCGCGAGTGGCAAAACGGCCAGAGCGATTTGAACGCAGGGAGAGCGCAGTCTCACGAGCGAAGCGAGTGAGGAAGCGATCGACCGTGTGTTCATAATCGCGCCCGATCCGTTTCTGCGAGGAACACTTCGCGAGGAGCAAAGCGGTTATCGGGATTTGACGTAGACGAGTCATAGCCGGGAAAGCGAATGGAATGAGCGACCCGGAACGTCTCGATGCGATTTAAATCGCGCTCGCCCTGCTTTCTGTCGACGAACGAGACACGAGTCGATAGCGATGGAGCCGACGGAAATCGAAGTAGAGAGGCCGTAGACGGACAACCGAGCGACTGAAATTGTGATCAGAGACACTCCTCGACCCATGGGGCTGTCGGTGACAGCGATCGGAAAGCTGACGGGCCGGATTTGAACCACGAGAATCCACTTCACTCGTTCTCTGGGTTCAAACCGGACGATTCAGCGGTTGCTCGCGACGAAGTGTTACTCGCAAAAGCCAAGGGCCGGATTTGAACCGGCGGTGGGCGGCTCTGCAGGCCGCTGCGTTCGGCCGGACTCTGCCACCTTGGCGCGTCTTGCTGTTGTCACTGCGTTCGTTTAAGCATAGCGGTACGGCACAATCGTTGCTGAGCGACTGTACCGTCCATACGCAAAAAACCCACAGAGCCAGCGCTGTGGCTCCGTGGGTGATGTGCGTGGTGATCCCGTGAGGGATCACCGAGTATGAGTGAAGGCGGCGAATCGGATTTCCCAGAGGCTCGCGCACTCCAGTACTCGCCGATACGCAGGTGAGCTTATCTTCCGTGTTCGGGATGGGTACGGGAGGAACCTCACCGCTCTGGCCGCCGTAACGCCGATCAACGGACTCGAACCGTTGTAACACCGGGAGACTCCGTGGAGTCTCCCGCGCCTTGGACATCCGTCCAAGAAACCGTAATCGGTGGTTACTGACCGTGTGTATGTGTAGTCCAGTTTGCGTCCGGACCCGCTCGCCGCGTCACGGATCCAATGCGATGTAATGTATGACTATGTGGCTTGGCCGATTAGTGCTCGCGGGCTCAACGCCTCGTTGCCTTGGCGCGTACACCCCGAGTCTATCGAACTCGTCTTCTACGAGTGGCCTCAGTGGTATCTCTTTTTCAAGTGGGTTTCGAGCTTAGATGCGTTCAGCTCTTACCCCGTGGTGCGTGGCTGCCCGGCACGTGCTCTTTCGAACAACCGGTACACCAGTGGCACCCATTCGTAGTTCCTCTCGTACTATACGAACGTTCTCGTCAGATACCGTAACACCCCCAATAGATAGCAGCCGACCTGTCTCACGACGGTCTAAACCCAGCTCACGACCTCCTTTAATAGGCGAACAACCTCACCCTTGCCCGCTTCTGCACGGGCAGGATGGAGGGAACCGACATCGAGGTAGCAAGCCACCCGGTCGATATGTGCTCTTGCGGGTGACGACTCTGTTATCCCTAAGGTAGCTTTTCTGTCAGCAATTGGCCGCATCAAGCAGCCTAATTGGTTCGCTAGACCACGCTTTCGCGTCAGCGTCGATCGTTGTGTTCGACACTGTCAGACTTCCTTTTGCTCTTGCGCTCTTCCTCGGGTCTCCGACCCGAGTGAGGAAATCTTGGGGCGCGCTCGATATCTTTTCAAGCGCGTACCGCCCCAGTCAAACTGCCCGGCTACCAGTGTCCTCCGCCAGGAGTGAGAGTCGCAGTCACCATCGGGTAGTATTTCAATGCTGGCTCGGTGAGCCGCTAGCGCGGCTACCTGTGTAGCGCCTCCTACCTATGCTGCACAATGGCGACCACGTCTCAGTGACAGCCTGCAGTAAAGCTCTATAGGGTCTTCGCTTCCCCTTGGGGGTCTCCAGACTCCGCACTGGAACGTACAGTTCACCGGGCCCAACGTTGGGACAGTGGCGCTCTCGTTGATCCATTCATGCAAGCCGCTACTAAAGCGGCAAGGTACTACGCTACCTTAAGAGGGTCATAGTTACCCCCGCCGTTAACGGGTCCTTCGTCCCCTTGTAAGGGGTGTTCAGATACCCGCACTGGGCAGGATTCAGTGACCGTACGAGTCCTTGCGGATTTGCGGTCACCTATGTTGTTACTAGACAGTCGGAGCGCCCGAGTCACTGCGACCTGCCTCTTCGCGAGGCAGGCATCCCTTATTGCGAACGTACGGGACTAACTTGCCGAATTCCCTAACGTCGGTTGCTCCCGACAGACCTTGGCTTTCGCCGCCATGAGTACCTGTGTCGGATCTCGGTACGGACTGTGTGCTCGCCTTTTCACGGGCTCTAGGTTGGCCTCTCTTTCGCTATCCAGCCATTCGTTCGCTTCGTGCCATTACGGCTTCCACGAAGTTCGACTGTTCGACCGGGCGAAAGCCCGGCAGAGGCGGCCCCAAAGCGTCGGCTTTGGATGCACACTGGCGTAGGAATATTAACCTACTTCCCTGTTGTCAGCTTCGACTTACGGGCTGACTTAGGACCGGCTAACCCTCAGCTGATCAGCATTGCTGAGGAACCCTTACTCATTCGGCCGTCGAGGTTCTCACCCGACTAACGCTGCTACTATGACCAGGATTTTCGTTACTGAACGGTCCACATGATCTCTCGACCATGCTTCCGCCCGAACAGAACGCCAACCTACGGGATCATCCTGTAACGGATGCCGCTAGGTCTCGGTGGTGGACTTGAGCCCCGATCATTTTAAGCGCGCCGAACCTCGGCCGGTAAGCTGTTACGCTTTTCTTAGAGGGTAGCTGCTTCTAAGCTCACCTCCCGGCTGTCTAGGGCTCGGCACCACTTTCGATCGCACTTAGTCCACACTTGGGGACCTTAACCCAGCTCTGGGTTGTCTCCCTCACGGTACACAGGCTTACCCCGCGCACCGGACTCCCTGCGTCAAACGACGTTTGTAGGTTCGGAGTTGGACAGGGGGGCACACTCCTCTCGGAGTGCGATCCCCCAATCCGTCGCTCTACCCCACAAACTATCTCGGCAGAGGTCATGCTTCGACATGTTTCGGTTGGAACCAGCTGTTTCCGGACTCGATGGGCCTTTCACCCCTAGACGTAGATCACGAGAGGGTATTGTAGGACACCAACTCTAACAGGCCTCCACGCACCTTTCGGCACGCTTCACCTTGTCCACGCCTAGATCGTCCGGTTTCGGGTTGTGCCCGTTTGACTCCCCGCGCTTGAACACGGTGACCCTCGTCGAAAGACTGCGGTCATATCGGTTTCCCTACGCCTTCCCGGATAATCCGGTTAGACTCGTCAAACAGGCACACTCCCTGGTTCGTTTTTCAAAACGTACGACGGAACATCGGCTTCCGCTGTGGCTTACTACAGATTCGCATCTGGTTCATTGTACAGCGGACCTTGTATGCCCCGTCGCTCTATCGCCAACTGATTTCACGCCCTATTGCACCTCCCTTCTGGGGGTACTTTTCAGCGTTCGTTCACACTACTTGTTCGCTATCGGTCTTGAGGAGTGTTTAGTCTTTGCAGTCGATGCCTGCAGTATTCACGAGGGATATCCAACCCCCGCTACTCTGGAGCTGACTCGTCTCATACTGATCTGCACTACGGGACTGTCACCCTGTCTCGTGCTCTATTCCAAGAGACTTCCTGCAGATGGTCTGAGAGTGATCGTCAGTCCGAACACCACATTGCCCGTGAAGGCTTCGGTTTGGACTGTATCGCGTTCATTCGCCATTACTAACGACATCACATTCGTTTTCTTTTCCTGTCGATACTAAGATGTTTCAATTCTCGACGTTCCCCATTGCGCGAAGCAATTGCGGTGGGGATTCCCATTCGGAGATCCTGAGTTCTTCGCCTCCGTGCGGCTCCCTCAGGCTTATCGCAGCTTGGCACGTCCTTCTTCAGCTCTCAAGCCGAGCGATCCACCAGCTGGCACAGTAGCCACGTTCATCGGATCGGCGTTGCGACAGAGTCGCAACGAATAACGTTACACGGAAGTGTAACGCGAGTGACCCGGGAACGGGTCCAGTGGACGCCTGGACTACACGTACACACGGTCTCATCTGCACGCCGTAGACGCGGCATGCATTGACCCTTCCCAGCCCCGTTTACACGGGCTGGTGCATCGGTTTCGTTCGGATTAGACCAGAATCGTTTGCCCCACTTAAGGGGCACGATTCGATCCGCACCGAGTGATGGACCCACAGGGATTCGAACCCTGGGCATCCTCCTTGCAAAGGAGGCACTCTACCACTGAGCTATGGGCCCACGTCCACAGATGTGGACACGAGACGACAGTGTTAGCCTTGGTAGTTCTAAGGTGCCCGATCGGCCAGCGGTTGGGTCGATCGAACGTGGAGTGCGTGGCGCGTAGCGCCACGCGAAGGTGGGCCGGGGCGGCGCCCCGGTCCCGGTCTGTGGAGGTGATCCAGCCGCAGATTCCCCTACGGCTACCTTGTTACGACTTAAGCCCCCTTGCGAAGCCCAGATTCGACCTGGGAATCCAGGCCTCATCCGGACCTCACTCGGGTGCTTTGACGGGCGGTGTGTGCAAGGAGCAGGGACGTATTCACCGCGCCCTTCTGAGGCGCGATTACTACCGAATCCAGCTTCATGAGGGCGAGTTTCAGCCCTCAATCCGAACTACGACCACGTTTCGGAGATTAGCGTCCCCTCTCGGGGTTGCATCCCACTGTCGTGGCCATTGTAGCCCGCGTGTCGCCCAGCACATTCGGGGCATACTGACCTACCGTTGCCCGTTCCTTCCTCCAGTTTGGCACTGGCAGTCCTCTTAATGTACCCAGCCACCACAAGGGTGCTGCTGGCAATTAAGGGTGCGGGTCTCGCTCGTTGCCTGACTTAACAGGACGCCTCACGGTACGAGCTGACGGCGGCCATGCACCTCCTCTCAATGGCTCAGGTAAGCTCATCACACTGACCGTCACTGCACATTGTCGATGCTGGTGAGATGTCCGGCGTTGAGTCCAATTAAACCGCAGGCTCCTCCGGTTGTAGTGCTCCCCCGCCAATTCCTTTAAGTTTCATCCTTGCGGACGTACTTCCCAGGCGGTCTGCTTCTCGGCTTCCCTACGACACACCACAGGCTCGTAGCCTGTGGCACATCTAGCAGACATCGTTTACAGCTCGGACTACCCGGGTATCTAATCCGGTTCGTGACCCGAGCTTTCGTCCCTCACCGTCGGATCCGTCTTTCCAGAGCGCTTTCGCCACCGGCGGTCCGTCCAGGATTACAGGATTTCACTCCTACCCCGGACGTACCCTCTGGATCTTCCGGTCCCAAGCCAATCAGTTTCCACCGGACGCCTGCGCGTTAGGCACGCAGATTTCCCGATGGACTTGACTGGCCAGCTACGGACGCTTTAGGCCCAATAATAGCGGTCATCACTCGTGCTGCCGGTATTACCGCGGCGGCTGGCACCGGTCTTGCCCAGCACTTATTCCACTACCACCTTACGGTAGTGAAAAGCGAGGACTATATGCCCTCGCACTCGGAGTCCCCTTATCGCACTGGCGTGCAGTGTAAAGGTTTCGCGCCTGCTGCGCCCCGTAGGGCCCGGTATCTTGTCTCAGATACCGTCTCCGGGCTCTTGCTCTCACAACCCGTACCGATTATCGGCACGGTGGGCCGTTACCCCACCGTCTACCTAATCGGCCGCAGCCACATCCTATGGCGCCGGGGCATTTCGCACTCGAGCCAGTTCCAGGCATCGAGTGGTATTCCAGATTAGCCTCAGTTTCCCGAGGTTATCTGGATCCATAGGGTAGTTTGGCCACGTGTTACTGAGCTATTTGCTACGAGTCTGAACTCGTGCAACTAGCATGGCTAAATCGGACTCCAATAGCAATGACCTCCGGCAGGATCAACCGGAATGCTATCTAACTCCCAACCGTCTGGTTGGGAGGGTTCATTTGGCGGTGAATGTCGTATTCTTGTACACACTCACACATAAATGGGTCCACGTTCGGTGACCACGGACCGACGACCGGTCGAGCGTCACCGAACTACCAAGGCTAACATCAGATCCCATCTGTACGGCGGACCGCAGGGGTAGGATCCTCATTTCCTTCGGATCTATTCCTAGGTCGTCCGGGGTACATAACCCCTTCGAACCCTGTTGATCCGAGATGGCGGAGCGAGTTGAACGCCCCGTCGATCACATATTCTTTTGCAATCCATCCGAGTGCCCTCGTACACTTAAGGGCGTCGGATCGCAGGTCGCCAGAAACCGCATCCGGCGAGTCGGTTGCGATCCGATCTGAACGCCCAGCCACGTATAAGGGCAACGGATTGTCGCGACCGGCGAAGCCGGCCACGAGCACATCACGTTTGGAACGCCCGGATACGCATAAGGCCATCGGATCGAACCGACGACCTGTACGAGAGTGGATGGAGTGTCTGCCTCCGCGCCGGGTCACGGCCGGAGGGAACGTGGCGGCGTGCGCCACGTCGTTCGCATTAGTATCGAATGCCGGGTTGCTATATAAGGCCGTCGAACGATCCGAGCATCGGAACCCGCTACCATGGCACGGTTTTCCACCAGACAGTCACTTCGAGTACACTACTAACAATAGCGGGCGCTCGAGACCCAACTGCTCACACTGATCGGCTATAGAATATCACGCGGGCGGAGGTCGGCCGGTCATTCCACCCTTGCAGGCGCGGTCGGGCCGAATGAGACCCGCGTGAATCGTAGTCGAGCGTGCACGCGCAAGAACCTGTCGTGATTCGAGCGTTCGTCACCGGGGGACCGAACGCGTTCGGACGTTACAGAGACGCGAGCGAGCGAATGCATCGATGCCGATAAACCACGTGCCTCGTAAGAGGTAGACGAATGGTCCGGGACCCGATCGCTTCGGAGTCAACGCCGTCAGCGGAAGAGATCTGCTCCGCGCTCGACGACCCCGACTGCCGAGAGATCATCCGGAATCTCGAGGAACCCATGACGGCTTCTGAGCTAACGAAACGGTGTGAGATCCCACAGTCGACGCTGTATCGAAAGCTCGAACTGTTGACCGACTCGACGCTGCTCGAGGAATCGACCGAGATTCGCCAGGACGGTCACCACGCGAGCAAGTACGCGGTCGCGTTCGACGAGATCACGCTCGGGTTGGACGAGGATCGGACGCTCGCAGTACAGATAGAGCGACCGGCCCGGACGGCGGACGAACGGCTGGCCGAGCTGTGGTCGGAGGTGCGAAAGGAGACATGAGTACGTACACCGGCGCGACCGAAATCGCACTCGCGCTCGCGGTCGTCAAGACGCTCGTCCTCGTCGTCGGAACTGGTATCACCTACTTCGCGTTCAAAGCGTATCGACGGACCCGACAGCGTGCACTCGGTATGCTCGCCTGTGGCTTCGGTCTCGTGACGCTCGGACTCGTCCTCGCGGGAATGCTCTACGAACTCCTCAACGTCCAACTGGCGTTGGGTATTTTGCTCGAGAGTCTGCTCGTTCTGGCCGGCTTCGTGGTGATCGCGTACTCGCTGTACGTCCAGTAGAATCAGTGAATGCCGTAGAACGAGAGCGGGAGCGATTAGCCCTCGTAGCCGGCGTCGTCCATGACTTCTGCGAACTCCTCGGAGTCCATGGCCTCCTCGTAGACGATAGCGGTTGCCATCCCGCCTGGGTAGTGGCCGTCGGTGGTGACGTGATCAACCTTGTGACAGTGGACCGGGTAGATTCCGGGGTCGGAGTCGGCTTCGAACTCGAGGGTGAGTCGTTCGGCAGGAGCGATCGGAACGACGTCCTCCTCGTACTGGGCGGCCTCGGGGATCGGGCTCCCCTCTTCTTCGACGACCGTGAAGCGGTGGCCGTGCGTGTGGAACGCGTGGGTCTCGTAGCCCGCGTTAACGACGTGCACTCGAACGGTCTCGCCCCGTGAAAGCACGAGCGGTGAGCCGAGTTCTGGGTGGAACGTCGTCGGAGCGCTCCGACCGTTGACCGTGTAGAAGTTCGGTGTCCGGTCGCTGATATCGTACTCGGCGTCACCGCCCGCCGTCTGTTCGTGGAGTCGGCTGTCCCACTCCCGGAGCGTCAGGAAGTACTCGCGGTCGGGTGCCTCGTATCCTTCGGGATCGACGCGGATGATGCCGTACATCCCCATGTCGAGGTGGTTGTGCGTCTGATAGTGGCAGTGATAGAAGTGCGTCCCGGGGACATCGCCCTCGAGGACGTACGTCTTGCTATCGCCGGCGTCGACTTTCGTTCGCGTGGAAACGGGCGCGCCGTCGTCCTTCCACGACTTGCCGACCGCGTGGACGTGGACGGTGTGTGGGCGGTCGTGATCGTTTTCGAACGTGAGTTCGAACGTCTCACCTTCCTGCATGCGGTAGATCGGTCCCGGCACGCTGGGTGGGAGGTCGTCGGCCTGCCAGGCCCACACTTCGGGTAGTTCCACCGGGCCACCGTTCGCCTCGTCGGTGACGATCTGGTGTCGAGCGGAGACGGTTCGCAGCGTCGACTCGTGATTCTGTTCGGCGAGGTCGACGACCTGGGGCGGTTCGGTGTACTCGTAGTCGGTCAGCGGTTCGTCGGCTTCGGTCTCGTCGGCCTCGTCATCGTTACTATCGGTATCGTCGCCTGAGAGCGCAGACATACAGCCGGCGAGCGCACCGAGTGCGCCCGTTCCGGCGATCGAAAGGACGGTCCGACGTCGAATATCGGAAGATGTGGTGGGCGTCATAGTCACACCTGATAGTTGGGACCGGGTAATGAAGGGGTGAACGGTACTTCCCATCGATCGGGAAGTACTCGGTCGGTGTGCGGGTTTTGAGACCGTGTGTAGGTGAACGGAAGGTGGACACCGACGACCCGAGCCGGTCGAGTAGCGACGCGCAAATTGTAGGTCGAGTGCGCGTTCTTCGACTCCCGGGAACTCCAACGTATCGGACGAGATCGCGGGTAACGGCCGAGTCCGAAGCCCATCCAGACAACAAAGAAGCCGAGCGCGAGCAACGGCAGTCCGCCCACTGTCGACAGGAGTTGCTCCCGGGAACGGCATCATCGGAGTCGACCATCCCGGCGTCCCGTGCGAGTCCCAGGTGCGGGGCCACGATGGCGAGCAGTCCACCAAGGACGAGGATGGGGCCGGAGACGAGCGGATACGGGTGGACGTCCACGCAGTGATCGATGGTGCAGCGTCTCGCTGAGCGTCGTCACGAGTGCGAGCGGTCAGGAACTGACCGCTTCGAGGGGCACCTCCTATCGAGTTCTTCGTACGGACGGCCACAGGTTCGGACCGACCGGGTACGAGGTCACCGATTCAGCGTGTGGATCGCGTGGCCGAGGGCGTTCTCGGCGGCCTCCATCACCGACTCCGAGAGCGTCGGGTGGGCGTGGACCGTCGAGGCGACATCCTCGAGGGTCGCGCCCAACTCGATCGCGAGCCCGAGTTCGGCTACCAGTTCGGAGGCCTCGGGGCCAACGATCGACGCACCGAGGACGTACCCCTCGTCTTCCTCGGCGACGATCTTGACGAAGCCGTCCGAGTCGCCGGTGGTCAACGCGCGGCCGCTGGCCCGGAACGGGAACTGGCCGACGACCGTCTCGAAGCCGGCCTCCTCGGCCTCCGATTCCGTCATTCCGACGGTCGCGATCTCGGGGTCCGTGAAGACGACGGCCGGCATGGCCTGGTAGTCGATCGCGGACGGTTCGCCGGCGATCACTTCGGCGGCGACCTGTCCCTCCATGCTGCCCTTGTGGGCGAGCATCGGCTCGCCGGCGACGTCGCCGACCGCGAAGATGTGGTCGACGTTCGTGCGTGCGCGCGAATCAGTTTCGATGAAGCCGCGCTCGTCGGTCTCGACGCCGGCCGCCTCGAGGTCGAGCGTGTCGGAGACGGGGCTGCGGCCGACGGCCACGAGCACCTTCTCGACGTCGAGTTCGAGGCGTTCATCTTCGACGGTCTCGGAATCGCCGGTCGAACCTTCCGAGGCGGCGTGCGCCTCGCTCCCGCCGTCGGCGGCCGTCCGTTCGGCGGGTTCGGCGATAACGCGAATGCCCCCGTCGGGTTCGTACCACTCCGAGGCGGTGTAGCCGAACTCGAAGTCGATACCCAGATCGTTCGCTCGCTGTTTGACGGGTCGTTTGAGGTCGTCGTCGTAGCCCGGCAGGATCGAGTCGAGCATCTCGATCACCGTCACGTCGGTCCCCAGTTTGGCGAAGACGCTGGCCAGTTCCATTCCGATGTACCCCGCGCCCACGACGACCATCGAGTCGGGGATGGAGTCCAGCGCGAGCGCCTGTCGCGAGTTCAGGACCGGATCGTCGTCGAACGAGAAGTCCGGAATCGAGATGGGACGAGAGCCGGTCGCGACGATCGCGTGTTCGAACTCGAGGCTCTCGGAGCCCTGTCCCTCGCCGCTGTGAGAGATGCGAACGCTGTTCTCGTCGGTGAACGTCGCCGTCCCCTCGAGCAAGTTGACCTGATTCGCCTTGCAGAGTTTCTCGACGCCGCTGGTGAGTTGGTCGACGACGCCGTCTTTCCACGCGACCATCCCGGAGAGGTCGACGGCGGGGTCGGCGTGAATCCCCATCTCCTCGGCGTTGGCGGCGTCGTTGGCGACGTCGGTCGCCGTGATCAGGGCCTTCGACGGAATACAGCCGTGGTTCAGACAGGTGCCCCCGTAGGCCTCCTTTTCGACGAGCGTGACGTCCAGATCGAGCTGGCCGGCCCGGATCGCGGCCACGTAGCCGGCGGGGCCGGCGCCGATAATCAGCACGTCCGTCCCGGTGGTGACGTCTCCGACGACCATCAGTTCGTTCCCTCCCTCGTGTGTGGTGTTGCGGTGTGCATAGTGGATAGTGGTAGTTGCTGGTAGGATGCCCTACGCTACTCGAGCAGTAGTAGGTGTGGATTCTCGAGGTACTCCATCACCGTGTTCGTGAACTGGGCGCCGATCGCGCCGTCGATCAGTCGGTGATCGAACGACAGCGACAGCGTCAGCACGGAGCGCGGTTCGACCGACTCCTCGCCCGTCTCCTCGTCGACGACGACGCGCGGTTTGCGCTTGATCTCGCCGAGCGCGAGAATGCCCGCCTCCGGATAGTTGATGATCGGGGTGGCGTACTCGCCGCCGATCCCGCCGACGTTGGTGATCGTGAACGTCGAGCCGCGCAGTTCGTCGGGGCTGATCGTGCGTTCGCGGGCCTTCTGGACGACCTCGTTCATCTCCGAGGAGAGCTGCAGGAGTCCCTTCCGGTCCGCGTCGTCGACGACCGGCACCATCAGGCCGACGTCGGTCGCCGTGGCGACGCCGAGGTTGTAGTAGTCGCGGTAGACGATCTCCTCGTTCTCCTCGTCGATGACCGCGTTCATTTCGGGGTACTCCTGTAACGCCGCCACGACGGCCTTCATGACGAACGGCATGTAGGTCAGCCGAATGCCGCGATCCTCGGCGCGGGGTTTGAGTTCCTCGCGGGCCTCGACGAGTTCCGTCACGTCGACCTCGTCGTGGTGGGTGACGTGGGGCGCGCTGTACTTCGACTCGACCATGGCGTCCGCGATCGTCTTGCGGACGCCCGTGAACGGTTCGCGGCGCTCGCGCTCGCCCTCGGCAAACTCGGTTCCCTTCGAACCGACGGACTCGCCGGCCTCGATCGCTTCTCTATCGGCCTCCTGGGCCCGCCGTTGGGCGTCGGCGTACTCCCGAACCGCCTCGGGCGTCACGAACGCCTCGCCCTCGCGTTCCTCGTCCGTCGGGACGGCGTCGATGTCGATGCCCTCCTCCTGGGCGATCCGTCGGGTCGCGGGCGCAGCGAGGGTCGTGTCGCGGTCGGCGGACTCGATGTTCGCCGGTGGCTCGTTCGACGGTCGAGTCTGGGACTGGGTCCGACTCGAGGCCGCGGCTGCCGTCCCGTCGCCGGGTTCGGTGTCGCTCGAGTCGTCGTCCGCCGCCGCGGTCGATTCGTCCGCGGTCGCTTCGACGGACTCCTGCGTCTGCACCTGTCCGTCGCCTGCGGGACCGCCGCCAGCGGCGGCCTGCACGTCCGCCGCGGTGATCCGGCCGCCGGGACCGCTGCCCCGGATCCGCGTGAGGTCGATCCCTTCCTCGCGGGCCATCCGTCTCACGCGCGGGGGCGCGAAGACGCGATCCTGCGGCGTCGCGGCCTCGTCCGCCTCGGCACCGATCGCACCGGGGCTGCCGGCGGGCTCGCCGTCTTCGGCCTCGACCTCGGCTGTCTCGTCCGGTGAGTCGACGCCTTCGGGTTCGCTCGCTCGCTCCTGTTGCTCGTCAGTCGTCGTCTCGCTCTTGCTCGCGGTTTCACCGCTCGCTTCCGAGGCGCGTGGCGCCTCGCCCTCCTCTCCCTCGACGTTGAACGAGATGATCACCGTCCCGACCGGGACGACCTCGCCCGCCTCGACGTGTAACTCGCGGACCGTCCCGTTGACCGGCGAGGGAACCTCGACGAGTGCCTTGTCGGTCTCGACCTCCGCGACCGGCTGATCTTCGGAGACCTCGTCGCCCTCCTCGACCAGCCACGAGACCAGTTCGCCCTCTGCGACCCCCTCGCCGACGTCCGGAAGTTCGAACTCTCTGACCATCTCAGAACCCCATCGCGTCTCGAATACCGTCCTCGATTCGTGCCGGTTCGGGCAGGTAGTAATCCTCGAGCGCGTACAGCGGGAACGGCGTATCGAAGCCCGTGATGCGCTCCACCGGGGCCTCCTGATACAGGAGGGCTTGCTCCTGTAAGGTCGCGGTGATCTCGGCCCCGAGACCGCCCGTTTTGGGCGCCTCGTGGACGACCGCGGCGCGGCCCGTCTTCTTGAACGACTCGACGATGGTCTCCTCGTCGAGCGGAGAGACGGTCCGCAGGTCGACGACCTCGACGTCGATCTCGCCCTCGAGATTGTCCGCGGCCTCGATCGTCGGTCGGGTCATCGCACCCCACGTGTAGACCGAGATGTCGCTGCCCTCGCGGCGGACGGCCGCCTCGCCGATCGGCACCTCGTAGGAGTCCGTGGGAACGTCTCCGCGGAACGCCCGGTAGATGAGTTTCGGCTCGAGGAAGAGTACCGGATCCGGGTCGCGAATCGCGCTGATGAGCAAGCCCTTGGTGTCGTAGGGCGTCGAGGGGATGACGACTTTGAGCCCGGGCTGGTGGACGAACATCGCCTCCGTCGACTCGGAGTGGTGTTCGGGTGCACGGATGCCGCCGCCGTAGGGCGCTCGAATGACCATCGGACACGTGTATCGTCCGCGCGAGCGCGTCCGCAAGCGCGCGGCGTGGGAGACGATCTGGTCGAACGCGGGGTAGATGAATCCCAGGAACTGCATCTCGGGAACGGGGCGCATCCCGTAGGCGGCCATGCCGATGGCCGTCCCGACGATCCCCGACTCCGCGAGCGGGGTGTCGATGACTCGATTCTCGCCGAACTCGTCGTACAGCCCCTCCGTCGCGCGGAAGACGCCGCCGTTCTTCCCGACGTCCTCGCCTATGACGACGACGTCGTCGTCGCGTTCCATCTCGGTGTGCAAGCCGTCTCGAACCGCCTGCACCAGCGTGAGGCTCTCCGATGCTCCGTCCGCGTCTACGTCCGTATCTGTCTCTGTCTCTGCAGCCATGATATCACTCCAGGAGCGCGTCGTCGCCGTGTCGTTCGCGAATCGATTCGAAGTACTCGAGTTGGCGCTGTAACCGCTTGGGCATCCCCTCGTAGACGTGCGCGAAGATCTCCTCGGGATCGGGTCGGGCGATCGACTCCGCGGTGTCGATCGCGTCGGCCACGTCCGCCTGAATCTCCGATTCGATCTCCTCGACGCGTTCGTCGTCGAGGATCCCCTCGTTCCGGAGGTAGGTCTCGAGGCGCGGGATCGGGTCCTTCTGCTTCCAGCGTTCGACCTCGTCGTCGTCGCGGTAGACGGACGGATCGTCCGCGGTGGTGTGGGCGCCGAACCGGTACTGGACCGCCTCGATGAGCGTCGGCCGGAGTTCACCCTTGCCCGGGTTCTTGGCCTTCTCGATGGCCTCGCGGGTGACTTTGTACACCGCGAGCGGATCCATCCCGTCGACCTGGACGCCCTCGAAGCCGTAGGCTTCGGCCTTCTGTGCTAAGGTGTCGCTGGCCGTCTGGCGCTCTCGAGGGACCGAGATCGCCCACTGGTTGTTGTTACAGAAGAAGACGTTCGGCGTATCGAAGACGCCGGCGAAGTTGAGCCCCTCGTGGAAGTCGCCCTCGCTCGTCGCGCCGTCGCCGAAGTAACAGAGGAACGCCTTCTCCTCGCCCTTGAGCTTCGAGGCCCAGGCGGCCCCCGTCGCGTGGGGGATCTGGGTCGCGATGGGCACGGCGACCGTGAAGATGTTGGCGTCGTCGGGGATCTGGTTGCCCTGCTCGTGACCCATCCAGTAGAGTAACGTTCGCTCCAGCGTCATTCCTCGGACCAGCGCAGTGCCGTGTTCGCGGTAACTGGGGAACACCCAGTCTTCCTCTTCGAGCGCGTAGGCGCTGCCGATCTGCGCGCCCTCCTGGCCCGATAGCGGCGGATACGTTCCCATTCGCCCCTGTCGCTGGAGGCTCACCGCCCGCTCGTCGAAGTGGCGAATCAGCCGCATCTGTTCGTACATCTGGACGAGTTCCTCGGCGCTCAGGTCGGGCACCTCGGCGCCCTCGAGGACCCGACCGGCTTCGTCGAGTACCTGTATTCGGTCCCGGGGACTGCGCTGTATCGTACTCACGGGTAAACCCACCTGTACATACCCTAGGGAACTATCGCTCGGGATAAAGGAGTTTCCCAAAAAAGTTTACTATGCGAGAGATTCTTGCCAACCACGCACAGAAATATCGGTTACTTTCCACCAGATCCGGATGGGGTTGTTCAGATATGGATATTACAAATCATTCGTCTAATTTTGGATCGAGGGGAGAGCGAAGACTGGACAAAGCGGGAGTTTAATAGGAAGTGATACGTTGACAAGCGCCACAGCGGTCGCAACGAGGCGCCGTCTCTCACTCAGGACCCGGTTCGCTCGGTCTGCCGTACGCTCGAGTCGCGCGCGTCGGCTCTCGCTTCCTCGACGCTCTTGCCCTCCCGAAGCACGGCGTCGACGAACAGTTCGCCGGCCTTGTACGACGAGCGCACCATCGGACCGCTGGCGCAGTAGAGGAACCCCAACTCGTCCTCGGCGACCCGCCGCCAGGTCTCGTACTTGTCCGGGTGGTCGTAGCGTCGCACCTCGAGGTGATCCCGCGAGGGCCGCAGATACTGTCCCAGCGTCACGATGTCGACCCCGCGCTCGCGCAGGTCCGCCATCGTCTGGTAGACCTCGTGGTCGTACTCGCCGTGACCGAGCATGATCGAGGTTTTGGTGTAGATGTCGGACTCGCGGTCGACCTGCTCGAGAACGCCGAGGCTCTGTTCGTATCCCGCTCGTCGATCCCGGACGGGAAACTGCAGGCGTTCGACGGTCTCGACGTTGTGAGCGATCACGTCCGGATCGGCGTCGATGATCTTCCGGACGAGCCGTTCTTCGCCCTGAAAGTCGGGAATGAGGACTTCCACGAGGATGCCCGGATGTCGGTCCTTGATCTCGCGAATCGTCTCCGCGAAGTGACCCGCGCCCTGATCCGGCAGGTCGTCCCGGTCGACGCTCGTCAGGACGACGTAGTCCAGTCCGATCTCGGCGACCGCGTCGGCGACGTTTTCGGGTTCGTCGGGATCGAGCGGTTCCATCCCGCCGGTCTCGACGTCACAGAAGTTACAGGCCCGAGAACAGCGATCGCCCATCAGCATGAACGTCGCCGTCCCGCCTTCGCCCTCGCCGGTTCCGGCGCCGCCGGACCAACACTCGCCCAGATTCGGGCAGTTGGCTTCCTCGCAGACGGTGTGTAAGTTGCGCTCGCGCAGCGTCTCCCGGATGTCCGTGAACTCCCGGCCCGACGGCGGCCGCATCTTCAGCCAGTCGGGCTTGCGTGCGCTGCTCATACCCCGACAAGGGGACGCGCGGTGAAAAACCGTGGTGGTTTCGGAGATCAGTTGCCGCGGTGATTCCGGGGGTCGATTCGAGAACGTTCACGTATCCGCGACTGATCGATCGATTCGGCGACGTTCGGTACCCGTGATCCGCGAATCCGACGGCTCTCGAAAACGCTCGAACGCGTGTCTCTCCGGATTTCGTGAGGGTAAGCGGTACGTACCCCCGATAGCTTTACCAGAGTGAGTGAAATAGCCACGATCGATGGCCTTCAGCACGACTCCCGACTGGTTCCACATCAGCGACGACGACGACGTCGTCTGGGAGAGCCGTCCCCACCCGATCACGATGGGTGCGGGGCTCCCGGTCGGAGTCGTCCTCGCACTGCTCGGACTCGTCCTCACCGGCTGGACCGCGAGCGGCGGCGCCGGGTTTCTGACGATTCTCGGCGTGCTCCTCCTGATAGGGGGGATCGCGCTGGCGGGCGCCCGCTATCTCGTCTGGACGAACACCCGCTACGTGATCACCACCTCGGAGCTGTACAAGAAACACGGCGTGATCTCGAGGGACGTCACCCAGTTTCGTCTCGACCGCGTCCAGAACATCAGCCTCAGTCAGGATATAACCGGCCGCGCGCTCGGCTACGGCGATCTGACCGTCTACACCGCCGGCTCCGGTGACCCGGAACTCGTCTTCGAGCGCGTGCCCGAACCCGAACGCGCCTCGAGCCTGTTGAGCGACCAACTCGAGATGACGTCGACCGACGAGTCGGTCGTCTGAACCGGTGACCGATCGTCGGTATTCCGGGGGAGAACCGCGAATACGAGCGCGAGCGAGCGGAAAAACGCCGTCGGACGTGTTCGGCCGGACGAAACTATCGGTACCAGTTACATTCGTTATAGCCGAAAGTTATATCTGGGGTTCATTGGTATCTCGAACAGGTATACACCGATGGCAGAAGCAACCGCAGCAGCAACTACGAACGACGAAGAGACGAACGAAATCCTCGCGGCGCTCATTTCGTTTCTCATTCCCGGCGTCGGGCAAATTTACAACGGACAGACCACTCGCGGACTCGCCTTCCTCGGCATCTACGTCGCGTTCTGGGTGTTCACGGTGATCATGATGTTCCTGCTCGTCGGATTCATCATTATGTTCATGGCGCCGCTGATTCACATCGCCGCCGCGGCCGACGCCTACATCCAGGCGGGGAAAATCAACACCGGTGAAGTGAAACTGTAGGCCGACCGGAACGGGACGACCGAATCGACGCCTTTTGCGTGTGACCGGAGTCACGAAGTGGACGACGAACAGTCGACGGGCACCGATTCCTCTCGAGTCGAACCACAAAGCCCATTAGATCAACCCGCTTCCGGGGTCGATACAATGGCGTCACGACTGGCGACGGCCAACGACGGCCCGGTATCGCGCGGTTCGAGCGTCGCGGCGAGTGCGGGACTCGGCGTCCTGGCCGCCGCGATCGGCTACCTCGTGACGTACGTGCTGATCGTCGACGAGGTCCGCGACGTCTTCGGCGGTGACGTCGCCGACTGGAAGGGTGTCGCCTGGTACTTCTACAACGCGCATCTGGTCGACGTGGAGACCACCGGCTCGTTCGGCTCGTTCGGCGGCTCGAGCACCGTCGACTTCATCGCCGAGTCCGGCTCGACGAGCGCGACGCTGCTGTACGTCGTCCCGCCGCTCGTCTTGCTCGGAACGGGAGCCGTGCTGGTCCGACGGTGGAACGTCGCCGATATCGGCGAGGCCGTCACCGTCGGCGCGCCGGTAACCGTCGGCTACGCGGTCGTGGTGGGCCTCGGTGCGCTCGTCGCCGAGTCCAGTTCCGAGGGATCGGTCTTCGGCATCGAAGCGAGCGGCTCGGTCGCACCGGAACTTCTGCCCGCGATCGTTCTCGGTGGTATCTTCTACCCGCTGGTGTTCGCCACTGCGGGCGCCGTGCTCGCGACCGCGTTCGACTCCCGGTGAAGGCGAAACGGCAGTCGTCCCGTCGCCACTCCCGAATCGCGCCTCGAAGGAAACGCCTTTGACCCGTCACTCCCCGTTTGAGGGTGATGGAGGTCGCCGAGGTTCTCCCCGATTTCGCGGACGCCTTTGCCTTCGAGGAGTTCAACCGAATGCAACGCGAGGCACTGCCAGGACTGCTCGAGTCCGACGAGAACGTGGTCGCGAGCGCGCCGACGGCCTCGGGCAAGACCGCGCTCGCGGAACTGGCGATCTGTAAGGCGCTCGCCGACGGCGGGACCGCGCTGTTTATCGCGCCGCTGCGAGCGCTGACGAACGAGAAAGAAGACGACTGGGACCGATTCGAGGAACTCGACTACTCGGTGTACGTCGTCACCGGCGAGCGGGACCTGAACCCGCGGCGCGCGCGGCGCGCGGACATCCTCGTGATGACGCCCGAGAAACTCGACTCGGCGACCCGCAAACACGACTCCCGACGCTACGACTTCGTCACCGACATCGACGTCTGCGTCATCGACGAGGTCCACCTGCTCGACGCGGATCGACGGGGCTCGGTGCTCGAGGTCACGATCTCTCGGCTCCGGCGGCTCTGTGACCCCCGCGTCGTCGCCCTCTCGGCGACGATGCCGAACGTCGACGACGTGGCGGCGTGGCTCGACGCGCCCGGCGAGACCACCTTCGAGTTCGACGAGAGCTATCGGCCCGTCGACCTCAAATCGGGTGTCAAGACCTACACGCACGGCGAGAACTCCTTCGCGGACAAGTACCGACGCCTCTACCGGGCGATCGACCTCGCGGAGCCACACCTCCGGGAGGACGGCCAGTCGCTCGTCTTCGTCTCCTCCCGACAGGACACCGTGCAAGCGGCCAAGAAGGCTCGAGACGAGATCGCCGAACGCGACATCCCGATGGGCGCCCGCGGCGACTACGACTTTCACACCGATTCGAAGGAACTCGAGAACGACACCCTCCGAAACTCCGTGCTGGACGGCGTCGCCTTCCACCACGCGGGTCTCTCGAAGAACGACCGCGACCTCGTCGAGGAGTGGTTCAAGGCGGGCCACGTCGAACTGCTGTTTTCGACCTCGACGCTGGCCTGGGGCGTCAACCTCCCCGCCCGCTGCGTCGTGATCCGGGACACGAAAATCCACGACCCGCTCGAGGGCGAGGTCGACATGAGCCCCCTCGACGTCCTCCAGATGCTCGGCCGCGCGGGTCGGCCGGGCTACGACGACGTCGGCTACGGCTGGGTCGTCTGCGACGCCGCGGACGCGGACAAGTACCGGCGGCTGCTCCGGGACGGGAAGGAGATCGAGTCCCGCCTTGCGGAGACACTGGAAACCCACCTCAACGCCGAGATCGCGATGGGAACGATCACCGATCTCAGCGAAGTGATGGACTGGCTTGAGACCACCTTCTACTACGTTCGCGGCCAGTCGAAACCCGAGGAGTACGACTTTCCAAACCTCAAACGACGCGTCAAGGACTGCCTCGACGATCTGGTCGAACGGAACTTCGTCGAACTCGGCGACTCCGCGAACCTCTCGATCGAGGCGACGCCGCGGGGCGTGCTGGCCTCGAAGTACTACCTGCGCCTCGGGACGGCAGCGACGTTCGCAGCCCTGTGCGACCGGGTGGCCGACGAGGGAGCCGAACTCGAGCCCGACGATATCCTCGAGGCGGTCGCGACCGCCGAGGAGTTCGACTCGGTCTCGGCCCGCCAGTCCGAGCGCGACGCGGTCAACGCGGTGCTCGTCGGCCGGGAGACGGACGACCTCGAGGCGGGCCAGCGGAAGGTGCTCGCGATCCTTCGGGGTGCGGCGGACGGCTCGACGCCGACGGAGCTTTCGAGCGACGCGTGGGTGATCCGTCGCAACGCGACGCGGCTCATCTCGGCGCTGGGGGCGTTCCTCGACCGACTCGCGGGACCGCACGCGGCCAACCTCGCCCGACGGGTCGAGGCCCGGATCGAGAACGGCGTCGCCGAGGACGCGGTCGGCCTGACCGCTATCGACGGCGTCGGGCCGGGACGCGCAAGCAAGCTGGCGACGGAGGGGCTGTCGACGCCCGGCGATATCGTGGACGCGGGACTCGACGGACTGGTCTCGGCCGACCTCTCGGAGGGCGTCGCCGAGCGCGTCTACGAGGGCGCGCAGTCGCTTCCCGCGATCGAGATCGACTGGGGCGAGTTCCCCGAGACCATCGCGACGGGCGAGAACGAGGTCCGCGAGGTGACGATCCGCAACGTCGGCGAACCCGCCCGGGCCGGCATTCGGGTGACCGTGAACGACCGCGGGAGCGAAGCTCCCGCGAGCCAATCGGGAACTGACGTTCCCGATGACGGCGTCGAGATGACCAGCACGAGCACCTACCTGCGCGACGAGGACACCGTCCCCGTCGGCGTCTTCGGGGCCGACGCGGACGACCTCGAGTACACGGTCAGCGTCGTCTTTCCGGAAGCGCCGTTGCTGCCGATCCGAGACCGGCGGATCGTCGACGTCGTCTGAGCGGACGGCGAGCGAACGGTTTCGATCCCGGAACTCGCGCGTCGCCCTTCTTTCAGTGACGCGGCGAGAGTGTACGGTGATGCGATCACAGAACCAGCCGCGGGATCCGGCACCGGTGATGGAGTCGATGGACGATCACGGCGACCGACTCGATCCGGTCGCGTTCGGGCTCTCCCTCGGAACGACGATGGCGGCCAGCATCGCCCTCATCGGTACGCTCTCGCGACTCGGCGTGGCCGAACGATGGCGCGCGCTGTTCGCAGATATGTACCCCGGCTTCGAGGGGGACGAGGGCGGCACGATCGCCGGAATCGCGTGGGGAGCCGCCGACGGCTTCGTCTTCGGCGTCGTCGTCGGCCGGCTCTACAACGCGTTCCGGCGGGCCTACTGATCGATTTCGGCGGAAAACGGTCAGTTACGCGGCCAACTCGAGCACCGTCTCTCGAATCCCGGCAGCCGAATCGACGACCTCGTCCGCCGGCGAGTAATCGATGTCCCCGTGGGCGTCGATCCGGTAGGCAATAACGGTCGTCTCGGCTCGAGACGCCGCCTCGATGCCGTTTTCTGAGTCCTCGACGACGGCGCACTCCTCGGCCGGGACGCCGACCTCGTCGGCCGCGTACTCGAAGACGTCGGGTTCCGGCTTGCTCGCCGCGTCGATGTCGTCGGCGCTGATCACGTGGTCGAACCCATCCTCGAGGTCGAAGCGATCGGTGACCCAACTGATCCACTCGTGCGGAGACGAGGAGACGAGTGCGGTGGGGACGTCGTTTTCGTTCAACTGCTCGAGTACGTCGTGGGTCCCGTCGAGGAGGTCGACGCGCTCGGTGTAGATTTCCTCGGCAGCGGCGGAGAATCGGTCGACCCACTCCTCGCGGGAGATGGCGGTTCCGTACTCGGCCTCGAGGTAGTCGTAGATCTCGCGGAAGTTCATCCCGCTCGTCTCGGCGAGATCGACGTCGTCGTCGGGAACGGCGTCGGGAAAGAGGTCCTCGCGCTCGAACTCGACCCAGTAGTCCTCGCTGTTGACGAGGACGCCGTCCATGTCGAACAGCACTGCGCTCATGTGGGCCGGCTACCCGGGCGCCACGGATAGCCGTTTGGCAAGGAGCAACCAATCAGACTCGGATTCGCGATGTTGACCGCTGCCGAACTGATTATGAACACCACGAAAGCCCCTGTCACGCTCGACCCTCCGGGCCTCGTTGCGCGCGCTCCCTTTGGTCGCGTGCTTACGTCGTCCGGGAGGGATCGAGCGTGACAGCCCCTTTCATTCCCACCCGCGGTGGCTCGACCGGCCAGCCGGCACGGGTGGGAATGAAAGGGGCTGCCGCTATCGAGGAAGGCCGACGACGCAAGCACCGCAAGCCCAAGGCTGAGGAGCACAGCGAGTCGCCCGACTCGATAGCGGCAGGGGCTTTCGTGGTGTTGCGGTCCGCTATGCACACAGAGTGCAGATTGAGAACGGGAGCTGGGCAGAAAACGACTAGCCGAACACTTCGCCGCGCTCGTACTCCATCTCCTCGCTCACCGTGCTCGCGACGTCCTCGCCGAACTCGCGCTCGACGAGCCACAGCGCCAGATCCAGCCCCGACGTGACGCCGCCCGCGGTCAGCACGTCGCCGTCGTCGACGACCCGCTCGTCGACCACGTTCGCCGCGTGGGCCTCGAGGTCATCCTCCGCGACCGGGTGGGTCGCCGCGGGCCGGCCCTCGAGCAGGTCCGCTTCGGCGAGCACCATCGCGCCGGTACAGACCGAGGCGACCGTCGAACCCGCGGTGTACCGCTCGTCGACGGCGCCGGGCAGTTCGCCGTCCTCGACGGCCGCCCGAACGCCCTCGTTGGCCGTCGTCCAGCCGCCGCCGGGGACGATCAGGATGTCCGGCTGGCCCAGCGTCCCCTGGGACTCGACGCGCAGGTCGTGACTGGCGGTCACGATGTCGGTCTCCTCGAGGGTCACCAGATTCGTCTCGAGGTCGGCGCCGGCCTGGGCGGCGTTCTCGAGCACTTCGTAGGGACCGATCGCGTCCAGTTCGTCGAAGCCTTCGAACAACACGATTTCGGCGGTAGTGTCGGCCATATCGCGACCATCGCTCCCGCGTGTGAAACGTGTTGTGCCGGAATTCGCAGGACGTCGAGGAGGCCTCTAGAGGGGCGAGAACGGCCGCTAGACGTTCGTCTCGGCGATTTCGAGGAGCGCGTCGAACAGCGCCTCGTTCGCGGCGCCGACGAACCACTCCGCGCCGTCGCCCGCGAGGTCGCTGTCATGCTCGCCATCGGCTCCGGTCTGGCACCCGCTGGCCGCAGTGCGGAGCCCGCTCTCGGCCGCGAACAGCTCCCCCAGGAGCTGTTCCTCCGCGTCCGGCCGGTAGCAGACGATGCCGTCCAGCCGACCGCGGGCGAGCAGCCCCCAGTGGACCGTCGGCGACCAGCTCTCGAGACGGCGCTTGCAGCGATCCTCGAGCGCCCGATTGATCGACTCGGAGACGGCCGCCTGTTCGGGCCGGCGTTTCACGTCGTGGCCGATCACCGAGACCGCGGTCGCCGTCTCCGGGCTGGCGTCGCTGGCCGCGCTGATCGGCTGACCGTTATGTCGGACGCCGCCGCCTCGAGCGGCGACGTAGAGGTCGTCGAGCAGCGGCACGTAGACGACACCGAGGACGGGCCGTGCGTCCTCGAGTCCGGATCCCGAGTCGCCACCCTCGAGTCCGGTCCTCGAGCCATCACCCTCGAGCACCGTTACCGCCGTCGCGAACGACGGGAGTCCCGACTCGAAGTTGTTCGTCCCGTCCAGCGGATCCACGAGCCAAGTGTACTCGCCCGCCCCCTCGTGGCGGCCCGACTCCTCCGCGACGATGGGGTGGTCGGGGAACGCGGCGCGGATCACCTCGAGAATCCGGCGCTCCGCCTCCGTATCCGCGCTGGATTTCACGTCGTGGACGCCCGCGTCGACATCCGTATCCTCCGCGCGGTAGGCCTCGCGCAGATACGCGCCGCCGACCGTACAGGCCTCGATCGCGGTTCGCTCGAGTTCGTGGACGCTCGTCATGGAACTCGAGTACGGCTGACCCTCACTTGAACGTTATTTCCTACCGACTGGTTCGCGGGTAGCGCAACCGAATTTCGATCGGTTCTTGAGGGCGGTCCCAGACGTGACCGTATGGACGACCAGCAGCAAGCCGTGGCCGCGTTCGTGGACGAATACGACCTCGAGGCGCCACCCGAATTTCGCCTGCTCGACCTCGTCTCGGAGGTCGGCGAACTCGGGAAGGACGCGAACACGTCGACCGGCTATGGTGCTGTACCCGAGGATCTGGAACTCGCAACCGACGAGATCGGCGACGTGCTCTTCGCCCTGCTTGCGCTCGCCGATTCGCTCGAGGTCGACGCCGGGGACGCGCTCGAGGAGGCGATGGAGAAATACGAGCGGCGGTTGGGGGATCGGGAGACGCCCGGTTCAGGTGAATAGATCGAATACGCGCTCGCACCGGACTCGTTTGTGAGACGAGCGTCCTGCTCGCGTGGACACGAGGGATCGCCACGCCCTCCCCAGCCGATTCGTTCGCTCGCAGACTCGCTCACTCATCCCTCGCACGTCTTTGGACCACAGCTCGCTATTCGCTCACCGTGGCACAGCGCGCGCCACTGCACGTAGTTCGACTAATCTTGAGGAAGGCACGGACATCGAACACCCGTTATGGCACGACGTCGGCCTCAACCTCGAGCACGTCTGAAGCTGCGTCCTGCACCGACTCGAGGACGTCCGGCCGCGCGTAGACCCCCAGCCGCCAGATTTCGCGGGCGCAGGCGTCCAGCCCGGCGACCAGCGACGAGCGCTCCTCGAGCCGCCGCAGGTCGCCGTCCGCGACGATGCGGGCCCTGGATTCGGGCGAACTGGGCTCGGCGGGGCTGTCGACGACGACGGCCGCGGGATCGACGTCGGCGACGGCGGCGATTTCGCGCTCGAGGTCGCGCGTGCGGTCGTACTCGAGGCCGACGAAGCGGTCGGGCACGTCGTCGCGACGCGCCCAGATCGCCCGCTTGTAGAGCCGCCGTTCGCGCAGGCGGGTCGCGACGTCGGCCGTCGGTGCGTGGTCCTCGAGCGTGGCGAGCAGTTCCGCGTCGGTCAGCCGGGCGAATCGGTCGGCGTCGACGGCGCCGTCCGAGAGGAGCCGTTCGCTCGCGCGGTCGAGCATCGCGCCCGCGATCCGCGACACGTGGTGGCGGTAGACGGTCGCGTTCATCAGCGTCCGGGCGATCAGCGCGCTCTCCGCGGTCGCGACGTCGCTCGCCTCGAGGGCGAGTTCGCCGTCGACGATCCGCAGCGAGTAGAGCAGGCGCGCGTGGTCGATCGTGCCGTAGGGGACGCCGGTGTGGTGGGCGTCCCGGACGAGGTAGTCCAGTCGGTCGACGTCCAGCGGGCCGGAGACGAGTTCCCCGAGCGGGCCGCGACCGTCGACGGTCGCCGCGACGGCTGCGGGGTCGAGTCCTCGGGCCTCGAGCACGTCCCCGAGGTCGCTGTCGGCGAGCAGCCACCCGATCTCGTCGTGGTGGCGACCGAGGTGGCGCTCGATGGCGGCTTCGGTCTGGTGACCGAAGGGGCCGTGACCGACGTCGTGGACCAGCGCCGCGGCGCGCAGCCGGTCGGCGAGGTCGGCCTCGAGGTCGAGCCGGTCGACCGCGCGCGAGGCGAGGTGGTAGACGCCGAGACTGTGTTCGAAGCGGGTGTGGTTCGCGGAGGGGTAGACGAGCTGGACGGTGCTCAACTGTCTAACCGACCGCAGCCGCTGCATCGCCGCCGTGTCGAGCAGCGCCTCCGCGGTCGCGTCGAGTTCGATGTAGTCGTGAACGGTGTCCTTGATCGTCGTCATCGGATATGTAGCCTCTCGAGAGGGTAGCGTCTTAGCCGCCGCGGTTCCGGTTGCGGGGATCTGCTGCTGGTTGCGTGCTCGTACCGCGGCCACGCGCTCGTACTGCCTGCGACGGACTCGTACTCACCGAGTCGACCGTTCGCGGGGCGCGGACAACACGAGTCGGTCGAGTTGGGCTTGTGTCTCCTCGACCGACCCCGAGTTGTCGATGACGACGTGATCTCGGTCGATCGGGTCGAACGAGTCGCGTAACTGCAGGTGCTGTTCGAACTCGGCGTCGCTGATCGAGTCCGTGCGGTTTTCGAGTCGATCCTCGACGACCTCGAGCGCACAGGTCACGTGGACGAACCGGACGTCCGCGTCAGCCTCGCGAGCGGCCGCTGCCGCCTGCTCGCGGCGGGCGTTCGTGCGAAACGTCGCGTCGAGGACGACGTTCG
Source organism: Natronorubrum halobium (assembly GCF_051351675.1). Classification (NCBI taxonomy): domain Archaea; kingdom Methanobacteriati; phylum Methanobacteriota; class Halobacteria; order Halobacteriales; family Natrialbaceae; genus Natronorubrum; species Natronorubrum halobium. The sequence goes on from NZ_CP195595.1 coordinate 455,302, forward strand.
AGTCGGCCTCGAGGTCGGTACGCGCCCGCTCGAGGAGTTCGGCGTACGTCGCGTCGCTCTCGGCGGTCGAGTAGGTCGGGTCGGGGAACAGCGTCTTCCGAATTTCGTCGCTGCGGTACCGCGTCGCCGGGAGTCGATCCGCGGTGTAGCCGGAGGCCATCGACTTGCCGACGCCGGGCAGCCCGCAGTAGACGAGGAGCGTTGGACGAGCCACGCCGCATACTCCGCAGGAGGGATACTAAATCCGAACGGTTTGTGGGACGCGTCGTGATCGAGATGGGTGCGATCTTCTGATCGTCTCGAATCCCTCGCAGTCGCCTCGATTCGAGCGACGCGGACTCACTCGTAACCCAACTCGCGAGCCCGCCGGAGGAACAGTTCGTCGTCGTCGACCCCTGGATCTCGCTCCAGATCGGCGGACTCGTACTCGAGAGCCGGTTTCTCGTGTCCGCTGTCGGGGAAATGGACGGCCAGTTCGTACCGCCCGACGTCGCCGTCGGCGGCGTCGACCAGTCGCTCGTCCGCGCTCGAGAGAGCGATATCGAACGCCTCCCGGACCACCGTGGCGAGTTCGGCTTCGGCGCGGGTGTAGCCGGGCAGACTCTGTTTGACCGGCGCGGGGACGTCCGCGAGGTAGGCCTCGGTGGCGTCGTGGAGCAGCCCCCAGCGGATCGCATCCGGACTACCGCCCCGAGCCTCGACCTCGTGACTGACGTGGACCGCGTGTCGGGCGACGCTGTAGAACGCCGCCCCGTGGCCCGTGAAGCGAGTGAGATTGGCGAGCGCGTGGGCGATATCCGCGAGCGAAACGTCGTCGGGATCGGCCGCGAGCGGCGTGATCGTGCCCCCGGTTCGCGTGTCGATCACGCCGTGGCCGCCGTTCGACTCGGCGAGCACCGCCTGCAGTTCGCCCGCGACGGCTTCGAATCGGGGTCGAAGTGCCGTCTCGACGTCGCCGTCGTCGGTCGCCCGGATCGTTCGTCTGAGCGTCTCGACCTCGCTCTCGAGGCGATCGAGTCGGTCCTCGAGGGCTTCGTTCTCGTCGAGAGAGTCCATACGGGTGAATTTAGAACGAGTTGACAAAAATAGTGGGTGATAGACCGGGCGACACGCCGCCGGTCGCGCGCCGAGACACGTAACGCACTGACGACGCCGCTACGCCCCAGCGCGGACGTCAACCACGACGACTCGAGCGCGAGCGGCGCAGCACGCAGGGGAAACGCACTCCCGACTCCGCGTCGTTGTCTCGCCACCCGAGCGATCCGGCCGAGGGATCGATATGAGACGACGTTCGTTCATCGCAGCGACGCCGTCAGTGGCGGTGTTGAGCGGCTGTCTCGACGATAGCGGGAGCGGATCGAACGGCGACGAAGACGCGGCAACCGAACGGGACGAACCGCCGTTCGACGTTACGACCGTCGACGCACCCGGCAGCGACGCGGGGACGGTCACCGTGCCCGCCGCGGACCAGATCCAACTGATCAACTTCACTCGAACCACGTGCCCGACCAGCCGAGCGTTCCTCGAGCGCGTCGGCGAGGCCGAGGAGCGCCTCGAGGAGTCGGTCGACGTCGGTCCCGACGGAACGGTCCACGTCCTCTCCGTCATCGACGGGAGCGCCGGAGCACAGCCCTCGGAGGCGGAACTGGCCGACTGGTGGGCCGAGCAGGACGGCGACTGGACCATCGGGATGGACGAATCGGGCGCGCTCGTCGACCACTACGAGATTTCCAGCTATCCGACGACGGTCGCCATCGACGGAGACGGTGACGTTCACTGGCGCGACGAGGGCGGGACGACGGCGAGCAACGTCGTCAGGGGCGTCGAGACGGCGCTCGAGGCCGCAGCGGAATCGGAGACTCGAGACGAGTCCAGCGGCTGATCGATCCGCGTCCTCGGTTTTATATACCAATCCGCGGCCAGACCGTCCATGATCGACGACGCGATTCGCGTGCTCGCGGGCGACTGTACCGTTATCGCCGAAGACGCTGACCGCGAGGAGTACCGCGGCCGGGTGACGACGATCGTCAAACCCGACAACACCGTTCTCGTTCACGACAGCGACGGCTACCAGCCCGTGGCGTGGCTCACTCGAGCCGACAGCGTCTCGAGCGACCGCGCAAACGACTTCACGCTCGTGGCGAAGAAGGACACTCAGACGCTGCGGATCGCCGCCCACGACCAGGACGGCTTCGCGCACTATCCGGCCTCGGCGGCCGGGACGCCCGTCGGGCGCTGCCCCGACTGTGGCGGCGCGCTCGTGCGGTCGAACGGCGTCCACTGCGTCGGCTGTGGGGACCGCTACGGGCTGCCGCGAGACGCGACGATTCGGGAGGAGCAGTGCGACTGCGACTGTGGCCTCCCGCGGATGCGCGTCGAGCGCGGGCTGGCGTTCAACGTCTGTCTCGACCGGGCCTGCGAGTCCCTCGACGCGGCGGTCCAACAGGCGTTCGACCGCGAGTGGGACTGTCCCGAACCGGACTGCGACGGCGACCTCCGGATCCTCCGACGCGGCGGGCTCATCGCCGGCTGCGAGCACTACCCCGACTGCGACACCGGCTTCGCCGTCCCCGCCGGCGTCGTCGACGGCGAGTGCGGCTGTGGGCTCCCCACCTTCGAAACCCAGAGCGGAACCCGGTGTCTCGACGCGACGTGTGAGGAAGCGTTAGAACGGCCGCTCGAGGCCGAATCAACGGCGGGGGACTAACCCCAACACCGCGCACCAAGGCGGACCCATCCACCGCACTACAGCCCCCGGCCAGCCGCTGCGGCGGGTGGGACTGAAAGGGGCTGGCGTTGAGCGGACGCTTTGCGTCCGCGATGCTCGGAAGAGCTTGCTCTTCCGTTGCGGTCGACGAACCCCGACGACGCAAGCACCGCAATCGAACGAAGTGAGATGCGGAGCGCAGGGTTGGCGCGCGAGTTCAGCGCACCAGGGGCTTTCGAGACGGTCGAATCAGTCGCAGTTACTCGAGTATCGTCCCCCGATACTCGGCACCTATTACCGACCAGGAATCGATCCGCAGCCCCTTAGTCCCGGCCGGCCGAACCCCGCGTATGACACTCGAGGGGCGGTTCGACGAGGAGGCGGGCGTCGTCCGCGTGGGGAGCGACGCGCGGCAGCGCTATCACGATTCGCGGGGGTACGGCTATCCGCTCGAGGGGAACGAAATCGCCCTCGCACCGGTCGAGGCGGCCCATCTACTCTACCGTGGCGATCTCGAGGCGGTCGTCGACGACGCGAGCGGCGAACGCCTGGACTTTCGCTCGTTCGCGGCCCGCGAACCCGGCGAGAAGTTCGGCGTCCGGTTTCTGGTCTACGCCGACCTGCGCTCGCGCGGCTTCTACCTCTCGCCGGCCGCGGAACCGTGGGTTCCCGACCCGCCCGAGGGAACGCTCGATTTCGCGGTCTTCCCCCGCGGGAAGGGACCGCGAGACGGCGAGGTCGAGTACGCGCTGCGGGTGATCGGCGAGCGAACCGACGTCCCCGCGAGCGAACTCGAGGACGGCGTCCTCGCGGTGGTCGACGAGGAGAGCGAGATCACGTACTTCGACGTCTCGCCGCGCGATCCGTCGGGGTCGTCGACCCCCGACTCCTCGTTGCCAGACGGCTGCGAGGCCGACCTGCTGGCCGACCGGGTCGTCGTCTGGGAGCCGCCGCTCGACCTCTACGAGACCACCTTCTACGGCCAGCCGCTCGAGGGCCGGGAGTACGACGAACCGACGCTCCAGTGTTCGCTGCTCGAGGCGGCCTACCTCGCCGAACGCGGGGCGATCGACCTCGATCCGGCGGCGGTCCGCGACCGGGGCCACGAGGTCGAAGGCGAGCGGTTCGCCCGACGGCTGGCGGTCTACACCGAACTGCGCGAACGCGACGTCGTCCCCAAGACGGGCTACAAGTTCGGTGCCGACTTCCGGACCTACGCCGAGGTCGAGTCCGTCGAGAATCTGGGCCACTCCGAACTGCTGATTCGGGTGCATCCCGACGGCTACGTCTTCGAACCGCGGGACCTCGCGCTCGACGTTCGCCTCGCCCACGGCGTCCGCAAGACGATAGTGTTCGCGCTGGTCGACGCAGACGAAGGGATCGACTGGTGGTCGGTCGAGCGACTGACGCCCTGACCCGAGTTGGGGTCTCGAGCGGCTCTGCGGGATCGGCCCCTCTCGGGCGACCCCCGAACGACGGTCGCGACCTCGCGCGAGCGCAACCATAAAAACCCCGACGCGAGAGGGTAGCCGTATGCAACTCGAGGTGATCGGCGTCGGCGGCGCGGGCTGTCGGATCGCCGACGCGATCCGGGCCGCGGAGCCGGCTGGACACTCGTTTCTCACGGACGTCTTCGCGTTCGATACCGACGACGCGGCGCTGAATCGCACGGTGCTCCCCGAGTCACACCGCTATCGGTACGGCGCGGGATCGGCGTTCGACAGTGGACTCGAGGCCGCGATAGAGACCGGGCAGGAACACGCCGAGGAACTCCTCGAGGTACTCGAGCGCGGCTCCCCGGCCGAGGCCGACGCGTTCCTCGTCGCGGTCGGTCTCGGCGGCACGACCGGCGGGGGAACGGTTCCCGCGCTCGTCGCGGCGCTGCAGCGGCTCTACGACGAGTCGGTGTACGTCCTCGCGACGCTGCCGGCCGACCGCGAGTTCGACGCGGACGCCGGCGAGCCGTCCGGTCTCGGCGGTGGCTCGCGGACGGCGTCGGCGACGTCTGAGGAGAATACGCCGCCGCGACCGAACGCGGCGACGAACGCGATCGAGACGCTCGAGCGACTCGAGGGACTGGCGAGCGCGATCGTTCCGTTCGACAACGAGGCGTGGCTCCGGCCCGGCGAGGAACTCGCCGACGCGCGCGATCGGTCGAATCGGGAGCTGGCGACGCGAGTCGCGGCCGTGTTCGCCGACAGCGGGAGCGAGTCTGACGGTCCGGTCGCCCAGACCGTCATCGACGCGAGCGACGTCGAGCGGATCGTCGGCAACGAGTCTGCCATCGTGACGCTCGGCTACGCCGAACAGACGGTCGAAACGAAGCGCTCGAAGTTCGGACTCGGACTTCTTCCGACGGAGCGGGAGGTCGAGACCAGAGAGGCCGTCAGCGCCGTCGAGACCGTCGTCCGGAAGGGGATTCGCGGGAAGCTTACGCTCGAGTGTGAGCCCGAAACCGCGGAGCGCGGACTCCTGATCGTCGGCGGCCCGACGGCGTGGCTCAACCGGCAGGCGATCGCCGAGGGGCGGCGGACGCTCGAGTCGGCCATCGGCGGGTCGGGGATTCTGGGTGGGGACGCGCCGCGACCCGACGGCGAGACGGTCTTCGCCGGTGTGGTTCTGGCCGGCGTGGTGTCGGCCCGGCTCGAGGAGTTACGAGCGGCAGGGGATCGAGCCGAGTGAATCGAAGGCGGCACCTATTACTCGACAGAAGCGGGGGCGAGCGCAGTACTCATACTGGCAACGAGGAGTTTCACGTCCTCCCCAGCCGACTTCTCCTCATGGGTGCGTAGCACCCGTCTGCTCACGGCGGCTTTGCCGCCGTTCGCATGGTATGCGAGACCAAAGGTCTCGCACTATTCGGATGGTTCGCGGAACCGACGGTTCCGCGCTAACGTTCGTTCACTCCGTTCACTCATAGGGTCGGTTGTAACTGTTTACCGGCGCAACCGCAAGGCGGTTCGCGGTTGCGCCGGAAATGACTTACAACCGACCCTATACTCGTCCCTCGCGGTTCGAATCGCAGTTCACCGACGACGAACTGCGATTCAGCGCGCCAAAAGTGCGACTATCCGCGGTGAGTTGGACGATCTCGCCGCTCCGACGACCGATCACGCGAGTGCCTCGAGCAACCGTTTCCCGAGAACGACCTCCGTCCCGGCGAGGCCGACCGAGCAGAACAGCGTGAGCTCGTCGTCGCTCGTCCGGCCGCGGTCTGCGTCCTCGAGGACCGCCGCGAGTTCGACCATTCGCCCGCGGTCGTCTTCCGCCACGAGAAACGGCCGGTCGTAGGCGTCGACCTGCGGGAACGAGTCGGTGCCGATGACGTCGGCGCGCTCGACCACCTCGAGCGGGAGTTCGTGTGCGTCCCGGAACTTCGGACCGATCGTGGTCACGTGGGTCCCCGACTCGAGCCAGTCGGGGTCGAAGACCGGTTCCTCGCTGTCGGTCGCACAGATGAGCACGTCGGCCTCGCGGACGACCGATTCGGGGTCGTCGGTCGCGCGGACGGATGGCGCGACGTCGTCGTCGACCGTCTCGGCGAACGACTCGCGGCTCTCGGGGGTCGGGCTGTAGACCGATACGTCCGCGAAGTCGCGGACGGCACAGGCCGCGCCGACCTGCGCTCGAGCCTGGAAGCCGCTGCCGAGCACGCCGAGGGTGTCACAGTCTTCGCGCGCGAGGCAGTCGATCGCGACGCCGCCGATCCCGCCGGTTCGCAGGCCGCCGACGGCGTGGCCGACGAACAGCCCCTCGAGCGCGCCCGTCGTCGCGTCGAACACCGCGACCAGTTGCGCGGGATCGTCGCCGCCGGGGTGCGTGTCGTAGACGCGAAAGCCGGCCGCGTTCGTCGGCCCGGTCGCGGCGCCCGCGGTGAACACGAGGTCGCCCGCGCCGGCGTCGAGGTGCCAGCGCGGCGGGGCCTCGAGCGTTCCCGCGGCGCGTTCGGCGAACGCGTCGTGCATCGCGTCGACGACCGTCTCGTAGTCGAACTGGGAGTAGACGTCTCCGTCGGTCAGGATGGAAAAGTCGGGCACGGTCGGACCGTCGTTCGCGATCGAGATAACAGTTGCACGGATACTCGAGACGAACCTGTTTCGTCGCCGACTGAAATCGAGTTTGGTAAGCCGCGTTACAGAAATGATATTCAGCTTACAATTATGGCGGGCGACTCCGTCTGTAACAGTATGTGGAGACACCCACCACCGCGAGCCGAACCGATTACCGGCCGCACGATCGTCGCCGGCTTCCTCGTGGCCGCCGGCCTCTTCGTCGTCCTACTCGCCATCGATTACCCGATCATCACGATCGCCGCCCTCGCCGTGGTGTTCGGTGGGTCCCTGCTCGTCCGCCGACTCCGACGTGATCGGCCCCTCGAGATTCCCGGTACCAGTGTCGGCCTGCAACTCACCGTTTCGACGCCTCGAGACGCCGCCTCGAACGTCGCCGAGTGCTCGATCGCGCTCGTCGACAGCGACGATTCGACGAGGGACGGCCGCGCCGGCTGACCCGCCTCGCCGTGCCCAAACGGCCTACGCCGGGTCCCCCGGAATCACCGCGCCCTCGTGCTCGAGCAACTCGCGTTTCAGGTCCAATCCACCCATGTAGCCGGTCAACGAGTCGACGCCGACGACCCGGTGGCAGGGAACGATCACGGGAACGGGATTTCGGCCGCAGGCCTGTCCGACCGCGATCGGCGCGCTCTCGAGGTCCGCCGCGATATCTCCGTACGTTCGCGTCTCGCCGGCCGGAATCTCCGTCATCGCCCGCATGACGGCGCCCGTGAAATTATCGGGATACTCGATTTCGAGATCGAACTCGGTCCGCTTCCCAGCCTCGTACTCGCGGACCTGCTCGCGAATCGTCTCGGTATCCGCGTCGATCCTGGAGGCGTCGATCGCTCGGTCACAGCCGAATATCTGAATCCGCATCGTCGGTGTATTCGGTGGGAGTGACCTTTACTCTGCCCGGAGCGGTGGCACTGCCCGGGGACTCGACGTCAAACCGAAGCCGAAGGCTTTTGCGAACTGGCGCGCGAAAATAATCAGTAATGACCGGAGACGACCCACTCGAGGAGTCCGAGTCAGGGGAACCGTTGACCGATGGAGGTGAAGGGACCGCAGAGCCGCAGTCGGAGCTTCGAGCTGACGGCGGCGCTGCCGGTGCCGACGACGTCGCGCTGGACCCCTGGGGCTCGTCTTCCGTCTCCGACTACCGGAAACTGTTCGAGGAGTTCGGTATCGAGGAGTTCGACGAGGTCCTGGACGAAGTCCCCCATCCGCACTACCTGATGCGCCGCGGCGTGATCTTCGGCCACCGGGACTATCGACCGGTCGCACGGGCGCTGCAGAACGACGAACCCGCTGCCGTCCTCTCGGGATTCATGCCGACGGGCGACCCCCACATCGGCCACAAACTCGTCTTCGACGAGATCATCTGGCACCAACAGCAGGGCGCCGACGCCTACGCGCTGATCGCCGACCTCGAGGCCAACTCCGCCCGCGGCATGTCCTGGAAGGAGATCGACGAACACGCCCGCAGCTACCTGCTCTCCCTGCTCGCGCTCGGCTTCGATCCCGAGGCGGGCGAACTCTACCGCCAGTCGACGAACCGCGAGGTGCAGGATCTGGCGTTCGATCTCGGCGCCGAGGCCAACTTCTCCGAGTTCCAGGCGATCTACGGCTTCGACGGCGAGACCGACGTCTCGCACATGCAGTCGGTCGTCACCCAGATGGCCGACATCCTCTACCCGCAACTCGAGGAACCGAAACCCACGGTCATCCCCGTCGGTCCCGACCAGGACCCCCACGTGCGGCTGGCACGGGACCTCGCCGAGCGGATGCGCTTTTTCAAGGTGAGCGAGGCGTACGCCAGCTTCGAACTCGAGCCCGCGGAGCGCGACCTCGTCGCGGAGTTCTACGACCGACTCGATCCCGCCGACTTCGACGACGACGATCTTCGCTGCGTCCACGTCGCCGAAGCGCTCGAGGAGACGCCGCTGTCGGATATCGACGCGGACGCCGACACGCTGAGTTCAGTCCTGACGAAACTCACCGAGGCCGGGATGGAGCCGGTCCGCCCGCGCACCCGGTTCTTCGATCGGCGGGCGACCGACGACGCCTTCGACGCGCTCATCGACGCCATCGAGGGCGAGAAGCGGGTTTACGAGAGCCACATCGACGCCTTCGAGATCGACCGCGCCGAGGCCGAAGCACTCGCCCGGCAGGTCGAAGTCGACAACGGCGGTTACGGCTTCCAGCCGCCGTCGTCGATCTACCACCGCTTCATGACCGGCCTCACTGGGGGGAAAATGTCCTCGTCCGTGCCGGCAAGTCACATCTCCCTGCTCGACGATCCCGAAGACGGCTACGACAAGGTGAAATCGGCGACCACCGGCGGCCGCGAGACGGCCGAAAAACAGCGCGAACTCGGCGGCAAAGCGGACGAGTGTCCGGTGTACGAACTGTACGCCTACCTGCTCTCCGGCGACGACGACGAGTTCGCCAAGCGCGTCTACGACGAGTGCGTCGGCGGCGAACGCCTCTGTGGCGACTGCAAGGAGCAGGCCGCACAGCTGATGCGGGAGTTCCTCGAGGAGCACCAGGAGAAACGCGCGGAGGTCGAGGAGTTGCTCGAGGAAGCCGACATCGAACTCGAATCGCCCCGTCGGCGACAGTAGCGATAGCAGAAGAAGAGACCACTACGGCAACGGGTGCCTCGACGGAATGAGGAGACACGTCAGCGGTAGTCGCTCTCGTCTATTTTTTGTCACTGAATCCAGGGAGAAAGCATATCTGCGTTCACGATGTACCCCGCGTCGATGGAGACCGGCCGAGCCGGCAGCCCGAGCCGAGACGTCGTGCGCTGTGCCGATATTCTCGGTTCGTTCGGCGTCACGCCCGCCGACGTTCGCGCCCAGCGTCGGGAGTACCACACGACGGTGCCGCCCGGTCGCGCGGGCGGCGACGCCTCGCTCGAAGCGATCCTCGCGGACGTTCTCGCCGACGAACGCGATCGGACGGCGACGGTTCGACAGCTGATCTGTCACCGCGATCGCGGCCTCACCTGTTCGGCTCGCTACGCCCAGCGAGCGCTGGGGCGCGAACTCGAGGCGGTCTTCGAGTCGATCGGCTGGTCGCTCGAGTGGACGCGGACGGGGCCGGCCCAAAACGGGCGGGACAGGCTGGAGCTCACCGCGACGGATCCGAACGGGCGCTCCCGGGAGACGACGATAACCTATCCGCAGACGCCGTTAGCGGACGACAACCTGCCCGCCGTGTTGCGCGCGGTCGACGAACGGCTGCTCGCTGGGACGGACGCGACGGTCGTCCTGCTGTCGGCCGGCGTCGACCGCTGGCGGGCCGCGTTGATCGAGGCGAGCGAACTCGAGGCGCTTCGAGAACGCTACGGCCGGCGAATTTCGGCGTTCGATCGCCCACTGCTGCCCGAGTACGACCTCGAAGCGTACGTTCCCGCGGACGAAACCGACGCCGCCAGCGCCGACGAGCAAGACGAGGTGTCCGAGGCCGGACCGTGGCCGTCGTGGGCGCTCGAGCGAGCGAAGCGGCGTTCGGACCGCCTCGACGACGGTAGCGACGCGCACACCTCGGACACGGCCGACGTGCGGTCCCCGGTCGCGTCACTCATCGAGGAAGCCGAACCTGAAGGCGCGGGGGCCGCGGCGAACTCGAGGCCGGTACCGACCGACACGACGAGTGCAACGACGCCCGAGGCGTCGGGTTCGCCGTCGTCGACGTCGTCCCCCTCGACGGAGGCCGGCGGCTTCGAGATCCGGGGCGGCTCTCCGACGGTCTCGAGAGTGAGCGGCGACGGCGACTCGAGCCCCGATCCGTCGCCGCGGGACGTGGCCGACTCGATGCTCGAGGCACAGCGGGAGCGAACGGCGGATCGAGGCGACCGCGGTGAGCGATCCGACGCCGCAGACGACGCCTCATCGGACGACGGATTCGGCACGCTCTCAGGGACCTCGAAGACCGCCCGGGTCGGCAACGACTCCTTCGGGACCGACGACGAGTTCGAGACGGAGACCGACCGCTACAGCGCGCTCGGGGTCGCCCTCGGCGCCGGCGGCGCCGTCACCGTCGAGGGGCTGCTCGAGGACGACGAGTTCCTCCCCGAACTGCCCGCCGTCGAACGCACGGAGACCCGCATCGAATTCGCGGAATCGTTCGATCCGGACGCGGTTTCGACGGCGAAAGCGGCCGGCGAGCAAGACGGGTTCGAGTGGGTCGACTCCGGCGCGCTCGAGACGACGCGCGTCTCGAATCGGTGACTGCGGCTCGACACGGCGTCGTCCGACGTCGGTTCGCACGTCTCGCGCGATGCGTTAGCCCAAATTCGACGGCGGCGGGCGGCCGTCGCCGTGCGACGAACCCACAAGATTTTTGCACTGACTCCGACTCCCCTGAGGTATGGTACTCGGATCCCACGAGACCGGTGTCGCACCCAAACCGCAGCGGCCAGCATCGGGATTCGACTTCTTCTTCGCCCGGTGAGTCCGGGCCGGTGGAGCCGCGAGCGCACACACCGTCCGCTCGCGGCGAAACCGACCGTACGACGTACCCCGTCGGGGGACCGACTCGGCAGGCAGTATCGGAACCGCTAACTGACCGACACGCAGCCATACGAACAAGCGAATGCAACTTCCAGCACAACAGGTCGCGGTCCTCGAGGCCGCGAGCGCAGACGAGGCGGAGTCCGTCGACGCCCTCGCTGCGGCGACCGACCTCCCTCCCGAGACCGTCACCGGCGCGGTGTTCGAACTCGAGGAGGAGGGGCTGGTCGCCGTCGCGGAGCGCGTCGACGAAACGGTTTCCCTCACCGACGAGGGCGTGGCGTACGCGGACGAGCGGCTTCCCGAAGTCCGGCTCTACGAGGCCGCGCTCGAGGCCGGTGCCGATGGCGATCCGGTCCAGATGGGGCGGGTCATCGGCGCCTCCGGACTCGAGGGACCCCAGGTCGACATCGCGCTCTCGAACTACGCCCGCAAGGGGTACGGCGTCATCGACAGCGGCGAGATCACGGCCGATCCGGACGCGGATCCGGCCGCGGACGCGGAAGCGAACGCGCTCGAGGCGCTGATCGACGAGGACGCCGTTCCGGTCGACAGCGTCGACGTCGATGCAGACACCCTCGGGCAACTCGAACGCCGCGGACTGCTCGAACGCACCGAGTCGACCGTCCGCGAGGTGACGCTGACCGAGCGCGCCGTCACCGAACTGATGGCCGGCATCGAGACCGCCGAGACGGTCGGGCAGGTCACGCCCGAACTGCTCACGAGCGGGGAGTGGGAAGACGTCGAGTTCGCCGAGTACAACGTCGAGGCCGACGCCGAGGCGTTCGAGGGCGGCAAGGTCCACATCCTGCGCCAGATGTCCGAGCGCGTCAAGGACGTCCTCGTCGGCATGGGCTTCCAGGAGATGGACGGCCCCCACGCCGACGCGGACTTCTGGATCAACGACTGCCTGTTCATGCCCCAGGATCACCCCGCGCGCACGCACTGGGACCGGTTCGCCCTCGAGCGGCCGACGCACATCGACGACCTCCCGGAGGACCTCGTCGAGCGCGTCGAGCGCGCCCACCGGGAGGGGATCGGCGAGGACAGCGAGGGCTATCACTCGCCGTGGGACGAGGACTTCGCCCGCGCGCTCGCGCTTCGCGGCCACACGACCTCGCTGTCGACCCGCTATCTCTCCGGAACCGAAATCGGCGAGATCGAACCGCCCGCCCGCTTCTTCAGCGTCGAGAAGGCCTACCGAAACGACACGCTCGACGCCACGCACCTCCTCGAGTTCTACCAGATCGAGGGCTGGGTGATGGCCGAGGACCTCTCGGTGCGGGACCTGATGGGCACCTTCGAGGAGTTCTACGCCCAGTTCGGCATCGAGGACATCCAGTTCAAACCCCACTACAACCCCTACACGGAGCCCAGCTTCGAACTGTTCGGCACCCACCCCACGACGGGCGAACTGATCGAGATCGGCAACTCCGGCATCTTCCGCGAGGAGATGCTCGAGCCGCTGGGCGTCGACTGCGACGTGATGGCCTGGGGGCTCGCGCTGGAGCGTCTGGCCATGCTGACGACCGGAGCCGAGGACATCCGCGACCTCCACGGCACGCTCGCCGACCTCGAGTTCCTGCGGAACGCGGAGGTGACCTACTGATGCCCACCGTCGATATCGATCCCGACGAACTGCGCGAGTTGACCGGCCACGAGGACAAGCGCGACGACGACCTCATCGACGACCTGTTCGGACTCGGCCTCGAGTTCGAGGGGCGCACCGAGGACGGCGAGTTCGAACTCGAGTTCGCGCCCGACCGACTCGATCGGCTCTCGGTCGAGGGCGTCGCGCGCTCGATGCGCTACCAGTACGGCGACGCCCGCGGCGTCCACGTGCCGTCGCCGAACTCGGCGGAGTGGACCATCGAGGTCGACGACTCCGTACCGGACGAACGGCCCTACGTCACGGGCGCGGTGATCCGCGACGTGAACCTCGACGAGGACGCCCTCGATTCGCTCATCCAGCTTCAGGAGAAGCTCCACGCGACGATGGGGCGCAAGCGCGCGAAGGGCGCGATCGGGATTCACGACCTGACGATGTTGAAAGGTGGCTCTGCCACCGAGGGAGCCTCGACGATCCGGTACGTCGGCGTCGAACCCGACGAGGATCGGTTCGTCCCGCTCGACTCCGACGAGGAACTGACGCCCGCGGAGGTCCTCGAGAAACACCAGACCGGCGAGAAGTACGCCGACCTCGTCAGCGGCTACGACCGCTACCCCGCGATCTACGACGATATCGGGCTGTTCTCGTTCCCGCCGGTGATCAATGGCCGACGCACCGAGGTGTCGACGGACTCGAGAGACCTGTTCGTCGAGATGACCGGCACCGACCAGTGGACGATCGACAAGATGCTGAACATCGTCTGCTACGCGCTCTCGGCCCGCGGCGCGACGCTCGAGGATGTTACGGTGGAATATCCCGATCACGAACTCGTCCGACCGGATCTCTCGACGAAGACGAAGACGGTCGCACACAGCCGCATCGAGACCGTTCTCGGCATCGACCTCGATCCCAACGAAGTGATCGATCTGGCCGAACGATCTGGACTCGACGCCACGAAAAGCGAGGACGGAGAGACGGGCGACAGCGAGGAGAGCATCACGCCGCTGGAGCAACGAGATGGACTCGAGGAACGGCGTTCCGTGGACGATTCGAGCGAGCCACGGGGAATCGACGAGGCTGCGCCAACGGGCGACCTCGTCTACGAGGTCACCATCCCACCCTACCGCGTCGACGTGCTCCATCCGCTGGACGTCATCGACGACCTCGGGCGGGCCTACGGCTTCAACGAACTCGAGCCGACCTACCCCGACGTGGGGACCGTCGGCGGCCGTCACGAGCGCTCGCGCCTCGAGCGCGCCGTGCGCACCCAGCTCGTCGGACTTGGCTTCGAGGACCTGCTGACCTTCCACATGAGCAACGAGGCTGAGAATTACGAACGCCTCGACGTCGAGCCGGATTCGGACGCGTACGGTGCCGGCGAGCCCGCGACGATCAAGGAGCCCTACAGCGAGGACTACACCATCCTCCGGACGTGGCTGCTGCCGTCGCTCATGACGGTCCTCGAGCGAAACACCCACCGCTCGTACCCCCAGCACCTCTCGGAGATCGGCTTCCGCGCGGCGCTCGACGACGGCGAGAACACCGGCGTCGGTGAGAGCCGCCACGTCGGGGCCGTCCTCGCGAACCACGACGCGGGCTACGAGGACGCCAAAGCGCGCCTCCAGACGCTCGCGCGCAATTTCGACGTGAACCTCGAGACGCCCCCGTCCGACCATCCGGCCTTCATTTCGGGTCGAACCGCCTCGGTCGTGATCGACGGCGAGGACGTCGGCGTGATCGGCGAGGTCCACCCGAAGGCGCTGATCGAGTACGATCTCGAGGTGCCGGTCGCGGCGTTCGAGTTCGATCTCGAGGCGCTGCAGTAATCGAAATCGGTCTTTCGTCTCAAATTCAGAGTCGATCCACGGCGGTAATCCGACGTATTGTACCGCGAGCGAACGGAGTGAGCGAGCGGGCCGACGACTGATGTGGAGTGACGCGAAGCGTCACGGAACGGAAGGAGGAGTGTCTTCGCGAGTTTAGCGAACGAAGGCTCGGAAGTCGCAGCCTGCGAGCGATAGCGAGCAGGACCGTCTTCCGGTGCTTTTAATCGAATTTTTGCCGAGGGACATCGCGCTGTGCGGCAGCTTCGCTGCCGTCAGCGCGACAGACCGTCGTTCGAGACGGCGAAACCGTCTCGTGATCAAGCGAAACCGACGGTTTCGCTGACCTCGCGGAACTTCGTTCCGCTCAGTCACGAAAGACGCGAAGCGTCTTTCGAACGACAGAGCAAAACTTCGTTCCTTAGAATTCGTGTTCGACGTCCTCTTCGTCGGCTTTCTGGATGATGATCTTTCCGTCCCGGACCCGAACGAAGACTTCATCGCCGATATCCATGCCCGCGACCTCGAGTTCGTCCTCGTGGAGGTTGAGGTGGACGTTGTGATAGTTACCGTCTTCGTCTTTCGCACCGCTTGGACTCAGCTTCTTTTTCCGTACCATCGCGGGATTCTATGACGAACTTCGCCGTAGGATATACTTAAGTGTTTTCGACGCCCCGACGGGTGAGCGTCTCACGCACGGTGAGACAACACGACGAGGAACGCAACCCGATCCCGGCGGCGGACGGAAATTGCAGATATTGCGGAAGAATGGTGTAGGCCACCCACTTAAAGATACCGGCGCAGTCGGTCGGTTTTCGGGGATATCTTTATGTCGGATCGTGTGCTTAATTAGCATGGAGTCGAAAACCATGGTACGTGAAGACGGTAAACGAAACTTTGCACTGCGCGAGTCGAGCGGCGACGAGTCGAGCGTCTTCTCGGGGAACACTCCCCGTCAGGCAGCCCTCAAGGCGGCCCGACGACTCGAGCCCGGCTCGAGTGAAGACGACGCGGAACGCGTAGAGCTCAGACTACGAGAGAAAGGGACGAGTAAAGTACACATCTACGAGGGCTGGGCGTGGGAGGAGACGGCCCCCGACGACAAGCCCGACTGGATGCCCGACGAGATCACGGAAGCGAACGTCTCAAAGGAAGGAATCGAACACCTCGAGGAGTAGCGTGCCGACGAGCGTGTTTTCTCGTCCGCCACGTCTAGAGTGACGCATATCGAATTTTCGACGGAGTTAGCAAAAGTTCGGTTATTTTTCCCGCCGATAGCTGCATCCGTCACGTCCTTAAAGGTCCACAGAATGGATTAGTGTGATGGCTACTGCGTATTATTGTTAGTTCCGACTAATAAATACGCTTATATAGGGTCGAACGGTCAGAGTAGACCGTAATATGAGCTCAATCGGCCACCAAATACCGTCTGAGACGAACGATTTCAAATCCGTATTGGGATACGAGTGTGCGGGTACGGGTGTACGAGACACGGACGACGAGCGTTCCAGCACCGCCCCGATAGCGACGACCGATGGGGCGCTCGCTCGACCGGCCAGATGCTCGAGTAACGATGCAGGAAGCGAGGGATGGGGATGATCGACCGCAAGTGGATCAACCTGCTGCTCGCGACGGCGATGTTCAACCTCGGGTTCGTGATCTGGTTCTCGTTCGCCCCGTTCACGGGCGAGATCGCGGACGAGTACGGACTCTCGGTGGCCCAGCTCGGACTCGTCTCGAGCGCGGCCGTCGTCGCCGTCCCGCTCGGTCGAATCCTCATCGGTCCGCTCACCGACACGTTCGGAGCGCCGGTCACCGCCGGCTTCACGCTGGTGATCGTCGGGATATTCTCGATCATCAGCGCGTTCGCGCCGAACTACGAGATCTTCACCGTCTCGCGAGTGATCGCCTCGCTGGCCGGGATCACCTTCGTCATCGGTATCCAGCACGTCGCCCAGTGGTTCGAAGAGGAGAACCTGGGACTGGCGGAAGGCGTCTTCGCCGGGGTCGGAAACGCCGGTGCGGGTCTCGGCGCGTACTTCACGCTCCCGCGGCTCTTCGGCGACGGCTACTCGGACGCGCTGTTCGCGTCGAACTGGCGAGCCGCCTTCTTCTACACCGGCGTCCTCGCCATCGTCCTCGGCGTGATCTACTTCGTGGTCGGTGACGCCGCGAAGACCGAGGAGCGACGCCGGGCGGCCAAACG
Source organism: Natronorubrum halobium (assembly GCF_051351675.1). Lineage (NCBI taxonomy): Archaea > Methanobacteriati > Methanobacteriota > Halobacteria > Halobacteriales > Natrialbaceae > Natronorubrum > Natronorubrum halobium. The sequence goes on from NZ_CP195595.1 coordinate 472,222, forward strand.
GGGCGTCAGCCGGGACCAGTGGCTCTACATCGCCACCCGACACGGCGCGGTCGTGCTCTCGGCGGCCTACGTCATGACCTTCGGCCTCGAGGTCGCGATGAACGGCTGGCTGGGAACCTACTACCGCGAAGGGTTCGGTCAGAGCGACCTCGTGATCGCGGCGACATTCGCGGCGACGTTCTCGATCGCGGCCGGGTTGCTCCGCCCGCTCGGCGGCTGGATCAGCGACGTGGTGGCCCGCAACGAGACGGACATCCTCCCCTGGTTCGAGGGACGCTACCGCGAGCAGTGGACGTTCGCGACGATGGCGTTCGTCATCTGTGCGATGGTCGGGATGACGGCCGCCGGACTGACCGGCAACATCTACGTCGCGGTGGTCGCCGGCTTCCTCGTCGGCGTCGGCTGTGCGTTCTCCGAGGGAGCGATCTTCGCGCAGGTGCCCGCGATGTTTCCGGATAACTCGGGCTCCGTCGCCGGTATCGTCGGCGGCATCGGAACCGTCGGCGGATCGGTCTACCCGCTCCTGTTCGCCGCGCCGTTCCTCCCGAACCTGCACGCGGGCTACGCCGTCGTCGCGCTCACCATGATCCCGATCCTGGCGCTGACCGCCTGGGTGTTCCAGCCGGACATCGCCGAGAACGCGACCGAAGACGGCTGGTTCGTCGCCGAGAATCCGGCTGCGGCCAATAACGCCGGGAGTACGCCGAGCGACGACTGACGGCAGGTCACCGTCGACTCCGGTTCGAGTATCCCCGTAGCGGGTCGACCGTCACGTATCGCTTACATTCTTCGCTCGGTCGATTACGCACTTTGCCGGCCGTCGTGTCTGGCACACTATGCCGATTCGACCGCCGACGAAAGACGATCTCCGCGCGTTCGGCGACTCGCTGTTTCTCGATCTGACCGACGAGGAACTCGAGTTCTTCGCCGAGATGGCCGAGCAACGGGTCGACGCCTACGAGACGGTCCGCTCGTACGATCCGGAGTCACGGCTCGGCGGGAGCGAGACCCGCGAGCGAAGCGCCGGCGTCCGGGTCCCCGACGAGGAGAACCCGCACAACGCCTGGGTGAGCCGCTGTCACGTGTCGGGTGACGACGGCGGCGAACTGGACGGGATGGAGATCGCGATCAAGGACAACGTCTGCGTCGCCGGCGTCGAACTGACCTGTGGTTCGCAGGTCGTCGAGGGGTACGTCCCCGACGTCGACGCGACCATCGTCACTCGACTGCTCGAGGCCGGTGCGGACGTCACCGGCAAGGCGAACATGGACGACTTCGCCATGACGACCACCGGACACAGCACCTTCGGGCCGATCACGAACCCCCGCGACGACGACCACCTCGCGGGCGGCTCGAGCGGCGGGAGCGCGGTCGTCGTCGCGACCGGCGAGGCGGACGCCGCCATTGGCACCGATCAGGGCGGGAGCGTCCGAATTCCGGCCGCGCTCTGCGGCGTGGTGGGCCACAAGCCGACCTACGGACTGGTTCCCTACACGGGCTGTATCGGGCTCGCGCACGCGATCGACCATCCGGGACCGATGGCGTCGGACGTCGAGACGGCCGCGCGGCTCCTCTCGGTGATCGCCGGGAGCAACGAACGCGACCTGCGAGAACCGTCGCCGGTCCCGGTCGAGCCCTACCACGAACGCCTCGACGGCGATGCGTCAGCGCTCTCTATCGGTCTCCTGCAGGAAGGGTTCGACCGCCCCGAAGCCGACGACGGCGTGCTCGAGCGCGTCTACAGCGCCCTCGAGACGCTCGAGGAGCAGGGAGCGAACCTCGAGGACGTCTCCGAGCCGATGCACCGCGACGCCGAAGACATCCACACCGTCTGTACGGCGGAGGGCCTGCTCGACGCGATGATCGGGGAGGGCCTCGGCCACGGCTGGAAGGCCTGGTACAACACCTCCTGGATCGAGTACTTCGGCTCGGCGCGACGGGTGCAGGCCGACGACTTCCCCGCACCGCTCAAACTCTCCCTGCTCGTCGGTGCGTACGCCAACGATGAGTACCACTCGCGGTACTACGCCGACGGGATGAACCTCGTCGTCGAACTCACCGAGCGCTACGACGCGCTCCTGGAATCGCACGACCTGCTGGCGATGCCGACGACGCTCCGGACCGCGCCCGAACGCGATCCAGAGATGGACCAGTACGACCGCATGCGGGAGGATCTCGTCATCACCAACACGACCGCGTTCAACCGGACCGGCCACCCCGCGATCAGCGTCCCCGTCGGCGAGGCCGATGGGCTTCCGGTCGGACTGATGCTGGTCGGCTCACGGTTCGACGATGCGACGGTTCTCGACGCGGCCGAGACGCTCGAGTCGGCGCTCGAGAACGGAGAAACGGAATCGTAGCGCCGGGATCGAGCCAGCACTCGACGCCGCAGCACCGCTCGAGTCGGCTACCCGCTCGAGTCCGCGACGATCGACGCGAAGTTCTCGACGACGCGAGTCGCGTTCACGTCCTCGAACCCGCGGTCGCCGTCGGTCCAGTCGAAATCCGCCACGAGTCGGTCGCGCAGGTCGGCGGTGAACTCGGGATGGAACTGGACCGTCCACAGCGGGGCCGTTCGGTGGCGCGTCGCGAACGCGGGGTAGTAGTCGGCCGAAGCGACGATCTCCATATCGTCGCCGACCTCGGTAACGACGTCGCCGTGCGTGACGGGGACGACCGACGAAACGCCGTCGAAGAGCGGGTCGTCGGCGAGGCCGGCGTCGACCGGCCGCGCGGTCGTGCCGACGTGCTCGACGGTGCCGCCCAGCGCCGCGTTGGCGATCTGGTGGCCGAAACAGACCCCGAGCGTCGGAATCTCGCGGTCGATTAGCTCCCGAACGAGGCGCTGCTGGTCGGCGATCCACGGGCGTTCGTCGGCCTCGTAGACGCCCGCCGTGCTCCCCGTGAGGACGACGCCGTCGGCGCGCTCGAGGTCGGGCCGCTCGCCGGCGGGATAGTCGATCTCTCGGGCGCCGGGAGCGGCGTTCGGGACGCATCCCGCGAGGGCGTCGCAGTGGTACTCGGCGTCGGGATCGACCTCGTTGCGAACGACGACAATCGTCGGCGATTCCATTGGTGACGTATTGTCCCCGTTTCGAAAAAGCAGTATCGGTCGGGGAGTGAACTCGAGGCCGTTGAACTCGCAAGGGGCAGGCCGATTTTTCGCGTCGACGATGGCTCGTGTATGACCGACTACGAACTGCACGAGCCCGAATTCTCGGACACGACGACCGAGGAGTGGGACGATCCGCAACTCGAGGATTTCGACATCTCCGAGCGAAGCTCGGATGGTCAGCGAGACTCGTCCGAGTCTCACCAGACGGACGACCTGAGCGAGGTCGCGGACCACTTCCTCCTCTCGGCGTCGGGGTTTCCGCCGGAGAACTTCACGGATCTCAAACTCCCCGTGGTCGATCCCGACGGTGAGTTGAACAAGAACGCGCTCAGCACGGCGAAGAGCGGCGGTCGCGGCGTCGGCGCGGTCGAGGACCTGGACGACGAGAAGCGAGCGCAAATCGAGGACATGATCGACGAACTGGCTAACGAACACTTCGAAGATGCCGATTTCGGTGACTGAGTCCGGGAGATCCGGCGGGACTCGCGGACGGTCTCGTTTCGCAATCGGGAGCGAGCCGCAGCCCGTTACCTGGTGTCGGAGCCGTCTTCGGAACTGGGTCGCTCGGTGACCCGTCTCTTCTGGCATCGCTGGCAACGGGACGCGTCGGCGCTCTCACCGGATTCGGTGTACTCGCGTGGCCACTCGTGACCGAGAACCCAGCAAACGACTACTTCGAACCCGTCGATCGGCCCGGAGTCGCCCCACATACCGCTACCGAGGAAACCCGTCTACGTAATACTGTGGCCGAGAGAATATCTTCGGGTGGGCGGAACTGGTTCGAGACGATTACGCCGGACTCGAGTTCGACCGACCGCCGCGAACCAGTTTGAGGACGCCCTGCGCGGCCATGCCGAGGAGCAGCCACTTCCAGGTGAGGACGGCAACGCCGACCAGCAGGAGCCCGCGGGTTCTGTTCCCCTGACGGAACGCCTTCTTCGCCTCCGAGAGCACCGAGACGACCGTCAGCGACCGCGTCGCCGTCGAGCCGAGGAGTTTCTTGAGTACCATATCCGTCCTTGGGAACCCGACCGAATAACGGGCGTCCCGGAGCGCGCAAGCCTCGAGCGGAGCCAGCGGGCTCGAAGACGAGCTACGCCGGACGGCCGATCGTGTACAGGAACATCGGGGTCTGGCCGGCGGCGCGCGGCGCGAAGAAATCCGAGACGAGGTCGTCGTAGAACGTCAGTCCCGTGCCGCCCAGCGTTCGATGCGCGTACGTCGCCAGATAGAGCCGACCCGCCGTCAGCGCAGCCTCGAGTTGCGCCACCCGGTAGCCCCGCTCACCGAGCGCGTCGACGACGCCTCGCGGCTTTGCCGCTCGGCTATCCGCGGACCGTTGCTCCGCGCGTCCCTCGAGGTCGGTCATGAAGTAGATGCAGACCGCGGCGTCCCCGCCCAGCCGCTGGTCCAGCGCGAGGTGGCTCGCCTCGCGCCGGAACTCGCCCGCCCGAAGGCGCTCGAGTTCGCCCGCGGCGGGATGGTAGCGGTAGCTGCCGGACTCGAGGCCCTCGACGCCGTTGACGAGCAGGTAGGGGTCGACGAACGAGAGTGGCGGGTCTTCCTCGCGGCGGGCATCCATCGGGACCCCGCGGACGGCCCGGTCGAGCACGGTCGACAGCTTCCGAAAGCTGATCGGGTCGCGGTCGTACTCGCGACAGGAACCGCGTCGACCGATCGTCTCGTGGAGCGGCCGACTCGAGGCCGTCTCGTTGTCGACCGGCTCGAGTGCGATGCGGTCGCCGTCGCCGGAATTGCGAGTGCCGATCGGCCCCGCGGGTCCGTCAGTGCGCCAGGAATCGGCGTCGGCACCGTCCTCGATCGTCCCGGCCGACCACGCCTCGTGGATCAGCGGGAACCGTTTCTCGTTCGGTGAGAGGGGCTCGGTTTTGGGGTCGATGGGCTCGAGGTCGAGATCGGCGGAAGCGTGGGCGGCGTCACCCGACCCGATCGGTACGATTTCGAGCGGCGCCTCGCGCCCGGGATCGACACCGAGCAAGTCGGCGACGGGCCGGTCCGCGAAGCCGGTGACGACCTCGGCGCGGTAGTCCAGCGCGTGGGCCACCGCCAGCAGGTTCGCGAGCGTCGTGCCGGAGTCCCAGAAGGCGTGGCGGAACGTTCGATCCCCGTACTTCCAGGCGTTGCGCCACCACGTCGAGGTCGCGACGAACGAGACCGGTGCGTCGGCGACGGCGTCGTACTCGCTCGCGGCTGCGAGAGTGCCGCGATAGTCACCCTCTCGGAGGACGTCCAGCGACAGGGTTCGGGGATCGAAGTGGTAGACGCCGGCCGCGAGGTCACTCGCCGCCTCACCGGTCGCGCTTCCATCGAGGTCGCCACAGACCACGTACAGGTCGACGTGATAGAGCGCGCCGGTGGTCGCCGCGGCCCGGAACAGCTTCGACCGATCGCGGAGGTCGATCTCCTTCGTGATGCCCGCCGCGTAGTAACAGAGGGCCGTGACGGTCTCGCGGTCCAATCGCCCGTCTCGAGTCGCGTCGTCCGCTGGGAGTCGTCCGTTCGGCGTCGATTCGGTGATCGCCGACAGGGCCGGCTGCTGGGGCGGGCGTATCCGCTCGGCGAGCGGCACCGCGAGGAGATCCGTGTACGCCTTGTACGGCGTCGGTTTGTTGTCGAAATCCAGTCCGTGTCCACCCTCTCGAACGCTCTTCGGGGAGTGCTTCGTCCGGTCGTGGTACGCTCGAGCGCCGGTTTCCATGCGCCGAGCTACCACGTCGAGGCCGAAAAACCGGGCGGGAACTTTTTCTCGCTCCGGTTTGATACGCTGTGCACGAAGCTATGGACCTCGAGTCGATCCCGGGCGTAGGCGAAAAGACGGCTCGGGCGCTGGACGCGCTCGAGGAACCCGAGCGCGCGCTGCGGAGCGGCGACGTCGCGACGATCGCGACCGCGCCGGGGATCACCCAGGGTCGGGCCGCACGCATCGCGCGCGGCGCGATCCGGCAGGAACACGACGATCCCGGCGGCTTCCTCGCGACCGACCGCGCTCGCGAGGTCTACCGGAACGTCCTCGCGTTGCTCCAGGCGCGAACCGTCACCGACTACGCCGCTCAGCGACTCGAGACGATCTACCCCAGTCCGCGCCGGTCCCGTATCGAAGAGGTACAGGAGTTCGCGAGCGCGGCCGTCGAGCGCGACTACGACGAAGCGGTGCTCGAGGCGCTCGAGGGCGTCGAACCCCTCCAGCAACCCGGCGACGTTCGGGTCCGGGAACGGTGTCTGGCGACGACCGACGCCGAACGCTACTCGGAAGCGCGGGAGGCGATCCCGGAGCTCTCCGTCGAAGTCGTCGAGGACGCACAGGGGCTGGCCGAACTCGCGCGGGGCTACTCGACGGTGTTCGCGCTCGACGAGTCGTTCGCCGGCGTCACCGTCGAGGGCGACGTGCAGGTCAGACCGGACGCGCTCGAGAACCCCGCGGAGGTCGTCCCCGAGCGCCCGCTGGCCTTCTTCGCGCGCAATCGCGATCGACTGCAGGCCGCCGTCGAAGTCCACCAGGCGGCCGGCCTCGAGCCGGCCTGTGACCTCGCGGCCCTCGAGGACGGCCTCTCGCGACTCGACGAGGACGGCACCGTCGCGGGCGACGACGAACTCGATCGGCTGACGACGGCGGTCGACGACCTCGACGCGGCGGCGAGCGCGGCGGAAAGCGTGGCCAACGACCACCTGCGACAGGCGATCCGCGAACAGGACGTCACGATCGAGGGGGCGGACCTCCTCTCGCTGGTCGAACGCGGCGCCGGCGTCGACTCCCTGCTCTCGCGGGAGTTGGCGGACGATTACGCACGGGCTGTCGAAGCGGCCCGCGACCACCTGGTCGACGCGATCGATCTGGATCAGGGCGAGGCCGAGATCGCCCGCCGGGCGTTCAGCGACGAGCCGACGTTTCCGGTCGAGCGCGACGAGGCCGTCGTCTCGCGGCTGCGCGAAGAGCTGACGGCGGCGAAGGAGCGTCGTGCCGGTCGTCTCAAGCGCGACCTCGCGGCCGACCTCGCCGACCAGCGCGAGGACGCCCGACAGCTGGTTCGAGACGCCCTCGAACTCGACGTCGAACTGGCGATCGCCCGGTTTTCTCGCGAGTTCGAGTGTACGATGCCCGAATTCACTGGCGGAAAAACTGCCAGCGGCAGTTCGGACGACGATTCGGCCGGCTTCGCCGTCGAGGGCGGCCGCTCGCCGCTGCTCGACGAACCGCTCGAGGCCATCGACCCCGTCGACTACGAGGTGTCGGGCGTGGCGCTTCTTTCGGGCGTCAACAGCGGCGGGAAGACGTCGACGCTCGATCTGGTCGCGAGCGTCGTCGTGTTGGCCCACATGGGCCTGCCCGTCCCCGCCGAGCGAGTGCGGTTGCGACGGTTCGACGACCTGCACTACCACGCGAAGACCCAGGGGACGCTGGACGCGGGCGCGTTCGAGTCGACAGTGCGGGAGTTCGCCGACCTCGCGCAGGGCGGCGAGGGCTCGCTCGTGCTGGTCGACGAACTCGAGAGCATCACCGAACCCGGCGCGTCGGCGAAGATCATCGCCGGCATTCTGGAGGCCCTCGAGGACAACGGTGCGATCGCCGTGTTCGTCTCCCACCTGGCGGGCGAGATCCGCGAGATGGCCGACTTCGCGGTGACGATCGACGGGATCGAGGCCGTCGGACTCGTGGACGGCGAACTCGAGGTGAACCGATCGCCGGTCAAAGATCACCTCGCGCGGTCGACGCCGGAGCTGATCGTCGAGAAGCTAGCGAACGAGGCCGGACAGCCGGCGGCGGCCAACGGCGGGGCGCCACCGGCCGGCGAGTCCGAACCCGTCTTCTACGATCGGCTGCTCGAGAAGTTCGACTGACGGCACTTCCGGTTCCCGCAGCTATTTACTCCTGCTTTCGGCATACGTTACTCGTGAATTGTTCGCAAAGAGTGGTGCAGATGCACTCATTGTTCGACCACACGGGTAGATCCGTCGAACACGTTCGGAAATCGGCACCGACCGCCGTGCAGGTCATCGGCGCTGTCCAGACGATGTGTGGCTCCGCTCGGTATCCGAAGACGTCGGATCTGTATGTCCCGTAACACCGACCTCAGGGCCGACCCGAAGCTCTACGCGATCCTCGGACTCGCCGGTGTCGGCGTGTTCTCGAGTACACTGGTTTCTCCGGCGCTGCCCGGAATGGCGTCGGCGTTCGACCTGACCGAGGCGCGTGTCGGGATGGTGATGACGGCGTTTTTCCTCCCCGCAGTCGTCGCGATTCCGGTCGTCGGATCGCTGACCGACGTCATGGGTCGACGGACGGTGTTTCTCGTCTCGCTGGTCGTCTACGGCTTCGCGGGCATGCTGATCGGATTCGTCGACTCCTTCGGCGTCATCCTCCTGCTTCGGGCGATTCAGGGGTGTGCCTTCCCGGGACTCATCCCGATGGCGATCACGCTGATCGGCGACCTCTACGAAGGACGCGTCGCGACGACGGCACAGGGGTTTCTCACGAGTATCACGGGGCTGGTCGGCGTGGGCTCCCCGCTGCTAGCCGGCGTGCTGGTCGACGTCTCCTGGCGGCACCCGTTTTTCCTCTACGGGCTGTCGTTCGTCGCCTTCGTCTGCTGTTATCTGTGGCTCCCGGAACCGACGTCGGCACCCGCGCGAGCGGCGTCCGAGTCGTCCGGATCGATCGTCCCATCACTCTCCCAACTCGTCGAGATGGGACGCGAGGTCGGCGGCGCGCTCACAACCGAGAGCCGGATCGTCATCGTCGGCGTCTTCGTACTCTTTTTCGTCCGGTACGCGCTCTTTACGTTCATGCCGCTGTACGCGGTCACCGTACTCGGTACGAGCGAATTCGTCGGCGGCGCCGCCGTCGCCGTCCTCGGACTCGGCCGCCTGTTCGTCGCACCGGCAGCGGGTCGGATCGTCGGCCGATTCGGCCGGCGCACCGTCCTGATCGGGAGCCTCCTCCTGTTCGGCGTCGGCACCGGCGCGTTACTCCTGACCCTCGAGCCGTGGCTCGTTCTCCTCATCCTCGGGGTCGCGAGCGTCGGCGACGGCCTCTTCGATCCGGTGGCCAACGACGTCGTCACCGCCACCGCGGCGGCCGACGTCCGGGGTCGCGTCGTCAGCGTCCTCGAAGTCGGCAAGACCGGGGCGATTTCGGTCTCACCGGTCGCGTTCGGCGTCCTCCTCTCGGTGAGTTCCTACACGGTCCTGTTCGTCACTGGCGCCGTCCTCGCCGTCGCCGTGGCTGGCGTCATCGGGCTCGTTCTGGACGATCGCTGACCGACCACAGCTCCCGGTTTGCAAGTGAAATACCCCTTCACCCTCGGCCGACGCCGCGGTCTGCCCTATCACGACAACCATTTATCAGCTCCGTCGTAGCCAGTAGCATACCGGTAACGACTCCACCGTGCTCACTGTCCTCGAACCGGTGGACGGTTCTCACAGGGCTCGCCGCGAGCCTCGCTTCACTCGGGCTCGCCGGGTGTATCGGCGTTACCGACGACGACAAGGAGACTGCGGAAGACTCGAGCGACGACGAATCGTCGACGGAGATCCACGCGGAGTACGAGACGGCCGACGTCAGCGTAGCGACCCCGACGGCGACGAACTGGGTGAGGTGACGGCGGCGATCGCGGATGCGGATGAGCTGCGAGGGCTCGGGCTCAGCGACACGGACGAACTCCCCGAAGACCGTAGTATGCTGTTCGTCTACGACTCGGTCGAGGAGCGGCGGTTCGGGATGCCGGACATGTCGTTCGAGATCGACGTCGTCTTCGCCGACGACGGGGGCGTCATCACGAGTATCCATCACGCGCCGGAGCCCGAACCCGACGAGGACGGGAGCGAACAGACCTACACCGGCCGCGGACAGTACGTGCTGGAAGTCGACTACGAGTGACCCGCCGAGCGCGGCGTCGGGGACGTCCTGCTGATCGACGGATAACGACCGCGTTCTTGCCCGTGGAGAGGAGTGCGATACGGGGATCTCGAGGCGGAAGATCCGGCCAGTCGAGGCGGTCAACGCCCTCAGTATGCAAGTGTAATACCTACCTGCGTACCCGGACGATGCTACGGTATGACCTACCAGTTTTCGTGTTCGGAGGGGAGCTGTCAGTTCATGATCCGTTCGAGCAGCGGCGACGAGGTGGAACGGCTGGTTCGAGCGCACGTACGGATGACCCACGGCGGCCGGATCGATTCGGCGGATCTCGATCGCGGGATGGAGCGGATCGAACTAGCCTAAGCCGGATCAAACCGCCGGAACGGCAGGCTATGAACGTTCGAGTCGGTACAGCCCCGAGAGGGGCTGCCTCGGTCACATACGTGCGGGATAACGGTTTGGAGAGTGTGGATCGTTCCTCGGAGGGGGACGAAACTTGAGCATTATCCCGCTATTATCCACACGGTGTTGATGGTTGTTACGTATCTTCGCTAGGTCTAGGAAACACCTGTTATTTATCGATTTATTTGTGGACAAGCGTCTCTCGGGTTTCTGGGGTGATAGCTCGCCACGAGCGAGTAATCCGGCAGTACGCCACACGCGTCCAGCACCCCCTAACGCGCCGCTGTCGATTCGCTGCGAAGAACTAAGTAGCTACGAGAGCGTGGTGAAAGTGATGGTGGACGACCCCGACGGGGGGATGTTGTCGTGGGACGAGTCCGTGTTCAAGAACGAGCACGTCTTCGAAATCGACTACGTTCCCGAGACGTTCAAGCACCGGGAGGGGCAGACCCAGAGCCTGACGTACGCGTTACGCCCAGCGGTGCGTGGATCGCGACCGCTGAACGTTATGGTTCGCGGCCCGCCCGGAACGGGCAAGACCACGTCCATTCAGAAACTGTTCGACGAGGTCGGTGCCCAGACCAGCGACGTGCGAACGATCCGCGTCAACTGTCAGGTGAACGCGACGCGGTACTCGGTGTTCTCGAGGCTGTTCGAGGGCACCTTCGACTACGAACCGCCCTCTTCGGGCATCTCGTTCAAGAAGCTGTTCGGCCAGATCGCCGAGAAACTCGTCGAGGAGAACAAGGTGCTCGTCGTCGCGTTAGACGACGTCAACTACCTCTTCTACGAGAACGAGGCGAGCGATACGCTCTACTCGCTGTTGCGGGCGCACGAGGAGTACCCCGGCGCGAAGATCGGCGTCGTCGTCGTCTCCTCCGACCCCGCACTCGACGTCATCGACGAACTCGACTCGAGGGTCCAGAGCGTCTTCCGACCCGAAGACGTCTACTTCCCGGTCTACGACCAGCCCGAAATCGTCGACATCCTCTCCGAACGGGTCAAACGCGGCTTTCACGACGGCGTCATCTCGCGGGAAACCCTCGAGTACGTCGCCGACCTCACCGCCGACAGCGGCGACCTCCGGGTCGGAATCGACCTGCTCCGACGGGCCGGCCTCAACGCCGAGATGCGCGCCAGTCGGACCGTCGAGATGGAAGACGTCGAGCAGGCCTACGAGAAGTCAAAGTACATCAACCTCTCGCGGAGCCTCTCCGGGCTGACTGACACCGAGCAGGCGCTGCTCGAGGTGATCGCCCACAACGACGGCGATCAGGCCGGCGACGTCTACGAGGCGTTCCACGAGCGGACCGACCTCGGCTACACGCGCTACTCCGAAATCGTCAACAAACTCGACCAGTTGGGGCTGATCGACGCCGACTACACGGAGGTCGACGGCCGCGGCCGCTCGCGGTCGCTGTCGCTGTCCTACGAGCGAGACGCCGTGCTCGATCGACTCGAGTGAGTCGACCCCGCGTTGTTGTACTTCCTCCGGCGATCGGATGAGTATTCCAGCCTGTCGCTTACCCTCCGAGAGACCGTAGCGCGAGTATGCCCTCGCTCCTGATCTACGGCTCGTACGGGTTCGTCGGGTCCCTGATCGCCGAGAAGGCGATCGACCGCGGACTGGACCCCGTTCTGGCCGGACGAGATCGTGAGCAGCTCCGCGAACAGGTGGACGAAGTAGGCCAGCCGGGTCGACGCTTCTCGCTCGAGGATCCCGACATCGTCGCCGAGGCCCTCGAGGACGTCGACTGCGTGCTGAACTGTGCCGGCCCGTTCTCGAACACGGCCGATCCGCTCGTGGAGGGCTGTCTCGAGAGCGGAACGGAGTACGTCGACATCACGGGCGAAATTCCCGTCATCGAGTCGATTCGGGACAGAGACGACGAAGCGGTCGATGCGGGCGTCACTCTCCTCCCCGCCGCCGCGCTCTCGACGGTCCCGATGGACTGTCTCGCCGCCCACCTCGCCGACCGCCTCCCGGAGGCGACCGACCTGGCGCTGGGCGTCGACTCCTTCCGCGTCCCGTCGGTCGGCACGGTCCGGACGGTGATCGAGGGCGCCGACGACGGCGGTGCGATCCGCCGCGACGGGGACCTCGAGGACGTGCCGACGGCGTGGCGAACCCGGGAGATCGACTTCGGCCGCGGGGAGCGGCCGGCGGTCACGATGCCGATGGGGGACGTTTCGACCGCCCACTACACGACCGGGATTCCGAACGTCGAGATGTACGCGGTGATGCCCCAACCCGCGCGTACCGCACTGAAGTTCCACCGCGTTCTCGCGCCGGTTCTCTCGGCGCCGCCCGTCCAGTGGACGCTGAAGCTGCTCGCCGGCGTCCGCGAGGGACCGTCCGAACGGGCGCGCGAACGCGGCTCGGCGTACATCTGGGGCGAGGCAAGTACCGACGACGGCGAGCGCGTCGTCTCCCGCCTGCGGACGCCGGATCCGTACGTCGTCACCACCGACGCGGCCGTGACGGTCGCGGAGCGGGTGCTCGCAGGGGACGCCGGGGACGGGTTCCAGACGCCCGCCGGCGCGTTCGGCCCCGAGTTCGTCTTCGAACTCGAGGGCGTGGAGGGCTTCTTCGACGAGTCGACGCCGGACGGGACGTCGCCGGTGAGTCCGCTGCTCCAGTAGGCGTCGGAGAAGCGGCGTTACGGACGCACGTTCCCCGAGAGAGACTCCCCATCCCTCTGAACGCGGTACTTGAACTGGCCGGCACCGGATACAAACGGGCCGTAGTGCCTACCTCCGGGACCGATGTACGCGTTCGTCTCCCTGCTGATCATCATCTCGCTCTCGATGCTCGTGGTCCGTATCGGAACCGTCGCGCTCACAATGACCGGGCTCTCGACGGAAGTCGCGTCGTTCCAGTCGCTGTCGGCCTTCTCCGGAGCCGGGTTCACGACCGACGAGGCCGAGGAGGTGACCGCGTATCCGAGTCGCCGCCTCACGGTCAAGATGCTCATGCGACTGGGCAACGTCGGTCTCGTCACGACGGTGGCGTCGCTGGTCGTCTCCTTCGCGGATCCGGTGACGCGCTTCGAGCGACTGGTGATTCTCGTCGGTATCTGTCTCGTCCTGATCGGACTCGCGCGCAGCCAGCGGTTCAACGACCTGCTCACGCCGGTCATCGAGCAGGGGCTCTCGCGGTCCGCGCGGTTCGAGCCGCACGACTACACCGGCCTGCTCAATCTGGACCGCGACTACCGCGTGGCCGATATCGCCGTCGACGAGGACGAGTGGCTGGCCGGCGAGCGAATCGGCGACCTGGAGTTGCGCTCTGCGGAGGGCGTGACGATCCTCGGAATCGAGCGCGAGGACGACACCTACATCGGCGCACCGGGCGGCGAGCACACGATTCACGCCGGCGACCGGGTCATCGCCTACGGACGGGCGGAGCGACTGAAGGAACTGGCAGACCGAGGAGCGAACGACGAGGCGGCCCACGAGGCGGCCAGACGGGAACACGATCGACAACGCGACCGCGAGCGCGATATCGATCCGAAACGGCCGTTGTCCTCGGTTCGCGAGTGAACGGTGAACGATCCGACTCGCTTCCGATCGGGTCGAGTTGCTCGGACGACCAGCAGTCGCCGGCCCAACCGGCACAAGCGATTCCGTCCAACGGTCCGGTATGGAACGCCACGACTTCTACCAGTCCGTCCAGTACGAGGCGAATTTCGCGAGCGAAGCCGACGCGCGGAACGCGACGGAGGCGGTCCTGTCGGCGCTCGGCGAACGACTCGACGAGACGCGCCTACAGCGTCTCGACGGCTCGTTGCCGAACGATATCGGCGACTTCCTCACCGACGATGCGTCGGGAGAGCGGTTCGACTACGACGAGTTCCTGTCGCGAATCGACGAACGGACCACCCACACCGATATCGACGATCCGGATCGACTCGCTCGGATCGTCGTCGGCACGCTGCTCGAGCACGTCGACGAGGACGAACGCGAGGCCCTCCGGGAGCGACTCGAGGAACTCGAGTTCGAGGCGGCGCTTCCCGAGTCGGGGCCGGGCGCTCGGAGCTAATCCCGGCGGCCTCGGTAGTTCTTCCGTGCCGACCCGCGCACCGTCCCCAGCAGTTGCCGCCCGAACAGTGAGGGAGCGGGTGGGCGTGGCCACACCCATGGAACGAGCAGCACTGACGGAGACGGTGAGCGACCGCACCGAGGCCGACGAAGACGGCGCGATGGACGCGATTCGAGCCGTTCTGACGACGCTCGGTGAACGCCTGAGCGCGGATCAGGCCGAGGATCTGGCGGCCGAACTGCCCGGAGACCTGAGCGATCACCTCGTCGAGGGAGAGTCCGGGAACCGCTTCTCGGAGGAGGAGTTCATCTCGCGGGTCGACCAGCGGATGGACACCCTCGACCTCACCGGCGAGCGCGCGGCGACCGCCGTCATGGGGACCATCCTCGAGGCGGTCGACGAGGAGGAGCGGGCGGCGATTGTCGACCAGTTCGAAGACTACGGCTTCGAGACGCTGCTCGGGGAGACGGACGCCGATATCGACATCAGCGAGCGCTCGCCGCGCGAGCGGTAACCCGACGGTTCGACGACGGTTTGCACCGGTTTTCCAGCGGACGATTCTGCTCGGTCGTCGATCGAATCGGCCATCTTCGAGAGCGGATCCGTGGTTCGAGTGGATCGTCCGTTATCCGCCTCGTTCACGGCGTTCGTTCACAGCGCCAGCGTGAGGAACGGAATCGTTCCCCGAGTCGGACGGCGGACGACCGCTGATTCCGCTCAGCGCTGGGACTCCCGGAGGATCAGCGGACCGATCGCGAGCGTTCGCTTGGCAGCAGTCGCGATTCGCAAGACGTACGCGGTGAGGAGGAAAAACGGGACGAGCGTGATCGTAAAGCCGACGGCGACGATCCACAGCACGTTCTCGACGCCGACGGTCGTGCCGGGAGCCGTCGACGCGTCGACGAACGTAAACACGCCTCCGGCGACCAACAGTGCCGGAATCGCCACGTACAGGATGAGTCTCGAGAGATCGATCAGCTCCCACTGGAAGTACAGCGTCTTGACGTGTTCGCGGGCCGGTCCGAACATGACGAGCGCCGTCCTGAGTTCGTCGATAGCGTCCCGGTGTTCGTCGTCCATGACGTCGCCGTAATCGTCCTCGAAGCGCTCGAGTTGAAAGATCTTCCAGGAGTAGTTGTAGTCGAGCGCCGCGTTCAGAACCTCGAAGGTACCGAACTGTGCGCCGTCGAGCTGTTCGCGAACGGTGGCGGCATTGCCGATCAGGCTCTCGGTGAACTCGTCGGCCTCGGCGGCCAACTCCCGGTCGTCGACGCCGTCCACCGACTCCTGAAACCGCTCCGCTCGCGACTCGGTGGCGTCGATGAGGTTTCGCAACAGCGCCGACGGATCCGCCGGCGACGGCTTCCCGACGAGATCCGTGACGTCATCCCGGAAATCCATCGTCTCGCTCATCCGGCGGTGTTGCTCCCCGAGCGGGCCGTTTTCCTCGGAGATGACGAGCTGACTGATCGTGACGACCAGCGTGACGCCGGTGATGAGCGCCCCGATCATCGCCGAAAACAGCGTCTCGATCACGCCGCGATCCTCGAGCAGTACCGAAAGCGGGGGATCGAGCTGCGAGCCGACGCCGACGAAGAGGGCGAAGAAGACGACCGCGAGTACGACCGTCACGATCGCTCGGTTCGCGCTGAGCAGCAACCAGAGCTTGAGCCGACTCTCGTCGGCCCGCTCGCGCATGGTGTCCTGCGTACTGACCTCGTCACTCATCGGCAGTGTTCCCGGGTCGCTTGAAGACGAGGTACTTCGTTCCGCCACCGGTGTACTCGATGGTCGTGACCAGTTCCCACCCGTCGGCACCCAGTTCGTTCAAGACGGAAGACGGATCTATGGCTTCTTCCATCGTCGGCCCTCGGGGCGGTTCAACGACGTTGTACTGCCACGATTGGTCATTCGACTGACTCATAGTGGAGTGTATCACGGTCCGGCCCAAAACGGTTCACCCGGCGAAACGCACGAGTGAGCGGTCGATTCTCTCCCTAACAGATTAGGCCTGGTCGATCGTCTCGCGGTAGTCCTCGGTCGTCTCGATGGCCGACTCGAGTTTGTCTCGGGTGTTGCCGTCCGCCTGCTCGCGGGCCTGTCGGAGCGTGTTGAGCCGCTCGTCGAGGATCGCGTGATCGGGTTCCGTATCGCTCATCGTGTAGTCGGCGAAGGCCTCGGCGGTTTCCCGGATGTCGTCGCGGACGTCGTCGTCGGCCGAC
Source organism: Natronorubrum halobium (assembly GCF_051351675.1). Classification (NCBI taxonomy): domain Archaea; kingdom Methanobacteriati; phylum Methanobacteriota; class Halobacteria; order Halobacteriales; family Natrialbaceae; genus Natronorubrum; species Natronorubrum halobium. The sequence goes on from NZ_CP195595.1 coordinate 488,880, forward strand.
TTCGCCGCTTCCTCGAGATCATCGCGCGCCTGCTGGAGTTGCTCTGTCATACGTCCGACCACCACGACTCGACCCATAACAGTTAGCGTGGCAGGTGAGCGCGACCCGTCCGCACTCATACGGACCGCTGTAAGTCATTTCCGGAGCAACCGCAGGACGGGTCGCGGTTGCTCCGGTAAATCGTTACAGCAGACCGTATCAGCCGTAGGTGACGACGTGACCGTGTTCGGTCCCGACGACGAGCAGGCCGTCGACGGCGGCGAGCGACGTCGCCCCGGCCAGCCGAACGGTGTCTCCCCGAACCCCGCGTTCCCAGTGCGTCTCGCCGGTTTCGGGATCGATCGCCGCCAGAGCGGGGGCGTCGGGTTCGCCGCCGGCGAAGAGCGTCCCTCCGGCGGCAGCCAGCACCGGCACCACCCACTCCGTCTCGATCTCCCAGTCCACCTCGCCGTCCGCGTCGACCGCGAGCAGCGTTCCCGGTCCGTCGGGTGTGTCGTTCCAGCCCCCGCGACCGACGTGGAAGATCGCGCGGTCGTCGACGATAACCGGCGACGTGACGTACGTCTCGGGAAACTCGTGCGTCCACTCGAGGTCGCCGCCGTCGGCGTCGTACGCCTGCAGCCGTTCGGATCCCTCGAACCAGTACTCGGCGCCTGACAGAACGCGTCCGTCCCAGACGACCGGGAGTTGTCTCGTACCGCTGCCCGACGCTTCCCACACCGGTTCTAACTCGTCGTCGCCGAGACCGAGCGACGAGGTTGGCGACTCGTACGCGGTGATCGTCGCACTGCCGCGGAACAGCCGATCGCCGTCGATCGCGCTCGCGCCGTACCCGGAGAGACGCCATCGCTCGTCACCCGACTCGCCGTCGTACGCGGTGAGGGCGGACTCGGTTCCCCGATAGAGCGTCTCCCCGTCGAACAGCAGCGTCCGGCGCCGCGGAACGTGTGAGCGTGAACTCGACTCTTCGCCGTCGTCCCACCGGCGCTCGCCCGTCTCGAGGTCGTAGGCGGCAACGTAGCGATCGGCCGACGCCGCGTAGACGGTCTCGCCGCCGAGTGCGATCTCGGAGACGTCGGCGTTCTCGTCTTCGGTCTCCCACAGCACGTCGCCGGTCTCCCGCTCGAGCACGACGAGGCTGGTGTTCGCGTCCCGCTCGCTGCCCGCGACCACGACGTCCTCGCCAACGGCGAGCCCGTTTACGCTTCGAACCGGCGACTCGGGTTCGAACCGCCAGCGCTCCTCGGGGTCGTCGGGAACGGTCGCGTCAGCGTTGGAGGCCGTGTTCCGGAGATCGTACCCCGAGAGACGCCAGGTGTCCGGATCGGTCTCGAGCGTTCCGAACGAGTGGCCGCTCGAGAGACAGCCCGCGACGGCGGCGAGTCCAGTCGCCGCCCCGGCGGCGAGCACGCTTCGTCTGGAGTACACAGCACGAGTTGTATACGAATTGAACATAACGGTTCCGGTTGACCGTCGCGAGCGACCGACGGTTGGTGGAGAGTGAATCGATCGTCAGGCGCGGACCGAACGATCGCGTGACCGAGCCCGCGGGACGGATGCGAGCGCGTAAAGTGCCTCGAACCCGTGACTCCGATAATGAGTGAGACTCGAGGTCCCCTCCAGCCGGACCGTCCCGACGTCGACCGCCCCTTCGAGGTCGACGCCCCCTTCGACCCCGCGGGCGATCAACCCGAGGCGATCGAGCAGTTAGCCGCAGGCTACCAGTCGGGGATGGACAAACAGACCCTGCTCGGGGTGACCGGGTCGGGGAAGACCAACACCGTCTCGTGGGTGATCGAGGAGGTCCAGAAGCCGACGCTCGTCATCGCCCACAACAAGACGCTCGCGGCGCAGTTGTACGAGGAGTTTCGAAATCTCTTCCCCGACAACGCCGTCGAGTACTTCGTCTCCTACTACGACTACTACCAGCCCGAGGCCTACGTCGAGCAGAGCGACACCTACATCGACAAGGACGCCTCGATCAACGACGAGATCGATCGGCTCCGCCACTCCGCGACCCGGTCGCTGCTGACCCGCGAGGACGTCATCGTCGTCGCCTCGGTCTCCGCGATCTACGGCCTCGGTGACCCGCGGAACTACATCGACATGTCCCTGCGACTCGAGGTCGGCGAGGAGGTCGGCCGCGACGAGTTGTTAAAGCGGCTCGTGGACCTGAACTACGAGCGCAACGACGTCGACTTCACGCAGGGGACGTTCCGCGTTCGCGGCGACACCGTCGAGATCTACCCGATGTACGGCCGCTACGCCGTCCGCGTCGAGCTCTGGGGCGACGAAATCGACCGCATGGTCAAGGTCGATCCCCTCGAGGGCAAGACCCAGGGCGATCAGCAGGCCGTCCTCGTCCACCCCGCGGAGCACTACTCGATTCCCGAGACCACGCTCGAGGCGGCGATGGACGAGATCCGCGACGACCTCGACTCGCGCATCTCCTACTTCGAGCGCAAGGGCGACATGATCGCCGCCCAGCGCATCGACGAGCGGACGACGTTCGACCTCGAGATGATGCAGGAGACGGGCTACTGCTCGGGGATCGAGAACTACTCGCTGTACCTCTCGGATCGGGAGTCGGGAGAGGCCCCCTACACCCTGCTGGACTACTTCCCGGACGACTTCATGACCGTGGTCGACGAGTCCCACGTCACCCTGCCGCAGGTTCGCGGCCAGTACGCCGGCGACAAGTCCCGGAAGGACTCGCTGGTCGAGAACGGGTTCCGACTGCCGACGGCGTACGACAACCGGCCGCTCACCTTCGAGGAGTTCCAGGAGAAGACCGACCAGACGCTGTACGTCTCGGCCACGCCGGGCGACTACGAGCGCGAGGAGAGCGAGCAGATCGTCGAGCAGATCGTTCGACCCACGCACCTCGTCGACCCCGCGATCGAGGTCGCGGACGCCAACGGGCAGGTCGACGACCTCATGGACCGCATCGACAACCGGATCGAGCGCGACGAGCGCACCCTCGTGACGACGCTCACGAAACGGATGGCCGAGGACCTGACCGAGTACTTAGAGGAGTCCGGCGTCGACGTCGCGTACATGCACGACGAGACGGACACCTTGGAGCGCCACGAGATCATCCGCTCGCTTCGACTGGGCGAAATCGACGTCCTCGTCGGGATCAACCTCCTTCGGGAGGGACTGGACATCCCCGAAGTCTCGCTCGTCGCGATCCTCGACGCCGACCAGGAGGGGTTCCTGCGCTCGGAGACGACGCTCGTCCAGACGATGGGGCGCGCTGCACGAAACGTCAACGGCGAGGTCGTCCTCTACGCCGACGAGCCCTCGAACGCCATGGAGTCCGCGATCGAGGAGACCCAACGTCGCCGAGAGATTCAACAGGCGCACAACGAGGAACACGGCCTCGAGCCGACGACCATCGAAAAGGACGTCAGCGAGACCAACTTGCCGGGGAGCAAAACGGACACCTCGAGCGTCTCCGGCAAGGACCTCGCGGACGAAAACGAGGCCGCCCGCTACATCGAGGAACTCGAGGACCGGATGGAGGAGGCCGCGGGCAACCTCGAGTTCGAACTGGCAGCCGACATCCGGGATCGGATTCGGGAGGTTCGCGAGGAGTTCGAACTCGAGGGCGGCGACGAAGGGATCGCACCGCCATCCGAGGAGTTCTGAGCACGGAACCGAGCGATCGTCGGCTCCCGTCAGTGGCCGATCACATTCATCGTATTTATTATTCGGTTCTGAGCTGTAGGTATCATGAAACACCCGAGGCGTCGAGTTCTCCTGACGGGCGCTGCGGCGACGCTGAGTGCCACCGCCGGCTGTACGAGCCTGCTGGATGGCGAAGACGGGGGAACGGAGGACGATGGAAACGGTGACGAGGGCGACGGCGACGGGAACGAAACGGACACCACTAAGGACGATCCGGAGATCGCGGCCGACGACTGGCCGTCCTTCCAGCGAACGCCGGCAAACGACGGCTACACTCCGTCGACGGCCCCGACAGGGGACCCGTCCGAACGGTGGTCGACGACGCTACCGGGTAGCATCGACGATCAGGTCGCGGTCGTCGACGGCACCGTCTACGTCGCGACCGACGCCGGGACCGTTCACGCGCTCGATACGGCCGACGGCGACGAGCAGTGGTCCGAGTCGCTCGAGGGCGGCCGATCACAGTGTCCGTGTATCATCGACGGACTGGTCGTCGTCGGCACCGAGGAGGAGCAACTCGTCGCGCTGGACGCAGCCGACGGCGAACGGGAGTGGACGACCGACCTGGCCGGTCCGGTAGCGGGACCGACTGCCGCCAACGGGACCGTCTACGTCGGCACGAGCGACGAGTCGGTCGCCTACGCCATCGACGCGACTGACGGCGACGAGCGATGGTCGGCGGAGTTGTCCCTGGACGCCGTCGACTACCCGGCCGTCGCCGACGATAACGTCTACGTCGGCGTCGAGGAGGTGCTGGACGGGCGACTCCACGCGCTGGATCGGATTAACGGCGACGAGCAGTGGATCCACGAGGGTGCCCGCATGCAGTCCCCGACGCTGATCGAGGACGATATCGTGGCGCCCTCGCTCACGGTGGAGGTCCTCACCTCCGCCGGCGTCACGCACCGCGGGTTCGGATTCGCGGGCCACGTCATCTGGTCGCCAGCGGCGACGAGCGAGGCGATATTCGCGGGCTCGACCGGCCGCCGGTTCGCGGCCTTCGACCGGACCGATACCGGAACGGACTGGAACGTGGAGGTCGACGGCCGGCCGAACTCGGCTCCCGCAGTCACCGACAGGGCCGTCTACCTGACCGTCGGCGGCTCGGAACTCGTGGCACTCGACGTCGAGACGGGCGATCGACTGTGGTCTCGGTCGCTCGAGGGCGGATTCGCAAGCGGACTGACGGTGGCCGACGGGGCAATCTTCGTCGGCACGGACGGCGGGGAACTCGTCGCGTTCGAGTGAGCCGAGACCGACACGGGACTCACAGCTCGAGCGTGTAGACGACCTCTTTGCGCTCCTCGCCGCCCATTTCGACCGACCCCTCTCCGGTCTGCTCGAACCCCTGTTCCTCGTAGAACTGCTGACCGCCCTCGTTGGAGGCCAGATCGATCGCGCGCATCCGCGCCATGTTGAAGTCCCGGAGGTCCTCGCGCAGTCGGTCGTGCAGCGCCGTCCCGATCCCCTCGTGCTGGTGGGCCGGGTGTACCGCCATCCGCAGGACGTCGCCCTCGTCCTCCGTGACGACGCCGTGGGTGAAGCCGACTATTTCGTCGTCCTTTTCGGCGACCAGAAAGGCGGTTCCCGGCTCCGACAGCGCCCGCTCGAGTTCGTCGTCGCCGTACCAGTCGTCGATAGTCGCGTCGATCGTCTCGGCCTCGAGTTCGTCGTAGGTGTCGTGCCAGGTCGCTCGAGCGACGGATCTGATCGCCTCGCGGTCGTCGGGAGTGGCTGGTCGGATCTCCATACCACAGCGTACGTCATCGAGTACCAAAGTGGTAGCACTCCACAGTGTCTCGTATCGCCGTTAGCCGTTCCGCTCGACACCGACAGCGAGGTCGTTTCAGCTACCCCCAGCCGACGAGTGAATTACTGATCGCCGGGTTCGGTAGGGGGCGGTAACCCACCGACGGCCGAGTTCTAGAGTTCGAGCGTGTACACCGCTTCGTCGTACTGCTCGCCCTCGATCGTGACCTCGCCGGTGTCGGTCCGTTCGAACCCGAGCCCCTCGTAGAACTGGCGGCTGGTGTCGTTGAACGCGAAGTCGAACGAGCGGACGCGGTCGACGTCGTACATCTCGAGTCGCTCGATCAGGTGCTCGTGCAGGTCCGTCCCGATGCCCGCTCCCTGCGCGTCGGGCGCGACGTACATACGGAGGATATCGGCCGTGTCACCCTGCGCGACTGCGTGTGTAAAGCCGACGATTTCGCCCTCGTCGCCGGACCGCGTCCGGCTCTCATCCGCGGACCGTTGCTCCGCGCTCTCATCCGCGGACCGTTGCTCCGCGCGATCGACCACGAGAACGACCGTTCCGGGCGCATCGAGGGGCATCGAGTCGTCGGTGTACCAGTCGTCGACGGTCCGATCGATCAGTCCAGCCTCGAGTTCGTCGTAAGTATCGTGCCACGTTTCCCGCGCGACGGCTTTGATTTCCTCGAAATCTTCGGGTTCCGCTGGACGGACGTTCATGCCCCTACTTGACACGACTGCCATAAAGTGACTTCGACTACGCGACGGGACGACAGACCGTGAGCCGGCGGTTTCGGCTCGCTCACTCGCGAACGTCGAACCCGCGGTCGCGAAGCAGGTCGGGAACTCGATCGCGGTGGTCGCCCTGGAGTTCGATCCGGCCGTCGTCGACCGTTCCACCCGTCCCCATCGAACTTTTGAGGTCCGAAGCGATCGATTTGATCTCGTCCGACTCGAGATCGAACCCCTCGACGATGGTCACCGGCTTGTCGTACCGGCGGCTTTCCGTCCGGATCGAGAGCATCTGTTGGGACGTCTCGAGGTCGCCCTGACTGTCGAGTTCGTCGAGCAGGTCGTCGAGGTCGTCGTCGTTTGCCATAGAATACCATAGAACGCTGCGGGGGATAGCCCTGTCCCTGCCTTCGCAACGGATGACTCGAGGGAGTGTACAGAGTCGAGTCCCCGGTCAGTGTCGGGAGGACAGGGCTAGTGACTCAAGAACGCTCGCCGAGAACCGTGACTATGGCAATCGAGGCATCGTTTACCATCGATCAGCCCGAATTCCCGCTGAACGCCGTCTTCGAAGAGTTACCCGACGCCACCATCGAACTGGATCGAGTCGTCCCGACGAGCGATGCCATTATCCCCTACTTTTGGATTTACGCGGAGAACATCGCCGAACTCACGACCGATCTGAGCGACGATGAGGGAGTCGAGAAGGTGAAAATAGTAGACGAGTTATCGGAGCAGATGCTCGTCCGAATCGACTGGAACCTCGAGCACGAGAGCGTGCTAACCGCGATCGTCAACACCGACGTCGCCCTCCTGTCTGGAATCGGGGACGACGAGAAGTGGACGTTCGAGGTGAGAAGTGGCACTCAACAGCAGATTTCCGAATTCCAGTCGTACTGCCACGATAACGACATTCCCATCCAGCTCACCCAACTGCACGCGCTCTCGGCGCTCAGGTCGGACCGGGAGTACGATCTGACCGACGGCCAACGGACGGCGTTGGTTCTGGCGTACTCCCGCGGCTACTTCGACTCGCCGCGAGACGCCACGCAGGACGATATCGCCGACGAACTCGAGATCAGCCGACAGGCGGTTTCGTCGCGGTTACAGCGCGGTCTTCGGCGCCTCGTCGCGAGCACGTTGATAACGTCTCAAGCGGATCGATAAAAAGGACGTATAAAAACGTGTTGCGCGAGCAAAAGTCACCCACAATCCGCTGGCAGGCGTTCATCGAGTATATGACAACATCTGGTGAGACGTTCGGAAGCGTCGATATCGTCGACTCGATGGGGGCCGTCGAATTCGATACCGAGAGGGAACGCTTTCGGGCGGCGTACGATAGCATTCGTGATTCGGCGAGTCTGGCGGTCGTTGCGGTGGTAGCGACCGCGCTGAACAGCGATCCGATGGAACTGTCTCCGCTCCATTCCGCCATCGATACGGCGGCACTCGAGGACCTGTTCGCGCCGTCTCCCGGCGGTATTCGGAAATCTGGCAGCACGTCCTTCCGTTACGAAGGATTTGCGGTGACCGTGTTCAGCGGGGGAGCGATCGAGGCCGTCCCGATGCGGAACAGAGAGTCGTAGTGATGGTTCCAGCGCGTATTCCGTGTTCCGACCGTGGAACGCCGCGCCTCGGCCGGACGCGGTCGACGGGCGGCGATGTGATACCGGACCCGTGCGAACCGCGGCGAGACGAACGTCGAGAGCGGTAGCAGATGGAAACACCCGAACAGATATCCGAGAGTGGTGGGCAACTAACGACCGCGCTTCGAGCGCAGAAGCGACGGATCGTCGCCGCACTGGCCGACGACGAGACGCTGGACGCAACCCCGATCGTTCGGGGCGACGAAACCCTGTGCTGTGAGGAGTACCTCACGCTCGTCTACGAACTCCATCACGTCCAGCTGCCCGAATTAGCCCGGAACGGTGTTATTCGATTCGACCGGCGGAGAGACGCTGTAACGCGGGGGCCGCGGTTCGGCGAGGTCGCTGCTCCCGACGGAGAACGTGACGGCGGAGACGAGATCGGTGAGTGCGAGTAACCAGTTCAGTTCGGGGCCGACGGCGTACCGCTCACAATCGTGATTTGAGGGTTTCAGCCGTCTTCTCCCCGACGCCGGAGACGCTCTCTAAGTCCTCGAGACTCGCCTCGCGAACGTTCTCGACGCTCCCGAACCGACCCAGCAGCCGCTTTCTGGTCTCCGGACCGATGCCGGGCACGTCGTCGAGCACCGTCTTCACCTCGTCCCGAATGGTCTGGTGGTACTGAACCGCAAACCGGTGGGACTCGTCGCGCACCCGCTGGAGGAGATGCAGGTGCGGGACGTCGCTGGGCCACGAAAACACCCGATCCGGGGTGACGACTTGCTCCTCGGCTTTCGCCAGCGCGATGGCGGGGACGTCCCAGCCAACCGCGGCCAGCGCGTCCCGTGCGGCCTCGAGTTGGCCCTCGCCGCCGTCGATCACCAGCAGATCGGGGTCCGGCCGATCGTCTCGCCCCTCGACGGCGCGGCTGGCGCGCCACTCGAGTAGCGTCCGCATGTTATCGTAGTCGTCGTTCTGATCGGTCAGTTTCTTCCGGCGGTAATCGGCCTTCTCGGCGCTGCCGTCGACGAACGTGACGTTGCTGCCGACCGCCGCTTTTCCCTGGGCGTGACTCACGTCGAAGCCCTCGATTCGCCGTGCCGAGTCGATCTCGAGGGCGTCCGCGAGCATCCCGCACTCGTCGCGACCGCCGACGTTCCGGCGGGCGTTCTTCAGCGCGAGTTCGACCAGTTTGGCCTCCCGGCCGGCCCCCGGCACGCGGACCGAGACGCCTTCGGCCTCGAGCCACGCGGCGACCTCGCTGTCCCCGTGGCGTTCGGGCAGGAGCAGGGCGTCGGGCAGGTCGCGCTCGGCGTAGTACTGGACGATGAAGGCGGCGAGGACGGCGGGGACGCCGCCCTCGTCGGTCCCGCTCTCTCCGACGTCCGTGCCCGGTGCCTCGAGCGTGTGCCGATCCCGGTCGACCAGTTTGCCGGTCTCGGCGCGCAGGCGGGCGACGGTCGCGTCCTCGCCCTCGATGGCGACCCCGAGCACGTCGACGGCGCGTTCGTCGCTCCGCGTCTGGACCGCCTCGCCGCCCTCGCCGTGGAAGGCTTCGACGGTCTCGAGTCGATCCCGCATGTTAGCCGCGCGCTCGAAGTTCTGCTTCTGGGCTGCGCCCTCCATCTCCCGGCGCAGCGGGTCCGCGAGGATGCCGGTCTCGCCCTCGAGGAAGCGCTCGACCGCGGTCACGTCCTCGGCGTAGCTCTCGAGGTCGATCTCGCGGGTACAGGGCGCGGTACAGAGCCCCATCTCGTAGTCCAGACAGGGTCGGTCGCGGCCCGCGTACTTGTGCTCCGAACAACCCCGAATGCCGTAGGTTTCCCGCAGTGCCTTCACGACCGTCTCGACCTGTCTCTTGTTCGTGTAGGGGCCGAAGACGGTCGCGGACTCGTCGGGGTCGCGGGTGATCTCGATCCCCGGGGCCTCGTGGCTCGTCAACTGGACCATCGGGTACGACTTGTCGTCCTTGAGTCGGACGTTGTATCGGGGCTGATGGCGTTTGATCAGGTTCGCCTCGAGCAACAGCGCCTGCGTCTCGGTGTCGGTGACGGCGATCTCGATCTCCTCGGCGCGGTCGACCATCCGGCGGATGCGCGCGCTTCGCGGATCCGCGTACGATCGGACGCGACTCCGGAGATCGACCGCCTTCCCGACGTAGAGCGTGGTGTCGTCGGCCCGGAACTGGTAGACGCCGGGCTCGCGCGGTAACGATCCGGCTCGGTCGCGAACCTCCTCGGCGTTCATCGGCGGCCCTAGGACGTCAGTGGCTTTCAGCCTGACTCCTCGGCGTCGTCGAGAGCGTCGGTATCGGTCTCGGCGACGGGCGTGTCCGCGCCGCCGATATCGGCATCCGTCTCGTCAGCGGGCGTGTCGTCTTCCGCGTCGACAGCGGTCTCGTCGGCGGAAGTGGCATCTCCCGTCCGCTGGCCGGTAGTCTCGCCGGTTCCTTCCGCGTCGGCCTCGACGACGGCATCGGTATCCACGGGACCCGGACCCGGCGCGATCGCCTCCTGCAGGTCGACCTCCCGGTCGCTCACGAGATCGGCGTCGGTAATCGGGAGCGAGATATCGTCGTCACCGCTCACCCGGAGCAGGAGTCGACGCGAGCGCGACTGCACGTACCGGACGAAGAACCCGGCGGCGATCAGTGTCAGGAGGATCCCGATCGCGAGGACGGTCAGATCGAGCACCGTGAGCAGGGTCTCGATGGTCTCGAGGGCACCGCCGGTGATCCCCGTCGTGTCTTCGACGTCGAAGCCGTCGACGATACTGGCGAGATCGTAGGTCATCGCCACGAGCAACACGCCCAGGGCGAGAAACAGGACGATCGTTCCCCAGACGAGCGGAGCCAGCGAATCCGCGGTCTCGACCGAGACGCGTGCGACGTTCGGCCGCTCGACGGTCCAGTAGTTCGGTCCGTCGCCGCCCTCCGTAAACACGAGGACGCGATCGTTCGTCACGACGATCGTCGCGGCCTCGAGGTCGACGCGCCGCTTTACGCGTTCGCCCTCGTACAGTAACTCGTCGACGTGCTCGCTCCAGACTCCGAGCATCCCGTCTCGAGGTTTCTCACCGACCGGCAAGTAGCTCGCGCCGTGTTGCGCAAATCGAGAATCTACGTGGTACCATTCGACACGGTACATTCTCGAGTCTCGATCCCCAACGACGGGGTATGAGTGACTCGACGATCCGGTGTTGGTTGGTCGAACGAACGTTCGACGACCGCAATCTCGTGACCATCGTTTACGCGACGCCAGACGGCTCGCGCTACCAGCAACGGGAGCGCTCCTCGACGTCGCTGCGGACCGGTGCCGACGTCACCGCGGCGACGGAGGTCCCCGAAACCGAACTCGAGCCGGTCTCCGACGAGGCGACTCGAGAACGGTACGCCACGGAGGCCGAACGGACCGCCGAACAGTACGATCCCGACGAACCGGTATAGACTTCGAAGTCGACGACTGCGAGCCGATAGCGGAGACGACGCGGACGGCCCGCATCGCGTTCGACCGAGGTGACCGATCGAGTGACAGTTTGTTCCTCCGGACGGACCGGAATATCAATACGACGAAGTAACAACTCTTATCGGCGAACGGTGAGAGCACACAGCCATGCCAGCTATCACAGTCGACAACCTGACCAAGTCCTACGGTCGGGAACTCGCACTCCAAGACCTCTCGTTTCAGGTCGAAGAGGGCGAGGTCTTCGGCTTTCTCGGTCCGAACGGAGCCGGCAAATCGACGACGATCAACGTCATTCTGGACTTCATCCGGCCGACCGCCGGTCGGGTGGAGGTACTGGGGATGGACGCTCAGGCACACAGTCGCGAGATTCGCTCGCGGACCGGCGTCCTCCCCGAGGGCGTCGAGACCTACGATCGCCTGACCGCCCGCCAACACCTCGAGTTCGCCATCGACTCGAAGGATACCGACGACGATCCGCGGGAACTGCTCGAGCGCGTCGACCTCGCCGACGCCATCGACAAGAAGGCCGGCGGCTACTCGAAGGGGATGTCTCAGCGACTCATGCTGGCGATGGCCCTCGTCGGCGAACCCGACCTCCTCATCCTGGACGAACCCTCGACGGGGCTCGACCCTAACGGGGCCCGTGAGATGCGAGAGATCGTCCGCGAGGAGAACGCCCGCGGCGCGACGGTGTTCTTCTCGAGCCACATCATGGAGCAGGTCGAAGCGGTCTGTGACCGCGTCGGCATCCTCCGCGACGGCGAGATGGTCGCCGTCGACACCGTCTCCGGACTGCGCGACTCCGTCAGCGGTGGGACGAGCCTGCGGGTCACCGTCGACCGGGTCGACGACGACGCGCTACAGGCCGTCCGGTCGCTGCCGGACGTCAACGACGCCGTCGTAGAGGGACAGAACCCGCCGACGCTGGTCGTGCAGGTCGACGGCTCGAAGACCGCCGTGCTGAGCGAACTCGAGGACCACGGCATCGAGGTCCAGGACTTCACGACGCGCGAGGCCTCGCTCGAAGACGTCTTCCAGTCCTACACGACGGGTTCGGAGGTGGAAGCGCGATGAGCACCGAATCCGGAACCGGAGCGGGGTCGGCGTCGACCTCGAGTTCGGTCAATCTCGAGAGCGTCCGTGCGGTCGCGAAGAAGGACTTTCAGGACGCCGTCCGGTCGTGGCTGTTCTGGGGACTGAGCGTCTTCTTCTTCGTGCTGCTGGTCGGGATCACGGGACTGCTCTCGTACTTCGGCGAGGATATCGCAGCACAGGGTCAGACGACGGAAGCGCTCGTCGGGATCGTCTATCAGATGACGCGGGTAGTGATCCCCCTGATCGCGCTGGTGCTCGGCTGGAAAGCCATCGCCGGCGAGCGAGAGACCGGGAGCATCAAGATTCTGCTCTCGTTGCCCCACTCACGGAAGGACGTGCTGCTCGGAAAGCTGATCGGCCGATCGGCCGTCCTCTCGGTCTCGCTGATCGCCGGGTTCGTCATGGCCGCGGTCGTCGTCGCCGCGTTGCTCGGCTCCTTCGATATCGTCGATTACGCCGGGCTCCTCGCGATGTCGATCATCTACGCCGTCGCGTACACGAGTATCGCCGTCTCGATCTCGTCGCTGTACGGATCGACGACCAAGGCCGGTGTAGGCTGTTTCGGCGTGTTCCTCCTGTTTTACCTCGTCTGGGGCTCGATCCAGCTGGCCGTTCAGCTGATGATGAGCCGCGACTGGATTTCGGGCGTCACCGTCAACGGCTTCGAACGGCGACCGAACTGGGCGTACTTCATCGACATGCTCGATCCGGGTAACGCCTACCAGAACGTCCTCTCGCTCGTGACCTCCGTCGCCGAGTTGGATCAGGAAGCGCTCGACGCGCAAGCGGAGTTCTTCGGCGGTAGCGTTCCGTTCTATCTGCAGGACTGGTTCTCGTTCGTCATCCTGCTGTTCTGGATCGTCGTTCCGCTCGCCATCGCGCTCTACCGGTTCGATCGCGTCGACCTCTGACGACCGATCTCGGCAGTCACGTGCGATATTTTCGCGCCTCGAGTCCGCTTACCGGGTACTTCCGGCCGCCAGTGAGGATACTCCTCGATAGCTGGCACTCGGTTTAGGTATCTGCCGCGCGTACGCGAGTCCGTGACCGACTGCATCTTCTACGGCGGGAAAGGCGGGGTCGGGAAGACGACCTGCGCGGCGGCGACCGGTCTCCGACTGGCCGACGCGGGCCGCCGGACGCTGATCGTCTCGACCGATCCGGCCCACTCGCTGTCCGACTCGCTCGAGGCCGACGTCGGACCCGAGCCGAGCGAACTCGAGGTGGGACCCGGCCCCGAGACGACCGACGAGGAGCGCCTCGAACTCGACGCGGGCGGCAGCCTCTGGGCCGTCGAGATCGACGCCGAGACCCAGCGGGAACGCTACGAGAAGTTGGCGACGGCGCTCGCCGCGGACCTCCGCAGCGCCGGCATCCGCCTCTCGGACGAGGAGGTCGAACGGATCTTCGCGTCGGGCGCACCGGCCGGCGGGGACGAGGTCGCCGCGCTGGACCTGCTCGTCGAGTACGTCGACTCGGGCGAGTGGGACGTCGTCGTCTTCGACACCGCGCCGACGGGCCACACCCTCCGGCTGTTCGACATGCCCGAGGTGATGGGGCCGGTCCTCGAGACCCTCCAGTCGCTGCGCGGGCAGGCCAGCCGAATCGGCACCGCGGCCAAGTCGGCGGTGTTCGGCCCGATGTCGATGATGACCGGCAGCGGTACCGACGGCGAGGAGAGCCTCGAGGCTTTTCAGGCCCGACTCGGGCGCGCTCGCGACCTGCTGGCCGATCCCGAACGGACGGAGTTTCGCGTCGTCCTCGTTCCGGAGGGAATGGCCATCGCCGAATCCGAGCGGCTGGTGGAGACGCTCCGCGACGCCGAGGTGCGGGTCGATCGACTCGTCGTGAACCGCGTCTTCGAGGACCCCGACGAGGGCTGTTCGCGCTGTCAGTCCCGGTACGAGCGGCACGCGAAGCGGGTTTCGGAGATTCGCGAGACGTTTCCCGGCCTCGAGGTCGTCACGCTGCCCGAACGCGAGGAGGAGATACGGGGACTCGAGGCGGTTCGGTCGATCGCCGATCGACTTCCCGCCGACCCGTAGCCGGGTTCGGTCGGAGAGTCACGGATCCGTCTAACGCATCAAAACTGTCCCGTAACCGGCGTTCGCGCTCGAACGCCACCGGTTCACGATCAGTCGCCCGTGATCCACAGTAACGCGAACGAGGCGGCCAACACGACGCTCACCGTGGCGATGGCGGGAAACGCCGCCACGATCCCCCACCGGGTCGAGAGGACGCCGAATACCGCCGGTCCGCTCGCGCTGCCGATGGCCGATCCGGTCTGGATGACGCCGAACAGACTCCCGCTCGAGGCCGTGTCGGCGTGCTGGGAGATCATCGCGTTCTTGACGGGATAGCTGGTGTACATTCCGGCGCCGATGACGGCGAACCACACCACCAGAATTACCGTCAGGACGCCGATCGGGAGTCCGCCGGAAACGGCCGCCAGCGCCAGCGTCGCGGCGACCAGCAGGGCAGTGACGAGCGAGGCGCCGATACCCAGCGCGACCCGATCGAACCGATCGGCGAGGTCACCCGCGTACAGCGAGGCGAGACTCCCCCCGACCAGGAGCGCGAAGAACGTGATGTTTCCCACCGACGCGGACGTTCCGGTCTCGGCGGCGACGTAGGCGGTCGTGTACGTCTGTATCGCCCGGTGTTGCATCGACAACACCAGCGTGACGAAAAAGAGGACGACGACGCTCTTCGTGATCGTGAGATCGAACGACAGGTCCGCCGATCGGATCGCCTGGCGGATCGTCGGCCGGGACTCACCGCCGTCGGCCCGAGGGCCGTCCGCTGACTCCGGATCCGCGTCGCTCGAATCCTCTGCCGTGACGAACAGATAGACTACCAGACAGCTGACGACGAGACCGATCGCGACGCCGGTACCGAGGGCGAGTCGCCAGCCCGCGACCGCGGCGACGCCGCCGACGACGACCGGCGCGGACATCGTCCCGAGCGCGCCGCCGAACCCGAACACGCCCATCGCCTTCCCTTCGGTCGCCTCGCTCTCGTAGTCGCTGACGAGCGCCATTCCGGTCGGGTGGAACGCGCTGCCGCTGATCCCGGCGATGGTCTGGCCGACGAGCAGCGTTTCGTAGCTCGTCGCGGCGCTCGCCAGAAAGATCCCGGCCGCCATACCGAACAGTCCGCCGACCAGGAGGCGTTCCTTCCCGATTACGTCGGCGAGCATGCCGGCGGGGAGCTGGAAGACGACGTACATGAGAAAGAAGACGGTCACGAGGAACCCCGCCTGCCCGTAGGTGATCCCGAGATCCGCGACGAGCAGCGGGATGATCGGCGGGATCACGATCGCGAAGAACTCGTTGACCCCGTGTCCGACGGTGATGGAGCCGACCGCTCTCGGACGAGAGACGTCACGTAACCGCCTGAGCAGAGTCAACACGGTGCTCTCCCATCACGGTCGTCGGTACTAAAACCGTCGGAACCCCATCCGTTTGGCCGAGAGTTTCGACAACGATGCGACCCGGACCGCCCACGACGTCGTTCGAAGGGAGACAGAAACGCGACGCTCACTCGAGGTTGATCCCGTACTCTCCCAGCAACTCCCGAAACTCGTCCTCGTCGACGATCGGCACGTCGTTCGCTTCGGCGTCGTCGCGTTTCGTCCGTCCCGGATTCTCGCCGACGACGAGGTAGTCCGTGTTCCCCGAGACGCTGCCCGTCGCGTTGGCCCCGTGAGCCTCGACGGTCTCCTGGGCCTCGCCGCGGGTGACGACCTCGAGCGATCCCGTGAAGACGAACGTCAGACCCTCGAGTTCGTCGCCGCCTGCGTCTGTATCGGCTTCCTGCGGCGAGACGTGCGCGAGCAGGTTGTCGACCGCTTCGGCGTTGGCCTCGCTGGCGAAGAACTCGTGAATTTGTGCGGCGACGGTCTCGCCGACGTCGTCGACGCCCTCGAGCCGTTCGGGGTCGTCCTCGGCCGTCTCGCGAAACGCCTCGAACGTCCCGAACTCGCGGGCGAGTTCGCGGGCCGTCGTCGGCCCGACGTGAGGGATCCCGAGCGCCGAGCAGAAGTCGGCGAGCGGGGGTTCGCGAGCGTCCTCGAGTTCGGACAGCAGGTTCTCGGCGCTGGTCTCGCCCCAGCCCTCGAGATCGGTCAGTTCCTCGCGCTCGAGTTCGTAGAGGTGGGCGACCGATTCGAGCAAGCCGGCGTCCACGAGTTGACGGACGCTCTTCTCGCCCAGTCCCTCGAGATCCAGCCCGTCGTCGCTGGCGTAGTACTCGATCGAGCGGCGGAGTTGCGCGTCACACGCCAGCCCGCCGGTACAGAAGGCGATCGGCCCGTCGCGCTCGACGGCGCTGCCACAGACCGGGCAGTGATCGGGCAGTTCGTAATGGCCCTCGCTGCCCTTCTCGACGACCTCCTCGACGTAGGGGATCACGTCGCCGGCGCGCTGGACGCGGACGGTATCGCCCACGTTGACGTTCTTCGACTCGATCTCGTCCGGATTGTGGAGACTCGCTCGAGAGACCGTCACGCCGCCGACGTCGACCGGCTCGAGGAGGGCGACCGGGGTCAGACGGCCCGTCCGACCGACCTGCACCGCTACGTCGACGATCGGCGTGACCTCCGCGCGGGCGGGGAACTTGTAGGCGAACGCGTAGCGGTCGTGGCGAGCCGTTCGCCCCAGTTCCTCGCGGGCCTCGCGGTCGTCGACCTTGATGACGGTGCCGTCGATCTCGTAGCCCAGATCGTCCCGAGCCTCGAGCATCCGGTCGCGGTACTCGATCGCGTCCTCGATGTCGTCCGCGAACTCGATATGCTCGGTGACCCGCAGTCCCCACTCGGGGAAGCGTTCGAGTTCCGCGCTGTGGCTGTCCTCGAGATCGCTGGCCGCGAGCACGTCGAAGTAGAACACCTCGAGCGGCCGTTCGGCGACGATCGAGGGATCGAGCTGTCGGATGGTTCCTGCAGTCGCGTTTCGGGGGTTCGCGAACGGCTCCTCGCCGCGTTCGATGCGCTCGCGGTTGTGCGCCTGAAACGCGTCCTTGGGCATGTAGACCTCGCCGCGAACCGCGAGAAAGTCGGGGTAGTCGCCGTGGAGTTTCTGGGGCACCGAGCCGATGGTGCGGGCGTTTCGCGTGACGTCGTCGCCCTCGCGGCCGTCGCCGCGGGTGACGGCGCGCTCGAAAGATCCCTCCTCGTAGACGAACTCCATCGAGACGCCGTCGAACTTGGGTTCGCAAACGTACCGGACCTCACCGACTTCTTTCCGCACGCGGTCGTCGAACTCCCGGACGTCCTCGGCCTCGCCGCTCTGGTCGATCGAGAGCATCGGCGCGACGTGTTCGACCGTCTCGAACGCCTCGAGCGGTTCCCCGCCGACGCTTCTGGTCGGACTGTCGGGATGTGAGAGGTCGAACGCATCCTCTAAGTCCTGCAATCGCGTGAAGAGGGCATCGTACGTTCGGTCCGCGATGATCGGATCGCCCTCGACGTAGTACCGGCGGTCGTGCTCGCGAATCGCCTCCCGGAGCAGTTCGACCTGCTCGCGGGCCTCGTCTTCGGAGAATTCCTCGACTGGATCGAAGTCGGTCGGGGGATCCCGGAGGTACGGGTTCTCCGCGTCCTCGTCGGCGACAGACATTACTCGAGGGTAGCCGCTCACACCCGTTAACGTTACTGACTGCCCCTCGACCGCGAAGTCGGGGGATCGTCGCCGACCGGCTCGAGGCGCGTCACTTCCAGGGGTTCTCCACCAGTTCGGTGTGGACGCTCGCGCCGACGGCGATCCGGCAGTCGGTCCGCGGCGAGGCGATACACAGCAGCACGTAACCGGCCTCTCGGTGCCGAGCCTTCAGCGCTCGAGGCGGGCGACGATATTCGAAGGCGTCGTCGACGTCGTCCGCGCCGGCGTCACCGTTCGCCGTCTCCGCTCCCGACGCCTCGAGCAGTCGTCCCGTACAGGTCCCGCAGGCGCCGGTGCGACAGCCGAACGGGAGGCCGATATCGGCGCGCTCGGCGGCCTCGAGCACCGTCTCGTCCTCGCGGACCGCGACCGTCCGCGTGCGTCCGTCCGGCCACTCGAGGGTCGCGTCGCGGGTCGTCATGTGAGCGACCGATCGGCGTTCGAGCGTCCGATCACTGCCAGACGTCGCTCGTGCAGTCGCCGTCGGGCCAGCGGATCTCGTGGGCGCGGGCCGGCCCCTCGGGACAGTCCGCCCAGTCGACGAGGAAGTCCTCGTCGAGTTCGAGCGTACCGTTCCGGGGGTCGACGTCGGCCTTCAGCATCACCGAACCCCGCTCGCCCTCCTCGGGGTAGAACTGGTCGTCCCACGAGGAGAACAGCGAGGTGGTCCAGTAGAGCCGTTCGCCGTCCAGCGAGAGCTGGATCATCTGCGGGCCGGCAGCGAGTTCGCGACCCTGCACCTCTTGTACCTCCCCGAAGGTCCCGCCGACCGAGAGCGAGTCGGCTCGGCGCGGATTCGCAGGATCCGAGATATCGTACATCCAGACCTCGCCGTGGAGCCAGTTCGAGCCGAACAGGTACCGATCGTCCATCGAGATCAGGATGTCCGTCGGGAGCGCGGGAACCGGCATGTCCCAGTCGTCGTGCTCTCGGCTCTCGAAGTCGATCACCTTCTCCGCGCGGTATTCTTCACGCTCTTCGTCCCTCCAGAAGTGGAAGACGTTCGACGAGAGCGCGGCCCCGACGAACCCGTGGGTCGATTCGGGGGTGTGGAGGAACCGCACCTCGAGCGGGATCAGCCCCTCCTCGCCGAGGTCGATGGTCTGCTCGACGGTGCCGTCCTCCCAGTCCCAGAAGTGGAGCTTCTGGCCGTAGTTGCCCGCCTCGACGTCGTCGAGGTCGAAACCCGGATAGTACGTTTTGGGGGCGGCCCACTCGCTCGAGACCATCACGTTCTGGCGGGGCTGGTACCAGTAGTCGTAGTTCATCTCGATCTCGCCCGGCGGCTCCCACCGGCCCTCGATCTCGAAGTCCTCGTTCAACTCGAGGAAGCCGCCCGGGAGGTCGCCGTCGGCGTCCCCGAGCATGCTGATCAGGATCTGGCCGTCCGGGATGCAGTGGACCGTGTGCGGCGCCGAGAGGTCGTGTTCGAAGACCTCCTCGGGTTCGATCACCTCGACCAGTTCGGGGTTCCGCCGGTCCGCGGCGTCGATCACGTGGATCCGCGAGGAGCGCTGCCCGGGGACGATCAGGTGTCGCCGCTCGAGGCCCTCGACGTGACAGGACGACGAGCAGGCGTTCCACCCGAAGTGGTGGAGTTCGTCGCCGCGCTCGGGCATCTCGATCCGGTCGACGATCTCGCAGTAGGTCTCCGAGTCGGGATCGAGGTCGACGACCCCGACGAAGTCCGACGCGTCGACGTCCGTGCCGACGTAGAGGCTCATCACGTAGGCCAGTTTCTCCCGATCGCCCTCCTCGATGGCGGCCTGCGGCGTCGCGTAGCCGGGCCCCTCGTGGTGATGATGCTCGTGGTCGTGGTCCGGTTCCACGTCGTCTGGTGCGCTAACATCACTCATGAAGTTTCCCGACCACGAGCAAGGGGATAAATCTGGTCGGGGAACCGCGACGGGAACGGGAGCTACGCCCAGGGGCTGTCGCCGACTTCCGCGCGCACCCGCGGGCCGACCTCGACGCGGCAGTTGGCTCTCGGGGCGGCGATACACAAGAGGACGTAGCCGTCGGCCCGTTCACGGTCGGTCAGCGCCTCCGGCAACCGTCGATAGGTGAACCCGTCCGCGGCGTCGAGTGGGTGATTCGTCTCGCCGTCGTCGGAGTCTGTCTTCCCGTCTTCGATCGCGATCAGCCGGCCCACACAGGTGATGCAGGTCCCGGTGCGGCAGTCGAACGGGAGTCGGACACCGGCCCGCTGGGCCGCATCGAGCACCGTCTCGCCCTCGTCGACCTCGATCGCGTGGTTCGGACCGTCAGTTCGCACGAGCGTCACGTCGTAGCGGGTCATCGCTCGATCCTCACCGCCGAACCGAGTTCGGAGCAGTCGGCCATACGAGCCATACCACGCGCAGGCAAAAAAGACGGGACCCGACATACCGATTCGAGATCACACCGCCGGTCCGAAGCCGTCGGATCGCTGAACCCGAGACGACCGTCGGATACCCAGTCTTTACCCGCACCGCTCTCGTAGAGGCCGACTAGATGGGACAGGGAACGGATACGGAGTTCGGACTGGTCGACCTCGAGGAAGTGGAAACGCCGGGCGACGAGTGGGAGGAGATCGACGTCTCGGAAACCGAGGCCGACCGGATCGCTCGCAAGCGAGATCGCGAGTTCGAGCAGTTCGAGGAGCGGATCAAGGACGCCGACCAGTTCAAGGTCGAGCAGTCGGTGTTCGACGACGCGACCCTGGCGGCGCTCTACAAACTCGTCCAGGACGGCTACGTCGAGGCGTTCGGCGGCCCGCTCTCGACGGGCAAGGAGGCCAACGTCTACCACGCGCTGGGCGACGACCGCGACGTCGCCGTCAAGATCTACCGGATCAACGCCTCGAATTTTCGCCAGATGCGCGACTATCTCGAGGGCGACCCCCGCTTCGAGGGTCTCGGCGGCAAGAAGAAAGACGTCGTGCTGGCCTGGACGAAGAAGGAACTCGCCAACCTCGAGCGAGCCAAGGCTGCCGGCGTGCGGGTACCGGAGCCGATCGCGACCGAGCGCAACGTGTTGGTCATGGAGTACATCGGCGACGACGACGGCCGCGCGAAACGACTCGGCGAGGTCCACATCGAGAACCCGGAGACCGCCTACGAGGTCATGCGCGAGTACATGCGCCGCCTCTACTCCGCGGGCATCATCCACGGCGATCTGAGCGAGTACAACGTCGTCTTCGACGAGGGCCAACTCGTGATCATCGACGTCGGACAGGCCGTCACCGTCCACCATCCCAACAGCCAGAAATTCCTCGAGCGAGACTGTTACAACGTGGCGAGTTTCTTCGCACGGCAGGGTCTGGAGACGGACGAAGACGAGTTACTCGAGTTCGTGACGAGTCCGGAGCCGGACCCCTCTGGAGAGTAGGAGACCGGCCAGCAGCGGAACTCACAGCCAGGTTGCGGACGATTTCGAATGAAGGAACTTCCACCGATCCCGCGCGTCGCCGATGCCCCCGACCGACTGTTCGAGGAGGGGCATCTGTGGCTCCTCGAGAAGGTCGACGGAGCCGGGTTTCGCTTCCAACTCCAGCAGTCGGGACTCGTTCGATTCGGCGATCGAACCCGCGTGTACGACGACCCCGATGCCGTTCCAGAGCCGTACCAGCACGCCGTCCGCCACGTTCGGGAGAATTTGGACCGCGACGCGCTCCGGAGTGCCGTCGACGACGTCGAGGACGTCGTCTTCTTCGGCGAAGCGATGCACCACCGGACAATCGCGTACGACTGGGAGCGGACGCCGTCGTTTCTCGGCGTCGACGTCTGGTCGGCCGATGCGGGGAAATTTCGCCCGCCGGACGCCGTCGAAGCGATTTTCGAGGGGATCGGCCTCGAGCCGGTGAACGTCTTCGAACGGGAGTGCCGCGCGCGGCATTTCGATCCCGACTCGTACACCGTTCCGCAGTCCGACTGGTACGACGGCCCCGCCGAAGGCGTCGTCGTTCGGAACAAGCGGGGCCAGCGCGCGAAAATCCTCCATCCGGAGATTCGAGAGCGCGACGAACCGGCCCCGATCGACGCGTCGGCCGAGGAGGCGGCAGCGGCGTACGCTACTCGAGGACGGTTCCGGAAACTCGCTGAGAGACTCGAGGAGCGAGGTCGGCCCGTAACGTTCGAGCCGCTCTACGAGCGCGTTCTCGAGGATATCACTCGCGAGGCGCACGTCCGACTCCACCACGGCCAGAGCAACGTGGAAATGGGGGACTTTCGCTCGGAGGTCGCCGCACTGACGCGGGAGTTCCTCGACGAGCGAACCAACGGCGCGGCGGGGTGATGGCTGCTCGAGTCGACAAAAAACGAGCGCCTAGGGGTCCCGACTCAGCGACCGACTGTCAGCAACGAGTACAGATCTCGGCCGAGGCTTAATACGATTCCTTCAATTCCCCCCGGAAAATGGGAAAGCTACCTGAACCGTACTGTAGCAACCATCATAAATTAGGGTAGCGCACGTGAGGCGGATCGCGACAGCGCCTCACGAATGCGATACCAGGACTATTGAACAAATTGTAATATACCGGTCTACCAAGATGTGATGAAGCGTAGTTGCGCAGTAGTAGCTCAGGTGTAGAGAGACACAATCTGTGCACGGGAACTTACTTATTCAACGATGCACTATCTTTTCGTACAGGAGAGCGGGACCTCCCGAGAGAGACCATGGAATTCGAGGATCAACTTCGCTCGCTTGAAGAACGATACGAGATTTCCGAAAGCGAACGTGCACGAGAACTCGGTCGAACCGTTGCCCAGCTTCGGGACTAACCTCAATCCACCAACTTACTGGCCGAAGTTAGCGTCTCAGTCCGTGTTTTGCAGATACTCGAGGAACTCCTCTTTGTCTGGGCCCTGCTCGAAACGGAGGTGAGACGCGTCGGCTCGCGTAACCGACTCGGTCATGAACTCCGTGCAAAGATCGGAATGATGCGCCGCATACACCGACAGAGCTTCTGAATGCCGCATCTCGAGATCGTACTCCGAGAGATCGTTCGATACCGCCCTTTCGCAAGACGACATCACAGCCCCACTCGCTGAGCAGCCTGAACGGCATCGTGTTCCGGCGCACGGTGAGAAGACGTTTTGAATCGACAATATACGGATCGACCCACTTCCGCCAATCGTACGTCTCAGTCGCTAACTCCGGTAGTGAAAACGACAAATCAGCGCTCTCGATGTACCACTCGGCGAACGCGATCGACGTTCGGTGGTTAGCGTTCGGAAGCGGATGTGCCAAGATGAGCGACGACAGCAACTGGCCCGCAACATCGACGACCGAGCCGGACCAGTCAACGTGATCGAGTGCAGTCGGGATGCGATCGACCTCTATCTGTTTGTAGATCTCGAGTTTCTCCCCTTCTTCCAGCTCCATGGCCTCGAGGACACCTTCGAACGTCTGGAGAATTCGCATGGCGAAGAGGCGATCTGGCTCTGACATTCCGTCCAACTTCGCTTCCAACTCGCCGGTGATTTCGTCGATGATGCCGCTCGCACCAGAGTTGGTAAACAGGACGTGAACCGTTTTCTCCAGGAGGTAGGTTTCGACCTTCCCGTCGTCGGGGTTGATCTCGTCTGGGTCCAGGGTTACGTACGCGAGTGAGTATTGCTCGTCGTCGGGGTGGTGATAGTGGACGAGATCGGTCATTGCAGTCGGGAACGCACCGGTGACACATAATGGCTGTTCGTCGGTACTTCTACTGATCCGAATACGAGTATTTCACCCGGCGAAAATAACGTTTTAGCCGACAGGTTGGTAGATTACGACCCGGCTATTCGTAATCGGGTCAAAAGACCGATTTGACCCAATAACTCAGTGTAGATCTCTAACCCGAGGGGTAAATACCTGAATTGGATGCTAAACCGACTACCGGTAGTCGGGTGATTTCACTTCACGCGGGGATAGCTACTGCTACCAATTTGTGCGTTGTAAGCGGATCAAGTACGTGTTTTTGCGATAGAATTTGTTCCGGAGTCAGGTGAGGTGACTCGCTTTCGGCTAATTTGAAGACTGAAATCCGTCTGGAACGGTACGCGTATATCGAATGATTCTCCGCAAATATTTCGAGCGTTATCTTGCCTGGAGAGACCAAACTAAACCCGTTACTGGTCGATCTATTGCCAGCGACTCCCGGCTTTTGAACCTTCATTTCGGACGGTCTGGAGATGCCTCTCCAGGGCTTTTCGCTCCCGAACGCATTAGTGGCTCGCCAGCGCGACCTCCTGTATGAACATCGGGATCATTTCCGACACGCACGACAACGTCGAAGCGATCGAGCGGGCGACCGAGGTCTTCGAGGAGGAGGGCGTCGAAATCGTGATCCACTGCGGCGACTTCGTCGCCCCGTTGATGATCGGCTACTTCGACGGGTTCGAACTCCACGGCGTCCTCGGGAACAACGACGGCGACGTCGCGAACCTCCGGGCTGCGTTCGACTCGCTGGGTGACGAGAGCGAACTCCACGGCCGCTTCGCGAGCCTCGAGTTCGACGGCCTCTCCTTCGCCGTGCTCCACGGCGAGCACCTCGAGGAGGTCGAGGCGATCGCCGCCGGCGAGACGTTCGACTTCGTCTGTTACGGCCACCACCACGAGCGCGAGCTATCGGACGAGGGCCGAACGACGGTGCTCAATCCCGGCGCACACGTGCTGGCCAAATCCGAGGCGGATCGGACGGTTGCGATCGTCGACACGCTCTCGGAGTCGGTACGGTTCCGATCCCTCGTCGAGTGATCGAGGCGACTCGGACGGCCGAGGATGGAACGGCGACGGACTCGAGTGGGCGTCAATCGCACCCGTACCTCGCGTACCAAGCGCTTAACCTCGCCCAGCTAGTACTGTGCCGTATGCAACACGTGAAGATTCCGCAGGACCGCATCGGCGTTCTCATCGGCGAGGGCGGCGAGACGATGCGCGAAATCGAGGCGGAGGCCGAGGTGCGACTCGACATCGATTCGGAGAACGGCTCCGTCGCCGTCGAGACCGTCGGCGATCCCGTGCTCGGCCTCAAGGCGCCGGATATCGTCCGCGCGATCGGCCGCGGCTTCTCGCCCGACGCGGCGTTGCGACTGCTCGAGGACGATATGATGCTGTTCGACGTCGTCGATATCGACGCCGCCGCACGCAACACGAACGACATGAAACGCAAGAAGGGCCGGCTCATCGGCGAGGGCGGCCGCACTCGCGAACTCATGGAGGAACTGTCGGGCGCCGACGTCGTCATCTACGGCTCGACCCTCGGCATCATCGGCGCGCCACAGCAGGTCGACGTGGTCCGCAGCGCCGCCGAGATGCTCCTCGATGGAGCGCCACACGGCGCCGTCTACTCGTTCCTCGAGGAGAAACACAACGAGATGAAACACCAGGGCATGGAGTACCACCGGTTCCCCGGCGGACAGTCCTGATCGAGAGCTAATCGCCTCGAACCGACGACGGCCACCGATGTGATGGACCGTCACCAGCAGAAGGTGTCCGTTCAGTGGTGTATTG
Organism: Natronorubrum halobium; assembly: GCF_051351675.1. Lineage (NCBI taxonomy): Archaea > Methanobacteriati > Methanobacteriota > Halobacteria > Halobacteriales > Natrialbaceae > Natronorubrum > Natronorubrum halobium. Next base: position 514,335 of record NZ_CP195595.1, read on the forward strand.
GACGAATTGTAGTCGGTCTGCTACCGTATTAGGTTCCCTCGCACGTGTTCTCCGACGAAGGGAGAGAGTCGACGAGAGTCGGACGCGTGCAGTTCGTCGCCGACACCCATTCTCGCATATAGACGTTACGTTACACGTGAAAATGGCCAAACTTTATACGTCGATGGTGTGAGCGCCACTCATGGCACAAAGTATCACTGGAGGGTCGGCGCTCGAGCGCATGGGCAGCGGGATGGCCAACTGGGTGGAACGGTGGATGCCCAGTCCGTTCCTGTTCGCCATCATCCTCACGTACATCGTCTACATCGCGGCGGTGCTGGGGACGGACGCGGGCGTGTTCGAGGCGGTCGAGTTCTGGTACGACGGGTTCTGGGCGTTCCTGACGTTCGCGATGCAGATGGTGCTCATCCTGATGACCGGGTTCGTCGTCGCCTATCATCCGCGGGTCAACGCCGGTCTCCAGTGGTTGAGCCGGCTTCCGTCGAACGGGAAGCAAGCGGTCGTCCTCGTCGGCGTGATCTCGATGGCGCTCGCCTGGGTCCACTGGGGCCTCGGGCTGATCATCGGCGCGATCTTCGCCCGGGAGATGGGCAAGACGGCCTACCGGAACGGGATCTCCGTTCACTACCCGCTGCTGTGCGTGGCGGGCTACATGGGTCTGGGACTGACCTGGCACTGGGGGCTCTCCGGGTCCGCCCCGCTGTTGCTCGCGACCGAGGGCAACGAGTTCATCGAGATGGGAATCATCGACGAGACCGTCCCCACCTCCGCGACGATCCTGCACCCGTACGCGCTGACGCTCACCGTCCTCTCGATCGCCTTCGCCGCGGTCGTGCTCTACTTGCTGAGTCCGTCGCCCGAACGATCACGGGACATCACGGCGTACATCCCCGAAGACGAACTGTTCGAGACGGCCGCCGATGGCGGTGACGTGCAGACGGAACCCGTAGATTCGGCAGGGGGCCCGTCGGACGAGCAGGTTCCCGCGGAACGACTCAACAACAGCCGGATCATGGGGGGACTCATCGCGCTGGCCGGGCTCGTCATGGTCGGCTACACGTTCGCGACGCTCGGATTAGACGCCCTCGACCTCAACGTCGTCAACTTCGCGTTCCTCATGGCCGGACTGGCGATCTACACGCGGCCGCAGCTATACCGCGACCGCTTTGGAGATGCGTCGAAAGCCGCTGCAGGGGTCATCCTTCTCTTTCCGTTCTTCGCCGGGATTCAGGGAATCATGGCCTCGTCCGGACTCGCGGAGTCGATGGCAGAAGGCTTGCTCACGATCTCCTCACCGGAGACGTTTCCGATCTTCGCCTGGCTCGCTGCCGCGGTAACCAACATGTTCGTCCCCTCCGGCGGCGGGGAGTGGATCGTCCTCGGCCCGTCGGTGCTCGAGGCCGCCCAGGCCCACGGGATTCCGGCCGGCCACGCGACGATGGCCTACGCCGTCGGTGACGCACACACCAACCTGTTGAACCCGTTCTGGGCGCTTCCGCTCCTGGCGATCACCCGGATAAAGGCCCGCGAGATGTTCGGATACGCCATCGCCATGCTGTTGTTGTTGATTCCGTTCCTCGCGATCGTGCTCTACGTCGTCCCGTACTGAGCCGCATCGACCTGTATCGAAACCGACTCGACACGGCTCGACGCGACTCGACACGATTTCGCCGGTTCCGCCTCATTCACAATCCCCGACTCACGATATCGACCGATACCCACCGATGAATCGTCCCTACTACGGCTGGATCGTCGTCCTCGCGTGTTTCCTCGGGACGTTCGTCGTCTTCGGCCTCTCCTACTCCTTCGGCGTCTTCCTCGAGCGAATGGCCGACGACTTCGCCCGCTCCCGCGGCGTGACGACGATCGCGTTCGGGGTACAGACGCTCATGCTGTACGTGGGTGCCGTGCTGGTCGGCGTTTTCGTCGATCGGCTCGGGACCCGTCGAATGCTCGCCGCGGGAACGGTGGTGCTCTGTCTCGGACTGGTCTGGACCAGTCTGGCGTCGTCGTGGGTGACGGTCGTCCTCGCCTACGGCGTGGTCACCGGGATCGGGATGAGCATCGTCTACGTGGTCGCCTACGCGACCGTTCCGCGCTGGTTCGACCGACGGGCGGGGTTCGCCGGCGGCGTGGCCTCCGCCGGACTCGGCGTCGGGATGCTCGTCGTGGCACCCGCCGCGACCGTGCTCATCGACCGCGTCGGCTGGCGGTCGTCGTTCCTCGTCCTCGCCGGCGTCGTCGCCGTCCTGTTGCTCGTCGCGACCGCACTGATCAGGGACGAACCGACGGCGGAACCGATTCCGTCCGGGGAGTTCGCCGACGAAACCCGGTCACTCGAGACGGACGGCGACGGCGAACGGCGAGCGCGAGCGGAGACCGAACGGCAGTCGGTCGGCGAACAGCTCGCCGACGTCTACGCGATCGCGCGCTCGCCGTCGTTCGTCCTGGTCTTCGTCGGCTGGGTGGCGATCTACACGACGATGTACGTCGTCTTCGTTCACCTCGTCGTTTACGCGTCCGATATCGGCCTGTCGCGGGCCGTCGGCGCGACCGCGCTCGCCGTCATCGGCGGTGCGAACGCCGTCGGGCGGGTCGGCATCGGCTACGTCTCGGATTACGTCGGTCGCGTCCGCGTGTTCGCGGCCTGTTCGGCGATCATGGGCGTCTCGACGCTGGCCCTGCCGGTGATCGAGACGACGGTCGCACTGTTCGCCTTCTCGCTCGTCTTCGGCCTCGCCTACGGCGGGAACGGGGCGCTGCTCGCCCCGCTGACCGGCGATCTGTTCGGTCGGACGAACCTGAACGCCGTGTTCGGACTGGTCTCCGGTGCGTTCGCACTCTCCGGCCTCGTCGCACCGTTTCTCGCGGGTGTAGGGCACGATACGCTCGGCACGTACGATCCCGCGTTCGCCGTCGCCGGCGTCGCCGCCGTCCTCGGCGCGCTGGCGATCATCGTCGCCGACCGGCTACGGGATTGACCGGGCGAAGTCGGGAGAGCAGTGATGACCCCGCTCCGGACGCGATGAACGGAGTCACCGGCCGTCAAACCGTGGATTCTCACGCTCCAACGGCGGATATGGTTATAAATACCAGTAGTACGGGTAGCGGGGAACTGCCGTACTACGCCCTCGTAGTGGGATTTAGCTCGCACGTTCTCGAAAGGTTTATATAGAATCACAAACAATCCTTCGGTTGACTATGGCACAACAGCAGATGGGCAACCAGCCCCTTATCGTTCTCTCGGAGGACAGCCAGCGGACGTCCGGCAAAGACGCGCAGTCGATGAACATTCAGGCCGGAAAGGCCGTCGCCGAGTCCGTACGGACCACGCTCGGTCCGAAGGGGATGGACAAGATGCTCGTCGACTCGACAGGCAACGTCGTCGTCACGAACGACGGTGTCACGCTTCTCTCGGAGATGGAGATCGACCACCCCGCTGCCGACATGATCGTCGAAGTCGCCGAGACCCAGGAGGACGAGGTCGGCGACGGCACCACGAGCGCCGTCGTCGTCTCCGGGGAACTGCTCAGTCAGGCCGAGGACCTCCTCGAGCAGGACATCCACGCGACCACCCTCGCCCAGGGGTACCGAGAGGCCGCCGAGGAAGCCACCGAGGTACTCGAGGACATCGCGATCGACGTCGAAGCCGACGACACCGAGATCCTCGAGCAGATCGCCGCCACGGCGATGACGGGCAAGGGCGCCGAGAACGCCCGCGACCTGCTCTCCCGACTCGTCGTCGAGGCCGTCCGCTCGGTCGCCGACGACGACGAGGTCGACACGGACAACATCAAAGTCGAGAAGGTCGTCGGCGGTTCCACCGAGAACTCCGAACTCGTCGAGGGCGTCATCGTCGACAAGGAACGCGTCTCCGACAGCATGCCGTACTTCGCCGAGGACGCCAACGTCGCGATCGTCGACGGCGACCTCGAGATCAAAGAGACCGAGATCGACGCCGAAGTCAACGTCACCGACCCCGACCAGCTCGAGCAGTTCCTCGAGCAGGAAGAGGCTCAGCTGCGCGAGATGGCCGAAGCGGTCGCTGATGTCGGCGCCGACGTCGTCTTCGTCGACGGCGGCATCGACGACATGGCCCAGCACTACCTCGCACAGGAGGGCATCATCGCCGTCCGCCGCGTCAAATCCAGCGATCAGGGCCAGCTCGCCCGCGCGACCGGCGCCACGCCCGTCTCGAGCGTCGACGATCTGACCGAGGACGACCTCGGCTTCGCCGGCAGCGTCGCCCAGAAGGAGATCGCCGGCGACCAGCGCATCTTCGTCGAAGAGGTCGACGACGCCAGGGCCGTTACCCTCATCCTCCGCGGCGGCACCGAACACGTCATCGACGAGGTCGACCGCGCCATCGAGGACTCCCTCGGCGTCGTCCGCACCACGCTCGAGGACGGCAAAGTCCTCGCCGGCGGCGGTGCCCCCGAAGTCGAACTCTCGCTCGCACTCCGTGACTACGCCGACTCCGTCGGCGGCCGCGAACAGCTCGCCGTCGAAGCGTTCGCCGACGCCCTCGAAGTCATCCCGCGCACGCTCGCCGAGAACGCCGGGCTCGACCCCATCGACTCGCTCGTCGAACTCCGCGCCGACCACGACGCCGGCGACACCGCGTCCGGTCTCGACGCCTACACCGGCGACACGATCGATATGGCCGAGGAAGGCGTCTACGAGCCGCTTCGCGTGAAGACCCAGGCTATCGAATCCGCAACCGAAGCCGCAGTCATGCTGCTGCGCATCGACGACGTCATCGCCGCCGGCGACCTCGCCGTCGCCGACGACGACGGTGACGACGAGATGCCGCCGGGCGGCGGTGGCATGGGCGGCGGCATGGGCGGTATGGGCGGTGGCATGGGCGGCATGATGTAGAACTAAATTTTGCTCTGTCGTTCGAGAGAGCGAAGCTCTCTCGTGATGACGAAAGGCGCGAAGCGCCTTTCGAACCACGGGCGCGGCTTCGCCGCGCCCTCGGCAAAATTTAGTATAAAAGCACTCCTCCCTCCGTTCCGGTCCCTCCGGGACCTCCACATCGGTCGTCGGCCCGCTCGGGCCTTCGGCCCTCGCGGTGAGAAACGGAGGGAACTACCGCTCGAATCGTCGGCTCGAGTCGGCCCACACCTTTTCGTCGTCGCTCCCAACCTGATCAGCTTCGTACTCGAAGACTCGAACTCGTCAACCAAGACCCATTGACATCAATTCTCAGCGTCCAGAACGGCGGGCAGCGTGACGACCGGATCAGTCCTCGCTCTGCGCTCGAGCCGTCGGCCCCTGCCAGACGTCGAAGCGCGAGATGGCGACGAGCAGGCCCCAGGAGAGCCCCATTCCGACGAGCGCGAAGCCGATCAACAGGCCGAAGAAGGCCTTGAGACCCACGCCGAGCGCGAACCCGCCGAGGGCGATGCTCCCCGCGCCGAAGCCGAACTCGCCGAGGTAGGTGTAGCCGTAGGAGAGGCCGCGAGCGTCTTCCGGCGTGTGAACCGCGACGGCCTCCTGGTAGAACGGCTGGATCGCGAAGAGGAAGAAACCGAGAATGGCACAGAGGACGACGATCGGACCGAGCCCCATGTTCCGTACCGGGACGAAGGCGACCGCGAGGACGGCGAGGACGGCGAAGATTCCGGCGAGACCGCGCTCGACGCGAACCCTGTCGGTGAGTTTCCCGCCGGCGTACTGGCCGGCGATACCGACGACGAGCAGACCGACGTAGATGTAGTCCGCGGGTTCGATGCCCTCGAATCCGGTCGGCAGGTCGAGGACGGCCATCGCCGGCGCGTCGTGGAGGATCTCGGGGAGGTAGGTGAGAATACCGCGGTAGAACAGCCCCTCGAACGTCACGATGGCGAAGACGACGGCGAACGCGCTCGCGAACAGGGCGCGCGACCCGGAGACGAACTCCGAGAGCGAGAGCGGTTCGGAGGCGTCGGAGACGTCGTCGACGTCGACCGCGCCCGCCGGATCGAAGTTCGCGCTGAGGCCGTACGCGAGGCCGACGAAGCCGGGTACGGCGAGAATCGCCGCGACGAGTTGCCACTCGAGGCCGACCATCAGTAACGTCGCGGTGACGAACGGACCGAGGGCGATACCGACGTTGCCGGCGATTCCGTGGTAGGCGAAGACAGTCGGTCGTTCCTCGACGCCGGTGCTGATCAGCGCGAGTCCGGCGGGGTGGTAGACGCTCGCGGCGACCCCCCAGAGGACGAGCGCGGCGGCGATCGTGGCGATCGAATTCGCGAACGCGAGGAGCACGAACGCGAATCCCATCCCGCCGAGACAGACGAGGATCAATCGCTTGGGACCGTAGCGATCCGTGAGGACGCCGGCGGGCAGTGCACCGAGACCGAACGGCGCGTATCCTAACGCGACGATCAGGCCGAAGACCACGACGCCGGCGTCGGGAAACTCGGTCAGCCAGACGACGAGAAAGATCGGAATCGACGTCTCGAACCAGTGGACCAGCGAGTGGCCCAGCATCGTAAAGTTCGCTATCGCTCGATCGTTATCGGGAAGTCCGAACACGGTTCGTTCAGTGCGGTAGTACACCCGCCGTCGATATTTAATTGGTCGTGTTTCGGCCGCTCGCTCGAGTCGGTACGGTAACAGGTTCGACGAAAACTCGCCGCGTGTCGGCACTGAAACCCCTCCCACGCCGGCCTGCCGATTCGAACCTACTAAGTTGGCCCCCGCAATATTCGCCACTATGAACACGCTTCTTCTGGACAGCGACGACGTCGACGACTACGCCCAACTCGGCGACGTCATCGCCGCCGTCGAGCAGGCCTTCGCGGCCTTCGAGCGCGGAGACACGCAGATGCCCGCGAAGTCCTACATCGATCTGCCGCAGTACAACGGCGACTTCCGGTCGATGCCGGCCTATCTGTCGACCGACGAGTGGGACGCCGCCGGACTGAAGTGGGTCAACGTCCACCCCGACAACCCCGCGGACCACGACCTGCCGACCGTCCTGGGAACGATGATCTACTCCGACCCCGAAACCGCCTTCCCGAAGGCGATCATGGACGGCACGACGCTCACGATGAAACGCACCGGCGCAGCGGCCGCCGTCGCGACCGACTACCTCGCCGTCGAGGACGCCTCGAGTCTCGGCCTCGTCGGCGCCGGCGTCCAGTCGTACACGCAACTCGAGGCGATCGGCGAGGTCCGGTCGATCAAGGAAGTCGTCGTCTCGGACCCCGACGAAGCGCGCGTCGACGCGTTCGTCGATACCTACGACGACCGGTTCGACGTCCGCGCGGGTTCGATTTCGGACGCCGGCCACTGCGACATTCTCTCGACGGTGACGCCCGTCGAGGACCCGATCGTCGGACCGGGCGACGTCGGCGATCGCACCCACATCAACGCGATCGGGGCCGACGCCGAGGGGAAACACGAACTGCACGACGACCTCCTGCGGGCGGCCACGATCGTCATCGACGACCACGAGCAGTGCACCCACTCGGGCGAGATCAACGTCCCCTACCACGAGGGCACCCTGACCGACGACGACATCCACGCCGAAATCGGCGAGGTCGTTGTCGGATCGAAACCGGGCCGGACGGACGAGACGGGCGTCACCGTCTTCGACTCGACCGGACTGGCCATTCAAGACGTCGCCGCGGCGCACGTCGTCTACGAGAACGCTCGCGCGGCGGACGACGGCCACCCGTTCGAACTGATCGATACCGAGTAGAGCAGTCGTCACCGAGCGAGTGCCGCGTTCGTGTCGGATCGAAATCGAGGAACGCGACGAAAAATACCGTCAGCGATGCGTCAGTCGTCTAGTCGTCCGTCTGTACTACGTCCGTCCGTTCGGCCTCGCTTCCGAAGGCCGTCTCGCGCAGGTCGGCCTCGATCTCCTCGAGCGACCGGCCCTTCGTTTCGGGGACGAGTCGATAACAGAAGACCAGCGCGAGGAGCGAGAGCGCGCCGTAGAGCCAGAACGTCCCCGACTGTCCGAAGACGTCGACGAGTCGGAGGAACGTCAGCGACACGACCAGGTTTCCGGCCCAGTTGACGACCGTGACGACGCCCATCGCCGTGCCGCGGACCTCCATCGGATAGATTTCGGCGATCATCAGCCAGAACACCGGGCCGAGACCGATCGCGAAGAACCCGACGTACAGCATCAGACTCCCCGTCGCAACCCAGCCGATGACCCCCGAGAGACCGGGCAGGTAGAACGCGGCACCGAGTACGGCGAGCATTCCGGTCATGCCGGCGAGTCCCGTCAACAACAGCGGTCGACGCCCCGTTCGGTCGATCAACAGGACGGCGACGACGGTCATCACGACGTTGACGGCCCCGATTCCGACGGTCGCGAGGATCGAGGCGGTATCCTCGAAGCCGGTCGACTCGAGGATCGTCGGCGCGTAGTACATGACCGTGTTGATACCGGTGACCTGCTGGAAGACCGCCAGGCCGACGCCGACGACCAGCATCGGTCGAACCCACGGCTGGAACAGATCGCGGAGCGTCCCGGACTCGGTTCGGATGGTTTCTTTGATCTCCCGCAGTTCGGCGCCGACCTGGCTCTCGGTACGGGTTCGGGAGAGGACCTCTCGGGCGTCCGACTCGCGACCCTGTTCGTAGAGCCATCGGGGGCTCTCCGGCATGAAGAGCATTCCGGCGAACAGGACGGCCGCGGGGACCATCCCGAGACCGAGCATCCAGCGCCACTCGCCGCCGGCGGCGAACGCGTAGTTCACCAGATAGGCGATCAGGATCCCGCTGGTGATCGTCAACTGATTCAGTGACACCAGCGAGCCCCGTATCTTCGGCGGCGAGATCTCGGAGATGTACAGCGGGCCGACGACCGACGCGAAGCCGACCCCGATCCCGTCGACGATCCGTCCGAGGATCAACACTTCGACGGTCGGTGCGATCGCCATGATGAGCGACCCGACGAAGAAGACGACGGCGCCGACCAGAATGAGGCGTCGTCGACCGAGTCGGTCCGCGAGGCGGCCGCCGAGGGCCGCACCGATGATCGCGCCGATCATCGCACCGCTGACGATGATCCCCTCGACGTAGGAGGGGTTCATCGAGTAGCCGAGTATCGTCGTCAGTTCGAACGTCTCCCGGACGTAGAGCATTGCGCCGGAGATAACGCCGGTATCGAATCCGAACAGTAACCCGTTGAGCGCGGCCAGCGCCGCGACGACGTAGACGAACGGGTTTCGTTCGTCGGCCGTATCTCCGGTCAGTGTGGCTGTCATAGATGAACCTTCGTGAGGATTCTCTCACATCATAGTTAACAAATCCAACGGTGTCGGCCACGGCGTGTCAGTGGCGGAACTGGTTCGGCTCTCCGATCGCGACGCGTGACCCCCGACGTGAATCGACCTTCTCGCAGCCCGTTCGAACAGTTCGGCGACTCACTGCGCGCAACAGCGACGTCGGCCGCTCACAGCACCTACTGGCGTGATTCCGCTCGAATTCGCCGCGGAATCGACCCCGTCATCCGAAGTTCGTCGCAGTAGTAGACGACGGGGTCACCCGTCGGTTCCGGCAGCCCGTTCGCCTCGAACATCGTGTTCGCGTCGATCGAAACGGTCGCGGGCTGTAACGGCCACGGGTCGTGTGCGATTTCGCCCGACAGGACCCCCCGGTTCTCTTCGGCGGCGTAGAACCGCCGGCGCTCGACGAGCCAGTAGGCGAGCGTATCCGGTGCCGGCGTGAAGACGTCGCCGTCGGGCTGGTACGTCGCCGAGAACCGCGCCGGAGCCGCGTCGTCGTCGAACCGCGGCCGAGCGCCGACGGCGGTTTGACTCCGCGTGCTCGAGAACGCAACCTCATTCTCGTCGCCGGAACTGACCCGCATGTGGGCGTGGTAGACCGGCAGCCGAGTCGTTCGGCCGACGGTCGCGGCGATCAACGGGTTTCCGACGTCGATACTGAAGAAGAACAGGCCGGGGTCGCCGCGGTGGCGGACGTACGTCCGGACGTTGAGTTCCGCGACCGCCGTCCGAGCGAACGGCGGCGAGCCGCGGACGCCGGCATCCGCGAGGACGAACGGCAGGACGCTGAGCCAGGCGTCGCCGTCGTGGGTCTCGAGCGTCAACTCGTCGGGGATGTGCGAGCGAAGCGCGTCGGGATCGACGGGCCAGTTGGCGAACAGTCCGTCGCGCCACGTCATCGACGCCACGTGCGGTGCGGCCGGTGACGACCCGTCGGCGAACGTCCATCGGAACGGGTCGGTTCGTCTGCGTCGTCGTGTCCGCGTTCGTTGCTGTCTGTCGTTCTGTTGTGTCATCCTCGAGAATCAGCGCAAGGGCTGTACGACACGATACGACGGGAAGCGATATAAATTAGACAGTCGCCTGTCAGATGTGGTGGTGGTTCGATACCGACTGCAGTTCGGACGATATCGCGACGGTCGCCCCGTCTCCCTCGGTGTCCGACCTGCCACTCGACTCGACCGCAGTTAGTCGTCGATCTCGATCGCCGGCCGGCCGGGTTCGGCGTTCTTGCGCACGCTGTCGTCGGCTTCGTCGGCGTGGACGACCGACACCGGCGCGTCGAACTCGCGTTCGATCAGCCACGCGGCGGACTCGAGGGCCGCGTGTTCGTCCCCGGGACCGAGCGTCATCGAGAGCGCCTCGCGTTCGGCCTGCAGGTCCTGGCCGTAGTCCGCTGCCGCGTCGCCCTGTTCGCGAATGTGTGACTCCTGCATGAGTTCGCCGATCAGGTTGTCGGCGTCGCTCTCGATCGCGATCTCGAGGGCGTCGTACTTCCAGTCGGGCGCGACGACGACGTCGATCGCCGTCGGGTCCTCGATACTGGCCACCTCGACGATGTCGCGGATGTCCTCGCGGGTGTTCCGCACCAGCTGACGGCGTTTCCGCACGTAGTCACGGTCGACCTCGGCGGCCGGCCACGCGGCGTCCACGACGAGGTCGTCGTTGCCCAGTTCGTTCCACAGCTCCTCCGCGAGGTGGGGTGCAACCGGCGCGAGCAGACGGACGACGGCCGAGAGCCCGCGTTCGTAGGTTTCAGCGTGGGGTTCCGTGTAGTCGGCGTACTGCCGAAGCGTTCGAACCAGATCCTGGGTTTCGCGCAGCGCCCGGTTGAACGTCAGGTCGTCGTACTCGCCGGTGGCGATGGCGATCGTCGCGTCGATCTCCGCGTCGACGTAGCTGGTGATGGCGTCGTCCTCGCCGACGGGGCCGGTTTCGACGAACTCCGCGACCATCTCCTTCAACCGACCGAGGAAGGCGTTCGTCGAGCGAACACCCTCTTCGCTCCAATCGAAGTCGCGCTCCGGCTGGGCGGCCTCCATCATGAACAGCCGCGCCGTGTCCGCGCCGTACTCCTCGACGATCCGCTGTGGCGAGACCGTGTTCCCCTTCGACTTGGACATCTTCTCGCCCTCCAACTGGACCATTCCCTGGGCCAGCAGGTTCGTGAAGGGTTCGCGGTGTTCGAGGCCCTCGTTGTCCGCCAGCACCTTCGTGAAGAACCGGGAGTACAGCAGGTGCATGACGGCGTGTTCGATGCCGCCGACGTATTGGTCGACGGGCATCCAGTCGTTAGCCTGCTCGAGGTCGAACGGCGCGTCTTCCGCACCGGGCGAGACGTAGCGCAGGAAGTACCACGAGGAGTCGACGAAGGTGTCCATCGTGTCCGTCTCGCGGGTGGCGTCGCCGCCGCAGTCGGGACAGGTCGTCCGCTTCCACTCCTCGGCGGCGTCCAGCGGGTTGCCGGTGGTGTTGATGAACTCCGGCAACTCGACCGGCAGCTCCTCGTCGGGGACCATAACCGGGCCGCAGTCCTCGCAGTGGATGACCGGAATCGGCGTGCCCCAGTAGCGCTGGCGGGAGATCCCCCAGTCGCGAAGCTGGTACTGGGTCGCCTCCTCGGCGCTGTCGATATCCTCCGTGAGTCGTTCGCGAGCCGTCTCGCTCTCGAGACCGGAGTACTCGCCGGAGTTCACGAGGACGCCGTCGTCGGTGAACGCCTCCTCGCTGACGTCCGGGGCGTCGGGAACCGTCTCCCCGTCCCAGTCGTCCGGTTTCGGCGCGATGACGGGCACGATTTCCTCGTCCATCTTCGTCGCGAAGGCGTGGTCGCGCTCGTCGTGGCCCGGCACGGCCATCAGCGCGCCCGTCCCGACGTCCGAGAGGACGAAGTCGGCGACGTAGACGGGAATCTCCTCGCCCGTCACGGGATTCGTCGCGGTCAACTCCGTCTCGACGCCGTTCGGTTCGTCACCTTCGGGGTCGGCTTCGTGCTCGACGAACTGGTGAATCTCGTCGTCTTCCGCAGCCAGTTGCTCGCTGATCGGATGATCCGGTGCGAGCGCGAAGAACGTCGCCCCGTGGATGGTGTCGACGCGGGTGGTGAAGGCTTCGACGGACCCGTGCTCGGAAATATCGAACTCCAGTTCCGTCCCGAACTGCCGCCCGATCCAGTTACGCTGCATCTGGCGCACCGAGTTCGGCCAGCCCTCGAGGTCGTCGATCGCCTCGAGCAACTCGTCCGCGTACTCGGTGATCTGCAGGAACCACTGCTCGAGTTCGCGCTGTTCGACCGGCGTATCGCAGCGCCAGCAGAGTTCGGCCTCGCCCTCGACCTGCTCGTCGGCGAGGACGGTCTCGCAGTGGGGACACCAGTTGACCTCGGCGTCGCGACGCTCGACGAGTCCTTCCTCGTGAAACCGCGAGAAGAGCCACTGGTTCCACTGGTAGTAGTCGGGCGTGCAGGTGGCGATTTCGCGATCCCAGTCGTACCCGAACCCCATCGCGGTCATCTGGTCGCGCATCGTGTCGATGCAGTCGAACGTCCAGTCCCGCGGGTTGGTGTCGCGTTCCTTGGCCGCGTTTTCGGCGGGGAGGCCGAAGGCGTCCCAGCCCATCGGGTGGAGGACCTCGTCGCCCTGCATCCGTCGGAAGCGGGCGTACGCGTCCGTAATCGTGTAGTTGCGGACGTGACCCATGTGGAGTTTGCCCGACGGGTACGGGTACATGCCGAGGACGTACGTCGGATCCTCGACGTCGTCGGGCGTTCGATAGGCGTCTTCGTCGTCCCACGCCTCCTGCCAGCGCCGTTCGACCGCCGCGTGGTCGTATCCCGCGTCGCTCATTCTTGTATGCGTGTCCGGGCGTCGCCGCCCTATAGCTTTCCATACCAGCCGTCGCTATCGCGAGGGATCGCATCCTCGAGACGCCCGATACGAAAACCGACCGGAACGGATGAGCGACCCGAGTCGCACGCCTACTCGATGTCGATTTCCTTCGACGTGTCGCCGCCGGTGACCTTCGGCAGTCGAACCGTCAGCACGCCGTTCTCGAAGCCGGCCGACACCTCCTCTTCCTCGACCGGCTCCGGGAGGCGAATGCGCCGGTTCGCCGACGTTCGCGTCCGTTCGCGGCGAAGGAATCGACCCTCCGCGGAGGCCTCCTCGTCCTCCCGACTGGCCTCGAGGCGCAGCGTCCCCTCCGAGAGCGTCAGTTCGATGTCGTCGGTCTCGTAGCCGGGCAGATCGGCCGTGACGAGGTACTCCTCACCCGTATCGACGACGTCCGCCGGAACCGACCCCGGAACCTGCAGACCGCCGCTGGTCATCCCCGATTCGACCTGCTTGCTGACGCGGTCGAGCATCTCCTCGATATCCTCGAACGGATTTCGTCGCATACGCACCGGTACGGGTTCGAACAGGATAAATTCTGCCCGCGACGGGAGGTCACAACCGACTACTCCGACAGCGTCACCAGTCCGTCGTCGAGCGCGTCCAACAACACGTCGCGCGCGTGGCCGTCGGGATCGACCCCGTCGTAGACCGCCTTCACCTCGCCGTCGGCGAGGAAGAAGGTCGTTCGCGTGGTCACGCCGCTGTCCCGCAGTTCGACGTCGAAAGCGTCGGCTATCTCGGCGTCCGGATCGGCCAGCAGGTCGAACTCGAGACCCTCCTGCTGGCAGAACGAGTCGTGTGAGTCGACGTCGTCCCTCGAGACGCCGTACACCGCCACGCCGGCGTCCCGGTAGGTCTCGTATTCGCGCTGGAACTGGTTCGCCTCGATCGTACAGCCCGGCGTGTCGTCCTTCGGGTAGAAGTAGACCACCGTCGGCTCGTCGAACTCGAGGGAAACCGCCTCGCCGTTCTGATTCGGTGCGGTCACGGTGGGGGCGTCGGCCCCTTCGTCCAGTGTCATATGCGTACTCCCGCGGGGACGCCGAAAATCGTTTGTGGTCCGGTGTGGATTCGTCGGGATCGCTCTCGAGCGGGAGTGCAGTTGAAGGCCGGCTCTTGAAGCCGTCGCCGGCCGTGGCTTCTCGTGACCATGTCCGTCAGCGAACTCGGTCCGAACGACGTCGTAACGGCACAGCCGGATACCGAACTCGGGACGGTCGCGGACCGTCTCGCGTCCAACAACGTCGGTGCCGCGGTCGTCACCGAAGACGACTCGCCCGTCGGCATCGTCACCGACCGCGACATCGCCCTCGAGGTCGCCCAAAGCGACGACGTCGCCTCGACGCCGGCCGAAGACGTGATGACGGGGGATCCGACGACGCTCGAGGCGGACGCCGGCCCGCTCGAGGTTTCGCAGGCGATCGAAGCCGAGAACGCGCGTCGCTTCCCCGTCGTCGACGACGACGGCACGCTCGCCGGCATCGTCACGCTCGACGATCTGGTCGCGACGATCGGCGAACAACTCGGCAACGTCGCGGACACGATCGAAGCGCAGTCGCCCGATTACAGCCCGTAGCTCGCGTCCGGAACTGCCAGTATTCCCGTCGCTCCGCCCGCTTCTGGCGAGACCTGTGACTGAATGCGCTCGAGAGTGCCTACTTTATCATCTCACGTGCCCTATAGAGAGACAGTCAGTCACCACCCATCTTTCATCGCGAACGAGTGTGTGGCACGATGTGACGAGAGTTGAGAGCAATGCCTACCTTCGAGCAAACGATAACGATTGCAGCACCCGTCGAGACCGTCTTCGCGTTCGATACCGACCCCAAGAACTGGCCGCGAACGATGTCCAGTCTGAAGAGCCTCGAGATCGTTTCGGAGACCGACGAGACCGCCCATATGAACGCCACTTACAGCCTGCTGGGCTACCCGATGAACGGCACCATGGAGCTGACGATCGTCGAACCGAACGAGCACATGATCGCGACGTTCGAGAGTCCCGGTATGACCGGTGAAACGCACAACCGCTACTCGGAGACCGACGCCGGGACACGGATCGTCAACCGTGTCGACTACGAGTTCGGGGACTCGCTCCTCGAGCGCGTGATCGAACCCGTGGCCGCGCGATACAACCGGCGGCAGTTCAGGAGCCACCTCGAGCACACGAAAGAGCGTATCGAAGCCGAGGTGCGGGCCGAAGCGACGATACAGCGCTGACTGCGGCTCGTCCCTTCCCCCTATTCGCCGATTCCCCCACCCTCGAGCCGTCAATCCCTGACTCGCACGAGCAGTCAGTTTCTAACTCACGACGTGCTCGGTGTCGTACGATCCCAGCCGCCGGACCCAGCCCTTCTCCGCCAACTCCTCGAGGTCCTCGATCGCCTCCTTCGTCCGGGCCTCGTAGAGGCCGGCCTCGATATCGACGTGGAAGACGTAGTCGCCCAGTCGCTGGCCGCTCGGGCGGGATTCGACCCGCGTGAGGTTGATGTCTCGGTTCGCGAAGGGCTGGAGCAACTCGAGCAACAGCCCCGGGTAGTTCGCGTTCGGGTAGACCACGAGCGAACTC
Source organism: Natronorubrum halobium (assembly GCF_051351675.1). Classification (NCBI taxonomy): domain Archaea; kingdom Methanobacteriati; phylum Methanobacteriota; class Halobacteria; order Halobacteriales; family Natrialbaceae; genus Natronorubrum; species Natronorubrum halobium. The sequence goes on from NZ_CP195595.1 coordinate 530,036, forward strand.
TTGCCGCCGCCCTTCGAGCGCTCTTCGGCGGGCGCGAGCGCGAAGAAGCGCGTCGCGTTCGAGTCCTGGTCCTGAATGTCCTCGGCGAGCACCTCGATGCCGTTACCGCCGTTGTCGGGGTGGGCGATGCCCGCTATTGACGGGTCGTCGCGGGCGAACTCGACGCTCTGTGCCGTGCTCGCGACGGCCTCCAGCGTGGCGTCGGGGTACTCGCGCTCGAGGTAGGAGCGACACTGCGCGAGCGCCTGCGAGTGGCTGGCGACGGTGTCGAACTCCGGTCCCTGGGCGAGCAGCGCGTGTTTGATGGGGGTGACGATCTCGCGGACGACGGCGACGTCGTACTCCGCGAGCGCGTCGAGGCTCTCCGTGACGCTGCCCTCGATACTGTTCTCGATCGGGATGACGCCGTGATCGTACTCGCCGCCCGCGACGGCGTCGACGATCGCCGTCACCGACTGGCGGAAGTCGATCTCGTCGCCGTTCGCGACCGCCGTTGCCGCCCGATGTGAGTAGGTTCCTTCGGGACCCAGCGTAACTGCAGCCATTGCGTGGTGATACCCGCGACGGGATCAAAAGGCCTCGGGTCCGATAGCAGCTGACCGTCGATTCGCGACTCAGGCCGCGGCCGTGACGATATCGTCCTGATACTGGCCGACGGCCTCGAGGACCGCCTGCCGGTCGTCCTCCGGGACGTCGAACTCCTCGAGCGTGGCGTCGAGATGGGTGACGATCGCGTCGAAGTCGGGTTTCGTGATCCCGAGATCGTCGTGTGCGGCCTCCATGTCCTCGCCGGAGTAGTCGACGGGGCCGCCCGCGACCGCGCTGATGAACTGGGTCTGGTGGGCGCGCTGTTTCTGCATGTCGACGTCGTCGAAGTAGTGGGCGACCTGTTCGTCCGCTATCACGCGTTCGTAAAACCGATCGACGACTGCCGCGATCGCGTCCTCGCCGCCGAGTCGCTCGTACAGGGTTTCGCTCATCTGGTCGATCCTTCGAATGGCGGGAATATAAGCATCCGTCCGAATACGTTCCGCTCGGAATTGCCGACAGACATATACCGGTAGCGTCGGTCGCACCGTGCCAAAATCGACCGCGGCGACGGGTTGAACGGAAATATACGCCGACCGACCGGTTAGCGTCGGACAAGCGTGCGCTTTTCATACCCGAGGCGACGACTCATCTCTATGAGAACGCGCGGGACGCTTCGATTGGCGACACGGGGGTCCACACTCGCTCGGCGGCAGGCCGCTCTGGTACGGGAGGCCCTCGAGGATCGACGGTACGAGGTCGAACTCGTCACCGTGGAGACGACGGGCGACCAGATCAGAGACGAACTGATCCATCGACTGGGGAAAACCGGCGCGTTCGTCCGGGAACTCGACGAGCGCGTCCTCGAGGGCGACCTCGACGGCGCGATCCACTCGATGAAGGACATGCCCACCGAACAGCCAGAGGAACTGGTGACCGCCGCGGTGCCGGAACGCGGGAAGCCGGGCGACGTCCTCGTCACGCCCGACGGATCGACGCTCGAGGAACTCCCCGACGGTGCGACCGTCGGCACCTCGAGTCTCCGCCGTCGCGCACAACTGCTCTCGGAGCGACCCGACCTCGCGGTCGAGCCGCTGCGCGGGAACGTGGACACGCGCCTCGAGAAACTGCTCGCGCCCGCGCTGCAGGCGGAACACGAGGAACGGACGGAGGCGGACAAGGAGCGAAAAGGAAATACTGGCGACGACGATTTCGAACCCGAGTTCGAGCAGACCGTCGACGACTGGTTCGACGGCCTCTCGGAACTCGAGCGACAGGCCCTCGGCCGCGAGGTCGAGACCGAGTACGACGCGATCGTGCTGGCCCAGGCGGGCCTCGAGCGCAGCGGCTTCGCCCACTACGTCGACTACCGGAAACTGCCGACGAACGCGTTCGTCCCCGCGCCGGGACAGGGCGCGCTGGCGGTGACCGCAACCGACGGCGAGACGGCCCGCGAAATGCAGTCGGTGATCGATCACCCGCGCAGTCGCGTCGAAACGACGGTCGAGCGGACGATCCTCGCGGAACTCGGGGGCGGCTGTATCGCACCGGTCGGGATCTACGCGGTCGTGCAGGGCGAGTACGTTCACGCGAACGTCAGCGTCTTCGACCGCGACGGCGAGGAGTCGGTCGCGGCCGGCCGCGACCTGCCGATCGAGAGCCACGCCGAGGCCGCCCGCGAGTTCGCGCAGGATCTGGACGCTCGAGGCGCGGCGGAACTGATCGAGCAAGCGCGCACGGAAGCCGACGAGGACGAGGACGACGTCTCCGAGGAAGACAAGCCGGAGGGGAAGTAGATGGCAGAGACGGACACGTCGACGGAGGCAACCGACTCCGAGCCCATCGACGCCGGTCCCGACGTCGAACCCGGCACCGTCTACCTCGTCGGCAGCGGTCCCGGCGACCCCGAACTCCTGACCGTCAGGGCCCATCGGCTGCTCGAGGAGAGCGACGTCGTCCTCCACGACAAGCTTCCGGGGCCGAAGATCATCGAGACGCTGCCCGAGGACCGCCGCGAGGACGTCGGCAAACGCGCCGGCGGCGAGCGCACGCCCCAGTCGGCGATCAACGAGCGACTGGTCGAACTCGCCCGCGAGGGGAAGTCGGTCGTTCGGCTCAAAGGCGGCGACTCGTTCGTCTTCGGCCGCGGCGGGGAGGAGGCCGAGTATCTCGCGGCCCACGACGTGCCCTTCGAGGTCGTGCCAGGCGTCACATCGGCCATCGCGGCTCCGGCCGTCGCCGGCGTCCCCGTTACCCACCGCGATCACGCCTCTTCCGTCTCCTTCGTCACGGGCCACGAGGACCCGACCAAGGCGGAGTCCGCAGTCGACTGGGGCGCCCTCGCAGCCACCGGCGGCACCATCGTCGTCCTGATGGGCGTCGGCCGACTCCCCGACTACACGAAGGCCTTACTCGAGACCGGCATGGCTCCCGAGACACCCGTTGCTCTCGTCGAGCGCGGCACCTGGCCGGGTCAGCGGGTCGCGACGGGAACGCTCGAGACCATCGTCGAAGCGCGCGACGAGGCGGATATCTCTCCGCCCGCGGTGACGGTGATCGGCGACGTCGCCGGCACCCGCGAGTCGGTGGTCGACTTTCTGCAGAACGACTACGGCGACGCCAGCGAGGATCCACGATGAGCGAGACACCCACCGTCGCCGTCTTCCGTCCCGACGACGAGCGGGTCGCGGACGCCGTCGCCCTGCTCGAGGAGTGCGGTGCGGACCCCGTACCGGATCCGATGCTCGCCGTCGAACCGACCGAGGCGACGCCTCGAACCGACGCCGACTACGTCGTCTTCACGAGCAAGACGGGTGCGGAACTCGTCTCCGAGGTCGGCTGGGAGCAAAGCGGCGAGACCGTCTGTGCGATCGGCCCCGCGACGGCAGATGCGCTCCGCACGGAGGGCTACGCGGTCGATATCGTCCCCGAGGAGTTCACCTCGAGCGGGCTCGTCGCCACCCTCCAAAACGAGGTCGACGGCGCGCGCGTCGAGGTCGCCCGCAGCGACCACGGCAGCCCGGTGTTGCTCGAGGGCCTCGAGGACGCGGGCGCGTACGTCCACGAAACGATCCTCTACCGACTGGTACGGCCCGAAGGCAGCGGCCGGTCTGCCGAACTCGCCGCCGCAGGTGACCTCGACGCCGCCTGCTTTACCTCGTCGCTGACCGTCGAGCACTTCCTCGAGGCGGCCGCCGAGCGCGGGGTCCGTGCGGATGCACTCGCAGGGATCGCCGACGCCACCGTCGGCGTTATCGGTGCGCCGACGGCCGAGACCGCCGAGTCACGCGGAATCGACGTCGACGTAGTGGCCGCCGAGGCCACCTTCGAGACGCTCGCGCGGGAGACGCTCGAGACCGTTCGACGCGCTCACGAGTAGCCGGCTCGATTTCGAGCGACCCGAAACCGGGTTCGAATCGCGTGCGATTACCTCGCAACCAGAGCTGGCAAGGTAAACGTCTACACCCGTGAGACTCCTTTTATGTACTGTCTATGGCAGCAGAAACGTTCCACAAGCGAAGCCTGGATCCGCCGAACTCCGTCAGTCTCCGAGCTGCGTTTCTCGTCCTCTGGACGATCGACGCCGTCGCAGCGACGCTGTTCTTTCTCGTCCCCTACGCGACCGAACTCAACCCCGTCACCGTCTTCTTCTACCAGCTGATCGGACTGCCCGGCGTCCTCCTCGCGGCCCTCTGCTACGCCGGACTCGTCGTCGCGATCGGCCACGTTCTCTCGGACCCGATGGACATTCGGTTCGTCGGCATCGTGGTAGCCCTCTACCTCCTGTTCGTGACGAACAATATCCTCCTGCTGCTGTTTCGCGAACCCCTGCCGGAGCTAATCGGGGTGTGAGAGCCGGACCCCATCGGCTACGGCGTGACGATGGGACCGGAACTTTATCCCGGATGCCGACCCATCATCCACCGATGAACCGATGACCGGGCCGGTGCCAGAACTCGCCGATCGAGCCGTCGCATGCGCCGACCGTCTCCTCGAGGCCGACCGCGTGCTGCTGGCTTCCCACATCGACGCCGACGGGCTGACCAGCGCCGCGATCGCCGCCCAGGCGCTCGAGCGGGCCGAGCTTCCGTTCGAGACGGTCTTCGAGAAGCAACTCGACGAGGAAGCGATCGCCGGGATCGCAGCAACCGACTACGACACCGTGCTCTTCACGGACTTCGGGAGCGGCCAGCTCGATATCATCGGCGAGCACGAAGACGCGGGCGCGTTCACGCCCGTCATCGCTGACCACCACCAGCCCGCCGATCGCGAGACGGAGTACCACCTCAATCCGCTCCTGTTCGGGATCAACGGTGCCTCCGAACTTTCGGGTGCGGGCGCGAGCTACGTGCTCGCGCGTGCGCTCGCGAACGTTTGGAACGGGGAACGGCGTTCGGCTGAAGAGACGTCGGCCGAAAGTGAATGGACGGACCCACGGTCCGACGGCGGGATCGTCACTGCGAGCGGTACCAGCGACGCCCGCACCGACAACCGCGACCTCGCCGCGCTGGCCGTCGTCGGCGCCGTCGGCGACATGCAGGCGTCCGGTGGCGAACTCCACGGCGCGAACGCGAAGATCGTCGAAGAGGGCGTCGAGGCCGGCGTCGTCGAAACCGGCACGGATCTCGCGCTCTACGGGAAACAGACCCGTCCCCTCCCCAAACTGTTCGAGTACGCCACCGACGTCCACATTCCCGGCATCTCCAACGACGAAGGGGGTGCGCTGCGATTCCTCGACGGACTCGACCTCGAGCTGAAACGAGACGGCGAGTGGCGTCGGTGGTCCGGCCTCTCGAACGAGGAGAAACAGACCGTCGCCAGCGCACTCGTCAAACGGGCCGTCTCGAAGGGCGTTCCGGCGAGCAAGATCGACCAACTCGTCAGTACCGCCTACGTGCTGTCCGCAGAGCCCGTCGGTACCGAACTCCGAGACGCCAGCGAGTTCTCGACGCTGCTCAACGCGACCGCCCGCTACGAACGCGCCGACGTCGGCCTCGGGGTCTGTCTCGGGGATCGGGGCGACACACTCGAGCGCGCGCGGAAACTCCTCCGGGACCACCGGCGGAACCTCTCGAACGGAATCGACCTCGTCACGCGCGAGGGTGTCACGCACGAGGACCACCTCCAGTGGTTCGACGCGGGCGATAAGATCCGCGAGACCATCGTCGGCATCGTCGCCGGGATGGCGATGGGGAACGAGGGGATCAGCCGAGCGAAGCCGATCCTCGCGTTCGCAGAAAAGAACGACGAAGCGGTGAAGGTCTCCTCCCGCGGGACCCACAATCTGGTCCGGCAGGGACTCGACCTCTCGGTCGTCATGGGCGACGCCTCTCGAGCCGTCGGCGGCGACGGTGGTGGGCACGACGTCGCCGCGGGTGCGACAGTACCGAAAGGAGAGGAAGCGGCGTTTATCGAACGCGCCGACGATATCGTCGGCGAGCAGCTATCCTGAACGAGTGTGCGTCGCGTGACGTTAGCCCGACCGCTCCATCGACGCCGGGACCGTCGGCACCAGCGGCGCGCGCTTGGTCAACAGGAACGTCGACTTGCGAACCGCGCCCTTGGCGTACTGGACCGTACTCTTGTGAATCGGCGTGCGCTTCCCACGGATCTGTGTTCGACCCTCGAGGATGGCGTCGACGAGTTCATCGCCGTTGATGTCCGCTCCGGTCGGGTTCTCGGAATCGGGTGTGACGAGAATCTCCGTGTAGGCCTTGCCGACGTTCGGGAGATAGTGAGCGTCGCTCGCGCCGATCTCCGGATACTCGCGGCGACGGGCGAACGTGCGAGCGCGACGATTTCGGTAGCCGGTAAAGACCATCGAGTTGTAGGTCTCGATCGCGTCGGCGTCCTTGATCTGTCGTTTGCGGACGCCGTGGCGACTGCGCTGGAAGGGGTGGGGAACGATCGCGACCCCGCCGAGTTCACGAACGGTTTCGACGGTATCCATGAACGGTTGACCGGGGTCGGGACGTTCTTCGACACCGATCGCCAGTAGGTGGCCGTGTCGAGTCGATACTTCGACGCCGGGGATGCCAATCAGGCCGTACTCCGGCGCGAGTTCGGCGGCCCGGATCGACTCGCTGATCTCGTCGTGGTCGGTGATAACGACCCCGTCGAGGCCGATATCGGCCGCTTGCTCGAGGATGAGTTCGATCGGTTCGTGGCCATCGTACGAATCGTCCGAGTGAACGTGGAAGTCGATAGCGAAGGGAATCTGAGATGTCATAGGACCATCAAGGTGGCTTCCGTGCTGTACCTATTCTCCGACGAGAGCATAAGCGCTCCGCCAGTGATTTCGCCGGAGAATTCCCTCGATTCAATATCGCACTATGAAGTTTATCACTTGATTACCCGACCGATAGCTGACGGGAACGTGGGACTGCAGACCGATCGATTCGGGGATACTCCGTCCCAGACGACCCGCGCATGAGCGATCGCAGCTAGGGGTTGCACGGATAGCGGTGGCACACTCGAAAGTCTGTCATCGAGGGGAAGACGAAACCACACAGCAACTGCGAGTTCGAACGACCCACGAACTCCCATTGCTACGACGGGGTCGGCTACAGGCACCCGCCAGCGAGCAATCAGCCGTTCTGTAACACAGTACTCGATTACCGAACGAGAGTTGTGTGTTATCGCACGTGCGCGAACCGAGACTCACTAGAGTCAGGAAGACAGATAGCAGTACCCACACCGAAGAGAATCGAGTACGCAAATCGAACGTTCCCGCCGTTGCTGTTCATCGGGACGGCATCGTTCGGTGGACTCCACTCTCGACGAACCAGCGATGCAGGGTGGGGAGACACACGTTGACTTCTGTCCCACCAGCCACCCCACCAGAGGGGATCTGAGACACAGCGCGTCACGTCGTCGTTCGAGAGATGCAGTTCTGATGGCGAGGAGTCCCACGTCCGAACCGCACCGGATGGGTTCGCGGTTCGCGTACCGCCAGATGCTGGTCAGGCCGAACGGCTGTTACTCGGCACAAACGTAACTGGACGGAGGACCGTGGCTGTATACCACCAGTATCCGAGCTCCCGTCGGCGGAATACCGTCAGCCTCGAGTGCGAGGTTGTTCGATCGACCGGGTGCGACCGTTCCGCATCGAATACCGGCCACCAGGCGGTGAATCCACGGTTCGGCGATTCGCCACCGTCTTCTGAACACCACCCGCTACGGGTATGCTGCTGAACCGCCTCAATAGGCGTCAGCAGCCGCCGAAGGCTGGTCTGCGGACTCGAGATGGTCGAAGGGCTATACCCTATACTGCGATATCGAATCGGTTGGGCTCGCCGTCAGTAGCCAGAGGCCGGTCACTTCATCGGCGACGGGCCGTCCGGAACGACGTCCGAGAACCGTACCCGATCGAGGACCTCCTGTACCTCGACTGGGCCGCTCAGTTCGTCGACGGACTCGTGGATGCGGTGCATACACCGAAGCACACCCTCGACAGCGGCTCGACGGGTCGAGACGCGACCGATCGACTCGATGATCGTCTGCTCGCCGAGCGAGTACTGGTAGCGGAGTTCCCAACATCGGCTGAGCCCGAGTCCGGGATGGGACCGATTGGCCGCCGTGCGGTCCGCGACGAGTTCGATCGGCGGCTGTCTGTGACGGTACGAAAATTCGCCGTCACAGAACGTTACAGGCCCCCACCCGGGAGGTAGCGACTCGCGTGGAATGGGGGGGTTGTCCGGGGGCATGTACCTTGATGAGGATGGTCGCGGGAGTGTTGGTTCCGCTTGCGCACGCATCGTCCGTATGTAGGACACCCCTACCGGGTTAGCAGGTTGTCACGTTCTGAGAACGAGTCCCGCGACATCGAAATCAACCGCTGCGTCGCGGTACAGTTGCCGACCGATCGTCCGACTTTTGTCTCCGCTCGCCCTCGGTTCACGTATGGCCGACTTCGATCCCGAGAAATTCGAGGACAAGTACGCGAACTACTTCCCCGAACTCCAGCAGGCGTACAAGAACGCGTTCAACCGAATGAACGATACGCACGATTCGGAGCTCGTGCACGCGATCGACCAGCAGGTGCTCAACGAGAGCGAACCGTTCTACGAAGGGGACGGAGAGTTCCGCGTCGAACTGCCGGACGATCCGTACGATCGACTGTCGGGTGTCCTCGTCGAGGAAGAGCGGTTCGAGCAGGTCCTCGAGAAACACGTCGAGGAGATCGAAACCGAACTCCAGCGCGTCTTCGGGTTCGCCTGATCGTCAGCAGTCGCGACTCGAAGTGTTCCCAGCCGAACATAGATGACGGAAGGTTTAGGGGCTCTCGTACCCAAGCGAATCGTATGAGTACTGAGACCCAGGACGGGGACGACCTCGAGGACCGCGTCGCGAACTTCCTGCGTCGGAACTTCCCGCAGATCCAGATGCACGGCGGCAGCGCGGCAATTCAAGATCTCGACCGTGAAACCGGCGAGGTCAGCATCGCGCTCGGTGGCGCCTGCAGTGGCTGTGGTATCTCGCCGATGACGATTCAGGCGATCAAGAGCCGGATGGTCAAGGAGATTCCCGAAATCGAGAAGGTCAACGCCCACACCGGGATGGAGGGTGACGCAGACATGGGCGGCGGTAGCGGCATGAGCCCATCGTTCCCCGGCGAAACCGTCGACGACGACGGCGACGCGGACGAAGGTCCCGAAGCCCCGTTCTAACGTTCTCGAGCGACCGAGTTTTGTTTTCGACCGGCACACTAGTCACGTAGCCGCAGGTAGCGACGCGAACCGACACCACGAGCGACGAATAGCAGCGGGTGACAGCCGGGAATCGGCCGACAGTTACCGATTTCGTATCGTCACGTTCGGTTTATCACGAATCCGATCGGCGAAGCTCCCGTCCACGTTCCCACGTCCGAACCAGTGCCGTGAGAAGTCGATTCGTCGGTGTTTCGAGCCTCAGCTCTTCCCCTCGGTCGACGACGAAGCCGTTGATCGCGTCGATCTCGGTGCGTCGCTCGGCGAGGATATCCTGGTGCATCGAGGAGGTGTTGGCCGCCGTGTCGCGGGCGACGGACTCCACCGCGTCGACGGCCGCACGGTTCGACAGGTGAACGCCGTCGGCTCGAGCGACTCGAGCCGTCTCGCGGGCGGCCGCGCGAGCGAGGTCGTTCGCCTCGGCCGCGAGGACGGTCCCGTTCTCGGTCCTTGTCAGTGCCGTCACGGCGTTGATCCCGGCGTTGACGGCGAGTTTCTCCCACAGGCGCCGTGGCATGTCGTCGGCGACGGTGGTCTCGAGACCGGCCGCCGTGAACAGGTCGCCGATTCGGGTGGCTCGCTCCGATGAACCCCCGTCTCGTGCACCAAGGACGATGTCACCGATGCCGGTACACTCGACGGTTCCCGGCTCTCGAAGCACGGCACCGTAGGAAGCCGTGCCGGCGAGGACCAGACACTGCAGGTGGGCTGCGAGCGTCTCCTCGTTCCCCATGCCGTTTTGCAGCGAGAGGACCGTCTCGTACGCGCCCGTCCGAAGCGTCTCGGCGGCCGCCTGCGTGTCGAACGATTTGACCGTGACGATCGCGAGGTCGGCCGTGAGGTTGCAACCGTCGGTCGTCCCGTTGGGAGCGGTCGTAGCCGCAAACTCGCCGACGAGTTCGAGGCCCGTCTCGCGAACGGCGCTCACGTGAGGGTCGCGTCCGACGAGCGTGACATCGTGTCCCGACTCGCGCGCGAGGGCCCCACCGACGAGACTGCCGAGGCTACCGGCCCCGAAGACGACGATCTCCATGCCGTAGCCTGGGGTCACCGCGGTAAAAACGGTTGTCGTCCTAATCCTCGGTCCAATAGTAGAGGTTCTCGCGTTCGGTTCCACAGGAGGGACAGCGCTCCGGCAGGTCCTGATCGAGTTCGTCCATCTCGCCGCACTCGAGACAGCGCCACATCAGGTGTGCCTCGCCGAACTCGTGGCCCGATCGAACGTGTTCGACGCTCATTCCCTCGAAGCCGTCACGAATGGTGACGTAGAAGCCGTCCTCGTCGAAGCCCCGAATGTGGCCGACTTTCTCACCGTCCTCGGTGTAGAGTGCGGTTCCGAATCCGAGTCGTGGGGGTTCTTGTTCTGTGGCCATACCGATAGCTCACGCTTCGAAGCGCTATAAAGCCGTCACGGTGTTCGAATCGATAGAATGACGTGGTTTCGGGAGTCTCTTCGGATCGAGAAAGAGCGCCTTCGTAAACTGATAATCAATATACGAAATGCGGAGCCAGTACGTCGTCGCCGGTTCGTGCTGATAGTATGCCAATATACCACACGGTAATAGAAAACAATATACATCCGTAGTTCAGACCCACGGAGGATGATAGGTGACCGCACAACTGGAACGTGTGCCGATGCACTTCCAGTCGAATCAGGGGGCTTTCAATTGGGACGGCAGGAGATCGCACCGTCGAGAGACGGTGAACGGCCTAACGGGTGGCCAGAACGGTCGAAAACGGTGTATTCTGCAGTTCGCACTACCGAGGGACCCATCAGCTGCCCGCCGGTTTTTGATGTGTTAGCAGCACTCAATACTCGTGTGATTCGAGTATGACGGGAACTGGCGTTACTACCGTTGGTGACTGCCGGATCGGCTACTGCCGGGCGGGGACGAGCGGTCCGCCGGTCGTCTTGCTTCACGGAGCCGGGATCGACGACGCGACGGTCTCCTGGCGCCACGCCATCGATGCGCTGTCGGACGACTACCGCGTGTACGGGCTGGACTGGCCGGGGTACGGACGGAGTACGGGCGACGTAACGCACACCATCGAAACCTACGTCGACATCCTCGAGAGGTTCGTCGAGACGATTCCGTACGAGCGGGTTTCCCTCGCCGGGATCTCGATGGGCGGCGGCGCGGCGCTCGGCTACGCACTCGAACAGCCGGAGCGCGTCGAGCAACTGGCGCTCGTCGATAGCTACGGACTCGGCGGCCGACTCCCCAACGCCCTCCCGTGGAAACTCCTGTCGCAGGTGCCCGGGATGACCGAGTTCGGCAAGATCGCCGCCAGCGCCACCACCGATAGCGTCCGCATGGTGCTCGATAGTCTCGTCGCGGATTCGAGCGCACTCCCCGACCAGTTCGTCGAAGACGTCAGGCAGAAGCTCATGGAACCGGGCTCGATTCAGGCGTTCAAGGAGTTCCAGAACAACGAGCTCTCGTTCAACGGCCGCGTCGCGACGAACTTCGTCGACGACCTCGACTCGCTGGCCGTGCCGACGCTGCTCGTCCACGGCAAGGAGGACCCCCTGGTTCCCGCCGAGTGGTCGGCCCGCGCAGCGCGCCGGATTCCGGACGCGGAACTGGACCTGGTCACGAACTGCGGTCACTGGACGCCTCGAGAGCGACCCGAGCGATTCAACGAGCGTCTCCGAAACTGGCTGCCGGACTACCGACACGTGCCGAAGCCGCGGTATCCGAAGGCGCAGATGCCCGGGGTTACTCGAGCCAGTTACTGATCGGTTTCGTCTACTCTTTCAACGAACTGGCCGGGAGCATGGCTCGAGTAACACGAGAGTCATGCGACTCGGGGAAGGGCAGGCGGGTGACCGACGCTCATCGCGAGTGAGGCCGAAGGGCGAGCGAGCGAGCCGACGACTGATGTGAAGGGACGCTTTGCGTCCCGTAACGGAAAGAGGAGTGCTTTTGGTGGAGCTTTTGCCGAGGGACGCCGCGACGGCATTTTGCCGTCGCGGCAGACCGTGGTTCGAAAGGCGCTTCGCGCCTTTCGTTATCACGAGAGAGCGAAGCTCTCTCGAACGACAGAGCAAAAGGTCCTACATGAAATCCTCGATCCCGCTCTGCTTGTTCTTGTCGTTCTCGAAAATGCTCTCGAGGGCGCGTTCGAGTACTTCTAACCGCTGTTTCGTGTAGTCACGGCAGTCGTACTCGTCGGCGACCTGAATCGCGGTCTGCATGTACTTGTTCACCGAGCCCTTGTGAACGGTGAGGTTGACGCGGCCGCCACACTCCCGGCAGTCCCCGGTCAGGGGCATCCGCCGGAACTTCTCGCCGCAATCGAGACAGCGGGTCTCCTGCCGGGAGAACGCCCGGAGATTCCCGATGAGGTCCGGCAGGAAGTGGTACTCGATGACCCGCTCGGCGACGTCGGTCTCGTCGACGGCCTCGAGTTTCCGCGAGAGTTCGAGCTGGGCGTCCATCTTATCCATCATCGAGCCGAGCGTCTTGTACGCCGAGAGGTCGGGCCCCATCGCGATGTCGGTGGTGTCGTGGGTGTGCTCGAAGCCGGTGTATTCGCCATCGGTGCCGAGGGTGTCCTCGCCGATCTGGATGTCGACCGATTCGGGATCGGCCTGCTCAAGGGAGGCGAGGTAGAACTTGCGGGGGTACTGCGAGACGATGTCCATGTTGTGGGCCTCGTCGTCGATCTCGGAGGGATCGATGCGGGAGGACATGACGAGCGGGGCGTCCATCTTCCCGCCGCGTTGGTCCGGGAGGAAACTCCGACTGAAGTTGAGAAGTCCGTCCATGAGGAGCATGACGCAGTCCTCGTCGCCATCGCACTGCCCTGTCAGGATTCCGTTCGCTGAGACAGTATTCGAGTCGTCGACCTCGAGACAGTAGACGTGATCGGTATCAGACGTGACGATTTCGACGCTCGAGACGGTGTCCCAATCCGTAACGGCGGGCGGGTAATCGTTGATCTCTTTGACGGGGCTAAAGAGGAAATCTTCGACAGGGGCATCACCGGCAGGCGAGGGGGTCGGCAGTTTGTCGCCTTCTGAAAGGTCGTGAGCGAGGACCTTCTCCGCCTTCCAATAGTCTTGACGGAGGCTATCCGAGGCATCCTCGTCGAAGCGAAGCATCGTGTGGTCGGGCGTCACCCGAAGTTCGCGGCCGCTTTCGGTCGTGATAGCGAGCAAGTGATTTGGTGTTGGATGCTTCGAGACGGCAACGACCCGTTTCGGACAGCAAACGCCGGTATAGGATAGCACCCAGACGTCGTCCGTGAGCTCTTGATACTGCGTTCCGAAATCGTCTCGTTCGGGGTCGTCGAGGCGTTCCTCGACGAATTCCCGAATACTCGCACGTCGCGGCTGCTCCGCTCGGGGAAGGGCATCGTCGTCCGCGAGTTCTTGCTTTTCGTAGATCGACCGCGATTCGCCTTCGCGATAGACGATCTCGGTCTCCGGATGGAAACAATTCCGGCGCTTCGCGGCGTGAAAGTACGGATGCGCGTATCCGACTGCCGCGCTCGTGAAACCGATCACTCTGCCGACAGTCGCCGCGCTCGTGTGAGGCGCCATCCCGAACACCAACTCGCCGACGAGTTCCTGTCGGTCGTCGATCTCGTAGAACCGCTCGAGGCCGTAGTACTGCTCCAGGAGGTCGTCGATGAAGTCGGCCGTCTGCAGCATGTGCTCGGCCGCGCCGTCCGAGAGGACGATGTCCTGGACCTTGAGTTCGATCAGTTGATCCTCGTGGGTGAGCGGTTCGCCGTGCATGTCCTCCTCGTAGCCCAGCGCCTGGAGTTGGCCGACGTCGACGTCGAGTTCGCTCGCGCGGACGGCCGTGACCGGGAGGTCGGTCATGTCGTAGCGGACGGTGCCGTCTTTGAACGTCGAGACGTCGTGTTTGGCCCGCAAGACGCCCTTCTCGATGGGTTCGGGCACCTTTGTCGTCGAGGTGAGCCCCTTGACGCCTTTCAGGATCTCGAAGGCGTTCTCGCGCTCGCCGACCGACTCGAGCGCGTCCCGATACTCCTCGTGGATGTCGACCTCGCGGTTCTCGACGCAGGTGGCCTCGCGCTCGCAGTGACCGCACTCGACGCGGCCAGCCTCGTCGGGTTCGATCCGGTCGTCGCAGTCGGGACAGCGGTAGTCGGGCGTCGTTCGGGTGTCGCACTCCGGACAGCGGTTCTTGAACGTCTCCGTCCCGCAGTCGGGACAGCGGTGACGGCCGATCTGGACCTCGACGACGCCGGGCGTGTCCGACATCGTTTCGGCGTGTTTGGCCGCGTCGGCGACGTTGCGCTGCGTGCCGCCGGCCTCGCCGATCGGGAACAGGGTGTGGACGGCGGGGCTCAGGTCGCGGCTCTCAGACTTCTCGGGGCGCCCCATCCGGTTGCCGACCCGCGTCGGCGCGCGTTCGCGGACCGCGAAGGGGGCCACCTCGTTGACCGCCTCGATGGCGTTGTCGCCGGCGGCCTCGTGACCCCAGGTCTCGGCGCGTTCGGAGAGGTCGTCGTCGGTCCACGTGCGCTCGAGTTCGATACTCGGCTGCTGGGCGTCGGGATCCAGCGTGGCTCCGTCGGTCGCCGTTTCACGGATGGTACAGCCGGTCGTGCGGACGAACGGCCGCCAGTCGTCGATCTCGATCCGGCCGTCGTCCGGGCGCTGGCGGTGTTCGATGACGATGGTCTCGAGGGCCTCCCGGACGGCGTCGCTGTACTCGAGGACGAGCGTGGTACCGTCGCCCTCGCCGTCGCCGGTGGCGCCGATATCGCCCTCGATCCGGCCGTCGGCGACCACCTCGGCGAGTTCGCAGAAGGCGCCGACCGAGATGTCGTGCCAGAGGTAGGTGTACTCGGGGTGGAGCGGGGCGTCGTACTCCAGCGCCCACTCGAGGGCCGTCGTCGCGGGCGGGAACGCCTGGTCGATCCGCGGATCGTCTTCGATCGCCTGCGCGTCGGCGCCGGCGGCCGCGAGGTCCTGAATCCACCACTCGTAGGTGTAGGAGGCGGGAGCGAGCGGGTGGTTGTTCTCGACGAACTCGCCGTAGTTGACGAGGTACTCCCCGAGGTCGAGAATCTTCTCGACGCCGTTTCTGATCTCGAGGGCGTCCTCGGGGTCGTCGATCCGCCGAACGTCGCCGTTTGCCAGTTTGACGGTCGGGCCTTCGAGCGAGTCGACGGGGACGACGCCGGCGGCCTTCCCGGGCCGTTCGGTCTTGATCTGGGTCCCCGTCGCGAGAAAGTCGTCGACCAGGTGCATCGCGGCGGGATGGACGCCGGCGGTCGCGAAGCCGTGATTTCGCGCGCGGCCGTAGCGCAGTCGGAACCCGCCCTCGGCGCAGGGATGAGAGAAGACCGGACGGCCGGCGATCAGATCGCGGAGGAACTTCTGTGAGGTGTCGACGCGGGGCGGACCGTCGGAGCCGTCCGGATCGGCAGCGTCGTCGTCGGCTCCATCGCCGTTGGCGCCGTCATCGTCCGTCTCGCCCTCAGCGTCGGACTCGCCTTCGTCGTCGGCGCTCTCGTCGGCTTCGTCGTAGTAGGTGCCGTCGATCAGGTCCTGCAGCCACGGCCAGTCGACCTCGTCGAGGTTCCGGGTGTAGCGCTGGATCTTCGGGGCCTTGAGCGCGATCCCTTCGGCCATGACGAGACACATCCCGCCGCGGGCGCTGTTGGTGTCGACGCGCTCTAAGTCGCGAAAGCCGGAGACCTCCTCGTCGCCGGTGGCCTCCCCGTCCAACATGATCGGGAGGTTCTTGGCGATGAACTTGGCCTCCTTCGCCTTCGGCGTGTACTGGAGACCGGTCTCCTTGTCGTAGAGGCCGATCTCCTCGGCGTAGCGTTCGATCTCCTCCTGGCGTGCCGAGTACTGTTCGATACCCACGAGCGCGCGCGTGTAGTCCGCCACGAGCACGGAGAGCGCCTGTGCGGTCCCACCAGCCGAGCGGATCGGCCCGGCGTAGTAGACGTTGACGAACTCGGTTCCGTCGTCGTTCGTGAGGATCTCGACCCGGTCGATCCCCTCGATGGGCGCGGCGACGACGCCCTCGGTCAGCAGGGCGACTGCGGTCCGGACCGCCCCCTCGATCTTCCCCGCTTTCGTCTCGTAGTCGCCGACGCGGCCCTCCGCGAAGTCCGCCGCGAGTTCGAGTGCGGCCTCCTCGCGGCTCATCTCCCCCTCGAGTTCGCGGACGCGTTCGGCGACGCCGTCGATTCCGAGGATGTTCTCGACGCGGTCGGCCATGTCCTTGGCGACCGGAATTTCGACCTCGGGTTCGGGATCCGCGCCGCGTTCCTTGGCGCGCTCGGCGACGTCGAACGCCTCGTCGAGCTGGGACTCGAGTCGCTGGAAGTACCGTGTGTCTTCGTCGCGCATGTCAGAGCCAGAGGTCCAGTTCGGTCGTTTCGTCGTACTCCCGCTCCAGACCGTCCGCGAAGACGCGCATGTAGACTTCGCCCGCCCAGACCGTCGCCTCGTTCAGGTGGCCCGCGAGGGCATCGCCGTCGGGATCGGAGAGGACGGCGTGGGTGTGCGCGAAGCGCTCATCGTCTAACCAGGAGACGTTGCCGACGCAGCTGGCGACCTCGAGCGGCTCGTCGAACCGGATCGAATCGTACGTACAGTCGTCCTGGTCGTAAAACCAGAGTTCGGCGTCCTGGACCGCCCCGAGGGCGCTAAACCATGCCGCGTCGGCCTCGATCTCGTCCGCGAGCGACTCGATTTCGGCCCGCCAGTCGGCGCCGGTCTCGAGGCGGGCGATATACTCGGCTTCCGTCTCGACCGCCCGGTAGTTCATACCAGTCATCATCGTCTCCATGACAAAAATGCCACCGGTCTGCAGCGGGCTGTCCATCGATGGGGACGAGTGCCGCACAGTCACGAAAGCTGGCTCGGAAGGAGAAGAGTGTACACCGTCTCTCAGTATGGCGCATGCAGTTCGGTTGGGTTTTCCCGGTGAATCATTGGAACCTATTATAGTCTTGGTATTTGTAAGATTATGGATCCGGTAAAATTCGCTTTCGCAGTTTCTAGCTCCCCGCTACCAATATACGTGGTTGGCGTGGACTCACAGGATGGTATACGATCAGTTCACCGCCACGCGACGGCGGGTCCTTACATCAGGTGCAGCGGTCAGTGCAGCCGTGGTTGCCGGCTGTATCGGTGGGGAAGGTGGATCCGGGGGCGACGGCCTCCTCTATACGCAGGAAGTGAGTCCGGACGGGGACTTCGATCCGGTCGTGACGTTCGACGCCTACAGCGCCCAGATCGCCAACCTCGTCTACGACGGTCTGTACGAGTACGACTTCGATCTGGAACCCCAGCCGAAGCTCGCGACCGGGGAACCGGAGGAGGAGCGCGACGGGGAACGCTATATCGTCGAACTCGTCGACGGTGCGGAGTTCCACAACGGCGATCCCGTTACCGCCGAGGACGTCGTCCACTCGCTGACCGCGCCGGTCGAGGAGGAAACCCAGAACATGCCAACCTATCAGATGATCGATCTGGACAACACGGAGCCGGTCGACGAGCAGACCGTGCAGATCGATCTCGAGTACCCCTACGGCGCGTTCACCGAGATCCAGCTGGCGGTCTCGGTCGTCAACGCGGAGGTGCGGCAGGACGATCCCGACGCGTACAACACGGATCCCGTGGGGTCGGGTCCGTTCACGTTCGAGGACTGGGCCTCCGACGAGTACGTCGAGATCGAACGCTGGGACGACTACTGGGACGAACCGCAGGCGGAGATCGAGTCGGTCCGGTTCGAGGCCGCCGAAGACGACGCCGGTCGCGTCTCACAGATTCTCGCCGGCGATACGGACGCAATCGCGACCGTACCGCCGACCGACTGGGACCAGATCGAGGGCGAAGAAGGGATCCAGGTCCACCGAGCTGCGAGTCCGTCGTACATGTACGTCGCGTTCAACTGCAACGACGGCGGAACGACCGACCCGGACGTCCGGCGCGGCGTCGCCCACGCGTTCTCGCTCGACGAGTTCGTCTCCGCGAACCTGGGGGAGAGCGCGACCGCACTCGAGTCGCCGATCCCGCCGATCGTCGACGAACTCGGCTGGGACTTCCCGGTCGACGAGTGGGCGGAGGCGTCGCCGGAATACGATCCGGACCGGGCACAGGAACTGCTCGACGATGCTGCACCCGACGACTGGAATCCGACGATCATCGTCCCGCCGGACGACGTCCGCATCGCGCTGGGTGAACTGATCGCCTCGCGACTGGACGAACTGGGCTACGACGCCGAGGTTCAGAGCCTCGACTTCGCGACGCTCGGCGAGACCTACGTCACGGGCGAGGCGGACGATTACGAGATGTACATCCTCGGCTGGACGGGCGGCCCGGATCCGGACGTCTACCTGTACAACCTGTTCCACGAGGACAACGAGGGAATCTCCCAGGGCCACTTCTACGACGGCAGCGACGACTTCCACGACAACATTCTCGCGGCCCGCGAGAGCGTCGATCAGGAGGAGCGCCGCGAGATGTACATCGACGTCGTCGAGGAGATCAACGAGGAAGTGCCGGTGATGGCGGCCTACTCCGAGCACAACACGATCGCCACCCAGGACTACGTGCAGGGCCTCGAGCCCCACCCCGAAGTCGGCTACAACCCGCGACTCGTCTCCGACGAGACGACCGTCTCCCTCGAGGAGGAGTAGGTCGACGGCGACCGGCTCTCACCGCCGTCCGACGCGGTCGGCCGAATAGCAAACGGACACCACAGCGACTCAGTAACCGCACCACGAATGGGACTGCTCCGATACACGATCTATCGACTGCTACAGGCGATCCCCGTCCTGATCGGGATCTCCATTATCACGTTCGTCCTGGCGAATCTGGCACCGGGCGATCCGGTCCGACTCATGCTTCAGGGCCAGGAGGTCGACGAGGAACTCATCAGGACGATCGAACAGCGCTACGGGCTCGACCAGCCGCTACACGTCAGATACTGGAACTACATGACCGGGCTCGTGCAGGGTGACCTCGGCTACAGTATCCATCGTCGACGACCGGTCTCGGAGCTCATGCTCGAGCGAACCGGGCCGACGCTGCTGCTGGTGCTATCGGCGTATCTCTTCGCGCTCGTGACGGCGATCCCCCTCGGGGTCATCGCGGCGAAACGGCGAAACGAGCCGACCGACCACATCTCGCGGATCGTCGCGCTGATCGGCGTCAGCACGCCGTCGTTCTGGATCGGTATCATGCTGATCATCGTCTTCGCGGTCAAACTCGGCGTGTTACCCTCGGCGGGGCTGGTGTATCCGTGGCAACCGCCCGCAGCGGCCGGTCACGGCGGCTACCTCGAGCACTGGATCGAGACGATCAGACACCTCCTCCTCCCGATGATCGCGCTGGGAACGCTCCAGATGGCGACGCTGATGAGAGTCGAGCGGACCCAGATGATCGAATCGCTCCAGGAGGAGTACGTGAAGTTAGCTCGCGCGTACGGCGTTCCCGAACGGACGATTCTCAGAAAACACGCGTTCCGGTCGGCACAGCTGCCGATCATCACCATCGTCGGGCTCAACCTGTCGACGGCGCTCGGCGGTGCCGTTCTGGTCGAGACCGTCTTCGCCATCAACGGGATCGGACGGCTGTTCATCGAGGCGATCCAGCAACTCGACTACCAACTGATCATGGGGATCACGATGGTGCTCGGGTTCCTGTTCGTCATCGGCGTGGTGATCACGGACATCTCGTACGCGTACATCGATCCGCGCGTGACCTACGGGGAGCGTGAGTGATTATGAGGGGGAGATAACACATGGCTACGACCGAATCAGAACTCTCGGATCAGGAACCGGGCGCCGACGCCGAAGGCGGATCGGCCGACGAGGAGGTCGAGGCGCGCGTCGGCTGGCGCTACACCCTGGCGAAAGTAAAGCGGGACGCGACCGCCCGAATCGGGCTGTACATCGTCGCGTTCGTCATCTTCATCGCGGCGTTCGCGGCGATCGATAGCAACCTCTCGCGGCTGACGTTCGGTGCGATGTCGGACTATACCGCCGCACAGGCGCTGCCGATCTTCGACCATCCGACGCAGATACCACCGCCAGGAGAGGCGAACCCGAATCAGCCACCGGCGTTCCTCGACGGCGGGACGCTCTCGGAGCCGCTGGGGACCGATCCGCAGGGTCGTGACTACTTCACCCGCATCGTCTACGGCTCGCAGGTGTCGGTCAGCGTCGGGCTTGCGGCGACGGCGATCGGGCTGATCGGCGGGACGGTCATCGGTTCGATCGCGGGCTACTACGGCGGTTGGGTGGACGACGTCCTCATGCGATCGGTCGAGACGGTGTACGCCATTCCCCCGCTCGTGTTGATCATCGTCTTCACCGTCTTCGTCAGCGGTGGGAGTCCGGACATCCAGTACGCGGTGATCGGCGTCGGTATCGCCTTCATTCCGGTGTTCGCCAGGATCATTCGCAGTCGCGTGCTCTCCGTTCGGGAGATGGACTACATCGAGGCCGCCCGCGCTGCGGGGGTGAAGGACCGGAACATCATCCGCAGACACGTCATCCCGAACAGCTTCGCACCCGTGATGGTGTACGCAACGCTGCAGATCGGCGTGACGATTCTGATCGTCGCCGGACTCTCCTTTTTGGGCTACGGCGCCCAGCCGCCGACGCCCGACTGGGGTGAGATGCTCCGGATCGCCCACGGCCGGTACATGCACGCGAACATCTGGCTGTCGATCTGGCCCGGCCTCGCGATCCTCGTGACCATCATGGGGTTCAACCTGTTCGGCGACGGGCTGCAGGACGCACTCGATCCGCGGATCAAGAACTAACTATGAGCTCCGAACCACTCCTTCGCGTCGAAAACCTCAAGACACAATTCTTCACCGAAACCGGTACCGTCCGGGCCGTCGACGGCATCTCCTTCGAGGTCCACGAGGGCGAAATTGTCGGCCTCGTCGGCGAGTCGGGCGCCGGAAAATCGGTCGCCTCGATGAGCCTGCTGCGTCTCGTCGAAGAGCCTGGCGAGATCGTCGGCGGGACGGTCGAGTACCGGGGCGAAACGATCTTCGGCCTCGAGGAAGGCCCCGACGGCGAACTCCGCGAACACCCGGACATGCTCTCGGAGTCCGAGATGCGCGAGCGGATCCGGGGCCGGGAGATCGCGGTGATCTTCCAGGATCCGATGGAGTCGCTCAACCCGGTGTTCACGGTGGGTGGGCAGCTCCGAGAGTTCATCGAGATCAACCGCGACCTCTCGAAAGATGAGGCGAAAACGGAGGCGATCCGAATGCTCCGCGAAGTGGGGATTCCGGATCCCGAAGAGCGCTACGAGGAGTACCCGCACCAGTTCTCGGGCGGGATGCGCCAGCGCGTGCTGATCGCGATGGCGCTGGCCTGCGAGCCGAACCTGATCATCGCCGACGAGCCGACGACCGCGCTGGACGTCACCGTCGAGGGCCAGATCCTCGACCTCGTCGACGACCTGCAGAATCGCTACGGCACGAGTTTTATCTGGGTCACCCACGACATGGGCGTCGTCGCCGAGATCTGCGATCGGGTGAACGTGATGTACCTCGGCGAGGTCATCGAACAGGCGCCCGTGGACGAACTGTTCTACGACACCAAACACCCCTACACCGACGCCCTGCTCGACTCGATGCCCCGGCCCGACCGGACCGTCGAGGAACTCGATCCCATCGAGGGCGTGATGCCCGAAGCGATCAATCCGCCCTCCGGCTGTCGGTTCCACCCCCGGTGTCCCGACGCGCGAGAGGTCTGTACCCGCGTCCATCCGGAGCCGCTCGAGGTCGACCGCGCCGACGGTCACCCGCATCGCGCGGCCTGCGTGAAACACGACGTTTTCGACGTGGGCTACGACGAGAGCGTGCCGCTCGAGGAAGGAGACGAGGCCGAGACGAACGTCGGTGGGACGGCGACCGATCCCGAGGAGGACCCGGAGACGCCAGTCGAAGAGGAGCAGGCGTCGACTGATGGGGGTGAGCGATCCGAAGGATCGCGATCCTCGTCGGACCGCAGGTCCGACGGAGGTGAGGCGAGCCGATGAGCACGCCGGACGACCCCATCGGCTTCGGCGAGAGCGATATCGCCCACGGCGAAACGCTCCTCGAGGTCGACGGGCTGACGAAACATTTCGCGGCCGACTCGGGGCTGCTCGCGGGGATCAACCTCGAGACCGATCAGTTCCCGCCGGTGAGCTTCGGGGTCGATCAGGTCGAGGCCGTCGACAACGTCACCTTCGAGATCAAGAAGGGGGAGACGCTGGGGCTGGTCGGCGAGTCGGGCTGCGGGAAGAGTACGCTCGGGCGAACGATCCTGCGGCTGCTCGATCCGACCGACGGAACGATCAGCTTCAAGGGCGACGATCTGGCCGAGTTGAGCGGCGAGGAGTTGCGCCAGAAGCGAGCAGAGATCCAGATGATCTTCCAGGATCCCCAGTCGTCGCTGGATCCGCGGATGAAGATCGGCCAGATCATCGAGGAGCCGATGCGGGCCCACGACATGTTCGACGACGAGGGCCGGGAGGCGCGCGCAAAGGAGCTACTCGAGAAGGTCGGCCTCGATCCGCGCCACTACAATCGGAACCCCCACGCCTTCTCCGGGGGGCAGCGCCAGCGGATCAACCTCGCGCGGGCGCTGTCGGTCGACCCGGACTTCATCGTCTGTGACGAACCCGTCTCCGCGCTCGACGTCTCCATCCAGGCCCAGGTGATGAACACGATGGAGGAACTGCAGGAGGAGTTCGGCCTGACCTACCTCTTCATCGCCCACGACCTCTCCGTGATCCGGCACATCTCCGACCGCGTCGCGGTGATGTACCTGGGCCACATCGTCGAACTCGCCGAGAAGGAGGAGCTGTTCGAGAATCCCCAGCACCCCTACACGAAGGCGTTACTCGAGTCGATTCCCGTCCCGGATCCGCGAGAGTCGGGGGTGCGCGGCGTGCTCGAGGGCGAGGTGCCGAGCCCGCAGGATCCGCCCTCGGGCTGTCGGTTCCGGACGCGCTGTCCGCGTCTGATCGTCCCCGAGGAGTACGAGATCGGCGACGACGAGTGGGTGCACACTCGAGCGTTCATGCGCGCGGTCAAGCGACGGACGTTCGAGCCGATGACGGCCGCCGAGATTCGTCGGGAGTTCTTCGAGGGCACGCTGCCGCGCGGCGGCGCGGGCGAGATTATCGGGGAGGCTATCGACCTGATCGCGACCGATCAGCGGGGAGGGATCCGCGAGCCGGACGGTGACGACGAGATCGAGGAGAACTGGGACGAGGCCACGGACCTCCTGCTCGAGTCGTTCGCCGAACAGAGCATCTGTGCGCGCGAGCGGCCCGCCTACGACCTCGAGTCGGAACACGGGTCGGGAACGCACTTCGCGGCGTGTCACCTGCACCGGTAGCGGGACCCGCTGAAACCCATCATATCTGATTTTGTATGTTTGTGAAGTGGACTCGTGACACGAGTGTCCGTCTCGAATAATTGCCATTATTTCGGATCGAGGGACTCTGAGACATCCGTTCGAGAGATGATTGATCCTGTGGTCGTCGGCGGTGAACTAACACAATCTTTCATCTCGAAAATACTTATATGCATGCCGCGCCTTTTTACTCATGTATGAGTAAGATACTCGCCACCGTCACGGCAGGCACCCGACGAATGGCAAAGGCACGACGAACGATCGCTCACTCCCCGCAGCTCGGTGAAAACCAGCAGACGGACGACGACAGCCCGTCGGGACAGATTCCACCAGGTGGCTTCCTCACCGGGTGAAGGCCGACTAATGGTCCCGATACGCGGCGCAGTTTCTCTCTTCTCAGTTCCGATCGAAACGACTTAGCGGTCGCTGCAGATCGGTCGAGATTCCGACCGGTTCGTGCCGAACTCGTGCAGTGGCGACCTGCCCGCCGCAACCTCGTCGCCACCGACTGGCTCGCTCACGGAATCGGCCTCACTCGAGCACCGACGCGGGATGCTTGAGATAGACGTCCTGTTCGACCACTCGCTGGTAGAGATCGTAGAGCGTCGCCACGGCCGCCTCGTCCGGATCGAACCGAACGTGGGACGCAGCGTGATAGCCCCGGCAACTGATCAGGAAGAAGTACAGCGTCCGGTGGTGGTCGGGCGTCGCGTCGACCACGCCTAGCGACCGCCCGCCGAGGTCGTCCGAGAAGTCGTTGAGCAGCGCTGCGATGTCGTCCGCCAACTGTTCGTCCGGCCGGTACTGCGGGATACCGAACGACTGTTGCATGTACGTCGTCGCCGCCTCGAGCACCGGGTTCGAATCTAATCCGGTCGGATCGACGCTCCGGAACGTCTCGTACAACGCGAGGAGCGTCGAGAGCTCCTCATGCGTGACCGCGATCGGCAGGACGGGGTCGCCACGCGGGAGCGAGTAGTCCGGAAAGGTGTGCGAACTGGGGTCCGGGAGTCGGGTGAACACCTGCTCGAGAGACATGCGTGTGACCATGACACACACGATTAAACGGTTACTGGTGGCGATCGAACGGACGAACGGCTACTCGAGTCGAATCGTCGTTGCATCGCTCGGCTGGTACCGGTCGTCGCGGGCCGCGACGAACGCGCGGAGTTCGTACTCGCCGGGGTCGGGGACGACCGACTCGTCCATGCCGTCGTCGGCAGTGCGCTCGAATCGACCGTTCCAGGTGAACGCGACCTGTTTGCGCTCGCCGCCGCCGAACCGGAACTCCGAGGGCCGACTGCGAGTGTAGCGGCGCTCGTCGCTGGCCTCGAGTTCGCCGTCGATCGACCACCCCCAGCGGCGCTGGCGCGGCGTCGGAATCGAGACGGGCAGCGGGAATCGGTTCTTGAAGTCGACGGTGATCTCGACGGGTTCGTCGCGCTGGTAGGCGTCCCGATCGGTGTCGATCGAGACGGCGATCGAACGCCGGGCGAGCGCCGTCGGCACGAGTGCGGCGAGGAACGTCGCCACCGTATAACGCGAGTCGTCGGTCTGGAAGCCGAACTCGTCGTTCGCATCGGTCCCGCGCTCGTCTCGCGGTTGCGGACCGACCATCGAACGGAGGTGCAACGCTCGTCCACTAAACTGTGGGGCCGTACGGCAGCCACGGAGAGAACGCGCTTTCGGCCCCGACTCACCCTCGAAAAGCCGACGATAACACCGCCGTTACCAGGTGAATCCGATGTCCGGGAACGGCTATATCGGTACGGTTCCTCCACCAAGTTACACGATGATACCAGCTATCGAAACGGTACCGCTTCAGAGCTTCGACGGTCCGTTCGCAGCCGAACTGTTCCTGGTCGCGCGCGTCCTCTTCGGGGGAATGATCGCGTTCACCGGGCTGAACCACTTCCTCGATCTCGAGAGCACGGCGGGCTACGCCGAGATGAAGGGCGTCCCGGCGCCGACGTTCTCGGTCGTCGCCTCGGGTGTCCTGCTCGTATTCGGCGGTCTCGGCGTCGCACTCGGGGTGGTCCCGGTACTCGCGGCCGGCGCGATCGCGCTCTTCTTGCTCGTCACGACCCCGATGATGCACGATTTCTGGGCCGTTCCGGCGGATCAGCAACAGGCCGAGATGACGAGCTTTCTGAAGAACGTCGGCCTGTTCGCCACGACGCTCGTCCTGCTCGCCGTCGGCACGCTCGAGTGGCCGTACGCGCTCAGTATGGGCGTGTTCTAGAGTCCGACGATCGCGTCGGCGGTGTCGGTGACCGCCAGTCAGGCCCGTACGCACCGCGCCGCTCGCGGACGGAATCAGTAGAAAATAGCAATTCGAGTCGTTCGCCGCAGTGTCTTCCCCACCCCCAGTTATCGCCAGGCCGGAAGCGTCGGCGCGTCATCGGCCTGCATCGAGAGCCAGGCGTCGTCGGCCGAGATATCGGCGATGACGTAGTCAGTACTCGAGCTACTCGAGTCGATCGAACCGACGACGGTGTCGTCGGACGTCATGGCGTGGGGGTTCGTCGCCATGTATGAGAGTGTCTCCCACTCACATATAAACTCGTCGAATCGGACTATCTCGTCAGACGACTGATCAGGATGGGGAATTCTCGGGGCGTCGGTGGCTCCGGCTTCGGGATGCGAAGCGTCCGGTTCGGGCGCCCGTGAAGCACTGGGTTTATACTCATTTTAGCCGTACCCTGGGGACATGAACGTAGCCGACGCCATGACGCCTCGCGAGGACGTGGTCACCGTCGAACTGCCCGGCACCCGCTCGGACGTCCTCGAGTACCTCCAGGAGAAGTCGTTTTCCTCCGTCCCGGTCGTCAAATCGACCGATGACGGCCTCGAGTACCGCGGGCTCGTCTCGCGGGACGTCCTGATCGAACAGCCCGACGAGGACCAGCTCGTCATGCTGATGGACGACACCCCGACGACGACCGCCGACACCGCGCTCGAGGACGTCGCGCGACTGATGGTCGACGAAGGTGCGCGACGCGTGCCCGTCGTCGACGGCGAGTTCGAGGGGATCGTCACGGTGACGGACGTGATCCACGCGATCGCGGCGGGCGACCAGCAGACCGACGGGGTGGTCGAGGGCTACGCGAGCACGGACGTGAACACGACCTACGAGGGCGCGCCGCTCCCGGTCGCCGAGCGCGAACTGTACTACGCGAACGTCCCCTACGCCGTCACGCTGGACGACGACGGCGAGATGAGCGGCGTCCTCACGGAGGTCGACATCATCGACGTCGCTCGCATCGTCGAGGGCGAGGAGGAGACGGGCGACAACTTCCCGGATCAGGACTCGGAGTGGTCCTGGGAAGGGATCAAGGGCGTCGGGAGCCGCTACCTGCCGACGCGGGATATCGAGATTCCCAACGGACCCGTCAGCGAGTTCATGAGCGGCGACGTGGTGACGGTCTCGGCCCAGACGCCGATTCAGGACGCTGCACAGCAGATGATCAGCAACGACATCGAACAGATTCCGATGCTCACGGGCGAACAGCTCGTCGGCATCGTCTGTGATGTCGACATCTTGGAGGCGCTCTATGAGTGAACACCAGCACGCGGACGAGACGGACGACGAATCGGCAGCGACGAGCGAGAAACTGGTCGAACTGGCCAAGCGGCGGGGCTACTTCTTCCAGTCCTCGGGCGCCTACGGCGGCGTCGGCGGCTTCTACACCTTCGGCCCGCAGGGAGCGTCGCTGAAGGGCAACGTCGAGGACGCCTGGCGCGACCGCTTCGCCGTCGCGGAGGGGAACATGGAGATCGACGCGCCGACGATCATGCCCGAACCCGTCTTCGAAGCGTCGGGCCACCTCGACGGCTTCGACGATATGCTCGTCGAGTGTCCCGACTGCGGCGAGAGCCACCGCGCCGACCACGTCGTCGAGGACAACACCGAGTACGAGGACGCCGAGAGCCTCCCGATTCCGGAGGTCGAGGAGGTCATCGCCGAACACCAGCTCGTCTGCCCGAACTGTAGCGCGGGCCTCGCGGGCCAGGCCGTCGAGGCGTTCAACCTCATGTTCTCGACGAACATCGGTCCCGGCGACTCCCAGCCCGGCTACCTCCGCCCCGAGACCGCACAGGGTATCTTCGTCGAGTTCCCGCGGCTCAAGGAGTACGCGCGCAACCAGCTTCCGTTCGGCGTGACCCAGATCGGCCGCGCCTACCGCAACGAGATCAGTCCGCGGCGCTCGATCATCCGCACGCGGGAGTTCACGCAGGCCGAACTCGAGTACTTCGTCGACCCCGAGACGGACGAGCCGGACCTCGAGTCGGTCGAAGACGTCGAGGTCACGCTCTACCCGGCAACTGAGCAGAACGCGGAGAGCGCGGCGCAACGCGCCGCGGAAGGTTCGAGCGGCGACGATGAGGAGCCGCGAGAAGACGGCGACGAGATCCGGACGACCATCGGCGAGGCCGTCGAGGAGGGGATCATCACCAGCCCGTGGGTCGCCTACTTCCTCGGCGTCGCCAAGCCGTGGTACGAGGCCGTCGGCGTCGACATGGACCGGTTCCGGTTCCGCCAGCACCTCTCGGGCGAGCGCGCCCACTACGCCGCGGACTGCTGGGACGCCGAGGCGTTGATCGACGGAAATGAGGAATCGAAAGATTCCGAACAACGGAAGTCGACGGAGTCGTCTTCCGGTTACTGGATCGAGATGGCCGGCTTCGCCTACCGCGGCGACTACGACCTCTCGAAACACGCCGAGCACTCCGGCGACCGCTTTACCGTCTTCAAGCAGTACGACGAGCCCAAAACGGTCGAACGCGCCACGGTCGACCCCGACATGAGCTATCTCGGACCGGAGTTCGGCGGCGACGCGCAGGCGGTCGTGCAGCAACTCGAGGATCTCGCCTCGCGCGATCGGGCCGCATTCGACGGCGACACCGTCGAGATCGATCTCGCAGGCGAGACCCACGAACTTCCCGTCGAGAAGACCGGCTTTTCGGTCGAGGAACAGACCGAAGCCGGCGAGCACATCGTCCCGCACGTCGTCGAACCCTCCTTCGGCGTCGACCGGCTGGTCTACACCGTGCTCCACCACGCCTATCGGGAGGACGAGGTCGACGGCGAGGAGCGAACCTTCCTCGAGCTCGATCCCGAAGTCGCGCCGACCTTCGTGGGCGTCTTCCCGCTGCAGAACGACGAGGGCCTCGAGGCCCAGGCCGACGAGATCGTCGACGAGCTGCGCGCGGAAGGGCTCTCGGTCACCTACGACGACTCGGGCAACATCGGTCGGCGCTACCGCCGGCAGGACGAGGTCGGGACGCCGTTCTGCGTGACGGTGGACTACGAGACGATCGAGGACGAGGAGACGACCGTGACGGTTCGCGAACGGGATACGACCGATCAGAAGCGACTGGCGGTCGAGGGTCTGGCGGAGACGCTGGCCGAGATTCGGGAGGGAGGGAAGGAGTTCGACGAGCTGTAGTCGGACCGAAACTCGAGGTCCCGGAGAAGCCGTCACCTCTCGTTTTCGTCGGAGCGGGTACCGTTAGAGCGATATCTAGTCGAACGGTGACCGAGCGTCTATGGAAGTCGTCGACGCGTATTCTGCGTTCCGCTCCGGCGGCTACTCCCTCACTAACGGCGCCGTATATATCTAAACTATGATCATAATTATATTTTTAAGGGGATAGGCACAGTATATAGCAACTATTTTATGTGATATACCGCGCTGCATTCGTACGGTTAGGAGCAGAACATGTTGCTAGTTCAACCCTCTATGAATAGTATAGTTTTTATATCGATATACTGACTGCTCGAGTATGCTAGGATCCGGATTGACACTCGGTATCATTGGATACGGGGCAATATTCCTCATACTATTCCTCGTTATTCAGAAACGATTGTACGTCGTTCCGACGCTCATTATCGTTCCGGTGATCGCTGCGCTGGTCGCCGGGTTTTCGCTCGGGGAGATCGCCGAGTTCTCGGAGGAAGGGCTACAGGGGATCGTGGGTATCACGGCGATGTTCGCGTTCGCCGTCTGGTACTTCAGTATCATGCGGGACAGCGGGCTGTTCGATCCGTTCGTCGCGCGAATCGTCGACAACATCACCAGTAAGCCGGCGCTGCTCACGGTCGGTACCGTCGGACTCGCGATGGTAACGCATCTCGATGGGGCCGGCGCGACGACGATGCTCATCACGATTCCGGCGTTGCTCCCGCTGTACGATGCGCTCGACGTCGACCGAAAGATTCTCGCCGCGCTCGTTGCGCTCACTGCCGGAACGATGAATATGGTGCCGTGGGGTGGACAGGTCGTCCGCGGGGTCGCCGCGATCGAACCGGCGACGATCTCGAACGTGTTCAACCCGATGATTCCCGCGCAGGCCGCCGGCATGCTGTCCGTGTTCGCTATCAGCGCTTACTACGGCAAACAGATCCAACAGGACATCGACTCCGTCACGGCCTTCGACGGGATCGACGAGGACTCGCTCATCGAGGAGGCCACCGACGGTCGCGATATCGACGTCGACTGGAGGTGGGCGTTCAACCTGCTGCTGACGGTCGCGGTGCTCGGCATTCTCATCGCCGATGTCACGTCACCAGAGGTATCGTTCATGATCGGGGTCGTCATCGCCCTGATCGTCAACGTCCCGGATTACGAGGATCAAAAAGACGTCCTCGAGGACTACGCGCCCGACGTCATGACGTACGTTGGTATCCTCTTCGCCGCCGGCGTCCTCATCGGCGTACTCGAGGAGAGCGGCATGGTGACCGAGATGGCCGAGATCATGGTGTTCCTCATTCCCGACGCGTTGGGTGCTCAGCTCCCCGTCGTCGTCGCCGTCCTCTCGTTGCCCGCTCGACTCCTGTTCAGCCCGGACGCGTTCTACTTTGGCGTGCTTCCGGTCCTCGCCGAAACGAGCGCCGCGTACGGTCACGATCCGGTGGCAGTCGTGCGCGCCTCGCTCGTCGGACAGACCGTCGGGTTCCCGGTGTCACCGTTTACCGGTGCTACCTATCTGCTCATCGGACTGGCCGGGATCGAACTCGGCGAACACATCAAGTTCACGCTCCCCCTCATGGTCATCCCATCGGCGGTGATCCTCGTCGTCGGCGCCCTTACCGGCGCAATTCCGCTGTAAGGCACACGGACGAGAACACCTGGTCATCGTCCCCGTATACCGAACGTAACCGACGGACTGAAGGTCGTTACCTTCGACGGGTGACCTGATGGCTGACGAACTAAAGCGACGGCTCGTCCACTCGAGCGGGGCGGGACTGGTCGCACTCTACCTCCTCTCCGACGCCTTCGAACTCGGACTGACGTGGTTCCGATTCCGGGCCCTGATGGTCGTCCTCGCACTCGGCACGATCGGCCTCGAGTTCCTCCGGCTACAGGTGGGACTCGACTGGCAGCTCTACGACAAGCTGACGCGCGACTACGAACAGAACCAGTTCGCGGGCTACGGCTACTACATGGTCAGCATGACGGTCGCCGTACTCCTCTTCGAGCCACAGATCGCCCTGCCCGCGATGTTGATGCTCGCCATCGGCGACCCGATCAGCGGGGCCGTCTCGGACGACAGCCTCAAGTTCGTCAAGGGGCCGAAAGTGCTGGTCACGATGTTCGTCGTCAGCGCGATCATCGCCGCGCCGTTCCTCTACGAGCACCCGCTCGCCGTCCTCGCAGCGGCGGTCGGCGCGACCATCGCCGACGGGGTCAAACTCCGCCTGGGCGGCTACATCGTCGACGACAACCTGACGATCCCGATCTACGCGGGCGCGCTGGCGTGGATCGCACTCGAGTTCGTCCCGGTCTGATCGAGGGCGAAGCGATCCCGGTCCGCTCGAGACCGGTCTCGAGGCGACTCCAAGCGACGAGAAGAGACGAGAACCGATACCTCCGAGAGCGATCAGAGGTCGGTCGCCCGGAACCGCCAGTAGCCGACGCCGATCGTAACGACGATCCAGCCGACGAGCACCGCGAGCGCGAACGACGGCCGCTCGTAGACCGCCGGCTCGGACGGCGGCCGGATGAACGCCCCGCTGTTGAGGTCGGGATACAGCCCGGCGAGCAGATTCACGTACGCGGCGACCGGGTTCACCGCGGCGACGACGTCGACCCACTCCGGCGTCGTCTCGGGAAACGAGAAGCCGTAGCGGACGTACAATACGGCCTGCGGAAGCGACGACCAGAGGCCGAAGAAAAAGAGGACGAAGGTGCCGAAGGCGGCGACCGTCGCTCGCGTCGTCGTCCGAACGAGAGCCGAGATGGAGACGGCGATGGCGGTGAACGTCACGGCGAGCAGGGCGAGTAGCAGCGACACCGTGACGAGCCTGACCGGATCGATGGTAACACCGAGTACCAGCGCCAGCGCGGCGGTGGCGAGCAAGGAGACGAACACCGCCGTACAGATGACGAGGCTCCGTCCGAGGAACGTGCCGAGGACGACCGTTCGCCGGGAGAACGGGAGCCCGAGCAGGATTTTGAGCGACCCCGCCGTTCGCTTCTCGACGACCGCGGAGGCGAAGAAGCCGAGCACCAGCAGCGGCAACAGCATCGCGAACAGCGGGAGTACCGCGGGGATCAGTTCCGGCCCGCTTCCGGACGTCGCCGACGCCGACTGGTCGGCGGCGTACGTCACGAAGAGCCCGAGGAGGGCGAAGATAGCGACCAGCAACTGCAACTGCCGCTCGCGAACGGTGTCGCGAACGTCTTCGCGGACGAACAACGCGAGCGTCCTGACGGAGCTCACTGGGCGACACCCCGCGTGTAGCTCTCGAAGAGTTCCTCGAGCGACGTCTCGTCCGTCGTCACGTTGCGGACGTCCGCCGCGGACTCGTAGAACGCGGCGATAACCGGCGCCTTCGCGGCGTCGGTACAGGCGACGACGACGGACGCGCCGTCGCTCGTGACGCCGGTGACGCCCTCGAGCGAGCGCACGCGTGCGACCGCGGCGTCCGGAACCGACGACAGATCGATCGTCACGGAGGACGTGCCGCCGCTGGACTCGCGCAGGGCGTCGATCGTGTCGACGGCGACGAGTTCGCCGCCGTCCAGGATCGCGACGCGGTCGCAGACCGCCTCGACCTGTTCCATGATGTGGCTCGAGAAGAAGACGGTCGCACCGCGCTCGTTCTCCTCGCGGACGATCCGGCGCATGGTCCGCGCACCGTTGGGATCGAGCCCGGTCGAGGGCTCGTCCAGTACGAGTAGGTCCGGGTCGCCCACGAGGGCCATCGCGAGCATGAGCCGCTGTGCCATCCCCTTCGAGTACTCCGTAACGGGGTAGTCGCCCACGCTGTGCATCCCGACGCGCTCGAGGAGGTCGTCGGGGTCGTCGTCGGCGTCCTTCGCTTCGATAGCGAACGTAACGTGTTCGCGGCCCGTTCGCTCGCCGATCGGGCCGTAGCCGTCGGGGAGGACGCCGACGCGTTCGCGAACGGCGGTGCTCTCGGTGGCGACGTCGCGGCCGAGGACGCGAACCGAGCCCTCGGTCGGGGCGGCGTAGTCGAGCAGAATATCGATCGTCGTGGACTTTCCGGCACCGTTCGGGCCTAAAAATCCGAAGACCTCACCGGATCGGACGGTGAGATCGAGGTCGTGGAGGGCGGTGACCGACCGACTCCTGACGAAGCCGGTCCGCTCGTAGCGTTTGGTCACGCCGCGGAGTTCGATCGCGGACATAGCGCGAAATCTCATCAGTATATCATTAGTCTTTTGATCGGTTCGGACGGTCGCCCCGGTCCGATATCGGCAATACCGTCTCTGAACGGAGCCCTTTAGCGGCGGCGACGGGGAGTCGACAACAGTGGGACGACTGCCGGGTTTCGACGGTCGAGCGGTGCGGTCGGTGCTCGCGGACGGCCGCGGGAAGATCCTGTTCGCCGTCGCGACGGGCTGGTGCTTCTCTATCGGCGTCCGCCTCGCGTATCCGGTACTGCTTCCCTACCTGCAAGACGCCTACGCGCTCGACCTGACGACGGCCGGACTGCTGTTGACCGTGCTCTGGCTCGCCTACGCGCTCGGCCAGCTGCCGGGCGGTATCCTCGCAGACCGGCTCGGTGAGGGGAACGTCCTCGTCGTGAGCACGCTCGTCTCGGCGGTGGCGCTCGGTCTCATCGCCGTCGCCGGCTCCGCCCCCGTCGTCTTCCTCGCGACGGCGTGTTTCGGCTTCGGGACGGCGCTCTACGGCGTCGCCCGCTTTACGATCCTCTCGGACGTGTTCCCGGACAACGACGGGACCGCCATCGGCGTCACGATGGCCGCGGGCGAGGTCGGCAACGCCGTGTTGCCCCTGATCGCCGGCGGAATCGCGGCCACGCTCGCCTGGCAGTACGGCTTCGGCCTCGCCGTCCCCGTGTTCGCGCTCGTCGCCGTCCTGCTCTGGCTGGTCGTCCCCGCGCGGACCTCGGGATCGACGAGCGCCGTCGACAGCCTCTCGCTCGAGACGGTACGCTACGTCGCCGCCCAACTCCGCCGGCCGGCCATCGTCGTCGTGACGGCGATCCAGATCCTCACCTACTGCGTCTGGCAGGGATTCACCGGGCTCTATCCGACGTATCTGATCGAGGTGAAGGGGTTCTCGGAGGGGATGGCTACGGCGCTGTTCAGCGCGTTCTTCGCGCTCGGGATCGTCGTCCAGCCGATCACGGGACGGCTCTACGACGGGTTCGGCATTCGGCGATCGCTGCCGGCCGTCCTGACCGTTATGGCGGTCGCGCTCGTCTCCCTACCGTTTCTCGAGGGGTTCTGGCCGATCGTCGTGGGGACAGTCTTCCTCTCGAGCATCCTCGGCTACGGGACGATCACCCTGCCGTACATGACCGCGGCGTTCCCCGCGGACATGAAAGGGACGGGGCTGGGCTTCCTGCGCACGTTCTACATGACCATCGGAGCCGCGAGTCCGGCGCTGTTCGGCGTCCTCGCGGACAACGGCTTCTTCGACGAGGGGTACGTCGTTCTGGCCGGCTTCGCGGTCGTGGCGATGGTGCTCGTCTACTGGTTGCCCGACGTTTCCGGCCAGTGACGGCACCGGAAAGAGCGGCGTCGATCGTCAGGCGTTCAGCCGCCAGAGCTCGAAGTTGAGCACCGTCGCGAGCGTCACCCAGGGTTGACCGCAAGCACGAATCCGACGGCCCGGAGGAGCGGATCGCGGTCCGGCAGTCGGCTCGTGACGCGGGCGAAGTCGGCGACCATAGCATACGGACGACTCGCGTTCGGAAAGCGCTGGTGCTGTCAGCAGCAACCGGTCGGTACTGGCGGCGACACCCGTGAAATCGAGCGAACGGGCACGACCCGCGACCAGTTGCGAAACGCGACTCTCCCGATGGAAATAGCTATAGTGTTGGGTTAAAATCATTTTACAGATGGGTCCCGCGTTACCTCCCTCCCTCCTCGAGTCGGGTCACCGGCTTCGAACCGCTCTGCGCCGGCGCGTTCGAATCGACACGCGAACGCTGGCCGTCTTCCGGGTCGTCGTCGGCCTGCTCGTCGTCGCCGACCTGTTCCTCCGGTCGCGGAACTTCACGTACTTCTACACCGACGACGGCGTCGCCCCGCGGTCGCTCGTGCTGGACGCTACGGCGAGCGATCCGTTCTCGATCTACCACCTGACGACGGATCCGACGCTGATCGCGGCGCTGTTCGTCCTCCAGGGGCTGATCGCCGTCCAGTTGATCGTCGGCTACAGGACCCGAATCGCGACGGTCCTCACCTTCCTGTTCGTCGTTTCGCTGGACCACCACAACCCGTTCGTGCTGAGCTACGCCGACACCCTCTTCCGGCTGTTGCTGTTCTGGGCCATCTTCCTCCCGCTGGGCGAGCGCTGGTCGGTCGACGCCGTCCACGCCGACCGCGACCTCAGGCCGTCCGTCGCGAACGCCGCGACCGCGCTGATCACGGGACAGATGGTTTACATGTACTTCACGAACGGGCTCATCAAATCCCAGTCCGACGTCTGGACCAGCGGCGATGCGGCGCCGCTGGTGCTCGGCATCGACGAGATCACCTTCCTGCTGGGGGACACCGTCCGGCAGGTCCCGGCACTGCTGGAACTCGGCGGCCTGATCTGGTTTACCCTCCTCGTCTGTTCGCCGCTGCTGATCCTCCTCCCCGGCCGGTGGCGATACCCGCTGATCGCGCTGTTCGCC
Organism: Natronorubrum halobium; assembly: GCF_051351675.1. Taxonomy (NCBI): domain Archaea; kingdom Methanobacteriati; phylum Methanobacteriota; class Halobacteria; order Halobacteriales; family Natrialbaceae; genus Natronorubrum; species Natronorubrum halobium. Next base: position 565,778 of record NZ_CP195595.1, read on the forward strand.
GCGGGACACCTCGCCTTCGCCGTCTCGGTCCGCATCGGCGCGTTTCCCTACGTCGCGCTCGCGGGACTGCTCCTCTTCCTCCAGACGCCGTTCTGGGACGACCTGCAGCGGCTGGGACGGTACGCGGGTATCGATCCGGACCGATTTGCCGCTCGAGCGACCCGACTCGAGCGGGGCGCGAACCGCCTTCCCGCCGCCGGCCTCCGGTCCGAGCGAGCGATGCGGATCCGCGGCCACGCTTACACCCTCGCACTCGGCGCCGTCGTCGTCACGCTCCTGTTCGTCGCGGCCGTCATGGTCTTCAACGTCGGGGCCGCGCTGGCCGACGACGCGAGCGACCAGTCGATGGAAGAGCGGGTCGAAGGGGCGGTCGACGAGACGCTCGCGGAGACGACGGGGGTGAAACGGGTCGAAGCGACCGCCTCGAGGTTCGGCATCGACCAACCCATCGGCTGGGGGGTCTTCGCCGGGCCGGATCCGCGGACGACGGACCGCTACTACGTCTTCCCCGCCGAAACCGAGCGCGGGGACGTAGTCGACGCCTATAACGACCGGGAACTGACCTACGAGCGGCCCCACGACGGGAAGTTACAGAAGCAGTACGGCACCTACCGGGAACGGTTCTACATGAACAGCGTCCGCCGCGGCAGCGTCCAGAACGCCGTCCCGGATCGCCTGGCCGATCACATCTGCGAGCAGTGGGTCGACGATCACGACGAGGAACTCGCGTACGTCAACATGTACGCGGTCCACGAAGACGTGACGTACGAGACCGTAACTGAACCCGGCGATCGGGAGCGAGAGTACCTCGACATCTCCTACCACGGCTGCGGCGACAACGAGCCGAAAGTGATCGACCCGCCGGAGTAAGACGGTTCGACACGTACGGCACGGAGAATCGTCCGTCGGCAACCGGGAGCGAACGTACCGCTACCCCGAGACTTACTGATTGCCGATCCGCCGTTTCATCGCGTCCCGTGCCGCTCTGGCTCTCTGCGCTGCGTCGGTCCCGTCCAGAGTCCGGCACCATCACGGACGTCGTCGTTCATGGCTGGAGGTACGCGCTGCTGCGTCAAAATCGTCGTCTCCAGGGGCCGCGAGCGGATGCCGTCTCTCGAACAGTGCGGAATTTCACTTCCGCCACGGTACGAGAACCCTTATTCGCGCCGACGGCGAACCACCGCCAATGGCAGCAACGGACGAGGGCACAGATATTCCCTCTATCGAGCATCCGCTCCTCGAGCCGAACTTCCTGGAGCGCCGGCTCTACCAGCTCAAACTCGCCGGTACCGCCGCGAACGGGCACACGCTCGTCTGTCTCCCGACGGGCCTCGGCAAAACCACCGTCAGCCTGCTCGTCACGGCGCGCAGACTCGAGGAGGTCGGCGGAAAAGCGCTGATGCTCGCCCCGACCAAACCGCTCGTCCAGCAACACGCCGATTTCTACCGCGAGGCGCTGCAGATCCCCGACGAGGAAATCGTCGTCTTCACCGGCGACGTGAGCCCGGACGACCGCGCCGAGACGTGGGAGCAGGCGACGGTCGTGATGGCGACCCCGCAGGTCATCGAGAACGACCTCGTCGGAAGCCGAATCTCGCTTTCCGACGTCACCCACCTCACCTTCGACGAGTGCCACCGCGCGACCGGCGACTACGCCTACAACTACATCGCCGAGCGCTACCACGCCGACGCGAACCAGCCGCTCGTGACCGGGATGTCGGCCTCGCCCGGCGGCGACGAGAAGGCCATCCTCGAGGTCTGTGCGAACCTCGGCATCCAGGACGTCGAGGTGATGACCGAGGAGGACGCCGACGTCAGCGAGTTCACGCACGACACCGACGTCGAGTGGGAGCGCATCGACCTCCCGGAGGACGTTATCGAGATCCGAGACGCGCTGAACGAGGTGATCAAAGACCGCCTCGAGAAACTCAAGGAACTCGGCGTCGCGAAGTCGATCCAGCCCGATCAGTCCCAGAAGGATCTCAACCGAATGCGCGCGGAACTCCAGCAGCTGATCAACAACGACCAGTCGGAGGGGTTCAAGGGCATGTCCGTCCACGCGGAGGTGATGAAACTCCGGCAGGCCGTCACGCTCGTCGAGACCCAGAGCGTCGAGGCGGTGTGTCGGTACTTCGACCGCCAGCGCAATCAGGCGCGGTCGTCGGGCGCGTCGAAAGCGAGCCAGCGGATGGTCTCGGACCCCCGCGTCCGGGAGGCCATGCGCAAAGCCGAGAGCTTCGACGAACTGCATCCGAAGTACCGCAAGACCCGGATGCTGCTGGCCGAGACGCTGGGGCTCGAGGGCGGCGAACGGGTCATCGTCTTCACTGAGTCCCGCGACACGGCGGAGGCGCTGACCGAGTTCCTGAACGACAGTTTCGACGCCAAGCGGTTCGTCGGGCAGGGCGACCGCGAGGGGTCGGACGGGATGACCCAGAACCAGCAACAGGAGGTGTTAGATCAGTTCCGCGCCGCCGAGTTCGAGGTGCTGGTCTCGACGTCGGTCGCCGAGGAGGGGCTGGACGTCCCCGAAGTCGACCTCGTGCTGTTCTACGAACCCGTCCCGACCGCGATTCGGTCCATCCAGCGCAAGGGACGAACGGGCCGCCAGTCCGAGGGTCGCGTCGTCGTCCTCATGGCCGAGGACACCCGCGACGAGGCCTACTTCTGGATCTCCCAGCGCCGCGAGAAGGAGATGGAGTCGGAACTGCGCGAGCTGAAGGGGATGGCCGACACGCTCGCCGAGGAACTCGACGACTCCCAGCAGGCGCTGACGGACTTCGACGGCGCCACCGGAGAGAGCGAAGTGGAAGTGGACGGAGACAACGAAAAATCCGCCGCCGTCGGCGGTTCTTCCAGTGGAAGTGAGGGGGTTTCGACACAGCCCGGGCTCCAGGATTTCTCGAACGACAACTCGGAATCGAGTACCGACGAATCGGGTGCCGGAGCGAGCGAACCGAACGACGATGACGCTGTAATCGAAGACGAGACGGTCGAAACGCACGAACCGCACGCCGAGGGCGATGGGATCGAAATCGTCGCCGACCAGCGCGAGATGGACGCCAACATCGCGCGGGATCTCTCGAGGCGCGAGGAGATCGAGATCCGCCTCGAGACGCTCGACGTCGGCGACTACGTCTGTTCGGACCGGGTCGTCGTCGAGCGCAAGTCCGTCGCGGACTTCGTCGACTCGCTGGTCGGCGGCGACCGGTCGATCTTCGAGCAGGTCGGCGCGATGGCTCGCCACTACTCGCGGCCGATCGTGATCGTCGAGGGCGACGGAATCTACGAACAACGGGACATCCACCCGAACGCGATTCGCGGCGCGCTCTCGAGTCTCGCCGTCGACTTCGGCGCGAGCGTGTTGCGAACCGAAGGCGAGGACGAGACGACCGAACTGCTCGCGGTGATCGCCGGTCGCGAGCAGGAGACCGCCGACCGGGAGGTCTCGGTCCACGGCGAGAAGGGAGCAAAGACGGTCGCCGAGCAACAGGAGTACGTCGTCTCCTCGATCGCCGAGATCGGGCCGGTGACCGCGCGATCGCTGCTCGAGGAGTTCGGCACCGTCGAAGCCGTGATGATCGCGAGCGAGGACGAACTGCAGGAGGCCGACGGCGTCGGATCGGTGACCGCCGAACGGATGCGCGAGGTCATCGGAACCGAGTACACGGGATCGAACTGATCGGCGCCCGAATTACCGTCTCCGTACGTCTCGAGCCGACGGCTGTTTCCACGAACTACTGAAACGGTAGCGCACCGAGACGATCAGCGAGGGCACCCAGTGACAGACCCAACGACGAGCAGGAGGAGTCGACAGTGATCTCATGAACGGAGCCAGTGCAGTACGATCCTCGTCGATGCAGTCGTCAGCGAGTGCGGGGACAGCGACACCGCTGGCGACCGGCCCGTCGCTGACGCCGCCGTTCGACGATCCCGTGCTCATCTTCGGGCTCGCGATGGTGATCTTCCTCGTCGCGCCGCTCGTCCTCAAACGCTACCGACTTCCGGGGATCATCGGCGTCATCCTGATCGGGGCGGCAATCGGTCCGAACGGTGCCCACCTGCTCGAGCGCGACGCGACGATCCAGTTGCTCGGCGAGGTGGGCCTGATCTACCTGATGTTCATCGCGGGCCTCGAGATCAACCTCAACCAGTTCATCGAGTACAAGGACCGCAGCATCGTCTTCGGGCTGTTCTCGTTCGTCATTCCGCAGGCGGTCGGAACGGTAGTCGGCGTCTACGTACTGGATCTGACGGTCGCCGCGGCGTCGCTGTTCGCGGCCGTCTTCGCCTCGCACACGCTGCTCGCCTATCCCGTCGTCAACCGACTCGGCATCGCGAAAAACGAGGCGATGACTGCGACGATCGGCGGGACGATCCTGACGGACACGCTCGCGTTGCTCGTGCTCGCGGTCGTGATCGCCTCCGTCGACGGGGCCTTAGACGCCGCGTTCTGGATACAACTCGGCGTCGGCCTGACGGCCTTCTTCGTCGGCGTCTGGCTGCTCGTCCCCCGACTCGGACGCTGGTTCTTCCGCATCCACGACGAGGAGAGCTACTTCGAGTTTCTGTTCGTGATGGCCGTCCTCTTCGTCTGTGCCTTTCTCGCCGAACTCGTCGGCGTCGAACACATCATCGGGGCCTTCCTCGCCGGCCTCGCGCTCAACCGGCTGATCCCGGAGTCGGGGCCGCTGATGAACCGCATCGAGTTCGTCGGGAACGCGCTGTTCATCCCCTTCTTCCTGCTCTCCGTGGGGATGCTCGTCAACGTAGGCGTCCTGCTCGAGGGAGCCGGCACGCTCGTGATCGCGGGCTCGCTGATCGGCATGGTCCTGACGACGAAGTACGTCGCGGCGTGGACGACGGGCCGGATCTACGGCTACGACCGCGACGAGGTTCTCGGCATGTTCGGACTGTCCGTCGGCCAGGCGGCCGCCGCCCTCGCCATCGTCCAGATCGGCTTCGAGGCGGGCGTTCCCGGCTTCGATCAGCACATGATCAACGCCGTCGTCCTGATGATCCTCGTGGTGAGTCTGATCAGTCCTGCGCTCGTCGAACGCGCCGGGGGTGCGCTCGTTCGCGCACGCGAACACGAGGAGTACGACCCGAGCGACACGCCACAGCGGATCCTCGTCCCGGTTTCGGCCGACTCGCGATACAAGGAGTCGTTACTGGATCTTGCGTTTACGATCCGGAACGAGCGCGACGACGAGCCGATCCACACCGTGGCGGTGGTCCGTCCCGACGCGAACACGAAGACGGAAGCGAAAGTCGCCGAGGCGGAGGAGCTACTCGAGGAGATGGAGGCGTACGCCTCGGGTGCCGAAGTCCCGATCGAAGAGCACACGCGCGTCAACCACAACATCGCCTCGGGCATCGTCCACTCGACCGTCGAGAACCGAATCACGACGCTCGTCATCGGCTGGGACGGCGCTCGGTCGCGGACACAGCGGGTGTTCGGTCACACCATCGATCGGGTGCTGAGCCGAACGGACCAGTTGGCGCTCGTCGGTCGGGTTCGCGAGCGGCTCAACACGACCCAGCGGATCGTCCTCGTGCTCCCGCCAGAGATCGACCACAACGACGGGTTCTCCGAGGCGCTGCACACGGTGAAACTCATCTCCGAACAGACGGGCGCGCCGATTCGGGGACTCGTCGTCGACGGGGATCCGGCGCAGTTCGAGCGGCTGTTCGGACTCGTCGAGCCGGACGTACCCGTCGAGTTCGTCGACCTGAACGGCTGGGACGGCCTGCTCGCCACGCTCCGCGACGACGTCCGTTCGGACGACCTCGTCGTCTGCACGAGCGCGCGCCGGAACGACCTCGGGTGGGACCCTAAACTGCAAACGCTCCCGAAGAGCATCTCGACGCTCACGGACGGTAACTTCGTCGTGATGTATCCGGCGACCGAGGAGCGGGCCGACGATCGGCAGTTCCTCCGGTTCTCCTGAGGAATCTCAGCACCGCTGTTCGACGAGCGTGATCTGACGCGGCTCCTCGTACTCACCGTCGACCGGACTCTGTTGGATGAATCGATGGATCGTTACCGTCTCGAGGTCGTCGCCGAGATAGGGCGTTAACTGGTCACAGACCCAGTTGGCGTACTCGCCGGATATCATTTCAGTCGGTTCGTTGCCCGCCGAGTTACGGACCGACTCCATGTATTTGCGGTGGCGGAACGTCTCGTACTCCTGCGATGCGTCCGGTGGACGGTCGCTCACCACGGCTTCACCGTTGAAGGCGTTGAACGTCGATCCGTCTTTCGTCTCCGCTTCGGCGACGTACCAACTGTACGACTGCGACGGGTCGGGCGTGTACAACCCCCATCGCTGTTCGTCGGGAAGGTTCGATTCCATCTCGTCCGGAACGGCCATCCCGGTAGCGTGACTCGCGCTAAACACCAGGATCCAGACGAGAAAGATGACACCGACGACGGTCTTCAACGATCGACCGTACGTAACGACGAACGAGGTGGTCGATTCGTGACCCCGTCGACGGAGGGCGTCGAGTACGCGCCGTTCCACGGGCGGTCGGCCGATCGGGCCGAGGTGGGACGCGGTCGGGAGTCGATCGACCAACCGTCGAGACGGGATCAGCGAAGCGGCCGTATCCCAGAACGGAGCCGTGAGGAACGGAAGCACCGCTGCGATCAGAACGAGCGGAAACAAACCCACGGACATTACCGGCAGCATTCCGAGGAACGCGCCGATATACGCGAGGGTAAAGAGCGCTCGCAACCGCCCGGTAGTACACAGGAGGAACACGACCGAACCGGTCAGTAACGTCACCCATATCCAGTTGAGAGCCTCCAGGAGCGCAGGGTAATTCCCGAGGTGATTGCCGAGATAGATCGTCATCACGTCGTTGGCGAGGGCGATTCCGATCGCTTCGCCGGCGAACCACGTATCGCCACCGTGTTTGAGAACCGCGTTTTGAGTCAGGACGGCGATCGGCTGGACGAGAAGCGCGGCGGTCGTGAATCCGACCACGGTAGTCCGCGCTGTGCCGCGACGGAGCGCATCGATCGACCACCGTTCCCCCAGCGGGACCAGAATCGCGACCAGGAGCAAGACTCGGAGTAATCGGTCTGCGCCGTTGAGGACCAGCGGATTTCGCACCTGTAACGAGACGAGCAGCAAAAGCGAGACGAGCGCGACCAGTCTCGTTCGATACCCCAGTATCAGTGCGATCGCAAACGCCGCGGCGACCGCGAACAGCAACTGCTGAAACCACAGTTCGCCGGAGAGACCGTGAAGCGAGTAGCCGTCGTACAGACTGGACGTAGCCTCGTAGAGCGCAACCGGATAGACTCCGTCGTCGGTGTAGAAGTACCGCATATCCCGTGCCCGGTGGAGCAGGTCGACGAGGATGATCAGACCGAGTGCGATACGAAGCGCCGCAAGGGCGCGCGTATCGATCTCGAACCGAGACCGAACCCGTCCGTGAACCGCCTCGAGTCGATTACCGAGAGAGCGAGCGCCGCCAGTCTCGAACCCCTCTCGGTCCGGTTTTAGCTCTCCACCCATGGTTCTCGAATCACCTCTGGACGGGCTGTGTAACGTTCCCAGCGGTCCGGCCTCCCAGCAGAGACACTCCGCTTTTCGAAGGGGAACATGATACCTCATGTGAATAAGTCCGACATAAGTTTTGTGTGTTTCCTAACCGGAAGTCGCGTTTCGCCTCGAGTATGCCACCCCCCGTCCGAAAAGAGCCGGCGACGGTCAACTACGGGAACCGAGAGACCCGCACGTCACCGCTGTACGAACACGGCTGCGGCGACAACGAACTGAAGGAGATCCAGCCGCCGAAGTTCTGGCATCGCCGTCGTCACACGGCGAGCCGAACCGAGCGCCCGGGCACCGAACCGCACTTCCTCACCGCAACGTCTCGAGCGTCTCGCTCGCCTCGCGAGCGGCCTCGAGACACTCCGTCGCGTACCGCGGATCGTCGGTCTCGGCGGCCATCCCTGCAAACTTCTCGAGGGCCTGCACGAGCGAGGCGTGGGCGGCCTCGAGGTCGCCGTCGGCGGGCGAGGAGGTCGCAGGAGTCCGGCGCGTCGGCCGACGGTCGTCGGTCGACCCCGTGGCGGGTGCTGGGGCGGGCGACGGCTCCTGGGACTGTGCGTCACCCGCGCTGCTCGAGTCGGTCGCGGGAGCCGGATCGGTCGCGCCGCTCGAGTCGGTCGTCACGCTCGAGTCGGCCGGGTCGTGCCCCCGAGCGGCCGCGGGATCGACTGCCGGGCTACTGTCAGCGGCCGCCTCACCGTCCTCGGCGTCGGTCGGACGCGACGGCGCGCGGTTCGGCGTTGCATCCGGCTCCTGGGTCTCGGTAGCGGTGGGCTCCTCGTCGGCCGTCTCCTCGGCCGGCTGGGCCTCGAGATCCGTTCCCTGAACGGCGTCGGGGTTGCCGTGACAGCTCGGACAGAACGTGGTGCCGTCCTCCTGGAAGAGCGGGTCGCCGCAGGTGCCACAGTGGGCGTTCGTCATCGTGGCCCCCTTGAGCAGCAGGTCGCTCATGCGCTGGGTCGCCTCGCGCTCCTGTTCGTCGCGCTCGTACTTCTCCCGAAGTTTCTCGCGTTCGGCTTCCTTGTCGAAGTCGCTCATACTCGTCTAGAGGGAGCGGAACGTCGAAAAAGCTGCGAAGGGTCACGCGCTCGGAAATCGGCGGCGGGCCGCTAGTCGATCCGGCGGTACATCCCCTTCGAGGCGGGGCGGACGTCCTCGAAGCCGAATCGCTCGTAGAAGCCGTCGACGTCGGCCACGAGGTTCACGTACGCCTGCGGCGGCGCCGTCTCCTCGATGTAGGTCTCGAGGGCCTTCATAATCCGCGTGCCGAGTCCCCGTCGCTGGTGGTCCGGATGGACCGCCATATCCGAAATCTGGTAGACGGTGCCGCCGGCGCCGACGATTCGCCCCATCCCGACGGGTTCGTCGGTCGGCTCGTGAACGGCGACGACGCCGTACAGCGAGTTCGGCAGGCCGCGTTCGATCCCCTCGCGCGAGCGCGGCGGCATCCCCGCGGCCTCGCGTAACGCGGCAAAGGTCTCTGGCTCGGGGAGGTCCTCGCGGAGACGGTACGGATCGGACGTGTCGGAGTCGGCCATGTGGAACTCGACTCGTGCGCCCGAAAAGACGGTTCCGGGTTCGGCCGTCGCGGTTCCGGGTTCAGTCGTTGCGGTCGCGGTTCCACGTGCAGTCGTTGCGGTCGGATTCAGGGCTCGCCCTCGAGCGCGGCCTCGACGGCGTCGACGGCCGCTTCAGGGGTTGCGACGGTCTCGAGATCGATCTCGATCTCGGAGACGTCGTGGGTCTCGAGGCCGACGACGGGGCGGTCGTAGATGCCGGCGAAGCCGATCTCGGTGAGCGTGCCGACGCCGCCGGTGAGCGCGACGACCGCATCGCCGTTCAGCGGGACGAGCGCGTTCCGGGCGTGACCCAGTCCGGTCGCGATGGCGACGTCGACGTACTCGTTCGCGGCCTCGCGGCGGTCGCCCGGCAGAATCCCGATCGTCGTGCCGCCCTCGGCCTTCGCCCCGCGACAGACGGCTTCCATCGTCCCGCCGCGGCCGCCACAGACGACCGTGTGGCCGCGAGCGGCGAGTTCGCGGCCGACGGCTTCGGCGCGGGCCGTCTGCTCGTCGGTGATCACACCGCCGCCGATAACGCTGACTCGCATACGAGAAAAGCGCAGGCATCGACAATGATCGGTTCGGTTTCGAGGCGGAGTCGATAGGACGGCCTCGAGACGAAACGTCCGTCAACTTTTCGGCCCCCGATGGAGGTATTCACGCCGGAACGTGGTGTTTCGCCGACGATAACTGGGCATCGAAATGAGTTCGACAGCTGTCGACAGTATTCTCGTCAGATCGTTCGAGGGAGCAGTTTTCGACGGATTTAACGCGTGGGATGGTGGAGCATTACGTGGTATGACGAAAGTTAGCGTGGTCGGCGCGGCCGGGACGGTCGGGGCCGCAGCGGGCTACAACATCGCGCTTCGGGACATCGCCGACGAACTCGTCTTCGTCGACATTCCGGATCAGGAGGATACGACGGTCGGACAGGCTGCGGACACCAACCACGGCGTAGCCTACGATTCGAACACGAGGATCCGGCAGGGCGGCTACGAGGACACCGAGGGATCGGACGTCGTCGTCATCACGGCCGGCATCCCGCGCCAGCCGGGCCAGACGCGTATCGATCTCGCGGGCGACAACGCGCCGATCATGGAGGACATCGGCTCCTCGCTCGCGGAGTACAACGACGACTTCGTCACCGTCACGACGTCGAACCCCGTCGACCTGCTCAACCGCCACCTCTACGAGGTGGGCGACCGCGCACGCGAGCAGGTCGTCGGCTTCGGCGGTCGCCTCGACTCCGCCCGCTTCCGGTACGTCATCTCCCAGCGCTTCGACGCGCCCGTCCAGAACGTCGACGCGACCATCCTCGGCGAGCACGGCGACGCCCAGGTCCCCGTGTTCTCCAAGGTGCGCGTCGACGGTCAGGACCTCGAGTTCACCGACAACGAGAAAGAGGAACTGCTCGAGGAGCTCCAGACCTCGGCGATGAACGTCATCGAGAAGAAAGGCGCCACGGAGTGGGGCCCGGCCACCGGCGTCGGCCACATGGTCGAGGCGATCATCCGCGACACCGGCGAAGTGCTCCCCGCGAGCGTCGTGCTCGAGGGCGAGTACGGCCACGAGGACACCGCCTTCGGCGTCCCGTGTAAGCTCGGCGCCGACGGGATCGAGGAGGTCGTCGAGTGGGACCTCTCCGAGTTCGAGCGCGACCAGCTCGGCGAGGCCGCCGAGAAGCTCTCGGAGCAGTACGACGAGATCGCGTAATCGTTGGTCCGACACCGCGTTTTTTCGCAGCCGATCGAGGCCCCGAGCCCCTGCAGTCACCTCACGTTCGGACGCGAACATCGAGCGGCCCGGGATCGAGCGTGATCCCGACGGACGGCTCGAGCGAGTCGCTGACACGGTCGAATTCGACGCGGCGGGCGATCGTCGCGAGCGCGAGTTGGAGTTCGACCATCGCGAACCGCAGTCCCAGACAGTGGCGCGGCCCGCCGCCGAACGGGAAGTAGGCGTACTCGGGCCGGTCGGGGTCGGACTCGAGCGCTTGACCGTCGTCCGTCCGCTCGGTTTCGGATCCGACCCCGGGTTCGTCCACGAGCCAGCGCTCGGGTCGAAACGCCTCGGGGTCGTCCCACCAGCGGTCGTCGCGGTGGATGCCGTACGCCGAGAGCTGCAGGGTCGTCCCGGTCGGAACGCGATAGCCCGACAGCACCATCGGCGACTCCGGTTCGCGGTAGACGCCGATCACCGGCGGGTAGAGCCGCATCGCTTCTCTGACGACGGCCTCCGTGTACGCGAGATCGCCGAGATCCTCGAGTCCCGGCTTCCCGTCGCCACAAACGGTCGCGAGTTCGCGCTCGAGGGCGGCCCGGACCGCGGGGCTGCCCGCGAGCAGCCAGCAGGCGACCGACAGCGCCGTGGCGGTCGTCTCGTGGCCGGCGAAGAGGAAGGTGACAAGTTGATCCCGGACCTCCTCGGCGGTGAGCCGGGAGCCGTCGGGATACTCCGCACGGGCCAGCACCGAGAGGAGGTCGTCGCCGGCCGCGTTCGTTTCGCGGCGCGTCGCGACCAGTTCGTCGACGAGGGCCTCGAGGTCGGCCATCGCCGCCTCGTACTCGCGTTCGGCGGACGTCGAAACCCACGACGGCAGAATCGACTCGAGCGCGAGTCGCCGCGGCGACGCGTAGTCGTCGATGGCGGTTACGGCCCGCCTGACCGTTTCGGCGCGAGCGTCCTCGAGCGGGACGTCGAACAGCGTTCGAGTGAGCACGCGGAGGGTGTACGTCGATAGCTCGTCCGCGAGCGAGATCGTCTCGCCGTCGTCCCAGCCGTCGAGGAGTGCCGTCGCCTCCGTGACCATCCCGTCGGCGTAGGAGCCGATCCGATCCGGGGTGAACGACGACTGCAACAGCCGTCGCTGGCGTCGCCACCGTTCGCCTTCGGTGAACGCGACGCCCTCGGGGGCGAGGAGTTCGCCGAACTCGGTCTCGAAGTCGCCCTTTCGGACCGCGTCGGAGCGCGAGACGAGCACCGCCTCGACGGCGCGCGGGTCGAAGACGAGCGCGAACTCGGTACCGTACCCCTCGTAGGCGACGACGTCGCCGTACCCCCGAGCCGACTCGACGAAACCGAGCGGGTCGCGAGCGATCGACAGCGTGCTCCCGACCACCGGGAGCCCCCGAATTCCCGGCGGACGGTCGGCGCTCGAGCGGTCGCGCTCCGAGGCTGTCGCGTCGTCGGACTGCATCGCTGGTGTCTCGGTCATGGTCGAAACGAGGACCGTGGCGAACGTCGGCGTGTTCCCGAAGCACTGAACCTCTTTATATTGGCGGACGATGTGCCGGTATGCGATCGACTGATCTGACGCTCCGGCTCCCCGAGCGGATGCAGCTTCCCGTCCCAACACTCGAGGACGAACTCGAGTTCCACCGTGAGGAACTGCTCTCCTGGCACGTCGACCCCGAGACGAAACGGGTTCGATTCCTCTCGTTGATCGTCGGCGACCGAGATGCAGTACGGGAGACGGCGGTCGATCTGGACGTCGTCCACCGGTTCGATCTCACGCCGATCGACGCGGACACGTTCTACGCCTACGCCGTGATGGACGTCCAGGCCGCCGACGCGACGCTGATGGGCGCGTTCGACGAACCCGGTCTCGTGATCGTCCCGCCGATCGTCTACACCGGTCGGGAAAGCGTCCACGTCACCGTCCTCGGCGAACCCGACGCGCTCGCGAGGCTGGTCGAGCGGTTCCCCGAGGACGTCGGCGTCGCGGTCGAACGGGTGAGCGACCACCAGCGCAGGGCCGAGACGCTCGCGGGGAGACTCACCGCTCGGCAGTTCGAAGCGATGGAAACGGCTCGAGAATACGGTTACTACGACGTTCCGCGCAGCGGTTCGCTCGAGGAAGTCGCGTCGGCGTTAGACTGTTCGGAGAGCGCGGCGTCGACGCTGCTCCGGACGGTCGAATCGCAGCTGGTGGACGCGGCGTTGCGACGATAACGGCGCGGAGAACTGCAGCCGGTCGACTCGAGAATCAGGGGATGATTTGCTCGCCGTCGTCGTCGTAGATCCTGATCGCGTCGACGGGACAGGTCCGCGCGGCGAACTTCGCGTCGAGTTCAGCGTCCTCGGGCACCTCGCGGACGAAGACGCCGTCTTTGACCTCCTCGCTATCCTCGAGGATCGCCTTCCCCTTCGATTTGTCCTCCACGAAGGCGTCCCACTCCGCGACGCACTGGAACATCCCGATACAGGTGTCCTCGTCGAATTCGACTCTCATGAGCGGTGGTTGGACCGATCGTCGTAAATCGTTAGCGGTCATTGAATGTGGGCAACGGTACCAGAAACCACATGTCATCGTGTTTTTATTATCGGGCGGGCCGTCGACTCGAGTATGCGGCAGACCCGTCCCGGAGGGCCGGCACAGACCGATCGACGGCAGCGTGACGTAAGCACGGATCCGCTCGGCCGAGCGATGCTCGCCTATCACCGCGACGAGCCGGGGCGGCTCAGCTATCGCGACGGTTCGGACGTCCGGGACGGGAACGTCGCGAAGTTCTACTTCTCGGGGGCCGAGTCGTGGGATCGGGAGACGATCGAGGCGCTCGAGCGCCTGATCGGACACGAACCCGTTCTCGACGTCGGCTGCGGTGCGGGAAAACACCTCCTGTGGATGGCCGAGCGCGACGTGGCGGCCGTCGGCGTCGACGCGAGTCCGAACGCGGTTCGGACGGCCCGCGAGCGGGGACTCGAGGACGTTCACGTCGGCGACATGTTCGAGCTACCGGTCGCGAGCGCGTTCGGTGCCGTCCACGCCGTCGGCACACAGCTCGGACTCGGCGGGTCGCTGGCTGGTATTCGCACCCTGCTGGCCGAGTTCGCTCGCGTTACCGACGATACGGGGGTCGCGGTCGTCGACAACTACGATCCGACGCGGCTTGACGAGGCGTTCCTCGGCTACCGTTCGGATCCGCGGGAGGGCGTCGCTCACCGGTGTTTCCACCTCGAGTTCGAGCGCGAGGGAGACGACGACCGCCTCGAGCGAGCGGTGGGTCGAACGCTGCACTTTCTGCTGTGCGCACCGCCTCGGCTTCGGGAGGCGACGATCGGAACGCCGTGGGACGTCCGCGACGTTCTCTCTGCCGACGGGACGGCCCACTACAGGGCGGTACTCGAAAAGCAGCCCGCTGCGAGCGACGGGTCCGAGTAACGCCGTCACAGCGCGCGTCGCCGAGTGTTTCCGAGGGAACGCTTTTCCGGTCCGTCGTGGAACGACGAGAGACGGAATGGTCGCACTGTCGTTCGCCGTCCTCGTCGGGACCGCCATCCTCACCTGTCTGTTCATGGCGTGGGTGCTCGGGGCGAACAGCAACTCCCCGCCGTTCGCCCCCGCGATCGGTGCGAACGCGATCTCGACGATGCGGGCCGCGTTCGTCATCGGCCTGCTCGCGGCCGCCGGCGCGCTCATGCAGGGCGGAAGCATCTCGGAAACGGTCGGCGGGGATCTCATCGACGGCGTCACGATCACGCCGCTCGCGGCCACCGCGGGCCTGCTGACGGCGGCGACGTTCATGGCGGTCGGCATCTACACGCGGTATCCGATCCCCGCCGCGTTCGCGACGACGGGCGCGATGATCGGCGTCGGCCTCTCGCTGGGCGGCGATCCGGCAACGGCGACCTACCAGCGACTCGGCACGTTCTGGCTGATGGTCCCGATCATGTCCGGCGGCCTGGCGTACGTGACTGCGATTCTATTGCGGCGTGACGACGTTCCCGAGTCAGTCGGCGTCCCGTTGCTCGCGGGGGTCGTCGGAGCCATCGTCGCCAACATCCGGCTCGGGGTCATCCCGGATTCGGCGGCCGATCAGGGGACACTCGCCAGATTCGTCGCTCGGCAGTTCGGCGGCGGGCCGACGCTCGCCGCGGGCGTCGATCTCGGGGCCATCCTCGTGACGATCGTCTGTGGCGCGCTCGCGTTCGCCTGGGTCCGCAAGCGCGTACTCGTTTCCATCGAGGCAGGGATCCGGTCGTTTCTGCTCGTGTTGGGCGGCATCGTCGCCTTCTCCTCGGGCGGCTCGCAGGTCGGGCTCGCGACCGGCCCGCTCGAGAACCTCTTCCGAATCGAACTCGGGCTCCCGGGGATCCTCCTGCTCGCGATCGGCGCGAGCGGCATCCTCGCCGGGGCCTGGATGGCCGCACCGCGACTGCTGCAGGCGACCTCGAGGGAGTACGCCCAGCTCGGCGTTCGACGGTCGATCGCGGCGCTCGTACCGGGCTTTATCATCGCACAGCTAGCGATCGCGCTCGGGATCCCGGTCTCGCTGAACAACATCATCCTCTCGGGGGTTATCGGCGGCGGGCTGGCGGCCGGCTCGGCCGGCGTCTCGAAACGGAAGATCGGCTTCACGATCACCTTCTGGCTGCTGACGCTCGGGAGTTCGATCGCCGTGGGGTACGGACTCTATCGACTGCTCGCGACGGTCATCGGCGGGTGAATCCGTCTCGAGGACTCCGGCTCGAGCTGGCGTCACTCCGCCGGCGACAACAAATAGCTCCCGCCGAGAGCGATGATCTCGACGAAGACGCCGAGCAGTCTCACGGGTGGAGAGACGAGCGTCAGCGCCCCGCCGAAGACGAGCGCGCCAGCGCCGAATCGCCGGGCGATCGATCCCGGGTTGTGGCCACAGTGGGGACACTCCTCGGCGGTCCGGGAAATCTCTTCCCCACAGCGGCGACAGCAGTAGACCGGTTTCACGTCGTATGCACCGTCTCGAGCGAGACGGATCAGCTTACTCGAGTACCGTCACCGGACGCGGCGTCCGTTCGACGACAGTCGTGGCGATATCGCGGCCGAGAATTCGCCGGACGAAGCCGCTCGTGTCGGTACCGTGGCCGTACATGATCACGTGGTCGACGTCCGCCTCGGTCGCATACCGGGGGACGACGGTGCCGGGCCGCCCCTCCGCAGTCTCGATTCGAACCCGCTCCGTCGCGGTCGGTTCGTCGACCGACTCGCGGAGTTCCGTCGCCCCCTCTCGTGCCCGTGTCGTCCGTTCGTCGTCGCGCTCGAGGACGCCACCCTCGCTCATCCGGGCGTCGAGCGGCGTCGCGACGGCGAGCAGCGTGACGTCGGCGTCGGGAAACGTCTCGAGGGCGTACGTGAGCGCCTCGTCCTCCCCCGGGCGGCCGAGCGTCGGGACGAGGACGTGATCGGGATCGGCCATCGGTTCGTCTTGGGTCGCCACGCTCATCGGTCTATCGCCGGTGAGTGGTCGCGTTCTCCGTCCGCGTATCGCTCGCCACTGCTCGATCCATGGCACGTCGTGCACCCCGTTCAGACGGTGGGGATCGGTCACGAGATGACTCTATGTGAGTGAATATCATACTGGAGGACGGGTGAGTCAACCGATGGCAGAAGCACACAAACTCGATTGTGAGGCGGTCTCAGATGACTGTCGATTCATCGTCCAATCGGAAAACGAAGACGAAGCGATCGAACTGGCCAAGAACCACATGAAGGAGGTTCACGACCGGGAGGTAACGACGGAGGAACTGCAAGAGGGGCACTTACAAGTCGTCTGACGATCGACGAAGTCGGTCTACTGCCGCTATCTCTCTTCCGCTTTCGGCAGACTCCGGGTCGACCGTGGCGTCGCTCGAGCGACCAGTGCCAACGGCACTCGAGACGACAGTTTAAACCACGGGACGCGCCAAGTGTGGGTAATGAATATCGAGGAGCTGTCGGGGCTCCCGGCCGGTGCCGTCGATCACTTCCGAAGCGAGGGCATCGAGGAGCTCTACCCGCCACAGGCCGAGGCCGTCGAGGCCGGCGCGACCGACGGGGACAGTCTCGTCGCCGCCGTCCCCACCGCCAGCGGCAAGACCATGATCGCCGCGCTGTCGATGCTGTCGGCGGTCGAACGCGGCGGGAAGGCGCTGTACATCGTCCCGCTTCGAGCGCTCGCCAGCGAGAAGAAGGCCGAGTTCGAGGCCTACGAACGGTTCGGCGTCACGACGGGCGTGACGACGGGGAACTACGAGAGCACCAGCGAGTGGCTCGCGACGAAAGACATCATCGTCGCCACCAGCGAGAAGGTCGACTCGCTCGTGCGCAACGGCGCCGACTGGCTCTCGGATCTGACCTGCGTCGTCAGCGACGAGGTCCACCTGATCGACGACCGGAACCGGGGACCGACGCTCGAGGTTACCCTCGCGAAACTCCGGCGGCTCAACCCCGCAATGCAGACGGTCGCGCTCTCCGCGACGGTCGGGAACGCCGACGAGATCGCCGACTGGCTCGACGCCGCGCTCGTCGACACCGACTGGCGACCGATCGACCTCCGGATGGGCGTCCACTACGGCAACGCGCTGAACTTCGACGACGGCTCGACGCGGGAGGTACCCGTCGAGGGATCGGAAAAACAGGAGGCCGCGCTCGTCCGGGACATTTTGCAGGAGGGCGGCTCCTCGCTCGTCTTCGTCAACTCCCGCCGGAACGCCGAGGCCGCCGCGAGCCGATTGGGGCAGGTCTCGAGTCGCGAGCTCACCGGCGACGAGCGGGAGGGGTTGGCCGAACTGGCCGAGGAGATCAGAGAGGACAGCGACACCGAGACCAGCAAGGATCTGGCCGACTGCGTCGAACGGGGCGCGGCGTTCCACCACGCGGGCCTCTCGAGCACCCAGCGAACGCTCGTCGAGGACGCCTTCCGCGACCGGCTGCTGAAGGTGATCTCGGCGACGCCGACGCTCGCTGCGGGCGTCAACACCCCCGCACGGCGGGTCATCGTCCGCGACTGGCGACGCTTCGACCCCAGCGCCGGCGGGATGTCCCCGCTGGACGTCCTCGAGGTCCACCAGATGATGGGCCGGGCCGGCCGACCGGGGCTGGATCCCTACGGCGAGGCCGTCCTGCTCGCGAAGAGCCACGACGAGAGCGAGGAGCTGTTCGACCGCTACATCTGGGCCGATCCGGAGGCCGTCCGGTCGAAACTCGCCGCCGAACCCGCCCTGCGAACGCACGTGCTCGCGACCATCGCCTCCGGCTTCGCCCGCACGCGAGCGGGGCTGCTCGAGTTCCTCGAGGCGACCCTCTACGCGAGCCAGTCGACCGAAGCGGGGCGGCTCGAGCGCGTGACCGACGACGTCCTCGATTACCTCGAGCGAAACGACTTCATCGAACGCGAGAGAGAGGGTGGCCAAACGAGCGGCGAGAGCGACGACGCCGGCGCGTTCACCTCCGCGGCCGACCTCGCGGACCAGCAGGAATCGACGCGCGAGGAGACGCTCGAGGCGACGAGCCTCGGCCACACCGTCTCCCGTCTGTATCTCGACCCGATGAGCGCCGCCGAAATCGTCCACGGCTTAGAGCGGGCCGACGACCGTCCGACCGCGCTCGGCCTCTACCAGCTCGTCTCGCGGACCCCCGACATGTACGAACTCTACCTGCGCTCGGGCGAGGACGAGAAATTCGGCGAACTCTACTACGAACGCGAGGCCGAACTGCTCGGCGACACCCCCAGCGAGTACGAGGAGGACCGCTTCGAGGATTGGCTGGCCGCGCTCAAGACGGGGAAGCTGCTCGAGGACTGGGCCAGCGAGGAGGACGAGGAGCGGCTGACCGACCGGTACAAGATCGGTCCCGGCGACCTCCGCGGCAAGGTCGACACCGCCGAGTGGCTGCTCGGCGCGGCCGAGTCGCTGGCCGCGGAGATCGACAGCGAGTGGACCGTCGCCGTCCGCGAGGCCCGCGCTCGCGTCGAACACGGCGTCGGCGAGGAACTGCTCGAACTGGTCTCCGTCGGCGGCGTCGGCCGCAAACGCGCCCGCCAGCTCTACGAGGTCGGCATCGAGGAGCCGGCCGATCTCCGAAGCGCCGACAAGGGCGTCGTCCTCGGCGCGCTCAAGGGGACGAAGACGGCGGAGAACATCCTCGAGAACGCCGGCCGCGAGGATCCCTCGATGGAGGGCGTCGAACCGGTCGGCGGCGACGCCGGCGCGGGGACTCCCGGTTCGAGCGACGCGACCGAGACGGCGCGAGCGGAGTCATCCGAATCGGACGACAGCCAGTCCAGCCTGGGTGATTTCTAGTGGAGCTACTCGAGTGTACCCTCGCGATCGACGACCTCGATCGGTTCGTCGCCGAGATCGGCGAGATCGGCGACCGACGTGGCGTGACGATACAGGTCTTCGACGCCCGCTACGTCGCCGACCGCGCCCACCTCGAGCGGGCCGTCGAACTGGCCGACCGCGCCATCGCTCGCGGGACGAACGTCGCCCGGGATCGAGCCGTCGAGATCCTGCTGTACGCCGCCGGCCGCCGACAGATCGATCGCGCCCTCGAGATGGGCGTCGACGAGGGCGAGAACCGATCCGTGCTCCTCGTTGACAGTGGTTCCACTGGAAACGAAGGGGGTCGAGACGGCGAGGGCGGTGACAGAACCGCCGCCGACGAGACGGCAGTTCTCGAGGAGCTCGCGGAACTGGACGCCGTCGTCGGGACGGAGGCGATGCTCGACTCCCTGGATGAGGAAACGCTGTGTGCCTTCTTCGATATTGCTGACCGCGAGCGAGCGGCGACGGACGCGACGCTTTCGGAACTGGTCCGCGAGCGCGTCGCCTTACTCGAGGTCGAGAAATAGCCGCTACGGCGGAGCCGGTTCGTAGCTTACCGACCCATACCGGTTAGTCGTCCGCCGGTTCCTCGCGGCGACCGTCCCTGGATTCCCGAAGTCCGTCACAGATTCCACCCTGGCTCGACATGTTGACCTTGCCGAGTCGCCCCCTGCGGTGGACGAGTTCGAAGGCGTCGAGGTCGATCGGTTCGCCCTCGGGCGTTCGGAACAGGATATCGTCCGGTTTCGAGACGAGACCTGTCTCAAGGGCCTTCTCGAGATAGCGCTCGATCGGCTCCGACGGAACGGTCACGGCGAACGATCGATCGTGGACGTAGATGGAGACCCGTTCGGCCGTTGCAGCGTCCGTTTCGGTGGGGATCGGCCGATCGTCGGTCAGCCGATCGAAGTCGATCCTCTCGAGATTTTCGGGCCGGAGGTCGACGATCGCGTCCGCCTCGAGGCCGGCGTTCAGGAGCGCCTCGACCGCATCGTACTGCCGTGCGACCCGCGCCTTCTCGTCGAGTTCCGCGCGGACCGCCGCGACGTCGCCGTCGGCGTCCGGAAACGCCTCGACGAAGGCGAGTCGCTCGTTCACGCCGCGATTGATCTCGGTCTCGTGCATGTGCTCGGAGAGCGTGATCCGGGCCTCCTCGACCGTCGGCAGGGACTCGACCTCGTCGCGAGCGTCGACCGCCATCATCCAGGCGAACGCCGGCGAGCACCACGCCGTCGGGAGGGTGAACGCGACGCTGACGCGTCCGCCGTCGATCTCGATCGCGTCGATGTACTCGAGTTCGACGATCGAGCGGTCGAGTTCCGGATCGGTGACCCCGTCCAGTCGGTCGCGGACGGCCGCCCGCGTGGGCGGAGAGCCGTCGGAGTCGTGGACGGTCATCAGTCGTCCGCCGCCGCGGGTTCCTCACTCGCGTAGTGGTCCCCGAGGTCGAACTGCTGGCTGATCTCGTCGTCCCGAAACGCCCGCCGTTTCGCCTCGATGTCGATGTCGTAGAGTTCGGCGGCGTTCTCGCCCATGACCTTCTTCTTCGTCTCGAGGTCCCACTCGACGCCGTACTCCGTCCGGTGTTCCCGGGTGAGTTCGGCTTCGATGACCTCCTCGACGAGCCAGTCGGGGTTCCACAGCGCGTAGTCGGAGCCGAACAGCACGCGGTCCTCGCCGAGCCACCAGAGGAGTTCCGACATGATCTCCGAGAACTTGCCCGGCCGGTTCTGGGCGAACGGCGCGGCGACGGCCAGCCCGCCGTAGACGTTGTTCTCCTGGGCGGCGATCCAGCAGAAGTCGTCGAGTCGGGGAAGGCCGACGTGCTCGACAATGAAGTTGAGTTCAGGGAACGAGGAGGCCGCGTCGTCGATATCCGCGACGTCGAACGCGTCGCGGTTCAGCGGCCGAATCGTCGGCCCCTTGTGGGCGTGGATATTCTCGATACCGAGTTCCTGGCACTTCTCGAGGAACCGGAACGCCTCCTCGTCGTCGAGTCGCCACCCCTTGGAGTCGCCGCGCCACTCGGCGGTATAGAGTTTGACGCCGGGGATGTCGTATTTCTCGTGGAGTTCCTCGAGATACTCGATACCCGGATCCGCGTCGCGCGGATCGAACGAGCCGTTGAGGACGAATCGCTCGGGGTGTTCGGTCGCGAGTTCGGCGTTCTGCTCGGTCGTGTTGAAGCCGTCCTCGTAGAAGTCGGTGAGGTACGTCGGCTGGAAGATGGCCATGTCCGCGGCGGCGTTGCTGAACAGGTCCTCGACCATCCGGTCGGCGCCGTACCGACGATACTCGTCGATGTCCCACTGGCGTTCCTCGGGCGTGAACGTCGTGTGATAGTCGTAGAAGCACTGAATGAACTCCTCCCCACCGTCGTGTTTGATGTTCTCCTCCGTGGCGTCCCACAGGTGGACGTGCCCGTCGATGACGAAGATCTCCTCTCCGTTGTGCTGATACATCGCACCGTGTACATTGATACCACAGGTCATGACTCTTTTTCAGACACGTTTGAGTGTCCGTCTCTCACTGTAGTCCGCCAGCAAAATTAGCGCTCCACGGGACGAGTATCAATTACCGTACGGTCACGGGGAGTGACATACGGGGCGAACGTTTTCATCGAGTACGGTGAACTGTGACACAGTCCCATGCAAGCAGCCAGACTCCACGAGTACACCGAGGAGATGAGCGAGGCGCTGGAGGTCGAGGACGTCGATCGGCCCGAAATCGACCGATCCGACGGCGTGCTGGTCGAAGTCGAAGGGGCGGGGTGGTGCCAAACAGACAACCACATCATCGAGGGGATGTGGACCGAGTACGCCCCCCAGGACCTCCCGATGACGCTCGGTCACGAGAACGCCGGCACCGTCGCCGAAACCGGCGACGAGGTGACGCTGGTCGCGGAGGGCGATCCGGTGATCTGTCACCCCGTCCAGACCTGTGGCATCTGTCGGCCCTGCCGACTCGGCGAGGACATGTACTGCGAGAACAGCGCGTTCAACGGCCTCACCACCGACGGCGGCTTCGCCGAGTACCTCCGGACGAACGAGCGGGCGGTGATCCCGCTCCCCGACGGCGTCGATCCGACGGAGATCGCCCCCCACGCCGACGCGGGGATCACGGCCTACCACGCCGTCAAGAAGGCCGTCGGAGAACTGAACCCCGGCGACACCTGCGTCGTCATCGGCGTCGGTGGCCTCGGCCACATCGGACTCCAGTGTCTCGACGCGATGAGCGCCGCGACCATCGTCGCCGCCGACATCAAGGACGAGGCGCTCGAGCTGGCGGACGAGTTGGGGGCTCACCACACCGTCAACGTCGCGGACTCGGATCTGGGAGATGCGATCGCCGACCTGACCGACGACGGCGGCGCCCAGCAGGTCGTCGACTTCGTCGGCGCGGACGAGACGACGTCGACCGCCCCCGACGTCGTCGCCGCCGGGGGCGACCACCACATCGTCGGCTACGGCGGCCACGTTCACGAACCCAGTCAGGCGCTGGTCAACGGCGAGTTCGCGTTCCGCGGCACGCTGGTCGGGAAGTACGCCGAACTCCAGGAACTCGTCTCGCTCGTCGACCGCGGCGACGTCGAGTTGCGGACCGAGACCCACGACCTCGCGGACATCAACACGGTCGCGGAGCGCCTCGAGCACAACGAGATCGAGGGGCGCGCGGTCGTCCTGCCGCCGTGACTAGATTGTCCACCACGCGGCGGCGCGTGCTGAACGGCAGTGAGCGGACAGCGAACTGTCGTTCGATCCCACGCGAGGGATGAGCGAGTGCGGGCGCGGCAGCGCCGCGCCCGAGCGAGCGAATCGGTTGGGGAGGGCGCGGGAGTCCTCGTTGCCACGATAGCAGGACCGCGCCTTCTCACTGCCACCGTCGACGCCGATTCGAAGATGTACGTCCCCGGGATCTCGTGAGTCCGTTCGACCGAATCGGCGCTACGCTCTTGTACGGTCCCGTGATAGCGTCGGTATGACTACCCTCGAGGACCCGCTCGAGATCGGCGGCTGCGAGGTTCCGAACCGGCTCTATCGCGCGCCGGTGCTCGAGTGTGCGGGCAACGGCCCCGACGCGGTCGAGACGCTGATCGACGACCTCGAGCCGGCCGCCGAATCGGGCGTCGGCCTCCTCTGTCAGGGCGCGACGATCGTCCGCGGCGACGGCGGCTGTGCCGCACCGGGGATGACCCGCGTCCACGATCCCGAGTTCGTCGCCCAGCTATCGCGGCTGACCGACCGGATCCACGAGCACGGCAGCCGAATCTTCGTGCAACTCGAGCACGGCGGGCTCCGGAGCATGGAGACCTGGCACGCCGAGTATCGCGAGGAACATCCGGACCTCGAACAGTTGGCGGTGTCGAAACCGCCGTGGCAGTTGCGGCTGCTGGATCGACTCGGCTTTCTCGCCTACGATCCACACGTCCTCTCGACCGAGGAAGTGTACGAGCTCGCAGCCGATTTCGGCCGGTCGGCGGCCTATGCGGCGGCGGCCGGCTACGACGGTATCCACCTCTCGGGGGCGAATATGGGCATCGTCCAGCAGTTCCTGTCGCCGTTTTACAACCGGCGGGACGACGAGTTCGGGGGGAGTCCCGAAGCCAGACTCGAGTTCCTCGCGCTCGTCCACGACGAGATCCGCGAACGGGCCGGGGATATTCCGCTCATGACTAAGGTACCCGCCGAGACGCCCGCGCCGCCGTCGCCCGTCGTACGCCGAAAGCTCTCGCTCGAGGACGGCATCGAAATCGCCCGACGACTCGAGCGAATCGGCTACGACGCGGTCGTTCCCGTCCAGACGTCGGTCGTCTGGGACATGAGTATCGTCCGCGGGGAGTATCCCGAGCGGGCGTGGGGGAACGAGCAGTTGCGCGAGGAGTACGACGTCGCGTTCGGGGGTGCGCCGCGACGGCGGCTGGTCGCCGCCGCGAATCGGGTCCAGTCGCTGCAGTACGACTTCGACTCCGCGTGGAACGCGGATTTCTGTCGGCGGGTTCGCGACCGGGTGTCGATCCCCGTGCTCGCGGAGGGCGGGATCCGCGAGCGAGCGGAGATGGATCGGCTGCTCGGCTCGAGCGGCGGGGGCGACGAAGGGGGCGGGGACGACGGCGCGACGGCAGCGGCGCCCGCCTGCGACATGGTCGGGATGGCCCGCCCCTTCTACGCCGAGCCGCGGCTGGGAGCGCGGCTGCTCGAGGCGGACGGTGGGTCCCGGCCGGACGGCGATCTGCGCGTGCTCTGTGAGAACTGCAACAACTGCACCGTTCCGCAGGTGACCGGCGCACCGGGCATCTGTCGGACGCCGAGCGTGTTACGAAAACGGGGCGAACTCGAGCGCGAGGGGGTCTACGAGCGATCGGAGTCGTAGCGACTCAGATCGTCACGGGACCGCTCGTCAGTTCCGCAAGCGTCCCCTCGATCCAGTTACCGTCCACTCCGACTCTGAACTCGGAATCCGGCGATCCCGCGTAGTGGAGCTGCAGGGTGTACGAGCCGTCGTCGTCGATCGGTGCGGCTTCGTTGCGATCCGCGTCGAGTTGCTCGAGCAGCGCCATCTGTCCCCCGTACTCCGGATCGGTCGTGCCGCTGATCCGGTAGCTCTGCCGTTCGACGTCGACACTCGAGCCTTCCATCGGATACTGGCGATCGTACCACTCCTGCAGCCCCTCGTCGATCGCGTACGTGTGCTCGTATCCGGCGTCGATCAGCGTCGCACCGCGCATCACCGACAGGTGGTGCGGACAGCCACAGTAGGTGACGATCCGCGTATCGCTCGACCACTCCTCGGTCGGATCGTCGTCGACGCCGTCCGGTGCGGGAGAAAAGACGGCACCGGCGATGCGGACTTCCTCGTACTGATCCCGACCGCGTGCATCGACGAACTCGGCCTCGTCGTTTTCGTACCACTCGATGACGTCGTCGATCGGCGCGAGCGGCACCTCCGTCCCTTCGTGCGACTGCATTTCGTAATCGAACTCGTTCGCCGGCGACCCGTCGTCACCGCTGAGACAACCAGCAATCCCGCCGAGCGTCGCCGTTCCGCCGACGGCGAGGAATGTCCGTCGATTCATATCTGTCCTCTAGCGGCGTAACCGAGATAGGGTTTCTGGTGACGCCTCAGTTACTCCAGACCCCTTCGTTTCGACTGGAGATCGGAAGACGGGACTGGTGAATGGCTCGAGTCGAAAAAGCGAAGAGGAGTAGTCCCGGGAGGATTCGAACCTCCGTCTCGGCCCCCAGAAGGCAGAAGGATTGGCCACTACCCTACGGGACTTCACTCGAAGGGAGGGGAGTTATCCACTAAACCCTATCGCTTTTCGATCGCATCTGGTGGCTCGTAGTGTTCCTTTCGGTGACAGTTCGAACAGAGGATTTCGCACTTTTCCATCTCAGACTCGAGACGGGACTTACTGTATCCATGTGTAATCATCTTCCCAATAGCCATCTCCTTCTCGTCAGCATCGAGGTGGTGAAACTCGAGACAGGCTGGATCATCCTCTTCACATCGATTACACCCTCTCGCCTGTTTGTACTTGTAAACCCATGCTCGGTGTCGTGCTCGCCGGTTCAGTGATCGTTGCGTGTTCCACTCGACGTTTCGGTAGTGCCAACGCTGGTCTACCGTGAGTTCTTCCCAAGATGTCCCTTCGGGGAGTTCGACGTCATCCGGTTTCGGACGGACGCGCGATCCCCTTGAGGGTACTGTCTCCAATCCAGCAGCCTCTTTCGCCTCATTCCAGCTATCGAGCGTTCTGATGATCGTCGCCGAAGCAGGCGTCAGCCCCAGCTCCTCGTACTGTGCTTTCGTCGGCGACTCGCCGAGTCTCTCCGCGGCCCGCCGTAACGCCTCGAGACACTCCTCGTCCGTCGTCACACCCGCGTTCGCCGCGGTATCGTATATAAAACGTCGGCTCCAAAGCAAGCACGGTGTCGCCGAAGACGGCCGCTCGAGTCCGAACCGACACCCCTTTTCCCCTCTCTCGCCCACTCCCGCGTATGTACGTTGGACGGTTCGTCGTCGTCGGTCCCGACGTCGGCGCCTACCGCGTGTCGTCGCGCTCGTTCCCCAACCGGGAGATCACCGCTCGAGAGGACGCTCTCACCGTCGGGCCCACCGAGGACGCCCCCGAGACGGACAACCCCTACGTGTCCTACAACTGCCTGCGAGTGGTCGAAACGCCGACCGGCGAGACGGCCGCCTTCGGCAACGGCTCGCACGTCGACCCGATCGCGGAGAAACTCGAGGGAGGGTATCCCGCTCGAGACGCCCTCGCGGAGAGCCTGCTGGCCCTGGATTACGAGAAGGACGACTACAACACGCCACGGATCGCGGCGACGATTGGCGATACGGGCGAGGCCCTGATCGGCACCGTGCGGAAGGACGCCCTGCTCGTCGAAACGGTCGAGGAGCCGACGCTGGTGGCGACCTACGAGAAGGATTCGCCCGAATCGTTCGGTCTCGAGGCCGACAGTGCCGAGGCCGCGGCGAACGAGGTCTACGACCTCGAGTTCGAACACGCCGTCTGTGCGGCCGGCGTCGTCAGGACTGACGACGGGTTCGAGACGGCGATCGAGAACGGCGACTAGTCGATAACGAAGAAGGGCCAGAGTAGTGGTTCGTAGATTACACTGGGTCTGTTTTTGCAGTAGTTGCTGGTAACAAGAAAATCGCCACACGCTGGCGCCGATGATTTCCACACCCTCCCCAGCCGATTCGTTCGCGTTACTGCGGCGCTACGCGCCGCGCTCCGCTCACTCATCCCTCGCGCGCTGTTGTCGACCGTCCTCGCATTCGCTCGGCCGGCCCACAGCACGCGCCACTGCACGTGGGTCGATCAGTCCGCTGTAGACGAGTTAGTCCATATATTGAGCAGTCGGCAAACCTACAAACCGCTCGCGACCGTTATCCTCGCACATGAAAGTCGGACTCATCTCCGACGTCCACGGCAATCGGGTCGCCCTCGAGGCCGTCCTCGAGGACATGCCACCCGTCGACCGACTGCTCTGTGCCGGCGACGTGGTCGGCTACAACCCCTGGCCCGCGGCGTGCGTCGACGAACTCCGGGAGCGCGACGTGCCGACGGTGATGGGGAACCACGACGCCGCAGTGGTCGGAGACGCTCCGTTCCGATTCAACGGGATGGCGCGAGCGGGCGTCGAACACGCCAGAGCGCAGCTCTCCGACGAGCAGCGCGCGTGGCTCGAGTCGCTGCCCGACGAGCGCCTCGCCTGTGACGGCCGGGTGAAGCTCGTCCACGGCCATCCGGACGATCCGGATCGCTACACCAGGTACACCTACCCGAGGGAGTTCTCACCCCGGCTGCTCGAGGACGAGGACGTCCTCGTCCTCGGCCACACCCACGTCCAGGGCGTCGAGCAGTTCGCGGAGGGGATCGTCCTCAACCCGGGCAGCGTCGGCCAGCCGCGGGACGGCGATCCGCGAGCGGGTTACGCGGTCGTCGATCTCGAGGCGCTGACCGTCGAGACCCGCCGCGTCGAGTACGATATCGAGGCCGTCCAGGAGGCGGTTCGGGAGGCGGGACTCCCCGATCGGATCGGAACGCGACTCGCACGCGGGGAGTGAGTCGCAGACGGCGGTTCCGTGGAGCGATCGACGGGAAGCGAACCCTTTTAGGTCGACTCGCCGGTAGGTCCGGATATGGTATCTCCCGGCCGTACTGCGCGCATCGACAGGAACTCCCCTCGTCGCGTTACCGGCCGGTGCTGTCGTTCGAGTGATCGCCGCGGTTCGCGCCGAGTGCGTCGTCTCGTGACTACCGCGTTCGAACGGGTGAGCGATGGTTCGACGGATGCGTGAGGACGCGCGGACGATGTGCGAACGCGACCCCGCCGCGACGGGGTGTCTCGAGGTCGTGCTCTGTTATTCGGGCTTGCACGCCGTCTGGGCGCACGGCCTCACCCACTGGCTCTGGAACCGCGGCTTTCGGCTCCTCGCGCGGCTGCTCTCGCAGTTCGTTCGCTTTCTGACCGGCGTCGAGATCCATCCGGGGGCGACGATCGGGCGTCGAGTGACGATCGACCACGGCATGGGGATCGTCATCGGCGAGACGGCCGAGATCGGCGACGACGTCCACATGTACCACGGCGTCACGCTGGGCGGTGACACGAACGAACCGGTCAAGCGCCATCCGACGGTCGAGGCGGGCGTCCAGATCGGGGCGAACGCGACGCTGCTCGGCGACATCACGATCGGCGAGGATGCAGCGGTCGGTGCCGGCTCGGTCGTCACGCGGGACGTCGAACCGGGCGCGACCGTCGTCGGCGTGCCGGCGGAACGAGTCGACTGACGATCGGTCCGTCCCCCTCTCGAGTCGCGGGTCGAAAGAAGCGCGGCGATTTACTGCTGTTCGTTGCTTACCGTGCCGTCTGACCCGGACGGAGAGCCTTCGCCGGGAACGCCCTCACCCGTCTCGACGCTGTCGGCGGACTGTTCGGCGTCCGAATCGGTCGCCCCGGGATCGGGATCGGACGTGTAGCCGAGTTCGAGGTGGAGTTTCGCCGTACAGTCGAGCGCCTCCTCGTCGAGTTCGGTCTCCTCCTCCTGCTGGTCCATGTAGCCGTTACACCGGCCGTGGGTGACGATGTTCATCAGCGACGCCGCGGAACCACACTCCGGGCAGTCGATGTAGTAGTTGCCCTCGTCGTTCTGGTGCCACGAGTCCGGCGTGAGTTCCGTGAACGCGATGTCCTCGCGGTTTGACTGGCTCATAGTCCTAGAGAGCGGGCCGACGCTGGTAAAGAAGGGCCCGGAGCACGCAACCCAGCCGAGTGGCGTTTCGGTCGAAACGGTAGTACACGATGGAAATGGGGTATTGCTTCGCTGCTGGGTCGTCTCGTACCGGGGTGGAGCCGCTCGAGCGGGGACGATCCGGTCGAGAAGGCGAACGCCGCGTGGCGAGCGATCGAGTCCCGGTTGGCGGACGTCGACGAGGCGGACGAGTACCTGTTGGATCGGCTCGCCGAGTACGACGAGCGCCGGCGGAACGAGGACGAACGGGAGATCGAACGCTCGTTACGGGAGCTTCGGAACGGCTGGGCGGACGTCGAAGGGGAAGCCGAAGCGGCGAAGGAGTACGATCCGGAGCTAGAGCGCGTTCGAGAGATGGCCCGGGAACGAAAAGAGGAGTTCCACGAACAGCTTCGGGTGTTCGAATCGCGGCCGGAGTACTTCGTGGAGGAGTACTACTGGGACCCGGACGACCGCGTCGGCGAATCGCTCGAGGACGACGAGTAATACGGCCGGCCGTACGAGTCGGTACCCGGTAGCGAGTTCGATATCAGCACCCTGCGACTCGACGATAGCGCCGGCGCCGAGTCGGTGGCAGGAGTCGAGCCGATACCGCGTCTCGGTCTCAGACCAACGGCTCGACTAACTCCGTTCCGGCCTCGAGCAACTCGCTCACCCGCTCCTCGTCTTCGGCCTCGGCGTAGACCCGCAACACGGGTTCGGTCCCGCTCGGGCGAACGAGGAGCCACGAGCCGTCGGCGAGCTGGAGTTTGAAGCCGTCGGCGGTGTTGACGCTCTCCACCGAGGTTCCCGCGACGTCCTCGGGAATTTCGTCCTCGAGATCGGCGAGGACCCGCTCCTTCTCGTGGTCCGGACAGCCCACGCTGCGCTTGTTCTGGACGACGGTGCCGTGGTCGTCGAGGAGCCGGTCGACGCGCTCGTCCAGGGGTTCGTCCGCGTGCATCACGGCCGCGAGCAGCGCCATCAAAACGCCGTCCTTCTCGCGGACGTGGCCGCGGACGGTGAAGCCGCCGGACTCCTCGCCGCCGACGAGGGCGTCGTGGTCGGCCATCGCCTCGGCGACCCACTTGAAGCCGACCGGGACCTCGTGGACGGTCTCGCCGTGGGCCTCCGCGATGCGGTCGATCAGGAACGTCGTGGAGACGGTTCGGACGACGGCTCCCGAATCGTCCTCGAGCAGGTAGTCGTAGAGCGCGGCGAAGAAGCGGTTCTCGTCGAGATAGCCGCGCTCGGGCGTGACGATGGCGATTCGATCCGCGTCGCCGTCGTTCGCGATCCCGAGGCTCGGGTCGGTCCCGTCGCCGGTGACGAGATCGATCAGCGCCTCGAGGTTCTCCGGTGCGGGTTCGGGTGCGCCGCCGCCGAACTCGGGATCGCGCGCACAGCGCAGACACTCGAGGGAGGCCCCGGCGCGCTCGAGCAGGGCGTCGGTCGTGTCGCGGCCGCTGCCGTGCATGGCGTCGTAGGCGACCGTCAGGTCCGCATCCGAGAGGTCCGCGCTGCCGGTGATCGTCTCGACCAGCTCGATCGCGGCGTCGGCGTGGGGCGTGACGAGATCGACCTCCTCGACGGTGCCGTGTTCGGCTTCGGGGAGGGGGTCGGGTTCGGCGAGTCGGTCCGCGATGGCGTCGGTGACGTCGGGCAGGGCCGGTGCGCCGTCCTCGGGAATGAACTTGACGCCGTTGTACTCCGGCGGGTTGTGCGAGGCCGTGATGGCGAGGCCGCCCGCCAGCTCGCGCTCGACGATCGCGTGGGCGACCAGCGGCGTCGGCCGGTCGCGGTCTGGCATGATCACGTCGAAGCCGTTCGCACACAGCACGCGAGCCAGTTCCTCGGCGAACCCGCGCGAGGTTTCGCGGGCGTCGTAGCCGACCACGACGGAGGCCTCGAGCCCCTCGTCCCGCAGGTACGTCGCGACAGCCTGTCCGACCATCCGCACGCGCGGCGTGGTGAACTCCTCTAACGTCGCCCGCCAGCCGTCGGTGCCGAAGCTGATCGTCTCCATACGCGTGTTCTCGTCGTCGGGCGCGAAAAAGGCGACGCCGTCGCGCAGATCCCGCAGCACTACCGGAGCGGCGAGAATCGGGACTCGGGGAGCGGATCCGCCTGTACGGGCGATCAACGGCGTTTTCCGGACTGCTACCGTAGCGCGACCATGACCGAGACTCCCTCCATCGTCGCCGTCAACGGCAGCCTCCGCGAGTCGAGTTACACGCGCACGGCGCTGCGCTACGCCCTCGAGGCGGCCGCCGACGCCGGCGCGGAGACGACGTTGCTCGATCTGGGCGAGTACGACCTCCCCGTCTACGATCCCGACGTCGACGGACAGGGCGAGGCCGAGGAGGCGATGCGGCTCGTCCGCGAGGCCGACGCCGTCGCGCTCGGGACGCCCGTCTACCACGGCTCGTACTCGGGGGCGCTGAAGAACTTCCACGACTACTGCGGCTGGGACGAGTACGAGGATACGACCGTGGGCCTGCTGGCGACCGCCGGCGGCGGTAGCTACGGCTCGACGCTCGATCACCTGCGGATTACGGTTCGCGGCGTCCACGGCTGGGTGTTGCCCCATCAGGTCGGGCTTCGGAACGCTTCCGGGAAGTTCGAAGCCGATCCCGACGCCATCGACGGCCGCCGGTTCCGGGATCCGGACCTGCAGGAGCGAGTGGAGAAACTGGGCCGAAACCTCGCCGAGTACGCGTTCATCGAACCGAGCGTCACGTCCTCCCGATCCGCGGCGGCCGACGACTGATCCGCGCTCACTCACGATCCGAGTCGCCGTCTCGGTATCGCTCGAGCGCTACCGCCGCATCCGGCTCGAGGAGGTGTTGACCCGCTGCTCGAACAGTCGTTCGCCCGTCTCGTCGCAGGTCACGGCGACCACGTCGTGGGAGGTACAGCAGGATTCGACGACCTCCTCGTCCATGCTGATCTCGCCGCCGGTGCCCGGGCAGGTCTCGAGGAACATCCGAAGCCCGTTGAGCACCTGCCCCTTCGTCTCGGGTTCGTGCGCGTCCCAGCCGGGCGTCCACGTCTCGAGGACGCGACTGGCGGCGACGTCGGCGACCACCGCGGCGCGGGAGGGCCAGCGGCCGGCGATACCGTGTTCGCCGACGAGTAGCCGGGCCTCGTCGCGGGACTCGAGGTCGAACGCCTCGGGATCGGCGTCGAAACCGAAGGCGTCGATCGTCACTGTCGCGTCGACGCCGGCCGCGTCGACGTCCTCGATCGCCTCGAGCCAGTCGGCCTCGAAATCCGGGGTGAGACAGAGGTCGTCCCTGTCGGCGCAGGGCTCGAGGACGTCGTGTTCGAGGAAGAACGTCTCGAGGTCGAGCGGTTCCGGTTCGGGCT
Organism: Natronorubrum halobium; assembly: GCF_051351675.1. Classification (NCBI taxonomy): domain Archaea; kingdom Methanobacteriati; phylum Methanobacteriota; class Halobacteria; order Halobacteriales; family Natrialbaceae; genus Natronorubrum; species Natronorubrum halobium. The sequence goes on from NZ_CP195595.1 coordinate 598,086, forward strand.
CCGCCTCGGCGGCGGCGTCTTCGGCCTCAGTGGTGGCGTCTTCGGCCTCGGTGGCGGCGTCTCCGGCCGCGTCGTCGGTCGCTTCGGTCCCGTCGACCGCGATATCGGTCGGCTCGGTCCGGCCGCCGGCGGTACCATCCGATGCGTCGGTGGCTGCGACGTCAGACGGGCCGGCGTCGTTCGGGGGCTCGACGCCGCCGAAGCCGCTCGCCAGCTCGGGCTCGGGATCCTTGCCGAACCAGCGCAGGACTTCGGGCGGCAGATAGCGCTTCGTCAGCGTCGGGGTGCCGGGGACGAGATAGCCCCGCAGGTAGATGAGTCCGATCGAGACGCCGACCGCGGCCAGCCCGCCGAGTTTCGTCTTGCGGGCCACGAGCGAGCCGACCACGGCGGCGATCGCGAGGTTGAGTATCGTACACGGCTCACACCGGTTCTCGCCGGTGTACTCCGGTTGTTTGAGTTCGGCGATGTCGATCTCCATACTGTCTCACCATGGAGCGCCGCGGTATCTATTTTTTGGGGATTTCGTGATAGAATTCTACGCCGAACGGACGGGCGGCGGGATCACTCGAGGCCGACGAGTCGCTCCTTTCGTCGGCGGGAGAGCTGTTTGATCTCGTACTCGCGGGACATGGCGGCCGATTTCGAGGCGTACCGCTCGTGGTACCGAAGTTCGACGGGCGTGCGCCCGCGGGTGTACTTCGCGCCATCGCCGGCGTCGTGTTCGGCGACCCGCCGCTCGAGGTCGGTCGTGTAGCCGGTGTAGAGTGAGCCGTCGGCGCACTCGAGGACGTAGACGACGTGGTCGGCCATCGGCTCACGGTAGGGGAGGGATCGATAAAAAGCGCCACGGAGTGGGGGCGTGTGGTCGTCGGTCGCGATGCTCGAACGGGGATCAGGTACCGCGAGCGCGGTCCCGTGCGGCTTCCGCGATCCCGGCGTTCGCCGAGCAACTGATACACGCATGGATCTCGCCGTTTTCGTCGGCGAAGACGCGTGCGAAGCGCTCGGAAACGTGCGCGTCGCAGTGATCACAGGTGGGCATTGGGCAATGGTCACACCGGCCTCGGCCGGTACCTGTACGTACAGGTGATTAGATAAAAAGCCTTTCCCATACGCTGTTCGGCGTTTTTGATTTGGGAGAATTTTTTGTCGATATCAGGGACTCGAGTCGCGAGCGCCGTCGACGGCCCGGGCGATGAGGGTCGCCTGCGCGCCGGCGACGAAGCCGGCGTCGATGTTGACCGCCGAGAGGACGGTACAGGACTGGAGCAGTCCCGCCAGCGCGGCCTCGCCGTCGCCGCCGAAGCCGTAGCCGCTCGAGACCGGCACGGCGATCACGGGCGTATCGACCAGGCCGGCGATAACGGTCGGCAGCGCTCCCTCGCGGCCGGCGGCGACGATCAGCACGTCGGCAGCCCGGAACCGGTCGACCTGATCGAGCGTGCGGTCCAGGGCGGCGACGCCGACGTCCTCGACGCGGTCGATCGTCGCCCCCGCGTCGCGGGGGACGAGTTCGGCTTCGTCGGCCACCGGGCCGTCGACGGTGCCCGCGGTGACGACGCCGACCGTCGCGTCCAGCGACGGCTGGTCGAAATCGGCGGTGACGACGCGGACCGACGTCCCCCGGCGTTCGACGGTCGCGTTCGGGTAAGTGTCCTCGAGTGCGGCCTCGAGCGCGTCGACCTGCTCGTCGTCGGTGCGGGTCAGCAGCGCCCGGCCGGTGGTCTCGAGGGCGGTTTCCGCGAGGGCGACGACCTGGGCGGGCGTCTTCCCCTCGGCGAGGATGGCTTCCGGAATCCCGCGGCGGTGCTGTCGGGCCGCGTCGAACCGGCCCGCTGCGTTGGTTGCGTAGCCCCTGAGTTCGGCTTCCGCTTCGGTGGGGGAGAGGCGGCCGTCGGCGACGGCCTCGAGGAGTTCGCGCATGTGGGGAGTTGGGTGGTGGGTGTACTCGAAGGTGTTGGGTTTGGTGGAGAAGATGGATATTGAGATTGGACCGTTCAAGATTAATTTGAGGAAGAGTTCATACGTGTAGAGACACTATCTAATAGGAATCAATTTGTATGTCCTTTAAAAAAGCCGAAAGCAGCGAATTGTATGAGATTAGCTTCTGTTACCAGCCTTCCCACTCGAAGCTACCAATAGTGCTCTCTGCATCGCCGTCAACGGCGACAATATTAACAGAACCATCGCTACCATCCAAAACGTCGTCACTTGCTTCAATTGTTACTGAATCACCTCGCTTATTCGCGGTAGTATGGAACCACCGTCTGACCATCGGAGAGTCTGGTTACACCAACCCTCCTACGCGTCACCCTTCCTGCCGTTCGGATTTGGTGCTGATAGCAACCAGTTGACTACACACATTTATATCCCAAGTATCGTGAATGTCATTCGAGCTAATGTCAGTTTCAGAGATGATAATCAGGGGTAGATAGAATCGATCCAAGGAAGGATTGAAACCTTCGATATACTCGGTTCTGTCGGCTCATACGGTGGCTTACTCATGTCCAATAACTGCAATGGCCGTTGTAGAGTTTAATGGTACAGGTCACAGTTGATCATGCAACTATACTAATAAAATCCAAAAAAGATCGAGAATAGTGATTTTATTCGATATTAGCTAAAGTCCCACTCGATACTACCGATTTCAATTACAGAATCACCGTCAACAACAATAGTTGCTGAACCAGGATCGTCATCTACGTCACTCGAGCTAAGTCTGTATTCATCACCAACTTCGCTAAAGCCCAATGATGTTGGATCGGTGTCGAGATCGGAGCCTCTGAGTTCAAAGTCACCTTCATCTTCACCACCAGTCGCGACAAGAGTGAGAACCAGTTCACTGCCATCCTCTTCGACACTTACGGTTGGGTCAAAGTCCCACTCTACGCTCCCGATAGTGCTCTCAGCGTCGCCATCAATAGCAACTATATTGGCAGAACCGCTCGGCATTAAGTCATCAGTCTCTCCCAGTGTTACCGAATCACCGGTATTCTCAACGTTTAACTCAACTTCATCAGTATCAACACCACTCCCTCGGAGAACAAACTCTTCTTCATCGCCACTCTCAGTGAGGGAGAACTTGATTTCTCCATTGCTATTGCTCACATCCTCAGTCACTGCCGCATCGACCGAACCGCTACCCATGTCGTCACCCAGGTCCAGCACGAAGGCTGCGATCACGGCTGCAAGAATAACCGTAATGGCAACCATCAGGATGACACCAATAACTGGCGATACTGCTCGTTCCTCGTCGTTCCCGACGAGCTTCTTACCGATTGTTTTTAAATTCATGTTGTCTCACAGCACCTGAACGGACGTGGATATGTGTTCACAGTGGTCTACTACCACTATCCGACACGTGGTGAATGGGGAGAGCCCACAGCAATCCCACCAATCATCCTTCCTGCCGTTCGATTTCGGTGCTGGTAGCAACGTATCCACTACATCCATATATACTTCAGTAATGGTGAATGTGTTGCAAAATGAATACACGCTCAGAACCGGATTCCAAGTGTTGATAGAACTACTCCAGTACGAGTTTGAACTTATTGGAAGAATGTTTTTCTGGTTCGATTATCGAAATTTCAGCTGGCAATACTATTTGGGGTTTGACCCAATCAACTATTGTAACTAAAGTACTGCAATCAGGGTCCAATGAGTGTTATATTGATAGCACTATCTGAGTTTTTCTCTATGTCTGGCAATCCGATCATAGACCAATTTAAAAATTGAAACAGCAACTTCCAGTTCTACGGGGTTAGGGAACGCCGCTGAAGTCCCATTCGAAGCTACCAATCTGGCTCTCAGAATCACCGTCAACAGCAACAATATTGGCCGATCCACTCTCCTCTAAGTCAGCATGAGTGTGGTCGATAGTCATTGAATCGCCAGTGTTCTCTAAATCAGTTAGGTCAATATCGTTAGTGACACCACTTCCTCTGACCACGAACTCTTCTGCGTCACCCATGTTGGTTACAGAGAAATCCACGGTCCCCTCGCTGTTACTAACATCCGTACTCACGGCCGCGTCGACAGAGCCGCTACCCATGTCGTCGCCGAGGTCCAGGACGAACGCTGCGATGACGGCCGCGAGGATCACGGTGATCGCGACCATCAGAATGACGCCGATAACTGGCGATACTGCTCGTTCCTCGTCGTTCCCGACGAGCTTCTTACCGATCTGTTTTGCATCCATAGTTGTTTCAGCACCCGAACGGTCGGAACGGTTATTAGTTAGATTGTCTAACTGTTGTCTGACGCCGGGGGATTGGGGCATCCACCACTCCAACCCGAGCGTCACCTTCCTGCCGTTCTTTCAGTGCTATCTGGTCAGTGAGACACACCGACCATATACCTAGTGGACCGTGACTGTTCGCTGAACGGTAACCGCTTTCACAACTGATAATTAGGGAGGTGTAGAACCCCTCCAGTGGCTCCTTGAAGTCGTCTCCGTATTGCGATTCGTCTTTCTTTCGGAGATCCGGGATAACTAGTTTCGCAGCTGATAATACGACAATCGAATAACAGGTTCTGGAACCCGATCGTCCTCGAGCACACCCCACCGCTCTCGCGACGCGACCAAGCCGGCGGTCCACAGCGCACGCGACAGTCACGGCGGAGACGGTACTCGCCTCGTACGCGACAATCACAGCGCACGATCACCCTGTTGCGGGCGGAGCTCGCGACGCCGAGCGCGACGTCGAGGGTGCACGCTCGAGCGGCCCCCGGTCTCGACGCGTGTTCACTGTCCAACCCCTCCCTCGAGCCCGCTCTCCGACTCCCGACTCGACCCGCCGTCTGACCGACGACTCGATTTGGAGCACCGCCGACCCACCCGAAATCTAGCACTACCGTTGACACCTCACTCCGCGCTCACGTGTGTGGACGTGCGTGCGTAAAGAAACATACCTAGTAAAACACGAGTTTCGTTCGAGGGCGACGCGACTCGCTGTAACAGCCCGTACCGTCCAGCCGACGGCTCCAGTGTCGATCCCCGGCCGATCGGCCTCGAGTCGCGATCGATCGACCCTGCAATCGCCGGGTCGGACCGACCGCGCGGCCAACCGACGGTAGGGACGCCACAGCGTCCACAGAGCGCGCGCGAGCGAACTGAACCCCGATTCTGGCGACCGAATTCCTGTCGTCGACTCATCAGTCATATACTTTCCGGTGGATTCGGCCGCCGAAACGGGCGGGTCAACCCCTGCAACCCCCGTATCCCGGCCCACAACCAGAGCTTTTATATGAGGTTACGCGGAATCCGTAAACCGTATGGCAGACCTTATCGTCAAAGCCGCCGTGAAGGAAGCGCTCGATGACAAAAACGTTGCTTCGGACTTCTACGAAGCACTCGACGAGGAAGTCGACGAGCTTCTCGAAGACGCAGCCCGCCGAGCCGAAGCGAACGACCGGAAGACGGTCCAGCCCCGCGACCTGTAAGGAACGCCAACCGAGAATCATTTTATCGACGCTACGTCCGTAACCACTGGTTTCCGCGCACTCGAGCGGACGGTGTGTCGAGCAGCTGGTGCGACTCGCTGTCTGGACGACGGGTTCGTCCGGACTCGAGTTCGAAACTGTATCCGAATCGATCGAATCACTCGCTCGTTTGGCTTGTGTATCGGAGCTGTTTCGACGAGGAAGAGGTGATGACGGGCGTGTTGCTCACGCTGGCGGCGGTGATTTCCACGTCCTCCCCAGCCGATTCGTTCGCTTGGAGTGCTTGTCTTGGTTAGTTGGAGATCGGTCGACGAAATCAGCGATGCTGCTCACGCTGGCAGCGATGATATCCACGTCCTCCCCAACCGATTTTTCCTTACGGCGCTACGCGCCGTGAGGATGGTTCGCGGAACCGCCGGTTCCGCGCTAACGCTCACTCCTTCCAGTCGTTCGCTCATCCCTCGCGTACCTTCGAGCCGCGGCTCACTTGGCTCACGGATCGCTTCGCTCTCCGTTCGCTTTCCGAGGCGCTCACTCTGTTCGCGCCTCGCTTTCGTTCGCCCCGGCTCAGCACGCGCCACCGCATGTGGTCTGGTCGGTCCGAAGCGATAACTCCGTCAGACCCCGTTGCGTGAATCACTCCACAAACGCGAAAAGTCGACTACTGCCGTCGTTCCTCGAGATACTCCTTCGTCCGCCCGAGCGCAACGTACTCCGCGGACTGCAGCTCGTCGACCGACGCCGAGCCGGTGACGAACATCGCCGTTCGCAACTCGAGGCTGAGCGTCTCGATCAGATCGACCACGGCCTCGGTACCCTGCCCCGCGGGGGCGAGGAACGGCTTCGCGAGGCCGCCCGCGCGGGCGCCGAGGGCGATGGCCTTCGCGATGTCCAGCCCCGATCGGACGCCGCCGCTGGCGATCACGCAGTCGTGGACCGACGCGGTCTCGCTCGTGCTGACGACGGTCGGCTCGCCCCACGCGCGAAACAGCTTCCCGACGTGTTCCTGGCGCGACGCGCCGACGGCGGCGGCCCGGTAGGACTCGATGCCCGACCAGGTCGTCCCGCCCTGTCCGGCGACGTCGATCGCGTCGACGCCCGCGTCGGCGAGCCGCTGGGCCGTCTCCCGGGAGATGCCGTTGCCCGTCTCCTTGACGACGACCGGTACCGAAAGCTCGGCCGCGACCCGCTCGATCGCCTCGAGACAGCCTCGGGCGTCGACGTCGCCCTCTGGCTGGACGGCCTCCTGGAGGAAGTTCAGGTGGACCGCCATCGCGTCGGCCTCGATCATCTCGACGGCCCGCTCGACGTCGCTCACGTCGTACTCGAGCAACTGCGCCGCGCCGACGTTCCCGTAGAGGAAGGCGTCGGGGGCGACGTCCCGGACGACCGTGTAGGACTCGAGCAGCGCCTCGTCGTCGAGTTCGAGGCCGGCGCGCTGGCTGCCGACGCCCATGGCGACGTTCGTTTCCTGGGCGGCTTCGGCGAGCGCGCGGTTGAGCGTGGTCGTGTTCGGATGGCCGCCGGTCATGCTCTCGATGACGATCGGCGCGGCCAGTTCGTGGCCGAACAGCGTCGTCGTCGTATCGATCTCGTCGCGGTGAATTTCCGGCAGTGCCTCGTGGACGAGTTCGACGTCGGCGAAGCCCGCGCCGGACGTCTCCACGTCTTCGTCCTCGATGATTCGGATGTGATCGTCTTTCCTGTCGGATGTTTCGGGCATCGGATCGTCTCTATCGAACGATAGCGTGAGGCCATTGAAAAGGTGTCCATCGACGCCACGCGGCCAACGTATCAGCTGGCTTCAAGCTCGTGTTTTTTCACGCTGGCCGGCGTACTCCGGACAGCATGCTCAGGAAACTCCTGGTCGCCTTCGGCTGTTTCGAGATCGTCAAGCCCCAGCCGGTGATGGACGCCTGCGAACGCATCGGCCTCGAGAACCCCAACGAAGCCCAGCTCAGATCGCACGCGCTCTGGGGGGCCCGACTCGAGGGCCTGCTCTTCGTCTGGCTGCTCGTCCGCGGCCGCGAGGGCTCGACGCTCGTCAGCACGCTGCTGGGACTGGCCGGCGTGTTCCTGATCGCCCTCCCGCAGCCGGCCATCGAACTCAGCCAGCGAGTGGTCTACGAGAACACGGACGACCTCGAGTTGAAGCCCTGGATCGAACCCGCGGCGCGCGCACTCGGCGGGCTCTACCTGCTCGTCGTCGTCCTCTCGAAGCGCAGCGACGAGCCACCTTCTGAGGAGACTGCAGAAACGGCGTGACTCGAGGTCGACTGTAGACGGTGAGCGAAATCGAACTGTAAACGGCGGTCGGCGAACGCAGCCGTTCACTCGCTAGGTGTGCCTGTCGATCCTGCTTTTGCAGTGATTACCGCGAAGAAGAGCGTATTGCTGTCGCTGGCGGCAGTGGTTTCCACGTCCTCCCCAGCCGATTCACTCGTTCAGACCCTTCACTCGCTCATCCAAAGGAAGACGCTTCGCGTCTTCCACGCAGTCGCTCGCAATATTTGCTCACGGGCCGTGCGCGGCGCGTCGCGCCGCGAACTCGAGGCGGTGCAACCGCCTCGCAGCGCCCGTTCGCATAGTCTGCGGGACCGTCGGTCCCGCACTACTCGCGACGACCTCGCACGATATCGTCGGCCGTCCTCACTCTCGTTCGGCCGACCGACAGCGTGCGCCACCGCGCGTGGCTTGCTCGGTCCGAAGAGCTAAGTCAGTCTATCACCCGTGCGTATCGTTCGGGCAACCGGGTCGCTCGCGACCAATCTTTTGCCAGTGGCGCTCGTGGAGACGGTATGCGACGACTGCTCGCCCTCGCGCTGGGGCTGGTGATGGTCATCGTCCCGAACCGAATCGTCGAACCCGCCGAACGACTCGCCTTCGAGAACCCCGAAACCGGCCGGTTGCGACGGTGGACGCTCTCGATAGCTCGACTTGAGGGCCTCGTCTTCGTCTGGCTGCTCGGTCGCCACCCCGAACACGCGTCGATACTCAAACGGCCGCTCAGCGTCCTCAGCCTGGTCATGGCGCTGGTGCCGCGACAGTCCCTCGCGTTCGGCCTCGATCTCGCCTACGAAAACCCGGACGAACTCGAGGTGAAGTCGTGGATACTCCCCGCAACGCGCGTCCTGGGGGCGTGTTACCTCGTCGCCGGACTGGCCGCGGTCCGTGCGACCGGGCGGGGGGACGGCGAGTCGGCGCCGAACGGCTGAGACTCAGTACCTCCGAACCTCGACGCCGTCCTCGCTGCCGACGTACGTCACGTCCGCCATCCCGACGAACAGCCCGTGCTCGAGGACGCCCGGAATCTGCGAGAGCGAGCCGGCCAGCCCGTCGGGATCGTCGATCGACCCGAACGCACAGTCGAGCACCAGGTTTCCGTTGTCGGTGACGACCGGCCCGTCCTTCTCGCCGGCCTCGCGAAGCGTCGGCTCGCCGCCGAACGCCCGAACGCGGTCGGCGACGACCGTGTGGGCGTCCGGCACCACTTCGACCGGGACGGACCGCTCGAGCGCCCCCGCGAGTTTCGACGGGTCGGCGACGACGACGAACCGGTCGGCCGCCGCGTCGACCAGTTTCTCGCGCGCGTGCGCTGCACCGCCGCCCTTGATCAGCGCGCCGTACGCCTCGGCGTCCGGATCGTCGACCACCTGATCCGCGCCGTCGATCGCGAGATCCACGCCGTCGACCGCGTCGAGGGTCGTCAGCGGGATGCCGACCTCGAGCGCCAGCCGCCGGGACTGGAACGACGTCGGAATACCGCGAATCTCGAGGCCGTCGTCGACGGCTCGTCCGATCGCCCTGATCGCGTGAGCGGTCGTCGACCCGGTGCCGAGACCGACGACGAACCCGTCCTCGACGTCCTCGGCTGCGCGTTCACCCGCACGGCGTTTCGCCGCCTCGGAACCGCCTGCCGTCTTCATGCCTACTATCGCGCGGGGCGACGGGAAAAACGTTGCAATATCGCGGACCGACTCGAGTGCGCCGAGCGACCGGGTTCGGACGACGGGCGCAGAGAAGGGGTCGAGCGGCGAGTCTCAGAGATCGGCGCGACCGAACTGCCAGAGACCGATTCCCAGCGGGACGAACGCCCAGACCGCGAGCACGACGAACCCGAACCAGGGCTCGGCGAGCAGCGGTGGATCCTCGATGCCGTACACGCTGGCCATGGTGAACTGGCCTTCGCCGAAGACGGCGGCGATGGCGGAGCCGTAGGCGGCGTCCGGCGACAGCGAGAGGAGGCTCACGTACCAGTCGGGATGTTGCTCCATCCACAGTTCGCCCTCGACGAGGTAGAGGGCGCCCATGGCGATGAAGCTCCAGAGGAACCAGAAGAACATGATCAGCCCGAACGCGCCGGCTCCCGCCTTGGTCGTCGATCCGGTCATCGAGGAGAGTCCGACGGCGATACAGACGTAGACGAACCCGAACAGAATCGTCACGACCGTAAACAGGAGGTAGTCGACGATCGAGACGGAGCCGACGAAGACGAACAGCCCGATCAGGCCGACGAGGAAGCCGACGAGGATCGAGACGGCGACGACCGCCGAGCGGCCGAGGATCTTCCCGAGCACGACGTCGCGGCGCGTGTGCGGCAGTCCGAGCAGGAACTTCAGGCTCCCGCTCTCTCGCTCGCCGGCGATGGCGGCGTAGCCGATCACCAGCCCGATGATCGGAACGAGATAGCCGGCCGGCGTCTGGAGTGCGAAGACGAGGTCCAGCGTCGTCTCCGCGCCTTCACCGTCCATCTCTGCGAACAGGTCGCCGGCCCACGAGGCCAGAAACGCGCCGCCGAGCGTAAAGAGCGCGAAGACGGCCGTCAGCGCCATCAGCTTGCGCGAACGAGCCGCGTCGGCGAAGTCCTTCTTCGCGACGGTGATTGCACTCATTGGGCCACCCCCGTCCGATCGCCGGCCGTATACGCCATGAACAGGTCCTCGAGCGACGATTCGTCCGTCGCGAAGTCCTCGATCGAGACGCCCTGTTCCTCGATCGTTCGAAGCACGGTCGTCTTCGCCCGATCCTCGCAGGTGATGACGAGCGTCGTGCCGTCGGCCGACACCTCGGCGACGCCGTCTACCGACTCGAGCGCCTCGAGCGCCGCCGAGGAGTCGTCGGGTATCCGATCGACCTGCACGCGAAGCCGGGTCTGTTCCGGCATCGAATCGCGAAGGCCTTCGACGGTGTCCTCCGCGACCAACTCGCCGCTCCGGAGGATGCCGACGCGGTCACAGATCGCCTCGACCTGGCCGAGGACGTGCGAGGAGAAGAAGACGGTCGCGCCGCGAGCGTTCTCTTCTCGGATGATCTCGCGCATCTCGCGAGCCCCGTTGGGATCCAGTCCCGTCGAGGGCTCGTCCAGAATCAGCAGATCGGGCTCGCCGACGAGCGCCGTCGCGAACATGAGCCGTTGGGCCATCCCCTTCGAGTAGCCGCCAGCCTTCTTGTCCGCTGCGTCGGCGATCCCGACCCGCTCGAGGAGGTCGTCGGGGTCGTCGTCCGCGTCCTTCGACTCGATGGCGAACTCGACGTGTTTGCGGCCGGTCAGTCGATCGTACGTATCGACACCTTCGGGAAGGATGCCGGTTCGGGTTCGGATCTCGAGGGTGTCTGCTCGCGCATCGAGGCCGAAGACGCTCACCTCGCCCGCGGTCGGGCGGATGAAATCGAGAATCAGGTTGATCGTCGTCGACTTCCCCGCGCCGTTCGGGCCGAGGAAGCCGTAAATCTCGCCGCGCCGGACGGTGAGATCGAGGTCGTCGAGGGCCGTTTCGCCCCCGTACCGTTTCGTCACGTTGGAGATATCGATGGCAGTCACGGTGTTAATTATACTATTTTAGACTCAACACACATATACGTTGTTTTGTTTAACAGGTTCGAGTGCGGGCGGGACGGTCGTCGGTAAACGTATCGCTATACCGGCGGCAGAAGCGGGTTAGAGGCGTCCTCGAGCGGAGTACCTCGTAGCAGAGGGCGGACGATCGCCGAGTCCCGCACGAAACGAACAAAAGAAATATATCTACCATCGTTTATTTTTCACCCGTAGTAACAGTATGTTCACAGTATCCCCGCAGACGGCCGATCGCCGCGATCGCGAGCGAGACCGGCGAGTCGACGCTCGAACGACGGCAGACGGACAGGAGGCTGACCGATGATGCAGGTCGCGCTCGCTCCGTTACAGACCGGCGGCGAGGAGTTCGCGATGGATCCGACGCTCATCCTCGTCTCCACCGCGGTCTTCCTGATCATCTCGCTCGCCATCGGCTACTGGGTGTACAAGGACGCCTCGAAACGGGACAACAACGAGCTCCTGTGGTCGATCGGGACCGCCGGACTGACGTTCTTCACGTTTATCTTCGGTCTCGTCGCACTCGTCGCGTACCTCATCGTCCGCGGCGACGAGACGGCCGAGGGATCGCCACAGGACGACGCGGCCAGCGGCGACTGGTAACGGCTCGGGGATCGATCCCGACCGCGGCCACCTGACCCGCGGTGATCGCGGCCGCAATTTCGGACGGGAGACCACCTGACGCCAGTAACCGGTACCCGGATCTCGTTGCCCTGCGTTCGAAGCCAGAACCCGCTTTCACCGATATGCCACCGTCCAACGACCAACTGACTCCCGCTCAAAGACGCGACCTGCTCGAGCGCGCCACCCGACAGAGCGCGACCGTCGGGCGGCGACTCCCCGAGACGATCACCGTCGGCGACGACGAACTGGCCCTCGAAGAGTTCATCGTCGAGACGCGAACGGTCGAGGGCATCCTCGACGTTCGCAAGAGCGACGCTCTTGTGCAGCCCAGCAGAAATCTTTGATTTCTGCGGACGACGCGAAGCCGCTCGTTCGAGAGGCCGAACGCGAACTGACCGCCGAGCGCGACCGCCTCGTCGACCGACTCGAGTCGGCTCCGATCGATCGCGAGGAAGGCGACGAGATCGCGAGGCCATCGTCGGCATCGACCGTGCGCTGAACGCCCTCCGGAGCCTTCGCAGGGACGGCTTCGCCGCCGAAACGCGGTCGACCGCGCGCGACGATCACGAGCGGTGGCTCGACTTCGTGAACTCGATTCGGCGGTAGCGGTTTCGTCAGCGTGCGACTCGCAGAAACGCAGCGAGGGTCGGCTGCGTGGTTCGGCTGTACCTTTTTCGCCGACGCTGCCGTTCGACACCTATGGCGACATCGGGAGCCGGGAGTGAGCCCGGCACTGACGACACTGGCACGGCGGTCTCGCTCGAGAACGTCCGCAAGACCTACCAGCTCGGCGAGCCGGTCCACGCGTTAGACGGCGTCTCCCTCGAGATTTCGCGGGGGTCCTATACGGCGATCATGGGGCCGAGCGGCTCGGGGAAGTCGACCCTGATGAACCTCGTCGGCTGTCTCGACACGCCGACCGACGGGACCGTCGTCGTCGACGGTGCCGACGTGGCGACGCTCGACGATCGCGAACGGACGACCCTCCGCGGGACGACGGTCGGGTTCGTCTTCCAGACGTTCAACCTCATGCCCCGACTGACCGCCCTCGAGAACGTCGCCCTCCCGCAGCTGTTTCAGAACGTGGATCGAGGGGAACGTCGCGAACGGGCCAGGGAGCTACTCGAGCAGGTCGGGCTCGCGGATCGGGCGGATCACCTCCCGAACGAACTCTCCGGCGGGCAACGCCAGCGGGTCGCGCTGGCTCGAGCGCTGGTCAACGACCCCGCGATCGTGCTGGCCGACGAGCCCTCGGGGAATCTCGATACGGAGACCGAAGCCGACGTCCTGGACCTCTTCGCCGAGTTTCACGACGCCGGGACGACCATGGTCGTCGTCACCCACGAGCGCCACGTCGCCGAGCGCGCCGAACGCATCGTCCACCTGCTCGACGGGAAACTCGAGCGGATCGAACCGTTAAACGGAAACGGAACGTCGGACACTGCCGACGGGGCGAGTCGCTGATGCGACCGCACGAGAGTCTCCGTCTCGCCTGGCGCTCGATTCGGGGCCACAAACTCCGCTCGGCGCTGACGACGCTGGGTATCGTGATCGGTATCGCGGCCGTGATCGCGTTCGTCACGCTGGGCGCGAGCCTGCAGGCGGGCATCATCGGGGATATCAGCCCGGACGACCAGCGCAACAGCTACGGCTGGGCCGCCGACCCCGACACCGAGGGCGGCCCGCTCGCCGGTGCCCAGCCGGTGTTCAGTCAGACCGACGTCGAGCGACTGTCCGACGACGAGGACATCGACGCCGCCTACGGCTACATGCCGCTGTCGACGCAGGCGCTCGTCTACGAGGGCGATATATCGCCCCAGAGCGATGCCCTCGTCGCGGCCGGACCGACGTACATCAGGGAGAACACGCTCGACGAGGGGCGACAGTTCGAACAGGGCGAACGCGAGGCGGTCGTCAACCCGGCGGTCGCCGGACAGTTCGAGGAGGATCTCGAGGTCGGGGACGAACTGACCATCGCGCTACAGGGCGGCCAGCAGACGGACGTCACCGTCGTCGGAATCACCGAAAGCTCGGAGGGGCTGAGTCCGTTCGAGGGATTCGAACCGTCGCCGCGCGTCTACGTTCCGACGGATCCGTACTACACCGAGGACGCGGCCGGAGCCCTTCTGGGAGCGGGTGGTGAGGGCGGCGATGGCACAGGAGACGACGGAAACGGCGAGGACGAAGCCGACGAAAACGGGACCGGTGACGGAGACGGCGACGAGAACGGGTCCGAGACGGACGACTCCGCCGGACCCGACGACGCGCTCTTCCTCGCGATCATCGTCGAAGCCGAATCCGCCGACGACGAGGATATCGACCGGGCTCAGGAGAGCGCGATCGCCTACCTCGAGAGCGACGAGTCCGACGCCGGCGAGCTATTGAGCGACGACCTCGAGATAACCCTCCAGACGAGCGCGGAGTTGCTCCAGCAGCTCGAGGACGTCCTGGACCTGCTGCAGAACTTCATCGTCGGCATCGCCGCGATTTCGTTGCTGGTGGGGTCGATCGGCATCGCGAACATCATGCTCGTCTCGGTGACCGAACGGACCCGCGAAATCGGGATCATGAAAGCCGTCGGAGCACAGAACCGGGAGGTGCTGGGACTCTTCCTCGCCGAGTCGGTGATCCTCGGCATCGTCGGGGCGATCCTCGGCACGCTGCTCGGTCTTGCCGCCGGCTACCTCGGCGCGTGGTACATCGATCTCCCGCTGGTCTACCCCTACGAGTACGTCGCGCTCGCCATCGCCGTCGGCGTGCTCGTCGGGATCGCCGCCGGGCTGTATCCGGCGTGGCGAGCGGCGCGGACGGATCCGATCGACGCGCTCAGATACGAGTGACCGCCGCGTGAGTCGCCACCGTAGTCGGGGGCGTCAGCGTCGGTCCCGCTCGGTATCGCGGTCGCGCCTCGAGTCGCGCGTTTCGGGGCGGTCCGGCTCTCGATCGCGTGCCCGCGACGAGTCCGACTGCGGCCCGGCCGATCGGGTCCGGGCGGCCGCCTCCGAGCGGTCCGACGACAGCCCGATCGCCGCTCGCGTTCGAGCGTGCCGTGCCGGATACTCCCGGGCGAGATACGCGCCGAGATAGCCCCCGAGCAGCGAGAGGCCGACGGTGTAGAAAAACAGGAGCACCGCGGCGGCGACGACGACGAGCGCCACGATCGCGAACCCTTCGAACGGGACCGCGGCGATCCCCATCCCGAACCCGAGAACCCCGAGCCCGAAGAGCGCGAGACCGGCGAGCGGAAGGAACGTGATCGCACCCGCCAGCGCGCCGGCGATCGCTCCCGCTCGAGTGTCCGGTCCCTCGAGGAAGGCCGCGGCGGCACCGCCGAGAACGGTCGAGAACGGAACGAACGAGAGTACGACGCCGACGATGGCACCGACGAGCGCGTTGACGAGCGTCCGGCTGTTGACCATACCCGATGAACGACAGCGACGGAGAAAAGTAACGGTGGTTGGACGGGCGAGTGTCGACCGCAGCCCGCTCGGCGGGGCGGTCAGTCGTCGGCCGGTCGCGAGCCGGACTCCTCCGGCGGCGTCATCGTGGTTTCGGTCCCGGATCCGGAGCCGAGCCCCTCGCCCGGCGGCTCCTTGAGGTCGGCCTCGACGACGTCGGAAAAGCTGACGTCGCCGTTGACCTCGTCCGCGAGGAGATCGACGGCTTCGACGAAGACCGCGACGATCAGCGGTCCGACGACGATCCCGATCGGACCGAGCGTAAAGAGCCCGCCGGTGAAGCCGACGAAGTAGAGGCTGCCGGGGAGACCGGCGGAGCGTCGGGCGAGGCGCGGCCGGACGCCGATGTCGGGGAACCAGGCGACGAGGGTGATGCCGAGGACGCCGACGAGGACGGCCGCGGTGAGTTCGCCCGCGGCGACGTGATAGAGGGCGATCGGCGCGATGAGCAGGCTCGGCCCGATGATCGGGACGAACTGGAGGATCGCAGCGATGATCGCGAGCGTGAAGGCCGCCTCGTAGCCCAGCAGCCAGAACAGCGGATAGCCGATGAGCAGGGTGGCGACGGACGTCGCGAGCTGCAGGACGTAGATCGCGTACAGCGTCTCGCGAGTTCGGTTGGCGAGCGCGTGGACGATGTCGCGGTACTCCCGCGGGACCGGCGCGATGGCCGCCCGCCCGGCCGCATCACCCTTGAGAACGAGCGCGAACAGCAGAATGACGAACAGTGCGAACTTGATCGCGAGCACCGGCAGCGCCGAGGCGAAGGAGACGGCGGCCCCGCTCAGAAAGTCGAGTGCGATCGACCGCACTTCGGCGACCTCCACCGTGTACGCGATGCCGAGCGCCTCGATCGGAACCTCCTGGGGAATTCCCTCGACGACGCTCATCACCTGATCGATCCGGAAGTAGAGCGTGACGACGATCGGCGCGAAGACGGCGATCGCACTGACGAAGCCGATCACCGTCGCCGCGACGGCCGCAAGCCACTCCGAAAGCCCGCGTCTGACCAGCCAGGCCTGGACCGGCATCAGGACGTACGCCACCGTCAGTGCGAAGAGAATCGTGCCGAGAACCTCCAGTAGGATCGCGCCCGTGACGAGTCCGAGTATCCCGACGATACCCGCGAGCACGTACCGGCGGTTTCTGGAAGAAATCGCGTTCGATGTCACAGGTACGGCTCACGCTGTGACAGCAAAACCTTTCGGATCCCCTGAACGTCGTCGAAACGATCGTCGAGAGAGTTCAAGTTCCCGAAACGTTGGGAACGAGACTTACGTCTTCACTGCGTAGCCCCGGTGAATGAAACGGCGGACGGTCGTGCGGACCATCGGCATCGGAACGGCAACAGCCGTCGGTGTCGCGGGCTGTCTTACTCGCGACGGCGACGACGATCCGCCGAACGGCGGCGAAGACGGCGATCCCGAACCCGACGAACCCGACCACGAGGGGACCCTCCGGATCGCCACCTATCGCTCGATGGTCGCGGGGCCGAACCCGGCCGCACCGAGGCTCGAGGAGACGTTCGAGGAGGCGTATCCCGACGCCGACCTCGAGTGGGTCGTCCCGAACTCGGGGCTCGAACACTACATCCGGCGCGGCGAGTACGAGGCCGAGATCGACGTCGACGTCTGTTTCGGGTTCACCGTCGGCGATCTGGCACAGATCGACGACCGGATCGGCGAGGGACGGCTCCTCCGCGAACTCAACCTCGATCGGATCGACGGCACCGATCGAATCCGCGACGAACTCGACTTGGAAGATCCACACGGTCGCGCGCTGCCCTACGACACGGGATACGTCAGCCTCGTCTACGACGAGACCGAACTCGGGGCACCCGAGAGCTTCGCCGACCTGCTCGGATCGACGTACGAGAACGCACTGCTGGCCCAGCATCCCGTCACCTCCATCCCCGGTCAGGCGTTCCTGCTGTGGACGATCGAGACGGCCGACGCGGAGACCGCCTTCGACTACTGGGAGGAGCTCGTGGCGAACGGGGTTCGGGTCCACGACTCCTGGAGCAACGCCTACCGCGGCGCCTACATGGACGGCCAGCGGCCGATGGTCGTCTCCTACTCGACCGATCCAGTGTTCGCAGCCGCGGAAGGGTACGAGAGGGATCGCCACCGGGTCGCGTTCCCGAACGACGAGGGGTACGCACTCTCCGAAGGGATGGGGATTTTCGAGGAGGCCGACGAACCCGATCTGGCCTACGCGTTTCTCGAGCACGTTCTCGCCGTCGACTCACAGCACGAACTCGCCCGCCGAAACGTCCAGTTTCCGGCCGTCGAAGACGCCGGTCCCTCGCCGGAGTTCAGCGAAGTCGCACGCCAGCCCGCGGAGCCGGTGACGACGAGTTACACCGAACTCCGCGGCACCCTCGGCGAGTGGCTCGAGGACTGGACCGGACGGTTCGACGACCCCCTCGAGGACCAGTAGTACCCCTATCGTGTCTTCGCAGCCGTTCCCTCCGACTGGGAACTGGTGGCAGCACTGAAGTACGATAGCGCCGGAGTAGACGACATTCCGAGCGGTGCTCGGCCACCGGATCGGTGACCCCGGGCACGGCGGTGCTCGGCAATCGACCATGGACGAATACACACTCCTCATCGCCGGCGCGAACACCGCAACGTTGCTCACCGGTGGTGCGGTCGCAGCGCTCGCGTATCGTGCGTTTCGACGAACCGGCTCCAGCGCACTGCGTGCGGTCGCGCTCGGCTTCAGCTTCATCGTCGCCGGCTCGGTCGGCGGTGCGATCGCCCACCTCGCCAGCGGAAACGTCGCACTCGGTGTCACGATCCAGAGTGCGTTCACCGCGGGCGGATTCGCGATCCTGCTGTACTCGCTGTACGCCGAGACGTCGACGACGACGACAGTAACCCTGCGCCGGTCCGATTGAATCGGTTCGCGATGTCGTCGCGACCGCCACGGTTATGTAGATGTGACTGACATTTTGTCGCATGACTCCTCGCTCGTCGCGACGCTCGCTGGTCCGCCGATTTCGATCACGCGTCGAACACTACACCCCGGACGGTGCGCTGGGTCGCTGGCTGCTCGGTTCGGGCGTCGGGACGGTCGGGCTCTGGTTCTTCGCGCTGGCGTTTTTCGACGGCACCCTCTCCATTTTCGTCAGCGTCCTCTTGCTCGGACTCGCAGCGCCACTGCTGCTGTTCGCGGGACTCGTCCTCTGGCCGGTCTATCTCTCGCTCATCGGCAACCTCGAGTCACCCGACGCCTATTCGGTCGGCGACGGGACCACCGCGGAACCCGATACGGCGAGCGAAACCGGCGGCGAAGACCCGCTCGAGGTTGTAAAACGACGATACGCGAACGGTGAGATCACCGAGGCCGAATTCGAGCACCGCCTCGAGAACCTCCTCGAGGTCGATTCCGTCGAGCGGTCGGGGCCGGACGCGAACGGAAGTCGAACGAAATCGAACGGGAGCCTCGACGAGCGCGAGCGGTCGATCGAGTAGTGACGCCGGCCTCGTCAGGGCGAGTATTTGTGACTGTGACCGTCAGTTTCCCGCCCCGAGTCGGTCCCGAAACCGCTCGAGCCCCATTCCGAGCATATCCGGGCTAACGGGCTGGAACTCGCCGTCGTCGGGCAGATACGGTCGGACGGAGTCCCAGCTATCGCGAGCGTACCGCTCGTCGAGCAGGACGCGAACGCCGACGTCCTCGGGACTGCGGATGACGCGGCCGATCGCCTGTCGAGCCTTTCTGACGGCCGGAATCGTGAGCGCGTAGGTGAAGCCGTCCCCGAACTCGTCGTCGTAGGCCCGCCGAACCGCCTTCGTGCGCGGACTCGAGGTGTTGACGATGGGAACGCCGCAGACGACGGCCGCGGAGAGGCGGTCACCGCTGTAGTCGACGCCTTCGGTCAGCGTCCCCCGGAGACTCGTGACGAGCACCTTCCCCTCACCCGCGAAGAACTCGTTTTTGAGCGACTGAGTGGTCTCGTCGTCGCTCGCGGCGTCGACCAGGACGGGTTTCGAGAGGCGCTCCTCGAGGACCCCAGCGATCCACTCGGCCTCGGCGTAGCTGGGCATGCCGACGAGGACGTTGCCGGGAAGGTGGCCCACTTTCGAAATCGCGTCGGCGTAGTGCGTTCTGGTCGGGTTCGTTTCGCCCGCCCGCCCGCGGTTGTCGTAGGTAAACTTCGGTGCGGCGACCGCGAAGCTCTCGCGGTTTTCGGCGGGGAAGTGCAGTCCGTAGCGCCGTTCGACGACGGGCCGATCTTCCTCCCGCTCGAGGTAGTCGAGCCCCGTCACTTCGGTGAACGCGTCCATCGGCTCCAGCGTCGCGCTCATGAGGATCCCGCCGCCGAAGGCGGCGAGTCGGTCGCCGATGGCGTCGCTCGGCACGCAGTTGTGCAGGGCGAGTCTCGCGTTGTAGGCTCGCCGCCACGAGTCGGCGGGTTCGGTGTCGTCCCAGGTGCGCTCGAGTTCGATCTCTCGGAAGTAATCGGTGTGATCGCAGCGGTACCACTCGCCGAGTACGCGACCGACGGCGGGTGCCGCCCGGGTCCGGTCCTCGTCTTCGGCCTCGTTCAGGATTCGCTCGACGACGGCCCCGACGGAGTCGGCGCGAACCCAGTCCGCGTCGCCGTAGCCGGCCTCTCTCGCCCACTCGGTCAACTCGTCCTCGGCCGGTTCGGCCGGGTCACGAAGCGGGATCTCCTCGTCGTGGAGGTCGTGGGGATCGGACTCCCACCCCCCGTGGTTCCGGTCGAGATAGGCCGTCACCCGACGGTCGAGTTCGTTCCGGAGGTCCCGGACGAACTCGAGGGTACGGTTCAGTTCCTCGAAGGAGACGTCGGTGTCGTCGAGTTCGGCCCGCACGAGGTCGGCGTCGGCGGTCTTCGACCCGCCTTGCGCGTTGCGTCCCTCGCGTTCGAATGTGACCGGCTGGATCACGCGCGAGAGTTCGGTTTCGGCGTCTCGCAGGAACGTATCGCTGATTCCGTCGCTGACCAGATCGCGCACGCGCGGCTCCAACATGTGGGCCTCGTCGCAGACGACGAACGTCGAGTCGTCGAGCAGTGCCCCGGTAAAGGAGCCGGTCGTGCGGGGATCGAACGCGTGGTAGTAGTTTCCGAGGACCACTTCGGCGTGGCCCAGCACGGCGCCCATCACCGAGTGGGGACAGGTGCCGTGGGCGACCGACCGCGCGACGAGGTCCTCGGGCGTGATCATCCCCGCCTCGGTGAAGTCGTAGGGGACGGCTTCGACTGCGTCGCCGTCGCTGCCCTCCTCGGGGAGGTCTTCGAGGTACTGCGCGTAGAACGGGCAGTACTCGGTTTCGGCGCCGACGGGACCGCCCTCGCCGTACTCGGGAAGGTCGGGCGAGTAGGGCGTCGGTTCGCCGGCAGTCTCGAGGAAGCGACCGCTGGTCCCGCCCCGACTGCCGCTGTCGGCCAGCCCGATCTGCTGGCTGCGAGCGCGCGCGGCGAGGTTCTGGGCGGTCGTCGAGCCGCCCTCGCCGGTGAGATCTCGCGTGCGGTCACGTAACGTCTCACAGCGGTCGTAGACGTTGCCGTCGTCGATCCCCGCCGCTCCCTCCCGGTTGTACGGACAGACGTCGGCTTTTCCGACCAGCGTCAGTCCGGAGATCGGGTTCCAGTCGTCGGGCAGGTTCTCGTTGATCGTCTCGAGGTCGGCTTCGAACTGGCGCAGTTGCTGCTTGACGCTCGTGAGGACGAAGACGCGCTCGTAGTCGCTGTCCGGATCGCGGACGAGGTCGATCCCCGCGGTGAGCGCGATCATCGTCTTCCCGGTGCCACAGGCGCCCTCGATGACGGTGTAGCCGTCGTCTCGAGCGGTGTCGATGGTAGTCTCGATACCGTCGACCTGCTCGTCGTAGGGCTGCGTGTGGCCGAAGATCGATCGCCAGTCCGTCATGCTTCCCCTACTCCGCAGCGGTCGTGCATATCCTTGACGGACTGTGGCCGCGTCATTACTGATAAAGTCCGGGACAGTCGCGGCGGCCGGACGCTGCCAGCGTGGTCCTTTAAGTGACTGAGCCCCTACCGTCGTCCATGAAAGTCCCCCACTCCCTCGAGAACGTCGACCGAGACGACGTCGTCGTCCGTACCTTCGAGTACGACGACGGCAGCGTTATCGCGGTCGATTTCGGCAACTCGGCCGCGGACATCTCGATGGACATCCTCGGCTCGACGGCCATCATCGTCGCCGACGGCGAGCAGTACGAGTTCGAACTGCCACCGGAGGCCAGCGATGTCTCGGCACGGAACGGCGTCTTGACGATCGAGGAGTAACAGACCGGTCGCGAACATCGACGAAAGCGACGCGCAACGCGATCCGTCGGAGCCGCCCGCTTTTTTGCCAGTCCGAAACTCGGACCGGATCCGCCGGCTCGCGAAGAGCAATCGGAAACGCAACGCCTTCCCCGTTCGGTCGACTACGCACGATATGAGCGAATCCATCGACGTCGACCGCTGGCGCGAGGAACTCGAGTCGAAACGGGCCGAGAAAGACGACTTCTTCGCGGAGCATCCCCAGTCCCCGATCCCGCCGGAGGAGCGCGACGGGTTCGACGGGCTGGACTACTTCGAGCCGGATTCGACCTACCGCGTGACCGCCACCGTCGAGCGCCACGACGACCCCGAGGTCGTCCTGATGGACACGACTGCGGGCCGAGAGATGCGGTATCTCCGCGTGGCGACGCTCGAGTTCGAACTGAATCGAGACGACGAAGATCTCGAGGACGGCACCGACGAACTCGCAGCGTACCAACTCGAGAGCCCGAACGAGGAGCCCCTCTTCGTTCCCTTCCGGGACAAGACGACCGGCCAGCAGACCTACGACGGCGGTCGGTACATGGAACTCTCGCCGAATCGGGACCCCGCGGACGCCGCGGAATCGAGTTCCGCGAGCCCCGCCTCGCAAGCGTGGCAGGACGGCGACGAACTCGTCGTCGACTTCAACCTCGCGTACACGCCGTTCTGCGCCTACAGCGAGACGTTCGACTGTCCGCTCCCGCCGAAGGAGAACTGGCTCGAGATCGCGATTCCGGCGGGCGAGCGGTTCGAGTAACGATACGGGTTCGGATCGATGACGATGGTGAGGGGTGGGTGGCTTCGAGTCGAGCCACAGTCCGAAAACCACCCGACGAAGGTGCGACTCGACTCGAAGCGAGGGGGTTGTGAGACGGGGGGTCCGTCGAGTGGAAACCGGGGGCGGTTCCGTGAAAATCAGGGTGCGACGCCGACCGTCAACAGGGTTCCGAACTCGCGGTAGCGCTCGACCATCGCGTCCCGGGTTTCCCAGTCGTCGGTCGGAAACTCGGTGTCCGCGGGAATCCTGATCTCGCGGTCGGGAATGTTGTCCTGTTCGGCGACGTGGAGACCCGCGTCGCGGAAGGCCTCGCGGTACTGCTCGCGGTCCCAGCGCGTCATCTCGATCGAGATGCGGTCCTGCCACTCGTGAGAGTGGACGTTCTCCTCGTAGTAGTTGACGGCGCAGTAGAACGTCCCGCCCGGTCGAAGGATGCGGGCGATCTCCTCGAGGGTGTGGTGCGGATCGCTGGCGTAGTAGAACGCTTCCATCGACCAGACGTGGTCGATCGAGTCGTCGACGAAGGGAAGGGAGTCGAAGTCACCGACGAGGAAGCCGACCTGCGGATCGTCCGTGTAGTCCGCCGCGTTGGTGGCCATCTCGGGCGAGCCGTCGAGACCGTAGATCCGACCCGCGTCGTTGGTGTCTCGAAGCGCACGCCCGGCGTAACCGCTGCCGCAGCCGAGGTCGAGAACGGCGTCACCGGCTTCGACCGGCATCCGCGCGAGCGCGTGCTTCGCCGTGTGCCAGTGGCGGTCTTCCATCCCTCGATCTCGGCCGCTAGCGGCCCAGTCGTCGAACTCCTCGCGAACGCTCATACGCGTATCGTTACGCTCGGCGGCCAAAATGCGTTCGGCTCGAGAGGAGGGAGACTCACACATCCACCGGTGGAGGTGAGAGCGACACCCACTGGTGGACGTGAGAGCGAACTCGAGTCCGAGTAGTGACGTCCGAACCGAGCTCCGTTCCCGACCCATCGGAACGACCGACAGACTTTTTAGGCTGGCCTAAAAAGGGCTAATCGCAGAGGTTTAGGTTGGCCGAAACTCCGTGGGCATCGGACGAAGGCCGAACAGACAGCTCCTGCCGCCGGATTTTTCGTACCGGAGACCGGAAATAAGCGGAAGCTATATGTATTTTAGGCTGGCCTAAAGATATACATGCAACAGCACGACGGCAATCGAACGCACCGGACGGCGATCGGTCGACGCACCTTCCTCGGAGCGACGACGGCCACGGTCGGAACGCTCGCCATCGCCGGCTGTTTGGGTGACTCCGGCGAGGACCTCGAGGGGTACGGTCCCCAGTCGTCCCCGGTCGAGGCGTCGGCGGTCTCCTGGGATGATCTGGGCGATCTCGAGGGAGAGTTGACGATCTACTCCGCACGGACGCAGGATCAGATCGATCCGCTCTTCGAGGACATCGAAGCCGAGTACGACGACTTCGAGATCAGCCGGGACTACGACGACGAGGGCGATCAGCTGGCGAGCCTCCTCGAGGAGGGCGAGAACAGTCCGGCCGACCTCTTCTATACGCAATCCTCGGGCGAACTCGCGCGACTCAAGGAGGAAGAACTCGCCCGAGAGTTACCCGAGGACGTGATCGACGCGGTCGACGACAATTACAGTGACAGCGACGGCTACTGGACCGGCGCGTCGGGTCGCGTTCGTGCGGTCCAGTACAACACGGACGAGTTCAGTGCCGACGAACTCCCCGACGATATCTTCGAGTACGCGACGGACGACCGCTTCCAGGACGTGATCTCGACGCGTCCGAACTCGGGCACGTTCCGTTCGTTCATCGTCGCGATGATCGAAGAGGAGGGCGAAGACGCGACCCGCGACTGGGTCAGCAGTATGGTCGACGACCAGAACGCGACCCTGTACAGCAGCGGTTCGACCCAGGCGGAGGCCGTCGCGGACGGCGAACAGGAGATCGCACTCGGTAACCAGTACTACGCCGGCCGGATCGTCGGAAACGACCCGGAGGCACCCCTCGGCGTGACGTTTACCAGCAACGATCCCGGCTGTCTGTTCAACGTCTCCGGCGTCGCGATCCTCGAAGGGGCCGACAGACCGAACCTCGCCGCGGAGTTCACACGTCACGTGCTCGCTGCGCAGGGACAGGAGTTCTTCGTCGATGTCAACGGCGAATACCCCGTCGTCGACGGCGTCGACTACGTCGGCGAACTCCCCACGCTCGACGAAATCGATCCGCTCGAGTTCGACCTGAACGAGCTCAGCGACGTCGAGCAAGCGCAGGACCTCCTCCGCGAGGAGGGAATGACCGTCTAGATCGGCGCGCAGTTTCGGATCCTCGCGTTTCGCAGTGCTGTCCAGTTGCGTCTCGGTTCCGCTCGGTCGAGTGTTCCCATCTCGAGGGGGTTTTACGAAGCCCTAAATCCCTTCCAGCGGAAGATTCGATCGAACTACTCCCGTGGCGTCTGAACGATTCGAACGGCTGTCGAAGATTACCAGCGATACGTCGAAGCTCGGGCTAACGGCGCTGAGCGGTGCGATCGCGTTGCTGGTCGCCTCGCCGCTGCTGTGGATCGGACTACGCGCGACCCAGGTCGACCCGGGCCGAGCGCGCGAGTTGCTGCTCTCGACGCGAACCGCCGAGATTCTCCTGACCAGTCTCGGCCTCACGGCCGGCGTCACCGTTCTCTCGATCGTCGTCGGCGTTCCGCTCGCGGTCCTGACGACGCGAACGGATCTGCCGTACCGGCGGTTCTGGACGATCGTCGCGGCCCTCCCGCTGGTGATCCCGAGCTACATCGGCGCGTTCGCGTTCGTCTCCGCCTTCGGTCGACACGGCGAGGTGAGTGACGTCCTCGGCGTCCCGATGCCGCGCATTCAGGGACTGGCCGGCGCCGTTCTGATTATCACGCTCTATACGTACCCCTACGTCTTCCTGACCACCCGAGCGGCGTTGCTCTCGATGGACGCGTCGCTGGTCGACGCTGCGCGAACGCTGAACGCGGACCGACTCGAGGCGTTCCGTCGGGTGACGCTCCCACAGATCAGGCCGGCGATCGCCGCCGGCGCGCTGCTGGCGGGGCTGTACGCGATTTCCGATTTCGGGACGCCCGCGTTCTTGCACGTCGAGGTGTTCACGAGTGCGATTTACTGGGAGTTCGGGGCCATCAACGTGGAGTACGCGGCCCTCCTGTCGCTGCAGTTGCTCGCGGTGTCGGGGATCATCCTCCTGATCGAAGCGCGGGTCGGCAAAGACGAGGACGCGAGCGGCGGGAGTACGAGCGGGACGCGGATTCGCCTCGGTCGCTGGAAGTGGCCGGCGATGGGAACCGTCGCGGGGATCGGCGTCGTCACGCTGATCGTCCCGATCGCGATCTTCGGCGTGTGGCTCGTCCGCGGAACCGGCGGTGACGCACCGACGTACGCCTTCGAGTGGGGGTACGCCTTCAACTCGGTGTATCTGGCCGCGCTGGCGGCGATCGTCGCCAGCGCGTTCGCACTCCCCGTCGGCTACCTGGCGGCCCGGGCGGACTCGTCGTCCGCTCGCCTGTTCGAGCGCGTGACGTACGTCGGCTTCGCGGTTCCCGGGGTCGTGATCGGACTCGCACTGGTCTTTTTCGGGGCGAACTACGCGGGCTGGATCTACCGAACCGTTCCGCTGCTGGTGTTCGCCTACGTCGTCCGGTTTCTCCCGCAGGCCGTCAGCACCACCCGAACGTCCGTTCTCCAGGTCGACGAACGACTCCCCGAGGCTGCGCGAACGCTCAACGCGGGCCGCGTAGAGACGTTTCGACGCGTCACGCTTCCGCTGATCGCCCCTGGTGTCGTCGCCGGTGGCGTCCTCGTGTTCCTGACCACGATGAAAGAGCTCCCGGCGACGCTGATGCTACAGCCCATCGGAATGGATACCCTCGTGACCCTCATCTGGAGCGCTCACGGAACCGCGTACTATCGCTACGCCGCACTCCCCGCGCTGATTCTCGTGATCATCTCCGGGTTGTCGATGCTCATCTTGCTTCGGCAGGAAGATTTCAACGCCTGAATCGTCGTCCGCCACCCGCGCGCTCTGGTGACGGTTCGGACGATCCTCGAAACATCCGCACAATTAAGTCGGTGCCGAAAGTTGTTCACGTCAATATGGACTATTCGCTTGCAATCGACGGGACGCCGGACACGATACCGGGTGGGACGGGCGTACTGTTGCTTCACCCCAGCACGGGCGAAACGGACCGCATCGACACCGATTTTCTCAAAACCGATACCGACAACTTCCTCGTCATCTCCACTCGAACCACCGCCCGCGAGGTCAGGCAGAAACTCGAGTACTACGACGTCGACGAGGAGCGCGCCGAAATCCTCGACACCCTCAGTATCGAACACGGCTACTCCCGGCGCGCGTCCGACACCGTCCATTACGTCGCCGCGCCCGACGACGTCGACGGCATCGTCGAGCACATCGACGGCTTCCTCGAGAGCCACGACGGCAAACTCCGCCTCAGTTTCGACTCCGTGACCGAACTGGCCTACTACGCCGGCGACGACGCCGCACTCGAGACCGTCGAACGGATTCTGGACCTGCTCGAGGAACACGACGCCATCGGTCTCTTCCACGTCTCGGAAGAACCCCACGACGAGACGCTTGTCGACGACTTCCGCGAACTGTTCGACGGAACCATCGATCTCGACGAGGATGGGAGCATCGACGCCGACTTCTAACTGTTGACGTCGGTTTTCGCTGCGAGTCGAGGTACGGATAGCGGCGTCTCGAGTGCTTAACTCGGCTTACCACGTGGCGCGTGCCGAATCACGCCGAGTATACCGAGGCGTGATTCGAAATCATGCGAGGGATGAGTGAGTGAGCAGTGCGAACGAGCGAATCGGTTGGGGAGGACGTGGAAATCCTAGTGGCTACGTGAGGGGAACTGCGTTATGACGGCCACCATCGCTACTGGTATCCGTCATATCTGAACCGTAAGAGAGAGTTCAGACAACCAATCGTGCGTCCATTATTCGGCGAGTGAATCGAACGTCTTCTCCGCCCACTTGACCGCGTACTCCGGGCCGTGATCGCGATACGCGCCGGTATCGAGTGCCGCGAAGGGAGCCGGCAACTCGAGTCCGTGCTTGATCGCCGCACACGCCAACTCCGTCGCGTCCGCGAAATTCGTCTCGCCGCGGGCGACGGCGCGCGACAGTCCCGAGACGCGGTCCTCGAGTCGATTCCCGGCGTCCTGCCAGGCGTCGAAGAGTTCGGGATGATCGTCCTGCCAGTCCGCGAACTCCTCGCGGGTCTGGAGGCCGACCCAGCCGTCGTACAGCGCCGCCGCAACCTGGTAGGTGCCGTTCGGGTCGAGGTCGGTCGCCGCGTCGAGCGCGAGATACTCCTCCTCGAAGAAGCCGAGGAAGTGTTCGGGCACCTCGCACGCGAGTTCGACGAGCGCCTCGGCGATCAGGAAGTCGACGAACGCGTCCGGCGATCCCTCGACGCGAGCCTTCACGAGAACGAGGGGTGGCTGGGTCTGGCGTGTCCAGACGACGCTGCCGTCGCCGGGCATCCCGACGGTCAGGTCCGAACTCGCGTACCGCGCGAGCAGCGTCGGCGCGTCCTCGGGGAGCCAGTCGGCCGGATAGCTCGCGGGCTCGAGCGCGTCGACGATCAACCCGAGATCTTCCGCCTGCGCGGGGGCCAGCGTCTCGAAATCGCGCTCGCAGTCGAGTATCTGTACGTCGGGTGCGTACTCGTCGCGAACCGCCTCGACCGGACTCGGGAGGTCGCGAGCCTCGAACATCAGGCGAGGACGCTCTGGAAGACGACCAGCAGCGACAGCAGTGCCGATACGGCGATCGTGGTGAGAACGACCTTGGTGGGAGTGCTCATACCTACACGAAATCAGCCGTCTCGCTTAAATCCATCTTTCTCGCCCGAAATGAGGATCGATTCGGGGGTGAATCTCGCGACTCGAGACGGTCCGGCCACGAAGCGTACATCGGACACTCGAGTCGACGAGGGACAGCTACCTGGGTCGAACTCGAGTCGGCGATAGAGACGTGTCCGAATCGATAACGAACGCTGGAAACCAATAATTCAACTGGAACGCTCATCCCACATCATTATCAATTAGAGTGTTGGATACTGGAAACTGCAGTCGAAATAGAGGGGGTTGATCGGCGGAGGTACTGGATCGTGCTACGAATCCTCGTCCGAGCGCCACGAGTCCGGAACGTCGATGACGTACCGGCCGTCCTCTTGCAGCGAGATGATATACTCTTCGCGGTTGTAGAGTTCCATCAGGTTGAGTTCGTACTGGCCCGGACTGACGATCTTGATGCTCTCGAACTGCTCGTTGAGTTCCGCACGAAGCTCCTCGATAGACGGCTGATCGCCCGACGGTTCGCTGACGACGCGACCGTGGTCCGGCGGGTGGTCACCGGCACCGTCGGCGGAACCGCGTGACTGAGGTGACCCACCGGCCGTCGCCCCGGTTTCGTCCGGTCGAGCGGCGTCTCCGGGCAGGTCGTCCGTCGACACGACCTCGCTTCGCGCGTCGGCCTGTGCCGTGTTTTCGCTCTCGGCGAGCGTAGTGCCGTCCTCGGGGGTCGCCTCGCCGTCCTCGAGGGTCGACTCGCCGTTCTCGAACGACCGTCCGTCGTCGATCGATCCCGAGGAGGGGGCTGCAGATTCGGCCGGCGGGCGGTCCCCCTGGGTTCCACTGGAACCGTCGTCCGGCGGCGTCGAGCGGTCTTCGGGTCGACGCGCGGTCTCCGGCCACTCCGAGAACTCACCCGTCGTGTCCTCGGTGTCTTGGGCCGGCTCGTCGCTGTCGGGCCACGATTGATCCGGCCGCTGGGTTCGGTTCGCGTCCGCCGATCTGGAACGGGCTCCGTCCGTCGGCTCGGAGCGATCGTCGCCGGTCGACGGCTCGGAGCGATTCGACGCAGTCGGTTGCGGCCCCGTTCCGGCACTCGACTCGTCCGTGACACTCGAGCGGGTCGACGCCGAACGCTCCGTCTCACTCGAGGCATCCGATTCCGACGACATCCACCCACGAACGGTTTCTGCGGCGCGCCCGACGGTTCCGGACGCGTCGGATGTCCCTGTGTTGTCGGCGGCGTCCGCAGTTCCCGCGCCCGAATCGGCTGCGTTCGTCGCAGCCGACGCGGACGATCCGCTCATCGCCCGTCCGGAGGGGGCGAACTGGAACTTGTTCCCGCCACAGTCGGGACAGCCCGACAGCATCTCCTTGGAGCCGTCGGGAAACGTGCGACCGCAGTTCGTACATTCGTGTGGCATTAGTCTCGGGACACGAGGGCACTGATCAGGTTTTCGTCCTTGTGAAGCGTTTCGATCTGGTTGGCCGGCCCGATGACCGTCAGTTTGGCCGTTGATTCGTCACCGCCCATGATCCGACCGAGCAGCGAGGAATCGCGCGTCGTGGATTTCGGATAGGTCTCGATCTCGATCCCGTTGAACTCGTCGGGACTGATCTCGGACATCGTCACCTCGATCAGTTTGCTCTCTTCGTCGGGCGTCAGCCCCTCCTCGAGGATGACGATGTTGCCGTCGTGGACGCCGTCCAGAATCATCCGGATCTTCTCCATCGTGGCCATGTTCTCCATGCGCTCGCCGCTGATCAGGTCGATCTGGACACCGTTGGGAGCGTCCGGGTCGTCCGCGTTAGTTGCTTTTGGCATTGTGAGTCACCCGAAGTACTCCGCGATGTTTTCGTACACTTCGTCCATGTTCTCGCCTTCCTTGGCCGACAGCGGGACGGTCTTGTGCTGCGGGAACGCGTCTTCGATCCGTTTGACGCTCGAGTCGTCGAGGTCGATCTTGTTCGCGAAGATAAGAACGGGGAGATCTCGAGATTCGATGATACCGATCAGCATCGTGTTGACCTGCGTGATCGGATCTTCGGCGCTGTCGAGAACGTAGATAACGCCGTCGACGTCCTCGCGCAGCCAGTGCATCGCCTCGGCGACGCCTTCGGTCGCCTCGCGAGAGCGGCGGATCGCGTCGTCTTCCTCCATCTCGTCGGTGAACTCTTCGTAGTCGACCTTCGTCGTGACACCGGGTGTGTCGACGATGTCGATGGTCACCGACTTGCCGTTGCGTTCGATCTCGACGCCTTCCTTCCGGCGCGCGCGCCGTGTTTCGTGTGGAATGTGACTCTCCGCACCGATGGCGTCACCAGTCCAGTCACGAGCGATACGATTGGCAAGCGTTGTCTTTCCTGCGTTCGGCGGACCGTAGATGCCGATTCGTTTGGGTTCCTGTTCCGAAAACAGGCGGTCCGTAACCCGAGAGATACTATCTTTGAGTTCTGTGAACAGTCCCATCTATGGGGCCCTCCAGCACCGCGGGGTGCAGTTGCGCGTACTACAAACTGAATTCACTTAAGCCTACGTCAGACGTGTATACAATTCAACGCGAAGAATAGTCTGCTCCAGGCGACGAGAGATTCGGTCAGCACAGTACAGGAGACGGACTCTCACTCGACCGCGTTCCCGCTCGAGAGCGTTCTCTCGTCGGATCACGTTCCTCTTCGAGCCATCTCCCCGTTCTAACGACCATGACTGCCATGACTGTCGTCGTTTCGCGTGGGCATACGCGAGTACAGCGCGTGGACAGTCCATATACATGTTGTGTAAATGCCATATACTATATACCATATACGGGTCACAGGTAGTGTGCAGATCACGAGTCACAGACCCTGTACGGATCGCCGTCCCGCGATTGTGAAATGAGTATTCCCGAGATCATGAGGTGGACGTTTTCGATGTTGCGAGATGCACGGACCCAGCTGGCGACAGCGAGTTCGCGTGAACGTGAGCCAACTGCGCGAGAGAAGTTCGACCGGGAGAACCATCGTCAGAATAGTTGGTAAATTATATCGAGGAGTTACTAGACCTGACTCGCAAATAGTGTGGCAAGATACCATCCGACATCGACCTCGAGACACCCCCACCCCTTCGTTTCAACTGGAGAGTACCGAGACCGGGGTGCGGGGAATCGGAAGCGATCGGCAGAAATGCCCCCGAAAGAATCCGAGATCGGTCCGAGACCGGATAGAGACGGTTTCTGCGGATGGAATCCGACAGTAGGAGTGGGTCTAGTAACTCGAGCCGCTAAGAGAGGGCGTTCTAGTAGGGACTAGTAACCAAAACCACTTCCTCTAGTAAAAAATACGTTTTGCTAGTGCTACGGACCGTGTTTCTCACCTATCAACATAAAGATTCCCGTCCTAGAGGCACCCCCTCCCCCACCCCCCTCTTTGTAGTCGTTCCACCCGAAACAAAGGGGTGGGGGGTCGGACGTCTTTCCTCCCTCGAATATCATGTTCTATGGTGGCGTGTCTCACAATCTTGGGAACACTCCCATCACCAATACGCGTCGGGTGCGGTGAATCGGAAGCGATCTATCCTCGGTCCATCATCTCTCCGTACAGGTCACGGACACTCATCGTCCCGTCCTCTTCCTCCCTCCACCCCTCTCGCTTATCACACCATCCGATCGACCACCGCCCGCAGTACGCTGCGAGCCAGTACATCGATCTCGTTTCAGCCCCTGATCCGTCGATCGTCTCGCTCGCCGTCTCGGCGATTACTCGCATCGATCCTGTTGCTCAGCACGTCGACTCCTCGTTTCCGATTCGATCAGACGCTCTCGAGTTTCTCACTGGCCTCTCGAGGGGTCAAGGACCAAAACTACGAACTCACCGTGTCGGTCCCCCCGAACTGACTCTCGGATTTCACTGGATAGATTCAAACTCACAGAAAATGATTGTTTCCAAACCACTACCACCAGTTATCGCCAACTACCGATAACTCATCTCCTGTCTGAGAACTGACTACCGCGGCGGTCGACCTGAAACGTACGTTTCGCGACCTGCCGCTGTCTCGACAGTACGCTCGTTCCAGCAAATCTGCCGTTTCAGCCCCGTACGTGGTTCAATCGATCACTACTTCGGCGTCCGCCGTGGATGGAAGGGAAGAATTTAATAGCGTGGTTTTCCTCTGTTTCGTTTGCATCAACTGGACCCAGGTTGGGTGCTTGGAATAGGAGGTCGCC
The DNA here is from genome assembly GCF_051351675.1 of Natronorubrum halobium. Classification (NCBI taxonomy): domain Archaea; kingdom Methanobacteriati; phylum Methanobacteriota; class Halobacteria; order Halobacteriales; family Natrialbaceae; genus Natronorubrum; species Natronorubrum halobium. The sequence goes on from NZ_CP195595.1 coordinate 630,590, forward strand.
CCAGTCGGGCTATCTACCACGCAATATTCCTGATTTTGGGTCCGGTCTTCCACTCGAAGTAAGGGGGTATGTATACGACGGATGTCAGACGACAATTCAGAACCGACAGGCTCAGAGGAGGTCGATATCGACGAGACCCGCGGGTTCTCGAACCTCGAGCGATCCGATCTCGACGACGAAGCGTCGAGTCAGGGATTGTTCGACGACCTGCTCAGCGGCGAACCGATTTTCGAGAACAAGGAAGTGCTTCGTCCGTCCTATACGCCGCACGAACTCCCTCATCGGAGCGACCAGATCAACAAGATGGCGACGATCCTCGTCGCCGCACTCCGCGGCGAGACGCCGTCGAACATCCTCATCTACGGAAAGACCGGGACCGGCAAAACGGCCAGTGCGAAGTTCGTCAGCAAGGAACTCGAGAGCACCTCCCAGAAGTACAGCGTCCCGTGTGACGTCGAGTACATCAACTGCGAGGTCACGGACACGCAGTACCGCGTGCTCGCACAGCTCGCGAACAAGTTCATCGAGAAGAACGAAGCCCGGATCGACGACCGGGTCGCCGAACTCGAGGAGCGACTCGCCGCCCTCGACGAGTACGCGGCCGACGCCGAGGCCGATACCGCGACCGCAGCCGACGGCGACGACGCCGACCTCTTCGGGGGGGCGGAGACGCCCGCCATCGAGCGACCCGAAACTGACGACGGGGTGGCGTCGACCGACGAGATGACGATGACCGACGAGTCGTCACCGGCCCATCCCCTCGATTCGACCCCCTTCGACTCCAGACGCGAGGTCGAAACGAAAATCGAGGACCTCGAGGCCGACAAGGAGTCCTTCGAGGAAGTTCCCATGACTGGGTGGCCGACCGACCGGGTCTACAGCGTCTTCTTCGACGCCGTCGATTACGACGAACGCGTCGTCGTCATCATGCTGGACGAGATCGACAAACTCGTCGAGAAGAGCGGTGACGACACGCTCTACAACCTCTCGCGGATGAACTCCGAACTCGAGAACTCGCGGGTCTCGATCATCGGCATCTCGAACGACCTGAAGTTCACCGACTTCCTCGACCCCCGCGTGAAGTCCTCGCTGGGCGAGGAGGAGATCGTCTTCCCGCCCTACGACGCGAATCAGCTGCGCGATATCCTCGAACACCGGTCGAACGTCGCGTTCAAGCCCGGCGCGCTGTCGGACGACGTGATCCCGCTCTGTGCGGCCTTCGCCGCACAGGAACACGGGGACGCGCGGCGCGCGCTGGACCTTCTTCGGACCGCGGGCGAACTGGCCGAACGCTCCCAGACGGAGACGATCGTCGAGGAACACGTCCGGCAGGCCCAGGACAAGATCGAACTCGATCGCGTCGTCGAGGTCGTCCGCACCCTCCCAACCCAGTCGAAACTCGTCCTCTTCGCGATCATCCTGCTCGAGAAAAACGGCGTCCACAGCATCAACACGGGCGAGGTGTTCAACATCTACAAACGACTCTGCGAGGAGATCGACGCCGACGTGCTGACCCAGCGTCGGGTGACGGACCTCATCAGCGAACTCGACATGCTCGGGATCGTCAACGCCGTCGTCGTCTCGAAGGGACGGTACGGCCGGACCAAGGAGATCAGCCTCTCGGTGCCGATCGACGAGACGGAGGCCGTTCTCCTCTCGGACTCCCGACTGAGCGATATCGACGACGTCCAGCCGTTCGTCCAGGCGCGATTCGAGAACTGAGCGGTGACCGGTGATTCTTCTCCGCTCGAGTTCGAGTCGACGGGGTTCGAGTCGACGTGGAGCGACGACGGATCGATATACGTGGAGTCACTTCGATCCGGTTTGAACCGTCGGGCGGTCATCGTCGCGTGCTCGAGTCTGCTGCCGCTTTCCGGCTGTTCGATGGTTTTCGACGAGCGACTCGACGCGCGCGGACGGATCGCTGTCGTCGTCGACGGCGATCCGATCGATCTCTCGGCGGACCGATATCAGGCCGAACACGCCGACGAAGCGATCGAGTTCCACCTCCACGAGGACGACGAGTACTGGTATATGGAGGGAACGGAGCCGGTGACGTTCGCCGAGGGAATCGATCTCCTCCCCCATTTCGAGTGCAACGACCGGAACGGATCACCTGTCGTTTCCGTCGATGGAACCGTCTACGACGACGGCGAAGCCGGGACGGAACTGACGTTCCTCGTCGACGACGAGCCAGTCGATCCGACCGCGTACGACGTACGGGACGGGGATGATCTCCGTCTCGAGATCGAGACCGACGCGTAAAACGAGAACCTATCGCATCGGGGGAACACGGCGCCCGATCAGTTTCGATATCGTCCGATCGCGACGGCGACGCTGCCGGCGGCTCCGGCGACGCCGGTGGTTCCGACGAGACCGACCTGTGCGGCGGCCGAGTCGGGTCCGGTCGTCGCTGCGGGACCGGCCTCGATCACGGGCGATGGGGCGAGCATCCCGCCGAGAATCGAGTCGAACGTCAGTCTGACGTGCCCGAGCCACGGGATCCCGAATCTGGCCTTCCCGGCGATCCAGTCCGGGTGGACGACCTCGCTCTGTGGCTCGTTGAAACTGCCGTACTGTTGGTCGTAGCCGCTGTTGTCGTCACCTTTCGTGATGAAGCCGTCGTGATTGGCGGGACACGTCGCGAGGTCGTCGCAGCTCGTGTCGCCGATAATCTCGTCGTCGGCTTTCGTGTCGACCCAGTTTTCGTCCTCTTCGACCCAGAAGTGCGCCCGATGGATTATCGGCGTCTGTCGCTCGTTGCCGTTGGGCTGGAAGATGATCACGTCGCCGGGTTGGCCGAAGCGCTCGTGACCGCTTTCCACGGCGTTTTCGCGGGGGACGACACCGGTGTCACCGGCGGGATCGTCACCGACGTATCGGTCCTGATCGATAACGAAGATGAGATCGCCCCGCTCCATGTTCGGCTCCATGCTGCCGCTCTCGACGGCGACCAGCGGCGGCCAGATGCCGCTGAGGGCGAACAGGAAGAACCCAATCACAGCGACGATGGCGACGCTACTCAGGATATCGCGAACGAAGACGACGTTCCCGTCCTCGGATTTCAGGAACCAGCGAACGACGCCGTCGTCTTCGATCGTAATCCGATCGTCGGCGGAAGCCGTTTCGGCCGTCCCGGAGGGGCGCCCCGGATCTCGACCCCCGTTCGTGTCCGGATCCCGATTCGCGTCGGCAGCTGGACCTCGACCCGTGTTTGCGTCTGAATCCCGGCCCGCGTCGGCGTCCGGATCCCACCGCTCACCGGTGTGGTCACCACGCTCGTCGGGATCGTCGGGCGGGTCGCCGGGGTTAGAACCGCTCATCGTCACCCGTTTTGCTGGGGCCTGCAATCAACCTTCTGCTCCGACAACCCCGATCGAACTCGACGGATACTGCCGAGGGCGTTGCACTCGATAATCCGCTCGACGTGGTGCTGGATGGGCACACCTGAATCACTCGTTCCCGCTGCTATTTCAACCACGGAAATAACGCTACTGGTGACGGTAACGGTAGCCCCGTACGACCGTCCCGTCCACCGTTCGACGGGGCGGGGACGGTCTCGAGAACACTCCCATTACGATATCCTTTTCTCCCCGCTCGCGAATGCGAACCGTGTGCCACTCGAGGCCTCCGCTCGGATCGTCAGCGAACTCACCAGTCGTGGGTACAACGCCGAACGCGAGGCCGTCACGAAACTCGCGTCGGCCGACGACCCGCACGCGACCCTCGAGCGCGTCGTCGAGAACTTGCCGGCGGACGCGCTGGTCGTTCGAACCGACCACGTCGAATCGGCCCTCTCGGCGACCGACACGGACGCGAAACCGGAAGCGGGCGGACAGCAGCCACCCGCCACGGCCGACGCCGAAGACCCCTCCGTTTCAACTGGAGCGGACATCCCCGATCCGACCGACGTGGAGGGGGCGACTCCAGTCGAAACAGGGGGGTCGTCGGCCGCGAACCGTTCCGTCGATCCCGAGTTGCGATCGCTCGAGATCGCCGGAGATATGACCGGTGATAGTACCGGAACGGGCGAGTACGAGGATTTCGTCGCCGTTTTTCGGGATCGACTCGAGAAACTGGGGTCGAAACTGCGGGGTCGGGTCAACCACCGACCGGCGACGGCCATCCAGAAGATGCCGGGCGGCGGCGACGTCGGGATGGTCGGACTGGTCAACGACATCCGCTCGACGGCGAGCGGCCACTGGCTAATCGAACTCGAGGACGCGACCGGGACGTTCCCGTGGCTGGTGATGAAAGACCGGGAGTACGCCGACTTGGTGGAGGAACTGCTCTGTGACGAGGTGCTGGCGATGGAGGGGACCCTCGCCGACGACTCGGGGATCGCGTTCGTCGACTCGATGTACTTCCCGGACGTTCCCCGCACCCACGAGCCGTCGACGGCGGATCGCCACGTGCAGGCGGCGCTGATCAGCGACGTCCACGTCGGGAGCCAGGAGTTCATGCACGACGCCTGGAACGGCTTCGCGGACTGGCTGCACACCGCCGAGGCCCAGCACGTCGAGTACCTGCTCATCGCGGGCGACATGGTCGAAGGGGTCGGCGTCTACCCGAACCAGGACGAGGAACTCGACGTCGTCGACATCTACGAGCAGTACGAGGTGTTCAACGAGTACCTCAAACAGGTGCCCGGCGACATCGAGATCGTGATGATCCCGGGCAACCACGACGCGGTGCGCCTCGCCGAACCCCAGCCGGGGTTCGACGAGGAGCTACGGGAGATCATGTCGGCCCACGACTCGCGGATCGTCAGCAACCCCTCGACGGTGACGCTCGAGGGCGTCTCCGTGCTGATGTACCACGGCGTCTCGCTGGACGAGGTGATCGCGGAACTGCCCGAGGACAAGGCCAGCTACGACGACCCGCACAAGGCGATGTACCACCTCCTCAAGAAGCGCCACGTCGCGCCGCAGTTCGGGGGCCACACTCGACTCGCACCCGAAGAGGAGGACTTCCTCGTGATGGAGGAGGTCCCCGACATCTTCCACACCGGGCACGTCCACAAACTCGGCTTCGGGAAGTATCACAACGTGCTCGCGATCAACTCCGGCTGCTGGCAGTCCCAGACGGACTTCCAGAAGAGCGTCAACATCGATCCCGACGCCGGCTTCGCGCCCATCGTCGACCTCGATACGTTAGACGTGACGGTCCAGAAGTTCAGCTAGCTATCGATCCGTCCGAACGATCCCTTCGATGGTGCCGGTCAGAACGGTCTCGTCCTCGTCGTTTTCACAGCACGCGTCGACGTCGACGATGTAGCGATCGTCGCGTTCCTCGACGGCGTCGAACGTCCACGTACAGGCGATCCGCTGGCCGGTGTAGACGGGTCGGACGAGCTCGAACTCCATCGTCGTCGCCAGCACCTCGAGGTCGCCGCCGATCTTCGTCGGCAGCGTTGCAGTCAACAGACCGTGGACCATCGTTCGTCCGTCGTCGTCCGGCACCGTGTGCCGATCGTGCCGGTCGCCCGATAGCTCCGCGAATCGCTCGACATCGTCGGTCGTGAACGTCCGTTCGAAGCCGTGCGTCTCTCCCTCGGATGGACGAGTCACGGCGGTGGGTTCGTTCGTGCGCCGGTTTACGGTTCCGTCCGATTCCGATCGAGCGCTCGTGGCAGTGTGAACGCTCACTGCTGGTTATCGTCCGCGAGCAGGTGGCTCCGAACGTATTCGGAGAGCTCCCGTCGCGCGGCGGCGGTCGGCTCGTCGCCCTCGGTCGTCACTCGTTGGGTCTGTGCGCCGTGCAGGGTCGTCGCGACGAACGCGGCGGTCCGCTCCGGATCCACCTCGCGGAACACGCCCTGATCGATTCCCGTCCGAACGATGTCGGCGATGTGCTCGCGAAAGAACCGATCGGTCCTGGTGAACTGCTCGCGGTAGGCGTCGTCGTGAGCGGCCTGTGCGCGCAGCTCCGTCATCACGGTCGTAAACTGGGCATGCTCCGGCTCGAGCGATTCGGGCAGCGAGTGTTCGACGAGCACCTGTACGTGCTCGTGGGCGTCGTCGAACCCCTCGGTCGGAACGTCGGCCTTGAACCGCTCGAGGAGGAACTCGAGAAACGTCACGAGCAGGTCGTCCTTGCCGTCGTAGTGCTGGTAGATGAGGGATTTGCTCTTGGGGAACTCGTCGCCGATACGCTGGATCGTCAGGTCGGAGTAGCCGTGTTTCCGGAGGGCGTCGTAGGTCGCTCGCATCATCTCTGCGTGCGTGTCGTCCGGCGACGACTCGAAGGGGTCCGGTGCGTCCATGATGAATGAATATTCATTCACAAGCTATATGCGTTGTTACTTCGTCCGACCGTCCATGAGCGAGACGAACACGATCGACGCCCAGCACGTCGAACTGACGTACGCCGACGGGACGGAGGCCGTCACCGATCTCACGCTCGAGATTCCGTCGGGCGAGTTCTTCGGCTTTCTCGGCGCGAACGGGGCCGGGAAGACGACGACTATCAAGGTGTTCGCGACGCTGTTGCGGCCGACCGGCGGCACCGTCACCGTCAACGGGTTCGACGTCGAGTCCGAGTCGCGTGCGGTTCGCGAGTCGATCGGCTACATGGCCCAGGAGACCAGCGTCGACCCCGAACTTACGGCCCGCGAGAACATCCGCTTCGCCTGCGAGGCCTACGGCGTCTCGGCCGCCGACCGCGCAGACCGGATCGACGACCTGCTCGACCTCGTCGATCTCGCCGACGTCGCGGACAAGCGGGCCAAGGACTTCTCCGGCGGGATGCAAAAGCGCCTCGACGCCGCGACCGCGCTGGTCCACGAACCGCCGCTCGTCTTCCTCGACGAGCCGACCACCGGGCTCGATCCGAAGGCCCGTAACCGGCTCTGGGACTACTTCGAGCGGATCAACGAGCGCGGGACGACGGTCTTTCTCACCACCCAGTACCTGGAGGAAGCCGACCAGCTCTGCGACCGGATCGGCGTCATCCGGGACGGTTCGATCGTCGCGTCCGGCTCGCCCGCCGAGCTGAAGGCGCAGGTCGGCGGGGCCGTCCTCGAGATCGAACTCGCCGATCCCGACGAGGCGACCCTCGAGCGCGCCCGCGAGGTCGCAGCCGGTGCGGACCTCTTCGACGACGCGCCCGTCGAGATCACTGATTCGGGGCTCAGCGTCCGGTCCGCCGAGGCCCGACGACGAGGCACGGACCTGCTCGTCGCGCTGAAAGAGGCGGGGATCACCGTCACCGGATTCAACGTCCGTGATCCGACGCTCGACGACGTCTTCCTGGCGATCACCGGCGAGGGGCTCGACGCGGACGAAGCCGAGGTGCCGGGTGATGGCACGCCGTCGGCCGCGACCGCGGAGGTGGACCGATGAGCGTCGACGCCGAGCGCGTCGAGGCCGAGACGGCGTCCCCGAAGACGACCGGTGGGAACGGCTTCGCGAGGGATACGTGGATCAACCTCAAACGCTGGCTGCTGAAGACCACCCGCAACCCGTTCGTGATGACCGTCTCGCTGCTGAACCCGATCATCTTCCTCGTGCTCTTCACGGAGGTGTTCGGCCAGATCACGGAGGGCGCGGTCGCACAGAGTCTCGGCACGGAGGCGAGCTACGTGACGTTCCTCGTGCCGGCGATCGTGATCCAGACGGCGCTGATCGCCGCGACGACGTCCGGGATCGGTCTCGTCGAGGACATCGAGAACGGCATGTTCGAGAAGGTGCTCGTCTCGCCGATGCACCGTGGAGCGATCTTCCTCGGGAAATCCCTCTCGGAGGTCATCCGCATCGTCGTTCAGATCGCGATCGTCCTCGGTCTCGGGTACATCCTGCTCTACCTGAATACGGGCGCCGCACCCACCGACTACATCGCCACCGGTGCCCTCGGCGCGCTCGGCGTCGTCGCCGTCGCCATCCTGTTCTCGATCTGGTTCACCGCGCTCTCGAACGTGGTGGCCCTGATCACGCGCGACCAGGAGTCGACTATCATCGCCGTGAACCTGCTGCAGTTCCCGCTGCTCTTCCTCTCGAGCGCGTTCCTCCCGCTCGAGCTCCTGCCGGGGTGGGTCCAGACCGTCGCGGCGCTGAACCCGATCACCTACGGCGTGGACGCGACGCGGGCCCTCATGTTCGGCCAGGACGTCATGACCGTCATCGAGGTGTCGACCTTCGGCGGCATGTGGGACACGCTCGTCCCCGCGATCGCGATCCTGGCCGCGCTCGATCTGGTTCTCGGAGCCGTCGCCGTCTACTTCCTGAACGCCGCCTCGAGTTCCGACGTTCAGTAGGCGCGTTCACTCGAGGGTGCTTCGACGGGATTTGGGCGAAGACGAGTATTTTGCTGCCGCTGGCAGCAGGGATTTCCGCGTCCTCCCCAGCCGATCGTTCCTCACGGCGCTTTGCGCCGTCTGCTCGCGGGCCGACGGGCCGTCTGCTCACGGCGCGACACGTCGTCTGCTCGCGGGCCGACGGGCCGTCTGCTCACGGCGGCAAAGCCGCCGTTCGCATGGTATGCGGGACCGTCGGTCCCGCACTACTCACATGGTCTGGGAGACCTGCGGTCTCGCACTATTCGCACGGGTCCGGACGCGTCGGCAGTCCTTTATTGCCGTTCTCGCCGAAGTGGTGCCCGATGCTCTCGACGCTCGGCGTGTTGCTCGTCGCGGGCGGGCTGGCAGCGGTGCACGTCGGGGCCGGAGAGTTCCGATTCCTTCGCGGAATTCCCCGCAGCCGGTGGCTCTCGCTGTGCGGCGGCGTCTCCGTCGCGTACGTCTTCGTTCACCTGCTTCCCGAGATCACGGAGCACCAGTCTCGAGTCGTCGAGGCGTTCGAACCGACGAACGTCGTCCTCGAGGCGACGCACGAACGGTCGCTGTTCATCGCGGCGCTCGTCGGGTTTACGCTCTTCTACGGGCTCGAACAGATCGTTCGCCGGTCGCACCGCGGGAGAAACCGGCGAGCGAACGGCGGCGAGGTGACGATTCGAGCCGTAACGGGCGTGTTCTGGATCCATATCGGCTCGTTTGCGGCGTACAACGCACTCATCGGCTATCTCTTGCTGCATCGAGAGGAAACCGGGGTCTCGAGTCTGCTCCTCTACGGGGTAGCGATGGGACTTCACTTCGTCGTCAACGATTACGGGCTGCGCGAACACCACCAGGCCGCCTACGATCGGATCGGGCGATGGCTGCTCGCCGGTGCCATCGTCGGCGGCGCGTCGCTCGGCGCGCTCGTCGGCGTCCCGGAACTCTATCTCAGCCTCCTGCTCGCGTTTCTGGCCGGCGGTGTTATCCTCAACGTGATCAAAGAGGAGCTACCGGCGGACCGCGAGAGTCGATTCTGGGCCTTCGGCGCGGGACTGACGGCCTATACCGGTATCTTGCTGCTCGGCTGATGGCCGCGTTTCGCGAGGCGACGGGCGACGAGTTGCGACGGAGCGGGGCCGACGGCCGTCTCGGCACCGATCGGACCCTACGGCTCGAGTCGAAACCGAATCGTGGGGGCCCCTTCGAATCGCGGTCCCCGACCGCGTCGTTCGAACCCGAGTTCTTCGGCGGCGTCTTCGATGCTCGACGTTTCGGCGGAGACCAGCATTTCGACGTTCATCGACTCCTGCTCGGCGAACCGGACGGGTTCGGCGAGCAGCCGTTTGCACGCGTCGGCCGTTCCGTCGAGTTGGGTCACGTGGACGGTATCTTCTTTCGCGTCGAAGCTGATGAACCCCAGCAGGTCCTCCGGATCGGAGCCGTTGTACTGCGATTCCGATACGTCCGCGTTCGGATCGTGCGTGCCGTCTTCGGCGACGCGAACCGTCCGATCGTGAACCAGATTTCGCATCACGTCGGTCGGAGAATCGGCGATCGACGCCAGCGCGTCCGCGTCGGCCTCGAGAGCGTCCCGTACGTTCATTAGCGTGTGGTAATGCTACGCACAAACATAAATCCCGCCCGCGATAGCGTCGTCTCGGTCTCGATTCGCGGCGAGCGGTCGCACCCCGAGGGACCGATCTCGGTTCGACGCACCGACGTGTTTCGGGAGAGCGACCCGTCGCTCATCCGTCCGGAGTACGGCGATTCGAGACCGCGCTTTCGGCTTCGATCGAACCGCGATTGCTGGTAAAAGTACGAGCGATGGGACACAGTTATCTGCGCGCTCTGGTAACGGTCTGGCATATGAGCCACGAGATCGTGACGCCAGTCGCGGACGAGGTGTCAGTATGCGCGTTGTAGCCAAGTTCGGTGGTACGAGCCTCGGGAGCGGGGATCGGATCAATCGCGCCGCGGACTCGATCGCGGCGGCCGTCGAGGACGGCCACGAGATCGCCGTCGTCGCCAGCGCGATGGGATCGACGACGGACGACCTGCTCGAGGAGATCACCTTCGAGACCGACGAAGCCGACCGCGCCCAGATCGTCAGCATGGGCGAGCGGACCTCCGTTCGAATGCTCAAGGCCGCCCTGTCGGCCCGCGGCATCGATGCGACCTTCCTCGAACCGGGGAAGGACGAGTGGCCGGTCGTCACCGACGAGTACGGCGAGGTCGACGTCGAGGAGACGCAGAAGCGAGCCCTCGAGGTCGCCGACGATCTCGACACCACGGTGCCGGTGATCACGGGCTTCCTCGCGGAAGGACCGGACGGTTCGATCACGACGCTCGGCCGCGGTGGCAGCGACACGACGGCCGTGATGATGGGCAAGTACATGGACGCCGACGAGGTCGTCATCGTCACCGACGTCGAGGGCGTCATGACGGGCGATCCCCACGTCGTCGAAGGGGCTCGAAACGTCGGCGAAATTTCCGTCGACGAACTCCGGAACCTCTCGTTCCGCGGGGCCGAGGTCGTCGCGCCCTCCGCGCTGTCGTACAAGGGCGGGAACCTCGACGTCCGCGTCGTCCACTACCAGCACGGCGATCTGCTCTCGGGCGGGACGAGCATCGAGGGCGAGTTCAAGAACCTCGTCGACCTGCGCGAACGACCGCTGGCCTGCCTGACCGTCGCCGGACGGGCGATCCGCAACCAGCCGGGCATCTTCAACCACCTCTCGGAAGCGCTCTCCGAGAGCGACATCAACATCGACGCCGTCGCCAGCGGGATGGACACGGTCACCTTCTACATCGACGAAGAAGAGGCCGAACGCGCCGAGAACATCCTCCACCGCGAGGTCATCGCCCGCGACGAACTCTCGAGCGTCACCGTCGACTCGCCGACGGCCGTCGTCCGCGTCACCGGCGGCGAACTCCCCAACCAGCCGGGGATCATCAGCGAGATCGTCAACCCGCTCGCCGAGGAGCGGATCCACCTCCAGGACATCATCACGAGCGCGACCAGCGTCGCCCTCTTCGTCGAGTGGGACGACCGCGAGAAGACCCTCGAGTTGACCCAGGATCTGTTCTAGATCCGCGAGTCCCCCTCGGATTTGGATCTCCCCGGATTCTGCTACCGTAACCGGTACTCGCGGAACCCCTCGTTTCGTCCGGAATCGTCCCAGTAGCCGGTCCATGAACTGTCGGTAACGTGGTCGTAACGAAGGTCGTGAGTATCACAGCTATTGTCATGAGCACCGATTCGACAGGTACGGAAGTGTTCGAGGACGTCGAGCCCGATCCCGACGCGGTCCTCGCCGAATTCGACGTGGAATCGCCGGACGAACTCGAGGAGGCCGGCGGGGCACACGATACGATCCCCGACGACGAGTTAGACGTCGACGACACGACGGCGGCCGAACTGTTCGCCGGACTCGCGGACGTCGAGACGGCGGACACTCGTGACGAGCAGGTCGGCGAGACTGATCAGGCCGCTGCGGACGACCAGCCCGCTGCGGACGACCTCGAGTTCGAGTTCGTCGGCGACTCGGACGTGACGATCCGGGACGACGGCGACGTGATCGAGTCGACGGCGTCCGAACTCAGCGAACTCGTCGCAGCCGACTCACCTCCCGACGAGCGGACCGATTCCGACGACGATACCGGAACTGCCGACTGCACCGACGTCGAGCGGACGGCCGACGCCGCCGAGTCGACGGGGAAACTCACCGTCCGGTCCGGGTCCGCGGACGAGCTGGAACTCGTCGGTCCCGATCCGACGCCGACGCGGGTCACCAACGACACGTTCAGCGGTGTCGAGGCCGACGCCCGCTGACGCTCGCTGCCCCTTCAAGCGACGATCTCGGCCCCGCTACCGCCGTTCGTCGGTGTCCGTTCGCCGCCGTTCGATAGCTCCAGCGCCGTTCGGATCGTCGACTCCGTCCATCGATGCACCGATTCGTCCGGAAGCGGACGGTTCGAGTCGCCAGCGAACACGAGATTCCAGCTAGACTGAACACGCGCGGCGGCGTTGAGGTAGTATGGTTGCCTACAAATCGAAAGTGGTCGAGCGAATTCAGCTACCGTCCCGCGAACGACGCGAGCGAGCGCTCGAGGAAGCCGGCTACAACGTCTTCGATCTCGACGCCGAGGAGGTGTTCATCGACCTGCTGACCGACAGCGGGACCGGTGCGATGAGCGACGAACAGTGGGCCGCGCTGCTCCGCGGCGACGAGGCCTACGCGGGATCGCGCAGTTTCGACGAACTCGAGTCGGCCGTTCGGGAGGTCACGGGCTTTTCACACGTCGTCCCGACCCATCAGGGCCGCGGCGCCGAGAACGTCCTCTACGGCGCGCTGCTCGAGGACGGTGACGTCGCGCTCAACAACACCCACTTCGATACGACGCGCGCTCACGTCGCGAATCAGGGGGCGGATCCGGTCGACTGTCCGGTCGATCGAGCCCACGACCTGACGGTCGACGGCTCGTTCAAGGGGAACTTCTCGCTGGATCGCGGCCGATCGGTCGTCGACGAGGTGAGCGCGGAACGCGTGCCGATGGTGATCCTGACGATCACGAACAACTCGGCGGCGGGCCAGCCCGTTAGCGTCGAGAACACCCGCCGCGTCCGCGAGTTCGCGGACGAGATCGGCGCGACGTTCGTGATCGACGCCTGCCGGTTCGCCGAGAACGCCGCCTTCGTCAAACGGCGCGAGGACGAGTTCGCCGACGCCACCGTCGCCGAGATCGCCCGCGAACAGCTCGGCTACGCCGACGCGCTCGTCATGAGCGGGAAGAAAGACGGACTGGTGAACGCCGGCGGATTCGTCGCGACCGACGATGACACGCTCTTCGAGCAGTGCAAGCAGCGCGCGATCCTCTACGAGGGGTTCCCGACCTACGGCGGGATGGCCGGCCGAGACGTCGCCGCGATGGCCGTCGGCCTCCGGGAAGCCGTCGAGGAGGCCTACGTCACGGATCGCCTCGAACAGGTCCGAACCTTCGCCGAAATGCTCGAGGAGGCCGGCGTTCCGATCTACACGCCGGCCGGCGGCCACGCGGTCTATCTCGACGCGGCCGGTGCGCTTCCCCATCTCTCCTCAGAGGAGTTCCCGGGGCAGGCGCTGGTCTGTGCGCTGTATCGGGAGGGTGGCGTCCGCGGCGTCGAACTCGGGAGTTTCGCGTTCCCCGACACCGACCGGCCGGAACTGGTCCGGCTCGCGATTCCGCGTCGGACCTACCACAAAGAGCACCTCGAGCACGTCGTCGAGACCGCCGAGACCGTCATCGAGAACCAGGAGACGGTGTCGGGTCTCGAGATCGTCTCCGAACCCGAAAACCGCGAATTACGTCACTTTACGGCGTCCCTCGAGCCGATTTCACCCTGATCGGTGCGCTCCGAGGCGTATCGAGAGTCGACCGGAGGCCGTCGCCGATCAACTCGAGAGCAGTCCTCGAGCGCGGTCCCGAACCGTCGGCTCCGGTTCGGACTGGCTTCCCAGTCGCTGTTTGGCCATCTTTCGGACGCCCCGTTTCGCCGGTTCGGAGGTCGCGAGACCGATCGCCCAGTCGGGAACCTGCGATTCGATCTCCGCGCGTTTTTCGTCCTTGAGCTGGCTGTACTTTCGTAACGCGATGCCGACGCCGATGAACAGTCCGGCGTCGACCAGTTCCCGGCGGAACCGCTCCTGGTCGTTGCGTACCGCGATCGCCTTGACGAGCGAGAGGCCGCCAATCACGAGGTAGAGTTTCGAGCTTTTCGATGGGTCGCCGCTGAGTATCCGTCCGAGAGCCATGCGAAGGATCGTACCACGTTCTGTCCGATAAAGCTCCGCCGGAACACGCCTGCAGGAGGGTACCGGAGTTGCGACCGCTCGAGCAAGAAAACGGCGAGTCGAGCGAGCGACGCTCGAGACGAGGCTCGACGATAGCGCGGCCCTCAGCGGCGTATCAACCCCTGAATCCGATTCCGAACGTCGTCGGCGGAGTCGTAGGATTCGTTGTCGACCGGCTCGAGCACGTCCTCGAGGGTTCTCGACCCGCCCTGCGTTTCGACTGTGCGGTCGCCGTAGGCCCCGCGCAGGTCGTCGGTGGTCGTCGGATACTCGTGTTCCTCGAGCGCGTCGTCGAGGTCGCCGAGTTGTTCGCCCTGCTCGGGGTCCGTCGGCTCGGGTTCGTCGTCGCGGTCGCGCGCCTCCTGCAGTTCCCGCTCTCGCTGGCGTCGCTCCTCGTCGTCGGCCTGTTTGTTTCGGGATTTTTTGTCGTCTGCCATCTGGATGACGTAGGCGTGCGAGCGGGATAACGCTGTGGCCGTTCGGGGTTCGCACCGCTCACCGGCACGGAGCAGCCGTAGACGGCAGCAACGGCGGAGCAGTGTTGGGCACGCGGCTCGGCGATCGCGTGTCTTGACGATTACGCGGCTCAGCGACTCGAGTCGCCTCGTTTCGTCTTCGGTGTCGCCGAGCAAGGGGGCACCGACATCTGTCACGACTGCTCGAGCGCTATCACGCCGCGGTGGCGCTGGTCGTCGATCGGTTCGATCGCGAACCCGAGCGCCTCGTAGAACGGGCGGACGCCGTCGTCGAACCGGACCGTGAGTCGCCGCTCTCGCTCGAGGGCCCGTTCCATCAGCGCGCGGCCGATCCCCTTCCCCCGGTGGCGACGGCGGACGCCGATCGCCGAGACGTGAGCGCCGTGGACGCCGTCGCGGGACTCGAGGACGACCGTGCCGAGAATTCGTTCGCCGTCCTCGGACCCGCCGCGGTGATCGCCGGCGACGAGAACGTCTTCGTTTTCGATCCGGGTTTCGACGTCGCCCGGCTCGAGCATGGCTGCATCGAGGATGCGTCGCACGTCGAGTGCGTCGTCGGGCGTGGCGGTGCGGACGTGGCCGTCCATTCGTTACGTTCGTCGGTCGATAGTGGCCAACAACTCGTCGATTTCGGGGCGGTCAAGATTCGTCCGGCCGCGGTAGGCGTTGGCGACGTCGATTTCCCCGTCGTCGTCGATGTCGAAGACGATCGCGACGGGCATTCGGCCGACGACGTCGAACTGCTCGCCGAGGGCTCCGAGTCGGACCGGTTGGTCGAAGGTCTCGCCCGTTGTCGCCTCCGGATCCGCACAGAGCGGAAACGGGAGGTCGTAGCGCGCTTGCCACTGCTCGACTCGGTCGCGGGGTTCGGGGACGACAGAGACGACCTGGCAGCCCCGCTCGCGGAACTCGTCGTAGCGGTCGGCGACGGCCCGGACCTGTCGGCGACACTGCCCGGCGTGGTGATCGCGGTGAAGCAACAGGAGGATGGCGTCGTGGGCCGGATCGGCCTCTTCGGTCGTCGTCGGATCTGCCGGTTCGACCGGCGCTGCCAGTTCCGCCAGCGTGAGCGGATCCGGGCCCGGTCCCACGTTCTCGAGGGTTACTTCGGCAGCGTCTCCGGTCATAGCTCCGGCTACGACGCTCGCCCTCAAAACGGTCGGGCTTTCACCATCTCGGTCCGGATCGCTCTCGGGTGTACTCCCCGTCGGCTCGTTTCACCGAATCCCACGGCAGGGTTTCCGTCGCAAAACGCCGGAGTTCGGTTCCGCTCCGAGCGCGCGGTAACGACTATCGATTGTCGATCCGCGCTGCCGTACGTGGTAATGGTTAAGGAATGGGGCGTGGTATCTACTACCACTATGGGGTCCGAACGCGGCCGTATTCCGTGTCGATCTATCGAACAGCACAATCGCTTCGTATGCGGCCGTCGGAGCGAACAGTCAGCAACGGAACGGGGTGTGAGCAACCATGAGCCTGGTCGCGATAATTGACATCGCACACCCGGACCTCGCGCTGACGCCGACGATCCGCGAGTGTCCGGACGCGTCCATTCAGGTCGTGCCGCATTCGACGACGGATCCGGAGACCGGGCTATTCTTCTTTCTCGTCGACGGGGCGGACGAGGCGTTCGAAGCGGCACTCGAGGACGATCACACGGTCCCCCACTGGACGCTCGTCGACGACCTCGGGTCGACGCGCATCTACCAGCTGGAACACACCGACGAGACGAAACTCATCTCGCCGAAGACCGCCGAACTCGGGGGCCTCATGTTGAAAGCGGAGAGCAACGATCGCGGCTGGACTGTTCGGCTGCACCTTCCGGATCGGGAAGCGCTCTCGACCCTCTGGGAGTACTGCGAGAGCGAAGAGATCTCGTTCGAACTGTACCGCATGTTCCGCCAGGACGAGTGGGCGGGCGGACGGGCACCGACGTTGACCGACGAACAGCAGGCCGCGCTGGTGAACGCGTACGAGGAAGGGTACTTCGAGGAGCCCCGGGAGACCTCGCTCGAGGACCTCGCCGATCGGCTCGACATCTCGCCGACGGCCGTCGGCGGTCGCATCCGTCGCGGCACGGGCAAACTCGTGGAGACGACGCTGCTCGAGGAGTAGCAGCGGCGGGCGCTCCGAACGCGGCCGCGCTCAGAAGGCGGCGAGATGATCGTCGCGAGGCTCGTAGAGCGCCCCGGTCATTCGGACCTCGTAGATCGCCTCGAGCGTTTCGCCGACGGTGAACCCCCGCTGACGCATCGCCGCGGCGACGATACCGATCGGCACGCCGGTTTCGTAGTGCGATTCGAGGGCGTCGACGACGGTCGCGACGTCCGTCGCCGGGTCCTCGAGCGCTACCTCGGCCTCGAGGTCGACGTCGAGGTCGGCGCGGGTCAATACGACGTCGTGTCCCGTATGCCGGTGGTGTCGGCGGTAGAATTCGACGACCTCGTTGGCCGGTTCGGCGTCGCGTTCGACGTTACAATCCGGACACGTGGCGACGAACGGGGTGCGTTGGTGGTGGCCGTGACTCATGAGTAGTGGGAAGACGGAACGCCGGCCGGCTAGGCCTCGTAGGCCTCCTGTGCGAGCCGGTGGAGCCTGTGGACCGTGTGTTCGTTGGGGCCGAGTTGGGCCTGTGCGATCGCGCCCGAGTTCAGCCCGCGCTGCTGGCGCTCGACCAGTTCGAAGTCCTCCTCCTGGAGTTGCCTGCTCGTCCGCACGAACTGCTCTTCCTCGTCGGAGAGCTCGGAATCTCTGAAGTAGTAGTCCGCGACGAGCTGGAACCGCCCCTCGTCGATCGGGTCGATGATGTAGGTGCCGTAGCCGTCGGCGGTTCCGTACATGTTGACCGCGAAGTTCGGCCAGAAGTAGTGGAACTGGGCCTCGTGCTCGTCGTGGATGCGCATCTCGTCGTCGACGTCCTCCTTGTGCTTGTAGTGGAGCACCCAGTGGTAGTCGTCGACCTCGAGTTCGGACTCGAGCAGTTCGAGGTCTCTAACCCAGTCCTGGTGGTTCGCCTGGCAGTGATCGCACTCGGAGTAGTTACCGGCGAACACTTTCCAGTTGCACTCGACTTCCGAGACGATCCGCCGGGCGAGCTGGTACTCCTCGAGCGGCAGCGACTCGAGTTCGTCTTTGAGGGTCCCGGCCTGCTCCTCGAGGGGCATCGGATCGGTGTCGACGTTGACGAAGACGAACGGCCCGATGCGGTCGCTGTGGACCTCCATGAGGGAGTTCTCCTCGGCGTCCAGCTCGGGAACGTCCTCGTCCTCGAGGTCCGGGTTCAGCCGAGCCTCCTCGAAGCTTCGGGGCGTGCTCGCGAGGTCGCCGTCCAGGTCGTAGGTCCAGAGGTGGTAGGGACACTGGATCCGTCGCGCGTTACCCGGATCGGTCATCGGGGTGTCCTCGACGATCGCCGACCCGCGGTGAGCGCAGACGTTGTAGAACGCCCGTACCTCGCCGTCGTGATTCCGGAGGACGATGAGCTCCCGATCCCCGATCGTCCGGGTGAAGTAGTCTCCGGCCTCCGGAATGCAGTTCGCGTGTCCTGCGTACACCCAGTACCGTCCGAATACCGCGTCTTTCTCCATCTCGTGGACGTCCGGGTCGGTGAAGTACCGTGCCGGAAGCGCGTTCGTCTCGTCGGTGAGGTCGGGACTGACCCGCTCTACCTCGTCCAGCCCGTTGTTCCATCTAGTCATGCTCTGTGGCATGCCATGACGTATCGTTCAATAAGGATTGATCGCAGATGGTTCGGACGTATAAGTAGTGGCGGACGGTCGCGCCACAGCGGCGAACCGAGCGGGCCCGGATGCACCGCTCGAGAGCGCTCTCCGCCCGATCACCGGCGTCAAAAAGGTGTGAGGTGAGACGGCCGAACGCTATTGACCGCGCTCGTCGAATCGGACTGCAGTATGCCGACGACAGCTGAGCGCTACGACGTCATCGTCATCGGCGTCGGCGGGATGGGCAGCGCGACGACCTTCCACCTCGCCGAGCGCGGACTCGACGTCCTGGGACTCGA
Organism: Natronorubrum halobium; assembly: GCF_051351675.1. Taxonomy (NCBI): domain Archaea; kingdom Methanobacteriati; phylum Methanobacteriota; class Halobacteria; order Halobacteriales; family Natrialbaceae; genus Natronorubrum; species Natronorubrum halobium. Next base: position 649,190 of record NZ_CP195595.1, read on the forward strand.
GCGGTACGACGTCCCACATACGATGGGCTCGTCCCACGGAATCACGCGGATCATTCGCCGAGCCTACTACGAACATCCGTCCTACATCCCGCTCATCGAGCGGGCGTACAAGCTCTGGGACGACCTCGCGGCCGAGACCGGTCGCGAGGTGATCCACCGAACGGGTTCGATCGACGCCGGCCCCGAGGGCAACGTCGTCTTCGAGGGATCGCTCACCTCGTGCGAGGAGTACGACATTCCTCACGAGGTGCTCACGAGCGAGGAGGTGAGCGAGCGCTTTCCCGGCTACCGGCTGCCGGACGGGCACATGGCGCTGTACCAACCCGACGGCGGGTTCGTCGTCCCCGAACAGTCGATTATCGGTCACGTCGAGGCGGCGCAGGCCGCCGGTGCGGAGGTGCGCGCACGCGAACGGGTCCACGACTGGGAGGAGACGCCGGACGAGGGCGTCCGCGTCGAGACCGACCGCGGCACCTACGAGGCCGAGAACCTGGTGCTCGCCGCGGGCGCGTGGAACGGCACGCTCGCCGACGCCCTCGAGGGGCTCGCGGTGCCCGAACGGCAGGTGCTCGGCTGGTTCCAGCCCGATCGACCGTCGCTATTCGAACCCGACAGGTTCCCGGTCTGGAACCTGAAAGTCGAGGAGGGCCGCTTCTACGGGCTGCCGATCTACGACGTCCCGGGGTTCAAGATCGGGAAGTATCACCACCGCGACGAGCAGGTCGATCCGGACGACTACGCCACCGAGCCGGAACCCGAGGACGAGCGCCTGCTCCGGGCGGTCACGGGGAAGTGCTTCCCGGAGGCGGACGGACCGACAATGCGACTCGCCACCTGCATGTTCACGAACTCCCCGGACGAGCACTTCATCCTCGACACCCTCCCCGACCACCCGCAGGTCGCCGTCGGCGCGGGTTTTTCGGGCCACGGCTTCAAGTTCGCCAGCGTGATCGGCGAGATCCTCGCCGACCTCGCGGTCGACGGCGATACCGACCGTCCCATCGAGATGTTCCGACTCGAGCGGTTCGACGACGAATAGCGGTCTCGGCTTCCCTCGAGTACCCTCTTCCCTCGCTCCGATCACTGCCGTACTGCGGGCCGTTCGTCGCCCTGTTATACGCCACAGGTTATGCACCCGGATAGCTATGGCCGATCGTCTGGCAGTACCTATGATAGATGAGTACAAGGGACACGATTCCGGACGCCGCTGGAACCGTTATCGTCGGCGCCGGCTGCGTCGGCTGTAGCGCCGCCTACCACCTCACCCGTCTCGGTCGCGAAGACGTCGTCGTGGTCGATCAGGGGCCGCTGTTCGAGACCGGGGGCTCCACCTCGCACGCGCCCGGGCTGGTGTTCCAGACGTCTGGCTGCAAGTTGATGACCAGAATGGCATCGTACACGCGCGAACTGTACGAGGACCTCGACGGATTCCGGACGTGCGGCGGTATCGAAGTCGCCTACACCGAGGACCGATGGAACTACCTGAAGCGAAAGCGCGAGTGGGGCCGATCCTACGGCGTCGAGGGCGGCGAACTCCTCTCGCCCGCCGAGGTCGCCGACCGCGTTCCGCAGGTCGACGAAGCCGTCATCCACGGCGGCTACTCCGTCCCGACCGACGGCAAGGCCCACGCGGTCGACGCCTCGGCCGCGATGGCCGAGCGCGCCCGCGCGGCGGGCGCCGCGTTCTACGGCGAGACGACCGTGACGGACCTCGAGACGAGCGACGGCGAGATCGAAGCGGTCGTCACCGACCGCGGCCGGATCGCGGCCGACGAGGTCCTCGTCGCGACGAACATATGGGGCCCGCTGTTCGGCGACATGGTCGACGTCGATATCCCGCTCGTTCCGTGTGCTCACCAGTATCTCGTCTCCGACGAACTCGAGGAACTTCGGGGCGCGAACCGCGAGATCGAGCAGCCGCTGTTGCGCCACCAGGACCGATCGCTGTATTTCCGCCAGCACGGCGAGCGCTACGGGATCGGCTCGTACAACCACGAACCGCTGCTCGTCGATCCCGAGGACATCTACGGGCCGGAGCGACTCGAGGATCTGGGTCTCGAGTACCCCTCGTTGCGGGAGTTCACGGAGACCCACTTCTACGAGAACACCCACCCCGATCACGACCAGACCGCCTACGACGCGGCCTGTGAACTCGTCCCCTCGCTGCGGGACGCCGAGTTCGAGTCCGCGATCAACGGGATGTTCTCGTTCACCCCGGACGGGATGCCGATCCTGGGGCCGACGGAGGAGGTAGACGGACTCTGGTGGGCGCTGGCCATCTGGGTCACGCAGTCGGGCGGCGCGGGAAGTATCGTCGCCCACTGGATGGAAGACGGCGTCCCGCGGCTCGACGGCGAGCGCGTCGACGCCACGCCCGCACACCTCACGCGGTTCCAGTCCCACGCCGGCTCGCGCGAGTATACCCGGGGTCGCGGCGCACAGCAGTACCAGGAGGTCTACCAGTTAATCCACCCGCGCGAACAGCCGCGGGAGCAACGTGCGCTCCGACGAAGTCCGTTCTACGAGCGCCAGGCCGAACTCGGCGCGGCGTTCTACGATACGGGCGGCTGGGAAGTACCCCAGTGGTACGAGCGCAACGAGTCGCTGCTCGAGGAGTACGACGTCCCCGACAGGCCGGACTGGCTCGACCGCGGCTGGTCGAAGGCACAGGGGGTCGAACACCGGGCCGTCCGCGACCGCGTCGCGATGGTCGACATGACCACCTACACCGGGATCGAGGTGACCGGCGAGGGGGCCTGCGAGTTCCTCCAGGGGCTGTTGACCAACGACGTCGACGTCTCGCCGGGCCGGATTCGCTACGCGGCGATGTGCAACGAGGACGGCGGGATCCTCGCGGACGTGACGGTCGCCCGGTTCGCGGACGACCGGTACGTGGTGTTTACCGGCGGCGGCAACTCCGCGACGCTGCACTCGCGGTGGCTCCGCGAGCACGCGCCCGACGACGGCTCTGTCTCGGTGACGACCCACGACTCGAGCCTCTGTGGTATCGGCGTCTTCGGTCCCGACGCGCGGAACGTACTGGCGCCGCTGGTCGAAGCCGACCTCTCGAACGATGCGTTCCCGTTCTACACGGCCCGAGAAACGTACCTCGAGAGCCTCCCCGTCACGATGCTCCGGCTCTCCTACGCGGGCGAACTCGGCTGGGAGGTCTACACGCCGATGGAGTACGGGGCGCGCCTCTGGGAGGCGATCGAAGACGCCGGCGAGGAGTACGGCGTCGTCCCGATGGGCTGGGCAGCACTCGACTCGACGAGCGTGGAGAAGGGGTTCCGGCTGTGGGGCACCGACGTCACCCCCGAGTACGATCCGTACGAAGCGGGGATCGGATTCGCGGTCGACCTCGAGACCGACTTCGTCGGCAAGGAGGCGCTGCTCGAGGCGCGCGACGAGGGGATCGACCGACAGATCACCCCCGTCACGCTCGACGAACCCGGGGCGCTCGTCGACGCGGGGCATCCGGTGTTCGATCCCGGCGGCGACGAGGTGTTCGGGGACGTCGTTCGCGCGGAGTACGGCTACACGATCGACGCGGGCGTCGCGTACGCCTACCTGCCGCCGGACGCGGCCGAGGCCGGCCGCGCGGTCGAAATCGGGTACGAGAACGATCGCTACCCCGCGACGGTCCGGGACGAACCGTTGTTCGATCCCGACCGGGAGAAAATGCTCCGCTGATACCATGAACCGAGCGTTCGGAACCATCGACTTCGCCGACATCGAGGACGCTCGTGACCGGCTCGACGACGAGTCGGTCGTCAAACGGACGCCCGTCGAACGGAGCACGTCCCTCGACGATCTGACCGGCGGCGATGTCTCCCTCAAGATGGAGCACCTGCAGTGGACGGGCTCGTTCAAAACTCGCGGCGCGTACAACAAGATCGCGCAGTGCGCCGCCGAGGGAGGGACCGAGCGGGTCGTCGCGGCCAGCGCCGGCAACCACGCACAGGGCGTCGCGCTCGCGGCGACGAAACTCGGCGTCGACTCGACGATCGTCATGCCGAAAGGAGCACCCCAGGCGAAAGTCGACGCGACCCGTAGCTACGGCGGCGACGTCGAACTCGTCGGAGCCGACTTCCGGGAAGCGATGCGTCACGCGCGCGAACTCGTCGACGACGACGCGACGACGTTCGTGCACGCCTACGACGACCCCGCGATCGTCGCGGGACAGGGAACGCTCGGCATCGAGATGTACGAGGACCTGCCGGAGGTGGAGACGATCGTCGTCCCGATCGGCGGCGGCGGGCTCATCTCCGGGATCGCGACCGCCTTCGCCGAACTGTCGCCGGAGACGCGCGTCGTCGGCGTCCAGGCGGCGAGGGCGGCGACCGTTCCCGACAGCCTCCAGAAGGGCGAACCCGTCTCCCTCGAGTCGGTGAAGACGATCGCCGACGGCATCGCGACGGGCGGGATCTCCGAACTGACGCTCTCGCACATCGAGGCCCACGTCGACGAGGTGGTGACGGTGACCGACGGCGAGATCGCCCGGGCGATACTCCTGCTCCTCGAGCGGGCGAAGCAGGTCGTCGAGGGAGCGGGTGCGGCGTCGGTCGCCGCCGTTATCAGCGAGGAACTGGACGTCACGGGCGAGACGGTGATGCCGCTGCTCTGTGGCGGCAACCTCGACATGACGATGCTCCAGACGGTGCTCGTCCACGCGTTGACCGATCGGGAACAGCTGCTGCGGTTGCGCGTTCGCATCGACGACCAGCCCGGCAAGATGGAGGAGATTTCGGGGATCATCGGCGGTCACAACGCCAACATCCAGACCGTTCGCCACGATCGAGCGGCGCCGGAACTCGACGTCGGCGAGGCTCACCTCGTCTTCCAGATCGAGACCAGCGGTGCGGGCCAGGCTCGCGCGATCATTCGATCGATACGCGATCACGGGTACGAGGTCAGACACGTCAACGCCTGAGCGGGGTCCACACAGCGCACTCGTTCGGGCCCTTAAAAGTGGCGCTCGTTATTAAGATGAACACTGATAGTGTTCTTTGTGAACTATTGGCACGACCCCCAGTGACACGAATTCCCGTCGTACGGCGGCTGATCGCTCGGCGGGTGACCGCGTCGCGCGAACGGGGAGCAGCCGCTCGAGTCCGGAAGCACACGACGTGATACGGTGATCGACAATGGACGACTCAACCACACAAAGCACGATACGAACCTTTACGGACGAACTCGACACCGTCGTCTTCGGCGTCGGGTTCGCCGTCGCGGCCATCGCGGTACTCGCGTTCATCCTCAGACCGACGGCCGCGTCCGGATACATGAACAGCGTGAACGATTTCCTGTGGACGGCGCTCGGGTGGTGGTACCTGATCGCGATGTTCGTCCTCGTCGTGTTCGTCGCGTTCCTCATATTCGGGCCGTGGGGGAACATCAAACTCGGCGACGACGACGAGGAGCCGGAGTTTACGTTTCTCGCGTACTTCGCGATGCTGTACTCGGCGGGGATCGCCGCCGGAATCGTGTTCTGGGGTCCGGCCGAAGCGATCTTCCACTACGACGCCGTCTCGCCGTTCGTCGGCGCGGAGTCGCAGACCCCGGAGGCCGCCGTCGGTGCGATCCAGTACACGTTCTTCCACTGGGGGATCTCCGCGTGGACTGCCTACGTGGTCATGGCGCTGCCGATCGCGTACTACGCCTACCGTCACGACGCGCCGTTGCGCATCTCGACGGTGATCGCCCCCTGGGTCGGACTCGAGAACCTCGACGGGCCGCTCGCGAAACTCGTGGACATCCTCGCGGTGTTCGCGACGATCGGCGGCGTCGCGACCACGCTGGGACTGGTGGGCAACCAGTTCCTCGTCGGCGTCGAGTGGACGACCGGCGCGAGCGTCGGCGACGCCGGCACGGTGCTGGTGATCACCGGTCTCACCGTCGCGTTCACGATTTCCGTCGCGCTCGGCGTGCGGAAGGGGATTCGTCGGCTCTCGTACTTCAACATGGCGCTGTTCGCCCTGTTGACCGTCGCGACGTTCCTCCTCGGCCCGACGACGTACATCATGTCCGCCGGGACCGAGGCGCTCGGCGCGTATCTCAACCAGTTCGTCACGATGAGCTTCTACACCGGCGCCGCGGAGAGTACCGGCGGCGGCGTCGCCGGGTGGGTTGGCGGCTGGACGATCTTCTACTGGGCGTGGTGGTTCTCCTGGACGCCGTTCGTCGGGCTGTTCATCGCCCGCATCTCCCGCGGCCGGACGGTGCGACAGGTCGCCGTCACGGGCGTGGTGGCGTCGACGGGCGTCACGATCCCGTGGTTCGCCACGATGGGCGGAACGGCGATCTTCATGCAGGAGACCGGTCAGGCCGACATCCTCACCGTCGTCGGTGAATTGGGCGAAGCCGGCTCCGGCTACCCGCTGTTCGAGGCGCTGCCGCTCGGCGGACTGCTGACGGTGCTGTTCCTCGTGCTCGTGACGACATTCCTCGTCACGTCGGCCGACTCGTCGACGCTGGCGCTCGGAATGCTCACAACCGGTGGCGCCGAGAGCCCCTCGACGATCAACCGCGTCATCTGGGGCTTCCTCATCGGTGCGCTCGCCTCGCTGCTGATGGTCACCGGCGGCGTCGACGCGCTGCAGGCGGCGGCGATCATCACCGGTGGACCGTTCTCGATCATCGCCCTGATCGCCGTGGCGTCGATGGGACTGGCGTTCGGCACCGAGCGCTCGCTGTTCCTCCGCGAGGAAGACGACGTGGAGGTGCCCGGCTCCGACGACATCGTCGGCGTCGACGGCACTCCGGACGACGATTGACGCGCCGACTGCCGTTCGCGCGACGGCGTCCACAGTGAACGTCCACGATGTTCGTCACGCGACGGCGAAAAATGAATCCGGGCCGATCGGCCCCCGCTGATCGGTCGATCACTCTTTCGGACTGATCTTCCCCGCGAACGTCTGGAAGCTGATCGTCTCCTCGGGGATGTGGAAGGTGTCCGTCGCGAACTCGTAGACGTTCTCCGGCGTCTCGGCGGTCCAGACGATGTAACCGAACTCGTCCTCGACGAGTTGTTCGTCGATCGTGATCGACGCGTCGGGATCGTCGAACTCGTCGAAGAGGTCCGCGAACAGCCCTTCGATCTCCTCGAGTCCGCGGAACGTCCCCATGGTGGTGACGATCGTCGATTCGTCCGTGTAGTCCTCCATGACGGCCTCGAGATCCTGATTCCCGAAGGCTTCGAGGTGGTGCTCCAGTGTGTCTTCTCTCGTAGTCATTCCGTACCCTCCCGCCGGGCTCGCGGCCAGCGAGGCTGTTGGAAGTTCGACAGGAACCCTCATAACGATTCCGTCGGTTCCGAACCGACGAGCGGAAAACGCGGAGGACTAGCCGTACACCGGAAACGACTCGCAGAGGTCGTCGACCGCGTCGGACGCCCGTTCGCGCGTCGCGTCGTCCTCGGGTGCCTCGAGCACGTCGGCGATGAGGTGGCCGACCGTCTCGATCTCCTCGCCGCCGAACCCGCGAGTCGTCACCGCGGGCGTGCCGATGCGGATCCCGCTGGTGACGAACGGCGAGCGCGTCTCCCCCGGGACCGTGTTCTTGTTGACGACGATTCCGACGGCCGAGAGCGCGGCTTCGGCGTCCGCCCCGGTGAGGTCGGGGTGAGAATCCCGGAGATCGACGAGCACGAGGTGCTTGTCGGTGCCGCCGGAGACCAGCGACAGGCCCCGGTCTCGCAGGACGTCCGCGAGCGCGGTCGCGTTCGCGACGGTCCGCTCGGCGTACTCCTCGAACGCGGGCTCGAGGGCTTCCCCGAAACCGACGGCTTTGCCGGCGACGTTGTGCATGAGCGGGCCGCCCTGACTCCCGGGGAAGACCGCGCTGTCGACGTCCTCCGCGTACTCCTCGTCGCACATGATGATCCCACCCCGACCGGATCGGATGGTCTTGTGCGTGCTCCCGGTGACGAACGTCGCGTGCTCGATCGGGCTCGAGTGAACGTCCGCCGCGACGAGCCCCGTGATGTGGGCGATATCGGCGAGGTGGTGTGCGTCGACCTCGGCCGCGATCGTGCCGATGCGCTCCCAGTCGAACTCGCGGGGATACGCCGAGGAGCCGCTGACGATCACGTCGGGATCGGCCGCGCGAGCCCGTTCGGCCAGTGCGTCGTAGTCGACGTACCCCGTCTCGGGGTCGACCTCGTACTGTTCGACCTCGTAGAGTTGCCCGGAGAAGTTGACGTGGTGGCCGTGGCTGAGGTGGCCGCCGTGGGTCAGATCGAGCGAGAGAATCGTGTCTCCCGGTTCGAGGGCGGCGAAGTAGACGCCCATGTTCGCCTGCGTTCCGGAGTGGGGCTGGACGTTGACGTGATCCGCGCCCCACAGCTCCTTCGCCCGCTCGATGGCCAGTCGTTCGACCTCGTCGACGTGCTCGCAGCCGCCGTAGTAGCGCGCGCCGGGATAGCCCTCGGCGTACTTGTTGGTCAGCGCCGTTCCCTGGGCGGCCAGGACGGCCTCGGACGCGTGGTTCTCCGAGGCGATCATCCCGAGCGTCGTCTCCTGGCGCTCTCGCTCGTGGTCGACGGCCGTTGCGACCGCCGGATCGACATCCTTGAGAGGAGTTGACATACTACTGCTATCGAGAAATCCGTCCAAGTATCTTGATCGCAGATGATCGACCCGTTCAAAAGGACCGGCGCGCCGAACGATCGCTCGCGTCGACGACCGCGGTCGATTGCGGCTCGAAGCGGTATGCGATCGAGACCGAAGCGATCGCGGCGATCGGTGGCCGATTCGAGTCGGAACCGACGATCGCCGGCCCGTTAGCCGCCCTTGATCAACCGCAACACCGTCACGTGGTCGCTCTCGACCGGCTGATCCTCGGGGACGGGCCGGCCGTCGACGAGGACGCTCACCTCGTGGGGGCTGAGGTCGACCTCGCGAAGCAGATCCAGATAGGTCGGCGTCGTCTCGGCGGTCGCGTCCGTTCCCGACACCGCCTCGAGGTCGATCTCGTGGGTCCCTTCGCCCTTGACGTCGACGGTGACCTGCATAGGATCGCCTTACGCGAGCGCGGACTTGAGCGCGTCGCTCTCTCCGCGGGTCACGCGGCCGGCACGCCGTCGAGAGCGCCGTCCGGGCGGCTGTCCTCGTCACTCGTCAGTCGGTCGCCGGCCCGTCGGAACCGACCTCGCGTCGCGGCTCCCGTTCTCGGTCCCGAACCGTTCGTCGGTGGGTGTACAGCCCCATCGCGAGCGCACCGAGGCCGAGCAGGAGGATCACCAGATTCAGCAGACCGCCGACGTACGGGATCTGTGCCAGCGCCGCACCGCCGACCAGTCCGACGAGCAGCGCGAGCCACCGGTTCGTGACGTTGACGGCCGAGAGCAGCCACGTCGCGACGGCGAAGCGTCCGTAGACGGTCCCGATCCAGACGAGGAAGGCGAACACGAACGCGCCGACGACGGCCAGCGGAATGCCGATTACCGTGATCGCCGTCGCGGCGAGCAGGATCGGTACGCCGACGAGGACGCCGAACCCGACCAGTCCGGATCGCACGGGATTGCTCGCGACCCGATCCGCGACGCCGTCGGAGAACCGGGGGAACAGGGCGAGTAACGCGGCCCCGAGCAACAGGTTCACCGCGAGGGCGTACACCGCGAACAGCCACGAGGCGATCGGCTGGATCGTCGGCGTGAGACCGACGCCGATCGAGGAATCTTCCGTGATGGTGCCCGCGACCGCGTCGGTGTTCCCCTCGAGGTCACCGCCGTAGCGCAGATCGCCCGCGATCGACGCCTCGTCGCCGAGCTGGATGGTCTCGGCGCCGATCTCGGCGTCACCCTCGAGCGCGCCGTCGACGACGACGGTTCCGGCACCCGCGGCGAAATCCCCGCCGACGGTCCCGTCTTCGGTGACCTCGATGCTCCCGGCGGCGGCTTCGACGTCGCCGTCGACGGTGCCGGCGATCGTCACGCTCCCGCCGACGGCCTCGAGGTCGCCGCCAACGTCGCCCTCGATCCGCACGTCGCCGCCGACGGCGCTGACGTCGCCCGTGACAGTGCCCTCGACGATGACGCTTCCCCCGAACGCCTCGACGTCGTCGACCGTCTCACCCTCCTCGACGACGACGGTGCCACCGGTCCGTTCGACCGACTGTGCGGCGACCGAGGCCGGAATCGTCCCGACGACGACGGTGAGGACGGCGACGACGACGACCGCTCGAGCGGTATTGTTGGATACCATACAGGAACGTTCGTCGAGCACCGTGAAAAATCGGTTACTGAGCTATCGGACACGGGAACTGTTCGACACTCGTGATCGTCTTCCATCGGACGTAGCCGTGGCCTCGAGCGCGGCTGAGTCGGTCGTCGTGCGGGCCTGGAGTGAGCGTTCGCCGGTCGTCGGGTCGGGACTCGAACGCGCTTCCGCCGTCGTTGGGTCGGGACTCGAGACCGACGACCTTCGGTCGTTTTATCTTCGGCCCACTCCTTGGGCCGGTATGAGCGAGGCCGACGCCGAGGCGGCGGAGCCGACTCCCGGCAAGACCGAAGTCTGGATCGAGAAGTACCGGCCGGAACGGCTCGACGAGATCAAGGGCCACGAGAACATCGTCCCGCGACTCCAGAACTACGTCGAACAGGACGAACTGCCGCACCTCATGTTTGCGGGTCCAGCGGGTACGGGCAAAACCACCGCCGCACAGGCTATCGCCCGCGAAGTCTACGACGACGACTGGCGCGAGAACTTCCTCGAACTCAACGCCTCCGACCAGCGCGGGATCGACGTCGTGCGCGACCGGATCAAGGACTTCGCGCGCTCGTCCTTCGGCGGCTACAACCACCGCATCATCTTTCTGGACGAGGCCGACGCGCTGACCTCCGACGCCCAGTCGGCCCTGCGCCGGACGATGGAGCAGTTCTCCAACAACACGCGTTTCATCCTCTCGTGTAATTACTCGAGTCAGATCATCGACCCGATCCAGTCCCGCTGTGCGGTCTTCCGATTCACCGAACTCTCCGAAAAAGCGATCGAAGCGCAGGTCCGTGAAATCGCCGCGAACGAGGACATTGAGGTGACCGACAACGGCGTCGACGCGCTGGTCTACGCGGCCGACGGCGACATGCGAAAGGCCATCAACGGGCTGCAGGCCGCCGCCGTGATGGGCGAGACCGTCGACGAGGAGACCGTCTTCGCGATCACCTCGACCGCCCGACCCGAGGAGGTCGAAGCGATGGTCGAACACGCCATCGAGGGCGACTTCACCGCCGCCCGCGCCGCCCTCGAGGATCTCCTGATGGACCGCGGTCTGGCCGGCGGCGACGTCATCGACCAGCTCCACCGCTCCGCCTGGGAGTTCGACATTCCCGAACAGGCGACCGTGCGGTTGCTCGAGCGCCTCGGCGAAGTGGACTTCCGGATCACCGAGGGCGCGAACGAGCGGCTGCAACTCGAGGCGATGCTGGCCTCGCTGGCGCTCGAAAACGAGTCCTGATCGACTCCCGACGACGCCGGCGTCAGGTGCCGTCGACGTCGGCCGAGTCGACGCCGCGAAACGCGAACGCGATGCGGTCCTCGTCCTCCGCGATGCCGATATCCCAGCCGTGAGCGTCGGCGATCCGCTCGACGGGACCGAGCCCGAGGCCGGCGCCGTCGCACGCGGCCAGGCGACCGAGGTCGGCCCCCGATGCGACACCGCCGGTCTCGCCGGCTCCGTTCCACCGGCCGGTGACGTAGAAGCCGTCGTCGGCCGTCCCGACGGAGACGACCGTCGAATCCGCCGTACTGCGCCCGGTCTCCTCGTCCGCAGTCCGTCTCTCGTCCGCGTCCCCATCAGGTCCGGTACCGTCGTGTCCGGTCGTCTCCTCGCCGTGAACGACCGCCTGAAAGAGGTGTTCGAACAGCTCCTGAACCCGGCTCTTGTCGGCCTCGAGCACGAGGTTCTCCTCGGTGACGAGCCGCGCGTCGCCGGTGTCGACGACGACCCAGGCCCGTCTGGCGACGTCGTGGAGCGCGACCGGTTCGGTGTCGACGAGCGCGTCGGTTCCGTTTCCGCGGGCGATCGCCGCTAGCTGGTCGACCAGTTCCAGCAGCCGCTCCTGGGCGTCGTCGACCTCTTGAAAGTGCTCTCGATCACCGGTTTCTTCGACGAGTTCGAGGTAGCCGCGAGCCACGTTCAGCGGCGTTCGCACGTCGTCGTCGACAAGCTGTGCGATCGTCTCGAGGCGATGCTCGACGGCGGCGAGTTCGCGTTCCAGCTGATTCGCGTCTGTTACGTCGGTGTAGACGACCGCTCCCTCTGCGGGGCCGTCGTCGGTTCCACTTTCGGCTGACTCGGCTCCACTCTCGGCTGACTCGGCTCCACTCCCGGCTGACTCGGCTCCACTCTCGGCTGACTCGGCTCCACTCTCGGCTGACTCAGCTCCACTCTCGGTCGTTTCGCCATCGTCCTCGAGCGAGCAGGGAACCACGGTGAGCAGGAACTCCCGGATGCCGTCGCCGGTCTCGCGGCGGCTGACGAACTGGCGGCGCTCGGTCGAACGCACCGCGTCGGACAGGGTCGGCGCTCGGTCCTCGAGTCCGGGCGGGACGGTCGTCTCGGTGCCGCCGGCGCCGTCGATACCGCTGTCGACGACCGCCGTACGATCGATGTCGAAGGTGATGGTGAGCTGTTCGGTGACGTCTCGGACGACGACTCGACCGTCGACGAGTTCGTACCGGAGCGCCGGTATCGGGAGGCTCGCGAACGCCGTCTCCAGTCGATCCCGTTCGGCCGTGAGGCGGTCGCGCTCGTCCGTGGCTCGGTCCCGCTCGGACTCCAGCCGGTCGCGTTCGGCCTCGAGCCGCGTCCGTTCCCGTCGCGCTCGGTCGCGTTCGGTGCGCAGTCGCGACGTCGTCTCGGTCCGCTCGAGTATCGCCGCGCCGTACCGACAGCAGGCCTCGAGGATCTCGTCCGTCGTCTCGTCGAACGCGTTCGGCTCGGTGGCGGCGAGCTGTACGACGCCGACGTCACCGACGGGAGCGACGGACAGCGATACGGCATCCTCGAACGGCGGCTCGAGCGCCGCGTCGTCGACGTCGTCGATCCGCAGCGACTCACCGGCCCGGAAGGCGTCGCCGATCGGTCCCTCGAGCGGGATCGGCTCGAGTGCGCCGTCGGGGACTGCGGCCGTCCCGGCCCGGGGGGTGAACTCGCCGAAGTGGACGGTCGAGAGCCAGCAGTAGTCGGTCTCGCAGACGTCGGCCACGAACTCGACGAGCAACTCGTAGCCCCGTTCGCGTCCGCTCTCGTGTTCTCGCCAGGCGGCGAGTTCGGTCAGCGACTCGAGGCTCGAGACGGCGGTCGATCGGTCGTCCGACCGAGCGGAATCGCTCGATCGGGCGGCGTCCGCCGATTCGGCGAGGTCGGTCGGCCGGACGGGTGCGACTGCGAGCGGTTCCTCGTCCGCGTTCGTATCGACCGCCTCGTCCGCAGCACAGCGGTCGGCTGCGCTTCCCGCGTCGACTGTTGTCCCTTCCTCCGTCGTTTCGTCTTCCGCCGTTTCGTCTTCCGCGGTCTCCGCTTCGTCGATGGCCGCGCCGTGGCACACCCACTCGATCTCGTCGACGAGGTGGGCGACCGCGTCGTCGGTGTCTCGACGAACGTAGCCGGCGATTCCGTCGGTCGAGCGCGCCGCCGTCGGCGCGTAGGCCGGCTCGCAGAAGAGGACCAGCGGCGTCTCCCCGCAGGCGTCGACGACCTCGAGCAGGCTCGCCCCCGCCGCGGTCGTCGGCGTCTCGGCGAAGACGACGCAGTCGGCCTCGGGGGCCCAGCTACGGAGTTTGTCGAGCGCGTCCGCCGACAGCGCCTGGACGGTTCGGTCGGGACCCGAGTCGACGCCCTCGAGTGCGGCTGCCCCGCTGCGGGCCGTAGCCGCCGCTTTGGCGACATAGAGCACCGTACGCGGTCGTGATCCCGGCGGGTGGGTCATGGCATCGATCGGCGTGTTGTGTGGACGTGACCCTCCACCCCGATAAAGATGCTCCGGAGATATCGAACGGTGAGTCGTCGCGACCGGTCTCGAGTGTCAGCCCCGCTACCGAACGCCGGTCACGACTCGACCTCCGTCTCCTCGGCCCGCGCCCCGACCGTCGTTCGGATCGCGGCCTGCCAGTAGGCCCCGACGATCCCGACCGGGACGAGCCAGAGCACGCCGAAGGGGGCGTACCACTCGAGTGTTCGCGGCGGTTGGATGGCGACGAACTGAGCGACACCGGCGGCGGCGACGAGTATCGCCATCGTGACGAACAGCAGGTGTACGGCGTCGATCTCGACGGATCGCCAGGGGCGAAGCGATCCCGCCCGCCGAACGTCGGTCGCGAACAGCGCGAGGGCGCAGGCGGCGGCGCCGACGGTCAGCGCGACCGCCGCGTCGACCCCGAGGACGTACTGGCCAGCGGCGACGTCGACGAGGAGGACCGGCACGAGCGGCATCGAAAACGAGAGCAGGGGGCCGCCGTTCCACGCTGCGTAGACGAACGGGAGGATCGTGATCGTCGCCGTCACGAGCGCGATCAGCACTTTCGTGATCGTATCGAACTGCGTCGTCAGCGTCTCGAGCGGCGCGCCGCCGACGGCGACGGCCGAGCCGGCGTAGCTGACGGCGAACAGCGCAGTCAGGGCGAGCAGGGAGACGATCGCGACGCTCGTTCGGCGGCGCTCGAGTCCCAGCAGCGGGTGCTCGAGGACATCGTCGATAGCGGGTCGGCGATCGAATCCGTACCGGTCGTCGGTGCTCATGCGTCCTCCGTGACGACGGACGCCAGTCCGTCGTAATCGCCCTGGTCGTTGTCGAGGTCGATCGCGTCCGGTGAGACGTCCCAGCCGGCGGCGTCGAAGATCGATTCGATCGCCTCGAGTCCGCGGTCGTAGGAGGTGACCGTGTGCTCGGGCCGAGCGCCGGAATCTTCGTGGGCCTGCATCGAGACGATCCCCTCGAACGACCAGCAGCGGACGTGGAGGCGACCGCTGGTCCCGTAGTAGCTCTCGGCGGCCGTCGCCTGCTGGCGGACGAACGCCGACTCCCGACGGTCCCAGGCGTAGCGGGTGTACTCCTCGGGGTCGCGCAACCAGCCCTCGTCCTCGAGGACGGCCATCACGCGCTCGAGGCCGTCGCCGTCGGCGTCTGCGTCCGGGACGAGGACGACGTTGATCGGTGCCGTCGCGACGAAGTCGGCTAACTCGCTCGGGTCCGCGCCGTCGTCGATCGGCCGGTACTGGTACCGACTGATCGGCGTGTCGGTTTCGCCGGTGATCGGGCCGTCGGTCCACTCGTCGACCGCGGGCGGCGTCTCCGATCCCTCGACGGTTCGACCGATCGGCGTCGCGTCGGGCGGCGACGGCAGCGCGGCGACCGCGAGGAGGGTGCCGGCACCGGCCGCCGCGCCCGTCCTGAGCAGTGAGCGTCTCGTTCGCATCGACTCACTCCCGCGACGGCGTTCGTTCGATTCGCTCCCTACCTTTCATTCGAATACCACTTATTATCAGCGTATTCCGCGTCCACTATATGTCTTCCCCTTCACATGATTGGGCGACTGAAGAGTCACTGCTCGATCATCTACCCCGCTCGCGTCGGTCGATATTCGGAAAATGAACGTTGCGGAACTGTTTTAGGCTCTGGCTCGCCAAGAAACGTGTAATGAGCGAACTGGCGGACGCGTACCGCCTCGAGTACTTCGAGGAGGAGGGATTCGAGCGCAAGGAGTGTCCTTCCTGCGGTGCGCACTTCTGGACCCGCGATCACGACCGGGAAACCTGCGGTGAGCCGCCGTGCGAGGAGTACGGCTTCATCGAGAACCCCGGCTTCGACGAGGAGTACAGTCTCGAGGAGATGCGAGAGGCGTTCCTCTCGTACTTCGAGGACCACGACCACGAGCGGATCGAGCCCTACCCCGTCGCGGCCAACCGCTGGCGAGACGACGTCCTGCTGACCCAGGCGTCGATCTACGACTTCCAGCCGCTGGTCACGAGCGGCGAGACGCCGCCGCCGGCCAACCCGCTGACCATCTCCCAGCCCTGTATCCGGATGCAGGACATCGACAACGTCGGCAAGACGGGCCGACACACGATGGCCTTCGAGATGATGGCCCACCACGCGTTCAACACGCGCGAGGACGTCGGCGAGGATGAGTACGCCTACTACGGCGAGGTCTACTGGAAGGACGAGACCGTCGAACTCTGCGACGGCTTCTTCGAATCGTTCGGCGTCGACCTCGACGAGGTCATCTACATCGAGGATCCGTGGGTCGGCGGCGGCAACGCCGGTCCCGCCATCGAGGTCATCTACCGCGGCGTCGAACTCGCCACCCTCGTCTTCATGTCGATGGAGCAGGACCCCGACGGCGAGTACGAAATGAAAGACGGGAACCGCTACACCCCGATGGACACCTACATCGTGGACACGGGCTACGGCCTCGAGCGCTGGACCTGGGTCTCCCAGGGCACCCCGACGGTCTACGAGGCGGTCTACCCCGACATGATCGCGTTCCTGAAGGACAACGCGGAACTCGAGCACACCGACGAGGAGGAGCAACTCCTCCACCGCGCCGCGAAACTCGCGGGCCACATGGATATCGACGAGGCCGAGGACATGGAGACCGCCCGCGGCGAGATCGCCGACGAACTCGGCGTCGACGTCGACGAACTCACCGCGCTGATGGAACCGCTCGAGTCCATCTACGCCATCGCGGACCACTGCCGTACCCTCGCGTACATGCTGGGCGACGGCATCGTCCCCTCGAACGTCGGGACGGGCTACCTCGCGCGGATGGTTCTCCGACGAACGAAACGGCTCTGTGACACCGTCGGCGTCGACGCGCCGCTGGACGAACTCGTCGACATGCAGGCCGAGCGCCTCGACTACGAGAACCGCGACACCATCCGCGACATCGTCCGCACCGAGGTCGAGAAGTACCGCGAGACGCTCGAGCGCGGCGGTCGGCGGGTCGAAACGATGGCCGAGGAGTACGCCAAGAAGGGCGAGTCGATCCCGGTCGACGAACTCATCGAACTCTACGACTCCCACGGGATCCAGCCCGACATGGTCGCCGAAATCGCCGACGAAGCCGGAGCCGACGTCGACGTGCCGGACGACTTCTACAGCCTCGTCGCGAAGCGCCACGACACCCCCGAGACCGTCGAGGCGACCGACGAGGAGGAGGACGAGCGCTTCGAGGACCTCCCGGAGACGGAGAAGCTCTACTACGACGACCAGCAGCGGACGCAGTTCGAGGCCGTCGTGCTGGACGTCTTCGAGCGCGAGGACGGCTACGACGTCGTCCTCGATCAGACGATGTTCTACCCCGAGGGCGGCGGCCAGCCCGCGGACACCGGGACGCTCTCGACCGACGACGCGACCGTCGAGGTCGAGGACGTCCAGATCGAAGACGGCGTCATCCTCCACCGAACCGACGAGAGCCTCGGCAAGGGCGAGTTCGTCAAGGGCCAACTCGACGCGACGCGTCGCCGGCAGCTCATGCGCCACCACACGGCGACCCACATCGTCATCCACGCGGCCCGGCAGGTGCTCGGCGAACACATCCGCCAGGCCGGTGCCCAGAAGGGCGTCGACAGCTCGCGGATCGACGTGCGCCACTACGACCGCATCGGACGCGAGGACGTCAAACGGATCGAGTCCCTCGCCAACGAAATCGTGATGGACAACACCGCGGTCACGCAGGAGTGGCCCGACCGCCACGACGCCGAGGCCGAACACGGCTTCGACCTCTACCAGGGCGGGATTCCGCCGGGCGAGCAGATCCGCCTCATCAGCGTCGACGAGGACGTGCAGGCCTGCGGTGGCACCCACGTCGCCCGCACCGGCGAGATCGGCACGATCAAGGTCCTGAACGCGGAGCGCGTCCAGGACGGCGTCGAGCGGATCACCTTCGCCGCGGGCGAGGCCGCGCTCGAGGCGACCCAGCGCAAGGAAGACGCCCTCTACGCGGCCGCCGAGATCCTCGACGTCTCGCCCGAGGACGTCCCCGAGACCGCCGAGCGGTTCTTCGAGGAGTGGAAGGGCCGCGGCAAGGAGATCGAGGACCTGAAAGAGCAGCTCGCGGCCGCTCGAGCCGGCGGCGGTGGCGGCGGCGAGGAGGTCGAGGTCGGCGAGACGACGGCCGTCGTCGACCGCATCGACGCCGACATGGGCGAACTCCGCGCGACCGCGAACGCGCTGGTCGAGGAGGACAAGATCGCCGTCCTCGGCAGCGGCGAGAGCGGCGCGCAGTTCGTCGTCGCGGTGCCGGACGATTCGGGCGTCAACGCCGGCGAGGTCGTCGGCGAACTCGCGAGTCGCGTCGGCGGCGGCGGCGGCGGCCCGCCGGACTTCGCACAGGGCGGCGGCCCCAACGTCGAGGACCTGGACGCGGCGCTCGAGGACGCGCCGGACGTGTTGCGGCAGGTACAGGACGCCTGACCTCGCTGTCTGGTGATTACCCCGACGCCGACGGTCGCCTGCTTTTCGCCTCGTTCCGACCGATCGTCCCGTCGATTTCGTATCGTCGTCTCTCCCGTCCGGTCACCGATCGGAGCCGTCGCTCGTCTCGGGCCACCCGTCGGCCGCCAGTCCCTGTAGTTCGCCCGCGTCGATATCGACCGTCCTCGCCCACTCTCGAACGTACGACTCCGCGTCGACTTCGTAGCGCTCGATCGCCGACTCGAGTGCGTCTCCACGGTGCTTCGCTTCCAGCCGGACGCGCTCGATGTCACCGCCGGCGTGATACCCGTCTGCGTCCGTCCGCTTCTTCCCGATCGTCTCCGCTAGTCGTTCCAGTTCGCGACAGTGCTCCCTGAGTTCGGTCAACAGTCGGCCGATCCGCCGCTCTCGCTCGGCCGTCGGCTCGTCGTCGTACGCGCGCATCGTCCGCTCGAGTCGGTCGGACTTTTCGCCGAACGTCTCCAGGGTAGTATCCAGCTCCGCCACGTGGTCGTCAACCTCGTCGAGCAACCGTTCCGTCTCGGTTCGTCCGTCCCCTCCCGCGAGCCGCCGAAGCGGTCCGCGAAGGTCGATTCCGAACAGGAGTCGGAGACCGAGCAGCCACAGTCCGCCGATCGTCGCGGCCCCCGCTATCGCAGCGATCAGTCGCGTGGAGACGCCGAAGGGGGAGAGCACCGACAGGAGAACGCTGATAGTGACTTTGAAGACGACGAGAGCGAGGACGACGACGGCGAACGGAACGAGTCTCGCAACCGTATGCGCGACGAAGACCCGGACGGTCGAACTGAGGTCCCTGAGGAACCTGAAAACGAACTCGCTAAGCCGTTTAGTGCGCATCTTGTCGTAGGTATCGACCACAGTCCGTTCTCAATGTGAACAGCATTCTTGCAGCTATGTTCCCCTTGCTGCTACGCATGAAGAAAAATATGATATTCTCCGTCATTATACCCTATTGATTTCATACGGTTAGAATAAATAAATGGCCATTCGGAGCCAGTTTAGTGCTAACGAGACGGTATTCGACGAGAACAAACGTATCGGCTCGTGGTACGGACATCGGACGACGGGCGGCTCGCGAACGGCGACGACCGATCGCGTGGAACCGAAACTGTCGCCTTGCTCCACCCGCACAGTCCCCGTATGTCCACCGCAACGAACGGACCCGTCTCGCTGTACTACGACCGCGCAGGCGAGGGCAACCCGGTCGTCTTCGTCTCCGAAGCCGGTCTCGGCGGCTGGTCGTGGGGCTGGCAACACGCCGCGCTGGCCGGCCCCCACGAGGTCGTCGTCTGGGACCTCCGCGGGACGGGCCGCTCCGACGCGCCGCCGGGTCCGTACGACCTCGAGACGCTCGTCGATGACCTCGAGGCCGTCCTGTCGGACTGTGGCATCCGTAAGGCTCACCTCGTCGGCTGCGGCCTCGGTGGCGCGATCGCGTTGCGCGCCGCGCGAGACTCGAGTCGCGTGGCGACGCTGACGCTGTTCGGGACTGCACCGCGGGGAGCAGAGTTCGACCTCGAGCCGCTCTTTGCGCCACCGGACGATTCCGAGGCGCTTCGCGAGTCGCTGTCGGCGGGGCTTTCGGACGAGTTCTGCGAGACGCAGTCGGAGGTCTGTGCGGGCATCGTCGACTGGCGGGCCGACGGCGATGCGGCTCGAGCGGAGTGGGAGGCACAGGCGGCGGCGCTCGAGGAATTCGACGCGACCGATTGGCTGGTCGAGGTCACCCAGCCGACGCGGGTCGTCCACGGCGGGGCTGACGAACTGGTTGCGCCCACGGCTGGACAGAAACTCGCTCGAGGGCTTCCGCGCGGGGAGTTCGAGGTACTCGAGGGTGCGGGGCATCTGTGCCAGATCGAGCGCTCGCGAACGGTCAACGATCGGTTGCTGGGCTTTCTCGAGGCCCAGATAGCGGACGACTGATCCACTCACGCGACTCGTGAGAGTCGGTATACTCATCAAAGCTCCGTAACAACAAGTCTCCATGAACGGCGTTCACCGATTCGGAATCGCGGCAGCTATCGTCGTGCTCTCCGGCGTCGCGAGTCTCCTCGCCGCTCCGTCGCTTCCCGACCAGGTCGTCTCGCACTGGAACGTTGCCGGGGAGCCCGACGGCACGATGTCGAAGACGGCAGCGCTCGCCCTGTTTCCAGCACTATCCGCTGGTCTTCTCGGATTGTTTGCCCTGATCCCTCGAGTCGATCCGAACCGGGCGAAGATCGACGAGTTTCGGCCGTCGTACGACTGGTTCGTCGTCTTCTTCACCGGGTTCCTCTTCGTTATTCACGTCGGCATCATCGCGTTCAATCTCGGCTACGAGTTCGACTTCGTCGCCCTGCTCGTCGGGAGCCTCGCACCGCTGTTCTACTTCGTCGGGTTCGTGCTCGAGAACGCGAAACAGAACTGGTTCGTCGGCATCCGGACGCCGTGGACGCTTAGCAGCGAGGCAGTCTGGAACCGAACGCACGAACTCGGGAGCCGACTCTTCAAACTCACCGCTCTCGTGATGCTCGTCGGACTGGTGTTCGACGCGTACGCCATCTATTTCCTCCTCGTTCCGCTGCTGGTGACGGCCGGCGTGACGATCGCGTACTCCTACGTTCTCTACGGACGGCTCGAGGAGACCGCACCGACGTCTCGCGGACGCTGATCTCGACGACGATTCTCCTCCAGTCGACTCATCGACAGTCGTTCGTGTTCAACGAACCGGCGGCACTCTTGAATCCCTCGGCGGCAAGTACAGGTGAAGCACACCTCGTTCAGTATAGGTAGGGAACACATCGAAGGGGTCGTCGTATTTATACCGTTGACAGTTAGATAGACCGCAATGAACGCTATCGTTCAACACTCGTACGGCTCACCAGACCAATTAAAATTCGAGGAGATCGATCCTCCGGTGGTCGAAGACGACGAAGTGCTCGTACGAGTTCACGCGGCATCCATCCATCCGGACGTCTGGCACGTGGTAAGGGGTTTGCCGTATATCCTCCGATTCACGGGCGCTGGCATCCTCAAACCAAAAAATCCGATCCCTGGCACTGATGTGGCTGGACGAGTCGAGGCCGTGGGCGAGAACGTGACAAAGTTCATGCCTGGTGACGACGTATTTGGTGAGACCATCAGAGGTCAACAGTGGACCAATGGCGGGGCATATGCGGAGTACGTGTCTGCACCTGCTGAAGCGCTCGCGCCCAAACCCGCAGACCTCACGTTCGAAGCGGCCGCCGCAGTCCCCACCTCTGGATTGATCGCTCTACAAGGTGTACACTATCAGGGACAGGTACAGTCGGGACAGACAGTATTGATCAACGGTGCTGGGGGAGGAGTGGGCACCTTCGCTGTCCAGATTGCGAAGGCATATGGCGCGGATGTAACCGGCGTAGACCGGGCTGAAAAACTGAATATGATCCAATCTCTCGGTGCAGACCATGTTCTCGACTACACCCGAGAGGACTACACTCAGGGGAACGAGCGTTACGACCTCATCGTAGACATTCCCGGAAACCGCTCGTTTTCCGCGTGCAGACGCGCACTCACCCCTGAGGGGAAGTACGTCCTGATTGGGCACGATCACTACGACGCAATGGGCCGCCGCGTGTTCGGGAGTATCCCCCGATTTATCAAACTGATGCTACTATCTATCAAGGAGAGTCAGCTTCCCGAGACAGACTTTGCGACACCGCCAAAGAGGGACTCGATGGCCATCTTATCGAATTTCCTCAAATCCGGTGATATCACTCCCAACATCGACAAAACGTACCCCCTCAGTGAGGTCCCAGAGGCAATACGAGATCTGGAATCACAACGGGTTCGCGGAAAAATTGTCGTCAATGTGATGGGCTGACCGCTGGCCACTTTGATACGCCATGTACTGTCAGCAACATCCCTAAATTGACTGGCTCAATCATTCTACATAGACGCTCAGTACGCAAATGTACTGTACGGCTGTCTCGTGCGGACCGATATATACGAGATCGTCTCGGAGTTATCTACAGGAGTAGTGTGCTTGCGCTTGACCCCCCATCTACTACGGGTTTCAGGATGGAATTTGATGCCGTGACACTCTCGCTGGCTCGTCGGGCCGAACGTTTTCCGAACCGGACGGCGGTCGTCGACGTCTCCGAGGAGCGACTGTACGCACCTGCCGAAACCATCCACGAGAATCGGGTTTCCTACGGCGAACTCTCGGCGATCACGACGCGAACGGCCGAACACCTCTCCGCACTCGGGATCGAAGCGGGTGACGTCGTCTGTCTCGTCACGCGAAACCGGATCGCCTCGGTCGCGCTCTGCTTCGCCTGTCGACGGCTCGGTGCGACGTTCGCGCCGATCTCACACTGGCTGACGCCCGCCTCCGTCGAGCGCCCGTTCGACGTCATCGATCCCGACCTCGTGGTCTCGGAGGCCGCTCAGCGCGACCTCGTTCGGTCGATTCCGTTCGATCGGACGGTGACGCTCGAGGAACTCGCGGACGCCGATCGCGACTCGCTCTCGGATCCGGTAGATGCGGAGTACGAACGCGACGACTCCGCCGACACCGAGACCCCGCTGCTGCTCCTCCACGGGGACGACGGCCGACCGGTCGTCGGCTACTCCGAACGCGCCCTCGAGTGGAACTGCGTCTCGAGTCTGGTCACCTGGGGGCTCTCGGGGGCGGACGTCGTCCCGCTCGTGACGCCCCTCTCGGCCGCCGATGGCCTCGTCCGCGTCGCGCTCTCGGTGCTGTACGTCGGCTGCACCCTCCTGCTCGACCGAGCGTTCGATCCCGGCGATACCCTGACCGCCATCGAGACGGAGGACGCGACGTTCCTCGCGGGTCGAAACCAGTCGCTGTCGGATCTGACGGCGGAGTCCGGATTTTCGGACCGCGTCGATTCGCTCGAGCGGGCCGTCGTCGAGGGGCCGATGGACGACGACGTTCGCGAGCAGTACCGCGACGCCGGCGTCTCGGTCGCTCGCGCCTACGGTCGACTCGAGTGTCCGACCGCGTTGAGCCAGTCGTTCGAGCCGGTCGAAGCCGATTCGATCGGTGCCGACTCGACCGGCACCGATTCGGCCGACGCTCGTTCGGCGGCTGTCGGCCGCCCGGTACCGGACTGTCGAGCCCGCCTGGTCGACGACGAGGGGACCGTCCTCGAGGGCGAGGTGGACGGACGACTCGAGCTTTCCGGCCCGGTCGTCGCCGAGGGCTACGTAAACGCTACCGGAACCGACGGCGAGAACTGGTACGACTCCGCCGATAGACAGAGCGAGGAGTACGACGCGTCCGAGGATCGCGGGGAGTTCGACGACGGCTGGTTCGAAACCGGCGAGCGCTTCCGACGCGAGGCGGACGGGACCTACCTGTCGCAGTAGTTCGATCACCGCTCTCGGACGCTACTCGGTGATACCGCCCGGGAATCGAGCGATCCTAGCCGTCAACGGTTGCGGCAACGCCGGTAGCGGACGGAAAGCATATGCCTTCGGAGTAGCCAATACGGGACGATGGATCAGCTTCGTATTGCCGTCCTGAACGCGGCTCACCGGGACGAGAACACGACACGAAACTTCCGGCGCGAACTCGACGGCTCACTGGCCGAGTTCGACGCCACCAACGGCGAGGTACCCGACAATTTCGACTACGACGCGGCCGTCGTCACCGGTTCGAGATCGTCCGTCTACTGGGACGAAGACTGGATGCGAGCCACCAAAACGTGGGTCGGAGAGGCGATCGACCGCGGAATCCCCTTCCTCGGTATCTGTTGGGGACATCAGTTGCTCGCGGACGTCCTCGGCGGGACCGTCGAGGACATGGGGGCCTACGAGGTCGGCTACAGCGAGATCGAACGACTCGAGGAGTCGCGGCTGTTCGCGGGCATCGACGACGAATTTACGGCCTTTACCAGTCACTCCGACGAGGTCGCCGAACTGCCGCCCGGTGCGAGACCCCTCGCGACGAATCACTACTCCAATCACGGCTTCCGCAAGGACCGGGTCTTCGGCGTCCAGTTCCACCCCGAGTACGACACCAAGACCGCCCGCGAACTCGTCCACCGAAAGGATCTCTCGGACGAACGACTCCAGTCGGTCCTCGAGGAGATCACCGACGAGAACTACCGGCGAGCCTGCGAGGCGAAACTCGTCTTCGACAACTTCCTCGAGTTCGTCCGCGAGGTGAACGCGGTCGACGTTTCGGCCGAAGCGAGCGGTGACGCATCGGCGTCGCTGGGCTGTTCTGATTGAGTTTCCTCCCCGTTTTTGGCTCGGCTTCGGTCGTCGCCGTCGGAAGTGAGGGGGGTCTCATAATCGCGGGTCGACCGTCCGGAGTACACTTGTAGAAACGGTTACTGTTCTACCGTTGCTACATCGCGTATGGCCACGTCCGTAACGATGGACGAGCGGACAAAAGACCGACTCGAGCGGTTACAGGCAGAAATCAACCTCGAGACGTTCGAACGCTACGACGATCGATCACTCAGCTTCACCGACGCGAATACGATCGCGCTCGTCGATGCGTATGATATCGACGCCGTTCTCGGTTTTGATGATGATTTCGACGGTCTCGTCGAGCGAGTCGATCCAGCGTCGCTCTAGACTCGAGATTGGACTCCCGTTGAGAGTTCTCGACGGCCGATACTGGAGGGTTCTGCTCGAAAGCAATCGTCAAAATAGCTCCTCGGAAACCGATCCGTCGTCAGTCGGCCGCGACTTCTAGCTTCGCCTCTTCTTCGGCGCCGATCGCCTCGACGATGAGTTCGGCGACGTCGACGATCTCGATCTCGTCCTCGTAGCCGCCGGTCTTGCGGCCGTCCTCGTACATCGTCATGCACATCGGACAGGCGACGACGAACTTCTCGACGTCGGGTCCGTTGTCCGTGTCCTCGAGGGCCTCCCGAATCCGCTCTTCGCTCGGTTTGGGCTCTTCCTCGAAGTCCATCCAGAGACCGCCGCCGCCGCCGCCACAACAGAAGGAGTTGTCGCGGTTGCGGGGCATCTCGTCGAGTTCACAGCCCGTGGCACGGATGAGGTCGCGCGGCGCCTCGTACTCGTCGTTGTACCGACCGAGGTGACACGGATCGTGGTAGGTGACCGTGTAGTCGAGTTCGGTGCCGGTCAGGTCGAGTGCGCCGGTTTCGACGAGTTCTTCGACGGCCTGGGTCCAGTGGTAGACCTCGATCTCGCCGTCTTCGTTCCAGAACTCCTCGTAGTCAAAGGGCATCATCGGATCGTCGGCGAACTCCTCGAAGTCGACCTCGGGATACTCGTTCTTGAAGGTGTTGTAGGAGTGGGGGTCGGTGCAGACGATCGTGTCGAACTCGCAGTCCTCCCAGGTCTCGACGTGGTGGCCGGCCAGTTCGACGTAGAGGAACTCCTCGCCGACGCGGCGGATGTCGTTGCCGTCGTACTTCTCGTCGTCGAAGAGGATGCCGAAGCTGACGTCGGCTTCCTTCAGGATCGTCGCCAGCGAGCGAGCGACCTGCTTGTTGCGCTCGTCGTAGCTCGGGAAGTCGCCGACGTACCAGAGATAGTCGACTTCCTCCTCGCGGGCGTCTGGCACGTCGAACTCGAGTTCGTCGGCCCAGTCGCCGCGGTTGCGCGGCGAGTCGCCGAACGTGTTGCCGTTCTGCATGACGTTCTGGAAGACGTCCTGCATGCTGGGGGCGATGTCGCCCTGGTCGGTCATCTGTCGCTGGAGCCGAGTGAACGACTGGAGGTGCTCGATCTCGACGGGACAGGCGTCCATGCAGGCCATACAGGCCATACAGGACTCCATCGTCTCCGTGTTGATGACGCTCGTGCCGCCGTCGGCGATCATCGGCTTCTCCTCGCCGCCGGCGTCGAGCTGCTCGCGGTACTTCTTCAGGTCGAGGATGACGTTACGCGGGTCCAGCGGGCGATCGGACGCCTTCGCCGGACAGACCGACGAACACCGGCCGCACTTGGTACAGGCGTCCTGGTCGAGGATCTCCTTCCAGGTGAAGTCGTCGATGGATTCCGCGTTGGTCGCGTCGAGATCGGCTGGAACGTTGGGAAGCCGTTTGCCGGCCTTCTCGTCGCGCGTGACGACGTTCGCGAAGGAGGAGATCATGTGGAACGGCTTGGCGTAGGGGATCCACGCGATGAAAAAGAGCGCGAGCAGCGAGTGGGACCACCAGGTCAGCCAGTGGAACGTCTCGGCGTTGAAGCCGAGGTTGGCGACGGCGGAGTAGTCCGCGCTCGCCGCCGCTTCGCTCGTCGGAATGCCGATCGCACCGAACAGCATCGCCAGCCCGTAGCCGACGAAACTCACGACCTCGTGTTCCGGCATGCCGGTGATGTAGATCCGGAAGCCCTCGAGCAGGAAGCCGCCCACGCCGAGACCGAACAGCGTCCAGATGAAGATATCGTCCTCGTTAGAGGTGTGACGGCCCCAGAGACGGTGATTCTGGACCCAGTAGCGTCGGTAGATGGCCATCCCGATCCCGACGACGAAGAGGAGCCCCATCGCGTCGACCATGAACTGGTAGGAGAGGTAGAAGTCTCCTTCCCAGAACACGATCCCGAAGAACAGTTCCGTCGTGTACTGCTCGAAGCCGATGATCGCGGTCGCAATGAGCAGCGTCAGGAACCCCCACATAATAAACGAGTGCATCAGGCCGCCGTAGAGATCCCTGTTGAAGTTCTTCTCGTTCGTGATGACGGTCCTTGACGCACTGACGATTCGATTCGGCAGATCGTTCAGTCGGGCGAACGGGTCGTCGTCGCCCTCCGCGTACCGACTGAACCGCTGGTAGACGCCGTAGGCGAAAACGGCGAGCGTAATTGCGACGAGGAGATAGAACAGCGCGTAGCCGACGCCGCCGATCCCCAGGTAGGTCTCCCGTCCCACCTCCGACTGTGCTATAACGTTCATGTACAATGAGGTGGGGAGCGGAGACTTAATTCTTACCACACTCATCGAAAGACAACCGCCACGCCCTCTTGCGAAAATTTTGCTCCGATTCCGAGTTTATAATAGACGTCCGTGTTGGTCTCCAGATCCCCAATTTTAGCTGGCAACAGGCTTAAATAGACTCCCATCGGGAATATCGACTCATGAACGAAAAAACCGAGGAACTCCGCGATATCTTCACCGACGTCACCGACGGCGAGGAAACCGTGACCGAATCGCAGGAGAACACGCGGGGCTCGCTCGAACGAGACGAGCGGACGACCGAGGAGCGCCTCGAGAGCGTCGTCCAGCAGATGCGCGAGCGCTACGCGTTCGACATGTCGCTGTCGAACGAGGAACTCGTCACCGTCGCGAAAGGCTTCTACGAGGGCGACAGCGACGACGACATCGCCGCCGATCTCGGCGTCGATCCGGAAGCCGTGTTCGAGGCACGGATGACGCTGCATCTCGTGGGCGAGGACGACGCCGACGAGGTCGACCTCGTCGCCATCCGCGACCGCGAGGAAGACGACGCCACGCTCGCCGACGAGTACGACGTCAGCGACGACCAGATCCGACGGTACCGCCGCGTCGCCGCGGCCGAAGACGAGTCACGAGCGGCGAACGACCGCTACCGCGACGAGTTCGACAGTCTCCTCGCCGACGCGGACCTCTCCGAACGGATGACCACCGACGTTCGTGAGGACGGTCTCGAGGACGCGACGGAGGGGATGGAGACGGACGTCGAGTTCTAGAACCGAACTTTTTTTAACTGGGTCCTCGCTCACTTCGTTCGCTCGAACCCAGCCAAAAAACTTCGATGAAAAAATGCCGAGCGCGCCAGCGGCGCGCTCGGTACGACTGCTTGCACCGCATACCAACACGGTCGTCTACGCACAGTTTCTGGTCGAGATCACTATCAAATCCACCGGTGACAAATTCGACACTTATTGTGGTCAGTACAGGCGAAGGCGTTACCACTTCGGCCCGGTCGAACAACGTCGACCTCAACATGCGGTGGCGCGCGCTGAGCCGCAGTGAACCGACGGTGAACCGCGGCTCGAATATGCGCGAGGGATGAGCGAGCGACTGGGAGCGAGCGAATCGGTTGGGGAGGACGTGGCACTCATCGCTGCCAGCGACAGCAACACGCTCGTCTTCACCAACTCCTCAGTAACATAGCTCCGTTCACTAAGCCCAGCGAGTGAGCGGCTCTACACTGACACCGCAGTAACGGCCAGCGAATCGATAGCGTTGTCCGGAAATTTATATACAAATAGGCGGCCAGACGGCTCGTGTCTCGAGCCCGCGTCTCGTTCAGCGACCTGCGAACCGCCGCGTACTGTCCCCGGAAGTGCTACTATCAGCGGACGAGCGACGACTACGATCGGGAGCCACCGCCGCAGGTCGAGTCGATTCGCGCGCTCGCGACGCGGTACGAGGAGCTACTCGAGGCCCCCGCAGGTGCGCTCGAGTCGGAACCGATCGCCGTCGCGCCCGTTCGATACCGCGATCGACTCGCCGCGACGCGGGATCGGCTCGCCGACGCCGGCCAGTGGAGTCGCCTCTGTGAGCCCGGTGATCGGGACGTCTACGTCAGCGGTCGCGACTGCCACGGTATCGTCCACAAGGTCCTCGAGGAGCCGCTCGAGCCGGTGCTCGTCTCGACCGGTGAGCCGCCCGAACGGGGGGTCTGGGAGGCCCAGTCGGTTCACGCCGTCGCGGCCGCGAAGGCGCTGGCCTGGGAGCACCAGCAGCGGGTCGACCGGGCCTGGCTCGAGTACCCCGCCTACGGCGTGATCCGCGCCGTCGATCTGACGACGCGGCGAAAAGCCCGGTACCGCCGCACGCTCCGGACGGTTCGAGAACTGGACGGGCCGCCGGCCCGGACCAACAACCGGTCGAAGTGCGACGCCTGCGAATTCGCGACGCAGTGTGGCGTTCGGACGCGAACGTTACGCTCGCTGCTCGGATTCTGAGACGCGCCTCGTCGCGCAGTGATTCGTCGGTGGTATCGATCCGAGACCGAGACACTTTTACTCGAAACCGAGTAATGCTTTCTACCGATGATGTGGCAAGACTTCGTGTTCCTCGCTGGAAGCGTCCTCTCGATCGTGTTTCTCGCACCGACGGTGCGTGATTCCTCCGCCCGAATTCCCCTCGGCTCGAGCGTTCCCTCGATGACGATCGGCGCGGTGTACTCGTTCACCTACTCGACGATGGGCATGACGTTCTCGTCGCTCGGCGCGGCCGGCGTCGCGATAATGTGGTCGCTGATCGTCTGCTATCGCGCACCCGGCGCACGGACCGGCCCGGCGAATATCGTGCGCTTCCTCGTCGAGATGGGCCAGCGCGGCCGTCAGTTCGCGATCGGTGCTCGAGGAAACGATCAAACCGTACGCGCCGAACCCGAACAGGCGGCCGACTAGCGGTCCACCGGTCGGTCAGTGGTCCTCGAGCCACGCCTCGATCTCGTCGGCCAGCGCACCCCGACGATGAATCGTCCCCGCTGAGACGTCGACGACGGTACTTTCGGTCGTATCTCTGGACTCACCCGTATCAGCCTCGAGAACGACTGCCGCCTCGAGCACTCGGTCCCCGATCTCTTCGACTCGTCGGGCGCTCGGCTCCCCGCTGACGTTGGCGCTCGTGGCCGTGATCGGTCGCTCGGCGCGCTCGAGGAGTGCGAGCGCGGGCTCGCAGTCGGGGACTCTGACGCCGACGCGACTCCCGCCGGCCGTGAGGATATCGGGAACGACGGCTCGTCGCTCACAGAGCAGCGTCACGGGTCCCGGGAGGAACGTCGCGGCGAAGGCGCGTTCGCGGTCGTTCGCGCGAACGTACTCCTCCTCGACGGCCGTCTCGAACGTCGGCACGGCGAGTGAGACCGGTTTCGAGCGATCTCGATCCTTCACCTCGAAGACGCGCTCGACGGCGTCGGCATCGAGCGCGTCGGCACCGAGCCCGTAGACGGTTTCGGTCGGATACACCACCAGTTCGCCCGCACGGATCGCCGCCGCTGCGCGTTCGAGTGCCTCCGTGTCCGCGTCCATACCTCAGTATCGCCGCGTCCGCGGCAAAAGCGTACCGTCCTGTGCGCTGGGGAGTGCAGCGGTCGTCTTGATCGGGTACTCGACTGCGGGCCGACCGATTACTCGAGCCCCAGCCGTTCCTCGAGTTCGTCGTAGTCGGGGAACTCGGGCCACTCGGTGGCGACCCAGGCGGCGTCGACGGTCAGGTCCGGCTCGAGCGCGAAGAACGCGACCCGCGGCTCGCCGAGTCCTTCCATCCCGTCCAGTTCGTGGGCGATGCCGTAGGACGCGGCGACGTCGTTGCCCGGATCCGAAAAGATCGCAAACGGGAACTCGTTCTCGTCGAGGAACCGCGAGATACCGTACGGTGTCGAAGCCGTCACGCCGACGAGTCGGTCCGCGCGGTCGGCCCAGTCGCGCTCGTCGAGTTCGTCCCAGATGTACTTGCCGACGAACGAGCCGATCATGGGCGTGAAGACGAGGATCGTCCGCCCACCGTCGGCGACCTCGGACAGCGTTCGCTCCTCCCAGAACTCGTCGGTGACCAGCGGCCGCGTAAACGCGGGTGCCCCGTCTCCCGACTCGGGGTGGTCCGCGGGGCCGAGGTGGACGACCTCGAAGTCGGGCATCAGTTATCGCCTCCGTAGGTCGACTCGAGGTAGTCGACGATGTTTGCGCTCTCGGCCATCGTCACGCCGGTGGTCTCGTCGACGACCACCGGGACGGTGCGGACGCCGGCGACGCGCTTGACGACGTCCCGCCGCGAGTGGAGCGGTTCGACGAACCGCGAGCGGTAGTCGAGATCGTACTCGTCGAGTAACCGCGCGACGCGTTCGCAGTACGGACACGCCTGCAGGCGGTAGAACGTGATCGGCGCGTCGCTGTCTGCACTGGTGGATGCTCCCATACCCGCTCGTTGGGGAAACGGGCGGGTAAACGTGTCGTCGCCGGCGACCCGGGGCATAAATGGTAAACGGTTAACCGATCCGGCTATTATCCACGACATCAATGGCGTTGTCTCCGCTGCTCGCGCTCGTGTTTGCCGCCTACGAGGTTCCCGTCGTGGACCTCGCGTTCGAACAGTCGACGGTGACGATCGTCGGCGCCCTCGCTGTGGTGGTTCTCATCGCGCTCTCCGGGTTCTTCTCGTCGTCCGAAATCGCGATGTTCAACCTGCCGAAACACCGTATCGAGGGGATGGTCGAGGACGAGGTTCCGGGTGCGCAACTCGTCAAATCGCTCAAGGACGATCCACATCGCCTCCTCGTCACGATTCTCGTCGGCAACAACATCGTCAACATCGCGATGTCCTCGATCGCGACGGCGATCCTCTCGATCTACTTCGGCGGTCTGGTCGGCGTGTTGCTGGCGACGTTCGGGATCACCGCCCTCGTTCTCCTGTTCGGCGAGAGCGTTCCCAAGTCCTACGCGGTCGAGAACACCGAATCGTGGGCGCTTCGCATCTCGAAGCCGCTCAAGACGACGGAGTACCTGCTGTTCCCGCTCATCATCCTCTTCGACTACCTCACGCGACAGGTGAACAGGCTCACGGGGTCGACCGGTGCGATCGAATCGCCCTACGTCACCCGCGACGAGATCCAGGAGATGATCGAGTCGGGCGAGCGCGAGGGCGTTCTGGAGGAGGAAGAACACGAGATGCTCACGCGGATCTTCCGCTTCAACAACACCATCGTCAAGGAGGTCATGACGCCGCGTCTCGATATGACCTCCGTCCCGAAAGACGCGAGCATCGACGAGGCCATCGAGACCTGCATTCAGAGCGGCCACGCGCGGATCCCAGTCTACGAGGGTAGTCTCGACAACGTCCAGGGAGTCGTCCACATCCGCGATCTCGTGCGCGATCTCAACTACGGCGAAACCGAGGTCGAGGATCTGGAACTCGACGATCTCATCCAGCCGACGCTCCACGTCCCCGAGTCGAAGAACGTCGACGAACTGCTGACCGAGATGCGCGAAAACCGAATGCACATGGCGATCGTCATCGACGAGTTCGGCACCACCGAGGGGCTGGTGACCGTCGAGGACATGATCGAGGAGATCGTCGGCGAGATCCTCAAAACCGGCGAGGACGAACCGATCGAGGAGGTCGACGACCGAACCGTGATCGTCCGCGGCGAGGTCAACATCGAGGACGTCAACGAGGCGCTCGATATCGATCTACCGGAGGGCGAGGAGTTCGAGACCATCGCCGGCTTCATCTTCAACCGTGCGGGCCGACTCGTCGAGGAAGGCGAGGAGATCACCTACGACGGCGTCCGGATCACCGTCGAGGGCGTCGAGAACACCCGCATCATGAAGGCGCGACTGCGGAAACTCGAGCAGCCGCCCGAGCCGGAAGACGAGGACGAGGCCGAAACCGAGATCGACGAGGAGTCGGTGGCTCGAGACTGATCGTCACTTCTGCTGCGGTCGTCGGTCCCGCATTACATGCCGTCTTCGACGTCGAGCATTCGGTCTCGAAGGTCCCGGCCCCGGTCGGAGTCGACCGTCAGTTCCGGGACGGGAACCGGTCTGTTGTTCTCGTCGATCGCGACGAACGTGAACGACGATTCGGTCGTCCGCTCCGTGTCGCCGGTTCTGGGCTCTTCGCGCCACGCGCGGAGTCCGACGTGGACGCTCGAGCGACCCGCGTCGTAGACGAACGCCTCGACCAGCGCCGTGTTGCCGATGCCGATCGGTCGCTCGAAGTCGAGTTCGTTGACGCGAGCGGTGACGCAGGTCTCGCCGGCGAAGCGCATCGCCGACATCGCGCCGACCTCGTCGAGCCACTTCATGAGGGTGCCGCCGTGGAGCGTGTCGTTGTTGTTGGCGTGATTCGGCTGGACGCGGAACCGGTTCTGGATGTGCGTCTCGAGGATCGTCGGCATACGGTCCCCTTCGCACGAGGGGGTGAAGAAAACACTCACTGAACGCGGGTCTCACGCGACGATCCCCGGTGACTCGCGCGTCTCACTCGCCCGCCTCCGTCGACTCGCGCGTCGAGGTGGTCACGAACGGTCCGTCATCGTCCGTCAGTCGTCCCGAAACCCGTCTCCTCGAGTTTCCCGTCGATGAGGTGAACGGTCCGTTCGAGAGCAGCGGCGCTGACCGCGTCACCGCGGTCGCGAAGGTTCTCGCGGTACCGACGGAGCGTTACCGACAGTCGGAGCGCATCGGACCGGCGAATTTCCACGCGTTCTCCCCGGTCTCGCGCGTTCGCCATCTCGACCCGAAGTTGGCGGTGCCGGTGTGCTTCGCCGAGGGCGTCGGTTTCCATGGCCGATTCGGCCATCTTGTCCAGGGCGTACAGACACGCGTCGAGGTGTTCCTCGTCCCCGTCCAGATAGATCGGATCGGTTACCTCGTCGAGTCGGTTCAGCGCCCCGTATAGCGTGTCGAACGATTCGTTCATCCGTATTCGCTCTCAGAACACTGTCGCTGATTATTATACGATGAATAAAGCGTTGCAGACTACAGATCCCGGCCGATCTGGACGATTGCACCGCCGCTGCTCTCTCGCTGTGATACCACACTTCGTCGAGCCGAGGCTCCCGTGTACCTCGCTCGCCGCGACGAGACCGACGGGACGTCAGGCGTCCCGCCCGAGTTCCGCAAGCAGGTGGGAGACGTGAATCCGGTCGCTCGAGCCCTCGTGCATCTCGAACTCGATATCGGCGGCCAGTCGGTGTATCCGCGCCAGTTTCTCGCCCTGATACCGCTTTCGCGCCACCTCGAGGATCGAATCGATGACCTCCTCGCCGTCGAGGCCTTCGTCGACGAGCAGGTCGTCCAGGGCCTTGCGAGCGTCCGTAAACGCTCCCGCTTCCGCGTCGTCGAGCATCGCCTCGATCTCGTCCTCGAGGCCGACCTCGCCGATCGTCTCGTAGGCCGCCTGCATCGTCAGTTCGCCCTCGTCCTCGACGGTCGTCTGGGCCGCCAGAATGGCCTGCCGGAGGTTGCCGTTGGCGTAGCCTGCGACGAACTCGAGGCCGTCCGCGTCGTACTCGACGCCCTCCCGTTCGACGATACGCTCGAGCACCGTCACGATCTCGGGACTCGAGGGCGCCCGAAAGGAGACGGGGAAACACCGCGAGCGGATCGGCGGGATGAGTTTCGTGGGCTGGCGGGTGGCGATGATAAACTGCGTCGTCCGGTGGTGTTGCTCCATGATCCGGCGCAGCGCCTGCTGGAAGTCCTCGCGGACGTCCTCGGCGTTGTCCAGCAGGATCGTCTTGTACTCGCCGGAGACGGAGGCGTAGCTCGCCGATTCCTTGAGGACGTGGTTGATCATGTCCCGCTTGGACATCGAGGAGCGGCCGACGAGGAACTGCTCGAAGCGCGGATCGTTCTTGATCTCGGTCTTCGTCCGGCCGAAGAAGTCGGCGACGTTGATCTCGATCAGATCGTTGTCCGGGTCTGTATGCGCTTCGCGTGCGAGTGCGCGCGCCGCCGCCGTCTTTCCGCTGCCGGGTGGGCCCTGCAGGAGAAGGTTGATCGGCTCGTCGACGGCGCGCTCGAGGTACTCTCGAGCGTCGTCCTGTGGCAACTCGGCCAGCTCGGGGGCGTGGGTGTCGGTCCACAGCGGCGCGTCCATCGCCAGTCCGTAGGGACGGGGCGGGTAAGAATCGGTCGATTGTCCTGTCGGCTGCGAGCCGGGCGGTGGATTCGACGGATCGTCTCGGCGAATTCCCCGAGCAGTTGTAGCCGACAGTATCGCGTCGGCTACGCGCTACTCCTCGTCGTCCTCGCCGTCCGCGACGTCCGCGAGCGTGAACGTCGTCTCGACGCCGTCACCGTCCTCGCCCTCGAACGGAGTCGGCTCGTCGTCGTCCGACTCGCCCTCGTAGAGGCTCGCGGTGAGTTCCTCGTCCTCGTCGACGTCGGTGTCCTCGTCGAACTCGACGGTCACGTTGTCGTGTTCGCCGGGCTCGAGGTCGTCGCTCGTCCCGATCAGGCTGCCGTTCTCGTCCTCGATCCCGACGAAGCCGTCGACGGGAATCGCGGCGTCGACGGTGACGTTCTCGTCTCCCGCGTCGACGACCTCGACTGCGGGATCGGTGTGGAACTCGAGGTCGATGGTCGTGATGGCGCCG
Organism: Natronorubrum halobium; assembly: GCF_051351675.1. NCBI lineage: Archaea > Methanobacteriati > Methanobacteriota > Halobacteria > Halobacteriales > Natrialbaceae > Natronorubrum > Natronorubrum halobium. Next base: position 684,641 of record NZ_CP195595.1, read on the forward strand.
TCGCCTTCGGTGTAGACGCCGATGGGCTGTTCGCCGGGTGGCGCGCCGACGGTGTCGATCCGGAAGGTCACCTCGCGCGTTTCGTCACCGTCGAGTTCGAGCGCCTGTTGCTCGAGGACGGTGCCGCCCAGGCGGAACTCGACGTTCTGCTGGATCGCGAGTTCCGTCGGGTTGGTGATCTCGGCGGTGATCTCGATCGTGTCGTTCGTGGTCGCCGACTCGGGGGCGCTGATGGAGCCGACGGTGAACGAGTCCGACAGCGCGTCGTCGTCCACGGTCGTCGTCACCGATGCCGTGTCCGAGACGGGGAAGCCGTCCTCGAGGTAGGGTCGGTCCTCCTCGCCCTCGGTCTCCTCGTAGGCGTAGCCGTCGCCGCCCGTGTCCCTGTGGACCGTCGCGGTGAGCTGGCCGACGAGGTCCTCCTCGGCGTCCTCCGCGCGTTCGATCGTCACGTTCTCGTGCGTGTCCGCCTCGAGGTAGTCGGAGACGGCGAGCGGTTCGTCACCGCCGTCGGTGATGACGACGAAGCCGCCGTCCGAGAGTGTCACCTCCTCGATCGTGACGTTCTCGCCGGTCCCTTGCTGGTCCTCGAACTCGATCGACGCCTCGGGATCCTCCTCGACGCCGAAGATGGCGGGGGCCTGACCGACGACGATCCCTGCGGCGAGTACGATCGCGATCGCGATCAGGATCGCACCGACGCGTTTGATGGTTCCGAGTGTCGATTTCGTGCTCATGATCGGAACTACCTGTGGGTGTCGCGGAGCGATTCCTGGTCGAAGTCGGGCGCCATTACGAGTCGTTTCACGGTCCATCGATGTAAAACGTCGAGGTGATTCGCTCGCTCCGGTAATTGAGCGCAGTTGAAAGTAGTCGACCGAACTCGATCCCGACGCGATCCGAAGGCCGTATACTCGTCCCGAACCGAACAGCAACCGATGCCACTGCGCGTGACGTTTCTGGGGACGGCCGGGGCGATTCCGACGACCGAGCGAAACCCGAGCAGTATCTTCGTCGCTCGAGAGGGCGACCAGTTGCTGTTCGACGCCGGCGAGGGAACCCAGCGCCAGATGATGCGATTCGGCACCGGATTCTCGATCTCGCACCTGTTCGTCACGCATCTCCACGGCGATCACGTCCTCGGCATTCCCGGACTGCTCCAGACGATGGCCTTCAACGACCGCGAGGAGCCGCTGGCAATCCACGCGCCACGCGGCACGCGCCGACAGCTGAAGTCGCTGGTGAACGCGCTGGGCAACCGCCCCTCGTTTCCGGTGCGAATCAACGAGGTCGGCGACGGGGACGTCGCCTTCAGCGCCGACGAGTACGAGGTCCGCGCGTTCGAGACCGACCACGACGCCCGGTCGGTCGGCTACGCCCTCGTCGAGGACGACCGCAAGGGCCGCTTCGACCGCGAACACGCCGAGGAGCTGGGCGTTCCCGTGGGGCCGAAGTTCTCGAAGCTCCACGCCGGCGAATCCGTCGAACTCGAGGACGGCACCGTCGTCGATCCGGAACAGGTCGTCGGCGAGCCTCGACCAGGCCGCTCGATCGTCTACACCGGTGACACTCGACCCGCGGCGGCGACGATCGAGGTCGCGGACGACCCCGATCTGTTGATCCACGACGCGACCTTCGCGGACGACCGCGCCGACCGGGCCGCGAAGACGGCCCACTCGACGGCCCGACAGGCCGCCGAAATCGCGACCCGCGCGGGTGCCGATCGGCTCGCCCTGATGCACCTCTCCTCGCGCTACGCGGGCCACACTGCGGACCACCTCGAACAGGCGCGCGAGGTGTTCGACGGCGAGGTGTTCCTTCCCGACGACGGGCGGGAACTCGAGATTTCGTATCCCGACTCGTGACTCGGTGGCGCGATAACCGCCGGAGCTCCCGGTGTCCCGCCGAGAGCATGCAGTTTCCGACCCAGGAATTTTCGAGTCGGGCGACTACTCCTACGGGATGCGTCACATTCAGGTCACGATCCCGATCGGGGAGCGGGAGACGATACTCGACCTGTTGGACGAGGAAGGGATCGATTACGTCGTGACCGACGAGAGCAGCAGCCGCGAGTACGACGCCGTGGTGTCGTTTCCGGTTCCGACGAACGCCGTCGAACCGATTCTCGATTCGCTGCAGGAGGCCGGGGTCGACGAGGAGTCCTACACCGTCGTCGTGGACGCGGAGACGGTCATCTCACGGAAATTTGAGCAGCTTCAAGAGGAGTACGCCACCGAAACCGTCGAGGAGGAACAGATCTCCAGACAGGAACTACTCACCAGAGCAGACGAGCTGACGCCGACGTTCAGCGTGTTCTTCGCGATGACGCTGATCAGCTCGGTCGTTGCGACCGTCGGTCTCATGCTCGACTCCCCGGCCGTCGTCGTCGGATCGATGGTCATCGCGCCGCTCATCGGTCCCGCACTGAGCGCGTCCATCGGGACGGTGGTCAACGACCGCGAGGTCTTTTTTACGGGTATGCGCTACCAGTTCACCGGCGTCTTCGGCGGCATCGTCGCGGCGGCCGTCGTCGCGTGGCTGTTTCAGGCGCTGTTTCTCGTCCCGCCCGGCACCGAGATCACCCAAATCGACGAAATCGCCGAACGGATCGCGCCGGAACTGCTCCTGTTGCCCGTCGCACTCGGCGCCGGCGCAGCGGGAATTCTCAGTCTCGCGACCGGCTTTTCGGTGGCGATCGTGGGCGTGATGATCGCCGCGGCGCTGGTCCCGCCGATGGCCGCGGCCGGAATCGCGCTGGCCTACGGATTGCCCGTCGCCGCACTGGGGTCGACGGTCCTCGTGCTGGTGAACCTCCTCGGCGTCAACCTCGCGGGACTCCTGACGCTCCGGTACATCGGCTACCGTCCCGGTTCCGGATTCGAGATCTCGACGGCACGGTGGCAGTTCGTCAAACAGGTCGCCGCCTTCGTCTGTATCATCCTCGTCCTCTCGCTGTTTCTGACCGGGGTCACCTACTCGTCCTATCAGGTCTCGGAGTTCGAGGGAACGGCCACCGAGGAGACCGAGGCCGTCCTCGCGGAGTACGACGACATGTACCTCCTCGAGATGGAGGTCGAAGTCCATCGGGGCGGGTTCCCGCTGGACGCGTCGCTCGACGCCACGCACCAGATCGATGCCGTGATAATCCAGATCGGCGGCCCGCCCGGCGTGTACGACGCCGACGTCGTCGAACGGCTCGACGAGCGGATCAACGCCCACACGTCCGACGAGACCGAGGTACAGGTTCGGTTCGTGACGACCGGTGGGGCCGAGGTCGAAGAACCGACGGATACCGACGACTCGGCTCCTCGGGTGTGAGACGGCGGCCGACTACTCCGTCTGGATCAGTTCGACCTCGTCCGATCCGCATCGCGGGCACTGCTGGTGGGCCGAGTCGCTGAAACTCGTCCCGCAGCTCGGACACCGCTTCCGATCCGTCTCGATACCGGCCGTCCCGCACACGCCACACTGCTTTCGAGACCCCTTGAAGTGGGCGTTACAGGACTCGCATCGGTACGTCCCGCGCATAGTCGTACGACGCGCGGCACGATGAAATGGATTGGGGCGTCAGTTCACACCGCGTGGGTACCTCCGTTCGCAGGGTACTGACACCGCTCAGATTCGGTCGGCGTAGCCGCCACAGTCCGCCGTCTCGCACTCGGAGCCGTCGAGCCACGTCGCACCGGTGAGGTCGGCGTCGGTGAGATCCGCACCGACCGGGTACGAACTCGTGAGATCGGCCCCGGTGAGGTCCGCTCCCGAGAGGTCGACGGTCGGGTAGATCGCGTCCGTCAGATCCGCATCCGAGAGGTCCGCGTCGGAGAGGTCGGCGTTCGGGAGGGTCGCATCGGTCAGGTTCGCACCCGACAGATTCGCGTTCGAGAGGTCCGCGTCCTCGAGGTCGGCTCCCGAGAGGTCGGCGCCGGCGAGGCTCACGCCGGTGAATTCCTCGTCGGAGAGATCCACCGCCGAGAGATCGACGCCGGAGAGGTTCGCACCGGTGATGTTCGCCTCCGTGAGCGCCCCGATCAGGAACGTCGCGTCCCTGAGATCCGCGTCCCTGAGATCCGCATCCTCGAATTTCGCGAGAAAGAGGTCCGCCTCTCTGAGATCCGCACCCCGAAGGTCCGCGTCCGTGAGCGTCGCCATCGAGAGATCGGCGCCGGAGAGGTTGCAGTCCGCCAGATCGGCCCCCTCGAGATCGGCTTCCGACTCGATCGCGTGGCCGTTGCACTCCTCCCCGCTGCTCTCGAGTCCCGCGAGACAGCCCGACAGCCCGACGACGGCGCCGCTGGCGGCACCGACGCGCTGGAGCAGTCGGCGTCTGGACGGCCTCGAGCCCGCGTTCTCCGTGGTAAATCTCTCTGGCATAGTTTCGTCGACCGGGTCGCTTCGTTCGTCGAAGAAGGATAATCAGTTGTCAAATCTCTTGTGGTCCGACCGTCTCGAACGGACGACTGGCCTCGAGTCGGACCGGTCTCGATCAGCGCTCGTTTCGAGCGTCTCGAGTACTCCTGCTGTCCGGATCGCCTCGGGTATCACGGGCGTCGCCGGGCTCTCGAGCGTCACCGGTCCCTCGGGTATCACTGGGCTCTCGAGTGTCGGCGGTTTCACGATCAGTGCGAGGCTCTCGAGTCTCTTCCCGAACCGCGACGCGGGACGTCCCGGCCACCGCGAGGGTGACCGGTGCCCGCGTTCGCGTCGCCCAGACGCCACCCGCGGCGACGAGTCCCGCGGTGATGCCCGCCAGGATCGCGTTGGCGAGCAAGCCGCCGATGTCGATCGAGACCGCGAGCGGAATCGTGCCGAACAGCGCCGCGAGGGTCCAGAAGACGAGCGTCGAGACGCCCGTACAGATGCCCGCCGTGACGTAGGTCGTCGACCGGTCGTGCTCGAGTCGCCAGCCGAGGAACGCACCGACGAAGGCGGCGAGGAGGATCGCCAGATACGGGGTCGCCGTAATCGGAACCGAGAGCGCCGCTTCGAACGCGGCGTCGAAGCTCACAGCGTCGTCGGCCGTGTCGACGACCCCTTCGTCGATCCCGTCGCTGAAGATTCCGAACAGTCCGAAGCCGACGGCGACCAGCGCGAGCAGTAGCGTCAGATACGTCGTCCACGCCCTGACGACCGGCTGTCGTGCGAGGTCGACGACCGACGCTCCACCCGGTTCGTTTCGTCGTTCGGCTTCCGGCTCGTTCCGTCGTTCGGCTTCCGGCTCGTTCCGTCGTTCGCCCTCCGAATCGCCACTCCGACTGCGCGTCTCGTCGTCTCGGTCGGCGGTATCGGCGTGTTCGGCAGTTTCGTTTGCTTCGGTGGATCGATCTCGAGTATCCATGTTTCTGTCACAACAGTTCGTTCCTTAGTGGTTGGGCCGACGGCCGGCACGAACCCGCGCCGGATTTATCACCGACTCGCCCATAGGGCCGGCCGTGAGTACGCGAACGAGTGCCCTCGATGCGGTCGTCTTCGGAGTCGATATTCAGAGCGGTGACGTCCGGGGTGACGCCCCGTCGTACGCGCTCGTCGTCTACGACGGCGAGGACGTCACTCGGGACGTCGTCTCCCACCGCAAACTCCGGCGACTGATCGACGACGAGGAGCCGGCGATCGTCGCGACGGACAACATGTACGAGCTGGCCGCCGACAAGGATCAGCTCATCCACTTCCTCGGCTCGCTCCCCGCCGGGACGAAACTCGTCCAGGTGACCGGCGCCGAACAGCCCGAGCCGCTCTCCCGGGTCGCGAAACGCCACGGCATCCCCTACGGGAAGGATCCGATGCAGGAGGCCGAGGCCGCCGCCCGACTGGCCGCCCACAACGTCGGCCACGAGGTATCGGCCTTTACCGACACGACCGAGGTCAAGGTCGCGAGGGGCCGGTCCACCGGTAGCGGCGGCTGGAGCGAGGACCGCTACACCCGCCGCATCCACGGCTCGGTCAGGAAACGAGCCCGCGAGGTCGAGTCCGAACTCGACGACGCAAATCTCGAGTACGAGCGGGAGGTCAGGGAGGCTTACGGCGGCTTCGCGAACGCCGTGTTCACCGTCGAGGCCCGGCCGCAGGACATCCCCGTCTCGCGCAATCGCTCGGGCGACGTCCGCGTCGAAATCGAACGCGAACGGCGGGACGGCATCGAGTTCCAGCCGCTCGTCAAACGCCGGGATCACGTCGTCGTCGGCATCGATCCCGGGACGACGACCGCGGTCGCCATCGTCTCGCTCGAGGGCGAGGTCCTGGACGTCTGGAGTTCGCGCACCAGCGACACCGCCGACGTGATCGAGTGGATCGTCGAACGCGGCCGGCCGATCATCGTCGCGGCGGACGTGACGCCGATGCCCGAGACGGTCGAGAAGTTCCGCCGCAGCTTCGACGCCGCGGGCTGGACGCCCACGAGCGATCTGCCGATCGACGAAAAGCAGCATCGAACGCGCGAGGAACCGTACGACGACGACCACCAGCGCGACGCGATGGCCGCGGCGCTGTACGCCGTCGACGCCCACGAGGACCAGTTCGAGCGCATCGCCGACAAACTCCCGCCGGGGCTCGACCGCGGCGAGGTGACCGCTCGCGTCGTCGCCGACGAAGAGAGCGTCGAGGCCGTCCTCCGGGACCTGGACGACGACGAGGACACCGAGGAGGAGTCCACGGAACACGAACCCCGCGAACTGACCGAGGAGGAAAAGCGGATCAAGTCCCTCGAGCGGCAGGTCGACCGGCTCCAGTCACACGTCGGGACCCTCGAGGGCCGCATCGAGGACCGAGACGAGCGGATCGACGAACTCGAGTCGAAACTCACCCTCGCCCGGCGGGAGGAACGCACGCAGGTTCGCAAGGACCGGGAGGTGAGTCGCCTCGAGCGGAAGGCGAACCGACTCGAGCGCGAACGCGACGAGGCTCGCGAGGAGGTCGAGTCGCTCGAGGGGAAGGTCGAGCGGATGAAGGCGCTCTGGAAACTCGATCACTCGAACTTCAGCGACGTCTCGGCGAAAAAGGAGGGGCTGGTCCCGGTCAAGTTGATCGAGAAGTTCACGAAGGGGGCGATCCGCGAGGCCGACGAACAGTACGGCATCGCGGCCGACGACGTCGTCTACGTGCGGGACGCGAGCGGAGCCGGTCGATCGACGGCCGAACTCCTCGCCGGGTTCGAACCGCGGGTCGTCCTGAAGGAGGGCGGCCTCTCGGAGATCGCCGACGAGATCCTCTTCGAGAACGAGATTCCGGTCGGTCCGGCCGACGACGTCGCCATGCAGGAGGTCGACGAATTAGCCGTCGCCCGCGAGGACGACGTCGAGGCCGTCATCGACGACTGGCACGACCGCGCGGCGGAACGCGAACGCGACCGCAAGGCGTCGATGGTCGACCAACTCATCAGCGAACACCGGGCCGGCGACAACGAGGTCTGAATCTCCGCGTTCGTGGTCCCGGGCTCAGTCCGCCGTCTCCATCGGCGACAGCACCTGTGGCACCTCTTCGACCGCGACTTCCTCGGTCAGATCCTCCGGTTCGTCGACCGGCCCGTTGACGAACAGCGCGTGGACGATGAAGCCGATCGCGACGACACCCATCACAGCGACCGAGAGCTCGAGGGCGACCGGCGTCGCGTAGCCGATACCCACCCCGAGACCGAGGCTCGCACCGATACAGCCCAACACGAGATCGTAGTACTGGAGCGTGTATCCCATGTCCTTCTCGAGGCGACGAACCGACAAAACAGTTCGGAGCGCGAGTGCAGCCCCGTCGGCCGGTTTCAGAACATTCCGAAGCTCTGGAGCATCCCCGAGATCAGCGCCTTGACGACCAGTCCGAGGCCGGCGAGGACCATCGCCATCCCGGCGGCGATCAGGAGACTCTCGTAGGCGATCAGCGCGATTCCGGCGAGCACGATAACCAGACCGACAATTCCCAGCGGCCCGAGGTTCTGCAACATACGCAGCACTGCCGAGCGGAGGAAAATAAACGGCGTGGTTTCCCGGCCTCGAGTGTCGCTGCCGGCGGCCGAACGCCCGGCGAAATCGATAAAACATTAAACGGCTTGGCTTCGAACGATGAGCCATGAGCGACGACGGTGAGGGCGGTCGGAAGAACCTCCGGATGCCGGAGGACGACGAGGTCTTCGCGACCGTCACCAACATGCTCGGGGCGAATCGGGTGAAAGTACGGTGTGCGGACGGTCAGGAACGCACCGCGCGTATTCCCGGCAAGATGCAAAAGCGCATCTGGATCCGCGAGGATGACGTCGTCCTCGTCGAGCCGTGGGACTGGCAGGACGAGAAGGCCGACATCACCTGGCGCTACGAGAAGAGCGAGGCCGATCAGCTCCGGCGGGAAGGGCATATCCAGTAAAACGAAATTTTGTTCTGCGGTCTTCGACGGCTGCGGCAGCATAGCTGCCGCACGCCGTCGTGTCCCTCGACAAAATCATAAAAGAGCGCTCCGCGCTCTTTTAGACATCGCGGGAGCTACGCTCCCGCTCAGTTTCGATCAAAAGCACTCCTCCTTCGGTTCGTTCGCTTCACTCACTCACATCAGTCGTCGGCCCGCTCACTCACTCCGTTCACTCGCGGTGAACGGCATCGTTCTGGTTCTTCGAACCACTCACTCGCCGACAATACAATGGTGAATGTCTCACCGGCTGTACCGCAAATTCTCGGACCAGAAGCCTGCCCTCCCCCGGTTCGTCCGCTCCTCGCAGCGCTCGGAGCGAACTCACGGCCGTCGATTTTGCTCGTCCGCTCCCCACAGGCGGCGGGTGATACACCGAGAACGAGCGGATTCGAGACGTATCGTGCCACGCGAACGCGGGGCTTGTCGCGTACGTGACTGCTGCCGAACACAAATACGAGCATCGTACAGAAAGCTTATCTTCGCGATTTACATTCAAGTACGCATGACTCTCAGTCGACGTCAGCTCCTGCAGGGTGTCGGAGTCGGCGTCTCCGCGGGACTGATCGGACTCTCGGGATCTGCGTCGGCGTCTGCGTCTTCATCAGCAACGGCCACTCGCAGGGTGTTCGTCCACCCGCGCAACGGACTGGTCGGTGAGTTACTCGGTGTGGTCGAGGCCATCGGCGGGACGACGCTCCGCAGGTTCGACAACTTCGAGTTCGTGGTTGCGGAGGTGCCGTCGAACAGGCTGGACGAGTTGCGCGGCGACCGTCGCGTGTCGTTCGTCGAGGACGACGACGAGACGAGGATCCCCTCGGACTGGTCGCCGTCCCTCTCGGATATTCTGAATCCCCCCGACGACTCCGACTGTTCGACCCATCCCGATCAGCGACCCTCCTGGGGCTTGGAGCGGATCGGTGCCGACGACGTCGACCCGGACGGGTCGGGCGTCGACGTGGGGATTCTCGACACGGGAATCGCGTCGGACCACTGCAGCCTGTCGGTCGCCGGCGGTCAGAACTTCACGAGTGACGGGACGTCCGGCGACTACGAGGACCGCCACGGCCACGGGACCCACGTCGCCGGCGTCGCGGGCGCGCCGGACAACGACCGCGGCGTCGTCGGCGTCGCCCCCGAGGCGAACCTGTACGCGGTGAAGGTGCTCGGCGACGACGGCTCCGGTCGGTACAGCGAACTGATCGCCGGGATCGACTGGTGTATGTCGAACGACGTGGAACTGATCTCGATGAGCCTCGGCGGCGAGGAAGCGAGCTCGACGCTGGACGACGCGATCGAGGCCGCACACTCGGCGGGACACCTCCTGCTCTGTGCGGCCGGCAACGAAGGGAACGACGGCGGCGAGTCGTGCGACGAGGAGACGATGACCCACCCGGCGATGCACGACGACGTCGTCGCGGTCACCGCGATGAACGAGAACGACACGCTGGCGTCCTACAGCAGCGTCGGCTCTGCCGTCGACCTGATTGCACCGGGAACGGAGATCAACTCGACTACCGTCGACAACCAGTACGCACAGGCGAGCGGGACGAGCGTCGCCTGCCCGTTCGCCACTGGCGTCGCGGCGCTGGTCTGGGAGACCCGCGAGGAGTCCGGACCGGGGCCGAACGAGGCGGTCAGGGAGATCCTCGGTGAGACGGCGGAGGAAGTGCTCGGAACCTGTGCGGAGGGCGACGGACTCGTGGACGCCCGCGCCGCGGTCGGTGACGAGCGCGCGACCGACGGTGGCAGTCACGACACGGATCGGGCCGGCGGATTCTTCGACGGACTCCGATCGGTGGTCGACTGGTTTGCGGACCTGCTCGCGAGCTTCTTCGATTGGCTCCGACGGCTGTTTTCGTAGCCGTCGTTGCGGTACGACCGGAGTGATCGGCGAAAAGTGGTCTTCTGACCGGTGTGCTACCTTTCAACAGCGAGGGAGTCCCGCCGTTCACGGCGTCCTCAGAACGCTTTGCGTTCTGATGGGCATCGCAAACCTCCGGTTTGCTCAACGGGCGTGAATCGCGTACACTCCGTTACCGTCCCGCCACGTTACTCCCGAGCCCGAGTCTCACACACTATCTCCACGTTCACTTTCACCCTGGATGGATCGTCTTTACAACACCCAAGTACGTCTGTTGGAATGAGAGATGAAGCGTACCAATACGTTCACCGTACGACCGCTCTCCGACAGTGGAGAGCAACTGCTACGCGATCTGTTGGACGCTTCTGCCGCTCTCTGGAACCAAGTCAATTACGAACGCCTCATCCGGTACAACGACGAGGACGGCTTCGATGGCGACGTGTGGGACGCTGATACAGGCCGACTCGAAGGCCAGTACAAAGGCGTGCTTGGTGCGTCTACCGCCCAACAGGTAATTCGCAAGAACAGCGAAGCCTGGCGCGGATTCTTCGACCTGAAAAACGAATACTACGACGAGTCAAACACGTCGATCACAGAACACCCGGAACCACCGGGGTTCTGGGGGAACGAAGACGACGGGCGAAAGCCCCATACCGTCATTCGCAACACGTCGTACACCGTCGAATGGGGCGATCGATCCCGGCTTGAAATCCTGATCGGGAAAGAACTGAAAGACCGATACGACCACACCGGACGGCTCCGCCTGGAAATCGCTGGCGACCCGAACTGGCCCGAGTACGAGAAACAGGGCCGGTTAGACCTGTGGTACGATGAGACTGACAGCACCTTCCGAGCTTCGCAACCCGTGACTGTTTCTGACGATGTACGGGACACTCCACTGGCCTCAGAGAAGGCCGCTCTGGATATTGGTGCGAATAATCTCGTCGCCTGTACCACGACAACCGGACAGCAATATCTGTACGAGGGGCGGAACCTGTTCAATCGGTTCCGCAACACCACACGCGAGATTGCCCGATTGCAGTCGAAACTCGAAGAAGGTCGGTACAGTAGCGATCGTATCCAACGGCTGTACCGCAAACGAACCCGTCACCGTGACCACGCTCAAGAGACACTGTGTCGTGACCTGATCGAACGACTGTACTCTGAGTGTGTAGACACGGTATATGTTGGTGGATTGACTGACGTGTTAGAAACACACTGGTCAGTCGAAACCAACGCCAAGACCCACAACTTCTGGGCGTTCGAGAAATTCACCAAACGGTTAGCTTGTACTGCCGAGGAGTACGGAATTGCGATCGAAGTCCGATCGGAAGCATGGACAAGCCAGGAGTGCCCACAATGTGGTTCGACAGACCGAACGACTCGGTATCAGGACACGCTCACCTGTCCGTGTGGGTTCGAAGGTCATGCCGATATCACGGCGTCAGAAACGTTCCTGAAACGGCATACAGAGAAGGCGGTCAGGCCGATGGCACGGCCCGTGCGGTTCGAGTGGGACGACCACCAATGGTCGGAGTCACCACGCTCTTACCGTCCCAAAGAACAGCGCACAGACCCGAGTACCGTCCATCGTGACGGGAATGTTGCCACCGGGGATTCTCAGGCAGTCTGAGACTCCCACGCCGGAGAGGAAACCCCGTCGTTTACGACGGGGAGGATGTCATAGCCCGGCGACGTCTTCGATGGCGTCGGTCAGCTCTCGAATCGACTCGAGGTCGTGTTCGCCCATGTGGCCGATGCGGAACGTTTTCTCGCCGAGTTGTGAGCCGTAGCCGTTCGAGAAGACCATGCCGTACTGGTCGTCGACGGCCGCGATGGTTTCGGCGACGTCGATCCCTTGCGTGTTCTCGATACAGGCCACCGTCTGTGACTCGTAGCCCTCCTCGGGGAACATCTCGAAGTGCTCGGTGGCCCACTCGCGGGTGTACTCGGCCATCTCGCGGTGGCGCTGGTCGCGTCCCTCGTGGCCCTCCTCGAGCATGTACTTCATCTGTTTGCGGTAGGCCAGCATGATCGGAATCGCCGGCGTGGAGTGCGTTTGGCCCTTCCGGTCGTAGTAGTCGATCGTGCGCTGGAAGCCGCCGTACCAGGACGCCGACTCGGCCTCGAGTTCGCGCTCGTAGGCGTCGTCGCTGACGACGCAGACGGCCAGCCCCGGCGGCATGGCGAAGGCCTTCTGGACCGACGTGAAGATGACGTCGATGTCGTGTTCGTCGATATCGACGTAGTCGCCGCCCAGCGAGGAGACGGCGTCGACGACGAAGTAGGTGTCCGGGTAGTCGGCGACGACGTCGCCGATCTCCTCGACGGGGTTGCGGATGCCGGTCGAACTCTCGTTCATCACGCAGGTGACGGCGTCGTACTCGGTGTCGCTCTCCTCGAGTCTCTCGCGGACGTCCTCGGGTTTGACCGCTTGCCCCCACTCGTACTCGAGCGTGTCGACGGTTTTGCCGAGGCGCTCGGCGACGTTGGCCTGTCGCTCGCTGAAACTGCCACAGGTCGTGACGAGGACGTTCTCGTCGACGAGGTTGAGTATCGAGCTCTCCATGAACTCGGTTCCCGAACCCGTGAGAATGATGACCTCGTTGTCGGTGCCGAGGAACTCCTTCGTATCTTCGACGATGGTGGTATAGAGATCCGTCATTCGGTCCATCCGGTGGCCGAACATCGGCTCGCACATCGCCTCGATGACGTCCTCGCGTACCTCGGTCGGACCCGGAATATACAGCGTTTTGTCGGGATAGTCGTCCTTGTACTCTTGTTTCTTGGTCACGGAAACCACCTGATACGGCCTACTGCGTAGCGAGGCGGTATGGTACTTTTGATGCCGTATCCATCCCTGTCCCGCAGATTTTGCCGTCTCTTGCTACGCGTCGACCGACGTGATCGATCACTCGACCACGATCTCGCCGCGCATCGTGCCGTCGTGCGGGTTACAGACGTAGTAGGCCATCTCCTCGGTCGCCTCGATCTCGAGGATCTGGCCCTCGTCGGGGTCTTCGGTAACGCCGGTCCGGTAGTCGTCGACGACTTCGTCGTTCGCGTCCCAAATCTCGATGTTGTGCACGATGCCGTCGCCCTCGGTCCACCCGATTTCGTACGTTTCGCCGGCCTCGAGTGCGATGTTTGGATTCCTTTCGCCGTCGATCGGTGCCGGCTCGATCCCTTCCCAGCCGCTCTGCTGGCCGTCCAGGAGAATCTGCGTCTCGGGTTCGATCCTGAAGACGTCCCCATCGTCGTCGCTGTCGTCTTCGCTTTCGTCCGCATCCGGCTCCGTACCGGGGTCCTCGTCACCGTCGGCGGTATCGCCGCTCTCGTCGTCATCGTCGGCGTCGTCGGCGGACGCCTCGGGTTCACCGTCGGTTCCGGCCTCGTCGACACAGCCCGCGAGTACCCCGGCCGATGTCGCGACACCGGCGGCGTACAGCAGCGTCCGACGCGTAAGTCGATCGGCAGTAGTCATACGTACTCCTATTCGACACTGTTCATAAAACCAATCATTGTTCGCGATCGGAATCGCCACACGACGGTGCAGTGATGTACGGGTGCTCGGAAGGACGAAGTCGGTACTCCGTCTCGTCGGAGTCGGGATTGCCGTGGGAAATGGGTACGCTGACTGCCGACACTTTCGTAGTTGCTCGCCGCGGTGCTACGAGCACGATCATCCGATCGCTGGCCGTCGTGAACTGAGACGAGACCGCTGAGACGGAGCTGTCGGGGCCCACCGCGGGAGCCAGCCGACTGCGGACAGTGTCTCCGAAAAAATCGCTTCGGGAACTGCGGCGTCAGTTATTCAACCTGAATCTCGCCGCGCATCGAACCGTCGTGGGGCTGGCAGACGTAGTTGGCCATCTCGCTGGTGACCTCGATCTCGAGGATCTGGTCCTCGTCGGGCTCGGCCGTGATGTCCGTCTCGTAGTCTTCGACGACTTCGTCGTCGGAGTCCCGGATTTCGAAATTGTGCTCGATATCGTCCCCTTCGGTCCAGCCGATATTGTACGTTTCACCCTCTTGGAGGATGAGCGTCGGGTTCTGCTCGCCGTCGATCTCGTCCGGTGAGAGGCCTTCCCAGCCGCTCTGCTGGCCGCTGAAGGTGATCTCCGTGTCGGGATCGATCTCGACGCCGCCGTCGCCACTGTCGTCGCCGTTGCCGTTTTCGTCACCGTCGTCGCTGCCACAGCCGGCGACGAGTGCGGTCGCTGCGGCCGCACCCGTGAGCTTCAGCGCTGTCCGCCGAGAGAGTGGGTTGTCTCGCGTCATCGAGCGGAGGTTAGGGTTGAGCACATAAAAATTGATACCCTCTATCCTGACGCTGTCATGCGGTTACATACCAGTGAGCTCCCTGGTAGTTCTCGAGGAAATACCGATTGAAAAGAACGTGACGGCGATCAGATACGACCGTGATCGAGACGGTCACTCCGTCCGAAAGACCATCGCAGGAACATCGGCACGGCGAGCAGCGCGATCCCGATCTCGAGGCTGCCGACGACGAGGAAGGCGAGATCGTAGCCGTACGCGCTCGCGACGGTGCCGCCGACGAGAAAGCCGCCGAGAAAGCCCAGACTGCCGGCGATGTTGAAGCCGGCCATCGCGAGCCCGCGTTCGCTCTCCGCGGCGATGTCGGTCACGAGGGCCATCGTCGCCGGCGAGACGAGCGCTCCGAGGACGCCGACGCCGACCATCGCGACCGCGACAGTCGCGACCGACGGCGCGGCGCCGACGGCGAGGATGCCGACGCCGTAGCACAGCGAGCCGACGACGATCGGAATCGTCCGGCCGATGCGGTCCGAGAGCGCGCCCATGGGGTACTGCAGGAGGGCGAACGGCGCGAAAAAGCACGCCAGCAAGAGCCCGGTCGTGGCGGGGTCGACGCCGAACGCGTCCTGGAAGTACAGCGTCCCGACGAGCGCGAAGAAGCCGGCCGTCAGCCGGTCGACGAAGCCGAACGCGTAGGGGATCGACAGCGTCGGTCGCTTCCGAACGCCATCGAGGAGCGCGCGTGCGGTCCGGCGACTGTTCGGCGTCCGGTCGTCGACGCGGGTGACGAGCGCGCCGACGCAGACGAGCAAGCCGGTGGCGCCCAGCAGCGGCGCGATCGGGTCGAGTTCGGTGAGTTGGCCGCCGATCGGGGCGCCGAGAGCCGCGCCGAGTCCGATCGCGATTCCGGCCGCGCCCATGTTCCGACCGTGGCCGCCCTCGAGGTCCATCAGCATGGTCATGGTCAGCGAGAACGCGCCGATGGTCATCGCGCCCTGAACGACTCGCAGGGCGAGGACGCCCTCGAAGGGAATCGAGCCGATCGCCGGAACGGCCGCGAGTGCGGCGTAGCCGACGGCTCCGGCCAGCGCCCCGGCGACGATGAAGGGCGTTCGCCGTCCGGTCACGTCGCTCGCGACGCCCCAGACGCCGACGAAGGCGACGTACGCCGCGAACTCCGCGACGAGAAACCACATGCTTGCGTCGAGTTCAGTCGCCGCGAACGACGACGTCGTCTCGTCGGCCCCCAGCGTCTCGACGAGCGTTCCGACGCCCGGATAGAGCAACAACTGTGAGAACAGCACGGCGAAGACGACGGTGGCGAGGACGACCCGGTCGCGGTCACTCGAGTGCACGCCCGCTTCTTGACACTACGAGACTATCAAGGCGTTCGTCTCGGCTCGCGTCGTCGTTCGTCCGAGTTCGACGAACTGTTCGCCCGGATCCGATAAGCCGTTCGTTCCGGATCGACCGCCTCGACCCCCGCTATTTCCACTCCGACGCGTCAGCGGACCGACCGAAACCGACACGTTTTCATCGTTGGATGATCTGTACCTGTCGATGACTGTCACCCGACGGCGATTACTCGCAGCGGGGGCGGCCGCCGGTGTGGGAGCGACCGCCGGCTGTACCGACGTTCTCGACGACTCCCTCTCGTCGATGCCAGCGATCGTCTCCCCGTCGGCACTCGAGGAGACGGGGTACAGCGAACACACCGTCGAGGAGGTCGTCGTCGAGCGAACCGTCGGTCGGTTCGGCCTCGAGCGCTCGGTCTCGGTGAACAACTGGTACGCCGAGTACGACCGCGCGGTTTCGCTCGACGCGATCGGACTGACGCGGCTACAGGCGTCGGTCTGCTCCGTTCTCACGACGCCGCAGGTGTCCTTTCTCGGGCACACGTTCAACCCCGTCGGCGAGTACTCGACGGACGAACTCGTCGCGCTGATTCAGGATCGGTACGACCAACTCGAGGACGTCGAACGCGCCGGCGAGGAGTCGCTCTCGGTACTGGGGACCGAGACGACGGTGACTCGCTATACCGGCCGCGCACGGCTGGTCCCCGCCGGAACGACACTGGACGTTTACTTACAGGTGAGCGAACCCGTCTCCCACGGAGACGACTTCGTAATCGCCGTCGCGGTCTATCCCCAATTTCGGGGATACGAGACCGAATCGGGCGCAGTACGGACGCTGCTCGGCTCACTCGAGCACGAGTGACCGTGGGTCAGTTCGACTTCAGGGTCGGATGTAGGCGTAGCCCTCGTCTTGCAGGCGCGTGAGTTCGCCGCCGCCGGAGGGGACGGTCTCGACGCCCTCGACGAGATCGGATTCGGCGAGGTCTTTCAGATCCAGGGTGTTCCCGCAGGCTTTGACCGAAAACCCGTCGTCGAGCAGCGACTCGACCGTGTCGCTGCCGTCGCCGCCGGCGACCAGCGGTTCGATGCCGTCCGCCTGCGCGACGATCGCGATGTCGTCCATTTCGACGGAGTCGTCCCTGCTCAGGTTTTCGGCGATCGTGAGTGCGGTTTCCCGTTGCTTCGGATCGTCGGCGATGAGGTGGAAGACTGTCTGCACGGTCGTCACTCCGACGTAGGCTGCAGTAGTGGTTGGGCTTGCAACGGTAGCGGTCGGCTCTATCACGAGTGTGGTTTCGACGCTCGAGCGCCTCGGTGTTCGTTCGGGTCCGTCGCGCGTCGTGGTCGCGGCTGGTTCGATCCAGCGATTCAGTAGCCCGCCGGTGGCCGTCCGATCGGCAGCCATCGGGGCACTCGATCGCGGTACGCTTCGTAGGCGTCGCCGTGTTTTTCCAGGAGGTGCGGCTCTTCGTAATCGACGACTCGACGGTGAAATCCGAGCCAGCAGACGAGCCCCCACCACAGCACGTGCAGCGACCTGTACCGGACGGCCTGTCCGACGATGACCAACAGAACGCCGACGTACATCGGATTTCGCGTGTAACGGTAGATCCCGCCGGTGACGAGGTCGTCCGGCTCGTCGCTCGGTGCCGGCGTCCCGTTTCCCTCGCTCGAAAACCGAAACGCGGTGTGGAGATACAGCAGCGTGCCGGCGACGAGCGAAACGGTCCCGACGATCCTGGCGCCGCGAGAGCCCAGGGTCGGAGATTCGCGATCGTAACGGGCCAACGCTCGAGGAATGGCCCCGGCGACGGTTCCCGGAACGAGGACGGTGAACACCGCCGTCTTCAGTAGCACGAGTGGTGACGACATCGCTGGAAACTCCTCCGTGCTACCGTTCATCGCGTGAGGTGTTATAATCGATCGGTCGATGCCCTCGCGGGTTCGGTCGTCTCAGCTACGAGCGTTCTCCGTTTCGACGAACGCCTCCCGTGTGTGAATCACCTAGAATCGACTGCGGTTTTTGCCGTTACTGAGACGCATAAGAACGTGCAGTAGTATGCATACTAAACATGAGCGACGACGAGAGCGACGGGACTGAGCGACCCTGTCCCGAGCGCGGTCTCGGGACGCGTAGCGTACACGCCGGCCAATCCCCCGACCCCGAGACGGGGGCGATGGCGCCGCCGATCTATCAGACCACCTCCTACGTCTTCGACGACGCCGACACCGCCGCCGCCCGCTACGCCCTCGAGGACGACGGCTACATCTACTCTCGCATCGCCAACCCGACCGTCACGACCCTCGAGGACCGCCTCGCCTCCCTCGAGGGCGGCGCGGGCGCGGTCGCGACGGCCAGCGGGATGGCCGCCCTCGACTCCGCGGTGCTCGTCCTCGCCGAGGCGGGCGACAACGTGGTCTGTTCGACGGACACCTACGGCGGGACGACCGCCTACTTCTCGAAGACGGCCTCCCGGCGGAACATCGAGACGAAATTCGTCCCCACCCTCGAGTACGACGCCTACGAGGAGGCCATCGACGAGGACACCGCGTTCGTCCACGTCGAGACGATCGGCAACCCGTCGCTGGTCACGCCCGACTTCGAGCGCGTCGCCGAAATCGCCCACGAGAACGGCGTCCCGCTCGTGGTGGACAACACCTTCGCGACGCCGGCGCTCTGTCGCCCGCTCGAGCACGGCGCCGACGTCGTCTGGGAGTCGACGACCAAGTGGCTCCACGGTTCGGGGACGACCGTCGGCGGCATCCTCGTCGACGGCGGCACCTTTCCCTGGGGCGAGCACGGCTACGACGAGATCGCCGGTCCGAACCACGCCTACCACGACGTCGACTTCTCGCGGGACTTCCCCGACGCGCCCTTCGCCGAAACCGTCCGCTTCCGCTCCCTCCGGAGTCTCGGCAACCAGCAGTCGCCGTTCGACGCCTGGCAGACCCTGCAGGGACTCGAGTCCTTGCCCCTCCGCGTCGAGAGACACTGCGAGAACGCCGCCGTCGTCGCCGAGTACCTCGCGGACCACGAGGCCGTCGCCTGGGTCACGCATCCGGGACTCGAGGACCACCCGACCCACGACAACGCCCGGCGCTATCTCGAGGACTACGGCGGGATGGTCGCGTTCGGCCTGGAGGGCGGGTTCGAAGCCGGGAAGACGTTCTGCGAGAGCGTCGAGGTCGCCCAGTTCCTCGCGAACATCGGCGACGCGAAGACGCTCGTGATCCATCCGGCGAGCACGACCCACGGCCAGCTGACGCCCGAGGAACGGGAGGAGGCCGGCGTGACGGACGACCTGATTCGAATGTCGGTCGGCATCGAGGACCCCGAGGACATCCTGGCCGACCTCGAGCAGGCCATCGACGCGGCGACGCGCGCGGCGACCGACGACTGAACCCAGATACCGATGACGACCAAGAATACGATGGACCTCGGCGAGTTTCAGTTCCTCTCGGGAGAGACGGTTCCGTCCCTCGAGGTCGCCTACGAGACCTACGGCGAGTTCACCGGCGATAATGCGGTACTCATCTGCCACGCCCTGACCGGCAGTTCCCACGTCGCTCGCCGGCCCGACGCGGGCGGCGACACGGCGGGCCAGGCCCGCGCCTGGTGGGGCGACGTCGTCGGTCCCGGAAAGGCGATCGATACGAGCGAGTACTACGTCGTCTGTGCGAACGCGCCGGGATCGTGTTACGGCACGACGGGACCGTCGAGCGAGAACCCCGAGACGGGCGAGCCCTACGGGACCGATTTCCCGCCCGTCACGGTGGGCGACTGGACCCGCGCACAACGACAGTTGCTGGACGAACTCGGCGTCGGCCGCCTCCACGCCGTCGTCGGCGGCAGCGTCGGCGGCATGAACGTCCTCGACTGGCTCCGGCGGTTCCCCGACGACGTCGACCGCGCCGCCGGCGTCGCCACCGCGGCCAGACTCGATCCGCAGTGTCTCGCGCTCGACACCGTCGCTCGACGGGCGATCACCAGCGATCCGAACTGGAACGGCGGCCACTACTACGGCGGAGCACGACCGGAGGATGGACTGGCTCGAGCGCGCCAGATCGGCCATATCATGTACCTCTCGAAGGCCTCGATGTCCCGGAAGTTCGGCCGGCGCTCGGCGGGCCGCGAGGCCGTCCGCGAGGAGCCGCCGGACCCCGCGGCCGCGTTCTTCCCGTACCGGGAGGTCGAGTCCTATCTGGACTATCAGGCGGACAAGTTCACCGACCGGTTCGACGCGAACAGCTACCTCTACATGACCCGGGCGATGGACGACTTCGACCTCTCGGCCGGGTACGAGTCAGACGCCGACGCGCTGGCCGCCTTCGAGGGGGAGCTCCTCTTGCTCTCGTTCACCGGCGACTGGCACTTCACCGTCGAGCAGGCCGAGGCGTTGGCCGACGCCTGCCGAAACGCGGACGTCGATGTCGCCCACCACGTCGTCGAGTCCGACCACGGCCACGACGCCTTCCTCGTCGAGCCCGAGAAGGTCGGCCCGCCGCTCTCGGAGTTGCTCGAGACGGGTCTCGCCGGGCGGACGATCACCGACACCGAGTCGGAGCCGGACGAGCCCGAATCGTTCGCGCCGGTCCACACGAGTCTCTTCTCGGAGTGAGCGGCCGGGTTACGGTCTCGAAAATAGTTGCGTACGGTCGGTATCGTTTGTCCGCCCACTTTCGTTCGTCGTTCGACGCTGTCTCCGCTACTCGGTAGTCGAGCCGATCAGACGGCCGACGATTCGACGTCCGGAACGAGGTTGCGCATGACGTAGACGGTTCCCGCAGCGATCCCGCCGACGAAGAGACCGAGGACGATACCGTTGACGAGCAGTCCTCCGATCTCGAGGCTCACGTTGTCGATCTGTGACGCCGCGAGGAGCGCCGAGAGGAACCACAGCACGACCGTTCCCGCAACTGCGCCTGCGGCACCCGTAATCATCGCCTGTCGGTCGTCCGCTGCCATTCGAACGCCGAGGTAGGCACCGACGAGCAGTGCAAGTACCGCGGCGATGTGTGGGGCGCCGACGAGCGGAATTTGGGCGAATCCGACCTCGACGAGCACACCGTTGTCGGCGGGAGCGTCGAAGAGGGCCTGATCGACGATGTCGCCGACGATGACCAGAAGCCCCATTCCGGAACCCAGCAGGGCGTAGAGCGCGACGATCGCCTTGATGTACGCCTGCGTGAGCGGCTCCGTGAGCAGGTCGGTGATCGACTCCTCTTCGACGGCGGGCTGTGTTGGCTGGCCCTGACCCGGTACATCTGCGTCGTGTGTGGCTTTGCCTTCAGCTTCGATATTCGGATCTGACATGGTACGTGACTCTCATGTCTGTTACTTATTCTTTCTGGTAAGAGTTTCACTCTTAGTGATCATTTTGCCGAAGCTACGGCTCAGTGAGATGTGTGGGGGTGTCAACAAAATTGGGTGTGCAGTGTCGGACGCTGCGTACCGCAGTGCGTCGCAGTTAGTAGCCGTGGTCGGCGGAGACGTACTGTTCGGCGTTCGAGTACTCGGAGCGCCGGTGATCGATCCAGTTTCGGAGGTCGTCCGCGAGCAGGGTCGGACTCTCGAGGCGGCGGAGTCGCCCCGAAATACCCATGCCGGTCGGCGAGCGAATCATCGCGATCAGGGCCCACATCGTCCCGGCCGCGAGCGAGCCGGCGGCGGAGAATGACATCCCGAGCGTGAAGAACGTCATCCCGTAGACGAATCCGATCCCCATCGACGGAAGGCTCGTGCCGAGCGGAACGCGGGAGGTTGCGTCGCGCAGCGTCGGCGCGAGAAAGACGATGGAAAGGCCGCTGCCGATCATGAAGATAAGGTCTTGCCACATCATGTAACTACTTACTCGACGACGAGTTAATAAGCATCTCGGTCTCGAAATGCGCCATTGAACCGGTTATTCGCGCATTCAGATACGTCCTCGAATCAGTACTCCGCGAGACGAGCGGCCACACGAACGCCGGGTCGTGATAGCCCAACTCTCCTCGGAACTAGAATCAGTCGGCGGACGGAGCGTGCGATCGGCGACGATCGAGGCCGATTCAGACTTCCGGCAGGACGCCCTCCTCGAGCAGGACCTCGCGAGCCTCGGCCATCGAGGTCACGACGATCTCGCAGTGGGGTTCGACGGCCGGTTTCGGCTCGAACCCGATCGAGAGACCGGCGACTTTCAGCATCGGCAGGTCGTTCGCGCCGTCGCCGACCGCGACGCACTCCTCGAGGTCGACACCGACGTCGTCGGCGAGGTCCTCGAGCGCGTCGTCCTTGGTACCCTCGATGAGCGGGCCGTCGACCTCGCCGGTCAGTTCGGTCCCGTCGCTGTTCATCGGCAGTCGGTTCGAGACGATGTGGTCGACGGACGCGCCCTCGCGCTCGAGTGCGGCCGCGACGCCGCGTTCGAAGCCGCCGGTGAGGATCGCCGTCGTGACGCCGGCCTCGTTCAACTCCTCGATGAGGTCGGCGGCCCCCTCGCGGAGGACGACCTCCCCGAAGGCGGCTTCGACGTCGTCCTCCGGGAGCCCCTCGAGCAGCGCGGCCCGCTTGCGGAGGCTCTCGGCGTACTCGATCTCGTCGTTCATCGAGCGCTCGGTGATCTCGGCCATGTCGTCGGCGACCCCGCAGCGGTCGCCGAGTAACACGGTCATCTCGGAGTCGGAAAGCGTCCCGTCGAAGTCGAAAGCGACGACTGTCATCGCCTGCTGGTTGTGTGGCCCCGAATAAACCAGTTCAGGTTTCGCATCCGACTCGAGGCGGGTACCGTTCGGTTCCGAACGGCACGAAAGGCAGCGGAACCAAGCGGCGCGAAGCCAGCGAATCGAACCGCCACCGCAACGTTGACCCGCCGGCCCCGCGGACAGCCTCTGATGAGCGTTCGGCCGCCGCCGAGTGAGACGGGTCGATGACGGGTCCGAGTCTCGAGGTTCTCGCCCTCGCTCTGATTCCGGCGGTATTCTGGGGTTTTACGCCGATATTCGACAAGCGCGGGATGGCCGCGGGTGGCGGCTCCGTGCAGGCCTCGCTGACCGTCGTCGTCGTCGATTCGGTGCTCTACTGGCTCGTCATCGCCGCCGTCTACGGGCGCTCGGCGTTTTCTGGACTCACGCTCGAGGTCCTGCTGGTGTTCGTCTTCGCGGGCGTCGTCGGCACCGCGCTCGGCCGGATCACGATCTTCGTCGGCGTCGATAGGGTCGGCGCGAGCCTCAACAGCACGATCCTCAGTACGCGCCCGCTGTTCGCGACGCTGATCGCGCTCGTCTTTCTGGGGGAACCGCTGGGGCCGGTGACGGGGCTCGGCATCGTCGTGCTCGTCGCCGGACTCTCCCTGCTGACGATTTCGAAAGGCGGCGACCTCGGCGGCTGGCAGCCCCGCGACCTCCTGTGGCCCATCGCCGCCGCCGCGACCTTCGCCGTCGCGAACGTGAGTCGGCGGTACGGCATGCTCGAGACGCCGATTTCGGCGCTCGAGGCCGTCGCACTCAACGAGGCGGCCGGGCTGATCGCGCTGCTCGCCTACGTGGCCGCCGCCGGTGGCCGAGACGTCCTCGACCGACCGCCGGAGTCCTACAAGTACTTCCTCGGCAGCGGACTGCTGACTACCGTCGCGATGCTCTCGTTGATGGCCGCGCTGGGCTTGGAGGGCGGTCGGATCGCCATCGTCGATCCGCTGGTCGCGACCGCACCGCTGTTCACGGTGTTGTTCGCCGCCGTCCTGTTACGCGACCTCGAGCGGGTGACGAGGGGCGTCGTCGCGGGTGCGGCGCTGGTCGTCGTCGGGGCGGTGCTGATTACGGTGTGACCGAGGCCGACCCGCTTCGCTCGGGCGTGCCCGAAATCGGCTCGTCACCTGGAGCCACTCCCCTGTCTCACCTCCAGCGACACTGTGGACAATTTTTGCCACGCCTCCCAACAACGGAAGGGTTTACCTGCTCCACACGATTGTCTCGCGCATGAAGGTACTCGTCACGGATCCGATCGCTGATGCGGGTCTGGACGTACTCAGAGAGGCCGGGCACGACGTCGAGACAGGCTACGACCTCGAGGGCGACGACCTCCTCGAGGCGGTATCGGACGCCAACGGACTGATCGTCCGCTCGGGCACCGAAGTCACCGACGAGGTACTCGACGCGGCCGAGGAACTCGTCATCGTCGGCCGTGCCGGCATCGGCGTCGACAACATCGACATCGAGGCCGCCACGGACGAGGGTGTCATCGTCGCCAACGCCCCCGAAGGGAACGTTCGCGCGGCGTCGGAACACACCGTCGCGATGACGTTCGCGGCCGCCCGCTCGATCCCGCAGGCCCACATCCGTCTGAAAAACGGCGAGTGGGCGAAAAGCGAGTATCTCGGCGCCGAACTCGACACCAAGACGCTCGGCATCGTCGGCCTCGGCCGCGTCGGCCAGGAGGTCGCCAAGAAACTTGACTCGCTGGGCATGGATATCGTCGCCTTCGATCCCTACATCTCCGAGGAGCGCGCCGACCGACTCGGCGCCGAACTCGTCGACTTCGAGCCGTGTCTCGAGCGAGCCGACTTCCTGACCATCCACACGCCGCTGACGCCCGAGACGGAGGGCATGATCGGCGAGGACGAACTCGACCTGCTCGAGGACGGCTACATCGTCAACGTCGGCCGCGGTGGCATCATTCAGGAGGACGCACTCGCCGCCAAGATCGAAGACGGCACGCTCGCGGGTGCAGCACTGGACGTCTTCGCCGAGGAACCGCTCCCCGCGGACTCGCCGCTGCTCGAGCACGAGGACATCATCGTCACGCCCCACCTCGGCGCGTCGACGGAGGCAGCTCAGGAGAACGTCGCGACCTCGACGGCCGAGCAGGTCAGCGCCGCACTCGTCGGCGATCCCGTCGCGAACGCCCTGAACGCGCCCTCGATCGACGAGGCCGCCTTCCCCCGCCTCGAGCCCTACATCGAAATCGCCGAGACGGCGGGCAAGGTCGCCGCCCAGTTGCTCGACGGTCGCATCGAGGATATCGAGATCACCTACGAGGGAGATATCGCCGACGAGGACGTCGAGTTCGTCACCGCCAGCGCGCTGAAGGGCGTCTTCGAACCGCTCGAGTGGCAGGTCAACGCCGTCAACGCGCCCCAGATCGCGGAGGACCGCGGCGTCGACGTCACCGAGTCCAAGACCCGGCAGGCCGAGGACTTCCAGAGCCTGATCTCGGTGACCGTCAGCAACGACGACGACGAGGTCACCGTCGACGGCACGCTCTTCGCCGGTGACGACCCGCGGATCGTCCGCGTCGACGGCTACCGCGTCGACGCCATCCCCCACGGCAAGATGGTCGTCACGCGTAACACCGACGAACCCGGCGTCATCGGCCTCATCGGCACCGTGATGGGCACGCACGGCGTCAACATCGCGGGCATGTTCAACGCTCGCGAGGCCATCGGCGGCGAGGCGCTGACCGTCTACAACGTCGACAGCGAGATCCCCGACGAAGCCCGGGAGGAACTCGAGTCCGACGAGCGGATCATCGGCCTCAACTACATCACGCTGAACGGTCAGGCCTGAGTTCGGCCTCGTTCGCGGCGCGAATCGACTTGCGGTCTCTCTCTTTCTCTTTCGGCGTGCGGTAGATCGGTCGCGGGCTCACGGATTCGCGTCGGGTCTCGCGGGCAGCGTCTGGAGACAGTTCCGGCAGTACGTGTAGCAGTGATCGTTCGTCGTTCCACAGGCGCGGCACCTGACTGGCTGCTCGATTTGCGTGCGCGGACTCATCGTCGACCCTCCGGTCCCGTGCCCAATATCGGGTGCGCTGACGTTTGCAAGCAGGGGTGAGGACCGACGGCCACGATGTCCGCTCGGCACCTGATCGGTCCGATTTACAGTACGAGTGGTTATCTCCGCCGGGAGCGTACCTCTCGGAGAGGCGAGCACGATGTCACTAATCGACCACCCAACCGAGCCCCGATCGACCCCGAGTTCCACCGCGGACGCGGCGGAGAGCAAGTGGATGCTCCGCAAGGGATTCGGCCTGGCCGTCACCTCGATCGTCGGCCTGCTCGTGTTGATGGTCGGCCTCGAGGTCCTGTCCGGCCTCGTCGTCGTCCCGTCGGGGGTCCAACTCGCCCTCGGGATCTGGCTCGGTGGATTGGCGTTCGTGCTGATCCTGCTGACGTTGCCGGCCGAGGACGACGGGGAACGAAACGAGAAGCGGCGTGCGAACTGACGGTTTTTCGACCCCAGAGAATGACTCGAGACCGTCGCGCTCGCACCCACCGAGTCCGACGATTAGGACTGAGACGCGATACCGCGACAAAAGACCTATCGGCCTCCCAAACCATTCCTCATCTATGGACGACGGCATCGCGGTCGACTTCGGCGAGGACGGTCTGGTCCCCGCCGTCGCACAGGACGCCGAGACGGGCGAGGTGCTCATGCTCGCGTACGTCTCGCCGGAGGCCCTCGAGCGCACGCACGAGACCGGCGTGGCCCACTACTACTCCCGGAGCCGGGACGAACTCTGGCAGAAGGGGAAGACGAGCGGCCACACCCAGGACGTCGAGGAGGTACGCGTCGACTGTGACGCCGACACGCTGCTCTACCTGGTCGACCAGGAGGGCGGCGCGTGTCACACCGGCCACCGATCCTGCTTTTATCGAACGATCAACGGGGTCTCCGCAAGCGAAGCGAACGGAGGCTCGTCGACCGCGACGGTCGACGTTGAGAACGTCGGCGAACGGGTGTTCGACCCCGAGGCCGTCTACGACGACTAACCGCACATGAGCGAACGCGTCCACCACTCCGACGCGGATACGAGCCTCGACGACCGGACGCCGCTCGAGGCGCTCGAGGCGGCCCGCGAGCGCTTTTCCCGGGCCGAGGACCGAATCGAAGACCACGGCGGCGAGGCGGTCACCGACGCGGCCGACGCCTACCGCGACGCGACGGAGTTACTCGAAGACTACGTCGACCGAGCGACCGGCACCGGCCGGGAGAACTTCCAGGCGTACATCCAACTCGAGGGGAAGTTCGACTCGCTGGTCACGGGTCTGCCCGACGATCTGAAGGGGCGCGAAGCGTTCGAGGACGCTCTCGACGCGATCGACAAGCGCCGACTCAGCGAGTCGGACTTCGAGCGGGCACACGACGCCCTGGAACCCGCAGCGCAGTACGCCCGACTGCTCGAGGAGCGCGAGGCCGCCCGCGAGGCGATCGACGACGCGCGGACGGCGGCCGCCAAACGCTACCGGCAACTGGACGACGACATCGCGGAGCACGAGCGACTGCTCGAACTCGCGAACGCGGATCTCGAGGCGCCGGTCGAGGAGCTTCGCGACCCCATCGAGGCGTACAACGCGGCGATCGAGGCGGCCTTCGAGGAGTTTCGGCTCTCGGTGTCGACTCGCGAGGTATTCGCCCTGCTCGATCGGAGTCGCTGGTACCCCTTCGTCGACTACAAGCAGCCGCCCGACGATCTGGCGGCCTACGTTCGAGACGATCCGGCCGGCGAGTACACGATTCCCGAGTTGCTCGAGTACGCCAACTACTCGCGGTCGAAACTCGACCACTACGTCGCGAGCGCGGACGAACTCAAACGGAAGGTGGCGACCCAGCAGACGTTTCTCGACGGGATCGACGCCGAGCCGCTGACGATCGAGTGGCCGCCGGGCGAAGCGGGCATCCTCCGGCGGCGGACCCGCGAAATGCGGCCGTTCGTCGCGCGCGTCGGGGACGAGGAGTGCGTCGCGAAGCTGCGAGCGATCCGTCGGCTCGCGACCGATCCCGCATTCGACTACGACCGACTGCAGACGGCGGCCCAGGCGGTCGCCCAGCTCACCCCCGCCGAACGCGAGCGATTAGCCGACGGCCGGGTCGCGGACGAACTCGAGGCCCTCCGGGACGAACGGGAGCGACTCGAGGCGGCGCTCGAGGTCGACGATCCGATCTGAACGGCCCACTGCCGGACGGCGGGACCGATAGCCGGCGCGCAGAGTATTCTCGAGCGGAGTCTCGGTCCTCTCGACGCGTCACTCTCTGCGCTCCTCGAGTCCCGCTTTCTCTTCGAAGTCCACGCGCGGCACGAACGGTCCGAAGTCGGCGGTTCGCGACGTGATGGACGCGATCCGGAACGTGTAGACCAGCAGGACGGTAAACGGGAGGAAGACGAAGGTGATGACACCGCTGACGATGAGCACGAGCACCGACGGCGTTCCGACGGTCTCGATGATCGTCGAGTACGTCATCATGAAGATCCCGCCGCCGAGTAGCGTCGGAAACCCGACGACCAGCAGCACCTTCGAGAGGTGCGCGAGTTCGTACTGCATGTACAGCGTCTTGAACGTCTGCCGAGCGATCGCGAGCTGACCGAGCAACTCGACGAGCACGTCGAGCGTCTCGAGGTCCTCGCTCGAGAGCTCGTCCGCGTAGTGCGTTCGGATTTGGCGGGCCGCGTAGAGGTGCGCGCCGTTGAAGTGGCCGAGCACCGACGACAGCGTGGCGAACGTCCCGAAATCCGAGTCTTCGAGCGATTCGGAGACGAGTTCGCCTTCGGTCCTGACCGCCTCGACGAAGTCCCTGACGACCGCAGCGCGCTCCGGATCGGCCATTCGATCCGCGGTGGCTTCCAGCCGTTCGGTCCGGTCGACGACGCTATCGACGACGAGTTGCAGAAAGTCGGCGGGTGCCGCCGGGCTGACCGGCGTGTCCGTCAGGGATTCGATTTCGTGGCGGAAGGCCACCATTTCCTCGAACCGATCCGCGAGGTCCCCCGGCCAGCCGAGTTCCTGCGAGAGGACCAGCTGGTTGATCGCGAGCACGATCGTGATGAACGGCAGGGTTCCACCGACGATCGCCGCGACGAGCGTGGTCGCGGTGCCGGGATCGGTGACCGGAATGTACCCGGCGAAGCCGATGCTCGCACACGTGACGAAGACGACGAGCGAGAACAGCCCCGCGATCGCGTACCGGTTCCCGTCGAGCAACACCCACCGTTTGATCGGCGACTCGCGCAGTCGCTCGTGAACGAGATCGCTCCGACTCACCTCCTCGTCGATCCGTTCGCCCTCGTCGATACCGTACTCGTCCGCGCTCATGTCATCGCTGTCGACACAGTGTCGGAAAAGTGTGAGCACGCCCGCTTCGGACTCAGGGACCGTTCGAACGCTCGCTTGCACACCGATCCCGTACGGACTGGAGGCGTCCCTCCCGCCCGTACCTGGGAACTCGAGGCGACGACTGAAGGCGACAGCCGTCGTACCACCGGTATGACCAGACACCTGCTCGTTCCGATGGACGACTCCGAGACGGCCCGCGCGGCCCTCGAGCACGCGCTCTCCGTTTTCCCGGACGACGAGATCACCGTAGTTCACGTGGTCGACGATCTCGAGGCCGGATACGGCGGACGACCGCCGGTGATGGTCGGCGGCGGAGACGACGGGGACGAACCCGACTTCTTCGCCGACGTACGCTCGATCGCCGACGAGTACGACAGGACCATCGAGACGGCCGTCGTCGAGGGAACGTCGGCAGAGGCGATCCTCGACTACGCCCGGGAAGCGGACGCCGACGGAATCGTGATGGGCAGCGAGGGTCGATCCGGCGTCTCCCGAATGCTGCTGGGCAGCGTCGCGGAAGCGGTGACGCGGCAGTCGCCGATTCCGGTGACGATCGTGCCGTGAGCGATGGCCGGTAGTTCCGACGGACGACTGCCGAACGTGCGTCCGTCGATGGCGATCTCGGCCCGTCCACGGCCGCGAATCACCGGTATTTTTCGTCCGACTCGCTAATGGACGGCCATGGACGATCGGACGGGGACGACGCTGCACACGGGGCTTCTCATCTCGACGACGGCCGCGATCGCCTGGCTCTCCGGTCTCCCAATGCTCTTCCCGAGTCTCGGACCGTCGGCCTTCGTGCTCGCGCTGTTTCAGGACAGCGACGCGACGTCCCCGCGGCGGGTGATCGGGGGGCACGCGATCGGCGTCGCCGCCGGTCTGCTCGCGTACCATCTACTCGGCGTCACGACCTCGATCACGGCCACGGCCGATCCCGGCTCGTTCGAAGCGCTTCTCCTCGGCGCGAGCGGTGTCGTGGCGACGATGCTGACCGCGGGCGGCATGCTCGCGACCGATACCCGTCATCCGCCGGCCTGCGCGACGACGCTGATCGTCTCGCTCGGACTGCTCTCGACGCCGCTCGAGGGTGTGTTGATCGTCGTCACCGTCGTGGTGCTCGTCGTCGCTCACCAACTCCTGCTCGCGACCGAACGGGCGGGAGCGAGGTACGAGAAACGGTTTCGATCGTAGCGGGCCGAGTCAGATCCTTCCGCCCGGCTGCGGGCGTTCTCGTCGGTCAGCGTCCCCGCTCCGTTTCGACGGGCAAGTAGAAACCGCGTCGCGATCAGTCGGGATCGATCGCGATCACGCGTCGGCTTTCGCGTCGGCGAGCGTCTCGTACATCTCCTCGGCCAGTTCGCTCGCACGGTCGCTGTCCCGAGCCTCGGCGTAGATGCGGACGAGCGGTTCGGTTCCCGAGGGGCGGGCGAGCACCCACGCGTCGCCGTGGTCCAGCCGGTAGCCGTCGCGTGTGTTGAGTTCGGCGTCGGACTCCTGTGCGTGGTTCGCCGCTGCGTCGATCATCGCGTCGCGTTCGGCCGTCGACTCGTACTCGATGTTGTACCGGACGTTCGCGTAGTCGTCGTAGGGAGCCACGATCTCGCTGACCGGGCGCTCGGCGACGAGCTCGAGGAACCGTGCCGCGGTGAACGCGCCGTCGCGCGAGAGCCGGTAGGCGGGGAAGAAGATCCCGCCGTTGCCCTCGCCGGCGATCGGGACGCGCTTGCCCTTCTCCTCGAGCTCTTCGATCCGGGTGATGATGTTCGTCGAACCGATGGGTGTCAGTTCGAGGGCTGCGCCGACCTCGCCGACGACGTCGACCAGTCGCTGGGAGACGTTGACCGCCGAGACGGTCGTGTCTCCTTCCTCGAGTTCGGCGGCGGCGAGCGCGGCGAGCGCGGCGTCGCCGGCGACGTACTCGCCGTTCTCGTCGTAGAAGATGGCGCGGTCGGCGTCGCCGTCGTGGGCGATCCCGATATCCGCGTCGGTCGCCCGGACGAGCTGGCCCAGATCCTCGAGGTTGTCGGGGACGGGTTCCGGATCCCGTCCCGGGAAGTGGCCGTCGGGCTGGCCGTTGACGGTGACGACGCGGCAGCCGAGTTCGCGGAAGAACTCCGGACTCGTGAGCGTGCCGGCGCCGTGGCCGGGATCGAGTGCGACCGTCAACTCGGCGTCGGCGATGGTCTCTCGATCGGAGGCGGCGAGCAGTTCGTCCACGTACTCCCGGGTGACGCCCTCGATCTCTCGGACCCGCCCGGTCTCGTCCCAGGGCGCGACGGTGGCCGACTCGGCGAGCAACACCTGTTCGATGTCCTCCAGGTCCGAGACCGCGAGTTCGATCCCGTCGCGGCCGACGAGTTTGACGCCGTTGTACTGTGGCGGGTTGTGCGAGGCCGTGATCACGATGACGGGGACCCCTTCGCGTTCGGCGTAAAACTGCGCGCCCGGCGTCGGCAGAACCCCGAGTCGGTCGACGCCCGTTCCCGTACTCGCGAGTCCGCTCGCGGCCGCGTCGGCCAGCATCCGCCCGGTGTAGCGCGTGTCGCGCGCGATAGCAACCCGATCGGCTCCCCAGGCCGTCCCCGCCGCTTTCGCGACGCGGAGGACGAACGCGGGCGTCAGCTCCTCGTTGGCGACGCCGCGTGTCCCGCTCGATCCGAATACTTGCATGCGTCCTAGTCGGAGCGGACTCCCCAAAGGGATTCCGAAGCAGACAGAACGCTTTCGGCGCGCGGCCACAACCGTTCACGTATGGATTCTATCGAGGAGAAACGCGTCTACGGCGGCCGCGAGGGGGCCCTCGAGGTCTACGTCGCGAGTTCCATGGGCGTCGTGCGCGTCCGCGTCGCCGGCGACACCGTCGGCGAGTTCGGCCTCTGTGACCGCTGTAACGCCCGCGATATCGCGGCGACCGACGACGCCGTCGCCGTCGCGACCGACGAGGACGTGCAGGTGCTCGGGCTCGACGGCGAGGCCCGTACCGGCTCCGAAAACGGCGACGATCCGGACGGGACGTTCGTCGACACCGACTTCGGCCCCGCCGTCGCCGTCGGCACCCACGGGTCGGACCTGATCGCCGCCGGCCCCGACGGCGCCGTCGCGCGGCTGTCGGCCGGGTCGGATGCCGACCCCACAACTCGGGAGTGGGAGTTCCTCGAGCACAACGGCGTCGCGACGGTTCGCGCGATCGACGGCGACCTCGTCGGCACCGACGGCGGCGTGTATCGCGTCCACGAGGGGCGACTCGATCACGCCGGCCTCTCGGACGTCCGCGACGTCTCCGCGGCCGGCGTCCCGCTGGCTGCGACCGGCGACGGCCTCTACAAACTCGGAAACGGCTGGATGGAGGCGCTCGAGGGCTCCTTCGAGGCCGTCGCGGCGGATCCGCGAACCGAACCGGGTCGTCTCGCGCGGGCACACGCCGTCTCCGGGGAGGCCGTCTACGCCTACGGCGCCGACGCGGAGACGTGGGAGGAGTACGACCGGTCCAGGGAGTCGATCGTCGGAATCGGCTACGGGGAGACGATCCACGCCGTCACGGAACGAGGAACGTTCCTCTCGGCGACGCCCGACGATAGTAGCGGCCGGTGGCGCTCGCAAACGATCGGTGTCGGAGACGTGACGGGACTCGCCGTGCCCGCCGACGAGTAACGACCTGCGGCGGGCTTCGGGGTGGTGTCGATCCCGACTCCCGTTTCCGCCGAACGAATCGTCTGACGGAGATTTAACTATCTCCGATACTTTCCTCCGGCAACATGAGTGGGATACCACGCCGCCGACTGCTGGCCGCGACCGGAGTCGGCCTCGCCGGCGCCGTCGCAGGCTGCTCGAGCAGCGCCGAGGACGACGAAAACGGGGACGAGAACGGCGACGACGAGGGGGCATCCGAGGAAGAGACGGACAGTTCGACGGACGTCGCGGACTCGGTTTCCGGGGCGATCATCGTCGACAACCTGTCCGATACCGCACAGCAGATCGATCTGCTGGTCGAACTCGACGACGGGATCGAGGACTGGGAGACCGAAGAGCTCGAGGCCGGTAGTACGATCGCGCTCGAGCGCGACTGGGCGTCCGATTCCGGCCAGTTCCGCGTCACGGCTCGGCTCAACGAGGGCGAGCCGGCGGACATCACGCCGTCGAACTGGAACGGCACCGACTGCCTCAGTATCTTCGTCCGGATCACGGACGACGACAGCATGACGTACTCGAGCAACGCCACCGACGGCAACTGTGGCGGAGCCGAGGATCGCGAGGACGACGGCGACAGTCAGGACGCCGACACGTAGCGCTCGCCGTCACTGACCGCCGCCGGACGCTCGAGTCCGACGACAGTGCGATCGCGCTCCGTAACTCCACTGCGGTCGCTCTCTCCGACGCCGCTGCGACCGGTTCTCGTTCCAGTTGCGATTCGCACTCGCACTGTGTCGAACGCCCGTGCCGAGGGGAGAACGAAAACGGGTTTATCCCCCGCCCTGTCCACTCGAGTATGACTACGATCGTCAGCGGGTCCGCGTCGCAGGCGTTGGCCGCTGCCCTCGCACGCGAACTCGAGGAACCGCTCGCTTCCGTCGAGTACGACCGATTTCCCGACGGCGAACTGCTCGCCGCCGTTCCCGACTTCGACGACGACCGCGCTATCGTCGTCGCCTCGACCGTCTCGAGCGACGCCCACCTCGAACTCCTCCAGTTGCAAGACGCCGTCCGGGAGGCCGGCGCCGCGGAGGTCGTCACCGTCCTGCCGTACATGGGCTACGGCCGGCAGGACGAGGCCTTCGAGGCGGGCCACCCCGTCTCCGCGCGGGCGGTCGCTCGCGCCGTTTCGACCGGCGCCGATCGCGTGCTCACGGTCAACCCCCACGAGCGAGCGGTGTGCGAGTTCTTCGAGCCGACGGCGACCGCCGTCGACGCGGCGGGTCGACTGGCCGATCCCCTGCCCGGCGACCTCGAGGATCCGGTCTTCCTCTCGCCCGACGCGGGCGCGATCGACCTCGCCGAGACGGTTCGCGACGCCTACGGCGACGGCGAGACGGACTACTTCGAGAAGACCCGCCACTCCGGCACGGCGGTCGAGATCACGCCCAGCGACGTCGACGTGGCCGGCCGCGACGTCGTCGTCACGGACGACATCATCGCGACGGGGTCGACCATGAGCGAGGCCGTCGGCGTCCTCCGGGACCGCGGCGTCGCCCGAGTGTTCGTCACCTGCGTCCACCCGCTGCTCGCGCGTAACGCGGTGACGAAGCTCTCTCGGGCCGGCGTCGAAGCGATATACGGCACCGACACGATCGAGCGCGGGGCGAGCGTCGTCTCGGTCGCGCCGACGCTCGCATCGGAGCTGTGATCGTACGACTCACGAGCAGTCGGTATCTGGGGCTGTGCGTGCGATATCTGGACCGGTTTTCCGCGCTCGATTTCGCCGTTTGCCCGTAGACTGGTTAGTTACCTAGTATCTCGTTCGCGGATGAATAACGGTTAACTCGCATCATTACACACGGTCTACTAGAGATGGCTGGGGAAGATACCGAACAACGGGCGGCGGCAGTGTGCGACAACTGCGGTACCGCTCACGCGGTTCGTCTCGGTCCCGACGGAGAGATCCGTCCCATCGGAACCGGACAGGGTCCCGGGTGTACCTGCGGGGACGGCGAACTTCGCATCATGAGCGACGATACGGACGTTCTGGAGGACGTAGAGATGGGTGGAGAGAAACGTAGTGGGTCGACCGAGACGACTGGATAGCGAGTGCGGTCTCCAATCCGAGAGGCGTGTGGACGGTCGTGCGGTCCCCAATCCGAGAGGCGTGTGGACGGTCGTGCGGTCCCCAATCCGAGAGGCGTGTGGACGGTCGTGCGATCCCGGAGCGAGCGCTCGACAGCCCTCTGCTTCCGTCTCGTTCCGACGGCTGAATCCGTCTCAGCGACCGATGCCGTTCACCCGTTCTACAACTGTTAAGTAGATGCCATCCCGTGACCTAGTTACTCGGAATTCGAACAGATCGCTGGCAGCGCGCCCCGGCTTCGAGCCACCACTGACACCAGATGCACGGAATCGTCCACAAGACGCTCAAGGAGTACGTCGTCGACCGAACCGACGAGGACACCTGGGAAACGATCCTCGACCGCGCGGGCCTCGAGCCGGCGCTGTACCTTCCCGTCTCGACCTACGACGATCACGAGATCGACGCTATTCTCTCGACGCTGTCGTCGATGGCGACCCAGAGCAGACGGCAGATCGAACGCGACTTCGGGCGCACGCTCGCGCCCGAACTCCTGTCGACGTTCAACGCGCACGTGCGTGAGGAGGATCTGTTCGCCCTTCTCGAGCGTCTCGAGCGGGTTCGTGACGACGTCGACGCGGCGACCGACGAAACCTCGTTACCGGCGGTGTCCGGCACTGGCGAGACGGATGGCGGTGTGCGCGTGACGCATCGGACTCACCGGAAGCCGGCCTACTGCGGGCTGGCACGGGGGATTCTCGAGGGGATCGCCGACGAATTCGACGCGGACGCGACCGTCACGGAGCAGCGCTGCGTCGACGATGGCGAGGAAGCGTGCGTGTTTCTGGTGGAACGGCCGTAGCATCGTTCGCGCTGCCGACAGCCGTATCGCCGTCGAGCGGCGTCACCGTCGCCGACCGATCGATCCGATCGCGAGTGCGACGGCCAGCGCGACGATCCCGACGGCGCCGCCGAAGCCGGGCATCGAGTCGATGGTCGAGACGACCTTCGAGATGCCGCCGGCGACCGTGACCGTCGCGGTCCGGTCGCCGGCGGTGACCTCGTAGCGCCCGTCGTCGTCGAACGTCAGTTCGACCGCCGTGGTCCCCGTCTCGCCGGGGGCGAGCGCGACCGGATTACCGGTCTCGATCCCGTTCGCGGTCTGGAACGGTAGGGTTCCCGCAGCGGGCAGGTCGCCGCCCGCGGCGATCGTCGCGGTCGCCGTCACCGTCTCACCGGGATCGACGCTGTCGGGGTCGACCCGCAGGTCGGTGACGGTCAGGCTCGGACTCGAGCGGACGAACACCGTCAGCCGATCGCCCCCGATACGGACGTCGTAGACGCCGGGCTCCGTCGGCGTCCACGAGAGGCGCGTCGTCGCGCTCTCTCCGGCCTCGAGGGACCGCTGCTCGAGGGCGACGATATCGCCGTTCGCCTCGAGGGTCGCGTCGGCGGTGCCGGCCCGGTCGTCGACGTTCGCCATCGCGACCGGAACGCTGACGGACTCCCCGGCGGGCACGGCCATCACGTCCCCGCCCGCAGTGTCGGCGCTACTGCCAGTGTCGACAGCAGCCAACTCGCTCGAATCCCAGCGCTCCCACGCCTGGCCGGCGACCGCTACCGGCTCCGAGCCCAGTCCGTACTCGACGGTCGCCGAGGGCCGGTCGAACGCGTCCCCGTGCTCCCAGCGACTCCACGTGTCGGGCGTCTCCGGGGTCCGTACGTACCGTTCGGCGACGGTTCGAACCCCGGCCCCGCCGGCGTCCTCGAGTGCCCGCAGGAAGTCCGCCTCGCTCACCGGATCCTCCC
Source organism: Natronorubrum halobium (assembly GCF_051351675.1). Classification (NCBI taxonomy): domain Archaea; kingdom Methanobacteriati; phylum Methanobacteriota; class Halobacteria; order Halobacteriales; family Natrialbaceae; genus Natronorubrum; species Natronorubrum halobium. The sequence goes on from NZ_CP195595.1 coordinate 721,130, forward strand.
GTGCGTTCAACTGTCGGAAGACGTCCTCGAGGGTCCGGTCGCCGTCGGTCGCCAGCCGCAGTCGGCGATCGATCTCACCGTAGACGAGCGGTCCTTTCACGTAGTCGGTGTCGCCGTCCTCCCAGGTGGCCGGATCGTCGAGGGTGCCGTCCGCGTAGGGCGAGCGCTCGCCGCGCTCCAGGTGGTCGCTGAACTCGCTGAAGCGGATCGATCCCCGCTCGTAGCCGAGCAAGGCGGCGTAGTACTCCGCCTGGGCTTCGACGAGCCACCTGGCGTCGGTCGTCGTCTCGCCGTTGGCGAACCCCTGTCGGGCGTGGACGTACTCGTGGAGCCAGACGTTCGCCGCGGTCTCGAGTTCGGCGTCGGCGGCGACCCACGCGTCCGCGTCGCCGTACTGGACGCCCCGCGGTCCCCAGTCGACGTCGGTCGGGGCCGCGACGACGAACGTCTCGGCGCTGCTGGACCCGACCGCGAGCCGCTCGCTCGCCGCCGCGAGTTCCGCGAGGATATCGTCGGGCGCCTCGTGCAGATCGGCCGCCTCGGGGACGACCAACCTGATCGTCCTGCCGTCGACGGTCCGCTCGTACTCCTCGACCGGGCCGAAGAACGCGATATTGCTGCCGGCCGTGCCCTCGCCGTCGACGGTAACCGTCTTCTCGATGCCGAGCGTGACGGATTTGGGCGTTCGAAGGGAGAGCCCGACGGAGGGGACCTGTACGACGCCCCACTCGCCGGTGTCGACGAACGTGTAGCCGTCTCGATCCCCGTGGTCGTGGCGGACGGTACCCGTTCGATCGGCCGGCATCGCGTATCGGATCGTCGGCTCCGCGGTCGCCTCGTCCCAGCGGTACGTGCCCGCTTCTGTCGCCTCGAAGCCCTCGAGGGCCACGACGGCCGCGTCGTCGTGGAGGTCGACCTCGAGTCCCCGCATCGGGGCCGGCATCTCGAAGGTCGTCTCGACCTCGAACTCGCCCGGCCGATCCGGGCGGTGTCGCAGTTCGGTTCGCTGGTGGAGGACGTCGTCCTCGTCGGCCATCGCGCTCGAGCCGCCACTCGTCGCGGTCGCGACTGCTGGCTCGGATGCTCCGGACGTGTCGGGTACGGAGGAAAACCCGCCCGCGCCGGCGATACCGGCCGGAAGGCTTCCGATCAGGAGAATGACAACGACACAGACGGCGAACCGAGATTTCACTACCCTTCTCTGACGAGTCTGCGATTAAGACTTTTATGGCACGTGTACTGTCGGTATACCGAGACTTACTGCAGAACGAGGACTCGAGGTGGCCGTCTCGAGTCACTCAACCTCTCAGTCGGACGCTTCAGCGGCCGCCAGCGGTTCGGATCCCACCTTTTTCCGTTCGGGTTCGTTCGCTTCGCTCTCTCACCGCTCACGCAAAAATCTGTCCGGCGAGAGCGAAGCTCTCGCTGACCATTGCCTCACTCCGTTCGGTAAGAGACCAAAAAACCGCCTCACTCCGTTCGGCGGCGACTAATCTGAGGCTTCAGCGGCCGCCAGTGGCTCGATCGCGATCGTCACCGTCACGCCTTCGACCTCCCACTCCTTGCGGTTGCCGTTGTCGACCTCGAGGTCGCCGATATCGTCGGCGCGGACCTCCTCGCGAATGAGGTCCTCGCGCTCGGCGACCAGCGCGGCGACGCGGTCGTCGTCGATCGAGAGGTCCAGCGCGATCCGCTCCTCGACGTCGAGTTCGAGGTCCTTGCGCATCTCCTGGACGCGGCGGATGACCTCGCGAGCGTAGCCCTCGCTCTCGATGTCGTTGGTCAGCGAGGCGTCGACGTACGCGACGCCGCGGTCGTCGCCGTTCAGGCCGAAGGCGGTGCCGGCGACGCCGTCGGGCGTCTCGGTGACGAACGAAACCATCTCGTCGGTGATTTCCTCGCCCTCTTCGAGCACGCCTTCCACGGCGGACTCGATCGCCTCGAGCCCCGGTTCCTCGATCCGGGCCTCGTTGAGCGCGTTCATGACCCGTCCGGCGCGGTCGCCGAACGCCGGTCCGAGTTCGCTCATGTCGGCCTCGGCGCTGTAGTTCAGTTCGCCCCAGCGGTCGTCGGGCGAGACGAGTTCGATATCGCGGGCGTTGAGTCGGTCCTCGAGCAGCGGCGTGTGGCGGGAAACGGCGTCGACCACGCGCTGGTCGTCGGCGGCGACGACGACTCGCGGGACGGGCCAGCGGAGCTTGCGACCGGCCTGCTGGCGCGCGTTCGCGCCGGCCTCCTCGATCGCGCGCAGGATGGCGACGTCCTCCTCGAGTTGCTCGTCCGCCCAGTACTCCTCGACGGCGGGCCAGTCTTCCATGTGGACGGTGTCGTGGCCGGCGTCGCCGGTGAGCGTGCCGTAGATCTCCTCGCTGACGAACGGCGCGTAGGGTGCGAGGAGCGCGACGCTCTCGCGGAGGACGCGGTAGATCGTCGCGTAGGCGGCCGTCTTGGATCCGCTGTCCGTTTCGTCCCACATCCGTTCGCGGACGGCCTGGATGTAGAACCGCGAGACGTCCTCGACGACGAACTCGATGAGCGCCTCGAGCGCGCGGTCCTGACGGAACTCCTCGAGATGTTCGGTCATCTCGGCTTTTGTTGACTGCAGTCGGGCGAGGATCCACTCGTCGACGAGTTCGAGGTCCGAATCGGCATCGTTCAGGGTCGTCTCGTCCGGATCGAAGTCGTCGAGTCGCATGTACGGCAGCGGGAACCGGAAGACGTTCCACAGCGTCCGGAGGTGGTTCTCCATCGTGCCCATCTCGTCCCACGAGAAGCGCATGTCGTCGCCCTGCGGGTTCGCCGAGAGCAGGAACATGCGCATCGCGTCGGAGCCGTGGCGCTCGATGGCCGTGTCGGGTTCGACGACGTTCCCGACGGATTTGGACATCTTGCGGCCGTCTTCGTCCAGCGCGTGGCCGTGCATCAGCACCTTGTCGTACGGAACCTCGCCCATCGCGGCGGTCCCCATCCCCAGCTGGGACCAGAACCAGCCCCGCGTCTGGTCGTGGGCCTCGAGGATGAAGTCGGCGGGCCAGAGCTCGTCGAACTGGCTGTCGTCCGACGGGAAGTCGAGGGTGCCCCACGACGCGACGGAGGAGTCGAGCCAGACGTCGAAGACGTCGGGAACGCGCGTGTAGGTAGTCCCATCCTGGGTGATCGTGAGGTCGTCGACGGTGTCCTTGTGGAGGTCCACAGTTTGAGAATCGATATCCTGATCGACGCGCTCGGCGAGTTCCTCGCGGTCGCTGATGACGATTCGATCCTCGTCGTCGTCGCGGTCCTCGGGGGTCCAGACGGGGAGCGGAATGCCCCAGTAGCGCTGGCGGGAGACGTTCCAGTCCGGCGCCTCCTCGACGAAGTCGCGGAAGCGGTTGTCGCGGGCCCACTGCGGATACCACTCGCTGTCCTCGATGTTGTCGAGGAGTTCGTCTTTCACGTCCGTGATCGTGATGAACCACTGGTCGGTGACGATCTGGAGAATGCCCGTGTCACAGCGCCAACAGTGACCGTAGTTGTGGTGGACGGTGCCCGACGCGAGCAGCGCGCCGTTGTCCTCGAGATCGGCCGTGATTTCCGGGTCGGCCTCCTTGACGAACTGGCCCTCGTACTTGCCCGCTTCCGCGGTGTAGACGCCGTCGCCGCCGACGGGACAGAAGATCGGGAAGCCGAGTTCGCGACCGCGCTCGAAGTCGACCTCACCGTGGCCGGGTGCGGAGTGGACGAGTCCGGTGCCGTCGCCGTGCGTGTCGACGTAGTCGGCGGCGTAGACCTCGAACGCGCCCTCGGCGTCGACGTGGTCCGGAACCGCTTCCGCGAGCGGGTGCTCGTAGGACCAGCCGAGTAGCTCCTCGCCGGTGAGCTCTTCGACGACCTCGTACTCCTCGTAGCGGCCTTCCTTGAGGACCTCCTCGTGTTTGGCGTCGGCGACGTACAGCAGCTCTTCCTCCCCGTCCTTCTCCGCACGCACGCCGACGTAGTCGCCGTCCTCGTCGACGGCGACGAACGTGTTCGCGGGGATCGTCCACGGGGTGGTCGTCCAGATGACGATCGAGCCCTCGCGGTCGTCCAGGTCGAACTTCACGTAGATCGAGGGGTCCTCGACGTCCTCGTACTCGACTTCGTTGTTCGCGATGGCGGTCTCACAGCGCGGGCACTGCGAGATGGAGCGGTGGCCCTTCTCGACGAGTCCGCGGTCGGCAGCCTTCGAGAAGCCCCACCAGGCCGCTTCCATGTACTCCGGGCTGACCGTCCGGTAGGGGTTGTCCCAGTCCATCCAGACGCCGAAGGACTTGAAGTCGTCCTGAAGGCCCTCGAGTTGCTCGTCGGCGTACTCCTTACAGGCCTCGATGAAGTTCTCCTCGCCGTACTCCTCGATGTCCTTCTTGTTCTCGAAGCCGAGTTGCTCCTCGACTTTCGTCTCGATGGGGAGACCGTGCATGTCGTAGCCCGGTCGGTCCGTCACGTCGTACCCCTGCATCCGCATGAATCGGATGTAGACGTCCTTCAGGGACTTGTTCCAGGTCGTTCCCATGTGGGCCGAGCCCGACGTGTACGGCGGGCCGTCCACGAAGAAGAACGATTCACCGTCCGATCGGTGGTCGACCGTCTGCTGATAGGCGTCGACGTCGTCCCAGTAGTCGAACACCCGTTGCTCTACAGCGTGGGGATCGTACTGGTCGTCGACCTCGCCGAACCTGCTCATGTGGGTCCAATCTCACTCCGAGAGTAAAGGGGAATCGGTATTGCGGACGCCGGCGTCGGCGTGCGATGGGCCGTACCGACGAAGAAAGCTGCCTTACTGACTCGCGGCGATCAGCCGTCCGATCAGTTTCTGATAGGCGATGCCGTAGACGCCCGCGTAGAGCAGGACGCAGCCGATCGCGGCCAGCCACATCGCGACCATCGTCTCGCCCGAGCCGAGATGCTGAACGCTCGCGTACTCGGCGACGATACCGCCCGTCGTCAGTACGCCGGCGAGAACGGTATAGATGGCCATCGGAAGCAGTTCTGCGAGTAGTTCGGGGGTTGCCGATCCCATTGATTCTGGAGAATCACTCTACGAAGGTAAACCTATCCCTCCGCTCGAACCGATCCGAGCGACCTAACTCGCTCGAGACCGACGTACGGTCGTGTCTCCGTCCCCCTCCAGTGACGGTCCGAACCCGACCGTCGACACCGATTCCGACACCGCTACCGATTCCGCTCCAGAGACCGCTCCCGACCCGGACTCCGATACCCGTACCGACGCGACGCCCGCTCGAGACCCCGCCTATCCGACCACGCGAAACGTCGTCGAACCCGACTGCGAGCGCTGTCCGGCCCTCACCGAGCACCGCGAGTGCATCTCGTGGGGAACCGGTCCGCTCGACGCGACCGTTCTGGTCGTCGGCGAGGCACCCGGTGCCGGCAATCCCGACGCCGACCGCTGGCAGGGCGGGAACTGGACCGGGATGGCCTACACCTCGAGACACTCCGGACGGCGCATCCGCCGGATGCTCGATCGGATCGGCTACGGCGACGAGGCCTACTACACGAACGCGGTGAAATGTTTTCCGCAGGATCCGACCGATCCGACGAGCAACCGCGAGCCGACGCCCGACGAGCGCGCGAACTGTCGCGGCCACCTCGTCACCGAGGTCGAGACGGTCGATCCCGACGTGGTGCTCGCGACCGGGAAACACGCGACGAAGTCGGTGCTCGCGGTCGAAGACCGCGACATCGACGGATTCGTCGATAGCGTCCTGACGCCAGTCCGGTGTGACCGTCTCGAGACGCAACTCGTCCCGATCCTCCATCCGTCCTACCAGGACGTCTGGATCGGGCGCCTGGGCTACGAACCGGAAGAGTACCTCGAGGCGATTCGAGAGACGCTCGACGAGTACTGTCGCCCGCCAGCAGAAGACTAACCGCACGGACTCACGCGTCCGTTCTCGAGGACCAGTTACGAGACGCGCTGGGACTCGAGCGGGACCTCGCGTTCGGGCGGCGCGACGTCCCACCGATCCGCGGTAACGCCGTCGACGCCGGCGCGTTCGAGGGCACGGATGTCGTCGACCGTTCGCGCCGCTTTCCAGGCGATAACGTCGAACCCGTGGTCACGGGCGGCGGCGACCACGTCGGTTTCGACGCAGAGGTCGTAGTGGGGGAAGACGTGCGTGCAGTCCAGTTCGGCGGCCTGCGAGAGGTTCGCGTCCGGTTCGTCGCCGAAGAGCAGTCCGTTCGGGACCTCCAGGCAGTTCGCCTGCAGTTCCGCGAGCGCCTCGGGGTCGAACGACGAGACGCGGACGTTCGCACCGGCCGCCATCGCGAGTTGCACCGTGTCCGCAGCGATCCCCCGCTCTTTCAGTTCGAGTTGAACCGTCGTCTCGTTCGGAACGGTCTGCAACACCGTTTCGAGGCGTGGAATCCCTTCGTCGGACTCGAGGACGGTCAACTCGCGAAGGTCGGCCCACGGCGTCTCCGAGACCTGAGCGTCGGCATCGGTCACGCGCTCGAGCGTCTCGTCGTGAAACACGACCAGTTCGCCCGAGTCACAGCGACGGACGTCGACCTCGACTGCGGGGAGTCGTCGGGCGGCTTCGCGAATCGCGAGGAGGGTGTTTTCCGGAGCCTGGTCCGCACAACCGCGATGGCCGATAATCTCCATCTACCGGGATCCCACGCCCCAGTTCTCATCAACATTGTGTTTTCTAGCGCTGTACTGGCGATTGTACGGACTGTCTCCGAAGCATACCAGTCGTTCTCTCACCTGGGCGCACTGATTCGATCGGAGGCGAGCCACTCGCGGGCTCGATCGAGATCGGCCGGCCGGTTGATCTCGAGGTGCCGCTCGGCCGGGAGCAACAGCGGCCGAGTCGGCGTCCGGGGGTAGACACAGGGATACCAGTCGTCGAGTCGCTCCTCGAGGATTCGGATCGCCGCCGACCGGTGGGTGCGACTCACGATACCGAACCCGGCGTGTCGGTGGCCTTCGATGAGGCCATACGCCGTTACGTTCCCCCGCTCGTCCCAGCGGATCGCAGTCTCGGCGCTCTGTACGCCCGGAATACAGCCGACGAGATTGAGACTGCGTCTGCGGCTGTCGAACTGCTCGCTCAGGCGACCGACCTCGCGCTCGTCGACGAGAATGTCCCCGTTCAGCACCAGCAGATCGTCGTCGATGTGGCGGAGTGCGAGGAGCAACGACGCAGCGTTCTCGTACCGCTCCCACTCCTCGAAGACGATCGGATCCTCGAGGTCGTAGCGCTCGAGGACGGTCTCGTGACAGTACCCGAGGACGGTGCTCGTCCCGTCGACGTGTGGCTCGAGTAGCTCCCGCTGGCGGTCGTACAGCGTTCGGCCGTCGAACTCGAGGAACGCTTTCGGGACTTCGTCGGTGTAGTGTCCCATCCGTCGCCCCCGTCCCGCAGCGAGGATCACGCCACGCATCGACACACCTCCCTGGCGGCGCGTTCGCCGGCCCGTCCGTCCATCGGAATGCCGAGCGCGTCGAGCCACGACGCCCGTCGTTGCGCCGCGACGTCGGGTTCGCCGTTCCGATAGCAGTCGTCGACGAGTGCGAGGTCGATCGCGTCCGTCGTGATGCCGATTCGCGGCACCTCACGGTTCGGCGCGTCGATGTCGGTCAGTTGGATCAGCGGCCGACCGGTGTGGAGCCACTCGGCGATCAGCCCGGAGTAGTCGGAGACGAGGACGTCCGAGCGGCGCATACTCTCGATGGGCGTCGTGGTCGTATCGAAGACGACGTTCGGCAGTTCGGCGATTCGCTCGCGACACGCCCGCGTGATCGCTAATCCCGGTCCTTCGCGTCTATCGGTCGGATGCGGTCGAAACAGGAGTTCGTACTCGGTGTCGGCGAAGCACTCGACGACCGAACGGGCGGTGTTCGCGTACGCGCCTCGACCGATCATGTAGTTCGTCGGGGCGTACAGCACGCGGCGTTCGCGGGGTGGCGGGGTGTCGACCAACGCGTCGGCTTCCGGGATGCCGACGACGGCGACGGTTACGCCGGACGGGGCGGCCTCTCGGTAGGCGTCCGCCCATCGTTCGCCGGGTGCGAGGGCGGCGGTGACGTGCTGGAGGATCGTTTCCGTCGTCACATCGATCTCGCCGCGACCGATCGATGCGCCGTGTCGGATGTGTACGAGCGGATACTCCTCGTAGAACGAGACGCGGTCGATACCGAACCGGTGGTTGTAGACTACCACGCCGGGGTCGATCGCTCGCACGTTTTCGTCCACGCTACCGGGGTTGTCCACCTCGATTTCGTCGATGCGGTCGCTACAGCCGCGTGCGTCCGCTCGAAGCGAGACGTACGCCGATTCGACGTCTACGTGGCGATCGATCGCTTCGAACGTTTTGCTCATAAACGGTCGTTCGATAGCGTAGAGTACGTCTACCATCCTGTGGATTCTCCCGAAGCGTTCGTTTGCGCGCCTCGCTCCGATCCTGGTCGAAGGCTCGTCTCGGGACGGCGCGTTTCACCGCCGTGACCAACCGATGCTCACGGTACTCCGTCGAGCGGTATAGTGTTTGTAGCGGCACACGCCGACAGGACCGTGTATTTTCAGTAGTAGATGGAAAATGCGCACGAACACACAATCTCTCGAACCGTCAACGACGGTTTCGGGTTCGCTCCGAGGCGATTCGGGAACCGCTCGACGAGTGCTGTGAGAGTGCCGATGCGAGGCCGTCCGCAGCCGGAGGTGTCGTCTACAGGCGGAGCAGGCCGAGTGCCTCGGGGCTTGACCCCGAGGGTGAAGGCCGTAAGTCCGATTTAGACGTGTTCCGTTCGCTCGATATACTGTTCAATCGTGTCGGTCGATGTGCCTTCTCTCAACACCCTTCCCGTTGTTCGGAAGGTGCGACGGCAGGCATCGGGGGCCGTGGACGCCCCGACCGTGACCCTCGACACCGCCCGAGGCTGTCAGACCGATGGTGTTGCGGGAGTGTCCGACTAATCCACGGGAAGCCTCGGGGTCGTACGGAAGATCGAAGATCTTCCGTGACTGAGCGAATCGGAGATTCGCGATGTCCGCGAACGCGAAGCGTTCGCTTGATGACGAGAGAGCTTTGCTCTCTCGAACCACTTGACCCCGAGGCGGTTCACTCGCAGTCTGGCTCGAGCCGCCGATTCCGTCACCGAGCGGGTCACAGAACCGTCGTAACGACGGTATAAACCGCCGAAAAGAGCAGAAACCAGAAGACCGATCTGACGAGTAGTTTGCTGTGACTGGCCTTGATCGGCGCCGTCTCGTGGAGTCGCTGCTCGGCGTTCAACAGTGCTCGAACGAGTCCGCCGTTGGGTCCTGAATCACTCATCCCTTCCGCAGTGGTACTCGGTACACCGGGTTAACCGTCCCGACTCCACGTACGTCGCTGCGTCGTGGACCGGTATCAGGGGTGACGCGACTCGGTATCGGGACGACGCGATCCGATAGTACGTGACACAGACTCGAGGTCCGGATACTCGAGTCGAGTCGAACCGACGCCGTCGATGCTCGGCGCTGTTCGTCGGCTAAAACCGACCACCGACAAAGAACCGTCGGTGGTGGTAGGTCAGGATACGTGACGTTGGTGGTTTCCGATACAGGGGCGATACGACACCGCGCCCAGGTGGGCACTCGATTCGAGGCCGGCGTCGCTATTGAAGGCCGGTGACCGTCCACCCCACTTATCGTGACTTTATCCCAGTTTAATGGGTGTCTCTGACGTGACGCTCGCCGAATCGATACTGTTCCGTTTTCGCACACCACTGCCGTCTCGCGCCGCTCGAGCGGGTAAACTTCTTACAGTGGGCCGACACACACTCGCGTATGAGTACGATCTTCAGTCAGATCGTGGAGGGAGAGATCCCGGCACGAGTCGTGTACGAAGACGAGACGACGATGGCCTTTCTGGACGCGAACCCGCTCGCCTCGGGCCACACCCTGGTCATTCCGAAAGACGAGTACGAACGACTGAACGATATCCCCGACGACGTCGCCGCGGATCTCTACGCGACGATCCACCGGATGGTCCCCGCCGTCGAGGAGAGCGTCGACGCCGACGCGACCACCGTCGCGTTCAACAACGGCGAGGAAGCCGGCCAGGAGGTGCCCCACGTCCACTGTCACATCGTCCCTCGCTTCGAGGGCGACGGCGGCGGCCCCATCCACGGCATCACCGGCGAGCGGCCGGACCTCGCGGACGACGAACTCGACGATATCGCGGACGGTATCGAGTCTCGAGCCTGATTTGCCCGGCGTTCGATCCCGTCACGACGGCGCGCCGTGACACTTTTCTCGCTCCCGTGTGAGCCTCGAGTATGATCGCCGGACTCGCCGCCCAGTTCCGGGCCCACCCCGTCGCCACGGTCCTCGAACTCGGCAGCGTCGTCGTCTGTCTCCTGCTGTTCGTGGGCACGCTGGCGCTGCTCTCGAGCGGCCCGCCGACCGGCCGAGGTGGCCCGTGGCTCATCCTCGTCGGTATCGGAGCCGCGTTCGTCGTGTTCTGGACGGCGCTGGTACCGCTGTACGAACGTCTCGTATACCCGTAGTGTGTTCAGTAGAGAGAATCTCCATTCACCTTGGTCCGATCAGGCCACGTGCGGTGGCGCGCGCTGGCTGCGAGGCGCGACCGGCGGGAGCGCCTCGGAAAAGCGAACGGGGAGCACAGCGACCCGTGAGCCCAGTGAGGCGCGGCTCACAACCGTGCGAGGTCGTTGCGAGTGCAACTGCTCGGAAGTCGCGAAGCGTCTTCCGGTGGATGAGCGAGCGGAGCGCGGCACGGAGCGCCGCGGTAAAGCGAACGAATCGGCTGGGGAGGACGTGGCAATCACCCATGTGAGTAACAGCAAAACGCTCGCTCTCGCCGAAACAGATCTGCAAGTTCGCCTATCGAGCGGACGCCGCACAAAAACACTTCTCTACGAAGCGAACTCTTAGATGATCGTCCCGACGAGCAGGTCGCCGTAGACCAGCGCGATCGCCAACCCGAGGAACACCGGCACGAGAAACGGCGTCCCCGGCGAGATCCAGACCGTCTCCTTCGCGGTGAGGACCTCGAGCCCCTCCCGTAACTCCGCGGACGAGGTGCCGTAGGCCGTCCCGTCGATGTCCGCGAGGAAGGCGTCCGCGCCCCACGGGTCGTCGTACTCGAGCGTGTCGTCAGCCCCCGTAGCGGGTTCAGTATCGGTTTCGGGACCGTCGGCTCCGTCGGACTCGTCCTCGAGTGTCGTCCCACCGTCGCTCCGAACCGCCGCCGTAACCGCGCCGTCGGTCGGCGGGTTCGGCTCCTCGGGGAGCGTCGCCGGATCGCGGTACCGGTCGGGCTGTTCGCGAACGTCGGCCAGCGTGAGCCCCCGCCAGCGGAGGTACATCCGCAGGGCGTCCAGGTCGAGTCCGCCCCGTGAGCGCCCCTCGGGGGTCTCGAGGAGTCGGCCGTGCAGTTCGGGGATCCGATCCCACGAGACGGGCCAGCCGATGAACATCACGCCGTTGACCCGGCCGGCAGCGGCGTTGCGAACCGCGAGGACGATCGGAATGGCGACGCCGATGACGACGGCGTTCGTCAGGATCGTAAACGAGAACGTCTCGATCGGCGTGGTCGTCAGGGGGAACGTCCACGAGCCCACGGCGTACTGCGGGAAGGTCGGGAACAGTAGCGCCAACACGAGCAACGCCTTCGCGTCGGCGCCGCCGAAGCCGCCGAACCACCAGAATAGGTAGGCGATGGGAACGACGAAGCCGATACTCACCGCCGCCGGAAGCAGGAACTCGTGGGTCCAGGCGTAGCCGTCGGCGTTCCAGGCGATCCAGCCGTCCCAGACGAGCAGAACGGCCCCGAGGAGGGCGAGGGGGATCCAGACGGTACTCGAGACGCGTCTGGTCTTGATGTCGCGAATCGCGACCCAGGCGAAGACGGGGACGGCGACGAGCCGCAGGAGGTCCGGCGTCGTCGCCACGGCACCAGCGAGTGTCACAGGTTTCCGTGCGAAGCGGGGTAGTGTTATCCTTTCGGCTCCGACCACGGGTCGGTTGCGAGTCGATAGCCGTCGGGACCAGCATCAGCACTCGAGTGAGCGGTCGATCCCGGACGAGCCCACGGATCGACCCGTTGTCGTATGCGGTAGCGTTGCTGGCTCTCGATGCGGTACGGTCGGTATCGACGATGCCGTGACTCCGTTTCAGAGCGGACGCTCACTGTCGTCCTCGCAACGAACGTGGCGAAAATGCGGCCCCAAAGCGGGGTGCATCCGTCGAACTGTGCGCTGTCGTTTAAATGACGCGGTTCTGCAGGTAGTCGAGGTGCTTTGCGTTGTAGACGATCTGCACCTCGTCGGTCTCTGCGGAACCGATGCAGGTCAGACGGACGTTCCTGTCCTCGACTTCCTCGTCCGAGAGGATCTGCTGCATGTCCATCTCGATCTCGCCTTCGTAGACGATGGCCGCACAGTTCGCACAGGCGCCTGCACGGCAGGAGAAGGGCCAGTCGTAGCCCTGAGCCTCGGCGGCCTCGAGGATGTACTCGCCTTCGGCGACGTCGAGAGTCCCGTAGTCCTCCTCGTCGAGACCGGCGTCGGCGGCCTGACCGAAGAGGTCGTCGTCGTCCATCTCCCATCCCTGGTCGTCTAGCACTTCGTAGTTGAGGTATTCTACCGTGGGCATCACTCTACGATTCGAGACCCGCACTGGTATAGCTTGCTGTTCAGTCCTAAATTGTCTTTCAATCAGAATTGACTATTTCGAAGCAAAGAATATCAGCATCCGTCAAATAACGGGCCGGGAACGCGACGAGAAACGGAAACATCGCAACTCCAGCGTGGTTACAGTGGGTACCGCGTTCGTGGCAGCGTCGTGGAACGTCGTCCCGAGTTGCGATCACGTCTCGATGGAACTCGAGGTCGTGTGTTCGCCCGTCACTCCGACGGAGGCTCGTTCGACCACCGGTCCGGCGACCGTTCGAGTGGGTGTCCGACCCGCAGTCGGTCGTCAGAAGCCGAAAATCGGGACGAACCGGAACGTGAGAAATGCGCCGACGGTCGAGATGATCGGGACGACGTTCTGCATGATGATGACGCGGGCCGTCGTCGAGGGGTTGAAGAGATCCGATGCTTTCGGGATGTCCTCGGGTTCTTCCTCGCCGATACGCGGGGCCTGCTCTCCTTCTTCCTCGGCGGTGAGCGCACCGACGGAGACCCGGGTCTCCTCGCCCTTCCGAGCGTCGGAGATCGTCGTCGTCCGGGTTGCACGGCCCCAGCCGAGACCGATGATCGCCATCGTCGCCACCACCACGAAGCTCGCCGGAATGCCGATCGCCGACAGCATAATGACGATCGTCGATGCCACGATGGCGACGATGATCGCCGCCGTGAGCGGCAGGTTCGTAATATCGTTCCCGAGCGTCTCCATGGTTCGCCGGGCGATGGTGAAACACCCGACGGTCACCGCCGCCGAACCGATCAGGATCAGCGGGATCATGTCGACGTCGCCCGTGCCGTAGATCGGGGCGATGGCGTTCGCGATGTTACTCGTTCCCGACGAGAAGGCCATCAGACAGCCGATCCCGACGACGACGAACGCGCCGGTGACCTCCCGTCGAGTGGCGTTTTCCTGGAACCGGAATCGCGGAACGATACTCGAGCGATCGATCGTAATCATCTGGCGCCCCTCCCGGTCCCCTTCGATGGCGATCCACCGGTTGATCTGCGGATAGAAGTACCGACCGATGACGCCTGCGACCCAGAAGCCGATGATCGGTGCGACGATCCACCAGACGACGATCTCGCCCATCACCGCCCAGTTGAGTTCGCCGGTCGCGAGGCCGAGCGCGGCGATCGCACCGACGGCCGTCATCGAGGTCGAGGCGGGAACGCCGGCGTAGTTGCCGATGAACAGCGCGCCCCCGATAAAGAAGAGGACGGCGACGTTCGATCGCATCGTAAAGATCGCCGTGTCGTGGACGAGTTCGTTCCCCAGCGTGTCGACGACCTGGGGGCCGATCGTGATCGCTCCGAAGAAGAAGAAGACCGACATCAGTGCGGCTGCCATCAGCTTCGTGATCACGTTCGCGCCGACGGCCGGCCCGAACGCCGGTCCGGTCGTCGCACCACCGATGTTGTAACCGACGAACACCGCGACAATGAGTCCCACAATAAGCAGTACTTCTGTCACGTCCAGAGCGTAAGCGGGCCAATCCTAAAAACGCGCCTATTCGCCAGTCGACCCAGTGAGATGCCGTCACACACGAGTCTTCCCGAACGTCTCGCGACGACTCGACGCGCGAGTCAGTGGTGGTCGGTGATCCGTTCGTCGTCCCAAAGGATTTCGTCGGCCGTATCGTACGGTTCGACATCATGTTGCCACGCGTCCCACCGATTGAGGGAAACGGAAGGGTACGGTGTGAAGACGGGCCGGTACACTCGCGAGCCCCACAAACCGACGCGGAGTCGGACGGGTTGCGATTATGAATCCGGCACGCGTCGACGCGATCATCGACCTCGCGTACGGAGCGTTGATCTTCCTCTCGATCGGCCTGATCGCGACGCTCGACATTCGGATCGGACTGACGTTCGGGCTGGGCGTGTTCGCCTCGTACATCCTCCACGTCGTCTGGAAGATGGCCCGGTTCGATCCCGAGTGGATGACCAAGGCCGTCCAGGAGTCGGTCAGAGAGACGATGGACGACTCGGTCGAGAAACAGGTCGAACGGACGGTCAGTGACACCGTCGAGGAGAGCGTCGAACGGACCATGGACGATACCGTCGAGAAACGCGTCGAACGGACCGTCAGCGATGCCGTCGAAGAAACGGTCGAACAGACCGTCGGCGACCAACTCGAGGAGGTACAGGCGCAGGTCGAATCCGTCGACGAGCGCGTCGACCGCCGCCCCCGCGAGGACGAGGTCGAGGGACTCATCGAGGGGTCAATCGACGACGACCGAACCGAAGACTGATCGCGCCGGTCGCGGGATCCGGTTACCGGACGATCACGACCGGGACCGGAGACCGCCGCACGACTTTTTCGGCCACCTTGCCGACGAACAGCCGTTCCGCCACGCTACCGCCGTGCGTGCCGATGACGACCGTGTCGTAGTCGTCGGCGCAATTGATGATCGCGCGAACGGGGGTGCCCAGCTGGACGTCGGTCTCGAGTTCGGCGTCGCCACCGGCGCGCTCGGCGATTTCGCGTGCGCGATTGAAGGTCGGCTGTGCGTGTTCCGCCGCCACTTCGTCGAGGTCGTCGGCCAGCGAGAGCCCCGTCGCCTCCCCCCACATCGGCGACGGTTCGCCGACGACGCGCAAGACGGTTATCGCGGCGTCCGGATAGGCCTCGAGGGCGTACTCGAGGGCGCGTTCGCTCATTTCGGAGCCGTCCATCGGGACGAGAACCCGTGAGATCATAGGGAGACTACACCAGCGACGCGAATAAACGCGGGGGAGTCGTCAGCTGATCCCGACGGCGGTGAAGAAGCCGTACGCGAGCAGCGTCGACATCGACGGGCCGATGATCCACATCGAGACGTACTTGACGATGGCCCGCGGGTTGAAGAGATCGCCGGCGTTCAGGACCTCGTCGGACTCCGCCTCACCGATTTTGGTCATCGGGGCGTCCGGTTCCGCCGTCAGCGCCCCCATCGACAGCTCCGCGTCGGTCTTCCCCCGAACGGCGTCTCGAGCCGTGATGGGACGGGTCGCTCGCCCCCAACCGAGTCCGACGATCGTCATCACCGAGGACATCACGAGACTGATCGGAATGCCGGCCCACGAGAGGAGCGTCGTGATCGTCGAGGCGGTTATCATGACGATCAACGCCGCGAGCAGCGGGATGTCGCTGAGTTCGCTGCCGACGGACTCCATCGTCCGGCGGGCGATCGTGAACCCGCCCAGACCGATCGCGACCGTCGCGATGATGATCGCCGTGTTGACCTCGAGTGCGCCGCTGCTAACCAGCGGTGCGACGGCGTTCGGAACGTTGCTCGCACCGGCGCTGAAGGCCATGTAACAGCCGATGACGAGGACGACGATCGTCCCGCCGAGCTCCTGGTAGGTCGTGTTCGGTCCGAGTGCCAGTTTCGGAACCGAGCCGCTGCGATTCACCGCGAGCAACGCCCCCTCGGACGTCCTGATCTCGAACCGCCGGTTGAGTTCCGGATAGATGTAGCGCCCGACGGTCGCGCCGACCCAGAGGCCGATAATCGGCGTCACGATCCACCACGAGACGATCCAGCCGATCGTGTCGAAGTTGAGCGTCCCCGTCGCCAGCCCGAGTCCGGCGATCGCGCCGACGGTCGTCATCGACGTCGGAACGGGGACGCCGAAGACGTTCGCGATGAGGATCCCCAGCCCGATGAAAAAGAGGACGGCAACGCCCGCGGCGAGCGAAATCTCGATCGCGATAATGTCGCCCGCCAAGGTGTCCATCACGTTTCGGCCGACGGTCCAGCCGCCGAGGAAGACGAAGAACGTCATCAGCGCGGCCGCCGTGGTCTTTCGGAGGAGCCCCGCTCCCACGGCGGGTCCCCACGCGATCCCGGTCGAGGAACCGCCGATATTGAACCCCACGAAGATGGAGGCGACAACCCCAACCAACAGCACAGTTTCGACCATCGGCGGATAATACACGTGTGTTCCTGAAAGGAGTACTGGATGCTGTCAGTACGATAAACGAGTAATACTGCTATCTTACGCTCGAGATTCGTCACGTTCCCCAGAAGAACGCGATGCCGAGCACAGTCACGACCGAGAGGAGCAACTGCAACGGCGCGCCGATCCGGGCGTAGTCGCTGAATCGATAGCCTCCGGGACCGTAGACGAACAGGTTGGTCTGATAGCCGATCGGTCCCAGGAAGGCCGTGCTCGCGGCGAAGGTGACCGCCATGACGAAGGCGAAGGGGTTCGCCCCGATTCCGGTCGCTGCGGCCGCCGCGACCGGGATCAGGAGGACGACGCTGGCGTTGTTGCTGATGACGTTGGTCAGAAGCGCCGTGAGCAGATAGAACAGCCAGAGGACCGCGATTGTCGGCAACACCCCCGCGGCCTCGACGACCGCGAACGCGAGCAGCGTCGCCGCTCCGGTCCGTTCGAGGGCGATTCCCAGCGGGATCACGCCCGCGAGCAGGAAGATGATATCCCACTCGACGGCGTCGTACAGTTCGTTCGCGTCGAGAACGCCGGAGACGACCATCGCGACGACGCCCGCGAGCGCGGTGACCAGAATCGGATAGATCTCGAGGGCGGCGACGGTGACGACGCCGATCATGATCGCGACCGCGATGGGTGCCTTGTCGGCCCGGTACTCGGGCCGGGGCGGTTCGCGGGCGACGATCACGTCGTCGCGCCGCGAGAGCCGATCGAGCGTCTCGGGCGGGGCCTGGACGAGCAGCGTGTCGCCGACGTCGAGTCGCCGCCCGACGAGTCGCTCGCCGACGAGCGCGCCGTGGCGGCGAAGTCCCAGTACGGCCGCGCCGAACTCCTCGCGGAACGATTCGGGCGCGAGCCGTTCGCCGACCAGCCGCGAGTCGAGCGAGACGACCAGCTCCGTCACGATCCCCTCGCCGTCCTCGTCGGATATCTCCGGGGTGGATTGCGGGTTGCCGACCAGTTCGACGCCCGCGGCGTCCTCGAGCATCGTGATCGCGTCTCGATCCGTGCGAACGACGAGGATGTCGCCCTCTTCGAGGTGCGTATCTCGACGCGGAGCGATCGATCGCTCACCCTCGCGGACGACCTGCACGACGTCGATTTCGGGGCCGAGTCTGCTGGTCGTGTCGCCGACCGTCGCGCCCACGAGCGGCGAGCCGGGTACGACCGCCACGTCGGCGACGTAGTCTCCGACCTCGTACGCCTCGAGGTAGTCCGCCCGCGGCGGCACGCGTTCGGGCAGGAGGTAGTGGCCGACGAAGATCAGGTAGAGCGAGCCGACGACGACGACGACGACGCCCAGTTGGGTGAACTCGAACATCGAGAACCCGTGAAGTTCGGGGTACTCCGAGCCGAGACGAGCGCTGATGTCGCTCGCGAGGATGTTCGTCGACGTGCCGATGAGGGTGAGCATTCCGCCGACCTGCGAGGCGTACGACAGCGGAATGAGAAGCTTTGACGGCGACGTATTCCCGCGGTTGGCGACGTCGGTGACGACCGGTACCAGCAACGCGACGACGGGCGTGTTGTTCAGAAAGCCGGAGACGGGACTGGTCGCGAGCACCGTCGCGAACAGCTGCTTCCGGAGGCTCTCGCCCGCGAAGCCGGCCATCCGTCGTCCGAGTTCCTGGACGAGACCCGTTCGGGCGATGCCACCGCTCAGGATGAGCATCGCGAGGACGGTGATCGTCGCGTCGTTCGCGAAGCCGGAGATGCCCGTACTCGGATCGATCCCCGTCCACGGCTCGAGGACGACGAGAATCACGATCAGCAGGATCGCCGTCACGTCGATCGGCAGCCGTTCGGTGACGAACAGCACGAGCGCGAGCGCGACGACGCCGAAGACGACGAGAACGTCCGTCGTCAGTTCGGGCTGGGTGACGGGTTCCTGTGCGAGCGCGACGAGTTCCGACATTCGACTGTCGAAATCCACGCCGTCTCGGCCCGTAACGTCTCTGCATGAGACTCGAACTGTAACGCGGCGAGACTCGTCACGCGGAGCGCACGGACGAGACGACGGGATCGTTTCATCTCGAGTCCAGCGCCGAAGTCGGTGGCTTTAGGCACACCCCGCTCCTGCCACCCGCCATGAGCGCCTTTCCGACGTTCGAAGTGATCCCTGCTGTCGATCTCCAGGACGGCGAGGTCGTCCAGCTCGTCCAGGGCGAGCGCGGTACCGAGAGGACCTACGGCGACCCCGTCGAGGCCGCCCAGCGGTGGATCGACGCGGGTGCGGAGTCGCTGCACCTCGTCGACCTAGACGGCGCGTTCGACGGCGAGCGCAAGAACGCCGAGGCTATCGACGCGGTGCTCGTGACCGTCGACGTCCCCACGCAGTTGGGAGGCGGGATTCGAACCGCACGGGACGCGATCGACCTGCTCGAGCGCGGCGTCGACCGCGTCATCCTCGGGACGGCGGCGGTCGAGAACCCCGACATCGTGGCCGAAATCAGCGCCGAACAACCCGACAGCGTCGTCGTCAGTCTCGACGCGAAAGACGGCGAGGTCGTCGTCGAAGGTTGGACCGAAGGGGCCGGAATTTCGCCGGTCGAAGCCGCCGCCCGGTACGAGGAACTGGGGGCTGCGGCGATTCTGTTCACCAACGTGGACGTGGAGGGACGACTCCAGGGCGTGGCTACCGAACCGGTGCGGGAACTGGTCGAGGCGACCGATATCCCGGTCGTCGCGAGCGGTGGGGTTGCGACGCTCGAGGACGTGCGGGACCTCGAGGAGGCCGGTGCGGCGGCGGTCGTGGTCGGCAGTGCGCTGTACGAGGGGAACTTTTCGCTCGAGGAAGCGCGGGACGCCGTCGACAGCAGTTGAGGCAGTTGGGCAGAGACGTGGAGTCGGTATTTCGAGTGCGTTTCCGAGGAACCGAACGACGACTCGAGCGTGCTGCTCACACTGGCGGCGATGATTTCCGCGTCCTCCCCAGCCGATTTCTGCTCACGGGCGCGGAGCGCGCGTTCGCACGGTCCGCGGAACCAGAGGTTCCGCGCTACGCTCCTTTCAGTCGCTCATCCACCGTCAGAGCAAGCTCTGACGAGCCTTCGTTCGTTTCACTCACGAAGACCTCGCACATATTCGAGCCGCGGTTCACTGAACTCGCGGTTCCCGGTAGTCACCGCTCGCTTTCCGAGGCGTTCACTGTGTTCACGCCTCGCTTTCGTTCACCACGGCTCAGCGCGCGCCACGTGGGTTCACCGGCCGGGAGCACGGCTCGAGCAACGCGAGAGTCGTGTGACTCGGGGGAGGGCAGGCGACTCACCGGTACTCACCGCGAGCGACCGACGGGAGCGAGCGGGCCGACGACCGATCCAATGGGGAGGGAGGAATGCTTTTGGTCCAGGTTTTGCCGAGTGACGGAGCGACGTGCGGCAGCAACGCTGCCGTCGTCGACTCCAGAACGCAGCGCAAAAGCTGGTCGTTAGGACTTCCAGAACGCCGGCGTCAGCAGGACGAGCACCGGAATAATCTCGATGCGGCCGATCCACATCATGACGATCATGACGATGCGAGTGGTGACGGGGAAGCCGGCGTAGTTGTCCATGGGGCCGGCCATTCCGAACGCGGGGCCGATGTTGAGGAAGATCGAGGCCGACGCGCTGAGGGCCTCGAACTCGGTAACGTCCGGATCGGCGAAGCGGGCCGCGTCGACGACGACGAAGATCGTTAGCAGGAAGAAGATGACGATGGCCAGGAGGACGTACGCGTAGATGTCTCGGATCGTCTCCTCGTCGACCACGGTGTCGCCGAGCCGGAGCGGACGCACCGCGTCCGGGTGAATCGACGTGAATAGGTTTCGCCGGAACGCCTTCAGCGTCACGAGCCAGCGCAGGGACTTGATCGAGCAGGTCGTCGACCCGGCCATCCCGCCGAGGAACATACACAGAAAGAGCATGTGCGCCGCGCCGGCGGACCACCGGCTGAAGTCCGTCGAGGCGTAGCCCGTCGTCGTCACCATCGACACCACGTTGAACAGCCCGTGCCTGATCGTCTCCTCGAGCCCGCTGTCGATCGCCGGATCCATCCAGAGGATCGCCGCGACGATCGCGCTGAACCCGACCAGAATGCCGATGTAGAACCGGAACTCCTCGGACTCGAGGGGCTGGCGGAAATTCCCCTGGATGACGTAGTACAGCAGGACGAAGTTGGTCGCTCCGAGGATCATGAAGGGCATGACGGCCCACTGGACGACGGGCGCGAACGCGCCGACGCTCTCGGGTTCCGGGGAGAACCCGGCCGTCGCGACGCTGGTTAGCGCGTGGGAGACGGCGTTGAAGAGGTCCATGTTGGGTGCCAACCCGGCCAGGTACAGCGCGTAGAACGTGATGGTGGCGAGTACCGTCAGGCCGACGTACAGCCCCCAGATGAGTCGAGCCGTTTCGTCGATGTGCGGACGGAGTTTGCGGACGTTTCTCGTCTGCGTCTCGGTCTCCATCAGCTGTGCACCGCCGACCATCAGGCTCGAGAGCAGGCCGATGGCGACGATCAGGATCCCGAGGCCGCCGAGCCACTGGAGCACCTGCCGCCAGAGCAGGATCGCACGGGACTGGTTGTCGAAGTCCCAGCCGCTCATGATCGTCGCACCGGTCGTGGTGAGCCCGCTCGTGCTCTCGAAGACGGCGTTGACGAGGCCGTCGACCGATGCCGAAAACGCGGACTCCGGCGGGGCACCGAGGCCGACGAGAGAGAACGGGATCGAACCGATAACGGCGACGCCGAGCCAGGTCAGTGCGACCATCAGAAACGCCTCCCGCTGTTCCAGTTTCCGGTGGCCGCTCAGCCCTTCGAGTACGATACCGACGGCGACCGTTACTACGACCGCCGCGACGAACGGTAGCGGGTCGTCACCGTCGAACACCGCCAGTACGAGCGGGACGGCGAGCGGGACGGCGAGCCACTTCAGCACCGTTCCGGTGAGACTACAACTCGAGCGCCAGTCGACACGAATCCCCATCGAGTGACCGTACCTGCGGGTGGGAGGGCATTAATCAGTTCGGAAACCGACAGCGGCTCGTCACTGCTCGCGCCGAGGGACGGCGATGGGAGACGAAGGAGGGACTCGAGACCCGACTACAGTTCCAAATTAAGCTGTCGTGTCGAATCCGCGAGATCACTGCTTGTAGCCGTGGCCGACGTAGAGCGCGAGCACGTTGACCGCGAGCAGCGCGATGAACGTGAGGGTGATCTGCGGGTCGCCCAGTCCCTGTGCGACGAGGGGCAGGTGGACGAACGGGAGGGCGATCGCCACCCAGAACGACAGGAACTGCGCCGGTCCTTTGAGCGAGCGGAGGGGTGTTCGGTCGGGCTGATCGTGTGGTCGGTCCGGTTCAGGGCCGGACGGACCGATCGATTCGTTCGAGAGCGGGGAGTGGTTAGACATCGGTTCGATTCACTGTCCTGTATGAACGACATTCATCCAACACATCATATAATGGGCCGAACCTTGCCGTCGTTTCGGTCCGTTTCAGACCGTATATGCAATCCATACGACGTTTCGAAACGATCTAAAAGACGATTAGATGTTTTATAGCTCTTCCTAAGCCGATAACTCGTTTCTGACCGTTCGGGGTGGTCACGATCGGCAAATCGATCGCTGAACGCGAGCGTCTTCGATCGAACCGACGGGTCCCGAGCGCAATTTCCTTGTACTGGCGGCCACATCGGAACGGTATGAGCGAGCGAACGGCGACCATCACGCGCGAGACCGCCGAGACGTCGATCGAGTGTACGCTGTCGATCGACGGCAGCGGCGACGCCGACGTGGATACGGGGATCGGTTTTTTCGACCACATGTTGACGTCGTTCGCCAAACACGGACTGTTCGACCTCGAGATCGACTGCGACGGCGACCTCGCAGTTGACGACCACCACACGGTCGAGGACGTGGCGATCGTCCTCGGGGAGGCGTTCGACGAGGCGCTGGGCGATCGGTCGGGCATCGTCCGCTACGCGGACCGGAAAGTCCCGCTGGACGAGGCCGTCGCCGGTGCGGTCGTCGACGTGAGCGGTCGGCCGCGGTTCTACTTCGACGGGAGGTTCTCGCAGGCGCAGATCGGGGATTTCACGAGCGACATGGCTCGTCACTTCGGGGAGTCGCTGGCGATGAACGCCGGCCTCACCGTTCACTGCGAGGTCACCGGGGAGAACGCCCACCACGAGGTCGAGGCGCTGTTCAAGGCGCTCACGCGGTCGCTCGACGACGCGACGCGGGTCGACGAGCGACGAACGGGGACGCCGAGTACGAAAGGGACGCTCTAGGGTCGCTCGAGCATGTCGCGGTTCTCGACGAACTCGCCCTGCTCGAGCGCGTGGTCGATGATCGCTTCGACCTCGTGTGACTCGAGTTCGTAGGCGCCGGCGGCCAGATTCTCGGCGGCGTTGCGTTGCACGGGGAACTCCCGGTTTTGCAGCAGCCGAACGACCTTGCCGTAGGCCTTCGGCGGCCGTGTCGCGGACTCGCTGGCGGCCGTCTCCGTTTCGTTCGCGGACCGGTCCGTTCGGTCTGCGTCCGCGGACTCGCTCGTCCCGCCTTCATCCGCGGAATTAATTGCCCCGGACTCGCCGGCGGGGTCGCTCGAGTCGTCAGATGCTGCCGAGTCGGATCGCTCGAACGAAATCCCGTCCTCGAGTATCGGTCCGGCTTCCGAATCGACGTCGACGTCGTCGGTATCGCCGGTATCGTTACTGTCGTCGGAATCCGACTCCGAAACGGTCGCGTTCGGACTCGACGTTCGTGCCTGTTTCTGCGTCGATTCGTTCGCCGTGGCGACGACGGTTCCGCTGTCACCGTCCGTGTCTGGGTCCGCCACCGTCTCATCAGCGTCGGCCGTCGTGCTCGTGTCGCCGACGCCGGCGCGGGCGAGCAACGGCTCGAGGAGGTCCTCGAGTTGGTTTCGACAGCCCGAACAGAGCACGACGCGGCGCTGTTCGGTCTCGGTCGGCTCGAGTTCGGGCGGGACGATTTCGAAGGTGCCGACGGCCTCGCCGTCACAGAAGTCACAGGTCCGGAGTGCGCGCATGGGGGAGGCTACTGGCTGGACCCTCAAAAATCGCCCGTCAGACGCCGTGTTCGGGTGTCCGTCGGGTCCGGAACGGGACTCGAGCGGGCCGTTACCGACCGAAACGGCGATGCTCGACGCGGTTCGTCACCGTTCGAACCGGCGCTCGAGTCGATCACCGGACATTATACCCCCGCACCCATAGATACGAGAACGAATGTTCGACGAGATCATGGAGAAGTTCGAGGGCTCCCCGAGCCAGCAGGCGGTTATTCGGCTCCTGCTGGAGCGGGGGTTTTCCGTCAACGACGACGGCCGCGTCGTTTCGGGCGGCATCGAGATTCCGAACACAGGTATCGCTCGCGAGATCGGCGTCGACCGCCGCGTCGTCGACTCGACGACCGATGTCATCCTCGACGATCCCGAACTGCGTCGCATCTTTCAAAACATTTCGCAGGTGCCGAGTCTGATGGACCTCGCACCGGTGCTCGACCTGACGGTGTTGACGATCACGCCCGACGACGCCGACCAGAAGGGGATCGTCGCGGGAGTCACGGGAACGCTCGCCGAACATGACATCTCGATCCGCCAGACGATCAGCGAGGATCCGGAGTTCACCGACGAACCGCAGCTCTACCTGATCACCGACCAGGAACTGTCCGGCGAGGTCTTCACCGCGATCCGCGAACTCGAGTTCGTCCGGAAGATGGAGATCCAGTAGTCGAGATTCGACTCCGGTAGCTCACTCGCTCTCGCTCTTGCTCTCGGTGTCGACGTCGTCGGCGAATTCGTCGAGGACCGACTCGAGCGCGCTCGTTAGCTCCTCGAACCGCTCCATCGACATATCGTCGGTCGTCACCCAGACGCCGTGGGGACCGCGGATCACTCGCGAGAGGTAGCCGTTCTCGAACATCCGGATCGTCGCCTCGTAGTCGCCGAGTTGCGTGTTTCGGTACGCCGACTGGGAGCGAAAGCCGAGTCGTTCGTGGTCGGCGAAGCCGACCAGATCGGCGGTCCGATCGAGGTCCGAGCGGAGATAGAGCTGTTCGACCTCGTCTTCGGTAAAGTAGGTGATACTCCGCAGTTCGTCGCCGACGGCCGTCCGGCAGACGCTCTTCAGTTCGTCGACGAGCGTGGGGTCGATGGTAGCGTCACTCATGGTTACATGAACCACAGAGAGCGTTAAGAACGTGGGGTTTCAGGCAGTTGATTCGAGTCAGACGCCGTGACTGATCGTCGGCTATCGGCTGGAAGGGGACGGTCGAGCACGGTCGTCGACGGCTCGAAACGGGACCGACGTGCTCTTTTCGCGGGCCAGCGTATCGGGGCTATGGTCGAGCGGCAGCGGCGGATGCGTCGGCGGCGGGGTCGCCAGTTACGATCCGTTCAGGAGCAGCCACGACGCGTCCGGAGTCGGTCGTGGCGTGTCCGGAGTCGGTCGTGGCGCGTCCGAAAGCGGTCACGACGCGTGTGGGGTGACCGGCCGTGAGTCGCACGTATTTGACGGTAGCCGAACCGGCGACCGCCGAGTTCGTCGTCCAGGGGTCGGAGTTCATCGGCCACGTTCGGCCGGTCGACTCCGTCGACGCCGCCGAAGCGTTCGTCGACGCCGTCAGCGAGGAGTACGCCGACGCCACCCACAACGTTCCCGCTTATCGAGTGCGAGTCGGCCACGACGGCGCGGGCGACGGCGACGCTGGCGCTGACAGCGGCTTCCTACGGGAGTACTCGAGCGACGACGGCGAGCCCTCCGGCTCCGCGGGGAAACCGGCGCTGAACGTCCTCACCCAGCAGGAGATCGAGAACTGCGCGGTCGTCGTCACGCGCTACTACGGCGGCACCAATCTCGGGGTCGGCGGCCTCGTCCGCACCTACTCTCGAGCGGTCAAAGAGGCCGTCGAGGCGACGGGTATCGTCGAGGAGCGGCCCCACGAAACGGTCTCGGTCGGCGTCGAGTACGACGACTCGGGCACCGTTCGGAGCATTCTCGAGAGCGAGGGCTACGAGTTCGACGCCGACTATCAGGCGGCGGTCTCCTTCGAGGTTCGGGTGCCGCTCGCGGAGACCGACGCGTTTCGCGATCGACTGCGGAGCGCGACGAGCGGGCGTGTCGACCTCGAGTGAACGCGGGGTAGGTCGGCCTGTCACGCTGTGTGACGTGGGTAAGCAGAAGTACCTTTTTGCGCCTCGGGTTCGCTCGCTTCGCTCACTCACCTCTCAGCGCAAAAATCTACGCTAAAAATGCCGGGGAACGAAGTTCCCCGAACCCTCGTTCACTTCGTTCACGAGGAGGATGCTCGCTCCCCTCCTCGCGGCCGTTGCCCGCTCGGAATTCCGCGGTTCTCGGCCTTCGGCCTCCGAACCGCGCTCCGCTCGCGGGTGCAGTGCTTGCGACTAAACCGCAGTGGCAACTCCTTGCCCTGTACTGAGCGGAAACTACGTGTGCGAACTGAACGTAGATTGATTCTCTCAGTTAATCAAAACACAGTGAGTTAATGAAAATGTCAGGGTCATAAGAGCTGTTGTCTCCTAAGCTTCAGTAGAGATGGCTGGTAATAATGAAATACAGAAGGCAGTAGCAGTGTGTGATAACTGTAGAACTGCTCTTGCAGTACATCTCGGCCCTGACGGCGAAATACGGCCAATTGGGACTGGAAGGGGGCCAGCTTGCTCATGTGGAAATGGCGAACTTCGTATCATGAGCAACGATAGGACTGTTCTCGAAGACGTAGACATGTAGCAGCTGGATGAATCAACTCAAAAGAACGTTTGAAAACAATTGTTCTGTGAATCGCCTGTACTGAACGGCAACTACGCATGCGAACTGAACGGAGGCCGATTCTTGAACCTACTTCGGCGTGGCCTGCGCTTGCCTGAGCGCAGTACGGATCCGTTCGAGGCCAGGGCACCCGTCACGGTACCACCATCCGAGCACAATTCCGACGAGGGCGAATTCGGCGATGAAGTATAACTCGGAAAGCGGCTCGAACAGAGCCCCCATTACGGTAGGCGTGGAGGGAGAGCTGATGGGCCAAAAGAGCGAACCTGTAGTCGTATACGGATTCCACAGCACTTCGACTGCGTCAGTCAGAGCGTGCGCGAGTGCTCCAATTCCGAACGCTGCTACATATTCTCTGTTCCCGTGCCAACTGGTACAGCAGCCAAATCCGATTACAAGCGCTCCGAGAACGACAAGCGAGTGTCCTGGACCAGACCCGGAAGGAATAACGCCAAGTATCCATGCGAGAGGCTTATCGACGAGGTCCGGAAACTGGGTTCCGAACATGAGGACGAGAACTGATCTATATCCAGGCGGACGATCAAATCGAACACGGGTCGTGAGCCGATAGAGGAGATAGCCGATCGCCGCATGTCCAAGAGGCCACATTGACGAGAGAAACGAGATCGAGCGGGTAAAATAATTCCTCACGTATCGCAGTTCGAAGCGCACCGGTTCGTTCATGTGTCTGCAATTGGCCGGAAAAGCCATACTGCTCATTGACGGAGGGGGTTCACGTCTTATGATAACGCTGGTTACGAACTGAACGACTCATGAGTCAGGTTTACACAAGACCTATTTCAATAAATTTCGATAACTACACGTATGAACCGCCGTCAGGTGCTCGCCGTCGTCGGAGCGAGGGCCGGAGTTTCTGGTGGGTACTTTGCGTGGGACTGGTATCAGTCACCTTCCCTACCGGACGGAATGGATGTCGACACGCTATACGTAACGGGAAACGTGTTCGGTGAGCCAGCACGGGAGCATCACGATGTGGGTCCAAGAGATGAGTATCACAGAACTATCGAAGATGGGGAGGCGGCAGGAAGTGAAATCATCTTCGACGATTCTGCGATGGCATTTGCTGAGGAGACCGATTTCGACGACGCTTATCTCATAGTCGTCCAAACAGGGATGCAAACAGATCCCGATCTCGCGCTCAAGACGATTTCCCGCACGGATGATGGGCTTTACCTCAACGTGGTTGTCGAACACCCGTGGTGGCGCGGTGTCGACGATGATTTGAGAACCCACTCGCTGCTCATCAAGATCACTGACGAAAAAGACGACAGCCCCGAGTCTGTTTCGGTAAATAGTGAAGAGATACGTCTAAATGGGATCTTCACTAGCCACTTTCCGTAAACAGCCCTATCGCGATCACTATCTCCCCTGTACTGAACGGCAACTCCATGTGCGAACTGAGCGGTTGGATTGCATCGAATCACCTTTCAGTCATAATTATGCCGCTCTACTGTAACCGTGTAATATGTCAAGTTCGTCGTGGTGGTACGGAATCCTTCTGTTCCCTCTCGTGATTCTGACGTCGTTGACCTCTTATTTCGCGTCCCGTGCCTTCTTTGCCACGGCTCAATCTCCTGATTCAACTATTGGCATGGACGTTGTGTGGTTCATACTCCAGATGCTCTCATTCTGGACGGGAATCCTCGTGGCAGTGGTCGTCTTCATTTGTTTACTTGCGGACCTCCGGACGCTCAGCGGGGATAGAACGTGGTCACCGAGTAACGTATGGGGACTTGCAGGCGTCGTTCACCTTGGCGGAGCCATATTCACAGAACTGCTGTTCATCTCGGTTCCAGCACTCTCCTATTATCTGTATTGACGCCGTACTGACCGGTAACCTTCACCTCTACTTGCCGGCCTTTCCACACCCGAAATTCTACACGAACGTGGGGACTCGCTACTGATATCCTGACTCAGTGCCTGACAGCCGCCGATCGACGGCCTCGAGCACGGCGTCCGGATCCTCGAGTTCGTCGCGGTCGAATCGCACGTCGCGCAGGCCGTAATCGAGGACGAGTTCGTCACCGCGCAAGCGGGTGTGATCGATGTCGTGCCACGCGACGAACGTCTTCGTGTACGGCCGTCGTTTGACGAGACCAGTCTCGTAGAACTGGATCTCGCAGCGATCCCGTCCCGGACCGAACGCCCACCGCCCTTCTGCGAGGCAACTGCCGATCCAGACGACGCCGAGCGTCAGCCACAGCAGCGCCTGCAGCCAGTTCCCGCTGACGGCGTTGCCGACGGCGAGGACGATGTAGAGGACGAAGAGCGCGACGTCGAGTCGGACGGAGCCGGGCGGATCCCACCGCCAGGTTTCGTCGGGTTCGCCGGGGGTGACCGCGTCGACGTACCGGTTCCCGGCCAACTGCGAGAGGACGTAGCCCGTCACGAACACGGCGATCACCGACCAGACGGCGACGACGTCGACTGGGGGCTCGAGCGGGGCCAGCCACAGGACGACGAACGGAATTGTCGGGGTGAGGAGGGTCAGTCGCCGGATCAGTGTGCGGCCGAGTCGTATCGGGAGCCGACGATCGACTCTCGAGAGGATGACACCGGCGACACAGCCGACGCCGAAACCACCCGCGTAGGCGGTTCCGACTGTGGCTGAGATGGTGTCCGGAGCGGTCGGTATGGACGCTGTCAGCACGGCTGCTGTCGCCGTAAAACCGGCGAGAAGTGCGCCGCTGTAGACGGCAACGGCGACCTGGAACGCCGCGTCTGGGTCGCCGTCGTCGCGGTCGCTGGTGTCCGGCGAGACGACCGAATTGTACGCAGTCACGAACTGATGTACGCTCGATCGTATTAAAAAAGCAACCGGTCTGTGGAGCCGTCCTCAGGCGTCGCCAGCCGTAGGTGGTGACGGCTCCGAATCTGCACCCGTGAGGCGAGCGTTGTTGCGGTACGACAGCGTAACGAGCATCGCCAAGCCGACGACCCGCAGTGGGAACGTCATCGAGAAACCGGTCAGTCCGACCGACAGCCCGGCCAGCGAGAGCAGCCCTTCGCAAACAAGTAGCGGGATCTCGGGGACCATCAGCAGGATCGAGGCGACCGCGTACAGGCCACGTCGCGCGGCGTCGACGCTCGAGTACTGGTGGCCGATGATCGTAACCCCGAGTGCGTACACGCCGAGGAACAGCCCCAGAATGGGGACCGCCACCTCGGATGCAAAGAAGCTAACGTCGGTGACGTCGCTCCAGCCGACGAGCCCCCACTCGCCGTTGACCTCTCGGACGAGCAGGATGCCCGGTGAGAAGACGAACGCGAACGGAACGAGGATCTTGTTCAACGAGAGGAGGAACGCGATGGTCGCGGTCTTGAGTTCGTCGGCCTTGGCGACGCCCGCCCCGGCGAAGGCGGCGACGGCGACGGGCGGGGTAACGTCCGCCATCAGGCCGAAGTAGAGGATGAAGAGGTGGGCCGCAACGATCCAGATGCCGAGGTCCTCGATCGGGCCGCCGAGCATCGCAACCAGGATAATGTACATCGCGGTGGTCGGCATCCCCATGCCGAAAATAATCGAGGCGATCCCCGTCAGAACGAGCAAGATCAGAATCGAGCCGCCACTGACGGTGTTGATGAGGGCAGCGAGGTTCGGACCCAGCCCAGAGATGCTGATGACGCCCGGGACGACGCCCGCCGCGGCGACGGCGATGACGACCGTTGTCGCGGTGCGCGCACCGGAGTCCATCGATTTCAGCACGAACGAACCGAAGCGGTAGCCGGTGTTCTCCGCGAGCGACGGCCGGCCGACTCGCGTTGCGCTCTGTCGTGCGAACTCGTCAACCGACTCGTCGAGTTCGAGCAACGGCGCATCCGGCCGTGACTGGGCGAGGATGAAGACAAGACCGACGAGAATCGCAATCAGGCCGAGATCCGACGCCGCCGTGGCTGCCGCATCGCCGATCGAATACGGATCTGCCGCCGACTCGAGTCCGGCCAGCGCCTGTATCGCCCCGCCGAGTCCGACCCCGTAACTCGCGAGGGCTGCGACCTGAGCGAGATAGAGCGCAGTGATCGTGCCCAGCAGCGGAAGCCGGGTCCGCTCGTTGTACGCGGCGACGACTGAGATCAGTGCGACGACGGCGACGATGGTGTACCAGCCGGCGCGGTTGATCGAGAACCGGGCGATGACCAGGAAGTAGACTAGGAGGACGAGCGGAACCAGATAGAACCAACCGGTGCGGAACTTCGAGCGGCCGTCGGGAAGTTCAGCACGCGGGAGGCCGCCGATTCCGCCCCGGACTGCCTCGAAGTGGACCATAACCCACATCCCGAAGAAGAAGGCGATCGCGGGCAGCGTGGCCGCCACGATCACGGTCGAGTACGACGTGCCGGTAAACTCGACGATGAGGAACGCGGCGGCACCCATCACGGGCGGCAGAATCTGGCCGCCCGACGAGGCTGACGATTCGACGGCGCCGGAGAACGAGGGGGAGTAGCCTGACCGCTTCATCAGCGGGATCGTGAACGCACCCGTCGTCACCGTGTTCGCGATCGACGACCCGCTGAGCATGCCCATGAATCCACTCGAGACGACGCTGGCTTTCGCCGGCCCACCCTTTCTGGTGCCGGTCAGCGAGTACGCGAGGTCGATGAACCACTTGCCGGCGCCGCTCATCTCGAGGAACGCCCCGAAGAGGATGAAGATGTAGATAAAGCGGACGCTGACGGAAACGGGCGTACTCATGATGCCCGCCTCCGTGATGTACCAGAGGTTGTAGACGATGTTCCCCCAGTTATCGGGCTGGATTGCCAGCGCGCCGATGACCGAGTCGCTGGGGACGAAGTAGCCCCACCTGGCGTAGACGATGAATAGGGCGATCAGCGCCATGAGCAACGTGCCGAGCGTCCGCCGGGTCGCCTCGAGTACCAGGAGGATACCGAGAGCGCCCAGCAGGAACGCACCGGACCACTCGTCTATTGGCACACCGACCGCAGCGAGCCCCATCACGAGCGGCTCGATCAAGGGGAAGATCTCGTGGAACGGACTTCCGGCCCCGATACCGAAGGTCGCCATCTGGCGGATCTCGCTGTAGTCGGTGACGACATAGTAGACAGGGAGCAACGAGAGGCCGATCAGGGCGATATCGAGCGGTGTAATGCGACGCAGCGACGGATCGACCACCGCCCACCGAACGCCGTCACCGAGCCGTTCGATACCCTGCGTCAGGGAATGGTCCGAGCCGAATCGCTCTCGAGTAGCGGATTCGATCGCCCCGAGTCGTCGAGCGACGAATCCGTCACCCTTGCTCGCCGGGAACAACAGGAACGCGAGCAGCAGCGCGAACGTGACGTGGATCGCGTTGACCTGCAGCGGCTGGAGCGAGGCGATTTCGATTTCGCCGACGACCGGGAACGTCGCGCCGAACCGATAGCTGCGAGCGGCGACCCACATCTGGAACGCCGAAAACGTGATTCCGATCAGGGCGACGATGGCTGCAGCCAGTCCCTGATGGGATCGCCGTCGTTCGACCTCCTGTAACAACTCCTCTTGTTCCTCCTCTGAGAGGGCGTCTGCGTCCTCTTTTGGAAGCGCGTCTCCGTCGTGGTTATCTTTACTCATAGCAGATTGGAAACAGTCATCTCGATTCGAGCAGCGGTGTGAATCGGGGATCGGCGTCGAAAATATCGTCTACCACGATCCGATCGACGAGCGTGATGACAACCGGTCCGTCCGAGAGTGCGACCAGATCGTACCGCTCGTCGCCGACGACGAGTTCGTGTCCAGCGATCGAACCGGGCACGACGCCGAGTTCTTCGTACGTCTCGTCGAGTTCGAGCACGAATCCCTCCTCGGTCCGTTCGATCGGTGCGTCAGAGGGGAGGCCGGCCCCGTGCGAGTGAAACACCATTCGTTCCATTCGGAGCCGTGTTCCGTCGACGACGTAGATGTCTTCGACAGTCGTTTTCTCGACGCTGTGGGTGTACGAAAGCGTCACCTGGTCTTTGTCGTCGACCGGGACCTCGAGCAGCCGCTCGTCAGTATCTGCATCGGTAACGACGAGCGTTTTGTCCGCAGATCCGGTCGTGGTGACGGTTGCAGTCGCTCCGAGTACCAGGAGAACGACAGCGACCACGACCAGGCGGCGAGTCAATCGGGACACGATCGGTGAATGGGAAACAGCGGTGATCGTGTATCGCGCTTATCCGAAGTAGGCTTCGGCGCCCGGATGGAGGTCGATCGGCATCCCGTCTTGTGCCGAGTCGACGTCGATGAACTCCGCCTTCTGGTCGATATCGTCGGCGTTGTCGAAGATCGTTTCGGTCACCGTCTCGACGACGTCGTCGTCGACCCCATCGTGGGTGGCGATCATCGCCTGTACGGACACCGTCTCGACGTCCTCGTCGATCCCCTCGTAGGTTTCGGCCGGGATCGTGTCCTCGGCGAACCATTCGGCTGCGCCCATGATGTCCTCGCGGAGGTCGCTGGACACCTCGACGAGCGAAATCTCCGCACTGTTCGCGAGGTTCTCGACGGAGCCAACCGGCCAGCCACCGACGACGAACGCCGCGTCGACGTCGCCGTCGCGAATCTGGTCGGTCGCCGTATCGAAGTCGGTGTTCTGTTCGGTGAAGTCGCCTTCCTCGATGCCGGCCGTCTCCAGGATCTGGAGGGCGTTGACCTGCGTTCCGCTGCCAGCGTCGCCGGTGTTGATCGTCCCCCCATCGAGATCTTCGATGGTTTCGATCCCGGAGTCGTCCTGCGTGATAACGTGAATCGTCTCGGGGTACAGCGTTGCGACGCCGCGGATGTTCTCCATCTCGTTGCCCTCGAGGTCCTCGTGGCCGGTGCCGTTATACGCGAAGTACGCAATGTCGTTTTGAATCAGTGCAAACTCGGCTTCCTCACGATTGAGGTTGCCGACGTTCTCGAGGCTTGCACCGGTCGACTGGACCTGCAGCGAGTAGTCCGTGTGTTCCTCAACGATCGTTTTGAAGTTGTTCGAGAGTGGGTAGTAGGTTCCACCGGTGCCACCCGCGTGCCATGAGAGCGTGTCTTCGTCGTCCTCACCCGAACAGCCAGCGAGACCGGCCATTCCAGCAGCCCCTACAGCAGTCACGAACTGTCTCCTATTAATATTGTGTCGCATATCTTAAGGAAGCGAGCTGGAGATATTTATATATTCCCGATTGTCAATCGTAACGTAAATGTAGTGGCATACTAGACCACGTCGATCGAAGGTCGGTAACTGTCTGTTCAGTTATCTAGTGTCTGATGGAACGTATTAGGCACCGAAATGTATAATCGGGCCGGCGAGTTGGCAGGGTACATGAACGCAATTACTGCCAGAGACTATCACGACATCATTCAGGTCACGGATCCCGCCGTCTCTCCGGATAACGATACCGTCGCGTTCGTTCAGAAACGCCCTCGAGAAGACGAGTACGAGGCGACGGTCTACGTGGTTCCCATCGGCGGCGACGAGCCCCAGCAGTTCACCGTGAGCGAGGGTGTCGACAGCCAGCCTCGCTTCAGTCCGGGCGGCGATTGGCTCGCGTTCGCCAGCACCCGCGGCGAGACCGACCGCCAGCAGCTCTGGCTCGTTCCGACCGACGGCGGCGAGGCGCGGCAGGTGACGTCGGTCGTCGGCGGTATCGGCGACCTCGAGTGGAGCCCCGACGGCTCCCGACTGCTGTTCACCCAGCAGGTCACCGCGGCCGACCGCGAGGCGGACCGGGACGTCGCGGTCGACCCCGAGTACGAACCGGAGGAGCCGGATCCCCGCGTGATCGACCGGATGGTCTACCGCGCCGGCACCGAGTACCTCGACGGCCGGCGGAGCCACGTCTACGTGATCGACGTCGCGACCGCGCTCGAGTCGTCCGAGACCGACGACCCCGACGGCGACGCGATCACGCGGCTCACCGGAGCGGACGAACTACCCGCCGACCGCGACTACGTCGCGCCGGCGTGGGGCGACGGCGAGACCGTCTACTTCGCCGTCAAGACCGGCGAGGAGCCGGACGACTCGCTCACGTACGACCTGTACGAACACGACATCCGATCGGGAACCGTCGAGTCCTTCGCGCAGACGACGGGGTGGGTTTCGTCGCTCGAGGCGACCCCGGACGGCCGAATCGCCTTCGAGTACACCCCCGAGGAGAACGCCTCGATGCGCCAGACGGAGATCCGGGTCCACGACCGCGAGACCGGCGAGGAACGAGCGCCGACGGAGTCGCTGGACCGCACCGTCGGTCACCGCTGTGGCTTCGAGTGGGCGCCCGACGGCGAGACGCTGTACTTCTCGACGCCCGACGAGGGCTCGAGGGTCCTGTGGTCGGTGCCGGGTGACTCGAGCGAGGAGCCCGCGAAGGTGTACGGCGACGGCGTCGATATCGCGGGGTTCTCCGTCGGCGAGAACGCCGTCGCGTACGTCCACAGCGAGTGGGATCACCCCGGCGACGTCTTCGTCACCACGCGCGGGGGCAACGAGGTCCACCGGCTGACACGGGTCAACGCCGACTATCTCGCGGACAAGCCGGTCCGACAGCCCGAGGAGGTGTGGTTCGAGATCGACGACGAGGCGGGTGAGAGCGAGGGGAGTCGGCGGATTCAGGGCTGGCTCCTCACGCCGCCGGCGTTCGACGCCGACGCGACCGACCAACGCTACCCGCTCGTCGTCGAAATCCACGGCGGACCACACGCGCAGTGGACGACCGCGGGGACGACGTGGCACGAGTTCCAGACGCTCGCGGCGCGGGGCTACGTCGTCTTCTGGTGCAATCCGCGAGGCTCGACGGGTTACGGCGAGGACCACGCGACGGCCATCGAACGCGACTGGGGCGACGTTACCCTGACCGACGTGCTCGCCGGGGTCGACGAGGTTTGCGAGCGTGAGTACGTGGACGAAGACGAGGTGTTCGTCACCGGCGGTAGCTTCGGCGGCTTCATGACCGCGTGGGCGGTCACCCAAACCGACCGATTCGACGCGGCGGTCTCCCAGCGCGGCGTCTACGATCTCACGAGTTTCTACGGCTCGACGGACGCGTTCAAACTCGTCGAAGGCGATTTCGGCACGACCCCGTGGGACGAGTCCGAGTTCCTCTGGGAGCAGTCGCCGGTCGCCCACGTTCCGAACGTCGACACCCCGACGCTCGTGATGCACTCCGACCGCGACTACCGCACGCCAGCGAACACCGCCGAACTGTTCTACCTCGGCCTGAAGAAACACGGCGTCGACACCCGTCTGGTCAGGTATCCCCGCGAGGGCCACGAACTCTCCCGCTCCGGCGAACCGGCCCACGTCGTCGACCGGATCGAGCGCACCGTCCGCTGGTTCGACGGCTACGCCGACGCCCACGAGGCGGCGCCGGCGCTCGAGCGCGAGCGGAACGAGGGGCTCTCGAGCGGGAACGAAGAGACGGACCCAGCGGAGTAAGCACGAACTGCGAGACGACGCGACGATACCGGATGACCGTTTCACCTCGACCGACAGCCGCCGTACCCCGTCAGAACGCCTGCTGCGGTCGGTTCGACCGGAAACGAAGGGGTTCGAGCGCCCTCGGATGGACGCGAGGTCGTTCCACCGATCGCGAGGAAACCCCTACGGACGTCGCACTCGTTTTACCGCGTATGGACCGAAACGTCGGGGGATTCGATCGCGTCTGGCGCGTCGCGTTCGGCATCGCGTTACTGGTGGTCGGCTACCGAAACCGGGAGCGGACGCTCGGCGCGCTCGCGTTCGTCGCCGGCAGCGACATCTTCGCGACGGCAATCATCCAGCGCTGCCCGGTGAACGCGGTGCTGGGGATCGATACCTGCGGCACGGATCAGTAGCCCTGTTCCGGACGACGAGCGGCCGGTCGCTCGAGGCCGCCTCGAGTCGCGATAAATCGGTATTCGAACTGCCTCGAGTCGCGAAAATCCGATTACTCGGCGTCCGGCTCGTAGGCGACGGCGTCACCGCTGACCGGCGGTGCACCGATCGCGACGACCTCGATCGCGGTCTCGGCGTCCGCGGGGTTGTACGCTCGCTGTGGCGCCTCGGGCTGCACTGCGAATATCGAGCCCTCGGGAACCTCGAACTCGCCGCCGGGCGTCTCGACGTGAAGCGTCCCCGAGAGCACGATAAACGCTTCCTCCTGTTGCTCGTGATAGTGGTAGGCCAGCGGCAACTGCTCGCCCGGTTCCGCTCGAAAGCGGTTGATGGCGACGTTCTCGAGGCCGGCGGGTTCGCTCACCCGACGGAGATCGCAGGCCCGGTCTTCGGTCGGCTCGAGTTCGTCCGGATCGACGACGCTGTAGTCCATGTCATCGACTCACGGTCGACCCGCAAAAAGGCGACGGCAGCGGGAGCGACAGCTCAGGTCGTACGGAACGCGCGGTCGCCCGCGTCGCCAAGTCCGGGGACGATGAAGCCGTCGTCGTCGAGGTAGTCGTCGATCGACACCGTCAGCAGATCCGCCGCGGGACACGCCTCGCCGACGCGGAGCAGCCCTTCGGGTGCGGAGACCGCGGAGAGGACGATCAGGTTCTCCGGTTCCGGCGAGTTCTCGATGACGTGCTCGAGGACGGTACACATCGTACTCCCCGTCGCGAGCATCGGA
This sequence comes from Natronorubrum halobium, assembly GCF_051351675.1. Lineage (NCBI taxonomy): Archaea > Methanobacteriati > Methanobacteriota > Halobacteria > Halobacteriales > Natrialbaceae > Natronorubrum > Natronorubrum halobium. The sequence goes on from NZ_CP195595.1 coordinate 758,109, forward strand.
TCCGCGACGATGACGGTGTCCTCCTCGGTGATCTCGGGCAGTTTCACGTAGTCCACCGAGATGGGGAACGAGCCGTCCTCGGCGCGACCGGCTTCCTCGTCACGGCTCGCGCTGATGACGCCCTGGCGCGCGCGCGGGAACGCTTTCAGTAACCCCTCCACGAAGGGCGTCGCGGCGCGCAGGACGTTGATGATCACGACGTCGTCGAGCCCGCGCACGCGCTCGCCCATCGTGGGCTCCAGCGGGGTCTCGATCTCGACGTACTCGGTCTCCATTCGGCCGTCGATGATCTCGTAGCCACAGATGCGGCCGAGTTTCACCAGTCCCTTTCGGAAGCTGACTTGCTCCGTTTCGACGTCGCGGATCCGTGAGAGCGTGTCTTTCGCCAGTGCGTGGGTGATGAGATACGCGTCGTCCCGGTCTTCGATCGGCATATCTCTACAGGCTGTCGCCGGGTAGTTCATCGTATCGGTCCGGCACCGACGACGGGAGGGCGGGCCATGGTGCGTGTCCCCATCGGATGTCTGTCTCGGTGTCTCGCCCGTGACGCCCGCTATCGCGGTATCCAATCGGAAGTTACTGCTCGAGTCGGTCGAATCGGGGGCCAGCCTCGAGTAACGGGCAGTCCGAAAAACCGGATTAGCAGCGAAAAACGATCGAAACGGTACGGTCGCTTTACTCGACGACCGGTGCACCGTCCAGTACCTTCCCAGAGGTGTCGATATCTATGCCATCACCGAACGATTCACAGCCACAGCACGGACAGGGCGACCAGCAGCCGCACCAGCAAGCGGGGAGTCGACGGATGGGCGGCCAGCAGCACCAGCAGATGACCGGACAGACGGACTCCCGAGGAGGACAGGGCCAGCAAACCGGGACACAGCATCGAGGACCCGGGATGCGGGGACAGCAGGCCGGAGTGCAGGGCCACCAGACCGGGATGTACGACCAACAGCGTCAGCAAACCGGAACATACGGCCAGCAGGGCCACCAGACCGAAGCGCACGGCCAGCAGGCCCAACCCCACTCGTTCAAAGACCACATGGCCGACGAGCTTCGCATCGTCCTCGAGGACTTCGGCGAACTCTCACACGTCGCGGCCTGGTGTGCGACGGAGTGTGCGTCCGGCGGACCGGAGCTCGGGATCTGTGCTCGGATCTGCCAGGACATCGCCGAGATCGCCCAGCTCAACGAGATGCTGATCACCCGCGACTCGATGTTCGGCCCCGAAGCCGCGGAGATGTTCCTCCGGGTTGCGGCCGAGGGACTCCCGGAGCTTCGACAGCACCAGCAACACCATCCCCACATCGTCGAGACGATCGCGACGCTCGAGCGAACGATGAACGCCTGTGAGACCGTCCTCCAGCAGGTCGGCCAGGGGTCACAGACGGGCGGCCAGCGAACGAGCCAGATGGGCGCCCAGCAGACCGGGAACCAGATGAGCGGCCAGCAGACGAGCGGTCGGCAGGGCGGTAGCCAGCAGCGCGGCCGGCAACAGTCGGGGCAGCAGATGCAGGGCATGCGCGAACAGGGTCAACACGGGCAGGGAATGAGCGGCCAACCGACGGGCGGCTCGGAGCTGACGGATCGACAGTACTGACGCCCCCGCGCTCACCGGCACCATTTGTTCGCAGCAACGAAGTTTATAGCCGTCCAACTCCTACCACCGCGCCAGCCGAATGGAAGAGAGTATCTCGGGATTCAAAGTCCGCGGTGACTGGGGCGACATCGTCGAGCACGGCGAGCGCATCACGCGCGCGCTCCGAGACGCCGGCGTCCACGACCCTGACGCAGACTACGGGGCGCGCTTTACCCGCGCGTACGAGGAGTGGGACGAGTGGCGACCGAAGGCCCACGAGACCCTCGATACCGACGTCAGCGAGAAGACCGCCGACCAGGCGAGCATCGAAGAGGGCAAGGGCGAAAAGGCCGGCAAGAACCCCGACGAAGACATCAAGACGGCCGGCGAGAAGCTCTCGGAGTCGTACGAACGACTCGAGGACGACGACGCGGAAGCCGCGGTCGGCAACTGGAAGGAGTCGATCGACTACGTCGCGCGGGCGGCCGACTCCGCCGGGCGCAAGGCGTTCCGCCGCGTCGAGGACACGGTCTACCAGAACGTGATGACCCAGCTCGCCCCGTACTACTTCGACAACGAACTCGTCAGCGCCAACATCCAGCAGTCGACGCGCAACGGCGGCAACGGCGAGCAGTTCGTCTTCGAGGTCAACGTCAACGACGATATCCTCAAAGACGACGTCTCCGAGCGCCTCGCCGAGTTCGACGAAGAGATCGACCGCTGGCACGTCGAAGTCGAGAAGGATACCGACGCCGCCGAGGCGATCGAGGGCGCCGAACCGCCGCCGGAGCCGGAGGATAACTCGCGGTCGACGACGAACTGAGCCACCCGGCGCATCGGCGCGCGGAGCCCTACCACCAACGGTTCTCGAGCAGTCGATCGATCGCCTCCTCGAGCGTCGCCCGATTTCGGGAAAAGGTAAACCGAATCCAGTCGGCCTCCGCGTCGGGGTCGGTGTAGAAACTGCTGCCGGGGACCGCGGCGACGCCGGCCTCGCGGATCAACCGGTAACAGAACTCGATGTCGGACTCGTCGGTCGGGTACCGCGTCATGATGTAGTACGCGCCGTCCGGCTCGATCGGCTCTAACCCGGCCTCGAGCAAGCCGTCGTAGAGGAGGTTTCGCCGCCGTTCGTAGGAGTCCGACAGCTCCCGATAGTACGAGTCCGGGAGCGACAGCGCCTTGACGCCGGCCCGCTGGAACGGCGTGGGCGCGCAGATGCTCGTGTAGTCGTGGACCTTTCGCAGCTCTTTCGAGAGGTACTCGGGCGCGAGACAGAAGCCGACCCGCCAGCCCGTGACGCTGAACGTCTTCGACATCCCCGTACAGACGACGGTACGCTCGGAGAGGTCGCCGACCTCGACGGGGCTGCAGTAGTCGTCGTCGTAGACGATGTGTTCGTAAATCTCGTCGGTTAGCACGATGAGATCGTGTTCGAAGACGATCTCCTCGATCGCCTCGAGTTCCGCGCGGCTGAACACCTTCCCCGTCGGATTCATCGGCGTGTTGAGCACGAGGATTCGCGCGCGTTCGGCGGCGTCGGCGAGTCGATCCACGTCGATCTCGAGGTCGTCAGTGATGTCGATCGGGATCGCGGTCGCCCCTGCGAACTGACTCGCAGGGATGTAGCTCTCGTAGACGGGCTCGAAGTAGATCACCTCGTCGCCGGGGCCGGCGAGCGAGAGCATCGTCGACATGATCGCCTCGCTGGTCCCGCTGGTGATCGTCACCTCCGTCTCGGGATCGTACTCGACGCCTTTCCAGTCGGCGTAGCGCTCGGCGACGGCTTCCCTGAGTTCCGGCAGCCCCCAGGTGATCGTGTACTGGCTGTCGGTGTCGATGGCATCTCGTGCGGCCCGCTTGATCTCCGGCGGCGTTTCGTCCTCGTCGGGGATGCCCTGCGAGAGGTTGATCGCGCCCTCGCTGATCGCCGCTCGAGTCATCTCGCGGATGACCGATTCGGCCACGTCGCTCGTTCGCTCGGTTCCGACCGTCGGCCTCGGTGTCTTCGTCATCGGTTTGTGGTAGTGTCGGTCATTCTGCGAACTGTCGCTCGAGCAGCGTCACGAGGAGGTACGCCGCGATCCGTTCGGTGCTTTCAGTCGCGTCATACCGCGGGGCGACCTCCATCAGGTCCACCGCGCCGACCGCGTCGCTCGCGCCGAGCACCGCCATCGTCTCGAGCGCCTGGTGGGCGGTGAGACCGCCCGGAACCGGGGTGCCGGTTCCCGGCGCGACGCTGGGATCGACGGCGTCGATGTCGAACGAGACGTAGACGGCGTCGGTGTCTTCGGCCGCCGCCTCGACCGCGTCCTCGACGACCGAGATGATGCCTTCCGTCTCGACGTCCCGCATCGTATAGAGGTTCAGTCCCGTTTCGTCGGCGAACTCGAAGAAGTCGGGGGACTCGTAGCCGCGGATGCCGACCTGACTCACGTCGCCGTACTCGGTGTGGGGCGAGTCGGCGATCAGCGCCGTGCTCGAGCCGTGAAAGTCCGTCCCGAAGACCGGGCTCTCGGAGACGGTGTCGGTGTGGGCGTCGATCTGGACGAAGCCCACGCGGTCGTGGCCGGCCCCCTCGGCGAAGCCGCGAACGGCGGGGAACGTACAGTAGTGGTCGCCGCCGAGGACGACCGGAAAGGTCTGCTCGGCGACGGTCGCGACGTGGGCCGTGATGCTCTCGGCCGTCGTCTCGCTGTCCATCGGGAAGACCGGGACGTCGCCGCAGTCCGCGACGGTGAGGTCGTCGAAGTTGACTTGCTCGCCGGTCTGCATGTTCGTCAGTCCGCCCTTGTAATCGGAGAGGTACGCCCACCAGCCGCTGGCCGAACGGATCGCCTCCGGACCGTATCTGGCTCCGGGGCGGTTCGAGACCGCGCCGTCGTAGGGGATTCCGAGCGCGGCCGCGTCGACGTCGCCGACGTTCTCGACCTCGCGGGGGTCACCCTTGAGGAACGTCTTGTGGCCGGCGTACGCGAGTTCGACCGACGAGCCCCGCACGGACTCTCGGAAGGCTGCCGCGCGTGATTCGTCAGACATCGGCTCCACCTGCGGCCTCGGCTTCGAGTGCCTCGCCGATGGCCTCGCTCTCGTGACTGGCGTTTGCGACGGCGGTGCCGGAGAAGAGATCGAGATACGTGTTGTCGTCAAAGTCCTCGAGTGGACGATCGTCGGCCCGCTCGATTGGTGCGTCCAGACGCTTCCGGATCGGCATCAGGTAGTCGTCGCAGCGCTCCTTTACGGCCCGGTCGTTCGTTGCTGATCGTTCGAATGTCATCCTTTCACACACTGGCAGCAGTTTGCCACCCTATTCTTTTTTCAGCGGGGTTAAAAGATTATCTCGACCCGTTCGAACCGGTCGGCTCGCAAACCAAACCTTGGTGGTGATCCCCCGCCACTGGGATTATAGATGGCGCCGGAACTCGAGCGACGCACGTACGATCTCCTTCGCCTCGTGGATCGGCACGGACCGATCGGCAGCATCCAACTCTTCGAACTGATGCAGCTCCACGGCTACGATATCAAGGACCGAACGATCAGACTTCGGCTCTCCGAACTCGACGAACTCGGTCTGACCGAAAAAGTGCCGGGCCAGGGCCGCCAGCTAACGGCGAAGGGGCGAACCGAACTCGAAAAGGGAGACGTCAACACGCGTCTCGAGCAACTCCGGGCCCGGATCGCCACGCTCACTAGCCGCGTGAGCTACGATCCGATCGACGACAGCGGTGCGCTCGTCGCTTCGGCGGCCTACCTCCCGGCGTCGAACGTCGACGCGGCGCTCGACCTGATCGAGCGTCTCGAGGACCTCCCGCTGGGGCCGATTCCGGTTTCGATGGCGGAGAGCGGCGAGGACGACCCCGGCGACGTTCGGCTGGCGACCGCCTCGAGCATCACGCTGGACGGCGTCTTGCTCGCACACGGCGTCGACGCCAACATCTCGAACGCGGGCATCCTCGAGTACGGGCCGACCGAGTCGGAGCCGACGAACGAGGTGGTCCCCCAGCGCGGCGGTCGAATCCGGCGTCACATCGACGTGATAAACGGCCAGGGGTCCTCGATCGACGTCGTCTCGCTGCTCATCGAAGCCGGGCGAACCGACGTGACGACGATTCTCGAGACCGGCGAGGCGGGGCTGCTCGTCGGCGACAGCCGTGAGTTCCCGATCAACCGCTTCGAGGAGGCGCACGACCTCGCGGTCGCGACTCGTCGCTCCCTCGGCGGCGTCCTCGAGTTTCGACGACCGCGCGAACAGAGCCATCTCCCGAGCGGGACTTCGACCTGGGCGTTCGGCTCGATCACGTACATCGGCCCCGGCGAACTCCTGTTGACCGCCTTGAGCGAGTACGGGCTGACCGAGGAGTGGGAAACGCTTTCCGGAACGATCGAACGAGGCGAACTCGACTCGGTACAGTCGATCCGATCGGCGCGACCGGAGCCGCTGCTCGACGACTGATACGGTCGCTGCACGTCGTCGGAGACGACAATAACAGTAGATCTCGGAGCCCGCGGGCTACTCGAGGTCGTAGACGTCCGGCCGACGATCCGCGAGGGCGTCGTCGCGGGGGGTCAGGGCCTTCGTCCGCGCGCGCTCAAGTTCGCAGTCTGCGGTAACAATACGTTCGCCCGTAGTGGGTGCGGGCCCGGCGAGCGGGAGCCCGTCCGGATCGACGATCACGCTCTGTCCCTCGAAGGCGGTGCCGCGCTCGGTTCCGGCGCGGTCAGCACAGGCGATGAACACTCGGTTCTCGTTCGCGCGTGCGACCGCCTGGTGGACCCCCATCGTCCACCCTGCGGGCCGCTCGCCCTCGCTCGGGCCGGGGACCCAGTTCGTCGGTACGGCGACGAGGTCGACGCCCGCGCGGGCCTGGTTCACCGTCGTTTCGCTGAACCAGAGGTCGTTGCAGATCTGCACACCGAGTCGACCGAACGGCGTCTCGAACGTCGGCAGCGCGTCGCCTGGTTCGAACCACCGTTTCTCCTCGTTCCAGAGGTGAACCTTTCGGTAGCCGCCCTCGACGCCGTCGGGAGAGACGACGAGGGAGCTGTTGTAATACGTATCGCGGTCGATTTCGGCGAAGCCGCCGACGATCCACGTGTCGGTTTCGGCAGCGATTGCGGCCCACGCTTCGGCGGTTGGCCCGTCGCGCGGCTCCGCCAGCGACTCGAGTTCGGATCGCTCCTCGAACACGTAGCCCGTCGTCGCCAGTTCGGGGAGGACGACGAGATCGGCGTCGGCGTGCTCGCGGACGAGCTCGACCGTCCTCGAGCGGTTTCGATCGACGGCGCCGAACGCCGGAACCGTCTGGGCGGCGACGACCGCGGTCCCGTCGGCTCCGTTCACTCCCAGATCCCTCCGGAGAGATGGTCGATTGCGACCATGACGACGACAGTGAGCGCGATGAAGACCACGCTCGCGGCCGCGATGGTCGGCGAGTAGCCGTACCGAAGCGAGTTGAAGATCCGGATCGGGATCGTGTCGACGAGGAACAGCGACAGCAGCCAGGCGATGATGTACTCGTTCAGCGAGAGGATGAACGCGAACAGCGCCCCCGAGATCACGTTCGCCCGCAGGAGCGGGTACGTGATCGTCCGAATCGTCTCGATCGGGGACGCGCCGAGATTCATCGCGGCCTCCTCGTAGGTTCGATCGAGTTCGTCCAGCCCCTGCGAGATGAGGATGAACGGGAACGGCGCGTAGAAGATCCCGTGAGCGACGACGATGCCGGCCCGCGTCCCCGCGACGCCGAGCTCGAGGAAGAAGACGAGAAACGCCACGCCGACGATGACCGGCGGAACCAGAATCGGGAGCATGCCGAAGGTTCCCAGGATCGCGCTCCACCGGTAGCCGTACCGGTCGAGGGCGAACGCCAGCGTCCCGCCGATCGTCGTGCTCAGGAGCGCGGCGGCCCCGGCGATACCGAGGCTGTTGATCAGCGCGATGAGCCACGACGAGTCGGTGAAGAACTCGACGTACCACTGCATCGAGAACCCGCCCGGCGGGAACGTGAGGAACTGTTCGGGCGTGACCGAGACGGCGATGATGATTCCCAGTGGGGCCGCGATGAACGTCATCGCGGCGATCACGTAGAGCCGACTCGCCGTCCAGATCACCCGTTCGCGGGTCCGGGCGTCGACCGTCGTGACGACACTGTCGAGTCCGCGTCCTGCGCTACCGAGCAGCCGAGTAAGCCCGACGGCCGAGGCTACCGAGGCGAGCGTAGACCGGACTCGCGTCGTTCCTGCGGACGACTCGTACGCGGTCGAATCGGGCGTTCCGCCGTCGGGTTCGGCCACCTCGTTGCCGCCGAGACTGGCAGCCGTCACGTTGGTGAACCGGACCATCGCCCAGAGGAACGCGAGGACGACCACGATCAGCCCGATGCTCATCGCGGCGGCGAACGGGTAGTTCTGCTCGCCCATGATCTGGGCCTCGATCAACACCGGCAGCGTTCGCTCGGCGGAACTGCCGAGCAGCCGCGGCATGACGTACGCCCCGAGCGCGAGGATGAACACCAGCGCCATCCCGCTGGTGATGCCGTTTTTCGACAGCGGCAGCGTCACCCGTCGGAACGTCGTCACCGGACCCGCCCCGAGATTCTTCGAGGCTTCGAGGAGTTCGCCGTCGATGTTTCGGATACTGCTGTAGAGCGTGAGGATCATGAACGGCAAGAAGACGTACACCATGCCGACGACGAGGCCCCAGTAGCCCGGATAGAACGACTGGGGTTCGGCGAGCAGGCCGGTTCTGACGCCGATCGAACTCAGAATCCCGCCGGAAGCCAGGATGACCTGCCAGGCGTAGGCGCGGATGACGTAGGTGACCCACAGCGAGGAGATGATCGTGATCAGCAGCAGACTCCGGAGCCACGGTCGGTTCATCCGCGCGAGGTAGTACGCGATCGGGTAGCCGAGCAGCAACGAGGCGAACGCCGTGACGAGCGAGATTTCGATCGTCAGCCAGAGCTGTCTGAGATAGAGGTTCGTCTCGACCGGCGGCCAGCCGAGCGTGACGCTCACGTCGAGGAACCGTGCGTAGTTCTCGAGGGTAAGGCCCGGCCGGTAGGAGCCGCCGGGGATATTCACGTAGAAGCTGAACACGACCAGCAGCGCGAGCGGCACCAGAAAGACGGCGACGAGCCAGAACAGCGGGTAGCCGAGCGCGTACCACTTGGTGTTCGACTTCAGCCCCGCACGTGCCGGCTCGTCGGTCTCGGTTGACGATGATTCCGTCTCCATCTACGCCTCCACGATTCGACAGTCGTCGGGGCCAATGCGGACCGAGACGCGGTCGCCGGGCGACCGTTCGTCCGTCCCGCTCCGTCTGGCGACGACGAGTTCCCGGCCGTCGTCTGTCTCGAGTTGGTACTCGACGCTGCTCCCGAGGTGTCGTTTGAACTGGACCGTCGCGTCGAACGTGTTCTCGGCGGTTGCGCCGTCGGCACCCGCCGAATCGATCGCGAGCCGTTCCGGCCGGGCCACGACCGAAACCGTCTCGCCGACCTCGACGCCGTTGCCGAGGGCGCGGATCGTGGCGTCCGAACAGTCGACGGTCGCGTAGCCGTCCTCGACGCTCGTCACGGAGCCGTCGAAGAGGTTCGCCGTTCCGAGGAAGTCGGCGACGAACCGCGTCTTCGGGCGGTTGTACACCGCTTCCGGCGGGCCGACCTGCTCGAAGCGGCCGTCGTTCATCACCGCCAGTCGGTCGGACATCGTCAACGCCTCCTCCTGATTGTGCGTAACGAAGACCGTAGTGATGCCGACCTCCTGTTGAATCCGGCGCAACTCGACTTGCATCTGTTCACGGAGCTTCTTGTCGAGGCTCGCGAGCGGTTCGTCGAGCAACAGCGCGTCTGGCCGCGGTGCGAGCGCGCGGGCGAGCGCGATCCGCTGTTGTTGGCCGCCCGAGAGCTGATCCGGCGTTCGGTCGCCGACGCCGGGGAGTTCGACCAGCTCGAGCATCTCCGCGACTCTCGCGTCGATCTCCTCGTCGGTGTACTCGCCGCTGACGTCCATCCCGTAGGCGACGTTCTCGTAGATGGTCAGGTGTGGAAACAGCGCGAAGTCCTGAAACACCATCCCCGTGTTGCGCTCGTACGGCGGCGCGTCGGTGACGTCGGTTCCATCGATCGAAATCGTCCCGTCAGTCGGCCGCTCGAAGCCAGCGATGGTCCGCAGCGTCGTCGTTTTTCCGCAGCCGGAGGGGCCGACCAGCGTGACGAACTCGCCGCTCTCGATGTCGATATCCACTCCCTTGACCGCGAGCACACCACCCGGGTACCGCTTCGTCACGCCCGACAGTGAGATTCCGCTCATCGGAATTAGCCGATGATGAACTCTTCCCACTGTTCGTTGACCCACTCCTCCTCCTCGAGGTAGAGATCGTAGTAGGGGCTGATCGCCGCCTCGGGACCGGGTCCGGCGATCTCCTCGTAGGTCTCGTCGTCGAGTTCGGAATGTTCCCGGTCGATAACGGGCGCGGTAAAGAGGTCCTCCGCGAGCCGGTCCTGTACCTCTGGACGGCTCGCGTAGTCGATAAACTGCTGGGCCTCCTCCACCATCTCGGAGGGCTCGAGGACGACCCACGAGCCGGAGTCGATCACGGAGCCCTCCTCGACGAAGTTCGACTGGACGGGCGCGCCGTCTTCCTGCATGACCTTCGTGATGTCGCTGTAGAGCATACCCGCGGGCACCTCCGCGTCGCGGAGGCGCTGCTGGAACTCGGCCTCGTTCTCGTACCAGAAGTTCGCCTGGTCGGTAATGCCCTCGAGCTCTTCGAAGACCTCCTCGACGCCGTCTCGATCCTCGAGGATCTCCTGGCCGCCGAACTGAACCTCCGCGGTGATGTCGAGCAGGAAGGAGTTGGAGGCGAGTCCGAGCAGCCCCAGCTGATCCTCGTACTCGTCGTCCCAGAGCGCTTCCCAGCTGTCGATCGGTTCCTCGAACACGTCGGTATTCTGTACGAGGTTGATGTACCACGAGAGCGCGCCGATGCTGGCGATACCCCCTTCGCGCTCCTCGACGAGGTCGTCGCTGATGTACTGGAGGTTCTCGAACGCGTCTTCGTCGTCCCAGATGTGCCAGAGCTCGGAGTTCAGTCCGCGGAGGACGCCGACCGTCGACATGATCGCGACGTCGACCGGCGCTTCGCCGGCGCCCACGGCGCTGTCGTACTGCGAGAGCGCCTCTTCGGCCGTCGGCTGCTCCTGTGACTCGGCCTCGAAATCGACCTCCTCGTTGAACGGCTCGAACAGGACGTCGTCCATAACCTCCTGAAACACACCGCCGTACACTGCGACGGTCAGCGTGTCGTCATCGTCGAGAAACCCCGTACACCCCGCGAGCCCACCGATCGCAGCGGCGCTTCCGGTCGCCGCCGTCGTTCGGAGGAACGTCCGTCGCCCGTAGCTGTTTGATGCCGGCATTATATTGCCACCTTGCTCAGTGAGTTGCTGATAGCTACACATAAAGCTTCCCACGGTAGAATAAGACATCTACCGTTTCATCTGCCTCGTTCGTGCGCGTTGTTTGATTTCGACGCGGTACGGTTGGATCGAACCGTGGGGTTCGATTCGGTACCAGTCCCGATTACCGCGAGTTCACGGCATCAGTTCGGACCGCCGTCGTACTCCGGCGAGGGTCTCCCAGTCGAGAGCGAGGTCGGCTTCGACGACGGCCGAAATAACGAGCTCTGCGGTTCCGATGCAGGTCAGCGAGGCGAACGACCAGTCCGGCTGACCCCACGGGAACGGTCTCGACTCGCGCGGTCTCCGGAGATCGCCGCCGTCGGCCGCCGGATCGTCGGTGACTCGACTGATCAGCTCCACCAGCCGCTTGCGGACCTGTTCGACCTGGATGCGGGCGCTGGCCCAGGTACAGGTCGGCACACACTTGTAGGGCTAGCTGGTAAGCCGGGATAGATGGTCGAGATCGTGACGCTCGCGACGTTTCTGGTGGCCGCACTCGCCAGTCTCTTCATGGCCTGGGCGATCGGTGCCGGTTCGAGCGGGTCGACGCCGTTCGCTCCCGCGGTCGGCGCGAACGCGATCTCGGTGATGCGAGCGGGCTTTCTCGTCGGAATTCTCGGCTTCGCGGGCGCCGTCTTACAGGGTGCGAACGTCTCCGAGGCGGTCGGTGCCGATCTGATCGGTGGCGTGACGCTGTCGCCGATGGCGGCGACGATCGCGCTGATCATCGCGGCCGGACTGGTCGCGATCGGCGTCTTCGCGGGCTACCCGATAGCGACGGCCTTCACCGTCACCGGGGCGGTCATCGGCGTCGGGCTCGCGATGGGCGGCGATCCCGCGTGGGCGAAGTACACGGAGATCGCGACGCTGTGGATCCTGACGCCGTTCGTCGGAGGCGGTCTCGCCTACGGGATCGCCCGGCTCTTGCGAAGCGAACCGATCGCGGAGGCGTACCTGATCATCGGGCTGTCGGCGCTCGTCGGGACGGTCGTCGCCAACATCGAGTTCGCGATCCTCGGCTCGGAAGACGCGGGCGGGGCGTCGATCGCGCAGGCCTCGAGCGGCTGGGTTCCCGGTCCCGAGATCGTCGGCGTCGCCGCCGCGACGGCCGCTATCGCCGCCCTCTGGGCGGGTGCGATCGCGATCGATCTACGAGACGAACTCGAGCGCGGCGAACGACACTTCCTGCTCATCCTCGGCGGACTGGTCGCGTTCTCCGCTGGCGGCAGTCAGGTCGGACTGGCGGTCGGCCCGCTGATTCCGCTGTCGGGCGACGTCGGCCTGCCGCTGATCGCGCTCCTCGTGGGCGGCGGATTCGGACTCCTGCTCGGGTCGTGGACCGGCGCGCCCCGAATGATCAAGGCGATCTCGCAGGACTACTCCTCGCTCGGACCGCGCCGGTCGATCGCCGCGCTCATTCCGTCGTTCATCATCGCGCAGGTCGCCGTCCTCTACGGCATTCCCGTCTCGTTCAACGAGATCATCGTCAGCGCGATCATCGGGAGCGGTTACGCCGCAGCCGGCGCCGGCGGCGGGGTCAGCGCCCGGAAGATGGGATTCACCGTCCTCGCGTGGATCGGCTCGCTCGCCGGCTCGATCGTCATCTCGTACGTCGGCTTCGTCGTGATCGATGCCCTGGTGTTCTGAGAACTGGTCGACATCGAACAGGCTTTACAGGACGGGTGGCGAGTTCTGGTATGGACGAGGACGCTGTGGATCCGGACGACTCCGAGACGATGCAGTGGCGACGCGACGCCTCGACGTCTCGAACCGTTCGCCTGCTGTGGTCGCTCGGCGTCGGGACGTTCTTCGCGGCGATCACTATCATCGTCTTCTGGCGACTGTACGATCTCGCCGCCCAGGGCGGCGCCGGCGCGATTGTCGTCGCCGCACTCGCCGCGATCGTCGTGACGATTCTCGCGTTCGCCGTCACCAGCGACACCGAACGCCGACTCGAGGCCCTCGCCAGCCGCTTGCCCATCACGACGCCGTCCGGGAAGGCCCTTGAGCGAGCGATGGACGCCGCGCTCGGAACGATCGCGATGATGGGCGTCATGGGCTCGCTGATGGCCGTCGGCCGGTACGTCTCCCAGCGAGAGCTTCTGGAGGTCGGTGCCGGCCCGTTCACCGGCATGGCCGCGCTGTTGCTCCCGCTCGCACTCGTCGCGCTCGTGCTCGCGTCGTTCCTGCGCTCCGTCGGCACGCTCGACCGCGAGAAACGAACGATCTACCTCTACGATCCGGATCAGGCGATCGATCTCGAGGTCATTCGGGGGGTCTCGTCGCGCCGACTCGGCGACGCGGCGATCCTGAAACTCGAGTACGCCGAACCGGACGGCCAGTACGTCGCGGGGCCGCGTCGGATCGTCGTCCCGCCCGAGGTCGCGAGCGAACTGCAGGGGCTCGTCGACGGACGGGCTCCGTGAGCGGCGATGGCTCGCAGCGGTGCGGATCGATGACTGTCCGGTAGCGACTGAAGAGACGCTTCGTTCGAGCACGACGGTCAGACCGACTCCTCTCGCCGACGCGTCCTTCGGTCGCTCGAGACCGCGTCTGTCGGAGGGCGGATCGAGACGAGCGACTCGCGTGGGCCTCCGCGCCGGTCGACGCTGGCCGAGCGACCGAGAACACTTGTCTTCGATATTACACGTGCGGTGGCTCGAGATGTTGGCTGGCTTACCAACCGAGCAGCGCTGCAGAATTGCCGAGAGGACGGTACAAGGTATTTGACCGGTCATCCACGCCTGTGGATTTATTTGTACGCTCGCCATCAGACTACATATCGATGAGCGACTGTCTAAACGTAGAGAATACTGTACGAAGAACTCGATTGCTGTCTTGAAAAATCTAATATCACAAAAATGTCTGGTAAATCGGATCAGGACACGAACGCGAGTGTAATGATGATGACGTGATATGCGTCCATGATAGCGGACGATACGCTCCGTATCCTCCTCATCGAGGACAATCCAGGCGATGCCCGCTTGATCGAGGAGATGCTTCGGGAAACGACCGTTCCCTTATCGTCGATCCAAACCGGGAGCGGCAATAGACCGCGCTCGGAACCCGAAACCGGTACGGTAGACCTACTGCACGCCGATCGACTCGAGACGGGACTCCAGCAGTTGGCGGAGTCGACGATCGATATCGTGTTGCTCGATCTGGGGCTCCCGGATAGCACGGGACTGGAGACGCTCACGACCGTCCTCGAGCACCCGATAGCCGTGCCGATCGTGGTGCTCACGGGTCTCACCGACGAGACGGTCGGTATCCGTGCCGTCCAGCAGGGCGCCCAGGCGTACCTGGTAAAAGACGAGATCAACAGCGAACTCCTGTCTCGATCGCTCCGGCACGCGCTCGAACGTCACCAGCGTGAAACGCAGTTGACTGCGCTGGCGACAGTCTCGCGGGAACTGATGGCGATGACGTCCTTCGACGACATCGCCGAGCGGGCGGTCACGGCGGCGGCGGATTCCCTCGACTTTCCCGTCGCGATGGTCTGTCTCTACGACACCGATCACGGCACGTTGCGGCCGCTCGCCGCCACCGATCGGGCGGAAGAGCTTCTGATCACCGAGAATCCGACCAACGACGTAGCCGACGTTTCGACTCAGCTGTCGTCGGCCTGTGCGGAGGTCGTCGGACGAGCCTTCGCCACGGATCAGGTCGTCATCGACTCCGACGGAGATTCCCGGTCTTCCCGCACGGACGCCGAACTCCCGCTGGACAGCCAAATCGTGTTCCCGCTCGCTACCCACGGCGTCTTCCTCCTCGGCTCGGCGAGTTCGCCGACGATTCCGTCTACCGGCGTCGACTACGCGAAGATCCTGGCGACGAACACGCAGGCGGCGCTCGAGCGCCTCGAGCGCGAGCGGCGACTGCAGGAGCGAGAGGCCGAACTCGAGACGCAGACGGAGTCGCTCGAGCAACTCGACCGGATTAACGCCATGATCCGCGATATCGTGCAGGGTGTCGTCCACGCGACGACGCGAACCGAGATCGAGCAGGCCGTCTGCGATCGACTGGTGGCCGCCGACTCGTTTCGCTTCGCCTGGATCGGCGTGCACGACGCGCTCACGCAGACGCTGACCCCGCACGCTCGTTCGGGCGTCGAGGACGGCTATCTCGAGAGCGTCACGATCACGACCGACGAGAGTCAGACCGGACGAGGGCCGGTCGGAACTGCCGTACGCACGCGCGAACTTCAGGTGGTCGAGGATACGATGCGGGATCTCTCGTACGCGCCGTGGCGCGAGGAGACGATGAAACGCGGCTATCGGTCGATCGCGAGCATTCCGCTCGTGTACGCGGAGACGCTGTACGGCGTGTTGACCATCTACGCGGATCGACCGGGAATCTTCACCGATCGAGTACAGGCCGTCCTGTCCGAACTCGGTGAGACGATCGCCCACGCGATCAACGCAGTCGAAAGTAAGCGGGCGCTGATCAGCGATCGGGTCGTCGAACTCAAGTTTCAGGTGCGGGACACGGAGCTCGTGTTTCTGGACTTGACCGAAGCTGCCGATTGTGAGTTCTCCTTCGAGAGCGTGGTCCCGCGACTCGACGACCGACTCCGAGTGTTCTTCTCGACCCGCGATGCCTCGGTCGACGAGGTGGTCGCGTTTGCCGAACGAGCGCTCGCTATCGACGATCTCACGCTCGTCGCGGAACGGGAGGACGGCTGCGTGTTCGAGTGTACGCTGCGGGAGCCGAATTTCGTTTCGTTCTGTCTCGAACAGGGGGTGACGGTGCAAACGCTGACGGCGGAGCGCGGAACGGGCCAACTGACGGTCGAACTCTCCAGCGACGCCGACGTTCGGGGGTTCGCGGAGCGATTCCAGTCGGCGTATCCGGAGTCGACGCTGGTAGCGAGTCGCGAAGACGAGCGATCGGTGCAGACCCGTCAGGCGTTCCAAACGACGCTCGACGATCGACTGACCGATCGACAGGCGGAAGTCCTGCGCACGGCCTTCTTCAGCGGCTACTTCGAATCACCGCGCGCGAGCAGCGGACGAGACGTGGCGGCAACGCTCGACATCGCACAGCCGACCTTCAACCACCACCTCCGTGCGGCCCTGCGAAAACTCCTGTCGCTCCTTTACACCGACTGACGCCGTCGACCGAACGCGGCGTTCGACTCCGTTTGCGGCTCCGCCGCCGATATCTCAACTGATAGCCCCCGCTCGAGCGCGCATCTTTCAGTTGAGCTAGTGTGGCTTTCCCGGTACACTCCGTTTCTACGGGTAGATCAACAGATGAGCGCAACCGAACCCGTAACCCAACAGCTGTCTCCGGCCGACGAGGTATGTACCACGGTAGCTCTGGCGGTTTCGGCCGCGACGGATACTCCTGTCGACGAACTACCGCCGCTCTATTCCGTGATCGATCCGGATGCCCTCAACGCGATCTTCCAGCCGAGCGGGACCGGTCGGCCCCAGGACGGGACGCACATTTCCTTCACGATAGCGGGATGTACGGTCACCATTCGAGACGATACCGTTACCGTCACCTCGGACTCGGAGACGCCGAGCGAGCGATCCGCCTCGGAGTGCGCACGCGCGAACTAAGTCGCCGATGAGCACCTCCAGTGCCAGGGGTTTCGATGGATGACAACGGCCCCCCGTCGACCGCCGAAACGTCCGACTCCCCCGACCGCTGTGCGACCTGCGGAACGAGCCTCGATCCCGGTAGCTGGCACCCGACAGTCGGGTACACGGATTCGGACGGAACGTACCGCATCGTTCGGTTCTGTAGCGACGCGTGTCACCACGAGTGGCGGACGAGTCGCGAGGAAACCGGTGACCCGTGATGGACGGTTACAGCCGCAGTCGGATCCTCGCTCCGAATTTCGATGAGTAAGACACCAACTGATACCGCTGCAGACCGAATTCGTGACGAATACCGCGAATTCACCGTCGACGACGGTGTCGTCGCTGTCATCACCGATCCACGGGACGACCGGGCCTGGATCACTTCGACGCTGACCGTCACCATTCGGCAGTAACGAGTTCCCGCCGTCCGTTCGACGCTGCGGTGCGATACGACCGCGTCTGCCAACGAGCGACTCGCCGCTGACCCGAACCGCGTTCCTTGACGAACGCTGCTGATCTGACGCACGGAGACGGCCCCGCGTTGCGCTCGTCCGAACTCGGATACGTCGACTACGACTCTCGCCGCTCGAGAATCAGCACGTACCGCGTCAACGACCGGTGAACGCGCCGCTCGAACGCGGCCTCGAGTTCCCACCCCGCCGCTCGCGCCTCGCCGGCCCACGACCGATCCGCGACCACGACGGCCCGCGGGGCGACCCGGCGGGCCTCCGTTAACGCTCCCGATACCAGATCCTCGAGCCGGTGCGTCTCGATCTTCGACTGCCGTCCGTACGGCGCGTCGAACACCGCGCCGTCGACGGCGTCGTCCGCCAGCGGCAGCCGGGTCGCGTCGCCGCGGCCGACGTGCCACTCGCCTCGAGCGACGCCGGTAGGCGACGGCTCGTCGGCGTCGAGAAAGTGGCCCAAATTCTCCCGCGCACCCGCGACCATCTTCTCCTGGGCGTCCGTTCCGACGACGTCGGCACCCACCAGTCCGGCCTCGACGAGGACGCCGCCGGTACCACACATCGGGTCCAGAACCGTCGCGCCGGGCCGCGCCCCCGCGACGTTCGCGACGGCGCGGGCGAGCAGCGGATCCATGCTCCCGGGCTGGAAGAACGGTTTGTCCGTGGGCGCGCGCGAGCCGAAATCCCGCACGCTCTCGGCGGCGAGCCAGCCCAGTGCACAGACCGAGACGGGTTCCTCGAGTGCCTCGTCAGTTTCGGACGCGAACAGCGCGCCGGTCTCCGCGTCGGCTTCGAGCCCCCCGCCGGCCTCGAGTTTTCCCACCGAAAACGTCGCTCGAAGCACGTGATCGGGATCGTCGAGATCAACCGTAAACCCACGATCGACCAGGATTTGGCCGAGTTCACGTTCGGCCCGCCCGCTACTGACGCCGCTCGAGCCGTGGACGTCGGTCGCTCGAACCGCAACGGTTCCCTCGCGATCGATCGGCGCGGTCTCGAGTAGCGTTTTCGCACTCGCCAGGTCGGCGTCGGTACGGCCGACCAGTTCGCTCGCGCGGTGCGTGTACGCTAACCCGCGGACGCGCTCGGGGGCGACAGCGTTCGCGACGGCGAGTCCGGGGGCGATTCGACGGACGTCGGCGGCCCCGCTGGCCGCCTCGCGGGCTGCGAACGCGTCGTCCTCGCCGCCGAGCTCGAGTAGATACACGCGTATGCGTCGCCGTGGGGGAGCCATGAGCCTACCGTTTTTCGTGACGTCTCCCGTCGAGGTGCGACCGGTCCGAGACCGAGTATCAGCCACTAACGATCCCAAAATCGATCGGTATTCGGCCGACGCGGTCGCCGTATATACCGGATATATCAGGTGGCGGTACTAACCTTTATAAACCTTAAATACGTCTTTTTAAGCGACTTATGACGGATCCCAAGGACACCATCAACATCGAAAACGTGGTGGCGTCGACCGGTATCGGACAGGAGCTCGACCTGCAGAGCGTTGCCATGGACCTCGAGGGGGCCGACTACGACCCCGAACAGTTCCCCGGCCTCGTCTACCGCACGCAGAACCCCAAGTCCGCCGCACTGATCTTCCGCTCGGGGAAGATCGTCTGCACCGGCGCGAAATCGACCGACGACGTTCACGAGAGCCTGCGTATCGTCTTCGACAAACTCCGTGAACTGCAGATTCAGGTCAACGAGGACCCCGAGATCGTCGTCCAGAACATCGTCACCAGCGCCGATCTGGGCCGCAACCTCAACCTGAACGCGATCGCGATCGGTCTCGGCCTCGAGAACATCGAGTACGAACCCGAACAGTTCCCCGGTCTCGTCTACCGCCTCGACGACCCCGAAGTGGTGGCCCTGCTCTTCGGCTCCGGGAAACTCGTCATCACCGGCGGCAAGAAACCGGTCGACGCCGAACACGCGGTCGACAAGATCGTCTCCCGTCTCGAGGACCTCGGCCTGCTCGAGTAACGCGACTCGATTTTCGGTCCTCGCAGCGAGCGCCGACTCCCAGCAGCGCCTGCGTCGTGTTGCGTCTCGAAAACCGACAGTATCGGTCGATAGCGATTCCCGATTCGTTCTCGATGCCACCGACAGTCGCCGTGGCCGCTGCTATCCGGAACCGTTCACCGCGATCGATCGGTCTCTTTCGCCGGATTATCGACCGTTTACCGTCCCGTGAACGATCAATAGTGGCGTGAATCGTGTCTCATCGACTGGAACGACCAGCCTCGTTTATTCGCTCTTCGGCTGAGTTTCAGCTATCGATGACGATCCACCCTGACCGACTGGCGACCGCGCTGGATAGCCCCGCTCCCGACAGTGTCGAGCGATTTCAGGGAGCCCTCCCGCGTGCGGCAGTCCGTCGCGTGCTGGGCAACGACCGTCGACGCGAGGTGCTCCGCTGTCTCCTCGCCGAGGACGGCTCCCTCTCGGTGTCCACGCTCGTCGCGCGGATCGCGGACGCCGAACACGACGCGACGGCCGTCACGTCGCTACTCGAACTCCGCCAGCGCGTCCACGTCTCGCTCTGTCGGACCCACCTCCCGCTGCTTCAGGATCACCGCGCCCTCGCGTACGACCAGGTGCAGGGGCTCGTCTCCCCCGGAGCGACGCTCCCGGCGTTCGAGCCGTTGCTCGGCGAGGAGTCGCTCGAGGGACCGATCGACTCTCGACTGGAACCGCGGTCGGAGTAGTCGGCAGCAAGCGCGTCGACTGCGAGTCGCCGGCCGGTCGAGTACCCGTTCGATTTCGGTGCCCGTCCTCATCTCTCCCCGTCGATATCGACGTCTGTTTCGCGGAGTACACGACCGAGCCAGCGATTGTACCGGTCGAAGTACGGAATCGACACGATACAGAGGAGCAACCCGGCGATCCACGCGAGCGGTTCCGTAGCCCGTTCGGCTGCGATCCGGGAAATAGAGCGGTCGGCGATGACGACCGTCGGGGGGACTCCGAAGAGCGCCCCGAGCAGCACGTAGAACGCGATACTGAGCGCGACTATCGCGGCTATCACGGTCCCGAGAAGGACGAGAAGTCCACCCACTGCGAGCGGGACGCGAAACCACCGCGGCTCGAGGAAGTCGCGTCCAGCCATTACTTCAGTGTCTGCGAGTATCTCCCTTGAACCCACCGTTAGCACCGCTCTCTCACGTCGCCGACACGCTTCGCAACGTTATCGGTCCGACTGTCTGAACCACGAGCGATCACACTCGGTGATACGGTCGCTCCCTCTGCAGTTACAGTTGAAACGCGGTCGTCGTCCCGCTCGTCTCGAGGATCCGATCGCGACTACTCGACCAGCCGCTCGATTTCGGTCACCAGGATGTCGCTCGCGCCGGCCTTCTTGACCTCGGTAATCGTCTCGAACACGTCCTGCTCGTCGACGACGACGTGGACGGCCACCTTCCCGTCGCCGTCTCGAGACTCCTCCGAAGTCTCGCCGTTCTCGTCTTCTCCGGCGATATCCATCACCGTCGGCCCGCCCATCCCGGGAATGACATCCCGGACGGCGTCCAGTTTCGTCTTCGGGACGTTCATCATCAGGTAGCGCTTCCCCTCGGCCTGTTTGACCGACGAGAGCGCCGTCCGAACCTCCTCGACTTTCGGCTCCTCGAGGACGTCCTCGCGGCCGAACAGCCGGACCGAACTCGAGAGCACGTCGTCGACGACGGCCAGTCGGTTCATCTTGAGCGTCGTCCCCGTGCTCGTGATGTCGACGATGGCGTCGGCCATCTCGACGTGGGGTGTCAGTTCCGTCGCGCCCGTCACCTCGACGATATCGGGCTCGACACCGGTGTCGGCGAAGAAGTCGCGGGTGATGTTGGGGAACTCCGTGGCGACGGTCTTGCCCGCCAGATCCGCGACGGTCTCGATGTCGCCGTCTTCGGGTGCCGCGAGGACGAGTCGACAGCGGCCGAACTCGAGGTCGAGCAGTTCGGACACGTCGTCGACGCGAGCCTCGTGGACCTGATCGAGACCCGTGATTCCGAGGTCCGCCGCGCCGTCGGAGACGTACTCCGGGATGTCCGCCGCGCGGGCGAAGAGGACGGAGACGTCCGGATCGACGGTGTCGGCGTAGAGTTTCCGATCGGCACCGTTCTCGAGATGGAGTCCCGCCCGCTCTAAGAGGTCGATCGTCGGCTCGTGCAGGCGGCCCTTGTTGGGAACGGCGATTCGCATTTGCTGGTGGTTCGGCGTCGGCGGGGAATTGTCTTTTCATCCCGGCGAGGTGGCCAGTGGCGGTCCGTTTGCCGACGCTCGAGAAGCAGTACTCGAGGGTGCGGACCGGCCCTTCACACGCCGCGGGTATTCGTAACGGCCGGGATGCCGACCGGTTCCGTCACCCGTAGTCCTCGTCACTCGTCTCTGGCGGGCACCGTAAACGAGAAGGTCGCCCCGTCACCGGGTTCGGAGTCGACCCAGATCTCGCCGCCGTGGCGCTCGACGATCCGTTCGCAGAGTGCCAGTCCGATGCCCGTGCCGTCGTACTCGTCGCTGGTGTGGAGGCGGTTGAACACCTCGAACACGCTGTCGGTGTTGTCCGAGTCGATGCCGATGCCCTCGTCGGTGACCGAGACGGTCCACCTGTCGCCGGTACGTTCGGCGTCGACGTGAACGCGCGGGGGCTCGTCGCCCGAATACTCGATGGCGTTATCCAGCAGGTTCTGGAACAGCTGACGCAGTTGACTGTCGTCGCCCTCGATGCGGGGCAGTGGTTCCACCGTGATCTCGGCGTCACTCTCCGTGATCCGCCGCTGGAGGTCGTCGCGGACCTCCGCGAGCACGTCGTTGAGATCGACCGGCTCGAACGGCTTGCCGCGCGTCTCCACGCGCGAGTACGTGAGCAAGCTGTCGATCATGTCTCGCATGCGGTCGGCACCGTTGACCGCGAACTCGAGGAACTCTTCGGCGTCCTCGTCGAGTTCGTCACCGTACCGGCTGTCGATCAACTGGAGGTAACTCGAGACCATCCGCAGGGGCTCTTGCAGGTCGTGCGAGGCGGCGTGGGCGAATTGCTCGAGTCGCTCGTTCGATTCTTCGAGCTTCTGCTGATACTCCCGCCGATCGGTGATGTCGTGAACGTATATCGAGAGTCCCGATTCGGAGGGATACACGTTGTACTCGAGCCACGCGTCGAGACCCTCGTCGTACAGTTCGAAATTGGCGGGTTCTTGCGCGTCCATCGCCCTGCGGAACTCCTCCCAGAGTTCCCCCTCCGTTCGATTGGGGAACACCTCCCAGAACGACCGCCCGAATAGCTCGTCCTCGGGCCGCTGGAACAGCTCTGCAGCGCGGTCATTGAGATGCGTGAACTGCCAGTCGTCGTCCAGCGCGAAGAACGCGTCGGAGATGCGCCCCAGAATCTCACTCAGTTCGGTCTCGAGTTCCTCCTTTCGCCGTTCGAGTCGTCGCTCGTATTCTTTCCGATCGGTGATGTCCTCGAGAGAGATGACGATTCCGTTATCGCCGGACAGAGCGCCCTCGAGCGGGACCGCGTTTATCGAGAGCCACTGATACCCGTCGCTCGACCACTCCGCTCGGCACTGGAAGTCGTATACCGGCTGGCCGGTGTCGATGACCCGTGTCCACGGTTTGTCGTCGTTCGGAACGAGCGTGCCCTCGCCGTCGTATAGCTCTATAGATCCGATCGAAAAATCCTCGAAATCAACTGCGGTGGTTCCGAGGAGTTCGAGCGCCTGCCGGTTCGCTCTCCGGGACTCTCCGTTCGAATCGACCACACAGATGCCGACCGGGGCGGTTTCGAGGATTTGCTCGGTCAAGTCACGCTCTTTGCGGAGTTGGAGCTCGTACTCCCGCTGCTCGGTCATGTCGCGGGTCACTTTCGTGAACCCCTGAAGCGTTCCGTCGAGATCTCGGATGGCAGTAATGGTGACGTTCGCCCAGAACCGCGATCCGTCCTTGCGGACCCGCCAGCCTTCGTCCTCGACGCGGCCCGCCTCCACGGCGGTTTCGAGGTTCGTTTCCGGAACCTCGTCCTCGATATCTTCGTCGGTGTAGAACGTGGAAAAGTGTTTTCCGACGATTTCGTCCTCCGGATACCCTTTGATACGTTTGGCACCCTGGTTCCAACTAGCGACGGTGCCGTCGGGATCGAGCATGAAGATCGCGTAGTCCTTGACGGCACTCACGAACGCGCCGAACTCCTGCAATCCGGACTGCTGATCGGCCGAATCGGTCTGGTCTGACGGCTGCCACCAAACCCGGTTTTCGGGATCGATCTCCTTGCACTGTAGCTCATCGATATCGGCGAGCGCTCCCAACTTCTGCTCTGCAGTTCGTTCGGGGCACTCCAATCGCTTTGCGACTTCGGCCGTCGTAAATGGCGTACACGGCTCATCCGACTTAGAGAAAAGCCGCTCGATGTCCTCCCGGGTAACGCTCGGTGGTGAGCCGGAGGAATTCATGAAGTAGATATTAGCGTGGACTCGTAAACGATTGGCGGTTGGACTCTGACGTCGATTGTACGGTTCGACGAATTGACGTACGGGCGACGGCGTACCGGCAGTTCAGACCGACAGATCCGCCCGGCGCAACAGCTGCGCGTTGACCGCCACGATCACCGTGCTCGCGGACATGAGCACCGCGCCGACGGCCGGCGAGAGCAAGATGCCGATCGGTGCGAGGATACCGGCCGCGAGCGGCAGCGCGAACACGTTGTAGCCGGCCGCCCAGGCGATGTTCTCCTGCATCTTCCGGTAGCTCTTCGCGCTCAGGCGGACGAGGCTGGCGACGTCCCGCGGATCGTTCTCGACGAGGACGACGTCGGCGGACTCGACGGCGACGTCGGTACCCGAGCCGATGGCGATCCCGACGTCCGCGCGGGTGAGCGCGGGCGCGTCGTTGACGCCATCGCCGACCATCGCGACGAGGTGGCCCTGCTCCTGTAACTCGAGGATCTTTTCGTCTTTGTCCTCGGGCAGCACCTCCGCGAAGACGGTGTCGATGCCGAGTTCGTCGGCCACGCTGTGGGCCACGTCCGCGTCGTCGCCGGTCAGCATCGCCACCTCGACGCCCATCCCGTGGAGCGCGTCGATGGCCTCGAAACTCTCCTCGCGGACCACGTCCGCGAGCGCGACCGCACCGACCACGGCCTCGTCGTGCAAGACGTAGACGACGCCCTCGCCCCGAGCGCCGGCCTCGTCCGCGAATCGCTCGAGGTCGGGGTTCGGTTCGACCTCGAGGTGGCGGAGCAGGTTCGGGCCGCCGACGGAGACGGTGCGGCCGTCTCGTCCGGCCGACTCGTCGACACCGTCCGAGCCACCGCTCCCACCGGGTGTCACGGCCGGCATCGCGTCCCGTTCGACCGTCGCACGGACGCCTCGTCCCTCGAGCGCCTCGAATCCGCGGACGTCGGGCACCGAGAGTCCACGTTTGCCGGCCTCGTCGCGGACGGCCTGGGCGATCATGTGCTCCGAATCCCCCTCGACGGCGGCCGCGAGCCGCAGGACGTCGTCCTCGCTCCAGCCCCCGACGGTCGCGATGTCGACGATTCCTTGCTCGCCCGCCGTGAGCGTCCCGGTCTTGTCGAAGACGACCGTATCGAGGTTGCGCGCTCGCTCCATCGCGATCCGGTCGCGGACGAGCATCCCGTTTCGGGCGGCCATCGAGGTGTTGATCGCGACCACCAGTGGGACCGCCAGTCCAAGCGCGTGCGGACAGGCGATGACGAGGACGGTGACGACCCGTTCGACGACCGGCAGTCCAAAGCCGACGGCGATAGACCAGGTGACGGCGGTTACGGCCGCGACGCTCAGGGCGGCGTAAAACAGCCAGCCCGCGGCCCGATCGGCCAGGACTTGCGTCCTCGAGCGACTCTCCTGGGCCTCCTCGACGAGGCGCACGATGCCCGACAGCGTCGTCTCCTCGCCGGTCGCGGAGATGCGAACGCGAAGACTGCCGTCCCGGTTGGTCGTCCCGCCGATGACCTCGTCGCCGGGTTCCTTTGTCACCGGTTTCGACTCGCCCGTGATCATCGCCTCGGTGACGTTCGACTCGCCCTCCTCGACGACGCCGTCGGCGGGGACGTTCGCACCGGGCCGGACGAGCACGAGGTCGCCTTCCTCGAGGTCGTCGATCGGAACTTCGTCGGTCTCACCGCCCTCCGTGACGCGTTCGGCCGTGTCTGGCAGCAGTTCTGCGAGTTCGTCGAGCGCGCCCGAGGCCCGCCTGACGCTGCGCATCTCGATCCAGTGGCCCAGCAGGAAGATGACGATCAGGGTCACGAGCTCCCAGAAGAACGGCTCGCCGATGGGGAAGACGGCCGCCGCGACGCTGTATCCGAAGGCGACGGTGATCGCGAGCGAGATGAGGAGCATCATCCCCGGTTCGCGGTTCCTGGCCTCGACTGCGCCCATCCGGAGGAACGGAATCCCGCCGTAGGCGAAGACGGCCACGCCGAGGACGGGCGCGACGAATTCGCTTCCCGGGAACGTCACTGCGGTGAAGCCGAACCACTCCTGGAGCATCGGGCTGTAGTACAGCACCGGCAGGGAGAGCGCGAGGCAGACGAAAAAGCGCTGCTTGAACATCTCCTCGTGGTCCGAGTGGTCGACGTGTTCGCCGTGGTCGTGGTCGCCGCGGCCGGACTCACTGCCCTCGCTGGGGCCAGAAGCACCGTGCTCGCCGCGATCGCGTTCGCCGTCTTCGTGATCCGCGTGCTCGGCGTGGTGCTCGCTCGGCGTCTCGTCGGCGCCCGGCGTGTCCCGATAGCAGTTACAGACCCGGCAACACGAGCAGTAGCTGTCCGTCGGTTTCTCGCCCCGAGGGGTCGTCTCTGGTTCCGAGTGGGCCACGTCGTCGCCATCGTCGCCGTGGTCGCGAGACGAGTCGGCCATCAGCGGCGGTCACCCCGTTCGAGTCGCTCGCGGCGCTCCTCGAACTCCTCGCTCGAGAGGTCGCCGCGGGCGTAGGCGGTCCGGAGCTCCTCGATGGCCGGATCCGTTCGCCGTCTCGTCGACCCGCGAAGCAACCGGTACAGGACGTAGCCGATGACGAGAACCAAGCCGAGGGGCACCACCCAGACGAGCAGCCACGGCCACGGCTCTCCCATCGTCCCGTTCCAGGTACCCATGGGTCCGAATCCGATCATCGGCATCGCGAAGACCATCACGAGGAGTGGGACGAGCACCGCGACGAGTACTACCGCGGCTATCACGAGCAGGATCGTCCTCCCGAGGGAGTCGTCGGTCGTCATCGGGTACTAGTTATCGGCGAAACGACGTAGTTCTCACACACGATTCGCACAGAATGGCGATTTCCATCGGCAATCGTCTCTCTCAGAGAGGTTGATTACGTCTTCCGAGACGCTGACGGACGCTCGTTATCCAGCGGGTGTATCCCGCCGTGAACGGCGGACGAGAGCGTCACACCCACTCGAGGTACCACCCGTACAGCTGGACGATCTCCTCGAGTTGCATCTCGATGATGCCCTCGGCGAGTTCGGCGACGACCGGCGACTGGCCCTCCCGCAGGAGGCGCTGGGAGAGCTGAATCGCGCCGCTGTGGTGGTAGGTGAACCGTTCGATGAATCGGAGGTCGAACTGTCGGCCCTCGAGCGACTCGAGGTACGCGAGTTCGTTGACCTCGGGCTGGCCGGGAATCGCGGTGACGAAGCCGCGAACGTCGTCGAGGTCGGCGCGGAGCACCCGTCCCGGCTCGATTCCGGCGTCCGCGAGGATCCCTTCGATCTCCTCGATCTCCTGGGTCTGCATCTCGATGGCCATCCGGGCCATCTCGCGGAGCTGGTCGTGGTCGGTCCGCTCCGGGACCAGTTCCGCGAGTTCGATCCCGCCGCGGTGGTGATAGGCCATGAGCTGGAGGAAGGTGACGTCGGCGAGGTTCAGCGGATTTCCGTCTTCGTCGTGGGCGACGGGTTCGTCCGCTGCGCCCGATACGGCCCCGCCGAGGCCGAGCGCGAGACCGCTCGAGGCGAGGGCTCCAGTCTTCAGCAGCGTTCGGCGCGACTGATCGTCCGGTTCGTTCGAATCTGCTGTCCGTGTCATCGATCCATAGGGACGGACCACGGTTATCCCAATAACGCTACTCGTTGCAAGAATCATCACGAACGACCGGGGTACGGTATCGAACGCGGACCACTAGGTCGCGATTCGGGTAGCGCATCGCTACTGCTGGGCCTGACTCGATTTACTTTCGAAAGTCGAGAACGGATAGATTCACGGTTTCTAAGGCACAACCCGCTTGAACGTCCATCCCCTACGGTCACGTATGAGCACGAGACGAGCCCACCTCGAGATAACCGGCATGTCCTGTTCGACGTGTTCGGGGACCATCGAGGACGCGGTAGGAGCCCTCGGGGGCGTCGAGTCGGTGAGCGCGAACTACGCGACCGACGAGGGGACGGTCGCCTACGACCCCGAGGCCGTCTCGCTGGCCGAGATCTTCGATGCGATCGACGACGCGGGATACGAAGCGGCCTCGGAGACCGAGACGGTCACCGTCATGGGGATGTCGTGTTCGACCTGCTCCCAAACGGTGAGCGAGGCCGCCGAGGACCTGCCGGGCGTCGTTCGAGCGGACGTGAACTTCGCGTCCGACGAGGCACGCGTCGAGTACAACCCGAACGACGTCTCGCTGGCCGCGATCTACGACGCCGTCGAGGACGCCGGCTACGACCCCGTCCGCGACGAGAGCGAAGGTACCGAGGGCACGCAGGGCTCGAGCCAGCGCGAGCGCGCCGTCGAGAAGGAACTCCGTCGCCAGCGCCGATTGGTGATCGGCGGCGCCGTTCTCACGCTGCCGTTCGTGCCGATCATGCTGGGGATGCTCGGACTCGTCGAACTCCCCCACGAGATCGCCGGGATCGACCTGGGCTGGCTCGAGTTCGCCCTCGCGACGATCCTGATGGCGACGCTCGGCAGGGAGTTCCTCGCCGGCGCCTATCGCGCGTTCTCGCACAACCGGCGGGCGAACATGGACACGCTCGTGGCGATGGGCTCCTCGGCGGGCTACGTCTACAGTACGGCGGTCCTCTTCGGACTGATCGCCGGTGCTGGCCTCTACTTCGAGGCCGTCGCCTTCATCCTCTGGTTCATCACGCTCGGCAACTGGCTCGAGGTCCGATCGAAGGCCCGGGCCGGAAACGCCCTCCGTGAACTCCTGCAGATGGAGGCCGACGAGGCGACCATCGTGGAAGATGTCTCCGAGTCGCGCTCGGAGGACAGCGAGACGGAGTCTCGCCAGTGGGAAGAGCGGCAGGTCCCCCTCGAGGACGTCGCGGTCGGCGACGTGATGAAGGTCCGACCGGGCGAGCGGATTCCGACGGACGGGGTGGTCGTCGACGGCCAGAGTGCGGTCGACGAGTCCATGTTAACGGGCGAATCGGTGCCGGTCGAGAAAGGCGAGGGCGACGACGTCGTCGGCTCGACGATCAACGAGAACGGCGTGCTCCTCGTGGAGGCCACGCAGGTCGGCTCCGAGACGGCGATCCAGCAGATCGTCGACCGGGTCAAGGAGGCCCAGTCGCGCCAGCCCGAGATCCAGCGACTGGTCGACAGGGTGAGCGCCTACTTCGTCCCCGCGGTGATCGGTAACGCCGTCCTCTGGGCGGTGCTCTGGTTCGCCTTCCCCGAGCAACTCGCGGCAGTCGCGAACTGGCTGCCGCTGTGGGGACTCGTCGAGGGCGGCCCCGAAGTGGCTGCCGTCGGCGGCGCTGGCGTCCCGCTCCTCGAGTTCTCCGTCATCGTCCTCGCCTCGGCCCTGCTGATCGCCTGTCCCTGCGCGCTGGGGCTGGCGACGCCGGCCGCGACGATGGTCGGCTCGACGCTCTCGGCGACCAACGGCGTGCTGTTCAAAGGCGGCGACGTGCTCGAGCAGGTCCGAGGGATCGACACGATCGTCTTCGACAAGACGGGGACGCTGACCCACGGCGAGATGGTGCTGACGGACGTCGAACTGGTCGGCGAGCGGGCGGCCGCGGACGGCGGCACCGATACCGCGCCCGACGGCGGTGAGCGATCCTCGTCGGAACCTCGTTCCGACGGCGGACTGCTCACCGAACGCGAGGAGGACCTCGAGTCGCTCGTCCTCGGCGCGGCCGCGACGGCCGAATCCGGCTCCGAGCACCCGATTGCGCGGGCGATCGTCGAGGGAGCCGAGGAACGCGGTATCGAGGTCGGCGAGGTCAGCGAGTTCGAGAACGTTCCCGGCCACGGCATTCGCGCCGAGACCGACCGCGGGAGCGTCCTGATCGGTCGTCGAAAGCTCCTCGAGGAGGCCGGGATCGATACCGAACCCGCAGAGGAGACGCTGACGCGACTCGAGCGCGAGGGGAAGACGGCGATGCCGGTCGCGGTCGATGGCGAACTCCTCGGTGTGCTCGCGGTGGCCGACGAGGTCCGCCAGAGCGCGAAAGAGACGGTTGCCGCCCTCCGCGATCGCGGCATCGAGGTCGTGATGCTCACCGGCGACAACGAGCGCACCGCTCGAGCGGTCGCCGAACAGGTCGGGATCGATCCCGACAACGTGCGCGCGGCGGTGTTGCCGGAGGACAAGGCGGACCACATCGAGGCGCTTCAGGAAGACGGATCCCGCGTAATGATGGTCGGCGACGGCGTCAACGACGCCCCCGCACTGACGACCGCACACGTCGGCGTCGCCATCGGTTCGGGCACCGACGTCGCCATCGAGTCGGCGGACGTGACGCTGATGCGCGACGATCCCGCGGACGTCCTGAAGGCCGTCCGAATTTCGGAGGCGACCATCTCGAAGGTTCGCCAGAACCTGTTCTGGGCCTTCGCTTACAACACGACGCTGATCCCCATCGCCTCGCTGGGCCTGCTGAATCCCGCGCTGGCGGGACTGGCGATGGCCGCCTCGAGCGTGAGCGTGATGGCGAACAGCCTCTCGTTCGCGAAGTACGATCCCCACGAGGAGTACCGGTTGGCGCTGTTGAAGCCGTTCGAGCGGTTTCGGCGGTAGCTACCCCTACCCGGCTGTCCGGCAACGTACGGACATGCTTAAGTATGGGACGATACCTTATTTGATATCCTAGAGTAGCGATATACAATGGATGAGGGGTTTGGAGACGTTCTGAGTGAACTAGCTGATCACCGTGGGCAACACCTTGTTTGGCAGCGTGACAGTCTCCAACGGGCTCTCCAGATATTCTTTCGACACACGGATTCCTTCGTTGTATTTCTCGACGAGATTCGCCAACAGCTCTCGGCTGGAGAAGGTGAATCACTACGCGAGGAATATAACGACGAGTTCCTCGTCAAATCACACGACTATTTTTCGGCCGCCTATGGGTTATTTTCTAAAGCACAGAGTTTTCAGTCGAGGTGGTACTGCGACTGTGATAACGAGAGATGTAAGCCTGGGAGATGTGAACCGTTTGAGCCGTACCTCGACACGCTCCGTGAAAGCGGCCTCGCAGAGCGGGGGAACTATATTAACTCGATTCGCGTCATGACTCAGAAAATCCAGACGCCCTGTTTGCTTACACAGACGAAATACAACTTCTTCGGCCTCGAACCAGAGATCGGTGTCGTGATTCACAGACAAGAACTTCTAGATTGGGTCGAGCATGATAATCGCAAACCTGCCGTAGAGTATCTTGAAGAGAGAGACGGCCAGTACCTAGATCTCCGAAAGGAAGTAAGGCAGTATAACGAGTGTGTTGAAGAGTTTTATGGGTGGCTTTTTGCCGATGTTGAAGAGGAATATGCTCACTCACTTCGAGATCGCCGCCAGATCATCAGTGAGTACGCCTAAATCCGGTCCGAATCCTAAAACATCTTCATTTCGGCTGATACGGGTGACCATCAATTATTTATCTACCGTTCCCGTTGTGATGCGTATGAACCCGGATAACGCCCGTGTCCTCCAGTCGCTGGAACAGGGCACTGAGGGGTTCAACTCCGTACTTGACCGCCTCGATGGTGTCTCTCAAGAGAACGATTTCGTCCGGTACAATTGCGACGAAATTCGGTCAATGATAGGGGAAGATCCTCAGTATCGCGAGCGGCTTTCTGCTAGCGATTAACTGTTTCTAGCTCTTTTCGTCTGCTATCTACTCCGAATCGTTATTTCGTCGGTTAGCGTCTCTGAGCGGTCTTGGTCGTCCGTGCTGAGATGCGAGTTGTACGCACCGCGACGCTGTGACCACCGTTTGTAACTGATCGGAATTTAGTAGTCAGTTCGCACCTGTAGTGTACCTCTAGTTGAAGACAAAATCGTGTAACGGAGCCTCAACAGGGTCTGAATTCTCGAATTATATTTCGTGATTCAGAGGCAAACATACCGTCTTTGAGCGTCTCACCCCATTTGTCCCGGAAACAGCGCGTCCGCGATGAGAACCGTCACGTAGGCCTCGACGAACGCGGCGAGGACGAGAATCAGCCACGCGAAGACGACCAACGCCGTCGTCCGGAGGAGATACCCCCTGGTGAACAGCGCGTCGCGCGTGCCGGCGATTCGTTGCCCGACGCGGTGCAGGAACCGAAAGCTGACGCCGGCGGCGATGAACAGCGCCGGCAGTTCGAAGATGCCGTGGGGCACGAGCAGGGCGATAATCACGCCGAACCCGGCCTCCGACCCGACGAACGCCGCGATGTTGCCGACGATGACGCCGTTGAAGACCATGATGAAGAGCGTCAGGACTCCCAGCGTGAGGGCACCGAAGATCGTGGCCAGAAACGGCGGCGTGTTGTTCGTGATGAAAAACGACGCCGAGAGCTCGAGACTCGTCCCCTCGCCGAGGTCTCCGTCTTGACCGACCGGGAGTTCGTCCTCGCCGAACTCCTGCATGATCAGCTCGAGAAACAGGTCGATCAGATTGACGCCGGCAGCGTAGAGCAGGGCACCGAAGAGGACGCCGAGGGCGAACAGTCCCGTCGAGAACCAGACGTACAGCCGGTGTTCGGCCCAGGCGTCGTCGAGATGCCTGAAGACGGCGGGCGACGCCGTCCGACCGACGAGCGCGATGGCACCGAACCCCGCGCCGAGGGCGACGGCACCGGCGGCGGCCGCGGGGAGGTCGTAGGCGACGAAGATCGCCGCGGCGCTCGCGAGGGAGATCAACGCGAGCGCGGCCGTGAGCGCGGTCCAGTTGCGGACGTTTCTCGGATCCGGCGGATCCGGCGGTTCCGAGTCCCGCTCTGCACCGGGATCCGCAGTCGGTGCCGGACTCGAGGATGCGCCCTCGTCCCCGAGGTCGACGGTCGGGTGGCCGTCGACTCGCGAGTCGTCGCGATCGGTCTCCCGGTCGCGATTCACGCCGTACCCCTCGTCGCGCTCGGATTCCGTCTCGGTCCGGCCGTCGCGATCGTCCCCGCTCCCGGTCATAGTTGCGTTTCGACAAATACGGGGATAAATCCGCCGTCTGTCGTCGGGATCCGTCGGTCCGAATGGCGCGCTCGAGCACTCAGCTCGGCTCACTCGAGCAGCCGCCGACACTGCCGCCACAGCTGTCGCCGTCCGCGCGGGCTACGAGCGATCCGCAGGTAGTTCACCCCGGACTGGACGAGCCAGAGCAGCTTGTAGATCGGTGCCCGTCGGTCGAACGCGGCCTCGAGTGGGACACGACTGGCGTACGCCCGCCGAAACAGCCGTCGAAGCCGACGACGCTCGTTTCGGGAGAGCCGGCCCGCGTAGCTGTCGACGAACCGGGCTTCCGCGCGAGCGAGCGCGTATTCGGCGTGCGTAACGTGAGCGTTGCCCCAGTCGAGGACGGCCGTAACGGCTCCCTCTCCGTCGACGAGGAGGTTACTCGGCTGGTAATCGCCGTGTGTCAACACCGGCCGACAGTCCTCGTCGCCGGCCAGCGGTACCGGGAGTGACGCCAGCGGCCGTCCGGGATCGACGGCGTGCCAGCCGTCGGGTTCGCACAGTCGAACGCCGTTCCCCATCGCACCGTATTCGCCCGTACTGCGTGCCACTCCGCCGACGCGGTCGAACTCGAGCGCCGATGTCCCGTGCAGCCGTCCGAGAACCTCACCGGCGTCGGCCACCAGTCGTCGGCGGGCGGCCGGATCGAGGTTGGGATACCGAGGCCCGGGGTTCGTTCCCCTCCGAAACTCGTAAATCGCCCAGCGCTCGAGGGGACCGGTCGCGTCGGTTTCGACGAGACTGCACGCAGCGCCTTCGGGTTCGAGCGACCCAGTTGCGAGCACGCGGGGGACGGGCAGATCGGTCGCTTCGGCGATGCGCTCGAGGACGTCCGGCTCGATTACGTCGCCCGTCCAGACGCTCGCCCCGCCGCGTTTACAGACGACTCGAGACGGCAGCCCGTCCCTCTCGTCGACCGCCCCATCGAGCCGACAGACGACGGTCTCGCCGACCGACCCCGACCGGGGCCGGTACCACGAGTGGACGTCGGCCTCGAACGCGGCGGCGACGATTCGCTCGACCGTCTCTCCCGCCATTTTCGAGGGTGTACGTCGGACTTCGGCGTAGTCGTTTGGCCGAACCCCGCCATCCGCGTCGGCGTAGGGACCGCATATACAATCGGATCCGTCCCGAAACGATCGGTAGACGGCGATGCCGGACGCGTCCCCCGCGAAACGGATGCTTCGTGCCGCCCGCAGCGTCGGCTATCGGAGCTACTTCCGGCTCGCCCGGGTGAACTACGACCGCGAACTCCTCGCGCGTCGAAACCGGACGCCTGCGGGGACGTTTCGCTGCTACGAACCGCTCAACCGCCACGGGAGCGACGCGATGCTCGAGGAACTGGCCGCCTGCTGTGGGCCGTCGGACGTCGTCTACGATATCGGCGCGAACGTAGGGATCTACGCGCTCGCGCTGGCGAGCGGCGCGCCCGATCGCCGCGTCGTCGCGCTCGAGCCCTCGCCGACCACCGTCGAGCGACTGGCGCGGAACGTTCGGGTGAACGACCTCGAGGATCAGATCGACATGGTGGCTTGCGGCGTCGGCGACGAGTCCGGCGAGCGCCCGTTCTACGTCTCGACGTACCCCGAACTGTCGGCGTTCGACCGCGCGAGCGCGACCCGCTGGGCGGCCACCGTCGCCGACGTTCGGTCCGTTCCGATCCGTCGATTAGACGATCTCGTATGCGCCGGTCCCGACGACCGCCCACCGTCGACGGACCTCGTCGTCGGGGATCTCGCCGTCGACCTCCCGTCGCCGGATATCGTCAAGATCGACGTCGAAGGTGCAGCCCCCGCCGTCCTCAGCGGCGCTCGAGCGACGCTCGAACGCCACCGACCGATCGTCCTCCTCGAGGTACACGACGAGGGGCTCGCGGGGGACATTCCGGGAGAAACGACGGCGGTACTCGAGGCCCTCGACTACGGGATTCGGGAGCGCGAGACCCACTGGCGGTGCGAACCACCCTAATCGTGAACTGTCGTGTGCGTGACCTGCGGTGACGTGCCACCGACGAGCGGCTGACTCCCATTCGACAGTATAAGGCTCTCGCAGGAGAAACGCCGACCCATGACGACACTGGCGATCACCGGTGGACAGGTGCTGTTGCCCGACATCACGGTCACGCGGGCGGACGTACTGATAGAGCAGGACGGCGGCGAGATCCTCGAGATCGGCGACGATCTGGCGGGCGACGCCGACGAAACCCTCGACGCCGAGGAGTCGCTGGTCGCGCCCGGCTTCGTCAACGGTCACTGCCACGTCGCGATGACGCTCATGCGGGGCTACGCCGACGACAAGTCCCTCGACGCCTGGCTCCAGGAGGATATCTGGCCGACCGAGGCCGAACTGACGCCCGAGGACGTCTCCCACGGAACGAGACTCGGCGCGCTCGAGATGATCAAATCCGGAACGACCTCGTTCGCGGACATGTACTTCATGGTCTCGAACATCGCCGACGCGGTCGAAGAGGCCGGTCTCCGCGCCCGTCTCGGTCACGGGATCGTCACCGTCGCCTCGAGCGACGAGGAGGCCCGCGAGGACGCGGAGGAAGGGCTCGAGGTGGCGGCGGAACTCGACGGCCGCGCGGACGGCCGGATCTCGACGGCCTTTATGCCCCACTCGCTGACGACCGTCGGCGGCGAGTATCTCGAGGAGTTCGTCCCGCAGGCACGCGAACTCGGCGTCCCGATCCACTACCACGCAAACGAGACGGCGAACGAGGTCGCGCCGATCGTCGAGGAGCACGGCGTCCGGCCGATGGCTTACGCCGCCGAGCGCGGGATGGTCCAGGAGGGTGACTTTATCGCCCACGGCGTCCACCTCGACGAGAGCGAGATCGGCCTGCTCGCGGAGGCGGGCACGGGCGTGATCCACTGCCCGGCGTCGAACATGAAACTGGCGAGCGGGATGGCCCCCGTCCAGCGCATGCTCGACGCCGGTGTGACGGTGGGCATCGGCACCGACGGCGCGGCCTCGAACAACGACCTCTCGATGCTCGACGAGGCCCGCGACGCGGCCATGATCGGCAAACTCGAGACCGGCGACGCGAGCGCGGTGCCCGCGGAGTCGGTGGTCGAAATGATGACACAGGGCAGCGCGGACGCCATCGGACTCGACGTCGGTCGGCTCGAGGCGGGTGCACCCGCCGATATCGCCGTGCTGGACCTCGAGTCCGCCCATCTGACGCCGCGCCACGACCTCGTGAGTCACCTCGCGTACGCCGCGGCGGCGGCGGACGTCCGCCACACCGTCTGTGACGGGCAGGTGCTCATGCGCGACCGCGACGTGCTGACGCTCGACGAAGACGCGGTTCGAACGCAGGCCAGCGAGGCCGCCGAAGCGCTGGTCGATCGCGCCGAAAACTGACCGAAACGTTCGGTTAGTCGACAGGGACAGTAAACCGAACTGAACGCTCAGAACTAATTATAAACACTTAAACGATCTCTAAGACTCTCCTATCGATCCGGAATCGTCGAGAACTGCCAAGGGGGTTTATTCATAATTCCCTGAATATCTCGACCGGATGAGTAATCGGAAACTATTCGCGGTGGCGTTGGCCGCCGTCATGTTGCTGTCGGTGTTCGCACTGCCAGGCGTCGCAGCCGCGAGCGCAGAGGAACCGACCGCCTCGATATCGGACGAAGACGTCGAAGACTCCGAGGAAACCGAGGATGACACTACTAACGACTCAGACGAAGAGTCCGAAGATGACGCTGACGACGACTCTACGGACGAGGAATCCGAGGATGAGGAGTCCGAAGACGATGCTGACGACGACTCTACCGACGAAGAGGTGTCCGAAGATGACGATGCTGACGGAGATACCTCGATCGGCGTCACACAGGACGGTGCCGACGTGACCGCGACGCTCACTGCAGGCGGTGACGGCGTCGCGAACACCAGCGTCACGGTCTCGACCGTCGACGAGAACGCCTCGTACGAGGATACGGGGACGCACACGACGGACGAGAACGGAACGTTCGCCCTCGAGGCACCGACGGGCAACGAGAGCGTCGAAATCTCGCTCGAGGCGACCGTCGACGACGAGTCCGTCGAGACGACGACGACCCTCGAGCCGGCCGAGGAGGAGCCGAAGAACTTCGGACAGCTCCTCGACGACTTCAAGACCAACAACGTGACCGACGACGAGCCGCGGGGACTCCAGATCGCTTCCTTCGTCGTCCAGAACAACCCGGGTAACGCGCCGGATCACGCGGGCCCGCCGAGCCACGCCGGCCCACCAAGTGACGATACCAAGAGTAGCCAGGGACCACCGGCTCACGCTGGCGGCCCGTCTGATGACGGCGACGAAGACGACGAGGACGACCGCGGGAACGGCAACGGCAATGGCAATGGTAACGGCGGCGGCCCACCGTCCCACGCGAACGGCGCCGAGTGACGATCTGATCGCCTTCGAACCGACCGCCGAACGTCGATCGACGGACTCGCGCTCTCCCTTGTCAGAGGCACGATCCCGTCGCCGCCGTTCGGACCGATCGCGACGCTGACGGTACGCTAGGCGTCCCGATCGAACCGAATCGCGTGGACCCGGTCCACACCGACCGTTCCGTTGTAACCGTTTTTTACCTGCTCGAGTGACACGGCTCGAGGAAACTGGGATCGAGTCGGCCCCTGCCAACGACGGTTCGGTAGGGTTTTGGCTCCGGTCGCACTCACTTACCGTATGACCGATACTGCCTATCCGCCGATCAGCGAGCAACTGGCGGATCTAGAGGCCGCACAGGAGGAGGGCCGCCGAAAGATGGACTGGGCGACCCAGCACATGCCCATCCTCGAGCACGTTCGCGAGGAGTTCGTCGCCGACCAGCCCTTCGAGGGCGAGCGCATCGCGATGGCGATGCACGTCGAGGCGAAGACGGCGATCCTCGTCGAGACGCTTGCGGAGGGCGGCGCCGAGGTCGCGGTGACGGGCTGCAATCCGCTCTCGACTCACGACGACGTTTCGGCCGCCCTCGACGCAC
Source organism: Natronorubrum halobium (assembly GCF_051351675.1). Classification (NCBI taxonomy): domain Archaea; kingdom Methanobacteriati; phylum Methanobacteriota; class Halobacteria; order Halobacteriales; family Natrialbaceae; genus Natronorubrum; species Natronorubrum halobium. Next base: position 795,564 of record NZ_CP195595.1, read on the forward strand.
ACGAGAACATCACGAGCTACGCCAAACGCGGCGTCGACGACGAGGAGTACTACGCCGCGATCGAGGCCGTCATCGCCCACGAACCGACCGTGACGGTCGACGACGGGATGGACCTCGTCGCCGCGATCCACGAGGACTACCCGGAACTGATCGACGGCATCGTCGGCGGTGCCGAGGAGACGACCACCGGCGTCCACCGCCTGCGCGCGATGGACGAAGACGGCGCGCTCGACTATCCCGTCTTCGCGGTCAACGACACGCCGATGAAACGCCTCTTCGACAACGTCCACGGCACCGGCGAGTCCTCGCTGGCGTCGATCGCCATGACCACGAACCTCTCGTGGGCCGGCAAGAACGTCGTCGTCGCCGGCTTCGGCTACTGCGGCAAGGGCGTCGCACGGAAGGCCTCGGGCCAGAACGCGAACGTGATCGTCACCGAAGTCGAGCCGCGCCGCGCGCTCGAGGCCCACATGGAGGGCTACGACGTCATGCCGATGGCCGACGCCGCCGAAGTGGGTGACGTCTTCCTGACGACGACCGGCAACCGCGACGTCGTCGTCCGCGAGCACTTCGAGGAGATGCAGGACGGCGTCCTGCTCGCCAACGCGGGTCACTTCGATATCGAAATCGACCTCGATGCGCTCGACGACCTCGCGGTCGACCGCTACGAGGCCCGCGACGGCGTCGAGGCCTACGAGATGGCCGACGGCCGTCGACTGAACGTCATCGCCGAGGGGCGACTCGTGAATCTCGCCGCGCCCGTCTCGCTCGGCCACCCGGTCGAAGTGATGGACCAGTCCTTCGGCGTGCAGGCCGTCTGCGTGCGCGAGATGCTCGAGAACAGCGACGCGTACGACGCGGGCGTCCACGACGTCCCCGACGAACTCGACACGGAGATCGCCGAGATCAAACTCGAGGCCGAAGGCGTCGACTTCGACTCGCTGACGGACACCCAGCGCGACTACATGGGGTCGTGGGACCACGGAACGTAAGCGGTTTCACCCGGAGCACCTCGAAAATAGCGACTACGAACGTCTCGAACTCACTCGTGCTGTTTCTCTGCGGTGGCGCGCACTGGCGACGCGCTCGAACATCGTGAGAGCGCGTCGTCGACAGTGTGCGAGGGATGAGCGAGTGAGTCTACGAACGAGCGTTAGCGCGGGACCGGAGGTCCCGCGAACCATGCAAACGGGTGCTTCGCACCCGTGAGCAGAAATCGGTCGGGGAGGACGTGGAAATCGTTGCCGCCAGCACGAGCAGAACGCTTGTCTGTACCAGCGGTCGCTACGAGAATAGCCTCGGTGTCTCTCCCGAGTAACTTCACAACTCGAGCACCGCGTCTCCGGTTACGCCGCCTCGTTCTCTCCACCGTCACTAGCCGGCGTGTCCACCCCGAACACGAGACTCCCGTCCTCGAGCCCCCCGAGCCGAATCCTGACATCGAACAGTTCACCCGATTCTCGTTGTCCGGTACAGCTGCCGGTCCAGCGCCAGCCGTCCGCGACGGTCGGAATGGCGGCCGTCTCGAGTCGCTCGACGCAGGCGTCGGTGAACAGCGTCTGCCAGGCGGTCCCGAGGAGGTCGTCGCGGTCGGCACCGAACTGCACGGCGAACGATCGGTTGGCGAACTCGAGCGTGCCGTCAGGCGTGGTGATGGCGACCGCGTCCTGTGCGAGTTCGACGCTGGCAAGCGACCGGCGAGAGCGGGCAGCGAGCCGCCGGTGTTCGACGAGGGTTCGAACCCGGTGGCGCAGCCGGTCGGTGAGCGTCGTCGCGCCGCGCTGTGTGACGCAGTCGACCCATCGTCGGGACTGAATCGTTTCGACGGCGACCGCGGATTCGTCGCTCTCGTCGACGAGGAGGACGACCGGCAGTCTCGGGTCCCTGTCCCTCACTCGGTCGAGCAGGTCGATCCCGTCGCCGTCCGCCAGCGCGTACTCGCTGACGAGACAGTCGACGTCCTCGAGCCGTGCCATCGCGTCCGTGATCGACTCGGCCGTCCGGATCGTGACGTCGTCGGCGACGGTCGTCTCGAGTCGGGCACCGTACTGGCGATCGGTCGTCACGACGAGGGCGGTGATCGGTGAGGAGTCGCAGTCGATCGCTTCCATCGGCGGAATCGTCATCGGGGGCCCTCCACTCGAATCGAGTGATGAAGCCGAACACTCTCGAGGAGTGTCGACGGGAGCGTCGCTCGGTTCGGCAGTAGCCGCCGCTTATGCACGATCATGGACCGTTCCGTCGATCAGAATGGTCCCGTCGCTTCGCACTTCGACCGCGTGGTCGCCGTACGAGAACTGAATCCGACCGTTGACCGTCGTGTTTTCCGTGAATAACTGATCGAGCGCTTCGGAATCGACGACGTGGTAGAGGGGGTCGAGTTCGGTGGGATCGGTCCCGATCGCGTCTGCGAGGGCATCGATAACGGAGAGACTGATCGAATCGTTGTGAAAGTCGAGCGTCGTTCCGGGCATGTTGTCAGCACGAACGCGAACGATGGCTATTCTCCTGTCCATTATACACGTAATATCGCCGCGGTCGCGACACTACGTGTATAGAAGCCCCCTCGAAACTGGACGACGGCGTCCGGATGACATCGTCGGAGTCGTCGCCGACAGTCTCGATCGACTGCACTTTGCTCGTCGAATCCGTTTACTGGCTGCGTGACCCACTACACGTATCGCCCGGCAAATATTGCGGAACCATGAACGTCATCTGCAGGGGTTGCGTACGTGTCGTATGACTATCCCTTCGCTTCGTGGGGGATCATTGGCACGTCTTTCCGATCGGAAGAGACGAGTACTCGGTCTCGGCATCGTCGCGCTCGTGTTCGGCACGTGGATCGGTCTGCTGACGATGGCGTCGACTCCCGTGGAACCGACGACGTCGAGTCTCACCGGGACGGTACCGGAACCGGTGTCGGACCTCCCAATCTTCCTTCCGTTCCTGTTCGGGCTCGCCGCATCCGGCGACCCCGACCGCGACACTGCCCTCGAGCAACTCGCGACCGACCTCGAGGCGTTCGTCGCCCGGTTTACGGACGGATCACCCGGAGAGCCAGACCGGACGGAAACGAAGCGGAACGGACCCATTTCGAAGGGATCGGACCGGAGCGGAGCGGCCATGGACGACACGAGTCGAAACGGTCCAGCCCCGGACGGCACGGATCGGAACGGCCCAGTCCTGGACGGCACGGTTCAGCACGAACCGGGCCGAATTCGGGAGACGGAGCCGACGTTCGACCTCGAGCGCGACGACGAACTGGGCCGACTGTCGGCGGCCATCGAGGAGCTCACGACGGCGGTTCGGGAGCGCGACCGACGATTCGAAGCCGTCTTCGACGATCCGAAGACGCTGGTCGGCGTGCTCGACCCGGACGGGACGGTGCGACGGATCAACGAGACGGCCCTCGAGTACACCGACGTCGATCGGGAGGCGGTGATCGGCGAGCCGTTCCGAGCGATGCCCCGGTGGTCGGAGACGCCGACGGCGGACGTACAGGAGTGGATCGACCGCGCTGGGGATGGAGAGTACGTCGAGTACGAAGCACAGCTGAACGATCCGGGCGGGAGCCGACGGTGGGTGACCGGCACGGTTCGTCCGGTGACGAACGAAGCGGGTGACGTCGTGTCGATCGTCGTCTCCGGTCGCGATATCACGGCCCGCAAGGAACGCGAACGACGGCTGGAAACGACGAACGCACGACTCGAGGCGCTGTTCGAGAGTTCGCCCGACATGATCGACGTCCTCGACACCGACGGACGGGTCGTCGACGCGAACCGACGGCTCCGTGACGAACTCGGATACGAGGAGGACGAGTTGCTCGGAACGGGAATCTGGACGTACGATCAACTGGTCGACGCGGACGACGTTCGGTCGATACTCGAGGAGATGTCGGTCGGTGACCGTCGGAAGTTCGAGGGGCGATATCGGCGTCGCGACGGCTCGGAGTTCCCCGTGGAGGTGCACCTGCTCCACCTCGATCTCGCGGAGGCGAATCGGTACGTGGCCATCAGTCGCGACATCACCGAACAGAAAGCCCGCGAACGGGACCTCCGCGAGACGAAACGGCGCCTCGAACTCGCACTGAACGGAACGAACACCGGTATCTGGCAGTTGGATCTGGAAACGAACGACGTCGTCTGGAACGAGACGTTAGAGGGTCTCGTGGGGCTCGACCCCGGGGAATTCGAGGGAACGTACGATGCCTTCAGACGGCGCGTCCATCCGGATGATCTGCCCCGAATCGAGGCGGTGCTCGACCGAGCGATCGAGAACGACGAGCTGTTTCAGGAGGGGTTCAGGCTGCGACACGAGGACGGGAGCTGGATCTGGGTCGGCTCCCGCGGTCGGCTCGTCAGCGGCGAAGACGGGGGCCGGCGCATGGTCGGGATCAACAACGACATCAGCCAGCCGAAGGAGCGCGAGCGGCAGTTACGCGAGCGCGAACGGGAGTTACAGCGGTACACGGAGTACACCGATTCCCTGCTCGACGCCGTCGACGACGTCTTCTACGTTATCGACGAGGACGGCGACGTCCAGCGGTGGAACGAGACGCTCTCGTCGGTGACCGGCTTCTCGGACGCGGAGATCGAGTCGATGAACGCCTGCGAGTTCTTCGCGCCGGCGGATCGATGTCTGATCGCCGACGCGATCGACGAGGCCCTCGAGACGGGCTCTGCGCGAGTGGAGGTCTCTCTGAACACCGCCGATCGCGACTCGGTTCCCTACGAGTTCGTCGGCTCCAGACTCGAGGACCTCGACGGGAACTCCGTCGTCACGGGAATCGGGCGCGACATCTCCGAACGGAAAGAGCACGAACGCCAGCTTTCGACGCTGATGAGCAACGTTCCCGGGATGGTGTACCGGTGTCGGAACGAGCCGGATTGGCCCTTCGACTTCGTCAGTGAGGGCTGTGCCGAGCTTACCGGATACGAGCCCGAACCGCTGGAGTCGGGCGACGTGAACTGGGCTGCCGACGTCCTCGTCGAGAATCACGACGAACTCTGGGAGGCGGTGCAGGACGCCGTCGACGAACGGGGCCCGTTTCAGGTGACGTACCCGATCGAGACGGCCGACGGCGAGCGCCGCTGGCTCAGCGAACGCGGTCGCGGCGTCTTCGCGGCGGACGGCACGCTCGAGTCGCTGGAGGGCGTCATCACCGACGTTACCGAACGGATCGAAAACGAACGACGTCTCGAACGGACCACGCGGCTCCTCGAGCAGTCACAGCGGTTGGCGAACATCGGCGCCTGGGAGCTCGACGTCCGAGACGATTCGTACGATCTCGAGTGGACCGACGAGGTTTCCCGGATTCACGGGCTGTCACCGAACGAGGAGATCGACCTGGAACGGTCACTCGGGTTCTATCATCCGGAGGATCAGACGGAGATCCGGACGGCAGTCGAGCGCGCCGCCGATACGGGCGAAGCGTACGATCTGGAACTCCGCCTGATTACGGACGACGGCGACCAGCGGTGGGTCCGGTCGATCGGTGAACCGGTCCGCGAAAACGGGGCCGTCGTCAAGATCCAGGGCTCGTTTCAGGACATCACCGATCGCAAACGGCGCGAACGCGAACTCGAGCGCTACGAGACGATCATTCAGGCGATCGGCGACCCGGTGTACACGCTCGACGAATCGGGCGAGTTCCAGTTCGTGAACGACGCGATGGAGTCGCTCACGGGCTACGAACGCGAGCAGATGCTCGAGAAGGACGTCGCGGACGTCATGACGAGCGCGGATCTCGAGACGGCCAGGGAGCTGGTGCGTGACCTGCTCCGCGAGGGCGAACCGTACAGGACGTTCGAGATGGCCCTCGGGACCGCGGACGGCGATGTAATCGAGACGGAGAATCACGTCGCGCTGTTACCGATGGACGACGGCGAGTTCGCCGGCACCGCGGGCGTCGTCCGCGACATCACCGAGCGCAAGGAGCGCGAGCGCGACCTCGAGCGGGCGACGGATTTGCTCGAGCGCGTCCAGCGCATGGCGAAGGTCGGCGGCTGGGAACTGGACGTCCGCGCCGAGCCGCCGGAAGCGACCTGGACCGACGAGTGCTATCGGTTACACGGACTGTCCCGCGACGTCACGCCGACGCTCGAGACGACCCTCGAGTGTTACCATCCGGACGACCGGTCGCTCGTTCGCACCCGACTCGGGAACGCGATAGACGCCGAGCGACCGTACGATTTCCAGGCGCGCCTGCAACCCGAGGCGGACGAGAGCAGGTGGGTTCGAGCGAGCGGTGAGCCGATCTTCGACGCCGACGGCGACCTCCGCAAGTATCGCGGCTCGGTCAAGGATATCACCGAGCAGAAAGGGCGCGAACTCGCGCTCGAGTCGCTCCACGAAACCGCTCGAGAGCTGCTCAACGCCGAGACGGAGTCGGCGGTCGCGGAACTGGTCGTCGAGACGGCCGCGGACATCCTCGAGCCCGGGAGCGCGGGTGTCTACCTGCTCGATTCGGAAACGAATCGGTTCGAACCGACCGCGCTCACGGCCGATTTCGTCGACCGGGCCGGCGGTGCGCCGTCGATCGCGGTGAGTGACAGCGACTCCGTGCTCTGGAACACCTACCTGACCGGCTCACAGACGGTCGTCGACGACGCCGCGACCGGCGACCGCTCGCCGCTGTTCGGCGGCGACGTGCCGGGCGGCCTGCTGGTCCCGATCGGCGACCACGGCGTGTTCGTTCTGGTCGCCCCGCCCGCCACGATCGACGACGAGGCGCGACGACTGGTCGAGACCCTCGTCGCGACGACCGAAGCCGCGTTCGACCGCCTCGAGAGCGAGGCGAGTCTCCGGGAACGCGACGCGGAACTGGAGGCGCAGAACCGGCGGCTCCGACGGCAGATACAGGTCACCGAGATCATTCGGGGCATCGACCGATCGCTCGTCGGCGCCGACAGCCGCGAGGAGATCGAACGGACCGTCCCCGAACGGCTCGTCGAGGCCGACAACGTCGCGTTCGCCTGGATCGGCGACGTCGACGCCGCCGGAACGACGCTCGAGCCGCGGACTTGGGCCGGCACCGAACCGGAGTACCTGGACGCGGCCTTGTTCGATCTCGAGGCCGGCGCGAACGAGCCGTCCGTTCGGACCGTCGGCGTCTCCGAGCCGACGGTCGTCGAGAACGTCGTCGAGGGCCTCAAAGACGAGCCGTGGCGGACCAGCGCCCTCGACGCAGGCTTCCAGTCGGTCATCTCCGTGCCGCTGTCATTCGAGGAGTACAGCTACGGCGTGCTGACCGTGTACGCCGACGAACCGGACGCTTTCACCGACCTCGAGCGGACGGTGTTCGCGGAACTCGGTGAGGGGATCGCGAACGCGACGAACGCGGCGAAGACGCAGGAGGCGTTGCACGCGGAGACGCTCGTCGAGTTGACGATCGACCTCGAGGGCGGCGACGACGTCCTCTCCCGAATCGCGACGAAGACCGGCGCGACCGTCACGTACGAGGGACTCGGCGCCGACTCCGGATCGGAAACAGTCCTGTTCTTCGAGACGGACGGCGTCGCGCCGGCCGACGTTCGGGCCGTCCTCGACGATCTCGTCTCCGTTACGGACGCCCGACTCGTCACCGAGTCGGACGACCAGTGTCTGTTCGAGGCGTCCGTGACGGGCGACGTCGTCGCCTCGCGACTGGTTCGTCACGGGGCCAGCCCGCGGTCGATCACCGCCGACGGCGACCGGATGGCGGTCACCGTCGACGTCTCCACGACGACCGACGTCAGGGAGTTCGTCGAGATGCTCGCGGAGCGCTACACCAGCGTCGACCTCCAGTCTCGACAGCACGTCAGGCGGGCGACCCACACGAGACAGGTGACGTCGCTGTTCGACGACCTGACCGACCGCCAACTCGAGGTGCTCCGAACGGCGTATCTAGCCGGCTTCTTCGAGTGGCCGCGCGAGAGCACCGGCGAGGAGATCGCCGAGATGCTCGAGGTGACCCAGCCGACGGTCAATCGTCACCTCCGGATCGGCCAACAGCGGCTGTTGGCGCAACTGTTCGAGAACGGCGCGCTCTCGTTCGTCGGCGAGCCGTAAGCCGGCCGCTCGGACGACCGTTCTCGACCGTTTCCCGGTGTTGTCTCGAGAAAGGAACATCCAAGGCGGGGGCTCTCGTAGCCGTCCGTATGGAAACGCCCTCGCATTCGGAACCCCGTGACGGTGCGCCGCTCCGCTCGACGTTCGTCGCTATCGGGCTGACGGTCTTCGGTCTCCTCATGTCGGAGTTCGCGATGCTCCCCGCCTTTCTGGTCGATCCCGCGTTACTCGACGTCGTCGCCAACGGCTCACTGGGCGACGCCTCGATCGGCGGCCGTACGCTGCTCCTGATCCTGAACTTCGTCGGGATGGCGCTGGCCGGCGTGATCTATCTGTTCGCCACCGACCGGGGCCTGTCGTGGATCGATTTCCGCGTCCCGACGCGAACGGACTGGAAGTACCTGATCGGCGGCAGCGTCGGCGTCATCGTCTTCCTCTACGCTATCAGCATCCTCTTTATGGTGCTCGACGTGCCCGCGGCGGAGAGTCAGGTCATGGACATCATCGGCGAGAACCAGACGATGATCCTGATCATGATCTTCATCGTCTTCTTCTTCAACGCCCCGGCCGAGGAGTTCCTCTTCCGAAACGTCATCCAGAAACGCCTGTACGCGGGGTTCAACCGGATGCAGGCGGTTCTGGTCACGAGCACTATCTTCGCGCTCGTTCACCTTCCGATGTACCTCATCGCCGAAACGATGATCGCGACGCTCGCGTCGCTCACGATCATGTTCGGCGGCTCCATCATCTTCGGCTACCTCTACGCGAAGACCGACAACCTCCTCGTGCCGACCGCCGCCCACGCCGTGCTCAACGCCTTCCAGTTCACGATGCTCTACCTCGCGATCGAGTTCGGCATCGACGAGGCCGGAACCGCCCCGTCATTGCTGTTCGAAGCGGTCGCGACGATCCCGCTGTAGTCTCCCGATCAGTTTCGCCGCGCTCTCCGTCCCTTTATTAGGGCACGCGGGCGAGAGCCTGTATGTCTCAGGCGAAGGGTGACCGACGCGAACGGGAACTCGTCAACGCGCTCGACGAGGCCGGGTTCGCGGTCATGCGTGCACCCGCGAGCGGTTCCGCGACGGAACGTGAACTGCCGGACGTCCTCGCGGGCGACGGCGAGCAATTCTACGCGATCGAAGCGAAATCGAGTTCGGGTGACCCCATCTATCTCACCGGCGAGGAAGTGGAGGCGTTGATCTACTTCGCACGGAACTTCGGCGCGAAACCGCGCATCGGCGTTCGGTTCGACCGCGAGGACTGGTATTTCTTCCATCCCGGCGACCTCTACGTCACCGACGGCGGCAACTACCGCGTCAAGAAGGAGACGGCCATCGCCGACGGCACCGACTTCGCCGAGTTCGTCGGCGAGAGCGAGAAGGTGACGCTCGAGGAGGTCGGCGACGACGCCGACGACGGGCCGGACGAAGACGTTCTTCGCGTGCTCAACGCCGTCGAACAGGGCGTGATGGACGTCGAAGAGGCCGCGGAGATACTCGAGTGAGCGGGCCGACCGAGTCGCGCTACTCCGGTCGACTGCACCGTCCCTAATCGAACGACTGCGGGAGGGCGAACCTATTTGTCCGTGTGTCGCGTTCACACACTCGTATCGACGACGCACGGACGACACCGACCTCAAGACGCGACGGAGGCGCGTGACATGACACTACCACCAGCCGAGCCGATGTTGGCCTTCGCAGCGGGGGCTTCGGTCCTCTACTTGGCGTTCTGGTGGGTGTGGTGGAACGTGCTCGTCGACAACGGGGTCGAACTGGAGTACTCGGAGGACGGCTCCGAACTCGACTGACGATCTCCCCTAGTCGTCCGCCGTCACCGGCTCCGAGAGCGTTTCGGGATCGACCGACGCGTTTCTGACGATCGGTTCGAACGCCTCGAGTGCGAACCTGTCGCCGCTCGAAATCCCTCGCGCGTCGGCGGTTTCGAGTTCGTTCGCGACGAATCGCCGGGCCACGAGCGCCACTCTCCCGTCGCCCTCGTCGAGTTCCGTTTGCGCCTCCTCGAGCAACAGCGCCGCGGTGAACACGTCGAAGACGTAGTGGGCGAGGCGCTTGGCCGAGAGCTGTGCGTACTCGCCGTCCTCGCCGGCCAGCATCGCGAGCGCGCCCGCGAGGTCGTGGTACTCCGATTCGATCGTTTCGGCGGTCTCCGAGAGCGCCGGGTGTGAGACGCTCTCGAGTCGGTTCTCGATCGCCTCGAACAGCGGTTCGTGGGCGTCCTCGCGCTCGAGCGCCCGGAGCACGTCCAGCGAGAGGATATTCTCGGTCCCCTCCCAGATCGGCAGCACCTGCGCGTCCCGGAGCAGCCGGTTGGTGACGAAGTCGTTCACGTAGCCGTTGCCGCCGTGGATCTCCATCCCGTAGGAGGCGGTGTCGACGGCCATCCGCGCCGTTCTGGCTTTGGCGATCGGAACCAGCAGGCGCATCAGGCGGTAGGTGTCCTCGGCGTCGGTCCCGTCCGCGGACGGCTCCTCGCCGCGTTCCGCCCGCTCGCGCTCGGACAGTAGCCGCGCCGCCTCGAACGTGTACGCCATCGCCGCCTCGTGGTCGACGGCCATATCGACCAGATCCGCCTTCATAAGCGGATACTGGTCGATCGTCTCGCCGAAGGCCTCGCGATTCGCGGCGTAGATCTTGCTCTCGAGCAGCACGCGACCGATGATCCCGCAGGAGGCGGCGGCGTTCGAGAGCCGCTCGAGGTTGAGCATCTCGGTCATCTGTTTGAAGCCGTTCTCCTCCTCGCCGACGAGGTGGGCTTTCGCGCCGGTGAACTCGACCTCGCCGGTCGGGACGGCGATCGTGCCGAGTTTGTCCTTCAGCCGACGGTAAAGCTGGTCGTTCACCTCGTCGGGTGCGAGCGGGCCGTCCTCGACCCGGTTCCCTTTTGTGACAGGTCCCTCGTCTGGATCGGCGTGGGGGACCAGAAACATCGACAGTCCCTGCGTGCCCTCGGGTGCGTCGTCGGTTCGGGCGAGCGCGAGGGTCCCTTCGGCGTCGATGTTGGAGCAGAACCACTTCTCGCCGATGAGTCGCCAGCACTCCGCCTCCGGGTCCCGCTCGGCGCGCGTCTCGTTCGCCCCGACGTCGCTGCCGCCCTGTTTCTCGGTGAGGAACATCGCGCCCTCGATCAGGTCCTCGTAAATCCGGCTCGTCAGCCCCTCGTAGTACTCCTCGAGCGACCCGTCGTCGAACTTCTCGAGGACGAGCGCCGCCCCCGCGGTCATCGCCACCGGACAGTCGAAGCCGGGGTCGGCGTAACACAAGAGGTACTGCATCGCGAGGTTGTGCGAGAGCGGCATCGGCTCCTCGCGGCCGGGCGGGGCCGTAAACGAGTCGGCGACGATCCCCATCTCGTAGGCCAGCCGCTCGTTCTCGAGCTGTTCGGCGGGGTAGCGAACGAAGTTCTGCACCTCCCCGTGTTTGTCGTAGGGCTCGAGTTCCGGGCCGTGATCGTCGACGTAATCGGCGTTGTCCGCGATCGTGTGGCCGACGATCCCGCCGAACTCCTCGAGTCTCGACTCGGCCCAGTCGAACTCCGCGTCGGTGTAGATTCGGCGCAACTCGCGCTCGAGGGTGTGATCGAGGTCCCAGTAGTTGACGTGGCGTCCCTCCTCGAACTGGCCGTGGTCGATCCCGTCGCTCATACCCTGGTAGTTGTTGGCGAATGCCAATAAAACGGGCGTGAGTCAACGCCTGGTCCGTTTTCGATCGTTTACGGACTCGAGGGTCACGATTCGTGGGCAGGTATCCGGCTGACCCGTTCGGAACGGTGATCTACCGTGCGGGTGACGGATCGATCGCGGACATCGATGGCGGTTCGACGTCAGACGTCCGTGGCGGTACCGACCGATCAACGGCTGTCCAACGGGAAGTGTGAGATCGGTCTGTGAACTGCCGAAGCGAACGCTATTCCGCCTTCTCGAGTCGCGTCCGCGGGAAGACGTAGACCTTCAGCGAACCCGGGACGACGCCGTTCGTGGCGACAGTCGCGTGGGGGTAGACGGCCCCGACGACGGGGACGTCGGGGTCGTACTCCTCGTTCGTCGCGTAGTCGGCGACGGTACAGTCGGCCGCGCCGATCTGTACCGCGTCGGCCCGCAGGTCGGAGACGTCGACGACGGTGAGTCGGTCGTCCGTTTCGCGGTCGCGGACCGCGTCGCCCGGCCAGATCGCGTGTTCGTCGCAGTAGGCGGGCGCGTTCGCCGCGTCCTCGTCGACGAAGACGGTCGTCCCGCAGTCGTGACACGCGACGGCGACCTCGCCCGGCGGGGGCGTTCGGCCGTCGGTGATCTCGATGGCGACCCGGCGGATGTGCTTGCAGCGAGCCTCGCGGAAGATGTGATCCGGACAGGTGCAGCGACCACCCTCGAGGTCGACGAGATAGGTGTGGTTGCTGGCCGACTCGACCTCGTAGAGGCCGTCGCCCAGCGAGAGGACGGACATCGGTTCGGTGCGGGCGCGGCGCGCCCGCGCCTCGAGGCGGTTGCTAGACGGTACTGGCAGTGGTGTTTTCGGTGACGCTGTTGTGTTCATAGGTGCGTCGGGAGCGGTGCGATCAGGACGTGCTGATCGGCTTGTACGTAGTCGATTGGCTATTCGATCTTCCTAGGCATTCGAGCAATATAACGCGTCTGCCGGCACTTGCTGGCAGCTGCTTTATGAGGGCCTCGACGGATGACCCCTTCAGTTCGAGTGGAGATTGACCCGGGGACTGTCGACCGCCGTCGGTCACGAGCACTCCAGTCACTCAGCGGCTGTCACCCGGCATGTAGCCGTGCGATTACGTCAGGGGTGCCACTGCGGCCAGTTGGCAGACCGATCGATCGGGTCGTCGTTCCGATCGCGCCGACGCGCCCTTCGAAGCGCTTTTGACCGGTCCGCCGAAATCGATCCGATAATGCTCGAGCGTGAGCGAATCATCGAAATCGTCGTCGCTATCTCCGCTGTCCTCCTGATGCTCGGCGCCATGATCGGTATCGGCTCTCAGTACACCGCCAACGGCGAAACCATGTCGACCGAAGGCGGTGAACTGCTGGTCATCGCGATCGTCGGCTTCATCCTCCTGCTGACCGCCGTCGGTTTCGCCCTCGCGTTCCTCCTGAACGACCCCGAGGAGGGACTCGAGACGGACGACGATCCTGACGCCCAGAGTGCGGCCTGAGCCCGCCCGACTACGTCGACCGAAGGCGGTTCGGCCAACCGGCGGCACCTTTTTCACGGTCCGTAAATGACATCAAACTATGGACACTCCCGACGCCAGTTCGGAGTCGCGAGCGGGATCGAACGGCCGTCGATGGCGGCTCGCCGCGGTCGCCGTCTTCGGACTCCTCGGTTCGTCGGTGCTCGTACGGACGACCGCCGTCGTCGATCCGCTACTCGCCGGCGGCGCACTGGCTATTCTGGCCGTGCTCGGAGTCGTTCTGTTGCTGTCGTCGTCCGGATCGACCTCGGGGACGAACGGCGACGACGAGGGCAGTGACGCCGACGGTGAGTCCGACGTTTGGGATGCGATACCCTCGTGGCAGTACGAGGGTCGACACGTCGAGTCCGGTGGACTCGCTCGCGGTGAACAGGAACAGGCCTTACAGGACATTCAGCAACGGGCCGACGAACTGTCCGAGGATCCGTCCGGCGAGTAATCGAGTGATCGGGTACTGTGCTCGTGACCGCGAAGGTCGTGTGACCGGCTAATCGCCGCTCGCTTCCTGGCTCTCGTCGCCCTCCTCTCGCCAGTCCTCGACGTCCTCGTCGTCGGCGTCGTCGATCCGCTGCTCGTAGTAGGCCATCGGATGGGGAATGCGCTCGCAGAGATCGTCTTTGTTCACGCAGTCGCCGTAGGACTGCATCGTCGCACAGGAGGGCGCCGAGTACTCCGTGGGAGAGGAGTCGCCGCGGATGTGGTCGGTCTGGTAGCGCGTCATCTCCTCGCCGAACGACGAGTTGACGCGGTAGAGGTCGACGATTTCGTCGGTCGTCATCCCGATGTTCGCCAGGAAGGCGGTGATCGCGAACCGGGAGTGGTGCGGGAGGTGCTCGCCCTTCTGAATCTGATCGAGCAGGGCCTTCATGCACGGCGGGAACAGGTCGGGAACGACGGTGTCGATATCCTGGGTCAGTTCGAGGTCGGCCAGCACCTCCCGAATCTCGGCGGCCTCGTCCTCGAGCGCGGTCGCGATGACCTCCGGGACGTCGAAGGGAAGGCCGTCCTCGATACGGCTCCGGATGGCCTCCTGGAGCAAGACGAGGAGTTCGGCTTCCGAAACCGGCACCTCGCCGTCGGCCAGCGCGCGGTTGACGAGCCGCCACTCGTCGTCCCAGCAGTCCTCGGCCAGCGGCAGGTAGGTCCCGACGTCGATCCGGTAGCCGTCGGACGTCTCTCGGACCTCGCCGTGGAGGTCGAACTCGGAGAGTAGCGTCTCGAGGTCGAGTCCCGTCGATTCGACGCTCTTGAGTTCGGTCGTTTCCTCGAGATCGTCCGTAAAGCGGTCGTAGGCGGTCGCGGCCTCGGCGCGGGCGTACTTGCGCACGAGGACGCGCTCCTCGACCAGCGAGACGAGCACGCGCGCCACGGGGTAGGAGAGCAACTCGACGCGGGGCCCTCGCCGCGGTTCGCCGGTTTCGCCGTCCTCGAGGGCCGCCACGACGCGCTCGCGAGCGCGGTCGACGACCGCCTCGTCCTGCTCGACGACGGTGGCCAGATCGACGGCCTCCGTCGCCACCGCGTCGCGGGCAGCCCCGAGGAACGGGTACCGGGCGTGCAGTCGCTGCATCGGTAATGGGATGTTACTGCGCGGGGTTAAACCCGCTGATTGTTCGCCGGATCGTCGGGGGTGGTAACCGACGATTGGATCGCTCGATGACCGGCTACTTCCGGTGCTCACGGCGCAAATGAGGGTCGATTTCAAGGGGATCCGATACGTCACTCCGAGTATGCCACGGGCGATACGCGACGGTGTGTCGATCTATTACGATCGCGACGAGAGTGAAGCCGGCGGAACGCCGGTCGTCTTCGTGCAGGGACTGGGGTACGGCCGGTGGATGTGGCGATGGCAACGCGAGGCCGTCCGCGACGGCTACGACGTGGTCGCGCCGGACAACCGCGGGACGGGCCGGTCCGATACCGGACTGCCGCCGGTCCTCCCGCGGCTACCCCGAACGCTCCGCGCGCCGCTCATCTTCAAACTGGCCGGCTACTCCATCGGCGGGCTCGCCGCCGACCTCGAGGCCGTCCTCGACGACGCGGGCATCCGGGAGGCCCACATCGTCGGCGCGAGCATGGGCGGGATGATCGCCCAGCGCTACGCGATCGAGTACACCCGCGCGAAGACCCTCACGCTCTGCTGTACGAGCCACGGCGGTCCGGACGCCGTCCCGGTCCCCGAGGAGACCCAGGAGTTCATCTTCGACGTGCCCGACGGTGCCAGCGAGCGGGAGAAGTTACGCCATCGCATGCGGCCCGCATTCAACGAACGGTTCACGAACCGAAACCCCCATCTGATGGACCGAATCCTCGAGTGGCGACTCGAGCAGGACGCCGCGGATCCGGCCCGCGAAGCCCAGGCCGCCGCCGTCCTGAACTTCGACGTCAGCGACCGTCTCGATAGCATTCGGGTGCCGACGCTGGTTCTCCACGGAACCGACGATCGGGTCGTCCCCGCGGCGAACGGGACGCTGCTCGAGGAGGGGATTCCGAACGCCCGACTCGAGCGCTTCGAGGGCGGTTCGCACCTGTTTTTCATCGAGGACGCGGAGCGAGTGAACGAGGAACTGCTGGCGTTTCTCGAGGAACACGACTGACGACTCCCTGCTGTGAGAACGTCGGCGATAGACGGGGAGGAGAACGGGGACGCGGGCGACTCGTTCGGGTTCGAGTGTCGGAGACTCGCGATCGGTCGCCGACGCTGACTCGAGTCCGGTTATCGGCTCGCCGGGATGGGGTCGTCGCGGATCCGAATCAGACCGTCGCTTCGGACGCCGATGTCGTATCCCTCGTAGGTGAACCAGAGTTGGTGGGTACCGGTGTCGCCCCGCTGAGCGTGCTCGACCAGCGAGTCGAGCGCGTCCGGTTCGACGACCTCGTAGAGGGGGTCGAGATCGACCGGCCTCGAGCCGACGAGCGCCGAGACTGCCGTGACGACGGCTTCGCTCGCCCGCTCGCCGGCGGGATCGAACGTCGCGACGTAACTCGTTTCGCGCGGCTCTGTCGTGTCGGCGGGATCGTTTGCGGAGGGCATACGCCGCTCTACTGTAAAGAGACTGGTAGAATGTCACCTTACTATGTATGACTTTTAAGTACGACGATGCGTGTCGACGGCAGAATACGCTCACTCCGGAAACGAGTCCTCGTCGCGAGGGAGACTCAGTCGCTCTGAATGCGCGGTGCGAGCATGTAGGTGACCTGTCCCTGCCCCTCCGCGAAGCCGAAGTAGATCTTGACGGGGAACTCCTCGCCGAGATGGAGCGTGACCTCGGTGTCGGACGGAATCGCCTTGTTCATGTCCTTGAGGTAGTCCAGTGAGAACAGCGAGTGGGCTGGACCGACCTGCAGGTCGATCAGGTCGTCCTGGGTGAGTTCGAGGTGGACGTCGTCGGTGTCGCCCTCCGCGTTGACGTAGAAGAACTCGTCAGTTTCGTCGACGCCGAGTGCGATGTGGTCGCTGACCATGTCGGCAGCCTTGACCGAGCGGTTGACGTCCTTACCCTCGAGGATGACTTCCGCGGGCAGGTCGAGATCCGGAATATCCGGCTCCTGGCGGATGGAGTCGGGGTCGATGAGCGCGAGCGTGTACTCGAGCCCGTCGATCTGAATGTGGAGTTTGCGCGTCTCTTCGTCGAGTTCGAGCTGGACGAGTTGGCCGGATTCGGCCATGCCCGCGATGTCCTCGAGTCGCGAGAGGTCGACACCGATCAGCCCGCCGTCGGCTTCGTAGGATTCGAACGCCGCCGCTTCGAGCGAGAGGTCGACCATG
Organism: Natronorubrum halobium; assembly: GCF_051351675.1. Taxonomy (NCBI): domain Archaea; kingdom Methanobacteriati; phylum Methanobacteriota; class Halobacteria; order Halobacteriales; family Natrialbaceae; genus Natronorubrum; species Natronorubrum halobium. The sequence continues at coordinate 812,599 of NZ_CP195595.1, forward strand.
CCGACGTTGGCGGGGTCGACGGCCCGGATCTCGAGGCCGTCTTCCTCGAGGTGGATTTTGCACTCGTCGACCAGCACGCTCACCGAATCGAGCGCGCTGGTGAGCGTTGCCGCGCTCACGATGGCCTTGAACATATAGCTCGGGGTACGGACGGTTGCCATAAAAAGCCACCCTTTACGCGCGGGCGAGGCACACTCGGTGTCTCGATTCCGCGACGGCGCTCAGTACTCGTCGCGTAACTGGATCGCGTCGTCGGTGATCTCGCCGATCGCGTCGTTGCGCAACGGATACGTACTCGCGGTGTCGGAGCCCCATCCGAGGCGGGTCTTGAGTTCGCCGCCGAGTTCCTCCCGGTTCGGTTCGACGTACGCCGTTCCGTCCTCGTCGTCGACGTCGGTGACGACGCCGATCTCGTTGCCGTTGCTGTCGATCACGCGATTGCCTGCGACGTCCGTCGTAATCTCTCGACCCATAGTCGAACGTCCACGCTTCGGCGGGAAAACTGCTGGCCCGTCGTTCGCAACCGAACCCGAGCGACGCGTCGAGGGAGACCGACGCGCCGCTTACGACTCGATCTTCTCGACGATCTCGCGTGCCTGCTCCTCGGCCTTCTCCTCGCCGACGCTCTTTTTGATCAGGACGCTGGTCACCTCCCAGTCGTCCTCGCCCTCGACTTTGCCGGTTCGGACCTCGCTCCCTTCGGAGACCGACTCGGCCGGCTCCGTCGCCCAGTCGGGCGTTCGGATCTCGTCGTAGCGGTCAGGGTCGCGAAATCGGACGTGGATGTAGTCGTCTTCGGTTTCTACCATCTCGACGTCTGGAGTGTCGGCCACGATCGATTCGACTCCTGCCACGCGCCTAATAGTAGCGCCTGAATACGCCCCATATCGATCGAACTCGCCTATAGTAGCCACTGAAAGTCAATGCACATCTTATCGCACGACGACTGTGCGATCAGTGTGTAAATCGTTTCAGTTGTTACTATAGCAGGGTGCGTGCGCAAGGAAACCGTGTTTTTCGACGCGGCCGTAGCCCGCCCCGATGAGCGACCCGGAACACTCCGAGTGGACGTTCGAGACCGAGTTCGCCGACGCGCTCGAGACCGTCCCGGACGAGCACCGCGATGCCGACGGGTTCGTCCCCGGCGTCGGCCCGCTCTCGGCCGACGTGATGCTCGTCGGTGAGGCTCCCGGCGAGCAGGAAGTGACCCAGGGCGAACCGTTCGTCGGGCAGGCCGGCCAGCAACTGGATCGGACGCTCGAGGCGATCGGCTCCGACCGGCGGGAGCTGTACATCACGAATCTCGTCAAGGTGCGGCCGCCGGAGAACCGCGACCCGTACGTCGACGAGATCGAGGCCTGGTGGCCGGTGCTCGAGGCCGAGATCGCACGCGTCGATCCGTCCGTTATCGTGCCGATGGGCAGTTTCGCGACGAGCGAGATCCTCGAGACGGACGAGACGATCACCGACCTGCACGGCCAGGAGCGAGAACGGGACGGCCGGCCCGTCAGACCGTCGTTTCACCCGGCGGCCGCGCTCTACGACCGGAGCAAGGTCGACGCGATCGAGTCGGCGCTCGACGCGGCGCTCGAGGACGCATAACGGGTCGATCGCGACCGTTTCGCGAGAATTCGGGACGGGACCGCGAAGTCGAGGTGAGCGACGGCCGAGTGCGTTCGTCCGCTGCGAACGGTTCGACCGCAAGCGTTGGGCCGATGCCAGCGGTTCAACCGTCAGCGTTAGTCCGACGCCAGCGGTTCGACCGCCAGCTCCGACTCGGCGGTGTCGACGTGTCGCTGGAGGATGTCCGCGATTCGACGGCTGGCCTTCCCGTCGCCGTAGGGTTCCGGCGTATCGTCGGGTGTTCGATCGGTCTGCAGCGCCTCGCGGATGGCGTCGGCGTCCGCGCCGACGAGTTCGTTCCAGCCGCAGTCGACGGTCTCCGTCCACTCCGTTTCCTCTCGGAGCGTTACGCAGGGCGTCTCGAGGAAGAAGGCCTCCTTCTGCACCCCGCCGGAGTCCGTCGCGATGCGCTCGGCGGTGTCGAGCAGTCGGACGAAGTCGAGGTAGCCCAGCGGTTCGATGATCTCGAGTGCATCCTCCGCTCGCTCCCGAAGGCCGTACTCCTCGAGTCGGTCGATCGTTCGGGGGTGAGCCGGAAACACCACCGGCAGCGGGGCGTCCGCGAGGGCGTCGAGGATCGACTCGAGGTTCGACCGATCGTCGGTGTTGCTCTGTCGGTGGACGGTCGACAGGATGAACTCGTCCTCGGCGAGTCCGAGCTCCTCGAGCACCGTCGACTGACCCGCGACTCGCTTCCGGACCTCGAGGATGCTGTCGTACATCACGTCGCCGGTCCAGTAGACGCCGTCCGTGATCCCCTCGTTCGCGAGGGCGTCGACGGCCCGTTCGCTCGGCGCGAAACAGAGGTCCGAGGCGTGGTCCGTCAGCACGCGGTTGATCTCCTCGGGCATCTCCCGGTTGTGACTCCGCAGACCCGCTTCGACGTGAGCGACGACCACGTCGCATTTCGACCCGACGATCGCCCCCGCGAGCGTCGAGTTCGTGTCGCCGTAGAGCAGGACGACGTCCGGTTCGGTCTCCTCGACGACGGGTTCGATCTCGGCGATCATCTTCGCCGTCTGGCGGCCGTGGGTGTCCGATTTGACGCCGAGGTTGAAGTCGGGCTCCGGGATGCCGAGTTCCTCGAAGAAGACGTCCGACATCTCCTCGTCGTAGTGTTGGCCGGTGTGGACCAGCACCTCCTCGCCGACCTCGCGCAGTTCCCGCGAGACGACCGCGGCCTTGATGAACTGGGGTCGGGCGCCGACGATCGAACAGACCCGCATCAGTTCACCCCCGTGACCGTTTTGGCGGTCTGTTTCGTTCGCGTATCGCCGTAGGAGGTGGCGATGTTACAGATCAGCTCCGTCAGGTTGTCCATGTCCGCGACGTACTCGTCCCGTCGCCGTTCCCAGACGTCCGTCGTCGAATCGTCCGCGAGCAGTTCCTGTGACTGCTCGAGGACGTCCTCGAACGACTCGAGGTTTCTGATGAGTCCCTCTCGCTCGAGTTCGATGAAGTTCCCCATGTCCGCCTCGCCGACGAACGAGTTCGATCGGATCGCGGGTGTCCCGAGCAACGCGGCCTCGGTGACCATCGTCTGGGTGTCGGCGACCAGCAGGTCGGCCTCCGCGAGCGCGTCGTGCATCTTCGCCGGGTGGAGGTCGAACGGCCGCGCCGGGAGGTCGTCGAAGTCGAGGTCGCCGCCCTCGTCGGAGACGAAGATGGTCGCGTGCTCCGACAGCTCCGAGAGGAGCCGCCGCCGCTGCTCGAGCGAGAACCCCTTCTTTCCGACGTCGTGGTGGCCGTTGAAGGCGTTGAGCCGAACGATCGCGTAGGGTTCGTCGGGGCCGACACCGAGGTCGTCCCGGATCGAGGGGTTCGGTTCGAAGACGTCCGGGTGGAGGTAGGCCGACTCCGCCACGCCCGAGAACTTGTAGTGCTTGCTCCCGAGGTCCTTCCGGAAGGCGGTCGGCGTCAGGATCGCTCGGACGAACGGCCGAGCGACCACGTGATCGAACGACGTCTCGGAATCCAGTACGGCGATCGCCGGCGTTCGAGACAGCATTCCGGCGGCTGCTGCGTACGGACCCTTCCCGAAGATGACGTCCGGGTCGAACTTCTGGACGCGGGTGGCGATATTGTACAGATGCGTCGGAATTTCCCAGGCGAGCGACCGCAGTGACTCGCTCCGTTTGCCGTACGTTTCGTAGGGGAGGTCGTGATACGAGAGGAGTGCTTCGGTAAATTCGTCGCTTCTGGCGAAGACGAGAACGTCGTGACCTCGTTCCTCGAGCCGCTGGACGGCGTGTTTGTACTGATGAACGTGAGCCGGTGTGTTATTGAAGATCAGACATTTCATTGATACTCACCGCTAGTGCCAGTCGTATACCTTCTTGGATGACACATTGTTATGGCTGTTGTAAATCGAGACTGTACCGAAACTGGGAGTTATATACCGGCGACTAACTCGCTCGGTATTCCGGTCGATACCTGCCGACGGACCCGTTCCCGATATCGACGCCTAACCGCCTCAAACGGCCATAATGCCCGTTTAGGGCCGGGTGATTACTTCGGGAGAGAGCTGGTACTACTCGACTGAATCGGTGATTGCTACTGCATTCGAGCACTGAAACTGACACTGAAAAATATAAAATTTAACTACTTTACTGCTCTTTCTAGTTTTTCAGGTAATATGTCAGTTATCGCGAACTGACCGCTGTATTGGCCCACTAAACGGAGCGTGCACGGAGATAGGCGACGGTTGTCCCCGGGAAACGAACACCGTGACACCGCACGGGAGACGGACGGCGGGTGCGACGGATTTCGTCACGACCGGCGGATCTCGCGAATTTCGTGATACTTCAACACACGGCTACCGTCCTCGTCGTCCGTTCGTCCCCGCTGTACCGCGTTGCGATCGATGGACCGTCCGGCCGAGACGACGGGTCACCGTCTCCGCTCGAGACCCAGGGTGTGCAGGCACGAATCGCTTCCCGCGACCGACGGTAGTCCCACCGTATGAGCCCAGCCTTCACCGACGACGACATCGGCAAGACCGTCGAGACCGCAACCGGCGAGATACTCGGCGTCGTCGCGGATATCGACCCCGAGACCGCGTACGTCGAACCGGCGGAGGGAGTCACGGACTCGACCAGAGCCGTCCTCGACTGGGAGCGGGACGCCGTGGAGTCCGTCCCGCTCACCGACGACGTCGTCGACCGGATCACCGACGAGGCGGTCCAGCTCGAGGCCGAGTTCGAGGCCGAGAGCATCACGACGGGCACCACGGCGGACGGCGAATCCGACGAACTCGAACCCGGCGAACAGGACGTCGAGTACGCCCCCGGCGAGTCGGTGACGTCGAACCCCACCGAACCGGAGTCCGACGTCGACGGGACGGCCAGCGGACCCGAAACCGACGACCTCGAGGAGTCGGAGCCGATGCTCGAGGACGACGAGTTCTACGACGCCGCCGAAGGGGGTGCTCGAGTCGATCCCGACGAGGAGATGGAGGCGCCGGCGGAGGTCGACGAATCCGAGGATGTGGATGCGGCAGACGAGACGGAGGTGTCCGACGAAGCGGATGCGGACGACTCGAGCGACGCGAGCGACGTCGACGTCGATCCGTCCGAGGTGACAGACGACGATCCGGAGGCCGACCTCGAGCCCGGGGAGGACGTCGGCCGACGACGAAAACCGGGCGACGACCGCGACGATTGACGATCGCGACGACTGACCGCTGACGACCGGCCGTCGAACGACGACCTATCCCCTGATCGTCAGAATCCCGTCGTTGACGGTCACGTCGGTCGCGTCGGCGGGCACGTCGAACTCGAGTTGCGTCCCGTCGACGACGACGATCGCCGTCCCGTCCACGACGTCGAGCGACGGGGTGTCGCCGGTCGGTCCGAAGTCGACCGCGATGACCTGCTCGCCGTCGTACTCGCGTTTCGTGATCGTGATCTCCTCTCGATCGCCGGCCGCTGTTTCGAGTTCCGGTGGCGTTTCCATACTCGATCGGTCGAGACCAGCGGCCGTAAGCGGCCTGCACGAAGTTGCCACCTTCGACGAACTGATCGATACCGGAACCGGTTCCCGTTCGGCGGCTGACCGGCGGTGGAACCGCCGACCGTCTCGCGGCGCTGCGGATCGTTTTCAGCAGGTCTTTCCGCGTCTGTCCCGTACGTGGAGGCGAACACGGTCGGCCCGCTACTCGAGCCGACCGGTACCGCCGACCGCACCGAGTCCGCCGGTCAGTCGCCGACCCGCGATCGGTTCGACCGCGGTACCGCGTGAGACACGTACTATGACACGGAAAGACGACTACTACAACAGAGCGAAACAGCAAGGATACCGCAGTCGAGCAGCGTACAAGCTCAAACAGCTCGACGACCTCGAGAACGTCATCGAGGGCAGAGACACGGTCGTCGACCTCGGAGCCGCACCCGGCGGCTGGCTGCAGGTCGCCGCCGAGAAGGTCGGTCCGCGGGGGACCGTCATCGGCGTCGACCTCCAGCGGATCAAGGACCTCGAGGATCCGGCCCTGACCGACCAGGTCGAAACCCTCCGCGGGGACATGACCGAAGAGAAAACCCGCGAGCGGGTCGTCGAGGCCGCGGGCGGGAAAGTCGACGCCGTCGTCTCGGACATGGCGCCCAACATGTCCGGCGAGTACTCGCTCGACCAGGCTCGGTCGCTGTACCTCGCGCGACAGGCGTTCGAGACGGCCCTCGAACTGCTCGACACCGGCGGCAACTTCGTCGTGAAGGTCTTCGAGGGGCCGGACGTCGACGACTTCCGGGCGGACGTCGAGGAGGAGTTCCAGTACGTTCGCGCCACGTCCCCGAAAGCCAGCCGCGACGAGTCCTCCGAGATCTTCCTCATCGGCAAGGGGCGTCTCACCGCCCCGGTAGCGACGGGCGACGAACTCGAGGTCGAGATCGTCGACGTCGGTAGCGAGGGCGACGGCATCGCCTCGGTCGAGGGCTACCGACTGTTCGTCCCGTCGACCGAGGAAGGCGACGTCGTCACCGTTCGCGTCGAGGACGTCAAACCGAACTTCGGGTTCGCGGAGCCGCTCGAGGACGAGTGAGCGGTCCGGTGACCCGTCGGACGCGTCGTCGCGACCGCCCTACCGGTCGCCGCGTTCGTACGCGAGTTCGAGTCGTGAGAGCGATTCGTCTCCCGTCGCGACGTAGAGCGCCTCGAGGTGGGCGAACAGTTCGTCGGCGGGGACGCCGTCACCGTCGTCGCGGTGTTCGCGACTGATTGCGAGTTCGTCGTAACAGTGACCGATCGCTTCGTGGAGCACGCGCTGTGTGGTCGCGGTCAGTGGGAACTCGATCGTCTGCGGATCGGTGTCGTCCAGCCGTTCGATCGCCGGTGCGGTCATGGTACCACACTCGCGTCCCGCCACATAACACCTTCTGCAATGGTAATTTCTAGTCGCGTTCGTCGTTCTCGAGGCGATCGTGGCGCTCGTCGATCTCGTCCAGGATATCGAGCGTTTTCCGAACGGAGGCCCGAATCGCGTCGCTGCGATTGACGAACTTGCCGTCGTCGCCGACGTGACCGTCGAGATCGTCGAGTAGTTCCTGGGGGATTTCGACGCTGATCTTTGGCATGTGCGTTATCGTTGGGAACAGGGGTTCTTAACAGTCCGTGGCTGCGAGACGGGACCGGGGATGGCGTAGAAACGGGCCGTCGGCCGAACGGGGTACCGACGCGATCTCGAGTCCGAATCGCTTCTCAGTCCGTCGCAGTGTCGACTCTCGTTACTCCGTCGCGGTGCCGGTCTCGGGCTCCGGCTCGGGCGGGCTCTCGCTGCCACCGCCGCCGCCGAACAGCCGACCGCCGGCGGTGAGCACGTAGAGGACGGCCAGTCCGAGCATGTAGGTCAGGGCGATCGGGATCGCCACCAGCAACATCGTCAGGATCCCCTTCGGGCTGAGGAAGGCGGCGGCCGTGAAGATCCCGACGACGATCGGTCGCCAGCGATCGAGCATCGTCCGGTAGCTGACGATACCGCCGACGTGGAACAGCGCCATCGTGACGATGATGTTGAACAGGAAGCCGACGCCGAGGGTCGTGTAGATCACCAGCCACGAGAAGCTGTTGATCCGGTAGGTGACGACCATCCCGTTCTGGACGGCGTCGGTGACGAGATACGAGATGACCATCGGGGCGATCCAGTAGAACCCGAGGAAGATTCCGAGTCCGAATCCGGCGAACAGCGTTCCGCCCCAGACGAGGAACACTCGCGGGTCACCGCGGACGAGGCCGCGCTCTCTGGCTGCCGGCCAGCCCCAGTACATGACCATCGGGGCGATGGCGATGAACGCCAGGATCGTACTCACCTTCACCATGAAGATCAGCACTTCGACGGGGTGTAAGGCGATCACTAAGCCGAGATCGCCGATCACGTCCGGCGTTACTTCGCCCGCCTCGACCGGTTCGTCGGTGACCTCGTTCAGGACTTCCGGCGGGACGCGGTCGATGAACTGCGCGAGGATGATCCCGAACCCGCCCTGGTACATCGCGAGGAACGTCCCGCCGAGGACGGCCATGAAGACGCCCACGATGTAGATCGTCTTCGAGGTCAGGCTGTCGACGATGAATGCGATGTCGTAGGCGTAGCCACCGATGTCCTCCTCGGTCGTCTCCTCCTCCGTGAACGGATCGAGCATTCCGGCGGCGGTACTCGAGAACACGCTCCCTTCTTCCTCGCCACCGGACGCGGTTCCGCCACCGCTCGTTGCTCCCGCCGCGCCACTCGCAGCGCTGGCCTCGCCGGCGTTCGCCTGGCGTTGTTCCTCGAGACCGTCGTATCGGTCGAGGATGGCCTGGGCTTTCTCCCGATTGTCGTCGTACATCGCCTGCCGGGAGTACTCGAGCGCCGTTTCCTCGTCCATCGCGATGAACACCCGTGCCGGGACCTCCGCGATGTCGTCGGCCGTGAGCGTCTCGAAGTCGATGTCGTCGTGGACCTGGGCACTCCTGATATCTCCCTCTCGCGGGTACACCGGCGCCTGAAGCACCCGTACGGTGTAGAACACGAGGAAGACGAAGCCGACGGCGAGGGCGAGGATGGCACCGGCGGCGACGTCGCCGAGCGCGCCGTACTCGGCCGCGAAGGACTCGAGCCCGAGCGTCCCCTCTGGTCGGAAGGCCGAGGGAAGCAGCGGGTAGACCGATTCCTTGAGGTAGTCGAAACCGTTCTGATTGAGGAAGACGGCCATCCCGGCGGCGACGGCCGTCAGTGCGCCGACTAGCTGGAGGACCCGCCGCTTCATGAGCGCGGTGCCGGTGTCGAGTTCGGCCGCGCCGCGCCGGCGGATGTTGGCGACGACCTTCGCGAGGCCGAGGCTGAACGCGTAGAGGCCGACGAGCGGGATGGCCCACATGATCAGCGTGAACGGGTCCGGCGGGGAGAACATCGCGCCGAAGACCGTGATCGCGACGATCGCGTGGCGCCACTTGTCGCGGAACGTCTCGTACGGGATGATTTCGGTGTACGACAGGACGCTCATCAACAGCGGCAGTTGCGCCGCGAGACCGAACGAGATCGTCAGCAGGGCCATGAACTCGGTGAACTCGGTGATCCCCCAACTGGGGTTGACGCCGGCGTCGTGGGCGACGGTCCCGAGGAAGTCGAACGCGTAGGGGAAGAAGATCGCGTAGGCGTAGAAGACGCCGATGCAGAACAGCACGAACGAGGTCAGCGCGAAGCCGGCCATGTACGCCCTCGAGACCGGAACGACGGAATCGATACCGCGCTCACGGAGCGCTTCCCGGGAGAAGTACAGCAGCGCCGGAATCGAGACGATGATCCCGACGAGCATGCCTATCTTCGCCTGTAAGAGGATGACCTCGAACGGCGTCCGGGTGATGATCTCCGTCGCCTCCGCGACGGTTTCGGTCATCTCCGCTTTCGCCGTCGCCTCGAGAAAGCCCCAGATCCATATCCGGAGCGCGTAGAAGGAGCCGACGAAGCCGATGGTGAAGACGATAAACACCTTCTGAAGATGCGTCTGCGCGCCAGACAATACCGCGCCGATGGTCTCACGGCCAGTGTTGATCGCTTTGGCCGTATCCTCTCCGACGGCAGAACTCATTTACTGCCTGTGGCTAACTGATATCCGGTTATCAACCTTTCGAGTGCTGAGGCGGTAACTGCCGGTTTCGACACCTTGTCCCTCTCGTTCGGTGTTCGTAAGAAAAAGGCCTATAACCGGTGGCCGTCTGATATCCCGATAGATGTCGGACGAGTCGGTGGACGACAGGGATGCCGAGGGCCCCGTCGACGAAGCCGCGGAGCCACGGGAGACAGACGACGAGCAACTGCCTTCCGAGAGCGACCGCGACGGAGAGTCCGATCTCCCGGTCGAAACCGACGGCGAGGGCGTCGTCGACCGCCCCGACAGCATCGACGAGCCCTCCTACCCCGATCCGGACGACGACGTCGGCGGCATCTCGACGCCGCCGGACGACGAGGAGATGCCGCTGGCCGACCACATCGAGGAGATGGTGCTTCGGTTCGCGGTCGTCTTGCTCGTCGGGGCGGCCGGGACCTCGATCGGACTGCTGTTCGCGTCGGATGCGATCAGCTACGTCTGGACCGATATTTTCCCCTACGCGTCCGAGGAGGTGCCGCCGCCGCACGTCTATCATCCGCTCGAGCTGTGGCTGACTCGGATCAAGTTCTCGGCGCTACTGGGAATCATGGTGGCGCTGCCGGTGTTCGTCTATCAGTGTTACCTGTTCATGCGACCGGGACTCTATCCCCACGAGCGCAAGTACTACCTCGCGGCGGTGCCGATGAGCGTCGTCCTCGCCGCGCTCGGGATGCTGTTCTCGTACATCCTCGTGTTGCCGGTGCTCTTCCAGTACTTCACGTTCTACGCCGAGGGCAGCGCACAGATCGCGTACGCGCTCGGTGAGACGTTCGACCTGGTCATCACGCTGACCGGCTTCCTCGCGATCGTTTTCCAGATTCCGCTCTTCATCATGCTCGCGATCATGATGGGCGTGACGACCCGCCGCTGGCTGGCCCAGAAACGGCTGTACTTCTGGGCGGCCTTCTTCGGGCTCTCGTTCATGTTCACCATGGATCCGACCATGATGGCTCCCATCCTCGTCGCGCTCACGATGATCCTGCTGTTCGAGGGGACGCTGGCCATCCTGAAGTGGGTCGGACGGGAGTGACCGTCGCGGTCTCTCGGTAGGGTGCATTCGACGTTCTCCCCGTGAGCCGTCGATCCGTTATTTCGCTCGACTCGAGCGGACGGGTTCTGATAGGGTCGGTTATAAGTCATTTCCGGCGCAACCGCGAACCGCCTTGCGGTTGCGCCAGTAAATAGTTACAACCGACCCTATGACGCCAGTCCGGCACCCGATATCGGTCACCGAACTGGTCCGTAATTCGTGGACGCTCGTTCGATCGACCGGCGTCGTCCGGTAATTCTACGCCCTTATATTCCTCCTATTCATCCGTAGATTGCTGGAATTCCCTCTTTATCGGCCAAAAGATTACAGTTTGTAAACGATCACCGTTTAGTAGTTGCATACGTTCTCCGTTTCTGTGAAAGAGTTCATGAAGTTGAGTCAAAATCTCGTTACTAGGTGTGTTTGTAAATTGCACACCGCTCGGTTCGCGGCCGGGAGGTGTCGTCCGTGACGGAACTCGTCCCGACGACGTGTATGCGGTGTGCCGTCGGCTGTGGACACGTCCAGCGAGCCGTCGAGCAGGGGTACGGTCTCGACGTCGTTCGCGGCGATGCCGCCCATCCGACCAACAACGGGCTCGCCTGCCAGCGCGGAATCAGCGAGTCCGTCGACCCCGGCGGCGAGTGGCTGACGCGTCCGCTCGTTCGCCGGGACGGCGAACTGGTCCCGACGACCTGGGAGACCGCACTCGAGCGCGCCGCGGAAGGGCTCGATACGGCACTCGAGGACGGAACCGACGGCGTCGCCGTCCTCGGCAGCGGCCAACAGACCAACGAAGCCGCCTACGCACTCGGTAAACTCGCCCGCGGCGGCTTCGGGACGCGATACTACGACGCCAACACGACGCTCTGTATGGCTTCGGCCGTCACCGCCTACTACGACGCCTTCGGGAGCGACGCGCCGCCGCCGACCTACGACGACATTCCGGAAGCCGAAACGCACCTCGTCTGGGGAGCCAACCCCGCGGCCGCCCACCCGGTCATGTTCCGGTGGATCAACCAGTCCGCCGACGAGGACGACTCCGAACTGATCGTGGTCGATCCCATCGCGAGCGAGACCAGCGAGGTCGCGGACCACCACGTCCCCGTCGAACCGGGCGGTGACCTCGACCTCGCGCGTGCCGTCCTCGCCCGCGTCGTCGAAACCGACCGCGTCGACGAGGCGTTCGTCGCCGAAGCGACGGAGGGGTTCGACGAACTGCGAAGCCAGCTACCCGACGCGGCCACGGCCGCCGAGGCCGCTGGCGTCTCTCTCGCGGACATCGACCGGATCGCAGACGCGCTCGAGGACCCCACCCTCGTCTACTGGGGGATGGGAATCAACCAGAGCGTCAACGGGACGGCGGCGTCGGGCGCGCTGATCGATCTCTGTCTCGCGACCGGCAACCTCCGCCCCGGCTCCGGCCCGTTCTCGCTGACCGGGCAGGCGAACTCGATGGGGACTCGCATCTGCTCGTCGAAGGGAAGCTGGCCCGGCCAGCGGCCCTTTACCGACCCCGCACACCGCGAGGTCGTCGCGGACGCCTGGGACGTCCCCGTCTCGCGACTCCCGAACGATACCGGCCCCGGCCCGGTCGGCATCGTCGACGCGATCGGCGACGACGTCGAGGCCGTCTACGCGGTCGCGACCAACCCCGTCGCCGGCATGCCCGACACGACGCAGGTCCGCGAGCGACTCGAGGACGCATTCCTCGTCGTCCAGGACGCCTTCCGGAGCGAAACGGTCGAACTCGCGGACGTCGTCCTGCCGGCGGCGACGTGGGGCGAATCCGAGGGGACGACGACCAATATGGAACGGACCGTCTCACGCGTGCGCGCCGCCACGGACACTCCGTCGGGGATCAAGACCGACCTCGAGTTGATCGACGCACTCGCCGATCGACTCGTCCCCGATCTGTTCGACGACCCGCTCGAGCCCGAATCGACCTTCGAGGAGTTAGCGGCGCTGACCGCGGGGACGCCCGCCGACCTCTCGGGGATCGGCTACGAACGCCTCGAGGCGGAGGTCGCCGTTCGGTGGCCCGCACCCGAGCCGGACGCCTCGGCCGGCTACCGGTACTACGAGGGACCGCTGGCCGACGACGGCGAGGCAGAGGACGACGCCGGTGACGGCGCGTCCGAGGCGTCGTGGTCGTTCCCGACGCCCTCCGGCCGTGCGCAGTTCTCGACGGGCGAGTCCCGGCCGCTGCCGGAGCCGACCGACGAGCAGTTCCCGCTGACGCTGACCACGGCGCGGCGTCCGGACGCGTACAACACGGGCGTCCGGACCCGCGAGGACGAACCGCCGACGGCTCGCGTCAGCCCTGCGACCGCCGCGGCGCTCGCGGACGAACTCGTCGACGGGGAGAAGTCCGACGGCGGAGACGCCGACGACGCCGCGGAGTACACGCAGGTCGTCTCCCGTCGAGCCTCGGTCACGGCCCGCGTCGAGGCGGACGAGTCGATCCCCGACGGTGTCGTCTGGCTCCCGATTCACCACCCCGCAGTCAACGATCTCACCCTTCCGGACGTCGATCCGCGATCGAAGGAACCCAACTTCAAGCAGTGTGCGGTGCGACTCGAGGCCCCGCGTGAACGAGCGCCCAACGCTATCGCGGAAGTGAGCGCCTGACCGGTGATGGATCGATGAGCGACTACGCCGCCCAGTCTCCCGCCGAGAGCGGGTCTGTCGACGTCCGCGGAAGTCCGAGACAGGGCGTCGCATCCGCGACGTTCGGGTTTTTCGTCGGGTTCGCCGGCGTCGTCCTCTACGGCCCCGTCGCGACGGAGTTCGAGAACGCGATGGGGCTCTCCGGACTGCTGCTCGGACTGCTCATCGCCGCGCCACAGTTGACCGGCTCGTTGCTTCGCATCCCCTTCGGCGCGTGGGTCGAGGACGTCGGTGCGAAGAAGCCGTTTCTGATCCTGCTCGGGCTGTCGATCGTCGGGATGGCGGGACTGTCGGCCATCCTGTTGACGTCCTCTCCCGACGGCCTGACGAGGGCGCACTACCCGCTCGTCTTCGTGTTCGGGGCGTTGAGCGGCTGCGGAATCGCGACGTTTTCGGTCGGAATCACCCAGACGTCCTACTGGTTTCCCTCGGACAGACAGGGAACGATGCTCGCGCTCTACGGCGGCCTCGGCAACACCGCACCCGGGTTCTTTACGCTCGCGTTGCCCGTCGCGCTCGCAGTCCTCGGGCTGACCGGTGCGTACCTCGCGTGGCTCGCGTTCCTCGTCGTCGGGACGATCATCTACGCGATCTACGCGGTCGACGCGCCGTACTTCCAGTTCGTAAAACACGGAGCTGACGAGCGCGAGGCCGAACGGCGCGCCAGCGCGTGCGGCCAGGAACTGTTTCCGAGCGGCGACGCGGTGGGGTCGTTCCGACGGGCCGGGAATAACAGACGGACCTGGGCGCTCGTCGCCCTGTTTTTCACGTCGTTCGGCGGCTTCCTCGCGCTGACGGCCTGGCTCCCGTCGTACTGGCGGGCCGTCCACGGGGTCGATCTCCGGACCGCCGGGATCCTGACCGCGGTCGCGTTCACGCTGCTCGCGGCGGTCGTTCGCGTCCCGGGCGGTATTCTCAGCGACCGGATCGGCGGCGAGCCGACCGCGATCGCGAGTTTCGCCGCAGTCACGGTCGCGACGGTGATCCTGATCGTGACCCGCGACTTCCACCTCGCGCTCGCCGCGACGGTCCTGCTCAGTTCCGGGATGGGCGTCGCCAGCGCGGCGGTCTTCCAACTGGTTCCGACGTACGTCCCCGACGCCGTCGGCGGTGCCTCGGGACTCGTCGGCGGTCTCGGCGCGTTCGGCGGCTTCGTCGTGCCGCCGATCCTCGGGCTGTTCGTCGATTATCAGGGCGTGACGGGGTACGCGACAGGGTTCGTCGTCTTTCTCGTGCTCGGCATCGTTTCGATCGGTCTCTCGAGCACGCTCTATCGCGCCCAGCCGACGGCGACGCCGGAGCGCGTGGCGCCTGCGGACGACTGACCGCCGCTATCCGTCCGTTTCGGTCGAGTCTCCTCCGACTGACGAGTGAGACGCGTTCTCGTCCGCGCTCGACTTCGGCGCCGACTACCTCCTCCTGTCGCCGTCAGTTCCGTTCGTCAGGTCGACTGACACCCGTCGAGTTACCGGCTGCTAGACCGCGGTCGGGCTGCCGACATACGTCCTAATACAGGATATATTCCATTGTACATTCAACGTCTGGTCCTAAAACTCCGTTATAATTTGGTGTTTGTAAACGATTAGGGTTATATGCGTTAGGAACTTGATGCACAAACGTGAATTACGAAATGTTTGGAGCGGAAATGTGCAAATATGCGCCGGTTCGTTCGGTCGCCAGCGAGGTGAGTGACTGATGGTTCACAAGAAAGAAGAACAGAAGGCGGACTGTTACGGCGACGAGGTGCGAGCGCACATTCTCGAGTTCGCCGACAACGGCGGCTACGAGGCGATTCCGGAGGACGAACGCGAGACGTGGTTCACCCGGTTCAAGTTCTGGGGGCTGTTCCACCAGCGCAGCGGGCAGGAGTCGTACTTCATGATGCGTCTGACCAACGCCAGCGGCATCCTGGAGCCGGGACAGCTGCGCATCATCGGCGAGGTCGCTCGCGACTACGCGACGGGGCCCGTCGCGAACCCCGAGTTCGGCAACGGCTGGATCGACCTCACGACGCGCCAGTCCGTCCAGTTGCACTGGCTCAAACTCGAAGATGTCCCGGAAATCTGGGAGAAACTCGAGGCCGAGGGCGTCCACTCCCGCTCGTCGGGCGGCGACACGATGCGAAACATCTCGGGCTCGGCCCTCCACGGCAAGGTCGAGGAGTACGTCGAGTCCGGACCGCTGCTCGAGCGCTTCGAGGAGGAGCTTCGCGGCGACGACGCGCTCGCGAACATGCCCCGAAAGTTCAACATCAGCGTGACCGGCTCGAAGTCCGGCTGTGCGCAGGACTCGCTCAACGATATCGGCTTCGAGCCGGCCCGCAAGGAGATCGAGGTCTCCGGCGAAGCCGGAGGCTCGTCGGACTCGTCCGACGGTGGCGAGACGGTCAAGGGCTTCAACGTGCGTATCGGCGGCGGTCTCGGCGGTCGCCAGCCCCGCGCCGCCACGCCGCTGGACGTCTTCGTCCGTCCCGAGAACGCCTACGAGGTCGGCCGCGCCTTCGTCGAACTCTACCACGACGAGGGTGGTCGCACGAATCGCTCGAAGAACCGCGGTCGGTTCTTCGCCGAAGACTGGGGCATGGAAAAGATCCGCGAGACGATGCAGGAGGAGTACGTCGACTTCGAGATGCATACCGCGGGCGAGGACTTCCGCGACGAGTACACGTACAACGCCGGTCGCCCCACTCGAGAGGGCAAACACGACCACGTCGGCGTCTACGACCAGAAACAGGACGGGCTCAACTACGTCGGACTGAGCGTGCCCGTCGGCCGTCTTCCCGCCGAAGATGCGATCGAACTCGCCGATCTGGCCGACGAGTACGGCTCCGGCGAACTGCGACTCACCCGCCGTCAGAATCCCGTCGTCGTCGACGTACACGACGACGATCTCGACGAGCTACTCGCGGAGCCGCTCCTCTCCGAGTACCCCCCCGAACCGAGTCCGTTCGAGCGCGGTGCGATGGCCTGTACCGGCACGGAGTTCTGCTCGATCGCACTCACCGAGACGAAGGGACGGATGGCTCGCATGCTGCGCTGGTTCAACAAGAACGTCGATCTGCCCGACGACGTCGGCAAGATCAAGATGCACTACTCAGGCTGTACGGCCGACTGCGGGCAGGCGATGACCGCGGACATCGGTCTGCAGGGCATGCGCGCCCGGAAGGACGGCGAGATGGTCGAAGCCTTCGACATCGGCGTCGGCGGCGGCGTCGGCGAGAACCCGTCGTTCGTCGAGTGGATCCAGCAGCGCGTCCCCGCCGACGAGGCCCCCGGTGCGATCCGCAACTTGCTTCAGGCGTTCGCGGCCCACAGAGAGGAGGGAGAGACGTTCCGTCAGTGGGTCGAGTCGGTCGGAACCGAACAGCTCGTCGAGTTCTGTGAACCCGAGGAGACCGACTTCGAGGCGCCGTACATGGACGACGCCAAGCAGTCGTGGTACCCCTTCGCCGAGAGCGACTCCGCGGCAGCCGCGACGGGCGAGGAGTCCGCCGCACCGTCCGACGACTAGCTGGCAGTATTTTCGATCGATTCGCGTCGTCGCTGTCGCTCTCGGGAACTATCCGGTCGAGAGTGCGTTCGCTCTCTTGTCGGACCTGTGCGCGTTATTTCGCCGAAAATCGAGTGTCTCCGCGTCGTGTCGTTTCGCTACTGCCGTCCGCTCTCTCCGGATTATCGGGAGAGTTTGCTGGCGAGTCGCTCGAGGGCGGCCGCGAACCCGAGCGTCGGGGTTCCGGGCATGTAGACCGGGACATCGGACTGTTCGGTTAGCTCGGCGACCGTCGGTTCGGTTGGGTCTCTCGTGCTCATACACGCTCTTCGTGCCGGGGATATTTACGCTTTCGCAAATTTACTTTTGGAACCAGCAACCATAAATCGTTAATGTGGAATATTCGCACGGTATTCGGTACACTGGTACGGCGACACTCGATCGATCCGGGCCGACGGAGACGTCGCTGGACTGACCGCTCTCGTCGTCGGTATCGACCCACCGCTCACTCGAGGCGGCATCGCGGACGGTCGACGGCCGAAAACACGCTCGCTCGTTACCGGTGCTCGCGCGTTCGCTGGTAGGCGTACTCAAGGGCGTCCTCGAGCGATCCCGGACCGTCGTAGCTGGCCGAGAAGAGATCCATGAACTGGGTTGCGATACGATCGCAGCGTTTGAAGGTGAGTACGGTTCGGACACGGATGGTCTCGGAGAGGTCGAGACCGGGGTAGGTCGTCGCGGTCAGGGCGTAGCCGGGATGATCTTCGCCGTCGAGCGACGCCGGTGCGACCTTCAACCGCAGATCACCTGATTCGTGACGATAGGTCCGATACTGCATTTCCCGGTCGGTGTCGGCCGGGGTATACGTCCGACACTCTTCCGCATTCCACTCGAGCGGCACGTCGGCGTCCATCATCTATAGGTACCCAACCTAGAGCCACGTTCGTATCGAAATGCGCAATATTACCGGACGTTAGTGCAAGAACCCCACTACTGATGGGTTTTCCGCGGAGAAGATGGTTATATTTTGGAGGGGTGTTGGAGAAGAACGCACCATTCCGTACGATTTCGAAATCGGCTCCGAAACCCGGAGACGACGCTCACGAGTTCGAACGGATCCGGGGCCGATAATTCGGGGCTCGAGAATCGAGTCAGTCGTCCGTCTGTGACTCCGCGGCGAAGACGTCTTCGACGAGCGGTTCGTCGGGTGGTGATTCGTCCTCGGGATCGCTGGCGCCGTCGCTCTCCGGACTGACGCTGCCGGTTCGGTAGCCGTGTAAGTCCAGCGTCACGTGGTCGAACCCGAGGTCTTCGAGTTCGTCGCGAACCGTCTCGACGAACTCCAACTGGAGCGTCCGCTCGAGTTCGTCGGGGGCGACTTCGATGCGCGCGAGGCCGTCGTGGTCGCGCACGCGGAACTGATCGAAGCCCCACTGGCGGAGCAGCGCTTCGGCGTGCTCGACGCGGGTGAGCCGTTCCTCGGTGACCTCGAGTCCCGTCGGGATGCGCGAGGAGAGACACGCCATCGAGGGTTTATCTGCGACGGAGAGCCCGTACTGCTCGGCGATCGCACGGACTTCGTCCTTCGAGATCTCGTGTGCCAGCAGGGGCGAGTGAACCTCGAGTTCGTCGACCGCCTGGAGTCCGGGCCGGTGGCCCGCGCCGGGATCGTCCGCGTTCGTCCCGTCGCAGACGGTCTCGATGTCGAACTCGCGGGCCGTCTCGAGCATCTCGCCGAGGCGCATCGTCCGGCAGTGATAGCAGCGATCGTCGTCGTTCTCGACGAAGGCGTCGCTCTCGAGTTCGGAGAAGGAGACGATCTCGTGGCGGATGCCGATCTCCTCGGCGACCCGCCTGGCGTCCTCGAGTTCGGCCTCTGGGAGCGTCTCGCTCCTCGCGGTACAGGCGACCGCGTCCTCACCGAGGGCGTCGTGGGCGAGGGCGGCCACGACGCTCGAGTCGACTCCGCCGGAGAAGGCGACGAGTACTCCGTCCCGGTCCGCGAGGTCCTCGCGGGCGGCCTCGAGTTTCGCCTCGACCGTAGTCATGACCCGTCGTTTGCACTGGACGGGCAAAAGCACGTTGTCGTCGGGCCGACGCCTCTCGCCGGACAGCCGTTCACACGTCAACGGGACGGCCGCGCTCGGCGCTCTCGGAGAGCGCGTCGATCACTCGCATGTTCGCGATCGCTTCGTCACCGTCGGTTCGGGGCGGTCGTCCCTCCTCGACGCTCGAGACGAACGCCTCGACCTCGAGTCGGTACTGATCGACCGGCTCGAACGTCTCGACGCCGCGCCGCCCGTCGATTCGGTACTCCAGCTCCAGCGGCTCGCCGTTCGGCGGATTGAAGGCGTTTTCGACCTCGATCCAGCCGTTCGCGGCCTCGACGCGGTAGCGCTGGACCGCTTGGGTGTCGAAGCCGGAGGCGACGCGCGCGGACGCCCCGTCGTCGTACTCCAGAATCCCGGCCAGTTCCGTGTCGACGCCGGCTCCGCGCGAGTCGTCCGTGTGGGCGTAGGCTCGCTCGGGTTCACCGAGGAACTGCCGGACGAGGGAGACGGGATAACAGCCGACGTCCATCAGGCTACCGCCGACGAGTTCTTCGGACAGTCGGATGTCGCCCGGCCGACCGAACAGCGGGAACTTGAACGCGGCCGTCGCGGAGCGGACGTCCCCGAGTTCGTCGCGCGCCAGTTCGATCGCCCGCTCGGTCCGCGGATGATACCGGTACATGAACCCCTCCATCAGCGTCACGTCTCGGTCGGCGCAGTAATCGACGACCTCGCGGGCTTCGTCGGCGTCGACCGCCAGCGGCTTCTCACAGAGCACGTCGATGCCGGCGTCGGCCGCCCGCTTCGTCCACTCGGCGTGCAAGGCGTTCGGCAGTGGGACGTACAGCGCGTCGACGTCCGCCCGCTCGAGCAGGTCCGCGTACCCATCGTAGCAGTCGTCGATCGCGTACTCGTCCGCGAGCGCCCGCGCCGACTCGAGGTCCCGAGAGGCGATGGCGGTCACGTCGTGGTCGGTGGCTTCGACGGCCGGGAGAAACGCCTTCTGTGCGATACCCGCCGTACTGAGGACGCCAAAATTCATACGTCATGTTGCTCGAGCGGACACTAATACTCTGTCGAACGTCCCGATCCACACGGTATTCTCACTGCGGAACGTCGTTCGTACTGCGCCGTCGGCTGCAGACGGTGTCGTCGCGACGTCCTCACGACCGTTCCGGTGGCTGATCCTGCTCGCAGCCATCGTCGGGACGACCGACGTGTGGGTCCCACCGTCGGTCTATCGCGCTGTCGACCGGTCGACGGCCGTCCGCATCGCTTCGCGGGCGTCCGCCGGGACCTCGTCGGCGGCCATTCGTTCGTCGAACCGCCAGCGGCGCTCGAGGACGACCGCGCCGTCGGTTTCGCGGTAGCCGTCGAACCGATCCCAGGGAAGAAAGGAGGTAGCCACGGTCCCCGACTCGGCGTACCGCAGGCCGTGCTCGCAGGCCTCGTACGTTCGGTGCCGACGGACGCTGATCTGCAGGATGACGATTCCCGCCACGGCGCCACTCAGGAAAAACGAGGGAACGCCGTGGAACGTGGCGGCGAACGCGCCGACGCTGCCGATTGCGAGCCCGACCGTTCCGACGTGCATCCACCGTCGCCGCCGCGAGTCCCGATTCGCGACCCAGCGTGCTCGGACGTCCCCCGCGGCCCGGTCGGCGTAGACCCTGTTTCCGAGGATCCAGAACGCGAGCCCGGCCGCCATCAGCCCGGCCAGCGGGAACAGGACCGTCAACGAGACGTCGACACCGGCGCCGATCTCGTCGACGAGTATCAGTCCGATCCCCGGGACCATCGCGGCGAGCACCGGCACCGCGAGCAGTCGACGACGCCCGTACGCAACCCACAGTTCCGGACGGCCGCCGAGTGCGAGCGCGACGGCTACCGCGACGAGTCCGCAGCCGACGGACAGTCCGGTTCCGTCGACGCCCGCGCCTATCCCGGCGAGGTGTCCGAGGAGACCGACGTAGGCGCCGGCCGCCACCGACGGACCGTCGATGTGCAATCGGCTCTCGATCGGGCACATTAGTACGATAGATAAACAGTTCGGACGGTATACACGTGTTGGTCGGGTCGTCTCGAGCGACCCGTCCACTGCACGCCGGGCTGTTAAGTCACCGTTCGTGGTAGAATGCCGCCCGAGCACACCATGTCGCTATCAAATCGATTACGACGGCTGCGGTCGACGAGCGAGTCCAAGGAGGGGCCCAGAGCGACGGCTGAGCAGTCGCGTATGGAACACGCCGCCTACGCGGCGATCCGCGGACTGCAGGCGGGGTTCGTCGCGACGATCATCATGACGGCGTTTCGGCTGCCGATCCTGCGTTCGTTGCCGCCGTCGGCGAACTTCTACTCGCAGTACGTCTCCGGCGGCGATCCGGAGGATCATCCAGTCGCCGGATTGCTCTTACACTTCGTCTACGGGATTCAGGCGGGAGCCCTCTTCGGCGGGCTGTTCGCACTCCAGGACGCCGAACGCTCGATCGAACCCGAACAGCGCGGCATCGTCTGGGGGTCGATCTACGGGATGGCCCTCTCCGCCTTCGGCTCGCAGGTCATGCTGAAGGAGGTACTCGACATTCGGCTCGACGCCGACGAACTCGCGCTGTTCCACGCCGGCCACCTCATCTACGGCCTCTCGCTTGGCGCGTGGATCGGCTCCCGCACCGAGGGCGTCGAGGATCCGGAAGAGGACTACGAGTACGACAACGGCAACTGAGTTCACAACTCTTCGACGTTATCCGTACTTTTCCTAGTAGGATCACACTCGATCTTATCAACGGTTAACAGTCGTATTACGATATCCCGACGCGGGTCATAACAACGCGTAAACCTGCCCAGCGATGGGATTTCTGTATATGGAACTCGGCGTCGTTCTCGGTGTCATCGCGATCGGATTCATCCACGGCGTCCTGCCGGATCACGGCTGGCCGATCGCGGCGACGTACGCGCTCACCAAACAGCACCGCTGGCTCTACGGCTTCCTCGCGGCGCTGATTCTCGGGGTGGGTCACCTCGTCAGTAGCGTCGTTCTCGTCCTGGCGTACTTCTGGTTCAGCACCTTCGCGGACTTCGCTAACGGTCCGTGGCTCGGCTACGTCGCTGGGACCCTGTTGATCCTGCTCGGCATCCACGAGTATCGCCACGGCGGGCACGGACTGGACGATCACGAGCACGGACACGGCGAGCACGGTCACGCAGAGCACGAACACGGACACCACGGACGCTCCGAAGAGAACGCACGCGACGGCCACAGCCACCACACCGACGGCGGGAGCGAGGCGCATTCGGAACACGAGCACGCACACGGTGGTCACGACCACCACGAACACGACGCTCACGACCATCACACACACGACAGCAACGATCACCACGACCACGACGCCGACCGGGGCTTTCTCGAGCGCATCCGAAGCGCCCTCCCGGGGGGCGGCGGCCATCAGCATCTCACCGAGGAGCACGCCGAGCGCGGACTCCTCGCGCTCGGAACGACGGCGCTCCTGCTCGGTTTCGCACACGAAGAACCCATTCAGATCCTGGCGATCTGTAGCGGTGCCGGGACGGGGCTCTGTCTCGAGTTGATGCTCATCTACTCGCTGGCCGTCATCGTCGCGATCATCCTGCCGACGCTGCTGTTGATCGCGGGCTACGAACGCCACCGAGAGCGAATCGAGGGGTACACGCCCTACCTGCCGACGATTACGGCTGCCGTGCTGATCGGGATGGGACTGGCGTTCATCGTGGGCTTCGTCTGACGTGTGCCGTTCGTTCGGCGTGACCGCTACTCGGCCGTCGGTAACACGATCCTTTTCGAATCGAGGGCGAGACAGAGCTTCTCAGTTCGCACACTACTGCCGCGTACTGTTCGATGTTCTCCAGTACACGACACTCAGATTACGCCGTCACCATACCTGCTTATGGAGCGAGGAGATGTCTCTCCTCTATGACCGATTCGAGTAGCGACGAGTTCGACCCAACAGCACCGGACCAACGGGAGATCGGTCGCGAAATGGTTGACGACAGTACGGGACTCGGTTCGGTGATGGCCCACGCCTATCGCGGAGAGATAGACCGAGTGGGGACGTGGCGGCAGCGCCTCGACGAGACGACGACGTGGGCGGTGACGCTGATGGCAGCAATCTTGACGTGGGCGTTTTCGAGTACCGATAACCCACACTATATCTTGCTAATCGGGATCGTTGTCGTCACCATCTTCCTGGGCATCGAAGCACGGCGGTACCGGGACTACGATGTCTTTCGCTCTCGTGCTCGAGTCATCCAAGAGAACCTGTTCGCAAACGCCCTCGATCCGTCCCAAGGCACTGAAAGTCACGACTGGCGAGCGGAACTGAGCAGGGACTATCGCAAGCCGACGCTGAAAGTCTCGTTATACGAAGCACTCGCAAACCGGCTCCGGCGTGTGTACCTTGCTCTGCTCAGTGTCCTATTGGTCGCGTGGGTCGTCAGGATTACAGCGTTCGCACCGCGCCAAGACTGGCTGACAACCGCTGGAATCGCCCGTATCCCCGGGATTGCTGTGGTTGCCGTTGTGAGTGTGTTCTACGTCGTACTGCTGGGCGTCACCTTCTGGCCCCGCGAACGCCATGCCAAGGGTGAATTCCGTGAAGGGGACCCGGACGACTGGAAAGAGACAGACCGATAAATCCTTCTCCTATAGTTACCGCGACTTTCACGAGTGATTCCGAGTACCAGAACCCTACTCCTGCCTCCTCTTAGGGTTCGACCGACTGAACGAGGTCGTCGACGTCTTCCTCGAGCAGACTCGCGTACTCCAGTCGCAGGTCCCGGGCGTCGCTCTTGGTGACGAACTGACGGCCGTCGATCCGCGTCGAGATGGGATGGTAGTCGTCGACGGAAAAGCCCATTCGATCGAGATACCTCGTGACCTCGGTCGACTCGAGGCCCTCGTGTATCGCGGCTTCGGCGAGGTCCCACGCGGTGTCGAACGCGGGGAGGCTGATGCCGTCGCTCGTGACGTGACCGGTATTTCTGGGGTCGCTGTCGCGTTCGATTTCGACGGTCGTGTGGTGGAGTTGCTCCATCACGGACTCGAGTTCGCCGGTCAATCGAAGCAACTGGCTCGGCAGTGCCGCGTCCGGCGAGCGCCACTCCACCGTCGGCATCGACTCGCGCAGACGGACGGGCGTCCAGACGACGTCGTCGGGCGAGAAGTGCTCCTCGACGGCGCTCTCGTCGATGCCTTCCTCGATGGCCGCCTCTTTGAACTCGTCGTAGCGATTCTCGAGGCGACGGTGCCACTCGCCGACGTTCTCGACGTAGTGCCAGAGCTGGCCGTGTTTGGGGAACTCCTCGTAGCTCTTCTTTCGGTAGCAGTAGGCGCGGGCGCTGCTTGCGGTCCGTTCGCCCTTGAAGTACGGCGAGGAGTTGGCCAGCGCGAGCGCGGCGTCCAGTGCGATGAGGACGTTGAGCTGGTCCGTGACGTTTCGCTTCTCGACGTGGACGTGCGTGCCGGCGCAGTACTTCGCGTAGGCGAAGTTCTCGCCGACGACTTCCTTCTGGATGCGACCGCGCTCGTCGGGTCGCCGGTCGATCTCGTCGCTGTTGATCGGCGTCCCCAGCGGCACGAGCCGTTTGTCTACCCGCTCTGCTCTCGAGAGCACGTCGTCGAGTTGCTCGACGAACGTTCGCTGGAGTTCGTCGACCGTCTCACACGGGGGCGTTTTCAGCTCGAACAGCGGTTCGACGAACTCCCGCTCGGTCCGGTCGGAGACTTCCGCCAGCGCGCCCGGAGACGTGAGTTCGCCGTCGGTGTCGATCACCCAGTATTCGACTTCGATACTCGTATTCATACTCGAGGTGGAAGATGTTCGGCTATCACGATGTGTCAGCGGCCGCTCTCGTCACGAGTCGGTTGCACCGTCCTGTCGTCGTGGTGGGCGTCGCCACCGTCGGGTCTCGGAATAGTTGCACGCGTCTCGTTGAATTGACGGTGCCTGCAGCCGCTTGCCATTTCTCCCAACCCGTACGCCGTGCGATCCGATCGGCCGCTCCTTCGACGGACGCGTCTCGTATCGGGGGCACTGACAGTCTGCCCGTCGCCGATAAACGCTTTCCGACGGAGCGGTGAACCTCGACGGGAACCGATGATCCCGCCATCGACGACACGACCGACGATCGCGAATCCGGCGACGGGCGAACGAATCGCGTTTCGCGACCGCACCGAATCGGCGCTACGATTCGAGTACGCGCTCGAGCCGGGCGGCTTCGCCGTCGGAAAGGTCGATCACGTCCACCCCGAGCAGGACGAACGGATCAGCGTCGAGAGCGGCACGCTCGGGGTTCGAATCGAGGACGACGAGTGGACGGCGACACCGGGAACCAGCTTCGGCGTGCCGGCCGGCACCGGTCACACGATCTGGAACGACGCGGACGACCCGGTCCAGACCGTGATCGAGCTCCGGCCCGCACTCGAGACGCACCGGCTCTTCGAGACCCTGTTCGGACTCGCCCGCGAGGGGAAGACCAACGACTGGGGGCTTCCGGGGCCGCTCCAGCTCGCCGTGCTCGCCGACGCGTACCGCGAGGAGTTCGCGCTCGCCCGCGTGCCGCGCTCGCTCCAGCGCGGGATCGCCACGGCGACCGCCCCGGTCGGCCGACTCGCGGGCTATCGGGCGCGGTACGACCGGTTCAGCGCCGACGCCGACCCCGTCTTCGCGGACCCAGCGGAACGGGACCCGTAGCGGACTCGCGCTCCACAGCGGCGGCCCTGATCACGTTTTACCTCTGGCTACGCGTCGTCCACCGCGACGGTCTCCAGAACCGAGAGCTCGCTTTCGAGATCCTCGAGCGCGCCCAACGCCGCACGCTCCTCCTCCAGAATCGTCTCGAGCGGCTCGACGACGTCGTCGGCGTAGGCGAGTCGACCGGCGAGCGTGAGCAGCGACTCGTACGCTCTGATCTCGAGTCGTTCCGTCGTGAGGGCGATCTCGAGGGCGCTCGGGACGGCCGGTCCGTCCGTCGACTCGTCGTGTTGTCGCCAGGATTCGGTCACGCCGTCGATGGTTCGCGTTCGACTCGCGTGTGGCCGCCGGCCGAGCGCCTCGAAGACGCGCTCGAGCCGGACGACGTGGCCCTCGGTCTGCTCGCGGTGATCCGCGAACCGGTCCGCGAGGTCGTCGCTCGACGCGCTCGCCGCCATCTCGGCGAGCAGTTCGACCTGTGTCCGTTCGACGTAGTACGCCCGCTGGAGCTGGTAACCGAACAGATCCTCGAGTGTTTCGACGTTCATGGGTCGTTGTACTGCGTCATGGGTTTTCTCGCCAGGAGCGGTCGAGCGATTCTCGCGCGGCGTCGTCGACCGGACTCGAGGCGAGCAGCGTCTCGACGGCCTCGCCATCGAACAGCGACTCGAGTTCGGTCCGCACCTGTCGCTCGTCGTCGTAGTTGTCCTGCAGCGCGTCGATGACCGCGGTAATCGCGTCGTCGGCTTCGTCGCCCTCTCGAGACGTCTTCGGCGTCTCGCCGTCCGCGACTGCGGTCGCCAGCGCCATCGTCGTCTCGTAGACCGTACACTCGATCGCCTCGAGTTGGAGGACCGTTTGAATGTAGTACAGCGGCCGCAGGGCGTCGTTCAGAACGACGTTGTTGAACGCCTCCTTGTCGGCGATCAGGCCGTCGAGCTCCGGGACGGGGCGGCTGTCCGGTTCCGCGCCGAGGGCGTCGAAGGCCCGTTCGATCCGCTCGAGATGCGTCTCGGTCTCCTCGCGGTGGCCGTCGATCACGTACTGGAGTTGCTCGCGACACTCCAGCGCGCGCAGGTCGTCGAGCGAGTCGATCGAGACGTCGGTCGCGAGGGTTCGAAGCTCCGACTGTAACGTCCGTTCGATGTAGTATAACCGCTCTAACTGAGCCGTGAGCGCGTCGCGTGGGGTCGTCGTTGCGGTGCTCATGGAATTAGTGGTGCGTCGACGATCGTCCCTCAGAACGACTGTTGCATCCGCGTCTGCTCGTCGGTAGCGTGGGGGCTGTCCCCGCGGTCGCTGTAACGCGGCCGACCGACGGCGTCGCGCCGGACCCCGTTCAGGATCGCCAGCTCGAGTTCGTTTCGGCTCTCGTAGGTCTCGTGGCCGGAGGTCTCGAGGATCGCTCTCAGCGTATCCGACTGGTTTGGATAGGAGATCTCGACGTCGGCGAACTCCGCAAGCACCTCGTCGGTCGTCAGCGGGAACGTCGTGTCGTCGAACAACTGGCTGACGGCCCCGACCTCGAGCGATCTGACGTCGTCGGCGGTGTCGTCGGTGTGGCTCATCGAGGTGCCCTATCAGTATCGGCGACAAAGAGCTACAGCCTGCAGTTGACTGCGCGTTCTCTCCGACCGAACCGGATGGCCAGAACGGCTAACAGAGCCGGGGGGTGAGTACCAGTCATGCAGTGGCCCGCGAACGACGGTTTCGGCGCACCCGATCGAATCCCGCAGTACGTCGTGGGGTTCGGAGCGCTGCTGACGCTCGCACTGGGTTGCGAAATCGTCGCACTGTTCGCGTTCGACTCGCCGACCGTCTCCGACGGAGAGTTTCTGGTCGGCGTCGTCACTACTGCGCCGTTCCTCGCCGGAATCGTCTTCGGCGGCTACAGGCTCCGGTCTTCGGAGCTCTCGGCGGATCGGTCTCCCAGAGTCGTCGGCTGGTGTCTCGGGTGGCTCGTCACCTTCCTCGCGATCAATCTCGCACTTATCGTCGTCATGCCGACCGAATCGTGGGCCGTGGTCGGGTCGTGGATCCGGTGGACCGTCGTGCTCGGCGCCAGCGTCGGACTCCTCATCGGCTGTCTCGAGGGGAGCGCCGTCGAGCGCGCCCTGACCGCCGAACGGGCCCCTCCAGGCGTCGTATCTCGAGGACCAGCGGGAGTATCTCGACTATCTCACCAGTACCCTCCGACACGAGGTGTTGAACACGGCGACGATCATCAACGGCTACGCGTCGCTGCTCGAGGA
The DNA here is from genome assembly GCF_051351675.1 of Natronorubrum halobium. Lineage (NCBI taxonomy): Archaea > Methanobacteriati > Methanobacteriota > Halobacteria > Halobacteriales > Natrialbaceae > Natronorubrum > Natronorubrum halobium. The sequence continues at coordinate 840,556 of NZ_CP195595.1, forward strand.
CGAGGCCACGGAGTTGACCGATCCGCACCGAGAGTGGGCACGGATCGTGATCGCCGAATCCGAGGAGCTGTCGACGGTGATCGACGACGTCCGCGTGCTGTTACGGGCGACCGAAGGGGCGTCTCGACTCGAGCCGGTAAACGTCTCTCGAGTACTGACGGACGAAGTTCGAAAGCTCGATCATCGGTGGGCGTCGGTCGACGTAACGACCTCGATCCCGGAGGGCGTTTCCGTCCAGGCTGACGACCTGCTCGCTCGGGTCTTTGGGAACCTCCTCTCGAACGCCGTCGAGCACAACGACGCGGCGGTGCCGTCCGTGGCGATCACGGTCGGGTCGACCCCCGACACCGCCCGCATCGAAACCGCGGACAACGGGCCCGGAATCCCCGACTCGAAACGAGAGACGCTGTTCGACCGCGTCGAGAGTCGGGGCAGTACGCACGGACTGGGGCTCTATCTGGTCTCCCAACTGGTGGCTCGCTACGACGGGACGGTCGAGTTGACCGAGACGGGCCCCGACGGGAGCGTGTTCACGGTCGAGTTACCGGCCCTGTCTTCCGACCGGACCGACGCGGCTCTCGAGCGACCGGCGAATCATTCGCTCGTGATGGAGTGAGCGGTAGCAGTTCAGCTGAGACGATCCCGGGCGCGTCCGACGGACTCGACTCGAGCCTGTCACGGTCGATTTCGATTCGCGGTGGAAGGCTACTGGTCCCGCTCCTCACGGCGTCCCATCTCCTTTCGCCGCCGGGCGAGATAGTAGCCCGCGACGACGGGCTGTAACGGCGGAACGAACAGGCTGAGAAACGCGACGCCGAGGTAGAAGCCCGGATTCGGTCGCCACGAGTCACCGTCGGTACAGACGTAGGCCGCGTCCTGGTGGATCGCGATCGGAAAGGAGCCGAACGCGATCGCACCCGCGAGACCGACCGCGGCCACGAGCAGTCCCGGGATCGTCAACAGGATCGCGATCGCCGCCGCAACCAGCCCGAACACCGTCGTCGCGAGCGAAACCGCCACGACGAGCCACCAGCCCGACCAACCCGACCGGGTTCCAAACCGTCTGTGGCGACGCGCGAGATAGACGACGCCCGCGAGCGGTGCCGAGACGAGCGCGAAGGCGGCGTTGAGCCACGGGTTCGGGTTCCAGTTCCCGCTGGCTCGCGGCAGTCGCCGGATCCGCCGTGCGTCGAAGAAGATCGCCACGAGCAGACCGATCGTCAGGAAGGTGTAGCCGAAGCTACTGAACAGGACCAATCCGTACTGAAGCCCGGGAACGCCGGGCTCCGTCTCCCGGAGCACGCCGACGATTCCGACCCCGATCACCGGCGGAAACAGATACAGCAGTCGCTCGATGAACCGCGCCCAGTCGATCTCGTCGACGTGCGTTCTCATCTCGAGAGCGATCCGCTACTGACGGGAGCGTGGCCGGTCGGCACCACGGTGGGCGTGACCGTCGACCGCGACGGGAACCACGCCTCGGAATCTCTGTATTACTGTCCCTCGAATCCGACGACGACGCCGGACCCTGTCGCGTTCGCCGGCGATGGACGACCTGTCACCGGAGGAGACGGTCAGCCGTCAGACTCGTCGGCGAGTCGACCGGTTCACAGCGCGTTCTTGTACGCCTCGAGGGTCTCCTCGACGTCTTCCTCGGTGTGGCCGTAGCTGACGAACTGGCACTCGAACTGGTTCTGCGAGAGGAAGACGTTCTGTTCTTTCATATCCCCCCAGAAGATCCGGCGCCAGCGCTCGGTTTCGGCGTTTTTCACGTCGCCGGCGTTCTTCGGACAGTAGTCGTAGCGCGGACAGGTCGGATCCTGTCGACAGCCCGCCTCGCACTGCTCCTCGAGCGAGTCCGGGCCCGGCCCCTCCCGCGTGAAAATCACTTTGAACATGCTGTCGGTGCCGGTGACGGTGTAGCTGGGGGCCTGATCGGCGAGAATGTCGGTCAGGCCGCTGCGGAGTCGCTCGCCGAGTCCGTCGACGTGATCGTAGACGTCGTTTTCGGCGGCGAACTGGAGCGTCTCGAGGCCGGCGGCCATCGTCACCGGGTGGCCGGAGAAGGTGCCGGCCTGGAAGACGTCGCCCGTCGGGGTGAACTGCTCGATGATCTCGGCGCGGCCGCCGATCGCGCCGACGGGGAAGCCGCCGCCGATGATCTTGCCGAACGTCGTCAGGTCGGGCGTAACGCCGAACTCGCTCTGGGCGCAGCCGAGGCCGCCGACGCGGAAGCCCGTGATCACTTCGTCGAAGATCAACAGGGAGCCGTGTTCGTCGGTGATCTCCCGGAGGAACTCGTGGTAGCCCTCTTCGGGGTAGACGATGCCGTAGTTACCCAGGATGGGTTCGGTGAGGACGGCCGCGATGTCGTCGCCGTGTTCCGCGAACACCTCGCGGATCGCCTCCTCGTCGTTGAAGGGCACCGGCAGGGTGTGTTCGGAGAACGACTGCGGGATACCCGCGGAAGAGGGCTGTGGGTTCTCGGCGTCGCCCTCGACCAGTGTCGACTCCTGGGCGCCGTGGTAGCCGCCCTGCATGACGACGATCTTGTTTCGGCCGGTGTAGCCGCGAGCGAGTCGCACGGCCGATGTGGTCGCTTCAGTCCCCGAATTCACGAAGCGGATCTTCTCGACGCTCGGGACGTGGCGGACGACGAACTCCGCGAGGTCGACTTCGACTTCCGTCGGCGTCCCGTACATCGGCCCCTCGCTGGCCTTCCGCTGGATTCCCGCTCGAACGGGTTCGGGAAGATCGTGGCCCAACAGGAGCGGTCCGAGTCCCATCACCCAGTCGACGTACCGGTTGCCGTCGGCGTCGATGACGTGTCCGCCGTCGCCTTTTCGGACGAAGAACGGATACGGCTCGATCGCCGCACGAACCGCCGAGTTCACCCCGCCGGGCATGACCGACAGCGCCCGGTCGTACAGGTCGCGTGAGTTGTCGTCGTTCATACCCGGTTGGTTGGCAACGGGACGGGAAAGTAGTACCGAGGTTCGTTCGGTTCCGCGCGTCGATCACTACCGTTAATAACGCGCTTCACCGAGTCGTTTGCCACTACTGTATGCGTCATCGAACTCCGCTTACGTTCCTGCTCGTCGGTGCGATCTGGGGGACGACCTTTCCCGCCGTTCGCGCCGGGGTCGAGGTCGTTCCGCCCGTCCTCTTTGCTGCCATTCGGTTCGATGTGACGGCACTGTTGATCCTCGGCTACGCCGCCGCTCGAGGCCGTCGCGTCCGTCCTCGTCGCGGGGAGTGGGCGGGAATCCTCGCCGGCGGAACGCTGTTGATCGCGCTCCATCACGCGCTGTTGTTCGCCGGCCAACAGTACGTCACGAGCGCCGTCGCCGCCGTCGTCGTCGCGACGGTACCGATTCTGACTGCGGGACTCTCGCGGCTGTTGCTCCCCAGCACTGCACTCGGCGCGGTCGGCGCGGTCGGTCTCGGACTCGGATTTTTGGGGACGGCGATCGTCGCCGATCTCGACCCGTCAGCGCTGTACACCGCTGAATCGCTCGGCGTCGTGCTCGTTCTCGCCGCTGCCGTCGCGTTCGCACTCGGGGCGGTGCTCACCCAGCGGACCAGAACCGAACTCCCAGTCGCGTCACTGCAGGGCTGGATGATGCTCGCCGGTGCCCCGATTCTTCACGTCGCGAGCCTCTCGCTGAGCGAACCGCAGTCCGTCGAGTGGACCCCGACCGCCGCGCTGGCGCTCCTCTACCTCGTTCCTATCGCCGGCGGTCTGGGCTATCTGCTGTACTTCGACCTGCTCGACCGGATCGGGTCGGTCGAACTCAACCTCGTCAGCTACCTGTTGCCCGTCTTCGCCGCGTTCGTCGGTTGGTTCGCCCTGAACGAGGCGCTCAAGCCGACGACGATCGCCGGCTTCGTCGTCGTCGCGATCGGTTTCGCGCTGATCAAGCGGCACGCCCTGATTCGACTCGTCGGAAACTGATCGCGTCGCTCGAGCGGAAAACTGCGTACGGCGTCGATTGTCCGAGCGAACCGCGAGCAATCGCTGGTCAGCGCCGGTGAACGCTTTCGGTGACGGAGAACTGTCACGACCTCGTGCCCGAACTTAGACGGCGTCCGGTCCGGTGTTTCCGGTTCGGACCTGGTAGGCGTCGTCGACCGGGAGCACGAAGATCTTCCCGTCGTCCGGTTCGCCGGTGTTGGCGGCCTCGGCGATGGCCTCGACGACGGCTTCGGCGGGAACGTCGGCTGCGCGGCTACCGCCGCTTCGCTGCGGGCCTCCCGGCCCGCTCGCGACGACGCACTCGATCTTGACCTTCTGGTGGAGATCGATCGTGTACTCCTCGCCGCGCCACTGCCCCTTCTTCGCGGGTTGAGAGCCGCGTCCGGAGACGTTGGTGACCGTCAGCGACGGCGCACCGACTTCGGCGAGCGCTTCTTTGACCTCGCCGAGGCGGTCGGGGCGGACGATCGCGGTGATCATCTCGAGTTCGCCGTCGTTCGGTCCGCTCATCTCGAGTCGCCTCCGCACGTCGTCGCGCTGCCGTGTATCGGCGGACAGCCGCCTGTACGACGCCGCTCGGAGCGAGTTGTCCGTAACGTCACATCTAGTTCCGATGGCCTATTCTCACGTAAGGGTTAGCGTCGACGTTCGGATACGACTGCTGCTGGGCTCGACGCAAGCGGTCGACGGTCGCTCGATTACAGCACACGCGGGCGGCGTTGCCGTCTCTTTTCACAACCATCGGCGTTCGGACTCGTTTGCAACCCGTGACCACCCAGTAGCGAGAGGCGTGCTGTCGCGCACAGCACGTCTTGGTACTCACTACCGGGTTTTGGTACTCATTACCGGGTTCTGGAACGCTCGCAAAAATACGACCGCAAAAAGAACGCACATCGAATCCAACGCGGGGTGACGCGATCGAAACCACCGTGTGACCGCACTGGTCGGTCGCCGGGTATGCCGTCGGCGACCGGTGACGCCCGGTTCGGCGCGGGCGTCGGTGTGCCGAGTGCCGGATCGATGTGGGTCGCACGAGCACGAGCGTGCTCGCGGTAACGCGTGTCGGCTGCACGCGTCTCTGACGACCGCGTAACCCGCACTCAGACGGCGTCCTGTCCGGTGTTTCCGGTTCGGACCTGGTAGGCGTCGTCGACGGGCATCACGAAGATCTTGCCGTCGCCAGGTTCGCCGGTGTTGGCCGCGCCGGCGATGGCCTCGACGACGTCCTGGGCCGGAATGTCGGCGACAACGCACTCGATCTTGACCTTCTGGTGGAGGTCGACCGTGTACTCCTCGCCGCGCCACTGGCCCTTCTTCGCGGGCTGGGAGCCGCGGCCGGAGACGTTGGTGACGGTCAGTGACGGCGCACCGATCTCGGCGAGGCCCTTCTTGACCGCGCCGAGCTTGTCGGGGCGGATGATCGCGGTGATCATCTTGAGTTCGCCGTTGTTCGGCTTGCCGCCGTCAGAGCGAAGCTCCGACGAGGATCGCGATTCTTCGAATCGCTCACCGCCGTCCGTGCGGATGATACGGTCTTCGCCACCGTCGGTTGCGACGTCGGGACTACCGAACTCGGGGTAGGTGTCGACGCCGTGTTCGGAGACGTCGAGGCCGTCACGTTCGTGTTCGGGCGTGACTCGAGCCTGTCCGGCGGCCTTGAACGCGTACCAGATGATGGCGGTTGCGCCGACTGTCCAGGCGCTGATAACGACGACACCGATGGCCTGTGCGACGAACGCGTCGACCATGCTATCGACGACGCCCGGGGCGGCGACGAACGGGAACAGCAGCGTGCCGAGGACCCCGGCGGAACCGTGGACCGGGAAGACCGCACACACGTCGTCGATCTTCAGCTTCTGTTCAACGAACTCGAAGACGATCGGCAGCTGCGCGCCGGCAAGGCCGCCGACGACGAACGCGCCCCACCATGCGGTGGTGTGTGGAATCGCGGTGATGCCGACCAGACCGGCCAGCAGGCCGTTCGCAACGAACAGCGTGTCGACCTTTCCGGTCTTGAGCCACGCGACGAGTCCGGCACCCATCGCACCGCAGGCCATCGAAATCGTCGTCGTCGCGGCGACGCGACCGAGCTGGTCGCCGACGAACGCCCCGTCGCTGAAGATCGCCGAGGTACCGACGTTGAAGCCGTACCAGCCGAACGCGAGGATGAGCGTCCCGAGGACGGCGAAGGTCAGCGAGTGACCGGGAATGACGTTGACGCTTCCGTCGTCGTTGTACCGATCCATGCGCGGACCGAGCACCCATGCGGCGGTAAGACCGGCAATTCCGCCCATCCCGTGGACGATCATCCCGCCTGCGAAGTCCTCGAACAGCACGCCGCCGAACTCGAGGTACTCGCCGGCCCACGTGAGCCCGGTGACGACGGGGTAGATGACTGCCGCCAGCAGGAACGTATAGCCGACGTACGCGCGGAGTTTCGCTCGGCCGGCGACGGCTCCCGAAACGATGGTCGCCGCCGTCATGGCGAAGACGGCTCCGTACAACCAGTCAATCCAGCTCGTGGCGTCTCCCACGAACGCCGGTTCGAATCCGCCTCCGGCGACGGCACTCTCGACGCCAACGCCGATGAGGAAGAACACCGTCACGCCGACGCTCCACGTCAGCAGGTTCTTCGTCAACTGGTTCGCGACGTTCTTCGAACGCACCTGCCCCGCCTCGAGCATGGCGAAGCCGGCGTGCATGAAGAAGATGAGGAACGTGACGAGCAGAATCCACGTGTAGTTGATCGACTCCATCAACATCTCGGCTTCGGTTTGCAGGATCGTCGGTTCCATCATTCGCGTCCCTCCACCACTTCCGTTTCGTTAGCGATACGTTGTAGACGTATGTCCATGTCTGGTCCGTTCGAGCTCATGGTTGTCTTCTGAATCACGTTTGATGTCGATGGACTAGCTTCATATAAGGGTTAGCGTTGTAGTTTGGTCAAAAATTAGAGGGTAATGGGGACAAGCGAACAAATCTAGAGGTGATTTAATGTGTATAAGGCAATACGATCTTGCGGATTTTTCGAGCCGTGGTTATATATTCGCTCTTTCTAAACCGCGAAAAACCCCGCTCTGCGAGATACTCGTCCCGATTAGTCCGATATCGTGCCGTTAGCAGGCTCACGGCGCTCGCGCGCGGCAGATGTTGCCACTCGTTCGTCGCCGCGCAACCGAGTTGGACATTCGTCCGAACAACGAGCGAAAACGACTCCGGTCGCGCCAGGAGGCGAGCAGTGCCGTCGAATTTCGCTCCGTCCTCGAGAGCGGGCGACGGTACGCCACCGTCTCTCCGCTACTGACCCCCGGTCAACTCCTCGGCGACGTCTTCCGCGAAGTACGTCAGAATCAGATCCGCACCGGCCCGTTTGATCGAGAGGAGCGACTCGAGCGCCGCCGCCTCGAGATCCAACCACCCCTTCTCTGCGGCGGCGTGGAGCATGGCGTACTCGCCGGAGACGTTGTAGGCGGCGACGGGGTGGTCGAACTCCCGGCGAATTTCCGAGATAATATCGAGGTAGGGCAGCGCGGGTTTGACCATCAGCACGTCCGCGCCCTGCTCGGCGTCGAGGCGAACCTCGCGCATGGCCTCGCGCGCGTTCGCGGGATCCATCTGGTAGTGCCGACGATCGCCGAACGACGGTGCGCCGTCGGCGGCGTCCCGGAACGGGCCGTAGAACGCGCTCTCGTACTTCGCGGCGTAGCTCATGATCGGGACGCGTTCGAACCCCTCGCGATCCAGCCCCTCGCGGATGGCGGCGACCATCCCGTCCATCATCCCGCTCGGCGCGATCATGTCCGCCCCCGCCTCGGCGTGGGAGACGGCGATCCGATCGAGCGACTCGAGCGCGGCGTCGTTGTCGACGGTCAGCGTCGGTTCGTGAGCACAGCCCTCGCCGTGTTCGTGCCCGTCCTCGCCGCGGAGTTCCTCCTCGAGGGGCCCGCAGTGGCCGTGATCGGTGTACTCGCAGAGACAGACGTCGGTGATGACGTAGGCGTCGGTTTCGGCGGTGATCTGTCTGGCCGCCTCCTGGATGACGCCGTCGTCGGCCCAGGCGCGAGTCCCCTCGGCGTCTTTCGACTCCGGAATGCCGAACAGCATCACGGCTTCGACGCCGGTCTCGAGCACTTCCTCGACGCGGGTGACGCTCTCCTCGACCGGCACCCGCTCGTGGCCGGGCATCGACTCGATCGGGAGTCGCTCGTCGGTCGTCGCGTCGACGAAGACCGGTGCGATGAGATCGGACGGCTCGAGGCTCGTCTCACTGACGAGGCCGCGAACCCGGTCCTGGCGAAGCCGCCGAGGACGGTGTGTGAGATCCATACGCGAGTATTCGTCGGCGGCCGCAAAAGCGATGCGCTCGACGGGCGAGAACGGGATCGGTGTGCCGATGGGAGCGACCCGCCGGAACCCGGTGTGAACGCCTTCGGACCGAGCGAATCACACGACCGAATCGACGCCCTCGAACGCGTTCCGAACCCGTTCGGTCGCGTTCGGTCTCTCGTCGTCAGTCGCCGACACCGCCAGTGCGGTCCTGACCCTGGCCTTCCACGCGGGGAGGTCGCCGCCCCCGATCGCGCCCGCCTCGAGCAGCGTATTCGCGCCGCCGGGGCCGCCGTACAGCCCGGCGGTCGTCCCGGCGTAACAGCGCGAGGTGAGCACGACGGGCACGCCGCGGTCGAGAGCGTCCTCGAGCGCCGCGCCGAGTTCGCCGGTCGCGTTTCCGAGTCCGGTTCCCGCGACGACGATCGCGTCGACGCCCGCGTCCGACTCGAGTGCGCGCTCGATCTGCCGGCCGTCGACGCCCATCGCGTTCGTCACGAGTTCGACGCGGACGTCGGGATCGACGCGCGCACCTGGAATGGGTGCCGAGTAGCGCCCCGGTTCGCGCAGGAACCGAATCCCGTTCGGCGTGCGTTCCGCGATCGGCCCTGCGGTGGGCGAGTCGAAGGTCTCGAGTTTGCTCGTGTGTCCCTTGACGACCCATCGAGCGGCGTGGACGCTGTCGTTGAACGCGAGATAGCTCCCGCCCGCCTCCCGGAACCGGTCGTGTGCCGCGGCTCGAACGGCCGTCAGCAGGTTCGTCGGCCCGTCCGTTCCCGACTGGTCAAACGGTCGCTGTGCGCCCGTGAAGACGACCGGAATCCCGGCTTCGACGACGACGTCGGCGTAGTAGGCGGACTCGGCCATCGTGTCGGTTCCGTGGGTGACGACGACGCTGACGGCGCCCTCGCCCGCGGCGCGTTCGGCCGCGTCGACGATTTCCCGCGCGTTCTCGAAGGTCACCTGGAATCCCGAAACCTGACAGACGTCGTCGACGTCGATCGAGGCGTAGTCCGCGATTTCCGGGACGGCGTCGACCAGGTCGTCGCCGGATACCGAGGGCGTCTTCCCGGTGTCGTCCTCGCTCGAGGTGCTCGCGATCGTTCCGCCGGTGCTGACGATCCGGACGTGTGGCTGCATACCCGTTCGTGAACGCGACGGACGAAGTGTCTGTCCGGTTCGATCGACCGCTCGTCTGCGTGACGCGGGTACCGGACAGAGTGGGGACGCCGCCGATCTCGAGGCGGCCACTGCCGGTAGCAGTACGCTCATTGACCGCGGCCGGTGACGAGTAGACGACCGCAGTGACTCGTAGGTGGCGCTGACAACGATGGTGATTGAACTCGACTGATGCGCTGGCGATATCGGGACACCGTGCTGGCGCTGTGTACGCTCGCGTTCTTCGCGACGATGGTCGGCCGACTGGCGATCAGTCCCGTCGTTCCGATCATCATCGAGGAGTTCGGCGTCTCGAACTCGGTGGTCGGCGTCGCCCTGACGGGCATGTGGATGGCCTACTTCGCCTCGCAGTTCCCCAGCGGGATCCTCGCCGACCGGTTCGGCGAACGCCCCGTCATCCTCGTCGCCGTCGGCGGCACGGCGATCGCGAGCGTGTTCCTCGCGCTCGCGCCGGCGTTCGTCCTCTTCGTGATCGGGACGATCGTCCTCGGCGGCGTCGCCGGTCTCCACTACAGCGTCGCGACGACGCTGCTGACGCGCACGTACGAGGAGATCGGCGCCGCGATCGGCGTCCACAACAGCGGCGGCCCGGCGGCCGGGTTGATCGCCCCGCCGATCGCGGCGTGGATCGGCGTCCGGTACGGCTGGCGGCCCGCCGTCGCCATCGGGGCCGCGATGGCCGTCCCGGTGTTCGTCCTCTTCGCGTGGCGCGTCCGACCGACGGAGCCGCGCCGGCCCGACCAACCGATGGCCGAACGGTTGCAACTCGAGGCCGTGCTCGAACTCCTCTCGCGGCCGCGGATCGTCTTTCCCATCTGCCTGGCCGTCGGCGGCGCGTTCGTCTGGCAGGCGACGGCCTCGTTCCTGCCGACGTTTCTCGTCGAACACCGCGGGCAGTCGACCGAACTCGCCGGGGTGGTCTTCGGGGGGTACTTCGTGGTCCAGGCGGTCACGCAGGTCGGCGTCGGTGCGGTGTCGGACCGGTACGGACGAGACTTCGCGACGGCGGGCTGTATGGTCCTCGCGGTGGTCGGATTCGCCCTGTTGATCGCCGTTCCCGGAACCGTCGCAATCGTCACAGCGGTGATACTGGTCGGCACCGGTCTCGGCTGGGGTGCCGCACTGTTGCCTCGATTCATGGACGTCCTCTCCGAAGCCGAACGCGGGGCGGGATTCGGCCTCATCAGGACCGTCTACGGCTTTATTGGGGCGCTCGGCTCCGTCGCGACCGGGCTCCTCGCCGACCTCTTCGGCTGGGGGGTGGCCTTCGGCGTTCTCGCCGGACTGCTCGCGCTGGTCTTCGCCGCACTCGTCGTGAACTGGGCGCTTTCGCTCGGCTACTGATACTGCCGGACGGAACTATTCGAAGATCGGTCGCAGTCCCGCCGTCATCGGTGCGCCGACGGCGGGATTTTTGGGACCGATCTTCTCATTGACTTCTATCCGGGAGTATGACTCGCGGTCGAGTCTCGAGGGCGCGCGGCTGTTGTTACAGTCGGAGTACACGCCGGTGTACTCCATTCAAACTTACAATTTGCTTATATGATTCGGGGGTGTACATCGGTCGATGGCAACACAGTCGCGGCGGAAGGGCGCAGCACGGTGTGAGAACTGTGGCAGAGCGTTGGCGGTCTGGCTCGGCTCGGACGACGTACGTCCGATCGGGAGCGTCGACGGCTGCCCCTGTGGCAGCACCTCGTTTCGCGTTTTCGACTGAGCCTCGTATGAGGACGTGGCGGCAGAAAGCCGCGCCTTTTCGTGAGTTCTCGACCTGTACCGACCGTGTCCGATGCCGAGGAAGCGGTCAAGACCCTCAACGAACTCGGGTTGACGGAGTACGAGGCTCGCTGTTTCGTGGCGCTCACCCGTATTTCGAAGGGGACCGCGAAGGAGATCAGTCAGGTCGCAGACATCCCCCGTTCGCGAGTGTACGACACGATCGAGCGGCTCGAGAAGAAGGGGCTGGTCGACGTCCAGCAGACCGAGCCTCGCGAGTACAAAGCCGTATCGGTCGAGACGGCGTGTCGCCGTATCCGGGAAGATTACGACTCCCGGATCAACGCGGCCGAGAACGCGCTCGGCCAACTTGATGAACCGGACGCTCGAGACGACGAGGGAATGTGGGCGATCTCCCAGAAAGAGCACGTCAGCGAGCGAGTCGTCACGTTTCTCGAGGACGCCGAGGAGACGGTCCACTATCTCCTTCCGGCGACCGAGGTGGCCGAACAGTCGATTCTCGACGGACTGCGATCCGCCGTCGATCGCGGCGTGTCCGTGTACATCGAAGTCCCCACCGAAGACGATCGTGACGAGTTCTCCGAGCTGATCCCGGGTGCGACCGTCGTCGCGGCCGACGACCTCCGGACGACGAACGAGGTGTACTCCGAGTGGCCCGGACAGCTCCTCATGGTCGACCAGCAGGCCATCGTCGCCAGCGGGGTCAAGGAAAGCGACCTTCCCGACGTGATCAACGAGATGGCCGTCTGGACCTACGGCCGGGATCACGGGCTGGCCGTCTGGATGCGCGAACTGCTCGACGATCGACTCGAGGAACGCGACGACGACTGCTCCGGCGACGAGTAATGCGGACGAGCGTTCGTCGCGTCCGACCGGCGGATCCGAGCGGACGGTCGACCGATCGGGGAGCGTTCCGAAGGGGGTGTGACCGCTCGAAACCAGGTGCCCGGCGACCGTCGACCGCCGACGGGTGTATACTTTTAAGTGCGAGCCGCACGTTTCAGTCTGCTAGCAATGGCCATAGATCCACAGTTCACCGAGAATCGCGACAAGGTCGACGAACACAACGGACACGACGTCTGGGGTCCCGTCGACGAACCGGAGGAACTCGGCATCCACGGTACCCACGTCGCGGTCGATTTCGACCTCTGTATCGCCGACGGCGCCTGTCTCGAGGACTGTCCCGTCGACGTCTTCGAGTGGGTCGATACCCCGGGCCACCCCGAGAGCGAGGAGAAAGCGGACCCCGCGAAGGAGGCCCAGTGTATCGATTGTATGCTCTGCGTGGACGTCTGTCCGGTCGACGCGATCGACGTCGACGCCGGCCGAACGGCCTGAACCGAGCCGGTCGTCCGGCCGGCCGACCGGTTCATTGTCCACTGCGAACCGCGCGTGAACGGAGGAGAGTCAGTTACTCGGCTCGATCGACGTCGACTTTCTCTTTCAACGTTTCGAGACCGTCGGCTTCGGCGAGTTCCTGGAGGCGCTCGCGGAAGTGTTCCTCACAGAGACCGACCTTGAGGCCCTCGGACTCGGCGGCGAAGGCGGCCTCACGGTCACAGTAGTGGCAGTTCATACTCGTGCCTTGGCACCACGATGCATTGAACCCTCCGCTATCGGCCAAGATTGTATCGAAATTACGACAACTCTAGCCGATCGTACGCTCGCCGGGAGAGACCGGCGACCCCGAGGTCGTGCCCGTGGGCGTCGGTCCCGCCGGTCGCCAGCAGCTCGTTTCGCTCGATCGCCCGTTCGACGAGGCTGCGGTCGACGTCGGCCCCGTAGGGGTAGTGCAACTCGACGGCCTCGAGCGCGGGGTCGGCCGTCAGCGCGAGCGCGGCTTCGGGATCGCGATACCGCAACGGATGGGCCAGCGAGACGAGTCGACAGGACGCGGTGAGCGCCGCCAGCCCCCGTTCGAAGGTGGGTACGTCTCGCGGCACGAAGCAGGGGTCGCCGGAGCCGATGAGCCGATCGAACGCGTCCTCGTAGTCGTACTCCACGTCGGGGTGGGCGTCGATCGCTCGAGCGACGTGCGGTCGTCCGAACCCGTCCTCGACGGTGACGCCGAGATCGACGCCGAGTCGCGTCTCGACGCAGTCGACGATCGCCCGCCCGCGCTCGACGCGGTTCGTCTGGATTCGGTCGACCACTCCCTCGAGGTCCCCGGTCGCGTCGACGCCGTACCCCAGCAGATCGACCCGCTCACCGTGGGGCGTCTCGACGCGGAGTTCGATCCCGCTGACGAGCGTCACGCCCTTCCGCTCGACCACCGGCGCGTCGAACGGCTGCACCCGGTCGTGGTCCGTCACCGCGACGACGTCCACGCCCGCTCGGTCGGCGGCGGCTGGTACGTCCTCGAGTTCGAGGCTCCCGTCCGAACGCGTTGTGTGGACGTGCAGGTCGGCGTACGGCATATCACTCGAGTCGAAGGCCGGCGCTCGTAAAGACGTTTCTTCCTCGCGTCCGCGGCTCGGCCGCTACACCATGATCTATAATGATCATCTAGGACTCCTAGGTCTGCAGTGGAACTAGAAAATGTATATGGACAATGTTTATAATTATCGTTCACGGAAGATCGGGTGTAATGCTGCCCACAGGCTCCGGCGACTTCGATGCCGACTACGACTACCCCATGACGACCGAGGAACTGATCGAGGAGCACGGCGATCGCACCCTCGAACTCCCGAACGGTACCGAAACCGTCGGCGACGTACTCGCTCGTCTCGAGTCCGAGACCTTCGAATCCTCGGACGACGTTCGGCTCGCACTCTCCTGTGCCGTGAGCAACAAGGCGATCGGCCGCGTCGGCTACAGCGACCGCGACCCGAACCCGGTCGGGAGTCCGTACACGCCCGACGCCGTCTCGTTCTAGAGACGAACGCCGCGTTTAATCGAGTCTTCTTTCGCTACGCGCAGTCGAGCCCGGTCTATTCGCGAGACGGAGGTCCGTTCGAACTGCTCGCGGGACCGCCGATATCGCTGGCCAACGACCGTCGACGAAACACTGCCGAGCGCGCCAGCAGCGCGCGCTCAGAGTACGAGCTGTTTGTTCGCGTCGGCGATCTCCTCCCACGAGACCCGTCCCTCGTCGACGATCCGTTCGGGCTCGAGTGCGGGATCGCCGAGGACGGCCAGCGCGGTGCCGGTCGGTGGCCGGAGTTCGGGTTCCGCGTCGGGTGGCACCTCCTCGTCGTCCGCTTCAACGTCGCTACTCTGCGGGTCGTCGTCCCTGTGAGGGCCGTCGCCGCGGTCGTGTGGCACGTCGTCTCCGTGTGGCGTATCGCCCTCGCGGGGCGCGTCGTTCCCGGATGGCCCGTCTCCGGGCATCCGGTCTCTCTCGCCGTCCGCCGGCATCTCGTCTCGCGTCGGATCGTCGTCCGGATCCGGCATCGATTCGGGTTCGGGAACCGGCTCCGCACCGGGCCCCGTCGCCTCGCCCGCGACGATCCGGATCACGTGACCGAAGATCTCGTGTGGGCCGCAGTGCACGTCGTACACGCCCGGCCGGTCGAACGTGTAGAGCCAGTACGCGTTCATCGGGAGCACCGGCGAGGAAAACGGCGGGACGTCGTCCGGAACCCGTTGAAACTGCCCCTGTGCGGGGTGGTACGCCGTCACGGAGTGGTGCGGCGAGACGAGGCTGAACTGGACGGTATCGCCCGGTTCGACGTACAGTCCCGTCGGCTCGAAGAAGAACTCCGGAATGTCGCGGTCTTCGCGGGGCCGGATCTCGACCTCGACGACGTGATCCGGCTCGACCGGCGGATCGACGTCCATCGAGAGCGCCGCGAACCCGAAGACCGGATGGATTCCGTCGCCCGATCGATCCGGCGGCAGCTCGTCGTGCTGTGCGCTGGTGCCGGCAGCGACCGTGTTCGCACCCAGCGTCACCGCTGCGCTCGCGCCGAGCGCCTGCATCAGCCGTCGTCTATCGAGAACGCTGGAGACTCGTCCCGAATCGCCGTCCGCTCGATCGTCTGTATCCGTCATTGCAGCACTCGCTCCCACGACCGAGGGGATAAATGTTCAATTCGCTACAAAAAGACTGTCAGCTCGATCAACTGTCCCGTATCAGCACTCGATACGTCGGTCCCAGTCGACACGCTCGTGCGCACCGTTCGTCCCGCGGCCGGCGCCGTCCGCTCAGAACTCGTCGATGACCGGAATGCCGACCGTCTCGTAGTCGGTCATCGCCGCGAGCTTGTCGCTGACGCCCTCGAGTCCGATCGTTTCCGAGACGACCTTCTCGGGCTCGAGTTTCCCCGTCGAGACCATCCGGAAAATCTCGTCGTAGCGCGTCGGCGGCATGCCCAGCGAGCCGATAAACTCGATCTCCTGCATCGTCATCGCGTCGGTCGGCAGGTGGACCATCCCCTGTTCGTCCTGGGTCGTGAGTCCGACCTGAATGTGTTGACCGTGGGCATCGAGGCTGAACACGGAGTTCTGGCAGGTCGTCGCGATGCCGAGCGCGTCCATCGAGACGTTCGCACCGCCGTCCGTGATCGCCTGCACTTCGCCGGGCACGTCCTCGACGTCGTCGGCGTTGACGGTCTCGACGGCCCCGAGTTCGCGGGCTTTCTCGAGTTTGTCGTCCGTGAGGTCGACCGCGACGACGTTCGCGCCGAGCGCGTCGGCGATGTGGACCGCCGAGAGGCCGACGCCCCCGCAGCCGTGGATCGAGACCCAGTCACCGGCGCCGATATCGGCCCGGTGGGCGAGCGCGTGAAACGAGGTCATGAACCGACAGCCGAGGCCGGCCATGTCGACCGACGAGACGCCGTCCGGGAGCGTGACGGCGTTGTGGTCGGCGACGGGGACGTGGAGTTGCTCGGCGAACGCTCCCTGAGCCTGCTCGACGAACCCCAGCGGCATCACGTTCTCACAGATATTGGAGTGACCGCGCTGACAGCGCGGACAGGCTCCGTCGCCGAGATTGAACGGGACCGCGACGTGATCGCCTTCGCTGACGCTCTCGACCTCGTCACCGACGGCGACGATCCGACCCGCGGGTTCGTGGCCCAGAATCTGTCCCGACTGCGTTTCGAGGTCGAGCCACTCCCAGTCGCCCTGCCAGCCGTGCCAGTCGCT
Source organism: Natronorubrum halobium (assembly GCF_051351675.1). NCBI lineage: Archaea > Methanobacteriati > Methanobacteriota > Halobacteria > Halobacteriales > Natrialbaceae > Natronorubrum > Natronorubrum halobium. The sequence continues at coordinate 856,865 of NZ_CP195595.1, forward strand.
CCGGCAGACGCCACAGGCTTCGACGTCGACGACCGCCCCCTCCGGGTCCGGATCCGGGGCGTCGACGTCTTCGATCGAGAGCGGTTCGCCGTGTTCCTCGAGGACTGCTGCTCGCATACCATGTCCGTTGTTACCGCGTGACAAATACGTGTCTCTACGCTCGCGTATCCGTGGTACTCACGCCCGAGAGAATGTATTCGAGAGCCGAACCGCGACGAGCGTCAGTTCGAGAGATCGATCGCGTTCTCGAGTTCGAGCGGGACCGCTCCTTTCTGGTAGCCCTCGACGTGCCCGTTCGGTCGAGCGCGGTAGACGACGGCGGGGCGGTGCCGAACGTCGGGCTGCTCGCCGCGGACGGCGTTCCAGGCGTCGTCACGGAAACTCGAGCAGTCGACGAAGAGGACGGCACCGCCGCCGTGTTCGGCGAGTTGGCCGTTGGTCTTGGTCTCGGCGGTGTCGCGAACCGCGGCGACGGGGCCCGACGCCGCCCGATTCGCGGGCGGCTGCGGTCGGGTCACTTCGACGAGGACGTTGGTCTCCGCGTCTTCGGCCCGGAAATCCAGTGAATGGCCGGTCGTGACCTCGATCTCGGGGACCACGTCGTAGCCGGCGTCGCTGAGGATCTTCGCGGCGATGAACTCGCCCATCGCGGCGCTCATGCGGACGCGGTCGACGTGATCGCTGGTCCCTAACTTGCCGGACATTACGTGTCGGTACTCGTCGAGGACGCCGGTCGCGAAGAAGTCCTCGAAGAAGCGCGTCGTCTCGCGGCGACCGGCGTCGGGGAAGCCGGCGGCGTGTTCGCGGAAGAAGGTCCGCGTCGACTCGCGGCCGTCTTTGGACATGAAGACGGGCAGGAAGTACCACGAGAGGTGCGGGTAGTCGGCGAGCCACGGGTCCTCCTCGTGAAGCGTCGCGAGCAGTTCGCGCTGGGCCCATCGAGCGACGTGATAGGGGACCTCCCGCCAGCCGAACTTGTCGGTTCGCCACAGCGAGGAGGGCGTTTCGGTGTTCCCCATCCAGTAGGCCTCCTCGTCGTTTCGCGCGAAGAGTGCGACGTCGCCGTTTTGCATCTCGAAGCGATGCGTCTCCCAATCGGCGCCGATCTCGAATCGCGGCGGGACTGCACGCGCTCCGATATTCGATCGAAGCGGCTGTAGAATCTCCTGTCGAACTTTCTGTTCGCTCCACGACGAGGGCGAACACCGAAAGCGAAGCGGCCGTGCCACAGTCTCGCTACGGTGTGCGGGTGCATACGTGTTACGTGTTCGCGGTGGAAACCGCGCGGGAAGCGGACATCGTCGAGAAGGGGGTGAGGGACCGTTACATTAATGTATGTCAGCTACCAACATGAGTGTACTTACCATGTCAATGGGTGCCTATGATGAAGATGAGCACGAGCGCCGCGAGCAGCAAGCCTCCAAGGTGGACACCGATTTCGACGACGAGCGGACGATCTATCGTGGCAAAGTCGAGTACGACTCCGGCGATTCGGCCGAAGAACTGCTCGATCAGTTCGAACGGATGAAGTCGAAGTAACGCCGAGACGTTCGTTCTCTCCGTTTTCGCCGTCCGCGAGCGACGGCCGTCGAATGTCCGTCACGACAGTCCGGTCGCGGCGAGAGCCGAGACGCTGACTCCTCGGCGTCATTCGATGGCGTCCCAGCCCGGCGTTTCCGGTGCTCCGCGACCCTCCTCGACGTCGGTAGCGACCGCCGGCGAGGGAACCGTCTCCTCTGCGGCCCGCCGTCGCTGATACCACTCTCGGATCGCCGGACCGACCCACGATTCGCTTCGGGTCGCGGTTGATCCGTCCGCCGAACCGCGCCGCTCGTCGTCGCGCTCGTCGGCCGAATCGCTGCTGACACCTGCCGCCTCGAGCGCCCGTTCCTTCCCCCACTCGTAGTGATAGTCGGAGGTCACGAGCGTGCCGGGACTCGAGGCCGCGGCGACGGCGAGACACTCCGCGCGATCCTCGCTCGTCAGTTCTCCGGCGGCCGTCCGATCGACCACGCCCTCGAGAGCCTCGGGTCGGGGATGGGCGAAGAGCTTCGCGCCGAGGGCCTGCGTGCCGAGCAGCAATCCGTCGAGGTCCTCGGGCACGTCGTCCTCGAGCAGGCGCCGTCCCCCGAAGGCGGCTTCGACGCGCTCGCACTCGGTCTCCTGCTCGAGCGCGAGGTTGTGTGCGGGATAGGCGCCGCACTCGTCGGGGAAGTGCTCGTCGCCGTGGATGCGACACTGCAGCGTCGCGGGGTCGAGGAAGACGCAGGCCGGGAGCCACGTGGGGTCCTCGCGATCGAAGGGAGCGACCGGCTTCGGCGGTTTTCGAAGGCCGACGAAGAAGACCGGTCGGCCGGCGACGGCGGCGACGCTGCGGCCGTCGATCTCGACGCCCTCTTCCTCGTCTCGAGCGCGCCAGAACCGCGGCGTGAGCGCGGGTGCCATCCCCGCCTCGAGAAAGCCCCGGACTTCGTCTCGGGTCAGCGCGACGAAGTTCGTGTCGTCGTCGAACGGGGCTCGAGTCGCTGCAGCGTCGGCGTCGGCATCGAGCCGTGCGCGTCGGCGTGCCGTCTCCTCCGTCTCGTCGTCGTGAAACGGTCGCCAGTTCAGACAACAGCCCGCACAGCCCTCGCAGTTCACCTCCATGGGCACCGATACTCCGTCGGGACGTATATACTGCCTCCCGGGACGGGACCGGTGCGGGGGAACGACTTTCACCGCACGGACCCAGTATCGCGTATGGCACGGGACTCCTGTGACGGCTGCGGCCGAACGGTCACGGTTACCGGCGGCATCGCCAACATCTGGACGTTCGGTGACGGCAGCGACGGGACCGCGATGACGCTGGAACTCGCGGACGGAACGGAGCACCTGCTCTGTTATCCCTGTATCGAGGCGGTACCCGACGATCCGACCGCCGAGGACGTCGCCCGACTCGAGCAGGTCGACGAGGAAACCTCGCGGCTCGGGGCGGCCTAGTCGTTCTGTCCCTCGGCTCCTTTCGCGGCCAAAAAATCGTGTGGAGTCCGCGGTCGGATGGCCCTGGTACGTGATACGAGCGCGACGCAGTAGCCCCGCGGACGGAGCCGTTCGCCAACCGACCGCACCTGTTGCGTGAGCCACGACCACTGCGCCAACGACCGGCGCAAACGGAAGGGGTGGGGTTCGAGTACGAAGCGACCGTGCTGCGAGCCATCGACAGCACGGTGCGCGACCGCTGATCGCCCCCTCCGTATCCGGATCCAACGGCCGAATTCGTATTTGTAATCGGGCGACTACCCTCGATCGATCGACTCTAGTCCGGACGTATCTTCGGTTTCGAACCCTATACTATTCAGTCGCTGTGACCGCATCCGGCCCGGTAGACGAGGGCTACAGTCGCGTTACGACTCCCAAAAACAGGGAGCGACGTCGGCCGTCGACTCGAGTAACGAGAACTCGTCACCGACGACGAGTCCGTCGAACTGGAAGTACTCGCCCAGCCGCGAGTCGATGGTCTCCTCGCGCCCGCGGTCGTCCGATACCGTACACTCGTAGCGTCCCAGAACGTCCGAAACGGCGACCGTCTCGCGCTCGCCGGCATCGAGCGCGAGCGTCTCGTCGACCACGGTCTCGCCGTCGGCAGCGCGGTCGACGGTGATCGCGATCGTCCGCCGGTCGTCCGTCGCGTTTTCGACTCGCAGCTCGTGGACGCGTCGCCGAGTGAGTCGTTCCCGTTCGACCAGGGAGAGCGTCCGTTCGTCGGTCTCGTCGGACTCGGAGACGCTCGGTTCGTACGTCGCGTCGTCCCGGCGAACGTAGGCGTGCTCGGCGTCCATCGCGTCCTCGAGCAGGAATCGACCGGTCGCGGTGTAGCCGTCCGCCTCGAGTGCGGCGTCGATCTCACACTGTACGGGGCTGGGGAACGAGCCGTACGAGATGAGCAACCGGCCACACGTCTCGTACGTCTCTTCGGCGCCACAGGTCGTGTCCGGGTTTCCGTCGGCGGCCTCAGCACGCGGAGCGTCGGCATCGTCGCGCGGGTCGTCGGCAGCGATTTCGTCGCTGCTACCGAGACAGCCGGTCGATACGACCGTCCCCGAACCGACCGCGGCGAGGAGCGTGCGTCGTTTCACGACCGGATATCGACCGGTCGGGATATGTGTCTTGAGGTAGGTCAAAGCCCGGTTTCAGCTACCGGCGAACCGCTCTGTGAGACCGTCGTCCGTTCGAGCGGTGATGACACACGGTTTCGCAACGAAACGGTCGAAAACGACGGTCGTGGATCCGGCGGCTCGAGAGACGACTCGCGCGTTCGGGATCTCATCGCGAGCGACGGTTCGCAGCCTTTAGGACGCGGCCGCCCCGTGAGTCGAACGGTGAATCCCGAGCGGATCTTCGAGGAGTTTCCCGCGCCGAGCTACCGCGGGGCCCAGGAGCAAGCCCTCCGAGACATTCGCGACGCGTTCGCGGCCGGCAACGACGTCGTGTTGGTGCGCGCGCCGACGGGCAGCGGGAAGTCCCTGCTCGCGCGGGCCGTCGCCGGCTGCGCTCGCCGGATCGACGACGGCGATCCCAGCGACGCGACGGGCGCCTACTACACGACGCCGCAGGTCTCGCAGCTAGACGACGTCGCGGCCGACGACCTGTTGTCGGACCTGAACGTCATTCGCGGGAAGTCCAACTACAGCTGCATCCTTCCCGACGAACGAAACACGCCGGTCAATCAGGCGCCCTGCGTTCGCGAACGGGGGTACGACTGCTCCGTCAAACACCGCTGTCCGTACTTCTCCGACCGAGCGATCGCCTCCAACCGGGAAATCGCGGCGATGACGCTCGCCTACTTCATGCAAACGGCCGGTAGCGAGGTGTTTCGCGCGCGAGACGTCGTGGTCGTCGACGAAGCCCACGGCCTCGCCCAGTGGGCCGAGATGTACGCGACTATCCAACTGGGACCGCGGACCGTTCCGTTCTGGGACGACCTCCGCGTCCCCGAGGTCGACTCCCTCGACCGCGCCGTGCGCTACGCGGAGAACCTCGCACAGATCTGCGGCCGCCGGAAGGACGACCTGCTCGCCCAGGACTCCCTGTCGCCGGCCGAAGTGCGCGAGCGCGACCGCCTCCAGGAACTCATCGGCGAACTCGACTGGTTCGTCTCGGACTACCGCGACCCGGAGAGTCCGACGACGTGGTTAGTCGATCAGTCCGAGCCCTCGAGCGCTCGCGTCGAGAGCCGCGACGATGACGACGACCCCGCGGGCGGTCCCCTCACGATCAAGCCGATGAGCCCGGAGAAGTACCTCAAACACACCGTCTGGGACCGCGGCAATAAGTTCGCGCTGCTGTCGGCGACGATCCTCAACAAGGAGGCCTTCTGCCGGCAGGTCGGGCTGACCCCCGACAACGTCGCACTGGTCGACGTCGAACACACGTTCCCGGTCGAAAACCGGCCGCTGTACGACGTCACGCAGGGGAAGATGACCTACGAGCACCGATCGGAGACGACGCCGAAGATCGCCCGGACGATCGTTCGGCTCATGCAACACCACCCCGACGAGAAGGGTCTGGTCCACGCCCACTCCTACGACATTCAGGAGCGACTCGCCGACCTGTTCGACGATTTCGGCGTCGGCGACCGCGTCCGGACCCACGACCGCGACGGTCGCGACGCCGCCCTGGACGGCTGGAAAGCGAGCGACGACCCCGACGTCTTCCTCTCGGTGAAGATGGAGGAGGCGCTCGACCTCAAGGGCGATCTCTGTCGCTGGCAGGTCCTCTGTAAGGCGCCGTTCCTCAACACGGGCGACTCTCGCGTCGCCCACCGACTCGAGGAGGGCCAGTGGGCCTGGTACTACCGCACCGCGTTGCGAACCGTCATCCAGGGCTGTGGACGGGTCGTCCGCGCACCCGACGACTACGGGGCGACGTACCTGGCGGACTCGAGTCTCCTCGATCTGTTCGAACGCGCACGCACGGACATGCCCGACTGGTTCGAAGAACAGGTCGATCGGCTGTCGGAACCCGATTTACCGGAGTTCCAGCCGCGGGCGGCGCTCGCCGACACCGATGGCGCTGTCGGCGGTCGTAACGGGACGTCGGGAACGAGTTCGAACGATACGTCGAGGGCGGACGAACGCACCCGAACCCGGTCGCGTTCGCGACGGTCGGGTCGCTCCTCTTCTTCCTCGAGTCCGCTGGCCGACGTCTGGGATACGGACGGCTAGAAAGTCCATCGCTCGAGAACTGATTTTACGTCGAATCGCACTCCTGACGCCGAGCGTTTTCTCGAGCGGGTGAGAGACGAACGCGATGCACTCAGAGCGCGGCGAGTGCGCCCCACGCGATCATCGAGGTGATCATGAGGAACGCGAAGCCGAGCGCGATGAACTGGTTCTTGTCCATACCTGACGTGACACACTGCGAGCGCATGAATGTCACGACCGTTCGATTCCGACGGTTGGCGACCGAGACGCCTCGCCGCCTGCGTGCGAAACGCGTACGAAAGCGGCGCTATTCGAACCGCGCGTCGACGACGACGTGATCGACGCCGGCGCTGTGACTCTTGACGCGCCGTTTCTCGAGTACTTCGAGCTCTCGACAGGACGCTTCACCGGCGGCCTCGAGTCGTTCTATCGGGCGGTCCCAGAGCCGCGCCTCAGGCGTCGCTTCGTGGTAGTGGACGACGCCGCCGGGGACCAGTGCCTCGAGGGCGGTCGGGAGGAACTCGTGCGCCTCGCCGGTTCGCGTGCCGTGGTCGTCGCCATCCGTCTCAGTGACTGCCGCGTCGGAACTCCCGTAGTACCCCATCACGACCCGATCGGCGTCGATCTCGCCCGCGAGGTCCCGACAGTCGGTCATGTAGGCGTCGACTCGGTCGCCGACGTCGTTCAACACGGCGTTCTCAAGCAGGTACCGAAAGGCGGTCGGGTTGATCTCCGTCGCCGTCACCCGCGCCCCGGCGCGGGCCATCGGGAGCGTGAAGTAGCCGATGCCGGCGAACATGTCGAAGACGCGCTCGTCGTCGAGATCTAGAGCACCCATTCGGGCGCGCTCGGCCTGATTTCCCGGCGAGAACATCACCCTCGCGGGATCGAGTCCGTACCGGGTCCCGTGCTCGGTGTGGATCGTCTCGGTATCCGCTTCGCCCGCCAGCAGGCGCGTCCGCGGTTCGCGGTGGGTGCCCGCTTCGCCGTCGTTCGCGATACCCTCGTCGGCCAGCACGCTGCCCGCCTCGCCGTGGAGTTCGAGCAGCGCCTCGCCGAGGGCTTCCTCGTCGGGACACCCCTCAGGAACCGTCACGAGAATCACCGACCCGATCACGGCCCACGAGCCCGGCACCGACTCGAGCTCCGCGTCGCTCCAGCCGCGGTCGGCGAGCAGGTCCTCGAGGTCCGGATTCCGGCGCTCGGGCTCGAGTTGGCGGACGACCTCGAGCACGCTGGTCTCCGCCGGCGGCTCGGTAACGGGGAGTGCGACCGTGTTGGGCCCGTCCTCGCGCTCACGGGTCGTTTCACCCACCGTTCTATTCGAGGGCTTCGTTCCGCTTCGCCCTCGCTCTTCTCGAACGCGCCTCGAGTCGTCGTAGACGCCCTCCGCCCGAAGCGACTCGATGGCGGTTTCGGTGCGTGATTTTTCGACGACGGCGGCGAGGGGTGCGTCGGCTCGCGCCCGCTCGAGGACGTCTTCGGGTGTCGGCTCCGCCGGCGCTTCCTCGTCACTCATCGTCGTCGGGAAGGATGTGCAGTCCGGCGCGACTCTTCAGCACGGGCACGGTCTCCGCGTCGGGATCGAAGTAGTCCGGTCGGGAGACGGTCTTCGCCTGATAGGTCTCGGGGTCGAGCACCTGCACGGCGTTCTCGTCCTCGACGGTGACGACCGTGGCTTCGACGGCGTCCTCGAGGGCACCGAGTCTGCGCGCGTCGGGGGAGTTGCCCTCCTCGTAGCCCGCTTCGTAGCGCTCGCCGGTCGTCGCACGGATGCCCTTGAGGTTGCCTCGAGCGCTGCGGACGATCACCGGGCCGCCGTCGTCGTCGACGAGATCGATGACCTCGCCGGGTCTGTACGGCGGCAGTCGGACGGCGAAGGTCACCCGATACACCTCGTTGCCGTCGGAGTCCTCGGTGACGAGCGTTTCGGCGTCGTTGACGGTGCCGCCGAACTCCTCGATCATCTTGTTCGAGACCTTCTTCCCGATCTTGTTGGTCGAGACCTTGATGTTCAGGCCGTCGTCGGTCTCGGTCGTCTCCGTGACGAAGGCGTTGCGGTCGCCCGTCGACTCCATGTCGGCGACGATCTGATTCGCGATCGCCTTCGCTCGCTCGATCTCCTCGGTCGTCGGCGTTCGCTCCTCGGCGCGAATCTGGACGATGCTGGCGTAGTAGTCGCCGGCGATGCGCCCGCAGCGAGTACACGTCTGGCGGGCGATTCTGACCGGGACCGTCACCTGCTCCTCGACCGGGGTTCCGCGCACGACGCCCGTGAAGTAACAGTGCATCCGGATCGTGTTCGGGTCGATCTGCTCGGGTTCGACCTGCCAGGCGACGTCCTCGACGTCGACGTGGACGGCGAGCGCCTCGCTGACCTCCTCGATGGCGACGTCGGTGTAATCCTGTGCGCCGACGTCTACCCATCGGTTCCCGCGGTGGACGGCACCGCAGGTGGCGCAGACGCGAACGTCGATCCGTTCCGGCACGTCCACGAAGTCGAAATCGTCGAAGTAACAGGCGTCACAGAGCTCTACCTCCGCACCCGGCCGAAGCGGATCCGCGGCTTCGGTCTCGCCGTCCGCGTCGCTCGCCGACCGCTCGGGTACCGGATCCCCACAGCGGGGACAGAACGCGCGCGACTCACTCATTGTTCCCGATTGGGGGCTGACGGAGTTAAACGACGCGCTCTCGGTTCCGCTCGCTACGCGTCCTCGTCTCCGCCCCGGCGTCGGAGCCACTCGAGCGTGAGCGCACCGCCGGCGATCCCGGCCCCCGCGGTGAATCCGGGCGTCCCGTCCTCGCCGTCGTCTCCCTCGTCACCGTCGGGTTCGCCGTTCGGTCCGTCGGCCGCGTCTTCGGGACCGTCCGCGCTCCCCTCGGACGGGTCGTCCGTTCCGTTCCCGCCGTCCGACCCGTCCGCACCGCTTCCGTCGTCGGAGCCGTCCGTTTCGTTTCCGCCGTCTCCGCCGTTCCCGTCGGCGCCGTCCGGCGACTCGTCGCCTCCCGTCTCGCCGTCATCACCGGACTCTCCGCCCCCATCTCCCGACTCTCCGCCGTCGTCGCCCGACTCGCCGTCGTCTGCGGGGTCCTCGTCGCCGTCGTCGTCCGACCCGTCTTCGGACCCGTCCGTTTCGGATCGGATCGCGATCAGCGTCTCGCCGCTGGCGTAGAGCGTCCCGTCGGCCATCGCGAGGGTCGGTCGCTCGTCGGTTTCGATCGCCCACTCGGTTTCGCCGTTCTCGTCGAAGGCGTAGACGCCGGTCGCCGGTTCGGGCATCTCCTCCGCGTAGGCCTCCCCGTTGACCGTGACGCCCGCGTAGACCAACTTGTCGCTGACGACCGCGGACGAGACGTGATACATGTTGTACTCCGTTTCCCAGTCTCTCTCACCGGTCTCCCGATCGAATCCCCGCAGATCGTGCATCGTCCGGGCGAAGAACCGCTCGTCGGTGATCGATCCGGGCGTGACCGGTGCCGGTTCGCTTCTCGTGCGTTTCACGCCGGTTTCCGCGTCGTAGAGTGTCGTGTAGCCGCTCTCCCACACCGCCCCCGGTTCCGAGTCCACGCTCCCGACGGCGACGACGTCGTCGGTCGCGACGGGATGGCTAACCTGCCTGTCGTTGGGCGCCGTGAAGTGACTGTACTCGTCGTCGCCCGTCGGGTCGTCGTCGGTCCAGCGCTCGGTTCCGTCCTCGAGTTCGCGCGCGAACAGCCGCGACTCGCTGACGGCGAACACCGCGCCGTCGCCGACCGCGACCGGCTGTTCGTACAGCGTCCCGTCGGCGGGGTCGAACTGCCACCGGATCTCGTACTCGCGAGCGTCGACGGCGTAGAGGACCCCGCCCGCGACGGTGAAGACGAGCCCCTCCGCGACGACGGGCGAGGGGATCGCCTCGTCGTAGCCGAGGTCGGCCTGACAACAGATCTCGCCGTCGAGTTCGATCCGCGTCAGCCGTTCGCCGCCGACGTACACCGCCTCGTCCGTCACCGCGGGCGTCCCTATCGCGCCGATATCGTGTGTCTGCCACGCGAGCGTCCCGTCGTCGGCGTCAAGCGCGTGGACCTCGCCGCCGGTCGTCAGATAGACGGTACCGTCGGCGACCGCGGCCGGGCCACCGCGGTCGTACTCCCACGCGACGGTGACCGGTGGCTCCGGCCCGCTCGAGGCGACCGGGTTGTTCCCCGGGTTTCCGCCCAGCGACGACCAGCCGTCGGCTTCTCCGACCGGCGCCGATTCGTCGTCCTGAGCGGCCGCGACGCCAGTCGTGAGCGCTCCACCTGCGATCGCGAGTCCGGTGTACTGCAGGACTCGTCGTCTGTCGTATTCGACCATGTGTTCGGTCGTCGGACACTCGAGTCATTAGCTATCGAGTGGATAATACCGTCCCCGTCCGCGAACTGACGGCTGCAACCGTTTGCACAGTGACAACTGTCGGCGTCAGCGACCGAAACCGGCGTCGCCGACCCCGGTACGCGTCGCCGACGAATTCCCGCTCCGACTGGTTGCATATTCTACGCGAAACGGAGGGGTGTCGCCTTCGTCGCCGTTCGAGAACCCCGTCAGACGCGAGTCAGACGTCGACCGGATCCCGGCGCGTCAGACGTGGCGGCGTCTCGAGGTTTCCATGCGAAACGAAGGGGTCGGGACTCCGTTCGGAAATGTAACATTAATTATCTGCCTCCGTCGGTTGCGTTGGTGACACTTATTCGTGCGGACCCCTTCGTTCCACGTATGAACTGGCAGGCTGACTGGGGATTGCGGTTCCGAATGTTCCTGACGATGTTCCTGCTCTTCGCACTGTACATCGTCTTCGCAGGAGTGATCACTGCGTACATGGGCGGGGGACTACTCGTCTTCGCGTTCCTGTTCGGCGGGATGTCGCTGGGCCAGTACTACTTCAGCGATACGCTCACCCTCCGAAGTATGGGTGCGAAGACGGTCTCGGCTGACGAGTACCCGCAACTGCACGCGTCGATCGAACGCCTCTCCCAGCAGGCCGACCTCCCGAAACCGAAAGTCGCGGTGATGGACTCGAACGTGCCCAACGCCTTCGCGACCGGGCGCAACCAGAAGAACGCCGCCGTCGCGGTGACGACGGGGCTCATGCGAACGCTCGATCAGGACGAACTCGACGGCGTCATCGCGCACGAACTCGCCCACGTGAAGAACCGGGATATGATGGTGATGACGTTCGCCTCGCTGCTCGCGACGATCGCGTTTATGGTGGTCCGCTGGGGGGCCTTCTTCGGCGGCGGGCAGAGTCGCGGCCGCGGTGGCGGCGGAATTCTGGTCGCCATCCTCGTCTCCCTGCTCGTCTGGATCATCAGCTACATCCTCATTCGCGCGCTCTCGCGCTACCGCGAGTACTCGGCCGACCGCGGGGCGGCCGCTATCACCGGCAACCCCTCCGCGCTCGCCTCCGCGCTCATGAAAATCTCCGGCCAGATGGACAAGGTCCCGAAAGAGGATATGCGCGAGGAGGCCGAGATGAACGCGTTCTTCATCATCCCGATCAAGTCCGGCATCGTCGGCCGACTGTTTAGCACGCACCCGCCGACGGAGCGACGGATCGAGCAGCTGCGCGAACTCGAGCGCGAGATGGCCGCGTTCTAGACCACTCTCGAGCGGATCCCGATCGAGTACGTCAAGCCGGGGTCGTCCGGTTCTCGTTCGGCCGATCGGTACTGACGATTTCAACTACCACAAACGGCGTTACCTAACGGGTAGGGACACGAGATGGGCGCGTACCGTGCGATATGTCCGATTGGCAACGACGGTTGATCTTGGCTACCGGTGCAGCACTCACGGTCGGGAGCGTCTTCGCCTCGAGCGTCGCCCCCTCGCTCGAGTGGCTTCGCCGCCGAGCGCTCGGCGAGGAACGGACCGGGGAGTGAGCGGAGACTCGCCCGATCGATCTATCCGCCCCCTCGCTCGAGGGCATTCGGGCGATTACTTATGTGGCTCGATGGGGGGCAGCCGATATGGTCGAACCGATTGGACACGTCGCGACGGCGTTGTTGTTCGCAGTGCCGGCCTGGTTCCTGTGGGGTCGCCGTCCCTCGGTCACGTTCGCCGCGCTGACGCAGGCGACGGCAACGCTCCCCGACGTCGATATCTATCTCCAGGAGTACTCCACACATCCGTTGCTCCAGCACCACGGCATCACGCACACGGTCCCGTTCGTACTGGTCGTGGGCGTCGTCTTCGGCATCGTCGCCGCGTACCTGTTGACCCCGAGCCTGAACGCCGCACGGCTGATTCACAGCGACTCGATCACGCGGTCAACGACGTTCCTGTTCACGACGGCCGCGTTCTGGGCCGGCGGCCTCAGTCACATCGTAGTCGATCTGCTCTCCGCCGCGCCGGACGCGGCGATCGCCCCGTTCTGGCCGCTGTATCACGGCGATGTAATCCTCAATATCGTCGCGTACGACTCGACGCCGGTGAACCTCGGATTGATCGCCACGGCCGTCGTGCTCCACGTCGGACTGTATCGGGCCGAACGGTATCCGTACGAGACGCGGTGGGGAATCAACTAACGATACGGGTCGAACCCCGGACGCTGCGGTCAACCAGAATCCTTCTAAGGAATTGGACGCTTTAGATGAGCATGGGACTGCTGGACGGACTTCGCGCCGTCCTCGGATTGCGCGCCGAGGCCGACGCCAGACGCGACGCCGACCCCGACGACCTCTTCGGGATGAGCACCGCCTACCTCACGATGGAAGCCGACCTCGGCTACGACTCGCTCGACGTCGGTGCGCTCTGTTTCTCCGGCGTCGACTCGAGTAGCTTTCGCGACGCCGTCGACGAGGTCGAAGCGATCCTCGAGGCCGGCCGCGAGGACACCGGCACCGAGTTCGCGGTCACCAGCGACGACCACGGCTACCACTGGGTCGTCCTCGAGGACTCCAATCCCGAGGACCTGATCACGAGCATGCACTTCGCCGCGGACACGTTCATCGAACACGACTACGGCTCGCGGCTGCTGGCGGCGATTTTCGGGTACGAGAACCGTGACGGCCCCGCCTACTGGATCTACTCCTTCCGCCGCGGCCGGTTCTACCCGTTCGCGCCTCGCTCCGGACGGGAACGCGACTCGAGCGTGGAGTTCAAACTCGAGGCGTCGCTCGACGGCGAACTCGAGATCGAACGCGAGAAGGAGTACTGGTACCCGCTGTGGCCGAGTTCGGGCGGAACGCACCCGTGGGAGTGAGACGAGCGGGTTCGTTCGATCGGAGCCGACGAGCGGCGCGAGCTTCGATACCAAATACTGTTGGCACCACCGATATTAGCCTTCCACCCGTCCGTCGATATACGGCAGGAACCTACCGCCACATCATCACCAACTGCGCCATACACCAGTTGTTGCCCCATTTCCTGCCGCGCCTTTTACGACCGCTCAGCCGTGGCTCGGTCCGAGCGACGATAGAACGCCGAGCAGCACGCCGACAGGGCCGGGCAGTGCACAGACGGTCCAATCCCGCTCGATCCAGCCGGAGGAGTCGCTCCTCGAGTCCTCGCGTACACCCTGCCCGTCGATCGCTGTCGCATCCATTATGTCGGACCGCTCGGTAGAGCCAGCCAGTGAGCCACTGGAACCAGTTCAAGGGAGACCCGCGACGCTCCGGGCTTCGACGCGACCTCGAGGGACCGAATCGCGTGACCGAGGCCTGGGCGGTCGACCTCGTCGGCCCGGTCGGATCGCCGGTACTCGACCGCGACACCGTCTTCGTCGGGACGAGTCACGGGAACTGCTACGCCCTCGAGCGCGAGAGCGGCCGCGAACGCTGGACGTTCGAGACGACGGCGGCGACCGACGCCGCGCCGGTCGTCACCCGCGAGTTGCTGTATCTCGGCGCCGGCGACGCCGTTTACGCGCTCGATCCCGCGACCGGCGAACGGGTCTGGACGTCGGAACTGCCGGGCGCGCTCGAGTCGTCGCTGGCGCTCGCCGACGATTATCTGTACGCCGGGCACGCCGCGGGCGTGTCGGCGCTCGAGGTCGAGTCCGGCGAGGTCGTCTGGACCCACGAGACCGACGCGGCGGTCGTCGGCGCACCGGCGATCGACAGCGCGCAGGACCGAGACGGTCAGCGGGGCTGGGGACGACACTCGAACGAAGCGGCGGAACCGGATCTGTTGTCGCTCGAGGACGCGCGCATGGAGGACGACGCACAGCCCCACGACCAGGACCGCGTCTACGTCGGCACCGCCGACGAGACGGTGCTCGCGCTCGAGGCCGAAACGGGCGAGGTGCTCTGGAACGCGCCGACCGACGGCGCGATCGTCGACGGGCCGACGGTCGTCGACGAGCGAGTGTACGTCGCCGACGAGAGCGGCACGCTCGTCGCGTTGCACGCCGACAGCGGCCAGTCGTGGTTCACCTACCAGATTCGGGACTCGTTTACGTCGTCCCCGACGGTGCTTCCCGAAACCGACTCGACGTTCGTCGGCGCGTCGGACGGCTACCTCCACGTCACCGACACGACCTTCGGTCGGCGCAAACTCCGCGGCTGGCTCTTCGCGAAGAAAGGCGTCGCGCTCGACGGCGCGGTCCGCTCGAGTCCCGTCGTCGCCGGCGAAATCTGCTGCGTCGGCGACTCGACCGGCTCGCTGTACGGCGTCGACCTCGGCGACGACTGCAACCTCTGCTGGCACTTCGGCCTCGAGGGCGCGGTCACGAGCACGCCCGCACTCGCCGGGAACCGGCTGTTCGTCGGCGGCGGCGATCGGCTCTACTGCCTCGAGTGGGACCCCGACGAACGGATGCCGTGATCGCGGCCGGACACTCTCTCGCTCGAGTCGTTCGACTCTCTTCCGTCCGTCCGGCTTCCCCCCATCCAGTTCGCCTTTTCGGATAACTCTGTTGCCGTGATAGCTTCCCATCCCGATGCCGCCCGGCACTTTCACTTTCACTCTCCTGTTAACGAGGGTTTATGAGGGGTCCGGCACAAGCACGGAGTATGCCAGAAGCAGATCTCGAGACGCTCCCCGGCGTCGGACCGGCAACCGCAGACAAGCTCAGCGAAGCTGGATTCGAGTCCTTCCAGAGCCTCGCCGTCGCATCACCCTCCGAACTCTCGAACACGGCCGACGTCGGCGAGTCCACGGCCGCGGACATCGTTCGCGCCGCTCGTGACGCAGCCGACATCGGTGGCTTCGAGACCGGGACTACCGTCCTGGAACGACGAAACGAAATCGGCAAACTGAGCTGGCACATCGACGAGGTCGACGACCTGCTCGGTGGCGGCATCGAAACCCAGTCGATCACCGAAGTATACGGTGAGTTCGGCTCCGGGAAGTCCCAGGTCACCCACCAGATGTCCGTCAACGTCCAGCTTCCCAAGGAGGTCGGCGGTCTCCACGGCAGCGCGATCTTCGTGGACTCCGAGGACACGTTCCGACCCGAGCGGATCGACGACATGGTCCGCGGACTGCCGGACGACGTGATCAACGCGACGCTCGAGGACCGAGAGATCGAAGGCTCGGCCGCCGACGAGGGCGCCGTCGACGAACTCATCGACGACATTCTCGACAAGATCCACGTCGCGAAGGCGTTCAACTCCAACCACCAGATGCTGCTGGCCGAGAAGGCCAAGGAACTGGCCAGCGAGCACGAGGATTCGGAGTACCCCGTCCGCCTGCTGGCGGTCGACTCCCTGACCGCACACTTCCGCGCGGAGTACGTCGGTCGTGGCCAACTCGCGGACCGACAGCAGAAACTCAACAAGCACCTGCACGACCTCGACAAGGTCGGTAACCTCTACAACGCCGCTGTGATCGTCACGAACCAGGTTGCCTCGAACCCCGACTCGTTCTTCGGCGACCCGACCCAGCCGATCGGTGGGAACATCCTCGGCCACAAGTCCACGTTCCGAATCTACCTCCGCAAGTCCAAGGGCGACAAGCGGATCGTCCGACTGGTCGACGCACCGAACCTCGCCGACGGCGAAGGTGTTATGCGCGTCCAGGACGGCGGTCTGAAACCCGAATAACGCAGTACGTCGCTTAGAACTCGGATGTCTTTTCTGCCGTTTCGAGCGAGACGGCGACCGTCGCTTCGGTCGAAACCTCGACGGTGACCTTGTATCCCGCGTAGACGAAGGTGGCGCGGCCGGCCCGCGGGTGGCCCCCTCGCGTCGGTGCGAACAGGTCGTCTAACGCCTCGGGATCGATTACGTCCCACAGCGGCGGGAGCGTCAGCGGATCACAGTCCTCGGCCTCGCTCACGGCGTCGACGATCGTTTCGGTAACGGAGGGGGACGCAGGTCGGTCTTCGGACAGTGAGTGGACAATCATCGAAATCCGTACGGCGTGTGGTAGTAAATAGCTACCTGTGATTCGTAACTCGTTGGAGAATTCGAAATACTGACAGGCTACGGATGCATCTGGGGGTGATCAGTCGTCGTCGACCGGCAACAATCGTCGCGACACGGATCGGCGTCCGAACGGAGCGGAAACCGCATCGCTGTCCGTGTCGAGTACGGTACAAACGCCGCGTCCGACCGAACGCCGACGCTCGGGACCGCGTCCTCAGTCCTCGGTCGTCGTCTTCTCGACGTCGAGTTCGCCCTGATAGATCTCCGCGCCGTCCTGTGCGACTTTCTCCGCGAGGACCGCACACTTGACTCGCATCGGCGAGATATCGACGCCGAGCATGTCGATCACGTCGTCGCGGTCCATCTCGATCAGTTCCTTGAGGGATTTCCCGTGTAGTTCCTTCGAGAGCATGCTCGCGGAGGCCTGACTGATCGCACAGCCGTCGCCGGAGAACGCCACTCGTTCGATCGTCTCTTCGTCGTCACCGAGCTTGACGTCCATCCGGATCTCGTCACCGCACATCGGGTTCTCCCCGATGTGTGTGAACGTCGGATCCTCGAGTTCCCCGTAGTTACGGGGGTTCTTGTAGTGGTCGAGGATCTGCTGTCTGTACATATCCGAGCCCAGTCCCATTGTTGTGTCCGAATAGACGCGAGAGTTGTAAAAGGGTTCCGGGGCTGCGTACGCCGTTGCTGGCAAACGCGGCTAACGGGACTCGAGGCGGCAAAAATACGCTCTCGTCCGGATCGCGTGCGGTTTTCCCGTAACGGGCGGTCGCGAGGAGGGGCGAGTCCACGCGATTGACGCGTATCGAACGGTTGGTGGTCGGTGCCGCTACGTCGAGCCCTGATCGATCGGCGGGTTCCGGTAGCAGGCATCGACGATCACGACCACGCCGACGAACGCGGCGACGAGCATCGCCTCTACGAGCGACACGCTCGAGATGGTCGCTACGACCAGTGCAACCGCGAACGCAACCGGGATACTTCCCAGCAGGAGATCGTACCGGTTGGCCGCGGCGAGAACACCGATCAGGGTCTCGAACGGGTCCCGTTCGGGACGGCCGATCGTTTTCTCGTACATCGTTCTCACCTCGGCGCCGCCTAGTACGACCGGCGGTCAGAAAAAACCCGCGGTGAGTTTGTTGTTTCTGGTCGTCGGTTCGGACATGAGCGGGAGTCGCTGGGGTTTCGAGCCAGTTTCGCTCCTGATCGCCGTCCCTTATCGCTCGCCGCCGAGTTCCGCGTCGAACTGCGCGACGTACTCGCGAACGAACGCCGCGCGCTCGTCGGCGATCCGGCTACCGACGGTGGTGTACATGCGCTCGGGGAGGTCGAGAATCTTCTTGTGGAGATGGTTGTACTGGGTCCTGCCGTCGGGCGTCTCGTCGTCGGCGATCGGCGCCTCGGGATCGTAAATCGGCGATCCGACCTCGCCGCCGTAGGCGAACACGCGAGCGATCCCGAGCGCACCGAGTGCGTCGAGGTTGTCCGCGTCGGAGACGAGTTTCGCCTCGAGCGTCTCGGGTTCGATCGCGTTCGAGTACCGGTGGGCGCGAACGCAGTGCTGGACGCGCTCAGTCGTCTCCGCGCCCGCACCGATCTCCTCGAGAATCCGACCCGCTTCCCGTGCCCCCCAGGTCGCGTGGTCGTCGATCTCGCCCCGATCTTCTCGCTGGCGGCCGATATCGTGGAGGAGGACGGCGAGGCTCACGACGCGGCCGTCGATCGACGCCGACTGCGGGTGGCGGTCGACCAGCGTCTCCGCGAGCGTCTCGACCCGCTGAACGTGGTGCCAGTCGTGGGCCGGCGGAGCGTCCTCGAAGTACGGGCGGGCGCGGCTTCGGACTGTCTCGAGCATGCCGCTCGTGTTTCGACGACGCGGGGATAAACGTACAGATCTCGAGCGGTTGCGTGGCCGCCTCCAGCCGCTATAGTAACAACTGAAACGATTCACACACTGATCGCACAGCCGTCGTGCGATCAGGTGTGCATTGACTTTCAGTGGCTACTATAGATTCGGAGTGAACACGCGCCGCCTCGGCGACTACTCGAGCGGTTCGGCTCGTCGACCGGGACCGCACGCCTTCTATCGATTTCGTCAGCACTGGTCCGAGAGGTGTTTTCGCATACACGTGGCTGACGCGGGACAGAGGGCGTCGAACTCGGCAGTCTCTCGTATCGCGGCCGGCGCGTCGGTCCGCTCGAGTTCCGCATAGCCGCGGTCCGCGAAGAAGTCGGCGGCGGTCGTCGTGAGCAGGTACAGCGTCTCGACGCCGTCGGCTCGAGTTCGCCGTTCCAGCGCGTCGCAGAGCGCCGTTCCGAACCCGTTCCCGCGCGCCGACTGCTCGACGACGACCGACCGGAGGAGCCCGTCGGTTCCGTAGCGTTCGAGTCCCCCGACACTGACCCGTTCGTCTCCGTCGTAGCCGATGTAGAACTGCGCGGGTCCGGTCCGAACGTCCGCCGAGGGCAAACCGTTCGCTTCCAGCAGGGTTTCGACGTACGAGCGTTCGCGCTCGTCGGCCCGTCGGAGCGTGAGTGTCGCGCCGCTCATACCCGTCTCCACGATGTAACGGGACTAATAGCTTCGGCGGAGCCACGTGTGGCCGTTCGCGATAGAGATTCCAGGTGTGAACGTGATCGTCCTCGAGTGTGATACTGACGAGGCGGCTTCGATCTCCGCTGACCGCCGCTCTCGACGCAATCTCCGCCGAACAGTCGCTCAGGTCTCTCGTTAGCCAACAGTCGCTCAGGTCTCTCGTTAGCCAACAGTCGCTCAGTCTCGAGCGTTCGCCGACCCGACTACTGCCGGCCGGACGATGTGCCGAGCCACGGATGTGAGTGCAACGCTCCACATAAAGACGACGCTGAATTGAGTGAACGTCGAGAGGTGTTCTCTCGGGAATACCAACCACACGAGCGCAGTACCGACGGCGATGCTCGCGAGAGCGACGATCGTCATGGTTCCGTCGCTACGGTTCGATCCGATCTGGGCTCCCTCTAGCAGGAGCGTCACCGTAACGCCGGAGATCACTCCGGTACCGACGGCGACCGCTATCGCTTCGACCGAGACGATTTCTCGAGCGGACGGCGGCAGTAGCAGTATCGGTGTCAGTACGATGGCGTACAGCAGTTCCTGCAGCGCGCTCGCCTGCTCGTTCGAGCCGTGATAGATGTCGCCGAGTGATAATTTCCCCATTACAGACCATCAATCTCGTTGCCATATAATGATACGTATGGACGGATAGTTCGACTCCGTTCATCGCCGAGTGTGTTCGACGCGTTCGCCTACGCGAACAGCTGGTACCTGGCGAGACGCTCTGCGTGTCGCCGGCTTTCGCTCGCTCACTCGCGAAAACATCGTCGAGGCCCTCTTCTCGCTATCAGTGTTCGCTCACGCGAACAGCTGACGCGCATCGTCGAGGGCAGCGACCAACTTGTCGACCTCCTCCCGCGTATTGTAGACGTAGAACGACGCTCGAGTCGACGCCGGCACGCCCAACTTGTCGTGCAGCGGCTGCGTACAGTGGTCGCCGGCTCGGACTGCGACCGTGTGGTCGTTCATAATCGAGGCGAGGTCGTGGGCGTGAACGCCGTCGATGTTGAAGCTGACGAGGCCGCCGCGGTCGGGGCCGCCCTCGGGACCGTAGATCTCGACGTCGCCTTCCGCCTCGAGTTGGTCGTAGGCGTAGGCGGCGAGCTCCTCCTCGTGGACCCGAATTCGTTCCATGCCGATGTTCTCGAGCCAGTCCACCGCCGCGTGGAGCCCGACGGCTTCGGCGATGGGCGGCGTGCCGGGTTCGAACTTCCAGGGGAGGTCGCCCCAGGTCGAGTCCTCGAAGGTGACCTTGCGGATCATGCCGCCGCCGTAGAGGTAGGGCTGTAGCTCCTCGAGCAACTCCTGCTTCCCGTAGAGGACGCCGATACCGGTCGGGCCGGCCATCTTGTGCCCCGAGAAGGCGTAGAAGTCGGCGTCGATCTCTCCGACGTCGACGGGGCGGTTGGGGACGGCCTGAGCGCCGTCGATGAAGGAGAGGGCGCCGTGCTCGTGGGCGAGGTCGGTCAGTTCGGAGACGGGGTTGACCGTTCCCAGGGTGTTCGAGACGTGGACGGCGGAGACGATGGCGGCGTCGTCGTCGATCAGTTCGCGGGCGTGATCCATGTCGAGACGGCCGGTGTCGTCGACGCGGATGTACTCGACGTCGGCGCCCGTCCGGTGGGCGATCTGTTGCCAGGTGACCAGCGAGGCGTGGTGTTCCATCTCCGTGAGGACGACCCTGTCGCCGGGTCCGAGTTCGTTCAGCCCCCAGGAGTAGGCGATCAGGTTCTCCCCTTCGGTCGTGTTCTTGGTGAAGATGACCTCCTCGCGGCCGTCAGCGTTGATGAACTCCGCGACGCGGTCGTGGGCCTCCTCGTAGAGGATCGAGGCCTCCTGACTGAGGTGGTGGATCCCCCGGTGGACGTTGGAGTTGGACTCGCGGTAGTAGTCGCTCATCGCGTCGACGACCGCGTCGGGGGTCTGGGTCGTCGCCGCGTTGTCGAGATAGACGACCTGCTGGTCGTCGAACTCCCGCTCGAGGATGGGAAACTCCTCGCGGATGGCCTCGATGTCGAGCGCCTCGAGATTCTGTTGACTCATTGAATACTAGCACGAACCCCAGACAAAACACTCCTTCGGTCTGCGGGCGTTCGTGCGGTTTGAACCCGGACCGTACGACCCTGGCGCGTCCGATCTAGCCCGTTCGACGCCGGAGATGGGACCGGCGGATAGCGGGATATACGAAGCGAGTACGGAATCGATAGACGAACGGAGGTGCCGACGAAAACGCGAGGGGGGAGCAGGACGGACGGGTTGGTGGGTGGGTGCCTCGGCAGGGCGATGTGATCGCCTCGTCCACTATCGGTGCCCCGCCAGTAACTGTGTTCCTTGGCGACCGACATATCGGTATCTCCAAACCATTTTGGTACCCCGAGACCGGCGACGGGGATGACTGATCCGGTAGCGTCGTCCCGTGGCGTCGAATATTCGGACTCTGAAACTGCCCCGTCAATTATATACTCGTTCTGTGTGACCTCCAACAAAATGGCTGCGATCGAAACGGTAGGGCTGACGAAGACGTACGGTGAGCTTACCGCCGTCGACGAACTCGATCTCACGATCGAGAACGGAGAGGTGTTCGGATTTCTCGGGCCGAACGGCGCGGGCAAGTCGACGACGATCAACATGTTGCTCGATTTCACTCGCCCGAGCGCGGGGTCGGCGACGGTGCTCGGCTACGACGCCCAGACCGAGGCCGACGCGATCAGTCCCCGCGTCGGCGTCCTCCCGGAGGGGTTCGACATCTATCCGCGCCTCTCGGGCCGCCGGCACATCGAGTTCGCGATCGAAACCAAGGACGCCGCCGACGATCCCGATGCCGTCCTCGAGCGAGTGGGGCTCTCGGCCGACGACGCCGCGCGGCCGGCCGGCGACTACTCCAAGGGGATGCGCCAGCGACTCGCGACCGGGATGGCGCTGGTGGGCGATCCCGATCTGCTCATCATGGACGAACCCTCGAGCGGCCTCGATCCCCACGGCATCCGCGAGATGCAGGACCTCGTCCGTTCGGAGGCCGAACGGGGGACGACCGTCTTCTTCTCGAGTCACATCCTGGAACACGTCGAGGCCGTCTGTGACCGGATCGGCGTGTTGAACGAGGGGGAACTCGTCGCCGTCGACACCATCGAGGGGCTTCGGGAGTCGGTCGGCGACGGCGGGACGTTGGAACTGACGCTCGCCGACGCTGCCGGCGACTACCGTGAGGCCGTCGGCGCCGTCAGCGGGATCGCCGACGTCACCGCGTCCGGCCGCACGCTCGAGTGCTCGATCACCGATCCGGCGGCGAAGGCGGGCGCCGTGATCGCGCTCGATCAGGCGGGGACGACGGTTCGGGATATGCGGATCGAGGACGTCTCGCTCGAGTCGCTGTTCACGACACTGACGAACGGCGGCGGCGAAAGCGAGGGTCGAACCACCGACGAAACGACGCGTCCCGCGGCCGCGAAACCGGAGGTGGCCGAATGACCTCGCACATCGCGACCGTCGCGAGAAAGGACTTCGAAGATGCCGGCCGCTCGAAGCTGCTCTGGGCGCTGATCGGCCTACTCGTCGGCCTCGTCACCGTCGGCTACGTCGCGATCTGGTACACGGTCGACGACGTCACGGCGGGTGAGGTGCTCGGCTTCATCGCGCTCCCGCTCCAGACGATCATCCCGATCGCCGCGCTCATCGTCGGCTACATGGCCGTCGTCGGGGAGCGCCGTTCGGGCAGCATCAAACTCCTGCTCGGCTTGCCGCCCAACCGGACCGACGTCGTCTTCGGGAAACTGCTCGGACGGATGGCCGTCGTCGCGACGGCCGTCTCCCTCGCGTTTCTCGTCGCCCTCGTCCTAGGCGCGGTGCTGTTCGGTTCGGTCCCGTTCGTCGACTGGCTCGCGTTCGGTGCCATCTCGATACTGTTCGGCGTTTCGTTCGCCGGCCTGGCCGTCGGCGTCTCCGCCGGCGTCTCCACGCGGGGCAAGTCGATGGCGATCGTCGTCGGGATCTACATGCTCGTCCTCGCGCTGTGGGAACTCGTCACGGCCGGCCCGTACTACCTCATCTACGGCGAGGGGCCGCCGGTCGAAGCCGAGACGTGGTATCTGTTCGTCGACCAGTTCAACCCGATCACCACCTACACCACGCTGGTGGGCAACGTCGTCGAGGGGGAGGTCTTCCCCTTCATGTTCCAGTACGGACTCGAGGACTTCCAGGCGGCCGGGATGACGCCGGCCGAACGGTACCCGGGTGACGCGCCGTTCTACCTGCAGGACTGGTTCGGCGCCGTCGCCCTGCTGTGCTGGCTGGTCGTGCCCGTCGCGATCGGTTACTATCGGTTCCGGAAGACGGACCTGTAGCCCGTTTCGGCCGGCGGCTACATCCGCAGCAACTGTGCGTGCAGCGTCGATCCGACCTCGAGGACGTTCGCCTCGTCGACGAACCCCTCCTCGATGGCGAGTTCGACGGCCTCTCGGCCCACGATGTTGGCGACGTCCGCTCGGGCGAGGCTGTCGACGACGACGGCCTCGTCGACCCCGTCGCCGCCGTAGAACTCTTCGGTGACGGTCAGCGAGATGTCGTCGGTCTCGAAGGTCTCACCGAGGACGTCCTCGTCGCAGACGGCGACCAACAACCCTTCCGGCGTCTTCCGTTCGTTGACGATCATTCGTTACTCGAGCCGCCACTCCTCGTCGTCTCGCTCGGACGCGCGGCCGGGATCGGTGATGTCGGCTCCGTCTTTGCGACCCTGCTGCCCCGGTCGCCCGTCCGGAACGCCCGCCGAATCGGGCGTGTGGCCCTGGGTCTCCCTGCGTTCGTCGACCATCTCCTGTTCGGCGCGCTCGAGCATCTCGTTGGCCTCCTCGGC
Source organism: Natronorubrum halobium (assembly GCF_051351675.1). Lineage (NCBI taxonomy): Archaea > Methanobacteriati > Methanobacteriota > Halobacteria > Halobacteriales > Natrialbaceae > Natronorubrum > Natronorubrum halobium. The sequence continues at coordinate 880,821 of NZ_CP195595.1, forward strand.
GATCTCCTCGGCCTCGTCGTACTCGCCCAGATCCTCGAGGATTTCGGCCTTTTCCTCGAGCACCTTGGCGTTGCGAAGGCCCAGTCGGATCGCGTTGTCGATACAGTGGAGCGCCTCCTCGGCCAGCCCGCGCTCCGAGAGGAAGAAGGCGCGGTTGAACCAGCCCTCGGCGAATCGCTCGTCGACCTCGACGGCGCGTTCGGCGTGTTCTAAGGCCTGTGCCGTCTCGCCGAACTCCCAGAGCGCGTAGGCGAGGTTCGTTTCGGCGGTCGCGGCGTGCTCGCTGTCCTCGTCGATCCGGAGCGCCTCGCGGTGGGCGCCGATGGCCTCGTCGTACTCCTCGAGTTCGGCGTGGGCGACGCCCTTGTTCACCCAGGCCTCCTGTGTCGTGCGGTCGTCGTCGGCGAACTGGGCGGCCCGCTCGAAGGCGTCGGTCGCCTGCTCGTAGCGGTTGATCTGCATGTAGTTCAGCCCGACGTCGAGCAACTCGTCCGCGTCGACGTCGTCGCTGCCGATGTTGTGTTTATCGAGCGTGTCGGTCACGACCCGCGAGTCGACGGGATCGACCTTCGAGGGGTCGACGCCCAGCTCCGGCGGGTCCAGATCGAACTCGTCGTAGGCGTCACTGAAGCCCTCGCCCTCGGAGAACCGGTGATCGCGGTCGCGGTCGCCCTCTCGGTCAGTCATTGACGTAGATGTGGCGGCGACGACTGTTAAGGGCTGCGACCTCGCCCGGGTGCGCACCGCTCGAACCCTGCCGTGATCGGGTTCTGCTCGATCTCCCCGTCACTCGATTTCACTCACCGCAAACGGGAAAATTTACAACGTTGACGTTTGTTATCGACTATCTATATGTCCTCACAACCACCGACGTCTCCGCCCGCGCCCGCCGCTACCGACGCTGCGGATGGACGAGAGACGGCCAGCTACTCCCGGCGCGCGTTCGTCGCCGCTGGCGGCATCGCCGGGATCGTGTCGCTGGCGGGCTGTTCGACGCTTACGAACCTCGTCAGTGACGCCGTTCTGGACGACGTGATCGTCCTCAACGGGACGGAGGAGCCGATCAGCGGAACGGTCGACATCGTCGACCCGAACGGCGACACCGTGCTCGAGGGAACGTTCGATCTGGAGGCGACGGACGGTGACGACGATCGCGACGTCACCGAGGATCTCGATTCGCAGACCCAGTTCGACGATATCTGGACCGACGCGGGTGAGTACGCGGCCAGCGTCGAACTCGACGACGACCTCGAGGGGACCTCGAGCGGCGCCGACACGGTGACGATCGAGGACCCCGACGAGGAGCATCTCGCGATCGGCATCGGCGACGCGGAACTGGCGGGCGTGATCGGCTTTCGCGTCTTCGAGGACGTCGACGAACTCGAGTAATCCGTTCGGCGGTCCGTCTCCCGCCCCATCGTTCAATAGCGTCCCGGTCTACCATCCGTCCATGCGCCTCTTCGTCAGCGTCGACCTGCCCGACGACCTCGCGGAACCGGTGGCCGACCTGCAGGCCGAGTTCGCCGACGCGAGCGGCCTCAATTTCACCGACCCCGAACAGGCACACATCACGATGAAGTTCCTCGGTGATGTTCGAAAGAGCGGAGCTCTTTCGAGCCAATCAGAATCGCAAAGCGATTCTGATGACGTGGACGAGGATCGGCTTCCGGCCCTCGAGCGCGAACTCGAGGCCGCCGTGGACGACGCCGACGTCGACCCCGTTACCGCCCGATTCGGCGGGCTGGGCGTGTTCCCGAGTCTCGACTACATCAGCGTCGTCTGGCTCGGCGTCGAACGGGGTGGCGAGGAACTGACCCGACTCCACGAGGCCATCGAGGAACGGACGACGGCGATGGGGTTCGAGCCGGAGTCTCACGAGTTCACGCCTCACGTTACGCTCGCGCGGATGGAACACGCGGGCGGAAAGGACCTCGTACAAGATCTGGTTCGCGAACACGACCCGACGATCGGCGAGATGCGCGTCGACGAGGTTCGACTGACCGAGAGCACGCTCACCGACGAGGGACCGGTGTACTCGACCGTCGAGTCGTTCTCTCTCGAGTAGCCGGCAGTCGGATCGATTTTGGCTCGAAGGTACGAGTCACGGCGTTCCCTCGACGCGTCGCGTATCGACGCCCTACGCGCTGCTAGGCCGTTCGTACCCGATTCGGGTGAACAATGCAGGACTCGCTCTCATAACACCGACCGGTGTAGCGATTCGTAGACGATGGTGGCTCCCCCCGCCGGTGATCGACCGTGACACGCGCTCCGCAGACGCAGCCGTCCGCGAGCGGGGACGGCCGATTCGTTTCCCGCCGAGAGCTGCTGGTCTCGCTCGGCGGGGCGGCCGCCGTCTCGAGCGTTCGTACCGAGACGTCGAGCGGATTCACGAGCGGCGACGACGGACGGCTCCGGATTCGCGTCTATCCCCGGCCGGTGCCGCTGTGGGCCTGGGTCCGCTACGGGTTCGAGGGAGTTCGGGACGACTGGCCGCCGCCGTTTCGGGACGCGTTTTCGGCCATCGAGGACGCGTTCGAGCAGGTACTCGCCTACGCCCGCGAGCGCTCGCGACTCGAGGGGATCGAGGTGGCCGTCGAACGCGGCGACCTCGTTCGGCTCCCACTCTCGACGCTGTCGCGCCCGTCCGAGGCGGTCGTTCCCTCGCTCGAGACGGTGCTCGACGGGTTTCGGACGCGACTCGACGAGCGCGACCTCCTCACGGGATCGACCTGTCACGCCCTGCTGTGCTGGGCCCCGCTCAATCATCGCGTCGGCTACGGCGGGACGCTGTCCCCGAACGCGTGGACCGGCAACGTGACGGGCCAGCCCGCCGACACCGGCGACTCACAGACCGTCGCGAACCTCGGCGCGACCGAGCTCTGGGACTCGCGAGCGGTCACGCGGAACATGGCGATCCACGAGGTCCTCCACACGTTCCTCGACACCGACGTCGTCGAGGCGGTCGGCGGCTCGAGCTGCGATCACGACCTCGGGACCGCGGTGCGGGTCGACGAGGAGACGATGCGCGTCTCCCCGATGGCGACGGCCTACGCCGGCCCGGACGAGATCGGCGGCGGCACCCGATTCCACGGCACCGGCTGCCACGATCACGACGAGTTCCACCGCCACGACGGCCTCGAGGGCGTCGAAAACTGGACGTACACGACCGAACTCAGCGAGGCGACGATGGAGGCCGTGACGCGCTATCTCGAGGCGACCGTCGCCCGATAATTAGCTCTCACACCGCGCTCGGCGCTGTCTCCAAGATGGACAAGATTTTAAGCCACCGCGGGCTACGTCCGGCTACTATGGGTAAGAAAACGAAGGGCAAGAAGAAGCGTCTTGCCAAACTCGAGAACCAGAACAGCCGCGTTCCGGCCTGGGTCATGATGAAGACCGACATGGAAGTCCAGCGCAACCCGAAGCGACGCAACTGGCGGCGCAACGACACTGACGAGTAACGATGAGTGTAAGTGATTTCGAGGAACGTGTCGTAACCGTTCCACTGCGCGACGTCAAGAAGGGCGCCAACCACGAGGCCGCCGACTACGCGATGCGACTCGTCCGCGAGCACCTCGCGAAACACTTCGCGGTCGACGAGGACGCCATTCGTCTGGATCCCTCGATCAACGAGGAAATCTGGTCGAACGGCCGCTCCAACCCGCCGCGAAAGCTCCGCGTCCGCGCGGCCCGCTTCGACGAAGAGGGTGAAGCCGTCGTCGAAGCCGAGGTCGCCGAGTAAATTTGCAACGACTCGCCTTCGTCGGATCGGCCTACGTCGGGGTCTTCGCCCGCGCAACCGACTCGTGCGTGCTCGTTCGCCCCGACGTCGACGACGACGTCATCGCCGATCTGACCGACGAACTCGAGGTGCCCGCGATCCCCACGACCGTGGGCGGCTCCTCGACGGTCGGCGCGTTAGCGACGGGTAACGAGAACGGACTCCTCGTCAGTTCGCGCGTCCTCGAGTACGAGCGCGAGCGACTCGAGGAGGAGGCCGACGTTCCCGTCGCGGAACTACCGGGGAACATCAACGCCGCAGGAAACGTCGTGCTCGCCAACGACTACGGCGCGTACGTCCACCCCGATCTCCCGCGGGAGACGATCCAGATCGTCAACGACACCCTCGAGGTGCCCGTCGAACGCGGGGACCTCGCGGGCGTTCGCACCGTCGGAACGGCCGCGGTCGCGACGAACAGCGGGGTGCTCTGTCACCCGAAAGCGACCGACGAGGAACTGGACGCGCTCGAGGACACCCTCGACGTCCGGGCCGACGTCGGCACCGTCAACTACGGCGCGCCGCTGCTCGGTTCGGGGCTGATCGCCAACGAATCGGGCTACGTCGTCGGTCAGGACACGACCGGACCGGAACTCGGCCGGATCGAGGACACGCTGGGCTATCTGGACTGAGGCGTTTCCGCCGGGCTTCGCTCTTTCCCGCCGCTCTCCGTTCTTCCGTTCGTTCGTCGGGACCGCTCGGTCTTCTCCATTCCACTGCGGACTCATCGTATCGCGTGCCACTGCACCTGGTCCGACCGTTCCGAAGTGGAACGCACCCCGTACCGAGAGCTGTACGCGGCAATCGTTCCCTTTGTTCACCCCCGCGTATTACTGCGGTTCGAACTGATGACGAACGATCTCGCTGTCGTCGTCCCACTCGAAGTTCTCGTGGGCGCGCTCGAGCAGCCGTCGATACCCCTCGAGGTCGTCCATCCCTTCGGCCCGAGCGTCCGCGTCGGTCAGGTCTCCGAGCGTGCGTTCGGTGACGTCGGTCACCTCGAACGTAGTGTCCTCGATGGTGAACGTATCGCCCGCCTCGGCGTACCGGTGGCCGCGATGGATCTGGGTGACCTCGCCCTCGAGGGCCTGGCTCTGCATTCGATCGCTGGGCAGGAGGTCGGCTGGATCGAGTTCGCTCATGGCCGGTCGTTCGTCGTCTCGACTGAAAGCGTTTGGCCGTCCGACGACGAACTGCCGCCGGAGTGCGACGGGATCGACCCCGACGCGATCGTCAGGCGGAAACGCGACTCGAGTGGCCTGTCCGGCGGTCCGTCGGGACAACGATCGGGACGGATCTATACAACACCGCGTCTCCCGGTTTCGTCGTCCGATCGCTGGCTCCGATGGAAGGGAAGATTCTTCCGACTGCCTGCCGGAGTGGTAGCCATGAGTCAATTTACGGTCACCGGCCGGTTCAAGAACCGCGACGGATTCGCGGAGTTCGAAACGACGATCGACGCGCAGAACGAGAACGTCGCTCGCGAACACGCACTCTCCCAGCTCGGGAGCCAGCACCGACTCAAGCGGACCGAGATCGACCTCGAGGAGGTCGTCGAACAATGAGTCAGCAGCAACTCCAGCAGCTCTCCCAGGAGATTCAGGAGATCGAACAGGAGATCGAAGCGCTCGAAGAGAGCGCCGAAGCGATCCAGCAGCAGAAGACCGAAGCCGACGAAGCGATCGAGGCCCTCGAGAGCCTCGAGACGGACTCGACGGTGCAGGTGCCGATCGGCGGCGGCGCGTACCTCCGTGCGAACATCCAGGACATCGACGAAGTGATCGTCGAACTGGGCGCGGACTACGCCGCGGAGTTCGAACAGGACGGTGCCGTCGACGCCCTCGAGAGCAAGAAGGAGAACCTCGACGACCGCATCGACGAGGTCAACTCCGATATCGCCGAACTCGAGTCCGAGAGCAGCGAACTCGAGCAGCAGGCCCAGCAGATCCAGCAGCAGGCGATGCAACAGCAGATGCAGCAGATGCAGGGTCAGCAGGGCCAGGGCCCCGACGAATAACGTCGGCACACCATCCGTACCATGTTCGACAACCTGAAGAAGAAACTCGGGAGCTTCCGCAAAGACGCCGAAGAGGCCGCTGAAGAGAACGTCGAGGAGGTCGACGAGGACGATCTCGAAGCGGATGAGCTCGAGGAAGCGGAACTCGAGGCGGCTGACACGGCCGAAGCTGAACCCGCCGAAGCTGAACCCGCCGAAGCTGAACCCGCCGAAGCTGAACCCGCCGAAGCTGAACCCGCCGAAGCTGAACCCGCCGCGGTTGAAAGCGCGGAGACCGAAAGCGCCGCGGCTGAACCCGCCGCAGCTGAGAGCGCCGAGCCGGCACTCGAGGACGACGAACTCGAGGACGCAGCCCCTTCGGAAAGCGAAGCCGAGGTCGAGCCTTCCGAAGCCGAGGGTGACACCGACAGCGCGGCACTCGAGAGGGAGACGGCGGAAGCCCCAGATACTACCGGTGAAACGGCCGACGAGGCCGTCGTCGAGCCCGAGCGCGAACTCGAGGCCGAGCCCGAACCGCCGACCGAGTCGGCGGACGACGGCGCCGGGTCGGAATCCGAATCGGCTCCCGAGGCGAGCGATAGCCAGGAGTCGTCCGAGACGGTCGAGTCGTGGGTGACGCAGCCGGTCCCGGACGCCGGCGAGGCGGACGACACCGAAACCGGGATCGACACCGAGCGGGATTCGGTGGCGATCGATGCGAGCATTGCCGACACGGACGCGGACGGCGAAGCGACTGCAGACGCCGAGGACGAGGGATCGACCGGGTTCGGTAACAAGGCTCGCTCGCTCGTCAAGGGGAAGTTCGTCATCGAGGAGGAGGACCTCGAGGGTCCACTGCACGAACTCGAGATGGCGTTGCTCTCGAGCGACGTGGAGATGGGCGTCGCCGAGGAGATCCTCGACAACATCCGCGACGAATTGGTCGGCGAGACGCGGACGTTCACGACCTCGACGGGTGACGTCGTCGAGGAGGCACTGAGCGACGCGATCTACGACGTGATCAGCGTCGGGCAGTTCGACTTCGACGAGCGGATCGCCGTCGAAGACAAGCCCGTGACGATCGTCTTCACCGGCGTCAACGGCGTCGGGAAGACGACCTCGATCGCCAAGCTGAGCCGGTACTTCGAGGAGCGGGGCTACTCGTCGGTAGTGGCCAACGGCGACACGTACCGTGCCGGCGCGAACGAGCAGATTCAGGAGCACGCCGATGCGCTCGACACGAAACTCATCAGCCACCAGCAGGGCGGCGATCCCGCTGCAGTGCTGTACGACGCCGTCGAGTACGCCGAGGCGAACGATATCGATATCGTGCTCGGCGACACCGCGGGTCGGCTCCACACCGACGAAGGATTGATGGACCAACTCGAGAAGATCGGCCGGGTCGTCGATCCCGATATGACGCTGTTCGTCGACGAGGCGGTGGCCGGACAGGACGCGGTCAACCGCGCCCGCGAGTTCAACGAGGCCGCCGAGATCGACGGCGCGATCCTGACGAAAGCCGACGCCGATTCCAACGGCGGTGCGGCGATTTCGATCGCTCAGGTCACCGGTAAACCGATCCTGTTCCTCGGCGTCGGACAGGGGTACGACGACATCGAGCGGTTCGATCCCGACGAGATGATCGATCGACTGCTCGCGGACGAGGAGTCGTAGCCGCCGATCGGGGTCCGTTCCCGTCGGAAGTCCGGCCGAAAATCCCCGTGACGGCCAGTTCTGATTGCGAAAACCGGGTACAATACCCGAGCGCTGAATACGAAAAATACATATAATGCATCGCTGACACCTATATATGCGCACACCCCGGTCCCGGCGTGCCCTCCTCTCGGCGGCGGTGCCGTTTACGACGGCTCTCGCGGGCTGCTTCGAGGGGCGACTGACGAGCACAGACGACCCCGAGTCGGAGTTCATCTCCGAAGACGAGTACGACTGCGCCGATATCGACCGCCCGGAGCCCGACGACCCGTCTCACTCTCACGCGCTCGAGGTAGCGCAGTACCCGTCGCCGTCGGATCCGTTGACCGACGCCGACGAGTTCGCCCGCGCGTTCGAAGAGGCGTATCGCCGCAATAGCTTTCTCGACGAGTACGGATCGGCGACACGAGTGTTCGACTTCGAGTTCGGAGCCAGCCAGCTGGAACAGGTCGAATCGGAGCTGGAGTCGGAGTCGGGGATGGAGGCCGTGTTGGTCTCGATCATCTACGATCTCTCGACCGAGACCCAACGGGGGACGCCGACGACCGAGTACGACTCCCGCGTCACCTACTATATCGACGAGAATGTCGCACTCCGGGCACGCTACCAGCGGGGGATCGCGAACGAACCCGATCCGTACAATCCCGACCCGCGGGACACGGGCACTGCCGTCATGTGTTTCGAATAATTGAGCCGAAAAAGGATGATGCGTTGTGGCAACGCAGATATCAACTGTTGAACAACTTCTCGAGGTCTTCGTCGTCGTAGTTGACCAACAGCCGCGGTTCCTCTTTGAACGTCCGGAGGACGATATGGGTCGCGGAGTTTTCGACGCCCTCGGTTTCGATGATCTCCTCGATGAGCGACTGCAGGTGGTCGTGGTCGCGAACGTGGGAGATCACGTAGAAGGACATCTCTCCGATCATCGAGTACACCTGCTGGACGCCCGATAACTGTGCGAGTCGTTCGCCGACTTCCTTCGCTTCGGGACCGTAGACGGTCTTAATCTCCGAAATCGCTGTCATGCTGAGTCCGAGTTCGTGGCGATCGAGATGAGAGACGGTCCCCGTCAAGATCCCCTGGTCTCGGTACTTTTCGAGTCGGTAGTAGACGGTCGACTGACTGACGTCGAGTTCTTCGGCGATCTCGTCGGCGTCGATGTCTCCGTTTGCGTCTAACTCTCTGAGGAGTCGAAAGTCGGTTTCGTCGAGTGTGATATTGGCCATGGGTAGCGTTGGTGAACGATCGTTGAAGGACCATCGAAGTCCCTAAATTATGCGCTTCCACGTCTCGTGGCTGATTCGATGGTCGAATCGCAGCGTCAGCGCTCGCCAGCGTCGAGTACGAACCGTTCGATCGTCGGTCGATCGTCGCGTCGATCACGACGCATCGGATTGCGCTTTCGTTCGGCCTCGAGCGTTTCGTTTGAGAGCCGGTGGACGAGGACGCCGGGATCGCTGTCCAACCGACCAGCGATTGAGCCGTCCGGTTCGTACGCCGTACTGCGTCCGTAGAACTCCAGAGCGCCCTCGACGCCGGCTCGATTACAGCCCAGGACGTACGCACCGTTTTCGATGGCGCGAGCGGGCAGCAGTCGATTCCAGTCACCCGCCATCGGAATAGACCACGCCGAGATATTGATGATCGCGTCGACCTCCTCACGGGCGAACGCCACGCTCTGTTCGGGGAAGTTCAGGTCGTAACAGATCTGCACGCCGAGCGTTCGGCCTTCGCACTGGAGGACGAGGCCGTCGTCGCCGGGAACGAAGGCCGAACGCTCCTCGCCCCAGCAATTCCGTTTGTCGTAGCGCGCCCGTACTGCGCCCGAACGATCGATCCAGACGGCGCTGTTTCGGACGCCCGCCTCGTCGCGAACGGCCATGCCGAACAGCACGTGGACGTCGGTGCCGGCCGCCGCTTCGCCGACGGCTCGCGTCGTCGGTCCGGGAATCGGCTCCGCGCAGGCGTCGATCCGATCGAAAATCGAGTAACCGGTCGTCGCGAGTTCCGGAAAGACGATCAGGTCCGGATCCGCCTCCGCGGCGGTCTCGCGGATCCGATCGCACAGTCGCTCGAGGGTGCCGTCGTCGGCCGGGCCGACGGTCGGATCGAACTGGACGAGTGCGACGGTGTCGAGGCTCATTCGCCGGTGAACTCCGGTTTGCGTTTCTCGGCGAACGCGTCGACCGCCTCCGCATGATCGTCGGTCTGAGCGCAGATCCGTTGCGCTCGAGTGGCGCGTTCGAACGCGGTTTCGAGGTCGATGTCGGCGCTCTCGTTGACCAGCGACTTGCTCAGTCCGAGCGCGATCGGTGGCTGCTCGGCGAGGTCGGCGGCGAACGACTCAGCCGTCTCGAGTAGTTCGTCGTCGGGGACGCACTCGCGTGCGAGGTCCCACTCGACGATCTCTTCGCCCTCGAGGTGACGGCCGGTGAAGATCAGTTCCTTCGCGCGGGCTTCGCCGATCAGTCGGGGCAGGAGGTAGGCGCCGCCGTCGCCGGGGACGAAGCCGACGTCGATGAACGTCTCGCCGATAGCCGCGTTCTCGCCGACGATCCGGACGTCGCAGGCGAGTGCGGTGTCACAGCCGGCGCCCAGCGCGTAGCCGTTTACCGCGCCGATGACCGGCGTCTCGATCGTCCGTAGGGTCCGGACGATGTTCTGGAATAGGCCGAGTCCCTCCTCGTAGTCGGCGAAGTCCATCTCGGGCGTCAGCGGCATGTTCTCGAGGTCGACGCCGCTACAGAAGGCACGTTCGCCGGCGCCCGTCAGGACAATCGCTCGAACGTCGTCGGCCGCGTCGAGATCCTCGAGTCGATCGACGAGCGTTCGGAGGAGCGATTCGTCGTAGGCGTTCATCGCGTCCGGTCGGTCGAGCGTAACGCGAGCGACGTGCTTACGGGGGTGTTCGACCCGGACTGGCCCTGTCTCTCCGTCGCCGTCGTTCGAGTCGGTCATTCGTCGGCACCTCCGTCGGGAACTGTGTCGGGTTCGTACATGGGTTGGTCGGGATCGTCGGTTTCGTCCGTCGGGTCGGATTCCGCGTCGAGAACGATACTCGCGTCGAGGATTTCGGCGTCACCTTCGCCCGCAAGCACCGGATTGAGATCGATCTCTGCGATTTCGGGGTGGTCGGCGACGAGTTGTGAGACGGCCAGTAACACGTCGACCAGTGCGTCACGGTCGATCGCGGGGTTCCCGCGAGCCCCGTCGAGGATCTCTTGGGCGTCGATCTCCTCGAGCATCGTTCGCGCGTCGTGTTCGGTCAGCGGGGCGCCGCGGAAGGCCACGTCCTCGAGCACCTCGACGAAGACGCCGCCGAGACCGAACATGACGACGGGGCCGAACTGCTCATCTCGGGTCGCGCCGACGATGACTTCGACGCCGTCGGTTCGCATCGGCGAGACGAGCACGCCGTCGATCGAGGCGTCCGGTTCGTACGCTCGCGCGTTCTCGCAGAGTCGCTCGTAGGTCGACCGGGCCGCCTCGTCGGTGACGTCTAACGCGACGGCGTCGGCTTCGGTCTTGTGGACCATGTCCGCCGAGACGACTTTCATCGCGACCGGACCGTCGAACTCGGCGGCTACCCGTTCGGCCTCGGCGGCGTCTTCGGCGAGTTCGAACGGGGTCACCGACGCCCCGTACTCGTCGAGGAGTCGCTTCGCCTCGTACTCGGAGAGGGTTCCGTCGCTCGCCCGTTCCTCGAGCGCTCGAGCGCCAGCGGGGACGTCGGTGTGACTGCGGTCCAACTCGAAGGAACTCTTCTCGTCGGCGAGACGCCGATGCGTTCCGTACTCGGACAGCGCGGAGAGGCAGGTGACGGCGATATCGAGCGACTCGTACACCGGGACGTCGTTCTCGCGGAGGACGGTGTGGGTCTCGGGATCGGTACTCTCGTAGGCGCTCTGGACGACGAGGGGCGTATCGGTCGCCGCGGCTGCGGCGGCGATCTCTTGTGCGGCGGCTCGTTCGACCGGCTCGAGGTCGTCGGTGAACCGCTCGCCGTAGCCCCCGAACAGTCCCGAGAACAAGACGGCGTCGACGTTCGGGTCTTCGACCAGCGCCGCGGCGCAGTCGGTGAACACCGACGGATCGTCGTCGGTCCCGCCGGCGACGTCGACGGGGTTTTCGACGCTCGCGGCGTCTGGGAGGACGGTCTCGAGTCGATGTCGGGTCTGCTCGGTCAGCCGCGGAACCGAGAGTCCTCGTTCGGCGAGCGCGTCGGCGGCCAGCGTGGCGTGGCCGCCGCCGTCGGCGAGCACCGCGACGTTGTCGCCGTCGACGGGCGGCTGGGAGGCGAGCGCGTCGGCGACCGCCAGCAATTCGTCGGATCGGTCGACGCTGATGACACCAGCCTGCCGGAAGACTGCGTCGGCGATCGCCGCGTCACCGGCGAGCGAGCCGGTGTGAGAGCTCGCGGAGCGCTTGCCGACGGCCGAGCGCCCGCTCTTGCAGACGACGATCGGCGTCTCCCTACTCGTCTCTCGGGCGCGCTCGAGGAACGCGCGTCCGTCGGAGAACCCCTCGACGTAACAGACGATGGCCTCCGTTTCCTCGGCGCGTTCGAAGAACGGCAGATACTCGTCGAACTGAAGGTCTGCCTCGTTACCGACGCCGACATAGTGGCTGAAGCCGACGCCCTCGCGGCCCGCGGCCTCGGTGAACAGCGCAATTGCGAGGTTGCCGCTCTGACACAGCAGTCCGAGATCACCTTCGGGGACGCCGTCGGCGCCGATGAGATTCGCACCCGTGTCGATGTTGATCAGGCCCGACGTGTTCGGTCCGACGAGCCGAACGTCGTTTTCGCGGGCGATCGAGACGATTTCCTCCTCGAGCGCCTCGCCTTCGTCGTCGGTCTCGCCGAAGCCGACGGCGACGACGACCGCGCCGCCGACGTCGATCTCGGCGCACTCTTCGAGCACCGAGGGAACGACGGGACCGGGAACGACGATCAGCGCGAGATCGATCGACTCAGGAGCGTCGGCGATCGACGGATAGACCTCGAGGCCGCGGATCTCGTCGGCGTTCGGGTTGACCGGGTAGATCGAACCGTCGAAGCCGCTCGTCTGGAGGGTCTCGATGGCCTGATGGCCGCGCTTGGACGGATCGGTCGACGCACCGACGACGGCGATCGACATCGGGTTCAGGAGTCGATCGATCGGTTGCCGCATGGTTATCGCCCCTCGAAGATCGGCTCCCGATCTTCGGCGAACGCGTCGACGCCCTCCTGCCAGTCGTCGGTCTCCATGCAGGTGAGCAGCGCGTCGACCTCCGCAGTCAGCGCGAGCTCGGGGTCGCTCGGACGCCGGTTCAGCTGTTCTTTCGCGAACGCGACCGGAATCGGCGCGTTACCGGCGATTTCTTCCGCGAGGTCGTCGACGGCATCATTCAACTCGTCCGCGGGAGCGACCTCGTCGACGAGACCGATCTCCGCGGCCTCCTCACCACCGACGCTGGCTGCGGTGAGGAGCAGTCGCTTCGCCGTCGCGGTACCGACCCGGTCGGGAAGTCGGTAGGTCACGCCGCCGCCGACGTAGGTGCCGATCCCGGCCTCGGGAAAGCGCATCTCGGCGTCCTCGGCCGTCACTATCAGATCCGCGCTGAGCGCCATCTCCGCGCCGCCCCCGATCGCGTACCCCTGTACTTTCGCGATCACCGGCCGCTCGTGAGTCTGGATCGCTCTGCAGGCGTGCTGGGCGGTCCAGGCGTACTCGCGCTTTTCGGCAGCCGACCGCTCGCGTTCGCCGTGATCTTTCAGGTCCGCGCCGACGCAGAAGGCACGCCCGTCGCCCTGAAGGACGACGACTCGGGCGCCGTCCGTACTCGATCGCTCGAGTGCGCCCAAAACGCCTGCGTATAGCTCCTTCGTGACGGCGTTGAGCCGGTCCGGCCGTGTCAACGTTACTGTCGCGACGTCGCCGTCAAGCCCGTAGTCGACGGCGTCGGTCGCTGTCGGTTCGATAGCGTCCACGCTCCGATTGGCAGTGCAATCCATGGCTGTTCTCGTCTCTCCCTCGTCCGCAGGGGGAGTCGTGTTAATCACAATATTTCCTAACTCACTTAGCTATTTCGGAGAGTTTTTGAAAATATATCGGTTATCTCGGACTCGTCGTTAGAACTATATACTCCGTTATCATACCAACTATCAGACCCATGCCTAACCGTAACATGGTAACACGGCGGACGGCGCTCGGTGCGATCGGTGCGGGATCACTCGCCGGCGTCGCCGGCTGCATCGGCGCGATCAGCGGCGACTCGAACACCCTCCGGTTTCTCGGCTTCGGTGGAAACACGCAGGAGGCACAGATGGAAATCTTCGATCGCTGGGCCGGCGATTCGGACTACGACGTCGAGGGAACGGCGGCCGGTGGGACGACGGAGATGATCTCGATGATCCAGCAGAACCCCGGCGATTTCGATATCGTCGCCCTCAACGACACGGGGATGGCTCAGGGGCAGGAGGAGGGCGTCCTCGAGCCGATCGACGTCGACGACGTGTCGAACTACACCGACAACATCCGAGACGACGCCCAGGAGCTGACGTTTCTCGTCGAGGACGGGGAGACGATCGGCCTGATCCGCGAAAACGGGGCGACCGGCTACGCGTACAACACCGAACTCATCGATCGCGAACTCACGTCGTGGGAGAATATCAAGGACGACGAGTTCGACGGCGATGTCGCATTGCTCGATCGCGCGGTCGATCGGTTTTCGAATTGCGCGGTCACGATCGACGTCGATATCAACGACGCGGCCGACGACGAGGAACTGTTCGAAGACGTCGTCGAAGAGGCCGAAGCACAGGACGAGAACTGCTTCAGCTACTGGGCTGACGGCGCGACGTCGATCCAGTACCTTCGCCAGGAGAACGCGACGATCTGTGAGGCCTGGGGTGGCCGCGTACTCGCGCTGCAAGAGGACGGGCACGAACACATCGAGTACGTTATGCCCGACGAAGGAGCGATGGCCTGGACCGACACACTCGCGATCGTCGATGGCACCGAGAACCGCGAGACCGTCCACGAATTGCTCGATTTCACCTACGAGCGCGATAACCTGCTCGAAATGTCGGACATGATGAACTATACGGTGCAGGTCGAGGATCCACCCGAAGAGATGACCGATCTCCCCGACTACGCCCCCGTCAACGAACTCGCATTCCGGGACTGGTCGAAGATCTTGCCGCTCCAGGACGAGTGGTCGGAGCGATTCCAGGACGTCAAACAATAGTTGAGAGAGTGATAATTCCCCTCACCAATGCTCGAAGTTACCGGACTCACGAAGTACTACGGCGACCTCTGTGCCGTCGACGACGTCAGTTTCCACATCGACGAAGGCGATTTCGTCACGCTGTTGGGGCCGTCGGGCTGCGGGAAGACGACGCTGTTGCACATGATCGCCGGGCTCAGAGAACCGACCGATGGACGGGTGAACCTCCGCGGCGAGGACGTCACCGACCGGGCGCCCGAAGACCGAAACATCGGCATGGCGTTCCAGAGTACGGCGCTGTTCCCCCACATGACCGTCAGAGAGAACATCGCCTACGGCCTTCGCATGCACGGCTACGATGCGGAGGAACGCGATACCCAGGTTCAGGAGTTCCTCGAACTCGTCGACCTTCCCAACCACGGCGATCACCACCCGAACGAACTCTCGGGCGGCCAGCAACAGCGCGTCTCGCTCGCTCGAGCGCTCGCGTACGAACCCGACATACTCCTGCTCGACGAACCGCTGACCGGACTCGACCGGGTCCTCCGCGAGGAGATGCGCGAGTGGCTGATGACCCTGCAGCGCGAACTCGGCGTCACGTCGCTGTACGTCACTCACGACCAGGAGGACGCACTCTCGATGTCGGACAAGGTGATCGTTCTCGACGGCGGCGAGAAGCAGCAAGCCGCACACCCGGAGGAACTCTACGAAGAACCGGCGAACGAGTTCGTCGCGACGTTCGTCGGCAAATCCACCGCGTTCGAGGGCACTGTAACATCCGTCGACGGCCAGTCTATCGTCGAGACCGACGCTACTCGAGTCGTAGTCGGTGACCGTGATCGCGCCGACGGCGAGGACGTCAGCCTATTCGTCCGCCCCGAAGACATCGACATCGAACCCGTTCAGGCGACGGCCGACGGCGGTACGGCGGCGGCCTCGACGTCGGGTTCGACGGCCGCGACCGCGGCGGCGACCGTCGATAACGCCTTCCCCGGCACCGTCGAAAAAATAGCGAACCTGGGTAACCGGTCCGAGGTGACCGTTATACTCGAGAGCGGAGAGACGGCGCTCGCGAATACGGCCCGCTTCCCGAACATCGCAGTCGGCGACGAGGTAATCGTCACGTTCAACTCCGAGTCGGTGGTCGTGGTATGAGCGTCATCGTCGACCGCAGTCCCGTGCCGTCCTGGCTCACCGACCGCATCAGCAACCGCCACCTCGTCGGCATCGGCGTCGGCTGGGTCGCGTTCTTCTTCGTCTTTCCGATCCTGTTTCTGGTCGTCGAGAGCCTCAACTTCGGCGAGGGGAGTCTCTTCGAAGCCTATCACCGCGCAATGGGCGGCGTGTACGTCGACGCGTTCGTCCGGTCGTTTATCTACGGCTTCGTGACGACCGTTCTTACGCTCGCGTTTGCGTACGTCCTCGCGTACTATCTCGCGTTCGCGAGCAAGCGCGTTCGACTCCTGCTCACGCTGGTCGTCGTCCCGCTGTGGATCGCCTACATCATCCGCTACTTCGGCCTCCTGTTGTTCTTCTCGCCGACGGGTCCGCTCGCACAGGCCGGACTCGAGATCGACCTGCTGTTCACCTCGACGGCGGTGATCCTCGGGCTGACGAACGCGTACCTTCCCTTCGCCGTGTTACCAATCTACAACTCGTTGAACGCGATCCACCACGAGACGATCGACGCCTCGCGCATACTCGGCGCCGGCCAGTCCCGGACGATCTACGAGGTGGTGCTTCCGCTGTCGGCGCCCGGTATCGTCGCCGCCGGCGTCATTGTGTTCATCCTCGCGACCGGCTCGTTCCTCGGTCCCGCGGTGCTCGGCGGTCCCGGGCAGTCGATGATCGCGAACGAGATCGCGCGCACATTCCTCGAGGCGTACAACATTCAGCTGGCGTCGGCGCTGGCGGTGATCTACACCGTCTTGCTCGTCGCGTTCATCGCGGCGTTCAACGCCGTCTTCAACCTCCAGGAGGCGCTCGGTAACATATGAGCGTCACCTCCTCCATCCGTCGGGCCAGTTTGGTCCGTCAGGGATCGCTGTTGTTCGTCCTCGTGTGCATTTATGCGTTCTTGCTCGTCCCGGTCGTCATCGTCATCCTTACTTCCTTTACCGGACAGAGCTTTCCGGCGGTTCCCTACGATGGGATCAGCCTCGAGTGGTACGCCGAACTGATGACCGACAGTCAATTGCTCGGTGCGCTGGTGACGAGTTTCATCGTCGCGACCGTCGCGTCACTGCTCTCGGTCGCGTTCGGTACTGCCGCTGCAGTCGGCTTCGTTCGCGCCGAATTCCCGTACAAACAACAACTCTCGACGATCATGCTGTTGCCGATGATCATCTCGCCGGTCATCACCGGTATCGCGCTGATCCGCTACTTCGGGATGCTCGACGTCTCGAGTGGCTACCCGGCGCTCATCATCGGCCATTCGATCCTGACGATCCCGTACGTCTTCTTGCTCGTCCGGTCGCAACTCGTGACGTTCGACGAGGACCTCGAGAAGGCCTCCCGCGTACTCGGAGCCGACTCGACGGTGACGTTCCTGAACGTTACTGCACCGATTATCTCACCGGCGCTCTTGGCGGGCTTTTTCGTCGCCTTCGTCGTCTCGTTCGGGGAGTTCACTGCGACGCAGTTCCTCATATCGCCGGGATCGAGCACCGTTCCGGTCGAAATCTACACGATGCTTCGAACCGGACTAACGCCGACGATCAACGCGCTCTCGACGGTCCTCGTCGTCATCATGGTCGCGGCTGCACTGCTGAGCCGCTACTTCGAGTGATAGCTGTTCTTTCCCCTCTCGATCCCTCTACTTACCGTTCGAATCGCAATCCGTGTCCCTCGTAGGGCGCCGCTCACATCGGA
Organism: Natronorubrum halobium; assembly: GCF_051351675.1. Classification (NCBI taxonomy): domain Archaea; kingdom Methanobacteriati; phylum Methanobacteriota; class Halobacteria; order Halobacteriales; family Natrialbaceae; genus Natronorubrum; species Natronorubrum halobium. Next base: position 898,388 of record NZ_CP195595.1, read on the forward strand.
TCGGTCGGCGTATGCCCTACCGGAAACAACTGCCGGAATCGGGGCTGCTCGGACCGGTCGTATCTCGACAGAACCCTCGAGCGCGTGCTCTGGTCGAACGGCCGCTGACGTCCGTGACAATTATTACCGGATTGTGGTATCTCCGTCATGGTTCGCCTATTTACGGAGTAGTATACGGGCGGAACTGTATTACCCGCCAAACGATGGTCCTTTCAGATTGCGTCACATCGCTGCTGGCTACCGGAGTCACTCGCCAGCGGTGGTACAAATGAATCACGAAAACGCGAGCGTTTTCGAACTCACACGAACCACCGGGACGGCTTCGCCGTCTCGAGCTTCGCTTCACTTCGTTCAGCGAAACACGAGGTGGTTCGCGTGAACACGACCGAACAGTACAAACAGAACAAGCACCCGCTCGACGTGATCGACGACGTCTACGACTACGCCGAGGACGAGCTCTCCTTCGAGGAGATCGAGGAGCGCGCCGGCGGCGGCGAGTGGGAACGGCTGAAGTGGGCCGGGATGTACGCTCAGAAGCAGGAGGGCTACTTCATGATCCGGACGAAGGTCCCCGGCGGGAAACTCACCCCCGAACAGGCCGAAGTCATCGGTGAGGTCACCGACGACCTCGCCGTCGCACCGGAGGAGTACGGCGGCGAAGAACAGAACGAACTCTGGGGCGACGCCTACCTCGACATCACGACCCGACAGGACATCCAGAAACACTGGATCCGCGTCGAGGACGTCCCGGAGATGTGGGACCGATACGACGAGGTCGGCCTGACGACGGTTCAGGGCTGTGGTGACTCCGCCCGGAACGTCCTCGGCTGCCCCGCCGCCGGACTCGACGACCACGAGTGTTTCAACGCCCAGCCGGTCATCGAGGCCGTCTCCGACTTCTTCACGAACAACCGCGAGTACGCCAACCTGCCGCGGAAGTTCAAGATGACCATCACGGGCTGTGCCCACGACTGCGCCCAGTCCCAGATCAACGACATCGGGCTGGTTCCCGCGAAGAAAGAAATTAACGGCGAGTACCTCTACGGCTTCCACGCCCGCGTCGGCGGCGGCCTCTCCGACGGCCCGCGAATGGGCTCGGAGCTGGACGCCTTCGTTCAGCCCGAACACGCCGTGGAGTTCTGCCGCGCCGTCGCCCAGACGTTCAAGGAGATCGGCGACCGCAACAACCGCGGCGTCTGCCGCATGCGCTACCTCGTCGAGCAGCTCGGTCCCGAGAAGTTCGAGGAAGCCATCCGCGACCGCTGTACCGTCGACCTGCCGACCAGCGGCGAGAACCTGACCGTCGGCTACCAGGGCGACCACGTCGGCGTTCACGACCAGAAACAGGACGGGCTGCAGTACGTCGGCTTCAACGTCGTCGCCGGCCGCATGGGCGGCGACGAGTTCGCAGAGGCCGCCTGCGCCGCCGAGAAGTACGGGACCGAGGACGCCTCCGTGCGCCTCGCGACCGACCAGAACTTCCTCATCACGCACATCCCCGAGGAGAACGTTGACGACCTCCTCGCGGAGCCGTTCGCCGAGGACTACCAGCCCAACCCCGGCGCGTTCTCCCGCGGCGCCGTCGGCTGTACGGGCAGCGAGTTCTGTAACTACGCGATCATCGAGACCAAAAAGCGGACCAAGCGCTGGGCCCGCGAACTCGACGAGCGCATCGACGTGCCCGACGACATCGAGGCCATCCGGATGCACATGTCCGGCTGCTCGGCCTCCTGTGCCCAGCCCCAGATCGCGGACATCGGCTTCCGCGGCGAGACCGTCAAACTCGACGAGGACGGCGACTCCGACATCGTCGAGGGGATGGACTTCGGACTCGGCGGCTCGCTCGGTGAGGACAACGAGTTCCTCGACTGGGTCGAGAACGCCGTCCCCGCCGATTCGGTGATCCCGGCGCTCGAGCAGCTGTTCGACGCCTACAACGACGACCGTCACGACGGCGAGCAGTTCTACGAGTGGTGTCGCCGCGTCGACAACGAGCGACTCCGACGGATCATGCAAGGGGCCGAGGCCCCGGTCGCCGGAGGTGTTGCCCATGGGGACTGACGGCGAGGACGAGCGGCGCGAGGCCGACCAACGGGAGGCCTCGAACGGATCGAGCGGGGAGCGAAGCGACCCGCGAGGAAGCGAGTCCTCGGATCGAGTGAGTAGCGCGGAGCGAAGCTCCGCGGACCGTTCGAGCGGGCGAAGCCCGCGAGAAGACGGCGAAGCCGCGAGCCGCGACGACGAGCCGACGTTCCCGAGCGTTCCCGAGTCACAGACGGACGACGATGAGGCCGTCATGTTCCCCGAGTCGGGGAGTGCAGCGCCCCGGTCCCGCGAGGGAACGGATCACGCTCGAGAGGGCGCAGTTCAGACCGGTGCGGACGACGCCAGCGGCGACAGCTGCTCGCCGAACACCTGTACCTGCGGCGAGAAGACCGCGGACGTGTCAGGCCAGGACAAGCGCGTCGCCACCGACGGCGATGAGGGAACCGAAGGTTCGCGATCCTCGTCGGCGCTTCGCGCCGACGGCGCCGGCGCCGCCAACGTCGACGAGATGGGCGAACTCGGCGACCTCGAGTTCACCGAACCCGCCGAGAACGTCAGCCAGGACGTCGACAACGGTGCGCCGGACGTCCGCGTCGGCGTTCCGGAGGGTGCCGACCTCGACACGCCGGAGTACTCGATTCGTTCGCAGATGAACGACATCGAGACGCCGGACGAGAAGACCTGGTTCATGGAACTGGACGAGGCCGTCATCGACGAGGGTCGCTGTATCCAGTGTGGGACCTGCGTCGCGGCCTGTCCGTCGGACTCGATCGGCGTCGGCGAGGACGACCTCCCGAAACTGGTCAAGATGTGCACCGGCTGTTCGCTCTGCTGGGACTTCTGTCCCCGCGGCGGCATGCGCTACGAGCGCCAGTGGAAGATCACTGGCGGCGAGGACAACGTCAAGGGCGCCGGCGATCCGATCACGGAGTTCTCCGCGAAAGTCGAGGACGACTGGACCGACGGCGCACAGGACGGCGGCGTCGTCACCGGCGTCCTCGCGACGTTGCTCGAGGCGGGCGAGATCGACGGCGCGCTCATCGCGACCGAGAGCGAGGAGGAAGCCTGGAAGGCCGAGAGCTTCCTCGCGACGACCGAGGAGGAACTCGTCGAGAACGCCGGCACGGTCTACAATCAGACGCTCGCGCTCGGCAACCTCGACCTGAAACAGTGGGAGCACAAGCTCCCCGACAAGGACTGGGACGACCTCAGCCTCGCGATCGTCGGCACGCCGTGTGAGATCGAAGGCATCCGCGCCCTGCAGGACTTCGACTGGGACTACCAGAAACAGAACGAGGGTATCCGGGCCGTGGACTACACGATCTCGCTGATGTGTACGAAGAACTTCAACTACTACAGCCTCATGGGCGAGCAGTTGGAGGAGAAACGCGACATCTCGCCGGACCAGATCGGCAAGATGGACGTCCTCAACGGCAAGATGATGGTCTACGATCACGACGGCGAGATGATCGTCGAGGAGGACGTCGAGAACTTCCACGACGCCGCGCTCAAGGGCTGTGACGAGTGTGCCGACTTCACCGGCTTCTGTTCGGACATCACCGTCGGCTCCGTCGGCTCGAGCGACGAGTACTCGAGCGTCATCATCCGGACCGAGCAGGGGATGAAGGCGTGGGATCTCACCGAGCCGAAGCTCGACTACCACGACTTAGAGGACAAGTCGGCGGTCGGCAAGCTCCAGGGCTGGGACAAGAAGAAGGCCTTCGAGAGCCTCGAACGTCCGTTCGACCCCGACGCGCCCCGGTTCATCGACTACAAAGATCACGCCGAGAACTACGGCACGGCGCTGAACCCGCACGATCAGGGTCACTAAGCGGTCTCGCGGTTTCGTTTTCGATTTCGAGCCTTCGATTTCCAGTGTGACTTATAGCGCGACCGTATACACCGTAATCTCGTCCGATTCGTCGACGGTGACCTCGACCGACTTGCCGTCCGGCCGGAGGATGTCGTTCACTGCGGCTTCCGGTCTGGGTGCGATTTCGGTCGGGAAGACGAGGTCCACCGTTCCGTCGTCGCTGTCGTGGTGCTCGGCTGTCGCCTGGGCGACTGAGTCGCCGTCGAAGTGAACCGTTATCGCGACGGGCGGTCTGGCTTCACCGTCCGTCTCCGGCGCGAAGGTGACGGCCCGCACGCCGTCCCCGCGTTCGAACGCACGGCCGTCTTCGGTCGGCACCGCCTCACCGCGTTCGTCGAGATACTCCTCGAGTCGGACGACGTACTCGGACTCCAGTGCCCGTTTCGCGAGCGCGTTCGCGTCGTCGCCGCTCAACTCCACCAGTTGCTGGGACTGATCGTCCATACTGCCGCCAATACCGGTCAGACTGGTAAGAATTGGTTCCGTAACGGTTGCGACGAACGGTTCGCCGTCGGTATTCAGTCCGTTCTCGGCCGCGCCGAGCTGACGCTGAGGCGATACCGATTAGTGAACCGTCGCCATAGCAACCGCTATGTCCAGAGGAATCGGTGAATTCGAACCGTTACAGGAGGTCATTCCTGAGTGGGCCGCGGTACTCGTCGCCCTCGTGACGCAGTTAGGTGACGTCTGGTTTCTCGCGCTCGTCGTCGGCGGTGTCTACTGGTTTCACGCCAGCAAACGTGAGGACGCGACCGTCATCATCGGGCTGACGCTGGCCGGATTCTCACTGATCACGGCCCTGAAACACGTCTTCGCCTTGCCGCGACCGGGTCAACCGCTCGTGGCGCTCGAGTCACTCCCGTGGCTGATTCAGCCGCTGTACGAGGCCACCGGGATGGGCAGCGGCTACGGCTTTCCGAGCGGCCACGCGCTGATGACGACGATCGTCTACTTCAGCCTCGCCAAGCGGCTCTCGATCAGCACGGTCAATCGACGGGCGCTCGCTGCGGCAGCCCTCGTCGGCATCGTCTGTTTCTCCCGGGTCACGCTCGGCCTGCACTATCTCGTCGACGTCGTCGCCGGCGTCGCCGTCGGACTGACGTTCCTGTTCGTCGCGGAACGACTGCTCGCCCGCTACTCGACCGAACAGGGGACGGTCGCGCTCTCGCTGGCGGTCGTCGTGAGCATGATCAACCTCGTCGCGAGCGACATGGATCCGGACGCCGTGTTGACGCTCGGCGCGTCGCTCGGCGTGTTCGGCGGCTGGCAACTCATCCGACTCGGTATCGACCTGTTCACGTTCGAGCGCCCCTCGAATGCGGCACGTCCGATCCTGTTCCGGGGCGGACTCGCGGCCGCGGCCGCCGCTCCGCTCGTAGCCTCCCTCGAGTACTTTCACCTCTTCTCGCTCCCTGCTGCCGGCGGCGCACTCGGCCTCGCGCTGGGCGTGTTCATCACGATTCCCGTGTTGCACCACTCCCACCGCGCCAGCCGGGTCTGGCGGGCGCTGGTCTTCTGGCTCACGATGGCGGCGCTCGGGGTTCGCTACCTGCTGCGACCGTCGACCTGGCGGCGCGGCTACGCCGTCGGCCGACGCTACGCCGGTCGGTTTCGGCGATGGCTCGGAACGCGGATTTCGGGCTGACCGGGGACTCGACGCGCACTCGAGTTCCGCGCGTTTATGACCGCTCGCCGGAATCCTCTCGTATGACGTCCGACTCTCGCATTCGGCTCGCCCACCCGGCGGACGCGAGCGCAGTCCGCGACATCTACACGCCCTTCTGTGAATCGTCGGCAGTTACGTTCGAGGAAGAGCCGCCGACCGAGTCCGAGATGGCCGACCGCATCGAGTCGACCCTCGAGACGTATCCGTGGCTGGTCTGTGTGGCCGACGGAGCGGTCGTCGGCTACGCTTACGCGACCAAACTCCGCGAGCGACGGGCGTACCAGTGGACGGTCGAGCTCTCCGTCTACGTCGCCGACTCCGCGCGCCAGTCGGGCGTCGGTCGCGCGCTCTACGAGTCGTTGTTCGCGGTCCTCGAGCGTCAGGGCGTTCGCGACGCCTACGCCGTGACGACGGTCCCGAATCCCGAGACGGAACGGTTCCACGAACGGATGGGCTTCGAGCGCTGCGTCGACTTCCCCGCGATGGGGCACATCGAAGGCGAGTGGCACGACGTCGCCTGGTGGCGACGCCGGATCGCCGAGAAGTCCGACGACCCGGACCCGATCACGCCGCTGCCCGCTGTGCTCGACGATCCCGACTGGGAGTCGCTCGTCCGGACCGGCGAGGACTGCCTCGAGCGCTCGTAGCCTTTTTCGATCGTCGATCGTCCGGAGATCCCTCGCGGACGAGGGTCGAATCCGCATCGAACGAGCCGATCGACCGAAGTCGATTAGTGGCCGAGAACCGCCAGTTCGGTCATGGACCCGTCGAACTACGGCACCTACCTCGTCACGCAGCAATCCATCTCCGCGGAGCGCTCGACGCCCGAAATCGTCCGCGCGGCGATCGACGGCGGCGTCGACGTCGTCCAGCTTCGCGAGAAGGAGACCGAAGCCCGCTTTCGGTACGACCTCGGCCGCGAGCTGCGAGAGCTGACCGCCGAGGCGGGCGTCGAGCTGATCGTCAACGACAGAATCGACATCGCGCAGGCCATCGGTGCCGACGGCGTCCACGTGGGCCAGTCGGATCTCCCGGTTTCCGTCGCGCGCGACCTGCTCGGTCCCGAGGCGGTCGTCGGCTGTTCGACGTCGACGGTCGAGGAGGCGCTCGAGGCGGACGCCGACGGGGCGGACTACCTCGGCGTCGGCGCCGTCTACGGCACGTCCTCGAAGGACGTCGCCGCCGAGGAGGACGGCGTCGGTCCCGAGCGAATCGCCGCCATCACCGACGCGGTCTCGATTCCGGTCGTCGGTATCGGTGGCATTACGGCCGACAACGCCGGCCCGGTCGTCGAGGCCGGCGCGGCCGGCGTCGCCGTCATCTCCGAAATCACCGCGGCCGAGGACCCGCAGGCTGCGACCGCTGCGCTCGCCGAAACCGTCGAAACTGCGAAGGGGGTGGCGAACGGAACGAGACCTGATGAGTGAGTCACTACCCACTGATATTACCGGAGACGAACTCGCGGACTCCCTGCGGGCGATCGACGACGCGTCGCCGCTCGTCCAGCACCTGACCAACGAAGTGACGATGAACGACGTGGCCAACCTCACGCTCCACTGGGACGCACTCCCGGTGATGGCCGACTCGCCGGGCGACGCCGGCGAGATGGCCAACGGCGCGTCCGCGATCCTCTTCAACATCGGGCAGGTCCCGGAGGGGAAAGTCGAAGCCATGCACGAGGCCGCCGCAACCGCTGCTGAACGGGACATTCCGGTCGTTCTCGACCCCGTCGGCGTCGGCGCGACGCCGACTCGAGAGGGGGTCGCCGAGGACCTGCTCGAGGCCGTCGACTTCTCGGTCATCAAGGGCAACTACGGCGAGATCAGCGCGCTGGCGGGCGTCGACGCCGAGATGAAAGGCGTCGAATCGGTCGGCGAGTACGAGGAAATCGAGGACGCGGCCCAGTCGCTCGCCGAGTCGACCGGCACGACGGTCGTCGCCAGTGGCGTGGAGGACGTCGTCGCGACCGCTGACGACGCGGTTCGACTCTCGGTTGGCCACGAGCGGTTGAGCGACGTCGTCGGCACCGGCTGTATGCTCGGTGCGACCATCGCGGCGTTCCACGGGTCGCTCGAGGACTCCGCGACGGCCGCCGTCCACGGCACGCTCGCGTTCGGTATCGCGGGCGAACTCGCGGCCGAGATGTCCTACGAGGGACCGGCGAGCTACCGGACGAACTTCCACGACGCCGTGTCCGGCTTTTCCCCGGACGAAGCGGCGGAACTGGACCTCGCGCATCGGATCGAACGCGTCGACTGACGCGAGCGCACGCGAGTATCATTTCCGCAGACTCGTAACGAGGTCAACTACCCCACCCTACTTCGCTCACCCTGACGGGTTCGCTCGTTGAGGGTGGGACTTGTCCATGAACTCGGCCTCGAACCCGTCGGGGTGGGCGGTAAATCCGCCACTCGGCGTCACCGTTCCGGACTTCAGGGCAAGCTGACTGTTGCCCGTCCGCCGAGACGACTGTTGGCCCCGACGGACATACCGCATACCGATGTTCTTCGCCGCGTTGTAATCCGCGTTCGCCTCTGACTCGCACTTCACACAGCGGAAGTCGTTTCGCGTTGGTCGATTCTCGTCTGCCGTGAACCCACATTCGGCGCATCGCTTCGACGTGTATGCCGACCCAACTTGCTTCACCGAGACGCCGACTGCTTCGGCCTTGTACTCCACCTGCTTGTACAACGTTCGGAACGCCCACCTGTGCCCCCACGACGCTCCCGTTTGGTCGCGGATGTCGGTCAAGTCCTCGAACGCGATCACGTCACACTCGTGTCGGAGTGCTTCCGTGATGATGGCGTTCGACGCGCGGTGAAGTACGTCTCGGACATATCGTAGTTCCCGGCCACTCGATTGTTCGAGCGTTCGGTGGGCGCTTCGTGTTCCGGTCTGTTGCAACCCGGCGCGTACCTTCTCGAACTCGCGGAGATTGTGGGTTAACTCTCGCCCGGTGAAGAAGTAGGCGGTGCTGGTGACAGCGAGGTTTTCAATACCGAGGTCAACCCCGAGAACCGTTCCGTCCTCGGCGGTATTCCTCTCAGTATCGTTCTTGTGTCGGCGGAATCCAATATGCAAGAAGTACTCGCCGTCGCGGGCAGTGAGCGTACTCTCCGTGACGCTCCATGTGTCCGAGTCAACGTACTGCCGCTGGTAGCCATCATCGGCGTCGGGGAGAGCAAGCTGACACCGGACGCGGCTCTCTGTGGTGGAGAGCGACACGGTGCCGTCATCGAACAGCGTCATGGTCCGAGTGTCGTACTTCACCGTCGGACTGGCGAAGGTAGGTTTGCTGACTTTCTTGCCTTTGCTCCGGCGTTCGATACAGCCGGTGATGGCTTGAGCGGCTTGGTGGGTGGCGAGAATCGCGTGCTGACTACCGAGGTCGGTGTGTTCGCGCACGTCGTCGTAGGTGAGGGGTTGTACGTCGCTTTTGGCGTTACATTTCTCCCACGCCATGTCCGTGGCGATTTGGCAACCACGCTTCCACTCTGAGATCGTGGATTCGAGTAGGTCGCGTTGCTCGTCTGTAACCTCAAGACGAGTGATTGCCGTCCGACGCACGTAGTCGTCTGCCACAGATTCAATGTAGTGGCGGGGCCACTTATAGGTCGATGTTTGCGTTCTGTACGAACGCGCTCCTCCCCTCCCTACTCACTCACTTCGCTCGTTCCTTGAGGAAGGGGGCTCCGCGCTATCGCTTCAGTTGAAACTGTTTTATCGGTCGCCGGCGAACCACGACGTGTGACCCGACCACAACTCGAGAACGCCGCTGCAACGCTTCAGGATGCCGCCGAGGCCGCGTCGGACGACGAGACGCGAGAGCGGCTGGAAAATCAGTCGCAACAGTTCGAAACGCTGGCCGAGGCTGACCGCGGCCCGGACCACGGCAAACTCGCGCGTCACGAACACGTGCTCACCGAAATCGCGGACGACGAAGGCGGCCCGGTCGCCAATCTCGTCACGGAGGCGCTCGAGTCGATCAAAGCCTACCGGGAGACCGTCGACGGCGTGTGACGACGCGTCTCGGCCGATCGCGGTAGCGCGTTTCGACTCGATCCAGACGATGAACTCCCGTCAGCAGACCGGCTTCGGATTCGCGCCCATCGCCTCGAGGTTCTCGACGTACTCGCCGTAGGCGGCTTCGATAGCTCCGCTCGCAGCTTCCCGGGCTCGCTCGCGGTCCTCGTCGCTCTCGCAGACGTCCTCGAGCAGGGTTTCGGCGCGCTCGAGTTGGTCGTCCAGATCGTCGCCGAACGCCCGGAAGACGCCGGCCGTCTGGGGGTCGGCGTCGCCGACGAAGTAGCCGACGACCTGTTCTTTCGAGCGCTTGCTCGCGAGGATTCGGCCGACGAACGCGCCGACGCGCTCGACCGTCGACTCGAGACCGCGCAGGTACTCGTGAAGCGCGGGGATCTCGCGCGGTTCGTACTCGTCGTCTCCGAGGTGATCGAGGACGGTCTCGTAGTGGTTCTGTTCTTCCGCGGCGGTGGCCTCGAACGCCTCGCGCGCGCCGTCGTGGGACTCGTCGTCGGCCCACTCGAGGAACGTCTCCCAGGCGGCGTGTTCAGCGTCGGCGGTCGCGCGGAGGACCGGTTCGGTGTCGATGTCGCCGCCGGTGTCGGCGTACAGCGACTTCGACGAACCGAGTCGGGAGAGCGCGGTCTGGTTGTCTTCTCGAACGGCGTCGAGGACGGCCTCGGAATCGGTCATGGTCGTTGGTTCGTTCGACCGGACTCGAGTTAGTAGTGTCGTGATCGGCGCGTTCCGGACCCCGATCCGAACTCGCGGCTGCGGGGACGGTAGTCGGTCCATTCCGGTCGATAGGCACCGGTTACTCACGAGTTCCGGATACTAACGTGGCCATAACAATCACCCCAAAGCGACTTTCCTCGATCGTAATGAAACGACGAACGTATCTCGCAACCGCGACGGCCGCGGCGGCTACGGTCGCTGGCTGTTCCGCCCTGACCGGTTCGGAAACCGACGAGGAGAACGGCAACGACGACGACGAGAACGGAAACGGATCGTCGGATCCGATCAACGAGGACCCCGGCTCGTTCGACGAGTTCGAGGACCTCTCGAAGTGGACGGTCATCGAAGGATCGCTCACCGCGGACGAAGACCGCGTCTACACCGGCTCCCAGTCCGCCCGGATGGACGCCGACGGCTCGGACGAGCGCATCATGATCAAACGCGAGTTCGATACCCCGCGCGACCTCTCCGACGAGCTCCCCGCGCTGGCGTTCGCGAGCGATCACGACGTGAATCCGGTCGTCCAGCTCACCGACACCGACGGCGACCGACTGTTGCTCCAGTGTGCGCTCCGTGCAGACGGGCCGTTCGCCCGCCACGATCTGGGCATCGTCGACACCGACGGCGACCCCGACCTGGGTTCGATCGCCCACACCAAGGTCTCCGTCTGGGCCGGCGACCGCGAACTGTCCCTCTGGTGTGACGACTACCACTTCGTCGAGCGACCCGAGACCGGGAAAGTGCTGCTGCAGTTCCCCGAGAGCACGCCCGACGTCGCGAACGATGCCGCCCCGCTCCTCGCGGAGTACGACGTCCCCGGGACGGTCTTCGTCACCACCGATTACGTCGGCGCGTCCGGCTACCTCGCCCACTCCGACCTCGAGTCCCTCCAGGACGACGGCTGGACCGTCGCCAGCGGCGGTGCCACCGGCACCGACCTCACGCAACACGACGCGGACCGACAGGAGGAGGAACTGAGCCGCGCCGCCGACTGGCTCGCGGACAACGGCTTCGACGACGCCTACCTCTCGTACGGGCTCAACCGATACGACGAGTCGGCGTTCGAACTCGCCCAAGAGTACCACGACATCGCGTTCGTCGGCGGCTACGCGGGCCACGGGCACCTCACCAACCCGCACCTCGCACCCCGCGCGACCAACCCCGATCCCGAGGAGGTCGAACAACTCCTCGAGTGGACCGCCGACCAGCGTCTGATCACAACGCTGTCCTACCGAAACGTCGGCGACTCGCTGACGCAACTCGAGGCGGCACTCTCGACGATCGAATCCGTCGACGTCGAGGTCGTCACGCCGGACGACGTCGCCTCGGATAACCTCCACTGATACCGCCGTTCGCTCACCGCTGCTCACGTGGCTCGTTTTTTGCCGTGAATCACTCTCGATAGCCGGCGGCTCGTAGGCGCGCTACCGGCGAACGATACGGTCCGTTCCCTGTTCTGGCGTCTCGATTTGCGTGCCGCTCGGCGACCGTGAGGAGAAATCGGCTGGGGAGAACGTGATACTCACCGCCGCCAGTGTGAGCAGGACACTCGCCGTTACTATTATTTCACCACAACTTCGATCGAGACATTTGCACGCGGACAGACTCGATTTGACTGATCTGATCGATTCGAACGATCCGAGTAGCGACTACTCGAGCGATCACTGAAAAAACGAACTTCCGCTACGAGACGGAGTTCGCTTCGCTCACTCCGCCTCGCCCTGCTCCGCCTCGAGGGCTCCTTCGCGCTGCTCAGTCGCCCTCGCCTGTTCCGCGGGTCGGCTTCGCCTCCCCGCTCCACTACGAGACGGAGTTCGCTTCGCTCACTCCGCCTCGCCCTTCTCAATCGGCGCGTTGACGAGATTACCCCACTCGGTCCAGGAGCCGTCGTAGTTGACGGTGTCCTCGTAGCCGAGCAGTTCGTGGAGCGCGAACCACGCGACGGACGAGCGCTCGCCGATGCGGCAGTAGGCGACGGTCGTCTCGTCGCCGTCGATGTCCTCGCCGGCGTAGAGCTCCTCGAGCTCGTCGCGCGTCTTGAAGGTGCCGTCGTCGTTGGTCACGGCGGCCCACGAGATGTTCTTCGCGCCGGGGATGTGGCCGCCGCGCTGGGCGGTCTCCTGAAGGCCTGGGGGTGCGAGAATCTCGCCGCTGAACTCCTCGGGCGAGCGAACGTCGACGAGCGGAACGCCGCGCTCGATCGCGTTCTCGACGTCTTCGCGGTAGGCGCGGATGCTCTCGCGCGGACCGGCGGCGTCGTACTCGGTCTCCGAGAAGTCGGGCTCCTCGTCTGTGGTCGGATAGTCGTTCTCGAGCCAGTATTCGCGGCCGCCGTCGAGCAGGTAGACCTCGTCGTGACCGTAGTACTTGAACTGCCAGTAGGTGTAGGCGGCGAACCAGTTGGAGTTGTCGCCGTACAGCACGACGGTGGAGTCCTCGCTGATGCCGTGGCTCCCGAGCAGGTCCTCGAAGTCCTCTTTGGCGAGGATGTCTCGAGTGGTCTGATCCTGCAGTTGGGTCTCCCAGTTGAACCCGATCGCACCGGGCGCGTGGGCTTCCTCGTAGGCTTCCGTGTCGACGTCGACCTCGACCAGCCGGAGGTCGGAGTCGTCGTCCTGGAAGTCGTCGAGTCGCTCTTCGACCCAGTCGGCCGTGACGAGCACGTCGTTGGCGTAGTCGTTTGCCATACGCGTCCGTTCGACGGGGACACACAAAGGGACTGCTTAACCGGTCAATTCGGACACCGATCGACTCTGCCGGAGATATTTGCCGCCGGATTCCGCGTCGGTTCTCGGTACCGTCCGTACGGGTGCGTCATTCGCCGGATTCGAAGGGGGTTTCGATATATTGGGATCTGTACAGGTCAGATTTCCCACCAAAAACAAGCAAGTGTTGCCACTGTCCCGGTAGCCACCGTTCGGCTCGAAACCGGTGCGTACTCGAGTCTCCGTTCCGAACGCCGGGGTAATGGAGGACTCCGTCGTCGTTTCCCCCGACTGGCTCGCATCGCGTCTGGACGATCCGCAGGTACGCATCGTCGACGTCCGCGATTCGTGGGAGTACGACGGCATCGGCCACGTTCCCGGTGCCGTCAGTATCCCCTTCGACAGCTACCGCGACGAGAGCGACGTCGACCGCGGGACGCTGCCCGGCGCCGACGCCTTCGCCGAACTGCTCTCCGAGGCCGGTATCAGCCCCGACGACACGATCGTCGCCTACGACGACACTCACGGCGTCTTCGCCGCGCGGTTCGTGCTCACCGCTCTCGAGTACGGTCACGACGACGTGCGCCTGCTCGACGGCGACTACAGCGCCTGGAACCGCGACTACGAGACGACGAGCGAGGTGCCGGAAATCGAGGCGACGACGTATGAGCCGTCCCCTCTCGCGCGCGACGAGAGCCCGCTGGTGGGTTTCGAGGCCGTCGAGGCGGCCCTCGAGCGAGACGCCGTCTTCGTCGACACGCGCGAGGAACACGAGTTCGAGGAGGCTCGGATCCCGGGTGCGGTCCGGTTCGACTGGCGCGAGGTCGTCGACGACGAAACGCGGCGACTGAAGCCGGCGGACGACCTCGAGGCCCTGCTCGAATCGTACGGAATCACGCCGGATCGCGAGATCGTTCTCTACTGTAACACCGCGCGACGGATCAGCCACACCTACGTCGTCCTCCGCGCGCTCGGCTACGAGACCGTCGCCTTCTACGAGGGGAGTCTCACGGAGTGGCTCGCGAACGACGGCGAGGTGGCGACCGGTCCGATCTCGGCCGCCGAAGACGCCTGATCGGTCCCGACCGGAACGGTAATCTATATAGATTTCTCCCGGATCCCGATTCAGTAGCCTCTCATATTCACCTGGCTATCGACGGTATCGTTCGTTTATGTCTCCAAAAACCGATCGTCGAGGACTCTTAGCCGGAGATACCGACGGACTCCCGTCGCAGTACACACACTGATCAATCGGGTTACGATACGTTTCGATTACCACTCAGTACGACAGTCATTACAAGGGAGGTATCCGCCGCTCGATAGCTCATGTGCGGCATCGTCGGTGCATATGGCTGGACTAATGACGAAACACTGTCGTCGATGCTCGATTGGATCGAGCACCGCGGCCCAGACGAGGAGGGATCGTATCTCGACCGCGATGCGGGGCTGATGATGGGTGCGCGGCGGCTCTCGATCGTCGACCTCGAGGGTGGCTCACAGCCGAAGTGGAACGAAGACGAGTCGGTGGGCGTCGTCTTCAACGGTGAGATCTACAACCACGCCGCGTTGCGAGAGTCGCTGTCTCGGAAGGGACACCGGTTCGAAAGCGAGTGCGATACCGAAGTGCTCGTCCACCTCTGGGAGGAGTACGGCGAGGAGATGGTGACCCATCTCGAGGGAATGTTCGCGTTCTCGATCTGGGACCGCGACGCGGACACCGTCTTCCTCGCTCGCGATCGGTTCGGCATCAAACCGCTCTACTACGGGGAGACGGACCGCGGCTTCGTCTGGGGCAGCGAACTGCCGGCGCTACTGATCGGCGGCGTCGATCGGACGATCGATCCGTCGGCCGTCTACAATCACTTCTCGCTCGAGTACACGCCGGCGCCACAGACCCTGCTGGAAGACGTCCGGAAGGTCGAGCCGGGACAGACGGTCACGATCGGGCCCGAGGGCGTCGAGACGCGGACGTACTGGTCCCTCCGTGACATCGAGACCGGGAGCGCCACGGGGTCGTTCTCGAGTCTGTCCGATCGACTGCGGACCCTGCTCGAACGCTCGGTCGAGAAACGTCTCATGGCGGACGTTCCGGTCGGCGCCTTTCTCTCGGGCGGGCTCGACTCCTCTGCGGTCGTCGGGATCGCCTCGGAGCTGAAAGACGACCCGCTCAAGACCTACTCCGTCTCCTTTAACGACGACAAACTCGACGAGAGCCGGGAGGCCCGACTCGTTGCGGACCATTTCGGAACCGACCACCACGAGGTCAACATCGACCTCTCGTCGATGGACCTCTTCGGCGAGATGATCCGGTATCTCGGGGAGCCGACCGGTCACCTCCAGATGCTGCCGATGTACGCGCTCTCCGAACGGGCGAGTCAGGACGTCAAAGTCGCGCTCGCGGGTGAGGGGTCCGACGAACTGTTCGCGGGCTATCCGTGGTACCAACACGTCCCCGAGCACAAACGGAAAGTGGACTTCATGCCGGAGTTCACCCACGACGTCGCCGGCGCCGTCGCGCAGGTGTCGCCCGTCGGCAACAAACACCTTCGCTACTACTCGGGGCTGAAGAACAACGAGGAGATGCTGTTGAGCCACGTCTGTGGCTTTACGACCTTCCGACCCGAGCCCGACGAGTTCCTCCGAACGGGGAAGACCGCCGAGACGTCGGGACTGCGGTCGAACGTCGACGAGATCACCGAACAGGTCGCGGATCCGTCGCTCGTGCAACACATGTCGGCCTACGAGACGAGCTACACGCTGCCGGACTACCACCTCTACAAGGCCGACCACATGAGTATGGCCCAGTCGCTCGAGTTGCGGGTCCCGTTCCTCTCGACCGAGATGGTGGAGTTCGCCCACTCGCTGCCGGTCCAGCACAAAGTGACCCAGAACGACGTCAAGCGGGTGCTCAAAGATGCCGTCGGCGACCTGTTGCCCGGCGAGATCATCGAGCGCAAAAAGATGGGGATGCGACCGCCCGTCGAAGACTGGTTCCAGAACGACCACAACGCGATCGAGACCTGGTTCACGCGCGAGAAACTCCGACGGACACCGTACGTCGACGCCGACAGAGCGACGGCGTTGCGAGAGGCTCACCGTCGCGGCGAGCAGTCGGTCGGCCGAACGCTCTGGATGATCCTCACGTACGTCGCGTGGTATCACACGATCGTCGACGACCAGCACGGCATCGTTTGAATTCGGACAGCCGACGGGACGGGGGCTCGTCACTCGGGAGCGATCACGCGGCCGACGTTTCGGCTCCGTCGGACGACGTTGCCGGCAGTGTAAACGCGAACGTCGCCCCCTCGTCGGGTTCGGAGTCGACCCAGATCTCGCCGCCGTGACGCTCGACGATGCGTTCACAGAGCGCGAGTCCGATTCCCGTTCCGGCGTGTTCCTCGTGGCTGTGCAGTCGCTCGAATACCTCGAAGACGCGCTCCGCGTCGTCGGGATCGATCCCGATCCCCTCGTCGCTGACCGAGATGGTCCAGTCCCCGCCCGTCCGCTCGGCGCTGACGCGGATCCGCGGCGGTTCGTCGCCGCTGTACTCGATCGCGTTCGAGAGGAGATTCTGGAACACCTGCCGTAACTGATCGGCGTCGCCCTCGACGCGGGGCAACGACTCGCTCGAGAGGTCCGCGTCCGTTTCCTCGAGCCTGAACTGCAGGTCGTCTCGGACGTCGTCGAGGACGGCGTTCAGGTCGATCGGCTCGAACGGACTCCCCCGCGTTTCCACCCGCGAGTACGCGAGCAGGCCGTCGATCATCTCCCCCATCCGCTCGGCACCGTCGACGGCGAACGCGAGGAACTCCTCGGCGTCCTCGTCGAGTTCGTCCCTGTACCGCTGCTCGATGAGACCGAGGTAGCTCGTGATCATTCGCAGGGGCTCCTGTAAGTCGTGGGAGGCGGTGTAGGCGAACTGCTCGAGTCGTTCGTTGGATTCCTCGAGTTTCCGCCGGTAGCGCTCGCGCTCGAGTTCGTAACTCACCCAGTTACCGAGTAGTTCGATGAACGTCACCTCCCAGTCGGTGAACTCCTCGGCTCGGGCCTCCA
Organism: Natronorubrum halobium; assembly: GCF_051351675.1. Classification (NCBI taxonomy): domain Archaea; kingdom Methanobacteriati; phylum Methanobacteriota; class Halobacteria; order Halobacteriales; family Natrialbaceae; genus Natronorubrum; species Natronorubrum halobium. The sequence goes on from NZ_CP195595.1 coordinate 915,489, forward strand.
TGTCGTAGAAGCAGAAGGTGCCGTACACCTCGCCGTCGACGGTGATCGGCGTCCCGAGATAACAGGAGATTCCCCACTCGGCGTTGCCAGCGCGATCGGCGAACTCCGGCGCGTCCACTTCGACGTCCTCCAGCACGAGCGTCCGTTCGGTGCTGACGACGTGTTCGCAGTTCGTCGCCTCCAGTGCAGTGGTGTCTCCCGCCTCGAGATCGGCGTCGGGTGGCGCGTCGACGCCCTCGAAGATGTACTCGCCGGCGTCCTCGTGAACGCGCGACAGCGTCGCGTACTCCGTCCCGATCGTCCGCCGAACGACGGCCAGCAGATCGTCGACCTGCTCGCGAAACGCTCGCTGGGGATCCGCGATGACCTCGTAGGCGTCGTGCAGCGCTTGCTCGCGTTTCTCCAGTCGCTCCTTCCGACGAACGCGGTCGGTGATATCCCGGAAGTATACCGTGAGCCCCGTTTCGGAGGGGTAGGCACGCACCTCGAGCCAGGCGTCGAGCGGCGCGTAGAACTCCTGGAACGTGACCGGGTCCTGGGTCTCCATCGCCCGCTCGTACTCGCGCTGGAACGGCGAGTCGACCGCGCCCGGAAACGCCTCCCAGATGGACGTCCCGAGTAACTCCGCCTCGGATCGCTCGAGTAAGTGCTCGGTCCGTTCGTTCAGGAACGTGAATCGCCACTCCTCGTCGAGCGCGAAGACGGCGTCGGTGATGCGCTCGTAGACCGCGGCTGACGAATCGGCGTCGGGTGGGTTCGACTCAGGCTGGTCCGTCATCTGGGTAGTTGGTGACGCTCATTCGTCGCTCACGTCCCGCCAGTCCGGCGCCGTCGAGTACCGACTCGAGGACAGTTCGTCGAACGCCGCGTACACGACCTCCGAGAGCGCCGGATGGACGTGGACCGGATCGGCGACGTCGTCGACGGTCCCCGAGCCGCTGTCCATCGCGACGACGACCTCCTGAATCAGCGTCGAAGCCTGCGGGCCGACGATGTGACAGCCGAGAACCTCGCCGTCGGGAGCGGCCAACACCTTCACGAGTCCGTCGTCGGCCTCGAGGATCATCCCGAGCGGCGCGGCGTCGAAGGGAACCGTCGCCGACTCGTACTCGGTGCCCGCCTCCTCGAGTTCGCTCTCCGTCCGTCCCACGCTGGCGACCTGCGGGCTGGTGAAGATGGCGTGGGGCATCGCGCTGTAATCGGGTTCCCGGTCGGCGCCGTCTACGACGTTCGCCGTCACGACCTTCGCCTCGTAGTCGGCCGCGTGCTTGAACGGCTGCTCGCCGACGATATCGCCCAGCGCCCAGATACCGTCGGCGGTCGTCTCGAGTCGGTCGTCGACCTCGACGTACCCTTTGTCGTCGGCGTCGACGCCCGTGGCATCGAGGTCGAGCGTGTCGGTGTTCGGTCGTCGGCCGGTCGCGACCAGCAGTTCGTCGGCCTCGAAGTCGACCGCGTCGCCGTCGTCATCGTCGTCGCTCGGCGCGGCCGTGACGACGACCCGGTTACCGTCCTGACTCACCTCGGCGGCCTCGTAGCCGGTGTACAGATCGCAGTACTTCGCGAGCGAGTCGGTCACGACCTCGCTGACGGCGCCGTCCTCCTCCGGAACGAGCGTCTCGCTGCGACCGACCATCGTCACGTCGGCCCCGATCGCGCCGAAGAAGTAGCCCAGTTCGGCCCCGATGTAGCCGCCGCCGACGATCACGAGTTCGTCCGGTCGGTCGTCCAGAAAGAGCGCGTCGTCGCTCGTGAGGAACTCGACGTCCTCGAGGCCGTCGATCGGCGGTACCATCGGTCGGCTCCCGACCGCGAGAACGACGGTCTCGCCCTGGACCTCGACGCTGTCGGCGTCGCGGTCGTTCGGGTCGACCTCGAGCGTGCGGTCGTCGACGAACCGGCCCTCGCCGCGGTAGAGCGTGAGATTGTCGGCGTCCTCGAGGCTCGATTCCTGTTTCTCCGCCTTCTCGTAGACCGTGTCGTGGATCGACGACGTGATCTCGCCGTAGTCGACGTCTCCCAACTCGGCCGCGATGCCGAACTCCTCGGTCCGCCGGACCTCCTCGACGACGTCGGCCCGGTGAATCAGCGCCTTCGAGGGGACGCAGCCCCGCGTGATACAGGCCCCGCCGAGCGGGCCGCGTTCGACGACGGCGGCCTCGAGGTCCGCTTCCGCTGCGGCAGTCGCGACCTGGCTGCCGGAGCCGCCGCCGATCACGACGATATCGTACGATTCCATAGCCGCAGTGACCACGAGCGAGCGCGTAAATCTGGAGCCTGCAAGTCGAGCGGACCTGCTGCTCGGATCAGGGATTGCGTTCGTCGACGGTCCGCCGTTCGGCGGCTTGTTCGGTCTCCTCGGGTGCGTTCCAGTGGAGTTCGATGCCGACGGTATCGTCGACGAACGGGATCGTCGTGCGCCGGCGGTCGGTGTCGATCCGGTCCGGCGGGGGAATCCGCACCGACTCCTCGTCGACGACGACCCGGACGTCGGTCGCGGTCGGGAGGCGCTCGCGGAGGTCGTCGATGGCCCGGACTGGATCGACGGGGTCGCCGTCGCGTCCGGAGTCGTTCGCGCGGTCCTCCTCGAGCGGGACGCCGCCCACGACGGGTCGGATCGAGACGTCCTCGCTCCGGTTCGAGAGCACGGCGTTGACGGCCGCGCCGACGAGGATGAGGAGGCCGCTGACGTACAGCCAGGTCATCAACACGATGATGCCGGCGAGCAGGCTGTTCTGGGCGTTCGTCGAGCCGTACTGGACGTACAGTCGGAACAGCGACTCCGCGGCGACGAGTCCAACGGCGGTGACGGCGACGCCCGGCAGCGCCTCCACGAGCGCCATGTCCTCCTCGTCGGGAAAGAGGTAGTACATCGGTACCAGCGCGACGCCGACGGCGACGACGAGGAAGAGCCGCTGTGCGACCCAGCCCGCGGTGCCACCGGAGCGACCGAACCCGCTGGGGGCGATCGATTCGATAGCGGCGACGACGCCGACGACGGCCGCCACCGAGATCAGCACGACGATCCCGTCACGGAACTGGTTGAGCAGCGTGTTCCGTGCCTGGGACTCGTAGATGTCCGAGAACGCCATGTCGAGGCTCCGGAAGATCCGCAACGCACCCCAGACGAGGGCGACGAGACCGAGCGCCGAGGCGCCGGCCGGCGTCGACTGGAGTTCTGCGACCAGTACGTCCGCCGCACCGGGCGTCAACGCCGACCGCGTGATCGAGACCAGCCCCTCCTCGAGGCTCCGGTTGCCGACGCTGCCGATGATCGCGAGCAAGAGCAAGAGCAGCGGCAGCAACGAGAGGAACGCGTTGTACGCGATGCTGCCGGCCATGAACGTGACCCGTTCGACCTTGAGCTCGTGAACGATCGCCCGCAGCACGGTTTCGATACGCTCTCGCCGAACTGTCATGGGTGCTGGTGAGTCCCCGGATCACATAACCGCTCCGTCTGGCGGAGGCGACGCGTGTACGTGATCTACACCTCACGCACCGCTCAGAGCCAGTCGTCGCCCGGATCGTCGTCGGTCGCTTCCCGGTACGATCTGACCGCCTCCGCGAGGTTCTCGAGGGCCGCTTCGGGCGTCTGACCCTGGCTCGAGACCCCGGTCACCTCGTCGTCGGCGATGTGGAGGCCGTGCTCGTTTTCGCGCATGGTGACGTCCGCGTCCTCGAGCGCCTCGTACTCCGAGGGATCCGCGTCTGCATCCGAACTCATACGTAGAGGTTGTTCGGGTCGGCTGAAATACTCACCGACGACGGCTGCGGTGTCATTGACACCCGAAGTGGGCACACTGTCCACACATATTTGCGATAACACACATATATTATCGGCGAGTGCGTATCGACGATCGTGACCGAGTTCGATCCAGTTCCGGATCAGGAGGCCGTCGACGAGGTGCGCCGGCGGTGGAGCGAGCGTACCGATACGTTCGACCGGGTCTACGACACTGCGCTCGGCGTGACGGAGCCGACGCCGTACACCGAGATCGCGTCGACCGCGGATTGCTCACCGAACGCGGCGAAAAAACACCTCGATCGCCTCGCCGAAATGGGTATCGTTCGAGCCGACCGCGACGCCAAACCCGCCCGCTACGAGCGCAACGACGGGTATCTGGAGTGGCAAGAGGCGAGTCGAATCGCGGAGGACCGGACGGTCGAGGAAATCATCGACCGCGTCGAGACGCTGGAAACCCGTCGTGACGAGTTCGTCGACCGGTTCGGGACCCCGGATCCGACCTCGGTCTCGGTCTTCGATCACGGCGACCACGACGAGATCCATACGTTGATGGTGCAACTCAGCGACTGGCAAGCCCTCGAGCGAGATATCCGTCTCTACGAACTCACACGCCAGATCGCACAAAACGACGGCCATCTCGTTCCGACTTCGCCATAGATGAGTGGTTCGTCCGATGACGTCCCTTCGTCGTCAGGACCACCGGATCGCCAGACGCTTCGGCTACTCGAGCGTCGACTCGCGAACGATCCACTCGTCACGAGAACCGAGTACCGTCCCGATAATGACGAACCACGCGTCTTCGAGGGACACGTCGACGCAGAACGGTACCCGCCGTCGATCGAGGCCGCTCGGCTCGACGTTCGGTGGTTCACGACCGGCGATTTCACGCTTCATTTCGTCGAGACGGCGGCTACTGGTGACCGCTGGGAGTGTCGATGGGATCGGCATCCGAACTCGCACAACTCACGGCTCCATTTCCATCGGCCGCCGAGCGGAAACGACATCGTGGATCTCGAATTACCGCCACCTCACCCGTTAGACGTCCTCTCGACGGTGCTGGCTGCCGTCGAAGGCCGGATCGAACGGGCGTGGAGCGAAGACGCGGCTTGATTTCCCGTCGCCCGTAGAAAAAGCCTTTAACACCGTCGCCACGTAGTCGATGCAAATGGTACTCGACGATCTCGGCAGTTCTCTGCGGGGAACTTTAGACAAACTCCGCGGGAAGTCACGGCTCAGCGAGGAGGACATCGAGGAGATCGTCAAGGAGATTCAGCGCTCCTTGCTCTCCGCCGACGTCGACGTCTCGCTCGTGATGGAGCTGTCGGACAACATCAAGGAGCGATCGCTCGAGGAAGAACCCCCCGCCGGCACCCCGGCGCGGGACTTCGTCCTCCGCATCGTCTACGAGGAACTGGTCGACCTCATCGGCGAGTCGACCGAACTGCCCCTCGAGGAACAGACCATCCTCCTCGCAGGGCTGCAGGGGTCCGGGAAGACGACCTCCGCCGCGAAGATGGCCTGGTGGTTCTCGACGAAGGGGCTCCGTCCGGCCGTGATCCAGACGGACACCTTCCGGCCCGGCGCCTACGAGCAGGCCCAGGAGATGGCCGGCCGCGCGGAGGTCGACTACTACGGCAACCCGGAGAGCGAGGACCCCGTCGAAATCGCCCGGAAGGGCCTCGAGGAGACCAGCGAGGCCGACGTCCACATCGTGGACACGGCGGGTCGCCACGCGCTCGAGGACGATCTGATCGAGGAGATCGAGGAGATCGAGTCCGTCGCCGATCCCGACACCTCCCTGCTCGTCCTCGACGCGGCGATCGGGCAAGGGGCGAAAGACCAGGCCCAGCAGTTCGACGAGTCGATCGGGATCGACGGCGTCGTCATCACGAAACTGGACGGTACCGCGAAGGGTGGTGGCGCGCTGACGGCCGTCGACCAGACCGACTCCTCGATCGCCTTCCTCGGGACCGGCGAGGAGGTCCAAGACATCGAGCGCTTCGAGCCCGACGGCTTCATCTCCCGACTGCTCGGCATGGGCGACCTCGGCCAGCTCGCCGAACGCGTCGAGCGCGCGATGGAGCAGACCGAGATGGAAGAAGAGGACTGGGATCCCGAAGACATGCTGCAGGGCCAGTTCACCCTCAACGACATGCAAAAGCAGATGGAGGCGATGAACAACATGGGGCCGCTCGACCAGGTGATGGACATGATCCCCGGCTTCGGCGGCGGGATCAAGGATCAGCTCCCCGACGACGCGATGGACGTCACGCAGGAGCGGATGCACACCTTCAGCGTCATCATGGACTCGATGACCGAGACCGAAAAGGAGTACCCCAAGGCCATCGGCGCCAGCCAGATCGAGCGCATCGCTCGCGGCTCGGGCACCGAGGAGGAGAAGGTCCGAGAACTGCTCCAGCAGTACAAGATGATGGAGAAGACGATCAAGCAGTTCCAGGGCATGGGCTCCGAGAAGGAGATGCAGCGGATGATGCAACAGATGCAACAGGGCGGCGGCGGTGGCGGTGGCGGCGGGATGGGCGGCATGGGACCGTTCGGATAACCACGGTAGCCGTCCTCGGCGCAGCGCTACGTGGTTCCGACGACGACCGTTCACTCGTTTTCATTGACTCGTTTGCCACTACGTTCATACGTCTCTAGACGAATCCCCGAGTACCAATGAACCGCCGACAGTATCTCACTCGGGCCGGAGCGGGGGTCGGCACGCTGGCCGCACTCGCCGGCTGTCTCGACGATCTCACCGGCAGCGAGTCGACCACCAGCGCCGAGGACCGAACCGGCGTCCGCGAACTCAATCGGGCGGTCGGCGCGCTGAACGACGCCGCCCTCGCGCTGGATATCGAGGGTGGCGGCGTGGACGACTCCGGGGAAGTCGAGTTCGACGCGGCCGAACCCGACGGACTGATCGAGGACGCTCGAGCCCACCTCGAGACCGCCGCGGCCGAACTGGACGACGACCGCAACCCCGATATCGAGACGCTGAGAACGTACGCGGACGTCCTCGAGGCGCTGGTCGTCGTCACCGAGACGATCACCGACGAGGAACTCGAGCCGGACGCCGACGCGGTCTTCGACGCGAGCGGCGAGGAGCGTGATCTCGAGGCGGCGTCCGCGACCGTCGACGAGTGGATAGGAGAACTCGAGACGGCTGAGACGTGCCACGAGGAGGCCGATACCGGCTATCGGGCGCTCGACGGCGATCGGTTCGAGGAACTGGCGCGGATCGATCGAACGGACCTCGAGGACGGCATCGCGTCGCTCGGCGACGTCCTCGACTCGCTCGTGACGCTCGTGGACGGCTTCGATTCGATGCTCGACGGCTACGAGGCGCTCGACGAGGGCCAGGAATACACCGAGAACGACGAGTACGAGGGGGCGGAGGCCGCGTTCACCGACGCGGAATCGGCCTTCGAGACGGCGACGGAGACGTTCGAGAGTGACGACGAGCCACCGACCAGACTGGCCGATCAGTTCGAGACGGCGCGCTGCCAGAGCGGTCACCTGACGGACGCTGCCGAGGCGTTCGGGGAGGCAGCGTCCGCGGCGCAGTCCGGGAACGTCCTCGCCGTGGACCGGCGCGAGCGGGAGGCGGAACGGTCGCTCGAGGCCGCCGACGAGTGTACGGAGTAGTTGATCCGCTCTCACCAGCCGTCAGTTGTCAGTCAGCAGTCGCCGCGTCCCCTTCGAGTGCGGCGTCCGGCGGCAGGTCGTCGATGAGGACGACGGCATCGCCCTCGAGCACCGTCGTGTCGTCGCCGTCGGAGACGGTCGTCTCGATCCGGTACTTTCCGTCGCCGAGGTCGTCGACGACGTCGCAGACGGCCGTGACCTGATCGTCGATCGACAGCGGTGCGAGGAAGCTACTCTCCTGTGAGAGATAGATCGTCAACCCCGGCAGGCGGGCGAGTGCAGCACTGATCAGACCGTTCGCGAGGACGCCGTGGACGATCCGCTCGCCGAATCGGGTCTCGGCGGCGTAGGCCTCGTCGAGGTGGACGCGATTCGTGTCACCGGTGATCTCGGCGAACGCCTCGACGTCCTCGTCCGAAATCGTCTTCGAGAAGCGGGCGACGTCGCCGACGGAGACGGTCGACTCGTCTTCACCGCGGTACTCGAACTCCCAGCCGTCGCGTTCGTACAGGGTGTCGGTCCGGACCTGCCGTCGCGGGGGCCGGTGTTCGCGACCACCCGTTCGGTGGGCCAGATGCGGGACGTAGTAGGACAGTTCCGTCGTCGTGAGGATGCCGACGAGCGTTCCGGACTCGTCGGCTCCGCCGTTCGAGTCGGTGTCGTCACGTTCGACGACCGGCAGGTGTTCGAGTCCGTTACCGCGGAGGACGGTGACGGCGTCGACGAGGGACGTATCGGGTGCGATCGTCTCGAGCGGGGAGGCCATCACGTCCGCCAGTTCGACGCTGCCGAGGTCGGTCCGTTCACAGAGGTGGGTCGCGAAGTCGCCCTCGGTGACGATCCCGACGGGCGCGCCGTCGCGGACGACGACGACCGAACTGACGCGCTCGTCGCGCATCAGGGTCGCAGCGTGGCTCGCGTTCGCGTCGGACGGGGCGGTGACGACGTCGGTGACCATGATCTCCGAGACGGCGATCGTGTCGTGCATCCCGTCGACGTACGTGTCGCTGGCCTTTCACTGCTGGCCCGTCGCTCGCTACTCGCTATCCCGTTCTAACACAACGTTCATATATCATAAAACCGAACGGTTCGGTATGTCGGTTCGAGCCGCGACGGCGAACTCGATCGATTGGCGAGACCCGGCCGTGCTCGCGCTCGGCGCGTTGTTCGTCGTCAACTTGATCCCGCTCTCGAGTGCGGTTCGAACCGGTGCGTTCGCGGAGCTATCGATGAGTCTCGCGGTTTGCTACGCACTCGGTGTCGCAGCGATCGGTGTTAGCCGTGGCCTGCTCGGTAGCGACGTGATCGGGTTCGCTTTCTCCGGCGGACTCGCAGCGTTTGCGGCGGTCGCGTTCGTACTCGCTCCGTCGTCACGATATGCGGCTCTCGCCGCCGCGTTCGGGGCGTGTTCGGTGTACTACTGCTGGCGACTCGTCGACGCGTCGTAGCGGACGCACGACGGAACCGTTCGACTCGAGCACCGCGTCCGATCAGCCCTCGATCGGCCGCCCGTCTTCCGTCGGCGGCGCGACGTGGTCGACGTACTCCTCGAGCGTGGGTTCCTCGACGCGAACCCGGACGGCGATCTCGCCGAGTTCGTCGGGTTCCCCCACGGAGAAGTTCACGCGGTCCTCGAAGGCCGCCTGTTTCTTGAGCGCGAAGCTGAACGTGTCGCCCTCCCGATTCGCGAAGAACTCGCCGCGAGCGGTGTCCAAGATCTCCTGTCGGTGGAGCAGTTCCGAGAAGTGGTCCAACGAGTGCGATTCGGCCCTGATCTCGCCGAACTCCTCCTCGAGGTCGGCGTTGGGGAAGACGTTCGCGACGGCGTCGGCGACGCGGCTGGTGACCTCGGTGTCGTAGACCGGGGCCGTGATCTCGACGTCGACGCGGTAGATCTCGGTCATGGTTGGTGTACCTCCGTACTGCTCTCGGTAGTCGCTTCGGAATCGCTCGTCGTCCCCGCCTCGACGATCGACTGCATCCGGTCGTGGAACGCCTCGAGCGTGTCCGTGTTCTCGACGACGACGTCGGCCCGGTCCATCGCGTCGTCCATCCCGAAGCCGCGTTCGCGTTCGTCGCGGGCGGCCAGCCCCTCGCCGCCCTCGTCTTCGCCGACGTCTCGGCCGCGGTCGTCGATTCGTTCGGCCCGGAGTTCGAACGGGGCTTCGATACTGACCAGCGTGAACTCGCTCCCGAAGCGCTCCTCGAAGACGTCGACCTCGGTGTCGGAGCGAATGCCGTCGATCAGGACGGTCTCGTGGTCCTCGAGGCGGTCCTCGATCATCGGCAGCGAGCGCTCGGCGATCGCCGCCGGCCCGTTCTCGTCGCGCAGTGCCTGGGCGACCTTGCCGTGGTCTTTCGCCGGGTCGAGCCCGCGGTCGGCGGTTTCCTGACGGACGACATCGCCCATCGTCACCACCGGGATTCCGTTCTCGCGTGCGACGGTGGCGGCCTCGCCCTTTCCGCTGCCGGGGAGCCCCACCGTTCCGATGACGTGCATCGAGGGGAGATACAGGCGAAGCTTGCATAAGGGCTGTGTTCGTCGCTCGCCGGCGTTCGTCTCGTCACCCTATTCGATGTTCCCAGTTGCAGTCGCCGAAACGGCGAACGGTAGCGTTCGCGTACCGAAATTCGCTCTGGAGACCGCTCCACCGTCCTCTCGAAGCCGTTCCGTCGAAGTTGTCGGATCGGTAAACACAGTGTCGTGAGAACGAACCGATCGGTTGCGCGACTCGAAACAGCGGCGACCAGTGAAACCGTGTACTTTCGACGAGCTAAAAATCGGCAATCCATCTGAATCGGAGACTATCATCCGTAACGAACTCTCCCCATTATTTGCCAGTCGGTTATCGGCCCAGATGCGCGCTATGAAAGCACCAACCCTCGACAGACGACGATTCACGAAGGCACTCGGCGTCGGTATGGTCGCCGCCGTGGCAGGCTGTTCGGACGCCGAAGAAGAGGAAGAATCGGTCGACGACGGACTCGAAAACGACGACGACACGGACGGGATGGACGACGGACCCGACGAAGAAGGGGAAGACGAAGAAGGTGAAGCGGACGAAAACGGCCTCGGGGACGACGAGGAAGAAGACAACGGATCGGGAGACGACGAGGAAGGCGGGGTTGGAGACGACGACGGTGGCCTCGGAGACGGCGAGGAAGCGAACGATACGGACGGCGAATCCGACGACGAGGAAACGAACGATACGGACGACGGACTCGACGACGGGGAGGACGACGAAAACGCGTAAGCACGTTTCCGACGATCTAGCCTGTCGCTGCTCCTTTTTGACCGTCTCATTCCACTCGAGAGCCGTTGTACCCGCGAGTAGTTTTGACGCTCGTGACGGTGCATCGTCGCCGCAGGAGACGCGGCACTCGAGAGTGCCCAGTTCAGTCGGCGAGCAGTCGGTGAGATCGGTGCGGTTATCTCCCTGTCCGCCCCACCGTCGACCGTGACGCAGCGATCCCTCCTCGTTCGAGCGCTCTGGTTTCTGGTCATCGGCTGGTGGGCGACGCCGATCGTGGTCAATCTGGCGTGGTTCCTGAACGTGACCGTCGTGCTGGCACCGATCGGAATCAAACTGATCAACCTCGTCCCGACGGTGCTGACGCTGGCGGAACCGCGGTCGTTCACGAACCCCAACCTGGCCCGCGGCCAGCACTCGCTCGTCGTACGAGCGCTCTACTTCGTCTTCGTCGGCTGGTGGCTCAGCTTCTTCTGGGCCAACCTCGCCGCGTTTCTGGCGGTGACGATCGTCGGACTCCCGGTCGCCATCTGGCTGGCCAACCGGCTGCCGTTCGTCACGTCGCTGTATCGATTCCACGGCTGAGGGGAACCGAAATCCACACTGCTTATGCCATTTGGTCGTGGATTCGTACTCGAGGGCGCGTAGCTCAGTCCGGATAGAGCGTCGGACTTCTATCCCCGTCGCGGATGCGGTGGGGGAAGACATCCGACGGTCGTGGGTTCGAATCCCATCGCGCCCGTGTAACGAGTCGCGCAGCGACGAATGAACCGGCACGTGGGATTCGAATCAGGGAGCAGCTTGCTGCGACCGTGGTTCGAATCCCATCGCGCCCGCGATTTTGTGACGAGCGGACGTGAGAACGGAGTGAGACGACCGACTGGCTTTGGTTCGAATCCCATCGCGCCCGTTTTTTCACCGAACGTCGACCAATTTCTGGTAGGGAAACGAACGATTATCTTCAGGATATCCGCCTGAAATACCGCATCGTATCGGGTTTGTTTCCTTCGATACACCGCTATGGATGCCACTAGCAGTCACGGAACGTGTTTGGTTTACTATTACCAACTTTTTTATTAACCACCGAGACATTGGGTCCATGGTACGTTCAACTATCGAGAGTGATTCGACGGTCGAACGGCGGTCGTTCCTGTCGCTACTCGGGGCCGGAGCAGGTGCACTCGCGCTGTCCGGGTCGGCGAGTGGAGCCGTATCGACGGAGCGTGGGGACTCGAGCGACCAACTCGACGCCCTCTCCTTCTACTCGACGGCGAGCCAGACCGACGCCAACGGCGACCCGTTGACCGACGAGGACCACGTGGTCGCGTGGGCGTCGCCCGACGCGTACGTGATGACGGCCTCGGACGTGACCGACGAGGACGACGTCGAGTTCTACGAGGACGAGCGGATTCCCCTGATTTCCCAAGACGGCTCCGTGATGGGGATCGGATCGGCCGGCTTCCTGAGCGACGAGCGCGGCGGCTTTTCGATGGACAACGAGCAGTTCGTCCTGAACGTCTGGGACGAACTGATGGGGCCCGACAGCACGGTGCTCTGGGACGAGAGCCACCAGCAGTACTGGGACCTCGAGAGTCACGACATCTTCCGGAACTACGCCGAGGCCAACGGCTACGACGTTCGGGCGCTGACGGCGTTCGACGCGGGGACCGACGACCCCGACCTCGAGTTCTACTCGACGGCGAGCCAGATCGCCCCCGGCGGCGGGGCGCTCACCGATGAGGAGCACGTCCTCGTCTGGGCCGAAGAGACGGCCTCCAACGTGGACGAGAACGAGGACGGCGCGTATCGCTACGGCGACGACGAGTCGATTCCGCTGGTCTCGAGGGACGGCTCGGTCGTCGGCTTCGGCGCGCCGTTCGTCGACGACGAGAACGACCACGACGCGAACGACGAATTCGTCCGGGCGCTCTGGGACGAGGTGATCGACGGCGACACCGTCTACTGGGACGAGAGCCACGACCAGTACTACGGTGCCTGGCAGTTCGAGGACTTTATCGCCGACGCCGAGAGCGAGGGGTACGACGTCGAGGCGACCGAGGACCTGCTGGCGGTTCTCGAGGACGACGCCGACGCGGTCGTCGTCACGACGCCCGAGGAGGCGTTTACGGCCGACGAACTCGAGGCGCTGTCGGCGTTCGTCGACGACGGCGGGGCCGTCTTCCTGCACGATCAGTCCGAGTTTGGCGGCCACGACGAGACCGACTCTCTGAACGAGATCGCCGACGCGCTCGACCTCGCGTTCCGGTTCAACGCGGACCAGGTCGAGGACGAGGAAACGGGCTGGAGCGAGTTCGTCTTCACGACGACGGCGTTCGACGCGGCGTACCTCGAGGACGACGGCGAGGGTGAACTCGGCCTCGCGGACGCCGACGGCCTCGTGATCACTACCCCCGAATGGGAGTTCTGGGAGTCCGAACTCGAGCGGCTGCAGTCGTTCGTCGACGACGGCGGGGCCGTCTTCCTGTTCGACCAGTCCGATTTCGGCGGGAACGACCGAACCGAGAACCTGAACGACATTGCCGACCACCTCGATCTAGCGTTCCGGTTCAACGGCGGACAGGTCGAAGACGAGGTGCAGAACGCGGGTCCCGAATACGTCCCCGTCGCGACGGCGTTCGCGGTGCCGGACGAGTACCTGACGGACCGGAACGGCGTCGGGATCGAGTTCGAACGCGGCGAGGCGTACTACGGTCGCGTCGTTCGCGTCTTCGACGGCGACTCCTTCGAGGTCGAGTTCGACTCCGAGTTCGGCTACCGCGACACGGTCCGAACCGTCGGGTTCGACACCGCCGAGACGCCGCCGGCGCAAAACGACCCCGAGGAGTGGTTCGGCATTCCCGACGACGCGGACGAGCATCTCTACGACTGGGGAGCCGAGGCAACGGAGTTCTCGCTCGATCTCATGGCTCCCGAGGACGCGAGTCTGGACGAGGCCGACATCGAGGGCCGCCGGATCAAGCTGACGTTCGATCCCGTCGAACCGCTCCGGGGTAACTACGGGCGGCTGTTGGCGTACGTGCACTACGATCCCGACGCGTTCGGGGCCGACGCCGAAACGGGCGACTTTGTGGTGAACTACAACCGACAGGCCGTCGAAGAGGGCTATGCGCGGGTCTACTCCTCCGGCTTCTCGAACCACGACGAGTGGTCGGCGCTCGAGGAGGACGCGCTCGCCGACGGCCGTGGCATCTGGTCGGCCGCGGACTTCGACGCGCTCACAGAGATCCGAAACGAGCCCGTCGAGGACCTGTTCGTCCCCGACGCCCGGAGCATCCGCAGCCGTCGGGGCCGCGACGGCGGTCGGCTTCGCGACGAGCGCGTTCCGGTCTACGCCGCCGAGACCGCGACGCAGGACCTCGGCGACGACGGCGTCGAGTACGACGAGGCCCCACTGGTCGGCGTCGACGAACGAAAACGCATCGCGCTCGTCGGCGGCCTCCTCATCCACGAGCAGTACGAGGAAGCCGAGGAGTTCCCCGCGGACACCAGCGAGTACGGCAACTTCCCGTTCCTCGCGAACCTGATCGACTCCCTCTCGGCCGCCGCCGGCGACGTCCTCATCGCGGGTGGGCAGGGCCAGTTCAACGCGCCCGGTTCGATCTCCCTCGAGCGCTGTCAGTACTTCCTCCGGTATCTCGAGGGCGTCGGCCTCCGGCTCCGGCAGGTCAACGACCTCGCGAACACGCTGCCGGCCGAGTCGACGACGCCCCGTGCAGTGTTGGTCACCGCGCCGGAACGCGAACTCGAGACGGACGAGATCATCGCCCTCCGGCAGTACCGCAACGACGGCGGCGCCGTGATCCTACTCGGCAGTGCCGAGGCGACGGACGACCACGTCGGAAACCTGAACGCGCTCGCGAAGGGACTCAACACGGACCTCCGGTTCAACGACGACGCCGTCCGCGACGAGACGAACAACCTGGCCGGCGAGCCGTCGATCCTCGAGACGGACGTGTTCGACGATTCGTTCCCGCTGTTCGATGCCTACGAGCCGTCTGCAGACGACGATGACCATCCGGGGAAGGGTCGTGGACGCGGACGGAATCGCGACCAGCCTGGGCGCGCTCGAGGACAGGACTGATCAGGTCGGCGCTAGTGGCCCGTTTCAACGGCGTTCCGCCGGTTCACCAGAGCCGGTACACGCCACGTGCTCGAGCTACTGTCTCGCCAACACTGTTCACTCCGACAACGTAATGATCGCTGACACCGTTCGTACCCACGTCGGCAGAGCCGGTCGACGGCATCACACTGGGGATAGGGGGGAAATCACCGATCATCGCGACACGCGACGATCACCATCCCCGCTGCCGACGTGCGTACACCCTTTCGCGCGTAGCTTATCGGGCAACTACTCCCAGTGGCGAGCGTCAGGGAGATCTGTCTCCTCGTCCCACAGCATACCTTTTCAGGCCGACGATACAACCCCATCGAGTCCAACTGCCCTCTATGGACGACACGGCCGTCGACACGAGCGCATCTACCGATGGCATCGCCGGATCCGATAGCTTCGCCGAACAGGCACGCCGCCGAGCCGAGACCGAGCGCGAGGCCGTCGAGTGGGCCATCGACGAACTCGAGTCGATCATCGACGAACGGGGTATCGATCTGGAGCCGATGCTCGAGTACGGCCGGCGGAGTCGGGAGAGCCTCCCGGATCGCCACCTGCGGGCCTACGAGGCGATGGCCGAGGTGTTCGACGTCGATCCGGACGTCTACGACGTCTACGTCTTCGCCTACTCGGAACTCTGCGAGGAACTGGCCGACGGGGAGGGCCGATCCGAGAAGAACCCGAAGGGGTGTACGAACGCGCTCGCTGCGCCGCCGAGGGTCGAGTCGGACGGCGGATTCGACACCGGTACTGCCGATACGACTGCCGACCCGGGTGCCAGCGATTCCGGGCCGCTCGTCCTCAAGAACCGGGATATCGCGGGCCGAGGAACGCGACCGAAGTCGATCGTCGAACAGCCGCCGATCGACGACTACTACGGCTTCCTGACCGTCGACACCTGCGGGACGATCTCGATCTTCAAGGGCGTCAACGATCAAGGTCTCGTCGCGGCGAACACCTACATCGACAGCGAACGCGACGACGTCGACCCCGAGAACCAGCTTCGAAACGGGACCGTCATCCGAATGCTCCTCGAGGAGTGTGCGTCCATCGACGAGGCCCGCGAGCTGCTCGAATCCTATCCGACGCGCCACCTCTGCGGCCAGACGCTGTTTCTGGCGGACGCGTCCGACGCCGCCCTGCTCGAGGTCGATCCGGTGGCCGAGCGGATCGCCGTCGACGACGACCCCGTCGTGACCAGAACGAATCACTTCGTGAACTCGGAGTCCACGCGGACCGAGAGTTCGGCGGACCGACGCGAGCGATCGCTCGAGTTGCTCGAGGGCGCGGATCGACTCGACCGCGACGACCTGTGGACGTTCGCGCAGGATCACGCGAACGGTCCGGGCGACGACTCGATCTGTCGCCATCCGGAGCCCGAGACGGACGAACCGCACGCGTTCGGGCAGTTGACGACGGCGAGCACGGCGATCTTCGAGGGCGGCTCGCCGGTGATCGAGGTCGGGATGGGCAACCCCTGCGAGACGGAGCGAACGCGGTGTGCGTTCGGCGACGAAATCCCGGCCGACCTCCGGACCGGCCGGCGGTGGCTCGATCGACTGCACTGACGCTCGAGCGCCGGTTCCCGATCGCTTGAGTAGCATGGTGATCGCTACGCGTTCCCCTCGAGCGAAGCGATCGACGCGTGGACGATCGCACCGCTGACCAGCAGTGTAGACGCGAAGATGAGGACGACGCTGACGGTAGCGAGCACCTCGACACCGTACGCGTCACCTATCTGCTCGCTCGCGGTGGCGACACTTCCGGCGAGCAGCACGACCGCGAAGTACCCCTTGACGTCGGTCTCGTCCGCGAGACGTGTCGCACCGACGCCGACGCGTGCTCCGAGCGCGCTCCCGACGAGCATCGCGGCGACGACGGGGACGTCGACGGCGTTCGACAGGGCGTAGACGAACGTCCCGAACGCACCCGAAACCGTGATCTGAAGGAGACTGGTTCCAGCGGCGACCGCAGCGGGAACGCCGAACCCGTAGATCATGACGGGGAGGAGAAGGAATCCGCCGCCGACGCCGAGGCATCCCGAGAGGGTGCCGATCCCCAGGCCGACGGCGAGCACGATCCACCCCGAGATGGTTGCACCGCCGGATACCGTCATCATAGGCGGGAGTTCGATTGCCTGCACCGCGGTGGCGATTCCGACCGGTTCGACGAGGGTGTCGTCAGTACGAACGTCTCGAAGTACGAACAATCCGGCCGCGCCGAGGAGACCCGCGTAGACCAGGCCGACGACGACGTCGGCGCTACCGAGTTCGTCGAGCAGGAACACGACTCGCCTGCCGACCTCGATACCGAGCGTCAGTCCGAGGATCAGTATCGCCGCTAGCCTGTAGTCGATCTGATCGTGGGCGCGGTGTCTGAGCGAACCGATAACGCTCGTCCCGAAGACGAACGCGAGGCCGCTTCCGACGGCGACCGTCGCCGGATAGCCGAGCACCAGCAACACCGGCGTCACGAGGAACGATCCTCCCATTCCGAAGAATCCGAAGAGGACGCCGATCAGTAGGCCGAACCCGACGAAGAAGGCGATCGTCACGACACCGAGACCGAGGATCTCCACGGTCAGTGACTCACGAGCCGTTCACGGACGACCGGGTCGGCGGCTCGAGCGAGCGCACCGTAGCCGACGTACAGCGCGATCGCTTCGGCCAACACGATCCCGACCGTGACGGCAGCCCGTCCGGGCTCGCTGAGTGAGGGTCCGAGGACCCCCAGCGCCACCACCATCACGCTCACCAGTACGACCTGCGCCGTCGACGCCCGCCACGAAACCGCCGCCGGTTCGTCGTCGTGATCACTCACGGTCTGATCCACCGTCGTTTCGAGCGCTGTGGCGCGTCTCGCCGTCGTTCAGAGCGCCGCCGGACGGAGCGACGTTCTGGTTCCGGCTGAATACGTTCGTCGGATCGTACTCGTCTTTCAACGCGACTAACCGCTCGTACGCCGGCCCGAACGTGGTCTCCATCATGTCCTCGCCCTCCTCGAAGAACCCGGGGAAGTTCAGGTAGACCGTCCCGTCCGAGAACTGGCGCATATCGTCGAGACAGTCGCGTACCCACTCGAGGTTGGCGTCGTCGTCTTCGGGGCGTTCCCAGTTCGCCTCCACGCCGAGGAGGAACGGCGCGTGTCGTCCCGAGAACGCGCTGTCCTCGGTGTCGACCCGAGCGATTGCGCCTCCCAACTGCCAGACGTCGACGGTCGATAGCGGCGAGGGTGCGACGTCGGCCCAGGAGGCGATCCGATCGATGGCGGCGTTCGACAGTCCGTCGAGGTACAGCGACTTCCAGTAGTACCGCATTCCGTCCGGATACTCCTCGTCGAAGAGCTGCTGGAGTTCCGCGTACGGGATCGTCCCGCTGACGTCGGCGATCGGCTCGCCAAGTTCCCGCAGGGGCGCCAGCGCACGCTCGCCGTCTTCGATCGAGCCGGCATAGCAGCCGATAATGCCGATCTTACGTTCGTTCACCGCGTCCGCCGGAAACAGCTCCTCGTCCGGCATCGCGCCTGCTGACGCGAGGGTAGAGATTTCCTCGGGCGCAGACGCGACGTACTCGCGGTACGCTCGCAGACACTCGGCCAACCGGTCGCTCGAATAAAACACCACGCAGGTCGCCACGTCGGGACCGACCGGGTGGAGGTCGAACTCGAAGGTCGTGACGACTCCGAAGTTGCCGCCGCCACCGCGGAGCCCCCAGAAGAGGTCCTCGTTCTCGTCTGCGCTAGCGGTCAGAAACTTGCCGTCCGCCGTCACCAGCTCGACCGATGCGAGGTTGTCACAGGTCA
Source organism: Natronorubrum halobium (assembly GCF_051351675.1). Classification (NCBI taxonomy): domain Archaea; kingdom Methanobacteriati; phylum Methanobacteriota; class Halobacteria; order Halobacteriales; family Natrialbaceae; genus Natronorubrum; species Natronorubrum halobium. The sequence goes on from NZ_CP195595.1 coordinate 934,066, forward strand.
GGCCGTGCTTGCGGCGGAGGTGTCCGATTCCGCCGCCGAGGGTGAGCCCCGCGACACCGGTCGCCGAGACGACCCCGCCGGGCGTTGCGAGACCGAACGCCTGGGTTTCGCGATCGACATCCGCCCACGTGGCGCCGGCCTGGACGCGCGCCGTCCGTGCGTCGGGGTCTACCCACACACCCCGCATCTCCGAGAGGTCGACGACGAGTCCGTCATCGCAGACGGCGGTCCCCGCGACGTTGTGGCCACCACTGCGAACCGACACCGGGAGCTCGAGATCGCGGGCGAACGTCACCGCATCGACGACGTCGGCGACGCCACGACACCGGGCCACGAGGGCAGGGTACTTGTCGATCAGTCCGTTCCAGACGGCGCGGGCGTCGTCGTACGCACCGTCGTCGGGCCGGATCAGGGTTCCGTGAAACGTCGTCTCGAACTGTGCTAACTGGTCGTGAGTGATTGCCTGTCGTCCCATGCCGAACCAGACGACGCGACGGGCGTTGGCCTCACCTATCGAGCAGCGTTCGGCGTCGAGTGCACCGTTACAGCGGGTGAGACGGATCTCGAGACGAGTACGGGTAGAGTTACTATCCTTGATAGCCTCCCTCTAGCAAGTGAGTTCCATGGACTCCGATCGAGACGAACAACTGGCCGACGATCGACAGCCGCCCGGCTCTCCGGTCTTCGAGGCCATTCTGGAGAACGAACGGAACCGTCGCTATCTCGGCGAGCGTCTGGACGCCGCGGGCGACCGCGTCGACACGGACCTGCTCATCGACATCGTCCGGCACGGTCCGGTCCTCGAGGCGCTGCTTTCGGAACCGCTCGACCGCCGGGAGATCGAATCGCGTCTCGACGTTTCGCGGGCGACGAGCCACCGGTACACGCAGTGGCTCGACGAGCGGGATCTCGTCGAGAAGGTCGATAGTCGATATCGGTTGACCTGGCGCGGCGAAGTCGTCGCGGAGGAGTTACTCCGGTTCGAAGCGAACGTGCGAACCACACACAGACTAACCCCGCTTCTCGATTCGATCTGTGCGGACCACCGTGAGTTCGTCGTCGAACCGTTCGTGGACGCGACGGTTACCGTCGCCGAACCGGACGATCCCTACGGGCCGGTCGAGCGGTTCATCGCACTCGTCGACGAGTCGGAGACCTTCCGGGGGTTCAATACGACGCACATGGCCCCACTGATCCTGGGCGAGTTCCACCAGCGGGTGTTCGACGAAACCGACACCGAGATCGTCTACCTCCCGCACATCGTGGAGAAACTGTTCCAGACCTATCCCGATCGGGCTACCGACGCGATCGAGCGCGGACACTTGACGCTTCGGACGCGCGGCGACCTCCCGTACGGACTCGCGCTCTTCGACGACCGCGTCGGTATCGGTGGCTACGACGAGACCACGGGCCTGATGCAAGTGTTCGTCGACACCGACTCGCCTATCGCCCGCGAGTGGGCCGAGCGCGTCTACGCGTCCGTTAGGGCGGATTCCGATCCGGTCGACGAACGGAGTCCGCCGACCCGGTGACGGCCGTCTTCGACGCTCGATCTCGGGACGGCTTCGCCACGGGAACACGAAAATCGGACTCAGGCCCGCGCAGGCTGGGTCGCGAGGTCGGCCTCGAGTTGCCTCGCCGCCTCGAGCCGAAGTCGTTTCGCCTGTCGCTTCGTGAGCCGCGAGCCGGGGAGTCGATCTACGAGCGGGTCGTACGTCGACGGCGTGAACCCGAGTTTCTGCAGGTAGTTCCGGACGTTCGAGTCACTCAGACCGTCGTAGATCGCGCTGTCGGTGATCTCCTGGACCGTCTCGAACTCGGGCAGCGGGACGGCACCGTCGACGCTCGAGTCGTCGCCGACGACGGTTCCGCGGGCGTCGGCGTGCGTGACGATAGATCGAACTTCCTCCGCGAGGTGGAGGATCTGACTCGGCAGCGCCGTGTCGGGCGAGCGCCACTCGACGGTCGGCATCGCTTTGCGCAGTCGAACGGGGGTCCAGACCGCGTCGTAGGGGTCGAACTCGTCGTCGAAATCGTCCGGATCGACGCCGTGATCGAGTGCGCGCTCGCGGAAGCAGTCGTAGGCGTCGTCGAGGAGGGTCTCCCACTCCTCGACGCTGTCGACGTAGGGCCAGAGCTGGCCCTGTTCGGGACAGGCTTCGTAGCACGACCGTCGGTAGAGGAACGGACGAGCGCACTCGAGGAGGCGTTCGCCGCGGTAGTGCGACGAACTGTTGGCGAGTGCGAACGCGGGATCGAGCGCCGTCAGCGTGTTTAGCTGCTCGACGACGTTCGACTGTTCGAAGTGGATGTGCGTGCCGGCACAGACGCGGGCGTCCTCGAACGCCGGTCCGACGATCCGGCGCTGGAGGTCAGTCCCTTGCTTATCGCGGTAGGGGACCTCTTCGGGGCCCGCGTGCAGCGGCGTCGCCAGCGGAACGAGTCGTTTGTTCTGCCGGCGTGCCGCGTCGACGGTCGTGGCGATGAGACTGCGGAACTCCGTGCGGAGTTCGGCCATCGACTGGCACGGCGTCGTTTTGATCTCGAGCATCGGTTCGACGAATTCGGGATCGATCTGCTCCGAAAGATCGAGCAGTGGTCCGGGCGGAACCAGGTCGCCGTCGTCGTCGATGACCCAGTATTCCACCTCGAGGCTGGTTTTCATGGATGGCTCCGTTGGATTACTGTAGTTGCGGGGCCCTCGGGCGGGTCGTCACCGGGCCGACACTAGCTGCCGGACGACGAACGCTGAACGCGAACACAGTGTGCGGGTTCGGCGTCGCCGTCCAGTGATTCTCTCCTGTGGATTGCAGGGTAGGCCGGTACTACGTGAAGCGGTTGAGCCTGCGTGCGCAGGTTATGTATTGGGGGTAGGGGGCGAATACGCAGGGAAAACGGACGTTTCAAGCAACGCGTAACTCGCCACTACGGATATCAAAACCGCCGGAAGCACGGTACTCTCGAGACCTCGACCGTCCCACTAACACGAGTGTTACGTGGTTGTTCCGGCGTCTCTGCTGGGTTCATACCCGTCCAGTAACATAGTGTAACTACATGACTACCGAGACGACCGGAGATGACAACGGAACTGACGCGTCGGTGATCGTCGTCGGCGGCGGCCCCGCCGGATTGAGTGCGGCGCTGTTTACCGCGAAGAACGGCCTCGAGACGACGGTGTTCGACACAGACGAGACGTGGATGCACAAGGCACACCTGTTCAACTACCTCGGCATCGGCTCGGTCGGCGGCAGCGAGTTCATGGCGACCGCACGCCAGCAGGTCGACGACTTCGGCGTCGACCGACGGCAGGGCGAACCGGTGACCGCCGTCAGCGAGACCGACGGCGGGTTCGCAGTCGAGACCGACGAGGACTCCTCCGAGGCCGACTACGTCGTCCTCGCGACGGGTGCCAACCGCGACCTCGCAGCCGAACTCGGCTGCGAGTTGACCGACGCGGACGTCGTCGACGTCGGCGTCGACATGGAGACGAGCGTCCCGGGTGCGTACGCGACGGGGGCGATGGTCCGCCCCGAGGAGTGGCAGGCAGCCATCGCGGTCGGCGACGGTGCCGCCGCAGCACTCAACATCCTGTCGGCCGTACGTGGGGAACACTACCACGACTTCGACGTTCCCGCCGACGCGTCGCGTCTCTTCGGCGAACAGCTCGCAGAATAACACCCCACGATCCATACCATGGCTAACGAAACTCAGAACCCAGTCACGGCCGAATTACCGGACAGCCCCGTCCACATGACGGGTACCGACCACGTCACCATCTGGGGGAGCAACGAGGAGGATACGATTGCGTTCTATCAGGACGTCCTCGGCATGCCCCTCGTCCTCCGCCAGCCCAACCTCGACGATCCCTCGCAGACGCACCTGTTCTTCGACACGGGTGACGGCCGTATCCTGACGTTCTTCGTCAGCGACGACCGCCCCTCCAACCAGCGCGGTCAGCGCGGCGGCGTCGGCGCCGTCCACCACCTCTGTTTCAGCGTCGATCCCGAGGACTACGAGGATACCATGCAGGCACTCGAGGACGCCGGCCACCAGTACAATATCTTCGACCGCGGCATCTTCCACTCGATCTACACTACGGACAACAACGGCCTCGTCATCGAACTCTCGGCGGATAAGTACGAGATTCCCAACGACCGCCGCGGCGAGATCCTGGCGAAGGCACAGGAACTTCGCGAGGAAGACGGCGCCGACTACGCGAAAGACGAACATCTCCGCGGCGCGATCGAGGCGCTCGGCCTCGAGGTCGTCGAGCACGATCTTCCGGACGCCAGTACGGGCACCGGTGGGCTCTGATGAGCGCCGCGTACGACGTCGACGGCCCGCATCAGGACCAGCCCCTCGTCACCGGCGGGACGGATCTCGCGGACGCGGAGGCCGCGCTCGTGCTCACTCACGGACGCGGCGCGACCGCCCGGAGCATCGTCCAGATGGGGAACGAACTCCATCGGGACGGCGTCGCACTCCTCGCGCCGCAGGCCGCGCGCAACACCTGGTACCCGAACTCGTTTCTCGCCCCCGTCGAGCAGAACGAACCGGGGCGAACGTCGGGCCTGCGGGCCATCGCGGACGCGATCGAGCGAGCGAACGAGGCCGGCATCCCCACCGAGCGCGTCGTGCTCGTCGGCTTCTCACAGGGCGCCTGTCTCGCCAGCGAGTTCGTCGCTCGCAACCCGCGACGCTACGGCGGTCTCGCAGCCCTGAGCGGCGGACTCATCGGCGAGTCGGTCGATCCCGACGATTACGCCGCTGCGGGGACTCTCGAGGGAACCCCGGCCTTCCTCGGCTGTAGCGACGTCGACCCGCACATTCCCGAAGAACGCGTCCACGAGACGGCGAACGTCCTCGAGGCCATGAACGCCGACGTCACCAAACGCCTCTACGAGGGGATGGGTCACGGCGTCAACGAGGACGAACTCGAGTTTGTCTCCGGAATGGTCGCGGATCTGATCGACTGAAATCGCCGCGGACCTCGTTGCGGTTCGACGTTCTTTACGCGACGACCGTCCGTCTCGAGTGAACTGCGACTTATTCCGTTCCCGCGCGTAGCACCGATAATGGCACCGTACAGCACGGACCGGCGGACGCTCCTCTCGGGAGTGGCCGGGACGCTCACAGTCGTGTCCGCCGCCGGCTGCCTTGGAACGGACTCGAACGACGGCCGGGAGGACGACGAGCCCGACCCAGTCGTGGACGAAGCCGAGTTCGTCGAGGGTGACGTCGACCCGGACGCGTGGCGGGACGTCGAGGAGATTCGGTTCGACGGCCACGTCGGGGGCTGGGTCGGCGTCGAACCGGCCGCCATCGACCGCGTCGAGAACCCGACGCTCGTGCTCGAGGCGGGCCGGGAGTACGAACTCACCTGGGAGAATATGGACGGCATCCACCACAACATCGCGTTCTGGGACGACGACCGCGAGGTCGTCGACGGCTACTCGACCGACGGCAACGAGACCGTCGGAGAGACCGAGACGCTCGCGTTCGAAGCGACCCCCGAGATGGCGACCTACCGCTGTGAGTACCAGCCGGAAGGGCAGGTCGGTGACGTCCTGCTTCTCGAGGACGCGGACGACGCTTCGTAGACGCACTCACGAGACCCGGTAGAATCGATCACCGGACGACGGTCACGGAAACGGGTGCTCGGCGGACGACTCGTTCGGCCACGCTGCCGAGCAGCACCCGCGAGACGCCCTTTCGGCCGTGGCTGCCGACGACGATGTGGTCGACGTCGTGTTCTTCCGCGAATTTGACTATCTCGCGTGCGGGATCTCCAGCGGCGGTCTCCGTCCGGAAGTCGACGTCCGCGGTGTCGACGATCTCCGGGAGATCCGCGCGCAGTTTCTCGGCGGCCGTCTCGCGACGGTCGCTGAGCAGGTCGTGGACGGCTTTGATGCTCGCCTCAGTGTAGCCGTCCGAGACGTCGACGACGCGCAACAGAACGATCTCCTCGTCGGAATACTCGTCGAACGCGCGCTTCACTGCCTTCTGTGCCGGTGCCGAACCGTCGTACGCGACGAGGATGGTCATACGTCTAATTGCGTCTCGGGGACAATAAACTCGGAGGCAGATCTCCGATTGGAACCGACCCTCCGTTCGCGCTCGAGCGTCGGAAGCCGACGGTCGAGACCGATAGAAACGGGGCACCTCGTTCGGCCCTGCTCGTCTCGCCCGGCGCGCACCCAACTATGTTGGGATCGAGACGTTATCCGACGGGAACATGCATTGGCCTGCGGCCAACTTAGGTTTGTCAGGCCATACACGACTGGTCGCCGGGTAGCGACCACTCGTGGACATCATTTCGGTCGAATTCCCGTTTGACTCGTCGTAGACGGCTCGAACTTATCGTAGTTCTCGACGGTGACGCCGGGCCGAGTTTCGTACTCGACGAGGATCCATTCTCTCGCTTTCGGGTGTTCCTCGGGAGTAGCGCCCTTCGAGAGTCGGGCGGGTATTCTCCTTGAATCGCTATAACACCACCTTCGATACGGGATTATGATCCGATAATACTACTTGATTGTACCACTACCGGACGTTGTTTTCTCCGCGATATGAGGGTGTTTGACACATTCTATCTTTATGTGATTCTCTCTCACAGACGGTAACGATGTCCACGAGTACCCAGCAGATAGCGTCGCCGAACGCACGTCTATCGATAGCAAGTGCGCTCGAGCCCCTCATCGTGCCGAACCGCGTTCCGCGGACGGAGGACGAGTATGCCGTCCGGTAACGCCGAGGGCCTCCCAGCGGTCGACATCGATTCACGGGCCGACCTCCGGGTCGACTGTTACGTTCGATCCAGTATCCCCGCGCCGCTCCGCGGGACGATCGACACCGTCGTCGATCGGTTACAGCGGCTCTGTGAACACGGCTCTCTACTCGAGTATCGGCTCTCCCACTGGCCACCGGAACCCCACGCATCCGCAGAGTCGGCCGACGAGCGCGAGCTAACACGAGCCGAACTCGTGTCCGAGTTCGAGCAGTGGGCCGACCGGCGGAACGGATCGCTCGAGCCGGCGTTCCGTCGACGGGAAATCCCGGCCTCGGCGTTCGGAATCGGGGGTGACGAACCGTACGAACGAACGCGGGTCCCGATCGTGACGTTGGCAGTGTACGACGCGAACGCCGAGGCGGACGCGGAGAGCGGGGCGCTCCGAGGGGTCCTCCCGTACACGGAACGAGCACGCGAGGGTCGCGAGCGAACGTATACGGTCGACGAGTGGCTCTCCGAACTCGAAACGGCGGTCGGACTCACACCCGAGTCGAAACGCGTTCAGCAGTCGCTTTCGGAGGGTCACTGATGACCGGCGCGGATCTCGGACGTTCGGACGCTCGGGAACGGCCGTCCCCTCGATCGACCGGCGGACTGACGATTCTCCGGGTTGTTCCGACCGAACCACTCGCAAGCACGATCGAAACCGCTCGAGGCGTTCGATACGTTCCTAACGGGGAATTTCTCTCCCCGGCCGAGGGCGGTATCGGCTTCGATGGGGGGATCGATTCGAACTGTGATTGACGATACAGACCGCGAACGCGACGGGGAGTCGGAGCCGAAGACAGACGAACTGACTGGCTCCGGCGGTGACCTCTCGATGGACACGATACTCGACGTGGTCGCTCACCGTAGCCGGCGCGAAATCCTGCAATTCCTCGCTAGCGCTTCCGACCGTCCGACGACCGTCGACGAACTCGTCGAACACCTCCGTAATCGGGAGGCCGAGCGAAGCGGCGAGCGACCGAATCGCGACCGGATCGAGGCGGTGCTCCGACACACTCATCTCCCGAAGTTGGCGGCGGTGGGCGTCATCGAGTACGATTCTCGATCGCGCGAGTTGCGCTACTGGCGTTACGACCGCCTCGAGGAGACCCTCGAGTTCGTTCGGTCCAAAGCGTCTGAATGAGACGGTGACCGACTCCCCGCTCGGCCGGAGAAGCTGCGTCCCGTTCGGCTCACCGACGCCCGCTCACGATCCCCGGTTCAACGGGTGATCGGTTAGCCCTGAAACCCGTCTCCGCGACTCGCGTCGGTCGTTCTGAACCGCGCTACTCCTCGAACACGAACGTCCCGTCTTCCTGCACCACTTCCCCGTCGACCTCGATGATCGAGTCCTCGCTCATGTCGACGATCATGTCCACGTGGACCGCGGAGTCGTTGGCCTCGTTCTCCTCGCCGACGGTGTCGTCGTAGGCGCGACCGACGGCCATGTGGACCGTATCGCCCATCTTCTCGTCGAACAGCATGTTGTAGGTGAATCGGTCGATGTCGCGGTTCATCCCGATGCCGAGTTCGCCCAGTCGGCGGGCACCGTCGTCCGTGTTCAGGACCTCAGTCAGGACCTCCTCGTTCTTCGCGGCCGAGTGGTCGACCACTTCGCCGCCCTCGAACTCGAGGTAGACGTCCGTGATCTCGCGACCCTGGTGGTACAGCGGCATGTCGAACAGCACTTCGCCCTCGACGCTGTCGGGCTGTGGCGCGGTGAAGACCTCGCCGCCCGGCAGGTTGTGCTCGCCGTAGTCGTTGAGCGTCGGGTTGCCGTCGATCGACATCGTGACGTCGGTCGTCTCGCCGCTCTTGATGCGGATCTCCGAGGCGGGGTCCATGAGCTCGACCATGTTGGCCTGGTGCTCGCGCTGCTCGTCCCAGTCCTTGTTGACGGCGTCCCAGACGAAGCGCTCGTAGCCCTCCGTCGACATTTCCGCGAGCTGGGCGTTCGCCGGTGCGGGGTACTGCGTGAGACACCAGCGCGTCGAGAGCCGTTCCTCGAGGATCGGTCGGTGGGCCTGCTGGTAGGCCGCGCTGGTCTCGGGATCGACGTCCGCGGTCTGGGTGACGTTGTCGCTGGCCCGAATCGCGATGTAGACGTCCGTGTTCTGGATGAGCGCGAGTTCGTGCTCGGGAGTGTCGAAGCTCGCGGTTCCACCGCTCGCATTCGAGGCGCTACGCGCCTCGCTATCGTCGTCTGCGGCCCGCAAAAAGGCGCGCCGCTGGCGGGCACCCGTTCGCTGGCTGACCGTCATCGGATTCGCGCCGGCGTCGCCGATCACTTCGTGGAGGGCGACGACCAGGTCCTCGGCGACGGGGTGAGCGTCGACGACGACGTTGTCGCCTTCCTGCAGATCGACCGAGTGATTTGCGATGATTTCGGCGTGTTCGCGGATACGTGGGTCCATGTGCCACACGTCTCTCGACGCCGGGATACCGTTTTCGAATCGAAATGCCGGGCGGAGCTCAGTCCCTGTTCGCCAGAAAGATCCCGAGGTAGATCGATACCAGTGCGCAGGCGACGCCGGCACCGAACGCGAGCGTGAACGGCGACTCGAGGCTCACCTCCCCGCCGTCGTCGAGCATCCAGCCGGCAAAGCCGACGAGGAGCAGGACGATCGCGGCGAGACGGAGCGCCGAAACGAGGTGGGTACCGGGGCCAGTGGGTTCGCCCATACGACGGGTTCCGTTCGAGTCCGTCGAAAGCGTTGGCATTTCGATGTGTTCGTGCACGATGCGAAGCCGGGTGTCCGTCACCGGCGTCGGTATTTCAGGGTACGATTCCGGCTTCGTCGTCTGGATTCGACCCAGTCCGGGGACGATCTGTCGTCTCCTCGAAACCGTCGACACCGACGAGTTCCTGGACCAGCGATACCGTTGCCGCCGTGAGGACGAACGCGAGCGGTGCCGCGACGACGAGCGCAATCGCGACACTCGCGATGCCCCCGGTGCTGACCACCATCGATAGCCCGATCGAGACCAGCACGGCGACGGCGACGTGCCCGAGAGCGAACGTGGCGTACGGACCGCCCTCGAGCGCGAACTGGGCGGACCGACGAAACGCCTCGAGGAATTCCGCGTCGTCGACGACCATCAGGAACGGAACGGCGTAGAAGAGGTAGCCGAGAACGATCACTAGCGGTATCACGAATAGGACCAGCAGCGGTGCGGCGACGAGGAACGGCACGAGCCCCGCGAACGCCGCGAAGAGGACGAGGTAGTACAGGAGGAGCGCCGGCGTATACCGGACGATACACGGGACTATCGCCGCCGGTTCGCCCCGAAGCCGACGGTCGATGCCACCCAGATACCCGGCGGCGATCACCGCTGCAGTCACCGCGTACAGCACCAGCGCGACGCCGAGCCACGCCACCGTTGCCCCGTCGACGGGCTCGAGGGGCAGTACGACGGTCTCGAACGGCGTCTCGATGGTCACATCGGTGGTGCCGGAGCCGGTCGATCCCGTCGGTTCAGTGTGCCGTGGTCCGTCTCCTGGCCCGACGGCCGGTTCGGGAACGCGTTCCGCCGACGCGGGGTCCGGCGGGTCGACGAAGCTCCACAGGTCGAGCAACGGCGTCGGAAGCGCGAATTCCACGTTGATCGAGAAGTCGCTGCGTCCCGAGTCGAGCGTCCGCCGAACGCTCTCGAACTCGAAAACCGACAGGACAAACGGAACCAACACGAACGGACGAAGGTCGTCGAACCGATCGACGATCCGTGTGACGTGTCTCGTAAACGCCCACGACCGATCGTCCAGCCCGCCTGCGCCGGGCGCAGCGTCGGGATCGGAACTGGGTGCTGACATGGGTTCCTCAACAAACGACACGAAAGTGAAACTTTCGCTCGGAACTGGTTCGGTTCACGCCAGTCTCGTTCCCGCTCGTCTACTCCGCAATCGAAACGGCCAAATCCCGTCCGAATTTCCGGACCGTCTCCGGCGTTACGGGATCCCGTTTCGTCCCGACGTAGGGCACCTCGAGGGCGACGGCCGGTTCCGCACCCAGCCGCGAACAGTAGCGAGCGAAGGTGTGCAACAGCCCCGACTGGCCGTCGAAACTCGCCAGTCCGACGCCCGGACTCGCGTCGAAGGTGAGCGTCGGGCCGTCGGTCGTCGAGCGCGGCCCCCGGGCGCGTTCGAGGGTCGCCTCCTCGAGTCGCGCCGCAAGTCGTCGAAGCGGCTCACTCGCCACGTCCGGCTCGGTCACGAAGAACGGCCGGTCGTTGATGTCGCCGCTCCACTTGTACGGGCAGTGGAGGTCCAGCGCGAGGTCGAGGGACCCGAGCGACCGCAGATCCGCGGCGACGGCGGCCGTGGTCGGATACAGCGGCTCGAGGTCGGTGATCGCGTTCGCGTCGACGTAGTCCCGGTTGTGATCGTGCGGTGCACGGTGTTTCCCCGGATCGCCGCGTTCGACGCCGTCGAGGTCGCCGAAGGGATAGACGTGGATGCGATGGGTCTCGAGTAGGTCCCCCTCGTCGTCGGACTCGAGGAGTTCCCGGCAGACGCCCTCGAGCACGTAGGAGGCCGTCGACTCGCAGGCGTGATGGCGGGCCGCGAGTGCGACGTGGCGGTCGGCGTCGGGTGCACCCATACGAGCAACCGGGACGTCTCGCTCGCCCACTGTCGTCGTCAGCGTCTCGACCGTTAGATTCGGGTTCGACTCGAACTCGAACGCGAACGCGTCGCAATCGGCTCGCTGATACGGGAACGAGAGGGCGAACTGCACCCGTTCGCCCGCCTCGAACGTGTACCGAAACGCGCTCGCGTCGATGCGGTGCTCGCGGCCGAGCCAGCGCCACGCTTGCCACGCTCCGTCCCCGATCGGCCCGCCGCAGGGATTTCCAACTCGGATTGCGGGTCCGCGCGGTCCGATCGCCTCGTCGGCTGGGAACTCGAGTCGGAGGGTCTGGCTCACGTCGCTCTCTACGTCCACGTACCAGTAGAACCATCGCCGGGTCGAATCCCTCGTCTCCGGTTCGAGTCGGACCGCGTCGCCGTCGACCTCGAGCACGCGGCCGTTCCCGCCGGGATGCGTGGTTCGAACCGTCACGCCTCCCCTGGTCGTCTCGTGCCCGGTGACCGTCCCGGCGGCTGCGGGCTCGCGGTCAGTCTCCATACGAACCTGTTGGCGCGAGTGAACGTAAGTGGTCGGCTCCCGTCGTCGCTCGCCGTCGACTATTTCTGCCCGCACTACGGACCTCGAGTCATGATCGATCTCCGCTCGGACACGGTAACGAAACCAGACGACTCGATGCGAGACGCCGCTCGAACGGCCGACGTCGGCGACGACGTCTACGGCGAGGACCCGACGGTAAACGACCTCGAGGCCCGTGCGGCCGATCTGGTGGGGACGGAGGCCGCGCTCTACGTCCCCTCGGGAACGATGGGGAACCAGATCGCGGCCCGGGTCCACACCGAGCGCGGCCAGGAGGTGCTCGCGGACCGCCAGAGCCACGTCGTCAAGTACGAACTCGGCGGGCTGGCCCAGCACGCCGACCTACAGGTCAGGATGCTCGAGACCGACCGCGGTGTCCCATCACCGGCGCAGATCGCCGGCGAGTACGTCGCGGAGGACCTTCACCGGCCCGGAACCGGCCTCGTCTGTCTCGAGAACACCCACAACGCACGGGGCGGACTCGCCATCGCACCCGAGGAAATCGCTGCGGCGGCCGACGCGGCCCGCGAGCGCGACGTGCCGGTCCATCTCGACGGTGCGCGACTGTTCAACGCTGCGACGGCGCTGGACGTCCCCGCAGCCGAACTCGTTGACCCGGTCGACTCGGTCATGTTCTGTCTCTCGAAGGGACTCGGCGCGCCCGTCGGCTCGATGTTGGCTGGCAGCGAGGAATTCATCGAGCGCGCCCGACGAACCCGCAAACTGCTCGGCGGCGGGATGCGACAGGCCGGTATCGTCGCGGCTCCCGGTCTGCAGGCGCTCGAGAACGTTTCCGACCTCGAGACCGACCACGAACACGCTCGGCTGCTGGCCGACGGACTGGCCGATATCGACGGATTCGACGTACGAGCACCCGAGACGAACATCGTCCTCGTGGACGTCGCCGGGACGAGTCTGGAGACGGAGGCGGTGCTCGAGCGACTCGAGGAACGAAACGTACTGGCGACGCCGTTCGGGCCGACGAAGATCCGTTGCTGTACTCACCGGGACCTCTCGCGGGACGACATCGAGACGGCGCTCGAGGCCGTCAAGGACGCGTTCGACACGATCTGAGACCGATCAACGACCCATTCCCTCGCGGAACTCGAGGATGGTTTTGCGCAGTAGCAGGTACGAGAAGAAGACCAGCGACAGGAGGATCAACACGATCACGATGATAACGGGATCGTCGGGGAGGAAGCCCAGCATACGAGAGCGTTACCGTGTCGGAGTGCAAAACCGTTTCGACCTCGTTCAATTATCCCCGGGTTGGCACGATACGATCGCGAAACGGTGGACGGCTGGTCGTACGACGGTACGTACTCCGACCGTACAGTAACTAAAAGCGGATTTTCACCTTACGCTGGGTATATGCTCTCGGCTCGCGTAGCTATCGATGCGTCTCGATTGTCGGCCCTCCACCTCCGCGATCGAGACCATCCGTCCGTTCGATCATCCCTCACAGCAGCCTCCGTCGACTCCCGACCGCCAGTTCGGTCCGAACGGGCGATTTTCGGGTCCGGACGACGCCCGGTCCCGACGCGTTCCCGCCGTCACCGCCCTCCGAGTGTGTTCTCGGTACCGCGACCCCGCTGACGCGTGGTCCCGCTGACGCCACGGCCGTCCTCTCGCGCGACTCTTACTGACCTCCCTGTTCCGATCATCGTTCGTGCTCGCGATCGTTCCCATGATCGTTCGTCCCGACGATCATTCCCCTTCGGCATCCGCTCGTGACCCCGTCAGTTCGAACGACTCCACAACCGTGCCGTCCGGTTCGCGGATCTCGCCCTCGAGCGGTCTCCGTCCGTCGTCCGCCTCGTCACCCCGTTTCCCGTCCGCGTCGGCGTCCGCTCGCGGTTCGAGGACGGCGAACCCCGGCCGATTCCCGCGCGGATCGGCGTGGCTACCGGGGTTCAACAGGAGGACGTCCTCGGTTTCGATGGCCGTCGGTCGGTGGCTGTGACCCGAGACGACGACGTCGGCGTCTCGAGAGCGGCCGAACATCGCCAGCCCCGTCTCTCCGCCGTCCCGACGATGCGTCACCGCGAACCGGACGCCGGCTTCCTCGACGACGCGGGCCGTCGGCAACCGATCGCGGACGGCCGCGCTGTCGGCGTTCCCGTGGACGGGAAAGAACACCTCGCACTCGTCCTGAAAGGCCTCGAGTGCGGCCTCGCTCGTAAAATCGCCAGCGTGGATCACGACATCGGCCTCGCGGGCCGCTCGCAGGGCCTCGCCGGTGAGTTCGTGTCCGCTGGAACTGTGCGTATCCGAGAAAATCGCGATCATGGTCGTCCTTCGACCGTCCCCGACAGGTTACTTTCGGATGCGAACGCCGTCGTTACACGGCCGACGCTTTTGCGTCGGCCGGTCGAATGGAGGGGTGATGGCCAGTAGTACCTCCGTCGTCCTCGCCGCACTGTTCGCAAACGGCGCGATCGCGATCCTGAAGTTCGGCGGTTTTCTCCTGACCGGGAGTCCCGCGATGCTCTCGGAGACGTACCACTCGATCTCGGATACTGGCAACCAGATCTTCCTGCTGATCGGGATCAAGTACGGTGCACAGGAAGCCAACCGGAGCCACCCGTTCGGTCACGGAAAGGCGCAGTTCTTCTACAGCTTTCTCGTGAGCGTGATGCTGTTCGGTATCGCCGGCTGGGAGAGCGCCCGCCACGGCTACAGCGCGCTGCAAGAGGGTGGCGTCCACCGGGCCAGCGAGGACGTTACGCTACTGGGGCAGACGTTCGACCCGGTCTACGTCAACTACGCCGTGTTGCTCGGCGCGATCGCGTTCGAGACCTACGCGTTCTGGAAGGCCTACCAGGGGATCAGTCGCCAGATGGACGAGTACGGCTGGGAGACCTTCCGCGAGGCGTTCCGGAAGACCAGTGACGTGACGACCCTGACCGCACTCACCGAGGACACCATCGCGCTTGCGGGCGCGGGAATCGCACTCTTCGGTATCTACCTCACCCGGACCACCGGGAATCCGCTCTACGACGCCGGGGCCGCGCTCGTCATCGGATTCATGCTCATGGGATTCGCCGTCGCGCTGGCCTGGGAGAACAAGCGACTCCTGCTCGGTGAAAGTCTCTCGAAACCCGCCGAGGACGAACTCCGCGCGATCATCGCCGACTGGGACGGCGTCACCGAACTCGTCGACTTCCGAACCGTCTACTTCGGCGCCGAGGAGTTGCTCGTCACCGCCGACGTCGCGTTCGATCCGGACCTCGACACGACGACGATGGACGATCGAATCACCGAGATGGAGCGCGCGCTGACAGATCACGACGAGCAGGTGCGAAAAGTGTACATCGAACCCGAGATCTAGCTTCCGTTACGCGCCCGATTCGATACTCCCGTCGTCGCTATCGTCGCTGTCGTCGTAGCCCGCCACGACCGTCGATCCCGCCGGTCGGTCGTTCAGGGTCGCCGTCACCGTCGTCTCCTCGAGATCGACGGTCGACTCGAGGGGCTCCCAGCCGTCCTCGCCGTCGACGGCGACCGCGACGTCGGTCGGACTCGCGCCCGGCGGCAGTTTCGAGGGATCGTAGACGAGCGCGATTCGGACCGCCTCGACGGCCTTCAGTTCCTCGAGACCGACGAGTTCGACGGGGTCCGCGAGGGCATCGACCGGCGGCTCGCGTCCGCTCTTCTCGAGACCGAACTCGTCGGGGACGACGCCCGCGACGACGGCGACGCGGGCGCCCGCGTGCTCGAGTGTGAACTCTGCGACGTTGCTGGAATCGTACCCGGGAATGGCCATACTCGTGGCGAAGGCCCAGAGACATATGGCCCTGTAGCGTGCGTTCGCCGGCCGGCGGTTTCCCGTACCGGTCGCTCGTTCGACCGGGCGCCGCTCTCGGCCGCCAGACGCCCCCGTCGAACCGAGACGAACGCTTTTATCGTAGCGGGAACCAATCATTGATCGTGTCCGAGACAGCCGGGTACATGCGCTTTTTCCCGTACGACCAGCCGTACGAGAACCAGCGCGAGGCGATGGACCGCATCCACAACTCGCTCCAGCGAGGCCAGGACGTGCTCTTCGAGGGCGCCTGCGGAACTGGCAAGACCCTCTCGTCGCTCGTCCCCGCCCTCGAGGTGGCCCGCGAGCACGACAAGACGGTCGTCATCACGACCAACGTCCACCAGCAGATGCGCCAGTTCGTCGCCGAGGCCCGGGCGATCACCCGCGAAGAGGACATTCGAGCGGTCGTCTTCAAGGGAAAGTCGTCGATGTGTCACATCGACGTCGGCTACGAGGAGTGTCAGGCCCTGCGGGACAACACCCGCGCGGTCGTCGACACCGAACGCGACAAGCGGCAACTCGAACGCCGCCAGCGCGAACTCCTGGCCGAGAGTCAGGAGGGCGACGGCGGCGCGGCGGACGCCCGCAGCGCCGTCATGGACGAACTCGAGACCCTCGAGGAGCGACTCGACGACCTCGAAGAGCAGAACGTCTGTGACTACTACCGGAACAATCTGACCGAGGATACGGACGACTTCTTCGCGTGGCTCTTCGAGGACGTCCGCACCCCCGACGAGATCTACGAGCACGCGGAGGCCCGGGAGTTCTGCGGCTACGAACTGCTCAAGGAGGGGATCGAGGGCGTCGATCTGGTCGTCTGTAACTACCACCACCTGCTCGATTCCACGATTCGAGAGCAGTTCTTCCGCTGGCTGGGTCGGGACCCCGAGGACGTCATCGCCGTCTTCGACGAGGCCCACAACGTCGAGGACGCCGCCCGCGAACACGCGACCCGGACCTGCTCCGAGCGGACGTTCGACTCGGCGCTCGACGAGTTGGCCGACACCGACGATCCGCGGTCGGAAGACGCCGCGAACGCCCTCTCGGCGTTCCACCGCGCGCTCGTCGAAACCTACGAGGACTCCTTCGGCTTCGGCGACCGCGAGGCGATCGACGAGAACTGGACGGACGTCTCCATCGCCAACGAGGATCGGAAGGACGATCTCACCCTCGAGTTCCTCCAGCGCTACTCCGGTCAGGGGATCCAGGACGACTTAGAGGCCGCGATGAAACTGGGTCAGGAGTTAGACGAGCAGTACGAGGAGGCCTACCGCGAGGGCGAGACGGCCACCCGCACGGAGTGTCAGACCTTACAGGCCGCCGCGTTCGTCAGCGCGTGGATGAACGAGGGCTCGAAGGAGGGGCTCTACCCCGTCGTCGCCGTCACCCGCGACGCCGGCACGGACGAGGTCTACGGCCGCGCGGAGCTCTACTCCTGTCTGCCGCGACAGGTGACCGGCCGACTGTTCGACGAGGTGTACGCGACCGTCCTGATGAGCGCGACGCTCCAGCCGTTCGACGTCACCGAGAACGTGCTGGGGCTCGAGGACCCGGTGACGATGGCCTACGGGCTCCAGTTCCCCGAGGACCGGCGGCGAACGTACGCCGTCGAGACGCCGGCGCTCTTCTCCTCGGACCGGGACGACCCCGCCGTCCAGGAGGAGGTCGCCGAGACGATTCACGACACCGTCCGGATGACGCCCGGCAACACGCTCGCGTTCTTCCCCAACTACGGCGAGGCGAGTCGGTACGCGGAGCGAGTCGACCGTCGCTCGGAGAAGACGGTGTATCTCGACGAGCCGGGGACATCCGTCGAGGAACTGCGACAGCAGTTCGTCGCGGACGACGGCGCCGTCCTCTGTACGTCGCTGTGGGGTACCCTCGCGGAAGGTGTCAGCTTCGACGGCGACGACGCGCAGACGGTCCTCGTCGTCGGCGTCCCCTACCCACACCTGGACGACCGGGCCGAGGCGGTCCAGGAGGCCTACGACGCGGCCTTCGAGGGGACCGAGACGGGCTGGCGCTACGCCGTCGAGATTCCGACGGTCCGCAAAACGAGGCAGGCGCTGGGCCGGGTCATCCGATCGCCGGAGGACGTCGGCGTCCGCGCGTTACTCGATCGGCGCTACTCGCGGTCGGCCAAATCGGATCTCGGCAGATACAGCGTCAACGGTACTTTCCCGCACGAGGAACGCGAGGAACTGATCGATATCGCGCCCGAGAAGCTCAAGTTCGCGATGCTCAACTTCTACGGCGATTTCGACGCCTACGACGGCGAGACGCCCGCGCCGTAGCTCCTGCCTCGAGAACCATGCTCCCGTCTCACTCGGCCGGTTCGATCGTAACGTCGGCGACGCCGTTCGTCACCGTGACGACGTGGGTGCCGTCGACCTCGATCGTCACGTCGTAGGTGTCGGACTCCTCGATCGATCTCGCGTCGAGGGGTCCCGCGCCGACTTCGGCGACCTGAACGCTGACCGCGCGGCCGTCTCTGACTTCCTGGACGTCGACCGAGACGGCGAGTTCCTCGCCCGCCTCGGCGCTGAACTCCGCCGGTTCTTCGTCCCGTAACGTCTCGTCGACGTATCCGTCGCCCACGAGTCCGGTGAGTTCGCTACAGCCGGCCAGTAACGCCGCCGTCGACCCCGCGAGAACCGCCCGTCGGTACATGGCTCGAGGTACCGAGACCGCCGAGTAATAGCTCCCGGACGACTCACGATTCGATTCCGATTTCGATTCGGACCGGCAGCGAGACCCGACTCACGCGGGCAGCGTCACTCGACTCACCGGCAGCTTGTAGGTCCCGTCCCAGAACTCGAGTTCGCTGACCGTCCACCGGATCGGGTCGATCTCTCGGTTGGCGAGGCGTTTCGCGGTCTCGAGGTCGCCGCCGCGGGCCAGCGTGACGTGGGGGACGTAGTCGGACCCCTCGAGGCCCTCGACGGTGTCGAAGACGTCGGTGAGTGTCGCGTGGATCGATTCGAGGCCGGGGCTCTCGACGGCGAGATAGACGACGGGGTCGGAGCCGAGCGGCGGGTCCGCGAAGTAGTCGATACCCGTAATCCGGGCCTCGACGGCGGGGGACCCCTCGAGCGCGCGGTGGGCGCGGTGTTGTAACTGGGCGACGTGGTCGGCATCGCCGAGACGTTTGAGCAGACACGAGTGGTCCTCGCGGACGGTCTCGAAGCCGACGAGTTCGGGATAGAGCTCGTTGGCGACCGTCCGGACGCGGCCGGGGACGGGGACGTTGACGCTGTACACTTCGCCGACTCTAGGGTCGATCGACGTATCAGTGTGACGTTCCGGACGGCTCTCGTGTACCGTTCTTAGAGCCGGTCGAGCAGCCACAGCACGATCACCGCGAGGATGGCGATCATGAGCAGCGGTTGGAGAATTCCGAGAATGCCGCTGACGATCGTACTCACGATATTGATAACGAGCAGGATAGCGACCAGTACGAGGACGATTTTCAGGAGGGTTTCGACCTCGAGCGAACCGCGTTTGCCGTGCATACATTCAGCTACGGATGAACCTCTCAAAAATACATCGCTGTCCTCGTCGGAAAGACCTATTTGGCCGGCTACGACAGTTCATTGTAATGGATTCGAAGGGGCTCTGGGCCCTGCTCTGGGTGCTCGTGGTCGTCGGGTGTGCGGTCGCGTTGCTGCCGGTTGCGTCGGTCGCCGACGCTGGAGCTACAGGAGCGGTCGTCCAGGAGGAGCCGGTCGAGCGCGAGGAACTCGACGCCGCGGACGAGGTTCACATCGATATCTCTCTCACCGAGAACGGATCGGCCACGTTCGTGGTGGATTATCGGTATCACCTCGAAAACGAGAACAACACCGAAGAGGACTGGGAAGAGCTACGCGAACAGATCGAATCGGACCCCGAGGCGTTCACCGAAGCGGAGATGGAGGACTGGGACAGCATTCGCGCCGACGGACAGAACGCGACGGAACGGGAGATGAACATCTCGAACGCCACCGTCTCGATCGACGAGAGCACTGCGCCGCGGCACATCGGTCACGTCCAGTTCACGTTCGAGTGGTCGTCGTTCGCCCACGTCGAGTTGACCGAAATCACCGCGGGTGACGCGCTCTCGGGCTTTACGCTCGTCGACGGCACGACGTTACAGATCACCGGTCCCGAGGACTACGCCGTCCACGATCACGAACCGACGGCCGACAACACGGAGCCGAACGCGGTCTACTGGGACGGCGACGGGACCGAGTTCAGCGACGACCAGCCGCGGGTCGTCTTCATCGAGAACGGCGATTCGGGTACGGCGACGACCGAACCCGACGAGGGACCGCCGACGACGTGGCTCGCGGTTGCGGCCGCACTCGGTTTGCTCGCGACCGGCGCGGTGATCGGCTGGTGGCTCAGACACGGTCGATCCGACGGCCCGGCCCCCAGCGACGACGCGCCCCCCTCGATGGGCGACGGCGCACCCGCGTCCGGCGGCGCGGCGGGACCACCACCCGAACTGCTCAGCAACGAGGAACGCGTCCTGCGCTTGCTCGAGGAACGCGGCGGACGAATCAAACAACAGGAAGTCGTCTCGGAACTGGACTGGACCGAGGCCAAGACGAGTCAGGTCGTCGGGAGACTGCGAGAGGACGACGAGATCGAGGTCTTCCGGATCGGCCGAGAGAACGTGCTGTCGCTCCCCGAGGAAGACGAGGAGTAGTCGTCGTCGTCGCTGTCGCGGTTATCGCCGTCTTCGCGACCGTCACTGCTGACATCGCTTTCGTCGCCGCCTTCGCGACCGTCACTGCCGACATCGCTTTCCCCGTCTTCGCGACCGTCACCGCCGACCGTTCCAACGCTCTTCGCACTCGCCGATTTCTCGTGTCGTGTTAACACTCGTTTCCCCTCAGGCGGTCTGAAAGCCGCAATACTTGCTATTCAGCAGGATTTAATACCGGGGCCGCTCATAGAACGATCAATGAGTCCCACCGTCGGCACCGCGTTCGCCGTGTTCGGTACCGACGGGACCGTCTCGCCGCGGCGACCGCGACGGCGGCGGCCGGGCCTTTGAGCCCGAATACCACTTTACCCTTCGACCCCGGTTCGTTTCAACGTTCCACTCTCCGAGTAATCCCCTAATTCTCGGTTAGCAGCCGCTCTATCGTTAATTTACGCGTTCGAAACCAATGTGCTTAAGTCGCTCCTGGCGTTTTCATCGAGTACGACATGACACGCGTTGCACTCGCGTTCTCGGGTGGGCTGGACACGACCGTCTGTGTCCCGCTGCTCGAGGAGGAATATGGATACGACGACGTTATCGGCGTCACGGTAGACGTCGGCCAGCCGGCTTCCGAATTCGAGGAAGCTGAAGAAACCGCCGAAGCACTCGGTCTCGAACACTACGTCGTCGACGCGCGAGCGGAATTTGCGCAACTCTGTCTCGATAGCGTTCGCGCGAACGCGACGTACCAGGGCTACCCGCTCGGCACCGCACTCGCCCGTCCCGTGATCGCGAACGCGATCCTCGAGGTCGCGGAGGAACAGGGCTGTACCGGCATCGCACACGGCTGTACGGGCAAGGGGAACGACCAGCTGCGGTTCGAAGCCGTCTGGCGCGACTCCGATCTCGAGGTTATCGCCCCCGTGCGCGAACTCGGCCTCACCCGCGAGTGGGAACAGGAGTACGCCGCGGAGAAGGACCTCCCCGTCGAGGGTGGGAGCGGCGGCGACTGGTCGATCGACACCAACCTCTGGAGTCGGTCCGTCGAGGGCGACGAGCTCGAGGACCCCAACTACGTCCCGCCGAAGGAGATCTACGAGTGGACGAGCGATCCCACCGGCGAGACCCAGGAGATCGAGATCGGCTTCGAACAGGGCTACCCCGTCGCCGTCGACGGCGTGGAGTACGACCCGATCGACCTCATCGAGCATCTCAACGGCGTGGCGGGCGCGTACGGCGTCGGCCGCACCGACTCGATGGAAGACCGCATGCTCGGCCTGAAGGTGCGCGAGAACTACGAGCACCCGGCCGCGACGACGCTGCTCAACGCGCACGAGGCCCTCGAGGCCCTCGTCCTCACGCAGGAGGAACGCGAGTTCAAGCAGCTGATCGACCAGCGCTGGTCGAAGAAGGGCTACGAGGGTCTGATCGACGCGCCGCTCGTGAAGGCGCTCGATGCCTTCATCGACGAGACCCAGCAGCGCGTCACCGGCACGGTCACGATCCGCTTCGAAGGCGGGCAGGCCCGCGCCGTGGCTCGTGACAGCGAGTACGCCGCGTACTCGGCCGAACACGCCTCCTTCGACACGGAGACGGTCGGCAAGATCGAGCAGGAAGACGCGACGGGCGTCGCGAAGTACCACGGCTTCCAGCGCCGTCTCGCGAACGCGGTGACCGAGGCCGACGAGGAAGTCGAACTCGCGACTGACGGCGGGAACGAAGACGAGGCAGACGAATAACCATGACCGAGGAGAGCGCTCACGACGGCGGGCCCGAGCCTGAATCCACTATCGAGACCGATGGTGGTAACGGCGAGGGCGTCGTCCGGCGAGACCGCTTCAGCGGCGGCCCCGCCCGGAGCTTCCTCTCCTCGCTCGCAGCCGACGAACGGATATTCGAGGCCGACCTCGAGGTCGACCGCGCACACGTCCTGATGCTCGCCGAGCAGGGGATCGTCGAGGACGACGTCGCTGGCGACATTCTGACGGCGATCGACGCCATCGAGGTCGACGGCCACGGCTCCTTGCCCGACGGCGAGGACGTCCACGAGGCCATCGAGACGGCCGTCATCGAACGCATCGGCGCCGAGGGCGGGAAGATGCATACCGCGCGCTCGCGCAACGACGAGGTCGCGGCCTGCATTCGCTACCGCCTGCGCGAGGACGTTCTCGACGCCCTCGAGACGACGCTCGCGCTGCGCGAGGCGCTGGTGGCGGTCGCCGAGGCGAACGCGGAGACGATCATGCCCGGCTACACGCACCTCCAGCCCGCCCAGCCGATCACCGTCGCCCACTGGGCGTGCTCCTACGAGGGAGCCGTCCGCCGCGATACGGAACGCCTGCTCGAGGCGTACGGCCGAATCAACGAGTCGCCGCTGGGCGGGGCCGCGTTCGCCGGGACGACCTTCAATATCGACCGCGAGCGGACGGCAGAACTGCTCGGATTCGAGGGGGTTCCCGCGAGCAGCGCGAGGGGGAGCTCGGCGGAGCAGCGCTCCGCCGTTGTTGTCGAGAACTCGATGGACGCCTCCTCGAGCCGGGATTTCCTGCTCGAGACGACGCAGGCGCTGTCGACGCACGCGACGACGCTGTCGGGGCTCGCGGAGGATCTGGTCATCTTCGCGAACCGCGGCTTCGTCGACCTCGCGGACGACTACTCCTCGACGTCGTCGATCATGCCCCAGAAGAAGAACCCGGACACGCTCGAACTCGTCCGCGCGGTCGCGGGCGACGCGGCCGGCAGCGTCCAGGGCCTGACGACGACGCTCAAGGGACTGCCCCGCGCGTACAACCGCGACCTTCAGCGGGCGACAACCCACGCCTGGGACACCGTCGACGCCGTGACGGAAGCGAGCGAGGTCGCCGCCGGCGCGGTTGCGACGGCCGACTGGAACGAGGAGACGCTGGCCGCCGAAGCCGGCGAGGGCTTCTCGACGGCGACCGGCGTCGCCGACCTGCTCGCGGCGAACGGCCTTCCGTTCAGAACGGCTCACGAGATGGTCGCCCACGCCGCGGAGAACGGGGGCGACTACGGCGCACTCGACTCGGCTGCCCGGGAGGTACTGGGCGAACCGCTCGAGTCGTTCGTCGATCCCGAAGCCGTCGAGGACGCACTCGACCCCGTCGAGAGCGTCGCGAGCCGCGACTCGCAGGGTGGCCCTGCTCCCGAGGCGGTCGCAGCCCAACTCGAGGCGGCTCGTGAGGCCCTGTCGGCCGACGAGGAGACGCTCGAGGAGACGAGCGACGCGCTCGAGGCGGCTCACGAGGCGCTCCGCGAGGAGGTGAACGGCTATGTCTGAGACTGGTCTCTCACTCGCGGCACCACGACCGCCGCGACCGCTGCCGCCGTCCGTAGGTGAGGAACGAACCTACGGGCGAGCGAGACCGACGGTCTCGCCACCGTCCCCGCGAGGGGACAATACACCGAACACATGATATGTCAGACAAAATTTGCCGCGGATTCGCCTTTTCATCCGCTTAGCGGGTAGTCTGTGTAGTGTAATTTTGCTGTTAAGTTCGAAGGCTTTAAGGGTCATCGGCTCTCAGTTGCAGGTACAATGACCGAATGCGTCGAGTGTGGGGCTGAGGTGTCCCTGCACGACGATCTGGAAGTTGGAGAGATCGTTGACTGTACGACCTGTGGAGCAGAGCTTGAAGTCGTCGACACCGAGCCGCCAGTCCTCGAGCGAGCCCCGGAGCTCGAAGAGGACTGGGGTGAGTGACCTTGCAAGTAGGAATACTCTACTCCCGGATCCGCAAGGACGAGAAGCTCCTCCTGAACGAGCTTCGCGAGCGCGATCACGAAATCGCGAAGATCGACGTCCGCAAACAGACGTTCGACATCAGCGAGGTCCCCGACGAGTTCGCTGACCTCGACATCGTCGTCGACCGCTGTCTCGCCACGAGTCGGAGCCTGTACGCCACGCAGTTCTTCGAGGCCTACGGCATCCCCGTAGTCAACAGCCACGAGACCGCCGACATCTGCGCGGACAAGGTGAAGAACAGCCTCGCGCTCGAGCAGGCCGGCGTCCCGACGCCCGCGACGAAAGTCGCGTTCACCAAGGAGACCGCGATGGAGGCAATCGAGGACTTCGGCTACCCCTGCGTCCTCAAACCCGTCGTGGGTTCGTGGGGCCGCCTGATGGCCAAGATCGACTCGCCCGACGCCGCCGAGGCCATCCTTGAGCACAAGGCCACCCTCGGACACTACGAACACAAGGTGTTCTACGTCCAGGAGTTCGTCGACAAACCCGGCCGCGACATCCGCGTGCTCGCGACCGACGGCGAACCGATCGCCGGAATGGTCCGCTCGTCGGACCACTGGATTACGAACGCCGCCAAAGGTGCCGAGACGGAGGTCTTCGAACCCGACGAGGAAGCCACGGAACTCGTCCGAAAGGCCAGCGACGCCGTCGGCGGCGGCCTGCTCGGTATCGACCTCATGGAGACCGACGACGGTTATACCGTCCACGAGGTCAACCACACCGTCGAGTTCAAGGCGCTCGACGGCGCCGTCGACACCGACATCGCCGGCACCGTCGTCGACTGGCTCGAGACGAAAGCGGCCAGCGCGGCCGAAGACGAACTCGAGGTGACCGTCTGATGGCAGTCGGCACCGAGACCGGCGCCGACGCGAACGCCGAGACGATCACCGCGAGCGTCATCGGCGGGAGCGGATTCACGGGCGGCGAGTTGCTGCGACTGCTCGCCGGTCACCCGAACTTCGCGATCACGGACGTCACCAGCCGCTCGAAGGCCGGTAAGAGCGTCGGCTCCGTTCACCCGCCGCTGCGGGGGAGGGACCTGCGTTTTACCGAACCCGAGGACCTCGAGTCCGTCGACGTCCTGTTCGCCGCGACGCCACACGGCGTCTCGATGGGCCAGATCGACGAGTTCTTCGAAATCGCGGATACCGTCGTCGACCTCTCGGCGGACTTCCGCCTGAACACCGAAGCGCAGTACGAGGAGTGGTACGACGGCCACAGCGCGCCCGAATATCTCGAGAAAGCCGAGTACGCGCTTCCCGAGATCAACCGCGAGAACCTCAAAGGCGCGGGCCTGATCGCCGGCGGCGGCTGTAACGCCACCGCGACGATTCTGGGACTGTACCCGCTGTTCGAGCACGGTATCTTGGAGGGCGGCGAGCAGATCGTCGTCGACGTCAAAGTCGGCTCCTCGGAAGGTGGGGCCGGCGGCGGCGAGGCCTCGAGCCACCCCGAGCGCTCGGGCGTCGTGCGGCCGTACGCGCCGACGGGTCACCGCCACGAGGCCGAGATCGAGCAGTTCCTCGATACCTCGGTCGCGTTCACGTGCCACGCCGTCGACATGATCCGCGGTGCGAGCGCGACCAGCCACGTCTTCCCCTCGGGACCCGTCTCGAAGGGCGACCTCTGGAAAGCGTATCGCGGCTGCTACGAGGACGAGCCGTTCGTCCGCATGGCCGCCGGCGGCTCCGGCGTCTACCGCTACCCCGAACCGAAGGCGGTCGCCGGAACCAACCTCGCCGAGGTCGGTTTCGAACTCGACCCCTCGAACAAGCGCATCGTCGTCTTCTCGGCCATCGACAACATGATGAAAGGCTCCGCGGGACAGGCGGTCCACGCCGCCAACATCGCGCTGGGCCTCGAGGAGACGGCCGGACTCGAGTTTACGGGGCTGCACCCCGTGGGGGCGCCCTGAGATGACTACTGTGGTCAAGATCGGCGGCGCGCGCGCCGTCGATCCCGAAGGCGCGCTCGCGGACGTCGCGAGCCTCGTCGAAGACGGTGAGGACGTGGTCCTCACGCACGGCGGTTCGACCGCCGTCGACGAGACCTTAGAAGAACTCGGCGAGGAACCGACCTACGTCGAGACCCCCGGTGGCGTCGTCGGGCGATTCACCGACGAGGACACGATGGACGTCTTCAAGATGGTGATGCCCGGCAAGCTCAACACGGACCTCGTCGAGAACCTGCAGAATCTCGAGGTGAACGCGGTCGGCCTCTCGGGCACCGACGGAAAGCTGCTCGAGGGCAAGCGCAAGTCCGCCGTCCGCGTCAAGGAAGACGGCAAGAAGAAGATCAAGCGCGGCGACCACTCGGGCAAGATCGAGTCCGTTAACGCGGACCTGCTCGAGACGATGCTCTCGGGTGGCTACACGCCAGTCGTCTCCGTTCCGATGCTCGGGAAAGAGAAGTCGGGCGGGTACACCGCGGTCAACGCCGACGCCGACCGCGCGGCTGCTGCGATTGCCGGGGCGCTCGAGGCCGACCTCGTCGTCCTCACCGACGTCTCGGGGATCTACGAGGATCCCGACGACGAGTCGACGAAGATCGATTCGGCGTCGACGCCCGACGAGTTCTCCGCGGTCAAATCCGCTGCTGAAGGCTTCATGACCAAGAAGGTCATGGCCGCCGAGGAGGCACTCGAGGGCGGCGCGTCGTCTGTTATCGTCGCGACCGCCAACGCGGACGACCCGATCACGAGCGCGCTCTCGGGCGAGGGCACGACGCTCGAGTCCGGCGTGCTCGCCGACGACGAAACAGACGAAGAAACCGCACAGGAGGCCGCAGAATGAGCGATCACGATTTCGTCTCCGGCAGCAAACCGATCGGCCTCGAGCGCGGCGAGGGGCCGTACCTCTACACCGCGGACGGCACGGAGTACCTCGACGCCGGCGCGAGTTTCGCGTGCACGCCGCTCGGCCACAGTCATCCCGCGGTCGTCGAGGCGGTCCAGGAGCAGGTCGGCCAGTTGACGTTCGTCGACTCCTCGTATCCCGTGCAGTCGCGCGAAGACGCCTACGCCGCGCTCGTCGCGGCCGCGCCCGACGGACTCGAGTCCGCCTGGTTCTGTAACTCCGGGACCGAGGCCAACGAGGCCGCGCTGAAGTTCGCTCGATCGGCGACCGGCGAGTCGAAGATCATCGCGGCGACCCGCTCGTTCCACGGGCGGACGATGGGGTCGCTCGCGGCGACCTGGAAGGACAAGTATAAGAAGCCGTTCGAGCCCCTCGCCGGCGACGTGGCGTTCGTCCCGTACGGCGATAGCGAGGAGCTCGCGGCCGCCGTGGACGACGAGACCGCGGCCGTGATCCTCGAGCCGATCCAGGGCGAGGGCGGGATCAACGTCCCGCCCGCGGGCTACCTCGAGACCGCTCGCGAACTGACCGACGAGGCCGGCGCGGCGCTGGTCTTCGACGAGGTCCAGACCGGGATGGGGCGGACGGGCTCGATGTGGGCCTGCCAGAACGCGGGCGTCACGCCCGACGTGCTCACGACGGCGAAGGGCCTGGGCAACGGCCTGCCCGTCGGTGCCGTCGCGGTTCGCGACTGGATCGCCGACGGCGCGGCCTCGCACAACGCCACGTTCAGCGGCGGCCCCGTCGTCTCCGCGGCGGTCCACGCGACCGTCTCGACGCTGGTCGAGGAGGAGTGGCCCGCCCACGCCGCCGAGATCGGCGGCTACCTCGTCGACGAACTCGAGGCGGCCCTGGGCGACGAGGTGCGCGAGGTCCGCGGCGACGGGCTGCTCGTCGGCGTCGAGTTGAAACGCGGCGCGAACCGCGTCGCCCGCGACCTGGCGATGGACCACCAGATCCTGGCGCTCCCCGCGGGTCGGACCGTACTGCGCCTGCTACCGCCGCTCGTGATCGACGAGGCGGAGGCCGATCAACTCGTGGACGCGCTGGCCGAGATCGTCGCTCCCGAAGCGAGTGCTGAATCATGAGTGCAACCATGGAAGATACGGCCGACATCTCGCTCGAGGACGCTCGCGAACTGCTGATCGACCTCGTCTCGATTCCGTCGCCCTCCGGCGAAGAGACCGAGGCCGCCGAACGGCTCGTCGCCTTCTTCGACGCCCACGGCCGCGAGGCGCGGATCGACGAGGTCGGCAACGTTCGCGCACCCGCGGACGACGCCGTCCTCCTCACCTCTCACGTCGACACCGTGCCCGGCGAGATTCCGGTCGAAGTGAAGCCAGCGGACGAGACCGACGTGGAACGGGAGGTCGCCGACGAGACCGGCGAGGACGTCCTCTGGGGACGCGGCAGCGTCGACGCCACCGGCCCGCTGGCCGCGATGGCCGCCGCCGCCGTCCGCACGGGCGTCTCCTTCGTCGGCGTCGTCGGCGAGGAGACGAACTCGCGCGGTGCGCGCCACCTCGTCGAGGACCGCGACGAACCCCGCGCCGTCGTCAACGGCGAGCCCAGCGGTGCGACGGGCATCACGCTCGGCTACCGCGGCTTCCTCGCCGGCACCTACGTCGCGACCAGCGAGTCCGGTCACACCTCGCGTCCCGAACCGAACGCGATCCAGCACGCGACCAACTGGTGGACGGGCGTCGAAGACGCCTTCGAGGACGACGAGTACACGGCCGTCTTCGAGCGCGTCACCGCCAAACCCGTCGACATGAACGGCGGGATCAGCGACGACGGCCTCTCGGTCGAGGCCACGCTCGACGTGCAACTGCGGATCCCGCCGTCGCTGGACGCCGAATCGGTCCGCGAGACCGCCGAAGCGGGTCTCGAGATCGGTACCGTCTCCTGGGCCGAGCCGATTCCGCCGGTGATGGAGAGTCCCCGGACCGAGATCGCCCGCGCGTTCCGCGCGGCGATCCGCAAGGAAGGCAGCGATCCGCGGCTCCTGCGCAAGACCGGAACCAGCGACATGAACCTCTACGCCGGCGTCTGGGACTGTCCGATGGTCACCTACGGCCCCGGCAACTCCGACCTCGATCACGCGCCGGACGAGCGCCTCTCGCTCGCCGAGTTCGACCGGTCCGTCGAGATCTTAGCACGCGTCGCGACGACGCTCCGAGGAGGCGACGACTGATGACGGACGGTACTGACGTCCGTCACTTCCTCGAGATCGACGACCTCTCACAGACCGAACTCGAGGCGGTCCTCGATCGTGCCGAGGAGTACAAGACGGCCCAGCAACGGGGCGAGGATCATCCGGACCTCGACGGTCAAACGCTGGGGATGATCTTCCAGAAGCCGAGCACGCGCACCCGCGTCTCCTTCGAGACCGGGATGACCCAGCTCGGCGGCCACGCCGTCTTCCTCGGCGAGGACGACATCCAGCTGGGCCGCGGCGAGCCGCTGAAAGACACCTCGCGCACGCTCTCGCGGTACGTCGACGCCGTGATGGCTCGCGTCTTCAAACACGAGAACATCGAAGTGTTCGCGGAGTACGCTTCGGTCCCGGTCGTCAACGGGCTCACCGACGACGCCCACCCCTGCCAGACGCTCGCCGATCTGCTGACGATCCGCGAGCAGGAAGGCGGATTCGAGGGCGTCTCCGCGGCCTGGATCGGCGACGGGAACAACGTCGCCCAGTCGTTCGTGCTCGGCTGTGCGATTGCGGGCATCGACGTTACGGTCGCGACTCCCGAGGGGTACGGGATCGACGACGACGTGCTGCAGGGCGCTCGCGATCTCGGCGGCGATCCGACGGTCACGACCGACCCGGTCGCCGCCGTCTCGGACGCCGACGTCATCTACACCGACGTCTGGATCAGTATGGGCCAGCAGGACGAACGCGACGTCCGCATGGAGGCCTTCGACGGCTTCCAGGTCCGCTCGGAGTTGCTCGAGCACGCCCCCGACGCGTCGGTCATGCACTGTCTGCCCGCCCACCGCGGCGAGGAGATCACGGACGACGTCATCGAGAGCGACCGGTCGATCGTCTTCGATCAGGCCGAGAATCGGCTGCACGCCCAGAAGGCGCTGTTGAGTTGGCTGCTCGAGTAAGTCTTCGATCACGAACGGAGTGAGCGATCGGATCGCTCATCCAATTTTGACACTCCCCGGTCGCTTCGGTGACTATCACGATATCGTGTTCGAGCTCGTAGCACCGGTATGGGTCCCCTTCCGAGCGACAACGAAGTAATTACTCGAGTCAATATGTTATTTTAAAGATGAAAGTCACATCATCATATATGAACGATTAACCGACATTATATGTACGTTTCAGGTATCGCCGCTCGAAGCATGTCGTTCAGAGTACTGCTCGCCACGCTCATCATGCTGCTCGGGCCGGCGGCCTTGTTGGCACTGCATCTGACGTAAGCGAGTTCGGGGGACGGTGAACAGACGAGGGACTACGCGACCGAGCCGCTCGTTTTTGGCCGTGCTACCGACGCGTTCGTCGCTCGAGCACATCGTCGGACCGGTAGGTCCGACCAGCCCTCGATCGCGGGGCTCGCGAGAACACCGCCGAACCCACGTCCTTTTTCTCCCTCGCCACCCTCTCGGCCGATAATGAGTCTCAGCCTCTCCGCTGACCAGCCGGCAGCGCCCGACGACGCCGACGACGGCGTCTGGCTCGAGTGTATCGAGTGCGGCGGAACCTTCGCCCCCTTCGACGATATCCGCTACACCTGCGACGCTTGTGAGGGCCTGCTCGAGGTCCGCTACGACGATCTTCCGACGTTCGACGACTTCGAGGGCCGGGGCGTCTGGCGCTACGCCGACGCCCTACCGTTCGAGGCCGGCGTCTCGATTCAGGAGGGGGCGACGCCGCTGTACGAGGTGCCGCGGCTCGAGGACGATATCGGCGTCGAGGCGCTCCGGATCAAACACGAGGGGATGAACCCGACGGGCTCGTTCAAGGATCGCGGGATGACCGTCGGCGTCCGTGTCGCCGAAGAACTCGGCGTTGGTCGACTGGCGTGTGCCTCGACCGGTAACACGAGCGCCGCGCTGGCCGCCTACGGCTCCCGCGGCGGGATGGAGACGCTCGTGCTCCTCCCCGCAGGGAAGGTCGCGGCGGGCAAAATCGCACAAGCCAGCCTCCACGGCGCTCGCATCCTCGAGGTCGACGGCAACTTCGACGCCTGTCTCGACATCGTTCAGGAACTGGCCGGCCGGGGCGAGGCCTACCTCTTGAACTCGCTGAACCCGTTCCGACTCGAGGGCCAGAAGACGATCGGCCTCGAGATCCTCGAGGGCTTCCTCGCGGACTACGACGCCGTGCCGGACCGGATCGTCCTGCCGGTCGGCAACGCCGGGAACACCTCGGCGCTGTACAAGGCGTTCCGCGAACTCGTCCAGGCGGGCGAACTCGACGAGAGCGACGTGCCCAAACTCACGGGCGTCCAGGCCGAGGGCGCGGCGCCGATGGTCGAGGCGATCGAGAACGGCGCGGACGAAGTGACGCGCTGGGAGGAGGTCGAGACGCGCGCGACGGCGATCCGGATCGGGAACCCGGTCAACGCACCCAAAGCGCTGCCCGGAATCCGCGAGACCGGCGGGACCGCAGTCGCCGTCTCCGACGAGGAGATCACCGAGGCCCAACGGGACATCGCTGGCGAGGGGATCGGCGTCGAACCCGCCTCCGCCGCCTCCGTCGCTGGCCTGCGAAAACTCCGATCCGAGGGGATCGTCGACGACGACGAACGCGTCGCCTGTCTGACGACCGGGCACCTGCTCAAGGATCCGGACGCTGCAGCGGCCGCGGGGGTCGATCCCGAACCGGTGCCGAACGATCTCGAGGGCGTCCTCGCGAGCCTCGCGAGCGAGGGCTCGTCGGAACGGTAGATCCAACGGCGTGCTCGAGCATCTCCTAGAGTGAGAATCGCTGTGTCATTCGGATGCACGACCCGCGTCAGACGCGTCTGACGGCCGACTGACTGAGCTTTTTCCGGACCGGAGACGAATCCGGAGTCATGTCCGTCGAGCAACGACCTCCCGCCGAAACTTCCGCCGCCGAAACTTCCGCCGTCGACGAATTCGTGGCGACGCAACGACGATCACGGTCGGATCGGGCGGCCGATTCCGCGTCCGCCCGCCCCCCGAACGTGGGACGAACTGGACACTCGAGCCTCGCCGAGCCACCGCTTCACGCTCGAATCGAGCGAACACAGCTGCAGGTGCAGGTCGCCGCCCTCGAACGCGCCCTCGAAATGAGTGAACACCGCCGGCAAACCGTCATCGACCGATACGAGCAACTCCTCGCGAACCGTGAGCCGTCGGCCACTGAGTCGTCGACGTCGTCGACGCGTTCCGATTCGGCCCTGAAACGACTGCTCAGTGTGTGGCACTGAGTCTCGACGACCCTGCTATCGAACGGACTGTCCGAATTCACTCCGACGACCGACCGAGCCCCCCGCTCTGTTGACCACTTCGACTGGTGCCGGGACTGCCCGTCGCCACGTTTCGTCATTTTCTCCGGTCGATTGGACACCTGCTTCCCGTTAATTCACTTTAGATATCCTATATTTTAAGTACCATCACGAGCTTCATACCATGTACGGAAAGGTAATAACCAATGGTGGGAACCGATTCAGCTGCCGTCTGTCCCGAATGTGACGGCAGATTACGAACGAGAGGAACTGAGACGATCTGTGAGGACTGCGGGCTCGTTTCTGCGGAGGATGCGATCGACCGCGGCCCGGAATGGCGATCGTTCGACGATGACGAAACCGATCGCCGACGGACCGGCGCACCGCTTACTCGCTCGAGACACGACCGCGGACTCTCGACTGAAATCGGCTACGGCTCCGGCTCGAGCGCCGACTACCGGTCTCGACTCACCGGCCGGAAACGCCGCCAGATCGGTCGCCTTCGTCGCGAACACAACCGCGCACGAATCTCCACGAAAGCGAAACGCAATCAGGTGTACGGATTCACCGAAATTCGACGGCTCAACGCCTCGCTATCGCTTCCCGAGTCGTCCAGGGAACAGGCCTGTGCCCTGTTCAAGTCGGCCCAGTCCGAGGGGCTCTTTCAGGGCCGTTCGCTCGAGGGGTTCGCCGCGGCTGTAGTGTATGCGACCTGTCGAACGCGGTCAAATCCGCGAACGGTCGACGAGATCACTGCCGTCGCCCGGGCCGGTAGCGACGAGCTCACCGCCGCGTACGACGCCCTCAATCGTGAACTCGGGCTGCCGACCGGACCGATCGATCCGACGCAGTATCTGCCGCGATACGCCTCGAAACTCGACCTCGGGACGGCGGTCGAGCGCCGCGCTCGAGAACACGTCACGACCCTGGTACAGGAAGGGGTGATCTGCGGGCGCAACCCCAGCGGTGTCGCGGCGGCCTGTCTCTACGCGGCGTCTGGTGAACGCGAGGAATGGCCGACGGTCACCCAGGCCACTGCGGCCGACGTCGCTGACGTCGCGACCGCAACGATTCGATCGACCGTGAAGACGCTTCGAGAGCTGTGACTCGTCGCCGGAAACCGCGTCTGCAGAACTGACGCTCGGTCGTCCGCGGGTCTATCGTCGACTGCTAGCTCCGTTCGGCGTCGGACGGATCACGTCGTTCGGAGATTGTCCATACTCGGCTCGTAGACCTCGCCTTTCTGTTTGAGTTTTTCGATCTCGTGTTCCGCCTTGGACTGGTCCATCCCGATCTCTTCGGCCCGCTCCATGACGATGTCGACCGGCGCACCGTCGTCGTACTCCTCCTCGATGTCGCTGATGAGTTGTTTGAGGTTCTTGATCCGATCGCGCTGGGACTTCGACGTGCCGGCCTCGACGATATCCGCGTCGAACTCGCCGGTCTCGGGGTCGACCCCGATATCCTGCAGACAGGAGCGGACGATCTCGATGACCCGGTTCGCGTCGGACTCCTCGACCGTATCCGAGAGCCGCACGCGAGCGCTGGCCTCCGAGAGACGGACCAGCGCCTCGAGCTTTCGCGCCGTGACCGGAATCGGCGCGTCGTCGTCGGTCCCCTTCGACCGCAGGTCGACGTAGAAATCTCGGATCGCGTTGCGGGCCACCTCCGTCATTCGCGGGTGGCAGTTCTGTTTCGCGTAAGCGATGTACTTTCGCAGGAGATCGGCGTCGATCTCGGGATCGACCTTCTCGGTCATCTCCTCGATCTCGTCGCTCGAGACGTCCATCGAGTTCATCTGTTTCTGTTGGGTAGTCAACTCGCCGGCGTAGTTGGTGTTGATGATGTGTTCGGCGAGGTTTCGGTCCTTCTCCTCGTCGGGCTCGTCGGTGACGGTGAAGATCAGGTCGAATCGGGAGATGAGCGCCGGCTCGAGGTCGATCTGCTCGCTGATCGGTTCGTAGTGGTCGAACCGGCCGTACTTGGGGTTCGCCGCGCCGAGGAGCGAGCAGCGGGACTTGAGGGTGGCGTTGATCCCCGCCTTGGAGACCGAGATCTTCTGCTGCTCGAGGGCCTCGTGCATGGCACTGCGGTCCTCGGAGTTGTGGACGACCATACCGTTCGCGATGAAATTGTGCGTGCCTTCGACGGTGAGATCGTACACGCGAGGCAGATCCCGACGTTCGATTTCCTCGAGAAGTTCCGAGATACTCTGTCGTTTCTCGTCGAGTAATGTTGTGCAGACGGATCGGACAGTTTCGAAGTTGTTGACTTCAACGGCTCCCGAGAACCACCGTGAGACCGTCGAGCCTGCGACCTCCATCTCCTTGGCAACTTGCTGGAACGAAATTCCGTACGCTTCGAGTCGGCCACGGAGTTCATCCCACGTTTCAGCCGGTTCGTCCGTCTCGAGCAAGGACCGTGCTCGCTCTCGAATCGAATCGACGGTAGATGCACTGAGTTCGTCAGCAAGTTGTTGTTCAAGAACCCGAACTCTGGTGTCGGTGTGTTCCCGGGAGTCTACCGAGTCTACTGTCTTTACGCGACGCCATTTCACATCGTTCTCAACCAGCGTTCGGAGCGGCTCGAGATCGACCGAAGCAGGTGTTGTAAGTCGCTCACAAAGTCGATTCCGAACTTGCTCTCTGAGATCGGTGTCGGTTCCCCAGCGAGCAGATAACTGCTGCTGAGAAAGTGACATTTCGGCAGCCAATTCTCGCTGTGAGACGTGGTACTGCTCTCGAAGTTCTGCAAGCCGTTCCCAAGATGTCTCGGAAGCAAGTTCTTTGCGATGGTCGCTGGCCGCCGCTTTTCGCTCCTCGAACGTTTTGAGTATCGTTTTCGAGAGCCGGAGCGATGCGTTCGCATCCCCGTTTTCGAAGTTGCAGTAGGTCGCATCGCTCTCGAGACCGCACTCGGATTGATGCAATCGGAGTGCACCGCGGGCCTGTTCAAACAACTCACCGCACTCGGGCAATACGTCTAAAATAGTTCGGGTACCCGTCGTCCGTTCGCAAGCCCGTTCCAGAGCATGCTGCTTTCGGTCGAGAGTAAATCCGATGTGTCGCTCGAACGCGTTGAGTGATTGGTCAGACGTAATGGCGAGAATGAATAAATCCCGCTTCTTATCGTGATTCCGGGTCTGGATCTGGCTCGAGATACCAAACTCGAGCAGGAGCATCTTCGTTCCGAGGAGCAGTTCATAGCTCGAGGAATGGATTTTGACGGCTCGTTCATCGACCGTTCCTTCGGAATCTGCGAGAGCACGAACAAACGCCGCTTTCGTCTCTCGGGATGCATTCGTTATCGTTCCGGGGAGTCGTTTTCCGTCGTACGTCTCGAGGTTCGCGCCCGATTCGAGAAGGTCGTCGACGTACTGTTTCCCGTGGACACGGACCGTTTCGACACCGTCACTCCGTTGCTCGCTGGGGTGTCGGACGGGTTGCGTATTGAACGCCACCTCGCAGACCTCTTCGAAGTCGCTCAGAAGTTCTTCTTCTTTGTTCGTAAACCGGAACCCGTAGCTACCGCCCTTTCGATCGTAGAAGATGTTCCCGTCACCAGCGATATAGCCCAAAACCGCCCCGTGAGCGGCGGTTATGTGATCGACCTCTGATTCCGTATTGGAGGCTGGTAGTACGCTGACTCCGCCGTCTGCAATCTCCGCTGGAATCTTCTTAGGGACATATACCCAGTCGTCTTCGTGAAGATACTGGGCTTGACGTTCTTTACGCTCTCCGTCTTCCAAGACGAAGAATGGATGGTCTGCGGTAGTCGTTAGCTGTTCTCCACTCTCCAGTTCGACTTTCCGGAGTTCTTCCGGTGCGTCGTACTCGTGGATCGCGAGAACGTCACGTTTGACCACGTTTCCGTTCTCAGTCATGGTCCACACGTCCATGTCAACGTCTCGGATCGTCCGGCCGTTCTCGTATTCTTCGATCGAACCGTCAGCTATCGCTTCGTGTGCGAGTTCACGAACTGGTTTGATTCCGTTATATGTATGGACTAGTGTGTCTCCTGTGACACACCTCATCTTGTCAAGTTCGTCCACTGCTGCAATGCCTCGATCGGCGAGAACTAATGCCCCGGCCTCGAGCGTCCACTGCTGCCCATCACCGAAATCGTCCCTCACAGCTGCGGCCGTGAGCCCTGCCGAGGACGAACCCTTACCAGAAGTATATACTGCCCGTGGTGCAATATTTTTGATATACCCAATCATCTGGCTCTTTCCTGTACCAGGGTCCCCTATTAGCAGCATATGCAGGTCGCCACGGATCCTCGAGCCGTCGGGCAACTGCTTTGTCACGCCCGAGAACAGCTGCAGAATCATCGCGAGCTTCTCCTGTTCGTAGCCGTAGATCGAGGGGGCGATGGAGGCGACCATCTGCTCGTAGACGTCGTCCTGATTGGAGATCTCGTAGATCGCCTTCTTGTCCTCGTCGGTGATGTCCATGTCCTCGAACTGCTCTTCGTCGATGTCGACGGACATCCCCTCCATGTAGAAGTCGAAGACGGGAGATTTCTCCTGCTGGTCGCCCTGTTGCTCGAGTCGCAACACGCCGGTCGCGGAGACGTGGTCGCCGGGGGTGACCTCGCCGGTGATGTCGTCTTCGATGTGGACGTCGAGCGACTGCGGGGTCTCACCGCCGCGCAGGCCTTCGGGGCTCTCCTGCATCCGGAGCTTCTGGGAGTCGACGAATTCGGACTGATCGAAGTTCACCTTGAACGGCCCCTGTCGCTCACAGCCTTGACACTCGTGTGGTTCCTGAAAGTCGCCGCTGGATTGGGGAATCCGCGTCAGGGTGCCACAGAGCTGGCACTCGAAGGCGGCTTCCTCGATCTTCGGGCGGACGTCGGTGGCTTTCCGGACGATGCCGTGAACCTGCACGAGGGAGTTCATATCCCGGGCGCGGATCTCCCGGATCTCGGGGGCCTCCGTCTCGGGAAGTCCTCGAATCCTGACGTGGGCCTGCCCGAGACTGACGTCGATCGGCAGGTCGTACAGTCGCAGCGCCTCTTCGGCGTAGCGCTGGAGCTGTTCGGGCTGGTTCAGGTAGTCGTCCGCGAGATCCGGATCGTACCGGTAGAGGTCCTGCCAGTCGATGTGAAGCGAGCGCTGCTCGTTGGGGTATCGCTGCGCAAGCTGCTTGATCTCGTTGTCGTAGTAGTTGCGGAAGAACTGCTCGAATGCGTCGACGAGTTCCGTATTTCCCGCTTGCGCCATTGGACACTCTTAGGAGCGCCATCGGGTATAAATGGTGGCAAAGCGGACCGAAACTGAACGTGGCGTCGAGTCGCCAGCGCTCGACTCACGAGCAGGGTCCTCGACCCGTAAGCATTCGCCGCTCGTGCGTCTCTACTCGTACCGGCCCCTCGATCGACTCACAGCGTGCGCTCGAGTCGAGTGCAGTGCGATCGACAAAACCAAACGGACCGATTTCAGGTCACGACACACCGCTCGTCCGACTATCGCCGCCAGCGAGTCTGCTGGTGGCACACACGCCGCTTTCCTGTATTCCTGTGGGCCGCTGGGGCCACACCTACCCTTTCGACTCGTGGGTTATGTACGTACGGCCAATCTGTTTTGGTCATTGGCGATGAACGACAGCGGATCGACATTGTCACTCGAGCTTCTCTTCGCCGAGTTCGCTGGAGGCGACTCCCAGCGTCGCGATCGAGCGGACGGCCTCCTCGACGGTAATGTCGACGTCGTAGACGCGCTCGGCCGGCATGTGCATGATGAACCCGTTGGTCGTCGGATTCGGTCCCAGCGGAACCATGACCGTCACCATCCCGCCGTTGTCGACGTACTCTTCGACCACTCGCGGGGTATCCGCGGTGAGAAAGGCTAGCATGTAGGCGTCCTGGTGGGGAAACTCGACGAGTTTCACGTCTTTGAACTGCTCCGTGTCGTCGTCGAGGAGCATACTACTGGCCCGGCGAACGCTCTCGTAGACCGTGCTGATTCCCGGAATGGTCTCCATCGTCGCGTGGACGCGCCTCGAGATGTACCGACCGGGGGTGTATTCTGCGACGACGCCGACCACGAGGAAGAAGGTGATCAGCGAGAGGAGGGTCACCAACTGGACGACCGTCGTTGGCGGGTCGTTCGGGAGGACGTAGATGATCCCCTGCACGATCGGCGAGAGCACACCGAGGATGAAATCGATGACGACGATCAGCACCAGTAGCGTGATCACCAGTGGAATCGCGATCGCGATCCCGTTGATGAGCCAGCGCTTGAAGTGGGCTTTCGGGCCGCCTCGAGGCTTCGGCATGAGTTTAGGGTGAATAGGTGCGGTTATGAAGTCGTTCGGCTTGCAGGGACCGTCGTGGTAGGTGATGAGTCGGAATCGAAGCGGTAGGCGACGGGTACTTCGTTTCGCGGGTGCTCGGACACCACTTCATGGCACACCAACCTGAGTTCGAAATTTCGGCGTTTCAGAGTGCAAATCCGCAGTGGACAATCGACACCGTTTCGCCCCGCTGACAGCGCTGCTTCTACCGGCTACGGTTTCGAGCCCAGCGATGTTAGCATCGTGAGCTGCAGCCGGCAATTCGTCCCCGAACCTGTTTGAACAGTCCTTAAATATAGAGACTCAATACAAGGTGAATGAATTCGAGACGAAACCGTAACACGATCCGGAACTGATCCAAACCAAAGAAGGGTAGATAGGGACGAGGTCGGTAGACCGCGATACGGGTATGAGACGTGACGAACCGCGGCGAACGGTGGCCGAATGCGCCGATTGCGGTGCCGTCTTCGCAGCCAGTATCGCTCCGGACGGATCGATTCGAAGTATCGGGCGGCCCGACGGCTGCAGTTGTGGTGGGCGGGATTTCGTCCTTCCATCCGAGTGATTGGTGTACTCGAGGCTTACTGGCGGTTCTCTACGGAGTAACTCGAGGAGGAGACGTCCGTGCCGGTACTGAACGACGCGTGATTGCCG
The DNA here is from genome assembly GCF_051351675.1 of Natronorubrum halobium. NCBI lineage: Archaea > Methanobacteriati > Methanobacteriota > Halobacteria > Halobacteriales > Natrialbaceae > Natronorubrum > Natronorubrum halobium. The sequence goes on from NZ_CP195595.1 coordinate 973,492, forward strand.
GCAACGTTTTGCCGGCGGAGACAGGGGGCCGACGGGATTGTCCGGATTTGAATCCCGCCGAAACGTGCTCGCCAGGGGTTCGCCGTCCACAATCGCGGTCGCGTTGCGACCGCGCTCGTTGCGCGCGTCTCGTCTACTTCGAACCTGGGCGCTTTTAACACCTGCTGCTCGCGAATTTGCCTGCCACAGAAGTGAGTGGGATCGCCCGGATTTGAACCGGGGTCACGGGCACCCAAGGCCCGAAGTATACCAAGCTAACCCACGATCCCGTACCTCCACCTAACTGGTGCACTGCATAAAGGGTTTCGTTACGCACCGAACGGTTTTACCGGTCGAGGTGATACCGCCGGACAGATGACTGGTTTCGAAATCCTCCTCCTCATCCTCGTTCTCGTGGGTGTACTCGTCGCGGCAACTATCGTTCGTGCGATCAGTCCCTTCATCGTCAACGCGGTCGTCGGACTGCTCGTCTTGTTCCTCGCCAACGCAGTGTTCGCTCTCCCGATCGCGGTGACGCCGATCGTCCTCCTGATCGTCGCCCTCGGCGGCGTCCTCGGTGCGGTCGCCGTTATCGTGCTCGCACTGTTCGGCATCGCATTCGTTCCCTAGAACGGGTATCGCGCACCCAGCGCACCGTCTCCGGATCCCTCGCCTTCACTTCTCCAGAATCCGCGCGATATCCTCGTCGGTCGCCTCGGCCGTCGGAGTCGGCTCGAGTTCGATCTCACCCGTCCCACCGTCGTTCCACGCCGCGAGCAGGTCTGCGACCTCCTCGTCGGTCGCCTCCGGCAGCGCGTCTTCGGCGTCCTCGTCGGCGACGACCGAATCGAAGATTGTTCCGAACGTGGAGACGACCCGATCCTCGTGGCGCGTCGGGTCGAAGTGGAAGTGCGCGTAGGCGTCGACGCTCGCGAGTCGGTTCGTGAGCACGTGGACGAACTGGAAGACGCGCTTCGGGGACGGGTAGCGCAGAACCGCGTCGAGCGAGTCGAAACAGACCGTAATCCGCTCGTCCGACTCGTCCCAGTGTTTACAGAATCGACTGATCGCCACGCCGATTTCGGAGAGGTCGGTCGGGTCGCAGACGGAATCGGTGACGACGGTGCCGGTGAAGTCGGGGTCCGATTCGCCGTCGTCGCCGTGCAGTAGATCCCCGATCCGCAGCAGTCCGAGCGTGCCCTCGATGTCGTCAGGATTCGGCTCGTTCGGCCGGTCGTCTCCGAACGTCACTCTGAGTTCGGCCGTGGGGTCGTGCTCGTGACAGAGGTCGGCGCAGGCGTCGGACTCGCCGTGGGTCGCGTGAACGAGCAAGACGTTCGCCGGCGGTTCGATCTCGGCTGGGGTTTCGGGCTCCATTGATCTCTCCGGGGAAATCCCCGTACTGATAGCTGCATGGGCGCTTCCATTCTTTATCGTTCCGGCCACTGATACGTTCCTCAAAAGGGTTCCGGCCGGAGTCGCGTGTCGGTGATTCTCCGCCGCGGTCGGACGAAACTGAGCGAGTAGTGACGCCGTACTCGAGGCCGCCCTACAGGTCGTCGTCGCGAAGCTCGATATCGGCGACGAGTTCGTAAGGGTGGGCGTCCTTTCGGATGCCGTCGAGCAGCATGAACGCCTCGTTGGGATCCAGGAAGTGTCGCGTAATGACCCGGCCCAGCGGCGTGGGTTCGAAGCCGTCGATGAAGTCGTACTGCAACAGCTTGCCGATGGCGTGTTTCGTCGGCACGTCGCCGAGCATCCGGTCGTTGAGCGCCTTCGCGGCCTTCCCGCCGACCGTGATGTTCGCGAGCGTCTCCTCGATGGCCGCGCCCTCGTCGTAGTGGGTCATCACCGACTCCATGTCCCCCTTCAGCAGTTTGAAGGCGACCTCGTCTTCAGACATCTCCATCGAGTTGTGGTACGCACAGTCGGGTTCGACGAGGACGTACACCGTCCCCTTGTCGTGGTAGTCCGGCCGACCCGCACGGCCGAGCATCTGGTGGAACTCCTGAACCGAGAGCCACTCGATTCCCATCGCCAGCGAGTCGAAGATGACCTGCGAGGCCGGGAAGTCGACCCCCGCCGCAAGCGCAGCCGTCGTGACGACCGCGGATAACTCCTGCTCGCCGAACTGGCGCTCGACCGACTTTCGGCGCTTGTAGTCCAGGCCGGCGTGGTACGGCGCGGCGGAGTAGTCCAGCTTTCGCGAGATCTCGTGACACCGTCTCCGCGAGTTCGTGAAGATGATCGTCTGCCCGCGATACCCCTTCGAGGACTCGGTGTCGAACGCGCGTTTGACGAGTTTGTTCTCGATGCGGACCTTCTCCTGGCCGTCGGCGAAGGTGACGTGACGTTCGATCGGCACCGGGCGCTCCTCGAACTCGATGAGTTTCGCCTCGAGCGCCGTCGCTAACTGCTCGGGGTTGCCCACGGTCGCGGAGAGGTAGATCCACTGCGCGCCGCCGTAGTCGTCCCCCCGTTTCGCTCGCTGCTCACGGGTCGCTTCGCTCCCCGTTCGCTCGTTCTGTGACTCTCGCTTCGCTCGACTCGCGCGCTGCTCGCAGTAGTACTTCAGCCGCGAGATGAGGCCGTCCAGCCGGTGGCCCCGCTCCTCCTCTTTGAGCGTGTGCACCTCGTCGATGACGACGGTTCCGATGTCGCCCATCTCCTTGCCCGTCCGCAGGGCGTGGTCGATCCCTTCGTATGTGCCGACGATGACGTCGGCGTTGGGGTCGAACTGGTTGCCGTTGTCCGAAATTCGACTCGCGCCCACGCGGATGGAGACGTCGACGAGGTGGCCGTACTCGTCCTGAAAGTCCTCGTACTTCTGGTTCGCGAGCGCGACCAGCGGAACGAGAAAGAGCATCTTCCCTTTCCCGTCGAGCACGCGGTCGATCCCGGTCATCTCGCCGACGAGCGTCTTCCCGGTCGCCGTCGCCGAGACCACCATCTGATCGTCGCCGTCGAGCAGTCCGTGGTCGACCGCGAGGCTCTGGACGGGCAACAGCGTCTCGAACCGGTCCTCGAGCAGGTTCTGGACGCCGGGATGCAGGCTCAGCGAGTCCACCCGGACGGGGTCGACCTCGTCGGTCGTCGCCGAGATGGTATCGAACTTCGTCAGGTCGGGATCGAGCTGGCCCTTCAGCAGGTTGACGATCCGTTCCAAGTCCTGGACCTCCATCATGAGGTCCTCGAGGCGGTCCTTCGCGGCCCCCGTCACCTCGCCACTGCCGGCGTAGCTCAACTGCCGCTCGAGTTGCTGGCGCGCGCAGTCCTTGCAGATCCAGTCGTCGTCGTCCTTGATCGCGGTCTCCGTCGTGATCGGCGAGTAGCGGCCCGCGGAGGCGCAGTACCGACAGGTGCGGACGGTCTTGGTCTTGTCCTCGAGCTGGTAGCCGCCGAACATCTCGGTGAGTTCCCGGCGGCCCTCCCTCGAGGTCTGCTCCGAGAGACGGATCCGCTTCGCTCGGCGCGCGAGTTCGACGAACTCGTCGGGCTGGCGGGGCTCCTCGCTCGAGCCGTCTTTCAGTCGGAACTTCGCGGGGCGGGGACCGGCCGAGGTTTCCGAGAGACCAAGCTTCGCCCGGAACAGCCGCTGTCCGTCACGTTCGACGACGACGAGATAGTCGTTGCCGATCTCGTGACAAAAGATCGTCTCGACCTCCTGGACCTGCTTCGACACGATAGCGACTAGAGCGGGACGGTATTTCAGCGGTTCGGACTGGACCGATCCAGACGGGTCGATCAGTGCCGTTCGTACCCGATGATAGTGGTCTATAGCTGTACGTATCACTCATAGCGACTTACACGTAGGGTGGATCGAATTCCCCACTTCATATGGATCTACGCCCATGGAGGTGGGTTCCGGACGTTCGCCGCAGGTACGCGCTCCGGTTCGGGATCGTGCTCGCCGTGGTATTGCTCGTCGTGACGATATTCGGCGGCAGCATCTACGCGCACACCGGTTCCGAACTGCAGGACGACGTCGAGTCGCAACTCGTCGCCGACGCGGAGACGGACGCGGAACGGCTCGATATCTGGTTCCGATCCACCGGCCGGTACATGGAGTCGCTGCCCAAGTCGGTCGCCTTTCGCAACGACGACCGGGTTGTCATTTCGGATTCGTTACACAGGATGAACGACCGTCCCACGTTCGAGGGGGCGTACTACGTCGATTCCGAGACGGGAGCCGTTCACGTCAGCGCCGGATCGTCCGAGGAGATCGACGATGGTCGCGTCAGTGCCGCCGTCGACGAACGGCTCTCGACCGCGATGGACGATCAGTCGCAGGTCGTCTTCTCCGAGACGTTCGAGACCGCCGACGGCCGCCCCGCGATGCTCGTCACCAGCAGGGTCCCGGGTGAGTCCGATCACGTCGTGATCGGGCTGGTCGACCTCGAGTCGCTGTCTCGGTATATGATCGGCCCCGGCGGGGCCGAGAACGTCGTCGTTGCCGATCGGTCCGGGACGGTCGTGCTCGCCGAGGACCGGTCGTTGCTTCTCCGTGACGACGCACTCGATCCCGCAACCGTCACCGACGACGCCGGAACGACGTCGCTCGATTCGGATACGACCGACGACAGTCTCGTCGTCGGCTACGCGCTACTCGAGAACGCGGACTGGCGGCTGACCACCCGAATGCCCGCCTCGGAGGCGTACTCGCTGCAGTCGGACATCTCGAATCTGCTCCTCGCGATGCTGGCCGTCGTCTTCGGGAGCGTCGTGGTCCTCGGCGCGACGGTCGGCCGGAACACCGCCCGCTCGCTTCGAACCCTCTCCGAACGAGCGGCGGCGATCGAGGACGGAAGGCTCGACGAACCGGTGGAATCCGACCGCCGGGACGAACTCGGCGAACTCCACCGATCGATCGACCGGATGCGACGGTCGCTGCGAGAGCGTCTCGAAGCGACGGAAGCGGCACGGGCCGAGGCCGAGCGGGCCCGCACCGAATCCGAGCAGTTCTCCCGACACCTCGAGCAGACGGCCGACGCGTACGGCGAGACGATGCGGGCTTGCGCGGGCGGCGACCTCACGCGACGCCTCGAACCGGACGCTGACAACGAGGCGATGGAGACGGTCGCCGCGGAGTTCAATGCGATGATGGACGATATCGAGGCGACGGTCGCCGCGACGCGAGCGTTCGCCGAGGCGGTCGACGAGGCCGCCGAGTCGACGGCAGACGGGGTCGTCGAGGTCCGTTCGGCCTCCGAGCAGGTGACGACGTCCGTCCAGCAGATTGCCGACGGAGCCGACCGTCAGAGCGAACAGCTCACGGCCATCGGCACCGAGGTCGACGAACTTTCGACGACGACCGAGGGGATCGCCGCGACGTCCTCGCAGGTCGCCACCCTCGCAGAGCGGACCGCCACGACGAGCGCGGACGCCCGCGACGCCGCTCGGCGCGCCATCGCCGGGATGAACGCCATCGAGGACGAGGCGAGCGATGCGGTCGCGGAGGTGGACCGCCTCGAGCGGGAGATCGAAGCGATCGACGACTTCCTCGAGTTCATCGGCGATCTCTCGAAGGAGACCAACATGCTCGCGCTCAACGCGAGTATCGAGGCCGCACGCTCGAGTTCGGGGGACGCGGAGTTCACCGCGGTCGCCGATCAGGTCAAGTCCCTCGCCGAGGAGACACAGGAGGCCGCCGTAGACGTCGAAGACCGACTCGAACGGGTCCGTCACCGGACCGCGCAGGTCGCGGCTGTCGTCCGGACGACCGACGATCGGATCGCGGATCACCGCGGCGCGGTCGAGACGACGGTATCGTCGCTGGAGGAGATTTCGGCGATCAGCGAGGAGACCAGCGACGGCGTCCAAGAGATTTCGGCGGCGACTCAACAGCAGGCGGCTGCGACGCAGGAGGTCGTCGCGATGACCGACGACGTGACGGCGATCAGCGAGGAGACCAGCGCCGAGGCGGAGACGGTCGCGGCGGCCGCGGAGGAGCAGACCTCGTCGCTCGTCGAGGTGTCCCACACGGCTACGTCGCTGTCCGATCGCGCGCGGGAGCTCTCCGATGCAGTGTCGTCGTTCGAGGTCTCGGCCGCGGCGACCGACTCGGTCGAGCCCCCGGCATCGCAGTCGGCTGAAGCGCTCTCCACCGCTGTCGATGATGGGACTGCTGAGGACGAGCGATCCGAATCGGGAGCTTCGGACCGAGCGTTTACCTGGAACGAACCGCAGTAGCGGACGGTCGCATGTATCGACAGGGGACCGGAGGGCCTCGGACACCGCCGGGTCTCGGGGCGCGGCGCTCTGCGCTCGCCCATCGGTCCGTCGAAGAACGGGTAGCGCCGCTCGAGTCGCTGTCGGTACGCTCGCCGAGACCCGAGACGCTAGTTCCGCACGCGACCGCGTCCGCGCCTACCCGACTCCGCGTCTCCGTGCGGCCGGCGCGTCGCCGGCCGCCCTTCGACAGCCGTTGGAGCGGATGGCGGGGCTGCTGGATAACGGTTGTTGGACGACAGTCGCGAGACAGGGCCTCAGTCCTCGACGGGGTGGTGGGGCATGATCGTCGGCCCCTCCTCGCCGTAGCCGACGGTGGCGACGACGCCGAACACTTCCTCGAGCAGTTCGTCGGTGACGACCTCGTCCGGCGGGCCCCAGTCGAAGATGGAGCCGTCTTTGAGCGCGACGAGGTTGTCCGCGTAGCGGGCGGCCTGCGAGATGTCGTGGAGGACGATGCCGACCGTGACGCCCCGCTCCTCGTTGATCGTCCGGACGACGTCCATCACTCGAAGCTGGTGGTGGAGGTCGAGGTAGGTCGTCGGCTCGTCGAGCAAGAGGACGTCCGTCTCCTGGGCGAGGACCATCGCGATCCAGATGAGCTGTTTCTGGCCGCCGCTCAGGTTGCCGACGTTCTCGTCGCGCAGGTGGTCGACGCCCGCGAGGTCGATCGCCCGTTCGACGGCCGCCTCGTCGTCCGCATCGACGGTATCGAAGAAGCCTCTGTGCGGGTAGCGCCCGTAGTAGATCAGTTCTTCGGCGCTCATGCTGCCCGGCGACTCGTGTTCCTGGGAGAGCAAGCCGACGTGGCGAGCGAAGGCCTTGGAGTCGAAGCTATCGATGTCGTCTCCGTCGAGGAGGACGGCGCCGTCGTCGGGTTCGTGCTGGCGAGCCAGCGATTTCAGCAGCGTCGACTTCCCGCTGCCGTTCGGACCGACCAGCGCCGTCACCTCGCCCGCGGGGAGGTCGATTCGGTCGACCTCGACGACCGGCTCCTCGGTCGACGGGTAGCCGATGGCGAGTTCCTCGCCGACGAGTCGGCTCGAGTCGTCCGCGTCAGCGCCGGCGTCGTTCGGCGTTGGCCGGTGCTCGAGGTCGGTTTCGACTGTCTCACTGTCGGTTCGCGTCTCGGACGGGGATTCGAGGGTGTTTTCGTTGCTCATAGGTCACCGAGTTGTTCGCGTTTGCGCATCAGATAGAGGAAGTACGGGCCTCCGATCAGCCCGGTGAGGATTCCGACCGGGAGCTGGTTCGGACTGTCGAACAGGACCTGCATGCCGAGTCGGGCGCCGACGTCGGCCGACACCAACAGCGCGGGGCCGACGAAGATGCAGCCGATCATCAGCCGCTTGTAGTCGCTGCCGACGATCGTTCGGACCACGTGGGGGACGATGAGGCCGACGAAGCCGACGATGCCGGCGACGGCGATGGAGGCTGCGGCCGCGAGGATCGCCACCGACGAGAGCGCGAAGCGAACGCGCTCGACCGACATCCCCAGTGCGCCGGCGGTCTGCTCGCCCAGCAGGAGGACGTTGAGCTGCCTCGAGCCGGCGAGCGCGAGCCCCAGCGCGATCACGGTCCAGGGGAAGACGAGGCGGACCTCGCTCCAGTCGGCGCCGGTCAGCGAGCCGGTCGTCCAGGCGACGGCCGACTGGACGGTCGAGATGTCCTCGGCGAACAGGTAGAGGGCGGTCTGCAGCGAGGTACAGACGGTGGCGACGATAACGCCGGCGAGGACCAGCCTGACCGGACTCGTCCCGCCCTTCCAGGCGATCGCGTAGACGACGACGAACGCCGTTGCGCCGCCGAGGGCGGCCGTGATCGGCAGCAGCGAACTCATGCTCGAGAAGACGACGAGCGTCAACAGGATCGCCAGGCCGGCCCCCGAGGAGACCCCGAGGATGTACGGACTGGCGAGTTCGTTCCGGGTGACGGCCTGGAAGATGGCGCCCGAGATGGCGAGGTTCATGCCGACGAAGATCCCGACCAGCACGCGCGGAAAGCGCATGTTCCAGACGATGTTCGTATTCGTCGCCAGATCCGGCAGCCGGTAGCTCTCGGGGACGAAGAGGACGGTTCGCATCAGCTCCTCCCCGAGCAGGAACGAACCGAGCACTCGCGGCTCGTACCAGACGTCGGCGTCCAACAGCGCGTACCAGGCGTCGGTGATCGACATCGTGTACGTCCCGAAGCTCACCTGGACGAACAGCGAGGCGAGGACGATCCCGACGCTCACGAGCGCGAGCCCCAACAGACTCGAGTCGAGCCACGGGACCATGTCACGCGGGGACGACAGTACGCTTCTGCCGTCCTCGCCGCTGGTCGCGCCACCACCGGACCCGCGATTTTCCTTCGATGACGAGATGTCCCCGCTCATCTCAGTTCCTGATCCGGAGGATCCCCGCGACCCGATCTTCCACCGTCACCGAGAACGGGTCGCCGCTCCCGTCGTCATTGTCGCCCCCGGTCCCGCTGACACAGCCAGCGAATACCCCGGCTGTCGTCACCCCCGTCGCGAGAATGGGTCGTCGTGTCGCTGTCGGTTGCATACGTTTTAGGCGCACCTAACTATCCAAAAGTGCATCGTTTTAGGATTACCTAAAGTAGGCGGTGGTTCTCGTGGTCGAACGGCCTCGAGACTGTTGAAACGTGGATGGTCCGACGCGAACGGTCCGCGGATCCTACAGCAGTCCGAGCAGCGGGACGACGGCGAACCACGTGATGTAGCTCAGCGAAGCGGCCATCAGCCCGTCGATGCGCTGGGGACCGGTCGCGTCGTCCAGTCGGCGGTGAATCAGCCAGCAGATACCCAGTGCGTGTGGAACGCACAGGTAGATCGCCGGCCCGTAGGCCTCGGGAACCAGATCCAGCAGGTGCCAGCCGATCGCCGTTAGCGCGGCCAGTAGCGCCGTTCCCGTCGCAACCGTGGCCGCGCCGTCGATCCCGAACCGAACGGCGACCGTTCGTTTGTCCGCGAGCCGATCGGCCGCGTAGTCGGGGACTCCCGCGAGCGTAATCGAGGGGAGCACGGACAGCAGGAAGGGCAGGCCGAGCAGCCACGGTTCCGGCTCCTGCCACGACCCGCCGACGGCGAGAAAGCCGATCAGCAACACGCCGATGCTGTGGGTCACTGCGACGGTCACCTCGCCCAGCGTGCGATACGACAGTTCCAGCGGTGGGGCCGTGTAGCCGAGCGCCAGTACGACGAGTGCGGCCATCGCACCCGCTATCGCGACGGTCGAGCCGGCACTGATCGCCACCGTCGTGACACCGAACGCCGCCGTCAGCGCCAGTGCGACGCCGATTCCTCGTCGAAGGTCGCGAAACGACAGCGCGCCGTCGACCAGTACCTGCGATCCGCCCGTGAACGGCCCGGCGAACGTGTTCTTTCGGTCGGTCTCGTAATCGTAGTATTCGTTGCTCAGTACCGTCGCCGCTTCGAGGACACACAGAAACCCGAGTCCGAGCCAGTACGCGGTCGAACCGAAGACGTCACTCGAGCCGACCGCAGCCAGCGCCCCGATCGTGTAGGCGAGCCACGCCATCGGGTAGAACTGGAGTCGGAGCGCGCTCAGCCACGTCTTCGCTTTGCGCGTCGTCCGCGCTGCCCTCGATTCCGGACCGGTTTCCAGGCTCCGTCCCGCCTCCCTGACCCGCTCGAGCCAGCCCTCGCGTTCCGCGGGCGTCGAGGACTCGATCGGCCCCAGCGTCGTCACCCGCGTGGTTCGCACGCCGGCGTAGCCCAGCGTGGCGCGCTTGACGGCGTTGGTGCCCGGCTGCCGGTAGATCCAGCGGTAGACCCACGGCGGCATGTCCATCGTGACGATCAACTCGGCCGTCTTGTCGTCCAGCAGTTCCGCGTGTCCCGCACCCTCGCCCTCGTCGTACTCCGCGAACGCGAAGCCGGGTTCGAAGACCCGGTCGAAAAAGCCCTTGAGCCGCGCCGGCATCGTCCCCCACCAGTTCGGATAGACGAAGGCGAGGTGGTCGGCCCACCCGATCAGTCGCTGGGCGGCCCGGAGGTCGTCCTCGAGGCGCTGGTCGACCGGGCTCTCGGTGCGGACGTCGGGATCGAACGCGAGGTCGGCGACGGCGAGTTCGCGGACGTCCACGTCGGCCTCCTCAGCCCCCTCACAGTAGGCGTCGGCCAGCGCGCCACAGAAGCTCTCGGTCCGGGGATGGCCCAGAATGCACAGGACGTTCACTGCGTTGCCGGCGATTCAACGAACCGAGGGATATAGTTGGTCCGTGGCTGCTGCCGGTGAAGCCGGATCCGTCGTCGATTCGCCGTCGCTCAGTCGACCAGTTCGATCGCGTCGTCGCCGTTGGGAACCGCACAGATGAACGCGCCCCGTTCCTCGCCCTCGTTTCGGTACCAGTGGACGGTCCCGCCGGGGATGAGCAGCGAATCGCCCGCGCCGACCTCGTACTCCTCGTCACCGATACCCACCGTGTACTCGCCCTCGAGGACGTACTGCTCGTGTTCGACCTCGTTCGTGTGTTCGGGTACCTCGGCGCCGGCCTCGAGCACGAACCGTCGGATCGCGAAGTTCGGCGCGCCGTCCGTTTCGTCGATCAGGACGCCCTTCTCGAGGCCGTCGGCGGCGTTCACGGGTTCGTAGTCGATCTCGTCACCGCGGCGGATCAGTGGCTCGGTCATACCTCGAGTCGGTGTCGAATCCACAAAACCGTCCGGGTTGTTTCGTCCGACTGCCCGTTCGCCCGCTGCGCTCTCGTCCGCGATCAGATGGCCCGTCGAATCCGCGAGCAGAGATACCAGAAGCCGCCGATGGCACCCGCGAAGAGAACGAGATTGATGAGGAGGATCGGGAGTTCAGCCGTACCGATTGCGGAGACGGTCATGCACGGCCAGACCGCGGTCGATACTATCACTCTATCGTAACGTCTCGTCGATAACGCGACCGAACTCGGCCAGTATCGACGGGGCCGTCGCTCGTCGGTGTAAAATACAGTTCTGAAGTGCCGATACCTCCGCGAATTCCGATTTACAGGCGCTCGACGTTCGTCGCGCGCGGGCCCTTGGGGGCCTGCTCGATGTCGAACTCGAGCTCCTGTCCTTCCTCAAGGTCCGGGCCGCCGATGTCTTCCATGTGGAAGAACACGTCGTCGTCCGCGTCCTCAGTCTCGATGAATCCGTAGCCGCCAGTGTCGTTGAAGAAATCAACGGTTCCTTTCGCCATTGCTTCTAAAGAGAGTGCCCCGATACGCATAAAGCCTGCGACTCGACGCATTCGGCCAGTATCTCCGCACAGTGCCCCTCTAACGCCTGTTTGGCTGATTCCTTTCGGTCGCTCACAGCCCGTTTCGCTCCTCGAGTCGGTGAACCGTTACCGAGACGAAGTACACCAGCATGAACAGGAAGAAGCCGACGACGAGCCCGCCGAGTTCGGTCGCACCGACGCCGCCCGGATTGACCATCGCGAGCACCGCTAACGCCAGGAGAAAGACGGCGATCGTAAAGACGCCGATGGCGTAGTAGAAGCCGGTATCGGACTCGAGGAACTCCCGCATAGCGTATGCTTTTACCGCGGCTGGCAAAACGCTACTGGGAACGAACCGCTCGAGTTCACCGAACGATCCGACCCGAATCGGGCGGTCGCGGTGCGTTCGTCGACAGCCGTACCCGTCCTCAGTGGAGCAGACTCCGCGTCGCGTCCGCGTACTCGTCCGGAATCTCCTCTGCGATCGCTTCGGGATTCGTCTCGCCGTTGACGTTGACCAGATACGCGCGCCCGAGTTCGTCGCCGTAGATCCCCTGGAAGTCGTAGACGAATCCGTAGACGTCGACGTCGTCCGGGACGTCGTCGGACTCGCGAAGGAACGTCGCCTGGTGGTCGACGTTGTACTCGACGAGCTGGTTGATCACGGTCTCGTCGTCGCCGTTGGCGTCGATCAGGTCGCTCTCGAGGCCGTCCTCGACGACCGGACGGAGCATCTCGACCCACTTGTCGACGCCCCGTGGACCGGGCATGTCGCCGCCGGTCGTGGCCCGATACGCGGCGGTGACGGCCCCACAGCCGGTGTGGCCGACGACGGCGGCGACGTCGGTTCCGGCGTGGTGGATCGGATACAGCAGGCCGCCGTCGACGATTCGATCGCCGTCATCTTCGTCCCAGACCTGATTCCCGATGTTGCTCGGAGTGAAGACGGTCCCCGGGTCGTCGACGCCCCACATTCGCTCCTGCGGGACGCGCGAGTCCGAACAACAGACGGTGACGACGTCGGGTTCCTGTCCCGCCTGCACCGCTTCGAAGTACGCGTCTGGCAGTCCGTCGACGTGACGCTCGTTTCCGGCGAGCAACTCGTTGAGAACGTCGTAGTCCATACCTGAACGATGACGGATAACCGCCAAAACGGTTTCTTTCGGGTCGTGATTTGCGAGGGATCGAGCACCGAGTGGCTCTCCGACCGGAATTCGTTCGCGTCTCGCGACGAGCCGACTCGAGACGAGGCCGCGATCCGGACCACCGCCCGGTTCCGGGAGCCAAATATTCACCTACCGTCCCACCCTTGGGTGGGTATGGCAGAAACCAGACAGTGGCAACTCGCGAGCCGTCCGGTCGGCGAACCGACCCACGACAACTTCGAACTCGTCACCGTCGATCGTCCCGAACCCGGCCCGAACGAGGTGCTCGTCAAGACGCTCTACCAGTCCGTCGACCCCTACATGCGCGGCCGAATGCGCGACGCGGAGTCGTACGCCGAACCGTGGGACGTCGGCGATCCGATGCAGGCCAGCGTCGTCGGGGAAGTCCTCGAGTCCAACAGCGCCAACTTCGACGAGGGCGACGTCGTCACCGGCGACCTGCTGTGGGCGGAACACGTCGCCGCGGACGCGGGCGAACTCCAGCGGGTGAACCCGGATCACGGCCCGATCTTGACGGCCCTCGGCGTCCTCGGGATGCCCGGCGTGACGGCCTACTGGGGACTGAACGACGTCGGTGACCCGAAACCCGGCGACACCGTCGTCGTCTCCGCCGCGGCCGGCGCGGTCGGCTCCGTCGTCGGTCAACTCGCACGACTCTCGGGCGCACGCGTGGTCGGAACCGCGGGCAGCGAGTCGAAAGTCGAGTGGCTCACCGAGGACCTCGGCTTCGACGCCGCGATCAACTACAAGGAGACCGACGACCTCTCCGGCGCGGTCGACGAGGCCTGTCCCGACGGCGTCGACGTCTACTTCGACAACGTCGGCGGCCCCATCACGGACGCCGTCTGGCCCCGGCTGAACGTCGACGCCCGCGTCGCGGTCTGCGGTCAGATCGCCCTCTACAACGAGACCGAGGTGCCGACCGGTCCGCGAAAGCTCGCGAAACTCATCGAGACGCGGGCGACGGTCGAAGGGCTGCTCGTCAGCGACTACCAGCCGCGATGGGGCGAGGCGCTCCAGCGCCTCTCGCAGTTCGTCGGAAACGACGATATCCGCTACCGCGAGAACGTCGTCGAAGGCTTCGAGAACGCCCCCGACGCCTTCCTCGGGCTGTTCGAGGGTGACAACATCGGCAAACAGCTGGTCGAGGTCGCGGAGTGAGACGAGTAGGCCCGCGCGTCTCGAGGATTCGGTACCGTCGATACGATTCCCGGCTGCACCCCGATCGACTGGTGTCGGCCTCGAGTTCGCAGCCGATCAATCGGTCAGGCCGTAGCCGATCTTGAACAGGTAGACGTCGATCGCCAGGACGAGCAGGGTGGCCGTCGTGAGCACGCCGAGCGCGAGCAGCGGCGCGAACTCGGTGTACGGGCCGGGTAGGATGCCGACCGCGATCAGATCCGAGTGGCCCAGCAGTCCGTACCGGACGCTGTCGACCATGTAGACCATCGGGTTTACCAGCGAGAGGTTCACCTGCCAGGTCTGCTCGAACGTCTCGAGGGAGTAGAAGACGGCCCCGAAGAACACCAGCGGTCGAAGGATGAACTGGTTCATCACGGTCAGATCGTCGAAGTCCCGGGCGACGAGCCCCCCGATGATGCCGAATCCGGCGAACAGCGCCGTGATGACGACCATCGTGGCGACGAGGAACAGGCCGTGTTCGATACTGATCGGAACGAACAGCCGACCGACGCCGGCGATGATGACGCCGACGATGAGGCCCCGCACCGCGCTGGCACCGACGTAGGCGACGACCATCTCGACGTACGACAGCGGCGAGGTCAGCGTCTCGTGGATGTACTCGTTCCACCTGCCGTGGAAGATCGAGAACGAGGCGTTCTCGAAGGCGTTGGAAATCGCACCCAGCACGATGAGGCCGGGGACGATAAAGAGGATGTAGTCGAAGCCAGCGATCTGATCGATCCGGCCGCCGAGGATCAGCCCGAAGACGGCGAAGTAGAGCACGTTCGTGATCGCCGGCGGCATGAACGTGTTCTTGGGTCGGCGGACGAATCGGAGGATTTCGCGCCGGAAGAGCGCCTTGAATCCGACGGAGATCATCGGGCGACCCCCTCCTGTTCTCGCTCCTGCTCCCGCTGCTGTGCCGTTTCGCGCGTCTCGTCCGCGTCGTCGCCATCGTCAGCGTCCGACGCGCCGGACCGCGTCACCGTCCGATCCTCGCTCCGGGTCAGGTCGACGAAGATTTCCTCGAGCGAGGTCCGTGAAATTTCGAGGTCGGCGATCTCGTACCCCATCGCCTCGAGGTCGTTGAGCAACTGCGGGGCGGTCGAGCCGCCCTCGTCGACGCGGACCTCGAGGCGGTCGCCGTCCGTCGTCACCTCGTGGGCGTACGCGCCGAGCTCGGTCCCGAGGTCGGCCGTCGCGGTCGCCGACAGCGGCGACTCGAGGCGAACCGAGATCGTATCCGTTCCGCGCGTCTTCAGTTCGTCCGGCGTCGCGACGGTCACCTTCCGTCCTTCGTTCATGATCGCGACGCGGTCGCAGAGGCGTTCGGCCTCCTCGATGTAGTGGGTCGTCAGCAGGATGGTCGTCCCCTCCTCGTTGAGTTCGGTCACCAGTTCCCAGAGGTCGTGGCGCAACTGGACGTCGACGCCCGCGGTCGGTTCGTCGAGGATGAGCAGATCGGGGTCGGTGACGAGCGCGCGGGCGAGCAGGAGTCGACGTTTCATTCCGCCGGAAAGCCAGTCGAAGCGCTCGTTGCGCTTGTCGTAGATCCCGACTCGCTTCAGCACCTCGTCGGCCCGCTCGCCGGCATCCTCCACGGGAATGCCGTGGTAGCCGGCCTTGTGCTCCAGGACTTCTCGAATGGGGAAGAACCTGTCAACGTTAAATTCCTGTGGCGCCAGCCCGATCGCATCGCGGGCCTGCCGGTAGTCGGCTTCGACGTCGTGGCCGAAGACGCGCGCGTCGCCGCCGGTCTTGCGAACCAGTCCGACCAGCGTGTTAATGAACGTCGTCTTGCCCGCGCCGTTGGGGCCGAGCAGGCCGAAGAACTCGCCTTCCTCGACGGTGAGCGACAGTTCCTGCAGGGCGCGCAAGTCGCCGTACTCCTTCACGAGGTCCGTCGTCTCGATGGCCGGTGGCATCGCCGGGGAATCGGCCCCGGTCGCGGTTAAGAATGTTGATAGCGGCGCTCGAGACGGCTAAAACGGCCCTTTTTGCCGCTTCGCGTCTCGAACGTCAGTCCGCGGTTCGTGGCTGTCGACTCGGGCTCACTGCGCCGCTTTTCTGGACGATATCGAAGGCGGTCATCACGTCCGAGCGCGAGATGAGGCCGATGAGGTCGCCGTTCTCGACGACGAGCAGGCGACCAATGTTGTTCTCGCGCATCCGCTCGATCGCCGTCATCGCGTCCGAGTCGGGTGAGATCGTCTTCAGGTCGGTCGTCATCACCTCTTCGACAGAGAAGGCGTCTCGCTCGACGGGATCGATTTCGCGCGCGTCAGTCAACGTGACGAGGCCGACGAGTCGCTCGCCCTCGACGCCGCTGCGGTCGATCACCGGATACCCCGTGTGGCGCTCGGTGAACATCCGCTGGATCAGCGCCGCGACCGAGGTCTCGGGTTCGACGATGTGGAGGTCCTTCGCGGGCGTCATGATATCTCGAACGGTGACGTCCTGGAAGGCGGCCTTCATCGTCACCTGCTGGGCCTCGCTCGAGGCCGCGATGTACACGAAGAAGGCGAGGGCGATGAAGATGATGTTGAACTGCAGGAGTCCGAACAGCCCCATCAGGACGGCGAACAGCTTCCCGATGCTGGCGGCCTGCTGGGTCGCCTTCGCGTAGGGTGTGTTGCGGGCGAGTAGCGCCCGGAGGACGCGCCCGCCGTCCATCGGAAACGCGGGGATCATGTTGAAGACGGCGAGGACGATATTCAACACGGCGAGGTAACCGAGCACGAAGCGGGCTCCGTCGAGCGATTCTGGAGTGACGAGAAAGAGCCCGTACGACGCCACACCCACGAGTATGGAGACGATGGGGCCTGCGATGGCGATGTTCAGTTCCTGCTGCCAGTCCTCGGGCATCTCCGAGAGCGCGGCGATGCCGCCGAGCAGCCAGAGCGTGATCGAGTCGATCGGAAAGCCGTAGCGCTGGGCCGTCAGCGAGTGACCGAGTTCGTGCAGGACGACGCCGACGAACAGGCCGATCGCGGCGATCAGGCCGATGAGGTACGGCATCCACGACTCGGCGGTGAGTGCGTCGACGTCGATCCCCGCGCCCATGGACGTATTGAGGATGTCGACGACGGGTTCGATCTGGACGCCGATGAGATACGCGAACAACGGCAACACCAGCAAGAACGTGAGATCCAGCTTGATCGGGATCCCGAACAGGGAGCCGATCCGGAAACTCTTCATCATGTACCACACTATCGGTGGAACGGCCTTAAAAACGCTGCCGTCACGATGTTACGGCAGTTACTGCGTACCGAGTTCGATCCGGTGGACGATGTCGACGCAATCCTCGATACGCACGTTGTGGCTCCGCTACCGGACCGGACCCTCGAGGCCGTGTACTGCCGCCAGTTCGGATTTTGCTCGAGTGCGTCGCCGCCTCCCGGGCCCGCACTCTCCGCCACCGAGTCTGCAATATTAATATTCATTAAACAGTTCCGGCGAGTCGAACAATCATAATTAACCCTATTGGTTATCGCCGCGCTGATCGACGATACTCGTGGTTCGAACCAGTTCGAACGCGTGTTGATTCGATTCGTATCGAACAGTGACAGTTACTGTGGCCGTGTTTGTCCGGTCTGTTAACCCGTCTTTGCGGCTGATTCGCATTCCACTGGATCCGAATCCCGTTCGTCCTACTGCACATCAATAGATATAATCACAATAATACTCGCTAGTCGATATGTATTCTACCTACCACAGATTTATACAGTAGTTCGGCGTTGGTGTAGATACGATGATAGAACAGACTCACGCCCCTAACGAAATCAGCCAGCTTCCGACCGAAATCGAGTCCCCACAGGGGAAACTCGTCTATCTCTACATCGAAGCGACGGGTGGGGCGAGCGCCGACGAACTGGGCCAGATCCTCACGATGAAGAAGATCTCGATCCTGAGCGTCCTCAGCTCGCTCTCGAGTGCGGACCTCGTCGAGAAGCGCAACGACGAATACGTCCTCGCCAACTGAGCCGATATTCTGTCGCCGAGTGTGCCGTGTTGTCGGTGTCTTCGTGGTAGCCGCGGGTCTCGATCCCCGCTGGACGCCGATCGATTGTAACTCCTCGAGTGGGTCTTGCCGATCGTTGATAGCCCTGAGACCCGTTTCCGGCCACTGCGCCAGTCGATCGCCGGTTCTCGAGTCGATAGTCCCGCCTGGCCCGGTCCCGGTGTCGATGGCAGTAGTCGGTCCGCCTCGTCCGCTCGCGTCTCGACGCCCGTCCCAGCGCGTGGTTCGAAGCCTTTATCCGCACGGTAGGCCTGCGTTTTCGTAAGTAATCACAACCATGTCAGACAAGCCTGCCTCAATGTACCGGGAAATCGATAAGCCGGCCTACACGCGCCGTGAATACATCACCGGCATCCCGGGTTCGAAAATCGCACAGCACAAGATGGGCGACGTCAGCGCCGACGCTGAGGACTACCCCGTCCAGATCAGCCTCGTCACCGAGGAAGAAGTGCAGATCCGCCACGGGAGCCTCGAGGCCTCGCGCCTCTCGGCCAACCGTCACATGCTGAAAAACGCCGGTGAGGGCAACTACAAGATGATCCTCCGGAAGTTCCCCCACCAGGTCATCCGAGAGAACAAGCAGGCGACGGGTGCGGGTGCGGACCGTGTCTCCGACGGGATGCGCCAGTCCTTCGGGAAGATCGTCGGCACCGCCGCGCGAATGGGCGCCGGCGAGCGTATCTTCACGATCTGGTGTGACGTCGACGACGCCGCGTTCGCCAAGGACGCGCTCCGACGCGCCTACAACAAGATCTCGCCGCCGTGCCGTATCGTCGTCGAGAAGGGCGAAGAGCAGTTGATCGCATAACGAAGTTTTGCTCTGCGGTCTATCGCGGCCGCGGCGGACCGCGGCCGCGATGTCCCTCGGCAAAAATTCGATTAAAAGCACTCCTCCTTCCGTTTCGAACGCATAGCGTTCTCCACATCAGTCGTCGGCCCGCTCGCTCGGCCTTCGGCCTCACTCGCGGTCAGTAGCTGGGCACTTGCCTGCCCTCCCCCGGGTCGTGGGTTTCGCGCAGTTTGCGCGAAACTCCACTCCCGGCCACTGCGTTCTCGTTCGAACGACCGTCTCGAGCACCTTTTTACCTCTTTACTCCCGACTTTCCAGTATGATCGATCTCGCGGTCGCCAACGATCAGGAGACGTTCCAGCGGATGCGAGAGCCGCTGGCCGAGCGGGGGATACGGGTCCATCACGTGCCCGCGAGCGAGCGCGTGGTACCGTTGGGTGAGGACGCGCCGTGGTCGCCCGACGAGTACGATGTCGGCTACGTCTATCCCGGCCGACTGATGGAGGGCGGGGTCGCCGACGCGCTGCTCGAGGTGCCGTGGCTCAACGACCACGAGACGGTGTTGACCTCGCGGAACAAGGCCGAGGTGATCGCGCGTCTCGTGCAGGCGGACCTGCCGGTTCCGAGAACGGTGTACGTCTCGAACGACGTCGGCGAATCCGAGTTGACCGCGGTTTTCGAGCGGTTCGAGCCGCCGGTCGTCGTCAAACCGAACTCGACGACCCGCGGCGTCGGCGTCGCGAAGGCCCACGACCTCGACTCGTTTCTGGGGATCTGTGACTACCTCTCGCTGGTCCACGACTACAAGGCGACGGGGGATCGATCATTCCTCGTTCAGGAGTATCTGCCCGACGCGACCGACTACCGGGTGATGATCCTCGAGGGCGAGTACGTCGGTGCGGTCGAGCGTCGCCTCTCCGACGACGCGGTCGCGGAGGGCCAGTGGAAACACAACGTCCACCGCGGTGCGGAGGCGACCGGTGTCGACCTTCCCGAACCGCGGCGCGAGTTGGCCGAATCCGTCGCGGCCGAACTCGAGATCCCGTTTCTCGGCGTCGATCTGCTCGAGACCGACGACAGACTGGTGGTCAACGAGACGAACGCGCGGCCGACGATCGACGAGGAGACGAAGTACGAACCGGGATTCTACGATCGACTCGCGGCCGCTATCCGTAGGACGGCCGATAGACGGTAAAAACCAAGCGACTGCGACTGTCACTGCGACCGCGACCGCCGATTACTCGAGGCTGATTCCCGACGACTGTTCCGCGAGGTCGAAGACGACCTCGAGGACGCCGTTGTTGTAGGTCGCGGAGGCCGTGTGTTCGTTGACGCGCTGGGGCAGGGAGACGCGTTCGTCGTACTCGCGGTGGTCGCTCGAGGCGGAGATGGTCAACGTCTTGCCGTCGCACTCGAGTTCGATGTTCTCCTTTTCGACGCCGGGGAGGTCGGCGACGACGCGTATCTCCTCGTCGGTTTCGTGGATGTCGACGTGGGTGTCCATCCCGAAGCCGTTGTCGACGCCGGAGGAGTTGAAGTCGACGTTCGCGTCGGCTCCGTTCATCATTTCGTTCATCATGCGTTCAATCTCGCGGAACAGGTCGTCGAAGGGTTCGTCGCGGTCGTCTCGGCGCATGCGAATGCGTAGTAGACCGCAAGGCAAAAACTTTCTGTCGTCGCTAGTTGTTCGAGGTGACCGAACTCGAAGAAAGCGGGGGGATCGCTGTGCCCGGATCTCTCTCCCGAGACGACCGGTCTAGAGGCCGATGCCCATCGTCTCGTCGGTCGTTTCGATACTCTCGTCGGCGTCGGCCGCGCCGAGCACCGCTCGAATGGCGTCGACGTTCTCCGGCACGACGTCGCTCTCCTGGTGGATCCCCTGGAAGAGATAGAGATCCGTCCCGACGGTCGAGATGGACTCCTCCCAGATGCAGTTCTCCCAGATGTCGCCGCGCGGGCGACCCGAATCGTGGGCGTACTCCTTGAGTTTCCCGCTGCCGTCGATGTCCATCCGCTCGGGGATCAGGAACAGTCGGGACTCGTCGGCGAAGCGGTCGCGAACCTCGCTGGCGTCGACTTCCTCCTCCAGGGTGACGTTCAGGCTGTGCATGTGCATCAGCGTCGCGGGCACCTTCATCCCGAGGGTGTCGATGTCGAGGTCGTCGAAGATGGTCTCGACGTCGGGGCCGTGGTGGGAGGGGATGGAGACCGGGTTCGGCAGGATATCGTTGATCGGGCCGCGGGAGGTCTGGCCGGGGTCGCCGCCGCGACGGACGAGCGTCGCGCGAACCTTCTCGACGCCGTAGGCCTCGCGAAGCGGCGCGAGAACCCGCGAGAGGCCGGTCGTGTTACAGGAGACGACGCGGACGTGGTCGGCGTCGACGGCGTCCTCGAAGTTCGAGCGCGCGTTGAAGCTGACGTCGACGAGGTCTGCGTCCTCGCCACCCTGGTAGAGCGCCGGAGTATCGTACTCCTCGTACAGCTCCTTGTTCTTCGCGCCGATTCCCGAGGGCGTCGCGTCGACGACGATGTCCGCGTCGTCGACCAGGTCCTCGACGGGACCGGCGATCTCGAGGCCGGCCTCCCCGAACTGGTCGGCGCGTTCCTCGATAGCGGCGTAGAGCGGGTACCCCTTCCCGACGGCCGTCTCGGCCTCGAAGTTCGGCCGCGTCTTGGCGACGCCGAGGACCTCCATATCCGGCTGTTCCCGGACGGCGTCTGCGACGCGTTTCCCGATCGTGCCGTAGCCGTTGATCGCGACCTGAATCATATGCCCGGGAGTCCACTACCGAGGGGGATAACCGTTTCGAGGCTTTGCGATCAATTGTAACTCAGAACCGAGTTTTATACGCTCTCTCGTGAGTATTTCGAGCGAACGGCAACCGCGATCCGATCGGCGGTTCCGACGTAATCGTGTTGAACTTTATACGATAGCAGGCCCGAAAATACGGGTATGGTCGAGGTCGACTGGGAAACTGATCGCCGGGACGGGGTGACGTTCGTGACGGTGACCGTCGCGAACACGCGGACGACCCCACAGACGGTCCGTCTCGAGAGCCGACTCGACGGCCCGACGTGGCCGCCACGTCGCGACGGCGTCACGGCACCCGAGTGGGACGGCGGCGTCTGGGAGGGAACTGTCGAACCGGGACGCCGTCGCGGCGTCGGCTTCGCGAGTCCGGCCTCGCCGACGGAGCCGCCGATCGAGGTTCTCGAGGTGTCTCGCGTCTCCGAAGCGACGACCGCGACGTCGGACGAAGTGCTCGCCGCGCTAGACGGATGGGCCCCGACCCCCGACGTTCTCACACGGGGACCATGATCGTCGCGGTCAGTGGCGGGAAAGGTGGCGTCGGTAAATCAACCGTCTCGTTGAACCTCGCGCGGGAACTCGACGCCGTCGTCGTCGACGCGGATCTCGCGACGGCGGATCTTCCCCGCGGCCACGGGCCCGACCTGCACGACGTCCTCGCGGACCGTGCGGATCCGCTCGAGGCCGTCGAGTCGTTCGGCTCGATTCGAATTCTGCCCTGCGGCCGAACGCTCGCCGGCGCTCGCGCGTCGAACCTGACCGACCTCGGACGGGTCGTCGATCGACTCGAGCGGGAGTGCAGCCGCGTCGTCATCGACTGTCCGGCGGGACTGGCACGCGACGTCGGCATCCAGCTCCAGTGTGCCCACGTCGCGGTGCTGGTCACCACGCCGACCGAAGCGGCGATCGTCGATGCGCTACGGACCCGAGAGATCGCGCTCGAACTCGACACGCCGATTGCGTCGATCGTTCTCAACCGGGCCGCAGCCGACGAGACCGATCACCTCGCGACTCGCGTCGAACGGGAACTCGGTGCCCCGACTGCGGTGATCGAGGAACGCTCGGCCGTCGACGACGCGATGGCACGGTGGCAGCCGGTCCGCGACGCCCGCCCCGACTGCGACGCGATCGACGCCTTCGAAGCCGTCGCTCACTCGATCGAACGCTGCGAGAAGCGCCTCTCCGGTCGTATCGGTGTTCTCTGACGGTCGTTACGCCGTCTCCCTCACTCGTGCCGACTCGATCCCGTCCCGTGACTGGTCGTTCGGATCGATCTCGTTTTTCGTGCGCTCAATCCGTGTTCTGATTCGTCTCGAGCGGCATCGACTCGACGCCGTCGAACCTGAGTTCGATCGTCTCGGTGAACGTGCTATCGGACCGGAACTTGGGGACCGAGAGGTAGTGTTCGACGGCCGTTCCGACGCCCGAATCGTCCGTCTGCAGGTCGAAGACGGCGTCGGTCGCGTGGATCGTCGTCGTTCGGTTTTCGGGTCGATCGGGACCGCACAGACAGTGCAACAGGGCGACACTGTCGGTTTCGACCATCCGGTCTTTGAGGTCGTTCAGAAACGAGACGTACGCCCGTCGATCGTGCCGTTCCAGCACGTCCGCGAGGTCGACCACGAGCGTGGCGCCGTCCGGCAGCTTCCCGATAATCTCGCCGGCTTCCTCGAGAACGTCCGTCCCGTCGACGTGACGGATCGTCGGATTCCCGGTCTCGACGGGCGTGGTTTCGAGCGCCCGCCGGACGTTCGTCGCCGACCGCTCGGTCGTGAGATACAGCGTTCCACGGGGTGCCGTCGCCTCGTAAAGCAGTTGCTCGGACTGGCTGGCCGGCTCGGCGGTCAGCGCCACGACGGAGCCGGGCGCCAGCCCACCGCCGAGTCGCCGATCGAGGGCGTCGATGCCCGTCGGTAACAGCTCGTCGTCGTACGCCGGTGGCGTCCGGTCGGTGGCGTTTCGCGTCTGTAACGTCTCGACGATAGCCTCGTAGGCGGCCGTGGTGTCCTCGTCCGTCAGCGGTGACTCCGCCTCCGGGACGACGCCGAGTACCGGTACGTCGACCCACGATTCGACCTCCGAAGGGACCTCCTCGCAGCTGTTCACCACCGTCCCGAGCACCCGCACGCCGAGACGACGGGCCATCTCGACCGTCGTTTCGGCGGCCGTCAGGCTCCGGTCACTGTCCGTCGTGACGACGATCACACCGTCGGCCGCCGACAGCGGTTCGACGACGTCGGGTCCCGCCCCCGACGGGCAGTCGACGACCGTCTGTATCGAGTCGGCCTCGAGTCGACCCAGCACCGACTCGACGTCGAGTTTCTCGGACGGTTCCGGCGCGGGAACGATACCGGCACGCGACGTCCGTGGGCTCACTTGCGCGACCGATCGGACGTCGGCCTCGGACGTGAGCGCCGCGAGCGTCGGCTCGCGGTCGACGCCACCGGTCACGTGCAAATTCGGTAGCTGCCGATCGGCGTCGATCGCGATAGCTGGCATTCCGGTTCGCGCAAAGCCCTCCGCGAGGCCGAGCGTCGTGATCGTCTTCCCACACCCGCCTTTCGCACCGGCGATGGCAATCATATCGGGATTGGTGCGCCCTCCTTTTTCAACCTGTACACCGCCGTTGGGTCGCACTCGAGCGCGACGCGGCTCCGACGACTAGCGATCGTCGACCACGCTGTCGGCTGACCGTCGACGACGTCGCCCGAGGAGTCTCAATCACGTCACATCGATCTCGGAAGAAGTCGCTGGTCTGGGCGTCGTCGAACCGTGTTATCGGTACTTCTTCAACTCGGTAGCCGTCGACCGAATCGTCATCCGCGAGACGTTCGCCAGATCGGCGACTTCGGTCTGCGTGACGTCGACGCCGTGGTCGTAGGCCGCCCGATAGAGACAGGCGGCCGCGACACCGCTGGGGTTCTTCCCGCCGATCCGTCCGCTCTCGCGTAGCCACGTCGCGTACTCCCGGGCACGGCTCTCGATGTCCGCCTGAAGCTCGAGTTCCGACGTGTACCGTGGCAGGTACTCGACCGGTGAAATCGGACCGATCGGCAGGCCGAGTTCTCGATTGAGCGCGTCGTAGGCCGCCTTGAGCTCGCTCTTGTTCGCACGCGCCTGCGTGACGACCTCGTCCATCGTCCGTGCGATCGACTGGACGCGACAGGTCGCGTACACCGTCGCCGCCGAGAACCCCTCGAGCGAGCGCCCACAGAGGAGGTCCTCGTGCTGGGCCGACTCGAACAGCGTACACGATTGTTCGCGGACCGGCGTCGGCAACGACAGCGAGGACACGAGTCGACGGATCTCGGTGAATCCGTAGGCCTTGTTTCGCTCCGCCTTCGACGAGAACCGAGCTCGGTTGTGTTGGCGACGCATGCGGACCAGCTGTCGCTGGCGCTCGCCGGTCACCTCCGTTCCCGTCCCGAACCCGATTCTGGTCGACAGGCCCCTGTCGTGGCGCGAGCGCTCGAGCGGCGCGCCGGTTCGGCGTCGGTTGTCTCCGTTCTCGAGGTGTCGCCACTCCGGGCCTCGATCGATACTGTCTTCGCCGACGACGAGTCCGCATTCCTCACAGACCACTTCGTTCTCCGTCGTGCGAAGACGTCCACCACACTCATCACAGCTCTCTGTCTGGGTTACGCGTTTCATTCAGTCCCCACCACTTCAACTTCGTGTCTATACTATATTATATTAAATCTTCTGAACAATACGAAAATCCAGAACTTTATAAATTACACGGGATACCGGACAAAGATACTGACGTTATCTGATAACATTTCTACGAGTTTGTAAGTGTTAGGTATTCAAGCAAAACCTGCTGTAGGTATCGGATCCCAGTACAGGAACCGAAGCTCAACTGAGAGCAGTACGGACGAGGCGTCCGTTCCTCGCTCGAACCGTCCGTCGTCCACCTCGAGTGTGAATTCGTCGGGTCCGTTTTCAGCCTCCTCGCTTCACAGCGCCATCTCGATGACTGTAACGGAAAACCCGTACAGGGCCATCGAGGCGACGAGCGCTCGGCCGATGTGATAGCCGAAGAGGGCGCGATCCATCCCGTACCGAAGGGCGATCGAGAGCGGAACCAGGATGAAACACAGCGTGATGAGATAGACGCCGACGACGATAGCGAGCGATTCGGCGGGAAAGGCGGCCGCATCGAGGTCTGCCGTCCCGACCATGTCTTCGCTGGACATCATCGCGGCCATCGCGACCGTCGCGCCGGCCACCAGCGGTCCGAAGTAGGCCGCCGTATTGTCGAGTGTCCCCGTCACCTGCTCCAGACTCCGTTTCGTCTTGGCCTCGACCTCGTCGAGTTCCTCGAGGTGGTCGGCCATCGAGACGATCGCCCGGCCCGCGGGTTTCCCCTCGTCGGCGGCGATCGCGAGCAGCGCCGCCGTCCCGCGGGCTCGAGGACTGGGGACGTCTCTGAGCGCACCGTACTCGCCGAGGAACGCCGCTTCGACGCCCGCGTGAAGGCGTCGCTGGACACCGGAGGCGTGCTCGAAGACCGCGCCCGTCTCGGCGGGAACGCGTTCGGCCGCGAGTTCGATCGCCGACTCGACGGACTCGCCCTCGGCGACCTGCCGGCCGACGATGTAGAGCGCGTCGGTGAGGTGTTCTTCGACGTCACGGACGTAGTTCCGTACCTCGAGGATCGGTCCGAAGATCGCGAGCAAGCCGGCCCCGAGGCCGAGTCCGATGCCGATGATCGGCGCCAGATGGGCGGGACCGAACGTAGCCGTGATCGCGTATCCGCTGACGCCCGCGAGTACACCCCACAGCCCCCGCATCCAGAGCCGGTCGGGAACGTCGGGGTGATCGTGGCTGACTTTCGGTGGCGGGAACGCGACCGGGCGACGGACGAGTAGCCAGACACTCGCGGCGACGAGAACTGCGGGGAGGACGACGTTGTACAGCAGGACGAAAATCCAGATGTTGACCGAGAAGCCGACCATCGGCACGGCGGGGACGAGCGCGATCAGCGCCAGCGGAATCATGATCCCGAAGGCGAACAGCGCGGTCGTCGGCGCGCGAATGGTGGCGGTGAAGTCCGCCATTTGGTTCCGGGTGCCGGTGAGCACGGCCGAAAGTGCTCGGTCGAGCGTCCGTGCTCGTTCGCCCTCCGGTGCGTCCTGGGCGGTCGCGAGCAGGTGTGACGACCGCCGCAACGCGGGGAACCACTCTGCCCACTCCTCCGCGAACGACAGCAGCCCCGTGTCCGCAGTTCCCATCGACCGATCGATGTGGCCGTCGAGACTGGTCGACAGCGGCCCCCGTCCGGTCTCGGCAGCGAATCGCACGGCGCTCTCGAGGGCCGGCTGGACCTGCATCCGCAACACGGCTCGGCCGACGAGGTTCGGCGTGTCGCCGAGCGCCTCCGTCCGGCGGAACGCCGCCTGCAGATGCGGCACCGAGTGGATCCCGTGAATCGCCGCGACGGGCGTGACGAGCACGAAAAACAGGACGAACGTGAGCGGTGCCGAGGTTACTAACAGTGGTAACGGGATCAGAGCGCCGACGATGCCGGCTCCGTACCCCGCTCGAATGACCGTCTCGTCGTCGTGTGGCGAGTCGATGAACGAGAGCGATTCGACGAGGTCGTCGCTCCCGTCGACGTCGTAGGGGTACAGCGCGGCCAGATTTCGAATGAGTGCCGTCGACAGCGTCATCGGTCGATCACTCCGTCCCCCGGTCGGCGTACACCGCGGCTACTTCGCGCGGACTCGTCCGCCCGTCGGCGGCGAGTCTCGAGAGCAACTCCGTCCGCTCCACGATCGCCTGCCGGACCGATGCGTACTCCTCGGCCGGTCCGGTGAGCCGATCGACGATCCGACTCTCACCGCGGTCGATTCGTCCGGTCGCGACGGCTCGGCCGTCGTCGTCGAGTTCGTACAGCGACTCGAACCAGATATCGTCGCCGCTGGTGATGACCTCCTCGATTCTCGCGACTCGGCGCTCGCGGCCGTTCGGGGTTCGGTACGCCTGAACGGTTACGACGAGATCCGTCGCTCCGAACGACGACGGCTCGACCTTGAGGTCGGAGACGACGCGCTCGTAGACCTCGTCCGCGCCGTCGCCGTGGATCGTTCCGAGCACGGCGTTCGCGTTCGCACCGACACGCATCGCCTCGTAAAGGACGCGCGCCTCCTCGCCTCGGATCTCCCCGACGACGAGCGCGCCGTCTCCGAGGCGGAGTGCCGTCTTGAGCGCTTGTTCGGGCGATATTTCCGGTCCGTCACCGGTTCCGGTTCGGAGCGCCTGTACGTCTCGATCGACCGACTGCAGCGGATCGACCGGGAGTTCTGGCGTGTCCTCGATCAGAACGGTTCGAGTATCGGGCGTCAGTTCGTACAGCAAGGTTCCGAGTAGGGTCGTTTTCCCCGAGCCTCGTGTGCCGGCGATCAGTGCGGCCGCATTGCGCTCGATGGCGACCGAGAGAAAGGCGGCGACCGCCGCCGGCATGGTCCCGTTCGCGACGAGACCGGGGAGCGTGAACCTGTCGTCGGCCTCCTCTCGGAAGGCGAACGCGACTCCCTCCGCGACCGGATCCGTAACGCCAGCGACGCGGACGCCGGTCCCGTTCTCGAGGGCGGCCATCGCGTCGACCGTCGGGTTCGCCCGCGAGAACGCCCGTCCGCTGGTCCGACGGACGCGAGACGCGAGCGCCCGCGCGCCGTCCGCCGTCAGGTGGACGTTCGTCGTCATCGACTCCCCATCGACGACGAGTCGGATCGGATTCTGGGACACCGGTGAGGTCACGTAGACGTCCGTCACCCGATCGTCCGCGAACAGGTCCTCGAGGATGCCGTACCCGCTCGTATGCTTCGAGAGCACCCTGGTCAGCAACGGATCGGCCGGTTCGTCGGTCGCGTACTCGATCGCACGCGAGGCCGCCCGGTCGCCCTCGACGTACCCCTCCGCGATGGCCTCGTAGCCCTCGATGAGGTGCTCCCGTTCCGTTTCCGAGAGCGTTCTGTCGACGACGTCGAGGACGTACAGCGGAACGCCGTCCGACCGCGTGTAGATGCGCGCTTCGCTCCCGGTCTCGAGCGTCTCGACGTCCTCGAGTCGCACGTCGTCGTCGATCCGCTGATCGACGAAGTAGTGTCCGATGGTGAGGCCGACGGTCGACGTCAGCACCGATTCGTACCGCTCGATTCCGATCGCAGCGTCCGTGAGTCCGGACTCGACGGCGATGTCCGCGACCGGACCGATCTGTGTCTCGAGTTCCGCAGCGACCTCGAGGGGATTGCGCGCGGCGGCGTCGGCGAGTCGCTCGTCGCGCTCGCCGAGCAGTTCGACGAACCGGCCGGCCGCGCCGAGCAGTTCGACGCCTCGATCACCGTACCGTCGTTCGATACCGTTCGATCGAGTGAGGATGCCCGTCGCTTCGCGGTCGGTGAGCGCGTCGACGACGGTGTGCCGACACTCCGCTGCGCTCGCGAGGTCGCCGTCGCAGTCGCTCGCGTCGACCGCCAACACCTCGTCTTCGAAGGAGATACTACACGTACACGGCCCCGTTGGCTCGCTATCGCCGAGAAGCGATCCGAGTCCGAGTTCGTCGAGAACGGATCGAAGGGAGCTCGCGACCCCATCCTGAGACATATCGGTACTGGCAGCGTGTTCTGGTTTAAAATTATACATATCGGGCAACGACTATCGGATCTCCATCCTCGTCTTCCAGCAGCACGAGCGCGAGGCGCTGGTCACCGGTTCCGCCTAACTCGGTCGTTTCGTTCCCCTCGGGATCGTTCCAGACGATCTCCTCGCCGATCACCTCCTCTCGCGTGGTGCCGTCCTCGAGGACGTACCGAGCGTGCGTGTAACTCCCGTTCTCGTGGGGGACCAGTTCGAAGTGATCGACTCCCTCGGTCGTCAGCGTGCTCCGGGGGAGCGTCACCTCGACGACGCGCTGGGGATCGGGGTGACCGTCGGGTGTCACCTCCTCGTTTGCGATCAGCGAGGCCGCCTCGTCGTCGATCTCCGCCAGACTCGCGTCGACCTGGCGCTCGCTGTTCATCGTCGCCCCCCTGTCGATGGCGGGGACCGAAATGGCGAGGAGTGCGATCGTCAGCATGACGGCGAGGACGTATCGGATCACGAGAGTTTGGCGCGGAGTGAGGTGAACAGTCCGTTCGAGTCGTCGTCCCTGTCGGTCGACGGCTCGCTCGGTTCGTCGTCCGATCCGGACGTTCCGTCCGAACTGGATTCGTCGGCTGCGTCGTTCGACCCGGACAGTCGTCTCTCGATCGCCTGCTGGACGGCCGGTCTGCCGGGCGAAGTGCCGTCAGCGTCGTCCGCTTCCGTCCCGTCTTCCGGTGACTCGAGGAGCGTTTCGGCCGTTGCTTCCACGTCACCGGCCTTCCCGAACGGCGCGTCGCTCGTCGAGGTCTCGGTCGTCACGAGGCTTGCCGAACGAGACCCACTCGTGCTGGCTCCCAGCGTGTGGCCCGATCTGGTCGCCTGCTCGTCGCCACCAGCGGTATCCAGCGCAGGTGGTTCCGTTCCCGTATGATCACTGGTGTCGTCGCCGACGGCTCGACCGGCGTCGTGACGCTCTCGCTTCGCGAGCGATCGCTCGAGTTCGTCGATCCGGTACTCGAGTCGATCGACGGCGGCGATGGCCGCATCGGCCTGGCGCTCGACGCCCTCGTTGACCGTCTCGACGTTTCCGACGAGACCGTTGACCGCATCGACGGTTCCCTCCAGCTCCGCGAGTCGCCGTTCGTGTTCCTCGAGTCTTGTCTCGAGGCGTTCGACGTCCTCGATGACCGAGGCGAGATCGGCGAGCTGGTCGAGTTCGACGTCGCCGTCGACGACCGCACGCTCGACCGCGGATAGTCGCTGATCGATCCGCTCGATATCGCTCATGTCGCTCTTGGCTGACTCATCGTATTTAAACATCAACCTCGATGGACCGATCGATCCGTCGAAATCAGTGGCGTCGACCGGGGTCTGGTATCAGTCGTCCGCGACGACATCGCTCGCCCGTGGACTGTCACCACCGTGTGGGGTGTCACGCGGACGGACCTGCGCCGAGTGGATCGTCTCCGTCGCGTCGTCGACGATGACGACCTCGCCGGGAGCCTCCGGGAGGCGGTCCGCGTCCGACAGCGAGAAGTTCATGTACGTCGGCTGGGCGGTCTGAAGTGCGCCGAGGTCCGCCTGAGAGGTCAGCCGATGGGAGATCAGGACGTCCGACTGGGAGATGCCGACCTCCGGGACGGCGCTCGGCCGCTGTGTCGCCGAGACGAGACTCACACCGGGTGCGCGGCCGCGCGTAAGGATCGTTCGGAGGGCCGGTTCCGCCACGCCGTCGAAGAACGTGTGGGCCTCGTCGAGGAGCAGCCAGGGGAGCCGATCGATCGTCTCGGTGACGCGTGCGCGATACAGCGCTTCCGCGACACCGCGGCAGACGGCGTTCATCGGCGCGGACTCGAGTCCCGAGACGTCGACGATCGTCACCTCGGAACTGCCGAGTTCGGCCGCGTCGATCCCGTCGGGGTCGAAGACTCCCCACGCGTCGGCGAGCCGTAGATGATTGCCCGCGGCTCGTTTGTCGGCCGTCGGCGCGTCGGTGGCTTCGACGTGGTCTTCCATTTCGTCGAGCGTCGATGCCGCCTGTGCGGCCTGCCAGACGAGACCACCGGCTCCGCTCTCCGGCGAGAGACCGAGCAGCGCACACCACGAACTGGGATCGAGCGAGGTCGGTGTTACAGCCGGCTCGTCGATCACCGTCGCGGGGACGCCCGCACCGGGGGTCGACTCCGCGAGCGTGTCGAAGACGCCCATCGGGTCGACGATCACCGGTGCGACGCCCTCGGCCCGAGCGAGTCCCTCCGCGAGGACGCCCATCGTGTAGGACTTCCCGTAGCCCCGCTTGCCGACGATCAACATCGCGTGCGGCCCGTCGAAGTCCAGATGGAGCGTCGCCCCCTCGCTCCCGTCGCGGGCCCGATAGGCACCCAACCGTCCGACGGGGCCGTTCTCGAGGTCGTCACCGCGTCCAATTACGAAGTTCACGTCAGCAAATTACCTCCTCTTCTCTTTTGAACTTTCGGTCAAACATTTAAGTCGGAAGGCGCGACCAAGATGGGGTATGCTTCCGGACAACCTGTTGTCGGACCGCTCCGACGGGTCGGCTTCTTCCGATCGGTCGAACCGTTCTCGGTCGTCGTTCGCTCGAGACGATCGTGCAATCGAGGGGTTGCCGATTCGACTCGTGATTGCGCTGGTCGTCGGTGTAGCGGCGTTGGCGTTGATGTTGAATATGCTCGGAACAATTGGATCTGTTGGCGATACTGAGGTGGATGTTGAAATAAAAGAGGGACAAGTAATCGAAAATGATGAAACAGAAAAAATTGTTATCGAAGTCATTGATGAGGATGGTAACTACGTAGAGGAGGCTACCGTTCTTATCTCGTCAGGATCAGCTCAGCTTGAAGGTACGCTGGATCAAGATACTAGTGCCTCTGGTGAAGAGCACATAGCCGAATTTTCTGGTGTTACTGAACACGGACTTCGTGCTGATCAAGACAAAGGGACACTCGAAGTTGATGTGGTACCTCCTTCGGATAGCAGCTATATTGATGAGCAACCGAATTCAGAGATAATCGTTGTTCAGGATAGAAATTAATAACATAAAATGAATAAGAGGACTTTAATCCCAGTTCTAACGGTAGCCATATCTGTATTATTAGTGTTTACAGGATCCGCTATCGCTCATGGGCCTGCCTTTCAGGAAATCGAAGGTGAGGGAACCGAGGATGATCCGTACGTAATCACCGATATCGAGGAACTACAGGCGGTGAACGAGGATCTTGAAGCTAACTATGTCCTCGGAGACGATATCGATGCAAGTGATACCGAGACATGGGACGCAGGCGCTGGATTCGAACCGATTGGTGAGGATAGTGAATCTCCGTTTGCAGGAACATTCGACGGACAAGGATACACGATCAGTGATCTTACCATCGATCGAGCAGGGCAGCGGAATGTCGGGTTGTTCGGTCAGAGTTCAGGAACGATCGAAAACCTTAATCTAGAAAATGTCGATGTTCGCGGAGGTGATAGACGAGTTGGTGGGTTGGCTGGTGAGACGACAGGTGTTATTAAAGATGTCTCAGTGTCTGGCGTCGTTAATGGTGAGGATTGGAGTACTGGTGGCGTTGCTGGATCCACAGATGGAGATGCACGAATCGAACGATCCTCCGCTGACGTGGATGTGACTGGTAAAACTGGTATTGGTGGTTTAATCGGAATTGTGTACGGAGACTCGGTGACTGAGTCCTATTCGACGGGTGATGTTACCATTAATGGGGATTCCAATTACGGAGGCGGATTAGTTGGCTCTATTGGTGAAGAAAGTGATGTTCGTCAATCGTATGCAACGGGTGACGTGACCGGTGAGCGGATCGGTATGTCAGGAGGAATAGTTGCGTTTAACAGAGGGACGGTTAGTGATGCCTTTGCAATAGGAACTGTTGCTAGCGGCGATCGCGAATCTGGCGGATTGGTTGGCCGAAACGGCCGACACGATGAGGGACAGGTAGTAGATTCGTATTGGAACACTGAAACCACTGGACAACAAGTCGGGAAGTCGGGTGGCGGCGCTGGAACAGGACTACGGACTGATGAGATGACTGGGGCGGCTTCCGAGGACACAATGGATATGCTCGACTTCGACAACTTCTGGACACTCACTGACGAGTACCCAATCCTCGAGTGGCAAGTCCAAGACGTCTCGGTCTCCCTCGACGATTCGACCGTCGGCGAAGGTCAGCAAACGGACGTCACCGTCACACTCACCTTAGACGACGACTCGACGGTCACCGCCTCCGAAGTCGCCGACTACGACGCCGGCGGTATCGTCGACGTGGATAGCGGTGTCGTCGACACCAACCAGCAGGGAACCACCGAGATCACCGCGACCGTCGCCGGTCAGAGCGACAGTGCCGAACTCGAGGTCGTCGAACCACCGAACATCGAACTCGAGAGCACGAATCTCGATGGAGACGCCGTCGTCGAAGACAGCCCACTGACTGCCACGGCTACCTACGAGAACGACGGTGGGCCGGGCAGTCACACCGCCGAACTGATCGTCGACGGCGAGGTCGTCGACACGCAGTCCGTCTCGCTCGAGGCCGACGAGGAGACCGACATCGGCTTCGAGTGGACGCCGGACGGCCACGTCGGCACCGAGTACGACGTCTCGGTCGACGATATCGATCTCGGTTCGATCGACGTCGTCGAGTCCGGAACGATCTCGCTCGCGGATCTTTCGGTCCCGGAGCAGGTCGGTTCCGGGGCTCCCTACGAGTTTACGGTCGACCTCGAGAACGCGGCCGACGAGACGGTGATCGGTACCGTCGAGTACGAACTCGAGGGCCAGACTGCCATCATGGAGCCGATCGCAGTAGATCCCGACGGTTCGACCGCAATCCTCGGTCATGAGACCGACGTCGATACCGGACTCACCATCATGCACGCGGTGACGGTCGACGACGAGACGCTCGAGGGGACGAGTCAGGTCACTGAGCCACCGTCGTTCGACGTCGCTGACGTCGAGACACCCGAGGATATCGAACCCGGTGAGGAGTTCGACCTCTCAGTGACGGTCGAGAACACCGGCGGCGTCGAGGGGACACAGTCGGTGGCCGTTTCGTCCAACGACAGCGAGATCGCAACCGAGGAACTGACACTCGAGACCGACTCGAGCGAGACTATCTCACTGCCGGTCACTGCGGACGCGGCGGGCGAGTACGAGTACACGGTCGCGACCGCTGACGACGAGACGACCGCCACGGTCACAGTCTCGGAAGCGGCCGATGACGACGGTGCGGCCGACTCGGACGGTTCGGACGGCCTCCCCGGTTTCGGGGCGGCCGTTGCGACTGCTGCCCTCGCGATCGCGGTAGCGCTTACGACGCTGCGACGACGTGGATAGCGGTCGGTTTGCTTACGCCGTGATTTCAACTGCAACAACCAACAACCGAACATGATTTGTCGAACAACGAATCAGACGAACTTCCGGAGCGGGATGGGGACCAGTCCGCTGAGCAACACTCGAGGTGGACCGACAGCCCGTTCGTTGCGATCCACGATCACCTGGTGGGCCAGCGATGGAGCGGAGGGGACTGTTCGGCCCACGATTTTCGGGGTCGGTATCGAGCGTAGCGGGACGACGAATGCAAACTCGAGAGCGGGTGAACAGCGCTCCCGCTATCGACGTGAGGGGTGGCGATGATCCCACTGTTCGTAACGCCCGTCGAGATTCTCACGGGTGTCTCGTTCGCCCTCCTGTTCGGTACGGTCTTCGCAGCAGTCGTCGGCTGTGTCAGCTTCCTGATCAGCTACGTCGGCGACGAGACGGTCCCGCCGGCCGTGGGTGGTGTGGCGACCATCGTGATCACCGGCGCCGGATTGTACGGTGCGGCTGTCGTCGACCTGAGCACGGTCCAACCCGGGCTGCTCCTCGGCACGGGACTCGGCTTCGTCCTCGGACTGTACGCGACGAGTTGGGGGGTCCAGCTCGCTGCCGACCTCCCGCGTACCACCGCCGGCTCGATCGAACGAACGCAACCGCTCGCGGCGGACGCGATCGACGCAGTCGACGCGATGGGGCAGGTGACGATCCGCTTGAGCGGCGGCGTCCGCGAGTTCGAGGGGTACCCGCCGCTGGGCCCGGGGCTCCGGGCCGCACTCGAGGACGGTTCCTGGCGACTCCCGGCGGATTGTCCGCTCTCGGAACTCGAGACGCGCCTCGAAGATCGACTGCGGACGAGCTACGACCTGGAGGCCATCTCCGTCTCCGTCGATGGCCGCGGCCGGGCGACGATCGCTGCCGCCCCGCCGGCGAACGGCGTCGCAAAGCAGGTACCCGACGGGTGGCGTGCCGTTTCGATTCGTGCACTCCTCCCGACGGGACTAGCACCGGGCGACGACGTCCTCGTTGTCACTGACTCGGCGACCGTTTCCGGGACGGTGCTCAGCGCGACTGCCGACGCGGTTGTCGATGGCGGCCACACCAGTACGAACTCGGCTGCACCCGACGACACCTCGAGCGACGACCGATCGGCAGGTGGCAGTGGTACACTCGTGTCCGACGCCGTGGCGAGTGGTGGCGACGGATACGTGACTGTCGCCGTCCCGACGACCGATGCGGACGTGCTTCTCGAGGCCGAGCGAGCCCGAATCGTCGTCAGGCCGTGTGGCACTACCCACGAGTTCGACGCGATGTCGTTACTCGAGCGGAACGGTACGGCGATTCGGCAGGTAACGGTGACCGACGCAGTACTGGGCGCTGTTTCCGACGATGAAATCGATCTCGACGTCTTCGCGGTCCGAAACGCCGACGCCAACGACGGCGACCGGGCGGCCGAGTACGAGTGGCAGTTCGAGCCCGATTCGGACGCCCTCGCGACCGGAACCGAGGCGTTCCTTCTCGGTCCCGATGCAGTGGTCTTCGGACCCGAACCAGACGAACAGGAACCGGCGGCTCTCGAGGTGAGCCACTGAGATGTCGATCGCAATCGCACTCGAGTCAGTCACCGCGACACACCCACTACAAACAGGCGCGGAGTTCGGTGGTACCACGACGATAGAGTGGACGCGAGCCGCGCTGCTCGGTATTCTCGGCTACGGATTGCTGGCAGGTATCGGCGCGCTCGCGGTCGCGTTCGGCTATCGAGCATTGACCGTTCGCGAACTCCCGATCGGACCGGCCGTCCTCGTCGGACTCGCACTGCCGTCGGGCTGGCTCACCGCGGAGGCGCTTCGTCACGGTGAAGTTATCGTCGACTCGCCGCTGGTTCACTACACCTCCGGGACGTTCCTCTTCGGGGTGTTGTTCGTCGGGTGCGTCGCCGCGGTCGGTGGTCATCGACTCGGCGACCACCTCGCGTGTGGTGTCTACGAGATTACGGCGATCGAGGCCAGCGGCCCGGTCGCAGACCTCGTCCAGTCGGCCGGTCTCGCCATCGTCGTGTCGTTGCCCGGGTCGATCGACGACGCCGAGGGCTATCCATCCGTCGACGACGAACGCAAGCAGGAGCTTGCGGACCGGGAGTTCCTCCTCCCGAGTGGGCTGTCAGTTCCGGAGCGTCGGTCCAGACTGGAGTCTCGGATCGAGTCGGATTACGACGTCGGCTACGTTCGCGCAGATCTCTCCGAGGAGGGTGCCGTGGCGACGATCGCAGTCGGTGATCGACAGACCGGTGTGAGTCCCACGCTGGGGCCGGACCAGGTCGCCGTCGCGATAGCCGGTGATCCGTCGCCGAGAGCGAGTGCTGGTGATCCGATCGAAGTCTGGACGGCCGACGAGGGCTCGAGTCGGCTCGTCACGACCGGAACGCTACGGGCGAGTGCCGGGCCGATCACGACGGTGGTCGTCGACGCGGACGACGTGGACGCCTTCGAGCCGGACGGCCGCTACCAGCTGACGACGCGGCCGGAGACGCCGAGCGATGGACACGCGCTCGTCTCCGCGATTCGGGCTGCCGACGAAACGGTTGTAGCGATCACCGTCGAAGATGGCGGTCCACTTGAGAGCGAGTTTGCAGGGTGGGTCCCCGGAACCGTCCTCGCGATCGACCGGGACGACGAAGTCCTGACTGTGCCAGCGGACAAGGAGCCGTTGGCTGCCGGTGATACGATTTACGTCTTCGGGACGCCGGCCGAACTTAGGGAACTCGCAACGGGTCTCGGGCCATCGATAGCACCGGACACGCGAACCGAACAGCCATAGACAGTGGAGTAACGTGATTGCGCCCCCCGGGAGCGGCTGCCTGATCGCCTCGTTCGTTGATTCGTCGAAGAACCGTTTTCAAGCGTCGCCGTCGCCACACGTTCCGTGAGCTGTCGAACTCCTCCCTGAAAGCGGTGTCGCCGGAGCGGCGGCCGGTAAAGCCAACAGCTTTCGGGGCAGTTGCGTACATATACACCTATGTCCGAACTCCGTGCCGCCGCCGAGACGGCCGTTCGACAGTGTCTGGCTCTCGAGAGCAGCGAATCCTGTGCGATCGTCACCGACGACAACCGCGAGCCGATCGGCAACGTACTGTACGAGGTCGCCAGCGAGGTGACCGACGATGCGGTCATCGTTCGCTATCCGCCGGGTGAGACCCACGGTAGCGAGCCGCCTGCGCCCGTTGCTGCGGCGATGGCCGGTGCTGACGTCGTACTCGCACCGACGACGAAGAGCCTGAGTCACACCCGCGCTCGAACCGAGGCCAACGAGGCAGGCGCTCGCGTCGCGACGCTTCCGGGGATCACCGAGGACGTCTTCACGACGGGACTGGACGCCGACTACGAGTCCATCGCGGCCCACTGCGATGACGTGCTCGAGCAGGTCGCCGACGCGGACCAGGTCCGTGTCACGACGCCGGCCGGCACCGATATCGCCTTCGGGATCGGCGACCGGGAGTGGCTCGCTGACACCGGTATCGTCCACGAGTCCGGCGTGATGTCGAACCTGCCGGCCGGCGAGGTGTTCGTCAGTCCGGAAACCGCGACCGGAACGTTCGTCGTCGACGGCACGATGCGTCCCCACGGGTTGCTCGAGGACGGCCACCAGTTGACGTTCGAGGTCGAAGACGGACTCGTCACGCACATTTCGGACGACGAGATTCGCGGGACGGTCGAGGGCGCAGCGGAGGACGTCGGTGACGCCGCCTACAACCTCGCGGAGCTGGGAATCGGAACGAACGTGGCGGTCACCGAACTCGTCGGTTCGGTCCTGCTGGACGAGAAAGCCGCCGGGACCGTCCACATCGCTATCGGCGACAACGCGGGAATCGGCGGCGAGACGGAGGCCCCGATCCACCTCGACGGAATCTTGCGGGAGCCGACGGTGTATGCGGACGACGCGGAAGTGAAACTTCCGCGGGCAGAGTGAGCGGCGAAAGCCGCGAACAGGGAAGTCGTTAGACTTCCAGTAGCGAACGGCGACGAGCCGTGAGCAGGGGAGGTCGTAGACCTCCCGAAAAGCGAGCGGTGAAACCGCGAGCAGGCGCGGCAATTTCACTTCCGCGCGTCGAGTGACCGACGAGAGTCGCACTCGGTAACGTCCAGGACCGTAGATCGACCGGGTCACCGGATCGACGCGGAAGTCCAACGGTAAAGGCACTCGAGTCCGTCCGTTAGCTCAGGTCGAATGGACGACGCTGAAACTACAGCGAGCGGAGACGGAGCCGAAAGTCATGCCGTCGAGGATGTCGATCCCGCAGACGCGTTCGCCGCGCTCGGGAATTCGACGCGCGTCGCGATCCTGCAGGCGTTCCGCGAGCACTATCTGGCGAACCCGAACGAGTCGGCGGCCGCGTTCTCGACGCTCCGAAAGGCCGTCGGGCTCAGGGATTCGGGGCAGTTTCGGTACCACCTCGAGCAGCTTCGGGGAACGTTCGTCGAGAAGTGCGACGAAGGGTATCGGCTCACGTACGCCGGCTCGAAGGTGATCGACGCGATCATCGCCGGCACCTACACCGGTCGGTCGCGACTCGGACCGATCACCCTCGACAGCACCTGCAGTCATTGTGGGACGGTCGCCCGTGCGAGCTACCGGGACGGCATCCTCGAGGTTACCTGCGAGAACGATCACCCGCTGTTTTACTGGTCGGTGCCACCGAACGCTGCGATCGGGAACTCGCTCGAGGAACTGGTCGAACTGGCGACGACGCTGGCCGTGCAGTCTCACGAGTTGGTCGCCGACGGGACCTGTTCGGAGTGTTACTCCGGTGTCGAGCCGACAGTCCGAACCGTCGAAACCGACGGCGGCGATCGATCGGTCCGGTTTTTCGCCCGGTGTGGGGCCTGTGCTGCCACCTGGGAAGCCCCGGTCGGCTTCGTCTTGCTCGGACACCCCGAGATCGAGTCGCTGTATCACCAGCAGGGCCGGCCGATCAGCGGCCAGTACTGGTGGGAGCTCGAGGTCGTCGACCGAACCGAGATCACGATCCTCGAAGAGAGCCCGCTCCGAGTTCGACTGTCGGTCACGATCGGAGAGACAGACGTCGAAGCGACGGTCGACGAATCGGCTCGCGTCGTCGATCTCGACTGTCCGGCGAACGCGGGCTGAGCCGCGATAACGTGACAGAACTGTCATAGAAATCGTCTTCTCCAAACCTTTATTCCCGGGTCCAACTGATGGTACGCTAATGATTGCGACCGACCGATCGATGGGTGACGTGCCTGCTCGGGGTCGACGCCCGAGGGCGCGGTCGACTGCTCGTACGGGGGTGTGCGGGCCGTGACGACGCCGGCGATCGAGACCGACGGACTGACGAAACGGTACGGCGACGACCTCGCGGTCGACGACCTGACGCTGTCGATACCCGAAGGATCGATTTACGGCTTTCTCGGACCGAACGGGGCCGGCAAGACGACGACGATGCGGATGCTCACCACGCTGACCGAGCCGTCCGCGGGAACCGCACGGGTCGCCGGCGCGTCGATCACGGACCGACCGGCGATCACCGAGCGAATCGGCTATCTCCCCGCCGACCCGCCGGTGTTCGACGAACTCACGGGCTGGGAACAGCTTCGCCACGTCGCCCGCCTCCACGGTATCGCCGACGACCGGGGAGACGAGCGGATCGAACGGCTGCTCGAGCGCTTCGACCTCCTCGAGGATGCCGATCGACGAATCTCGGGGTACTCGACGGGGATGACCAAGAAGATCGGGATCATCGGAACGGTGTTACACGAGCCCGAGGTCGTGTTGCTCGACGAGCCGACCAGCGGACTCGACTCGCGTGCGGCCAGGACAGTTCGGGACGTGATCGCCGAACTGGCGACCCGGGAGATGACCGTCTTCCTCTCGACGCACGTCCTCCCGGTCGTCGACGAACTCGCGGACGCGATCGGCGTGATCGACGACGGCCGTCTGGTCGCCGAAGGCCCGCCCGACGAGCTGAAAGCGGCGGCAGAGGACGGCGAGACGACCGACCTCGAGACCGCGTTTCTGGCGATCACGGAGACCGACGACGTCCGCGACCGGTTCGAAGACGGAGACGAGGGGGAGGACCATGTCCAGCGAGACTCACTCGACGCGTAGCGCCGCGCGGGACGAGCGCGGGGACGACTCGAGCCGGCGCGCCGATTTCGGCCGCAACGGTCGGTTCCCGTCGCCGGCCACAAGTGTCGAACTCGCCCGCGTCGAACTCCGGCGCGGCTACCGCTGGCTCTGGGTGCAGGACTTCTGGATCCTGTTCGGGATCGGCGTCGCGGCCGCGTTTCTGTTCATCACGTGGCTCGCGTTCGATGCCTTCCGGGACGTCGGGGCGGCACTCGGCGCCGGCGAACCGGTCCCGTCGTGGGTCGGCCTCGCCTGGAGCGTCACCTGGCTGTTCGCGGTCGTCATCTCGGCGTGGTCCGGACTCAGCACGGAGAGCGATCTCCCGAACGACGGCCACTACCTGACGATTCGGCCGGTCGCGGACGTCGTCGGTGGACACCTGATCGCGGCGATCGGCAAGTTCTCGCTGTACGTCCTCCCGCCGGCGGGCGGCGCTGCACTGGGGCTGGCTCTCGGCGCCGACTCGGCGCTCCCGGCCGTCGGCATCGTCGCGGCCGCTCTCCTCGTGCTCGTGACCGCCGTCGTGGTCGGCTATCCGATCGGACTGGCGATCAAGGGACTCGTTCGTCGGTCGCCCACGCTGTCCCGGTACAAGTCGATCGTCGGCCTGGTGCTCACCGTCGCCTACTTCGGGCTCGCGTTCTCCGGTCGCTGGATCGACCTCGTCGACGCCCTCGAGCCGCTGCTCCACGCGCCGCCGCTGGCGTGGCTGACGGATTTCGCGCTGGTGACCACGCCCGGCGCAGACGTCGGCGCGCTTGGAGCGGTCGCCGTGATCGTTCTCGCCGCCGGTATCGTCGCCGTCGGGGCGCTTCTCGCTCCGCACCCGGCGCGCTACGCGTGGATGGCGGATCGACAGCACCACGACGAGAAGGCGGACGACGTCGCCGTCTCCGCACCCGCCCATCGGATCGACGCGGTTCTCGAGTCACTCTGCCGAGCGCCGGCCACGCGCGGCATCGCCAGCACGACGCTGTTGCGGGCGGTTCGAGCGCCCCACCAACTAGTCTTCGTCGCGTTCCCGCTCGTGTTCGCGATCCCGGTGATCGAGCAGCTGTCGTCCGCCGGCACGCTCCCCTGGTACGTGCCCTGGTTCGTGGTTTGGTACGGTGCCTGGGCCGGCGGCGTTCTCGTTCCGCTGAACCCGCTCGGCAATCAGGGTGCGACGCTGCCGTCGCTGCTGACGGCCCCCGCCGACGGCCGCCACGTGGTGCACGGCCACGTCGTCGCCGCCACAGTGCCGATCGCACCGCTGACTGCGGCGCTCGCCGTCGGCGCTGGATACCTCGCCGGTCGCCCCCAATCCGAACTCGTCGCCCTCGCGGTCGCGAGCGTCGCGGCCGTCGCCGTCGGAGCCGTGCTGGCGGTCGGTATCGGGTCGGTGTTCCCCCGATTCACGGCGATCGACTTCGCCGACTCGACGCGGGCCGTTCCGCCGAGCAAGGTCGCCTACGGCGTCTTCTCGGTCGGGCTCTCGCTCGCGGTCGTCGCCGCGGCGTTCGTCGCCGACGAGCAGGCCCTCGAAATCGGTGCACTCGTGCTCTCGGCGTGGCTCTCGTGGGGAACAACGGTGAGCACCGATACCCTGGTCACCGTCTCGTGGGCGCTCGTCGGCGCCGCCGTCGTCGCCGTTCCGATCGCCTACCGTCTGGCCGTGAGTCGGCTCGGTACGTACCGACTGGACTGACGGTGGACGGACGGGAGCGGTCTCGAGTCACCTCGAATCGCCCATCTGATGGATAATGGCACTCTGTTTATAGAAAATACCTTCGCCAAACGTTGATCCGTTCCGACGCACATTCGAGAGAGTATGACAGTCCACCATCCGATCGGTCCGAGGGAGGCCGAGACCGAAACCGAGTCGGGGCGACTGTCGGCGATCCGTCGCCGGTTTCCCGACCCGATGTACGTATTCCTGCTGGGATTTCTCTCGATTCCCGGCTATCTGTTCGACTCGCTCGCGAGGCTCCAACTGTTCGCGCTGTTCTTTCTCGCCGGGCTGTGGCCGCTGGTCGTCGCCATCGTCGGAACGGTTCTCGGATTGGGGACCGACGACGATGCGGACGAGATTGTGCCGACGGACTGGATCGACATGGGTGACCGGGACACCAACATCCGCGCGCTCGTCGCCATGCTGGCCCTCCAGTTTCAGCCGATCCTCTTCGTCACGGGGATACTGCAGATGGCCGGCCACATTCCCATCCTCGCACGGTACCGCGGGAGTCCGCCCTCGCCAGCGTCGTTCGAGAGCGATGTCGACTATCGACTGCCCTTCGACGGAACGTGGACCGTCGTCAACGGCAGTCCGGATCGCGACTACTCTCACTCGTGGGGGATCCTCACCCAGCGATACGCCTACGACTTCGTGATCACCGACGACGACGGCCGAACGCACGAGGGCGAGCGCGGCCCGCCCGAGGCGTACCACTGCTTCGGCGACCCGATCCTCGCGCCCGCGGACGGCGTCGTCGTGAGCACTCGGAACGATCAC
Source organism: Natronorubrum halobium (assembly GCF_051351675.1). Classification (NCBI taxonomy): domain Archaea; kingdom Methanobacteriati; phylum Methanobacteriota; class Halobacteria; order Halobacteriales; family Natrialbaceae; genus Natronorubrum; species Natronorubrum halobium. Next base: position 1,016,455 of record NZ_CP195595.1, read on the forward strand.
CGGGACTACCATCGCACCGACGGCTGGCTGGATCCGCTCCAGCGGAGCATTCTGGGTAACAACGTCGTGATCCGACACGCCAACGACGAGTACAGCGTGCTGGCCCACTTAGAGTGCGGAAGCGTGCGGGTCGAACCGGGGGACCGAGTCGAGCGCGGCCAACGGATCGCCCGCTGTGGGAACTCCGGCAACTCGACGGAACCTCACCTCCACTTTCACGTCCAGGACCACCCGAACTTCTTCCTCGGGGCCGGACTGCCGGTTCGATTCCGGCACGTCGAGACCGACCATCCGCGAACTGGGGCGGAACGCCACGACGAGACGTACGTCCACGCGGGCCAGCGCGTGATGGACAGTCGATGATTCTGTACTCGTGCCGACTGCCGGTGACCGGTTCAGGTTGGCACTCGGACAGTCCGAGTCGGTACTCGAGCACACCGACGTGTGACTCGAGACCATCCCGCTGGACGCCAGCCCGAAGTTCAGTTCGCTTTTAGGTGCGCGGCGTCTACGACGTGTTATGAACGATATTCCGGACCGGGTTCCGACTACCTGCCCGTCCTGTTCGCCGGATCTCGAGACGGTCCACGAGGTCCTGACGGTGACGGAAGGCGGCGGGACCGTGACCGTCCGCTGTAGCGAGTGCAGCCACGTCCACAAGATCCAGCCCGAACAGGAGAGCGAAGTCACCCTCGACGTCGTCGTCTCTCAGGAGGGCGAGTCCTTCACGGCGAACGTCACGACACCCGAAGGCGAGACCATCGAGACCGGCGACGAGTTCATCCTCGAAACGGACGAGGTCCTCTCGACGGTTCGCGTCACGAGTCTCGAACTCGACGGCCAGAAGCGCAGGGAGGAGGCCGTCGTCGACGACGTCGAGACCGTCTGGACCCGCGAGGTCGACAACGTCGCCGTCAACGTCACCGTCCACCCGCAGGACGGCTCGCGAAACGACAGTCGAAGCATCACGGTTCACGTTCCCGGCGACTACGAGTTCACCGTCGGCGAGACGGAGGAGTTCGGCGACGACGAGTTCGAGATCGACGCGTTCGTCGTCCGCAAGGATTCCTCGGGCTACCACCGAGATCGATACGAGGAGCGCGGCGATACGATCCTCGCGAAGGACGCGAAACGGGTCTACGCCTACGACGAACAGACCAGCGCCTGGTCCGCCTGGTAGCGCCGGCGGTTTCGAGACCGCGGATTCGTTCGGCTCTCGATCCGCCCCAGCACTCGCCACGAAATCCTCTTGCTCGCGAGACACTAGCACACGGTACCCATGTCTGATAACTACGAGGCCGCCCGCGAGCGCATGGTTCGGACCGTCGCCTCGCGCGTCGACGACGACCGCGTCCTCGAGGCCCTCGAGTCCGTCCCCCGGCACGCCTTCGTCCCACCGAATCGGCGGACCAGCGCCTACGAGGACCGACCGCTCCCGATCGGCGACGGACAGACCATCAGCGCGCCCCACATGGTCGCGATGATGGCCGATACGCTCGACCTCGAGCCGGGAACGGAGGTCCTCGAGATCGGGACCGGCTGTGGCTACCACGCCGCGGTGACGGCAGCGATGGTCGGCGCGGAGCACGTCTACAGCGTCGAGTACAGTGCGGACCTCGCCGAGCAAGCCCGCGACCAACTCGCAGCGATCGGCTACGGCGACGTCTCGGTCCGGACGGGTGACGGTCGGGACGGCTGGCCCGAGCACGCGCCGTACGACGCCGCGTATTTCACGTGTGCGACCCCGGCGTTCCCCGATCCGGTCGTCGAGCAGCTCCGTCCCGGCGGTCAGCTCCTCGCACCGATCGGCACCGGGTTTCAGACCCTCGTCGAAGCCACGAGACGCGAGGATGGGACCCTCGAGCGTACCGAACACGGCGGCGTTCGATTCGTCGAGATGCGGGGCGAGTAATGCCGTCTTGCCCACCGGGTCGCGCAAGCGCGTCTTTGATTACCGACCGACCGATACTCCGAGTATGGACCCCGCGGTACTGCGAGAAGATATGGTCGACGGCCTCGAGTCCGACGCCAAGGACGTCCTCCACGACGAGACCGTCGCCGTCGCGATGCGCGACGTCCCCCGCCACGAGTTTCTCGAGGACGACCGATCCGCCTACGCCGACCGGGAGCACGAGATCCTCGGGACTCGCGTTCTCGCACCGACGACGGCCGCACGGCTGTTGCAAACGCTCGATCTCGAGGACGGTCACGACGTGTTGCTCGTCGGGGCCGGCGTCGGCTACACGGCGGCCGTGACGGCCGAAATCGTCGGTGAGACGAACGTCCACGCCGTCGATATCTCCCGCCCCCTCGTCATCGAGGCCCGCCAGAACCTCGCTCGAGCGGGCTACGACGGCGTGCTCGTCGACCGTCGCGACGGAGCGGACGGCCTCCCCGAGTACGCGCCGTTCGATCGCATCCTGCTCGAGGCCGCCGCCGTCGACCCGCCGCGGGCGTTGCTCGAGCAACTGACCGAGGACGGTCGACTCGTGTTTCCACGCGGGACGCAGCGACAGCGTCTCGAAGCGGTTTCGGCCGACGGGGAGCGGACGGCGTTCGGGGCCGTTTCGTTCGATCCGCTGCTGGTCGAGGGCGAACAGTCGGGTGCCGTCGAACGCAACCGAATGACCCGCGAGGACCGCGAACACGCGATGCGCCGGTCCGAATCACGCCGGGGCTGGGAGCAGGAGTGGATCGAGTGGGAGGAATCGGTCGGTTCTCAGTGACTGGACGAACCGGGTTGTAGCCGGCACGCCAGTGCTCTGCGGCTGCTACGATCCCGCTCTACTAATCGCGATTTCCGGTGAGTCGAGCGGATACGGCGGGCGCTCGCCGTCCAGTTTCGAGGCAAAAGTGGGGGGTGGGGGGGGGATTGGGGGTGGCGACAGGCTATCGCAGATCGCCGATTATTGGTATGGTCGGCTGAGGGTTAACTATATTTCCTAATTAATTAGAGGAAGGTCGATCGAGAGTACTACATAATTAGATATCAGCTCACAGCGTACCGATTCGGCAGCGAGTAGTCCGCTAACTGTCGATCCGCTCCGTTCGGTGAATTTCGCTCCGCATCGGTTCGGCGACCGATCGACTGTAACCCGTGATTTCGGTTCGCGCGGTCAGCCGATCGTTCGAACCGTTTCTGCGAACCGACCGGATGCAGTCGCTGCGTGGACTCGTCGTTCGTTCGGTCCGGTTTCTATCGACGCCGAATGCGTCGACGCGTGAGGCCGATTCGACCACTCGCGGTATGTAGTGGATGACTCTCAGGAGTAGTAGTTCGGGGGAAAGTTGGGGGGTGGGGGATTGGGGGTGGCGATAGACTATCGCAGATCGCCAGTTTATCGTACGAACTGATGGGAAGTAAGTATACCTTCTAATCAGTTAGTGGGGGGAAGATACTGGTACTAATTAACTAGATTTCCCGTCGAACGCCAGCGTCACGAGCTTTCGCTCGGCCGCTCGCAAGTGGTAATGGTACGTTGGTGGAGTCACGTCGAGGGCATCCGCGAGTTCTTCCCCAGTACTCTCGCGCGGCCACTCGAAGAAGCCGCTGTAGTGAGCCGCCTGTAGCGCTTCGAACTGCTTGGCCGTGAGCCGTTCCTCGAGATGCGTATCGAGCTGTCGCGCCGAGCGCATACTGGTCGTCTCGCGTCGCGCCTCGAGTTCCGTCTCCGGATAGCCCTCTCTGATCGCTTCGATCAGCGACCGGGGCTCGACCTGCTGTGGGACGTCGAGAACGAGGGTCGTCGTCCCGTTTCGGGCCGTCGCAGTCCGCAAGTGGACGTCGTAGGTTCGCAGGATGTCCAGAATCGGTGACGAGGTGACCGTCAGTTCGAACAGCGCCTCGTCGTCGCCTTCGGAAACGACCGAGAGCGCGTCTATCGACGCCCACTGATCCAACGATGCGAGATCCGCCGTCGTCGGTGCACTGACGAACACGACGACCTCGTCGTCCCGATAGATCACCCCTTCGATGGCGACCACCCCGTCGACTCGCTCGGCGACGCGGTTCAGTAACAGTCGCGAGTCGTGAATCGCGAGTTCGAGTTCGAGCCGACTGTCCGTCAACATCGCGCGCGTCCGTTCGACCGATCGAATCGCGTGTCCGATCGTCTCGCCGAGTTCACCGAGCACCTCCCGTTCGCTGTCGCCGATCGAATCGACGCCTGCGACGTGGACGAGTAACACGCCGTACTGGCGTTCGGTATCCGCGAGCGGGACCGCGAGTATCGTCTGGTAGCCGTAAGTCAGCGCCTCCTTCCGACGCGGATCCCAGCCGTCGGCCTCGAGGACGTTTCGGACGATCTGGACGCCCCCGGTCTCGAGGGTTTCCCCGACCAGTGTGAGCTCCGGGGCTCGATCGCCATCGTCTCGGACCCGGTCGATGAAGGCCGCGTCGACGCCGGCCCAGGCGGTCGGTTCGGGCGGATCGTCGTCGGTCGACGCGATCCAGGCGAAACAGTAGCGTTCGGTGTCGGCCAGTCGATCACAGACCGTCGTCTCGATCTCCGTCCGCGTCGAGGCCTGGGCGACGCCGTGGTTGATCTCCCTGACGATCTCGTTCGTGTGGTTGAGCCGCGTCAGTTCCTCGTTCTGCCGGGTCAGCGTCCGATCGTGCTCCCGGAGCAGCTGCTCGCGTTCCGCCCGATCCAGTGCCGCTTCGGTGTTCGCCGCCAGAATGTGGAGCAACTCCGTCATCGTCTCGTCGAAGCCGTCGACGTCCTCGGTCCCCGCAACCAACACGCCGTGGGTACCGAGCGGGACGATCAACTCGCTTCGACTCAGCGGTTTGGCCTTCCCGCTCTCCGACTCTCGCGTCGCGTCCTCGTAGTAGGCGCTCTCCCCCTCCGAAAACACGTCCCAGACGTGGCCCTCACCCTGTTCGAACTGCATCTCCGGGTCGACGAGTTCCCGCGACTCTCGGGTCGACGCCGCGTGCTCGAGGAGTCCCTTCGTCGGTTCGAACGCGTATGCCGCGGCGACGGGCACGTCGAGGATCTCCCTTGCCGTATCGACCGCCGACTGGTAGATCTCGCGTTTCGTCCCCGCCCGCATCAGATCCCGCGTCGTCTCGTGTAACGTCGTCAGCGTTCGTTCGTACCGTCGCTCGCTCTCGCGTAACTCCGTCTCGGTCCGATACTGGGAGACGGCGTTCGTGATCTGGTTCGCGAGCAGCGCGTACTGCTCCTTTCCGGACTCCTTCTGGAGGTACTGTGTCACGCCCGCGGCGATCGCTTCGCTGGCGATCTCCTCCGAACCTCTGCCGGTAAAGAGAATGAACGGGAGATCCGGATCGGTGTCGCGGACGCGCTCGAGCAACTCGAGTCCGGTCAGCGTCGGCATCTCGTAATCGCTGACGATACAGTCGACCGCGCGTTCTTCGAGGGCCTCGAGTGCCTCCTCGGCGTTCGTCGCTGCTTCGGCGACGATCGCGTCGCGTTCGCGTTCGACCATCTCGCCGGCCAGATCGGCAAACCCCGGTTCGTTGTCGACGATGAGGACGGTGATCGGTTTCGTCATTGGTGAGCGTCGGTGCAGCCGTCATGGATTGGAAGATGGTGCGGATACTAAATGATTAGTGTTCTCGACGATCTGGTCCCGTCGCTCTTCAGTCAGGAAAGCCGCTCGTCAAAACGGTACGTTTCGGCCATCTTGACGTTAGGATGATCGATTTCGGGTTCCGTTATCCGCAAATACGTACTCTTCTTCCCCGCATCCTCAACCGGAACCCAGTAGAGTGCGTCTGTGTTTTTGCAGCGTACTGCGAAGGCATCGATAGTACTGTCGTAATCATTCATCGTTGCTACGCCGTCGACAGTGGTCTTGCTGGCTGTTTTGAATCGGATGACATCGTCTTCGATCCATCCCGTTTTGCACTGGACACGGAGTAGTTCGTCACCGGTGTCCAATACGAGATCGTATCTATCGTTGTCACCAAACGGAATGGCAGTAGAGTATCCCGCTTCGATTAGCGCGGCGATTATTCGTGCCTCGGTTTCGTCACCTGTCTGTTTCGTGTTCGTCACAGCATTGACACACCCGTGCCTTCACTCGGATTCCTATATAAATTCGAGTAACCGACTCGTACGAAAACCGTGCTCCAAGTCTCTACATTCGCTCGAAAGAATGGCCTTCCGTTGTGTTTGATAGTGTCTATTGTCTCGTTTACAGATAGTCAATTGTTTATAACGCGAAGAACTAGCTGCTCGCGAGTTTGAATTTCGAGAGAAGCGCCCGGAGCGGGATTTGAACCCGCGTCACGACCGTGACAGGGTCGTATGATGGGCCACTACACCATCCGGGCAACCTGCATCCCCTGATTTCCCGGTGACAGTATTAAGGGTTGTGTTCCGAAGATCACTCAATCAGATTACCACACCGGGAAGACATACTATCGGCGGCATCTGTTTCGACGCGCTCTGCTCGACAGAGCTAGTTCAGGAGTCTGTTGTGGACTAACGAGCCGGCGACAAGCCGTCGGCCTCAAACCGTTTGAGACGGCCCCTAAAAACCTAAACGTCGCTCACTTCGTTCGCTTCACTCCTCGATTTAAATCCCTTTTTGGCTTCGCTCGTTGCAGATGCTCCTCGCTCAGAGTTGAAATCGAGAGAAGCGCCCGGAGCGGGATTTGAACCCGCGTCACGACCGTGACAGGGTCGTATGATGGGCCACTACACCATCCGGGCAACCTGCATCCCCTGATTTCCCGGTGACGGTATTAAGACTTTCCAATCGACCACCGTGTGGTACGGTGAATCGAGCCACGGAACCGCCTCGAGCGTACACTTTGCCACTCAGTTACACGCTCCACAAGGAATTTAACTGATACTGGGGTACTGTCGCATGTGATCGGCCCCTCCGATCAGGGCTGCCGCGGTCGGATAGCTGTTGCTCCCGCTCGAGTTAGTAACCGTTAAATGCGTCCCGCCGGTATCTGCCTGTAGTATCTCGTGACAGCCGCTTCTCTCCCGATAGCCGACACGCACACCAATCCCAACACATGGTAGACGTAAGCCAACACGAACTCGTACCGGAGCACACTGTGCTCGACGAGGACCTCCTCGAGGAGGTCCTCACCGAGTACAATATCGATCGTACAGACCTACCGAAAATCAAGCGCAACGATTCCGCCCTGCCGGACGAGGCGGAACCCGGCGACGTCATCAAAATCGTTCGGAACTCACGGACAACCGACCAGGCAGTCGTATACCGACTCGTGGTGGAATAAATGGCAACAGAACTGAACAGATCCAAACGACGAGACATTTCGCGCGAATACTTCTCGAGGGAACGACTCGCCGAACACCACTACCGCTCGTTCAACGCCTTCCTCGGCCGAGGGATGCAGGAGGTCGTCGACGAGAAGGCGACGATCGATACGGACATCGGCGACAAAGAAGGTGAGGAGCCGGTTCACGTCGAGTTAGGCGACGTGCGCGTCGTCACACCCCGCGTTCGAGAGGCCGACGGCTCCGAGGAACTGCTGTACCCACAGGAAGCCCGCCTCCGGAACATCACGTACTCCGCACCGGTCTTCATGGAGATGTCGATCGTCAAGGGCGAGGAGGGCGACCAGCGGGTCGTCGACTCGACCGAGACCAAGATCGGCCGGATGCCGATCATGGTCGGCTCCGAGAAGTGTAACATCGCCGGCTTCTCCGATCAGGAACTGATCGAGATCGGCGAGGACCCTGCAGACCCGGGCGGCTACTTCATCGTCAACGGCTCCGAGCGCGTGCTGATGACCAGCGAGGACCTCGCACCGAACAAGATCCTCGCGGAGTACGACACCAAGTACGGCGACGAGATTCAGGTCGCAAAGACCTTCTCCCAGCGCCGTGGCTACCGCGCGCTCGTGCTCTGCGAGCGGACCCGAGACGGCCTGCTCGAGGTTTCCTTCCCCTCGGTATCGGGCTCGATCAACTTCGTCACGCTCGTCCGTGCACTGGGGCTCGAGAGCGACGAGGAGATCGTCCACAAGGTCTCGAACGACCCCGAGGTCGTCAAGTACATGCTCGAGAACCTGGAGGAAGCGGACGTCCAGACCGAGGAGGAAGCGATCGAAACCCTCGGGAAACGCGTCGCGTCGGGCCAGGGCAAGAACTACCAGCTCAAACGGGCCAACTACGTCATCGACCGCTATCTCCTGCCGCACCTCCACGAGGAGGGTGTCGAAGAGGAGGACGTCCGGATCAACAAGGCCCACTACCTCTGTCGGATGGCCGAAGCCTGTTTCGAACTCGCGCTGGGCCGACGCGACTCCGACGACAAGGACCACTACGCGAACAAGCGCCTGAAGGTCAGCGGCGACCTGATGAAAGACCTGTTCCGGACCGCGCTGAACAAGCTGGCCCGGGACGTGAAGTACCAGCTCGAGCGAGCCAACATGCGGAACCGGAACCTCTCCGTGTCGACGGTCGTCCGATCCGACGTCCTTACGGAACGCCTCGAGCACCCGATCGCGACGGGCAACTGGGTCGGTGGCCGCTCCGGCGTCTCCCAACTGGTGGACCGGACGGACTTCATGGGAGTCCTCTCTCATCTGCGTCGTCTCCGCTCGCCGCTGTCGCGTTCGCAGCCCCACTTCGAGGCGCGGGACCTGCACGCGACCCAGTGGGGTCGCATCTGTCCCTCCGAGACGCCGGAGGGGCCGAACTGTGGACTGGTCAAGAACTTCGCGCAAGCGATGGAGCTCTCCCAGAACGTCGAGGACGAACAGGAACTCAAACGTGAACTTGCATCGATGGGCGTCGAGGGGATTCCGGGTCTCGAGGGCATCGAACGATCGACTGCGGACGACTAATCAACAATGAGCAGCCAAGAGCGAGAAGCGAAAGTCTACGTCAACGGGTCGCTGGTGGGAACACACCCCGATCCGCACGAGCTAGCCGCACAGATCCGCGAAGCGCGCCGTATCGGGGACGTCAGCGAGATGGTCAACGTCTCCGTCAAAGAGCGCACCCGCGAAGTAATCGTCAACGCCGACGCCGGCCGCGCGCGACGACCGCTTCTGGTCGTCGAGGACGGCGAACCCCGTATTTCCGATCAGGAGATCGAGGCGCTGCAGGACGGTGACCTCGAGTTCGAGGACCTCGTCGATCACGGCTACATCGAGTTCATCGACGCCGAGGAGGAAGAGGACATCCTCGTCGCCGTCGACGAAGACGATCTGAGCGAGAAACACACCCACCTCGAGATCGACCCGTCACTGATCTTCGGGATCGGTGCGGGGATGATTCCCTACCCCGAGCACAACGCGAGTCCGCGTATTACGATGGGGGCAGGGATGGTCAAACAGTCGCTGGGACTGCCGAGCGCGAACTACCGGATTCGACCGGACACGCGCCAGCACCTGCTGCACTACCCGCAGCTTTCGATGGTGAAGACCCAGACGACCGAGCAGATCGGGTTCGACGACCGACCTGCAGCACAAAACTTCACCGTCGCCGTGATGAGCTACGAGGGGTTCAACATCGAGGACGCGCTGGTCATGAACAAGGCCAGCGTCGAGCGCGCACTCGCGCGTTCGCACTTCTTCCGGACCTACGAGGGCGAGGAACGCCGCTACCCCGGCGGTCAGGAAGATCGTTTCGAGATTCCCTCCCAGGACGTCCGCGGTGCACGCGGCGAGGAAGCGTACGCACATCTCGACGAGGACGGTCTGGTGAACCCGGAAACGACCGTCGACGAGAACAGCGTGCTGCTCGGAAAGACGAGTCCGCCGCGATTCCTCGAGGAACCAGACGACATGGGCGGCCTCTCACCGCAAAAGCGCCGTGAGACGTCCGTCACCATGCGCTCGGGCGAGTCCGGTGTCGTCGACACCGTCACGCTCATGGAGGGCGAGGACGGCTCGAAGCTCTCGAAGGTCTCGGTGCGCGACGAGCGAATCCCCGAACTCGGGGACAAGTTCGCCAGCCGCCACGGCCAGAAGGGGGTCGTCGGCCACCTCGCACCGCAGGAGGACATGCCGTTTACCGAGGAGGGGGTCGTTCCCGACCTCGTCCTCAACCCGCACGCGCTGCCCTCCCGGATGACCGTCGGCCACATTCTCGAGATGATCGGGGGCAAACTCGGCGCGATGGAGGGACGCCGCGTCGACGGGACGCCGTTCCTCGGCGAGGACGAGGACGAACTCCGCGGCGGCCTCGAGGACGCCGGCTTCAACTCCGCGGGGAAGGAGACGATGTACTCCGGCGTCACCGGCGAGAAGATCGAGGCCGAGATCTTCGTGGGGATCATCTTCTACCAGAAGCTCTACCACATGGTCTCGAACAAGCTGCACGCCCGTTCGCGCGGGCCGGTGCAGGTTCTCACCCGCCAGCCGACCGAGGGACGGGCCCGCGAAGGTGGGCTCCGTATCGGGGAGATGGAACGGGACGTGTTCATCGGCCACGGGGCGGCGATGACGCTGAAAGAACGACTGCTCGACGAGTCCGACCGCGAGTTCATCCACGTCTGCGGACAGTGTGGGATGAGCGCGGTCGAGAACGTCGAACAACGGCGTGTCTACTGCCCGAACTGCGACGAGGAGACCGATATCCACGAGATCGAGATGAGCTACGCGTTCAAGCTCCTCTTAGACGAGATGAAGGCGCTGGGTATCGCGCCGCGACTCGAACTGGCAGACGCCGTCTAAGCAACCACCATGCAACACAGCACACCAAAAGACATCGGATCGATCAACTTCGGGCTCATGGAGCCCGAGGAGTATCGGGAGATGAGCGCGACGAAGATCATCACCGCCGACACCTACGACGACGACGGCTTCCCCATCGACATGGGACTGATGGACCCACGGCTCGGGGTCATCGACCCCGGCCTCGAGTGCAAGACCTGCGGGAAGCACTCGGGCTCCTGTAACGGCCACTTCGGCCACATCGAACTGGCCGCTCCCGTCATCCACGTCGGCTTCACGAAACTCATCCGGCGGCTCCTGCGTGGCACCTGCCGGGAGTGTTCGCGACTCCTCCTGACGGAGGACGAACGCGACGAGTTCCGCGGGGATATCACGGAGTCCCGAAAGCTGGGCCGCGACCTCAACGACGTGACCAAGGCGGCCATCCGTCAGGCCCGGAAGAAGGATCGCTGTCCGTTCTGCGGCGAGATTCAGTACGACATCGATCACGAGAAGCCGACCACCTACTACGAAGTCCAGCAGGTCCTCACCAGCGAGTACTCCCAGCGCATCGCGGCCGCGATGCAGGGCGACGAGGACGAGGGTATCGAGCGGACGTCGCCGGACGAACTCGCCGAGGAGACGGAGATCGAACTCACTCGAGTCAACGAGATCCTCTCGGGCTCGTTCCGTCCGCGTGAGAGCCAGCGCAAGGCCATCGAGAAGGCCCTCGACATCGACCTCACCGAGGAGGACACGAACAAGCTGATGCCGAGTGACATCCGGGACTGGTTCGAGAACATCCCGGACGAGGACATCGAAGTGCTCGGGATCGATTCCGACCGCTCCCGGCCGGAGTGGATGATCCTAACCGTGCTCCCGGTGCCACCGGTCACCGCGCGACCGTCGATCACCCTCGACAACGGCCAGCGCTCCGAGGACGACCTCACGCACAAGCTGGTCGACATCATCCGGATCAACCAGCGGTTCATGGAGAACCGCGAGGCCGGTGCTCCCCAGCTGATCATCGAGGACCTCTGGGAGCTGCTTCAGTACCACGTCACCACGTTCATGGACAACGAGATTTCGGGGACGCCGCCGGCCCGACACCGCTCTGGACGGCCGCTCAAGACCCTCTCCCAGCGGTTGAAGGGCAAGGAAGGTCGCTTCCGTGGCTCCCTGTCCGGGAAGCGCGTGAACTTCTCTGCCCGGACCGTCATCTCGCCGGACCCAACGCTCTCGCTCAACGAGGTTGGCGTTCCGGACCGGGTCGCAAAGGAGATGACCCAGACGATGAACGTCACCGAGCGCAACTTAGAGGACGCCCGACGATTCGTTTCCAACGGCCCCGAGGGTCATCCCGGCGCGAACTACGTTCGACGACCGGACGGCCGTCGGCTGAAGGTGACCGAGAAGAACTGCGAACAGCTCGCGGAGAAGGTCGAAGCCGGCTGGGAGGTCAACCGACACCTCATCGACGGCGATATCGTCATCTTCAACCGCCAGCCGTCGCTCCACCGGATGTCGATCATGGCCCACGAGGTCGTGGTCATGCCGTACAAGACGTTCCGCCTCAACACCGTCGTCTGTCCGCCGTACAACGCCGACTTCGACGGCGACGAGATGAACATGCACGCCCTCCAGAACGAAGAGGCCCGTGCCGAGGCCCGCGTCCTCATGCGCGTCCAAGAGCAGATCCTGAGCCCGCGCTTCGGTGAGAACATCATCGGGGCCATCCAGGACCACATCTCGGGAACGTACCTGCTCACCCACGACAACCCGCGGTTCAACGAGACCCAGGCGCTCGACCTGCTTCGTGCGACCCGGATCGACGAACTGCCCGAACCGAGCGGGATCGACGACGAAGGCACTCCGTTCTGGACCGGCCACGACGTCTTCTCCGAACTCCTGCCCGACGACCTCAACCTCGAGTTCACCGGCACCGTCGGCGACGAGGTCGTCGTCGAGGACGGTCAACTCCTCAAGGGGACCATCGCCGAAGACGAGGTCGGCGAGTTCGGCGGCGAGATCGTCGACACCATTACGAAGGTCTACGGCAACACGCGTTCCCGGATCTTCATCAACGAGGTTTCGACGCTCGCGATGCGTGCGATCATGCACTTCGGATTCTCGATCGGGATCGACGACGAGACGATCCCGGGAGAGGCACAGGACCGCATCGACGAGACTATCACCGACGCCAACGACCGCGTCGAGGAACTCATCGAGGCCTACGAGAACGGAGAACTCGAGTCCCTCCCGGGTCGAACGATCGACGAGACGCTCGAGATGAAGATCATGCAGACGCTCTCGCGTGCGCGTGACAACGCGGGGACCATCGCGGACGAACACTTCGAGGACGACAACCCGGCCGTGGTCATGGCCAACTCCGGTGCGCGTGGTTCGATGCTCAACCTGACGCAGATGGCCGGTGCCGTCGGCCAGCAGGCGGTTCGGGGCGAGCGAATCAACCGCGGCTACGAGGACCGCACCCTCAGCCACTACGAGCAGAACGACCTCTCGGCGGAGGCCCACGGCTTCGTCGAAAACTCCTACACGAGCGGGCTGACCCCGCGGGAGTTCTTCTTCCACGCGATGGGTGGCCGCGAGGGGCTGGTCGACACGGCAGTCCGGACCTCGAAGTCCGGCTACCTCCAGCGCCGGCTGATCAACGCCCTCTCGGAACTCGAGAGCCAGTACGACGGGACTGTCCGGGACACCTCGGACACCATCGTCCAGTTCGAGTTCGGCGAGGACGGCACTTCGCCGGTCAAAGTGTCCTCTGGCGACGAGAACGACGTCGATGTCGAGGCGATTGCGGACCGCGTGCTCGACTCGGAGTTCGAGTCCGAAGCCGAGCGAGAGGAGTTCTTCGGCGCGAAACGACAGCAGACGAACCTCTCCGAACACGCAGACGAGCGACTTGCCGAGGGGACGGAGGTGACCTCCGATGACTGACGTCCACTACGACGTCGACGACGATACGATCGCAGTCGTCGAGGACACCAACCTCCCGCGACGACTCAAGGACGAGGTCTACGAGACCCTCGAGGACCGCGGCGACGCGACCGTCGAGGACGCCGACGAACTCTCGAAGGCGGTCGAGGCCCGCTACATGGATACGCGGGTCGATCCGCTCGACCCCGTCGGCACCGTCAGCGCGCAGTCGATCGGCGAACCCGGAACGCAGCTGACGATGAACACGTTCCACTACGCCGGTGTCGCGGAGATCGACGTGACCCAGGGGCTGCCCCGACTCATCGAACTGGTCGACGCTCGGAAAACCCCCGACACGCCGATGATGACGGTCTACCTCGAGGACGAGTACGCCACCGAACGGGAGAAAGCCCACGAGGTCGTCTGGAACCTCGAAGCGACGAAGATCCTCGCGCTCGGCGACGTCTCGACGAACGTCGCGGATATGCGGGTCCAGATCTCGCTCAACAAGGACACCTTAGAGGAGCGGATGATCACGGCCGAGGAAGTTGCCGAGATCATCGAAGACAACCTCGGCGTGAGCACGGTCCAGCAGGGTACCGAGATCCAGTTCGGTCCCGAGGAACCGTCCTACCGCGACCTGCTTCAGCTGGTCGAGGAACTTCGCGATATCACGTTCAAAGGGATCGAAGAGGTCTCTCGAGTCGTCATCCGCCGCGAGGAACTCGACGAGGGCGAGCAGTTCGTCCTCTACACCGAGGGATCGGCCTTTGGCGACGCCCTCGAGATCGACGGCGTCGATGCTTCGCGGACGACGTGTAATAACCTCCACGAAATCCACCGCAACCTCGGCATCGAAGCTGCACGTGAGACGATCATCGAGGAGACTCACAACACGCTCGCCGAGCAGGGGCTGGACGACGTGAACGTCCGCCACCTCATGCTGGTCGCCGACATGATGACGAACCGCGGCGAGATCGAGTCGATCGGTCGCCACGGCATCTCGGGCTCGAAGCAGTCCGTCCTCGCTCGTGCGGCGTTCGAGGTGACGGTCAACCACCTGCTCAACGCCGCGATCCACGGCGAGATCGACGACCTCGACGGTGTTACGGAGAACGTCATCGTCGGCAAACCGATCAAGCTCGGCACCGGCGACGTCGATCTCCGGATGGGATCGACCGACTCCGGCAGCAGTCAAGCCGACTGATCGATGGGTGTTACCCTCGACGACGACGCCCGTCAGTACCTCGCGGCCTTCGAGGACGTAACGGGTGTGAGCGGACAGGACTGTCTGATCACCGATACGGCCGACGCTGCGTCCGCGGACGAACGACTCCTCGTCGTCGTCTCGAGCGGACGGATGAGCGAGGCGATCGGACCCGGCGGCCGGACCGTCACGAAGTACGAAGAGCGCGTCGGGAAGCCGGTTCGACTCGTCGAAGACGCCGACGATCCTGAGACGTTCGTCGCGAACACGCTCGCCCCGGCGGCGGTGTACAACGTCACGATCAGTGAGAACGAGGATACCGTCGCCTACGTCGAGGTCGCCAACGACGACCGCGGCGTCGCTATCGGGACCGGTGGCCGAACGATCGAGGCTGCACGAACCCTCGTAGATCGCCACTTCGGGATCGACGACGTACAGCTGATCTGATTCTTTCGCGCCGTTCGGCAACCTCACGCCCGCCGAGGCACGCTACGCTACTCTCCGTCCGTAACTCGACTCAGCGAAACGCGCTCAGATTCGGCGAACGGGGTACCTCGAGCGCTCTCGGGCCGTAACGCGCGACTCGAAACGGGTCGCTTAAGTGCCTTCAACGGATATCGCTTCCCATGGCAAACGGCAAGTACGCCGCGCGCAAGCTCAAGAAGGACCGCCAGAATCAGCGGTGGTCCGACTCTGACTACGCGCGCCGCGCCCGTGGACTTCGCGAGAAGTCCGACCCGCTCGAGGGCGCTCCACAGGCTCGAGGTATCGTACTCGAAAAGGTCGGCATCGAAGCAAAACAGCCCAACTCGGCAATTCGAAAGTGTGTCCGAGTCCAGCTGATCAAGAACGGCAAGCAGGTCACCGCGTTCTGTCCCGGTGACGGTGCCATCTCGTTCATCGACGAACACGACGAAGTCACCATCGCCGGTATCGGTGGGGCGAAGGGTCGTGCGATGGGTGACCTCTCCGGTGTCAACTACAAGGTCGACAAGGTCAACGGCGTCGCCCTGAAGGAACTGGTCCGCGGAAACGCAGAGAAACCGGTGCGATAATATGGCGGCAGAAGACCAACCCGACCCGGACGCCCCAGCAGGTGGCGCAGACGTCGGCGCGAAGCTGTTCGGTACGTGGGAGATCGAGGAGATTGCGTACAATGATCCGTCCACCGAACGCTACATCACGGTGACGCCGGTCGCACACACCGCCGGCCGTCACGCCGGCAAGCAGTTCAAAAAATCCCAGATCTCGATCGTCGAGCGGTTCATCAACCGTCTCATGCAGACCGAGGAGAACACGGGCAAGAAACAGCAGTCGCTCAACCACGTCCGTGACGCGTTCGAACTCATCCACGAGCGCACCGAGGAGAACCCCATCCAGATCCTCGTGACCGCTGTCGAGAACGCAGCCCCGCGTGAGGAGACCGTCCGCCTGAAATACGGTGGGATTTCGGTCCCCAAGGCCGTCGACGTCGCACCGCAGCGCCGCGTCGACCAGGCCCTGAAGTTCCTCGCCGAAGGTGTCTACAACGAATCGTTCAAGACGCCGACGCCGGTTTCGGAGGCCATCGCACGGCAGCTGATCGGCGCGTCGAACTACGACGTCCAGACCTACGCAGTCAGCCAGAAAGAAGAGAAAGAGCGCGTCGCGGCAGCCGCACGTTAAGCGTCTCGCACGTTTTTGCTGGTTTTGTTTTCTGCCGTCTGTCGGAAATGTATACTATTAGTTTAAGTCACGTAGTGTAATCTCGTCACTCCAATATAGCTCATTGTTCAGTAGAACGGGCATTGTTTCTTTCTCAAGGAACTGCACGAGTTGCGGTTTCGTTACAGCTAGCGGCCCGATTTTCTTCGGCAGGAGATGGTGCGAGTCGATAGATTCGAGATACGGAATAGATACCGTTCCCATACCCTTATTTCCTAGAATATAGTCGTAGATCTCGACATTCGACTTTTTACCGTATTTATCTATAACGCACGTGTTCGGAACTCCGTTCTCCGGTTGTGCTACTGCCAACCGTCCATTGCCGACAACGTGATATTGATTTCCAATTTCGGAAATTCTTCGAATAATGTCGATGGCAGCGTAGAAGGAGTATCCCAGATTCAATAGACGAGCAATTACGCTGCCAGTATCGACTGCATCGTCGTTTTCGACATCACTCAATGTAACAATCCCGCTAATACTTCCCGCTTCGATCAATTGTAATCCTTGCTCGTATGACTTGCACGCGTTGAGGAAGAACGATTTCGTACCGACTGTGTCTAAATCGTATATATCTAGTAGACCGTCGGAGCATCGAAAGCCGGAACTATCGATATGGCCGATATAGTGAACGAAATCGCTTTCACGTGTCAAAACCTCTTCAAGCTCGGCCGAGGTGAGTTCGTGGTGAATTTCAACATTAAGCGGAAGCGTATCACGTTTCCCATAGATGCTGTTTACGAATATGAGCTCTTCACTCATGTCCGGATCGTTGCAGACGACCTCGATTTTGATTGGATTCTCTTGCGGTGATTGTTTGATTCCGTTATGGTACGCTGATACTGGTGTTATGCTTTTGACTTCAGCCCCTCCGCTACAGCGCCACGATTGGTCAATCGTCGTTATCGGTGACTGGTCGTCAGTGAATGAAATGGGCATGGTGTGTACGCTTCGCTCGCTATCCGCTGTCACCCGTGACGGTTCTTTCAGGGGCTGTTTCAGTCGGTCAGTTTCATCCTGTACACTCACGAGGGAGAGGTCATTCGCGATAAATGGAAGAAAGGGAATAGAGTCCGAGGTTGGTTTGATTTGTGTTTTTAGCCGCCACTCGGGAAGATAAGGCTTTATAACAGAAAATTGAACATCAAGGTATGACTTGAGCTGTTCGGAAAGGGGCTGTTCATATAGTACTGAAGGATCGAACTCTAGCTGTTCATTGAGTTGTTGTCGTTCGGAAAGTGGTAACGAAGTTTTGCCCCCAGCCCGAACGATGCAGTCGAAGAAAAAAAGCTGCTGCAACGTTCGTTCTACTGTTCGTTCGAATTTGCCCGCAGTATTAAGAGAATAGCTGAACCCATCTTTCGTACAAAGTCGCGGTTCTGCCCCGGAAACGATGTCTGCTCCAAGATAGTAGGCCAGTGGTGTCGAGACAAATATGTGAGAGAGTGTCGGTGGAATCTCGAGGACAACACCCGTTTCTGGACAATCAATTCCACGAGGAATTGTGAGTTCGTCCCCCATCTTGATCGTGGGTGGATGACCACGCATTGTCGGAAAGGATCGTTCAGTTGTTGTCGTTTTTAGTGCCGAACCGAATGATGATACAGCCTGCATTACATCACTTGGCTCTGCCGTTGTCGTAATTGTTCTAGCCGGACGCGTGTGATGTGAACGCGCACCGATCGTCACTCGGGTTGACCCATTTAGATCGATGTGTGTGCGATCTGTATCGGAGTATATCTTCACAGGGCTTTCGAAGTGAATATAGACTTTAATTTGTAGAGAGATATCCAGCGTATATTCTCCATGGAGTAGTGTGAATTGCTCATCTGGCTGAATATCTGTCACCATCCTGCTCCCGTCGTACACATAGACAGGATTGATTACTGGCAGTGTAATCCGGCTAGTTTCGATCTCGACTGTTGAGTCTATCGGATATGGAAAATGCTCCTGGTTACTATCTTGAAGTGAAACTGGCTCATGTGTCGTGAAGTGATTTCGGTGTCGATCGATTGGATCGATAATTTCCACTCCATCTCGAGTGGCCTTGAATTGTGGTTTCATGTGCTGTGAAAGTTAGTGCGAAAATCGACGCCCATTCCCCCCCATCATATACTTCTCTATGTGAATTGGCAAAAATATACGTTGTGGCTGTGACATTTTTCCGCCCTTCTACTACAGCATATAGATTAGTACGATCTCTGTCCGCTTCTGGCCACATTTAATAGTATTTGCCCGAGCAGTATTGATAGAAGCTGTGTTGCTGAAATCTACATCCCAGTTGTTCGTAGTCCATCCTACCCTCTCTCTCACTGATATGGACCCCGAGCGGACTCGAGTCGCTGCTGAAATCAATAGAGCCGACTTCGACCGTTCGATTCTCGAGCAAATCGACGAGAGCTACGATCTTCTCGTTCTCGATTGGGAGCTCGAGACTCCAGACGCTCGTGGCATCCTTGATGCTTTTCGACAGAATGCTCCGGGGACCCAAATTCTCGTACTTGCTGGCGATGTCCCGTCAGATGACCCTGTTGACCGAGGTGCTGACGAACTCCTTGTCGATCCTGTTTCAGACGAGACGTTACATTCAACGGTCGAACGATTGCTTCTGCAGAAGGAATACGAGGCGGCGATGGACGAATTTTTCAGGTTATCGACCGAGCGTGCATTGCTCGAAAGCGAGTTACAATCCGGTCTTGATGTCGCCAACCGGTACCAGTCCGTTGTCTCTGACCTCTACGACTATCGCGAACGAGCAGCTTCGATTCGAGACGAACTCTCGAGTGACGAGTTCAATCAGGCTCTTCGCCAATTGCTGGACGAATAGTATAGACCTTAAGTCGAGTTCTTCTAGGGAGTATTGGCTTTCTGTATAGTAGATCACAAAGACGTTACCTTTTCACACGATTGGATCATACAATAACACTACTATTTATTTATATGATTAATTAAAATAAATTTATAATTGGCCGGGGCAATGTCTAAGATGTACCATGGAAGACCTAACCCAGTACCTGAAGAACCACCCACGAAAGATCGGCGTCCTGTTCACGATTATGCTGGCACTGTCCCAGGCTGGTAGTGTTGCAGCAGGCGGGTATTACGGCGGATTGTAGAGTTCGCTAACAGTAACTTCATTACTCCAGTAAAGCATTTCATCACATAAGACGGGAAGTTCTTCTAGTTCAAAAAACTCGGTGAGCTGTGGCTTCGTTACCTGAATCTGTTCAGTTTTCCCTGGGAGCACGTGATACAAGCTAATCGGCTCCAGATACGGTTTGAAGAGACCGCCTTTTCCCGTCGTGGAACTCACGTACATCGTTAACTCGACACTGGTGCCCTCGTTCGCACTGACCGAACAGAGCGTCGGCGTCCGGGTTTTTGATTGGGCGATTGTGGTTATTCCATCACCGACGATTCGATACTGCTCGCCAGTGACGTTCTCTTTTCGGCTGATTTCGAGCGCTGCATAGAGCGGAAATCCTTGATTCAGCAATCGTGCAATCGTCTCTCCAATACTGATTGCACCGCTGTTTACCACGTCTCCAAACGTTACAATGCCTCCCATACTGCCGGCTTCTACTAGGTGTAATCCCTGTTCGTACGATTGGCAGGCGTTAAGCAAAAATGCTTTTGCGCCGACCGATTCTATTACTTCCCCGTCAATTTTCCCATCAGAACACTGGTATCCGTCGTGATCAATATGGCCGATATAATGAAAGAAATCCTTCTCCCTCGATAAAACGTCAGTAAACTCCTCACGACAGAGGTCGTAATGAACTGTTACGTCGAACGGGAGTTCCTTGTGGGATCCGTAGACTCCGTTGACTGTCTGTAATTCTTTCCGCATATTTTGATCGTTACAGACGACTTCGATTGCGATTGGGTCCTCTGTCGGCTTTCGGCCGATGTTGTTCTGAAATGCCGACAACGGTGCGGTACTTTTGACACTCGACGAACCCGCGTCGTTCCACAGTTGCTCAATCGTTGGAATCGAGTACTCTGTCGTAGACACGTTTTTCGCTCCACGGACCGACGCCGTACTTCGGGTGGATGCACCTCGTGTGAACCCTTCGATTGCAGTTTTCTGTGTTCGATCGATTACTTTCGTCTGAGTCTCCTTTTGGACGCTCACAATAGACAGTCTATCGGTTATGAACGGGAGAAACTCAATATTCTCTCCGTCCGGAGTGAGATGGGTTTTGAGTCGCCACTTCGGGAGATGTGGCTCCACCGTGTCGACCGACTCTGAAAGATACGTTTCGAGTTGTTCGGCCAGTGGTCGGTCGTAGAGCGACTCGATATCGAATGTGAGATCAGGCTCGATCGCTTCTCGTTCGGGGAGCGACAGTGGTGTCGCTCCTTCTGTCCGAAGGATACAATCGAGCAGGAAGACTTGCTTTAGAACCCGTTCGACCGTTGCTTCGAATCCACCATCCCCGTCCAGTTCGTAGGTGAATCCACTGGCAGTGCAGACTCGTGGAGCCGAATCAGGAACGACCTCAGCGCCGAGATAGTAAGCCAACGGGGTGACGACGAAGACGTGACCAAGTGTCGGCGGGACCTCGATTCGGACACCCGTCTCTGGCGATTCAAATTCGTCAGGAATAGCTAATTCGTTACCGAGTTCGATAGCGGGCGGATGACCTCGCTGAGTCGGATAGGATCGTTCGGGTGCCGTTGATTTGAGCGCTGAACCGAAGGCAGATACTGCCCGCATTACGTCGGTTGGGTCTGTTGTCGTTGTAATCGTTCCTGCAGGACGCCTGTGGTACGAGCGTGCACCGAGGGCCACCTGTGTCGAACTGCCGAACGTAATATATGTTCGGTCAGTATCCGAGTATATCTGTATCTCACTTTCGACGCACGCGTATACTTTTATCGGGCCCGACAGGTCGAGTGTGTACTCATCTCGAGGAAGCATCGCTTGCTTGCTCGGTCGAACTTCTGCGACCATCTCCCCATCTCCATCGCGGACGTAAACCATGTCGTTTGTCGGTAACGTTATCATCTCGGTCGTAAACTTGATAGCCGAGTCCACCGGATACTGAATCTGATCCGGATTCATTGGCTCAAGTGTTACCGACTTATGTGTCGTAAGTCGATATCGATGTCGCTCGATCGGATCGATAATTTCAAGGCCGTCTTCGGTCGGCTCAAAATTCGGTTTCATGGGAACAAGGAACGAGTGAAGTAGCTGTTAACAATTGGTCGTCGGGCAGGGCAATAGATATAATTCTCGAGCAACCATACACCCTACGACTGATCGATTGAGATCCACCCCGAACTCTGGTCCCCGTCGTTGATCGACCAACGCTCTTGGAAGTCGCCGTTCTGTTCCCGAAGTTCGATGATGATATTGAACAGCGGTGCCAGGACGGAGACGACGTCCGAGTCTCGGTCCATCGGAAGGTGGTAGTGGATCATGCCGTCGGTGTCTCGCGTTCGACCGTTAGTCAGATGAACGAACTTGAAGACCCGTTCAGCACCGTACTCCTCGAGCAGCGGCACCAGCGAATCGATGCCGACGCGGAGTTCTGCTGGGGCGAGTCCGTCTGCTTCGGTTTCGAGTTCTTCGATGGCACTCGAGATGGCAATACCGAGATCGGCGAGGGTGGTGGTCGTCGTCGGCGACGCCTCGAGTGATGGCGCGTCGGATTCGATCGTGTCCGGACTGGTGTCGGTTGCGGCGGTGCTGCGGGCCTGCGTGGCGTAGCTGACGAGTTTGAGCGTATCGGATGCGTTGATGTCCGCGTCGAACTGGTGGGAGTCGCCGGTCGTCGATACCAGAACGCGCCGACGTGGCTGGACGGTTGCCTGCCCCAGCAGGCGTCTGCAGACATCCCGCTGCTGATGAGGTCGGACGGAACCGACGACGAGGACGCTTGCTCCCGTCCGTTTCAGTCGGGATAGCGTTTCGGTAAACTGCTCGCCGTCTGACCCGCTCCCCCAGTCCTTGCGCGAAAACATCAATATATGTTACGCCATTCGTCGAATCAAACATTAAATGTTCGGGTTGAAGCGAAGCCGTACACTTGGGTCTTATGGCCGACACTCCCGATTCGGCGTTCTGGGCTCGTCTCTGTGAGTAATCTCGCGGCGTCTGTTCAACAAAGAGGGGACTCGCTTTCCACCTTGTATCAGTCATAATCAACTGATATAGACGCTGTCCGATATGGCTACTCGACTGTCCCTCTCCCAATTTGTGATACGCACCGGAAATGAAGGGTGGTGGACGGCTCCTATCACGGGGCCGCCCGGGAACTGTGTGATTCGGAGCGCCTACTGCTGAGTATGCGAGTAGTGTGATCGACGGTTCCGTTCGGCGGCAGTCCCCGCCAGTCAGTCTGCCGCAGGTTTGTCACCGCTTTCGCCGCCCACGTACGCGCGGGTCGCGTCGACGAGCACCTGTCGATACGTACTCGAGTCGGGGTCGCGGGCGAGTTCGCGGAAGCGGCGTTTGAATCCCTCGAAGTCCACTTGGGGCGCGTCCATCGCGGCCGCGTACGCGAGGTCGTACAGCCGATGGTCGTCGTCGACGAGATCGTGGCGTTCGGCGAGTGCGAGCGCGAACGCGGCGTTGACCGCCGTGATATCCGGGTCGGCACTCGCCGAGAGGCGCTCGAGTCCGGGCCGGAACGGCGTCTCGGGACGGTCCGCGATCGCCATCGCGAGACTCGACTCGAGAAAGGAGAGCAGTTTCTCGCCGGGACCGACGGCGAGCGTGATGTCGTCGGCGTAGATGTCTTTCATGTGGTTGGCGATCTGGTAGCAGTGAGCGAGTTTCCGGCGTTCGACGCTCTTCCCAGCGAGCGCGAGGTAGAGCACTTCCTCCGTCGACTGGGTGTGTGAGGGGTGTTCCTGTTCGTGTCTGGCCATGTGGGCGAACTCGTGGAGGGCCAGTTCGCGAGCCATGGCGCTCGAGGCGGCCTGTCTCGAGATGTTCAGGACGTGGCGGTCGTCGTGGTGGCCGGCCCAGGTCCGTTCGTCGGGATCGTCCCGGAGCTGAACGTGGACCGGTAACGAGAGGTCGTGTTCGGTCTCGAATAGATCTCGAGCACCGAGAAACGGGGAGGTAGGGCCGGCGCCTTGTACGCGGAGATCCATGTGTAGCAGTACCAAGTTCCGGCGGCGTATGTCTCTTGCGCCCGATTTCGACGGCCGCAGTTTACCGTGGTCTATGAGAACTATCGTTTAGCGAGCGGATCGTGGTATCTGCCGCCCTCATCTATCGAGCCCATGACAGTATGTCCGTTCGATGATCTGAATCGTGACAACGGAGTACGTCTGTTGACAGTGTGACTCCATTTAGTACCGCCTGTGACGGCGAGTTCGGTGCGAAACCCACCGGGTTGGTTGTGTGGTATTCACTCACTCAAACTGGAAATTCCGGCGCGAAAACCGGGAAATTCGACGGATTCCGGCGGCGACGAAACACTACCCTTTTGACCCCGCTACCGGTAACAGGGTGTATATGGGCCGACGCAAGAAGATCGTCCAAGAGTGTGAACGGCTGATGGACGAACCGGAGAACATCCGGAACATCGCCATCGCCGCTCACGTCGACCACGGAAAAACGACCCTTTCTGACAACCTCCTCGCGGGTGCCGGCATGATCTCTGACGAGACTGCCGGCGAACAGCTCGCGATGGACACGGAAGAAGACGAGCAGGAACGTGGGATCACCATCGACGCGGCGAACGTTTCGATGACCCACGAGTACGAGGGGACGAACCACCTCATCAACCTCATCGACACGCCGGGCCACGTCGACTTCGGTGGCGACGTCACCCGTGCGATGCGCGCCGTTGACGGTGCGCTCGTCGTCGTCGACGCCGTCGAAGGGGCCATGCCCCAGACCGAGACCGTCCTGCGACAGGCACTCCGCGAGGGTGTCAAGCCGACCCTGTTCATCAACAAGGTCGACCGACTCATCTCGGAGCTTCAGGAAGGTCCTGAAGAGATGCAACAGCGTCTCCTCTCGGTCATCCACGACGTCAACGAGCTCATCCGGGGCATGACCCAGGACATGGATGACATCGACGACTGGACCGTCTCCGTCGAGGACGGCACCGTCGGCTTCGGATCCGCCCTCTACAAGTGGGGCGTCTCGATGCCGTCGATGCAGCGCACCGGGATGGACTTCGGCGAAATCATGGAGCTCGAGCGCAACGACAACCGTCAGGAGCTCCACGAGCGGACGCCGCTGTCGGACGTCGTGCTCGACATGGTCTGTGAGCACTTCCCGAACCCCGTCGACGCACAGCCCCGCCGTATCCCGCGTATCTGGCGTGGCGACGCCGATTCCGAACTCGCGGAGACGATGCGTCTCGTCGACGAGGACGGCGAGGTCGTCTTCATGGTCACCGACATCGCGATGGACCCACACGCCGGCGAAGTCGCCTCCGGTCGCGTCTTCTCGGGCTCCCTCGAGAAGGGCCAGGAGCTGTACGTCTCCGGAACCGCGGGCAAGAACCGCGTTCAGTCCGTCGGGATCTACATGGGTGGCGAACGCGAGGAAGTCGATCACGTCCCAGCAGGGAACATCGCCGCCGTCACCGGTCTCAGAGACGCCATCGCCGGCTCGACGGTCTCGAGCGTCGAGATGACGCCGTTCGAGTCGATCGAGCACATCTCCGAGCCGGTCATTACGAAGAGCGTGGAGGCCCAGACCATGGACGACCTGCCGAAGCTCATCGAGACGCTGCGACAGGTCTCCAAGGAGGACCCCACGATCCAGATTACGATCAACGAGGACACCGGCGAGCACCTGATCTCCGGGCAGGGTGAGCTTCACCTCGAGGTCATCACCCAGCGTATCGAGAAGAACCAGGGCATTCCGGTCAACACCGGTGAGCCGATCGTCGTCTACCGCGAGCAGCCCCAGCAGCCGAGCGACGAGATCGAAGGCATCTCGCCGAACCGCCACAACCGCTTCTACGTCTCCATCGAGCCGATGTCGGACGAACTCGTCGAGACGATCAAGATGGGCGAGGCGTCGATGGACATGCCGGAGCAGGAACGCCGTGAGGCCCTGCAAGAGGCCGGCATGGACAAGGACGACTCCCAGGAAGTCGAGCACATCCACGGGACGAACATCCTCATCGACGATACGAAGGGGATTCAGCACCTGAACGAGACGATGGAACTCGTGATCGAGGGATTCGAGGACGCCCTCGACAACGGCCCGCTGGCCAACGAGCCGGTTCAGGGGACGCTCATCCGACTGCACGACGCCCGACTCCACGAGGACACCATCCACCGCGGTCCGGCACAGGTCATCCCCGCGACCCGAAACGCGCTCCACAAGGCGCTGATCGACGGGAAGATCAAGCTGCTCGAGCCGATGCAGGACGCCCGTATCGACGTACCGAACGACCACATGGGTGCCGCATCCGGCGAGATCCAGGGTCGTCGTGGTCGCGTCGACGACATGTATCAGGAAGGGGACCTCATGGTCGTCGAGGGTATCGCACCCGTCGGCGAGATGATCGGTTTCGCGAGCGACATTCGCTCCGCGACCGAGGGTCGCGCCTCCTGGAACACCGAGAACGCCGGCTTCGAGGTCATGTCCGACTCCCTCCAGCGCGAGAAGATCATGGAGATCCGCGAGCGCAAGGGCATGAAGCTCGAACTGCCGCCGAGCATCGACTATATCTAACGACCTTTTTTAACCGGGTTCGAGCGCGGCCGGAGGCCGCGCTCGAACCCGGCCAAAAAATCTCGACCAAAAAAGGCCGCTCGCGTCTTCGACGCTCGCGGTCCAACTGCTGGACCGCAGGTCGTGTTCGCCGCTGCTTATTTCACGTTGTGAATCCAGTGGTGTGACGTAACAGTGTCTCGAGAACCGAACCCAACAGCGCTCGAGGGTATTCTCTCGTCGGACGAAATCAAAGAAGTACGAGCTGCAGCCGATCAGTTCGGTGGTCGTGACGAGGAGCGATTGGAGCGAGCGCGAGAGGCGTTCGAGAACTGAGTTAGCGGTGGGTTCGAAACTCGCCTACTTCTACTCCCGTTCGCCCGCACCCAGGGCGCTCTCGCCGACCTTCTCGTGCCCCTCGATGACCTCCTGTCCACCCATATACGGCTGCAGAGCCTCGGGAATCTCGATCGTGCCGTCCTCGTTCTGGTAGTACTCGAGAATCGCCACCATCACGCGCGGAATCGCCAGCCCCGAGGCGTTCAGGGTGTGGAGGTACTCCGCCGATTCGTGGCGCTCGGGTCGGTAGCGGAGGCCGGTGCGGCGAGCCTGGAACTCCTCGAAGTTCGAGGCCGACGAGACCTCGAGCCAGCGGCCGCCGTCTTCGGGGCCGTCGTCCATGTCGTCGCCGGGTGCCCAGACCTCGATGTCGTAGGTCTTCGCGCTCGCGAAGGTCAGATCGCCGGTACAGAGTTCGAGGATGCGGTAGGGCAGTCCCAGTTGCCGGAGGACTTCCTCGGCCTCGTCGAGGAGGGCCTCGAGGCGGTCGTAGCTCTCCTCGGGTTCGACGAAGTTGACGAGTTCGACCTTGTTGAACTGGTGAACCCGGACGATCCCGCGGGTTTCGGTGCCGTGCTCGCCGGCCTCGCGCCGGAAGTTGGGCGTGTACGCCTGATGTTTGAGCGGGAGATCGTCTTTGAGGAGGATCTCGTCGGCGTACATGTTGGTGACCGGAACCTCCGCGGTGGGACAGAGCCAGAGGTCGTCGTCGTCGTAGTCTTCCTCGCCGCCGCCGAGTCGGTACGCGTCGTCGGCGAACTTGGGGAGTTGGCCGGTGCCACGCATCGACTCGCTCGTAACGGGAACCGGCGGGAAGACGTCGACGTAGTCCTGTTCGCGGTGGAGATCCAGCATGAACTGGATCAGCGCGTGCTCGAGTCGCGCGCCGTCGCCCTTGAGGAAGTAAAACCCCGAACCGGTCGTCTTGGCCCCGCGCGCCTCGTCGATGATGTCCAGATCCTCGCCGAGTTCGTAGTGGGGAGTGATCTCGTCGGCGTCGACGCGGAGGTCGTCGAACCCCCAGCGGCGGTCCTCGACGTTGTGGCGTTCGTCGACGCCCTTTGGAACGCTCTCGTGGGGGAGCTGTGGCACCTCGAGCAGTCGCTCCTCGAGTTCGTCCTGGAGTTCGGTGGCCTCGCTTTCTACCTCCTCGATGTCGGCTTTGAGCTCCTTCGACTGGGCGATCGCCTCGTCCTTTTCCTCCTGTTTGCCGTCGGCGACCAACTCGCCGATCCGTTTGGTGACCTGATTGCGCTCGTGACGGAGTTCGTCGCCGCGAGCTTTCAGTTCCCGCCAGCGTTCGTCGATCTCGAGGAGGTCGTCGAGGTCCACGTCGGCGCCTCGAGCCTCGAGGCCGTCGCGTACCTCCTCGGGGTTCTCGCGCAGATAGGTCCGGTCGATCATTGCTCGTGCGTTCTTTGTGCCCGGCCAAAACCGTGTCGGAAGCCAGCGTCGAGGCGATTGCGCTGATCGGTGCGGCCGATCGATGGCTCGCCGGTCCAGCTCTCGCGGGAAACGCTTTTTTCGACAGGGAACCGAGTTCTACCTATGGACCCGCTCGAGGGCGAAGCGTCGTCGGTATCGATCGAGTACGAGCCGGTTAGCGTCAAGGACGTGCTCATCGAGATGAAGGACACGGCGGAGTTGCTCATCGACCTCTCGTACTCGGCGGTCCTCCATCGAAACGAGCAGCTCGCTCGAGAGGTGCTCCGACTGGAGGAGCGGATGAACGTCCTCGAGCTTCGAGCGCGGATGAGTCTCATGATGGCCGTTCGGAAGCCGGCCGACGCGGAGGAACTCGCGCCCGTACTGGGGATCGTCGCCGCCGCCGACGCGATCAGCGACGCGGCCGGCGACATCGCGAAGATCGTCCTGGAGGAGATGGGGCTCCCCGAGGCCATGCGCGCTGCCCTCCCGGAGGCCGCCGAGACGCTCGTTCGCGGCGTCGTCGACCCCGATTCCGAGTACGCCGATCGCACGCTCGAGGATATCGACCTCGAGTCCGTGACGGGCGTGCGCGTCATCGCGCTCCGACGAGGTGACAACTGGTTGCTCAACCCCGGACCGGAGACGACCGTCTCGAGCGGCGACGTCGCGCTCCTCCGCGGTCCCGATACGGCGATCGGTGACGTCTGCGAGGTGCTGACCGGGGAGGTCTACGAGACGCCGACCGTCGACGACCCGGGTATTCCGGACCTCGAGCGGGCCGTGGACACGATCATCCACATGAAGAATCTCTCCGAGTTGGCGGTCGACCTGGCCTACAGCAGCGTGCTGTTCGACAGCGCGGAGTTAGCCGAGGAGGTCCGCAACCTGGAGGTCGAGGTCGACGCCATGCAGTCGCGCTTCGAGGCCTGGACGCTCCGGGCGGCCGCCGACGCGGAGGATCCGGTGGTGCTGCGGGGGCTCATCCGGCTGGGAACCAGTACGGAGGTCATCAGCGACGCGGCGATCGACATCAGTGAGGGCGTGCTCCGGGATATCGACGTCCACCCGGTCGTTCAGCTGGCGGTACAGGAGAGCGACGAGATCATCACCCGCGTCGAGGTCGATCCGGGCAGCGAACTCGACGGCACGTCGGTCACCTCGGGGGTGCCCGAGGTCGAGTCGACGATGTCGGTGATCGCCATCCGCCGACCGGGCGACGGTTGGTTACTGGTGACCGATTCCGACGCCGAACTCCGCGGCGGCGACGTTCTCATCTCGAAGGGGACCCGGACGTCCGCGGCGGCGTTCGAGGAACTCGCGGGGGCCTGATCGAGCCGTCGACGACGTTCTGTGGTCACCGTTCTCGCCGTTTCCGTCACTCCCGTCAGCTAGCGTACGTCCCGTCGCACCCGTCACCCAGCGTACGCGATCAGGATGGAGACCAACTCGAGGTAGACGAGCGCGCCGAGGACGGCAATGACGACGGCGAGGATGAACGGAACGAGCGTCTGGCCGGCCCCCTGAACTCGTCTCATTCGAATCAGTCCGATCATCGGTGTCCTCCCTTCCCGGAGGCTGGATTCTCGTGCCGTCGGCGGTGCGGTCGATCGTACGGTTGCGGTTCAGGGACCATGTGTTCGACCCCCACACCATCGCACTTGAAACTCAGTCAGACGCCCGACGGACGCGGCGCTGACGGCGTTCTCGAGGATCGAGAATCTCCCATGCGTATACAGGCGCCGACGGCATGACCGTCCTGACCCTCTCTCGAGAGGCACTCATGAACGACACTCTGGCGCCACTCGAGGAGCAAGTGATCGTGATCACCGGTGCGTCGTCGGGCATCGGACTGACGACCGCGCGGATGGCCGCGGACCGCGGTGCGAGGGTGGTGGCCGCCGCCCGAAGCGAGGACGCCTTGCAGGAACTCGTTGCAGAAATCGAGGCCGAGGGCGGTGACGCGACGTCCGTCGTCGCCGACGTCCGCGACCGCGACGACGTCCGCGAGATCGCACGGGTCGCCGAGGAGGAGTACGGCGGCTTCGACACGTGGGTCAACGGCGCGGCCGTCTCCATCTACGGCCGACTCGAGGACGTTCCGGTCGAGGAGATGCGCGACCAGTTCGACACCAACGTCTGGGGCCTGCTGTACGGCTCGCTTGAGGCCGCGGATCACCTGCAGAATCGCGAGGACGACCGCGCCGGAGCGATCATCAACATCGGGAGTATCGTCTCCGAACGGTCGATCATCCTGCAAGGGAGCTACTCGGCGTCCAAACACGCGGTGAAGGGGTTCACCGAATCGCTTTGGATGGAACTCGAGAGGGACGACGCGCCGGTCTCCGTGACGCTGGTCGAGCCGAGCGCGATCGACACGCCGTTCCCGGAGCACGCGAAAAATCACATGGACGACGCGGCGACGCTTCCGGCACCGGTCTACGCGCCGGAAACGGTCGCTCGCTCGATCCTCCACGCCGCGGAACACCCCCAGCACGAGGTGACCGTCGGCGCCGGCGGGAAGCAGATGACCGTCCTCGGTGAACTCGCGCCACGACTGATGGACAAACTCATGGAGACCGTCTTCTACCGTCAGCAGCGGAAGGACGAACCGCCCCGATCCGACGCGGAGAACGGACTCGAGGTCCCCGCCGGCGACCTCGAGGAACGCGGCGGCTACAACGGTCACGTCGCCGAGTCGAGCCTCTACACCAGTCTCCGTCAGCGTCGGGAACTCCCCCGATCGGCTGCCGTCGGACTCGGGCTGGCGGCGACGGCCGCGTACGCGGGGTACAAACTGTTCGGTAGTAGTGACGAACCTACTCGGGAGTAGTGACGGACCTACTCGAGAGTAGCGACGAACCTGCTCGAGAGTAGCGACGGACTGAGCAGCTAGCTGCGTCTCCG
Organism: Natronorubrum halobium; assembly: GCF_051351675.1. Taxonomy (NCBI): domain Archaea; kingdom Methanobacteriati; phylum Methanobacteriota; class Halobacteria; order Halobacteriales; family Natrialbaceae; genus Natronorubrum; species Natronorubrum halobium. The sequence goes on from NZ_CP195595.1 coordinate 1,047,232, forward strand.
CCCTGTGCTCCGTTCGGTCCGCGTCGCTACTCGTCTCGAAGCGCGGTCGCGACTGCCTCGAGTTCCGCCTTTCGAAGGGGGCGTTCTGCCTCGGCCGGATCGGCGTCGTCGAGGACGCCGATCGACCGGAGAATGCCGGCACGCATCTGCGGTTTCGAGGGAAGGCCGTTCGTCCCGATATCGTAGTCGACGGCGTCGCAGATCGCGGCGAGCGCTTCCTTTGTGAACGCGGTCGATTCGACGCGCTCGTAGCGTCCGACGGCCTGGCGGATTTCGTTCCGGAGATCGTCGACAGTTTGGGTCACGCGTACTGCAAGGAGCGGACTCCTCGTGTAGATTCCGGTCACACCCCGGACGCGGGTTAGAAACTGAGTACGAGCCCCGAAACGCCGATGAAGATGACCATTCCGAAGACGTCGACGACGTTGGTGACGATCGGGATCGTCGTGTCGTCGGGATCGATCCCCAGTCGGTAGGAGACGTACGTCGCCCCGAAGCTGAAGACGATCGCGATCACGGCGACGGACAGTCCGCTGACCAGCGAGATAACGAGCAGCGTCGACAGCGCGAGTGTGGCGCCGATGAACTGCCCGAGCAGCCACGCACCGGTTGCCAGTGCGGTAAAGATCGTCACCGCCAGCGCGAGGATCGCGGCGACGTTGGCCCAGAGCTCTCGGTCGGACGGATCGATCTCCGTCGTCCCGAGGTGAAATCGGGTGGAGAGCCGCGCGCTCAGGATGGCGCCGAGGTTCCCGCCCATGTCGACCATCGTCGGCACCATCACCGCGAGGATGGCGTACTCCTCCAACAGCTCCTCGGCTCCCTCGAGCGTGAGCCCGGCCCAGAGGACGATGATCGAGAGCGCGACGAGCAGCGGGAACATGTTGCCGACGATGCGTTTCCAGTCCCAGGTCCCGAGCGAGCCACCGCCGGGGGCGACCATCAGACCAGCACCTCCACGAGACCGATCGCGAACAGCATGAACAGCATCCCGAAGATGTCACCGAGCGTGGTGACGATCGGACCGACGAGGTTGTCGGGGTCGTAGCCGTACTTGTAGCCGGCGAAGATCAACGCGAGCAGTCCGAAGATGAGAACGACGGAGGTCAACACGCCCGCGACGAGCATGATCGCGACGAGTTCGTACAGCGCGGCGACCTCCCAGCCGAGTACCAGCAGCGCCCCCCAGGTGACGACGCCGATCACGACCGAGATACCGATTCCGTTGACGAACGAGGCGATGACGGCGTTGACGAGGCGATCGTTCCACTCGAAGTGCGGTTCGAGGAGTCCCTGATGAAGGCCGCTCGAGATGCGTCCACCCAGTGCGCCGTAGACGTTCCCACGGGTCGCCAGAAACACGGGTACCATCACGAGCAGTCCCGGAAATCGGTCGACGTCCTCGAGAAGTCCTTCGAGAACCAGCCCGGCGAAGAGCCCGCCGCCGAGTGCGATCAACAGGATGGGGAGCGCCTCCCGGTAGATAGACCAGAAGTCGCCGCGAACGCTCATATCAGTGAATCACTGAGTTCGATGTTAAACGTACCGGGACGAAAGCGCAAGCCGTCGCTGATACGGTCTGCTGTAACGATTTACCGGAGCAACCGCAGGCCGGCTCGCGGTTGCTCCGGAAATGACTTACAACAGACCGTATGAGACGACCCGGTTCGTCGATCGACGGCTCGGGACGAACGACGGAATCGTCGGTGCCGTCGCCCCGTCGATCCGGAATCGATCTGACTGCTGCCGTCCCGGGTGCCGCCACTCCTCCGAGTTCGACGAGTTCGGTCGTGATACCACGACCCTCGCAAGCGTTATCCCTGCCTCGACACTACGTTTGTTCGTAATGGCAAACGGTAAGGTTGATTTCTTCAACGACACAGGCGGCTACGGTTTCATTTCGACTGACGACGAGGACGACGACGTGTTCTTCCACATGGAAGACGTTGGCGGCCCGGACCTCGAAGAAGGCACCGAGATCGAATTCGATATTGAACAGGCCCCCAAGGGCCCCCGCGCGACGAACGTCGTCCGCAACTAATTTCTGCGTTCACTGTCGCCTGACGGCGATTCTGAACGACGATTTCACGTTTCGTACAGTTACATCTCGAGCCGATGCTGACAGCGTCGGCGTACGCTCGTCCGGTAGTCGTCCGTCAGTACCGAGGCTGCACGGCTCGAGCTAGATCGGTTAGAACGGCCCCAGCGCGACGAGCCCCCACGCGAGTCCGATCGCCGCCAGCGAGAGCGCGAGGTTGCCGCCGGCGTTCGCGATCGCGAGCAACCGGTCGCCGCATTCGTACAACTGGACGGTCTCGACCGAGAACGAGGAAAAGGTCGTGAACGCGCCACAGATCCCGGTCCCGAGCAGTCGAAGTGCCGACTCGTCCGCCCCGGCGAACATCGCGAGTCCGAAGACGAAACTGCCGATCACGTTCACCGCGAGCGTCGGCCACGGGAACCGGTCGCTCGAGACCCGGAGGTACACCCAGTGGCGCAGCACGGCCCCGATCGCACCGCCGGTGCCGACGACGTGTGCCGGTTCGGGGTCGAACGCGAGCGCGGCGGCGATCTCGAGGCTCACGCCGTCTCACCCCCGGCAGCGGGGGTGGCGTCGTCGCGAATCCGGCTCGCGAGTGCCCGACTGGCGATCACGGCGGCGAAGCCGAGTCCGTAGTTGCCGGCGACGATGGCGACGAAGAGGACGGGATCGGCCGCCAGCGCCGACTGGATCGCGAACGTGCTGTAGGTCGTCAGCGACGAGAGAAAGCCGGTCGTGAAGACGGTCCGGGATCTGCTCCCGACGAGTCCCGAGTACTCGGCCTCGTAGACCAGAAACCCGAGCGCGAAACAGCCGAGGACGTTGACCAGCAACACGGCCTGGAGATCGGAGAACAGGCCCAGTGCGAAGTATCGGAGGTTCGAACCGGCGAAGCCGCCGATACCGATCAGTGCGAGCGTCTCGAGTCGAACGATGGGGTGGTCTGCCATGGCTACGGAGTCTGACAGGGACCGTCAGCCGCCCCCGCGCCCGGGTCGGCCGTCGATCCGACGGCCGACGCCGACTGCGAGCGGTCCGGCGGTTGGATCGGGCGGGCCCCATCGCCCGGATACGCCGGTGTTCTCACAGGACCGGCTTGAGGATTGCGGAACGTCGACTCGTGGGACCGTCGGACGCGACTGCCGTGCGATATCGTCACAGTGTCGAACGCGGAAGGAAAAGACACAAGTTTAGACTCCCTCTAATCCCTGTCATGGCTGACGCCGAGGCGGAACGACGCGGGTTCACGCGTGCCTCGTGGGCGAACGTCCTCGGCAACGTGGCGAAGATCGTCGTCGAGGGGGCCGCCGGACTGGCCTTCGGCAGCGTCGCGCTGGTCGCGGACGCGGCCCACTCGGTCGCGGATCTGGTCGCGAGCGTCGTCGTGTTGATCTGGGGGCGGAGTTCCTACGACGAACCCGACGACACGCATCCGCACGGACACGACCGGATCGAACCGCTGACGGCGCTGTTCGTCGGTGCCGTCATCGCCGTGCTCGGATTGTTGTTGCTCTCCGAGTCCATCCAGGGCCTCATCGAGCGGGATCCGCCGGACGCGAGCCCGCTGTTGCTCGGCGCGCTGGCCTTTGCAATCGTCGATATGTACCTCGTCTACTGGTATACGACGCGGGTCAACGGGGAGCTCGATTCGACCGCGCTGAAGGCGTTAGCGACGGACTGCCTGAACGATATCTACACCTCCTTCGCGGCCGTCGTCGGCGTCCTCGGCGTCCTCCTCGGCGTTCCGCTGCTCGATCCCGTCGCCGGTGGCCTCGTCAGCCTGCTGGTCGTCTATCAGGGGGTCGAGATCGGCCGCGAGAACGTCGACTACCTCATCGGGGCCGCACCGGACCCCGAGAAGCGGGCGGTGATCACCGAGAGCCTGCGCACCCACCCCGACGTTCGGGGCGTCCACGATCTGACCGTCTTCTACGACGGCACCGTCCTCGAGGTCGAAGTCCACGTCGAGGTCGACGGCGACATGCCGTTCCGGAAGGCCCACGACATCGAGTCGGACCTCGTGGCTCGCCTCCGGGCGCTCGAGGACGTCGGTGACGCGCACGTCCACCTCGATCCCTCGGGGATCGGCGAGTGGAAGGACTGTCTGGAGGAGCGGTGACCCGCCCGCTGCAGAACGAACGACGACTCACCTGCGGGTGAACGGGCGGGCCGTCGTTCGACGAGCGGTGACCTGCCCGCGGACGGCGTTTCGAGGCCCTCCGGGTCAGGGAAAACCCGTCCCCGCGTCCCCGTCGGTCGACTGCGAACTCGCGCTCGAGGCCGATTTGGTCGCCGTCTCCCCTGCGGATTTCGCGTCCGTCCCGGACGCGGTCTCGTCCGTGATCGGGTCACGCGCCGGTTCTCCGTCGGCGTCGTCCGAACCGTGCACTCGAGGCAGCGTGACGGTGAACACGCTGCCGTCGGGTCCGGTCTCCGTCAGTTCGACGGCTCCACCGTATCGATGTGCCAGAATCTGGACGAGGTACAACCCGAGACCGTGGTGCTCCGACTTCCGCTCGAACAGCGTCCGTCGCGTTTTGGCCGGAATGCCCGGTCCGTTATCCGCGATCTCGACGGTCACCGTTTCGGGCCGTGTTTCTACGGTCACCTCGACCCGCGGTGGCGTGCTCTCGTTGTGCTCGACGGCGTTCTCGAGCACGTTCGCGAAGATCCATCTGAGCCCCTCGTTCCCCGGGACGAACGCGGACTCCGGTACGTCGGCGTCGACCTCGAGTGCGTCGAACCGATCGTCGAGACTGGTCAGTTCGTCGGTCAACAGGGCGCCGAGGTCGACGACGCCGGAGCCCTCCTGCTTCGCGTCCAGCATGGCCCGGACGTCGTCGATTACGTCGGTGAGCGCGTCGCTCTCGCGATCGATCGTCTCGAGGTGGCTTCGCGTCCGATCGTCGGCGTCCTCGAGCAGCAACGAGGCGTGGCCGCCGATGATCTGGGCGCTGTTCAGCACCTCGTGTCGCAGGAGGTCGTTCAGGTAGGTGAGCACCTCGCGCTCGTCGGCGAGTCGCTCGGCGCGGACGGCGGCCGCCGTCGCCTCGACTTCGCGCTGGATGGCCCGCGCCTCGACGTACCCGATCGTGAGTCCGGCGACGGCGCCCACGTTCAGCGAGAACTGCGCCCAGGAGATGTTACCGGTGGTGGTCGGCCAGGGAAAGAAGGCTATTATGAGGGCGTTGACCGCCAGAAAGCCGATTCCGCCGCCGAAGCACCACTGCGCGATGCGACCGTACCGGTCGGCACCGATCGTGCTTCGCTCGAGTCGGTAGCCGCCCCAGACCAGCCCGAGCGCGGGGATGGCGATCGTCACGAAACCGAGTCCGACGGCCGTCGCGTCGAGTTCCGATGCGAACCGGACACACCAGCCCAGAAAGAAGGCGAACGAGAGGCTACCGAAGCCGCCGATGAGCCACGGAAGCACCGCGTTGTCGGGCCGCTCGACGCTGATGGCGCTGCTCATGGCAGCCCCACCGACGCTGGCGCGGCGTGATCCCCCATACGGGATAGCAAACTCTTCCTGCTGTAAAGGGTGTAACGGCCCGCCCGACGGACGATCCCGTCGTCGTCCATTCGGCCGCGACGCCAGCTTTTATCCTGCACGCCGACGGGCTACCGGTATGGGACCGGATATCGGCGACGTTCACGAGGTGACGGCCGGAGACTGCACGGACTGTTACTATCTCGATACCGGCATGTACGACACCGAGGAGTACGGTGCCGCCTACATTCTCGACGACGAGCGACCCGCCGTCGTCGAGACGGGACTCGGCACCAACCACGAACTGATTCTCGAGGCGCTCGACGAACTCGACATCGACCGATCGGACCTCGAAGTCGTCGCGGTGACGCACATCCACCTCGATCACGCCGGTGGGGCGGGCTTTCTCGCCGAGGCGTGCCCGAACGCGGACGTCTACGTCCCGGCCGCCGGTGCGGGGCTGCTCGTCGACCCCGAACGGCTGGTCGCCGGGACGAAAGCCGCCGTCGGCGACCAGTGGGAGTACTACGTCGAACCGAAGCCGCTCGACGAGGAGCGCGTCGTCGAGATCGAGGACGGCGACGTCGTCGACCTCGGCGAACACGAACTGCGCGTCCACGAGGCACCGGGGCACGCGTTCCACCAGGTGATCTTCGAGGATCCCGCGAACGACGCCGTCTTCACCGGCGACGCCGCGGGCATCTGGGTGCCCGAAACCGAGGAGATCCGGGAGACGTCGCCGCCCTCGGACTTCCACCTCGAGCAGTGCCTCGAGGATTGCGAGACGCTGAAATCGATCGATCCGACCGTCCTCTGCTACACCCACTTCGGGCCGCGAGACGTCGGCGACGATGTCGAGGGGGCGCTCGAGGCGTACGCGACTGTCCTCAGCGAGTGGGTCGAGGCCGTCGAGACGAAACGCGCGGAACTCGAGGACGACGCGGCCGTGATCGAGCACTTCGCAACCTCGAGCGAGATGGTCGACGTCTGGGGCGAGGAGAAGGCCAGCGCCGAGGCGGCGATGAACACGCGAGGCGTCCTCGGCTATCTCGACCGGCGCGACTGATACTGTCGGACAAACGTCCGTGAACACCCGATCGCGTCTCGAAGCCTGTCGCCACCGGCGACGGCTTCTCGAGTGCGATCGGTGTGTGAACCGTTTTATCCAACAGTATGAGCCTCGTCCGGCGATTGCGCGTCCGACTCCGCTGCCGACGAAATTGGACGCTCGTTCGAATTCACACCGCCGCACTCTCGTGGAGCGCTGTCGGCCGCTACGTAAACTGCTATTTAGTGGGAAACTGCTCGAGTGGTTTCCGTATGTCGGCCGATAGCGGGTTCTACAGGCGGTCTAAACCGATTTATTGAACGTAAATAAACGCGACCACAGATGAGTTCCGTTTCAGCACGTTTTATCGCGCGGGAGGTACTGTCACACGCATATGAACTGGCGGGATGCCGAACGAGAGTACGAGGACGAGGTAATCGGGGAGACGACGCTCGCACGGATGTTCGAAGACTCAGTCGAACGGAACGCGAACCGTCCGGCGCAAAAATACAAGGGCGGGATCTACGACCGATCCCTGACGGAGTCGGTGCTCCCGACCGCAACGGCCGGCGAGTTCCGGACCATCTCCTACACCGAGATGCGCGATATCGTCCGCAAGCTCTCGGCGGGCTTTCACGACCTCGGCGTCGAGCAGGGGGATCGCGTGGGGATCTTCGCCGACACCCGGATGGAGTGGGCCCAGTGTGACTTCGCCCTGCTCGGCGCCGGGGCCGCCGTCACGACGGTCTACACGAGTTCCTCGCCGAATCAGGTCGAGTACCTGCTCGACGACCCCGGCGCGTCCGCCGTCGTCGTCGAGAACGAGGAGCTACTGGAGGCCGTCCTCGAGGTCGAGGACGAACTCGACCTCGAGTTCATCGTCTCGATGGACGAGATCGAGGGGTACGACGACCGCGACGACGTCTACACCCTGGACGAGGTCTACGACCGCGGCGAGGAGACGTTCGACCTCGAGGCCTACCAGGAGCGCGTCGACGCGCCCGATCTGGACGATCTGGCGAGTCTGATCTACACGAGCGGGACCACGGGCCAGCCGAAGGGCGTCCAGCTCACGCACTGGAACTTCCGATCGAACGTGAACGCGGTTCGCAAACGGTTCGCGCCGCGGCCGGACAAACCCGACGGCGTGCCGGCGCTCGACGAGGAGTCGCAGGCGGTCTCCTACCTGCCGTTGGCACACGTCTTCGAGCGAACGGCGGGCCACTTCGTGCTGTTCGCGACCGGCGCGTGCGTCGCCTACGCCGAGAGCTCGGAGACGCTGCAGGAGGACTTCAGCCTCGTCCAGCCGACGACGGCGACGAGCGTGCCGCGGGTCTACGAGAAGATCTACGACGCGATCCGCGAGCAGGCCAGCGAGTCGTCGGTCAAAGAGCGGATCTTCGAGTGGGCGACGGACGTGGGCGTCGAGTACCAGCGGGCCGATTCGCCGGGTCCCGTCCTGAACGCCAAGCGGTCGCTCGCGGACAAACTCGTCTTCTCGACGGTTCGGGAGGCGCTCGGCGGCGAGATCGAACTGCTGATCAGCGGCGGCGGCAGCCTCTCGCCGGAGCTCTGCCAGCTCTACCACGCGATGGGACTCCCCATCTACGAGGGGTACGGGCTGACCGAGACCTCGCCGGTCGTCACGACGAACCCGCCGGAGGCGGTGCAGATCGGGACGATCGGCCCGGCGCTTCCGGGGGTCGATCTGCGAATCGACGAGACCGTCGTCGATCAGGCGACGTTCGACGACCCCGGCGAGGTCGGCGAACTCCTCGTCAAGGGGCCGAACGTCACCCAGGGCTACTGGAACAAGCCCGGAGCGACGGAGGGCGCCTTCACCGAGGACGAGGACGGCGAACGGTGGTTCCGCACCGGCGACATCGTCCACATGCGTCCCGACGACTACATCGAGTTCCGCGACCGCGCGAAACAGATCATCGTCCTCTCGACGGGCAAGAACGTCGCACCCGGACCGCTCGAGGACGCCTTCGCGGCCAGCGAGGTCATCGAGCAGGCGATGGTCGTCGGCGACGGCGAGAAGTTCATCGGCGCGCTGCTGGTGCCGAACACGGAACACGTCCGCGAGTGGGCCGAGGAGGAAGGGATCGACCTGCCCGACGACCCCGAGGGGATGTGCGACGACGAGCGCGTCCGCGAGTACATCCAGCAGGAGGTCGATCGGGCCAACGAGAATTTCGAGAAACACGAGACGATCAAGCAGTTCGAACTCGTGCCGCGGGAGTTCACCGAGGAGAACAAGATGCTGACGCCGTCGATGAAGAAGAAACGTCGCGTGATCTTGGACGAGTTCGAGGACCGCGTCGATCGGATCTACGCGAACGACTGATACGGTCTGCTGTAACGATTTACCGGTGCAACCGCGAGCCGTTCTGCGGTTGCACCGTCAATGACTTACAGTAGTCCGTATGAGCGGGCTGCGAAACCGATTCGGTTTTCGCTCCGTTCACCCACCGATTCGACCGCGATCGTCCGAAATCCGGCTGCGACTCGAGCGAATCGTCAGAATGTCCCGCCTCTAACTACCGATTTCTGATAGCGACCGATCTCCGCTCCTTCGCCAGCGTCCATCCGTCACAGCGGGGATTTCGGCTAGCCGATGGCCGCTCTCGAACCGTTCTCTCGGAGTACGATACGGTTCTCCCGATCGTTTGGTATTTCGTAGTCGAGTCGGAACACTCCGCTATGAAGTTCCAACGGCTGCGTCGTTCTCGACGATTTCGACCCGCCGATTCGGCACAGCAAATCGTCGGTGGATTCCTGCTCGCCGGCCCGTTCGTCGTAACGGAGGAAGTCTGGCTCCTGGCGGCGAACATGAGCCTCCTCCAGGCGCTGGCGACGGTGAGCATCGTGTTCGGCATCGGGTACGCGACGTTGTACAAGGCGGATACGAACCGGGATGCGACGGACGAGCAGAACATCGGTGGTATTCCGATCAGATTCATTTCGTTGATGTGCGTTTCGTTCGGATCGGTGACGATTCTCGCACTCTTGTTCGATGCTCCCGATACGTTCCTCGAGTCTACCGAGACGACCGGCGAAGTCGCGCTGATCACCTTCAAAGCCGTGAGCGTCGGTTCCGTGTTCAGCGTCGTCGGAGCGGCGACGGCCGACAGCGTCTTTTCACGGTAGGGCGGGCCGTCTCGCCCCGTGTTAGAGCACGACCCAGACCACGCCGAACAGGATCAGCACACCCGTGATGTCACAGACGTTCGTGACGACGGGAATCGTCGTGTCGTCGGGATCGTAGCCGAGCCGGTAGGAGGTGTAGACCGAGACGGTGCTGACGAGGACGATCCAGACCGCGAGCAACATCCCGCTGACGATCGTGATGAACAGGAGCGTGCCGAGACCGAGGGTCCCGCCGAGCAGTCGGCCGATTCCCCACGACGCGACGCCGAGCAGGACGAAGACGGTCGCCGCGAGCCCCATCACGGCGCCGACGTTCGCCCGGATGTCGGGATTCGCCGGCGAGAACTCGAGGGTCCCCAGGTGAAGCTGGGTCGAGAGCCGCGCACACATGATCGAGCCGAGGTTGCCGGCGGTGCCGATCATCACCGGGACGAGCACGAGCAGCGACGGGTTCTCGAGCAGTTGGTCCTCGAAGGTCTCCAACACGGTGCCCGAGACCATCTGGAGGACCGAGAGGGCGATGAGCAAGGGCACGAGCGTCGAAACGATGTTGCCGACGGTCCAGTCGGTGAGCAGGTCGTCCTCTAGGTCCTCGCCGTGAAGGATGTCGCTGCCGGCGCTCACAGTATCACCCCGGCGACGGCGATGCCGATGAGCAGGAAGATCACGCCGAAGACGTCACCGACGGTCGTCACGACGGGACCGACGACGTTGTCCGGATCGAGGCCGCGGCGATAGCCCTTGAAGATCACGGTGAGCAACACCCCGAGCATCGCGACGGCGCTCAACAGCGCGGCGACGATCAGCACGATGAGCAACTCGAACAGACTCCCGCCCCGGCCGAGCACGAGCAAGACGCTCCAGGCCAGCACCGCGATAAAGACGGAGACGATCATCCCGTTCAGAAACGAGGCGACGATCGCGTTTCGGAGGCGGTCGCTCCACTCGAAGTGCGGATCGATCAGTCCCTGGTGGAGCCCGCTCGAGAGGCGAGCACCGAGCGAGCCGTAGACGCCCCCGCGCGTGGCGAGAAACGCGGGGAGCAACAGCAGAATGCCGGGGACGCTCTCGATCCCCTCGCGCATGGTTTCGGTGCCGAGCAGCGTTCCAGCGAACAGTCCTGCCACGAGACTGACGAGGATGACCGGCAACGCCTCTCTGTAGACGTCGGCGGCGGAGTCGTGGCCTACCATCTGTCCGAACGTGACGCTCCGGTACATTAGTTTCCGCGATTGTATCCGCACGAATAGGGGAGTACAGCTTCAGCCCGTACGCTCGCCGCTGAATGTCGGTCCCGGCCCTCTCCGAGGTCGTTCGAATCAGTACGGGACGACCACGACGGGCGTTCGGTCGTCCCGTCGACTGCCGACGCTGAACGTTCGATGCGGGGCTCCCCGGTCGGTCAGTTCGACTTGGGTCCCGACGGCGAGGCATCCACTTGAGTGGCCGTCAGCGATCGCCGATCGCTCGATTACGGAGCCGAACGACGGCGGGGAGTTCACGAAGCGAGCGACGCACCGATTCCCGCCGCGATGCAACGGTCACAGTAGCACTGCCTGGGCCAGTCCGAGGAAGACGAAAAAGCCCAGTACGTCGGTCGCGGTGGTGATGAAAATCGTCGCGGAGGTGGCCGGATCGTATCCGAGCCGATCGAGCAGTAGCGGGGTAACCGCACCGAAAAAGCCCGCGATAACCAGGTTCGCCACCATCGAGATACCGATAACGGCGCCGAGCAGTATGCCGAACTCGCCGAACGAGAACGCGACCGCGATGGCGGCGACGAGCACCCCCGTAATGAGTCCGTTCGCGGCTCCAGCGATAGCCTCGTTGATGACGACGCGCTTTCCGGTTTTGAGCGACACCTGGTCCAGGGAGATGCCCCGGACGGTGACCGCCATCGCCTGCGTTCCGGCGTTGCCCCCCATACCGGCGACGACCGGCATGTACGCGGCCAGTATCGCGACGGCGGCGATCGTCGACTCGAACAGCCCGACGACCGCTGCAGCCATAAACGCCGTTCCGAGGTTGAGAATCAGCCATTTGTATCGCCGCCGAACCTTCTCCACCGGTCCGTCGAGCACGCTCTCCTCCTCGGCGACGCCGGTGAACTCGTAGAGGGTTTCGCCGGCAGCCTCCTCGATCATCATCAGCAGGTCGTCAGCGTGGATTACGCCGAGAATATCGTCTTCCTCGTCGAGCACTGCGACGGTACGCTCGCGGTTCTGTCGGAACACCTCGAGTACCTCTTCGTCGTCTCGGTCGTACCGGATACGCGGCGTCTCCTGTACGTAGTCGGCGACCGTCTCCGTCTCTCGATCGGCCACCGAGAGCGCCGCCCCCGGGAGTTCACCCAGGAGTTCGTCCTCGTCGGTGACGAAAATCGTCGGTACCTGTCCCGTTCGTTCCTCGAATCGGCGAACGCGCTCGATCACCGCGGCGAAATCCCGGCTGCTGTCGACGGTGACGTAATCGAGGCTCATCAGCCCGGCCGCACTCTCGGGGTTGAACGACAGCAGAAAGTCGATCTTCTCGCGGCGCTCGCTGTCGAGCGTCGCGAGGACGGCCTCGCGGGTCTCCTCGTCGGCGTATCCGAGGACGTCGGTCACCTCGTCCGGATCGAGCCGATCGACGAAGGTCTCCAGCTCCGAGCGGTTTAGCTCCGCAACGAGTGATTCCCGCACGTTCTCCGGAAGCGCGAAGAACACGTCGCGCCACTCGTCCCGTGGTAACGACGTAAACGGATCCGACGGATCCGGAGACATCGCGATCGTTTCCTGCACGTCCCGTATCTGACTGCTCATACGCTGGGACTATAGAGGGGGAACTAAACGATATCGGAGCCGTCGCCGGCTTCTCGATCCTCTCGCGTGTCAGCTCTCGACGCCCCATCGTCGATCGTCATTCCGTCGTCGGTACCCGTCGTTTTTCCGTACTCCGTCTTCGGCACCCCGTCCTCTCTCGGCACCTCGTCTGGCCGCCGTCCCAATCCTAATTAGGGTGCCATCCCAGTTCAGGGGTAATGCGCGAAATCTCCTACGAGCCCCGGAACGTCCGGGAGACGCTCGTCGAACTCAAGGACTCCTCGGAGCTCGCGGTCGATCTCGCCTACTCCGCCGTGCGCTACGACGACGCCGAACTCGCCGACGAAGTCGTCGAACTCGAGGCCCGGGTGAACTACCTGCAGTATCACAGCCGGATCGCCCTGATGCTCGCCGCGAAGCGCGCCGAGGAGGCCGAACGGCTCGTCGGGCTCTTTCAGGTGGCCTCGAGCGCCGTCCGGATCACCGAGGCCGCGGGCGACGTCGCCCGAATCGTGCTCGAGGAGGGCGGCGTCCCGGCGGCCTTCGAACACGCCTTCCCGGAAGCCGACGAGCGACTCGTCCGGGCGACGGTCGGCGAGGATTCCGACTTCGCCGGCAGTCGCCTCCGCGAACTCGAACTCGACCTCGAGGAAGGCGTTCGACTCATCGCGATTCGACGCGACGGCGAGTGGTCGTTCTCGCCCGACGGCGACGACCGACTGCAGGCGGGCGACGTCATCGTCGGTCGCGGCCCGCGCGACGGGATCGAGTCGGTCTATCGGCTGGCGACCGGCGGGGCGTTCCCGGCCCCCTCGGAGCCGCCGGCGTCGACCGACGACCTCGAGCGAGCGGCCGAGGCCGTCGTCGAACTCAAGGACATGGCCGAACTCGCGGTCGGCCTGGCTTACGGCGCGGCCCGATTCGACAGCGACGAACTCGCGGGGGAGGTTATCTCGCTCGAGGAACAGTCCGACGTCCGGAAAGCCGACCTCGAGACGTGGGTCATCGAGACCGGCGGCGACTGGAACGCCGACGAACTCCGCGGGCTGCTCCACCTCGCGGCCGCCTCCGAGGCGATCTGTGACGCCGCCGTCGACGTCGCCGAGGTCGTCCTCCGAGACGTCGAACTGCCGCCCGTGTTCGGCGCGGCGCTCGAGGACAGCGAGGAGGTCATCGCGGCCGTCACCGTCGGCTCGGGGAGCGATCTGGACGGCACGACCATCTCGGACCTCGAGTTCGAGGAGGGCGCGGGCGTGGTCGTCCTCGCGATCCGTCGCGACGACGGCTGGACGTTCGATCCGACCGGGAATCTCTCGTGTACGAGCGGCGATTCGCTGCTCGTTCGCGGTCCCCCCGTCGGCGTCGATCACCTGCGCGAACTCGCGGGAGACGGGGACGGACTCGAGTAATCGCTCTGGATCGATCGTCCGGGCGTCGTGCGGTTCCGTTCTCGTCGTCGCGCATGTCCGCTCTCGCCGCCGTGTAATTCCGTTCTCGCTGTCGTCTGGGTCCCGACTCGTCGTCCGTCGCGCGGGCTTCGTTCTGGCGGTCCACAAAAGATATAGTACCCTCCGAATGTCCTCGAGTATGGTCTTTCCCCGCTCGATCCCCCTCCGAACGACCGCCGCGGCCCTCTTTCCCGGCACGACCGTCCACTACTCCTACCGAACCGGCGACTCGCTCGCGACCGTCGTCGAACGCACCGAGCGCTTCGTGACGTTCGTCGGCGAGGAGTGCGACGGCCGGTTCACCCACGAGCAGATCAACCGGCTGATCGACGACGGCCGTCTCGAGGTCGTGCTCGACGACGAACTGCACGTCCCCGAAGACGAAGCCGCGGAACTGCGGGCGTCGGACTGAGGACCTCTCGACTCGGTTTCGACGACGTAATTCCGGGACGCGATCGGTCCGGCTGTATATTCGGCGGTAACTCACTCGAGGGAGCTGCTCGTACTGGCAACGATGATTTCTACGTCCTCCTCGACCGATTCACTCGCACGACTTTGAGGCACAATTCGTCAATGACTCGCGGTTCCCGTCGGTCACCGCTCGTTTTTCGAGGTCTCACTCCGTTCGACCTCGCATACCTCACCGTACCAGAGCGCGCGCCACCGGACGTGGTCCGATCGGTTCGTGACGGAATCGATCACTCCTCGCCGGGCAGAATGTCGCCCAGCGAGCCGCCGATCGCCATCGCGGTGAAGACCACGGACACCTGACAGAGGTTGACCCAGGGCTCGTCCCACGCGACCCGCCCCCACAGCGTCATCATCGCCGTCGCCGTCACGAACGCGATCCCCAGGACCCACACCGGTCGGCGCGGCACGAGGCCGAAGTACGGGTTGGTGATCTGGACCTCGCGGAAGTCCGCGACGTAGAGGATGCCGACGACCAGCGAGACGGCGAGTGCGATGTTGACGGCGAAAAACGCCGGCGTCGTCGCGAGGAACGCGCCGATATCGATGACGCCGTCCTCGACGAGCATCGGTAACCCGACGATGACGCTGCCGACGAACGCCTCCGCCTTGTCCTTCCCGGTGAACTGCGTGATCACCCGGTTGACCATCCCGTTGTGAGAGAGTCGGCTGGCCAGGGTCATCGTCCGGCGGACTTCCGTTCGCTCGTGGGGGTCGTCGACCGTCTCCTCCAGGGTCTCGAGTTGCTCGTAGAGGTCGTCTAACGTCGGGTCGTCGGGTGTCCCCTCCGATCGTGCCATCGTCCGGTTCTCACACTAGGGCGTCTAAAGCACGTCGGATCGATACGTCGATTTCAGCGGTGAGGCGGACGCTATCGAACCGTGCCACGCGACTTCGGTTCACTACCGGTCACCGACCCCGACTGTCCCGTTCGAATAACAGGAACCGGTACCATTTTGCAGCCGGAGAGGGCACTACTGTGTATATGAAACACGTACAGGGACCGCTGTGTACGGTCGACGTCGGGGAGCGAACGAGCGAGACCGAGGACATCGACGACGTCCTCGAATCGTTCCTCGGCGGGCGTGCGCTCGGCACGAAACTGGCACACGACCGCGTCCCGTTCGACGCCGATCCGCTGGGAGCCGACAACCGCCTCTACTTCGCGACGGGGCCGCTCCAGCACTCGACGATGAGCTTCACCGGTCGGATGTCGGCGACCGGCGTCTCGCCGCTGACCGACGGCCTGCTCTCCTCGAACGCCGGCGGGTTCCTCTCGCGGAACTTCACCGGGACGGGCTACAGCGCCGTCGAGATCACCGGCGCGAGCGACGACCTCGTCATCGTCCACGTCAGAGACGAGGTCGACGAGTCACACTCGTCGGGCAGCGAGACGGAGTCTCGCCCGCGCGTCGAGTTCGAGGAAGTGCCGGATCTCGAGGGGGCCACGGTTCCGGAGACCTGCGAGTACATCGAGGACGAACACGGCCTGGAGAACGACCACACGGTCGTCGCCGGCCCCGCGGGTGAGAACCAGGTCCGCTTCGCGTCGATGATGACCTCGAAGGATCGGGCGTTCGGCCGCGGCGGCCTCGGGGCGGTCCTCGGCTCGAAGAACGTCAAGGCGATCACCTTCGACGGCGACTCGACCAACGAGGTCGAGATTCCGCCGGTCCAGATGGAGATCCACGGCGAGGCCGCCCAGGCCGAGCACCCGATGAAGGAGTCGGGGACCACCTCCGTCACCGAGTACGCGAACATGGTCGAAGCGCTGCCGACCCGGTACTTCTCGGAGCTCTCCTTCGATGGCATCGACGGCGTCAACGGCGACCGCGTCGCCGAGAAGAAGTACAAGAAAGGCACCTGTTCGGCCTGCGCCTTCGCCTGCAAACTGCCGACCCGCGACGAGGAGACCGGCCTCGAGACCGAAGGGCCGGAGTACGAGACGCTGATGGCCTTCGGCCCGAACTCGGGCGTCGACGACATCGTCGACGTGATGAAGTCGAACAAGCTCTGCGACGAACTCGGACTGGACACAATTTCGGCCGGCGACGCCGTCGCGGCCTACCTCTCGAGCGAGGACGAGTTCGGCAACGTCGACCTGATCCACGACCTCGTCGAGAAGATCGCCTACCGCGAGGGCGTCGGCGACACGCTCGCGGAGGGCATCGACGAGTTCCACGACGAACTCGGCGTCGAAAACTGGACCGTCAAGGGAATGGAGTTCCCCGCCCACGACGGCCGCACGCTGAACGGACAGGGGCTCGCCTTCGCCACCTCGAACCGCGGCGCCGACCACATGTACGCCGAGTTCTACCCCTACGAGTACCCGCTCGTCGACGCCGACGACGCCTTCGACAAGGACGGCCTCGAGAACAAGCCGCCGAAGGTCATCGAACTCGAGAACGTCAACGTCATCAAAGACAGCGGCGTCCTCTGTAAGTTCTCTCGGGACTTCGTGACCCCCGAGCGCATGGAGCAACTCCTCGACGCCGACTACGAGGAACTGCTCGAACTCGGCGGCGAAGTCGTCTCGCTCGAGCGCCACTTCAACAACCAGCGCGGCTTCGACCGCGGCGACGACGCGCTGCCCTACGAGATCCCCGACTTCGATCAGGGCCTCACGGAGTACTACGCGGAACGCGGCTGGAACGACGACGGCACCGTTCCCGACGGGCAGTTCGGCGGCGACACGGCCGCCCCGGCGGACGACTGAGCGGGATCCGACGGCGTCGGTCCCGACGCCGATGCGATCGTGCATCCGTTTTCTTCGACTCGCGCGTTCGGTACGACTACTCCGCGGCTGGTCCAGCCGTCGGCGCGTGCGCCGTGCCGGTCCACGCCCACGTCGCCGCGACCGTCACCGAGAGCGCAGCCGCGAACCCGACGGCGAGCCACAGTCCTCGACCGATACCGTACCACTCCGCGAGGACGCCCACGATGGCGGGCGCGATCGCGATTCCGGCGTACGTCGCGCCGGCGGTCAGGGCGGTGAGCGGCCCGCTGTACTCCGGTGCGGCCTCGATGGCGTACGCGGACAACGTCGGGAACCCGCTGGAGAGCCCCGCACCGGCGACGAAGACGGCGAGAAACAGCGGCGGGCCGGTAATCCCGGAGAACGCGAGCGCGAGCGCCGGAATCGCGGGTAGCGTCGCCGCGAACAGCAGCGTCAGGTAGGGAACGCGCTCGACGGCGACCGTGTAGCCGGCCCGTGCGGGGACGTACGCCAGCAGGTACGCCGACAGCAGCAGGTTGGCCGTCGCCGCCCCGTAGAACCCGCTCGCGTAGTAGGCGAGCCAGGTGAACATGATTCCTTCGACGCTGCCGACGAGAAACATGCCGGTACAGGAACCGACGACGGCGGGTCGCCGGAGCAGGGCGCGAAGCGCGTCCGGAGAAATCGATCGCTCGGCGTCCATCGCGGGGAGGTCGACGCGGCCCGCGACGACGGCGACCGGCGCGAGACAGCAGGCGATGACGAGGAAGACGACTCGCCAGCCGGCCACCGCGAGCACGGCGCTGACGAGTTGCGGGCCGAGGACGGCACCGATCGCCCAGATGAGCGCGTAGGCGGTGAATATCCGGCCCCGTCGGGCGGTGTGCAGGTGGCTCAACACGACCCGATCGAGGCCGCGGAACACTCCGGCCGCCGCTCCCTGTGCGAGCAGCGCGAGCAGGAAGAGCGCGTACAGCGGCGCACCGGCCATCAGGACGAGTGCGGCACAGACCCCGATCACGCCGAGGAGCAGGGTCCACCGCATCCGGAGTCGGCCGGCGAGGACGCCGGTCGCGACGACGGCGACGACGAAGCCGATCGTTCCGGCGGGCGCGACCAGCCCGAGTGCGGCCTCGGAGACGCCGAAACTCGCCTCGAGGCTGGCGAGGAGCGGTCCCCGGGCCTGCATCGCCATCGCGTCGCCGAAGACGAACAGGAAGATCGCCAGCGTCCAGATGCGTGCCCGGTCCATATCTGCTCTGCCGTCCCGCGGATAAAGACGCTGGTCATCTCGGTCGACGCGCGACTCGGTCGTCGTATCGGTCGGCTCACGATCCAGCCGTCGTATCGGTCGGTGTGCGACCCTGCCGTCGTATCGGTCGGTGCGCGACCGGGATGTCGACGAGCGGGTGCCGCCGCCGAACGAACCGCCGGCTCGAGTCCCACCACTGCGCTGTCGGAACCGGGACCAAACTGTGAAGCCGGTTCACGGTGTAGCCGTCGCCGTCCGTGTCATGTCTATTCAAACCACACATCCGTCGGCCGGTGACCGGTTCGACTCCGTCTCCGAGGTGCTGGCGAAGGCCAACGAGCCGAAGACGGGCGACGAACTGGCCGGAATCGCGGCCGAATCGGCCGCCGAACGGGTGGCCGCAAAACGGGCGCTCGCGGGGATGCGACTCGAGACGCTCCGCGAGAACCCGGTCGTTCCGTCCGACGAGGACGAGGTAACGCGAGTCATTCAGGACGCCGTGCGAGAGCCGATCTACGAGGAGATCAGGGAGTTGACCGTCGCCGACCTGCGTGAGTTCCTCGTCGCCAGCGAGACCGGCGACCGCGAGATCGCGGCGATCCGCCCCGGTCTCACCAGCGAGATGATCGCGGCAGTGACGAAGCTCATGTCGAACATGGACCTCGTGCTCGTCACCTCGAAGATGACGGTGACGGCCCGCTGCAACACGACCGTCGGCGAGGCCGGAACCCTCTCGTTTCGACTCCAGCCCAACGATCCCGCGGACGATATCGACAACATCGTCGACGCGACCCGAGAGGGGCTGGCCTACGGCGCCGGCGACGCCGTTATCGGCGTCAACCCGGTCACCGATACCGTCGAGACGACGACGCGTATTCTCGAGGCGACCCACGAGTTCATCGAGGAGTGGAACGTTCCCACGCAGAACTGCTGTCTCTCGCACGTGACGACCCAGATGGACGCGATGCGGGAGGGCGCGCCGGCCGACCTCGTCTTCCAGAGCCTCGCCGGCACCGAGGCCGGCAACGACGAGTTCGGGGTCGACGTCGACCTCCTCGACGAGGCTCACGACCTCGCCCAACGTCGCTGTACCTCGTCGGGACCGAACGTCATGTACTTCGAGACGGGACAGGGCGCTGAGCTCTCGGGCGACGCCCACCACGGCGTCGATCAGCTGACCCTCGAGGCCCGCTGTTACGGCCTCGCGAAGCGGTACGACCCGTTCCTCGTCAACACCGTCGTCGGGTTCATCGGCCCCGAGTACCTCTACGACGGCCAGCAGGTCATCCGGGCGGGTCTCGAGGACGTGTTCATGGGCCAACTTCACGGCATCTCGATGGGGATCGACGCCTGTTACACGAACCACATTCAGGCCGACCAGAACAACATCGAGAACCTCGCCGTCCTGCTCGCGGCGGCGGGGACGAACTACTTCATCACGGTGCCGATGGGCGACGACGTGATGCTGAACTACCAGTCGAACAGCTACCACGACGCCGCCGCGCTGTGGGAGATTTTCGACCTCGAGCCGACGACCCCGTTCCGTAAGTGGCTCGCCGAGATGGGACTCTGGCGCGACGGCCGACTGACCGACCGCGCGGGCGATCCGACCGTCTTCACGTGACCATGGCATCCGATTCCAATCGCACCCACGAAGCCGATTCGACCGACGACCCTGCTGACGTACCCGACTCGGTCGACGAGCGGGACGACGAACCGACCGACCACCGGAGCGACGAGGCGCTCCAGCGCATCGCCGACCGAACCCCCGCGCGGCTGGGCGTCGGCCGCGCCGGGCCGCGACCGACGACTGACGCGCTCCTCGAGTTCCGGGCGGACCACGGTCTCGCCCGCGACGCCGTTCAGTCACGGGTCGACGAGAGCCTCATCGACGACCTCGAGTTGGTACGGTTACGAACGCGGGTCGCGGACACGGACCAGTACCTGGCCCGTCCCGACCTCGGGCGGGAACTCGCGGACGAGAGCCTGGAGACACTTCGAGACGAGTGCGAGCACGCGCCCGACGTCCAGATCGTCGTCAGCGACGGCCTCTCCTCGACGGCCGTCGAGGCGAACGTCCCGGAGCTGTTGGCGGTCCTGCGGGACGGTCTCGCCGACCGCGATATCGAGGTCGGTACGCCGGTCTTCGTCGAGTACGGCCGCGTCGACGTGATGGACGCGATCGGCGAGGAACTCGAGGCCGGCTGCTGCGTGAATCTCGTGGGAGAGCGCCCCGGCCTCAGAACCGCCGAGAGTCTGAGCGCGTACCTCGTCTACGGGCCCGAACGCGGCCTCCCGACGGCGAAGAAGTCCGTCGTCTCGAACGTTCACGGCGGCGGGCTGCCGCCGGTCGAGGCCGGCGCCGAACTCGTCGACCTGTTAGCCGAGATGCTCGAGCGGGAGGCCAGCGGCATCGACCTCCGCGAAGACGACCGTGAGTTCACGACGTAGCGGGGGCGGTCGCCGTGACTGACGCCCGGCGAACGCTCACCAGCATCGGCGTCGACGTGGGGACGACCACGACGCACGCCATCGTCAGCCGACTGCGCGTCGAGACGCCACCAGGCGGCGCTGCCAGTCCCGAGATCACGGATCGAGCGATCGTCCACCGAGGCACGGTTCGCGAGACCCCGCTGATCGATTCGGAGACCATCGACGTCGACCGCGTCGCCGCGTTCGTCGACCGCGAACTCGAGGCCGCGGGCGTGACGGCCGCCGAGATCGATACCGGCGCGGTCATCGTCACCGGCGAGACCGCCCGCCGGGAAAACGCCGAACCGCTCGTCCACCGACTGGCCGCCGACGCCGGCCAGTTCGTTGCCGCGGTGGCCGGCGCGTCGCTCGAGGCCGTCCTCGCCGGGCGCGGCTCCGGTGCGGCGACCCGCGCCGCGGAGACGGGCGGACTGGTCGCCAACGTCGACGTGGGCGGTGGAACGACGAACGTCGCGATCTTCGATGGGGCTGGTGCCGGAACCGACGGGGCCGCTGTCCGGGAGACCCGCTGTCTCGACGTCGGCGGCCGACTCGTCGCGTTCGACGACCGGCGACGCGTCGTCTCCCTCTCGCCGCCCGCTCGAACGCTCGTGGAGGCACTCGAGTTGCCCATCGCTACGGGTGAGTCACCGACTGAGGACGCGTTGAACGAACTCGCGGCCGCGATGGCCGATCGGATCGTCGATCTCTGCGTCGGCCCGCCGTTCGACGACCTCACCCGCACCCTCGCGATCGGCTCCCTTCCCGACGAGTCGCTCGAGTTCGATGGCGTCGTCTTCAGCGGCGGCGTCGGTCGACTCGTCGGCTCGCCGCCCGACGATCCCTTCGCCTACGGCGATCTCGGCGGTGCGCTGGCGGCTGCGCTCGCGGATCACGAGGTCGTTCGGTCGTGGCCGGTGTGCGAGCCCGCCGAAGACATTCGGGCGACCGTCGTCGGTGCCGGGACGGAGACGACGACGCTCAGCGGGCGAACCGTCTCGCTCGAGCCCTCGACGCTTCCCCTGCGAAACGTGCCCGTTTCGGCGGTTCCGGACGTCTCCGAGTGTTCGGATGCGGCGCTCGAGCGGCGCTTCGAGGAGCGCGTTGGTCGATTACTCGAGCGTCACGATCCCGACGAGGTCGACGCGGTCGCGCTCTCGATCGACGACGTCGGGCCGCTCGCGTACGACCGACTGCGAGCGGTCGCCGACGCGTTCGTCCCTGCGCTCGCGGCGCTTTCGCCGTCGCTCCCGGTCGTCGTCGTCACGCGGCAGAACTGCGCGAAGGTGCTCGGACAGGTGCTCCGCCGCCGAACGGATCGCCCCCTCATCGTCCTCGACGAACTCGTCGCCGGCGACGGCGACTTCCTCGACGTCGGCGAACCGATGTCGGGCGGCGAGAGCGTCCCCGTCGTGGTGAAGACGCTGGCGTTCGGGGAGTAGCGACGTTCGGTCATAACGGCGTTCTCCGTCGCCCCTCAGTGAGCGTGAATTGTGAACGGTTTCTACCGGCTCTCGCGCTCTTCGTCGCCGCCGTCTCGGTTCCCCCAGCGCTCTCCGGTATCGCCCCACTCCTCCTCGTCCGTCTCGTCCCAGTCGCCGGTGCCGTCCCAGTCGGCATCGTCGGGATTGGGCCGGTCGTCACCGCGAGACCGCAGCGGCGCGTCGTCGGCCCTCGAGGGATGGATGTTGAAGTTGTGTCCCCGATAGGGGTCCTCCTCCGGTTTGTAATCGAGTTCGCTGCGCTCGAAGAGGTAGATGAAGAAGCCGAAGAGGGGGATGCAGAACGTGATCGCCGCCCACTTCTTCGGGGGCTCGAGGCCCACTTTGCCCGCGTCGTAGTAGGCGAAGGCGGTGAGCGCGAGGTGCCAGGCGAGCGGGATGCCCACGATCGCCGCCAGCAGGAGGCTGCTCATGCGTGTACTGTCGGGGCGGAGCTATCTAAATTCCCGGCCATACTGTGGATTCGATCTTCGCTTACGCTCGTGCTCGAGTCTCCGTTGTACTCGATTGAGGAGGGTTCGAACGGGTTGGTAGTACTGGAGGGGTCTTGAGGGTTCGTGAGATAGTTGGAACGAGACGACTGCTCCGATCGCGCTGGCGGTTATGATTTCCACGTCCTCCCCAACCGATTCGCTCGTTCACGCGTTCACTCGCTCATCCCTCGCGCAATTTTGGGCTCCGGCTCGCTGTTCGCTCGCCGAAGCCCAGCGCGCGCCACCGCACGTGGATTGCCCTCGCTACTCGCCGTTCGGTACCTTCAGAAAGAATACGGAATTCGTGCGGGCTAGCTCAGTTGACGTCGAACTCGATCGCCGCCCCTTGGCGCGACCACCTTTTGTCTCGGTCGACTCGCTCGCTTCGCTCGCGGTCTCCCTCGCAAAATCTGGACCAAAAAGCCTAGTGACCGCTGCTCAGTTGACGTCGAACTCGATCGCCGCACCCTGGCCGAAGCCGACACAGAGCGTCGCCAGTCCGAGGCCGCCGCCGCGCTTCTGGAGTTCGTGGATCAGCGTAACGGGGAGGCGCGCACCGGAGGCACCCAGCGGGTGCCCGATAGCGATGGCGCCGCCGTTGACGTTGAAGATCTCGGGGTCGATACCGAGTTCGTCGCGCGAGTAGACCGACTGGCTCGCGAACGCCTCGTTGAGTTCGACCAGATCGTACTCGTCGATGTCGCGGCCGTTGCGCTCGAGCAGTCCCTCAGTAGCCGGCACCGGGCCGATCCCCATGACGGTCGGGTCGACGCCGGCGACGTTGTTCATGCCGACTTCGGCGAGGATCTCGAGGTCGTGCTCCTCGGCGAAGGCCTCGCTCGTGACGAGCAGCGCGGAGGCGCCGTCGGAGATCTGGGAGGCGTTACCGGGCGTGACGGTGCCGTCGGATTTGAAGACGGTCGGCAGTTCGGCGAGCTTTTCGGCGGTCGTGCCGGGACGGATGCCCTCGTCTTCCTCGACGGTGCCGTCCTCGGTCTCGATCGGGACGATCTCGTCGTCGAAGCGACCTTCCTCGGTCGCCTCTTCGGCGTTTTGCTGGCTGCGGGCGGCGTACTCGTCCTGCTCCTCGCGGCTGACGCCGTACTCCTCGGCGACCTTCTCGGCGGTCATTCCCATCTGGAGCTCGCCGATGTTGTACATCTCGGCGAGTCGCGGGTGGACTTCCATCGAGTTCTCGCCCATCGGGACGCGGGACATGCTCTCGACACCGCCGGCGATGATGGCGTCGCGGTTACCCGCGGCGATGGCGTCGGAGGCGGAGATGACCGCCTGCATGGAGGAGGCACACCAGCGGTTGATCGTCGTCGCCGGGGTGTTCTCGCCGAGTTCCGAGAGGAGGGCGATGACCCGGGCGACGTTATTGTCCTGTTCGCCGCGCTGCTGGGCACAGCCCCACATCAGGTCGTCGATCTCGTCGCCCGACAGACTGGTTTCGGCGAGGATTTCGTCGATCAGCGGCACCGAGAGGTCCTCGCTGCGGACGTCGGCGTACACGCCGTCTTCTTTCCCCTGTGGAGTCCGTACGGCCTCGACTACGACTGGCGTCTGTGACATGCACTAGCGAATAACCCTCACGGACTTAAATCCGGTAGAACTCCTGTACACACATCAACTGTTTACGATGGGGACGAGGCTCCTCGACGCGGATTACGAACGGGGGTCGGCTCCGCCGACGAGGCACACTCGAGAACAATGCTTATCCCGAGTTGCTGGCAATACGCGGCTATGGACGACGACGGACTGAACGCCGCTCGAGCCGACGCCGAAAGCGAACCGGCGTCCGACGCCGATCACGACGCCGAATCTCCCCCCGAATCGGAGTCACGCTCCGAGACGCGCGAAACGGATCCCGACGCTGCGGGTGACGGCCCCGACACCGACGACGATGCTGCGGGTGACGACACCGACGACGCTGCGAGTCCCGACAATGGTGACGATGAGGCGAGTAGCAACGAGACGATGCCGGGGGTTCCGGACCCCGAACCGGAGGCGTCCGACGTCCCGGAAGACGTCCAGAAGTACGCTCGGTTCACGAAGATGGACGGCGCGCAGTACGACCGAGTCAACGAGTTCCTGCGCGACAGAACCTACATCACGGCCCGCGAGTGGGCCATCGCCCGACTCTGTTCCGACTTCCGGACCGAGACCGGCGTCGAGATGACCAAGATCGGCGAGAACCTGCCCGAACTCGTCCCCTTCATGACCGACACCTACACCCCGCAGGCGGTCAACCAGGCTCGTTCCTCCTTCGAGGACAAGGTCCGGACGGCCGGCGCGACCTTCCTCTACGGCGCGATGTGTGACTTCTTCACCGCCGAGGAACTCGACGACGTCATGTACGAGTCGACCGAGGTCGCCAAGTTCTTACTCGAGGTCGAAGGCGTCGACCTCTCCGTCGAGGAGGAACTCGAGGCCGAAGAACGGATCTCGAGCGTGATGCGCGAGGTGCGTGCGGCCAGCGAGGAGTTACGGGAGCGAGACGAGGAGTGAACCGGCCGCTGTTCGGGTAGCTCGGGTGGGGTAACGGTCTGCCTGTGTACTGTTGTTTGCAAGCAAACCGTTTATGTGTGTCAGTAGGCCGCCCGTTCTCGCGGCGCGTATCGATGGCCTCGATCCCGGTATTAGACCCTGTCTTCCGGATCGATCGCTGGATAGATTCCGACTATCTTCACCCCGCAGCGGTCCGGTTACGGTCGCCGTGCGAGAGATCGGGAGTAGTCACGCCACTACGTCCGTCCTACAGACGTCAACTGTTACTGTGGGTGCCTGATTGCGACCGTCATATCCGTAGTTAATTCAATACAATTAGAACTTGAGCCCCATCACCAAACTGGATGCCTACGAATACCACAGACGCCGAGAATCGCGCGACCGACGGAACTAACGGCGACGAATCACCCGCGACATCGAACGCTGGAATGACCCGTCGCCGCACGCTGCAGATGGGCGGACTCTTGGGTGCCGGCAGTCTGGTCGGTGTGACCGGACTCGGAACTGAGACGGCAGCGGCTTGCGACCGACCGGACAGCATCGTTCACCTGGACTACGATGAGTACGACAGCTGGGACGATGTCTACCGGATGTCGAACGGCGACCGCGACAATCTCACTCTCGTGTCCAGTCCGACGCAGTCCGGAGAGACCGCCCTACAGCTCCGCGTTCGTGAAAACGACCACTGGGGTCTGAGTACGCATTACGATTTCGAGGACGGACTGTTCGAACTCAACGGGCGTGTCAATTTCGCGCTCAACACCGACTGGTCGATGGGCGAGCGCAACGCACCGTCGAACTGTCGTCTCTGGAACGTTGCGATCGGGAGAGGCGAAGGCAGTGCTGGCGGCGGTAGTCCCGACGGGACTAACGGCTGGAGTAATCGGATGTACGTGACCGATAGAGACGCCGATCCGGACGGGCCGTTCCACCTCCTTTCGAACACGTATCACATGGGTAACGGTCATCACGGCGTCGGAGATCACGATTACCTCGTCGACGGCGAGGAGTACGCAGTCGGGTCGCCCGAGATCGAACCCGGCGTGTGGTACGAGTTCGAATACTACGTGTGCGTGAACACGGTCACCGACGGCGAGGCGAACCACGACGGCATCGTGCGCTACTGGCTCGACGACGAACTCGTGTTCGAGCGCGAGAACCTGCAGTTCACGGAAGACCACGCCGACAATATTATCGACACGACCGGCCCCGTCGGACACTACGGTGGACGGTACACCGCGCCACAGAACCTCTACGCCTACTACGACGGGCACTCGATGGCACTCAACGGGACGTTCGAGTTCGATTCGTGCTGAACGGTTCCGGCTCGCCGGGCTAGTCGCCGGCCGAGCGGGATCCGTTCCTCACTGACTCCACTCCCGGACGTCGGATTCCTCGAGGAACAGCGACGGATCGTCGTGCGAGAAGCTGACCCAGCCGTCGTCCGCCGGAGCGGCGGTCGTCACGTGGAGGAGGAGTTCTTCCGCCCGCAACGCCGTCTCGAAGACGGAGCGCGATTCGTCCAGGTCGTACGAAAGCGGGACGAACACGGCGGTCTCCGTCTCGTCGTCGCGCTCGACCGCGAGCGCGATCCGCTCCGGGGTGTCTCCCTCGGGCGGCCGGTAGTAGACGTCGGCAGTCGTGACGGTGACCTCGCTGCTCTCGATGAGCCGCTCGAGGAACTCGTACTCGTCGGTCGAGACCTGCACGTCGAGTCCGGTCCGTTCCTCGCGGTCGACCGGCGAGACCGCGTCGGGTTCGAGCACGATCGCGTCCCAGCCGGTCTCCTGATACTCCTCGGCGATAGCCGTCGCGTCCTCGATGAGGGCCGCCCACTGCGAGTCGGCTTCGTCCGTGGTCATCGGCCTCCCTCCGCGGTCGGTCGGACTCGAATCATACTCGACCCCGACGGCACCGAGAAGAAAAACCTTGTCTCATCACCGCGTGCCGCCTCAGCGGCATCCGGTGTTCGTCTCGATACCGCCGACAGCGCCCGTTGTCCGTTCACGACCGGTTCGAGTCAGTCGCCGCCGAGTTCGTCGACCGAGTCGACCGTCACGTTCGATCGGTCGTCGCCGACGAGGGCGTCCTCGAGCGCCGACCGAACGACCGCCGGGTCCGACGGCCCACCCGCGTCCGCGACGGTGCCGACCGTTTCGGGGTCGAACGGCACCCCGAGTGCGCCGTAGACGCCTTCGAGGACGGTCTCGAGTGCGTCGCGGTTCGAGACGAGGACGATTCCGGCAACGACCGCGGCGTTCTGACGGACGCGCTGGGCGATGCCGACGACCTTGCGCCGACCGCCGGTCGCGCTCTCGAGCGAGATCGAGTGCGTCCCGGGGCAGAACGAGTCGGCCGGTTCGCCGCGGTCTGGTTCGAGGTCGCCGTCGGACTCGAGTCCCCGAAGCGCCTCCTCGACCGCAGTCGTAGCGCGCTCGTATCGGTCGTCGGTGCCTCGACGAAAGTCCGCGACCGGTTCCGCGCGGGCGAACGCGAGCGCCGTCTCGCCGTCGTACGCCACTGCCCGCCCGCCGACGTCGCGATCGACGGGCGGGAAGCCGCGCTCTCGAGCGCGCTCGCGGGCGCGGTCGTATCCCTCGAGACGCCGGTCCCGTCTGCCGAACGCGACCTGTCGGTGCGGTGTCCAGACTCGAACGGCGGGGTCGCCGTCGGCGGCCGTCGAGAGCAGCCGTCGGCTGACGTCGCGATCGGCCTCGATCGTCGCCGCGCGGCCGCGAATGACTCGCATCAACTGGAGCGTGGTCCCGACGGACCTAAACGCTCCCGCTGCGCAGACGATACTGACAACCGATGGCCGTGACGCTCCCCGAGACGGTGTTGGCGCAGTACCAGCGTTTTTCGCTGTACAACTCGCCGTATCCCGCCCACGACGAGGGCTGTGCGATCGATCTGTATCCCGGCACGCTCCGGGACGGCCGCACGACGTCGGCTCCGAGTCCGGTCTCGGGGACCGTTCTCGAGACCAGAGCCGTCCGCGCGCCGCCGAAACCCTACGCGCCCGAGCACGACTATCTGATTCTGGTCGAGTGTGACGGTCCCGGCAATCTCGAGGGGCTGACGGCTCGAACCCTTCACGTCGAGCCGTCGGTCGAGGCGGGAGAGCGCGTCGAACGCGGTGACTCGCTGGGAACGCTCGTCCGGGCGGGCTTTTTCGCCCCCTGGGTCGACAACCACCTCCACGTCGGCTTTCGGGGTCCCGATCAGAACCCGCACCGTGCGTCGGGGTCGCTCCCGCTCTCGTTGGGGATCGGGATTCGACCGCTCGAGTGGGACGGCACCGGGGCGGTGGTTTCGACTGGAGACACCTACGCCGTGCTCGGTGCTCCGACACATCCCGACCCGGGCGAGGCGTTCGTGGGGGTTCGGGCCGACGGTGGTGGGGTGCTCGACGGCGGGCTGCCGCACTACGACGGCGGTGGGATTCACGGCCGAGACGAGGCGCTCGAGCGCGAGCCGACGCCCGTCTCGCTGAACGGCGACCGACTCGGCGTCGCCAGGGGTCGGACGATCGCCTGGGACGACGTCGTCGTCACGGCCAACGACGAGCCGATCACCGGACTCTCGCTGTTCTGCGCTCGAGACCGCGACTTCGGGGCGAAACTCATCTGTCCGGATCGGGCGTTCGAGGTCGGCGAGGACGTTCGGGTACGGGTTCGCTCGAGCGGTGACGACTGATTCGATAGTACCCCGTCAGTCGTCCTGCAGCGTTTCGCCGTTGACGACGCGACCGACGAACAGCGGCGTCTCGGTCGGCCGATCGCGGATGTAGAACAGGAACGGCCGGTCGACGGTCATCTCGACTCGTTCGGACGGTTCCGGTGCTGCGGTTTCGTTGATTACGACTGCCGTCGCAGCCGCCGCTTCGGTCCCCTCCTCGTCGACCTCGAGGAAGCTCTGGTGGATGATCTCGGCGATGTACAGATCGTTGGTATCACCATCCGTCATCCCGCCGAAATCCGCGTCGCCGGTGAATGATCGCTCCATCCCCAGATCCTGCATCACCTCGACGAGGCTGAACGTCGATTCGATGCCGAACTTCGGAAGCGCGAGGTCGACCTCCGGACTGGACGTCTCCTCGAGCATCGTCGCGAGCCGGTCGACGTCGAACGACTCCTCGAACGTCTCGAATTCTCCGTCGGCCGGGAGGACGACGACCATGCTCGTATCGCCGTTAGCGTAGGGCAACTCGACGAGTTGGTGGCCGTCAATTTCGGCGTACGGGAGTTCCTCGCGCTGGTGCATCAGTTCGACGTCGGTCTCGCTGCCGTCGAGGCTCGTGAACGGCTCAGGTTCGGTGTCCGCGGGATCAAAGTCGTACTCCCAGGCCGCGAGGAAGTACACCGCGTTGGTGAGTACGAGTCGGGTCAGACTGTCGATCGACCCCTCCGGTAGCAGGTCCTCGATCCGGTCGTTCGTCCGCTCTTCGACCCACTCGTTGATCTCCTGGCGGGCTTCCTCGGGACTGCCCGAGAAGTCGACGAGGTGGTCGCCGGCCTCGTAGTAGACTTCGAGCAGGTCGAGGAACTCGTCGTCGAACGGATACCCCTCGTCGGCCCAGGTGGCGTTGGCGCTCGAGAGCTGAAAGCCGAGGGCGTCTTCGTCCGCGTCGCCGTCTTCCTCGTCCCCCGGGTAACCGCTGTCGACCTCCTCACCGTCCACGTTTCGCCGTTCGAACTCGCCCTCGAGCGCGCCGAACGCGACGTGGAGGTCCTCGCCCGCAAGTTCGTATCGAAGCGCGTCGGCCATCTCGGTGGCCGTCTCGCCGCGCGCGCCGGCGTACGTCATCGCCAGCGCGACCGAGACGCTGTACGGCGAGAAAAACAGGTTCGCCTCGGGGTCGCCGTCGCGAAGTTGGGCGAGCAACTCGAGCGCGAAGTCGACGTTGCCGCGCACCTGCTCGGCCAGCAGGCCGGTCTCGAGGTCGATGTCGGTGGTGGGCTCGATTTGTGGGAAGTCGGGCGTCTCGTAGCCGTCGAACGGGTCGTCGTCGCTCGGTTCGTCGTTCGTGCCGTTCGTATCGTCCGGATCGGTGGTGCTCGCACAGCCCGCAGCCCCGGCGAGGAGGGCGCCGGCGAGCGCGAGCACGGTTCGCCTGTCGGCGCTCATACTCGAGTAGCCACCGACTGTTGATAAACGCTTTCCGTAGGCTGAAAACTCCGTTTGAGCTTGGTCGTTCGAATCCGCTCTTTCAGTCCGTCTCAGAAGTGAAACAGCCTTCAGTTGCTCGGCGAAACGAACGTCGAAATTTCTATCAGAGACGGCTGCTATTCGGCGAGCTATGCTGCATGCATCGCGCGAATGCAACACTCTCCGAAAGGCACCGACGAGGGATACTAATTGGTCAGTACGGGGCACACAGGGAACTCGATCCACTACTACGAGGCGAAGCGTGCGCGGAACGCGGCTGAATTTCGCTCACCGTGTCGGTTTGAGGACGCGCCACAGGATGCGAGGGGAGAACAGTGTCGTCGGGGGCTGTTCCATCATGAGCACCTCGACGAACGCCTCCCGGAGCACCCGGTCGTCGTGGGACCCGCGCAACAGGCGGGAGATGTACATGTTGGTCAGATCGGTACCGCGAGGCTTCGTCCCCTCGGTTAGCGGGAATGCGAAGTCCCCGCCGACGGACAACGTCCAGGCGACGTCGATGATGTCTTCGGCCCGATCGAAAAAGCGTACGGCGAGATCCTCGCGGCTCCCGTCCGCGAGCGCGTGGTGCAGCACCAACGCCTCCAAGGCCGCCACCGACATCCCCTGTCCGTAGATCGGATTGAAACTGGCGAGTGCATCACCGACGACGAGCAGCCCCTCCGGAAACCGATCTAGGGTATCGTAGCGCCGCCGGATACTGGTCGGGAACGGGTAGTGTACGATATCCTCGGAGAGCCACGTCCGCGTGTCGAGAAGCCGTTCGAAATGCGGGACGGGGAGGTCCGCTGCGAACTCGATCAGTCCTTCCTCGTCCGTCGGCGGATGATCGCCGTGCAGGCCGAACAAGGTCACGAGCCGTCCACCGTTTTCGACCGGAAACGTCGAACCGCCACGGCCGAGTTCGGGCGATGGGGCCGCCAGGACCATCTGCCGGTCGTTGACGGGCCGTTCGATGTGCGCCGTACTGTAGGCCATATCGACGCGGACTTCGTCGGTTTCCGGCGGGTCGTAGTCGTGCGCCCGTAGCCACGTCGGCGTCCTGGACGTCCGACCGGTCGCATCGACGACCAGATCGGCACCCAGTTCCTCCGAGTGGCCCTCCGCTGCATTGACAGCGACTCCCGTCACGGTCGTCGCGGATTCATCGACGAGATAATCGGTCCACTGACACCGCGATCGGAACGTGACGGCGTCGAGGTCGGCAACGCGTCGTCGAACTACGTGTTCGAAGAGCGGTCGAGTGGCGAAGTACAACGGGAACTGTCGAGATCCGTCGGCGAGGAAATCGCCCTCCTGGTGGTGTCTCACGTCGCGCGAGCCGTCGAGTATCACCCCGCCGCTCCTGGCAAGCTCCTCGCCGAATCCGGGAAAGAGATCTTCGATGGTCGCACGCCCCGCCTCGAGTAGCAGATGAACGTGTCGGCCCTGAGGAACGCCCCGGCGAGCGACCGGTTCGGTCGGGGTTGGATCCCGCTCTATCACGGTTACCTCCCGATAACTGTCCGCGAGGACCCGGGCTGTGAGGAGACCAGCCATACTTCCCCCTACCACGACCGCCTCCCCCTCCGTGGTGGGATTCCGAGTGGGGTGATATCTCCGAACCGTCGCCAACGTCATGTTAGCTCCCCTAGTAGCGGCGCACTGTGTTAAGTATTACCACACTTTCAGCACGGCGACGCTGCTTGCGACCGACAGTGATACTGTCGGACGGACGGCAGTGAGAGGTCGGTCGCGCGTCCGCGACCAACCAATTCGAACAGCTTTGCTCGGCAGTATGCAATTCGGACAGCTTTGCTCGGCAGTATGAACAGTTATCAACGGGTAAACCCTGAAGCGGTGCCGTAAAGAACGTCGGTCTGGGAGCAACGAACATGACCGAGGACATGCGGACGATGGTGGACGAGTTCGACGACCTCGAGAGTCTGCTCCAGTACTTCATCGACGAGAATCAGGAGTTCCTCTCGTGGATCGGGACGCGCGTGGACGACGTCGGCGACGGAAGGATGACGCTCGCGATCCCCTACGACGAGAAACTGAGCAACACGCGCCCGAACGCGCCGGCGGACGAACGCGCGGACCTCCACGGCGGCGTCGCCGCGACGCTGATCGACACGGTCGGCGGTTTCGCGCTTCAGACGGCGATGGACGAACCGTTCGGAGTCCGGATCGCGACGATCAATCTGAACGTCAACTACCTCCTCCCCGCGACGGGTGATCTGGTGGCGACGGCGAACGTCGTCCGCGTCGGCGGTAGCGTCGGCGTCAGCGAGATCACCGTCGAGAGCACGACCCCGGACGGAGAGACCGAAGCGGTCGCGACCGGACAGGGTGCGTACCGGATTTTCCGGCCGGAACGGGAGTAAATGGGCCGATCACACGAGCAGCCTCGTTCGGTCGGTCGGACCGAACTCGAGCTTCGGACCGGAGACGGAGACGCCGGCCTTCTGGAACTCGTCGGTTAGGATCGGAACCGGTTCGTACTCCGCGTCAGCGAGCGCGCGTTCCGTTTCGAGTCACCGGACGGGACTGCGTTCGATCTGCGGAGACGGGAACTCGAGAATCATAGCCGATACCGACGGCAACAGCGACATCCGGTGGGAGGAGAGCTTAGCTTTCGATTACGGGCGTCTCGTCGGATAACTCATCTCGATTCCGGTTCCGAGAGCCGATCCAGAACCGGCCGTGGAGGTAACAGCCGATCGTCGCGACGAGGACGAAGTAGCCGTAGATAGCCGTTTCGACGAGTGGAGGGACCGACTCGAGCATCGACTTTCTGTACAGTCTCGGCGAGGATACGGTTGCACCTGAACTGCGACGCGCTTCTTAGGCGTTCGAGACCATCCAGTAGCGCACGCCGAGGTAGCACATGACGATGCCGAACGTGGCCGCGAACAGCGGCGAACCGTCCATCGCCGCGTAGACCAGCGCGACCGCGTTCAGCGCGATGCCGGCGACGTACATCGTTCGCATTCGCCGCTCGTTCATACGGCCTCACCCGTGTGGTCCGCGCGGCGCTCGAGTCGTTCGCCTCGAGTCCGTCGAGAGCGTCTCATACCACGCCCTTGGGACGGGGGGTAGAAAACGCTCTCACTTCGAGTCGATCGTCGGCCCGTGGCTGCATCGGCCGCGTCGCGTTTGGCGTCATAGGGTCGGTTGGAAGTCATTTCCGTCGCAACCGCAAGACGGTTCGCGGTTGCGCTGGTAAACGGTTACAACCGACTCTATCAGTCGTCGCCGAACGCGAGGTCGTCGCTGTCGACGATCTCGCCGAACAGCCAGCCGGCGTGGTCGATGGCGTACTCCTTGTGTTCGTCCTCGATGGCTCCGATGCAGTCTTCGACCATGAGCGGCCGGAAGTCCCGCAGACCGGCGCTGCCGCCGGTGTGGAGCACGCAGACGTTCGCGAGGGTACCACAGAGCACGAGGTCCTCGATCCCGCGAGCGTTCAACCAGCCCTCGAGTTCGGTGTTGTAGAAGGCGTCGTAGGTGTGTTTCTCGACGACGTGATCCCCGTCCTCGACGGTGAGTTCGTCGACAATTTCGGCCTCCCAGGATCCCTCGAGGACGTGTTCGCCCCACCGGTCGAACTCGTCGTAGTAGTGGGCGTCGTCGAACTGTTCGGGCGGGTGGACGTCTCGCGTGTAGAGCACCTGCACGTCGGCCTCGCGGGCCCGCTCGACGAGGTCGGCGATGGGCTCGATGACCGTCTCGCTGCCCGGCGCGTACAGCGAACCGTCGGGATGACAGAAGCCGTTTTGCATGTCGACGACGACGACCGCCGTCCGTGCTGGGTCGAGGTGCATAGCTACGTAGTCGTACGAACTCCCCGCTAAAAACGTTCGTGACGGATCGGTCGCTGCCGTCGGCGAAGAGTCGACGGCCGTGTGCCACCGGGCGATGGTCGACGGCCCCTGTGGCAACCAGCGGTCTTTTTACACTCCCCTCCCTACTGCCTGTCAACTCTTCCAAATGACGGCCACACTGACGCGAACACGGGTCCTCGCCGCGCTGGTCGCGGTGTCGATGCTCGCACTGCTGTTCGTCGCGGCCAGCGGTGCGGTCCCGCTACTGCCCCCCGGCGATTCCGCCGACCGGCCCGACGATCCGTCCACCGAAGACACCGTCGGCTACGTCGAAGGCTACTGGTACGACGACGAACTCGCCGTCGACGACCGCGACGACGCCACCATCGAGGACGAGGACGAACTCGAGGCGGTGGTTTACCGGTCGATGGCGCGCGTCGAGCAGATTCGCGGCCTGACCTTCGAAGACGACGTTCCGGTCGACGTCGTCTCTCGCGGGGAGTTCCAGGAAGACGACGACGAACTGTTCGTCGAACTGTCCGAGGACGACCAGCTCAAACAGAACGTCACCTACGAGGCGCTGTTCATGGTCGACAGCGAGACCGACGCGGAGGCGGAACTCGAGGTCATGTACGGCGATAGCGTCGGCGGCTACTACGATCCGGCGACGAACGAGATCGTGCTCGTCTCGGACAGTCCGGAGTCGCCCGAGGTGGACGAAGTGATCCTCGGTCACGAACTGGTCCACGCGCTGCAGGATCAGCACTTCGACCTGACGAGTTACGACCGCGAGACCATCGATCAGGACAACGCCAAGAACGGACTGGTCGAGGGCGACGCCGTGACGGTGGAGACCGAGTACGACCGGAACTGCGGGACCGAGTGGGACTGTCTCCCCGATACCGACGCGCAGCCGACCACGCCGGACGACATGAACTGGGGTATCTACACGATGCTCATCCACCCCTACGACGAGGGGCCGGAGTACGTCGACTTCCTGCTCGAGGCCGACGAGGGCTGGTCGGCAGTCAACGCGGCCTACGACGACCCGCCACAGCATTCCGCGGCGGTAATCCACCCCGACGAGGGCCGCGAATCGGCCGACGTCAGCGTCGAAGACGAGTCCGACGACTCCTGGGAGCCGTTCGAGGTCGAGGGCGAGGTCGCGACCGAGACGGTGGGCGAAGCGGGAATGGTCGCGATGTTCGGCGGGGACCCGCTCGATCCCTCCCAGCCGTCGGTGATCGAAAACGACGAGTTCCTCACCCCCGATTTCCGGATCGATTACGACCAGCCGTATACGGACGGCTGGGCCGGCGACGAACTCGTCACCTACGTCGATTCGGACGCGGCGGCGAACGGAACGCCCGGGGCCGAGGAAACCGGCTTCGTCTGGCGGACCGAGTGGACCTCGAGCGAGGACGCCGAGCAGTTCGCCGACGGCTACCGCGAACTCCTCGAGATCAACGACGCCGAGGCCGTCGACGACCGCGACGGGCTCTACGAGATCGACGACGCGTACCCCGGCGCGTACGCCGTCCGAACGGAGGGCGAGACGGTGACGATCGTTCGCGCACCGTCGGTCGACGAGTTGGATGGTATCGCGGCGGGCGTCACCGCCGACAGCGAGGCGAGTACCGAGACGAACGAAACGGACGGGACCGAGGAGACCGATGCGACGGAGAGCGAGGGGAGTGACGGTGCGGCCGACGACGATTCCATCCCCGGATTCGCCGCTCCCGGTGCGGCGATCGCCATCGCGGTCGCCCTGCTCGCAGCGCGCCGCCGGAACTGAGCGGTTCCGACTGCGGGAGCCGCGTTCGACGGCGCGAGACGCCCCGAGTAGCGGCGAGCGGTGAACCTATGACCCCACCGTCGAAAGAGGTGCCAGATGCAACGCGGCCATCTCGCACGCTTTGCGGTCGTCTCGCTGCTCGTCCTCTCCGGTTGTACGCTTCCCGGCTCTCCGGACGGGTTCGACACCGACCGCGAGTTCGGATACGTCGACGGCTACGCTCACGACGACGCCTTCGAGTTCGACGACGACGACGCGCTCACCGAGCGCCAACTCGAGGCCGTCAAGTACCGCTCGATGGCCCGGATCGAAGTCATCCGCGAGCTGAAGTTCGAACACGACGTCACACTCGAGGTGATCACCAGAGCGGAGTATCGCAGCCAGCGCGGCGAGCCCAGGTCGGCGTCGCCGTTCGTGAACGAGGTCTGGCGCGGCGCGTTCATCGTCGACGGCGAGACGGACGTCAATCAGGCGATGAACACCCTCTACGGCAGTTCCGTCCAGGGCTACTACACGAACGACCGGATCGTCATCATCACGGAGAACCCCGACGAGATCCGGATCGATCGCAACACGGTCGTCCACGAACTGGTCCACGCGCTGCAGGACCAGCACTTCGGCCTCGAGCGACGCGGGCAGTCGATCGACGGACAGCGAGCCGAGATCGGTCTCACCGAGGGCGAGGCGAACTACGTGCCCCGCCTGTACGAGCAGCGCTGTGGCGAGTCGTGGCAGTGTCTGGCCGAACACGAGCGGCCGCCGGCTACCAACCTCGGCGGGACTCCGTTCAACGCCGGGCTCTTTCTCTCGATCTACACGCCGTACTCGGAGGGGACGCCGTTCGTCGACCACCTCCGCGACCGCGGCGGCTGGGCGGCCGTCGACGGCGCCTACGGCGACCGACCGGCGAGTACGAGCCAGTTGATCCACCCCGAGCGTTACCCGGACGATCGGCCGGTCGACGTCGCGGTGGCGGACCGCTCGAACGACGACTGGGAACCGTTCACTCGCGGCGGCGACCCCCGCACTGAGACGGTCGGTGAGGCGACGCTGTTCGCCTCCCTCTGGACCAACAACGTCGTCGATCGGTGGCTCACCGAGGGTGCGACCGAGCTCTCGCCGTACAACT
This sequence comes from Natronorubrum halobium, assembly GCF_051351675.1. Classification (NCBI taxonomy): domain Archaea; kingdom Methanobacteriati; phylum Methanobacteriota; class Halobacteria; order Halobacteriales; family Natrialbaceae; genus Natronorubrum; species Natronorubrum halobium. Next base: position 1,084,506 of record NZ_CP195595.1, read on the forward strand.
ACTCCCATCCGGCGACCGACGGCTGGGCCGGCGATACCATTCAGGTCTACCACGACGCGGACGACGAGAACCGGACCGGCCACGTCTGGAAACTCGCCTGGGAGAGCGACGACGACGCCGAGGAGTTCGCCGACGCCTACCGAACGCTCCTCGAGAACCGCGGTGCGACGCCGGTCGAGAGCCAGGACGACGTCTATCGGATCGGGAGCGGCGAGGAGTTCACCGGGACCTACCGCGTGACCGTCGACGGGAATCTCGTCGAAATCGTCGGTGCGCCGACGGTCGCCGATCTCGAGGCGATCCACGGCTCGGAGACGGCGTCGACGACGCTCGAGCGGCCGATCACGGCGCCGACGCCGGCGACGACTGTGTCAGGGTCGGTTGTGGCTGCGCGGCCGTAGATCACTGCCGTCTCCGTTCCACGACGTGTGGGTACGAGAGGGGCGCTCTGTTGACGTCCTCTCTTTACCATCCGTTCTCGTGGACGTGCCGCTCGCGTCACGTGTGTACTGACTGGCGAACCCTCTACGGGCTCGAGCGAACTTCGTCGCGCAGTACTGAATACGAGGCGCGAACGCGGCGCAAACCGGAGATCGGTCGACGCGGAGCGGTGGTCTCTCGAGGAACGTGTAGTCCGGTACGTTCAAGCAGGGATGCGGACAACACCTGGTTCGTGAACCGATATCGGAACGGAGGCTTGTTTCTCACTCTCTGTCTCATCTGGGGAACGACGTTCGTCGCGATTAGCGCTGGCCTGTTGCACTTTCCCCCGGTGCTTTTCGCCGCGTTTCGATACGATCTCGCCGCGATACTGCTCATCGCATACGTCTCTTACACGGAGGACGTATGGCGTCCACGAGGACGAAACGAGTGGACTGAGGTCGCCGTCGGTGCGGTGTTTCTCATCGCTGCGTATCACGCGTTCCTCTTCGCCGGCCAACAGCACACGACGGCCGCGACGGCCGCGATCATCGTGAGCCTCACTCCGATTCTCTCGGCCGGCTTCTCGCGGGTGTTCGTCCCGGAGTATTCGCTGACCCCGATCGGCGTCGGTGGCCTCCTGTGCGGTGTGGCCGGCGTGGTCGTCATCGCACGTCCCGATCCGGCGAATTTACTGTCGTCGGACGTGATCGCTACGGGTCTCATCTTCTGTGCCGCTTCAGCGATGGCGCTCGGAAGCGTCCTCTCGCGCCGAATCGAGTCGTCGCTTCCTACGCTCACGATGCAGGCGTGGGCGATGCTCGGCGGAGCGATTCTCATGCACGCGGTGAGCGCTTCGATGGGCGAGCCGATCGACGTCGGTGCGTGGACGCACCCGCAAGCGATCGGCTCGCTGGCGTTTCTCGTGATCGTCTCGAGCGTACTCGGCTTCTTCCTGTATTTCACCCTGCTCGAAACGCTCGGTCCGGTCGAACTCAACATGGTTTCGTACGTCGCACCCGCTATCGCTGCAGTCGTCGGATGGCTCTACCTCGGCGAAGAGATCTCCCTCTTGACCGTTTTCGGGTTTCTACTCATCGCCGTCGGATTCGTCCTCACGAAGCGGCGGTTTATCGCACGGGAACTTTCGGCGCTGAAAGCTGAATCGACGGCCGAGTAACGTCCGTCGGAACCCAGAACCGCACTTTCGACAGAGCCGAAACGGACGTGCTCGCGGCTCCGACTGCAGACGAGTAGCTTTTTTGTCCGCCCCGGAAAACCGTCGGTATGTCAAACCCGTTCGGAACCGTCCCAGCGGAGGCGATTCTCGAGGGGCGCGCCACCGACGCCTACTTCGAGCGCACCCGGGACACCCTCGAGCACGCCGGGAAGAATCCTCACGTCGTCGCCGAGGTGACGGCCGACCAGTTCCCGACCGGCTCCTTCGAGGTGTTCACCGGCGTCGCAGATGTCGCGACGCTCTTCGAGGGCCGCGACGTGGATATCGACGCGCTGCCCGACGGCCAACTGTTCGACGGCGGTCCCGTATTGCGAATCGAAGGGCCGTACCTCGAGTTCGCCGAACTCGAGACGTCACTGCTCGGATTCCTCTCTCAGCCCAGCGGGTTCGCGACGGCCGCACTCGAGGCGCGGCTCGCGGCCCCGGAGTCGATCGTCCTCTCCTTCGGCGCGCGCCACGTTCATCCTTCGATCGCGGCGACGGTCGAACGCGCCGCGTTGCTCGCCGGCCTCGACGGCTTCTCCCACGTCGCGGCGGGCGAGATCCTCGACCGCGAGGCGGGCGGAACGATGCCCCACGCGCTCATGTTCTGTTTCGGCGAGGGCAATCAGGCCGACGCCTGGACGGCGTTCGACGAGGCCGTCCCGGAGGAGACTCCCCGAATCGCACTGACCGACACCTTCTGGGACGAGAAGAGCGAGAGCCTGCTGGCCGCCGAGACGCTGGGCGAGGATCTGGACGGCGTTCGCATCGACACCACGAGTTCTCGGCGCGGGGACTTCCGTCACATCATCCGGGAAGTCCGCTGGGAACTCGACGCGCGCGGCCACGAGGACGTCGACATTTTCTGTAGCGGCGGGCTCGTCCCCGAGAGTATCCGAAACCTGCACGACGTCGCGGACGGCTTCGGCGTCGGGAGCCACATTACCGGTGCCGACTCGGTCGACTTCAGCCTCGACATCGTCGAAATCAGCGAGGGATCGGACGATCCCTCGAGCAGCCGGACGCAGTCCGGCGACGAGGGCGAACCGGTCTCCAAGCGGGGCAAGCTCTCGGGCGTGAAGGAGGCGTACCGAACGTCAGACGGGGGTCACCACGTCGCGCTCGCCGACCGCGAGGGGCCGGACGAGGGCGAGGCGTTACTCGAGCCGCTGGTTCGCGACGGCGAGATCGTCCGGGAGTTCGACCTCGAGGCGGCGACCGAGCGGTGTCTGGCCGACGCGGAGGCGGTCGAGTTCGGCTCGAAGGCGGACGCGGAGTAGTTCGTTTCCGATCCCATCAGTTCAGATCCGCCCGTTCGAACCGCCAGTAGCCGATCGCAAGCGGGATCACGATCCAACACAGCAGGATGACGGCGGCGAACCAGTCGCTGAGGTAGAACGGGAGATCGCCGCTCACGCGGTTCGAGAGCAGGAGTGCGTTCGGTTCCTCCATCGTTTCTTCGGGAATGTCTTCGACCATGGTCTGCCAGCCGACCATCGGCCAGATGAACTGGTTCGCGAGTTCGCTCGAGACCGAGCGATACGCCTCGAGCGGGTTCAAACTCAGGAGGAAGAAGTACCACTCGGGCGCCTCGAGTCCCGGCAGTTCGCCCTCGACGAGGTAGTGGATCCCCGTGGCGGCCGGATGCCAGACGAGCGTGAACACGACGTAGCTCCCGATCGCGCCGGCCATCGCCTGCATTCTCGAGGACGAAATCGCCGAGACGGCGACGGCGATGGCGGTAAACGCCATGCCGAGGAGGATCGTCAGCACCGAGAATCCGAGGAAGGTTCGGATCGGGACATCGTTGAACAGCGCGAGTGCGATCCCGATCGCGACGAGACACGCCACGATCGACGCGACGAAGATGACGCCGAGTCTGCTCAGCAGCTTGCCGGCGAAGACGTCCCAGCGGCTGTGCGAGAGACCGAACAGCACCCGCAGGCTGCCCGACTGCCGCTCGCCGACGATGGCCATGTAGCCGACGAGCAGGGCCATGATCGGGATAAGCAACAGCCCGCCGATGTTGGCGACGACGCCGACGACCGCCGTCGGCTCGGTCTCCGAGAGGTTGTCGGTCGCGGCACCGGCGGCGATGATTCCCATCAGGAAGACGAAGACGCCCATCACCGCCCAGATCATCCGCGAACGGATCGCGTCCTCGAAGTCCTTGCGGGCCAGCAACGTCGTACTCATCGAACCACCTCCTCGTTGCCGCTACCGGCCTCTGGACCGCCGGCCGCGTCAGCCACGCCGCCGTCGGCCGCCGTTCGCCGGGCCGCTCGAGACTCGTCGGCTGCCGGTGACCGGCCTCGGACCGACTCCGCGTCGGCGCCGGTAAACGCCGAGAAGAGATCCTCGAGCGTCGCCTCCGCTACCTCGAAGTCGACGATCGGCGTTCCGGACTCGACGAGGCGGTGGATCGCGTGTGCCTTCGCGGCCGGATCGGCGTAGGTCACTCGGAGCCGGCCGTCGTCGGCCGTTACCTCGGTGACGCCGTCGATGTCAGTGAGCGGTACCTGCTCAGGTGTGGGCTCTCCCGCCACATCGACGACGAGACTCGAGCCCACGCCGGAGCGCTCGCGCAGTCCGGCGATGGTGTCGACGGTGACCAGTTCGCCGTCGTCTAAGATGCCGACGCGATCACAGACCGCGGACACCTGTCCGAGGATGTGACTCGAGAAGAAGACGGTCGTCCCGTCGGCGGCCTCCTCGCGGATGATCTCCTGAAACGTTCGGATGCCGTGCGGGTCGAGGCCGCTCGAGGGCTCGTCCAGGATCAGCAGGTCCGGATCGCCGACGAGGGCCATCGCCATCGCCAGCCGCTGGGCCATCCCCTTCGAGTAGTCGCCGACCGGACGTTCCGCGTCGGCCAGGTCCAGTCCGACGCGCTCGAGCAGGGCTTCCGGCGACTCGCTCCCGCCCTTGGAGTCGAGGGCGAACTCGAGGTGTCTGTAGCCGGAGGAGCGCTCCCAGAGGTCGAACCCGTCCGGGAGGATGCCGACGCGATCGCGAACGGCGTCGGTCTCCTCGTGGGTGTCGTAGCCCAGCACGGTCGCCGACCCCTCGGTCGGCCGGATGAAGTCGAGCAGGAGGTCGATCGTCGTCGTCTTGCCCGCGCCGTTCGGTCCGAGGAAGCCGAACACCTCTCCCTCCTCGATAGTCAACTCGAGGGCCTCGAGGGCCGTCTCCTCGCCGTAGCGTTTCGTCAACCGGGTCGTTTCGATCGCCGTCATCGTCACACCCTCACTGATCGACGGCGATGATTTCGACCGTCGACGCGCTCGGTTCGACGGCGCTGGGCTGCTCGCTGCGGGTCTGCTGCGTCGATCGGTCCGGCTCCGGAGCCGGTATCGGTCTGCGTGTCTCCCATTGCGTGCTGACCGTCGACCGGCAGCATCCTATAAGCGGATTCACAGTTGTCCGGTCGACAGTCGTGGCAAACAGTTATATACTGGTTCTGCTGTCAGTCGGGTCAGTCGGCAGTCCGTTGGCGCACGTACTCGAGCGCGTCCCGGCTGGCCGTTCCCAGGAACACCCGGCTGAACTGGCCGTTGAGCCATGCGAACGCGTTCAACAGCGCGAGCGAGGCGATCAGCACGACGACCCCGACGGCGGAGACCGCGAGCGCTCCGGGGAGCGTCGTCGCCTCCCACTCCGCGATCGTGACGGCGAACTCGATCCCGACGAGCAACTCGTTCCACGGGAGTTGCAGCGACGGGGTGAGGTGGATCGGCTCTCCCCGGTTGACGAGGCCGACCTGCACGTTCGGCTGGTCGTAGTACAGCGGCGTCAGGAGCAGGACGACCGACGTGGTGAGCATCGTCGTCACCAGCACGAACGAGACGATGCCGATGACGAACTTGAGAAACAGGTAACAGACCGCCGCGTACGTCTCGAGGCCGAAGACGAGTACTCGAACGCCGTCGAGTTCGTCCTCACCCTCGAGAAACGGGTAGCCGGGCGAGTCGATCTCGACCGACAGCAGGTGCCTGGTCGTCGCGCGTTCGAACGCCGCGAAGACGTGGCTGATAGCGAGGACGAGAAGCAAGATCGGCGCCCCGATAAGCAGAATCAACAGCGAGAACCCGAGCGAGAATCCCGTGACCAGAAAGACGAAGTAGATCACGCCGAGCGGGAACGCGAGCAGCAGGTACAGCAGATTCAGATAGGTCTGCGGACGGAACGGACTGAGCGCTGCGGCCCGCATCGTCCGGCCAACGTCGTCGATACGGACGGTTCCCGCTCGAAGACTCACGTTCGAACTCTCGTCGACCAGTTAACATAAATCTTGGTGGGTCGCCCTGAATCCGGGCGTACCGCGCTGTGCACACCGCCCATCGTAGCCCGTCACTGGAGCATCGACCATCACGCCTCGTCGTGGACCCCTCGCGGATCCGAACGGTTATTGTCTTTCGAACGGGAGTCCAGAGGGACGTGTCGGCCCGACAACCGGAGTCCGGCGACGACCCGCAGACCGCTACCTGCAGGACTCTCGGTTCGGTCGCGACGGCTGTGAGGTATCGCTCGTACTCGCGCAGCGCCATCGCCACTCGAGGGAGGAACCAGCGATGACGGCCGCCGTAGACGCCGACACGGCGGAGCTACTCGCCCTGCTCGAGGACGAGTACGCGCGGACGATCATCCTCGAGACGTACCGAGACGCCCAGTCAGTCGAGTCGCTGAGCGACGCCTGCGACGCCGATCCGTCGACCGTCTACCGTCGTATCGACCGCCTTCAGGAACGCGGGCTCTTGCAGGATCAGCAACGCCTCGACCCGAACGGCCACCACTACAAGGTCTACGTCGCCCGCCTCGAGCACGTCGCGATCGACGTCACCGAGGACGGGTTCGACGTCACGGTCGACTATCGCGAGGAAGACGCCGCGGACACCTTCACGCGACTCTACGAGGAGTTCTCCGGATGACAGCACCGAGCAGCGCGCCGACGAGCGGGCTCGCAGGGATTCCGGGAGCGGACGCGCTCGCACGGACCCCGGGGGCGGGTGCATTCGCATCGGGGACCGCGTCTTCGGAGCTGACAAGCGCGCTCGAGCCGACTCGGATTCCGCTAGCGGTGACCGTCGAGGGCGGCTCGACGCCCGTCGTGCTCGCCGCCATCGTGACGTTCTTCGCGGCGACCGTCCTCGCCGTCCTCGTCACCTACCGGTTCGTCGAGGGCTATCGGCGGACGCGAGCGCGCCCGATCCTGTTGCTCGCCGTCGGGATGTTCCTGCTCGCGCCGGCGCCGATGTTCGTTCGGCTGCTCGCGGGGAACCTCGAGGCCGTGCCGCTCGCGGCCCAGTTGCTGCTCACGACGCTGTCCGAACTGTGTGGCCTGCTGGTCATCCTCTACGTCGTCTACACGACCTGATCATGCTCGAAACCATCACCGCGTTCGCGTCCGCCCTCACCGCAGTCGTGGGACTGTTCGTCGCCTACCTCGCCTACCGCGGCTACCGGCGAAACGACAGCGCGACGATGCGCGCGCTCGCGATCGGGATCTGCTGTATCGCCGTGATTCCGTACCTGATCCTCTACCTCTTCGATCCCGTCCTCGGACTCACCGACGCCCAGAGCCTCCTCGCGATCACGCTCTTTCACACCGCCGGACTGCTCGCCGTCTACCTGACGTTCGATCGGTGAGCGTTCGTTATCGGTCGCGGGACTCGCCGATTCGCGCCGGTATATAATCGTTGTGCAGGGTTGGCGGGTCGCCAACTCGCTTGTCCGTTATAGGATCCGTCGGCGCGTCGTCCCGAGTGAGGCCAATGACACACGCTACGACAGCCGCTCGAGACGGCACTGACGGACCGGACGACCGACCGCTGCGCTGGTTCTTCGGGGTCCCGTTTCGCGCGCGGACCTACCTGAACCTCTGTTATCTGCTGCTCGCGTTCCCGCTCGGCATCGTCTACTTCACCGCCGTCACGGTCGGGTTCTCGCTCGGGCTCGGACTGCTCGTGACCCTGCTGGGGCTTCCGCTGCTCGTCCTGACGCTGCTCGGAACGACGGTGCTCGCCGCGTTCGACGCGCGACTGACCAGCCACCTCGTCGGTGTCGACGCGCCGCTGCCCGAATCGCTCCGCGCCGAGAATCCCCGCAGCCTCTCGCGGGCCGAGGACGGCGTCCTCGACGCCCTCGCTGCGCTGGTAACCGCGCCGACGACCTGGACCAGTCTGGTGTTAGTCGTCGGCAAATTCGTCTACGGTATCCTCGCGTTCACCGTGGTCGTCACCGCGGCATCCGTCGTCCTGGCCGCGCTCGCTGCACCGCTGGTGTACGCGGATCCGGCGATCACGTACACTGTCGGCTCTTACGATATCGAGACGCTCCCGGCGGCGCTCGTCGTCTCCGCTACGGGCGTTCTCGGCGGCTTCCTCTCCATGCATCTCTGTAACGGCTTGGCGATCGCCGGCGGTCGGCTGTCGGCCGCGCTGCTCGAGGTCGATCCGTCGAACCCGACTCGGTATCATGAGTAGGACGCAGAACGGTACGGCATGCTGCGGCGATCCCCGCCAACGTCGGCGAGTCGACCAGTACGCCTCGTCGCGTCGTCGGTTAGAGCTAGAGCTCTTCGATGCTGCCGTCGGCGTCGCGCTCGCGGAAGACCTGTCCTTCGAACAGCGTGACGACGACGTCGTCGTCCTGCCAGGCCTTCGGCGGGAGCCCCGCCTTTCGGCAGGTGCGGTCGAGGTACTCTTCGGCGCTCCACCGGTTCTCGACCGGGACCGTCGGATAGAGCCAGCCGCTCTTGCCGCCGCCGTCGACGGCGACGCCGTGGGTCCCCAACTCGAGGTCGGCCAGCGGATCGTCGGTCAGGACGACGTTTCGGACGGCGCAGACCGAGACGGTGAGATTCGGGAGCTCTGAGGGGGTCACTTCGGAGCCACAGGAATCTTCGCTCGCGGCTTCGATCGCCGCGTCGACGATGACGTGTCCGAGTTGCTCGCCCGACCGGTAGCCACCGGCACAGCCGCGCAGGCTGCCCCGGCCGCGGGTGGACTCGAGACGAACGAACGCGCCGGTTCGCTCGTAGAAGGCCTCGCGCATGCTGCCCGGTTGTTCTCGTTGCCCGTGTTGTACGAAAGATTCGACGGATTCACGCGCGAGTTCGACCGCGCGTGCACCGTCTTCGTAGGAGAGGTTGACGCCCTGTCGCTGGGACATACAGATATACATAGGAATTGTTCTCCTAAAACGCTTCCATTCGAATCGACCGGTGAGCCGTCGCATCGACCGGGGGACTTATTCGGCCGCCGTCCCTACGAGAACTGGGAGAGAGAGCCTGGCTGCCGCGGTAGCTGTTCCGGAGACGGGGCAGCTATCCGTCGTTGGCCAACCCTCCGGGTTGCCCAACGCTCTAACGTGGACCGACTCTCCGAGTCGCTCCGCGCTCGCGAGGAAAGTCCCCCCACCTGTTCGGGCAGGTGACCGGACGCAAGTCCGGAGCGGGAGACCGCTGGCTCTGGAACAGAAACGACACGTCTCGGCCCGACCAATGATGCGTGCGAACCCGACCGAGAGGAAGGGGAGCTAACCTGCAGAGGATTGCGGTTGATCAACTGTGGTTCGAATCCACAGGTTGTGTGCGCGGTTCTGAGCGCCTCAAGCGCGAGAACCGCGACTGTGAGACGGTGTGAACCGTCGAACGCGACGTCACGACCGACCGCATGCAGACGGCCGAGGATCGATGGAACGGCGAACCCTCACCGGTGCAAGTCCGTGCCGTGGTAGCCCGAACGCCCCGCGGCCTCGCCGCGGACGGCGCGGACGCTCAGCCGAATGCCGGGACGAACAGAAGGGGGCTTACTCCTCTCACCCGACTTTGCTACCTCGAGTGACGACGCTATCCGACGCCGGAATCTCGTGACGCTATTCGGCGGAATCTCTAGCGATCGTCGGTCTTCTGTCGCTCTGTACAGCCAGAGACGAACGATCAGGCGTTCCGGATTCGTTCGAGGGGAATAGTCCACCGTTCTACTCCCGGAGATGTTCCACCTCGCAGTTCGAAAACGAAAACGAGAGGTGCTGGGCGGCGCGTTCGCTGAACCAGAAACGAACGTCGATCGAACGACGCGGCGGACGAGCCACGTGACGGAGGCCAGGATGGAGAAGCACGTGTCGACTCCTGTCAACAGTTGTCGACGGGTAATCATCGAACAGCGTACGATCCTAGCGTATGAGTTCGTGCAGTGGTACGATTAACGTTCGGCGATCGACAATTCGCACCGCCCTCTATGAATGTCCGTTTGCTAGTCCGATAACCCGTATAATTCCAAAAGCAGAAACCGGTTAGATATATTTACGGTAGAACCGAGATGCAGGAATATGGTGGGCGTCAGTTTATACACATTGGTGACGAATGATTTTTGTCATGGAACGAGATGATTTACTGACGCGGCGACGAGCGCTCCAGATAGCGGGTGTCGGGGCTTCAACAACACTGATCGCTGGTTGTACTGGTCCCGGTGACGGCGGCGACGACGAGACGGAAGAGGATCCCGCAGAAGAGGATCCCGCAGAAGAGGAGAACGAGACCGAGGATAACGAAACTGAGGAGAACGAGACCGAAGACGGGATGAACGAAACCGAGGAGAACGAGACCGAAGACGGGATGAACGAAACCGAGGAGAACGAGACCGAAGACGGGATGAACGAAACCGAGGAGAACGAGACCGAAGAAGAAAACGAGAGTGGATAACACAGAGTATCGACGAGGAACAGCGATTCACGTCCACGTCGGCTGTACCAGCGGTAAGACGACCGTAGGAATCGTTCCGCGTAGCAACTAGTTGCATAGCGGTATCGAGGCGTAACTGTCCAGTATACCACCGCTACTGGGCAGAAATAGAGACCATGGGTTCGCCTCTCACGAGTCGGCTCGTCACTCGAGTCTCACTCGAAGCCGGCCACGATCTGCGGCACACACCCCACCTCGGGTTTCGTGTAGTCGCAGTGGTCGTCGACCGCGTCGGTGACGTCCACGTCGGTGTAGTTGTCGGGTACCGAGCCGCTGTCGTCGGTGACCCAGCCGCCGTCGCAGTCGGATCCGGCACAGCCGAGGCCGCTCGCGAGCGACTGCAAGTCGTAGCCGTAACAGACGCTGTCGTCGTTCTCGGAGTGGTAGTTGGAGACCGTCCCGCCGCTGGCGTCGATACCGTAGGCGTACTCCCCGTCCGTACAGACCGAATCGTCGTCCGCGGCGGTGCCGACCAGCGCGACCGTGTCGACGGCCGCCTCACCGTCGAGCGCCGTGAGCGTCTCGAGACAGAGCCGACCGCCGAGCGAGTGGCCGACCAGTCGGACCGTCCGCTCCTCGAGAGCCGCTCGGTCGGACGCGAGCCACGACGCGAGCCGCCGTCCGGCCGTCTCGGTGGTGCTCTCTGCGCGCCAGTAGTTACGCGTGTCCGCCTCCCACGAGGCCGCGACAACCGGTGCGTCGTACTCGGCCTCCTCGAGCGCCTGCTCGAGGGTGTAGGCCTGGTCGGTGCTGGTCTCGAGGCCGAGCCAGCCGTGGACGAAGACGACGAGTTCGGACTCGTCCTCGAGGGCCTCGAAGTTCGACGCCGACGGATTGCCGCCGGTGAGATCGATCTCCGGATATTCCGCGGGTGCGTTCAGCCACTCGTCACAGCCCGTAAAACCGGTCGCGGCGGTCGACCCGGAGGCGCCGGCGAGACCAGCGCCACCGACGGCCGCTACGGCCGTCGTCCGGAGGACTTGCCGTCGGCTGACGGTCGTCGATTCACCTTCCGTTCCGTGCGGTTCGCCTGCCGTGTCCGCGTGATCATCACTCATGTGTCCCACCGATTGTACTGCTGGTTGACTGCGTCTCGGGAGTGGAGACGGGTACCGTCCCGGCCGGCACGTTCCAGCCGGGTTCGGTGGGCGTGCTCGAGCGCCGAAGAGACGAATACGGAACGCGCTGTGTCCTGTGCTTTGATTTCGGCATTCAGTATCGTTTCAGATAGACTATAGGGACCGAAATTCGACGTGGCTATCATGAGTACTGCTGGACTCGGGGAGCAACTGGTCGGGGCCTACCACAAGCTGATCAACGAGTGCGAGGTCGTCAGTTACAACGAATTTTCCGAGAAAGAGGGCGATCAGATGGAGGTCGATGTCTTAGCACTCGGGACGGATAACGGACGCCAGTGTGTCTATATCTGTGAAGTTGTGACCCACCTCGACGGGCTAAACTACGGGGGCACCCCTTCGGATAACTCTTGGAGCGACTTTGGCAACACATCGTATCAGGGGACCCTGGATACGATCTACCAGAAATTCGAGGCTGACTACGAGTACGCCACTCGAGTCTTCGATGATGCTGACGCGTACACCCTTCAGCTCTGGTCGCCGTACGTTCCGAAGGGAAAATTGACTGACGGGCTGGACGAAGTGTCCGCTCGATTCGACCGGGAGTACGACGAACAGGTGGCACTCAACGTCAACGAAGAGTACACAGCAGAGATCGATAAGTTACGGACGAAGGCCGGAACGGAGACGAAACGCTACGGAGAGCCAGCCTATCGGTTTTTGCAGATACTGGAACATATGCGACGGTAAACCAGTTTGAAGCTGCCTTTCCTCGACGGATACTCGGATTTCTGCAACAAAAAGCGTCCTGACGGAGTCTTACGCGAACGTAGTGAGCGTAAGGCACGTCAGGACCGAACGACGAAGCGAGTGCTGAACAACGTGAAGCACTCGCAAGGAGTGAGCGTCCTGACGGAGATTTGAACACGGGAAGACGGTCGCTCCCTTCGGTCGCGCTGCGACTTCCCTGCTCAAATCTCCGTATACGAGTTTCGCCGACACCAGCCGCTCGCTTCGCTCGCGGTTTGGTGTCGGCAGAAACGTCCTGACGGAGATTTGAACTCCGGTCCCTGGCTCCGCAAGCCAAGAGGATAGTCCACTACCCTACCAGGACTCATCTCTTCGTTACCCGGTGCACACTAAAGCCCTTTCGAAAGAGACCGGCAGACGGCCGGCGAATCGCCGATTCGTGCGTGGCTGCGTCTGCCACGATCGTCCCTCGAGACGCACCCGACGAGCCGCGAGTTTATATACCGAGACGGGACCAGCAGGCGTATGCTCTCGAAGGCGATAGCTGGCAGGTTCGAACGGTGGGGTCGAGACGGCCCCGGTCGACGACGCCGAATGAACAACGCTTATGCGCGACCTACGCATGCACGAACCTAGAATGAGCGACATCGAGGGCGTGTACGAAGACCTCGAGGCCGACGTTTCTCTCGAGAAGTTTCGCGAGGCCGTCGAGGCGAAAGTCGAGCAGATGGGTGGACTCGCGGACGAGGAGACGGCGGCGATGCTCGTCGCTCACGAGATCGGCGAGAGCGAGGTCGGCGGTATCGCCGACATCGAACCCGGTATGGAGGACGTGAAGTTCGTCGCCAAAGTTACCAGTATCGGCGAGGTTCGCACCTTCGAGCGCGACGGCGAGGACGAGGATGGCCGCGTCGTCAACGTGGAGGTCGCGGACGAAACCGGCTCCGTACGGGCCGCCTTCTGGGACGAGCACGCCGAAGCCGCCATCGAGGAACTCGAGGAGGGACAGGTGCTGCGAGTCAAGGGCCGACCCAAGGAGGGCTTCTCGGGCGTCGAGGTCAGCGTCGACGACGTCCAGCCCGATCCGGACACGGAGGTCGACGTGCAGGTCGCCGACACGCACACCGTCGAGGCGCTCTCGCTCGGCCTCTCGAACGTCAACCTCGTCGGCCTCGTGCTGGACACCGACAGCGTCCGCACGTTCGACCGGGACGACGGCTCCGAAGGCAAGGTATCGAACCTCGTCCTCGGCGACTCGACCGGCCGCATCCGCGTGACGCTGTGGGACGAGCAGGCCGATCTCGCGACGGAGATCGATCCGGGTACGACCGTCGAAGTGATCGACGGGTACGTCAAGGACCGCGACGGAACCCTCGAGCTCCACGTCGGCAACCGCGGTGCCGTCGAGGAGGTCGACGAGGAGGTGGAGTACGTCCCCGAGAGCACGCCGATCGAGGACCTCGAGATCGACCAGATGGTCGACATCGCGGGGGTCGTCCGTTCGGCGGATCCGAAGCGCACCTTCGACCGCGACGACGGCTCCGAGGGACAGGTTCGGAATATCCGCGTTCAGGACGCGACCGGCGACATTCGCGTGGCGATGTGGGGCGAGAAGGCCGATATCGATATCGGCCCGGGCGACGAGGTCGCCCTCGGCGACGTGGAGATTCAGGACGGCTGGCAGGACGACCTCGAGGCCTCCGCGGGCTGGCAGTCGACGATCACGGTCCTCGAGTCCGACTCGGCCGGTGCCGGCGATGACGGGGCCGACGAGTCAAGCGGTTCGAGCGAGGAGAACGCCGGGCTGTCGGCGTTTGCCGGCGGTACCGACGGAGATGGTGACGATGCGGCCAATGGCGACGAGACGGCCGACGCCGGTGCCGACGAGTCGAGCGACACCGCCGCCGATTCGGACGATCCGACGGACGGCGAGGAACTCGAGTTCACCGGGGTCGTCGTCCAGGCCGGTGACCCGGTCGTGCTGGACGACGGCGAGACGACGATGAGCGTCTCGACCGACGTCGACGTCGGTCTCGGCGAGGAGGTAACCGCCCGAGGGGTCGTCCGCGACGGGCGTCTCGAGGCAAACGACGTGTTCTGACGCCGCGAGCAACCTCATCGAGCGGCTAGGAAAAGCGTTAAGGGAGTTAGCTCCGCCTATCATGGTATGAACGTCGAACTCCCGTTCGCCCCGGTGGACACGATTATCCGGCGGAACGCGGGCGAACTTCGGGTGAGTGCCGACGCGTCGAAGGAACTCGCAACGCGGATCCAAGAACACGGCAGCGAGCTCGCGATCGGCGCCGCCGAGCACGCGACCGAAGACGGGCGCAAGACACTGATGGCCGAGGATTTCGGCGTCGAGCGGGTCGTCGACAAGGACGATCTCGAACTCCCCGTCGCCCCCGTCGACCGTATCGCCAGGCTGGAAATCGACGACCGCTATCGCGTCTCGATGGACGCCCGCGTCGCCCTCGCAGACATTCTCGAGGACTACGCGGACAACGTCGCGCGGGCGGCCGCGGTGCTCGCCCACCACGCCGACCGTCGGACGATCACCGAAGACGACATCGAGACGTACTTCTCGCTGTTCGAGTGAGATGCAATTCGGCTACAGCGAGATCTGTCTCGCACACGACCCCGGTTCGCGCCACCCTGAGTCGCCGGACCGGCTACGAGCGATTCGGGAGCGACTGAAGAAAAAACACGGCGTCGAGTACGTCGAGGCCGAGCCCTGCGATATCGATCGGATGGCGGCCGTCCACGAGCGGGAGTACATCGAGTCCGTCGAGGAGTTCTGTGCCGACGGCGGCGGCAGCTGGGACCCCGACACGACCGCCGTCGAGGAGACCTGGGACGCGGTCTGTCACAGCTCTGGACTCGCCTGCTGGGCCGCCGAGGCCGCACTCGAGGGAGCGACCGGCCGGAAGACGCCGTTTTCGATCGGCCGACCGCCGGGCCATCACGCCGTCTACGACGACGCGATGGGTTTTTGCTTCGTCAACAACGCCGCGGTCGCCGCCCAGCACGCGCTGAATTCGGACGAACACGACGTCGATCGGGTCGCGATCGTCGACTGGGACGTCCACCACGGCAACGGCACGCAGGACATCTTCTACGACCGTGACGACGTCTTCTTCGTCTCGATTCACGAACAGGGACTCTATCCGGGCACCGGAGCCATCGACGAAACCGGCGAGGGCGACGGCGCCGGGCGGACGATGAACGTCCCGATGCCCGCCGGGACGGACGACCGCGAGTACCTCGCCGCGGTCGAGGGGCCGATCACGGCGGCGTTGACGGAGTACGATCCCGATCTCCTGTTGATCAGTGCGGGGTTCGACGCCCACCGCCACGATCCGATCTCTCGGATTCGGCTGTCGACGGAGGCCTACGCCCTGATGACCGATCGGTTCCGAACGCTCGCCGACGAGACCGACGCCGCGCTCGCCTTCATCCTCGAGGGTGGCTACGGGCTCGACGTGCTTGCCGACAGCGTCGCCATCGTCCACGAGACGTTCGACGGCCGCGAGCCGATCGAACCCGACTCCGAGTGCGGTGAGAAGGCCGAGTCGGCGCTCGAGGACGTGGCCGACGCGCACGGACTGGATCTGGATTTCGACGGCTGATGACGTTTCCGTTCCTCACGCCCGTATTCGACTCCGAATCACTCGTCGGCTTCGTCGTTCGGGTTCTCGACGTGCGGTGAAGCTGTCGCGTGCCGACCGTCGTGGCTACGCATACGATCCAGAACCGGTATGGCGATAGTGGCGACGCTACGTGGCCGTGAGCACTTTTCGAACGAAGTACGCGGGGAGTACGTACATCCCAGCAAACGCGAGAACGCCGCTGGCCGCGAAAATCCATACTGACACGACGGTATCGACCCCTACCTCGGACGCGGTACCGTCAGTCAGCACGATCGCGAGCGGCGTTATCAGGAAGACAGCCGGTCCCGCGATTGCGAGAAGTCGTCGGCGGCGGGTCAAGGTGCCTCGAACGGGAGCGATACTCGGGAGCAACCAGGCGACGCAGCAACTGATAACCAGCGGGACTGATAACGTCGCATCCTCTATTGTCGCCCGAACTCCCTCGCTCATGCCCGTCGAGCCGGCTATCTCGACGCCGGTAACGGCTGCGATGGCAACGACCGCCGTGAGGACGGCGATACCGTACGGTAGTCGCGTTGATCGAAATAGTCGCTCCCAGCCCGTGAGGACGACGCCAAAGATGGAATAGACGATTCCGACGTTAGCTAGCGTCAGTACGAACACTCTTCCGAGCATCCCGGGATGGACAGTCCTGCTATACGCTTCAGCAATCGGCGACAGGGCGACGAATCCCAGCCCGATCCCCAGCAACCCAATTCCTACTCGAGTACCATCCTTCATTTATATTTCATACACCTCGAGAACAGGCCGTGATAAGCTTTGGGTGGCCGGTCCGATTCACGGACGCGGCTCGAAGTACCGCCGCAGTTCCGAACCGAACGCCTCGCACAGCGCCGCGATCTCGTCGCCGACCAGCACCTCGTACTCGTCCGCGAGCGCCGTCTCGACGTGAGCGCCGAGTCCGACGTCAAACAGGCGGTCGCTCTCGAGGAACGCGCGCGCGGTGGTGAACTCGCGGGGCCGCTCGGTGACGTACCGGTCGCCGCCGATGAAGGGACCGTAGGCGTCGGGGTCGTCGGCGTATGCTCCGTAGAAGTCCTCGGCGTGACCCTGCACGTGAACTGGCGGCCCCTCGTGGCGCTCGACGGCGGGGCGCTCGGCGATGGCCAGTTCCGCGAGCACGACCGCCGTTTCGTCGGCGAACGCCGTCGCACGGAAGACGTCGAAGCCGCGGTCGTCGAGACCGGTCGTGATGCCCTCGAGCGATTTCCGGAGCTGGGGATACAGCTGATCCTCGACGAGGTCGGGGGCGTCGAACCGGATTACGACGGGGATCGTTCCGCGGCGCTCGAGGTGCTCGCGGAGCTCGTTCTTCGTGAGCGGGTCGGGGTCGTTGGGTTCGAACACCTCGGTGTCGCGCTCCTCGAGGAACTCCCGGGCGTAGTGCTGGAGGCGGGCGACGTTGTCGGCCGAGCAGACGGCGGCGACGTTGCGCTCGGGATCGGTGGGGTCGATGACCACGAGGGGATCGTCGAACGTCTCTTGACCGTGGCTCTCGGGATCGAGTTCGACCGGGGGGTGCCAGTTCGACGCGGCCTCGAGCAGTTCGCGGAAGCCGCCGTACTCGCAGACGAGGAGTTCCGTCAGATAGCCGCTGAAGCCACGGGTTCGGAGGTCGCTGCCGTAGGCGCCGATCCCTTTCAGGAACTGTTTGGTAAGGCGGACGTCGGCGGCGAGGTCGTCGTCGAGGCGGGCCTCGAGGTACTGCGTGTGAAACGGCGTGCGATCGACGGCCGAGCGGATCTCCGTGGCCGACTCGAGGCGAAAGCAGGGGACGACGTCGATGTCGAACCCCTCTACGCACCCCTTGACGTAGGGGTGTTCGGCGTACTCCTCGTGGCCCTCGGGGAGGGTCGCGTGGCCGACCTCGAGACCGTATCGTTCGAGCCGTTCGCGCTCGAGATCCGGCGGGAAGCGGACGAAGATGTCGATGTCGCGGTCGCCGCTGATCCAGGTGTCTCTGGCCGTCGAGCCGACCTGCAGGACGTCGGCGTCCTCACAGCGCTCGGTCGCGGCGTCTTCGGCTCGGTCGACCAGCCGGTCGGCGACCGCGCGGAGGTGCTCGCGCTCGTCCGCGTCGGGTTCGATGCGCTCGTGGATCGTGGCGACGACCGACTCGAGGTCGTCGTTCCTGGGTGTCGGGTCGTCGCTCGCAGCGTCCTCCTCGCTCATTGGCAGGTGGTACTCGAGCGGTGCGTGAAAGGGTGTCGAACACGGAGCAAGCAAAACGAAAGCCCTATCAAAGACACCCCACTATCTGAATATGAGCCGAAGTAGCTCAGTTGGTAGAGCACCTCGCTGTTACGGTGACACAGCGTTTCGCTGGTCGCCGCAGATACGAGGTTGTCCCAGGTTCGAGTCCTGGCTTTGGCGTCCGACAAATTTCGGAGAAATTGTTGGGCTAACTGGAACGCTTCGCGTTTCAGTCGTGCTTTTACGAAACTAACTACTCGCGAGAAGCGATAGCTCCGAGCGAATTCAGGTTTCGTAAACGCGAGACAAGTCGGACTCGAGCACGCGAGTCGCAGCCCGGTCGCGAACGGAGTGAGCGACCCGGACCGTCTCGCAACTGTTCGAGTCCTGGCTTTGGCGCTTCCTCGTACAGTCTTTTCGCCGATAGAGCGGGCCCTAGTCCATTCGAATAGTGTTCTGCTGATGGTTTCGCCTCCGTGACGATCGAATGTAGCCGTGAACGCTCTACTGCCGGTGACCGGCAGTCCGGTAGTTTATATCGAATCGCGCGGCGAAACCGTGCATGCTCGATCGCACCACGCGTTACGAGAGCCTCGAGGAACCACAGAAGCGCGGTCAGGCGACGGAAGCGATCATTCAGGCGGCGTTCGTCGTTCGCGACGTTCCCGTCCTCGTCCCGACCTACGACAACGAGCCGTACGATCTGGTCGTCGAGGTCGGTGGACGATTTCATCGAATCCAGTGCAAGACGGCGTATCGAAAGAGCGAGGGGACGGTCGCGTTCGAAACGATCAGTACTCGGAGTCGGCGTGACGGCTACGATCGAAAGGGGTACGACGACCGCGCGGAGTACTTCGCGGTCTACGATTCGATCAACGACAACCGCTATCTGATCTCCGTCTCGGACGCTGCGAGTGACAAGATGGAGATCCGATTCCGGAAGCCGAAAGACGGTCAGCGCGCCGGGATCAACTGGGCCGAGGAGTACCTACTCGACGAGCGACTCGAGGATCTGCGCCGCCCCTCGTAGGCGGTCACTGGCTCAGGTGTCCTGTAACTGGCCTATGGACTCCAGGGGCACCAGCGAGTAGTCGACGGTCTCGACGTCCTCGATCGCGCGAGTACGCCGATCCGTTCGAACCGGAAGAGCAACGTGAACTCGCGCTCGCGAACGACTAGATGAGCGTTCCCGTCACCATCCTCTGTGGCGAACTCGGCGCGGGCAAGACGACGCTGCTGTCCGGCCTGCTCGAGTCGACAGACCGAGAGATAGCCGTCCTGGTCAACGACGTCGGCGCGGTCAACGTCGACGCCGACCTCGTGGAGGCTCGAACCGACCTGACGACCGGCGAGGAGGTGCTCGCCCTCGAGAACGGCTGCATCTGCTGTAGCCTCGGCGGCGAACTCTCCCGGTCGGTCATCCAACTCTGGAAGGAACACGACTTCGACTATCTCGTCGTCGAGGCCTCGGGCGTCGGCGAACCCGAACCGATCGCGCGCCAGTTCGTCCGCGGGCCCGCGGGCGGCCCGTACGACCTCGACGCGGTCGTCACCGTCGTCGACGCGCGGCGATTCCACGATCGGTTCGCGGCGGGCAGTTCTGACGAGCGAGACGGCCCGCCGATCCCGGAGCCCCAGGGTCCGGACGAGACCGGGAGCCGACCGCTCGGAGACCTGCTGCTCGAGCAGGTCGAGTTCTGCGATCTGCTCGTCGTGAACAAGTGCGATCTCGTGGACGAGGCCGAGCGCGAGCGGGTCGTCGCCCTGCTCGAGACGCTCCAGCCCCGCGCCGAAATTGTCACGACCGAGTACAGCGCGCTCGGTCCCGAGTCAGTGCTCGACAGCGAGCGATTCGATCTCGAGGCCGCGGCCCAGTCGGCGGGCTGGAAGCAGGCGATCGAAACTGACGCCGGCGACCACGAGGAGGCCGGCCCAGACAAGCTCGATCCCGATGCGGGCGGCTCGGATCACGAGCACGATCACAGTCACGGCGGCGACGACCACGATCAGAGCCACGACGAGCACGAGCGTGCCGAGTCACACGACCATAGCCACGCGGACCACGACCACGCTCACCCGCCCGAGCAGTACGGCATCGAGGTCGATACCTACCACCGCCGGCGGCCGTTCCACCCCCAGCGCCTCGCGGCCTTCCTCGCTGACCTTCCGGACGGCCTCGTGCGCGCCAAGGGGCTGTGCTGGATCGCCGGCCGTGAGAAGCAGGCGATCACGGCGAGTTACGCCGGGTCGGAGACCAGTCTCGAGGTCACCGGCCGCTGGATCGCCAGCTTCTCCGAAGCGCGACAGGAGCAGTACCGACGCGGCCAGCCCGACCTCTCGTGGGACGAGGAGTGGGGCGACCGCGAGACGCGGCTCGCAGTTATCGGCCGGAACATCGAGATGGACGCCCTGCAGGCGCGACTCGACGACTGTCTGTTGACCGACGAAGAGATGGACGCTGATTGGTCGACGTTCGAGAACCCCGCACCGACGGGGATAGGCGAGACGGTGACGATCTCACACGGGGGAACGGAATCGTGAGCCGAGTGTCTGGAACTCGTTGTTCGAGTCGGCTGCCTTCGAGAGGGGAGATATTATCGGCCTTCGGCGAGGATATCGTCCTATGACGACCGACAACGACGACCGCCGGAGCACCGACGATCACGGCCACGACGTCATCGATCCGCTGTACGTCGGCATCGTCACGGTCTCGAGTTCGCGCGCGCAAGCCGACGAGGTGGATCCTGACGATCCGGGTGGGGACACCATCCAGGAGTGTTTCGAGGCTGACGACCACGAGGTGCGCGAACGGCTGCTGGTCCGAGACGACTACTCGTCGATTCGGACGGCGGTTCGCGGACTGGTCGCGCGTCGCGATATCGATATCGTGCTCACCACCGGCGGCACGGGCGTCACCGCAGACGACGTGTCACCGGAAGCAACGTCCTCGCTGTTCGAGCGCGACCTCCCCGGCTTCGGTGAACTGTTCCGGTCGCTTTCGTGGGACGAAGTCGGAACTCGAGCGATGTCTTCGCGCGCGACGGCCGGAATCGCGGTCGATACGCCGGTGTTCTGTCTGCCCGGGAGCACGAGCGCCTGCGAAACGGCCTGCGAGGAACTCATCGTCCCCGAAGCGCCCCACCTTGCGGGACTGGCGACCCGCCACCGCGCCGGGACGAACGACCAGACGCTCGCGGATTACGGCGAAGAGTAGCGCACCCGGCCGACTGCGTACCGGTCGGATCGCTTGAACCAGCCTTTATTGACGTCAACGGCGTACCGTCGAGCGCTATGTGTCACCACTTCGAATCCGTCACCGATCTCGAGGCCGAAGAGCGCGAGGACGTGCTCGAGTCCCACGAACGAGCGGAGTTGGAGGCAAAGTTGAGCGACGAGGAACTCGAGGCTCTGACCGCATAACGCTGCCATTTTTCTCCCAATCGAACCGGACAGCAAGCGTTAATTAGAACGCGCGATTTCTTCCGGTGGAGGGCCCTTAGCTCAGTCTGGTTAGAGCGCTCGGCTCATAACCGAGTGGTCGATGGTTCGAATCCGTCAGGGCCCATCCGCAAAAAACCCGAAGTGTGGCCGAAACCGATTCGGCCGATAGTACGGTACTGAACCATCCGAAACGCTCGTTCTCTGTTTCGGAAACAGGGTGTCTCAAACCTGAACCGAACCAGCCACTGGTTCCGGGTCGCCGCCTGCTTGCGAAATTAGTAGCCGAAACGGGGTGGTCGGCGTGACGGTCGCTCCGTGGTCGTCGACCGATACCTCGACGGCGTGTGAACACTGCGGAGTCCACGTTTCGGACCGCTTCTGCCGCGTCTACGGCGACAACAGTGACCGCGCCCATCGCTGCGGCGAGTGTGACTCGTACCGGCGACTGACCCGCGGGTCCGCCGCTGGTGTCGACGTCGGCATTCCCGATCCGGAGACGGCCGCCGGTCACCACGGAGGTGAGGCTGATGTCTGAGTTCGTTCCGGCGAGCAGGCTGTACGATGTCGAAAGTCGGACGCCCATAGCCCATCCGGCCCATCAAGCGACCGATGCTGACGTTCGGAACGCGCTTGAGCAGCGAGAGATTCGGGCCGATGGTGGTTCTCGATGAGTTCGCGGACGTCCGAACTCGAAAGCCCGAAGGCCAGCGGTGATGCCCTCGAGGCGGAGATCGTGCAGGTGATCGACGCCCTGGAGTACGTTGGCGATCGCACGGCCACCTGGCACGACGCACGAACGACGGCCGTCCTCGAGGCGAGCCGGTCGCTTCCGTTCTACGGTATCGTTCTCGTCGAGCCGGAGACGCCAGTCGAGATCAAAGGCTGTCAACTCGAGACGAGCAACGGTAGCCGATCGACTCGAGGCCGGTTCTACGTCAAACGCAGCGCTCACGACCAGTTGCTCGAGGCGGGTGGGATGTACCTGCTCGTGGTCTATCTGCCGCGACCGGGGCTGCCCCAGGTCGCGCGAGCGATCGTCCCGGCGACGATCGTCGACGAGTTGCTGTCCGGTCGGTGGTACGATGTCGCCGGGTCGCGCTCTGAACAGGAGGTCGCAAAACTCGCGTGGTCGCACGTGATGAACCCGGCGGGTGTCGATCCGTCGGTGACTGTGGGGTGCCCTCGATGAGCGTCGATACTGGTCGCGACGGTCGCGACCTCGAGGCGGAATTAGCGAGCGCGGATGCAGGACGGGTCGGTATTCCTGTCGACGCTGTCTGCGTGGGCTGTGGGCGGACGCACGTCAAACGCGCGCGTCCCGAGGAGATGGACCAGCACCCGCAGGTTGATCCAACCTCGCTCGAGTCGACGGACTGCACATCGTTCAAGCACGTCTGTTACCGCTGTGGGAGCGCGACGTGGTGGAACCCAGTCGCGGTGCTGACCGGTCTGCTCGAGTCAGAGCGAGGTGAGTAGGTGTGTCTCAAGTCGAGACGACGCCGCACGAGATTGAAGGCCGCTGGAAGTGGCCCGACTGGGGACGCGGTCCGTACGATGCGCTGTCGTCGGTGATGCTCGGGCCACCGTTTGAGGGATACCTGGAACTAGATATCGAGATCAACGGCGAGCCCTGGCACCTCGAGGTACGGTACAGCAAGTCCGGATTCGCACCGAGACTGTCGGACGGGATCAACGCCGAACGGCTGTACGAATGGGATATCGTAGGCCGTGGGCGTGGTGAACGGAAGGCGTCGTACAACATTTCGCCGCGGTTTCCGGACATGCGACATTGGGAGACCGGCGACCGGATTCAGCTCCCCTGGGAGAATCAAGTCGGCGAGGTCGACGGCGTCGACGTCGAGTTCCACACCAGTAACATCGAAGCCGAACGCGGCCTCGAGTTGCTGCCGGAGTTCTACGCGGCGGTGTTCGAACACGCGAATGAGCGAATGCATCCCGAGTATTTCCGTACCGAACCGCACTCGGCGAGCCGAATGTGGGCGTACGAGCGGTACGTCAGGATTCGACGCGAGTGGGCGGAAAAGCTCTCGTCAGCCGGTGTGCTCCAGAAGGTCGCACTCTATCTGTCCGACCTCAAGGGCGTGAAAGCGGAGCTCCACATCGACAACGAGGAGACGATCAATCACCAGAACCGGCTGTTTTTGAACCCTGCGTCAGCCAGCAAGCTGCTGCCGGGCCACACCTACGGACGGAAGTTCGAGATCTACCAGCTGAAGGACCCAGACGCGGTCTCGAAAGATCACCCGTCCTACCATCCGAAGGTAGAGGTGTTGGTGAACAAGTCGATGAACGACAACGAGGCATGGGCATGGGCCGATCGCCACGCGGTGACCGAGCAGATTGAGGAGACGCTGTTGAACGCGCTCCACTGGGAAGACATCCCGCTCGGTCCTGATGGAAACGGCGTCTACATCGCTGACGACCACTTCGACGCGGTGGCTCGTGATCAGCCCGTGGAACTCTACGAAGATCCCACGCCGCGCCTCGAGGCGAAGACGGACCACCTATTGATGACGACGCTGCGAGACATGGGCGAGACTGCTCGCAACGTGACTGAGCGGGTTGCAACCGATGGCGGAGTGACGGTCGACGATCTTGCCGACGAGTTGGGGAAACACCCCGCGACGATCTACCGAGCGATCCAAGACCTCGGCGACGTCCTCGAGCTCGACCAGGGCGACGTGTCGTTCCGCGCCCGGAAGTATCGCGAGGAGCTGCGTGCGCTCGTCGAGTCCGCCGAGTACGCGATCGAGAGTTACGCCGATCGGATGCAGCACCTGATGGGCTTAGCAGACCACGTTGCGGAGTCGTCGCCGTTCCAGAAGTGGCTTGCAGAGAACGGCGCCGACCTCGAGTTCGACGAGAACGGCGACCCCCAACGGATGCGGGTCGATACGATTCTCTCGCGGCTGAAGTTCGATAGCTTCGAGACCGTCGAGGCGATCGCCGCCGAAGCCCTCGAGAAGTGGTCGAAGTCGGGGAACGATCCGACGGTTCTCCGCGGCGCCGAGCTGACCTGGAAGACTCCCGGTGGCGGGAGCGAAACCGGATTTGTCGGCGCTGTCGCCGATCGGTGAACCGGCCCGCGTAGTGGCAACGCTACCCCATTGTTTCATTTAGACAACCAGAACTTCATTAGCGGCTGATTTTCGCAACTTCAGTTGGATTCGGACCCTTGAGGGCGGGGTCGGCACCGCGATCGCACCGCAGGGCCTGCGGGGTCGTTTCGCGCTTCGCGCGAAAGCCCCCTTGGCGGGTGTCCCCAAGGGGACTGAACCAAAAAATTACAGCGCCCTGCCCCCGCTTCCGCACAGCATGACTCCAGTTGAAGCACATGAAACAACGGTTTCTCTTTTACTCGTAGGTATCTAGTCTGCAGAGTTCGTTCGCTATTAGTTAGATAGACTTTTGATGGTCTGATGATCACCCTGACTTAATGAACACTGAATTGATAGCTGCACTACTGCAAGCCTCGGCACCGTTCTTAGTTCTTTTCTACGGAATTACTGCGTATTTTTCGCTCTTTAATTCAGATAAAGCCGAGAAAATTGATCAAGCTTGGGAACATGCAGTGCAAGAGCGTAAGATTCCATCTACTAGTGACGATTTCGATATACTCTACAATATTTTGAGTAGACGACGGGGAAAGGCCCCTAAGGACAAACCAGACTATCTCTTTTTTGCAAGTGGTGGGTTAGGTGTTGCTGCTGATGTGTACTGTGAATACGAAACTGAAAACGAGGAAGGACATAATGATTTGAAGAAATTTGTTCCTCTTGTTTTAGCTGATAAATGGGTGAGTGAAGAGAAAAATGCTGCTCAGGAGCGTATTCGAACTTCGGTTTTGGTAATTGCTATACTTGTTTTATTTATTGGTTTGGCAATTGACGTTTCGCTAATTACTTCGTGATTTCGCATTCGATTCAGTCCAGATTCGAACTGACGGGGACAGTGAATCTCAGAGAATTTTTAATTTTGTACATATTTATGTATCTTATCGGATTTGCGGCACGACATACACCCTAGTGGAAGTTAAAAACACTATAACAGATCTGATTGAAGAGATAGTATATTCAATAGAAACATATGGGTATGATATCAAATATGGTCGAAAATGGACCAAGAGGTAGAGGTTGCACTGATTGTATTACAAGTCGTAGTTATTGTTCTTCCACTTTGGTTAGGTGGTGTTAGGTACTATATTTCGAATGTGAGTGATGAAGCAGACCACTCAATACCTCTTTCTACGCACTATTTTATCTTCCTCACGTATATTTCCCTCTTCGCTGTTCTATTTGTGGCTGTAAATATAATATCATCTGGAATAAATAGTGATTTGTCCGCCGGGATCTGGGGGATTATGATGTTTGTCTCAGGAATGGGAATTCCTATATTTGAACTACTACGTGAGGGTGCAGACTCAGATTATGTCAGTACCGGCTATAAAATCCTGTCCAGCGCCCTTTTCTGTCTAACAATATTTTTCTCGATGGTTATGACGTTTATCTATCTGTTCTTATGAACTAATGGGAGATCATCAACAGCATCTATTCGTACTCTCCCCCCCTGGGATTGGATATCGGCAAATCCGGTTCCTCGAATATGCACACGAGATACGAATATCCGTGTGTACAACGACGGAACTCCAGACGGGGTATTTTCCCACTCAGAATACGGTAGTACTGCTTTATGCTCTATCTCGAGAATACTGGTTGTACAGGGGATGGGAATGGACGAGGCGACTCAGGAGGAAGTCAGTGAAGCAATTCAACAGTGCGAGCAGGAGGAAGAGGATGAAGACACCGACGAGATTCTTATTGCTGACGAGTAGCGATCTCGACCACTGAGTGAGAGCGTATCGGAATTCCGGAAACCGCTCTCCGCTGCTTATCTGATTACTGCTCGCCCTATATCATATGGGCAAGACAAACCCCACCTACCGCGACACACTCCGTGAATTCGAAAACGAGTGGTCACCCTACCACAGAGCACTCCGTCTTGAATATCAAGATCACTTCGAACGACTGTTCGACCAAGCGCGGAACTTCGCTGACGCTGGGGGGATCCAAAACCACCCCGATCCGGTGACCACACATCTCATCTCGATTCTACTTGCTCAGGAGTGCCGGATTGCCAACCTCGAGGAGCAACTCGAGGCGGAGAATGTATAACACCGCCAAAAGACCCCCTGACGGCCAATAGGCTTAATCACCCGTGCTCGAATAATCCATCTGACGGGGGTGAGGAGTACTGTCGTTGCCGACAGGTTCCGTCCGACATGAGACATTCGTAACCCACCGTCACCGGTCGAGATCGTTCCAACGTAATAGCCACCGACGCCCGATCTCTGATCGGCCCGTCCGGTTGACCCACCACCAGCGGATGGGGAGCTCCGATGTCGGCCCACCACCGACGTCTTCTGAAGCAGTAGATCCGATCAGCTCTGTCGAAACTCTCCGTGGGTGAGGGTCGAAACTCACAACGATAAGTACAGGCCAAGCACACATCGCTCAGTACAGGGGGAGTTACTCATCGCCCCTACGAAACGTTTTCTGTGACAAATCCCTTAGCACAGGTATGTCTACGGCCGTTACAACACCTGACGCAGGGGAAACGTGTACGTACTGTGAGTCGCGTATCTTCGACCACGATCCCATCTGTGTCCGCGATTGTAATGACGACTGTGGGTCACCCCTGTACTTCTGTAACTATGCCTGTCTCTCAGTGTATATCGACGAGAACGAACTTACCACAGGCGATGCGTGCGAGTGGAATCCCGACGAAAGCGGCTGAAATAAGCGGCAGTGATCAGTACAGACGAAGTTGTTCTTTTTAGTTATCTTGCCCCCCCTAAACTGAAGTTCACTACTAGGGTAGGATCGCCAATGAATCAGGACCAACTATCGCTACAGTGCGATTGTACGCCGGTAGGAGTTCACCACTATGATAGCGATAGCGACACGTCCCCTGCTGTCGCTGTCATTAGAGCAATTGCAGTGGTGACAGATACTAAGCCAGGAGATCTTGCGCCATTGTACGAGACGATCGATACGGAGGCGCTCAACGAGTTGTTTGAGCACCACTCGAATGCTCCCCACTCAGGAGAACAAGTCCTTGCTTTCACCGCTGACGGATGGAATGTTTTTGTTCGAGACGATGGTCAAATACGTGTTTGTGATCCAACTGGGCCAGACACTCCATCGCCAATTTTCGAGTAAATTGATGTCGCTGTATCACTGGCCCTATCCGTAGCTGATAGAATAACCGGTGATCAATAAGCATGTGGACTTACCGTGGTGTTCAATTGATTTTCATCTGAATAGAACATCGTAAAAGACAGGATTAATGCAACTCCTGGGGATCACACGTGGAATCGTTTGATCAACTGTATATGAACACGAACGCGGATTTTCTGTGTTCATATCCCTCGATTTTCGTTATCATTCTCATCAGAATTTCTCCAGCCATTTTCCCGCCAGAGTCGCTCTAACACCAGACGAACCGGCATTGGAAAATTGAATTAGTGTTCACAGGTCCGCTTTCGAGTCGTAGATTGGTTACGTAATTCTCACTCCAGTTACGAATCGCTACCCGTCGCCTCGAGTTCGCTGGCGTCGAACTCTTCGTCGAGATACGCTTCGCCCTCGGCGGTGATCGTATAGAGACCGGTGACGATCTGCTCGAGCAATCCGTATCGAGCCAGTTGCTTACACCTGCGGCTGGCGTGGCTACTGGAGGGACCACCGAACTCCTCGACCGCTGCTGGGGTAAGATTCCCGTGTTCGCGGAGGATTTCGAGGATCCGGTCGTCGACGGGCTGCATCCACTCCGCAGGTTGTCGAACCACGTTCTCGGTATCTCTGACTGTGCTCATATGCCCTCCGATGTGTGAGAAACACTCAGTATTTTCTATCTTCGAATCATAAATATATCTCCACAACTCAGAGATAGTGAGTAAATTATTTAACACCAACCTGTGATGAGCTGTATGGAAGCCAGTCCACCGGGGACTCATCGAGAAGTGCCCAACGTGTTGGAGCACGTCGGACGCGGCTTCCGATCCCCTCTAGGGATTCTAGAAGCCATGCGACAAGATAGCCTCCGAACCCATAACTGTAGGGTTCACGAGCCAGATGCATCGGATGACAACCACGTAGGTAGTGACCACGACGAACACAACCACCCTGCGATCAACCCGGACGACGAAGCCATCGCACTCGCATTTCTCAACCGCGACGCGCGCTTCGTCGCCGGCGAGGACGCCATCCTCGAGTCCCGCGGAGGAACCCACCGATGACCGACTCGAAGTACGTCGTCCCCACGGGCCGGGGCTACCTCGGCACGCACGCCGTCAGCACCGGCCGGACGGTCGCGCTCTCGACCGCCGTCCTCGGCGACCGGGACTGGAACGACCGGTCTCGAGTCCACGCCCTCGAACACGAGGACGGCGTCGCACTCGTCCCCGCGGCCGAGTCGACGACCCCGTTCGCCGAGTACGCGCTGTGCGATCGTCACGACGCCGCTCGAGTCGCCGTCGGCCAGGTCGCCGTGGACGAACTCGGGCTCGAGCCTGGCGATTCGGTCCGCGTCTACGATCTCGCGGTGATCGACGACCGACCCGGCCTGTTGCTCGTCGACGCGGCGGACGATCCGCGCCTCGAGGCCGACCGCGAACGTGACGCGGGGGCCGAGCCGTGACCGACGATTCTGGTGGGTCCGAGCCGTCCCGTCGCGCCGATCCGTCCCGTCGCGCTGACTCCCCTCCCGTCCCCGAGGTGATGACCGCGGCGCGGTTCATCGACCACCTCGAGGAACTCGACGCGCACGTCGCGCGGCTTCTCGAGTCGATTCCCGATACGGAGGCGTTCGACGACGAGACGCGAGCCCGGACCAGACGTCGCCTGCGGGAGATCCGCGCCCAGCTCAACCCGCTGCTGATCGCGCTCCGAGATCGCGCGGACGAGCCGCCGACCGACGGTGACGATCGCTGACCCGTCCCCGTCCACACCGATGGGACAGCGCGGACGCCGCCTGGGGCGCGGCTCGCCACCGCCGTGGCACCCCCTCTAGCCCCTCGACGGACCATCCCAACGCCGTCTTACCGGCGGGTCCGCCGCTCGTCCCCCGTATCGTTATCCGACCATCCTTCCGCACCCGATACCCCAATGTCATCATCCACAGCAGCCGAGACGGACGAATCGACGCGCAACCAGCCATCGCGGACCGACCGACGCGGCGAGTTCGAACGACTGCGCGAGCGTCTCGAGACCCTCGAGGACCGCCTCGAGCGCAAGGACGACCGGATCGAGGAACTCGAGCGGGACCGCGACCGACTTGCGGAGACCGTCGACCGGCTGGAACACCGCACTACGGATCTCGAGACCGACACCGAGCGACTTGCGACCGAAACCGAACGGCTCGAAACCGAAACCGATCATCTCGAGACCGAAATCGCACGCCTCGACGGCGCCACCGACGCGGCGCTGAACAAAGCCGGCGCGAACAAGGAGCGGATCGCGGCGCTCCAGTCACGCGAACTCGAGAAGGGCGCTCACCTCCGGACGGAACACGTCGACGAGCACGCGGTCACCGTTCCGGACGGCCGACTCGAGCGGATCGAGAAGGACGACGGCGCGGCCTACTACCGGCTACCGGAGCACGCCGACCCGTTGGACCGCGGCGGCGACGTCTCGCTCGCGTACGGCGACCTACTTCCGGTCCAGCAACTCGCGCGGATGGACGACCAGCGGCGCCGCTCGGCGGCGAACGCGCTCCCAACCAGACTGGCCGCGAAACTCTGGCGGGCCCGCAGCGATCCGAGCGTCGGCGACGACCCGTGGGAACGCGGCTGCAAGGGCGTCGACGAGTACGTCACCGCGAGCGACCTCAGACACTGGATTCGCCGGCAGGAGCCGGGAATCAGCGAGAGCTACGCGAAGAAGCTGGTCTCGCGAACGATCGACGCCCTCCTGGACCTCTCGAAGAACCGGCTCGCGGTGCGCCGGAAGACCGAACGCAAGAACGGGCTCGAGTACACCGAACGGCGGGTGATCCTCCCGACGGACGCCTCGATCCCCGGCGAGACGAGACGGGACGAGACGAGTGAGCCGACGAGCGGGGACGACGTGACCGACTCGGCGGAGCCGGCGAGGGACCCGGAGACAACTGGCGTCCACGGATAGCACCGTCCGCGCGGTCCGAACCGCCCTCGAGACTCTCCCACCGAATCACGACGCGGCCACGCGCGGGTGTTCGCATAGGTGCGGTAGCCGCGGGTCCGTCTCTCGAGCGGTTCTCGGCGGTTGCAGTGGAGACGTCGAGACGGGGTCGTCCGGAGACGACGGCTGTCCACGGGCGGACCCCGAAGGCAGCGGCCACCGGTCTCGAGGCGGCGACCGCTTCCGTTCACTTCTTCCTTCCGCTCGCTCGCCGTGCCAGGCCGTCCCCTACCGCAGCTATTTCTGCCTGGCGAGCGTCCCCTCCGGTATGTATCGTGCAATCCTCCCCGAGGGGCAGATCGACTGCGATCGATACGAGCAGATCGAGAACGGCATCGAACTCTACGACGAGGACGACGAGTTCATCGCGTTCGTTCCGTACGCGAACCTGCACGCGGTGGCGGATCAGGACCTCTATACGAGCGGGCGGGGAGACGAAGAGCGGTCGATCATGTAATCAGGCCGGCTGCTGATCGATCGCTTCGAGCTGTTCTCGGTACCGGTTCCGAACGGTGACGACGGTCGTCTGTGCGGTGTCGGCGACGGCTCGCTGCGGAATCGTCTCGTCGCAGAGCAGGCCGGCCGCGTAGATCGCCGCCGCGGCGAACCCGGTCGGGGACTTCCCGGAGTGCAGTCCCTGCTCGGTCGTCGTGTCGATGATCTCGACGGCCTTCGTCTCGACGTCCTTGTCGACGTCGAGTTCGGAGCAGAAGCGGGGCACGAACTGACGCGGGTTCGTGGGCTCGAGGTTAATGTCGAGTTCGTCCGCGATGTATCGGTAGGTCCGACCAATCTCTCGTTGGTCGACGCGTGAAACGGAGGTTACTTCCTCGAGGCTGCGCGGAATATCCTCCTTACGACACGCCGTGTAGAGGGCGCTGGTCGCGACGCCTTCGATCGAGCGGCCGCGGATGAGATCCTGATCGAGCGCCTGTCGGTAGATGACGCTCGCGGTCTCCTTGACGGGTCTCGGGACCCCCAGCGCGCTGACCATGCGGTCGATCTCCGAGAGGGCGTACTTGAGGTTGCGTTCGCCGGCGTTTTTCGTCCTGATTCGCTCCTGCCAGACGCGGAGTCGATGGAGCTGGCCGTGTTTGTCGGCCGACATCGAGTGGCCGTTGGCGTCCTTGTTGCGCCAGTCGATCGTCGTCGTCAGCCCGCGGTCGTGCATCGACTGGGTAAGCGGGGCCCCGACTCGAGAGAGTTCGTCGTGTTCCTGTGCGTTGAACGCTCGCCACTCCGGCCCGTAATCGATGGGATCTTCGGTCAAGACGAGTCCACACTCCTCGCAGACGCGCTCGCCGCGGTCCGGGTCGTGGACGATCGTATCGGTTTCGCAGTCAGGACACAGCCCGGGCTCCGTTTTCGCTGATTCTGTCTCCGTGTGATCGATAATGGACCGCGTCATCAGTAGTGGAGAAAGCCGTGCCGGCACTGTAAGGGGTTCACATGGTTTCGCGAGAAACGCCGACTTACTGTCTCGAGCGCCGAATGACGTCGAATGGACTGTCCGTGTGGGTTTCGCCGTACCACCGGCGAATACCGCGCTGCGGAGACGGGTGAGAGAAGAGAAGAAAGAACGTCGACGCGGCGTCCCGTTCCCGAGCGAAATGGTCGGCGAATCGTATCGAGACGGTGTCCCATCGGTTAGCTGTGGGCGAAGCACGGTCCGAATCGAGCTCGCCCTACTATGTTAACTGTGAACGTGGAACATGAATCCTGGCTATTGTTCCGACGAGGCGCCGTCGTAAATCGCGCGTTCATTACGTAAATTCGGGTTTCTATTGCGAACTGTCGCTCGACTTTATGTCGGTACGAACAAACGTTCCGTACCAGTGTCGTGTCGCAACTTTACCCCTCGACTCCGATTCACGTTTCGTCGCCTCTTCCGTACGTACGCGAAAAATACTCCGAGACAATCGATCGATACCGTTTGCGTCCATCGCCTACCCGGGTTGATCGCCGCGGTATCGCATCAGCGTGGTATCAGAGGCCCGAAGAAGTCGATCCGTACCCGCTTTGCAGCCGGTGCGAAACGTGGCCGTCCTTAAGAGTGTCAGTATTGGTGTACAACTTGGTGTGTCAATCGTGATTGCGATTTGCCGATCAAACAGACAGCGGTTCCCGTCGACCCGACAGTATGGAAGACGTATCTCATCCACCGGATTGGGCTGGACCGGTCGTTCAGCGCCTGGAGGTCGTGACTAATGTCGTCGATCGATACCTCACTTCCGGACGAGATCGCGTCGGTCGCCGATTCAGACGAGGAGCAACGGCTCTCGAAAGACGTCATTTTCGAGCTCCTGAAAAACCGCCGACGGCGAGAAGTACTCGCGTACTTGCTCGAATCCGACGAAACGGTCACCCTCGGTGAACTCGCCGAGCAGATCGCCGCCTGGGAGAACGATACCGAGGTCAGCGCGCTCAGTTCGGATCAGCGTAAGCGAGTATACGTTGCCCTTTACCAGACGCATCTCCCGAAGATGGACGATGCCGGGATCGTCGAGTACGATCAGGACCGGGGGCTGATCTCGCTCGCGGACAACGCCGATCTGTTGATGATGTATCTCGATACGGATACGCATCGGCAGGATCGATGGGATCGATGGTACGCGACGCTCAGCGTCGTCGGCGCGGCACTCGTGACCGGTGCGTTCCTCGGTCTCCCGCCGTTGTCGTCGATTCCGACGCTCGGACTCGCCGGCGTCGTCGTCGTCGCGTTCTTCCTCCTCTCCCTCGCACACGTCGTGACGAACCGACAACTGGAGCGGAACGTCGACGGTAAGCTCTCTCGGATCGAGTAACCGTTCTGTCGGACCGGTGTCGACGTTTTCGGCGGCAACGAACGCGTCTGCAGCGACACGCTTCGACCGGACTGTGCACTCGAAACGGACCCTGCTATCCTCTCGTCGCTCGTCTCGAATCGGCGCTGGGTGGCTCGAGCGGTCGTCTCCTTCCCAAAAATAACCAATTCGACAGTAATGCTCGTCATACTGTCACTATCGCTGCATCTCTCGTTCCACCGTCTACAACTGACCCGGAACGAGTGAGACGGGCTTTAGCCGTCGAACGCATTGGTGAGTGAACTTCTCGTTTGAACTGCCCTGTCGAACGAAAACGCGACTTCCGTCCGAACGATCTCCCCGTCGTGATGACCGGATATCCGAGCGTCCGTCGCTGCGTTCGAACGCTACTGATCATAAACTACAACATTACAATACAGTTGTATTTCTTCGGTGCTTCTATGGTCGGCATCTCCGGTCGGACAACACATTCGATGGCTGCTGAATCGTTCTCCGAGTCGCTCGAACCCTTGCTTCACGACGACCGGTACCAGGCGGACACGGTTCTCGAGACGGATACGTATGCCGCCGGGACGACGACGTACTCCGAGTACCCGACGCGAGTCGTCGAGAACGAGGATCTGTGGGTCTATCTAGAGGGACACATCTACGATATCGAGGAGCAGTCGCTGGAGTCGGAACTCCTGACGGCGGGTGAACACGTGCTCACGGCCGACGGGACGAGCCAGTATCTCACCGACTGGTTGCTCGAGACGGACGGGGAGTTCCTGCTCGTCGCGTACGACAAAACGAGCGGCCGAATCGGCTTGCTCAACGATCTGCTCGGACGGCTTCCGATGTACTACTATCACGACGACGAAACGTTCCTCTTTTCGCGGGAACTCCGATACATCATCGACGCCCTCGAGACCCAGGAGTTCGATCCCGTCGGCGTTGCGCAGTGTCTGCTGTTCGGCTATTCGCTCGGGAAGCGAACGCTCATGCGGCGCGTCACTCGATTACGACCGGGGACGCGTCTCACGTTCGATCCGGACGATGGCGTCATCACGCGAACCACGCTACACCGGTTCGACTTCGACCAGAAGACGGCTGCGGACCGGAGTCGAACCCAAAACGCCGCCGAACTCGCGGACCGGTTCGAAACGGCGTGTGAGAACAGAGCGGGATACGGAAGCCGCGACGTCATCTCTTTGAGCGGCGGACTCGATTCGCGGTCGGTCCTGGCGGGCTATCACGTCACGGATACGCCGGCGATAGCGGCGACGATGGACTCGGATAACTACGTTCCCCCATCGGACGTGGATATCGCCGAGAAACTCTCCCGGACGTTCGATATCGACTGGGAGCTCTACCAGATCGGGCCGCCGAAAGGCGAGGATCTGGATATGCTCGTGAAGACGAAAAACGGACAAATAGGGCTTCTAACGTCGTTTATCCTCGAGTTCTTCCGAAAGCTACGGGCGGATCACGGCTCGGGAATAACGTACGTGACCGGCGACGGCGGGGACAAAGCGCTTCCCGATCTGACACCCACGCGGTCGATCGCGTCCGAACGCCAGCTCGTGGACTACGTTATCGAAGAGAACTCCATCCTCGACCTCGAGGACGTCGCGCAACTGACGGGGCTCTCGGAGACGGAGATCCGACGGAGCGTTCGCGATCGAATTCGCGCGTACCCCGAACGCGATCACGAATCGAAGTACGTCCACTTCCTCCTCTACGAACGCGGCGTCAACTTCCTCTTCGAGGGCGAGGACCGCAACCGGCTCTTTTTCTGGAGCACGACCCCGTTCTACTCGATCGATTTCTTCCGCTACGCGATGAACTGCCCGGCCGATCAGAAGGCTCGGTACGGCCTCTATCGCGAGTTCCTCGAGGAACTCGCGCCGGCGGCGGCGGAGCACGTCCACCCCGACTACCGGGCGCCCGTCGCGTCGACTCGTCACGCGCTCGCCGCGCACGTCGACGACCTGCTGTCCCGGCATCCGCGGCTGTTCGAGACCGTGTTGCCGATTATCCGGTCGGTTAACGGTCTCGAGACGGGGTCGACGGTCGACTCCGATACGATCGGTTGTATCCGAAACCAGATCGATCAGTGTAACGCGGTCGACGACGTCCTCTCGATCGAAGACGTGGAGACGTTCCTCGATTCCTACTCCGAGCGCGAACGAGCGTCGATCTACCGGGTCTTCGCGATCACGTCCGTCGTCGACGACATTCACTCCTCGCAGAGCGTTCTCGAGTCGCGACAGAATACGATATTCGGCTGACGGTCGTCGGTTCCGCGTGAGTCCCCGTTCGCCCGGACCGATTCCCTTTTCGACGCGATACCGTCGACCGGCGTCCTCGAAGACCTCCCTCGTTCGAGGCGCCCGTTTGCCGATACACCTCCCCTAAAGACAGCAGAAAAGATACGAGACTTATCCTGACATTCAATAAAACGATAATAATCGATCTAAGTAGAACACGGATATATTCAGACTACTATTAATTTCTGTGTATATTCCATATAACTGAGCGAGAAAGTTTATGGTACAATAGTATCGTTCTCCGATCGCATGGCACGCGATCATCCGGTACGGGATCCTGGCGATCCCGAGACGAGCGATAGTATCAACGATCAGAACACGTCCAATCGGCTCGAGCGCGGCACGATCGATCGACGATCGTACCTCAAACTGGCCAGTGCGACGGCGGTCGCTGCGGGCGCCAGTACTGGCCTCGTCAGCGCAGCGGGCAGCGATTACGAAACCATCAGCGCGCGTGGACAGACGATTCGCATCGGGTCCGGCGAGACGTGGGAAAACAAACTCATCGACCTCGGGAACGGAAACAGAATCAACATCGTCGCCACGGGAACGAACTGGACGATCCGTAACATCGGCATTACGGGAACGTGGCACCACTCCACTCACGACTACATCTTCTCGCTGGCCGACACCGGCGGGAACACGTCGACCCTCGAAAACGTCTACGCCGGCGAAGGCGACCCGCGCGCCTCCTCCAACGAACGTGGCGGTGTCGTCTGGGTTTCCCCGGATCACAGCGGCCGACTCGAGGTAACCGACGTCAACTTCTCGATCGCCGGGGCACTCGGGATCTACGGCAGCGCGCCCGGGTCCAACTCCAACGGGAGCGGCGGAGAGATTCACCTCCGGAACTGCTACGGCAACGACTGCCACCACACCGCGTTCCGGATCCCGGACAACGGCTCGAGCGTGCGAAACTGCGTCAGCTACAAGAGCGGGAGTCGAACGGCCGCTCGAAGCGCGTGGGTGTGGGAGGGCAACTTCGGCGGGAGCGCTACTTTCGAAGACTGTCATTTCATTACCAACGGAGCGGGAGCGGGTCTCGTTACGAACGGGAACCCGAACCTCTCGCTTTCGAACCTCCGAACCGATGACGGCACCGGCGACGCGAGGAATCCGGAACACTTTATCCCCGAGAGCTGTCCCGAGAGCGCCGAGGAGGCGGCCGCGGGGGGAAACTCGAACGAGGGGACTGACGGCGACTCGAGTCCCCCCGCCGAGGAGCTGCCGGAGAACACGATCACCGTTACCGGGGAGGGCGAACCGGCGAGGTACTACTTCGAGACGAGCGGCGAGATCGCTGCAAACCCCGAGCGCGGCGACCTCCAGGACCACGACGAGATCGACGGCACCAGCGCCGTCGGCTGGGTGACGACACCCGAGCAAGTCGACGGCTTCCGCTTCGACGGCGACCTCGTCGACGTCGGTTTCCAGCAGGGCGTCGCGAGAGTCGAAGTCAACGGCGAGGAGATCGATCCCGCCGACTACGGTGACGACACGGATGACGAGGACGAATCCGGTGTCGACCACACGCTCACCGTGATCGGAGAGGGCGAACCGACGAGGTACTACTTCGAGACGAGCGGCGAGATCGAAGGGAATCCGGAGCGCGGCGACCTCCAGGACCACGACGAGATCGACGGCACCAGCGCCGTCGGCTGGGTGACGACACCCGAGCACGTCGACGGCTTCCAGTTCACGGGCGAACTGCTCGAAGTCGGGTTCCACGAGGGTAGCGCGAGGGTCGAACTCGACGGCGAGGAGATCGATCCCGACGACTACACCGGTGAACCGGACCTCGAGAATCTGCTTCTCGTCGACGGTGTCGGCACGTCCGGCGGCACTCGCTACGAGTTTAGCGTCTCGGGCGAGGTCGAGAAATCCAACGAACAGGGCGCGACCGTCGACGCCGGAGACAGTATCGATACGGGAACCGTTACGGGATCCGTCGCCGGCTGGCGCGACGCCTTCCGATTCGGCGGCGAACTCGAGGAACTCACCGTCGACGGTCCGGCGCGGGTGTCCGTCAACGACGAGCGAGTCGACCCGGCCGACTACGGCGCGGAGAAGCCACACGTACTGACGATCGTCGGTAACGGATCGCCCGCGAGCTACGAGGTCAGCGTCGACGGCGAAATCGACCGGATACCGGGCGACGACGCCACGGAATCGGTGACGATCTCCGAGAGCACGCTCGAGGGATCGATCGAGAGCGAAGTCCAGCGCTTCCGGTTCTCCGGGGCGATCAGCGACATCACCTTCATCGACGGCTCGGCCCACGTCTACATCGACGAGGAACGCGTCGATCCCGACGAGATCGGTGAGAGCGAACTGCTGCCCCACGCGATCGTAATCGACGGCACGGACGCGGACGGCGAGACGACCTACTACTTCGAGATCGACGGTGACGTGATCGCGTCCAACTACCGTGACGCCTCCGTCGACGAGAGTGACGTTATCGAAGGGACGTCCGTCAACGGCAGCGTCGAGGACTCGCTCGACGCGTACTGGTTCGACGGCGACATCGTCGACTTCCGACTGACCGGTGACGCCAGCGTCGACGTCGAGTACGACGTCCGAAGCCAGTAATCTCGCCGCCGGTTCAGTTCGGTGATCGGCAGCGAGCCGAGTTGCTTGCGTCTTTTACTAATTCTCACGGCGGGTGCGGGTAGGAAGGACTTTTATTCACGGCTCTCGAAGTACCTATTGGCTCCCGGCGACCGTCATCCAGTACCGGAGCAGTTCGCGTGCCAGCATCTGTTTCCGATTCAGGCGCGGGAGCCATTTCCTTTCGAACCTGTTAGGACAGCGACTGCTCCGGAGTGGCTCTCCCGGCTATCTCGCATCGGTCGGAACCGACTTCGGCTCCGGTTGCGCTGTCGGGGGGTCGATATCGAACGTTTCGTAACAGCAGTGCTCGAGTCGCCGTGCCTGCTCGTCCCAGGTGAACCGCTGTACGTCCTCGCGGGCGCGCTCGCCGAGCCGCGTTCGAAGGTGGGGCGAGTCGAGAACCATCGTGAGCTTGTCCGCGAGGTCCTGGGGGTCACCGACCCGCGCGAGGAGCCCGTTTTCGCCGTTGGCGAGGTAGGTCTCGATCCCCTCGAGGTCGGTCGTTACGACCGGGAGTTCACACGCCATCGCCTCGACGTTCGCCATGCAGAAACTCTCGTCGTGACTCGGCAGGCAGAAGACGTCCGCACCGGCGTGATAGGCCGGCAGTTCGGAGTGGGGGACTTCGCCGTGAACGACGACCGAATCCCCGATTCCGAGGTCGCTGGCTCGTCGCCGCACCCGCTGTTCGTCGCCACGACCGACGACGTGGAGTTCGTGGCGGCCGTCGAGGCGCGATACCGCCTCGAGCAGATCGTCGATCCCCTTCGCTTCGATGAGTCGGCCGACGAAGAGGATGATCGGGTCGTCGCTCGAGAGAGCTGGATCGACGTCCGGTCGGAAGTGATCCGGATCGATGCCCGGGTAGACGACTTCCCCGATATCGTAGCCGAACGTCTCCGACACCTGCCGGGCGGTATCGTCGGAGTTCGCCAGGATCAGCTCCGTCTGGGAGAACGTATCGCGTAGTTTGATCCCGAGACCGACGCTCGCAAACTGGTGGAAGGTGTAGACGGTCGGTACGTCGGCCAGGTTCGAGAGGAGGAGATCGTCGAGGAACTGAGCGGTAACGAGAACATCGAGATTGTCGTCGATGTGGTCGATAACGTCGTTCCGAACGGCCCACTGCGTCATGAGGAGTTTCGTACGATCCTGCCGAGTGAACGGGGTCAGCGAACCGATCGAGTGTAACCAGTGGTCGTCGAACGAGGGTGTTTCTACGACGGTGACGTCCGATTCGGTTAGTACGGACGATAGCTCTCCCCGCTGCGTGTAGAGGTAGACGTCGTTCGATCGACTGAGTGCTGCGGCTAGTTGCTGCGTGTAGACGGCGATTCCACCGGCGTGGCGGGTCCCAGCAGCGTTGTGGTAAAACCCGATTTTCATACCGCCGGAGAGGTTACTTTGCTGTTTTGTTATTCTCGACGTACTATCTCCACGACTCATACATCGACCAAAACCGCTCGAAAACGGCGCTGTTATCGACTGAGAACGATGAGTAGCGCTCGCTCGGAGACGATCGTGCGTTTGTCGCCGACTGGCTGGCGGTATGACCCGTAAAACGGCGGGTATGTGGGGGATTACAATGGCTTCGTTCGGGGAGCCATAGTTCAGTGACAGCGAAACCGTCTCTATCTGCTCGATGGTCGAATCGTCCGTCGGATTGCGCTGGTGGTGCGCTTCGTCTCCTGTGGCTCCGGCGTGCGGTTGGTGGAGACGTCGAGAACTGTGCCGATGAACTGCCCCGAAACCACTCTGCGGACCGACGAGTAACCGAGAATGGCACTCACTGACCGTATCGTCGACGGCTTCAAGGCGACGTTCGGCGCCCGACTCGTGAACAACCTCGCGAACGGGCTGTTGATGCTGGTGCTCGCGCGGTTCCTGTTGACGAACGACGAGTACGGGCTGTTGTTCACGATCGTTTCCGTCATCGCCATCGCCCAGCTCGGGGCGGACCTCGGTATCGGCCGCTCCGCCGCGCGCTACGTGTCGGACAAGAAGGAAACCCAACCCTCGGTCATCCCCTATCTCCTCCGATCCTCGCTCAGCTACCGTCTGGTGTTGCTCGCGGTCGTTTCCGGAGCCCTCGTTATCGGCCGCGACCCGCTCGCTGCCGTCCTCGATATCCCGGAACTCTCGACGCTGATGGTGGTCGCCGTGGGGTATCTGATCTTCCAGT
This sequence comes from Natronorubrum halobium, assembly GCF_051351675.1. Classification (NCBI taxonomy): domain Archaea; kingdom Methanobacteriati; phylum Methanobacteriota; class Halobacteria; order Halobacteriales; family Natrialbaceae; genus Natronorubrum; species Natronorubrum halobium. The sequence goes on from NZ_CP195595.1 coordinate 1,125,166, forward strand.
CGCTGTTCTCCTACCACATGACGCTGTTTCAGGGATTCAATCGCGTCGATCTGAGCGCCATCATCGAAGTCATCAACAACGTCTCGCGCCTGGTGTTCGTCGTCATCCTGACGGCACTCGGTCTGGGCGTCGCCGGAGCGCTCTTCGGCTACATCGTCGGCGTTTTCCTCGGAACGGTCGTCGGTCTGGTCTTCCTCTACCGTCGATTCTACACGCAGTACGCCGACGGCGGCGGGAGCAAGTCGCTTCGAAACCGGATGCTGAAGTACAGCGTGCCGTTGACGGCGACCCACGGTGCCGGCGTCCTCGACAGGCAGATCGATACGGTTCTGGTCGCGTTCTTCATCAACCCCGTCGCGGTCAGTTACTACGTGCTGAGCAAGCAGATAACCGAATTCGTTCTCGTTCCGGCCGGTTCGCTCGGGTTCTCGGTCTCACCGACGTACGGCGAGGAGAAGGCGAACGATTCGCTCGAGCAGGCGGCTGATATCTACGAGACTACGCTCGAGTACATGTTCCTGCTCTACGTGCCGGCCGCAGTGGGGATGATTCTCGTGGCCGAACCCGCCGTAACGCTCGTCTTCGGTACCGAGTACGCCGGGGCAGCACCGGTGTTGCAGGTGCTCGGGGTGTACGTCGTCTTCCAGGCGATTACCAGCGTGACGACGCAAGGGCTCGACTTCCTGGGGCGGGCGAAAACGCGGGCGTACGCGAAGGGAACGACGGCGGTCGCGAACGTCGGTCTTAACGTCGTCATGATTCCGATCTACGGGGTCACCGGCGCTGCCGTCGCGACGGTGATCACGTACGGGACCTACACGCTGGTGAACGTCTACGTCATGCACCGCGAACTCTCGCTCGACTTCGTCCGGATCGCCCGATCGCTCGTCTTGACGACGGCTATCGCTGGCGGGATGGGACTCGCGGTGATGATGTTAATTCCGTACGCGTCGAATCTGCCGGCACTGTTCGGCGTGATCGGTGCCGGGATTGCTATCTGGGGCGTCCTGATCACGGTCAGCGGCGTGATCGATCCGCGAGAAACGGTCGCACAGCTGACCTGACGATCCGACGATCGTCGTGACTACTGACCGCGAGCGTTGTACTGTACGTCGGCGGCGGCGTCGCCGCGGAGGGTGAACGCTTCGATGTCGCCGTCGAACCAGTAGGCATCGAGCCGATTGTCGACGATACCGCGGACGGTTCGGTTCTCGATCACGTCGTCCGCGTCGATCGTCGCGTCCTGATAGGTCGACTTGAAGACCGCACCGCTCGCCTCGAAGGAGTACGCGCTCGGCTCTTCGTCTTCGGTCCCGTCGATGACCAGCGCGTGGGGAAGCAGTTCGTGGTCGCCGAAGTCGTCCGGATCGATCGTCTCGTCGTCGAGGCTGATCTCGGCGTCACCGTCGATGACGGTAACGTCCGTCAGCGCACCCGAGAACTCGAACGTCAGGCTCCCGTCGGTAACCGAACTCTGGACCGTCGATCCCGAAATCGTCGTCGCCTCGTCTTCGGGCTCGTCGTCCGAGTCGAGTTCGATCGTTCCGTCGACCGTGATCTCGAAACTCGTGGGTTCGCCCGCTCCGTCGACCTCGAGGACGTGCGGGAGATCCGCGCCGTACTCGGCGGGGTCGATCTCTTCGCCGTCGAGCAACACCGTCGCCGGGCCGTCGACGGTGAGTTGCTCGAGGTCGCCGGCAAAGCGGAAGGCGTCCTTCCAGTCGGCGACGACGCCGTGGCCTTCGGCGTCCTCGATCTCGGTCGCGTCGTCGATCGTCGCACCTTCGTAGTTCGACGGCTCGACGTCGCCGTCGATTCCGAACTCGTATCGGGTGACGTCCGATGCGTCGCCGTCGAAGAGGAGCGTGTGCTCGAGGATGTCGTCGAAGTCGTCGGGGTCGACTTCGGTGCCGTTGACGCGGATCGTCGCGTCGCCATCGAGGCTGAGGCGTTCGATTTCGCCCTCGAAGCGCCACGCGTCGAGGTGGTCGGTGACGGAGCTCCGTGCGTGAGTCCCGTCGACGGTGGCCGCGCTGTCGACCGTCGCGCCGTCGTCGGCGCTCGGTTCGACCTCGTCGCTGACGACGAACTCGTAGCTCGTCGAGTCGTCGGTGCCGTCGCCGTCGAAAACGATCACGTTGGGGAGCTGGTCGTCGGCTGCCGTCTCGTCACTGCTCCCGCTGTTCGAGTTTCCCGACGCGGCCTGCTCCGCAGCGGTCGGAACGCCGTCGGGGATGGTGAGGTTCGGATTGCTCCCGGCGTTCGAGGTGTTGACGCTGCCTTGCGTGCCGCCGGCGATGGCGCCACCGTCGAGGGCGACCGAGGCTCCCTGGTGGGTGATCACGGCTGCGTTGTAGCCGCCGGCGTCGAACTGGCAGTCTTCGACGGTACAGCCACCGGGTTGCCAGACCCACAGCGGACGGCCGGAGCTCTCGCCGTAGTTCCCCCAGTTGGCGTAGTCGGTGGAGTAGTCCGTGTTGTCGTTGTACGCGACGCACTCCCGGAGCGTGTCGTTGCGATTGGCGGCACGGAACGTCGTGACGCCGTTGTTCTTCCCGAAACAGCGTTCCCACGTGATCGAACCGCTGCCGGCGCTGTTTGAACAGTACCAGCCGTTGTTGGGGTAGCCCTGCACGTTACACTCGCGGAAAACGACGTCGGCGCCGGCGCTGGCGTGGTAAAAGATCCCGCCGGGGCCGTGAACGAAGCTCGAACCCGACTTGTTCGCGCCGTCGCCGATGTAGATGTTCTCGAACTCGACGGTCCCTCGGGGGGCGGTGATCGAGAAGATGAAGCCGTCTCCCTGGTAGAGGCCCTTGATCCCGATGTTACGAACGGTCGCCGCCCCGCTGACGATGAACGTAATACCGTTTCCGTTCGAAACGTCGACGAGTTTGTTCTCGAACGTTTCGTTCCCGATGGTGATCGTCTGGCCGCGCGCCTCGATGACGTCGTAGTCGTCCTCGGCGGCGCTCGCGCCCGTACTAAATACCGCTGCGGCTGCAGTCGTCGCTCCGGCCAATTTCATGTAGGATCGTCGGCCAAGTAATTCACTGGTCTCGCTTCCACCCGTCGGCTGCGCTTCGCTGCCGACGTATCGATCGTCCTCCGGTACCGAAGGTTCGCGTGCCATGCAATCGGGTAATCCGATACTACCACCATAAACTTTCTCCCTTACTTTAGTTAAAATTTACAGACTATAGCTACTATCTGAATATTTATTCACGAAATCATGTTATTTCACACACGAAATTTTATATACCGATAGTTTCGACGACCGTCTCGAATAATAGCAAATTACCAGCTATTCGGCCTCGAGAGCCGCTCTACACGCGTAGTAATACTCAATTACCAGCTCTCTCGAACCGCTCAAGCGACCGGAGATCGCCTGACGTATCGACGCGACGATATCCTGGGCTGGCGGTGACCGAAGACTTCCCCGCTCGGGAGACGGTTACGGTGAACGCGAAACTAGCGGTGTAGTGATTGACCGCGGCTGTCACTACCGGTCGCGATCGCAGCGGAGATGCACGGAGGAAGTAACAGCGAGGAATAGTGAGGAGTCGTCAGCGGCGAGTGGAGGGGAAGTCGTCAGCGGGGAATGGGGGAGGGCCGTCAGCGGGGGGTGGAGGGGAAATCGTCAGCGGGGGACGGAGGACGTTTTCGTCACTTGAGTCAGCGAGCCTCGTCGGCTCGCGTCAGTCAGTCGTCGCCGGCGGCGGCTTCTTCGGCGCTGGTCGGCGTCCCGCTCGGGATGAGGGCTTCGGGATCGGTTCCCGAGTCGCCCTCGAGCTGGACCGACGAACCGGCGTGTTCGGCGATGCCGGCCTGCTCGTCGTAGTCGGTGTTGCGGACGAGAACCTCGGTTCCCTGTCCGTTGGCACCGGCGTCGATCGCGGTGTGGTTGCCGTTCATCTCGATCTGGCAGTCCTCGATTTCGATCGTGCCGGGGGCCCAGGCCCAGATACCGCGGCCTGCGTAGCCTTCTTCGTCGACGAGGACGCCCGAGTTCGTCACCTTGCTCCCCTCGGTCGCGAGACGGAAGTGGGAGACGCGACAGTTGGCAGCGAAACAGCTGTCGATGTGGATCGTTCCGCCGCCGCCGCTTCCGGGCGAGGAACCGTAGACCGCGTTGTCCGCGAAGCCCTGGATGTTGACGTTCTGCATGTCGATGTGACCCGAGTGATCGGGGTCGACCCAGAAGGCGGTCTGTCCGTGGCCGGTCGAACTCCCGTTACGGCCGTCGGAGCCGTCACCGAGGTAGACGTTCTCGATCGTACTCGAACCGCCGGCGTCGGAGATGCCGAACGTCGCGGAGCCGGTTCCGGAGTTGTTCTTCCCTTTGAATCCGACGTTGCGAATCGTCCAGTCGCTTCCGACGGTGGTGATCGTGATGTCCTGACCGTTGGTCATATCGATCAGTTTGTTCTCCCAGGTCTCACCGTCCTCGATGGTGATGTTCTGGTTTGCGGCTTCGATGACCTCGTAGTCGTCCTGGGCGGCGGCCGTGCCGGCCGCACCAAGGGTGGTTGCCGCAGTTACGACCGCTGCGAGCGATCGCACGTAGGTGCGGCGGTGTAAGCCATTGTTACGGTCTGCATTCGGCGTAGTGTCCGTCTCGGACGTACGGGGGTTCTGCGCCATACACTTTCGTAACCTGGGCTTACACTCATAAACTTTTCCTTGGGAGTATAGCTTAAATTTACGGAATGTGTTTCTAACACTGTAGAACGTGACATAATGTGTGTAAATTTGTTTAAGAAATTGTGAATAACGGTCCGAGAAATACGGCCGCGAATGCCCGCTGTTTTTCCGCGTAAATTGGCCATTACTACGGTAGAGAGGCCGTATACGGCCTATTTTTCGAATTGCCACTGGTCATCCGCCGATCGTTCTGACCGTTCGGGGTCGGCTCGAAACGTCGTGAACAATCGGCGATTTCCGACCGGTCACAAGTAGCCGTCCGTCTCTGTGCCGGGCAGGTGCACCGTCTCCGCATCGGACCGGTGTCCCGTATCAGCGCGGATTCGATAGCGGCGATCGGCTCGTCCGGCGGATCGGTTGGTCCGTGCTCCACCGGTCAGTTGGCCACCCGCGATTTCGTCACCGTTCCGCCCGTCGTCGGCGCCGTCGTCTGTGAGCGGATCACAACTCGCGACGTGGGTGGATGCACGCGGCTGGCCGTCGCCACTGAGACGAGTGAGACTCGAACTCGAGGAGCAACCGACTCCGTCACGCCGGTTGGTCGGACGAATTCGTTCGCTCGTCTGAGCAGAACTGTACCGCGCCGCGTTTCAGGTGGCTCGACGAGTGTGGTGGTCTAGCTCGAGGATGCTCCGGACTTCTATCCCCGGTGATCGACGACGGTCCGCTGCTCGAGCGGGGCGAAGACGCGTCTGTCGGTGTGAATCGGGTTTCGCGGCGGGTGGATTCGTCGCGTTCGACGAACTCGACGCCGTCGTCCCTGTCAGTCTGTGACCGGTACGGTGTGACACTCGTCGGTGCCGTTCTGGAACGTTCCCGTGTCGCGTATCGGCTGATGGGCGGACGTATCTGCGCTCACACGCGTACGAAGTACAATAAGTAAAACCGAGCGGCGTCAGTCGTCGCCTTCGACGTTGTACATCTCGAACTCGTCGTTCGAGATCACTTTGTTCGCGTCCGGGTCCGTCTCGAGGGCCTCGAGTGCGGCTTCGCTGTGGTGGAGTTCCTGATAGACCTCGATCTCGCGGGTGGTGTCGAACTCGGTGACGATGAAGTTGTAGTCCACCCCGCCGTACGCGCCGCTGAAGTTGCCCGATTCGAACTCGTCGGTCTCGACGGTGCCGCTGGCGGTCGTCGCTGCGCTGAGACTCTCTTGTCCTTCGACGCCGTTGATACCGTGATCGTATCGGTAGGGATCGTATCCCATGCCGACGAGGGGCGTGTCCTCGTCCCCGTACTCCATGGTGGTTTCGTAGCCGCTGAACTTCTGGTCGGTGACGTGCTGGCCGGGGTTGTAGATGATCGGCGAGGCGAACACCGTCATCAGCCCGAGGACGAGACAGGCCCCGAGCAAGAGAGCTGCGACGGCGGTTCCGCCGGGTTTCGTAATCACGCCCGAGAGCGCACCGATGCCGCGTGCGATCGCGACTCCCGACAGAATCGTCAGGATGACGGCGATGAACCCGATCTGCCGGAACGCCATCGTCGGCGTTCCGACGAAGTAGAGGAGGAACATGCCTGACAGCGGAATCAGCGCGATCGCGAAGTAGTTGACGAACGCCCTCGTCTCCGGATCGAGTCTGGTCCGGCCGAGCCACACCAAGAGGATGAAGACGCTCACGACGAGCGAGATCAGCGCGAGTTCCAGGAACATCGTCACGAACAGTTCGCCGAGGCTCGCACCGACTTCGCCGAGGGAGGTTTCGGCCTGGTCGACTTCGGCGGAGCCGCCGATGTCTTCCTCGAAGACGCCGCTGACGAGCCCTTCGACTGCACCTCTGAACCGCGCATTACTCACCGCCCAGACGGTAAAGATAACGCCGAGAACGGCCGTGTGCGCGTACGTCGTCGGATGATCGAGCATTGGGTGGTCGTCGTACCGCCGCCGGACGAGGTACTGGGCGCCGGTGACCGCGGCGATGAGGACGACGACGTTGATCATCTGTTGGGGGTGCATCAACAGCAGTCCGATACCGGTGACGTAGATGAGGAGACTGAACGGCGAGAGCCCCATGGGGAGCCGCTCGATCGTCGCGCGACGGCGGAGGTACGCGAGGAACGCGAAGATGACGACGGGAACCAGAAAGAGGGCGTTCGAGTTCGTGTGGATACCCATGTGCGTCGCGATGTTGTTGATCGGTAGCACCATCCAGGAGACGATTGCGGCGACCCCGATCGCCATTCCGCTCCCGCTCATCTCCCGAACGACCAGCGGGATGAATATCAGAAACGGGAGGAAACTGATCGCGATGACGAACAGGAGCGCGCGCTCGAGCGGAATGCCACCGACGTAGTGGAAGACGGATGCGATCGAGTGGAACGCCGGATAGAACAGTTCGTGCGGGGCCAGATCGCCGTTGATGATGTCCCGGGTCCAGCCGAGGTGGGTCAGCGCGTCACCCATCCCGGAGAACCGGTAGTTTCTGACAATCGGGAGGCTCACGATCGCCGTCACCGCGGTCCCGCCGAGTGTGATTCCGTAGGCCTGTTCGCGGCCGCGGCACGTGAGCGCCGTGCTGGCGCCGATAGCCAGCGCGAGTGCGAACCCGATCCACGTAATAATCGGCGTTCCGGTATAGATCGACGCTTCGTAGCTGGTCGCGGGATTGGCTCTCGCGACGAGGATCGCGATCGCAATCGCGAGGAAGCCGACGGCGAACGTGACGTTGAGTGTCGACCGTTTCATGTTCTTTCAGAAGGGGTGTCGTCCGGTCCAGTGGCGATACGCATGTGTTGGACGGAGGGTCATCGATAGCGACGTTTGTTATACGGCTCCTATCCGTTCTGCGTGCGGGGAAGGTACGGGTTGCTCGAGCGGTGTACTGCCGTCGGTACCGGCCGACAGGCGCCGATCGCTGATCTGACGCGGTTCGTTCGAGCCGTTCCTCGACCCGGCTGACCGCCCGCTCTCCGGACACTGCTCGTCTCGAAAGCGGTTCTCGACGCGCCAATTGGCCGTGTATCGGGGCCGACGACTCGAAACGGGATCGACGGGCCGCTCGGAAGTATGCCCTCCTTACCGGGCCCAACACGTTACTATGGATTGCATTCTCGAATTCAGAACGATCAACGGTTCTGATGGTTTTTGTACCCGTTCGTACTCGGTCGAGTCGACAGCGGACAGTGCGCGACCGACACTGTGACGCGATCTCGATCCAACTATGCCATCCATCGTTATCGACCACGTCGACGCCGACGGTACGACCCTCGAGTGTGACGTTCGCACGTCTCCGGAGCTCGAGCGGTTCTTTTCGAACGAATCGTTTCGAACTGAGTACGACGTCTCGATCGAGGAGGTTCCCGACGCAATCCTCGTGATCCCCGTCCTCGCACAGGTCTGTCCCGTCGCGTGGGCGAACGGCGCCGACGTCTACGTCGACGAGGTCGACGCCACGTTCGCCGCGGCCGTGGCGGACGTTCAGGCGTCGCTGTGTTCGATGCACGACTTCCTCGAGGGCGGAACGCTCTACGCGAAAGAGACCGTCGACGTCGAACGGGAGGCGGGCGGCGAGAGCGGCCTGCTGTTCACCGGCGGCGTCGACTCGACCTGTTCGTACGTTCGCCACCGCGAGGAGGAGCCGACGCTGATCAGTATCCGGGGCTGGACGATCACGCCGGATTCCGCCGACGACGACAAGTGGGACCACCTCCGCTCGCGCGTCTCGTCGTTCGCCGACGACCACGACCTCGAGACGGCGTTCGTCGAGTCGAACATGCTCTCGTTCCTCGCCCATCCGATGTTGCTGGCCCACTACAAGCGCCACGTCGACGGCGCCTGGTACAGCTCCGTCGGTCACGGTCTCGGGCTGCTCGGCCTCTGTGCGCCGATGGCCTACGCGCGCGGAATGGACGACCTCTACGTCGCCGCGACCCACTGGGAGGGGATCGACCTCGAGTGGGGCTCGCGCCCCGATATCGACGATCACGTCCGCTGGGCCAGCACCCAGTGTCACCACGACTCCTACGACCTCACCCGACAGGAGCGACTCGACGCCATCGCCGACTACGTCGAAGCGGAAGAGCCGGACCTCCAGTTGCAGACCTGCAACGACCGAATGGACGGCAACTGCGGCGAGTGCGAGAAGTGTTACCGGACCGCCGTCGGCCTGCGCCTGTCCGGCCTCGAGCCGACGAATCACGGCTATCAGTTCGAACACGAGGACTACCGTGAGATTCGGACTGCACTCGAGGAGGGCCGGTGGGTCCTCGGACAGGACGAACGATACATGTGGGAAGACATCCGCGACCGTGCGCGTGAGACAGAGCCGTCCTCACCTGAGGAGGCGGCCTTCTTCGAGTGGCTCGACGAGGCCGACCTCGACGAACTCGTCTCCGAATCCGGCTCGCCGCTGTCGCATCGGCTTCTCCGCGCGGGTGCACGAAACACGCCGGCCCGCGTCTACAACACCGTCTATCCGGCCTGGCGGAGCGCGAAGTCCGGACTGCAACGCGTGCGGAGTCGGTGACGACGTCGCGACGGTCGTAGCCCGGTGACGCAGCCGCGTCGCTCGCGAGACGTTCTGCGATCGTCGTAATCGAACCGTTCTCGCCGCGCTCGATGCGTCGCTCCGTCCCGACTGTCACCCGCAAAAATCGGACCCCTACCTGGACGCGGTGCGTCTACCGCTCGGGAACGCCGTAGTCGACGTGAACGTTCGGAACGCTCGCCGATTCCGGCGCCGGGACACCGTTCCAGTCGACCACGCGGATGTTCGTCACCTGTCCGTCGAATCGGAACCGCTGGACGCCGACGTCGATCGATCCCTCGGCGACGCCGCCCGAGACGATGGTCGCTTCCTCGACGGGGTCGTCCGTATCCATCTCGATCTCGCCGTCGACGGTGATCTCGAAACTCGAAGGAACACCGCGTCCAACGATCGTTACGAGATTCGGGAGTGGTTCGGCGTCGGTCCTGGCAGCTTTGTTCTGTACCGGAGTGTCACGTGCCATACTTTGGTAACCCGAGTATCTCGGTATAAGCTTTCTTGTCGAATTAATGGTAGCTATTCCGGAAATACAGTCAGCTGGAAACTGACGGGTCAGTGAATCGTCGTCCCGGTGCTGACGAGAAACGGACAGCCCCGATCGTTGATGGATCGCCGAGAGCGGTCACTGGCACTGTTGGATTCGGTCTGACCGAACACCGTACACTGTTACCGCCGGATCGCCGCGGTCGATCGCCGTCACTGCCTGATCGCGGAGAGCGTGTTTACGAAATCGCGAACGAACGGGTGCGGGTCGTCACGCGAGAGGTAGTCGAACCGCGGCTGATCGACGAGCGAGCGTCCGATATCGAGGAGGGCCTCCGACATCGTCGGTTTCTCGACTAGATCGATATCGTCGGTGAGGACGGAGTGGAGATACAGCAGTTCGCCGCGGAGGAGGTGCCCGCCGATCCCCGGCTGATAGCTGTGATCGATCCGGTCTCGCATCCCGTTCGCCAGCAGCCAGTAGTAGTACGGAAAGTCCGCGCCGGCCTGTACCGAAAAGGGCAGCGACGACCAGAACCGCGGGTTCACCTCCATGAGTTTGAACTCGCCGGTCTCGTCGTCGCGCAGGAACTCGACCATCGCGAGCCCGTGCCACTCGAGTTCGTCGAGCAGCGCCAGCCCGGCTTCCTCCAGCGCCGGAATGTCGACCGATTCCCGAAACGCGCTGGGACCGCCGGCGTAGCTGTAGCCGCGTCGCTGTCGGTGCTGAAACGTCGCTACCGGCTCGCCCTCGTCGTACAGTGCGAAGAAGCCGTACTCCTCGGTCGTCGAGACGTACTCCTGGACCAGCGGGACGTGTTCCATCTCGCTCCGGACGTCCTCGGTACTTCTGGCGGGATTCGACTCGAGATACTGCGTCGACGGCGGTGCGACGCACCGTTCGGGCGCGTACTCCTCGAGGTACTCGTCGCCCAGGATCGTATACCGCGGTTTGACGATCCACTCGCGTTCCGTGTCGGGGGTCGTCGTGAAGAGGGTCGTCTCCGGTGCGGCGACCCCCGCCATCTCAGCCGCGTCGAAGAGTCGCACCCGGTCCTGCGTGCGCGACAGCGTCTCGAACGTCGGCCAGGGGGTGCGCACGTACTCCGCGAACTCGTCTCTGTACTTCGACAGCACGTAGATGTCCGGCTCTCGGACGGGAACGATCGCCTCGACGTCGGGACGCCTCGCGAGCGAGCACAGCACGTCCTTGTACGCCACGAGGTCCTCGTGCGGCGACGGGGCGCGGACCGTCTCGTCACAGTACTTCGACACGAACGCCGGCGTCGTTTCGTCGCTCGAGACGACGATCGTTCGGATGCCGCGGCGACCGAGGGATCTGACACAGGCGACGGTGCTCGGTGCAGCGACTCCCGGAACGACGACTGATTTCGTCCCGCCCCGACCAGCAGTGTCCATACGTTCGGTTCCCGTCCGGAATAGAAATGTTATGACGTGTCTACATCGAGGCCCGACAGCGTCCAATCGTCCTGTATCGTCTCCCCGAAACCGGTTTCCCTCCCGAGATCGCGAGCGAGTAGCGTCCGCGCAGTCGGCCGTGCCATCGTCGAGAGCGGAAACCGCGTATCGGGATAGAACCGGTACCGAATCGGTGTCGGCAGCGTCTCTCCGAACGCGGTGACGTAGTTTTGATTCGGGCAATCGGTCAGTGCTGCCGCTAGTAACTGATTGATCGTCTCCTGTGCTGACGCAATCGCTCGTGGAAGGGTCTCGACGATCCGAAGGTGGTCGTCGACGCGCGAACAGATCAGCGCCGCGATCGGCGTTTCGCCGTCTCGCGTCGCGACGTACGTCGTGTAGCTCCGGGCGGGGTTCTCGAGACGCCACCGGTAAAACTCGGCGGTACGATTCGTGTGGATCCCGTCGGGAAGCGACCGCCGATAGACTGTCTCGAGGACGTCCGCGGGTGGCGTCTCGAATCGGATCACGGCGATCTCCGACGAGGCCTGGGTAACCAACTGATCGCCCGCGAGCTGTGAGCCCGTGACGACGTCGGAGAGGACTGCTGCCACGCCGTCTTCGCCGGCCGAATCGTCGTCATCGCGGGGGAGATCGGACCCGTCGTCCTCGTACGGAAGATCGCGGTACACCCGCCCGCTCGGTCCGTCGTCGCTCGCCACCGTGTCGTCCTCGCCGTCGTCTGTTACCTTCCTCACGCTCTCGACCGGATCCTGTGGCCGGTAGTACGTCGGAACCGTTCCGATCTCCTTCCAGCCGTGGTTGAGGTTTCCCGGCTTGGCCTCCTCGTTCGGGAAGTTGAAACAGAACAACGGCGGGCCGTCGGCGTATCGCTCGAGGGCGTACTCGTTCATACGGCTGAACAGGCCCTGGCCCTGATGTGCGGGGTGGACCATCGTATCACAGGGCTGGAACGCGATCGGCTCGTCGTCGCCGATGCGCATCTCGAGGGCGAAGAACGCTCGGCAGCCGACGAGTTCCCCGTCGGTTTCGGCGACGACGATCGGCACGTGATCGACGTACGGGTTCGCCGTGTACTTCCAGCGGAACCAGTCCGCGCTGCGGTCCTTGTCGAAGACGGTCTCGTACAGCGACAACAGCGCGTCGCGGTCGCTGGATTCGAACGATCGGATCGTATACGACGAGCGCGTAGACGGCGATGTGGATTCTTCCATAGCGGAATATCGTGCTGACAGCGCGAGGGTGGTCGGTCGTTCGATCCGCGTCGGACGTGCTTCTTTCACTCCGGGAACCAAAAGAGCCTGAGCCTGAACACGCAGGATCGGCCGACAGATGGTCCAGTGCAGTATCGACTACGGAAGAGTATCAGCTCTTCTAGCACTCGATTATCGAGGTAGCCGAAGACGCAATCCGAGCGACTTCTCGATGCCGGTCCCCGTCGCCCGCTTACTCCATGTAGCCGAGCCCCTTCAGGCGGTCCTCGACGTCGGTGAAGTCGTCGTCGACCTCCTCGTCGGTACCGCCCTGTGAGACGCCCGTTCGCTCGACCTTCGTCGATGCGGGCGTCGTCTCCTCGTCGAACGCGTCGAAGAGGACGCGACCGTCGGCGTTCTTCGGAACGGGTTTACCGATGCCGTGGAGCAGGGTCGGCGCGATGTCGACGACGCGTGCACCGCGCAGCGTCGCCCCGGAGTCGATCGAGGGGCCGCGACAGAGGACGATGCCCTCCTTGCGGTGACTCGCGTCGTAGTTTCCGGTGTCGCCGGTCGGCTCGTCGGTGAGCGCGTTTCGCGCCTCGTAGACGCCCCGTCCGTTGACGATCAGGTCCGGGGACTCGTCGTCGGTCGGGAACAGCTCGTCGCCGTCGAGCACCTCGAGCATCGGTTCGCCGCCGTCGTCGGTCACCGACTCGAACAGGTCGGTGAGTTCGTCTTTCACCGCCGGGATCTGACTCGGGTCGACGACGCCGCTGTCGAAGCGTTCGGTGTCGTTGACGTACAGGCAGCCGGCGCCGTGGACGAACGCGACGGTCTTCTCGTAGTCGACGTCGTAGAGGGCGTGATCGCCCGGGATCTGTTCGGCCACCGTATCGACGACCGACCGCGGCAGCGTCGAGACGATCTTCTCCTCGGAGATCCCGACCCGCTCGAGCGCGTCCGTGATGCGGTCCCGGGAGATGCCGAGACTCGAGAGCGCACCGCGGGTCCCCTCGTCTTCCTGTCTGAAGAGGTAGCCGTCCTGTTCCAAGATGTGGTTGACGTAGACCAGTTCCTCGATCGGGCCGAAGCCGTGGTCGGAGACGGTGTAGAGGTCGGCGTCGTGCTCGTCCGTGTAGTCCATGACCTCGCCGAGGATCTCGTCGAGTTTCTTGTAGTGTTCCAGCAGCCGATCCATATCCCAGATGAGGTGCTGGAACCGGTCGGGAGCGGTGAAGACGAAGAAGAACAGCCCCCAGTCGTCGCCGGCTTTGTCCATCTGGAGCCGCATCAGCTCGCGCCGGCTCTCGAGCATGTCGTCGACTGCGATCTCGAACTCGTCGAGTCGGTCCGCGTAGTCGGGGTAGTCGAGGCTGATATCGTAGTCGGGAATGCGCGAGTCGATCTCGTCTTTGAGTTCCGGCGGATGCGTGTACTCCTTGTCGGTCGACGGCGTCATCATCCCGGTGACCATCGTGCCGTCGATATCCTGGGCCGGATACGTCATCGGGACGTTGCCGACGTGGGCCGGCGAGAGCTGCTCCCAGAGCGTCGGTTGTTTCATATCGTAACTGGTGTACATCTCGTGCGTGTAGTTCGACGAGAGGTTCTGGAAGCCGTAGAGGCCGTGTTTGTCGGGCCAGACGCCCGTCGCGATCGTCGGCCACGCGAGCGGCGTCGTCGCCGGCTGGGTGCTCTCGAGGGTTCCGGACGCCCCTTCTTCGCGCATCCGGGCGAAATTGGGGAGTTCGCCCTCGTCGCTCCATTGTTCGATGAGTCTCCACGGTACGCCGTCGAACCCGAGCACGAATGCGCGCTCGGCTGTCGGGGAAGACCTGCTCATGATTGATTATCTGAGACGTCAGGGACGCCTGCTGTCCGTGAGGTTACCGGTTGTCGGCTTTGTTATGGGGAGATTTCACCCGGAGTCGGGACGATGGCCGGTGAATTCAATCGATTTGTTGTCGAATGTGGGTTCCCGTCGCGTGCCCGTTCACCGCGCCTATACTCGGTCACTACGCGCCGGCAGGCATCGCGTCAGCACGCACAGGGGATCCATAACAAAACTATCCGATGGGTAGCAATGACGTATGAGACGGATCCAATGGGCGTCCCCCGGTGGTGGGTATCGTGGGTAGCGTCGTGCTCTCCCTCGACGCCGAACTCGGCTGGGGCTTTCACGATCTCGAGGACCCGCCGGACGAACGGGTCGAATCGGGCCGCCGCGGCTGGAACGTCATGCTCGAACTCCTCGACGAGTTCGACGTCCCCGCGACGTGGGCCGTCGTCGGCCACCTCATGCTCGAGGACTGCGACGGAACGCACGCCGACCACCCGGCCCCGCCGGGCTGGTTCGAACGCGAACGCGGCTCGTGGCGCGACCGCGAGGACCTGCGGTTCGGCCCCGACCTCGTCACCGATCTCCTCGAGGCCGACGCCGACCACGAGTTCGCCAGTCACACCTTCTCCCACGTTCTCTTCGGCGGGGCGGAGACGGATCGCGAACTGGCCGACGCCGAACTCGCGCGCGCGACCGAGATCGCCGCCGAGTGGGACCAGTCGATCGACTCGTTCGTCTATCCGCGCAACGACGTGGACCACCGAGACGTTCTCGCAGACTACGGGATCTCCGCCTATCGCGGCAAGTCCCCCACCAGAGACGGGGTTCGCGGGGTCTTCGATTCGACGCTCCGAGATCACTCGATGCTCGTCGAGCCCGAAATCGACGAGTACGGGCTGGTCAACGTTCCGGCCTCGATGTTCCTCTTCGGATTCGAGGGGCCGGCGCGGACCGTCGCCGAGTCGGTCTGGACCGACCCCATGCTCGAACTGGCTCGCCGCGGCATCGACGACGCGGTCGACTCCGACGGCGTCTTTCACATGTGGCTCCACCCGAACAACCTGACGAGCGAACGGGACGACCGTCGGATGCGCTCGATCCTCTCGTACCTCGAGCGGAAACGCTCGTCGACGGATCTCGCGGTCGAAACGATGTCCGACGTCGCTCGACGGCTCCAGGGATCTCGGGGAGCCGGCGTTACGAATCAGGTCGATGGTCAGATACCGGCGAGCAGTAACTGACCGCTAACTCGCCCCCGGCGACCGTTGTTCTTGCCCGAACTAACCGCTACCGCTGCAAATCGAGCGCCTACCGGCGGATCGAATGCACGTGCTACCGTTCGCTTCTCGTGGGTATGGCGACGATAACAAAGCCCGCTGCTGGTCCGTTTTCGACCGAATGGCTCCACCCTTTCTCGACCGGTGGTCCGACTCGAGCGCGCTGGAACTCGGCGTGCTCGGCGTCGGAAACATCGGCATGGTACACCTGAAATCGGCGCTCGCGATGCCCGACGTCGACGTCGTCGCGGCCGCCGACGCAGTGCCGGCGAACCGCGATCGGGCCGAGAGCGCCGGCGTAGCCCGAACGTACGACGACTACACGACGTTGCTCGAACACGAGGACCTCGACGCGGCGGTGGTCGCGTTACCGCCGTTCCTCCACGCCGACGCGGTCGAGTGCGCCGCCGAGGCCGGCGTCGACGTCTTCGTCGAGAAACCCCTCGCCCGAACGGCCGAGGAGGCCGAGGCGATGCTCGAGACCGCTCGCGAGGCGAACATCGCGCTCGGCGTCGACCACACGCTTCGATACCAGCCGGATATGGCGGGCGTCAAGGAGGCGTACGACGAGGGCAGCGTCGGGCACGTTCCCTACGCCTCGATCACGCGGCTCAACGATCACCCGCTCGGAAAGCCGCCCGCAGACGAGGCCCCGCCGGCCTGGCCGATGGATCCCGACGCCGCCGGCGGCGGCTCGCTCATCGAACTCGGCGTCCACTGTTTCGACCTCCTCGAGTGGCTGTTCGGCGACCTCGAGGTACAGGACGCGACGATGGGCAAAACGCTCAACATTCCGGCCGAGGACGCGGCAACGGTGTTACTTCGCGCGCCGGAGACGGAAACGACGATCAACCTCCACTGCGGGACCTACCAGTGGGAACAGCTGCCGGAAGTCAACACCCGACTGCGACTCGAGGGCGTCACGGGAACGATCAGTAACGAGGATCACATGCCCGGGAACTTCTACGCGGGCGCGGCCAAATCCGCGCTGTCGAACGTCGCGAGCCGATTCACCGGCGGCGAACCGGACGTCTTCGGCCCGACGTTCTACCTGCAGGCCCACTACGACGCGCTGGAAGACTTCTGTGACGCGATCCGCGAGGACGAAGCGCCGCCGGTCGGCGGCGAACTCGGCCTGCGAACGCTCGAGTTGGCCGAAACCGCGTACGAACTCGCGGCCGAGAGCGACGGTGCCGAGCTCGAGCCGCCGGAGGTGATGACGTGAGCGTTCACGTCACCGGCGTCGACGCCACCGACCGACGCGGCGGCTGGAGAACCGACGCCGACGCGCGACTCGCGACGCTCGAGTCGCCGGTTCGGTCCGTCCTCGAGCCCTACGTCAGTTCGCTCACCGCGACGGATCGGATCACGGTCGTTCCCGACGCGCACTACCCGTTCCACCCGTCGACGGGGATGGTCACCGACCCCGCCGTCGTCGGCTCGATCGCCGACCACCTCGAGGGCTGGACCGAGGCCGACGTCGCCGTCGCCGGGGCGAGCGACGACCGCATCGCGTTCGACCGGACCGCCGAGTATCTGAGCTACCCCGACATCGCCGAGCGCTTCGGCGCCGAGATCGTCGATCTGGCGGACGAATCGCGGCGCAACACCGTCGTCACCGTCGACGACGATCGGCTGTCGGTATCGGTTCCGGAACGGCTCCTCGAGAGCACCGTCGTGGTCGTGCCGACGCTGCGCCCGACCGAATCGGGGCCGGTCGCCGGCGGGATGCGAACGCTCGGCCGACTCGCGTCGAGCGCGGCCGATGCGGCCTCGACCGCCGTCGCAGCGGCGCGGGCCGTCGAGCCCGCCCTCTCGGTGCTGGACGCGACGACCGCTTTCGGCGGCGACCCGGTCGCGGCGGACGCCCTGTTCGCCGGCCCGACGCCTCAGATCGACGCGATCGGCTCGTCGCTGCTCGAGCGATCGATCGAGGAGGACCCCGTGCTCAGGTCGGTCTTCGGGGCGGAGGATCCGTCGATCACCGCCGAAAACGTCGGCGGATCCGGTCCCGACGTCGATCTCACGTCGCTCAGACGTAGGCTCTCCGGCGGCGAGTTGCCGCCGCGGGACGACACCCATCCCGCCGTGACGACGGCCTACCGACTCTACGCGGCGGTCGCCGGTGACGCCGTGCCGCCGCAACTCGAGAGTGGACGATGACCGGAGCGAAGACCGCAGCCGTCACCGGTGCGACGGGCTTTCTCGGCTCGTTCCTCTGTGAGCGACTGCTCGAGGAAGGCTGGGAGGTTCGCGGGCTTAGCCGCCCCACGTCGGATCGGCCGGATCTCGAGGGGATCGACTGGTACGTCGGTGATCTCTTCGACGACGAGACGCTGGGCGAACTGGTCGACGGCGCGGACACCGTCTTCCATCTCGCCGGAATCGGGCTCTGGAGCGCCGGCCCCGAGACCGTCCACCGGGTCAACGCCGACGGGACCGAGCGCGTCCTCGAGGCCTGCCGCGACGGCGACGTGGGCCGACTCGTCTTCACCAGCACGTCCGGGACGCGCCGGCCGTCGGGTGACGAGGAGTTCGCCGACGAGACGGACGTGGCCGAGCCGATCGGCGCGTACCAGGCCTCGAAGGCGGAGGCCGAGCGGCTGGTCGACGAGTACGCGCGCGCCGGCGGCGACGCCGTCACCGTCCACCCGACCTCGATCTTCGGCCCCGGCGACGAGGAGTTCACCGCGCAGTTGCTGGCGATGGGACTCGAGCCGACGATGCCGGCCTACCTGCCGGGCGGACTGAGCATCGTCGGCGTCTCCGACGTCGTCGACGGCCTGCTCCTGGCCGACGAACGGGGTACCAACGGCGAACACTACATCCTCGGCGGCGAGAACCTCACCTACAATCAGGCGGTCTCCCGGATCGCCCACGCCGTCGACGGCTCGCCCGCCCGAATTCAGGTCCCGGCGATGGCGATCCACGCCGCCGGCCCGGTCGCCGAAGCCGCCAGCGCCGTCGCCGACGTCCGCGTGTTCCCCTTCGACCGACAGATGGCCAAACTCGCCACCCAGCGGATGTTCTATACCTCGAGAAAGGCGGAGCGCGAACTCGGCTACGAGTACCAGCCGATCGAGGCCCATCTGCCGGAGACGATGGCGTGGTATCGGGAGACCGTGCAGTAGCGTCGAACGTCGTTCTGAACCGCTTTCTCACGGCGGATTCTCGGTCGCGTTCAGGATCGACGGATCGTCGGCCTCGAGGGCGTTCCACCAGCACGTGAGTACTGCGAGTGTGACCAGTTCGGGCTCCTCGTGCGTGATGCAGGACTCGCGATGGACGGACGGGTCCTCGGGCGGGTGGAAGTGTTTCTCCGGATATCGCGACTTCGGACGGATCTCCCAGCCGAATCGGAACTCGAGGTCGCGCTCGCTGTAGTGGTACTTGTAGCCGTGGTTGGTCCACCACTGGACGTCGAACCGACTGCTGCCCGCTTCAAATCCGGTGCCGATCGAGAGGCGCAACTCGACGGGGTCGATAGCGTTCGGCACGTACTCCGTGGTCGTCACCAGCCCGTCCAGCCGATCGCGGAAGACGCGTTCGACGGTTTGCAACGCACCCCAGTCGATCGGACCACGCTCCTCAGGCATTCTTTTCGACGGTGCGGTCTTCACCAGTACTCATCGCGTCGACGAGTCGCGTCTCCTTGAACGAAAGCGCCGTCTTCGCGAACGCGAGGTTTCGGCGCGTCGTCTTCCACCGCGAGCGGTCGTCCCATCCCGCCTCGTCGTCCGGCTCCAGACCGTTGACGAGCTCTTCTGGACTCGTCGCTCCGTACTCGTCTTCGAACTCCCGAACCCGCGTTTTCATCTCCCGGATCGCCTGTTCCAGTTCCGCGCGCGAGTGCTCGTCGGCGAGTTGCTGGACGCGCTCGATCCGTCGCCGATCGGGATTGCGTCGGAACTGCGTGGCGTTCCCGGTCTCGTTCGTCGACGCGTGTCCGGACTCGGCTAGGGCGACGAGGTGTTTCCGAGCGGTCGGCTCCGAGACGCGGGCTCGGTCCGCAATCTCGCTCGCACTCTGCCACTCGGTCGTCCGCCCGAGCACCGCGTCGACGCGTTCGAACGCCGTCGTCGCGGCTTTCCACTCCCGTTCGGCGGCGTCGTTTACGTCACCCTGGGCGTCCGTCCCCGGAAACGGGTCGATATCGGACTCCTGCGGGTCGCTCCGGTCCATACGAACCCCCTACACGCTGTGGAAAAATAGCTTTTGGGACGGAAACTATACTTTGCTATACGCGCGGTGTCCGTCACTCTCGAGCGATCACTCGATCTGTGGCGCATCCCGTACCCGTTGCGCCGGTTTGCCGGCGACTCGTTCGTAAACCTCGAGTATCTGCTCCGTCGTTCGCTTGATGCTCACCTCTTTTGCGGCTTCGCGGCCGTTCGAGCGCTCGCCGCGCTCGAGGACGTCCATCAGCCCCGTGATCAGCTCCTCGTCGTTGTTCGCGACCCAGGAGGGTTCGACGCTGGCCAGTCGCTCACGGACGTCGCCGACGTCGACGGCGACGACGGGCAGGTTGCAGGCCATCGCCTCCTTGACCGAGTTGGGCGACCCCTCGCTGTGGGAGGTCAACAGGAGGGCGTCCGCGGCGTTCATGTAGTCCGGGACGGTGTCGTGATCGACGCCGTAGACGCTCCGGAGTTCGACCGGCCGGTCGAGCAAGTTGTCGGCCGCATTGACGATCCGACGCGCTCGCGGGTAGTTCTTGACCTCCCGTTCGGGCGGGTACGGGAACAGCACCTGGTAGGCGTCGCCGGCGTCGTCCCACCCGATGCGCTCGCGCGCACGTTCCTGTGGTTCCGGCTGGAACTGCTCGAGGTCGACCCCGTCGGGGATCACTCGAGCGTCCCGGCCGAGTTCGTCGCGCATCTCCTCGGACATGACGACGACTTCCTCGCACAGCGGCGCACAGAGGCTGCTGATTGGTTTGACGGGTCCGTGCACGTCCGACCCCCACAGCGACAGCACGACCGGCGTTCCGAACTGGGCGAGCGCCATCGGCCCCATCAGCCCGTAGTGGGCGTGGATCAGGTCGTAGCCGTTGCTCGACTCGCTGATGACCTTCGGGAGGGTCCGGAGGTAGTCTCCCGGTCCGCGTGCGGTCGTCGCGTCCACGTCACCCGACACCGACAGCGTTGTAAAGGAGACGCCGCGGCGCTCGAGTTCGGCCATCTGCTTGTTCATGAACGGTGCGTCGGCGCTGTTCGTGAGGGTGAGGACGTGCATTGCCGACTGACTGTGGGCTACCAGCGGCCGGTGTTTTGTTATAGAGCGAACAGCGAGCGTACGGCGAGACGCAATCACCGACTATCTCCGTTTCAGTTCCTGAGAACGGCGTTGCCGGACGCCCAACTCCGAGTTTTCTTCACGTACTCTTATACGTTCGATCGATCCGCCATCGACCGGTAGTTCCGACGAGAGCGAATGCTGTGTCCGCTGCACATCCGTTCTGTGGCCGCTGTGGAGCCGTCGTGGCTTCGTCGACTAATCCCGGAGATACTCGTACTCGTCCGCTCCGGAATCGGTATTCGGTGACTGACTCGAGCTGCGTCGTCAGATATCGGTCGTAGACGGTCGCTGGTGGACGGTTCACGGCCGTTTCTCTGTCGGTGCGATCGCACTCGACGGACGCGACCGCTCCGCTCGATCGATCGTATCGGGTAGCTGTACGATTACAATGGGTCAGAGTCGAATACAGTCTCCCGATGCGGATCCTCGTCTTTGCCAATACGCCTGCACACGTCCACCTGTATCGACACACCGTCGACCGTCTCGAGGACGCAGGACACGACGTGCGCGTCCTGACCAGGGAGTACGCCTGTACCACGGACCTACTCGAGTTCTTCGATATGCCGTATCGGGTCTACGGCGGGCACGGGACCGATCGCTACTCGAAGCTCCGGTTCGCCCGCGAACTCGGGGGCCAGATGGTGATGATCGGTCGCGAGGCCCGTCGGTTCGATCCGGACGTGGTTTTCGGCCGCGGGCCGTACGCGGCCTACGCAGGGACGCTCACGCGCACGCCGGTCGTCCTCGTCCTCGACGACGAGCCGGGTGATTTCAACTACGCCGTCTCGCGACCCTTTGCCGACTGTATCCTCTCGCCGGCGGTCACCCGCCGCGACCTCGGCGACGCCCACTACAC
The DNA here is from genome assembly GCF_051351675.1 of Natronorubrum halobium. Lineage (NCBI taxonomy): Archaea > Methanobacteriati > Methanobacteriota > Halobacteria > Halobacteriales > Natrialbaceae > Natronorubrum > Natronorubrum halobium. Next base: position 1,146,747 of record NZ_CP195595.1, read on the forward strand.
CTTCGAGGGATTCAAAGAGTGTGCGTACCTCCATCCCGACGTCTTCGAGCGGGACGCGGGCGTCCGGGAGTATCTCTGCGTCGACCCGGACGAACCGTACGTGCTCGTCCGGTTCAACGCGCTCGACGCGCTCCACGACGCCGACCTCGAGGGGTTCAGACCGGAGCAGCGCCGCGACCTGATCGAACGACTGAGCGAGCACGCGACCGTCTTCGTCTCCGACGAGGGCGACGACACGGACGTCCACGACCTCCCCGCCCGATCGTACGACCTCCACCCCGCACTGATCCACGACGCGATGGCCGAGGCGTCGCTGCTGGTGGCGGATACGGGAACGATGGCCACCGAGGCGGCGCTGCTGGGGACGCCCGCTTTCCGGTACCGCGGGACCGACGACCACGAGTACGGCGAGTTCCAGGAACTCGAGCGCGCCGGCCTCGCCGAACAGTTCGACGAGTACGACACGGTTCGCGCCCGCTCGCTCGAGGTCGTCGCGGACGACGGCGCCGCGGAACGTTGGCAACGGCGACGCGAGGAGTACGTCGCGGACCTGGTGAACCTGTCCGATCTCCTGGTCGAGGTCGCCGAATCTCGCGGCGCCGTCGACGGACTCAGTTCGTCGATGCGGGGGTCGTTACAGGCGAAGGGGCGCGAACAGCCGCAGTTCTAACACTGGCTTCACACCCCGCGCGGAAACGAGCGAGCGTCGTTCGGGACGACAGAACTGTCTCGTGATCGAGCGGTCCCATTGGTTTCGCCGACTTCGTGGAACGCCTCTTCGCAGTCACGAAAGACGCATCGCGTCTTTCGAAATCGTTCGACGACAGGACAGGGGAGACTAACGAGTCCTGTGGGAATCTTTTTGATTGTTCCCGCAATAATAGTGACTACAATGAGCAAAACAGCGGAGGCCGACGATAGAGGGCGAATCGTCATTCCCCGCGAGATCCGAGAGAAACACGGTGATCGATACCGTGTCGTCGAACTCGAAGACCGGGTCGAGCTGATCCCGCTCAAAGATGACCCTATCGAGGGGCTCCGTGATGCCGTCGGTGACGCGTTCGACGACAAACCAATCGAGGAAATCAAGCGAGAGTCGCGCGAGGCCGCTCGAGAAGACGCTATAGACGACGTAACTGAGTAAGATAGTGATGATCTATGCCGATACGGACTTCTTTATCGCACTGGTCAAAGACGACGATTGGCTCCAGCGTAGCGCAGCCGAGATCGCTCTCGAGAACGAGGGGCAAATCTATACCTCGCGGGCGACGCTGCTCGAACTTCTCGTGATTTCGAATCGGTTCGAGTTCGATCGGATGGAGGCGATCACCTACGCACTCGAGCTCGCAGCGGCCCCCGAAGACGAAGACGTTCTGTTCCAGGCAGCGGACTACATGGAACAGGATGGACTCACCGCGTTCGATGCGTATCACGCCGCCTACGCGGACGAAGACCCGATCATTTCGTCGGATAAATCGTTCGACGATATTACGGACGATCGTATTGCGATCGAAGAGAACGGGACCGAGTGACCGATTCCAACGCATCTACAGCGTGACGGGGACGTGTACGAGGTTGTATTTCCAGGCGAATGGACGGACTCGACCGTTCAGTACGTCCCTGTAGCCTCCGGTCCGTTCGTTGGAACCGTCTACATACGAATCTCAACGGAATCACCGCTCTCTAGGCGCGACTGTCTCGACGATCCCCGCTACAACGTATTCGTTCAGATCGCGTCTCGTCCGCCTCGAGCGACCATCCACCGAGACACCGTCTACATCGATCCACCCGGGCCGCTCGAGTGACCGATTCGGACGCTGGATAGGCTCCCGGCAACGGCAAGTGCGGTATGTATCCGCCCGTCCGTTGAACGTTCAGGTCATGTATCAGGATCTGTTGCTCGCGACGGACGGCACCGACGGTGCTCGGCAGGCGACGGAGCACGCGATCGAACTCGCCGACCGGCTCGGAGCCACGCTTCACATCGTTTCGGTGTCCGAGGACGGTCCGCACAGTACGGAGAAAAAGGACGAGATGCGCTCGGATCCGGAAGGAGAAGCCGTAGAGGCCCTCGAGGAGGCCGAACGGTCCGCGGTCCAGCGCGACCTCGAGGTGACGACGACCGTCCGCCACGGCGTTCCCCAGGAGGAGATCGTCGACGTCGCCGAGGTGAACGCGATCGATATGATCGTCATCGGAACCGAGGGCCGGACCGGGCTCGATCACCTGGTCGTCGGCAGCGTCGCCGAGGAGGTCGTCCGAAACGCGCCGGTTCCGGTCGTTACCGTCCGAGATCGGACGGAGTGACCTGCGCTCGTCTCGACGGTGTCGTCCGGACCGCAGGGCCGTCCTAATCGGCTACTACTCGCGGATACGCGATCGATAATTAACCGTTGAGGAAGTGTGTCACGTTCTATCGTGTTCCGTCGGTTCGCGACGTTCCGCGGTCGATCCTCGACGGATCGACTGCACTGTCGTTCGCCGCCCGTCTCCCGCTACGGCCGCCTGACTCGGACCCGAACGGAGGTGGTCTGCCGGTGAGCGACGGCACCGCAACCGTCGTCGGCGACGTCCTCCGGGTGCTCGTGGTCGGCGACTCGCGGCCGATCGACGCCGCGATGGATGCACTCTCCTCGCAGTTCGATTCGATCTCGCTCGTCAGGGAGCGTTCGGTCTCGAGCGGGCTCGACCGACTCGCGCACCTCGACATTCACTGCGTCGTCTGCCCGCTCGAGAGCGGTTCGACCGACTCGTCGATCGAGCGAATCCGTGACAGGAACGACGAGTTACCGGTCGTCGCCGTGATCGAGGAGCCGTCGGCCGACGACGGCACCGTCGAGACGGCACTCGAGGCGGGTGCGACCGACGTCGTCGACGCCGGGGATCCCGGGTCGCTCGTCGCCGCTCGAGTCAGGAACGCGGCCGAGCGCTACCGGCTCGAGACCGCGTCCGCCCGCCGCGACCGATCCATCCTCGAGCGTTCGGACGCGCTCGTCTGGGTGATCGACGAGTCGGCGACGATCGAGTACGCCAGTGCGGCCGTCGAGCCGCGTCTGGGCTACACGCCGGACGAACTCGAGCGGACGCCGCTCACTCAGCTCGTCCATCCGGACGACCGCGAGACGCTCACCGAGGTGTTCGACGGCGTGTCGGCGGCCCCGTTCGGAACGACCGACCGCGTCGCCGTTCGGCTCGGCCACGCCGACGGCACCTGGCGCGCCTACGAGCTGACGTGCAGCAACCGCCTCGCGGATCCGCTGGTCGGCGGCGTCGTGCTCACGCTCTCGGAGACGGCGCCTAATGGAGTTGAGGCCGGCGTTCGGCCGGCGCTCGAGCGCCTCGAGGAGCCGCTGTTCGCGCTCGGGCCGCAGTGGGAGCTTCGGTACGCGAATGCGGCCGCCGAACGGCTGTTCGACGCGGACCGCTCCGCATCGCCCGGCACCGTCGTCTGGGATCTCCTCGACGACGCCGTTCGTAGCGTGTTCTACGAGCGCTTCCTCGAAGCCGCTGCGTCGGACGCGGTCGTCGAGTTCGAGGCCGCGTACCCGTCGCTCGAGACGCGGCTCGCGGTCTCCGTCTACCCCGGTGAGGACGGTGTCACGGTGCACGCACGCGAGGCACCCGACTCCGAAGCCGTCGCCATCGATCGGGATCGATTCGACCTGCTCGAGTCCGTCGTCGACGCGCTCGACGACGGGATCGCCGTTCTCGAGGGTTCGGCGATTCGGTTCGCCAACGCGGCCCTGCTCGAGTCCACCGACGCGGCGACGCTCGTCGGCCGGGAACTGGACGACGTCTTCGACGACGACCTCGCGAGGGCGATTGCGGACCGCGCGCGCTCGTCGGTCGTCCGCTGGATGGAGCCCGCGACCGGGAGGCTCGTGTCGGGTGACGATGCGCTCGCCGTCGACGTGTTCGTCACGCCGCTGCCAGGTGACGATCGAACGCTCTGTGTCGTCCGTGACAGAGAGCGATCCGCCGCCGGTGCGCTGTCGACCATCGACCGGTCGATCGAGACGATGCGCGACGCCGAGAGCCGCCCCGCCGTTCGTCAGGCGGCCGTCGACGCGGTCCTCGAGTGTACCGACGCCGACCTCGCGGGCTGGTATCTCGTCGAGGACGATCTCCTCAGACCGGCGGCGGTCGCCACGGCGGCCGCGAGTTCGCCGGTCGAACTCCTGTCGATCGATCGCGATCAGGCCGACCTGCGCGATCTGCTGGACGGTCTCGAGGCCGATACGGTCGCGAGCGGTGGAGACGTGACGACCGTCTTCGACCGATCGGAACTCGAACCGCTCTTCGCGCAGACGGGGATCCGCGCCGAGCGAATTCTCGCGGTTCCGATCGCCGATCACGGCGTCGTGCTCGCGACCAGCACCGATCCGATGGCGTTCGAGGGCGGCAGTCGGACGCCGCTCGCGGTCGTCGCGCGGGCGGCTGCGACCACGCTCGAGTCGCTCGATCACGGTTCGACGATCCGGTCGTCGCTGGCCGAACTCGACCGGCTCGAGGCCGTGGTGAATCGGTGTCGCTGCCTGCGCGAGATCGAACGCACGGTACTCGCCGGCGACACCCGCGATGAGATCGAGCAATCACTCTGTGACGCCCTCGTTTCGCTTCCGTTCGCGGAGACGCCGGGAACGATCGAACTGGCCTGGATCGGCCACGTCGATACCGGTTCCGAGCGGATCACGCCGGATTCGTGGGCCGGCCGAAACGGCGCGTACCTCGAGTCGGTTTCGGTGCCGATGACGAGCGAGGACCCCGACCATCCGACGGCGATAGCTGCGACGACGCTCGAATCGGCGGCCGTCGCCGACATCGGTACCGGTACCATCACGCAGCAGGATCGAGAGTGGCGAGAACGGGCGACGGAACGCGGTTTCCGGTCCGTTCTGGCCATCCCGCTCGTGACCGAGGAGTTCTGTTACGGAACGCTCACGGTGTTCGCCGATCAGCCGTCCGCGTTCGACGACGTCACCCGGGAGATCTGTACCCACCTCGCGGCCGTCGCCAGTTACGCGATCGCCGCCGTCGAACGGAAACGCGCGCTGCTGGCCGAGCGGCTAACCGAACTCGAGTTGGTCCTCCGGGGCGACGGCGAGCCGCTGTCGGCGCTCGCGCGTCGGCTGGATCGGCGTCTCGACGTGCAGGCGGTAATCCCCCGTTCATCCGGTGGATCGACCGTGTACTGTACCGCGTCGGCGGTCGACGACGCGTCGATTCGGGCCGCCGTCGACGCCGTCTCCGGGGTCGAATCGGGACGGCTCGTCGGCGATCGGGCCGACGACTCGCTGCTCGAGTTCGTCCTCGCGGCGTCGTCCGTCGCGGAACCGTTCGCGAACCACGGCGGGACGCTGCGCTCGGTCACGCCGGCCGACGATCGGACGCGGTTCGTCGTCGAACTCCCCAGCACCGTCGACGTCCGCTCGTTCGTCGGGATGGTCGAGCGGAGGTACGCCGGGGCGGAACTGGTCGCCCGACGCGAGCGGGACCGCTCCGCCAGATCCGCCCGTCCGTTCGACGCCGAACTGCGCAGTCGGCTCTCGGAGCGCCAGCTTCGGACCCTCGAGACGGCGTACTACAGCGGCTTCTTCGAGTGGCCGCGCGAGAGCACCGGCGAGGCGGTGGCCGACTCGCTGGGCGTCTCGCAGCCGACGTTCAGCCGCCACCTGCGGCTCGCCCAAGACAAACTGTTCGCGTTGCTGTTCGACGAGCGCGGCGACGACGGCGATCAGTGACCTCGTCTGGTCGTGTCGTCGGTTCGACTCCCGAGTTCGACGGTGTGACTCCCGAATTCGACTGTTCGAGCCGACGCCGCGGCCCGTACACTCGGCCGATCGAACCGAGTAGTGTCTCCTTACCGCGCTGAACCGCCGATGCAATGCGCTGTAAGACGGTATTTCTTTTCCGGAAAAATAGGCTGGACGAACGACGGGTGAATACATATAGCGGGTTCGAGGCGGTTCGATTTCCTGTATAGCGTCTACCACCATGTACTCGCGGTCGAATTTGACTGACAATGAGTGAGTTCGTGGTAACGAGGAATTACAGCCGCCATCTGCCCGGATGGGGGATCCACCTGTGAGCATCGAGAGTACGGAGTTCGAACACGAGGGAGCCGGCGTCCGATCGCAGGCCGACGGCGGAATCGTCACCCAGCTCCGCCTCGATCACTCGTCGCTGTTCCTGCGGCCGACGCTGCGTCGCGCGCCCGACGTCACCGTCGAACCGGAGTACTGGACGACCGTCGGGACGGGCCGAACGCTCGTCTTCTGCAGCGTGTTCGGCGACTCCTTCGACAGCTTCGAGACCGCCCTCGAGATGGACCCGACGATCAGCGAGCCGATTCTCGCCGACCGCTACCCCGACCGGCGCGTCTATCGGGTCGAACTCACCGACCGAGCGATTCCCTTCATCGCCCAGACGGCGGAATCCGACGGTCGACTGCTGGAACTCTCGAGTTCGCGCGACGGCTGGCTCGTCCAGCTCCAGTTCCCCGGTCGGGACAACCTCGTCGCGTTCAACGACTACTGCCGCGAGCGCGACATCTCGGTGACGGTCGATCACCTGCGCGTGTCGGACGACGAGGACGACGGCGTGGTCGCCCTCACGGAGAAACAGCAGGAACTGCTCGCGGTCGCCTACGACGAGGGCTACTTCGACGTCCCCCGCGGCATCTCCCAGGACGAACTGGCCGACCGACTGGGCGTCTCGAAGTCGGCGGTCTCCCAGCGGCTCCGCCGAGCGATCGGCGAACTCTGTGCGTCGAAGCTGTGCTGACTGTCCTGCTATCGATTCGAATATTCTGCAGTCGGTTCGTCGGCACCACGTTGCCGTCAGTCGCGATTCGATGTGTCGTACGAGGTTGGAGTCCAGACGAAGCGTCTCCCAGTACTGTTCTGACATTCGGTTCGTCCCTGATTTTCCTCGCGGACATCACTCGAGTCACCACCGGTGATCTGATCGACGTTCGGATCGAACTCGCCGACGAGACGTTCGAGGAACCCTCCGAAATCACCTGTACTCCGGAAGACAACGCCGACAACGACCTGTCCGTTCGAATCTAGCAAGCGGACCGTCGCCACTACGACATGCGGTTCGAGGGGAGTGAGTGCGAACTATCCCGCTTCACTGTGGGTCTCTCGTCGGGATCTCTCGATGTCGACTGGTCGGTACGGTATGCTCTACGGGGCCGTGATCCTCACGAAGTAAAAGAACGAAATACGGCGTCACGAGCCGCTCCAGCCGGGTAGCGAGCGTCGTCACCCTCGGTCACGGACGGCTACGTCCGGTGCCGGTCGGTTACTCGTCTTCCTCGTCCGGATCGTCTTTCATCGCGTCGAGCTGGGAGACGAGTTCGTCGGTCGAGGCGTCGGACTCGAATGACATTTTCCCGTCGTGATCGTTCTCGTGAACGTTGACGGCCTCTACGTCGTCCTCGTCGTCGGCCGTCTGCTGCTGTTGTTCGGATTCGTCGTAGCTACCAAAACCCATACCCTAGCTTTTGCAGTGACCGCCAAAGGTGTGCCGGTTCGCCGGGCACTCATCTGCGCGCATTCTTCGATGCTGATATATTCGACTCGGCTCGAGGGAACGTCGTTTCCGGACGGCCCCCGAGGCCGTCCCCGCATGCGGTCTGGACCGGAACCGTGGTGTGCTCGAGTCCGGATCGGGCCCGAGTATCGATGGAAACCGGTCAGATTCGAAGATGATCCGATCGATTCGCCGCTCGAGTCGGTTCCGTCACTTCAGCCGCAGGTACTGTCGATCGTACTCGGGTTCGCCCTGGCGCGGATGGATCGTGATGAACGACGCCGGCGGCATCTCGATCAGTCGGGACGGCAGGTCGTCGAGTTCGTTGTGCCAGCCGACGTCGCCGCGGCGCGGCGAGATGGTGATGATGAGGTCGTCGTCATCGGATTCGGCCTCGAGCGTCGGGAGGAGCCGTCCCCAGTCGTCGAGTTCGGTGAACTCGGCCGAGACGTCCTCTTCGACGAGTTCGAACAGCTGTTCGAACTGGTGGGCCGAACCCTCTACCACGACGACGTTCAGCTCCGCCCCCAGACTCGCGGCGATCCGTTTGACGATGTGGACGGCCTCGTAGAACCCCTCGTGGTGGTCGGCGCCGATCGGCACGACGACGAAGATCCGTTTGGTCGTGTTGATCGGGTGACCCAGTCGGGAGATCAAGACGGGAAGGGTGGTCCGCTTGAGTACCTGATCGATGATGCTCCCGAAGATCCGGTGGCGGAACGTCGAGGCGGCGTCCCAGCCCATGATGATCTGGTTCGCCTCGACCTCGACCGACCCCTGGACGATTCCGGACGCGACGTTGTGGTTGACGCGGGTCTCGGTTTCGATGGGGATCTCCGCGGCGCTCCCCGCCGCCGCGAGTTCCTCGAGTTCGTCGTTGACTTCCGCGACCTGGTCTTCCGTCGATCGGCCGCCGTTCGGCTGGACGACCGTCATCACGTGGACCGGTTCGGAGCCGCGTTCGCCCTTGATCACGAACGCGAGTTCGAGCAACCGTTGCTGGAGTTCGGCGTTGCGAGACAGCGGGAGCAGGATGTTGGGATCCTTCGCGCTGTCGCCGGCCTCGCCGGCCTCGCGCTCGAGGGCGAGGCTCGTCGCGGCCCGTTCGGTCAGCCACGGACTGATCAGGGCGGTAATGAGCAACATTAGGACGACGGCGTTGAGGACCTCGGAGCCGAACAGGCCGGCGTCGAACCCGATGAGCGTGATCGCCAACGCGGCGGCGGCCTGTCCCACCGAGAGGCCGAAGATGACGTCTCGTTCGTTGGCCGTATATCCTTGGACCTGGGCGACGAGCCAGGCTGCGCCGCCTTTCGTGACCACCATCACGACGACGATGAGTGCGGTGATCTGCAGCGTTTCCGGCCCGTCGAGAATGACGCTCGGGTCGACGAGCATGCCGACGTGCAACAGGAAGAAGGGGATGAAGAAGGCGTTCCCGACGAACTCGACGCGGTTCATCAGCGTTCCACCCTCCGGGATCTGCTGATTGAGCGCGATTCCGGCGATGAACGCGCCGAGGATGGGGGCCAGTTCGAGGATCTCGGCGAGACTGGCGGCGGCGAAGATGGCGACCATCACGAAGAGGAACTCGAAGTAGCTCTCCTCGCTGAAACTCTGGAAGAACCAGCGAGAGATCGGCGGGACGACGAACCAGCCCGCGCCGAAGAGCACGACGAGCGCGCCGAAGACCCGGACGAACAGCCAGACGGTGAGTTCGCCCTCGACGGCGCCCGTGACGACCGCGAGCACGATCAACGCGATCGTGTCGGTAAAGAGAATGCCGCCGAAGACGGCGGTGACGGCTCGGTTTTTCGTCACGCCGAGGCGGTTGACGACCGGATACGCGAGCAGGGTATGCGACGCGAACACCGACGAGAGCAACAGGGCGGCCCAGAGATCGAGTCCGAGAATCGTATACGTTGCGACGGTGCCGACGATAAACGGCAGGAAAAAGCTCGTCAGTCCGAACAGGGCCGCGTTCTCCGGCGCTTCTCTGAAGCCCTGGATGTCGAGTTCGAGTCCGACCGTAAACAGCAGGTAGATCAGCCCGACTTCGCCGAGCAGTTCGATCGCGTCAGAGTGCTCGACGAGTTCGAGCGCCCCCGGACCGACGATCGCACCGAAGATGACGATGCCGACGATCCCCGGTTGGCCGAGTCGTTTGACCAGCAGCGGGCCGACGAGAAAGATCGCCATCGCGATCGCAAAGACCAGCACCGGCTGGTCGAGCGGGAGACCGAGACCGCTTACGAGGTGTGGCGTGATCATCGATAGACCGAAGCCTGATACTCGCGCGTATCGATCCGTCTGCGCCGAGGTGACGCTGACGGCGGGTCAGTCGACAGTTGCGGCAAACGATGCGGATTTCGTGTGGTTCCGACTCGGAACAGCGTAATCGTCACGAGAAAATGGCCGGATAGGTAATAAAATGTCCTATTTGGAACGACGGATACGAATAAGTGTTCAATTTGTTTCCGTATCGAGGACGCAGAACCGTCTCAGTGAACGGTTTCCACAGTATCTTCGGCTATCGATTCACGTTTGTTCGTCTCATCGGCGTTTCTCGGCTCCCCGCGTGACAGTCGCCCGCTGTCGAGACCGGACCGCTCGCGGTTTCCTGATCCGTACTGTTTGTTTGGCTCTCGATACTATTTTGACGAACTCTCATACGCTATTACTGTGGGCTGTTTGGTTGACATACTAGTTCTCAGGAGGCCCATTGAACGAACTATCTTCCTACCGATACCGTGAATTGGACGAATATTTCAAAAATTACTCGGAACCGGTTATTGTAACGGAAACTGATATTTGAGGGGGGCTATCCGGGACCGGCTGTTACCCCCTCGCTACCGGGGGCAGTAGCCCGTCTATAGTAATGGGTGCTGGTGGGCAGGTCTGTATCATGTCCGTGTACCGTTCCCTGTTTCGAACAGTCCCCACGGACGAACGACTACTGATGACACGATCACGACTGTCACGGGCGAGCGCTCGACATCTCGCCCACGTTCGTTCGGGGCCAAGTGTGCAAACTGCAACGTCGTCTGAGGGACCGTCTCTCCCTGGACAGCCTTTCGGATGGTGAGTTACTAATGTGTGGAATAATCGGGCGAGTCGGTGATGGAAACGCTCTCGAGCCGCTGTTGACCGGTCTCGAGAATCTCGAATACCGCGGCTACGATTCGGCCGGTATCGCCGTCCAGAACGGCACCGGAATCGACGTCCAGAAACGGTCGGGGAAGGTCGACGAACTGCGAGATTCGATCGGTGACACGGTGCTCGAAGGTGAGGTCGGTATCGGCCACACGCGCTGGAGTACGCACGGTCCGCCGACCGACGAGAACGCGCACCCGCATACGGACGAAACGAAAGACGTCGCGGTCGTCCACAACGGGATCATCGAGAACTACGCCGAACTCAAATCGGAGCTGGCCGACTACGGCCACACGTTCACCAGCGACACCGACACCGAGGTCATCCCGCATCTCATTCAGTTCTATCTCGACGAGGGGATGGACAACGAGTCGGCGTTCCGCCGAGCGATCGAGAAACTCGAGGGGAGCTACGCCGTCACGGCCATGCTCTCGGGCGAGCACGTCCTCTACGCCGCCCGACAGGGGTCCCCGCTGGTCGTCGGCATCGAAGACGGCGAGTACTTCCTCGCCAGCGACGTCCCCGCGTTCCTGGAGTACACCGACAGCGTGGTCTACCTCGAGGACGGCGACGTCGTCATCGTCGACGACGACGGCGTCGAGTACACCGATCTCGATGGGAACCCCGTCACGCGGGAGCCCGAAACGGTCGAGTGGGACCCCGAACAGGCGGGGAAAGGCGAGTACGACCACTTCATGCTCAAGGAGATCTACGAGCAACCGACGGCGCTGGCCCAGGCGCTCGAGGGTCGGATCGACCCCGAAAACGAACGGATCGCGCTCGAGAACTTCGAACCGGGGACGTTCGCGGATATCGACAGCGTCCAGTTCGTCGCCTGCGGGACGTCCTACCACGCAGCCCTGTACGGCTCGCTGGCGTTGAAACAGGCCGGCGTGCAGTCGACGGCGCTGCTCGCCAACGAGTACAGCGTCTCCGCGCCGCCGATCGACGACGACACGCTGGTCGTCGCGGTCACCCAGAGCGGCGAGACGGCGGACACGCTGAACGCCCTCCGACACGCCAAGGCCAGGGGCGCGTCGACGGTGACGGTCACGAATGTCGTCGGCTCGACGGCGTCCCGCGAGGCCGACGAGGCGCTGTTCATCCGGGCCGGACCGGAGATCGGCGTCGCCGCCACGAAGACGTTCTCCTCGCAGGCCGTCATGCTCACGCTGCTCGGCCAGCGCATCGCCGCGGACCTGCACGGCGAGATGCCCGCGAACCTCGAGTCACTCCTGCCGGAGCTCGAAGCGATGCCCGACTCGCTCGAGGCGTTACTCGAGCAGTCCGACGCCGAGGCCGTCGCCGAACGGTACGAGAACAGCCAGTCGTACTTCTTCATCGGTCGCGGACTCGGCTTCCCGGTCGCACTCGAGGGCGCCCTGAAGTTCAAGGAGATCACCTACGAGCACGCCGAAGGGTTCGCCTCCGGAGAGCTCAAACACGGCCCGTTGGCGCTGGTGACGCCCGACACACCGGTCTTCGCCGTCTTCAACGGGGTCGAAGACGAGAAGACGCTGAAGAACGCCGAAGAGGCACAGACTCGCGGCGCACCCGTCGTCGCGGTCTGTCCGGCGGGTCACCGAGCCGTCGACGTCGCCGACGCTCACCTCGAGATTCCCGATACCGAATCCGATCTCGCGGGGCTACTCGCGAACGTCCAACTCCAACTCGTCTCCTACTACGCGGCCGATCTCCTGGAGCGGCCGATCGACAAGCCGCGTAACCTTGCGAAGAGCGTGACCGTCGAGTAAGCGCTCGAGAACCGGTCTTTGTCTGTCAGTGGTGTACGGTCGCTACGGTTTACGTGTCGCGTGTGGTCCCGGAGAACCGGTCCTGTTGTGACTCTTCGTACTCTCTTTCGTTACCCAACCGCTCTCTTCAGTTCCGCAACCGTTCTCGATTTCCGCATTGAGCGGGGCGACCGAGCCGCCTCGACCGCCCCGAACGCGTCGCTCGACACGCGGCACGCAGTGACGTCGGCGGAGACGAGTACGAGTCGTCGATGCCGCCGGAGCCGAAACCACCCCCATAGTCTCGGATCCACACGGCGTCGCCGGGTACCGACCCGTGACCCGCACTCGATCGAGTCGGAACCGTCCTGGAGGGTGTCTCGATCGTGTCGCCGTCTACTCGACTCCCTCCACATGTGGTAGCAATTCGCAATCTGATAAAGCTCACACTTGCGATGGACGGTTCGATCGCCGGTCACTGCCCCGTCTAAAACGGCGAAAACAGTCCGTCTCGTGTTGTCGATACCAGCTACCGATCTCGATCGACGGTTTCACCGAATCGTGTCGTCGCCCCGGTTGTAAGCTTCAGTCCCGGTGTTAGACTGGTATTAATTCCCGTTTTAACGCCGTCGCCGGCGACGACACCGAACGTCTGTCGGCCCGTCGAGACGCGGTCGCCTTTCACCGTGAACTCGATGGTCTCGTCGTCGTGACGGCGGTTCGCGACGTTCGTCCCCGCACCGACGTTGACGTTGCGGCCGAGCACGCTGTCGCCGACGGAGGAGAGGTGACTGACCGACGTCCCGCGCGAGAGCACGCTGTTTTTCACCTCGACGGCGTTGCCGATCTCTACGTCCTCCCCGATCAGGGTGGCACCGCGGACGTGCGCGTTCGGACCGACGGTCGCACCCGAGCGGATCAGTACCGGTCCTTCGATCACGGCACCCGACTTCACCGTCGCGCCCGACTCGACGACCACGTCACCGGAGAGCGTCGCACCGTCGCTCACGTCGCCGTCGATCCGCCGGTTCAGTTCCGAGCATTTCCACTCGTTGGCCTCGAGCAACTCCCAGGGTCGGCCGACGTCCAGCCAGCGCTCGAGCGTGACCGGCGTCACCGCGAACTGGTCGACGACCGAGGCGAGTACGTCGGTGATCTCGTGTTCCCCGCGGTCGCTTTCGGGGACCTCGAGCCACTCCTGTGCCGCTTCGGGGAAGGCGTAGGCACCGGCGTTGGCGAGGTTCGTCGGCGGGTCGGCCGGCTTCTCGATGATATCGACGACAGTATCGTCGTCGGTGCTGAGAACGCCGTAGTTGCGGGGATCGTCGACTTCGATCGCACAGACGGCCGGACCGTTCTCGAAGAGTCGGCCGATCGCGTCGGGATCGTAGAGATTGTCGCCGTTCAAGACGGCGAACGGGCCGTCGAGATGCTCCCGGGCGGTGTCGACGGCGTGGGCCGTGCCGGCCTGTTCGGTCTGGACGGCGTAGCTGACGGGGACGCCACGGTATTCCGCACCAAAATAGTCGCGGACGGTGTCCGCCTCGTAGCCGACGACGAGGATAATTTCGTCCGCTCCGGCGTCGACCGCGGCGTCGACGGTGTGGGCGGCGAGCGGTCTGTCGGCGACGGGGAGCATGGGTTTCGGTAGTGCCGCGGAGAGTGGCCTGATCCGCGTCCCTTGGCCCGCCGTGAGAACAACGGCTTGCATGTCCCCTTCCTACCTCGATTTCGTGGATAATTATACGGCTGCTACCGCCGTCGCCCGATTTTTCTGGGCGACACGGCCGAATTCCGACCGGTAACCCACCTCGTACTGCCGGATCGAGCGATCACCGTCTCGAACGGTCCCGTTCGACTGGGTGTGTCGTCGACGGCGCTGGCTCGGAGCGTCGATTACCCCCGACCAACTCCCGCTAACACCCGGTAAAACGGTCCATTACTGTACAGAAATATTGAATTTCTGCCGAACGAGGGTGTGACACTGCTGTTCTCTGGACTGTCTTCGCTCGTTACCAAATTCGGCCAGATCCAGTGTGACCGTCCTCCACACGGAATTATGCTGTCTATAGTAAATACCGTTCTATGGTTACGAGTTGTTGATGTCGACGGAACCAACCGACACGAAGTGGACGCCGATGACGTCTGGCCAGCAAACGACTGCCCCCCGCTGTGTCAACTGTGGAAACCAGGTCACTCGGCAGTTCGCTCGCGTCTTCGGGGACAACCGTGACGTCGTCCACGCCTGTCCCGACTGTGCGACGTACCGAGAGATGAAAACCTCCGATTTCATCCCCGAGGAACAACGATAACGGTATCTTGTAGTTCGTCTCGTCGCTCGCGCCTCGGCCCCGATCAGCACACGCGTAGTCTGCTCCTGTCGTCACCGTCAACAGTCCCCTCCTGTCGTCACCGTCAACAGTCCCCGTCCACCCGATCACACGCCAACTGTGTGATCGGCGTCTCACTCGGTTCGGTCGTCCCCTTCGCGTCCACTACGGGACGTCCAGTCGCGGTTTCGCCACCGCCTCCATCGGCCACGGTCGCTCGCTTCGGTCGCGACCTGTCGCGCTATGCAGCCCCTATCCGCCCAGACCGCAGCCGAGTCGGAGTCGACTTCCGTTCGACGGCCGGTTTCGACGGGTGTACTGACTCGGGCAACTCGTAGAGCCGCGTATTTCGTCCCTGACCGCGCTCGCTCGTCGTGTGGTTGGGGACATCCGACCGAGACGGCGCTCGAGCAC
The DNA here is from genome assembly GCF_051351675.1 of Natronorubrum halobium. Taxonomy (NCBI): domain Archaea; kingdom Methanobacteriati; phylum Methanobacteriota; class Halobacteria; order Halobacteriales; family Natrialbaceae; genus Natronorubrum; species Natronorubrum halobium. The sequence continues at coordinate 1,161,913 of NZ_CP195595.1, forward strand.
CGGTTACAACGGTGTTAGCCGCTCCCTATATTTCTGAACTGTCGTCATCGTATATACGAGCCACTCGCGTTGGAGCCATACGAGAATGCATTCAGCGTCATCGTTTCACAGCCGACGGCCCGTCTCGGCCAGTACAGGGGGCGCCGGAGGATCACGGACCCAGTCGACTACCGGTGTGAAGGGTTTCGGGACGGTACGAACCGAACGCGCCGATACGCGGGGGCAGCTATGAGCGCGACCGAACCCGACTCCGAGGTCGACGCGGATGCGGACGACGTCGACGCGACCGATGCGGACGCGAGCGGTTCGCTGACCGAACTCCCGCCGAGTTCGAAACTCGTCTACAAGGTACTCGAGTACGAGGGGTCGATGACCCAGGAGGAGATCGCCGGCGAGTCCCGGCTCTGTTCGCGCACCGTCCGGTACGCGCTCGGGAAACTCGAGAACGAACAGCTGGTCACCAGTCGCGTCTACCTCGAGGACGCTCGGCAGTCCAAGTATCGAATCACCGAATAATTCGGTCGGGCTCGACCCCGCGGCCGGTCACCGGTGTTTTTGATACCGCTCGACCAGCAGGTCGAGTCCGAAGGCGCCGGACGTGATCTCGTAGTGCGTCTCGAGTCGCGGATTGAACTTCGCCTTGTAGCGGTTGATGCTCGGCACGCCCGCGCCGACGAGGTCGTACGTGTCGACGCTGTCTCGAAGCCCGTCGCGCATGACGGCCCAGTCGAGGAGGTCGTTGATCGGGAGATCGACCTCGGTGTCGGGTTTGACACCGCCTTGCCACCGGTAGCGGGTCCGCTCGGAATCGACGACGAGGATCCCCCCGAGGAACTCGCCGTCGACGCGGAAGACGTAAGGTCGGATCGAGTCCTCCGGAAGCCGTTCGTATACCGCTCGTGCGAACTCGGGGCTCAATCGGAACGTCCGTCCCTGACTCTCGTAGCGGTTCGCGACCTGCTCGACGATGCGCTCGACGTCGTCGCCGGTCCCTTCCTCGATCACGTACGCGTCACCGTCGGCGTTTCGAATGTTGCTCCGCGCGTCGCTGCTGAACCGTTTCAACAGGTCGTCCTCGGAGCCCTCGAGGTCGACGACGTAGGTATACCCCGGCTCGACGTTGTACCCGTTCCAGATGAACGGGCGCACGTCGTCGAACTCGGCGACGACGAACTTGGTGTAATGCGGCGAAATTTCCCGATCGATCCACTCGATACAGCCCTCGAGGAACCGTTTCGTCCGCCGATCGGCCTTTCGCTGTTTGAGCTTGTCGACGTTCAACAGCGCCGGTCCGAGGTAACACGACCACGAGTGCGGAGCCGGAGAGAACGCGCCGGTGATCGGCCCCTTCTTGTACTCGAAGATCGGGAAGAGTCCGATGGTCTCCTGTCCCTTGAATCCGGCGAGCAGGTGTGCCGTCGAATCGGTGTCTTCCGCCTGTAACTGCACTGCCTCGGCCCGAAAGAACGGATTCGTCCCGTTCGATTGCTCGACGTAGCGATTCCACTCCTCGGCGTCCGTCTCGGGATCGAGTGTAGTGACCTCGACGGTCATCGTCAGAGGTACCCCAGATCGGAGAGCCGATCTTCGACGGCCGCGTCGTCGGTCGCAGTGATCGGGTTGGCCTCGTAGGCGGGGTACTCCGCCTCCGTGCTGCCGTCGACGATCGGAAGCGTCGTGCCGTCCATCTCGGCGTCGACCGGGACGTCGAACAGCGCACAGATCGTCGGTGCGACGTCGAAGATCGTCGCCCCCTCGAGTGTGGCTCCCTCGTCGAACGTCACTCCCGTGGCTGCCACGATGCCGGTCTGCTTGTGATTCCACGACTCCATCGGTTCCCCGAACTGTTCGGTGCCGACCTCGGCGACGATCGCGTTGTCGAACGCGGCGGGGATGGTCAGGATGTCCGGTGCCTGCTCGAGGTGTGGCCCGTCGAAGTACGCTTCGCGCGGCGCGACGACGTCGAACATCGGGTCGCCGTCGGGCGTGTCGACGGACGATAGCCGTTCGATCAGGTCCTCCCGAACGGCCTCGTACTCGGACTCGGGAACCTGCCCGTTCGGTTCGCGTCCCTCGAGGTTGATCCTGACGCCGAGTTCGCTCTTCGACCGGACGTAGGCCTTCGATTCGGGAAAGTCGACCTGCTCGCTCGCCGCCCGAATCACGTCGTTGGGGATCCGGCTCCCGATCGGTTCCTTCAGCCCGACCCTATCGAGCGCGTTCGCGACCCGCTGGGTCGTAATCCCGACCCTCGCGGCGACGCTCATGGCTCGCTCGATGACGCTTTCGTCGTGCTCGCTGGCGTTTTCGCCCTCGAGAAGGTCGTTCTCCCACGCTGTCGACCAGTTCGGCATCCCCTCGCCACCGCTCTGCACCTCGAGGTACCCCCGTTCTCGCAGGAACTCGTTGACCCGGAACTCGTGGCCCGTTACTTTCCCCATGCCGTGATCGCTGACGAGCAGGACGTTGTCCGGATCGGTTGCCTCGAGCGTCTCGGCGAGTTGACGATCGACAGCGCGGTAGACGGCTTCGATCGCTTCCTTGTCGCCCGGTCGCTCGTGGAAGACGGTGTCCGTCTGCTGGAACTGCAGGAAGCCGAGTTCGGGTGCGATCCGCCGACAGAGATAGCGAAACGCCTCTCCTCGGCGCTCGATCGTTCGTTCGTACCCCGCTATCGACTGATCGGGCGCGTCGGTACTCTGGGGGTAGACGTGATAGTCGCCACAGGCCAGTTTCACGTCGTCCAGGATTCCCTCGGGGTAGCAGGGCGGGTCCTCCGGTGCCGTCATCCCCGGGATCAGAGCTCCGTCGAACGCTCGTGGCGGGTGCGTGACGGGGACGTTGACGACGACGCTCGACACGCCGTGCTCGCTCAGTAACTCCCACACCGGCCGTTCCCGAACGTACGTCGAGTTTACTACGTCCCAGTCGTAACCGTCGAAGGACAGAAAGTCGTAGACGCCGTGTTTCCCCGGATTCTTTCCCGTGTACATCGACGGCCAGGCGCTCGCCGTCCACGGCGGAATCTGCGACTCGAGTGGCCCGCTGGTCCCGCTCTCGATCAGCCGTTCGAGCGTGGGAACGTCCCCCGCCTCGAACAGCGGTTCGAGAACCGAACGACAGCCGGCATCGAGACCAATCACCAGCAGCCGGACGTCGGTTTCGCCGGTCGAACCTTCCATGCGCAACTATGACACCCACCCCGTTTTTGTTATTTGACTGTTGGTCCCGTATAAGCCCGGACTGCGTTTCGGGCAATGGGGCATAGTCCGTACCGGCGTCTCTCTGTAAGCGGTGCTTGCGGACTCTCATTCGGCAGTACCATCCCAATCACTAAACCGACGTTCGACTAGCTTCTATGCGACTTTCCGCGTCGGTCGTACACACGCATCGAACTCCACAAACGTATGATCAGTAAGAGTCCGTCGCTGTTCGCCTGGTCGCTGTCCGAGCCGCGACCGGCCGGCATCGAATCGTTCCTCGAGCGCTACACCGCGTCCGTCACCTTCTACGGCTCCAGCAAGACGGCACTGCGTGACGGACTCGCGGGACTCGTCGATCCCGGCGAAAACGTTCTCCTCCCCGCCTACCTTCCGGACGCGGTCGTCGAACCGTTCCACGACCTCGGACTCGAGGCCCGGTACTACCGGCTCGAGGAGACGCTCGCGCCGGATCTGGTCGACGTCGAACGGCGACTCGACGACGAGACGGCGGCGGTCATGTCCGTCAACTACTTCGGATTTCCACAGCCCAGCCTCCGAGAGTTCTCGGCGCTCGCCGACGAGTTCGACTGCTATCACATCGACGACAACGCCCACGCGCCACTCAGCGTCGACAACGGGACGTTACTCGGCACCCGCGGCGATATCGGCGTCACGAGCCTCTGGAAACTGCTGCCGATTCCGAACGGGGCGATCCTCTACTGCAACGACGACGCCGTGGCCGAGTCGTTCGAACCGTCGTCACTGGCCGGCATCCACGATCAGTTTCGGCTCGACGATTATCGATTCATCTGCAAATCTCTCGTCGCCGACCTGCTCGACAGAAACGCCACGATCCGCCGGTCGGTCGACGACTTCGTCGCCGGTCAGTCGGCCGGGGGTTCGGACCCCCGCGCACGGTACGAGAGCGGGAAGAGGCCGATGTCGAAACTGTCCGCGTACGTCGTCGACGATGCAGATCCGAGATCGATTCGAGTCGCTCGCCGGACCAACTACCGCGCGTGGCAACGGATCTTCGAGACCCGATCGGGCGTCGACGTTCTCTACGAGTCGCTTCCCGAGGGGATCTGCCCGCAGGTGTTCCCGGTCCGAACGCCGACACCACAGCCGTTACTCGCGGCCCTCGAGGACTGCGGCGTCGGCGGCGCCCACACCTGGCCTCGACTTCCCAGTACCGTCCGCGAGAACTCGACCTACGACGTTACGACGCGGTTGGCTCGAGAGATCGTCGTCCTCCCCGTCCACCAGCACATCGAGCCGTCGTCGATCGACGCCGTCGGGGAGCGACTGGAGTGGTGACGCTCGACGCTCCGCTCCCGTCCCACGCTACTCCGCGCTCGCCATCGCGTTCAGCTTCGTTCGCACGTCGTCGCTCAGCGTGTACGTTCGTTCTGCGGGTCGAGCGAGTACGCCTTCGGTCAGAAGCTCCGAGCACAGTCCCTGTACCGCGACGGTCGACCGGCCGACCGCGTCGGCGATGGCGGCCGACTCGAGGGGACCGTCCTGAGTCAATACGACGAGCGCCCGCCGCGCCGTCGGCACCGTACACTGTGACTGCTCGGCCGCGCGCTCGAGGCGGTCGTCGATCCACTCGCCTTCGAAGACCGCTTCCGGGGGTTTCGGCTCCGGCGCGGTGGTGATTTCCTCGCTCTCGTCGGAGTCGGACTCGGTTTCGTTCGGCCACTCGACCGACGTGAACCCGAACTCGACGTCGTCGCCGCCGGCCTGGAGGATCTCCGTCTCCCCCGTCGACTCAGCGTTCGGCTTCTCCGCCATCTCCGCCTCCACTGTCTGCGCCTCCGCCGTCTCTTCTTCTGCCGTCGCCTCGAGAACCTGCACGCGACCGCGCAACCGCTCGTTTTCCTCGCGCAGTCGTTCTACCGTCTCCGTTCGCGACGCGAGTTTCCCCTCGAGCGTTTCGATCTGCTCGTCCCGCTTGTCGAGTTCCGCCTCGAGGGCGCCGAGTTCGTCCTCGAGTTCGTCCCGCTCGGTCTCGAGGTCGACGATCTCGTCGTGGAGTCGGCGCAGTTCCTCGTCGTCACTCCCGCCCAGTTGCGTCTGAAGGGTCTCCTTTCGGGTCAGCGCGTCGGCCATCTGCTTGGCCGCGTTCGAGACGTCCCGCGCCGACTCGAGTTCGTCCTCCAGGGTCTCGATGCGTTTCTCTTTCTTCTCGAGTTCGTTCTCGAGTTCGAGGATGCGGCTCTCCTCGCGATCCTTTCGTTCCGAGATGTCCTGGAGGTCGCCGACGAGGGCGTCGGAGACGGACTTGAGTTCGGGCCGTTCGAAGTCGTCGAGACCGGGCGTCGCGCCCGCGTCGAAGGTTCGTTTTCGACGGAACTGCACCTTGCGAACGTCGACGTCCATCCAGTCGGTCTGGACGAACCCCTGCCCGTCGTCGAGCTCCGAGACGAGTTCCGAGTACTCGGTGTCGATGATCCGACCGACGACGTTCGTGTCGTTGTCCCAGGTCAGCCGGTGCCAGACCAGCCAGTTCGCCTGCGTGATGAAGTCCTTCTTGACGTCGGCCGGTCGCTGGCTGATGCCCAGAATGCCCAGCCCGTGTTTGCGGCCGCGCTTGCTGATCTTGATCAGAAGTCGTCCCGTCTCGCCCATCCCGCCGCCCTCCGGAATGTACTCGTGGACCTCCTCGACGACCAGCAGGAACGGCTTCTTCAGCTTCTTCTCCTTGACGAACAACTGCCGGGCGATCTTTCGCAGGAGTTCGTCGGCCACGTCCTCGTCGAGATAGCCCGAGACGTCGAGGATGACGGGGACGTTCTCCTCGAGTGCGAGCGAGGCCATCTGTTCGGCGTGCTCCGGTCCGATCTGGATGTCACACTCCTCGTCGGCCCCGGCGTGGAGCATCTCGTACTCCTCTTTGAGCCCGTAGTACTCGCCGTCCGTGTCGACGATCAGGAGCGGAAAGCCGGACTCGAGTAGCTCCTCGGCGATCACCGACGCCGTGTTCGACTTCCCGGATCCCGATTTCCCGGTCACGAACCCGCGGCCGGTCAGCAACTCGACGACGGGGAGGTACAGATCGGTTCCGTCGTCCCGTTTCCCGACGAGGATTTCACGCTGGTCGCTCACCGAGACACCACCTCGTTCGCGCGCGACGTATTCGTATTCATATATCAGTACACTTCGAACACGACACCTTGAATATTGGCCTCTATTGGAGCGTCGTTGCTCGCTGCAATTGTCACCGACGACTCTCGTTCGCATCCCCTCCCGGCCGACCGACAGTGCACACGGTATAGGCCGTTTACAATGTGTGCAACGTTCCGACCGTGCTCACGTTCGAGACGGTGTCAGGCGTACTGTCCAATCGGGCCGACGATCTGCCGTCGATCTAGTACTCCGCGATCGAGAATTCTCGAACAGTCTCTACAGTGTGAATGGTGTAGACCGTGCAAACGGTGTAGACAGTGTGAATGGTGCCAACAGTGTGAACGGTGCCGACGCTTTGGGATGTGTGGCGTACGGCTGCGATCGATCACCTTTCGCCGAGATCGCTTCTCTCTCGTTGACTGTCTCCGAATTCCGTACCGTCGAAACCGTTCGAGAGGTGAGAACGGTTTACACTGTCCACACTGTGTAGACATTTTTCATAGGGTATGATGTCGGTGTTTTCTCTGTACGGGTTGTATCTGGCTTCTACCCGCGATTATGGCGTCACAGTTTAAACTGTGTAGACAGTCTCGCACCTGAATCGATGACACGCGGTTCAAACCGTGTAGACTGTGTGGACGGTTTCCGCTACTGTTAAGTCATTCTACTCGGATTATCGACGTGACACTCGTCGCGTCTGATCGAGTCGATCACGACTGAATATCGCACAATGTCCACACCGTGTACACGCTGTAGACTGTCCGCACCTCGAGAACCGTTCGAACGGCGGACCGAACGTGCTACGGTTCGGCTCGGTGGACAGTCAACACAGTGTCAGCGGTGTGTGGTTCTCACACTGTTTACACGGTGTGGAACGTTCGAACCTCGAGTACGGTTTCCGAAGTCCACACGGCTTCGACCCACTCGACGGTGGACGCGACGACGGAGGTGTACCCAGAATGACGAAAACCCCACGCGCCGTCAGCGTCGCCCTCCAGAAAGGCGGCGTCGGCAAGACGACCCTCGCGATCAACCTCGCCGAACGACTCGCCAACCGCTCGAACGACGTCCTGCTCGTCGACCTGGACCAACAGGGTAACGCCACCGAAGGCGTCGGCCTGCACGACGCCTACTCGAGCGACGTGCACATCGGTGACGTCCTCGAGGACGGGACCGACACGGCGCTCGAAGACGTGATCCACTCGACTACTTCGTTCGACGTGCTCCCCGCACACGAGGATCTCGACAGTGTCGAGAACAGCATCCGAAGCGCGACCTTCGGCGAACTCTGGATCAGAAACGAGATCGTCGACCCCGTGCTCGGCGACGAGTACGATTACGTCGTCGTGGACTCGCCGCCGAACCTCGGCCCGCTCGCCGACGCGTCGCTCATCTCGACCCAGAACGTCATCGTCCCGCTGCGGATGAGCGAACCCAGCGTCAGCGGCTTCGAACGAATGTACACCCAACAGATCGGCCCGATCCGCAAGGAGATCGACCTCGATATCCTCGCGATCGTCCCCAACTCGCTGGCCGGCGACAACGAGGAAAAACGGATCATCGGCGACTTAGAGGAGTCCCAGTTCGGCGAGTACCTCCCGCAGTTCGCCCGCTCGACCCACTTCGACGATCCGGACTCGCCCGGACCGGGAATCCGAGAACGGATCGCCTTCAAGCGAGCGTGGCGCGAGGGCGTTTCGCTCGCGGAGTACGACCCCGAAAGCGATATGCTCGACCGACTGGACGAACTGGCCGCGGTCGTCGAACGCGGAGGTGTCGCCGATGCCTGAGGACAACCGGTTCGCCGGGCTGAGCGACGCCGTCGAGGACGAGGAACCGACCGACGGACCGGACGACGAGTCGGATGAGGGGGCGGCTCCCGATACCGAATCGACGACAGCCGACGACTCGAGTGGGGACGGCGAACCGACCACGGAAGTGGAGTACGAGTCCGTCGAGGCGGACGCCGAATCCGACGAGGAGACCGAGCAGAGCGAGACGGGGTCCGGGGCCGAGAACTCGTCCGACGGTGACGCCGACGTCGACGACCCGACTGCATTCCCGTTCGACGCGACCGAGAAGAAGACGGTGTACGTTCGGTCCGGAACGCTCGACGACCTCGAGGACGCACGCGCGTTGGTGGATGCACAGTTGCGTACCGAACACGACGTCCGCGACCTGACCGGTCGGGAGTTCTACGACGCCGCCTTTCGGCTCGCGGCCGCCGATACCGACGGGTTGATCGACGAGATTCTCGAGGCCCGCGACGCGTAGTCGACCGCCCCTCTCGGTCTCTTATTCGTCGTCGGTCTCGGTTTCTTCACTCGTTTCGACCGTCTGCTCGCGAATCGTCATCCCCTTGCGGCCGAGATGCTGGAGTTGTTTGCGGGCGAAGTCCTCCTCCCGCGTCCCGCGAGTCGCGAGCATGTAGACGAGCGCCCCGCCGGCGGGCCGCATCGTTCGACCGGCGCGCTGGGTCCCCTGCCGACGAGAGCCGCCGAGGCCCGAGGCGACGATCGCGAGATCCGCCGTCGGCAGGTCGATTCCTTCGTCGCCGACGCGCGAGATGACCAGCAGATCGCGTTCGTTTCGGCGGAACTCCTCGAGCAGGCGTCGTCGCTCGTGATGTGGGGTCTCGCCGCTGAGGAAGGGGACGTCCAGCGCGGCGGCGAGATCGCGTCCCTGCTCCAGATAGTCGACGAAAACGAGCGCCTTCGCGTCGGGGTGGGCCGAGAGCAGATAGCGGACGTCGTCGACCTTGCCCCGGTTTTTCGCGGCAACCCGGTAGCGTTCCTGGCCGTCGGCGGAGGCGTAGGCGTTTCGCTGTTCCTCGTCACCCCAGGGCACGTACCGGATCTCGAGTTCGGGTTCGGCGACGAAGCCGGCCTCGAACAGCGCCTCCCAGTCGGTGCCGATCGGCGGCCCGACGAGCGTGAAGATCTCGGTCTGACGGTCGTCCTCTCGGATGGGGCTGGCCGAGAGTCCCAGCCGATGCCGCGACTGCAGGTGCGTACTCCGGCGGTAGACGTCCGAGGGGACGTGCTGGCACTCGTCGAAGATCACGAGCCCCCACTCGCGGTCGTCGAACAACGACCGGTGACGGTCCATTCCCGCGATCTGGTAGGTGGCGATCGTCACCGGCCGGACCTCCTTTCGACCGCCGTGATACTGGCCGATCTGGTCGGGATCGAGCGACGTGTACTCCGCGATCGCGTCGGCCCACTGTCGAGCCAGGTCGCGACTCGGCACGAGCACGAGCGTCTCGCCACCCACGTGGGCCATCGCGCCCATCGCGGCGACGGTCTTCCCGCTCCCCGGCGGACCGACGAAGACGCCTTCACCTCCTTCCGCGAATCGATCCACCCACGTCCGCTGGTAGTCGCGCAGCCGAACCCCGAGCTCGATCGACAGCTCCTCTCCGGATTCGAGGTCGCGGTGGTCCTGGACCGGATAGCCGGCCTCGTAGAGGAGTCGCTTGATGGCGGCTTCCGATCCCTCGCGAACCCAGTCCTCGGTGTCCGAGATGGGTGCGTGGACGTGTTCCTCGTCGAGTTTCTGGCGGGCGACGTTGCCCATGATCTCCGGGCTCTTCGCCTCGAGCACGGTGTACCCCTCGTCGTGAGTCGTCAGTCGGAACTGGTGGGCGCGATCCCACTGGCTGTGAACCCAGTCCTCGAGCGCCTCGGAGCGTTGGCCGAGCGCCTGACGAATCGTTCTGACGAGTCCTTCGAACGAGTCGTGGGGGGCCTGCCAGATGTCCTCCGCTCTGACGACGTATCGGTACCCCTGCTCGCCGTTGCCGTCCGCGAGGTGGGCGAACTGGGAGAGCTGTGCGCGGGTGAACTGGTCCGGTCGGTCGACGATAATTTCGCGACGCTTCGGGAAAACGACGACCCGTTCGCGGTCGGTGAGGTCCTCGAGTTCGCTGGGATACCAGACGACGGGATCCGTCTCGACGGAGAGTCGTTCGACATCGCCGCGGTCTGCGAGGGATTCGAGTTCGTCTCGGGCCCGTTCGTGGGGGAGATCGAGGGCTCGAGCGACGGCTGCGGCGGTGAGCACGGGTCGCCCCGCCTCCTGAGAGGCGTCGTGGAACTCCGCGAGCGTGAACCGGTCGTCCTCCCGATCGTCGTCGGTCGGTTCGCCGTCCGCTTCGGCCGCTGGGTCGTCGGGATGCTGGGTCTCGTCACCAGTCGCTTCCGAAGCACGTTCGTCGGTCACTGGCGGGTCGTAGCGGCGGTGCGGGTAAACCGATTTCGCTCGGGAGGCGCGTTCGAGTCCGTTTGCGCCTCGTTGCACTCCATGGCCCCGATCGTCCTCAACCGTCTCATCCGCCAACCGGTAGCTCGAGATCGATTTCGTCGGAGATGCACTCGTCCTGCTCGTCCGGCTCGAAGCTCGCACCGACGTCGTTCCACGCCGTCGAACACTGCTCGCGAGGAACGTCGAGATTCGCGGACTGCCACATATCGCCGACGCCGGGTGTCCCTCTCGGGAGTAGTTGTGGGCTCGGGACGACGACCGGAACGACGAGACTGTTCTCGAAGCTGATCGACTCGACGGAGCCGACCCCGAGTTCGTCTTCGTCCGCCCACGGGGGCGTCTCGAGGACGACCTGTGTGTCCTGCCGAACGTACGCCGTCTCGTCGCTGGCCCTGGGATCGCCGCTGTTCGCTCGAGCCTCGAACCGAGCGTACTCGCCTTCGACCTCGAGATAGTAGACGTCGAGTTGGAGGAACGACAGCGACGGAACGGGGAGGAGCGGCATCCCCGGGAAGCCGACGGCGTCGAAGTATCCCGCCCCATCGAAGCGTGGTCGCTATCTGCATCGGTCTCGAGAACTGTCCCACCCTCCGGTCGGACCGCAGGGACGTCGGTTCGATTGACGGTCTCGAGCGACAGGTACGTCGGCGAGGCTTCGACCTGATAACTGGTCTCTTCTAGCAGGTCCGAGCCCGGACCTGGTGCCCGTGCGTCTTCGGGCCGGCTCTCGGGATCGAGCATCGACTCCACGAACTCCAGCGGCGCGCCGAGCAGGTCGTTGCCGGCGTCGAGCAGCCCGCCGAGTAGATCGTCGATCATCTCGGCGCCGCCGTCGATCGTCTCCTCGTGATAGCCATCGATCGTCTCGATGTGCTCGTAGATCGCCTCGAAGTACTGCTTCCGGACTTCGGCCCGAAGCAAGTCGGCGGTGTTCTCGTAGCTTCCCGTCGTGTTCTCGTAGACGAGTTCGTCCTCGACGCTCCGGACGTTGTCTTCGACCTCGCTGAGCGGACTCGGCTGCTCCAGCATACTCCAGAGGTCGGTCTCGTGGGGCGCAACCGACGTTACGACCGCTTCGTGAGTTCGGTTGAGTTCGCCGATCACCCAGTCGTAGAGCATGGTTCTGCCCCGCGGTTCGACGTCGACATCCGGATCGCTCGAGTACGGAATCGCGCGCTCGAAGTCGCTTTCCGTGACAATCGACCGGCTCGCGCCTTCGATCTCGTCCTCGAGTTCGCGTTCCTGTCCCCCCACCGACGTCGCATCGAGATCGAACGTTTTGCCGACGGCATCCGTTTCGATACCATCGAAGTTGTCGACGAAACCGTACGACTCGTTCCACGAATCGGTACCGAACGGAGACTCGAGTCCTCGAGATTCGCGTTCGACCTCGACGCCTTCCGCGAGACCGGCGTCGATTTCGTAGCTCGCGCTGTACGTTACTGGCCGTTTCCAGTTCGTTCGCACCTGTTCGAGGGGAATCGTCACGTTCGTTATCGGATCGAGGAGCGTCTCGTTGTCGTGTCGCCACGTCTCTCGCACTCTGACGTCGGTCTCGTACTCGAGGTCGATTTCGGCGAGCTGCCGATCGTCGAACCCGGTTCCATCGTCGGAGACGACGGCGATCGAGACGTCCGCGTCTCCGCCGCTGGTCGTATAGCTGGTGTCGACTCGGGTCCAGTTCTCGCCCGGTCGCTCCGTATCCGGCAGCCGATCGTGTCTCGTCGGCCCCGTTTCGCTCGTGTCGATATCGACGTCGTAAACGTTCCCCATGCTGTCGTCCGTCAGGTCGTTCTCGGGTGCGGACTCCTCGATCAGCTCCTCGAGATCGGCCAGCTGATCGCCGAGTCCGTCCACGGCGTCCGCTGCGTTCTGATTCGCCGGCTCGTCGGCGAAGTAGTCCTCGAGGTAGACGTCGTTGAACCGCTCGTGCTCCTCGAGCGAGTCGTTGAATTCGGATTCGACGTCGTCCATCGCGAGCCCTGCAACCATCTCCATGTACGCGATGTCGGCGAACGGATGAGCCTGGATTTCGACGTCGGTGTCGACGTTGTCCTCGAGTAATGTGAGGACGATCTCCTGAATCGTCGGTGGCTCCGGATAGTCGATCTCCCCTTCGGTGTCGACGAGATCGCTGTCACAGAGTCCGTCCGACTCGTTGACCTCGTCGCCGAGTTGCTCGCCCAGGAGTTCGTCGAGGTCGATATCGCCCGCCTCCGAGGCGAGGTCGTTCGCCATACAGACCGTCGGCAGAAACGTTGCATGGTCTTCGTACGGATCTGTCGTGCCGAACGAGGCCTCTTGCAGCCCGAAGATGGCGTCGTTCGCCATGACTTCGGTGTGCTCGTTCGGCGTGAGGTTGTGGAACGTCCGATCGCTGCTCACGAGACGATCGTAGTACGCCTTCCCCCACACGTAGGGGTACATTCGTGCCGCGAAGTAGCGGCCGAACCCGTCGTAGAACTCGTCGGCCTCGAAGAAGCCGGTCTCGAGTTGCTCCTCGAACTCGGTCGTCCGCTCGTGTAGCTCGAAGACGTTCGTTCCCACCGACACCGTAATATCGCGCTGCTCGCTGACGGTTTCCTCGCCGTCGTGCTCGACGGTGAGTTCGACGCCTTCGACCGTCGCGGTGAGCACGTCGTCGCTCGTCCGCTCGAGGTCGATCCGGTCGATCGCAGTCGCCAGGTCGTCGCTGTCGTCCCAGTCGATCCGTTCGACCGACGCGATTGCGGTTCGATCGTGGCCGATTTCTTGTTCCGCACTGGCGAGTGACACCGCGACGTCGCGGTAGATGCGGAGTTTGAGATACTGCTCGAAGACGTCCTCGTCGGAATCGACGGCGTCGGCGAACGCCGTATCGGCACCGTCCGTCGAGTCGACCGGCGCGCTGGCGGCGTCGTCCGTCGCACGGACGACCGCGTGGCGAATCTCGCCGGCCGCGACCGACTCGGCTCTGTCGACCGCGAGCCCCTGATCGACGTCGACTTCCGGACTGTCTCTGGACTCGAGGACGGCGACGATTGCGATGCTACTGACGAGCAGGAGGACTGCGAGAAGTGCGAACGGGATCCGCGCTCGGTCGTCAGCCGCGAGTGAGACGGTTCGTGGTCGGGACCTCATGGATACCACGTCTGAACAGTGATCGTCACGTCATCGGTCGATACTGCGTTGGCGAGCAGGGCCGCGACTTCCTCGTCTCGCTCGCTGCCGTCGTAGCGCTCGTCGATCGTCTCGAGTTCGTCCTCGTAGACGGTCGCAAGATCGCTGGCGATCCAGTCTGCGAGCCCGCGCGTTCCGGAGTCGCGTTCACCGTCGGTGCCGTAAAGAACGCGCTCGTTCGCCGCGAGCGCGTCCGCTTCGTTCCGGTGGAGCGGTCCGGCGTCGTCGGGATCCGTTTCCTCGTCGAACTCGTACGGCAGCGGTGCGACCAGCCGTTCGTAGTGGTGGACCGTGAGGTCCCGCGAGAGCCCCTGACTTTCGAGTGTTCGCTGGCTCGACTCGGGTGGAAGGTAGGCCTCGATAATCGCTGCTCCGATGGCTTCCCCGGCCGCCTCGAGTGGGTCCCCATCGGACCCAGCGTACAGCGCGTCCTCGTCGACGGCTGGAACGTCGCTCGAGGCGGTGATCGTCCGACTCGAGACGTCTTCGTCCGGTGGCGGTCGTTCACCGGCCGTCGCCGTTCCGTTGATCGCCGCGCCCTCGTAGGGTTCCCACTCGGCGACGACGTAGAAGTCTTGGTTCGCCCCGACGAGAGCACTCGAGGTGGAGGCGTCGACGGTGTCCTCGAAATCGTCCGCGTACGGCAGTATCTTGACGCCGTCGATGTGAACGTTCGCGACGGCCGCGTCGGCTAACAGCCCGGTCGCCGAGCCGTAGTCGGTTCGGGTATAGTTGCCGTCGCGGTCGTCGACCGGATCGGCACCCTCGAGGCTGTACTCGACGCTGAGCGTTATTCCGGCGAGCGTTTCGACCGTGTGGTCGGCACGCGTTTCGTCGCGGTCGTCGTCCGCCGCGTGAAGATAGACCCCGATCAGGAGCACGCTCGCGCTGACGAGCAGTAACGCCATCGCGACGTCCAGGACCGTGCTGACACCGCGTTCGGTGCTCCGGACGTTCCGTGCGCGCTGGTCGTTATGCAGTGACGAGCGTGACACGATACTCACCCGATTCGGCGTCCTGCGCTATCGCTTCGGCGTCGCTGGCGACGTCGTTCGTGATCGATCCGCCGTCGCAGATGTGTTCGAATCCGTCGTTGCTCTCCAGCAGACCCTCGCACTCGAGCGAACCGTCGGTGGTAATCCCGACAGCGATGGGGTAGACGAACGCGTTGTGGTGCCCTCCATCGGCGAGAATGAAGCTCAACTCGAGATCCGTCTGGGAGCCGTCTGCGAACTGTGTCGCCGTGACGTTCCGCAGACCCGGATCGTCACCGCCGTGTTCTACGGCATCGAGATCCTCGGTCCCGTAACCGGCGTACTCGAATCCAGTGAGCTCGAACTCCATCTCGGTTCCCGACGCGGCCGTATAGCGGACCGTCGTTTCGGTGGCAGCCGTGTCCTCGAAATCGCTGCTGACGTTTTCTGCCTGCTCGATGGAGCCGGCGGCCGCGACGGTCGGTCCAGTCTCCGCCTCGACACTGAGCGTTCGAACGGCCAGTTCACCGTCCGCGATTTGCCACTCGCCGTCTGTCTCGTCGTATGCATCGACGAGATCGGTGAGAAACTCGCCCTCGACGTCCTGTCGATCGGTCTCGACGGCGTCGCCGTAGACGGACTCGAGCGATGCTCCTCGAGCGACCTTTTCGAGGCGCTCGTTCCCCATGACGGGGATTACGGTTCCGTAGGCGATACTCGAGTGAGCGGTCCCGTGCTCGTTTCGCAGCGAGACGGTAGGGCCTTCGATCTTGACTTCGTCGGCGTCGTGTTCGTACGTCGCGCTGGCGTCGTACGTATTGCCGGTTACTCGGTCGATCGTGTTCGCGGCCTGATTCGCGTCCGGCGGTGGGCCCGTCGGGAGCCCGAGTACGATACCGGCGACTGCGACGCTGACGATGCTGACGGCCAGCCAGACGTACCACGCGTCGGCCGGAGCCTCCCAATCCATGCGGCCACTGGTCGACTATTCGTATTTAAACCTCAGTAGCGAGGCAGATACTGATTCGAAGGGACGTTGCTCGAGACGATCCCTCTGAACGCACACCACCGCTTCCGGAGCTTCCGTTGAAACGTTGCTCCAGCGCCCCTCCCACCCCACCAGTTCCGCTGTTAGTTGCTAGACGGGTGGGCCGCCTCGAGACCAGGACTACTCGCGGTGATCGTCTTGGACCACACCACTGTTTCCGAAGCTACTACCACTGGCAACGACTCTATCGTTGGATAATTACAAATTAGCTATCGACGGAACCGTGGTTCACCGTGTTGACTACACACCACCGTTTCCGGAGCTATCTGTTTGCTCCTGTTCCGCTAAGTCAAGGATGTTCTACGAACGTCCTCGAGTGGATGTACAGAGTCTATAACCACAGATTTGTCGGGTATCTCGGACTACTATTTCTGGGGCTTTACTGGCAGTGTTTTTTGACACACCCACACCACCGTTTCCGAAGCTTTCTCCAAGAGGTTGGGTGGGGCCAACGAAGTGGCCTTTGCTACCGGTACTGGTTCCACACTGTGCCAGTTTCACGATTTTTCAGAGACCTCGATTGATGTCTCTGATCGTCGAGTTTACCCCAGTACGGATATCGTTTCCACCCTATATATTTAATATTTTTCCTATTAAGTATTGGTATTAGAGATACTGGGCGTACTGTTACGATAGCTTCGGAAACGGTGGTGTGGGTGTAATTTATAAAGATTAGAGCTCCGGAACCGCCGGTGTAATTACTCTTTATAAGTCACCCATCTCCGGAAGCTAAGGAAACGGTGGTTTTAACTCATGATAATTAGTCGAATGATACAATAATGTTTCAACGGGATAACCGGGTGTTTACAGATGCTGATCCACTCGACGACTCCTACGAACCCGACGATATCCGCAAGCGGGACGAGGAAATCGAGAAGTATCAACGAGCACTCCAGCCGATCATCGATAACCGACCAACCTCGAACATCTTCCTGTACGGGAAAACGGGAACGGGAAAGACCGTCGCAACGAAGTACATGCTGTCGCATCTGAAGACTGACGCTGTCGAATACGACGATATCGATCTCTCGACGGTGTGGGTCAGCTGCGAAAATCTCTCGTCATCCTATCAAGTTGCCGTCGCGCTCGTTAACGAACTTCGCGAGGATCTGCCCGAATCCCGGCTCAGCGCGACTGGCTATTCGCAACAACAGATCTTCGATCTGCTCTACGAGGAACTCGACGCACTCGGTGGCACAGTCGTGATCGTGCTCGACGAGATCGATAACATCGGCGACTCCGATGATATTCTCTACGGGCTTCCTCGAGCGCGTTCGAACGGCTACGTCGACGACATCCGGCCGATGATCATCGGTATCAGTAACGACTTCCAGTTTCGGGACAATCTCTCACCGAAAGTCAAAGACACGCTGGCCGAAAAGGAGATTCTCTTCCCACCCTACGACGCGAATCAGCTTCGCTCGATTTTGGACCCGCGCGCCGAGAAAGCGTTCCACGACGGCGTTCTCGACGACGATGTCGTCCCACTGTGTGCTGCGTTCGCCGCGCAGGACACGGGCTCGGCCCGACAGGCGATTCGGCTCCTCCGTGAGGCCGGCGAACTCGCTCAGGCTGAGAATTCAGACACCGTCGTCGAGAAACACGTCCGAAACGCACAGAACGAACTCGAAAGAATCAACTCTACGAGGGAATGCAGGAACTCACGACGCAAGGCCACGCCGTCCTCTGTGCACTCGCTTCCCACCAGGCACTCGACGAGGGTCCCGTTCGATCCCGTGACCTCTACGAACGCTACCTGCAGATCTGCGATCGGCTCGATGCCGATAGTGTGAGCGAACGTCGCGTTCGTGATCACCTCTCCGATATGAATATGCTCGGACTCATCACCATCTACGAACGGAACGAGGGGATAACCGCTGGCCGATACCACGAGTACGAACTCGACGTGCCGCTCCCGGCAGTCATCGAGGTCCTTCTCGGAACGACCCGGTTCAAAGATGTCGCAAACAGTATCCAGTCGATGGTGGACGGCACCAATCCACAATTCTAATCGCTCGACTCAACAACATACCCGAATTCACATCTCTCGCTCGAGTTCGATGAGCGTTGACACTTCGACTGCGCCTCACCGCGTCGGCTTCCCGTTCTCCCGCGCCGCCTCGAGATGCCGTCGCTCAATCACAACCTCGTCCGCCTTCTCGTTCGCCTCCTTGGGATCGTACTTCCCGGCCACCTCCCGAATCGCCTTCATCGAGGCCGTCCGAACGAGGGCCTCGAGATCGGCCCCGGTATACCCCTCGAGGTCGGCAGCCAGCGCCGAAATATCGATATCGTCGTCCAGCGGCTTCCCGCGGGTGTGGACCTCGAGGATCTTCTCGCGCGCCGCCTGGTCTGGTTCGCCGACGAGCACGTGGGTATCGAGTCGTCCCGGGCGGAGCAGGGCGGGGTCGATCTGATCCTTCCGATTCGTCGCCGCGAGCACCACCAGGTTCGGGTTCTCGCGCATGCCGTCGAGTTCGGTCAACAACTGCGAGACGACGCGTTCGGTCACCTCGTGGCCCTCGCCGCGGGCGGCCGTGATCGCGTCGATCTCGTCGAAGAAGACGATCGAGGGCGCGGACTGTCGGGCGCGTTCGAACACCTCGCGGATCGCCTTCTCGCTCTCGCCGACGTAGCGGTCGATGATCTCCGGGCCGTCTACGCGGACGAAGTTGACGTCGGTCTCGCCCGCGAGCGCACGAGCGAGCAGCGTCTTCCCGGTACCGGGTGGCCCGTAGAGCAAGACCCCGGAAGGCGGATCGGTGTTCGTCTCCTCGAACAGCCGATCGTACGTCAGCGGCCACTCGACGGACTCTCGGAGGATCTGTTTGGCGTCCTCGAGGCCCCCGACGTCCGAAAAGTCCGTGTTCGGCGATTCCGCCACGTACTCGCGCATCGCCGACGGCTCGACGGCGGCGAGCGCGCTGTCGAAGTGGGCTTTCGTCACCGTCGGGCTCTCGTTCCACTCGTCGCGCTCGTCGGCGTCAGTCGGCCGACCTCGAATCGCGGCCATCGCGGCCTCGCTCGCGACGGCGTCGAGATCCGCCCCGACGAACCCGTGCGTGCGCCGGGCGATAGCGTCGACGCTCACGTCGTCGTCGAGCGGCATTCCGCGGGTGTGGACCTCGAGAATCTCCCTGCGCCCCTCCACGTCCGGAACGCCGACCTGAATCTCGCGGTCGAAGCGTCCGCCGCGTCGCAGCGCGGGGTCGATCGCGTCGACCCGGTTGGTCGCGCCGATGACGATCACCTCGCCGCGAGCGTCGAGGCCGTCCATCAGCGTCAGGAGTTGGCCGACGATCCGGTTTTCGGCGTCGCCGTCGTCGTCTCGGGTGCCGGCGATGGAGTCGATCTCGTCGAAGAAGATGATCGTCGGCGCGTTCGCCTCGGCGTCGTCGAACACCTCGCGGAGTCGCTCCTCGGACTCACCCTTGTACTTCGACATGATCTCCGGCCCGGAGATCGTCTCGAAGTTCGCGTCGACCTCGTTCGCGACTGCACGCGCGATCAGCGTCTTCCCGGTCCCCGGTGGCCCGTACAGCAGGACGCCGGAGGGCGGTTCGACGCCGAGCCGTCGGAACAGCTCCGGCTCCGAGAGGGGGAGTTCGATCATCTCGCGGACGAGTTCGAGCTCCTCGTCCAACCCGCCGATATCCTCGTAGGTGACGCCGGAGGTGGGTTCCGAGTCGACCGTCCCGGACGGATGGCCGTCTGCCGTTCCGTCCGTCCCACCGTCACCGCTGGAACTTCCCCCCGTCTCTTGCCCCGTGCTCGAGGACCCCGTTCGCCCCGTCTTCGCGTCGGCGCCGGCGATCCGGATCGTGGTCGTACTCGTAATTCGAACGTCGCCGCCGGGATCGGTATCGGTGACTCTGAACGGTTCCTGTCCGAGGCCCTCGATTCTGATCTGCTCTCCCGCCCGCACGGGCCGATTTCGGAGCGTCTTGGCCGCTTCCCGTTTCGCGGTTCCCCGCTGGCTGTCGGTGAACGACGACGGGGCGGCGAGCGTGACTCGGTCCGCCTCGGCGATCGTCGACGTGTCTTTCGTCCGAACGGCCACCGTATCGCCGACGTGTGCGCCGGCGTTCGCGCGGGTGTCGCCGTCGATCTGGATGACGTTCTCCGGGACCGACGAGTCCGCCGGCCACATCTTCGCGACGGTCGTCTTTGCGCCCTCGATGACGACGGTGTCGCCGCTCAACACGCCGAGTTGCCGGCGTGCGATCTCCGGGATTCGTGCGACCCCTCGCCCTGCGTCTCGCTTCTCGGCGGCCCGAACCGTCAGCGAAACGCCGTCCGGATCCGACTGGCTCATAGCTGTTCCTTTCGTGCGGGTCGTCTTGAGAATTGTCCTGTCAGTCGATTTCGAAATCCGACTGCCTACAGCGCGTTCTCGAGCACCCGATCGATCCCCCGTCGTATTCGTTCGGAGGCCGACGGCCCCGAAATCCCCAATTGGTTCCCGACCTCCTCGGTGGACGCTTCCCGCGGAACCGCGAAGTAGCCCGCGTCGCGGGCGGCGACCAGCGCCTCGTACTGCTCGTCCGTGAGTCCGAGCGGCGGATCGTCGGCCGCCGACTCTCGAGTCAGGCGCTCGAGTTGGAACGTCGCGCCGCGGTCAATACAGAACTCACGGTACTCCGCGAGCGATTCCCGGTCCGGAAACCGGGAGCGACCCCACCAGCCGTCGACGGTGACGATTCCGCCCAGCGGTGTCGTCCCCAGTTCGATGTACTTTCGATAGATCGGAACCGGAGGATCGCGGAGTTTGATGCGATACAGCGTGCCCGCGTCCGACTCGTCGAGCGTGACGGCACTGTCGACGGTCGGATCGTCCGTCATCGCGTCGCGAAATTCGTTCTCGGGATCGTCGACTACTCGACAGAGCATGACGGGGCTATCCGGATCGACGACGAGGATCCGTTCGATGTAGACCGTCACCGACGGAACGGCAGCGACGGCGCCCGTCAGCGGTAGATCGATCGACGTCAATCGAATCTCGGCGATGAGTCCCATGCGGTGACGTTCGACCGACCTTACTTAAATACCCTACTGTATGAGATACAAATTCATCGGAATTCCGCCGGTACCTCCGAGTCACGATGGCAACTGACAGCACGCCCGATCTACAGCTCGATCACTCGGTTCGTCCGCACCGGTACTACCGGAACGCGGTCGAGAAACACTGGGATCCCCACGATATCGACCTCGAGCGAGACCGCGAGGAGATCACCGAACTGCCCGACGTGGCGTTCGAGGCCCTCAAGGAGTCGCTCGCGCTGTTCGGTGCCGGCGAGGAGTCGGTGACGGAGGATCTCGCGCCGCTCGCGGTCGTCCTGGACGACATCGGCGACCAGATGTTCATCACGACCCAGCTCTACGAGGAGTCGAAGCACACGGACTTCTTCGATCGCTACTGGCGCGAGGTCGTTCGTCCCGAGGAGGAACGACGCGGACAGGAACTGTCCTCCCCGACCGACGAGAAGTGGTTCAACGAGCCCTACAACGAACTCTTCGAGCGTAACGAGGAGGCGATGGCCAGGCTGCTCGAGGACGACTCGCCCGAGAACCGCGCGAAGGCCCACTGCCACTACCACCTGACGATCGAGGGTATTTTGGCCCAGACGGGCTACTACGGCCTCACCCTCGCGTACGGCGAGAACGAGCCCGATCTCCCGAACCTACTGGGACTGGTCGAGGGTCTCAAACTGGTCCGCAGCGACGAGGGCCGCCACGTCGGCTTCGGGATGGCGCAGCTCAAGTCGCTCGTGATCGACGGCGACGTCGACCCTGACGTCCTCCGGGAGACGGTCGGCGAACTGGTCCCGCTCGTCCAGCGGAGTCTCGTCACTGACGACGGTGCCAGTTCCGAAGGTGGACCCGGTCCGAGTCCGTCCGACCTGTCGGAGTACGCCTACAACAAGCACGAACAGCGGATGAAACAGATCACCACCGCGAGCGAGCAGATTCCGGACGTCGAGGAACTCACGGAACTCGAGGCCTGAGACCGGTCGTTCCTGGGACGCGGCTCCCCGCTCCCATACGTCCGCCGTCTGTAGACGATATCCGGCTACTGGGGATGCGATTCCGACCGGAGCAGTACCGATCGAACCCACTACGCAGGCGAGCCCCGGAGAAACGCATTTTGTCGTTCGCGACGAACGAATCGGTATGGTAGTCCAGACCGAGCGCGACGACGCCACGTGGTGGGAGTGTGAGACCTGCGGGCTACTGTTCGACGAGAAGTCGGACGCATCGGAGCACGAGCGGCGGTGTGACGACACCGAGCCGTCGTACATCCAGTAGCTCAGTTGGTCAGCGGGTCGACCGGCGGTCACTCGAGCCGTTCGCGGTGGTCGGTAGCGATTTCTCGGGCCTGATCGAGCGTATGCGCCTCCGTCCAGCGGACGCGATCACCGTCGCTGTAGGCGAGTGCCGTCTTGAGTTCGTCCCGGAGGACGCCGTGGCCGATCGACTGGACCGTTCCCGACGCGTCGGCGAGTTCGTAGACGCCCGGTCGGTCGGGTGCGCTGGCGACCGCATCCCGGTCGAGGTCGCGCCAGGGTTTCTGTAGCGGCATCGATCTATCCCCAGTCGGTGCCGGCGGTTTCGTCGGTTTCGCTGCGATCGCCGTCTCCGTCCGTCGTATCGCTCTCGTCTTCGGCGGCGTCGCCGTCGCTGTCGACGTGCTCGACGAGTTCGTAGGCGTGTTCGCTCAACTCGTCTTCGGCGAAGACGAACACCCGGCCGTCCACCATCGAGAGGTCGGCCTCGACGCGGATCGAGTACGCATCCGTCGCGACGGTCACGCCCGGGAACAGTTCCTCCTCGTCGTCACCCTCGAGCATCACGCGGCCGACGCCGGTCGACTCGAGGATGTCGTCGTGGGTGTTGTGGTCGTTGACGTAGGTCATGACGCCCTCGATCCCGTCGGGATCGGTGACGAGGACATGGACCTCCTTGCCCGGCGGGGTCTTGATCGATCCCTCGACGGGTTTCGGCGGGCCGTGGTAGAAGACGTCACGGCCGTCGAGATACTCGACGACGACGCCACCCTCGACGAAGTCGACGCCGATCGTGCTGGGTGCGACGTTGTTACGCGCGCTCATTAGTCGACTCATTCGGCCGGATCCGGGAAAAGCGGTCGGTTCCGTTCCGATCACGTCTCCCGTACCGTCCACGACGGTCTCAGTATAGCGGTGCTTGCCGGCCACTGCAAGCACGTACTTAACTATCCGAGGCTGAGTTACAGGGTAACTGTTACGACGAATGACACGGCGGTGTTCGACATCGATCGACTCGACTGCCAACTTCTCGTTCGTCCCGGGGGGACACGATCGAGAGCGCGTCCCGAGAGCGGCATCGTCCGCGACGCCGGGGACGGAGAGTCGCGGGTGAGTCGGAACCGTCGATGAATCGCCGCCATCTCTTGCTTTTCGGGCTGTTCGTCCTCGCCGCCAGCTATCTGGTAGCCGGCGGAATAATCGATCCGACGACCGAGCCGACCGAGCCCGAGACGCTCGATCGCGACCAGCTAGTCCAACCCGAGGAAAACGGGAGCTACATCTGGCCGTACACCAGCCGCGATCGATCGGCCGGCGAACGGGCGCTCGCGATCAACCTCCTCGTCCACGGCTCCGACGAGCGCGTCCATCGGACGCTCGTCGCCCAGGAGGAACTCGAGTGGGAGGAGCTGGGTTCCGAAGCGGAGGACGAACCGGAAACCTACGAGGACGAGGATTCGATCCAGTGGGACGACGCCCACGGCTCGACGCGATACACCTACGCCGACACCGGGCCACACGGCGGCGAGGGCGTCTGGATCGAGGAGAGCTACCAACTCCATACGGGCACGTACCTCGGGAGCCGGCAGCACATCCGCGCGTACACGACGGAGCACGACGACTGGACGGCGATTCAGGTACACCAGGAGTACTTCGACTGGTTCCGGCTTCGACATTCGGTAACTGACATTCAGGAGTCGCAGAACGACCTCGAAGCGGAGTTTCTCGACGAGCCGTACGTCGAGGAAGTGCGACGCGAGTACCACGGCACGCACGAGGGCTGGAACGACGGCTGGCTCTCGGTCATCGAGTTGGCGATCATCGCTCCTTCGGTCGGAATCGGGCTGCTCGGATTGCTCGGCGGCGAAACCACGCGGGGGATCGTGCGCGGGACCCGACACCTGCTCGGGTGGGCGTATCTGAACATCCGTGGCTTCATCCTCGTCGGAGCGCTCGCCGGACTGGTCGTCGGCGTTCGGATTGCCGGCCTCGCCGTGGAGGCAGCGGTGCCGTGGATCACGCCACAGGCGTTCGTTACCGTACTGTACCCGATACTGGTGGTCGGCTTGCCGGTGACGGCGATCGTCCTCACTCAGCCGCTCGAACGGGCGACCCGGTTTCTACGGTTGCAACGCGTTGCGAGCTGGTTGGGGCGCCCGTTGAAGCCCCAGTCGGCGTTCGCGTTCACTGCCGTCGGGCTCGGTGTGGGTTTCATCCTGGATTTCGTCGGGATCGGGATTACGACGCTCCCGCTCCAGTTGCTGCTCCACCGACTCGGGCTGATGATCGCGCTCGGATTGCTCGCAGCGGGATCCGCCCGCAGCGACAGTGAAGGCGCCGTACTCTTCGGCATCGGCCTTCTGGGATGGATCGTCGGCCTCGCGATGCCGCTGTTCGGCTATCTGTAACGTCGGGACGCGTCCCGTAACTCACCGCTGGTGGTCATTTCCACGTCGATCGTTTCCTCGAGGACGGCCCTCGACCGGTCGTTTTCAGGAGGACGGGTGGCGCCAAGAACATTACTCCGCCGATGGACAGTCCGTCGGCCGTACGGACTACTCGTCACCGAGTACGACGACTGGATTCTGGCGCCGCTACTGCCGTAGACGGACAGTTTCGTCGAGACCGTCAGCCGTAAATACGCAGTCTGAGACAGTACGCGTATGGACGGCCGCGCCGTCGCCCCAGCAGCCGGGACGGTTCTCAACGCACTCGCAACCGGGACTGGCTCTGCGTTCGCGATCGACCTCGAGACGACAGCCACCGTCGAACTCACGAACGACGGGAGTATCGACGCCGAAATCGCCGACCAGCCCGACGCCGATACGGTGCTCGTCGAACGCTGTGCCGAGCTGACGATCGACGATTACGCCGAGACCGCCGGTCTTGACCCGTCGACCGTCGGTGCTCGAGTCCGAACGGAGAGTGACGTTCCGATGGCCTCCGGTCTCAAGAGTTCGAGTGCCGCGGCGAACGCGTCCGTGCTCGCGACGCTCGACGCCCTCGATATCGCCGGCACAGTCGACCGACTCGAGGCCTGCCGACTGGGTGTGCGCGCAGCGCGTGACGCCGGTGTGACGGTTACGGGCGCGTTCGACGACGCCAGCGCGAGTATGCTCGGTGGCGTGACGGTTACCGACAACCTGGGCGACGAGTTGCTCGCCCGCGAAGAGATCGACTGGCACGCGCTCGTGTACACCCCGCCCGAACAGTCCTTCAGCGCCGACGCCGACGCGTCCGCCTGCGAGCGGATCGCCCCGATGGCGGACCTCGTCGCGGAACTCGCCCTCGACGGTCGCTACGGTGAGGCCATGACCGTCAACGGCTTCGCGTTCTGTGGCGCTCTCGAGTTCCCGACCGGCCCGATGATCGACGTCCTCCCCGACGTCACCGGCGTCTCGCTGTCGGGTACGGGCCCGAGTTACGTCGCTGTCGGCGACCAGGCGACGCTCGAGTCGGTCCAGCAACGGTGGCACGAACGCGACGGAACGACACGACTACTGGAGACGCGAACCGACGGGACACAACTGATATGACTCGCAAATCCGAGACGGCCACGGACGGCAGTGGAGAGAATCGAACACCGGACGAAATGAGCCTCGACGAACTGCGCGAGGAGATCCAGACGATCGATCGCGAGATCGTCGAACTGATCGCGCAGCGAACCTACGTCGCCGATACGATCGCGCAGGTCAAAGACGAGCAGGGCCTGCCGACGACCGACGAGAAGCAAGAACAACAGGTGATGGATCGGGCGGGGACGAACGCAGAGCAGTTCGACGTCGATGCAAATCTCGTGAAAGCGATTTTTCGGCTGTTAATCGAACTGAACAAGGTCGAACAAAGACAAAACCGGTAAATCGCAAGACGGCGCGGTGATGGTGGTTCTTGCAGAAAGTCATTTAAATAGGGTATAAGTCAACGAAGCAGAACCCCAACAGAACCGCGCGTTCAAATACCGAGCTTGAACACGCCATCTCGATACTCCGACTCGACGTCATCATAGTACATGTGCACATACCGATGGAACGCCGACCGACTCTCCTCAAGTTCTCCGCCCATGGTGTCACCACGAAGATACTGATCCTTCGGTTCCTCCATCTCAGCCTTTGTCCGAAACCAGGTCGACATCCAGTGACGTGACCAGTGCGGTGTAATTGACCGGAACTCCTCTTCTGCATCGAACTCGTACTCAGGCCACCAGTGCTTCCGCCACACGTGACCCAAACTCGATTTCTTCATTTGCTTCCCCTTCTGCGTCAAAAACAGCCACGGCGCATCGTTGTCTGGCCGAATCAATAACCAGTCAATAAGCACACGACGCGTCTCGTCATCCAACGGAATGACTGTAGGACGCTCACGCTTGTTACCATCCCGAGCATCTTCTGGAGGGATGTACACCGCGTTCGCCGTGTCGTCCAACTGGTCGTGCGTTCCCATCGACTCGTAGTGACTCAACACGTCAGGATTCGTAATATGAATATCCTCCAGGCGAATGTTAGCCAGCTCCGAGGAACGAACCCCCGTTTTGAGTTGGAAGACTGTAACCGCGCGCTCCCCAACGTGCTTGATGCTCTTCACCAATTCACTCAGCTCTTCAAGTTCAACCTTCGGATGATCGTTCGGGCTTTCGTTTTCCAGATCCGCTTCACGCTTCTCTTTGACGCGGAGGAACGGATTGTATAGTAGACATTAGAAATAATTACTCATCTCAGGAACCATAAGTTGGTCGAGGGCGGTGTCGATCGCTGCTGTGAGTTCAGTAAGCGAATCAAAGAATCGGTTGCTGAGAGCAGCTTGGCGTTGTCTCCAGCACTCCTCTACGGGATTTAGCTCTGGCGAATACGCTGGTAAAGTCATGAAGACGAGGTCGTTACAGGCCGCTAGATCCGTGACGGTCAACGCCTGAAAGTACGGCGCTCCATCCAGTACAATGATCAATTCATCTTCGAACTCTTGGTATAATGTGAGAATGAAATGTTTTGCTTCTTGATAGTAACCTACTCTTCGAATCGAGAAAAAAGCGATCACCGTTTTCGGTGATCGCACCTATAGTAGCCACTGAAAGTCAATACACATCTGATCGCACGACGGCTGTGCGATCAGTATGTAAATCATTTCAGTTGTTACTATAACAGACACGTCCAGTCGCGTTTCCCAGATAATTTGACAGATGGCCGCGTGCCGCGGGGAAACCACGCGGCACGTGGGTCAACTTGCATGGATTTCTTGGTTTGATCGGTACAGACTACTGTGGCGTCCATCTCCCGCTGCTTTTTTTGAGTTCCTCGCGGAACGTTTCTTGCTCCTCAGCTTCAGATTCGGCGGCTGTGCGGCGTGGTTTTTGGAAGCTCAATCCCGCTTTTGTGAGCAACCGCCGGCAACTTGGGATTGAGTACTCAACTTCGTAGGTATCGTCAAGATACTGCTGGACGAGCGCTGGCGCGTCAAATCCAACTTTCTCTGGTGGTTCGTGGACAGTTTCTTCGAATTCTTCTTACTCTTTTTCTGAGATCTTTCGCTTTCTCTCAGATCGATGAGTATCAGTAACGGCTTGCTCAAGCGACACGTCCGTGTCGAGTCGCTTGAGCCAGCTATAGATTGTCCGTTGCTGAACGTCGTACCACTCGGCTAGTTCTATCTGCGTGACGCCGTTTTTATACGCAATTGCCGCTAAAAGCCGCTGTATCGGCTTCTTTCCTCCACATTGTCGAGAGCATTTTGCAACTCTTCGACAGTGATCTTGTCGAGATGATCCACTACGCTTAGTAACGATCTACGAGTAGAAAGTTCTAACGGTTACTATATCGGTACGGAACAAGCTATCCGCTCGGTTACTATTCTCACCAGCAGCGCAAGTTACGACACCCGTATTACTCCACGGTAATTTCTGATTTGACTATAGTTTCGAACGCAGAGCTTGAGATGAGGTATTCGTTCTGGCCGTCCATGTGTCGCTGTCGGACGATCCGTGCGGCGTGCGCTCCGTCGACGATGATCTGCCAATAGTCGCTTTGTGGGTTTACATTGCAAATTGTTACGTTGATCCCATACTTCTCCTTGAGCGTGTGGACGACTGGTGGAACGACGACACCGTCGCTGAACACCGGTGGTTTGTACGGCAGTAAACCGTGTTCCTCATGCTCCTCGATTCCATCGATCCACCATCGAGGGAGATCGTTCTTGGGCATTACAGTTGTTCGACAGACTCTTGGTAGATACGCTTGCAGCGTTCAAGTACATGTTTGCGGACACTCTCGGAGTTCGTGTGCGCTTCACCAGGTTCTGCCGCCCCACACACGACACAGGTCGTACCGTTCTTCGCTAGCCAGCCGGCATCTGTCGCGTGAGGCTTCGAAACTAACGACGACTGCTCTTCCTGAACGGTTGTCGCTGCTTTACGAACGAGTTCACCAAAATACTCTTCATCACACACCATGGGTGGGAATTCCACAGAATACTCCCACTCATCGTATGGAACGTCTGTTAGATCCGCTTCAGTAATCGCCCCGTCCGGGATCGTTCGTTCATCGGCCGTAATCGTGCACGTATGGGGTAGCGTGTTCGATGGGTTATCCGCATCGGAGATCTTTGTCGCGACGATACTCCCCTTGATGGGTTGGCCGTAGAAGGAATCGCTGTATGATGGCGCCTCCTTCAATCCGTTGAGGACAGGGAGCGCGTTGTAGATGGCGTTTTCGTCATCCTGTGACTCGCTGGCGTGCATTGCAGTGCCAGCTATCGTAAATGCGTGCTCGCGTCGACCGCGGTGAGCGATCACAACATCGGTTATTCCAGGCGTTGAATAACAGGTCGAGCCCTCGCCAATAATCGCGTAATCCGGTTCGAATCCGTTTTCTATAGCGTATTGGGCGCCCACACCGCCGACCTCTTCGCCGACAAAACTGGCAAAAATAACGGTTGCGTCGGGATCACAATCTTTGAACGCACACATCGCTGCAGCGAGCGACCCTTTCATGTCTGCAGACCCACGGCAATGTATTCGTTCAGTATCTTCTTCCAGCACGTACTCGTTATCAGTAGTTATCTGATCCGGGCCAGGAGGGACGACGTCGTGATGTCCAACCAGTGCGATCGTCGTTTCTCCGCTCCCTTTCTTCGCGATGATATTTCCGACGTCGTCCTGCCGAACTTCAGCATCGGGTACGTTACTACACCAATCGAAGATGAATTCGCCAGCCTCGGTCTCGTCGTCGTGGCTCGGAATCCGAAGTAGTTGCTTCGCCAACTCGATGGTTTCACACATGCTAACGCGGTTTGTATTGGAATGCATTAAATGTGCCGGCAGTTAGACCAATCACGATAATATATGATGAAAGATGAGTTATAAATGTAGAATTGGTCCTAGAGGGAGACGTACACTTCGTCGTCGACGACCTCTACATCGTAGGTTGGAAGACGGTAATCATCCGGGCGAGCGTCTAAACGGCCGGTTTTGATGTCGAATGTCCAGCCGTGCCACGGACAGCTGACTAGCTCTCCATCCTTCTCGTACGTTAACTCGCCGTCTTCGGTCTCGGTCACCGTTCCGGAAATTTGACCCTCACAACCTGGCCCTCCCTGATGAACGCAAAAATTGGAGAGTCCGTAGAACTCCCCATCGATCTCGAAGATGCCGATCTCACGCCCGTTCACACTCGCAATCACCCTGTTGGTGTCGTCAAAGGCATCCACCGGGGCGACATAGTGCAACCGGTCGTCTATGGAATCACCAGTCATGGTTAGTTAGGGATATCGAACAGGTCAGCCGCCGTGTTACCGTACACGCCTTCCATCTCGCTTTCGGAGAGCTGGGATCGAAGCGAGTTCAATAAGGTGTCCGTGTAGTCGAAGTCGAAGTGAGGGTAGTCGGAGGAGAACAGGAGGTTTTCAGGCCCAATTTGTTCTGCCACGAACTTGATGTACTGGGGATTGTCTGCCCCTTCTACGGGCTGGCTCGTAAAGTAGAATTGATCTCGAATATACTCGCTGGGGGTCTGTTCTAACAGCGGGGCATCGTATTGCTTGTCCGCATATTCGTTATCGTACCGTTCAAGGAAGTACGGGACCCAACCTAGTCCCGCCTCCTGTAGTACGAAGTTTAGATCGGGGAACCGCTCCGGTATTCCGTTGGTAAGCATCGTCGAAAGATGGAACATGTGGTCAACTGGGTGCGCCAGAAGGTGGGCGTCCAGATATCGCTTTGTACCTCGCCACTGGTGCGGAAAGTTGGCCATCAGTCCGGTCGTCCCGCAGTGAATGAGAATCGGTAGCCCGTGTCGTTGCGCTGCTTCGTAGATCGGGAAGTATCGCTCGTCCCCGAGCGGGGGATTAGCGCCTGCGCCGGGTAGCGAGACCGCAACCATACTTGACTCAGACGCTCGATCGGCAATCTCCGCCGCCGCGAGGTCTGGCTTCTGGGGCGCCACCAAGATCGCTCCATAGACTGCGTCGTCTTCGGGAAGGATTGTGTCTAAAATCCATTCGTTGTACGCAGTAGCGAGTGAGGCAGCTAATTCGTCGTGGTGAACGTACGGAAGCCGAAGGTTGGTACCCGGAGTGACCAGCGTCGTATCAGTATGCAACAACTCCATCGCTTCTCTAACGTCTTCGATCGTTCGTACCGGTCGCGAAGACGTTTTCCCCGTCTTTGGGGGGGTGAGATAGCCTGCATTCGGATACAGGCCCTTGCTCACCCCTGCGTGATCATCGTTGCGCTGCAACAGTTTATCGAAGGGGTCGTCCAAATACGGGAGGAAATCCTCCTCTTCCTCGGTTAAGTGAAAATCGCAGTCAACTACCCTGTCGACAGCTTTTAATCTCTCTGCTGCATGGCTCATGTCGCCCATACCCGTACTTGGTAAGGGGAAGGCAATAAACCTATCGACAGACCTCCGGTGTGGCTCTGATGGCAGCTGTGTGTGTTCAGTGAAACAACAAGTTATCTCAGCGGTTGTTCCGATCCCGGACGTACGAGCGATGGTACACGCCGCGTCGAGCGGTTCATAGAGGACCGTAAACAGACAGGTAGCAGAGTCGGTACTACGCGTCGAACCGCAGACCGGAACTATAAGTAGTAGCGCGTAAAATCGTGTTTTCAAGGATGGATGACAACGATTCCGGAACGAATTTGCTCGAGACTGTCCAGATGAGCGTTTCGATAACTGAGACGCTTGCCGAAATGGAGGGGGGTCGGGTAACGGAGGTCGCGGATACCATTGACGTCCCGAAGAGTACGATCCACAGGCACCTGAAGACGCTTGAGAAACTGGAGTATCTGTCGAAGGAGGGCGACGAGTACAAACTGGGAATGAAATATCTCCGATTTGGGGAACACGTGAAGTACCGCAAGAAGGCCTACGAATTAGCGGAGGAGAAAGTGAATTATCTGGCTACGAAGACCGGTGAACGGGCATTATTCATCGTCGAAGAACACGGCAATAGCGTGTTTGTCCACCGTGCAATCGGTGATCAAGCGGTAGAGGTTGGACCCGATGTCGGGGAACGAACGCCGATTCATGCGAGCGCTGCTGGAAAAACGATCCTCGCATTTACGCCGGATATCAGGCGACGGGAGATTTTGGATAATACGGATATCACCCGGATCACGTCCCATACTATCGAAGATCCGGACGAGTTAGTTGCCGAGCTCGAGCGTATACGTGAACAGGGATATAGCACCAGTAACGAAGAGTATATGGAGGGGCTCAACGCCGTCAGTGTTCCGATTCGGGCACCGACCAATCAGGTCGTCGGCGCACTCAGTATCGGCGGGCCGGCGCATCGCCTCACGCAGGAGCGCCTCGAGGGAGATCTCGCTACCCTTCTGTTGGGAACGGCAAACGAAATTGAACTGAATATCAGTGACTAGCGTTCGTGTTGTAATCACTCGGTACATCTTGCGGTTCGGCTGTAAATTTTGTATCCCCGATTCTAGGTGTATTACAAGCGTACGACTGTATAAATTTCTCCAAGGAGAAATTCTTGCCCATTCCACTAATAAAATCTCATTCTGCGGGATAAAGAGAATGCGTGGCGCCGAACTTCGGTGCCCGGGCTGGATTCGAGCAGTCGTCAACCAGGACCACGAACTGGATAGCGATTGTAGAAGGGAGAACGCTCAGACGCCAGCAAACGAAACGAGAACGGCCGTTTCGATAAGTGAGATACTAACTTAGACAGCGAACGGGGAGAGACACTGCGTAAAGAGGACGTGGAGCTTGACGCGTGACGTGAAGCACCCAGTCAGAGGTTGTCGCGGCGGTGGATTCGGCCGGCCGGATACGCTGTGAAAATCATCCGTGGGATGAGTCCCCGCCGCAATCGTCTTGTAGCTGCATAAACAGTGGATCCCACTCACCGATACCGTGACGTCGCTACTCGATTTCCGACTGAATCGTTTGGAGTCTCGTATCGATCGACATCCGAAGATCGGGGATATCATCGCCGATACGAACGATCTGAGCACCGTCCTCGATTGCAGATACGGCTGTAGATGCATCGCTTGCCATGGTTCCATACGGAACGTTATACTCCTCACATTTTTCGTACACCGTTTTGACGGCATTACTGACGTCTGGATGATCGGTTTCCATCGGGTGCCCCATCGAGATCGACAGGTCGATCGGACCGAGGAACACGAATCCAAGCTCTGGGATAGAGAGGATTTCGTCGATGTTCGCGATCGCTTCGGCGGTTTCGATCAGGATGCCGATGAGAACAGATTGATCTGATTCATCCGGGTATTGATTCATGTTTCGACCCCAATCGTTTGCCTGCGACCGTCCGATTCCACGCTCACCGGGTCCGTCATTGTACGTGTAGTATCCCGCCCGCACGGCTGCCTTAGCCTCTTGAGGGGTCTGTATCCGAGGAATAAGTATCGTTCCGACGCCAGCGTCCAGAACGTTACGGACAGCCGCAGGATCGCTGGTAGCGAGTCGAACGAACGGTTCAATATCTGCAGCGTCAGCGACTTTCACATATTGCTTGAGCGCCCGACTATCGTACGGCGAGCGCCCCGAGTGTTCCGTATCCACCCAGGCAAAATCTAGACCAAGGTCGCCGTAGAGTTCGATTATCGTTGGCGATCCCAACAACGTTCGAGCACCTAGGCAATACGATCCATGTTCGAGTGAGTCACGGAGGCTATTCTCGCGAACCATGATTCGAGAAAGCAACTCGTTCACTATAGCTTTTGGCATTTTTGTAGCAACGCTATCCAGACTCAGATGACGTGAAGGCCGCGCTGTTTCGAGTTGAATCGTGGGGAATCGATCGTGAGCCACTCGGAGTACGAATCCATAATAAGTGGACCCTGGTTCGGGACGCGTGAACGTGCCTAGCTGAGAAAAGGGGCCTGCCTGTTTCAGTCTCCGGCTGCAGACGTTGGCGACACTATCATCCATAGCTCTTGTGAAGGACATTGTTGGTGAGTCAGAGAGCAGTTCGAACGATTTCTTTCAAGGCTTCTCGTCCGGTTTGCGTAGGATTCTCCGGCGAAGTTGGAAAAGTCTGAGATACGCGGTGAGTTTGTCCTTTGAGATGCCTCGATGCAGTGAGAGCCACCGTCGCGCCAGCGACGCGTGGCTCTCGCACATATTCACGTGTGCGTCTCCATCAACGTACTCGCCTTCGCCGTGAATAACCGCTTCTCGCTGGTACGTTTCGTCCTTCTCCAGTGGGTCGTACGCACGAAATCCGTCGGTATAGACTGTCAGCGACTCCTCCTCGTGGTTATCGAGGAGGAGTCGCACGGTTGATTCGTCGGCGGATTTCGACGGGATAACATATCGCTGATCGCTGCCGCGATTAACGAGGACAAACACCGGTGGCTTGTCTTCGTCGTAGCTTCCTCGTCCACGTTTCGACAGGCCACGCGAGCGCGACTTTTGGTCGCGCTCGCGGCCTTTCTTCCCGGCAGAAACGTAGAACTCATCGATCTCGACTGGGCCAACGAGCTCGATGCGAGGCGCGTCGAGCGTTCTGGCGAAGCGCTCGACGCGCCGGTGAAGCGACCGATACGAAACATCAAGTTCAGCGTCTAACTGGCGGATACTCGTGTTGAACCGGAGCAACGAGTAGAACGCGAACAACAGCTTATCGAGGCCGATCTTCGCGTGCGCGAAGATCGTGCCGGTCTTTGTGCACGTTGAACGTGCGTCCACAATTTTTACAGCGATACCGCTGGTACTTTCTATAGCTGCCGTACTTGATCACCGATTCAGACTGGCAGCGCGGGCACTGGAGGCTCTCGCGCCAGCGAACCTCCGATCGAAACACTTCAATTGGGAACATAGTTGGGTGATGCTGACGCATCACCCTTGCCCGCTACGCTTTCACAGCGCCAGCTCTCTCCGACCAACAATCTGCTTCCGAAGAGCGATCATCCATTGTACGCGTAGGCGGATTCTCACCCAACGTGCGCCAACGTACGTATTTGATTGATGTTTTTCTGGGCATAATTTTCATGGAGGCGAACCTATATATGGTTCAGGTTCGCATGTGTGGCTATGCCAAATCGACGAGCAGTTCTGGCAGCATCGGCATCGACCGGACTCGGACTGGCCGCTGGTTGCCTCGGTGGCGACAGTAACTTAACTGACGTAACAGTTGGGACGGGCTCCTCGGGGAGCGTCGTGTTTGCAGCGAGTCAGGCGCTACAGCGCGCAGTGAGGGAGCATTCCGACGAAGTGGCCCTCACAACGCAAGAAACGGACGGGAACGTTGCGAACCTCAACCTGTACGATGATACCCAGGAAATCGTAATGCATTCGTGTGACAATGCGACGTACAACGATGTCCGGGAAAATCGGGGCGAGTTCAGTGATGGCTCGGTAGACAACATCGCACAGCAGGGCTTCGTCTGTGCAATCGTCCACATTTACTTTTTGGCGAGGGAAGATACGGATATCGAAACGACGGACGACCTTCGGGGGGCCGACGTCTGGCCGATCCAGCCAGGGTTCGGCACTCGATTGCTGACCGAAGAGGTACTTGCGAATGCCGGTCTCTGGGACGACATCAACGTAATGAATATGTCCAACGATGATATCGCTGGCGCCCTCGAGGAAGGAAACGTGGACGCTATCGCTGCATACGGGACTAATTATGAGTCTCTCGCTGGGTGGGTGACCCAAGTCGATGCGCAAGCAGACATGAAAGCCGTCGAAATGACGGATGAATTCGAGCAGGCAGTTCGCGATACGCCCGGTGCTGATTACGAAGAGATCAGCATGTATGGATGGGATCAGGATGTCGGTGTCGAAAAGGGAGGAAGCTATGCATCACTGACGCAGTTCCTCTTTAGTTCGTCGCTCGATGACGAAACGGTATACGAAATCGCTCGAATCTCGCACGAGCATATCGATACAGTTCACGACGCAGAACCCGCGTACCCGGACCACAGTGATCTGGACGTAATGACCAGATCGATCATACCGGACTACCCGGTGGCGCCTGGCGTAGCCGAATTCCTCCAAGATAATGACGCCTGGGATGATGCTTGGACCGTTGGGGAGTAACCGCACGGAGTAATCGACAGAACAAAGTAAATACTGTCCTACACCCACTACTATGGAAAACTCTGCACGATCATCCAACATAGAATCGAAGCTAAACTCGATATTTACAATTTTATCCGTCTTATTCTGGGGCCTTTGTATCTACTACGCCTGGACGCAGGTAATACCGAGGGAATTGTACGGTATTCTCTTTCTCGGCGGTATTATTGTTAACTATTGCCTGTATTCGATCGTAGAATTCATCTCTGAGGGTGATACGCTACGCATTGGGACGTATAGTCTCGCTGCGGGCGGGACCATTATAATTACGGCGTACATGGCTAGCAATTACTGGGTCCTCGCCACGGAGCGAGTAGGCTACGCCCATTCTCACGAGTACGTCTTGGCGGCCGTTCTGTTAGCTATAATTTTGTACTTGTCCTACGAAGAGTTCGGGATCACATTTCCTGCACTCCTTCTCCTCACTATCTTCTACGCCTATCAGGGGAATTACTTCCCGGGTATATTCCGACACGCAGGGACAAACCCCGAGCGACTGCTGCAGGTGCTCGTTCTCGAGATCGACGGAATATACGGAAGTTTGACTCGGCTGGTTGCAGCCTGGATTGCGCTATTCATGTTATTTGCGGGGCTACTGCAAGCATATGGCGCGTTCGATGTGATCAAGGACAGTGCGAGCCGACTCTCGAACTACATCGCATCGGGGACCGCACAGTCAGCGGTGGTCGCGAGTATGATAATCGGTTCGATCAACGGCAGCCAGACAGCTAACACCGGAATTACTGGTTCGTTTACAATCCCAATGATGAAAGAGGATGGGTTGAAACCATCTACGTCCGGTGCAATCGAATCTGTTGCATCAACAGGTGGACAAATCCTCCCTCCTGTGATGGGTGCCGCTGCGTTTATGATGGCATCCCTGCTCGGGTTGCCCTACATCGAAATTGTTCTTGTGGGGCTCTTTCCTGCGTTGATTTTCTACCTCTCAGTCGTTCTGGGAGTGCATTACACGGCCCTCCGTGAACGCGAACGCGATCCGGTAGATCCTGGAGCAGTCGACGTGAAGCTGACCACTCGAGAACTGGGGATCCAGTTGCTTCGCTTTTCACTCCCAATTGTTCTCCTGATTTACCTGCTCGGTATCGTCGGGTATACCGTGATGTACTCCGCGCTCTTGACTACCATCGGGACGATAGTAGTCGGGTTCGGGTTTCCACTCGGCAGACAGATCAGTTCAGATCCGGCAGAAGCCGCTTCGGTACTCCGCGATCTATGTTTCCAGACGATTGAAGGCGCACAAATCGGGGTCAAAATACTGGCTCCGATCGCAATCGTCGTTGCCGCGATCAACGGAATCGTCGATCTGTTGATGATGACGGGTGTGCCATCGAAGCTGTCTCTCGCGCTGATGGAGTTGTCTGGCGGGTCGCTGATCCTCGCCAGTATCATGGCGATGATCATCTGCATCTTGCTTGGGCTAGGTATGCCGACGGTTGCATCGTATCTCATCGTTGCGTTGCTCATCACGCCAGCGCTGATAAACAACTTCCTCGTCCCGGAGCTTGCTGCACACTACTTCGTGTTTTATTCCGCTATCCTTGCGGGTATTACGCCACCAATTGCAACGTCGATCGCCGTTGCGTGTGGGATTTCCGGTGGCAACTTCTGGAGAACGTGTCTTCAGGCGATTAAGCTGTCACTCCCCTTCTTCATCCTCCCCTTCGTCTTTATCTTCCGGCCAGAAATACTAGAACCGGGGCTTTCAATCGCCTTCGTGGCTACCCTCGCGACGACGGCCATCGGTGCCCTGAGTCTGATCCACGGACTTAACTACTATGGGAATTTGACTTCGTTCGATAGCAGTCGAAACCACTTGTTCAGAGCAGCGTTCTGTCTGTTGGGATTGGTAGTGATGCTCTCGAGCAACGTCGTCATGTTTGGGTTTTCGACGGTCGGTATTTTACTCCTCTACGTAGTTCACACCCGAAAATTTGTGTTCAGTTCGGATCCGACTGATAAAGCGGTCTGATCGGCGCTCGCCTTTGCAAACCGC
This sequence comes from Natronorubrum halobium, assembly GCF_051351675.1. Lineage (NCBI taxonomy): Archaea > Methanobacteriati > Methanobacteriota > Halobacteria > Halobacteriales > Natrialbaceae > Natronorubrum > Natronorubrum halobium. Next base: position 1,199,549 of record NZ_CP195595.1, read on the forward strand.
TCGAGCGGCGTATCCGATCTCGGTTTGCAACGTGACAACTGCGTCTCCAATCCGAATCAGACACGATACCCCAGAGATGGATAACGATAACAGTTATAACGGTCGCCTAGTATGTGTTTGTCATGCAGAGCAGCAGAAGCGTTGCCGAAACCGATCCGGACATCGCGGAATCGATCGCTGCCGAGCGCTCCCGTCAGGAATCGAATCACAGTACTTCACAAAGCAACTTGACGACGCCGGCTGTTCGTGATAGCTTTCGCTAAATAGTAAGTAACTAGGAAGGGTGTCTGCTTGCTGAAGGTGTGTCTAATACCCTGCAAGCAGACGGTTCAATCCACGAAGACCAGGTTCTTAACTTCCTCGTCAATACGATTGACGAGGAAGCTGAACTTGACTTCGCTCCGAATGCCGAAACGATGTCTGAGGACATTCACGAGGTCCTCGTCGGCGCAAGCGCCGACGAGACCTCGGTCTCGACACTCTGCGAGAAGAGTCAAGACTCACCACATGCCAACACGGTTCTCTACCACCTCCGAGAGAAGTTTGCCCTTGATTTGGTTGAACGAATTGGCAATACGCTGCTTCAGAAAGACGTTCTCGACGTCCTCCGCGATGCGGGCCTGCTCGCGGTTCACGACGTCCATGATCACCTCGCCCTTCTGCATCCGGGCAAAGCCGCGCTTGATTAGTTCGGTTCCGTGCTCGAGGTCCTCGAGTTCAGTGTCTTCTGTCATTTTTGTTATTTGTTTCCACGTTCGGTTTCTAGGTCTGTTTACGATTGGGTTCGTACTCGCTCGCGCGCTCGTTCGATATCCTCGCCGTCGAGTATCGCCTCGACGAACAGTTCGCCGGCGCGGTACGAGGAGCGGACCATCGGGCCAGAGGCGCAGTAGAGGAAGTCCAGTTCCTCTTCAGCGACGCGCTGCCAAGTGTCGAAGACGTCTGGGTGGACGTACTCACTGACTTCGAGGTGCGAGCGGGAGGGCTGGAGATACTGGCCCAGCGTCACGATGTCGACGCCGCTCTCCCGGAGGTCCGACAGCGTCTGGTAAACCTCGTGGACATACTCGCCGACCCCCAGCATCAGGCTCGTCTTCGTGTAGATGTCGCTCTCGCGCTCGACCTGCTCGAGGACTGAGAGCGACTGCTCGTATCCGGCGCGGCGGTCCCGGACCGGCCACTGGCGGCGCTCGACCGTCTCGATGTTATGGGCGATCACGTCCGGGTCAGCGTCGACAATCTTTCCGACCAGGTCGGAGTCGCCCTGGAAGTCAGGGATCAAGCACTCCACGAGGATCGAGGGTTCCCGTTCCTTGATTGCACGGATGGTCCGGGCGAAGTGGCCAGCACCCTGATCGGGCAGATCGTCGCGGTCGACCGACGTGAGGACGACGTAATCGAGGCCGATGTCGGTGACGGCCTCTGCAACGTTCGCGGGTTCGTCAGGATCAAGCGGCTCCATCCCGCCGGTCTTTACGTCACAAAAGTTACAGCCCCGCGAGCAGCGATCTCCCATCAGCATGAACGTCGCCGTCCCGGGGCCGTCCCGTCCGCTCCAGCACTCGCCCATGTTCGGACAGTTCGCCTCCTCGCAGACAGTGTGGAGGTCCCGCTCGCGGAGCGACTGCTTAATCTCTGTGAAGCGCTCGCCCGACGGTGGCCGGATCTTCAGCCAATCTGGTTTACGTGCCTTGCTCATAGCGTTCGATGATTGGCCGACGATCAGTCATAGATGGGATACTCGGAACAGAGCCGATCCACTTCTGTCAAGACCTCCTCGGCTAGGTCGTCGTCGTCCGGGTCGTCGAGGAGGTCAACGATGTAATGACCAATCATCTCCATCTCCGACTCGGTGAACCCGCGCGTCGTCAACGCCGGCGTCCCGACGCGGATGCCGCTGGTAACGAACGGCGACCGCGACTCGCCCGGGACCGTATTCTTGTTGACCGTGATTCCGACGCCCTCCAGTCGCTCCTCGGCGTCTTTTCCGGTAATGGACGGATGCGATTCACGCAGGTCGACGAGGAGGAGGTGCTTGTCGGTGCCACCGCTGACGAGAGATATTCCGCGATCGGTGAACACGTCTGCGAGCGTCTTCGCATTCGCAACGACCTGTTCTACATAATCTTTGAACTCGTCGGTGAGCGCTTCCCCGAAGCCGACGGCCTTGCCGGCGATGTTGTGCATCAACGGGCCGCCCTGCGCCCCGGGGAAGATCGCTTTGTCGATCGCCTCGGCGTGTTCCTCCGTCGTGAGAATCATCCCGCCGCGGCCGGCACGAATCGTCTTGTGCGTGCTCGCTGTCACGAAGTCTGCGTCCCCGATCGGGTTCACGTGGACGCCGCCGGCGATAAGCCCCGTGACGTGGGCGATGTCCGCCAGGTGGTATGCATCGACGGCGTCAGCAATCTCACCGATACGCTCGTAATCGAACTCCCGCGGGTACGCCGACGACCCGCTGACGACGAGGTCCGGATCGAATCGTTCGGCGTGGTCAGCAAGTTCGTCGTAGTCGATGTACCCTGTCTCCGTATCGACGCCGTACTGCTCGACCTCATAGTACTGGCCGGAGAAGTTGACGTGGTGACCGTGCGAGAGATGACCACCGTGAGTGAGGTCCAACGAGAGGATCCGATCGCCGGGATCCAGCATCGCGAAGTAGACGCCCATGTTGGCCTGCGTACCGCTGTGAGGCTGGACGTTCGCGTGTTCGGCGCCAAAGAGCTCTTTCGCACGATCAATGGCCAGCTGTTCCACGGTATCGACGTGCTCGCAGCCGCCATAGTACCGCGATCCGGGGTACCCCTCAGCGTACTTGTTGGTCAGCACCGATCCCTGCGCCTCTAGGACGGCCTCAGAGACGTGGTTCTCCGATGCGATCATCTCTAGGTTCGATTCCTGTCGGTGTTTCTCTCCGCTGATGGCAGCCTGAACGTCAGGATCCGTCGCTGCCAGACCGCTGTCTGGTAACATACAGGTTCACATCCTCCTAATAGCATAAAAATCCTTGGACGAAAGCGGCGAGCGGGAACGGCCATGTGGTGTCATGGTCCCCTAGTGAACTCGAACACTTCTGACTCAAAGGAGCAGTCGGCTCCCGCACTCCCGCTTCGGTACTGAGAACGACCACCCGACCACGAGTCCGCACCATGTTTTAAGTCAATGTGGCGAAGTGAATGGTATATGGCACAAACCATAGAGACAACCGAAGCACCGGCAGCAGTCGGTGCGTATAGCCAGGCGACCGAGACTGGCGACCTCGTATTTACCGCCGGACAGATCCCTGCGACACCCGATGGTGAACTACTAGATGATGCGCCAGTCGCTGAGCAGACGGAACAGGCGCTCGATAACGTTGAGGCGGTGCTGGGCAAGGCAGGCCTCGCCATGAGCGACGTCCTCAAAGTAACCGTCTTCCTCGACGACATCGATGACTTCGAGGAGATGAACGAGGTGTACAGCGGTTACTTCGACGACGAACCGCCTGCCCGTAGCGCCGTCAGTGTCAACGAACTCCCGAAAGGCATCGGTGTCGAGATCGAAGCCATCGCCAGCCGGTAACGTAATTGCCTCTGGCGAACCCCGAACAGCATTTTTTGACCCAGCGGGACCCGACCGCGACGCTACAGTAGACGGCGGTACCGTGTCCCCAATCGACAGTGATCGACTGCGTCGAACTGCTCGCGGCTGGACCTCCCGGTCGCGACTTGAGGAGTCAGACGGAGCCAGCTACCGGTCGAAGGTGTGGATCGGCTGGCCGAGCGCGCAATCGGCCGCTTCCATAATCGCTTCGGAGAGCGTGGGGTGCGCGTGGACGGTCGACGCGACGTCCGAGAGCGTCAGTTCCTGCTCGACTGCGAGCCCGATCTCAGCGGTCAGCTCGGACGCCTCGGGGCCGACGATCTGTCCGCCGAGGATCCTCCCGGATTCGGCGTCGGCGACGAGTTTCACGAACCCCGTCCGCTCTCCGGCTGTCAGCGCTCGTCCGCTCGCGCGGAACGGGAACTCGCCCGTGGTAGGTTCGTAGCCCCGTTCGCGCGCCTGAGTTTCGGTCAGCCCGACGGTTCCGATCTCGGGATCGGTGAACACGACGCTCGGGACGGTGCGGACCGGATCAGGCGCCGCGCCCGTGATTGCCTCGGCCGCAACGATGCCCGCGGCGCTCCCTTCGTGGGCAAGCATTGGTTCGCCCGCGACGTCGCCTACGGCGAAGACGTGATCGACGTTCGTCCGTCCGAGTGCGTCCGTTTCGACGAACCCGTTCTCGTCGCGCTCGATGCCGAGCGCATCGAGGCCCGCCGTGTCAGAGACCGGAGCACGGCCGATCGCGATCAGCGCCTTGTCGGCCGGGTGCCATTCGATAGCATCCTCGCTCGTTTCGTCTCCGGCGGGTTCGGTCGCGATCCGTATCCGGCCGTCGCTGGTACGCTCCCAATCCGCCGCGACGCGACCGAATCGGAAGGACAGGCCGAGCTTCTCGACCCGCTTTCGCACTGGCCGGGTTAGGTCATCCGAGTACCGCGGCAGCGGCGCGTCCAGTATCTCGACGACGGTCACGTCCGTCCCAAGTTTGGCGAACATCGTCGATAGCTCCATTCCGATATAGCCCGCACCGACGACCACGAGTTCGTCAGGGATCCCGTCAAGATCGAACGCCGCCTTCGCGTTCAGGATCGGATCGGCGTCGAACGAGAACCCCGGGAGCTCGATCGGTCGGCTCCCGGTGGCGACGATCGCGTGGTCGAACACGACCGTCTCGATGTCGTCGTCACTGCGGATCTCCGCACGGTGATCGCCGAACAATTGGGCCGTTCCCTTTCGAAGCGTAACGCCGTTGGCCTCGCAGAGCTTCTCGACGCCCTTCGTGAGCTTCCGGACCACGCGGTCCTTCCATCGGACGAGACTCTCGAAGTCGACTGCGACGTCCGCCTCGATACCCCGTTCCTCCGCGTTCTGGATCGAGTGGACATCATTAGCTGCGTCGATCAACGCCTTCGAGGGGATGCAGCCGTGGTTCAAACACGTTCCGCCGATGTCGACTCGATCGACGAGGGTAACGGTTCGGCCGAGCTGTCCCGCGCGGATGGCCGCGACGTAGCCCGCGGGGCCACCACCGATGACAAGTACGTCTGTATCTTGCATAGATATACTATCCTCGTAAGACACTCTATGCCACCTCCTGTTAATAGTTCGCAGTCGCGCCGCGGTCAACCGGGACAGCCCCAACACTGTCGAAGGGAATGAGCCGGACTACCGGAACGGTTCCGGCGGGACAGCGCGAGCGCCGCGCTATCACTCGAGCGCATGCCAGGAGAGGCGCGGGCTCCGGGCAGCGCTCGTCTGGTCGATGCGACGGGCCGCCGTCGATGACGGCGCCGTTGACAGCGTCGTCTCGTCCTCTCCAGCTACCGTGTTCAACGCCTCGGCGAGCTGGTTGAGGGTCTCCCGGCTCTCCGTCTCCGTCGGTTCGGTCATGAGAGCTTCGGGGACGATATCGGGCCACTTGGTCGTCGGCGGGTGGACCCCGTAGTCGAGCATGCGCTTCGCGAAGTCGGCGGCATCGCGGTCGCCAGCGCTGGCGACGAACTCGTGGTGGAACGGCCCGAAGGGGATGTCAAGGTCGATTTGCGATCCAAGATAGTTCGCGTTTAGCACTGCCTTCACGCTCGTGTCCGCCAGTCCTTCGTCGCCGAGCCGTTCGATGTAGGCGTAGGCTTTCAGTAGGACGAGCCAGTTCCCCATTGCACCGTGGACCTTGCCGATCGAGTGCTCCGGCTCGTATAGCTCGTACTCGTCGCCGTCGGCCCGCACCTGCGGTGAGGGGAGGAACTCGGCCAGATTCTCCGTGACGCCGATCGGGCCGGCACCCGGCCCGCCACCACCATGGGGCGTGGCGAAGGTCTTGTGGAGGTTGAAGTGCATGATGTCGAACCCCATGTCGCCCGGCCGGGCCTGTCCCAGCAGCGCGTTCAGGTTCGCCCCGTCGTAGTACAGTAACCCGCCTGCGTCGTGGACGGTTTCGGCGATCTCCTCGATCTCGCGTTCGAACAGCCCCAGCGTGTTCGGGTTCGTCAGCATCAGTGCTGCCGTCTCGTCGCCGACTGCTGCTTCCAGTGCGTCGAGGTCGACCCGGCCGTCATCGCTCGGCGAGAGTTCGACCACCTCGTAGCCGGCCATCACTGCGCTCGCGAAGTTCGTCCCATGGGCGCTCGCAGGGACGATTACCTCATTGCGGTCTCCCTCGCTGTTGTGCTCGTGGTAGGCCTTGGCAACGAGGATGCCGGTGAACTCACCGGCCGCCCCGGCGGGCGGCTGGAGCGTCACCGCATCCATCCCGCCGATCCGCCCCAGATAGTCTTGCAGGCGGGAGTAGATCGCGAGCGTCCCCTGCGTGGACTCGGCCGACCGGTCCGGGTGAGCGGCCGCGTCGGCGAGCGCACCAACATCCTCGGTGAACTTGGGGTTGTACTTCATCGTACAGGACCCCAACGGGAATGGCCCGCTTTCGATGCCGTAGTTCATCTGGGAGAGGCGCGTGTAGTGGCGAGCAATCTCGGGTTCCGAGAGTTCTGGGAGGGTCACCGATTCCCGAGTCAGATCGTCGGGGAGTGAGGTCCGCTCCGCGACGTCGACCGTCTGCTCGTTCTTCTCCGCGAGTAGGGGTTCGTACCGGTGACCGTCCGTCTCGCTCCAGGCGGCTTGGTCGTAGCGCTGCATCAGGCGACCACCTCCCTGACGGCCCGTACAAACTCGTCCCGCTCGGAGCGGTTCGCATCGGTAATACAGACCTGAATCCGATGATCGTCGACAGCATGGACTGCGAATCCGGTGCCCTCGAGATCAGCGGCGACCTGCTCGGCGTCCTGGCGCGTCTCCGCGAGGAACTCGCGGAAGTGGTGCCGGTCGTGGACGGGTGCGGTGACGCCCTCGATATCGTCGAGGTCGGCCGCCAGTTCCCGGGGGAGTTCGACGCACTCCTCTCCCAGATCGACCAGCCCGGTCGCGCCGAGCCAGGCGATGTGAATCGCTGTCCGTAGCGCGATCCACGCCTGGTTGGTGCAGATATTGGAGGTGGCCCGCTCTCGTCGGATGTGCTGTTCCCGGGTCTGCAGGGTTAGCGTGTACGCGCGGTTGTCGCTCGCGTCTTCGCTCACGCCGACGAGCCGTCCTGGCACTTGCCGGAGGTAGTCCTCGCGGCAGGCGAAGAGACCGAGCCCCATTCCGTAGGCCGGCGACAGTCCGAGGACGCTTGCGTCGCCGATGACGATGTCTGCGCCGACGGACGCCGGTTCCTCGAGCAGCGCCAGCGCGACGGGGTCTGTCCCCAGACAGAAGGCGGCGTTATGCTCGTCGGAGACGTCGCCCACCGCCGAGAGGTCTTCCTCGACGGTGCCGACTGCCGTCGGGTTCTCAACGTACACCATCACCGTCTCGTCGGTGACGTGGTCAGCGAGCGTCGCTGGGTCAGTCGCCCCGTTTGCGGTGGGATACGTCTCGACCGTCATGTCAGCACCGGCGAGGTAGTTCTCGAGGGCAGACAGGCGCTCATCGCGGACGAGGTCCGAGACGAGCACCTGAGATCCGCTCGTTCCGCGGACCCGGTCAGCCAGCAGCGCTGCCTCGCCCAACGCCGTCGCTGCGTCGTACATCGAGCAGTTCGCGACCTCGAGTCCGGTAAGTTCGACCAGCATCGACTGGTACTCGAACAGTGCCTGCAGGAATCCCTGGGCAATCTCAGGCTGGTACTGTGTGTAACTCGTCAGGAACTCCGAGCGCAACGAAAGGTTGTCGATGAGCGAGGGGACGTAATGATCGTACTGGCCACGTCCGAGGAACTCCGTAAGCTGTTCGTTCCTCGCGAGCGTGTCAGATACGTTCTGGACGACTGCCTGCTCCGACGCCGACTCGATCCCGAACGACCCCTCGAACTGGACCGATGGAGGGATGTCGAACAACTCCTCGACGGACTCGGCGCCGATGGCGTCGAGCATCGCCTCAACGTCCTCTCCCGTGTGCGGCGCGAAGGGGTTGCCTTCGGACCGGCGCTTGCTGCTTGCATTCTGGATTTTCTGTGTCATCGATTGGGTTTTCTGTGTCATCGTTGGCTCTCTCGCGTGATCACTCGATCTGCTCTCGGTACTCGTCGGCCGACAGGAACGATTCCGTATCAAGGTCCCCGTCAAACTCCAGTTCGATCAGCCAACCGTCGCCGTAGGGGTCATCGTTGACGAGTTCCGGTTCGGACTCCGCCGCCTCGTTGACGTCGACGACGACGCCAGCGACCGGGACGTAGACGTCGGAGACGGCCTTGATACTCTCGATGACGCCGAATTCGTCGCCGTCATCGAGTTCGGTGCCGGCCGCCGGTAGTTCCACGAACACGATATCACCGAGTTCATCCTGTGCAAAGTCGGTGATCCCGATCCTCGCGGTGTCGTTGATCAGTTCGATCCACTCGTGCGATTCAGTGTAGTACAGTTCGTCGGGTGCGTCAAATTCCATTAGTGTTGTTCATAGTTCGCTTGTGGTTCAATCGCGATGCTCCTGAAGGAACCGGTGGCTCACGATCGTCGCCGCTGCCGTCCGATCGCGTATTTCGACGCCTAGTGAAGTGCCCTCATCGGCGCACTCGGCGTCGACGTAGCCGAGCGCAATCGGTACCTCGAGCGTCGAGCTCATCGTCCCGCTGGTCACGTGGCCGACCCGCTCGCCGTCGTGCAGGATCGGATACCCGTGGCGTGGGATGCCCCGCTCCTGCAACTCTAGACCGACGAGGATCTCGTCCGGATCGTCCGCGTCGCGAAGCGCCTCTTGGCCGGCGAAGAAGGGCTTCGAGCTATCAACGACGAAGCTCAGGCGGGCCTCGTAGGGCGTGCGTGGTTCCTCCTCGGGGTGGAAGTCCTGGCCGGAGAGTAGTAGTCCTGCCTCGATCCTGAGCGTGTCTCGCGCACCGAGCCCGCAGGGCTGCACGTCGTCGAACGCATCCCAGATGGTCTCGGAGTCGTCGGCGTCGAAAATCAGTTCAAAGCCGTCTTCGCCGGTGTAGCCGGTCCGGGCAGCGAGACAGTCGGCGCCGTCGATCGTCGTCTCACGGGCACTGAACTGGGACACGTCCTCGAGGGGATCGGCCGCGGCCGCCTGGACGCGCTCGACTGCATCCGGGCCCTGCACGGCGAACATCCCGAGATCTTCGGTCTGGTTCACAACAGTCGCGTCGAGGTCATGCGTTGCCGCGTGGTCGGTCCAGCGGTCGACCATCATCTCGTCATTCCCGGCGTTGGGGACGAAAAGGTATTCCTCGCCATCGGGGCGCAGGTAGACCACGGTGTCGTCGATGATTATCCCATCCTCTGTCAAGATGCAGGCGTACTGAGCGTCCCCTGGATCGAGCGCAGTTACGTCGTTGGTCGTGAGCCGGTTCATCAGTTCAGCCGCGTCCGGACCGCCGACCGCGACTTCGCCCATGTGACTAACGTCAAAGATACCGACTGAGTCGCGGACCGCCGCGTGCTCGGTCGTGATGGAGTCGAAAGAGACCGGCATGTCCCAACCGCCGAAGTCGGTGAAGTCGGCTCCGGACTGCGAGTGCTTCTCGTGGAGTAGTGGCTTTCGTATCGACACGCTTTGGACAATTTCCTGCAATGGTATATAACTTACCGTGAGCGACGTCTCGGCCGTGTCATGACCGAGCCAGGGATCGGGACGAGCGGCGCATGGCAGCGTTGTCCAATCACGAGACTGAGCGCGCATCAGTTGAGACGGGTGACCTCGTAGCCCGCGTCTTCGATCGCTTGGATGATGTGCTGGGTATGCTGTCCGCCGCTCGTCTCGATCCGGAAGTCGAGGTATGCCTCGCCAACTTTCAGCTCGTCGATGGCCCGCTCGTGACTGACGTTCCGGATATTGGCGTTCTCGTCGGCGATGATGCTCGAGATGGAACTCATCTTCCCCGGTTCGTCGACGATGCGAACCCGGAGCTGGACAAGTTGCTGGCGGTAGGTGAGTTCGTGCGTGAGAGTCCGCTGGAGCATCGTCGCGCTGAGGTTCCCGCCGCTGAGGACCGGGACAACCGTCTCGCCAGCAACGTCAAACCGGTCACTCAGGAGCGCTGCTACGGTTGCCGCCCCAGCGCCCTCAACCATCTGCTTGGTCCGCTCGAGGAGATAGCGGATGCTGTGTGCGATCTCCGTGTCCGAGACCGTCATTACCTCGTCGACGTGCCGGTCGATGAGTTGGTACGTGAGCTCCGAGATGCCGCCCGTCGCGATCCCATCCGCGATCGTCTGGACCGAATCGATCGTCTGGGGTGCACCCTTCTGGAGGCTCTGTGGAACGGTCGCCGCATCTTCGGCCTGGACGCCAATGACGCAGACGGACGGATCCAGTTTCGCGACGGCCGCCGAGATACCACCGATGAGCCCGCCCCCGCCGATCGGCACAATGATCGTATCGACGTCCGGGACCTGATCGAGGATTTCGAGACCGAGCGTCCCTTGACCGGCGACGATGTCGGGGTCGTCGTACGCGTGCACGAAGACGGCGCTATCATCGACTAGCGACTGCGCATAGTTCATTGCCGCCTGGAAGTTCTGGCCGCGGAGTTCGACATCGGCGCCGTAGTCCCGCGTCGCGTCCACTTTTGACTGCGGCGCGTTTGTTGGCATGACAATAGTCGCCTCGCGGCCAGTCTCCGCTGCAGCGAGCGCGACACCCTGTGCGTGGTTACCGGCGCTAGCGGCGATCGCCCTGTCGACGGTCGATCTATCGTCGCCATCTTCGAGCTGGGCAAGTTTGTTATACGCCCCTCGCGTCTTGAACGAGCCCGTTCGCTGGAGGTGCTCCATCTTGAGCAAGACCCGAGCGTCGGTATCGCGATCTAATGTTCGGCTCGTCTCGACCGGCGTCTCTCTGGCGACCGATTCGCCGGCAAGGCGGTCCTGTGCTCGCTGAATGTCGTCGAGTTGTACGGACATAGTCCTCCTGGACCGGTGGCTGGCTTCCGAGTGGTTCTTATCGGTGAGCCGTTTGGTAGTGTACCGGTCGTGCGTAACGATTACACGGAGCGATTTATAGGTACTGGTAGCCGAGACGCGGTATCCGTTATCTCCAGCTGTTCATAACAGTTCGGAATATGGGGAACGGAGCGCGTGATCACAGTGGTAGATGATCATATCGCCACGCTTGACCGGCAAACATACGTCTCGGTAATTGGAAATTATGTTATTGTAGGTTTCTGAGGAAGACAGATCATAATGAAACGAGATCTAGCTAGAAATTCTATCATATGTATTCCCCATATTGGGGAAAGATATGCCGTCTGACCCGAGATTTAAGCCCCCATCCTGATAGTGCTAAATCATGGCGCGTCCAAACGACGGCGAACGACGGAAGACCACGGCAATATCGTTGCGCATAGTCGATACCATCGAGGAACTCGACGGTGCAACACTTTCGGAAATCGCCGAACACATGGAGTTCTCCACGAGTACCCTATACACGCACCTCAATACCCTGGAGGAGTGCGGATACGTCACGAAGATCGGCGACAGATACCATCTCGGACTGAAGCTTTTCCGTCTTGGGGAAGCAGCTCGCTACCGGGACGACCGGTACCAGTTAGCGAAGAAGAAAGCTTTCGAGCTCGCGAATACGACGAACGAGGAGGTCAGCTTCGCCGTCGAGGAGAACGGTCGCAGCATCATTCTCTTCGACGAAACCAACAACCCCTCAATGGAAGGTTTCCAGGTAGGTCACTACTTTTATATGCACAACTCCGCCAGTGGCAAGGCCATGTTAGCCAAATTCGACGAGGAGCGCCGCAACGGTATCCTAGACCGGTGGGGGTTGCCACGGGAGACGGAGAAAACCATCGTCAACCAGGACGAGCTCCACAATGAACTCGAACTTGTTCGAGAGCAAGGCTATGCTGTCAATGATCAGGAGTCACTGGAAGGGCTTCGGTCGGTGGCCGTTGCCATCGAGGCCTCGGACGGCGACGTGTTTGGGTCGCTGGACGTCTCTGGGCCACCGTATCGGCTTCCACCGGACGAGGAACTGGCCGAACTACTCCAAGACGCGGTCGATGAACTTGAAGCCGAGCTTGCATTGAAGTAGAAATCTATACTGGAATCGCATATTGCGACCAAACGGGACCTTCATCGCCATACGAGTCTCCATGATCGATTTACATTAGTGCTGCTGTAATAAGACTTTCGTTGTGTCAGTACTGGAGTTCGATTACGTAGGCTGTGCTATCAACTCCAGTCGTTTGCACTCGAATTAACCGTCGAATGCCCTACAACCCTAAGATTGAGAGTGGCTCGTCCCCTACCCGCCGAACGTGAAGTATGGGAACTCGATACCAGGTTCAATCTCCCCGATGACTTCCTTGCATTGGTGGGTCACGTCTTGGCGGATCAGTTCGTTGCGATCAATGGTGTCAAGGATGTCGGACGAGTCTGCCGCGACGCGGTCAACCTTCGGCAGCGAACAGGTAGGACCTCCACCGTTCTGTTGGGCGGCCGCAGTCATGGAGTCGGTCGTTCCAACAATCGTCTAAATTCCGTTCGCATCGTTCATTTTGTAGACTCGACGGCGGGACTCTCAAAGCGGGCCGGTTCGTCCGCGACGCGGTCCACTACCCCGTCAAGCTCGATCCACTGACGGCGGCGACGCTCTCCCTCAACGATATTCACGAGATGACCGAGAACCTGATAGAAGCCAACAAGGAGTACCTCCCAGCGCCCTACTGAGCACGGACTTGTTTCATGGGTACGCCTCGTACCCTGCTGGGACCGAGGGCGAGTCCACGAACGAACCAGTAGAGGGTTTGTAAGTAAGCCTCGTACCGAGCTTGTTAACCGATATTCGCTACTTGCGAATTATTGGACAGGATAACCAGACTTCCGTGGATTACGACCATACTGTTGTAATCTAATACCCCAACTCCACCGTGGTTATGCGCCGCCGAGATTGGTACCAGAGAACACAACTACCGTTACGGCTTTTCGCCAGCAGCAGCGGAAAATTCACCGAAGGGCTTTAGAACTCGCTCTTGGGTAGAGGATTGTTGGTCAGCTTGCTGCAGTAGCTAGAAGTCGGAGCGGGCAAAAGTGGCGCGGTCGCGCCACCCGACAAACGATGATTCCATTCAAGACGTTCGTCTCGGAGCATCGTGCCGCGAACCTGCTGGCACAGGTTCGCTGGCGTGACGGTGCTTATTGCCCGCGCTGCCGTGCCAAATCTGTGATTCGGTACGGCAGCTATCGAGTGTTCCAGCGGTATCTCTGTAAGAATTGTGACCGCACGTTCAACGATCAGACTGGTACCGTCTTCGAACACTTGGAGGTAGCACTCAGAAAGTGGTTCTTCGCCGTCTATGCCTACATCCGCTTTAATGCGAGTTTCAGACAGCTATAGTAGATGTTAGAAGTGATTACTCACTCTCGGAATCGAAAATTGGTCGAGGGCGGTGTCGATCGCTGCTGTGAGTTCAGTAAGTGAATCGAAGAACCGATTGCTCAGAGCGGCTTGGAGTTGTCTCCATCACTCCTCAACCGGATTGAGTTCCGGAGAGTACGCCGGTGACGTGACGAAGGTGACGATCACCGTCCTCGGTGATCGCGCCCAAGAGAGACGTCCAGTCGCGTTGTCCAGAGAGTTCGACGGCCGGCCGCGTTCCGCGGGGAAACCACGCGGCACGCGGCTCAACTTGCACGGATTTCTTGGTTTGATCGATACAGACTACTGTGGCGTCCATCTCCCGCCGTTTTTTTTGAACTCCTCGCGGAACGTTTCTTGCTCGTCAGCATCGGATTCGACGGCTGTACGGCGTGGTTTTTGATAGCTCAATCCCGCTTCTTTGAGCAGCCGCCGGCAACTCGGGATCGAGTATTCGACATCGTAGGTTTCGTCAAGATACTGTTGGACGAGCACCGGCGTCCACGCCGGTGCGTTGAACCCAACTTCCTCAGGAGATTCGTGCACAGTTGCTTCAAACTGTTCTTGCTCGTTTTCCGAGAGCTTTCGTTTTCTCCCAGATCGATGAGCATCAGAAACAGCCTGCTCAAGCGACTCATCAGTATCGAGTCGCTTGAGCCAACTATAGATCGTCCGTCGCTCCACGCCGTACCACTCGGATAGTTCAGTCTGCGTGACGCCGTTTTTGTACGCAACTGCGGCTAAGAGCCGTTGTGTGGGCTTCTTTCCGTCCACGTTGTCGAGAGCATATTGCAACTCTTCGACTGAGAGCTCGTCGAGGTGATCCACTGTCTGTTGTAAGACTTTACGAGCAAATAATTCTAACGGTTACTATAGCTCAGGCCAATCCATAAGGAGTTCCTCAACAATCTCACACAAAGTAGTTCGGTCTGTTCCCAGGGTGCTGTTTCGTTAAGCGTGAAAAGTGAGGCAGTGCGATTTAGTGGTGCTCTATGCCAAAAATCCACCGCCTCAGTGGGTGTAGCGACTGGATCGATTTGAGTTTTGTGGAGCGAGAACGGACACCGCGTCAGCTGATGGAGCTCGGTATTCGACTCCATCTTGCTGGCTTCTCGCTTTCGAATACCGTTCGAGAATTAGAGAAGTTCGATGTCGAACGGAGCCGCAAGGCAGTCCACGATTGGGTTCACAAGTGCGATCTACAGCCGGCGGATGACGAGAAGCCGAATCACGTCGCGCTCGACGAGACAGTGATTCAACTCGATGAACATCGGTATTGGCTGTACACTGCTGTCGATCCGGAAACGAACAACATCCTCCATATACGGCTGTATTCGACGACTACAACCGCGTTGACAGAACGCTTCTTGCAGGAACTCACTGAGAAACATGACCTCGACGATACCGTGTTTCTCGTTGATGGAGCAAAACATCTCCAGACTGCACTCCGTCGATCTGGGCTCCGATTTCGATACGAAAAACATGGAAATCGGAACGCTGCGGAACGTGTCTTTCGTGAGATAAAACGACGCACCTCTTCGTTCTCAAACTGTTTCAGCCATGCAAAACCGTCGACAGCCGAATCGTGGCTCCAAGCCTTCGCCGTCTGGCACAATGCGACAAACTAAACACGACCGTTCCCAGGATGGTTGAGATGAGGTTGAAGGAATGTGGTGAGACGTCTTCAAAGTAACCCAGTAAACACACGCTTCAGATCCAATATCGGAAAAAGTGTACGGGGTCAAGGCAGACTACTGCCGTTCATCGATTACGCGGTATCCAAGGTACGCTGGTGTATACTCTTCCCCACTCGGTGAGAGCCGATATTCTGCCTCACCACTCTCTGAATTCCAAGAGTTTGTCTGCCTTACAAGGGTTGTGCTAGCTAACGCCTGGAAGATGGGTTTTGCCTCGTGCCTTTCGGCACCCACATTATTGGCCAGTTCAGACTCTGGGAGGCCATTTGGATATTGATCTAATACATCCAGAATCAGTAATTGGAACGCAACATCTTGTTCGTAGGTAGTACGTCCACCGCATACTGGAGGACATCTCCCTCAACACGTAATTCGGGCGTTTCGAACCACCCCGTCGGTTCTACACCGCTAGTTCCGCGGGACCATACAACCCCAATGTCACCCATTCCAGGGATTTTCCACCATGAATGAGACCTCTCCTCTGTATAGTTCCAGTATCGGATGCCAGCAAAGAGAAACACAGCTAAAGAAGCAATCGTAACTTGCCACTGTGCATCAACTGCAAAGAGCGGGAATAAACTTGCACCCCATACATGCACCGCAGGTAGCTTCAGGAAATTTTTAAACACCTCTGCAAATTTCTTTATAACGTACCCTCTCACAACCAGCAATGCCAGTATCACAAACACAGCATCCTGAGTTGCGGTTGGATCACTAAACGTGCCGAGCTCATACGCAGCAAGAAGAACCCCTACAAACGCAACAGGTAGTGCAACAATATACACCAAGGCCGCGATCAAGTGCAATACACCCCAGACAACACGTTCACTCTTTTCTGTGAACTGTGTAAAAGAAATCAATGGGGAACTTCCTCGAATCTCTGCTATCCATTGTTGCAAACGCTCTCGAGGACCAATCCCCTCCACAGTCGAAGACACTCGTTCTAAAACACTCTCTCGACGAGTCTTTTCTGTAGCCCCCGTTTCATCCGCACTTGATGAACGAAAATCAACATGGGGTGCCGACGAACCTGCGGTTGAAGAAGTACCACCGTTTGTCCTCTCTGGGCCCTGCTGTGATTGTGGAGTCGCTCGAGTCTTCGTTTTAGTTTCCCGATTCTCGTTGACGGCTGGTTTACCCCGATGATCGTCTCGCGTATTCGATCTTGCGCGAAGTTTTCGAGTGATTCTGGCGGATTCGGGACCGGACGACCGAAGTAGGCCCAAACGAAAGTAGCAGCGCTCACGAGGGCCTATTGAAGGGAGTCCTGTGCGATGTCCGTCGCGATCTCTCCTAAAGAGATCATGTCATAGTGTTCGTAGAGAGTCCTTATTTATCATTGGACGAAAGACGTTATTTCCAGGCCGCCGACCATGACATTCTGCCCTTCTCATCGAGGAACGTCTGGATCACCTAACCGTCTGCGCCAACACTCGACACTTACCACCACATCCGACAATACACGAGGAATCTCGCTCGATAGACGTGTCGGGATTGCCTCAGCTCATACAACACCGTTTCGACTCTAGAATCGAGTCAGGACGACTCCTGAAACCTATCACCGTTTCTGGGTCTCAACAGAGCCACGGTACATTATCATCGTAGACACAATTGCCGGTCGATTGGCGGGTGTTCCTAAGGGCAGTTCGCGGCGGACCGCTAATCGCTGCACTCTATTGTTTATATGCAGTGTCGAGTAGTCGATTCTACCAGTCGTATTCAAAAGTTTCACATTCGAAATGTCTCTTTCTTTCGCTCGAATGTATTATGGATTTTATCTACCTGAACAAAGTTGAGCAACGTGAGAACAGGTAAGGCTTAAAACACACGCCTTAGGCGTTCTATATCCCAATTAGGGGTTTAAGAATCATTTCTGAGGGATTCTCCTCGTTCAGTCAGAATCGGTGAGCAGCCGGAAGACCGGATTCTCGTCCGCATTGAATGCGTTCCGACAACTCCGCTCAAGTACCCCGCCCAGTCTTGATGAGAAACCCCGCGAAGCTATCGGTCAGTTCTGCTGCTGTGTTCCAACCCAAAGGCACAATATTCTGTGTACACATAGTTTTCTGTATGCCCAGTATCACCGTTAATGTCGACGACGACCTCAAAGACCGGATGGAGAGACACCCGGAAATCAACTGGAGTGAGGTTACCCGACAGGCCATCCAGGAAAAACTCGAGACACTTGACGTAATGGACGAACTCACGTCCGGGAGTGAACTCACCGAGAGCGACGTCGCCGATATCGCCGACAAAATCAACGAGAGCGCACGCGAGCGTGTCGAAGAGGAGTCGGAGTAGCCTCGACGAATGAAGCTGGTCGTCGATGCCAACGTCGTCATCTCTGCGCTCATCGCTGACTCGAAAACCCGTGAACTCATCGTCACGCTCGAACCCGACCTCCTGACACCCAAATTCGTCTACGACGAGATCGAGAATCACACGGAGTTGATTGTCGAGAAGTCCGGTATGAGTCCAGGGCGAGTCGCTCAGTTCGTCGACCTCCTGTTTCAGTACATCGAGGTCGTCCCCGCCGACGAGTTCTATCCGCACATCGAAGAGGCCGAAGCAGCGATCGGCGGAACCGATCCCGACGACGTGCTATATGTCGCGTGCGCCTTCGCCAGGGACGCAGACGTTTGGAGCGATGATACCGACTTCGACGAACAAAATCTCGTCGAGACACATTCGACGAGCGACGTGATCGATTCATTCGACACGCTCTAACCGATCGGAACAACCGCCAGTAGAGCAAGGCGCCCCTATTTATATGTTCCATCTACAGACGTCCGCTATATTTCGAATTCAGGGGAACGGGTCTGTGACACGACGCTATTTTCACGAGATTCCAATATGGGCTTCATCGAACTGAACAAAGTTGAGAAACGTGATAAACGGTAACACACATTACTGTCCGGTTTAATCCCCCCGGAAAACGGCGAACAGACGGAAATGGTGCCTATCGGGTAGAGAAGTTCAGTTGATAAGGACTATAATCCTCTTGATGCGAGAGGCTTTCTCGTCACCCCCTTTCTATACGGTGGTCACAGGGCAAGTGTCAAGCCCAAATGACTGCTCATATCATGGAACCACAAATTACAGTCATCACGTTGGGAGTCAACGATTTGGAGGAATCACTCGGTTTTTATCGTGATGGCTTGGGTTGGCGAACGGAGGGTATCGTCGGAACAGAGTTCGAAGGCGGAGCCGTTGCCTTCTTCCCGCTGAACAACGGTTTGCAGCTTGCACTCTACCCTAAACATCAAATCGCGGAAGATGCGAACGTTGACGATACTGCGTCAAGTCCTGCGGAATTCACTATCGGCCACAACGTCGCGTCGAAAGAAGAAGTTGATGACGTGATGGAGACGGCGGAAGAAGCAGGGGCAGAAGTTACCGACCCGCCACGTGACCGTGTATGGGGCGGATATTCGGGCCACATCCAAGACCCGGACGACCACCTATGGGAAGTTGTTTGGAACCCGCAGTTCGAAATCGAAGAGTGAACACTCGCTCCACCGACTTTTCCATCAAAGTCCTCGTCACAGAGTCCGAAAGCGGCAACGTAGACGAAATCTGTAACGTCAGTTTGAGACCTGAACAAGGTCGAGCAGCGCGAGAATCGGTAGCTAATATCACCGTTTTTAGACCTCGTCGAGTAATTGGTTACTGAGAATCTTCCGGTTGCTGTTCAGTTGCTTCCTCACTGGGACGGCCGTTCTATGTGGAGACATCCCGTCGGGTAACACCATGTACGCTCAGTCGAGTCCAAGACTCAGTTTCAATGCTTCGTCCACCGCTTCCATCGTTTCTGCGCCAAGACTTCCGATCACTGAGTGAATCCGCTTTTCGATGGACACAACACGAATCTGGTCGAGACGAACGGACGAATCCTTCTCGAGGGGCGACTCCGCCGCTTCAACGAGTACCTCGAACGGATAGCCTCGATACGTTCCTGTTGCAGGTGCGACGATGGTCGTACTAGAATTCTCGTTTCCGATGTCGTTCTGTACGACCACCGCAGGTCGAGTCTTCTTCATTTCGTGACCCTCGGCAGGGTCTAGTCGGACGATAACGACATCACCCCGTCGAACCTCTGCGTCTTCACTCATTCGTCCAGTCCGCTCCACGCCTCGTCCGATGCTTCGGCCCACTCTCCCGCCAACAATTCCGAACTCTCTGACGCCTCGCGGTACGCGGCGGCCAGTTCGTCCTCGTCGGGACGGTCAGACTCTACCTCGACGACGGCGACGGTTACGCGCTTGTTCGCGTACTCCGTCCCGAGATAGATTCGACCTCGGTCGTCGGTTTCGTTGGTTTGTAAGTCCTGCGCATCCACTTTCGTCATGTTACCGACTAACACCTACTGTCGAATAAATGTTGCCCACTATTACCCACAAAGAACAGTTCCACGAACCGTATCGTTGATTTCATCCAGTTGAACACGGTCGAACAGCGCGAGAATCGGTAGTCGAAGAGGACGTTCTCAGGACGTATTGTGTGGGTTGGGAGCTCCATCCCTCCCGATAGTTGCGTTATCTTTCTCCGGTGGGTCGACGGGAACCCGACGAACGGAGGGACTCGTTGATCGACTCCCACAGATCTTCCCGACATCCGGTCAGTGTACGTCTCCTCGGAGAAATCCGCCGAAACACACAGTATCCGGTGTACACAGAGGATTCTGTATACCCTCGATCACCGTCAACGTCGACGACGAACTCAAAGACCGGATGGAGAGACATCCGGAGATCAACTGAAGCGAGGTCACACGACAGGCCATTCAGGAGAAGATCGAGACGCTGGAAGTGATGGGGAAACTCACGTGCGGAAGCGAACTAACCGGGAACGACGTCGCCGACATCGCCGACAGGATCAACGAGCGTGGACGCGAGCGAGTCGAAGAACAGTCGGACTGATCCCCGAATGAAGCTGGTTATCGATGCCAACGTCGTCATCTCCGCGCTCATCGCCGACTCGAAAACGCGGGAACTTGTCGTTACGCTCGAACCCGACCTGTCGACGTTCTCGTTCGTCCACAACGAAATCGGGGACTACGAAGACCTGATCGTCGAGAAGTCCGGAATGACTCCGGGACGAGTTATATCCCCACATCGAGGAAGCCGACGCGGCAATCGGTGAACGATAACACAGTTCCAGAGCCGTCTCGGGCACTGAATCGAAGAGTAACCGTGCGGCGACTGACGACGTATTCGAGGGGATCCGCTCACGAGTCCGTCTATTGGCGGGAATCGCTACCCGGTCGCTGCGGTACGAGAATCAGCGTCCTTGAATTCTTCAGCTGACAGGAGTCGCGTGCTGCATACAGCGGTTCTATACAGCACTGGCCATTGAATCCTTGACGAACGGCGACGAATAGAATTCGTCGTAATCCACGGAGAATGCAATCGTGCCAGCCCAACGGTCTGCTTCGCCGGGGTTGTCTCGTAGCGCAGCGCGGAGCCGGAGTATTGCTGGATCGTCCCACCCTTCCATAAGCGATGCCTTCCAATTTCGGTCGTAATACCCTTCTTTCCGTGCGTTCCGGTCCCGTTCGTACTCGGCGAGGGCAACCTCCAGCGGTTGGCGGCCCGCGAAGCCAGCATCGATAGCAGCTGCCAGAAGTTCCGCATCACAGAACGCATCCGAGATCCCGTGTCCCTGCAACGGGTCCATACACAACCCGGAATCACCGACGAGTGCCCACCCCGAGCCGTAGGGTCGGCGGAAATAGTGAGGGACAGCCATCCCCACATAGGGTTCGACGGGGTGAAGCTTCCCGATGGCATCCGCCAGCACAGGGACGATTGCTATCGTTTCGTGATAGTTCCTCTCGACGTCGGCGCTGAACTCCCGGTAGTACTCCATCGGGCGTCCTGCAACCAGACAAGTCAACCCATCGTTCGTCGGAATCGAGAGGACGAACTGGTGGTGCCGCCAGTGGAACTCGAGTCCCCTGTCGGGCAGATCCGGCCAGTACGAATAGTAGTAGAAGGCTGTCGGGGTGTGTTCCTCGTACGTCGGCGGATCGATCGTCCGGGCCACCAGCGGATTCTTCCCGTCAGCACCAATCACGATACGGGCTCGTTCAGTCACCGATTCGCCACCCTTCGGCTGGCCCTCGATTCCGACGACCCGCTCGCCCTCGGTGAGGAGTTTCCACACGACGAACTCTTCGCGAACTTCTGCTCCCGCTTCGACGGCGGCCTCGACGAGAATCCCGTCCAGTTCCGTGCGCCGTGGCGCGATCATCGAGATGCCGTCCTTCGGAGGGGCAGTTCCCGAGAGGAGGAAGTCACCGTTGTGGGATCGGACCTGGCGGAGGGGTGGACAGCCGGTCGCGACGACGTCGTCTAACAACCCCCACTTCTCGAGTTGGTTGACGCCTGGATATTTGATAATGTGCGTGGACACGGTATCGCTCGGAAACGAATCTCTGTCGAGCACCAACACGGAGTACCCCTTCTGGGCCAGAAGCATTGCTGTCGGCGAACCAGCACACCGGGCCCCGATTATGATCGTATCGTACATAGGTTCTCGTGGGTAGTTCCCCCTCGTTCCCCTATGAGAAGCAATCACATAGAGTCATCCTGTGAAAAATCTCCACGGCCTGAACAGGAAGCACGATCCGCCTCGAGTCGAGCAGTCGGTGTACGATATGCGCCGTGCATTCAGCACTACTGCCGCAATATCTCACCGACTGAGGGTTTCGACAAATGGAGCAACAGGAGAATCGATAATAATTGGTAGTCGAATGCAGAAGCGGAGACTGCCGCTCAGTCGATAGTTGATTTAGAATACTCTTCCTGTGAAATCGTGTATCGATGAACGTCAGCGACGGTATCGTCCAGCGGAAGCCAATTACGGAGAAGTCCGTCGTATTGCCCTCCGTACCGTTCGACGTACTTTTCGATCGCCTGTTTCGATTTTTCATTTCCGTCGATGTGAGAGGCAGCAACGAGTTCGAGGTCAAGCCGTTCAAACGCGACACGGAGGAGGGCGTCAGCGCGCTCACCGGCATATCCTCGTCCCCAGAACCGTTTATCAAGGAGGATACCGAAGTTCGCAGATCGTTTGTTCCAGTCTGGGTACAGACCCGTCGTACCGATGATAGCGTGTTCTTCGTCGTCTTCTCCGTCTCTTCGCCGAATCACGTATTTCGCACCTTCAGCCGCTTCCCACAGCCGCTCAGCCTCGTCCAGATAGTCGTTCGTATCCTTTATCGTCTGATGGGGATCAGAGTCCCAGTACTCGAACATCTCCTCGGTATCTCTTCCGTCGGTATAGAACTCGTGGAGTGCAAACACATCGACGGACTCGTGTGATATTCGTTCGAGAATGAGCCGTTCCGTTTCGATACGTTCTGGAAACATGCGACCACGTTCTCGTTCGAGGAACACACATATATTAACTCTGATAAGAAAGCAGAAAATACGCAGAATCTGTACCATCAGCTTGAAACCTGAACACGGTACTTCTACTCGAATGAACAGTGTTCGATGAGCGAGAACGCGGACGGTTCAGCCCTTAGACGACGATATCGTCCTCGAGAAGTAACTCTCGTTCCGTCCGTCGCGCTTCGCTGCCCGCTTCGACGAGCGTCGGGTCGTTGATCGGGTTCGAGAACCGGTCGCGATCCGGTTCGACGCGCTCGAGCATCGTCGAAAACGTCGTTCCTCGGCGCCCACCGGCGGAGACGATACCGCCGTACTTTCGCTCGTCGAACGGGGTTTCGTCGGGGTCGGGAAACGCCTCGCGAATGAGCTGTGCCGTCTCCCTGATGTATTCTGCCGCCTGCTGCTGCGAGTAGACGCAGTCGTCGTAATAGGTCTCGACGTGTTCGTCACGGAGTTCTTCCGACAGATGTTTTGGGGATTCGTAGTGAATCGAGTTCGTCGTGGTGTAGCCGCTGGTGAATCGGATGTTCACCGTGAAGCTGTCGGGATACCGCAGAATGAGTGGAAAGAACAACATCTCCGTGACGGTGTTCCGCTGTTGAATCCGCCACAGCCCTTCGACGTAGTACGACGTGAGTTTTCCGAGCCGATCGTCGCGCTCACCGCGGTGATACGCCGCCGCCACGTCCGCGTACTCGTCACCGGCGATACGCCGGAGTCGCCGCTCGAAGCTCGTGGCTATGCGCTCGAGTTCCGTCTCGTAGGCGTCCGGTAACGGAACGTCGGGGTCTTCGAGTAACGCTGCCTTCCGTTCTCGAGCGTCCGCCACGGTCATCATATTCTCGTGGAACGTCCGCTCGGCGGCTGCGTCGAGAAGCGGCGTTCTGACCGCTCGCTGGTGGAGAACCTTCGTGTCGCCGTTGAAACGACGCTGCTCCCCGTCCATGTATCGTTTCCCTTGAGGCTGTACCGATATGAATTAGCTGGTCCGCGAGCTGATACGACATGGTCGTTTACGTAGACGATCGACGACGTCGTTCACCGGTGCTCGTTCGTATCGAGTTTACTGACACTCAGCGGCCCATGGCAAATACTTGAGGGATCGGCTCGAGAATGCGAAGCTATGTTCGATTTCGACCGACGGCGACCGCGGCTGTCGACAGGTACGGTGGTACACACCGGACCGACTCCGTCGACAGCGACTCGTCCGTCCGACGAGAACGACGACGCCACCGACGACAGCACGGATACACTATCGGACGACGTACCGACACGCCAGGACGCCGACGGTCGACAGCTGACGTCTCCCGCGTTCGAAGAGGTGTTCCGGTATGGGAACTAACCCCGGTTCTGAAGACGAGGGGACGGTAGAGACAGCGGTCGAGTTTCAGGACTGCACACGGGTCAGAATCACCGACACGTACGAAGACGTCCTCCTCGGTGTGACCTTCGTCACCGACGATGGGCGGACGGGAACGATCGTCGATTCGGTCGGCGGCGTCGACGGTGCGCGAACGATCGACGCGGCCGCCGAATTCGACCTTTCGCCGGAGACGACCGTCCTCGAGTACGTCGAACTGTCCGAGACCGACGTCGTAATACCGGGCCTCGGGGACGAGCGGGTCGAGAACCCCCGATTCGAGGACTGTTACGTGGACCGAATAGACGCTCCAGGGGACGATTCAGCATCGGCGGAGTACGCCGAGTTCCTCGATTGCGAAACGGTTCGGGTCACCGAATCCGCGGCCGAAGTACTCCTATCGCTGTTCTGGTGGGACGAACGGGGGCAACTCGGAACGATCACTGAACGGGTCGGCAGCGTCGACGGCGAGCGGACGATTTCGGCGACGGCGGAGTTCGGGTCGTTCGCGTACGGTCCGATCGTCTCGGGGATCGAACTCTTCGATGCCGAAATACCGGTCGTCCCCGGTGGCGGGGCAGTTTCGGTACAGAACCCGGACGCCGAGTCGTGTGCGAGTTCGATTCGCGAGAGAGACGATGTACCCGACGAACTCGACGTCAGTCAGTTCGAACGCTCGTAATCGGCCCGGGACGTTCGGAATCGATCACGCTGGCTGTCGATGCGGTCGGACAGTGATCGATCACGTGGCGGTACCGAGTTACACTTCCTTCGAGGAGAGTTTCTCACGCGGCCGCTCGCGTGCGACCGGATCGTGAGAGTCGATGACTGCGGCCGTGTTCTCGTAGCTCGGTGCCTGCTCGAGCGTCTCGTAATTGTTGTATCTGGTCGCTGTATAGTCGTCGTACGTCCCGGATTCGAAGTGGTACCGCAACTCGAGGCAGTGGTCGCGAACGGTCCGCTCGGGTTCGAATCCCAGTTCCGCTCTGATCTTCCCGAACTCGACGCGATAGCTCCGCTCGTCGGTTAGTTCGTCGTGGTACTCGATCGACGCGTCGGGGAAGCAGTCGGCGACGATGGTCGCGAGTTCGTCGATTCGGTAGTTCTGCTGGTTCGATCCCACGTTAAACACGGTGTCGGCGACGTCGTCGATCGGCGCGGTCAGACACTCGACGTACGCTCGAGCGGCGTCGGCGACGTGGACGTTCGGTCGGTACTGATCGCCACCGAACACCGGGATCGTCCCCTCGGTGTGAGCCTTGGTCGGCAGAATATTGCCGACGAGATCGAACCGCATCCGCGGCGATCGCCCGTAGATCGTCGCCATCCGGAGGATGGTCGGGGAGAAGTGGTCGTCGGCGAGGTCGTGGAGGACGCGTTCGGATTGTATCTTCAGTCGCGCGTACAGTGAAACCGGGTTTCGTGGTGACTCTTCGGAAAGCCGCTCGTTTTGGGTCTCGGAGCGGCCGTAGACGCTACAGGTCGAGGCGAAAACGAAGCGGTTGATGCCGTGGTACTTGCAGATCGACGCCAGCAGTTGCGTCGAGTGGAGGTTGTATTCGAGCGTCTTCTCCGGGTCGATCTCGGAGGCGGGATCGCCGACGATACCGCCGAGATGAACCACGGCGTCGACACCGGCGATCGCCTCGAGAACCGTCTCGATCGACCGCGCGTCGCCCTGGTACAGCGTGAACCGGTCGTCGTCGCGTAGGTCCCTGATACCGGCATCGCCGTACATCAGCGGATCGAGAACGTGAACGTCGAACCCGTCCTCGAGAAGCTGACGGGAGAGCACCGAGCCGAGATATCCCGCCCCTCCGACGACGAGCACCGTGTCGACGGCGTTCGCGTCCGGTTCGATCTCGCGGGTCGCACCGTCGGTTACTTCGACCGTCGTGACGTCGATGACGTGCTCGTCGTCGTCGATCACGGGCGCGATGGTCGTCCGTTGCGGTTGACCGTTGCTCTCGAGGGTGTTCGACGCCCCCGCTCCCGTTCGGATGCTCCCGCTCGTATCGACGACGACGGGATCCTCGTTTATCACGGCCGACACCGGCGTATCCGGTGTGATACCGTCGAATAGTTTCCGTCTGAGTCGCTCGTCAGTTGCGGTCCCAACGAGCTGGTTCTCGTCGTCGACGACAACGATGCCTCCTGATTCGGATCGATCGATCCGCGTGAGTGCGGTACGAATCGACATCCGCGAATCGGCTGTGACTGGCCATCTCATGATTACGTATCGACTCCAACTGCCGCTGATTGTCGGTCGGGTACCGACGCCGACGCGGCCTATTCACTCAATCCGGACGGTGGCCCCTTTGTTATGGATCGGTTGGACTGATAGTCCGCTAACACTTGATGCAAAGCTGTCAAAAAGTCGCGTCGATTACGTCAACGACGGTGGGACTGTAAGTAGTCAATTCGATATCGTGTTCGAGCGGGCTCTGGCGGTGGATCGTCCACGTTCGACGCCCGCTTCGACACCGGCCGTGATCCGGTCGATTTCGTCCTCCTGAAGGCCCGGATGGATCGGCAGCGAGAGCACGCGGCCCGAGACCGCCTCGGTGACGGGGAGGGTACCCGGCTCGTACCCGTACTCGTCGCGGTACGCCTGGGTGAGATGAACGCTCGGCTCCCAGTACACCTTCGATGCGATCCCTCGCCGGGTTAGGGTCTCGATAACGGCATCTCGGTCGACGTCCTCGTGGAGGGTGACCGTATACAGCTGGTAGACGTGGCGCCCGCGACCGGCGGCGGTATGGGGATCGACGCCGTCCACAGCAGCGAGCCCGTCGGACAGTCGTGACGCCACGCGTCGGCGGTTCGAGATATGATCTTCGACCTTCTCGAGTTGCGAACAGCCGATGCTCGCGACGAGATCGGCCATCCGAACGTTCGTCCCGACGCTCTCGTACTCGCCGCTGTCGGCCGAGTCGAAGTACTCCGACGACGCGCGACCGTGTGAGCGGTACCGCTCGAGGCGGCCTGCGAGATCGTCGTCGTCGGTGACGACCGCACCGCCTTCGCCGGTCGGCAGGACCTTGTTCTGACAGAAACTGAGTACCGCCGCGTCACCGATCGTCCCCAGCATCCGCCCGTGATAATCGGCGCCGAACGATTCGGCGACGTCCTCGATCAACGGGACGCCCGCGTCGGCGGCGATCTCCTCGAGCGCACCGATATCGCAGGCGGCCCCGTAGGGGTGAATCGGCAGGATCGCCGCCGTGTCGTCGGTCACTTGCGTCGCAACGTGGTCGGGATCGATCCCGTACGTCTCCCGCTCGATGTCGGCGAACACCGGGGTGGCGCCGACGAGACGAACGGCGTTCGCGGTGGCGATAAACGTAAACGAGGGCACGACCACTTCGTCCCCTTCCCCGATCCCGTGTGCCGTCAACGCGGCAACCAGCGCGGTCGTCCCCGAGTTGACCGCCACTGCGTGTTCGACCCCGAGATACTCCTCGAGTCCGTTCTCGAATTCGTCGATGTACGGTCCGTTTGCCCAGTACGACCCCCGTGTGATCGAATCGATGGCGTTCGAAACATCGTTTTCGTCCCACGGGATTTCGAACAACGGAATTTCGTCACTCATCGAGAGACAATTCGCGAGACTGTTGATTAAGTAGCCGTCTGCTACCGCTCGGGAATGCGGCGGTTTCGGCGCTTGCAGTTACCTGCACAGCGTTTATCCCCGCGTTCGCCTCGAAAATTCTCTGATCGTCCGCGAGACCACTGTTAGATCGTGATTTGAGGGAATAACGGGTTTCGAGGGCCAGGGCTGAATCGTTGTGCGACGTCGAATCGACGGACAGTGTGAGTCGATACCCGATCTCGACCAACGGGCGACAGGTTCCACGGTATCGAACTGCGTCGGTCCGTCGCTGTCACCGACCCGCCGAGAGACGATACGTTACTAGTAAAGAATTTCTTCATAACATACTTATATTCACTCAATTAATATCGTGTCAATGCAGGACCATCCCCGCAGAACCCTCCTCGGTGGCATCGGTTCGACAGTCGCTCTCGCGGCCGCAGGCTGTCTGTCGCTCACCGACGACGGCTCGCCCCCCGACGAGTCGGATGACTCGGACGAGACCGACGACGACAGTGCAATCGACGCAGACACGCTGTTCGAGTACGTACCGGACGCGTTCGACACTGCCGTGAACGTAACGTCGGCGGATCTCGATCGCCTCGAGACTGCCGAGACGGGGAATCGGTACGGCCTCTCGTACGGAATCGGTGTCGCAGCCCTGCACGAATGGGGTGGCGACGTTTCCGCCGTCTCCAGAGGCGTCGTCGTCGAACAGTTCGACGACTTCTCGATTCCGCTCTCGGTGCTCGAACTCGAGGACGGCGATCTCGATGCCCTCGACCTCGACGCCGAACTGACGCTGGAATCGACCGAACACGACAGCGGCACGTCGTACGAACGCGGCAGTCCCGACGACGAGGACGACGTTGTCGCGCTCGTCGACGACGTCGCGATCCTCGCTGAATCGGACGAACTCGTCGATGCGGCACTCGATGCGGCGGCCGGTGACGCCACGACGTTGCTCGAGGGACAGTCGGCACTCGATGCGGGGGTCGACTACTTCGCGGACGCCGGCACCAAGATCGTCGGGGCCCACGACGATATCGAACCCGAGTTCGATCTCGACGCCGACGACGTCCAGTTCGCCGCGTACGCGACGACGGTGATCGACGCCAACACGCTCGAGCACACGCAGGCGCTTGCACTCGAATCCGAATCGGCGATCACTGACGAACTACTCGAGCGGTTCGAGGAGACCGTCACCGCGTACCCACCTCAACACGGCTCGGCCGTGACGACCGATACCGACGGCGAGGTCGTGACTGCGACCTGGACCGTCGACCTCGAAGCCCGACGGCGTGCCGCAGAACACAACAGTCCAAGCGGTCTCCGGGTCGAATCCGTCGATCCGGACAACGAGTACGTCGACGTCCGCGTCACGCACGCCGATCCGACGCCGGTCGACGAACTGACCATCGAAATCGAGGACGAACCGTACGACGAAGCGATCTGGGCCGACGGGCAGGACGTAATCGACGAGGGCGATACGATTCGCTTCGAATCTGACCGCCTCGAGCCGAACCTCTCCGTGACAGTCACCCACGAGGGTGACGGCTTTACGTCCTCGGTCACCACGGCGATTCTCAATCACTTCCACTTCGCCTTCGAGCACGAGCCGGACGCCGAGACGGTGACGGTCCGGTACGAGGATGAGTACCCGCTCGAGGGGGACGACGTGACCGTCGGCGTCCACGACGCGGAGTATCAGTACGGCTCGTCGGCCGACCCGCTACAAACTGTGACGCCGTGGGACGGGACGCTCTCGACCGGCGACGAGGTGACGCTCGAGGATGTCGAACCCGGAATGACCGTCGTCGTCGGCTGGGAAGAGCCGACGTTCGAGAACGCCCTCTCGAACACCACGGTTCGACCGCCAGGACGGCCCCACATCGACTACGACTACGAGACGAACACGCTGACGGTCGAACTCGTCTTCGAGGGCGACGAGAGCGAACCGGCCGACGCCTACGAACTGCAGATCGACAACGAACCGGCGGAGACACAGTGGAGCGACGAGTCACGGACGGTTTCGGACGGATCGACGGTCGTCCTCGACGACGTCGACATCGGCTCGAACGTGACCGTCGTCTGGGGAGACGACCTCTACCTCGGCGGTGGCTCCGCAACCCCGTCGATCAGGCTCTCTGCGTCCATCGACGACGGCGCGCTCGCTATCGGTCACGAAGACGGCCCATCACTCTCCGTCTCGAGGCTCGAGGCGCAGATCTATACGGCTGATGGCACCACCGAGGTCCCGCTCGAAGACGCTGCCGACGGGACGTTCTCGGAGGGTGATAGCATTACTGTGCTGGAAGACGCCGACGTGGACGACACGCGGCCCTCCGTCTCACTCATGTACGACGGCCACTTCATCGCGTCGGCGTTCCCGGAGCGGTAGTCCACACTCGGTGAGAGCGACTGCCGCGGATACGTTCGACGTCGATCCGGTCCGTCGTTTCCATCTCGTTTCAATCCCGCTTTGCCCGTGGCGTCGCCGTTAGACGTCCGGAACCGGCACCACGACGACCGGGAGCGACGCCGCCGCGAGCAGCCGTCGTGCGGTCGATCCCACGGATCCCACGGGAGTCGACTCGTCCGGGAGCCCGCTGTGAGGAGTGATCAGTAGCTCGTCCGCGTCGACCGCTGTGGCCGTCTCGAGGAGTGTCTGTACGGGGTCGTCACCATCCCGGAGTTCCGTCCGAACCTCGCCGAGTCGAGCCAGTCTGACGGGAGCGACGTTCAGCGCCTCCTGTGCGTCTCTCCGTGCCGTCGCGTCGTCCGCCGGCGCGACGGCGACGACGGTGACGCTGTCGTCGCTCGTCGCACGGTCGTCGAGATAATCACAGACCGCGGCCGTCGTGTGTACGGACGTCGTACCGACGAGGTAGTGCATACCGAAAACAGGGCCAGCGCCGCAAAGAAGGTGTGGAAACGGTCACTCGACCGATGCCAGTTCGACCGCGATGCGATCGGGACGGGCCGCGGCGAGGATTTTCCGACCCAGAAAATACGCTCGTATCACTATTAGGTGACGGCCGAAAGGAAGGAGTGGGAGGATACCTCCCTTCGAACGGCGTATGCCGTCGAAACCGATCATCCCAACAGTGCCACTCCGCTGACGAAGCCGTTGATCCGATGGACGGCCGCTTCCCCGACCCACGGTCGTTCCGTGCGGTATCGTCGACAAAGAGGTCCCCCACCTCCGCTTCGGCCCGACGAACACGATGCCCGTCTCAGTTTTGCAGCCAGTAGCCCCAGCGTGTCCGCCTCCGACTCAATGGTGACCGTACAGCGAGTACATAATCGCAACCAGCCCGAGTAGTCGACTCACGTTCTCGAGAAACACCGTCACGACCTGCCCCGGACTGGCGAACGTCGTGACCGTCACGTTGATCAGGAACGGACAGAGCGTCAGCAGGAGCAATCCAGCAGCGAGATAGAGCATCGATCCCGCGTCGTTGCGACGATAGCCCCGGTAAGCCTGATAGGCGATGACCGTGCCGAACAGCGCGACGAGAAAGAGACTCGCCACGGTCAGGAGTTCGAACAGGGGAGCCTCGTCGATTCGGACGACGTTCTGGCTCATCGCATCCCCTCCCACATGCGGGTGAACTTGTCGGCGACGTCTTCCTCACGGTACGTTATCTCGAGTTCGAAGGAGCCGTCCTCGAGGGAGAGTTCGAGGTGCTCGAGGTTCGCGCTGTAGACGCTGTAGTGGTTACCGTCGGGTGCGAGCTCCGTTTCTTCGGTCACGAGCTGGCACTCCTCGAGGCGGTCGAGTCGACGATAGATCGTCGGTAGGGACGCATCACACCGTTCACTCAG
Source organism: Natronorubrum halobium (assembly GCF_051351675.1). NCBI lineage: Archaea > Methanobacteriati > Methanobacteriota > Halobacteria > Halobacteriales > Natrialbaceae > Natronorubrum > Natronorubrum halobium. Next base: position 1,230,860 of record NZ_CP195595.1, read on the forward strand.
GGTACTGGCAGACATGGATTCGATGCTCGTATGGGTGAGGATCTTGCGTGCGTACTCGTCGTCGAGCACCGCGAGCACTGTCGACAGATCGGTATCCTCACTCACTGGTAGCTGTTCGTTCTGGCAACGCTATGAAAAACGGTCCGGTTTTTCTGACCGAGAAAATCCGGTTTCGCAACCGATCGATGCTGGTTCCAGAACGTGACGTCGAGGGGGACAGCGGGCTCGCGAAGCAGACAGAATGATATATCGATATGCGGTTCATCGATGAGCTACTGTGACTGCGTCTCGAGCCAGTGGAACGTCCGTTCGAGAACCCGTTCCTCGGCCGCAGACGAGAACAGGTGGCCCTCCGAGGCGAACGTCTCGAGGAGGACGTCAGTCTCGAACTGCGACGCCGCTTCGAAGCTGTGGGCCACGTCGACGGAGTCGTCCGCTGTGCCGTGGAAGATCGCAACCGGGACGTCGAGCGATCGTTCGACGGATTCGAAGCCGTACTGCGCGAAATCGTCGAAGAATCGGCGATCGATCCGATCGCCGGTCTCGAACCGACACTCGCCATCGCGTTCGACGGTCATCCGGTACTCGTCGAAGGCTCGATTGTACGTCACGGGTGCTCGCGTGACGACCGCCTCGACTCGGTCGTCTCGCACGGCGGTGTGGAACGCGACCTTCCCGCCGAAACTCGAGCCGAAGAGTGCGTACGACGGCGGATCGAAGTGCTCGACGACGACACGGAGGTCCTCGAGTTTCGAACTGAGCGTCTGATCGACGAACGCCCCGTCGGACTCGCCACAGCCGCGGAAGTCGAACCGGACGGCGTTGTATCCCCGCTCGACCGCTCGCCGACAGCGACGCTCGTAGCTCCCCGTTTTGTCGCTCAGAAACCCGTGACAGAAGACGAGCCAGTCGTCTCCGGGCGCCTCGTGGTGGACGGCAGCGACGGACTCCCCGTCGGCGACCGGAATTCTGCGGTCCGTTTCGGCCATTACGTGTCCGCTCGAGCGTCGCGACCGTAGGCGTTGCTGTTCAGTCCTCCGACGCTCCCCCGAAGCCGCGGTGCCGTCGCTGGCACACCGTTTACCCGCTTTCGCCGAGACCGCCCCAATATGACCCGTACGACCTACCGGTGTACCTGTGGTGCACTACTGCAGTTCGAGCAGGACCTCGAGAAGGAGTCGGGCATCGCGACACCGAGTTGGAAGTGTACGGACTGTGGAACGCCCGTACCGGGGCAGATCGCCGAGAAGGTCCGCCACCAGCACCCGTCCTGACCTGCGCCGACGCCCAGATTGGATGTAACTCGCGGACCGACACGATGCCCGCACGGTATCGCAAGCACGGCTGATATGTCCCGGACGGTATACTACCAGTGTACACGATGGATCGCAATCGCAGGCGTCTGCTCAAACTGTCGGGTCTCACCGCGGTCGGCTCGATCACCCTGCTCGCCGGCTGTGGTGACGATGGCCCCGGTGACGAAGAACCGGACGATGGGATGGAGGACGAGAACGCCGACGACGCGAGCGATGAGAATGACGACGACGAGCAAGCCGAGCATCCGGACGAAGTCGGTGACGAGGGTGATGCAGATGCCGACGAGGCGGAAGAACCGACGGGCGGGGCTCCGGACGAAGACAACGAGACGGACGAGGAGAACGGCGAAGACGAGTGAGTACGCCGAACTCCCTTACTGACGCTCTGCCTCGGGTTCGCACTCGAGTGCGAGCCGGCGGTGTCGTGCGTGTCGCCACTGTGCGTATCCGTAGTACACCAACGAGAGACCGGTGAGTACGCCGAGCGCGATGGTCGAGACCAGTAACACGACCAGCGGTTCGATCGTCGTCTCGAGGGGCCGGTGAGCGAACTGCTCGAGCAGCCGCCGTTGCTCCGCCGAGAGGCCCGCAACGAAGACGTACCACGCGAACGAGAGCGTACTCGCGGCCCAGAGCGCGAGACAGGTCGCGGAGACGAGCCACCCTCGTCGCCGGAGCGTCGCGTCAACCACCCGTATACCACCTCGATCGAATGGCGAGATTCGGCTTCTGAATGTTCATCAACGACGGTACTGACGACCGTCTTTGTGTGACACGTACGACTGAGTCGGTATCCCTTTCAGCCTGTATTTGATCGTGAGTTATACCGATGGCCGACCGGTTCACGGGAGTGGCTACCGCATCGAAGCTCCGAACTGGACTCCGATCGAAACGTGCTCATTCGAGCGTGTCGGTGCCGATTCAGCCGGGAACGAGGGGAGATAGATCCGTAATCAGGTACGTGAACAGCTAGTTGTATCGTGCGGTCGTATCACGCGAGTATGAGCGACGAGCAGCGCGAGGGTGTCGAGAATCCGGATCGGCCGGCAACTGGGGAACGAGAGAGGCTGGCACCACCCGGATCGCCGGGCGGTGCTGCGGCCGTTTCCTCCGTGCTGTGGGGTGTCGTCGCGTTCCTCTATCTGGACTCGATCGTACTCGGGTTCTTCGTGTTCCTGGCAGTCCTCACCGCACTCGAAGCGATAGCCGGGTTTGCGACTGACCGTGCTGACTGAGACCGAACTAGCTCTGGAGCGAGAAGACGCTCCCCGATTACATCCGCGGCCGGGGCGGGCTGGCCGCCGAGTATGGCTGCAACGTCGTCGTCGAGGGTGAGGGCGACCTCTCGTTGACCGTCGCTCATGAGCTCGCCCAACGAATCGAACAGGCCGGGAAACCTGCCGTCATCCTCTATCTGGCTGATTTCGACGTCAAGGGCTACGATATGCCGGCGAACATGGCGGGCAAACTCGCGTGGCTCCACCAACGCGGCGACCTCGAGGAGTGGGTCGTCATCGAACGGCTGGCCGTGACGAAATCCCAGATCGACGATCTCGAGCTCCCGCGAAAGCCAATCGAGGAGAGTTCGGCGACAGGGACCGGTGGCGTCGCGTACAACCGTCGTATCACCGAGTGGGAACAGGAACACGGGGCTGGAGCGACCGAGTTGAACGCCCTCGAGCAACATCCCGACGAGTTCCGACGGATCATCCGTGACGCCCTGGAGCGATACACCGACCCCGACCTGCCGCACAAGAACGACCGGCGCGGCGACGAGTGGGAACGCGACGTCGAGACGATCGTCGACGAGCGGCTTCGCGACGCCGGCGTGAACGACGACCTCGACGACCTCGAGGCGTGGGTCGAGGACTTCAACGAAGCGTACGCCGACGTCGCGGATGTCTTCGAGCGCCTGCGCGGCATGATGGACGAAGATTCGCCGATCGGCGAGTGGGAATCGATGGTCCAAGAGGTGCTCGCCGAAACCGAGTATCCCGTCGCGACCGTGCCAGAGGGAGACGCCGCGTTGCCGACGGATCCGATCTACGACTCAGGGCGGTCGTACGCTGAGAACAAAGCCCGGATCGATCGGTATCGAGCATCGGAGTAGTCGGGGAAACGTACTAGACAGACGACACCAAGATCCAATCATGGAAACGTACACGTGCAACGGCTGTGGCGACGAGTTCGAAACGAAGCCGAACTACCTCGCTCGAAACACGGTCTGTCCAGACTGTTTCGAGTTTCCGGACGTCCACTACGACGAGACACCAGATCCAGACTACTCGATCTATCTGGTGTCGTCGACGTCGGCGGGGATGCACGGGGCGTTTCACGGTGCGTACTACCGTGTAGCCGCGAAAAGCGAGCGAGACGCCCGGTTTTTCGCGCGTGCGTACGCTATTCTCGAGGATACTGTCAACCACAACTCGCTCGCTGATATCGAATTCGACGGCGAGCAGGTCGTCCCAGATCACAGCGGCGGCGCGACAGAGATTCGAGCGATGGAACTCCCGATCGCCGAACGGCACGACGGCTACGCCGTGACGAAACTCGAGACACGCAACGGCGACGACTACGAGGATCAGCTCGACTACGGCCCGACGACGATGGACAAACTCCCAGATCCAGACATGACCTACCAGGACGTCCTCATTCACACGACAGAGGAACAGATCGATCACAAACGCGAAGGGAACGTCCCCGACAACCACGAGTGTTACTGGACCGTCAACGGGACACCACAGCAGACACGTGTACTCCAGCGGATCTGGTTCGAAGTTGACGGCCGGATCGTCGCCGCCGGAGAGATTCGGGGCGTCGAAACAGGTCGGATCTGGTTCAGCCCGCTGTGGGACGTCGACCTCAAGCCTCCTGAAGAGCCACCGAATCAGGGCTTCATGTACGTCGAACCGATCGACACCGACCAGCGGACGCCGAATCGAGGGCGCGCATGAACGACTTTCTCGAGACTTTCGCGGGGACGGTCCGGCACTTGAACTGCAACACTTCAGGGTGTCCCGGAAAGCCACTCGGAACACTCGAGGATCGGTATCTCTGTACCCGCTGTTTCAAACGCCGGGCACGACTCATGAATCCGCTGCAACTCGAGACCGCGATCGCCGCCGAATCGAACCCGTTCAACCAGCAGAAACTCGAGGACGCACTTGTGGAGGTCCGCGAGTGGAACGAGGCCTAACACCATGACGAAGCCAGACTTTGCTTTCCGAGTCGACGAAGACGCCCGCTCGTGGGCGCTGTACCGCCAGACAGAAACACAGGAACGTCCCGTGGCCGCCAACACCCGCGAAGAGACGTTCTGGTTCGCGCTCGACCGGGAGGGTGGCAACGGCGGCCGTGACCCCGTCCGTGCGGACTTTCTCGACGCCGTCGGCGCGCTGTTCCTCCGAGCGCCGGCCGGTAGTGACTGGACGCTCGAGCCGATCTTCGAGGCGCTGACCTGGTACGAATCCGAGTGTATCGAGGAACTGCGCGAGCTGCGCAACGAAGCGATGATGAGTCGCGCCCCCGACGAAGACGGTCGCTCGATGCCGAGTGAAGCGTGGGATCTGGTCTCCGCGGGCCGGTCGGCGTTTACGCTGACCGACTCGCGGGCGTTCAAGGCCTGTGATCCGGCTACTCGAGACCACGACCGCGGTGAGCATCCCGACGAGACGGCACTGGCGGACTTCGAATAACCGAGCTACTAATCCGAACCAATGAGACAGATCAATCCAACACAAATAGCGAATCGTATCGGAAGAATCGTCTTTGCAACCATCGTCGCAAGCGTATTCGTCGGCATTCTCTCACAGATTGGCGGATTTACCTGGGGTGAGAGTGCCACAAGTCCGTGGCTCCCGCTCGAGTGGTACATCGACGCGGCATTCGAGATCGCCGTCGGCGTCGTGTTGCTCGCGTTCGTCGTCCCGATCGTGATGGTCGTCTACTGGGGACTCTCGAGTCGGGTTCAGTGGGTGCGAAAATGGCAGGTGATGGGTACCGGAACCGTGTTGGTCGCCCTCGCACTGGCCGGCGTTACGGACGGGCTCACGCTCGAGGTCGTCACCGACACCGTTGCATTCACCGCCTACGGACTGTCGATACTCGCGGCGGTCGCACTCGTTGAAACGCTGTTCGCCGGTCGGCCGTCCAAAGATATCACCTCTAAGCACGTCGCAACCGGGACTGGCGTGCTCGTCGTGGCGTTTCTCGTCCTCGTACCGGTAGTCGCCGTCGGCAGCGCGGCAGCAGGTGTCGTTCTTCCCACCGATGACCCCAGTCCCGTTGACTAGGCATTCGAAGCCGACGGCGAGCCGTACCCTGATTATACCGCAGTGGGATACGAGTACACCGACCTCGATGACCTGGGCGTAACAGACGTCGAGGCAACGGCGGGTGATGAACCGCCAGAGCAGAGCTATTCGTACAACATCTCTGAGACGTACGTCGGCCCCGAGTACGTGGACGTCCAAGCCCACGTCGTCGACGCCGACGAACGCACGGCGGTCGAAGGCCACTACTATTACGAACTCCGCGACGCCGACGGCGAGGCCGTCCACTACGACGGGATCGTGAACAGCGGGGTGGATCACGCAGTTGATGCCGACGACTACGACCATATCCCATCGGCAAGCGTGCCAGAGTCCCGGGAGGGGACAATCGAAATGGAGGGCGTCGAATCGATGTGGGTCTATTTCGACGCCGTGAACGAAGACGGCGAAGTCGAACGGTACATGGTCTATCTCGAGCGGTAGCCATGTACCGCGACCCCAGTATCTTCGACTTCGTACTGTTCGTCGTCGCCGTCGGGCTCTGTCTGTTCTCAGTGCTGTACGACCGCCTCGAGTCCGACCCGGATCCACTCGAGGAACTGCGCGATCGGTACGAAGCCGGCGATATCGATCACGCCGAGTACGAACGCCAACTCGAGTTCCTACTCGACGACCGGAACGACCGGATTCGACACGTCGTCGAGGACGTCAACGGCGTCGGCGAGGAGACCTCGAAGGCGATCGCCCGCGAGTTCGATTCGCTGGACGAGCTTCGGGCCGCCGATCGGGAGCGATTGGTGGGCGTGCCGGGCGTTGGGGAGCAGACGGCCGAGACTGTACTCAAGCGGGTGCAGTGAGACGACCCTAGGTAGGTGAGGCGCGCGAGTTATTCACAGATCCGGCCGATACCCATCCACTGGGAATGTGAGTGGCCCTCATACCGAAGGGGAAAGAAGGGGAGACTATGGCAACAGATTACCGTGCCCGAACAAAAACAGCCGCAATCTGTACCGACTGTGGAACAGCAGTTGCTGCCTGGCTGTTGGAGACCGGTGAAATACAGCGAATGGGGACACGACAATGTTCGTGTGGGAGTTCGTCATTCCGGCCGTTAAAAGTTAGTTCTCCGTAGATCGGCCGTTCCCTGATTTCTGCGAGCGCGTCGACGAGGATTGCCAGCTGAACCCGTGGCGTGCGGGTTCACATACGTATGAAGTTACAGAACCAAGATCATTGCAGCTTGGTAGACAATGAATAGAATGAAGAGGACTATAATAGCACGCATGAGGTAACCAATCAGATTATCCGGTTGTTCGGTGTACATATCGACCAGACTCGGGCCATCCGGTATCGCTGGTCCAGGCTGTTCGGCACCCGATATGCCCTGGAAAATGTCGTCGCCGAACATTCGTTCCATTTCCTTATCTTGGCGATCCATCATGGCCTCCATTTGGTTGTAATCGTCGAAGCGATTCGTGATCTGGCTTACGTACGATGACGAGCAATCGCACGCGTCTGCAATCTCTTTATTCGTCGCTTGAGGATTCTCATACCACGTCAGAAGGATATCCCGTTGCAATTCCGTTTTCCCCGTCCCCGTCTTCACCATAGGCATATCCGTTCACTTTCGATTCAATCAGCAAGAATATTGCGGCAGAATGATAGTCGATGGATCGGTCGCGATCTTCTTTGCAGGCGTCGCGTACGAACGCTATCGGTGACGGACTCTCGAGTCCGTGGCGAATTTTAGTCCGTCAGTTAGGGTTCACTGACGAACGGCTCTATTTTCCATAGTGCGCGGTGATGGCAAGTAGAACGAGAAACATCAAACACAAAGCGAGATATGGAGAAGACGACACAAGGGTGAAAACCTGATCGACTGCAGAGGGATCAGTAGCAGCCTCTGTTCCTGATGATACTGCTGGAGAACTCGCTGACCCCTCGCCCTTGGTGACTGCTGCCGCTCCTGATGCCGTTCTCCAGTCGCAGCGGTTGCCTGTCCCGGATTCTCTGACACCTGTTTAGGTAATGATCCGCCTGCACCCTTCGATTTCGAAGACATGCCTAAGTCATCGAAGGGATACAGTATAAACTCCCTGAATGTACTAACACGGTACTGATTTCGTAAGTACACCAGACTCAGTACCTCACAAAGTATCCTCAGCTAACTACCGCTGAAGCGTGAGTTACCGACGAACCAGGGCTGGACGTGTGCTCCAAAGATCCATCCCGGCGCCAAGAGACGGGAAGGCGTCGCAGTCGGCGGCTAATCGCCGCCGACGCGACGGTGTTGTCACTGGTCGATGAGGCGTACGCAGTCACCAGTTACCGGTGGAACCGGTCATCCGGTGGTCGGTTTGCGGGGACGGCCCGACGCGTTGCGAGGGCCGTCCACGCTGCCCTGGTTACCATGTCGACGAACTCCTCGAAGGGCCACCACCAGAGGCGACGCCCGCCTCGACGGGGCGTCGCCACATATTCCCAGTGCAGGTACCGCCAGACGTTCTGGATCAGCAGGCTGAGGACGATGAACAAGAGCCGTCTCGTTGGATCTTTCGTCGTCGTCGAGATCAGCGTTGACTCGGAAAGCCGGTAGCTTGCTTCGATCCCGAACCGTTTGCTGTAGTGGGATCGGACCTGTCGTGGCTCGTCGACGAACGGCGCGTCGACGGCGTAGCCGTGACGCGCCACCCCGTTCTCACCGTATCGGCCGTTCTTGTACGTACAGTCGATCATCACAGGGAATTCAACGGTCCACTCGTGGTCGCCATAGGACGTCGTGAGATCGTGAGAGATCTCACGACTCCAACCCTGCTCGAGTTCGGCTTCGATCTTGCTGCCCCATTTGATGATTGGGACAATGTACGCGAAATTGTGCGCCTGAAGCAACGTGAGACACTTGCCATCGTAGAAACCGCTGTCGAGGTAGACCGCTTTGACGTCGAACTCGAAGCGACTGACCAGTCCGAGAAACTCAGCGAGGACGTCGCTGGCGGTGTCGCCGTCGGTGAGACGGCGCACCGCCAAGGTGTATCGCTTGTTGTTCACGCGTGCATAGAGAGTGGCGTAGGCGTGGAACGCGGTCGTTCCACGCTTGGCTTCGGAGTGATAGAGACCCTCCGTCTCGTCTTCATCACCGTAATAGGGCCGCAGGTGGAGGTCAGCGACGACCTCCACCTGCTCGGGGAGTGTATCGAGGACATCCTGTTGAAAGAGTGTGTTGCCGGTCGATTCGACAGTTTCGAGGTCGAACTTGGTGCGCAGATGATGGAGGACGTCGTTGCCGGAGGGAGACTCGTCGGTCTTCTCGCAGAGTGAGGAGATCGAGGTCCCGTCGGCGGTCGCGCCGACGAGGACCTCGAAGATCTCTTCTGGATCGATTTCAGCGTTCTCGCCGAGCTCAAGCGAGAACGCGCCGGTGAGAACGTTGACGAGAAAGTTAAGGAGCTGGTCCTCGTGGATTTCATCGTCTGCTTGCTGTTGTTTGGTAGGCACATTCGCAGCAAGCAGACGTTTCAACTAACCAGCTTTGTGAGGTACTGATACTTGTTTCACGCTTTCATGGGATAGCAGAATTTCCATCGAGTCAACAGTGCAGTTTGGTCAACGTCAGACAGTTGAGCGCGGGTGCAACAACCGGACCCCAGTTATAGCACGGTCATCATGGGTTACACTGAATACCGTGGGGGGTATACACACGATCACGTGAATTTTGACAATGATTCAGGATCGTCTCATCGGCGAGATTCAACCACAAAAAGCGACGCCTGTTGCCTCCGAAATCGGATCGGACGACGGTCTCTTTGTTAGTGGATTCGGAAGAGTCGGCTACCCAAAGGCGATCCCTCGGGCCCTTGCCCGTAGCGATCGCGATCTGAACCTGACGATCGTCAGCGGGGGTGTCGTCGGCGACGAGATCGACACTGACCTCGTGGAGCAGAACGCCATCGACCGTCGCTACGCGATACAAACAAGCTCCGTAATACAGGATGCGATCAATCACGGCGCCGTACAGTACAGTGATCGACATCTTTCGCGCGTCGGTCTCGAGGCTAGGACTGGCCACTTTGGCGACCCCGATTGGGCCATCATCGAAGCCATCGCCGTGGGGGATGGGTGGCTCGTTCCATCGGCATCGATAGGAGCGACACCCGCTTTCGTCGACGCTGCCGATAACCTGATCGTAGAACTCAACGAAGCACAACCGCTCGAACTACAACACTTCCACGACATTTACCGGCGTGAGTTACCACCGGACCGGTCACCGATCCCGCTCACGGAACCGGGTGGCCGGATCGGAAGCCGAAAAGTCACGTTCGACTCTGACAAGTTACACGCGGTCGTGCGGACGTCTCGGGAGGACAGTTCGTACGAATTTCGAGAACCGACCGGTCGCCATCGGACGATAGCGGACAATTTGATCGAATTCTTGCTCGCCGAATCGGATCGCAACCCGGTCCACACCGACAAGGTCGTTCTTCAATTTGGCGTCGGTAGCCTCGGAAATGCACTAATGGGTTCGATCAGTTCTGCAGATCTGAGCGGACGCGAAGTCGCTTACTTCGGTGAAGTTTTCCAGGACGGCCTCCTCAACGCTCTCGACTCGGGAACCATCTCGGTGGCGAGTGCGACGTCTCTCGCCTTGTCCAAGTCAGGGCGCGACAGATTGTTCAGGAACATCGATCGCTACACCGACAAAATCGTTCTCCGGAATTCGAACATCTCCAACCATCCAGGTCTCATCGACCGATTCGGAGTCGTGAGTATAAACAGTGTCCTAGAGGTGGACATCTACGGTCGCGCAAACGCGACCCATATCGGTTCGGATATCGTCAATGGGATCGGCGGAGGGGGAGATTTCACACGGAGTAGTCAACTCGGTATTCTGGTACTGGGATCGACTGCGAAAGACGGCGAAATATCCAGAATCGTTCCTATGGTCTCCCACCCGGATTACACGGAGCACGACTACTCTATCGTAATTTCCGAACGAGGTGTCGCAGACCTCCGGGGACTTTCACCGACCGAACGCTCGGAAGCCATAGTCGAAAACTGCGCCCATCCGCGCTTCCGTGACGACCTTCGTCGATATCGAAATCGGGCCGACGAAGGCGCTGGACACGAACCTCACGAACTCGACGCATGCTTTTCGTGGCGACGAGACACCGGGTAGACACGATCACTGCACGAGGTGGCTCACACGTCCGTGGTGCACCCCTCGATAGAATTCCGGCCCAGCAGCAGCGTCGAACGGAACCGATAATCATTCGGACAGTTCATACACCACCCATGACAACTTTGCTAGTGAACGTCACCCACATCTTTATGTGTCTAAGCGGTTAATGCGTTTACGTTATGCCCGAACCGGTACCAGGAGTCGAGAATACGTCAGACAGTATCGAAGGCGAATTCGCGAGTCGGTTGGATACACTCGAAGACAAATCCCTCGTCTTTGTCTCTTTGGGGACGCCTAACTCGAAGGAGCTGTACGAGACGATCGATGAGATCCTGACCGACGAATTCGACGTTGCGAGTATCGAGTACTACGAGAAAGCCCATTTCTCACGCCCACTGACCGATGAAGATGTCGAAAATATCACGAGCAACGACGTAGATGGAATCATAGAAGGGTTCGCTCTCTGTGGATCGTGCAATTCCTCCTCTTCGGTGGATTCTATCGCATTCGAGAACCAGGGGATCCCGACGGTTCAGATCATCAGCGAAGATTTCATCGAGCTGAATAGAAAGATCGCCGATAGTTATGGATACGACGAGCTCCCCCTCGTCGCAATCCCGCAATCTACGAAATATGCTGACGAAAACGAGGTGAAGGAACTGTGTCAGAAGATCAGGTGGAGCCTTCGCACGATGTTGACGTGCGAGGAATGTCTCGGTGGAGAATGTTCGATTGATGGCGAAACGCATGCGGAAGCAACGAACTGACTGGTTCACCTACCATGACTAATGCAGCAAATTCTGAGAATTCACTGGAGTTATACGAGCGGCTAGTAGAGGAAAACAAATCGGATGGGCTGCCAGTTCTCGTCCCAGATGACTCCCGAATCGACGATTTTTTTGCAGAAACGCCGCGTGACCCGGCAGACGTCATTTCGGAAATCCCAGCTAATTTCACGGAACTCACCGTGGAAAAACTAGCTGAAGTTTCGGCCATGGCGGGATGTCGGGCCGAATACTTCCCTGTCGTTATCGCGATATTCGAGGCGTTGAGCGAGTGGAATAACCTCCGAGCTGTTACCAGCACGACTGGAGGTTTCTGGATCGCAACGATCGTCAATGGCCCGATCGCGGACGAGTTGGACATCAACTGTGGGACGGGATTGTTCGGACCAGGGTACCGTGCCAATGCGACGATTGGTCGGGCAATTTCGCTCACGCTCTTGGTTGTCGGAGGGGTCTACCCGGGAGAGGGAACGAAGGCGTCACATGGCTATGCGGGCCGATACACGAACTGCTTTGGCGAAAAAGGGGCAAGCAAACCGTGGTCGCCCCTCCACGCGGACATTGCCGATATGGCGCCCGAAGAAAATGCAGTGACAGTGGTCAGTGCCCACGCGCCACACATAACTGCTGAAGGAGCACACGGTGACCGTGAACCGGAAGACATTCTGAAGGCATTTGCCAGACAAGGCGCTCATGCCGGAGCCTGTGCAGCGGATGTCCCAGGGGAGGTCGTATTCGTTCTCTGCGATGACCACATCGATTATGTATCCGACCACTACTCCAAGGAGGAGTTCAAAGAATATATGTACAAAAACTGCCAACTTCCCCATACCGAAAAACCACTATTACGTTCTCCTGGCGATGCGCTCGTCGTAACTGCTGGAGGGGAAAATATATCATCAGTAATACACACATTCACGTATACAAATGATGAGGCAGTGACAAAACCCATCGAACGATAGCTTGGGGGTTTAGATGCTAGTATGAACGGCTGACTGTCGAATATCCCTCTGTTCGGTCCAAGCCTATACGGTAGCAGGTCGGCTCGCTTGTACTGACATAAAAACAGTGATTTGATTACACTCGTCGATGACAACGGTTCGACCGAACGTACTTACCGACCTGCTCGATGAAAAGTGTCGACAGGGTCGCCCCTAGTCTCCCGACGACTGTTCGCGTAACAGTTCGTGGAGGGTGTAGGCCACGTAGTAGTCCGTCCAGACGAGTTCGTTGTCGGTCGCGTACTCGCTGGGCTTCGCGTAACAGCCGTGCAACACCATTCCCCGCGTCTCGTCGTCGCCCATATCGACGTACTCCTCGACCAATCAGTTGCTACTGAACTCTAGAGGACTTTGCGACGCGACCAAAGGTTTAGTGGTTCTTTCTACTTTCTTACCTCGTCGATCGACGTCGCGACGTCCTCCGCCTGGATATCGCTGTAGGCATCGTGTGTCGTCTCGATGGAGTTGTGCCGCAACGCCTTTTGTGCCAGTTCGGAATGGCCTTTTTCGTACAGTTCGGCACCGAGCGCCCGCCTCGCACCGTGGGGCTGGAGGTACTCTGCATCACCCTCGAGTTCGATCCGGGCCTCGCCCGTCAGTAGTTTCAGGATCTGCCGACCGGCCTCTTTGGTGATCGACGGCGGGGCGATCTCCCGGTCGCGAAGAATCGCGTCGATATCGCTACCCGGTTCCGGTCGCTCTCCCGTGGCGTCGTCGACAGCCTGGTACTTCGAGGCCGCGTGACCGGTCGGGAACAGCGGCCAGTCGTCGGTCGGCGGCTTCTGGACGCGTTCGAGACGCGAGAGTGCGTCGTGAGCGGCTTCCGTGAGTCCGACGGGTTCACGGATCCGTGACTTCCCCAGTACCTCGAGACGGCCACGCTCGAGGTTGACGTCGCTCCACAGAAGACCGTCTCGTTTGTCGTCGTTTGGGTCGCGAAAGAGTTCGGCTCCACGGAGTCCGAGTTCCGCGAGCAGGATAACGATGGTACGGTCTCGATAGGCGCGCTCGAGCGGTACGTCGATGGTTTCCTTTCGAGCCATGCGAAGGCGTTCGTCGGCGTACTCGAGCAGTCGTGTTCGCTGTTCTGTCGTCCAGAACTGCGTCTCTCGAGTGGGTTCATCTTCGGGAAGGAACTCTTCGGCGCGTTCGGTCGCCGCTGGGTTCGTGTCGAGTTGTTCGTCGCGAACGCAGAACGACAGGAACGCGCGGACGTACGCGAAGTATGTGTTCGCAGTCGACCCGGCAATCTCCTCGTTCGTGTGTTTCGTTTTCAGCCGAAGGCCGTACTCGCGCAGGTCGCTCGAGTCCAGGTCGGCGACCGCCCCGATACTTTGCGCTTCGCAGAACGCGGCGAAGTCGTCAAGGACGGGTTTCATCGTCGAGCGACTGCCACCCGACTCGAGTTTGTGCTCGAGGTAGCGCGAAACCATCTCTTCGACGGTCTTCCCCTGGGGTTCGTGGGCTCGGGAAATGTTCCGATTACTCAAGGTCAAACACCGTCCCGTGATTGTATTCGTCAAATTCGAAGTACCAGCCACTTTCAAGTACAATTCGAATACGGCCATCTTCCTTTACGACCTCCGTGATTTCCTCTCCCTCGTGCTGTTCCATACTCTCGCTGGCCGAATCCCCGGGATTTCCTTCTGGCATGATCCTCGCTGTGGGGTACAGCTTCGACCCTAGTAAATCTACTTGACTAAACTCTTCTTTAGTCCAGTCATTTTCGAAGTCTCTCGAAGTGCTGTTTTCAGCATTTTTGATGCGTCTACGAGCCGATAGCCCTTTTCATAAACTCCATATAGCGATATGGAGTTTTTGGAACAAAGGTCCCTCAGGTTCGGAGGATGGCTATTTGTAGGTTAGATTCTCGGCGTCCAGTTCCCCAACCCACCAACCAATAGCCCATTTCAGACGTTCCTTGACATGAAAATCGGACAAGCGTGAGGAAATTCGTGTATTTTGGTGCTGCTGAATAGGGTTGTCACTCCCGATCAGCAGACTCAGCGAGTCCTCGGCCGGTCAATCGGGTGGAATCAACGCTGAGATGACGATCTCGACACATTCGCCCGCGGTCAACACGGGCGCATAGTCCATTTCACCGTTAACATCAGCTTTCAATAGGAAGTCGGTGAGTCGCCAGATATTGTACAGCAGCACGGCAAACACGAAGTAGAACAGCCGAACCAGATAGTCCTTCGACGAGGTCTTTGCGAGAAAGTCATTCTTGATGGATTTGTATTCGTTTTCGATCTGCCAGCGGCGGCTGTAGCGTCGACAGAACGTTTCGGCCTCGTCCGGGCTGACTCGAAGATTCGTCGTGAAAACGGTCGTCCCATCCCCTTTGGTTGAGGGCACATACAGGAAATGCATCGAGTGGCTCCCCTCCTCAACGTGAACGGACGCTGATTCTACAGCGACATCTTGCCCGGCAGCCTCCATCGTCTCGATTACCTCCCGCTCAGTACTGTTGATTCGCTTCGGGATGAGATAGTTTACCCCGTGATTTGACAGTGTCTGGATCACCCGCTGGGAATCGAATTCCCGGTCACAGAGTACCGTCTCGAGAGGGACGCGTTCCTTCGCTCGCTTCACCAGTCGTCGGACGACGCGGTGAATCTGGTTCGGTGGATTCTCGTCCCACGCGGAGCTCTCTCGGATCGGCTCCACGCCGAGTACGAGCGGGATGTTCTGGCCGATGATCGACAACGTCGCGAATTTGAACGCTCGGCCCTCCCTATCTTTCGTCCCACTGATCATCGACATCCCCTCGACATCACCGTAGTACAGAACGGTCGTGATGTCAATAGCGGCTGTTACCGGCCGGCGAAAGGACACTTCAGATTCGATGACCGAAAGAAGCCGGTCGGTCGCTTCATCGAATCCTTCGATGAGTGTCTCCAAGTCAAACTGCTTGATCGCCCGGCGGTGAGTATCCCCGTGCGGACCGTAGTCGTTCCCATGCCGATATTGGAAGCGGGTTGCGCCCTGTGGCGTCCCACAGCCGACCATCCCCATGAACGTTTGTAACTCGAAGAATTGCGTGTCCTCATACGTAGCATTCGCGGCGCGACCCGAATCGAACTCGTTGAAGCCGTGGTCCCGTGCGAGGCGCGTGGTTCGGTGGATTTGTTCGTCAGTGAATTCTTGACCAGCTGCCTCGTCGTCCTTGGTAGAACGATTTCCTCATCGACATCACTCTTCGGCCGGACAGCAGGAGCTGATAACTCCCGGTCGTGGACCTCTTTGACGGCGAAGTGGGCAGTACTCCGAACGAGCTCTCGGACACCGTCATCGAAGCGATTGCGCCATGTTCGAGACAGCACGGATTCACCAGGGATGTGATCCAGCTCAAACGGCTCGGCAAGTTCTTGATATCGAGCCAGAGCTCGATAGCTCTCTCCCGTAATCTCCCGGTAGATGAGAAGTCGAACCATCCCGAGAAACGAGTCCGGAGCGGGGTGCCACTCTGGATAGCTATCATCGAGATATTTGGTTCGAATCGTACTCTCAGCGATGCTCGATGGCAGCGAGTTGTCTACTTGAAGCTGTTGAGTAATTTCGATTCCCGTGTGGGTGTCGGTCATTCGGCAGGCACGGTCTGAGAGCGGGTCCAGTGAGTCCTTCATCTATTCTACCATTGTTAACAATACTATAAGGTATATAGATAATTATAAATAAGATCTGCTCTAGAGTTAATAACAGATGAGTCGCAAGACGATTCCCGTCACCGTGCTGAGCGGCAACCTCGGCGCGGGCAAGACGACCGTGCTGAACAACCTCCTGAACACGCGAACGGACCGGGACATCGCGGTGCTGGTCAACGATATGGGCGAGGTGAACGTCGACGCCGAGCGCGTCGCCGAACACTCCGACATCTCCGAGAATGACGAGAATCTGATCGAGTTGTCGGATGGATGTATCTGTTGTGAACTCCGGGGAGATCTGCTCGACGCGCTCGCGAAGCTTGCGGAAACCCGCGAGTTCGACTATCTCTTCATCGAGTCAACGGGCGTCGCCGAGCCGCTTCCCGTCGCACAAACCCTCACCATGGGGTTCGACCAGGGAGATCTCGACCCCACGGAGTTCTACGAGGAGACCGGTATCGAGGTGATGGACTACTACGAACTCGACACGACGGTCACCGTCGTCGACGCCCACCAGTTCTGGGCGACGTTCGACTCGACGGAGTCGCTCATGGACGGCGACACGGAGAAAGACCTCGGGAGTCTTCTGGTCGAACAGATCGAGTTCTGTGACGTCCTCCTGTTGAACAAGTGCGACCTCGTGGACGAGAAGACACTCGATGAGATCGAAGAGATGATCGAGGTACTCCAGCCGCGAGCGGCGGTCATCCGGACGGAACACGGTGTAGTCAATCCGGAAGCGGTCGTCGATACGGGTCGGTTCGACTTCGAAGCAGCGAGTCAGTCCGCGGGCTGGATGCAGGAACTCGAAGAACCTCACGCCTCGGCGGAGGAAAAACACGGGGTCACCTCGTTCGTCTTCGAGTCCCGCCGACCGTTCCATCCGGAGCGGTTTGCTGACCTGTTGGACGACTTCCCGACGAACGTCGTCCGCTCGAAAGGCCACTTCTGGCTGGCGGGACATGAGGAGATCGCGTTCGGCCTTGACATCGCGGGACAGTCGATTCGGCTCACACCCGCTGGAACGTGGCTTGCGACGCTTCCGGAGGACGAACAGGCGCAGTACTTCGAGGCACATCCCGAACTAGAGGAGAACTGGCATCCCGAGTACGGCGACCGAGCTTCCCGGCTCGTTATCATCGGCGCCGACATGGACCACGATGCACTCCGCGCAGATCTCGAGACGGCCACGTTGACCGATGAGGAGATGGATGCTGACTGGGATGCCTTTGAGGATCGTTTTCCGACGTTCGAAGGCGGCGAAAACGCCGAGGAACCCACTGCCCAGGGCACCCAGCGCACCGACGATAGTGCCGAGGAGGTCGGCCTCGCTGATTGACGATGTCGTCGCCACGCTCGCGCTTTCAGACAGTCCTGATCAAGCGGATCCGTCCCAACCTGTCCTTCGGCGCCGAGAAACCCGAGGATTTACAACTACACTTTCATTACTACAAATTCGATTGATAATGTGGATAGTAGGGTCCGATCGATTGCGGAATGACGACACCTGTTACGAGCGGTCGAGAACCGCACATGTTCGCCGAACACCGTTTCATACCGGGTGGACTCGAGCGAGCGGCCGCGGTGACAACTGCGGCGGCTCGGGACGTCGCGACCGACGACGTATCGATTGCGCCCGTCGCTCGTGTGACCGCGTTCGAACGCAATCGTCAGCTCCCACCCGGTACTAACTCCGATGCTGCGTGCCTTCCTCGTCCGGTTCGGATCACTGTCGTCGGTTCTCCTCGGCGTCTCGCTGATCACGTACGGATTCGTATTTCTGACGCCCGGCGATCCGGCGTATACGATCCTCAGAGAGCAACGCCAGAGCCCGCCATCGGAATCCGAGGTAGCGAGCTTTCGCGCCGAACACGGGCTGGACGACCCGTTCCTCGTCCAGTACGTCTCGTGGCTCACTGACGCACTCCGGGGCGATCTCGGTGTGTCGTACTACCAGTCAGAATCCGTCACGTCACTGGTGCTTACGTACCTGCCGAACACGCTCGAGCTCGCGCTGGCGGCGACGGCCGTCTCGCTAGTGCTTGCCGTTCCGCTGGGCGTACTCAGTGCCGTCCACCGCGACACGTGGATCGATCACACGAGCCAGATCGCCGCCCTGGTCGGTGTTTCGATGCCGAACTTCTGGCTCGGCTACCTGCTGCTTCTCGTCTGTTCGCTCTGGCTCGGACTGACGCCCGTCGGCGGCGCCGGCACGCTCGGTCATCTCGTCTTGCCCGCAATCACGCTCGGCACCGGGATGGCCGCGATCGTCACCCGGCTTGTCCGCACGTCGATGCTCGAGGTCCTCGAGGCCGACTACGTCGATACCGCACGCTCTAAGGGCGTCCACGAACGGCTCGTGATCTACAAGCACGCGCTCCGGAACGCCCTTATCCCGGTCGTGACGATCATCGGCCTCCAGTTCGGATACGTCATTAACGGCGCCGTGATCGTCGAGACCGTCTTCCAGCGGCCGGGGCTGGGGACGCTGCTCGTGGACGCCGTCTTCGCCCGCGACTACCCGATCGTTCAGGGCGTCGTACTGGTGACGGCCGTCGCGTTCGTCGTCACGAACCAGTTGGTCGACCTCGCGTACGTCGCGCTCGACCCGCGCGTCGAACGAGGTGAGCGCCCGTGAGTGACCAGGACCGACTCGAGTGGCGGGGCCGACTCGATCGGTGGCGGCCCGAGATCCGAACGAACACCGCGATCCGACTTGGCGGCGGGACCGTGGGACTGCTCGCGATCGTCGCTCTCGTCGGCCCGCTCGTCTCGCCGTACGATCCGACAACGCAGGCGCTCGAGACCCGCCTGCAGGGGCCGGCGCTCGCCCACCCGCTCGGGACCGATGCGCTCGGGCGCGACGTGGCAACCCGACTCGCGTACGGCGCACGCGTTTCGCTCGCGCTGGCGGTGGTTGCGACGACGATCCGCGTCGCCATCGGGACGACGATTGGTCTGCTCGCGGCCACCGGCGGCCGGTTCGTCGACGCCCTTCTGATGCGGCTCGTTGATATCCAGCTGGCGTTTCCCGGGCTCGTACTCGCGCTGGTGATCGCTGGCGTGCTTGGGCCGAGCCTGCGAAACGTCGTGATTGCGCTCTCGGTCGTCGGCTGGGCATCGTATGCGCGGATCGTCCGCGGGAGCGTCCTCGCGATCAGGGACCGGCCGTTCGTCCAGTCGTCGAAGCTCTACGGGACGCCGCGCCGCCGGCTCGTCCGGCGACACCTGTTGCCCCATGTCGTCAGTCCGGTGCTCGTGCTGGCGACGCTAAACCTCGGCACCGTCGTCCTCGCGGCCGCCGGCCTCTCCTATCTCGGCCTCGGCGCGCAGCCACCGACGTCCGAGTGGGGCACGATGATCGCTGGCGGCCGGAACTACCTGCGCTCCGCTCCCTGGCTCGTCACCGCGCCCGGCGTTGCGATCATGCTGACGGTCGTCGGCTTCAACCTGATCGGTGACGGCCTGCGAGACGAACTGGATCCCGACCACCTCGACGACCGCAAGCGACGGCGAACCTGATCAAAACGACGACTTTGAACACGACTATGACACGAACCAACACACTCGAGATCGAGAACCTCCACGTTCACTTCGACACCGGATCCGAGACCGTCCGCGCGGTCGACGGCGCGTCGTTCGCGATCGAACCCGGCGAGATCGTCGGTCTGGTCGGCGAAAGTGGGTGTGGCAAGTCGGCCACCGCGTGCTCGATCGTCCGGCTCGAGTCGCCCGGCGAGATCGTCGACGGGAGCATCCGTTACGGCGACCGAGAACTGACGACGGCCGACGAGCGGACGCTCCGCCGGCTCCGCGGCCGGGAACTGGCGATGATCTTCCAGGACCCGTCGACGACGCTGAACCCGGTGTATCCGATCGGCGAGCAGATCGCCGAGGCGCTACGGATCCATCGTGACCCGGACCGACAGCCGCTTTCAACGGAACTCGCACACGGTGTGAGTCCCCGGCTTCGTTCCTCGACGCTCCGCTCGGAGGTACTCGAACTCATGAAGACGGTCGGCATCCCCCGGCCGAGCGAGCGGATCGACGCCTACCCCCACCAGTTCAGCGGCGGAATGCGCCAGCGGGCCATGCTCGCGATCGCGCTCGCCCGGCAGCCGTCGCTGCTGATCGCCGACGAACCGACGACCGCGCTGGATACGACGACCCAGGCGGCGATTCTCGAGCGGCTGGCCGCGCTCAACGCCGACCACGGAACGGGGATGCTGGTGATCAGCCACGACTTCGGCGTCGTCTCGCAGCTCTGTGACCGGATCGTCGTCATGTACGACGGCGTTGTCGTCGAACGAGGGACGACCGAGCAGCTCCGCTCGAGCCCGAAACACCCCTACACGAAGGCGCTGCTGGACTGTCTCCCTCGTCACGCCGATCCCGACGCTCGGCTCC
Source organism: Natronorubrum halobium (assembly GCF_051351675.1). Taxonomy (NCBI): domain Archaea; kingdom Methanobacteriati; phylum Methanobacteriota; class Halobacteria; order Halobacteriales; family Natrialbaceae; genus Natronorubrum; species Natronorubrum halobium. The sequence continues at coordinate 1,251,466 of NZ_CP195595.1, forward strand.
CGACGGTCGAGGAAGCGCCGCCGAGCGAGAACTCAACCCTCGAGGGGTGTGCGTTCGCCGATCGCTGTCCGTTCGCGATCGAGGAGTGTTGTGCGGTCGATCCGCCGAGCGTTTCGGCCGGCTCCGGCCACGACGTGCGGTGTGACGTACCCGACGCGCGCGAGGCCTCGCTCGAGGCGATGCGAGACCGGCAAGCGCGAGCGGCCGCCGCGACCGATGCGGGCGAGACCCCGACAGAACCGCGCTCGTTGGCCGTCGACGGCGGCGCGACCGTACCCGCGGACTCGACGGGCGATTCGCCGAGCGAGCAGCCGAGTTCCGGCACCGGCGGGGGCGCGGAGCCGGTCATCGCCCTCGAGGGTGTCGCGAAGTCCTTCCGGGCGTCCGACACGCTCCTCGGCCGCGTCTTCGGTGCCGACGACCGCATTCCGGCCGTCAGGGACGTCTCCCTCGAGCTCCGGTCTGGCGAGACCGTCGGGCTGGTCGGCGAGAGCGGCTGCGGCAAGTCGACGCTCGCGAAACTGCTCGCCGGCCTCGAGACGCCCGACGAAGGCACCGTTCGCCTCCGCGGTCGGTCGGTCGGCGGTGTCGGCGATCGGACGAACGACCAGCTGTCCGAGATCGGCGTCGTGTTCCAGCATCCGGGCGCGAGCCTTAACCCCAAGCGGACGGTCGGGAAGGCGATCGACGAACCGCTGGTCGAGGCCGGCTGGTCGCGCTCGCGCCGAGAAACACGGATCGCGACACTGTGCTCGCTGGTCCGCCTCTCGCCCGAAATCATCGACCGCTACCCCGGCCAGCTTTCCGGCGGCCAGCGCCAGCGGATCGCGATCGCCCGCGCGCTCGCGCTCGAGCCGTCCGTGCTCGTGCTGGACGAACCGACGGCCGCACTCGATGCGTCCACTCAGGCGACGGTTCTGAACTTGCTGGCCGATCTGCAGGCCGACCTCGGCCTGACGTACCTGTTCGTCTCACACGACCTCGAGGTCGTGCGCCACGTCGCCGACCGCGTCGCGGTGATGTACTGCGGGCAACTCGTCGAAGCGGGGCCGGCCCGCGAAACGCTCTCTCGGCCGACGCATCCGTACACGCAGACGCTGTTGAATGCGATTCCGGGAGCCGAGCGGAGCGAGGAATTTGCGGACCGAACGGACGCGCTTGCGGGCGATCCACCGAGTCCTGCAGCTCCGCCTTCGGGCTGTTCGTTCCATCCCCGCTGTCCGGTCGCCGAGGACGACTGCTCGCGGGTCGAGCCGGCCCTCGAGGCCGTCGACGGCGATGGCGATGTCCGGTCGCGCTGTCCGTACGCGGGCGAGTGGCGTGACAACCGAAACCCGGCCCCGAACGGATCGTGCGACGCGCGCCGCGAGGACGACTCGAGCGCGTTCGATGCCGTTTCCGACACCGGTGAATCAGCGACTGACTCGATCGAAAGACTCGAAATCGACTAATGAAGGAGACGAAACTCACGATGGACCGACGTACTGCACTGCAAACGACGATCGGCGCCGCGACGCTCGCCGTCGCGGGCTGTCTCTCGAACGATCCCGACGACGCCGACTTTCGCATCGGGGCCCCGTGGAAACCGAGCCGCGATCCGCTCGACGGCGGGAGCCAGATTCGCCGTCTCGGCATCACCGAGGCGCTGGTCGGCGTCGACTACGACGCGAACCCGACGCCGGAGCTCGCGACCGAGTGGGAGCGGCTCGACGAGCACCGCTGGGAGTTTGCGCTCCGGGAGGACGTAACGTTCCACGACGGCGAGCCCCTGAACGCGGCGGCCGCCGTCGAATCGCTCCGACGGACCGCAGATACCACCGCGTTCACGGACGTCCCGATCGACACGATCGAGGCCGTCAACGAGGCGACCGTCGCCGTCGAGACCGAGACACCGTTCACACCGTTGCCGGCTCACCTCTCGCGTAACGAGGCAGTGCTGCTCAGCCCCGAGGCGATCGATGGAGACGGCTCGATCACCGAACCGGTGAGTACCGGTCCGTTCGTCTTCGATAGGTTCCAGCCCGGCTCCGAGCTGCGAGCCGTCCGCAACGACGACTACTACGGGGAGCAACCCGAGATGGAAACCGTCCGCTACGAGGTCATCGACGACGACCAGACGCGGCGGATGAAACTCGAGAACGGCGAACTCGAGATGGCCCGCATCCTGCTCCACGAGATGGTCAGTGCGCTCGAATCAACCGACGGGATCGACGTCTACACGCCCAAGATTCCGCGGATCAGATCCCTCACGTTCGACACTCAGTCGGAGCCGTTCGACGACGACCGCGTTCGGCGGGCAGTCGATCACGCGATCGACCGGGCGGCAATCACCGAAGGGATTCTCAACGGTATCGACGATCCCGCCGTGGGGCCGTTCTCGCTGGAACTGACGGAGTGGGCGAACCCGAACCTCGAGACGGACCTGTCCGATCCGGATCGCGCCCGGTCGCTGCTTTCCGAGGCCGGCTGGACGACCGACGGGGGCGGCGACGTCCGATCCCGCGATGGCGAGGACCTCTCCGTCGAAGTACTCACCTTCGACGCCCGGAGCCTACCGCTGATCGCCGAGGTGCTACAGGACCAACTCGCAGCGGTCGGGATCGATCTCAATGTGACGGTCATGGAGTACTCCGCGATGGTCGATCGGGTCGGTCAGAACTCCTTCGACATCTATCTCACGTCCTGGGGGACGCTGTGGTATCCCGACCCCGACCGGCTTTCGGACATGTTCCACTCGGAGGCCGCGTCGCTCCACCACGGCTACGAGAACGAGCGTGTCGATACCTTGCTCGAGGAGGCGCGCAAACTCGGCGACCGCGAAGCGCGACAGGAACGCTACCACGAAGTCCAGTCGATCGTCCTCGAGGACGCGCCGATTACGGTGTTGACGAACTACTCGAACGTCGTCGCGACCACGAACGGGGTCAGCGGCTACGAACCCCACCCAACGGAATCGCGGTACGGACTCGAATCGATTACGCTCGAGGAATCATGACGCGATCCGAGCAAACGGAGGACGCCATCAAAGCGGCCGTCCGAGAATACTGGGACAACCGTGCCGATTCGTTCGACGACGACAGTCAACACGGCATTCACAGCGACGCGCAACGCGAAGCGTGGCTGTCGGTGCTGCGTCTGTGGACGGGTGAACCGACGAAGCGGGTCCTCGATGTTGGCTGTGGCACCGGCGTAATCTCGTTGCTGTTAGCGGAGCTCGGCCACGACGTCACAGGTGTTGATTTCGCGCCGGAAATGCTCGAGCAGGCGCGAACAAAGGTCGAGCAGTCGGACCTATCCGCCACGTTCCAACACGGAGACGCGGAGAATCTAGCCCGGCCCAGTGACACGTACGACCTGGTGACGGCACGTCACCTCATCTGGACGCTCCCCGAACCGGAGCGCGCGATCGATGAGTGGCGACGTGTCGTCCGCCCCGGCGGGCGGATCGTCTTGATCGAGGGGCACTGGGATTTCGACGAGACGTTCGAGGGCTACGAGGAGATCCACGACGACCTGCCGCTATACGACGGTCGGCCGCTCGCAGAGCTTGCGGCGTTCCTCGGAGAGCAGGGCCTCGAGAACGTCGAGTACGAACCCCTAGCGGACGCTGAGCTCTGGGGACAGGAGCCGAATTACGAGAAGTATATTATGGTCGGCGACGCGCCCGAGTGACAGTCCGTTCGTCAGAGCGCGACGGCCGCATCACGGACGAATACTCCCCCCCTCTGCGTTCCGTTAGGCGTTCTCGACCCGCTTGAGAAACGAGACGAGTGCGTCGAGGGCCGTCTCGAACACTGCTTCGCCCTGTTCGGCCGACGCGTCGGTCGCATCGCCAACCGCGCCGTTCTCGCTGAACTCGTCGGTGAACTGGCGGACGACGCCGCCATCGACCGTGTCGTTCCATGCGGAGGCGTCACCGGCAACTGGCTCACCGACATCGTCTGGACAGAGGTGGAGTAGCACGGCTGTCTCGAGTTCGCCTGCGTGACCGACGTGCTCGTCGACGGCGCGCATCCACTCCCAGAGGAACGCATCGAGTTCGATAGCTTCCGCTTCGGTCACCTCGCGGGCGAGGTGCGAGAGGGTCTCGCCGTTGCCGCCGTGACCGTTGACGAAGACAACCGTCTCGACGCTCGAGTCCGAAAGCGACTTCACGACATCATGAGCGTAGTGACGGAGCGTCTCCGTCGACACTGACAGCGTCCCGGGGAAACGATCATGATAGGGCGCGACGCCGACCGGCAGCGCTGGGAGCACAACTGATTCGCCATCCCACGCCCGATCGGCCTCGCCGGCCATCCGCTCGCGCGATAATCGTGTCGGTCCCGACAGGCGCGTGCGGACTGTGCTGTTCCGTACTCCCGGCGGGAACGAGCGCTGTCGTCGGTGCCACTGCCTCGATATCGGCCCAAGAACTCGTCTCGAGTTGCATGAACGACACCATCGACGGGACCGATTAAGTGACTTCGATTACACCCCGACGAGAGCTGTTTCGACCTCGAGAACCGGGAGATCGCCGTAGCCGAACGTGACGTCGTCGACGCTGATGATGGGGCCCACGGACCGGTCCGTCTCCGGAGTTGCTGTCGTCATCGGCAGTCGTCGAGGTCGACGAACGAGTCACCGTACGCTGTTATCCATGTCGTCGATCGATCCGGAACAGCCACGTCCGGCGGATAGATCGTACAGATAGGCCTGTGACATGGACCAGCGACCAGTGCCATCAATCCTGAGCGCGGACGATCGGACGGCCTGGGTTCGGCGTTTCCGTACCACTCCGGTTCGGGGTCGCCAGACGTGGAATCGGTCATTCTGCGTGGAAGGCCGTCGCGAGCGATTCGAAGTTGACATTCTCCATTATCTCGACGTAGCCCCAGTCCTCATCGGCCCACTCCTGGGTCTGTCCGGGAATCGGCGTCAGCGGCAGGATTTCGGTGGCGTCGGTCTTCTTGACGAGCTGATTCGCCGCCGTTTTGGATTCAAGCGGGTCCGCACAGACGTACTGGAGGTCGTGCTCGGCGATGATTTCCTGAGCGCGCTCTCTGTCCTTCAGTGTTGGCTCGTCGTCGGGAGAGAGTCCCGTCAACGTTTCGACCTCGAAGCCGTAGCGCTGGCCGATATTCACTGTTGTTCACCGACGACGAAGCGCTGTTCCATTGGAGGCTGGGACCACTCCATCGTCCCTGGGAACGGATTCTCGAACGCGTTCCAGTCGTCGTTCATCTCCGTCTCCGACAGGAGGCAGTCGTCGAGCGTGTCGACGATGGCGGACTCGTCCATCCCAGCACCGATGAAGACGAGTTTCACTTCGCGGTCACCCCACTGCTCGTCCCAGTGGAGATCCGACCGCGAGTCACGGTAGGATTCCCGCTGGAACTCCGGAAGTGTGACTGCCCACCGACCGTTGACCTCGACGTGAGTCTGTGTGCCCGCCTGACTCACCCAGTGATCAGCCTTTCCCATCCTCGACAACGACCGCTAGGAGAAATCCCATATAGACATTGACGACTGTATCGACGGCATGTTGACCACCCTTGAGCGGGTGGAGGGACCACTCACGACCTTCAACCTCAGTACGCTCACGATGACTTCCGTAACTTGTATTGCGGAGATTGTCAAGTGAGGAATTCGGGTTCGACTCCGTGAACGAATACACTGGCGATGACCGGGGAGAGACAAGCAACGGCCCGACGATACGCATATCCACCGAGAAACCGGATCACCAGCACAGCGGTCGTCGGGTGGGCACCCGTAGTCGTAGGGAACACTCGGCGAATCAGGGCAACCTCGTGCAGCTAAGCGTACAAGTAACTCAGCTACATATACACAGAAAAGGCTACCCCGATCATGGCTCAAGTACTCACTTAAATGTACAGCCGATCGTTCGCTTGGCTCGCCGGAATGACCCTTGCAATCGTGCTCTTCATCGGAAGCTTCCTTACCACAGTGACAGTTGCTGGTATCGTAGTTAGGCCGACAGAGTAACGGTAACAAACAGTGTCAATAACCCCTTCCTCGCCTCGAAGAGCAGCCTAATCAACGACCTCGAGAATCTCTGCAAAAAGTTCGACATTGGCGCCTACGAGGTGGCCGACGCGATCGGCCTCAACGATCGCATCGGCGAGCAGTTCCTCCGCAGCGGCGTCGGCTGGGGCAGCTCCTGTTTCCCAAAGGACGTCACGGCGATCACGGCTGCCGCCAAAAACCAGAACTACGAGCCCGTGATGCTCGAGGCCGCCGCGGAGGTCAACGACCGCCAACCCAAGCGTCTCCTCGCTCTCCTCGAAGGCCACGTCGACCCCGCTAACAAGCGAGTCGCCGTCCTCGGACTCGCCTTCAAACCCCGGACAAACGATATCCGGAACTCCCGCGCGATCCCGGTGATCGAAGCACTCCAACAGAAGAACGCCGACGTCGTCGCCTACGACCCCGCGCCGCGGACAACATGACGGAACGCTTCCCCGAGATAGAGTACGCCGACAGCGCAGCCGCGGCGCTCACAGACGCCGACGGCGCCGTTGTCGTCACCGACTGGGACGAGTTCGCGACGCGCGACGACGAGTTCGACGCGATGGCCACGCCAGTTGTCGTCGATGGCCGTCGCATTATCGACCCCCCGGAAAACGTCGTCTGCGAAGGGATCACCTGGTAGGCTGGTCAGCAACCCATCGCTCCCTTTCGGAATACGAACGGGACGTCGCGGTCAGCCGGGCGACCCGCGAGTGCATCGTAGACCTCGAGGTGGCCACTGCGCCGTAAAAGTCCAATGTAACCGCTACCGGACATAATATCAATTAGAGGTAGAAAGCCTAATACACGGCGATACAGTAGTGGTAGTAGAGGATATGAACTATGGGGTTAAACAAAAAGTCCGAGCGAGATATGGCAGAGGATGTGAAAAATAATAAAGATTTGTATGAAGCACTCGCAGACAAAGATGACGACAGTGAGTAATTCGTTGCTCTTCTCACCCGACTTCTAATACGTCATTGAAGTAATCAAGCCACACCTCATAGAGTTCATCTCGCTCATAGAGAGTATCAAGGTGGATTGGTGGAATTTTATGACGCACTCGATGAGATTCATCGCGTGCTTCCATTGTCCGATCAATTGGCCAACCTCCAATTCCAACGCCATTTTCGCGGAGTAATTTTCGAAGAAGTGCCATAGCAGTCCTGTGATTTGCATCCGGGAAAAATGTTTCCCAACTACTGCATGCATCCAGAGAGCACATTGTTCTACAAGTGGTTCACAGGTAGGAAAATCGTCAAGAATCCGTTCAATATCGCCGTTTCGCACCCGCCAAATTTCTGCACGGAGTTGCTTCTTCGTTTGATGATCAAGTAGATCGTAATGCGTATCCCCCCATCAAAAAATTTGTATTCCGTAATTTGAAGTTCTCAGGTTCTATTGAAGAGAGGTCTGTTATTTGGGGACATTCACTACACATCCGAATATCCGCAGTTTGGTGCTAGTCTCTTATTAGTCCATGGTAATTTTTCGCCTCACGTTGTCGAGCCCACCGACGACATCGTCTCCGAGGGGCTAACTTGGGAAAAACGCCGGCACCCAACTGTCGTGTGGCGCAGAAGTAGTAGTCCGAGTGGGGGTACTGCCAGTACCTGCTCGAAGACCCGGCCGCGAGATACCTCGTCCTCAAGCCTCAACTAAGCCCCCACATCACCGAGACACCGCTACGCGGTCGTCGCCGTACTGATCAGCCGGTAGGCAACGACCGTGACGATGACGGTGAGGAGGATCGCAACCGTATAGCCGTCAGTATAAGCAACGGTCGCGGTTCCGAGCGGTGGCATGGCGAGCGCACCGATGCCGCCGGCGACGTTGAACACGCCGATAACGGCCGTGTCCTTCTCGAGGGAGTAGGTCTGCATGAGCAGCGGCACGTACAGCGTTGCACAGCCGCCCAGGCCGAGGCCGATCAGGACGATGCCGGCGGCCAGCAGCGACGCGCGGGGCGGGAAGAAGAGGATGAGCCCGACGGCGGCACAGGCGAGCGAGCCAAGGAACGCGCGTCGCGAGCCGACGTGGTCCGCGAGGTAGCCGCCGCCGATGCGGGAGACGATACTGACCCCGCCGATGAGACCGAACGCAGCCGATGCGCCCACTGCGGTCAGCCCGCGGGCAGCAAAGAGGTCGACCGCGTATGCCGCCAGCAGCTGGTACCACGCGAACCCGAGGCCCATGCCGACGAACAGCAGCCGGAACGTCCGCGTGCCAGCCAGTTCCCCGACCCACTCAAGGAGTTCGCCCGCCGTCGCCGTCGACGGCGCAGCCCACTGCGGGCGGCGACACGTCAGCCCCGCGAGGCTAAACGCCACCGCGGTGACCCCCATAATCACGAGGAACCCGCGCCGGACGCCGACGGCCGCGAAGCTCACCTGCCACAGCGGCGGGAGCACGAAGAGGCCGAGTCCGTTGCCCATGAATATCAGGCCGGTCGCAGCGCCGCGGCGGGCCTCGAACCAGCGCGGAACGACCGAGGTGATGAGGACGAACACGGTGCCGAGCGCCAGCCCCAAAACCGCGAAGACGACGGCCAACCCGAGGTACGAGTCGACGACGTACAGCGACGGGGCGAGCAGCGCGGTCGCGCCGGCAGACGCGAGCAGGACCCAGCGAGCCGGCAGCCGCGCGGCGAAGACGCCGACGAGCCCGGAGCCGATAAAGAAGGTAAACAGCATGAGCGAGAACACCGCCGACAGCGTGAGCGGCGAGACGGCGAACGCCTCGCTGAACGGCCCCCGAAACACCCCGTAGGACAGCGGCGTGCCGAAGGTAAAGACCATCGCGATCGCGCCGACGCCCGCGATGAGCCAACTGCGACGACCGTCGGGCGCCTCGCCGGAAGCGGCCTGCACGAACGGGAACTCTACCACGACCGGAGGAAAACGTTCGGATTGCGGCGACCCCGCCCTCGGCGAGCGGCGAAACCGCTCCGTGGGAGCGCACGCGGCGTCTCGCTTGCTCCTTTCCGCACTGTCATGACCGCGGCAGCCGAACGCTCCGCGAGCCATGGGAACAACGCACAACCGACAGTGGCGGCTCGCGAACAGACCGACCGGCGAGCCGACGGCCGACGATTTCGAACTGACCGTGGATCCGATCCCCGAGCCGGGACCAAAGGAAGTCCTGGTCCGGACCGACTACCTCTCCGTCGACCCGTACATGCGCGGGCGGATGCGCGAATCTGACTCGTACGCCGACCCGTGGCCCGTCGGCGAACCGATGCGGGGACGGGCCGTCGGCACGGTCGTCGAGTCGAATCACGGCACATTTGAGGCCGGCGACACCGTCTTCGGCAACCTCTACTGGGCCGAGTACGCGGTCGTCGACGGCACCGAACTCGAACCCGTCGACACGGGGATCGCCCCGAACTCGACGGCGCTCCACGTCCTCGGGATGCCCGGTCGGACCGCCTACGTCGGGACGGTTGACGTCGGCCGGATCGAACCCGGCGATACGGTCGTCGTCTCTGCCGCGGCCGGCGCGGTCGGCTCCGTTGCCGGCCAGATCGCCCGGATCGCCGGCTGTCGTGTGGTCGGGATCACGGGCCGGGACGAGAAGGCCGACTGGCTCACCGACGACCTCGGCTTCGACGCAGCGATCAACTACCGAACGGCCGACCACCTCTCGGCGGCGGTCGCCGACGCCTGCCCACGTGGCGTCGACTGCTACTTCGAGAACGTCGGCGGCGAGGTGAGCGACGCCGTCATGGATCGCCTGGTCGACCACTCGCGCGTGGCGGTCTGCGGAAAGATCGCCCTCTACAACGCGGAAGCCGGCGACGACCGACTGCGCGGACCGCGACGGCTCCACCAGCGGACCCGAACCCGCGTCGAGGGGTTCATCGTCAGCGATCACGCCGATCGATTCGACCACATCAACGCGCGACTGCGGCGGTGGGTCGAGGACGACCGGCTCCGGTATCGGGAGACGGTCACCGACGGCATCGAGACCGCCTCCGACGCGTTCTTGGGGCTGTTCGAAGGGACGAACGTCGGGAAACAGCTCGTCCGGATCGACGGGGAGTGAGCCGGCTCGAGCGAGCGGACTGGCCTCGAGACGCCCGATCCCTACGGGACAGAGCGCTCTCGAGGGCGCTGGAACCGGACGACAGTACACCTCCATTGGGAGCTGGTGTCAGGACCGATGAGAGGGGGCGTGTCGACAGCCATCGGGAGAACCGATCAGCCTAGTTGGCTGCTTCGGCGACGGCTTGCTCCGGCTGCGACTGCTCTGTGGCTTCGTTCCGATCCGCGGGGTAGCCAGCGTCGAGGCGCCAGCCGTCGAAATAGTCGATCAGGAAGGCGGCGTCGAGAATCGTCATCGGTTCTCGGTCCGTCGACGCATCCGGTCTGTACCGTAGGATACACCGTGCGTATTCACTACCGGTTGGCCGTGGATTTGAGAGTCAGACGCTGTGCACTCGGCGGTCTCGCGCGACTCTAGCAGCGACAACACACTCGACTCTGAGACAAATTGACAGTGATCGTTCTTTATTGAATAGAAAACACGAATGTGGCACAGACTGAGAGGTGGTCTGCAAAGAAAAGTGATCGCTTCCTGTTTACCGTAGCGCTGTAAACCTGTGGGTATTGACGAATTTGCTTGTGACTTCAGACTGAGCGATCGAGACTGACTCCTCGAATGAGAACGCAATGGCAGTTGGCGAACCAGCGGCACCGAGTCCGGCTGTTCCAGCAGCGCCGACACCAGCGACTGGCCTCACTGATCTCGTATTCACCGCGACTTGAGGGCTGCACCAACTCACACGCTGAGAAAATCGCGGGCGTGAACGTATAGCACGTGCGGTCACCTCATACATCTGTAACAGAGATCCGTAACAGACATCTTCTTTCCTGCCTCCTCCAGTGGTTCTACAGGAGAAGTAGGCCGAGTGCCTCGAGGTCATTCGAAAATCAAAGATTTCCGTGATGACGAGAATCGAAGATTCTCGAACCACTTGACCCCAAGGTGGTTCACTTGATGTCTCCATCCAAACTATTCAGACGACACCACGAGTTAGACCAATGTAACTGGCGATTCGACAACCACCCAAATCCCCACTTTCCTGATCGCCACTTCCACGAACCACCGGATGCCACGTCCGAATCAGCAACAGCACCGTGCATTCAGGTGTCTGAACCGCGGTTAGCTGAATTGAGGCGCTAATGCCCCTTTCTCAGCGAGCGCCGAAGGCGCAAGCAAAGAGGGATACAGCGTTCGTGAATCGCCTCGGGGTCAGGCGGTTCGAGAGAGCAACCCGCTCTCGTCATCAAAGAAAACAGAACAGGCAGGCCGCAATCGGTAGTCGCCGAACTTACATCATGCCGCCCATGCCACCGCCCATTCCGCCCATTCCGCCACCCATGCCACCTGGTCCGCCAGCGGGTGGGCCGCCGGCATCGTCGTCATCACCGGCGTTGACCTGGCCACCTTTGAGGTCGCCAGCCGCGATGACATCGTCAATACGCAGGAGCATGACGGCTGCCTCGGTGGCAGAACCGATAGCCTGCGTCTTGACGCGTAGCGGTTCGACGACGCCGGCCTCATCCATGTCGATGACGTCGCCAGTGGTTACATTGAGTCCGGCAGTCGCCGTGCCGGCATCGTGCTGGCTTCGAAGTTCGACCAGCGAATCGATCGGATCGAGTCCGCCGTTCTCAGCAAGTGTGCGTGGAATGGTTTCCAGCGCGTCAGCGAAGGCTTCGACTGCCAGTTGCTCACGGCCGCCGACGCTGTCGGCGAACTGGCGTAACTCGAGCGCGAGTTGGGCCTCGGGCGCACCGCCGCCGGGGAGTGCCTTGCCGTCCTCGAGCGTAATGCGAACGACACCGAGACTGTCACTGATCGCGCGTTCGACTTCGTCGACGACATGCTCGGTCCCGCCGCGAAGCAAGAGCGTGACGGAGGCAGCGTCCTCGACATCCTCGATGACGAGTTGCTGACTGCCACCGACATCCTGCTGTGCGACGCTGCCGGCAAAGCCGAGATCGTCGGTTTCGATATCGGAGACGTTGCCCACAATTTGGGCACCAGTCGCGCGAGCGATCTGCTCGGCGTCACTGGATTTGGTTCGGCGGGCTGCCAGAATGCCTGCGTCGGCGAGATACTGCTGGGCCAAATCGTCGATGCCGTCCTGAACGAAGACGACATCAGCACCGGTATCGACGATCTCGTCGACCATCTCACGCAGTTGTTTCTGTTCGCGGTCGAGGAACTCCTCAAGTTGGTCGGGGTTGGTAACGTTGACGTCGGTATCGATCTCAGTTTCAGCAACTTCAAGCGAGTCGTCAATCACAGCGACGGACGCATCCTCGGCGAAGTACGGCATACTGTCGGAGACACGCTCTTTGTCGACGACGACCCCATCGATGAGTTCGGAGTCCTCGATTGCGCCACCGACGAGCGTCTCGACTTTGATGTTGTCCGTGTCGACACCAGTATCATCAGCAACACTAGTGACAGCACCAACGACGAGTTCAGCCAGTCGATCTTTGGCGTTCTCTGCGCCCTTACCGGTCATCGCCGTGGCGGCGATCTGCTCAAGGGTGTCGGTATCGTTGGCATCAACATCGATTGCGATCTCCTCGAGAAGCTGCTTCGCTTTCTCGGATGCCTGTCGGTATCCCTGCTCGATCGACGTTGGGTGGACATCCTGCTCGAGGAGATCCTCAGCCTGACTGAGGAGATCGCCGCCAATGACAACGGCGGAGGTGGTGCCATCGCTGACTTCTTCTTCCTGTGTCTCTGCAACCTCGACGATCATGTTGGCCGCAGGATGGTCAATCTCCATCTCCTTGAGGATCGTGACACCATCGTTCGTCACGACGACGTTACCCGCCGATCCAACGAGCATCTTGTCCATCCCTTTGGGCCCAAGCGTCGTTCGAGCTGCCTCGGCGACAGCTTTCCCTGCAGTGATGTTCATCGACTGTGCGTCATCGCCCGAAGTTCGCTGACTCTCCTCGGACATGATAACCATCGGCTGGTCGCCCATTCGTTTTGCCATAACAACCAGCGGATTGTTTGAGGTTCTATATACATGTGTTGCTATCGGCCGAATATGAGTTTGAAATGCTCAATACATTATTCGGAACAGGTTCATTGCGGCTGGCGATCTCAAGGACGGTCAGACCAACGTGGTAGTGACGACGACGCAGGCGGCCCGCCTGCTGGTGGTCCCGGCGGTATGAGAGGTATGATATGAGTTTCTGCAATGGAATAGAAAACACTATGAATATCGTTTCGATCATCCAATCTGCGGACCTTTAGCTTAGTCAGGTAGAGCCCTCGGCTCATAACCGAGTGGTCACTGGTTCGAATCCGGTAAGGCCCATCTCGTATCAATCCCATAGAATTGTGGGAGATGATTGTGTTCAACACTGACTTCCTCCTACGGCTGAAATCGTGGGGTTCCTGTCACAGACGGGGGTCCCACGAGCGGAAAGGTTCGCGGATTCGCTGGTTTGCGGTCGTCCTGTGCCTCGCTGAGCTTGAGGAGGACCTGATAGTGGCTGCTCCCTGTCCCATGTTCACTACGTCGAACAGAGGGACTTACTGACACTATTCAACTCAACCCAGATAGCAAACCGTGTCGGACAAATTACCTTTACAACCATCCTCGTAGGCCTTCTCGTCACGCTTGCCGGCGTACCTAGACAGGTCAGGGCGAGCATGTTCGCTGACCTGTCTATCCATCTTTAGGAGTTTCTAGGATAATATAAAATAATCATAAGTTAGCCTGGAATATTTAGTGTGGTATGGGTTCACAAGTCACAGGAGGCGAACTTCGAAACGTGAGTAGACGTCAATTCGTAGCGGCGTTGAGCGTCGCAACAGGGAGCGTCCTCGCAGGCTGTTCGGACGGGAACGTTGAAGGACAGTCGGACTCGGACGAGCCTCCCGAACCGGGTGATCGGATCACAGACGCACGTCGTATTGGTCCGCGCGACGTCAGCGACTTCGGATACAAGGATCTGTGGGGATACCGAAAGCGACAGGCAGTCGAAACGCTACTCGCAGACCCAGCGGTGAACGACGTGGCAAGCGATTGGATTGCAGCGTTCGAAGCCTACGATCCGCTAACCAATGATCTCGATGCCATCAGTATCCAGGGAACGACCGGAATGAGTGTCGATGGGGGCCGTGAATCCGGAGAATTTGAGGTCACAGCGGAGCAACGGCAGGTCGCTTACGGTCTCGTCGATCGGCACACAGAGGAACTACAAGCACTCCACATCACCGACCCGATCGATGTAACTTGGAACCGCGACTATCCGGATGAAGAGGGACGTCAACGCCACGAGTACGTCCTCGACCACGACGAGGTCTGGCAACACCTCGAGGGGAATGACTGGTATCCCATGGAGAAGGCGGCGGAAATCATCACTGCCTACGGCGACTACGCCCACGGGGAGGTCTCGCCCGCGATCTACTACGTGATGCAAGACGGCGAACTCAACGTCGTAAGCACGTTCATCAACGTCGCGGGCGACGATATCGAACTCCTGGACGTGGTCCTCATCGAGGAGTTCGTCGAACATTCACCGCAGCAACTCGCAAGAGAGATGAATCCGGACGGAGAGACGGTTCTCGGAAGCGTCCCAGAACCGCCGATGCTGCAGCGGCCGCAGATCACCGCACCGGAAGGATACCACCGCACCGAAAACGTCGACGAAGTCATCGAGGACGCGGAGTGGTCCGTCGAGTGGTCGGGTCCGCGAACCGTCGGTGCGGAGGTCAGCGCGACCTACAACGGCAAACCGGCGTTCGAGTACATTGCACCGGTAAGCACGTCGACCGGCTACGCCCTTCCGGAACGGAACGGCCGCAACACACGCGAGTTCATGTTTCCCGACAACGAGCCCGTCTTCAGTGGGGAACTGCTCTACTGGGACATCCACAGCAACGACTTCGGTGGACCCGGTGTGCTCGGGACGACCGAGTACCCAGAGACCCCCGAGCACCCGCGCGGGTTCCGACTTCGGACGCACTTCCACACGGGCGCGATCCCGAACGCCCGTGACTTCCACTCCGGGCATCGGTTCGCCCCGTACAACTACTACATCAACTACGACTTCTACGAGGACGGCGTCTTCATGCCGGTCTGGCAGCGTCAGGGCCCCGGCTATGTGACGGAGTTCCAGACCTACCGCGACGAGGAGTACGGCGGGCCGACGATCTTCTACGTCTCGAAGTGGATAACCCAACCGACTCCCGGAACGGCAGACGGCATCGAGACACAGATTTTTGACGGGAGCGAGTGGACCACGCCGGAGACCGAGTTCTACCTTGAGGGCGACGAGGAGACGCTGGTCCGGTTCCGGAACCCCGATGGCCCCGAGAGCATCACCCTCGCGCTTGATGAGCTCAAGGAGGTTGTCGTCGTCCGCCCCAAGGAAGGCGAGATCGGCGAAGCCATCCGCGCCCTCGACCCGGAGACCGAGTTCGAGTTCTACCATCCCGCCCAGTACATCGACGACGAACCTATCCAGGGCGAGGAAGTCTTCGCCTGGCTGCTGATGGAAGGCCGACCGGACGAGGTGCCCCATCCGTCGGGACTGACCACGTACACGAGGCTCGGAGAGTTCACGCTCAGAGGATATTGACTGGAACACTCCGGACCAGTTACGTTCAGATCTGTCCGGTACCGATAGTAACCGTTAGAACTTTCTACTCGTAAATTGTTGCTGTATATAGTGGATCATCTCGACGAGATCTCCGTCGAGGAATTGCAAGATACCCTCGACAACGTGGAAGAAAAGAAGCCAACACAACGGTTGTTGGCGGCAATAGCGTACAAAAACGGTGTCACGCAGACTGAGCTAGCCAAGTGGTACGATGTTCAGCGACGGACAATTTATAGCTGGCTCAAGCGACTCGACACTGACGAGTCGCTTGAGCATGCTGTCACTGATGCTCATCGATCTGGGAGAAAACGAAAGCTCTCAAAAACACAGCAAAAGGAGTTCGAAGAGACTGTCCACCAATCGCCCAAGGAAGCCGGTATCGACGCGCCAGCGTGGACGCCGGCGCTCGTCCAACAGTATCTTGACAAAACCTATGATATCGAATATTCAATCCCGAGTTGTCGGCGGTTGCTCAAAGAAGCGGGATTGAGCTATCAAAAACCACGTCGTACAGCTGCCGAGTCTGATACTGAGGAGCAAGAAACGTTTCGCGAGGAACTCAAAAAAAGCGGCGGGAGATGGACGCCACAGTAGTCTGTATTGATCAAACCAAGAAATCTGTCCAAGTCGAGCCGCGTGCCGCGTGGTTTCCGCGCGGCACGCGGCCGTCCGTCGAATTATCTGGCCAACGCGACTGGATGTGTCTGCTGGGCGCGATCACCGAAGACGGTGATCGCTTTTTCTCTCGGTTCGAAGAGTACGTGACCGCCGCTCACGCCAAACATTTCATTCTCGAATTATGCCAAGAGTTCAAAGATGACCTGATCATCGTGCTGGATGGAGCGCCGTATTTCCAGGCGTCGGCCGTCACGGACCTCGCGGCCCGTGACGACCTCGCCTTCGTCACGTTACCAGCGTACTCTCCCGAGCTAAATCCCGTAGAGGAGTGCTGGAGACAACGCCAAGCTGCTCTCAGCAACCGATTCTTTGATTCGCTTACTGAACTCACAGCAGCGATCGACACCGCCCTCGACCAACTTATGGTTCCTGAGATGAGTGATTATTTCTAATGTCTACTATAGTTCGCGCTGCTCATCCGGGCTGAACGGGTCTGAGTACTCGTCCCAGTCGTCGCCCATCTCAGTATCCGAGAGGACACAGTCTTCCAGCCGCTCAACCAGCGAACTCTGGTCGAATTCGCGACCGATGAACACGAGTTCTGTCCCGCGATCACCCCACTGCTCGTCCCAGTCTTCCTTGATTCCGGGGCGGGCAGCAAAGTATTGCTCTTGTTCGGCCTTCGGGAGCGTTGCGATCCACGTCCCGTTCGGACCAGCCCGGACAGACTGGCCTGCTTTATCGAGTCCCATCGCGATGTCTTCGCGACCCGCCGACCAGAAAAAGCCCTTCGCGCGGACGATTCCGTCCGGGAGGTTGGCAAAGAGACGAGCAATTCGCTCGGGGTGGAACGGTCGGTCGGTGTCGAAGACAAAGGATGTGACGCCGTGCTCCTCGGCGGCTGCCTCGTGGTGATGTCCGTGCTGGAGTTCGCGCTTCCACCCGGCAGACTGGCTTGCCGCCTCGAAATCGAACTGGCCCGTGTTCAGGATCTCTTCGGGATCGACGGCACCGTGTTCCGTCCGGATGATCTTCGCTCGCGGTTGGAGTGTCTGCAATACCGCCTCCATCTCCGCCAGTTCGTCATCCGGGACGAGATCGCACTTGTTCAACAGGAGGACGTCGCAGAACTCGATCTGATCCATGAAGGCCTCTTCCGGGACGCGATTGTCCTGAGGATCGATCGAGTCGTCGGTGAGTGCCTGGCCAGAGTCGAACCCCTGCCAGAAACTGTGTGCGTCGACGACGCTAACCATCGTGTCTAGTTCGTAAACTCCCGTGGGGTCGAACTCCGCATCCTCGAATCCGCGAGCGAACGTCTGGGCGACCGGGATCGGTTCGCTGATTCCGGACGACTCGACGAGGAGATATTCGAAGTCTCGCTCTTCGGCCAATCGTCCCACCTCGTCAAGCATGTCCCCACGGAGCCGACAGCAGATGCAACCATTTGACAGCTCGATTATCTCCTCGTGTTCTGCGTGAGCTCTGACTCGCGCTCGACGAGATCGGCGTCGACGTTCACCTCCCCCATATCGTTGACAACGACTGCGGCGTTCAGTTCTTGCTCGCTGTTGAGAACGTGGTTGAGCGTCGTCGTCTTTCCGGCACCGAGGCTTCCACTGAGAATCGTCACCGGGATCGGGTCGTTGTTAAACGGCATACGATGATTATAAATTTCTATTATTAAAATAATAATTATTATGTTCTTTAGATCCAGTCATAACAGTTTATAATATCATAAGGGTCAATCTTAGTATGTGAGCGTCGTTAGCATTTCGGTGCCCGAAGCGTTACTCGAACGGATCGATGAGTTTGCCGACAAACACGGATATAGCGGCCGGAACGAGGTCGTACGTGAAGGCACACGGACGCTGTTTGAAGAGTTTCAGTCGCGAAATATCGACGACCAGCAACATATTTGTACGGTGACTGTGGTCTTCGAATACTGTCAATCTGCAATTCAACAGCGTCTCACAAGAGTACGCCACGAGTACGACGCCATCGACCTCACGGAAAGCCACAGGAGTCTCACCCTTGACGACTGCTCCGTGAAGACGCGGAATGACTAGGTTTACTGCCACGTTGGTGGCCACGGGCCTACTTTCTTCTCGACGTGTATCGCCACCGTCTGTAGCTCGGCCTCGAATGTCCTGCTGAAACGGGTTGATGAAACCATCCAGTTACTGTCGGGTCTTGGGTGGTCGTGATAAATACGCTCTGTACTTACCACGAGTTTCACTCTCAGTTCTGAATAAAGAAACCGTATTACCAACTACTGTTATTCTCCCTCCAGCCCAGTCACCGTCACGTCCCCCGTCTCCGTCGAAACCTCGAGTCGATTCGCTCCGTCTCCGACGACGGCTTCGATCAACGAGTCACCGGCCATCTCCGGCAGATCCTCCACGTCAGTGACCGTGATTTCACCCGTCTCGGTCGTGATCTCGAGCGTCAGATCGAGGTCGTCGGGAACGCGCAGGTCGACGGAGCCGGTCGACGTCTCGATCGCCGCATCGCCGTCGAGTCCGGGAAGCGACGCGGTGACGTCGCCGGTGTCAGTGACGAGTCGGTCGATCGACTCGGGGTCGTCGACGACGACGGCGCCAGTCTCCGTCGCTGCCGTGACGGTTCCGTCGACGGCCGTCGCGTCGACTGATCCAGTTTCGGTTCGCAGTTGTAGTCCCCCCTGGACGTTCTCCACGCCGATGTCACCGGCTTGCGACTCGATCCGTCGCACCTCGAGACGGTCGGGGACGGCAACGGAGAGGTCGAGCACCGGATCGGGTCGAATTCCGAAGACGGTATGCGAATCGTCTCGATCGACCGATACGTCGAGGATACCGCCATCGGTCGCCGTCGACAGTCCGACCGACTCGAGGTCGTCGCGACTGACGGCTGCCTTCTGCCCCTCGATGTCGACCGCATCCGTCGGCGTCGCGTGAACGTCGACGTCGCTCACGGTCGTCGAGACCGTTACCGCCCGCAGTTCGTCCGTGGCGTGCGTTTTCGTTACCGTTTCCTCGACGTCGCGACTGCTCGAGAGACAGCCGGCGACTCCACAAAGGGCACCGCCGGCGGCGCCGACCAGCACGGATCGCCGTGACGCCAGGCGTGTCATACGCGGCCGTACGCCGCCGAATACTATAATGGCGACCGTCACGGCGGACGACTGTCACGTTGGCTCGACAGTTCGGGAGACTGTACTCGTTTCTTTCCGGAGGGGAGAGACCGAAACACAGATTTAGGGTGGTGGACCAGTACCGTACGAACAGATGATTCGCGGCGTCGATTCCACCGGTCGCGCTCGCCGTGCCGTCGGCAGCCGCGAGCGAACGGCGTCCCGGAGCGGCGAACGTCAGGGTCGGGTCCGGCGTACCGAACCGTCCGTCGACAGGGTGATCGAATCGTGAGCGAACGCGGCGGCGTCACCGTCGTCGACGCGGTCGACGCCTATCTCCAGCGGAAGGCCGTCGGCGACCCGGACGGCCCCGGTGCCGGAACCTACGCGTCGAACGCCGAATCGATCCTGCGACGCTGGGCCGACTGGCTCGAGACCGAACACGGCGTCACCTCGCTGTTCGCCCTCGAGATCGACCACATGCGCGCGTACGCTGCCGAGTTGCGATCCCGGGCCGACCGCGGCGAGTACGCGGCGTCGACCGCCGGCACCTACTACGCGGTCGTGCGAGCCTTTCTCTCGTGGTGCGTCCGCGGCGGCATTCTGGAGTCGAACCCGGCCGCAGCCGACGCCGCCGAGTCCGCACTGCCGTCCGGAGACGACCGCTCCGACGGCGCGTTCTGGACCGCCACCCAGCGTCGACGCCTGCGGACGTACGTTCGCGAACACGCACTCGAAGCCACGACGGGTGAACTCGATCGAGATGAACGCTGTAGCCGCCTGCGAGAGTACGCGATGGTCGCGCTGCTCGCCCACTCCGGCGTTCGGGGCTCCGAACTGTTTCGCGTCCCCGACGACGAACGACGGACGGGTGCGACGTGGGAGGACGTCGACTTCTACACGGGGACGATCCGCGTACTGGGCAAGTCACAGCGGCTCGAGGACGTGCCGCTACCGGCACCCGCTCGGACGCCGTTGCGGCGCTACCGCGTCGTCCTCGATCCGCCGTCGAACGACTGGCCGCTGTTTCCGACCCGCCACGCACCCTCGATCGCCCGCCGCGTCGAGCGCGTGTTGGCGGACCGCGGCCACACCGAGACGGAAATCGACGACCTGCTCGCGGACACGACGGCGAGTCGACTCGCTCGAGAGCGCTCGATCGCCCCGCCGACGATCACCACCGAGGGAGCCCGCTCGGTCCTGAAGCGCCTCTGTAAGGAAGCGGACGTCGACGTCGACGGCGATTATCTGACGCCGCGGGGGGTTCGAGAGACGGGGGCCGACGGCGCCGACCAGTATCGACGCGAGGCGACGACGTCGAAACCCGCGCTCCGCGCGTCCGTACTCGAGCGAACGATCGCCGTCCCGGAATCACAGCCCCCGATCATCGACGTCGACCCGAGCGAGCGGGACGAGCGATCGGACCGGGACTGAGACGGAGTCAGCGAGTGCAGCTATTCCTGGTCACCCGGACCGTTCGTACGGCCTCGAGTTCTAAGGCGATCGCTCGAGAGACGAGTACGGACTCGCGTGCAGGCCGAGAACTGAGCGCGGTCAGCTAACGAGCAGCCAGAGGACGATGGTGAGCAGGACCGTAATCAGCAGGACGGTGGTGCCAATACTGGTTCGGAGGTGGATCGTCGACGGGCGACCGCCGTCCGCAGGGCGGCGTTCCTCGACGTCGACCATCGGCAGCCGACGAGCGGCCGCGTCGACCGCCAGGACGGGGTTGTTGCCGAGCCAGTAGCAGCGTTTGACGAAGCCGACGACTGCGGTGTCGACGGCGGCGTAGAGTTCGGTCGTCGCGAACATCGTCCAGCGGCCGAGGTAGTAGCCCGCCGGGAAGACGACCGTGGCCGGATCGGACAGATCGAGCTTCGAGAGCGGTTTGCGGACGACGACGAAGGTGACCACCGAGATCGCGGTCAGGATGCCCGCGGTCTCGAGGTGGCTCGGACTGTAGGGGTGGAGGTGGCTCTCGCCGCCGGAGTACTCGAAGGCGTGGGTCGACTCCTCGATCAGCGGCACGAGGTCGGCGAAGCCCTGCCACCAGACGCCGAAGAGGAGACAGGCACCGCCGAGACCGAACATCGCGACCGTCTGGCCGGGTCTGGCGTCCGGGACCGAGACGTCGCTCTCGCCGTGGAAGAAGACGTAGTAGCCGAGTTTGATGAACGAGAGCAGGGTCCCGATGGCGCCGAGGAACAGCAGCCAGTACAGCGCCTGATACTCCGGCGCGCCGTAGTAGCCCGGATCGGCCGCGTCGAAGATCATCCCCTTGCTGATGTAGCCGTTGAAGCCGGGGATGGCGGTGATCGAGAATGCGCCGAGGCCGAACGCGATGGCGGTCAGGGGCATCTCGCGCCAGAGACCGCCGAGATGGTAGAGATCCTCCTCGCCCGTCCGGTAGATGACGACCCCGACGGCCATGAACAGCAGGCTCTTGAACAGGATGTTGTTGAACAGGTGTCCCAGGGCGCCCGCGGTGGCGAGGCTGGTCCCGATCCCGATCCCGGCGACGATGTAGCCGAGCTGGGCCTGAATGTGGTAGGAGAGGAGGGCGCGCATGTCGTGTTGGAGCAGCGCGAACGTGGCGCCGTAGACGGACATCAGCCCGCCCATGTACGCCAGATAGAGGTGTCCCTCCCCTTCGGGGAACGCCCGGAACAGCACGAACGCGCTCGTCTTGGTGGTGAACACCGAGAGGAATACGGACGCCGCGAAGTGGGGCCGAGGGTAGGTGTCGGGCAGCCACGTGTGGAGGCCGATGAACCCGACGTTGACGCCCATTCCCAGTATCGCCAGCAGCATCGGGAGTCCGTCGGCGATCCCGGCGTGGTCGGCGTAGAGGAACGAGCCGACCTCGACGTAGTGGGCGACGACGGCGAGCAGCACGATCACGCCGCCGGTGCCGTGGAAGATCGCGTAGCGGAAGCCGGCCCGGACGGCGTCCCCGCCGTACTGCCAGACCAGCAGCGTGCTCGTCACCGCCATCAGCTCCCACATGAAGACCAGCACGAGCCAGTCGCCCGCGAACGCCGCCCCGATCGACGAGGAGACGTACACCAGCGCGAAGGCCGTCATCGTCCGGCTCGCCTCGCTCGAGTAGGCGTACAGGACGGAACAGGCCCCGAGGAAGCCGAGCCCGATCCCGACGAACCGGGAGAAGTCGTCGACGTAGAACGCCACCACGTCGAAGCCGAGGAACGTGCCGGCGAGGTAGCTCCCCTCGGGGACGAACAGCGAGATCGCCAGCACGACCGCGAGGCTGAGCGCGCCGAGGGCGAAGCCGGCGATCCGCGGGAGGGCGAGGACGAACAGCGCCGCCGCGAAGACCAGCAGCGGCGGATAGGCCATCGTCAGCAGATCGCTCTCGATCATTCGTCGATCACCTCCAGGGCCTCCTCGAGCGAGAGTCCCTGCAGCTGGTCGAACGAGTCGACGCCGAAGACGCCCTCGACGATGGTGGTCGCGAGCTCGAGGAAGACGGCGTAGTCGGGGCCGATCCCGAGGACGACCGCGCCCGTGACGATGACGGCGATCGGGGCCAGCATGAGCCACGTACTCTCGCCGAACGGCGAGCGGCGTTTCCAGCCGTCGGCCGGCGGGCCGCCGGTGAGGTGGTCGTCGTGGTCGCCGTGATGATCGACGGCGCTGACGTGTTCGCCGCCTCCGTCGCCGCGGTCGTCGGCGTCGATATCGGCATCGTCGGTGTCGTCGTCGGAGATCGTGTGGTCGCTCGGGAACCTGTCGACGGCGTACTCGTAGTCGTCGTCCTCGTCGTTCGGCGTTCCCCTCGTTTCACTCGGGTCGTCACCGTCGGAGCCGCGCTCCGACGTAGATCGCGAACCGTCTCCGGCTCGCTCACTTCCGGAAGACCCGTGGTCTTCCGATGTTCCCCTCGCTTCACTCGGGTCACCACCGTCAGACCGTTGGTCTGACGAGGATCGCGATCCGTCCTCGGAACGCGAAGCGTTCCGATGTGGATCGCGCTCGCTCCGCTCGCGCTCACCGTTGGATCGCTCACCCCCGTCAGCGGCGACGGATTCCGTCGAGCCATCGGCGCCGTAGGATTTGAAGATGCCACCCCGAGGGAACTCGAGGACCGGTTTGGCGTCGTGGCGGTCCTCGCTCTCG
Organism: Natronorubrum halobium; assembly: GCF_051351675.1. Taxonomy (NCBI): domain Archaea; kingdom Methanobacteriati; phylum Methanobacteriota; class Halobacteria; order Halobacteriales; family Natrialbaceae; genus Natronorubrum; species Natronorubrum halobium. The sequence goes on from NZ_CP195595.1 coordinate 1,274,989, forward strand.
AAGAAGGCGGTGTAGACGACCGGCCAGAAGTACGCGATGTTGAGCACCCCCGAGAGAAGGAGCGCGGCGGCGAACAGCCAGTACTCGCCGCCCATGTAGCCCGAGCCGATCAGCATGTAGAACTTGCTGACGAAGCCGGCGACCGGCGGCAGCCCGGCCATTCCCGCCGCGCCGACGGTGAAGGCGGTCATCGTCAGCGGCATCCGTTTCCCGATGCCGGCCATGTCGCTGATGTAGTCGGTGTGGGTCTCGACGTGGATCGCCCCCGCACAGAAGAACAGGGTGAGTTTCGCGAACGCGTGGGCGGGAATGTGGAAGAGCGCGCCGACCATCGCGTAGGGGTGGAGCATCGACAGCCCGAGCACGATGTAGGACAGTTGCGCAGTCGTCGAGTACGCGAGCCGGCGTTTAAGGTGGTCCTTGCGCATCGCGATGATGCTCGCGGCGGTGAGCGTGAACGCGGCGACGACGGCGACCGGAATATTGAGTCCGACCTCGCCGATACCCGGAACGTCGAGCGGGAGATCGTGAATCAGTCCGGGGCCGTAGACGTCGAGGATGACGCGGGCGATGCCGAACGCGCCGGACTTGACGACCGCGACGGCGTGGAGCAGCCCGGAGACGGGCGTCGGCGCGACCATCGCGTCGGCCAGCCACGAGTGGAGCGGCATCAGCGCGGCCTTGACGCCGAAGCCGGCGATGAGCAGGAAGAAGGCCGCCTGTGCGTAGACCGGTTCGGCCTGGGCGGCCGTCGCGAGCGCCTCCATTCCGCCCGTTTCGAAGGCGACGGTCGCTCCCCCTTCGACGGACGCGGTGAGCCAGTAGATGATGACGGTGCCCGCGAGCAGGAAGACCCCGCCACCGAAGAACGTGTACGTGAGGTACTTCCGGCCGGCGATGCGGGCCTCGCTGTCCTCGTTGTGTGCGACCAGCGGATACGTCACGAGCGACAGCAACTCGTAGAAGACGAAGATCGTCACCAGGTTCGCGGAGAAGGCGATCCCGATCGCGGTCGAAAGGCTGGCCGCGAACGAGGCGAAAAAGCGCGTCTGGGCGTGCTCGTCGAGGCCGCGCATGTAGCCGGTCGCGTAGAACGACGTGAAGATCCAGAGGAAGCTCGCGAGCAGCGCAAAGAAGATCCCCAGCGGGTCCGCCCGCAGCGCGAAGTCGACCCCCGCGAGGAACTCGAGGCCGAGGGAGTCGCTCAGGCTCCAGGTGTAGACGGTGCCGGACAACACCGCGGGGAGCATGCTGGCGATGATGCCGAACTTGGCCAGCGCGGCCAGGACGGACCACCCCTCGCGCACGTTCGGCCGGCGATGCGAGGCGACGATCAGGACGACCGCGACCGCCGAGACCAGCACGGCGGCCAGCGGCCGGACGCTTTCGACCATCAGCCGAACACCCCCGTGAGGAACGGCTCGAGCAGGTCGGCGAACGCGCCGCCCGCGAAGCCGAGCGCGACCGCAGCCACGGCGGCGGCGACGACCATCGCGACCATACCGACGGAGACGTCGTGGGGAGCGCCCCTGCCGACGCCGTCTCGAGCGGGGCCGCCGTCGGACTCGAGGGAGCCCGACGTCGATCCGAGCGCCGCGTCGGGGGCGACACCGGCCGGGTCGTCGTCACCGCCGTCGGTCGCGACCGATCCCGACGGACGGGTCGACTCGAGCGGCGACGGCGGCGTGAAGTACATCTTCTCGAGCAGGCGGGCGACGTAGGCGAGTGTGAGCATGGTACTGAGGAATATCACGGCTGCAACGGGCCACAGCTGGGACTCGACGGCACCGAGGGCGATGTACCACTTGCCGACGAAGCCGACGCTCGGCGGAACGCCGACGAGCGAGAGCAACAGCACGGCGATCGTGCCAGCAGCGACCGGACGATGGGTGGCGAGACCGGCGTACTCGTCGACGGATCGGGCGTCGTAGCTCACCGCCACGAGCCCCACCGCGAGGAAGAGGCCGGCTTTCACCAGCCCGTGGCCGACGAGGTGTATCGCGGCACCGACGAACGCCGTATCGGCGCCGCCGGCGATGACGATCCCGTAGGCGGCGATGATGAGCCCGAACTGCGAGACGGACGAGTACGCCAACATTCGCTTGACGTCTCGCTGGATGACCGCGAGGGTCGTCCCCGCGAGGACGCTCACGCAGCCGACGGTGACGACGATTTCCCCGGCGTAGGGCATCGAGGCGAGATAGTCGACCCCGAAGACGGTAACGAGCACTCTGGCGAAGGCGTAGGCGGAGGCGGTCGAAACCAGCGCCGCGATCAGCGGCGTGACGCCGTCCGGAGCCTGCTGGTAGGCATCGGGCTGCCAGGTGTGTACGGGCCACTGGGCGACCTTGACAGCGAAGCCGACGAAGATGAAGGCGAAAGCGACCCGGACCAGCGTGGGCCGTTCGGCCGCCGGAATCGCCGCCGCGAGTTCGATCATATTGAGCGTCCCGGTCGCCATGAAGAGGAAGCCGACGCCGATCAGGTACATCGAGGCGGCGACGGTCCCCAGAATAAGGTACTTCAGCCCGGCGACCGCCGCCTCCGGCCCGTCGCCGCTCGAGATCAGCGCGTAGGTCGCGAGGCTCGAGATCTCGAGGAAGACGAACAGGTTGAAGACGTCGCCGGTCAGCGAGATGCCGAGTAAGCCGCCGACTAGCAGCAGGTACGCGCTGTAGAACGTGTTTCCGCGCGGGCCGCTGCGGCGCGTGTACGCGAGGACGCCGGCGGCGACGGCCGTCACGAGCAGGACGACGAGCATCGAGAACTGGTCGGCGACGAGTTCGATCCCGTACTCGCGCGGATAGTCGCCGAGGGCGTGAATCACCCGCCCGTCGCTGTAGACGACAGTCGCGAGGGAGAGCGCGCCGGCGAACAGCCCGCTAGTCGTGATCGCGGCGACCGACCAGCCGGACCGATCGTACCGCAGTCCGAGGGCGATCGGAAGCGTCGCCGCGACGATGGGCGCGACGATCAGCAGGGGAAGAATCAAGTCGACGCTACTCATCGGCACGCACCTCCCTGAGAGTGTCCTCGCGAAGCGTCCCGTACTCCGAGTAGATGCGGATGATCAGCGAGAGGCCGACCGCCGTCATCGCGATCCCGACGACGATGGCGGTCAGCACGATGACCTGGGGCAGCGGGCTCGCGACCTCGCTCCCCTCGTTGGGGACGATCGGTGCAGCTCCGCCCTCGACGAAGGCCATCGCGATGAAAAACAGGAAGATCGCCGTCTGAAAGAGGTTGACGCCGATCAGCTTCTTGACGAGGTTCTCGTTGGCGATGATCATGTAGATCCCGATTCCCATGAGGACGAACAGCAGCAGGTAGGCGTAGCGGTTCGCGAGCAGTTCAATCATCGTCGCTCACCTCCGCGTCGGTCGGACCGGGTGCCGTCCCGGGCGACTCGTTGGACCCGCTCCCGCTGCGGCGCTCGGGCGTAAAGCCCGAGGCCATCGCGAAGAAGAGGGTGATGACGACGCCGGAGACGATCAGCGCGATCCCGCCGATCTCGATGGCCTCCATCCCCCACTTGCCCTTGATCCCGAGCACGTCGTAGAACTGATCGTACTCGAGGAAGTTGCCGCCAAGCACGATCGTCGCCAGCCCGATGCCGGCGAAGATGACGACGCCGCCGGTGACGAGGCCGACGAGGAAGGAGTTTCGGAGCCACTGTCGAGTCGGGTCGATCCCGAAGGCGAAGGCGAGCATGAGGACGGTGACGCCGACGATGGCGCCGCCCTGGAAGCTCCCGCCTGGGGTGTCCGCCCCGTGGAGGACCATGAACAGTCCGTACGTGAGGGTGAACGGGGCGATGATCTTCACGGTGGTCATGATGACCTGGCTCTCGGTGTACGTGTCGTCGTAGGAGTCGGGCATCAGGCGAACACCTCGCGTTTCAACACGAGCAGCGTGGAGACGCCGGCGGCGAAGACGACGACCGCCTCGCCGAAGGTGTCGAACCCTCGATAGGCCGCGAGGACGGCGGTGACGGCGTTGTGGACGCCCGTCTGATCGTACGCCTCCTCGATGTAGTGCTGGGTGACGTCCTCGTTCGCCCAGACGGGCGCGGACGGATCGCCGACCGCGTACATCTCCGGCAGCACCAGCGTGGCACAGACGACGACGAACGCGCCCACGGCGACGACCGCCGGCAGGTCGATCCGCTCGAGGAGGCGATCGGTCGTCGGTCGGGTCGTCCGCGCGATCGTGAGCAACAGCAGGATCGTCGTCACGCCGGCGCCGATCGCGGCCTCGGTCATCGCCACGTCGGGCGCGAGCAGGAACGTGTAGAGGATCGCCATTCCGAGGCTGTACGCGCCGAAGACGATGATCGCCGACAGCACGTCCCGGAACAGCGCCGTCGCGACCGCGGTCGCGAGGATGAAGACGGCCAGCGTGTACGCGAACGCGCTCACCGCTGCTCACCTCCGTCGGTCTCCGCGGGAGCGTCGGCGTCGTCCGGTTCCTCCGCCAGCAGCGGCTCGACGCCCGTCTCCGCGGCGGAGCGAGCGATGGCGTGGGCCGCCGTCGGGTTCGTGATGAACACGAAAAACAGCAACAGGACGGTGTACACCGTCGCGTGCTGCCAGCCGAGTGCCAGCGCGACGCCGGCGAGGGCAAACCCCGCCCCGAGCGTGTCCGTCTGGGACGCCGTGTGCGCTCGCGAGTAGATGTCCGGCAGGCGAAGCACGCCCACCGCCGAGACGAGCGTGAAGAGCAGGCCCAGGCCGACGAGCGCGACGACCGCCCAGAAGCGGACCGTCTCGAGGGTCACCTGCAGCGGGGTCGTCTCGATCACAGCACCCCACCTCGTTCGACGGTGAACTTCGAGATGGCGACCGACATCAGGAAGTTCAACAGGGCGTAGATCAGCGCGACGTCGAGGAACCACGGCTCATCGAATCCCGCAGCGAGCAACGCGAGGATGACGACCGTGTTCGTCCCGAGGACGTTCACCGCCAGCAGCCGGTCCTGGGTCGTCGGTCCCGCGACCGCACGATAGAACATCGCGATCGCGAGGACGACGAACAGCGCCGCGGCGGCGAGGAAGACGTCCTCGAGCGACGCCGGCGTCATAGCTCGTCACCCCCGACGATCTCGGCGTCGTCGCGTTCCCGCGGCGACGCGATCGCGGCCGAGTCGCGACCGTAGAAGACGAAGCGGATGGCCCGCTCGAGGCCGCCGTCGAAGAGGTCGTCGCGGGCCGAGGGAATCAGCGTGTGGACGATCAGCTGCTGGTCGTTGGCCCGAACGGTCAGCGTCCCCGGTGTGAGCGTGATACTGTTGGCCAACGCGAGCAGCGGCAGGCCGCTTCGAACCCGCGTGTTGACCCGCGTCAGCGACGGCTGAATCGGCATCGACGGCCGGAGGATCACGGCCGACACCGCGAGATTGGCCTTGACGATCTCCCAGAGCAGGTACGGGACGTAGCAGACGAACCGAACAGCGCGCAACGGCGACAGCACCCGGTTCAGCGGGACCGAGAAGGTGACGTGTGCGAGCGAAATCGAGACGATTCCGGCGACCGCCGCACCGGTGACGAGATCGAACCAGTACGTCGGGTCCCCGAGCACGAGGAAGAAGCCGTAGGAGATACAGAACAGCGCGAACAGGCGGTCGAAGCTCTCAGTGCGGGATTGAAGCCGTCCGTGGCGGGCCGGCCGTTCGACCGGCGCCTCGTCGTAGGCGACTCCGACGGAGTCGAGTTCGCGCTCGAGCGGCTGGAGCATCGGCGCGGTGACGCCCGGATGATACTCCGGATCGAGCACGATCCGGTCGATATCGTGGTCGTCGACGTAGGTCCGAAAGATCTCGGCGTAATCGCGGGGGCCGAAGAGGTACTCGTCGGCACCGAGGACGGCGGTTTCGATCGTCACGTCGGCGTCTTCGACGTCCTCTTCGACCCAGTTCTCCGCTCGCGTGAGAAACGCCTCCGCGTCGTCGCGCAGACGCTGTCCCTCGGGGACGTCGTCGTCGTACGGCAGCGCGATCACCAGGTGGCACTCGAGCGAGTCGGCGGACTCGAGGCCGGACCGAACCGCGTAGCCGACCGTCTGCCGGACGGTCACCGTGTCCGACAGCGGTACGAGTACTCGTTCAACCGCCATGGCACATCCCTCCAGGTGACCGTCGGTAGATACTCATGACACTCGTCGTTAGTGGAGTCAAGCGGTAGCCGTAGGAAAACGATTTCGTTATCTGCCGCACAGTCCGCCGGTTCGCCGAATTTTTCCGCGTCCTTCCCGGTAATTCGAAACGTTTCACACCGCACTCGTGACGCTGGGCGAGGGGGAACTCGCCGACCCGAGGCCGCGATCGCTGACGACGGTTTCCCTGCTACCGGGGGTGAGGTTCTGGCCGATGAGATCGACGCACCCTCAGTACGAATCGAGCGTTCTCGCAGTTTCGGAACGCGGACGAACGTCAAAAAAATCGGCCTGCGGTGATACGATCGCTTCCCGCAGTCTATTCCGCGCCCGGCATCGGTGAAACGCGCACTCTGTCCTTACGGCGTGATCGCGGATTCCTGTTCGAGCTCCTGATCGACTTCAGCGAAGTTCGTCGCGGCCGTCGTGGCTTCCTGGTTGTTCACGTTCTGCGTGGTAACGTCCAGGGTCGCAGCAGTCGGGCTGTAATCGCCTTCAGATTCGGCTTCCACTTCCACGTCTTCTAACTCGACTTCGTTCTCTTGTTCGATGTCCTCCTGAATCTGCGTAGTCGTCGCGGTCGCTTCTTGATCGATCTCAGCGTCGAATTCGACGTCTTCGGCTTCCTGTTCGACCTCCTGGGCGGCGGCAGCGCCGGCAAAGCCGCCAACCATCAGGGTGCTGAGCAAAGCCAGCGTCAGTAGGGTTGCAAGTGTTCGCTTCATGTTTGATTATGCTCGGGCACGTAGAGAAAGACGGCGTCGCCGCTGGTAAGCTGGGTAAGCCTCCTGAGGCGGCGCCCCATTGCTGGGACCCACGCCGTCCCGCGTCTACGTTGCCCGAGTTGTGATCCCGTTGCTATCGGTATTAAACACGAGGCATAATTTCGTGAACAGCATGGAATTTGCTCCGTGAACATTGAATCCGTAAGTTAGAAAGAATATCTCCACGGTTTTTTACCCCTTCAGAGCACAACTCTGAGAGTATGAGTAGAAGAGAATTACCAGCGCTCTCTTCCTTAAACGGGCTTCAAATCAGCTACTGTATCAGAAATGTTCCTGATGGTGATCATCAGAAGAAATAACGGTAGGCGAGCGGGCATTAAGACGCTCTATTATACGAAATCACGTATGTTTCAGCAGGAGCGTGCGATATTCGCCGAACAGAGACGATAGACGGCCGATCAGTGTCAGGCGCCTATACTGAGACGGCTAAGCGGCATCGTCCAGTGGGCAAACATATAATACCTTTTAATATAAATCAGAGCATTGCTATTGTTCAATGAAATACGTTTCAGACGGACCGTCGGGCGACAGTATGTCTTGTCTCATTTATAATACCCATATATATTTTACCTAATAGCAGAGGAATACCCCGGAGAGGCTTCTCGGGGAGAGAGTCAATCAATTCCCGCCTCCTTGAACGCGCCGTTCGCGACAGTAGACGTCGGTCCGGCCAGCTACGGTTCGATCACCCGAGAACTATCCGGTCTCTGACGGCCACGACGACCGGGGGCGTCCGCTACTCGGCGAGGAACCGCCGTCGAAGATCGTGCGAGATGAGCGCCGAAAGTAGTCGTCGACGAACTTCTCGGAGGTAGCGAGGTGCCTGATTCCGATCTCGAGCGGTCTACCCGAACTGCTGCGTCCCGTCGGAAGCGACGTAAGCGATGAGAGCGGTCTCCGTGAAAAGTACGGCAATGTCGCTCCTCGCGCCGGAATCGTCATCGAGTACCGCTGCAGCGCAGTCCCCCGTTAGACGACGCCGCGCGCAGTCGATCGATACATTTACAACCATATTTGCAGTAGCGAAACTCGAGTTTATGTCACGGACGAACGAAACCGTTCACGATCGTATCGTCACCGCACGGAGTGAACTTACGCCGGAGCGACTCGCGGCCGGCCTGTTGCTCGTCGCGGCTCTCGGGTTCACGCTGTTGTTCCTGCAGGATCCCGTCGCTCACGACTCGATGCACAACTTCCGGCACGCGGCCGGGATCACCTGTCACTAATGCTGACTGACTACCTCGAGCGGGGCGTCCTCGCCGGCGCGGTCGCCGGCGTCGCCTACGGGCTCTACGTGGCGCTGGTCGCGAACCCGTTGGTCGAGTACGTGGAGGGACTCGGCCACGAGCACGCACACGAGGCCGGACACGCCCACGACCATGCAGCCGAGTCGGCACACGCGGTCGGCGAGACGACGACCGCCCTCGTCAGCGTCGGGAGCGGCGTCCTCTGGGGGATTCTCCTCGGCGGACTGTTCGCCGTCGCGTTTTACCTGCTCGAGCCGGCGCTGCCCGGGTCCAGAGCCGTCAAGGCGGTCATCCTGGCCGGCGCCGGATTCCTCACCGTCTCCGTCGCCCCGTGGCTCGTCCTCCCGCCGACGGCGCCGGGGGCAGAACAGACCGTCGGCACGGGGACCCGCGTCGCGATCTACGCCGGGATGATGGTCGTCGGGGCGCTCGTCGCGGCGGCGGCGATCCTCGGCTACGATCGCACGGCGCCCAGGAGTCGGCTCCTCGGTGTCGCCGTGGGAGCGCTGCCGGTCGTCGCCCTCGTCGCCGTCGTCTCGCTCGCCACGCCGACGGTCACCCACCACGGCGACCTGCCAGGAAACCTCGTCACGGCGTTCCAGGGGCTTACCGTTCTGAGTCAGGCCGCCCTCTGGCTGGTCGTCGCCGGGAGTTTCAGCTGGCTGCTCGGTCACGTTCGGCCGGCCGACGAGGCGACGCGGCTCGAGGACGAGTTGCTCTCCGACTCATGAAACGACGCACCGCGGAGCAGCGCGACCGACTCGCCGCACAGGTGTTCGTCTGTACGAACGAGCGCGACTCGGAGTACGCCTGCTGTGCCGAGGTCGGCGGACGGGAGACGCTCGAGGCCGTCAAATCCTGGCTGCGCGAGCGCAACGCGTTCTGGAGCCCGATCTCGGTGACCGAAACCGGCTGTCTCGGTCTCTGTAGCGAGAGCGGAACCGCGATCGCGATCCAGCCGCGCAACGAGTGGTACTCTGACGTCCGGCCCGAGGACGTCCCGGCACTCCTCGAGGCCGAGTTCGGCCCGAACGCCGACCGCGTCGGCGACGAGTACAACGGTCGAGTCGGCGAGGGCGGACCGGTCGCCGACGACTGATCCACGACTGGGACGATCGGCCACGGCAGACCGGCGCGGCAATCGATGGACGGTACCGGTGATTGTGGAACGGTCACACGACACAACGATTTTATCGCCGCGTTCCGACTGCTGAGGCAGGATCAATGCTCGCGTGGCCGGACGAGACCATCTACGAGGGAGTATCGACCGTCGCGACGGAGCGACCGGATCAGTCGGCCGTCGTCTTCGAGGGGACGGCGTGGGCGTACGAGGAGTTGCTCGAGGAGAGTCGCGCGCTCGCTCACGGGCTCGCCAACCTGGGCGTCTCGACGGGCGATATCGTCGCCGTCTGGCTCGGGAACCGGCCCGAGTGGATCGTCTGCCAGCTCGCGACGTCGTTCCTCGGCGCGGCGACGGTCGCCGTCAACACGCGCTACCGGACCCACGAACTCGAGTACATACTCACCGATTCGGCAGCGAGCGTGCTCGTCACCGAGGAGTCGCTGCTCGGCCGAAACTACCACGAGATGCTCGAGACGGCGGTCCCCGAAGTCGCCACGCAGTCGCCCGACTCGCTCGCTCCCGACTCGATTCCCTCGCTCGAGGCGGTCGTCAGCCTCGAACCCGATGCCGATCTGGCAGCAGTGCGCGGCTACGAGAGCGTGGTCGAGACGGGCCGTGACCGGCTGGAGAGCGAGCGAGACTCGCTCGAGCCGGCGACCGATCCGACCGCGAAGGCGGCGGTCTTCTACACGAGCGGCACGACGAGCGATCCGAAGGGCTGCCTGCAGTCGAGTCGGTCGCTGTTGAACCACTCCGCCCACGTCGCGGACCACCTCGGAGTGACCGCTAGCGACACCGGCGTCGCGACGCTCCCGTTCTGCGGTATCTGGGGGTACAACACCCTGTTCAGCCACCTCGCGACCGGCGCGACGCTCGTCGCGCAGACCCACTTCGACCCCGAGACGACCCTCGGACTGGTCGACGAGTACGACGCGACCGCACTCACCGGACTCGGCGCGATGTTCGAACGGCTGCTCGAGGACGAGTCCTTCGCGCGGTCGCGCGTCGAGACGATCGAACGCGGGGTAGTCGGCTTTATCAGCAAGGGATACGACGAGACCCTGTTCGAGCGCATCGAAGAGACGTTCGGCTTCCCCGTGGTCCAGCCCTACGGGCTCTCGGAGGCGAACAGCCAGATCTTCGTCGGCGATCCGGACGACCCGATCGAACGCTGCAAACGCGTCGGCGGGCCGCCGATCCATCCGGCGATCGACGCGAAGATCGTCGATCCCGAGACCCGGGAGGAGCTACCGACCGGCGAGGAGGGCGAACTCGCCCTCCGGGGCTACCTGCTCGCGGACGGCTATCTGGGGAAGCCCGAGGCGACCGCCGAGGCCTTCGACGAGTCAGGGTGGTTTTACACCGGTGATCTCGGGACCGCGGACGATGACGGCTACGTCTACTACCGCTCGCGACTCGACGACGCGCTTCGAACGCGGGGCTTTCTCGTCGCGCCTCGAGAGATCGGGGCCGCCGTCGAGGACCACCCCGGCGTTCGGTCCTGCGAAGTCGTCGGCGCGCCACACCCCCGTCACGGAGAGGTGCCGGTCGCGTTCGTCATCGCCGACGGTGACGGAGGTGACGGTAACGAAAGTAACGGAAACGGAGACGACAGCGTGTCCGCAGCGGACCTCGAGTCGGTCCTCGACGACAGGGTGGCCGACTACAAGGTACCCGCGGCGTTCGAATTTGTCATCGAGTTCCCGACGACGGAGGGACCGAACGGCGAGAAGGTACAGAAAACGCTATTGCGGGATCGGGTGCAGGATCGATTCACCGAGTGAGACACATGACCGACACCCCAGAGACGAACGAGACGGACGACGCGCAGAACGCGGACGACGAATCGACCGACAAACGCCTCGTCAGCGGATGGCACGGCCGCTACTACGAGGACTTCGACGTGGGGGACATCTACAAACATCCCTTCGGACGCACCGTCACCGAGACGGACAACGTCTGGATGACGAACGTGACGATGAACCTCAACCCGATGCACTTCAACGAGGCTACGCCGCCGAGATGGAGTTCGGCGAGCGCCTCGTCGACGGCACCTTCGTCATCGCGCTCGCGGTCGGGATGAGCGTCATCGACATCTCCGTGAACGCGACCGCGAACCTCGGCTACGACGACATCCGCCACCACGCACCCGTCTTCCACGGCGACACCATCTACGCCGAGAGCGAGGTGCTGAGCAAGCGGGAACTCGAGTCCCGCGACCACGTCGGCATCGTCGAGACCGAACTCCGGGCGTACAACCAGGACGGCGGTCACGTATTGAGCCTCGAGCGCACGCCGATAGTGTTGAAACGCGAGCACGCCGAGCCCTCGGCCGCGAAACCGCCGGGGTGGCTCGAGGGGATCGGAACGCAGCCGGAGGAACTCTGAGGTCGACGAGAGACCGAAACCCCGACCGGGACGAGAGAAGGTCTCAGTCAGGGTACCGTCGAAGATAGACGCGCGACCGACTGCCGTCCGAAAAGCTGCCGGGCTTTCGCTCGTGAGGGATTACGTCCGTCGGACGTCAACGAGACGCCCGTGTCTCGTCGTGGCGCTTCAGCACGGGAAGTCGTCACAGGTGAATGTTCGCGATGTTACTCGAGCCACAAGATGGACAGATCGTATCGCTCCGCGAGAGCGTCGTTCCGCAACGACGGCATTCGTAGTGGACGTGCGCTCGCTCGTCCGCTCTGCGAGCGCCGCCGATCCGATCGAAGAGTTCGTCTAATATAGTCATCCGTTACTGTAATCAGAAGCTGACTATCCGTCTGGTAAATGTTTTGTGTTTTTGTGGTGTTTATAGATCTAGAACTAGACATTTGTTTTCTATATAGCAGATATCTCCAATTTTCTTCCTAATATGAAACGGTGCGGAGTCAGTAATCCAAGGACTCGAGATCGTAACCGTCGCGACGAGGCAGTGACGCGGTACCTGTCGGGTACAGTATAGAACTCGTTTCGAACCGCGGATTCACGGCTAACCTTGATTCCATTCCGCATGGTCCACCCACTATGCCACGCACTGACCCCGACAGTGAGATCGTCCTCGTCGACGGCGCACGGACGCCGCACGGAACGTTGCTCGGATCGCTCGCGGACGTCGAACCGGTCGAACTGGGTCGCATAGCCTTGGACGGACTCCTCGAGCGCGTCGACATCGACGAGACCGACGTCGACTGGGTGGGCCTCGGAAACGCCATCCAGGCCGGAATCGGTCAAGTTCCGGGTCGACAGGTCGTCGTGAAATCCACGCTTCCGAACGAGACGCGCGCGACGACGATCAACGAGGCCTCGGGATCGGGGGTGAGCGCCATCTCGCTCGCCGCGGACCGAATCGCGGCGGGCCGGGCCGAGGTCGCGATCGCCGGCGGGTTCGAATCCATGTCGAACGCCCCGTGGATCCTTCCGGGCTACCGGAAGGGGCGTCGCCACGGTAACGTCGAACTCGAGGACTCGATGCTGCTCGACTCGCTGTGGGACGTCACCCTCGACGTCCACATGGGCGAGATCACCGAAGGGCTGGTCGACCGCGAAGCGGTTTCCCGCGAGGCACAGGACGAGTACGCCCTCGAGAGCCACCAGCGCGCCGCCGAAGCGATCGAATCCGGCGCGTTCGACGACGAAATCGTCCCCGTCGAAACGAACGGCGAGACGGTCGACACCGATCAGGGCCCGCGACCGGAGTCGACGCTGGAGGATCTGGCCGAACTGCCGACGCCGTTCGAGGAGGACGGCACGATCACCCCCGGGAACGCCTCGAAGCTCAGCGACGGCGCGGGCGCGGTCCTGCTGGCCGACGAGGCGGCGGCCGCGGATCGCGGTCTCGAGCCGATGGCGACACTCGTCGACTACGCGACGGCCTACCGGGATCCCGACAGGTTCAACGAGGCCGTCGGCGACGTGGTCGCGGACCTCCTGGAGCGAAACGACCTCGCCGCCGAGGACGTCGACGCCTACTGGATCAACGAGGCCTTCGCCGCTCAAGCGGTGTACGTCATGGACCGGATCGGCATTCCACGGGAGAAAATGAACCCCTGCGGCGGCGCGGTCGCCTTCGGCCACCCGATCGGCGCCTCCGGCGGAATGCTCGCGGCCAGTCTCGCCTACCGGTTCCGGGACGATCCGGACGTCTCGCGCGGCCTCGTCGGGATGAGCGTCGGCGGCGGCGGCGCGATCATGGCGCTGCTCGAGGAACGGGACTGACGCGCTCGAGGGCGACGCTCGACCTGCAGCGCTCTCGGCCGCGTCGAGTCCGCGCCGGCGTCGGCCGTTTCGACGGCCGAGTGACGTTCGTGATAGAAATATTTTTATTCTGTACATGATATCACAATTACATACATGAAGCGACGACGCGTTCTCGGTTCGATCGGCGCGGCGGGCGGGACGCTGCTCGCCGGTTGCACCGCGAGCGGGGCCGGCGAGCCGGTAGCGTCGCCCGCACTCGTAGAAATTTCGAACAGAACCGGCCGGACGATCGACGTCGAAGTCGAAGTACAGAAAGACGGGACGCAGGTTCACGACGAGCGATACACGATCGAGCGGGTGAAAACCGGCGAGGAGACCGACCACGGCTACCCGGCGGTGGACGGCGTTCAGATCGTCGACGACTGGATGACGAGTGCGGCCGAGTTCGAGTTTCAGTTCGCAGTGCCGGCGGACGAGTTGACGGCGACGTTCAGCAGTGACGATCCGATCGGTTCGTACGAAGACGCCTCCCAGAGCGAACTAGAGGGCGAGTGTTACTTCGTCCAGGTCGAAATCGGGGACGGAAGCGGTAACGCGACACCCGAGACGGTTCCCGAGCGAATCGGCGCGCGGGCGGTCGTGTACGATCACGAGGTGTTCGACCGCTCGCACGCCGGCGATTGCGGCTGAGAGAGACGGTTCGGTTTCGTCGGCCGTCTACCGGTGAAACCGCTCCGGGAGGTTTACCTTCCGGCCGTTCGCAGTATCGGCAAATGACGCTGTACTCGCGGGTTCGCCCCCTCGCGTTCAAACTGCCGGCCGAGACGGCCCACGACCTCGGCAAGCGCACGCTCCGGACGGCCCAGTCGACGTGGCCCGCGCGGACGGCCCTGTCGACCGCGTATCGGTACGAGCATCCGGCCCTCGAGGTCGATCTGTTCGACACCGCGTTTCCGAACCCCGTCGGCGTCGCCGCGGGGTTCGACAAGAACGCCGAAGTGACCCACGCCCTCGAGGCGCTCGGCTTCGGATTCGTCGAAATCGGAACCGTGACGCCCTATCCGCAGTCGGGGAACGATCGGCCGCGGCTGTTCCGCCTTCGAGAGGACGAGGCGATGGTCAACCGGATGGGGTTCAACGGCCAGGGGATGGAGCGCGTGAAATCGCGACTCGAGGCCGACGGGACGCCCGAGTTTCCGCTCGGCGTGAACATCGGCAAGATGAACTCCTCGAACGAGCGGGAGGCGATCGAAGACTATCGGCGCGTCTTCGACCGACTCTCGCCGTTCGCCGACTACGTCGTCGTCAACGTCTCCTGTCCGAACACGCCCGACGAGTTCGACGAGTCCTCGCCCGACCACCTGCGGGAAATCTTCGAGACGCTCGAGGCCGAAAACGACGAAAGCGTGCCGATGTTGGTCAAGATCGGTCCCGACGAACCCGAGGAGTCGGTGCTCGATCTCGTCGACATCGTTCGCGAGTTCGATCTCGACGGCATCGTCGCGACGAACACCTCCACGAGTCGCGAGGGACTCGAGTCGCCGAACCGGGAGGAGTGGGGCGGCCTCAGCGGAAAACCCGTCGAAGATCGGTCGACGGACGTGATTCGAACGATCGCCGAGTACACGGGCGGCGAACTCCCGATTATCGGCGTCGGCGGCGTCGACTCGCCGGTGAGCGCGTACGAAAAGATTCGCGCCGGAGCCTCGCTCGTGCAACTGTACACCGGGTTCGTCTACGAGGGGCCGTCCACGGCGAAACGGATCAATCGAGGGCTGGTGCAACTACTCGAACGGGACGGGTTCGCGTCGGTCGAAGCGGCGGTGGGAGCGGACCTCGACTAGCGGTCCCTGCGCGTCAGTTCCGGCGGTCAGTCCGCGGGTTCGGGATCGCCGATCGCGTCGTCGAGCCCGTGCATCTCCGCGGGACCGACGGCCTCGTCGGTGCGTTCCTCGCGAATTTCTCGGCTCCTCGAGTCTTCCTGCTGGGGTTCGACGACGGGTTCCGTGTCCCCGTCAGTTACGGAGAGGTAGACCGACCGGAGCCGTTCCGTCCTGTCCGCCTCACGGGGTTCGTCCGTCTCGGATTCGACATCTGTCATCGTTCGTGATCCTCATCAGTTTCGGTCGTTCCGGCGGCGAATATAAACCTATTGCCGCTTTCACGAGGTGAGAATCGTCACGGCGAACGATATCGGATACCCGCTCGAGCGGGAACACCGCTCAGACGGGCACGACGGAGTCGGTCTCAGTCGACGTCGACGCGCGTTCCGTAGCCGGAGTCGCCGACGACCGCGCCGTCCTCGTAGACGACCTCGCCGCGGACGACGGTCGACACCGCGTTTCCGGTGAACGACTCGCCCACGAACGGCGTGACGCAGTTCTTCGAGTGGAGTTCGTCGCTCCGCTCGAGCGTCCACTCGCGGTCGGGATCGACGATCGTGAAGTCGGCGTCGGTGCCGACCTGCAGGGAGCCCTTCTGGGGGTACATTCCCCAGACCTGTGCCGGACGGGTCGAGTGACGACGGACCCACTCCTCGAGCGTGAGTCGACCGTGATCGACGAAGGTGAGCATGACCGGCACCTCGGTCTCGAGACCGACGAACCCCGAAATGGCCTCCCAGGTGTTGCCGAAGGGATCGTCGACTTTCTTTTCCTCGGGGGTGTGCGGTGCGTGGTCCGTCGCGATACAGTCGATCGCGCCGTCGTCGATCCCGACGTCCCAGAGTTTCTCGCGCTCCGCAGCGTTGCGGATCGGGGGCTGGATTCGCGCCGGATTCCCCTTCTCGCGCATGACGTCCTCGGTGAACCAGAGGTAGTGGGGCGTCGTCTCGGCGGTCACGTCCACCCCGCGGTCTTTCCCGCGGGCGACGGCCTCCGCGGCCGATCCGGAGGAAACGTGGTACATGTGGATCTTCGCGCCGGTCTCCTCGGCGAAGGTGATCATCCGTTCGACCGCCTCCCGTTCGGCGATTACGGGCCGGGAGTGGGAGTGATCGATGGGAGCGTTCTTCCCCGCTTCCTTGAACTGCTCCGTGTAGTGGTCGATGATCTCGCCGTTTTCTTCGTGAAAGCCCAGTCGCTTGCCAGTCTCACGGATTCGGTCCATCGCCTCGAGAATCTCGCCGTCGTTCGGCGGCGGGACGTCCCCCACCGTCGATCCGAGGAAGATCTTGTAACCGAGCGCGCCGGCCTCGTCGATGTCCGGGATCAGATCGAGGTTCTCGCTCGTGACGACGACGTAGCTCTGGAAGTCGACGTGCGCCGACGCCTCGCCGCGCTCGAACTTCAACTCGAGGTGCTCGGGGCGGTCGATGACGGGGTCCGTGTTCGGCATACCGACGACGGTCGTCACACCGCCGGCGGCGGCCGCCCGCGTAGCGGACTCCCAGTCTTCCTTGTACTCGAGTCCGGGTTCACGGTTGTGGATGTGGCAGTCGACGATCCCCGGGACGAGAACGTTTCCGTCGCCGTCGACGACGCGGTCCGCGTCGGGGAGGCGGTCGCTTCGGCCGACGGCGACGATCTCACCGTCCTCGACGGCGACGCCCGAGTCGGGCGTCCGCCCGGCGGGAGTCACGACAGTGCAGTTGTGTACGACGAGATCGACGGTCATTGCCGGGACTTGCCGAGGCGCCGGCATATAGCTTCTGTTGACCGGTGGACTCGCGGATCGTCGTCCCGAGTTTCGGGCATCGCCCGGTCGAACGCACGATCCGAATCGCGGATCGTCGGCACCGATCGCCGACGGGACGGCCGGCATAAATCGGGGCAACAGCGTGTTACTAACGCGTGTAGGGACCGAATACGGTGGGGTATGGGTGCTATACTAAACGGCGGGGAGGTGGGACTGAGAGGAGATGGATTCGCCAGCGATTCGTGACAAGACGGTGCTCGTGACCGGTGGCGCGGGCTTTATCGGCAGTCACCTCGTCGAGGCCCTGGCTCCACACAACGAGGTCCGGGTACTCGACAACTTCTCGTCGGGCGACCGGGCGAACCTCCCCGAGGGCGTGACGATCGTGGAGGGGGATATCCGCGATCCGATCGCCCTTCAAGAGGCGGCCCGCGGCGTGGACATCATCTTTCACCACGCCGCCGTCGTCAGCGTCTCCCGCAGCGTCGACGCCCCCCGACAGAGCAACGAGACGAATCTCGACGCGAGTCTGCTCGTCTTGGAGCAGGCTCGCCAGGAGGATGCACGGGTCGTCGTCGCCTCGAGCGCGGCGGTCTACGGGCATCCGGACGAGCTCCCGGTTCCGGAGACGGCGTCGACCGACCCGACGTCTCCGTACGGCATTCAAAAGCTCGCACTCGACCAGTACACCCGACTCTACGAGGACCTGTACGACCTCGAGACGGTCGCCTTGCGCTACTTCAACGCCTACGGACCGCGCCAGCAGGGGCCCTACAGCGGCGTCATCTCGACGTTTCTAGAGCAGGCGCGGGCGGGCGAACCGATCACGATCGAGGGTGACGGCGAGCAGACCCGCGATTTCGTCCACGTGAGCGATATCGTCCGAGCGAACCTGTACGCGGCGACCACCGACGACATCGGCGAAGCGTACAACATCGGCACGGGGACACGAACGTCGATCCAGGAGTTGGCGGAGACGATCAGGGACGCGACCGACTCGTCGTCGTCGATCGTCCACCGCGACTCTCGACCCGGGGATATCAGACACAGCGGCGCGGATATCTCCAGAGCGAAACGCACACTCGGGTTCGAGCCGCGAGTGGGCCTCGAGTGCGGGATCCAGTCACTCGTCGACGGGACGCGGCTGTCTCCGGTGGGGAGCGATACCGACTCCGTCGAGCGGTCGATACGGGGGGAGCAGACGTACAGCTAAATCGTCGGGACGAGGTTCGTTCGCGGGCGACAATCGGTTTCTAGGGGTGCCTACGGCGACCGGTCAACGCCGGTGTTAACGGTGTCGCCCTCGAATCAAAAAGCCGATGAGTGTCTCGAAAATCGACCTCTGAGGCCCAAGCAACGACGTTTTCATGAGTGTAGGTGAAAGATAACTAACGGTATCCGCAGCCTCACAGACGGATATGATCGAGAATTCCATCGTGTTCGCCGTCAGTCCCGTCCAGAGCCTCACCGTATTCGTCGTGAGCCTGCTCATCGGCGCAATCGGCATCTACGCCGGTGCGAAGGTCATCGTCGACGCCGAGGATTACACGTACGCGCTCGCCACTGCCCTGATAGGGGCGATTATCTGGGGTGTCGTCGGGTTCTTCCTCGGCTGGATTCCGCTGCTCGGACCGCTCCTGGTATTCGTCGCATACCTCGCGGTGATCAACGCCCGATACCCGGGTGGCTGGGTCGACGCGGCCGCAATTACGATCGTCGCCTGGCTCTCCGTACTGGTCGTCCTCTACGTCCTCGCGCTCGTCGGCGTGACCGGATTCGACGCCGTCGGCGTGCCGGGCGTCTAACGCGAGCGACGACCAGCCACTCCACTGACGAATCGTCCGCTCGGCAACATGGTTCTCGCGGTACTACGCAGCGGCTGCAAATCGGGACGTGTCGGTGACCGGGAGCCGACTGATTCGTCAACAGGTCGAGTCCGTCTCGACGTGTAACCGCGTGTCGAGTGCGCGTTAGACCCCTCGAAACCCGTTACGAGGTGTATCAGTCCAGATCGTCCGTAGAACGACTTCTCGTTCCGCTCGGGCGAGGAGACTCGAGCGCATCCGCCATCGAGAACTCGCGTTACACTGCCGTCGGCTGCGGCTTCTCCGTGACCGATCGAACGAGACGAAGCGACGCACTGGCTACAAGCTCGAAGCGTCCGCGGAATCCGCGAGTCGGAGGGACGAGATCACGGCAGCGATCGTGGATCGCACTACTTCTACAGCGCAGAGTGCGATAGCGAGCGACTCTATCGATATCACGTGGACTCGAAACGGTCTTCGCCTCTCGAACGGGTTCGTCGCGGCACTCCGACTGCACTCACCCAGCGAGGAACTGCCGCTGTCCGGCAGTCCGTTCGACGGGTGCCGTCTCGTTGGGTCGCACCCGATAACCGACACCGATCTCGGAGTCGTTCGGGGAACTCGGAAGCCGATACCAGTCGGTATCGAAGACAGTTGCCCGGCGCGCTACACGCCGCTCATGATAGGGGATTGATGTCACACGGCGGGCTTCGACCGGCGGTACGACTGGCATCGAAATCGACGGACGCCGTCTACGAAAGCGGAGAGAGCTGACGGGGAGCCGTGGGAGTGTCGCTCCCGAACCGTTGCGACGACAGAGTGAGCGGATTTCGAGAGACTCATAGAAGCGTTTACTTACCAACTAAATCGGGCAGAATCCGCGCTAGTCGTTTCGAACGTCCGACCGAGTTTATTCGAACCCTCGGTCTACGCCTCGTCGAGGCAACACCGAGCGATCGTCGTCGCGGCCACCGACTTCCGCGATGGCTGCGACGGTTTCGGTGGTGGTGAAGCACCAGTGAACACAACCGACGCAATCGGCACATCGTGTCGAGAGAGCGGCTCGTGCGGGGCGACGACTGTACAGCGCGGCTGTACGCGAAGACGACTGTCCGCGACATCGATGCTGTTCACGAGTTCGAGATTCGTCGACGGACAGTCGCTCGGACGGACGAACTGTCAGCTGCCATGAGATACGAGAGCGTACGAATAAATGATTGATAAAAAACATTTTGAGGAGCGGTCACGACGGTACAGAGAAGCGTGAGTGAAACCAGACCCATCCAGCCCACATGAGCATTCAGTTCCGAGTTCCCGTTGCGGTAATTGCCCCTACTGACACGGTCAGTACCGCACTAGTTTCCACCGGCGTGAGCGCCGAGACACTCATCCCGATCATCGTCTCTAGCCACAGCCAGCCGGCCCAGATCGGATGGAGTCCACATCTCGCAGCACTGGTCGGCATCCTGGCACTCGCGCTCCTCGGTGGCGTCCTCGCCGCACGCAACCGATTCGACGAGCGAAACACGCTCGTCGCCGAGTCGGAGCCACGCAGCGAGGAGTTTCTGACCGACCGAGAGAGAGTGCAACAGCTCGTCCGTGAGAACGGCGGTCGCATGAAGCAGTCGAAGATCGTCAACTCGGTCGACTGGTCGAAGGCGAAAGTCAGTCGACTGCTCGCCGAACTCGAGGAGGAAGGTCGAGTCACGAAACTCCGTCTCGGGCGCGAGAACCTGGTCTGTCTTCCGGGCCACGAGCCGACGGCGTCCCAGTCACCCGAGAAACCGAAAAGCGAGTGACGAACACAGCGGTAGCGCCACTACACGTATCAGCAATCGTTGTTTTCGAGGTGCGAAGGAGTGCCTGAAGGAGGCCTCCCGGTCGTAGGGTCTAATTTCGGTCCGTAATGGTTGTGGCGGTTTATGCAATGTAGCGGCCATTAGCCGATGCCTTACGGCACAGACATGACTACACGCAATCAGCTACTCGTAGTACTCACTGCCTTGATGATGGTGTGCTCGAGCGGGGCGATGGTCGCGGGTGCGGCACCCGCTGCGACCGTCGACGAGCACGACGAGGGCGAGTACAACGATTCGGAAGCGAGCGAGGAGACAGCCGCAGACGACGACCAAAATGAAGCGGCGGCGGACGACGTAACGGTCGACGCTGAGGAGGTGGACCCACCTGACGTAGACGGCATGGACGGCGTCGACGAGGACGCCGAAGCGGCCGTGACGTTCACCGACCAGGAACTCGAGAACGATACCCTCGTCATCGACGAGGTCACGATGGAGGACGGCGGCTTCGTCGTGATTCACGACAGCAGCCTGCTCGTGGGTAACGTCTTCGAGAGCGTCATCGGAACCTCCGAGTATCTCGAGGAAGGAACGCACGAAGACGTCGAAGTGACCCTCGACGAGCCGCTCGAGGAGGACGAGACGCTAATCGCGATGCCGCACTTCGACACGAACGATAACGAGACGTACGACTTCGTGGAGACCGAAGGCGCGGAGGACGGGCCGTATCTCACGGCCGACGACGAACCGGTGACTGACGAAGCTATCGTCACCGTCGACGTGGAGCCCGACGACGAAGAAACTCCTGAAGAGGAACCTGAAGACGCCGATGGGGATACTCCTGAAGAGGAGCTTGACGATGTCGATGAAGAAACCCCTGAACAGGAACCTGACGACGCCGACGAAGACACTCCTGAACAGGAGCCTGACGACGCCGATGAGGACGCTCCTGAACAGGAACCTGAAGACGCCGACGAAGACACTCCTGAAGAAGAACCTGAAGACGCCGACGAAGACACTCCTGAACAGGAACCTGACGACGCCGACGAAGAAACCCCTGAACAGGAACCTGAAGACGTCGACGAAGAAACCCCTGAACAGGAACCTGAAGACGTCGACGAAGATGATGTCGACGGACAGCCTGCCTACGTAACGTTCTCCGATCAGGCGACGAAGGGCGAGACGGTTGTCGTCGATCAGGTCACGACGGCGAGTGGTGGATTCGTCACGATCCACGACAGCAGCCTGCTCGACGGTGACGCCTTCGGAAGCGTCGTCGGAACCTCCGAGTATCTCGAGGAGGGGACGCACGAGAACGTCGAAGTGACTCTCGACGAGCCACTCGAGGAGGACGAGACGCTAATCGCGATGCCACATCGCGATACGAACGATAACGAGGCGTACGACTTCGTCGAGTCCGAAGGCGCGGAGGACGGGCCGTATCTCACGGCCGACGACGAACCGGTGACCGACGACGCCGTCGTCACCGTCAACGAGGAGCCAGTTGACGAGAAGCCGGTCGAGCAAGAACCCGTCGACGAGAAGCCAGTTGACGAGAAGCCGGTCGAGCAAGAACCTGTCGACGAGAAACCAGTCGACGAGGAGCCTGAAGCAGTCGATGACGACAAAATTGACGTCCTCATCGAAGAGCTAACGGTCTTCGTCTTCGTCGATAAACTCCCACACGATATGCCGGCTGATGGTGACCACGTCGGTGTTGATACAAACGATGTCGACGGCGACGATGACGGCACCGAAGACGCTGCGACCGCCGGGACACACAACGATAGCGACGCAACCGATGGGAACACTGATGGCAACGTTGCTCCCGACGATGCCGACGCGACCCACGCGGTCGACGACATCGGCTACACGATCGACGATATCGAACTCGACGTCACCATCGATCAGGTGACGGTCGTTCCGATCGACGATCACCACGACGACGCTGCCAACGAGACGAATTCGGTCGAAGAGAAACCAGCAGCGGACGACCCTCACGCGACCGACGAGGACGCGCCGAACACGGCCGACGAGGAGCCGGTTGACGACGCATCCGACGCAACCGATCACGACGAATACGACGTCGTGATCGAACACGCGTCGGTCTTCGTGTTCGTCGGTGACCTCGGTGAGATGCCACACCACCCGATCGACGACGAACCCGTCGACGACCCAGTCGAACAGGAACCTGACGACGAGGTCGACGCGGGCGACGACCACGACGAAGGTGTCGACAACGGTACCGACGCCCAGACAGCCATCGCGAGCGCTCTCTAGGCTCGGTTCGTCGAATCGATCCGTCGAATAGCCGTCTTTTCTCGAGTCCGATACACGCGGGAAAACGGAATCCGTCCTCGAAATCGCCGGCGCAACCAGTATCGTTACGCCAGCAGCCGATACAAACTACTCGCAGCGACGGCCAACAGCACGAGGACGCTCGAGAGCACGGGATCCAGACTCGAGAGTAGCGGAATCCCGAGGCCGGCGAACGCGATCACGGCGAGCCCGAGGACACAGATGGCGAAATGCAGTCGGAGCGCCGTCGACTCGGTCTCCCCGTGGCCGTCGATATACTGCAGGACGTCGTCGAAGTTGGGGCCCCGCTGGATCGTCTTCGCATCGGAGTCGTACTCGATCACGGCGTCCTCCTGGAGTTGCGGGAGGTGCGTTTGCTGGAGGGAGACGTAGACGCTTTTGTACAGATTGTTCGGCACGGGAGTGGTATCGGTCTCGCTGGCGGCGATCTCCGAGGCGATGTCGGAGACGTCGACCTGTCCGGACTCCTGGGCGAGCAACTGGACGATAGCCCGTCGTCTATCGTTCCCGAGAATGTGGAACACCTCACTTTCCGCGAGTGACTCGGAACGATTGGTCTGGACAGACATCGATCAGGAAGAGCGCATCTTATCGACGGGCAGTCCACCACCAGTTACCATACGCGTCGTCGTTTCGCAGACCACTAACTTTAACTTTTGCAGACTAGGCCGGGGTCGTGCTGACGGCGAAACGACCAGCGAAACGGGAACGCTGGGTAAGTTGGGGATACAACGTGGTGTTTCCTGATCGCCCACTGAGG
Organism: Natronorubrum halobium; assembly: GCF_051351675.1. Taxonomy (NCBI): domain Archaea; kingdom Methanobacteriati; phylum Methanobacteriota; class Halobacteria; order Halobacteriales; family Natrialbaceae; genus Natronorubrum; species Natronorubrum halobium. The sequence goes on from NZ_CP195595.1 coordinate 1,298,794, forward strand.
TGTTCGACGGGTCCGTGACAAAATCGGCGAACCGGGCCGTGACTCGAGACGGGATATCGCCGCTGTAACACCGAAGCGGAAGACTACTCGATCGTCGACGGCTCTCGGCGGGAGTCTGGATGGCAGCGTGCGTTCAGCGGTGAATCGCTCGTGCTAGTCGTCGAATATCGGTCGAGCGATCGCGGTCAGTGAAGAGACTACTGATCGGACGGTGGAATCGGACCGAGGAGTCGGCGGTGTCACTCGCTCGGTAGGTGATTGCCGGACTGCATCTCGCGATACGTCGTACAGGCCGGACAGCCGTGGACGATATCACCGTTGTCACCGAAGACGCGCGCGAACTGCTGGGTTACGTGTGTACCGCAGTTGCGACAGCGTGCACCTGCAGTCGACGATTCCATGGGCTTCCAATCTTGTTGGGTGGATTTCATGGTTGGATGGGGGGTACTCGGACGGGGCGAGTGGGCGCGAGCCACCGACCTCGATCGATCGCCGTGACCGACAGGGGCGGTGCGTACGCCGGGACATCGCCACGCTCGTCCGGGCATCACTCTATCGAGGGGAGCAAAACCGGATAAAGGACGCCGACCGTTCACTTGACGCACGTGCGTGGGAACCGCGAAATACGCTCTTTCTGGCCTGTAGCGTCCCGTATCGACGCTGCGCCGTCCTCTTGGGCCGTTTCGACACAACAGTTCCCACACCGAATTTAGATGGGTTGCCTTGCATTTGACGGGCAAACGACGTATTGACCCGTTCGAGATCGGTCGAAAGCTATCATTTCCAGATAGAAATCGGGAGTTTCGTTAAAGAATGATCTTGTTTCGAGGCATAAGGTACATCGTTATAAAATACCACTATCGCTTACTCATCGTCGTGCTGGAACATACTGGTGCCCGTGATGCGGGGTGGACTGGACTCCCGGTCGAACCGCATCGAATCCTCTCTCACGAGAGCGAACGGAGCCGACCCGCCACAACTGAGTGATTTCGACGATGTCAATGCAAGCGAGTAATACGCGATCCGAATCGACGCCAGAACCGTCCGCCCAACTCGACGTCCTCGGGGACGAGTGTGCGCGAACGATCCTCGTCGCGACGAGCGACGGACCGAAGACGGCGAAAGAACTGACCAAGCGAACGGACAGCTCGTCGGCGACGGTGTACCGACGAATCAACAACCTCCTCGAGAGTAATCTCCTCTCGGAGTGCGTTCGGTTCGACGACGACGGCTCACACACGACGGCGTACGAGGCGACGATCGAGACGCTACAGGTCCAGATCGGTGGGGAAGGGATCGACGTTTCGGTGTCGAAGATCGAAGACTGACGCGTAAGAGGGGAACCACTAGTGTGACGCCACCTGGACCGACCAGTCGCTGACGAAAACCAAAACCGAGTGTACGCGCCTGTCGTCGCGATCGGAAACGCACAGCTTCGCGAGAAAGTCTCGGGAATATTCACTTTAATTCGTAAAATACGTTCGGAAAGGAGTTCTAACACTGCTGTATGATACGGATAACAAATATCTACTCAATAGAATGGTCATTGTGATTGAGCAATGCACGATCTGACCGGCTTCCAACGTGACCTCCTGTACGTGATCGCAGGTGCCGATCAACCATCAGGGCAGACCGTCAAGGACGAAGTCGAGAAGTACTACAGTTCGGAGATCAATCACGGCCGCCTCTATCCGAACCTCGATACACTCGTCAACAAGGAGCTGGTCGAAAAGGGACAACTCGATCGCCGAACGAACTACTACGCGATCACGGACGAAGGTCGAGAGCGGATCGACGAACGTCGCGAGTGGGAAGCACAGTACGTCGACTTCTAGGAGCGCGGTCGAGACGGGGGTCGTCGTATCGCCGATCGGCGAACGGGTCTCGAGAGTGTGAGAGAGACGGACGTATCGATGGGACCGATCGGGCTGATTTCGCGGTAACCCGGGCATAACAAAGCAATAGAGAGTTCTCTGAAACAACGATTCGAGAATGATATTCGTGTCGGCTCGAGCCAGGCTGAAGACTGACCAGCAACATCCAGTGGTCGATCGATGAGCCACGAAACGAGTACACAGACGCGGTTCGGTGTCGTCCGAGAGTATCCGGTCGATCTCGCGGTCGTCTCGATCGCCGCGTTACTCGCGTACGGGATCGCCACGTGGTTCCAGGAGGGAAGCGTCCTTAGGCTATTCGTGACGTTCCCGCTCGCACTATTCCTCCCGGGATACGCGCTCGTCTCGGTGCTGTTTCCGGCGGGTAATCGAAGCGCGCAAAAAACGACGTCGACAGCCATCGAGACGCGGCCCCGTGGAATCGACGTCGTCGAACGGCTCGGATTGTCGTTTGCGACGTCGCTCGCGATCGTTCCGATGGTCGTGATCGCGCTGCCGTTTACCGAGTGGGGTCTCACCACCGTGTCGATCGCGGCGGCTCTCGTCGTCATCACCGTCGGTCTGGCACAGCTCGGCGTCGTTCGTCGACTTCGAACCCCGAAGCCGGAGCGGTTCATCGTCTCCCCGCTCGCGTCGGTCTCGCGACTTCGGCGGGACGAAAGCGCCGTCGCAACGGTGTCGTCCGTGTTGCTCGTCCTCGCGGTCGGACTGGCAGCAGGGGCGCTCCTTCTCGGGTTCCTCGCACCGGTCTCGACGGGCGGATACAGCGAACTGGCACTGTACAGCGAAGACGAAAACGGCGAACTGGTCGCCGGCGACATCGACGGCGAGGTTGCGCCGGGCGAATCAGTTCCCGTGACCGTCTCGATCGATAACCAGGAAGGCGAGGAGACCGACTACACGGTCGTTGTCCAGGAACAGGCGATCGAAGACGGTGAAGTCGTCGAGCGAACCGAACTCGAGGAACTCGAGACGACCCTCGACGACGGCACGACCGGAACCGGTGACCTGGAGATCACGCCGACGGCGGACGAGGGAGAGACGGTTCGGATTAGCGTGCTCATGTACGAGGGTGACCCACCCGAAGAGCCGACGAACGACAATGCCGACGAGGACACCTTCTTCTGGGTAACGGTCGAGTAATCCCTGTTTTTTCCTCGTACTCGGTCCGAACCAGCCCCTCGGAGACGACTCGTTACCGACGCCGGTACAGCCACTGCGAGACGGAACGGCGACGCCCGCGCGAATCGCGCGCGGCCACGCCGAGTCAGACGCGTTCCAGTCCGTTGCAGCGGCTCGAGGCAGTCGATACCGCGTCGCGCGGCGATAGTCGCAGTGGCGTCTACTCGATCGCACAGCCGTCGCGTGACCGGTGTCCGAACGACAATAGCAGTTGGAACGATACCGATCGGGCCGAAATACGGACGGTACCATTCGGGTCGGAATACGAACGAGAGCCAGTCGAGACGCGGCCGGAGACGACCCGTAGAGCCACGGCTACAGCGGTACCAAGACGTCGAGGCCGAGCAGTTACCCGTTTTCGAGGCGGAGACCCCGCTGCAGAAGGGCAGGTCAGTTGACCCCGATCGACATCGAGTGGGATCGGTTACAGCGCCAGTGACAGCTCGAGTTCGGGGCGCCGCGAGACGTGCTGGGCGACTGAAACGGCGAGAACGAGGAGACAGAGTACCAGTGCGATCGCCGGTGCGACGGTCGCCGTCAGGGGACCGATCGAGAGCCACGATAACGCGATCGCGATCACGCCCAGCGCCGTGACCGACGCGTAGACGCGATGCCAGGGACGCTGATTCTCGAGTCGGTGATCGAGATACGGCTCGAAGACGTCGTCTCCCGGAAGGAGTTCGATGGCGTGATCGTCCGGATCCCAGTCGACGATGCCGTGCTCCTCGAGCATCGGCAGATGGGTCTGGTACAGGGAGATGTAGACGCGCCGTCGCTGCGTGCGTGTGACCTCGTCCGGATCGATACCGTTCTCCCAGGCGGCGACCTGCTCAACGAGCGGGGCGAGATCGCAGCTTCCACCCTGCCGTTTGAGATACTGGACGGCTCGGCGTCGCCGGGCGTTGCTAAAGACGTCGAACAGTTCGGCTTGCGTCAGTTCGTGTTCAGACATAAGCGTCCTCGCGTTCCCGAATTGGCTCCCGTTCCCGTGTCACGGGTGTGTTCGGATACCTCACAACATCGAATGCCAGACTATGACACTTTACTATCACTCGGCTACCCGGACGAAAGGAGTCTGTACCGATCGACATCCGTGACTGAAATATAATCCAATATTTCTTCGCGGTTACGGACCAGAAGCCATCGAACAGAGGTGTGAGCGGCTGTTTCTCGATAATTCGACGACGGCCCGGCTCGTCGGGAGTATAGTTCCCGACTACACGTCTCGCAGGCCGGGGATAACAAAGCCGTGTTACCGGCTGTATCCGGATGATTGCCCACGCGGGTATCGAGGTAGCAATGACATCTCAACGACGACACTCAAGATTTCGACGACGCGTAACGGACTCCACGCCGGGAGGTGAGCGACGGTGAGTCGGTTCGTCTGCGGGGACGACTGTACGATCGACGACGACGCGACGGTCGGCCACGGCGAGTTCGAGGAGCCGACACGAGTCGGTGACGGTGCGACGATCAGAGCCGGATCGATCGTCTACGGCGACGTGACGATCGGCGACGAGTTCACGACGGGCCACGACGTCCTGGTCAGGGAAGGGACGACGATCGGCGACGACGCCCTCGTCGGCACCAAAACGGTCATCGACGGGCAGACGACGATCGGCTCGCACGTCAGTCTGCAGACGAACGTCTACATCCCGACCGAGACCACGATCGAGGATAACGTCTTTATCGGGCCGAGCGCAGCGCTGACCAACGACGAGTACCCGATCAGGACGGACAACGGGCTCGAGGGGCCGACGATAAAGGACGGTGCATCGATCGGTGCGAACGCCACGCTGTTGCCCGGCGTCACGATCGGCGAGAACGCCTTCGTCGCGGCCGGCTCGGTCGTCACCGACGACGTCCCACCCGATACGCTCGCCGTCGGCACGCCGGCGACGCTCCAGGATCTCCCGAAACCGCTCGAGGGGGCGAATCAAATCGCATGACCGAGCCAGATACCGATCCCGAGAGAGCGATCGACGCCGAATCGACGGCCGAAACGGACGGTGGCGTCGCCGAATCCGAGTCTTCGGCGGCTGATTCGCCCACCGACGAAACGGACGACTCCGTCTCCATCGCGAACCCCGACATCAGTTCGGACGCCATCGAGCGAGTCGAGTCGGTCCTCGAGGGCGGCATGCTCGCCGACGGCCCCGAAGTGCGGGCCTTCGAAGACGAGTTCGCGGCCTACTGCGGAGCCGACCGGGGCGTCGCGACGTCGAACGGCACGACCGCCCTCCACGCCGCACTCGAGGCCCTCGACGTCGAGGACGGCGAGGGCGTCATCACGTCGCCGTTCTCGTTCATCGCGAGCGCGAACGCGATCAGACTCGCCGGCGGGACTCCCGTCTTCGCGGACATCGATCCCGAGACGTACACGCTGGACCCGGACAGTGTCGATCAGGTGCTCGAGGAACGAGACGACGTCGTCGGCATCATGCCGGTCCACCTCTACGGACTGGCAGCCGACATGGACGCGATCGGTGACCTCGCGGACGAACACGAGCTGTTCGTCGTCGAGGACGCCTGTCAGTCACACGGCGCGGAGGTCGACGGCGACCGCGTCGGCAGCCTCGGCGACGCGGCCTGCTTCTCGTTCTACCCGACGAAGAACATGACGACCGGCGAAGGTGGGATGATCACCACCGATCGCGACGACGTCGCCGACCGGGCTGCGGGCTTCGTCAATCACGGTCGAGACGTCGGTGACGGTGCAAGCTACGAACATATTGATCTGGGCCACAACTACCGAATGACGAGTATGGCTGGCGCGATCGGCCGCGCACAACTCGAGCGACTCCCCGAGTTCAATCGGAAACGCCGGGAGAACGCAGCCTACTACGACGAGCAGCTGGCAGATCTGCCGATCGAGACGCCGACGGAGCCCGAGGGCTACCGGCACGTCTACCACCAGTACACGATTCGGACGGACGATCGGGAGGCGCTCGCAGCGACGCTCGACGAACACGGCGTCGACACCGCCGTCTACTACGACACGCCGATTCACCGTCAGCCGGCCTACGAGACGGTAAGTACGGCTGCAGCGACGCTGCCGAACGCGGAACGGGCAGCCGAGACGGTCCTCTCGCTTCCCGTCCATCCGACCCTCTCGGAGCACGATCGACGAACCGTCGTCGACGCAGTACAGGACCACTTCCACCCCCAATGAGTCGAACACCCTCCTCACGACCGATTCGAGCCGGCGTTATCGGCGTCGGTTCCATGGGCGAGAACCACGCGCGCGTGTACAGTGAACTACCGAACGTCGACCTCGCTTGCGTGAGCGATCACGACGAAGCGCTCGCACAGCGAGTCGCGGCCGAATACGGCACCGAGCCCGTCGAATTCGAAACCGCGCTCGATCGCTGTGACGTCGTGACGGTCGCCGTCCCGACGCGAGCGCACTACGACGTCGTCTCGGACTGTCTGTCGGCGGGCGTCCACGTCCTCGTCGAAAAGCCCATCGCCGAGACGACCGAGCAGGGGCAAGCGCTGGCCGAACAGGCGGACGACGAAGGGCTCGTCCTCCAGGTCGGACACATCGAACGGTTCAACCCTGCCGTCCGGACCGTGACCGACCTGATCGACGACCTCGACGTCATCAGCCTCGAGGCCGAGCGCCTCGGTCCGCCGCTGGACCGAGACGGGCTCGGAAACGTCGTCTCGGATCTAATGGTCCACGACATCGACGTCGTCGGCTCCATGCTCGACGCACAGCCGGATACGGTGACCGCGATGGGCGCCGAGAACGGCCAGTACGCCACGACGACGATGAAGTACGACGACGTCGTCGCCTCGCTGACCGCGAGTCGCGTAACCCAGAAGAAGGTCCGAAAGCTCACCGTTACCGCTCGCGAGTGTCTCGTCGAAGTCGACTACCTCGAGCAATCCGTGCTGATCCACCGGAACTCCTATCCGGAGTACGTCGTGGACGACGGAACGCGCCGGTATCGCCACGAGAGCGTCATCGAACGACCGCGGGTCGACAACGGCGAACCGCTGCGACACGAACTCGAGGCGTTCGTCGACGCCGTTCGGACCGGATCCGAGCCGGTCGTCACCGCCGAAGACGGCATCGAGGCGCTGGAGGCGGTCAAGACGATCGAGTCGCTCGTCGGAGACGATATACGAAAACGGGAGGTGGAAGCCCAATGAGCCGTGATTCGTCGAGCGAGGACGCTCCTGAAGACGAGTCGCCCGTCGGACTCTACGACTCGAGCGACTCCCCGGACCGCCAGCGCGAACTGCTCACGTCGGGCGAGATTCCGGTCGCCGTCTACGGTCTCGGCAAGATGGGGCTCCCGCTGGCGGGCGTCTACGCCGAGACGACGGGCAACGTCACCGGCGTCGACATCGATCCCGACGTCGTCGAGACGATCAACGGCGGCGAGAGCCACGTCATCGGCGAACCGGGACTCGGCGACCTCGTCGCCGAGCAGGTCGAGGCCGGTCGGTTCGAGGCGACGACCGACGGTGCCGAGGCGGCTGCGAACGCCAGGATACACGTCGTCATCGTCCCGACGCTGCTAGACGAGAACGACGAACCGAACCTGACGACGGTCGAGTCGGTCGTCGACGATATCGCGGCCGGTCTCGAGCCGGGCGATCTGGTCATCGCCGAGTCGACGTTACCGCCGACGAGCTGTCGGGACGTCATCCAGCCCCATCTGGAGCAGGAGAGCGGACTCGCAGCCGACGAGTTCGGCCTGGCGTTCTGTCCGGAGCGGACGTCCTCCGGGACCGCACTTCGAGACATCCGCGGCCAGTACCCGAAGGTCGTCGGCGGAATCGACGACGAGAGCACGCGCGCCGCTGCGGTCGTCTACGACGAAATTTCGGCCAACGAGATCCACCCGGTCTCGGACGCGACGACGGCGGAGTCCGTCAAGGTGTTCGAGGGCGTCTACCGCGACGTCAACATCGGGCTGGCCAACGAACTGGGACGGCTGGCCGACGAACTCGGCATCTCGGTCCGCGAGGCGATTCAAACGGCCAACGATCTGCCGATGTGTCAGCTGCACGATCCCGGTCCGGGCGTCGGGGGCCACTGCATCCCCTACTACCCGCACTTCCTGCTCTCCCAGAACGAGGAGCCGATGGAGCTCACGCGAACCGCCCGGCGGATCAACGACGAGATGCCAGCGGTCGTCGTGGAGCGACTCGAGCGCGAGTTGTCGAAAACCGGCACCGATCTCGCGGACGCCGACGTGGTCGTCCTCGGGATCACCTACCGGCCCGGCGTCGAGGAGACGCGCGCCTCGCCCGCGATCGACGTCATCAGCGAGTTGACCGATCGCGGCGCGACCGTCGCCGGCGTCGATCCGCTCGTCGATCCCGCGGAGTACGGCGCTCGATCCGTCGAGTCGAGCGAACTCATCGACGAGTCGTTCGACGCCGCCGTGATCGTGACCCCCCACGAGGAGTTCGACGAGATTCCGTGGGCCGACCTCGAGCCGATGGTCGTCGTCGACGGCCGAGACGCGGTCGATCTCTCGGGAACGCCACACCGAGAGTACACGCTCGGTGGGACGGTGAACGGTCGATCCCCGACGAATGCGGACGAGGGCGACGCGCTGACGACGGACGAACAGTCGTTGACCGCGGACGGCGGTCGGACCGTCCGATCGATCGATGCGAAACCGATCGACGACCCCACCGACGGAGGGAACGATGTATAAGGGGAACCGAATCGGCGTCGTCGTCACGGCCTACGACGAGGAGGCGTTCGTCGGGAGCGTCATCGAGACGATACCCGACTACGTCGACCGAATCTACGCCGTCGACGACGCGTCGCCGGACGATAGCTGGGCGGTGATCCAGCAGGTCGCATCGCGGATCAACGAGACCGCCGAGTCCAGACCCGAACTCGCGGTGGCCGACGGCGGTGAAGGACGGCGCGTCGTCCCGATCCAGCACGACGAGAACCGCGGCTACGGCGCGTCGGTCAAGACGGGGTACAGACACGCCCTCGAGGACGAGATGGACGTCATCGCCGTGATGAACGGCGACGGCCAGATGGATCCCGACATCCTCCACCGGATCGTCGACCCCGTCGTCGAAGGCGAGGCCGACTACGCGAAGGGCAATCGCCTCCTCGACCCCGACGATCGCCAGGAGATGTCGACGTTCAGATTCATCGGCAACGCCATGCTCACCGGCCTCTCGAAGTTCGCCTCGGGCTACTGGGCGATCAGCGACCCGCAGAACGGCTACACCGCGATCTCGCGAGAGACGATCGAGGAACTCGACCTCGAGTCGATCACGGACGAGTACGGCTTCCTCAATCACATCCTCACCCACCTCAACGTCAACGAGAAGCGCGTCGCCGACGTGCCGATGACGGCGATCTACGGCGAGGAGGAGAGCAGCATCCGATACGTTCCGTTCATCCGGTTCGTGTCCCTGCTGTTGCTTCGCAGTTTCATCTGGCGACTGAAGACCCGGTTCATCGTCAAGGAGTTCCATCCGACCGTCATCTTCTACGGCGCCGGCTCCGCCGGGCTGGCCGGTGGCGCGGTCGGCCTCGGTGGCTCACTCGTTCGGAGCCTCCGCGGGAAGGACGGCTTCACGGCCGCGATGGCCTCGTTCGTGGCCCTCCTCGTCGGCGTCGTCGCACTCGGCATCGGCATCTGGCTCGACGCCGGCGAGGACGAGGATCTCGAGGTGACCGGATACGAGTACAGCACCGAGAAGACCAGTAGCGAACAGCTACCGGATCGGCGGTAACGCGACTGTTTTCGCCGTCTACGGCCCAGTAGTACGTCGCCTCCTCGGGTAGCTATATCGAATAGCGTACGATATCCTCCCCGTCGCACGCCGGACAGCGAGTCGTGTCGGCCGAGACGTTCGTCCCGCAGTTTCGACACTCGTGAACGACCGTCGGCGACTCCGTACCCTCGCCGGAGTCCTGCGTCGTCGCGGGCGATTCAGTACTCGGCTCGGAGCCGGCGATGAGGCCGGAAAGCAGGCGAGAGAGACTCATAGAATGCGCTAGCGGGCACTTCATTCGATTTCGGCATAAGTGTTTCGTGATGGATTATTCGGGGGCGGTCTCGCTATCGGTGCGTTCCGAGCGACGCCGGACACCCCGGCAATCGGACTCTCGTTCGGACCGGACGGTCAGTCCGCTACCGCCACCGATCTATCCGACGATCGTTCCCAGCCGTCGAACAGTCTACTGATCGAACTCGACGGACCAAAATACTGATCGGAAGTGGATCGAGGGAATATATTTCACCGTATCTGACCGTTGTTTCAGTGAGAAGGCTTATGCTGTCATACTGGGCTTCATCCAGTATATGGGACGCACGAACGCGACGAGCGATTCTGACGAGACTGAATCCGACGAGTACGGAGCCCCAGTCGATCGAGACGTCTCACCGACGCTCGCGGGAACACCGACGGCGACGGTCGCAGCGACGCGGCCGAGTCGAGCCGACGAGACCGACTCCCTCACCAACACGCTGACGATCATCGGCCACGACACCCCCTCGAGTTTCGAGATCACCGTCGACGGCGAGATCGACCTGCTCACGGAAGACAGCGACGCGAACGCGACCGTCGTCTCGGGGTCGACCGTCGAGGGCACGATCGAAACCGGAACGATCCGGTTCCGGTTTACCGGTGACCTCACCGACGTGACCTTCGTCGATCGCGAAATTACGGGACTGTCGCCCGCGGCCGCCCCGAACGTCCACGTGGACTACCCCGCCCCGGAGCAGTCACAGTCCTGAGCCGCCCGACGGAGCCACGGTCCGCAGCCGCCCCGGAGCAGTCACAGCCACTCGAGGAAACGATCCAACAGGATCATGTAGCGCGACGGCCTTCGATCCCACAACGCCACCGCTGGCGAACGGAGAGACAGTATGGACGACACGAATTCCGACGAAGAGTACGAATGGGACGTCCCCGCCGAGTGGATGACCCCGGTCGACGACGATATCCTCGAGTTGATGCGCGAGGACCACATCTTCGACCCCGATCACATCGAAGAGGAAGGCGTCTGTCGCAGTCCGGACGCCGCCTACCGCTGTCGAGAGCTCTCGAAACGCGGCCTGCTGAAAAAGCAGGGGATCGGCATGTACGATATTACGGAGCTCGGCGAGCGGTACCTCGCAGGCGAGGTCGATCCGAGCGAACTCGAGGCCGACGACGAGTAACGGCCCACTCGACGACGGCGAGATATCGGCGGACGCAGCGAGAACCGGGAATCGGCATCTCGGGACTCAGTTCTTCCAGAGGGCAGTTCTCTCGAACGTCAGCTATCGGCTCGCTCGGTGTCGACAGCGTGCGGGACGTTCGCCTCGAGAAACGCGACGACGTCGTCCGCACCGACGAACCCCTCGGCCAGTCGCCCGACTTCCGTCCCGTTCTCGAAGCACAGCAGCGTCGGCACCGAGTCGATCTCGAACCGTTCGACGAGGGTGAGATCGTCGCCGGGATTCACCAGTCCGACCGGCACGCCGGTCGCCCGGGCGACGTTTCCTAACACCGGTTCCATCGCCTGGCACTTCGAGCAGCCGCTGGTGTAACACTCCACGAGCGCGACGGCGTGATCCTCGAGGAACGCATCGAGGTCGTCGCCGTCCGCGAGTCGGGTCGGTCTGTGCGTGCCGTCCATAGCGTTCCTAGCGGCTGCAGCCTGAAATCGATCTCGTCCGTGATCGCGTCGGCAGATCGGCTGCGTTGAACGAACTACCGGCCGCACCACTCGAGTGAACTCACCTGAAACGTCACAACTATCGGGAGGTTCGGACGGATCGTCACCGACCGGTCGAAGAGCAGGCAGAGCCACCGCCGACGCAGTTTTCGGCGCGATGGCTCGCGCCGTTTCGGACGTAATCGTTCGTATATCCGATCGACCCACCCGAAGGATAGCTGGTGGCTTTATATCACGAGGCGGTAGGGAGGCGCGATGACTCGGCCCGCAACTACCCACGACGAGCGTACGCCAGTCCCTCGAAAGTCGACCCTGTTCTGCTGGGGCTGTGATCACGCGAGCCCCATCGACGGCGACTGGGTTCGTTGGACGCGGGAGCGACACGAGGAGTACGTCTGTCCCGACTGCGAGACGACGATCGCGAAGCGTCCCCTTCCCGACGAACCCGCGCGGGACCGACAGCTTCCGCGGCCGTCGATCACGTGGCACCGAGGGGTCCGAACCACGATGCACGTCTGGCGTGCGAGCGTCGACATCAGTCTCTCGAGCGTCGCGGCGATCTCCCCCTATCCGATCGGCACGAGTCGGTGACCCCCGTCGGTCGTCACCGACTGCCTACCGCGGCGCCGAGTCGACTGCATCGGCGACGCGTTCCTGGCCTCGAGCACGCGGTCTCGAGCGGTGACGCTCACAACTATCCACTTTTCTCACCGTTTTTCTGTCGTTGTCAGCCGCAGTCCCTCATACGCCCTATATTAAATTACATTCGTCCACCGTTTTCGCCCTATAGAGATATTCGCCCACAACAGTAGAGCTTTAATAGTAGAATCCATTGTTTGAGTCGAGCAAAAGATGACAAGCGGAAACCTGACGTCCGCAGAAGAGGACGTCCTGGACGAGATCGAATCGGAAAACATCGACTTCCTCCGGCTGCAGTTCACCGACATTCTGGGAACGGTGAAGAACGTCTCGGTGCCAGCGCGGCAGGCCGAGAAGGCGTTCACCGACGGAATCTACTTCGACGGCTCCTCGATCGAAGGCTTCGTTCGCATTCAGGAATCGGACATGCGTCTGGTTCCGGATCCGGAGACGTTCGCCGTCCTCCCCTGGAAACAGGACGAGGAGGGAGCCTCCGCCCGCATGATCTGTGACGTCTACAACACGTCGACGGGCGAACCGTTCGAGGGGGACCCGCGTCGCGTTCTCAAGGACGCCCTCGAGCGCGCCGACGAGATGGGCTACACGGTCAACGCCGCACCCGAACCGGAGTTCTTCATGTTCGAAGAGGACGAGGACGGTCGCGCGACGACCGACACCGCCGACCACGGCGGCTACTTCGACCTCGCACCGAAAGACCTCGCGAGCGACGTCCGCCGCGACATCATCTTCGGACTCGAGGACATGGGCTTCGAGATCGAAGCCAGTCACCACGAGGTCGCCCGCGGCCAGTACGAGATCAACTTCGAGTACGACGACGCGCTGTCGACCGCCGACAACGTCGCCACGTTCCGCACCGTCGTTCGAGCGATCGCCGCCGAACACGACCTGCACGCGACGTTCATGCCCAAACCGATCCCGAAGATCAACGGCTCGGGCATGCACACCCACCTGTCGCTGATGACCGAGGACGGCGACAACGCGTTCCACGACGACGACGACGAGTTCAACCTCAGCGACACCGCCCACTCGTTCCTCGCGGGCATCCTCGAGCACGCGCCCGCAATCACGGCCATCGCCAACCCGACGGTCAACAGCTACAAGCGCCTGGTGCCGGGCTACGAAGCGCCGGTCTACGTCGCCTGGTCCGACCGCAACCGCTCGGCGCTGGTCCGCAAACCGGCCGCTCGCGTCCCGGCCGCCTCGCGCATCGAACTGCGTTCGCCCGACCCGTCCTGTAACCCCTACCTCGCACTCGCCGTCATGATCCACGCCGGTCTCGACGGCGTCCAGCAGGACCTCGAGGCGCCCGACCCGGTTCGCGAGAACATCTACGAGTTCGACGAGGCGAAACGCGACGAGTACGGCATCGACACGCTGCCGTCGAACCTCGGCGAAGCCGTCGAGGCCCTCGAGGCGGACGAGGCCATCTACAGCGCCCTCGGCGAGCACATCGGACCGAAGTTCGTCGAAGCCAAGCGCCAGGAGTTCGAGGACTACCTCGTCGACGTCTCCGACTGGGAACTCGACCGCTACCTCGAGACGTTCTGACGACGCTCGCTGCAGTCACCCTACCAACGTCCCGCTTGTTTTACGAGACCCCGACGCGTGAGCGACAGCGACGGCAATCGCCGACCGCACCACGCACCGCCGTTCAGCGTGCGACGACGTACTCGTTCTCTCGCCGATCGACGACTCCGGCGCTCGAGAGCGCGTTCAAAACACTCAGGATCGAGAGTTTCTTCATCGCCAGCGTCGCGCCCAGATCCTCGATCGTCGCGCCCCCGGTGGCCTCGAGGTAGAGGTAGACGAGTTTCGCCTGTGCCGAATCGAGGTCGTCCGGAACCGGTTCGATCGCCGACGCGGGTCGTGTTTCTGTGAACTCATTGTCGGAAAAACCGTCCCCGTTCGTGTATATGAATCCACACGTGGCTTGTGTATATATCCCACAAGGGGATCTAGTAGGCGCTACGTCCGACAGTCGTCGGGAAGAGAACGTGGTTCGAAGCCGTAGTACACCCTGCGACGGGAACCGAACGGGACCGGTGGGGGTTTAGGGCCGTCTCGCGAATCGCTGCCCGAGAGATGACGACGCGCGATCGACCCAGCCCCCCGCCCGATCTCGATCGGGAGGTCCACGAGCTGTTGGACGAACTCGAGCATCGAGACGCAGAGACGCTTCGGGTCGTCAATCGCTATCTCGACGATCTCGCGGCGTGGAAAACGGCCGAAACCGACGGCGAGCAACGGCCGGGTACGGAAGCGACATCCGGTGACGGCACCGGCGATCGCGACGAGAGCGAGACGGGTGTCGACGACGATCTCGAGTATCCAGCAGATGTTCCGGAGCGAGCGAGCGTCACGGTCAAGGAGATCGCCGGGACGACCTACCACTACTACCAGTGGCGCGACGGAGATCGGATCGAGTCGAAGACGGTCGAACGGTGACGTCGTCGGTCGAATCCATCGGTCGCATCGACCGTCGAGTCCGCCGCTCGAGCTGTCGGATGGGGAACAGCTATATGACAGCACGAACGATTGTCAGTTATGCTCAGCGTGCTGTACGGATCGATCTCGCTCGTCTTCGTCCTCGGCGGTGTCGTCTGTGCGTACGACGCGTGCTCGTACACCGACGAGCAGCGGGCTCGAGCGCCGCGACTCGTGCGAGCGTATCTCGGCTCCGGACTGCTGCTGTCCGTCGTCGGTCTCGCCAGCCTCGCGTGGATTGTCGGCGGCGGGAGCGTCTGGGTCGCCGGCGTACTGCTGCCCGCCGTCTCCGCGCTTCCGTGTCTCGTACAGAATCGACTTCACAAGCAGTTAGCCGTCGATCGGAGTCCGCTGACCGATCGACTCGGCTCCGCCGTCGCTCGGAAACTCAACGTTCCCGACCACTAATCGTCGGGGTCGGCACCGACGCACAGTCGCGGGCGGCGGTCAGGGCACCTCTCCTCGCGCTCAGTTCAGATCCCACTCGTCGTCGTCGACGCGAACGCGCGTCAGTTCGTCGCGGTCGCCGAGGAGTCGAAACTCGAACCCGCCGTCGTCGCGTTCGTACTGCAGATCGAGCGTCGTCACGTCGGTCGTGATCTCCTCGCTGTAGGACGGCGTCTCCGACCGTGACTCGGGCGGCTCGAGGTCGTAGTCCGCGTAGGCGACGCGCGTCGATGCCTCGATCAGATCGTCCGCATCGAGGACGTCGGCGTCGATCCCGTTCGTCTCGGTTTCGCGCACCTCGAGTCGGTAGGTTTCCATCGTCATACGCCGCCTTCTCGGTTCCGAGGGATGGTGATTCGGCTTACATTCGCTGGCGGTCGGATCACGAACCTACACCGACCGATACGGTCCGAGTCGCGTCCCGTCCAGCAGATACGCCTCACCGTCGGCCAGGCCGTCGGGCAGGAACGGCGAGAGAAACGACTGGTTCGGAAGATTCACCCACGTCCCGCCGACGAGGTCGTTGAACGCCGGGGCGACGACGACTCGTGGCGGCGCTGCAGTCGCACTCTCGAGCCACGAGAGAGCCTCGTACTCGGGACGCTCGCGAAACGCCGTCGGATCGAGTCGACCGCGCAGCCACGCCCGTTCGACGCGACTGCCGCCGACCTCGTCCTCGAGTCGGACGCAGGGGTGTTCGTGGCCCAAACAGAGGACGTCACACTCGAGGACCGCCGGTGCGGGCCAGGTGTGGCCGTGACAGACGCCGACGGCACGATCGCCCAGCGCGATCCCGTTTCCGGGGACGACCGTCACGGCGTCGGTGTCGAACTCGAGTGCGGCGGTGTCACGAGGGCTCTCGGGGGTTAGCCAGCCCTCGATCCCGCCGTCGTGGTTGCCCTTGACGACCGTGACGGAAAGCGTCGACGGGAACGCCTCGAACAGCACCTCGAGTTCGCCGCGCTCGGCCCCGCCCGGGTCGCCGATCGAGTGCATGAGATCCCCGAGGACGACGAGTCGGTTGGGATCGGATTCGTCGAGCACGGCGAGCAGCCGCTCGCGTCGCTCGGGGGCCTTGCTCGGGACGTCGACGCCGCGTTCGTACCGCAAGCCGGCCTCGTAGCCCGCGTGGTAGTCGGCGACGAGCAGCGCGCGTTCGGTTCCGACGGTGGCGACCGCGGCCGGTTCGCCGGGGACCGGTTCGACGCGCGCCGCCGGTCGACGGGACTCCTCGGACATCGGTATCGGTCTCGCGTTAGATCGGCTTCAGCGTCTCGTCGTCCGGTTCGTAACACTGGCCGCCCATCAGCGCGTCCTGGATCGCGTCTTCGACCTCGTCCTCGGACGCGCCGGTGTCGTCGGCGACCGTCTCGACGAGCGTCGATCGATCGGCACCGTCGCCGTCGTCGAGTTCCGCCATCGTCTCGACGACGTAGTCCTCCAAGTCGACATCTTCGGCGGGCTCCTCGTCCGCACCATCAGCAGTGTCCGGTTCCGCCTCGGCCGTTTCGTCGGCCGCAACGGTGTCGTCCTCGAGGGCAGCCGCCTCGTCGGAATCGTCGGCCTCCGCTTCGAGGTCGGCGTCGTCGGTCGTCTCGGCGTCGGACGCCGATTCGGCCTCGAGTCCGGACGCCGGCGGTTCACCGAGGTCGTCGTCAGTGTCGGCGGCAGCATCGGCGGATTCGGTGTCAGCAGCATCGTCGGGTTCGTCCTCGGGCTCGGAAACGTCGATTCCCGCCTCGCCGGGCTCTTCGACCTCGCTTCCGGTCGTGAACTCGGCGCCGAACTCCTCCTCGAGCTGTTCGCGCTCCTCGTCGTCCATCTCGTACATGCCGGAGTCCCCGGCGTCGAAGTCGCCGAGGTCGTCCTCGGTCGCGTCGTCCGTCTCCTCGGCTTCGACGGAATCGGTATCGTCGGTCGCGTCGGCTTCGGCGGCGTCGGCAGCCTCGTCGATATCGGTCGACTCGTCGAACGACGCAGTCGAATCGCCGGTGTCAGCATCCGCCGGCGAGTCGTCGGTAGCGGCGGTCGCCGTCGGCGCTCCGGTATCCGTCTCCGCGTCCGTCGTCGAGGCGGGACTCGAGTCCGCGTCGACTCCCGAATCGGGTGCGTCAGTCGCCGAATCCGCCTCGAGTGCGCTGTCGGCCGCCTCGTCAGCCGCCGCGGACTCCGCGTCGGAGGCAGCGTCGGGTTCGGTCCCCGTCGCCGTTCCGGCTGCCGACCCGGAGTCGATCGATTCGGATCCGGTATCCGCGCCCGCATCCGTCTCGGCATCTCCCACACCCGCCGTCGCTGCGGCCGGCTCCGCCGGCTGAGCGTCGACGTCGGTGTCAGCGAGCGACTCGAGGGCCGCGGGATCGACACCCGCGTGCGTTGCGAGCGACGAAAACGCCGCCTCGGAGTCGGGACTCGAGTCGCCGGGCTGGAGCGATAGGGGCGTCACCTGATCGCGCTCGCCGGCGACGACCTCGACCGCCTCGAGGGCGCAGTCGCGCAGGGCCTCGAGATACGCCGGGGTCGTTCCGTAGTGGTCCCGCGCGAGCGGGATTCCGGCAGCGAGGCCGGACTCGACGTCGGCTTCGCGGAGCGCATCGGACAACGCCTCACCGCTCGCACCGCTCTCCGCTGCCGCGGCGTACGCGCCGACACGGTCGACGGTCTGTTCGGCCGTGCTGACGACCCAGCGGTCGCGGGTGTCGGCGTCGACCGTCGCGATGCTCTCCGGACGAATCGACGTGTAGACCTGATCCGAATCGTCGGGCTGGAAGGTCCGAGCTTTGCCCGTCACCGCGACGAACGCGGGTGGCTCGAGTTGTTCTAAGGTCGCCAGCGCGTCGGGCTGGTACTGCCCGGCGTAGACGACGAACGCGCCCGTCGGGTCGACGACGCGGGCGCGGACCATTTCGTCGTTGACCGACGTGATCTCCGTTAGCGTGCCGACGGCGAAGATGCGGTTGAGTCGTGCGCCGGTCGGCGAGATGACGTAGTTCGGCGCGCGCTCCTCGTCGCTCTCGGCGTAGGAGAACGAGGCGTCGTCGTACTCGGCCGCGAACAGTCGGTAGGCGATCTCCCGGGTGGGAATCTCCTCGCCGTTTTCGTCGGTCGCGCTCATGCGTTCACCTCCGTGAGGAAGGCACTCGCACGGGCTTCCGGATCGTCCTCGCTCTCCGCGAACGATTCGGCGTCGAGGTTCGCCCCGTACTCGTCGACCGAGAGGTGACCGCGCACGCGGTACTCGCGACCCACGATGCGCTCGCGGATCGTGTCCGCGACGACCTCCTGATCCATGGCCTCGCGGGCCTGCTCGAGGGCGTCCTCGAGCGTCCCGTCGTAGACCTGCTGGGTCAGTTCGTCGTCGAGCACGACGGTGACGGCCCCGGTGCCGTCGTCGAGGATCGCCTTCACACGAAGGTCGTCGATGCCGTCGACGTCGCCGTGCGTTCGGCACTGGCCCTTCTGGATGACGCGGTAACACTCCGGACAGCGCTGGATCAGTCCGGAGCCGTCGCGGACGGCGATGACGTTCCCGCTGACTTCGACGTCGTAGATGCCGCCCGTGTGGACGGCCTCGCCGACGTCCATGGTCGTCGCGTCGGCGCCGACGTCGATCTCACGGTCGATTGTCGTGACGGTCGAGAACTCCGAGACGTTCACTTCAGGGACGCCGCGGAACTCCTGGACGAAGGCGTTCTCGATGCGAATCGTCCCGCCGTCTTCGATCGCGGGGGCCGGGTCCCAGTTCGTGAACGGCAATCGGCCGCTCTCGTCACCGAAGACGCCGCTCAGGATCTCGGTTTCGCCGTCGCGGCCGTCGATCGTGCGGCGCTCGCATTCGACGACCGTCACTTCGACGGTGACCGCGCGGTCGCCCGTCTGCAGGTCGGCCAAGTGGGCCTCGCCGCCGATGTCGTAGGATACCTCGAGCGACTCGTCCTCGAACGACAGCGACGTGCTCTCGCCGAGGTTGAGTTCGGGTTCGCCGTCCCACTCGCGGACGCCCGCGTTGCCCGCGGTGATCGTATCGCCCGGCGAGAGTCCGAAGTCCTCCCAGGACGTGTAGTCGATCACGCCGGTCTCGTCGGCAAGTCGCCCCTCGACGATCTCGAGGTCGTCGCCCTGATAGCGGATCGATCGTTTGCCGGCCGTCAGCACGACGCCGGTGACGGTGACGTTCCCGTCCTCCGGCGTGATCTCGCCGATGTCCTTGCTCGAGGGAGCCCCGCCGCCGCCGCTCGAGCCGCCGCCGTACTTCCGGCGAAGGCTCTGTTTGGCTTCGTCGATGGGGACGCTGTACTCCACCAGGTTCTGCAGGTCCGCTTTGACCTCCTCTTTGTCGACACCGAGGTCGGAGGCGAGATCCTCGGCATGATTGTCGAGTTCCATCACCGGATATTCGCATGGGGGAGTAAAAAGCGTTCCCGCACCGGACCGGAAGTAAACGGAACGGGACAGTAGAAGCCGGTCACCGATCGACCGGCAGTAGGTTCATCTCGGTTGCAGTGAACGTGGTCGTATGGAACGCGTCGGCGCAGCGGTTGGTGGATTGGCGTTCGTCGTCGCAATCTTCGGCGGGATCGTGATGATCCGAATCCTGACTCGAGCGCTGTACGTTGCGATCTGGTTCGCCGAAACCGTCGCGACATTCGCGTTCGCCCTGCTGATCGGATATCTCGTCTATCGGATCCTGCTGGGCACGAGCGACGACCCGCGGCGAATTCGTTGAGCGCGTGAGAACTGCCACGGACGGTTTTAACGCGGGAGAGCGAACCCGGGAGTAGTCGTGGTCTCTCTCGTCGAAGTGATCGGCATCGCGCTGCTCGCCGGTGCGGCGACCGGTCTCGGCGCGCTGCCGATAGTCGTTACCGAGCGCATCAGCCACCGGTTCTACGACGCCGCGCTCGGCCTCGCCGCCGGCATCATGTTCGGGGCGGCCGTCTTCGCGCTCGTCGTGCCGGGACTCGAGTTCGGCTCGCTGTGGGAGGTCGTCGTCGGCGTACTCCTCGGCGGCGTGTTTTTGCTCGCCGCGAACCGACTCATCCCGCACGTCCACCTGCTGATCGCGGACGAAGGGGATCGCACGTATCCGCCGACAGCACGGGCCGAAACGACGATGGAGGCCGGCGAACTGTCGACGGAGTC
Source organism: Natronorubrum halobium (assembly GCF_051351675.1). NCBI lineage: Archaea > Methanobacteriati > Methanobacteriota > Halobacteria > Halobacteriales > Natrialbaceae > Natronorubrum > Natronorubrum halobium. Next base: position 1,319,263 of record NZ_CP195595.1, read on the forward strand.
CGGGGACGAACGCGACAGCACCGACGACGAAACGGACGATGAAACCGACGAAAACGGTCGTCGAGCGCTGCTCGTCGGCAGCGCGATCACGATCCACAACGTCCCGGAGGGGCTGGCGATCGGCATCGCGTTCGCGGGCGGTCTCGAGGGCGTCGGAATCGCTCTCGCCATCGCCATCGCGATCCAGAACGTCCCCGACGGCTTCGCGATGGCCGTTCCCGCGAGTCGAACCGGCCTCTCGAACGGCGAGACGATCCTGTACACGACGCTCTCCGGGGCGATTCCCGAACCGATCGCGGCGGCGCTCGGGTTCGGCCTCGTCGCCGTCGTCACCGGCCTCTTTCCCGTCGCCGCGGGATTCGCCGCCGGGACGATGATCGCCGTCATCTTCCGGGAGATGATTCCCGCCAGCCACGGCCACGGCTACGCCGACGCCGCCACGCTCACGTTCGTCGTCGGCTTCGTCGTGATGGTGATCGTCGACGTCGGACTCGCCGTCTGAAGGCGTGCGTTCTTCCCGCTCCCTCGCCAATCGACGGTATGGGATTTCACACGTTTCCGGTCGAACGGGCGAGCGCGCTCGATGATCCGTCGCGGTATCGCTTCTGTTCCCGAGAGGAACTCCTCGAGTTACTCGGACCCGACCCGGGCGCTACCGTCGCCGATCTGGGCTCCGGGACGGGGTTCTACGCGACGGACGTCGCCCCGTTCGTCGGAACGCTACACGCGGTCGACGTGCAGTCGGCGATGCACGAACGGTTCCGGGAGCACGGCGTCCCCGCGAACGTCGAACCGGTGACCGCGAACGTCGCCTCGCTTCCGTTCGCCGACGGTGACCTCGACGGTGCGTTCTCGGTGAACACCCACCACGAGTACGCCACCGACGAGGCGCTCGCGGAGATCGCTCGAGTGCTCCGGCCGGGCGGCCGTCTCGTCACGGTCGACTGGTCCGCCGACGGAACCGGAGACGATGGCCCGCCGCTGGACGAACGGTTCGGCTCCGAAGCGGTCGTCGCGCAACTCGAGGAGGCGGGGTTTTCGGTCGACGACGTTCGAGAGCGGCCCGAGACGGTTGCGGTCGTCGCGCGTCGGTGATCCGAGCACCGTCACGGCTCGAACCGCGACGCCCGTAGTAGAACTATGCGCGTCCGTCTCGAATCACGAGTATGGCTCGAGAACCATCGTTCGAGGTGCGAACGAGTGACGGTATCGAAGCGGGGGAAACGCTCCTTCTCGGACTCGCGGATAGCGGGGCGGCGAGCCTCACGGCCCTCGATTACCTCGCGACGGAGCTCGAAGCGACGCAGGTCGGCTACCTCGAGGTCCGAAATCTACCCGTCGTGGCCCCGGTAACGGACGGGACCGTTCGACACCCGATCCGGCTCTACGCCGTCGATGGGACGCCGCTTACGCTCCTCGTGAGCGAGTTGTTCATTCCCGTCGGAGCGGCGGCGGCGTTCGTCGAGGCGGTGTTCGATTGGACGGACGCGGTCGATATCGAGGAGATCGCGGCGATCCACGGAGCGCCGTTTCCGCACGGAGAGGACGAACACCTCGTCTTCTACGCCGGCACCGAATCCTGGCAACGGACGCGAGTCGACGACCGTGCCGACGGCGAGTCGGCGCCGGTCGAGCCGCTTCCGGGCGGGGTGCTCGACGGCGTGAACGCCGAACTCCTCGTCGAGGGATCCGAGGCGTCCCATCCCGCCACCGGCGTATTCGTGACCCCTTCGCATCCGCCGGGACCCGATCTCGACGCCGCACTCCGACTGCTCGGCGGACTCGAAGCGCTCTATCCGGTCGACGTCGACGAGCGGGAACTCCGCCGGCGCTCCGAGGAGGTACACCAGTACTACGAGGCGCTCGCTACCCGGTTAACCGCGTTACAACAGGGTGAAAATTCGCTCGAAGGCAGGGAGTTTCCGGCAGATCGAATGTACATGTAGCGGCTCTCGGTCCCGATTTCAGTTCGGCCGACTCGGGTCGACGCGACCGGAAAGCCAGAATTTGCAGCCCTGAGAGTGCCAGCCGGCAGGTTATGCAAACAGACAAGAGAGGACAAGATGCCACATGACACTCGACGACTCACAGAGCCGACGACGAATACTCAAACTGAGCGGTGCCGCAGCCGTTCCGGCGGTCCTAGCCGGTTGCGGTGGCGGAGGATCTGGCGAAGAGAACGGAGGCGGAAACGGCGGTAATGAGAGCGGAAACGGCGGCGGCGGCGAACCGCTCGAACCCGGCGAAATCGAACTCGGCGGCGAAACGTCAGCCTGGCAGGGCGTCGCGCCGGACCAGATCGCCGACCAGGAGAACCCGACGCTCACCCTGCAGGAGGGCGAGTCCTACGAAATTACGTGGGAGAACCTCGACGGACAAGGTCACAACCTCCAGATTCGAGACGACAGCGACGAAGTCGTCGAGGACTACGAGACGGAAATCATGGAGGAGGAGGGGGAGACCCAGACCCTCGAGGTCGATGAGGTTACCTCCGAGATGACCCAGTACGTCTGCGAACCCCACTCAGGATCGATGGTCGGCGACATCGAAGTACAGTAGTCGAGGCAGCCGATCGTAGCGAGCGTGGCGAGCGGTTTTCTGACGACGGAGTGGCAGTCTCTGCTCTGTGAGACCTCAGTATCTTCTTTAGGGTCCGCCACGCAGCACCCGTATGCACGTCGTCGTCAACGCAGCGATGAGCGCGGACGGCAAACTCTCCTCGCGCCGCCGCGAGCAGCTCGCGATCAGCGGCGAGGAGGATTTCGCTCGCGTCGATCGACTCCGCGCCGACAGCGACGCCGTCGTCGTCGGCGTCGGCACCGTTCTCGCGGACGATCCCAGCCTCACCGTCAAGGACGAGTCGCTGTGTGAACGGCGCCTCGAGCGGGGAGCGTCGGCACAGCCCGCCCGCGTCGTCGTCGACTCGAAGGCGCGAACGCCGACCGATGCCGCCGTCCTCGACGATGCGGCACCGACGTACGTCTGTCTGAGCGAGGCCGCACCCATCGATCAGCGAATGGATCTCGCCGACCACGCGGAGCTCGTGACCGCGGGCGACAACCGGGTCGACCTCCTGCGCGCGTTCGCGACGCTGCAGGAGCAGGGCCTCGAGCGAATTATGGTCGAGGGCGGCGGTGAACTCATCTTCTCGCTGTTCGAGGTCGGCCTGGTCGACGAACTCCAGGTGTTCGTTGCCCCGAAGGTGATCGGCGGCCGCGACGCGCCCACGCTGGCCGACGGCGAGGGATTCGTCGAGGAGTTTCCGCTGCTCAGCCTCGAGAGCGTGGAGCGGCTCGACGACGGCGCCTTGCTCACCTGGGATCTCGACGGCCGCGAGGAGCGCTGACGTCCCGCTCCTCCGATCCGATGACTTAGACGTGTCTTTCAGATTTCGAGTGTTGTTACGTAAATCACTGATCTGATTATCGAATTTACGTTTCTCCAAACTGTTTTTATCGATACCGTTGGCGATCTGTACGGCGGTATCACATGACACGACAGTCCGATTCGAACGCGGACGAACAGCGACCCAGTCGACACAGTGGGGCATCAGGACTCGAGCGGCGAGCGTTTCTCGGAACGCTCGGCGCGACGGCCGGCGCGCTCAGCCTCGGTACGGCGGCGGGTGCAGCGGACGGCGTCCAAGAAGTCACCGACATCCCCGGGTTCAGCTGCGATCAGTCCCAGTTCACGTGCGGCCAGCAGGTGACCGCGGGCGACGGAATGGTCTCGAGCGTCGATCCGATCGCCTCCGGCGTCGCCGCGAACGTCCTGCGAGAGGGTGGCAACGCCGTCGACGCCGCCATCGCGCTCCAGTACGTGCTGACGGTGACCCAGCCCCACGGATCGGGGATCGGCGGCGGCGGATTCATGGTGATCTACGACGCGGACGAAGACGAGGTTTCCGTCGTCAACAGCCGCGAACGGGCGCCCCAGGGTTCGACCCCGGAGATGTTCCTCGACGAGGACGGCGAGCCGATCCCGTTCGAGCAGCGAATCCAACTGGGCCAGGCCGTCGGCGTTCCCGGTACCGTGATGGGCCTCGAGACGGCCCGCGAACTGCACGGCTCGCGGCCGCGACATCGGCTGATCCGGCCCGCGATCACCCTCGCACGCAACGGCTTCGCCGTAGACGCGGTCTTCGCCGAACAGATCGCGGAGAACTGGGAGAAATTCAACGCCACAGCGAGGGAAGCGTACTCCGACGAGTACGGGAATCCGCTCGCGGCGGGCGACACCCACGTCAACACCGATCTGGCCGAGACGTTAGCGCAGATCAAGCGACGCGGTACCGACGCGTTCTACGAGGGGCCGATCGCAGAAGACCTCGCGGCGACGGTCCAGGCGGCCGGCGGTAGCCTGACCGTCGACGATCTCGCGAACTACGACGTCACGCTCGACGAACCGGTTCGCAAGGACTGGTACGACGTCGAGATCGTCGGCCAGCCGCTGCCGAGTTCGGGTCCGAGCGTCGTCGCGTCCATCCTCAAGATGCTCGAGTTCCTCGAGATTAAAGCGTACGACATCCGGTCGCCGGAGAAGTACCACCTCTTCGCCGAGGCGACGAGTCTCGCCTGGGCCGACCGGAACGAGTACATGGGCGATCCCGAGTTCGTGGACGTCCCGATCGAGGGGCTGCTCAGCGACGAGTACCTCGCGGAACGCGCCGCGCAGGTACGCGTCGACGGGACGCTCGCGGACTACGCGGCAGAAGAGTGCGTCGAGCCCGGGGTGCCACCGGGCATCGATGCGTCGCCGGAAGTACCCGGTCCCGACCAGGAGTACGGCTCGACGGTGCACTTCTCCGTCGTCGACGCGGACGGCAACGCCGTCTCCTACACCTCGACCATCGAGCAGTTCATGGGCTCTGGAATGATGGTCCCCGGCCGGGGGTTCATGCTCAACAACGAGCTGACGGACTTCGACGCCGAACCCGGCGGTCCGAACGAGGTCCAGCCGTGGAAGCGACCGCTGAGCAGCATGAGTCCCACCATCGTCCTGCGCGACGGCGTCCCCGAGTTCACCGTCGGTTCGCCGGGCGGCTGGACGATCATCACCTCGGTCGCCCAGACGCTCCTCCATCGCTACGTCTACGGACTCGACCCCCTCGAGTCACTCACCGAACCGACGATCTTCACTACGGAGTGTCCGCCGATCCTGTGGGAGGACGACGTTCCGGCGCACGTCCGCGACGCGACCGAGCAGTTCGGCCAAGTCTGGGCTGACGAACCCGAGGACGACTTCGGTAACGTCCAGGCGATCGCCATCGGTGAAGACGAACTGGTCGGCGCGGCCGATCCGACGCGCGACGGACAGGCCGTCGGCTTCGACCGCGGCGGGAAGCGCGGTGGGAAAGACGATCGCGACGGAAAGCGCGGTCGCGGTGAAAAACGAGGGAAGGAAACGAAGCGCGCTCGAGGCCGAAGCGACGACTGACAACGACTGACTGACGAGCCACGCTCGTCGTGTAGTTTTCGGCCGTCTCCCGATCCGACGTGCGTTCGTCGGGAGCTTACTCGAACTCCGGATCGCGCTTCTCGACGAACGCTTCCATTCCCTCGCGTTGGTCGGGCGTCCCGAAGAGGCTGGCGAACGCGCGCTTCTCGTACTCGAGGCCGGCCGACTGCGACCCCTCGTGGCGCTGGTTGAGCGCCTGCTTGGCCGCGCGCATCGCGACGGCCGGCTTCGCCGCGATCCGCTCGGCTAACTCGTCGACAGTATCCTCGAGGACCTCGTCAGCCACGACTTCGCCGAAGATGCCCGCCTCGGCGGCCGACTGAGCGTCGAGGCGCTCCCCGAGGAAGATCATCCGCCGCGCGGTCTCGTCGCCGACGAGTTCCGGCAGCCGCTGGGTGGCACCCCAGCCGGGAATGATGCCGAGATCGATCTCCGTGTTGCCGATCACAGCCGACTCGCTCGCGACGCGCAGGTCGCAGGCGATGGCCATCTCGCAGCCGCCGCCGAACGCGTAGCCGTTGACCGCCGCGATCGTCGGCGCGGGGAACGCCTCGAGCGCGTCGGCGACGTCGTGGCCGAGTTCGCCCCACTCCTGTCCCTCGGCGGTCGAGAGGTCCTTCATGTACTCGATATCCGCGCCGGCGATGAACGCGTCGTCGCCGGCGCCCGTGAGGACGAGCGCGCGGGCGTCTTCGTCGGCGGCCTCCGTGATCGCCTCGCCCATCGCCTCGAGCGTCTCCACGTTCAGTGCGTTGAGCGCCTCCGGACGGTCGACGGTTAGCGTTGCGACGTTTCCATCCCAATCGAGTCGGACGGTGTCCCAGGACATATCCCGGCGTTCATCGGCCCCCGTGAAATCCCTTGGCACCGCGGCAGCGAACGCAGGCGGGACCGAACGGCCGCGAGTCGACCGTCGGTACCCGTCACACCTTTCCTCGAGCGACGCCTACGGGCAGCTATGGAACGAGCGACCTTTGGCGGCGGCTGTTTCTGGTGTATCGAGGCTGCGATGGAGCAACTCGAGGGCGTCGAGTCGGTCACCTCCGGCTACGCCGGCGGGGACACCGAGGATCCCACCTACCGCGAGGTCTGTTCCGGGCAGACCGGGCACGCGGAGGTCGTCCAACTCGAGTACGACCCCGACCGGATCGCCTACGAGGACCTGCTCGAGGTGTTCTTCACGGTCCACGATCCGACCCAGTTGAACCGGCAGGGGCCGGACGTCGGCAGCCAGTACCGGTCGGCCATCTACGCCCACGGCGACGAGCAACTCGAGACCGCCGAGGCGTTCGCCGAGGAACTCGAGAACGAAGGGCTCTACGACGGCATCGTCACCGAAATCGAGCCGCTCGAGACGTTCTACGAGGCCGAGGAGAAACACCAGAACTACTTCGAGAAGAACCCCAACGACGCCTACTGTACGATGCACGCGGCGCCGAAAGTCGAGAAAGTCCGCGAGAAGTTCACCGACAGCGTCGAGAGCGAACAGCCGTCTCCCTGAGACTCGAATCGAGCAGGTTTCGATCGTACAGTTTTCAGCCTGGACCAGGACGATACGCGGACAAGTGTGTGGGGAGTCTCGTGTTGTTACTCCCATCCTCCTCTAGCGCTTATATTCGAGACGCCGCGTGATAGCGCATGGAAACCTCGTTTCGAGAGTGGTTGCGGTGCCCCGCCTGTGAGCACGACACCGAGCCGAGTGTTCTGGCCTTCCGGTCGGCGATCGTCCTCGAGTGCTACGACTGCGGGCTCGTCGCCGAGTTCGAAATGGGCGACGACGTCCCGTTTCAGGATCTCGATCGAGACGCGGCCGGGAGCGACTAACGGAGCCGCGCCGACGGCCCCGAACCGAAAACGACCACGAACCAGGCGGATACGCATATAATAATTGGGTGAACACCCAGTATATTTCGCAAAAGTAGATGTTTGCGCATAAATTCGGGCCTGTAGCAGATATTAGACGTATAATAACCTTTATTGTTGGACGTGTAGTAACTGTAGTCGAGGTGATGTCGATACGGTATCACTGAACAACGAACGAACCCCGACGCTACCCATTGTGGATCTGTGACACTCTGCCCCTGTGTGGTTCGGCAAAACCGACACAATGGAATACGTCAGCCCCAGATCATCATGCCACGATCCTCGGCTTTTGCTTTTCGACGCGTCCAGACGGTCCCTATCGGCGGATACTCGTGTTTTCAGCCGTAAACAGCCCGTGTAGCAGGAAGCACCAGTTCTCGAGTTACAACGCAGTAGTGGCGAGACGGCTACCGCGTTCGTCGTCGCGGACCAGTCCGTCTACTGACCTGCGTTCACTCGAAGGCTGCAGGTTGAATAGCGATTCTGTACTTGCTATACGTGGCACATGTCTGTTGGAAAACTCGGCCCACAAGATGTCGTCACGGCGAATCGAGACGACGAACTGAGCGAACTCACGCGGACCCTCGAGGAGGAAAACGTCGGTGCGGTCGTCGTCACGGACGACGACGAACCCGTCGGGATGATCACCGACCGTGACGCCGCGCTCGCGATCCACGACCACGATGACGTCACGTCGGCGTCGGTCGAGGAGGTCATGACGTCGGACCCGGCGACTATTCACGAGGACGACGACCCGATCGCGGTCTCGGAAGCGATCGAAGAGCACAACGTCCGCCGGTTCCCGATCGTCGACGACGACGGCGAACTGACCGGCATCGCGACGTTGGACGATCTGGTGGCGACGATCGGCGAGGAACTCGACAACGTCGCCGATACGATCGAGGCGCAGTCACCCGATTACAGCCCGTAGATCCGTGGAATCCGCTGCAGCGAGCGACTCCTCGAGTACAGCCGGCGGACGCAACGTGCGGGTCTCGTTTTCGCCGCGGTCCGACGCGGTCGACTCCGTCGTAGCTCGGGGTGAAAGATACCTCCGTTCGGGGCCCGTTGGGCCAATATGAACAGCCAACCGGATGTACTCGTCGTGGGCGGCGGCGCGACCGGGACGGGAATCGCGAGGGACCTCGCACTGCGGGGAGTAGACGTGACGCTCGTCGAGCGCGACGGGCTCTCGGCCGGCGCATCGGGGCGGTCCCACGGCCTGCTCCACAGCGGCGCCCGCTACGCCGAGAGCGACGCCGAGGGCGCCCACGAGTGTCTCGAGGAGAACCGAATCCTCGGGGAGATCGCCGGCGAGTGCGTTAGAGAGACGCGCGGACTGTTCGTCCAGGTGTCCGCGGACGACCCGGCGTACTTCGAGGAGAAACGTACGGCCTGCGAGGAGCTCGGGATCCCGGTCGAGGTCGTCGACGGCGAGACCGCTCGAGACGCGGTCCCCGGCCTCGCGGACGAAGTCGAGCGCGCAATGTGGGTTCCGGACGGCGTCGTCGTCCCGTCGCGGCTGGTCGCAGCGAACGCTGCGGACGCGCGAGACAACGGCGCGCAGATCCTGCCCCACGCACCGGTCACGTCGATGACCGTCGACGACGGCCGGATCACGGCGGTCTCGCTCGGCGGCGACGTCGAGGACGCTATCGAACCGACGTACGTCGTGAACGCGACCGGCGCCCACGCCGGGCAGATCGCCGCCATGACGGGAGTCTCCGTCGAGATGCGGCCGACTCGAGGGGTTATGATCTCGGTCGGCTACGACGGCCTCGAGCCGGTGCTCAACCGCTGTCGGGACCCCGCGGACGGCGATATCATCGTTCCCCACGACGACGAGGCGGTCCTCGGAACCACGAGCGTACGGGTCGACGATCCCGACGCGTACGAGACGGCCGACTGGGAGGTCGAGAAGACGGTTTCGGAGTGTGCGACGGTACTGCCGGCCGTCGCCGACGCCGAGCACGTCCGAACCTGGTGGGGCGTTCGGCCGCTGTACGAGGCGGAGGAAGCGGCTCGAGGCGGACGCGGGATCTCCCGGGGCTTTCACGTGCTCGACCACGCCGCCGGGAGCGGCGAGCGATCCGACGAACCGCGACACGCATCGGAGCCTCGCTCCGATGCGGTCGAGAACTTCGTCAGTATCGTCGGCGGGAAGCTGACGACCTATCGGGCGATGGCCGAGGCGACCGCCGATCTCGTCTGTGACCGCCTCGGTGTGGACCGCGAGTGTACCACGGCGGACGCCGAGTTACCGGGTGCGTCGGATCCGGCGATCCTCGACGAGTTCGTCCGCGAGTTCGACGGGCAGGGGCCGACGGACGCCGATCTCGTCGGTGGCGACCGGCCGACGTGAGCGGCCGTCGTACCGGTGTTCTCGAGCGGACGCCTCGTCGACTCAAACACGTTCGCTGAGGCGTCTGGTAACCGTTCGGAGCGAGTGCGTTACGTCTGCGGGGTGGGGCAATCCGAGCCGATATCGGATCCGGTCCTGCCGTTTGAACGGCTCGAATACGACGGGGTCCTCGAGGTCCCAGATCGCTGCACGCCGCCCCTGGACCCCGTGTCGATCACGGATCGCGTTCGCCGCCCGACGACCGGCCTCGTTGGCCGACTCCATCGAGGCCAGATCGGCGTTCGTCCGCACGTAATCGCTCGCGAGCGTGAGGTTCTCGACCGCGACGTCGGCCGGCGGTCGGTTTCGCAGCGAGCCGACGGTGTTGATCAACAGCGGCGATCGGTTCTCGAGCCCCGTCTCCGTTTCGACGAGCGCCGGATCGAGGAACCTGCCGAGGAGCATCTCGTCCCGCAGCAGTTCGTCCGGGCCGTTCAGGTGGGTTTTCAGTTGCGCCCAGATCTCCGTGGCGACCTGCTCGCGGGTACACCGTCTGGCCGGCTTATCGTAGAGGATTCCCGGCGTCTCCCAGTCGGACGCGATCACCGAGAGGACGCCCGCGACCTCCTCCGGCCCGCGTTCGTCGAGATCGTACGCGTCCCAGAACTGTCGCTGAGAGATCGACGTCAGCGCCCACGAGGAATCGGCGTAGACCTGGTGGCCGCGCGTCAGTTCGACGTCCTCGGAGAGAAAGAACTGGATGCCGTTCATCCAGGCCGTCTGAAGTCGCTCGATCCGGTCCAGTTCGGGTGCGGCGCGGGCGAGTTCCGGCGTCACGAACTCGGAGGCGACCTCGACCGGGACCGCGAGAACGAACTCGTCGGCCGTGATCGTCTCCCCGCCGGCCACCGCGGCCCCGGTAACGCGTCGGCCGTCGAACTCGAGCCGCGTCGCCGGAGTGTTCGGCCTGAAATCGACGCCGAGCGACTCGAGATATCGAACCCAGGGATCGATCCACGCCTCGCTCGTCGGGGCGTTCAGGATGCGTTCGGTCGGTCGAGTCGGATCCAGTTGCCCGAAGAGCAGTTGGAGGTAGATCGTCCCGATCGTCCGGGCGCTGCCGACCTCCGGTCGGAGCGCGACGAGCGACTGAGTGGCGAACGCGAGCCGATCGCGAAGTTCCGGGGAGCGATTCTCGGCGTCGATGAACGCCCACCACGAGACGTCGTCGAGTTCCTCCTCGCGTCGCCGGTCACAGGCCGTCAGCAAGTACAGCAGTCGCTCGAGCAGGAAGCGAACGTCGTCGGCGGGCAGGTCCTCGGCGAACGCCGGTCGGAGCGCCTCGAGCCAGCCGCGCACCGAGTCGGGCGTGCGCGTTTCGGCGATCTGATTCGGGCCACCGACGCTCGCGATGAGCGTCGCGTCGGTCTCGACGAGGTTGTCCACGACGGTCCCGTCACCGTCGGGAATTCGCTCCATCGTGTCGACGACGTGGCGGTAGAACGCCGGAACGAAGCGGAACCCGTGTTCGCCGTGCAGCGACCCCGGATCGTCGGAGAGTGGTATCGACCGGGCCTTCCCGCCGAACCGGTCGTTCACCTCGAAGACGGTGACGTCGAATCCGCGCTCTGCGAGTTCGTGTGCTGCGGTGAGGCCGCCGATTCCGCCGCCGAGTACTGCGACGCCAGTCATTGCTAGAGCGGAGGACCGCCAACGAAGTAACCCGTCTCCCTAACGAGCACGGTATCGGTTTCGAATACTAATCCGTGGGTATCAATGCCAAGCGTTATTCCGCCAGCGACCCTGAATGACGTAATGAACGTGCTGTCACTCGGGCCCCTGCAACTCGGCGATCCGATGCTGACCGCGGGAGTCGTCGTGCTCCTGCTCGTCGTCATCACCGTCTGGCAGATGGTCGAGATCGTCGACGCCTACAACAGAGGGGCACTGACCGTCTTCGGGGAGTATCGCAAACTGCTCGAGCCGGGGCTGAACATCGTTCCGCCGTTCGTCTCGCGGGTCCACACCTTCGACATGCGGACCCAGACGATCGACGTCCCGAGCCAGGAAGCGATCACGCGGGACAACTCGCCCGTCACGGCCGACGCCGTCATCTACATCAGGGTCATGGACGCCAAACGCGCGTTCCTCGAGGTCGAGAACTACGAGCGGGCGGTCTCGAACCTCGCCCAGACGACGCTGCGCGCCGTCATCGGCGACATGGAACTCGACGACACGCTCAGCCGTCGGGAGATGATCAACGAGCGGATCCGCACCGAACTCGACGAACCCACCGACGAGTGGGGGATCCGCGTCGAGAGCGTCGAGGTCCGCGAGGTGACGCCGTCCCAGGGCGTCAAGGGCGCGATGGAGGAACAGACCTCCGCCGAGCGGCGACGCCGAGCGATGATCCTCGAGGCACAGGGTGAACGCCGCAGCGCCGTCGAGCGAGCGGAAGGGAACAAACAGAGCGAGATCATCCGCGCTCAGGGTGAAAAGCAGAGCCAGATCCTGGAAGCTCAGGGTGATTCGATCTCGACGGTCCTGCGCGCCAAATCCGCCGAATCGATGGGCGAACGCGCGATCATCGACAAAGGGATGGAGACGCTCGAGCAGATCGGCGGGAGCGAGTCGACGACGTTCGTCCTGCCCCAGGAGCTCACCTCAATGGTCGGCCGCTACGGCAAACACCTCTCCGGCAGCGACGTCAGGGTCGACGGACAGGAACTCGAGAGTCTCGAGTTCGACGAGGAGACGCGCGAACTGATCGGCCTCGACGACATCGCCGAAATCATCGGCGAGATCGAACAGACCGAGATGGACGTCGAAGCGATGGAACAGGAGGCCCAGGCGATCAAGGAAGGCGAGGACATGGGCGGAGAGACGGAAGCGGCGGCGGAGGCGACGGATATCGAACCCGACGTCGATCTCGGTGACGAGTCCGGATCGGATCGATAGTCTCGCAGCGGATCGAGCGTACCGTCGATTCCGGGACGGACGAGGCTCCAGAACGAGTCGTCGAGCGGTCAGTCAGCGCAGCGTCTCAGAACTTCTCCGTCGCGTTCGACCAGATGCCGAGCGATTGCTTGTCCGATCGGTCGATATCGACGCGAAACTCTCGATCCTCGTCGAGACGGATCCCGATTCGGTCGAAGTTCGCCACGTAGCGCGATTTGTGATGGCGTCCCTGTCGGACACCGACCGTTTCGCTGACGAGGTCGGCCTCGGTCAGTCGATCGAGTTTTCGATAGGTCGTCGAGAGCGGCAACTCGGTCTGATCCGCGATTTCGGGAACGGTCTTCGGCGCCTCGAGAAGAGAGATAATCTCCCGACAGTCGGCGTCGTCCAGCACGTCGATGATGCGCTCGAGAGTGGGCGTGTCGCCGGACGACGAGAACTCGAGTGGCATAACTGCGACCACGTTAGGAGCGAAGCCTAAAGACACGTTTGGTCGGTACTGCCGGTCCCGTCTCGCCGACCGATACGTCGCTCGATGTGACTAGCTACATATACGGCGGGCCCGACGGCCTCCGTATGAGCGACGATCAGCCGTCCGAGTCGGCGGTCGAAAACACGCCCGGACAGGGGCGCACCCCCGAAGCCGAGCGGATCGAGCCCTCGGCTCCCGAGGAGTTCGGCCTCGTACAGGTCTGGTGGGGCGACGGAAAGGGGAAGACGACGGCCACGCTCGGGATGGGGATGCGCGCCGCGGGCCACGGCTACCGCGTGCACATGCTCCAGTTCATGAAAGGCGGCGCCTCGAGCGTCGAGGCCGTCCGCGGCGAGTACAACGCCATGGCGGCCCTCCCCGGAATCAGCTACGAGAACCTCGGCCACTACGGCTGGCACGGGATGGCCGACGGCAGCGACGAGGCCGACCACGAGGCTCAGGCCCAAGCCGGGCTCGAGCGCGCCCACGAGTTACTCGAGGCGGCCGACGCGACGGATCTCGGCGCACCGATCGACCTCGGTGCACCCCCGGAGGACGGGGTGCACATGCTGATTCTCGACGAAGTGCTCTACGCCGCGGATCGCGGACTGCTCGGCGAGGACGATATCTACGGGCTGATCGACGCGAAACCGGCCGATCTCGAACTCGTGCTCTCGGGCAGCCACGCCGAACCGGCCTACCTCGAGGACCGAGTCGACCTGATTACCAACGTTCGGAAGGTGAAACACCCGATCGACGACGGCCAGCGAGCGCGACGCGGCACGGAATTCTGACGCTCGAGCGTCAGTACGCCATCGCCGACCCGACGTCATCGAGTCCCTCCCTGTCGCACGGGTGCTTCCACGGCGTGGGACCGTCACCCGTTCTATATACGGTCACTCGTCGAATCGGTAGCTATGGATCTACTGGTTCCGATGGACGGTCCGAACCGGCTCGAGCGGCACTCGAACACGCTCTCACGACGTTTCCCGACGCGAACATCACCGTACTGCACGTCGTCGATCCGTCGATGGCGATGTACGGCGGCGACACGGCGTACAACGTGGAACGGGCCCTCGAGCTCGAGGAGGAGAAAGCCGAGGCGCTGTTCGAGTCCGCACGGGGGACCGCCGACGAACACGGCGTGACGATCACGACCGAAACCGCCAGCGGTCCGGCCGCCCGAAGCATCGTCGAGTTCGCCGACGAACACGACGTCGACGGGATCATCATCGGAAGCCACGGACGGTCCGGCGTGTCGCGCGTCCTGCTGGGGAGCGTCGCCGAGCGCGTCGTTCGTCGCGCGACGCCCCCGGTGACGGTCGTTAACTGACGAGCGACTATTCGGCGATCGATCCGCTTGTAACTACCCGAAGGGCGATGATCTACCTCGTGCTCCACGACATCTTCCCCGAAGCGCTCGAGCACGGCGCGGATCTCCGAGGTGCGGTCGCCGGGAACTGGCCGGCGGAATTATCCTCGGCGTCGCGATCATGCTCCCCGTCATGCTCCTGACGGAGTAGCGAGGTCGAAAGTGCGACACGGGACGGGGAATCGACGCTGATCGAATGTCCGAACAGTCACCGCCAGCACAATTATTAGTGGGTGCTGCGAACGGTCAGGCAGCCGATGGGAGTAATACAGGTCGACGGGCTGGTAAAATCGTACGGGGATGTCAACGCAGTAGACGGACTGTCGTTCACCGTCGACCGGGGCGAGCTGTACGGCTTTCTCGGCCCGAACGGTGCCGGGAAGACGACCACGATCGGCGTCCTGACCGGCCAGCTCCGACCGGACGCGGGAACGGTTCGGGTCCTCGAGACCGACCCGACGGCGGAGCCGATCGAAACGCGAGATCGGGTCGGTATCCTGCCCGAGCAGGGATCACCGCCGAGCTTTCTGACGCCGCGGGAGTTCCTCGACTTCGTCGGGGACGTTCGCGGGCTCGATCCCGACCGAGTCGCGACGCAGACCGACGTCTGGGCCGAGCGGCTCGGCTACGAGAGCAAACTCGACACGCTCCACACGGACCTCTCGCGGGGTCAACAGCAGAAGGTGATGATCACGCAGGCGTTCGTCCACGAGCCCGACGTGGTCTTCATCGACGAACCGCTGGCGAACCTCGATCCGCTGGTCCAGGAGCAAGTAAAGCGGTTTCTCGTCTCCTACGCCGCCGGCGACAACGCCGTCTTCGTCTCGACGCACAACATCGACGTCGCAGAGGAGATCTGTACGCGGGTCGGCATCGTCGCCGACGGAGGGATCGTGACGGAACGGTCCCTCGACGGGAGCGGCGGCGACGGCGCTGATGGAGACGGTGACGAATCACTGCTCGAAATTTTCCTTGAGCGCGTCGAGGGGGCTGACGTGCGCGATGCGCCGTCGCTCGACCGACTCGGAGCGGAACCGAACGCATGACTGCAGCGTCTCCCGAACGAACGACGGCTCTGCGAGGCGGATCGACGACGTGGCGACTGTTCGCGCTCCTCTTCCGCGAGGAGTGGCGGCTGCACACGCGACTGTTCGGCGGCTGGCGCTTCGCGCTCTTCCCGGTCGTCATCGCCGCGCTGACCGTCGGTGCGACGGTCGCCCTTCTCGAGACCGGCACCGCCGAGGGAACGATCGTGACGGGGCTGCACGTCCTCGCACTCGGCTTCGGACTCTACAGCGGGACGGCCGGTTTCGCGGGGTCAGACATGCTCGAGAACGTCTTCGGTCGGCTCTCGCTCGTCCTCTCGACGTCGACGACGCTGCCGCTGTCCCGGCGACGGCTGCTTGGCATCTTCCTCGTCAAAGACGCGCTGTTCTACGCGGTCGCGTTCGTGCTCCCGATGGCGCTCGCCAACGCGGTTCTGGTCGGAGAGTTGAACGCTGTGCCGGTCGCCGTCGGCACGCTGTGGCTCTCGCTGTCGCTCGCGTTCGCGGCCGGAATGGCGCTGACCGTCGCGATGATCTCGATTCGGACGCGCGGCGTCCCGACGTGGGTGATCGCCGGGACGATCGCGGCCGCCGCGGGTGGATCGTGGCTGACGGGAACCGCTCGAGACGGCTGGACCGTATTCGTCCCGATCGAGGGATCCCTCGCCGGCGCGCTCGGACTGGCCGCCGGGACCGTCCTCGTCGGCGTGGGATCGCTCGCGCTGTACGACCCGACCTACGGGCGACCATCGCGGACGGCCGGCGATCGATTCGCACGGCTCAGCGACGCACTGCCGGGCGGGACGGACAACGGCAGTGCGCTCGTCTCGAAGACGCTACTCGATCTGGCGCGCTCGTCGGGCGGCGTCGCGAAGCCGTTCGTCTCGGCGGGGATCCTGTTCGCGCTCGTGGCCGCCCTCGTCGGCGTCGTCGACTCGATCACCGGCATCGCGCCCGCGCCGGGGATCTTCTTCGGCGGCGTGCTCGGACTGACCGCCTTTACCACGTACAACTGGTTGACCCAGTTCGACTCGCTCGAGGACTACCTCACCTACCCCGTCTCGATCGCCGAGGTCTTCCGGGCGAAGCGGATCGCGTTCGTCCTCGTCGGCGCGCCGACGGTCGCGGTGCCGTACCTGACAGCGGTGGTCTGGTTCGAGGCGACGCTTCTCGACGCCGCCGTCGGCGCGATACTGCTCGCGGGCTACGCGCTGTACTACTACGGCCTGACCGTCTACATCGCCGGCTTCGATCCCAACGAGTTCCTCTTCGACGCCGTTCGGTTTTCGACGTTCACCGTCGGCGTCGGCGTTGCGCTCGTTCCGACGCTGGTCGCCGGGTTCGTCGTCGTGCCGCCGTCGGGTACCGTTGCGCTCGCGCTCGGGGTTGCGGGGATCGGGTTCGGTGTGGTCGGGGTGGTGCTCTCGAGTCGTGCCGGGCCGCGCTGGGAGGAGCGGTATCGGGTGAGTGACTGAGACAATAGGGTAGAGAAGTCGCACACTGTAAAGAGCGAAAAAAGAGACACACCACTCTTTCATGTGAAGCGTCGCAGTAGATCGGCTACGGACGGTGATCGTGCGGTATCGCTCAGCATCCGCTCCGCCGAGGATTCCCCCCTCCCCCCACCGTTTCCAGTTAATCGGTGAACGTACGTCTGGATACTCGGTAGCGATAGCTTCGATAGAGAATGGTCGCTACCGAGTATCCAGACGTTTCAGGTACTGATAGCAGTGAATGCTCCGCTAATTGGATGGGCTCGATCGGTGTTTCGATTCCGCCTTTTACTGGAAATAGTGGTGTCTACCGTTCACTCAAGCACCTCTCTACAGCTACATATCAATCTAATAGTAGAAATGAGGGGGTGGGATCTCGGTAAACGACTAGATTACTCTCCTGAGTCTGCCGAGCGGAAAGCTCTCGAACAAAATCTCTTCTGAATGAAACGAACTAGGATCGGATAGCTGCCTACTGTAGCATACGGATGAGACGGAAGAGCAGTCGTTAAAACGACCTAATTGGTATAGAGGGTTTCCGAAGTGGATCTCAGAAAGGTGCAGAAAATATTATTTCCTCAATGATAAGGTTTAAGTTTAATGCCTATATTCCCATCGGAGACATATGAGCTGGTCTTTAGAGTCCTCCGACTACCTTTGCAGCCGTTCGTTCCTTTTACTGGAAACAGTGGGGAGGGGGTGTCGTGCTCAGAGAACTATTCAAACGGAGTAGATAGACACATTACTAGAAACACTGGGGCCTATTACCGATAGTGGAATTGATGCCCCGGGGAGGTTATACTGGAAATAGCGGAAACAGAGGTCGGAACAATTATCGGACTGTGTCGTGCAAGTGAACGTATCATGAGCCCCAGGTTCCAGCCGGACGATAAGTTATATAAACAACGGAATACGCTCAAAGTGGAATACGTACCGGACAATATCGTTGGTCGTGATAATGAAATTGAGGAGTACGAAGCCGCCCTCCAGCCCGTTATCAATGGCGAATATCCCGATAATATATTCATTTACGGCAAAACGGGAGTCGGAAAGACTGCCGTGACGAATTTTCTTCTCAACGAACTCGAGGAGTCCGCAGAGCATTTCGACGTCGATATCTCAGTCATCACGGTGAATTGCGACGGGCTCAGTACGAGCTATCAGGCCGCAATCAGTCTGGTGAATAAACTTCGGAGCCCGGAGAACCACATCGCCGAGACCGGACACCCGCAGTCCAAAGTGTACCGTCTGCTCTGGGATGAACTTAATACCCTCTCTGGAACAGTGATCGTCGTTCTTGACGAAATTGATCACCTCACAGACGATACGTTTCTCTACCAGATCACACGAGCGGACAATAACGGATATATCGACAACATTCAACTGGGACTGATCGGTATCAGCAACGATTCTACGTTTCGAGAACAACTCGACGCAAAAGTACAGTCGTCGCTCTGTGAGACCGAGATTTCGTTCCCGCCGTACGGCGCAGACGAACTCCAGAAGGTACTGGAACAACGGGCCAAAATAGCGTTCCATCCGGAGGCACTAGACGAGGGTGTAATTCCGTTATGTGCCGCTCTCGGCCGTCAAGACGGAGGCGACGCGCGGCGGGCGATTACTCTTCTCCGGAAGGCCGGTGATCTCGCTCGAACGGAAAACGCAGAGACGGTCACGACCAATCACGTCGAGCGTGCACAGGAGAAACTCGAGGCCCAACAGAGCATGGATATAATGCGTAATCTCACCGAGCACGAACAACTCACATTATACGCTCTCACGACACTCGCTGCAGAAGAGGCGACACCGGCCCGCTCACGCGTCGTCTACCAGCGTTACAAGAAGCTGTGTGAGTTCCGGGGTCGGGACCCACGCACGGCCCGGCGAATGCGAAGTTTCCTCTCCGATTTCGAGATTCTTAACCTGACCGTCTCCCGAAAAGAGCACCTCGGTCAGGACGGTGGAACGTATCGCGAGCACGAACTTACCCGGGATATCGCTACCGTCGTCGATGCGCTTCAGACACCCATCAGCGAGTTCGGTGCCCATCAAAGCATCATCGAGTACCTCCCCGACTCCGGTGAAGAGTTCTCCACACTGAAAGACTAGTCAATCGATTACCGGTCGTAAACGAGTTAGATCACCAATACAGCGTGTTCGGTCGATTCGTTCGCTCCGAATCACGATCCCAGTTTGATAACTACGTCCTGAAAACACCATTCACCTGCAAGGCACACCCAGACCGGCCAATCCGTTGATCGGTCTCGCATGAAAGTCGTCTACAAACCCGGTAACGCCTACGAGGAGATCAACTGCTTCGACTTCCGCGAGTACGAACACGGCGTCGTCCTCCACGACGAGGAGGGGTACAACATCGGCTACGTGCCCCACGAAATTCTGAGCCACATCGAACCGCACGAGGGTGAGGTGGTCGAGTTCGAAGGCGGCCGGCCGCCGGAACCCGGCTACGACGACGAATAGCGACGCGACCGGATCCAACTACGTCGAATAACGGTAAACTGAACTCGAGCCCTCCCACAACGAACCGATAGGACGATACCGCCGGCCGCGCGAGTAGTCCCAACGCGGATGACACGAACCCTTCTCGTCGCGGGGACCGCCAGCCACGTCGGCAAGTCGACGGTTGCCGCCGGACTCTGCCGACTGCTCGCCGATCGGGGCGTCTCGGTCGCCCCGTTCAAGGGACAGAACATGAGTAACAACGCTCGCGTCGTCGTGCGGGCCGACGGCGCTGGCGATTACGGCGAACGTGACGACGACGGACCCGCCAGCAATGCGGGAGACGACACCACCGGGGTGGACGCCGACGATGGGCCGGACGCCGACGAGGAGTCGAACGCCGAACAGTGGGGTGAGATCGGCGTCTCCCAGTTCGTCCAGGCTCGAGCGGCACGCACGACGCCGACGACGGACTGTAACCCGGTGCTGCTCAAACCCCGCGGCGACGGAGAGAGCCAACTCGTTCTCCAGGGGGAGGCCCACGAGCACGTCCCTGCCGGTACCTACTACGAGGAGTACTGGGAGGAGGCCCGCGCCGCGGCCGAAGACTCCTTCCGGCGACTCGCGGCCGATCACGACGTCGTCGTGGCGGAAGGCGCGGGGAGCATCGGCGAGATCAACCTCCACGACCGGGACCTCGCGAACGTCGAGACGGCCGCGTTCGCCGACGCTGACGTCCTCCTGCTGGTCGATATCGAACGCGGCGGGGCCTTCGCAAGCCTCTACGGCACCGTCGAACTGCTCCCCGACTCGTTACGCGAGCGCGTCGTGGGCGCGGCCATCACCAAATTCCGGGGCGATCCGACGCTGCTCGAGCCCGGAATCGAGGAGATCGAGTCGAAGACCGGCGTGCCGATTCTGGGGGTCCTCCCCTACGACGACCCCGGACTGCCCGAGGAAGACAGCGTCGGCCTCCCGGCGACGAGCGAACGCGGCGTGCTGGGCGACGACGACGGCGTGCCTGCAGACCGACGGGTGCGAATCGCCGTCCCCCGACTTCCCAGAATCTCGAACGCGACGGACCTCGAGGCCCTGGCAGCCGAGCCGGGCGTCTCGGTCGTGTTCGTGCCGGTCGAAAGCGAGTCGGCCGGTGACGGGAGCACGGCCACCGAGGCGCTCGAGGACGTCGACGCGGACGCCGTCGTGCTGCCGGGCACGAAGAACACGGTGGACGACCTCCTGGCACTCCATCAGGCCGGCTTTGGCGACGCACTCGAGCGCTTCGACGGCCCGATCGTGGGCGTCTGTGGCGGCTACCAGCTTTTGGGCGAACGGATCACGAACGCCTCGCTCGAGGGAACGGGCGGGGCGGACGTGGTCGACGGACTCGGCCTGTTGCCGGTCGAGACAGCGTTCGAGGGCAGCAAACGGCTCGAGCAGACGTCGGTTCCCATCGACGAGACGGCGACGCCGTTGCTCGCGGGTGCCGAGGGAGCGGCGTCGGGGTACGAGATCCACGCGGGTCGAACGCGGGCGCTCGAGGACGTCGCTCGACCGCTCGGCGAGTCGAGTGCGGCCCGCGGGCGGGTGCTGGGGACGTACCTCCACGGGCTGTTCGACAACGAATCCGTTCGGTCGGCGTTTCTCGCACACGTCGCCGACGAGGCCGGGATCGAGTGGCCGCCGCTGGATAGCGAATCGACAGCAGCCAGTGAGGGGGCAACGGTCGGCACGTCGCCCTACGACCGCGCCGCGACGCTGGTCCGCGACAATCTCGATCTCGAGGCGCTCGGGGAACCGTTCGGTGAGTCGCTCGAGTCGAGCTAGACCGACTTGTTGCGGTACGTTCCGAGCAGTTCCTCGAGAATGATACACTCCTGATCGGTCGACTCGTAGTGGGTGTCGATGAAGCGCTCTGCAGCCTCGTAGTCGCCGCGGAGACCGTGTTTGCGAACGTTGATGACGGCGTCGAGGAAGAAGGTGCCGCCGTCCGTGCCCAGAACCGCCGCGTGATCGTGCTCGCTGATATCGAGTTCGGATTTGATCTCGTCGAAGTTGAACGTCTCCACCTCGTGATCGGCGTTGATCAGCGTCAGTACGTACTCCGCGGAGAAGCGATAGAACTCGGATTTGCTCTCGAACATACCGTCGTCGACCAGTTCGTCGATCGCCTCGACGACCTCGTCGGGGTATCTGACGGTATCTTTCGCCATATCGACACAGTGCTCACTCCTGAAACATTACTGTTTCGAAGAACTGTAGCGTTTGATACAGGACCGCGCGAGTGGGACGGGCCGACGGTCACTCGAGGCTCGTATCGAATCTCGAAACGGAACGAACGTTAAAGCGAACGGGACGGATCCACCCACACAGATAGGTGTAATCGACGTGTCCCTCGGCCTCTTCGTCAGTTCCCTCCCCTGGTGGTTGGCAGCGCCGCTGCTCCAGATCGCGGTGCTTGTCGTCGGGATGGCGCTCGACGAGACCTACGTCAACCGAACGACGATCCTGACCGGTGCCATCGCCACGCACATGCACATCTTCGTCGCCGGCGACGTCGGGCTCCTGGTCGCGCTGTACGCCGATATCGGCCTCGCGATCGGGGGTTACGGACTGTACACCTACGTGATCGACGGCTACGTCGGGAACTGGTTTCGGCTGCTCGCGTACTTCGTGTACTCGCCGCTGGCGGTCTTTCTCGTCATTCTGACGGCCGGGCCGACGGTGTTCGGAATCGAGCCGCTGGTCGTCCCTGCACTCGTACTCGCGGGATACGCCAACCTCCAGCTACGGGCGTACCTCAGCCCCAGAGAGCCATACTACTTCGGTCCCGACTCACAGGCTGCGTTCGAGGCGATCCTCGAGACCGAAGCCGCGACTGGGGCACCGGCCGACGCACCGACGGGCGAGCCAAACGAACCCAGCGGATCGGGCGCCGAGTCGGCCACGACGGGTACTGAAGGGAGATCAGCGGCCGCATCGACGGACGATGGAACGACTGCCGGGTCCAGGACTGGGACGGGTGCCACGGAACCCAACGGTCCAGACGCGGCTCCGTTCGACGAACCCGACGCCGGCGACGGCACCGAGTTCGACCACCCCGGTGCCGAACCGGCGGCCGCCGCCGACTCGAGCGAGCGAGGGATTCTCCCGGAGTTCATGCGCCGGCTCTAAGTATCCGATCCGAACAGTGAGCCAACGAATTGCATACAGAGCGACCCACTGCAGAGACGGCCGGCTATTCCGTACCCATCTGCGCGAATTATTGTCACACGTGGCCGTACAGATGCGCTGATCGCCACAGTGGCGGTCTCATCGCGACGATTCAGCTGGTAGCAACTACCTGCAAATTTATTATTTATCGGGCACAACTAGCACGCGCAATGGCAGATGAATCCGAAATCCGCGACCAGATGATCGACGCGTTCGAAGGTGCCGATTATCCAATCTCGAGTCCGATGGACCTCGTCCCAGCACTTCCGAACGGCCCCGGGACGAAGTTCGAATCCGGCGACTTCTCGATGACTGCAATGGAACTGAACACGAAGACCTCGGGCGGCGACTTCCCCTACGACGACCCCGAGTCCTTCGTCGACGACATCATCGAGGACCTCAAAGAACAGGGCGAGATCTAACTCGCACGCTTGTAGCCGAAACCGCAGTACCCGGACTAACACTTCCGCACGGGAGACGGACTGGTCCCCAGATGTCCGGTCCCGATTCCGTCGACGCTCACAGGCCAGTAGCCGTTGGGCTACCGACGAAGGCCAGTCGACCAGTCGGCCGATAGGGGAACCGGTGAACCGACACAGTGGCGACAGCGCAGCGTGTGAGTCCTCGGGAGACGGAATCCACGGACGGTATCGTCGACAGACATGGTCCGCACAGTGTAAACCGTGTAGACCGTGTACACCGTGTCACTGAGGCACCACCCCGGTCACCACCCCAGAGATCAAGCACCCGGATCGAGATCCGTGCGTAACTGCAGCGTATTCGACACCGCCCTCGATCCCGGACAGAACGTCTGGAACCCGGTCGATCTACCAGTAGTCTTTTATTCTGACGTGGTGATTGCTCAGAAAGACGACACCGTCCGATTGCGATCGGAAACTACTGTATCGTATGTCCCCCGAGAACTCAGCTGGATCGATCATTCATCTCACGACCACCCGCTCGAGTTCCCTCCAAACGCGGCTCCGTGACGACACGCCGTACGCCGTTCGATCGATTTCGCCGGAACCGACGCTCGAGGACGTGCTCACGAACGACTCCGAATCCGGCTCTCGAAGCGAAGAGGACGCACAGTCTCCGATCGCCGTCGTCATCGAGCACGACGACCCGGAAGCGACGGTGGAGTTGCTCGAACGGTGTCACGCGGTCGATCCGGCTGTGCCGACGATCGTCGTCCCGGAGACGGGAAGCGAAGCCCTCGCGACGGCTGCGTTACGGGCGCACGCCGACGAGTACGTTTCTGCGACCGCGGACGAGGATCCAGTCGAACGGATCCTCGAGACGATTCGCTCGAGTCAGGAGACGAGCGCGGAAGCGAAGCGAGCACACTCGTCGGAGCGGGGAGTCGACCGCGACTACCGCCAAATCCTCGCGAACGAGCTTCCCGACGAGGCGTTCGTCATCTCCGAAGACGGCACCTACCTCGAGGCGAAGGTTCGACCGGACGCCGCGGAACTACACACGAAACCGGCCGACGAACTGACGGGAGAGCACCTCCAGAACGTCTTTCCCGACGACGTCGCCGCGACGTTACAGGCGTGTATCGATCGAACGCTCCGGACCGGCGACATCCAGAGTATCGAATACAGCGCGGAAACGACCGAGGGGCGCCGACAGTTCGAAGCCCGGGTCGTTCCGATCGACGAGCGAATCGACGGCCAGCGCGCCGTCGTCTGGCTCGCCAGGGATATCACCGAGCGGGCGAGACGAGAGCGCGAGCTTCGGTCGCGTCAAGACCAGCTCGAGACGCTCAACCGGATCAGCACGGTCGTCGGGCGAGTCATCGATACGCTGGTGGAGGCCCCCTCACAGGACACCATCGAACGCGAGGTCTGTGAACAACTCGTCGACTCGGAGCTGTACTGTGGCTCCTGGATCGCCGAGCGCACGGGCGAGGGAACGCTCTCGTATCGAACCGGTGCCGGCGACGCTGAGACCTTCCTCGGGGAGGTCGAGGAACTCGACGCCGGCCACGAGTGGTTGGGTCAACGAGCCGTCCGGACGGGCGCGATCCAGACGGCGATGGACGTCCAGGAGACCGAAACGGTCCCCGAACCGCTCCGGGAGGCCGCTCGCGAGGACGACATCAGGTCCGCGATCACCGTCCCCATCGAACACAACGACTCGATTTACGGCGTTCTGACCGTCCTCGCCAGCCGTGACGAGGCGGTCAGTGACGACGAGTTAGCCGGCTTCGCTCTCCTCGGTGAGACCATCGGCTTCACCATCATGGCCGTGAAGAATCGCCAGCTCCTGTTCGCCGATACGGTCGTCGAACTCGAGTTCCGGATCGACGGCGGCGACACGTTCGCGTTCGATCTCTCCGAAGAGTACGGCTGTAGGTGTTCCCTCGAGTGGGCCGGAACGACGTCCAGTGGGCGAACCGTCCAGTACGTGACGGTCGACGGGGTCGGCGGCGAAACCGTCCTCGAAGCGGCCAACGACCACCAGTCGATCGAGGAGTGTCGACTCATTCACGACGGGGACAACAGCTGTACGATCGAGATGCGGCTCTCGGAGTCGGGCGTCCGAACGCTGGCGAACCACGGCGCGACGATCAGGGACGTGACCGTCGAGAACGGCGTCGGGACCTGCGTGATCGAGGTTCCACAGGATGCCGACGTTCGAGAGATCGCGGAGGCGCTGACCGTCGTCTACGAGAACACGCAACTCGTCGCCCGTCGCGAAGTCGACCGCTCGGTACAGACGGCAGCCGAGCGCCGCAACCGGATTCTCGACCAACTCACCGACAGACAGCTCACGACGTTGCGACTGGCCTACTACAGCGGCTTCTTCGACTGGCCCCGCGAGAGCACCGGCGAGGACATCGCCGACGCGATGGGTGTCTCTCCACCGACGATGCACCAGCACCTCCGAAAGGGACTGAAGGCGGTTCTCTGCGAGTTTTTCGACGTTGACGGAGGGCCGGAGTAACGTCACGGTCGAAGCGGGAACTGGATCCACGCTGTTCCGCCGTCAGGGTCGAGCGCGGCAGCCGTCCAGTCGTCGACGACATCCGATAACTCCCCGTTGCCGTCGCGTGCAGCGTGAATCCATCGACCCGAAGAGACGCGTTCTTCACCGGAAAGACGGTGTGTTGGGCAGAGGATGGTCCGCACTCCCGATCGCGACGCACGGACCCGAGAGCGATCGATATCGGACGGGTCGTCGACGGACTACTTGTTCAGACGGGTCGTCAACGGACTACTTGTTGAGAGAACAGCGACGGCACCGTTCTCGAACGAGTGACTGCGGGCAATCGGTTGGTCAGCACTCATCACGATGTCCGACAGTCACGAGATCTTAAAGAAGATTCATGTGAACCCGAGCGCCGATGCGGCCGTCTCGAGTTCGACCGAGTGGGATGGGTACGACGACCACCTCGGCGACGATTGCCGTCGATCGATCGACGGAGAGCGTGGTATCGTGGTGACGGATACACCCGTCGACGTACTCTATCGGGGGTCGAACGGCCATTACTACACCGACTGCCAGGTCACGAACAATCTCCGTGCCGAACGATGGAAGCCATGCATCCGTCAACGTGACCCGGACCGACGACTGGTGGAAACGTGCGACGGTGGCTTGCTGTTGCTGACGCCGACGGACGACCTCCCCGCGTGGGCGGAAATACGGATCGACGACCGCGGATCGCGTGTCGTCGATACCCGGCGCCCACTGCCGGAGTGACGTTCCGTCCCATCCAACCCGGTTTTCGACAGTCACCGGGAGCCACAGTTACCGGAACGCCGATGACGGTGCTGTCTCTGTAACTCGCATCGTCTCGGCCCGAAATACGCCCGAATACGAGTATCAGCCCTCGCTGACCGACTATAATGGAAGCATATGTGAAGCGATACGAATGGGCAGTCCGAGGGGAGTGTAGTGTTCGTGAAGCGACGCGTGTTTCTCGGAACAGCCGGCTCTCTCGCCTCCGTCGGGACGCTGGCGTACGCGACCCGAGACCCCGTCGAAACGCTCGAGATTCGGGTCTGGCTCTCGGACCGCGCGGCGAGTTACGGGGCCGTTATCGATCGCATACACGAGTATCTCGAGCGGATTTTCGATCTCGAGTACTGGTCGCTCGACCTCTCGAGTGGCGGTGTCGTCGACGTCTCGACCGAGAACGGCGCGACCGTGACGAGCGGCGGCGAGTGGCCGGCGGCCCTCGCTGCGGGGGCGATGGATCGGCGTGATCTCTCCCCCGCGTCCGACGTCAATCTGCTCGTCACGGACGGACAGATGAAGGAGGCCCCGACGGGCTACGGGATCCCACACGCCGCGTCAGTCGGCGGTGCCCGTCACATCGCAGCCCTCGACTCGTTCGACGACGTCCTCTCGTCGCCCGAAGCCGACGCCGACCGGTGGATCGTTCCGAACGGCCCAGCGACGCGAACGATGCAGGTCCTCGTCCACGAGATCGGCCATGCGATGGGATTGCAACACGATCACGGTGTCGCCTACCGGTACGGCGACGCGGTCGTTTCGACACCCATGCTGGGCAGTTACGCCTGGTCGTCCGACTACGACGGCGATCGCTCGCGATGTGGCATGGCCTATCCCGACCCCGCGGACCTCGATCGGAAACTCAGTCTGGCGTTCTCGCCCTGCGCGCGCCGCGAACTCGCCGACTACAGCGGCGGCTATCTCCCGTAGACGAGCCACTAGTTCGGCAGCGCTCCGAAACGCACCGATAGCGGCGTCACGAACGAGTTAGTCTTCCTCGTCGTCGGTCTCGTCCTCGCCGCGGACGAAACTCGCCTGTGTGCCGCCGTTCTGTCTCGCCCCGCCCGCACTGGGACCTTCGATAAGTGACTCGAAGTCGTCGACCTCGTCGTACTGATCGCGGTAGACGAGCGCTGCCTTTCCTAACGAGGTAATCTCGTACAGTCCGGACCGTTCTGCCGGCCCGATTTTCCGAACTAGTCCGTAATCTTCCAGTACTGGAAGTCTCGTGTTGATGTTCTTGCGACTCTTCCCCGTGTGTGCAGCGAGATTCGTAGCGACATTTCGACCCCTGTCCTCGAGCGCCTCGAGGATCAAGAAATCAGTAGGTTGACGTAACTTCACTATCGTTCACTCTCATTTGTCACTATATTTCCAGTGGTAACTAATACTTTCGCCTTTTTCGGTTGTGGTTTCTACGACAACGATCACCGAAAACAGCGGAGGAGATTAGGAAATTTAACATTTAAACGACAGGGAGTAGACAGTATTCGACACGGCAGTACCGATATCGGTCCCCGCACTGGCTACAATGCTCAGTTCGGGAGAATTTCGTCGGTCGGTACCGTATCGGCGGTCGATCGATCGTCCGACGACCGTGACCGAGCCCGGTTCTGCTCGAGCGTGTCGACACCGACCGAACCGAGCCACTCCAGAAACGTCGCGACCTCGTCCGGAGCGTCGAGTCGACAGGAGGCCGCGGACGGTTCGTCACCACCGACTCGAACCCCGATCCCCGCCGGTTCGACGACTCGAAACGCCGATTCGTCGGTCACGTCGTCACCGATGTACATCGGAACCGTCTCCGGCGGCATGTCCGCGTCGATCAACGCGACCGCGTTTCCCTTCCCCCACGGAATCGACGGCCCGATCTCGAGGATGCGCTTCCCGGTCGAAATCTCGAGCGCGTCGCCGCCGAACCGGTCGACGACCGCGTCCGTCTGTCGCTTGACGATCGGTCGCAGCGCAGGCGGGACCGATCTCACGTGAACGGTCCCCGTCAGCCGCTTGTTCTCGATCCGGGTGTTCGGCACGGGTTCGAGGGCCGTCTCGAGCGCCGTGCACACCCGCTCGATCTTCGCGGCCCGTTTCCGAGCGACGGGGTGGACGGCGACCGACTCACCGCGGTCGAGTTCGAGGCCGTGATTTCCGGCGTACGTCTTCGGGCCGTCGATTCGGTCCCGTACGTCGGCTAACGCGCGACCGCTGACGACCGCCGTCGTCACCGTCGGTGCTGCCGCGAGCGCCGCCACCGCGTCCTCGTTTTCGGCCGTCGGTGCCGCCGCGTCGGGGTCGTCGACGATCGGCGAAAGCGTCCCGTCGAAGTCCAGACAACACAGGAGATGCGACGCGCCGGCGAGCCGTGACTGAATTCGATCTCGTTGGTCGTCGATCGGCCGGGGAGGTGTCTCAGTCGACATCGGTCACGCAGTGGAGGTGTGTTCGGGCGGGTCGATATCCGAATCCGAGTCCGAATCGGAATCGGACCCGGAACCCGTATCTGGGTCGGAGTTCGGATCCGAGTCCGTATCCGAGTTCGAGTCCGTACCCGAGGCCGAACCGGACTCCGGAGCTATCCCCGAACTCGAATCGGGAGTTCCATCTCGAGCAGCGCCCGAGTGGGTCCCTCGAGTTCCGCTCCCGCGGCGGCCCTCGCGACGACTCTCGCTGTGTACCCGACGTATCCAGTCGAACTGGGTTTCCATCCACCAGCCGAGGTCGCCGTCGAACACCCGGTTTCGAAGCGTGTTCATCCGCTGCTGTCGCTCGTGGGACGACATCGAAACCGCGGCCTCGAGTCGGCTCGCGAAGCCGTCGATATCTGTCGGATCGATCGTGATCGCGTGGGAACCGAGCGTCTCGTGGGCACCGGTTCGGTCGCTCAACAGGAGCGTTCCATCGCCGTCGACGCTCGCAGCGACGTACTCCTGTGCGACCAGATTCATCCCGTCGAGCAGCGGGCTCACGACCATCACGTCCGCACGGCGGTAGAGCGCACAGAGTTCGGCAGTGGAGAGGTAGTCTTCGGTGTAGACGATCGGCTTCCAGTCGTCCGTTTCGAATCGCCGATTGATCCGCGTGACCTCGCTCCGGACGAGATCCCCGTGTCGTTCGTAGGTCCGAATATTCGTCCGAGAGAGCGAACACGACTGCACAAACGTGAACTCGCCGTGCCACGACGGATTCCGCTCGAGGAACCGCTCGAGCGCGGCCAGTCGTTCGGGGATCCCCTTCGAGTAATCGAGTCGATCGACGCCGAGGCCGATGACGTTCTCGTTCGAGATATCGTATCGGTCTAACAGATCGGATATCTCCGCATCCGAGACCGATCGCGCATCTCGGTCGTAGGACTCGGCGTCGACACCCATCGGTGTCGCCACGACACGGGTCGTGGTCCCGTTGTAGCGGACCGTTCGTCGAGAGCGATCGACGGCGGCAGCCGGCAGGTATCGCTGGACGCAGTCGAGAAAGCTCTCAACGTACCGGTCGACGTGGAATCCGAGCAGATCGTTCCCGAGCAGTCCCTCGAGGATCCGACCGCCGGCCGGGCAATCCTGGAACGTCCGGGCCGTCGGCCACGGAATGTGCCAGAACTGCGCGACGGTCGTCGACCGTGGAACCGATTCCCGGATCATTCGCGGCGCGAGTGCGAAGTGGTAGTCCTGCAGCCAGATGACCGAGTCGGCGGTCGCGTGCTCGCACACCGCATCGGCGAAGCGCTCGTTGACCGTCCGATACCAGTCGAAATCGTTCGATCGGTTTTCGACCAGATCGGTAAAGCCGTGACAGAGCGGCCAGAGGACGCGGTTACTGAATCCGTAGTAGTAGGAGTCGACCGCTTCTTCCGAGAGGTCGAGCCGGCGAAGGGTGTAGGACTCATCCTCCGGCGGAACGGCAACGCAGTTGTCCTCGTCCGCGACGTCGAAGTCCGCCTCCCCGTCACCCCAGGCGATCCAGGTCCCTTCGGACTCCTGAAGCACGGGATCGAGGCCGGCGGTCAGTCCGCCGGTCGGTTCGTCGACTTCGATGGCGGGAGAATCGGTGTCGGTAGCTGTTTCCTCGTCGTCCTCGTATTCGTGTCGGTACGGTTGCCGGTTCGACACGACGATCAGCAAGCCGGGACAGGTCGATTCGTCGGCCCGCGTGTCGTCGGTCGCGCGACCGTATCCGTCGGCCCGCAACTGTCTGTTAGTCGGATTCGTCGACGACGACCGCTCGTCGGTAAATCGCATTCGCTGATAATACACAGCTTCGTGGCGGGTTGCTGCGCGGCCTGCATCCGCATGGGCCTCTAATAGCGTCCGCTACTCATCATGGATACCAGACAATGAAGCAAAGTGACCGAAGCTATCTCAGATACCGCGGCACAATATCGCCGATTCCTCGACACATCCAACACAATAATGGGGATTAGACTACAGCTAACCGCCAAAAACTGGCACTGACTCACCTGGCAGACCGGCATTGAGTCACCTGTCAGACCAACATTGAGTCACTCATCAGACCGACGCTGATCATATCACTGCCCAACTGAGAGATCCCCTCGGTAGTCCAAACGTTCTTTCCGCTCTCACGCGAATCGCCGGTATGCGATCCCCTTTCGAACGCCGAATCGAGGACTGTCAACGCCGACTCGAACGCACCGACGCGGCGCTGCTCGTCTGTTTTCCGAGCCCGAATCTCACCTATCTGACCGGGTTCGAAGAGTCGCCCTCCGAGCGCCATCTCTTGCTGTTCGCTCCGCGAGCAGGTGATCCCGTCGTCGTCGCACCGACGATGTACGACCGACAACTCGCCGGCGTGCCGATCGACGAGCCGCCGCTCGAGGTCCGACTCTGGGACGACAGCGACGACCCGGTGGACGTTATCGACGGCGTTCTCGAGGACCTGCTCGAGCAGGGAGGGGGCGACGTCAGCACGACAACCGACGGAACGGGCGACGAGACAATACTCGTCGACGACCGAATGTGGGCGACGTTCACGCAGGATCTGCGAGCGTGCGTTCCGGACGCGACGTTCGGGCTCGCGAGTGACGTTCTCGAGGACCTCCGCGTCCGGAAGGACGAGGTCGAACTGGACGCGCTGCGAAGGGCCGGAGCGATTGCCGATCGCGTCTCGCTCGAGATTCGGTCGCGCGGGGACGACCTCGTCGGCACGACCGAGGCGGAACTGGCCGCCGAGATCGAACGGTTGCTCGCAGCCGAAGGCGGAGGGAAACCGGCGTTCGAGACGATCGTCGCGTCGGGGCCGAACGGTGCACGACCGCATCACCACAGCGGCGACCGGGAGATCGAACGTGGTGATCCGATCGTGCTGGATTTCGGCGCGTTCGTCGACGCCGATCTCGAGGCCGGGACGGGACGCTATCCGGGCGATCAGACGCGGACCGTGGTCGTCGGCGAGCCGTCGGCCGAGTACGAACGAGTCCACGAGGTCGTCCGGGAGGCACAGCACGCCGCGGTCGATGCGGTCGAGCCCGGTGTCACGGCCGACGCGATCGACCGGGCCGCGCGGACGGTGATCGAGGCTGCCGGCTACGGCGACGCCTTCGTCCACCGAACCGGCCACGGCGTCGGCCTCGAGGTCCACGAACCGCCCTACATCGTCGACAGCAACGACCGCGAACTCGAGCCCGGAATGGTGTTCAGCGTCGAACCGGGCGTGTATCTCGAGGGAGAATTCGGCGTCAGGATCGAAGATCTCGTCGTGGTGACCGAGGACGGTGCCGAACGACTGAACGACTCACCGCGGGGCTGGGAAACCGGTGGAACGCACCCGTCGTGACTCGAGACACCACGTTTCCGGTGAATTAGTTTCTGATTTTCAGTGACTTTGACTCCGCGTTTCCGGTGAACTAGTTCCGGGTTTTCAGTGAATTCGACTCCGCGTTTCCGGTGAATTCGACTCCGCATTTCTGGTGTAATCGACGCCGAGTTTCCGATGAAACGTCGCTGGCTTTCCGGTGAGACGTCGCTGGTTTTGTCGTGAGCAGTCGCCGGGTTTCCGGTGAAACGGCAATGCGTTGTCCGCCTGTCGGTCGGGATCGCCGCTACGTCTCGTCCGTCTCGACGAGCACCTTCCGAACCACGTCCGGGTCCTCGAGCAGTTGGTGTTCGGTGTAACTCCCCTCGGCGCTGCCACCGCTCTGGCGGGACTGTTCGATGATGTCGAGGAAGGCGTGTTCCTTCAGCAGGTCGCGGACCCGGCGCAGCGAGAGCGTATCGGAGCCCTCCTGCCGACAGATCTCCTCGTAGACGTCGAAGATGCGCGTCGTTCGAAAGCCGTCCTCGTCGGGTCTGTTGAGCGACAGTACCGCGAGCGCCTGGAGAACGTATCGGGAGTGGGGTGTCGATCCGCGGATCAGTTCCCGGAAGCGGTCGGTTTCGGCCCGTTCACGGGCCTGAACGACGAACTCCTCGCGAACCGTCTCGCTCCCGTTGGACTGGGCGATCTCGCCGGCGTACCGGAGGATGTCGATCGCCTTCCGAGCGTCGCCATGTTCGCGAGCTGCGAGCGCTGCAGCCCGCGGAATGACCGACGGATCGAGAACTTCGTCCTTGAACGCGTCGCTGCGCGCCTGCATGATGTCCCGAAGCTGATTCGCGTCGTACGGCGGAAAGACGAACTCGCGTTCGCAGAGACTCGACTTGACCCGTTCGTCCATCCGATCCTTGTACTTGATCTTGTTACTGATCCCGATGACGCCGATCTTGCAGGACTCGAGTTTGCCGGCCTCGCCCGCGCGCGAGAGTTGCATGAGAATGTCGTCGTCGTCCAGTTTGTCGACCTCGTCCAGGATGATGAGTACGACCTCGTACTGGGTATCGAGCACTCGCCAGAGGCGCTTGTAGTAAGTCGACGTGCTGAGTCCCTTGTCGGGGATCTTGATATCGGTGATCGCCGAGTCGTTCAGCGAGTGGGCGATCGTCTGGACCGCCTGCGTCTCGGTGCTGTCCTGTGCACAGTCGACATAGGCGAAGTCCGCCGTGACGCCTTCCTCCTTCGCGACACGGACCAAGCGTTCGGAGATGTGTTTCGCACAGAGGGACTTTCCGGTGCCCGTCTTGCCGTAGATGAGCAGGTTGCTCGGACTCTGCCCGAAGATCGCCGGATTGACGGCGTTCGCGAGATCCGCAATCTCGTCGTCCCGGCCGACAATACGCCCTTCCTCGGGGAGGTGATTGATCTCGAGCAGCTCTTTGTTCTCGAAGATCGGATCGTCTCGGGTGAAGAGGTCGTCGCCGGAACTCGACATAGATTATAGACACCACGTTTCCGGTGAAACGTCTTTACTGTTTGGACTCGTCGGTGGGAATCGGTGACGCGGGTGAATTTGGCGGAGAGAGGGTCCCTCGAGGTGACGGGTGAAACGAACGGGGAACGGACGAGAAATGGAGCACACACACACCGGGTTTCCGGTGAAACGGGGTGAAGGGGTGTGGGGGTGCAGTTGAAATGGGGGTTGAATTCATCGGAAACCCGGTGTGATGGGACACTCCATTCGAAGTAGGGACCTCTCATTCCTCACAGTAACGCAAATCCGATTTTGCGGTTTTAGCTGCTAAACAGAGTGTACTAGCGGGGTTAGGAAACGACGGCGAGATCACGAAGAGAGTAATTCAAAGACGAACGCCACGGGTTCACGTGCGAGAACATCCAGCAGAGTAGGATCTGAGGGAAATCAGCGACCAAATTGCGAACGACTCGAGAATCCGAAACAGAGAGTGGCGCAAGAACTGCTGAGAGTCGCATTATAGGACGAGAAGAGGAACGAAAGAACAGGGTTTCCGACGTATTTCCGGTGAATTATCTGTTGTCGACTCACGTCGACTTCTGTCTAGATTCTCTACTCAATGAACTTTTTCTCCTGCAATATCTTATAACTATTTGTAGCGGTAGAATCAACAGGTGGAGTCAACATATAGACACACACACACACACGTGAATTTCTGAACGTGTGGCTTTGAACCCATCACTTAGTTCGACTATCACTCAGTTCGAAGCTGTCATCCGGCTCGAAGTTGTCACTCGGGTCAGTCACTTGTACTGTTCTCATCCGTTGATTCTCTTCACCTCTCTCGGGTCGATTTCACCGGAAACGCGGTGTGTGAGTCTCTGCAATGCCTCTCACTGTAGTAGACTACCGGAGTCGAACGGAGTCGGATACTGTGATAGGTCGTATTGGCGTCCAATCGTGGGACGTTTAGGATTCTAACCGTGAGTTTGGATCCATTCCTGAGTCCGAATCCATCTATCACGTTCTCTCCGAAACCTCTTCCAAC
This sequence comes from Natronorubrum halobium, assembly GCF_051351675.1. Lineage (NCBI taxonomy): Archaea > Methanobacteriati > Methanobacteriota > Halobacteria > Halobacteriales > Natrialbaceae > Natronorubrum > Natronorubrum halobium. The sequence goes on from NZ_CP195595.1 coordinate 1,353,964, forward strand.
CCACCCTTTCTTTTCCCCGTTTCACCGGAAACGTGGTGTGTGCGCGCACCCACAGATTCTCGCCCCGCACCTCGTTCGTTCCACCGTTCACCGGAAACGTGGTGTGTCAGTGTGACCAATTATTGCCGTCCTCGATCGACTACTTGCTCTCACTCTTCGCATTACCTTTCGCTCAGTTATCATTCCGATCTCGTGATCCCGACGCGACAATCCTCCTCGCGTTCACCGGAAACCCGGTGTGTGACTCACTAGCTGCGCTCGACTCGAGCGTACATCTCGCTCGCCCTGCAATTTCATCGGAAACCCGGTGTGTGCGTAATACCCGCGATTAGTACCACAACTAGCCGACTCCGATCCGATCCTCCGAACTGGTGACCGGGAACGGATCCGAAGGACGAAAATGGACCGCGAAACAGCGGGTCAGTAGTAGTAGAGTTCGAGTTCGTGTCCGCAGTTCCGGCACACAGTTTCCGTTCCCTGAAGCCGGTTCGTAGCACGTTCTTCGTGAATCCCCGGTCCCGGTGGAACGGACGCGTTGACGTTCGCATCACACTCCGGACAACCGATTCGCATATCTGAGTGATCTGACTGAGACATGCCTCAGCGTAGTCGGGAGTTCCGGTTAGTTATACCAGTCGTACGATCGGTTCGTCGTGGATTTCGATACAGTTCGCCGCCGTAGGGTCGGATTTATGACACTCGACGATCAGTGAGTCGGCTCTCCGCCGCCGCTCGTTCGAAAGCCGTCTCGCCTCAGTCTGCCTTCCGCGGGTCAATTCTCTCTCGGTCAGCCTCAATCGGCCAATCTAGGCCAGCCGTTATCGGCCGATCTTGGATCGGCCAATCTCCACTTATGAACTGTGAAACAATCCGGATCGCCAGCGGAGCCGGACCTGTTATACCGTGTAAGAGACGTCCTCGAACGCGAAAAATGCCGTTTCGTACCCATCGTGCCGTGACACTTGGGGCGGCGACTCGACGGAAACCGTGACCTCGTCACCGCTCTCGAGGTCGTCGATCGCGATTCCGTAGTGATGCCCGAACCCGTCGTCGATCCGCTCGGTCAGCAACTCGCCACCGTTCTCAAGAACGGACGACCCGTCCCGTTCGATCGACACGCGCAACGTGGTGAACGGGAGGGTGACGTCGTTGTACGGGGTCCGGAGATAGACCGCGAGATACTCCGAGTCGTCGGTGAATCGGTCGGTGTCGGGGACGATCGCGGATAGCTTTGCGTCGCCACTCCGTTCCGTCCCGAGGACGTCACCCGGCAGTTCGTCGATGGGCGGCCCATCCGACGTGGGTGCGGGTCCGGGATCGCCCCCGTGGCCGTGTCCCTCGTCGTCATGATCATCGTGATCGTCGTGCTCGCCGTCTCCATGGCCGTCGTGCGCTCCGTGGTCGCCGTGGTCCATCAACTCGAGGGAATCGCGGTCCCCGCGCCGGTCCTCGTCGATCAGGTCGAACCCGAGGTCGTGGATGTCGGAGCGGTCGAATTCGAAGTCGATCTCGAGCGTGGTCGAACTCTCGAATCGATCCTCGAAGGCGCCCGTTCCGTCGGCCTCGAGCTGGTTGATCCGGATCCGGGCCGTGTACTCGTCTTCCTCCGGGAGCGAGATGTTGTCGCCGTAGTGAAAGCCCATCCGCTGGGAGAGCATCGGCCAGGGTGAGAACTGCCCGGTGACGGAGTCGCCGTCCCGGAGCACGTCGAGTTCCGCGTTCACCGGAAGGACGGTGTCCGTTTCGGGGTCCCAGACGGTGAGCATGAGATGCATACTGTCGTCGGCCTCGACGTCGACCAGTTCGGTTTCGCCGGCGATGATCCAGAATCGGTGGGGGAACGTGTAGGTGAGAGAAACGGCGTACTCGCCGTCGGTCGTCCGGCCGTAGGTCCCCATCTCCTCGATGCCCGCGGGGAGGTAGACGGCGTCGGGCCGGTCTTCGACGAGCGGTGGGTTCGACCAGGCGGACTGCTCTTCGAAGCCGAGTCGCTCGAGACAGCCAGCGACGACGGCGGTCCCGGCTACGGCAGTTCCACGCAGGAATCCCCGACGGTTCATTACGCCCCTATTGGGCCGTCAGTGACAAAACGCCTGTTGGTTTACTGGTCGAATGGGTGTCGATCGCTCGTCGCAGTCAGGCTGATTTCCGGATCGATACCCGTTCCTCGAGGCGGACTCCGGTACTCGGTTCGGTCGTCCCGGTCCTCCGTCTCGGCTCGTTGCAGTCGAATCGAATCGGCTACGCGATGATGGAATCGATTCGGCTACACGATGACGGAATCGATTCGGCTACCCGGTGACGTACACCGGCTCCATCGTCGGCAGCGTCAGGAGCCACAGGCTGAGCGCCGTGTAGCAGACCATCACGGCGACGAACGGATACTGGCTTCGGATCGCCTGTAATCGGCCCGGGAAACAGTCGAACGCGGTCGCGTGGGCGGTCCAGATCGCGAGTACGTGGCCCGCGAGGAGCGTGGCGATCTCGAGCGTTCCCATCCAGCCGGGGACGGCGAGCGTCGTCGGGTTGACCGGCGGGGCAAACGGACTCGAGAGCGCCGCCAGCGATGCCGGAGCGATCGAGACGACGAACGTGACGTAGTGCGCGAGGTGGTAGCCCGCGGCGATCGCCAACAGGGGCGGAGCGAACCGACGGACGAGAACCCGCTCGGAGCGGTACGTCGGTGCCGTTCGTCGCGAGAGGTGTGCAGCCAGCCAGTAGAGCGCGAGCGCGACGGCGAACCCGCCGACGAACAGCGCGAGGTAGACGACGCGGGCCGGGAGTCCAGTCGTGACGGCCCACTCGACGGTCTGCCGACCGGGCCGTGTCACGACGAACCCGTTGAACGTCAGCTCCCAGACCAGCAGGACGACGAACGCGACGTCGCTCGAGTCGGTCACGACGTCCGCGTCTCGAAGCCGCGCACCCGGAACGACGAATTGAAACTCCCCGTCTCGTCGCTGAATGGGAGCGACGGCGCCGTAGAGACGAAAGAGGACGGACAGCGGGTCCGCGCGTCGAAACCACACCGCCGGCGAGAAGAGGACCGCCCCGGCGACGGTGTACCCCGTGTAGCCGACCGCGACAAGTGCGAGGAGCTCGGGATCGCTCGTGACGGGGAGAACGATCTCGAGCCAGACGAGCGCTCCCAGTCCGAGGACGGCCGGCCACGACGAGAGCCGCGTGGGGTACTCGAGGAGAGCCGAGCCGGTCGCGTTTGATCCGTGTATGTTCGATTTCGGTGGCCCGCGCCGGAAGCGCCACCGAACTCGAGTACGTATCCCATCGACACCGCGCGCGATGGTTCGAAACGGATCGATCGTCGGCCAGGGATCGACGACGAGAACGGCGATCACCGGGAGAAGTGCTCGTACACCGACGAACGCGAGAATAACGGCGAGATTCGCCGTCGGCATCGTCGGCCCCTCGAACCCGACGACGATCACGGCGGCGAGTCCGAACAGTCCGAGCAGCCCGCCGAGGAGGGATCCGGCGGCGACCGTTCGTCTCGTGGGAGTCGTCGACTCGATGGGCCGCGATTCGACGGGCCGCGACTCGACGACTCCCGATTCGCCGATAGCCGCGAGCGGAACCCGCCACTCGTGGACCGAATCGACGAAGCGCCGATCGGTTACGAGTGCGGCGAGCAGCGCGGACGCGCCGACGGCGGCGCCGCCGGTGAGCAGGGTGAGCCACGTCGGCACGGTGAGTTCGCGATCTTCGCCGAGTCCGGCGGCGACGTTCGAAGCCGCGGCGGGTTCGGTCCAGCAGACCGCGACGAGACCGGCCGCTCCCAGTCCGAGGACGATCGAGGCGACCAGTCGAGCCGAACGCGGCGGTGACACCGCCGGATATCACGACGTCGACGCACATGTATTCGAGTCTCGATCGCAGCAGTCGAAACCGAAACGTTCGACGCCGGGTTCGGAATTTCACCGCGCTCGGCAGTATCACATTCGGTGAGCGAACCAACGAACATTTCATGGCGCGCTCCTACGCATCTCGTATGGAACGACGGACGTATCTTCGCTCTCTCGGGGTCGCAGGAGTCGCCGGCCTCGCCGGCTGTCTCGACACGGTGGAACAGGCGCTTTCCGACGATCACGACGGTGACGGGATTCTCCCGCCGCCGGACCGTCCGACGGGGGCCTCCTATCCCGAGTACGGCGACGAGTTTCCCTCGTTTTCGCTCCCCGATCCGATCGCGGAGACGACCGTCTCGCTCGAGGATTTCGTCGGCGAGAAGCCGTTTCTGCTGACGTACTTCTTCACGACGTGTCCGGACGGCGCCTGTCCGGCCTTGCTCTTGCGACTCCGGTGGATCCAGGAAGACGCCGCCGAACGCGGCTACGAGGACGATATCGCGTTGCTCGCGTTCACGTTCGATCCCGAACGGGATACGCCCGACGTCCTTCGGGAGTACGCGGCCGAACGAAGTATCGACTACGAGGCGGACAACTGGCACTTCCTCCGGCCCGAAACCTACGAGGAGGCGGAAAGCGTGATGACCGAGACCTTTAACCTGCCCCTCCAGCGAGTCGAGGACGAGGAGGACCGCGAGGAGCAGAACGAGTCCGAGGAAAACGACAGTCACGACGAGACGGAAGATCACGAAGAAGCGTCGGAGCACGACGAGCACGATCACGGCGAGTACACCTTCACGCACAACAATTTGATTACGCTCGTCAACGAGGACGGCGTCGTGGAACGCGCGTACCCGTCGGCGGTGCAGTCCGAGCGCGCCGTCGACAACGAACAGATCGTCGAGGACACGAGGACCGTCGTCGGGGTGGAGTGAGAATGCGTAGACGGGACGTCCTCGCCGGACTCGGCAGTGCCGGCGTCGTCACCGGCGCCGGTGCGATCGCCGTCTACGGAATCCCGTCGACCGAGAGCCTGTTGGGCGACAAGTCGGATACCGAGCCAGACGACCCGCTCGAGATCGAGACGATCGACGCGCGCGGGAGCGAGGCCGGCACGATCGAGGTTCCCGATCTCGGACGAGTGACGTTCGTCGACCTGTTCGGGACGTGGTGTCCGCCGTGTATCGAACAGATGCCGGCACTCGCCGCGGCCAACGATCGAATCGGCGATGACGTCCTGTTTTGCTCCGTTACCAACGAATCCGTGGGCGAAAACGGCTCGATCACCGAAGCGGAACTCGCCGAGTGGTGGGCAGACAACGACGGTAACTGGACGGTCGGACACGATCCGGCGTCCGAAATCACGGCCCGATATCTCGAGGGCGGGTTCCCCACGGCCGCCGCCATCGACGCCTCGGGGCGAGTCCAGTGGGCCGAGTCGGGCGTCAAGACGGCGGACGAACTCGTCTCCGGAATCGAACAGGCGCTCGAGGCCGATGCCGGTGACGAGTGAGATGCTCCTGTCGGTGACGAGTGAGATGCAACTGCGGGCAACGAGTACAACGCTACTGCGGGTGACGAGTACCGATGACTGAGGGGTCGTTGCCGCTCACGTTCGCGTTAGTGGCGGGCGTCGCGACGTTCTTCTCGCCGTGTGCGTACCCGCTCTTGCCGGGATACGTCGGATTTTACGCGAGTCGGACCGACGGTAACGAGGCGTCGCTGGCCGGTGCACTGAGTCGAGGACTCATCGCCGGCGTCGGCGTCCTCGGGACGTTCGGCGTCCTCCTGGTCGCCGCCTACTGGGTCGGCCACTCGACGCTGTCGAATATCGCCCTGTTCGAGCCGATCGTCGGTGGGATTCTGGTCGTGTTCGGACTGCTGGTCGTCTTCGACCGCGCTCCGTCGCTCACGATCCCGCTTCCGAAACGCCGCTCGAGCGTGCTCGGCTTCGGGATCTTCGGCGCCGGCTACGCGCTGGCAGCGGCGGGCTGTGTCGCACCGCTGTTCGTCGCCGTGGTCGCACAGGCCCTGGCGCTCCCTCCGGTCTCGGCGGCGCTCGTCGTCGGCACCTACGTCGGCAGCGTCGTCGTGTTGATGGTCTCGTTGACGGTCGCAACTGGGATGGGACTCGTCGCGAGCGCCGGCCGATTGGCCGCCCACAGCGAGTCGCTCAAACGCGTTGCGGGAGCCGTCATGATCGTCGCCGGTCTCGGGCAGTTGTATCTCGCGATCGTCGTCCTCGACGTGATCTGACCGCGCCGAGGGCTTCGCTCGCAAGGGGATCGCTTGTTTCGCTCGTGGCCGTAGCGGCGGTATGGATTCGAAACGTCCCGACGTACGAGTGGACGAGACGCCCGACGAAGAGGGCCGCGTGACGAACCCCGACGGCGATTCGAACGAGACGTCGTCGGACACCCTGCTCCAGCGGCTCCGCTCGTATCTGCGTCGATAACCGCTTACTCCGGATCCTCGAGCAGGCCGAGATCGGTGGCCGCGAGGTCGGCAATGTTCTCGACGATGTCGGGATCGACGGTCGCCACGTCCTCGCCGTCGTGTAACTGGTCGTTGTGGCGCTCGATGGTGTCGGCCACGTCCGACAGGGGGATGCGGGAGGTCGTCTCGCAGTCGGGGCACACGATCGGGACGCGGGGATCGTCCGAGTCGCTGGCGGCTGTCATCGTGTGCCCCTCTCGAGCGGAGTGGCAAAATCTCACTGGTTGGACAGCCCCGGAGACGCCACTGGGTGGGCCGTCTCGAAGCACGTCGGGTAGCGTGCCGACCGACCGGATCGGCCAGCAGTCTTATTATACCGTAACTGGACAGTTCAACTCAGGGGAACGATAGGCTATCGACCGGTTTCACCGGTTTTCCGTTCTGCCGCAGAAAATTTCGTGGTAGCTCGGTCGCTCTCGTAGCCGTCCGTGCCTTTTCGTCGAGACGCCGGCCCGGCGTCAGGTCGATCGACGACGGACGCCGACGAGCGCGGCGATTGCCAGTGCGATGATCACCGCCGGCACACCGAACCCGGGTAGTTCGTCGTCGTCGGCATCGTCTTCGGGTTCGCTCGATTCGTCGTCGGCGCCGTTCGACTGTTCCGTACCGTCACTCGAGTTCGTCTCGTCCTCGCTCGAGGAGCCGTCGTCGACACCCGTTTCGTCGCTGTCGAGTTGCAGGACGGCGACGACCTGGCCGTGCGAGCCGTCCGGCTTGAAGGTCCACTCGCCGCCGACTTCCTCGTAGGATTCGGCGTCCTCGATCGGATCGACGTCGGTGTCCCAGGTGTCGTGGGCCTGCTGGATGTAGCCGACGAGTTCGATCTTGTCCGCGTGTTCGCCTTCGATCTGGACCTCGCCGTACTCGATGGTCGAGTCCTCGGGCTGGCCGTGGATCGCGATGCAGTGCGTGTCCATGTAGCCGTCGCCCTGGGCCAGGTCCGGCGTCGTGCCGAACTGATCCGCGTCGAGGGGTCGGTCGTAGTGGTCGGTCAGCGGGTACTGAACGGTCACCGGATTGGCCTGGGAGTGCCAGTCCAACTCTTCGCCCGTGTCGATCGTGACGGTCGTGTTCGGAACGGTTTCGCCGACGATCGGCTCGCCGGCTTCGTTGACCAGCGTCACGCAGATCTGCCCGGAGCCGTCACCGAGATACGGGGATCGATACTCGTCGCGCGGATTGACGTAGCTGACCCAGTCACCGTTGCTGGCCTCGTAATACGGGTCGCCTCGCTCGGGTGCCGCCTCGACGTACTCCTCCTCGGAGACGGTCGCGTTCGTCGACGCGTCCGGATCGGTGGTCGCGCTGGATGCGGCCACTGACTCGTCGGCGCTTACGCCGCCCATCACGGCGAGTCCGAGTATCCCGACGAGACACAGGGCGAACACGCCGGCCGCGACGGTCGTCCGCGTTCGATCCGCACTCATCGAGATCGCCCTCCGGGAGTCACCGTCGCGGTTGCGTCGTTCGATACTCCGGATCGTGCGTCCGTACCGACCCGTCGCTCGAGAATCCGGGATCGGGCTTCGCGTCCGGTATCAGGTTCGCGACCGAGGCTCTCGCGAGCGGAACCGTAGACTGGCTGGTTTCCCGAACGGGATCGGTTCGCCGATCGTGGTCTAAATCGACTCATTTGATCGAGCTACTGTATTAACGTATTTTTATATGACATGGATACCGGAATGTCAGGAACGAGTAGGCGACGACATACGCTGGTTTCGGAGTGGTTACTCCGCACCGGTGATCGAGAATGCACTCGCTACTCGCCCGAGCCGACCGGTATTCCGGCGGTTCGAGGCCGCCCGTCAGAACTCCGTTCGATCGTCGCCGATCGACGCTTGCGCTGGCACCCCGAACCGACTTCCGGAGCGGCACTGTACGGTTTCCGATGCGCGTTCGATCCGCCGTCGATAGGGATACGTCACCGTCACAGGATCGGTCGCCGGACGCGACGAACACCGACTCGAGCAGGGCGCTCCGAACCCTCGTGCTCGTCGCCCTCGGAGCCGCCGGCGTCGCGTACGTCGTCTCTCGCGTCGTCGGCTCGAGTGACGACGAGGGAGAGTTATCGCTCGAGAAGATTCGGGAACGGACCGTCGACGCCGTCCCCTCGGCCGTCAGCGACCGCGTTCCGGATGCGGTTCCCACGGAGCCCCAGGCCATTCCGATCGGCGACGTCGGCTCCGACGAGGACGAGACGGACACGACGGACGAAACGGAGACCGAGGCCGACACCGATGCATCGAGCGACGATTCCGCGTCCGGGGCCGGAGAGCCGGTCGACGACGCGGAGACGAACGTCGATCTCGCCGACGATCCGTCGTCCGCGAAGATCACGTCGGGATCGAGCGACGAGATTCAGGAGAAGCCGGCCGAACCGGGCGAGCTGTCCGTCGAGGACGACGTCGAGGACATGATCGACGAGGACGATGTGGGATCCGACATCGATGCGGACGAGAGTTCGGTCGACGAGGACGACGGCTCGACCGCCGACGAAGACGACACCAACGACTCGACCGCCGACGAGGAGTGAGGACGGGCACGTGGTACGTTCTCGAGTCCGATCCGATCGGCTCGATCTCTCCGGGAACGTGGTGCTTATCCGGTTCTCGCCCCTACGGTGTTTCGATGAGTGAGGGCGACGTCGCGGCGTTTACGCACCTCGGACCGACGGTTCGCGGGGCGCTCTCCGAGCGCGGCTTTTCGACGCCGACGGCACCGCAGCGACTGGCGATTCCGCCGCTGTCGGCCGGCGAGCACACGCTCGTGATCGCACCCACCGGGAGTGGCAAGACCGAGACGGCGATGTTGCCGGTCTTCGATCACCTGCTCGCGGACGACGGGCCGCCGGAGGGGTTCGGCGCGCTCTACGTGACCCCGCTGCGAGCGCTCAACCGAGACATGCGCGAACGCCTCGAGTGGTGGGGCGACTACCTGGATCTCGAGGTGGACGTCCGCCACGGCGACACGACGCAGTACCAGCGGGGTAAGCAAGCCAACAATCCGCCGGACGTGCTGGTCACGACGCCGGAGACGCTGCAGGCGATGCTCACCGGCGAACGGCTGCGGGAGGCGCTCGTCGACGTCTCTCACGTCGTGATCGACGAAGTCCACGAACTCGCGGCCTCCAAGCGCGGCGCCCAACTGGCGATCGGCCTCGAGCGCCTGGAGGATCTCGCGGACGGGATCCAGCGGATCGGCCTCTCGGCGACGGTCGGCGATCCGGGTGACGTCGGCGGCTTTCTCACCGGCGGTCGGCCCTGCGAGATCCGGGAGATCGACGTCGGGAGCAACGTCGACGTGACGGTCTGCCAGCCGGAGATCACCGACGAGGACGAACGGCTCTCGGGCGAGTTGATGACCGAAGCGGACACGGCCAGCCACGTTCGGCTGATCCGGGATCTGGTCGCGGAACACGAGTCGACGCTGATATTCGTCAACACGCGACAGACGGCGGAGGCGCTGGGGTCCCGATTCAACGAACTCGATCTCCCGATCGGGGTCCACCACGGCTCGCTGTCGAAGGAGGCCCGAATCGACGTAGAGGATCGGTTCAAGGCGGGCGAACTGGACGGGCTGCTCTGTACGTCCTCGATGGAACTGGGGATCGACGTCGGCCGGGTCGATCACGTGATTCAGTACAAGAGCCCGCGGCAAGTGACGCGGCTGCTTCAGCGGATCGGTCGTGCGGGGCATCGCCAGGACGAGGTCTCGAGCGGTACCATCGTCACGACCCGTCCCGACGACACGTTCGAAGCGCTCGCGATCGCGCGCCGCGCCCGCGACGGCGAAGTCGAACCGGCCGCGATCCACGAGGGCAGTCTGGACGTGGTCGCGAACCAGATTCCGGGGTTCGTCCAGAGCCGCGGTGCGACGCCCCTTCGGGAGGCATACGAGACCGTTACGCGCGCGTATCCGTTCCGCGACCTTCCCGAGGAGACGTTCCGCGAGGTCGTCTCGGAGCTCCACCGAAACCGGATCGTCTGGTTCGACGAGGGCGACGATCGGCTCGAGACGACCGGCGGCACCTGGCAGTACGTCTACGCGAACCTCTCGATGATCCCCGACGAGGAGACCTACGAGGTCCACGACATCGCTTCGGGGAAACAGATCGGGACCCTGGACGAGCGGTTCGTCGTCAACTTCGCCCAGCCTGGCGAGGTGTTCATCCAGCGCGGCGAGATGTGGCGCATCGCCGAGATCGACGACGAGGAGGGGCGGGTCAAGGTCAGTCCGATCGAGGATCCCGCGGGAGAGGTCCCCTCCTGGATCGGCCAGGAGATTCCCGTCCCTGCCCCGGTCGCGGGGGAGGTCGGCGAGATCCGCGGCGTCGCGGAACCGCAGCTATCGGCGGGGGCCGACGCCGCCGCCGTCGGTCGCGAACTCGCGCACCGCTATCCGGCGGACTCGTACACCCTCACGGAGGCCTGTTCGCAACTCGAGCGCCAGACCGAGGCCGAGGCCCCGATGCCGACGGCGGACCGACTCGTCCTCGAGCGTCAGGGCCGGACCGTCGTCCTGAACGCGCCGTTCGGCCACACGGCGAACGAGACGCTCGGACGGGTGCTCTCCGCGCTGCTCGGTCAGCAGTCCGGATCTTCCGTGGGTCTCGAGACGGATCCCTACCGGATCGAACTCGAGGTTCCCAGTTCGGTCGCGACCAGCGACGTGCTGTCGGTGCTCGAGGAGACCGATCCCGGTCACGTCGAGGCCATCGTCGAACTCGGACTCAAGAACTCGGACGCGCTCGCCTTCCGACTCGCGCAGGTCTCGGCGAAGTTCGGCGCGCTCAAACGCTGGGAGGCCAGCGGGTCGGGCCGGATTTCGAACGACCGTCTGCTCGCGGCGCTCGAGGACACCCCGATGTACCAGGAGTCGATCCGGGAGGTGTTCCACGAGGACCTGGATGTCGAGCGGGCGAGTGCGGTGCTCGAGGGGCTCCAATCGGGCGAGATCGAACTCGTGACTCACCGGGGCCGAACGCCGGTCGGACTGGGCGGCCGGTCCTCGAGCGGGAAGGAACTGCTGGCCCCCGAGAACGCGGACGCGAGCGTCATCAACACCGTTCGGGAGCGGATTCAGAACGACCGGATCATCCTGCTCTGTACGCACTGCAAGGAGTGGAAGGCGAAGACCAAGGTCAAGCGGGTTCGCGACCAGCCCGAGTGTCCCGAGTGCGGATCGACCCGGATCGCCTCGCTGAATCCGTGGGCCGACGAGGTCGTGCAGGCGGTTCGGGCGCAGGAGAAAGACGAGGAGCAAACGAAGATGACCGAACGCGCCTACCGCAGCGCCGGGCTGGTCCAGAGCCACGGGAGGCAGGCCGTGATCGCGATGGCCGCCCGCGGCGTGGGTCCGCACAACGCCGCCCGGATCATCAACAAGCTCCGGGAGGACGAAGACGAGTTCTATCGGGACATCCTCTCGAAGGAACGCGAGTACGCGCGTACGCAGTCGTTCTGGGACTGAAACGACTGCCTTTCGGGACCGAAACGCCTGTATTCGACCGGTATATACCGTCTGTCGGCTATCGTCGGCCGCCGGTTTGTTCCCGCCCAGACGCCGTTTGCGGGAACACAGCCCTTATGTCGGAGTCTGGCCAACTACGCGCAATGGGATCCGGCCCGCCGTCTTCGTCACCCCCCGGAAATCCGGACCGTCAGGATGCGGCGAACAGCCGCGAACCGGGATCGCTCCTCGCAGCGGCGGATATCGCGAGCTTTCGGATCCGACCGGATGGGACGATCACCGACGTCAACGACGCGTTCGCGTCGCTGACCGGGTACGACCGTTCGGAACTCCTCGAGACATCGTTTTCACGGATTTCGGGGGCGGACGCTCCCTCCCTCGAGTCTATCGTCGCCGAGGAGAGCAACGGACGGCCGGTGTCTACGACGCTCCCGATTCGGACGAACGCGGAGACCGTCCGCTCCGAGGACGTCCACCTCGAACTCCTCGAGTCCGACGGGGACGAGCCACGGATCGCCGGCGTCATCAACCGCCGACCGGTCCCGCCCGAGTCGGAGTCGGACGGCGGACTCACGTACGGTCGGACGTTTCAGGCGCTCGCCGACGCGCTCCCCGATGGGATTATCGTCCTCGACACGGACAGCGAGATCCAGTACGCCAACCCCGCCGTCGAACGCATTCTCGGCTACTCGGCGGACGAACTCCGCGGTTCGAGCAAGGTCAACATCATCCCGCCGCGCCTTCGCCAGACGCACCTCGACGCGCTGCAGCGGTACCTCGAGACCGGCGAGCGGAACCTGAACTGGACCTACGTCGAACTGCCGGGACAGCACGAAGCGGGCCACGAGGTCCCGCTCGGCGTCTCCCTCAACGACTTCGCGTACGAGGGAGATCGATACTTCGTCGGCCTGTTCCGAGACATTTCGCCGCGGAAGGAAGCCGAGCGAACGCTCACGGCGAAGGTCGCCCAACTCGAGTCGGTCGCCTATCTGGGTCGGCACGCACTCGAGAGCACGGATACCGACGACCTGCCGGAGAAAGCGGCCGAACTGGTCACGACGGCGCTCGACGTCGAGTGCTGTGCGCTCCTCGAGAGCACCCCCGGCTGCCCCGACGACCTGTTTCAGGTTCGCTCGCAGGTCGGCTGTGCGGACGCGCTCATCGAGAACGAGACGCGACGCTCGGACGAACGCAGTTCGCTCGCGGGTGCGACGCTCGACGCGAGCGAACCCGTCGTCGTCGAAGATTTCGAGGCCGACGCTCGCGTCGTCGACACGGTGGGTGGAGGCGACACCGGCGTTCGCAGCGGTATCGGCGTGACCGTCGGCCCGCTGACCGATCCGTGGGGCGTCCTCACCGTCTACGACGTGGAGCTCCAGGAGTTCGCCGACCACGACGTCGATTTCCTCGAGAGCGTCGCGACGATCATTTCGACCGCCCTCGAACGCCAGTCCTACGAGCGTCGACTCAGCGACACCGTCGCCGAACTCGAGGAGTCGAACGAACGGCTCGAGCAGTTCGCATACGCGGCCAGCCACGACCTCCAGGAGCCGCTGCGGATGGTCTCGAGCTACCTCCAGTTGCTCGAGAGTCGCTACGCCGACAACCTCGATTCGGACGCCGAGGAGTTCATCGCGTACGCGGTCGACGGCGCCGAACGCATGCGCGACATGATCGAGGGGCTCCTCGAGTACTCTCGGGTGGACTCGCAGGGGAAACCGTTCGAACCCGTCGATCTCGACGCGCTGCTCGAGGACGTCCTGACCGACCTGCAGGTGATGATCGATCGGCACGACGCCGAGATCACGGCGGAGTCGTTACCGGAGGTCCCCGGCGACGCGAGCCAGTTCCGACAGCTGTTCCAGAACCTCCTCTCGAACGCGATCGAGTACTCGGGCGACGAGCCGCCGCGAATTCACGTCGAGACCGAGCGAACCGGCCGGAACTGGACGATATCGGTCCGTGACGAGGGGATCGGGATCGATCCGACGGATTCGGAACGGGTCTTTCAGGTGTTCCAACGGCTGCACAGCCGCGACGAGTACGACGGAACGGGGATCGGGCTCGCGCTCTGTCGGCGCATCGTCGAGCGCCACGGCGGGGAGATCTGGGTGGAGTCCGAACCCGGCGAGGGCTCGACGTTTTCGTTTACCCTGCCGCGCGAACAGCCGGCCGAGCGGCTTCGGTAGGGGTCGTTCCTTCGGAGCAGGTGTTTACGCGAGCTTCCCGTCGCGGCCCACCGTTTCTCACCGTCGCAGTCCGCGTCTCTCTTCGTCTCCCGTCTCTCACCGTCTCGCGTGTTTCACCGTCGCGGCCCACCGTAACGGCCATACGAATCGATCACGTGGGTTGGTGCATGAACTTCGCGCCGGGGGCCTGGAAGTACGCGATCCTCCCGTTGCTCGCCGCGCCGTTCGCGTTCGTCTTCAGCGTGACGGCGAGTCTCGTCGCGCTCGCACTCGGTGCCGGAACGCTCGCGTTCTTCCGCGATCCGGAGCGAACGCCGCCGCCGACGGGCGTGGTCTCGCCGGCCGACGGGAACGTCTCCGTGCTCCGCGAGGAGGGCGACCGCGTTCGGCTGGGCGTCTTCATGAACGTCTGGCACGTCCACGTCGTCCGCGCGCCCTTTTCCGCGTCGGTGACCGACGTCGAGCACGTCTCCGGGGCGAACCGGCCGGCCTTCTCGAAGGACTCGGACCGGAACGAGCGCGTGCACGTGCGGTGTGAAACCGAGTCGTCGAATCTGCCCGCGTCCGGATCACTCGAGGCGACCGACGGGACGGCTGACCCGGACGAGGTGGTGGACTCGAGCGATGCGGATCCCACCGCCGACGGCGGTAGCGCTGCCGTCGCCGAGGATCCGCACGCGAAAGCCGACCAGCCGCTGAGCGACGCCGAGGTGACGCTGATCGCCGGCGCGTTCGCCCGTCGGATTCACCCCTACGCCGAGCGCGGCGACGAACTCGAGCGCGGCGACCGAATCGGCCACATCGCGTTCGGCAGCCGGGTGGATCTCCTGTTTCCGCCCGAGGTGGATCTCGAGGATATCGACGTGGAGATCGGGGACGCGATGACGGCTGGGGAGACGGTGGTGCTCGAGGCTCCCGTTGGTGCGGAGATCGAACTCTGATCACCGCGATACAAAACCAAATTCTCACCACCGCCGTGCCAATATTCGGCTCCCTTGGACGATTGAAGTCTCGCGATTATCAGTCATGATCTTGGGCGAAAGTATCAACCGATGGTAATCAGATAGCTAACTATCGATGCCGTCCCAAAACAATTTAGATACAGTTCAGCCATTTATTGGTGAGAAAGAAACCGCGATCAATGCACAATCGAACGAGGTAGAGACGTTCCTTCTGACTGATCGGCGGCTGTTTTCAGTACGAGCGAGTGGGGGAGACACTGAGCGGACATTGATAGACACGCTTCACCTCGATCTGGTGGGCGGAACGAAGATAGAACAACAAAAGAAACCCGATCTCGACCAAGAAACAGTCGGATATGGGATACTCTCCATCGTCATCGGGTTTGTCTCCTTCGCAGCGGCAGCAGGCCTCGAGGGGAGCCTAATGGGATTGATGTTGGTGATTGGATTCGGTGTCGGTCTCATGGGCATTATCTTGGTGATTGAGGGCTACAGCGCTGCGGATGGCAACGTAACCATCAAGTTGCAAAGTGAAAGCGGCGATGTGATGCAAGAGATCCGTCTCGGAGAGGATCAACTTGCATTCGGTGAAGCGATCTCGAGGGCTGTTAGTAATAACATCACCCAGCCGGATGAGGTCTCACGAAAAGTTGGCAACTAACCCTACTTTTGTCCGGTGTCGCCAAGGCGACAGGGCCAAAAAATTACAGCGCCCCTGCCCATCCTCCGCACGTAGAACTCCAGTTGAAGCACATGAAACGGTGGTTGATCCTACGAGAGTTTATCAGTGATGGCGAAGCCAAACTGGTCCGTTATGCGACATCCACAAGATGACTTGTTGATCGTCAATAGACTTGCTCTACTCGCTCATGAATACAAGGGAACACCTATTGAAGACCATGCGTTTGAGTTGGCCGTCGAGATCGCGGATCAGCACGGACTCAGTGTAACTGAAGCAATCAGACAAAGAGAAGAAAGGAGATGTGCCTACTGCTGGGACTGAAATTGTGGCTAGAGCTGAGGTCACAAAATAACCGCCCCGCCCTCCGCACCACGGAACTGAAACATAGGTGTTTGGGTCCCGCCGAGATGAATACGTGAAAACATACCCATTAGTTGTTTGGCAAAATGGAAGAGTATAGAAGTCGAAACACCCAGATTTCGGAGACGGTTGTCAACTCTGCCTATATTTATCAAGATATGGCTTAAATAAGTTGTCTAAATACCACTTAGTTATATATTTATATTCTCTTACTGATTGCCGTATTCCCCGCGGTTTTTTATTGGTCACGTCCCAGTTTATTTCATCATCAGAATCGGCTATTCCAAAAATTGAAAGTCGGTGGTCTTGATTAACTAGTGAAGTATGTTCTCGATCGGAGTTGATAATAAAATTACAAATTGGCTCATCATGCGATTCTCCAGACATATCTTCATATCTGACGAATACGTAACAAATCATTCTATTTAACCCTATATCTGCTACTTTGTCAATCAGGTCCTCCCTCGACCATATAACATTCTCTTGACCACTCTCAAAATTATACATCACTATACTTTCAAGCTCAAGACGGTTTGAAGGTTTTAATGACGCCCCTGATGGTATAAGACCTCTTTCTTTAACGGTGCCACTGAATGGATATTGTTTATCTAAATCTCCCCACAATTCCTCATTTGATTCAAAGACTGATTTCAAATAACTACCGTTTTTCCTTTTTGCATATTCTTCTGTAGATACAGGCCGTCTAATTGAGAATGGATATTCAAACGCTGGTACGTAGCATTTGGAAAAACATCGCAAATTTATTGCGGATCCGTTACCGACATTCTCAACATCTATCTTGACCACATCTAAACCACACTCGTTCTCTATCTCATAATCATGAATCGTTAAATTAGGAAAGTGATTAGCTTCCATCCATTTTTCTTGCTCATCTTGGATCTCTGCTTGCTCTCTCTGTATGTTTGTCTGTCTAAAATATAAATATACGAGTGATAACGATAATACTAGTGATCCAATTCCGCTGATTACTTGGGACCACTGTTGCAGCCAATCAAAGATATTCACAGATTCAACAAATAGAGAAATCATTGAATGTTTATCACATTCCTATGAGAGTGGACGGTATATAATTCCTGTGTCTATACGGGAAGTTTAATCCTCACTCCTCTCCCCTTCCGGTTGCACGCTGGCAAACCTGGTCTCCCGAATATGCACACGAGCTGAGAATATCTGTGTGTACAGTGAAATCCAAACAGGTGTTTTCTCAATTAGAATCCAGTCGCGGTGTTTTATGCTCTATATTGAGAATACAGGATAAGGAATGGACGAAGCGACTCAGAAAGAAGTCGAAGAAGCCATTCAACAGATCGAGCAGAGTGAAGAAGCGGTTGACGAGATTATCATTGCAGACGAGTGAGTGTGTCGAAACTAATTGAGAGCGTATCGGAATTCCGGAAACTGCCCTCCGTTGCTTATCTGCTGTCCGCTCACTCTGGATTACATGGGCAAAACAAACCCCACCTACCGCGACACACTCAGTGAATTTGAAAACGAGTGGTCACCCTACCACAGAGCACTCCGTCTTGAATATCAAGATCACTTCGAACGACTGTTCGACCAAGCGCGGAACTTCGCTGACGCTGGGGGGATCCAGAACCACCCCAATCCGATGACCACACACCTCATCTCGATTCTACTTGCCCAAGAGTGCCGGATTGCCAACCTCGAGGAGCAACTCGAGGCGGAGAATGAATAACACCGGCAAAAGCCTCCTCTGACGGCCAGTAGGCTTAATCACCCGTGCTCAGATAATCCATCTGACGGGGGTGAGGAGTACTGTCGTTGCCGACAGGTTCCGTTCGACTTGGGACATTCGTAACCCACCGTCACCGGTCGAGATCGTGCCAACGTCAATAGCCACTGACGCCCGATCTCTGATCGGCCCGTCCGATTGACACACCACCAGCGGATGGGGAGCTCCGACGTCGGTCCACCACCGACGTCTTTTGAAGCAGTAGATCCGATCAGCTCTGCCGAAACTCTCCGTGGGTGAGACTCGAAACTCACAACGATAAGTACAGGCGATACAGTGTTCGGTATCAGTTTAGCGATCACTCGCTACGCTATCGGGCCAGCCGTCAGATCGATATGAACTACTTTGTCTTTCTCTTCTATATATGTGGAAAGAATGTCGGGACTGTCACTGGAGAGAGTATGTACTTTTGTGATTATTCCTGTCGTATGTTCGACGGATGCCTCATCTGATGAGGCGTCTATCTGCGGAACGAGAATTTCCTCGCCGATGAGATCATGTTCGGACAGAGTATCGGCGCTCTGAATCCGATACCGGATCGGCGAAGACGTCGAACTGATAGTCATTCGAATTAGACATAGCCAACAGCAGTCAGATATTCGGTGATAATAGCACCCCTTTTGATGTGCTGGAACGTGTCTTTTTCCCTGAGGTCCTCGTTCTATAGCCATGATATAAGTAGCTCAATTTATACTAAAAATTTTAATCTTGTAGACTGAACTATGAATAGTGGAAGTAAAACATCAACGCGATCGGCAATGTAGAATCCGGTACTTCGTTCAGTTCGCAGATGTATGACCCAGATCACGCGCTTCTTTGGAGAATGATTCGGTGAGAAGCTATGATCAGTGCAGGACGTTCATATATCATTATCGCCCTTGAGGCTGCAAAGGCGCAGAATCATTTTGACAGTTTGTCCGACTATAACGGGCTAATCATCAATTTGATACCAACACTGATCAGTATCGGCCGCTATATTTATGACGTATAAAATACAGTTGGTATATTATGAAAATCGAAGCAGACCGGGTCCGTGAGCAACTTGAGTATAGGTTTGGTGATGAACTTCGAAGCGTTGGTTACTACGACGAAGGCGATAGTGAACATGTGTATATTCGAAATGATGTCAAAAAGAAATATGACACTTCGGAGATTAAGAACGTTTTCCGAGATGCACGTTTGGAAGCAATTGACCAAGATCATCAAGAATCGCTATATATTCATGGTGACTTACAATGCGTTCTACGATGTTTCGAGAATGCGATAGAGTTACACCTCATCAAAGACCAAAATAAAGGGGTATTAGCTGCTATCGATACTGCTGCAATAGACGACCTTCAAGGAACAATCGAATCTGCAGTAGTTGCACTCGAAGAATCTGACTCCTGATGGATTTCCTGTACCTCAGTACAGGCCTGTAATCACTTTTATGAGGACGCTTATGAGAGACAAAAGTCGAATTTTCCGCTGGCAAGTACAGAATAGGGTTCAAACGACCGCTCAATAAACATCCATAGTTATCGTTTGAATGAACGTCGATTAGAGTGGCTGAAATAAGCGGCAGTGATCAGTACAGACGAAGTTGTTCTTTTTAGTTATCTTGCCCCCCCTAAACTGAAGTTCACTACTAGGGTAGGATCGCCAATGAATCAGGACCAACTATCGCTACAGTGCGATTGTACGCCGGTAGGAGTTCACCACTATGATAGCGACAGCGACACGGCCCCTGCTGACGCGGTCATTAGAGCAATTGCGGTGGTGACAGATACCAAGCCAGAAGACCTTGCGCCATTGTACGAGACGATCGATACGGAGGCGCTCAACGAGTTGTTTGAGCACCACTCGAATGCTCCCCACTCAGGAGAACAAGTCCTTGCTTTCACCGCTGACGGATGGAATGTTTTTGTTCGAGACGATGGTCAAATACGTGTTTGTGATCCAACTGGGCCAGACACTCCATCGCCAATTTTCGAGTAAATTGATGTCGCTGTATCACTGGCCCTATCCGTAGCTGATAGAATAACCGGTGATCAATAAGCATGTGGACTTACCGTGGTGTTCAGTTGATTTTCATCTGAATAGAACATCGTAAAAGACAGGATTAATGCAACTCCTGGCGGTTGAACGTCGAGAGAAACGGTTTCCTCGATATGAACACGAACCGAGTACCAGCCGTGTTCATATTCGGCCCATAGCCCACGAGATCGCCACGGTCACCGCGCCGATCACACCGGGCCAGACCCCTTCTTTATAAACTAAGACCGTTTGAGTGAACCGAAAAAACTAGGCTAGGCGGGTTGTGTTCACGGCCATGTCTCACTCAGAGACGCCCGGATCGGTTCGAATCCGGACTGACGACGGTAACGAATGGCGATTCGACGCTATCCAGAAAGCCTCCCGGTTCTACGACTGCAACCGGAGCAACGCGGTCGCGTTCGCCTGCGAAGACGTCGACCAGCTCGTCTCCGCAGCTACGCACGTCCTCGAGCGCGACGACCTCACTCGCGAACAGCGCCGGGAGATCGCCGAAACGCTGAGTACTCGGGCAGTTAAATTTACTGTTGAGACTGAACTTTCAGTTACGACGAAAGGTGAGATGTGATCTGGAGACCCACTGAAACCGCCGAGAGATTTGTCCTTCGCGGCAAGTACAGGTAATGCACGTCTCACTCGTACAAGAACAGTCGTCGAGGGAGATACGTAAACGACACATTAATAGAGTTGTTTCACCGGAAAGAGACGAGTTGGTTCATCTCCACCAAACTTCAGCCGGTACTGGGAAACAACCATGTCTTTGTAAGTGCCAGAGCTATAGATATTGGAGACGCACACTTATTTGTCGGGGCACAATGGAAATCCGCCGCCATCGTCTCGTGTCATCACAGCCTGCCCCGGCCCTGTTGACGGTAAAGGCGATCCAGTCGAGCAGCGCTCAACAGCAACTCAGAATCGGGCCTCGCCGCCGAGAGTAACGAGTTCTAATCCTAATTGGGGCAAGTGCATTAGAGGGTTATTCTTCTGCATCTTCACTTCAACAACTGCCAAGACCTGCCGAAGTAGCAGTTGTTAGCCGGTTTCGTTGCCGCCCTCGGTCTCGTTGCCGCCCTCGGTCTCGTTGCCGTCGCCACCACCACCGCCGCCACCTTCGACCTGAATATTGCCGACCATCGCATCTGGGTGCACCTCGCAGACGTACGTGGCCATCTCGCTGCTGGCCTCGAACTCCAACCACTGGTCGTCGCCGGGATCAGGGGTCACCTCGGTCGCAAGGTCGTCGACGATCTCATCGCTGTCGTCGCGGATCTCGATGTTGTGATCCTGACCGTCGCCCTGAGTCCAGCCCATCTCGTAGGTTTCTCCCTCTTGGAGGATGAGCGTCGGGTTCTCCTCGTCCGCGATCGAGTCGGGCGCGATGCCGACCCAGCCGGCCGTCTGCCCGTCGAACTCAATCTGCGTGCCGGGCTCAATCTCGATGCCGTCACCGCCGTCACCGCCGTTACCGCCGTTACCGCCGTTACCGCCACCGTCGTTACCACCGTTACCGCAGCCGGCGACGAACGCTGTCGACGCTGCGATACCTGTCAACTCGAGCATCCGCCGGCGAGAGAATCGCTCATCTCGTGCCATTGGATCGGTGTAGTGCTCAACACGAATAGCCAGATCCCTGTCTAATGCATGGGGACCAAATCCTATCAGATAGGTACTCGCTGCGCATGAATAATATCCGATAGCAGTTATAGAATCAATGTCCAGTACGCACGTGTAGTGTGCATGGCATTCACGAATATCAGTAGTTAAATAATAGGTGTCACTGGAATCGCAAATCAGAATATGTCGTTTATCGGAATCTTCGCCTGCTCGGTTCCACGATGGTCGCCGCCGCCGTGCCACTTGAGCAACGGCAGACTCGAGGACTTCATCATTTTGTTGTTGACAACTGTACAGCCGGAGCGGCCGTGTGGACGGTAGACGACGAAACAGTACCAGCCGCCCGCTCGCCGGAGCTTTTCGTGATATTCCCTGTAGACCTTGAAATTCCCCGGCTGGCCGTCGCTGTGCTCGAGCATCGTGCTCTTGATTTCTACCGGCGTTCCGTTCTGAAACTTCGCGTCGTGCCAGCTGGCCCGCTCAAGCGTGAACTGCCGCTTCTTCGCCATCCGTTTCTCACACGCCGTCCCGAAGTGATTCGCTCGCTTCGAGCGGTTCACGGATCGTTCCTCCGTTCGTCTCGCCAGCGCCGATCGGCTCGAGCCGTCGACCACGTGAAGAACCCGGCGAAGAACAGACCCATCACACCCAGCCCGTACCCGCCGGTCGCGATCGCCAACGCGGAGCCCGCGATCGTGACGCCGATCCCGGCGAGGTTCTGTCTCGAGAACACACCCCGCTCGTAGTCTCGCCGTAGTTCGTGGGCCAGATCGACAGCGGTGAACCGAGCCACATCGACCAGATACCGGAGCACGACTGTCACGCCGATCGACCCCCATCACGTGCGACGCGATTTTTTCGAAATCGACATCTAAAAAATGTCTGTTTCCTTAGGTCTTGCGCGCGCTCCACGCGTGGTAATATATAATCCTCCGCTGTTCGTGAGACGCTCCGCCCATCGGTCGCGTCGCTCCCCTCGGGAGCGAGCGGTGGGCTTTGGGCTGCACCTATACTAAAGGGGGATCGGTTGCGGTTTACAGGTTTACACCCTGACGCCGTCATGCGATCACCTGCTCGACAATGTTAACCCACTCTCGCTTCTCGCCGCCTTCATCGATGTCTTTCCACCAATTCGAGACAGTAGCGTGGCTATAGGGCACGAACTCGGCGGTTTCGCGGGCCGACATTCCCTGCTCTCGGCATGTTTCCATCGTCCAGGCGGCCACCTGTTTCACCTCGTCTTCGGCAATCGCCGGCCCGTCGCCGTCTCCCGCAGGTGCGTTCCACGACCAGTCGGCCTCGTCGTGCGTGTGCGGTTCGTAGTCTGCCGGCGGAATGCCGGTGAACGGCCGCGGATCGACGTCCTGTAGCTTCCCGCCAGAGATCCGCTCGGCGACGACCGCTTTCCCCTTGTTGTTGCGATCGGGTTTCTTGATGATCGTGCCGACACGCCACAGCATCGGGTGGATCGACGATTCGTCGTGCCCGATGTAGATGAGCATCCCGTTGTACTTCCGGATCTTGAACACCAGCGGTCCCATCAGTTTCCGGACTTTCTGGCCGTCTTCACCAGTCCCCGAGGCGTTCGTCGAGAACTCGTCACCGACGAACGCTTTCGGTTGCTGCGGATTCTCGACCGGATTCCCGTCCTGCTGGACCCACTCGCTCAGGAGCGGGTAGTTAGGAATCCAGCCGTCCTCGATGCTCCCGTCGTCACGAACCCAGTCGTCGTTCCGCGGAAGCGTGCGGATATTTGATCCGACGAGGAGATTACCGTCGACCCACCGATCACGCAGCTGGAGGAGCAGACACGCGAGGTTCGTTTTTCCGGCACCCATCTCCCCCAAGACGACTATCACCGGGGCGGGACCGGCCACGATCTCCTGTAGCCTGGTGATCGCTTTGATACCGGACAGGTCGGCCTCCTGCGACGGGTCGCCGATGTAGTGTTTCAGCGTCAGCGTGTCGCCGTTATTGAGCGCTTCTCGGGCTGTGTGTCCGCCTTCGCCGCGGAGGATGTCGCGGTTTTTCTGGACGTCCATGTACGTTGCCGACGCCTTCCCGTCCCAGCGGTCGGGATCGTGATGCAACGCGCGCACGGTCATCTGACGGTCGATCTGTTCGTCTCGCACGAACCCCGAATGCGGAAGAACCTCGTCGGGATCACGCGCCAGGTTACCGTCCTGCCACTCGCGAAAGCCACCGACCGTGAAGTTGTCTTGCTCGTCGCTCATCGGTCCCCTCCGTTGGTATCGTGACCGACGACGAACGGCGTTATCGAGGTCTTTCGCTGTTTAGCTAACAGCGGTGCGAGCGCCGCCGTCTTGAGCGCTGTGTTCGTCCGTCCGGTCCCTCGAGCGTTCGCCTCGTCGAAAACGAACACTGGCGGTACGTCGACCGTCTCGTCGCAAAGTTCGCCGTCGTGGATGTATCTCATTGATCAGTCCCTCCGTCGGTTGCAGTGGCCTGTGCTCGAGTCTGCGGTGGTCCGCTGACCGTGTTGATTCCGTGCTCGTCGCTGTAGTCCTCGACGTACTCAGTGACGTCCTTAATCTCGTCTATATCGGCGTCTTCGGCGTCGCTTTTGGCCGATTCGAACCTATCTTTAACCGATGTGCGCGGGTTCATCAGTCCGCGCTCGTCGGCCTCGGCTTCCTCGTTGATCACGTCGCCCTGAATCTGGAGCCCCATCTTACTGATGCGGCCCCGGAGCCGGTTGAACTCGAGGAAGGCCTCGACGAGATCGCCGTGGATGTCCTCGAGCATGGCCTTCGTCGTGACGAGTTTCGAGTCGGCCATCTGGCTGAAATAACAACCTCGAACGATGAGCGTTCCGTGCTCGCCCTGGTCGGGATGCCAGTCGAACTCTCGAACCTCGAAGGATTCCCCGTCGTTGACCGAGTACGGAGACGGTCCCTCGACAGTCTTCTTTGCCCAAACCTTGGGTTCGACGTAGAACTTTTTTCGAGCGTCAGTCACGCCGTTGATGTGGTAGACTTCGACCATTCGGCGCTGTCGGAGCGCTCGTGCTCCCGTGACGAACAGGCCGAGCAGCGGTGGCCCCAGGAGCAACAGCGCCGCGAACCAACCGAAGACAATCGGGGGGATTCCGGGTATCGACGGCCGAATCCAGATCAACGCGGCACCAAGCGAGACCGCGAGACCGAGAACGATCAACTGCCCCTCCGCGGCGATGTGGGTGAGCCGATCCGCCCAGCCGCCGAAGGTGTTGCTCGTGTCGCTCATGCTTCAATCACCCCGCTTTCCTCGGATCGAATCACGTACCACGAGCCGCCCCCGGCCATGCCGACCGTCATGATGACGCCGGAGAACAGCCCGCTCTCACCGCCGAAGTGACGAAACGGATTCTGTTCGACCTGACCGATGCTGAGGGTCGCGCCGCCGCCCTGCGCGAGTGACCGCTTCGTCGCGATCGCAACGCCAGCCCCCTGCCGATCGGTGACCGGCATGGTGATCGTGTTGTTCCCCTCCTCGATGTCGAACTCTCGGTAGTTGAACGAGCCGTCGCCTTCCTCGTAGTCGCCACCTTCGGTGACCGAGACGGCCGTGTCTTCGTCGGCCTCGATGACTATCTCGAACATTCCGGGGTTGTAACTCCAATCGACGATTCGCGTCTCTGAGTCGATTTCTCGAACGTAGTCCTCGTTCGGTTCCACCTCGGGTTCGTCCTCGAGCTGATCGTCGCTCGAGTTCGTCGCGTTCTCTTGTGCGGCGATCGCGCTGCCCATGCCGCCCATGCCCATCGCTGCAAGCAGGGCTATCGTCGTGGCAAAAATCAAAATCCGTCTCATGGTCAGTTGTTACCTAGGCCGGGAATGAGGTCCGTCACGAATCCGACCACCGCCAGGACCACCACGGCGATAATCCCGAGTCCGATGAGTTCGCCGCCGCTATCGAGTCCGAAGTCGAAACCCGGTAGTCCGATACCTATTCCGTCGTCTTCGTCTTCCGTGTCGTCTTCCGATTCTTCGTCAGTTTCGAGTTGTTCTTGCATGGACTCTACCTGTTCCATGTAGTTCGCGAAGTCGCCAGCGCCTTCGGTGTCGTACTCAGGCGGGTCCCACGGCGGTTCTTCCGTTTCGACTTGGTCAGCGTCGTCCTCGAGATCGTACGCTTCGAGGATATTCAGTACGTCGCGGGTGTACTGAATATCGTCCTCGGAGTCGTAGCCGTCGACGGTCTCGATGATCGTACTGATATCGTCGCCGGTCAGGTTCTCGAGATCGGAGATCGTGTTCTCGTTGACGTGTTCGACGTTCTCGCCTCCAGCATCGTACATCGCATCGACCTCGAGCACGCCGTTCCACAGGTCCGTTTGGCCGTCGTCGAAGATCAGAGACCGACCTCCGAGACCGTCGATGGGTTCTGCGAACTGGACGGTTTCGATTGCCCTCGTGTTCTCGCCGACGTTCATTTCCCATTCTACGGAACCCTGCTCTGTCTCGAGACAGAGGATGTTACCGTAATATTCGGAAACGATTACGTAGTCGTCACCGGGGACGCTGCAGACATGCTCGATTTGACCTTCCGTCTCAACAGCAGTGGTCCAGTTCTCGTCGCCGTTCGCGTCTGCAGTAACCGAACGTATCTCGGCTTCTAAGCCGATGTACAGCGTTTTTCCGTCGTCAGAAAGGTCGAACCAGTGAACACGGTCAGTGCCGTACGATAGGTTGAATTTTTCAGTGCCGTCAGCAGGGTCCAGTGCAAACAGAGGACCGTCAGCAGTGTACAGCGTCTCCTCGTCCGGCGAGAGGACGATTTCATCAGCGCCGACGTCGTGGGCCTTTGTCCAGAGTTCGTTACCGTCTTTGTCGAAGGCAGTTACCGTTCCGTCACCGCCGTCGCAGACGTACACGTTGCCGTCAGAGTCACCTACGGCCCCTCGGGGCCTTCCGTCGATCGTGGCGTCCCACAGGTGGGTTCCGGTTTCTGCATCGAGAACGTGTATTCCGTACTCGTAGTCGCCTACGTAGACTCGGTTGCCGTCAGGGCTGTAGTCGACACAGTACGCTTGTGCGTCGGTGTATGACCACTTAACCGAGCCGTCAGTCACGTCATACGCCCTCACGGGCGCATCAGTGCTGAACGGTTCGGGTACGCAGACGGTCGACTGGTCAGGCGAGATCGTAATATCGTACAGGTCTTCGGCTTCGTCGATCTCGAATAGTTTGTTGCCGTTCATATCGCAGGCGACCACGCTTTCGTCATGTGTGACGTAGTAGAACGGCATCCCTACGGCGTATCTGCTTCCCGGCTGGTATCCCCCTTCGGGGAGGTTTTCACCGAAAACGACGCCGTTATACGACTCGTTTTCGACAAAGCCGTCCGGGTGCGAGTGTCGATCGTCGAGGTCGGGGTCGGTGGAAACGACAGTTTCCGTTGCGCCCGACCACGTCACGTCCATGCCAGAGACGATCGAGAAGTCCGGTTGTTCCATGCCCAATTGCTGGAGCATGGCGATACGGAATCTCTCGTTCGACGGGTCGCTCGTTCCCGCGAGGAAGTGTACCATTCCTTCGGGGCTTCGGATCTGGTCAGAAGTGACGTTACCGGCGTTCAGTTCGGCGTACAGGTCCTCGACGAAGCTCTGCGAGTAATTGCCCGTAACAGTGTCACTGTCTGCCCAAATACGGTGCAGGAGTTTGCAGAACTCGCGGCCATCGAAGACGTTCGCCGTTGCGAGGTGATCTTCCTCGTCGACGCCGTCCGGTGTGTAGCTCGGGATCTGGAAGCGGTAGTCCCACTGCAGGTCAGTGAGGCCGTCGACATCCGGGTGAACGAGTTCTTTCGTTTCGTCCCACGAGTTGACGATCTGTTCTGATATCATGGGGAACGAGCCGACGATCTCGTCATTGGTTACGTTGTAGACGTCGACGATCGGCGTGACGAGTTCCGCTTCACTGTACTCGCCGAGCACGTCGTCATGTTCGTCCTCGTTCACGTCCGAGATCATCGTCCCGTCGTGAAGTTCGAACGTCTCTACCGTGCGTTCGCCAGTCAATTGCAGTTGGAAGTTGTCGCTTGTGTTCGGGTCCTCGGCAGCAGCAGTGACGTAACCCTCGAAGTTTTCGTAGTGTTCGCCGTCCTCGAGCAGCGGCTCGGCAGCGCCAGCGATGTATCCCAGTTGCAGGGCCGATTTGTTCGTCGTGTGGATGTGGTTGAACTCAGGCGTCTCGTAGTGTTGGCGGATCCGCTGCAGGGCGGCATCAAAGCCAGTCGACGCATTTGCTCCGTTTTCCCACGCCGACGAGATCCCGTGGCGAGCCGCGAGGTTCGCGACGGGCCGTGCGTCGTTGAGGCGGTTGCTGAAGTTGACCTCGTGATGTGCGAGGGACTGTGCTTCCGAAGTTGCCATCTGGTGCAGGATCGCCGGGTCCGACGTCGGGTCCGTCGCGACGTCGTCGCGAAGCGCTTCGTAGGACGCGAGAGCGACGAGTCCGGCTCCGCCGAAGGCGAGCACGCCGTACTTGTAGTTCCCGCTGCTGGCAGCAGAGGAGACGGCGGATTTCACACCTGCGACTATACCGTACGTGCTTGGGTTGTCGATAGCGGCGGCCGTCCCGCTCGAGGCCGCCCCGCCCGCCGCGATCGCCGCGGCCGTCCCCTTGATGAACGTCCGCCGATCGAGCGAGCAGCCGGGGACGACGTCGTGGGCTGTGGGCTGTGGGCCGCTATCTTCTGCTGAACTCATCATTCACCCCCCGAACGGACTCGAGCGACCACGCCGGCCACCGCGATCGCCGCGATCGCGACCGCGGCACCGAAGCCAGGCGAGCCGTCAGCGGAGTCACCGAACGACACGCCGCCGACCGCTTCGTCATCCGGCTCGAAGTATCCGTCTCGAATACGAAGTACCGCTTTCGAATGCTTAACGGGTCAAACGCGCGGGTATACGATCTCGAACTCGACCCGGCATCATCCGATGGCAGTGCGTTCGTACAGATCGGAAGCGATGGTGGACTGCTTGAAGCACCACTCTCACACGATCGACTTCGTATTTCACCGGCGGAGCGATTCGACGTCATCATTGATTTCTCGAATTATCCGATCGGGACAGAAGTGACCCCCACGAATCGGCGTGGATCGGGAAAGACGGCTGACGTCATGCAGTTTGAGGTGACCCGCGAGGAATCCGATGAAAGTGAGATTCCATCGACGCTAACCCGAAACTTGACACGATAGAACTCTGGGAGCTCGATAGCGACCCTGCCCATCCTGCTCATCTGCATCTGGTTCACTTCAAAGTCCTTTCCCGAAATGGCGGCCCTCCAAGTCCGTACGATGCGGGGTGGAAAGATACGATGTTTTTGGACGGAGATACCGTCGAGATCGTTGCTCGGTTCGGACCGTACCGTGGGAAGTACGTCTTCCATTGTCACAACCTTGAGCACGAAGATATGATGATGATGGCAAACTTCGAGGTGGTCTGACGTGAGTCTGGATCCCCAACTGAAGTCGGAGAGATCACCGTTTGGCTCTCTCACCGGTGAGTCGGTTACTCGACTGCATTATTTCACAGCTGGTCTTGCTTTCGTGGTAGAACTGTTCTATCTCTGGGTAGCGGCGGAGGCGCTGTTATTCTGGCCAGTACACGGTGCGTTCTTCGCGGCGATCGCTATCGGGCAGGGGATACTTGGTATCAGTCTGTTGTTCGGTCCCGGTCGATGGACGTTCAGACTAGAAATTATATTCAACGCCGCCATTATGGCGCTCTGGACTATCGTCCGTATCGTCGAGACCATGTTTCCTGTCTGGATCATTGCCGTTCGAACCCCTGTTGACGGCGTAGCGTACATCGTAATGGCGCTCGTGCTATCACTGTTCCTCTCTTTGATATGGGTGTGGAGAAATTCGAGATCAGCGTAATGCGGTCCCGTCGTAACGTAGCTAACGCTGTCGGAAAAGTGGGAGTAGTCCCGGCGGACGCAGTTACCTGGTGCTCTTTCTGGGCACACCGCATCGCTCGAGTCGACGCTGCAGCCTCGAGTGGCCGCCGTCGTGCCGACGGCGGAGTCTCTGCACGACACCGACTGTCACGCGGGGCTCAGTCGATCGACTCGAGTCCGATTACTCGATGTACTGTTGTTCCCACTCTCTCCGTTCTTCGATTTGCTCGAGCCCACTGTCACTGATCGCGTAGTAGTTCGTTCGGCGATCGAGTTGTCCTTTCTCGACGAGCTCTTTGTTGACGAGCGTATCGAGATTGGGATACAGTCGGCCGTGATTGATCTCACTGTTGTAATACTTCTCGACTTCGTCTTTTACTTCCTGGCCAGACGGCTCGTCGGCCCCGGCGATCACGTACAGAAGATCGCGTTGAAATCCGGTCAGATCGTCCATGTTGCAACCACACCGACACACCAACTGTTCGACTATTTGTTATCGTTCTCGTATCAACTGTTTCTCGACTGTGTGTGCGGTCTAACTGAGATAATTACAGTGATAGTCAGTTTCACTGTCGGTAACAGACGGCTACAGGGGACCGTCGTCGGCACACCGCTTGCTGGTGTTTTGTCACTCGAGATGCCGTACGTGAGCGTCTCGCGTCTATTCGAGCTAGTTTTGGCTGTGCGAGACAGTCAACGACTGCTTACTGTCAAAACGACGAGTAGACAACGTACGTATCGATCGGTGTATATTCGGATGACAGTCTCAGTGATCAGACATAATCAAAATACGAACGATAATCGACATTTGACTGTCGTAGCGCTCGAGGAGCGCGATGTGTCTCACTCGGTCGTCGGTTTCGATGTCAGTCGAGTGCGCGGTCCGTCGCTATCGCGGTCGCTCTCCGCGTAGTCTGCCGAAGAATGTGAATTGGATTGTGAAATCCGCTACCGAACGTGTAAAGCCGTGTTACAGGCGGGTGACGTTGGTGGCGCGGGGGCCCTTGGGGGCCTGTTCAATATCGAATTCGATGTCTGTGCCTTCCTCGAGGTCCGGACCGCCAACGTCTTCCATGTGGAAGAAAACGTCATCGTCTGCGTCGTCCGTCTCAATGAAACCGTAGCCGCCTGTGTCGTTGAAGAAATCAACGTTTCCTTTCGCCATTGCAACCAAAGAGAGTGCCGGACCACGTATAACAGTTGTGTTATACTCGTCCTCTCGAGAGACAGACACACGCTCGACCGAAACTAGCGAAAAATCGAATCTGAGCCCCCGTCTCTGCGTTTCAGAACTATATAAAATCTGATCATAACTCTCTCACAACCGTGGGAAATACCCGTTCAGGGTGGCTACCGATCGATTTCATTCGAACTCGAGTGACACGTTCGATCACACTCGCTCTCGACTCGCTCCAGGAACCGACCGGACCGCGTTCGTACCGTCCCGCTCGAGGTGGTCTCGAGGCCGTCTCGAATCGTTTAGGTGGCTTCGACGATACGCGACGTGCATGACGCAGTCGAAATCGCTATCACAGCCGCCCGCTGCCCCGACGATCGCGCAGGTAGCGCTGATCGGGCTGTTCGTGACGGCGCTCGTGACGGCGCAGTTGACGGCCTCGAAAGTGCTCGCGTTCTCGCTGCCGTTTTCGCTCCCGGTGACGGGCGCGGAGCTAGTGTTTCCCGGTGCGGCACTCGCGTACGCGCTGACCTTTCTGGCCAGTGATTGCTACGCGGAACTGTACGGTCGACGGGCGGCACAGGTGGTCGTCAACGTCGCCTTCGCGATGAACTTCGTCGTCCTCGTACTCGTCTGGTCGACCATCGCGGCCCCCGCCGCAGAGACGAGTATCGACCCCGGCACGTTCGCGGACGTGCTGGGCGCGTCGACGAACATCGTCCTCGGGAGCCTGCTCGCGTACGTCGTCAGCCAGAACTGGGACGTAATCGTCTTCCACCGGATCCGCGACTACACCGGTCGCGAGAAACTCTGGCTGCGAAACGTCGCCTCGACGGCGAGCAGCCAGGCCATCGATACCGTCATCTTCGTCGCGATCGCCTTCTCGCTCGCGCCTGCTGTCCTCGGCGTCGGTCCCGTGCTCGGCGTCGGCCAACTCCTGGCGCTGATGGTCGGCCAGTACCTGCTGAAACTCGCCATCGCGATCGTCGACACGCCGATCGTCTACGCGGTCGTCTCCTTCGTCCGCTCGCGCGAGCCGACGGCCGACGACGAGACGACGGTCGCCTGATCGACGGCCCGTCTCCGCCGGTCGATATCTTCTCTCGTCGAACGAGGACGTTTAGTAACCCGCCTCGAGAGGGACCGGTATGGACGAACGCGTACGCGAACACGCCGAGGTACTGGTCGACTGGAGCGCCCGGGTCGAGGCGGGTGACGACGTCGTGCTCGCCGTCGGACCCGACGCCCACGAACTCGCGGTTGCGGTCGCCGAGGCGCTCGGCGAGCGGGGGGCGAACCTGCTCGCGACCTACAGCTCTGGCGAAATTACGCGCGCGTACCTTCGCGCGAACGGTGGTGAGTTCGACGAGAACCCGGCCCACGAACTCGCACTGGTCGAGAACGCCGACGTCTACCTCTCGCTCGGCGGCGGGCGCAACACGAGTGCGACGGCGGACGTACCGGGCGAGACCCGGCAGGCCTACAGCGCTGCCAGAGACGAGATCCGCGAGGCTCGGATGGACACCCGCTGGGTGTCGACGGTCCACCCGACCCGGTCGCTCGCCCAGCAGGCGAACATGGCCTACGAGGAGTACCAGGAGTTCGCGTACGACGCGATCCTTCGGGACTGGGAGGCCCTAGCCGCGGAGATGGGCCGAATGAAGGACGTACTCGACGACGGCTCCGAGGTTCGCCTCGTCTCCCGCGGGACCGACATCTCCATGCAGATCGAGGGCCGGACGGCGGTCAACAGCGCCGCGTCGGTCGCGTACGATTCGCACAACCTCCCCAGCGGCGAGGTGTTCACCGCACCGTACGCCACCGAGGGCGCGGTGACCTTTGACGTCCCGATGACGCTTCACGGCGAATCGGTCTGGAACGTCCGCCTCGAGTTCGAATCCGGTGAGGTCGTCGACTACGACGCCGAGCAGGGCGAGGACGTGATCGCCGAAATCCTCGAGACCGACGCGGGGGCGCGTCGACTCGGCGAACTGGGTATCGGCATGAACCGCGGCATCGACCGCTACACGGACAACATCCTCTTCGACGAGAAGATGGGCGACACGATTCACCTCGCGCTCGGCCGCGCCTACGATTCGAACCTCCCCGACGGCGAGTCCGGCAACGACTCCGCGGTCCACGTCGACATGATCACCGACGTCAGCGAGGACTCACGACTCGAGGTCGACGGGACCATTGTTCAACGTAATGGCCGCTTTCGGTGGGAAGACGACTTCGAGTAACCGACCGTCTGCGGATTATGCGTTCCGTTCGCGTTCGCGTGTTATTCGCCACATCCGACAGTAGCAGCCTGTTAATCACCTCTTATGTGCTGTCAAGCCACACCATGAAATCGGGAAGCGGCTGCATAATAATGTAGGGAATCGTCGTTGGAATCGAGTACCGCCATGACCGGTGGCGGACAAGTAATCGGTCGGGACTTGCTGCTCGTCCCATACGCTGCCGCCGACTGAGCATCGGTGGGCAGTGTATTCCCTTTCCACAGTTGTCTGCCCGCCCCGCCGGAGGCGGTACGTATCCGGCGATCACCGTCTTCGTACCGGTGTTCAGCATCGTCCGACAGTCTCACCCTTCCCGAGCGCCTACGCCGACCATGCGCGATCAGCTCCGGGCTGGAGTCGCCATCTACAACGCCGGCTACTACCACGCCGCACACGACGCCTGGGAGGCACACTGGCTCGACCTCGAGGCCGGCACCGAGGACGAGCAGTTGCTCCACGGCTTGATCCAGTTCACGGCCGCGGTCCACCACGCCCGCGGTCGCAACTGGGAGGGTGCCGTCGGGTTGGCCGAAAGCGCTCACGAGTATCTCGCCGGATTGCCCGCCGACTACCGGGACGTGGCGCTCGCGCCGCTGCGATCGTTCCTCGAGGCGCTCGCGGCGGATCCCGAACTGCTTGAGCGCCGCCGACCGATTCGACTCGAGCACGAGGGATCGGCACCGACGCTTACGGATCTCGACTTCGAACCGACGGCGGTCGCGGCAACCGTCCTCGCCGACGAGTTCGGTTTCGACGAGGTGCCGATCGAGCAGGCTCGAACCTACGCTCGTCGGGATCTCGAGGCCGGCGACGACGGCAGCCGGTTCATCAC
The DNA here is from genome assembly GCF_051351675.1 of Natronorubrum halobium. Lineage (NCBI taxonomy): Archaea > Methanobacteriati > Methanobacteriota > Halobacteria > Halobacteriales > Natrialbaceae > Natronorubrum > Natronorubrum halobium. The sequence continues at coordinate 1,387,605 of NZ_CP195595.1, forward strand.
GCTCCTGTTCGATTTCGTCCGCGAGGACGAGCACCGGGGGATCATCTCCCAGCGCCTCACCGATCACGTCGGCCGGCGGCAGGCTCGAGAGGCAGACGTCGAAGGGCTGTTCTAGCGATCGTTGGCGATTCGTTTTCGGTGTTCAGCACGGAGGCCGAAACTGAACCGCCGGGATTCGGGGCGTTCATCTACCAACATCCCGTCGAGATCTCTATCAGCGACGAGGTATGTCCGGCTGAGAGTGAGGAATACGAGCCGAGACACTTATACTCCCTCACCAGCAGACTCTCCCATGGATAGGCGCCCCGAACGTCCTCCTGAGGCGCAAATATTACTGGTCGAAGACAACCCCGGAGACGTGCGTCTCATCGAGGAAGCGTTCCGGGACGGCCAGATCAACAACCACCTCCACACCGTCTCCGACGGGCAGGAAGCACTGGACTTCATTCATCGCCGAGACGACTACGAGGATGCGCCCCGTCCGGATATCGTCTTATTAGACCTGAACTTGCCGAAAGTGGACGGTGAAGACGTTCTTCACGAGATCAAACAGCATCCGGAACTGGAACAGGCACCCGTGATTATTCTCTCCGGTCTGGACGAAGACATCGTCGAATCACGCGATCTGGACCACGATGCGGACGAGGATGCGGTCATCGAGAAGCCGGTCGCCCCCGGCGAGTTCGTCGACGTCATCCGCGAGTTCGACGACTTCCGGTTGTCGGTCGTTCGCACTTCCGAGGAGTAGGACGGAAATACGGAGTCCTCGCGTAGCTACGTGGATCACCGATCGGACGGCCGATACTCACTTCGGTACCGATCTCTCCCGTACGTTCCGCGAGTTTCGAACGGAACGCCGAATACCGGACCCGCGCGACGACCTCCTGTTCCCTACTCGTGGCCGGCGACGGGCAGCGGTTCGTACGGTTCCTCGAGGTAGGCCATATCCGACGGCGACAGATCCAGTTCGATGGCCTCGACGGCCTCCTCCAGGTGCTCGACGCTGGTCGTCCCGACGATGGGCGCGTCGACCCACTCCTTGTGGAGCAGCCAGGCGAGCGAAATCTGGGCCATCGTAACGCCCTTCTCGGCCGCGAGTTCCTGAATCCGCTCGTTGATCTCCTCGCCGCCGCCCTGGAGGTACGGAATCTGGTCGAGGTACTCGTCCGTCTGCCCCCGCGTCGTCGACTCGAGGGCCTCGAGCGGGCGGGTGCCGACGCCGCGGGCCAGCGGCGACCACGGGATGACGCCGACGTCCTCCTTCTCACAGAGGGGCAACATCTCCCGCTCCTCCTCGCGGTAGAACGCGTTGTAGTGGTTCTGCATCGTCGCGAAGCGCTCGAGTCCCAGTTCGTCGCTCGTCTGCAGGGCCTCGGCGAACTGGTGGGCCCACATCGACGAGGTCCCGACGTATCGGACCTTCCCTCGCCGCACGGCATCGTCGAGCGCCCGAAGCGTCCCCTCGATCGGCGTCTCGTAATCCCAGCGGTGAGTCTGGTAGAGATCGACGGTGTCCATTCCGAGTCGCTCGAGGCTCGCCTCGAGTTCCTGCTCGACGGTCTTCCGGGAGAGGCCGCTCGAGTTCGGGTTGTCGGGATCCATCTCGGCGTACACCTTCGTCGCGACGACCTGTGCGTCTCGGTCGTAGCCCGCGAGCGCGTCGCCCAGAATGCGTTCGGATTCGCCCGTCGAGTAGACGTTCGCCGTGTCGAAGAAGTTGATTCCGAGGTCGATCGCGCGCTCGATGAGTTCGGTACTCTCCTCGCGGTCGAGCATCCAGTCACGACCGGTACCGAAACTCATGCAGCCGAGGCCGATGCGACTGACCGACATACCGGTCGACCCGAGCGTCGTGTACTCCATAGGACCCTCTGCGACGGCCGACCGTTAAAACGTCGCGGCTCGGGTATCCGGTCGCCGGCTTCCGGTTGCGACGGCGGAGAACGAAACTGCCCGCGTCAGTCGTGATGCGCGGAGTTGTCCCGCGGCTCGTAGCCGAGTGCCTCTCGAGCCCGGTCGATCGAGTAGTATTTCCGGTCGTTGTCGGAGATGCCGTAGACGATCTCGTAGCCGTAGTCGGCCCGAATACAGCGGTCGAAGAGGTGCGCACAGTCGCGGTAGGAGAGCCACATCGCCTGGCCGCGCTCGTAGTCGATCGGCGGGTGCCCCCGGGTGAGGTTCCCGATGCGGACGTTGACGACCGAGAGGCCGTGCTCGTCGTGGTAGTAGCGACCGAGCGCTTCGCCGGCGACCTTCGAGACGCCGTAGAGGTTGCCCGGTCGAGGGAGTTCCGTCCCGTCGAGCAGGTACTCGTCGTCCTCGCGGTACATGTCCGGCGTCCGATCTTCGGTCTCGTAGGCCCCGACGGCGTGATTGGAGGAGGCGAAGGCGACCTTCTCGACGCCGGCGTCGACGGCGGCCTCGAAGACGGTCTGGGTCCCGTCGATGTTGTTCGTCAGGACGCTGTCCCACGGTGCGGTTTTTCGGGGGTCACCCGCGAGGTGGAGGACGACGTCGATGCCGTCCATCGCCTCGCGGACGGTCTCCTCCTCGGTGATGTCCGCCACGACGAATTCGCCCGGATAGTCCTCCGTCGGCGGATCGCGATCAAGCAAGCGCCACTCGTGTTCGTCCGCGAGGCCGTCGAGGATGGCCTCCCCGACGCGCCCCGCAGCCCCCGTCAGCAGGACCGACTGTGCCATTCGTTCGGTGGGAGGGAAAGCGGCGATAAGAACCATGCGGTTCCGAGTCGGTACGACCGATGGTACCGTGCGTCCGGTCCCCAGTGGCGCGCGCCGTCGTCCGGCCGAACGAGAGTGAGGACGGACGTCGACCTCGTGCGAGGGATGAGTGAGTGAACGGGATCGCGGCGCGACGCGCCGCGGAACGGCAACGATCAACGACCGTGAACCAGTGACCGAACGAATCGGTTGGGGAGGGTGTGGCTCTCCTAGCCGCCAGTGCGAGCAGAACGCTCGTCTTTGCGTCACCGCGTTACGGATCGCACCGTCCACTCGCATCGCAACCCCCTTGCCAACCCACCTCGAGCATTCGAACATGTCGACCGATACGGACCCCACGGACGCCGAGGCCGCCTGCTTCGAGGCCGGCATCAAGTTCGGTACGCTCTACCACCAGTTCGCCGGCACGCCGGTTTCGCCGGACAGCGCCGCGAGTCTCGCGCGGGCGATGGAGGACTCGATCGAGAACCAGCCCCACTGTACCGAGGTGACCGTCGACGTGCGAATCGACGAACTCGAGGCCGAACTCGCCGACTCCGTCGCCGACTACACCGAACTGACGGGTCGATTCCTCGAGGTCGAGATCGTGATCGACTACGACGGCTGTGAGGTCGTCACTCGGATGGAAATGGAAGACGGCTACCCGCTGATGCGCGTCGCGTCGGTTCGGGGACGGTAGACGATTACTTTGTGAGCGGAGTGAACGGAGGTGTTTGGTGGGATTCGGTATGGTCGAGCGTTCTGCTGTCGCTGGCAGCGGTGATTTCCACGCCCTCCCCAGCCGATTCGCTCGCGCCACGGTCGCTCGCTCATCCACAGAAAGACGCTTCGCGTCTTCCACGCAGTCGCTCGTGTTACTCGCGACGACCTCGCACGTGTTCGAGCCGCGGTTCGCTAATCGCTCACCCCGACTTGGCGCGCGCCACCGCACGTGGTTTGTTCGGTCTGTAGCGGACACTCCTCGTCCTGCACCGATCGATTCGAAGCCGAATCACACTACCGTCGGTTCCGTCCTCGGGATCGATCGACCTTCCTTTCGAAATTCCGTCGTCGTTTCGCCGATATCGGCCCGCTCGAGAGCGTTTTCACTTTCACTTTCGGGCGATCTTTTAACCCCAGTCCCCGTGAAGAAGGGGATATGAGCCAAGCGACGCTCGGCGACGACGAGGAACTGTTCGGCGAAGCGGCCAACGAGATGCGCGAGGACGTCGAATCCTCGCTCGAGGAGGCCTGGGACGCACTCCCCAGCGCCGACGACGTCTGGGAAACCGACGCCGACAACGTCCTGGGCGTGCTCAACGGCCTCAATTCGGCGCTGGACGCCGGCGACGCCGAAGACCACCTCCGGGACGCCAAGAAGTGGTTCACGATGGGCCAGCGAGCCGACGCCTTCGAGGACGCCGACGATCTCGAGGAGGAGATCGCCAACCTCGGAGAAGCCATCGAGGACATCTCCGACGCCGGCGAACAGGTCGGGGAACTCACCTCGACGATTCCGGCCCTTCGCGGCACGCTCGAGGACGCCGGTCCGGCCGAGGACGAGGCAGAAACGGAGGACGACGCAGACGAGGAAGAAGCGGAGAGCGAAGCCGACGACGACGCAGACGAGGAAGACGAGGAGTAACCTCGGGCCGATCGTCGATTATCGCTCGATCGCCACTGCTCGCCCGTCGGCTCCGTCTCACACCCGCTACCGACGCTCGGGCCGCGAGACGTCTCGCTCCGCGACGGCCTCGAGGAGCCGCGCCAGCGCGTCGCCCGCTAGCTCGAGCAGGTCCTCGCCGCGCCGTTCGTCGCCCGCTTCGGGATCGCCGACCACGCCGTTTTCGCTGAACTCCGCCGCGTCGTAGGCCAGATTCGTGTAGCTCACCCAGTCACCCCAGCCGTCGGCACGGCCGGCTTGGGCCTCGTCCATCCGATCCTCGCGAACGAGTTCGGGCTCGCAGTGACGAAGGAGGGCGGTCTCGAGCGGGCCGCCGTGGCCCATCTCGGCCGAGTGTTCGCCGACGGCCTCGAACCAGGTGAAGGGGACGGCGTAGCCGTCGCCGTCGCGGGTGAGTCGCCCGCCGACCTCCCGCAGGGCGTCGACGTTGCCGCCGTGGCCGTTGACGATGACGACCCGATCGAAGCCGTGGTGGGCGAGGCTCTCGATAGCCTCGCGGACGTAGTTCCGGAACGTCTCGTCGGAGACCCACATCGTTCCGGGGAACTGGCGGTGCTCTTCGGCGATGCCGACCGGAATCGCCGGTGCGCGGACGACCTCGCGGTCGATGCGCACGATGCCGGCGTCGGCGACCGCTTCCGCGGCGATGACGTCCGTTCCGAGCGGCGCGTGGGGGCCGTGTTGTTCCGTGCTCCCGACGGGGACGACGGCGAGCTCCGCCTCGCAGTCGCGAACGTCCGTCCACGTCGCGTCGCGTAGGTCCATGCGGAACCACTCCCACGGAACGGGCATGAAACTCCCGGTGACCGTGGCTCGTTGCCGCCCCTACTTATCGCTCTTGCAGGTGCCGATCCGGGCGGTATCCGACAGCGTCTGGAATCGGACGCTATGTATCGCGGTGGCGAGGTTCTCGAGTCACTCCACGGCACCCTTCCGGAGTGGATCCTCCTCCTCGCCGCGCTCGTGACCCGCCTCGGAGACGTCTGGGTCGTGATTTCGATCGCGATCGCGGCATCGTGGCTGTTCGCGTCGCAGCGACCGGTCGTTGAACCCGAGTATTCGGGGACGGGAACGGAGACGGCTCCAGACGCAGCGGGCTCCGATCGTGCCGCTGCCGTCTGGCTGGTGGGCGTCGTCGTCGGCGGACTGGCGGCGATGACCGCGCTGAAGTACCTCTTCGTGTTGCCGCGGCCGGAACTCGTCGCGGCGACCCCCGGCGCGCTGCCGACGGCGCTCGAGTCGACCTACGTCTCGACGGTGACCGTGGGCGGCTACGGTTTTCCGAGCGGCCACGCAGTCGGTGCCACCGTCGCCTACGGGGCGTTGGCACTGGCGCTTCCACGCGGGACACGACGCATCGGGCTCGCGGCCGCGGGCGTCCTCGCGCTCGCGGTGAGCCTCTCGAGAGTCGTTCTGACCGTCCACTACCCCGGTGATATCGTCGCCGGCATCGCCGTGGGAGTCGCCTACCTCGCAGCGGTCTGGTGGCTGCTCGAGCGCTCGCCGGTCGATCGAACGACGACCGCCTTCGGGGTGGCGCTGGGCCTCGCGCTCGTCGCGATGGCCGTCAGTGGCACTGCGGGGCGGTCGGTGACCTACGCTGCGCTGGCGGCCGGTGGACTCGCGGCCTGGTCGCTCGCTCGCCCTCGTCCCAGTACGCTATCGCCCGCCCGTCCCGCGTATTACGCCGAATCGACGACGGTCGCACTCGGCCTCCTCGTCGGCCTCATCGTCGTCGGTGGGGGGCTGCGGTCGGTCGGTCCGGCCGCTGCGCTCGGTGCGCTCGTCGTCGCGCCGGCGGCGATTCGGCCGCGATTGTCGTCCCCGCCGCGGGCGTCCTCGCGAGTGGCGAACGCAGGGCCAACCGGTTTTTGCCGGCGTCCGTACATTCCGACTATGACCGACGACAATCGACAACTCGGCGTCGAACTCGGAGAACTCGGAGACGAACTCGAGTCCGCGGACTATCCGATGAGCGAGGACGAATTGCTCGAGCGCTACGGCGACGAGGAGATCGATATGGAAGGCGAGACGGAGACGCTCGAGGACGTCATCGGCCCGTTGAACGAGGACGAGTACAGAGACTACGGCGAGGTCGAGCAGGCGATCATGAACATGGTCGGCGACGAGGCCATCGGACGGAAGAACTACAGCGACCGCACGCCGCCCGCGCCGGGCGAGGACCGCCAGGACGAGGGCGCACCGGATCAGGACGACCAGGAAGGACAGGAATCGTTTTGACGGCGGGACGGCGGTCAACACCCTCCGTCTCGCGAACGTCCTCGACGACCTCACCACCGGCGCGCGGAGCGAGAAAATCTTTCTCGATACCGACGACGCCCCCGTGGAAACGCGGGAAACGACCGATCGGCTCGTCATCGACCAGTCGAACTCCATCCATCCTTCGTCCGCGGTGGACTACTCGCTCGGGTAGTCAGTCTCGAGTCGCCTCGGAACGCGGTCGTATGGTTTATACAAATCGGCTCGATCGTTGATTCCACGCCGAACTGATCGGTATAGTTATTCTGCCTCCCGTTTCCTAGACTAGGAGTGATTCAATGACCGCCATTCAGACGAGTGCACTCGCCCGACGGTTCGGTGACGTCGTCGCCGTCGAGTCGCTCGACCTCCACGTCCGAGACGGCGAGGCCTACGGTTTTCTCGGCCCGAACGGGGCCGGCAAGTCGACGACGATCAACATGCTGCTCGGCTTCACGCCGCCGTCGTCGGGATCGGGGACGGTACTGGGCTACGACATCGAAGACGAGTCCCTCGCCATCCGCCAGTCGATCGGCGTCCTCCCGGAGGACTTCGGGATGTACGATCGTCTGACCGCCCGAAAGCACGTCCAGTTCGCAATCGATACGAAAGGAGCGGCGGACGACCCCGACGATCTCTTGGCACGCGTCGGACTCGCCGACGCTGCCGGCCGGAAAGCCGGCGGGTTCTCGACGGGCATGAAACAGCGGGTCGCGCTGGCGATGGCCCTCGTCGGCGAACCGGACCTGCTCATTCTCGACGAGCCGTCCTCCGGGATCGATCCCAACGGGGCCCGGGAGATGCGCGCGATCATCCAAGCGGAACTCGACCGCGGCGCGTCGGTGTTCTTCTCGAGTCACATCATGGAACAGGTCGAAGCGATCTGCGACCGCGTCGGGATCATGAGCGGCGGTCGACTCGTCGCCGAGGACTCCATCGGCGCGCTGAAAGATCAGTTCGACGCCGAATCCCGACTCATCCTGACCGTCGATGCCGTCCCCGACGGGATCGTGTCCCGTCTCGAACCGGTCGACGGCGTACTCGACGTCCGCGTCGATGGAACGGATATCGTGATGGCGGTGTCGAATCCGCGGTCGAAGGCCGTGGTCATCAACGCGGTTGAGGACGCAGGCGGCGTAGTCGCCGACATCACCGCCGAAGACCACTCGCTCGACGACCTGTTCGCGGCGTTTACCACCGGTGACGGAGTGACTCCCAGCGACGCTCGAGCCGAGGCGGCCCTCGAAGAGGTCGACGCATGACCTGGGCTCGGATCGCTCGGAAGGACTTCGAAGACGCGAGTCGAGCGATGACGCTCTGGATACTCACCGCGCTAATGATCCTGCTCGTCGCCGGCATCTCGTCGATCCCCCACCTCGTTCACGTCCCCGGACAGGGTCCTGCCCCCGGGTTCGACGAGGCGATGAGCTTCCTGTTTTCGGTGGTCGTGACGATGGCCTCGATCATCGCCCTCGTCGTCGGCTATCAGGCTATCGTCGGGGAACGCGAGTCCGGGAGCATTCGCTTTCTGCTCGGCCTGCCGAACACCCGTCTCGACGTCGTCGTCGGGAAGGTTCTCGGCCGGGCAGCCGTCGTCGCCGTCCCGACGGTGATCGGCTTCGTCGTCGGTGGCGCCGTGATCGCGCTCCTCTACGATGGCTTCGACGTCGCGACCTACGCCGGACTCCTCGCGTTCTCGCTACTCGTGGGTCTGGTGTACGTGTCCCTCGCCGTCGGCGTCTCCGCGAGCGTCGACACGCGCGCGAAGGCAGTTGCCGGCGTGCTCGGCATCTACATCATCTCCGACTGGCTCTGGTGGGTCGTCCCGATGGCGATCTACTGGCTTTTCGAGCGCGAACTCCCGGGTACGACCGATCTTCCCGCGTGGTACCTTCTCGTCGAACGGCTCGGCATCTGGGAGCCGCTGGGCGCGATCTCCGGGACGCTCGTCGACATCCCCGGCGTCGAAACCGCCTCGCCGGCGGACCGACTCGCCGGCGACGTTCCGTTCTACCTCGAGACCTGGTTCGCCTGGGTGTTCGTCGCCGCGTGGATCCTGGTCCCGCTCGCGATCGGCTACTACCGGTTCAACCGGACCGTACTCAGCTAATCAGCGACCGACCTCGAGAAAATCGCATTCGGTGACGGCACTGCTATTCTATCGGGTTCGATCGACGATCAGTCGTCGTCATCGCCGGCTTCCGTGCGTGCGGTCCGACGCTGGGCGCGTTCGATGAACTCCTGTGGCAACTCCTCGATCTCGCCGGCCTGGACGCCCCAGAGGTGCGAGTAGAGTCCCTCGTTTTCCAGCAGCTGGTCGTGGCTGCCGCGCTCGACGATACTCCCGCCCTCGAGCACCAGGATCTGGTCGGCGTCCTTGATCGTCGAGAGGCGGTGCGCGATGGCGAACGTGGTTCGTTCTTCGGTCAGGTCGTCGATCGAGCGCTGGATGAGCATCTCGGTCTCCGTGTCGACGTCGCTGGTCGCCTCGTCTAACACGAGGATGTCGGGATCCTTGAGCACCGCGCGGGCGATGGCGACGCGCTGGCGCTGGCCGCCCGAGAGTTTGACGCCCCGCTCGCCGACCATCGTGTCGTAGCCGTCGGGCAGGTTCTGGATAAACTCGTGGGCCTCCGCGGCCTTCGCCGCCTCGACGATCTCCTCGCGACTCGCCTCGAAGGTGCCGTAGGTGATGTTCTCCTCGACGGTGCCGTAGAAGAGGAACGAATCCTGACCGACGTAGCCCATCGACCGGCGGAGACTCGAGAGCGAGACGTCCCGGACGTTCCGGCCGTCGATCCGGATTTCGCCCTCGTCGACGTCGTAGAGTCGCAGGAGGAGCTTCAAGACGGTCGACTTCCCGGCGCCCGTCGGGCCGACGAGCGCGACGGTCTCGCCGCCGTCGGCCGCGAACGAAATGTCGTCGATGACTCGCTCCCCGTCCTCGTCGTAGCCGAAGCTGACGTGTTCGTACTCGACGCGACCCTCGCGAACCTCGAGTTCGTCGGCCTCCTCGTCGCGTTCGATCCGCCCCTCCTCGTCCATCAGACCGAAGATGCGCTCGCTCGAGGCCGCCGCGCGCTGGTACATGTTGACGACCTGCCCGAACTGGGCCATGGGCCAGACGAGCTGCTGGGTGTACATGATGAACGCGACGAAGACGCCGGTCTCGAGCGTCCCGGTGAACGGACCGGGGGCCGTCCCCGTGAACACCCAGTAGCCGCCGACGAGGAACGTGAGGACGAAGCCGATACCCGAGATGAGCTGCAGACCGGGGAAGAACTTGATCCGCAGCCAGATGGCCTCCCAGTTCTTGTCGTAGTAGTTTTGAGAGACGTTCTCGACGCGCCCGGACTCGTAGCGCTCGGTATTCGAGGATTTGATCACGTTGATGCCGCCGAGGTTGTTCTCGAGCCGGGAGTTGACTTTGCCGACCGAGGAGCGGACGGCGGCGTACTTCGGCTGGATCTTCTTGACGAAGACGTAGGTGAAGACCGCGATCAGCGGGACGGGCGCGAGCGAGACCAGCGCCAGCTGTGGCTCGAGCCAGAACAGCAGAAACGTGATCCCGATGACCATTACGATCAGCCGGGTCGCCGAGTTCATCCCCTCGTTGAGGAATCGCTCGAGTTGGTTGACGTCGTTCGAGAGCACCGACATCATCTCGCCGGTCTGCTTGTTCGCGAAGAACTCCATGTCCAGGCGCTGCATCTTGTCGTAGGTCGCCGTCCGGACGTCGTGCTGGACGCTCTGGGAGAAGGCGTTGAATCCCCAGTTGCGCAGCCAGTGGAAGATCGCGCCGAACGCGAACGAGCCGGCGATCACCGCCACGACGAACCAGAACTGCCCGTCCTGGCTCGTCGGCAGCCACGCCTCCGGCAGGACGACCAGCGGCACCTGTTCGGCGAACGTCGCGTCGTAGAAGATCGCGTCGATCGCGACGGCGAGCATCAGCGCGGGGAGCAGGTCCAGCGCCCGCGCGAGCACGCTCGAGATCAGTCCGACGGTGGCCGAGAACCAGTAGGGACGACCGTACTCGAAGAGCAAGCGGCGCATCGGACTCTCGACGCGTTCGCGCTGCTCCTCGAAGGGATCGTCTTCGTCCCAGTCGACGTCCTTCATTGCGTTCGGTTCGGGGGCCGTTGCCAATAAGGGTTGCTACGAACCGAAACAGGTCACCTGCAGATCCCGGTCCGGTCGGCCCTTCGACCGCGACTCACCGGTACTCGATTTCGATCTCGTCGCCCGGTTCGATTCCACTTTCGTCGGCGTAGCCTCGCGGTACCTCGAGGACGTACTGGGCCCGCCCGGTGTACTCGAGGTCCTCGCCGTCCTCGTCGGACTCCGGCGCCCGGGCTTCCTCGATCGTCGTGATCTCGCGGTCGGCGTCGACGAAGATGATGTCGATGTCGAACGCCATCTCTCGCATGACGTAGGTTCGCTCGTCCTCGCTCGAGTGGACGAACAGCATGCCCTCGCCCTCGGCGAGCGAGTCGTGATCGCTCAGCCCGGTGTAGCGCTCGGCGCGGGTGTCCGCGACCTCCGCGTCGACGACGGCGAGTTCGTCGCCGGTGTCGGCCTCGAGGACGCGAACCTCGGCCTGCTCCTCGGCCCAGGGCGGGGTGATCAGTCCCGTCTGGAGGACGAGCAGGCCGATCAGGGAGAGAGCGACGATGAGTAGTAGCGACTTCCAGACCCGCTCGAGGACCATACTGCTTCTGCGGCGTGAGAAAGTAAAGGTTATTCGGACGGGGGGATTTGGTCGGCATACGGGCTCGTGGTCTAGCTGGTTATGACGCGGCCTTTACAAGGCCGAGGTCGGTGGTTCGAACCCGCCCGAGCCCACTACCGCCGTGGTGCTCTGGAATCGATAGATAGCGTGGGGTTTCGGGCTAAATTCTCATCGGAATCGCAGTGAGTCCTTCCACGCCGTGGTGCCGCCTCGAGCCCGTCTGGCGATTCGATTGAATACTAGTGACACTGCGCAATAAAGACTCGAGTAGTCTGCAGGTACGAGGTCGGGGAAATCATCTCCGGTGTGGCCCTACCCGTCGCTAGAATGCCTGCTTTTCTTCGACGCCGACGAAATTGTCCACCGTGATCTGGAAGTAGCCCCCAGCCTTCACATTGAGCGTCAATTCGTCAATTATTTCCTCGTCTTCAGGCGTCCATACGTCTACCACGCCTCCAATGATCTCTTAACCGTCGTACTCGTCGTGTGCAACGTCTTCTGGGACCGTGAACGTGATCTTGTCGCCCTGTTCTACGCCGTCTATGGGTCCGCCTTCGTATATGTAGTTAACCGCGCTTATCGTCACATAGAGGATTCAAAAGTACCTTTTTCACTTTAAATCGAATGAAAGGATGACTTTAATATAGTAGTTTTCTCAGGGTCGCTGTTTGTGTTGCTTGGCTCGAGCTTTTGCGTGCAATCTAATTGCCTGTATAAGTAGAATCCCGTGTACAGTCCGTACGCAATGTCGAGTCAAAATCAGCAAGCGACGTATTCAGCCGAGGACGTACCGCCCGAGTATATCCAGAGCCATGGTGCCCGCTGTACGATCACGCATACGACTGATACGCTGCAGGTCGAGGTACAGGGCCGCCCGTGTGACGACATCAAAGATGTCGTCTCTGCTGCGCACCAAGAGCAGAAGCACTTTGCTGATAAGTGGACGGCGGTCGACTACAACGAGTTCGTCACCATGCGATGATCCCAATGACACAAGACATCCAACGCCGATGGAACGACGAACCGGAAGCCAAATCGATCACTAACTATCCCGATCCTGAACGCATCCCTTCAAGCCTCAAAGATCGGCTGGCGATGGAGTTGGTCGTCGAGTGTGTATGCCCAAAATGTACACACGAATCGTTCTACTATAGCAATGACTCGACCCAAACTGTAGAGTGCGACGCTGACGATTGTGACGAGGAGTTCCTGTTGCCTTGATCGTCGACCTGCTCGAGCCTGTAGTAGCGGTGGATCGGTTCCCGGAGCCGCTCGCTGCATTCGGAGCACTGGACAGGGCCGTCACCCTCGAATTCGTATCCACACTCTACGCACCAGTCGACTTCGGTTGTTTCACTCATCGTTCTCACTCAGTTGGTAATCTCCATCCAGCCACGCTTCAAATAGAGACTTGGTTTCACCCTCATGATCACCTAATACTCTGATGCAGTGATCAATCTGCTCGAGCAGGCAGTTTTGACAACGTGATGAGTCGGATATGTGTCTCGAACCCCCACATGACATGCATTCAGCGTCGGTACCATCTCTCTGAACTTCCTCGAGTTTGCGCCGAAGACGTTCATCGTCCTCAAGTCCGACTACGACAATTGCAGTGTGTAGGCCGGTTTTGCTGGCGTCAAGCGCCCAGTCGTGCTCGATCTCGAGACGTTTGATCTCGTCTCTGAACGCCTGCCGGTCGTCGAGTAAGACGGTAGTGCGTTCACCCATCGGAATCGCCTCGCAGGGCTTGCTCAAAGCAGTCCTCTCGTTTGCTGATGCACTGGGTGCATCGTGCGGTTTCGCACTGTTCACTGCAATCCTCGCAGTTTTGGAGCGTAGTGTCCGTCATCGTTTGCTCACCCTGTTCTCATGTCGGTGGGTCTTGTACAACACGACAAGGGGCATGGCGGTTGCCCCGGTGACAAGGCCTGCTGCCGCCGCCATGTGAGTCTCGTTACTGATTAGGGCGTAGATCAACAGGGCGACGCAGGAGGTTAGCATCATTCCGCGTTCAACGAATCTTTCATTACTGTATTTTATCATATATATGATTATAATATTGGATTGCTTAGGTTTTGGGTGGGTCGGAGAGTCTGCAATGTCGGTAGTCCCCATTAAGTCAACGGATAGCCACGACTGATGAGGTTAGATTCTCAGAGAGCGTCTTGATGGGGGTATGAAGTTCCTCTACTATCCAAGGTCACCATTTGTATTGCTTAGCTCAATTTTCACGTGGAATCTCACTACTTGTATAAGTGAACGAATTTGTTTCAGGCTCGTGACATTCACAGCTAGCCTTGGCTAGCATATTTGACCACCTCCAGAAACCCGTTCTTCCGAGCGTCTATTTTACTGTATTATGGCTATATTCGCAGCTCCGGAGTCGAAATGAGTTTAACTGCGGAGAAAAAATGGACGGTTGACGATGTTTGAAGCAGAGGCACACGAGATGTCCGTCAAGGAATTAAAAGATAAAGTAGACTACCTATACGGCAACATCATGTTCCACGAGGAAATGATGCGTAAAGAAGACCGTCCTGCGCCGACCCCGGAGTACGCGCGTATGAGGGAGCAGTTAAGGGTTTACTCGGGGGTATTGTGCGATAGAATGGGTACTGAGGCGTATCAGGAGTTCAGACAAACGATTGAAGAGGATATGGGATAGTCGTAGGGTACAAATCGCAGATGGTAGATTATTGTCGCTGGAAGTGCTCATAGATGCGCTCAGTCGTCGTTATGCTTCTATGGCGGAGCCTGTCCCGAACGTCGATGAGCCGAGTTTTTTCATTGGCGAGAATATAGTTAGCTAACGAACATCTTGGGGCATGTGGATGTGATTCCTCGGGATCTGCAGGTTTTCCACCTGTTCGCCGGGGAGCTACCTCTGCTTCGCTGGCGAGAGCACGCGTGATATTGCGGAGGGTTTCAGAGGTCATATGGTCGGACTGCTGGCTCGGAAAGAGGAATTCGTGGCCGTCGTTCTCGAGTTCGCAGAAGTACTTCCGCAATAATCGTATGGTGTTGAAATGACCGAACGGATCTAGTTGTAGGGTCGCAACAGATGGTGATCACCGCACGAGCACAATCGGGTCCGAGTCCTTCCATACCCGGGTCGACCGACCAAGATCTGCGGTACGGTGGATAACGCGGATGCACGTGCGATATTTAGATTGATCCTTGACACCTGCCCCATCCATCAATCCATCTAATCCCGCTGGGGTGTCGTCCGAATTGAGCACATAGCATCTGGTGCCCTCGTAAACTACGTTGTCGTCGTCTGGTGCATACCTCGGGTCATCATCTGCTACAGCTTGCATCGCATCTAGTGTCTCTGCCAGATCATCGACTCCTGCTTCATCAGCAGTGATTGTGCAGGCTCGGAGGGTCGCTGTAATCATCTCGTCTGGCAGTATGTCGTATACGCTCGCTAGTTGTCCGTTCGCAAATTCTTCTGTGGGGGGTTTGGGGTCAGCCTGATCGGGCACCGTTAGCGTCATTTGGGTCCTTATTCGACTCCGAGTGACATTGGCCTCCCATCCTTGTTTTGCGAGCCATTTGCACGCTTCGTGGCGTTCATCCACGGTATCAGCTTGGGCTATGATCGTGCCATCGTTGACCTCAATGATCTCTATTTCATTGGGCCACTCCGTACGCACGACCAGCATCTCTAGATTCTCGTCTCCGTTGATTTCGAACGTCCGTTTCGCTTCCCCAGAGTGAATCGGGTCTATTACGTCGCCATTTTCGTCAATCAGTATTGCCATCACCAGCCGCTCAGAACCCGCCAAATAAGTTCTTTTCGACTCGTAACAGAACTAAAATATAGTAAATTGAGCCTCAATAGCCGCTACTATGATTGGTACTCCACATCGTCATTTCAAATTAGGTCTGTGGACGAGATATGAACGTATTTATTGGCGGTATGGGGTCTAAGGATCCGCTTTGTGTATTCATATTCTACGTTTTTTCCGGCAGAGTGGTTTCTTGCACGACTCGCCCGCCGTCTCCACTAGGAGACAACACGTGAGAGCGAATCCAACAACGAGACCACCAAGGACGATATTGAGGTGAAGTCAGGCCATAACAACGAGACAAATCAGTGAACCTCGAGATCCAGTTTTCATCTCGAAACACAAGATTTGGGGGTCTTTGAGCGGGTGCCTCTATGAATGTGTTGTCGTGTCCCTCATTTTCCGACGTTTCGTGACGATATTGCCGTCCAATCGGTCTTGTCGGCACACGTCATCTACCAACTCTGATTCACGACTATTTGACCACTACGCCAAAATAATTTCACATCAAATTCCTACGTATGAATCAATTTGATTCAGACTCCCGAGAGATCATTCGGGCAATCAGTCACAACAATGGTCGTGCCACAACAACCGAGATACGGCGTGAAACTGGGTTGGAGAACTCGAGCGTTCGGTATCGCTACGGGAAGCTTGAGAATGCTGGACTGATCGAGACGCAGAAGGATCACGACGCAACTCTCGATGGGGTCGCCCCAATGACGGTT
Organism: Natronorubrum halobium; assembly: GCF_051351675.1. Taxonomy (NCBI): domain Archaea; kingdom Methanobacteriati; phylum Methanobacteriota; class Halobacteria; order Halobacteriales; family Natrialbaceae; genus Natronorubrum; species Natronorubrum halobium. The sequence goes on from NZ_CP195595.1 coordinate 1,403,519, forward strand.
GCCACGATCACGGGCAAAGCCCGGCGAAAGATCGACGAAGGATTGACGTTCGAACAAGAACTGCAACGGGCTGAGGTCGAACCACAGGACAATGCAGATCGCATCCGAGAACTTGAGAAGGAAATCGCCGAGATGCGGGAGATTGTGCGGACGTTGAAAGAAAATCAGAATTGGATTGGTCCACAAGTCGAGCAACTCGTTGCGGAGTCGGACGAGGCAATACAGGAAAGATAATAATACAACATCGATTCTGAAAATAACGATATTATTACATGCCATTCACACTTGGGTTGCCGGTCATTGCAGCGTGGGACGGCGATACTTTCACGGAAGCGGGTCTCGCCGACGCGCGGTCGTCCAACAGGCTAAGCGGTATACAAGAGTTCGCCGTTTCCTCGAAGATGGTGGACGGGATGGGAGTCTCTTGTCACAACTTCGGGACGCGTCAAGGCGGCTGGAAGAGGAATTGCCGAACCATCCGGTCACGCGAGGGACGTGAAGGATACATTAGCTCGGTCACAGCCACCGTCCGTCGATGAGGTGGAGCAGCTCCTCCACGGATCCGAGGATCCGTTTGAGGTCGATGAGCGGCTAGCGGAACTTGCCGGTGAGTTACAGGCAGAGTACTCTGACTACGACCTCACCGATGCGGTCGTCAATGCAGTAGAGGGAGCCAGCCCGCCGAGTGAGGAGCGCGTGGGTGAACTGTCGAAGATGCCGAACGGTTGCTTGGAGGTGTCGATGAGCAGCTGCGGCGGATTCGGGAAACCATGGATGAGCTGCCGGATGGCTCTGTTATGATGATCGAGCAACTCAACTGACGGGCCGCTGTCGCAAAAGCGACTACCGACACGAGAAGTTGCTTCGCCACTGCACGGTTATCGCTGAGGAGATCGACGACAAGCTGCTTCTGAACGCACTTGAAAGCCGCGCTCGATTTCTTTGCAGATCTCTATACGTTGATTGGGTCCCTCGCTGAGTCGGGATCAATAGGAGTCCCCATATCGCGACAAGGGTAAGTCCCATGGACATTACTATCCGTATCGCTTATTATCTTCTGAATTACTGACACTATTTGATGATGGTTCAAAAATAGGATAGTGGGTTATTTTCATATGCACCATGTGGGTTGATAGCATGACAGCTGAACGCCAGCTTTCACGGCGGGCCATACTAGCAGCAGTTAGCACAGCAACGATCGGAACCGTTGTCACGACAGCAGCAACGGCTCAAGAACGCGATCCCACAGAATACGATCGACCACTAACTGTAGAGGAGAATGGCATCGAAACTACATTTCATGATTGTGCTCATGTAATCATTGATAGCGATCTCTATTCAGTAGTAGATCGTATGATGGTCAGTTCAGCGTGGACTACGCCTGATAACCATGTTCAGCCCGAGCGAGTAGATATGAGAGACGTTGAGCTCCCATTCGAATTTATAGTTAACTGCCATCGTGATGAGCTCGGTGTTGAGTACGGTCTTGCGACTCTGGGCAGTATCAACGTTTGGCATGATGAGGACGAATATCCTGCAAACTTCCATCTACCGTTTCATGAGTGGGATTGTGGTGACATACGTGACCGGGAGTTCGATCCACGTGATTTCGAGGAAATTTGTCAATAATCTTTTCCCAATCAATCTCTCGGGCAAAACCAGTATCGAACATCGATCACCACCCCTACACATGCGGAACTTGAGCCGCACTGATCCACACTCGGACAGTATCAACGCCAGTGATCGTTTGTCGAGGTCAGTAAGCGTTGCAAGAACCAGTGGATGAGATGGACAGCAGAGGGATTGGAGGCGTCGCTCCAGCTTCGGCTCGCGAAGTACGCTGATCCAGAGCACTACTGATCGCTCTTCGACGAACTGCGCCAACGCTCATCAAACCCGTTCTAATTCACCTAAATCAATAACAACGTGTTCATCCGTAGATTCCTCATGATGTTGCATGACTAAATAACGTTCATTTTGATCTTCAGGGACAATAAAGAAGAGCGCACCTATTATTGATAGATCTGGATTCACTTGTTCACGTGTTAACCCATCATCGTAATGGCGCATAAGGTCCGAAGATGTCTCATATATACGTTCTTGGCCGTCAACAAGATAGAATAGGTTATCGTCAATATCGAGGGTCACATTACCTATGTTTACGATCTCGACTTGTACAGCAACGAATATATTTCCCTCCCGCTCATCGAGATTCGCGTCTTGTACTGCAATTTCGAGATCGCCAATCGATACCCACTCGCCTCGCTCTACAATCTTAGATCCGTTAGTTGCTTGCCCGCCGGCCGCGTCAGCGGGATCTTCGGGATCACTCGTACAACCTGCTAACCCGCTAATAGTTGTGCAAGCAGCCATGCCCATGACTTTCCTCCGTGTGGCATGCCCCATGATAACTCCCTCCACAACAGAACAGCAGTTAAAATTAATAGCTTAACATATATACTCACTATATTTACTTCCTATATGATTTGATCATCGAAATCCCGACAGTATGCTTAGAGTTGGGGACGAGGAAGACGTTTCCACATGGAATACTCCTTCGTTGATCTCAGACTAACCAAATTTCGTCTTTCTCCTCAGTAATACAGTCACAGGAGAGATACTGTCTTCGACAGCGAGGGCATTCCTCCCAATCGCATCCCGGGTGATGATATTCACCTTTTTCAACACCACAGTCATGGCAAGCACGGTTTTCGAACTCTTCTTCCTCCCACTGGTCTTTGAAATTCTCTAGTTCAGTGCGAACTTGTTCGGCAGACAAATTACCACGCCCGCCATTTTTTATTTGTTGCTCATAGGATTTAATCATCTCTTGGTACGTTTTATCTCTCTCTTCCTTTCCATATAGAGTTGGTTCTACCTTTTCCCCACTTGCAAAAGTGATTATTCGATTATCGTCACATCCGTTTGTCTCCTTCATTTCTTGTCCGCATTTGAAGCATGTTGGCATTATCTGTCACCTTCTTCCCTATCTTTCATTAGCTGGTTCTTATTCCCACTTTCAAGATCGTCATCCATGGGCGGTGTGATTTCATTATACTTGCACAAATTGCCTAACACGGACTCAGATGGAGGGTACTGTTCTAGTGGTCGATTATAATCTCTTTTTCTACACTTACTTTTCTCCATACTACTCGAATTATTTTCTTGAACATAAATTTAATGCGAATGCGAAAACACTCATGAAAAGACAAGTGTGATCGAAGTATCTCGTTCTAGGCGATCATTTTGTCAGACGGGAATACGGACTATGATAAGTACAAGTAAAACCATTGAGTCAACAACTCCCAGTCGTGAGACCAGAAGCCCCACCCTCAAGGAGCGAGCCACTCTTGTGGCGAGCGAGTCGAACGGGGTAGTTTACCTCGAGACCGATTCTCGGGCCGCGTCTCCAAAGCTACCGCGAAAGATATCCAGCGTGTTCCCACCCCCACAACCGCATCTAATACTGCGTGGTCCTTCCCGCCACTCACCGCACCGCCTTGAAAAGACGGGCAAAAAAGAGACGTTCTAGGATAAGGTTTTTATAATCCCTGCCACAATATTAAGTATCGAGGCATCAGGATTGAGGCGCGGAGGTCTCATCCATCACCCTATGTGAATGCATCTCACACCAACCTGACAGTGTTGTTAGGCCGCAAAAGGCCATTCCTGTTAGGTCGGGGGTGAATTGGCCTCAAAAACCACAATCTAAGCTTGAACAAAGACAAGCTTAGTTGTATAATATCCATTAATCGACCTCCGTTAGAGTGGGGTATACTAACCAACGCGTTATATTAACGCGGCTCGGTTACCGCCTACCCCGCTTTGCGACCTACCAACACTGTTAGGTCGAATTAATCTTATTTGATATTTCCGACTACCGCCGAAATCGGATGTTACAGCCACTCTATCACGAACACGCCTATTTCAGAATGGCGGAAAGGATGGTCCACAACGCAGTTTTAGATGCAGTCGCAATAGAGGAATCTAGAGAATTGAGCGCAACTCGATAGCGACAAAGACGCAATGCAAATACGGAGTTCGCTCTTCGGAGATTGTTGATACAGCTTGGTCGCTTACGCACCGAGCAAAGATGAGCACATAGACCGATTCAGAGGACGAGATACCCACTATGGTCTGGGAAAGCTTCTACTCCCTGCCGTGTCAGTCACAATTGTGAATTGACGGATGGATACAAACGCCCCGTTGGAATCGGACTTACGAACGCTCGAACGGAAGTGGGAACAGATTACAGATGTTCCCGAGTCGCCCCGTTCGCTGATGGATGTGATCGAATATTCACTGGGCAGTCAAAAGAAAGCCGAGGTGTACGTCAATCGATTGTTGGCGTACTTCCTTGACCCGGAGGAGCCACACGGAATGGGATCGGATTTTCTCAGAGCGGTTCTCGACGGCCTTCCTACCAAGTGTGGCTTTCAGGAAGATGTCCACGATCTCTCTGATGTCGCGGTAGACGATCAGGTGAGAGTCAACAAGGTAAAGGACGGCACAACGAAGTCCTCCGGCATCGTTGACCTCTTCATCGCGGTGCCCAACGAGTGGTTCCTCATGATCGAATTAAAGTTCTCGGCGGAGGATACCCAGACGGAATTCTACTACCGGGAAGCGACACACGTGGGTGGCCAACCGAAGGCCGCCTACGAATCGAGAACATACTACCTGTACCTTCATCAACACGACCAACCGCCGGCGAACGAGCCGGACTTCTCCAATTGGACGTGGAAGGCGTTTTCGGCTGACGTGCTGGAACCGTTCCTCTTCGAGAACGCAGCCCGGTATCCACAGCGAACGGTTGCACAGTTACGCGAATTCAACGACGACATCCGGAGTATTGCAGGGATGACTGATCAACAGGAGAACGCACGGGAGAAGATTGCACTGTACCTCGAGCATTACGACGCGATCCGGGACGTGAGCGACACGTTCGACAGCCGCTGGGACGACTTCACTGACGAGTGGGGTACTCAGTTAGGCGAGGCAATCGAACGAGACGGGATCGGTTCGTATTCTGCCTTCGATGAGGATCTGACCGCCATTGAACTCGAGGGCACTACGGACGGGCACCGCGACTGGAAGTTCCGCACGAGTAGTTCCGACTGGGGGATGATCTTCAAGGATGGATGGTGGCGCCACACCGACGACTTGGACAGGACGATTTACGCTCGCCCTGATAACCGGAACGACGTTCGGATCGGCTTCCACCATCGGCTCGAACGAAACCGAGACCTTGCCGTCGGCGAACGAACGCTGAAGATCTACTTCAGAAACATGGGAGCGAACGATCAGGAGTTCATCGACGCGTTCGCTGACCGTTTCTCCGAGCGACAGTCCGAGATCGCTAATCTGCTCCCGAGAACTGCTGAAGTCACCGGCAACAAGCGGAACATGATCGCTGCACCCTATGACATCGATGCTGACTCGCCCGAAGAGTTCTTCGACGCGTACGTTGGGGCGCTGAAGGCGGCCTTCGTCGATCTCGTAGTTGACAACGAGAAGTTGGTCGCGCTCATCGACGAGATCTATGCCGAGTCGATACACGATGTGTACGGCGTGTCGATTCGCTCTCTGTAATGAGGGAGTGCGCTAATCCACCCGCTATAACGGTATTGTGAGACAGTAGTTCTCGACCTCGGGTGCCAGCGAGATGACTCGCTCTTGTCGCTTTAGTTCTTCGCGGCGCGTTTCGATCCGCTGTTCGAGTTGGTCGAGGCGCTCTCGCTGACCGCGAATATCCATGTCGGAGCCAGCCTCGGCCTTACGCTCGTACTCCTCGATGAAGGACTTGATCCGTTCGCGCTCGGCCTGCGCGTATTCGCGCTCCCGGTAGAACTCCTCTTCCGCTGTAGACGGGCGGAGGGCCGGTCGATCGGATCCTGACGGATGCTCTCGTGAAGTTTCCAGTACTGTTCCGATTTCGTCTTCTTCCAACGATCTCTTCCAACGATCGAGTACGATCTCGTGAGCAGCAACCAACGTCTCATCTGCCAGACGTGGCATCCGTTCGATTATCGGCCGGCGCGGGATAAAGCTCCACTGTCTCAGGGGGTCGAAGACCGAAATGAACCGGACAGGGAGAAGTCCTGAATCGCCATAATCGGTGATGTGTCTGATCTCTCGCCAGCCGACACCTAGTTGGTTTAACAACACCCGATGCGTAGCCGGACGCAATGAGCAGCGGCTTCAGCTCACTTCAAACGGAACTCGACGAAAAACTTCAGCCACCGATCGACGTAATGCTCGATCCATCCTTGTTGGCTTCAGGTACCTCGCTCGATCGGCTCGAAACTTCCACCGTGTTAGAGGCGCAAACGCAGGCGACGCTCGACTTCTCACCGACAACCCCACGCGTCGGCAACCTCTACGTTCCCTCCTCCTTTCGTCAACTGATCGATCGTCGTGAGCAGTTCGACGTGCAGAAAACCGATGTGTGGAACTTCTATCGAGGACAGGCTAACAGAGCGTACCGCGAAGATATCCTCGAGTTGCTCGATCAGAACGATATCAAGGCCTTCGAAGCGGAAGACGCGTCTTCCGCAGGAGTGGACTTAGAGACGGCTCTCGAGGAAGACCATCGAAACGAACGGTTGAGCACCGCACTCATCGAGGAACTCGCCTTCTTGAGTCGAGGTGGCATCGTCGTGTCGCGGACGCCTGCAGCCCTCGATACTCTCCGGAATGCTGGCGTTCCAACCATCGACGTGGGGAACGCCGAGCTTCAGTCCGGGGTTCGCACAACGCTCGAGGACATCGGCTACCGGGATCCTGCGAGCGTTGCGGCGTTTGGCATCTCAAATGATGCGACAGCCGTTGATGCGCTGGTTGGCGACATCCTCTCCTCACACGCCGACCTGCTCCTTTACCGCGTCGGCCGATAACGGCGTTCTATCTCTCACAGCAGGTCGTTCCGACGAGCGATCCACCGGATATTGTGGCCATATTCTCGCCGCTCAGCTCTCGTCCACATTGCTCGCAGGCCGGATTCTCCATTATCCCGATGCCGACCGCGTAGGGGTAGGATCTGGAAGCCGACGCGTCGTCCACTCGGAGGGAAACGTCGAGATCTCCGCGCTCGTACGTGACGGTCGTGACGGCGACGGGTTGGAGGCGAACGGTGAGGGAGTGCCGGTCTCGAATTTCGCAGCGCTTCTCTGGAAACCCGTCTCGGATCACGGCCGCCATTTTCTCCTTTTCTGAGCGGAGGTCGTCGCGCTCGGCGCGCAGTTCCTTTCGCTTTCGCAGGGCTTCGACCCGCTCCTGTTGGTCGGTTGCATCGTCGATCGTATCGTTCGCGTCATCGATTCGCCGAGTTAACCGCCGGATTTCATCGTCCAGCTCCTCGCGGCGTTGACGAACGAATTGTCGGTACTCATCGAGTTCGACTTCGGCGGCACGCGTCGCTCGCTCCTGTACCTCTCGTACGGTCGAACTGACTTCTCGCTCGGCTATCGACATCGCGGCTTCGAGCGATTCCGAAAGGTCGGCTTCGTCGAGTGACCGACCCTTTTCGAGGGTGCGATCGAGCGGCGCCTCGGACAGTTCGAGGTAGGTTTCGGCGAGTCGCGGACGCTCGTCGTTGCTGTTTAGGTCAACGGCCACCGAGAGCAGTTCTTCCGTCTGATACTCGCTCACCGTTTCGATCCCGACGTGGACGAGCGCACACAGGGCCCATCGATCGTAGTAAGGCGTGAACGCGTGTTCCGAAACCTCGGCTGGCCCCTCCGTTATCCACGGCGGTAATTGTACCTCGAGGTCATCGCCCGTGAGCATCATCGAACCGACCGGCATCCGTTCTGCAGCCTCGTCGATCAACCGCTCAACGAATTCGCTCTCCGGAGCGATGGCGAACGCGTCTCGGTCGACCTCGCCCGGATCCGGAGCGACTTCCAGCATCGCGTCGTCCAGTTCGAAGGTAGTTTCGGCGTCGTCGGGAAGCGATACCCTCCATCGGTTCCCTTCCTTTCGGATCTCGGCACCGAGGGAGACGAGATACTCTTCGACGAACCGCTTGACTGCCTGTTCGGTCACAGGCATCGCAGCGTCAGTCATCGCTGGCCCCCAAGTCGAATCCCTCGAATACGCCGCTGTTGAAGTCCTCAATCTTGTCGGCGAGATCGCGCTGCTCCTGCAGATCGACCGCCATCTCATCGAAGTTGTTCTCTAGTTCGATTTCCGAATCCGCGTCCACGAGACGCTCGAAGACTTCGTCCTCGAAGTTGCGACCGGTCTCTTCGAGTCGAGTCAGGATCTCGCTCAACTCGCCGACCGACTGGTTGAAGAGGTCGATCTTGTGGTACAGCCGATCCAGCACGTACTCCTCGATGGTATCTTCGAGGGCGATGTTGAACACGTACACTTCGCGGTCTTGCCCGATGCGATGGATCCGCCCAATTCGCTGCTCGACCTTCATCGGGTTCCACGGCAAGTCGAAATTGACCATCACGTTGCAGAACTGGAGGTTGCGCCCCTCGTTCATCGCGTCCGTCGAGACGAGGACGCCGCCTTCCTCCTCGAACTGTTCGACTACCTCCTCCTTCTCGTCGCTCGAGTGTCCGCCGTGGAACGCGTGCGTTGCGTACCCCTCGTCGGCGAACGTTTCCAAGAGTTCCTGCTGCGTGGCGCGGAACTGCGTGAACACGATGACCCGCCCTTTCTCGACGCGCTCCTGTGCTTCGCCGACGATCCGCTGGACGCGTTCTTGCTTGGTCGGCGTGTCGATGGCCTCGATACACTCGAGGATGCGCTTGAGGAGCGTGTCGTGGGCCGGCTGTCCGTCATCATCGTCGAGTTGCCTTCTGACCGTCCCCTCGAGAGCGGCGGGACTGCTGACGACCTCTTTCTGGAGGGTCATGAGAACGAGCTTCTGGCCCTGATCCTCACCGTAGGCCGTTCGGACGTAGTCGGTGACCGCCTCGTAGAGGTCACGTTCCGCGGGCGATTGCTCGAACGTCCGTGTGGTCACATTACGTTTCGTGAAGTCGATGTCCGTCTCTTCGCGACGGTTGCGGATCATCACTTCGGTCAACCGTTTCTGCAGCTCGTTCCGGTTGACTAGCTTCTCCTGCGATTTGTTGACGAAGTAGTTGTGGAACCCTTCACGCGTTCCGAAGAGCCCCGGCCGAAGCAGAGAGATGATGTTGTAGAGATCGGTGACGTCGTTCTGGATCGGCGTCGCGGTGAGGAAGAACGCGTAGTCGTAGGCGAGTCGATCGAGGAGATCGTAGCGGTCGGTATCCTCGTTCTTCACGTAGTGGGCTTCGTCAAGGACGAGCACGTCCCAATCCCGGGCGAGGACGGTTTTCCGGTGCCGATCGCTCTTCGCCGTGTCGATGCTCGCAATGATGCGATCGTGTGCGGCGAATCCCTCGAACTCGTCGTCGTAGTTGCAGACGAACTCGATACCGAACTTCTCGAGCATCTCCGCCTGCCACTGCTGGGCAAGTTGCGCCGGCGTGAGGATCAACACCGAATCGCTCGTATCACGATAGTGCATCTCCTTGAGGATCATCCCGACCTCAATAGTCTTCCCGAGACCGACTTCGTCGGCGAGCAGCGCCTTGCCGTCCATCTCGAATAGGGCTCGATGGGCGGCGGTGACCTGATGCTCGAGGAGCTTGACCGATTCTTCGTCGAGATGGGAGAGTGAACGGAGTTCGGAGTCCGGTTGGCCGGCTTGCAGGCGGTTAGCCTGAACCGTGAGGAAATGGTCTTCCAGTGAGGACGCGTTAGTTTGATCGACCAATTTGTCGGCGTCCTCGTGGCGAAATTCAACATCCACGAGGGCGTCGTATTGCATCTATTGATGTGTGGATACTGCAATTACTTGTATTCCTTTGGTTGGTCTGAGAGATGTCATAGGAACTCTACCAAATGAGAAAGTTGATCCATTAGATAGAACGCCTTCATAGGCTACCGACCGAAAACTGGGTTGGCTGATTCATCACTGCTGTCGGACACCAACTGGATCTATCTAACTTGCTCTTCCGCGAACATATGGGAAACTTGTATAGTAACGGGGTGTGAACCCTGCCCAATATGGAAACCGATATTCACGCTCTAGCATACTCACCCGTTTCTCCTCAACTCGATAATAGCGATCAATGGCAAGAATCTGAGAGTGGAGAAATAGAAGAGGATCTCAGTCTTTTTGAACGCTACATTCAGCGAGTGGTGATCAAAAAGGACATTTCATATGTCACTCGAGGACGCTTCGCTAACCCAGACACGGAACCACAAGAGTGGTTGGAAACGGTTTGCACCACCAATTATGATTCGAATCAATCTGACTTCTTGGACGCGTCTCGTGATTTGGCAAGAGAACTGAATTCACAGATTCATCCGCGAGCAAATCGAGGTATCCTTTTTACAATACAAGCGACGGTCAGCGGCGACCCGATTCTTGACGACGAAGAACACGAGATTGTATCACTCCTAAAGTTGGATTTGGTTGAAGAACAACGAATACAACTATCGGATGACCGTGGTCTCGAAGAACTTGATTTAGAAGATATATTTCCTGAACCGAGTGAGTTACAGAAAGGGTTGATTTATCCGATTGTCAAGTCTAAGGGTTACCGGCTTCCCGGTGACGTAAAATTCTATCAAGATGGCGCTGTGTCGGACTACTTCCATGACTTCCTCGAATGTAACGTGGAAGAGGGTTCACTGGAACAGGCTAAGAACGTCTTCGAAGTGGTTAGCGAAATCAAAAAAGAATATACCGGTCAGAGCGCGGATGGTGAAGATACGAACCGATTCAGAGAACTACGAGAAGAATCAGATGCAGGTATAGTTGGTATTGATGATGTCACTGATGTAGCTACTGAGATTGTAGGACGGGAAGTTACTAAAGAAGAAATTGCAGACAGGCTGGATGTAGATAACCCTGATACGCTTGCAATTGATACCGAAAATCTACCAAGTACCGTAAAGTACGAGGTAGATAAAGAAATCTCCGTCAAATTCCCTTCGACAGCTGAAGATAGGGTTCACAAAGAAGAAGGGCAAGAAGAGGTTGAGATTCGAATAACTGGTTCCGATCTCGATACAAAGATCCTTGACAGCTGATGATTGCTGATTTGGAGAATCGCGTTGATCAACTTACAGAGTGCTGGGATGCAGAAGTAGCCGGGAGAGAAATCAGATTTGAGGATGAGGTCACAAGTGAAAACCTCAGCCAATTATTCTCGGATATCACGGATTTCAGGAGTCAAATACATGGCCGAAATCTTATTTTGGAAATCGAATACCAATCTGGTGCTTTCACTCATCGTCTTATTTGGGAGAGCATGGGCTCGGTAATATGCCGGCAGGAAAGTGATTCCGATGCAGCCCCCGATGATTTATTTGCTGACGGAGATGCTCAGACTGCAATTGACGAAATCAGAAATAATAGTATTTCGAACACAGACGATCTACAATCTGCTGTATCTTCTCTCTTGTCGACTGACCTCGTCGAATGTTCCTTTCAATATGCGATCTCTGCGGAACACCTTGAAAATCATATAGAGGGAGTTGTCGAAGAGGATCTCACAGTATCCTATTATTTCACTGAAAATAGAGTGAAAGATGAAGTTGAACAACGGGGTTTGAGTGGGATCAAGGACTATCTATATGCAAGAGAAGAAAAGCGGTTAATTGCTATTCGCGATGTGGAAACACCTCTCGTTGGCTCGCAGGTAGCAATATTCCCGCCACGAGAGATAGGTAGCAACCTCTACGATTCGTTTATTGACCGACGTTCGCTTTTCGATGAACAACTCAAAAAAGTACGGAAGGAATGTGCTATCGATTACTTCGAAGAACAGTATCTACCACCGGGATATCTGGATTTCAACGTGCCTGATGACACCGAATTTTCTGACTGGTTCTGTAAGAGGATGACAGCTTACCGGCTGATGTTCTGCCTTCTCGGCCTCTCTAATATCGCACGGCGTATCGAAGATGGCTGGAGAGTGCGTTTTAATGGACGACGCGTAATTGAATCGACAATACACCTCAAAGAGGAAAACGGGAAGATCAACCTTCAAGAAGAGAATACCGACGAAGATCCAATTGAAGTGGACGAAAAGACGACCAGTGAACTGTCTGACCTATTCGAGTGGATATACACTACGAGGACTACGGATCGTATCACGGTTTTTCGAAACATCGTCACTTTGTATTCCACTACCCTCATAGGCGCAATCCGGGAAATCAACGAAGTGAGCGAGAGTGTCAAATCTAACTTTAACTTCTACATTCAGGACAGCATAGAGGAGTTCGTCGAAACGCAACAGGATGTAAGTGAGTATGTATTCGAAACGCATCGCGAGATGTCTGATATTCGTCGGAGCCTCTCGAATAATCTCAGCAGAGATCTCTTTCGTGTCTTCGTTTTTGCCGTGATTTCGTGGGTAGGTATAATCTCCCAACTCGGCCAAATCGCACGAATCAGATACGCTTTAGCAGTTTCATTGATCCCGGTCTGCGTCTATCTTGGGTTAGGTCTTCGAACTGCCTACAGTTTAGACAAGCAATTCGAATCGATCGATAACGGACGGGAGCAATACTATTCGATGTACGAAGGCAGGATTGACGACCAGACGATGAAAGAAATCCGGAACGCCGATGCTGGGGAGGCGATTGAGGAGCAGTTTAAGACTGATCTCCAGATATACTATCTCCTATTCGGAGCGATGATTGCTGTTAGTCTGTATGCTATCGTCGATTTAGCCTATCTGGACTATATCGTAACCGACTTTCTCGAGGCTCTACTATCGGAATAACCACGGCTGCAGAATGCTCCGATACGTATCGTAACCGATCGCATCGGTCAGTTTCACATACATAGCCCGGACAGGTTGTCGACGGTCTCCCACTTGTCAAGTACTCGGAAACGGACTTGCTGTGCCCTCAGCGGTTAGCGGAGAATTGCTCTTTGTCGAGGTCAGTGAGTTCCTTTCCTCTCGAAGCGTAGCTGGATGTAGGCTACCTTCCATGAGATATAACAGGCTACCAGAAGCCCACGAAAGGCGGATAATCGTTTCAGATAACTTCTTGTCAATGTCATCCAAAAGAACTGAGAGATGACCGATACCGGCCACGCGTCTACTACCATTCAAGATCACTCGGGGATCGCAGAACAGTTGCTGCGTGTTCTGGAACGCTTTGCAGATGAGTTCTCTACTCGCGGTGTACCTGCCCATCTAACACACATCGTTAGGGAAGAGAAATACCTGAAAGGAAAGAATATCGGACAGGAACCGGAACGTTTCGTGGAAGAACAACTAATTTGGCCGGCGATTTCCGTCTTCGACTACACGGTTTGGACACAGCCGTACGGATATCCGAAGTGGGACAAATCGAGACCGGATTTCGAGGTTCGGAACGTGAACTGCGGTCTCGACTGCGCAGTAATCGGCGAAATCAAGACGCCAAACAAATTCGAGTATGCGGAGCAGGACATCATCAACTATCTCAAAAGCGATCTCGGCGAGCCGACTATCGGCTTTGCAACCGATGGAATCCGATGGCAGGTTTACGCGAGACCCGAAAAGTCAGCCGATAGCATCCCTATTGCTGACGTCGACCTCCACGAAGTCTACAGACAGCTTCCGAACCGCCACGAAGAGGAGGAATCCTATGACAAACACCGAACCCGGGAGCGAATGGTCGAAGCCGGCGTAGAGGAGTTACATCGGCACACCATCGAAAAACGCGTCGCAGAAATCTTTGCCACTGATTCCGATCCATAGGGTCTACGTGCTGTGACTGAGGGCCGTTTGATCAGTACAACTGAGTCTCTAATCGATAATCGGTAATCTATTAGCATCACAACAGTAGACAGAAACCATGCTTCGGGTTGGCTCCGATAAGGAAGTCACCTCTCTCGAGTCCGTTTCGATGTCGGAGAGGGACTTCCGGGAAGACGATCTTCGTGAGTGGATTATCAGCGATCCAAAATCGATTCTCGGCGAAGAGTTTCTCATCATCGGGAGGGAAGTTGCAGTCCAGCGAATCGGAGACGCGATCGACTTACTCGGGATCGATCGAGATGGCAACGTGGTCGTGATCGAGCTAAAACGGGGTTCATTGCAGGGGACTGTGGACTTTCAAGGGCTCAAGTACGCAGCGTACTCGTCTCATTGGGACTACGATAAACTGCGAGATCAGTTCGAGAAATTCAGATCGACGAACTGGGGACGGTCGCTCTACGACGAGGAAACGAGGTTCACGGAAGTCCTCGACGAATTCTGTAACGAGGACTATACCCTCAATCAGGATCAACGGATCCTGCTGGTCGGCGAATCGATCCGAGAGCGACTCGACATCGTTCTCCGATGGATCAGCGACCGAGGAATCGATGTGACGGTCGTCGAATTCGAGTTGCTCGCCGACGGGGATCGCCTCTATCTCGACGCCGAACAAACGATACCCGTCCCGGAGCACACTGTAACGGACGTTAGTCCCGACACCTCCGAAGAACCGTGGAAAGACAACGGACGCGATTGGCACCTCAACGAACGCTCGAACGAGGAAACAGCCGAACTACTCGAGGAAGTCGCGGAGTCCCTCGAGGATATCGATCAACTAGATGGGCCGGAGTGGGGCCAAAAGCACTACCTCTCGTTCAAAGAAGGGAGAAAGCGTCGGATTGCGATTCGAACGAAGCGGACACTCTTTCACGTGGACATCTATGATGTCTCGTCCGAGGGTGTGGACACGGAGGAAATCGCTCGGAGTGTCGGTGTCGCAAGAGAAGATGTGAAAGCAGACGATCTGCGTGGTGGTCGACCCGGGGTTCGAATCACGTGTCGTGCCGGGCAAGACATCGACACCAATGCACTTGTAGAAATAGCCCGGACATTGGTCGATTCTGGGAACGCGTAGAGCCTCATCAGACTTCCGAGTAGGATAGTGGAACGGTCTACAAGAGTTGAAACAGCCCGATTACGACAAAGAGGATTCCGATGAATTGCAGGATCACGGCGATTCCCATGACCTGTAGTAGCCTGTCGATCGATCCTCGGAACGTCTTTCCCACCTCACAGCTCTGACTGAGGAGTTCGATCAGAACGTCCTTGCGTGTAGTAACTCCCTCTGTGGGTTCGTCCGGGACTGCAAGTTCGAAGTATTCCCGGTACATACGTTGTGGTGCTTTTTCCGTTCGACTGGAGACATATACCGGCCCTGCGATCCCAACTGCTGCAGAAAGAACGAGTAGGAATACGCCTGCAAGTATGGGGAAGTTGATTAACGATCCGACACCGAGATCTGGTCTCAACTCGACGATAATCGCACCTGCGGAAACGAGGATGCTGATAGCCACAACCGCTGTCCGTCCCAATCGGTACCCAGCTGATTGGTAATAGCGGCGCTGTTCCATCTGATTCGTGATTTTCTCGTTCGCTTCCTCCCGGAGAAGTTCGAGCGCATCCTCGTCGAACGGCTCGGCGATTTCCCTGATATCTGCCTCCTCGCTAAACAGATCGATTTCGTCCAGTAACCGATTGAACTGTGGTTGAGAAAATACAGAAACGAATTGATCGATCTCACTTCGATTATCAAGGTCTTTGAGTTCCTCAATATCGTTCGCTCGAATTTCCTCAACAACCGGCGTGAGATCCGCGTCAGAAAACGAAGTGAATACCGATTCTCCATCGGAGTTCTGGATATAATACACGGCCCAGTGGAGTCCATCCGTGATGATTCCGACGCTCTGCTCAAAATCAATGGCTTCCAAATAGCTGAGGAGTTGGTCTTTTCCCGCTTCGTATCCCTCCGGCCTTTTTGCCTCACCGATCACCTGTATCGGCAGGTTAGTGATGACAAAATCCGCCCATAGGTTTGGTTCCTCAGAGATCTGTGTTTCATGTTCTACCTCGAATGCCAAGGCACGTAGGAGGGGTTGGATGAGTTGATCATATTGTTGAACTTCAGAAACTCTATTTTCCGTCTGGCATGACTGCCTGAGTATCTCGAAAACTGCTTCCTCAGTGTGCTGCTGGCTCATCCTTGGTCATGCCCACCCTGCCCAGCCTGAAATAACCTATTTGTTCTGAACATTCTGGGGTGTCGTCGTCCGCTCACGCTCCAATGGTAGATGACTGAACAACCGTCGGAATTCAGGTTAGAGGGCTCCAGAGAACGCAAATATCGTATCTATAACTCATCCTTTCGGAGAATAGGCGAAAAGTTCCCGGTCGAATAACCTGTCGAGACAGCGATTAGGTGTCGAAGTCGCTCAAGCGCGACTCGAGGATGTTACGGTACGTATCGTCACCGGTCGCATCGGCCAGCCCCTCACACAGCTCACGCAAGTCGTCAGTAATCTCCCACTTGCCGAGGTACTCGGAGACGGACTTGCCGTGCTCCCACCGGTAGCGGAGGAACTGCGCTTTGTCAAGGTCGGTTAGTTCCTCGTCGCTCTCGACGCGTGACTGGATGTAGGCAATACGCTTCTCGTCATCCCACGTACCGAGTTTGAAGCCGTCGTCCATCTGGTAGAGACGCATATCACCCATACGTTCGGGCGTGGCGTTCGTCCCACGAGTTAACTTGTTGAGGTCGTCGTAGGACGCGTCCGGGCTTTCTAGTAGGTCGAGGAACACATCGATCTCGCCAATATCGCTGCCATGTTGGATGACGCCGTAGATCTCGTCGACAACCTCCTTGGCGGTCATCGTTTCGCCAGCCCGCTCGACCTTGCCGTGGTGTTTCGAGTACTCGTGGAAACACCGCCCCATCTCGACGACGCCGATGTCACCGCGGGAGAGGTCGCGATTTTCTTCGAGGCGCTGTCGGGTCTTCTGGGCAGTTCGGTAGATGTTACGGCGGAGGCTGTTCCACGAGATAGGCTGGCGGTCTTGGGCGGGGCGGGCGACGATGATGATGTCGAAGTCGACAGCGCTGCCGTCTGTCAGTCGCCAGTTCGACTTGTTGATGTCCGCCGAAATCGGGTAGGAGGCGGTGACTTCGAACCCGTTGTCACATAGCGCCGTCAGCAGTTCACCCCATGACTCCGAGTCGCTGTGGTGGTACGTGAAGGCGAGAACACCGTCGTCTTTGAGCACGCTGTGAATCCTCTCGAACGCTTCCTCCATCTCCGCCTCAAACTCCTCGACACCTTTCCCCTCTGCAGGGTTGGCGACGATGCTCTCTGCTCTCGGTGTACTCTCGTGTTGGAAAACATCGTACTCTTCCTTCAAGAGAATCTTCTGCCAGACGTAGTAGAAGTTGGAGAGTTCAGAATAGATCACGTTGTCGTAGTACGGAGGATCGGTTATGACTGCGTCATACTCGTCCTCCTCCTCTATGTCCCGGATGTCACGGCAATAAACGGAGGAGTTCTCTCCGATCGGCTTGGAGAACACGTCTGTTTCCTCCACGTCTCCGTTCTCGATATATCGCTCTGTGGGGTTCTGTGCGTACTCCACTCCTCTCTTGACCATATCCCACATCTTCGAGAACGTCCCTGTGCCGTACTCGGTACCCCAGATGTTGTTCTCGATCGGTTTAAGCGGTGGGTCGAAGGCGTTCGTTTTGAAGATATTTGCTGCCTTGTTGTACCCCGGGTTGTAGACGATCATCATCGAGTTGTAGTTGAGCGCCTCCGAGAACGCCAAGAGCAGGTACTCCTTCATCTCGGAGTCTTCGATCTGATCGATAGACCGAAGGAGCGTAGAGAGGCCGAAGAGCTGGCGCTCGTTGTACATGTCTGTCCAGTCAGAATAGCCGTGCCTGATGACGTTGAATCCGCCTCCGATGCTCCCCTCGAACTTCGAGCTATCAGTCTTTATCCCGAGAGGGATGGATTCGCTCGGAACGTATTCGGAGAGTTCGGTGCTGTTCTCCCATTTGCTTTTGGCCTCTTCGAACAGTTCCTGATCGAACGGTTCTGCCTGCTTGTATCCGCGGTACTCGCCTCGATCCTTTCCGGCATCGTCGCAGTGGGCGCAGTAGTATTCGACGGCGTAGTGCTTGGTGTCGAACCCATCCTGTTCGTCTATGGCGTCGATGATCGGGTACTGCTGTCCACACTCGGTGCAACTGTACTCCCCTCTACCCGCAGTTCCGTTCTCGGGGACGAAACTATGGTCGCACTGTGAGCAGGTACACTCGCTCCGCCAGTCCTCAACGACAACGACGGACTCGCAGTCGGGGCAGAGAACGTTATAGCCACTGTCGTCGGCGTAACGTTCCTTCCCTATCCGGTAGTCTTTGAACAGCGGAACCGTATGCCCACAAGAGACGCAGTCAAGTTCCTTCACCCAGAAGTTGTACACCACATCCGCGTGGTGGTCGCCGTGAGGACACTCCGTTTTGTAGTAATCAGTGAGCGTCTCGCTCACATCATGTTTTACTGTCTCGTAGGCGCTTTCGAGTTGATCGACGTCGATCGTGCCCGCTTCGAGCTGCTTCTTCGACACGAACCACGCAACTGGATTCAGATCGCTCCCTACGACTTCTGCATCGAAACGAGAGGCTTCAACTAAAGACGTACCTCCACCCATAAACGGGTCAAGCACCTTCTTGTCCTTGATGCGAACATCCTTCGGAAAGAGTTCCCACAGAGATTCGGGATCGTTCAGATCGACGTTATCGATCAATTCCTGTACTCGATCCTTGTCCGTCGTATAATCGGAGAGAGAAGTGTTCTGGCCGGGATCGAAGACCTCCACTTTGTCAGGATCGTCAACTAGCGAGTAAAGTGAGATAGTCCGGAACACACAGCCCAAACGACGTGCCCACCATTTGTGCATCGTGTAGATGGGACGATACCACTGTTTGGCTCTCCCCTCCTTTTCGGCGATTTCATTCACTTGTTCGATCGGGAACCCCCGCTCGATGGGCAGCGTGTTCCGCTCCCCGTTCTCAGACTGCCTACTCTGTTGAGACATTGATTACTGCAACGTGTCTTTGGGAGGGTTGTATAGGTTTCCGCTTGAGGCCGGAGAATCAACTGACTACGAAACAGAGAACCTACTATCGTGCTGCCGCTACTTAGGGACTATGTTCTCTAACCCCTCAGATTGAATCTCCCCGGGTCGGTTCCCGAACACCTACTCTACGTCGTCAAGGGTACAAGTACGGTTTCCCCAGTCGCATCCGGAGCAGTTCTTGAAGAACGTCGGTCTTGAGCAGGAAGATGTTGTCGATGTCGGTGTTCGTCCGCAGGTCACGCAACGTACTGCGATAGACAGTTTGTGAGCAATTAAAAACACTTGGACAAGGTCGTAAGTCTAGAGATTCAGTCCTTCTCTATTACTCCAGATCCTTCATCGAACAAAATCTCGCCAGTAGCTTCTGAGAGACGAATGCGTACTAATGCCAAGCTATACGGGATGTCGAAGCACTCAGAAATCTCTTCAACGGTTCGGGATTGACCATCGAGATAATCCAAGAAACGATCCTGCTTAGGAAGCTCTGATCCACTATATGACCGTACCACGAAAGGAAAGAACGGACTCAAATCGGAGGTCGGTATGAGAATCGTATCAGGAATTCCGAATCTAGCGTGATGTGCTGTGATATTCATTCGAGTTATAATCCGGAGGAGATCAGTCAGGATGAGCAACGAATATAATCTGTTGCTTTCTCTTGGGAGTAGCAATCCGTGAGCGACGCGATTTCGGATATTCCCACTGAACATCTGTCCGACAGGCTCATTGTATGTATATCGAATATACTCCTGAAAATCCTCACTCACGTATTGACCGAGGCTCGGAACCAGACTTCCAAGTGTTCGTGTTCCAGTTCCGTCATCCATGAGTGCGTCTACATCTTCTCCTTCTTTACGCAGTAGATTGTACAAGACCGGCTCTACTCGAGTGGCACCGAGGTGAATCGCTTCGACGTCGTTACCATCAAAGACGTTGGAGATGAATCGCGTGAGATACCATACGTTCTTCGAGTCCAGATCTGGCACCTTATTGAGAAAGGCATAGATTTCTGCCTCAGTCAAGCTGCCAGTCGAGATGAGTGAGCTAATCACGCTAACCACGGTAGATATTGCAATCCGAGCCTCGATCGAATATCGCGCTGAGAGATCTGCCTCTTCAGGATCGAATTCGATGAGGTGTCCTTGGAGGGAATATATCGTTTGGGTAAGTATATCGTGGATTCCGAAGGATTCTTCATCCTCAGCGTAACTCGGGATGAGCTCATCGTGAGTCAGGAGCCAGAACAATGCAGCATCAGCATTGTACACATATTTGATGTGCTCGAACTGCCGAACGAATTTCTCCACACTCGCCTGATGGAGGTACCGTTGATGTGGTGAGTCTATGACTGCACCCTCCCGCTTCAGTTCATGTGCTGCCGATTGGACTGCAGAGCGTAGTCGCGATTTCCACTCTTCTTTGTCATCGTCGGACAAGCGATCAAGTACAGTCTGATCTTCTAACGCTCGAACAAGTTCCTGAGCTTCGAGAGAGGCGCTCTGATCCGATTGTAAATCAGCATTTAGACGATAGGTATCAACGTATCGCTCCTCCAGATCATCGGTGGGGAGATTCAGTATCTCTGCTAGCTCGATCGTAGTCGAAAGAAGACTCCTCTCTTGGAAGAGTTGATTCTTGACGCGAAGACGGTTCGCTTGTCTAATACAAAGAACGAACGCTCGTTTTTCAGCTTCTCCCTGTGGATCGAGGATTGGTTCGTTGTCAACAAGCAATTGCAGCGACTCAGAGAGGTTGCCGAGGTGTACATCAGACGTATCGGTGATTGCCTCGATCAACTCGACGGTCCTTTCTACTTCTATCGAACCTGCAAAATTAACCTGATTTTCAAGTTCGACCATCTTCTGAAGACAAAACAGAGCTACCGAGTACCATCCTCTTCCGAGGGCATTTTCGTACTCCTGATCGAGCAATGAGATTGCAGCCCGAGCATTATCATATGCTTCTCTACCACTCTGTTCTTCCCACTCGACAACTGCCCCAGCTGCAACTAATGCCCGACTTTCGGCAGTAGAATCTTCTATCAACCCCCAAATCTTGGCTTCAGGAGATTCTCCAAACGCCTCTGCAACCTCAACCCAATCGAATATAGAGCGGAGAGTTGCCTTGATATGGTAGTTCTCGTCTGGATCCGTTTGTGCTTCCCGCCAGTGTCTATCAAAATCTGAGGCATCTGGAAAATAGAAGGCGTATTCGTCATCTTCGACGAAGTGGAGGAGCATAGATTGAACCTATCTCTCTCCTATAATAATCTCTTTGCTAAAAATGGCTCCATTATACTGTTTCCCGACGTGGACTATGCATAAGCAACAAGACACAGTATTTAAGCAGTTAACATACGGTGTCTATGACATCAAATGGCCAGCACGGAATCTCTCTCACGAACTATCGCGGATACGGTCACTATAAGCCGCGAACTCAGGGAGGAGGGGCAGATCGACGGACAGGTCAAACTCTACAACGTCGACGATGAGGGTGAGTTCGAGGCCGACGCGTCCACCTTCTTCGATCGAACGCTGATGACACAAGGGCTGCGCGAAGCGTTCGTCGACCTTCGAGACTCCCTTGAGGGTGACGCCAACTACGGGACGCACATCCTTTACGGGCCATACGGCAGCGGTAAGTCTCACCAGATGGTGGCGATGTACCACTGCTTTTCCTCGCCCGGGGCCGCGGGCGCGTTCGGCGACCAGCACGTCGATGAATTCGCCGACACGTTACCCGACGAAGACGACACGGAGGCGATCACCGTCTCACTACAGGACTACCAGCCCGACTACCTCTGGGAACCCTTCTTCGACGCGCTCGACTACGATCCCGGTTCGTTCGAGAGCGGAGGCTACCCCGACCGACAGACCGTCCTCGACGCGGTCGGCGACAAGACCGTCGCGTTCCTGATCGACGAACTCGAGGACTGGTTTGACACGCTCTCGGGCGAGCGCAAGAAGGCCAACCGCGGCTTCCTCCAGTCGTATCTTGAGGCGACCGACGAGGACGACGCCGATGTCTTCGCCATCGTTTCCGTTCTCCGCAAGGGATCGGAGGTTCAC
Organism: Natronorubrum halobium; assembly: GCF_051351675.1. NCBI lineage: Archaea > Methanobacteriati > Methanobacteriota > Halobacteria > Halobacteriales > Natrialbaceae > Natronorubrum > Natronorubrum halobium. The sequence continues at coordinate 1,425,528 of NZ_CP195595.1, forward strand.
AACATCCTCGACCGAGAGAACGCGTCCGAGGTCAACATGAACAACAAGGTGAGCAAGCGAGAGGTGCTTCGCCACCGGCTCATCGACGATATCGACGAGGCCGCAGTCGCGGACATCGTTGACGGATACGTGGACGCGTACACGGGCAACGACCACGTGCCAGACTCCGACATCCCCGACGATCTCGCCGAGGATATGCGCGAGTCGTATCCGTTCCACCCCGTTCTCCTGCAGGCACTCGAGACGCGCTACTACGCTGACGAAGGCCACCAGAACACGCGCGGGATGATCTACCTCTTCTCCAAGGTGTTGCTCGCGGCTGCGGATCCGAATGCGGATCCCGACGACGATGACGCACCACTGCTCATCGAGCAGACCGACCTCGTCACTCACGGGGACATCGACGCGGTGATCTTCGAGGACGAACTCTCGCGCATCAACTTCGATCGGCCGAACGTCTGCATCGATGACATCCAGCACCGCGTCGATCCCGACGCGATCCCTCACGGCCGGCGGATTCTCAACACGATTCTCCTCTACAGTCTCAAGCCCGACGAAGACGAGGGTGCCGGAAAGGCGGAGATCGTGATGGGGGCATACGAGACGGGTGGGCTCGTCTCGGACATCGTCCTCAATCTCGAGCAGCTCTACGGCGTCGCGTGGTACCTCCACAAACTCAACGGCAAGTACGCCATTCGAGACCGACAGAATCCGAACGCCCTTATCCAGAACAAGGCCAACGAGGTCGACGAGCAAATCGCGCTCGAACAGATAGCTGAGATCGTCGAACAAGTGTTCGGGGACAACGCCTACCCTGTCGGCTTCGTCGAGAACGACCTCAAGTCGGTACCCGACAATCGCGACGCGAAAGTGGTCGTCAAGGCCGACGAGTGGGGCCAAGAGGGGGTCAGCACGGTCATCAAGAACGCGGACGGGAGTCCCGGTCGCGAATGGCGGAACACGCTGGTATTCGTCCAGCCGAGCAGCGACAAGGCCATCGAGTCCGGAACGGGCTTCATCGAGAAGGCGCGATACATCGAGGGAGCCGACCGCGTCTTGCAGGACAACTCGCTCGACGGCGAAATCCGCTCGTCCGTCGAACGGCAGAAACAAGACGAGACGCGCGAGCTCCGCGACCGCGTCGAACTCGCCTACGGAGAAGTCCTCGACGGAGAAAATCTCCTGAACGAGTTCGACTTACTCGCCGAGATGGATCTCGACGTGTTCGTCCAAGACGGCGAACCGCTCAACGCGAACGACATCGCCGACGAAATCACCGCCGAAGGGATCGACCTTCAGACCCACATCTGGGGGATCGTCTCGGACTTGTTCGACCGTCGCGGCGAGGCGAGCATCGAAGACGTCTACGAGCAGTTCCTCCGCCAACCCACGTATCCGATCCCGGGCAGTCCCAACGACGTGTTGAACGCAACCGTCGACGCGCTCGAGGACAAGCCTGTGATCACACACGGTTCCAACGGCTTTTCGTCGTCGCTCAGCGGGATTTCCCTTGACACCGTGCTTCTCCACGAAGACAATGTCGAGCGATGGGACGACGAGGATGTTGAACAAAAACTCCGCCAACAGTTCGGGAGCGGTGACGTCTCGATTGACGTCGGCAACTTCGAACTCGAACTGCTCGAGGACAGGGAGATCTGGCTTGATGGAGACTCCCATGACGCGGTGATGACCGCCGTCGGACGGCTCGCAAGGGAGGACAAATACGTCCTCTACAGCGGGACGGACATCGTCAGCAAAGCCCAACCAGATGCGACCATTCGAGACGTCTCCGGCGCACAAACGATCGGCACGCCGGAAGTGCGTGACCGCATCCGGAACGCGTTGGAATCCACTGGGGAGGCCAACACCAGCCGAGTTCTCGAAACGATTCGCGGCGACGAAAGCGTGTATCTCCCCGACGGCCAAACGGAATCGGCGTTCCGGGAGGCAGTGAACGATTCCCTCGTCGAGGATTACGTTCTCGACATCGATCGGCGTTTCGAGTCCTCGCTCGGCGATCGAGATCCGACGGACGTGACCATCGTGCCGACCGTCTCGGACGATGTCGGCGAACAGATCCGCGATTATATCGCCGACCTTGACGTCAGCGACGAGTTCACCGTCGGAAGTATCGCTGAACGGTTCGACGCGTCCGTGTCGGAAGAAGCCGTCCAGACGTACCTCTTGCAGCACCTCGGTCGCGACGAGGATCCAGCGTACGTCATCGGCTTGGACGGCTCCGAAGATCCGACGCGTTGGTCGCCGGGCTACCAGTTCAAAGTTCCCGGTGAGGAGGGATGGCGATTCCAATTCAACGGCGATGACCCCGCCGAACTCAGGACGAAGTGGCGCCAAGAGGAGGACACCGGCGAGGTCTCCTACGGCGAAGTGCGGTTCACCCTCGAGAACAGGATGGGCATCCCCGGCCCGCTGCAGGGCACCGCAAACGTCACCGAGACGATGACAAAAATGACCCTCGAGCCCGGGGAGGACTTCACCGCCGTTCGCGACCTATTCGAACGGATGCCCGACGAGACGAGTAGCATCTCGGTCGAAATCAACTTCGAATAACGATGCCTGAATCAGGACAACTTCCCGGCGTCTACAACATCGTCGTCGCCGATGAGTACGATCTCTTCGACCATCGGGTTCCAGTAGCGGAGTTCATGGAGATGCTACGCGAAAACGAAGTTCCCGATGAGGTCTGCGTGGTCGGACTCGACGACTTCTTCGAAGACGAGGATACAGTGACCGAACTATCGCGATTGATGGATCGACGAGCGAACAGCCTCGAAAGCCGATCGCCGCTCCCGACCATTCAGTTCGCCGTCGATGGTGCGTTTCAGCGTCGACAACGGGATTTCGAATTACAGTCCGGTGATGAGCTATATCGATTGAGCCGTGTCTTCGGGTCGCAGATCAAACGAAGGGAACACGGCTGGCTGACGACTCCGTTCTAAATAGGTTCAACGGAGCCGCCTCTTCTCGGTCGGGAAAGGCCGCCATATTGTTCTCTCTAATGAATACTACAGGCACCATCACAGTTTTAAAACTAGTATGACATATCGGACTATGGAACGGGTGTGGTTCGACCAGAAATCTGCGACAGTTGGTGAATTAGTGACTCGCCTTGCCACAGACGAGGACGAGCCGGAAGAGCCGATATACATTCCTTCCTTGCAACGGGAGTTCTGCTGGAGTCACCCGCAGATAGAGGATTTATTCGATTCTGTGCTCCGAGGGCTACCCATCGGCGCTCTGTTGTTCTGGCACGTTGACGGCGAAACCGCAGAAACGGAAGCTACGTATCGGTTCATCAAGCACTACGTCGAAGAATCCGCATATCCAACCGAGAAAAAACACGAACGCGACGAGCGGTGGGTGAGGAACAAAAGTGACCGCCTCTCCGATGACGAACCAACCCCGGGAGATTACACGTTTGCGCTCGATGGTCAGCAGCGACTCACGTCCTTCTTAATCGGTCTTCGCGGAACACACTATCGCCACAAGTCTCAGCAGTGGAAAAGCAAACTCAATTCGTACTCGGAGCGGCAACTGTACCTTGACGTTCTGTCGGATCCGGAAGAGCAAGACGGGATCGACGACGATCATCGTTATCGATTCAAGTTCCAGACGTCCGGAGAAAATCGGACTGAAGATGACGCATATTGGTGGCCCGTACCCCGGGTCTGGGAATTAGAATCCATCACTGAGGAGATCGACGAATTACAGGCGTCAATCGCTCGATCATCTGACGAGAAGGCAGCGATCAAACGAAACCTCAACCGTCTCCATGAGGCGATGTTCGTGGACGAACACCTCGTTATCGAATACGTGTCCGACATGGACAGTGAAGTCGCGCTCGATCTTTTCGTCAGGCGGAATGACGGTGGAGAGCCGTTGAGCAACTCCGACATCGCCTTTTCACAGATGGCCGTGTACTGGAAGTCCGAGGACGAGGATCCGAAGGAGGCCATCGAATCGTACGTGGACGACCTCGAGCAACGATTCGGAGAGTACGGCTTTGGATTCGGAAAGGGGTTCCTTCTCCGAACGCTCCTGATGTTGGCCGGCCACCCTCCGAGTTTTCGACGAGAGAACCTCATTCCGGATAACATCCGTGATCTCGAGGACGTCTGGAACAGCGATGCGTTCGACAAGGCAATGGACGAAGCTTACAGAATCGTCACGGAGGAACTCGGTTACGGGAGGAAGTGCCTCACATCGAACAGTGCAATGCTTCCAATCGTCTACTACTGTTATCAGAATCTCGCCGAGGAACCAGCTGAATCCGTCCATCCAACGTCGCCGATTCGAGATCGAATGGACTACTGGCTTTGTATCACCGTTTGCAACAACCTGTTCACGATCGGATCAGACACCGTACTCCGCAAGGCCCAAGATCATATCGACGCTAATTCGTTCCCGATCTTAGAAATCCTCGAAAACTTCCGAGGACGTGGAATCGAATTAGAACTAGACGAGGATCGGTTGCAGACATTGGTCGAGGAAACGGACTATCGAAGCGGGTCGGTGAAGCATCTGTTGCTCACGAAATCGTACACGGACGATCGAATTAGCGGTGTTCTCGTGAATGGAACGTCTGGCGAAGAAACAGACGAGGCGAACCAAGTACAGGTCGATCACATCTTTCCCCGGAACAAACTCAATGATGATCAAGCACTATTGGACCGAGGATTGGGAGAGACTGAGGTGGATGTCTGCAAAAGGGATCAGCACCGTCTCGGGAATCTCCAACTCATTCCGGAAAACCAGTCCAAGGGCGACGACGATCCGGACGACTGGATCAGAGACGTTTGCGATAACGGTATGACGACCGAAGAGGTGGCCACAACACATTGCCTTCCGTGGGACGACGTAGAGCAATTCCAGTATGACCGTTTCGAAGAATTCTGTAATGAGCGCGAAGAGCGTCTCTTTGACAGACTAACCGACAGCCTTACTCTTCACGGTGATATCGCCGAAACGTAGTCATAGAACGTCACAAAAGTCGGAAACCCGACTCGGCACCTACCTCAATTCGGTCATCACCTTCGCCTTTGGTAAGGAAGTACAGGTCGATCAATTCTTCATTCTGCTCGCGACGGAATACAGGTACGCAAGTCGTGTTCTCCGCCGATCGCTGCTGACATTGAGTTTTGATTTGACGACGCGTCCACTGTCCACTCTGTTCGAGATCGGATCTGGAGCGCACTCGCGATGAAAGCGAGTCAGCCGCTGCGTTGACCACTCGAAGCGAGAATTCGTGGACGTTGCTGAAATCGAAGGGGCCGTCTGTGTCGGTCACGCGATCGAGATCTGACGCGTCGTACTGGTCAAGGCAGAGGCGATGTTCCATGACGGCCCGGAAGGCCTCTAGTTCTGGATATCGACGCTCGAGAACATCGTGTAAGTAGTTTCGAATTGCCTCGTGATACGCTTCCAGTTCGAAGTCCTCAGTCGTCGGCGAGATGACTTCTAGCTCCGCATTCGTTTGCGAAACCGTTCGCGTTCGAGGTTCGTTGAGCGGACACAGGAATCCCATCCGATCGGTGTTGAGCAGGTACGCGTAGCTGAAGAGCCGCGACCGCGAGTTGCCGCTCTTGACCGGATCCTTGTCCTCGGCGTAGTATTTCGAATCCAAAACCGCGAGCGTGTCATCCCCCTCCTCGACGGCGTGATCGGGTTGATGGTACGTTTGTCCCTCGTCGGCGAACGGTTGGACGGTCGGCGACCGCACGGCCGAAACGTTCTCAGTCCGTCCGAGCTGGTCGTACTCCATCACGCTCTCGAGTTCGTCCTCGATGGCCACCTGCGAGTACTGCTCGAACAGCGACTCCATGTTCATCACGTAGTCGACGATCAGCTCTCGCTCACTCTCCATCGTCGGGGTGCCAAGCGAGGCGGAAACGACCGCTTTGGCGACGTCGGTCGCCTGTTGGTAGTAGTGGCGTTGCTTCGGGAGATCATCGAGAGAAAAGCGTCGGTACTCTGGAATGCGCCGGCGCCCGCTCGTGACCTCGAGCTCTTCCAAGTGACGAACCTGCTGATGGACGCGTGAGAACACGCGATAGAAGGCTTGGTGATCGTATTTGCTCTCGTAGTTGCGGAAGAGGCGGAGCAGGTGGACGCCCGCGTAGTGGAGCAACGAGTTAGCTGGGTTGTCGTAGTTGACCTCTTTGAGGATGCAGTGTTGCTGGGCGCGCCCTTCGGCCTGATTAACCAGCGACTGCTCAACGTCGATGACGCCCCGGGGCTGTTCGAGATCGGCACGACGCGTCTCAAGACGACGAAGGAAGCCGTTGCGGTGGATGTCTTCCAGTCCGTTCAAATAGTTAATCGCGAGAATGAGAAAAACGTCCTCGAGATCGACGTCTTTGCTGCGAAACTCCGAGAGAGGGACGCCGCGGTACTCCACGGAACGTTTGCGGCTGTGAACCGCGAGCAGCATGTCGAAGATGTGCTCCCACTCGATCTTCGGCTCAATTCGAAGGTTCGACCGCGGTGTGAGACTGATGATCCCTATGTTGTCACGAGCAGTCACGCGCAGAACCGGCCCGTCGACGCGCACCGTGACGACTTGATATTCTGTGTCACGATCGTCGATTACGGGTTGTGACTTCGTGAAGACGTTCGCCGATTCACGATCGAACGACGCCCGCTCGAGCTGTGTATCGATCGACGGAGGGCATCCCTCGATGCGGATTTCGCCCCGCTCGGGAACGCGAAACTCCCCGGGTTCGTATGTGTACGATTCGATGGTATCTGAGGAACTCATCTGTCGTACGATCCCATCTGGCGCTGTTCGGCCTCGAGTTCGCGGCCGGCCAATTCAGCAGCCGGAGAGAGATCGAACATGTCGAATCGTTTGTCGAGTGCCCGGTAGTGCTCCTCGATCTGCTCGATCTGTGGGAACGCGGCAGAGTTCAGCAATCGCGGTACAATGAACGTTCGGAACGCCTGTCCCACGGCTTCTTCGGGATGTTCCATGTAGAGATCGTCGTCTTGGAGCGCCTCGCGGAGGAACACGGTGACGTCACGATAGTGCATCGGCCCGAATCGCATGATTGGGCCGCGAGTGGTTTGTTCGCTACCGTTGTTGATACCGTCGTAGTCAGCCTCGAATAGCTCGAGCAGGTCGTCACTATCCACGAGAGGGATGTCGCCGAGTTCGTCGTCGATCCATCCGGTAAACAGAGAGCGGCGATCATCGTCCTCGTACTCGTCGAGTTCGATCATCGCGAATCGACGCGTGATGGCGTTGTCGAGTTCGTTGACCGTCCGATCGGACATGTTCATCGTACAGATGATGGACAGATCCTCGTCGAGTTCGATCGGCTCGCCGTTGTCGGTCTCGATGAGCGTCTGATTCCGGTTCTCGATGGCGGTGTAGAGCGGGCCGAAGATCTGCGAGATGTCTGCGCGGGTGATCTCGTCCAAGATGACCGAATAGGTGATGTCGAAATCGCGCGCTCGCTTCACCCCCTCTGCTACAGCCCCGAGTTCCGTGTGGTAGTTCAGCGAGCGCATGCCGGTCGATCCGGTGAGTTGCGGCCCGATTCCGCCGATAATGTCTTTCGCCGTCCACGATGGCGTGGCCGTGTGTAGCGAATACCCCACGCAGTGATCGAGTGCCAATTGCTTCGCAAACGTGGTTTTGCCAGTTCCCGTCGGCCCGTAGAGGACGACAGGCTTGCCAGTTCGCAGAGCCGTTCGTGCATTTCGTTCGACCTCATCTGGTACGAGAATATTGTCCGGAGTGTCGTCGCCACGCGTTATGACCTCTCGCTTAAGCACTTGCGAAGCCTCGGGTGATTCGAGAACCGCTCGGCGGATTGGGCCGATCCCCTGTTTGCCCTCGTGATGGATGTCCAGTTGCTGTTCTTGAATTAAAAATTGGAGAACATTTTCGTCGGCCGCCGATTCGATTGCCTCGACGACTTTGTCGGAAACGGCTCGGAGGACGTCGAGATTCTTCCGGGCCATTTCGCGTGTGTAAGTGCCCTCCGTAGAGTGACTCATTTGACATGGAATCTATGTCCCACATTAAAAAGTGTACCTTCAACTCTCTGGTTCAACTCCTGTCGTTCTTCTCTCACAATTTGGATCGAAAGCTCGACTCAGTAATTATTTCGACGAGCGTCTCGGGAATGTATGTATCGACAATGAAATGTGAGTCAAACAAAATCACCACCTCTTAGAGAAGGTGTCACAATATGTCCGTCAGATCACAAGCTACCATTCCAAAACCTCATATATGACAGTGGAAGCCCTGATCACGGAACTCCTTGAAGAACAGCCGGACGAGAAACTCCTCCTCTTCACTGAGTGTCGAGACACGCTCAACTATCTCCTCAAGTTCGCACAGGACGAACCGTGGGCCGATGATATTCTATGTGTGGGATGGAGAATTCGATATCGGAATTGATCGAGCGGACTGGCCCGTAGTTTCTCAGTTGCTGCTCCCTGCTGCTGATCCTCCCTTACGCCATTATTCTTCCATGCACTATTTTATTCCATGTCTGGGAATGAAATGAAGGGACAACGAAAGCAGGAAATCCTATATCGATATTATACACAAGTTGGGGACCGAGAGTACGAGTGCAACCGTTGCAGGGAGCGAGTCTATGTTGGCGACACTCGACACGGCCAAGAGGAGTTTTTGCTTCATGAGACGGGGCACAACCTATCGTGTGATCAATGCGAACAATTGGTGTGTGATTGCGAGTAAATGTATACACGCTTTTCTGGAGGAGATTGTTGATACAACCCTCCATAGAGGAGTTGGAACAGAAACTGACCGTCTGATCGTCCAACGACCGTATTCTAGTCTCGCTCAGTTCACTATAGAATCGCAAGACAGGTCTACAACGTGTTACCGTCTTCTACCACGATTCCCTCCGGGTGTGACTCCGAGTTCCCACACTCGCACGTGATTCCGAGATGCTGCTCCTCATCTGCTGTAAGGAGCAGATCCATAGCTACCGACCGCCCCCAGTCTGGCGAAACGTTTTCCCCTCGACTTCGCCGCCACACTCCTTGACGAGTCGGCGCATGGCCCATCCCGCCTCTTGGTAGTCTTTGGAGTTGAGCTGAGTTGTTGTAACACTTCCTGCCTTGTAGTATCGAGCTTCGGAGGTGACTCGATAGGGTTCCGATGAATTGGGGTTAATTTCGAACCAAATCTCTTTGTCGTACCCCTCCACCTCATCAACAGTGCCATCCACTGCGTCGCGCCTGAACACAAACGCCACTCCCGACCGTCGACCCTCGGTCATGTCACGGGAAAGGTCCTGCGCGAGGTATGCGTCACCCAAGTTCGTTGGAATATTGAACCCATTTAGTTCGTAGCGGTCAGTTCCATCGTCACTGTCTGCTTTGTCCTTGGGGTTACTATCATTACCAATCCCATCTGTAGACTTTTCCTCGGAGTTGTTGTTCTGTACCTTGCTGCCCGTTGAATTGTTGTTACGGCTCATTGTGATCACTTTAGGTTTCGACCGCATCACCGCGGTTGGCTATCCATCGAACAGTTCCTCTGCACCTTCTCATCTGGAGGACAGTAATGCTCCTCCAGTATGTTATGGGAAAATTGGCGGCCACAGTGGTCGCAAAGGAAGTACAGTTTACTCAGGTACCAACCTTTGTTTTTGAGACTATATGGATCATGTCCATTCGTCTCCTCGAAGTGATGTTCACACAGTCTCCATTTGTCATCTGGATGGCCGTCCGGACTCGAGAGCGCGCAATCTGCTGTGTCGTTGCATACAGACGCCTGACAGATCGGAACTGCAGTCCAGATCCGGTCTTTGCGGAACACTTCAACTCTCTCAATCGGTGTCGTCTCTACCATTCCGGATCAGAATATGGGATCGACAGTTAAATCTATTTCGCGATAATAGGACATACGTCTTCTATAATCCAGATACAGTTTACAAATTTGGGAAATAATGCGTATAGTCTCCATACAGTAGGATAATACGGAGAAAAATGTCTGTAGCGTGGACCTGCTGATTTTGGACTTAGAATCATACCACACCATCATTATTCTGCCATTTAATCGCCTGTACGAAAATCTCTTGAAAATCTACAAGAATAGAACGTTCACCAATGAAGTGCTGTATTGAATAGCGACACTGAGCACGGGTTAAACTGGATCATTTTTGAGATCATGACTGACAGCGGTTAACGCGGGTAGTGAATCAAAAATACGAGTGCGACCGCTGTGGGACTCGAGTCTTTATTGGCGATACTCGGCATGGCCAAGAGGAGTTTCCCCTTCACGAGACTAAACACAACTTGTCGTGTGATCGATGCGAGTAATTGCGAGTGGGGGGAAGTATACCCTATATATTGTTGAGGTAGTCTCTTCGCTGCTCCATTTTCTCTTCTGCTGTCCGTCGATCATAGTGCTTGTCAAGCACGTCTTCGCTCACGTCGGCCCGGTCGGAGATCATTTTCTTCGGCACATCTCGCCTCAAGAAGTGTGTAATCGATCCACGCCGTATGGCGTGGGGTGAGACACTATCCTCGCATTTGTATGCCGTTTTCACGTCGGATTGGCTGTTGCACTCAGGGGTCTCGCATTCGTCACCCCGGAATGAGGGGCATGTGAGTTGGTAGCACCATTTGCGCATGGTATTCCTGTGAACTCTGCCGTGCTTGGATGAGAATAGGGGTTCTCGTCCGTGATTATCGGTGGTTTGTGTCCTATGGTGCTCGAGGTAATCATCCACAATTGCGCACGTTTCGTCACTGAGTGCGACGGGTCGTTCTCCACTCGGCCCGTTTTTCAACTGCGTGCCGTCCCGCTCTCTGAAATGTAGATATTTGTCATTACTGGAGTAATCATCCACGTCGAGTGCGCGTAATGCGCCTACACGGGCGCTTGTCCGCCACGCTAAGAGGAACCAAACGTGCCGGGTGCTGGAGTAGTGATAACGGTCAAGTGTTTCGAGGATGGCGTGTGCGTGGTTATCGTCGAGTTTGCGGTTATTCACTTCGTCCTGCCGGGTCATCGATATGGATGGAACGCTTTCTTCGAGTTCGGGATCGACGACACCGATCCGTCCGAGGTATCGGATGAACACTCGGAATGTGTCCATTTGCCCTTTCAGGGCACTTTTCGAGAGGTCGCCGTCTTTGCGTCGCCAGTTCTTGAATTGCTCAATCTCGAGAGGTGTGAGGTCTGCGAGGTCGTTGATATCGTTCTGGTCGCACCACCTCACAAAGTGGTTTAATCTGTATTCATGGGATTGTAGGGTCGTGTCTCGTATTTCGCCGGTGCGGGAATCTAAGTACATGCTCTGCAACTGACTTGGGCCGGGGTTTCCAGTCATAGGTTTTACCCGAATCGCCAGTTGCGGGCCGAGGTCGGTGGCGAGCAGACCGGAGGTCTGCGAGGTTAGGTAGGGTTCTGACACGTAGTGTCAGGTTCCTTACCGTTGGTTCGAACCCGCCCGAGCCCATATTTCTGCCGCGAACAAGTCGTGAGCGGCAGAAATATGTCGCGAGTGGCGGGTTCGAACCCGCTCGAGCCTCGTCGAAAACTCGCCCGCTGTCTCACTCACCACCAGTGTTTCGGGTGGAACACGCGCTCACTCTGTAGGCGAACATATCGCTGAGTCACCTGGCCAACAATACCTACACCCGGGCGTTTATACTTCTGTCAAACAGCATAGCACGCATGACCGGAAATGGCACTGTCGAACGGATTGTTATCGCACCTGAAGCCGAAGCGGAGATGGAAGAACAGACCGATGTTGAAGCGGTCGCCGGGAAGGGGCTTCGAGGAGATCGCTATTTTAGCGAGATCGAAACGGGAACCTTCGTCGAATGGGAGGCAGATGAGGAACGCCACGATGGGTACGACCTCACGTTGATCGAGCAGGAGGCTGTTACAGCGATCGAACGGGAAGCGGGAATCGAACTCGCACCGGGAGAACACCGGCGAAACATCGAAACCCGTGATGTCGCACTCAATCATCTCGTTGGACAACGATTCCGAGTCGGTGATGCCATCTGTCGAGGGGATCGACTGTGTGAACCGTGTAACCACCTTCAGCGCATCACTCAGGACGGCGTATTGCAGGCACTCACTCACCGAGGAGGGCTCCGGGCTGACATTCTCGAAGATGGAACGATTCGCTCAGGAGACGTCATCGAGCCGCTCGAATAATCTACACTCTTTCGTTTGGAAACGGAAACACGGCCTACGGCAGCGCCGACTGGAGGTCCTCGCAGAGGTCGTCGACGTCTTCGATGCCGACCGACATTCGGACCAAATTCTCGGGAACGTCCGCGGTGGCCGATCCGTGACTGATCTCGTCGGGAATCATCAACGACGGCACCTCGACGAGGCTCTCAACGCCACCCAGACTGGCCCCTGGGGTGAATATCCTAAGCCCTTCGATGAACGCCTCGATTTCGGTGAGCGAGCCGTCGAATTCGAAGGAAAGCATCCCGCTGTACCCCGACATCTGTTCGACCGCGAGGTCGTGTTGTGGGTGGCTCTCGAGGCCCGGATAGTGGACGCGGGCGACTCGGTCGTGGGCCTCAAGGAGGCGAGCGACTGCCATCGCATTCTCCTCGTGGTGTTCCATCCGTGCCGGTAGCGTCTTGATGCCTCGCGCGACGAGGTAGCAGTCGAACGGCGAGAGCATGTTCCCGAGCCCGGTTCGTTGAGAAAACGCCAGCTTCTCGAAGATCTCATCGTCGTCGGTGACGACGGCACCACCGGTTGAGTCGGAGTGCCCGTTGAGGTACTTGGTGGTGCTGTGGACGGCAATGTCGGCACCCAGCTCGAGCGGAGCTTGGAAGTACGGACTCGCGAAGGTGCTGTCGACCCCGAACGGGACGCCGTGGTCGTTGGCGACGTCGGCTATCGAGCGGATATCACACAGACGGATCAGCGGGTTCGTCGGTGTCTCCGCCCAGATCAAGTCGGTTTCCGAATCGACTGCCGCGGCGACGTTTTCGGGCTCGCGAGCGTCGACGAACTCGACGTCGACGCCGAGATAACCGGCGACTAACTCTGTGAGCAGCGTTTCGGTCCCGCTATAGATGGAGTCCGAGGAGACGAGATGGCCTCCCGGCGGGACCAGCGACAGCATCGTCGTCGAGATAGCTGCCATCCCCGAGGCGAACGCCAGCCCGTGTTTTCCGCCTTCGAGACGCGCTAACTGCTCCTCGAGGGCCGCCCGCGTCGGGTTGCCTTCGCGCGAGTAGGCGTATTCGTTGCCACCGTCCGCACTGGCCCACTCGAAGGTAGTCGAAAGGTGTAACGGCGGGATGACGTCGCTCGTTCCGCCCTTGTCGGGGTGCGTCGCGTTCTCAGCTGCCCCGACGGCGAGCGTCTTGAATCGGTTCTCGTAGGTGCAGTTATCGTGTCGTGTCATAGGAAATCACCGCGAAACTGTATTCTGCACGTCGTCCCTGACGACTATCAGAGGGATAGGATAGTCGTTTCGGTAACGTCTTCGTCTGTACGTGCCGTTGGAGGCTTACCATCGATCCACTACCGAGAATCTCGACCTGTCTTCCGCTACCCGTCGCGATAGCTCTCCGAAAACAATCCTACTGTCCGAAGTAATTCGAGACGAATCGACAACCTCCGCCTCGAGTGTCCGCAACTCGCGGTCCTCGAGTCCCGTCCTCACTGCGTCGCGTACAGTTCCGCGTACGCGCCGTCCATCTCGAGCAACTGCCCGTGCTCACCGCGTTCGGCGATGGTACCGCCCTCGAGCGCGTAGATCCGGTCCGCGTCCCGAACGGTCGAGAGCCGGTGGGCGATGGCGAGGATCGTGTACTCCTGGGACATCGATTCGATGCCGTCCTGGACGCGTCGTTCGATGTTCGCGTCGAGGTCGCTCGTCGCTTCGTCCAGCACCAGGATGTCGGCGTCCTCGAGCAGGGCGCGAGCGAGGGCGACGCGCTGGCGCTGGCCGCCGGAGAGGCGAACCCCGTCGTCGCCGAGTTCGGTGTCGTAGCCCTCGGGCAGTTCGTCGAGGAACTCGGTGACCTGGGCGATCTCGCAGGCGTCTTCGACCTCGTCCCTGGAGGCCTCGGCGTTCCCGGCGGTGACGTTCTCGAGAAGCGTCGTGTTGAAGATGTACGGATCTTGCCGCACGAACGCGAGTCGCGAGCGCCACTCGTCGGTGTCGAACTCGTCGATCGGGTCGCCGTTGGCGGTGATCTCGCCGCTGTCGGGTTCGTAGAGGCGAGCGACCAGCGCGGCGATCGTCGACTTTCCCTCGCCGGACTGGCCGACGAACGCGACGAACTCGCCCTCGTCGATGCGGAAGGAGAGGTCGTCTAACACCTGCTCGTCGGGTTCGTAGGAGAACGAGACGTCCTCGAACGCCAGCGGCGTCGGCGTCTCCGGAACCGGTCGGTCGCCGCCCTCGTGATCCCGGTTCGCCTCGAGTTCCTCGATGAACTGCTGCGTTCGGACGAGGTGCGGGAGTCGTCCCTCGACCTTGTAGAAGTACTCGTTCGCGTTGCTGACGCGCGGTCCGAGCTGGAACATGATGAACAGGAACGCGGCCAGCGCGCCCAGGGACATATCCGCGAACGTGATGGAGACGTAGATCAGGCCGAACACCATGACGGCGATCCCGAGGTTGTACGCACAGCCGATCGCGGCCTCGTTGCGGCCGAGTTTGATCGACGAGTCGGTGAACCGCTCGAGGTGCGTGGAGAACGTGTCGTAGAGCTCGTCGTGCTTCCCGATGAGTTTCACGTCGCGGATCCCCTGGGTTCCCGTCTGGACGCTCTGTTGGATCCCCTCGTTCGCGTCGGCCACCTGATCGCCGACGTCGTAGCCGCCCTCGAGCACGTATCGGACCAGGAAGGTCAGGCCGACGATCGCGACCCCGGCGACGACCGTCATGAGCGGCGAGATGTAAAAGGCGATGGCGAGGTACATCCCGATCAGGAGCACCTGTTCGAAGAAGCGAACGAAGTCCCGGATCACCTTCCCGGCGTACTCCGCCTGCGTCACGATCGCGTTGAGGACGTCGTCGGACCCCTCCTTATCGAAGTACGCGACGCGAGCGTCGAGCGCGCTCCGGAAGGCCTGCGACTGGAGGTCGCGAACGTAGTGGGTCCGCAACCAGACGCGCATCCAGCCGACGGCGAACGACGCGAGATACCGAACGGTGATGACCGCGCTGACGGTCAGGACGATGTATCCCAGCGTAAACGGTATCCCGACGAACTCGAACGCGGTGAGAAAGACGGTGACGAGTTCGTTGTCCGCTGCGGCTTCGCCCGATCCCTGCGCCATCTCGATGATCGGGATGATGAAGCTCACCCCGACTCCCTCGAGTACGGCGACGATCCCGCTAAAGAGGATGAGGAAGACGGTTAGTGCCGGCCGATAGGTCGCAATGAGGAACAACCCCCGGAGCTTCTCGCGACGCGTGAGATCCTCGGTAGACATGAGTTCGATTCGTACGACTGCTCCGGACGGTATTGTTATGGGAACGTTATCCGAGCGGAGAGTGTTCACGCTCGATGGTAGTATCCGGCTATGGACCGTGAACGATTCCGTCATCTTTTGCGCCGCCGCGGAATTTCCCGCTGTATGTCTCTGCCCGATCGGTCGTCGCTGCCGGTTCGGACCCTCGAGCGCGTCTACGCCGATTTGCCGTTCGACGTTCCGTCGCCGGTCAAAAACGCGTACATTCGTCGAACGGTCGCCGACGACTTCGCCCCGTTCGAACACCCGCCGGATCCGTTCGCGACGCTGACGGTCGATCCGGACGACGTTCGATCGTTTACCGGCCGTCCCTATCCGCCCTACCACCAGAAGGCGACACAGCTCGGCACCGTACGCGACGGCGACTGGGACCGCACCGACGACGTGAAGATCGTCGACGACGACTACCGGGAGCGATACGAACTGTATCGGGCGGACCGGTTCACCGAGAGCGTCTTCTTCGAGTCGATGCGTGCACACTTCGAGGACGGCGTCGACTGGACCGAGACGCCGTTCGTCGAGCGCTGTCTCGAACTGGCCGACGACGGCGTGCCGTCCTGGCGGAGTCTGACCTCGCGCGAGGACATTCTGGATCGGTGTGCGGCGATCGATGCGCTCTACGAGCGGATCGAACGCGACGGCTACCTGTCCCAGCGAGAACTCGGCTACGGCTCCCTGCTCGGCGTCACCGAAGAGGTACTCGTCGACGTCGGCCGTGACGGCGACCTCCTGTTCGTCAACGGCCGTCATCGACTGGCCATCGCGAAACTGCTCGGCCTCGAGTCGATCCCCGTCGGCGTCCTCGTCCGCCATCGGGCGTGGATGGCACACCGAGATCACTGCGCCCGGACCGGGACGGTACCCGACCATCCCGACCTCCGCGATCTGGTCGAGATCGACGACTGAGTGGACACGTTCACCGCTCACACACTGTCGTCGAGATTCGCACGATCCATCTCCGAAAACAGACTCTCGTCGAGACCGCTCGCCGTGAGTACTCGAGCGTCCCTCGAGTCCCCCCCTCGACCGAGGGTGCTACTCGAGGGACGACTAGCGTTTGGCGACGAGGTCCAGCCACTGTGAGGACCAGATCCACTCCGCGGACGACGGCTGATCGTCCTCCGTCGTCGCGATTCGCACGCCGACGACACCGGCCATCGACTGCGGATCCCATTCCGCGTCGGCGGGTGCGGGTCTGAACGCGTCGTCGTCTCGATTCTCGAGCATGATCCCTACCCGTCACGACGCGACGATGCGGGTTAGTTAAGCGCGACTGAACGGCGAACACGCGACCGATACCGGTCGATGTACCGTCGGTAATCGTCGATAACTGACTCGTGAACGGACGGCTGGAAGAACGGATCGCGAGTGGCTCAGCTGTTCGGTACCGATATCACGCCCGCGTCGCTCGAGGGATCGAACCCGTGCAGGTCGCGCAGGTCCGGATGCTCGAGGCGTGCGCGTGTCCGATCGGTCAGTTCCGACCGCCGCGTCGCAGCCGAGAGTTCGTCGCGAATCGACTGCCAGCGCGCGTGCCGACACCGGACCAGTACCGGTATCTCCTCGAGGTCGAGCAGTTTGGCGATAGCCAGTCGGTGATCCCCGCGGTCGCCGTGGAAGATCGATCCGTCTCGCCCGATGCTCACCGTAATCTCGTCGAGTCGCGGATCGAGGGTCCGATCCCACTTGTAGAAGACGTCTCGCTGGTAGTCGGGTCGTTCGGCCCAGAGTTCCGGCTGTGACCGGTAGCCGTCGGTCGCGATCCGCTCGTAGATCGTATCGAGTTCCTCGAACCGCGCCTCGAGTTCGGCCTCGGTCCCACAGCCTTTCGGCTGCTCTCCGGCTTCGAGCCGCTCGCGATACTGTTCGAATTCGGCGGTCTCTCGCCAGGGAACGTCGCGCCGGAAGTGTGCGTCGACGCTTCCGTAGGCGGTCGTCTCTTCGAACGGGATCGCGTCTCGGTCCCAGTCGCCGCTCTCGACTCGCCCCCAACGTTTCGACGCCGTGCGGACCTGCCGATCGATTCGCGCCGGGTCGATCCACAGCCGGACGAAGGGGTCCGCATCCGTGATCGATTCGGGTTTCAGTCGGCGCCGCGCTCGGAGATACGTCCGCCCGGCCCGAATACCACCCGCTCGAGCCAGCAGCCGTCGGCAGAGTCGATCCCGGCGTCGCCTGTACACCGGAACGCTTCGGCGGTACAACTCGCGCGGTCCCTCCGACCGTCTCGTCGAGACTGCACGTTCGAGTAGCTCCCACACACTGGCGTCTCGAGCCATTTCTCGAGTCGATGCGGCTCTCCGACGTCAGTAATGGGTCCGTGACATTCGGGTATGGAACACGTTCCGGAACGTGCGAACGACATCCGATACCGGTAACCCGACTCTTGTCGATTCGTACGATTCGGTCACAGCGAGTCTCACCCGACTCACCCTTTTCCACCACACCTGGCCATTAACTGCCACCCAACGTCGAGAACTGGGTATTACTGACGTCGATCGGTCCGCGCTCGGGAGGTAACTCGAGGCTACGTTCGCACCGGACGCTTTCGATTTACAGGAATCGACCCCGGCTACTCGCATCGACCGTACCACAGCGTCCGGGCTGGTTCAACTTACGCCAAAACTCCCGTCGCGCGTCAGAAGCGAGATCGTCGTGCCCTCGAGCGGAACTGTCGGGGTCGTCGTTTCGCGGCGGTACGCGACGCCTTAGTGCTTGAGTCGAGCGACGTTCTCCCGGATCTGGCCCAGCAGCCCGTCTCCGGACTCTTGCGTGAGGGCCGCGTGGAGCGTCGAGTTCTCCGGTTCGTCCTTGACGACGACGCGGAGGTATGGCTCGAGCTGGGTAAAATTCTCCGAGAGGACGACGGTGTGGTTGTCGTCGTCGTGGTCCACGACGCCGGCGTCGGCCAGTTTCGGGACGTGGCACTGCACCGACGAGACGTAGACGCTCTTGTACTCGTTCTTGGCGACTTCGTCCGGCGGAACGTCGTGCTCCCAGCCGGCCACCTGCTCGGCCAGCGTCGACAGTTCGATCGGCCCCTCCTGGCCGCGCAGCGCGTAGAGGAGGTAGCGGCGTCGACGGTTGGCAAGCAACTCGAGGATGGTGTCCGCAGAGAGTTCTTGATCCTCCTCACTCGAGGTAAGTGCTTCCATAACACGATATTACTCGCCAGACCGGAAAAGGGTGTCTTGAATATCCCGAAATCCAACAGACGTGGATCAGCGAGTCATAAACGTGACCGTATTCTCTGTGTTACTGTTCGATATGTGTTCCTACCGGGAATTGCGAACTCGAGACCGTCGCATGGGTGGCACTCACACGAACGGCAACTGCGATTCGAAATCCTTTTTTATACCATCGACGGATGTGTGAGTGAGCCGCCTTAGCTCAGACTGGGAGAGCACTCGACTGAAGATCGAGCTGTCCCCGGTTCAAATCCGGGAGGCGGCATCCCGATTTTACGCGATTCTCA
Organism: Natronorubrum halobium; assembly: GCF_051351675.1. Taxonomy (NCBI): domain Archaea; kingdom Methanobacteriati; phylum Methanobacteriota; class Halobacteria; order Halobacteriales; family Natrialbaceae; genus Natronorubrum; species Natronorubrum halobium. The sequence continues at coordinate 1,444,484 of NZ_CP195595.1, forward strand.
CTCGAGAAGTTACTGGACTCGACTGAAGATCGAGCTGTCCCCGTTCCCGCGAGCGCAGCGAGCGGGAAGTCGAAAGACGAGCGGAAGCGAGTCTTTCGGAAGTTCAAATCCGGGAGGCGGCACTTCTCGCGGCGAACAACTTCGTGAGCCGCGAGTGTGCGATCCGAGCGGATTTGAACTAGAGAACACGCAGCGCGAGCGAAGCGAGCGACCGTGTTCGCGTGGTTCAAATCCGGGAGGCGGCAGTCTTCTCGAGCACACCTGCAACTACGAGAAGACATTCGGAACCTAGCGACGGTTTCGATGAGATGAGGAGTCGATCGTTCGGATGCTATAGAACCGAACCGGCCCAGTTTCAGTCCGGGCGGAGCCGACCGGAACACGGGTACCGAGCGATCCGACTCACAGATTCTCGAGGTCCCACCCCACGAACTCGTCCTCGAGATCCACCTGCAGCCCCTGCAACACTCGTGCCAGTCCGAGATAGCAGCCCGAGAGCATCCCGACGCCGAGGATCACGTCTTCGTCGTAGTGGGCGGCCAGTCGCTCGTGGGTGTCGTCGTCCACGTTCCCGTCGACGAATCGTTCCACGTACGCGACGAGGGCCGCGTGCTCGGACTCGAGGCGGTCGGGTTCCTCGCGCGAGATGGCGAGGATCTGGTCTGGCTCCACCCCTTCGTCGAGGGCGACGCGAACGTGCTGATGCCACTCGTAAGCCGTGTCCGCGTAGTAGGACGTTGCGAGGATGACGATCTCCCGTTCGTGCGGCGAGAGTCCGCTGTTGTTCCAGACGACGGAGCCGTACGTGCGGAATCCCTCGAGCAACGCGACGTTCTGCCCGAGCGTTCGGTAGACGTTCAGGGTGCCGCCCGTCAGCGAGTGGCCGCGGTCCGCGTCGTTCACGTCGGTGTCGGAGAGGGTATCGAGCAGGTCCCGTTTCTCGGCCGGCAGATCCTCCGGGTCGACGTAGCTGATTCGTGCCATACCGTGCCGTTTCGTTCGAGGGGCATATAGTCACTCCCGCAGCGCCTCGCGTCGTCGATTGCGTCCTCGAGCGAACGACCCGTCTTCGCGGGATTGAACGCATCGCGCCCCTGCCATTCCCTCGCTCGTGGCGATAGTCCATCGTGTCGTTCCGCTACACCTTCATAATACCACGATTCATTACCACGATTTCTTTAGTGTATTTTTTGGAGTCCATCGGTAGTGATAGAGTTATGCGACGAAGAAACTATCTGGCGGGAACGGCTCTCGGAGCGGTAACATCGGCAACGGCTCTCTTGGGCGGCTGTCTCGATAGTTTGGAGACGGACGGACCTGGGTCCGGAGACGAGGACGACACGGATACGGGCGACACCGGTACGAGCGACGTCGACGATTCGGCCGATGACGAGGAAGACGGGCCGAGTGAAGACGACGGTACGGATTCCACGGACGGCGAGGATCAGGACGCGGGCGATTCAGAGCAAGACGACGAGGATGATTCAGAGCAGGATGGTGACGAGAGCCAGGACCAAGACGACGAGGATGATTCGGCGCAGGACGGAGACGAGAGCCAAGACCAAGACGATGAGGAGAACTCGGAGCAGGATGGAGACGAGAGTCGAGACGACGAGGACGAGCAACAGGAGGACGATGAGCGTGCGGAAGACGAAGGCGACGAGTCACGAGTAACTGGAACCGTCGAGTTCGAAGTAATCGACATGACGCCCAGTATGGAATCGGGAACCGAGTTCACCTACATCGTACTGGCTCACACGGACGGGTCCGAATCGATCCCGGGCGAAGCGTCGTTAGTCGACGAAACCGGTGCCACGGTCGACTCGACGAGTTACGAGGCGACGTCGGGCGGCGGGAGTTTCGAACTGACGTACCGGGCGCCGACGGTAGACGAGGAGACCGAAGTCGCACTGGCGATCGAGACCGATCACGGACCGGTGAACCTCGGCAGCGTGCGCGTGTTCCCGAGCGAGACGACCGAGAACGACGACTCGAGCGGTTCGTCGGAGAACAGCACTGAGAACGACGGTTCGAGCAGCCCGACCGAGAACAGCACCGAGAGCGGCGACTCGAACAGCCCGACCGAAAACAGCACCGAGGGCGACGACTGAACTCCCACGGTCCCACGAGGAGGCGGTCGCGGTCGTGGCAACTGAACGGCGAACGGTTATCCGTCTCGTTCCTGTTGCTCCGTCCGTGAGCAGCGAGACGACCACCAACGAGAGCGACACGTTCGAGATTGGTGACACGACTATCCACCGGCTCGGGTTCGGTGCGATGCGCCTCTGTGGCGAGGAGATCATCGGCCCGCCGGAGGACGAGGAGACGGCACGCGAGGTCCTCGAGCGAGCGGTCGACTGTGGCGTCGACTTCGTCGACACGGCGGACTCCTACGGACCCGGCGTCAGCGAACGCCTCATCGGCGAGACGCTCGGCGATCCGGACGACGTGTTGGTCGCGACGAAAGCCGGCCTCCTGCGCAATCGCGAGGGCGAGTGGCTCGCCCACGGGGAGCCGGATTACATCCGCAATCAGGTACTCACCTCGCTCGATCGGCTGCGAACCGACACGATCGATCTCTACCAGTTCCACCGTCCCGACTCAGACACGCCCTACGAGGACTCCGTCCAGACGTTCACCGAACTGCAGGACGAGGGACTCGTCGACCAGGTCGGCGTCAGCAACGTCTCCGTCGAGCAACTCGAGACCGCCCGCGAACACGTCGACGTCGCGACGGTCCAGAACCGGTTCAATCTGGACGACCGCTCGAACGCCGACGTGCTCGAGGTCTGCGAGGAGAACGACATCGGCTTCATCCCGTGGGCGCCGATCGACGGCGACGACCTCGACGAACACGGCGACCTGCTCGACGAGATCGGTGACGAACACGACTCGACGCGGCGGCAGGTCGGACTGGCCTGGCTGCTCGAGCGCTCCGACGTGATCCTCCCGATTCCGGGCACGTCGGATCCCGACCACCTCGAGTCGAACGTCGCCGCCTCGCAGCTGTCGCTTTCCGACGACGAGGTCCAGCGACTGACCGAGGCGTCGGAGTGATCCGCGATACGTAGCGCTTACCCCTCGAACTGGGTCGCGATCCGCTCGGAGAGGTCGGTGAGGTAGAACGACCCCCAGATCGCGGCGACGAGGGCGCCGACGACGTCGTAGACGAGATCCACGATCGTGTCGTCGATGCCGTGCTGGGCGACGACCGCTTGGAGACCGAGTTCTCCCGCACTCCAGTCGATCGCGAACTCCATGAGTTCCCAGAGGACGCCGAAGGCCAGCACGAACACGAGAATGAACGCGAACAGCATCCGCGGCGGGAAGTAGATCTCGTCGGTGTGCAGGTCGATCGCTCTGACGACCGCGTACCCCGCTGCGGCGACGATCGACGCCGAGACCGTGTGCGTCAGGCTATCCCACGAGCCGATCATCCCGTACAACCCGGCTGATCCGAGTGCGTGGAGGAAGACGGCCGCCGTGAGCCAGAAGACGAGTCCTGGCTCGAGGGGGAGTCGACGGTCGCGCTCTAAAACGGCGGGGAGGAACGTGATCGAGAGCGCGATCGCGGCGTTGACGACCGTCGTCAGATCTCGCGAGACGAAGCCGTACAGCAAGATCACGGCGAGGGCCACCTGCATCGCCCGCGAGAGCACCCTCACAGTTCGTTCGGGTGCATCCAGCCGATCGCGGATCAGGGTCGGAACCGGATCCGGTTCGTCGTCGGGCGAGGTTTCACGGGGCGTAGGCGTTCGATCGGAGGTGCTCTCGGCGTACGTCCCGAAGTACCGGCCGAAGAGGACGCCCGCGAACAGGCCGGCGAACGCCGCGTAGGCGAAGTCGACCATCAACGCGTGGTTGGCCGCGTCCTGTGACCGGCCGTCGAGGATGTACTCGGTCCCGAGGAGGGCGTCGACAGCCCACTGCGCGACGTTCCACGAGCCGGCGACGGCGAGCGTCGTGAGCACGACCAGTCCGATCGCGAACGCGTGGTTCATCCGGACCGCCGTGAATCGGTCGATCTCGACGGTGGCGACGAGCGCGATCGCCGCGACGGCGACGTAGACGGCGATCGTCGTCAGCGGAGACTCACCGAGTATCGTCGCATCGGCGGCGGGGAGCACGACGAGAACCAGCAGTTCCCACGGCGGCATCACGTGCGGGTCCCGAAACGACGCCGCCGGCAGTACGACGATCAGGACCGCAAATCCGGTGAACGCGAACCAGCGATAGGATCCGGAGAGTCCGTGTGCGACTGCGAGGGACGTGAGAACGATCGTAACGAGCCAGGCCAGCGTCGCGTTTCGCTGCGTCGCGTCCAGCGTTCCATCGAGTCGAGCGTCAGCCATACCGCTCACTACGGAACGGGATTGTTAAACGAGTGAGCCTGCGTACGGGGACACGATCGCGGTCGGATACTCGAGATCGCGGAAAGGGCAGGTCAGCCTCCGACGTAGACCGTCTGCAGCCGCGAGCCGCAGTTCGGGCAACACAGCGTTTGCCACTTCGTCGCGTCCAGACCACCCATCGTCTTCGTGCGGCGGGCGTCCTCGAACGCCACCGTGGCGTCGCAGGTGTCACAGTCGAAGGGACCGTCCGTTTCGGGCATCGACCGATCGTACGCGCGGGTGGGTATTGGCTTCTCGGTCCCGCGACCGTCGCTCGAGTGGCACCGCATCGTGCAGTCCAGTCGTCACTAACCGAAGAGTGAACTGATTGTGTGCGAACGAGTGACGCATTGGAACCACGGCCGATATCGGCGAGTTCGACGACCTCGAGCACGGACTGGCGCGCGTCAACGGCGTCAAACTCCACTACGTGACCGCCGGCGAGGGGCCGCCGCTAGTCCTGTGCCACGGCTGGCCCCAGACGTGGTACGAGTGGCGCGAGGTCATCCCCGCGCTCGTGGCCGACTACACCGTCATCGCGCCGGATCTGCGCGGGATGGGCGACTCGGAGACGCCGCGTGAGGCTACGACAAGGACACCGTTGCGACCGACGTCGAGGGCGAGGTGATCGAGCGGGCCGGTCACTGGATTCCGGAAGCGCGTCCGGAGTACTTCGTGGAGCGGTTGAGTGGGTTTCTCGAGGCGGCGATGGAATAATCGGCGGCGTGGAGGATACTCGATTCGAACTCGTCCGGGTGCGAGAATCGAACCCGACTGCGAGACTCACTGGCGTTCGTCTCGCGTGGTTCGATCTCGCCTTCCGGCTTTTCCGCTCCTCACTTCGTTCGTCGCGAAAAAGTCCGGGTGCGAGAATCGAACCCGCGTCTCAGCCTCCACAAGGCTGAAGGATAACCACTACCCCAACCCGGACACGCTTGCAGATTGATTTACGAGCGGTTGGACTGAAATACGTTACGACTCGAGTACGCACCCGTGCGACTCCGTACCGCGGGATTTCGAGACGCACTCCCCGCGAGACGGACGGACTCCACACCCGCGGGTGACGACCGGGACGTTTTTCGGCACACAGGCCCTAGCACCGCCAACGCGTGGCTATCACCGACAAAATCTACGTCAAGAATCACCGCCAGCTCAGCTCCCAACTCGAGACGAACATCCCGAAGGGCGCGTTCAAGGGCGCGACGCTGGACATGCTCTTCCAGGGACAGGGCCTCGAAAAACTCGACGACGCGACCCGTGATCGCGTCCTCGATTTCACGGAGGACTTCCTCGACTGCGGCTGTGACAACAACCCCTACTGCGGCTGTCCGGAGCGGAAGTTCATCCAGTACCTCCTCGAGTTGCGCGCGCAGGGGCTGGGCCCGGACGCCATCGTCGACGTGATGACCGACGACTACATGGTGTACGCCTATCCCGGCGACGTCCTCTCGTTTCTCGACAACGGAGTTCGGACGCTCGAGGCGGCCGAGGGGCTCGCGCAGGTCGACGGTGCGGACGAAAAGTACGACGAGATTCGACGGGAGAAGCAGAATCTCACCCGCTAGTCGTTGTTGTCGGTGAAGCGGCCGTCAGTAGTCGGTACGACGGAACTGGCTTCTTTCATATCGTACATTCGATCTCTCGTATCCTGCTTACGTGACCCTCTACTCGCGGGCTGACGGCCCGTCTGCTCACGGCGGCAAAGCCGCCGTTCGCATGGTATGCGGGACCTTCGGTCCCGCACTAGTCGGATGATTCGCGGAACCGTCGGTTCCGCGCTATTCGCTCTCGAGGCGCTTCCTGCAGATGCGCCTCGCAGCCAGCGCGCGCCACCGTATATAGAAGATGAATCCTGCTGTGTCAGTACCCTACCGCAACTGGTAGGACTCGTCCTCCTCGTCCAGTTCGTCGAGCAACAGCACTTCGTCCTCCTCGTCCTCGAGCCGATCCTGCAGTTCGTTGACGTAGCCTTTGTACTCGTCGAGCTGTTCCCGGAGGTGGTCGGCCTCGAGTTCGAGCCGTTCGTGTTCGCGGATGAAACTCTTCGGGACTTCGACGCTCGGCGGGAACGTTCGATTGCCGTCGTCTCCGTCGGTGCCGGTCGCACCTCGTGCCTCGAGTTCGTCCTCGGGAATGACCGCGACTTGCCCGTCGTGTTCGACGAGCAGGTCGACGTAGTCCCGGAAGACCGCGGACAACGAGATGTCGCGTTCCTCGGCGATATCCTGGAGCGCCGCGAACGCGTCCTCGTTTACGCGAAACGAGATCGTCTTGTTCTTGTTGCCCATTGCCATCCATTCGTCGGTCCTGATACTTAACGGTTCGTCAGACGAGGTGGTCCGTGTTCCGCGTCTGCGGGCCCGTAGCGACCGGACGGGCTATCCGACTCCGGCTCCAACTCCACCTATGCTCACCGACACGCCGGGACTCCACCACGTGACGGGGATCGTCGGGGACGCCCAGGAGGCGATCGACTTCTACGCGGGCGTCCTCGGTCTGCGACTCGTCACGCAGACCGTGAACTACGAGGACATCCTGCAACACCACCTCTACTTCGGCGACGCGGCCGGTTCGCCGGGCACGGTCCTGACGCAGTTTCCGGACCCCCACGCCGATCCGGGCCGGATCGGCAGACCGCAGGTCGCGTCGGTCTCGTTCGTCGTCCCGGCGGACGCCATCGAGTACTGGCAGGCGCGACTCGGGAGCCGCGATATCGCGGTCGAGGGTCCGCTCGAGCGATTTGACGAGCGCGTTCTGCGATTCGAAGACCCGGTCGGGACGCAACTCGAGTTCGTGGCCGGACCGGTCGTCGACACCGACGACAATATCGTACCGTGGACGGCGGGACCCGTTTCCGAAGACAGTGCCGTCCACGGGATCCACGGCGTCTCGCTCCTGTCGGTCAATCCCTACTCGACGGCGAGCACGCTCGAGACGCTCGGCTTCGAACACGAGGCGGAATACGAGAACCGGATTCGGTACCGCGCTTCTGGAACCCGAGCGACGGCGATCGATATCCTCGACCGCGAGGCCCCTTTCGGCCGCGAGGGCCCCGGAACCCTCCACCACGTCGCGGTCCGAGTCGACGGCGAGGACGACCTCTACGAGTGGCACGACCTCTTCGCCGAGCGCGACTACGACGTCTCGCGGGTCAAGGACCGTCACTTCTTCCACTCGCTGTACGTCCGCGAACCGGGCGGTGTCCTCTTCGAGTTGGCGACCGAGACCGACGGCGTCGCCGCGAGCGGCGAGACGGGGCGGCCCGGCGAGTCGCTGTATCTGCCGGATCGGTTCGAAGACGACCGCGACCTGATCGAGAGCCAACTTCCGGAACTGACGGTACCAGCGGGGGCTGACCGCCAGCGATGACCGACGACGCCCGTTCGATGGGGTCCGTTTCGGGACCCCACGCCGGCCAGCCGCTGCTCACGGCCGGTGCACCTGCACTGGCAGCCAAGGCTGCGTTCGTCGTCTGTCACGGCCGCGGTGCGACGGCCCAGGGCGTCGTCAACCTCTTCGAGCCGACCTATCGCCACGGACTCGCCGTGCTGGCACCGCAGGCCGACCGAAGCCGCTGGTATCCGAGACCGGCAAACGCACCGCGAGCGGAGAACGAGCCGTGGCTCTCCTCGAGCGTCGACTGCGTGGCTGCCGCGCTCGAGCAAGCCTCCTCGATCGGTGTTCCACCCGAGCGGACCGTTATCGGTGGCTTCTCGCAGGGCGCTTGCGTCGCCGCGGAGTTCGTCCGCCGGAATCCGGCTCGCTACGGCGGCCTCGTCACCCTCTCGAGTACGCTTCCCGGCTCGCTCGACGACCTCGAATCGAGCGAAATCGACGGCGTGCTCGAGGGAACGCCGGTCCTGATCGGCTACGGCGAGGACGATCCACACGTCGATCCCGATCACGTCGCCGAGACGGTCCGCCTCTTCGATCGAGCGGACGCGACGGTCGACGAGAGGCGCTATCCCGAGACGGGTCACGAGGTCACCGACGACGAGTTCGACGCGATCGCTGAGTTGTTCGAGGACGTCCTCGAGTCGTAACGAGCTACGTCGAATCCGGGGCTAACCCTTTCTCCGAGAGTTCCTCGAGCGCGCCGTCGGTCTTCTCGAGGTCACCGAGTCCCATTCCCTCCAGGACGTGGCCCGCCTTCGTGAACTGAATCTCCTCGTAGTCGACGATCTGGACGCGGTTACCCCACGGGTCGCGGAACTCGAGTCCCGGCACGTCGAGGCGGTCGATATCGCACTCATCGAGTCGCCGTTCGACGCGATCCGCGTCGTCGACGACGAGACCGAAGTGGCGCGCGTCGTCGGTCGTTTCGCCGGCTGTATCGGTTTCGGCGAGCGCGACGAACTGGTCGCCCATGTCGAGGAAGGCCTTCGTGTCGCTTCGGCTCCGGAGGTCGAACGCGAACAGCGAGCGGTAGAAGTCGAGCGCCTCGTCGACGTCGCCGACCTCGAGGGCGACGTGGTTCGTTCCCACGAGCCGGGCGCGGTCGTCGTCACTGCCGTCCGTGTCTGACATCGATCACGGAGTACGCGCTCCCGCACGGTAACGGCTGTGCCGGCAACTGTAGCTGCTGGGTCGCTCGATCGGTTACGAAAAAGAACGAAACGGCGTCGATCGACCGTCTCAGGCCGGTGCTTCGGCTTCGTCGTCCTCTTCCAGCCCCTCGAGTCCCTCGAGCGCCTGGATCACGTCGTTGCGGTAGTTGACGACGGGCGAGTCGTATCGCTCGCGCGCCATCTGGGCGTACTCGTTGGTTGGTGCCGTCGAGCCGCTTTCGGGTGCCTCCTGCTCGGCTTCCCACTCCTCGAACGACTCGATGCGATCGAGGGTCCGTTCGGCGGTTTCGACGACCCAGCGGTCGCGGGTGGCGTCGTCGACGATCGCGATGGATTCGGGTCGGACGGAGACGTTGACGGTGCCGTCGTCGGTCTCGTAGGTTCGCGGTTTGCCGACGATGGCGACGTACGCCGGCGGCTCGGTGTCCCGCAGCACGGCGGCGGCCTCGGGCTGGTACTGGCCGGCGTAGACGAAGAACGTCCCGGTCGGATCGACGACCCGACCGCGCCAGTACTCGCTGTCGTCGCCGACGTCCTCGGTCTCGGTGAGGGTGCCGACGATGAACACGCGATTCGCGCGGTCACCGGTCGGGAGGAGCGCGTAGTTGGGTGCGCGCTCGTCGTCGCTCTCTTTGAAGGAATACGTCGAGTCGTTGAATTCGGAGGCGAAGACGCGGCGGGCGACTTCGCGGGTGAGTTCTGCCTGGCTCATGTTACATCGACCTCGCTTTGATCAGCAGCTGTTCCGGATCGGCCGGCCCGTCGAGCTCCTCGACGTCGTCGGCCAGCACGTAGCGGCCGAACGTCGGCCCCTCGATGCGGTAGTAGGTGCCGACGATATCGTCCATGATCTCGTCGGCGACGATGGTCGTGTCCAGGGCGTCCATCGCCATCTCCTTGGCCTCCTCTAAGCTGAGTCCGGTCAGGTCCTCGGTGGCTTCCTTGTCGAAGATGACCTCGTGGGCGTCGATGCCGTCGTCGACGACCGCCTTGATTCGAAGGTCGAACTCGCCTTCGACCTCGCCGTGTTCGTTACAGCGGCCGTTCTGGAGGACGCGCGTGCAGTCGTCTTTCGGGCAGCGCTTGATGAGGCCGCTGCCGCTTTGCATGTCCACGAGTGCGCCCTCGATCTCGCTCGTGTCGTCGCCGACTTCGAGCTCCTCGTCGAGTTCTTCGATCACCGTCGTCGAGTTGAGTTTGACCGAGTACCGGCCCTGGTACTCGTCGGTGACGACGTTACGGAGTTCGTAGACGCCGCCCTCCTCGAGCGCGGGCAGCTCCGATTTGGCCCACTTGGTGAACTTGATCGTGCCCGTCGGGTCGCCCAGCAGGCCGACCTGCGCGACGGAGTCGCTCCGAGGGTCCCAGAGTTCGATGACTTTCGCGGTGAGGTCGATCCACTGCTCGGGTTCGTCGACGTCCTCGACGTTGGCGGCCTCGCTGCCGCCCCGCGAGATGTCCTCGCGCTCGAGGCCGGCCTCCTCGAGGTAGTGGTTGGTGACGCTCCGGCGTGCCTCGTCGATGGGTACCTTGTACTCGTCGACGAGCGTGGTCAGTCGCTCCTCGACGTCGTCGACGCTCACGTCGATGTGGTCTGAAAACTGGTCGTGTATGTCGTCCGCGTGCTGTCGTACGTCGCTCATTGTGTCACGCCTCCTCTTTGGTTTCACTGGGAGGCATACGACGATTCGCGCCCAATAGTATTTAAAGTATCGGGGCCGGAGTGAAAGTGAACACCGCCGGGCCAAACCGAGAGACGGCGTCGAGGCTGCGATCAGTCGTCGCCGACTCCACGGTCTCCTCGGCGCGTCGTCGATCGCTCCGGTCCAATTGGCCCTCGCGGTCGCTCGCGAGACGCTCGAGGGAGGCATCTTCGTCGGCGAGCGACGTGATCGTTCCGCCGGACCGTGCGGTACGTCGGTCCGCGCGGCGACGGGTCTATGTTTCTCGCGGGCCAACGGGGTGGTAATGGCGGATCGTCGTCGACTCGAGCAGTTCTTGCGTTCGCGGCTGCAGGAGGCCGGCGAGCAGTACGAACGCACTCGAGGGTCGACCAACGACCAACTCGCGGAGGCCCGGAAGGCGTACGAGGCGGCGAAGAACGCTCGCGGCCTGCCGTCGGACGAGGCCGGACGAGCGAAGATCGTCTGCCGGCGCTACGCCGAGCGCCGGGCCGCAAAACTCGACGATAAGTACCGACCGGCGTGTTACGAGGACGGCCATCCGGACTGCGAGGGCTGCGTCGAGGACGTTCACGAGGGACGAATCGAAACCTGGTAGCGATAACCGGTCGCCGTTCGGTCGGTGCTCGAGTCGACGACAGCGACGTTACTCGTCGTCCACCGTCACGACCCGATCCACCGCGTTCCGTTCGCCGTCTTCGTAGACGTAGGTCGTCTCCGGCTCCTCGTCTTCGGTCCGGCGGTGGCTGCCGTCGCAGAACGGAAACGACTCCGAGAGGCCGCACTGACAGATCGCGACGTCGCCTTTCTCGCCGTCGATATCGGACGGGTCCAGTTTCCGCGGACCTGTCGCCTCGAGTTCGACTAATCGTGTCACGTCTCTCGGTTCGGAGCCGTCGGTAAAAAGAAACTGGGTGACTCGAGTCCCGACTCGTCGTCAGCGCTGGCTCAGATAGCCGCCGATCGCGCCGAGGACGATCGGAAAGAGTAGTCCGGCGATCAGGATGGCGCTGCCCGTCTCCGGTCCGATCGAGATGGATTCACCGAAGAAGTCGTCGGTCTCTTCGAACAGGATCGTGCCGAGGAAGATGAGCGGAAGGTAGCCGGCGACGATCGAGACGCCGGTTTTCGCCGCGCTCTCGGCGGTCGTCGTCGCGTCGCTCGCACCGCGGGCGACGAGGTAGCCGGCACCGATCAACAGGCAGACCGGGACGAGCGTGTAGCCGAGTTCCGGAATCTGGGTGCTGTTCTCGCTCAGCACGTTGATCGATTCCGTCTCCCCCGGATAGGAGAGTTCCGTATCCACGTACTGTGCGTTGTAGAAGATCATCCCGACCAGTTCGAACAGCCCTTCCTCGCCGTCGAGGTTGGCCTCCGAATCGACCGTCAGTAAGACAAACGTGAGAACGTATCCCGCAACGAACGCGAGGCCTCCGTATATCGCTCCTTGAATCGGTTGCATTCCGTCGAACGATCCCGCTGACTCCCGTTGTGTCGACATGTACCTCGTCAAGGGAACATGAGCCTGATAGTCCTACCGGCCAACAGTTTCTGCACGAGCTTCTTCGTCAAGCGGGAGTCGACCGACGCGGCCGAAGTCGCGTGAACGCAAGGTACTTGGTTCCAGTTTGTAACGTTCGACGTGGAACTACATGAGTTTCCACGATGCAGGAACGTCGATCGCTATCGCACTCGCAGTCGTCAAGACACTCATCCTGCTCGTGGGCAGCGTCATCACGTTCTTCGCGTACAAGGCCTACCGTCGGACGCGACAGCGCGCGCTGGGCTTGCTCGCCGGCGGCTTCGGCCTCGTCACGCTGGGGCTGGTGCTCGCCGGCTTGCTCTACGAACTGCTCGGGCTCCCGCTGATGACGGGCATCCTGCTCGAGAGCCTCCTCATGCTCGTCGGCTTCGTCATCATCGCGTACTCGCTGTACGTCTCGTAATCGCTGGACGTGCGTTCGAACGGTGCTGCTGCCCCTGCTATCGAACTCGAACGGCTGACCGCCGACGAGAACTAAGGGACTGCGCCGTCGAGTACCACCAGTGACTGGCGACGATCGCGCAGCCGACGAGCGGGCCCGACGCGATACGTTCCGATCGGACGACGAACCCGCTCCGGTCGTCCGAACGATCGTCGACGAGCTCTCGCCCGGACGCGCCCTCGACGTCGCCACCGGAACCGGTCGGAACGCCCTCGCCCTCGCGGCACGCGGCTGGACCGTCGACGCGATCGACCTCTCGAGTGCGAAACTGGCTCGGGCACGCGAACGGGAACAAACCCGCGAGCGGGGACAAACTCCCGAGCGAGAGTCCGGTCAGCCATTATCGGGACCCGTAAACTGGATTCTGGCCGACGTCGACAGTTACTGCTTTCCGAACGGCGTCTACGACCTGATCGCGGTGAGTTTCTTCGACGCGCGCGATCGGTTGTCGGACGTTATCGACGCGCTCGCACCCGGCGGCGTGTTCTGGTACGAACACTACCTCGAGTCGCCGGCGGACGAACCCGGGCCGGGGAATCCGTTCCGATTCGAGCCGAACGAACTCCTGACGGCGTGTTTGCGTTCGAATCTGACGATTCTGTACTACGCCGAGTATCGCGTCGAAAGCGAGCCCCGCGTGGTGCTGGTGGCGCGCGACGAGGACGGCGTCTCCCGCTGGCGACCGGCACTTCCAGCGCCGTAGCCGGGTGCGGCGCTACAGCCAGGTCGGCCCCGACACGTCCCCGTCGTCCTGTTCGTGCCAGGAGTGTGCTGGCGTCCAGTCGAGCACGTCCGCGGCTTTCGCGTTCGAGAGCGCGGACTGCTTGCCCTCAAGTGCGGTCTCGTCGGGGAGGCCGCCGCCGACCGTCTCGAGGAGTTCCGCGGTCGGTCTCCCGAGGTAGTTCTCGTCGGCCACGCAGTGAAACGCCTCGTGGCCGCCGTGATCGGCCGCGAGCGCCGCTTCGACCATCCGCGCGACGTCGCGCACGTCGACGTAGGAGCCGAAGTTTCCGCTCGGTTCCTCCGCGGAGAGGTCGGTCCCGTCCTCGTTCGGCCGCGCTCGCGCTCTCTCCGGCGAGAAGATCGTCGCCGGCCGGATCGTGGTGACGGAGATCCCGTACTGCCGGGCGATCGACCGGGCGATCTCCTCGCCACAGACCTTCGAGAGCCCGTAGGGGTCTTCCGGTCGCCGCTCGTGATCCTCGTCGATCGGGAGGTAGTCCGGCGTCCACGCCCCCGCCGCGAACAGCGCGCCGTAGGCCGCCTGCGAGGACGACCAGACGACGTCGGTCCCCGTACGGCCGGCCGCCTGAAACACGTTGTACGTACTCGAGACGTTGTTCCGGAAGACTCGCGTCGCGGGGTTCTCCTGTGGGCTCGAGATCGCCGCCAGGTGGACGATCGCGTCGGGGTCGACCTCGTGGATCGTCTCCCACGTCGCGGCCTGGTCGGTCAGATCGACGGCGCGAAAGTCGGCGTTCGCGCGGACGCCCTCGGGACGGTCGCGGTCGATGCCGACGACGTGGGTGCCCCCGTCCGCGAGTCGGTCGACGACCCACGAGCCCACGTCTCCGGTCGCGCCCGTGACGAGTGCAGTGTCTGCGTCGTGTGCGAACTCCGGCGTCGATAGCTCGGTCATAGTGGTGGTCCAACGGTCAGTCACTAAACCGTACAACAGGCATTGTGCGCCCGCCCGTCGCGACCTCGAGTGTTTCCGTCTCGTCCTGCCGCAGTGTTATGTTCCCGTCTGCTGTGTGTCACGTATGGCCACCGAGGAGGTCCGCGTGACGACCGCTGCAGTCGGCTTCGTCCTCGCGATCGGGCTGGTCCTGCTCGTCCTCTCCGCCGTCGGCGTTCGAGAGACGGTCGCCGCGATCACCGCTGCGAACGGCACCGCGCTCGCGATCCTCCTCGCCGCGGTCGTCCTCTGGGTCGTCGCGTGGACCTACACGCTCTCGATCGTCCTGCGCATCCTCGACGTCGACCACGGACCGATCGACGCGGTACTCATGTTCGGCGCCGTCCTCTTCGCGAACAGCGTCGCCCCGTCGACGTATCTGGGCGGCGAACCGCTCGCGGCGTTCTTGCTGACCCGCCACGCCGACCTCGACTACGAGACGAGCTTCGCGACGGTCTCGAGCGTCGATCTGCTGAACTACGCCCCGATGGTCCCGTTGGCCGGGATCGGCGTCGTCTACGTCACCGTGACGGCGGCGCTCGGTCGGCGGGTCGAACTCGCGCTGCTGGCCGTCGTCGCCGTCTTCGGACTCCTCGTCGGCGGGATCGTGCTGAGCTGGCGCTATCGTGCTGAGCTGGCGCTATCGACGACGGGCGATCGCCGTCGCCGCTCGTCGCTTCGGCGGGCTCTCGGCTCGGATCAGCGCGTTCGTCCCCGGAGTGCGGGCCGTCTCGGTCGACCGGTTACGGGAGCGCCTCGAGCGATTCGTCGACGAAGTCGAACGTGTATCCGCCGACCGACGCGGCGTCAAACGCGCGCTCGGCTACTCGACGGCCGGCTGGCTCTGTCTCTCGCTCGCGCTCTGGCTCGCCGTCTACGCGGTCGGCTACGAGATCCCGCCGGAACTCGCTTTGTTCGTCGTTCCGATCGGCGCCGCGACGAACGTGCTCCCGTTCCCCGGGGGCCTCGGAACCCTCGAGGCGGTGTTCATTCTGCTGCTCGTCGCCACCGCCGGCGTGCCTGCCGTCGAAGCCGCGGCGGCGACGCTGCTCTACCGGGCCGCGACGTACTGGCTGCCGCTGCTGTTCGGTCTCGGTGCGGTCGTCGTTTCGAACGCGTCGACGCGACCGAACAGGAGACGGAAGCATCCGTAACCGCTCGTGTCACACCGACGAACGGGCTTCGCCGGGCGAACACGATCGAATTCTCGAGTCGAGCTTGGACCAGAACCATCGATCGAATTCGTCGTCGGGTGTTCTATAATACGTGAAAACGAAAATCACATCTTCGATTGATGAGTCCACAGAATAGTAAATATGTATTATATTGGTGCCCCTCGTTCATGATATGCGGTGATGATTGTGGTCGCAGTGAAAATTACACGCACCCCGGAGGGAGTATGAGCCCGACGGACGAGACTGGACAGGTACTGACTGAGACGACGTCGTCCGACAACCAACTGTATCGAGCGGGTGCCGTCGCAGCCGTTCTTGGCGTCGCGATCCAGGTTGTGCGGCAGGCCTCGGATCGGTTTCACCCGACGAGCGACCCTTCGAATCCGACCGTGGCGTTCGCCGATTACGCCGCCCACGAGCACTGGGTGGTGGCGCACTTGATAGAGTTCCTCGGGTTCGTTCTCATCTTCGGTGCCTTGGTGGTGCTTTCGTGGCGGATGCGCGCCGGGCGTGCCGCGGGCTGGGCAGTACTGGGAGCGGCAGGAGCAGTGACGAGTCTGACCCTGGCCGCTGCCCTTCAGGCGGTCGACGGCATCGTCCTCAAAGTGATGGTGGATCGCTGGGCGGAGGCACCCGCCGAGTCCCAGGAGTCGTTGTTCGCGGGCGCGTACGCCGTGCGCCAGATCGAAGGCGGCCTTCTGGCCATGTTCGTCTTCGGACTGGGGCTCACGGTCCTCATCTACGGCATCGCGCTCATCATCGACGAAGAGGCGCCGAACTGGTTGGGTGTGCTGGGCATCGCAGCCGGTCCACTAACGGTCGTATTGGGTATCGCCCTCGCGCTCGATCCGTTCGGCGAAACAACGGGGCACGCGGGGAGCATGGGGCTTTTGGTCGGCATCGGCTTTCTGGGCAATCTACTAGCGTTCCTGTGGATCGTTCTCGTCGCACGATTCCTTCTACGGAGTGCCCGCCGACGCCCCGCTCACCATCCCGAGTCGAAGATTCCGGCACTCGAAGAAGACGGTACCCGATCGGGGGAGGATCATGGCTCCGTCTGAACGGTACTTCTCGAAGGTCGGGGCCGTCGCGGCGATCGCGGGGATCGTGATCTACACCGTCTCCAAGTTCGTGTTCCATCCCATGACGCCGCCCCAGGAGACGGAAGCGGCGTTCGCGGACTACGCGGCCGAATCGAACTGGGCGGTCATCCATCTGGGGGAGCTACTCGGAATCCTGCTGATGAGCGGCGCTATCGTCGCCCTGGCGTGGCGGCTTCGCCGGGGCGTGGCCGGCGTGTGGGCGACCCTCGGCGCCGCTGCAGCGGTCGTCTTCGCGGGCGTGTACGCCGTCTTCATCGCAGTCGACGGCGTCGCTATCGGGGTGCTGGTCGACCGATGGGCGGAGGCCGGACCGGAACAACAGGCGCTGCTGTACGAGACTGCCTTCGCCGTTCGGCAGATCGAAGCCGGACTGTGGGGCGTCAAGTGGCTGCTGTTCGGCGTCGCGACCGCGCTCTTCGCGGCGGCGTTCTTCGCCACTGCCGAGTCACCGCTTCGGCTGTCGTGGCCGAGCGGAATGGGCTGGCTGAGTGGCGTCGCCAGCGTCGGAGCACTCTCCTTCGGGGTCGTCCAGACCCAGACCGGTTTCACCGAACTCTCGATGTCGTTCCAGACGGCGTTGATCCCGGGCATCGTGTGGATACTCGCCATCGGGATCTTCCTCTACCGGCATCCGGAACCCGCCGACGTCCTCGAGGAAGTTCCGTATCGAGAGGACGACGAGCGACGTCACGAACCGGCCGACTGAAGGCGCCGAAATCGATTTTTGGCGGATCGAAACGCTACTTTCGTCCAAGAACAGTGGAGCCATTCCGAGGATCCTCATTAGAAGGGTCTGAGCGGGGATGACCACGAGATGATAAGAGCCTAGGCCGGGATTTGAACCGAGACTTCATAATCCTACGTATAATATGAGATGGTATAGTGATTGTGGGATGACCGGCAAACGCACACAGATACAGAACTTGCGGGACCGCATTCAGGAAGCTGAGGAAATCTCCGACGAGGACGCCGAGCTCCTCATCCGGTTTAGCGACAAGATGGACCTCCTGAAGTCCAAGTATACCGATCATCGCCACATCAAACTGCTCCGTCACGCTACTCGGATCGCGGAGAACGTCGGCGGCATGGCCGACGCCCTCGAGGATAGAGAGGCATCGGAAGAGATTGTTCGCTGGATCAACCGCGAGTACGAAAACGAGTACACCAATCACGACTACCGAACGGCGCTCCGGGTGTTCGCCAAGCGCGTCACCGACCAAGAGGGCATCCCCGCGAGTGTTGAATGGGTCCCCTCCGGAACGAGCAACAGCCACGACCCGGTCCCAAACCCCGCAGACATGCTCGAGTGGGAGGCCGACGTCAAGTCGATGATTGACGCAGCCCGGAACCCCCGGGACAAGGCTCTCATCGCAGTCGCGTTCGATTCCGGAGCCCGGAGCGGTGAGCTCCAGGAACTCACTGTTGGCGACGTCAACGATCACGAGTACGGCCTCCAGGTGATGGTCGACGGCAAGAAGGGGCAACGCTCGATCACGCTCATCCCCTCCGTCCCCTATTTGAACCGCTGGCTCTCCGACCATCCGGCTCCAGACGACCCAGACGCCCCTCTGTGGTCGAAACTCTCGAAGCCCGAAGAAATCTCGTATCGTATGTTCAACAACGCCTTCAAAGACGCCGGCAAGCGAGCGGGCGTCACGAAGCCCGTCACTCCGACGAACTTCCGAAAGTCGAATGCCACCTGGTTGGCCCGTCAGGGGATGCCGCAGGCCTTCATCGAGGATCGTCAGGGACGGACTCGTGGGAGTAAAGCGACGGCCCACTACGTCGCCCGGTTCGGGGGCGAATCCGACTCGCAATACGCCCAGCTCCACGGCCTTGAGGTCGAAGAGGAGGACGATGGCCCGACCGGCCCAGTCGAATGCCCCCGCTGCGGGCGCGACACTCCCCGAGGGGAACCGGTCTGTATGTGGTGCAACCAGGCTCTCGACCACGGTGCAGTCGAGGACCTTCGGAAGGATCAGGATGAACAACGACGCGCCCTTCTCCGTATTGCAAAACGGAACCCGGAACTCCTCGACAAACTCGAGGACATCGAACCGGTGATCAAGGCCTTCGGGGGAGACGCCGACCTCATCCAGGCTGCGCAGCAGTTCACCGAAGCGGTCGGAGAATGAGACGGATTCGCTGATCGAGATCGAACCCATCGCGGTCATCTCACCTTTTCCTGCAGCTCGTCTAGGCGGGCGATCTCCTCCTGGAGCTTCTCGACGTCTGGGTCTGACCCGTATTTCACGAGGGCTGCGAGACAGAGCGCCCGGACGAAGTCGTCGTCGCCGTGCTTGATTATCTCGGTGAGTGTCTCCTGGTGCTCCCGTACGTAGGTCTCTGGTGTGTCGGTGAGGTCAGCCTTAGACATCGTCGGCCACCATCATTGAATAGAGTTCGCGGTATCCCGTACTGGGACTCGCCTCGAAAGCGTCCACGTCAATCTCGCCTCTCGTTCGTCGTACTGTACCTGTGTTGTCTTCGGATCCTGTCGATTGCATATCTCTGGGGTGCTGGGTTCGGGTCCAGCCGTCCCCGGAGCTGTCCGACGGACCTCTGGCTCTCCAAAAGCCTAACTACCCACGTGACGAGTATTCACGTAGAGTCAGGCCGGTCCCAGCCGGATGCTCCGCCTTTCAATTGTCCTTCGCGGTGGTGGGATTGTACTGTGAGACCATCTTCTTCAGAAGACAGTCATACGATTCTCCACCTCGTTTCTTTTCCTTAACCAGATCCCGGACGTCTCTTGAACACGGGATGGCGGTTTCTGCTGGCATGATCGTCTTGAGTGCTTACAGTGAATACAATATAGGCCAGAGTATTAAATATGTATGTAAACTGATACGGTAAAGCTTCGTGGTTAACCGTAGTCTCTTGAAACTGCGTTTAGACGGTTAAACACGTAGATTGACGGCAAATGGAAAATGGTACAAGCTACTGGTATGAATGTCACGAGCCTGTGGTATATTTTACTAATGTAGGGAATGAATCATTCACGCAGATTCCGAAGTAACCCATTCCCGAATCTCGCCATCAACGTCTATCTCGCTACCTGAGTTGTCGAATATGACGCCCGCATAGGCGACACTGCTGCCGGGGCCCGAATAGATGCCTGCACTGCCACAATTTTCGGCGCGTGCGGTTGTGAGCGTCACGTCGACGTTTTCTCGGAACCTGAATGCCTGGTCTCTTGCTCCTTTTGCAGTCACCGTACTCATCTTCAGATCAACCATGTCATCGAAGATGATAGAATTCGTAAATTCCCCGTCGACAACTACGTTCGAGATTTCAGCACCGGCAAATCCGCTCGCGTACAACCCAGACCCAGCAGCAATCTTGCTGTCGTCGGTTCTAATAGTGACGTTACTGATCGTCAGCTCGCGACGTCCTTCCTCAATATGACCCAGTGAAATCCCTCTCGCGTTTTCGATACACGAAACCCTATTGATGGTCAAATCCTCAACCAGCCCACCAGTATCGGCCCGAATAGCCGAATTTTGACAACCGGTGATGTGCCCATCCGCGATCGTGATCGACTCGTTTCCGTCACGATGGATGTGCACCCCGTGGCTCGGCTCGTTCTCTGGATCGATCTCGAAGTTTTTGAGGGTGCAATTTTTAGCTGGTGTATCGTCGTCTTTCGTTAGCCGATATTCGTCACCGTCCTGGATGCCGTTGGCGGCCGTGCCCTGGTTTTGATTGTCGAATTGCATAGGTGCATCTGAGCTCCCCTCTCCACCACGAGTTGCCCAGTAGCCGTCCACAGTCACATTCTTCGATGAGACGATATCGATGTGATGATAGTAGATGGCGTCGCCGTAGATATTCTCCAATCGAACGTTTTCTGCGTGCGCAGGCAGAATTCCGTTTGAAGCCGGAGAATCTACTCGGACGTTGCAGACCGCCCAGTTCGATGCGCCGTTGTACTCAGATGCGTCGTAGCCCTTATTGGAGAGTAGAGCACGCCCTTCCGAGCCATCCGGGCGTGGGCCCTCGAATACGGTCGACCGACCGGCGCCCAGGATGATCGTATTGTCACCCACCAGTGGAGTTCGCTCGAGGAGGTACCTACCTGGCGGGAAATAAACGATACCACCCCCAGTTTTGTCAACAGAATCGAGAAGCTCGTGGATAGCTTGGCCGACTTCGGTAGTACCGTCTCCTTTGATTCCATGGGCCTCTACGTTCCACACAGGAGTCTCCTTTGAGCGTGCGTGACGGATTCGAGCAGCCTCGAGATGGCTCGTTCCGGGCACTGGTTGATCACCACTTCCACGGCCGCTAAAATACACCCAATCTTCGCTCGAGGCATCCCAGCGCCAAGTAATCCCTTGATCTTTCGCATGAAACAGCATGTCGTCATACTCTCCTTTCGCCGGGCGCTCGGCGATTGGACCATGTACAATCCCGACGTCGTCGTTTGCTGATCCCATACAACCGGCAAGGGCGATGGAACTGCCGGCCACCGCGGTCAGGAAGGCCCGCCGCCGTAGCTCCAATTTTGAGCTGTCTTCACCTGGCCTTGCTTCCTCACCAATGTTCCTGTCGTGTGAATCCTCGGAGATCCCTCGATCACGACTCATCCTTCACCTCTTCAAGTTCTATTGTGCCACTGCTGTGGGCCGTAATCCGGTACCCTGCGTGTTCGAAGGAGACTCTCCCTTCTGCGTCTTCGAGCCTGAATATCTCATCTAATGCCTGAGGGTCGACAGATTCGTACAATACTGGACGGAACTTTTCCGGAGGTGTTTCCATCTCTGCGGCCAGTGTCCAGATAACTGCTTCACTCAACTTTTCACATTTCGGAGGTCGGTACTTCATCTCGATCCACTCTCGCCTCAATCACTAAATAACCTTCACAATGCTTCTAAGCGCATTTTCAAAAGGACTCTTTCGGCGCACACAGGCGAATTACTGGCTTGCCAACGTGGATTTTGGCTTGTCGCCGCACACATCTTATGGCTGGACCACATCCGAAAGTGACCACCGAGGCCGTTCTCGAAATCTTCGAAGAAAATGAGGATGCTTGCGAGCCGTTCAACGCTCCTGAGATCGCCGAGCAACTGAAGTACCAATGCCATCGGAACACGGCGCGAAACTATCTACAGGATTTGGTGGCAATAGGCGAGCTGCGAACGAAGAAAGTAGGAGGTGGGGCACGGATTTACTGGCGTCCCTGCACGAGCTCGACCCAGTCCGGTGACAGCTGTTCATCTGAATAAGCTCCTTACCCTCCGATTTCGAGGGCATATACCTCCAGGAAAAGCTCAGAAGTAACTGGTCCCCTCAACAATTTCGACTCGAAGCAGATTTGCGCTAAACTGACCGATATTTCACAGGAGGTCCGCGAGGTCTTGGAGGTCGGTACGGATGGTAGTGTCAAACCGGTCGGGGAGGTCCTGTTGGTAGGCGACGCCAGCGAAGAATTCCTCGGTGACGACGACGTCGGTGTAGGGGATAGCGACAGCGAGGGCCATGACGTCGTGGAGATCGTTGGCCTCAATGTCGCGGTGCCGATGAAAGTCGCGGCCGAGGATGAGCTCGAGGTGGGTGTAGTAGGTGGGAAATTGCATAAAGAAGTCGTCGAACCCGTTGAAGGCGGTGTCGCGGGCGATGATGGAGATAATGTCGATGGGGAGCTGGTCGGCGGTGTAGATAAGGCCGGGGAGCACATCGTTCCGGAAGCTTTCGATGATCAGTTGTTCGCGGCGTTCTTCGTCGGTGTCGGCGATGTCCTCGTACTCCTGCCGTATCGATTCGAGTGTTTCGACGTACTCAGCGCGTTTCTCTTCGTCTCGGAGGTTTGGAAGATTGTCGACGTAGTCGTCGGCCTGAATCATCTGTCGGGTGACGTACTCGGATCGGAGTAACTTGTGGATCTTCCACTCATCCTCAACCGGTTCGCCGCCGTCCATGATGCGGGGCGTACCGTGGGGGTCGGCGAGGCCGCGGCCGAACACTTGGTCGGCGGGATTGATTGCGGGCAACAGGTCGATATGTCTGAAGAGGTACGCCGTGATCTCGGCGCCGACAGCGTCAAAGTAGTTTCGCATGCAGAAGTTGTTAGAGAGGTCGATCATGAGTTCGTAGAGCTGCCGCTTGAACGTCTCGTCGGGGTGTGCATCGGTTTCGAAAAAGCGGGCGATGGAGTATGGGCAGACAGCGACGCCGTCGTCGACGGCTCGTTTGACGGTCTCGTAGGCATCGGTGTGACGGGAGTCAGGATCATGGCGGCCAGCGTGGAACTGGCCCCAAATCTTCTGGTCGAGATAGATGATGGTGGTCTCGTCCCTATCGAGAGTGGGTTCGGGGGCATCCAAGATGCCCTCAACTGTCTCCTTGTCCAGGTCCTCAAACATTTGAATAGGGGGTAAGCGTGGCATAGAATTCATAGTATGGGTGGCCGCGTACAGTTATGAGTCTAAGGCTGGTCGGAGATCCCTCCATCGAAGGTGTTCGATCGCCCCATCATCAATCTCAACGCTAAAAAGATGGGAGTCACGTGGGTCTCCTGTTTCCTGGCCAGCGTCATCCTCAAATATTTCGACGATTGTTCCGTGTTTTCGATGGAGTCGCTCATGATCCGGATCGTCTTCATCTGGAATATCGATCCGAACCCGATCCCCAGCTTCAAATCGTCTCATTGGTGGATTATACTGCTGCTCTGCCCTGTCAGTTACGACTGGATACGACATTCACTCGTACCAACCCGATACCTTAAAAATTCGTCAGCCACTTACCAGCGAGCGGGCTCGCCCGACGGGTCGATAGCCGCTACCAAGTACGGTCCGTTAAACTGCTCGATCAGTTCCTCCTCATCCGCCCCCTCGACCGTCCGGGTGACACCTGCGAGCGCCTCCTCACCCTCGAGGATCACCCCGTCAGCTACCCGTCCGATGTGATCGTACTCGTCGTCCGTCAGCCGGTAGAAGGTCACACTCATCGACCCGTGTCCGTGTAGTCTTCGACGTCGATCACGGCCGCAGTCTCCGGGTGTGTGAGGTCTCGGTCGGCGCTGACGATCGCTGCATCGAGCTCGCGTCCGACCGCCGCAATCACGCCGTCTATCCCGGTGAGGTACGGCCCCTGCGGACCGACTTCGTCGGCGACCTCCGCTGCGGTGATGGCCGTCCCCCCGTCCACGGGATACACTTCAGCCCACGACAGGGCTTCGCGAGCGCCCTCGATGTCACTCTCGTCCGGGCCGTTTCCCTCTCCGACGAGAACCTCTGCGAACGCCGGTGCTGGGATAACGAATCGCTCGGTCGAGTGTTCCTCGAGGTACCGGGTCGCGGCGTCGACGTCCTCGAGTGAGACCACCTCACTCCGCTCGATCCGTTCACGGCTTACACTGGCACCAGTAAGCTCATTCCAGTCCTATTTAGCTAACCGTAGTTTCAGTGGAAGAAGCCCCCTTCCGTCTTATTTCACCAGCATCAGAATACCGCGAACCGCATTGCCTGCAGAACACGACCATCGCGACCGACACCGAGGACCGTCGACGGGGCCCGAGAGCGGTGATCGACCGTCCAGTTCCAGGGTCCGAACCGGGCGAACGTGGTCGACCGACCGGTTCCCCGGAGCGACCGGCCTCGAGGCCGACCGCGTCGACGGCGCTACTCGCGAGCCAGCTTATCGTATAGTTCGCGATGCTCTTCGATGAACACCCTCGCGAACTCGCGGGCGTCCCGATTCGCCGCAGGCCCGTCGTCCGTGGTCATGTACGCTACTTGTCTACTCACAGTAATGGGTGTTGCGGGGAGGCCTCCGGCGTGATCGCGACGGCAGCCGGCCCGATCAGGCCAGGCCCGCGTCCTCGAACGCCTCGTTGACGACGTCCTCGGTCGGCGCGTTGAGATACGGCTCGATGGCCTGGAAGGAGTCCCACCCGCCGACGGCCATCACGACGCGCGGGTTCACCCGCTCGTCGACGAGGAGCCGCTGCGCGAACCGGCGCCGGAGGTCGTGAGAAGAGATGTGCCGGAAGTCCGGGTCGCCGGTCTCCTCGGCTGCCCGCTCGGCCGTCCGCTTCACGACCGCCCGGACGCCCCGTTCGGAGAGGTCGATCAGCGGCTCGTCCTGGGCGATCTCCTCGGCCGACCGGTAGCGGTGGATGGCGGCCTCAACGTCCCGCGGGAGGTACGCGTCGCGAGGCTTCCCGCCGCCGCTCGTGTCCTTCCCTTCCGGGACGCGCAGCCGGTAGTGATCGCCGTCACCGGTCCGCTTGACGTGACGCGGCTCAATCTGTGGGACCTCGAACGCCCGGAGGCCGACGTACCCGCCGAGCTGCAGAATCAGGTCGTCCCGATGGTTCGCGGCCGCCCGGCGAAGCTCCTCGAGCTCGGCATCGGTCATCCAGACCTTGTGCTCGTCTACTTTCGCGGTCGCATCAACCTCATGGTACCTCCATGACAGGGCGTCATAGCAGACTTACATCAAATAATTGATTCTAGGAGGGAGTCAGTAGTGCCAGACGTAGTCGTCGTCGTCGTCAAACTCTTCAAGGAACTGTTTTCCCGCCTGCACGCTTCGTAGCGTGATAGTCCCCCGCCCCTTCTCTCGAATCAGGCCGATCTTGATGAGGTCATCAATCGCCTCATCAAGTTCATCGCCGTCATATCCGCCGCACCAGCCCTTGAGAGTTTGTCGCTGGACGTGACGTTCGCCCGCTACGGGCTCGCGGACCATCGTAGAGACGACTTGAAGATGAGTATCATTCCAAGAGTCCATGCGTGCGTATAGACATAACATATTCAACGACATAAGTGTTTCGCTGTAGCACTAGTGTGTACTCAAGCAATACTGGGTGAGTTCCATCCAGACGTTCATGAGTTCCTTGGGAAAACATTAAGTGTATCAAACCCATACAGACAGGTGAGGATAGAAGCACCAGGGGTACTGGTGCATTGAACACCCCGCTCGTAACCATCAGAGATAACCATGCCCATGCAAATGAATCCCGAGAACAGCCAGAACTATACCGAAAATGTCGCACTTACTAACCTGTTTGGCGATAACCCCAAAGTGAAGATTCTGGCTGTATTGCTTCAACAGGGACGGGATGTCAACGTCAGTACAATTGCTGATGTTGGAGGTATGAGCCGAAGTTCTATCTATCGGCACATTGACGACCTGCTTGAGCTTGGTGTAGTCAAAAAGACTCGTGAGATCGGAGGCAGCCCGCTCTACCAGATCAATAAGGGAAGCCAAGTCGCAAAGAAGCTCGCAGAATTGGAATGGGTACTCGTTGATGAAGTTGCTAACGAGACCGATGAGGATGTTGACGAAGGATTTAAAATCCCCGAATCACCACCAGAGTGAGTTCATTTTTCTAGGGGTGTACAGTTTCTGTTATGATGAGCGACAGTAGAACGACAGAGTGGGGAGAAACGTTAGAGCAACAGAAGCAGCGCAATGCCGAGAGATAGGAGACAAGCAAGCTTGACTCCGTCCTCAATGACTGTCGTTCGATTCGGAGCGAACTATCCACTGTTAGTTCGAGGTTGGCCAAACACAGTATCAGCGACCGCTGCGACCAGATACACGCCCGTGAACAACGCCAGTATGAAGATTATTGATTCAATCATTAGTTCTCACTGATTTGGGTTTACATATGGAAGCACTTTCTTGCGAACGAACTGGGAAAACTCGATAGTGTCCATCTCCTTCGGTTCATAGACAGCGATCCAACCGTTGCGTGAGAGAACTAGCTTCAATTGCCGGCCATTGAATTCGACGTTCTGGAGCCCGATTTGGGTGTTTTGGTGCTCTTGAATGTATTGTGCCATCTCAGGAGCATCCTTGATGTCGCCATACGCTGAACCTGCACTAAGCGGATCACCATCGCCGCGGAACCAGTCCATCCAAGATTCAGCACTTGGGTTTTCCTCAACGAAACTACCAATGTCCACAAGTGCGGGATGAATTGATTCTCCAGTAGCCTCCTTCATCAAACCGACATCGCGTCCAGGCGAGACGGTTCGCCCGGCTTGTGGGACGGCGCCGGTCAGTACTCCTCGACGTCGACGACGGCCTTCGTCTCCGGATGAGTGAGGTCGCCGTCGCCGGAGACCACCGGTGCATCGAGCTCGCGGCCGACCGCAGCGATCAGCGTGTCGGGCCCGTCCAGGTACGGCCCCCGGGCGCGATCTCGTCTGCGATCACTCCCGCCGTGACCGCCATCCGTTCGTCGACGGGATGAACGTCGACCCAGGCCAGATTGGCGCGGGCCGCGTCGACGTCTCCGTTCGGGAGGTTCCCCTCACCGACGAGGACCTCCGCGAGCGCCGGAACGGGAGCGATCGGATCTCCTCACCGCCGTGCTCCTCGTAGAACTCGCGGGTCGCCTCGACGCCGTCCAGGTAGTCGATCAGAAACGTCGCGTCGAGGACCTTCATGCAGCGTCCTCAACACGCTCGCGCATCCGCTGCTTCCGCTTCTCCTTCGACTTCCGGCGCCCCTCACGGACGCAGTCGGCCTCCTCGTCGGACCATCGACCGAACCCGTCGTAGAAGTCACCGGCAGCCTCTGCTCGCGATGAGCGTCGACGTCCGCCCAGATCGGCACCGAAACGCCGAGACGGCCACGTTCGGGAAGAACAGGGCCCGAGATCCCGGTTTCAGTTTTTCTTCGTGCCAGGGGTCTGATCGGAGCCCTCCTGCGCCGGCACTCGAGGCGACTGTGCGCGACTGTCGGTCCGCTGTTCGTGGTGATCGAGGGCCGTCGACGGACCCTGAAAACGGCTATCGTCCGTCCAGTTCCGGGGCTTTGAACCGAGCGAACATGGTTGACCGACCGATTCCGGGAACCGGCCGCGTTTACCGGATCCCCTCGAGTTCGACCGCGTCGAGGTCACCCTCGATACCGCAGAACTCGTCCAGGAGCGCTTCGTCCTCCGGG
This sequence comes from Natronorubrum halobium, assembly GCF_051351675.1. Taxonomy (NCBI): domain Archaea; kingdom Methanobacteriati; phylum Methanobacteriota; class Halobacteria; order Halobacteriales; family Natrialbaceae; genus Natronorubrum; species Natronorubrum halobium. The sequence continues at coordinate 1,471,971 of NZ_CP195595.1, forward strand.
TCGATGCCGGTGTCGATCTCCTCCAGGGCGGCTGCGCCCTCTCCGCTGTCGGGAGTGAGACCGACGTCGGTCGCGATGTTGTGCTCGGCCATGATCGACTTCCGAATCTCCTGCCGGGCCCGGATCTCCGTTCGCGGGTCACCGTCCCGGCGCGCTTGGAGCGCCACCGACTCGAGTTCCTGCTGCTGATCGCGGAGCCGGGTCAATCGGACGATGGCGGCGCTGAAGTCGACCGAGAGGTCCGGGAGCCAACTGTTCATATTCTTGATGTCCTTCCGGATGGCCGACTTCGAGACGTCGTAGCTGTCGCTCAACCGCTTGACGACCTCCGAATGCGAGATCCCGTGAGCGACCAGCATCCGGTAGGTCTCCTGCCGGCGCTGACGGAGCTCGTCTTTCATCGGCGCCGATCACCTCCGGTCGGGACGGCTCCGGCCCCCGGCGTGATCGGCCCGGCAGCCTCGTCGACGACGGTGAGGTCCGGGCGCGGGGCCGGCCGCTGCGGGAGGCGTCCCTCGTGAAACCCGAATCCCGAACCGGCGCCGTCTGGTGATTCCGCGTTCGGGTATGTAATTGGATTTAGGAGATCTGCCATCGGTCTCATCTCGAGGGTGACGTCGATTCGATCGCCGGGTCTCGTTCGGCGAGGCCAACGAGTGGATCGTCACCGGTGATGCTCTCGGGGAGTTCGATCACGCCGACGTCACTCTCGTCGACAGCCAGGCCAAGCGACTGGCACAGCCGGATATCAGTCCGGATGGACGTGATGATGTCGCGAATCACCTTCCGCTCGAGGTCTGGGTCGTCCTTGCGTCGAGCCGCCGGGATGAGCTCGTACAGCCGGCGGCGGGCATCACGGAACTCCTGCATCCGCGCCTTCCCCGACGGGTCGGTCCGCGGCGGGAGGTCGTCGACCCACGACTCGAGCCGGTCGATGTCAGTCTTCACTGCTGCCTCGCTCGCCTCAAACTCTTCGGCAATCTGCGTGACGACATCGGCGACTGGGCGGCCCTGAATGATTAGCAAATCGAACGTTCTCATCCGTCGTTCGGTGAGGTTGGAGTTAATAGCCATCGGCTGCTCGTTTTGTACCTATACCTGACTGTATCTGCTCACCTGTGTCCTCCAGACAGGACGCGTGGCTAGCATTCTTCACTGACCCTGGATCAGATTAACACCTTATGGAGAGAAGTCGAAGAGCGTGATTTCGACAGATACGTCTCGTTTCGTGTGCGCGAATACCATCGCCAGAAGGACACACAACAGCGCCATCGTATAGGCTATAGTTGTCACTACAAGGGGGCTCAACATCAGGTACTCACCTCCGTCGGCCCGTGTTCTGGAGGTTCGGGTCAGGCCCAGGAACGTCAGAAAAGCCGGTCATCGCCCGGAACCTCTGTTCTTCTACAGCGCTCTTGACTTTCTCGCAGAGTTTCATGAACCCGCGGTCTCCATCAAGGACTCGTTCCCGGACATCAGTGTATGCATCACTGTTTCGAACAAGGTCGTCCCATTCTGCTCCGTGTTCCAGTCTCTGCTGGTCTACGACGTAACGAATCACTGCGAGTGAGACTTTTTCCACAGCCTTCTGGTTACCGAACTGGTCGAAGTCGAGTTCTTGGAGATGCTTGACCACGAGTCGCTGTTCACCGTTTGAGACGTCCAACGCGGAACACAATGCCTCGGTAATCCGCTTTTTGTCGAGTTCGTGCATTCGGTTGGAATGCCCCTTAAGCGCTCGGTGACGTTCTTCGTTCAGTTGGTGAAGACGGTCGTCGTCTGTCCCGATGCGCTTTTTTTGGCGGTCATCGGGTTTCCCAACGGCGGTTGCATTCGGTGACTCGAACGCAGTTTCATAAACGTGTTTATCGATGTATAACTCCTCTCCTGATAGTGACCCCTCTCCTTCTCTGCCGTGCTCCATATCGTAGGACGCCATTCTTCTCGGAGAGAAAGTCATGGAATCGACAGTGCTATTCCTTTGCGTCGCTGATTGACTTGTGCTTACCATATTATCTTCCCTAATTGTTTACCGCAGGGAGTGTTCTGTGCGCCTAATCTCTGCAAAATCGATACAGATGGCTCTCGGTATTAGCCTGCCAGCAATCTACTGGACAGAAAAGTCTCTCAAGAGCGTTATGCACATCAGAACAGTCCGTTCCCCCTTCATATATACTCCTTGTAACGAGAGTGACTTAAAGGAAAGAATGACACCGAATCCGAACTAACCCGACCAGCCGGAGATGTGCTCACCGAGCTGGTCGTCGACGTCAGCCAGATCGATGCCTGCTGGGAGCGGCCGACGCCCGGTCGCGAAGTCGACGCGCCGGAGGTGCTTGCAGCGGGCGTTCCGGTACTCGTAGTCGGGACACTCGCACGCACCGACGTCCGCGTCGACGAGGTACTCCTTCCCGGCCTGACTGACGACCAGGTACAGGCCGTCGGCGCCGCGGGCCCGCCCGATGTCTTCCAGGACGGTGAGGTACTGCGTCAGCGCCCGCTCGTCCCACTCGGTGAGCTCGGCGACGGCGTCGTCCTGATCACCGGCGTCGGCGTCCTGGACGCTCATCGGCTCACCTCTGGAGGCCGCGCCGGCGGCTCCGGGCGCTCCGGCTCGCGCCGGGCGATCTCCTCGTCCGGGAGGGTCGTCACGCGGGCCCGCTTGATCTCGAGACGCTCCTCCTCAAGAGCGGCCTCATGGGCCTCCCGTTCGGCGGCGCGGCCCCGGCAGCTGGATGAGCAGTGCTCGGCCTCGAGAGACGATGCCGGCCGCCCACACACTTGACAGTAGCCGTTCGGATGGCCAGTTGCCCGGCGGTCGGTGAGATCGAACGGCGAGTAGCGCCTTGCCATCAGTGACCTTTCCCGGTGACGGCCTCGTCGACGTCCGCGTCGGTCGCCTCCGCGAACTGCTCGTACTCGACGGCGTCGACGTTGCCGAACCACGCCGGGACGCGGCCGTACAGGATGAGTGTGTCCCGGGTCTCCAGGAGCAGCGCGGCGAGCTCCCGGTGGTCGACGTCCAGATCGTCAGCCGCGTCCGCGATCACGGCGTCGACCCGGCGGCGGGCCTCCGCGCGGTCGTCAGGACTCATCGGTCTCCCTCCTCGGTCTCGCCGGCGACGATCAGATCACCGTCGACGGGCCCGACGTCGTCAGTCAGACCGGCGACCGCCCGCGTCTCGGCGACGAGCCGGAACTCGCGAACGGCATCGGTCTCGGCCTCCTCGGCCCGGCGGCAGACGGCGTCGAAGTCGATGGCGCCGTGCATCTACACTGTACCTCCGATGGCGCCCTCGAGGTCCTTGTACAGGTGCTGCCGCGCGAAGCCGCCGCGCCTGGCCTCGACGTAGTCAATCCAGTTGTTGACGCTCTTACCGAGCTCCTCGAGGTCGTAGCGGTACGCGATCTCGCCGCCCTCGATCACCAAGACAGTCTCGTCGACGGTCCGGTAGACGTGAGACGCGCCGACGTCCGCGTCGACGCCGATCTCGATGTAGTCCAACCGCGGGTCGGTTCGTGAGCGATGCGAAACTTTCGAGTCGCCTGCAGATTTACTCATAGCTGGTCTTCTCTCCAAGACAGACCGGCTCGGTGTTCCAGCACCGGGCGTTTTCAGCAGCGTCACGCCCCGTAGGAGCCCGGCTGTCACGAGTCGTCCATGCAGGCAGGGAGTTATAAGTCCTGTCCATGCGGCGTACACCGCACGGGGAACAGCAGGCGGGCGAAGCCCATCGGTTTTCCCGGGCAGTGTTTCCCGCATGGTGTACCCGTATCGGCTTTATATCACGGGACGAAACGGACGCTCATGGGAGAACGTAACGAAAAAGGTAGATTTGCCGAGCAGGCGTCTCTCGAGGACGTCCTCGCGGTGTTTGACGCTGTGGAGGGGCCGCCGGTCGTCACGTCAGCCGATGTGGCCGAGGAGACGGATATCTCGCGGGACTCGGCCCGCCGGAAGCTCGAGGAGCTCCGTGACCATGAAGAGGTCGACCGCCGCCGGTCAGCCGGCCGGGTACTGTACTGGCCCGTCGACGAAGCACGAGCTCGTCAGTGCCGTGATGCCTGACCACCCGCCCGGGTACGACATTGACGGAGCGCTCGCGAAGCTCGAGGCCGGTGACCGGTACCACGGCGCCTGGTGGCGGCGCGTCATGAAGGCCGGCCTCGAGGCGCTCCCTGACGTCCAGAAGTCCCCGCGGGGGCGATCGCGTGGTGGCACACCAGCGCCGGTGAGGGTGACCGATAAGCACCTTCGCGATCAACGCCGGCGCCGACCGCGTCGCTCACGTCTTCGAGGAGGGCGTCCGTGAGTATACCGGCGAAAGCGCTCGCCAGGTGTACGAGGTTCGCGCCAGCGTGATCGACCGGGAGTACGCCGCCGGCGATGTCGACGAATGTGTGCCCCGGTCGCATGTGAAGTCTCATACCGTCACCAGCATGCCTGGCATCTCCGTCTCTGTCAGCGAGCGAGCCGGCGTGCCCGGCCGCCGCAGTGGTGACCTCGTGATCCGCGTCAGCGACGAGAAGGAACGTCGGGAGGCTGCGGGGTGAGCGCCCGTGCATCGTTAGGGTCACGTCGGCGCCGCACTCCTGGTGGACGCCCCTCTCGCGTTCGTCGCAACCGCCAGCGCCGTCGGCCTCGCGACGCGCCTCACCGCTGCCATCGGCTTCTGATCAGCACCCATGATCATGTCAGGCGTCGACCGGCGTGTCGCTCGTCGAGAATGAAGAAGAGGAGTGGCGCGCCCGAATTCGACCTCGGTGCGGACCGTCTCGTAGGGGACGAACGGCTGCTTCGCCCGGCCTGCCTCGCAGAAGTGAACGATACGGTAGCCAGCCAGCAGGCTGAGGTCGTCGTGGACGTCACGGACGTCGCGGCCGAGCCGGTAAGCGAGGGCGCGAATGCTCTCCGGCGGTTCAGCCATCACCGCTTCGAGCAACTCCTCGCGCCACGAAGTGAGCAGCCGGCGAATCTGAATGCGGTCCTCGAAGTTTACCACTCGGGTCCGAGCCGGTTCAACGTCCTCACCGGCTTCCCACCGCTCAGACGGTTGCGGCTTTCAGCGTGCGCCTTACCTGCTGGAAGCGCCGTTATCCGGAGGATGTCCGGGTGCGCCTCGTCTCCCGGGTCGGGAGCGATCTCGTCGTGCGTCGGATAGGTGTCAGTCGGTTCGTTCGTCATGGGTTTGCTGTACCTCCCGTTCGAAGCGGTACCGGAGGGAGATGAGATCGGGATAGTCAACCGGTTCGATGTGGCCGTCGGCGGTGTGACGATAGTAGTGGCCGACGTCGTCGCAGTGATGCGGCGCGTTATCTGACGTGATACGGGGCTTACCCAAGTTAGACGATGGCTTATAAAATCGATCGCCGGAAGTCCGGTTCGATGTCAACGAATGACTGCTGAAAAGTTACGGATCGTACGCATCGCAGTCGCCGTTTACGGGGCACTCTGCGCAGGTTTTCTCGTCAGGGGCGTCGCTGGCGTCGATCGCACCCCACGAGTCCGTTTCACGGGTCGCTTCGATCTCATCGATCGTGTCGCCGAACGCGTCCAACGCATTCTCGACCATCGTATCGTCGAAGGAGATGGTCAGTCGCTCGCGTTCGGGATCGTCCTCGCTTATGAAGTAGATCACTCCCTCGTCGGGCAGTTCCCCCTCCGAACGTCGGTATAAGGCGGCGTACGCCTTGAGCTGCCGGCGGTAGTCTGCGAGTAACTCGTCGTCTTCCTCGGGCCGCTTGGCGGCTTTGTAGTCGCACAGTGCTACGGTGTCGTCCTCTTTGATGACGTCGACCACGCCGTTGAGCACGGCCGACCTGGTATCGTAGCGGAGTTTACACTCCGTGTCTGTGATCTCGGGATACAAATCCGGCCCGACCTCCCGGTTGAACCGCTCGATGTGGTCGAAGATCGTATCCTCGACAGCGGAACCGACCGGGAGGATCCGTTGCTCGCGCAACGCGGTCACCGACTCGTCGAAGTACTCTCGCAGTGTGTCTCTGTTAGGGATCTCGCCGGCGGTGGCACCGTCGATGTCGCCGCGGAAGTGCCGGTGGGCGCGGTCGAGCGTCCGGTGAACAACGAGCCCGGCGAACAGCTGGGTCGCCTGCGGCGTCGCGTAGTCGTACTCGACGAGGTAGCCGTACTGACGCGGGCATCTCCGGAACGCTAGCCAGTCGCCGACGACGCTGTACTCGCGTTTTGGGTCGCCCGCTGACGCGGGGCCGATCGGTGTCGACGGGTCCGCGATGTCATCAGCATCACGGACCATTCTGTCAGGAGCGAACCAGTCCAGTCCCACTGACGTCCCGTCCGTCTGCTGGCCTAGCGAGGCGACGAGTCCGCCGGAGGTGTCGAACTCGTCTCGGGTGCCCAGCAGCACTAAGTGCTCGCTCGCTCGGCTGTGTGCTACATAAAACTGCCTGACGAGATCGCGTGCAGCCCGAACGTCAGCCGACGAGGTGGCACGGCGCTCGCCGTACGGTCCGAGGGAGTCCTCGATCCAGTGTGCTGCTCCAGCGTCGGTCTCCCAGTCGATACTTCCCACGAACGTCACGGGAAACTCTAGGCCCTTCGCCTGGTGGACGGTCATCACTTGGACGTGGCCGTCAGGCAGCTGGTCGTGGAGGTCCTCGGGATCGTCGAGGTTTGCCTTAGTGACGTAGTCACAGAACTCCCAGTATAGCGCCATTAGGAACTGCGTCGAGGCGGCACCGTAGTCGTCGTGGGTAGTTCGGACGATCTCCCGCGAGGATGTCGTCCCAGGCGCGATGCCCTCGAACGACTCCAGAAGCGCGGTCACCTTCCCGATTCGCCGGGTGCGCATGGGTGTCCGCTCCCCTCCCTCCGTCCACGAGGATATCGGCTCACACGCCCGTAGCGCGTAGAACAATTCGAGGAGCCCGAACCCGAGCCGGTCGCCCGGATCCGTGCGCCGCACGCGTTCTGCGTACTCGTCGATGATGTCACGGAGGTCGCTGTCCGCCGGGACGACGCGCTCGAACGTGGTGAACCACCCATGGACCTCGTCAAGGTTGTCGCCGACACGGTCCTCGAACACCTCCAGCCCCGGGTCGAGACATTTGATCAGCGATGCGAGGATGACCTGGACGTCATCCTCCTCCATGAACGCCTTATTACGGGGGTTATGTACGGGGACGCCACGATCGCGCAATTGATCGACACAGCGGCCGACGAGCGTCGCGTCGCCGCTATGGGACTCCATCGTGCTGTGGGTGAGCAGGGCGATGTCGCTGTAGTCGTCGATGTAGCCGGACTCGTAGAGGTCGACAACGGTGTCAGCGAACCGGTCCGCTAACGCCGCCTCGTCGCGGTCGGTGAGTGCGGTCACCGCATCGGTGTCCGTGTCCGGACGAACGGGCCGCATCGGCTCCTTCCCGGGGGCACGTGCGCCAGGGCCCTGCATCACAGGATGTTGTCCGATGAAGCGGTTAATCCACCGAACGATCCCCGGGCGTGACCGGTAGTTACGCCGAAGCTGCACCGTCTCAACGGTGTCCTCATCGACGGACAGTTCTCGTGCTACCCGCTCGGGGAACTCGATGAGAGAGTCCACCGTCGCACCCCGGAACCGGTACAGCGACTGGTCGTCGTCGCCGACCACGGTGATGCTCGGCGTGTCCATCGCCGCCGCGAGCGTGAGGTAGATCTTTTCTTGGAGAGGGTTGACATCTTGGTACTCGTCGACGAGCACGTGCGTCAGCGGGGGTACGTCACGTTCGTCGTCGCCTTCGAGGAACCGTCGGCCGGCAGTGCTTTCGAGGAACTCCAAGAACCACTCCTGTACGGTAGTGAAGTCACACCGCGCGGCCCCCGAGAGCGACTCCTCGTACATCTCGCGGGCGGCCGCGAGTTTGCGCAGCCCCGGATCGTCCGCTGTTGCGAGCGCATCGAGGTCGACGCGGTACTGTCCGACGCGATTGAATAGCGTCGTCGCGGCGTTCGCCGCGAAAACCTTCCGGCAGCCGTTCCCCGACGTGTACCACACATCACGCGTGCCGACCAGTCCGTCGAACGAATGGATACCGCCGTCGGCGAGGTAGTCGACAAAGTCGCTCTCACGTCGGATGAAGAACTTCTGGGCGTCCTGGTCCAGAAGTTCCACGTCGAGGTACTCCTCCCAGCGGAACTCTCGCATGATATCGTCCCACACGGCGTGACTCGTCCCGACCCACACCTCGCTGGCGTCGACCGCGTCGCCGCTTCCCAGCCCCGAGAGACGGTCGACGAGCCGCTGTTCGAGGCTCTGGGCCGCCTTCTTGGTGTACGTGGTCAGGATGATTCCGCGCGGGTCAACGCCGTCCACGAGGATCCACTTGAGCGTCCGCGCGACACTGACCTCGGACTTCCCTGACCCTGGACCCGCCGTCACCTGCAGAGGGACGTCCGGTGCCGTGATCGCCGCGCGCTGGCTCTCGTCGAACGACCAGTCCTCGCGACCGGTCCGCTCGCGCATGACTGCTTCGTACTCGGTGATGAACCGCTCGATGCTCCAGGTCCCCGGTGAGGGGACGTCTCGTGCGCCGTTCGGCGCGGAGTTGTCACTAGACATGTGTATGAGGGCTCGCTCGTCAGGGCGGCCGAGCCCACCGACCGCCGACGCGTTGATCAGTCGCGTTTCGCGATGGCGTTCAGTATCTCCTAATCGATGTCCTCGATGATCTCTCCCAGCGCTTCCGTGCCGATGTTCTCGATGACGGACTTTCCCGCCGTCCGGATCGTCTTCGCACATGGTCCACCAACATCGTGGATCTCCTGTTGCGTCGGCGCTTCGGGGATATCGAGAAGCCGGCCTGCCTCAAACACAAAGGCCGCCGCATAGCTCATCGGCTTTCGGCCGTCTCCCAGTTGTGCGTAGTCCGTTGCGGCGAGCAGGTCGGTCGCCGCTCGTTCGATTACAGGAATTGCCTCGACATCAGAGACGAGCCGACGGATGTGCTGAGCGATCGCCTCTCGAAGGTCGTCCTCATCGGGGACGACTGAGCCCCAGAGGTCGAACTCGTTGAGGATCTGCTTTCGGGAGCGCAGCACCTTGGCCTTCGAGGCCTGCGAAACGGGGAGGATCTCCTCAATGTCGCGCGGTTGGCCGACTTGCTCGAGCGTGATGTGGAGCACGGCGGTCGCCACGTCCTCTCTCGACCATCCAGGTAGGATCCCCGTGTGCACGCTCTGGTCGTAGAGGCGCCCAGCACACTCTCTCACGAACTGCGCGACACCGAGTGCGGAACACATGCGATTAATCTCTCCACGGCCATCTCGGAGGCTCTCTTCCCTGCTCTGCGCGGTCTTGCTGTACCGCTGAACGAGACGGTTCTTACGCGCTCGGCGACGCTGGCGGCCGTCGAGACGGTTCCCATTAGCGTCCTCGTTCCGCCAATCGATCTCGGTCGTGAGCCCCTTGTCGTGGAGGGTCTCTGTGATCGGTGATCCGCATCGCGCCCGCTCGTCGCGTTCGGCAGCTGACCCAGCCCGCCACTCCGGGCCGTGGTCGACGGTCGTCTCCGCAACGACGAGTCCGCACTCCTCGCACACGCGTTCCGACTCCTCTGAGACGACCGCCCCGTCACACTCGGGACACGTCTCAGACCGTTCGTCGTGACCGAACCTCTCACGGGTGTTCTCGCCAGTTTCGACCGACGTACAGGTTTCGATCCGTAACAATCCGGTCTTACTCATCAATTAGCACCTCGGATGTGATGTTGCTGATCATTTCACCTGTATGTACCGAGAGGTACACAAAAAAGCTACCGGCGCCGATTCGGCAGTTGCATCGCTGATGGAACGCTTGTTTTAAGATGCTCGCATGTTCGTAGCCGCCGATAACTCAGTAATAACACGCAGATTCACTATTTCGTGCTTCCGCTCACTCCCAGATTCGAATAAGTATACGAGTTAGACGTGATTCGGAGGTCCCGGTTGACTGTAATTTTCGCATAATCAACCCTAGTTTATTTATTGATGGATAGAGATGTTAATAGGACTAACGCGCGATGTACCCGTCCTCGGAATCTGCTGTGCTGAACTGGACCGTGCTGACACATCTGCACTCGCTCAACACCGATAGCATGGCCGTGATAATTATAGGACAGGTCAGATCCACGACCACGCTAACTCAGTAGTTACATTGGGCTGAATAATACGTAACTTCTCCAACAATCTAATTGGGGGAGTTACAGGGGGAGGTTTATACGATCTGAGCGGATACTGGATAACAACTGATGTCACAACATGATTCCAACTCCGAATCGGCGAATGGGCGGCCAATAGCGAAGGTTCATCCATCAAAGAAGACCTATAGTTCGATCGCGGCTGACGTAACTGTCGATTCGGCGCTTGCGGAACTCATCGACAACTCGATCGATTCGGCAGCAATCCTCGATAAAGACCCTGTTAACGTCACCATAAGCTACGATAACGACGCCGAAGAAATGGTTTACTCCGACCACGCGGGTGGAGTGAAACCCGACGAGATGGGTGTATTCCTCGGCCTCGGTCGGAGTAAAGACATGCGGGCCGAAGGACGCAACATCGGTGCCTTCGGGATGGGTACAAAAAAGGCTCTTAACCACCTGGCAAACAGCTTCACGATCGCCAGCCGACACGAGGACGTGGACCAAGGATGGAAATATACTGTTGATGATGATTTTTTCGCCGAGGATAACGAGACGTGGGAGTTTGAGATGGAGCCCGCGGACCTCGATCCCGGTCAGACCGTCCTCACGCTTCACGATCTGACGTTCGACTGGCACGAGATCGAGGGGGATGTGCGTGACCAGCTGGAGCAGAAGTACCAGCGGTTCCTCTCCGACGAGTATGATACGAGTGCCACACTGTCTGTCGATCTGACCGGCGAGGAACTCACTCCACCGCCCCAAGTGCAGTGGACCTTCTCGCCGTGGCAGGATGGTTCACACCCACGTCGTTTTACGGGATTGGAATTCACCGACGATCAGTGGAGTGCACCAATAGAAGTGGAAGTGACTGTCGGGTTGATGCGCCAATCTAATATCGAGAAGGTGAAGCCCGGTACTGCGTTTTTCTGTCAGGACCGGCTGGTTGAGCAGGGACTCACCGGACCAAAGGGGGGATTCGGCCAGTTCGGAATGAATAAATTCAACAATGCGAAGGATAAGCGTCTCCGAATTGAGATCGACTTCTACACCGAGGGCAACGCCGACGACCTTCCATGGAACTCGGACAAGAGCCGCATCAGTCGGATGCATTCTGCTCTTTCCAGCGAACACGGTGTATACTACTGGCTCCGTCGGTTTGCAGATCGTCACAAGAAAATTGGTATGTATGGTGATGCCCCCAAATGGATCTTCACCGAGTACGACAGCGAAAGCCTCCACGCGGCGAACGATGGTGAAATTGAGGGAGTCAACGTCGCCGATAAGCAGCAACGGCTCGAAACCGGTGATATCTCTCAGCCCCGGATCCACAACAAACCGGACAAGAATCTCTCGCTCGCGAAAGATCTGGAGCGAGTTGCAATCGCACATTCGGAACTGGGAATCCGCTCCGAACGAATCGAGTGGTTCAAGAGCTGGGTCGTCCCAGCGTACGAGGAGGCGATCTACGACAAGTTCACCGACCGGTTCGACACTGATGACGAGCATTTGCCGCACCTCCTCGATGTCGATTCCCTTGATGAACTCCTCAATGAGGACGGCTTCGACAGGGCCGAAATTATCGCTGGACTCTACGAAGCCGACGATGCTCCGGACGGGCAGACCCATCCGTGGGACTCCGAGGAGAACATCAAGGGTGTTCTCGACGATATCGAGAGCGACGCAGAATCGGATGTCGAATCGGGACAGCGGCGGTCGGCAGATGCATACGACGACGTCCGTGTCCATCGATACGAGTACGAACTTGCTCGCGCCTGCACAGACGCCAACGTAGAGATAGACGACTTGGACCTGATCGACGACGACCCGACGCCGCTCGCCGATGAGAACGAACCCGACGAGTCTGCCACTGAGGACTCAGAAGCGAGAAGTTCGAATCACACCTCCTCGGATGGCTTGGCCAGTGGTAATGAACCGGAACCCTCGGATACTCGTACAGTCGATGCGAGGACAGATGATGGCGCCTCCCACGATGGACTGGCCAGTGGTGATGAACCGGAATCCCCAGATACTAATGCATCTGAGGAGGGGGCAGCTGAGGGGTCCTCCGAAAGCTCCTCAGGCGGTAGCTATTCAATGGACGAGACCGCATATACGGACTCCGGTCCCTCATCTGATTCGGCCGATACGAAATCGCAAGCATCCACAGATACCACGCAATCCGAAATCCCAAAAGGTCCAGAAACGGACGCGGCTGTCGACGATGCAGATGACAGCCGAGATACGACTAATGAGGCGCTCGTCCGCGACCCGGACGCGGCTGCGGTTACTGAGCAACTTGAGGACCTCAAACGCGAACACAACGAACTCCTGGATCGCCTCGACATTGATGAGGACGCGGACCCCAAGGAGTGGATCGATCAACTCGTCGATGCCGCTGAGCAGCTCCAGACTGTCCTCGATCTTCTGGAAGACTCTCCTGTCGAGGGCGACTCGCTGGAAGAGCGGCTCGAAACACTGATCGACCAGGCAAATCGCTATGAGAAGATGATGCAGGCAGCAAGCGAGTAATTCCAACAAGCGAGAAAGTATCGTCTCGGATCGCGACCTTCAAATGAGGCCACTCAGTATCCCACAGATGGTGAATTAATTCGTGCGGTTCTACGTGCCAGACTGGGATGATCACGTCGACGCCAACTACGACTTCCTGTACGACGTCCACTCTGAGGCTAAAAACGGCGCTCGCGAAAACCTCTTTCTGTGGGACGTGTTCGAGGGTCGTGAACTTCCCATCGATGGGCTCCTGCTCTCCCGTGACTCTGTGACCCAGAACGCCGGACTACGGGAACGCCTCAATGAATACGGGATATATGGCGATCCCCGGCTGAATATCCCCTCTTGGCTCCCGACGATCAGCGATTGTGGTGCGTGGGGCTATCGTGACCTGCCGTTCCCACCGTATGGAATCGAGGGATTGATCGACTTTTACGACCGCATCGGAGTCCGAATCGGTGTCACGCTCGATCACGTTGTCTGGAAGGGGCCGAACCAGCGACGCCTGTACCTCGACGAACGCGCGTTCGGCTCGAATCTCTCACCTGACGATGTCCTCGATGGGCTCCGAGAGATGGACGGGCTCGACGTATTCGTCACCGAGTGGCCGGAGTCCTGGCCAGAGTACGTTCGTGAGCACGACGCCGATGTTCACGATAGTATCGTTCAAGAGCTTACGACGGCTGATTTCGAGGGCTCGCCCGAAGAGATTTGTCGTCGGCTGGAATCGTCGCCGAGTGCAGTCTTCCGTGATCAGGACAACGTGTTTCGGCAAAACCTTTCCGAGAAGCTTGCACGGCGTATCCGCGATGCCTACAATCCGACAGAGAATGGATTTCGTCTGATGGCTGCGGTCCAAGGATGGGATCCTGAGAGCTACGCTAAGGACGCCCGCAAGGCGCTCGAACAGGGGTACGATTGTCTCGGCATCGGCGGGCTGGCCGGTGCACGTGCGGATGACGTGGCTTCGGTCGTTGATGAGGTCGGCGACGTAATTGCTGAGTACGAATCTGAGCACGGACGCCGCGTCGACGCCCACGTGTTCGGGTTCGCGAAGACCGGCCTCTTCGAAACGGTTCGCGACGCTGGCGTCACGAGCTTCGACAGCACGAGTATGCTTATCGCCGCCTGGACAGGGGGGAAGAATTACCACATCAACTCCGAGGAGCAGTACGACGCAATCCGGGTCCGGTTCCCACTCGCCCGCGACGGTCGCTCAACACAGGTTGAGAAGGCGATCCGAGGGCAAGAGATGATCCGCGCGCTGGAAGCGTACGACGCCGGCGAATCGATTCCCGACACGCTTGAGGCGTTCTACGATGAGGCAGAGGAAACCCTCGACGCCGCGGTAACGTACCTTCAAAACCGTCGTCATGCTGACGGGTATGACACAGGAAAGATGATCGACGCACGGGCATTCTTCCGTGAGGACTTCGAGTACGCAGTCGAATTCAAAGGAACCGTCGGCGAGCCGATCTGGCGAGACGTGATCCATCTCCTTCGGGAGGACACCGAGAACGACCCACTACTGTTTGAGGAGTACGAGGACCAACTCCGGCCTGTTCGGCGGTACATTTCGACCCGCGAGGAAGCAGATCCTGTACACTCGTCCGAGTCGATAGTCTCGCCCACATCAGGCTCATTCGAGGAACTCTTTCCGCACCTCCGGGAATACACCGAGGCTGTCGGCGACACAGACAAACTTGACGGCTATAGGCGAACACTCGAAGAACGGCCGTGGAAACGCTGTGATTGTCCGTTCTGTGAAGAACACGGGATACAGATATGCATCTTCCGCGGGAACAACCGGAACCGTCGGCGCGGTTTCCACAACATGTACCGGTTTGGACTGGAGATGGCCGAGACGTTCGACGAACTCTTCGTCGCGGCTGCGCTCCCCAAAGCACCTTCGGCACGCTGTGACGACGCCCTTCGTGAGCGACACCCTGAGTTCTGGTCGCATGTCGTTGATCTTCCATCGGTCGAGCTCGGGGCACTCACTCCCGATGGTGCCGTCGAGTGGTGGGACCGCCTCGACACGGACGCGGTTGCCGATCGGAGCCCCGAGAGCATCTCTGCACAGTTCGAGCGTGTCCTCCTGTACGACCCTGACGGCGATTCCCCGATGGTTGAGGCGATCGAGGACGCGGGTTGCACAGTTGACCAATTCGACTCCGCGTCGGAGCTCCAGTCGGCTGTAATGCGACGGCTTCGACCAAGCGAACAGCAGGGCCTCACAGAGTTCCAGTGATGCGGGTGCTCATCGTCGACCAGTGCTGTAAGCGGAAGGAACACCCTGAAGACAGCGAGACGCTCTCCGCCGACGATATCGACGCGGCGAGTCGCGAGGAGTTGCTCGACCGCGACGACGTTCACTCGGTCCCGGCCTCAGACCTGTACGCCGGGCGTCAACAGAAGGCGATCGACCGCGCAGTCGCGACGCTTCGCACAGCAGGCCACACAGTCACGAGAGTGTTCATTAGTGCAGGCTTTGGTGTTGTCGGGGAGACCGAGCCCCTGCCGCCGTACGATGTGACCTTCAGCGGGATGTCAGCGAACGTCATCCGTGAGCGCGCCGACCAGCTCTCGATCACCGCGGATCTGCTTGACGTGATCCGCGATGCGCCCGGCCCTGATGTTGCGTTCTTTCCCCTTGGTGCCGACTACTTTAGTGCGCTCGATGTCGACACGGTTCTTAGCGCGCTCCCAGAGGAAACTCTTCAGGTGCTATACAACTGTGAGGAGCGCGCGTCGGAATCGTCAAACGTAATCTCCTTACCGGCGCGTAACACCAATGCCAGTGAGTACGGTGTCAACTCGATTGAAATAAAGGGACACTATATCGAACGATTTGCCTCTCGGATCGAATCTGGGCGTAACGATCCTCCGTTGTCTCTCGACCGTATTCAGTCGCTCTGTACTGACTGCGAGAGCACGCAGTCCAACCTCGACTCGTTTTAACATCCAAAGAGAGATGCACAGGGCTTAGAACCGCTCCCAAGTCATCTGATCACGTCGGTCCCGAGTGATCCGGAGTTTTCGGATTTTCAAAAGAGAGGGAGATTTATATTCAGTAAAATGATAGGCTGGGGAATCATTCTTTAGATCGAAAGACTATTAAGCCTCTCCGCGTCCTTCTCCTTGACATCTAACTCAATATCCGCCGCCATCTGTTGGATGCCTGCGAACAGTCGAGAATCGAGTTTATATTCCGTAAAAAGAAAGTCGATTTTGAAGTCGGTTCTGGAGATGAGGCCTTCTTGTTGGACGGGATACTATGAATTCAATTGTGTAGTCCTCGGTATTCACATCGGCTCGGTCATTCCCAATCGCACAAAAAAGCGTCCCGACACTAGAGGGACCTGCTGGCAGACAATCAACAAGATAGCGGAGGAAGCGACGAGCACCATTAGAAAAGCTGGAGTCAGTATCTTTGTATTTTGCATCGCCAATCCAGATACACTGCCAGTCCGACCCGTTTTTTTCTTCAAGTGCAAAATCAGGCCTCCCTGGTGATGATCCGAGCGCTGAAAGATACCGACTATGATCCCGTATCGACGAATCGTACCGGAATCGGAGTTTGTCACCGATTGTGAACCGATTGAGTCCCTCTCCTGTTGGCTGTGCTTCAATCCCAGTTACTGTCTCAAGGCTTTCAAGAATCTCTCGAAGGATCCATAGTTCGTACAGTTTACTAATTGGTTTTAGTGACGTTTCGAAGTTACGCGTAAGATCAGTTTGCATCGTGATATTTTCAGTATATGCTTCCCACAGATCTATGACGTCTTGTACCTGTTCATCGGCCAGTCCCCGGGCCTCCGCCAAGATCTTTGGAGAAGTAAAATCAGTAGTCATTGCCGTCTCGAACAATCGTTCTGGCAAGCCGCTTTCTGTGAATTCAGTATGATAGTCAATTCGATCAATCAGCATCGCTTCAACCTCATCAGATACATTTGCTAACCCCCGAAGCCGACCAGCTAATTCCGCATGAAACCGGATCAGAAGGAGATTTGGTAACGTCTCAAACGTGAATTTGACTCGCTGGGAAATAATCTGTCTGGTGCCTTGAGCCCGTTCCCGGACGGTCTGTGGGACCAGTGGACGGCCACGCGGTTCGAGAGACTGCTCTCGGACAAATTCCGTTTCGACCGGTGGGCGGCCTGCCATTACCACTTCCGTATATTCAATCAATCGACGACTATACGACCGGAGGGTCTTACTTTGATCCAGAACTTCCTTCGGCAAGTACGGCAATAATGAATTGGCTGTTCCTGGTCCGAGAGCATTAAGCCACCCTGCGACATCGTTCCGTAACTTTTGAAATTCATCTGCAGAGAACTTTTCTGCTACAACAGTGACATCACCAGGATACGTTCCAACCCACCCCCTAGGATCGAATTTCTCAGTTCCCTCATCGGCCCGTACCCTCGGCGCTTGCATTTCGATATCGCTCTGTTTTCGGGCTGTCTCGAAGACCGGTTTGGCCTCATCAAGGAACGTCTTCAACTCCCTCCATTCCGAGACAGAGAGTTCAAGATCCGCTCGAGTCCTCATCTCGTAAGTCTGCATTGAGTTTAGATCACTCGTTTGGTCGTTTTTGCCCGCTCTAGCACCTTTACACTGTTTCGAACCTGTAACTGACGCAACTCATCAATGAACGTATCCAAGGATGATTCGATATCGTCGTTTTGAGCCGTGACCTCGCTCTTTCGGAGCTCGGGCATCAGTGAGTCGAACTGCGGGAGAAGATACGATCGAATCGCATCATCCACAATCTCCCAAGATGGATTATCATCGATGGTGGTACGAGCTACCACAAACTTTGCTGCGTCAATGATCAGGCCTTGTCCGATATCGACGAGCCCCAGATCACCTGCTTTCCAACTCACATAGATCAGTACGTCCAGAAAGTCGACAGCTCCATCCTGAAGTGACTCGTGAGTAAGTGCATGGTCAATCGAGGGCGTTGAAGGATACGCCTCATTAGATTTTAGTAGTTTTTCTAGCTGTGGAAGTCCAAGGGGGGTGTCTCCCGGCTCGTGAGATGGCTGATCATAGTGATTTGCCAATCCATCGGCGATGATCTCCCGAATTCGTGCGTTATCGAATGATCCCATATCCAGTGAGAACTCACCGAAGTCAGGGGAATCTGGAGTGGAGGAGGACGTCTGGGCGTCAGGCTGAAGCAAGGAAGGAACGTGAACGAATGCAAATCGCCGGCGGAATGCATAGCCGAGTGAAAACAGTTGAGCTTGGTCACTGGTGTTCATCGTCGCAAGAAGACGGAAAGCAAGAGGAACAACTACGTCATTAATTGGCAGTGTATTCTCAGGATTACGGTAGGCTAAATCCAGTTGGGTGAAAACCTCACCAAACGCCTGATCGAGGTTTGCCCGGTTCAGTTCGTCGATAATAAGCCAAACCGGTTGACCGCTCTCATCAAGAGCGGTAGCACACTCTGCGGCCGCCTTAGTGAACAAGCCGGCTTTATCTTTGAACCCGGATCCATCATTTTTCGGCGCTGGGCCGCCAATGATATCATACCGAGTCCATTCAGCGTTCGCGGTTTCGAGTCGTGTCCTCGCACAGAATGCATCAGTGAGCCGTGCTGCGATACGGGTCTTGCCGCTTCCTGGTGGCCCGTAGAAAACGACATTTCTCCCGGCAACGAGATGGGCAATTGCCTGATTGTAGATATCAGTTCGATCCGGTTCAGTGGCTTTTCGGAATGCTGTCTCAAACGAATCGATTTGTGATTCTTCAGAATTTACTTCAGGGATCTGTGTTATGAGGTTTTGGAAGTCATCCTCAGTGATCTCAAAAATTCCCTGGTTCACAGGCCACTCTGACTCTATTAACTCTGAAACATCCGACTCCAAAATCGGTTTTGAGAGTTGCATATGGGAGTGCAGATCGTAACGTCCTTTCCTAGATTCAGAATTAGCCGAGTTGGGCACGGCAATCTCGCCTATCCGGGCAATAGCATAGAGCTCCCCCTCATCACTGAAAAGTACTTCAGCTTCGTTTGTTGCTTCCCGTAACTTCTCTGCTCCAGGTTCTTCCAAATCGAAGACCACCTGATTATCTGTCTCTTCTGGGCTCTCATTAGTAGTTTCAATAATGAAAAATGAATTCGGGGCTCTACGAGTGAGATCACCTTTTTCGAGAATTTCCATCTTGACCTGATTCATTTTCCCGCCTGTATCGTGGTTGTCTTGGAGGCCCCGCATCAGCGCGGCAAACAGGACCTGTGGAGGTGAAATTTTGTCTTTTCTTCGAATTGCCCAATCTTCCGCTTTCTGTGAAAGTTTTTGCTCCAGTTCGGCGTAGACCGAGAAGATCTCTTCTCCGTGCCGAACCTGAATATGGTTATATTGGGCGCTTGGATTGTTGAGAGGTACAAGGCTAGGTTCCCAGCGAGAGAGATCGGACGGGTCGACCAGATCTGATAGCCAATTTTCATCAGGATCTTCGATCTCAATATGAGACTGAACGTGA
The DNA here is from genome assembly GCF_051351675.1 of Natronorubrum halobium. Classification (NCBI taxonomy): domain Archaea; kingdom Methanobacteriati; phylum Methanobacteriota; class Halobacteria; order Halobacteriales; family Natrialbaceae; genus Natronorubrum; species Natronorubrum halobium. Next base: position 1,491,117 of record NZ_CP195595.1, read on the forward strand.
GATAGTGCGGCACTCCAACTCTTATACTCCTCGCTGGTATTGGTCATGTCTAGTGATGGATTCTGAATCTACATGGTGTTATATTTACTGATCAGCGAGACTTTTCTAGACTAAGATCAAATTCAGGAAATATTCATCTCAGAAACCCATGGAACTGAAGAGAACAAAGACAGATATGCAACTACATTTCATCGGCTGTAGATAGTCTGTTCGGGATTTCTGGGAATTCTAATGATTCCGTATTCACGGTGGTCTCTTCTTGGGCGCGTCGACAGAATGCCTTGTAGGCATTCGGCTCATTGTCAATGCAGGTGTACTGAATGGAAGAGTCGAAGGCAATCTCAGCTCCGAGTGCGGCCGGCGCCGTGCCGGCACACGGAACGACAAGATGATCGCCTGGATTCATGAGATCCCCGACCCATTTTTGATAGGGAAGGATCGGTTTGACACTACCCCAACCGAACTTCTCACGCTGTCTAGGCACGACCTGTCTGACTGATTCGGACCACCGTCTCTCGGTCTCCTCTTTATGTCCGAACACAACGGAATACCCTCCGGTAGAGCCGTACATACCGGGAGTGCTCCGGTCGGGGGTTTCATCCGAACTCAGATATGTCACACTCCCGACTTTCCGATACCCGCCGCCGCCATAATCCTCGTTGACATCACCGTGTTCTTCCATCAAATAGGATGTAAGCCGGGGAAGCAGCCAGTCGTCTGCATCAGCAATCAACCACCCACCGGGCTTGAGCGCCTCCATACACGCGTCTACGATCGTTTTGGTTGAGGTCGATGAGTCCTCCTCGTGGTCGAAGGGATGGGTATCGTATTCAACCCCGAACTGCCCACCGCGGTATGGCCTTGACCACGCGTCATCGAGACAGATTACGTCCGCATCGTCGATAGACGAGAGCACATCGACAGCGTCGCCGATGACGTACTTCTTCCCATCGGCGAGATACATTGGGTGCGGTTGATCGACAACCATCTTCACATCATCATCCTAACTGCGGTGGCGAATAACTGCTGCGTCTTATCTCTTGAGACTGCCGGGTCTCTTATATGATGGAAATCGGTACCGTCAGGTATGAGACGCTCCACACTTGATCCAACCGCACCCGATTCGCCGCACATCAAGGGCCCGCAGCCCCTCCACAGTGACCTTCCGTTCGCGTGTGAGGTACTCGCGTTGCGCGCCGAACGGCCGCAGGAGCCGTGGCAGGAAGTCAGAGAGAGTCTTCTTGACGCTGCCTCCAAGAATAAAGTAGAGGAGGTATCGAGCATACTCAGGAAACTGGGTTGTCTTAGTGGGCCTGACGACAACTTGACCGGCCCCGGAGCGACAATCGCCGGCGTGTTCCGAAGGCCCGACTCAAATACCGTACCGCCGATCGATACGAAAGAGTCTCTTACCTCGATAGAGCAGACACTGTTTCAGTCGTTGCTTCTGGAGCACAATCCGATCCCAATGCTCGCCGTTCTCAATCAGGTAGAGACCGAATCGGTATCGTGTGGACACAGCAGCGATCGAACATCGGGCTTTATTAGACGTGTTCAGCATCTTGATAACTACGATTCGACGTGGAAGGAGAACACGAAACAGACAAAAGCAGAGGTACACTTCGATTGGGCGGAACATATCGGCTGGATCGTTCCTGCTGGTAGGGGTGACCATTACGAGTTGACTGTAACGGGTCGCCAGCTCAGGAAACGGCTTAATCACCTTCGGCCAGATGATTGGGAGGTGTCAACCGAACAGGACAGGCTCCCGGGAACGGAATAGAGTTGGTTTCCAGTTAAATCCTCACGAAACTATTCCCGTCGTTATTCAATCAATCAACCGAATGAAAAGGCAAGGTATCGGTGTTTCACATCCGTTAGTGACCAAACATATCGGTACGGATTACTTTTCTCTATCGATGGGACGAGCGTACAGCTACCTAATTCGGTCAGAAGATAGAACAGTGCTCTATTTGAATGGCCGCGCATCCGCCAATTCGAAAAGCAGTTCGACATCTGCTCGCGTATAGTGAGTCAGCATCTCTTCAAGCACAGCCACGGATACGTCGCTACGCTTACCATCGATCGCATCAAGATATATCTCACCAAGGATGGCGAGGTCTTTCGACGTAATTGGCTCTGAGGGCTTCTTTGGCCACTCTTCGTGGGGAACGCCATGATCGAACTCACTGGATAGGGTTTCGACTGGATCAAGTCCGACCTGCTTCAGCGTGTCCTCAAGACTCGTGTACTCGCCGTACGCTGACCACGCTTCTGGTTGGAGGTCAACATGCTTGATGCCGTCAAGATACGACTGCACAGATTCATGTACACGCTCGCCAACCGCTGCGCCGGCGATTCGGGCTCTCCCCTCTAGATGGGCGAGGTCGAAGCGCTCACCATTGTAGGTGATGACCGTCTTGGCCGACTCGAGTCGATCAATCAGTACCTTGATTAGGTCGATCTCCGCCCTCGGGCCCCAACCGTCGCGCCACTCCACGACGGTCTCCCTTGACCCGTCCGCATACTCATAGGCGAGTGCTGCCCCTGAGAGTTCGAAGTCCTGGGAGTCAGTGAAGTTCGGGTACTCATCCTCCGGAACGTTCGGAGAGACCGTTTCGATGTCGAATGCCGCACGTACTATATCGCTCACACCGACTGTAGCCAGGTCGAATATATAAGCCTCCCAGTGAAATCAAGAATCTGTCATCAGAGGGATGTAAACTTGATTACTGCGATTCGAGGTGGCTGCTGAACGAACCGAGCAGACACCACGTTACTCATCCCCGGTGAGGAACTCACGCCCACGATCAGTAATCCACCACATCGGGACACGCCCGGACTTTTTTGTAGCGAGATAACCTTTGTCAGCGAGTTCTTTGAGACGAGGAAGAGTTCCCTGATTGGAGAAACCGATTTCGTCAGCAACCTCTCCTGTGAATAGAGCGGGGTCTTCAGAGTTCTCGAACACTCGGAGGATCTCTGTATCTGTCACTGTTTCTTCTCGTCCTCCAGCCATTGGCTTCTCATCCAGGCTCAACACATATATTATGGCATGATTGGCTATCCTGTTCAGGGATATAGATTCCTCTACGAAACTAGTTTAATGCAAACAGCTAAGTGTTCGCCGGCCATAGCATACGTTACGGGACAGATACGTACCGCAAGCAAAGCGGTATCAGAAGAAGCGGACTCGGTGCTGGAACACCAGTCCGCGTGAGGTCCCGTATCTAAGGTACGGAACCCATGAAGTCAAACGTACTGCGGGGGTTTCAAACTCTCGCACAGATCAATGCACCGCTCGATCATCGACCAGTTACTCGTTCTGGGAGTGATCTGATCGACCGCGATGCCCTTTTCTCAACCGTATATAGGGTTATTGCGGCAGAAGTCATCTTGGATTGTCCACAAAATAAACGCAGAGCATTTCATTCGCAATACAACAAGATCAATGTCGATTCATTCCACGATGTCAAAAATGTGTAGCGAGAGTAATGGTCAGCCCTGCTGGACCGATCTCACGGCATTTGAGGGGAACGTCCTCTATGCTGTTGTGTGCCTCCAAGCTGACGACGAGACTTCTTATGGGCTCGCGGTCAAGCGTGTCCTCGAGGACCTCTACAATCAAGAAATCAACCACGGGAGAGTATACCCCACACTTGATAATCTTGCGGAGTACGGCCTCGTTAAGAAGTCTCCCCTTGACGAACGGACGAACGAATACGAGGTGACTGATGTCGGTCGCGATCTCCTCCGCCAACGAACTAACCTGCTTGCCGAGGCACTCAACGAAGACGAGCAGGAATAAATCTTGAGTGTTCGTCTTATCTCAGGAGATCGTAATATGGGTCACATCTCTGCCAGAAATCGTCTGAATTGCTCAAAATAAGAGCCACGGTAATTTCAATCTTTATTAGTTTCATTCTGTTAAATAGCGCCCTCTGAAGTGAGGCTAATCGGTCGGTTCGTGGCATTCACACCGACAGATAGTCACGAGAATGATCAGATCGTGCCACTCGCAGAAGATATCGCTATGCAATAGAGTAGTCGGCTTAATTCTTGAGTATATATGACACCTTTCGGACCTTCTCCAGTACCTCCTCCCCGGTCTCGGTAATAGAATATCTAACGTCTTTTTTCGATTGTTCGTCTCTGACGACCAGATTGTAGTCAGTCAAAACGTCCAATCGTTTCGAGATAGTATCACTCGAAGTCGATATTTCCTTCTCTATCGTAGAATAATTTAACGGGCTTTTCTGATCTAAAAGTTCGAGAATTTCTAGTGTTCTCTTCGGTCCTACCACCTCCCGAACCTTGTCATAACTCATGCGTCTACATACGCGAGACGGGGTTTAACAGCATCGTGTACCCATAGCTTTGTAGAAACAAAGCTATAAGTGAGAGCTCAGCTTAGTTGAGGTCGCCGCATGTTGTACAGACGCCAGACGTTACGAACGCCACATGGTCCGTTAGAGACACCCGTGTTGTTCCCGGTGCGAAATATCGGGAAACGATCCTCCGACAACACACCGAGATACGTCGACAGGATCCCCGAGTTCAACACCGCGATGGTGAATGCTCGATCGATCCGGGAGCGAGGTTCACAGTGGGAACGGATACGAGAAGGAGTATCACTCCGTGAAGAAATGGATGTTCCTGAATCGACGATTGTGTTCGCTGATAGCGGTGGATTCGACTTCAAGACCGAGAGCGTCGACACTACCCCAGAAAAAACGCTGCAAACTCAGGAAGTGATCGATGCAGATATCTACGGAACAGTTGATGTCCCCCTTTCCAGGGAAAACCGTTCTGCGCAAAACGACTGTTACGTAAGGGAGAACGTCGATCGAGCCATCGAAGCAAGTGAAGTACACGATGGCGAGGCACTTCTCTTCGCCAGTTTGCACGGGTACGATCCAGAGAAAATTCGTAATGGAATCCAGTACCTCGAAACTCACGGGGACTTCGATGGGTATGCCCTCGGGAGTTTAGTACCAATCAGAACAGACTACAAGAAGGTGATAAGTTTGATATTATCTGCGAGGCGATCGACGGACAAACACCTTCACGTGTACGGACTCGGTGGGTTAGTGTATCAACCACTCTTACTGTATTTGGGTGTAGATAGTTTCGATTCTACGGCATTCATTCGAAGTGCCGGGAAGCGGAATTATCTACTCCCGGGATTTGGTGGAGAAGAACTTGGTAACATTGAGGAGATGGAGTATCTCCCCTGTTCGTGCCCAATCTGCGGTTCTCAGCGATTAGACCAAATCCGCGAAGAACGAGATTTGCTCACTCGTCACAACCTGTGGGCTCTGGCCGTAGAGCTCCGGAAGTTCCGATATATGGCAGAAGCAGAGGAAGACATCGAAGGCTATCTTGAACTCCGGTTTCGCGGGAACGAGGTGACTGCTCGAGCCTTCGAGATAGCAAAGCAGCAAATTCGGAGGTTAACATGAGTTCCGAACGACCAACTGTGCGTCCGGTTACGTTAGCTCGTCTTGCAGAAGTTACCTTTCTAGCCAATGATGAGGCAATGGACACCACTACCGTTAAAACAGAACTTGACGTAACTACCCGTCGAGCACGGGAAACGATCCTCGAGGCCGAACGTATCAATCTCATCGAAGAACGAGATACAGAATCTGACGAACAAGTCCATACCGCTACATCAATCGGTAACGAGTTCGTCGCAGCAATCCAAGCAGGGAGTTGGTCGAAGGTCGGCAATATCCTTCAAACTTGGAGTCCGCATTACGGTTCCTTCTTAGATGTTGTCAAGGAACTTGGCCCTATTGATCCAGAGGAAGCTCTCAACGAGCTTGAAGAACGAGGCGAGTTTACATCATATAAATATAACAAGACTTCATTAGATGTCGTCGGTGACTGGGCCCAACGACTCGGCGTACTGCAGCGGAATGCGTTTACCGGATCGTTTTATATGGCGGAGAAGGAAACGGTCCCAGCAACATTCCCCCATCAGCTTCTGGAGACCATTGATAAATTAGAAGAAACGGCTGGAGTCAACCTCCAGCAGCGCTACCTTTCAATTCCCGAACTCCGAGAGGAACTCTGTGAACAAATTGGCTGCTCTCGATCAGCATTCGACAAGGCACTCGTGGAACTCGCAGAACAAAATATTGGGATTCTGGAACTTTCCGGAGCACCGATCGATACGGGCGCGAAGGATTCACGGTACGGAATTAAGACGATAAGATACGTCGATGATGAGAGAATTGTCACGACCGAACAGTCCTCCGAGCAGGTCATGAGCGGTGTCGAGCTGCTCGGCAAGCAGTACTATTATCTCACAGTGCACGACGAAGACCTTCAATTTAAAAATCAGCGTCAATGAGTATGAATAAATTCAAAATCACAGACGAACCGCGCGATTACTCCCCCCTCGGGCTGGAAGAGAATCCTTTTCCTTACAGTCCGGTCCCCGCCGACGAACCGGAAGTATACTGTGGACAAGACCACGTCGCTGACGCCGTGAGCGACACGGTCTCGACAGTGCTCAGTACAGGAAAGTCGAAACACCTTGTGATCACCGGGAAATACGGGAACGGGAAGTCACATACGCTCAAGTACGCCCGTTCGCTCGTCAGCGATCGTAATGATGTTGTCGTAGGCTACGTCGCACAACCCGGAGAAGGATTCCTCGATATCTACCACGAGTTCATCTATGATCTCGGTTTCGACCAGATCCAAGAGTTCGCCTACGAATTCTTGGCTCAAGTTGCACGAGATACAACCGATTCGAACCCGATCGGGGCAGCGGCGATGCGGTCGCTACTCGATGACGGTGAAGTCCTCCTCTCTGAGCTCGTCCCAACCGCTGTGCAACGATTGAGTGATGTCACGAAGTTTGCTGACTTCGCGCGAGCGATCGTTCACATGGTCTACGAGGACACGAATCTCTACGCTTGGCAGTGGCTCACGTCAGAAGGAATTCGATACGAACAGCGCAAGGAAATGGAGATCCACAGTGCCCTTGACGACGACACGATGGGAGTACGGGCGTTTACGTCGTTGAAGAACATGCTCCTCGGGCTGGGATATAAGGGAATCTTCATGTTCGTCGATGAGTTCGAAAGTGTAGCTCGACTGTCCCCGAAGGAAGAACAGGCAACGCTGAATAGTATTCGGCACCTGATGGATCAAAACAGTTTTGGGCTGAGTATGATGTTTGGCTGCGCTCCGGAAGTCTGGCAGGACGTAATGAGCGAGTATCACGCATTCTCTGAGCGTATTGGTCGAGAAGTGGTACTCCGTCCACTAACTGAGGAGAACCTTGAAAATCTGATTGCTTCCTATCTGAAACTCGCGACAGATAGGCCGGTCGAAGTCTCAGATATTTTTACGGAAGAGACACTGAGCCTCATCTTACAGAGTTCGCAAGGGAATATCCGTCAAGCATTATCTGTGTGTGGCTACTCTCTCGATGAAGCAATCAATCGCGATAAAAATATAGTGAAAAAGCCAATTATAGAGGAAGTGGTAAATTAGTGCTTATATTTCCTTATCTGTTATGAAAATCAACTAACTCTCCCAAATATCTAATAGATATTAAGACACTTACAACGGACAGAGGAAACTATAATGAAACCTGAAAATGGATCAGAAAAGAATTCTGCAAGTCTTGTAGAAGCCCGGCAGCGGATTGATGCCACTGTGGCAAACGTGCAGAGGGAACTGAATCTCGACCATAGAGAGCTATCAACGGTCCTTCTTGAGACTCGCGATACTCTCTTGCTGAATGGCAGCGTCCCCGAATGGTTCGGTGAGGCTGAGACGGAGCGCTACACCGAGATGGTTCGCGATTGATCGTTCGCGAGTATCGCACGCTCATTCAATACTAAGCCTAACACGTTACTATTCCATCTCATTCAACACCTGAGGTATCTAGGCTATCGACGAACTCAATCACCTCGCGACTAACCATCTCCAACTGTTCGACGGTGACGACCTCATGGACCAAACCGCCATCACCGGTAGGCATTAGCCGGTCCTTCTTTCGATATCCGTCCTCAGTTAGGCCTTGGTAGTGTTCAGCGTATATCTGAGCGGTTCCATCGGCCCACCTTCTGATACTAATCGCCCACTCGTCATCCCATCGATCAGTAGCCGCGTTCTCGAGGGTCCTGACGAGAGCGCAGTCACTATCGGTCAGTGCGGGTGGGTACTCCCTCTCAGAATCACACATTATTGCCCTCCATAGGTGAGTCAGCGACCGTAATGGCTTCGGCGATGGACGGAGTTGCTGACTTGGTCGGAAGTGCCGTTTGCTCGGGCTCAGCTCCGATGATAATCGTATTAGTGAACTCACGAGCCGGCTCCTCAGCCGCTAAGACGCGAACTGCGTCAAGTAGAGGTGGGGCCCAGGGCCATACCTCACCTAAATCCTGCCAGACATCTGGAGGTATCTGAAGCGTTTTAATCCGGTCAAAGAGCCTCACAACAGCCTTCTCACCTGTGGGATTGATTTCGAAAACCACCTCCCACAAAATGCCTTTCGCCGTCGCGTCACGGTAGTCGTCGCGATCGCGGTTCGGTGTGAGGTACCATGGGAGATGAGTGCCACCGGTAGAACATCGTTCCTCGCGGAACGGGAGAGCCAGCCGGTATCCATCATTCATCACCTCGATCAGTGCAAACGCCTCAAGGTGGCCGATGTGATTCCGAACCGACCGCGTCGATATTCCAGCCCGCTCGGCGATTTCCGTCTGCGTGAGCGACCTTGAAGCGGTCAGGAGAGTGTGGACGGCTTTCGACACCGTTGGCGAGGAATCGGGTAGGATTCGCTCAGCCGGGAGCGTCCCGAGGGCGTACCGGACCTCGTCGAGGTGAATTTGCCGGGACGTCTCCTCATGACCAAGATACTGTAGCGTCCGGGTAACGGTGTACGGTGAGCCGGTGAACGCCTGTAAGAACGAGACGGCCTCGCGGGTCGCCTCAAGATTCTTCGCCTCACACATCCGCCGGGTGGCGATGGCATAGGTCGCCCGTCGGTCAGCGTCGACGACCGAGAGACGGATGGCAATTTCCGGGGCGTCGTCGTGGACATCAGCCGGTGCCTCGAGGGCGTCGGTAAGGTAGCCCTCAAACCGGTGAAGATCCGGACCGCGAATCACATAAGAACCAATGAGCGTCCCGAACGGATCAGTCGCGTCGACGTCCGGTGTGAGAGCGACGTGCCGCTTCTCCTCGCGACTTTCGAATAGCTGACGGTACGTCGCGAATGCCCCGTACCGAGCCTGGATGGCCGCGCTGATCGAGATTGATTCTGCCATCGGTTGTAGCTGTCGCTCACGTTCAAGGCCGCTCGGCACCCGGATTTCTCGGACGAGGTCGACGCCAAACGCTTCCAGGAGGTGAGTGATCGCCCCGGCCAAACCGTGAGCAAGTTGCATGATTGTGCCCCGGTCGTTGAATCCACCGTTCCGATGCTTACGGGTAAGGTTCTGGAGCTCGACACCAGCGTCGACGAGAGAGTCACGAAGGACCTGACCGTCAGCAAGGGCCTCATCAGAAAGCCACCCGACGCACCGGGCGTCCCGGAGAATAGCGGGCGGTTCGTCGAGGGTTTCGAGTCGGGACATCGGGAGGACCCGGTCGATGAAACGTGGCGACGCTAACGCCACTGCAGTACTCACTACATAAGGGAAGGCCCCTGATCCGTGTACGGATACAACCGCCTCGTCTCGATCGGGATCATACGAAACGAGGTGCGTTCGGGCGTCCTCGCCCGCCTCAAGGGTGTCGTCGACCAGTGTTACACCGCCATCAGTGGCCGAGGCGGCCGCCGCAACGTGATTCGATCGTCCCATGTACCTCACCTGGAACGGCCGCGTCTGGTCGGCATCCGGTAAGGGGGTATCGTGAGCGTCCGGGGTTACACGGTCCTTCGTACGGGACTTTCCGGTCTGGCTAACGCTTTCGTCAAGCCGGCGCTGTCTTCCGATTTCCCGGTCTAACGTCTCGAGATACATCCGTCCTGCCTCGAGGAGCTCAACCCGACGATCACGCTGCGGACCGAACGAATCAATCAGACCGGTCTCCCTGAGCGTCTGAATGCATTGACGGACCCGCTGATCACTCACGAGGGAATCAGCGTACAGTTCGCGGTACGTCAGAGTCTCACCCGGTTCTTGTGCGAGTGATCGTAGGATACCGGCCTCACGACCATCTGGATCCATTTGGCGCCACGCTGCCTCCACGAGTTCGTCGACGGGCGGTGACCGGCTCAGGGGTATACTGCAGGCGTCACTAACGCCCGGTAGGTCCGCCCGGTGCTCACTCGCGAACCACCGGGTCACGAGGCCGCTCGCGATCAGCCGGACGTCGCACCCGCGGGCGAGCGTCGCGATGAGTTCACAGACATCTCGTCGCTGATCCGCCCGGACATCGCGGAATGTTTGGGACATCTGCACTGCGATGGTCGGAACGTTTCGGTCAGGAGTGTTTTCGACGGCGACCTCGAACATCTTCGCCGCACTGATGACGTCCGTGAAGGGTGATCGCCCGGTTCCCAGGCCGCGAGCCTCACGTAAGAGGGTCCACATGGCCTGTTCGTCGCCTCTGGCTGTCCGGAGGATCAGCGTTCGGTACGAACCGTTGAGGGCTTCGACACCGGCTTCTTCGAGTACATCGTGAGCTTCGAGATAAGTCCGGCCACGGACCGCATCCAAAACAGCGTCAACGAAAGCATCATGGAATCCATCGGATTTCACGAGTTCATTCCACACGTTGGACGGCGGTTTGCTCTGGAGGGAGACAGTCGCGTCCGTCGCGACGGGTGCTTGATCGGTGAACGTGAGACCTTCTCTGCTGCCTGAACCGCCCCTCCCATCGCCGAGGGGCGTCACGTTCCACCCCCGGCCGGTTCATCGAACCTCTCAAGGGAATTATACTGAGTCGAATTGAAAAACCGATAGGCGCTGCTACCCTGGTAGAAGGTGAAGAAAGGATTTGAAGGATTTCTTACAAGCCTAGGCCGGGATTTGAACCCGGGCTCTCGTCACACCGGACGCAGAAGCCCGCTAACAAGGGTTTGCGCCAGTATTGCAGGCTGTGTTGGAAGAGTAACAATGAGTCTGAAACCAACACCGCCACACGAAGCGAAGAACAGATTCCTCAACGACAAGAAGCCGGGTGTCACGAAGAAAACGATCAAGAACTATCGGACGACCCTACGGCAGTTCTGCGACTGGCTTGATGAGCAGAACCTTACGGATCTCAACGAACTGGACAGCGAACTTATTCAACGATACAAGGAACACCGGCTGTCCAAAGTTAAGGTCATCACAGCCCGGCAAGACATGATGACGGTCAAGCAGTTCATTGAGTTCTGCGAACACATTGCTGCAGTTCCCCGAGGTATGGCTGATATGGTACGGATCCCCCAGACCAGCGAGAACGACGAGATATGTGACGATCTCCTTACGCGGGATGAAGCCCTCGAGTTGCTTGAGTTCCTCGAGAAGTACGAGTATGCGACTAACCGGCACATCACTCTATTGATTTTATGGAAAACGGGAATGCGAATGAGCGGGCTAAGGGCTCTTGATCTTGAGGATTTTGACGGTGGACGACCGGCACTAAAGCTTCGTCATCGGCCAATTACAGGAACACTGTTGAAGAATAAAGAGAAAAGTGAACGAGACGTACTGATTACTTCTGAAGTGGCTGATGTTCTCCGCGATTATATAGATAACAACCGGAACGATGTAACCGATGAACACGATAGAAAACCCCTTCTAACGTCCAAGAGCGGTCGTGTAGTCGAAACTACCATCCAACGGTATGTTTACACAGCAACTCGTCCCTGTTATTACAACGGAGGGGAATGCCCATTCGACCGGAAGCCCGAAGATTGCGAAGCTATGTCTTGGAACGCTTCTTGTAAGTGCCCGGGTTCGGTTAGCCCCCATGCCCTACGTCGAGGCTATGTAACTGCTGCAAGGAACGCAGGACAACCGAAGGATGTGACTGGAGAACGCGTGAATATGAGCGATAAAGTACTTGACAAACATTACGATAAAGGTTCTAGTGCTGAGAAAGCGGAAAGACGTAGGAAACATATCAAAAATATCTAATACTACAAATAATTGTATTATGGTTGCAATAAATATTAAATAATGCATATAAATCCACTACCTTTATTAATTTCCATAATATTCTTTTCATCTTCCGCACACCTTTATGTGACGCAAAGCCAATTTGTAGCCCATTGTGACGGGACAGGGCAGCGACGATTACCTTACTGAGGAATATAAGGAATCTCTTGAAAATCTGGCAGACTCCAATTCAGGTTATTCAGTAGAAGACGTGTTTGAATATTATCTCAGCGAATGTGAGAAAGCGCAACAACTTGCTGGCGAGGGAGTGCTGTTAGAAACAATCAGACGCATCGCGTATCAACAGACGGCGGAAGATATTAATTAAAATTATTTGGATGGCTAGGAACAGTTCATTATGTGAGATGGTTCCGTGCGCGTTATTCCTTATTCCGGAGAGGAATTCCTCATTTCGGGTGCCCTTTCCACACAAAGGAATGCTGCCAATCTGAATATAATTGAAAGGAAGCTATGGTACATCGCCATAGCAATTAACACCATTGACACCAAGTGATCCTATTGAAAGTACAAATGCGGGACGCTCGCCTCAAATATGAATCACTCTCGGTTCAGCCTAAAGAATATATCTGTGGTGAGTTAGAATGGAGCTATGAATTTGATATAGAAGTTGAGATGAATACTCCACGATTACGGGAATATGTCCTTTTTGTAATGGCAACCGAGTCAAATAGTTCTTATGAATTTGACAGCATATCGAAATTTTGTGATGATTTCACTAACTCTCTTATTGAGGAGAACGTTCCATATGCTTTTGAGAGTAGTTCCGAGAAGTTCTCCGTTGAGGTGCCATATAAGAGCATAAAGGAATCAATTATAGAATTCAACGAAATTAGCGAAGGTAACTTCTCTCTTAGTTTTGCGAAATCATTTATAGAGTATCTTGAAGAGGTCTATGTTGAGCAAGTCGGATTCACAGCAGAAGAAGAAATTCCAGGTCCAATAGTTCCTCCTATCTCACAGGCACTATGTCCTAAATGCAGCGCCTCTCTTAGCAAGCACTTGTATGATGATAGGAAAAGCGAACTATGGTGTGCAAATTGTGAGGAGGATCGGCCAAACCCTGAAAAATGGAAATGGCAATCGCCTGATCCTCATCCTGAATATTCTGGGGAAGTTGCGGAGGAACAAGACCCCAGTCAGGCAGGCTGTCCAAACTGTGGTTCATGGCTCTCAATATACGAAAATGAAACAATAGGAATCTGTCGGAACTGCGATGGAATATGGCCCAAGGGAACATGGCATTCTTATGATCCTGTACCGAGAGAAGACGCAGCGTGTCCCGATTGTGGCTCAAAACTATCGATAGATAGCAAGAGTGATTTTGGCATTTGTCCTGGGTGTGATAGCGCCAAATTTGTAAGTAGAAAAGAATGGGTAGAATATGATCCAGCTGTTGACCACCTATCTTATCCTGTAGAGGTGGAGCCAGGTGTTGTTCAGATTAGCGAGCAAAAATATCGAGTAAAACAGACGGGAAATCTTGTAGATAGCCTATGGGAAGCCGATATTGATCAGCGACTTGCAAAAAGATGCCAACACCATGAGCGTGAACCGCAAGAATTCAAAATCGATGGTGGTTACTATTTTCCAGATTTTCGTGTCGGGGACATAATAATAGAGGTGAAAGGGATTCAACACAAGGACATGTTGGAAAATGCAATTCAAAAGGCGGAATCTTTCCAGGAAAGAAATTCTAATCTAACATATGTTGTGATAGGAGATGAAGCAACCAAAGATATTCCGTGCGAAAAGTGGTTTTGTTATCCATCGGATCGATTTGAAGCTGTTCAATGGATCAGTCAAAATGCCAATGAGAAATAGCACCACAGTACTTCTACGCAAAGGACTGCGGTCGATAGCTGTTAACGACGAGAAGGCACCAAGCGGTTAGAACATTGTCCGACTTGAACTTCGGGAGATATAGTGTAGCCTGCTCACAAATATTCTGAATTTGAGTGAGTCTTAACAGATTTTCTGGACCAACTAAAGTAAGGTCAATCTGCTATCGGCGACTCACATCATATGGAAGAACGACATTCGCTAGCGATAGTTAAGGGCAGAATTTTACAAAATAGGTCATATTAGCATATTATTCATATGTATGTAATTTTCACACCCTCAATTTTAGCGGTGAATAGCCGAAGCAATGAGGGCCCACAAATAACTCCTCAGGCGATTTTCTGGAACAGATGAGAAAACCATTCACGAGAATAAAAAGTGGCACAGAAACGCAGCCAGCCACCTTAAAATCGATTTGTGTCCTAATACAGACAGTGTATTTCTAACTGCACAGAAGATGTATCCAAGATCCCTATTCAACTGGAAGTGTATTCTTGTCCGTCTTACGGTCAATAGCGTAGTGTTCAAGTTGTATAGGGTTTACTTTGACTAAGTATCCTGAACTACGTTCCAATGGAACAGTCTCAATGTAACTCAATCCCTTCTAGTCGAATACAGCCAACTGTACACAGCATTGTAGTTACTATACAGTAGCTTCCAGTCGAATACAGCCAATTGTATACAGTATAATACAGATACCGAATAAGGACTAACTGTATACAGTATATTGTATTGTTAAGAGTTGGCATACAATACGACTGGCCCTAATTTTAGAAAATAAAGAAATACAGCAATTTTGGTTGAAAGTAACCCATAGCGCTACAGCAGTAATAGTGTTATATTGTCGTCACTATCCGTTGTAAGTGACTCGGTTGCTTCCGGTCATAATCGATCTCTCACTGAATTGCCATCTATTCTATAATTTTTGAAAAATGCGGTCCGGCTTGGGGTAGTTGCTCGCGCGGGTATCCTTTGAGAGGTTCTATCACCAGCAAAAATATCCTAAACACGGGTGTCCTTCTCGCTGAAAACAGCCGTAAAAACTATGCTAGAGCGTCGGTGTATGGGAATTACGGTCTGCGACGAAGGAGCAAGCCTAGGCCGGAATTTGAATCCGGGCTCTCGTCCTTACCAAGGACGCGCTTTACCGCTAAGCTACCCAGGCACGCATTTCCCACTTGTCTCGAGTCATCTTTAGGGCTTTCGATTTGCCACCGGGCGTGGGTGGGTGTCTCTCGGTTGGCGGAGGCTAACTCAAGGGTCCGTCGCCGACGTCGCGCGATCGGTCGTGTGATCGTCGAGCGACTGCTCGGAGAGCGTCGGCTCGAGGTCGGCGAGATACGTCGCGGCCGGCGGGAACGGAGTGTCGACGGCGTCGCCGATGGCGTCGACCGTGGCGAGCAGCCGCGGGGAGGGCGTGTCGCCGACGGCGGCGGCGCCGGTGAGCACGGCGAGTTCGAGGATGTCCCGCTCCAGGTTGGTGTCGACGGCCGCGGGATCCGTCTCGTCACCGTCGGCCACTGCGGTCCGTCGGGACTGATCGCGCCCGAACGACTGGACGGTTCGGACGGCTTTGCCGGCGGCGTCCGTGCGAGCGAGTAGATAGAAGCCGCGGGCGACGAGGATGTCGGCGGCGAGAATTTCGAGGTCTCCCGCCTCGGCACTGTCGTCGCCACCACTGGTTCCGTTCTCGGTCCACGGCTCGTCGTGGGCGAGCGATCTCGTCAGGCGCAACCCCTCGTAGATGAGCTGGACGCCGGCAGCCTGGGTGGTGACCCCGCTGGCGTCGTCGTCGAGTTCGCGACCGTGCTCGGAGTCGCGGTCCGACGCCGGCTCCGGCGTCCTGTCTGCGTCGAGGATACTGCGTCCGTCGGCCGCTGTCGCCGCCGCGCTCTTCATCGTGAGTACGCCGGGGACCATCGACGCTTCCTCGAGGGTGGTTTCGATGTAGTCGTGTAACTCGGGTGGTTCCACGTCTTCGACGGCCTCGTAGGCGGCCCGCCGACAGCTGTCGGCTTTCTCCATCAGCAGAGGCTTACGACGGCGGAGCCAAAGACCTTTGGAAACGTCCGGTAGACTGGCGAACATGATCGCTGTCGATATCGACGCCGGCCGATCCATCCGGACCGTAACGCTCGACCGCCCCGACGCGCGAAACGCCCTTACTGTCGAGGGGCTCGAGGCCCTCAAGAGCGCGATCGAGGACGACGAGGAGACCGTGATCTACCTCACCGGAGCGGGCCCCGCGTTCTGTGCCGGTGCGGACCTCTCGGCCGTCGGCGACCTCGACGGCGACCGCGAGCGAGCCGCCGAGTTCGCTCGACTGGGCCAGCGCGTCGCCCGGGCCATCGAGGACTCGCCGGCCGTCGTCGTCGCCGGGATCGACGGCCCCGCACGCGGCGGCGGCCTCGAGTTCGCGCTCGCCTGTGACGTCCGGGTGGGGACCCCGGACTCGACCTACGGCGAACCCGGCGTCACGTTCGGCCTCTTCGGTGCCTGGGGCGGCACCGTCCGCCTGCCCCGCGTCGTGGGGGAAGGCGATGCCCTCGAACTCGCGCTCTCGGGACGGACCGTCGACGCCGACGAGGCCCTGCGGATGGGGTTGATCTCCCGAATCGAGGACGACCCCCGAGCGGTCGCCGAGGAAATCGCTGGAAACGCCGACGACGCGCTCACGGCCCTGAAACGCCGGATCCGGGACGACCGAGAGCGGGCGACTCAGGAGCGCCTCGAGGCGACGGCGTTCGGCGAACTCGTCGAGAATCACGCCGACGATATCGACGCCGTGCTCGAGTGAGGGCTGTCGAGGATGCGTTCGAGCGATGACCACCGAGGATGCGTTCGAGCGATGACCGTCGAACACGCGCTCGAGCGCGAGAGATGTGTGCGACCCAACCATTTTTGTCGCGTCGGTGAGACCGATAGCCAATGTCCGAGTCAGTGTTTCTCTCCGGAGACCGCGTCGACCTCCGACCGATCGAGGAGGACGACCTCGCGTTTCTGCAGCGGGAGATCAACGACCCCCGGATCTGGCGAGCGATCGGCCGCTCGAGACCGATCAACCGGAAGCAGGAGCGGGAGTTCTTCGAGAACGTCGTCTGTGACGACGAGACGGTGAACCTCCTGATCGTCGCCGACTCGTCGCCGATCGGGACGATCGGCTTCAACGCGATCGAGCGGGAGACCCGGCAGGCGGAGATCGGCTACTGGATCGCCCCGGAGTACCACGACCGGGGGTACGGCACCGACGCGACGGACCGGCTCATCACCTACGGATTCGACCAGCTCGGCCTGCACAAGATCACCGCTCGCGTTTTCGAGTTCAACGCACCCTCGAGACGGCTCCTCGAGTCCGTGGGCTTCACCCGCGAAGGCGTCCACCGCGACGACGTGTTCGTCGACGGCGCGTTTCAGGACACCTACTGGTACGGCCTGCTCGAGGACGAGTGGCGATCGGAGACAGGGTCAGAATAAGTCACGTGGACCGCGCGAGTCGCGATCAGTTCAACGGCTCGGGCGCCGGCGGCACCTGTCGCTTGTGCTCGCTGCGTTCGTACATCCCGCGGACCTTCTCGACCGTTTCCGCGTCGACCTCGAGCAACCGAGCGGTCGCGGCGACCGACAGCGGGCCGTCGACGTGCGTCGCGAGGATCGAATCCAGCGTCTCGTAGCTGACGCCCATCTCGTCCTCGTCGGTCTGATCGTCCCACAGCTCCGCGGTCGGCGTTTTCGTGACGAGAGCCTCGGGGACGCCGACGTGGTGGGCGAGCTGGCGAACCTGCGCCTTGTAGAGGTTCCCGATCGGGTGGCAGTCGACGGCCCCGTCGCCGTACTTGGTGAAGTAGCCGACCGCGGCCTCGCTGCGGTTGCCGGTCCCCAGTACCAGTCGCTCCTCGTGGTTCGCGACGAGGTAGTTCAGGACGGCGCGGACCCGCGCTCGAGCGTTCCCGACGGCCTCGCGGTCGCCCTCGGCTTCGGGGTAGGCCGCGAGCAGCGAGTCGACGATCGGTTCGATCTCGA
This sequence comes from Natronorubrum halobium, assembly GCF_051351675.1. NCBI lineage: Archaea > Methanobacteriati > Methanobacteriota > Halobacteria > Halobacteriales > Natrialbaceae > Natronorubrum > Natronorubrum halobium. Next base: position 1,509,119 of record NZ_CP195595.1, read on the forward strand.
CGACGTCGTAGCTGATCTCGAGGTCCTGGGCGACCCGTTCGGCGTCGCTCATGTTCTCGCCGCTGCTGACGGTTGCCGGCAGGACGAGTCCGTGGACGTTCTCGGCCCCGAGTGCGTCGACGGCGAGATAGGCGGTGAGCGTGCTGTCGATCCCTCCCGAAAGACCCAGTACGGCCCCGTCAGCACCCGCAGCGTCGACTCGATCGCGAACGAACGCCGTGATGTGTTCGCGGTGCCGATCCAGTTCCCCCTCCGAAAAGCGAAGGTCGATCATGGACGGCTGTACGGGTGGCTCGTTCTAATAGCCTCCCCCTACGGGAAAAAAGTGCACGAGTGTTGGATTCTCGAGACATCGGCGGCGGAGGGCTGCGGGGAGCGCTACGTTGAAGTGCAACCAGCGGTTACGAACGGGTGACTCGAGCGCTGGCGTCTCACCACACGAAGACGGTGTACTCAAGCGAACGAGCGCCGGTGTCTCACCGAGCGAAGCGAGGTGAGACTCGGGGCACAAGCGAACGAAGTGAGCGCAGTGCGCCGGTGGTCTAGTGGCAGGACATAAGCTTCCCAAGCTTATAGCCCGGGTTCAACTCCCGGTCGGCGCATTTAGATCGTTTTTCGCCGATGAGTATTTTCCCGTAGAGAGCGCCGGTGCCGAGCCGAGCGAAGCGAGGCGAGGGTCGATGGACGAGCGGTACGAGGCGCGACCGAAGGGAGTGCCTCGAGAGACGAACGGGGAGTGAAACGACCCGTGAGCGCAGCGAGTCCATCGGAAGTCTAGTGGCAGGACATAAGCTTCCCAAGCTTATAGCCCGGGTTCAACTCCCGGTCGGCGCATTTTTCATCGCGAACAATTCGTGATCTCTGGTCGACTTCTCGAGCACCGCGACACCGGTCGCTCGAGCCTCGAGTCCGCGCGAAAATGACAGTAACAACAGATCGTCGAAACTCGACGGGACGCCTTACTCGTAGATTCCCATCGCTTCGATCTGCTCCTGGTACCGGTTCCGGATCGTGACTTCGGTCACCTGCGCGACGTCGGAGACCTCGCGCTGGGTCTTCTTCTCGTTACAGAGCAGCGACGCGGCGTAGATTGCGGCGGCGGCGTAGCCGGTCGGCGACTTGCCCGAGAGGAGTCCCTTCTCGGTGGTCGTGTCGATGATCTCGTTGGCCTTCACCTGAACTTCCTCGGAGAGTTCGAGCTCCGAGCAAAAGCGCGGCACGTACTTCTTCGGGTTGACCGGCTCCATCTCGAGGCCGAGTTCCTGGGCCACGTACCGATAGGTGCGGCCGATCTCCTTGCGCTCGACCCGGGAGACGGCGGCGACTTCCTCGAGGGATCGCGGGATCCCTTCCATCCGGCAGGCGGCGTAGAGCGTACTGGTCGCGACGCCCTCGATCGAGCGGCCGCGGATGAGGTCCTCGTCGAGCGCGCGCCGGTACATCACGCAGGCGACCTCGCGAACGGACCGGGGGATCGCCAGCGAAGAGGCCATCCGATCGGTCTCCGAGAGGGCGAACTGCAGGTTCCGCTCGCCGGCGTCCTTGGTTCGGATTCGTTCCTGCCACTTGCGCAGGCGGCGCATCTGGTTGCGCTTGTCGGAAGAGATCGAGCGGCCGTAGGCGTCCTGGTTCTTCCAGTCGATCGAGGTCGTCAGGCCCTTGTCGTGCATCGTCTGGGTCGTCGGCGCGCCGACGCGGGACTTGTTCTGCCGCTCGGAGTGATTGAACGCGCGCCACTCCGGTCCGCGGTCGATGTTCGCGCCTTCGACGATGAGTCCGCACTGGTCACAGACGAGTTCGCCCTGATCCTCGCTCTTGACGAGCGTGCCACCGTCACACTCGTCACATACCCGCCCATGCTCTCCTTCGTTCGTTTTTTCGTCTGTTTCAGAATCACGTTGGCGTTGGCGGGTGGAACTTGCCATTTCATGTAAGTATCGGGTTGCAGGACCTTAAGGGCTCGCCGTCAAAGAGTGATCGTATTTAATCAGTCCTACTCCCCTAGAAGTCGTGTTTCGGGGGGCGCTCGTCCCGATTATCGGGACAAACAGGGGGATAACGCTCGTTCGTTGCTTGCAAGTGACCGATCGTCCGCACGGCGTGGAAGCTACGCGATGTAGTAGCAACACGAATCCGTCGGTGATCCGGAACATCTCCGGGACACTGTCGACTATCGCCGACGATCCGTCCTCGAGGACGGTATTCGACGCGTTTGCGAGCCGCCTCTGTAGCGGCGAACGGCGGTGCCGCGCGCCTCAGAAGTAGCCGAGCAGCGTTCCGCCGAGGACGACCACCCACATGACGACGCCGGCGAGCAGCATGTCGTTGAACCGCGACTCGCGCGTCGCGCGTTTAGCCGCACCGCCGGCGATCAGCCCCAGTGCGACGACGACGAGCATTCGCTGCAAGACGACGTCGACGGGCAGCGAGTCCACGCCGAGCAGGCCGTAATCGATCCAGATCGCGATCGCGAGCGAGCTCGCGGCGACGAGAGCGGCGTCGAGTCGTCGCGTGAGCGTGCCGGCGATCAGGTAGGTCGCGACCGGGATCCCGACGGCGATCACCGGATACAGCAGGGCGGCGATCTGGTGCGGTGTGAGGAATCCGGCGCGGCGCTCGAGGACGATTCCGCCGGTCCGGACGCCGAGGAACAGCGCGAGGATGGCGCAGACGAGAACGAGGTGACCGAGTTCGATGCGGTCGTAAGCGGCCGCGATCCGGCGGCGGTCGACGTCGGTCAGGTGGTCGTCGATCGCCGCGGGCGTGTGACTGGAGACGTGTTCGGGATCGGTCCGACTGCCGGTATCGGTTCGGGCGGTGCCGATGCGCCGACGGGCCGCGACGCCCGCGGGCAGGAGGAGCATTCCGGCGACGTCGACGACCGTCGCCCAGCCGTCGGCATCGGCGGAGTTCTTGTTGTCGAGGTAGATCCGGCGGACGTCCTCCTCCACGTCGACCTGCGGGTGGCTCATGAAGTCGTTCTCGACTTTCGTCTGGGCGTCCTGCGAGCCGTGGACGCGGTGACGGAGCGTGAACCAGTCGAAGTGTTCCGAGTGGGTCTGCATGATCACCCACTGGTCGTCCTCGTTCGGGCTCTCGTAGAGTCTGATGTGGTATCGCTGGCCGTAGTAGGTGCCGTCCTGGAGCTGGTGCGTTTCGGTCGTCCAGTACCCTCGCTCACCGCTGCCGAAATCGACGTACGCGTAGCGAGTGTCACCGCTGGCATCACCCCACTCGAGGTCGGGGAGCCTGCGAGGCGATTCGTCGACATCGTCGTCGGTCTCGTTCCGGGCCGTTTCGTCGGTCGTCGCGTTCTGAGCCGTCTCGTTGGTCGCGTTTTGGATCGTCTCGTTGGTCGCGTTTTGAGCCGTTTCGTTGCCGATCGATTCGTTCGGAGTGCCGTTCTCGGAGCCGGTGAGGGTGTAGGTTTCGGGCACCGCTTCCGCTTCCGATTCGTTCATCTCCGTCCAGTCCCCACCGCTCGCTTCGGTCAGTATCTGCTCGACGTCGTCGGCGCTGCCGCGGACGACCACGTTGATCGGACTGCGCTGCTGGAACCGCTCCTGTGGGCTGAGATACCGCCAGAATCTACTCTCGGAGTCCTCCAGTTCGGTCATCCGCGGGGAAACCTCCGTCTCGTCGGGACCGACGGTCTCCGTCGAGGGTGAGAACAGCAACGATGGACCGCCGACGAGGAGTACGGAGAGGGAGAGTAACGTGATTGCGATGACGAGCGAACGACGCATTCTTTACTATCTACCGACGGGTTACATATCAATGTAGGTGATCGCTATCCGGGTACATCGACTCTTCTGATCGTTTTTCAATAAATATTGTGTGATTATTGACGATTGTATTCCGGTCGAGAGTTTGCCGGTCGATCGGCGATCGATTCAGTCCGCGACGTCCGGCCCGACGGTGAGGACCGGGACTGATGCCTGCCGGACGACGCGTTGGGAGACGCTGCCGACGACGTTGGTCTCGTACTCGTCGCCGCTCGTCCCCATGACGATCAGGTCGACGTCGCGGTTGGCCGCGTGGTCGACGATACGCTCGGCTGGATGGCCCGTCTCGATCGCCGTCTCTACCTCGAGACCGTGACCGAGTGCGTCCGTCGCGACGTCGTCGATCGCGTCGCGGGCGTTCGCCCGGAGGTCGGCTCGAACCGCGGCGACGCGGTCGTCGTCGAGCACCAGAAACGCCCGGTCGTCGACGATCGAGAGGACGTGTACCGCCGCCGATCTCGTCGTCGCGATGTCGATCGCGTGCGCAGCGGCGACTGTCGCCTGATCGCTACCGTCGGTGGGAACGAGGATTGTGTCGTACATTACGGCCCTGCTCGAGGGTCTCGAGTGCGGTGAAAAAGCGATTGCTGTGATTCTCCGCTGGTGGGAACACCGACGCACTACGCCTCGGGCGGGTGACGCTCGGAAGGCGCTACGTCCGGACCGCTAGACGCCCGGAATGCCGAGCGCCTCCGGCGTGACGAGCCCGACCAGCGCGGTGGCGTAGACGATCGCGACCGCGACGATCCAGGCGACGATACCGATCGCGGCCGCGGTTCCCCAGCCGCCGGGATACCGCCAGTTGATCACGCCGACCCAGACGACGAGCATCACGACGATTCCGATCAGCGGGATCCAGCCGGCGAAATAGCTCGTCGCCGCCCAGACGGCCGCGCCGACGAGTGCGGTCAACGCGGCGTTGGCGACCCCCGCGTCTCGATCCAGAACGACCCGAACGCCGCCCAGAATCGCGACCGTTCCGACGACGAGGCTGAGACCGAAGATGACGGCGGCATCGATAGCAGACATCGATTCAGTAGCGGATTAGGGTTTCCAGCTCAGTTCGATTTTGACCGTTTCGCGGCTACCCCGAAGCATCGAGGAGCGTTCGACGACGTCGACGGAGAAGTCGACCTCCTCGGCCGGGTTGAGCGATATCGTCTTGTTGCCGACATCGACGTGAATCTCCTCCTCACCCCGATCGAACTCCTCGGAGAGCTCTGCGAGGTACGCTGCGAGTTCGGATCGCGGGAGTTTCTCGTCGGCCGTCGTCCGTTGTGCCATACGAATCGGTGACGGTGAGAGCCGCAAAAGTATGGGCAACGAACGCGGCCCTAACACGCTCTTACTCGCGGACGAGAGCCGTCACACCCGCAAACGGGACCGTCCGGATCTCAAAAGAGGTTCGCCTGTTGGTAGACCGAGATCCCCTCGTTCGTGATCTCGTAGGGCTTCTTCTCGCGGGAGTGGTTCGCGTCCCGGATCTTCTGGATCTCGATCGCCAGTCGCGTCTCCCGGAAGTCGTCCGGTCGGACGTACTGCAGGACGAACACGGCATCCGTGAGATACTCCACGATCCCGTATCGGGAGGCGTAAGGCGTCTCCTCGGAGACCTCGCTGGTCACCAGCGAGGTGACGCCGGCTTCCTTCAGACTCCGCGTGAAGTCGTAGATCTCGTTGCGCCGGGTCGCGCGGTCCTCGTACATCATCTCGAGCAGCGAGACCGAATCCAACACGAGTCGCGAGGCCTCGAACTCCTCGACGAGTGCCGGTAACTCGTTTTTGATCGACGCGAGGCTGTTCGCCATCTCGATGGGATCGACGTCGACGACGGCGAGTCGGTCGTCGGCGACGTACTCGTCGAAGGGGTACCCCTTCTCGGTCGCGCTGTCGATCACGCGCTCGCGGCTCTCCTCGACGGTGATGAACACCGCGTGCTCGCCCCGTGCCAGTCCGTGATCGAGAAGATCACACCGTCAAAACGTGGCTTTTTGACCACGGGACGGGTACTCGCCGGCAATGGACGTCGCCGTCGGTATCGTCGCGCAGCGGGACAACGAGCGCGCACAGGGACTCGCCGCGAGACTGGTCGAGACGCTCGAGCGCGGCGGCGAGCGCGGATCGGACGAGGTGGATACGGTCGTCGACGGCGCGACCGGCGAGGCGATCGACGAACCCGGAGCGCCGGTCGCGGCGATGGCCGATCGGAACCTCGTGGTGAGCATCGGCGGCGACGGCACGCTGCTGTTCGTCGCCCGCGAGGTCGGTTCCACGCCGATTCTCGGCGTCAATCTCGGCGAAGTCGGCTTTCTCAACGCCGTCGCACCCGCCGACGCCGTCGACGTCGTCACCGACCTCGTCGCGGAGCTACGCGAAACCGGGAGCCTCGAGGGGCGCGACCTCGCTCGACTCGAGGCGAGCGCTATCGACGACGACTGGACGCTCGAGCCGGCGCTCAACGAGATCGTCGTCCACGGACGGCGACGAGGGCACGGCGGCGGCGCGACGGTCGATATTCGAATCGACGGCGAACGGTACGCCGAGAGTCACGCGGACGGCGTGCTCGTGGCGACGCCGACGGGATCGACCGCGTACAACCTGAGCGAGGGCGGGCCGCTCGTCCACCCGAACGCGGACGCGCTCGTCATCACGCAGATGGCCGCCCTCGGGGGCATGCCGCCGCTGGTCGTCGATCCCGAGACGGAACTCGAATTCGCCGTCTCCGGATCCGATACCGCCTACGTGATCAGCGACGGACGGAGTCGACAGCGACTCGAGCCACCCGCCACGGTCGCCGTCTCGGTCGCGGACGATCCCATCACGCTCGTCGGCCCGCGGGGAAATTTCGTGGAGAGCCTCGAGAAACTCGAGTGAGTCCGCGCCATCTCGGGTGAGTGCTCTGCGGTGGCGTGCGCTGTATCGCGGTGAGCGGATCGCTCGAGCGCATCCGCATTCGTTGCAAGAACGGGGTCGGCACATTCGAACGGAACGCAACTCCCCCTCGAGACCGTCACCGCAACCGGTTCTGCACGATCGTCGTCTCAGTCGAGTAACTGCTCGAGTTGGGCCGGCGGCACGGCACCGCGGGCGACCTGCTCGCCGGAAATGAACGTCGGGACGCCGGTGATGCCGCGGCGCTGGGCCATGGAGAACCGGTCCTCGAGCTCGGTTCGGAGCCCGTCGTCATCGATCGCGGACCGAATCTCGTCTACCGGCAGCCCGACCGTCTCCGCGATGTCGGCCAGAACCTCGCCGTCGCCGATATCCCGCCCGTCCCGCCAGAGCGCGTCGTAGATCGCCTCGTCGAAGGCCGCCCACTGGTCGGGGTACTCCTGTTTGACGTACCACGACGCCTGCTGGGCCGGCAACGAGTCGACCTCGATCGCCAGCTCCTGGGCCATCTCGACGCCGTACTCCTCCTGCAGGCGACGCACGTTCTGTTTCGCCTGCTCGAAGTACTGATCGTCCTTGCCGTCCTCGGCGTCGTGATCGATCGAACCGTCCGGGTTCCGCTTCCCGCTGCGGAGGTCGAACGGCCGCCAGTCGACCTCGAGGGGCTCCTCCCGCCGGTCGCTGTACTGTGCGAGCGACCGCGTTCCTAAGTAACAGAACGGACAGACGTAGTCGGCGTAGAGCTCGACTTGCTGGGCTGTATCGGACATACGCGCAGATAGGGAGTCGCGACGGAAAAGGCGACGGCAACCGGCACGGTCCGCCGTCGAGTCCCGCAACCGGCTAATGGGTGCGGACCGCACGAGACCGTATGCGATTCACGCCAGGCCCGACGACAGTCCCGCCGACGGTCAGGGAGGCGATGGCCGCGGAGCAACCGAACCCGGACATCGAGTCCGCGTTCGCCGAACGCTACGACGACGTCTGTACGAAACTCGAGGAAATCTACGACACGTCCCACGACGTCGTCGTTCCCGGCGGCGAGGGGATCCTCGGCCTCGAGGCGGCCATCGCCTCGCTGGTCGCGCCCGGCGACCGGGTGCTCTGCATCTCGAACGGGCTCTACGGCGACGGCTTCGCGGACTTCGTCGAGTCCTCCGACGGCGAGGCCGAACTCGTCTCCGCGGCGTACGACGAGGACTACGACCTCGAGGGCGTCGCGACGGCGCTCGAGGAGGCCGACGACGCCGGCGACCCGTTCACGGTGGCGACGCTGGTCCACTGCGAGACGCCGACCGGGACGCTCAACGACATGGGTCCCGTCCTGGACCTGCTCGAGGAGCACGACGTGCTGAGCGTCGTGGACGCCGTCTCGTCGCTCGGCGGGACGTCGGTGCCCACCGACCGGATCGACGTCTGTCTGGGAGCCTCCCAGAAGTGTTTCAGCGCGCCGCCGGGGCTGACGACCGCCGCGATCAGCGACCGCGCGTGGGCGGCCATGGAGGAGCGCGATCCCGCCTCGCTGTACACGAACTTCCTCCCGTGGCGGGACGTCTCCGACGGGTTCCCGTACACGCATCTGGACGCGAACGTAGCCGCGCTCGACGCGGCGCTCGATATCGTGCTCGAGGAGGGTCTCGAGTCCGTTTTCGCGCGCCACGAGGCGGCCGCCGAACGCTGTCGAGAGCGGGGCGCCGAACTCGGACTCGAGCGCTATCCCGATCCTGACCGATTGTCCCCGACGGTGACGGCGTTTCACCTCCCGGGCGACGCGAAACGGATCCAGCGACGGGTCGCCGACGAGAAGGGGATCGTCTTGGCGACCGGGCTCGGTGATCTGGAAGACGATATCCTTCGGCTCGGACACATAGGGTACAACGCCGAGGTCGAAAAAGTCGATCGGGCGATGGACGCCGTCGCTGCGGTTCTGGAGTAGCCCTCGCCCGGGTAGTGCCCACGTAGTTCGTTAGTTCCCGTTCACGTCTCCGCCCGCCGTCGCGCTCGCGCCCGCACCATCGTCACCCGCGTCGGTCGTACCCGTTACGTCCGGCAGGTTGGGGTCGCGGTACGGGTTTCGGCCGTAAGCCGGCAACTCGTCCTCGAGTTGCGCCTTGAGCACGCGTCGAAGTCGGTTCAGGCTCGTCGTGTCCAGCCCGTAGTCGGCGGCGAGCCGTTTGAACGTCTCCTCGTCGGTGATGTCGTGGGCGCGATACTGACCGAACAGTTCCTCCATGCGGTCGGGCGACAGCGCCTGCGTGTCGATATCGTCGAGCCCGAAGTACTGCTGTCGGTCGACGTCGACCACGTGGCGGATCACGACCAGCGCGACCTTCGGGATCGCGCGCTGGCTGCCGAACTCGGTGAGGTCGATCTCGTCCATGACGCCGAGCGCGAGGTCCCGCTGCCACGGCGTCACGTCGAGGGCGTTACACAGCGCCTGGGTCGTCCGCAGGCGGTCGAGGTGGTGGGCGCGCTCGCTGTAGCCCGGCGTCGCCCCGTGCTGTTCGTCGTGGAGTCGGCGGATGCTCTCGGAAAGGTCCGCGTCGGGGGACTCCGCGCGGCCGATGACGGTCGCACTCGGCGTGACGACGCCCCACTGCCGGACCGTCGAATCGCGCTGGACGTCCGCCCGGGAGAGCGAACCGGAACCGGGGCGCGTCTCGAGGCGGCGCTCCTCGTCGTACTCGAGTTGTGGGCTGTCGCCGACGGCCGCGGGCTGGTCGCCGCCCGCGGGTTCGGCACCGTCGTCTCTCATTACCTCCCGCTCAGACAGGCAGACGGAAAAAGGCTCGCTCCAGTCGGATGGTCTCTCAGGCTGACTGACACTGGAACGGATAGGTCTCCGCGCTGTACGCAGCGCTGGCGCTTTCGGGGATATGACGTCCGCGAAAAGCTCTTCGTAGCTACACCTTGTAACCAGAGGCACGTAAAGAACGCATCGGATAGGCGGTCTCCAGCGAACTGGAAGCGTCGTCACTGGAACGCGAGAGTGCACGAGAAGCGGGCGTCCTCCCGTCGTAGCTTCACCTTGTGACCAGAAGCACTTAAAGAGATGCTGGGTGGTACGTCCTCGTGACGACGGCTTTCGAAGCGCAGAACAGTCTCGACTGGTGAATTTGAGTGCGTTAGAACGACCGTCTTCCTGCCGTATCTTTACCTTGTGACCAGAAGCACTTAAAGAAATACGGAGTCACGACGGTCCGGGCGTGAATGTAGACTGCGGTTACCAGTGGCTGGTCAGTTGATGCGTCCTCGAGAATACCGATTTCCCGTCGTAGCTTCACCTTGTGACCAGAAGCACGTAACGGACGAATCGACTTCGCTACTCGGTCGCAGCGATCAGTTCGTCGACGAACTCGTCCAGTGTCGCGGTATCTGGCCCCTCTCGTGCGTGAATTCCGGGATCGATTTCCCTCGGTGGGTGTGCGAACTCACGGCCGACGGCGTCCCCGATATCGACGGCTCCCTCCCCCGCTCGTTTCCGCTCGAGTAACTCGCGAGCCCGCTCGATCCGATCCGCGTCGAAGACCGCTGGCGCTTGCTCGGTCAGGAAGGTCCCGAACTCGAGTGCCGGCAGGTCGTGCTCGCCCCGCTCTCCGGTCGCCTTCAGGTATCGCGCCGACATCGCCGCCCGACAGATCGTCAGGTTCCGTTTCACCGTGGGTTTCGTCTGCGTCTCGGCGAATCGTTCGTCGTCGGCTGGAATCGTCGCCGTCCCGTCGTCGGTTTCGACGACGTAGGCGTCTTCGTCCTCGAGCACCTCGACGATCGGAACGATTTCGTCGTCGGTGCGCACGAGATGGTGCGAGATGTACTTGCGGTAGTTGCCGGTCGCGATCCCCCGCCACGCGTGGTAGAGGTCTATCGGGTTGTACGTGCGCTCGATGTACTCGGCGAGATCGGTCGGATCGTAGGTGGTTCGATAGCGGATCGAACTCCGAAGCAGGTCGATCGCGCCGTCGTTGGAATCCGCGAGCAGACGCGCGAACGTGCGAACGTCCCAGCCCTGCAGTTCGATCTCGTCGGCGTCAGCCGTCTCGTGAATCGTCGTCGGTGGCTCCTCGAGGTGGGCGTACCGCCGCAGGTCGTCGGGCACGAAGACGAACCCGACGTCGTAGTCGCTCTCGGGGCTCGCCGCACCCCAGGCGTGACTGCCGCGGGCGACCGCCAATGCGATAGAAACGTCGTGCTCGCGTTCGATCGCGGTCAGTAACTCGTCGACGGTCTCGGAGACGTGGTTCGGAACGGTGGCCATAGCTGTCGCTCGAGTACTCGTGTATCGAAAACCGCAAAAGCGGTGTGACCGCGCCGAAATTCCCTTCGTAGCTTCACCTTATGACCAGAAGCACTTAAAGAACGCCGGCTATCGGTGCCGATCAGTACCCGTTCAACTCTGTCAATCCGGTCCGGTTGGTATCTATTTCCTCGCGGCAGTTTCTTACCGAGCAGTTGTACACGCTGCACGCGAACTGATCGGGGCATTCAATCCGGCACGCGCTGTAAAATGGGATCAGTGGTTGACCAGTCGATCTCTGTGTCCCGCATCGCCGGGCGGCCAACTTTCACGCCCGTCCGAGACTGACAGAGAACAATCCAGCGAACCAACTGGCCAGACCCAGAAATACCAGTGAGAGAATGCCTGCGGTGAAGACAGCATCCGGCTGGGCTCCAAAGAGAGCGACCATCGTGAACAGAACCGCGAGCGCACCCGTCACACCGAGGGCGCTAGCCACACCGAGCCGCCAACCGGCGACGTGGCCGTCGGGGATCCATCCACGAACGACGCGAACGATGGCGGCACCAACCGCTCCGAGAGAAATGAGATATATACCGAAGATCACAGGGAACAGGGCTTCCGGTCCGGTGGCACCTCCAAAAGTGCCGAACCCCATGACGAGAATGTAGCCTGGTAGTTGAAGCGGTCGGAACTGAACCCCGTAGGTGAGACCGGATAAAGCCGCGAGAATTACTGTGGCGACGATAGCGTCCCGTGCAAACGGGAGCCGATGGTTATAACTCATATCTTTCTGTTCTCCCGCAATCGTGTAACTGTACGTACTACTGCAGGATCAACTCTACACGATATACTTTGACGTATTCGTTCTTTAGATGAGCCGATTCCGCAGCCGCTGCTGCCTGTCGTGAACTCCTGAGAAGCGACCGTTCTCCCGTCGTATCTTCACCTTGTGACCAGAGACACTTAAAGCGCGGCCGATGCTGTGATCGTCACTCGAGAGTCAAAGCCACGACTACTACATGTGAACCCTCGAGAAGCGCCCATCTCCCGTCATAGCTCCACATTGTGACGAGAGGCACTTAAAGCGAACCCGATTCGACTACTCCCGATGCCCTGCGAACACCTGTGGGTATCGAATCAGCGAGTCCGTAGAAGCGACCGTTCTCCTGCCGTATCTTCACCTTGTGCCCAGAAGTACGTAAGGAACCGCGGATATCGACAGCGATCATGAGTCGTCCGACGCGCCTATCCTCGCCGACGCCGTTCGATAGCCCGCAACTGCTCGATCCGAGCTTCGGTCTCCGGGTGCGTCGAGGGTCGCCAACCGAGTAGCCGACGAACGCGGGTCATCACCGGGACGACGGCCCTCGCGTAGATCCACAGCACGACTCGATTCAGGCCTTTCGGCTCCGCGGGTCCCTCGAACGACACCGCCGGGAAATACCGTTCGACCCAGTGTTCTCCGTCGTCTTCGTCCGCCTCCTCGAACGACAGCGGTCGCGGGACGATTCCGAGCGTCGCACTCGCGTACAGCCGTGCGTCCCGTGTCGGACGTTCGTCTTCGAGCGTCTCGAGTGCGCTCGCCAACGCGGCCGGATCGCCGGTGAGCTGACTCGCGCCGCGATCGGCGGCGTACTCGCGGGTCTTCGAGAACAGTCCGAGCGCGATCGCATTCACCCCGAGCAGTCCCCGCGCAACCGAACTCACGACGAGGTACACCAGCCCGATCACCAGGATCGGGACCGAGAGGATGATGACGCCGATCCCGGTGACCAAGGCTATCAGAACCGTATTCTCGAGGATTCGACGGAGTAACCGCTCGCGTTCGAGCAACCGATCACCGATCGCGACGGTCGCGGCGACGGCGGTGACGACCGGGAGGTCGCGATTCGAGACGTGGGCGACCTCGTGTGCGAGAGCCGCGTCGAGTTCGTCGTCGTCGAGGGCTTCGAGCAGTCCCGTCGTGACCACGATCGTCGGCGACCGTTGCGTCCCGACGGTCAGACAACCCGGTTCGGATCGTCCGGCGACGGCCACGGACGGGAGCGGAACGTCCGCCTGTGTCGCTAGCCGTCCGACCCGTCCGTGGACGTTTCGCGGGCCGTCGTCCTCGACTTCGTTCAGGTCGAGTCCGGAGACGATCGTCCGCGAGCCGTATCGTGCTTGGACAGCGACGAGGCCGACCGCGCCGAGGAGAACCGCCCCGATAGTAACTGGAATGCCGAGTTCGATCGGTATCGATCGACCGCTCGCGGATAGGACACGGATGACACTCCAGGCGAGCACCGAGAGCAGGAGCCCGTTGATTATCACCGCCAGCGCGAGCGCCCCGACGATTCGAACCTGGAGTCGCCAGTCCGGTGTCAGCGGCACGCCGCGGTATCGGTCCGGAATCAGCAATAGTGTTCCGGAAGTAACCAGTTGAAACCCGAATCTGTAGACGTCTCTCCGTTTCGGAGCCGTCACTGTTTGTCGTAAAATTCCGAGAAGCGTCTCTCTCCCGTCATAGCTCCATCTTGTGACCAGAAGCACTTAAAGCAAAACTGATCGGGTGCGCTCGAGCAGCCGCGGATACCCGTCAGTAGCGAATCGATGAGTCCGTAGAAGCCCGCGTTCTCCCGTCGTATCTACACCTTGTCACCAGAAGTACGTAAAGAACGATACGGAGCCGATATCGACTCGAGCGGCACTCACACCGATCGAGACCGCCGCGACTGACCAGCTGTCACCCCGCGACTGCAGCTTTCGAAAGGTTGAATCGGCCCCTTCCCTGAATGCGGACAATGAGTCACCAGCTCCCGGACGTGCAGGCAACGTCGCCCGACGTCACCGTCGGTCTGAGTCAGGTCGGCGTCACCGGCGTCGACAAACTCGTCAAGATCGCCCGCGAGGGCAAACGCCCCATCGTGCTCACCGCCGAGTTCGAGGTCTTCGTCGACCTCCCCGCCTGGCGCAAGGGTGCGGACATGAGCCGCAACATGGAGGTCATCGACGAAATCCTCGAGGAGGCCACCCGCGAGGAGGCCTACCGCGTCGAGGACGTCTGCGGCGACGCGGCCGAACGGCTGCTCGAGAAACACGACTACACCTCCACCGCGAAGGTCTCGATGGAAGCGGAGTTCATGCGCCGCGAGCAGACCCCCGCGAGCGACCGCGAGACCCAGCACACCGTCGACATCGTCGCCTCCGCGACGGCGACCGACGAGGGCACGCGCGAAGAGATCGGCGCGGAGGTCACCGGGATGACCGTCTGTCCGTGCTCGCAGGGGATGTCCGCCGCCCGCGCGAAACAGACGCTCGAGGATCTGGGCGTCGAGGAGGAGACGATCACGGAGTTCCTCGACGAGGTGCCACAGCCCGGCCACTCCCAGCGCGGCCACGCGACCCTGACCGTCGAAGCCGGCGGCGACCCGGAGGTCGACCTGAACGACGTCATCGACATCGCGCGCGACGCGATGAGCGCCCGGATCTACAACCTCGCGAAGCGGCCGGACGAGGATCACATGACCTACGCGGCCCACTCGGACGCGAAGTTCGTCGAGGACTGCGTGCGCGCGCTGGCCGAAGGCGTCGTCGACGAGTTCGACCACCTCGCGGACGACGCCGTGATCACGATGAAGCAGTCCAACGACGAGTCGATCCACCAGCACAACGCCCACGCCGACCGCGTCGTCGAGATGGGGACGCTGCGCGAGGAGGTCAACGGCGACCTCGAGCGCTAACCCGATCGTTTCGGACCGATCCGTCGGCTTCTTCCTCGTCGGTGTCGCCTCGATCGAAGACGATTCCGTCGGTTCCGACCGCGATATCGGGCACGATATTCGCCTGACGGCATTCTGAGAGCCAAAACGAGCCGATTTTCTACTCGAGTCGATCTAACGCGTGCCGAGCGAGACGAACCCCACGAGTCACTGCCGGGGCTGTACTGTTCGCTACCGGGCGTCCATTCGGCGACTCACTGATAGCACCGTGGCGAGACAGAGGGCGACGATTGCGACTGCACCGCCGAAGCCGGGCATACCATCGCCGTCGTCGCTGTCGTCCGCGGACGAACTCTCGTCGCCGTCGTCGCTGTCGTTCTCGTCGTCGGCACTCTCGTTGTCCGCTTCGGTGTCTTCCTTGGCCTCGAGGGACGCTTCGACGAACAAATCGGTAGTGAACTCGTCCGTGTGTTCTTCGTGGTGGTTCCATACCGCGACGGTACCGTCGACTTCGTCGGCGTTCGAATCGGTGATCTCGCCGGGCATGTTCACTCGATGGGTCGATTCGGAGATCACTGGATCTTCAGCGGGGTCCGAGACGTCGAACTCCTCGTAGCGGATCGTATCTCCTTCCACGTCGATGTCGACCTCCGGTACGTCGTCCGTATCGATGTCGACGAGTTCGATCGAGAGCGCGTACCCACCGTCGATCTCCGTCGTCGTCACCGAGACCTCTCCGATCCACTCCTCCGTTTCGTACATTGATTCGAACCAGTCGTCGACCTGTTCGTATCCCTCTGCCTCAGCATACATCTCGAACTCTTCGTAGGTCGCTCCGTCCATTCGCCAGGTCACCTCCATCAACTCGACCGAGCCGTCTTCGGCCACCGTCACCTCCATGCTCTGCGAGCCGACGTCCTCCTGTGCGGCGACGGGCATCGCGATACCGCCGAGAATCATCCCCACCACGACGACTGCCGTCAGTCCGATCGAAACGGTCGTTCTGTCCGTAACTGAAATCATATCCTGAATTTCTCTGTAGCTATCATAAATGTACGTGGTCGGAAAGTTCGACTATCGTCGGACTCTCGCCGACGAACTCCCGTTCCGATCGCTCGCATCCGGGAGTCCGAGACCGGAACGACATCCGACCGGTCGCGGGAACGAAAATACGATCGCCGGTTCAGAACTCGAGCGGTTCGGCCTCGTCCCACCGCGGGACGAACTCACCGTGTACGTTCGCCGCGAACTCCGGGTCCTTGAGGTCGATCATACCGAACGCGTCGCCCGAGGAGAGCGGGTTCGGTACCTGAATACACACTTCGACGCCGTCGATGATGTTGAACGAACCCGTGATGTCGTCGTTCGTTCGCACGTCGAAGTCGTCGCGCTGCTGGAGGGTCTCACGGTAGCGGCGGCCGACCTCTTCGGAAAGCGACGACACGATCTCGCGAGTCATCAGGAGGTCGACCGAGACGCCTCGATCGAGCGCGTCTTCGACCTGTGCGTTGACGTCCTCGCTGACAGCTTGCAGGTCCCACTGCGGGGCCGGATTCGCAGAGACCATCACGATGTGGTCGTCGGCGGCCGCGAGTCGCTCGAGGAGGAGATCGATCGTCTCCTCGGGACCGACGGCGGCCGTCCAGAACTGGTCTTCGACCGGCTCCGCGGCGTCGAGTTCGTCCGCCAGATCGTCGACGATCGACTCGTACTGATCGGCCTTCTCCTCGAGTTCGCGCTTCTTGTCGTTGAGCAGCCGATCGAGGGCCGTCGACGGCTCGACGGCGACGTACTTCTTCGGCCGACTCGCGGTCTGGCTCCGGACGAGATTGTACTGTTCGATGCTGTTCAACACGTCGTAGATCCGCCCCATCGGCACGTCGCTCGCTCGTGACAACTCCTTGGCCGTTGTGGGGCCGGTGTTGAGGAGCGCTCGATACGCTCGAGCCTCGTATTCCGAGAGCCCGAGATCCCTGAGACTGGGCATGTGCCGATAGACCAACCGAAGAAACATAAACGCTGTGGTGGTTTGACAGCCGAGTGATTTACTCGCCACAGCCGGGCAGTCTGGCGTTACTCGAGGATCGCCTGTACGCGTTCGCTCAACTCCGACGGGGTTTCGGCGGGTTCCGAGACGGTCTCTGCGCGTTCGACTCGGGCCGTTCTCGACTCGAGACCGTCGGCGTCGGGAACGACGACTTTCTCGTGATCGGCCAGTCGGAGCGCGGCCCGATGCAGGTCGGTTCCGGGGTCGGCCGCGACGCGGATCACCAGTGGCCCCTCGAGCAACCGTGCGGTAGCCGTCGCGTAGCGGGCGATCTGGACGCCGAACCGGTCGCTCGCCCCCGCAAACGCCTCGAGCGTTTCCCGCGCGACGTCGCGGTATCGCTTCTCGCCGGTCAGGACCGACAGCTCCAGCAGCGCGTCCGCGACCGCGACGTTCGCGTCGAGCGGCCGGAGCGGTCGATCGACCAGGCCGACGCCCGTTGCCGGTCCGTCCAGGAACGACTCCTCGTCGCGGAGCCGATCGATCGTCGCGTCCGCGACCGCGGTGGCGTCCTCGAGGACGTCCGTCTCGAGGGTGCTCGCTGCGGTCGTCAGTGCAGCCAGTGTGCGCGCCTGGTTGGTGAGCAGTGGGATCGGCTCATCGCTCTCGTCGGATTCTATCCCGCCCTCGAGGGCGTGAGCGGCGACGCCGTCGGTGATCAGTTCGTCCCGCAGGGTCGCGAGTGCGCGTTCGGCGTACCGCTGGGCGCGTTCGTCGTCGGTGTAGGCGTAGTACGTCAGGAGTCCCTGCACCGCCAGCGCGTTCGGACCGGCGAAGACGCCGTCGTCGACCGGTGGCTCGTCGGCGGCGGCGCGGTCGGTCGCGTCGAGGGAGTGTGCGGCGTCGTCGCCTGGTGCCTGACTGTTCGCGAAGGCGTCGGCATCGTCGTTCCACAGCGTCGTCGTGAGGTACTCGACGGTGCGGTCGGCGGGCTCGCGGTACTCGTCTTTGCCCGTGTGCAGGTAGGCGTTCGCGAACGCGCGCACGAGCGCGCCGTTGGAGTCCAGCAGCTTCTCGTGTTGGAGCCCGGACCAGTCGCGTTCGGTCGCGAAGCGATAGAAGCCCCCGTCGTACTCGTCCAACAGGTTCGCACCGACCGCGTCGAACGACCGCAGCGCCATCTCCCGGTCGCGTTTGAGCGCGAACTCGAGGGCGTCGGGGAGCGGGAACTTCGGGCTCTGGCCCCAGCCACCCGCGACGTCGTCGTAGGTCTCGGTCAACTGGCCGAGCATCGCGGACTCGATATCGTCCGTGAGTTCGCCCGCGGGTGGGTTGTCCTCCCGGAGCGGCCGCGGAACCCGTCCGGCGCCGCTGCCCTTGGTGTCCCACATCGTTCGGACGCTGTCCAGTACTTGGCGCATTCCGTCGTGGCCGAGGTAGCCCGCGCCGGTCAACACCGTCCCGTCGGGGGCGAGAAAGACCGTCGAGGGAAAGCCGCCCATGTTGTACCGATCACGCACGCGCGGGTAGCGATCCACGTCGACCCGAACCGGAACGAAGCTATCGTTGATGTTCGCCGCGATTCGCGGCTCCGCGTAGGTCTCCCGGTCCATCTCGTGGCAGTGGTCACACCACGTCGCAGTGAGCGAGAGCAAGACGGGAACGTCCGCCGTCGCCGCCTCGTCGAAGGCGTCCGGTCCCCACTCGCGCCACTCGACACGTGTCGGATCGTCCATACCGACACCTCGAGTGTCGCCGGCGTAAGCCCTTCGTTCGATCGTGGTCCCCGGATCCGCCGTGTCAGATCTCGATACCGGACGGCACTCGAGCGTCGCGAAATCACCGAACGCGAAACGAGAGTAAAGCGTTTTCACCCTCCCCCGGCTATATCGGGGCATGCTCCGGTGGATCTTCGCGCTGTTGCTCATCCCCTTTCTCGACGCGGTGATTCTCGCCGTCGTCGTCAGCCAGACGACGTACATCGGCTGGGTGGGAATGGTGTTGCTCGTCGTCCTGACCGGACTCGTCGGCATGCTACTTGTCCGTGCCGAGGGTCGCCGAACCATCCGGAAGATGCAACGGTCGCTGGCCGAGGGGAAGCCACCGACCAACGAACTGCTCGACGGCGGGCTGTTGATCGCCGCCGGCGCGTTCCTGCTCACGCCCGGACTGGTCACGGACCTCATCGGCTTCATGCTCGTGATCCCGCTGACGCGAATTCCGATCCGCGCCGGACTCAAACGCTTCGTGATCGTCCCCTACGCGGACAAGAAGACCGGCGGCTTCGCCAGCGGCCAGGTCTGGACGTTCGGCTTCCCGGACGAGGGGATGGCTCGAGACGGGCAGAACGAATCGACCGATAGCGGGACGTACGACCTCGGTGCGGACGACTACTCCGTCGACGACGGTACCGATGGCACGTCGTACACGATCGATCTCGGTGACGAGCGGACCTCGGATATGTCGGACGAATCGGAGGACGACGGCGGGGACCACCCCGCTCGGTAGCGGTTCGCACGGGCCACCAAGAAAGAAACGCTTAAACATCCCACCCGGCAACTACTGATTGCGACGCGGGCCAATAGCTCAATCAGGTTGAGCGCCACTCTGATAAGGTGGAGGCTCTCGGTTCAAATCCGAGTTGGCCCATACTTTTGCGGCGAGCAATCTCGCGAGCCGCAAATATGGAACCCTACTCGGATTTGAATTACGGAAGTCGCACGCTCACGAGCGCAGCGAGTGAGACCGTCTTCAGGTGGTTCAAATCCGAGTTGGCCCACTCAGTTTCTGAACGGTTCTTAGACACCCTGTAACGCCGGGTTTAGCGTTCAACAGTTCCGTTCACGGCATCTGGGGAAATCGGTACCCCCTTGATTTGGCCGCTTAGTTGATTCAGGTTTGAACGCGGGTCGCCTCCGACATAGGGAGGATAGAACAGAGGCATTCTGGAGGAATCGATGGTTCAGAATGCTCGTCAGGTTATTTTGGACTCTCGGTCGGGGATGACTCACGTGTTTGATTACCCAATAGATCTGTCTCGAACGTGTGATCGTACGAGAGGAAGTCCAGCGGGACTTCACGCTGGATGCCGGCGTATTCGAGAGTGGCAGTGAAATCCACCGTCAGATTTGACGTCTCGTCGTTTTGCAGATGGGTGACCCACCACTCATCTAGCACAGAGTTATCGATAGCTGCGTTGACCTCGATGGTTTGCGTACTGCCGGGTCCGATCACGGTCTGTTCTGCGGCGACGCCTTCTCCGACGACGATGTCGTTCAGTCGAACCGTGTAGCCAATCTCCGTAATCGGTACCGGGAGCCTCGTCGGATTGGTTACCGTCGCCTCGGCTTCGATCGGCGTTCTGTCTTCGGTAGCGTTACCCCACTGAGCGTTCGTTTCCTCGACGACGAACACCGTCCGATCGTACGCTTCGAACTGTTGACTTTGGTTTGCTTGTAACGGCTTGAGGAGGTCCGTCTGGACGGTCCGATTGTACGTCCATCTATCCGCCGGGAGCTGAGTGGCTGTGTAGTCGACAGTTACGTTCGGTTCGATTCGCACTTCCGTCGTCTCGTTTCTGTTGACGTGAGACGTCCACCACACCGGGATTTGGTCGTTGTCGATCCACGTCGAAACGGTAACGGTACTCGTGCTGCCGGCGAGTCGTACTTGGTTTTCCCGCTCTGACGCGATCACAATCTCGTTTACCGAGATAGTATACGAGATCGCTGCTGCAGCGTCACCGACGCGGAGCAATAGCGGATTGTCGACGACGACCTGGGTTTCGACTTCGGTTCGCTCATCCGTAACGGTCCCCCACTCATTGTCGACGGATTCGATCTGCGGCCGGTCCGCTGCAAGCACACCGAACGCTATAGTCGCACCGATCAGAGCGATTATGACGAGAATCGCCATCGCTGTTCCCCGACGAGTCATCTACTGTCCTTTTCGCACGACCGTAGTTCTACAATTACGTTACACGTTCAAGGCGTTGAAGTCTGACCATCGGTCACGTCGCCCACAGTCACAACGTTTGAGCTGAGTTGTGATGTGTGAGGTACGGGCGTCACCCATTCAGGGTCGACGGTTCCCATAGTGGCGCTAATCGTCAACCTCTACTGATTCTAACCCGTCGAACAGATCGTCATCTGACGAGTCGATTTTGATTCATCGTTGCATGTCTATCCGCTGTGTGCAAGATCCGGGGGAACTCACCAGTGTAGCCCGCGGATACACGATGATGTCACCAGACGTCCAGTACTCGCTGACCGAGCGTCGATCCGCCACAGCATATAACTACCTTACAGATAATCAGCGGATATGTCTGGCTGTACCTACTTCTCATCAGAAGAATGGCGGAAGCGATTACTGGCCGATACCGAACGAATCTGGGACCCTCGAGACGTATTCGAGATCGCCGATACCGACTCGATTTCCAGCCGCGAACACAGCAGGGAGACGGAGTTACTTGCAACGCTCGAGGCGGTTGGACTCTCAGAGGACGATCTGTTCGCTGCTTGGGCAGCCGAACACGAGATCGAGTTGCGAGAGTCATGTCCTCATCCCGAAATCGCCGACGAACGATGTCTGTTCCATCTACCAGTCGATCACCCACAGAAAACCGAGGCGGATCTCGCCGAGCGCGTGATCGAACTCGTTCGCGAGGAGTCGGCCGGCGATCGTGCAAAGTACTTCGTCGGTGCGAAGTTCGGAGCGCTATCTCTCTCGTACCGGCGACTGGAAAGCCACGACAAACAGCCGATTCAACTCGCACACTGTTCGGCCGACCGATTGGATCTCACGAAGTCGAACGTCCAGAACGACGTCGTGGCCGTCGGTGCCAAGATCAATACATTCGAAGCATCTCATGCCGCGTTTCAAGGGGTACTCGCGTTCACCGGGACCGAGTTCAGCAGCGTCACGTGGCCTAACGTCACCTGTCACGCTCGAGCCGATTTTCGCCATGCCCGATTTCGGGACGAGATAACGTTTGAATACGCCCGACTCAAGCGACGAGCCGATTTCGCCGACGCCGTATTCGAGGATCGCGTCGATTTCGGCAGGGCAGTATTCGAAGGGGCTGCAGTGTTCACCGCAACTGCGTTCGAGACGGCCGTCTTCAGCGAGGCTAGATTCGACGGGATCGCCGAATTCGACGGAACGTGCTTTCGCGGTAATGGTGATTTCACGGGAGACGAATCCATCAAGCGAGCATCGTTCGAGGATGCGGTGTTCTACAAGCGTGCCGACTTCGCGGATCGAGTCTTCCGACATGCAGCCACGTTCGAAGCGGCGTCGTTTGGCGGCGAGGGCATCTTCGACCGGATCCGTATCGAGGGGCAGGTAACGTTCAACAAGGCTCAAATCGACGGCCGAGCGCATTTCAAGGAAATCGTCGTCGACGAGCAGGCATCGCTGTCCGATATCGACTTCGGAAGCAACGTTAGCTTCAGCGACGCCGTATTCAAGGGGACAGTGACGTTCATGTGGACACAGTTTCCTGAAACGGCGTCGTTCGAAAACGCGTCATTTCAGCAGGAGACGGATTTCACCCTCGCCGAATTCCATCGACTCACCGATTTCAGCGACGCGACGTTCGACGCCAAGACGACCTTCGAGGCGACCCACTTCGAGGCCGCGATCGCGTTTGACAGGGCCGTCTTCCATGGATCAGTTACGTTCGAGAATGTAAGACTCGCGTACGCCTCATTCGACGAAACCGAGGCCGCCGTACCGATTCCGGTCGTCAACGCCGTTGTCACGGCCGGAACCTTCGTCCAGCCGAGGGACGGCGCCACGTACTACGACTTCACCGACTCAACGATCGCCAACGTGACGTTCCAGGGGCCTCGGAACGTATTCGAACGCGTGCGGTTCCACAGAACGACGTTCGACGGCTTTGACTTCTCACATCACACTCGAGCCCTCGCAGTCAACGAATGGCGCCTTCATCAATGGGACGGATCGGCTACTACCGACTCACCGAGTGCGTTGCAAGACACCTATCTGAAAGCGAAAAACGGCGCTGACGACATGGGTCAAAACACCGCGGCTGCGGAGTTCTTTCTTCTCGAGATGTACTACAAGCGACAGGTACATCGAGAGCTGGCGAGCGACGCCGATCGACCGCTCGCCGCGCGGATTTCGTCGCTGCTGCAGTACACATACAATCTCACGTTCAGTATCACCGCCGGTTACGGCGAGCGGCCGAGTAGAACGGCGCTCAGTTCGGTTGCAACGATCGGCCTATTCGCGGGACTCTTCCAGTCGGTTGCCGGCCCACCCCTCGAAACCGCGCTGTATCTCCGGATCAGTCTGCAAGCGTTCGTCGCCCTGATCTTAGGTGACGTTCCAACGGCCAGTTCGTTCCAGTTGCTATCGGCCCTAGAGGCATTCATTGGGGCGTTCTTCATCGCACTGTTCGTCTTCACACTCACCCGGTCGGTCAATCGGTGAGCCTCTGACTGCAGCAACCTATCGTCGCCAGTGTGGCTCCTGAATCCGATATCGCCCGCTGCCGGAGTCGTATCGCCCGTTCGACGGGTTCGCTCCCAGAATCACTCATTGCGAAAGACACTGCCTCGAAACGATCAAATAATTTCACAATCACCTCAGGTGACCTCCGTGGAAATTGGAGCGGTGGACGAATTCTGAAGTGACGTCATCCACAGTGACGGACGATCTGTGACGGCCATTAGTGAGCAACTCAGATCGATCGACGCTCTGACAGCGACTCTCCGACGAAATGGTTTAGAACGGGACTGCCGGCAGATAGCTACTTGTGAGTTGCTCGACGTGTCGAACACATGGCTCGCCATTGGCTGACAATTGCCAGCCCCACCACGGAGGCGATAACGAATCCGTTGCTCGCCGCCTGCGAGGACGGCTACGTCCCCGATTCAATTCGTATTCTCTCGAATCCCACCGTCCAAGACAATGTCTCTCCCATCGTTCCGTTTCTGGAGGATCTCGTCGACGACATCGTCGAGACCCACCACGAGCATCTCCGCTCTGAACTCCCGTCGCTCGAGCGAACCGTTCGAAAAGTCACCCGCGTACACGGGGACACCCATCCCGAACTCGAGGCGATCGAATCGGAGTTTCTCTCCCTCGAGGCGGACGTCACGGAGCACATTGCCGACGAAGAGGAGACCGTCTTCCCCGAGATCGTCACACTGGACGACGAAACGCCCCGTACCGACACCGAAGCGGCGCGTATTCGCGACGCGATCAACCACCTCGAATCGGAACACGACGCGGCAGCGTCCCATCTCGAGGGGATTCGAGACCTGAGTGACGATTATACGACCCCGTCGGACGCCTGTACGAGCTACCGAAATATGCTCGATCGGCTGCAATTGCACGAGGAGGATATGCACGTCCACATTCACAAGGGAAACAACGTCCTGTGTCCCGACGCCGACGCGCTGCTCACGTCAGCGTGACTTCGTCGAGTCGACTCGAGAGACGCCCGCTTCCATCTTTCTCAGACGGCGACCGGTGAAACGACTGTTCGATCGGATCGATCGCCAGGTGTTCGGTACAGCGATCGGACGACGAGTACTCGAGACACGGAGTACTTACGTCTGGAGTTTCATTAGTTAGTTAACCGAAAGAAGCGCTGTCCTTGGCACAGTTGGGAATAAACGTTTGATATTGCCACGGACGTGATCGAGATACGTATTCACGTTGCGAACGTTTCTATTCCCACAAACCCAGCCGTGTCGGCTGGAAGACTGCCCCACAGGACTGCTATGATCGGGTCTACCAATGGAAGTTGAAATTGCAACAATTGGCGGCTACGAAGAAGTTGGACGACAAATGACTGCGGTCCGCGCTGGTGACGATATCGTGATCTTCGACATGGGGCTGAACCTGTCGAAGGTCCTGATTCACGACAACATCCAGACCGAGGGAATGCACAGCCTCGATCTGATCGACATGGGCGCCATCCCCGACGATCGGGTAATGAGCGACCTCGAGGGCGACGTGAAGGCGATCGTCCCGACGCACGGACACCTCGATCACATCGGTGCGATCAGCAAGCTCGGGCACCGGTACGACGCGCCGGTCGTCGCGACGCCGTTCACCTGTGAACTGGTCGAAGAGGAAGTCGACGACGAGCAGAAGTTCGGCTTCGACAACGAGATCGTCTCGATGGAGGCCGGCGAGACGATGTCGATCGGCGACTCCGGCGAGATCGAACTCGAGTTCGTCAACGTCACCCACTCGATCATTCAGGCGATCAATCCCGTGCTCCACACGCCCGAAGGGGCCGTCGTCTACGGACTGGACAAACGGATGGATCACACGCCCGTTATCGGCGATCCGATCGACATGGACCGATTCCGTGAGATCGGTCGCGAGGGTAACGGCGTCCTCTGTTACATCGAGGACTGTACCAACGCGAACAAGAAGGGACGAACTCCCAGCGAAAACGTCGCGCGCGAGCATCTCCGAGACACCCTCTACAGCATGGAGGACTACGAGGGCGGCATCGTCGCGACGACCTTCGCGAGCCATATCGCCCGCGTCAAATCGCTCATCGAGTTCGCTCGAGAGATCGGCCGCGAGCCGATTCTGCTCGGCCGCTCGATGGAGAAGTACTCCGGGACCGCGAAACGGATCGGCGTCGACTTCCCGTCCGACGTGGACATGGTCGGCTATCGTCGATCCATCGATCAGACGTTAGAGCGGATCATGAACGACGGGAAGGAGAACTTCCTCCCTGTCGTCACGGGTCACCAGGGTGAGCCGCGGGCGCTGCTCACGCGAATGGCTCGCGGGGAAACGCCGTACCAACTCGATAACGGGGACAAGGTGCTCTTCTCCGCACGAGTGATTCCCGAGCCGACGAACGAGGGCCAACGCTATCAGTCCGAGAAGTTGCTCGGTATGCAGGGTGCGCGCGTGTACTCCGACATCCACGTCTCCGGCCACCTCCGTCAAGAGGGCCATTACGAGATGCTCGATGCCTTGCAGCCACAGCACATCATTCCGGCCCACCAGGATCTGAGCGGCTTTTCGGGCTACGTCGATCTCGCATCCAATCAGGGGTACAAACTTGGACGGGATATTCACGTCACGTCGAACGGCAACATCATTGAACTAGTATAATCCGGTTCAGACACCCGTCCGTCGAGTAGTCTTCGGAGACTGTCTTTTTTCGCGCCAGTGATTGCAGGGAGACTCCTGAGTCAGAGACTCTTCTCAGACAGACAGCCTCGAGTGAGTCGTCGCTGAACGAGTACGACCAGTAAGCGGCTTTCGATAGCGACGACGTAGAGATACTCCGCTGTATCCTCTACAATGACGGTACTGATCGGGATACTCGCCTTCAGAACTCGATTCTCGGTGCCATCGACCTGCCGAGTAGTACCACGAGACTCCTCTCGAAGGGTGTGTGCCACTCCCTATCTTTGAGGGTCCGATTCGCAGGCCTTAAGTAGTGACCGGCGATTACAATTTAATCCGAAGGAGATGAGGACCCTTCCCCTGCGGTCCGCCGTACAGAAGGGGTCTGATGTTAGCCTTGGTAGTTCGGTGACGCTCGACCGGTCGTCGGTCCGTGGTCACCGAACGTGGACCCATTTATGTGTGAGTGTGTACAAGAATACGACATTCACCGCCAAATGAACCCTCCCAACCAGACGGTTGGGAGTTAGATAGCATTCCGGTTGATCCTGCCGGAGGTCATTGCTATTGGAGTCCGATTTAGCCATGCTAGTTGCACGAGTTCAGACTCGTAGCAAATAGCTCAGTAACACGTGGCCAAACTACCCTATGGATCCAGATAACCTCGGGAAACTGAGGCTAATCTGGAATACCACTCGATGCCTGGAACTGGCTCGAGTGCGAAATGCCCCGGCGCCATAGGATGTGGCTGCGGCCGATTAGGTAGACGGTGGGGTAACGGCCCACCGTGCCGATAATCGGTACGGGTTGTGAGAGCAAGAGCCCGGAGACGGTATCTGAGACAAGATACCGGGCCCTACGGGGCGCAGCAGGCGCGAAACCTTTACACTGCACGCCAGTGCGATAAGGGGACTCCGAGTGCGAGGGCATATAGTCCTCGCTTTTCACTACCGTAAGGTGGTAGTGGAATAAGTGCTGGGCAAGACCGGTGCCAGCCGCCGCGGTAATACCGGCAGCACGAGTGATGACCGCTATTATTGGGCCTAAAGCGTCCGTAGCTGGCCAGTCAAGTCCATCGGGAAATCTGCGTGCCTAACGCGCAGGCGTCCGGTGGAAACTGATTGGCTTGGGACCGGAAGATCCAGAGGGTACGTCCGGGGTAGGAGTGAAATCCTGTAATCCTGGACGGACCGCCGGTGGCGAAAGCGCTCTGGAAAGACGGATCCGACGGTGAGGGACGAAAGCTCGGGTCACGAACCGGATTAGATACCCGGGTAGTCCGAGCTGTAAACGATGTCTGCTAGATGTGCCACAGGCTACGAGCCTGTGGTGTGTCGTAGGGAAGCCGAGAAGCAGACCGCCTGGGAAGTACGTCCGCAAGGATGAAACTTAAAGGAATTGGCGGGGGAGCACTACAACCGGAGGAGCCTGCGGTTTAATTGGACTCAACGCCGGACATCTCACCAGCATCGACAATGTGCAGTGACGGTCAGTGTGATGAGCTTACCTGAGCCATTGAGAGGAGGTGCATGGCCGCCGTCAGCTCGTACCGTGAGGCGTCCTGTTAAGTCAGGCAACGAGCGAGACCCGCACCCTTAATTGCCAGCAGCACCCTTGTGGTGGCTGGGTACATTAAGAGGACTGCCAGTGCCAAACTGGAGGAAGGAACGGGCAACGGTAGGTCAGTATGCCCCGAATGTGCTGGGCGACACGCGGGCTACAATGGCCACGACAGTGGGATGCAACCCCGAGAGGGGACGCTAATCTCCGAAACGTGGTCGTAGTTCGGATTGAGGGCTGAAACTCGCCCTCATGAAGCTGGATTCGGTAGTAATCGCGCCTCAGAAGGGCGCGGTGAATACGTCCCTGCTCCTTGCACACACCGCCCGTCAAAGCACCCGAGTGAGGTCCGGATGAGGCCTGGATTCCCAGGTCGAATCTGGGCTTCGCAAGGGGGCTTAAGTCGTAACAAGGTAGCCGTAGGGGAATCTGCGGCTGGATCACCTCCACAGACCGGGACCGGGGCGCCGCCCCGGCCCACCTTCGCGTGGCGCTACGCGCCACGCACTCCACGTTCGATCGACCCAACCGCTGGCCGATCGGGCACCTTAGAACTACCAAGGCTAACACTGTCGTCTCGTGTCCACATCTGTGGACGTGGGCCCATAGCTCAGTGGTAGAGTGCCTCCTTTGCAAGGAGGATGCCCAGGGTTCGAATCCCTGTGGGTCCATCACTCGGTGCGGATCGAATCGTGCCCCTTAAGTGGGGCAAACGATTCTGATCTAATCCGAACGAAAACCGATGCACCAGCCCGTGTAAACGGGGCTGGGAAGGGTTAATGCATGCCGCGTCTACGGCGTGCAGATGAGACCGTGTGTACGTGTAGTCCAGGCGTCCACTGGACCCGTTCCCGGGTCACTCGCGTTACACTTCCGTGTAACGTTATTCGTTGCGACTCTGTCGCAACGCCGATCCGATGAACGTGGCTACTGTGCCAGCTGGTGGATCGCTCGGCTTGAGAGCTGAAGAAGGACGTGCCAAGCTGCGATAAGCCTGAGGGAGCCGCACGGAGGCGAAGAACTCAGGATCTCCGAATGGGAATCCCCACCGCAATTGCTTCGCGCAATGGGGAACGTCGAGAATTGAAACATCTTAGTATCGACAGGAAAAGAAAACGAATGTGATGTCGTTAGTAATGGCGAATGAACGCGATACAGTCCAAACCGAAGCCTTCACGGGCAATGTGGTGTTCGGACTGACGATCACTCTCAGACCATCTGCAGGAAGTCTCTTGGAATAGAGCACGAGACAGGGTGACAGTCCCGTAGTGTAGATCAGTATGAGACGAGTCAGCTCCAGAGTAGCGGGGGTTGGATATCCCTCGTGAATATTGCAGGCATCGACTGCAAAGACTAAACACTCCTCAAGACCGATAGCGAACAAGTAGTGTGAACGAACGCTGAAAAGTACCCCCAGAAGGGAGGTGCAATAGGGCGTGAAATCAGTTGGCGATAGAGCGACAGGGCATACAAGGTCCGCTGTACAATGAACCAGGTGCGAACCTGTAGTAAGCCACAGCGGAAGCCGATGTTCTGTCGTACGTTTTGAAAAACGAACCAGGGAGTGTGCCTGTTTGACGAGTCTAACCGGATTATCCGGGAAGGCGTAGGGAAACCGATATGACCGCAGTCTTATGACGAGGGTCACCGTGTTCAAGCGCGGGGAGTCAAACGGGCACAACCCGAAACCGGACGATCTAGGCGTGAGCAAGGTGAAGCGTGCCGAAAGGTGCGTGGAGGCCTGTTAGAGTTGGTGTCCTACAATACCCTCTCGTGACTTACGTCTAGGGGTGAAAGGCCCATCGAGTCCGGAAACAGCTGGTTCCAACCGAAACATGTCG
Source organism: Natronorubrum halobium (assembly GCF_051351675.1). NCBI lineage: Archaea > Methanobacteriati > Methanobacteriota > Halobacteria > Halobacteriales > Natrialbaceae > Natronorubrum > Natronorubrum halobium. The sequence continues at coordinate 1,538,257 of NZ_CP195595.1, forward strand.
AAGCATGACCTCTGCCGAGATAGTTTGTGGGGTAGAGCGACGGATTGGGGGATCGCACTCCGAGAGGAGTGTGCCCCCCTGTCCAACTCCGAACCTACAAACGTCGTTTGACGCAGGGAGTCCGGTGCGCGGGGTAAGCCTGTGTACCGTGAGGGAGACAACCCAGAGCTGGGTTAAGGTCCCCAAGTGTGGACTAAGTGCGATCGAAAGTGGTGCCGAGCCCTAGACAGCCGGGAGGTGAGCTTAGAAGCAGCTACCCTCTAAGAAAAGCGTAACAGCTTACCGGCCGAGGTTCGGCGCGCTTAAAATGATCGGGGCTCAAGTCCACCACCGAGACCTAGCGGCATCCATCAACGGATGATCCCGTAGGTTGGCGTTCTGTTCGGGCGGAAGCATGGTCGAGAGATCATGTGGACCGTTCAGTAACGAAAATCCTGGTCATAGTAGCAGCGTTAGTCGGGTGAGAACCTCGACGGCCGAATGAGTAAGGGTTCCTCAGCAATGCTGATCAGCTGAGGGTTAGCCGGTCCTAAGTCAGCCCGTAAGTCGAAGCTGACAACAGGGAAATAGGTTAATATTCCTATGCCAGTGTGCATCCAAAGCCGACGCTTTGGGGCCGCCTCTGCCGGGCTTTCGCCCGGTCGAACAGTCGAACTTCGTGGAAGCCGTAATGGCACGAAGCGAACGAATGGCTGGATAGCGAAAGAGAGGCCAACCTAGAGCCCGTGAAAAGGCGAGCACACAGTCCGTACCGAGATCCGACACAGGTACTCATGGCGGCGAAAGCCAAGGTCTGTCGGGAGCAACCGACGTTAGGGAATTCGGCAAGTTAGTCCCGTACGTTCGCAATAAGGGATGCCTGCCTCGCGAAGAGGCAGGTCGCAGTGACTCGGGCGCTCCGACTGTCTAGTAACAACATAGGTGACCGCAAATCCGCAAGGACTCGTACGGTCACTGAATCCTGCCCAGTGCGGGTATCTGAACACCCCTTACAAGGGGACGAAGGACCCGTTAACGGCGGGGGTAACTATGACCCTCTTAAGGTAGCGTAGTACCTTGCCGCTTTAGTAGCGGCTTGCATGAATGGATCAACGAGAGCGCCACTGTCCCAACGTTGGGCCCGGTGAACTGTACGTTCCAGTGCGGAGTCTGGAGACCCCCAAGGGGAAGCGAAGACCCTATAGAGCTTTACTGCAGGCTGTCACTGAGACGTGGTCGCCATTGTGCAGCATAGGTAGGAGGCATTACACAGGTAGCCGCGCTAGCGGCCCACCGAGCCAGCATTGAAATACTACCCGATGGTGACTGCGACTCTCACTCCTGGCGGAGGACACTGGTAGCCGGGCAGTTTGACTGGGGCGGTACGCGCTTGAAAAGATATCGAGCGCGCCCCAAGATTTCCTCACTCGGGTCGGAGACCCGAGGAAGAGCGCAAGAGCAAAAGGAAGTCTGACAGTGTCGAACACAACGATCGACGCTGACGCGAAAGCGTGGTCTAGCGAACCAATTAGGCTGCTTGATGCGGCCAATTGCTGACAGAAAAGCTACCTTAGGGATAACAGAGTCGTCACCCGCAAGAGCACATATCGACCGGGTGGCTTGCTACCTCGATGTCGGTTCCCTCCATCCTGCCCGTGCAGAAGCGGGCAAGGGTGAGGTTGTTCGCCTATTAAAGGAGGTCGTGAGCTGGGTTTAGACCGTCGTGAGACAGGTCGGCTGCTATCTATTGGGGGTGTTACGGTATCTGACGAGAACGTTCGTATAGTACGAGAGGAACTACGAATGGGTGCCACTGGTGTACCGGTTGTTCGAAAGAGCACGTGCCGGGCAGCCACGCACCACGGGGTAAGAGCTGAACGCATCTAAGCTCGAAACCCACTTGAAAAAGAGATACCACTGAGATCACTCGTAGAAGACGAGTTCGATAGACTCGGGGTGTACGCGCCAAGGCAACGAGGCGTTGAGCCCGCGAGCACTAACCGATCGAGCCACATAGTCATACAACATCGCATTGGATCCGTGACGCGGCGAACGGGTCCGGACGCAAACTGGACTACACATACACACGGTCAGTAACCACCGATTACGGTTTAATGACGGTTCGATTCCGTTGATCGGCGTTACGGCGGCCAGAGCGGTGAGGCACCTCCCGTACCCATCCCGAACACGGAAGATAAGCTCATCTGCGTATCGGCGAGTACTGGAGTGCGCGAGCCTCTGGGAAATCCGATTCGCCGCCTTCACTCATACTCGACACATCGTCGAGAATCGACAGCGGTCTGACGGCGGTTCGATTCCGCCGGTCGACGTTACAGCGGCCACAGCGGCGGGGTTCCTCCCGTACCCATCCCGAACACGGAAGATAAGCCCGCCTGCGTATCGGCGAGTACTGGAGTGCGCGAGCCTCTGGGAAATCCGATTCGCCGCTCCTACTCATAATACATCTTTGGAGCGATTGCTTCGTGCAGTTTTCCCCTCTCTTCCCGACAGCTGCCGCTATTTCAGTGGTGGTACTGTTCGAAACACAGCGGGAGGTATTCGGGAACTTTCCCGCTACCTCGATATCGGACGACTACGACAGGTCGTCCGCGAGATCGGAAGCGGATCGCTGCTTGCGGCTGTCGGGCATACTTCGACCTGGTCGCTTGGGCAGTTGCTGTGCCGTCAGCAACTCGCCATCTTTGATGACGACGAGTAGAATGTCGCTTTCGTCGACGTCGTCGAACTCCGACCTCGGGGCAACGTGTTGGTCGACGAGTTCGCCGTCGTCTTCGAGCAAGATAACGACGTGCTCTCCGTCGACGATTCGGTCGACGACGCCGATGTACTGGTTCGCACCGGTTCCGCCGTCAGTTGCCGACGCCTCGGATTGCGACTGGGCTGTGTCCTCTCGCACGTCGTGATCGGTCCGCGCACCAGCGACTGCTGACGTGGCGATCGTAACTGTACCCAGTGAGCCGAGTGTTCGGAGGACTGTACGTCGCGTCGTCTGTTGTCGTTGCGACATGCCCCGGTTGGCCGCGGCTTGATTGATAAACCCACGGACCACGCGGTGTTCGGATTGAGACGAACGAGCCGGTGTGAATCGCTATCAGCAAGCTAGAAACCGGCCGTCTCACTGGGTACTGGTGTCGTCATTCAAGCGAATTTGTGAACGGTGAGACAGTACCGTACGAACTGAAGCGATACGGTCACTATAGTAGACGTTAGAAATAATTGCTCACTTTTGGAACGGAGAGTTGATCAAGTGCGGTATCGATCGCCGTTGTTAACTCGCTAATAGAGTCGAAGAACCGATTGCTGAGAGCCGTTTGTAACTGTCTCCAGCACTCTTCGACCGGATTTAGTTCCGGCGAATACGCCGGTAGCGTGACGAAGGTGAGGTCGTCACGGGCCGCCAGGTCCGTGACGGCCGACGCCTGAAAGTACGGTGCTCCATCTAACACAATGATCAAGTCATCTTCAAACTCTTGGCATAATGCGAGAATGAAATGTTTTGCGTGATCGGCGGTAACATACTCTTCGAATCGAGAGAAAAAGCGATCACCGTCCTCGGTAATCGCGCCCAAAAGACACGTCCACTCACGTTGGCCGGATAATTCGACAGACGGCCGGGTGCCACGCGGAAACCACGCGGCACGCGGCTCGACTTGGACAGATTTCTTGGTTTGATCGATACAGACTACTGTGGCGTCCATCTCCCGCCGCTTTTTTTGAGATTCTCACGGAACGTTTCTTGCTCATCAGCATCAGATTCGGCGGCTGTACGGCGAGGTTTTTGATAACTCAATCCCGCTTCGTTGAGCAGCCGCCGACAGCTCGGAATCGAGTACTCGTCATCGTAGGTCTCGTCAAGATATTGCTGGACGAGCGCCGGCGTCCACGCCGGCGCGTCAACGCCAACTTCTTCGGGAGATTCATGGACGATCTCTTCAAACTCTTTTTGCTCTTGTTCTGAAAGCTTTCGTTTTCTCCCAGATCGATGAGCATCAGTAACAGCCTGCTCAAGCGACTCGTCGGTGTCGAGTCGTTTGAGCCAGCTGTAGATCGTCCGGCGCTGAACGTCGTACCACTCAGCTAGTTCAGTTTGTGTAAGACCATTTTGTACGCAATTGCTGCTAAGAGCCGTTGTGTCGGCTTCTTTCCTTCCACATTGTCGAGGGCTGTTTGTAGTTCCTCGACAGATATCTCGTCGAGATGATCCACTACACTCAGCAACAATATCTGAGTAAAAAGATCTAACGGTTACTATAGTCTCGTCTGTTAAAACTACCAATTTTTAATACTGTATCTTATCTAGATAAATACGGTGTCGAACGAGCTCGTTCGGCTGTTCGTAGCTGGATACAGAACGGTGGGATACAGATGAACGGCGAGGGGACCGGGATTACGTTGTGATCACCGAACGTAATTCGACGATCGCGATACTGACTATCCGCCACTGACGGCCAGAAGCCGACGAATTACCTTCTTTTTGACCTTCGTAAACGCGAATGGCGGTTTTTAGTGATCCATCCGGTGAGATCATCAACATACTATTTCAACTACTGTACTACACGTAGAGAAAATTCGACGGAGAAAATCGTTAATACAGCTTTAATTCAGATACAGAAATATCGGACCCGTCTCAGTACGGAATCATGTGTTGCGAGTGACTGATCACATCGACGCCGTTTCAGAATTATAACTAGGATGTCATAATATGTGTTATTTCATTATTAATATATTTACTACTGCGGTAACCTAGGATTGTCGAAACGTGACTTCGAGGTGGTCGAGACTAGCAGTCGATTGCCGTCCTACCGGCGCCGGTTCGAGTCTCGTCGGTTGAGAGGGGAGTACGGTCGACGTTACGAACCACGAGGTGTTGCGATCGCTCGTGGGATCCGCGCAACGAACGGAATAGCGAACGAAACGATCGACAGATGGCCGGTTTCGGTATTAGTGCGCGTGAGCATTTATCGCTGTGTCAGGTCTCTCGCCGTTGTATACGGTCCGCACGTTCGCCGCCGATTCGACGCTCGCGTCGTGGAGTGCTTCGGTCGTTTGTGCACCGACGTGTGGTGTCAAGACGACGTTGTCGTACTTCGACAGCGGAGTCTCGTGTGACGACGTGTCCGCGAACACGTCGATTCCGGCACCGGCGATCGACTTCGATTCGAGGGCTGCGACGAGCGCCTCTCGATCGACGACTTCGGCCCTGGCTGTGTTTATCAATATATCGGACGACGACATGCGGTTGAACTCCGCGTGCGAGATCGCGTGGCGTGTCTCCGACGTCAGCGGCGTGTGTACGGAGACGACATCGCCCCGTTCGAAGAGCGCTTCGGGCGAGTCGACCGTCGTTACGTACGCCGGTAACTCGCTCTCGTCGACGTAGGGATCGTACGTCAGACACGACATCCCGAGCCCCGACGCGAGGGTCGCGACCTCGAGGCCGATATCGCCACAGCCGAACAGGCCGACGGTATCGTTCCGGAGTTCGTCGGTGACGAAATCGTGTTCGTCTCCCGCCCGGACGTTACGATCGGCTTCGAGGAGACGTCGCCGCACGGCCATCGTGAGGGTGATCGCGTGTTCGGCGACGGCGCGCGAGTTCACGCCCGGCGTGTTGGTGACGATCACGTCGTGTTCGGTCGCGGCCGGGACGTCGATGTTGTCGGTTCCGACGCCGTGTTTGGAGATGATCTCGAGGCTCGTCGCGTGGTCGATGAACTCGGCGTCGAGCCGTTCGATTCGCGTGATGACCGCCTCGAATCGGCTCGCGTCCTCGAGGAGGGCCTCGCGATCGTCGTACTCGTCGATGCTCACGGTAGCGGCGATGTCGGACAGCGACTCCGGCCCGACGGGGTCGATTTCGGCCGGAAGAAGGACTTCCCAATCGGAACTGTTCATACAGGTATCGTGGAACGGACGGTTGTAAATATCCTTCGGCGGCAGACCGAGTGCCGGAGCGACGACGGCGAACGAGTGGTATCGTCGTCCTCGAGCGTCGTTCGATTCCCCACTCGATCCGCGCTCGTCCGACGGCGCTCATCTCTGAGGAGCGAAACCATGCGAGGCGTCGACGACGATATCTGTCCAGTAGCCGGTCGTCTCGTCCGTGGGACCGACCCTCCTCGAGGATCGGCCCGTGGCGGTGCCGGGTACGTTCGTTGCATTCCGTTCCGGCACCTACCGTTCCGGTCCTCGTATCGACCGTGGCTACGGAACCAACAGGAACGTGTAGAACCAGTAGCCGAGACCCACGAACAGGGCGACTGCGAGGATCAGTTCCAGGCCACGTGAGACTCTCGGCAGTATACGCTGAGCCTTGTTTTCGACGTGGTCGTACGTCGATTGCAGGCGATGGAAGCCGCTCAACGCGCGTTGACCGATCGTTTGTTCGGGAGCGTCGGGGCTGTTTCCGTTCGAGGCCATAGTGATACCTCTGAACGGACGGTATTAAATCCACGTGCCGCCGTACTGATCTAGAGTCGACGTACCTAGTCGCCCAATCGATCGCTCGTGGGCGCTACGCGCTTGGTTGCGTTCTCCCCGCACGCTGCCGTCGAAACCGACCGGACTCTGTAGCTTCGTTAGCCGATCGCCTCGAGAAAACGGAACCGTGCCGAGCGAGAAACTCGCCGCAGTCGCTGCTCAGTCCGGGTTCCGACACGGCAGCCGTTCCGACAGGGGAGTCCGTCGAACGGATTCGAGATCCGATTCGAACCGGCAGCGTTGGCACGTTCGATCGAGTTCGTCGGGGTCTCTCACGGAAGCAGATCTGGTCCCCAGTCGTGCGTTCAGTCACTGGTTCGGTGAACAACAGTAGTAGCATAGTACTTGTGGCTCCAATCAGCCGGTTCTACCCGGTTCATCATGCCGTAGGAGGACCGGTCTGTATCAGTGCTTCACGGGGTCCTTTATGTAATATATGACTCGGGGGAACCTTTATGTGATAAGGTGGAACACACCTAGTTGCACACATATGACTAGGAACGGCAATGGTGGCAGTCTGACAAGAAGGCGATTCGTTCAGGCTGCCACAGGGGCAGGCGTCGTTGGACTCGCTGGGTGTACGGGGGACGATACGCAAGAAGTCCGTGTCGGTACGTCCACTGGCGGTACGTTCGACGTGGGGCTCGCGATGGAGTCGGCAGTCGGGGAGCACAGTGACGAGGTCCTGTACTCGACGATCGAGAGTCCCGGCTATATCGGAACGGCCTACCGGATGTCCGACGGCGAGTTCGACGCGGGAATCGTCGACAACAACTCGATGTCCAAAGCCCAGGAGCAGGTCGGCGAGTTCGAGGAGGACCCTGTCGACACGCTCCCGTGGCAGGGGTTCCTCGGCTTCCCGTACAGTATCTACCTCGTCGCACGCGAGGACACGGACATCGAAACGTTCGACGACCTCGCCGGCGCGACCGTCTACCCGGCCGAACCGGGATTCTCCACTCGCGAGACGACGCTCGACGTGTGGTCCCAGGAGCCGACGGCCGACGTCTACGACGAGATGGAGATCGTCGACATGGACGTTTCCGACGCGCCGGGCGCGATGGAAGAGGGGAACATCGACGCCGCGATCGCGTACGGGACACCGGGCGTCGGGAACACCGGCTGGGTCGTCGAATACGACGCCCGTACCGACGTCCAGTACGTCGAACACACCGACGCACTCGTCGAATCGATCGAGAGCTACGGCGGCGCCGGCTTCGTCGAATACGACGACGCGGTGAACGACTTCAACTGGCAACAGGACATCGGCGCGGACGAAATCGTCGCCTGGGACCTCGAGGTGACGTTCGCGTTCCATCACGAGACGCCGGACGATGCGGTGTACGAGATCATGCGCGTCGCGGACGAACACGGAGACGCCGTCCGCGACGCCGAGGAGCGGTTCACGCCGGACGGTGCGGAGGAGATGGCCGCCGCCGGAATGGACGACTATCCGTTCCATCCCGGCGCTGCCGAGTACTATCAGGACGCCGGCGTCTGGAACGACGACTGGATCGTCGGCGATTCGGACGAGGCCGGCGAATACTTCTGACGCGACCGGTCGACTGAACCGCCATCCTGACCCCCCCCAGGATTATACCGATACTATCCAATAGTAACCCCATATGAGTACAGAAACGACGACGCCAGCACAGCAACTCAGTGCAAGACTACTCGACAACGCCGTCACCGTCGGTGCGATCGTTTTCTGGGCGATCGTGCTGTTCTGGATGCGAACCCAGACGCTCCCTCGAGCGCAGTACGGTGTGGTGTTTATCGGCGCAATCCTCGCCCTGTACGTCCTCGACGAGGCCAGAGAGTCGATAGAGGACGAAGACTATCTGGACCTCCTCGTTCTCGGCGCGTGTTTCGCCGTCATGGCCGTCGCGAGCACGTATATTTTCTTGAACTTCGAGGGCATGTACCAGGAACGACAGGGCTGGGCGTACGACTACGAGTACAACCTCGCCTGGCTGGTCATCGCGGTCGTCCTGTATCTGACCTGGCGATCGTACGGGAACGTCTTCCTGGTGCTCATCGGCGGAGCGATGGTCTACTCGATCTACGGATACATGGTTCCCGGCATCCTCGGTCACGGCGGCATCAGCACCACGTTCATGTTGCAGATGTTGATCACCGACATGGCAGGGTTTTACGGCTCGTTGACCCAGCTAACGGGTGCGTGGATCGCGCCGTTCCTGTTATATGCCGGGTTACTGTTCGCCTACGGTGCGTTCGATCTCATACTGCGAGTCGCCATCGTGACCGCCAAGTATATCGAATCCGGTGTCGCGCAGACTGCAGTGCTGTCGAGCGCCGTTATCGGTTCGATCAACGGCAGTTACGCCGCGAACGCCGGCATGACGGGTTCGTTTACGATTCCCACGATGATGGATGCCGGTCTCAAGGGACGGACCGCGGCCGCTATCGAAGGAACCGCATCGACGTCCGGTCAGGTACTGCCGCCGGTGATGGGCGCTTCCGCGTTCGTCATGGCCTCGTTCCTCGGAATCGCGTACATCGACGTCATCGTCGCCGGACTCATTCCCGCCGCGATCCTCCTAGTCAGTATCGCGGTCGCCGTTCACTACACGTCGGTCAACGAGATCGGCGACCAGGATCTGGACTTTCAGGACTACTTCGACGACTACATGACGCGGAACGACAAGATCGTCGAGGGGATCCGCTTTGGCATTCCGTTCACCATTCTCCTCGTGACGCTCGGATACTACCAGTGGACGGTGATGACGTCGGCACTGTGGACCATCGTGGCGATGGTCACGCTCGGTATTACGACGCCAGTGCTGCAGGAACTCGTCGCCGATCGGAAGGGCAGCGACGGTCCCGTACACGCGTTCACTACCGAACTCAAGAACACGGTCAGTGGCTTCCGTCGTGGGGCGATTATTCTCGCCCCGATCGCCATCATTCTCGCCGCGGTCAACGGGGTCGTCGACCTGTTGATGGTCACCGGGATCCCCTCGAGAATCGCACTGTTGCTGATGGACCTCTCCGGTGGCGTGTTGCTCATCGCGGTGTTGCTCGGAATGGCCGTCTGTATCGTCATGGGAATCGGCATGCCGACCGTCGCGGCGTACGTCATCGTCTCGACGCTCGTCGCGCCGGCGTTCGTCAACCAGTTCGGCGTGCCGGAGCTGGCCGCCCACTACATGGTGTTTTACGCCGCGGTGATGGCCGGCGTGACGCCACCCGTCGCTATCGCGGTCGTGGTCGCCTCCGGAATCGCCGAATCGAACTTCTGGGAGACGTGTGGCGTCGCGATCACGATCGCTGCACCCCTGTTCGTGCTCCCGGTCTCGTTCATCTACCATCCGGAGATCGTCTCGTCGGACCTCGGGCTCCAGTCCGTCGTTACCGGGCTCGTCGTGCTCGCAGGCGCGTTGACGATCATCTACGGGATCAACTTCTCGTTCGATCTCAAGCGACGGTTCAGGTTCCCGCTTCGCTTCGGCCTGTTCTGGCTGGGCGCGTTCGTCATGGTGTATCCGGGACGCGTCTTCCAGCTCGCCGGCGTCGGCGTGTTCGCGCTGGTCTTCTTCGCGGAGCGAGCCATCGCTAACGGGTGGGACGCGCCGTTTGTCTCGAGTTCCACCTGATCGTCGGTTCCGCGCCTGTCACCGTTTTTCGCCGATACGGATTATTCGATCAGTTCGCAGTTCTCCAGACGGTCGTGGTGAGAATGAGTACGTCGCTCGTTCGAGGGTCAGTCACTCGCGCCGCTCGAGAATCGCGGCCACCGTCTCGTCCGGAAGCGACTCCGAGAGGACGGGGACCGTGTGCTCCCCGAGCCGTGGCGGTTCGTGTCCCGATCGGGTCGTCGAGTCGGAGAACGCGATCGGACAGACGGGAAACGGGAGTTCGACGCCGTCGATCTCGAGATCCTCGAGGACGCCGCTCGCCCGGAGGTGCTCGTCCTCGAACACCTCGCGCGTATCCTTGACGGGTGCCCCGGGGATCCCGTGGTCGCGGAACAGGTCGAACCACTCGTCGTTCGTCCGCCGCTCGAACACCGGGACGAGTTCGGCCGTCAGCGCCTCCCTGTGAGCGACGCGCCCGTCGTTCGTTTCGAACCGATCGTCGGCCGCGAGGTCGGGACGCTCGAGCGCGTCACAGAGCGACCGCCAGGTGTCGTCGCTCCCGATCGCGACCGCGAACCAGCCGTCGGTCGTCTCGAACGTTCGGTACGGTGCCAGCGTCGGGTGGACGGTCCCTCGGCGCGGATAGGGTTCGTCGGTGACGAACGTCCGCCCAGCCCGCTCGGTGAGCCACGATACCAGCCCCTCGAACATCGGAACGTCGACGTACTGGCCGGTCCCGTCGTACAGCGCCGTCGTGATTCCGATGACGGCGTACATTCCGGCACAGATGTCGCCGATCGGAATTCCCGGACGCGCCGGCGGTCCGTCGGCCTCCCCGGTGATGCTCATGCTGCCGCTCAGCGCCTGTGCCACCATGTCGAAGGCCGGCAGATCGCGGTACGGGCCCTCGAGGAAGCCCGAGATCGAACAGTAGACGAGATCCTCGCGCACCGTTCGCAGGTCGTCGTAGCCAAGTCCCCACTTCGCCATCGTCCCGGGTCGGTAGTTCTCGACGAGGACGTCCGCCGTCTCGACGAGCGCCTCGAGGGCGGCGGCGCCGTCCGCGGTCGACAGATCCAGTTCGACGCTTCGCTTGCCGCGGTTCAGCGACGCGAAGTAGGCGGTGATCCCCGAGTCGCCGACGTTCGGACCGACGTTTCGGGTGATGTCGCCCCGGTTCGGGCGCTCGATTTTGACGACGTCCGCGCCCATATCCGCGAGCAGTTGCGTCGCGAACGGCCCGGAGAGCATCTGCGTACAGTCGATCACGCGAACGCCGTCCAGCGGGGCCGCCGAAGTCGATGTCATGGGACTACCTCTCGCGGATGGCGACGTAAATCCACGCATTCGCCCGCATCGGCGCGGTGACCGGTCAGAACGTCGTCGTCCCCTCGAGCGCGTGCGCTTCGACCACGTCTTCGTCCAGTTCGACGCCGATGCCCGGCTTCTCGGGCACCTCGATGTAGCCGTCCTGAATGAGCGGTTCGTCCCGTTCGATCAGGTCGTCCCACCAGTCGACCTCGAGGGCGTGGTACTCGAGGAGGTCGAAGTTCGGGATGGCGGCCCCGAGGTGGACGCAGGCCATCGTCCCGACCGGACTGCAGACGTTGTGCGGCGAGATGGGCACGTAGTTCTCTTCGGCACGGTCGGCGATGCGCATCGTCTCTTTGAGTCCGCCGACGGTCGTCGGGTCCGGCGTCACGATGTCGACGCCGTGATCGTAGATCAACTCGGAGAGTTCGTGCACCCGGAACCGGTTCTCGCCGGTCGCGACCGGCGTCTTCGTCGCCTCGGTGACCTCCTTCTGGGCCGCCATGTTCTCCGGCGGGATCAGGTCCTCGAGCCACATCAGATCGTACTCCCGGAGCTTGTACGCGAGCCGTTTCGCGCTCTCGACGGAGTAGTCCCAGTGGCAGTCGAAGGCGAGATCGATATCGTAGCCGATCTCCTCTCGTACGGCCTCGACGATCTCGCGTTTGTGTTCGATGGCCCCGTTGGTGAGGCGACCGTTGAACGGGTCGGGATCGTTGTCCATCTCGAGATCGAGGTCGAACTTGAGCGCGGTAAAGCCCATGTCGACGACGCGGCGGGCCTCGTTGGCGTACGCCTCCGGAGAGTAGGCCTCCGCGGTGGCGTACTCGGTGGAGCCGTCCTCGACGGCGTAGGCTTCGCCGGCGTGACAGTCACAGTAGATCCGGACCTCGTCCCGGAACTTCCCGCCGAGGAGTTGATAGACGGGGAGATCGAGGATCTTCCCGGCCGCGTCCCACAGCGCGATCTCGATGCCGGAGGCGGCGGTGACGACCTTGCCCGTCGTCCCGCCGTGACCCGACATCTCCTGAATGATCTGTCGGGAGAGTCGCTCGACGTCGAGCGGGTTCTCGCCGATCAGAAACCGCTTAGTGTACTCGACGAGTTCGGGGACGCCGCCGCCCCGATAGGACTCGCCGATGCCGGTGACGCCGGCGTCGGTCTCGACTTTGATCAGGTTCCACTCGAAGTTCCCCTCGACGACGCAGGTTTTGATGTCCGTGATTTCGACGTCGCGGCTCTCGTCTCGGTTCGTGATCTGGTTTGAGAAGTCTTTCATGAGTAGTCTCGGTCTCTCGGCTGGTTCGGTGTCAGTCGTCCGTTCGGAACTGCTCGATCGCGGTCTCGTCTAGCCGTACGCCGTGACCCGGCTCGTCCGGGAGCGGAATCACGCCGCTGTCGTCCGGCTGGAGCGGCTCCTCGACGATGTCGTCGAAGACCTTCACGTCCATATCGCGGTAGAAGTATTCCACCCAGAGGGCGTTCTCGATCGCACCGACCAGCGACGCGTGCAGGTTCCAGTTGTAGTGGGGAGCGATCGGTACGTCGAGGGCGGCCGCGTGATGGGCGATCTTGAGCCACTCGGTGATGCCGCCACAGACGGTGGCGTCGGGCTGGAGCACGTCCGCGGCACCGTCGCTGTACAGCCGTTCGAAGTCGTACCGCGGCCCCTCGAGTTCGCCGGTCGCGACCGGGTACGGGATCGCGTCGTTGACGGTGGCCATCGTCTCGACGCTGTCGATCATCACGGGCTCTTCGATGAAGTACGGGTCGTACGGTTCGAACGCGCGGCAGGCCCGGATGGCCTCCGTCGCCGTCGACCAGACCCCGTTCGCGTCGAGCAACAGCGTTCGATCGTCCCCGATCTCGTCACGAGCGGCCGCGACGCGCGCCGTTTCCTCGGAGACCGACCGTCGTCCGACCTTCATCTTGACGACGTCGTGGCCCTCGTCCGCGTAGCGTCGCAGTTCGTCGCGCAGGCCCTCGTGGCCCTTCTCGTCGCGGTAGTAGCCGCCGCTCGCATAGGCGGGTACCGCGTCGGCGTGGCCGCCGAGGAGTTTGTACAGCGGCTGTTCGGCGGCTTTCGCCTTGATATCCCAGAGCGCGATGTCGACGGTGGAGATGGCCCGAAGGAGCAGCCCCGACCGACCGATCTGGACCGTCCCGTCGTACATCTCCCGCCACAGTCGCTCGGTATCCCGCGGATCTTCGCCGACCAGCATCGGCTCGAGCAGCGACTCCACCGCCTCGGCGATCAGCTCCGCGCCTTCGTAGCCGAGCGAGTAGCCGACGCCCTCGAGTCCGCTCTCGGTTCGGACGTACGTGATCGCGTGATCGCGATACGTGAGCGTTCTGTTGGAGAAGGATACCGGCTCTTCCAGCGGGATAGCGACTGGAAGTGACTCGACGTGGTCGATCTCCATACTCGGTCACGAACGAGTACATTTAAATTCGTTCACCTATCGGCAACTTTTTCGCAGAGGAATTAACACGCCGGTCCCGTTATGACGCGTATGGACTTTCCCGACCGGGACGACGTAGCCCCCCTCATCGAGCCACAGGGCTACCCGTCGTTCGCACGCGTCAGCTACGATCCGCCCACGAGCACGCTCTCCGATCCGCTGTCGACGACGCGCTCGGAACTGGACCGACTCGCGTTCGACGACCTCGACCCCGGCGCGACGGTCGCCGTGGGGGTCGGAAGCAGAGGTATCCACCGGATCGCCGATATCACGGCCGAGACGGTCTCGTACATCGAAGACCGAGGGTTCGAGCCGGTCGTCGTCCCCGCGATGGGCAGTCACGGCGGCGCGACCCCCGCGGGTCAGCGCGAGATCCTCGCCGCGCTAGATCTCACCGAGGAACGCATCGGTGCCCCGATCGATGCGCGGATGGACGTCGAAAAACTCGACGAGGTCGACGTCGACGGGACGACGACGCCGGTCTACTTCTCCGCCGCCGCGCTCGCGGCGGACGCCGTACTGGTCGTCAATCGCGTCAAGCCGCACACGAACTTCACCGGGCCGCTCGAGAGCGGGCTCTGCAAGATGCTCGCGGTCGGCCTCGGAAAGCAGCGGGGCGCCCAGGCGTTTCACTCGACGGCGCTCGACCGCGGCTACGTGCCGACGATCGAGTCGCTGGTCGCAGCCATCAGGGACTCCGTTCCGCTGCTCGGCGGGCTCGCGCTCGTGGAGAACTTCCACGAGGAGATCGGGGAGATCGAGGCGATCGACGGGCCGTCGCTCGAGCGACGGGAGCCGGCCCTGCTGGAGCGGGCGCGCGAGGAGATGGCGACGCTGCCGGTCGACGACATTGATCTCCTCGTCGTCGACGAACTCGGCAAGGAGATCTCCGGAGCGGGAATGGATACGAACGTGATCGGCCGGTACCGCGTCCTCAATGCGCCGGATCCGGAGACGCCCTCGATCGATCTGATCTACGCCCGCGGACTCACCGAGGCGACGAGCGGGAACGGGAACGGCATCGGGCTGGCGGACATTACCCGACGGGCGGCAGTCGAACAGCTCGACCTGAAGAAAACCTACGCGAACGCGCTGACGAGCGGCTCGCTCTCCAAGGCGAAGCTTCCCGCCGTCGCGCCGGACGACGAACTGGCGCTCCGGGTCGCGCTGAACGCCCTCGGCGGGTACGATCCCGAGACGGTCCGGGTCGCGTGGATCGAAAACACGACCGATCTCGCCGAGTTCCGCGTTTCGGAAGCGCTGCTCGACGAGCTCGGCGGGTCGGTCTCCGTGCTCGAGCGCGAGCAACTCGCGTTCGACGACGGAACGGCGTCGTTCGAGTGACGCTCACTCGACCACGTGGTCGTCCGCGCTGTCCGGCGACGAGTAGGTGATGTTCAACTCGAGTTCGTTCGCCGCCGCGAGCAACCGGTCCGGAACGTCCGCCTCGAGTTGCTCGCCGTTCAGCCGATGGGAGGGTCCCGCGACGGCGAGCGCGCCGAGGACTTCCCCGTCTCGCTTGATCGGGACCGCGGTCCCGTTGAGTCCGTGGACGTGCTCTTCGCGATTGAAGGCGACGCCGCGGTCGCGGACGCGCTCGAGTTCCTCGTAGAACGCGTCGCGATCGGTGATCGTGTTCTCGGTGTGAGCCGGAACCCCCCAGCGGTCGAGAATCGCGTCGACGCGGTCTCGCGAGTACTGTGCGAGAATCGACTTGCCGGCGGACGAACAGTGCAGGTGGATCTGCCGGCCGATCCCGAATCCCGCCCGAACGGCGTTGCTGCCGGTTTCCAGGTAGAGATAGATGCCGAGACCGTGATCCTCGACGACGAACTGCGCCCGTTCCTGGGTCTCTTCGGCCAGGGTCTGGACGTGCGGTTTCGCCATCTGATAGGCCGGGTCCCTCGTCTGGGCCGCTCGACCCAATCGGGCGAAGCGGAGGCCGATCTGGTACAGCTCTCCCCGACGCGAGACGTACCGGAGGTCGTGGAGCGTGTTCAGGTGCCGGTGGGTGGTGCTCTCCGTCAGATCGAGTCGGTCGGCGATCTCGGACAGTCTGGACGGGCCGTTCTCCTGGAGCGCGTGGACGATCTCGAAACTCGTCTTCGTGCTCCCGATCCGATTGGCGTTGTCGTCCGTCATACGCTCTCTCACGAGCACGTGACTTATAAATTCCATCATACGGAAGATACTTTTACCAGCGACCGAGCCATCGCCCTGACTACCAGGTCGAACTGGCGACCGACCGGCGTCCACTGGTCGAAGACGAGAGATACCTTCCGTAATACGGAAGGCAATGCCGTCGAAACCGGAACGAAACGGCCTAAAATTACATCCATATGATTGTAACACAGGCGCCGATCCGAGAGTCGGTCGCGGTACCGTTGCGGATCGACGACCGAGTTCGGTGGTATCGCGTGATACGGATGGAGCGTCTCCCTGCACGGTCTCACTTCCGTTATACGGGATCGACGTGCGGAAGCGATCTCGAGGTAGCCGGTTAGTCGAAACGGGGCGCGTTCGCCGCCGTCGACGGCGAGTACTCTCGCGCGGACGCCGACTGACGGGCCGATTCCAGCCGATCGATCCGGCCCCGAACCCTTACCGCAACACCAAGCTTTTTGCGTTTCTCCTCTGGCATTACGGACGAGATGGACTTACAACTCACCGACAACGTAGCGCTCGTAACGGCCTCCTCGAGCGGCCTGGGCAAGGCCTCGGCGAAGGCCCTCGCGCGGGAGGGTGCAAATGTCGTCATCAACGGTCGCGACGCGGACCGACTCGAGGACGCGAGAGCGGAGATCGAGGACGTCGCAACGGGCGACGTCGTCGCCCAGCAGGGCGACCTCACGAACGAGGACGACATCGAGACGCTGATCGAGACGACCGTCGACGAGTTCGGCGGGATCGACCACCTCGTGACCAGCGCCGGCGGTCCGCCGTCGGGCCCGTTTCTGGATACCGACGACGACGACTGGTATCAGGCGTACGACCTGCTCGTGATGAGCGTCGTCCGACTCGCCCGCGAGGCCGAACCCCACCTGCGCGAGGGCGAGGGAACGATCGTCAACATCACCTCCCGGAGCGTCAAGGAGGCCATCGACAGTCTGGTCCTCTCGAACTCGGTCCGCATGAGCGTCATCGGCCTCGAGAAGACGCTCTCGAAGGAGTTCGCTCCCGACGTCCGGACCAACGCGGTCCTCCCCGGCCCGCACGAGACCGAACGCATCGAAACCCTCGTCACTCAGGCCGTCGACCGCGGCGACTACGACTCCTACGAGGAGGGGCTCGACGACTGGGCGAGCAACCCCCTCGAGCGGGTCGGCGATCCGATGGAACTCGGCAACACCGTCGCGTTCCTCTCCTCGCCAGTTTCGGGCTACATCAACGGCGAGAGCGTCCTGATCGACGGCGGCTCCACGGGGGCGAACCTATGAAACCGGTCGACTTCGACGACGCGGAGACGTACGAGCCCGAGGAGGGGTGGCGGCGCGTCTCGATGGCCGGCAGCGACCGGTTCTCCTTCGAGTGGTTCGAGAAACCGCCGGGACACAGCTCCCCGATGCACCACCACGAGAACGAGCAGGTCTGCCTCTGCCTCGAGGGCGAACTCACGGTCACGACCGACGACGGCGAGTCGGTGACCCTCGAGCGGTACGACTCCGTCCTGCTCGAGTCCGACGAACCGCACAGGGTCGAGAACACCGGCGACGAACTGGCCGTCGGGTTCGACGTGTTCGCGCCCGGCCGCTCGTTCGACTTCTGGACGGATCGCGAGGAGTGACAATGCAGTACCTGGCACGCACGATCGACGGGCGTCCGCTTCTCGGCGACGAGGAGGGGTTCGTCCCGCTCTCGGCGGCCGCACCCGACCTCGAGACCGTCCGTGACGCGCTCCCGCGCGCCGCGGCGGGGACGCTTCCCGACGTGGACGCAGCGCCGGCCGACAGAGTCGACTCGGCACACCTCCGGTTCGGCCCGCCGCTCGCGCGATTCGGGAAGCTCTGGGGCATCGGCCTGAACTACGCCGAGCACGCCGGCGATCTGGACGAGCAACGACCGGACGAGCCGGCGAGTTTCATGAAGCCGAACAACGTCGTTACGGGGCCGGGCGGCCCCATCCGGCTCCCACCGGTCGAGCAGACCGACAGGGTGACGGCGGAGGCCGAACTCGCGGTACTGATGGGACGAGCGTGTCGGAACGTCGACGAGGAGACCGTCGACGACGCGGTCGCCGGCTACCTGCCGGTCATCGACATGACCGCGGAGGACATCCTCCAGCGCAACCCGCGATTCCTGACGCGGGCGAAGAGCTTCGACTCGTTCCTCGTCGTCGGTCCGGCGATCGCGGTCCCCGAGGACCCGCTCGCGTTCGAGGACCTGACGGTGCAGACGATCGTCAACGATCGGGTCGCGGCGGAGAACGAGGTCCGGAACATGCTGTTTCCGCCCCGCGAGATCGTCTCGTTCCACTCCGACGTGATGACGTTGGAGCCCGGCGACCTGTTCAGCACGGGAACGCCCGGTGCGGAGCCGATCGAACCGGGCGACCACGTTCGCGCGTCGGTCGAGACGATCGGCGACGTCGACGCACCCGTGGTTCGCTGACGTCCCAACTCCCGGCGTTCGGGTTCGCTGGATCCGGTTTCAGTCGACGGTCGGAGGTTTCAGTCGACGGTCGGAGGTTTCAGTCGACGGTCGGAGGTTTCAGTCGACGATCGGGGATTTCGGTTGACGGACGCCCGTTCACTCCGTCAATCGGCCACGAACGGTCCGGCGGACCACGACGGGCCGAACGCCCGTTTCGGGAGTAAACTACACGTCGCATCGCACACGAGTACCCAGTGGTGTTGCACCGATGAACGCGGACGACGGTGAGGGCGCGGGGCTCTCCGGACGGCGGGAGTGGTTTCGATTCGGCGTCTATCTCGCGTTTCTGTACGCGACGTTCACGCTGGGCGTGTTCTCCCTGTTGCGAGTGAATCAGTCGATCGCACTGGTCGTCACCGTCGGTGCGAGCATCGCGTTCGGCGTCGCGATAACGGTGTACGTTCTTTATCTCACGTAACTCGTCCGCCCCGAGTCTCTCGACGGGCGTCGGTCGACGAAGCTACTCGGTCGTGGTAATGACCGGGCGGTCCGCCGAGAGCAACACCGACTGCGTCACGCTGCCGAAGAGCGCCTTCCCGGCCGGACTGCGATCCCGACCGCAGATGACGATGCTGTCCGCGTCGACGTCCGCAGCCACCTCCAGAATCGTCTCGGCCGGATCGTCGTGCTCTCGTCGTTTCACAACCGTCACGCCCGCTTCTTCGAGCGGCTCGAGGGCGGATTCGGCGCTCTCGGGAAACGCGTCCTCGTCGTAGATATCCGCGGAACTGACCCGCCCACCCTCGTCGGTCACTTCGAACTCCTTGAACACGTTCAGTGCCACTACCTCGAGTTCGTCGGGCTCACCGGGAAGGGATTCGATCACTGTCGTTGCCGCTGTGGTCCGCTGTTCGTCCAAATCGACGGGAAGTACGACCCGATACATGTTACGCTCTTGTCTCACCAGCCATGTAACTATTCTGCCCTCGAGAGCGTCCCGGGAGTCCGATCGAGGGAAGCGTTTTGTCGCTCCGGCGAGACCGCTATCGTAGATGAACGGACGAGTGCGGTGTTACGATTGCGGACGGACGTACGGAATCGACGATCGGAACCGCTGTTCGTGCGGCGAACCCCTCTGGTTCGAGACCGATCCGAGCGACTTCGAGTGGCCCGACGCGGAGTGGAGCCGTGGCATGTGGCGCTACGCCGACGTCCTTCCGGTGTCGGAGCCGTCCGGTGTTCCTCCCGGAACGACGCCACTCGTTCGCGCGGACGGGCTGGACGAGTACGCCGGCTGTTCGCTCTCGCTGAAACACGAGGGGCAGAACCCGACGGGCAGCTTCAAGGATCGGGGGAGTACGGTGGGTGTCAGCTACGCAGCCCAGGCCGGATACGAGTGGGTCGGAACGGTCTCGCACGGAAATATGGCGCTCAGCACGAGCGCGTACGCCGCGAACGCCGGCCTCGAGTGTGCGGTGTTCGTCCCGGCCGACACGCCCGGGGAGCGACTCGAACTGATCGCGCGACACGATCCCCACCTCTTCCGGGTCGAGGGAGACTACGGGCGACTCTATCACGAGACGCTCGCACTCGACGCGGACGTCGCCTTCGTCAACTCCGATACGCCGCTTCGCGTCGCCGGGCAGAAGACCGTCGCCTACGAGATCCTCGAGCAACTCGCGCCGACGACGCCGGACGCGATCGCCCTGCCGGTCAGCAGCGGCGGTCAGGCGAGCGCGGTCTGGAAAGCGCTGCGAGAGCTGAACCGAGCGGGTCTCGTCGACGACGTACCGCGGCTCTATCTCGTGCAGGCGGCCGCGTGCGATCCCGTGGCGACGGCCTACCGCGATGACGTCGCGACCGTGTCACCGATAACGCCCGGCGAAACGATCGCGGTCTCGATCGCGAACGACGACCCGCCGAGCGGGACGCGCGCACTCGCCGCCGCTCGCGACACCGAAGGCGCGGTCGTCTCCGTCCCGGACGCGGAGATCCGCGACGCGATGGGTCGACTGTCGACGACGGTCGGCGTCTCCGTCGAACCCTCGAGCGCGGTCGCCGTCGCCGGAATTCGGAACCTGTCACGGTCCGGTGCCATCGAACCGAACGACGACGTCGTCGCGATCCTGACCGGATCGGGGTACAAAGAGCGGTACGAGACGGACATCAGGAGCCGAACGATCGATCTCGAGGGACTCGAGCGGGAACTCGCTGCGATCGTCGAGTGACGACCCGCGCTCTCGCCGCGGCCCTCAGGTCCGGAACGACGAGTCGCTGTCACGAACGGGGACGCTCGGCGTTCGATCCCTCGTCGCTCGATTGGTCTGGAATATGGTGCTTCCGAAAAGCAGTATCGGATATATCATGTGGGTAGGAATACTGGCTCCTGTTGATAGTATCGACTAACGGGCTCGAGAGTCGATAGAACCCCGTAATACGACGGTCTCTGTCGCGGTCACGCGACCGGGAACTATCGCACGTATGCGGGTACTGATCGGGCGGAGAACGTGCGATGCGCCGCCTTCTGCCGTTTCGATACCGGATACCGAACGGAACGATTGCTACCGTGACATACGGTATCTTATGTTCTCTGATAACTGGTAGCTCGCACATTTCTGTGCGACGAACCGGCGGCCGGATCTCGTCGATAGCGCACAACTCGTAACAGGTGTACTCTTGTTATATGTTTTTGAACGGTCACTCGGGAGCGATAGCCGTCGATCGCGTTCGCGATCGAACGCTACGGGGCGTCACAGTCGCATCCGCCGGCCTCGAGCAGTTCGGAGACGCCGTACTGACTGTGACAATCCTCACAGACGACCTGGACGGTCGCGAGCACTCGATGCGAGCCGATTTCCAGTCGGTCGGTGTCCCGAAGTCGTGCCAGTTTGCTCTCGGTTACCGCCACCGTTCGCTGGCGGAGGCCCTCGATGGCTTCCCGTTCCGTCCGTCGGACGTCGCTGTCGGTCGTCTCCGGGAGTGACGCGTCGCGATAGTTCGTGAGGTACGACCGGATCGCACCGTACGAGACGAACTCCTCGATCAGGGTTTCGACGTCGACGCCGGCCCGCTCGAGGCGCCGTCTGGCCTGTAACTGCTCGCCACGACTGCCCGTCGTCCCGCTGAGCAACTCGTACAGGTGGCCGACGTCCTCGGTGATCGTGTCGACTCTCGCCTCCTCGAGTGCGGCCCTGACGAGGCGTTCGTTGAACGACTCGGCGAGCGTGCGGAGGCTCTTGCGTTCGTCAGGGTGGGTCCACTGGGCTTCGAGTTCGTCACCGACGCCCTCGAGGTCGTACTTCTCGAGCAGTCGCGGGACTTTCGGCATCGGTCCCGGACTCCTGTTCCGCTCGTCCATGCGGCGGGCTACTCGTGAATTGCGGAAAGTCGTTTCGATGCCGTCGCTGCGGTGTTTCACTATCCGGACGCGATCTTCCGGTCATCGAGTGTGATGGATCGCACTGGTAGATCGGATCTTCCGTCGTTCGTGCGCGTTCGAGCGGTAAGAACGGTGCGTTTCAGCGGATCGACCCGCGATAGCCGACCGACCGTCGGTCGGCGGGCAGTGGCCGTGATCGGCCAGCTAGTTCGGTATCCGAACTATCGACTCAGCCGTAGGCGAGCGTGACTCTGATCTCGCCGGCTTTGTCCCAGAGCCGATTCGGCAGTTCGTCGTGAAGGTATTCGCCTTTGAATCGGCTCGTTGGGCCGAAGACGCCCAGCGCGCCGAGAAGTTCGTCGTCGGGGGTGTAGACGGGGACGGCGACGCCGCGGAGCCCGTCCATATGCTCCTGGTCGTTCACGGCGTAGCCGCGATCGCGGACTCGATTCAGTTCCTCGTAGAGGACGTCGGGGTCCGTGATGGTGTTGTCCGTACTCGGCTCGAGGCCGTGCTCCTCGACGAACTCGCGGACGGCGTCGCCGTCCCACTCTGCGAGAATGACCTTTCCGGAGGCCATCGAGTGCAGCGGTCGCCGTTTGCCGATCATCGTATCCGAGAGGCTACCGTACCGGTGGATGTAGACGGCGTCTCCGTCCTCCTCGACGATGAACACCGCTCGCTCGTCGGTCTCCTGACCCAGTTCGAACACCTTGCGCTTCGCGGCGGTGTATCCCGTCTTCCGGTTTCGGGCCCGCTCGCTGATCTCGAGGAGCCGGAATCCGATGTAGTAATCGCCGTCGCGTTCGACGACGTACCCCATGTCGGTGAGCGTCGCGAGGTGGCGATAGACGGTGCTCTTGCTCAGTCCCGTTCGTCGCGTGAGCTCCGTGATCGTCACCCCTTCCTCCGCTTTGAGCGCCTCGAGAATCTCGAACGTCTTGCGCGTCGTCGAGACGCCGACGTCGGTTTCGTCCGCCCCATGCCTGCTCATACTCGAGTATACGCCACGGTCTCAATCAATGTTCCGGATAGCAAAACGAAACCGCGGCTATCCGGAACGAACCGTCCTCCGTTCGATTCTTCGTTCGTTATTCCGCTATGTGAAATAGGATCGTCGATCGGTGGAATCGAAAGAACGGCTTCGGTATCCGGCCGTCGAATCGATCGAACGACGCTCGAAAAATCGCGCGTTCGGAACGGCTGCGAGACGTTACTGATAGGCCGCGATGCCGGTGAACTCCTCGCCGAGGACGAGCGTGTGGATGTCGTGGGTGCCCTCGTAGGTGTAGACCGTCTCCATGTTGGCCATGTGGCGCATCGGCGAGTAGTCGGTGGTGATGCCGTTGCCGCCGAGCATCTCGCGGGCGATCCGGGCCTGGTCGCGGGCCGTCCGGACGTTGTTTCGCTTGGACATCGAGACGTGCTGCGGGCGCATCTCGCCGCGTTCTTTGAGTTCGGCCAGTCGGTAGGCGAGCAGTTGGGCGAGGGTGATCTGGGTCCCCATCTCCGCGAGTTTGCGCTGTTGGAGCTGGAACCGACCGATCGGACCGCCGAACTGGTCGCGGTCCTTGGCGTACTGGCGGGCCTCCTCGAAACAGTCTCGAGCGGCGCCGACGGCGCCCCAGGCGATCCCGTAGCGGGCCTGGGTTAGACAGGACAGCGGCCCCTTCATGCCCGACACGCCCGGCAGGACGTTCTCCTCGGGCACGTGGACGTTGTTGAGACCGATCTCGCCCGTGATCGAGGCTCGAAGCGAGAGCTTCTCGTCGATCTTGTTCGTACTGACGCCATCGCGGTCGGTCTCGACGAGGAACCCGCGGACGGGGTCGTCCTCGGCCGAGCGGTCGCGCGCCCAGACGATCGCGACGTCCGCGATCGGTGCGTTCGTAATCCACGTCTTCGAGCCGTTCAGCACGTAGCCGTCGCCGTCCCGAGAAGCGCTCGTCGCTTCTCGGGGATCAGCCGAGGTTCCCTCGGCGGAGTCGCGTTCGGCGTGGGTCTCCATGGCGGACGGGTTCGAGCCGTGTTCGGGTTCGGTGAGACCGAAACAGCCGATCGCGTCACCCTGGCCCATCGCCGGGAGCCACTCCTCTTTCTGCTCCTCGCTCCCGTACGCGTGAATGGGATACATGACGAGTGCGCCCTGCACCGAGGCCATCGACCGCAGCCCCGAGTCACCGGCCTCGAGTTCCTGCATCAGGAGTCCGTAGGCCGTCTCGGAGACGTTGGGTGAGCCGTAGCCCTCGAGGTTCGGCGCGTAAAAGCCGAGTTCACCCATCTTCGGGATGAGCTCTTTCGGGAACGTGCCGTTTTCGAAGTGCTCGCCGATATCGGGCTTGACGTGTTCGGTGACGAACTCTCGAGCCGTGTCCCGGATCATGCGCTCTTCCTGGCCGAGGTCCGCCTCAAGGTTGACGAAATCCAGCATACCCGATAGTACGCTAATAGCGCAATAGGTATTACGGTATATATTGTCAAACGAGTTGGTCGTCGACCGGAGAACGACTCAGCACCGCAGTACCATCACGTCGAGTGTACCGAGTGCGGACCCGGTGCTACCGGTGTTGTAGTGGCATATTATTACACGGTTCCGCTCGCAGGGTACCGGAACAATTATTATAATATGCCCGGAGGGTTTCGTTATGCCAGAGAGATGCAGTCAGGGGATTAGTGGAAAAACTCGACGTTCGTTCCTCGCAGCGACCGGTGCCGGCACCGCGGCCGCGTTAGCCGGCTGTTTCGGTGACGAAGACGGCGGCGGTGGATACGAGCGTGTCAGCGTGGGCTTCGCGGAACAGGGGGGTGCTCTGAACGAAGGGCGACTCGACGTCGGCGTCGGGACGATGATGAACTTCTCGATCACTCCGGGGTGGCTCCAGGAAGCCATGGCGTCGGTCGACGAGTTCCGCATTCTCGACGTCGCAGACGAGACGAGCGAGGCGTGGGACGACGACGAGACGCTACTCATTCAGGATCTCGATACCAACGAACTCGAAGGTGCCGACAACGACGCCGTTGACGTTCCCGGCGAACTCTCGTGCCCCACCTTCGCGTATAACTTCGTCTCCAGCGCGACGCTCGACTACGACGTCGTACAGACGTTCCTCCAGACCATGTGGGACGTGCGGGAGGACCTCGCCGACGAATTCGGGATCTTCGCGTGGCACGAGGAGCCCGAGTTCTGGGTCGAAAACGCGTACGAGGGGATCCCGTTCCATCCGGCCGCCGCGGATTTCTACGAGGAACGGGGCGTCTGGAACGACGATCTCGAACGGGCGGACGAACCGGACGAGACGCTAGAGACCGACACTGTCCGGATGAAAACCTCCCAGCAGGGGACGACGGCTAACGCCGCGAACGAGGCGTTGGCGGCGGTCATGAACGATAATCTGGACGACCTAACTATCGAAGCGCAGACGAGCGACGGAACCGAGGAAAACATCGGCGACATCGCCTCGGAAGACATCGAGATGGGATACCTCCAGAACTGGACGGCACGGGAGTTCCGCGAGGGCGTCGAACCGTTCGACGACCTCGATTTCGAGATGACGCAGATCTTCCACTACTACGACCTGCCGTGGTTCTTCATCACGAACAACATGGATCTCGAAGCCGTCTCCGATATCGAAGCGGATATGGCCGTCTCGCCGACGCCGAGCGGATCCGGCACCGCGCCCGCCCTCGAGCGAGCCCTCGAACACGCTCTAGACGACTAACCTACCGATTCATGTCCACCCATAGTTCCCGTTTCGGGCGACTGACACCGCTCCGGCTGTTAGCCGGCCTTACGAACGTAATGGCGGCGCTTTTCACCCTCTATACGATCTACTACGCGTTTTTCATCTTGACGAATTTGACCGTCGGCGGCGTCTCGCTGAGGCCGTTTATTCCTCCGGACCTCGTGTTCGCCGAACGGGCGGAGTACGTCATCCTCTTCGTGGGGTGGGGACTGGCAGTCTACTATCTGGATTACGCCCGCCGACAGTTCGACCGGGATCGAGAAGCTACTCCCGGCGACGGCAATGCGGATTCGACCGGCGACGCAAACTCCGAGTCCATCCAGGAGCCACCCGAGCGGACCTCGGTCCTCGACGATCTCGGACTCGAGAGTGAGCGTCTGTCGAGCGGGATTCAGGCGTTCAAACGAATGTACGGTCGATTCGATCCGTATCTCGCGCTCGTACTCGCCGCACTCTCGCTCGTAACGATGGCATATATCGCCGGCGAGTTTAGTCGACTCGACAACGAAGTACACATCGTCGGGTACACGACGACGGATCACATTATCGGCGCAGCACTGATCGTTCTCGTCACCGATGCGACGCGCCGAGCATTCGGGTGGATCATCGCCTCCGTGGCGGTCTTCGCGATCGCTTACTCTCACGAATCGGTGAGCACGTTACCGTTTCTTCCCGACTTACTCGCGTGGTCGGGTGAAGGCGTTCCCGGTATCATCGAAGAAGCGGCCCTCGGCCTTCACTCCGGTGTCTACGACAGCACGATCATGGGGATCGGCGCGACGTGGGTTGCGATCTTCATCATGTTCGCCGGTATCGCCAAAGCGTACGGACTCATGGACTACATCCGGGAAGTCGGAACGGAACTCGGTAACACGCTACGGACCGGCGTCGTGCAGATCGCGGTCATCTCGAGTATGGTCATGGGATCGATTACCGGGAGCGCGGCGGCGAACACCGCGACGACCGGGAGCTTCACGATCCCGATGATCAAGGATCAGGGCGTTCGCAGCGACTTCGCGGCGTCGATCGAAGCCGTCGCCTCTGCGGGCGGGCAAATGCTTCCGCCCGTGATGGGCGTTGCCGCGTTCCTCATGGCCGACATCATCGGCGTTCCGTACCTCGAGATCGTTCGAGCCGGGACGATCCCGGCGGCGCTGTTCTACCTGAGCGTCGGCGTGGCGGTTCACTTCACCATCCTCAAGTTCGGCTGGACGACGACCGATCTCTCGCCGTTCGATTGGCGGGTCCTGCTGAGCGGGTTGCATTTCGTGATTCCGATGGTAGTGCTGTTGTACACGCTCATCGTCCTCCGATTTACGCCCCTGTCAGCGGGGTTCTACACGATCCTCACGATCGTGGGGGTCATCTTCGTCCGGAACTACCTCATCGACGTGTTCGATGCGGATCGAATCGTCCGATCCAGACTGGACGGTGACACCGCCAGTTCAGACGGATCCACGGGTACGGCGTCGGGCAAGCAGTTTGCCGTTACCTCCTATCGCTCCGCTACGAGCACGATGAGAGGGACCGTCGACGGCCTCAAACAGGGTGGACTCGAAATGGCGCCGCTCGTGGGCGTCCTCGCGGCGATGGGCCTGATCGTCGAACTCCTCGAAACGAGCGGACTGACCGGTCGCCTCGGCGCGGGAATCATCGGGTTCGCGGACGTGACGGTGTTCGGGATCGCCGGCGGACTGGCGCTCGTGCTGGTGCTCGCGATGATCGCGAGCATCGCCTTCGGCCTCGGGATGCCGACGCCGGCGGCGTACATTCTCGTCGCGTTCCTGATCGCGGACGCGATGACGGAACTCGCCGTTCCCGATATCACCGCCCACATGTTCGTGTTCTACTTCGCGATGCTGTCTGCGATCACGCCCCCGGTCGCGATCTCCGTCGCGGTCGGCTCGCGAATCGCGGGGTCGAGCTTCATGTCCGCCTGCAAGCAGGCGCTGCGGATCGGCGCTCCGGGGTTCGTTATCCCGTTCGCGTTCGTCGCTAATAACAGCCTGATCGAGTGGACGATGACGACGTTGTTCGCGTTCCCAGTCGTCCTCGCGGGCACGATCGGACTGATCGTCGCGACGGTCGGCTTCGACGGTGCTCGAGTGCTCTCCGTTCCCGTTCGCGCGTTCTACGTCACCGCCGGATTCGCCGCTATGTTCGGCTCGGTCGTGGACGGACCCGTCGGGATGGGGATTCAAGCCGTCGCGGCGGCGGCGATCGTCGCACTGCTCCTGCGCGCTCGATACGTAGTCGGTTACGATGTCGGACGTGCCGGCGAACCGAACGTGTCCGACTGACGGTTCGCTGCACGTCACGAATCCACAATCGTTTTACTAGATTGCGGTCATTCACGTATCGTATGACCAATCT
Organism: Natronorubrum halobium; assembly: GCF_051351675.1. Lineage (NCBI taxonomy): Archaea > Methanobacteriati > Methanobacteriota > Halobacteria > Halobacteriales > Natrialbaceae > Natronorubrum > Natronorubrum halobium. The sequence continues at coordinate 1,566,194 of NZ_CP195595.1, forward strand.
CGTCACGAACGTCGCCGAGACCGTCGAATCGACGCCCGAGTCGGTCGCGGTCGCATTCGACGACACCGAACTGAGCTACGAGCAGTTCTGGACGCGGGCCGGACAGTTCGCCCGGGCACTCAAGTCTCGCGGCATCGGCGCCGACGACCGGGTCGCCGTCTACCTGCCGAACCTCCCGCAGTTCGTCACCGCGTTCCAGGGGACGCTGCAGGCCGGCGGAATCGTCGTCCCGATGAACCCCCAGTACAAGGCCCGCGAGATCAGCCACCTGCTCTCCGACAGCGGGGCGAAAGCCGTCGTCACCCTCTCGGAGAACGTCCCTGCGGTCGCCGAGGTGCTCGAGGAGACCGACGTCGAGCAGGTCATCAGCGTCGGTGCCGAAACGGAGGCGGCGACCGACTTCGAGGACTTCCTCGCCGAGGACACCCTCGACGTCGTCGACCGCGCGGACGACGACATCGCCGTCCAGCCCTACACGTCGGGGACGACGGGGACGCCGAAGGGCGTCCTGCTCACGCACGACAACCTCGCGTGGACGGCCAAAGCCAACGCCGATCTCATCGGCGGCATCGAGGGCGACGACAAACTCATCGGGACATTGCCGCTCTTTCACATCTACGGCATGTCCGTCGTGATGAACGGGGCACTGTTCAACGGCGCGGCCTACTACCCCGTCCCGGAGTGGGACGCCACCGAGGTCATGACGATGATCGAATCCGAGAGCATCACCGTCATGTTCGGCGTGCCGGCGATGTTCAACGACATGATCAACCACCCCGAGGCCGACGAGTTCGACCTCTCCTCGCTGCGATTCGTCAACTCCGGCGGCTCGAGTCTCCCGATGGAAGTCCTGGAGCGCTTCGAGGACGTCTTCGGCCCGACCCTCTACGAGGGCTACGGTCTGACGGAGACGAGTCCGACGACGCACGCGAACGGACCCGACGCCCGTCGGAAGGGCAGCATCGGCAAGCCGTTCGAGGGGATGGACGCGAAGGTCGTGAACGAGGACTTCGAGGACGTTCCGCGCGTCGAGGAGGGACCGATCGACGAGGGCGAGGCCGACCTGACCGAGATCACGGGCGAAATCGTCGTCGCCGGCCCCAACGTGATGGCCGGCTACTACGGCCTGCCCGAGGCCAACGAGGAGGCGTTCACCGAGGCCGACGGCGAGACGTGGTTCCACACCGGCGACATCGGCTACTGGGACGAGGACGGCTTCTTCTACGTCGTCGACCGCGAGAAGCACATGATCGTCACCGGCGGTTACAACGTCTACCCGCGCGAAGTCGAGGAGTTGCTCTTCGAACACGAGGACATCGCCGACGCCGCCGTCGTCGGCGTGCCCGACGAGCGCCGCGGCGAAACCGTCCAGGCCCTGGTGGTTCCGACGCCGGACGCCGACGCGACGCCCGAGGATATCAAGGACTACTGCCTCGAGAACATGGCCGCGTACAAACACCCGCGCGAGGTCGAGTTCGTCGAGGAACTGCCACGAACCACGACCGGCAAGGTCCAGAAGTTCAAGATCCGCGGCGAGGACGAGTAGCCCGCACGCGGTGAAGCAGTGGGGGAGTGGGGTGGCTCGCTCGAGATCACTACCTTTCCCCTGCTTACCACTGTAAGTTCGAGGAGCCAGTTGATCGCTCGATATCGCAGTAGCCGCTTCTCTATCCCGAATTTTGATTTACAACGTTCGGTCTCGGGCAACGATACGTTGTAACTGTTGAATACATCGAAGCTATTTTGGTACCGGACAACAACCGTGATATATGGCATTCACGCTGTCCGCCGAGCACGACGCGATTCGCGAGGCCGTTCGCGAGTTCGGTGAAAACGAGATGGCTCCGGTCGCGGAGGAACACGACCGGGAGCACAAGTATCCCGAAGAGATCCGCAAGAAGGCCGCCGAGTACGACTTCGTCGCCCCGGGCATCCCGATCGAGTACGGCGGTGCCGGGATGGACAAGATCTCGAGCACCATCGTCACCGAGGAACTCTGGCGAGCGGACCCCGGTATCGGGAGCGCCGTCGGCTCCGCCGGCTTCGGGACGAACATGATCATCGAGTTCGGCGACGAGTGGATGAAAGAGGAGTGGCTCCCCAAGATCGCCAACGGCGAGACCGCTTCCTGTTCGATGATCTCCGAGCCCGCACACGGCTCGAACGTCGCCGGCATCGAGACGGTCGCCGAGAAGGACTCCGCCGAGGAAACCTCGGCTGATCCCTCGGAAGCCACCGCTTCCGAGGACGGTGACGAGTACGTCCTCAACGGCAACAAGATGTGGATCACCAACGGCACCGTCGCCGACGTCGGCGTCCTGATGGCCAAGACCAGCCCCGACGAGGGCCACCGCGGCATCACCGCATTCCTCGTCGAGATGGACCGTGACGGCGTCTCGACCGAGAAGATCTCCAACAAGCTCGGGATCCGCGCCTCCGACCTCGCCGAAGTCATCATCGACGACGTCCGCGTCCCCGAGGACAACGTTATCGGCGAAGTCGACAAGGGCTTCTACCAGCTGATGGAGTTCTTCGCCTCCGGCCGAACCAGCGTCGCCTCCCAGGCCGTCGGTGCCGCCCAGGGAGCCCTCGACGCTGCAATCAAGTACGCCAACGAGCGCGAGCAGTTCGACCGGAAGATCAAGGAGTTCCAGGCCATCGAGCACAAACTCGCCGAGATGGCGACGAAGGTCGAGGCCGCCCGCTCGCTGACCTACCGCGCCGCCAGCCAGGTCGAGAAGAACAACCAGGACGTCGCCGCGCAGTACTCGAGCATGGCGAAGCTGTTCGCCTCCGAAATCTCGGTCGAAGTCGCCGACGAGGGCGTTCAGGTCCACGGCGGCTCGGGCTACGTCACGGACTACCCCGCCGAGCGCTACTACCGCGACGCCCGCATCACGAAGATTTACGAGGGGACTTCGGAGATTCAGAAGAACATCATCGCCGACCAGATCCTGTAGATCGGCTCCCGCACCGATTCTACCGTTTTCTCGCCGGGCAGCGGATAGTACTCGGTCTCCGCTCGAGCGACGACGCTGCCGAGTGACGGAGTCTCCGCGTCGGTCCGGTCTCGAGTCGTGTGGAGGGTGGTTCGATGCCGGTGCTCGAGTCGCAGCGCGCAGCAAGTGGTGCTCGAGTCGCAGCGCGCAGCAAGTGGTGCTCGAGTCGCGACGAATTCGGTTACTGGTCCGGAACCCGAAGCTCGACCGCTGCGCCCTGACCGTAGCCCACGCACATCGTCGAGAGGCCGAGCCCGCCGCCCTGCCGCTGGAGTTCGTGGATCAGCGAGACGGGGAGGCGCGCACCGGAGGCTCCCAGCGGGTGGCCGATGGCGATGGCGCCGCCGTTGACGTTGAAGACGGCGTCGTCGAAGCCGAGTTCGTCCCGACAGTACAGCGTCTGGCTGGCGAAGGCCTCGTTGAGTTCGACGCGGTCGTAGTCCTCGGCCGAGCGGCCGTTACGCTCCCAGATGCCCCGGACCGCTGGGACTGGACCGATTCCCATGACGGTCGGATCGACGCCGGCGACGTTGTGGTCCTCGATTTCGGCCACGATCTCGAGGTCGTGCTCCTCGGCGAACGCCCGACTCGTGATCAGGACGCCGGCAGCACCGTCCGAAACCTGGGAGGCGTTGGCGGCGGTGACGGTGCCGTCCTCCTCGAAGGCCGGCGGGAGCCCCGAAATCTTCTCCGTCGTGGTGCCGGGACGCAGCCCCTCGTCTTCCTCGACGACCTGCTTTTCGACGGCTTCGCCGTCTCCCCGTTGCGTCTCCGACGCAACGCCCGTTTCGATGGGGACGATCTCGTCGTCGAACTTGCCCGCTTCCGTCGCTTCTACTGCGCGCTGTTGGCTGCGAGCCCCGTATTCGTCCTGCTCGTCGCGGCTGATATCGAACTCGCGGGCAACCTTTTCCGCCGTCTGTCCCATCGCGAGGCCGGCCGCGTCGTACTGCTCGGCGATGCCGTCGTAGGAGTCGATCCCCTTCCGGCGCTCGTTACGGGACATGTTCTCGACGCCGCCGGCGACGATGACCTCGCGCTGGCCCGCCCGGATCGCGTCGCTGGCGCTCATGATCGCTTCGGCGGAGGACGCACAGAGCCGGTCGATAGTCGTTCCCGGAACGCCTTCGCCGAGGTCCGAGAGAAGCGCGATGACGCGCGCGATGTTGTTGCTCTGTTCGTCGACCTGCTTCGCACAGCCCCAGCGGATGTCGTCGACGTCGTCGCCCGAGAGACCGGTTCGCTCGAGCATCGCGTTCACGAGCGGGACCGAGAGTTCCTCGCTGCCGGTCTCGGCGTAGACGCCGCCGTGTTTCCCCTGTGGCGTGCGGACTGCCTGAACGATTACTGGCTGCTGGTCGCTCATTGGTACTGAATGACTCGCGCTCTGAACCCAAAGTAGCTCCGTTCTTCGTCATTCGACCGTGCATCCGTGGTTCAGTTAGCGGCCGACGAGGGACTGGACTCGTGTCCGGCACAGAGCGGATACGTCGCGGTGGCGCGCGCTATCGATCGCCCCTGAGCGATAGCGAAGGGCGATCGATACCGCCGTGCGAGGGACGAACGAGTGCAGCGAGTGAGTCGGCTGGGGAGGACGAGGGCGTGTAACGGGTGGGACTGAAAGGGGCGAGAGTCTCGAGGAAGGCGGGCGACGTCCTCGCGAACGAAGTGAGCGAGGAGTCAGCGAGACGCGGAGCGTCTCGCAGAGCAAGCACCGCAGGTGAGCGACCAACGGGAGCGAACCGAGGAGCACAGCGAGCCCCCCGACTCGAGACTCTCGGGGCTTTCTGAGTATGACGAAACACGAGCAGAAAACAACTGCTGGCGGCTAGGATTGCCACGTCCTCCCCAACCGATTCGCTCACTCACTTCGATCGTTCGCTCATCCCTCGCGCAATTACGTCGATCGCCCTTCGCTGTCGCTCAGGGGCGATCGACAGCGCGCGCCACGTGGACTGATTCGACTTGAGCAGAGCGAATTACGGTCCGGGCGCGTACTGACGCCGTTTGTTCGAAAGGGAACGCTTTTGATAGTTTCCGAAGTGGCTTCACGTATGCAAATCGCAGTGCTCGGAGCCGGAAGCATGGGACACGGGATCGCACAGGTGTCCGCGATGGCGGGCCACGACGTGGTCCTGCGGGACATCGAGGAGGAGTTCGTCGAGAACGGCCTCGAGGGGATCCGCGACAACCTCCAGGGCGGCGTCGACCGGGACAAACTTAGCGAGAGCGAAATGGAGGACACCCTCGAGCGCATCGAGGGGACGACCGACCTCGCAGCGGCCGTCGAGGACGCCGACCTGGTCGTCGAGGCGGTGCCCGAGGACATGGACCTGAAGAAAGAGGTCTTCGCGGACGTCGAGGAGGCCACGGGCGAGGATACCGTCATCGCCTCGAACACCTCCTCGCTGTCGGTGACCGAGATGGCCAGCGCGCTCGAGCGCCCCGAGCGAGCCGTCGGCCTGCACTTCTTCAACCCGCCGCACATCATGGACCTGGTGGAGATCATTATCGCCGAGCAGACCGACGAGGCGACCGAGGAGTTCGCCGTCGACTACGTCCAGGGCATCGAGAAGGAGGACGTCGTCGTCCGCGACACGGCCGGCTTCGCCACCTCGCGGCTCGGCCTCGCGCTCGGCCTCGAAGCGATCCGGATGGTCGAGCAGGGCGTCGCCAGCCCGGCCGACATCGACGAGGGAATGGAAATCGGCTACGGACATCCGATGGGGCCCCTCGAGTTGACCGATCACGTCGGACTCGACGTCCGCCTGCACATCGCCGAACACCTCCGCGAGGAACTCGGCGAGCGGTTCAAGCCCCCGCAGTCCCTGCGCCGGAAGGTCCGCGCGGGCAACCTCGGCAAGAAGACAGGCGAGGGCTACTACGTCTGGGAGGACGGCGAGCGCGTCGGGATGAGCAGCGAGTGGATCGACGACTAATTGGTGGTCATATCCACGGTCCCGCTGAATTCTGATGTGTCGTATCGGCACCGCTCAGATTCGCGGCTGTCCGACTCCAATGGATGACGTAACGTTAGATGACGTTTTCACGCATATATGTAGGATGGGGTGCGAAGGTGGGGTTTATCGGGCAGAAAATTTAAAGGATACATAATTAGGTGAGATAATTGGCCATGTGTATGGTACCGTCGAAATATATAATAAATATGCTGAATATAAGATAATATATACAAGAGAGACTATCAGTTACAAACCACTCTTTGTTCAAACTGAGACTATTAAAATACCTCTCAAATAGAGCACTTCATACGCCAATACAGACGCGTACCAAATCGTATTCCCCCATCCTAATTCGAACTCCACAATTGCTAACCAAATAATTCACTATAGCATACGAAATCAATCTATTATATTCTTATGATATATCTGTATTCTAATAATTATTATAACCACTTATTATCCAAAATACATAAAACAAATAATTATTTGGAAATAAGAGGTTGCGAGGGGAGGGAAATTACATTAGTGTGTATGTGAATAAATGGGGACGATCTCATTTGGCATTACCGGATTACGGTAGCGAGGCTTCAGCCGAAATGTTTGCATACTACTTCGAATAGGTGTAGTTATTTACAACAATACTGTTGTAATGCACTGGTCAATCATAGGGGTTCACTTATTTGGTATTACCGGACGTCTCGAGGAAACATAATATATGCCAAATATGCGGTTGAGAACCGTCTGAAGTTGCGATATTTGGCTTCAGTACGCACGGCCATCGATATTTTCTATACCATTACATGAAAAAATATATGGTTTATTGGAAGAATCGCTGTCGTGTGCTTGCATGTACTGCGCTACTGTTTGGCAATACCGGAAGTTTTTCGTGGTACTAAATCTCACGTGGATGTATGACACAAGATCTTCCCGTTAAATCCCTACGGATGTCGTTCGAGATTATCGAAGAAATAGTCGACCGAAACGGTGCGTGTATCTCCGAGCTGACTGCGTCGATGGATCGTCCAAAAAGTACGATCTACGATCATCTCAGTACCCTCTACGAACTCGGATATCTCGTCGAACGGGACGGGACGTACACCATCAGTTCGGATTTTCTCAGAATGGGGGATATCTCTCGTCAAAACAAAGAAATATATCAGGCAGCTAGCGATGAACTCACTCGTTTGGCCGACGAGACGGGTGAGTACGCGAGTCTCACGATCGAGGAACACGGAAAAGCAGTCATTATCGCAACAGAGGAAGGAGAGGAGGCAATTCCCGTGAACATCCACAGTGGAATCATGATGGGGATGCACACTGCGGCCCCAGGCAAAGCAATACTCGCATTTCTCGACGAAAGGAGAGTTTCTGACATTATCGATCAGCATGGGCTGATCAAGCGAACGGAGAACACGATCGTCGATCCCGGGGAACTGAGTGAGGAACTCGCGCAAATCCGGGAACGCAAGTACGCCCTCGACGACGAGGAACGGTTGACGGGTATGCGTTCAATCGCCGCCCCCGTCATCGATCGAAACGATCGTATTCGCGGTTCGCTTACGATATACGGTCCGACAAACCGAATTAGCGATCAGCTCTTCCACGAGAAGTTTCCGGAACTGCTCATGCGCTCCGGGAACATCGTCGAGGTATTGATGAATTACGACTAGATGACCGTCCTATCGAACGTACTTTTCCGAGTTGAGTCCCTGACCTCATCACCGCACACTTTTAAGAGAGAAAGATTTTCAGTGGACGGACCGTAGTCGCGAATGGTCGTCGTCAATCAATTATCGGCAACGATTTCCGCCCACCCTTCCTTGTACTCCGCGAAATAATTGAAGTCAGCGACGACCTCGCTGAACAGCCATTCGCCGTCTATTAACCGATACTCGTCGTTGTAGATTCCTTGAATCCACCCCGCAGAGCCGTCGTTTAGGGTGCAGGGCACTTCGAAGTACCACTTCCCGGTCGCGGTCTTACCGCTGATTTCGATGATGGGGTTGTGGACCATATGGGCCAGAAACGAGTGCTGCTCGCCGACGACGTTCTCGGCGAAGTTACGGACTTGGTCTCGACCGGTGTACGTACCGACGGGACCGAAGTCGAGGTGTGCGTCCTCGGCAAACAACGCGGCATACCCGTCCCAGTCTCGGGCGTCGATGCGGTAGCAGTACTCCGCGCGCAGTTCCGTAATTGCCTCTCGGTGCTCGAGTCGCGTGAGTCTGTCTTCGATGCTCATAGTCGGGGCATGGATCGAACCGCAGTTTCGATGTCGTCGGCATCCGGTACCACTGCGTCCGCAAGCGGCGGCGAGAATGGAACCGGCGTGTCGTCGACGCCGAGTATCTCGACGGGCGCTTCCAGGTGGTAAAACGCTTCCTCCTCGATACGCTCAGCGATGTAGGCCGCGGGACCGTTCTGGACGACCGATTCGTCGGCAACGACGACGCGTCCGGTCTTTTTGGCGCTCTCGGCGAGCGTCTCCGTATCCAACGGCTTCACCGTTCGCGGGTTCACAACTTCAACGCTGATCTCGCCGGCCAATGACTCCGCCACGTCAAGCGCGTAGTGGGCCATCTTCTGCGTCGCGACCACGGTCACGTCGTTGCCCTCGCGTTCAACTGTCGCTTCACCCAGCGGAAGCGTGTAGGAGTTCTCAGGAACCTCTCCCTCCCGGTTGTACAGTTCCATGTGCTCGAAGAAGAGAACGGGGTCGTCGCTCCGAATCGCGCTTTTGAGCAGCCCTTTCGCGTCGTAGGGCGTGGTCGCCAGCACGACTCGGACGCCGGGCATGTGCATGAACAGCCCGTGGAGGCTCTTCGAGTGCTGTGCGGCAGCGTTGAACGCTGAGCCACCATTGACAGTACGGACCGTCATGGGGACGGAGACGTCGCCGCCGAACATGTACTTGAATAGACCTGCCTGGTTCATCACCTGATCGACAGCCAGTCCCATGAAGTCGGCGTACATGATCTCGGCGACCGGCCGCGTGCCGGTTAATCCAGCACCCGCGCTACTGCCGACGATAGCGGCCTCGCTAATAGGGGTATCGATGACCCGGTCACCGCCGAATTCCTCGTAGATCCCGTTCGTGACGCCGAAACTCCCGCCGGGTTTGGCGATATCCTGACCGATGAGATAAACGGACTCGTCGCGGCCGAGTTCCTCCGTCAGTGCATCGTTAATCGCCTCGCGCATCGATTGTTCGGTCATGGTCAGATATCCTCCGTGTAGACATCTTCGAATGCCGTTTCCTCGGCAGGGAATTCGCTCTCTCGGGCGAACTCGACCGCCCCATCGATCCGGTCGCTTGCGTCGTCGCGCATCGCTTCGACATCGGACTCGTCAAGGAACCCTTCCTCGACGAGCGAAGACTCGAGCGAGTCGATCGGATCGCGCTTCTTCCATTCCGAGACTTCGTCGTCGGTCCGATAATTCATCGGATCGCCCTCGTAGTGCCCGCGGTAGCGGTACGTCTCGCAGACGACCAGCGAGGGACCCTCTCCGTTTCGGGCGCGCTTGACTGCCTCCGCCGTCGCCATATACACCTCCTGAACGGACATTCCGTCGACCGTCTCGGCTGGCATATCGTACACGTCGCCCCGGGCCTCGAAGCCCTCGACGTGGTGTTGGTCCTCAGCGGGCGTCATCTCGCCGTATTGGTTGTTCTCGCAGATAAACACCACGGGCAAGTCTCGGACGCCGGCAAGGTTCATCGACTCGTGGACGGGACCTTCGGCCATAGCGCCATCGCCGAAAAATGAGAGACAGACCCGATCTTCGCCGTTCTGGTCGATCGACAGTCCGGCCCCGGTGGCCAGCGCCGGTCCGGCGCCGACGATGCCGTTGGCACCGAGCATTCCCTGATCGACGTCCGCGATGTGCATGCTCCCGCTCTTGCCACCGCAGTAACCGGTTTCTTTGCCGAACAGTTCGGCCATCATTCGGTCGGGGTCCAGTCCCTTGGCGATGGAGTGTCCGTGACCGCGGTGTGTACTCGTAATGTAGTCATCCTCCTCGATCACCGAACAGGCCCCCGTGGCGACCGCTTCCTGTCCGATCGAGAGGTGAACGAAACCGGGGAGTTCGTTGTTCTCGAATAGGGTTCCGACCCGACTCTCGAACTCCCGAATCAGCATCATCTCCCGGAGTTGTTCGACCAATTGATCTGATCGCTCTGCTACCATGTCTGGCATAGTCTGAGTTCTCGTCGGCGATACCAAAAAAACTATGTGTCACAACCGGCCGTTCAGTCCCAGTCGCCGAACTCGGCCTCTCGTTTCTCGACGAACGCGCTCATCCCTTCTTCCTTGTCGTCCGTCTCGAACGCAAGTCCCGCCAGCGCGGCCTCCAGTTCCAGGCCAGACTCGAGTTGCGCTCGCGTCTCGTTGACCGACTTCTTCGCGAACCACTGTGCAACGGGCGGTCCATCCGCGAGCTCGACGGCAAGTTCGTCGACTCGATCCTGGAAGTCATCGTCGTCGATCGTCTCGTTCACGAGTCCGATGTCTTCGGCTTCAGTCGCGGAGATGTGTTTGCCCGTCAGGATCAGCTCCTTCGCCTTCAGGTATCCGACGAGGTGGGCGAGCCGCTGGGTACCACCTCCGCCTGGAATGATTCCCAGTCCGATCTCCGGAAGCCCAAACGTGGCGCTCTCGGTGGCGAGAATGAGGTCGCACATGAGGGCGATTTCGGTCCCGCCGCCTAATGCGACACCGTTCACTCCGGCGATAACCGGGACGCGACTCCCCTCAATCGCGTCCTCGAGATCGGACATCGCTTCGCGAAACTCACTACGGAACCACACGCCCGATTGGTTCTGGAACTCTTTGATATCGCCGCCGCCGATGAAGGCGTCCTCGCCCTCACCGGTCAGCACGATCGTTTGACTCTCGGAAGCGGCGGTCTCGATTGCGTCGGCGAGTTCGACCAGCACCGTCACACTAACGGCGTTCATCGCCTTCGGACGTGCAACGCGAACGACGCAGATAGTATCATCTTGCTCAACCGTTACTGTCTGGTAGTCGGATGACATTCGTGCGTTCTTCGCGGTGTCGTGTGTTAATAGTTGTCCTGAGAACCTGCAGTCGACGCTGCACTAAGTACATCGACTGGTAGCGGATGGACCGGAGCCTCCGCCGTCGTAATCGTGGCGGTGCTGTGGTCAGGGGGTAACGAGGACGTTTCCGACTACGTCTCGGTTCTTCATGTCGGCGAACGCTCGACCGGTGCGGTCGAGATCATAGGTTTTGTGGACCGGCGGTGTCAGGGACCCGTCCTCGTAGAAGCCCACGACCCGCTCGAGATCGGCCTGCGTCCCCATCGTGCTTCCGACGACGTGTTTGTGGCCGAGGAACAGGTCCTGAGCGTCGATCTCGGAGTACTGGTCGGCCGTTCGACCGCAGATGACCATCCGACCGCCCCGATCCAGCGCGGAGAGACACGCGTCAGTGAACTCTCCGGCTAGGTGGTTGATGACGCCGTCGACCGGCGCGAACGCCTCCAGTTCGGTGGCCAGTTCTTCGGCGTCGTCGGCCGGTAGCAGGTGGTCGGCTCCGAACGACGCTAGCTGCTCGAGTTTTGCGGCCGACGAGGACGTACAGATGGTGTGAACGCCCATCACGTCCGCGAGTTGCGTGGTCGCGACGCCGACCCCGCCCGTTGCCCCCGGGACGACGATCGTATCGCCGGCGTCAACGTCCGCTCGCCGGAGCATATGCCAGGCGGTCATGTACGCGACGGGAAGCGTCGCCGCTGCCTCGAGATCCACGTCGTCAGAGAGTGGAATGAGTCGGTCGGCCTCCACCGCCGCCTGCTCTGCGAAGGCACCGTGGAAGAGGCTGTACTCCCGACAGTGGTTCTCGGGACCATCCCGGCAGTACCGACAGGAACCGCAGGTCAGCATCGGATTGAGGACGACCGGGTCGCCCCGCTCGAAGCCATTAACGCTCTCGCCGACCTCTCGAACCGTGCCCGCTACGTCGACGCCGGAGATGAACGGGAGGTGTTCTTCCTTCAGTCTGAAGTCCCCCTCCAGATACAGGAGATCGTGTCTGTTTACCGACGCTGCTCGAACGGTGAGGAGCACCTGATCGGGACCGAGGGTCGGTGATTCGACATCGATGACTTCGATACCGGACGGTCCGCCGAGAGTTGTGAATGCTGCAGCGCGCATATGCTCCACTTCTGAAGCCGGATAATTATAGTTTCCTCACGGTCGACGGTTCGGCCGATCGACGGGGCCGGCGGACAGATCGGTAGGCGGGAACAACATTCGCGTTCGGCTGTCGGTTCAAGAGTCGGCATCGTGATCGTGGCGACCGTGTTGACACCCCGACCGTTCGATCACGACCGATCCGTCAGTACGATCGGGGGAGGTCGAGTACGTTCGTACTCACAAACGATTTTACCAGTTCGTCGCTAACCGGTGCGACTCGGGCCAGACGGACATCGCGGTAGAGTCGTTCGACGTGGTACTCGTCAGCAAAGCCCATCCCACCGTGGACCTGGATTGCTCGATCGCAGGCGTTGGATCCGGCGCGGGCGGCGATGAACTTCGCCGCGTTAGCCTCCATGGAACAGTCTTCGCCGCTGTCGTACAGCGACGCCGCCTTATAGATCATGAGTTTGGCGGTTTCCAGTTCCATCTTCGATTCGGCCAGGGGGAACTGCACGCCCTGGTTCTTGCCGATCGGGCGCTCAAAGGCCTCACGCTCTTTCGCATAGTCGACGGCCAGATCGAGCGCCAGTTCGCCCGCCGAAAGGGGGATCGCCGACCAGATAATCCGCTCCGTGTTGAGCGTCCCGAGAACGTGATAGAATCCGCTGTCCTCGTCACCGAGCAGATTCGCCTCGGACACGCGAACGTCGTCGAAGACGACCTCGCACGAACCGAGACAGCGCATGCTGAGTTTGTCTATCTTGTTCGTGGTGATTCCGTCCGCATCTGAGGGGACGACGAACAGCGAGATCCCTTGGTGTCGGGATCCCTCCTCCATGGGCGATGTCCGCGCCAGCGTGACGATGTAGTCGGAGACGTGTGCCCCAGTCGTCCATATTTTCGTCCCGTTGAGAACGTACTCGTCACCGTCTTTCTCCGCGGTCGTTTTGATTCCGGCCGTGTCGAGACCGGCGTCGGGCTCGGTGAGTCCCAGTGAGACGATTGCTCCATCGACGATCTCCGGCAACCAGCGCTCTTTCTGGTCCTCATTACCGTGCTCGGTTAGTGAAATCCCGCCGAAGACGGGACCCAACGTTAGCATGTTAGGCCCGCTGACGCCGCCGCCGTGGCGTCCGAGCGCTAGCCCGACGGCGACGATCTCCTCCATGCCGAGTCCTTCGCCGCCGTACTTCTCCGGAATGGTCAGTCCGGTGAACCCGGCCTCGGTAAGGTCGTCCCAGATTTCGTGAGGGAACTCCTTGGCCTCGTCTTTCTCGCGCCAGTATTCCAGCCCGTAATCCGAGCAAATATCTCTCATAAGCCGTTGCATCATCTGCTGCTCCTGGGAGAGCGCGAAGTCCATCAGCGGATAATTCGTGTCGCTCGGCTTAGTGCTTTTGTCACTGAGACAACTGGTGGCGGCGTGGAGGCGGCTCCTTCGCTCCGCGAGTCACGCGATCTCGATCGTCGGATCTCGAATACCCGTAATCATCTCGGCGTACGTTGACTCCCGGCACGCCGCGTAGGTGAGTCGTTTCATAGTCGCGGGGGAGGCGTGGTCCGGCGCGTAGACCGTCACGGAGGGATGGCCGTCGGTGAGCCGAACTTCGAACGACGGAACCGGCCAGTCGTGGACGTCGGCAACTTCGCGGGCCGTTGCCCGGATATCCGCAGCTACGGTCTCGGAAATGTCGACCGTCTCCGATGTCGTCCGCGCCCCCTCCTCCACATTCGCGTCTGCGGCGGATCTGTCAGCCACGACCAGCGACGGCGCCTCGAGGCCGGCGGTAAGTGTGTCGAGGAAGCGAGCGGCGTCGGCGCCGTCGACCACGCGGTGGTCGAACGACAGTGAGAGGGTGCAGGTCCGTCCGTCGTCCCGTTCCCGGACCCGTCCCACGCCGAGGATGGCGATCTGGGGCGGGTTGATGATCGGATCGAACGAGTCGACGCCGAACATTCCGAGGTTCGAGATCGTGAAGGTGCCGCCCTGCAACTCGTCCATGGTGAACTCGCCGTCGAGCACGGCGTCGGTGAGCCGCCGTCGTTCGGCGGCGATACCGGCGAGCGTCCGCTGATCGGCCGTTCGGATCACCGGCGTCACGAGTCCGGCGTTCACGTCGACGGCGACCGCGATATTCCGCTCGGCGATTCGCCTGATCGTCCTGTTCTCGAACCAGGCGTTGAACGCGGGGTGGGCGTCGAGCGCGCGGACGGACGCTCCTACCAGCAGGTCAGCGAAGCCGATATCGGCGTCCGCTTCGCGTGATAGTTCCTCGGCCGTTTCGAACGCTCGCCCGACATCCACCTCTCGATTGAGCGTGACGTGGGGGGCCTCTCGTGCGGATCGAGCCATCCGGTCGGCGATCGTTTCGCGCATCCCGGTGAGCGACTGTTCTTCCTCGACGGTGACGCCGACCCGGTCGGCATCGGTCGTCTGGAAGTCGGTTTCGGCCGGAGTGCTCGTGCCGTTCGCCCCCGTCGGCGTCGGCCGCGTGACTTCCCCGGCCGCCGCCCGGACGTCGGACTCGGTGACGCGATCACCGATACCGGTCCCGTCGATGGCATCGAGCGACAGCCCGTGCTCGCGGGCTAACCGCCGCGTACTCGGACTGGCAAAACTACGTCCGGACGGGACGGCCGCGTCTCCGCCCTCGTCCGTGGTCGCCTTGAGTCGTTCCTCGATGTCCGCGAGCAGGACGGCTCCGTCGGGACCGGTGCCGTCGATCACCTCGAGGTCGATGCCGTGTTCGGAAGCGAGTTTGCGCGCACCCGGAGCCGCTCGCTTGCTCGCATCCTCGGGCGCGCCGGCCGTCTCGTTCGCCGTGGCGGGATCCGATTCTTCGACGACGGCCGGTTCGTCGTCACCGGTCGACCGCTCGCTGCCCGACTCGGGATCGATGCGACTGCGGGGAGCGGGTGCGTCTGCGACGCTCTCGTCGGGACCGACGACGACGCCGAGAACCGTTCCCGGCGGCACTGATTCGCCTTCCTCGACGTCTACCCGCGCGAGGGTGCCGTCCTGAGAGGCCTGTACCTCTCCCGACGTTTTCTCCGATTCGACGACCACGACGACGTCGTCTGTCGCGACGTCGTCGCCCTCGTCGAACTTCCACTCGGTGAGGAGGCCGCTCTCCATCGTATTGCCCATCATCGGCATTCGAACTGCCTGAACCATTGGTCGTTCCCCTATGGAGAGCGGAGAACCAAAACTGTAGCGTCGAGTCTGTCATCGACGGCCGTTGTCCGGTCGCCGAACCTGTTGACATACCATTCGGTGTAACACTCTCTGTAGATTGAATTACAAATTTATTCGAACATAATTTTATATAGCCGGGTGGTAACTATTGACACGAATGGAGATACCATCAGAAGAGTGGATCGAAGAGATCCAACAACGATGCAACGAGGATGAACAGTTCAACCGCGCCTCGGAGTGGTCGGACGTCAACGTCGTGCTGGAGGTTGACGACGAGCGCTACTGGCTCAAACTGTATGGCGGTGAGATCATAGACACGATGCCGTACGAACCGATGTCGAACCCACTCGGGTACGACATTATTCTTTCGGGGTCGAGAGACGCGTGGAAGGCCGTCAATGACGCGGAAATGCCGTTCTGGAACGCGTACAGCACGGGAGAGATAACGATTGACGGGAATCTCATGGAAGCGAACCGGATGCACGAGGCGCTCGTGCGGATGGCCGAGCTAATGGGCGAGAACCTGATCACGGAGGGCGAACAATGACAGAACTCACTGGTCACTACGCGGACGTCGACGGAACGCGGATCTACTATGAGGAAGTTGGCGACGGGCCGCCGTTCTTCTGTATCCATACCGCCGGTGCTTGCTCGATTGAGTACTACGAGTTCCTCCCGCTCATCGCCGAGCAGGGGTACCGGGCCATCGCTGTCGACCTCCCTGGACACGGGAAGTCCTATCCGGTCGAGTGGGAACCGTTCCGATCGATGCGCGACTACTCTGCGTTCACGTGGGAGATCATCCAAGAAGTCTGTGACGAGGACCCGGTCGTCATGGGCTGTTCGATCGGCGGCAACATGGTCACGGATATGGCCTGTCACTACTCGGACGATATGCGCGCCGCTCTCGCGCTTGAAGGGGCGGCCCATACGCCGACGTTTCCCGACGTCAACGCGTACGAACATCCCCACGCTTGTCCGAGCTGGCGAGACATCATGGAGCGGGCCGCGGAGCAGTCGATGTACCGCCCCGTTTCCGAAGAGAAAGTGCGTGAGACGAGGTGGATGCACCGATATGCACCCCAGGAGATCGCGACCGGTGACCTCGAGTGCTGGGTGAACCACGACGTCAGGGACAAACTGGAGGACATCTCGTGTCCCTTCCTGCTGTTCAAGGGAGAGGCCGACTACTACGTTCCCGACGAGATCATGGAGAGCACGATTGCGGAGGTTTCCGACGAGTACGGAGAGTTCGTCGTCGGCGAGGAGATGGGCCACTACCCGATGTTCGAGGATCCGGAGGGACTTGCGGACATCAGTCTCGAGTTCCTCGAAGAGAACGGTATTGCCTGAAGACCGTCGGGCTTCTATCTCCTCGGCCTTCGAACGGACCCAGTTTTCAAGACTCCACCCACCGATAGTAGTGACACTATGCGAGTAGTTACCATCGACAGAGTCGTGGTCGCAACCGACGACCTCGACCGGACCGCGACGACACTGAACGACCGCTTGAACATCGGATTCGGCGAACTGTTGACGCTGACGACCGAGACGACCGCGGGCGAACATGACCTCCAAAGTGTCATCGACGACACCGGTATCGGCATCGACGTGGTCCAGTCGACCGGTCCCGATGCCGACGACGCCGTCGCACAGTACGTCGACGAGTACGGGACGGGCCTGTACGCCCTGGCCTTTCAAGTCGCCGACCTTGAGGAGGCTCGGGCCCACCTCGCCGCGGACGGCGTCGAACCGGTCGGCGAGATCTCGGCCGGCGAGTTCACTGAATACCTGTTCCATCCCCGCGACTTCGACGGGCTATTCGTGTTCTTGGCCGAGTTTCCCCACGCCTTCGAGATCAACAGACGTCTAGAGGTGCTTCGCGAGCAGAAATAACTCCCAAACAACATAAATGATAAGAGCGGTTCACACACAGGTTTGTGTATGCGCCAAGCAAACTTCGGGTACATCGTCCGGAAGAAGTCGTACTACCAGCCCGACGATGTCGCGCTCGTCGAACAGGCGACCCAGGCGGAACACACCTACGAGGAACTCGAGCGGCGCTCGAACAGCATCGCCCGAGCGCTCGCGGACCGCGGCGTCGGCGAGGGCGACCGCGTCTGCGGCCTGTTTCGCAACTCCGTGGAGTTCTTTGAACTGTTCTTCGCCACGTGTAAGCTGGGGGCCGCGGTCGCCCCGTTCAATTATCGGCTGTCCACCAGGGAACTCTCGTACCTCAGAGACGACGTCGATCCCGACTTGTTCGTCTACGAGGACGTCTTCGAGGAGACGATCGCGGGGCTTTCGCTGTCCGATACCACGACAGTCCGGATCGGCGAGTCGAACGGCGAGACGGAACGCGACGCCGAGGCGTGGCAGTCGTTCTACGAGTACGATACGTCCGAGGTGAGCATCGCAGAGGGATTCGAGGAGCCCGCGGTCCTGCTCTACACGAGCGGGTCGACCGGTCGTCCAAAGGGCGTCCCGATCTCACACAAGAACCTGTTCTTCTCGTCGGTAAGTTACCTCGTCGACACCGAACTGAACAGCGACGACGTCACCGTGACCACGGCTCCGATTTTCCACGTCGGCGGATTGAATATCTTCACGCTCCCACTCCTGCACACGGGAGGCACCTGCATCCTGCAACAGGAGTTCGACCCCGAGGAGACCTGGGCCATCATGGCGGAGTACGACGTGACGAAGATGTTCGCCATTCCAACGATGCTGAACGCGATGATCAGCGTCGACGACTGGCAAGTGTATGATCTCGACGCGCTCGAGTTGGTGGTCGGAGGCGGTGAACCCGTTCCGACCGAACTCAAGGAAGCGTTCGCTGCGATCGACGTTCCCTGTATCGCGGCGTACGGCCTGACCGAAACCACCGATGGCTCGCTGTTCCTTCGCCCCGAGCACGCGATGGACAAGCCGCCCAAATGCAACGGGAAGACGTTCACCCACGTCGACGCGAAGGTCGTCGACGAGGACGGCGAGGAGTGTCCACCCGGCGAGGCAGGCGAACTCCTTCATCGCGGACCAACCGTCGCCGACGGCTATCTTGAGCTCCCCGAGAAGACGGCCGAGGTCTGGGACGAGGACAGCTGGTTCCACACGGGCGACATCGCTGAAGTCGACGCGGACGGCTTCTATCACGTTCACGGCCGCAAGGACGAGATGATTATTTCTGGCGGCGAAAACATTTATCCCAGCGAGGTGGAGGAAGTCCTCTACTCCTATGATCGGATAGACGAGGCCGTCGTCTTCGGTGTTCCCGACGAGGAGTGGGGAGAGATCGTCAAGGCCGTTGTCGCGACGACCGACGGCGACCCGATCACCGACGACACACTCGAGCCGTTCCTCAATGGCCAACTGGCGCGGTTTAAACACCCCAAGGAGATAACGGTTGTTGAGGGGCTCCCTAAGAGCGGGACCGGAAAAATCGAGCGACGAACCGTCATCGAACGCTACGGCGACGAGTAACTCCCGCCTGTTGCCGCTGTTAGGTTGCTGTGCTTACGAGAGCGCTCAGTACTGCACTCGATTCGGACTCGCCCCCTGACTGGATATATTTTCAGTGCGCTCCAGACGGATTCCGACAGGAAATTTAATACCATGTGACGAGAGAGACTGACCCATGGCAAAGGATGTCGGTAGTACCTCTCGTACCAGCCAAACAACCGGACGTATAAACCGTCGGAGTCTCCTGAAATCGACGGCGGCCGGTGCAACGGCCGTGTCGATGGCTGGATGTTTCGGGGGCAGTGACGATAATACCTTCAGAATCGGTGGGACGATTCCGTCCAGCGGACCGTACGGCGAAATCGGTGTGAATCAACGAGACGGTCTCGAACTCGCAGTCAACCACGCAGAGGAGGAAGACCTCATTGATCAAGAGATTGAACTCGAGTTCGTCGATACAGAAACGGACCCATCTGTCGGTCGCCGTCGCGCACAGGAACTGATTGACGATGGAGTTGACCTTCTCGTGGGTAACTTCTCCAGCAGTGTGGCGCTTGCAATCAGTGAACTAGCACAGCGGGAGGGTATCATATATATTTGTGTCGGTGGCAGTAATGCAATCACCGGCGAAGATTGTCAGCCAAATACGTTCAACGCCGGAAACAGCGCAGTGATGCAAACGAGCGGAGGGCTTCAGTACGTCCTTGAGGAGGGGCTTGGAGAGAGCGTGTACGAACTCTCCTCGGATTACTCGTGGGGACAGTCGATTCAGGAGTGGAACGAACAGGAGATCGTGCCTGAGTACGACGCTGAGTATGTGGGCAATACGTGGACCGAACTCGGACAGGACGACCTCTCCTCGGAACTCACGACGGCCGCGAATTCGGATGCAGATATTATCAGCTTCAACCACTTCTCCGCCGATCACGTCACGAGTGCGAATCAGGCGGGTGAGTTCGGCTTGCTCGACGACCACATCTGTGTATGGCCCGCGACGGAAATCATCGACGCTGATCAGATCGATTCGGAGGTTCTCGCTCACGATAACTTCTACTCGAGTACGCCGTGGTACTGGGAGCACGACGCTGAACCAGCACAGGAGTTCTCTGACGCGTTCTACGATCAGTACGACGAACGCCCACTCGGGTTCACCGCAAGTATCTATGCGGGTTCGATGACCACGCTCGAAGTAATCGACGAGATCGGAACCGCTGCTCCCGATGAGGTTCGCCCCAACTTGGAGGATCGTGAACTGACTCCACAGCTATGGGGTAACAACGAACGGTTTCGGGCGTGTGACCACCGAGCCAGTATCACTACATTCACTGTGCAAGGCCGTGATTCCGATGAGATCGACGAACAGAATTTCTTCGAAATCGTCAACGCTGTCGATGATCCCGAAGGACTCCAGATGCGAGCCTGTGACGAGACGGGCTGTGACCTGTAACAGAATTCTGGTTCTGATAAATGAATAACATATTTCCAATCGTAACTGGTGAAAAATGATTGAGGAACAGCTTATCATCGGGAGCATCTCCTTTGATTTCTGGTTGACCCAGCTTTTCAATGGGTTAATGCTCGGGATGATCTACGTGCTCATCGCGACCGGACTAACTATCGTGTTTGGGATGATGGGTATCATCAATTTCGCACATGGTGACTTGCTGCTCGTGGGAACCTACGTCGCCTTCGCGACGTGGAGTGCAACCGGAAGTGTCATTATGGGTATTCTCCTAGCGCCGCTCATCGTCGGCTTAGTGGGTGCGATCATCGAAAGGTTCGCGCTCCGGCCGATATACGACCGAGATATCCTCCTACAGTTGCTCATCACGTTCGGTATCGCGGAATTTCTCCGCGGTACCGTGATGTTGATTTGGGGCCCACGAGGACACAACTTCCCAGTCCCGGACTGGGGACGGGCGATGATTGACTTCGGGGTGTTTAGTTATCCCAGCTACCGGCTAGTCGTCATCGTGACGGGAGCAGTACTGCTGCTCGGGGTGTATCTGATGTTGGTCCGCACCGATCTCGGCATCATCATTCGCGCAGGAACGATGGATCGAGAGATGGTGAATGCGCTCGGCATTGATCTCTCGAAGATTTACCTGCTGGTCTTCGTGATCGGTGCCGCTCTCGCAGGGATCGCTGGCGCACTGATCGGACCGATCCAGGGTGCCACGCCAAACCTGGGTATCGAACTGCTGGTGCCCGCGTTCGTAGTCGTCGTCATCGGTGGCTTAGGTAGTCTCCGAGGAACGCTGGTTTCAGGTATCCTGATCGGGGAGCTGCTGGTCATCGTTGGTGTTCTGTTCCCCCGAGCGGCGGAGGCCTCGATTTACCTGGCAATGGTACTTGTACTGCTGTTGCGACCGCGCGGCCTGTTCGGTCAGGAGGGGATGCTAGAAGAATGACGCTTCAACTCAACTCCGTAGTCGACAACGCACAGAGCACAGCTGGTATCAAGTTCCTCGTAATCGCAGGGCTGCTCGTACTCATGCCGTTTGCGATCGGAGCTAGACTCGCGAACGAGATACTGATCTTCGCGATCTTTGCGCTCGGATACAATTTCCTGCTCGGATACGGCGGTGAACTCTCGTTCGGTCATTCGGCGTACTTTGGACTCGGTGCCTACGGTACCGTCCTCGCCATCGAACACCTGACCGCTAGCATCTACCTCGCGGTGGCTCTGGGCGTCCTTTTCACCACGGTGACCGGAGTGGTGTTTGGGTACGTGAGCCTCAGACGTCGCGGGATCTATTTCGCGATGATCACCTTGGCGCTGGCCATGCTCGTCTACTACGTCGTCCAGAAGTGGACCGGGTTCACCGGCGGCGACGACGGCGCGTCAGTACCGATTATGGACGCGTCTATCGGCCCGATTGATCCGACGAACGGCGGGTTCGAGTTCTACGTGTTCGGACTCCTCATTCTTCTCCTCGTCTGGCTCGTGTTCAGACGCGTGTTGCACTCGTCGTACGGTCGCACACTCATCGCGATCAGGGAAAACGAGGAGCGCGCTCGACACCTCGGTTACGAGGTGAACAGACACCTCCTCGTCGCGTTCACGTTCTCGGCTCTCGTCTCCGGACTCGCGGGAGCGCTCTTCGCGACTGCCTTCGCCTTCATCACTCCCGAACTCCTGTTCTGGGCGGTCTCCGGCGAAATCGTGCTCATCGCACTCATGGGCGGCATCGGAACGCTCGGCGGTCCGATCGTCGGTGCGATAGCGTTCATCCTCGTCCAGGACACTGCGGTCAACCTCACTCATCACTGGGAACTGGTGTTCGGTGGGATCATCATCCTTTTCGTGCTCTTCATTCCGGAGGGACTGTACGGGAAGTTCACCGCCTACTTCGAGGACAAAACGCAACCATTCGACGCCGATGCGCTGCGTGATCGCTTTGATGCCGATAGTATCCGTGACAGGTTTGACATGAAGTGATCCTGTCTCTCTCGCCGTGTGATAGAGAGACAATAACATTTATTTGGTGTACAAATCAACAACTGGTATGGCGGATGCACTGCTTAGAACCGAAAATCTAACGAAAAAGTTCGAGGGGCTGACCGCGGTCGATAACATATCATTCTCTCTTAATGAGGACGAACTTCTCGCCGTTATCGGTCCAAACGGAGCCGGAAAAACGACGTTCTTCAACCTCTTGACCGGAACGTTGGCACCAACCGACGGACACATCTGGTTCAACTCCAACGAAATCACTAATGCGTCCCCGAGCGAGATCGCACGCAAGGGGATTATTCGGTCATACCAGACGACACAGGTGTTTGAAGGATTGACCGTCCTAGAAAACGTCCGAATTGCGGTCCAATCGAATCACAATCCCTACGTCTTCTGGAACGACGCAAACGAAGACGAGGAGATGCTCTCCAAAGCAAGAGAGGCACTCGAACGAGTCGGACTCTGGGAGAAGCGCGACCAGGAAGCAGCGAATCTCAGTCACGGCGAGCAGCGAACGCTCGAGATTGCCATCGCACTCGGCGGTGATCCACAACTGCTCTTGCTAGACGAGCCGTCGAGCGGTATGAGTCCCGAGGAGACCGCGGACGTCATCGATCTGATCGGGAAACTCTCCAGCGACGATCTGGGAATTATCTTCATCGAGCACAAGATGAGCGTCGTGATGGAAGTCGCCGATCGGATCATCGTGTTACACCAGGGCCAGGTACTCGCCGACGGTCCTCCGGAGGAAGTGCGAAAGGACGAGCAAGTACAGCGGGTCTACCTCGGAGGTACAGAGGCATGAACGGCATGGCATTAGAAGTTGAGGATATCAACTCCTACTATGACAAAAGCCATGTCCTCCACGATGTTTCGCTAACCCTCGAAGAGGACTCACTGGTGACACTAATCGGACGCAACGGTGCCGGGAAATCAACGACGCTCAAGTCTATTATGGGTCTTGTCGATGTTCGATCCGGTTCGATACGGTACCGTGGCGAGGAAATAACGGACAACCAACCGCACGAAATCGCACAGCAAGGGATCGCCTACATTCCGGAGGAACGACGGGTTTTCCCCCAGTTATCTGTCGAGGAAAACCTCCGAATGGGACACATCGGCCACGATACATCCGGCGACGAGATCAGCGAGGACGTGTTTGACTATTTCCCCCGTCTGGAGGAACGTATCGATCAGAAGGCAGGTCAGATGAGCGGCGGCGAACAACAGATGTTGGCGATCGGTCGAGCGCTCGTCTCCGATCCCGACGTCTTGCTGGTTGACGAACCCACGGAGGGACTCATGCCGTCGTTGGTCGATCTCATCGGGAAGGCGCTGGAACGAATCAACAACGACGGGGTAAGTATCATCCTCGTCGAACAGAACGTTGACCTGGCGCTGTCGATCAGTGACCACGGATACGTCATTGACGAAGGGCAGATCATGGTCTCTGCGCCTGCTGCGGAGCTTCGAGAGGATGATGAGATCAAGAAACGGTACCTCACGGTCTGAAAACCCTCAACTCAAGTTCTGGTGAGCAATCGCTACAGAGTTTTCAGTTGATCCCGAGATTCGTCTCCGAACTTGCGTACTGACCGCCCGGAGAATCCTTGTTGGACTCTGTTCCCCGCTCTTCGGGGAAACTACTTTTGCCCTCCTCACAGAGGGTTTACCTATGTCACTCGATGGAACGACGTGTCTCGTCACTGGCGGAAGCTCCGGCCTCGGACGCGCTACTGCGCTTCGGGCGGCAGCGGCAGGTGCGTCAGTAGTCAACGCCGATATTCGCCGGGAACCGCGTGACGGTATCACCCCGACTGATGAACAGATCAAAGCCGACGGCGGCAGGGCAATCTACGTCGAGACGGACGTGACGGACCTCGAGTCCGTTCGGACCGCCGTCAACGCTGCTGTTGAGGAGTTTGGGAGTCTCGATGCCGTCGTCAACAACGCTGGTCGTGCCAAATCCTACGCGATCACCGACACCGACGCGCATAACTGGCAGGCGACGATCGAACTCAACCTCACAGGCGTCTATCACGGATGCCTCGCCGCAGTCGACCGGATGCTCGACGATAGCGGCGGCGCGATCGTCAATATTGGGAGCGTCTTTGGCGTCGTTGGGGCGCCAAACTCGGCGTCCTACAGTGCGTCAAAGGGTGCCGTTCTCGCGCTGACGCGCCAGATTGCTCGTGACTACGCCGATTCGGATATCCGCGTGAACGCCGTTTCGCCGGGATTCATCGATACACCGATGTTGCGAAGAGATACCCACGATGGTACCATTGAGTTCGCCGAGGGACAGACGCCGATGGGCCGTGTCGGCGACCCCAAGGAGATCGCCGATGCGGTGATCTACCTGATCGGAGACGGTGCCTCGTTCGTGACCGGACAGAACCTCATCGTCGACGGCGGATACTCGATGTCTTAATGTGTGATTATTGACCATTCCCAGTACAATAATTAACGGAGCTATGCATATGTGATGCATGGAGATCGACCTGAGTACGTACGACAGTTACGATGAGGCCTACAAACAATTCGAGTGGGAGATCCCGGAGACGTTCAACATCGCGGATGCAGTCTGCGGTCGCTGGGCCGACTACCCGGACGCTAAACGCCGCGTAGGACTCTTCTACGAGGCCGAAGACGGAACTCGAGAGACCTACACGTTCTGGCAGATCCAGCGGATCGCGAATAGAGTTTCGAATCTACTCACGGAAGTGGGTGCCAAGCGCGGAACTAGGGTCGGTATCGTTCTCCCGCAGCGCCCAGAGACCCTGTTCGCCAATCTGGGGGTGTTGCAACTGGGAGGAATCTCTGTTCCACTCTCGGTCCTGTACGGGATCGAGGGATTGCGATACCGGTTGGATCACTCGCAGACCGAAATCGTGATCGTCGACGAAGAACGTGCAGACGTCGTTGCAGAACTCCAAGAGGAACTCGATTACTTAGAAACCGTGGTCACCCTCGACGATCCTGACGAGATCGACGGTCAGCCTTGGGAACAGGGGATAGCGAATACCGCTCCCGATTTCGAGACAGTCGAAACGGATGCTGAGGATTCGGCGTATATCATTTATACGAGTGGGACGACCGGTAAGCCGAAAGGAGCCCATCATGCTCATCGAAAACTTTTGGGCTATATTCCCGGCTGGCAACTGATGAATGAGTTCCCCGGTGATGACGCAGTCCACTACACACCCTCGGGTTGGTCGTGGGTCGGGGGGCTGTTCGCGGTCGTCTGGGGGGCGTGGTATCACGGACAGCCGGTTGTCGGATACGGTGGACAGTTCGAACCGGAGACAGTCTACGAACTGATGGATCGATACGGCGTTACGAATCCGCTGTTGACGGCGACGATGGTTCGGATGATGACGGACGTCGATCACTCTCGATACGACCTTGACGTCGATGTGGTCCCAAGCGGTGGAGAGAAAGTGACCGACGATATTTTTAATTTCGTCGAGAACGAGTGGGACGCGGTCGTCAACGAAATCTACGGACAGACGGAGTGTAACTTCCTCGTCGGGACCAACCACGAACTGATGGATGGAAATCGAGAGGCCACCGGGAAACCGTGTCCGGGTCACACAGTCGCGATCATCGACGAGGAAACCGGCAAACGCAAAGATCCGGGTGAAATCGGCCACATCGCAGTCAAGCGACCGGATCCGTCGATGTTGCTCGATTACTGGAACCAGCCCGACCTGACGTCGGAGCTGTTCGTCGACGACTGGATGAAAACCGGCGATGCCGGTTCCTACGATTCTGACGGCTACATCTACTACGAGGGACGTGCCGACTCGGTGATCATTACCAGTGGATACCGTGTTAGTCCCCTCGAACTCGAGGAGTGCCTTCGGGAACACGATACCGTCAACGATTCCGTCGTTGCGGGTGTCGAGGACGAGGAACGCGGAACGATCGTCAAGGCATTCATCAAACCAGAACCGACGATCGATCCATCGGACGAACTCGTTTCGGAGCTCCAGGAGTTCGTCAAGGAGCGCGAAGCCGCCTACAAGTATCCTCGTGAGGTAGAGTTCGTAGAGGAGTTCCCGACGACCGCCTCCGGAAAGGTACAGCGGCACAAACTGGTGGAGTAGCTGTCCAACCAGTGCCGTCCATAGACGTCCGTTCTCGGGGGGACGGCGTTTGACCACGTTGTGAAACGCTGCTGAGAAGACGGTCTGGTCGTCCTGATTGTCGAGATACAGAGCGAAGACGACGTCACGTCTGCTGGCCATATTCGACGTTTGAATTTCGTGAAAGACGACCCAAGAACGTATCGCTCGGTTCCACAGGCCGTCGGAACGCGATGTTATCGATCCGGCCATCCATATTGGCGGTCTTTTGAACACCGTCTCGATAGCCATTTACGAGGCCAGACAGCGTATATGGAAACCACCTGCTACGAGATCATCGAACAGGTTTCGATCTCGGGCTCGTGGTCCAGATGAAACGACTTGGGTCCTACTGTTCAGCAAACGAGACGATTTCGTCGCGAATTAGTGGCTCTGAGGGAAGTTCGAACGTCTCTCCGTTCCCGAGGTGGCCAAAGTACAGCATATCACGGCAATCAGTCCGTAGCAATGAAAAGTTCGCATTCGGTCGCAGTCAGCGATTCACGGTGTGTATGGCCTCA
Organism: Natronorubrum halobium; assembly: GCF_051351675.1. Classification (NCBI taxonomy): domain Archaea; kingdom Methanobacteriati; phylum Methanobacteriota; class Halobacteria; order Halobacteriales; family Natrialbaceae; genus Natronorubrum; species Natronorubrum halobium. The sequence continues at coordinate 1,593,076 of NZ_CP195595.1, forward strand.
TTGCGCGCATTGGCAGTTGCCTCCATATCCCCCTCCGAGAGCGTCGGGTGGGTGTGAATGGTCGCGATAAGGTCTTCGATCCGCGCACCGAGTTCGATGGCGAGTCCGAGTTCGCCGATCAGCTCCGAGGCTTCGGGACCGACAACCTGACCGCCAAGAATGCGCTCGGTATCATCGTCGGCGATCACGCGAATAAAGCCGTTCGTCTTGTCGAGCGTCAACGCTCGGCCGCTCGCGTCGAACGGGAACTCGCCGACCATCGGCTCGAATCCCTGATCTTTAGCTTCCGTCTCAGTGAGACCGACGGTTGCGATTTCGGGGTCAGTGAACACGGCCGCGGGGACGGTGCGGTAATCGAAACCGGTCGATTCGCCTGCGAGCGTGTCCGCAACGATTTCTCCCTGTTTCGAGGCTTTGTGCGCGAGCATCGGTTCGCCCGCTACGTCGCCGATGGCGTAGATACCGTTCTGAGTCGTTTGACCGCGTCGATCCGTCTCGATGAAGCCGTTCTTGGTTCGTTCGATGTCAGCCGCCTCGAGATCGAGCGTCTCCGTCACCGGCTCTCGACCGACCGCGACGAGCACGCGCTCCGCTTCGAACTGCGACTCCTCGCCGTCGCTCGCCGTCGTCACGACGACACCACCATCGGTCTGCTCGAGATCCTGCGCTGCTTCGTCGGTGTGGATATCGACGTTGAGCGTTTCAGTCTCTGTGCGAACGATCGACGCGAGATCGGATTCGTAAGCCGGCAAAATCCGATCTAGCATCTCGATGACCGTGACGTCAGTTCCGAGTTTTGCGAACACCGTCGACAGCTCCATGCCGATGTAGCCGCCACCGATGACGATGAGACTGTCCGGCAGTTCAGGGAGCGAGAATACGTCGGCCGACGTCAGTACTGAGTCACCGTCGGGTTCGAAGCCGGGGATGGTAATCGGCCGACTTCCGGTTGCGATCACGGCGGACTTGAACGAGATACGTTCGGGACCCTCAGCCGATCCGCCTCGAACGATTACCTCGTTCGGAGAATCGAACGCTGCCGTTCCTTTGACGAGTGTAACGCCATTTGCCCTACACAGCTGTTCGACGCCGCTGGTTAGTCGATCGACGACGTCGTCCTGCCACGATCGGAGCTGTTCGAAATCGACCTCGACGGTTGCAACGAGACCCATGTGTTCCGCGGTACGGGATCGGTGGGCGAGATCAGCCGCGGTAACAAACGCCTTCGAAGGGATACAGCCTCGATTGAGGCAAACTCCACCATAGGCGTTGCGTTCGACGAGCGTGACGTCTTTTCCGCGCTGTCCCGCCCGAATTGCTGCGACGTATCCGCCGGGTCCGGCTCCGATTACGAGGACCTCAGTCGACACAGTTTGATCTGCACACATCGGCTCGTTTGTTCTCGACCCGCCTTCAAAACAGTGTGGTAATAATCGTCACGAAATGGCCGGCAGAATTGACGGTAGCACTTATTGCTGCATGAACATTCACGACACTGACGCGGCCACGTGGTATCTCTGCTGTATCGCCTATGGGACATCGCACAAACATGCGTTTAACCCAACGTTCATATTCGTGATTGGCGAATCCCTTCTCATGGGACTTGATGCCTTCTCTCTGGACGGGCGCGTCGCAGTAGTAACGGGCGGTAGCCGCGGTATCGGCGAAGAAATCTCTGTCGCGTTCGCCGAGGCAGGAGCGGACGTTGCACCTGTCGCCCGGTCGGAAGACGCCCTTGAGGCGACGGCTGACCGTATCGAAGACGCCGGTGGTACTGCTCACCCGCGTCCACTCGATGTGACTAACGTCGCGGCTGTTGAGGCGATGTTCGACGAGGTTGAAGCATCGCTGGGATCGGTCGACGTGCTCGTGAACAACGCCGGTACCAATCCGTTTTTTGGGAACCCACGGGATCTGGATATGGAGACATGGAATCAGATTCTGAACGTCAACGTTACCGGGGCGTTCCACTGTGCACGCGAGTTTGGCCGACGGGTCAACGGGACCGGTGCGCTCGTGAACGTTGCCAGCGTCGGTGGCGTCGTTGCACTCCCGTATCAGGCTCCGTATACGACCTCTAAACACGCTATGGTTGGGCTCACAAAGGCGCTCGCTGTCGACTGGGCGCCGCGAATCCGCGTGAATGCGCTCGCACCGGGATACGTGAAAACCGAGTTCACCAAGGGTGTCCGCGAGAGCGAGGGGATCCGACAAGACATCCTCGATACGATCCCTCAGGACCGCTTTGCCGAACCTGAGGAGATCGCCACGAGTGCGGTCTATCTCGCAAGCGACGCCGCTAGGTATGTCACGGGAGAGGTCCATGTCGCTGACGGCGGGATTGCAGCCAGGTGAGCATACCACAACCGACGGATGACCGTCGGTGAACGATGGCAATATCGTCTCGGTGTCGCGAAAAGCGCCGTCAGAGCGCGCCGTTGTCAGTAGTCGCGACGAGCAGGTTGTGAACATCGACGACAGCTACTGCTCCCTCCTCGTTCACCAACTCGACCCGCGCTGTCACGAGCCCCCATTCCTCGTTTCGCCGCTCCGTCGCAGTGATCTCTATCTCTCCGTGAACGGTCTCACCCGGAGAAACCGCCTCGAGGTAGCGGACGTCGTCGTGCCCGTAGTTCATTGCAAGCGCGGCGTCGCTCGCGACCGCATCGACGAGAAACCCATCGGCGATACCGAGAAGTAGCGTTCCCTGCAAGACGACGTCCTCAACCAGGGGGTGATCGGTGGCGTACGCTCGGTCGATGTGGATCGGATCCGTCGACCCCGACGCACCTACGAACAGTCGGATATCGGAGTCGGTTACGGTTCGCCCGTCGGTTTCGTACTGCTCTCCGGTCTCGAAGTCTTCGAACACGCGTTGCTCGCTCATCGATCGTACCGTAACGGCCGACAGTATAGAAGGTTGTGTCGTGCGTCACCAAGAGGCGTGGAGTGTCTGCTCGATTTCGTCGATAGACGGATCGAAGTCCGATGGCCCGAGATCTAAGAAGGCGTCATTTGCGGTGTGCTCTGCAACCTCCCGAATCTCATCCCTAGATGTATTCTCAAGGTCCCGAAGGCGTGTAGGTAATCCAAGACCATCTCGCACGATGTCAACGGCCTTGATGACCGCCTCCTCGGTGGTGTCGGTTTCCTCCGTACCGGTGACGAGTCCTTCGGCGAGCACCTGCGGTCTGCCACACCCTTCAGCGAAGATGAGTCCGAGTGCGTGAGGAACGATGACGGAATGGGCGACACCTTGCTGGATGCCGAATTGATTACGAAGCGCGTGCCCGAATGCGTGGACGATGTTGATCTTGTACGCGTCCGGCATCGACACCCCGTACTGGACGAGAATTGTTCCCATCACGGCCCGTTCCATCACTGTCGGGTCCGAAGCAGTTCGGAGTTGTGGAAGGGCCGACCGGAGATACTGGAGTCCCCGGATGGCTGTGGCGTCCGTCAAGGGATTGGCGAACCGCGAGTAGATCGCCTCGATTCCCTTGTCGAATCCGTTGATAGCGGAACCCGCCAAAACATCCGTTGGAGTCGTCTCGAACAGGTTCGGGTCGTAGAACAGTCCCGTTGCCATCAGTCGATCGTCGACAGGAATCGCTTCGATCGGACCGTCGTCTGTCGATACGACGAGTCCTGCTGCGACCGAAAGGTCCGCACCTGCCATCGTCGTCGGTACGTTGAATACCGGGAGAAAATCGTCGTTCGGGAGGTTCAGTTCGCCTCTTTCGATGACTTCGGCACGGACCTCCTCGAGCGATCGATTGGTGTTCGCAAATGCGCCGATTCCCCTAGCCACGTCGAGGCTACTTCCACCGCCTACTCCAACGACTGCGTCGGCGTCAGTTTCACGAACCCGTTCGATACCGTCGAATACCGTTGTGAGTTCCTTCTTTGGAGTGGTTTCGTCAAAAATCTCTACACATTTTTCACCGAGACCGTGCCGGAGCGGTTGCATTAGGTTCTCGGTTTGACCAACGGTACGACCACAAACTACGAGCGCGTTCTCGAGATCACGCTCTGCTAACACATTTTCGATCTGCTCGATGCACTCTCGGCCATAGTGTATTTCACCTGGTTTAAATTCGTGAGCAAACGCTGGCGTGTTGAATGCCATATCATACCACACACTTACATTCCTATATAACCCCTTCGCCACCGGTCGTGTTTAGTTTGTAGCATTGTGCCAGACGACGGAGGCTTGGAGCCACGATTCTGCTGTTGACGGTTGTGCATTGCTAAAACAGTTTGAGAACGAAGAGGTACAATATTTTATCACTCTAAAAACATGTTCAATACTGTTCCGATTCCCCTGTTTTTCGTATCGAAATCGGAGCCCAGACCGGCGGAGTGCAGTCCAGAGATGTTTTGCTCCATCGGCGAGAAATACGGCACCGTCGAAGTCATGTTTCTCAGTGAGTTCCTGCAGGAACCGTTCTGTCAACGCGGTCGTAGTCGTCAAATACAGCTGTATATGGAGTATATTGTTCGTTTCTGGATTGGCAGCAGTGTACAGCCAATAGCGATGTTCATCAAGTTGAATCACCGTCTCGTCGAGCGCGACGTAATTCAGTTCCTCGTCAACTACCGGCTGTAGATAACATTTGTGAATCAAATCGCGGACTGCCTTACGACTGCGCTCGACACCGAAATTATCTAATTCTCGAATAGTATTCGAAAGAGAGAGAGTCCAGCGGGGTAGAGTCGAATACCGAGCTCTATCAGCCGACGCGGTGTCCGCTCTCGTTCCACAAAGCTTAAATTGATCCAGTCGCTACATCCACTGAGGCGGTCGATTTTTGGTATAGAGCACACGAAACCGTACAGCCTCACTTTTCACACGTAACGAAACAGCGCCTCGCCGCCCTCACTAACATATTAGAGATAGACTGCTGACTACCACTGTACCGGTAGTTTCAGGTGGAACCCGCGGAAACTGCCGTGTAAATAATATTACCCCTATATCCGGAAGCCCGTGAACCACTTTTTGATTACGGATATCGCAACTGAAGCCTGTGATTTCAATGTTGGAATGGACGAGAAATTGGCAAAAGATAATTGGGATGGGATTTCAATACAGTGAATATAATTTTCTACTGGGATCTACATCCACAATTGACGGATTCTAGATATAGACGACCTGATTACCAATGCTGGACTTCTCGATCAACGTGTTCTTCGAGATGACTGGACACGATTCGGCCGTCTAAGGCACGTCGATGGCGTGTTCTTTAGGACTGCTAGAGGAAGGTGGCGAAATCCAGTACGCCGTAAGATTATAAATTGAAGACGTGTACATGAACATATGGTACACGATATCTCTGCCCAAATCAGTAGTGTCATAATCAAGAATTCAATCTCTGAAATCCGTTTCTCGATGAACGATATCGAATCAGAACTTGAGCATGATGTGAAGGGAGAGAAACTCAGGAATGCTCTCAAGCAGTTAGAGCAGGAGGGGTGGATCAAAGCGGATGAATCCTCTTCAGGAGAATACTGGAAAACTGGCCCCCTCGCTCTTCAGTACGGAGATATGGTGAAAAACACGGAAAGTTCTGGGGGATTGATCCCCGTTTTACCAAACGAGCGCGAATCGTAGGCAGATACATAACAAACCTTCGTATTGATGTGTTTTATGAATAAATCTACTCACTACCACCAGTCTGCCATCCAGTACGGGATGTCGATGCTGGATGCGTACAAGATCAAGTTGCTATCCATCTATGATCCCTCCCTCGAGAACGGTCGTCGCGTAGTTCGAGATTCTCATGTCGCTTCTCGCTCGTGTTTATACCGCTCGCTTCACCAGATTCCCCGCTGTATTCTAATCTTGATCTCCCGCTCGGTTTGTCGAGGATTCATCCCGCTTGGCGTGTAACTGACCGTCCACTATTGACAGCCTGAGTGGAAAGTAATCGACTTGTGGCTGTCTGCAGGCTATGAGTGGCTATCGTCATCGTACTGTAATCATTGCTTCTGACTTGTCCCCTCCGCGCGTTCTCGCCCAGTTCAAGAAATCAAAGGGGTATTTAGAAAAAATATAAATTATCAAAATATAAAATTAAGATTGTACAAATTTCGATGGATACTTTCCCATCCAATTTAATTAAATAGCTTACCCAGTACTAATTTAATAAATGATAGACATGAATGGTATAAAATGTATATTGATATAGATAGAGCGATAGGTAGGGATCGATTCTGTCTTAATATTCTGGGCAGATCCGATAAATATGCGGAATAGTCGATCTATGGGTGCTTGACTATTGGTTTAACTCTCTTTCGATTGAGTGCCGTTAGAACGCATTAGAAGCTGAAATATTAGGTCTAAGATCGTTATTTCTCGAGGTAAGATATATTGGTCTGTGTATTAAATATTAACTATATTAGTATAAATAAATTCTTTCATTATCGCGGTTACCCTCACATATAGTATCTAATCTGCCATTTTCTCCCCCGCCTATTGACAAAACTACCCCAACCAGTTAGGCGAGTTGCTTGTGTAATTCTCGTCCATACGTGTTATTGCCGTCCGATACCCGGACGGTGGCCCCGGGGGCGTTCGTGGGAAAACGACGGGGCCGTTTCCACTCGGTCACCACCAGATTGAACACTCCCAACGGGCGATCGACGGCTCGAGATCCCCGTCGATCGGCCAGCCAACTCGTCGCTCGAGGGCGCCGGCGTTCCCCGTTGTTCGTTCCTCGAGCGACGAACACACTGCGCTCGAGCGACGCGCGAATTTCTGCGGAAATCGACGGTCGACGCTCAGCGGTCCTTGGTAGCGGTCCCGTCGTGCAGCGTCGTGTCGAGCGAGCGAGTGCTCTCGCGCTCGAGCACGTCTCCAACCGTCACGACGTGGTCGGTCGACGGCGACCTCGGAGCCGTGGGTCCGGATACCCCGTCTGCAATCGCTACGTGTCACTGGAGATGACATCCCTGCGTTCGCCAATGCTGACGCTTTTAGCCGCCTGTGCGTTAGTACGCGGTATGTCACTGGAGCCGAGCGCCGATCCGGCCGCCGACCGACGCGCGAACTACGATTACCGGAGCGACGAGGTCGATCGTCCGGCGCTGGTCGACGACCTCGAGACCCTCGTCGACTGCGAGGTCCGTGCCGACTCCTACTCCCGCGAGCTCTACGCGACCGACGCGAGCGCGTACGAGATGACGCCGATCGCGGTCGCGTTCCCCCAGTCGACGACCGACGTCACCGGCATCGTCGAGTACTGCGCGGCGCGCGAGATTCCGGTGCTCCCGCGGGGCGGGGGAACGAGTCTCGCCGGGCAGACGGTCAACCGCGCCGTCGTGCTGGACTTTTCGCGTCACATGAACGAGATCCTCGAGATCGATCCTGACGCCCGGACGGCGACGGTCCAGCCCGGGACGATCCTCGGGACGCTAAACGAGGCCCTCGCGCCCCACGACCTGAAGTTCGCGCCCGACCCCGCGTGGGGCGACAAGAGCGCTATCGGCGGCGCCATCGGCAACAACTCGACGGGCTCGCATTCGCTGAAATACGGCAAGACCGACGCCTACATCGAGGAGGTGGAAGCCGTCCTCTCCGACGGCACCGTGACCACGTTCGGCGAGGTCACGCTCGAGGAGATTTCGGAACGCGCCGATCCGGACGGCGACCTCGAGGGCCGGATCTACGCCGAAGTCGAGCGCATCCTCGAGGAGGAGGGCGACCTGATCGAGGAGGCCTACCCCGACCTCAAACGCAACGTCTCGGGGTACAACCTCGACCGACTCGTCGCGGAGGCTCGCGGGAGTACCATGCCGGGCGGCGAAGACACCGGCGAACCCGGCACCGTCAATCTCGCGCGCCTGCTGGCCGGCAGCGAGGGGACGCTCGCCATCGTCACGGAGGCCACGGTCTCGCTCGAGTCCGTCCCCGAGACGAAAGCCGTCACCCTGCTGTGCTATCCGGAACTCCACGACGCGATGCGGGACGTCGAGCCGATTCTCGCCCACGACCCCGCCGCGGTCGAGGTCCTGGACGACGTGCTGATCGATCTGGCCCGCGACACGGCGGAGTTCGGGCCGGTCACCGAGATTCTCCCCGACGGAACGAACGCCGTCCTGCTGGTCGAGTTCTACGCCGAGGACGCCGACCACGGGAAAGAGCAGGTCGCGGGGCTGCTCGCCGACCGTCTCCCGTCGGCGACGCCGGCCGGGGAGCCGTCCGCGAGCGCACCCGAAACTGAGGCCGAGACGCTCGCTATCGAGGCGCTCGAGGCCTACGAGAAGGAGGAACGGGCACAGCTGTGGAAGCTCCGCAAGTCCGGACTCCCGATCCTGCTCTCGCGGACCACCGACGAGAAGCACATCTCGTTCATCGAGGATACCGCGATTCCGCCCGCCCAGTTGCCGGAGTTCGTCGAGGGCTTCGAGTCGATCCTCGAGGACCACGACACCTACGCCGCGTTCTACGCGCACGCGGGGCCCGGCGTGCTCCACATCCGGCCGCTGGTGAACACGAAGACCGAGATCGGAATCGACCAACTCCACGGCATCGCGGACGACGTCACGGACCTCGTGGTCGAACTCGGCGGGAGCGTCTCGGGCGAACACGGCGACGGTCGCGCCCGGACCCAGTGGAACCGCAAGCTCTACGGCGACGAACTCTGGCGGAGCTTCCAGGACCTGAAGACGGCCTTCGACCCCGACTGGCTCCTCAACCCGGGACAGGTCGTCTTCCGGGAGGACGACCCGACAGACCTGCGCGAGCACCTGCGGTTCGATCCCGACTACGAGTTCGAGACCGGCTTCGAGCCCGAACTCGTCTGGTCCAACGACAACGGGATGCAGGGGATGGTCGAACTCTGTCACGGCTGTGGCGGCTGTCGCGGCGAACAGGAGACGACGGGCGGCGTGATGTGTCCGACCTTCCGCGCGAGCCGCGAGGAGATTACCAGCACCCGCGGGCGGGCGAACGGACTCCGGCAGGCGATGAGCGGCGACCTCGAGCCCGGAGAGGCCTTTTCCGACGAGTTCGTCGAGGAGGTGATGGGGCTCTGTATCGGCTGCAAGGGCTGCGCCATCGACTGTCCGAGCGAGGTCGACATGGCGAAACTCAAGGCCGAAGTGACCCACGAGTACCACCAGCGCAACGGCTCGACGCTCCGGGATCGGCTCTTCGCGAACGTCGCGACCCTCTCGGCGTGGGGCTCGCGTCTCGCACCGCTCTCGAACACCGCGTCGAAGCTCCCCGGCGCACGCCAACTTCTCGAGGCGACGGTGGGGATCGACTCGAGTCGCTCGCTCCCGACGTTCCACGCGAACACGTTCCGGGACTGGTTCGAACACCGCGGCGGCGCGCAGGTTAACGAGCGGGAGGCCGACCGCAAGGTCGTCCTGTATCCCGACACCTACACCAACTACAACCACCCCGCGGCCGGAAAGGCCGCCGTTCGCGTCCTCGAGGCCGCGAACGTCCACGTCACGGTTCCCGACGACCTCGGCGATACGGGTCGTCCGGCGTACTCGAAGGGGTTCCTCGAGAAGGCCCGGGAGACGGCCCACGAGAACGTCTCGAAACTCTCACCGCTCGTCGAGGACGGCTGGGACGTCGTCGTCATCGAGCCCTCGGACGCGGTCATGTTCCAGCTGGATTACGGCGACCTGCTCACCGACGAGCGCGTGGTGCAGGTCGCCGACGCGACCTACGGCGTCTGCGAGTACGTCGACGCCTTCCGACTGGACGAGGAGATCGCCTTCGACGCCGACGCCGCGGGGGAGGCGCTCACCTACCACGGCCACTGCCACCAGAAGGCGACGCGAAAGGACCACCACGCGGTTGGCGTCCTGCGGCGGGCGGGCTACGCCGTCGAGCCGCTCGACTCGGGCTGCTGCGGCATGGCCGGCAGTTTCGGGTACGAGTCCGAACACGCCTCGATGAGCGACGCCATCGCCTCGATCCTGTACGAGCAGGTCGACGAGAGCGACGGCGAGCGCGTCGTCGCCCCCGGCGCGTCCTGTCGGACCCAACTCGAGAACCGGCCCGGCGCGACCGAGGAACCGCCGACGCCGATCGAACTCGTCGACGCGGCGCTCGAGTGATGCGACCGACCGGCCGTACCGAACGAGGGCATCCCCCGGAGGCCTATCGTTCTTCGTCGTCGAGCGCCTCGAGCGCCTCCCGTCCGACGTGAATAGCTCGCCGACCCGTCGGCGCTTGCGTGATGAGGACGCCGGCGGAGAAGTCGGGATTTCCCTCGTCGTCGTAGATCCCGTCGGGCCCCCTCCCGATCCGGACGGACTCGCGGATCGCGAACGTGGCCTCCCGAACCGCGTCGTCGCGGTCGGCCGCCGCGGCGACGTCCTGGAACTCGATCGATTCGTCGCGACGCTCCAGGCGCTCGAGGACGGCTTCGACGTAGTCGACGGGGGTGTCGGAATCGTAGATGTAGGTCCGGACGCGCATGATCGAGGTACGACCTCGTCGTCCTTGAACGCTGTAGTCTTCGCGCGGAACGCGGATATCGGGTGACTCGTCGCCACGGTAGCGGGCCGCGTCCCCTCACGGATGCGTAACGGAGCAACGTGATACCACACGGAAAATTTTTGGTTGCGGACTCGGGAGCATACGTCAATACCCCTCCATGAGTCTCCGGTTGCGGATCTGTGCCGTCCTCGGGGTGTTCGTCGGGATGAACGCCCTGTTCGTGTTCGCGCTCCTGTGGGCCTACGGCGTGTTGCTGCCCAGCGTCGTCGGTGGAGCCATCGTGTTGCTCCAGCACGGGACCGTCAGCGTCGACCTCGTCCGACTGCCCGTCTCGTGGTCGACGTCTCTGGTGCTGGTCGCCGGGTTTCTGGCGGCGCAGGCGTATTACGGCTATCGGCGCGTGCTCTCGGGCACGAGCGGCGCCGACGGTGACGAATCGCACGCGGTCGCGCGGACGGTGCGACGACTGGCGATGACCGTCGACGTCCCCGAACCGGACGTTCGCGTCGTCGACGACGAGGCGGCGAGTTGCTACACGATCGGTCGGCTGACCGACGCGACGATCGTCGTCACGACGGGCCTGATCGACCGACTGGATGCCGACGAACTGGAGGCAGTTCTCGCCCACGAGATCGCCCACATCGCCAACCGCGACGTGACGCTGATGACGATCACGACGCTGTTTCTGGAGATCGCCGACCGAACGTATCACGCCGCGCGGCTCGCACGGCGAGCGGTTTACGATCGAGACGCGCTGTCGGACCAGGGTCGGGTCGCGCTGCAGTGGTTTCTCCCGCTGGTCGTGCTGACGTACGTCCTCGTCGCACCCGTGATCTGGCTGTTTCCGATCGTCGCCGACTGGGCGACCCGGACGCTCTCGCAGACGCGAGAGTTCGCAGCCGACGACGCGGCGGCCCGACTCACGGGCGCACCGCTGGCGCTCGCAACCGCGCTGCTGACGCTCGCCGAAACGACGGAGACCCCGGCGACGGACCTTCGGCGGGCCAGGATCCGCGCCCTGTGTATCGTCCCGTCGGAACTCGTCACGGGCCGCAACACCGCCTCGCTGCCCACGATTCGGCGACCGACCGCGTCCGAGCAGCGCCGCGAACGGATCGCCGCGTGGCTCGAGGGGAGCACGCCCGCTTTCCGTGGGTCAATCGACTCGGCCGACACGCATCCGCCGGTGGCGGAACGGGTGCGGCGACTCTCCGCCATCGCGACCGAACTGGAGGGCGTATCGTGACCGGAACGCGTCGACTGCTGTTCGCCCTCGGCTGCATGTGCTGTCTGCTCGTCGTCGCCAGCGCGCTGCCCGCGGCCGATCCCCGACTCGAGTCGCCGGGGACGGGGGACGGCGGGACATCCGCCGGCGACTGGGAGTCGGTCGCGTCCTCGTCGAACCCGGTCGAGGACGTAACCGATACTGACGCCGATCGAGACGACGATAGCGGTACCGACGACCGCTCGCACGATATCGAGATCGAGGGCGATCTCGAACCGGGGAACGACGTCACGGTCTCGCTCGACGCTACCGGCCCCTTCAACGAGAAATCCGTCGAAGTGAACGGCGAATCGGTCGGGGAGACGGACTTCGGCTCGATCAGCGTCGTCGTCCCCTACGCGGAGGAGATGAACGTAACGGTCCCCGACACGAACCGGTCGCGGACGGTCGACGTCGAGACGGCGGCGACGATCGAGCCCGACGACGGGACCGTACCGGCTCGCGACCTCGAGGTGGCCGTCGCGGTCGGTTCGACGCCCGTCCCCGACGCGACGGTCTTCCTCGACGGCGAATCCGTCGCGACCACCGACGAGGACGGTGCGGCGACGGTCCCGCTTCCCGACGCGGCCCGTCCAGTCGACCTCCGCGTCGAACGGGGCCCCGTCGAGGGCGAACGCACCGTCGACGTCGCCGAACCGGAGATCGGATTCACCTCCCCGCTGCTGTTTCCGGGCTCCCCCGCACCCGTTCAGGTGTCGGCCGACGGGACCGCCGTCCCGGACGCGACGGTGTCACTCGAGAGCGGCGGGACGACGACGACCGACGACAGCGGCCAGACGCGAGTGTGGCTGCCGATCGACGACGCGGCGACGGTCACCGTCGAGGTCGGCGAGGAGACCGCGACGGCGACCGTCGAGAACCTCTACCTCCGGTTGACGGCGCTGGTCGTGTTCGGGCCCGGATTTCTCATCGGCGGGGCAGTGACGTACCTGCGCTTCGCCGCCACCCGCGAGCACCGTCGCAATCGCATCCCGACCGGGATCTTCGTCGGACTCGCGAATATGCTCGCGGGGCTCTCGGATGTACTGGGACGGCGCGCGAACCCGTTCAGCCAATCCCGACTGCCGTCGATATCGTCGATACCGATGCCGTCGGTCTCGATTCCACGTCTCGGCATCGGCAGCGGGCTTCGCTCATTCGGCACTGCATTCTCGTCGCTCGGCACCGCGTTCGGGACGCTGCCGTCGCTCGGCTCGCTCCTCCGCGGGCCGAACCGATCGGAGAACTTCGTCGGGTCGCTGTTCCGTGACCGATTCGGGTCCGACGACGAGCGCGAGGACGCGGACGATTCCGCGGCCGATCGTAACCGTCCGCAACTGGCGGACGAGTCGCTCGCACCGCGCGGCCCGCGCGCGGAGGTCCGAACGGCGTGGCACGCGTTCCTCGATCGACTGGACGTCGAGGGGCGGGAGACGCGGACGCCGGGACAGGTAGCCCGCGACGCGCTCGCCGCAGGGTTCCCGGCCGCGAGCGTGACCCGACTCGTCGCGATCTTCCGCGACGTCGAGTACGGCGATCGCGAACCGTCGCCGGACCGCGTCGAAGCGGCACGGGCCGCGGCGGACGACTTGATCGACCACGAGGTCGATTCGGACGAGGACGAGGGGGGATCGGAATGAGCGGGCGTCGCCGATCGATCACCGGATCGTGGCGCGACCTGACCGATCGGATCGCCTCGGCCGATCCCGAGCGCGTCGCCGTCGCGCTGGTCGCGGGCGGCGTCACGCTGGCGGCCGGAACGGTGCTGCTCGGCGGATTCGTCCCGTTCGGTGGGGCGCTCACCGATCTGTTGTACCCGCTCGCGGTCCTGCTTCCGGCGATCGGCGTCGCGATCGTGATCGCCGCGCTCCGGTGGGCGTGGGGGAGCGCCCAGTCGACCGTCCCGACGATGGTCGAGGGCCCGCCGCCCGAAGCCGCCACGACCCGTACCGAGCGGCAGGTCGGTCGCGAGACGGGATGGCGACTCGACACCGCGGCCCGCGGCTGGTATCGGTGTCGGACGAACGACGGGACCGCGGCGGTCCACGAGCGCCTCGTCGAGGGTGCGGTTCGCGTCGTCAGCACCGGACGCGGACTCGAGCCCGAGGCGGCCCGCGAGGCCGTCCGCTCGGGGACGTGGACCGACGATCCGGTCGCCGCGGCGTTTCTCGCGGACGATCTGGGCCAGCCGATCCCCGAGCGACTGCGCGGCGCGGTCGATCCCGGCGCGGCCCATCACCGTCGTGTGCGGCGCACGCTCGAGGCGATCGACGCGATCGAGACCGGAACGCGTGCGGCCGACCGGCAGGAGGCGGATCCATGAGCGAGCGCGAAATCGACCGGCTCGACCGCGGCGAGTGGGGACTCGTCGCCGCGTTATCGCTCGCGGGAATCGGTATCGTCGTCGGCAGCCAGCTGCTCGTCGCCGCTGCCACGGTGCCCCTGTGGTACGTCGTCGCCGCGGGGGACCCGGCAGGACGCGACGGTGCGCCTCCAGCGTGAACTCGCCGTCGACGACGGTGCCGACGGCGAGTCGGGCGGTTTCGACACCGGACCGGACGGCGACTCCGGCGACCCCGGCGACACCGTCACGGTGCGAACGACCGCCCGGAACGTCGGCTCGGAGCCGATCGTCGATCTGCGCGTCGTCGACGGCGTTCCGGAGGCGCTGCCGGTCGTCTCGGGATCGCCCCGGACGTGTGTTACCCTCGAGCCGGGCGCGGAGGCGACCGTCGAGTACGCGGTCGAACTGTGCCGCGGCGAGCACGCGTTCGGCGACGCGACGATCCGGACCCGCGATCTCACGGGGACGGTAGCGGAGACGTGGACGGCGAGCGTGGCCGGTGACGAGACGGTTCGCTGTTCCCCGCCGGTCGAGACGGTGCCCCTCGGCGGCGGGACGAACGATTACGCCGGCGAGGTGCCGACCGACGAGGGCGGCAGCGGCGTCGAGTTCTACGCCGTCCGGGAGTACCAGTCGGGCGACCCGGTCGGCGCGATCGACTGGCGTCGGTACGCCGGCACGCGGGAGCTGGCGACCGTCGAGTACCGGGCCGAGCGGGCGACCCGGATCGTCTGCGTCGTCGACGCCCGATCCAGCCAGTTTCGCGCGGCGACGACCGGACAGCTTCCGGCGATCGAACTCTCGGGCACCGCCGCCGAGCGAACCCTCGAGACGCTCGTGGCGGGGGGCCATCCGACCGGCGTCGTCGGCGTTCACGACCGCCAGCTATCGACCGTTTCACCGGGGGCCGATCCGACGACGCGACGGCGCGCGGTGGACCTGCTGCGTGCGACGTGGGGAGCCGACTCCGTCGGCACGACCAGCGCCCGAACGCGACAGGGGGACCCGCTCAAGACCCTCCCCCAGCTACTCCCCGGCGAGGCCCAGGTGTACCTGTTTTCCTCGTTCGTCGACGATACGCCGGCCGAACTCGTCGAGGCGCTCCGGGCGCGCGGCTACGCCGTCCGCGTGATCTCGCCCGACGTCACCGGTAGCGACGACGTCGCGACGCGACTGGAAGCGCTCGATCGACGGAATCGGCTCGCCCGCGTTCGGGCGACCGGCGCTCGCGTCGTCGACTGGCAACTCGAGCGACCGCTCGGGCTGGTGTTGCACGATGCCATCGGGGAGGCGGGTGATCGATGAGCGTCGACGAGCGGCTCCCGTCGACGACGGCCCGAGCGATCGTGCTCGCCGCAGTCGTCGGCACGCTCGCGTTGACCGTGCACGATCCGATGGCGGCCGCCGGTATCGCGGCCGGACTCGCGCTCGCGGCGACGATACGCGGGTTTGCAGGCTCGCTCTGGCGCGTGACGGTCGCGTCGGCGGTACTACCGGCGGTCGTCCTCGGGGTGGTCGCCGCCTTCGGGAGCGGAACCGGGGCCCTCGGTATCGCCCTGTTACTCGCGGGAACGGTCGTCGGCGTCGCCCTCGGGTACATCGACGCGGCGTGGCCGACGCAGTCCGCGTTGCTGCGTGCGGGAACGGGCGCGCTGTTCGCTGGGATCGCCGCCTGTATCGCCACCGTGCTCGCGTTCTGGACCGCGACGGTCGGCGGTCTCCAGCCGATGCTCGAGGCGGTGCTGTGGGCCACCGGCCACGGTATCGCCGGCCTGCTCGGCTGGATCGTCGTCGCCGGCCTCCTCCTGGCCGGTAGCCTGCTCGTCGTCCCCTCGGCCGCGTTCACCGAACCGCGACGTCGGGACGCACACGTTGCGCTGCGAAAACTGCTGCTCTGGCGGCTCGGGATCGGCGTGATCCTGCTGCTCGTCGTGCTCGTACTGACGGCACTGATCGCCGTGTTCGTGCCACCGCTCCAGTCGCTCCTCGAGGGGATCGCCGGCAGCACCGTCGTTCGCGGACTGATTACCGCGGTGGTCGTTTCGGGGGCTGCGTTCACCGTTCTGGGCGGTATCGCCCGGAACTCGTGGTACCGAACGGACGAGCGAGGCAACGCCATCGTCGCGGTCGTCGGCGGATCCGCGTTCGGGGTCGGAGCGTCCGCTGTGGCAGCGGGTATCGGTACTCGCGCCGGTCCGATCGGCTCGAGCGACGCCGCGATGCTGTTCGGGGCGACGGCGGTCGTTCTCGGGGGCGGATGGTTCGTGCTGTGGTGGTACGCCGAAGCGATAGAGACGGTTGGCATCCCCAATCCCGCGAGCACGATCGCCGCCGGGCTCGCAGTCGGCGTCGTCGCTATCGCCGTGAGTACCGATTCGGCCGCCACGGGGGTCGAGGCAGTCCGGACGGCCGTGCCGTCGCTCGTCGCACTCGCGGCGGGGCTGTTCGCGTACGACGTCGGCCGTTACGGGCGGGTTCTCGCGCGAGAAATCGGTTCGGCGGGCGCGTCGCGCCGGCCACAGCTCGCCCGGATCGGCTGGAGCGGCGGCGTCGCAGCGGTCGCCGTTCCCGTCGCCGCAGGCGGGTTGTGGCTGGCGACGGTCGCTTCTCCGACGCTGTCGGTGCCGGCGACGGCGGGGGTCCTCACTGCCGTCGTGACGATTGCCGTCAGCGCGCGGTTACTGCTCCGGTGAGGGCGGCTCCATCGACGGAACGTCGACGTCGTCCAGTACGGACTCGATAACTGCACGTCGAGCGGTTCCCTGAACGCTCGCTTCGGGATGCAAGACGAGTCGATGAGCGAGCGCGGGGCCGGCGATGCGGTTGACGTCGTCGGGAACCACGTAATCCCGGCCGTCGAGGACGGCCGCCGCCCGACTCACTTCGAACAGCCGCTGGACGCCCCGCGGCGAGACGCCGACATCGACGCGACCGTCCCGACGCGTGGCCCGACAGACTTCGCCGATGTAGTCGCGGACCGGGCCGTCGACGGTGATCGATTCGGGGACGCGTTGCAGTTCGAGGACCGCCTCGCGGTCGACGATCGGTTCGACGGTCGGATCCGGGCGGTCGCGGTCCGCGCGCCGGTCGATCAGTTCGCGCGTTCCGTCCGCGTCGGGGTAGCCGAGCGAGGTCTTCACCATGAATCGGTCGCGCTGGGCCTCCGGCAGTTCGAACGTCCCCTCCTGCTCGACGGGGTTCTGCGTCGCGATGACGACGAACGGGTCGGGGAGGTCGTGCGTCTCGCCGTCGACGGTTACCTGCCCCTCTTCCATCGCTTCCAGCAGCGCGGACTGGGTCTTCGGCGGCGCGCGGTTGATCTCGTCGGCCAGTACGACGTTCGCGAACACGGGCCCGGGAGTAAAGCGAAACTCGCCCGTGTCCTCCTCGAACACGTACGATCCGGTGACGTCCGCGGGCATGAGATCGGGCGTAAACTGAATGCGGGAGAACTCGAGGCCGAGTGCAGTGGCGAACGAGCGGGCCGTCAGCGTCTTCCCCGTTCCGGGGACGTCCTCGAGCAACACGTGGCCGCGGGCGAGCAATCCGGCGGTGACTTCCTCGAGGACGGTTCGGTCGGCGACGACCGCGGAGAGGATCTCGTCGACGACGGCTTCCGCGGTCGTCGCAGCGTCGGGGACTGACATACCGAGTATCCGTTCCTACGAGAACTTATAGTTCTCGGGAGATCGACACGTGACGACTCGCGGCCGGGTTCGGGCCGCCCCATCGTCCCGGTTACCGCCTGTCGTACCCGGTTTCGCGGTCCGCATCGAGGACGGACGCCCCCTCTTCCGGCGTCCGTTTCGTGACGGTCGCGAGGAGTGCGGTGGCGACGCGCTCTCGATCGCCGTCGAACGGGATCCACCGCCTGCTCCGGTTCTCGCTCGAGCGGTCGATCCGTCGCCGGGGAGTGCCGAGACGATTTCGGACGGACTCGAGTGCGGAGTCTCCGTCGGCCGTCGGTCGATGACCGACGGTCCCGTTCGGTAACTAGCTGCTACGGGCTCGTTCCACGGCTCGTTCGGCTCACACCGTCCGACGGCTACGTCTCGGTCGTCCCGGACTCGCCCTCGAGTCGGTCGTAGTTGTCGTCGATGACGTCGACCGTCGTGAGAAACGCCCCGAGGATGACGGGCCCGAAGAACAGGCCCATGACGCCGAACGCGTAGACGCCACCGAGGACGCCGAGGATGATGACCGCGGGGTTGAGTTTGGCGTAGCGGTCGACGACGATGGGTCGCAGGTAATCGTCCGAGATGCCGACGATGACGGCGCTGTAGGCCGCCAGCGCGACTGCGAGGACCGGTTCGCCGGTCAGCAGCAGGTAGCCGACGGCGGGGCCCCAGACGAGGAACGCGCCGATCAGGGGGATGAGCGCGAGGATTATCATGACGAACGTCCAGAACGCGGCGTTCGGAATGCCGGTCGCGAACAGCCCCAGTCCGGCGATGAATCCCTGGATGATCGCGATCAGGACGTGGCCGGCCAGGACCGCCCACATGACCTCAGAGAGTTCGCCGTAGAGGTCGTCCTGGACCTCCGCAGGCAGCGGCGTCATGTCGTGAAGCCAGGCCATCAGGTCGTCGCCGTCTTTGAGCAGGTAGTAGACGAGAAAGAGCGCCAGTCCCAGTCCGATGAGGGCGTGGGTGAACGCGCTGAACCACGCGGTCGAGCGCTCGAGGACGGCCGTTCCGATCTGTTGGGCGGAATCCGTCACCGTCGACGCGATGTCGACGGACTGTCCGGTCTGCGATTCGATCGCGGCCTCGAGGTCGGCCAATCGGAGGGATTCGGCGTCGGCGTTCTGGAGCATCTGCATCGCGTCCTCGGCGAACAGGCCGATGACGAGGACGAACGGAATGATGAACGCGACGACGGCGAGTACGACGAGCGCGAACGCCGCGAGCGTCGGGGAGAGGCGTCTCTCGAGTCGGCGCTGGAGCGGAT
Organism: Natronorubrum halobium; assembly: GCF_051351675.1. Taxonomy (NCBI): domain Archaea; kingdom Methanobacteriati; phylum Methanobacteriota; class Halobacteria; order Halobacteriales; family Natrialbaceae; genus Natronorubrum; species Natronorubrum halobium. Next base: position 1,612,096 of record NZ_CP195595.1, read on the forward strand.
AGAGGACGAACGCGATGAGTACGGCTCCAAGGACGTACTGCAGGAACGGCGTTACGAGTTGCCACGACAGGTACGCCATGACGACGATCAGTGTCAGGAGATACCCCTTGCTGAGGTTCACACGACCGACATCCACGACGTGTCAGATAAAGTTGGACCAGACATATCCAGCGTCGGGACTGTCGTACTCACTCGTCACACGTCTTCAAGGGTCTGGTACGCTAACACACCACTGAATGTCGACCCAGCTCGATCCCCTCTCTCTCTCGGCCGATTTGCTGTACGCGGTCAAGACCGAGGGTGACACCGACTGGCTGCAAGAGCACCTCGCGACGCTCGAGCAGGCGCACCTGAAACGCGCGCTCGCCACTCGCGAGGGGAAACTCGCCTTCTGGCTCAACTGTTACAACGCCTACGCGCAGTTGCTCCTCGAGACGAATCCGTCGTCGCTCGAGGGCAACGTGCTCCGGCGCTGGAAGTTCGTCTCTCGCGATCGGATTCCGATCGGCAGCGTCTGGGTGAGTCTCAACGATATCGAACACGGGATGCTTCGGTGTTCGAAACACCCCTGGGGATTCGGCTACCTGCCCCGGCCGTTCCCGTCGTCGTTCGAACGGCAGTTCCGGCTCCCCGAGTGTGACCCGCGGCTCCATTTCGCGATCAGCCACGGCGCAGAGCACTGCCCGCCGGTCACGGTCTACTCGCCGAGGGACGTCGACGCGGAACTGGATATCGCCGTCGAGTGGTTCCTGGAGGAGAACGTCGGATACGACCCGGAGGGCGACGTCGCCACCATTCCGCGACTGTTCCGCCGCTACCGCGGCGATTTCGGCGGCGCACGCGGCATTATCGAGTTCCTCCGGGAGTACAACGCGATTCCGGCCGGTGCGAGACCGTCGCTCGAGTACGAACGGGCGAGCCGGCCGCCGGACCTCGAGTTCGACGTCGAACTGGACGATCTCCGGCCGTAAGCGAGTCAGTCCGATAGATCCTCGATGCTCGCGGCCGGTGCCGTGTCCATGACGCTTCGTGCGGCGCGTTTGGCGTTCGACCGGGAGGTGTACCCCTCGCCGCTGTCGGCGACGATGTTTCCGTTCCAGTGAACCAGCCGCCAGCGCCACTCGCCGGCGCGATCCTCGTAGACCTCGAATCGCCCGGTTCGACTGCTCCGTTCTCCCGCCCGTACCGTGACCGCGTCCCCGTCCGACTCGGACTCGACGTATTCGTCGCCGCTCTCCGCCTCGTCGCCGCTCTCGGCTGTCACGTCGCTCTCGATCGCTTCATCGTCGCTCTCACCCGTCTCGTCGTCGCCCGCGCTATCGCGGGCCTCACCGCCGTGCTCCTCGAATCGAATGCTCGAGTCCTCGGCGTCGTCCCACTCGAGTTCGAGTTCCAGTTCCGCGACGGGCGGTTCGGCGTCGGCGTCGCGTTCGACCTCGAACTCCGCGATCACCCGCGGCGGGATCGTGACGGTGGCGGTTCGATCGCCGTCGGTCAACTGCAGCGGCTGGTCGGCCGCCAGTGCGGTCGCGAACTCCCGGAGGACCGCGGCGAGTTCGTCCCGATCGTACGCGCGCTCGAGTTCGAACTCGTCGTCGAACTCGTCTTCACCTTCGTCGGTCGAATCGGCCATACGTCGCGTTCGACGGCCAGCGGGTTAGTGGTTGACGTGGCATCGGACGGCCGCCGCACTCGGAGAGCCGGTGCGTTTTTGTCGTCGCGCTGTCTTCGCTCGCTCGTGACTTCCCGCGACTGGCAGGCCGATCGGCGAGCCGTCTTCGACCGAGACGACCACACGTGTCGACACTGCGGTGCGGTCGGCGACGCGGCCGACCCGACGGATCTCCGAACGCACCCCGTCGGTGCCGTTCCGCTCGAGGGGACGGTCCACGAGAGCACGCTCGTGACCGTCTGTACCGATTGTCTCCCGTCGCTGTCCTCCTCGGCTTCGGCTGACCGCTCGCCTCCCGACCCGCCGGCGTCGCGGGACGCCCTCTTCGAGCACGTCCGCGAGACCACCCGCACGCAGGGTGGAGCCATCTCGGACGCCGCCTCGTTCGCGTCGATCGCGACGTCGCTCCCGACGACGATCGGCGACGCCGAACCGTCCGCAGACGGCGACACCGACGCCGAACCGTCCGCGGACTCCGACACGGCTGCGGAGTACCGCCGGATCCGTCAGGACGTCCTGCTCGCGGTCGACGTCGCCGATGCACACCTCGAGCGCCTCGCGGCGATCGACGACTCGGCGTTCGACGCCGACGTCGGGTCGTCGGTCGAGGCGTTCGACGCCGACGTCGGGTCGTCGGTCGAGGCGTTTTCGGCGTCGGCGACCGACCTGCAGTCGACCCTCCGAACCGTCGTCGACCGAGCCGAAACGGTCCCCGTCGGACTCGAGCGCTGTCACGGCTGTTTCGGCGCGCTCGAGGACGGACGCTGTTCGACCTGTCGGCTCGAGGCTCGTGAGACGACCGACTGGGAGCGAGAGAGCGGGGACCTCGCGCTCGAGCGGCTCTTTTCGGCCATCAACGACGAATTACAGGCGGCGTCCACGACGACGGAAGACCTGACCGATCGGGCGACGGCGCTCGCAGCACAGCTCTCGGACGCGTGAATCGGTCCCTGTTTTTTGAGGAATGTCCGGAGCGAGCGCGCTGCTCACGCTGGCGGCGATGAGTTCCACGTCTTCATCGAGCGCACTCTTCCGACCGAAAATTTCGATGAAAATCGAGTGTCGGATCGCGACGACGATCGACCGTTACAGCTGAGTTGTGGCCTCGAGCGCGATATCGATCGCGCGACCGACGTTGTTCTTGGCCTTGTCCGGGAGTTCGTCGTCCTCGGTGTCGGTGCCCTTCTGGGTGCCCTCGACGAGGTTGCCGTCGACGGTACAGATCGCGCCGGCGCGCAGCCCCTTGCGGCGGGCCAGCGAGAAGACGGCGGCGGCTTCCATCTCGACCGAGAGGAGACCGGCGTCCTCCCAGTCGTCGACGGCGTTGTCGGACTCGGCGTAGTAGGCGTCGTCGGAGGCGATCGGTCCGACGTGGACCTCCTCATCGTTGGCCTCTGCAGAGTCGACGAGCGCCGAGAGGACGTCGTAGTCCGGCACGGCGGGGTACTCGACGGCTTCGTAGCGTTTCGAGGTACCCTCGTTCTTCGCGGCGCCGGTCGCGACGATCATGTCGCCGATCTCGACGTCCGACTGGAGCGCGCCGGTCGTGCCGACGCGGATGAACGTCTCGACGCCGACGTTCGCCAGTTCCTCGACGGCGATGGCTGCGGACGGACAGCCGATACCGGTCGAGCAGATCGTCAGCTCCTGGCCCTCGTAGGTGGCGTTGACGACCTTGTACTCGCGATTTTCGGCGATCGTTTCGTGCTCGTCGCAGTGGCTCGCGATGCGGTCGACGCGACCGGGGTCGCCCGGAATGAGAACTCGGTCGGTCAGATCTCCGTCGTCTACCAGCAGGTGTGGCTGCGTTGCCATACCCCTCCGTTTCCGTGGCGGCGAGAAAAAAGGTTCGAGGACGGGTCCCGAGCGTCCGTCAGACAGACGATCTGCGTCGTCCCCGTCCCACCCACCGCGAGGTGCTGTCCAGCCGTCTTCGATCGGTCGATCAGTCCGTCAGTCGGACGGTCGGACCTCCACCTGGTCCGGCTCGACGGTCACCGTCACGTCGCCGACCGCGAACTCGACGGTGCCCGCCGCCCGACTGATCCCGCTGTGGGTCTCCGCGAAGAGGGCATCGAGTGCGTCGGGATCGATGTAGTCGTACAGCCGCGTACTGGTCGCTGCAACGTCTTCACCGTGAAACTCCGCCAGTGCGGTTGCAGTTGCGATACTCGGCGGTTCGTTCGTGTCTCGCTCGTACCGGACGCGATGTTTGAACTCGCATCCATGGGACTCGCTGATCCTTCGTTCCGTCATGTCTCTCCGTCACGTCTCCGTGACTTTCTATCCGAGTGACCAACGGCGTCGCCTATATAATTACCGTCAGACAACGGTGGGTGAGAACCGACCGACTGCGAAGGGGCCGGCTGCGAACCACCGTAATAAATGGATATCGATCACGATCGATCCGTGAGAAACCGCTCGACCTCGGCCGCCGTCGGCGCGCTCCGCGCCCCCTCTCGACTCGCAGTGAGCGCGCCGCAGGCGTTCGCGTACTCGACTGCTCGGTCGAACCCGCATCCCTCGAGTCGCGACGCGATGAACCCGGCCGCGAACGCGTCGCCCGCACCGGCGGTGTCCGTGGCCTCGATGGCGAACCCGGGGTGGGTGTACGTGCCGTCGGGGGTCCGCACCTCCGCGCCGTCGTCGCCGGACGTGATGGCGAGGATCCGATCGTCCGATCGGCGGTCGGGGTCGCCGTCGAGCGCCGTCGCCTCGCGGTCGGTGACGAAGAGCACGTTGGCCGCCGCGAGCGTCGCGCTGTAGTCGCGATCGCCGACCCGTCGGCCGGGGTCGAAACTGACGGTGACGCCGGCCTCCGAGGCGATGGTCGCGATGGTCCCGGCGGTTTCGGGGTGCTGGCTCGTGAGGTGAACGTGCTCGACCGACTCGATGCGAGAGGCGTCGAGATCCGACGGCCGAACGGCCTCGTTGACGCCGTCGTTGCCGAGGATCGACACCTCGCCCGTATCGTCGACCAGCAGGTACTTGACGGCCGTGTCGGCGCCCTCGACGACGTGCAGTCCCGACAGCGAGACGCCCGCGTCCTCGAGTTCGCGCCTGGCGAGCAGGCCGTTGTCGTCGTCGCCGACGCTCCCGATCAGCCCGGTCTCGACCTCGAGGCCGGTGAGGGCGGCGGCGACGTTCGCGGCGCTGCCGCCGCCGGACTGGCGCTGTGACCGGATCGTCGCCTCACCGTCGGCTTCAGGGAGTCGATCGACGCGCAACGTGACGTCCCAGTTGACGTGGCCGGCGGTGAGTACGGTGGGGACCATGCGATGCTAGCGGGAAGACGGTGCCCCCCGAAAAAAATCTAGGTGACGATAAACAGCAGGACGTTGTGGACGCCCGGGCCGAGTCCGATCGCGGCGACCAGTGCGAGGACCGTCCGCCCCTGCTGCGGGCGCTCCTCGACGTACTCCCTGAACAGGCCGACGATCACCAGCGCGAGGACGACTTTCACGAGGATAAACAGCCAGCCGGCGCCGATGTACTCGGCGGTCGGCAGCGACTCGCCGGCCTCGAGAAGCAGTCGCGAGAGCGGCACGTCCTCGCCCGCGCCGACGACGTCGAAACCGATGGCCGTCGAGACGCCGTCTAAGGTGTGTCCGAAGACGACGAGCGCGCCGGTGGCACCCGTCGTCGCGGCGACGTCGGTGAACCAGAGGCTGAGCGCGACCCAGGCGATCGCGGCGACGACGCCGGCGACGACGACGCTGATGACGGGCCAGAACGGTTCGAACGTTTCCTCCGTCCAGCCGATGTTGAGGATGATCATCGTGAAGACGGTGAAGAACGCGGTCCCGGCGATGCCGACGAACCGCTCGATCGTGGCCTGAAGGCCGCCCGCGTAGAGGAAGATACCGATGATCCAGGAGACGCCGGCGATAACCGCCGTGACGAGATAGACGGTCGGCGTCGCGAACAGTAGCTCGAGTTGGTCCGGATACGCCTCGAATCGATGAAGCACGTGTAAGGCGGAGCCGAACATCATCCACGGGACGAACGCAAGCACCGTCTGATCGGTCACCGGCGGTTCGAGCGCCCACAGCAGTGCGATGACCCCCGCCAGTACCACGAGAATCGGAACGAGGAGGTACCACGGCGGGAGCATGAACCCCTCGGGTAATACCATATGGGTAGTGGCACACACCAGTGACTAACACTTTCCGATTGTCAACGATTCGCTCGCGTGAAATTTTTTCCGCGCATCGGCGAGTAGTTACGGCGAGTCGGCGCCGGGACTGGCGAATGATGGCGACAGGCGCGGGTGCCAGCGAGGTGGGGCAACAGGTGCGACTGACAGTGACGGAACTGGTTTCGAGTGACAGCGCGCGTGACTGACGACGGGACAGCGAGCTACGGTTCCCACGGTTCGCCGGTCGTCTCGCCGAACAGCTCTCGCATCAGGATGACGATGCTCTCCGGGGGGAACTGACCGCGCTCGGTGACGATGGCGTCGACGTACCGCGGCGGCGTGACGTCGAAGGCGGGATTCTCGACCGTGACCCCTTCTCCGTCCTGCTCGCCGCCGATATCTGCTCGTTCCTCGTCCGAGACGACTTCGTTTTCGGCGCGCATCTCGATCTCGACGGTGTGCCCGGTCATCGTGTCCGGATGGAGCTTGATCGTCTGGGCGGCGACCATCACCGGCACGCCGCGCTCGCGGGCGTTGACCGCCAGCCCGCTGGTCCCGACCTTGTTGATCACGCTGCCGTCGGCCGCGATGCTGTCCGCGCCGACGAGTACGTGGTCCGCCTGATCCAGGTACCGGCGGGCCGCGTTGTCGACGATCAGCGTCACCGGGACGCCCGACTCCCGTAACTGTCGGGCCGTGATGTGGCCCTGTTTTCTCGGCCGGGTCTCCTTGACGATCGCCTCGATCTCCTTGCCGTCGTCGAGTGCGGCCTCGAGACAGGACAGCGCGTCCGTCGAGTGGCAGTGGGTCATCACCACGTCACCGTCGCGCAACCGGTTCGAGCCGATCTCGCCGAGTTTCGACTGAGCCTGGGCCAGATCCTGCTGGAACTCCTCGGCGCGGGCGACGGTCGACGATCGCAGTTCCGAGACGGTCTCGCCGCTCATCCCGCGGAGGACGTACCGAAGCGCGTTCGGCAGACTCACCGCGGTCGGACGAGTCTCGTAGAGCGTCTTCGCGGCGGCGCGGAGCTGACGCCGAAAGTCGTCCGGGCTCGCGGCCTCGGATCGTTCGGCCTGTCTCGCGAGCGCCTCGGCGGCCGCGTCGGCGATGGTCGCCGCCCCCCGAATCTCCATCTCGGCGATGTCGTCGGCGGTCGCCGCGACGTCCGGGTCGACGGCGGGTAGACTGTCGTCCATGCCAACCGGTTGCACTCGAGCGGCCAAAAGTGATCGGGCGGGTTTTTGACGGTCCGGCGAGTGCCTGCCCGTATGGACCGCAGTGAACTCGCGCCGTTGATCGATCACACCGTACTCGGCCCCGAGACGTCGATGGCCGACGTTCGTACCGTCCTCGACGCTGCCCAGGAGCACGGCATGAACGCCTGTATCCCGCCGTACGCGCTCGAAGAGGCCAACGACTACGCACCCGACGTGACGCTCGCGACGGTGATCGGCTTCCCCCACGGGCAGAACGACCACGACGTGAAGCGGCGGGAGGGCGTCCTCGCCTGGAAGGCCGGCGCGGACGAACTCGACGTCGTGATCAACATCGGCCGGCTGAAGGCGGGCGACAACGACGCCGTCAGGGCCGAACTGGCGGAACTCGTCGCCGCAGTCCCGATCCCCGTCAAAGTGATCATCGAGACCGCGCTGTTGACCGACGAGGAGAAACACCGGGCCTGCGAGGCCGCCGTCGCGGCCGACGCGTCGATGGTGAAGACCTCGACCGGCTTTGCGGAGGGCGGTGCGACTATCGAAGACGTCGAACTCATGAGCGAGTACCGTCCCGTCAAGGCCAGCGGCGGCGTCGGCAGCTACGACGAGGCGATGGCCATGCTCGAGGCCGGAGCCGAACGGATCGGAGCCTCGAGCGGGGTCGAGATTCTCGAGGGCGCGCCGGAGTAATTCTGAACGGTACGTCTACGAGCGGAGCCAGTTTCGAGGACTAGTTCTCGCCGATGATCCGATCGATCAGTTCGCTGTCGTCGCTCCCCAGCGCCGATCGCACCAGCAAGTGGCCCCCCAGGACCGAGGGACTGATCACCGCGTCCGCGCCGGCTCGCTCGAGTTTCTCGGTGTTCTCGCGGTCGGTCGCGGCGGCGACGATGCGAGTCTCGGGCGCGAGTTGCCGTGCGGTGAGAATCGAGAGCGCGTCCTCGGCGTCGTGGTTCGTGGCGACCAGAATCGCGCTCGCGCGATCGATCTTCCCCCGCTCGAGGGGATCCTCGTCGCTCGGATCGGCGGTGATCACCGCGATCCCCCGATCGGAGAGATCGGGCGCCATGTCCCGGTTGTTCGTCACGACGACGAACTCGCGCCCGTTGGACGCGAGTTCGTCGACGATCGGTTCCGTCAGTTCGCCGTAGCCGAGGACGAGGATGTGGTCCTCGAGGAGTTCGAGTTGTGAGTCTGTCATCTTTCCGAGTGTCTTCGTGATGCGAGATTGGATCGCCGGACCGACGAGCGCCCCGATGGCGATACCGAAACTGGCCACGCCGAGGACGAGGACGGACATCGTGAACAGCAACCCCTCGGTCGAGTTCGGATCCGGCGTAATGTCGCCGTAGCCGACCGTACTCGAGGTGATCAGCGTGAAGTAGAAGGCGTCGAGGAGGTTCTCGATGCCCTCGAAGTGCTCTCGGAGCGCGTACGCGCCGATGGTGCCGTACAACTGCACGCCCAGCAGCGCCGAACCGGCCGCGATCTGGGTTGTCCCGAGCGAGAGCGGTTTCGTGAACCGCTTGCGGGTGACCAGGAGGACCGGCATCGAGACGAGCGAGACGACGATCAGCGGTACCGAGTACGCGCTCGCCTGGAGGAGCCCCTGTGCCGCGGTCAAGGGGAGCAGGAGGAACGTCGCCCACCAGCCGACGCGGAGTCCGCGACGCAGTGCGAGTGCGCTACCGACCATCAGGAATCCCGTCAGCGCACCGGTAAAGCCGGCCGTATCCTGGACGGCCTCGGGGAGATACGGCGCGAGCGGACCGGAGACGACGTCGGTACCGATGTTGACGATCGCCGTTGCGACCGAGAGCAAGGCGACGATCAGCGCGAGTGCGACGGCTGCCCGGGTCGAGAGAATCCGTCGCCAGTTGTCGGGGAGTCGCTCGCGCCACGATCGAGCCTCGGACATACCCACCGGTCCGGGGCGGCGTTAGTTAACGGCACCGTCTTCGGTCGGTTTCATCGCGCCTCGAGGAACGCGTCGGCCGCGGCCTCGCCGTCGGCGTCCACCGATTCGACGACCTCGGGGCTGCGCTCGAGTCGGTACCGCGCCACCCGTGTCGGTACTCATTTATCGCTCCCGGGCCTGTCGCCGACAATGACGCTTCCGGTCGAAGTCCTGCTCGGGCTCTACCTCGGTCTCCTGACGGGGATCGTTCCCGCCTTCGTCGCCGGATCGCTCGGGTTTCTCGTCCGCTACTTTACGGGCGTCACGTTGCCCGGGTTCGGTGTCGTCGTCCTCGCGCTCTCGATCGCCAGCGTGCAGGGGGGCCTGCTGGGTCTCGTCGAACCCAATATCGCGCAGTCGCCGCGGCTGTTGGTGGCCGTCCTCGTCGTCCTCATGCTCGCGCTCTACGCGCACAATCAGGGCGACAAACTCGGCTCCGAACTTCCCCGCCGGCTCTCGCTCACCTCGATCCGCCAGCGAACGCTCTCGGCCGACGTCGTCGAACTCGTCGGGAATATGGGTCAGGTCACGGTCCGCCCCGTCGGCGAAATCCGCAACATGGAGGGCTATCCGCCCCTGTCGTCCGCGCTCAGCCAGACGCTGAAGAACGGCTCGTGGAAGCTCCCCGCCGACATCCCGCTCTCGGAACTCGAGGTCCGCCTCGAGGAACGCCTGCGGACGGACCACGATCTGGCAGACATCGACGTGACGATCGACGAACGGGCGCGCGCGACGATCACCGCAGCACCGCCGTCGGGCGGCCTGTCCCGTCGCGTTCCGGACGGCCAGCGCGCCGTCTCGCTCGCGACGCTGGTTCCGACGGGGCTGGCCCGCGGGGACGAGGTGGCCGTCAGCACCGGCGAGCGGACGGTTACCGGGTCGGTCCTGAGCGCCCGGACGGAGATCGACGAGGAACACGCCGAGAGCGCCGACGACGACGGTTCCGAAACGCCGGTCGCCGACGGTGACGCGGAAGCGGCCGAACCCGACCTCCCGGTGAGTCCGACCACCGCGAGCGCGGGCGGCGTCGGGCGCGTTACCGTCGCCGTCGCCCGCCGAGACGCCAAGTCGGTGCTCGAGGCCGAGACCCCGCGGATCCGGGTCCGATCGCGCGGCACCAGCCGCGAGTTCGAGGCGTTCGCGCTGGTCAGGCGGGCCGGGTACGCGATCCGCCGCGTCACCGTCGGCGCGACCGGCGCGAGCGATGCGACCGACGAGGCCGTTTCGTCCAGAGAAGTGACGCTACTCGCCGTTCGCCGGCAGGGGAGCGAGACGAGCGGTCGCCGCCACGGCTGGGTGTTCGGTCCCGGTATCGAACGGCGACTCGAGGCCGGCGACGAGGTGTTCGTCGCGGGACCCGAGACGTCGACCGAAGCGTTCGCGGAGGCGATCGCCAGATGAGCCTCGCGCTCGTCGACCCCGTCCTCGCACGGGCGGTCACGGACCCTGTTGTCGCACGGGTAGTCGCCGATCCCGCCGTCGCTCAGACGATCACCTCGGAGACGCTGCTGGACGTCGTCGTTCGCATCCTCGGGTTCGGACTGCTCGCCGCGGGAACGGCCGCGGGCGCGGCGTTCGTCTTCCGCTGGTACAGCGCCGACGAGATTCCGGAGGGAGTCGCGATCCTGCTCGGCGTCTCGATAGTCGCGATCTGGCTCAACACGAAGACGGCGCTTCAGGATGCGATCATCGGCGATACGGGAATGCTCGAGCCCAGTACTGCGGTCTACACCGTCGCGGCGTTCGTCGCGAGCGCGATCGCCGCCGACGCCGGCCGCCGACTGGGTGATCACCTCTCCCGGAACGTGTTCTCGATGACTGCGCCGCGGACGATGACGGAGGTCGGCCAACTCGTCCGGTCGGCCGGTCGCGTCGTCTCCGTCGAACTCCCGGAAACGATCGAAGACGTCGACGGCTACGATCCCGTCGACGCGTCGACGAAGGCGGAACTCGCGGGACAGACGTTCCTCCTCCCGCGGCGCCTCGCCGCCGATCAGTTGCGCGAGCGACTGGTCGACCGCCTCGAGCGCGATTACGGGATCGGTCACGTAGACGTCGAGTTCTCCGACGACGGCACGATCGACTATCTCGGCCTCGGCAGCCGGCCGGCCGGTATCGGCTCGACGCTGGCGCCGGGCAGCGTCGCCGTCGCGATTCGCGGCGACCCCGCACCCGACGCCAGTCCCGGCGACGCGGTTCGCATCTGGCGACGCGAGGGGGACTCGCTGCGACGGGTGACCGGGGGCGAACTTCGCGGGGTGGCCGACGACGTGGCCACCGTCGCCGTCGACGCCGACGACGCGCACGCGCTCGAGTCCGAGGCGTCCCACCGACTCGTCACGCTCCCGCGGAGTCCCGGCGCGGAGCGCGACCTCGTGTCCCTCCTGCGAGCGGCCGACGAGACGGTGACCACGCTGCCCGTCGCGGCCGGCGACGGACTCGAGGGGGCGACCGTCGGCTCGCTCCCGGTGCTCGTCGTCGCCGTCGAGCACGGCGAGTCGGCGTCCGACGCCGACGGCCACCTCGCGTTACCCGACGCGGAGACCCGACTCGAGGCCGGGGACACGGCGTACGTGCTGGGCCGTCCGGAGGCGCTGCGGCGGGTGTCCGAACTGGATCGGGAGTCGGCTACGGACCCGGAGGGTCGTTCCAGCGGGGAGTCGGTGCCGGAGTCATCGGCGAAGCGCACGCGGGAGCGGTAGCTACTTGCCCTCGGCACCGATACCGCCACGTATGCCCACGGAGTGGAAGCTCTTCGCCGACCTCGCGGAACGCGCAGGAGACAAACACGTCACCGTCGACGCGACGGCCGGTGACACCGTCGGAGACGCCCTCGAGGAACTCGTCGCGGATCGCCCCGATCTCGAGGGGCGCGTCCTGGAGGACGACGGGGACCTGCGTTCACAGATCAACGTGCTTCGCAACGGAACCAACGTCCTGGTCGAGGAGGAGGGGCTCGAGACGGTGCTCGAGGAGGGCGACGAACTGGCGCTGTTCCCGCCGGTCAGCGGCGGATAGCGCTCGACCGCGTCTCGTCCGCCTCACTCGTTTTCGGTCGGGTCTTCCGCGGAACCGATCTCGACCGTCACGCCGTTCGGTTCGTAGGCGTTCGCGGCGTACCCGCCCTCGTTCCAGGGGAACTCGTCGTTCTCGAGGGCCTCGCGCCAGGCGTCGGGCGCGGAAATGGTCGCCGGCTGTCGTCGGTCCAGTTCGTCGGTCGCACGCGATACCAGCGAGTGGCGTCCGGGCTCCGCGTTCCACTCGTACCGAAACAGCCGCCACGCGCCGGCGTAGTCGGGGCCGAACAGCTCCGCATCGTCCCACGTTTCGCCGCCGTCGGTCGAGATCTCTACGCGGTCGACCGCGTCGTCACCCGCCCAGGCGACGCCGCGGACCTCGACCGTCCCGTCCGCTCGCGGTGTTACGGGTGACTCCCCGTCCGGCGTCCCGATCACCGACATCACGTTCGCGTCGAACGTGTAGGGATGGTCGACCCCGCCCTCGAGTTGGTCCCACGTATCGACCGCCTCGATCGTCTCGTTCGTCGCGGGGTCGGTCTCTCGAGGGTGGATCCGGTACGCCTCCTGCTGCCAGTAGGCGTGCTCGCCCGGGCGGTCGAGCGAGCCCTGGACCACCATCGAGTCCGCGATTCGGAGTTCCTCGACCCACTTGACGTTGTTGACGCCGTACCAGCCGGGAACGATCAATCGAACCGGATAGCCGTGCTCCCGCGGGAGCGTCTCGCCGTTCATTTCGTAGGCGAGGATGCAGTCGTCGGTCGCTTTCTCGAGCGGGATCGACCGCGCGAAGACGTCGTCGTCGTCCGAGGGATCCCCGCCGACGGCGGTCAGCCACTTCCCCCCGGCGGACTCCACGCCGTGATCGCGGAGGATCGAGCTAAGGGAGGCGCCGGTCCAGAGGGCGGTGGCGGCGGCGTCGAAGCCCCACTGGACGCTTCCCGTTTCGGGATCGTGTTGCCCGCGGCCGTTCCCCGCACACTCCATCGTGTGGCCGACCGCGACGGTGGGGTACTCGTCCACGATCTCGCTCATCGAGAGCTCCGCCTCGACCCGTCCGGTGAGCGAGACGGTCCACGCGTCGACGTCGGCGTCCGGAATATCGTTCCGGTGGCAGACGAAGTGCTCCTCGATGGGCGTCAACCAGTTCGCGAAGGTTTCCCGCCGGGCCGCACCGACGACCGTGTACTTGTTCGCCTCGTCTCGCGCCGGTTTCACGCCGCCACCCTTCGCTTCCACTATCGCCTCGATTTCGTCGTGGCGGCTCTCCCGTGGGCTGTCAGCGACCATAACGTCTTGCTACACGATAGCGTGCGTCAAGTAGGGCTAACCCACCCATCAGTAGTCGTGAACGAGCGGCGATATCGAGACGGTTCGAAAATCCGGGTACTCGTTCGACGGTCGAGATCCCGTTGCGAGCGAGGCAGTCGGCCCATCGTCGCCCCGTCAGTCGGCGGTCAGATCGATCCCGAGGACGAAGTCCGGTTCCTCGGAGATCCCCGCTCCGGCGTAGGGAACGTCACAGACGTATCGGGCGGTTTCCGGAATCAGGACGCGCGTCTTATCGGCGCCGCAGTCGGCCGCGTCTCGAGCGATCGCCGCGAACAGCGAGCGGGCGGCCTCGACGTCCTCCCACGCGCCGACGCCGTACTCCGCCCACGTCTCGGTTTCGGGTTCGGTGTCGTCGCCGCTCGAGTCGGCGTCGTCACCGTTCCCGACGGTTCGCTCGTAGGTTCGGCTCCGGTAGGCCGTCCCCGCGAGTCCGTCCGCGTTCCGCACGGCGAAGACGGCCGACTCGTCGGCGAAGCGCTCGAAATCCTCGCGCGTGAGTTCGCGGACGGCCCACGATTCCTCGGGATCGAGTCCGAGACCGTTCAGCTGCTCGCGCGCGTCGCTGTGCGTCCAGTACCGCCAGGCGGCCGTCGGATCGCTCGAGACCCGATTCCGACCCTCGGCGTCGGGATCGGGGTCGGGATGGGCGAACCGGAACTCGGTGATCGGGTCGTAGCCGCTCGCGCGGGCGGCCCCGATCGAGACCGCGTTCCACGAGAAGATCATGATCCGGCCGACCGTCGCACCCCGTTCGCGAGCCCACTCGAAGCAGGCCTCGGTCAGCCGGTGGCTCACGCCCCGGCGCCGGTGGTCGGCCGAGACGCGCATCCCCTGAAACCAGGCCTCGTCGGGGGTGAGCATGACGGCCTGGACGATGCCCGCGGCCTCGCCGTCGACCGTCGCGAGGAACGTCTTCCTGTCCTCGTCGTCTTCGTCCTCGAGCCAGTCGTGGTAGATCTCCGGGATGTAGTCGCCGCCGCGATCCGGCCAGATGTCGCTCGTGAAGTCGACTACGGCCTCGTAGTCGTCGTGGGTCGCCCGGCGGATCTCGAGCGCCGAACCGATATCTAGATCGGGAACCATCGTCAGTTGAACAGCCCCATCTGCGGGAGCGGACGGGAAAGCACTTTACAGATCGGATCGTCGTGTCGCGAGTTCGTCCACCCGTTGCGGTGGCGCGCACTGTATCTCGGTGAGGCGTATGAGGTCGAACGGAGTGAGACCTCGCACGCCGAACCGCGGTACGGAGCTGTGCGAGGGATGAGCGAGTGACTGAAAGGAACGAGCGAATCGGTTGGGGAGGGCGTGGAGTTCACCGTTGCCAGCGCGAGCAGCACGTCCGTCTTCGTATCACCGCGTGTAGAACGCTCGACTCTGTACATCTTCCGTCAGAACAATAAGCCACGACCATTCGACTCACGGCAGCAGCCGTGTCAAATCGGTTCGACGCGCTACTTCGAAACGACCCGTCTCGATTACTCCCAGGGAACCGACCGCTCCTGCATCTCGCCGGCCAGCGAGGTCCCCATCGCCTCCTCGACGTCATCGCTGTGCTCGAGCGCCCACATCAGCTTCACCTTCGCCGTCCCGGGCAGGGTGTCGCCGGCCTCGACGACGCCCGCCTCGAGCAGGTCCCGACCCGTATCGTAGACCCGGTCACAGACCCGCCCCTCGAGACACTGACTCGTCATGACGACAGTCGTCCCGTCCTCGATCAACTCCTCGATGCGGGGGATCAGGTCGGTGTGGACGTGGCCGAGGCCGGTGCCTTCGATGACCAGGCCCGCCGACCCCTCGACGACGTCGAGGAAGGCGGGGTCCATCCCGGGCGTGAACTTGAGGAGTTCGACGTCGCTCTCGAGGGCGTCGGCGAGGTCGAGTGCAGTGTTACCACGTTCCTGATACTCGCGCCGGAACGTAACCTCCTCCGTCTCGTAGTCGACCTCGCCCAGCGGTTCCGCGCCGACGGTCTCGAAGGCGTCGCGTCGGGAGGTGTGGTTCTTCCGAACGCGCGTCCCGCGGTGGAGCGCACAGTCGTCGTCGCTCTCGGAGGCGTGCATACAGACCAGCACCTCCGCGCAGTCGCTCTTGGCCGTCTCGACGGCCGAGACGGCGTTCATCACGTTGTCAGAGGAGGGCCGGTCGGCCGAGCGCTGGGAACCGGTGAAGACGATCGGAACCGGCGTCTCGAGCATGAACGCGAGCGCCGACGCGGAGTACTGCATCGTGTCGGTGCCGTGCATGACGACGACGCCGTCGGCGCCGGCCTCGATCTCCTCGTAGACGGCCCGCGCGAGGTCCTGCCAGAGCGGCGGTTCCATGTTCTCCGAGAGGATGTTGGCGACGACTCTCCCGCGGTAGTTCGCGCGGCCGGCGAGGTCCGGCACCGCGCGCAGGACGTCCTCGGCGTCGAACTGGGCCGTCACGGCGCCCGTGCGATAGTCGACCGTCGACGCGATCGTCCCGCCCGTCGAGATGAGCGAAATCGTCGGTAGCTCGTCGTCGAACTCGATCTCGGAGACGCTCTCGTCGTCGCCCGCGGCGTCTCCGTCGATCTCGTAGACGTCCTCCGCGAGCAGTTCGACGTCGGCGCCGTCTCGGTCGACGCCGACGTTGTAGCCGCCCTCGAGTTTGACGACGAGGTGATCGTCGGTACTCGAGGGGAGCAACACGCCTTCGTACGTGCGATCCGCGCGGTCGACGCGAACGCGATCGCCTGGGTTCATGTGGTGGCGTTGCGCGCCGTCGGACTTGAAGGCACCCTTTCAGATGTCTCGTTCTCTGTCTCGAGTTTACGTACTCGTTGGGCGTACTTATCGGTCGAATTTTCGTCGTGGGTGCGATGAAGACGAGCGTTTCTGCTACGCTGGCGGCGGTGATTACCACGTCCTCCCCAACCAATTCGCTCACTGTGTTCGCTCATCCCTCGCGCGTCGTCATCGACCGTCCTCGCTCTCGCTCGGCCGGTCGACAGCGCGCGCCACTGCATGTGGGTCGGTCGGTCCGAAATGGTATGTACATCTCTTGTCCTGTCCATCTTCATTCGTTCGAGAGCAAACTGACGAGAGAGGGACCCGGTTCGCTTCCCCTCGCCAGTGCACCGGCCGCCCTCGAGACCCTTTCACACGAAGTACGGCCGGGATTCGTCGCGCTTTTGGCCCGCGAGGTCGGAGAGAGTGGTAAGCGAATGGCCCGGTATCACATCGAGACGTACGGCTGTACGTCCAACCGCGGGGAGAGCCGCGAAATCGAGCGACGGCTCCGCGATGCGGGCCACTACCGAGTCGACGGGGCCGACGAGGCCGACGTCGCCATTCTGAACACCTGTACCGTCGTCGAGAAGACCGAGCGGAACATGCTTCGTCGGGCCGCGGAACTGGCCGACGAGACCGCGGACCTGTTCATCACGGGCTGTATGGCCCTCGCACAGGGCGAGGAGTTCGCCCGGGCCGACGTCGACGGGCAGGTCCTTCACTGGGACGAGGTACCGGAGGCCGTCACGAACGGCGAGTGTCCGACGACGACGCCCGACGCCGAGCCCATTCTGGACGGCGTCGTCGGCATCCTCCCCATCGCGCGGGGCTGCATGTCCGACTGCTCGTACTGCATCACCAAGCAGGCGACGGGCAAGATCGAGTCGCCGCCGATCGAGGAAAACGTCGCGAAGGCACGCGCGCTGATCCACGCGGGCGCGAAGGAGATCCGGATCACGGGTCAGGACACCGGCGTCTACGGCTGGGACGAGGGCGAGCGGAAGCTGCACCGGCTGCTCGAGGAAATCTGCGAGATCGACGGCGAGTTCCGCGTTCGCGTGGGCATGGCCAACCCGAAGGGCGTCCACGGCATCCGCGAGGAGCTGGCCGACGTCTTCGCTGAATACGACGAACTCTACGACTTCCTGCACGCGCCCGTCCAGTCCGGCAGCGACGACGTGCTCGGCGATATGCGCCGCCAGCACCAGGTCGAGGAGTATCTCGAGGTCGTCGAGACGTTCGACGACCGCCTCGACTACTGGACGCTCTCGACTGACTTCATCGTCGGCTTCCCGACCGAGACGGACCGCGACCACGAGCAGTCGATGGCTCTGCTGCGCGAGACGCGCCCGGAGAAGGTCAACGTCACCCGATTCTCGAAGCGGCCGGGCACCGACGCCGCCGAGATGAAGGGTCTCGGCGGGACGCTCAAGAAGGAACGGTCGAAGGAGATGAGCGCGGCGAAACGCGACATCGTCGGCGAGGCGTACGCCGACATTGTCGGCGAGACGCGCGAAGACGTGCTGGTCGTCGAGGAGGGGACCGCCGACTCGGTGAAGTGCCGGGACTCGGCCTATCGCCAGCTCATCGTCCAGAACGCGGGCGAGTACGGCCTCGAGCCCGGCGACTTCGTCGACCTCGAGGTGACGGCGCACGAGACGATGTACGCCTTCGGAAAGCCGGTGTAGGGCGGTTTGCGGCTCGTGTTTCCTCAGAGATCGTCGATAGCCGCTTCGATCTCCTCGCGCGGGAGCGGCGAGATCCAGTCGTCCGCGACGAACGCGTACCGCACCTCCCGGTCGGCGTCGAGGACGAACGCGGACCGCCACGGCGTCGAGACGTTGGCCATGTGATCGCGGTCGGCGAGCAGGTCGAGCGACTCGCTCACCGCGCCGTCGACGTCCGCGAAGAAGCGGAACGCGGGCTCGTCCAGCCAGCGCAGGAACTCGTTTTGCGCGTAGGGACCGTCGCGGCTCACGCCCAGCACCGACACGTCCTCGAACTCGCCCCAGCCGGCGCGAACGAACTGTTTCCACCAGTTCTGTGCGATCGCGCTGAACGCGAAGCCGGTACAGATCAGAACGCCGCCCCGATCCCCGAGCGCTTCGGAGAGCGCCGTCGAGCGAAACGTCTCGCCGTCGCACAGCAGTGCCTCGAACGCCGGAACGGTGTCGCCCTCGGTCGGTGGCATACCTCGATTCCCCCGCGAAACGACAAAAACCTCCGTTCCGCGGCAGAACGCCCGTTCGACGCGCGCTGGCACCCACTCTTTTGTCGACGCGAGCCGAATGGACGGCTATGGTTACCCTGTATCAGCTCGAGGGCTGTCCGTACTGCGAACTCGTCGCCGACCGCCTCGACGAACTCGAGGTCGACTACGACAGCGTCTGGACCGAAGGGCTCCACTCGAAGCGCGACGAGGTCAAACGTATTTCGGGCCAGCGCCAGGTGCCGGTGATCGTCGACGACGAACGGGGGGTCACGATGGCGGAATCCGAACGCATTATCGACTATCTCGACGCGAACTACGCCTGACATCGACGCGAACTACGCTGTCCCCGTCGCTTTCACCCGCTACTCGTCCTCGAGACCGTGGGGGTCGAGTCCGGGATCCTCGACGCCGGGCGCACCGATCGCGAGGACCACCCCCTGTTCGTCGCCGACGTTGCGATGGCCGTGGCCGATCTCTGGTTTGGCGATCCAGAACGTCCCCGGACCGGCGTCGACGTACTCCTCCTCGCCCGACCGACCGAGTTTCAGCGAGAACTCGCCCTCGAGGACGTAGTAGAGCTCCTCCTGTTCGGCGTGGGCGTGGTAGTTGATCTCCTCGCCGGGCTCGAAGTACCAGAGCTTGAGCTGGACGTGTTCGGTATCGAGAACCTCGTCGAGCGCGCGAATCTGGAGGTCCGGCGGCACTTCGTCGACCTCCGAGAGATCGGTCTTCGGTACGTCGTCGGTGTGGACGACCTCGTACTCCATGTCAGTAGATAGCACATCGACGAATAGTAAAAGTGTCCGGTCGACCGGTCCTCTTTGCTGGTTCCGCCGTTCGAATCCGTCAGCACCTCACCCCGGACCGAACTGAACCGCACTGACTGCACCGTGTAGTCCCGGCGATCACGAACTGGAGCGATCGACAGGGTTGCCCTCCCTCGAATCGGTCTCCCTCGGTACGACGCCGATCTCTCCCTCGAGCGCCTGCGGATTCGCCTGTCCGAGGTCGATCCCCGCGTCCTCGAGGCGGCTGACGACCTCGCGGGCGTACTCCGAGCGGATGCGACCGTAGGCGACGTGGTCGGGATCGGCGATCCACAGCGACGCGACGACCTCGACCGTCTCGCCGAGTTCGGCGACGCGGACGACCGGTTCCGGCTGCTCGAGGACGTCGGCGTGGTCGGCCGCCGTCTCCGCGAGCACCCGGACGACGGTGTCGAGGTCGTCGTCGTAGTTGACGGCGACGGGGACCGTCAGGCGGAGTCGCTCGTTGACCACGGCGTTGGTCACCGCGTTCGCGGTCAGTTCGGAGTTGGGAACCGTGATCACCTCGTTGTCGAAGGTCCGGACCCGCGTCGAGCGGAAGCGAATGTCTTCGATGACCCCCTCCTGTTCGTTCCAGCGAATCCAGTCGCCGATGTTGAACGTGGGATCGGTGACGATGAAGACGCCGCTGACGAGGTTCCCGACTACGTTCTGGGCGGCAAAGCCCAGCGCGACCGTCAACCCGGCGACGAGGATCGCCGCCCGCTCGAGGATGAAGTCGAGTCCGGCGATCGACAGCCCGATCACGACTGCGCTCGCGATCACGCCGAAGGCGGCGGCGCTCTCGAACCCCTCTTGGAGGGTTCGTTCGGTCCCGCGGTACTCCATCGCGAGTCGAACGGCCGGCAGGACGACGAACCGGCCGACCGCGTACACCAGCGCGAACGTCATCAGGAAGGTCACGACGTTGTCGAGCAGCGAGAGGTAGGCGGCGATCAACTGCTCGAGGCGGGTCAACACGGACACGCGTTCGGCGTTCGATCAGGACTCGCACAAGGGTTTGGCCGGCATGCGCGCCGAGGGCGGGATCGTCGTCGTATCGCGTGTCGTTATTCGAACGCGATCGCGCCGTCGTCGTCCGGAACGACGGCGCCGTCCTGCTCGGCGAAGGCCTCGCGAACGTGGTCGTACGTCTCCTCGAGCGCCTCGACGATCACCGACGTGTCGCTGAGGACTGGCATGAAGTTGGTGTCGCCCTCCCAGCGCGGGACGACGTGCGTGTGCAGGTGGTCGTCGATGGAGCCGCCGGCCCCGTCACCCAGGTTCAAGCCGGCGTTGAAGCCGTCCGGCTCCAGTGCAGCCTCGAGCGCGTCGAATGCTCGCTGTTTCAAGCGGGCGTGATCGAGCAGTTGCTCGTCGGCCAGCGCCCGGTAGTCGCCGGTGTGGGCGCGGGGGATCACCATCGCGTGACCCGGGTTGTACGGGTAGTTGTTCAGCATGACGAAGGCGTGCTCGCTCCGTGCAAGCAGCAAATTCTCCCTGTCCGGGCCCTGGTCCGGTAGTTCACAGAAGACGCAGTCGTCGATATCGGAGTTCTTGTCGTCGCGTTTGATCCAGTCGATCCGCCACGGTGCGAACACCTGCTCCATATCCGTCACCACTCGAGCCGGACCTAAAGCGTTTCACTCCCGTCGTTCGGACCGGCGTCCGTAGTAAACAGTCCTTGTAACTTTCCAATCAGCGACTGTATCTAAACGGCAACTGTAAAGGAACCTTTCATGAACGCTCGTAAACGCTCTCGTGGCCGCAGCGGTCGCCTAACGGTGTATCGTTCGGCCGTTCGACTCAGCGCTCGAAATGAAACAGGGATTTAAGACCATACTGCCGAAAGATCCGCTAATGGCAACGACTGACGACTCCGTCAACGGGATGACCGAGCACTGCAACGACTGCGATCTGGACACGCTCCACGAGGTGTCCGTCCAGATCCGGACCGAGAGCCTCAAGAAAGAGAACGCCCAGTTCTCCCGCGAACCCTACCGCGTGGCCGAGTGCCAACGCTGTGGCAACCGGACGAGCCAGCGGATGAACAACGCCTGAGAACGCCGACCGATTCGAACTCGGTGACGAACGGGACGAACACTGCCCTGTTGCCGGTCTCTCGCTCTCCCGCCGCCTGCCGTAAGCAGGCAACGATGCTGCCTCTCCGTTCGAAGTAGCGAAGACGGCACGTCTCGGAACGTGCTGGCATCCGACCGCAGGTTACTCCGTCGTCACTTCACAGCCGTCTTCGGTGATGATGATCGTGTGCTCTTTCTGGCTGACGAGGAAGCCGTCGTCTTCCTTGAGCACCGGGTAGCCGTGGACGATGTTGTTGCGCTTGAGTCGTCGCAGCGCCATCTCGGCGCGGTCGGTCTCGAGCCACCGCGTCGCGAAGGGCAGCGTGCGGAACTCCTCGGTGATCTGCTCGAGCGCGTCGCGGGCCTGTCGGTTTCGAACGGAGCCCTCGCGCTCGAGGGAGAAGATCTCCTCGCTGGCGCCTTCGGTCACCTTGCCGCCGCCGTCGGTCGCGAACGGTTCGATCGCGACGACGTCGCCGACCTCGAGCGTCGTCCCCTGTGAGACGGAGCGGTTCGGGATGTTGGGGCTGGTGTGTTGTTCCCAGTGGCCGAGTCCGTGGCCCGTGAGGTTGACGACGGGGTTGTAGCCGTAGCCCGTGATGACGTCCTCGATCTCGGCCCCGATGTCGCCGGTGTCGACGCCCGGTTCGATGACGTCGATGGCCGCCTCGAGGGCCTGCTCGGAGGCCTCGGCGAGTTCGGGGGTGCCCGAAAGATCGACGGTGATCGCGGTGTCGGCCAGCCAGCCGTCGACGTGGACGCCGATGTCCAGGTTGATCATCTCCTCGCCGAACGTCTCCTCGTCGTCGATCGACGGCGTGGCGTGGGCCGCTTCTTCGTCGATCGAGATGTTAACCGGGAAGGCGGGTTTGCCGCCGAGTTCGCGGATGCGGTCCTCCGCGTACTCGGCGATTTCGAGGTGGCTCACGCCGACCTCGACGCGCTCGGCTGTCTCTTCGCGCACTTGCGAGAGGATCTCGCCCGCTTCGCGGTGTTTCTCGTACTTCTCGGACTCGAGGTCCACCTCGGATTCGGCCATGCACCGGGGTTGTACCGGTCGACAAAAAGAGGTTCCGTCTCCGGTCGACTCGCTCGCGGTGACGCCGCTCAGACCGTTGGAACCGTCGAACGGTCGGTATCGACCCAGTCACACTCGGAACAGGCGTCGACGCCGTGTACGTTCGAGAGCCTCGACGCACACTGCGGACAGTGGCGGGCCGCGTGGTAGGGGGCTTCGAGCATCGTGTTTGACGAGGGTCACGACGATATTAAAAGTACCTCACGACAATCGTCGAAAACTCGGCCGATACCTTCGTGGCTGGTGTGAACGGTTCCCTCGAGGCAGACTATGGCTACTCCACTCGAGGCAGACTCCGGCTGCGGACCTCGAGGACGGTTACGACCGCCGATCCGCCCGAGCGGTTTGCATCGCGGCGCTGTTGTACGCCGAGCCGAGGGTTCCGCGCGCATCGATCGCGATGACGCCGGCCGTCGAGCCGGTGAGTTCGCCGAACTCGTCGATCGCCAGCGTCGCCGCCTCCTCGGCGTCACAGCCGCGCTCGACGTGGCGGGCGACCCGTCTCGAGAGCGTCACGCGGGCGATGTCTTCGCCGGCACCGGTCGCGCTGACCGCCGCGGCGGGTGAACAGTAGAACCCCGATCCGACCTGCGGAACGTCCCCGACGCGGCCGGCCAGCGCGAGCCACCGGCCGCCGGTCGAGGTCGCCGCGGCGAGCGAGTCGCCGTCGAACGCGACGGCGCCGACGGTGTCGTGATCTTTCGGATCACTGCTCGTCGGACTTCGTCCGACGGTGTCGTGATCCAGATCGTCGGCGGGTCGCTCCGGGTCACCGTTCGATCCGTCGTCGTCACGGCCACCGGGGTCGGACCGGCCGTACCGATCGCGGATCCACTCGAGGTGGGCCCCGGAATCACCGGTGGGGGGCTCGAGGTCGGCCCACTGTTCGCGCGTGCGCGTCGACCAGAGGTCGACGCCGGTCTCGACGCCGAACGCGTCGGCCAACGCGACGGCGTGGTCACCGGAGACGAAGCCGTGTGGCGTCTCTTCCTTGACGACGCGGGCGACGCGCAGCGCGTGTTCGACGCCCGGCATCGAACAGGCGGCGCCGACCGACCGATCGTCGGTCATCAGCCCCGCATCCGTCCGGATCACGCCGTCGCTCTGGACTGCGCTGCCGACACCGGCGTTGAACCGCGGATCGGACTCGAGAACGGCCACCGCGGCTTCGACCGCGTCGACCGGCTCCGATTCCGCCGCGCCGCGGTCGGCCGCCCGGTCGAGAACGTCCCGCCTGGGTTCGGGGTCGTCGGGGTCGCTACCGGCTCCGCCGTGGACGAGTACCTGCATACGCTCTCCAGTGAGTTCGGGATACGAGAGGGTTTCGCGATCGACCGCCGGCGACGAAATCCCGTACACTTACGACAGCGGCCTGTGTACCGCTGACGACAATGACGCCAGTCGCGTTACTCGCCGTCTTCTGTGCGACGATGGCTGCCATCGCGGTCGGGCGACTGGCGGCCGACGACAGACGGGACCGCGTCGACGTCGGTTCGGCACTCGTCGTCGTCGGTATCACCCTGCTGACCGTCCTGTGGGCCGCCCTCGAGGAGGGCTGGCTGACGGTGGTGGGACGGGGAACGCTGGGGCTCGTCGGTGCGTGTCTCGTCGGTGCGGGTATCGTGGTGATGGTCCGGTACTGGGACGACCCCGTCGAACCGAACTGCTCGTAGTGTCCGATCGGCGTCTCACACCAATTTGGCGGGGAGACGGGACGCACTCGATGACGATATCTCCTCGCCCGAAACGGGACGATGACCGTCCGTACGGGAGCGGCGGTTTGTGTTACCCGACCGAATCGGATACGATCCGCGTTCGCGTCGAATCGCGGCCGTGATCCGGTTCCGGATCGTCAACATTTCGTCGTCCGTCGATAGAAATGGTAGACCTTTTACCCCCGTCGAAGAACCGTACAGACGAGATGAGCTACGACAAGATCGAGGTCCCGGAAGACGGGGAGCAGATCACGCTGAAGGAAGGTACCGAAAACGAACTCGAGGTACCTGACAACCCGATTATCCCGATTATCTACGGTGACGGTGTCGGCAGTGACGTCGGCCCTGCCGCACAGAAGGTCCTCGAGGCTGCCGCGGAGGCGACCGGTCGCGATATCAACTGGATGCGCGTCTACGCCGGCGAGTCCGCTCGCGAGAAGTACGACGAGAACCTCCCGCAGGAGACCGTCGAAGCGATCAAGGAACACCGCGTCGCGATCAAGGGCCCGCTGACGACGCCCGTCGGCGCCGGGTTCCGTTCGCTGAACGTCGCGCTGCGAAAGAAACTCGACCTCTACGCGAACGTTCGACCGACCTACCACATGGACGGCGTTCCGTCGCCCGTCAAGAACCCCGGCGAGATGGACATGATCACCTTCCGTGAGAACACGGAGGACGTCTACGCCGGCATCGAGTGGGAGGAAGGCACCGACGAAGTCCAGCAGGTCAAGGAGTTCGTCGAGGGCGAGATGGGCGCCGACGACGTCATCCACGACGGCCCCGTCGGCATCGGCGTCAAGCCGATCACGGAGTTCGGAACGAAGCGACTCGTCCGCCGCGCCATCGACTACGCCTTAGAGCACGACCGTGACTCGGTCACGCTGGTCCATAAGGGCAACATCATGAAGTTCACCGAGGGCCAGTTCCGCGACTGGGGCTACGAGGTCGCCGAAGAGGAGTACGGTGACGAGGTCATCACCGAGGACACCCTCTGGGAAGAGCAGGACGGCGAAGTCGACGACGACACGCTCGTCGTCAACGACCGTATCGCCGACAACATGCTCCAGCAGTTGCTCACGCGAACGGACAACTACGACGTCATCGCGACGATGAACCTGAACGGGGACTACATGTCCGACGCCGCCGGCGCACAGATCGGTGGCCTCGGCATCGCCCCCGGTTCGAACTTCGGCGACGGCCTCCTGCTCGCCGAGCCAGTCCACGGCTCCGCACCCAAGTACGAGGGCCAGGACAAGGTCAACCCGACCGCCATGATCCTCTCGGGCCGCATGATGCTCGAGTACATCGGCTGGTCCGACGCCGCCGACCTCGTCCGCGACGCCGTCGAAGAGACCATCTCCTCCGGCAAGGTCACCTACGACCTCGAACGACAGCTCGAGGACGCCGAGAAGCTCGCCACCAGCGAGTACACCGAGGAAGTCGTCAGCAACATTGAAAAGCTGTCATAGACAGCTTTTCAAGCAGTCAGATTCCGTCGGAATCTGACGATATCGAAAAACTGGCTTACGCCAGTTTTTCGGACAGTCAGGCCGCTCCGCGGCCTGACGCTCTCGAGAAGTTCGCGTAAGCTCACTTCTCGGACTCTCGCGGTATTTCTCTCCGTATCGCGCCTATCCGGTATCCGCGTTCGCTGCACGCTCGAGATCAGCCCCGATAGCGCCGCAGTTCGACGACGAAGACGGCCCCGCCGGCCTCGTTTGACTCGATCCAGACGTCGCCACCGTACTGCGTGACGAGCGTATCCACGAGATAGAGACCGATCCCCGAGCCCTCGCTCTCGAGTCCCCGTTCACCGCGGCCGAACACGACGTCGCGCTGGTCGGGTGGAACACCCGAGCCGTTGTCCGAAATTCGGACGCGTACGGTGTCGTCGTCCCGATCGCCACTGATCTCGATGCGCGGTTCGTCCGCGTCGTTGTGCTGGACCGCGTTGTTCAGGAGATTCCTGAACACGGTCGACAGCAGCGGACTCGCTCGGACGTCGACACGCGGAATGGACCCGATATCGAAGTCGACACCCGCGTACGCCTCACGGCGCCGCTCGACCGTCTCGGTGAGCGTCTTTTCGAGCGGAATCGCCGTCATCTCGTGGCTGCCGTCCGAATCCCAGGCTTCGGAGAACGCCTGCAAGGTCTCGGTGAGTTCGATCGTGTGCCGCGTCGTGTTCAGCATTCGCTCGAGCATCTCGCGTTCGTCCGCGTCGACGCGATCTTCGAGTTCGGACCCCCAGCCGAGGACGACCGCCATGTCGTTGCGGATGTCGTGGCGGACGATGCGGTTCAGCAGGACGAGTTCCTCGTTTCGCCGGGCGAGCGTCGTCTCGTTTCGCTCGAGTCGCCGGCTCAGTACCGACGCGTCGTGAAAGACGTACGACTGGCGGACGACCAGCGCGAGTAACGCGGTGCCGGCGAGTCCCAGTCCGACGGGACCGAGGTCGCCGACCGACACAGCGTACCCCGTGACACCCATCGCGAGCAGGAAGGGGGCGTAGGGCGCGACGGTCTCCCAGAATTCGTATCTACGGCGGTCGGTCGGGGACGGCGGTGTCGCTGCCGCCGGGTGAAGTGCAGCGAGTGCGATCGCCAGATAGCCGACGAGCCAGATCGTATCGAATCCGTTATAGACGTATCCGCCGCCGAACGAGAGGAAGGCGAACACGCTGTCGGCGAGCGCCCAGACGAAGACGCCTGCGGCCAGGAACGTGATCGGAACTCGACGCGGAGCGCGCGCGTTCGCTGCGACGATGAACGCGACCGATCCCACGACGATATCGAGCGCCGGGTACGCCACGGATACCCACAGCGTGTAGCGATCGACATCGCTGACCGCCAGGATCGGTTCGAGCACGAAGTGCCAACTGACCGTGAGCAACGCAATCGAAACGAGGACGCCGTCGAGACCGATACGCAGCACCGATCCCGGACGGTGGCGAGTGATAGCGATCGTCAGCAGCCCAGCCGCGATGAACGGGTAGCCGCCGAGATAGAACAGATCCGGAAGACCGGGGTACGGGACTCCGCCGACCCACAGCTCGTACCCCATCCACGAAAGTTCGCCGACCGCGTAGAGTCCCGCACCGACGGACACGAGTCCCCAGCCGAGTCTGTCGGACACGTCGCTCTGAGCCGTCAACAGACCCAGTGCTCCGGTCGCCGCGATCGCGCCGAGCGAGAGGCTGACGTTCGAGAACACGAGCGTCGCTCGAGTCCCGCCGACCGTCGCGTGCATCCAGACTGCCGAGCACAACACGGCCAGTATCGCAGCGATCCAGACCTGTCGGTAACGTACCGAACCGACGCGAGTACGGATCCTCGAATCGGCTCTCGGATCGAACTGATCGAGCCACTCGGGTTTCGATTCGGACGTCATCGCTTCCTATCACGTTACCGGGACACAGCACTAAAGAGACACTGGCCCACTACTGCTGGGCGAGTACCGTGACCTCAAGCGATCGACCCTCGGGTTCCGAGGGACGGTGGGGTACCGGTGATGGTGAATCGCTCCCGTTTCGTCACGGTGGTCGGAAATACTAACTGGACCATCCGGCCTCGGAAACGATTTTAGAAATCGAACCGACCGTTCTCGAACCCATCGAATATCGTTATCAGTCGGATCGGTGTGATTCGTTGACACATGGTGGACGATCGCGATCCATCGGCGGTACCCAGACGAACGTTTCTCGCCGGAACGGCCAGTACAACGTCGCTCGGTGTGGTCGGCGCAGGAACGGCCACCGACGACCGGCGAGAGAAACCGACGAAGAACGAGACCGCTCCGTGGCAGCCGACCGGCCACGACCTGCCGATGGACGACGGCCATCGGCTTCGAGTGTGGGAGCGATCACCCCCGGATCCCGACGAAGCCGTCATCTTCGTCCACGGGATGACCTACGGGGCCGTCTCGATGTTCGATCCGCCCGTCGCGGACGACTTCGGTTGGCTGTCGTACGCCGTCGAGCGGGGACAGGCCGCCTTCGCACCCGACATGCGCGGCTACGGCGACACCGAACTGCCGGACGAGTTTCGAGCACCGCCGGAGGCGAACGCGCCGCCGCTGTCGTTCGAACGCGAGGCTCGAGACCTCCTCGAGCTTACGCGCTGGCTCCGCGAGGAGCGCGGCTTCGACCGTATCCACTACGTCGGTCTGTCGGGTGGCACCTGGCGCGGCCGGGCCGTCTACGAACTCGGCGAG
Source organism: Natronorubrum halobium (assembly GCF_051351675.1). NCBI lineage: Archaea > Methanobacteriati > Methanobacteriota > Halobacteria > Halobacteriales > Natrialbaceae > Natronorubrum > Natronorubrum halobium. The sequence goes on from NZ_CP195595.1 coordinate 1,640,286, forward strand.
CCCGACTACGAGACGGTGACGCTCGCGGGGGGCTCGTTCGACACGCTCGAGGTCGGTGCCGACCCCGAGGGACCGGCGTATCTGCCGCATACGCGGGACGAGTTCGTTCAGGCGTGGAACGCGGAGGTGCCAGCGGGCGCCGACCTCGACTACTGGATCGGCGGCGAGGAGTACACCGCCGACGAGGTGCAGTCCGCGGTCTGGCGCGCCATCTTCGAGAGCGCGCAGGCCATCGACGACGAGCCGGAGACGGTGATCAACCCGCTCCCCGTCCAGACCAGCGACTACCACCCCGGGCAGATCACGGATCCGACGTTCGTGATTCGGGCCTCGAGCGACGAGACCATCTCCCGGGAGGGGGCGTTGAACCTCTACGACGCCGCCGGTGCGGCGGACCACCGAAAGCAGTACGCTGAAATCGCCGGCGGAACGCACTTCATCTTCCTCGAGCGCAAGCGCCGCGCGTTCTTCCACGAGGTGTACGACTTCCAGCGGCAGTACGCGGAGTCCGAACGCGGTCGGCGGGGCCCACCGACGGGACGGCGGCCGGACGTGTCGTAACGCTCTCGTCGCGGCGGGCCGAACTCGCTCGCAATGACTGAAGTACGCGCGGTCGACTCGGCGGACGAACTCGAGGACGCATTCGCGGTTCGCCGGACGGTGTTCGTCGAGGAACAGGGCGTCGACGAGGAACTCGAGTACGACGAGCACGAGGAGGAGTCGATTCACTTCGTCGCCTACGACGGCGACGACCCGATCGGGGCCGCTCGGTTGCGGGAGCCCGAAACGGGTCTCGGGAAGGTCGAACGCGTTGCCGTCCTCGAGTCGCGGCGCGGGGAGGGGGTCGGTCTCGCGGTGATGAACGCTCTCGAGGAGGAGGCCCGTGAGGAGGGTCTCGAGTCGCTGAAACTACACTCTCAGACGCACGCCGCCGCGTTCTATCGAAATCTGGGGTACGAACGGTACGGCGAGGAGTTCGAAGAGGCGGGGATTCCGCACGTGAAAATGCGGAAGCCGCTTGACTGATCCGGTCCTGTCGGCAACTCGCGTTTTTCGATCCGTAATAGGGTATAAAAGCAGACCCGGTTTCAGCGGTGATTGATTCGATGAATTATGTTAGCGGGTGTCGACAAACTGAGCTATGGAAGCGGACGAGTTGCTGCCGGAGCACAGCATCTTGAATCTAGACGAACACCTCGAGATGCAGCGCTCGATCGGCAACGAGACGCGGTTTCGCGTGCTGAACACGCTGGTCGAGGAGGGACCACAATCCGCGAGCGAACTGCGCGACCGACTCGAGGTCCGATCGAACACGTTACACTACCACCTCGACGAACTCGTCGACGTCGGCCTCGTCGAGAACCGGAAACGAAAGGACCCCGATAGTGACGGGCTCTACTCGTACTATCGGGCGACCTCGCTCGGCGACGGGATCCTCGAGCACGGCGTCCGCGAACTGATGAGACGGGAGTGGGACGCGCTCGAGGCGTACGACTGAACAGGACTGGTATCGAATTACCTTCAACTATCTCGTCGCTCTGCTATCGTGGCAACGGGGATTTCCACGTCTTCCCCAGCCGATTTCTCTTCACGGGCGCGGAGCGCCCTCTGCTCACGGGCGCAACGCGCCCGTCTGCTCACGGACCGTCGGTCCGTTCGCACGGTCTGCGAGACCTCCGGTCTCGCACTATTCGCATGGTATGCGGGACCTGCGGTCCCGCACTAGTCGCATGGTTCGCGGAACCGTTGGTTCCGCGCTAACGCTTGCTCCTTTCAGTCCCGCGCTCATCCAAAGGCAGACGCTTCGCGTCTTCCAAGCCGTCACTCGCTACCGCTCGCGACGACCTCGCGCGTTATCGTCGATCAGTCCTCGCTTTCGCTCACGGTTCACTCCGTTCACCGTTCTCTTTCCGAGGATCTCACTCCGCTCGAACCTCGCTTTCGCTCGGACATGATCGACAGCGCGCGCCATCCGCGGTAGAGTATCAATTCGAAGTGGGACGGAAGGCGAATTGAACGGCTACCCGAGTCGCTCCTCCCACTCGTCGGCGGCCATCGACTCGCCGCTAACGCCGTCGGGCCCCTGCGCGGCGAGCAGGACGGCCGCATCGTCCATCACGTCCGGATCGAGGATTTGCTCGCGTTCTTCCTCCGGGAGGTGCGCCCAGATGTCGGTATCGACCCGACCGCCCGGATCGAGCGCGTTGGCGTTGACGCCGTGGGCTTCGCCCTCGAGCGCCGTCGTCCGGGTGAGTCCCTCGAGCCCCCACTTCGAACTCACGTAGGCACCCGCGCCGGCGATCGCTCGCCGGCCGAGCCCCGACGAGATGTTGATGATGTTGCCCCGTTCCTGCTCGTACATGTGCGGCAGGACCTCGCGGGTAAAGAGGAAGACGCCCTTGAGGTTGATCTCGAGGACGGTGTCCCACTCCGCTTCGGTGACGTCGACGAGTCCGTTCCGCGAGTCCTGCATCCCGAGCAGGCTCACGCCCGCGTTGTTGACGAGCGTGTCGATGCGGCCGAACTCCTCGAGGGTTCGCTCGATCACCCGCTCGACCGCGTCGGCGTCGCGAACGTCCGCGGGAACGACGAGCGATTCGGTCGGCAGATCGGCGGCGATCTCCTCCATTCGCTCCTCGTCGCGGGCCGTGAGCGTGACGCGCGCTCCCTCTTCGGAAACCCGTTCGACCATCGATTCGCCGAGGCCGCGGCTCGCGCCCGTGACGACGACGACTTCGTTCTCGAGTTCTGGCATGGACTGACAGTCGAACCCCACCGGCTTGTATATTGGCTCGATCGGCTCGCGTTCAGACGCCGTCTCGATCGGTTACTCTCCGCCAAACTGGTCCCGAACGTACCGCCCGGCCAGTCCCAGGATCGCGAGGGTCATCGCGGCCGCGAAGGCCACGACGAACGCCGACGTCGGTTCGGTGACGGTCTCGAGTTCCTCGAGGACGAACTCGCCAGCGAGGACGGTCGCGATGGCGAACAGGACGACTCCACCGAGGTTCAGCGGGTTGGAGTTGGTCTCTGGGACGACGTCGGGATCGTTCAACAGGTAGAGGATCACGGCGAGGACGAAGGGCGTCCCGACGAGGCCGAAGGCGAGCACGAGGACGAGCAGTTCGAAGAACGCGCCCTCGAGAAACGCCCCCGCAGCGGAGACGAGCGCGACGGCGACGATCGCGGCCCGATAGCGCGAATCCTCGACGGACTGCTCCCAGCCGAATTTGTCGGCGAGGAGGTACGGCGGAACGATCGTGTTCCCGCCGAGCGTCGAGACGGCCGCCCCGAGGAGACCGGCGAGGAACAGCCACGTGGCGTACTCGCCGGCGACGGGACCGAGGACCTCGGCGGCCTGAATCGCGTCGAGCGTCGCCGGATCGACGCCGGCGTCGGGGAGCACGCTCGCCGCGACGAGGAAGACCGCGAGGCTGAAGATCCCGAAGGCGACGAGCATCGAACTCACGACGTCGAACGTCGCGATGTCGCGGTCCCCATCCGTCCAGCCGCGAGCGCGCATCGTGTAGCTCTGCATCGTCAGGAGCGTGATGTGGACCGCGCCGCCGAGGACGCCGGCGGCGACGACTGCGCCGCCGACCCCGGCCGGCATCTCGGGAGCGAGCCCGGACGCCGCTGCAGCCGGATCGATCGGGACGACGAACACCGACGCGACGAACGTCAGTACGACCAGCGAGACGAGCACTTTGGCGCCGATCTCGGCGAACCGGTAGCCCCCGCCGGCCAGTCCGAGCGCGAGGATCACCGCCCAGGTGACTCCCCAGAGGCGCGGATCGGCGAGCGCGGAGATCCCGACGCCCGCCGTCCCGACGACCGTCGCGCTGACGTCCGCCAGCGTCTTCATAATCACGAGTTGGGCGAGACCCGCGGCGAGAACCGCGTCGACGACGAGCACCCAGGCCCAGAACGAGCCGAGGTGGTCTTCGACGACCGCGACGATCCCGGCCTCGGTGAGCAGTCCCAGTCGCATCGCGAGATACTGGCCGACGGTTCCGAGGACCGCCGAGAGGAGGACCACCCACAACAGCGCGTAGCCGAAGCTCGCACCGGCGACCAGCAGGCTGACCATCGTCGCCGGCCCCGCGGCAATCGCCCCGGCGAGCCACGTCGGCCCCAGTCGCTCGAGTGACGATCCGATCCGTCCGACTCCCCACGAATCCGACGGCTGTGATTCAGTTGCCATCGGCCCACCCTTGACGAGTACGGTATATAACTGCGTGGTATTCGCCGGTGGACCATACACATTCCGGACGGATTCGCGCGACGAAACGGGCATGCCACGTCGACAGCCGTTTCAGGCGATTCGACGGGGTCGGCACCGTGGTCGGATCAGTTCAGTGGTCACCGACCATTTACGGTCGACCGCTACTTATCGTCCGATCACTCGGCGACGTGCACAGCCTGCACTGGCACATTGCGTCCGGCACGCGGATCACGAGGAGTGTGCTGCGGGCGATCCGGAGCGCTCGAGCACCGATCGGGTCAGAGCGGTGAGGATCGAGTCCGAAAACGCGCAGAAATAGCAACACTTATTTTTAGGTTCGCCTAAAACTCGCCCATGTCAGGTAACAATCGGTCTTCGATCGGTCGACGTCAACTACTGACCGGCGGCGCTGCGGCGGCCGGTCTCGCGCTCGCCGGGTGCGTGAGCCAGTCCGGAGAGGAAGACGAGAACGGCGGCTCGGACGGCCCGTACACCGTCGAGATGGAACCCGTCGGGGAGGTCACCTTCGACTCGGTTCCCACCGATTGGATCGCCGGCAACGGAAGCTGGGGGGATATGGGCGTCGCGCTCGGCGTCGGCACGCCCGACGCGGTCTGGCTCCCCGAACGGTACCCGATGCAGTACTACGACGAACTGCCGGGGGTCGACGTCGACACGGATCTCACCAGACTGTCGACCGAGGGCAACGTCGACCCGGAACTGCTCTACGAACTCGATTCGGACGTCCACGTGATCGACCCGAACTTCATCATCAACCGCTTCCAGTGGGAAGAGTCCGAAGTCACGGAGATCGAGGACGCCGTCGGACCGTTCTTCGGGAACACGATCTTCACGCGGACCTACGAGTGGCACGACGACTACGAGTACTACACGCTCTACGAGGGGTTCGAGAAGCTCGCACAGGTGTTCCAGCGCGAGGACCGCTACGAGGCGTTCGCCGACCTCCACGACGAGGTCGTCGGCGACGTTCGAGATCGAGTGCCCGACGAGGATGAGCGCCCGTCGGTCGCCATCCTCTGGCCGACGGCGGAGGAACCCGACTCGTTCTATCCGTACATGATCAACGACGGGACCTCGTACAAACACTGGCACGAACTCGGCGTCTCCGACGCGCTCGCCGAGAACAGCGACGCCGGCGACTTCCACGACCAGCGCGGCGAGATCGACTACGAGACGCTCCTCGACGTCGACCCCGACGTTATCCTGCTCCAGGGCAACGAGAACATGACCGAATCGGAGTTCCAGGCGCAGTTCCTCGAGTACATGCAAGACCACTCGGTCGCGAGCGACCTCCAGGCCGTCCAGAACGAACAGCTCTTCCAGGGCGGCAGCCTCTATCAGGGGCCGATCACCAACCTGTTCCACACCGAGCGCGCGGCGAAGCAGCTCTATCCGGACGAGTTCACCGACGACGAACTGTTCGATCGCCAGGCCGTCGCCGATATCGTCAACGGCGAGTTCTGAAGGGGCGGTTCGATCGACTAACGGACGGTTCGGTTCGATTAGACCGGACCGGACCGCTCGACACGTCGAGTGTTGCGCGAGTTCGACCTTACCTAAATCAAGGCGCTAATGCCCCTTCCTCAGTGAGCGTCATCAGAACGCTTTGCGTTCTGATTGGCAGTCAGAAATCTGTGATTTCTGACGACGTCCGAAGGCGCGAGCAGGGAGGGGATACAGCGTTCACAAGAGCGAAGCTCTTGTGCGCGAACGAGACGCTTCGCGTCTCGTCAACGCCGCACGAGTTTCTTGCACTGTTCTACAGCAGGTCCGCAGGCTCACGCTATCGATACCTTTATGTTACAACAAAGTATATACACAGTTAATGGATCGGCACGAAATCGAGGGCTACGAAGTCCTCGACCGAGACGTTCGCCCGGTCGGAAACGGCGCGCACGTCCTCGTCCCGAAACGGTGGATCGGAGCGGACGTGAAGGTCGTCCGTGTTTCCGAACCCGACGCCGATTCTGGCGAGTAGATCATGCGCTACAACTACAGGTATCGACTCGACCCAACCGACGAACTCCACGAGCGGTTGGCGTGGACTGTCGATACCTGCCGACAGGTCTACAACCACTTCCTGCACCGACTTAACCGAGTAGACGGCACATCCGCCTACTCCGAGCAGTCGATCCTTCCAGACCTCAAACGCGAGTGGACCGACCTGAAGCAAGTCCACTCGAAGGTGTTGCAGAAGGTTGTACAACGACTGTACGACAATCTCTCAACGCTGAAGGGGCGGAAGGACAGCGGCTACCACGTCGGCGAACTCAAGTGGAAAGGACCGCAGGAATATCGCTCGATCAAGTACAGCCAAACCGGTCATCAGACGCTGCGCGTCTGATGGGCAATCAGAAATCGAAGATTTCTGATGACGGCTTCGAACTCAACAACACGAGTGGCCGCGCTGTGCTTTCTCTTTCCAAAATCGGCGATGTTCCGATGGTCTACCACCGCGACGTTCCCGACGGCGCCACGATCAAAGAAGTCGTTGTGAAGCAGGAGCCGACCGGCGAGTGGTTCGCCGTTCTCGGGATCGAAACCGAGAACGACGTACCGCCGAAGCCCGAACGCCTCGAGAAGTGCGTCGGGATCGACGTGGGAATCCTGAAGTATGCCCACGATACCGACGGCACCGCCGTCGAACGTCCCGACCTCACCGAGGAACGCGAGCGGTTGGAGCGCGAGCAACGCAAGCTCTCGCGGAAAGAGCACGGCTCGTCGAACTACCGCAAGCAACAGCGTGCCGTCGCAAATCGTCACGCCGATCTGCAACGGAAGCGTCGGGACTTTCTGCACAAGCTCTCGAACCACTACGCTCACGAATACGATCTTGTGGCGGTCGAAGATCTCGACGCCAAGGGCCTGATGGAACTCCCGTCGAACAGCCGGAACCGCGCCGGAGCGGCGTGGGGAACGTTTCTCCGGATGCTCGAGTACAAGTGCGAACGCGAAGGAACGCACTTTGTCGCGGTCGGTCCGGCTGGAACGACCAAAGAGTGTGCGGCCTGCGGCGTCGAGACGGACAAACCGCTGTGGGTACGCGAACACTCGTGTCCGTCGTGCGGGTTCACTGCAGACAGAGACTGGAACGCGGCCTACAACATCTTGGTACGCGGACTGAAGCAAGTAGGGACGGGCTGTCCCGAATCAACGTGGTTCGAAAATCTTCGATTTTCGTCATCACGAAAGGCGAAGCCTTTCGAACGACCTGCGGAGACTGCGCTCCCTACGGGAACTCATTCGGTTCCTGCAAAGCGCGTCGTGGAAACAGGAAGCCCCATCTGCTCACGGCGGCGAAGCCGCCGTTCGCATGGTCCGTGAGACCGAAGGTCTCACGCTACCCTCAAGAAGCGAACCGCGTCCGCGGTGAGCGAGTAGGGTGGGGAGGAAGTCACTGCTTCCAGTTCGGGTTCTCGCGTGGCGGGCTGAAGATGTCGACGCCGCGGACCGTCTCGTCCCCGCGGTTTTCGGCGCCGTGGGGCTGGTCGCCCGGAATCGCGTAGGAGTCGCCGGGGCCGCAGACGACCTCCTCGCCGTTAGAGACGAAGACGAGTTCGCCCTCGTAGATGAATCCCGTTTGCTCGTTCGGATGGCTGTGTTCTTCGACCACCGCACCGGGTTCGATCTCGAAGTGCTGGACGTTCATCGATTCGGAGCCGGCCATCAGTGCCAGCTGAACGCCGTCGGCGGCTTCAGACGGTTCGAGGTCGTCCAGGGAAATCCGTTCCATAGCGTCTGCGTCGGTGTCCGGGGAGAAAAAGGCACCTCAAGCGGTGATCGGCCCACGCCACCTGTCAGTCGTCGAGTGCGACCGGTCCGCCGTCCGTCGGGACGACCAGCCGACCGTATGCGATGGTCCGTTACCGATCGAACCGACGTATTCAACAGGTCGGCTGCCACACACTGTGACATGTACGCCGTCGTCGGCTGTAGCGAGTGTTCGAACCTCTGGATCATCGAGGGACGCTCGGAGACGACCCAGTGCCCCCGCTGTGGCTCGCGCCGGGGCTACGAGAAACGCAAGAAGTTCGTCGAGACCGAGGACGCGGGGCACGCCCGAGACGTCCGCGCCTCGATGCTCGCGAGTCGACAGGGAGAGGGCGAAGCCTTCGCGAAGTTAGATTCCTTCGACAGTCTCGAGGACGACGTCGCCGAGGGCGTCGTCGACGACGAGGAGTACCTCGAGGAGTCCGGACTGGACGTCGACGAGGTCGAAGCCGCGGGTGATCGCGATCCGCGCCGACCGAATCGCAGCGGGAGCAAGAAGGAGATCGTCGAACGAGCGCTCGAGGAACTGGATCGACCGACCGAGGGTGAGGTCGTCGAGTACGCCGGCGAGCGCGGCGTATCGGCCGAGTACGCTCGAGACGCCCTCGAGAAACTCACGGGCCGCGGCGTGGTGAGCGAGAGTCGCGGCCGGTATCGACTGCTGTAGTTCGATCGCTGGTATCGACCGGACGGAGCCGCCGAACGTTTTAGGCTCACCTAAACTATATGGGCGCAGGAGTTTTAGGCTAGCCTAAATGATTGGGGCGACGCTCGTCGATATCCGTCACCACGTCGAATCGCTCGCGAGTGATACCGGCACCTACTACCTGCGTTGTGGACGAACGGGCGAGCGTCCCGTTCCTGCGACGGGGTTGTACTTCGAGGATCGGCCGGTCGCGCGAGCAGCCGCCCGTGGAACGGAGCAGTACCGTGCCGTGTTGCGTCAGTACGACCCCCAGCTTCCCGATTACGACGTGATCGCTTGCCAGCGGCCGAGGACCGGCGCGACGGCTGACGGGCAACCGACTGTCGACGTCCCACCGCCGCAGGCATCCGAGTCACGGACGGTCGACGGACGCTCACGCGTCGACTTCTGTCACCGGCTCGCCGGCGCCCTGTTCGAAACCATCGCCGACTCGCCTCACGACGGCGTCGAGGACGCGATCATGGACACCTACTTTCAGACGGCGGAGTCGATCGACTCTGCCGACGAACTCTGTCTTCGGCTGCTAGAGAGTATCGCGACGGAACTCGAGGACCGACTCGACTCCGACGAACAACTCGAGATCCTGCGGGCGACCGCAGATCGATTGCCGCCGCGACCGCCTACCCGCGACCCGCTCGAGGCGACCCTGTCTCGGTTGCGATCGTGTACGCTTCTCGAGGAGTACGTTCTCGAGCGCGGCACCGTCGAGTTCGGTGTTCTCGAGCCAGCGTCGCGGGTGATGACGGTACGTGGGTACGCGCTCAGACGGCCCGGAACCCGCGTCGTGACGCTCCCGGTCGTCGTCGAACTGCTTCGACGATGGACGGGGCGGGAGCTGTCCGTGGACTGGGTGCGTGTCGACGCCGAGCGCCGGGGTGCGTGCCGGCTTGCAGTTACGACGTGCCGAACTGACGGGTCGAACGGCCTCCTCACCGTTCCGGAGGTGACCACGTCGTGAGCGTCCGGACGCACGTCCACGTCGCGCGGGAACGCGTCCGAAACGAACTGGAGCGGGTGACCGAAAAGCGGAGCGCGATCGAGCAGTTCCGTCGAGACGTGGAGTCGGTTTCGCCTGCAACTCCGATCCACGCGGGCGAAGCGACGCGAGCGGGACCGGCGACGCCGGTCACGCCCCAGGTCCAGCTGGCACAACAGCGGAACCACCACTCCACGAAGCCGTGTGAGCGGATTCGCGAGGCGTTCGCGGAAACGATCCGGCCGCACAGCGTCTCCGATCTCGAGGAACCGGAACCGCTGTCGATGACGATCCTCGCGGAACTCGGCGACGAGATCGCGACCGTACTCGCGCCGAACGTGGACGTGCCGGTGACACCGCCCGTGAAGCGGGCGATCTGCTCGACGATCGACGACCGGTTGGCGGAGACGGACGCGATGGAGAAGGTCCTCGAAACGGAAGCCGACTCGCTGGTGTCGGCCGAGACCGAACTCGACGCGATCACGGAGTGGCTCGTCGCCGCGAACGAGACCGAACTGTCGGCACTCGGCTTCGAGGAACTTCGGGAGCGCCACGAGACGCTGGCACAGCACCGACGGAGCTGTGACCGACTCCTCCGGGACCGGCAGGCGGTTCTCCACGGCGCGACCACCGGCCGGCCGACAGCCGGTACGGATCACCGGCGGTTTCTGGAGTATCTCTATCGGCCGCTTCCGGTCGCGTATCCGGTCTTGGTGACGACGCTCCGTCTCGAGTCCGTGCTCGCGGACTGCCAGCGCATCGTTCGCGACCACCTGATTCGGCGGGTGTGAGTGCGCTCGGCGTCTACTGCGCGAGCGATCCGATCGGTCGCGATACTCGAAGATCCAGCCGACTCCGAGACGCCCACGTCCGGTTCGCGATTCCGGCGACCTCGTGCGGAGCGGTCCGCTCGGCCGGCAGCGAACGTCAAGGCTTTGCATCGCCCATTTCAACGTACGCACATGGACGAGACGGTGGACGTACAGGCGACGGCGATCGGCGTCGGAACGATCGTCGCGCTGGGCTTTTTCGCGTACGGCAGGTACATCGACGAGACGATCCTCGGGATCGACGCGACGACGGTGGCGACGGCCGCGTTCGCCGCGACGTTCGCCGCTATCGCACTCCTCCACGGTGCGTACGGCAGAGGGGACCTCGCCGTCGCACACGCTACCGCGGCGGTCGGGCTGGGAGTGATTACGGTGGCCGCGACCGGCCCGCAGGTACTCGGCGGGTATCTCCTCCTCGTCGCCGGCGGCGTCTACATCGCGCTCGTGACGGTTCGTGCTCGAGACGACGCCGGCGAAGTCGCCGGCTGAGCGGCAAGCGACCTGTTTACCCGTCGAACGTCTCGCTGCGGAGGCCCGCTCGAGTTATTCTCCGAGGCTCACCGCCCGAGGTCTTCGTGTGCGCTCGCCAGGTGACGGGAGGCCAGCGCCGCGAGCAGGGAGAGTTCGCCGGCGAGCGCGCCGACGGCGATGATCTCCGCGAGCGCGTCGGCGTTCGAGCCAGCCGGATCGCCCCCGCCGCGGAGGCCGAGGATCTCGAGCGCTTCGGACTGCGTCGGCAGTTTCGTCCCGCCGCCGACGGTACCGACCTCGAGGGAGGCCAGCGAGACGCTGGCGTAGAGGTCGGCGGTGCCGTCCTCGCGCCGACGGGCGTCCATCGTCGTGATTGTATTCGCGGCCTCGACGACCTGGGCTTCGTCCTGGCCGGTCGCGAGGAAGGCCGCGGCGACGACGTTCGCCGCGTGGGCGTTGAAGCCCAGACTGCCGGCCTTGGCGCTGCCGGTGAGGTTCTTGCGGGTGTTGGCCTCGGCGATGGCGTCGGCGGTCGTGTGCAGCCGCTCTTCGACGAGTTCGCCGGGGATCAGGACGTCGGCCGTTACCGAGCGGCCGCGGCCCTCGACGGCGTTGATCGCGGCGGGTTTCTTGTCGGAACAGAGGTTGCCCGAGAGCGCGACCAGGGAGGCCGGCGTCTCGCTCTCGACGATCTCGCAGGCTTCGCCGGTCGCGATGGTCGCCATGTTCATCCCCATCGCATCCTTCGTGTCGTAGGCGAATCGCAGGTAGACGGAGTCGCCGACGACGTACGGTTCGACGTCGAGCAGTTCGCCGTGGCTCGTGGTCGATTCGGCTGCGTCGGCCAGCACGTCGAAATTGTCGTTGACCCACTCGACGGTCTCCGCGGCCTCTGCGACCCCCTTCACTCGAAAGACCGGAGCGCGAGTCATTCCGTTCTTCGTCACGCGGGCGTCTGCGCCGCCGGCGGTGCGGATCACGCCGAGGCCGCGGTTGACCGACGCGAGCAGCGCGCCCTCGGTCGTCGCCAGCGGGAGGTAGTGTTCGCCGTCGGCGGCACCGCCGTCGTTCGCTCCGGTCTCTTCGCCGTTGACGTCGACCGGACCCACGATCCCCATCGGAATCTGGGCCGCGCCGATCATGTTCTCGATGTTCGGATCCGCCCGTTCGGCGGGGAACGTGTAGTCGCCGATCGACTCGAGGTCGGTACCGGTTTCCCCTTCGACGAACAGCCGACGGGCCTCGGCCGCGGTATCGTGATCGGTGTGCTCCTCGAGTTCGTGAATGCGAAGCTCGCCCTCGCGTACCCGGGTGGCGAGATCCTCGGGGTCTGTCATGCGTTGGCCAAGACAGCGGTCGGTCCTAAGGGTTGCTGATCGTCGCTGCTCGAGAGCGGAGGAGCAGGTCGACATCGGCGACGACCGAACGCGGCGCCGGACTGCCGTCGACCGACCGCAGCCGCCCCTCGTTATCGATCGGGGTCGGCTCGCGGCCCGTCGGTCGTCGAACCGCGATACCCCATGACGAACTCGGCGGCGACGAGAACGAGAAACGCACCGCCGGCAATAGCCAGAATCACCCGACTCTGGAACTGGTCCGTCGACTCCGCGAACATCGTCGCGAACACCATCGTGGCGATCACGGCGAATCGAACCCGGCTCCGCGGGTCGACGTCGGCGTCGGTCGTCGCGAGGTAGAGTTGCGGAACGGCCACGGCCAGCCCGGCGAACAGGAGGAACGCGAGCAGCGGATTGTCGCCGTACCGGACGGCCAGCCACTGCTCTGCGACGAGTATTCCAGCGACCGCGGCCGCGAGGAGGAGAAACGAGCCCAGAATGACGCGGTTTTCACGGGAGACCATAGCGACGTATTCCGTCGGAGACAGTTAGCGCTTCTGTCACTCCGATCGATATCGAACGGTGGTTCCGGTTCAGTCGGCGGTCGGTCGCACCTCGTCGATCGTCATGCGATGCCACCTGAGCACCTCGTAACAGACGAGCGCGAAGAGCGAAACGGCGCCGATCGACGCGAGCACCAGATACCTGATCCCGGTCGCGTCGGCGGCGAAGAGGGTCGCGAAGACGGCCGTCGCGACCGCCACGAACTGTATCCGTTCTCGAGGCCACGGCTCGTCGTCGGTCGCGGCGAGGTACAGTTGGGGCACGACCACGGCGATACCGGCGAACACGAGAAACGACAACAACGGGTGATCGTGGAGCGAGACCCCGAACTGGTGGTCCGCGATGTTCGAGCCGGTGAGGATGACGACGAACACCAGGAGCGACCCGAAGACGATCCGGCCGTCACGATCGATCATACGGTCAATTCTACGGGCTAACAGGTCAACCTTGCGCTCAGATGCAGTTTCAGCATCTCCGCACACGAGCCGACGGAAGTCGCCGGCACCGCAGCCGGTTCGCTGCGACCTGCGACGGGCCGTCGGCCCGTGGACCCAACTGTTTTGGCCGTCGCCCACGGCCACTCTGCTATGACCGAGGCCGCCGACCTCCTCGTGACCGACGCGGAGGTCCACACCCTCACCGACCCCGACACCGTCCACGAGGCTATCGCCGTCCGCGACGGCGAGATCGTCCGTCTCGGCGATACCGACGAGATCGAGTTCCTCGAGGGCGTCGAGACGGACGTTATCGATTGCGAGGGGCGGGTCGTCCTCCCCGGCTTCGTCGACGCCCACACGCACATGGAGCAACTGGGACAGCACCTGGTTCACGCGGACCTCTCGAGCGCCGACAGCGCCGACTCGTGCGTCGATCTCCTGACCGAGCAAGCCGACGACGACCCCGACCGCGAGCGGATCCTCGGCTTCGGCTACGACGAGAGCGCGTGGGACGACTCGCGGACGCGACCGCTCACGCGCGGGGAACTCGATGCGGTGAGCGAGGAACGACCCGTCGTAGCGGTGCGGGTCGACCTCCACACGGTGTCGCTGAACACGGCCGCGCTCGAGGTTTTCGCGGACGACCTGCCCGACGACGACCTCCAGTACGCCGACGGCGAACCGACGGGAGTCGCCGTCGAGGACGCCGCCGAGGCCGTGAGAAAGCGGCTGACGGCAGCCCGCGAGGAGATGCGCGAGGTGCTCGCAGCGGCGATGGCACGCGCGGTCGAACTCGGCGTCACCGGCGTCCACGACAAGGTTCGCGGCTCGAGGGCCCCGCAGATCTACCGCGAACTGGCGGCCGACGGCGACCTCCCGCTGCGCGTCCGGATCGACTACTGGAGCGACCACCTCGAGTCCCTCGTCGACGTCGGGCTCCCGACGAACGCCGGCGGCAACCGGGTGCAGACGGGCGCGATCAAGTCGTTCTCCGACGGGAGTTTCGGGAGTCGAACGGCCAGAATCCGGGAGCCGTACGCGGACGCAGAGACGGAGTCGAACGCGTCCGACGACGCGCGCGGACAGTGGGTCGTCGACCCCGACGAACTCGCGTCGGTCACCGGGCGAGCCGGCGACGAGGGATATCAGCTCTGTGTGCACGCCATCGGCGACGAAGCGATCGAGGAGACGCTCTCGGCGCTCGAGGAGACCCCCAACGCCGCCACGGCGCGCCACCGAATCGAACACGCTGAACTCGCAACGGACGATCAGATAGCGCGCATGGCCGATGCCGGCATCGTCGCGTCGATGCAGCCGAACTTCCACCGCTGGGCGGACGAGGGCGGACTCTACGATCAGCGACTCGGACGGGAACGGCGAAACCGGACGAACCGATTTCGGCGGGTGCTCGAGGCCGACGTCCCCCTCGCCTTCGGCTCCGACTGCATGCCCCTCGATCCGCTGCTCGGGGTCCACCACGCGGTGAACGCACCCACCGAGGCCCAGCGGCTGTCGGTCACCGAGGCGCTTCGCGCGTACACCCGGGGCGCGGCCTACGCCGGGTTCGACGAGGACCGACTCGGAACGCTCGAGGTGGGTAAGCGGGCCGATCTGGTGGTGCTCGAGGAGTCCCCGTGGGACCGCTCCGAGCGGATCGACGAGATCGACGCGGCGAGGACGATCGTCGACGGCGAGACCGTCTTCGACGAGCGCGAATAGCGTCGCGATCGTTTTCGAGGACTCCGGTGCAGCGCGAGACGGTGGACGGTTCTACCGCCGTTGTGATCGGTGAGGACACTGCCGAGAGAAGCGACGGGTTTCGGGCGTGTCCGACGATCCTCACGTCGGCTCGAGCGATATACCGGGATACCGTTAATTTTCGTGCGTTGTCTGAAAGTGTTACTTACCCAAGGGGTGTAGCGCCGTGATTGGGTGCAAGGATGACACCGAAATCACGACCCACGACTGCGGTCACCGCGGAGGCGGTTCGCCGGACGTACCACCTCGCCGAGCCGGTTCACGCGATCGACGGCGTCTCGCTCGCGCTGGGCGAGGGTTCGTTCACCGCGGTGATGGGACCGAGCGGATCGGGGAAGAGCACGCTCATGAATCTGATCGGCTGTCTGGACACGCCGACCGAGGGACGGATCGAGATCGGCGGAAGGACGGTCGGGGCGCTCTCGGACGCCGAACGAGCGCAGCTTCGGGGTACCGAGATCGGCTTCGTCTTTCAGACGTTCAACCTCATGCCGCGGCTGACCGCCGCCGAGAACGTCGCTATGCCGCTGATCTTTCACGACACCGCCGACGAGAGCCGCCGCGAACGGGCCGAGACGCTCCTCGAGCGCGTCGGTCTCGGCGACAGACTCGAACACGAGCCGAGCGAACTCTCGGGCGGGCAGCGCCAGCGGGTCGCGGTCGCGCGGGCGCTGGCGAACGAACCGACGCTCGTGCTGGCGGACGAGCCGACGGGGAACCTCGACACGGAGACGGGACGGGAGATCATGGACCTGTTCGCGGAACTCAACCGCGAGGGGACGACGATCCTGCTGGTGACCCACGAACGACAGGTCGCCGAGCACGCCGACCACATCGTGCATCTGGTCGACGGACGGGTCGAAGCCGTCGAACGGCTCGGCGACGCGCGAGACGTGGCGGTAGGCGGCCGAGACGCCGGCGGCGAGCGGGACCCCGACGAGGAGGTGCGAACGGACCCATGAACCTCCGAGAGAGCCTGCGCATCAGTTGGCGGTCGATCCGATCGCACAAACTGCGGTCGACGCTGACGACGCTGGGCGTGATCCTCGGCGTCGCCGCCGTGATCACGTTCATGGTACTCGGCGGCGGGTTCACGGAGAGCGTCGTCGGCGACATCGAAGCCGATCAGGAGCCGGTGATGACGGTTCACACCCAGACGGAACCGGCAGAAGGCGTCGGGATCGTTCCGGTCGATACCCCGATATACACCGAGAGCGACGTCGAGGCCCTCGAGGAGCGAGCGGACGTCGCCTACGTCGCTCCCGAGGGCGAACTGGACGTCGTGCAAACGGCGACTGACGACGAACAGGTCACCGGCGTCATCGACACGCAGGCGACGAGCGCGGATCGGTTCGAGCACGAGGAGTTCGTCGAGGGCGAGCCGTTCGACGGTGAGGACGAGGCCGTCGTCAACGACCGGACGAGCCAACTGTTCGAGGAGAACCTCTCGGTCGGCGACGAGGTGACGCTCACGTTCCAGAACGGCGACGAGACGACCGTGACCGTCGCCGGCATCATCGAGGCCGAACTCGGCGAGCAGACGCCACCCCAGCTGTTCGTCCCCGTCGAACCGTACTACACGACGACGATCGAGACTCCCGACGGCGACGAGGAGCGGGCCTACCCGGCCCTCCAGGTGGGTGCCGAAGGGCTCGACAGCGTCGATCCGGCACAGGATGAGGTCGTCGACTACCTCGAGGACGAGTCCCACGCGGCGGAACTGAAACAGGAGGACGACGAGATTCTGGTCCAGACCCTCGAGGACGCCATCGAGCAGTTCACCGATATCGTCGATCAGCTCACGGTGTTCATCGGGGCCGTCGCCGCGATCGCGCTCGTGGTCGGATCGATCGGTATCGCCAACATCATGATCGTGAGCGTCACCGAGCGAACCCGCGAGATCGGCATCATGAAGGCCGTCGGGGCGACGAGACGCGATATCATGCAGTTGTTCCTCGTCGAGTCGGTCATCCTGGGACTGATCGGCGCGGCCGTCGGCGTCGCCGTCGGGCTCGGATTCGGCTACCTCGGGGTGGCCCTGCTCGAGTGGCCGATGGCGTACCCGATCGACTGGATTCTCGTCGCCATCGTCGTCGGGGTCGGCGTCGGCGTCGTCTCCGGGCTCTATCCCGCGTGGCGCGGTGCCCGCGTCGATCCGATCGAAGCGCTTCGCCACGAGTAACGCTCGAGCCCGATACCGGGACCGAGCTCGGCGCCGATCGAGCGCCCGACTTTTTCTCACTGGTTCGCGTTGCCCCGGGTATGGATGCAGGACTCATGGTGACGTCGTTCGGTGACGTCGATCAAGCGGACGTCGCCGTCCGCGCGGAAGAACAGGGGTACGACACCGTCTGGGTCGGCGAACTCTGGGGCGAGAGCGGCGTCGTGCAACTCGCCGAGATCGCGTGTCGAACCGACGAGATCGCGCTCGGCAGCGCGATCCTGAACGTCTACTCGCGCTCCCCCGCGGTCCTCGCGATGACCGCGGCGTCGCTGCAGCGAGCGTCCGACGGCCGGTTCACGCTCGGCGTCGGGACGAGCACCCCGAAAGCCGTCGAGGATCTCCACGGTATGGCCTTCGATCGGCCGGTCCGACGCGCCCACGAGACGATCGAACTCGTCCGCGAGTTCACCGGGGACGGCGGCCCCGTCGCCTACGAGGGGGAACTCCTCGAGGCCGCGGACTTCCCCTCGATCGACGTCCCCGTCCCGATCTACCACGCCGGTCTCGGTCCGGCGAACCGCCGCGTCGTCGGGCGGCTCTGTGACGGCTGGATCCCGCACAACATTCCATTCTCGCGGCTCGAGGAAGCCTTCGAGGAGGTCGCCGCCGCGGCTCGAGAGCGCGAGCGAGATCCGGACGAGATTACGATCGCGCCGTACGTCCCCGCGGCCGTCAGCGAGGATGCGAGCGAGGCCCGCGAGACGCTTCGCCGCCACGTCGCCTACTACGTCGGGAGCGGCGAGGGCTACCGGCGGGCGGTCGCGATGGCGTTCCC
The DNA here is from genome assembly GCF_051351675.1 of Natronorubrum halobium. NCBI lineage: Archaea > Methanobacteriati > Methanobacteriota > Halobacteria > Halobacteriales > Natrialbaceae > Natronorubrum > Natronorubrum halobium. The sequence continues at coordinate 1,658,381 of NZ_CP195595.1, forward strand.
GGACGAGGCGGATCGCGTCGCCGAGGCGTGGCGCGGCGGCGACAAGCGCGAGGCCGCGGCCGCCGTTACCGACGCGATGCTCGAGGATCTCGGCGTCGCCGGAACGCCCGAGGACGCACGCGAGCAACTGCAGACGCTCGTGGCCGAGACGGGGATCGATCACCCGATCGTCGTGATTCCGGAACCGGCCTCGAGCGAACTCACCGAGGCGACGATCGACGCGCTCGCCCCCGAGCGGTTGTAGTCCGGCGTACCGGGTTCGAATCGGCGAGCCCTGCGAATCCCGGTACGACGTTTTTGGAGCGATCGGTCGAGAGCCTCGAGTGAGGAACGTCCTCGGATTCCATATGAGCGAGACTGAACCGACGAGCTACACGGACTTCATCGGCGAGGTACAGCACCGCATCGAGGCCGGCACGCAGGCCGAAGCCGTTCGAACGACGCGCGCCGTGCTCGAGACGATCGGCGAGCGCGTCGACGAGGGCGGCGCGACGGACATCGCCAGCCCGTTGCCGACTGAGATCGACCGCTATCTCCTGCAGGTCGATCACAGCGACAACTTCGACTTCGACGAGTTCGTCGAGCGGGTCATGGCCCGGATGAACTACGAGGACCTCGACCTCGAGACCGACTACGGCCGGCCGTCGGGCGTCGACGAACCCGACGCCGTGTTCCGCATCAAGGCCGTCGTCGCGCTCCTGAGCGAGACGGTTCCCGGCGGCGTCATCGCCAACGTCGAACAGCAGTTCCCCGAGGAGTTCGACGAGATGTTCGAACTCGTCGACGCCGAGGGACAGCCGTGGGAGCAACAGGAACCCTAGGCGGCGACGGCCGGCGTCTCCCATAGCGGCGGTACGCCGACCGTCGCTTCCGCTCGGCCACTGTCACCCATAGCGGCGGTACGCCGACCGTCGCTTCCGTTCGACCACTGTCACCCACTCCCGGCGGCAAACGGCGTCGTGACACGGTATCGGCCACGGCGATCGACTTGCCGCGCTCGAGTCACTGCTATTCCTTCCCCAGCTACCTGCTGCTGCGGTGAACATTTATCTCGTGTGAGGGACCCGTATCCGTATGGTCGGCCGGATCGCTCCGTCGGAATACTTCCCGGACCGCGCACCGACGTGGACGGAAGTCGGACTCTGCGTTCTGGTAGTCGTCGGCTTCCTCCCGCAAATCCACGTTCGCTCGGCGATATCGTGGCCCGCAGTACTCGTCGGATTCCTCGCGACCGCCGTCGCGCTCGGTCCGGGCGCCAACTCCGCCCTCGGTGAGAGAGTTGGACAGTGGTTTACGCGCATCGGGATCGGTGGCCGGGCCGTCGTCATCGTCCTGTACGCGATCGGCGTCGTCGTACTGGTCCGATCCGATTCGATACCGAGCGAACCGCTCGTCGACGTCGGATACGGAGTGCTTCTGGCCGGCGTCCTCTACGTGGTCGCGTACGTCGCGTGGGCCGGTGAGGTGTCCGGGTGGGGGTGGGAAACCGGTCGGGAGTGAGCCGAACCGACGCACCGCCTCGAACGACTACTCGAGACCCACTCGACACCCCGTCCCCGCCGATTCGTAGGCGGCCTCGATCGCCCGCAGATCCGCGACCCCGTCCGCACCGTCGGGTTCCGGATCCGCGCCGGTCAGCACGCAGTAGCCGAAGTAGTCGAACTCCTCTCGGACCTCGTCCACCGGCGGTCCCGTGTACTCCATACGAACGTCGCCGCTCTCGACGACCATCGCCTGAGGGACGACGCCGCCGAACGGCGACTCGATGTGGATCTTCCCCTCCGTGCCGACCAACTCGAGTTGGCTGCTGGCGTGGGCGTCGAAGCTCGCGGTACAGGAGGCCGTCGCACCGGTGTCGAACTCGAGTTGGAAGGCGACGTGTTCGTCGACGGCGTCGAACGGCTCGCCGCTCGAGTGGATCGTCGCATACACGCCCTCTGGATCGCAGTCGAGCAGGAATCGGGTCGTGTTGAGGGGGTAGACGCCGAGGTCGACCAGCGCGCCGCCGCCCGCGAGATCGGGGTCGAGCCGCCAGGAGTCGGGACCGGCGTGCGCCAATAGCGGATGCGAGAAGCCGCCGTGGACCTGCACGACGTCGCCGATGACGCCGTCGCCGACGAGTTCTCGCGTGCGGCGGACCGTCGGCTCGGTCTGCAGGCGATACGCGGTCATCAGCGTCACGCCGGCGTCGGTACAGGCCTCGACGACCTCTCGGGCGCGCTCGAGGCTCGTATCGAGGGGTTTCTCGCAGATGACGTGCTTTCCGTGCTCCGCGGCCGCGATAGCGTACGTGCCGTGAGTGGCGTTCGGCGTCGCGACGTAGACCGCGTCGTACGTGTCCGCGTAGTCGCCGGCCAGAAACGCGTCGTAGTCGACGACGTGCGGGACGTCGAACGACTCCGCGACGGCTCGCGTCCGGTCGGGCGAGCCGGTGACGAGCGTCGTCGTCTCGCAGTAACTGCCGTCGGCGATCCCGGGCAGCGCGCGGTTCCGGGCGAACCCACCGACGCCGATCACGGCGAGGCGAACTGTTCCGTCGGGCGACTCTCGCTCCCAGTCCCTTCCTGTGAAGTCCGCGAAGGCGTCCTCGAGTGCCATACGCGTTCTACGTGCCCGAACGAAAAGTCAGCAGCGGCGGCTCGACGCCGAATCAGCACGGCTCATCTATTAGCAACGCTGAACAACCGATTCTGAGTTTTCAACAACCGTATCAGCGGATGGTATTCTCCCATGGGCGGGTATCGAAGGAAAAAGTTATTCAATAGCGGCCTGTGATGTGTAGTCAACCACAGGTGACGTAATATGGTCAAAATGGAAACGGCGGAGCTGGACACCGATCTGAGTCTGTTCAAATACGACAACCTCGAGCAGTTGCCGCCCCGCTACCGGGAACTCGAGGAGGCGGAACGGACCGAACGCATCGAGGCGGCGCTTGAGGAACTCGGCGACGACGTCGTGATCCTCGGGCACAACTACCAGCGACGCGAGATCGTCGAGCACGCCGATTTCGTCGGCGACTCCTATCAGCTCTCGAAAGAGGCCGCCGAGGCCGACGCCGAGTACGTGATCTTCGGCGGCGTCACGTTCATGGCCGAGAGCGCGGACATCATCACCGACGACGACCAGACGGTCATCCTCCCGAGCATGGAGGCCTCCTGTCCGATGGCCGGGATGGCCGAGGCCCTGCAGGTCGACAGCGCGTGGGCCGAGATCACGGCCGCCGCGCCAGACGCGAATATCGTCCCGATCACCTACATGAACTCCTACGCGGACCTGAAGGCCTTCTGTGCGAGCCAGGGCGGCCTCGTCTGCACGTCCTCGAACGCGCACAGGGCGTTCGAGTACGCCTTCGAGAAGGGCGACAAGGTGCTCTTTCTGCCCGACAAGCATCTGGGAGAGAACACCGCACACCGGATGGGGCTGGAAGACGAAATCGCCGAGTGGGATCCGTGGGATCCCGACGGCAAGGACGCCGAGGAAGTCGCCGAGAGCGACATCATTCTCTGGGACGGCTACTGCCAGGTTCACGAGCGGTTCCGCGTGGATCACATCGATCAGGTTCGGGCCGACCACGACGACGCGAAGGTCATCGTCCACCCCGAGTGCCGCCGCGAAGTCGTCGAGGCTGCGGATAAAGCGGGTTCGACCGCGACAATCTGCGAAACCGTCGCGACCGCCGACCCCGGCGACACGTGGGCCATCGGCACCGAGATCCACCTCACGAACCACCTCCAGCGCTGGCACCCCGAGGTGAACGTCCTCCCGCTGTGTGGCGACGCCTGCATGGACTGCAACGCGATGCGCCAGATCGATCCCAACTACCTGACGTGGGTGCTCGAGGAACTCGTCGCGGGCCGCGAACGCAACGTGATCGAGGTCGCCCCCGAGGAGAAGGAACTCGCGGGCGTCGCACTCGAACGAATGCTCGAGATCTAAGCCAGACCCATGACTGACACAGACACGACGCCGGAAACCGCGGACGTCCTCGTCGTCGGCAGCGGAATCGCGGGCTGTGCGGCCGCCCTGTCGGCTGCACGCGAGGGTGCAGACGTCCTGCTCTTGACCAAGGCCGAACGTCCCGACGGCGCCAGCACCGACTGGGCTCAAGGTGGCATCTCGACGACTCGCGGCGATCCGGAGAGTCTCAAGGCGGACATTCTCGAGGCAAGCGATGGAACCGCCGATCCGGACGCGGTCGACGTCCTCGTCGAGAACGCCGACGACGCCGTCGAGGACGTGTTACTCGAGACCCTCGGGATCGAGTTCGACGAGACGAGCGAGGGCGAGTTCGACTACACCCGGGAGGCTGCCCACTCGAACTACCGCATCCTCCACGTCGACGCCGCGACGGGGACGCACATCCTGCGGCCGTTCCTGAACCACATCGACGATCACGACCGGATCGAGGTTCGGCAGGATACCGCCGCGCTCGAGTTGATTACGCACGAAGGGCGAGTCCACGGCGTTCTGAGCGACGAAGATCCGACGGGGCATCCGATCTTCGCCGGGACGACCGTCCTCGCGACGGGCGGCATCGGCGCGCTCTACACGCGCTCGACGAACCCCGACGACGCTACTGGGGATGGAATCGCGATGGCCGCGCTCGCCGGGGCCGAGGTGGCGGACCTCGAGTACGTGCAGTTCCACCCCACCGCCTACGATGGGGACGATCCGTTCCTGCTCTCCGAGGCACTGCGCGGCGAAGGGGCCGTACTGCGAAACGGAGATGACGAGCGGTTCATGGACGACTACCACCCCGACGCCGAACTCGCGCCGCGGGACGTCGTCGCCCGCGCGGTCGAAACCGAACGCCAGCAGACGGGCGAGGTCGTGCTCGACGTGAGCCCGCTCGAGTTCGCCGAGGAGTACCCCGCCATCGAAGCGAAGTGTCGCGACCGCGGTATCGAAGGAGACGAGATTCCGGTCGCGCCCTGCGAGCACTTCCTGTGCGGCGGCATCGACGTCGACGAGAACGGGCAAACGTCGCTCGATCGACTGTACGCCGTCGGCGAGTGTGCTCGGACCGGTGTTCACGGGGCGAACCGGTTAGCGAGTACGAGTCTGCTCGAGGGACTCGTCTGGGGACTCCGTGCCGGTGAAGATGCCGGTACATCTGGAGCCGACCCCGAAATCGTCGAGGCACCCGACCTCCGCGACAGCGACCCCGACCTTCCGGAGCGCTTCGCCGCGGAGAAGTCGATCCGCCTGAAGCGGACGATGGACGAGTATCTGGGCCTCGAGCGAGATCCGGACGAAATCGCCCGCGCGAGCGCCGTCCTCCGGCGGCTCAAGGGCGAGGTCGACGCCTACATTCGCACGCGGACGGCTCGGGACCTGTACGAACTCCGGAACGCGAGCGTCGTGGCTCTGCTTATCGCCCGCGCGGCGAGCGAGAATACGGAATCGACCGGCTGTCACTACGTCGTGAACGACCCGGACGAATCGCCCGGTGAACCCGAACAGCCGGCGGACGACTGAACCCAAATGATCACCGACGCACAGGTCGAACGCTGGCTCCGCGAAGATATCGGCCACCACGACGTCACGAACCAGGTGCCGGGCGAGACGACCGGCCGCCTCGTCGCGAAGGAATCCGGCATCGTCGCCGGCCTCGAGGCCGCGACGGCCGTCTTCGACTATCTCGGCGTCGAGGTGTTCGAGTCGCTCGCGGACGGCACCTCCGTCGAGTCGGGAGACGAGGTGCTCCGCGTCGAGGGGCCTGCACGCGAGGTGCTTCGAGGCGAACGCGTCGCCGTGAACCTGGCGGGCCACGCGTCGGGAATCGCGACCCGAACGCACACCGTCGTGGAACGCGCCCGCACCGAATCCGACGACGTGCGAATCGCTGCGACTCGCAAGACCACGCCCGGCCTCCGTGGCCTCGAGAAGCGCGCCGTCGTCGCGGGCGGCGGCGACACCCACCGGCTCGATCTCTCACACATGGTGATGGTGAAGGACAACCACGTCGCGGAGCTAGGACTCGAGGGAGCGATCGAACACTTTCAGAACCGGACGTCGTTCGCGACGAACCTCGACGTCGAGGTCGAGACCGTCGACGACGCGCCGCGGGCGGCCGCGGCCGGCGCGGACATCGTCCTGCTGGACAACATGACTCCCGGCGAGACCCGCGAGGCGGTCTCGCTGCTGGCCGACTACGAGGGCGTCCTCGCCGAAGCCAGCGGCGGGATCACGCTCGAGACCGTCGCCGACTACGCCGCGACGGGCGTCGACGTCGTCTCGATGGGATCGCTCACGCACTCGGCGCCGTCGCTGGATCTGTCGTTCCGGACGGGCGAGTGACTGCCGGTCGGTATCACCGAATCGCCTTTTTCGCTCGAGCGATCAGTGCCCTCCGTGACGGAGTCGATCCGAATCTGCGAGGACCACGGCGCGTTTTCGGCCGATCACGGACACTGTCTCGTCTGTGATTCTCGCGGCCGGCAGGTACTCTCCGGGGACCAGCGCCGCCGTCTCTCGAAATTCGTGAGCGGCGCGCTTCGACACTTTCCGGACGACGTCGGCCTCGAACTCGACGATCACGGCTGGACGGGCTACGCGGATCTCGTCGCGGCCGTCGAGCGGAAGTACGACTGGGCGCGGCCGCGACACGTCGACGCAGTGATCGCGACCGATCCGAAGGGGCGGTTCGAGCGGGCGGCAACCGGTTCGAACGAGGCGGTCGACGACGGTCGTGTTCGGGCGTCCTACGGCCACTCCGTCGACGTCTCCCTCGAGTCGACCGATGCCCCGGTGCCCGACGAACTGTATCACGGTACCGCACCCGAGGCGCTCCGATCGATTCTCGAGGAGGGGGTGCAGCCCGTGTCCCGCCAGCACGTCCACCTCTCGGGGAACCTCGAGGAAGCGCGACGCGTCGGTCGGCGTCACGCGAGTGAGCCGGTCGTCCTCGTCGTCGACGCCGCAGCGATGCTCGCGGACGGCCACCGGATCGCGAAACGCGGGCGAGAGACGTACACGACCGACGAGGTGCCGCCGACGTATCTCTCGAGGTGACGAGAGGACCGCGTGAGGAGAGTCCCGTCCACCTCGCGTTGCGTCTGCGGGTGTGGCGCTTTTCCACACTCGGCGGGTAGCATCGCCGTATGACAGACCTCCCGTTGACACCCGAATCAGGTTGGAGTTCGCTGTATCTCGCGGGCGAGTGGATCGAGCCCGGCGACCGGGAGTCGATCGCGGTCGAGAACCCCTACACGCGCGAGGAGATCGCGACCGTTCCCGCCGGGACCGAAGACGACGTCGATCGCGCCTACGAGGCCGCGAGCGAGGCCCAGACGGAGTGGGCCCAGCAACCGCCCCAGGCCCGAGCGGGCGTGATCACCGCGGCGATCGAGTTCGTCCGCGAGCACCGTGAGGAGATCGCAGAACTGCTGGCCGTCGAGTCGGGCAGCACGCGGGTCAAGTGCGAAGCCGAGCTGCAGACCGCGACGGGGATGATGCAACAGGCGGCGAGCTACCCCTTCCGGATGGACGGCCAGCACATGGAGTCGACGATTCCCGGGAAGGAGAACATCGTCGAGCGCCAGCCCGCCGGCGTCGTCGGCGTCATCTCGCCGTGGAACTTCCCGCTGCATCTCTCGATGCGAGCGGTCGCGCCGGCGATCGCGACCGGGAACTCGGTCGTGCTCAAACCGGCCTCGAGCACGCCGATCACCGGCGGCCTGCTCCTGGCGCGGATCTTCGAGGAGGCCGGCGTGCCGGAGGGCGTCCTGAGCGTCGTCACCGGGCGCGGCTCCGACGTCGGCGACGCGATCTCCGACCACGAAATCCCGCGCGTACTCGCCTTCACGGGCTCGACGGAGATCGGCCAGCGAGTCGCCGCGAACGCGGCCGGAAACTGCGCGTTTCCCGCGCTCGAACTCGGCGGCAACAACGTCCACGTCGTCACCGAGAACGCCGATCTGGATCGCGCGGTCGACGGGGGCGTCTTCGGTTCGTTCCTCCATCAGGGCCAGGTTTGCATCTCGACCAACCGCCATCTCGTTCACGAGGACGTCTACGACGACTACGTGGGGATGCTCACCGATCGAGCGGCGAACCTCCCGACCGGCGATCCGACCGACGAGGATACCGTCATCGGACCGATTATCGACGAAAGCCAGCGCGATCAGATCCTGGAGTACGTCGAGACCTCGGTCGACGACGGGGCGACCCTCGAGACCGGCGGCGAGCACGACGGACTCGTGGTCGAGCCGACGGTCCTCTCCGACGCGGACAACGACATGGCCGCGGCGTGTAACGAACACTTCGGCCCCGTCGCACCCGTGATACCCTACTCGAGCGACGAAGAGGCGATCGAACTGGCGAACGACACCATCCACGGGCTGTCCGGATCGGTCCACAGCGAGGACCTCGCGCAAGCCCGCTCGATCGCCGACGGCATCGAGACGGGGATGATCCACATCAACGACCAACCGATCAACGACGAGCCCCACGTTCCCTTCGGCGGGATGAAGCAGTCCGGACTGGGTCGGTACAACGGCGAGTCGATTCTCGAGGAACTGACGACGACGAAGTGGATCTCGGTCCAGCGCGAGTCTCGAGAGTACCCGTTCTAGCTCGCTGCCGTCGACCGTCCCGATTTCAGTCGAACCACGAGACCAGTCGGCTCCAACTCCAGACGACGAGTGCGAGCAGGGCCGCGGCGATCAGGAAGTACAGCGGGACTGCGTCGGCTGCAGGTCCGTGGGTCGGCACGACGTAGTCGAGCAGGCCGGTTCGATAGAGCAGTCCAACCGCTGCGAGGACGAGCAGCGAACCGACGACTACGGCGACCGCCAGTCGATTGTTGGCGATCCGCGACTGCTCTCGATCCGGGTCGGACATCGGGCTATCGACTGCGGTAGCGGTCGCTGACCTGAAACGGTTGTACCTGCACCCTCCGGGAGGCCGGTCCGGTTCGATAGACCGGTTCGATCCAGCCCCGCCCGTTCGACGGACGCAAGAACGTTCTTACTGCGTGGCGTGTTACGGAACAGACAAAGATGGTCTCACTGGACAGGAGACGGCTGCGGTCGACGAGGTGGCAGGATAGCGCGGCGTGGTTCGTCGCCGTGCTCGGAATCGCACTCGGGACCGCCGGACTGGTACAGGTCTATCGCTATCCCGAACCGATCGTCATTCAATCGATCGAGAGTCTGCTCGTGATCGCGCCGGCACTCGCACTCGTCTACGCGGGCTACCGGGTCACGACGCGGCGGCGTCCCTACGAGGACCAGTGGTCGATCGCGACGTGGTGTCTCGTCGGCTGTCTCACCGCCGGCCTCCTCGTCGCGGGCTACCTGCTCGCGGAGTGGCTCGTCGGAAACGCCGCCACCGACTCGTCGCTCCTGCTGATCGTCGGCATGCTGAGCGGCGGCGTCGTCGGATTCGCCGCGGCGGTGGCGAACCAGGACCACACCGTCGAACTGGGTACGCTCGAGGACCGGGACGTCGAGGACGAACGCGGCGAGATCGGTTCCCTCTCGCCGCGGGAACGAACCGTCGCGAGTCTCGCGTCCGATACGCGAGCCTGGTACACCCTCCAGGCGGTGTTGCTCGCCGACCGACCGCTCAGCGTCGAGACGATCGCGTCCCAGATCGCGTCGCTCGAGCGGACGAGCGAAGAGGCGGTCTACCTCGATCTCGTTCACAGCCGACTGCCGAAACTGGCGGCAGACGGCGTGCTCGAGTACGACTCGGCGAGTGGCGTCGTTCGGGCCCCGGATTCGGACGAACCGATTCTCGCCACCATCGAAGCGCTCGCTCGACTGCCTGACGAGGGGCAGTCGTCGGCCGCGGAGTGATTTTTCGGACGACGAAAATCGACGCGTCTCGATCGCTCGCCGTCGGGAGAGAAGCCCGCGACGCGATTTGACGACGAAGAAGCCCGGCTAGCCGTTTCTCTCGTCGAGATTCACGGAGATGTTTTTGGTCTGGAGGTACGAATCGAGCGCCTCGAGTCCCTTCTCGCGGCCGATCCCGCTCTTTTTCGTTCCGCCGAAGGGCGTTTCGGTCGATCCGCCGAACCACTCGTTCACGTAGACGCTCCCGGCGTCGATCCGTCGAGCCACGTTCAACGCCCGTTTGATGTCCCGGGAGAACACGCCACCGGTCAGCCCGTACTCGACGTCGTTTGCGATGTCGATCGCTTCCTCACGATCGGCGAACGGGAGTACCGTAAGAACCGGGCCGAAGATCTCCTCCTGTGCGATTCGCATGTCATTGTCCACGTCCGAAAAGACCGTCGGCGGGACGAAGTGGCCGTCTCGATCGAGGGGCTCTCCACCCGTCTCGAGGGTGGCCCCCTCGTTCGTCCCGACATCGATGTACTCGAGGACGGACTCGAAGTGTTCAGCGTGGTTGAGCGGACCCATATCCGGATCGTCCGTACCGGGACCGAGCGTGTACGACTCGGCCCGGTCGACGATTCGCCCGACGAACTCGTCGTAGATCGATTCGTGGACGAGCGCTCGATCGGCCGCCGAGCAGATCTGACCGGCGTTCGTAAAGATTCCCGTCGAAACCCAGAACACGGCCTCGTCGAGATCCGCGTCGGGCATCACGATGGCGGGATTCTTCCCGCCTAACTCGAGGGTTACCGGAGTGATCGTTTCGGCCGCAGACTGCATCACCGCCTCGCCCGTGGGGACGCTCCCGGTGAACGTGAGTTGGTCGACGCCGTCGTGCGAGGAAAGTTCGACGCCCGGTTCCGCTCCGCCCGCCACGACGTTGAGGACGCCATCGGGAACGCCGGCGTCCGCACAGATCTCCGCTAAGTGGAGCGCAGAGAGCGGCGTCGTCGGTGCCGGCTTGACGACGATCGTATTTCCGGCTACCAGTGCAGGTGCCACACCGCGGGCCGTGATACTCAGCGGGAAATTCCACGGGACGATCTGACCGCTCACCCCGTACGGCTCCCGAGTCGTCAGATCGAGTTTGTCCTGTCCGAGCGGAATACTCTCCCCCTCGAGTTTGTCGGCGGCTCCCGCGTAGTACTCGAAGTAACGGGCTGCTCCTTCGATATCGTCGCGAGCCTGTGCGAGCGGTTTTCCCTGATCCCGACTCTCGATCGTCGCGAGTTCGTCCGCGTGTTCCCGAATGCGTTCCGCGATCCGGTGGACGATCTGACCGCGTTCGACGGGCGACTTCGACCGCCACGCCGGAAGGGTGTTCCGAGCCGCCGTTATCGCCCGATCGACGTCTTCAGACGTCGCTGCTGCAACCCGTGCGATCGTTTCACCCGTCGCCGGATCCGTCGTCGGAAAATACTCTTCAGCGGACGCATTCGCGGATTCGGTACCGATAACCAACTCGTAGCGCTCTTTCGTTGCGATTACCATGGGTATCAACAGCGGACTCGAGCGGCGTTCCGTCGACGAGAGTTTCCGCTGCAAACAAACCGATGAGCTTGAGCCCAATAATAACACCTATCAAAATTTGGTTATGTTAACTTATTCTAGTTTCGTTTAGTCGTAAATGCGGCAATTATGTATCTTGATGTGGTTAATACCACCCAAAACGTACAGGTTGTTCCTCCGAGGCCGAAAACTGGCTATTTCGGTGCCGCAACAGACGGCGGTCGGAATCGGTATCGGTCCAATCACGATACGTCTGACTGAGAGAGTACAGATACCGGTCGGTAGTCGCGATCTGCTTCGATACCAACTGGTTCCACGGCGAAACGTAGTCTCCGTGCCGTTCCCCTGCTATCCAAACCTATTTCACCCCGGAATCTGTCGTAGTATCCATGACGATACAACGGCGGCAGTTCATCGCCGCGATCGGGAGTGGTGCTGCGGTCGGAGTCGCAGGTTGTGCGGCCATCGGGGGCGACGACGACGATACCGGTCCGGAGATCAGCGGGGAAACGCTGACGCTTACCACGACGACGAGTACGGACGACACCGGTCTCCTCGACGAACTCAACGCGCCGTTCGAAGACCGATACGGCGTTACCGTCGATGCCGTCGCTCAAGGAACGGGGGCGGCGCTCGAGACCGCTCGAAACGGCGACTCCGACGTGGTGATGGTCCACGCCCGGTCGCTTGAGGACGAGTTCATGGAGGAGGGATACGGCGTCAACCGTCGCGACATCATGTTCAACGACTTCGTCATCGTCGGGGAAGCAGACGATCCTGCCGAAATATCCGGCGAGGATGACGTCGAAACGGCACTGACGGCGATCGCCGAGACGGAGTCGAGGTTCTGGTCTCGCGGCGACGAATCCGGAACCCACACGAAAGAACTCGAACTCTGGAACGAAGCCGGGCTGGCTGTCGAGGAGTTCGGCGAGTGGTACGCCGATGGCGGTGGAGGGATGGGAGAAATTCTGAACCAGGCCAATATGGAAGGTGGCTATACGTTGAGTGATCGCGGAACGTTCCTGAGCATGCGAAACGAGATCGACCTCGAGATTCACGTCCAGGGACCCGTCGGGGGCGGGCCGGAGCCGCTCATGAACCCGTACGGAATCGTCGCCGTCAACCCCGCCGTTCACGACAACGTCGAGTACGACCTCGCGATGGCGTACATCGGCTACATCACGAGCCTCGAGGGGCAGGAGATCATCGAGGGGTACACGGTCGAAGACGAGCAACTCTTCTTCCCGGAGGCGATCTCGGAGGAACCGAACTTTCGACAGTACGTCCCCGCGGGGTGGAGCGGGGCGGACGCCGACGAGTAAGTTCTCACGTGATGCCGTTCGAAGTCAGTACACTCGCGGTGTTCGCCGATTTCCCCTTCGAGTGGAACTACATTCGCAGTATCATCTCCGTCTCGCTGTACGTGAGTCTGATCGCGGTCGCGCTGAGCACGCTGTGTAGCCTCCCGGTCGCACTCCTCGTCGGCTTCAAGGAGTTTCGCGGGAAGACGCTGCTCACGTCGCTCATCAACACCGGGATGGGCTTTCCCAGCGTCGTCGTCGGTCTCCTCGTCCTCTTTGCCGTCTCGAACCAGGGGCCCCTCGGCTCGTTCGACCTCGTGTTCACCACCGAGGCGATGATCATGTCCCAGTTCGTGCTCGCGACGCCGGTCATCGCCGGCGTGAGCCTCGCCGCGGTCAGCAGCGTCGAGCAGAACGTCCGAGATGCGGCGTACGCGATGGGCGGGACGAGGACGGACGTCGCGTTCGTCACCATCAAGGAAGCACGCTACGGGATCGCGACGGCCGTGCTGGCGGGTTTCGGCCGCGCGATCAGCGAAGTCGGTTCCGTTCTCATCGTCGGGGGCAACATCGCCCGTTCGGACGGGACGTCGGTCACCCGGACCCTCACGACGGCGATCCAGCTCGAGGCCCGGCAGGGCCGGTTCGAGACCGCGATGGTACTCGGCGCGATACTGCTCGTCCTCGTACTGGCCGTCAACGCGATCGTGGTTCGACTCGGCAGCAACGGCGGAGGGCGGTACCGATGACGCTTCGCGCGACGGACGTCCACCACGGCTACGGCGACGAGACCGTCTTCGAGGACGTCTCGCTGTCGGTCTCGCCCGGCGAAGTCGTCGCGATCATCGGTCCCTCCGGCGTCGGGAAATCGACGTTGCTCCGACTGCTCGCGCTGTTCGACGCGCCCGACGACGGATCGATCGAGTACGACGGAACCGACGTCTGGGCGGTCGGCGACCGCGAGCGACTCGAGTATCGGCGTCGAATCGGCATGGTCTTCCAGGAGGCCAGCCTCTTCGACGCGAGCGTCGCCCGCAACGTCGAGTACGGCCTCCGGGTTCGCCAGTCGTGGGCGGACCGCATCCGACACGAACTCGCGAGTCTCGTCGGGGCCGAAAACGGCACCGCCGACGTGTTCGACGCGCTCACCACCGTCGGATTGGGTGACAAGGTCGACCAGGCCGCCTCGTCGCTCTCGGGCGGCGAGGCCCAGCGCGTCGCGTTCGCCCGGGCCCTCGCGTACGAACCAGACGTGCTCCTCCTCGACGAGCCGACGTCCGACCTCGACCCGCGAAACACGGCCGTCCTCGAGGAGGCGATCCTCGACGCGCGGAATCGGGGCATCGGCGTTACGATTGCCACGCACGATATGCACCAGGCCGAACGGATCGCAGATCGGATCGCCGTGCTTCTCGAAAACGAAATCATCGAGGTCGGGCCGACCGAAACGGTGTTCGAGGCGCCGAGCGACGAGCGAACGCAGAAGTTCATCGACGGAGAATTGATCTACTGATGACGATCGAAAAGGAGTACACGACGAAACTGTCGGTCGACGGCGTGACGATCGACCGCCGCGACTTGGCGATGCTCGAGGCGATCGACGAGCACGGCTCGATGCACCGCGCGGCCGACGAACTGGGGCGCTCGTACGCGCGCCTACAGAATCGGATCGTCGAGATCGAAGACGCCGTCGGCCCGGTTACCGAGCGCCGACGCGGCGGCCGCGGCGGCGGCGGGACAGTACTGACGCAGAACGCCCGCGACCTACGCCAGCGATTCGAACGACACGAGGCCGAACTCGACGGCGTCGCCCGGGTGACGGAGTCCGTTATTTCGGGTCCCGTCCAGGACCGAACGGGGGAACTCGCGACCGTCGAGACGGCGATCGGCTCGATACTGGCGCTCGTTCCCGAAGATGCGAGCGAGGTGCAGGTCGGCATCCGCTCCGACGCGGTCGTGCTGACCGACCCCGACGAGACCCCTCGAGCCGACGACACCAGCCTTCGCAACCAGTTTTCGGGTACCGTCGCGGACGTCGAATCGGGCGATGAGATCGATCGGGTGACGGTTCGACTCGGGGACGAGGTGACGCTCCAGGCGCTCGTCACTCGAGCCAGCACGGAGCGACTGGGACTCGGGACCGGACGGTCGATTACGGCGTCGTTCAAAGCGACGGCCGCAAGGGGGATTTCGGTCGGCTCGAGTTCGGAGACGTAGCGGCGGTCCGGACTCGAGGAGCACCGCGATAGGCACGACCGCCTCGAGCATCCGATCCGAAGCTGACGAATGTCCCGAAAACTGAACAGACAGCCTCTCGTGGACAGGTTTAATGGCGGTGTCTGTGCAAGCGGTACGTAGGATGGGGGTACTCGATACGCTGCGATCAGGACGGAGTACAGGGCTGTACGAATGTCGATACTGCGGAAACAAACCGACGGGACCCGTCGACGAGTGCCCCCACTGCGGATCGGGGGAGATCGCTCACTACGACATTTAACGGGGACAGTAATGCGACCCGGTTACCGACTTCGAGACGGATGCTCGAGCAGCTCGTCCGGCGGCCAACTCTCTAACTCCGCCGCCGCATCGAATAGCTGATCCACGCACTCTTCGTCGGTAAATGCTACCTCTCCGTCGTCCCAATCGATGTCGACGAGACCCACCTCTCGTAACTGTGGGAAGTGCGTGTGAACCAAGCGAACGTGGGCACGCTCGACCTTCTCGTCGGTAATTCGCTCGGGATCGATTCGATGTCTCCGAACGTCAATCTGTTCCGAGAGGTCTTTTACAGTAGCGTTCCCGTCCTTTTTGCAAAGTTCGTGGAGAACGAGTTGACGGTCAGCGCTGGCGAGAAGTCTAAACGCTTCCGTCTGTTTCACCATATCGGAGGCATACTCCCCAGTAGGAAAGTGCCACTGCCTGTTGTTATAGGGTGTAACGATTTGAGAGACCACTATCGTTGGTCTCTCTGATAACACTGATCGATCAAGTATACACAACTCGTACTTCATCTACAAAAGTTGAAGCCGTACAATTACCGCTATCAAGTTGTTTGTTCTCTCGAGTGATTTTGTACGTGGGATCAGATCCGACTCAGATGTCCCGTTATTTATTTCATCGACGTGCGGTATTCGCCCGTTCTGAGGTGGTTCTTCCCCGGTTAGGAGAACTGAATAGCCTTCGTTTACTGCCACGTTTCTCGAACGCACGGAAATCAGTAGACGGCACGGTCGTCTACTGCGAGGGAAGGGATTTGAACCACAGTCGTTTCGCTTCGCTCCACTCCCTGATTCAAATCCCTCCGTTTCGCATACACGACTCTCACGGTCGTTCGAGTCGGTATGCGAGGGAAGGGATTTGAACCCTCGGACCCCTACGGGAGCGGGTCTTAAGCCCACCGCCGTTGGCCTGCTTGGCTACCCTCGCACAGAAGGCAGTCGTCCGTTAGCCGTGCGGTGGGATGTGCGTTTCGATGTTTCGGCCGCGAACGGCGTACCCGAGGGACGGCGCAACGGCGGGACGACCGAGACGTCGACGCGCAGCAGATATGAGGCCAAAAATCTCTTGGATATGTCACTTTCTCCGGCGAGAGTACGTCGCACTCGAGATCGGCCTCAATCCCGTCATCTGGGGCGTCATTTTCATCCTGGGCGACGCGATCGGCTTCATCACGCCACCGTACGGGCTGAACCTCTACATCATCAGCGGCCTGACGGACATCGACTACATGGTCGTCGCCTACCGCGTCCTGCCGTACCTCGGCGGACTGCTGGCGCTGTTGTTCGTCCTCCTCGCCGTTCCCGAGGTGAACGTCCTCGCCTGATCGGGCTACTTTTTCTACCAGTCGACGCTCAGCGTCCCGTCGCCGTGAGGATCCGGCGCGATCTCCTCGTCGGTTCGGCGGTCGACGACGTGGATGCAGCCGTCGTCTTTCTTCGCCGGGCACACTTCGGCCGCGCGGATATTGTGCTCGAGATCCGCCTCGTCGATAAAGTACTCGTTCGGTTGGGCCATGCCCGACGCGATGGACATCTCCCAATTGTCGCTGACCTCGGCGCACTTGCCCGCGCCGAAGCACTTGTTCGCCTCGAAGATGATCTTGTAGGGCTTCTCCTCGATTGGCGGCGCGTCCGACGAGCCGACGTCGCTCGCGCGCTGGATACCGTCATCGTCGCTCATTACGTGACGGTTCGGCTGCGTCGCCTTTCGCGTTACGGTCGGCGCGAAGGAAGTCTCGAACGAACCCGGGCCGTCGGCTCACGACGTCGGCGCCTTCGGCTCGGGGAGGTCGTACGTTACGCCGGTCAACTCGCGCGAGACGTCCCACAGCCGGCGAGCCGTCTCGCGGTCATACGACCGCTCCGAGGAGGCCTGCCGTTCGGGGGAGCCGCGCATGTTCGCGAGCCCGCCGGGACCGTAGTACGCGCCGCCCGCCGCGTCCGACGCGGTCGCGGCGTACAGCGTCGGGAGCGCGCCCTTCTCGGCCGACTGGGCCAGAACGGCGTTCATGAGTCGTCTCCCCAGCAACCGGAGCCGGGAGCCGCGCCCCTCGATCCCGCGGAACTGCAGTTGCGTGTTCGCGTAGCCGGGATGGACTGCGAGGCTCTTGGCGTTCAGGCCGGCCGTGAGAAACCGGCGCTCGAGTTCGTACGCGAACAGCAGATTGGCGAGTTTCGACTGGCCGTAGGCGTCCCACCTGTCGTACGTTTGCTCGCCGTGGAGGTCGTCGAAGTCGATCTCGCCGCGCTCGTGGAGGCCGCTCGAGACCGTCACGACCCGCGCGGGCTCCGATTCGGGAGCCGTGTGCAACTCGTCGAGCACCAGTCCCGCGAGCGCGAAGTGGCCGAGATGATTGACGCCGAACTGAGTCTCGAACCCGTCCTCGGTCTCAGACCGCGGGATCGCCATCGTTCCGGCGTTGTTGATCAGGACGTCGATCGCCTCCCCCGCGAGGCGCTCGGCGAAGGCGCGGATCGACTCGAGACTCGCTAGATCGCACGCCTCGACGCGGAGGTCGGCGTCGGCAACGTCCCCGCGGACGTCTTGCGCTGCATCATCGCCGCGGTCGGTGTCTCGACAAGCCATGATCACGCTCGCGCCGTTCCGGGCGAGTTCGCGGGTCGCCTCGAGACCGATCCCGCTGTTGGCACCCGTGACGACGATCGTTCGGCCGTGCAGGTCGGGTACGTCGTCGGCTGTCCAGTTCACACCGTCTCTGACGCGTGCATTCTCCCTAAACGTACGGACTGCGTTTCCCACGGTCGGCTACCGTTCGCCGTGTTCAATGAGCGTCTCCGGGCCTGTTGTGGGAGATGATCCTGCCGTAGATGGTCCCCGGTCCCCAAGTGACGCAGTTGAGCGACTCCGTCGGTGTGGCGTTCGGATCTTATCCAACAGGTTATATTCACAGTTGGCCTGACAAACATTTATGAGTGCTTTTGTGGTCTGTTGCATATCGCAATGACTTCGCTGCACTCGTCGACCGTGAACCGACGGACCGTTCTGACAGGATTCGGCGCAAGCCTCAGCACTCTCGCGATCGCGGGCTGTACCGACGACACCGACGGAGACGAAGCGACGACGGAGAATTCGGATCCGAACTCGGACTCGGATTCAGATTCGGACGACGACTCTTCGACCGATATCCACGCGGAGTACGAGTCGACCGACGTTCGCGTGACGGACTCCGACGGCGACGAACTGGGTGAAGTGACGGCGGCGATCGCCGACACGCCGGAACTGCAACAGCTCGGGCTGAGCGACACCGAGGAGTTACCCGAAGACCGCGGCATGCTGTTCGTCTACGAGACGGTCGAGGACCGAGAGTTCTTCATGCGGGAGATGTCGTTCGGGATCGACATTATCTTCGCCGACGACGAGGGTGTTATCACGGATATTCATCACGCGCCGGAGCCCGGGCCGGACGAGGACGGCAGCGAACAGACCTACCCCGGTCGGGGACAGTACGTGCTGGAAGTCGCCTACGAGTGGACCAGCGAGCGCGACGTCGAGGAGGGTGACCGCCTCGAGTTCGAGCTGTAGCCATCGATCGCTGGGACGGCAGTGTTCGGAGAGAGCGATCGATCTCGCACTCGAGACGCCGCGGATTTACGGCATCAATGGTTGGTGATGCGGTTTTCGTCGTTTGGACAGGAGTGTGAAACCGAACCGTCCGATTCGGTAAGTACGTCTGCATACGTACCTTTTTGCGCCTCGGGTTCGCTCGCTTCGCTCACTCACCTCTCAGCGCAAAAATCTACGCTAAAAAGGCCGCTCGCTCCCGTTGGTCGCTCGCGGGTGCTGCGCTTGCGACGCGACCGCAGTGATACGTCCTTGAACTGTACTGAGCGGTGTGTGCTTGACCTGTACGCACCCCGAGTCCCGCGAGGGTGTTCTGAACGACGGACCCGTGCTCCCGGCTGTTGTTATTCGTCGCCGACGGAGACCGACTCGAGCACGACCGCCTCCCGCGGCCGGTCGTTCGCGTCGGTATCGACGCTGCCGATTTCCTCGACGACGTCCATTCCGTCGGTGACCCTACCGAAGACGGAGTGGCGGCCGTCGAGGTGTGGCTGAGCGTCGAGCGTAACGAAGAATTGCGAGCCGTTGGTGTCGGGACCGGAGTTGGCCATGCTCAGAACCCCTTCGTCGTCGTGGCGCAGGTCGTCGTGAAACTCGTCGTCGAACTGATAGCCGGGACCGCCGCGGCCGGTGCCGAGCGGATCACCGGTCTGGATCATGAACCCCTCGATAACGCGGTGGAAGCGCACGCCGTCGTACAGCGGTTCGCCCGCCACCTCTTCGCCCGTCTCGGGATCGGCCCATGGCCGTTCGCCGGTCGCGAGACCGACGAAGTTGTCGACGGTGCGGGGGACGCGGTCGGCGTAGAGTTCGACCTCGACGTCGCCCGTGCTCGTGTGCAGTGTCACCGTCAGCACGTCGGCCGTACTCGAGCCCGCGTTCGACTCCGTCGCGTCGTCCCCGCTGCGCTCCCCGTCGTCTCGAGCGGTGTTCACGCAGCCGGCGAGGGCGACGCCGAGAGTCGAGCCGGTCGCTGCGAGCAGCGTTCGTCGGTGATGCGGTCGTCGGTGGAGGCTGATACCGCTCGTGGGTCTCGTGATAAAATAACGATATCGGATTCCGACGTGATCGGCGCGAGGATTACTCGTAGTCGACGGAGACCGACTCGAGGACGACGTCCTCTTTGGGTTCGTCGTTTCGGCCGGTGTCGACGCTGCCGATCTCTTCGACGACGTCCATCCCGTCGGTGACTTTGCCGAAGACGGAGTGACGGTCGTCGAGGTGTGGCTGGGCGTCGAGCGTGATGAAGAACTGCGAGCCGTTGGTGTTCGGCCCGGAGTTCGCCATGCTCAGGACGCCGGCGTCGTCGTGGCGGAGTTCGTCGTGGAACTCGTCGTCGAACTGGTAGCCGGGGCCGCCGCGACCGGTCTCGGTCGGGTCGCCGCCCTGAATCATGAAGTCCTCGATGACGCGGTGGAACGCGACGTCGTCGTACAGCGGCTCGCCGTCGACTTCCTCGCCCGTCTCGGGATCCTCCCAGGTCTTCCCGCCGGTCGCGAGACCGACGAAGTTGTCGACGGTTCGCGGCGCGCGTTCGTCGTACAGTTCGACATCGATGTCTCCCTTGTTGGTGTGGAGGGTCGCAGTAACGTCTCCCATAGCTTCAGCGACGGCGGGCCGACAGAAAACGGTAGTGGTCTCGAGTTGTGACGCCCTCGCGGAATCTCGAGCCGTCGCGAAACCGATCAGGAGGGACGACCGGGTGACGACAGACGGCCGCAGCTACATACCGCGGGACGTGGAACGGCGAACCATGAACACGCGAAGACGGTTCTGCTCACCGCACAGCGCGGACTGCGAGGTTCCTACTCGTGCGAACCACGGCGGGTGGTTCGCATGACCGCCGCGACGCACACGGCCGAGGAAGTGACGCTCGCGCGATTCCCTTCCGGCGTGGAACTCACGACGACGGTTCACACGTACGACGGCGCCGAGGACGGGCCGACACTCTACGTTCAGGCGGCCCAGCACGGCCGCGAGATCAACGGTACCGAGACGCTCCGCCGGTTTCACGAACAGCTGCCGCTCGAGTCGCTGTCGGGGACGATAATCGCGGTGCCCGTCGCGAATCCGCTGACGTTCGATCTCGTCTCCTACATCACGCCCGAAGAGTTCGACAGCGTCAACCCCAACATGAACCGGATCTGGCCGGGCGACGAGGACGGCAGCCTCCACCAGCGGATGGCCGCCCGCCTCTGGACGGAGATCGAGGCGGCCGACGCCGTCGTCGACCTCCACACGGGCAGTCCCGATATGCACCCCCACGTCGTCTATCGGGAGGGCGACCGGGACGCCCGCGACCTCGCCGAAGCGTTCGGGACCGACCTCCTGCTCTCCGAGGAGGCCGACGAGGACGCCTCCGACGAGTGGCACCGACGCGGCTTCGGGGGAAAGCTCCGCGTCGCCGCCGCTCAGGAAGGCATTCCCTCGATCACGCCCGAACTCGCGTACAACAAGCAGATCCTCGAGAACGCCGTCGAGATCGGCGTCGACGGCCTGCTGGACGTCTGCCGATACCTCGGAATGCTTCCCGGTGAGGTGCCCGACCGCGACCAGACGGTCGCCCGCAACCACCTCGGACAGGTCACCGCCGACAGCGGCGGCCTGTTCCGGCCGGAGCCCTCGCTCGAGGTCGGTCAGGAGATCGAGAAGGGGACGTGGCTCGGTACGGTGTACGAGCCGACGACCTACGAACCGCTGCAGGAGGCGACGGCGGATCGGGACGGAATCCTCTACGCACTCACCCGCGAATCGACGGTCATCGCTGGCGACCAACTCGCCAGCGTCGCGCTGGTTCGCGAGGAATGACGGCTCAGGGAAGTCCCAGCAGCGAGAAGCCGACCGTCGAACCGGCGACGAGTGCGACCGTCCAGACGCCGAGTCCGACCGTGAGCCAACCGAGGATCGCTCGCGTGTCGTCACCAGCGACCACCGCGAGCAGCGCCGTGAGGTGAATTCCCGCGAGTATCGGTCCGGCGAGGGCGAGACCGGCGAGCCCGTAGCGCTTCCAGATCCGTCGCGCGCGACCGTAGCGGTCGCTCGACTCGGTGAGGTCGGTGCCGGTCCGGCGGGCCCACCAGGCGGCGAGTCGCTGGTGGGCGACGACGATCGTGCCGACGGCGGTGGCGCTGCCGGCGAAGGCAGCGAGACCCGTCGCGACCGGATCGAGTCCGAGTCCGATGGCGACCGGGATGACGATGAACGGTTCGATCGCGGGGATCATCGCGAGCAGGAAGACGAGCAGGTAGCGACCGAGACCGGTTCCCTCCTCGAGGGCCGCGCCGGTGTCGACGAGTGCTGGAACGAGCGTCATGGAAGCCGTCCGGTCGACGGACGTGTTAGTAGTCTTAAACTACCGGCGGCGAAAAACGGTTTCGATTTACACGTCCGGCCGCGCTCACGGCCGAGTCCGTCGTCAGGCCGAGAACCCGCCGTCGACGACCAGTCCGTGGCCGCTGACGAAGGACGCCTCGTCGCTTGCGAGGAACAGGATCGCGTTCGCGATCTCTTCCGGCTTGCCCAGTCGCTTGAGCGGGTACTGCTCGGCCATCGCCTGCTGTGCCTTCTCGGGGTCGTCCCGTTTTTCGAGGTACTGGTCGAGCATCTGGGTCTCGGTGAAGCCGGGACAGACGGCGTTGGCGCGGACGCCGTAGGGTCCGGCCTCGGCGGCGATCGTCCGGGTCATGTTCAGGACGGCCGCCTTAGTCGTCGAGTAGGCGGCCTGCTTCGGCAGTCCGAGAATCGACGCCAGCGAGCCGACGTTGACGATCGAGCCGTGGCCCTGCGCTTTCATGTGGGGCAAGGCAGCGGAACAGCCGTTCCAGACGCCCTTGATGTTGATGTCGATGACGAAGTCCCGGATCTCGTCGTCGAGGTCCTCGAGACTGCCGCCGGGATGACCGGTGCCGGCGTTGTTGACCATCACGTCGATCCCGTACTCCTCGGCGACCGCGTCGACGACGTCGTGGAACCGCTCGCTGTCGGTGACGTCGAGTTCGGTGAACTCCGCCTCGCCCCCGGCGTCCTCGATGTCGGCGACGGTCGCCTCGCCGCCCTCGGTGTCGACGTCAGTGACGATGACGCGTGCGCCCTCCTCGGCGCACCGCTTGGCCGTCTCCTCGCCGATTCCCGCTGCCGCACCCGTGATAACGACGGTCTTGTCTGCTAATCGCATACTCGCGGTATCGAACGGTAGCCACATAAAGTCGTTCATCATTTTCGATGTACAGTGCGGAACCGTTTCCCAGAGAGCCCTCGTTTACAAACAATGGAAATCATAGGGCGGAACCTCACGACTGTCGTTAGGGACTTGAAGCGGGTCGAATACGGGCGTAAAAGCAAGCGATCCCGTTATGAGACGAACGTTTATCTGGCGTTCGGCACTACTATACTGTATGGCTGCCATCGAAATCCCGGAGGAGGTTTACGACGCTCTTCGCCTTCCAGAAGACGAACGAGAGGGCGTTATGCGCGAAGAGCTCGCGTGTTCGCTGTACGATCGCGGCGTTCTTTCGTTCGGTAAGGCACGGGAACTCGCAGGACTAAGCAAACGCGAATTCGGTGAACTACTCGGCGACCGCAGTATCGAACGACACTACACTGACGAAGAACTAGACGAAGACCTCGAGTATGCCCGGCAATGAGATCGTCGTCGCCGATACATCGCCACTTCTCAATCTCGCACTGATCGACCGTCTGGACCTTCTTCGGTCGCAGTTCTCCTCGATTTCAATTCCCGAAGTCGTCCGATCGGAACTGCTTGCCGGTGAGGATGGTGTCGAGGAAATCAGATCGATTCTCGAAAGCGAGCTCGTGACAATTGTTCAACCACAGCGCGATGATCTTCTTCGTGAACTACGAACTGAACTCGATCACGGCGAAGCAGCGGCAATCGCGCTAGCAGTGGAACGGAACGCAAATCGCGCGTTGATCGACGAACGGGACGGACGTCAGGTTGCGCGACGTCACAATATCCCTGTCACAGGGGTTATTGGGATACTTCTCAAGGGAGCACGTCAAAACGAACTCGCTATCAAATCGGCACTCGACGAACTTCGTGACGTCGGTTTCTGGATCAGCGACGATCTCTATCACCGTGCAATCGATGCTGCAACCGAAACCGACGAGTGAATCGGTGGCCGTCTCAGAACGCGCGAAGGTCCTCGAGCACCGCCTCGGCGCTCCCGTCCGCGATAACCTTTCGACCCTGCTCGAGCCCCTCCTCCAAACTATCGACGTCCTGTCGGGCGTACATTCGGAATGCGCCGTTGAGCGCGATGGCGTCGGCGAAGTCGTCGTCGCGCTCGCCGGTGAGGACCGCCTCGGTGATCGACGCGGAGTCGGCGGTGACGTCGTCGACTGCCAGATCTTCGGCCTCCATCTCCATGCCGTAGTTCGCGGTCTCGATCTCGTAATCCTCGAGTTCCTCCTCGCCCTCGTCCCATTCGGCCACTTTCGTGTAGCCCGGACGGATGTCGTCGTAGCCCTCCATCCCCTGGAAGAAGATGGCGCGGGAGAACGAGAGGTGGTCGCTCGCTTCGATGAGGTCGGTCATCTTCTTCGCGAACGCGAGGTGGTAGAACGAGCCGAGATGAACGTCGGCGTTGGCGGGGTTGGCGACGGTCTCGATGGTGTTGACGAACGTCCGGACGCCCATCTGGTCGCGTCGCTCGTAGAGGTCCTGAATGCCGGGATTGAACTCGGGCTGGTAGTAGAAGCCGAAGCCGGTTTCGTCGACCATGTCGGCGCTCTCCGATGGCTCGAGTTCCGTCCGGACGCCGAGTTCGTCGAGGACGTGTTTGTACGCCGTCGCCTTCTGGGTGGGGACGCGATCCCCCGAGTGGACGACGACTGGGGTTCCCGCGGCGGCGGCCACGAGTCCGGCACCGACGCCGAGGACGGCGGAGGTGTGTTTGCCGTCGTAGTTCGCGCCGCAGTCGACGGGATCGGCCTCGGGTTCGGCGGTGATGACCGACTCCTCGAGCATGACGTCGGTGTAGCCCGCCAGCTCTTCGGGGTTGTTGCGCTTCCAGCGGTTGGCCAGCCAGAACGCGCCGAGGGTCGTCTCGTCCGGCTCGCCGGCCAGAATGCGCTGGAGGGCCTCTCGAGCCTGCTCGCGAGTCATGTCGTCGGCGGACTTGGGACCGGAGCCGACGATCTCCGTCATCAGCCGTTTGAGCGGCCACTCGCCGAACTCCTGGGATGCCTGCGCCATACGCCGTCGTTGGGCCGGCCGGCGCAAAAACCTCCCGTTTCCGATCTCGCGTCACCGACGAATGACGGGTTTTTCGGCCAGCAGCGGGAACAGTACCAGAAATCGGTCCGTTTCGTACCGCTTTCGCCGGCGGCTGCGGCAGAACCTGCCGGTGCGATCCGATTCGATCCGGTCGTGGATGAGCGCGATACCCACCAGCGCTCGACCGGACCCGAAAACAATACGGTCGTGTTCTCCCTAGCTCACTCAATGAGCACCCTCTCGGGGGACTGGCGCGAGTCGATCGACGACGTCGATGCGGCTCTCATCGACGGCTACCAGAGCGGCGTCCCCATTGCGGAACACCCCTTTCGCCGTATCGGCTCGGCGCTCGGAATCGACGAGGCCGAGGCACTCGAGCGGGTCAGCCGACTCCACGATGCCGGTATCGTCCGGCGGTTCGGAGCCGTCCTCAACCCGCCGGTGATCGGCTCGTCGACGCTGGCGGCCGTCCGGGCACCCGACGATCGGTTCGCGGAGGTCGCCGCGATCGTCAACGAGTACCAGCAGGTCAATCACAACTACGCTCGCGATCACGAGTGGAACATGTGGTTCGTCGTCACCGCGGGTTCGCGGGCGACGCGCGACGAGATCCTCGCCGAGATCGAGGAGCGAACCGGCTGTGCGGTGTTGAACCTGCCGATGCTGACGGATTACTACATCGACCTCGAGTTCCCGGTGGTCAACGCGGATCGGTTCGCGCGAGAGTCGATAGACGAGGGGACGGACTCCTCCGCGACCCGGATGAGCGAGGAGGCGACCGGCGACCTCTCCGCGTTCGAGGCCGACCTCCTGCTCGCGATCCAGAACGGCTTCCCGCTCTCGAGAACGCCCTACCGAGACATCGCGGCTCGACTCGAGGCGGACGTCGAGGACGTCCTCGAGAGAATCGAACGACTTACCGAGACCGGCTGTATCAAGCGCATCGGCTGCGTGGTCAACCACGTCGTCACCGGGTTCGACTCGAACTGCATGGTCGTCTGGGACGTCCCGGACGAGGACCTCGACGCGTGGGGCGAGCGCGCGGGCGGACTGCCCTACGTCACGCTCTGTTACCACCGGCCTCGACGGCCCGACCAGGGCTGGTCGTACAACCTGTTTACGATGATTCACGGCCGCGACCCGGCGGCCGTCGACGCCAAGATCGACGAGTTGGCTGCCGACTATCTCTCCGCCGACCACGAGCGACTCTACTCGACCGAGACGCTGAAACAGACCGGCGCGCGCTACGAGGAACTCGTCGGTCACTGATCGTCGCTGATCTCGACGGGTGCCGATGCTCCTCTCGCAGTCGACAGTCGGACCGTTCGAGTCACGTGCGGTGGGGCGCGCTGGCTGCGAGGCGCGACCGGCGGGAGCGCCTCGAGAGCGAATAGCGCTGGACCTCCGGTCCCGCGTACCATGCCGTGCGAATAGTGCGAGACCGCAGGTCTCGCAGACCATGCGAGTAGTGCGAGACCTTCGGTCCCGCATACCATGCGAACGGCGGCTTTGCCGCCGTGAGCAAACGGACCGACGGTCCGTGAGCAGACGGCGTGTCGCGCCGTGAGGAGAAATCGGTTGGGGAGGGCGTGGTAATCCTAGTTGACACGTGAGTGGCGTTATTGAAAATCCACTTTCAGAAGAGATCTCAGAAAGAGGGAGTGGATTCCAGATGCGAACTGAGCAGATATTATCTCTGATCCGGACGTTGAAAATTCGCAATATTGATGCTGATCGAATAGGAAGGAGGAGATATGCTCTCCGAGGGGGATTTTAGCGATGATGTCGTCGTGGGTGGCGTTCTTGTCACCTTCGCGGCTATCGGTCTCATCGGTACCGGGCAGACCGCGAATGGAGGCGTCGCCGTGACGTGGCTCTGGTTGGGAATCGGTTTGTCTGTTACCTATCTCCTTTACCGATTAGTTGCCACACTGGAACGGCTCGTTGAGACCCTCTAATCGGTCAGTATCGTCCCTGTACTTACCGCGGGAGTTCCAAACCTGTCTTCAGAGGCCAGACTTCAACGGAGCCACGTGAGCAAGACCTTCGGTGTGTTCGCCTTCCACTCATTCTACAGTACGATCGATCTCCGATCGATCACGACTATCGAGACCCACCCTGAACGGCGGGCACCAGCGCCAGCGACGCGTCGTCCGAAACCGGATCCTCGAGCCCCGCGCGCTCGCCGTCGACCGAGACGCGGACGCTCGGCCGCAGATCGCCGTCGTCGTAGAGGTACTGCGCTGCCCGCGGATACGCGTTCGCGAACTCGTCGACGGCGTCGGCGACTGTCGATCCCTCGAACGCGAGCGACACCGTCTTCGTCCCGGTCGCGCTTCGTAACGGCCCGTACACCGTGATCTCCATGGTCGTACGCGAGACTGGCTCCGGAAGACCATAACGGCGATCCTCGATTCGAACCAATCCGAACGAGTGGACGGCTTACTCGAGGTCCGATCGGCCGACGTCAGCAACTACCAAAAAACGAACCGCGAACTTCAGTCGTCGCTCGGCTCGGCGCTCGGCGCGGCCGACGACGTGCTCGTCGCACTCAACTGGTCGGCCCACGAGTCGGAGACGAGCGGCGCGACGGCGAAGAAGACCATCGCGAGGACGATCACGGCGAGCATGATACTCGCGACGATCGTGACGCCGTACGTAGGGTCGAACGGGACGATGCTCGTGACGATTCCACTGGCAGCGAGGGACATCGGTACTCGAGCGTCTGTTTCTCGGCCCGCAATATGAGGGTTACTTTTCAAACAGTGGATGGGAATGGGTAGCGAACTGCACAGAACTGAGTCGAAACCGCCCGACTACACCTCGACGTGAAACGGACCGACGATCGTCTCGCCGTGACAGAATCTGGAGTGGACGCGAGTTCGGATAACGAGTGTCACGGTTCGAGACGGACCGGCTGGACCGCGGCGCGCGCTGGAGTGGCCGATCGCTATAGTCGCTGCACCGCGCCGATCGCACTCGAGAGCGGCGGCGCGTCGAACAGCTCTCGGCCGACGTAAGCGTTGGCGCCGGCACAGTAGAGATCCCGAGCCGTCCCGATCACGCCCTCCTCGAGCGCCTCCGGCTCCACCTCGCAGAGCGACTTCCAGTCCGCGACGTCCTCCCGTTTCGCCTCGGCCTTCGCGGCCTTGACGGCCTGAACCCACCCGGGCTGGGTGCGCTTGTGGTACTGGCGGAGGACCTCCTTCGAAAGCTGGGTGCCCTCGTAGCTGAAGCGGTTCTCGTCGAACGTGCCGACGACGTCGGCGACGCGGATCTCGCCTCGATAATAGAGGCACTCGATCTTGCCGTCCTCGTGGACCAGCCCGGCCGATTCGGCCTGCTCGGTGACGATCCGGTTGACCTCGCGGGCGACGTCTTCGAGGGCCTCGATATCCGCTCGGCCGGCGATCGCGTCGGCCTCAGACCGATCGAGATACCGGTCGCCCTCCTCGTACTTCGTCGAGAACTCGACGATCGGATCCTCGAGGTCGACGGCCTCCTCGGGCCAGCTTTCGAACTCGAGTCCGTGGTCTTCGGGATCGGTTCGCCGGCGCAGACTCGAGCCGACCGGCACGCGATTGCGGAAGACGACCTCGAGCGGGATCAGGTAGTTCTCGCCGGCCGCGTCGTGATAGCGGTCGTAATCGTACTTCCGGCCTTCGTTTGGCAGGTCGGGTACCTGCGTGAGGTCGATGGCCATCTCCCAGGGCGGACGCGACGAGTCGGCGAGGGGGACGAGGTCGCCGTTCTCGACAACACCGCGGTAGTGGGTCGGGACGCCCTCGGACTCGAGCAGTTCGAAGTTGTACGCGCCCATCGCACAGAGGCTCGCGCCCTTCTCGGGGATCTGATCGGGCATCTGCCCCCAGTCGAACACCGAGTAGGCGTCGGTGAAGACGAACGAGCCCTCGCCGAGTTCCTCGTCGGTCGCTTCCGCCTCGATGCGGAATTCTTTGACACTCGTCATACGAGACACCCCAGGACGTGGCCGCCGCCGCGGTTCATACCCCAGTTGCCGTGGCCGGACCCTAAGAAGGTTTCAGTATCCGGCGGCGTCTCGAGTCCGTCCGGAATTCGTCACGCCCCGCCAGCCCGCCGTCTATCGACCAGCGAGACGACGACGATCACCGACGCGGCCACGAGCAGAATGCCGACGACGACGAGGAACGCGGCGACGATCGATCGGGCGTCGATGAGCGCTCCGAGCAGCGCCGGGCTGATCACCGCACCCAGCGAGAGCCCCGTGAAGAAGAAGCCGAAGCTCTTGCCGGTCGAGCCGGCTTCGGCGACGGTGGTCGCGAACGTATCGCGCGACGGGAGGGCGACGCCGATCGCCAGGCCGATACTCGTAAAGAGGGCAGCGATCGCGACGAACCCCGCGGACGACGGGACGATCACGGCGAGGAAGACGCCCGCTGCGGCGGTGACGAACGCGACGACGAGGACCGGCTGAAACGGGACGCGATCGGCGAGCGGCCCGCCCGCGATGACGCCGATCGCCGTCCCGACGAGATACGCGGTCAGCAGGTTGTTCGCGCTCGCGTCGTCGAAGCCGAGCGAGTCGACGGCGAACACCGTCGTAAACGACTGGAGCGCGACGATCGCCATCATCGAGAGCAGGTAGAAGCCGAAGACGACGAGCAGTCTCGGCTGGAGCAGTTGCGAGACGGTCGCGACGAACCCGCCGTCGCCGCTCGCATCGGGATCGGGTTCGTCCTCGAGTTCGTCGGGAGACGGGGCAGCATCGAGTTCGTCGGGAGACGGGGCAGCATCGAGTTCGTCGGAACCGGGATCGGCGTCGAGCACCTCGGAACCCGCCGCGGGCGCCGCTTCCTCGCGAATCTGCCGTCTGTAGACCGGTGCAGCCGTCACCAGCAGTACGGCGGCGTAGACGAACCCGAGCGATCCGGCCGCGAACAGCGCCGTCTGCCAGCCGTATCTGATGCCGATCCCGCCCAACAACACGGGTGCGGCGGCGAAGCCGGCGAAGCCGCCGAACGTGTGCAGACTGAACGCCTTCCCCTGGTTCTCGCCGTCCGTCACGCTCCCGAGGAACGCGTAGTCCGC
The DNA here is from genome assembly GCF_051351675.1 of Natronorubrum halobium. Lineage (NCBI taxonomy): Archaea > Methanobacteriati > Methanobacteriota > Halobacteria > Halobacteriales > Natrialbaceae > Natronorubrum > Natronorubrum halobium. The sequence continues at coordinate 1,688,428 of NZ_CP195595.1, forward strand.
GGGGTGAAAGACCGACTGCCCGATGCCCGACAGGAACGCGAACGCGAGCAACAGCCAGTACGACGTCGCCAGTCCGGAGAGCGTCACGCCCAGGGACGTGACGAGGAGTCCGCCGACGAGAATCCGTTTGGCGCCGATCCGGTCGACGAGTTCGCCCAGCGGAATCTGTAGGAACAGCGTCGGGAGATAGATCGCCGTGACGAGCAGGCCGAGCTGTGCCGTCGTGAGGCCGAACTCGGCCCCGAGCAACGGGAACAGCGGCGGGAACGCGAGCAGGTAGACGTGGGAGAGGAAGTGGGCACCCGAAATCGCTCCGACGATGTACGCCGGTTCGTCCCGCCGCAACTGCAGCCTCGTCCGTGTCCGGAGTCCCATTCGTCTACCACCCCGGCCTACCGGAGGTTCATCCTTTCGGAACGAAACATGTAGGCTGAGCAACAGCAACTGCACAGTCGCGTCCGAATGCGGCCGGTATTCGGTCGGGCGGTCGATCCACAATCCAGCACGCTTTTCTCGCTGTACGGGCATTGATATGCCAATGGAGCGACCGGTGACCGAGGCAGACCTCACGTTCGAGCACGTTCCCGAAACCGACCAGTCGTTCGAGAACGCACTCGCGAACGCACGCGCCGGCGACCGACTGACGGTCGACGACGCGATCGAGTTACTTACGACCGGGACGGACGTCGAGGGTATCGATCGAACGCGCAAGGAACAGGTGCTCGAGGCGGCCGACCGACGCCGCGCCGAGGTCGTCGGCGACGAGGTCACCTTCGTAGCGAATATCAACAACAACGTCACGACGGCCTGTAACGTGGGCTGTCTGTTCTGTAACTTCAAGGACGCCGCACACACTTTCGAACGGGACAGCGAGGTCGAGACGGCGGGCTTTACGAAAACGCCCGCGGAATCGCGCGAGATCGTCGCGGACGCCGTCGAGCGCGGCGTCTACGAGGTGACCTCGGTCTCCGGACTGCACCCCGCGTTCGCGCTCGACGCGGAACACCGCGAGATCCTCGAGACCCACCCCGAGCCGAAGGCAGTCAACTACAAGCCGCCCGAGCGGTACGCGACCGATCCCGGCACCTACGCCGAACAGATGGACGCGATGAGCGTCGACGACGTCCACGTCCACTCGATGACGCCCGAGGAGGGCTACCACGCCCGGCGGGGCACCGACTGGTCCTACGAGGAGGTCTACGGCCGTCTGAAGGAGGCCGGCCTCGACACGGTGCCCGGCACGGCCGCCGAAATCCTCGTCGACGAGGTTCGGGACGTCATCTGTCCCGGCAAGATCGGCACCGACGACTGGCTCGAGGCGATGGAGGCCGCCGCGAGCGTCGGCCTCGGCCTGACCGCGACGATCATGTACGGTCACGTCGACAACGAGGCCCACCGCGCGATGCACTTAAAACGGGTCCGCGACCTCCAGGAGCGCGTCGACGGCGCGATCACGGAGTTCGTGCCGCTCTCCTTTATCCACCAGAACACGCCACTGTTCGAACACGACGTCGTCTCCGGCGGGGCGAGCATCGACGAGGACGAACTCATGATCGCCGTCGCCCGACTCTTCCTCGACAACATCGACCACGTCCAGTCGTCGTGGGTCAAGTACGGCGACGAGCAGGGGCTGAAGATGCTCTCCTGTGGCGCCGACGACTTCATGGGGACGATCCTCTCCGAGGAGATCACGACCCGCGCCGGAGGCGAGCACGGCGAGTTCCGCTCGTTCGACGACTACGTGGAGATGATCTCCTCGGTCGGCCGCGTCCCGGTCGAGCGCTCGACCGACTACGAGACGCGCCGCGTGATCGATCCGGACGATCCGCCGTTCGGTCCGCAACTCGGACCGAAAGCCGACGGGACGCCGCTGCTTGACGCCGACGAACGCGCGGAGCAAACGGTTCCGGCCGACGACTGAGACAGTCTTTTTGCAGGTATCGGCCGTAGAGCCGATATGAACCACCTCGTCCCGATCGACGACGATCGCTGGCGCCTGCCCAATCACGCCCACATCGTGGTCTACGAGCGCGAGGCGAGCGAGCACGGCTTGCTTACGATCTACGACTGCGGCGCCGCCCAGAAACCGCCGAAAGCGAAGTTACTCGGCAGCCTCGAGGCGGTCGACGCCAGCGCCGAGGTCGAGTCGACGCCGACCGGACGGATCGTGACGCTGCACGAGCCGGCGACGCTCACGGCGACCGGTTCGAAGCAGTTCCGCATTCGGTAGTCCGAACGAGTCGGAAGGTCGACTCGAGTCCGTCAGTCGACCGTACCCGCTCGAACCGGCAGGCCGGTACAGCGGAGCGATCCTTTATAACGATTCTCGAGAAGGCATGCGTATGCGACTCGAAGGCAAGACAGCATTTATCACGGGTGCCGGATCGGGACTCGGACGCGAAGCAGCGCAACTGTTCGCCGCGGAAGGGGCGACGGTCGTCGCCGCCGACGTCGACCTCGAGGGCGTCGAGGAGACGGTAGACCGGATCGAGGAAGCCGGTCAGACGGGAACCGCACTCGAACTCGACGTCACCGACGCGGACGCGGTCCACGCGGCCGTCGACGAGACGGTCGCGGAGTACGGCCTCGATATCATGGTGAACAATGCAGGGGTCAGCCACCAGCGTGCGAACGTCGAGGATATCGGTGAAGACGAACGCGACCGAATCATCGACGTCAACGTCAAGGGCGTCTGGAACGGCTGTCACGCCGTTATTCCCCACTTCAAGGAGCAGGGAGCGGGCGCGATCGTCAACACGGCGTCGCTCGCGGGCGTTATCGGCGCGCCACAGCTCGGCGCCTACTCGTTGACCAAGGGAGCCGTCGTCAACTTCACGCGGACGGTCGCGGCGGAGGTCGGCCCCCACGGCGTCCGGGCGAACGCGGTCTGTCCGGGCGTGACGGATACGGCGATGCCCCGGAAGAACCGCACCGAAGAGGAGTGGGAGGCGACGAAGGAGGAGATGTCCAAGTACTATCCGCTCAAGCGACTCGGGCGACCGGAGGACATCGCCAACGCGATGCTGTTTCTGGCGAGCGACGAGGCCGACTGGATCACCGGCCAGGCATTGATCGTCGACGGCGGATTCTCCTGTACGTGATCGCCGGGGCGAACAGGCGTTTCAGTGCTGGCGACGAACTGCCCGACGATGACGACCGACGAATCCCACATCCGGCGGGCGATCGAGCTCTCGCGAGCGGCGGTCGACGACGGAAACACCCCGTTCGGGTCGCTGCTCGTCGTCGACGACGCGGTCGTCCGGACGGCCGAGAACACGACCCGCACCGACGACGATATCGCCGCCCATCCCGAGTTCAAACTGGCTCGCTAGGCCGCCAGCGAACTCGAGCCGAGCGAGCGCGAGTCGTGTACGATGTACACCAGCACGGAACCGTGTCCGATGTGTGCGAGTGCGATCGTCTATGCGGCACTCGGCCGGGTCGTCTACAGCGTTTCCGTGGAGTCAATCGCGGCGCTTCGGGACGATGGGCTGATCGAGATTCCCTGCGAGGAAGTCGTCGACCGGGCCGGTGGCTCGACGACAGTGGAGGGCCCGGTCCTCGAGGACGAAGGGATCGCGGTCCACGAGGCATTTTTCTAGCGCGGTGCGGGCGACGACTCGAGTACCGTGCGATAGCGTTCGCCGCCGGCAGCGAGCGCGAACGTCGCGGACCGGCGCGGTTACGACGCGTCCGGCCGCAATCGCACCTCGAGAACGCCGTTGTTGAACCACACCTTCGTCGCCTCGACCGACCGCCAGGGCGGGTCGATGCGCTCGAGGGCGGTTCCCGCCACGCCGATCACCAGTTCGTTCGTCCGGGGATCGATCCCGATGGAGAGATCGTCCCTGCTCGCATCAGGAATATCGGCGGTGACGACGAATTCCCCGTCTTCGCGTCGGGTGTCGACGAGGTATCCGTCGGACGGCGACGTGCGCCGGCGATTCTTTCGGGGCCGACTCGTTCGGTCGCGGTCGGCCGGCTGGCTCGGTTCGCTCACGGATCGCCCCGATGAGTCGTCGTCTACGGACGACCAGTCGGTGGTCTCTTCTGACGGCGGCGGGGCGTTCGTAACGGTGACTTCGACCAGATTACCGAGGAGGTCCTTCAACGGCCGCAACCCGGCCTCGAGGTGGAAGCCGCTCGGATCCGCTCGCTCGTCGTCGGATCGGGACGGGGCTGCGTCGTCCTCGTCCCCGTTCTCGTCCGACCGTTCTTCGCTCATCGGGACCCACCTCTCGTGTTCCGACTGTCGATCAGTACTGTCATGGTATGACACACCATGCTAATCCATGGCATCCAGTTCACCATAAGCGATCCGGCGCAACTCGGATGAACGGTTACCGCAAACGATCGTTACTCGTCGGGTTCCTGACGGAGTACGCGCCGATACCGCTTCCCGGCCTCGTCGTCGGCCTCGAGTGCCGCCCGAATCGTCGGCGAAACCCACTCGCGATCCGCGTTCGGATCACGACCGTCACTCGCACCAACCGTTCCCTCGACAGCCACGCCGTCGAACGCGTCGGTTCGCAGGTCGGCCGGCAGGAACCGTTCGTAAACGGGAAGCCGTTCGCCGAGCGGCAGATCCGCCGACGCAGCGATCTCCTCGAGTTCGCGCAGCGCGGGCCACGTGTAGTCGGGATTGATGTGGTCGTCCGTGATCGGCGACACCCCGCCCAGGTCGTCGACGCCGCAGTCGATCAGGTCGCGAGCGGGCGCGAGGTTCGGCGGCACCTGCACGGAGATTTCTTCGGGTAACGCAGCGCGAGCCATCGCCGTCACCCGACGCATCGTCTCGAGGTCGGGGGAGCCCTCCGACCAGCGCTCGTTGTTCATCACGGGCTGGACGATCACCTCCTGAACGTGGTCGTAGCGCTCGTGCAGTTCGCGAATCGCGAGCAGGCTCTCCGCGCGGTCGCGCCACGTCTCGCCGATGCCGACCAGAATACCGGTCGTGAAGGCGACGTCGAGTTCGCCGGCGTTCTCGATGGTTCGCAGGCGCTGTCCCGGTTCTTTCCGCCGCGGGCCGGCGTGAGCACCGACCTCGGCGGTCGTCTCGAGCATCACGCCCATGCTGGCGTTGACGTCGGCGACTTCGGCCATCTGCTCGCGGGTCTGGTCGCCCGGATTGGCGTGGGGAAGCAGCCCTTCCTCGAGGGCGACCTCGCAGGCCTCCCGCAGGTAGGTGTGGATGGAGTCGTGACCCCACTCCTCGAGTTGCGCGTGAATCTCGGTGTACCGGTCGTCGGGATCGTCACCGAACGTAAAGAGGGCCTCCGTACAGCCCGCGTCGGCGCCGCGCGCGCAGATGTCGCGGACCTCCTCGAGCGTGAGCAGGGAGGCCTGTCCGGGCGCGTCGAAGTACGTACAGTAGGTACAGGTGTAGCGACACGCCGTCGTCAGCGGCACGAAGACGTTTCGCGCGAAGGTCAACGCCGGCGGTGCCTCGACGTCGTCGGGCGTGACTGAGAGCAGATCGTCGACCGCCGCGTCGTCGACCGCGATGTCGACACCGTACTCGCTCGCCCCGGGGAACATTACCTCGGAGTCCCGTCGCTCGACACATAAGCGCTTCACTTCTCCCGAACGCCGTTCGTCGCCGGCTACTGCTCCCGCCCCGAGTCCGCTCGTCTGGCGACGCCGACGCGGCCGTCCCGTCGCTCGAGTTCGAATCCGAGTTCGCGGAGCGACGTCGGCGCACGAGCGCTCTCGTCGCCGTGTACGAGCACCTCGACGAGGTCCTCGGGCTCGTCGATATCGGTCCCCAACCGGAAGGAGTCGACCGTCTCGAGGCTCGCACCCGCCTCGTTCGCGATCTCGCAGTGGTCCAGATAGGACGCCCCGTGGTAGTCGACCCGAAATCCGGGGTGGCGAACGACGAGGGCGTTCGTGCCACCGCCCCGCCCGGGTGCGATCGCGACGGCGGCGTCGGCCGAGAAGAGTTCCGCGAGCGCGTCGGTCGTCGCGAGTGCCAGGTCAGCCATGACGACGGCGACGGCAACGTCGGCGTTCCCGTCCGTACGCTCGTCGCCCTCCGGAAGCCGTGCGTTGACCGCATCGGTCAGTGACCGATCGTCTACGGCGACCGAGACCGATTCGAGAACGTGATCCGCGAGCGCGAGTTCGTCGTCGAGTTCGAGCGGTGCTGTCGATATCACCGTCGGCTCGTACCCCGCCTCGACGACCGCAGCGAGAACGTCCGCGAGCATGGCTCGTGCGAACGTCGACCGCTCCGCGGGGGAGAGTACCGACTCGAGGCGCGTCTTCGGGTCGGTCGCGGCGAACGGGACGACGACGTGCATCGACCGACGGTTGTTCGGACGCGGCCAAAAACACGTCGAACCCGAGACCGTACTACTGGGCTACTCGCACTCACAATCGATCGCCGACACCGGAATCGCTCGACCGCATCGTGCCCCCGACACGAGCGCGGCCGCTGGCGTCGTCGAGCCGCGAAAGAAGTGTGAGCCTAGAACAGCGGCTCGAGTTCGTCCTCGTCGTCTTCGACGAGTTCTTCGAGGTTCTCCTCGCTCTCCTGCTGGATGTCCTCCATGTTGTCCTGTGCCTCGATGGCGACCTGCTGGAGACGCTTGATTCGCGGGACGTTGTTCACACCCGAGAGCAGGAGCGCCGCAGCGACTTCCGGCTCTTCCTGCGGGAAGTCGCCGCCGCGGACCTCCATACTGCCCGTTTCCTCCTCGAGCCACTTCCGCCCGCGCTCGATGCCTTTCCGGTTGAGATACTCCGACGGACCGGAGACGACGAGCAGCGCGCGCTCGGTGCCTTCGATCTCACACGGAAGCGTCAGCCGCCCGAGTGCGGCCTTGCGGACGAGGCTCGTGATGCGGTTGGTCGTGTTCGCGGCGTCGAGGCCGTCTTCTGCGCCGCTGTCACCGGTAAAGCGCGAGAGGAGACCGCCGCTCGTGTTCAGTTCGACCTCCTCGCTCGCGAAGCCGACCGTCGAGACACCGCCGCCCGAGAGCGTGTTGATGATCTCGGAGGAGTCGACGACACTCTCGGCGACTTCCTGCCCGTCGCCGACTTCACCCGCACCGAAGAGAATGCCGAACCGTCGGACGATCTCTTCGTTGATCTGATCGTAGCCGCCTTCAACGGACTCGCCGGTCTGTCGCCAGGAGTCGTTGTCGAAGACCATCAGATTGTCTACTTCGCGGACGAACGTCTGGAACGATCTGGCCGCGTTGAGCGTGTAGATTCCACCCTCGTCGGTGCCCGGGAGCACGCCGAGGCCGTAGACGGGAATCGTGTAGATTCGTTTCAGATGTTTGGCGAGGACAGGCGCACCGCCGGATCCGGTTCCGCCACCCATGCCGGCGACGACCAGAAACGCGTCGACCTCGTGGGTCGGAATCGCGTCGATGGCGTTTTGCACCTCGTCGATGTCCTCCTCGGCGACTTCCGCGCCGAGTTCGTTGTCTGCACCCACGCCGTGGCCCTTTACGCGGGCCTGGCCGATGAGTACGCGGTTCTCCTGTGGAATATTCTCGAGACCGATGAGGTCCGCTTTCGCGGAGTTGACGGCAATCGCCGCGCGGACGATTCCGCTACCCGTCCGATCGTCGTAATCGAGGAATCGATCGACGATTTTGCCACCAGCCTGTCCGAATCCGATCATCGCCAGCTTCATTGTTTGTAAGGGGGCTCCGTTGAATTGGTAACAGTGTGATCAAGGACATAAGTCTTTTGTTGAGTTGAATGTCTCTTCTTCTTTTGTGTTCCGAGAAATCGATAGCAAGCGCCGGGTTGTCGTCGATAAATTCACTCGAGAAACGGGTTGGTATCGGTGCCAGTTCTGTTCTTTATACTAAATCTTTGGGCCAATATATCCACCCTTGAGTACCCCATCTGGAACCGAACGACGCCGAACCGACGATCGAGCGTCGGCGAAGCGATGCCGAACGTGTCAGGCAGATTTCTGCTGTGACTTGTGACGCGTATCTGGCTCGACGCCGAGATACGCCCCGAGCGTCGTCAGTTCGGCGTCCGAGACGCCGAACGCGGTCACGTCGTTGGTGACGACGGTGTTGTTCATCTCGAGCGACCGCGCCTGGTCCGGACCGAAGGGAACGAGCGGAATAGCCCCGGCCGCGGTCAACCCGAGTTTCGTCACCGACATCGGGACCGAGAGGATCCTGACGGACTTCCCCTCGGCCGCGTAGGCCAGCTTCGTGGCGTCCGCGAGCGTGACGATCTGCGGGCCGGCGATCTCGTAGATTTCGCCGACGTGGCTGCTGTCCTCGAGCGCGTCCGCGAGCAGGGGGACCAGATCACCGACCCAGATGGGCTGGAACCGCGTGTCGCCACCCTCCGGGAGCCCGGTTACGAACGGGGTCGACACCCGTTTCGTGAACTCGAGGAACTCGGCGCCGTCGCCGAAGACGACGGAGGGACGGAAAATCGTCCACGCGAGGTGCGAGTCTCGGACGACGTCCTCGGCCTTGCCCTTCGCCTGGAGGAACTCCGTCGGAGCGTCCGGATCCGCGCCGAGCCCGCTCATCTGAACGAATCGATCGACGCCGCCGTCCTCGGCGGCCCGGACGAGGTTCGCCGTGCCGCCGAGGTGGACGGTCTCGTGGTCCGTGTCGGCCGGCGGCTGGTACAACGGCGAGAGCGAGACGAGATTGACGACGGCGTCGTGACCCGCGACGGTGTCGACGATGGAGTCGTACGCGCTGACGTCGCCCATCGCGCGGTCGACGTCCGCGGGGAGGTCGTTCCCGCCGGGATCGCGAGAGAGCGCCGTCACGTCGTGGCCGCGGTCGTCGAGTTCCGTACAGAGATTTGTCCCGATGAAGCCGGTGCCGCCGGCGACGAGCACCTTCATACGTAGAATATCCCCACGCAGCGATAAATAGCTGAGCGCCTCCGCTAGTTGGTATCCGCTGGTCTCGATAGATTGGAATAAGTAGCTCTCGCCACGAGGTGCGAGCATGCTGGTCACGCTCGAGGGACTGGACGGCAGCGGCAAGACGACGGTCTGGGAGGCCTTACGGAAGGTCTACCCTGACGCCGTCTTCACCCGCGAACCGACGAACGACTCCTGGTACGGCGACGCCGTCTACCGCTCGATCGGAGACGACGACGCCGACTCGCTCGCGGAACTGTTTCTCTACACCGCCGATCACGCCGACCACCTCTCGCGCGTGATCGAACCGGCGCTCGAGCGCGACGATCTCGTCATCTCCGATCGCTACTCCGACTCCCGCTTCGCCTATCAGGGGGCGACCCTCGAAGCGTACGAGCGCCTCGCGGGGACGGATCCGCTCGAGTACGTCGTCGACGTCCACGAGCCGTTTACCATCGAACCCGACCTGACGATCTATCTCGATCTCGACCCCGAGACGGCCGCGGAGCGCGCGGGTGCGACGAACAAGTTCGAACACGCGGACTACCTCGAGTCGGTCCACGCGAACTACGAGCGGTTGCTCGAGCGCGACCCGGACCGGTTCGTGCGGATAGATGCGACGCAGGAGCCAGAAAGAGTGCTCGAGGAAGTGCGTGAAGTGCTGGCCGACGCGGTCGAAGACGAGTAATCAAGAACTGAATCGGATTTTGTGGCCGAGTTCTGTGGCCGGGAGTGCGTCGCGAGTACTGCGAGCGGCGTACGACCCGGGGAAGGGCAGGCGATTCACCGACAGTCACCGTGAGCGATCGGAGGGAGCGAGCGGGCCGACGACCGACGTGAACGAGCGACTTGCAGGAGCGAGGGAACGGAGGGAGGAGTGCTTTTGGTCCAGGTTTTACCGAGGGACATCGCGCTGACGGCAGCGTCGCTGCCGTCAGCGAGACAGACCGCAGGGTAAAAGCTGGTCTCTAGTCCATCGCGATGTACGTCTGTGTATCCTCGATGCCCTCGATGCCCTGAATCTGGGTCGCCGCGATCTCTTTGACCGCGGCGGGTGTCTCGACGCGCGCTTTCGCGATGATGTCGACGTCGCCGGCGACGATGTGGGCCGACTGAACGCCCTCGATCGTTTCGATGCTGTCTCGGAGCCGATCCGCCTCGCCGGTGTTCGCCTTGACCATGATAAATGCTGTAACCATCAGTTGACACCTCCAGTGCCCGACGTCGCGTCCGAACCCCTGTTCGCGGCCGCTTCCGTCGCCGACTCGCCGACGAGGAGCTGTCGAACCTCGCTCAACACGTCGTAGTCCGCGAGCACGACGAGTCGATCGCCGTCCTCGAGCGAGAGGTCTGCGTCCGGGAGTCCGAGGTCCTGCTCGCGCTTGCCGAAGGCGAGGACGGTCGCGTGGGCGGGCAGTTGCAGTTCGCTGATCGTGTAGCCGTTGACCGGGGCTTCTTTCGTGATCGTGAGTTCGACGACCTGCAGGTGGGGTGCGATGTCCGCGATGGCGCGGATGGTGCCGCCGAGCAGGGCGTTTTTCGCGCCAATGGCGCCGAGGCGTTCGGGGTAAATCACCTCGTCGACCTCGTCGGCGTACTTGCGGTAGATCCCCTCGCGATAGGCCTCGTCGATCCGCATGATCGTCCGACAGCCGTAGTGGTTGGCGATCATACACGCGGTGAAGTTGACGTTCAGGTCGCCGGTCAGCGCACCCAGCGCGTCGGCGTCGGCGATGCCGGCCTCCTCGAGGACGTCCTCGTGGGAACCGTCGCCCTCGACGACGGCGAACCCCTGACTTCGGGCCCGACGAATCATCGCCTCGTCTCGTTCGATTACCGACACCTCGTGGCCTTCTTCTCGAAGAACGCGCGCCGTGCGCAGGCCAACCCGTCCTGCCCCGATGATCACGAACCGCATGCACAGGGGTACGCTTCCCCCCGGCAATAAGCTTGCGCCGATCTACCATGCCAACCAGTCGAACAGTGTCGGGAGACGGGCAAAGGTTTTAGTCATGCGAAAGTGTACCACACCTTCGAGAATGGTTCACGCGTTTATTATGGTCAAGACGGCCGCCGGAAAATCGGAGGGGCTCCTCGAGTCGATCCGGGACGTCGAGTCGGTTTCCGATGCCCACATCGTCGCGGGCACCTACGACATCATCGCGGAGATCGACGCCCCCGAGGTGTACAACGTCCTCGAGGCCGTCTCCTCGGGTGTGCAGTCGCTCGAGGGTGTTACGGATACGAAGACGTACATCGCGATGGACTAAAGCGAACTTTTGCGCCAAACTTTTTCGCTGTCGTTCGAGAGAGCGAAGCTCTCTCGTGACTGAGCGAATCGGAGCTAAGCGGGAGCGAAGCTCCCGCGAGGTCAGCGGGACTACGTCCCGCCAGAATTCGCGAGGTCCGCGAGACCGAAGGTCTCGCTTGATGACGAGACGCCAAAGGCGTCTCGAACCACGTGCGGTCGCAAAGTGACCGCACTCGGCATGAAAAGCGCTCCACCTCCTTCCGTTCGTTCCCTTCGGTCACTCACATCAGTCGTCGGCCCGCTCGTTCGCTACGCTCACTCGCGGTGATTTTCTGGGCAACAGCCTACCCTGCCCCGTTGAGCGGAAGCTTTGCTTCCGCGAGGTCGTCGGCGCGAAGTCGTTCGAAAGATCAAAGATCTTTCGTGATGCCGAAAATCTCTGATTTTCGGGCCACGCCGACTGCTCGAGGGACCCCCGGTCCCTCACAGCTCGGAAGCGCACGCGCTTCCGTAGGGTCGTGCGGTTCTCGTAGTACTCGCGACGTACTCCCGGCCATCTGAGCGACTTGCAATCCGATCCCAGCAGAGAGCAAGCGGACGACGACCGATGAATCGTTCCACGAATGTCGCATCGGCGAGCGAGCGGTTTGAAAAACCCGAGCGCTGCCGTTCACCGACCGAAACGCGTGAGTGCGTTTCGCTCGGGCCGACGACTGACTCGGAGCGAGTGAAACGAGCGCAGAGGAAGGAGGAGTGCTTTTAATCGAATTTTTGCCGAGGGCGCGGCTCCGCCGCGCCCGCAGAGCAAAACTTCGTACTACATCGGCATGCCGCCGCTCTCGCCCTCACTCGCCTGCTGACCGCGGCTCTGGGCGTTCTCGAGCAGCGTCGCAGCCTCGCCCTGATACTCGTAGCCGGGGATGATCCCCTGCGCGTACGTGCCTTCGACGTACTCGATCAGGGCTTTGGCGTCGTCGACACCCTCACCGGCGTCCCAGGCGACGTACTCGAGGGTCACGGTGACGTCGGTCGCACCGCGTTCGACGACTGGTTCGTCGTGCGTGCTCGTGTGCGCGACGGTGAAGACGTCCTCGAGGCGGCGCTCGAGCGTGTCGAACCAGCCGTCCTCGACGGCGCTGGCGACGGCTTCGCCCGCGACGGCGGTATCGAGCGTCGGAAGCGTGACGGTGACGTGAAACTCGCCGTCTCGCTTCCCCTCCGCCTCGGTCGCGGTGACGGCCGCGTCGAAGACGGTCGTCGTGAGTTCGTAGCCGTCGTCGGCCGGTTCGAACGCGTCGTGTGACTCGAGTTCGTCTGCGACGGGGTCCGGGAGATCGGTCATTGTCGGACTAACGGGCGTAACGAAAAAGGATGTTACGTTGTGGTCCCCGTGTCGGCTTCCGTTCGGCCCTATGAAACAGTTAAATCGAGGAAATCGCAAGACAGCGGCGGGATCGTTTCACGATCGTAGCTAGTCATTTCTGCGACAAATGGGCTACATAACTACAACGGATATTGCCGTTTTTCGACGGCATGAGTCTCGATAGACATGCCGCCGAACGACGCCGGTTCGCCCGCCTCCTCGGTATCGACGGCGAACTCGGGAGTGGATTGCCGATCGGTACCCGCTCGAGTGGAACTCTCGAGGGGGAACGCGACCGCGATCATCGCGACGATACGGACCGAAACCGACCGACCGAACAATCGGAGCGTTAGTCGAGCGCCCGCCCGCTGAGGAACGAGTTGAGCGCCGTCGCAACTTCTTCGAAGTCCTTGACCGTGAGCCCGTCAGTCGTGACCAAGACGCCCTCGCTGTCGTTGGTGACGCGGATCAGGAAGCCGTTGTCGAAGACCCGAATCGTGTAGTTGTAGTCGCCGAGTTCCGACCCCTCGTAGGCGGTCTGGGCCGTTTTGAAGCCGCGCCACTCGTGGCCGATGAAGGTCGAGAGATCGGCGTCGCGTTCCAGATCGTTGCGGAGGTAGAGCTGCTGGTAATCGTCGCGGGTGAAGTACGTCGCCGAGCGAAGGCTGTCGCCGATGGCCGTCCGACAGGTCGTGACGATCTGATCTGTCGCGTCGTCGGTAAGTAATCCAGTAGGCATAGTTGATGGATCGAACCCCGAGACCTTAACCACAGGGGCTGTCGCCGATCGATCGAGACGGGAATCGCCCGCAGCGACGGCGATATCAGACGGCGTCGATCGCCCGCTCGAGGTCGGCGATCACGTCGTCGACGTCCTCGATCCCGACCGAGAGCCGCACGAGGTCGTCGGTGGTGCCGCTCGCCAGTTTCTCCTCCTCGGTGAGTTGCTGGTGGGTCGTGCTCGCGGGGTGGATGATCAGCGTCTTCGCGTCGCCGACGTTCGCCAGCAGGCTCGCGAGGTCGACCTCGTTACAGACGGTTTCGGCAGCGTCGTACCCACCTTCGAGACCGAAGGTGATCATGCCGCCGTACCCACCCTCGAGGTACTCCCTCGCGTTCTCGTGGGTCTCGTGGCTCTCGAGGCCGGGGTAGTTCACCCAGTCGACGGCGTCGTGATCCTCGAGGAACTCCGCGACGGCCATCGCGTTCTCGCAGTGCTTTTCCATCCGCAGGGGCAGCGACTCGAGTTTCTGGAGCGTCGTCCAGGCGTCGAACGGCGACTGCTGGTTGCCCAGATCGCGCAGGCCGCGGGTTCGTGCGACGACGGAAAAGGCCATGTCGCCGAACGTCTCGTAGAAGTTGACGCCGTGGTAGGCCGGATTCGGCTCCGAGATCTCGGGATAGTCACCGTCGTCCCACGGGAACGAGCCGCCGTCGACCAGCACGCCGCCGACCGTCGACCCGGCCCCGTGGAGCCACTTCGTCGTCGAGTTCCAGACGAGGTCCGCGCCGTGCTCGAGCGGCCGGCATAGATACGGCGTCGCGAACGTGTTGTCCACGAATAACGGCACGTTATGCTCGTGGGCGATGTCGGCGATGCGTTCGATATCGGGCGTAACGAGCGCCGGGTTGCCGATCGTCTCGAGGTGAACGAACGCGGTGTCGTCGTCGATCGCCTCGGCGTAGGCCTCGTAATCCAGCGTATCGACGAACTTCGTCTCGATCCCGCGTTTCGCGACGGTGTGCGTGAGGTAGGTGTACGTCCCGCCGTAGAGCGAGGACGCCGAGACGATGTTGTCGCCCACGTCCGCCAGAATGAACGTCGCCAGATCGAAGGCGGCCATCCCCGACGCCGTGGCGAGCGCGCCGACGCCGCCCTCGAGCGTCGCGATGCGCTCCTCTAACATCGCGTTCGTCGGGTTCATGATCCGCGAGTAGATGTTGCCCATCTCCTCCAGTCCGAACAGGGCCGCGGCGTGATCGGTGTCCTCGAACTCGTAGGAGGTGGTCTGGTAGATCGGCGGCGCTCGAGCGCCCGTCGTCGGATCGGGTTCCTGGCCGGCGTGGACGCTGTTCGTGGCGAACTCGTGATCGTCGGTATCGTCTCTCATAACCGTTCCGTCAGAGCCACCGCTAATAAAGTGTTCAGTCTATCGTGTTCGGCCGAGAAGACCCGCATATCGTTCGACGGTGCGATCCGACCGTGGCGTCAACTCGAGTGACGCGGTCGAGTCGTTACGCCTCGATGGTCGTTCGTTCCGTGACGACGGTTTCGGTCCCGTCTTCGACCTCGAGGGTGACTTCGTACGTGTCGCCGGCACCGTGTTTCACTCCTTCGGTAAGCGAGCCACTGGCGACGTCGCCGCCGACCGATTCGAGGGTCCGATCGACGACCTGTCCGCTCCCGTCTCGAATCGTCACCGAGACGCTCGAGAGGTCGCCGTCCGCGTCGGTGACGCGCCAATCGACGGCGAGTTCGGCGTGTGGATTCGGCGAGCTATCTTCGCTGCCCGAGAGGACGTCGACGGTCGGTTCGTGCGCCCCAACGTCGGTGGTCAATGTCGTCGTCGCACCCGTCTCGGTGGTGCCATCGGCGCGGACGACGGCCCGGTACTCGTATTCCGTCCCGGACTCGAGGCCCGTGATCGCGGCGTCGAACGTACCGGTAGTCGTGAGCGTCTCACCGTCTGACTCGTGCCACGCGGTCTCGCCCGCCGCGCGATACTGGATAGCGACGGTCGCCGAGTCGGCACCGCCGAGGTCGGCGAGTTCGCCGGTCACCGTCGCCGACTCGTCGTCGACGGCGGTTACGGAACCGGTTTCGACGGCTGGGTCGGCGAGCGTTGCGAACGCCTCGATCGCGCCGACGGCCGAGTCGCCGTCGGCCGCCGCGCCGACGACCCGGAACTCGTAGTCGGTACCGGGCTCGAGGTCGGCGACGTCGGCGCTAACCTGGCCCGCCGATCCCGGATCGACCGACTCGGTCGCCGTCCAGTTGCTGGCACCGTCCGGCCGGTACTCGAACTCGGCGGTCGCAGACTCGGCGCCGCCGAAGTCGGTAATCTCGCCGGTCAGGGTCGCCCTCGTTTCTTCGACCGTCGCAACGCCGGTCTCGACGGTGAAGGGTGTCTCCGTCGTAAAGCGTTCGTAGCCGGTCGAAAGCCCGTGTTCCTCCTCGGTGCGGATATGTGAGGTGAACTCGTACTCGGTTCCGGACTCGAGACCGTCGACGAGCTGTGACACCGCACCGGTCGATTCGACCGTCTGTTTCGGCGTCTCCGCCCAGTCCGAGTGCGGTTCGTCGTCGTCGGTTCGACTGTACGAGAACCAGACCTCGGCCGACGATTTGCCGCCGAGGTCGGTCACGTCGGTAACGAGCGTCGCCTCGTCCGTGCCGATATCGGTCGTGCCGGTAGTCGTCGCCTCGGGTCTGTCCGCAAGCGTCCTGATCGTCAGCGGTTCACCCCGATCGATCCCGGTTGACGTCTCCGCGACGGCGCGGTACTCGTACTGTGTCCCCGGCTCGAGGCCGGTGAGATGGTCCGTAACTGCCCCCGTCGAGTTCGTACGCTCGGCTGCCGAAGCGGCCCACCGCTCGTCCGAGCCGTTTTCGCGGTACTCGAACCAGACGTCCGCTTCCGCCGTATCGCCGAAGTCGGTGAGATTCGCGGCGACGATGACGGCAGTATCGTTGAGAACGTCGGCCCAGGCGGTGTCGACGGACGGGCCGTCCGCATCCGTCGTCGCAGCCGTCGACGGTGAACTCCCCGCGACGGGTGCCATAAGCGCGGCGCTCGAGACGAGCGCGACGACGAAACAGACCATCGCTCGGTGACAAACACTGGATACGTCAATGTGGTGTCCCATGCACGAACCTGTTGAAATTCGTGAATTAATACCTTTTCTATAACGGCGGCACTTGGGAACGGAACGCCACCGTTCGAGAGCAGTAGGCGATTCGGTCCGCGACATCGTCTATCGCGATGGGGAGATATTCGGACCGGTCCCACAGGGGAGCGTGTGAAAAGAACCCGGCGCGCCGTCAGGTGCGCCGTACGAGCGGAACGGTCGCGTCCTCGCGAACGAGCGTTTCGCTGATCGTCGCCTCGTGTTCCCTGCTCGTCGCGAGATAGTCGGCGACTCCGACGAATGCCGTTGTCGAGACGTCCGCGAGGAGCGTCCGGCGTGGTGTCGGTTCGACAACACGTATCGAGCGTTTAATAGCTTCGATAAAACGGGGCGCACATTGGCCGTTTCTCAACTGCACGCAACCTTTCAATACCGAAACACACCGTGTCATCGCGGATCGAACGTCTCGATCCTACTCGAGCAACGGCTCGCCGGTCATCTCCGGCGGCTGCGCGATGCCGATCAACTCGAGCATCGTCGGCGCGATGTCGGCGAGCGTGCCGCCCTCGCGAACCGTCCGACCACCGTCGGAGCGGTGCTCCGACGAGTATCGCGAACCGTCGCCGGTTCGCTCACCGCCGTCGGTGCCGTCCGGAGCGGTATAGACGAACGGAACGAGATTGTACGTGTGTGCGGTGTGGGGGTCCTCCTCGGTTCCCATATCGTCCGCGTTGCCGTGGTCTGCCGTGATGAGGACGTGTGAACCGGCCGTTCGGAGTGCGTCCGTAAGCCGCCCGAGTTGCGTGTCGACGGCCTCGACGGCCTCGATGGCGGCCTCGTAGTCGCCCGTGTGACCGACCATGTCGGGATTGGCGTAGTTGAGCACGAGGACGTCCGGATTGTTGGATTCGATGGTAGAAATCGCCGTGTCGGTCACTTCCGGCGCGCTCATCTCTGGTTGCAGGTCGTAGGTCGGCACGTCGGGACTCTCGACGATCTTCCGGATCTCGCCGTCGAACTCGACCTCGCGGCCCCCGTTCAGGAAGTAGGTGACGTGGGCGTACTTCTCGGATTCCGCGATCCGGAGCTGCGTCTTGCCCGCGTCGGCGAGCACCTCGCCGAGCACCTGTTCGGGCTGGTTCGGCGGGTATGCGACCGGGAGGTCGAACGTCTTGTCGTACTGGGTCAGCACGACGACCTCGGTCTCCGGCGGACTGGTCTCGAACTCGTCCGCCCAGTCCTCCGGTCGGATATCCGCGAGCATCCGCGTAAGCTGGCGAGCGCGGTCCGAACGGAAGTTGAACCAGACGACCGAATCGCCGTCCTCGAGTGCCGGTCGGCCCTCGATAACGGTCGGCTCGACGAACTCGTCCATCTCTCCGCGGTCGTAGGACGCCTCGACGGCGTCGACGGCCGACTCGGCGGTCCACTCGGCCTCCCGGTTGACGATCGCGTCGTATGCGCGGTTCGTTCGCTCCCAGTTCTGGTCGCGATCCATCGCGTAGTACCGGCCCGAGACCGTCGCCACGTCGCCCGTCCCGTGTTCGTCGACGACCGACTCGAGCGTGGAGAGATACGCTCGACCGCCCGTCGGCGAGGTGTCTCGACCGTCGGTGAACGCGTGGGTGACGGCCTCGACGTCGCGGTCGGCCGCCAGTTCGATCAGCGCGTGGAGGTGCTCTTGATCCGAGTGAACCCCGCCGTCGCTGACGAGTCCGAGGAAGTGGACCCTCCCCCCGTTTTCGCGTGCGTGATCGAACGCCGTCGAACTGTCGTTCGACGAGCCCTCACTCGCTGACGCTCGCGAGAACGCCGCGTTGATCGCGTCGTTCTCCCGGAAGGAGCCGTCCGCGATCGAGTCCGAGATGCGGGTGTACTCCTGGTGGACGACCCGTCCGGCCCCGATGTTCAGGTGGCCGACCTCGCTGTTGCCCATCTGGCCGTCGGGGAGGCCGACCCGTCTACCGGCGACCTCGAGCGTGCCGTAGGCGCCCTCCGCTGCCAGCCGGTCGAACGACGGCGTCTCGGCCGCCTCGACGGCGTCTCTGCTCGTTCCGTCGCCGAGTCCCCACCCGTCGAGGATGATCAGCGCTGCGTCCATGTGCGACGGGTCACCTGCGGTCCGTAATTAGCTGTCGTTGTCGCGCGGACGGCCACGAGCGATGGGGCGACCGAATCCAGTCACCGTCCGCCTCTCGGGCAACCGGAACGCTGAATTATCGCTCCCCCCAACCGGACGGTATCCGATGGGCACGGACATCCCGGAGGACGCCCCGATCGTCCTCTTCGACGGCGTCTGCAACCTCTGTCACGGCTTCGTGCAGTTCGTCGTTCCTCGGGACACGGAGGGACAGTTCCACTTCGCGTCGCTGCAGTCCGACGTCGGCCAGCAGTTGCTCGCCGACCACGGCCTCGAGGGTCACGACCTCGACTCCGTCGTCCTGATCGAGGGCGACGACGTGTACGTGAAATCCGGCGCGGTGATCCGAATCGCCCGGTTGCTCGGCGGCGTCTACCGACTGCTCGGCCCCTGCCGATACCTCCCGCGACGGCTGCGCGACTGGGCGTACGACCTCGTCGCCGAACACCGCTATCGGCTCTTCGGCCGGAAAGAGCAGTGCATGATGCCGACCGGGAACGTGCAAGAACGGTTTCTCGAGTGAGTCGGTTTTATCGCCTCTTCCAGACAGTCGCGGTGAAGGAGATAGTACGTCGGGAAGCGTTCGCTGCACTCGAGCCTCGATAACTTCGGAGACGACCGCGGACGACTGTCGTCGTGCCGTTGTGCGCGCGTGTGAGTGACGGGAGCAGGAGAAAAAGCGATACGCGAAACGAAGTACTCCTGTGTACAGTGAGTGACCTCATTGCATCCTCTGCACGAACGTCAACGGCTGCGGGAGTGTCACCAGATAGCTACCTTACCCTCGCGGTGGTAACTAGGGTCGTTCTCGAGGGAGAACGGGAGAGGAGAAACCATGGCAACAACAGCGAGAGACACCGACGCGGAAATCGAGCGATTACGGGGGTCGCTTCGAGGCGATCTGATCCGACCCGACGAGCCGGAGTACGACGACGCCCGCGCCATATACAACGCGATGATCGACAAGCACCCGCGGCTGATCGCCCGGTGTGCCAACGTCGCGGACGTGATCACGGTCGTGAACTTCGGGCGCGAACACGACCTCGAAACGGCGATACGCGGCGGCGGCCACAACGGTGCCGGTCTGGGTACGGTCGACGATGGACTGGTCGTCGATCTTTCGAACATGACCGGCATCCGCGTCGATCCCGAGGCGAAGACCGTCCACGTCGAACCCGGGTGCACCTGGGGCGACGTGGATCACGCTACCCACGCCTTCGGGCTGGCGACGGTCAGCGGGGTCGTCTCCACGACCGGCGTCGGCGGGCTGACGCTCGGCGGCGGTCACGGCTATCTGAGCCGCAAGTACGGTCTGGCCATCGACAATCTGCTGAGCGCGGACGTCGTGCTGGCCGACGGTCGGCTGGTTCACGCGAGCGAGGACGAGAACCCGGACCTGTTCTGGGCGCTGCGCGGCGGGGGCGGCAACTTCGGCGTCGTCACGTCGTTCGAGTTCCGGTTACATCCGGTCGAGACGGTCGTCGCCGGACCGCTGTTCTGGCCGATCGAGGAACTCGAGGACACCATGCGCTGGTACCGCGAGTGGCTTCCGGAGGCGCCGGAGGACGTCTACGCCGCCTACGTCATCGCCGAGGTGCCGGGTGAGCCCTTCCCGGAAGAGATCCACGGCGAGAAGGTCTGCGGACTCGTCTGGTGCAATCTGGGCCCGGAAGCGGATACCGAGGCCGCGATCCAGCCGGCGCGGGACGTCGCCGAGCCGCTGTTCGAACACGTCGGAGAGATGCCCTACCCGGCGCTCCAGAGTCTGTTCGACGATCTCTACCCGCCGGGTGACCAGTGGTACTGGAAGGGCGACTTCGTGCGCGACCTGACCGACGACGCCATCGCCGAACACCGACGCTTCGCCGACGTGCCGACGCCGCAGTCGGGGATGCACCTCTACCCCATCGACGGCGCCGTTCACGCGGTGGACGGGGACGAAACCGCGTGGAGTCATCGCGACGTCACTTGGTCGATGGTCATCTTCGGGGTCGATCGGGATCCGTACAAGAGCGAACTGATCGCGGACTGGGCCCGCGACTACTGGGAGGCGGTCCACCCGCACACGGCCGAAGCGTCGTACGTCAACTTCATGATGGAAGAGGGACAGGATCGGATCCGAGCCACCTACGGCGACAACTACGAGCGATTACGGGAGCTCAAGGCGAGGTACGATCCCGACAACTTCTTCCACGTGAACCAGAACGTCGAGCCGGCACCATGAATCGCCTCGGGTCGGCCCGGGCCATCGATCTCGGAGAGGGTGCGGAGGGCACCACCCATGTCCCGGAGTAGCCGGCAGGCGTCAGTCGACGTCGAGGACGCGGTCGCGGCGTTCCGAGCGGGAGGACCGGTGTTGATTCACGACGCCGCAGACCGGGAGGGAGAGACGGATCTCGTCTATCCGGCGCAGGCCGTCACGCCCGATTCCGTCAGGCGACTGCGCAACGACGCCGGCGGACTCGTCTGCGTGGCAGTGGCCGACCGGGTGGCCCGTCGGTGGGACCTGCCGTACATCCAGGAGGCGCTCGATCACCCCGCGACGGCGAACCACGACCTCGAGTACGACGAACGCTCGTCGTTCTCGCTCACGGTGAACCACCGCGACACCTATACGGGCATCACCGACGAAGATCGCGCGCTCACCGTGGCCACCATCGGGACGGCTGCTGCAGCTCCCGCGGCGATCGAGTTTCCAGCAACGTTCCGGTCGCCCGGACACGTCCACCTGCTGCGCGCAGCGCCCGGCCTGTTGGCCGACCGGCAGGGACACACGGAACTCGGTATCGCGCTCACGGAGGCGGCGGATCTCCCACCAGCCGTGGTAGTCTGCGAGATGCTCGACGACGAGACAGGGCGGGCACTCGGGCCGGTCGCCGCGAAGGCGTACGCAGATCGTCACGGCTTCCGCTACCTGGAGGGTGAACGCCTCGCCGAATGATTCGGACACCAACGCGATGACAACGACCGCGTGACAGACGACTGGACCTGAGAGGAGGCGGATTCGCGGACAGCCGTTTCAGAGGCACGCTCCGCCGGTGGTAGATACGCTCGCTTACCGAGTAGACGAGAACGACCGGTGCGATCGACCCGACCTCAGTCGCGCCGATGGTCGAACGTCGCGCCGCAGTCGCCACAGATCGTACTGTGACCGGGTGCGGTGCGCTGGGCGAAAACGGCGCCGCAGTCGTCACAGATCATAAAGAGTCGATGCTCCGGCCGGACGCCGGCTTCGAACGTCATGCGGACCCAGGCGTCCGGATTGGTTTCGTCGTAAACCGTGACACCGGCGCCGGTCTGTCGCCAATTGAGTGGCTGCCCGTCAGTTTCGGCCGCGTGCCTTCCTCGCTTGGACATCGGGATAGACGCATCCACACCGTCGACATACATAATTTTTCTGATAGAAGTTTACACGTACTCGAGTTAATCGCGGACCGACGGCCCGGTCCCCTGACCGCTGACTTTTTGCTGGTGGACTGTGCGCCACAGCATATGACGCTCGATCCGGTCCACTACGACGGCATCGCGCGACTCGCGAGGCGGATCGATCACGGCGCCGACGAGCGCGACCGTCGCGCGTTCGCCGAGACCGTCTGGGCGGAGTTCCTCGATCCACTCCTCGACGACGGTCGGACCGTCGTCGAACCGGTCGGCGAGCAGCGCCGCCGGTACGTCGACTGCGAGGACGTCGCCCTCCACGAGCGACCGTTCCCGACCGAACACGGCCTCGACGCGGGGACGATCAACCCGACGACCTTCAAGAACGGCCTCGTCATCGACATCGCTCAGGCGGCGATGAGCACGACGCCGAGCGATCTCGATCTCCACCGCTCGCGAACCACCGTGATGACGGTTCACTCGAACGACGAGACGATGACCGTCGACGAGACCTGGGGGAAGTTCGACGAGGGTTACAGCCGGAGCCGCGCCGTGAAGATCCCGCCCCTCCCGCGGTTCGCCGAGGGCGTCGTCCACGCGCTCGCGCTCTACCTCGCCGAGAGCAAACACGCCTGCGACCACGCCGAGGACGTCGAGGACCTGCTCGTCCTGGACGGCCCGCTCTACCCGCGCGGACTGCTCCGCTGGGCCGACCAGCATCCCGACCTCGCGGACTTCCTGCTCGAGGATCCTCGGCCGACGACGGTCCTCGAGAACTACGTCCGACTGGTCGAGCGCTTCGTCGACCGGGAGGTCCCCCTCGTCGGGTTCGTCAAGAACCCGGCGACGCGCGTCATCACGCGGACGCTGAAGTCCCGCCGAGACGTCGACATCAGCGCCCCGTGGAACGACGATTCGGCGCTGTTTACCCGACTGCTCGAGCGCGGGGAGTACGTCGACGACGTCGAGGGCGAGCGCTGGGAGCGGGACACTTCCGTGCTGACCTACACGAACTGGTTCCGCTCGCGAGGCGGCGTCGACCGGCCGCTGTCGGTCGACGGCGACGCGCTCGGGGTCGAACGCGAACTGCCACGCGAGACCTACGAGGTGACCTTCTTCGTCGTCTACGACCCGCGCGACGATCTCGTCTACCGGATCGAGGCCCCCTACGCGTTCACCCGGGATCCGGAACTGCGCGAACGGCTGACGATCCAGCTATTACAGAACGTGGCGGTGGCCCACGGGCCGCCGACGATCGTCCAGAAGGCCGACGAACTCGCCCGCATCAGCCGCTCGGAGAAGCGATCGCTTCGCGAGACGCTCGAGACCCAGTTCGACACGTCGCAGGCTCGAACCTACGACGACCACCGGTGGGACGAGGAGTACTAGTCGGTACGTACGCCAACGTCGGTCGTTCGAGCGGACGTGTGGAACCGGTATTCGTACCGATAGGCGGACGTAAATCTATTAGTGATTCCTGTCGAGACGGACGCCGTCGAGGACGGTGAGAACGACGATGCGTCCGGAACCGACTCGACGGGAACCGACGGCGGGAACGAGGCCGACGATGGCGATGCGGTTTCCGGCTTTCGGCTCCGATAACGGCGGCGCTCGTCGTCGGGACGATACTGGCGTTCGTCGGCGGCCGGTCGGCCCGCACGGGGGACACTGGAGTCGGCGAAAACGCGCGCTAAGCCGGAATCGCGAGGGGCGCGCCGGTAGACCGTAATTACGTGTCGACGGCGTCGCCGTCGCGTTTTTCGACCTCGAGGTGGACGTCCGTCGGATCGATACCGATCCGGGCGAACTGCGTTCGGACGTGTTCTCTGGCTCCCTCGAGGGCCTGATCTCGGGTGTCGAAGCCGCGGGGCATGGGCGACTCGAACGCGAGGTTCACCTCGCGACCGTCGACGCGTTGGGTCGAGCCGCCGCTGTCGACCTCGTAGAACTCGTCACAGACCCAGACGTACGCGGCGTCTTCGTCGGGCGCGCCGCGAAACGAGGGCGCTCGTTCACCCCGTTCGTACAGCGTGCCAGTCAGTTCGGTGCCGCCGGCACGACCGCGTACCAGGATCATGACTCTCGGTACGTCTCGTGACTGCAAAAAGACAGTGGCACGACGGTGGCCGTTCGATCGGACGGTCGTCGAGCGGCCGCAGTTGTCACTAGTGTCCGGGAGTAGTGGAACAGAACGGCGCCCACGTGCTATCGAAACAGGTTAGAAAGGCTAAATGTACGTATTATATTACCGTTTCTCCGAGGTGTATCATTGCCGCTACGGCGGAATTTCGAGCAGCTGAGTGCGTTATTCGAGTATTACGGGAGTAATCCCAGATTCCCGAGCCAAATCGTTTTGGAAACGGGCTTATCCCCCCTGCAGCAGTGAGTGATAGTAATGAGTTCGGAAGCATCCTTCGGCGGCGACAGTAAGCGGGACCCGTTAGCAGACGTTCCGACGGAGTGTTACGACGTGCTCCGTCATCCACGACGACTTCGCGTCCTCGAGGTACTCGGCACCTACCGAACGCGACTCTCCCTCCAGAAGCTGACGACGGAAATCGTCGAGCGGGAGTCCCTCGACGTTCCGACCGGGCAGGCGCGACACGACGTTCGCGTCAGCCTCGTCCACAACCACCTGCCCCGGCTGGCCGAGTACGACATCCTCGAGTGGGACGCCGAAACCGGTGCCGAACTCGTCGACGAGCCGCCGGTTCACCCCGCCGACCTCGCGGGATTACTCGCGCTCTGTGAGGGCGACCGCGGGGAGGACCTGCTCGAAGCGATCGTTCATCCGGTTCGGATGCCGGTCGTCTCGATACTGTCGGAGCACAAACGGCCGCTGTCCGTCGAACAGCTCGCGTCGGAACTCGTCGCTCACGGCGTCGACGTCGCCGACCCCGACAGTGCGAAGATCTCGCTCTACCACGTCCACCTCCCCATGCTGGCGGACGTCGGCGTGCTCGAGTTCGATCACGAGTCCGGGCTGGTCATCCGACGCGCCCAGGAACTGTCGACGATCCAGTAGTGCCGACGGCACGGGCGACCCGTCTCACGCTTCCGACTGACGGAATCGCCCGATACCAGCCGCTGATTTCTGCTTCCGCGTCTTTTCGAATCGCTCCTGCCCCGATCCGTTTTGAATCCGCTCGTCGATTACGTCCTCGTATCGCGATATTACCGCCTCGAAGGGTCCGTAGTCCCAGTTTTCCGACGGGGAGCCGCGAGTAGGATCGCATTACCGGGTCGGTACTGCGGCCGGGTCGGAGGGAAACGGGTTTGAGGACCCGGCCAGATGGAGTTGATATGACCGATCTGGGTGACTTCGGTGAGTTCAGCGCCGACGCTGACACCGATTCGGCTGCGTCAGACGACGTCGATGCCGATTCGGGCAGGTCCGAGTCGGCCGGCTCGAGTGCCGGCGAGCCAACAGGTGCGACCGCTGAATCGACCGACGACTTCGAAGCGACGAGCGTCGAGCCCCGCGGCGAGGATGTCGGTATCGGTGCGCTCTGTGTCTCCCAGGGGTTGCGCGTCGCCGAGGACGAAGAGGAGACCACGCTGCGCGCGTACGTCACCCACGGCAATCGCTCGTCGATCCGCATCGGCAGCTATCTGCTCGCGCCCTACCCCGACGGCGAGACGCTATTCTGTCGGATCACCGGCCTCGAGTACGCCCAGCAGTACCACGCCGACGACGCGACGGAGATTCACGCCCGGCGCGCGATGCGAACCGACGAGGTGGACGAGTCCGACTACAAGTTCGTCGCCGAACTCGAGCCGGTCGCCGTTCTGTACGACGATGACGGCGAACTCAAGCGGCGGATGACCGACCGGGTCCCGAAACCGCAGACGGTGATCGCGATGGCCGACGACACCGAGCAGATCAAGACGGGGCTCAAGATGCCCGAGGAGGGCGTCTTCCTGGGTCACCTCTCGGTCGGCGGCGAGAAGGTCCGAACCGCGGCGTCGCCGCCGACGATCGACTACCGAATCAAGGACGACTACGAGGCGGGCGACCCCCTGATCTTCCGCCACACCCTGATCGCCGGCGGCACGGGGTCGGGGAAAACCCACGGCGCGAAGAACATTCTCCGCCAGTTCCTCGCCGAGGAGCGGACGTACCCGATGGACGACGGCCGCGAGGTCAGCCCCGCGGTCGTCCAGTTCGACCCGCAGGACGAGTACGCCCAGATGCACGACGACAACCCCGATCTGGACGACGAGTTCGCGCGTCGCCTCGAGCGCGAGGGCGTCGCGTACGGCGGCCACGACGAGACGACCGCGTTCGTTCCGAAAGTCGGCGACGCGTCGTACGCCGCGGGCCACCACCGCGCACAGCAGGTCGAGTTCACGATTCCGTTCACCATGTGTCGAACGCGCCCCTGGCTCGTCTCGGGCGGGTCGCTCAACGACAACCAGTACGGCGCGCTCACGTTCCTGATCGACCGATTCTTCACCGATTACGGGGACGGCGGCACCTACGCGGAGTTCAAGTCGTTCCTCGACGACC
This sequence comes from Natronorubrum halobium, assembly GCF_051351675.1. Taxonomy (NCBI): domain Archaea; kingdom Methanobacteriati; phylum Methanobacteriota; class Halobacteria; order Halobacteriales; family Natrialbaceae; genus Natronorubrum; species Natronorubrum halobium. Next base: position 1,714,785 of record NZ_CP195595.1, read on the forward strand.
CCGCCCTCCGCGAGGAACTCGACGAGTCCGGTCGCGTCCACGAGGCCACCTACGACGCCGTCCGCCGGCGCGTCTTCGGCTTCGACGACGTCTTCGACCAGGACGCCCGGCCGATCACCGAGCTGATCCACCAGTTCGTCCGCCCGGGCGGCCTCAGCGTCGTCCCGACCTACCACGTCAACGATACGCGGGCGACGGAGGCCGTCGTCCTCGCGCTCTCCTCCCTGCTGATCGACGAGAAGCTCTCGAACGATCCCACGTTCGACCGGATCAAGGAGACGCCGCTCGTGCTGGGGATGGACGAGGCCCACAACTTCCTCACCGACGCGGACAGCGTCCAGGCGCGGAAGGTCATCTCCAAGTTCACGGAAGCCGCCAAGCAGGGCCGCAAGGAACGGCTCGGGCTCTTTCTCATCACCCAGGACCCACAGGACATCGACGACGCCGTCTTCAAACAGATCAACACCACCGTCGTCCTGAACCTCGGCGACGAGGACGCGATCAAGAGCGTCAACATCCCCTCGACGCTCGAGTCGAAAGTACCCTACATGGAGAAGGGCCAGATGGTCGTCTACTCGCCGGACAACTCCGAACCCGTCGAGTTGATCGGCCTGTCGAAGTGTCTGACCCGGCACGGCCGCGAGTGAACTTCGGGAGTTTGTGCAAGAAGTCGCGGCGCTTCCGTCGGAGGTCGGCGTGACACTCTGCGACTCGCCGCCGTTGCTTCTCGGAGCTGTTCGACCCGTGTTGCTTCCGCGAGAGTTTCCGTTGCTCGCGCTTCAAGCGTTCACGGTCGTTAGAGAGGTTGAGCGACCCGACCGCCGTACCGTCCGTATCGCGGACGTACTTGAGAATCCCCACGTCGATACCGATGCACTACTCGGTATTCTCGGGCGGTTCGAAGTCCATCTCGACGCCGACGTTACGTCACCACGCCGCGAATGGAGCAAACCATCCTTCTATAGGCCGACACGGCATAACCACAGCGTCCGGGTACTATAATTGGATAGCGGCCGAGTCTCACTCGCGGACAACCCGGTGAGACACTAACGGATATCACCTCCACTCATTAGCTGCGCGGTCTTGAAGCATCTCGCGGAACTGTTCGGTTGTTTGCTCGAGTAACTCTCCCGTCGACCAGTCGAGAATCACGCCGTACCGTCGGACGAGGTCCAGTTTATCCAGTTCGCCATTGTGATACCGCTCGGTGACCGCATCAGGATCTTCGCGGAGCCAATCCTCGCGGTCAGTTCGTATGTCTTCCCGCGTCTCTTCAGTTCCCTCTTCATCGATCTCGTACTCACAGCGGTCCGAATCGAGCTCTTCGATAACAACGCCGTAGTCCTTGGCGGCACGCTCGATCGAGACGTACTCGTCTTTGACGTCCTCGAGTACAGCCGCTGGATCGCGCTCCAGTGGATCACCGAAGCCGCCACCGCCGGAGGAAGGACGAACGAACTGGTCACCTTCACTAATCGGGACGTTCGAGAACACGGTTCCCATGTCCTCGGCGTCACCGTCTCGTGTGAGGGTGACACCGTGGGGGACAGCGGGAAGTCCCCCGTCGATTCCCCACGTGATCGACCGAGCGCGATCCGAGCAATACGACATAACGCTGCTCTCACACTGGAGCATTCGGCCACCCTTTCGGAGTCCGCAACCGCCGCGGTACTCGCCGGGGCCTGCGGAGTCAGTAACGATCTCGTGCTGGCTCGTCAGTAGCGGCGTATCCCGTTCTTGACCTTCGAGCGACTGCACGGCGAGTCCGGCGCCGAACACCGGTGCAGTGGCGTTCGATCCGTCTTTACCTTCGCGGCCACCCCATCCGCCCGCCATCCAGTCATACCACGCAAACTCCTGATTCGCGTACCCTGGCCGCTGGTCCTGACCGCCCGCTAGCAGGTACTCGAGGTTGAACGCACACGCCATCGCACGTTCGGGGAGGACCTCCGACCAGAGTTCGAAGATAGCGTTCATCACCTTCTCGTACGCACCGGCGACCGACCCGGTAACAGGTATCGGTTCTGGCGCGTTCACGACAGTTCCTTCGGGAAGATTGGCGCTAACGACGCGATACAGTCCCGAGTTCAGCGGTACGTCGGGGAAGAACATCTTCGTCGCCGAGACGACCGCCGAAAACGAAGTGCCGAACGTCGAGTTCAGGAAGTTCCCGATGTATTCATCTGATCCTGACAGATCGTAGTGGACTTGGTCGCCGTCAATGGTCATTTCGACGTCAACAGTAACGAACCCTTCTTCTTTGTTTGGATCGTTGTCGATGTAATCTCGCGCGTGCCACGTGCCATCGGGAAGTTCGCGAATCTGTTCGCGCATGATCCGTTCGACGTAATCCTGACACTCATCGAAGGCGGTCATCACCGTGTCGATGCTGTACTTCTCTACGAGTTCGAGCAACCGTTCTTCGGCGATACGCGTCGCTTCGGTTTGGGCTCGCAGGTCACCCATTCGGTCCTCAGAGAGGCGCATATTGGTCGTCAGAAGGTTGGCTACGTCATCACGGAACTCACCGCCGTCCCAGATCTTCAGCGGCGGAATGCGCAGTCCCTCAGCGAAGTGGTCGTTCGCCTCGATATTGAACGATCCGGGAGCAGGACCGCCGACGTCAGCCCAGTGGCCGTTCGATTGGGTAACGGCAATTAATTCTCCCTCGTGGAAGACCGGGCGCATGATGCGCACGTCGTTGATGTGTGTTCCGCCGAGGTAGGGGTCGTTAACGATGTAGACATCGCCCGGGTTGATGTCGCCCTCAAAGTACTCGAGCGTCTCTTTACAGGTGTAGTGGAGGGTGCCGACGTGGACGGCAATATCCTTCGAGCCCTGCATTACAGTGTTGCCCGCTGCGTCATTCAGGCAGTTACTGAAGTCGCGGTTGTAGATCACGAAGGAGTAACACGTTCGACGGATCTGCTGTGCCATCCGGTCGACGAGGTTCGTGAACGAACTTCGCAATACTTCAAACGTGACTGGGTCGAGGTCGATGTCTGCCTGTGGTTGTGAGTCGGTCATGGATTACACTGTAAGAATTACGGTTCCGGTTTCGTCCACTTCAGCCGTCGAATTGGGTGGGACGACGACGGTGGAATCCATCTGTTCGATGATCGCAGGGCCGTTGATCGACGCGCCGGCCCCGAGCGCTTCTCGTTCGTAGACGTCAGTCTGGACGTATTCGCCCGCGCTCTCGAAGTACGCGTCTCGCGTCGTCTGATGAGCTGACTGCGCCTCATGCGTCTTAATCTCCGGGAACGAGGGCTTCTCGACGATGCCGCGACCGATAACGTGCAGTCCATAGATTTCGACTGGCTGTTCCTCGTCGGAGTACGCGTAGGTTTGTTCGTGTTGTCGATGAAATCGGCCCTTGATCGCATCGATACTATCGATGTGCCGCGTACACGAGACTTCGAGCGAGCGCCACTGGCCGACATAGCGCATCTTCACTCGGTGGTCCATCCGCATCTGCTCGTCTTCGACTCCTTCTTGGGTGAGCCGTTCTCGGATCTCGGTTTCCATCTCCGTGAACGCTGCTTCGATATCATCGACGACGTCCTCGGTCGCCTCGGCGATAAACGTCTGCGAGAGATCGTGTTCGATATCGACCAGCAAACAACCTAGCGCCGAGTTGATGCCCGGATACGGTGGGATGATGACCGTCGGGATGTTCATTTCGCGGGCGACGTGAGCAGCGTGGAGCGGCCCTGCACCCCCAAACGCGACGAGTGCGAAATCACGCGGATCGTATCCTTTGCTCGTCGAGACCAACCGGACAGCGTTGCACATGTTGGCAACTGCGATCCGTTCGATCGATGAAGCAGCTTCCGTAAGGTCGAGGTCGAGTGGGTCTGCGATATCGCGTTCAATGACGTCGCGTGCGGGTTCTGCGGTTGCGTCCATATCGCCGCCGAGGAACTCGTTGGGGTCAACCCATCCGAGCACGACATTCGCATCGGTGGTCGTCGGTTTGTCGCCGCCGCGCAGGTAACAGGCGGGACCCGGATCGGCACCCTGACTCTTCGGACCGACACGGAGCGAGCCGCCGTCGTCGATCCAAGCGATGGAGCCGCCACCGGCCCCGATCGTCTCGATGTCTGTCGACGGAAACATGATGGGATAGCCGTACTCAACGGCCCACTCATCGGTCATCTCCACCTCGCCCTCGTATGTGAGCGAAACGTCGGCGCTTGTGCCACCCATATCGAACCCGATGGCGTTGTCGAATCCACACAGGTTCGCGATGGACTGACTGGCAATCGCACCGGCGGTTGGCCCCGAGTTCGCGATGCGAGCAGCATAGTAGCCGATCGCCTCTGTCGTCATCATCCCACCACCAGAGTGCATCGCGAGGACGTCGTCGTCGTAACCCCGGTTCTCGAGTTTGGCCGCGAGATCCGTCAGATACCCCCGAACGACTGGCACCAGTGCCGCGTTGATGACCGTCGTGCTGGTCCGTTCGTGCTCGAACATTTCGGGGAGGATTTCGTGGGAGGTACAGACAAACGCGTCTGGATGCTCCTCAGCAACGATTTCCTGGACCCGTGTCTCGTGGTCGCCGTTCACGTACGCGTTGATGAGTGACACGGCGATCGTGTCGATGCCGCGCGTCTCGAAGATTCGAGCCACTTCACGAACGTCGTCTTCGTCCAGCGGTTCCACGACGTTGCCGGCGTAATCGACTCGTTCGGCAACCTCGAGACGATCACGACGCTGGACGTAGGGATCGGCGACATCCTCATAGGCATCCCAGAGGTTCTCTTTCGTCCCGTCTCGTATTTCGTGGACGTCTCGAAATCCCTCAGTCGTAATTAACCCAATTCGGGGAAGCTCTCGTTCGATGAGGGCGTTCGTCCCGACTGTTGACCCGTGAGAGAAGAACTCTATCTCCGAAATATCGGTTTCTGCCTTAGTCAGGCCGTTGATTACGCCTTCGGCCGGATTGGCCGGCGTTGACGGCGTCTTGGCGATTTCGATCTCGCCGGTCGATTCATCGAAGATGATCACATCGGTGAACGTACCACCGATGTCTACGCCAGCGCGCCTCATGTGAACATCACACACACCCAATCAGGTACTATCAGCAAAACTCTTGTCCCGAAGTTTCACCTGAACTGCCTGAAGGCGGCTATCTTGATCTCCATAAAATGATTCGGCAGGATCGTGCGATCCCAAACGCGACTGTCCCACGGCTGTGCCACCCGATTTCTTGAGCGTGCCTTACTGTCGCTGCTACTCGTTCGTCGTCGCTTGGATCGCGTCACAGATGATGTCGATTCCGACTTCAGCCTGTCGTTCTGTGAGTACGAGCGGCGGTATCAATCGCAGTACGTTCCCGTGACTGCCTGCCGACCAAACGAGGACGCCGTGTTCGTAGCACCGGTGCTGGATTTGCTTTACGAGGTCCTCGTCTGGATTTCCGTCATCGTCGACGAACTCGACGCCGATGAACAGTCCTTTGCCGCGAATCTCGGCGATTTCGGGCGTCGTATCGGCGACCTCGCGGAGCCGGCTCCGAAGGAAGTCCCCGAGCTCGTTCGCGTGGGCGAGCAGCCCGTGCGAGTCGATGTATTCAATCGCTCGAATGCCACCAACCATGGCGGGGACGTTGCCACGGAACGTGCCGACGTGTCCACCGGGACCCCACGTATCGAACGTCTCGTGGTACAACATCGCACCGATCGGCAGCCCGGTACCGCCCAACGCCTTGGCCATCGTAACCGCGTCAGGGGTTACGTCGAAGTGGTCGGTCGCAAACCACTCTCCAGTCCGACCGAGTCCCGTTTGGATCTCGTCGACGATTAACAGGGCGTCGTTGTCATCGGCGATATCGCGCAACCCGGGGAGAAATTCCGCTGGCGGAACGACGATCCCACCTTCTCCCTGAATCGGTTCGACCCATATCCCTGCCGGCGCTTCGTGACCGCCGTAGGGGTGCTCGAACTTTCGTTTGACAGCCTCGAGAGCCCGGTCACACTCGTCGTCTGCACCACTGTCGGATGGATACGGCGCGTGGACGACATCCGCGAGCAGCGGTCCGTACCCCTCTTTGAACTTCTTGCCGGCCGTCAGACTGAGCGCGCCAGCTGTCGTTCCGTGATACGCCCCTTCGAATCCGAGTAAGCCGTGGCGGCCGGTATTGTGTTTTGCGAGTTTGATCGATCCCTCGATCGCGTCGCTCCCGCTCGGGCCGCCGAAGACGACGTTGCTCGCACCCTGCAATCCGCCGGGTGCGATCTCTCGCAGCTTTTCGATGAGTTCGATCCGTGGTTCCGTCGGAAAATCGATCGTGTGCGCGATCGAGCCGAGTTGGTCCTGAACGCCCTGGAGGACGTACGGGTTGGAATGGCCGACGTTGAGCACGCCGATTCCGGCAAAGAAGTCGAGGAACGTGTTCCCATCGACGTCCCGTACCGTTGCTCCGCGAGCCTCCTCGAGTGCAATCGGAACCCGCCGCGGATAGGCGACGGCGTTACTGTCGATCTCTCGCTGTCGGTCGAGGAGTTCTTTCGAGTGCGGTCCCGGCACCTGCTCGACTGACGGTTCTTCTGCGAAGTGGAGTTCGGTTATCGGTGGTCCGTTGCCCATACTACCGTTCCACCGGAAACACCCATATGTGTTAGCCACTCACACACGATTCCTGACATGGCCACGCGTGTCAACGATCTCCTCGAGACACACTGTGAGTGAGTCGGTCTACCGACTGGTGGCGACCGCAATCTCCAGAACAATAGGACGCTCCGATGACAACCACAACAACCTGAATCCGTCTTCGAGCCACAGCCGATGCCCCGACGCGCTACCGGCGTTTCCCTCAAGAAGACACCTCGAGATGACGGCTGAGATAAACGCAAATCGTGTTCCTTGCTATCACAAGGCACATCATATTGAAATACGCCTGCCGAAACTCATTCCGCAGCGACTACCTATGGCCGACACAACACAAAGCGGGCTCGCGAAAGCGCTCACGTCAAAGGAGGTGTTGATCCTGTCGTTCGGCGCGATGATCGGCTGGGGCTGGATTATTTTGACTGGTGAATGGCTCAACGAAGGAGGACCACTAGGGGCGATTGCGGCGTTCCTCGCGGGCGGTATCGTCGTCGGCATCGTCGCCGTCCTCTACAGCGAACTCGCGTCCGCGATGCCCTTAGTCGGCGGTGAGCACGTGTACAGTTTACGCGCTCTCGGCCCGATCGGCTCGTTCGTCTGTACGTGGTCGATTGTTTTCGGCTACGTCACTGTCGCCGCGTTCGAGGCCGTTGCGCTTCCGTCCGCGATGGCATTTATCATCCCTGGGTTCAACGCAATTCCGCTGTGGTCCATAGCTGGCGAACCCGTCTACGGGACGTGGGTTCTGGTCGGAATCATCGGAACAGTCGCCATGACCTATCTAAATTACATTGGTATTCGACCAGCAGCACAGTTTCAGATAATCATGACGGCGATTATCGCCTTCGCGGGAATCGTGCTGATCGCCGGGGCGATTTGGGGTGGGCAACCCTCGCCAGATCCCTCGTTCGGCGCGGGAACGGCCGGGATTTTCGCCGTTATTTTGATGGTTCCGTTTATGTTCGTCGGCTTCGACGTGATCCCGCAGTCAGCGGAAGAAGCCGATGTCCCACCACGGCTGTTGGGTCTTCTGCTGATCCTGTCGGTTGGTATGGCCGCGCTGTTTTATATCGCCGTTATTTGGGGTGCTAGTCGTGCGCTCCCCGGTTCCGTACTCGTCGAGAGTCCGCTCCCAGCCGCCGAAGCGATGGCCGTCGTCTACGATAATCAGTTGATGGGACAACTAATGGCTCTCGCTGGGATCGCCGGTATTCTCACCAGTTGGAACGCGTTCATCATCGGCGGGAGTCGAGCGATGTTTGCCCTTTCAGAGTCCGGGATGCTTCCGGCGACGCTCTCTAAAGTCCACCCGGAATACAATACGCCGAGCAATGCGATTCTCCTCATCGGTGGTTTGTCTGTCCTCGCTCCGCTGTTCGGAGAGCAGATGCTCACATGGGTCGTCAACGCCGGTGGACTCGGTATCGTCGTCGCGTGGTTCTTCGTGGCCATTTCGTTCCTCGTCCTTCGGTACCGTGAACCGGAGATGAACCGGCCGTACGAAGTGCCAGCTGGATATCTCGTCGGGACTGTCGGCCTCGTCGCGACCGCGGTGTTCGTCTATCTCTACTTACCCGGAGGTGAATCAGCATTGCTCTGGCCGTACGAGTGGCTGATCGTCATCGTTTGGAGCATCGTCGGTGTTGTCCTGTACGCAGCGTCGGGAGGAACAAAAGCAGAGGCAACAGAGGATCTCATCAACAAACTCGAATCGTTGGAAGAGGACTGAAGCGGTGCTTCCATGGATAATCCACGCACGCGACGGAGAGATCCACACGGACTCCGGAGTCCCTCGAAGGAGAATCCAACAAGCAGGCAGAGACGCGACCGAGCATTACCGCGAGAGATCGACTCGAAAGCTACCTAGCATACTCAGGAAATGTATGACTGCGCCAAAAGTGATGCTCTGAAGCCAGAGGCAAATCCTCATCTAGACAGTGCCTATAACACTACCTGTATAATAACTTCAGTGAAACGTAGGCCTGTGGACCGAGCGGCGAACTGTGTATGAGAACCGTGCGGCGTTGGCGAGCCGCTCCGCGTCTCGTTTGCGCACGAGAGCTTCGCTCTTGTGAACGCTGTATCCTCCCTGCCCGCGCCTTCTCTTCGGTCGGCGCTCGCTGAAGAAGGGGTGTAGCACCTACTTTCAGCTAAAAATGGAAGCGACAGTGCGTCAGCAGAAGTTCTGCGTGACGTACACCTGATCGTCGTCGGTGATGTGGACGCCGATGCCTTCGTTCTCCCACTGCTCGGCGAGGATGTTGTCCCGGTGGTCCGGCGAGTTCATCCACTGGTCGACGATGCCGTAGCCGAGTTCCTGCTCGTCTTCGTACTGGACGGTGCCGTCGTCGGTGGAGACCGGCGTGTCGTACCACGTCTGGGCGATGTTCTCGCCGCCGGTGTAGCCATTCGCGTTGCACTCGTATCCGGCGTCGTCGTACCGGTCGGAGAAGTCGTTCCCCTCCGGATCGACGTGAGAGAAGTAGCCGCGCTCGGCCATATCTTCGCTGTGAGCGCGCGCGATATCCCGGAGTTCGGTGTCGAACTCGAGTTCCTCGAGGCCGCGGGCGGCGCGTTCCTCGTTCACCGCTTCGTGGACGTACTGCTCGACCGCCGCGCGGTCGACGTCGTCGGCGTCATCGTCTGCAGGGTCGTCAGTCTCGTCCTCGTCAGTACTGTCTTCGTCGTCAGCGTCGTCGGTTTCGTCCTCCTCGGTCCCGTCAGTCTCGTCTTCGTCCGCTTCGTCTGTTTCGTCCTCGTCGGCCTCGTCCTCGTCGGTGGTGTCTTCGTCGTCGGTTTCGTCCTCGTCAGTGGTATCGTCAGCGTCGTCGGTTTCGTCCGTGTCATCTCCCTCGTCGGACTCGTCTTCGTCGATATCGGCGGCGTCATCGACGGTATCCGCGATACCGTAGCCCGTAAGCACCGACTCGACGAGCGAGGCAGCGCCGGCGTCGAGGCCGGAGAACACGGACTCGAGTCCGTTCCAATTACCCGCGTCCGCGCTCACGTCGACGGTATCGCCGCTCGTCGAAGAGCTATTGATCACCGAGGTGGGCGACGTCACCGTCGTTTCGTCGGAGTGCTCGGCAGTGTTCGCCTGTGAGACGTCGTCGCTGTCGGCCACCGTCTCGTCGGGCGCACTGGAGACGGGCGCGGCGGCCCCCACACCGATCGTACTCAGGACAAGTATCGTTACGACTGCTGCGGTAACTATCGATCTCGAGCGTTGTTTCATCCGCACGAGAGTCAACAAGCTATGGGTCAATAGTAATCCGTTATCTACCCATTGAAAGAATTCGTGTGGTAGCTCGAGAGAGATTGTTACCGCTGCAGCACAGCTAGTATCAGTTCGATAACCACTGTACGAGACGCGTTATCACCGTTTCGCGCGGTGGAACGGCGTGTAAGGGTTCGATGTGCCGTCGATCGGTGGCGTGAGAACGGCGTTGGGTCCCCTCGGATCGGTTCTCCGCCCCGACGCCACGCAGTGCGGTCGTCTCGAGCGAGGGAGACGCGCGCGAATCGGGCGCGCTCACTCCTGGGGCTGGTAGTACTGTTTCAGCCAGGTCGTCAACCCCTCGAGGTCTGGGAACAGCGTGCGGTGGTTGACGTTCATCTGGTCGAGTTTGTCGCGGAACTCGAGTTTGCGCTCGCCCGGGATGACGATCTTCCGGTAACACTCCGGTCGCTCCGCGAGCCACTCGTCGAAGGCGACCCGCGGGTCCGACTGGAAGGAGAAGACCGCCGACTGGTTGACGATGCGGTCGTCGATGGCCGGCGGACGGAAGAACATCGCGTACTGGTCGTCGGGGTCGTCGTCCGGCGCCCACAGTTCCTGCCAGAGTTCGTTCACCCGGGAGACGTCGTTGAGGTCGCGAATCGGCGCGTGACCGTCGGCGCTCCCCTCGCGGTCCTCGCGCAACTCGTACTCGAGGGTCGCGTTCGAGAGGAGGTGTACGTCGAGCATGTTCGTCTCGGTCATCTCGAGGACCTCCTGGTAGTAGTCGGGGAGGTCGGCGTGGAGCTTCTGGTAGTCGACGGCCCAGATCGCTCCGTCGTACGCGGTGTCGCCGGTGTGCGTGGCGAAGTAGGCCGCCACCAGCGGCGAGAACGACCAGTCGAGCAGGCGGGTCGGCAGGCCGTAGTGCTGGGCGATGGCGAGCAGGTGCCAGATCGACCGGGGCTCGTCGATCTCGTCCGCGGCGTACTGGACGAAGTTCCGGAGCAACAGCGGCTCCAGACTCCACTGTCCGGAGTCGCCGACGAAGCGTTCGATCGACGTCTCGAGGGTGAACGCCTCGTCCGCCACCCCGCGGAACACGTACGGCGAGCGGTGCCGTTCGATCTCCGGCATCCACATCTCCTGAGAGAGCAGTTCCTGCAGTTGGGTCCACGTTTCGGCCCGGTGGACCGACGGCTCGTGGTCAGCGGTCATCGGTGCGGACGGCCGCTCCGCACGCGGTCGATCGTCGATTTCACACGGCGAGGGTACTCGCGGCGAGCGGAAACCGATTTCTGCGCTCGAGCGGAGTGACAGGCGCTCGTGAATCTCGTCGAAACTAGCGGAAGATCGACCGTGTCACTCGAGCAGCGTCCGCTCGAAGAAGTCGTCGACCGTCTCGGCGATAGTCGCGTTCTTGCCGACGAAGAAGTGATCGCCAGCGAGTGGGACGACCTCGTCGCCGCGCTCTGCCGCGCGCTCGACCACGGGTTCCCAGTCGACGGTCGAGTCTCGCTCGCCGTAGAGTATCTGGACGGGACGGTCGAGTCGCCCGAGCGACGCGCGGGCGTCGAGGTCGTCGGCCAGCCGTGCCGTCGGTGCGAGCGCGGAGACGGCGTCTGCGCCGACGTCGGCCGCGGCGAGCAGCGCCTGGCTCGCGCCGAAGCTGTAGCCGAAGACGCCGACCGGGAGGCCCTCGCCGTCCGTTCGGTCGAACCGGTCGGCGTTGCGGGCCCAGCGGATCGCGTTGCGCACGTCCTCGCGCTCGCCGTAGCCGTCGTCCCACGGGCCGTAATCGAATCGTAGACAGGCGATTTCCGACTCGAGGAGGGCCTCCGCGACCGCGACGAGCCGGGAATCGGTGCACGAGCCGCCGTGTCGGGGGTGGGGCGGGCAGGCGACGACGATCGCCTCGGTTTCGCCGGTCGGTTCCTCGAGCGTCCCGCGGACGTCGCGTCCGCCGGGAACGAGCACGTCGGTCATGGGTGGTCGTTGACCGCGACCGATAATCAAGGCTCGTTACCGGTCGCGCGGAGTACGGGTTCGCCGGCAGAAATCGTCCGAAGAGGACGTACCGAACACTAACCGGAGCGGACTCGGCACGCAGCCGCCCCGACACGCGCAAGCACTGCCGTCTTTTCCGAAAGCTGACTACCGCGGTTGAGGTAATCATGAGTAGCTCACCAACGGACACCCGGACGGATCACAACGCCGAGACCAATCGAGATCAGCTCAACACGGATACGATGCAGTGGCTGAGCGCCCTCATCGGGCTCATCGGACTCTACATCGTCGCGTCGCCGTTCATCTTCGAAGCCACCGAGGCGGCGATATGGAACGACACGCTCGTCGGCACGGGAATCTTCCTGCTCGGCGGGTACAACTTCTACCGCATGACGAAGGATCGGCTGGCGAGCGTCGGCGTCGCCTCGCTGGCCGTCCTGCTCGGGCTGTGGGCGCTCGTCTCGCCGTTCGTCATCGAGATGGGGAGCACCGAACTCGCGACTGGGACCGCCGTTTCCGGTGCGATCGTCGCCGGCCTCGCGGCCTACAACGCCTACGCCAACAACAAGGCCGACGCGCCCGACCGGGCCCGTACTCGAGCGTAACGCCAGCCGCTTTGTTCCACCGACGCGTCGAAGGCGACGAGCGCGGTTACCGGTCGTCTCCGGTACGCCACCTCGTTGCGGAGCGAATCCGAGTCACCGCCTCATTCGCGCTATCGCGACGACGTGATCGCAGTCGTCATTGTCTGTCGTTGATGTGATGTTTTTAAGGGCAACGAGCGATACGTAGGAGTATGGGCATCCTCTCTCGGACCTCCTACGTCATCCGGTCGAAGATCAACTCGGTGCTCAACCGAGCCGAGGATCCGACGCAGACGCTCGATTACTCCTACGAGCAGATGCGCGATCAGCTCCAGCAGGTCAAACGGGGCATCGCGGACCTCACCACGCAGAAAAAGCGCCTCGAGATGCAGAAACGGCGTCTCGAGGACAACGTGGAGAAACACAACGATCAGGCCCGGACGGCCGTCCAGCAGGGTCGCGAAGATCTGGCGCGTCGCGCCCTGGAGAAGAAGAAGACGAAAATGAACCAGATCGAGGATCTGGAACGCCAGATCTCCCAGCTGCAGAGCCAGCAGGACAGTCTGATCGATCAGAAGGACGAACTCCAGAACCGCATCGAGGAGTTCCGCACGAAGAAGGAGACGATGAAAGCTCGCCACGAGGCCGCCAAGGCGAGTTCCACCGTATCGGAAGCGATGACGGCCACTGGCGAGGAGTTCGAGGATGTCGGCCGCGCCATCGAGCGGGCCGAAGAGAAGACCGAGGACATGGAGGCGCGCGCCGCCGCACTCGACGAACTCCACGAGTCCGGCGCGTTCGACGACGTCCTCTCGGACAAGGACAACATCGACCGCGAACTCGAGTCGCTGGAGACCGGTAGCGGGGTCGACGCCGAACTCGAGACGCTCAAATCCGAGATGGGCGAGACGGAGGAGACCGATACACCGGCCGACGTCGACAGCGACGTCGACGAGGACGAACTGGAAGACGTCGAGAGCGAGGTCGACAGCGAGGTCGAGGCCGAACTCGCGGAACTACAGGACGAAGAAAACACCTGATCACGGCCGGCGGGGAGCGGTTCGAACGGTACGAGCGATTCGGCTCTCGTGTTAGTGACGATTCGCGCAGCGTGTATGCAAGAGCAACGACTACCACGGTCGGCGCGAAAAGGACTGTATGGGAACGGAACGGTCATTTGATACGCTGTCATTGACCAATCAGGCCGTCCTCCTCGGGGTCACCGAACTGCATCGAGACGATGAAACGCCCGTCCAGACGCACGAACTTCGTCGCGTCTGTGACACCCGACTCGAGCACGTCGACACGGAAGTCGTCGGCACGATCACCGAGGCGGACGTCATGCGTTCGCTGTACAAACTCGAGGACGAGGGGTTCGTCGAGGAGGTCGAGATCGATCGGACGTCGCCGACGGGGAAGGGGCGACCCGCGTACACGCTCGCGCTCGCTCCGGACGAAGTCCGCGAGGGTGTCGACGATGCGCTTCTCGAGGAGACGGACTGAGCCTTCGAAACGAGACACGCGTGCCGTACGAACGGCTCAAGCAGGAGTTCCCAGCACGGTGATGTCGTAATCGGCGACGTCCGCCGGGGCCTCGAGGACGACGACCTGAAACTCCCAGGCCGAGTCGGGGTCGAGATCCCCGTTGCTGGCGAGATACTGCCCGATCACGTTGCCGGCGTCGTTGTAGATCCGCGTCCGAACTTCGACGATCTGGAGCCGATCGTCACCGGTGTTTTCGACGGTCCCCTGCACGGTCGAACCGAGATAGCCGTCCTCGACGACGAACTCGTGATCGACCAGCGAGAGGACGTCGAGCGGCGTCACCGACTGGGAGGGTTCCTGTTCGGCGAGTGATTCGGCGGCGGACATCTCCTCCGCCGACCGCTCGGAGGCGTTACTGGTGTTTACCTCGCCGACGTTGCCGTCTTCGTAGGACGGCTCTCCGTCGATACCGCCGCTACCGATACAGCCGGCGGCTGCAGCCGCGATACCCGCACCGACCGACGCGAGCACTCGCCGTCTACTCGTCGACTCCCGTCGGGTCATCGTCGTCGAGCCTGCGTCCGCGAGTTGGTTCCGTCACCGAGCATGTGTCGGACGACACCCCGGACGCATTTCAGTGTAAGCCCTGAAGAGGCAATTCTCGGGTACTCCCGTACGGAAGTGTGTCTACCTTTCGCACTGTTCGAGGATGGTTTCGGACTCCGCAGCGACACCGAGATGGTTCCACGCCGGTGCTGGCAATGTGCAACGCAGGCCCTTATTGCCGGGTCCATGGAACGTGTGGCTATGAGTTCCTCCGAGACTGACGAGACGCTCGAGTCCTACGGGGCCGACGTCGGAACGCAGGGGGGAGTACTGACGGGGTTTCGCGAGTGGGTCATGATCCAAGGGAGCCGAATCGCCGTCGCGGCCGTCCTCTTACTCGTCATCTCCGTCCTGCTGGTCGCGTCGTACGAACTGGATCTCCTCGGATTCGCCAACCCGAACTCCGTAACCCGTGTCGCCAGCGGCATGATCGCCGGGACGTTCTCGCTGGTCACGCTGGTCGTCTCGGTCAACCAACTCATCCTCTCTCAGGAGTTCACGTCGGCGGGAAAAGCCCGCGACCGCCTCGACGGCGTCGTGGAGTTTCGTCAGGACGTGGCCGAAGAGGCGGGCATCCCCGCGAGCCCGGCCGCGCCCACGAGAGTACTCGAGCTGGTTATCGAATCGATTCGTCACGACGCCATAGCGTTCGCCGATGCCGTCGATGATCACGACGACGAGACTCGCGAGATCGTCACCAAGTTCACGAACAGCGTTCAGGAGCGCGCCGACCGGATCGACGACACGCTCGAGGAGACGAGTTTCGGGACGTTCACGGCCGTGTCGGCGGCGATCAACTACGACGAGGCCTGGCAGCTGTACGTCGCGACCCACCT
Source organism: Natronorubrum halobium (assembly GCF_051351675.1). Classification (NCBI taxonomy): domain Archaea; kingdom Methanobacteriati; phylum Methanobacteriota; class Halobacteria; order Halobacteriales; family Natrialbaceae; genus Natronorubrum; species Natronorubrum halobium. The sequence goes on from NZ_CP195595.1 coordinate 1,730,135, forward strand.
CCACGGTGAGTACGCCGACTCGCTGTCGTCGGACGCGTCGGAGCGACTCGAGGAGCTGATCGGCTCCCTGAAACTGTTCAACGTGGCCCGGGAGCACTTCAAGACGACCTACCTGCAGCGGGAACTCACCCGGTTCTCTCAGCTGACGATCTACTGCGGGGTCCCGTCGATCCTCTCGGCGATCGTCCTGGGCCTCTTGTACGCCGACGTCACCGGACCGAGCGTCAACGTCGTCGTGCTCCCCTACCTCGCGATCGTCCTGATCGTCGTCGGGCTGTCGCCACTGGCGCTCCTCGTCTCCTACATTCTTCGGACCGCGACCGTCACGCGTCGGACCTCGTCCGTCGGGCCGATGATTCCCCAGAAGGACCCCGAACAGGGGCCGTTCGACGTGGTCTACGGCGAAGATCAGTAGTACCCTCCCCCAGCTCAGGGTGGAAGCGACGCCTCACTCCCACTCGACGTCGCTTCCGCGGTCGGTCTCTCGGAGGATGAACGGACCGATCGCGAGCGTCCACTTCGCGACGGTGACGATCCGGAGGATGTACGACAGGAAGATGGCGAACGGCATCACGCCGACGACGAATCCGAGGCCGACGAACAGCAACCCGCGGTCGATCCCTGCAATCGTCCCGGCTACGTCACCCGTCTCGAAGACCAGAATCATGTAGGCCGCGACCGCCAGCGCTGGCAGTGCGATGTACACCAGCGCCCGCGAGATGTTGATGATCTCCCACCGGAAGTACAGCGTCTTGAAGTGCTCGCGTGCGGGTCCGAAGAACTCGAGGATGGCGAGCAACTCCTCGAGTTCTTCGAGAACGGCGTCCGGAAGCGCCGTTTCATGGCGACTCCGCACGCGACGGCCGGTGTAGATCTTCCAGGAGTAGTTGTACTTGAGGGCGGACTTGACGACCTCGAATCGGCCGAACTGCTCGCCCTCGAGGTCTTCGGAGACCCGCTCGGCGTCGGCGTCGATTCCCTCGGCGTACTCGCGGATGTCCTCGCGAGCGGCGGCGTCGATATCGGGTTCGGACTCGAGGACCTCGAGGATGTCCCGTGCCCGTTCACCGGTCGCCTCGACGAGCCCGCGGAGGAAGATGGACGGTTCCGGTGGGCTGGTGTTGCGACCCACGGCGTCCTCGACATCTCGGCGGAAGTCCATGGCATCCGCCATGCGCTTGCGCTGGTCGCCGACGGGACCGAGTTCCTCGGCGAGCACGAGCTGATTGAAGGTCAACACGAGGCTGACGCCCATGATGATCCCGATGATGATCGGGGTGAACAGCGCGAAGACGGGATCGGGTTCGAACAGTTTCGTGATGGAGCCGGGGCCGTACTCCCCGAGGCCGACGAGGACGGCGTAGGCGACGGCGAGCATCGCGCCGGCAACCAGTATCCGGTTGCCTTCGACCAGAAACCACAGCATCGGACGGCCGCCGTACACGCGGTCGACCATCGTGTCCGCCGTCTCGTCGCTCTCGCTCCGACCGGACTCGCTCATGTGTCCCGGTGATACTATGGCCGCTCCTACAAGTGTTTTCGTCGCTTGCACCTCGTAAACTCCCGCTACGACGCGGGACTCGACGTCCGTCGCACCGGTCGAGGTTGCTCACTCCCGGATGAGTCTTTTATCCGACGCCACCGTTGCGTTTCCCACAGGATGAGTGATTCGGACTCGAGCGACGTGTTGGGTCAGCGGGCCGACGTCGGCGGTCCGCGGCTGTGGGTGTTGCTCCAGTTGAACCGCTGGCTCTTCACGGCGGCCATACTGGTGGTCGTGTTCGCAGTGCTGGTCGGGTGCAGCCTGCTCGGATTGACCCCCCTGCGTGCGATCGTCGAGCAACACAACGGGACGTTCTGGATCTTTTCGTCGTTCATCGGCGCGATCATCACGGGCACGTCGATCGTCGTCACGATCAACCAACTGGTGCTCTCCCAGGAACTCGGCGCCGTCGGCGAGCAGCGAGATCGGATGCAGGACGCGATGGACTTCCGTCAGGATCTCGAGAACACGCTCGAGGAGGACATCACGCCGCCCGAACCAGCGGCGTTCCTCTACGAACTCCTCGACGGCGTCGAGGAGGAGGCGACCGACCTCGAATCGGCAATCGAGGGCCACAGCGACGAGGTGCAGGAGAAGGTCACCGACTACGTCGACGACGCCGTCGAAAACGCGCGAGTCGTCATGGACGACCTCAAGGACGCCCAGTTCGGCACCTTCGACGTGATCTGGAACGCGCTGAACTTCAACTACTCCCGGAAGATCTACGACGCCCGCAAGATCCGCGCCGACCACGACGACGAACTCTCGGAGGAGGCCCACGAGGAGATCGGCGAGATGATTCGGGTCCTCAAGTTCTTCGGGCCGGCTCGCGAACACTTCAAGACGCTGTACTTCCAGTGGGAACTGATCAACCTCTCGCGGGCGCTGCTCTACATCGCGGTGCCCGCGCTCGCGGTGATGGCGCTGTTGATGATGTACGTCGACGGCAGCGCGCTCCCCGGAACGTTCCTGGGTATCGACAACCTCGTCTGGGTGACTAGCGCGGGCTTCGTCGTCGGAATCGCGCCGTTCGTCGTCTTCATCGTCTACATCCTGCGAATCGCGACCGTCGCCAAACGGACGCTGGCGATGGGCCCGTTCATCCTCCGGGAGTCCGAGCGGGACGAAGACCTGGGCTGATCCCCCACTCGACGAACTCGCCGCCTGCCATACCTATTTCCGAGCCTTCGTGGTATCCCCGCGAGCGATGAGCGGCGACGGCTCACAGCCGAGCGACACGATGGCCGAACGGAGTGCGGATCCGACCTGGAAACACCAGCTACTGCTGAACGCGAACCGGTGGCTCGTCACGGCCGGACTCATGGCCTTCGTCTTCGTCGGTCTGCTCGTCGTCAGCGAACTCAGTCCCGTCTCGCTGCTGGCGCTGATGGGCGAGAAGGCGCCCGTCCACACGCTCTTTCAGGCGCTCGTGACCGCGCTGATCACCGGCGTCACGCTGGTCGTAACGATCAACTCGCTGGTGCTCTCCCAGGAACTCGGCGCCGTCGAAGACCAGCGAGGACGGCTCGACGGCGCCCTCGAGTTCCGCGAGGACATCGAGAGTTCGATCGACGCCCCGATCAGCCCGCCGGAGCCGGCGTCGTTCGTCCAGGCGATCATCGCCGCCTCCGAGGAGCGCGCGACGGACTTCCGCGAGGCCGTCTCCGACAGCCACGACGACGAACTGATCGAACGCGTGGACGACTTCGTCGACAACCTGACGACCCACGCCGACTCGATCCGGGACGACCTCGAGGACGCCCAGTTCGGCACCTACGACGTCGTCAAGGCCGCGCTGGACTACAACTACTCCTGGAAGATCTTCCGGGCTCGCCGGATCAAGAACTCGCACGTCGACTCCTTCGACGAGGAGGCCGAGGCGGCCTACGATGAACTGCTCGAGTCGCTGAAACTGTTCGGCCTCGCCCGGGAGCACTTCAAGACGCTGTACTTCCAGTGGGAGCTGATCAACCTCTCGCGGGCGATGATGTACGTCGCCGTGCCCGCGCTCGTCGTGGCGATGTCGATGCTGCTCTTCTTCGACGTGGACGCCGTGACGGGAACCGTTCTCGGCATCGATACCGTCGTCTGGATCGTCGTCGTCACGTCGACCGTCGCCGTCACGCCGTTCCTCCTGCTGATCGCCTTCATCCTGCGGATCGCGACGATAGCTAAACGAACGCTCGCGATCGGGCCGTTCATCCTCCGGGACTCGAGTCGCGGCGAGGAGATCGACTGGGGGTCGGAGTGACGGGAGATCGACTGGGGGTCGGAGTGACGGGAGATCGACTGGGGGTCGAAGTGACGGGAGATTGCTGAGAATCGGCGTGGCCGACGCCGCCCCGAGGTACTTCGGTCTCGACGTCCAATACGGAACATGGCCAGCACTGCCTCCGACACCGTTCGCGTCTGGCTCGTCGAACGAACGTACTCCGACGACGAACAGAACCTGATCATCCTCACCTACGCGACCACCGACGGGGACCGGTACTTCCGCAAGGAGCGGGCGCTGACGTCGTTTACGGACGCTCGAGAGACGACCGCGGCTATCGACGCCGAGCCCGGTAATCTCGGCAGCGTCGACGATACCGAGCTGCAGAAACAGTACGCCACCGAGGCGCAGCGGATGGCCGACGTTCACGACCCCGACGACGTAATATAGGCTATCAAAGCGGCGCGCCGACGAGCACGAGTTTCACGCGTTCGTCGCTTCGGTTGAAGATCTGGCGGGTTTCCTCGGGATCGATGCGGATCAGGTCGTCTTCCTCGAGGGTCACCGTCTCGTCTCGGTCCGTCAGTTCGACCTCGGCGGTCCCGCTGACCACGTAGTAGATCTCCTCCTGACCGCTGTCGCTCTCGTCGTGTTCCATCCCCTTGCCGTCGGGTTCGAGTTCGAGGATCGAGAAGCCGACGTGATCGGACTCGAGGCTCTCCTTGAGAAACCACATGCCGCCCCACTCCTCGTCGATGACTGACTCCGGATCGGTCTTCGATGCAGTGTCGTAGCCCATGTGTGGCCGATCGGCTGGAACGGGTAAATCGGTGGGGGAAGCGGAAATCGAACGATCCATCCGAAAGGCGAGGGATGCTCGTGGCATCTCCGCGTCGCTCCGTCAGGTCGCGCCCGTGGGGAAGGAACGCTCGAGTCTGTAACGGACGACGGTGAGGGGAGCGTGTCGCAGTTGCTGCTGCGATTCGCGATAGGCCCGACGCGCTCCACCGCTACGTGGTTCGATCAGGGTTGGAGCGAATCCGACGACTGTTAGGCCCACGGACCTAACCACCGCCCGTGATCATCGCGTGATCCTCGTCGTCTGTGGGCCGCCAGGTGCGGGGAAGACGACCGTCGCGAATCGACTCAGCCGGCGACTCGAGGCTCGCGACCGTCCCGTCCGTCTCCACCATTCCGACGACTTCCCGAGTCGCACCTACGAGCAGCTGTACGAACGAGCCGATGAGGACTCCGAGGATGCGATCACCATCGTCGATGGAACCTTCTATCAGCGGGAGTGGCAGACCCAGTTTCGAACCCTCGAGACCCGTGAGGCCGTCCGGTTCGTCCACGTCACCGCGAGCCTCGAGACCTGCCTCGAGCGAAATCGAACGCGCACGGATCCGATCGACGAACAGGGCGTCCACGTGGTCTACCGGGAGTTCGACGATCCCGCGGCAGCCCTCGAGATCGATACCGACGAGTGTGGCGTCGAGACGGCCGTCGATCGGATTACGAGCGCGCTCGAGGCGTGGGACTGGCTCACCTGCGAGTGAATAGTGACTCGTCGGCGACAGCCCTCGAGTACCCGTGAGGCGCGAGACGGCGACAAAGCGCCGCGTGTGAGACGAAATCAGTCTTCCACGATCGACGAACGCGTAGCGAAACTGCTCGGTACTGACCGTTACAGCCCCGGAACCAGCGCTGCAAGATCGTCGGGCCGCTGTTTGGGCACGAGGTCGTCCGGAAGCGCGTCCCAGTTCAGTTCGTCGGTCCCGGGTTCGGCGTCGGTCTCGAGGTCGGAATTTTCTGCCGGTTCCTGGTCGCGGTACTCCGGCGGCGGCGCGCCGTGGGCGTAGACGCTGTCGGGATGGTCGATGGTCCAGACGTGCATCATGCAGGGTGTTCGGCAGGGTAACTCGAGACCCCCGAGTCCCCGGTTGGCGAAGTCCTGCTCGTAAGCCTGCCGGTAGTACCACCACCCGAACCGACCGGGGAGGCCGGCGTGGTAGTGCCAGGGGAAGCAGCGACCGGGCGCCCCCTCGTGATCGCCGTGGCCATCGTGGTCGTCGTCTTCATCGCGGCCTCCGCCGTGCGCATCGTGATCGTCGTCGCCGTCCGCGTCCCCGTCGATCACGTCGTCCGTCGCGTCCCCGTCTGCATCGCCGTCTTCGTACACCGCCGGCGGATCGACCGGTTCGCCGTCTCGAGTCGCGATGAACATCACGCCGATCGATCGCCAGGAGTCGTTGTCGACCAGCACCGACTCCGGCCGTTCGGGATTCAAAATGTCGTCGTCGGCGATGAAATCGGGGTTAATCCAGTGCGACCAGCTGTCGTCGTCCCGGTTGAGCGTATCGAAGTAGGGTTTGAATCCGGCGTCGACCAGTGCGCTGACGTCGGGATACCGTTCCGCCAGTGCGTCCCGAACCGCCGTCTGCAACGCGACCGTCTCCGGATGGTCGTCGTCACAGCCGTCCATATTCGACCCCTCGCAGTGGCCCATGCTGGGCTCGAGGGTCGCGTCGGGACAGCGGTCGTCGAACCAGGACTGCGCCCCACCAGGGTCGCTCGCACTTGCCTGTCCTGCACCGAGCACCGAAACCGCGCCGACACCCGCGGACGCTCGCAAAAGTGTCCGACGGGATACGTTTCGACTGCCGTCATCGTCGTACATGCCCGCATTTCCACACCGAGGAACGGCATAAAGGCCTGTTGCCGATGCGGGCGACACTCACTCCGAGAGACTGCTCGAGGGGCGCACTCGGATTATTCGGGGAGCGCACCGAGACTGCTCGAGGGACGCACCCGGTTTCATTACCGCAGTACGGCACCGGTTCCCGGCCGCTCGAGACCGGCCAGATCGATCCGGCCGTCGGGCATCGGAACGCCGTCATACGGATCGTCGGCGAGCAACAGCGAGCCGTCGAGGTCGGCGTAGTCGAGCAGCGGCGCGAGGTGGCAGGCCGCCGCGATCGAGGCGTTGGACTCGGTCATACAGCCGCACATGACCTCGAGGCCGTGTGCGCGAGCGGTGTGGATCATCCGCTTCGCCTCCCGAAGCCCGCCGCACTTCATGAGCTTCAGGTTCGCGATGTCGCAGCGGTCGGCGATCCGCGGAATATCCTCGAGCGTGATGCAGGACTCGTCGGCGGCGATCGGCAGCGGCGAGCGCTCGTAGACGAACCGCAGTCCCTCGGGATCCTCGGCGGGAACTGGCTGTTCGACGAACGCGAGGTCGTAGTCGGCCAGTCGCTCGATCTTCGAGACGGCCTCGCGGGGCCTCCAGGCCTCGTTCGCGTCGACGAAGAGGGAGACGTCGGGGGCGACCGACCGAATCGTCTCGACGATCTCGAGGTCGCGGTCCGTTCCCAACTTCACCTTCAGCGTGGTGTGGCCGCGCTCGAGGGCCGTCTCCGTCTTCTCGCGCATCGTCTCCGTGTCGTCGAGGCCGATCGTGTAGGAGGTCTCGAGCGTCCGTGCCGGATCGAGTCCCCAGTACCGGTAGAGGGGGACTCCGAGTCGTTTCGTGGCCAGATCGTGGAGCGCGATGCTGACGGCACAGCGCGCGGACGGGTTCCGCCGGACGGTCTCGCGCATCCGGCGTTCGATCCGCTCGAGTTGGTGGACGTCGCCGCACTCCTCGACTACGGCGAGCAGATCGGGCAGGACGGCCGTCACCGTGTCGACGGTCTCGCCGTAGTGGGGGGACGGTCCGGCACTGCCGACGCCGACGGTGCCGTCCTCGTCCTCGATAGTGACCGTCACCGCCTCGGTCTCGGTCGTCGTCCCGCGAGCGATCCCGAACGGGTACTCGAGCGGCAGCGCATGTCGTTCGAAGGCGGTCTCGAGTGTCATCGGATCACAACAACTCCGCGAGCAGGTCGTCGGTTCCGAAGCGGATGGCGTCCGACGCGGGCACGTCGAGCGCGCTCGCGTACGCGTCGACGGCCTCGCGTGCAGCGTCATCGTCGTCGAGGCTCGAGGTGTTCAACGCGCCGGCGACGACCTCGCTGTCCGCGACCGGGGCGGCGAGCCCCTCGTAGAGATCGACGTACGTCGAGAGATCGGGAAGGGAGAACGACTCGTAACCGTGGATTTCCTTCCTCCCGGCGTCGTGACAGAGCACGAGTTTGTCGGCCATCGACCCGTGGAGAATGCCGCAGGTAACCGCCGAGTACGCCGGGTGAACGATACTCCCCTGACCCTCGACGAAGAGGTAGTCGTGCTCGTCGCCCTTCTCGAGGATCATCTCCTCGACGGCTCCGGCGGTGAAGTCGCTGACGACGCGGTCGATCGGGTTCCCCCAACCTTCGATCATGATCCCCGTCTGGCCGGTCGGGATCACGGCGGCGTCGTGGCCGGCCTCGCGAGCGTCGCGGGCGAGTTCCATCGAGACGGTCATCTTGCCGACCGAGCAGTCGGTGCCGACGGTGAGAATGATCTCGGCGTCGACCTCGCCGGCGACTCCCTGACTGACCGTCAGATCCTCGGGCGGCTTCCGCACGTCCCGGATCTCACAGTCGTTCTCGGCGGCGAGCGCCGCGATCTCCTCGTCCTCGGCGAGGAAGTAGTGCAACCCCGAGACGACGTCGCAGCCGTACTCGAGTGCGGTTCGAACGTCCTCGCGCCAGCTCTCGTCGAAGCCGCCGCCGATGGGCGCGATACCGATCAAGAGGGTATCGACGTCGTCGGCCGCCAGATCGGCCATCCCCTCGCGGATCGGGGCGTCCTGAACGTCGGGAACGAAGTCGTTCACCCGCTGTCCCGCGGAATCGCGGTCGAGAACGGCGACGACGTCGTCGTCGGTATATCGCAGTACACCGAGAGCGGTTTTCGCACGGTCGGGAAACTTCTCGTGGGCGAGAATTGCGACGCGCATACCAGAACATGAACGAGGCCCTACTTAACGGTGGATATCCGGCCGTCCGACCGGTTCGATCACGACGGTCAAAAATCGAGGCACGGTTACCGGCTACAGCCCGGCTTCGACGGCCTCGAGTCGACGCCTCGAGTCGACTCACTCGAGGGCACAGGCGGGGGAACAGAACCCACGCTCCGCCGCGTTCGCGCCGGGATGGGCCGTGAACTGTTCGCCACACCGTTCGCACGACACGGAGACGAAGTCGGACATACTGTCCGCTCGATCGTACGGTCGCGCCGATCAAAACGGCTGGGGTTCAGTTCACCGGCGTCTGGGGCTGCAACGGCTGTCAACGCCGATCGAAGCCGGAGTCAGAGGAGTCAAAGCACCCGCAGATCGGTCGTCCAGAACGATCGGTGGGCGTCCTCGAGCGCCGGTTTCGGATCGCCGGTCGCGTCGACGGCGGCGGTTCCCGCGACGTCGAGGGTCGCTTCCTCGACGAGCGTGTCGACGACGCCGCGCTGGCCGACGACGAACAGGCGCTCGACGTCGTAGTCGGCGAGGGCCTCCGTACAGCGCTCGAGGTGATCGTCGATCTGGTCGTCGCGAATGCGCTCGAATCGAGCCTGGGAGAAGCCGCCCTTCGAGTGGCTTCCCTTGACGTCGCTCTCGAAGCCGCGATAGTCGACGCGCTCGTCGTCCTCGTAGATCCCGAGCGCGAACAGGTCGGTCCGGGCGAGCGCGAGCGCGTACCGGCCGGTCGGCAGGAGCCACTCCTCCTCGAGGGCGAACCGATCGGCCCACGTCGCGCGCGAATCGCGGTCGCCGCCGAGCGTCTCGTCGGCGAGATCCACCGGCGGCTCGAGCGTGACGGCGACGAGGCCGGCGTCGTCGACGCACAGCACGCAGGGGGTGGCGTCGTCGACGAGCCCGGTGCGGTCGCCCAGCACGTCCTGTAAGTCGAGGTCGAACTCGTCCTGCAGGTCGTCGACGGCGTCGTCAGCCTCGAGAACGGCTGTGAGGGCACCTTCGGCCCCGGTCCGAAACGACGTCAGTCGGTCGACCACGTCCGCGAGCCGACTCCCGCGCAGCCGTTCGTGACGACGAACCGCGAGCCCGCGGTCGTCCTCGTCGACCTGCTCGAGTTCGCCCTCGAGTTGCGCGATACGGTCCTCGAGTCGGTTCAGCTCCTCCTCGGCGTCCTGTCTGGCCGTGGCCGCGTCGGCCCGCCGCTCGGATTCGGCCTCGTACCGGTTTTGCAACCGCTCGTTTTCCTCCTCGAGTTCGTCGATGCGCTCTTTGAGCGAGGCGCGGCCGAGCAACTCGTCGAACATCCATTCGAAGGGCCGAAGCGAGAATACTTCTAGGTTCCGGCGTTTCGCAGGTCGTCGTCGGGGTCGGGCCAGTCGCCGATCCACGAGAGCAACTGCTCAGCGTGCTCGCGTCGGGCGAGCAACACCTCCCGAAGCGACGGCGGGTTCCGAACGTCACAGCCCTCGAGCATCGATTCGGGCAGGGCGAGCGTGTTCGTCGGGACGTTCTCGTCGCCGTGAACCGGAAAGTGCTGGCTCTCGAGTTTCATCACGAGCGGCGTATCGAGGCGCTCGAGGCCGTCGCCGGTGGCGTAGACCGCCTCGTTGATCCGTTCGTGTTGTTCGCTGTGCATGAGGGCGTGGTCCCCGTCGACCGGGGTCACGTAGAGTCGTCCGAGATAGTAGCTCCGGGAGAAGCGCTCGAACATGCTATATGATACCACACTCCGACGAGACATAACTATTTTCGGACAGCCTTAAGTCGAAGGGCAATCAGCGTAGACGGTCACCGGATGGCGGAGCCCAAATCGATCGTTTCCTCGACGAGGAGACGGTCCGTTTCCCGTTCGACCAGTTCACGAACGATTAGACACATCGTGTGAACGATAGTCGCGGAGTGAGAGCGCGATTCGACGGCGTGAATCGGACCGATCGCTCGTGAACGGTCGGTGACCGTGGATGAACAATGCCATCGCTCCCGCCGAGCGCAACGAAACCCGAGTTCAAGGGCCAGTTGGACGGCAGGGAAGAGGTCGCTATCCGTTGTGAACAGTCAAAACGGAACTCGACTAGTCGCGAATCCAATTGAACGGTACGAACGAAGGTCAGTCTTTTTAGTATGTTCGAGACCAGAGGAAGAGTAATGAGTACCAGTCGGTCGGTCGCGTTCCTCGTGCTGGTCGCCATCGTTGGACTCACAGTCGCCCCTATCGCGAGCGGTGCCGTCGTAGGGACGCTTACCGGCGATTCCAACGACGAGGGCGAGTCGAGCGACGAAATAGAGTCGACCATGGATGTCTCGACGTTCATGCAGTCCACTGCGACCGATACCGAGCGGTCGGTCGAGTCCGGAATGCACGATTCGAGATACAACGCCGCCGACAACGAGAGTCGAGCCGATCTCGTTCTCGAGCGAACGGACGAACTCGAGGACCGACTCGAGACCCTCGAAGCGGAGCGCGACGAACTTCGCGAATCGAAAGCAGACGACGACCTCCACCCGGGTGAGTACCGTGCGCGGATGACCCGGCTTACCGTCGAGATCCAGTCGCTCGAGCGCTCGATCGACCGGACCGAACAGCGAGCCAACGAAACCGACGTCGACGACGAACGACTCGACGACCTCCGAGAGAACGCCGCATCGCTATCCGGTCCGGAAGTGGCCGAGATCGCACGCGGGCTCGGTGGCCCTGATGGCACGCCCGGTGGCGGACCACCGGACCACGCCGGTCCCAGCAATCAGACGGACGACGGTGATCGCGGACAGGGAAACGCTAACCCGCCGGGCCAGGCTGGGTCCGGCAATCAGACGGACAACGGAAATTCCGGGCAGGGAAACGCTAACCCGCCGGGGCAGGCCGATCCCGGCAACCAGACGGACGACGGTGATCGCGGACAGGGAAACGATAGCCCGCCGGGTCAGGCTGGGTCCGGCAATCAAACCGATGATGATGGGGCCGAGCGGGGAAACGCTAACCCGCCGGACCACGCCAACGCCGGCAATCAGACGGACGATTCGGAAGACGACTCGAGTAGTACCTGAGGCGCGGACAACCCTCCGAACGTCCTTCTCGCCGCTTCGAGAGCAACGCCCGTAAAACGGGAGCGGGCGGATCTCAGCGGGCACAATCGAGGGGGTGTCGCGACTGGATGACTGCATCCGGTACTCCACAGTTGGACCGTTGTCGAGGGGCTCCAGTACGGACCGTCGCCGATGCAAACCCGCACGGCCGCGTTCGGACCGAGCAGACACGCTTTTCAGCGCCGACCCCTAACCCACCCACGATGGACTCCGCCGCGTTGCTGGATTTGCTGGGAAACGAAAACCGGAGACGTATCCTCCGGTTGCTCGCCCGCAAACCCTGTTATGTCACCGAAATATCGGAGTATCTCGGCGTGAGTCCCAAGGCGGTCATCGAACACCTGCGAAAACTCGAGGACGCCGGGCTGATCGAGAGCCGGGTCGACGACCAACGCCGGAAGTACTTTCATATCGCTCGTCACGTCCGCCTCGAGGTGAACGTCTCGCCCTACGGCTTCGCGAGCAAGAGCGCCTATCCCGCGAACAGCAGTTTCGACATCACGACCTGCCGGCACCTCACGCTGGACGTCTCCTGGGACGAGACCGGTGACCTCGACGACCTCCTCCACGCGCTGGAGGATCTCGAGCAGCTCGAGAACGAGCTCTCGCTGGCCCAGCGATGGGTGCAAGGGCGTCTCTGTGACGTGCTCGACGGGATTTCGGAGACGGTCGGTACCGGTCCCGAAAGTCGGATCTACGCCGACTTACTGGCGAGTATCCGCTCGGAGCCGAAGTCGGTCGGCGAACTCAGCTCCGACGTCGACGCGCCGCGCGACCTCGTCGCCGAACTGCTCGAGTCGATGGCGGACGAAGGGATCGTTCGGCGGAGCGAACGCGGGTGGGAACTGACGACGAACTGAATCTGCGACGATCACCGTCAGGTGCGGCCACTGTTTCGAGGCGAGAACTCACTCGATGTCTCGAACCAGCCCGTCACGCAGGTCGCGGCCGAAGTAGTAGCCGACGAGACAGCCGACCAGTCCGGCGGCGACGCCGACGGCGACGACCGCCTGATAGGAGCCGGCGACCGCGATCATGGCATAGCTGGTCAGCGAGGACGCCGCCCCGACCATCGTTCCGGCGGCGGCCATCTCGAGGTACCGCCGTCTGGACGTGAACAGTCCGATGGCGAAGGCGACGCCGAACATACCGACGACCCGGCCACCACCGAACGGGATCGTCATCCCGCCCGCGAGCAGGCCAGCGCCGACCAGCAGGACGAACGCGAAGAACGCTCGCGGCGAGAAGTAGTTCTCGAGAGACAGTCCCGAGACGGGACTCGAGAGCCTCGATCTGAGCCTGGAGAGCCGCGACGAACCCGATTTCGTGTCGGATTCGGCGGGGGAATCGAGCGGCGCGGATGACGTCCGCGAGTCCGCGTCGACCGATCGCCGCGGCTCGGCCTCGTCCGGGGCCCGTGACTCGCCGGTATCGACTCCATCCCCCGATCCTGAGAGCAGTTCCTCCGTCTCCGCCAGGAGGTCCTCGGTGTCGCGGCTCTCGGTCACCTCGTCCGCGCGGTCGCTCATACCTGTTCGTTGCGCGCCGAACTGCATGGGTTTTTCCCCGTCCGGCCGCAGGATATACGACCCCGGCTCCCCCACCAGAGTCATGGAGTGGCTCGCGCCGGCGACGTTCGGCCTGTTCGCAGCCGGCGCTGGGCTGTTGTGTTACGTCCTCGTCGCGAACCTCGAGCCCCAGCCGGAGTATCCGGAGCTGATGACGGACCTGCTGCGGCTGCTCGGGGCCGGCATCGCGATCTGCGGGCTCGCGATCGGCGGGGTGTTTCTGTACGCGGCTGCCGGGATCTACGTCGGCTGACCGAGTTCTCGAGGCGCCCTCACGGATACCAGTCCGTGGAGAGTGCCACTCGCGGCCAAACGGGAGTCGATGCCGTCGCTCGTCGGGAGTCGACGCCGTCGCTCGTGGCGACCGTCGATCCCGCCGTCTGCTGGCGACCGGGCGGCGATTCTCGATAGCCGACACGAGGTGACCGTTTTTTCACCTCGGAGCCGGTATCAATAAGCGATGAACGCCGAACTGCTCGCGTTCGGTGTCAGCGCACTCGCCCTGGGAATCGGCGTGTTAGTCGGTTCTCGACACCTCTATCCGCGACTCGACGTACCCGAGGACGCCGAGTCCTCGCTGCAGTTGCTGACCGCGATGATCGCGGGCGTCCTCCTCCTGACTGGGCTGGGACTGGTCCTGATCGGGTTGTTCGGCTAGCGGGCGGTGGCCGATGCGATGTCGGTGTTCTGCGTCGACGCTGAACTGGCTCGATCGTTCGCCGTGTCGGTTTGCGAACCCGTCGGCCGGATTCTGACTCTGTGACACAGCCGAGCGCGCTGCTCGCACTGGCGGCGATGATTTCTACGTCCTCCCAGCCGATTGCTGCTCACGGACCGTCGGTCCGTTTGCTCACGGCGGCAAAGCCGCCGTTCGCATGGTATGCGGGACCTTCGGTCCCGAACTACTCGCATGGTCTGCGAGACCTGCGGTCTCGCACTAGTTGGATGGTTCGCGGAACCGCTGGTTCCGCGCTAACGCTCGTTCCCATCGGTCACTCGTTCATCCCTCACGCAATTTCGGGCCGGAGTTCGTCGTTGACTCACTTCGAGTCAGCGCGCGCCACTGCGGTGGGATACGGGCCGTCTACAGTTCTGTGTTTACAGCCCGTACTGCTCGCGCACGAGGTGGTCGATACCGCGATCCTCGAGCACGTCCATCGGTGCGAGCAGGTCGAGTTGGACGACGCCGGGGAGCCGCCCGATCTGGACGCCGCCGGTGAACGTACACCGCGAGCGGACCTCGCCTTCGCTCATGTCCAGCAGTTTCGTCGCGCGGTCGAAGGCGTTCTGCGTGGCGTCGTTGACCGTCGCGCCGGAGCCGACGACCTGAATCGGTCCCATATCGTCGTCGACGTCGACGCCGTGTTCCGCGCCGAGTTCGCGGCCGGCCTCGCGTTCGTCCTCGCTGTAGGGTTTGCTGATGAACGGGAGGTCCTCCTCGGGTGGCAGGAGGAGGGGGCCGTCGAGATCGAGGCCTTCGATGACCTCGACGTCCATCGTGACGGTGCCACTGACGTCGGTGGTGTGCAGGGAGAGTTCGCCGTCGCCCTGGTTTGCGTGGAGGTCGCCGACGTAGACGCCGGCCCCGTCGACCTTGACGGGACAGATGAGCGTCGCACCGGCCCGGACCTGCGGGATGTCCATGTGGCCGTCGGTTCGGTCCTCGAGGTCGTCCTCCGTCTCGACGCCGTAGTCGTGTTCGGCCCCGATGAGGAACTGGCCGAAGTCGCCCGCGTTGTGCGAGTCGGGCATCGTGACCGGCGGCGTGGTGCCGACGTTGCCGATGAACGGGCGCAAGCGACCCAGCGTGCCGGGCATCTCACCGGGTTCGTACAGCAGGATGGGATGCTGGCGGGAGTTCTCGGGGATGTCCATCACCTCGTCGGCGTTCACCGCGAGTTCGTGCGCGCCGTCCTCGTCGAGCGTGATACCCACAGCTCGATCGTCGTCGAAGGCGACGGTGTAGCCGTATTCGAAGCCGAACGAGGAGGCGTTCGCGCCGCACTCGGCGCACTTGATCGACTCCTCGCCCGTTCCCTCGATGATGGTCTCGGGCCACTCGGTGCCGCACTCCGGGCAGCGGTGGTCGACGAACGGATCGTCGCCGAAGGCGTCCTCGCGTTCGGCCATCGACCCGGTACTCGTCGCCGTGCTCGTCACCTCGACGTCCCGAATGCGGAGCGCGACCGCGTCGCCGACGGACGCTCCCTCGACGCGAATCGGCCGGGTGACCTCGTGGCCCCCGCGGAACTCGGGGGTGACCATCGGTCCCCAACAGCCCGGCGGCGTGTACGTCCGGATCGTCCCGCCGTCCGCGACGGTTCCCGCCCACTCCTGATCGGGACCCACGAGTCCGAGCGTGTACTGGTCGACGTACAACTCCTGTTGGACTTCTCGCTGTGCCATAACATACCAAGATACGGTGGAACCGGCGATAAGCGTACTGCTCCCGGAACCGCGGTCAACGACGTGAGAGGTCGAGAACCGGAACTGACGGTGACGGCTCGACAGGGACCTCCAGTCGCTGTTCGAGGACGTGACGGTCGATCCGAAGCGCACCGGATCGGCTGCGCGAAGCCGTCGGTCGAAGCCGCTAGTGCTCCGGCAGACGCTCCCGACGGGGCGGGTTATCGGCCGTGGCCGATTCCGCCGCAACAGGTTCGTTCAAGTGGCTCTTGTCCCTTCGAACACCTAATGGCTGATTCGACGGACGAGGACTCACCCGAGTGTCGAGCGTGTGGCGACCCCGTGGCATCGTCTTCCGAGCAACGCGTCGTCACGACGCTCGAGGACGGCGAGACGGTGTACCGGCACTTCTGTAGCGACGACTGCCTCGAGAACTGGGAGTCGTAGTTCGGCTGCGACGAGAAACGACTGTGGATAGATCGGGTGTGGAAACTTCCCCGTCGAAGACAGTGGAAGAGGCCGGTTACTGGTTGTTCGCGACGACGCTACCGATCCCGTCGACCGGCCGGTCCGGCGTGAACTCGTCGAGCTCTTCCGGCAGGCCGAGTTGGTACTCGTCCCCGTTCTCCCGGACCGACGTCCGACCGCGGTGGACCGAGACGTCGCCGTTCAGGTGGAGTTTGACGGCCTCGAGCAGGGCGTCCGCCTCGAGGGGCTGACCCCGGTGTTTCATGTCGCCTAACTCGGCGTCGTCGGGGACGTCGAACGCGCGCTGGGTGATGATCGGTCCCTGGTCGAGGTCGGTCGTCACGTAGTGGGCGGTGACGCCGGCCACGCGGACGCCTTCCTCGATGGCCTGTCGGTAGGCCTCCGCGCCGGGGAAGGCGGGCAGCAGGGACGGGTGGACGTTGATGATGCGGTCCTCGTAGCGGAAGACCACGTTGGGGCTGAGGATGCGCATGTACCGTGCGAGGACGATCAGATCGACGTCGTACTCGGCGAGGAGTTCGAGGAGGCGGTCCTCGTTCTGCTGGCCGCCCTCGTCGCCGATGTCGTGGAACGGGACGTCGTAGTGTTCGGCCAGCGGCTGGAGGTCGTCGTGGTTCCCGATGACGACGCCGATGTCCGCGCCGAGTTCGTCGTTGGCCCACGCCTCGAACATCGCCTCGAGACAGTGGCTCTCTTTCGTGACGAGGACGGCGATCTGCTGGTTCTCGCGGTCGGCGGGGAACCGGACCTGCACGTCGAGTCCGAGGTCGTCACCGAGCTTCTGGAGGTCATCTCGGAGCGTCTGTTCGGTACAGACCATCTCGGAGGTATCGACGGCGAGATACATCCGGAAAACGCCGTCTCGGACGGCCTGATCGAGATCCTCGATGTTGATTCCGCGCTCGAACAGGAGGCTCGTTACCCGGGCGATGAGCCCGGTGTCGTCGTCCCCGATCACGGTGATCTCGGTGATATCGGTCGTCATCGCAGCCACCTCCGCTCGGGCGAATAGAGAGTCATCAGTACGAGTTTGAGTCTACCTGTAGTCAAAAGTCCTGCTTTCCGTGGATGTTCCTGAGAACGGAACGGTAGTATGTTGACAGAGAAATTTATTCAAGATTAGTAACTACGTCATAGATACTATTAAAACGCCTCCAGCTATTGCTAGCACCGAGTGACGCTTTTCCGATCGTCGGCGTCCTGCTGCCGTGTCTCGTCACCGCGATCACAGTGGCGCGCGAGGTCTCCTCCGATTCGTCGCGGCGATGCTCGCCCGACAGGCCGCCGCCGCGATCGGTTTCGCGCTCATCATCGCGTGGAGCGGCCACTTCCTGTTCTGAGAAGTGGCTCACCCGGACGACCGCTCGAGTTCGCGGTCGATTTCGATCTCGGTTCCTCGCGCGGTCGGTTGCGCGGCGTCCTCGTCGAGATAGCGTTCGACGTCGGCGACCGTCTCCGTCTCGAGGAGCATCGCGAGTCGGTGCTCGAACTCCGCGTCGGATAACTCGCCGTCGGCGTAGCAGACGCGCAATCGCTCGAGGGCGTCTTCGGCGTCGCCGTTCACTGCCGGTTGGTCGTTCACCGTCGATTCGCTGCCTCCGGCATCGAGCGCTTTGGTGAGTTCTCTGAGCAGGTCGCCGCCGAAGATGAGGCCGAAGATGGCCAGAATGATCGCGACCGACGAGTTGATCGCCGTGAGCGCGACGAACGTCGCGAGCACTGCGACGATGACGACGGCTACTGACGGCGTCACCCCCCGAACGAGTGGCCGGGTTTCGGTCATGGTGTCGTGTTCGTGAGCCAACACAATAATACCAGTCGTGGAGACACCGCCATCGTCGATAGCACCGACTCTCGATACCGGTTACCGCAGTGCCGGTGTGGTATGCCAATCGAACCGAGGAGCGTCGGCACCCCGTTCCGGCCTGAGTGGGTGCCACGGACCGGGGCGGATCGAACGATGGGCGTCTCCGCTCGATCGGGTATTCACGAACGTGTACTACAGCGCCAACCCGAAAGCGTTTTTGAGCACGGTTACGGGGTATCACGTAATGACCGCCTACACCGCGACGGTGACCGTTCGACTCAAACACGGCGTGCTCGACCCCGAGGCCGAAACCACGAAACAGGCCCTCGAGCGCCTGGGCTTCGATCTCGAGGACCTGCGTTCGGCGGACCGGTTCGAGGTCGACCTCGAGGCCGAGTCGGCCGACGCCGCGAGCGAGCGCGCGAGCGAGATGGCAGAACGGCTGCTGGCGAACCCGACCATCCACGACTACGACGTGGAGGTCGACGACCGGTAGATGACGGTTTCGATCATCCGCTTCGGCGGCTCGAACTGCGACCGGGACGCCGAGCGCGCGCTCGAGCACCTCGGCATCGACGCCGAGATCGTCTGGCACGAGGACGGCCTCCCCGCGGAGACGACGGGAATCGTCCTGCCGGGCGGCTTCTCCTACGGCGACTACCTGCGTGCGGGGGCGATGGCGGCGCGGTCGCCGATCATGACCGAGGTGTGCGAGGCGGCGGCCGAGGGGACGCCCGTCCTCGGCGTCTGTAACGGCGCCCAGGTCGGCTGCGAGTCGGGGCTCACCGAGGGGGCGTTCACGACGAACGAGAGCGCCCGGTTCCAGTGCGAGCACGTCTTCCTCCGCGTCGAGCGCGACGATACGCCCTGGACGGCGGCCTACGAGGAAGGTGACGTCATCGAGGTTCCCATCGCCCACGGCGAGGGCCGCTACGAGGTCGACGACGACCGACTGGGCGAACTCGAGGACGAGGGGCGAGTCCTCTTTCGCTACTGCGACGAGCACGGCGAGACCGGCCCGAACGTGAATCCGAACGGGTCGAAACACAACGTCGCGGGCGTCCTCGGCGAGCGCGAGCACGTCGCGGTGTTGATGCCCCACCCGGAACGGGCGACGCTGCCCGACGTCGGGGCGACCGACGGACAGGGAATCCTCCGCGGCTTCGAAACGGCCGTCTCCGGAGCAGAGTAGCACGCTATCGGGTGCTTTTCTCGCGAACCCGAGCGGCGCCCGTGACGGGGTTCGGGACGACTCAGATTCTGAGTCGAGTCGAACAGTAATACCGCGGCGGTACGTTGACGGGGGTAGAACCTGTTTGAGGGGATGGGTGTATGGAATCTGAAACGCGTCTCGTGTACGCCGACCCCGACGCGACCGACGAGGTCGTTCAGGGGCTTCGTAACGTCGCTGGGACTGTCACCGTCGTCGAGACCGCGGCCGGCTGTCTCGGACACCTCTCGAGTGCCGACTGTGTCGTCCTGACGCCCCCCGTCCCCGATACCGACCTCGTCGAACTCTGTGCGCGGATCGACGACGGCAGCGTTGAGGTCCCTGTGATCGTCTTTCCGGCCGAGGGAAGCGAAGCACTCGCCGGCGACGTGGTCGCCGTCGGTGCCGACGGCTACGTCCCCCAGTCCGAGGGGATCGAACTCCTCGCCACGCGAGTCGGCGAGCTGCTCGACCAGTCGACTTCCGCGCCCGGCACGGACGACTCGCCTTCCACGTCTACCGAAACCGACGTCAGTGCTCGTCTCGATACGCACGCCGCACTCGAGACGGGTAGCGACGGTTCGACTCCCGGATTTTCCCCGGGTGGGGCGGTGACGAACGTCTCGGCGACGGACCCCGCGGATCGACTCGAGGTCGTCGTCGAGCAGTCGCCGCTCGCGATCATCGAGTGGACGCCCGAGTTCGAGGTCGCGTCCTGGAACCCCGCGGCGACGGAGCTATTCGGATACACCGCGACGGAAGCCGACGGCGAACGCGGTCTCGACTTGCTCGTTCCCGACTCGGACCGGAGCGAGATGGTCGACCACTGGGAACAGTTGCTTTCCGGGAACCTCGCGACCAGCTCCGGCTGGCAGATCAGTCAGAACGTGTGTAAGGACGGCTCGAAACTCACCTGTGAGTGGTTCAACACGCCGCTGTTCGACGACGGAGACGTCGTCGGGGTCCTCTCGTTCGCCCAGGACATTACCGCCGAGCGCAAACGCGCGAACGCCCTCGAGGCGCTTCAGGAGACGACGCACGAGTTGATGCGCGCCGAGTCGGTCGACGAGATCGCGTCGATCGTGATGGACGCGACCGAACACGTCATCGACCGCTCGCTCGCGGCGCTTCGGTTCTACGACGACGACACCGGAACGCTCGAACTCGCCGCGGGCACGTCGAAACTCGAGGCGAACACCGGCGACATCGCGAGGATCGGACCCGGCGACGACACCCTCTGGCGGACCTACGACGACGGTGAACCGGTCGTCATCGACGACGCCTCCCGGGAGATGATTCCCTACGAGATCGATATCGAACTCGGCAACGCCACCCTGTATCCGCTCGGCGATCACGGACTGTTGTCCGTGGCGGCAACCGGCGACGACGACATCGAACTCGCCGAAATTCACCTCGTCCACGTCCTCGCCGCGACGGCCGAGGCCGCGCTCGACCGGGCGGCGCGCGAACGGGAACTCGAACAGACGAAGACGATCGTCGAAACCATCGGTGACAGCGTCTACGCGCTCGACAGGAACGGCGACTTCATCACGGTCAACGATCGGCTGACGGAGGTGACGGGCTACGACCGAGACGAACTCGTCGGCGAACACGCCTCGACGGTCCTCACCGACGAGAGCGTCGAGCGCGGCCGCAAGCGGGTTCGCGCGCTCGTGTCGGCCGACGAGGATCGAATCGCGACGTACGAGCTCACGCTGGTGACGCGCGACGGCGACCGGATCCCGTGTGAGGTCAACATGACGCTGTTGCGGAGCGACGGTGTGCTCGAGGGATCGGCCGGCGTCGTCCGCGACGTGAGCGACCGCAAACGGATGGAGCGGGAACTCGTCGAACACAAGGCGAAGATCGAGCGACTGCACGAGGTCGCGTCACAGCTCGACGACTGTACGACTCCCACGGAAATCGCCGAACTCACCGTCGAGGCGGCCGCGGACGTGCTGGCGTTCGACGTCTGCGTCGTCGACCGCGCCGAGGGCGAGTACCTCGTCAAGGAAGCCGTTTCGGCGTCGCTCGAGGGTGATTTCCACCGCCGCATCGGAGTCGACAAGGGGATCGCGGGGATGACGTACCGAACCGGCGAAACCTACCGGTTCGACGACGTCAGGTCGGTATCCGCTGCCGAGCCGGGAGGCGAGGAGTTCCGGTCGGTCCTGTCGGTGCCGATCGACGACTGGGGCGTCTTTCAGACGGTTTCGACCGAGGTCGGTGCGTTCTCGCGAGAGGACGAAGATCTGGCGGAACTGCTGCTCTCTCACGTGACCGATGCACTCGATCGTCTCACCTTCGAGCAACAGCTTCGAACGGAGCGCGACCGATTCGCCGCGCTGTTCGAGAACGTTCCCGACGCCGTCGTCAGCGCGCGCCAGTCCGACGGTACGGCGATCGTCGAATCGGTCAATCCGGCGTTCGAGCGCGTCTTCGGCTACGAGGAGTCGACCATCGTCGACGAATCGCTGGATCAGTTTATCGTTCCCACCGACGGGAAATCCGAGGCCGAAGCGGTTACGCGCCGCAGCAGTCGGGGCGAAATCGTCGAGGCGGAGGTCAAACGCCGAACCGTCGACGGGTTGCGCGATTTCATGCTGCGAGCCGTCCCCGTCGAGATGAACGAGACCTCGAGTCGCACGTTCGGCGTCTACACCGACATCACCGACCGGAAACAGCGCCAGAAACGCGTCGAAATCCTGAATCGCGTGCTGCGACACGACATGCGCAACGGGATGAACATCATCGACGGCTGTGCCGAGATGCTCGCCGAAGCCGTCGACGACGACGACGCCGAGTACGCGACGACCATTCAGGAGCGAGCGGGCGAACTCATCGGGCTCGCCGAGAAGACTCGCGCCGTCGAACGCGTCCTCGAGCGCGAGTCGACGACGGTGGGACCGATCGACATCGCCGACACCGTCGCCGAGGTGACGTCCCGACTCGAGAGCGCCTATCCCGACGTCGAAATCACCAGTTCGATCCCCGATCGAACGTTCGCGCGTACCAACGAGTCGCTCCGGACGGCGCTGTACCAGATCCTCGAGAACGCCGTCGAACACAACGACACGTCGTCACCGACGATCGATATCTCGGTGTGCGATCGGACGGACGACGGGATGCTGTCGGTATCCGTCGCCGACGACGGCCCCGGGATGCCCGACGAAGAACGCGAACTGTTGCAGGGCGACCGAGAGATCACGCAACTCCGACACACGAGCGGCCTCGGCCTCTGGCTGGTCAACCTCGTGGTGACCCAGTCGGGCGGCCAGTTGACCTTCGAGTCCAACGAGCCACAGGGGACCGTCGTCACCCTCGAGATTCCGCAGGCCGACGCCGAACTCGTCCAGTCGACGTGTGACAGTACGGCGACCGGCGACTGACGACCGGCAACTGACGGGTCGAGGAAAAGGTCGAAACGCGGCGGTTCGGTCTCCGCGTCGGTCGGATCGTTCGTGCGGTGTCGTTGTTACCGGGTCAGCGGCTGGTTGAAACTCCGCTCGCGCTCCATAACGGTCTCCCAGGTCAGTTCGCAGTCACAGGAGACCTGTTCGAAGACGCTGGGGTCCTGTCGGAGGTCGAAGTCCTTGATCGCCTTCTGGACGAGATCGTCACACTCCGTGCAGTTGTGCGGGCCGCGGTCGGAGCCGTGGCCGACGGGGTCGGAGACGACGATGGCGTCGATATCGGCGGTCTCTTCTAAGACGTGGGCGACCGACCAGAGCCACGGCGGCCGGTAGCCGTCGTTGAAGTAGAGTTCGTCCACCATGGTGTAGCGCTGGACGTTACACGGGTTCATCGAGACGGTGTGACAGCCCTCGACGTCGGCACAGCGTTCGACCGAGGAGATCATGTCCTCGACGGCTTCGGACTCCGTGAGGAACGGCGGCTTCATCAGGAGGTAGGCCTTGATCCCCGCCTCGGCGTCGGCGCCCGCCTCGGCGTCGGCAGCGGCGGCCTCCGCGCAGGCGGCTTCGAAGTCCGCGAAGTCGAAGTACTTGTTCACGCAGTCGTGCCGGACGCGGTCGGTCGCCGTCTCGAGGCCGATCGCGATGTCCGTGTCGATGCCGTGCCGGGTGAAGTCGCCGATCTTCTCGCGATCGACGAAGTCCGGCAGGGACTCGAGGACGATCCGTTCGCGGTCGGCGAACGCGTCGCCGATCGCCCTCCGAGTCTCGGCGCCGACTTCGCGCTCGTCGAGGAACGAGCCGGAGGTGTAGATCTTGATGAGGTCTGCTTGCTCGTCCGCGTCGACGGCTTCTTCTCGCGGGCTCTGCCCGCTCGAATGGTCCGCGGAGCTTTGCTCCGCGCTGTCGCCGTCTGCTCGTTGCGTCTCCGACGCAACGCTGTTCTCTGCCTCGTACTCGAGACAGACGTCGATCTGGTCCATCAGCGCCTCGTGGGAGACGCTGCCGCCGTCGACGCTCTCGGCGACGTAGCCGCACATCGTACAGCCGCCGGCGCGGGCCCAGCGACAGCCGCCGGTGTTGAGGATGATCGTCAGGCTCCGCTTGACGCCGCCGGGAGTGTTGTCCTCGTCGAGCCAGACGCGGGTGGGTTCGTGGGGGTCGTAGCTCGCGTCCTTGCGCGAGCGAATCTCCCGCATCACCTGGTTGTGGGCGTCCATGCCCTTGCCCTGCTCGTAGACGTCGGGCGTGGGTTTACTCATTATCAGGGCCAAACAGCCCAGCGCCTAAAGCGCCTTCGTCTGGGGGTGGCGCCCGTAACAGTGTCCTCTTAGCGGTGGACTCGGCACGTCGATCGTTCTATTCGGTCGGGTGCAGGCGAAGCCACCGCTCGCTGTTGACTCGAGCGTGCGTTCGAACCTCAATTCGCGTCGACTCGCGTCCGCAGAACGGTAGGACCGGCGTTACGCGGCCGATATCGCGATGGTTCCGTCGCGTTCGACGAGAACGTCGTAGCCGCAGTAGGTAAATCGGATCTCCGCCGGCGGTCGCGAATCGCCGGTGGCCGACGAATCGACGAGCGAATCCAGCGCCTCGGGATCGATAGCGTCGTACAGGGGCGGGAGTGCTATCGGGTCCGTCTCTTCGAGGGTAGCGATCCGTTCGACGACGGAGAGACTCGGCTTGCCGTCCATCGGTTCCGAAGCGAGTTGAAGTACCTCTTCTGTCATACCGATATTTCGGTCGGTGTCGCCCTCGTATCTGCTGTCGTATTCTTCTTCCTATTATGTGGGGGTGGATGAGGCTCCGCGTCGCAACCGCCGGGTGTCGGGTCAGTCGTCGAACGTGTGCCGGAGCACCTTGGCCATGATTCGCCGCAGATGCGTCGACAGCGTCGAGGGAGAGATATCGAGTTCGTCGGCGACCGTCGCCGCATCGGCTCCGTCCGGTTCGAAATAGCCCATTCGAGCCGCGGTACGGGCGACTTCTCGCTGGCGGTCGGTGAGGGCCGCCTCGAGGCTGTCGTCGGCTACGGTGCTCGCCTGCGGCCCGGTGCTGTACAGTTTGTCGAGGTGAAACTCGACGCCTTGCTCTCGACAGTACCGCCAGTAGTCGCCGAGGCGTTCCTTATCGGGGGCCTGGAGTCGGAACTGCCACCCGCGCTCGGTGTTCCGAATGGAGAGGACCTGCAGCCCGAGATCGGCTATCTCGGGGGTCGTGAACTTGGCGTCCGAACTCAGATAGACCTGATAGATGCGACACGCGGTAAACTCCATCGTCACCTGCCACTCGTCCACCGTATGGTCGGTCTCGAGTAGGGACTCGAACTCCGAGAAGTCGGCGTCCGTCACCGAGTAGAAGATGATCGGTCCGGGTCGGTCCGGGTACGATAGCGGTTGTGACTCGAGCGTGATGGTCGCGTCGGAGACCCGTCGAACGGTCGGCGTCAGTGGCAGATCCTCGTGTGAGACCACCAACTCGGCGATGAAGCTCCGTCCCATCGGGGATCAGGTACGCTTCCTGCCGGTCGTCGGGTGAACGATACGTGTGCCGTAGCGGAGCCGTCGAGGGAGCGTTTCTCGAGGGCGTTTCTGGGCCGGCAACGTTACAGTCGCATCTCCCGCGTCTCGATCGCGTCGCAGGTGGGACAGACGAACTGGTACGTGACGCGGCTTCCGGTGGTCGTGACGCGCCAGCCCCCGTTGGTATCGTGGTACCCACACGCCGGGCATTCCGGCTCCGACTCGTCAAATTTCGCTCGGAGTTGCTCGAACGGTGATCGGTACGAAGACATGTGTTATCTTATGACGTGTGAGGGCATAACAATCGGGGGTACCTGTTCGTCGACCGGACCGTTCGGACGATCACCGAGGTTCTTAGGAAGTTCCCCCTCGAAGGATGCGTATGGAGAACGTCGA
Organism: Natronorubrum halobium; assembly: GCF_051351675.1. NCBI lineage: Archaea > Methanobacteriati > Methanobacteriota > Halobacteria > Halobacteriales > Natrialbaceae > Natronorubrum > Natronorubrum halobium. The sequence continues at coordinate 1,755,679 of NZ_CP195595.1, forward strand.
TTCGGAGTACGGGGGCGGGGGACGAGCCACACCGGCGACCGCCGCGCTCGAGGCCGTCGTCGATCCCGTCGTCGCTATCGCGAGTGGGACGATCACGTACGCGAACGGCGCAGCGCGGGACGCGTTCGGGCTGGACGACGCGACCGCAGGCGAGGCCGGAGCGGGCGAGTGGGATGCGGCGGCCGCGTTCGCGTCGTGGGCCCGACTCGAGGACGCGATCCACGAGACGACGGTCGGCACGGTTCGCCGCGTCGCGCTCGGGGACGATGCCGACGGCGGCAGTGAGTCTGTCGACGATCGGTACGACGCGCGTATCCATCGATCGACCGACAGTGCGACGATCACGTTCGACCGACCGGCCCGCGAGGCGGACGAACTCCCGTTCTCGAGCGAGAGCGACCGCGTGGTCAAAGACCGGGCGATCAACGAGGCGCCGGTCGGGATCACCATCTCGGATCCGGAGCGCGAGGACAATCCCCTCGTCTACATCAACGACGCCTATCAGGAGATCACCGGCTACGCGTACGACGAGGTCGTCGGCCGAAACTGCCGGTTCCTGCAGGGCGAGGACTCGAGCGAAGACGCCATCGCGGAGATGGCGGCGGCGATCGATGAGGACCGGCCGGTAACCGTCGAGTTGAAGAACTACCGCAAGGACGGCACGGAGTTCTGGAACGAGGTGACGATCGCCCCCGTCCGCGACGAGGCGGGGGCGGTCACCAACTACGTCGGCTTCCAGAACGACGTTACGGCCCGAAAGGAGGCCGAACTCGCGCTCGAGACCCGAACCGAAGCGCTCGAGTACCTCCTCGAGCGCATCGAGGGGTTGATCCAGGACGTCACGGACGTCGTCGCCGGCGCGACCGACCGGTCCGGGCTCGAGACCGACGTCTGCGAACGGATCGTCGCGGAGGCGGGCTACGACGGCGCGTGGATCGGCGAGCGAAACCCCGCGACGGGAACGATCGACGTGCGGACGACGGCCGGCGATTGCGGCGACACGACGGAAGGCATTGCGACCGACGGCGACCACCCCGCGGCCACCGCGCTCGCCGAGACCGCGGCCGCCACCGAGACGTTCGAGGGAACGACCCAGGCGTCGTTTCCGTTATCGTACAACGGTATCGAGTACGGCGTCCTCACTATCCGAACGGATCGCGACCGGTCGATCGACGACCGCGAGACGGTGATCCTCTCCGCGCTGGCCCGCGCGATTGCGAGCGGGGTCAACGCCCGGGAGACCAGCCGCGTCCTCGAGACCGACGCCGTCGTCGCCGTCGAACTCACGCTCACCGATTCGGCCGTCGCCCCCGTCGCCCTCTCGGCCGACGCGGACTGCCGACTCGAGTACCGACGCTCGGCCCACCGCACCGACGACGAGACGACGTCGCTGTTCACCGTCACCGGACCCGACGCGACCGCCGACGTCCTCGAAACGGTCGCCGCCAACATCGGTCTCGACTGCCGGATCGTCGTCGAGCGCGAGTCGGAGTGTCTGATCGAACTCGCCGGCGGGGACGACCCCGTCGGCTGGCTCTCCGAGCGCGGCGTCCGAACCGAGGCGATCGAGAGCGAGGACGGCCGGGCGCGCCTCACGCTCGAGATTCCCCGCTCGGCGAACGTCCGCTCGATCGTCGAAGCCGTCGAGGATCGCTACGAGGGGACGGACGTCGTCTCGTTCCAGCAACGCGACCGCGACCCCGAGACGCGCCAGGAGTTCGCGGCGCGGCTCGAGCGCGACCTCACCGATCGCCAGTTCGCCGCGTTACAGCGGGCGTATCTGAGCGGCTACTTCGAGTGGCCCCGGCCGACGACCGGCGAGGAACTCGCCGGGACGATGGGCGTCTCGCGGCCGACGTTCCACGAACACCTGCGGACGGCCGAAGCGAAGCTCTGTCGGGCAGTTTTCGACGATAGTAAGCTCTCGGGTTGATACCGCAGGCTGAATGCCATGCCTACCCGACTGTAGCCGGAAGTTAGGGGTCTGGACGGTGGCCGACGTTTATCTATCAGGTCGTGATAGCTCCGACTATGTTCGATATCGCAACGTCGGTACCACTCCAAATGGGCGGCGGCGGCTTCCTGTACTGGGCGCTAATCTTCTTCGTGCTCGCGATCGTCGCCGCGGCGGTCGGCGCTCGCGGCGTTGCCGGGATCTCGATGGAGATCGCACGGATCTTCGTGCTGATCTTCATCATCCTCGCGATCGTCGCGCTGCTGTTATAACGCGTTCCGGTTCGCGGAACGCGCTTCGGTTCCCCGGTTCGGACCGCTCGCAGAGTAGCGGGAGACGTCGCGCACCGTTCGCGCAGATCCAGGAGGGCGTCTCGAGCGCTGCTGCTCGTTTCACAGCCGGGTGCATCTCGAGTTCGATCCCCGTCTCGCTCCGAGACGCACTCGAGACCATCAGTAGTTACGACCCGGCAGTATTTGCTAGCCGGCAGCCAGTCGCTAATTCAACGCGGGTTCACCGGCTCTTTCGCCTCGACCTGATCGAACCGCGCTCCGGTACGTAACGTATTTTGGTTACGGCTGGGTGAGAACGCCTAACACCATAGAGGTCGAAGTGAACGGAGAGGAGTTATCATGACTGAACTTGGCGGATTTCAAGACAGGGTCGCCCGTGTGGATCTTTCGGACAGGGAAGTCGCGTACGAATCGATCGACGAGGAGGACGCGAAGAAGTATATCGGTGCACGGGGGCTCGGCGTAAAGTACGTCTTCGAACAGGGGGCAGACGTCGATCCGCTCGGCCCCGACAACCTGTTGACGTTCATGAACGGGCCGCTGTCGGGCACGCAGGTGACGATGAGCGGACGGATCGCCGTCTGTACCAAATCGCCGCTGACCGGCACCGTCACCGACAGCCACCACGGCGGCTGGTCCGGTGCCCGACTCAAGTGGGCCGGGTTCGACGGCCTCCTGTTCGAGGGCGAAGCCGACGAACCGGTGTACGCCGTCGTCGAGGACGGCGAGATCGAACTGCGAGACGCCTCCCACCTCTGGGGCAGCGGCTTTCACGACACTCGCGACGCGCTCGAGGAGGAAGTAGCGGGATCCTACGGGAAGAACCTCAGCGTCATGGGGATCGGTCCCGGCGGCGAGAACGGCGTCAAGTACGCCTCCATCATGAACGAGGACGACCGCGCCTCGGGACGGGGTGGCACGGGCTGTGTGATGGGGTCAAAGAACCTCAAGGCCATCGTCGTCAAGTCCAACACCCGAATGCCCCAGCCCGCAGATCAGGAGACGTTCAAGGAGGGCCACCAGCAGGCCATGCAGGCCATCACCGAGTCCGAGGTCACCGCACCCAACGAGGGCGGCCTCTCGATGTACGGGACGAACGTCCTGATGAACATCGGCGAGGAGATGGACGGGCTCCCGACGAAGAACGGCCGGTACACCTCGACCGAAGCCATGCGCGACGCGGAGGGCGCCGACATCGACGCCGAGCGCGTCTCCGGCGAGAACGTCCGCGAGAACATCCTGGTCGACGAGCCGACGTGTCACTCCTGTCCCGTCGCCTGCAAGAAGGAAGTCGAAGTGACGGCGATGCACAAGGGCGAGGAGATGAACGTCCGGACGGAGTCCTACGAGTACGAGTCGGCGTACGCGCTCGGGCCGAACTCCGGCCACACCGACCGCGACGCCGTCGCCCTCATGATCGACCGCTGTAACGACATGGGCCTCGACACCATCGACACGGGCAACATGCTCGCGATGGCCATGGAGATGACCGAGCAGGGCAAACTCGAGGGCGTCGGCGAACTCGAGTGGGGCGACTACGAGACCATGATCGATATGATCGAGCAGATCGCCCACCGCGAGAACGACCTCGCGGATCTGCTGGCTGAAGGGCCGCGTCGGGTCGCCGACCGGAAGGACGCCCAAGAGAACTCGCTGGCGGTCAAGGGACAGACCATCGCCGCCTACGATCCCCGCTGTCTGAAGGGGATGGGGATCGGCTACGCGACCTCGAACCGCGGCGCGTGCCACCTGCGCGGCTACACGCCCGCCGCCGAAATTCTGGGCATCCCCGAGAAGGTCGATCCCTACGAGTACGAGGGGAAGGGCGAACTCACCGCCCAGTTCCAGGACCTCCACGCCATCTCGGACAGCTTCGACATCTGCAAGTTCAACGCCTTCGCGGAAGGCATCGAGGAGTACGTCCTCCAGTACAACGGGATGACCGGACTGGACGTCGGCGAGGAGGAACTGCTCGAGGCCGGCGAGCGGATCTACAACTTAGAGCGCTACTACAACAACCTCGTCGGCTTCGACGGGAGCGACGACTCGCTGCCCGCGCGGTTCCTCGAGGACGGCATCCGCGGCCAGGGCGCCAGCGAGGGTGAGTACTGCGAACTCGAGGAGATGAAAGACGAGTACTACGACCACCGCGGCTGGGTCGACGGCGTCGTGCCGGACGAGAAACTCGACGACCTCGGCATCGACCTCGGACCGGGGACGGGCGTCTCTGCGGGCGATTCACCGGCACCGGCCGACGACTGATCGCTCCGAACGGTCACCTGTTCGGTTTCCGGTTCCCGATTCGTGACTCGTTCCGACTTGCGACTCGTTCCGACTTGCGACTCGTTCCGACTTGTGGCTCCTTCCGTTTCGTGATTCGCGATCAACGATGACCCCGACTCGATACGCCTTCGGCGTGTACCACTGGCGACGACGGTTCAGGTCGATCGGTATCGCACTCGGCGTGATCGCTCTCGGCGCGGTCTTCCGGCGGCGGACGGACGACCCGTTTCGACGGGCCGCCGCGGAGTTGGTGGCGATCGGGGCGTCCGTCCACGTTGCTCGAGTGCTCCGCCGAGTACTGTCACCACCGCCGTGGACGCTCGAGCGGGCGAAGTACGACGGGTTCGCGAAACGACTCCCCCTGGCTGGAGCGGATCGCGTTCTCGACGTCGGCTGCGGGACCGGTCGATCGCTCGTGGGGCTCGCACCGCACGTGCCGCCCGGGTCGGACGTGATCGGCCTCGACGTCTTCGACGACCGCGTCATCCTCGGGAACGGGCCGGCGCTCGCGCGGCGAAACGGTGCTCGTGCCGGTCTCGAGGTGACGCCGGTCGTCGGCGACGGGGCAGCGCTCCCGCTCGCGGACGAGTCGGTCGACGTCGTCACCGCCTGCAGGGTCCTCCACGACCTCGAGGCGACGACCGCCGATCGGACGCTGCGCGAGAGCCGCCGCGTGTGCGGACCCGACGGAACGCTCGGCATCCTCGAACTCCCGCTCGTTCCCGGGGACGTCTCCAGCGATTCCGATCCCGAACGTTACTGGCGAGACCGCGTCACTGCGGCGGGGTTTCGTATCGACACCGTCGATCGACTCGAACGCGACGGCGCATCCGACCCGTACCTCGTGATCGTCGCGACGCCGGAGGCCGAGAATCGCGACGGATGAGTCGACCGTTACCGGGTGAACCGTGCCGAGACCCGTCACCCGAAGACGGTCATCGGAGGCTGACTACTTAACTGAACGTACAAACCCTTTATTTCGGCGTTCATGGATAGTCCCTATCGTGGGAGGTAATGACAAGCACACATTGCACACGGCGCCACGTCCTCGCCGTCGCGGGTGGAGTGGCCGTCGCGGGTTGCGCCGGCGGTCCCGGTGAAGACGAGGCGGTCGAGCAGACTGCCAACGGCGAGCCCGAAGTCACCGACGTCACGCTGTTGCTCAACTGGCGAATCAGCGGCCTGCACGCGCCGTACGTCGCGGCCCGCGAGAACGGCTTTTACGACGAGGAAGGGTTCGGAAACGTCGAAATCGAGAGCGGCGACGGCGCCGATTTCGCCGCGAATCAGGCCGGACTCGGGAACGTCGAGTTCGCCATCTCGAGCGCCGATCAGGTGCTCAACGTCAACAGCAGGGGTCTCTCACCCCTGTGCGTCGGCGTGGTTATGCAGCGAAATCCGAACGTCGTCTTCGCCGCTCGAGACGGGTTCGGCGAGCTGACCGACCCCGAGCAACTCGAGGGAGCCACCGTCGGCAGCGGCCCCGGTATGGTTCGCGAGATGACACAGGCCTATCTCGACCGTCACGGTGTCCTCGAGAGCGTCGACTACGTCGACGCGGGGTTCGACACCGTCCAGCAGTTGCTCGCGGGCGATCTCGACGCCGCCGGCGGCGTGTTCGGCGACGTCGTCGACGCCGAACAGCAGGGGGCCGAGGCCGACGTGCTGTCGATCGACGAGACGATCCGATCGTACGGCCACCTCGTCGCCGTCGACGAGGGGTTCGCCGCGGAGAACGAAACCACCGTGCGCTCGTTTCTCCGCGCGACAGCCAGGGGCGCGGCCTGGGCGAGCGAGAACCCCGAGGAGGCGATCGACGCCCTCGTCGACGTCCAGCCGGAACTCGAGGAGGTCCGGGAGAACCAGCTCGAGAAGTGGGAGCAGATGTACGCGGAGTACATGCTGTCGGACGCCATCCGCGAACGCGGCTGGGGCGTCAGCGATACGGAACCGTGGGGAGAGACGTACGAGACGCTCGCTTCGGCCGACGTCTTCGAAGACGACGTCGATCCGGAGACGGTGTGGACGAACGACTACCTCGACGATGAGTACGAGTACATCGCCGACTACGACGGGCAGGCCGGGGTGTGACCGCCCGCGACGCGGGTCGCGTTCCGCAGTACGAACCGGCGGCGCTGAATTCGGAACCCGGCCGAGGAGGGACCGATGACCGACGGCCGGAGCGACTCCCACCGGCGATCGATCCGAACGCCGTCGATCGCGCCGCCGCGGACCGTTCGCGACCGGTTCGTCGCCGGTGGGAAGCGAGCGGCGCCGCCGGCCGCCGTCCTCGCGCTCCTGCTCGTCGCGTGGCACGCGGCCGTCGTCGTCGCCGACGTGCCGACGCTGATCTTCCCGTCGCCGGTCGACGTCGCGACGGCGCTGGCCGAGACGTATCCCGTGTTGCTCGCCGACGCGGCCGTCACCGGACTCACCGCCGCGGCGGGGTTGATCGCGGGTGGTGCGGTCGGTTTCGGACTCGCGTTCGCGATGACGTACTCGCGGACGGCGACGCGGACGCTGCTCCCGTACGTCGTCGCGCTGCGGATCGCCCCGCTGATCGCCGTCGCGCCGCTGTTGTTCCTCTGGTTCGGCCGCGGAATCCCCGCTCGAGCGCTGCTCGTGGCGACCCTGACGCTGTTCCCGATGACGATCGCGACGCTCGACGGACTTCGGCAGACGCCGCCGGCGTACCTCGATCTCGCGGACTCGGTCGGCGCGTCCCGCGCCGAAACGTTTCTCCTCGTGCGCGTGCCCGCGGCCGCGCCCAGCGTCGTCGCGGGGGCCAAGATCGCCGCGACGCTGGCCGTTGTCGGGAGCGTCGTCGCCGAGTTCGTCACGTACGACGCCGGCCTCGGCTACCGGGTGTTCGAAACCGCGACGTACCTGCGGACGGCCGAAACGTACGCCGCGCTCGTCGTCCTCTCGGGGCTCGGGATCGGGTTCTATCTCGTTCCGGTGGGCGTAGAGCGCCTGCTCTGGGACGACCCGACTCCGTGAGACCGGAGCACGCCCTTCGAACCACGCGTCATCGGTCGGTCGACGACTCGAGTCCCAGCCGCCGGTACACCCCCCGCTGGAGGAGGACGACCGCCCCGTAGAGGACCAGCCCCTCGAGCAACAGGACGACGAGCGCGGCGAGCATCACGTCCGGGCGGACGTTCTCCGATCCCATCAACACGAGGTAGCCCAGGCCCTCGTCGGCGATCACCCACTCCGCGACGACCGCGCCGACGACCGCGAGCGTGACCGACTGCTTGAGCCCCGCGAAGACGTCCGGCAGCGCGTACGGGAGGTCGACGAAGGCGATTCGCTCGAGCACGCCCGCGTCGACGGATCGCAGCAGTTCGCGGTGGGCCGTCGGCGCGCCGTCGAGTCCCGCGGCCGTGTTCAGGACCAGCGGGAAGAACGCGATGAGCGCGACGAAGACGACCGCCGTCGACGTCCCCGTCCCGAGGTAGATCAACAGCAGGGGCGCGACGGCGATCTTCGGCAACACCCTGACGGCGACGAGGTACGGGTACACCGCGGTGCGAACCCACGGCAGGTACGCGACGAGCACCGCGAGGAGGAAGCCGCCGACGATGCCGACGCTCCCGCCGTAGGCGACCTTCTCGAGCGTGTACCAGGCGTTGTGCGCGTACAGCGTCGGGTTCCCCAGCAGTCGGGCGGCGACGGCGGTCGGCGCGGGCAACACGAACGGGGGCACGTCGCCGAGGGCCGTCACCGCCCACCAGCACAGCGTTCCGACGGCCAGCGCCAGCAACGGGTAGACCGCGTCGCCCGCGAGGGTTCGGGTTCCCGTCATCGGTCGTGGGCCTCGTGGAGGGTTCGCCGAACGGCCGCGACCTGCTCCTGGAACCGTCGCGAGCCGAAGACGTCCGTGTCACGCGGTTCGGGCAACTCGATGTCGAAGGTCGCTTCGATCCGGCCCGGTCGGCCGCAGACGACCAGACAGCGGTCGGCGAGAAAGACCGCCTCGGGGACGCTGTGGGTGACGAAGACAACCGTCTTCCGCTCGCGACGCCAGAGGTCTCGGATCTCGACGCCGAGTTCGTCGCGCGTGATCTCGTCGAGTTCGCCGAAGGGCTCGTCCATCAGGAGGACGTCGGCGCCGAGGTGGCGCGCCCGGGCGATCGCGACCCGCTGTTTCATCCCGCCGGAGAGCGCCGCCGGTCGCGCGTCCTCGAATCCCTCGAGCCCCATCGACCGTAACAACGCGCGCGCGTCCGCCTCGTTGGGCGCGTCGCCAGCCAGCGTCCGGAGGAACGTGACGTTCTCGAGGGCGCTCTTCCACGGGAACAGCGTGTGTTGCTGGAAGACGACGCCGACGTCGGCCGCCGCTCGCGCGACCGCCGGCGGCTGGCCGTCGATTCGAACGCGGCCGGTCGTCGGCTCCTGCAGGCCGCCGATCGTCCGCAGCAGCGTCGTCTTGCCACAGCCCGACGGGCCGACGACCGTGACGAACTCGCCGTCGTCGATCCGGAGGTCGACGTCCGCGATCGCGGTGACGTCGTCGAACGCGACCGCGACGTCCTCGAGTTCGATCACGACGCATCACGGAGCAAGGCTCCCTGCTCGAGCGCCGTTCGGAGGCGCTCCCACATCACCGGGCAGTGCCAGCCCCAGCCGCGCTCGCGGACGGCGTCGCTCTCGCCGAACGCCGACGCGGCCCGCTCGAAGGTTCGACGGATTCGATCCGGCGGGTCGTCGCTCACCGCGGCGATCCGTTCGGCCGCCGGTCCGGGATCGCGACGCGCCTCGGCCCAGCCGCCGGTGGTTCCCGCCAGCGCGCCCGCGAGCGCCGTCGGCCGGGCCTCGAGCGTCCGCTCGCGGGCGACGATCGTCGGCCCGTAGATCGGGAAGTGATCGGTGAGCACCAACGCGTCGACGGATTGGCCCCGGCGTTCGAGTTCCCGCGGATCCGCGAACGACCCGGTCACGACGTCGGCCTCGCCGTCCCGGAGTGCGTCCCGCTCCTCACCGTTCGTGTCGACGATGCGGCTGTCGTCGTCGAACCCCGTCTGTGAGAGGAAGAGCCGGCCGAGCAGTCGCGTCTCCGAGTCGGGTGGCATGCCGATGCGTTTCCCCTCGAGCTGATCGACGCTCCGAAGCGGTTCGCCGAACACGTCCCGGACGGTGTAAAGGACGGTCATCGCTCGCTGGTAGCACACGGCGACGGGAACGATCGGCTCGCCGGCGGCCCGCGCCCGAACGACCGTCGCGGCGCCGACGACGGCGAGGTCGGCCGATCCCGAAACGACGCGCTCGAGCGCCCGACGGGAGCCTTCGTGGTGATCGATTCGGACGTCGACGTCGAACGCGTCGTACCATCCCGCCGCGACGGCGGCGTATATCGGCACGTGAAGGGCGTTCGGACGCCAGTTCAGGGCGAGCCCCACCGAAGACGACGGTGCCGTCTCGACTTCGCGGGTCCTCCCTCGCGCTTCGCTCGGGTCGGTTTCTCGGTGGGTGTCGGCGAGCTCGAACAGCGCCTCAGCGTGGCTCCCGTAGGTGTTCTCGAGCGTCTCCTCGACGCCGTCGGTCGGCCGCCACGCCGTTCGCGGCCGTCCCCCGTCGGAGTCGGCCGCTCGGACGGTCGTCCGCTCGACCAGGTCGCGGGACTCGAGTCGCGCCAACGCCTCGCTGATCGTCGTCCGATTCACTCGCGTCCCGGCCTGGAGGTGGACGCTCGTCGCCGGCTCGGTCTCGCGTTCGGTCCGCAAGAGCAGGTACGCGAGGAGTCGCGCCGGCGTTCGACCGACGCCGGCCGCAATCCTGTCGACGAGCGGCTCGTCCTCCTCGTCGAGTTCCCAGAAGGAACGCGATCGCATTGTGTGTCGTGATAACGATCAACGTCGGTCGGCATAAGGGTATCACTACGGTCGAATAGCGGATCCGAAACGGACAGCTGATGGACTGTCCCGAGCGTTTCGAACGCACTGACAGTCTAGTAACACGTCGTATTGAGTTCGAATAGATTCCATCCGTTCACAGATTCGTTTCCATCGACACTCCTTTTATTTATATCATATACGAGAGATTAGATACCATTGGTAAGTATTATCCAACCTGCCAGTGCAGTTATATGTGCAGTGGTAACATGAGCCAAACACCAACTGTATCAACAATGACGATCGCGGACCACCGCGATCTGGCGACGACCCTCGGCGTCGAGACGCCGGGGGACGGGGAGGTAACGTGGGAGCTACTCGCGGGACGGGTCGAGCCCCGCTCCGGGTCGGCGTTCGCCTCGAGAGGGGAGGCGATCCGGGCCGACCTCGAGGGGCGGCTCGATCCCGACGTCCTCGAGCGAGAGCGCAAGAACATCGCGGCCGAGATCGGTCGGTTGGCGGACGTTCGCGACGCGGGCGTTCCGGACGAGCCAGCGGGGCTGTATACGGAGGTCGCAGCACCCGGCTGGCGCCTCTACGATCACCTGCTCGAGGTCGGCTTCTTCGAGAGTCTCGACGAGAACCTGCCGCGATTTACGGCCGAGCACATCGAGACCACGGCGCGCGAACTGGTTCTGGCGGATCCGCTCTCGTCGGCGCTCGACGACGTCGGATTCGACGAGGCGGAGAAGACGGCGCTGCTTTCCGCCGTCACGAACAACACGGACCGACTCGCCCGCTGGGTGCCGTCGAACCAGATCCCGGCGGACGTGGAGTTCGATACGTCGAACGTGCCGCCGCTGCACCAGCGCGCGATAGGCGGGGTACTGCTGTGGATTCGCGGACTCGACAGACACCTCTGGCAGAACGAGGTGCTCGTCACCGACGAGATCCTCGACGACGCCGTCAGGCACGTAAAAGGCATGCTGGGCGGGCTGTACGTGTCGGCGACCGCCGTTCACGATCTCGCCGCGGACGGGCGGTTCACGGACCGGCAGTTGACCGCCGCGCTCACCGCGGGCGCGGCCGTCCAGATCGTCGAACAGGAGGAGCTGCTGCACGACGTCTTCTACATCACGGACGACATGCGCGCTCCGAGCGAACTGAGGTGATCACGCATGGCACTACGCAACGACAGGGCCGTTCAGGCCGCACGCGACATCGAACTGGTAGAGACCGACGACGGCTATACGCTGGTCGGTGGTCCCGAACGCTCGATCACCCAGGAACACGACAGCGACCGGATTCCGGAGGTCGACGTCGATCAGGAGATGCTGAGTAACACGGGCGAGGACCCCGAGTCCTGGCTGATGTACGGCGGGAACTACGAACAGCACCGGGCCACGACCGCCGATATCATCACGCCCGACACCGTCTCCGACCTCGAACTCGAGTACGAGATGTCGGTCGGAACCGGCTCGAGTATGGAGGGGACGCCCATCGTGATCCCGGGCGACCCGCCGGTCATGTATCAGACCAACGGGCCGAACCACATGAAGGCGATCGACCCTCGCGAGGGGGAAGTCCTCTGGAGTTACACCTACGCGGTTCCGATGGGAGTCGAACTCTGTTGTGACGACAACAACCGCGGGGCCGCCGTCTACGGCGACAAGGTGTACATGACGACGCTCGATTCGGGAGTCACTGCACTGGATCGCTACACCGGCGAAGAGGTCTGGCATACGAGCACGGCCGATCACGAGGAGGGCTACTCCGCGACGTGGGCACCGGTGATCCGCGACGGGACGCTGTATACGGGTAGCGCCGGCGGCGAGTACGGCGTCCTCGGGTTCGTCGCAGCCCTCGACGCCGAGAGCGGCGAGATTCAGTGGCAGACCGACACGCTCCTCGAGGACGAGTGGATCGGCGCGAGTCGAGAGCACGGCTGTGGCACGGCCTGGATGACCCCGACGATCGACGAGGAGCGAGAGGTACTCTACACGGCGATCGCGAATCCGGGGCCGGACTTCGACGGGACCGTACGGCCGGGGCCGAACTTCCCCACCTGCGGGACGATTTCGCTGGACCTCGAGAGCGGCGAGTTCGAGTGGGGGTTCCAGAGCAGTCCCCACGACGTCTGGGACTACGACGCGGTCGCGCCGCGAGTGCTGGTGCGCGACGTGGACGTCGACGACGGACCGTCGGAGATGGTCGTCGGCTCGGACAAGACCGGCTGGGTCTACATGATGGACGCCGAGTCCGGACGGCTCCACGAGCGCAGCGAGGAGATCTGCCAGCACATCAATATGTGGGAGATGATCCCCCACATCAGCGAGGACGAGCGGATCCCGTTCGTTCCCGGCGCGCCGGGCGGCAACGACTGGCAGCCGCCGTCGTACAACCCGGAGACCGGGTACGTCTACGTCGTTCACCAGAACTTCCCCCAGGACCTCTACTGGCGGTTCGAGGAGTACAGCGAGGGCAACCCCTACTGGGGCGGCGGTCTGGACGATCCGGCGTCGGAGATGCCCGACGAGTGGAACGAGAGCATCACCGCCTTCGCCGCGGTCGATCCCGCGACGGGCGAGCGCGTCTGGCGCGACTGGATCGAGAGCGAAGACGAGTTCTACATGTGGGGCGGCTCGATGTCGACCGCGACGGGACTCGTCTTCAACGGGACCCAGAACGGCAATCTGGTCGCCTACGACGGCGAGAGCGGCGACCGCCTCTGGGAGTACGAGTTCGACGTGCCGATCAGCGCCTCACCGATGAGCTGGTACGATCCCGGCGAAGAGAAGCAGTACGTCGCCGTTCAGGTCGGCGGCAGCGGCTGGCTCCGCCAGGGAACCCGCGGCGACACGCTCGCCGTGTTCTCGATGGACGGCTGACGAACGATTACGACACACTACACAACCATGACGAACGAACAACGCTCACGCGACGTTTCCCGCCGCGGCGTACTGAAGGGAACGGCGATCGCCGGAACGGCCGCGATGACCGGTACCGCCGGCGCCTATCGGGACGAGATCGACTTCCGACTGCCGGCCACGCAGAACGACGGCGAGGGCCGAACGCTTGCGCTGCTCGGCATCGTCGGCGGCTGGGTCGGCGTCGCACCCGCGGAAATCGACGGCGTCTCGAACCCGCCGCTGCGACTGATCGAAGGCGAAGAGAACGAGATCGTCTGGACGAACGGTGACGGCTCGCACCACAACTTCACCGTCGCCGACGATGACGGGGAAGTGATCGAGGCGTCGGAGTTCATAGAGGAGCAAGGCGAGTCCATCTCGTTCACGATCACCGCCGAGGAGGAGATGGCCCAGTACTACTGCCAACCGCACCCGGTCCAGATGCGCGGCCCGATCGAACTGATCGATCCGGACGAGGTACACGAACTCCGCGTCCGGGTCGAGGGCGAAGACGGCGAACCGCTCGGCGCGGAGGTCTTCGTCGGGGATCACCACTCGTTCTCCGACATCGCCGCCAGACCCGATCCGACCCAGGAGGGCGAGGGTGCCGACGGCGGCGAGGACACCGAGGATCTGGAGCCGGGCGACGACGAAGACGGAGGAGACGGCGGAAACAACACCACGGAGGAGACGGACGAAGCGTCCTTCATCCAGGACGAAGAAGACGAGAACGGCGGCGAAGCGGCAGAAGAGGAGACGCCGGCCGACGAGGACTCACCCGCGATCGCCCGTTTCGACATGCTCGAGGACGGCGAGCACGAGATCGAGGTCTGGACGTACGGCCACGAACGGGTCACCGAGACCGTCGAGATCGACGGCGGCGACGAGGAGGTCACCGTCACGCTGCCGGCTATCGAACCGGGCGACCCGGCCGAGACGTACTCGCTCACCCTCGAGGAGGGCCAGTGGGTCGGCCAGGAACCCGACGAGATCGCCGACGAGGCGAACCCGACGCTCGAGGTGGAGTCGGGCGAATCCTACGCGGTCGAGTGGGAGAACGGGATCGGTCGCCACCAGCCCGAGGAGGAGAATCGGGTCTTCGAACCGCTCCCCGGCCACAACTTCGCGATCGCCAGCAGCGGCGACACCAATCAGTGGAACACGTACGTCCGCTCGAACTTCCTCGACGAAGCGGGCGACACGCAGACCGTCGAGTTCGTCGCCAACGAGGAGATGGGCGTCTACCTCGATCAGTCGCAACTCGACGCGGTCGGCGAAATCGCCGTCGACGGCGCGGCGGGTGAGACGGTCGACGCCGAAGACGAGACGGCCGAAACGGACGGAAACGAGACGGATGAGGTGAACGGAAACGAGACGGCCGAGGCGGACGGAAACGAGACCGCCGACGTGGATGGGAACGAGACCGCCGACGTGGATGGGAACGAGACGGGTGAGATGGATGGTAACGAAACGACCGATATCGACGGCAACGAGACGGACGAAACGGACGGAAACGAGACGGCCGAAAGCGACTGACGGCGGTTCTCTGTCACCCCTCTCTCGTTTTTCTTCGACGTGATCCCGCCCCGGACAGCGGAGCCGATGCGCGTTCCGACATCGGTCGAGATGGTCGCTGTCGCTCTCTTCGAATCCGCGGTTCCGCGAGCGTACACGTCCACCCGCCTCAGGCGTAGTTCGCGATCCAGTAGCCGACGTACAGCGCGACGAGGACCGCGCCGCCCACGCGCGTCACGCGACCGCGAGCGAGCATTCCGGCGACGACGAGCAAGCACGCGGCGAGGAACGGCCAGTGAACGGTCATCACTGCGCCGCTGGTATCGACCGGACGCAGCAACGCGACGATGCCGACGTTGGCCGTCACGTAGAACACCGTACTTCCAACGATGTTTCCGATGGCGAGGTGCGCCCGGTCCTGTCGAACCGGTTCGACGGTGAGCGCCAGTTCCTCGATCGAGGCGATGAAGGAAAGCACCGTCGCGCCGAACGCGAGCCCCGAGATCCCCAGCGCCACGAAGATCCCTTCGGCGCTCACCACCGTGATCCCGGACCCGATCGTCATCCCGACGATCGCGAGGAACGCGACGGCGAGGCTGAACCGACCGCTTTTCCCCTCGAGGTCGGGGACGAACTCGTCGAGGTCCAGGTCGAGATCGAACTCTCGGTCGTGAGGCGTGTCTCGTCCGCGGACGTGCTCGGAGTTGTGGGCAGGCGCGGAATCGCCGCCGTTGGTTTCGGCGTCTGCGTCCGCGTCCGTCTCTGCCGTTGCCTCGGCCTCCGCGTCCCCTTCCGTATCTGCCTCCGCCTCGAGATCGACGACGTCTTCGACCTCCCCCGAGAGCAGGTACGTCGTCTCCGACCGGCGCTCGCGCCAGAAGATGCCGGCGAGCAGCGGGACGAACAGCACGGTGAGGATCGCCCCGTCGGTCCAGTCGAGCGTTCCGTCGACGGAGAGCGCGAACGCCGGGAGGGGGACGAGGACGAGCAAGAACAGGTAGCTCCGGGGGACGTCCATCCGAAACGGGACGGTGATCCCCGCGACGCCGACGGCGACCGCGAGGACGAACAACGACTCGCCGAACACCGTCCCGAGCGCGAGGTCCGGGAGGTCGACGAACGCCGCCGTGACGCCGAGGATCGCGTTCTCGAGGTCGACCCCGGCGAGGACGACCGCGAGGAAGAACCCGGAGATTCCGAGCGAGACGGCGCTCCGGGCGACGGCCTCGATGAAGACCTCGACGCACCAGATGACGAGCACGACGCCCGCCAGGAACAGGGCGGCGAGACCGACGAGTTCCGCGGCGCTCATACGCCCGCCGAAACGACGGCGCAACACTTAGTTCCGGGCGTCAGTCCGGAATCGGAACGCCGCCGAAGACGAGGAGCGCGACGATCCAGTAGGCGACGTACAGTCCGGCGAGGAGGTAGCCGTGTCCGCGCCGGAGTCGCCCGGTGGAGATGGCGTAGGCGGCGACGGCGGTCAGGACGATCACCGCGGGGAGGTGGAAGACGAGTACGGACGACGGGATCGCCACGTCCGCGACGAACGCGATGACGCCGACGTTCGCCGTGACGGAGAAGATCACGCTGCCGATGACGTGGCCGATCCCGATCTCCGGGATTCCCCGGCGGACCGGCTCGATCGTCAACAGCAGGTTCTCGAACGTCAAGACCAGCGTGAGGACGGTCGCGCCGAAGACCGTCCCTTCGATCCCCCACGACTCGACGATCACTTCGGAACTCGCCTCGAGGAGAATCGCGCCCGCGACGATGCCGACCAGCGCAAGGATCGACAGTCCGAGCCAGAAGAGGCCCTCGTACCGCGACTCCGTGACGAACCGATCTTCGGGGATCTCCTCGAGAACCGTTCTGCGGTCGATCTCGTCGAGGCTGAGCCGCTCGATCGGAACGCCGCCGTCGGCTTCGATGCGTTCCGCGATCTCCGAGTCCCTGAACACGGGCACGTCGCGTTGAAACTCCCGGAGGACGATGTATCCGAGGAGTACGACGAACGCCGCCACCAGAACGAGTCCGTGGACGAAGGCGAGCGTGCCCGCGAGAACGAACGGAATCAGGAAGAACGGCGAGAGAACGAACAACAACAGGTAGTCCCTGGGCACCTCGACGGGGAACGGCCGAACGACCGCCGCCACCGCGAGGGTGATGCCGGTGATCGCCAGCGCGGTCCCGAGCGCTGTCCCGAGCGCGACCCGCTCGAGGCCGCCCGCGCCGAACACCAACGCGACGACGGTGTCGTCGAACTCGAAGCCCGTGAAGACGACCGCGAGCGTGAAGATCGAGACGCCGAGACCGATCGCGGCCCGGGTGAGGTAGCTGATGAGCTTCTCGATGCTGTAGGTGAGTACGACTGCGCCGACGACGAGGACGACGTACGCGAACCACGCCCCTTGGCCCTCGATGGCGCTCTCGAGGAGGTCTTCCACCATAGACCACCGCATGTTACCTGACAACATATAACTACCATCTCGGAGAGAGTACTTCGTTGGAAAACTATACACGCCCTCCGTTCGACGGCGGCGCGACCTGCCTCTCTCGATAGCGGCCGAATCGATCGCAGTTGCGGGTTGTGATCGGGAGCCTCGCGAATCCATCGCCGACGAGACGATCCCGTGGCTCGAGTTCGAGACGGGCGAATCGCAGACCGCCGAGTTTGCCGCCGAGGAAGAGACGGGTGTCTACCTCGAGCAGTCCCGGTCGGAGCCCGTCGGCGAGACCGTCGAGTGGATCGGAGCGCCACCGGCGAAATCGAGTTCGCTCTTTCCGGCGTGAACGTCCGCTGTCTGCACCGGACAGCGAAGACTGTCGAACTCGCGGTCGATCGTCACGCGGAGAGTTCTTCGAACGTGTCGACGCCCGATCCCGCGACGTCCGTGTCCTGCTCGCAGACGACTGAGCGCGGGCCGTGCGGGTCGCCGCGAGTCGATCACCGATCCGCCGCCTCCGACGCGTCGACCTCGTCGGCCTGAAGCACGAACTGCCGTTCCGGCGGCGGTGCGATCCGCAACTCGAGGGATCTCGTGAGCCGGTAGTACTTGCGGTTTCCGCGCATGTACCACTCGACGAGGTCGGCATCCTCGAGCGTCGACAGGTGGTGGACGGCGCTCTTCCCGTCCATGCCGACCGCCTCGGCGAGTTCCGAGACGTACTTCGGTTCCCTGGAGAGTTCGCGAAGGATCTCGAGTCGCGTCCCGTTCCCCAGCACCTCGATCAGTGACATGTTCACACAGTAGTCGGCCGGAGCAAGAAGGATTTCGCAGGTATGACCGCCGTACATACAGGATTTGAATGACGTTGGTCCAGGTTTATGCCCGCGCCTGTGCTACAAACTACCATGTCCGACCGAGTCACGCTTCCGGAAGATCGGGATCGGAAACTGCGAACGATCACGGACGGCTTCTTCGAACGGGAGGTGTACCTCTCGCGGACGGAGACGGCTACCTTTCTCCGGGAACTCGCCGACCAACTCGAGGCCGAGACGGCGGTGACGGTCGCGGGATCGTCGTGGGAGATCCCCTTCGAGTATCGCGAGCCGATCGAGGTCGAGATCGAGTTCACGAGCCAGCGCGAGCGCGAACTCGAGATCGAACTCGAGTTCGCCGAGGCCAGCGACGGATCGGACCTCTCCGTCCGGTGACTCGACTCGCACCGCCGGAATCCGAACGCACGGCCACGCTCGCCATCGGTATCCGAGTGCACGGCCACGCTCGCTACCGGAATCAGACCGACCTAGCGTGTTCGCGGTACCCAAACGATTAGCTCGCGGCCGTGGTAGTGGCGGTATGGATCTCCTCGAAGCGCTTCGAGCCGAGTCCGGCGTCGTCGCCGTCGTCGGCGCGGGCGGAAAGAAGACGACGCTGTACGCGCTGGCGGCCCGCGCCGCGAGCGATCGCGCTCTGCGAGCGGTCGTGACCGCGACGGTCCGGATCCCCATCTTCGATCAGCAGGTCGAGACGGTCGTCGTGACCGACGACCCGGTCGCGGCCCTCGAGGGGACGACGGAGTGGCCGGTCGGCGTCGTCCCCGAGCGAGAGGGTGAGCGATACGTGGGATTCGAGACCGGCGTCGTCGACGCCCTCGCGGCGGCCGACGTGGCCGACGTCGTCTTCGTCAAGGCCGACGGCGCGCGAACGCGCGAGTTCAAGGCGCCGGACGACCGCGAACCGCAACTCCCCCGACGCGTCGACACCGTGATCCCGATCGCGAGCGTCCACGCCGTCGGAAAGCCGCTCTCGGAGAAGTACGTCCACCGTCCGGCGCGAGTGGCGGCTATCACGGGACGCGACCGCGGCGACCCGATCCGCCCCGTCGACGTGGCTCGCGTGCTCGCGAGCGACCGCGGCGGACTGAAGGGGGTCCCCGACGGGGCGACGGTCGTCCCGCTGCTCAACAAGGTCGACGACGCCGACCTGCAGGAGATCGCCGAAGCGATCGCGAGGGAGATCATAGAGCGCGCGCCGGCCGTGTCGCGGGTCGTGCTGGGGCGGCTGATCGACGACGATCCGGTGGTCGATGTCGTCGAGGAGTAGGAGAGTTCTGGATCGCTCCGCGTCGTGTCTCGTCACCGGCTACGATTCCTCGACCTCGAGGCGCTCGACTGCCGCCTCGAACTCCTCGCGCGTGTTGACGTTCTCGAAGGTCTCGAGGTCGGCGTACTCGCGAACGTCCCCCTCGTCGACGACGGCGTAGTCGAGTTCGAACAGCGGTTCGACGATCCGCCGCTCGTCGCGTTCCAGGGCGCGCTCGCAGGCCTCGGCCATCGGCTCGGCCCGGTAGACCGCCTGGGTGGTCTGGAACCACTGGTCGTCGAGCCGCGGCACCGCGGCTTCGCGGCCGGCCGATCGATCGAAGAGGTGCTCGACGAGCGCGGGATCGACGAACGGCATGTCGCAGGCGACGACGAGGGCGTAGTCCGTCGCGGCTTCCCGAAGTCCGGTCATGATGCCCGCCATCGGCCCGCGGTCGGGGATCGGATCGACCGCGAACGACGCGTCCGGCCCGCCCTCGAGCGCGTCTCGGATCGCCGGCACCTGCTCCTCCCGGCAGTTGACGACGAGGTCGTCGACGACCGGGTCGATCCGGTCGACGACGCGGCGGATCATCGGGGTGCCGGCGAGTTCGACGACGGCCTTGTCTTCCTCGCCGAAGCGGGTCGAGTGGCCGCCGGCGAGGATGACGCCGGAACGTTCCGCCTGCCCGGTCTCGAGGGACATGGTCGACCGTTGGTCGACCGGGGCCAAAAGCCTCCGGTCGCGTTTCCGGCCGAATCGCTCACGTCGACGAGCGCCACAGCGCGCGATACAGCGTCCACAGTTCGCAGTCGAAGCGGTCGGCCAGCGATCGACACCGCTCGAGGTAGGCCTCGTAGTCCGATATCGTCGGCGGATCCGGGTAGGGCCGGTCGAGTTCGCCCGCCGCTCGGAACGCGGACCACTCGCGGGGACCGACGACGACGTACGCGTCGGGATCGACGAACATGCAGAACGCGGAGGCGACGGGCACGTCGACGGCCTCGAGGTCGGTCAACCGTTCGAGCGCCTCGGCGGCGTCGCTCGCGACGACGGCGTCGCCGATGGCGCGCCGAACGGCCTCGAAGTCGTTGTCCCGGAACTCCTCCTCCGCCTCCCGTCGCTCGACGTCGGGATAGTCGCCGAGGAACCGCCGGTAGTACCACCTGACGACCCAGGCCGCGTCCCGGCGGCCGTATTCGCCCGATTCGAACGCCCGCGGAAGCGTCTCGAGGTTCTCCTGCTCGACGGTGTACAGCGCCTCTCGCTCCCGGTACTCGCGCGCCTGCGTCTCGACGAACGACCGCGTGAATTCCATTGTGCGATTCATTA
Organism: Natronorubrum halobium; assembly: GCF_051351675.1. Lineage (NCBI taxonomy): Archaea > Methanobacteriati > Methanobacteriota > Halobacteria > Halobacteriales > Natrialbaceae > Natronorubrum > Natronorubrum halobium. The sequence goes on from NZ_CP195595.1 coordinate 1,776,328, forward strand.
CCACGGAAGGCGGTTAGTGTTTTTCTCGGCGGGACCGCCTCGGTTCGATTCTCGTCGCGTTCGGTGGAGACAGCGCCGACGCCCTCCAGGCTCGAGCCGAGATTCTCGTGTGCGAATGGATGGGACGGCCGCCCGTCTGGAATCGAGCCACTGCAGCGCTTTTGCGGATCCTGCAAATAGTTGCCTATCGTGCAAACTCGATCGCGGGTATCGCTCGACGTTCCGTTTCCGGAGGAACGCGTCCGCCGGTCTCGAGCGATGCAGGACATCCTTCACCAGCTCGTGGAAGAGGAATTGAACGAGCGCCGCTCGAACACCGCCTCTGCGGTGTCTGCTTCGAGAAGGCATCGACCGACTGTGGTCGACGCTTCCTGCTCCGACAGGGGATTCTTCGATCCGTCTCTCGACGCTACATACTGCTTGTGCGGTAGAAAACCTCATGCATGCTCGGGTAGTTGGTTCTGTCTAACGGGTGAAACGTACCAATGTCCAGTGACCAACGAGATCCGGTCAAGACGATCTGTCCGTACTGTGGGGTCGGGTGTGGGATCCAGGTCCAGCAGGGCGAGGAACCCGGCGACGTCCAGTTCATGCCCTGGGGCGACGCCCCGGTCAACGAGGGCCGCATCTGCATCAAGGGCGGCGCGGCGACGGAAGTCGTCGACCACGAGGATCGGCTCACTGACCCGCTGATCAAGGAAGACGGAGAGTTCCGCGAGGCCACCTGGGAGGAGGCCTACGAGTACGTCGTGAGCGAACTCGAGCGGATCCGCGACGAGTACGGCCCGGACGCGACGGGCTTTTTCGGCTCCTCGAAGGTGATGAACGAGGAGAACTACCTCCTCCAGAAGCTCGCGCGCCGGTACGGAACGAACAACGTCGACAACTGCACGCGGATGTGTCACGCCTCGACGGTCTGGGCGCTGCGGACCAGCCTGGGCGCGGGGGCGATGACCAACAGCATGCGCGACCTCCGCGAGGAGGCCGACGTGTTCTGGATACAGGGGGCGAATCCGGGCGAGCAACACCCCATCGCCAACAGCCAGTACTTCCGGCAAGCGGTGCTCGAGGGCGCGACCGTCATCCAGGTCGACCCGCACGCGAACAAGACGACGCGGTCGTTCCAGATCGACGACACCGACCGTCACCAGCACCTGCAGCTGAATCCCGGAACCGACATTCCACTGTTGAATATCGTCCTCAAGACGATCCTCGAGAAGCACGAGGAGAACCCCGACGAGGGCTGGATCGACGAGGCGTTCATCGAGGAGCGCACCGAGGGGTTCGAGCACCTCGTCGAAACGCTCGAGGAGTTCGACGAGGAGGCCGCGGCCGAGGAGTGTGGCGTCCCGCTCGAGGAGATCGAACTGGCCGCAGAGAAGTACGCGACGGCCGACAACGCGGCCATCTTCACCGGGATGGGGATGAGCCAGCACGCCTGCGGCGTCGACAACGTGCAAAACGAGATCAACCTGGCGCTGATCACGGGCAACCTCGGGCGACCCGGAACCGGTGTCAATCCGCTTCGCGGCCAGAACAACGTCCAGGGGACCTGCGACGTCGGTGCGATGCCGAACGTCCTGCCGGGCTATCAGCTCGTCGACGACGACGAGGCCCGCGAGTCCGTCGAGGAGGTCTGGGGCTTCGAGATTCCGGACGAGCCCGGCCTCACGAACGTCGAAATCTCGTACGAGGCCGGCGACTCGATCAAGGGCCTCTACGTCATGGGCGAGAACCCCGTGATGAGCGAACCCGACGCCAACGCCGTCGCCGAACGGCTCGCGGACCTCGAATTCACGGTCGTCCAGGACATCTTCCCGACCGAAACCGCGGAGTACGCCGACGTCATCCTGCCGGCGACGACCTGGGCCGAACGTGGCGGCACCGTCACTAACACCGACCGCCGCGTCCAGCGCATGCGCGGCGTCGAGAAGGTCCACGAGAACACGAAGCACGACCTCGAGATCGTGAGCGAGGTCGGTAAGCGACTGTTCGACGACGGCGACGAACTGTTCGACTTCGACGACCCCGAGGCGGTCTTCGAGGAACTCCGGCAGGTCTGCCCGAGCTACCACGGGATGACCTACGAGCTACTGGGCGAAGAGGGACTGCACTGGCCCTGCTACGAACTCGGCGACGAGGGCGACCCGTTCCTCTACGAGGACGAGTTCGACACCGAGAGCGGGCGCGGTCACATCGAAGGCGTCGACCACCAACCGCCGGCCGAGACTCCCGACGACGAGTACCCGCTGATCCTCACGACGGCGCGCCTCGAGGAGCACTACAACACCGGCACGATGAGCACGCGGTCGCCGACGCTCAACCGCCAGACGCCGGAGAACTTCGTCGACGTCCACCCCGCCGACGCCGAGCGCTACGGGATCGAGGACGGCGAGTACGTCCGGCTCCACTCGCGACGCGGCGAGATCACGCTCGAGGCCCAGGTGACCGAAGACACCAAGGAGGGCGTCGTCTGGACGACGCCGCACTTCGCGGCCGCCTCGGCGAACAGACTCACGAACCACGTGCTCGACGAACGGGCGAAGATCCCCGAGTACAAGGCCGCCGCCGCGGAGATCGAGGTCGACGTCGAACCGCTCGGCGAGACGGCCGACCCTACAGCGGACGACGACTGACCGCCGTCGGAACGTCAGTCGTCGACCTCGAGGTGCGTCTCCGTCGCTCCGGCCAACTCGAGCCAGGGCGCGGCGCTCGACGCGGAGACGACGAGGTCGACCAGCAGTCGATCACACGCTTCGCAGGCCGCGCGAACGGCGACGCGGGGCTGGCGACAGCAGTGCTCGAGGCGCTCGGTCGTCGCCGGTGTCGGACCGCCACAGATCGGACAGTCCGCTCGCAACAGTCGCAGCCCCGTCAGTGCGTCGCGTCGCTCGTCCGCGTCGAGGGCGTCCCAGCCGTCGAGACGGGACCGGAGTTCGGCCGCCGCGGCGACGTCCGCCGTCAGCGCCGCTGTCGATTCCCATTGAACCCGCCTCCGCCCCTCGAGTTCGAACGACGCGTCGCCGACGCGTTCGACCTCGTCGACGCCGAGCGTCGATCGCACCGCGGCCGCGCTTGGATCGGCCGCGCCGTCGCTCGAGAGCCGCTCGTTCCACCGCGTCCGGAACGCGGGCGTCAGTCGGACCGCGCCCCCGCGATCGGTCGCGACGCCGGCAGCGGTCAAGACGCGCGTCAGTTCCGCGGGCGTCACCGTCTCGACCATCGGTCCGGACGCCGGCGACTTTCCGAAGGCCTCGAGGACGCGCTCGGGGAGGTAGCGCCGGGTGAGCGTCGGCGTGCCCGGGATCAGGTAGCCCCGGAGGAGAACGATCACCAGGGATGCGACCAACGCGAGCGCGCCGACGGGCGGGGAGACGACGACACCGATCGCCGTCGCGAGCGCAGCCGCGATCGCGACGTTCAGTACCGTACACGGGATACACCGGTTTTCACCGGTGTACTCCGGCCGGCCGAACCGCGCGAGGGCGTCGGGGATATCGATCACCGGTTCCCACTACCGGACGCTACGCGCCGAACGGCGAAAAAAGGCCACCGCTCGAACGACGGCTGATTCCCGCCACAGTACTATCATACGAAAACTCGGATATATGAACTAAAGAACGCTAATTTATAATAGTTCCATGCGTAATTATCGTTCGTTGTGAGTGTGTGGTAAGTACTAACACGACTCGGCTCCAAGACGACCACTAGTGAGTTTCGATGACTGAACTCGGCGGATTCCAGGACAACGTCGCTCGAATCGACCTGAGCGATGGGGAGGTGAACTACGAATCGATCGACGACGAGGACGCGGAGAAGTACATCGGCGCACGCGGGCTCGGGGTGAAGTACGTCTTCGAGCAGGGACCGGACGTCGACCCGCTCGGCCCCGACAACCTGCTCGCGTTCATGAACGGGCCGCTCTCGGGCACGCAGGTGACGATGAGCGGACGGATCGCCGTCTGTACGAAGTCGCCGCTGACCGGCACCGTCACCGATAGCCACCACGGCGGGTGGTCCGGCGCTCGGCTCAAGTGGGCCGGGTTCGACGGTCTGCTGTTCGAAGGCCAGGCCGACGACCCGGTGTACGCGTTCGTCGAAGACGGCGACGTCGAACTCCGTGATGCCACCCACCTCTGGGGAAAGGGGGTCCACGAGACCCGCGACACCATCGAGGAGGAGGTCGACGGCGCCTTCGGGAAGAACCTGAGCATCATGGCGATCGGGCAGGCGGGCGAGAACCTCGTTCGGTACGGCTGCATCATCAACGAGGACGACCGCGCGTCCGGTCGCGGTGGGACGGGGTGTGTCGCCGGCTCGAAGAACCTCAAGGCGGTCGTCGTCAAGTCCAACACCAGGATGCCCCAGCCCGCAGATCAGGAGACGTTCAAGGAGGGCCACCAGCAGGCGATGCAGGCAATCCAGGAGTCCGAGGTCACCGCGCCCAACGAGGGCGGCCTCTCGATGTACGGGACGAACGTCCTGATGAATATCACCGAGGAGATGGACGGCCACCCGACGAAGAACGGCGTCTACACCTCGGGGAACGCCTACAACGAGAGCGAACCGGATCGACCGGCGGACCTCGATGCCGACCGCATCAGCGGCGAGAACGTCCGCGAGAACATCCTCGTCGACGAGCCGACCTGTCACTCCTGTCCGGTCGCCTGCAAGAAGGAGGTCGAGGTCGACGTGATGCACAAGGGCGAGGAGATGAACGTCCGGATGGAGTCCTACGAGTACGAGTCCGCCTGGGCGCTCGGGACGAACTCGGCCAACGACGACCGGGACCAGATCGCCCTGATGATCGACCGCTGTAACGACTTCGGGATGGACACCATCGACACGGGCAACATGCTCGCGATGGCCATGGAGATGAGCGAGAAGGGGTACGTCGACGAGGATATCGACTGGGGCGACACCGAGCAGATGGTCGAGATGATCGAGCGCATCGCCCACCGCGACGACGAACTCGCCGATGGACTCGCGGAGGGTGCCGAAGGCGCGGCCGACCGATTCGACGCCCACGACAGCCGATTGGACGTCAAAGGCGAGACCATCGCCGCGTACGATCCCCGCTGTCTGAAGGGGATGGGGATCGGCTACGCGACCTCGAACCGCGGCGCGTGCCACCTGCGCGGGTACACGCCCGCCGCGGAGATCCTCGGTATCCCGGAGAAGGTCGATCCCTACGAGTGGGAAGGCAAAGGCGAACTCACCGCCCAGTTCCAGGACCTCCACGCCATCTCGGACAGCTTCGACATCTGTAAGTTCAACGCCTTCGCGGAGGGCATCGAGGAGTACGTCCTTCAGTACAACGGGATGACCGGACTGGACGTCTCCGAGGAGGAACTGCTCGAGGCCGGCGAACGCGTCTACAACTTAGAGCGCTACTACAACAACCTCGTCGGCTTCGACGGCGACGACGACTCGCTGCCCGCGCGGTTCCTCGAGGACGGCATCCGCGGCCAGGGCGCCAGCGAGGGCGAGTACTGCGAACTCGAGGAGATGAAGGAGGAGTACTACGACTACCGCGGCTGGGTCGACGGCGTCGTGCCGGACGAGAAACTCGACGACCTCGGCATCGACCTCGGGCCGGGGACGGGCGTCAGCAGCGGCGGTGCAGCGGCACCGAGCGACGACTAGCCGCTCCGATTTCCCGCCTGACGTTCGGTCTCTGCCGTCCGCAATCGTGACTGGAAGCGACGATTCCTGCTAGCCGGACGACTCGAACTCGAGTACGTGTCGGTCCTCGAATCGCTCGCGACTCGTCGAGTGATCGATAGTTCCGATCGCTCTCGACCGCTACGTTCACCTCGAACCAGTTGTCAGAAATTACTTATAGGGTCGATTAACTTCAGACGGTATGGGGTATGCAAAACGGTGGGCTGGTGTGAATCGCAACATGATCCGGCGGCCGGGGACGTTCTTGACGGAGTACCGGGAGACGGACGGGATCGGCCATCCGGTCGCGTTCATGCTGTTTTCGTACCTGGCCGTGGTGGTGCCGCTCGCGTTGCTTGCCGTCGTACTGAACGTTACGGACCCGGCCGGAGCGGCCGTCGCAGTGCTGATCTTTCTGGGATTCGGCGTCGCGTTCTGGGTTCTGGGGCTCGTCGAGGCACTGCTCGCTCACGGTATCGTCTACCTGTTCGGCGGACGGGGCGCCGGGAAGACGATCGAAGCGTACGCGTTTCCGACCGTTATCCGGTACTGTCTGTGGTGGCTCCCGGTCGTCAACATCGCGTTCGGCCTCTACGGGCTCTACCTCCAGATCAAGGGACTGGCGACGTTTCACGACATCTCGACGGGGAAAGCCGCGGTCGCCGGCATCCTCGCTTCGGTCCTGTATCTACTTCCCGTGATCGTCGTCTTCGCCGCCGTGATCGGGGCGTTCATCCTCGATCTCGGCTCGCCGGCGGAGCCACAGCAGGCCATGCTCGTGCTCGAGTACGCCGCGTAGCCGACAGCTAACCCGATCTTTTACCGACTCGGCCGGTGATCCCGCGGGTCGCTGCTGGGAAACGGAGGCACTGCAGCGCCCCGAAGGCGCGGCCGCAGCGTCTCACTCAGGCGTCGGGATCGGCTTCGACGTCGGGAACCCGGAGCGCGAGGAGAATCATCACGCCCGCGAGCCCGGCCAGCGCGAAAAACACGTAGTCGAAGCGGCCGCGGTCGGCGGCGGCACCGAAGACGACCGGGCTCAGCGCTCCGACGCCGAACGCGATCGTTCGCAGGAGGCCGAAGCCGGTTCCGCGGATCTCCTCGGGGAGTTCGAGTATCAAGTAGGCCTCCGTGACCACGCCGAATCCGAGCAGCAAACTCACGAGCACGGTGATTACGGCGATCGGCACCAGCTCCTCGACTCTCTCCTGTGGCGGGGCGGACGAGCGGTACGAGATGCCTCTCGGATCACGAACGGGGATTTCGAACGGAGTGCCGACTGACTCGGTCCGTCGCTACTGCTGTCGGCTGTCGCGAGCGGGTGTTCGTCGATCTACCGGTCGGAACGAACGCGAACGATGCGGAAAACGGATCGCTCGAGGAAATCGGACTGGCGGATCCGTTCCGCCGTCCGCTACGACGACCCCGAGCAGTGCGGTCGATAGTCGCTCGGATTTGGCCGCGACGATCAGTCGTCGGCGACGGCGTAGGGCGCGCTGGCGTCGGTGCCGGCTTCGGGTTTCGTCATCTCGATCGCGATGTCGCCGCCGTCGACCGAGACGAGGACGTCGTCGAAGCACTTGCGGTACTCGGTCGCGTGCTTGCCGGAGGTGTTGATCCGGACCCGCTCTTCGACGAGGTCGGCCTCGGTCAGTTTCTCGACCTTCCGGTAGGCCGTCGACATCGGGATCTCACACCGCTCGGAGAGCTCCGTCGCGGTCAGCGACTCCTCACTCGTCGCCTCGAGGATGGCTCGGCAGGCGTCGTCGTCCAGCGCACCGAGCACCGCTCCGGCGTCGACTGGGTCGTCGGTTGCTGGCCATCCTCGCTTCGTAGTGGAGTTCGTAGCGGACATTGTCTTCACTTCATAGTACCGGCCGGTTCACCTCCAATTGAGTCCCACTAAATACAGGGTGCTTTATATGGGGCCGACGAGATTCGGCCCTCGAGTCCGTCTCGAGACCGTTCTGTTACGGGTCGAATGTGACGTTCCCATCGTACGGCGGCGGACGCAGGGTTTAGGAGGCCGCCGACCGCATCTGTACGCGATGCCCTCGGGGATTCGCGCGGAGGTCAAGATCGACGATCCGGCCGGCTGTGTCGTCACGCAGGCCGCTGGGGCGGCGAGTGGCGACGTCCAGTCCGTCTCGAAGAGCACCAACCCGGACGCGCCGGAGCGCGTCTCCGAGGAGTTCATGCTCGAGGCCGAGGACTACCCCGACGCGTTCGATACCGACGTCGAGCTGACGTCGATCTTTTCCTACGGCTCGAGCGAGGTGTACCGATTCAGTCGCGACCTCGGTCGCGGCTGTCCCTGCGAGTGGATCGAGCGCCACGACTCGCCCGTGACCGACGTTCGAACGAGGGGGTCGGCGCTGTTTTTGACCTTCCACGCACCGGATATGGAGGGGTTACAGGCGATCATCGGCGACCTCAAGTCGCAGTTCTCGAACCTCGACGTTCAGCGGCTCCTCCAGTCCCAGCAGGACCACGCCGAGACGAACCTCGTTTTCGTCGACCGGAGCACGCTGACCGCGCGGCAGTTGGAGGTCCTCGAGACGGCCCACCGGATGGGCTACTTCGAACACCCCAAACGGGCCAACGCCGGCGAGGTCGCCGACGAACTCGAGATCACGAGCACGACGTTCACCGAACACCTCGCGGCCGCACAGACGAAACTCCTCGACGCGATCCTCGAGTACGATTGACCGATGACCGGGATACTCGCTCACTCGGCGGCCAAGAGTCCTTCGGGAGCTACCGCCGTTCGGCGACGAACCGCAACCCTATATATAATGGACGCACAGCTATGAACGTAGGCAACTCACGTCTCAGACGACTACCGACCCTCTCATGAGCAGATACGAATTTACCTGTCCCGACTGCGGCCAAGCGATCGAGGTCAACGAGGAGATGCGCGAGGCCACGTTAGAACACGGCTGTCCGGTCTGTGGGAGCGACGTCACGCCGGCGGATTTCGCCGCCGAGCAACGGACGAACTGACCGGTCGGGCCCGATGGCTACGGATCTCCCCGCTACTCTTCGCGATCGACGTCGGTTCGCCGACCGCTGAGCGACTCCGGCTCGAGCCGATACAGTTCGATATCGAGGTCTTTCTTCCCCTGTGCCCAGATCTCGAACAGCGGGCGCTTCGCGTCGCCGTACTGGGCGATCTGTTCGGGCGTCAGCTCCGCCGGCGGGATGTTCTCTAAACGCCCCGTGGCGATGACGCTCCGGTAGGTCGAGTCCACCTCGTCGTAGACGACGAGCCGCGCTTCCGGCGAGGACTCGAGGAACTGCCGCTTCTCGCTTTCCGGCGTCGACACCAGCCGCATGTAGAACTCCCGCCCGTCGCCGTCGTACCCGTACGAAATCGGGATCGCGTAGGGATCGTCGGTGCGCGCGAGCGAGAGCACCCCCGTCTCGTGCTGACCGAGGAAGTCGTCGATCTCCGCGTCGGTCATTTCGGTCTCCTGATCGATAGCCATCGTCTCAGTGTCTCGAGCAAGGAGGAACACGCTCTTTATAGTTGCCATCGCCGTCGCGGCGCTGCCTCGGCCGTCGATCGCGGATCAGTGGTTCGGTCCGTCTCCGCGGTCGCTGCTCGTCCCGATACAGACCGGTTCCCGGATCTCGAGCGCCGATTCGAACGCCGCCTCCCGATCGGTTCGGCGACCGATCCGCAGCAGTTGTTCCTCGTGTGCGCGGCGGACCGCCGACCGCTCGCGCTCGCTCAGGTCGAGATCGTCGCCCAGTTCGTCCCAGTGTCCCCACTCCGCCAGAAACACCTCGAGGTCGTCGCCCGCGTGGAGTCGCTCGTACTCGCGACGGTAGCGCTCGAGGGCCGGTCCCAGCAGTGTCTGGGCCCGATCGACGAGTTCCGGCAATCGCTCCGGGGTCACGCTCGCCTTCGCGGCCGCGAGCACGAGCACCTGTCCCTCGATCGGGTCGCCGGCCATCAGCCACCCGCTCGCATCGCTTTCTGGGCGAACTCTTCGATCAGCGGCTCGAGGGTGTCATCCTCGACCCCGTCACCGTCCTCGCCGTCACTTCCGTCTCCGCTCCCCTCGAAGACGACCGTCACTTCGGTGAGCGTCAACGACGGGCCGATGCCGACCGTCTCCGAGGAGATCGTCGCCGTCCAGCCGTCGCCCGCGACGGTGTCGTCGGCGATCCGCTCGCCGCCCAAATTCGTCAGATACCGAACGGCGAGCCGTTCGGAGATGCCGCGAAAAGATCGTTCGATCTGCGTTCCCATAGCCGTCATTCGACGCCGATCCGGATAAATTCGACCCGATCGTCCGACGCGGGGCGACGAGCGGGCACCGCTCGGACTCAGACGACCGCTCTGAACGCCACCACGGCGAGGACGCCTGTACACAGCGCCAGCAGGATGTTCTCGGTGCGCCACATCACCGCCAGGACGGCTGCAGCCGCCCCCCACTCGGCCGGCCCGCCGGCGGCCAACTCCGGCCCGAGGACGGCGATCACGATCGCACCCGGCAGGACATCGAGTCCGGCCTCGAGTCGCTCGCTCACCTCGAACCGGCGGACGAGCCAGATGCCGCCGACTTTCGCGACGACCGTGACGACGGTCATCGCGAGGATGACGCCGACGACGAGCGGGTCGAATGACAGTACCTCAACCATCGTGTCGCATCACCTCGACTGCGGCCGCGGCCAGTCCGCCGACCAGAATGTACCATCGCCCCGGGAGGACGTTCGCGGTGACGACGCTCGTTCCGAGCGCGACGAGCCACGGCACCAGCGTCGATCGCCCCTCCCAGAGTTCGGCCGCGAGGGCGACGAAGACGGCGGCGAGGATGAAGTCGAAGCCGTACTGGTCGGGATCGCCGACCGATTCGCCGGCGAGGACGCCGAGGATCGTCGAGCCGACCCAGAACAGCCAGAGCACGATGCCGCTGCCGAGCAGGAACGCGCCGCGGCCGCTGCCGGATTTCAGTTCGCGCATCGTCAGCGCCCAGTTCTCGTCGGCCATCATCACGAGGCTCCCGTAGATCTGGGTCGGCGAGAGGTGACGAAACCAGGGCTGCAGCGCCGCGCCCATCAGCGAGTAGCGCAGGTTGACCGCGAACGTCGTGGCGACGATCGCGGCGATGGGAATCGGATCGGCCCAGAGTTCGACGGCGATGATCTGGGAGGCGCCGGCCAGCACCGTCGCGCTCATCAGCGCCGCTTCCGCGACGCTCAGTCCGGCCTGATTGGCGAGGACGCCGAACGCGATCCCGTAGCCGCCGACGCCGACCGCGATCGGGATGCCGGTGAGAAAGCCGGCGCGGATCCCCTCCCAGTCGAAGGCGACGTCGTCGCTGTCCGGCGTTCGTTCCGGTTCCTCGTCACCGACCGGTAGATTCGCCTCTCGAGGGGCGTCCGTGCTCGACTCCGAATCCGTCGCCATCGCGTATTTTACTCTCCGACCGGCGGCGCGTAAAGCGTTCTCGAAACCGGAATGGACAGTGCTACCATCGCCCACACCTCGGCTCAGTTTGATCGGCTCCGGGGCCGATCCTCCATCGGACGACCCGGTCGGGATCCCTCACCGCGGGTCTTCGAGGCGTCCGCAGCCTCACGCCAGTGGACCGGCCGCTCGGCACCGCTGGCCCGCCGGCCGAGTTCGGCCAGTCCGCGTCCCTCGAGGATACCCCTGTCGAGTTCGGTGCAGACGTCCTGGACGAACGGCCAGGGATCGTCGCGACTCAGCACGTCGAAGGTGGGCTGTTCGTAACAGGAGCGAGCGATCTCTCGGATCGTTCCGGGGAGCGACGGTCGGTCGACGAGATCCGAGTCTTCGCGCAGGAGGCTGAGGAGGTAGGTCAGTTCGCCTTTCAGGTAGTGAGAGCCGACGCCGAGATCGTAGCGCGCGTCGATCTCGTCGGCGCGATCGGTCGCCGACTGCCAGTAGTACCGCGGGAAGTTCGCCCCCATCTGAACGTTCGCCGAGAGCGAGGTCCACATTCGGGGGTTGATCTCGGTCAGATAGAACGCGCCCGTCTCGGGGTGGCGCATGTACTCGACGCACGCCAGCCCGTGCCACTCGAGTTCGTCGAGCAGCGCCAGCGCGGCCTCCTGGAGGTCGTCGTCGAAGACGGATTCGCGGTAGACGCCGCCGCCACCGGTGTACGACGCGCCGCGTCGCTGTCTGTGCTGGACCGTCGCCAGCGCCTCGCCGCGATCGTAGAGCGCGCCGACCATGTACTCCTCCTCGATCGGGACGAACTCCTGAACGATGGGGTCGTGGCCGAACGTCTCCCGGAGTCGCGGCGCGTCCGGCGTCGTTCCCTGCCGCAGGTGTTCGACGGTCTTGCTCCGTCGCACCTCCCCCGCCGGGACCGAGTCGACGTACTCGTCGACGAGGAGGTTGTATCGGGATTTGACGACCGACGGCGTCTCGAGCGTCCCAACGTCGTCGAGCGGGCGCGTGTTGGGGACCGGGACGCCGGCGGTCTCCGCGGCCTCGGCGAGACGGACCCGGTCGTGGACACGTCCCAGCGTCTCGAGCGTCGGCCACGGCGTCGCGACGTGCTCGGCGAAGGCCTCCCGGTACTTCGAGAGGACGAAGATATCCGGTTCGCGAACCGGGACGACGGTCCGGACGTCGTCGCGGCGGGTGAGGGCGAGCAGCGCCTCGGCGTACTCCTCGAAGGCCGTCGCCGGATCGGGGACCAGGACGGCTTCGTCGCAGTACGTCGAGCAGAACGACTTCGTCGTCGGGTCCTCGGAGACGACGATCGTGTTGACGCCGCGTCGGGCCAGGGAGCGGAGACAGGCGTCGGTGCTCGGAACGGAGACGGCCGGAACGACGATCGAACCGCGCTGGCCGTCGCCGTCACTCGGGGAGAATTCCTTTCGAGAACTCATGTGTTTCGAGATCCGATGTACCTCTCGCCCGTCTCGAGCGATAGCTGATCGGCGTGAGTGTGCAAGTGTGGGACCGACTCGCAGGACGCCGTGACGGACACGCCGAAATCAGCGGAAAGCCGGTCGATGTCCCGCGGTCCCTCGTGTCCACGACGGACGACACCGACTCGTCGACTGCCGTCCGGAGAAGAGTCACACGGCCCCGAGGGCCGTCACCCGCCGGCGACCGGCGGAAACGCCGACAGCCGATCGCCGTCCTCGAGTACCGTCTCGACACCCGCCATGTGTGTCACGTCGCGGCCGTTTTTGAGCACGCTCAGCTGTGGTCTGATCGTTATGCCGTCGTCGCCGTCCTCGAGTAACTGTCCCTCGAGGCCATCGTACTCCGCCTCGAGGCTGGCCAGCACGTCGCCAACCGTCGCGTCGTCGTCGAACGCCTGCACTCGTTCCTTCTGTCCGACGGCATCCCGAAAGGTGGCGAAAAACCGCAACTCGATCTCCATATTCGATAGTCGTGTGCGGTCGCCATAAGTCCGGGTGGCCGACGCGTCGATCAGGCCGTGGACGCCGTCGGCGAGGAGGTGTACGTGACGGCGTCGACGTCCGCGTTCTCGAGCGCGTCGTCGATCGCACCGGAGCCCGCCTCGGCCGCCGCGTCGCTATCGTCGGCCTCGACGACGACGGTCACCGAGAACTCGACGCTGATCGTGTAGGGATCGAACGGGCCGGTCGGGTGTTCGTACACCTCGGCGTCGTCGATCCGCCAGTCGGAGACGGTGCCGTCGGCCGCCAGGGTCTCGAGATTCGCGGCGAGTTCCTCGGTCGCTTCCTCGCACGCGGTCGTGTCGCTTCCGCCGTGTAGGGTGACGAGCGTCGTTCCCGTCCGCGAAACTGCAAACTCCATACCACCCTCTACCAACTGCGAGGGTTTGAACGCTTGGTCTGTACTCACACGCTTCCGATCGGATCCCGCGGCGCGCTGGCGACGAACGGGACGACTACCGCTCGAGGTCGTCGTACACCCGTCCCAACTGCTCGAGGGAGTGATCGACCGAGAGCATTCGCCGCCGGCGGCGACAGAGATCCGAGAGCCGATCCCGCTCGGCCAGCGTTCGCCGGATCGCCCAGCGGAACTCCTCGAGATCGCCGGGATCGTATCGATACCCCGTCTCGCCCTCGATGACGCTGTCGACGAGCGCTCCCGCGTCGACGGCGACGACCGGCGTTCCGCAGGCGGTCGCCTCGAGCGCGACCAGTCCCTGCGTCTCGACCGGACTCGGGAAGACGAAGGCGTCGAGCGCCGAGTAGAATTCGGGTAACTTCGCTCGTCCGAGAAAGCCCGGAAATCGCACGTCGGCCTCGGCCGCCTCGGCGTGGGTCTCGAGGTCCGGACGCGCGGGCCCGTCGCCCGCGAGAACGAGCGTGTAGTCGGTGCCGTCGACGGCGTCGATCGCCTCCTCGAGGTTCTTCTCGAAGCCGTGACGGCCGGTGTACCCGAGCAGCGGGCCGTCGGGGAGGTCGTAGCGGTTCCGGAACGGCTCCGAATCAACCGGTCGGAAGAACTCGGTGTCGATGCCGTTCGAGAGGACGGTCACGTCGACGTCCGCTTCGACGTGTTCCAGGAGGTGTCGCCGGGCGAACGACGTCGGCGCGGTGACGTGATCGACGCGCTCGAAAAAGCCCCGTTCGTAGGCGCGACAGGTTCGTTTGAAGCTGCCGACCAGCGAGGCGGGTACGTGCTGGTGGACGCGGTCCTCGAGGAGCGTGTGATACGAGGCGACGACGGGAACGTCGCGCTTGCGAGCGAATCGGACCCCCGCTGCGCCGACGGTGAATGGCGTATGAACGTGGACGACGTCGGGCGTCTCGAGTCCGTCGGGCATCGTCGGCAGTCCGAGACGGTACTGCGGATACAGCGGCGCGCCGACGCTCGGGAGCGCGTACTCGCCGTCGCCGGGATCGTAGCCGTCCTCTTCGGGGAAGACGACGTCCATCGCCCCGTCTCGACAGCGTGGCCACCGCTCTCGCCAGAGCGCGACCGTGTAGGTGACGCCGTTGACCGTCGGGAGATAGAGATCGGTGAACGCGGCGACGGACTCCGTGGGGGCCATCGAATGACGGTCCGTCGGCAGTGTTCAAAATCGTTCCGAAAATCGACACGTTTCGACTCGCGCGTCGGCCGGTCTCTGGGTCTCTGGTACCGGCCGGCTTACCGCTCCACGCGGTCGGTCCGAAACGCGACGTCGTGTTTCGAGAGTAACGATCGCATCCGTTCGACGCCGCTGTCCGTGTCCCAGCCCTCGCCCGTGTAGTGTTTGTACGGGTGCCGGAGCCACGAGTACTCGCGGTGAGCGAAGACGTCGACCGCGTCGCCCCCGCTCTCGAACAGCGCGACGTGCAGTTGCCAGGTCGCGAGCGGCGACCGCCGCCGGACCCAGCTGCCGGCCGAGAGTCGGCCGTCCCGGTGTACTTTCAAGGCGGCGACCGGCTCCGGCGCGAACGCCATCCTCTCGAGATCCGCCCGGAACTCGCCGAGACCGGACTGGATCGTCCCGACGTACTCGTCGGGATGTTGGATGCACTGTGCGAAGCCACCGAGCGGTTCCTTGATTCGGTGGAGGGTCGGCAGGATGCGACGGCGGACGCGCGTCGACAGATCGATCGCGTGGTCGCCGTCGCGTTCGTCACTCGATGCCACGATTGTACTCTCTATCGGTGGAGACGCAAAACCATTGTGGCTTTCGTCACGACGAGTGACGGGGCCGTGTTTCCACCCGCCCGAGCGCTACAGGTCCTTGAGTCGAATCCCGTCCTCGACCAGTCGCGCGTTTCGTTCTCGGTCGAGGTGGTCGCCGAGGTCGTCGTGTGCGTGCAGTTGCGCGATCACGTCCGCGTAGAGCGTTCGCCACGCGATCGCGTAGATCGGCGACTGGCCCCACGCTCGCAGCTCCGGGACCAGATCGTCGTAGGTCTCGTGGCGCTGTTCGAAGCGATCGATCGCCTCGAGGACGCGAGCCGCCGCTTCGCGCTCGTCCTCCGCGTCCTCGATCGCTCGGTTCAGCCGCTGTTCCCAGCCGGCGACGGCTTCCTGCATGTCCGCAGCTACGTTCTCGTCGTCGTCGGGCAGTCGCTCCAGTACCGGTTTCGGGACGCCGAGTGAGATTTCGTCCATACCGGACGTACGCAACGGGCTGGGAAGAAACTACGGCCCCCTCGCACCCGGCAACGAATCAGGGCCACGTCGCCAGCATCACTTCGTCGACGTACGCGTCGTCGATCCGGTACTGGTCGACGTGTTCGCCCTCGCGCTGCCAGCCGTTCGCCTCAAGGAACTCGATCGCCGCCTCGTTCGTCGCGGGAATGTTCTGGTAGATCTTGTGGTAGTCGGCCCCGTCGGCCCACTCGAGACCGTACTCGAGGAGGGTCGAGCCGACTCCCATGCGGCGGAACTCGGGATCCACGCCGACGGTCAGTTCGGCGGTGTGGCGCAGCGAGGGCAGTTCGTGGGCGTCGACGTGGAGCCAGCCGATAACCGCTGACTCGCTCCTGGCGCCGGTCTCCGATTCGCCCCCATCGGCCTCGTCGCCGTCGCGGTCGGGTTCGAGGATCGCGACGAAAAACACCCGCGAGCGTTCCTCGTTCGCGCGAACGAGCGCGGACTCGCGCTCGAGTTGCGTCGCGACGTTCTCGGCGACGATGTAGGTCCCGCCGGCGGCGACCTCGCGCATCGTCTCGACGATGCCGGCGCGGTCTTCCTCCCGCGCCAGTCTGAGGGTCACCGTGCCGGCCTCACACTCGAACTCGGTCGGCGTCGCCGAGAAGTCGACGCGGATCTTGCCGTTCGATTCGGTCAGGTAGCCCCGGTCTTTCAGCGACTCGAGGCAGGACTCGAGGTCCGCCGTCGGGGGACAGACCGATTCGGTGTACGTACCGGATCGAGCCGGTTTGGAGTGTGTCGTCCCCGAATCGACGCGGATCGACCGGGCTAGCTCGTCGGGTTCGACGGCACCGTTTCGCTCGACGTACTCGTACACGGTTCGCTGGATCTCGTCGTCGAACGAAAACGTCGGGTGAACGCTCATAGGGTGATGACCGCTGAGCGACCGTATTAGTATGGTGCCTGTATCGTCCGGCAACGGTGGGTGACCGGCTCCGCAGACGACGACTGTTCCGTGCACCGATCGTTTCGACCCTCCTCGTGGACGTGTTTTCCGACTACGCAGCCGCTATCGTTCCGCGTATCGGTCGATTTACCTGACGTGTTCCACATCGACACGCTCTCCCGGGTACTCCGCCATGGACGATTTTTGCAGACGAGTTCACTAGCTGTCACTCATCTCATTAGACCACTATGACTTTTAAGACGAGCCGACACGCGAGTCGAGATGACAACGTCGGTGTTCAGACTTCCTGCGATCGTTCAGTACAGGCAACACGTCACCTCGGGGCCCCACCTTTCATAAATAGTATTATATAAACGTCTTGCGTCACCTCTCCGATAGTATCACTTGACAAGATTAGTAGATATCTGATAACGTCTAATTACACTATCCCTGATGACGCACTCCGCAAAATAGACGAAATCGCTGAGGGGCGTGAAATCTAACTATCCGACGTAGTACCCTCGAAACTTCTCACGGACGTTTTGGAATGGAAAATGTTTTTCTGATAACGCTTGGAAACGAAACCATGGCCGAGAACGAGTGCTGGATCGCTGCCGAATTGGCGGCTACGGGTGATGCTGACACAGTAATCGAGACCGTCGTCGAGGAAACGGAACGGCACTTTCGTGGACAGAAACAGGGCGAGATGGTCATATTACACGGCAAAGCCTCGTCGTTCGGGGACGTGAAAGGACCGCTGCAGACGGTCGCTGACCACCTCGATCGGCTGGTATTCGTTGGCAGCACCGAGGGTGGTGGAGGAAGAACACACAGTAAATACGTTACCGACACTGACGATCTTCGTAATCCGACCGAGGAACTGGACACCACTCCAGGCAGATGGTGGGTTGGACAGCACTTCGATTACTACACGACGAAGTACGACATCGATGCCGCAGTCTGAGACGACGCTCTACGAACTGTGCCGGGAACTCGACGACGCCAGCCCCGCTGACAGACCAGCGATAGCGTCACGACTGCACAGGTACGTCTTGGAGGACCCAAACGCATGGGCGGAGATCTCCGATCCCGTTGTCGAGTTGCTTGTGCCCCTCATCGATGCACCCGATCCGACGGTCAGAAGCAGAGCCGTGTTCGTATTGAATCACGTCGGTGCCTCTGGTAGCGAGTGGTGCGAGTTCAGCGAGCGCACGGTCACGCAGTCGGAAATCGTCGAGCGGATTCTCGACGTGTTCGACGACGAGAGCAAGACAGTCCGCCAGACCGTCGCTACCCCGTTCTATCTGGAGGACATCGTCCAAGGGGTGCTGGACGGCGACATCGAGGTGTCGTCTGTGCGACTCGCGTCCCGACTGTTCGACGCGTTACATGACTCCGCACCAATCGTCCGAAAGCGCGTCGGGAAGATCGTCTCCACACACGGCGCAGACCTACTCGAAGCCCACCCCGAGTCTGAGGTGGCGGTGGCGTCACTCGTTGAGACGCTTTCGGATCCGGTTGACGGTTTCGGAGTCTATCAGCAGCCAGCCGTATCGCCACGTCGGGCGGCACTGCACACGCTACGCAAGGGGGTCGAACACTACGACACAGCGGTCCTCATCGACCACATGACACCGGTTACCAGCCGTCTTCAGGACGACCGGAAAGCGGTACGGCGAGCAGCCACCTCTCTGCTCGCCGAGTTGTACGACCGGGATGTGATCGTACTGGACCAGTTCGCCGACGACGTCCTCGCGGCAATTGAGGAGGGCCTGTACCCGAAGTGGTGGGACCAATACGACCGGCTGGCACTCGCTGTCGCGCTCACGTCTCCCGGGGCAGTTCAGCCAGTGTGCGAACATTTCCGATCGGGAATTACGGCCGAGAACGCCTGGAAAGACAGATGGTCGGCCGATGAGTCCCTGCTCGTGGCGCTGTCGCGGCTGGTCCGTGTAAGCGACGCGTCGTTCGACCCGGCCATCGAAACGCTCGCGAAGATCATCGCCCGGGACACCACCGCGAGTGCGGATACCGACCCGCTGGTGCTACTTGCGTCGGCACATCCGAAGTTCGTAGCATCGCAACTCAGGGATGGCTATCGGAAATTGGTCGCTGGCGATCTGGACCACAACGCTCGCTTCTACAACGATCGCTTCTATCGAGAACTGGTCGTCGAAGTGGCCGACGAAAACCCGGACGCTATCGATGGAGTGCCCAAGATTCTGGCCGAAGATATCACTAACAGGTACGCCCGTCGGACTTTCTTGGCACTCGTCGAGGCACACCCCGATCGGTCGGCTGCCCACGTCCAAGCGGCGTTCGAAAACGATGACTGGGAACCGCCGCTTCGATTCCGGTACTCGGAGTTGATCGAGACGTCGGCGGCACACTGGCACGACATCCCGGACGGTCTCGTCGAGGTACTAGTCGAAACCGTCGGGGCGGAATCGAAATCCACACTGGACTACACGAAACGCCGTCGCTACGCCGTTCGAGCGCTGGTCGTGCTTCACGAGCAGGGGTTTTCGGTGCTTCCCGATGGCTTCGAACCGTTCGTCACGCTCTACCACGAGGGTGTCTTCGACGACGACGAGGGGACAGACCCAATCGATACGGCGGCCGCGGAGTCCGCCGGGCTGGTGTGAGCGCCATCAACTGGCCGCTACCCACGCAGTAGGGGTGCCGCAAGACCGGCCACCGGTTGCGTCGGACAGGGAGCAATGCGGTCCCTACCCCAGAAGCCGCTCACGCTGCTCGCGGCTCTTATCGAGATGTCGTACGGATCTCGAAGATGAGGTGATCTGCAAGATACGCGCCTTATATTTCGCATGCCGCCACAAACATCATCTGTAATTGGGAGGCATATCTGTGAAAAGTTCGCAGCCAAAGTGATCAACGCTCTCAGAAAATATCTCTTGAAATGAAGTCACACCGGGAGTACTCCTTAGTAAAGAACTTATCAGCCCTCGATTGACCTCATCTCTTTGAGACTGCTCAACAGGTCATTATTGTCTTCTACTGTGCGTATCTTCTCGCATGTATTCAGTCGCTCGAACCCAGACCTGGTACTTCGAATCAAAGTTACAGAGGCATGTCTAAGGATTTATCCATCAGAGCCTCTCTCTGATCCCATCTCTCGTGAAACTAGTGATCACCAGTTTCTGCACATTTGGTATAGCCCTATACCATTTACAACTGCGGAGTGGGGCTGCCCACGGCGGGGACTCGACGAGACCGCTGGAAACCGGGTAGCGGTGTCTCTCGAGGGGCAGGAAGAGGGCAATTTATCGCGGGTGATCCCGTCCGTTTGCGGTCTGAAGACGAACAGGTCGCCGGAATCAGTTTTCGTCCGGTCGACTCCGGTGGGGATCTCGCCTAAACCGCGGCACGCTCGAGTCGTCACCGAGATGCTCGATCGGGACAGCTATCCGGCACCTGCAGTCCCGTCGGTTCGTCGTCCGCGGTGGCGGGTATCCGTTCTGAGTCACTAATCAGATATCCCGCCGCTCGTTCTGAGCTACGGCCGGTGGCGACTGCGTTCAGGTTGGCAACTCTATTCTGAAGGGGCGACTGACGGACTTGTGTGTGCTCTCGCGTGCGCGCGCACGTAGCTCGGAAGTGCCAGGAGCAGCCTCGGAGGTCCCAGGAACAGCCCACCACGGTAGCTGTTCGATCGGCTCGAACTCGTTATAGTCGTCCGCCGTCAGAGCAGTTCCTGCGCCGGGCTTCGCGGTGGCCGTTCGGGACCTCGAAGCAAGGGTTCGAGGGGGCTATCGGGTACTCTATCGGTGGGTTACGAACTGATAGTTCCGGAACCCGCCCGAACTGGACGACCGCGATGTCAGGGCCGGCTCTCGAACCCACCCGATCGGGGACACCCGCAGTGGTGACTCTCGGGTCTACACCTGGCGGCTGCCGACGCCGCTGGCCCGAGTCGCCGGGGTCACTCGCGTACCGTTCCGTGAAACGAGTCGTCGCTCGATGGCAACCCGGCATGAGTACTTCGGTGTGCGCCGTTCGGCTCCTCTCCCGATTCCACCCGGCGGCGTCCCGCTACTCCCAACGCTCTAGGCGTTGATCGCAGTCACTCGGCGATAGTGGTCGATCCGATCGCCCGCTCCGAGTTCGATCCCGCCCAAATCGGGCTAACTCCCGTCCGATAAATCTCATACCACGATACAGAATTGCTTTCGGAAGTTTCGGAACCGGGACGCCATCGTTTACAACGATCGACGGAGAACAGAGCGCCTGTGATCGTCGACGACCGGGTCCTGCGCGAGGATTTCGTGCCCAGCGAGGTGGTGCACCGCCACGACGAGGTGAACCTCCTCTCGGAATCCCTCGAGCCGCTGCTGCACGGCCAGCGGGCGGATCCGGCCTTTTGTTTCGGACCGACGGGCGTCGGGAAGACGTGCATCGCCCGCTACACGCTCGCCCAGTTGTGCGAACAGGAGCCCGCGGTCGAAGTCGCCTACGTCAACTGTTGGCAGGAGTACACCCGATTCCGGGTCCTCTACAGCGTTCTCGAGGCGGTCGGGCGAACGATCGACATCCATCGATCGACGCCGAAGGACGAACTGTTCGGTCGGTTACGCGAGACTGACGACCGGCCGATCGTCGTCATTCTGGACGAAGTCGACCAGTTGGAGGAGACCGCCGCGCTGTACGACCTCCACCGACTGGGACACGTCTCGCTCGTGTTGATCGCCAACCGCGAGGAGGAACTGTTCGCGGGCTTCGACGACCGGGTGCGGTCGCGGCTCCGCGCGGGGACCCGCGTCCGGTTCGATCGCTACGGGACCGACGAACTCGCCGCTATCCTCGCGGAACGGGCGGACAAGGCCCTCGAGCCGGGTGTCGTCAGCGACGAGCAGTTGCGGACGATCGCCGACGCCGCGTCGGGGGACGCCCGGGTCGGGATCGGTATCCTTCGATCGGCCGCTCGGCGAGCGACTCAACAGGGGCGCGAGCGCGTGACCGACGACGTGCTCGAGGCGGCGATTCCGGACGCGCGGACGGCGATTCGGCGCAAGACCGTCGAGGGGTTGATCGAACACCAGCGGGTGCTGTACGATATCGTCGCGGACGTCGGCGAGATCGAACCCGGGGACCTCTACGACGAGTACGAACGGCGGGTTGACGACCCGAAGACGAACCGAACGCTGCGAAACTACCTGACGAAGATGGTCCACTACGACCTGATCGAGGCGGTCGGCGAACGCCGCGGGCGAACCTACCGGATCATCGACGATGATGCGGTCGACCGCGAGTGAGAGATCTCGACTACTGCGTTCGGTAACGATGCTGTACCGGTACTCTGGACCGATCGATCCACGTGCGGTGGCGCGCGCTACGCCGTGGTGAGTGAAAAGCGAACCACGGTTCGAAGTCGTGCGAGGTCTTCGTGAACTCGCTCGAATTCACTACCGTTTCCTGCTACAACGGACTCGACGAGTACGTCTCTGGCTCCGAGTTGAACGGGTAGTTCGCACGGAGAACATCCTGTACTCGAACAGCGCCCGCGGAGTGTATGGTGGTGGTTAGGCTTCGAACGGCGCTCCGCGGGCACTCCCACCGCCCACGCCACCGGTAAAGAGTATAGTGACAAAACCGTCACAGCGTCGCCGAACCGACCACCGTTTCGGAATTCGGAATTGTCCTCGATCGACGTTATTCCCCTCGAAACGGGTACTCTCGGGCCTATTAGTCGATTCCTACTCGGTTTCGGAATTCCGGAAACGGTGCTCCGGCGCTTATCCGACTCTCGCTCGAGTCTCCATCCATGCACACTCACACGCCCGCGTTCGGACTCGAGTTCGATTCGGGACTGACGCTGCTCGAGGTGCCGTCACCGCGTTCGACGATCCTCCACCGACTCGTCGGTGCTCGACTGACCGAATCCGCGACCGAGACGAACGCCACGGCGTACTGGATCGACGCCCGAAACGCGGCCGCGACGCACGCGCTCTACGACTGCGTTTCGAGCGACCGAGCGCTCGAGCCCCTGCGGATCGCGCGGGCGTTTACGGCCTACCAGCACCACTCGCTGGTCCGGCGAGTCACGCGCCGGGCGGGGCCGGACGCGGAACTGATCGTCGCACCGAACGTCGCCAGTCCGTATCACGACGCCGACCTGCCCGACTGGGAGCGCGAGGACCTGCTCGCGGCCTCACTCGAGACGCTCGCCGAACTCGGCCGCGTGCTCGACTGCCCGGTAGTAGCGACGAGCGCCGACGACGACCGCGCCGCGACGGTCGCGGAGTACGCAGACGCGGCTATCGAGTGCGTTCGCACGCGCGAAGGACTCCGACTCGAGCGCTCTGACGGCGAGGCCACCGAACGCGAGGACGGAACCGGCGCCTCGATCGACGAGACGGCAGGCTACTGGCACGAGACCTACTGGCAGACGACGATTCCGTACTGGGTCGACTTCTACGGCTCCGCGGCGGACGTGCAGTCCGTCGTCGAGGCCCACGACCGAGGACTCCTCGAGGTGACGCCCTGATGGGGCGAACGAACCCGACCTACCGGGACGCGCTGCGGGGCCTCGAGTCCGAGTGGGAGCCGATGCGGCGCGCGCTCCGTCGGGAGTACCAGACGGACTTCGATCGGTTGTTCGACCGGGGCCGCACGTTCGCCGACGCGGCGGGCTACGCGAACCCGACGGATCCCGAGCGGGCGCTGTTGCTGTCGCTGGCGCTCGCCCACGAGGTCGAGTTGCGTCGACTGCGGGCGGAACTCGAGGAACGCGAGCGGCGCGACGACCGGACGGCACCCGAGGCGCGAGACGGACGGACGACGGACGGAGGTGACGACCCCGAATGAGCCGAGCGGATCCGTACACGTTCGAGTTCGAGGACGGTGCCGTCCGGGAGTGGAGACTGACCGATTCGGGTGCCGAGCCGACGCTCGTCGAGGACTACGCGCCCTCGCTGTTCGTCTCGGGACCCGACGACGCGCTCGCGGATCTGCGGGCGCGCCTCGAGGCCGACCCCAAGGTCGTGAACACGCGATTCGAGCGGTGGGCGACGGACCTCCACGAGGCCCACGTCGGCGAGCGAAGCGAGTTGCTGCGGGTCGACTGCGAGCGCATCGACGACGTTCGCCAACTCGCCCGCGAGATCCGCGGCGTCCACGAGTCCGGCACCCACGCGCCGGGCACGTTTCGGCTGTTCGACGCGGACCTCGAGCCCGGTTTTCGATACTGTCTCGACCGAGGGATCGATCCCGCGCCGACGCAGGAGTTACGGACGTTGCGACTCGAACTCGAGGATCACGCGCTGGCCGACGGCGACGTCTCCGCGCTTCGATTCGAGGGAGAGCCCGTCACTGGCGACGAGAGCGGTGATCCGCGATCGGTGCTCGAGACGCTCCGAACCCGCCTCGAGCGCACGGACCCGGACGTGCTCGTCGTGAGCCACGGCGACCTGATTCCGCTGCTCTCCGAACGGGCGGCGGCACTGGGACTCGCGGACGACGCGTTCCACCTCGGCCGCCTGCCCGGCTGGACGCAGTTGGCCGGCGAGAACACCTACGAGAGCTACGGACGGGTCGGTCACTCGCCGGCGCGGTATCGGGTCCCGGGTCGAGCGATCGTCGACGCCTCGAACAGCTTCCTCTGGAATCAGTCGGGGCTGGCGGGGCTCGAGTACATGGTCCGACGGACGGGCCGCCCCCTGCAGGAAGCCGCCTGGGGGAGCATCGGCACGCTGTTGACCTCGCGCCAGATCCGGATCGCTCGCCGCGAGTGGGACGTCCTCGCGCCGCGGAGCAAATGGGAGCCGGAGCGCTTTTCCGACGCCTCGACGCTGCACGCGGCCGACCGCGGCGGCTTCACCTTCGCACCGGCGGTCGGCTTTCACGAGAACGTCCACGAGATCGACTTCGCGTCGCTGTATCCGCGGATCATCTGCGAGTACGACGTCAGCCCGGAGACGGTCGACTGCGCACACGACGCGGGCGATCTCACCCGCGATAGCCACCGCGTGCCGGAACTCGGCTACGAAATCTGCGAGCACACCCCTTCGGAGACTCCCACTGACACCGCGTTTCTCCCGTCCGTCCTCGAGCCCCTGCTCGCGGATCGAGCGGCGATCAAGGACCGACTCGCCGACGACCCCGCCGAACCGGACGCGAGTCGGCTCCGGGCCGAGTCGGGTGCGATCAAGTGGGTGCTCGTCTCCTGTTTCGGCTACCAGGGCTACCGGAACGCCAAGTACGGCCGGATCGAGTGCCACGAGGCCATCAACGCCTACGCCCGCGACGTCGCGCTGACGGCGAAACGTCGACTCGAGGACGCGGGCTGGCGGATCGTCCACGGCATCGTCGACAGCCTCTGGGTGACGCCGCGCGACGGCGTCGATCCGGACCCGCTCGAGCGAGTGATCGCCGACGTCTCCGAGCGGGTCGGTATCCCGCTCGAGCACGACGGCAGCTACGAGTGGGTCTGTTTCGTCCCGTTGCGCGAGTCGATCGGGAGCGGGACGGACGCGAGTGCGGCGGCCGGGACGGCCGATCCGACGGCAGCGGGCGCGCTCGATTCCGGACCGGCGGGCGCGCTCACGAAGTACTTCGGCAAGCGCGACTCCGGCGCGTACAAGTTCCGTGGCATCGAGGTGCGCCAGCGGAGTACCCCGGCGTTCGTCGCCGAGAGCCAGCGGGCGTTCGTCGAGGTGCTCGACCGCGAGCGCGAGCCCGAAGCCGTCTGTGACGTTCTCGAGCGCCGACTCGGCTCCCTCCGGCGAGGTGAGATCGATCCGAGCGACCTCGAGATCACGATCCGGGTCTCGAAGCCGCTGTCAGCCTACCGGAACCGAACGCGGACCGTAGCGGCGCTCGAGCGGTACGAGCAGCACGGAATCGATCGCCAGCCCGGTCAGTCGATCCGATACGTCGTCGCGGACGACGATGCCCGCGGTCCCGAGCGCGTTCGACTCCCGTTCGAGGCTGGGACGTCCGCGTTCGAGGGGGGAGCGTACGATGCCGACTACTACGCGACGCAACTCGTCCGGGCCTGCGAAAGCGTCCTCTCGCCGCTCGGGTGGGACCGTTCGCGGATTCGGCGCCACCTCTCCGACGGTCGACCGACGCGACTGTCGGCGTTCACGGAGTGACGGCCGTCGCTCCCGCCCCCGACGCTCGAGACCGTTCGTTACCCGTGGCAGCGAGTTCGGCTGGTGACTTCGAACACCACCTTTATACTCGCCAGCCGACTTGTGAATAGCAATCGATTATGGCAACCTCCGACCCGCCGACAGGGCAGCTTCGATCGCGGATCCGGCAACAGGAGGTCGTCGCCGAACTCGGACGACGGGCGCTCGAGTCGTCCGATATCGACCAGTTGCTGACAGACGCTGCCGCCGCCGTGCGGGAGACGCTCGGAGCGGACTACTGCGCGATTTTCGAGGTGCTCCCCGGTGGCGACGGAGTCGCGCTCCGACAGGGCGTCGGCTGGCGGGACGGCGTCGTCGGCTCGGCGACCGTTCCCGCCGACGCGACCGTCCCGGTGGGACGGACACTCGAGACCGACGAGCCGGTCGTCGCGGCCGATATCGAGACGAACGAGCAGGGTTCGACGCCGACGCTGCTCGTCGCTCACGACGTCACGAGCGCCGTTAGCGTCGGTATCACTGACGACGAACCGTGGGGAGTCCTCGGCGTGTACACGACGGAGCGACGCGAGTTCGCCGACCACGAGGTCACGTTCGTCCGGAACGTCGCGGACGTCGTCACGTCCGCGATCGAGAACCTGCGGACGCGTCGGAGTCTCGAGACCGAACTCGAGACGACGATCGATCGGATCACGGACGCGTTCATCGGCCTCGACACCGAGTGGGAGTTCACCTACGTCAACGATCGAGCGCGGGAACTGATCGACCGCGAGGACGGGGAGTTGCTGGGTTCGACCCTCTGGGAAGCGTTCCCCGCGACCGTCGACTCGACGTTCGAACGGGAGTACCGACGGGCGATGACCGAACAGGACCCGGTCTCGTTCGAGGAGTACTTCGCGCCGCTCGAGACCTGGTTCGAGGTCAACGCCTACCCCTCCGAGACGGGGCTGTCGATCTACTTTCGGGACGTCAGCGACCGCAAGGCGACGCAACGCGAACTGCACGCGAACAATCGAACGCTCCAGCGGCTGTACGCGATCACGGCGGATCGCGAGCTGAGTTTCGACGAGAAGACGCGGGAACTGCTCGACCTCGGCCGCGAACGACTGGGCCTCGAGGTCGGATTCGTGGCCGATATCGACGAGACCAACGACCGGTTCGAGGTCGTTCACTCGAGCGGCGACGACGACCGGTTACAGCCGGGATCGACGTCACAGCTGTCGGACACCTACTGTCGGCGGACGATCGACTCCGACGAGTTGCTCGTGCTCACCAACGCGCCCGTCGAGGGGTGGGCCGACGACCACGCCTACGAGAAGTGGGAGTTCGACAGCTACCTCGGCGGGCAACTCCGCGTCGACGGCGACCTCTACGGCACGCTGTGTTTCGCCGACGACGCCCCCCGTTCGACCTCGTTTACGCCCGCCGAACGGAGCTTCGTCGAACTGCTCACCCAGTGGCTCAGCTACGAACTCGAGCGCCAGCACCACCAGCGCGAACTCGAGGAGAGCGAACGGCGCTACCGGACGCTGGTCGAACAGTTCCCCAACGGGATCGTGGCGCTGTTCGACGAGGACCTCCGGTACGCGCTCGTCGGCGGGCAAATCCTCGAGGAGATCGACATCCCGATCGACGAGATCGTGGGGCAGACGGTGTACGAGCGCTACGAGGGCGAGACGCTGGACGCGTTCGAGTCGAACTTCGAGGCCGCGCTGTCGGGCGAGCGAACCACCTTCGAGTACCGAATCCACGGCCGCGAGTGGCTCGCCCACGGGGTGCCGATCGAGGACGACCGCGGCGAGGTGTTCGCCGGGATGGTCATGGTACAGGACGTCACCGAACGCAACGAACAGGAACGGCAACTCCGCGAGCGCGAGGCCCGCCTCGAGCGGTTCAAGGAGTACACCGACGATATCTTGGACGCGATCGACGACGTGTTCTACGTCCTGAATACGGACGGCTCGTTCCAGCGCTGGAACCGGACGGTGTGTGCCGTGACGGGCTACTCGGACGACGAACTCGACTCGATGACGCCGCTGGACTTCTTCGAGGGCGAGGATCGTGGCCGGATCGGCGACGCGATCGAGGAGGTCTTCGAGACGGGTCACGCTCGCGTCGAAGCCGACGTCGTGACCAAAGACGGCGAATCGATCCCCTACGAGTTCGTCGCGAGCACGCTCGAGGACCCCTCCGGCACACTCGTCCTGACCGGGATCGGCCGCGATATCTCCGACCGACGGGCGGACCAGTACAGACTCGAGGAGCTCGT
Organism: Natronorubrum halobium; assembly: GCF_051351675.1. Taxonomy (NCBI): domain Archaea; kingdom Methanobacteriati; phylum Methanobacteriota; class Halobacteria; order Halobacteriales; family Natrialbaceae; genus Natronorubrum; species Natronorubrum halobium. Next base: position 1,804,353 of record NZ_CP195595.1, read on the forward strand.
GGGCGAACTCGAGTCGTCGAACGAACGATTGGAGCAGTTCGCCTACGCGGCGAGCCACGACCTCCAGGAGCCGCTGCGGATGGTCGCGAGCTATCTGACGCTCGTCGAGCAGCGGTACGCCGACGACCTCGACGACGACGGCCGGGAGTTCATCGCGTACGCGGTCGACGGCGCGAGGCGGATGCAGGAGATGATCGACGGCCTGCTCGCCTATTCGCGAGTCGACACGCAGGGCGATCCCTTCGAGACCGTGGACTGCGAGGCCGTTCTCGCCGACGTGTTGACCGATCTCGAGGTGCGAATCGAGGAGACCGACGCCGACATCACCGTCGAGTCGCTCCCGCGGGTGTACGGCGATCCGGGACAGCTTCGACAGGTGTTTCAGAACCTACTGGATAACGCGATCACATATTCCGGCGACGAGGCCCCACGTATATCTGTGTTCGCCGAGAAGGACGGGCAAGAGTGGCGTATTTCAGTTCGCGATCGGGGGATTGGGATCGATCCGGCCGATACGGATCGCATCTTTCAGGTGTTCGACCGGCTTCACAGCGTCGAGGAGTACGCTGGAACCGGGATCGGACTCGCGCTCTGTCAGCGGATCGTCGAGCGACACGACGGCGACATCCGCGTCGCCTCGACGCCGGACGAGGGGGCGACGTTTACCGTGACGCTTCCGGCGCCGCCGGAACCCGACGCGACGACTGAATCTACGGGCACATCTACCAGCAATGAGTAATTCGAAACCATTCAAGCCGGAGCCAGCACAGATCCTCCTGGTCGAGGACAACCCGGGGGACGTTCGACTGACCGAAGAGGCGTTCAAGCAGGGCCGTATCGAGAACGATCTCCACGTCGTCACCGACGGGAACGAGGCGCTCGAGTTCCTCTACCGGCGCGGCGAGTACGCCGACGCCCCGCGGCCGGATCTCATCCTGCTGGACCTCAACCTGCCCCGAAAGGACGGCGAAGAGGTCCTCGAGGAACTCAAAGGGGATTCGGAGCTGCGATCGATTCCGGTGATCGTCCTGACGAGTTCCCGGGCCGAAGAGGACGTCGTCAGATCCTACGAACTCCACGCCAACGCCTACCTCACGAAGCCGGTCGATCCGGACGACTTCATCGAGACCGTTCGCGCCTTCGAGAAGTTCTGGTTCTCGGTCGTTCGATTGCCGCCGGAGGGTGATCAGGCATGAGCGAGACGAACACGCAGACCGAATCCGACGCCGAGACCGAGACGCTGGAGATTCTCCTGATCGAGGACAATCCCGGCGACGCGCGTCTGATTCAGGAGATGCTGCGGGGCACCGAGGAACTCGCACAGCGCGTCAGCCCCGACGAGTCAGCGGGACGAACCCCGGAGATCACCCGCGAGACCCGACTCGAGGAGGGACTCGAGAGCCTCGACGCGATGGCCGTCGACGTCGTGTTGCTCGATCTGAACCTTCCCGACAGCGAGGGGCTGCAGACGCTCGAGACGGTCCACGAAGCGAGCGGCGAGACGCCGATCGTCGTCCTGACGGGCGTTCGCGACCAGCAAGTCGGCGTGCAGGCGATCCAGCGCGGCGCACAGGACTTCCTCGTCAAAGACGAGGTGACCAGCGAGCTGCTCGTCCGGACGATCCACCACGCGATCGAGCGGGCCCGACAGGAACGCGAGCGCCAGCGCCAGCGCGAGCAACTGGAGGCGCTCAACCGACTCAACCGGATCGGCCACGATATCACGCACGCGGTGATCACGACCGAGACCCGAGCGGACTTGGAACAGCGCGTCTGTGATCGCCTCGCCGAATCCGACGCCTATCGGTTCGCGTGGATCGGCGGCGTCAACCCGGGCAGCGACGAGGTGGTGCCGAAGGCGGCGGCCGGCGTCGAAGACGGCTACCTCGATTCGATCGAGGTCAGCGTCGACGAAGACGACGAAACCGGGCAGGGGCCGGCCGGAATGGCCATCCGAACCGGCTCGGTCCAGGTCGCGAACAACGTGCCGGACGATCCCTCGTTCGAGCCGTGGCGCGAGGCGGCGCTCGAACGCGGCTACCAGTCCTCCGCGGCGATCCCGATCACCCACGAGGACCTCGTCTACGGCGTCTTGAACGTCTACTCGTCGTCACCTCGCGCGTTCGAAGGGCCGGAGACGACGATCCTCGCCCGGATCGGCGACGTCGTCGCCCACGCGATCACGGCGATCGAGCGCAAGGACGCCCTCGTCAGCGACGCCGTCATCGAACTCGAGTTCCGCGTCGAAGAGTTGGCGAAACCGCTGATCCAGCTCTCGACGACCGAGGAGTGTACCGTCGAACTCGAACAGCTGATCAGAGGCGACGAGACGCTGCTCGCCTACGGCTCGGCCCGCGGCATCGATCAGGAGACGTTCGCGGAGACGGTCGCGGAGACCGAGGGATTCAGCGACGTCCGCTTCCTCGCCGTCAGGCGCGACGAGTTCCAGTTCGAACTCGTGGCACCGGCCGCCGTCTCGCTGTTCGAGACGATCGCGACCCACGGGGGCCGGGTGCAGTCCGCGACGATCGACGACGGCGAGTTCCGCTTCGTCGTCGAACTCTCGCGCGGCCGGGACACCCGACAGATGATCGAACTCATCAAAGAACAGCGCGACGACGTCACCTACCTCGCCCAGCGCACCAGCGAGCGCAGCGAACGCAGCGAGTCGGGATCGAACTCGGTGCTCGAGGACGACCTCACCGAAAAGCAACGCGCCGCCCTCGAGACGGCCTACTTCGCGGGCTACTTCGACTGGCCCCGCGAGAGTACCGGCGAGGAGATCTCGGAACGGCTCGGCATCGCGCCCGCAACCTTCAACCAGCACCTCCGGACGGCCGAACGGAAGTTCTTCGATTCGGTGCTCGGGGAGTAGCCCGTCGTCCTCGAGGTATTCGTTCGGCGGCTCGAGTCGGTCGTTTTCCGGTCGGTCTTCAGGGTTCTCGATCGGTTCGTCTCGACGCTCGAATCTCGTTCGATCGATCGAGGGCTGAAGGAGTCGTTCGCTCTGCGTGCGAACTGAGCACCTGTATGCTCATCAGGAACCGTCGCACGTAGAGCCGCTGTGCAGCTTCTGCAGATGTTTCACGGGGTAACGTTATGTGACTAGTACACATAGTAGGACGAGAGTAACCCAGCCGATGGAAAACGTAACATCGCCGGACACGCGAGTGCGCTCACCACAATCGGAGTACGGTAACTCACCGGAGCGTCAACATGCCTGAAACCACACAAGCACTTACCGAACTGTTCGAATATCCACTGCTCGGGGCCATTTTTGGTCGTCGATCTCGTCGGTTCGGCCTCGGCATGGAACTTCCATCTGGACCGTTGGCGTTCGAATCCGACACCGAGCCGTATCCGTTAACGGACCTCGAACAATCAGTCCTCACCGCCGCGGGAACGGGTGTTTCCGGATTGCACTACGGCATCCCGTTCGGGCCGAATCGGCCCGACCGACACGCGGACTTCGCAGTCCGGTTGACCGGACGGACCGCACCGACGGCGGCCGGGATCGGAACGCCAGTTCTGTTTTACACGGATGACACTGGAACGTACCTGACGAACACGCGAGATGTGGAACCGAGCCAGCTTCGTGAAGCAACCCATTTGGAAGACGACGCCGAACGAATCATCGCTGTGTGCCAGGCCCACACCGAGAAACTCTCCGATTCTCGATTGGACGTCCCCTCCGAACCCGGACACATTCTCGAGCCCAATCACTGGTGGACGAACACGCCGGGCTCGACGCTGTTTATGCCCGTGGGCGATGCTAGCGAGGAGATGTTGGCTCTCCTGTGTCTGTTCGTCGAAAACGGCTATCTGATCGTGGATGACGAAACCGGTGATCCGGCCGGCGATCTCGATCCGTATATCGAGTCGGGCTTATTGAACCGGGAGAAGGCGTTCCCGCTGTCCCTCCTCGAGCGAGCCACGTACGAGCAGAACTGTGCCGAGGTAGCCTTCATGGCGCACAACATCGTGCTCACGATGCAGGCGATGGGGCTCGGCGGGTTGTACTTTGCCGGGATTAATGAGCTGAGTCTCTTCGGTGCCCCAACGGCGGACGATATTGACGGCCTCGGGTTCCGGTTCGTCGAAAACGAGGAGTGGACCCTCCCGAATCCGATCGGCCTCGACGATCGGTACGAGGGATTGTGTCCACCGTATTACCCGGACATGCGAGCGGCGGTCGAGGAACTGGTGGAGCGGAAGTTCGGTCCCGGTGGTGCCTACGATCCGGAGACCTCTGGCCCGTGGAAGGATAGCGAGGCGGTGAAGGAATCCATCCATCCCTACGACGACGAGATGGTGGAGTGTTTGAGCGAAATTGCCCAGTATGTGTACGACAAGCACGGGAAGTTCCCCGGGACGATCCCGTCGATGGTTCTTCCAGGCTGTGTCCAAGCACACCACATCGAGACGGATTACTACGACGCTCATTTCAAAGCCGACGCCTACCTCGATACCCACGCCGAACACGTGCAGCGGTGGCACCAAGAGGACACCCCGTCCTGACGAAGCAGGCAGTATGAACACGGTCAGTTCGTGCGCGCCCTGAGCGGCTAATTCCTCCGGACAGAGTGAGATCGAACGGTACAATCCATCAGCAGAGAGACCTCAATGCTGTTCTGAGAACGTAACGCATCAGAAGTACCAGCGCGGTGTGCAACTAGGTTAGTAGCCTTCGCAACGTAACTCGTCGTATGGGTCGCGACTTAGACGATGTGGATCGGAGCATCCTCTATTTGCTTCAGAGAGATGCCCGTAATACGACAGCAGAGGAAATTGCCGATACGGCTGGCGTCTCGGCCAGTACCGTTCGCAACCGCATCGACCTGCTCGAAGCGGACGGCATCATCAACGGATACCATCCGGAAATCGACTACGAAGCGGCCAACCTCCCGTTGCAAATGACGTTCGTCATCACTGCGTCCCCAACCGAACTTTCCTCTCTCTCGGAGAAGGTCCGGGCAATCCAAGGCATCATCGACGTCCGCGAGATGCTCACTGGCAGACGCAACCTTCACGTCGATGTCGTTGGGACGAGCACGACCGACGTTACCAGAATCACCGATGCCATCCACGACCTCGGCCTCGAGATCGATAGTTCGGAGATGATGAGGCGGCGACACGTTCAGCCGGTCAATCACTTCTTCCTGCAAGGGGCAGGGGAAGGGAACGCGCACAGCGATAACGGGGACGACGAATCGCCAAATGAATGATTCGTGATGGCAAGTCGATTTTCCACAGTATCTCGGGCGTAGATTTGGAAAAACCACATCTTCGAATCCGGAAGGCACAATTTCAGCGTCTATTACTGTGAAAAGTCGAATAAGTATTCATTCGTTCACAACAGAGTTAAGGGCGAGTTGGACCCATCACCACGTGGGAGAGATCGATCAGAGAGGTCGGTCAAGGTTGGGCCTCCCTCGGAACCCACACGCCGTCAGGTTCCTCGCCGAACTCGAAAGACCGCCCCAAGTTGTGATCACACGATCACAGGTGAACCAAAATAATGACACAACAGCAACCGTGTCCCCGTAAGATCGACAATCTTCTACTCCTGCTTGCCAATCACCACCGCCGCGCTATCCTCTCTTATTTCCGAGATTCGACGGCGGACGTCAGTTCGGTTAGCGACCTCGCAGACGAAATTAGCGAGCAATACCACGGAGATTCGGAAAGGATGGTCCGTCAGTTACATCACTCAGCACTTCCCCGACTAGCAGATGCCGGTGTCGTTGATTACGACGCGAGGAGCAACATGGTCCGGTATAACGGTCACACTGAACTTGAAACACTACTGGATGGGATTACAGAACGCTAACCGACTCCGGCAATTAGAGGCGACAGTCCCGAGTGACGCTGTTCTTCGATAGATACGCATGCGAACTGACCACTAAGGTTCCTACCAGTTTTAGGTAATGTCTGGCGAGTCGTGTTGAATACAGGGCGCAAATGCAGCACGAGCCAGAGGCTGATGACCGTGGGGTGGTTGATTGCTCAGTACAGGGCGTTCATCAATCGTTCACCAACCTGAGCGAAGGATCGATCACTATCGATGCAGTTGCTTCTTCCCGGTGCATCCAAGCAACGGCCGACCAATTGTTTAATCGATCAGAGGACCTATTGCCGACAACGGGAAGTCATCGAATGCGCGAACTCCGGGACATCGAGGGACTGCACCCCCGAGACCTTACGCAACGTCAGCAACTGTTAGTGATCTTCGTGGTCAGTCTCGGTGTGGTCGTTCTCTTCTACACACTCGTCTACAACTGGGGGATGCAAGCGCTCGAAAATCGCCCTCAGTCTATCTTTCGGTCGTTCCAAACGGTGGTCGAGACGATGACGACGACCGGGTTCGGTGCGGATTCACCATGGGCGACGCCAATGATGAACGTCCTGATGGTGACGATCCAGTTGACCGGCATCGTCATCGGATTCGTCGCGTTGCGAGTCTTGGTCATCCCGCTATTCGAACAAACGCCGCTGAACCTCGCCGGCCGTCTCACGAGCAAGGCCAACCACGTCGTTATCGCGGAGTATCAACGCGACACCGATATACTACTTGACGAACTCGAGAAACTCGATATCGATTACGTCCTTATCGAATCCGACATGGAAGAGGCAAAGCGTCTTTCGGATGACGGGTATCAAGCTATCAATGGCAATCCGGAGGATCGGGCCGACCTCGATCGTGCGACGATCGAGCGTGCGTCGCTACTCATCACCGACGCTGGCGACAAAACCGCGAGCATCGTCCTGACCGCGTTGGAGGCCAACGAGGACCTGCGGGTGATCAGTTTCATCGAATCGACGCGCCATAAAGCGGCGCTCGCGGAAATCGGCGTCGACCGCAGCGTCGCTCCACACGCGCTGATCGGCCGGCGACTGGCGGAGAAAGCGACGACACCTGTCGCAGTCGACGAACGGTCCAAAGACGACAAGATCGGTATCCGTGAGATACTCGTCCGGCGGGATAGTCCGCTCCATGGTGTTCGGGTGCGGGACTCGCCGATCGCGAATCATCCGAATCTGACGCTGGTTGCCGGGTGGTTTGACGGTGAGCTGCGGCTGCCGCCATCCCCCGACGACGAACTCACGCCGAACACCGTTCTGGCTGTCGCTGGACCAGAGAACGAGATCGATGAGATAACGACCGAGATCGGTGGCGTCCAATCGCGGCATATCACCACCCCATCAAAAGTCGTCGTCGCCGGGGTCGGTGAGGGCGGGACCGCAGCCGTTGAGGTGCTCCCGACAGACGTCTCGGTGACGACCGTTGACCAATCGGAGAGGCGTAATCCCGACATTGTCGGCGATGTTACTGAACCCGAAACACTCCACGAAGCCGGCATCGACGATGCCTCGGTACTGATCGTCACCGTCGACGATGATTCGACCGCATTGATGACCATCGCCGTCGCCCGCTCGCTTTCCAGCGAGGTGGAAATACTCGCACGCGTGACCGATGGAGAGAAGACAAGGCAGGCGTTCAGAGCGGGTGCTGACTACGTCCTTTCTATCCAGCGAGTGTCCGCTCGACTGGTCGCGGCTGAGGTCCACGGTGAACGTGTCATGGATCCAGCGAGTCAGATCCGCATCGTTCGAGCCGACGCGGCTCCGTTCGCCGGCGAGACATTAGCTGAGGCTCGTCGCGACACCGAGCGCGGTTGGACCACAATCGGTATCTCGCGAGACGAGACTGTCTATACAGAGGGACGTACCGTCATTAAGCCCGATGACGAGGTGTTTGTGGCGGGAAGTGACGAGGCGATTCAGGAATTTGAGCGAACGGTCGCCACCTCATGATCACAATGCTATTAAACTCCTTTAATCTCCAAGGGAGTCTCCACCGCTCAATTCGCAGGTCCTCTTTGGGGTGGTTCAGAGTGCTGCATACATTCTCTAAATGTTGCACGCTATTTCTACCAACTTCTGAATAGGTCGGGTCAAACCGTGCAAGATGGATAGCGCGAATGCACTACGAGACGAGGATCAATCTCGGTAGTCGGTGACCAGCCAGTACAGGCCAACGATATTCTGCTACGGTCAGTTCATACAAAAAGTGGTGAGGATTACCGGTCCCGATTGAACCGCTCTTCTCGAATCTGGTCAAGGCGGTAGTAAACTCCCCAGATGACCCAGACCAGTACGATTCCTGTTCCAATAACAATTTCTAATCTGATTACCGGCCTATCAAAAATAATATTAGAAACGAAAAGGAGAACAACCCAGATGAGAACCACGTAGAGGATCTGATCGAAAGAATCTGGCCGAAGTATGCCCCGAGTTGTCATTACACACAGTTAGAAAGAGCGCACAATAAATCACCGGGATATATCGATATGTGGCAACTGATTCAAAAAACACTTTTAGTCATGAATTCTGAATTCGGAATATCCATGGCCCATTTTCCACACATCCTGATCCCAGTCGCGACGGAGGAAGACGCTCAGGTGACATGTGCTGCGCTTCAGCCGTATCTGGATGATATCGAACGCGTCACTGCCGTTCACGTAATCGAAAAGGCGGGTGGAGCGCCAGATAAAGCTCCGTTAGAAAAACGCCGCGAAGACGCGGCTGAGTTCCTTGCTATCGTTGATTCCTCACTCAGTAGCACCGTTGCAGTCGATACACGGACAGTCTTTGGGACAGAAATTGTTCCCACCTTTTTCTCGACCGCCGACGAGGTTGGGGCGGATGCGATTGCCTTCCGCGCTCGTGGTGGAAGCCGGATCAAGCGACTCCTTGCCGGTGATATTACAACGAATCTTGTTACGAACCCGCCTATTCCGGTGATTTCGTTACCAAATCCCGAACATTGATCCTCCCTATTGATCGAGGGACACTGTTTCCCGAACCCCGCTGAACTTCCCCTCTGTATTCAGCACGCCGTTCCTGGCAGAGACTGAGAATATTTCAATCCACAGCGTTACATCGTTCACCTGTACTGAGCGAATCGATCGAGCGTCCGCGGGGTGTACGAATGCGACCGTTATATAAGACACATCGAATAGTGCGATACGAAATGCGAAGTCGCGGCCTCGGCAGCCGCTCGTTCGCCCCGTCTCCGAAAGCTCGAGGACGCTCGAGCGAGAACGGGACCGCGTGACCGACGCTAACGGGGGACGGTCCGGGGCCAGCCGACGCGAGGAGCGCGAGTGCGAACTCTGCGGCGAGACCGTTCCCGCGGCCGTCTACCGCGAACACCTGCTCAAGGCGTGTCCGGGTCGGTGAGCGGGATCGAATGGGGCGGCCCGACCGCACGAGCGCGACCTCGGAATCGCTTTCACCGAGCCGGCCGTACGGCCGGTATGAAGTTCGCTGTGTTCGGTGCCGGCGGCGTCGGCGGCTACCTCGGCGCTCGCCTCGCGGACGCGGGCCACGAGGTCCACCTCGTCGCGCGGGGAACCCACCTCGAGGCCCTCCGGTCCGAGGGACTGCGACTCGAGAGTATCGCCGGCGACGCGACGGTCGAACTACCCGCGACCGACGACCCGGCCGAGATCGGTCCGTGCGACGCCGTCCTGTTCTGCGTGAAGTCGACCGATACGCGGGACGCCGCGGCCGATCTCGAGCCGCTGCTCGGCGACGAGACGGCCGTCGTCTCGTTCCAGAACGGCGTCGACAACGAGCGGTGGCTCGCCAACGAGATCGGCGAGGCGCACGTCGTCGGCGGCGTGGCCTACATCTTCTCGACGATCGGCGCGCCGGGCGTCGTCGAGCACACCGGCGGCCCGGCGCGATTCGTCTACGGCGAACTCGACGGCCGGCGAACGGACCGGATCGAGGCGCTCGACGACGCGCTCTCGGCGAGCGACGGGATCGACGCGGTGCTGGCCGACGACGTCCGCGTCGAACTGTGGCGGAAGTTCGCCTTCATCTGCGCGCAGGCGGGGACGACCGCCGCGATCCGGCTGCCGGTCGGGGAGATCCGGGAGACCGACGCCTCGTGGGAGCTGTACCGCCGGCTCGTCGAGGAGGTCTGCGCCGTCGCTCGAGCGACGGGCGTCGACCTCCCGGACGGGCTCGTCGACGAGTGGCTCGCGTTCGCGCGCGAACTGGACCCGGAGATGTACTCCTCGCTCCACTACGACCTGACGCACGGGAAGCCCATGGAGCTCGGCGCGCTGCACGGCTCGGTCGTCCGGCACGCGGCCGACGCCGGCGTCGACGTGCCGATGAACGAGGCCGTCCACGCGATCCTGCGTCCCTGGGCCGAGCGGAACCGACGTCGTAAAGACGACTCCTGATCGGGCCGTCCTCGCTACTTCTCCTCGACGTGGCGAATTTCGGCGGCTATGCCGCGCGTGCTCTCTCGCATCTCGCGGCCGAACATCTCCGCGCGGCCGACGCCGAACGCCTTCGGACCCTCGACGACGACCTCGTCGCCGACGCGGATCTCCTCGTCGGCGTCGACGATCCCCGGCGCGAGGACGCTTCCGTGGGGCACGAAGCCGTCGATCTCCACACGCTTCGTCGACACGTCGCTGTCAACCCAGCGTTTCGCCCCCTCGAGGGTGAACGAAAGCGTCCCGTACTGGGGGACCATCGTCGCGAGCTGGGTCTCCTCGCTGTCGCGAACCTGAATCTTCGGGTAGCGACTCGTCGTCTGCATGTTCTCGAAGAGGTCGTCGCCCGCCCCGTCGCCGAGCAGGTAGTCCGCGATGGCGCGGACGGTGTTGTGCTCGCGCTCCCGTTTGGAGTACTTTAGTTCGCCCGACAGCGCCGAGGAGAGGTTCGCGAGCGACTCCTCGTCGGTGGGATGACCGCCCTCGGGAACGGTGTACGTGATGTCGAGGCCCAGTTCGTCTTCGACGCGACCGACGATGTCGCGGTAGCCCTCGTCGGGGACGTGAGCGACGATGGAGGGGTAGTCGTTACGCTTGAGATACCGCTGCAGGACGTCGCTCACGAATCGTTTCTCGTCCTCGGACCAGCGGCCCGTGACGACGGTGTCGTAGTGCTGGGCCGGGTAGGTCGTCTCGAGTTCCTGCGGAACGACGCCGATCGGACTCGTCATCGAGACGAGGTGGCCGCGCCACTGGATGGCGTCGTGGAACTGGCGGTGGCTCTGGGACTCGCTGTAGGGTTTGGCAGCCGAACAGGGAACCAGCACGAGGGGATTCTTGAACCGGTTCCGGTACCGCGAGGTGACACGGTCCGCGTAGCGCTGGATCTCGACCCGGCGGAGCGTGTCCGACGTCGCGGCGTCGATCTGGGCGTCTCGGAGGATGGGCGTCCGTTCCTCGAGATACCCCCACTGCGCGTCGAGTTCGCGCATCGCGGCGGTGAGCCACTGGTCCTGGCGGGCCTGGCCCTCGACGTAATCCCGGAGGCGACCGTCCCGAATTCGGCGGCGGACGATGCCGAGTTCGGCTCGCAGCGCGTTGGCGTTGTGGTCCGCGCAGTCCTCGCGGGTGAACTCCTCGCGGGGTTTCTGGCAGGCCGGACAGGCGCAGGGGAGTTCCTCGAGGTCCTCGAGGAAGTACGCCTCGTCGGTCGTCAGATATCGGCCCTCGGTGCCTCTCACGACGGCCGCGGTCTCGTCGAAGAGGTCGACGCCGGCATAGGCCAGCAGGGCGACGTTGCGCGGCGTGGCGACGCCGGAGAAGTACAGCGCGGTGTCGGCCGGAATCGTCTCGCGAACGGAGACGACGGCCTCGACGAGCGCCGCGCCGTGGCCCGTGATCGACTGGACGTCGGAGACGGCGTAGGCGTCCGTTCCCTGGTCCGTGGCGCTCTCGCTCGAGGCGACCGCGACGCTCGGGTAGTCGACGTCGGGAGAGTCGACGGCGAAGGAGTCCTGAACTTCAGCGGCGGTGCCGCCGGGGAACGCCCGGTGGGGGAGGACGGTAAGCGTCGACTCGTCGCCCTCGGGAACCGCCCGATCGGCGCTCCAGAGCGACCCCGCGTCCTCGAGGACGTCGTCGACGAGCGCGGGGGTCGTCACGGGCGACTCGAGACGGAGTTCGCCCACGCGAGCGGCCCCGTCGCGCTCGTGGACTTCGAAGTAGTCGGTCATACCGGATATGGCGGGGGCGAGCGAAAGAGGCTGTCGATAGCGATCACGCGGGGGCTCTCGAGACGTCACTACGGCTTCCCATTCCGTCGTCACCGTCGTTTTCGTCGGAACGCCGCCGACTGCTCCGGCGCGAACGAGCGAGGACGATCCGCGGCGACTCTTCGTCCGCTCCCTCGAGCGTTTCAGAGCGGTTATCCAGCCGCGAGCGAAAGCGGGGGTATGGTCCTCGAGGTGTCGGACTCGCTGCTCGGCGTGCTGTTGGCGAGCGTCGCCGCCGCGGGCTTTGCGGGGCAGTTCCTCTTCGCACGGCTCGGCACGGAGACCGGCGAGGTCACCGACGGAGTGCTCGTCGTCCTGGCCTGTAACGTGGCGCTGCTCACGCCGCCCGTGCTGGTGCTGTACTCGCCGCCGTATCTCGATCTGTTCACGCCGTACTCGTTCGCGGCCTTCGGCGCGGCCGGGCTCGCCGGCATGTTCGTCGCCCGCTTGCTGACGTTCAAGAGCATTCAGGAGATCGGTGCGAACCTCACGTCGCCCGTGATCGCCTCGAACGTGTTCTTCGCGACGGTCTTCGCCGTGCTCTTTCTCGAGGAGCGGCTGACGGCCGTCCACCTCGCCGGCATCGTGCTGATCGTCGGCGGCATCGCCGTCGTCTCGTGGGAGACGGCGGCCGCGACGGGGCCCGAACAGTCGCTCCGAGAGACCGGCGCGGCGCTCGTCGTTCCGGTCGTCGCCGCCGCCTGTATCGGGATCGAACCGATCTTCATCTCGATGGGGCTCGCGGCCGGAACGCCGACCCTGCCCGGAATCGTCGCCATGGCGAGCGTCGCGACGGTCGGCTTCGTCGGCTACCTCCGCTGGACCGACTCGTTGCGGCGGGTTCCGATCCGAGCCGCGTCTACCGGGTGGTTCGTCGCGGGCGGCGTCTCGACGACCGTCGGCTTCGTCGCCTACTTCGCCGCGCTCGAGATCGCCCCCGTGGTCGTCGTCATGCCGTTACTGCAACTGACGCCGCTGCTCGTGGTCGTCCTTTCGGTGCTGTTCCTGCCGCGGCGCCTCGAGCGCGTCACCTGGCTCGTCGCCGTCGCGGCGCTGGTCGTGGTCGTCGGCGCGACGCTCGTGTCACTGTCGGGCTGAGACGGACTAATCGGCGGAAAACGGCGTTGGATCGCGTCGTTTCTCAGGCTCGATCGACGAACGACGCCGTCGCGGAGGTGTGTCCGCGGTTGAACGAGAGGACCTTGATTTCGAGAACGTCGCCGACGTCGAGGTCGGCCGGGAGATCCTCGACGAAGACGACGAACCCCTCGATCTTGCAGACGGCCTGTCGCTCGCCGGAGTGGTGTTCGGTGAACTCTTGAATGGCGACCGTCCTGACGTCGCCGATATCGACCGGCGGCTCGCGCTGCTGGGCGTCCCTGTGGCGTTCGTACGACTCTCGTTGCGCTGCCGACCGGCTCCCGCCCCGGAACCGCCTGATCAGCCACGAGCCGAACAGCACGATGACGATCAGACCGAGCGCGAGCGACGTGACCCCGAGCATACGCGAACCAGACGCCGCCTGCACCTTTGCTGTTCTGATATGGGCGTTCGTCGCTGCGCTGCCCTCGCGGTGGTCTTTGCGTGTCGCCCACCGGGCGGACGGAGTCGACCGCGAACGAGTCCGTGGAGATCGAACTCGGTCGCACCGGGAGGGAGTTCCTCGACACAGTGTCTCGGCAACCGTTCGACTACGTCGGGCCGTTGCACCGATATATCCGCTCGAACGTATGTGTGTGTATTTTCCTCAAAGAGCTACGAATATTTCGAAAACGGGAACTATAGTCACGATAATTCGTTCAGAGGGGTCGTATCGTCGCTACCCTTTTACGTACCCGACCGTTGGAGTACGTCGTGAGTGATGCATTCATCGGTTCTACTGACAGCGAGTTCGACGAGTCTGTGAGTATCGCTGTCGTCACCGCAGTTGCGACGCGACGCGACGTCTCACCGACCGAACTGCCGCCGCTCTACGAGTGGATCGATCCCGACGCACTGGACGCGCTATTCAAACCGACCCGACGCGGCGGCCCGCGGCGCGGTCAACTCGAGTTCACCTACGACGGCCACGACATCGCCGTCGAGTGCGGTGACGGCCTCGAGATCGCGGTCGACGGCACGCCGATGGCGGAACCGGTTTCGGTCCAGACGTCGGGTCGGCAAGCGACCCGGTAATCGGCACACTCGAGACTCACGAACCCGTGTCAGTCGGTGTCCGAACGATGCTTTTCTTCTACGTTCACGGTCGTGAGCGACGCAGACGGCTGATTATCCGTCCGTCAGATCGAAGACGTCGACTGCGTCCGCGACTCGCTCGAGGACGCCGTCCGGCCAGCCGCGATGGCCGAGCGTGATGTCGGCGTCCGGGTTTGCCGCAGCGAGACGAGCGACGCCGTCGGCGGCGGCCTCGAGCGCCGCGCGATCCGTCCGGTCGGGCACTTCGGCGGTGAGCGGGTAGCTCTTCGAGAGCGACCGGGGGAACGGACCGAAGGGGGGTTCGACGCGCCACGACTCGTCGAACTCGTCGCCGCGTGCGGGACTGCCCTCGGTGACGAGCAGCGAGTCGGGGACGGCGAGTCGCTCGAGGCGCCGGTGGTGGCGCACCACTTCGGGCCGCCGTGCGCTCTCCGAGGAGGTGTAGAAGAACGATCCCTTGGAGACGGGATCCGAGCGCTCGAGTTGGGCGGCGTGATCGAGCAGGGTGCGGTAGCCGTCGAGCATCGTCGGGTGGGCGCGAGCGCGCTGTTCGACGAGTTCGAGCAGGTTGCCCGCGCGGATGGCCTGCTTGATCCGGCGGATCTCCTCGAAGGTGACGTGGAGGTTGTGCGCGCCGAGTTCGGATTCGCGTTCGTCGTCGGGGAGCGCGCGGAGGTCGTCGGGCGAGTGTTCGGTACAGACGGGACACGAGCAGGGCAGGTAGTCGAGGTCGTCGAGGTGACGAGTGCCCCGAACCGTGAGATAGCGGTCGTCCCGGGCGTAGAGCGCGTACGCCGCGGAGTCGAACAGGTCACAGCCCATCGCGGTGGCGAGTGCGAACATCATCGGGTGGCCGGCGCCGAAGAGGTGGACCGGCGCGTCGGCGCCCAGGCCGCGCTTGGCGGCGGCGACGACGTCGATCATGTCGTCGTAGCGGTAGTCGTTCATCAGCGGGACGACCGCACCCACGGGGAAGACGTCGAGCGACGTCGAATCCGCGTGGCGACCGGCCGCCTCGCGCAGGTCCGGATACGTCGAGCCCTGGACCGGCGCGCTGACGAGCATCTCGCCGGTCTCGACGGCTTCTGCGAGTTCGAGGCGTTCCCGGGTCGTCTCGAGTTCGGCCTCGGCGCGCTCGCGGTCGACGTCCGGCGGCGTCGGGATGTCGACCGGCGTGGCGATGTCGGAGCCGATCGCGTGCTGGAACTCGAGGATCTCTTCGGTCGTGACGTCGATGTCGCCGTACTCGGAGAGCTGGAACGAGCCCGAGTCGGTCATGATCGCGCCGGGGAACTCGAGCAGGTCGTGGAGCCCGTCCTCGAGGGCGCGGTCCCGGACGTCCTCGGTCTCGTGGATGATATACGAGTTCGTGATGAGGATCTCGGCGCCGAACTCCGTGGCGAGTCGACGGGGGGCGATCGTGTCCAGGTTCGGATTGATCACCGGCAGGAGCGCCGGTGTCTCGACGGTGACGTCTGCTCTCGGGACGGTGAGTTCGCCGATTCGCCCGCCGGCGTCGGTGTCCCGAACTTCGAAGCACTCGCGCATTGGTCGGCTGTTGGACCGTCCGACGTAAGTCATGACGGTTTTCGGCGGACGACTGTCGGGGAACTGGAATGCAGTCGTCTGATGACATGCAAATGGAGCGGTAGATGCCTGCTCACGGGTAGTTACCATAAGCTAGTGGCGATCGCAGGCACAAGGCCAATTCTCTAGAAACCGGTAGCCAGACCCGGAAGAATACTGTCCTTTCAGGCGACAGGATGAACCTCGTATTAGGGACTGTTGCACGGTTTCAAATTGTGACTTTACCCGAGACAACCTCGTAACAGTCGCCTCGTTTTAGCTGTGATCCGGCGGTAGCACTGAGTGCATGGATTCACGATCGCAGAAACTCGGTATCGTACTCGTCGCGCTGATGGTCGCCCTCTCGGGGGGCCCGGCCCTCGCTGGCGCATCATCAGGGGCGAGCGACGACGCCGGAGACATGAGCGCAACGCTTCAAGATACAGAAGTCGAGACACTCGAACTCGATAACGTTACTATCGAGAACGCGACCATCGAAGAGCTGAACGTCGAGGAGCTCGACGCTGACACGCAAGAGCTCCAGGACGAGCTCGACGCGGCTGGCGGCGACAACGCCACTGAGGAGAACGAGACCGACGAACCGGCAACCGGTGCGTCCGTCCAGGATAACGATACGGAGATGAACGAGACCGCCGGTGAGGAAGTGACGATCACCGGCGTCGAGTTCGAGACGCTCGAACTCGAGGACGTCTCGATCGAGGACCTCGAAGTCGAAGAGGAGGACGAGGACCTCAACGAGACGGACGAGAACGCCACTGAAGACGACAATGAGACCGAGGACGACAACGAAACCGAACTGTCGGTAACCGGTGCTGCCGTCCAGGACGACGATGAAGACGGCATCGGTCTCGACGACAACGAAACCGAAGACGAGAACGAGACCGACGACAACGAGACCGCTGCCGACGGACAGGATCTGATCGACGAGGACGCTGACGAGCTCACCGTCGAGAACCTCACGATCGAGACGATGGACGTCGAGACGCTGACGATCGACGAACTGACCGTCGGAGAAGACGCTGCTACGGAAGACGACACCAACGAGACGGACGATAACGCCACTGAAGACGAGAACGCCACCGATGACGAAGACACCGGCCTCGTCGACGGCGACGAGGAAACGGACGCGACTGAAACCGGTGCTGCCATCCAAGACGACGATGAGGATGGCATCGGTCTCGACGACGATAACGAGACCGACGATAACGAGACCGACGATAACGTCACCGACGACGAGACCCAGGAAGACGAGATCGAGAACCTCACGATCGAGCAGTTCGACGTCGAGGAGATCACCATCGAGTCGATGACGGTCGAAGAAGTCGAGGAAGGTGACGAGGCTGGTATGGAAGAGGACGGCCTCGCTGAGGACGAGAACGAGACCGACGAGATGGACGAGAACGAGACCGACGAGATGAACGATACGGACGAAGAGGCTGACGAGGAGAACGTTTCCTCCGTCTCCGCGTCCACGATCGACATCGGTAACGCGACGGCCGAATCGCTGACGCTCGCCGACGCCTCCGAACTCGAGGACGCCGGCGAGGAAGAGCCAGCCGCCGAAGACAACGCCACGGAGGACGCAGATAACGACACGGAGGAGACGGATAACGACACGGAAGACGAGGACGACGACGGCATCCTCGGTATCCTGAACTGATCGACACGACGTGACACCGCGGTCAGTGCGGTCCTGATCGCTGCCGCCGACTGCGATCTTTTTTCGCGCGACTACCAGTCACGAGAGATCCTTTTCCAGCGGTCGGACGGGTCCGTCCCGTCCGATGCGATCCGGTAACAGTTCGTTCCTCTCCAGTCGCGATAAGCCGGTGGCGAGCGCAGGCACAAGGCCGATTTCGGCCGATCGGCCGGATTCGGTCACCGCAACGGACCGTCATCGAGCCGAGTACGATGAACGGCAGGTTATGGCCGTAGCGGCAGTCGCTAACTGTGTGTTTCTCCGAGATAACGCTGTAACAGTCGGCCCGTTTTAGCCGGAATCTACCGCTAACATCGAATGCATGGTTTCACGAACGCAGCAATTCGGTGTGGTATTCGTCGCGCTGCTGGTTGCCCTTTCGGGGGGTCCTGCCCTCGCAGGCGCATCCACAGGGGCGAACGACGACGCCGGAGACGCGAGCGCAACGCTCGAAAACGTACAGGTCGACACGCTCGAACTCGAGAACGTCACGGTCGAGAACGCCACGATCGAGGAACTCGAGATCGAGAACTTCGACGCAGACGCACAGGAACTCGAGGAGGAACTGAACGAGTCCGAAGACAACGAGTCCGAGAACGCCACCGGCGTGGAGAACGGCGCCGACGACAACGTGACCATCTCCGACGTCGAACTCGAGCAACTCGAACTTCAGAACGTCTCGCTCTCCGACCTCGAACTCGACGGAGCCGAGGGTGAGGAAGCGATGGACGACGGTGCGAACGAGACCGCCGACGAGAACGAGACCGCTGGTGACGACAACGAGACCAACACGTCGGCAACCGGTGCGTCCGTCCAGGAGGAGAACGAGACCGACGAGAACGCCACCGAAGACGAGAACGCCACCGCCGGCGACGGACAGGATCTGATCGACGAGGACGCCGACGAGGTCGTCGTTCAAGAGCTGACGATCGAGACGATGAGCGTCGAGTCGCTGACGATCAACGAACTGCAAGTCGAAGAGGGCGGCGGCATCCTCGATCAGGTCAGCGACTGGGTCGGCGGACTGTTCGGTGACGACGGAGGCGGCGAGGACAACGCCACGCAGGAGGACAACGAGTCGGCTGACGGCGAAGCGGAAACGCAGGAGATCGACCAGCTCACGATCGAGCAGTTCGACGTCGAATCGATGTCGATCGACACGATGGCCATCGAGTCGCTCGAGGAAGCGAACGAAACCGAAGACGGGGAGAACGCCACCGCCGACGAACCCGAAGACAACGTGACCACCGACGGCGAGACGGTCTCACAGGCGTCCGCTTTGACGCTCAGCATGGATAACGCGGACGCTTCGACCGTCACCCTCGGGGACACGAGCGATCTCGAAGATGCCGCTGACGAGGCCAACGAGACCGAGAGCAACGAAACCGAGAACGAGACGGAAGCCAACGAAACGTAGGACGACACCGAAGCCGGCGGCACCGAGACTGACGACGACTGATCACCACACCGCTGGGCGGTGGACCGGCGGATCGGTCACGACGGATTCGATTTTTTGCGGCCGAACTATCGCGTCGCCACGTCACTCGTCGCGCTCGAGCAACTGATAGTACGACACCGCCAGGACCGTTCGTCCGTCTCGGATCTCTCCGGCGCGGACGGCCTCGAGCAGTCGTTCGTACGGGCGTCGCTCGACTCGGATGCTCTCGTTGTGGTCGAGTCGCTGTTCGGCCGTCGACCGACAGCCGTGTGCGACGAAGAGATGGAGCACCGAATCCGCGAGGCCGTTGGCCGGTTCGACGGTGACCAGCGACTCGAGTCGCTCGGCCTCGTGGCCGGTCTCCTCGGCGAGTTCTCGGCGGGCTGCCGCCTCGAGATCGTCGTCGTCCGGTTCGACGCCGCCCACGGGGAGGCCGCGGTTGATCCGAGCGACGGCCTGGCGCCACTCCTCGATGCAGACGACGTCGCCGTCGGCTGCGAACGGGAGCACGCAGACGCTCGCGGGTTCGGAGAGGTAGTCGAACTCGGTTTCGGTACCGTCGGGCAGCTGAACGGACTCGTTAACGACGTCGAAGCCCGGACAGGAGTAGGCTACCTGGCGATCCCGGGTCTCCCAAGCGAGTGGATCCGGAGGCATACCGGGCTGTACGGCGGTGGGCGTCAAAAACGCCGCGTCGGACGGTCGCGGTCGACGCCGAACGCGGCGTCACGTACAGCGCCGGTCCTACGCGGTGCGTTCTGGACGATTGGGGGATCGTACCTGCTCTATAACAAAGCCACAGATCGGTGAAGGTCGTCACTCAGAGGGTGATCCATGGATCAGTTAACTGGCTTCCAACGTGACTTACTGTACGTGATCGCAGGCAAAGACCGCCCGTCCGGTCAGGAGATACTCGACGATATCAATCGATACATCGATCAACCGGTCACTCACGGCCGGTTGTATCCCAATCTCGACACGCTGGTCGAGAAGGAACTCGTCGAGAAAGGCCAACTCGACCGGCGGACGAACTACTACGCACTGACCCCGAAAGGGCGACGTGTCCTGCAGCGCCGTCAGGAGTGGGTCGACCAGTACGTCGACGTCTAACACTCCTGACTCTTCTCGAGCCGCGTCGCGTGCTGCAGACCGACGAGCCACAGCTACTGGTCCCGGACCCGCGCGTTCGCCCGAGCGGTCGTGCCGATCGACGACTGTCGGACAGCGAGAGGAAGCCAGCCGACCGACCATCCGTCGGCCGCTACAGCTGACGAAACCGCATCCGGCGACCGCGACCGCGTCTTCTCGGCCGGTCGCATCGAGCGCCAGTTCGAAGCGGCGGACTCGGGGGCTCCACGTCAGTCGCAGTCGTCGCCTGTGCCCTCTGTTCGGTACCACTATCGTATCCACGCGACAGACACGAACCGTCGTTCGCGATCGCTCAGGCGCTCTCTGAACCCGCTAGCGTCCCTCGACTGGAACGAAGCGGCTCCCGGATATCGAGACCGGGGAGTTTTCGCAGTGTCTGATCGCTCTCGACTGTCGGACCGGCGTCGAAAAATAATCGCTTAGTACGGGAAGACCGTCCGTGATCAGTCGTCGGTCGTCATCGGCTCCTCTTCTTTTGCTTCGCCGTAGTCGTCGTCACCGCTGTGACCGTCATCGCTGCGGTTGTCGTCGTCATCGTAGTCGTCATCGCTGCGGTTGTCGTCCTCGAGGTCGTCCTCACCGTTGTCGATTTCCTCCTCCTCTAGCTCCGCTTCGTCAGGCTCCTCTTCGAGGTCGTCGTCCTCCTCTTCCCTTCCGTCGACGGCGACGCGAACCTCGAAGGGGCGGTCGTCCTGTTCGTCGACGCCTTCATCGTCGCCGACGTCAACGCCGTCGGTCTCGTCAGTCTCGTTAGTCTCGTCGGTCTCGTTGGCGTCCTGTTGGACGGACGCAGCGGTTTCTGGCGCTTCGGTCGCCTCGTCTCCTTCCTCGAGGTAGCCGATCGCGAACGCCGTGTACGTCGTGTCTTCGTCGAGATCGATTTCGGCGGAGGTAACCGGATCGGCCTGGTCGATTACCTCGTCGACTTCGGCTTCGTCATCGTCGTCGTCATCGTCGTCACCGTCGTCCTGAATGAACGAGCCAGTTTCCGTTTCCGGTGTTTCGGTCTCGTTTTCGTCTGCGGCGGGCTCCGCTTCGTCGGCATTCGCTTCGGAATCGTTCTCACCGGCTTCGAAGAATTCGAGCGTCTGCGCTCCGGGATTCAGCGAAACGTATCCCGACGGCTCACCGAATCCGACGTCCTCGTAGAGCGGAAGTCCCTGTTCGCCCTCGGCGATGTCCAACGTTGGCGCGTCGGGAGATGCGTGGACTAATCGGAGCTGTGCCGTTCCCTCCTGTTCGACCTCTTCCCTGTCGAACAGCAGGAGGACATCGAACGTCCCCGTTCCTGGCATCTCTTCCTCGACGTCGTCCTGCTCGTCGAGGCCGACGTCGCTTTCGTTCTCGTCGGTCTCGTTACCGTCGTCCTGGATGGACGCAGCGGTTTCCGGCGCTTCGGTTTCGCCGCCGCCGCCGGCACTGTCACCCTCGAGTTCGCCGATCGCGGCGGCCGTATAGTAGTCCGTATCGACCGGAAGGGTGTCCTCGTAGACGGGTTCGTCGTCGCCGGCGGCCGTGATCCTCAGGGTGTACGTCCCCGGTGCGATGTCCATGTACGGCGAGAGTTCGTCGTACGCGAGGTCCGAGAGGATCTGCTGGTCGTCGACGTAGACGTCGACATTCGGGGCGTCCGGCGAGAAGTGACCGACGCGAATCGCTCCCACCTCTTCGTCGTCCGGTTCCGCTTCGGGGTCTCGCTCGTCGTCTTCGTGCTCGCTGACGGCCAGCACTGTTCCGCCGAGTGCCGATCCGCCACCGACTACACCGATCGCCTTGATTGTCGAGCGTCGTGATAGGGTCATACTACGAGTACTACGGGGAGCGAAATCGGGAAAAACCGGTCAGTCAGTTACCCTGATTGTCGACCCGTTTACTCGGACCGGGTCCGTGTAGAACAGCCGTAACGGTTCGAAACGTCCTCCTACAGTCGAGTATCGGCACCGAACACCGAGTCGCTTATCAGGTCCCGTCGAGCGAAACCTGTGACAGATCCGCTTCGAGGTCGTCGACGTGGTCGTTGAACGCGTCGACGAACGCGCCCACGTCGTCGGCGAGACGGCGCACCTCGGGCGCCGATGGCGGACCGTACTGCGAGATGAGGTACGTGCCGTCCGAGCCGCCGACTCGCAGATAGGAGACCGCGTCGCCGTCCCACTTGAGTTCCCAGCGGGTTCCCGACACCGTCGTCGCGTAGGACCCGTACTCGCCCTCGTAGCGGTAGAGTTCGCTCGCCATCGCCGTCCCGACCTCGTGGATCCGCTGGACGATCCGGTCGCGTTCGGCGACCAGCTCGGCCGTCGACTCGATTTCGGGGAACTCGTCTGGCACGTCCGCGAGCAGTCCGTCGAACGACCGAACGTACTCGTTGTAGGCCGCGACGAAGTTCCCGTAGTCGGCCATCGCCGTCTCGAGCGCCTCGGGTTCCGGCGGCTGCTTGCTCGAGACGACGTACGTCTCGGATCCCGATTTGGGATCGAATCGCAGGTACTGGACGTCGCCGGCCTCGTACTTGACCGTCCAGCTACCGCCGTCGGTGTCGAACTCCTCCTGTCCGTAGTCGCCGCCCTGTAAGACGGCGAGCTCCCGCGCGATCTGTCCGGCGTGCGTCCGGACGCGAGCAGCCAGTTCGTCGCGCCGCTCGGCGACTTCGTCCATCCCGTCGACGTCCGCATCGAGTCCCTCGGTCATTACTCTCAGGAGGAACTGGAAGCCAATACCCGTTGCGTCTCGCGGCTCTCTCGGCAGAAAAACGGCGATCCGGTGTGTCGAGCGACCGTGTAATTCGTCCTCCAAGACGTCCGTAGCGACTCGTCTCGGAGGACGGACCCGATTACTCGCCGTCGAACACGTACTCGGTCTCGAGGTCCTCGGGCATGACGACTTCGAGGTTGCCATCGTCGACGTGGTCGTCGAGAAGTTCCATCGTCTCCTCGAGCCGTTCGATCGACTCCTCCTCTTCGAGCGAGTAGTAACAGAGCGTGGTGATCCCGCCGAGCTTCGCCGTTCGCTCGAGGTGCGCTTCGACGTCTTCGACCTCGGGATCGAGGAGGCGCGGATAGCGGGCCGCGTTAACGACGTGACCCTGTACCGGGTCGTGTCCGGCGAATCCGATGTCGTAGGTGTCCGCGACGAGTTCGAGCGAGTCCTCGTCGTACTGTCCGGCCGGATACGAGAAGTAGCCAGCACCGTCGTCGTAACCCTCGTCCTCGAGCCACTCCTGTGCCTCGGTGAGCTGATCGGCCTGGTCGTCGGCGTCGTAGTTATCGAGAATCTGTCCGTTTGCCGCGTAACTCGCGATCGTACAGCCGGCGTCGTCGAGTTCCTCGACCTGGTCTTCCGTGAGGTAATCGCCTTCGGCGTCGTCGTCCTCGCGGACCAGATCCGTCGGAACGAACACCGTGGCGGGGTAGTCGTACTCCTCGAGAATCGGCAGTGCCTCGGACTCGATCGACTCGTGACCGCCGTCGAAGTGGAGCATCACCTGCCCGTCCTCGGCTCTGGGAACCGCGTAGAGATCGTCGAACAACAGTTCGTCTTCGGACTCCTCGCCGGAGAGAAACGCGATGTGAATGTCGGTGATCTCGGTGAGATCGATGCCGCTGTCCATCCGCGTGACGCCGAAGTTACACCGCTGCAGGCGACCGCGATGGATCGTCGCACGAAAGTCGATCACGTTGTCCTCGTCGTCGAACAGCTGAATCATCGGCGTGATCGTGTCCTCGCTCGCGACGGCCAATCCGAAATTCACCGTCGAGCAGTCGACGGAGTCGGGAAGTTCGCGGACGATCCGGGCCTCCTGATCGTCGGTACCGGCCTCGAGCAAGACGGACTGGTCTCCCGCGACGGCTTGCTCCTCCTCGGCAGACATGGCGCCACTGATCACCGTCCACGCTCCGAGATTCCCGAAGTCGTCGAGCGTCCCGTCGTCGTCGGGCCCCTCGAGTTCGGGTGGCCCGTCGTCGGTGGTCTCGTCGTCGGCATTCTCTTCGGTATCAGAACCCCAGAATCCGATACAGCCCGCCATGGTAACTGCAGTGGCCCCCGTTGCCGTCGCGAGATAGGTCCGGCGTCTCATGCGGATGCGGTTTGTTCTGACGTGGGATTGTTATCCACTGAACAGCCCTACTATCGTGACGTTTAGGG
This sequence comes from Natronorubrum halobium, assembly GCF_051351675.1. Classification (NCBI taxonomy): domain Archaea; kingdom Methanobacteriati; phylum Methanobacteriota; class Halobacteria; order Halobacteriales; family Natrialbaceae; genus Natronorubrum; species Natronorubrum halobium. The sequence goes on from NZ_CP195595.1 coordinate 1,828,635, forward strand.
GAGGAATACAGGCTGCTCGAGAACCGCCACGTCGATTGTCCTCCCCCGAAAAATAGGGACTATCGCGCCGTTTCTATAATCCTTCCTTTACTAACGTTCAATAATGGATGTCGATTACGCGTATGCCAGAAGACACCTCACAACAATCAAATTTTAAATAACCGATCAACTCGTCTTCGAACACCGATATAAAATTCGAATCCGTTCCTCCAAAACTCGCTCGGAGATCGCAGGTCGATAGACGTACCGCTCAGCACTCCAACGGTGAAGAGCGGTATAATGCGACGAAACTGACGGTGGTGCTGACGATATTACCCTCTCTCGACTGCCCGATGACGCTCATCGGACGCCATCGATGCGTATCCCGTCGTCACCGGACAACTCCTCTGAGGTTGCTACGATAGCGCGTACCCGCTGAGTCAATCGAACTCCGTCACGCTTCCTCGTCGGTGTCGTTGTCTTCCCCTTCGGCGAGGTCGCCGGTGTCGTTGTCTTCCCCGTCGTCGTTCTCCTCGGCGGGGTCGTCCACGTTGTCCGGATCCTCCTCGCCTTCCCGGTCCTGCCCGTTCCCCGTCCCCTCCTCGGCAGCGGGTTCGTCTTCGTCCTCTTCTTCCCCGGGGCCCCCACAGCCAGCGATCAGTGCCGTCGACGCCGCGATACCCGTCAGTTGGAGTAGCCGCCGTCGTGTCCGCATCTCTCGTGTCACGATACTAGCCTCTCTTCCGAGGCGGATAAGCCGATAGCCGACACTCGCGTGGTCGAACGGTACACGCTGCGGACTCGCGTTCCGCGCATTTCGCCTCGATCGGGACGGTGCCTCTCGTGTCTCTCATGCGGACAACGGCGAATTACAGCTCTCGTGACCTGTCCGTCACGCAACGGTCCTCGTCCTCGAGTCGCCTCTCAATGTAGGCACCAGCGGGAAGCCATCGGCGGTCGAATCGACGCTATGGCATCCGTTCCCGACTCGTTTCAGGACCTGTTCGACAAGCAAACGTACGCCCACGTCGCGACGCTGAGCGACGAGCGGGATCCCCACGTCACGCCGGTCTGGATCGATTACGACGCCGACGACGAGCGGATACTGATCAACAGCGAACGCGGCCGACAAAAGGTGCGCAATCTCGAAGCCGATCCGTCGGTCGGGGTCAGCATGACCGACCCGGACGACCCCTACCGACGACTGTCGATTATCGGCGAGATCGACGAGATTACGACCGACGGCGCGCGCGCACACATCGACGAACTCGCACGGCGGTACACGGGCGAAGCGTATCAGACGCCGATCGAAACGGAGCGCGTGCTCCTGCGGATTCGCGTGGACGAGGTCGTCGACGCACAGGATTCCGGATAATTCCGCTCGTCGACGCCGTGACTGTCGGCGGGCGTCTGTGGGCTTCCCGCGAGGGCAGCGAGATTATTCGTCAGCGATCGAGCCGTCGTCTTCGCCGTCGGATAGCGAGTCCGGATACCGTCGGCACGACTGCCGGTTCAACAGCTCCACCTCGTGGGCCCGATCCGCGTGCTCGCTGAAAAACTCCTGTGCGTTCTCGAGGCCCTCGATCAGCCGTTCCGTCTCGCAGGTATGGCAGACACACCGGTACAGGTCCTCACTCATCGCTCGGTGGTCGTCGGTCGCTCGAGAGCGATCGCAGTCCGAGGTGACACTCGAGGCGGTGATCACTGGAGGGATAGTCGTCTGCGATCGACCGGCGTGGGCGTTCGTGACAGTCGATTCGTCGACTCGGAAGGGTCCTCGTCCGAGCCGTCACTCCGGGTTCGGTGTCGGTAGTTCGCTCCGCTGCGACAGTCATCGTCCTCGACTTGTTCGCGCATATAAAAACACTTCCCCCAAATCTATTTGGAACCAAACCCTGAACTTATAAGCGCTTGGATTTTCGAAGTTCCGTCGATGAAATTTATCATCTCCCTCGTGCGATCACTCCTCCGAGACGACCTGTTCGCCGAAGTGATTGAACGGTCGAATGCGCTCCTTTCGGAGCAAACTCTCTCGTTCGATCGTCAACGGCAGTTCGTCCAGCCGTGCGGCGATCTCGTTGACCTCCTCGGTGGTGCTCGCGACGGCCAACACGCGAATGTTTTCCCGCGCGCTCAGCATCTCGTCGACCTTGACGACGTTCGGCAGTTCGAGCGCCCGTTCGGCGATCTCCTCGCGCTTGTTCGTCGGTGCAGTACAGGAAAACTGGAGTCGCATGGGAAAGCCCGCCGCTTCGTAGTCGATGATTGGTACGTACCCCTCGATAACCCCCTTCTCTTCCAGCCGCTCGATTCGATTTCGAATCGTCGTATCAGTTACCGGTAGCTGAGTCGCCATATCGACCGGCGTCGTGGATCGAGCGTTCTGTTGTAGAAGATGTAGGATTCCATAGTCGATCTCGTCGAGTCCGTCGGCAGCCATACTCGAGATAATTCGATGAGGTAACAAAGACTCTTCTGGTAGCCGTGACGTCTGTCGACTCTGTTATGTGAGAATTAGTTCATTTGTTGACTGGTTTTTGGGTGGGGCTCGAGTGTTCAGTGTCGGAGCGATCTCTCGGCGTTGATGGCGTCGCCCTCGAGAGGCCGAAGACAACCGAAGTCGCGAAAATCAGCCGCTACTGACGTACTGCTTGTCTCGATGAAGTAACGGGGGTACCGCTGGCACTACCCGGTCCGGTTCACCGATCGGCGACGCTCATCGAGAATCACCGTCTTCGCGCTCAGTTACCGGACACTGTTGCCAACTCCTAGCGGATTTATTATCGTTTACTGAGTAACTCCAAGTGGACTCAGAGGCACCCAAAACCACCAGAACGACCAACTGAGTCCGAATTCCATAGAGCAGTTCGCACATCTGCTCCGTGTCAGGGTTTTCTACCCTGACACTCCTGACCTCAGTACCGCTATTGGCACTGCCGTCGGACCTGCGGGTCTGTCGCCGGTAGGAGTCACACTCTGCGTAGCGATGAGCGCGGTCGTCGTTGTCCCCATAGACGCGGCAGAAGCGGTCCGAAATGTACGCTCCGCAGTGTCCGCAGGTGGTCGAGTTGTCGATCGACGGCCACGGAGCGACCGTCATGCAGGCCGCCCCGTAGAACGGCTGCGAACTGTCAGGAGATACAGAAAGGGGGTATCTCCAGTGGGCCGGCGCAGATTCGAACCACGCCCAGATGTGCTCACTCCGTTGCGCGCGTCTGGTCTTCTTCGAATCTGCTTGGATTCCATTCTCCGCAACGCAGACCGTTCGCTGTCGCTCACGGTTTTGCGTTGCGGGAGAAGTGGGGCCGGCGCAGATTCGAACCACGGTCGCAGCAGAGCTGCTCCCTGATTCGAATCTTCGCGGCTGCATTTCCCCGCACCGCAGACTCGTCACTCCGTTCCTCGTATTGCGGTGCGGGAAAAGTGGGCCGGCGCAGCGGGGAACTACCCGCGTACGGCGTACTCTCGGTTGGCTCGCTGTTCGGAATCGTCGTAACTGGTTGTGTCTGTGTCATTGTTCGAAATCGAGTTGATCGACGAGCGATCGACGTCGTTTCTCCATGCGATCGCGGAGCCGCCGTCGTCGCTGCTCGGGGTCGGCTTTGTCGTAGTGCTGTTCGATCGTCTTTACCGTCGCGTTGACGCGCTCCGCAACGTCCTCCGGGGGCCAGCCGCGGTTCAACAGCCAGGTGACCGTCCCGGTTCGGATCTGGTGGGGAGACCGGCTCGAGGGGCACTTACTCGCGTGGGCGTACTCGGTGAATTCGCACGTCTCGCGCTCTTTCCCATGCGGACAAGGCCCGTAACGACACGGTAACGTGGCGAGGTAGCTCCAGACGCGGAGCGTGTTTTTCCCCGGACGGCCCTGCGCGCTCGCGAGTAACGGTTGTCTACCGTGGTCGTCGTGGACGTCGTACCGGTAGTTCCGCAGGTACTCGCGGACGACGTCGGCCGTCTCTCGCTTCAGCGCAACCGGTCGCTCACCACCGAGCTTGTTCTTCAGCGGCGTCCCCGTGTCGGGTCGGTGTCGGAAGTCGACGTACGGATTCTCGCCCAGCTCAGTATCACGGAGATCGAGCGCGCGGAGCCCGCCCTGTCTCGCACCGGTGAACCAGGCGAGCTCAAGGAACGCGTGTGCGCGAGTTCCGTACTTGGTCTCGCTGTTCCGGTAGAACTCGAGCAGCGCAACCGCGTCGTTGGTGTGCAGCTTCGTATCGTTCGACCGGTCCTCGGGGTCGAGATCCGGAATCCGGACCGCGTCGGCCAGCCCATCCTCGGCGGCACCAAGGTCCTCGAGGAACTCGGCGAGTTTCGTCAGCGTCCACATCTCGCCCTCGAGGGTGGCCGGGGCGACGTCGGACGCTCGAATTTCGTAGTACTCGTCCATATCGAACGGACGCAGCTCGCTAACGGTCTCGATGCCGACGGACTCGCACCACTCGACCCACAGCTTCAGCCGGTATTCCCAGCCGTGGAGGCTTCCCTCGGTCGAGTCGGCTTCGCGACGACGGAGGTAGCGACGGACCGCCTCTCGAGGCGTGAACTCGCCCGGATCGGGGCGGCGGCGTTCCCTACTCACTGTCATCACGGCTACCGGGAACCGGCGGGACTGATCGTTCCGAACGGAACTCGTCGACCATCCGCTCTTCGCGACGCATTCGACAGGCGTTGCAGACCGACGGCCGGGTCTGATCGTCGAGCGCAACGTCCGGCTTGAACCGAAGGGTCGCTTGGTCGCCGCAGTCGTAGCAGAGACCGTAGAGGCTCACTGCTCATCACCGTCCGACCAGTTCTCTGAACGATCCAGGCCGTTCATCAGATCGTCCTCACGGTCGTCGCGTTCGAACAACCGATCCGCGATTGCCGTCTGGAGCGCAGCACCCGACCGGTTACGCGGCTCGGTTTCCGAAACGTGGTGGTCATCGACGTGCGCGGCCAACTGGTCGATCGCGTCGATCGTCTCGACGAGCGCTGCGTTCTGATAGCGCAGTTCCGTCGCGATCGCCTCGAGGGCCGTCGCCTGTCGTTCCATCGCGTCGGCCTGTCGCTCCTGGTCGCGATCGTCACTCATCGGGCCACCTCGAGTTCGTCGCTGTAGTTACAGTATCCGGTACTCTTACCGTGGATGCGTGCTATTTCGCTCATGGTCTCACTGTTGTGGGACCGCGGACGAACCGCGCGCGCCACTTGTTGGACCAGGGGGCGCGTGCGGTCGCTGTCCGTCGGCTGTTCGTATCGACTGTACCCCGCCCTCTTAGTCGTCGGACGGCGGATTCCGAATTCCGAAAAGTCAGTCTTTGATGACTAACGCGCTCTCGAGAACGAATCCGTGGGTATCGGCTATTTCCGAAACGATTCAACTCGAGCGTGGGCCGTGGGCTACAGCCCGCATACTGTGGTCGATCGGGGGGTTTTTGCCCCGTAGCGGTGTGCGAATACATGCTTCCGTACCTTGATTACGGGAGCCAGGCGGGCCGGTGCCCCTAACACCGGGTCCGCGTTTCTGACGAGGACCCGACCGGGTACCGGCGGGTCCGTCTGGCCTCCGTTGGGCAACCCGAAACATCCCACTTACTTATATTTAACCGACCGTACGTTATTCTACAGAATAACAAATGTTACTCTCACACAATCCAATCAGTATTGCTAAAATGCCGGTATGGCACGTACCTGTATGCGAAGACCGAGGGTGTCGTGGATGACACAAGCCGACGATCGGATTCTCGAGACCCTCGCGGATAGCAGTCTCACGCTCTCACCTCGCGTCCTCGCGGCCAACACGGACTATTCGCGTCACTACATCAGTGCCCGACTCGGCGAACTTCGCGACGCCGAGCTCGTCGATCGCGTTGACGAAGGACTATACGTGATCTCAGACCGTGGGCTCGCCTATCTCGAGGGCGAACTCAGCGCGGACGAACTGGAAAACAACGAGTAGCTTCCGAAAGCCGATTCACTCCTGGGGCTCGGCCCGTTTTCGATACCGCGGCTGTAATCGAAGCGACCGCGCAGCGGCGGCCGAGATCGTCACCATTCGATCACCGGAGGTCACCGGTTCGTCTGCGACGCCTTCGATCAACGCGGCCAGCTCGTCACGGTAGGCTTGCGATCGCTGTTCCTGAATCTGAACCGTATCTTTCGTCCGCTGGTGAATCGCTCGATTCGCGAGATACGCGAGCACGAATATCTCGCGGGTTTCGAACGGCGCGTCGTCGAGATACCACGGGAGCGAGAAGTCTTCGAGTTCCGCTTTTGGACCGACAGGCGCACCGAGAATGGCCAGCGTCCGACCGAGAACGGGCGCGTCTTTGGTCGGTCGAACCTCGGTCGCCCTCGAGTCGTCGTCCTCGTGGAAAAAGTCGAACTTGAGACCGGCGCTCTCGAGCGCGTCGATCACGTGGGAGCGGTGGTCGGCGTGGTTCAGCGCGAACGAGGGAACGAAGTTCTCTGTCGCAATTGAGCCGCCCGAGAAGACGTTTGCGACGAGAGTATTCAGCGCCATGAACTCCCGATCGCCGTAGGTCGCATCGAGCCACCCGTACTCGCAAGCGGCTTCGATCCCTCGAACCGCGTCCGGCTTTCCGTTACCGTCGACCCACCCGCGAATCCGTCCTCGAGGCATCTCCAGCGCGCTCGAGATCGCACCGGAGCCTTTGTTCGGGTGATGGCTCGCGTATCGCGTGACGGCCTGGTAGTCCAGGACGGCTGCCCACGGATCGCTGTATGCCCCACCGTTGTAGGTGCGCGCCAGGTCGCGCTCGGATACAAGTGCCGAATCAGTCATGCTCTTGTGGTGTTGCTGCCCAGCCAAAAGCATTATCGTCAGTAGTCGAAACCGTCGAAATCGGCCATGTCGGCGGTTTCAAGGGGACGTTGGAAGGGTTCTACCCTTACCTGATTATCAGCGGTGAAACCGATACTGGATGATTTCTTGACAGAAGAACCTTCACAATACCCTGTATTTATGTCCCTGAAATCTACTCGTTGCTATCAGCACCAAAATCGAACGGCAAGGAAGGGACGCGCCGGGATGGTTGTGCAAATCCAATCCCCCAGGGCGTCAAACGGTGGTACCAGACTACCGTGAATAAGCTTTCCGACCGTTCAGCGGGTGCGTGACAAACGATGGATTTGACCAAATACAGACAGAAGCTGATCGGAAGCGAAGAAGAACGGGCCGTATCGCCTGTTATTGGCGTGATTCTCATGGTCGCGATAACTGTGATTCTCGCGGCTGTGATCGCAGCGTTCGTATTGGACCTTGGTGATGATATGGGGAGTGGCAGTGTGAACGCAGGTGTGAATTCAGACGTCAGTAATTCTGATGGTGAAGTCACACTCTCTGTTGACACGATGGGCGATGCTGAGTACTTCAGGCTCGGTGGCGATGTTGTAAGCGGAGATGAAGCTAATTTAGACGGTGACCTTGATGCGACAGGAGATACGGTTACCCTTACTCTGGCAGATGGTACTGGATCTATCAGTCCTAATCCGTCTTCTGGAGTTCAAGCTCTAAATGAACAAGAGGGAGAAGCTAACATTGTTGCTGTAGATGGTGACTCAGAAAGTGTCATAGGGAGCTTTGAGTGGGACTTCGATGATGACGTCTATGCGTGAGAAATATGGATCTAGGAAAATACCGCAATAAACTGGTCGGAAGTGAAGAAGAAAGAGCAGTATCGCCAGTTATCGGTGTTATCCTCATGGTCGCGATAACCGTCATTCTCGCGGCCGTGATCGCGGCATTCGTGCTGGATCTGGGTGATGACATGGGCAACGGAAGCGTAAATGCAGGTGTGAGTAGTGACGTTAGCGATACCGATCGTCAGGTCACGATTTCCCTTGACAGTACGGGTGATGCGGAGGAATTCCGGCTTGCAGGAGATATTGAGCAATCTCTAAGTATAGACCAAACAGGCGATCAAAAATCGATCAACCTGCCATCTGAGGGTGGACAGGCCAATATCGTTGCTGTGAGCGGGGACGCCGAAAGCACTGTTGGTAGCTTCGACTGGGAAGATGGTGTGAGAGCCGAAGCAAGCGCAGAGATTGTTGATGACGATGGTGATGGAGTTGAAGACAGCGTCACTGTCACTGCAGATACTATCGGCGATGCAAACAGCTTCTATGTTGACTGGGATAATGGCGGCACAACGGACCTGAGTCTAAGTTCAGACGGTGACTCAGATACAGTTTCCTTGCAGGGCGATGAAACTGGCTCCGTTGTTGCTGTCGATGAAGATCCGGACGACGATATTGAGGATGAGATTGAAGGCTTCTAACTGACGGAAGAATATTATCCGTTAATCTATTTTCGGCTCGGAAATCCTTAAGAAATTTTGCCATATTCATCAAATTCTTCCAGTTGATATAGCCTTATTATATCTCAACGTCGGCTACGAGTTCTACAGTCCATTTACCGTCCCCCTTGTGGTGAATATGAACGTGGTGTTCCCCATCAAGTACACCGTTTTCGTCGATTAGTCCCTCGAGTCGGAGATCGTCTTTTGGCATCGTAACCCCAGCGGAATTCCCGTCGAGCTGTCGCAGTTTGTTCAAGGCCATACCTCGGCTCGCAACCCGCCTTGGTATAAAATTTGGTGAACCTATAGACCGCTAATAGATCATCCCTTTATTCCGGAGTTTTTCGGCACGAGGTGGAGACTCGGGAGCGTATGGCACTTAGCCTACCGCAGAATGTAGTTCCCGACTCGGTTCGTCGGGAGGACGGTATCGACCTGACAGACAGCGTGCTCGCGCCGTTGTTCGTGATGGCGTCGTTCGCGATGGGGGCGGTCGGAACCTTCGAGTTCTTCGCGCCGTTCAACGTCTCGCTCACGGACGCGCTGTACGCGGCCCACGGTACCGAGATCACGTACGCGTTCATCATCTCGATGTCGATTTTGGTCGTGGCGTGGCTCACGAACGAGAGTACACCGGAGGACTGGACCGACGTCGAGACGGTCGTCGTCTTGCTGGCGGTTATCCTGAACGTGCTTACAGGACTGGTGCCGGCCGTTTCGGTCGCGCTCGTGTCCATGTGGTACCTCGGCTGGTTCACGGTCATCCTGAACGCAGCCGCGTTCTACGTTATCGCCTACAAATAACACCGAGAGGACATCACAATGCAATTTTCCAAAGTCACCACGGCAGTCGTTGCACTCTCACTGATCACTATCGGACTCGTCGGCTTCGCGGCGATCGGCGCGGCACAAGAAGAGACGGATCTCGACGAAATCGAGAACAGCACAATCGAGACGACGGCGAACACCAGCTACGTTGAGCTCGACATCGAGTTCGCAGAAGAGTTCACGAACACCGATACGGAGAACGTCGACCTGACGGTTTTCGATGAGACCGAGTACAACGAGTCTGGCGATGCTGCGGAACCTGTACTCGAGGCGGCGGTGGCTGGCTCGCCGAACGAGACCGTCACGAACGAGTACACCGTCGGCACAGCGACCGACGACCCGCTCGAGCCTGAGACCGAGTACCGAGTTATCATTGAAACCGAGAACGCGGACCACATCGTGAGCGGATACTTCGAGCCGGATGACGAGGCGGTCGGTGGCGTATCGTTCGGTGGCTCCGCTGACGGCTCGCCTGGCTTCGGCGCCGCGGTCGCGGTCGCGGCGATCGCGGTGGCCGGCGTGGTCACTCGAGTCCGTTCGGGAGGTGCATGATGTCGGCCGACAGAGACAGCGGCCCACAGCCCACGGCCCACGAGGTCGTGCCTGGCTGCTCGCTCGACCGGCGGACGTTCATCACGTCGACGGCCGCGGCCGCCGCGATCGCGGCGGGCGGGACGGCCTCGACCGGGACGGTAGCTGCGGATGCTGCTGTCTCCGGTATCGTCGATGGCGTAAAATCGGCGATCACCGGGGCTGCCTCGTCTGACGGCGCACAATACGCAGTCGCATCGACCGGCGTTGCCGGGTTCGTCGCAGTTGCGTCTTACCGGGCGCTCATGTCCGACATCGACACGTCCCCGTCTACAGACCCGGCCTTGCTCCACAATATGGCGACGAGCGAAGGCGAGTCACTTGCTACGCACGAGGTCGTGTTCCACAACCGGCTGGTCGACGCCCAGCCCGTCGCAAATCTCGAAGCCCGACACGGAGCAGCGACTGACTGGGAAGACGGTGCGAACTCGAACGAGGGGTACGACACCGCTATCCAACATATCCGGCAGTTCTACGAAACGCCAGAGTGGAACCACTACCACGTTACGAACAAGTCGCTTCTGCAACTGAGCTACATCGCTGGTGCTGCCGAACCCATGCTCAAGGACGGCGGAACCTACGAGAACTTCGACGGCTACCTCACGGGAGTAACTAAGAACGGAGACTACCAGCTACAACTCACCGACGAGCGACAAGAGCAGGCGATCGACCTTCACGACGGCACGCCGATCACTGACGTTGCCGAGGAGGAAAGAGACGACATTCTCGGCGACGACTACGAGGAAGCGACGTTCGAGGTGCCGATGGTCGACGTGTTCGACATCAGCGCCGAGACGGTCGTCGACTCGTTCCCCGTGATCTCGAAGGACCTGCTCAACTCGTGGGACGAAGAAAACGAACTCGTCTCGTTCGATGTCGACAGTACGACTGTCGAATGGGACTATTCGTTCACGGTACCGAGTTATGCACAAGCCGATCTCGAAACAGAGCGCGTGTTCGACGGCCGGCACTTTGCCGAACTGATGCACCAGATATGGGACGATAGCGACCACGTTGCGGGCAACTACGATTCGACGTTTATCTCGAATCTGTACGACGAACTCGACGCTGGTAATATCACTCCCGAGCAGGTGCGATCACCGGAAGGAATGGTACACTTCCTTTCGGGAACTGACGACCCGTCGAACGAACGCTTCCGCGTCGCGATGCTCCAGCAGTTCGGAATGGAGCAACCGGACTTCTCGATGGTCTCCGGGATGAACGTAACGTGGACCGGTGCGACAGAGACTGAGGTCGACACTGACCCGGAACTCGACACGCGGAACGCGTACCCTTCTGGCTACGTTGAAGGCAAGGAGTACGATGGTGTCGTGTTCGGCAACGATCTCCCGGAACGTGGCTACCAACCCGGCGAAAAGTACGCTGTCGGACTACCGCTGTTCGTAGGCGATGGCGAGTCAACCGTGCTCGACGCCGCAGGCGGCCGCAGAATGTGGACGTTCTCGGAGGAGGACGGTGACCCTGACACCATCGCTGTCGCACCTGACGGCGAGATGGTGTTCTCGGTACACAACACTGACACGGTACACGCTGGCAAACCAAACACAACGGAAACCGAGTGGACCACCAGCCTCAGTGGGAGCGTGACGAATATCGAACCGACTCCAGACAGCGAGACGGTACTCGCTTCAAGCACCACGGACGGACTCGTAGCCCTCGATGCCTACGACGGCTCCGAGAATTGGACCTACGTACCCACCGGGGAGAGCGTACGGTCTGTCGCTATCAATAGCGACGGAACCGAGGCATTCGTAGGTACTGGAGACGGCGAAGCCTGTAAGATCGACCCGGCCGATGGGTCGGAGGAATGGGCTGTAACGCCAAGCACCAGCGGAGGCAGACTGCATCAAGTGGCGCTCAGTTCGGACGACAGCGTTCTGATCGCGTCAGACCACACCAACGATATGGTCTTCGGATTTGACGCTGCTGACGGAACTGAACTCTGGTCGTACGAACACACTGACTCCGTGGGCGACGGCTGCACCTATTCCGAGCAACTGGACGTTGCACTGATCGGCTTCAAAGACGGCCAATTGCACGCACTGAACAAGGACACGGGCGACCGGGAGTGGCGAGTCACACTTGAGGACACACCCGACGAACTGGTTGCTGACCCGGCAACGGGAATGCTGTTCGTCTGCATCACTGACCTTGGCGATCTAATCGAAGCGTACGACCTCAAGGACCTCGAGCAGAACCTCGACGACGCCAATCCCGTCTGGTCTATTGACTTGGACTCGAACCCTCACGGAATCGACGTGATGCCGGTCTCTGAGGACATTTCTGGCGTTGCGGGGCGCTCGATGGTCTTCGACGAAGGTGTTGACGGCTCCGAAGGCGAAGGACAGATCGACCTCTGGGATGGCGTGCTCGAGGTGAACGAGATGTATGATTCCGGTGGCGCGACGATTACCCACACTGACGAGCAGACAATCAGCGACCTCGAGGCCGCGACCGGCGAGGACATCGACACGATCCTCGGCGAGATGGCCGAGTACGACGACGAGTCCGACATCAAGTACACCCGGGACGTCATCAACATCCTCGAGCACTACAACGCCGAGGACGAGCAGGAGAACGTTCACACTGAGGAACCGGACTACGACCGGCCAGAGTACGACACCTATGACAGCGAGGAGTTCGCGGCCTACATCAACACTGTCGAGGAGTATCAAGAACAACTCGAGAACCAAGAGGAAGACGACGAGGCCGACGAGGACGACGGTATCGGTATCGGACTTCCGGGTTTCGACTTCGGTGGAGGCGGCGGTCAACTCGTCGGACTCGGGATTATCGCCGTGGTGGTCCTGGCAGTGGTCGGCTTCGTGACGGACCTCATTCCTGGGCTGGGTAACAACTGACCATGAGACGGATTTTGATTTTTGCCACGACGGTAGCCCTGCTTGCAGCGATGGGCATGGGCATGGGCGCGGGCAACGTGATCGCCGCACAAGAGAACGCGACGAACTCGAGCGACGACCAGCTCGAGGACGAACCCGAGGTGGAACCGAACGAGGACTACATTCGAGAAATCGACTCAGATACGCGAATCGTCGATTGGAGTTACAACCCCGGAATGTTCGAAATCGTCATCGAAGCCGATGAAGATACGGCCGTCTCGGTCACCGAAGGTGGCGACTACGAGGAAGGGGACGGCTCGTTCAACTACCGAGAGTTCGACATCGAGGAAGGGAACAACACAATCACCATGCCGGTCACCGATCGGCAGGGGGCTGGCGTCGCGATCGCGACGAAGCGGTCACTCGCGCAGGGCGGCGGCGCGACCCTCAGCATTGGTCAGATCGAACAGAACCCGTTTCGTCACTTCGGCGGTGAAAGCGGGCTGTTCTCCGGCGTCATCATGACGGTCGGTATGGCCGGGTCCGGCGCGGCGTACGTGATTCGATCCGAGGAAAGCGGGGTGATTGAGGCATGAGCGACACGAGCAACACCTTCGGCGGCTGGGCGGATCGGCTCACTCACATCGCCGCGGAGGGGCAGTTGATCGTTCTCGGTCTCGCGGTCTCGCTTGGTGCCGCGTTGATCTGGATTCGGCCGTCGATACCCGGAATCCCCCCGATTGTCTTCGGGTGGTTCGCGGCGCTGTTGCTCCTGGGGCCGCCGCTGCTCGGTCTGTTCGTCACAGGAGCGCGAGCACTCCGGCAGCGCCGAATGGTCGAAGTCTACCACATCAATGGCGTGACTGACGCTCGAAAAAAGTTCTACGTCGAACCCAAGGTTTGGGCAAAGAAGACCGTCGAGGGGCCGTCTCCGTACTCGGTCAACGACGGGGAATCCTTCGAGGTTCGAGAGTTCGACTGGCATCCCGACCAGGGCGAGCACGGCACGCTCATCGTTCGAGGCTGTTACTTCAGCCAGATGGCCGACTCGAAACTCGTCACGACCAAGGCCATGCTCGAGGACATCCACGGCGATCTCGTCGAGGCCTTCCTCGAGTTCAACCGGCTCCGGGGCCGAATCTCGAAGATGGGGCTCCAGATTCAGGGTGACGTGATCAACGAGGAAGCCGAGGCCGACGAGCGCGGACTGATGAACCCGCGAACGTCCGTGAAGGATCGGTTCGAATCGGCGAAAAGCGACGCCGAGGACGCTGATATAGACGAGATCAAGGACGTCACCGAGTACGTCGAGGACTACTCCGACGAGCACGGGATCAACACGGTCGGCGGACCGCCGCAGACTCGAGCACAGGCCGCAGAACAAGCCGCTGCAACCGATGGAGGTACTGACCGATGAGTGACGAGCAAGACAACTACACCGTCGGCGGATTCACCGAGTACCAGCGCGGAAACCTCGCGAAGGAACCCGACAAGGTGCTCGAGCACACGGGATTCGTCCGTGACGAACAGATCGATCGCCAGATGACCGTGCGCGCGTTGCATCACGATCCCGACCGCTGGCAGGGAAAGGCCGCAGCGACCTACATGGACGTCGGAAAGAACCGACGGATCGTACAGGGCGAAGGTAGTCACACGGCCCGTGACGCGCTCGACAACGGCGACACGCTGACGCTGAAACACTACATCGGCGACCCGTCGCAGGAGGCCAGCCTCTCGGGTATCAAGGACATCGAGCGGTTGCGCGAGATCGTCGCCGGACCCGCGCCGGTGATCGTGATCCTGGGCGAGATGGGTGCGGGCAAAACGAACCTCGCCTGCCTGATCGCGCAGCTGCGTGATCGGTGGGTCGACGGGAATCTCAAGGTCGGTTCGAACATCCGCACGCTCCCGCGTAACGACGACTGGGTACGCGACAACGGCGATGTCGAGGACGGCTGGATTCCGCACTATCCGCTCCTCGAGGAGTGGGTCGAGAAGGACGGCGACCCGGTCGAAAATCCCCAACAGCCGAAGCTATTCATCGGCGACGAGTTCTCGACGAACGCCTCGGGAACCGGCGAGGACGGCCAGAAGGTGCGGAAACTGATGGGGCCGCTGGTGTTCAAGATCCGCAAGTACAACGGCGCGCTGATCTACATCGGTCACGACGAGAGTTCGATCCATCCGCTGCTGTGGCGCGTCGGGACGATCATCAAGAAGCCCGACCGGAACGACAAGGGGAAGGCGATCAAAGCGGAGCGGATCTCCGGCGGGAAGCTACAGGATGTCGACCCGCGGCCGTTCACCGGGATTCCACCGGCGGACTGGGAACCACACACGAACGACGAGGCCAACTGGTCGTGGAACGCTCCCGCGGGCGACGACGACGGCCCGGCGATCGCCGAAGACGAGGTGAAACAGGTTGCCGCCTGGACGATGGAAACATGCCGAGAGCAGGGAATGTCGGCCCGCGAAACCGCCGAGTTCGTGCCCTACAGCCACGCTACCGTCTCGAACTGGTGGAAGGACATCGATGAAGGCGGCGAGAAGCGAGAGTGGGTTAACACCGTGGAACAGGTGATCGCATGACGGCGTCGGGGTGTAAACCTGTAAACCGCAACCGAACCCCCTTTAGTATAGCTCCAGCCCAAAGCCCACCGCTCGCTCCCGAGGGGAGCGACGCGACCGATGGGCGGAGCGTCTCACGAGCAGCGGAGGAGTATATATTACCACGCGTGGAGCGCGTGCAAGACCTAAGGAAACAGACATTTTTTAGACGTCGATTTCGAAAAAATCGCGTCGCGCGTGATGGGGGTCGATCGGCGTGACCGTCGCGCTCCGGTATCTGGTCGATGTGGCTCGGTTCACCGCTGTCGATCTGGCCCACGAACTACGGCGAGACTACGAGCGGGGCGTGTTCTCGAGACAGAACCTCGCCGGGATCGGCGTCACGATCGCGGGCTCCGCGTTGGCGATCGCGACCGGCGGGTACGGGCTGGGTGTGATGGGTCTGTTCTTCGCCGGGTTCTTCACGTGGTCGACGGCTCGAGCCGATCGGCGCTGGCGAGACGAACGGAGGGAAGACCCGTGAACCGCTCGAAGCGAGCGAACCACTTCGGGACGGCCTGCGAGAAACGGATGGCAAAGAAACGACGGTTCACGCTCGAGCGGGCCAGCTGGCACGACGCGCGGTTTCAGAACGGAACGCCGGTGGAAATCAAGAGCACGATGCTCGAGCACAGCGACGGCCAGCCGGGGAATTTCAAGGTCTACCGGGAGTATCACGAAAAGCTCCGGCGAGCGGGCGGCTGGTACTGTTTCGTCGTCTACCGGCCTCACGGCCGCTCCGGTTGCACAATTGTCAAGGACAAAATGATGAAGTCCTCGAGTCTGCCGTTGCTCAAGTGGCACGGCGGCGGCGACCATCGTGGAACCGAGCAGGCGAAGATTCCGATAAACGACATATTCTGATTTGCGATTCCAGTGACACCTATTATTTAACTACCGATATTCGTGAATGCCATGCACACTACACGTGCGTACTGGACATTGATTCTATAACTGCTATCGGATATTATTCATGCGCAGCGAGTACCTATCTGATAGGATTTGGTCCCCATGCATTAGACAGGGATCTGGCTATTCGTGTTGAGCACTACACCGATCCAATGGCACGAGATGAGCGATTCTCTCGCCGGCGGATGCTCGAGTTGACAGGTATCGCAGCGTCGACAGCGTTCGTCGCCGGCTGCGGTAACGGTGGTAACGGCGGTGGCGGTAACGGCGGTAACGGCGGTAACGGCGGTGACGGCGGTGACGGCATCGAGATTGAGCCCGGCACGCAGATTGAGTTCGACGGGCAGACGGCCGGCTGGGTCGGCATCGCGCCCGACTCGATCGCGGACGAGGAGAACCCGACGCTCATCCTCCAAGAGGGAGAAACCTACGAGATGGGCTGGACTCAGGGCGACGGTCAGGATCACAACATCGAGATCCGCGACGACAGCGATGAGATCGTCGACGACCTTGCGACCGAGGTGACCCCTGATCCCGGCGACGACCAGTGGTTGGAGTTCGAGGCCAGCAGCGAGATGGCCACGTACGTCTGCGAGGTGCACCCAGATGCGATGGTCGGCAATATTCAGGTCGAAGGTGGCGGCGGTGGTGGTGGCGACGGCAACGAGACCGAGGGCGGCAACGAGACCGAGGGCGGCAACGAAACCGGCTAACAACTGCTACTTCGGCAGGTCTTGGCAGTTGTTGAAGTGAAGATGCAGAAGAATAACCCTCTAATGCACTTGCCCCAATTAGGATTAGAACTCGTTACTCTCGGCGGCGAGGCCCGATTCTGAGTTGCTGTTGAGCGCTGCTCGACTGGATCGCCTTTACCGTCAACAGGGCCGGGGCAGGCTGTGATGACACGAGACGATGGCGGCGGATTTCCATTGTGCCCCGACAAATAAGTGTGCGTCTCCAATATCTATAGCTCTGGCACTTACAAAGACATGGTTGTTTCCCAGTACCGGCTGAAGTTTGGTGGAGATGAACCAACTCGTCTCTTTCCGGTGAAACAACTCTATTAATGTGTCGTCTACGTATCTCCCTCGACGACTGTTCTTGTACGAGTGAGACGTGCATTACCTGTACTTGCCGCGAAGGACAAATCTCTCGGCGGTTTCAGTGGGTCTCCAGATCACATCTCACCTTTCGTCGTAACTGAAAGTTCAGTCTCAACAGTAAATTTAACTGCCCGAGTACTCAGTGTTTCGGCGATCTCCCGGCGCTGTTCGCGAGTGAGGTCGTCGCGCTCGAGGACGTGCGTAGCTGCGGAGACGAGCTGGTCGACGTCTTCGCAGGCGAACGCGACCGCGTTGCTCCGGTTGCAGTCGTAGAACCGGGCGGCTTTCTTGATGGCGTCGAATCGCCATTCGTTACCGTCGTCTGTCCGGATTCGAACCGATCCGGGCGTCTCTGAGTGAGACATGGCCGTGAACACAACCCGCCTATCCTAGTTTTTTCGGTTCACTCAAACGGTCTCAGTTTATAAAGAGGGGTCGTGGTCCGGCGTGATCGGCGCGATGGCCGTGACAATCTGGTGGGCTATGGTCGGAATATGAACACGGCCAGTACTCGGTTCGTGTTCATATTGGGGAAATCGATCTTCACGACGTCCAACCGCCAGAAGTGGCATCAAGTCTGTCTCTCACGACGTTCTATTCAGACGAAAGCCATCTGTACGCCACGGTAAGTCAACATGCGAACTGAAGGTTAGAGTGTTAATCAGATATACCGATATTCACTGAGTCGTGTTGAATACAGAACTCAAATAAAGCATGAGATTCTGTTCGACCTGCAAAAGTGGTGATCGTTCAGTACAGACGGGCGATGTAATGTGGTAGGTCGCAATCAATCCAGATCCTAAGAAAAAACAGCGTTTCGGTTGTAGCGAAGAAAGTCATTCTATCATAACGTCAGTTGTGGTCACTGTGATCAATACAAGGTAAAACATAGTGAGTCCAATGATAATAAGGTCTTGATGACACAACCTCAATACTAACTCTCCCATCGAAGCTATTAGTAAACAGATGTAAATCAAAACGAATCCCGTCAATAAGATCTGTGATTTACCACTAAGAGATGTCAGTTTATCCCGCGCTTCTGACTTCGAAAGATCTGAATCCAACGAATTAAGAATCGTGTATAGGATAGAAGCGACAAGTACACAAACAACTGTAAGGAGAAGAAATACTCGTTCAGAAAACCCAAATGAGAAGGGTGCAAAGCAAGGCGTTAATTTATCGAATTCGACATAGAGGTAACCGAATACCAGAACAGGAAGAAATATTACTTCTTCCCTGTCCTTACCAATCCACCGACCAAGATTACCGAGCATACGGGTTATTCATCGGCCTCATCATCTTCGTCGTTTTCGTCTTCATCTTCTTCCGAGCCAGAAGAAGGTAAAAACATTAGAACGAGAAAAGTGAGGGCGACATGGGTAATCATTCCGAGGACAACCCTCGTTTGTTGGTCTGCAGTCCTCACTAAGTCTGTGAACGCCTGTCGCTTTTCCCAAACCGAGTCGGCTAGAAGGATTCTTTCAGCAGTCTCTGTTGCTGTCTCCGAAAAGGCATCACGGCCATTGAGGATGTATGTCGCCACAAAATTATACGTGTTCTTTTCAATTCCATCTGAAGCAGAACTTCCTCGAATTTCTTGGGCTTTTTCTTCGTCTCCCTCCTCAACTGCTTCCACTACCTCCTCAGCTTCAACCTGGTTAATTGCCGCTACAACTTCATACAAATCGAGAATGGGTGACTCTTCGACATCTTTATAAATGTCAAATATTTCAGGGTTGATACTTCTGGCGATCGCTCTATTTGCTGCATCAAATTGCCGGAGTTGTTCCTGTGTTATCTCCATTTGTCGCGAAAAGTCCCGTAATTCCTGTTGGGGTATTGTGAACTCTTCTGCGATTTGTTCGAAGGTACGGTTGACCGGTTCCATATCTTTCCCTAGTTGTTGGAAGACTGCCGCAGGAATTCGAATTTGGTTAAGTTCCTTACTCAATTCATTGAATTTATTACCAAAGAATACCTGGTGGAAGGGGTTTGAAACGGTCTGTGGTTCGGATTCGTCCTCTTCTTCATCTTCTTCTTCGTCATCTGTTTCTCCAGTGTCGTCAAATTCGGTGTCCTCCGTACCATTTTCGTCTTTATCTTCCTTGGTTTTCTCTGACTCGTCTTCAACATCATTAGGATCAGGCTCCTCCGATGGCATTGTTGTTTACACCTTGACAGCCTTCCCTATTTAAATTGCGTATTCACTAACGAGAAGAGGTGTTCGCGACGAGTGCGATCTCGACCGATGACGGTGGGTTACGAATGTCTCAAGTCGAACGGAACCTGTCGGCAACAACAGTACTCCTCACCCTGTCGGGTGAATCATTCGAGCAGCGTGGATTAAGCCTACTGGCCGTCAGAAGGGGCTTTGGAGCGGCTTTTGCCGATGTTATACGTTCTCCGCCTCGAGTTGCTCCTCGAGGTTAGCAATCCGGCACTCCTGAGCAAGTAGAATCGAGATGAGATGTGTGGTCACCGGATCGGGGTGGTTCTGGATCCCCCCAGCGTCAGCGAAGTTCCGCGCTTGGTCGAACAGTCGTTCGAAGTGATTTTGATACTCGAGACGAAGTGCTCTCTGGTAGGGTGACCACTCGTTTTCAAACTCACTGAGTGTGTCGCGGTAGGTGGGGTTTGTCTTGCCCATGTAACCCAGAGCGAGCGGACAGTAGATAAGCAACGGAGAGCAGTTTCCGGAATTCCGATACGCTCTCAACCAGTTTCGACACGCTCATTCGTCTGCAATGATAATCTCGTCAGCTGCTTCCTCACTCTGCTCGATCTGTTGAATGGCTTCTTTGACTTCTTTCTGAGTCGCTTCGTCCATTCCTTATCCTGTATTCTCAATATAGAGCATAAAACACCGCGACTGGATTCTAATTGAGAAAACACCCCCTGTCTGGATTTTACTGTACACACGGATATTCACAGCTCGTGTGCATATTCAGGGAATCGGGTTTGCCAGCGTGCAACCGGCAGAGATCGCGGTGGGAGAGGGTGACTACTCCCCATCAATTAATATAATCCCTCCTACAGATTAGGAATGTGATGGAAATTGATGTAAACGAGGTGTTCGATACGGATTCCGACCAGAGTGTGGATTTCGAAATAATATTTGCAAGTGTAATGGCTTCAACGCTTCTTGCTATTTCTGGGATTTCCCCATCACTGGATAAGTGGTCTGTTTTTGCTGCCTTAGGATTGCTTCTTTTCACTATGACTCGGCGAATGGCGATTGATAACCCTTATTCTGCAGAAGATAAGATCATGGTCGGGTCAATAATATTTATATTCGTGTTGACAGCCTATGGTGTTGTATACATATCAATTTATTTAACTAGTATGTTTCAGCAATGGATTGATATCGCTTATTTGCCCGTTATCTCCCTATTTCTATTTATTCTACCTTATGCAGCCCTACTATTATACGAATTTGTATACCGTGATTTCTTCTTATGGGCTTCTATCATCACATATAACAAAACAGAAGGAGCGTCTTACGGTCAAAAGTTGATAGATATATCCCTATCTGCATCTACTATTAACCAAAATGAAATTCCAGAACCACTTAAAAATATTAATTCTTCAGAGACTCCGACAATCAATACAGGACAAAGAATTGGCATCACAATGGCCATAATCGCCTTTATGGGGATACTCTATGCAATAACTTGGATATTGACGTATTATGTGATTGATATGGAATTCGTTCAGGCATTATTGCTATTGGCTTCGTCAATGCCCTTGATGGGAATGCTTGAATTTTGGTACTCAAGGCATGGGAATTCTTCACATTCCGATCTCACGAGTTTATACCTCAGAATTCCTTACTTTACGGTAGTTCTGTTGACAGTATATCGAGGGCAGTTTTAATGGCCCCTCATTTAAATAAATGATAGTAATGTGAATTTTTGCGCTGTCTCCATGCGACAAAGCTACTCCATGGCCAACACTTATCCCACGAGGAAATTAACAACCAGTGGACAATGCCGGTTTGCTCAGACTGCAAAGACGCAGCAATGATCAGTTCGGCTGCATTAGAAGACGCGGGAAAGCTCGTCAAAAAAACCTGCGACGAATGTGGAAACACGTTCAAAGCACCAGCCTAATTAACGATGCCTCTCTGTCACAAGTGCAAAGACAACGCGGAATTGCAGACGACAGTCGATCACAACAAAAAGACCCGAGTTTGCGACGAGTGCGGGAGGAAATTCTAACCATGCCGCTCTGCCCCGGATGCAAAGGTGAAGCATTGACCGTTAGCACCGAATTTGACGAAAATAAATCCCGGACGTGCGACGAGTGTGGGAGAACCTTCTAAAGAATCGTTATGCCTCTCTGTCCCGAGTGCAAAGACGACGCCAATATCCGGATTATGGCTAATATTGAAGAATCACGGATCTGCGATGAATGTGGTAAAGAGTTCTAATGAGGAAGGACGATGAAGACTCCGGTGAAGAGTCGAGCGAAGACAATGACGGCGTCAACTATTCCCAAATTGCTTTAGAGGAAGCCCAACTTCGGTTTCAGGAGGAATCCGAACGTCGAAATTCGGTCGAATCCAAGATTGGGACGATCCTGACTGTGGACGCGATTATCGTCTCCATAGTCGGCCTTTTCCAGAACCTTTCTCTATTGCTCATTGGAGCGATGTTGGTTGCTCTTTTTTCCGTTATAATCGGTATTCACGGCTTGAGAGTTCAGGACTACCATACACCGGGGAAGGACATTGACAACTACCTCCAATATATCGATGATCCCCCTCAACCAATCCGCCGAAACTTGATGATAGCGTATATGACCGCGATCTCCGGCAACGAACACACTGATGACCCAAAGAAATTCTTCAAAGGCAACCGGACAAAGAATGACGAAAAATACCGGAACCTACGTCTCTGCCAATACCTTACCGTAGCATCCCTCGTACTGATATTACTTCACTCCGCCCTAACCCTACTCTGCTAAAATCTACAGAAATCTTTGTTCTCGGCTACAAGTCAGTCCACAAGCCGTGATTTGAGAAATACATAGTCTACATTGAATACTGGCTGAGCTACCAAATTGCAAGTTGATCGAACCCTCGCTTCGTTTGGATCAACTGGAGATTTTCGAGCAAAGGTGTGGGTGGGGCGCTGTAATTTTTTGGCGCTGTCGCCTTGGCGACACCCGCCAAGGGGGCTTTCGCGCGAAGCGCGAAACGACCCCGCCAGCGTTGCGGTGCGATCGCGGTGCCGACCCCGCCCTCGAGGTCTCGAATCCAACTGAAGTTGTGAAAAACAGCCGCTACTGAAGTTCTGGTTGTCTAAATGAAGCAAAGGGGTAGCGTTGCCACTACTCGGGCCGGTTCATCGATCGGCGACAGTGCCGACGAATCCGGTTTCGCTCCCGCCGCCGGGAGTCTTCCAGGTCAGCTCGACACCGCGGAGAACCGTCGGATCGTTCCCCGACTTCGACCACTTCTCGAGCGCTTCCGCGGCGATCGCCTCGACGGTCTCGAAGCTATCGAACTTCAGTCGCGAGAGAATCGTATCGACTCGCATCCGTCGGGGGTCACCGTTCTCGTCGAACTCGAGGTCGGCACCGTTCTCTGCAAGCCACTTCTGGAACGGCGAGGACTCCGCGACGTGGTCCGCCAGTCCCATCAGGTGCTGCATCCGATCGGCGTAACTCTCGATCGCGTACTCGGCGGACTCGACGAGTGCGCGGAGTTCCTCTCGATACTTTCGAGCACGGAACGACACGTCGCCCTGGTCGAGCTCGAGGACGTCGCCAAGGTCTTGGATCGCTCGGTAGATTGTCGCGGGGTGTTTCCCCAGCTCGTCGGCGAGATCGTCGACCGTCACTCCGCCATCGGTCGCAACCCGCTCAGTAACGTTTCGAGCAGTCTCACCCATGTCTCGCAGCGTCGTCATCAGCAGGTGGTCCGTCTTCGCCTCGAGGCGCGGCGTGGGATCTTCGTAGAGTTCCACGGACTGATCACGAGCCACCGCGTCGAAATGGTCGTCAGCGATGTAGACGCCGTTCCCATCGGGACCGAGCGGGATGTCTTCCCAGTGGAGCGCGTTCAAGAGCGTCTCCTCGATTTGCTCGGTCACCGCGTGGCGATCGGCCCATGCCCATGCCTCGCGGTCGTTCATCGACTTGTTCACCAGCACCTCTACCTTCGGATGGTAGGACGGGTGATCTTTCGAGACTGCGTCCGGGTCCTTCAGCTGGTAGATCTCGAACTTCCGTCCGTAGGTGTGTCCCGGTAGCAGCTTACTGGCCGACGCCGGATTCAGAAATAGCCGGTTCTGGTGGTTGATCGTCTCCTCGTTGTCGATGTGGAGTTCCGCCTTCACGCCCTTGAGGTCGGACAGATAGAGCGCGACCTTCTGGAGCACACCGGCCGACGAGAGCTTTTCTGCCCACTCGCGTCGAATCCGGACGTACCGCTCGTACGCCCACATTCGGCTCGCTGAGTGCGGTTCCGTCCGGAAGTACTCGGGATGAACTCGCTCGTTCGCGTGTTCGAATACCGCCACATAGAACTCCGGCAGCAACTCGAGGCCGCGCTCGGGTTCGATGTTGCTGGTGTGGAACTCAACGTCGACGCCGTCGACCTCGCCGACCTGATTCTCCCACGGGAGCTGAATCGGGTCGCCGGTCTCCCAGTGGCGCATATTCGGAAACCGCGGCGAAATGTTGTACGACGCCTTCCGTTCACCGCGCCCACGGCCCACGATATCCCATTCGTACAGCCGTTCAGCGTTGATCCCGTCCGATAGTCGCGGCGCGAACCCAGACTTGCTGTACCGCACCTCAAGGTGCCAGGGCTCGCCGCTGATCTCGACGTCCAGTTCCAGGTAGCCTTCGAACGGCGGACCGAGCATCACCGACGACAGCGCATCGTACGGACCGCGACCCCAGTCGGGCCACTTCCAGCGGCCCTCGATCTCGTGCGGGGTCGTCTCGACTTGAGACACGCTACTCACCTTGCTCCGACTCGAGCAGACCGGTCAGCACCGCAACCGGGTTCCACCACGTCGCACTCCCGCAACGGTGGCAGACGTGCTTGAACGACGTGAGGTCCGTCGACTCGAGGGAAGCGGGATCGACCTGCGGATGCTGGTCCATCTCCTCGGGACGCGCGCGTTTAACGTGCGTCCGCCCACAGCCCACGCAGATCGCATCGACGGGAATACCGACGCGACCAGAACTCGTGCTCGCTAACTCCGCCTCGAGGTCACGATCGTCGCGACCGGTATCGACGCTCATCGAGGCCACCCCACGGTGACCGACGGATCGACGCCCGTTGGATCAATCACGTGCGACCACGCGAGTTTCGCGACCTCCTGTTCGGAGCGCGACCCGCCGACGTCGTACCACCGCCCGGACAGCAGCTCGTCGACGATTGTCGCCGGGACGATCGCACGGGCGACCTGGGGCAGTCCCGGTCGCGGCAGATAGACCACGAGTAGGTACATCCCGCCCGCCTCGAGCAACTGCTCGTGAGCGCTGCGTTTGACGTAGAACCGGCCTCGAGTCGACCGACTGCCGTTGCTCGTCTCGATTTGACAGCCTTTGATCTCGACTGGTGTCTCGGGCTCGACGAGAACGATGCCGTAGAATGGCAGCGATCGGCTCGCCTCGAGGACGGCCGTCGTTCGTGCATCGTGCCAGGTGGCCGTGCGGTCACCGACGTACTCCAGGGCGTCGACTACCTGCACGATCTCCGCCTCGAGGGCGTCACCGCTGGCCTTCGGACTCTCGAGTTCGGACGTCCGCGAACTCATCGAGAATCACCGCCCTCGCGGTCAGTAGCCGTGTTTAGTGTGCGCGAGTTTCCGCCGTCCGTGGCTGCAACTAAGGTCTGTTGCTCGTCGTTCCCGAGCTCGCTTTCACGGCGACGACGGTACGCCTCTCGCGCTTCAGGTTCACTATCGATGGCGACCCACTCGCGGCCGAGCCGTTCGGCCGCGATCGCGGCGGGAGCGGTTCCAGCGCACGGGACGACGACTAACTCGCCGGGTTCCGTGATCGACTCGATCCACGCCTCGTATGGCGCGATCGGTTTCACTGATCCCCAGCCGAATCGTTCCTGGGGACGACGAGCGATCTGTCGGACAGATGCGGACCACCGGCGTCCCGTCTCGCCTTTATCGGCGAAGACGACGGAATAACCCCCATTGGCTCCGTACCATCCGGGCGTAGATCGGTCGGGGTCACCGTCTTGGGCTGTGAGCGTGACGCTTCCGACCTTCCTAAAGCCGTTCTGGTAGGTTTCTGCGGCGTCTCCCCACTCCTCCCGGAGATAGTTTACCAGCCTCGGGAGGAACCAGTCGTCAGCATCCGCTATCAGCCAGCCACCTGGCTTGAGAACATCCCGACAGGCGGCCAGGATCTGCTGGGTCTGCTCGAGATCGTGCGTTGGATACTCGACTCCGTAGGCGTCTCCACGCTTCGGTCGCGCCCATGCATCATCCAAGCAGACGACCGCGGCCGACTCGGACTCGAGCGAGCGCAGCTCGTCTATCGCGTCGCCGATTCGGTAAGTGCCGGTCATCCGTGGCTCACCCCGCATTCGGGGCAGACGAGCCCGTTCAGTACGTTGACCTCGAACGACTCACCACAGTCGCAATCGACAGTCTGCGGTTCGGGGGGTTCGCCGAGACTGTAACCGAGTTCGCGGTTGATGATCGATTCGAGTTCTGCAACGCGCTCCTTGAGCTCATCCACTCGGCGTTCAGTATCACTTGAGGAGTGTCCACCATCGGCCCGAATCTCTCGCTCCTCGAGGGCGTGACGAACATCGGCATCGGTCGCCTGATGGGCTGGATGGGCTATGGGCGTCCGACTCTCGACATCGTAGAGTCGACTCGCCGGGACGAACTCACTCATCGAGCATCGCCTCCTCGGCCTCGACGACGCGCTGAAAGCGCTCGCGATCGCCACCCAGGTCAGGGTGATGTTCTTTCTTCTTTGCTCGAGCGGCAGCCTTCACGTCGTCGTCAGTGGCGTCAGGAGCCACCTCGAGAACGTCGTGGTGTGGCTCCGGCGGTGCAACGACATCCTCGTCGGCACTCGGGAGCGCTTGCGTCGAGAACTCCGACTCGACAGTTTGGACACCGTAGCGCTCGAGCGCTCGCTTCGCATTGAGATACTTCGCGATCGACTGCGCGTTATCCCGCAGGTTGTCCCACCGATCGCACGGAACGGCGAACTGCTGGCCGTCTCGCTCGAAGTAGACCACAACGCCCGAATCGTCAGGGTCTCGGTCGGCGTATGGGCGGTGCGGCTCCGCCTGTGTGTGCGGCGCAGCCGTCTTCACCTGCACGTTGCGAGCGTTCATCTTCCGCAGCTCCTCGAGGATGTTCTCGAACGCTCGCGTCCGAGAGACACGGAAGCCGTGTGGGTAGGGCTCGCGGTCCTCGGCCGATGTCCGCTCGAATCCGTCCGGCCACTTGAGGCGTTCAGACATCGGCCTCACCTCCGTGGTGGCCGACGGCCGTCTCCGGATCGGGAATGCCGACGTTAACGCCAGCTGCGGACCCGCGTGTCAGTCGTCGATACGAGTCACACTCTCCGCAGCGATGGGCGCGGTCGCTGTTGTCGCCGTAGACGCGGCAGAAGCGGTCCGAAACGTACGCTCCGCAGTGTTCGCACGTCGTCGAGGTATCAGTCGACGGCCACGGAGCGACCGTCACGCCGACCACCCCGTAGAACGGCCGCTAACTGTCAGGAGATGCGGGAAAAGGGGTTTATATCCAGTGGGCCGGCGCAGATTCGAACTGCGGTTACGGCCACCCGAAGGCCGAAGGATACCAAGCTACCCCACCGGCCCGCATTGACAACTGTGAGCGCCGGATCGTTTAACGGTTGCGAAACCACCGATCGGATCACTGGACAGCAGTTCACACACCCACTCAGAACTGCTCGTAGCCGCCCGTATCCAAGTAGTGGTGGGCCACTGTGATCGCCTGATCAGCGTGTAACAACTCCGGTCCGAGCCGAAGCCGCTGGTCGACGACACCCTCGAGCAACCGCTCTTCGTCGTCGGTGAAGTCCCGGTGATCCGAGAGCACGAACACCGGGTTCTCGAGTCCGCCCGCGTCGACCATCGCCTCGCCGTCCTCGTGTAGCTGCACGACGGTCCCCTCGTCGGCCACTTCCTCGAGCGTCCCCTCGAACCCGCGCCGGTAGAGTTCGACCCCCGGACTGGGCTCGGCAGGCAGCGCCCCGATGGCCTCGTCTCGGTGTTCCAGTGCGTTCCGAACCAGTGCCGCAGTACTCCGTTCGTCGGGGTTCAACCGCCGAAGGTCGCTCCCGTCGAACGTGATCGTGAGTTCGTCCTGAACGACGAGATGGGTGCGGACGTCCTCGCGGATACCGTGGGAGGTGACGAACGAGGCGGTGATCGAACGACAGAGGGCGTCGAGGCGACCGGCCCCGCCCGCGAGGTCGTCGAGCGAGAAGTCGGGCTCGGTCGGCACCTCGTGACCGAGCAGTACGAAGTGGCGCATACCGGAGGAACGACGACCGACGGGATAGCCGCCACGGTTTCCTGGCGGCCGATCCCTCGATACTGTCTAGGGAACCGATACTACGGAATCGCGTGGCACGACGGGGTAATTCAGCCGGTTTCGATCCACCTCTCGTCTCGATTTGGGGGTAATTGACACTGCATAGGCATGGCCAACCGTTTCCAGTGTCTCGGCACTGTAATCCGTATATGGCGAAATCACAGTCGTCACAGATGAGCGGCGACGATCCGCAGTTACTCGCGATCCTCGAGGGACAGGACTGTCCCGACTGCGACGGCGGCGAACTCGAGCGCGGCACCTACAAGGAGAACCGAGCGGTGATCTGTGACAGCTGCGACACGCCGCGTGCCCAGCTGTGGCAGACGGTGGACTAACGCTCGAGCGCGCCGATCCAGGCGTCGGTGCCGTGTTTGGCACACCAGTCGTCGTGGGCGTCGTAACAGCCCGCATCCATCGCGGCCCCACACTCACACCAGGTTTGCTTTTCGCGCGGGACGTCTCGGGTACAGAGCGGACAACGGGTACGCATACGCGACGCTCCCACGACGAGTACCGTATGCCTTTCATCGGGTTCGCTGACCAGTCCTCGAGACGAACTGAACTCGGAGGCGCATCGCCTGTCGACTCACTCGCCGACGCAGCGACGGCGACCCCAGAGCAGCCTCGAGACCCCGACCGCTCGGTCACCGCGTCCGCGAGTCGGGGTACTCGTGGCCGACGATCAGGGCGAGCGCGTGAACGGCGAGCAGTCCGAACAGAAGCGACAGCGCACCGACCGAGTCGATGCCGGAGAGAAACACGGGGAGATAGGCGACCGGCAGGAGGGTGCCGAGCCAGAAGCACGCAGCAGTGATCGCGTGGCCCAGGTGGATGGTCATGGCATTAGCGCATCGAATCGAGTGCGACGAACGAGCCTTCGTGGGCGGAGATCCAGTTAGTCATCAGGGCGTCTTCGCTCGCTTCTCGCGGGAAGATCGCGCACTCGTCCGGAGCGTCGTCGTTCTCGACGGTCACGTGATCGAGTTCCGTCGTCGGTTCGTCGGGGACCGGTTGCGTGTCGCCGTCCGTGTTGATGTCCGTGTTCATGTGTGACGGGCGATGGGGTATCGCGCTGTCCATGGGTACCCGAGAGTATCCTATTGTTATCGACCTTCTACTCCATTGAACAGTAACGATCGCGTTCAGTTCCGCCCCAGTTCAGATCGTTCACTCACGGAAACGAGAACGAAATCGCCGCTAACGTGTACGACGGGGTTACGGCCATCCCGTCACTCATTGCCGCCAAATCTGTCGGTGTAGGTGACCCTTTCGGACCGTCTCACCGGCGATCGATCGACGCAACTGGGGTAAACTCGAGGAGAAGGGGCACCGAACTATCGAGTCGACGGACGGCTTCCGAGGGTCAGCGACTCCGTGGTTTCCGTCCCGTCCCGCCAGCATTCGATCTCGATCGTGTCGCCCGGACTGGTCTCGAGTTCGAGATACGTCGAGAGCGCGTGGCGGTCGGGGATCGGTTCGCCGTCGATCTCGAAGATGACGTCGCCGCCGACCGGAATCGGATCGCCTTCCCGGCGGATCGTGGCTTCCTCGAGGACGCCGTCGGCGGCCTCGCCGGGTTCGACGTGGGTGACGATGATGCCGGTCCGTTTAGGGAGGTCGTTCGCCTCTGCGATGTGGCGATCGACGGTTGCGAGTCCGATTCCCATGTAGGGGTGCTCGTACTCGCCGGTGTCGATAATCGAGGGGACGACGCGACTCGTCATCGCCGCCGAGATCGCGAAGCCGATGTTGTCGCCGCCGCCGGCGTTGATGACGCCGATAACGTCGCCGTCGAGATCGACGAGCGGACCGCCGCTGTTCCCGGGGTTGACCGCGGCATCGGTCTGGATCACGTTCGAGTAGGCGAAGTCTCGATCGAACGTATCGAGCGTCCGATCGACGCCGCTGACGATCCCCCTCGTCATCGTCCCCTCGAGACCGAACGGGTTGCCGATCGCGAGCACCTCCTGTCCGACCACCGGGTACTCCTCGGACAGCGACAGCGGCGTCGCTTCGTCGGGAACGTGATCTGCCTCGAGAACGGCCAGATCGCTGTAGTAGTCGGTGCCGACGAGTCGCGTGCTCGTCCAGTCGCCGTTGACGTACTGCAGATCGATCTCGTCCCCGTCGGCGACGACGTGGTCGTTCGTGACGACGTGGGAGTCGTCGAAGAGAAACCCGGAGCCCTGGCCCTGCCCTACTTCGCCGGTGAGCGGATCTTCGATACCGAAGACCTGGACCTGCGTGACCGAGTCGATGACCGCCTCGTAGACGTCGGTGTAGGTCGATCCCTCGGCGAGATCGTCCCGGTCGATCTGACTCGAGGAGTTCCCTTCCATCGAATGCGCTGTCCTGGGCTCGGCACAGCCGGCGAGCGCGCCGCCGAGTCCGGTGCCGGCGAGCGCGAGAAAACCGCGCCGATCCAGTACGGAGTCGTTCATGTCCGGTGGATGGCACCCTACCCATTTGAAGCTCCGGGCTCACGTGTGTTGATATGTCGGCGGGAGAATCGTTCGACCGGTACGCGACGCAGCCACCAGGAGTGACGCGCCCGCCGAAGGGAAAACGTGTTACCCGCGGCCGCCCGATTTCCGGGATATGATCACGGACGACGCCTGGGCGTTGCTCGAGACGGGAGCCATCTGCGACTCCTGTCTCGGCCGCCCCTTCGCCGCACGGAGTTTCGGACTGACGAACGACGAGCGCGGCCGGGCGCTGCGCACGACGGTTGCGATGGCAGACGACGAGGACTTCGAGCCCGTCGACCCCGCGGACTGCTGGGTCTGTGAGGGCTACTGCGGTACCTTCGACGCGATCGCCGAAACGATCGTCGACGCGCTCGAGACCGTCGACTTCGACACCTATCAGGTCGGCTCTCGCGTCCCGCCGCTGGTCGAAGAGAACGAGCGACTCCTTCGCGAAGACGCCGGCCTCGAACCCGACGTCGGCGAGTCGCTCAAACGCGAGGTCAACCGCGAGGTCGGCATTCGCATCGGGGACACGACGGGAACCGACGTGGACTTCGACCGCCCGGACGTCCTCGCGATCGTCGACCTCGAGGGGTTCGACCCCTTCGAAGCGCTCGACGCCGACGCCGTCACGAGCCACGCGGTCGACGTGCAGGTCAACCCCGCGTTCGTCTACGGCCGCTACCGCAAACTCGAGCGGGATATCCCCCAGACCGAGTGGCCCTGCAGGGAGTGCGGCGGGAGCGGCATTCAGTTGGCCGATACGGGCGAGGAGCCCTGCGACTACTGCGGCGGCTCGGGCTACCTGTACGATACGAGCGTCGAACAGGTCGTCCGTCCCCACGTCGTCGACGCGATGGGCGGCGACGAGGGCACCTTCCACGGCGCGGGCCGCGAGGACGTCGACGCCCGGATGCTCGAGGGCGGCCGCCCGTTCGTCCTCGAGGTCAAGCGGCCGAGCACGCGCGAGGTCGACGTCGCCGCCCTCGAGCGCGAGATCAACGAGGCCGCCGGGGGATCGGTCGAGGTCGAGGGCCTTCGACTCGCGACCTACGACATGGTCGAGCGCGTCAAGGAACACGACGCGAGCAAGCAGTACCGCGCGGACGTCGAGTTCGCCGCCCCCGTCGAGGAGAGCGACTTCGAGGCCGCGCTCGAGGAACTCACCGGAACTACCGTCGAGCAGGACACCCCACAGCGCGTCGACCACCGGCGAGCGGCGCTGACGCGCGAGCGGACCGTCTACGAGATGGACGGGGAGCTACTCGAGCCGACCCGGGCCGAGGTTCGGATCCACGGCGAAGGGGGCCTCTACGTCAAGGAACTCGTCAGCAGCGACGACGGCCGCACGGTGCCGAGCCTGGCGGGGGTGCTCGAGACCGACGCCGAGGTGACCGCGCTGGACGTGCTCAGCGTCGAGGGCGAGGAGGAACCGTTCGAACTCGAGGAGTACTTCCGGGACGAGCTGCGTAATGACGGGGAGACGGCGTCGGTAGACGCGTAATTCGTTCTCCCGTACCGAGGACGGGTCATCTCGACCTCACTAACTGGTACCGCTGCTACAAATCGGCGATTTCATCGACGTACGACGGCTCAAGCTGCCGTTTGAGGGCGCGAAAATCCGTCGCTCTCGCGTCCCGCGAGTGAAGCCAGTTGCTCGTACGTGATCGTCGCACCGTAGTACGAAGCGGCGATCTCCTGCTCGATTTCGTCGTCGCATACCGCTTCGTCGATATACTCCCTGAGTGCAGTAGTAAGGATGTCCTCACGATCCGTCTCGAGAGCCGTCGCCAGAATATCCGCTCGTTCGACTAGTTCGTCGGGTGCGCGAAACTGACCCCGCTTCGTGTTCGAACTCATGACCTATCAATTGTTCGTCTAATCTAATAGTAGTAGTAGTAGTGTGTGACTGATCG
Organism: Natronorubrum halobium; assembly: GCF_051351675.1. Taxonomy (NCBI): domain Archaea; kingdom Methanobacteriati; phylum Methanobacteriota; class Halobacteria; order Halobacteriales; family Natrialbaceae; genus Natronorubrum; species Natronorubrum halobium. Next base: position 1,860,762 of record NZ_CP195595.1, read on the forward strand.
ACGATCGGACAACGCAACGGTTTAGCGGCCGGCCACTGATCCACGTGACATGCAATTCGGCGTCGACGAAGCCGGGAAGGGGCCGGTGTTCGGATCGATGTTCGCCGCAGCAGTCTCACTCGAGGACTCGGCGATCCTTCCCGACGGCATCGCGGACTCGAAGCGACTCGCACCCGAGCGCCGCGAGGAACTGGCGGCGATCATCCGCGAGGACGACCGGATTCGCGTCGGCGTCGCCGAAATCACGACGGCGCGAATCGACGATCCCGAGACGGACATGAACTCGCTGGCCGTCGCGGCCCACGCCGACGCGATCGACGGCGCCCTCGCGGGACTCGACGACGATGCGCTCGAGTCGTCGTCGATCACCGGGCTCTGTGACGCTTGCGACACCGACGCCGACCGGTTCGCGCGTCGGGTGACCGAGGCCTGTTTTTCACGAGGGTCGCTCGAGGAGTGCATCGACGCCCTCGAGATCGACGCCCGACACGGGGCCGACGACGACTCGCCGGTCGTCGGCGCGGCCAGTATCGTCGCCAAGGTCGAACGCGACGCCCACGTCGCCGCCATCGCCGAGGAGTACGGGCCCGTCGGCAGCGGCTATCCGAGCGACCCGAACACGCGCGAGTTTCTCGAGTCCTACGTCGACGAACACGCCGAACTCCCGCCGTTCGCCCGCGAGTCGTGGTCGACCTGCGAGGACGTGCTGGCCGACGCCCAACAGACGGGTCTCGAGCAGTATTGACGCGTTGCCGATCGCTGTCGACCGTTTTATCCGCTCCCTCGGTGGTACTGTAAGACGTGTTCGACGTTGCCGCGCTCCTCGCGCTCGCCGCCGTCGCGACGGCAGTCGTCTGGAAAGGGAGTACCTGGCTCGAGGAATCGGCCGACGGTCTCGCCGCAGGCTACGGCGTTCCGGCGGTGGTTCAGGGGGCGATCATCGCCGCTGCGGGCTCGAGCATGCCGGAACTGGTGAGCGTCCTCGTCGCGACGCTGCGCCACGGCGAGTTCGAACTCGGGGTCGGTGCGATCGTCGGCTCCGCGGTGTTCAATCTGCTCGTCGTCCCGGCCGTTGCGGCCCTCGCGGCCGACAGCGACGGGATGTCGACGGGAGCGGAACTCGTCTACAAGGAGGCGCTGTTCTACATGCTCGCGGTCGCGTCGCTACTGCTCACGTTCTCGCTCGCGGTCATCTACAACCCGCTCGACGGGCCGGGGCTGCGAGGTGACGTCACGCGTCCGCTCGCGCTGTTCCCGTTGGTTCTCTACGGGCTCTACGTGTTCACCCAGTACCTCGACACTGCGGACCACGAGGGCGAGGCCGATCCCGACGTCGATCTCGGTCGCGCCTGGCTCTGGTTCGGCCTCGGGCTGGCGGTCATCGTCGTCGGCGTCGAAGGACTCGTCCAGGCCGCACTCGGCCTCGGAGACGCGTTCGGGACGCCCGCGTTCCTCTGGGGGATGACCGTCGTCGCCGCCGGGTCGAGCATTCCGGACGCGTTCGTCAGTATCACCGCTGCGCGATCGGGGCGGCCGTCGGTCAGCCTCGCGAACGTGCTCGGAAGCAACGTCTTCGACCTGCTCGTCGCGGTGCCGGTCGGCGTGCTCGTCGCGGGCACCCTGGCGATCACGTTCGCCCACATCGTCCCGATGATGGGCTTTCTGATCCTCGCGACGATCGTCTTCTTCACCATCGTCCGAACCGACATGCTGCTCTCGGAGCGAGAGGCCTGGACCCTGCTCGTGCTCTACGGGCTGTTCGTCGTCTGGCTGCTCCTCGAGAGCGTCGGAGCGTCGGATATCGTCCCGACCTGATCCGAGCGGGTTCGTCTTCCGAACGGACTCGCGGTGGCTGCGATCGCAGGCTTCCCGCTCATTGCCGTCGCGGCGCCCAGTTGCTGTGTTCGTTATGCCGATCTGCACCAACTGCAACAACCCCGTCTCTCTCGACTTCGCACGCGCCTACGGCGACGAGGGCACCGTCGACTGGTGTCCGCGCTGTCGAGACGAGTAAGTGAGAATCGAATCGAAATCGACGATGCTGCCGTCTATTTGTTCGTCAGTAGCCGCTGGAGGATGTCCCCGTAGGCGGGACGGGTGATCAGGACCCCGATCAGCACGCCGAGGATGGTGATGATCGCGAACCCTCGGAGGTCGCCGAGACTCAACACGGCAAGCGGCGACATGGCGATGATCGTCGTCGCCGCGGCGGCGCCGATGACCCAGAACGCTTTCCGGAAGCGGGATTCGAACACCCGCTGTGAGTTGACGTCACCCTCGTCCATCACCTCGTCGGCGATGATGATGAGGTCGTCCACCCCCGTCCCGACGACGGCGATGAAGCCGGCGACGTGGGAGAGATCCAGCGGCATGCGTATCAGCGCCGCGAAGCCGAGCAGGATGACCACCTCGGCCATCGCGGTGACGATCATCGGCGAGGCCACCCGGACGTCACGGTATCGGAGGAAGACGACCCCGCTGACGGTCAGCACCGACAGCGCGCCGATCACCAGCGAGTAGAGCTTGAACTGGTCGGCGAGCGCAGGCGACAGCGAGTAGGTCTGTTCCTGATCGAAGTCGAGCGGTGCGGCAAGCGAACCGGACTGGAGGCTCACCGAGAGGCTCTGGGCCTGTTGCTGGTTCGGCGCGCCCATGATGAACGAGGGGTCACTGGCCCATTCCTCGTTGGCCATCGGCGTGGCGAGATTCTGTCCCATCGAGTGGGCGTCGATGACCTCCCCGTCGACGACCGTCAACAGACAGTACTGTTGCCCTTCGTGATCGAAATCGACCCCGTCTTCGGCCCCGCTGAGCGTACACTGCCCTTGTCCTTCGCGGGTGAACCCGAGGTCGTTCATATCGTCCTGGAACCCGGGCGCGGCGTTGCTGTCGACTTCGACCGGCACCTCGTAGCCGGACCCTCGCTCGGCCGCCTGCGGCGGGTCGACGGTCGCGATATCGCTGTCGCCCTCCAGGACGGTTTGGTTCGTTTGTTCGCCGTCCTCGGGATAGTACGCGACGACTTCGACGATGCCGCGTTCGGAGAGGAGTTCGCGAAGTTCGTCGGGATCCATGTCCGGAACCTCGGTGACGATGTAATAGTTGCCCCCGATCTGTTCGGACTCGTAGGCGTCGCCGCCGTCGAGTCCGGCCGCGTTGATCTTCTGCTGGATCGTCGAGACCATCTGTGCGCGCGTCGAGTCGGTCACTCCGTCCCGAATGTCCTCGTCCGGGTCGACCTCGACGCCGGCCTCGGCGAGCGCTGCGGCGAACTGTTCTTCGGTCACCTCGTCGGTGAAGATTTCGGCGTGCACCTCGCCGTCGTCGTCGGCGCTGACGCGTGCATCGCCCGTCTCGAGGTCGAACTCGTCGTTGCTGTACAGCGTGTTCTCGATCTCGGTGAGCCGTTCGTTGTCGACGGTTCCCGCTTCCTCGTCGACGGCGCCGGCGTCGATGTTCTCGGCGGTCATCCCGACGACCGGCGCGCTAATTCGAGTCCCGCCGTCGAGTCCGAGCCCGTACTCCAGGTTCGTCGGGTTGTCGTCGACGCTCTCGTTGCCGACGTAGCTGTCGTCGGCCATGATCCCGCCGGGGATGAAGAGGGCGACGAGCGCGAAGGTAACGAAGACGACCAACAGCATGAGCCGCCAGTACTCCTTGGCGAAACTGATCGGCCCCATTACGATCGCACCCCGTGGAACTTGTACCAGCGAAGCAGACTCAGGTTGAGCATGTACGTGTTCATCAGGTCGGCTGCGAGACCGACGAAGAGGATGATCCCGATCGACGCCAGCAACTCGACGCCGAACAGCCACGCGGCGATCCCCATTACGAGCATCGCGGCCATCGACGTGACCGTCATCGTGACACCGGTCTGTGTCGCTCGGAGGGTGCTCTCGTAGAAGTCACCCTGTCGCCGCAGCACGTGGTTGTTCAACAGGATGTCGGAGTCGACCGAGTAGCCGATCAGCATCAACAGTGCCGCGACGGTTCCCAGCGAGAGCGAGATGCCGGTGACCGCCATGAACGCGAGCGGGATCACGAGGTCCGAAAGCGCCGAGAGCACGATCGCGATCGACGGCACGAACGTCCGAAAGAACAGGAACGCCAGGACGCTCATTCCGAGGAACGCGACGGCGATTCCCAGGAGCGCGGTCCGCTGGGTCTGCTCGCCGAAGCTTTCCGAGACCGTCGACTCCTGCTGGACGATGTCGGCGTCACCATCCTGTTCCAGGTTCCGTTCGGCCTGTTCGGTCAACGACGTGAGATCGGTCGAGGCGAACTGGACGATGTACTGGTTCTCCGTGTCGGGGGCGGTGACCGCCTGGACCGACTCGGGTTCCTCGTCGAACGCCTGCACGATTTCCTCCTCGGAGGACGTCGTCTGGACGGTCAGCTCGGAACCGCCGGAGAAGTCCATCCCTAACTGGACTGGCGTTCCGGTCACGAGAAACGAGCCAGTGAGGACGAGCAATGCAACCGCGAGAACGGCTAGCGGCACCGCCGCGAGTTGGCGGTTGCTGTACCGGGTGTAATTGAACTCCGGTACGTCAAAATACCCCATATACCCGACCACTGGGAGTCAGCTAAAGTAAGCCTTCTCAATTTCTACAGCATGTTTTTCGAAGAACGTTACTGTCATTCCGGTGATTTGAAGCCGCTCGAGCCCGTTCCAACAGTTATGTCCCCTGAACCAGGTCAGAATTCCGGACGATCGATCGAACCGACCGATCAGCCGGGTGGAACGACCGCCGATCGCGTCGTGGTTTCGTATCCCGCCGACCTCTCGGACTGGGGCCGATTTCAGGTCGAGAAGCCGTCGTTCCGGGCGTTCCTGCGCAAGACTCGAGACGAGGCTCGAGCGGGCGACGTCTGGGCGGAGTTCGTCGGCGTCGGTTGCTGCGGCAACACCCTCGACGTGCCGTTGCGAGTCGAACGCGTCGACGGCGGTGCCCGAATCGACGGCGAGACCGAGATCAGTTACGAGGTTCGGGAGGCCTGCGGCCTCGAGGGGAGCTGGCGCGTCCAGAGCGAGGGTGGGCCGAACCGGGCGTGAGCGTCTCGGGGAGCGAAGAGCGCCGCGTTCAGTCGGGCAGATACCGCACGCTCAACACGCCGTCGTCGGGAGACCGGCGAACCTCCACGCGAACCGCCTCGAGCCGTGCCGCACGCGCGATCGTCTCCTCGTCCTCGAGGACGTCCTGTGCGGCCGCCTCGGTCTCGTCTTCGGGTACGCGGAAGACGTGAATCTCGCCGGTGCCGGCGCGTTCTTGTTGAACCAGATCGCCGACCTCGGCGTCAGCGGCCAACTCCGTCTCCAGTTGCGTCGGCTCGAGGTCGCTATCGACCAGGTCGATCGAGCGCCGGTCGTCGACCTCGACGACCTGCCAGGTGACCTCGAGCGGCGGGTCGGGGGCGATGGTCGCCTCGAGGACGTCGTGGACCTCGAGACCGGGGTTCGATGCCAGGGTGTGAACCTGTGCGGTCTCGACGTCGCGGACGACGGCCGACTCGCTCTCGGCGTGGGTGACGACGAACGTGCCGGTTGTTTCGGTCATGATCGGTCGTACGAAGGGCGTCGGTTTCCGGGTTTCGGCTTTCGGTCGACGCTCGATGGACTCGCATCGCTCGAAAACGGACGCGACACCGCATTCACTCGCTTACTCAAAACTCACATTGAAGTGAAAATGGGCGGGAGTAAACAGCATTCGTGAGCAATACACGGCCGTCTATGGCAGCAATATACGATAACCTGTTCAACGCGTTGGCGAACCCGGAACGACGACGGATACTGTTCGACCTCGCGAAGCAACCGGAGTCGGTCAATATCGACTCGCCTCCCGACGCACTCGCGGATGGTGGAGACGCAGCCATCGAACGACACCACGTCCATCTCCCCGCGTTAGCGGAGCACGGGTTCATCGACTGGTATCCGAGCGCGAACGCTATCGAAGCGGGCCCTCGATTCGACGAGATCAGGCCGATTCTAACCGTGCTGGCCGATCACCGCGAATCGTTCTCGGTCCCGTTGTCGTAGCCGCGCTGTCCCATCTCAGTTTCGGACACTATGTTCACGTCACCGACACGACCGTGTCCCGCGGAACCGATCGATATCCTTCTCGTCGAAGACAGCCCGCACGACGTTCGGCTGATACGGGAGGCCTTCGAGCTACCGGAGCGAGACAGCGGGACGAGACTCCACACGGTTACCCGTGGAACCGACGTCGTGCCGTTTCTTCGACGGGAGGGCGAGTACGAGTCCGTTCCACCGACGAATCTCGTCCTCCTGGATTTGCAGGTACCGAGCCGCGACGGCTGTGAGATTCTCGCGGCGATCGACGACGATCCGCAGTTACGGCAGCTTCCGGTCATCGTGCTCACGAACTCCGAGGCCACGGCCGGTATCGTGCGCAGTTACGAGGCGCACGTCAACGCCTGTCTAACGAAGCCGACGGAGTGGGACGACGTCGTCTCGCTCGTCGAATCCATCGAACGGTTCTGGCTCACGCAGGCGCAGCTCCCGTCGGTATCGGTGTAGTTCGGGCGGTGTATCCGTTCAGGGAAATCGTCCGATCGCTCGAAAGGGCGCCCGCTCTGAAACCGATAGTCGAAGCAATTCTTCTCGTTCGTCGTCCGACGTAGTACCACGACCGAAACGAACAGCGAGGCTCTCGGTCGTATGATCGAAAATCGGCAGGCCCCGTCGTGGTTGGGCCTAACGGGACCTACCACTAGCTCCTACCGAACCCATACTCAAGTAGCTTGTGTGATAATCTGAGTGAATCTGAATTTCAGTTCCGGGCGTGTCTCCGGAAATACTAGTCTCGAGGGACACTCAAACACGAATTCTTTTCCATGCGCACGTGCTATTATAGATGTTCGGATATCCGAATTCGTGGTTGGGCCATGACACAGAACGAACCTACAACGGAGGCGATTAGTCTGCTGCAGGACCTCGGACTACAGGAGTACGAGGCGCGCTGCTTTATCGCGTTGAACAAACTCCCCAGTGGAACGGCAAAAGAGATTCACGAGATCTCCGACGTGCCGCGCACGAGGGTGTACGATGCGATTCGCGTGCTCGAATCGCAGGGATTGGTCGAGGTACAGCACTCGAGTCCACAGCGGTATCGAGCCGTCGGGATCAACGAAGCGACGCAGATCCTTCGACAGAAGTACGCCGATCGGATCGATACGCTCGAGACGTATCTCGAAAACACGGAGATGCAGAACCTGGAGGACGACGAAAACGTCCAGGAGGTCTGGTCGCTGACCGGTCACGACGCGATCGAGTCGCGGACCCTCGAACTCATCGAGAACGCGGAGTCCGAGATCGCGCTCCTCGTCGTCGACGAGGGAATTCTGTCCGAATCGCTGTTCGACGGCCTTCAGCGGGCGGTCGATCGAGACCTCTCGATCCTGCTCGGCGGACAGTCGGAATCGACGGCGGAGACGCTCGAGACGCAACTCCCGTCCACTCGGGTGTTCGAGACCGGTCTCCACTGGCTCACCGGGATCGAGGGCGATAGCGAGGTGGCGATCAGTCGCATACTGCTCATCGACCGAGAGACGCTCCTGATCGGGTCGTACTATCCGGACGGCGAGGAAACTAGCGAGCAGGCCATCTTCGCCAAAGGGCTCCAGAACGGAGTCGTGGTACTGTTGCGCCGGTTAGTGACGGCGGGGTTACCCGAGATACAGGATCCAGCGGTCTAACCACTCTAAGCGTCTACTGCGGCAGCAGCGTTACTCGGTCGGTGTTTTACAAGCGGTCTAGGAGAATGCCCCGGGGGCTTGACCCCGCGGTTCACGACGGTGCGGGCGGATGTCGTACCGAATCGATCCAGAAATCCTCGATCGCCCGTGCTAACGTATCGAACTCGTCGGGGCTGTCCGGTTTCGTCAGATACGCGTTCGCGGCCCGATCGTAACTCTCGGAGATGTCCTCCTCCGTCGCCGAACTCGAGAGGACGAGGATCGGCGGCGGCGGGTAGTCCAGTTCCTCCTTGAGGATCTCTAAAATCCTGAACCCGTCCATCCGCGGGAGGTTCAGATCGAGGAGTACCAGATCGGGGTTGGTACTCGAGGTGTCCGTCTCGCAGACGTCGAAGTATCTCGTCGCCTCTTCGCCGTCGGTGACGACGTGGAACTCGATCTCGCTGTCGATCGATTTGAACGCTTCCTGGGTTAGCCGGACGTCTCCCGGGTTGTCTTCGACGAGGAGGATATCGATGGGTTCGGTAGGTTTGTGGGCAGACATGGTGGTTGCGATAGCTACCGTTGTCAGCCGTGTAAGGCTAGCCCCTACACATGTGGTGATCCGATCACGGAACGTCTTTCACCCCGGCGGTCGCCTGCTCTCGTATGAACGTCGACATCGGCAACGCGCTCGCAGCCGTCGCCTCGCCGGGCGTCTCGAGGGGCTCCCTCGAGCGACTGGACGAACAGGTCGCAGCGGCCCACGAGCGTATCGAGCGGGGGATGGAAACCGGGGAGCACGGCTACGAAGCGCTGAACCTCCCGGAACGGACCGATCCGGACGAGATCAGAGCGGCCGTCGAACCGGTCGCGGACGCCGACGCCCTGATCACCGTCGGCATCGGCGGCAGCGCGCTCGGTGCGGCGACGATCACCGGCGCGCTCGCCGAGGAGAGCGACACCGAGGCCGTCTACCTCGACAACGTCGATCCCGCCTGGGTCTCGAGTCACCTCGAGCGACTCGACCTCGAGAACGCGGCGGTCAACGTGGTCTCGCGCTCGGGGACGACGGCCGAGACGCTGGCGAATTTCTTGGTCGTGCGTGAGGCCTTCGAGGACGCAGGCGTCGACTGGACCGAGCGAACCATCGTTACAACCGGCGAGTCCGGCCCGCTGCGGGACCTCTCGGACCGCCACGACCTGCCGTCGCTGAAGGTCCCCGACGGCGTTCCCGGCCGCTTTTCCGCCCTCTCGGCGGTCGGCCTGGTCGCCGCGGAGGTCTGCGGCCACGATCTCGAGGCCCTGCTCGAGGGTGCGGCCGCCGAGCGCGAGACGCTCTCGGGGTCGCTGTTCGACTGTCCGGCCTACGCCTACGGGGCGGTGAGCTACGCGCTCGACCAGCGCGGGGCCGGGATCAACGCGATGGTTCCGTACGCGGAGTCCCTCGAGACCTCCGCCGAGTGGTTCGCCCAGCTCTGGGCCGAGAGCCTCGGCAAGGACGACCTCGGGCAGACGCCGGTGCGCGCACTCGGCGTCACCGACCAGCACTCCCAACTCCAACTGTATCGCGCGGGTCCGCGGGATAAACTCGTCACGTTCGTCTCGCCGGGCGATCTCGAGGATCGGTCGATTCCCGACACCGACGTCGAGGATCTGGCGTACCTCGGTGACGCGTCGCTCGGGGAGTTGCTCGAGGCCGAGTTCGAGGCGACCGAGGCCAGTCTGGCGGCGGCGGGACGGCCGAACGTCCGGCTCGAACTCGAGCGCGTCGACGAGTACGAACTCGGCGGCCTGCTGTACGGGTTGGAGGCCGCCTGCGTGCTCGCGGGCGAACTCTACGGCGTCAACACGTTCAAACAGCCGGCCGTCGAGTGGGCGAAGAAGGCGACTCGAGGGCTCCTCGGCGGAGGCGACTTCGAAGAGGCTGAAGCCGTCGCCGAGAAGGCGGAGCTTCGGATCGAGCGATAACGGGGGTGCTGCTGAGCGATCGCAGCTCTGCTGGTGTACAGATCTGTCGTGACTGTCTGCGCAGATCGAACGGTGTCGATCGCTCGCGTTCCGGTTCGCCTAAGAGCGCGCACACGAACACCCACGTATGAGCGACACTGCACGGGCCGCCGACGGCGACGGCGTCCCGTTCTCGTCGACCGCCGTCCCCGCCGTGGGAACCGTCCTCTCGGCCATCGTGCTCGTCGCACTGCTGGTCCCCGTTCGAAGCGGGGCCGACGATCTCGCGCTCTGGGTCGCAGCGGCCACCGCAGTCGTCACGACCGGTACCTTTCTCGCACGCCGGCACGCCCTCCTCGAGCGCCGCGTCGCCGGACCGGTCGCCGTCGGCTCGAGTCTCCTCGTCGTCCTCCTGTCGGGCTACGTGATCACGCAGGGATCGCTGGGATCGGTCGTCGTTCCCGGCCTCGAGTGGTCGATCTCGCTGCTGTTCGTGGCGTTCTTCGTGGCGGTGGGGTGCGTCGGCGTCGGTGTCGCCGACCACGCCGGCATCTCGGCGCAGGGATTGCGCCGCCGACTGGGACGGACCGTCGAGATGATGATCGTCGGCGCCGGTGGACTGGTCGGTATCACGATCGCGAGCATCTTCCTGTCGCTCCCCGTCCAACTGACGGGCGGTGACGCGCCGGAGCTGCTGTGGACGGTGATCGAGTATCTCGCCTTCGTGGTCGGACTCGGCGGCGTCGCAGTCGGGTATCTCGCCTTTCGCGAACGCGACCTGTCGTTTATCGACCTCGAGCGACCGACGGCCCGGACGGTCGGCTGGATCGTCGTCGGACTGGTAGTGATCCTCGGAGCGAACGTCGGTCTCTCGGCCCTCATGGGCCTCCTCGGTATCGAGTCCTCCGAGCATACGACGACACAGCGCGCGGTCGAGAACCCCGATCTGCTGTTCGTCATCATACCCGCGATGCTGTTGATCGTCGGCCCGTTCGAGGAACTCCTCTACCGGAACATCGTCCAGAAGTCCCTCTACGAGACGTTCTCGCGGTACGGCGCCGTCGTCGTCGCGAGCGTCGTGTTCACGGCCGTCCACATCCTGGCCTACGCCACCGCCGGTCCGGACCGGATTCTCGCGAGCCTGTCGCTCCTGTTCGTACTCTCGCTGATACTCGGGTTCGTCTACGAGCGAACCGAGAATCTGCTCGTACCGGCGCTCGTACACGGCTGTTACAATGCGACCGTCTTCGCGATGCTCTTCGTCTGAACTCGCGTCGACAGCGGGTTACGAGGGGTTCTTGCGCGCCAGTTCCGAGCCGCAGATCGGACAGCGATCCTTCTGTTCGTCGAACTCGCGGCCACAGCCCTGACACTGGTAGTGCCAGTGGCGCTGTTCGTCGATCCCCTCCCGGGCGATCACTTTGACCGCGACGTTGAGCTTCTCCGCGACGTTTTGCATCGCGTAGTCGTCGGTCACGAGCGATCCGTCGAGCTCGAAGCTCGCGGCGACGAGTCTGATGTCGGTGTCGGAGAGAACGTCCAGGTCGCCGGACTCTTTGGCTGCACGCTTGACCTTCTCCGTCGTGTCCTCGTTGGGAATGTGGATGTGCATCCCCGAGCCTTCCATCGCGTCGTAGCGATAGGCGCTCTCGTCCTCGAGTTCCTCGCGGACGAGCGGGATCGTTGCAGTCTGTTCTGTCGTGTGAAAGTCGTGGATAAACGCCGAGGAGTCGAGAATGTACATACCGTTAGCGCTGGACGACGATGTAGTCTTTCACCGCTTGGACGCGGTTGACGGGAACGAGGAAGCGGCCGCCGTCGTCGCGGTCGAAGTCGACCGCTCGGGACGGCAGCTCTTCGTCGGGTTCGATGACGAGGTCGTGGAGTTTGCCGGATTTGAGGTCCATCGTGATGTTGTAGAGCAGTCCCAGTTCGGTGCCGTCGGATCCCATGACGGACTTCCCCGAGAGATTTTCAGCGAGTATATCGCTCATGCATACCCGTTCTTACTAATCGGTATTAAAAACCACGGCGTCGTCAGACGGATGTCGGTCGCGTCACTCGAAACTGTCGGGCGGTTCGATCCGACGTCTGGCCGCCGAGATCAGTCCTCGACGGTACGTCGAAGCCAGCGGTACTCGGCGCTCGGTGCTGTACGATCCAGACGCTGGCCGCAGCGACGCCTCGAGCGACGAACGGCCGACGTGAGCACGGTCGTCTCGTCCCTGCTCGTCTTCGGAATGGCACCCGATCTGTGGGCGGTTCCCGCTCGCGAACCCGCCGCCGTCGCCGTCGACGCGGCCGAGGATGACGATGGGTTTAACTACCGCTCTACCGACGCCTTAGATAAGACCTTCTCGGGTGGTTCACCATGTCGAATACGGATACGCGCGATTCAACATCTCTCAGAACACCGATCGTCGCCGTCCTCGGACACGTCGATCACGGCAAGACCAGTCTCCTCGATAAGATACGCGGCTCTGCGGTCATCGAGGGCGAAGCAGGGGCGATTACCCAGCACATCGGCGCGACGGCCGTGCCGCTGGATATCATCTCCACCATCGCGGGCGAACTCGTCGATCCGGACGACTTCGACCTCCCCGGCCTCCTCTTTATCGATACGCCGGGCCACCACTCCTTTACCACGCTCCGCTCTCGCGGTGGCGCGCTCGCGGATATCGCCATCCTCGTCGTCGACGTCAACGACGGCTTCCAGCCCCAGACGCTCGAGGCCCTGGAGATCCTCAGTCGATCCCAGACGCCGTTTATCGTCGCGGCGAACAAGATCGACACCGTTCCGGGGTGGAACGTCCACGAGGACTCGCCGATCAACGACACCTACGAGGCCCAGTCGGATCGCGTCCGCAAGCGACTGGACGAAAAGCTCTACGAGATCATCGGGAACTTGAGCGACGAGGGGTTCTCCGCGGACCTCTACTGGCGGGTGCAGAACTTCCAGCGCAACGTCGGCGTCGTCCCCGTCTCGGCGATGACCGGCGAGGGCGTTCCCGACCTGCTGACCGTGATGATGGGCCTCTCCCAGCGCTACATGAAAGAGGAGATGGAGATCGACGTCACCGGTCCCGGCGTCGGCACCGTCCTCGAGGTCAAAGAGGAGAAAGGGTTCGGAACGACCATCGACACCGTCCTCTACGACGGAACGATCAGGGCCGACGATCAGATCGTCATCGGCGGGAAGAACGACCCGATCGTCACGGACGTTCGCGCCCTGCTCCAGCCCCGTCCGCTCGCCGAAATTCGAACCGAGAGTCGGTTCGAGAAAGTCGACGAGGTGTCGGCCGCCTCGGGGATCAAGGTTGCCGCGCCCGACCTCGCGGACGCGATGGCCGGCGCACCCGTCCGCGTCGTTCGCAACCGCCCGCTCGAGGAGGTCGTCGGCGACGTGCGGGCCGAACTCGCGGACATCGCCGTCGACACCGAAGAGCAGGGCGTCGTCGTCAAAGCCGACACCTTGGGCAGCCTCGAGGCGATGGCCGACGCGCTCGACGAGGCGGAGTTACCGATCGTCCGCGCGGAAGTCGGCGACGTGGCGCCGCGCGACGTCTCGGTCGCCTCGACGGCGGAGGATCCGAAACAGCGCGTCATCCTCGGCTTCAACGTCGACGTGCTCGGCGACGCCGAGCAGCGCGCCGAGAACGACGACGTCCGGATCTTCACGGACGAGGTCATCTACCAGCTCATCGAGGAGTACGAGGAGTTCGTCGACGAACTCGAGCGCGCCCAGCAGGACACGATCCTCGAGAACGTGATTCGACCGGCCCGGTTTCGCATCCTGCCGGATCACACCTTCCGCCAGAACGACCCCGCGGTCGTCGGCGTCGAGGTGAACTCGGGGACGGTACAGAACAACGCGAACGTCGTCAAGTTCGAGAACAACGAACCCGAGCGCGTCGGGCAGGTCAAGGGGATTCAGGAGCAGGGCGAGGACGTCGACGAGGCCCGCGCCGGCAACCGCGTCTCGGTCGCCATCGACGGCCCGACCGTCGGTCGCCAGATCGAAGAGGACGACGAACTCTGGATCGAAATTCCCGAGAAACACGCGAAGATCCTCGAACAGGAACTCGCGAGCGAGATTCCGGGCGACGAACTCGAGGCGCTGAACATGTACCTCGACAAGCAGCGCAGCCGGGACCCGTTCTGGGGCAAGTAGCGATCCGCGCCAGTTGACGGGTACGGAATCGGTCGCTACCCTTATCGTATCTGCGAGCCTGTAAGTCGTATGAATCAGTTCGTCTGGATCCTCGCTGTGTCGTACGTCGTCCTCGGAGCCGGGCTCTTCTACGGACTGGCGATCGGTTCGACGACGCTGTTTCTCGCCGCCGGTGGACTGCTCGCGGTACTCGCTATTCCCCAGTGGGTTATCCTCTCCAAATACGGTGGACGGGCGCGCGAACCGGTACCGATCCCGCGTGAGCGAACCTGAATCCGGCTTCACTCCGCTCGCTCGAGTCGCACTCGAGCCCCTCCCTCGAGATTACGCAACGCCGACGTCCTCGAGCAGCGCGACGACGGTGACGGGCGCGGCGGCCTTCGGTTCACCCTCGTGGCTCGCGGGCGTTTCACCTCAGAACAGACACAGCTTGCTGCCGGCCGGCCAGTAGGCGACCGCGCAGACGGGAACCGTCGCTCGAGCGTTCTCCGGCGATACGTCGAGCGCGAGATCGAAGGAGCGTTCGTCGCCCAGCGAGCCCCGTCGCCGGCGACGGGGAGCGCCGACTCGAGTGCGGCCGTCGTTTCGGGTGCGTCGTCGGTCCAGGTCGCCTCGAGTGGGTGGTCATCGACGGCAACGGACGGATCGGCCATCTGCGAAACCGGACAGCCCTCCCACGTCAGTGTGTGACCCCTGGCGTTCGGGACCGCTCGGCCCGCTCGCGTGCGCGTTGGATCTCCTCGAGAACGACTTCGGGGTCGTCGAGAGCCGCCCGATCGCAGCGGATATCGAGCCACCGACTGCGCTCGAGGACGAGTTCCTCGTCGGTCAGCCGGACGGCCTCGATTTCGTCCCATGCGACGAACGTTTTGCCGTACGACTTTTTCACGACGAGCCCGGCTTCGTGAGCGCGGATTTCCGGCGGATTCCATCGGTCGGTCGGATCGAAATCGTACCAGTCCTCGCCGATGTCGGAGTGCGCCAAGAGAAGGAAGATACTGCCGTATACAGCCCACAGCAGTCCATAAACGTTCCCCGCCCACGCCATCCCGAGCCCGAAGACGATTGTCAGGGCCATAAACACGTTCATCACGTGCTCGTCGCACCGGATTCCGGACCTGTGCCACGTCCAGGTCGCGGCCGGCTCGTCGGCGGTGATCGCGTCGACGTACCGATTTTTGGCCATTCGCTCGAGACCGAAGCCCGAAACGCCGGTCAGGAGAATCACTGCGATCGTGACGATGACGAATCGGCTGGTAGCCTCGATCGGAGCGAGTGCTGGGAGGAAAAGCGCCGCTGCGAACGCCGCCGCTGGTACGTAACAGGCGAGGCGTTGCCATCGGTTCCCGCCGATTCGCTCGGGGAGGCCGCGTGTGCGTTTCGCGAAGATGTGGCCGACGATGGCGACGAGCGTCACGGTGCTCGGGAGGACACCGAGCAGCGTCGCGGTGGTCGCACCGGCGACGAGCGCTGCGATCGCCACGATTCCGGTGACGACGATCCCGAGGTAGAAGCCGAAGCCGGCCTGAAAGCCGATGTCGGGTTCGTTCACCTCGGGGCCCACCTGGCGTTCGTGAGATGCCACAGTGTTCCGGTCTTCGGCTTCGGAGTATAAAATAAACGCGGTGTTATTACAGAAAATCAAGGAGAAAGCCCACGACTGAAGTCGTGGGATGAATCCGACAATCCCTCTACAATCCATTCTCGATGGCACGGCGCAGAGTTGATGGAAGAATAACATCTATAATTGGATAGCGTCTATCTAACGATATGCCACGGGGGTACAGCCGAGAACGAACGTCGGTTCACAACCTCTACTACCACTTCGTGTGGTGTCCTAAATACCGCAAGCCGGTGCTGACGGACGAGGTTGCCGACCGCCTCGAAACGCTCATCGAGGAGAAAGCCGACGAACTCGATCTCGACATCCTCCGACTGGCAATCCAGCCCGACCACGTCCACCTGTTCATCACGGGTAACCCGAAACTCTCCCCGAATAAAATCATCCAACAGGTCAAGGGCTACACCTCGCGCAACCTCCACGAGGAGTTCGACTTCGGCCTCCCGTCGCTTTGGACGCGTTCGTACTTTGTCTCCTCGGCGGGCGAAATCTCGAGTGAAACCATCGACGAGTACATCGAAGCACAGATCGGACGATAAGATGCACCGTGAAGTCACCACAACCGTACGGGTCGAACTTCACTCACTCACCGAGCGGAAAGCACGCCTCGTCGAACGCGAATACGTCGCGTTCCAAGACGCCGTTCACGGTGACGACGACGCGAACCTCTACTCCGCAACCAAACAACAGGCGGGCAAAGTCCGGTCGAACAAGAACCCCCGTGAGGACACCGAACAACCCGTCGTCCTCCGCAACGACTGCATCACCATCGAACACGACGAGGATACCGTCCTCTCGGAGTGGTGGTTCAAACTCCCCGTCTACAACCCAGAGAAAGAGCAGGGCGATAGCATCTGGGTGCCGGTCCACGTTCCCGAGAAGGACACGCATTTGCTCGACGACGAGTACATCCGCGACTCGGAACTCGTCAAGCGGGACGGCGAGTGGTACGTTCACCTCGTTTGCAAGCGGTCTGTGGCCGTTGTAGACGAGTACGACGACGTACTTGCCATCGATATGGGTGCGAAGTGGATAGCAGTCAGCACGTTCCTCTCCGACCGTGACACGCAGTTTCACGGCGCGGAAGTCCGTCGTGTCCGTGAACACTACAAGCAACTGCGCAAGTCCATCGGGAAAGCGAAGGTTCGGTTGGGAGCGCAGGTCATCGAGCGTCTTGGTGACAAGGAATCGCGGACAGTCGAACACGAACTGCATCAGATAGCAAACGAACTCGTTGCCCGTGCTCGGGAGCGCAATGCCGTCATCGTGTTCGGTGATATGACTGGGTTGCGTTTCGACAACGACGAGGGGAGGTACGTGAACGACAAAATCCACAAGATGCCGTACGCGAAAATGGCGACCATTCTCACGTATAAGGCCCACCTCGACGGGCGTGAGTGCTTCCCCGTCGACGAGTACGATACATCAATGACGTGTTGGCGGTGTGGATCGCAGAACACGTCACGGGAGATGCAGGGCCGGTTGGAGTGTCGCGAGTGTGGATTGGAGGACAATGCAGACAAGAACGGAGCGTCGAACATCGGTAAACGAGCCGTCGGTAAGGACATTCAGAGCCCGCTATCGACGGTGGGGGCTGTCGTGGCTCAGCCCGAAACGCAAGTCGTACTCGAGGGCTCTAGCGATGAGTTGGAACCTGCGAACTCCCCGGAAGACGTGGGCCTAACCCTCAGTGAGGGAAGCCCACGACTTTAGTCGTGGGAGAAGTCACTGCGCTGACACTCGCCGTCCACTCGTGACGGAGAACTCACCCATTGTCCCTGTAAGAATTAACACACTGGTCGTGGTGTCGTTGCACATGCTCGTACAGCTCCGCCAGTACAAACACGAAGAGGTCCAGTTCGACGATAACAGAACGACCGGCGAGTCCCAGACCGAAGACACGGTCAACCCGGACTCAGAGGAGTACTTCGGGAAAGACATGGACGAACTCGACGTCGAAACGTGGGAGACAGTTGAGCACGAAGACGATCCGATCCAGCGCCGTTCCGTCACGATCGGCGGGGTTACGGCCGTGTCCGTCCCGCGGAAACCGACTGACGAGGACGATCCGGATCTCCCCGGGCAGACGATCCAGTTGCGTATGGGCGGCGGCATAGAAAACCTCGCTCAGGCCGAGATCGTCGAAGTCCAGGACGAAAACCCTCAGGAGCCGGAGGCCGAGGGAAAGGTCTCCAAGGAGGACGAATCCCACGGTAAGGCGTCAATGGACGAGGAACCGTAGCCGGCGTAATCGCTCACGCGACGCTGTTTCCGTTTTGGACGAATGGGACCCGAAGACGGGTCCTCGAGCGGCGACTGCACCGGCGAGGGATGACAACCTCTGTCGGAGGCGGGCCGGTCCCGAAATCGTTTTCAACCGTTCACGCGGACACTCGGTATGCCGACGGAATCGGACACTCATTATGACCCTTCCCTGGGGAACAAGTTCATCTTCGTCACCGGCGGCGTGATGTCGGGACTCGGTAAGGGGATCACGGCCGCGAGCACCGGCCGGCTCCTCAAAAACGCCGGGTTCGACGTCACCGCGGTCAAGATCGACCCGTATCTCAACGTCGACGCGGGGACGATGAATCCGTACCAACACGGGGAAGTCTACGTCCTGGAGGATGGCGGCGAGGTCGATCTCGATCTGGGGAACTACGAACGGTTCCTCGACATCGACATGACCTCGGACCACAACATCACGACCGGGAAGACCTACCAGCACGTCATCGAGAAGGAGCGCGCGGGCGACTACCTCGGGAAGACGGTCCAGATCATCCCGCACATCACCGACGACATCAAGCGGCGGATCCGGGAGGCCGCCGAAGGCACCGACGTCTGTATCATCGAAGTCGGTGGTACCGTGGGCGACATCGAAGGGATGCCCTACCTCGAGGCGCTGCGCCAGTTCGCCCACGAGGAACCCGAGGAGAACGTGCTCTTCACGCACGTCACGCTCGTCCCGTACTCGAAAAACGGCGAGCAGAAGACGAAGCCGACCCAGCACAGCGTCAAGGAGGTCCGCTCGATCGGGCTCCAGCCCGACGTCATCGTCGGCCGCTGCGAAGACCGACTCGAGCCCGAGACCAAGGAGAAGATCGCGCTGTTCTGTGACATTCCGACCGACGCGGTGTTCTCGAACCCGGACGTCGAGGACGTCTATCATGTCCCGCTGATGGTCGAGGAAGAGGGGCTCGATCAGTACGTCCTGGAGCACTTCGGACTCGCCGAGGACGCCTTGCCGCCCGCGGAGCGCACGAACGACTGGCGGAAGATCGTCACGACCGAGAAAGAGGGCGAGATCGACGTCGCGCTGGTCGGCAAGTACGCCCTCGAGGACGCCTACATGTCGATCCACGAGTCGCTGAAACACGCCGGCTTCGAGGTCGGCGTCGACGTGAACGCCCACTGGGTGCCGGCCGACGAACTGGCCGACGGTCACGACGGCCAACTCGAGGACGTCGACGGCGTCATCGTCCCCGGCGGCTTCGGGATGCGCGGTTCCGAGGGCAAGATCGAGGCCGTTCGGTACGCCCGCGAGAACGAGATTCCCTTCCTGGGGCTCTGTCTGGGCTTCCAGATGGCCGTCGTCGAGTACGCCCGCAACGTGCTGGGACTCGAGGACGCCCACTCGGCCGAGATGCTCGAGGACACGCCGGATCCGGTCATCGACATCCTGCCCGAGCAGTACGAGGTCGAGGACATGGGTGGGACGATGCGACTCGGCGAGCACACGACCGTCATCGAACCCGAGACGCTGGCGTACGACCTCTACGCCGATACGTCCTGTACGGAGCGCCACCGCCACCGCTACGAGGTCAACCCCGAGTACTTCGACGACTTCGAGGACGAACCGCTGACGTTCTCCGGCACCGCGGGCAACCGGATGGAGATCCTCGAACTCGACGATCACCCGTTCTTCTTCGGCACGCAGTTCCACCCGGAGTACACGTCCCGACCCGGCCAGCCCAGCCCGCCGTTCCTGGGCCTCGTCGAGTCGATTCTCGACGGGAAAGCGGCCAACGGTGACAGTGCAGACAGCGAATCCGGTGCAGACACCGAAACGGAGGTAACTCACTAATGGTAGACACAGAGACGTTCGTTCCAGAAGCAGTTGCAGAGATCGGCGACGAAGTCGGCGACGCGAACGCCGTTATCGCCCTGTCGGGCGGGGTCGATTCCTCGGTCGCGGCCGCGCTGGCCTACGAGGCCATCGGCGACCGGCTCACCCCGGTCTACGTCGACACCGGCCTGATGCGGAAGGGCGAGACCGACCAGATCCGCGAGACGTTCGACTACATGGAATCGCTGCGGATCGTCGACGCGAAAGGTCGGTTCCTCGAGGCCCTGTCCGGCGTCACCGACCCCGAGGAGAAGCGCGAGGTCATCGGCGAGCAGTTCATCCGCGAGTTCGAGCGCGAGGCGAAAGACACGGACGCGGACTACCTCGTCCAGGGGACGATCTACCCCGACCGCATCGAGAGCGAGGGCGGGATCAAGTCCCACCACAACGTCGGCGGCTTGCCGGAGGTCGTCGACTTCGACGGGATCGTCGAACCCGTCCGCGACCTCTACAAGGACGAGGTTCGGGACGTCGCACGCCACCTCGGTCTCGACGAAATCGTCGCCGAACGGATGCCGTTCCCCGGACCCGGTCTCGCCGTGCGCGTGATCGGCGAGGTGACCGACGAGAAACTCGAGGTCGCGCGCCTCGCCTGTCACGTCGTCGAGGAGGAACTCGAGGAGTACGAGCCGTGGCAAGCCCTCGCCGCCGTTATCGGCAAGGCGACGGGCGTGAAAGGCGACAACCGCGTCCACGGCTGGGTCGTCTCCGTTCGGTCCGTCGAATCCCGTGACGGGATGACCGCGCGCGCACAGGAGATCGACTGGGAGACCCTCCAGCGCATCCAGTCTCGAATCACCGGCGGCCACGAGAACGTGGCCCGCGTCGTCTACGACGTCACCCACAAACCGCCAGCGACCATCGAGTACGAATGACTGACATGAACGTAGTCGTCGCCGGCCCCGACGAGGACGACATCGCACCGGCACTCGAGGCCGAAGGCGCCGCGGTCAGCCGTCTCAACGGCGTCGCTTCGCGTCCCGCGCTCGAGGAGGCCGGGATCGTCGACGCCGACCTGTACGTGCTGACGGACGTCGGACAGGCGACGACGATTCCGGTCGTCTGCGATCTCACCGACGATATTCGGACCGTCGTCTACGCCCGTGACACCGTCCCGGAGTTCGTCAAGGGACAGCTCGACCTCGCCGTCGATCCGAAGCTGATGGACGCCGCGATGGTCGCCGAAGAGCTGACCGGCTGAATCGGGCTACCGGCCGATTCGGTTACTGAAACCGCCGCCCGAAGGAGACCGTTTTCGAGATTGTACTCAGAAAATAGTTATTGTGCGTTATATCGGGAGTATAAACGTTCGTAAGCCCGTTTACGGGCGAGTAAATTCGGATTGAATTCGACGGAATCCGGTGTAAGATTCTAATACCATCGCCCCCGTTCAAGTAGTTCCCACCGATACTGATAGATGGAGGTCGACGGGCAGACCCCACCAAGGCATCCACCGCCTGTACCCGTGACTTCCAGCAACCCCACCACAGCACCCTTCCCCCCACCATTGCCCACCGTACCGTTTCCCCGGTATCGACGCGGGCTCTTGCACCAGCCCGGGTCACACCCTGCGGTTGGCAGTCGAGGCGCGTCTTCTTCGCGCCTCGAGTTGGGTTCTACTCGTTCTTACCGATCGGCACTAGCAACGACCGCGCTGTAGTCAGCGCTCTCGAAGTCGTTTCAGTACGGGAATCCCCTCGAGTCGTTCGTCCTCGAGGAGCGACCAGTCGATCCCGGTCGGCTGCGGACGTCCGTCCGGACGGAGCGTTCGATCGGGTGTGACGATCAGATCCATCGAGACGTCGTGGTCGCCGATCGCGACCGACTCGTCGATCACCTGCCGTTCGTGGACTGTCGTCGCGACCGTCGTCGACTCGTCGACGTGCCCGAGGTCGTAGAGGATCGCGTACTCGAGGTCGCTGTAGCCCTCGCCCTTGCCGATACGGCCGCCGTTTTCGGTCTCGCGGCTATCACCGCTCGTTTTCGTGGATTCTTGGACGACTCCGTCTTCCAAAGGTCGGGAACTCTGCGAGTTCCCTCGACGTCGATCCACGCTAACCGCGACGCTCCCGGAGACGATCAGATCGATCCCCTCGACCGCGTCGGGGCCGACCTGTTCGCCGTGTTTCGACGACCCCGACACCGTCGTCGCCGCGTCGTAGTCCTCGAGCGCGTCGGGGTCCAGTTTCAGGAAACAGTCCTCGTCCGCGAGTCGCGGCACGGCCATGTAGACCGTCTTCCCCTCGCGCAGGGCGCGTCGGCGTACGGGCAACTGCGGCGCGTCGGGGTTGGCCTTGATCGTCGAGGCGTCCCGCCATTCGGGTTGGTCCGCGAGTCGATCCGCGGCCTCGTCCGCGCCGGCGAAGTTCGGAATCCGGCCGTGCGGCGGGAACGGAAACCGGGCCTCGCCGCTCTCCTCGAGGTCGTCCCAGACGCGTTCGCGAATCGATTCCTTGTCGGTGTTGTCCATCTTCACTCGCCCCCGTCCTCGGAGTCGCTCTCGTCGCCGTCGTCCCCGCGCTCGCCGGTCTCGCTCTCGGCCTCGTCGGCGTCGGTCACAGCGGATTCGTCGTCGACTCCCCACCGCGCTTCGTCGATCTCCTCGCGAGCGAGGCCGACGAGCGTGCCGGCTTCGGGCAGGACGATCTCCTCGATCCCGAGTCGCGCCGCCCCTTCGTTCCCGGGGAGACAGAACACCGGAATGCCGGCGGCGACGCCCGCGAACGTTCGCGCTGCGACGACGCGAGTGCCGATCGCCTCGTAGGCGAGGATGGTAAACAGCTCGTCGAACGCGCTCAACTCCTTGTCGATCAGCGGTTTGACGGCTTCGATGGTGACGTCGTCGGGTTCGACGCCGGTCGCGCCACCGGTGATGATGATGTCGATGTCGTCGCGATCGATCATCCGCGAGACGATCGACTGGACGCGGTCGTGATCGGTCCCGATGTGCTCTCGCATCGCGACCTCGTGGCCCCCTTTCTTGAGCGCCGTGACGATGACTTCGCCGGCGGCATCGGACTCGAGCGACCGCTCCGTCGCGATCGTCACGACGCCGGCCTCGAGCGAGTCGCGATCCGTCCCGGAGCGTTCGTCGGGACGATCTGCGTCCTCGGCCGTCGCGTTCGAAGCCGTTTCCCCGTCCGCGCTCGAGTCCGTTTCGGTCATACCGTCTCGTTCGGCGACCAGCGGGTAAAACCTGGCCACCCGCGGTCGCACCCGACCGGTGCTGGTAGCCCAACTGTTATGGACGGCGTTTCCGTTGTCTCGCGTGTATGCAGGCAGTCACAATCACCGAACACGGCGACACCGACGTCATCGAGTACGGGGAGCATCCCGACCCGGAGGTCGGCCGCGAGGACGTACTGGTCGACGTGAAGGCGGCGGCGCTCAACCACCTCGACATCTGGACGCGACGGGGAATGCCGGGGCTCGACCTCGAGATGCCCCACATCCCGGGCAGCGACGGGGCCGGAATCGTCGACGAAGTCGGCGAGGACGTCAGCCGCTTCGAGGAGGGCGACCGCGTCGCGCTCTCGGCGGGCGTCGGCGACCTTCGGATGGACGATCCGACGCTCGATCCCCGATTCCACATCATCGGCGAGCACGTCCCGGGGATCCACTCCGAGTACGCCGCGATTCCCGAGGACAACCTGATCCCCGTCCCCGAGGGCGTCGATTGGGAGGTCGCCGGCTCGAGCTGCCTGGTCTTCCAGACTGCCTGGCGAATGCTGATCGAGCGGGCCGAACTCGAGGCCGGCGAGAAAGTGCTCGTCCTGGGTGCCAGCGGCGGCGTCGGTCACGCGGCGCTCCAGATCGCAGACCACGCGGGCGCGGAGGTGTACGCGACCGGCAGCACCGAGGAGAAACTCGACTACGCCGAGGAACACGGCGCGGACCACGTCTGTAACTACGAGGAGGAGGACTTCGCGGACTGGGTGCTGGAGGAGACCGATCGTCGCGGCGTCGACGTCGTCGTCGAGCACGTCGGCGCGCCGACCTGGCAGGACTCGCTGAAGAGTCTCACCAAGGGCGGTCGACTCGTCACCTGCGGCGGCACGGCCGGCGGCAACCCCGAGACCGATATCCCGCGGATCTTCTGGAACCAACTTCAGATCATCGGCTCGACGATGGCCACCCCCGATCAGGTCGACGACGTGATGGAACTCGTCTGGGACGGCACCTTCGAGCCCGCGATCCGCGAGGAACTGCCGATGAGCGAGTCCGCGCGCGCCCACGAGATCATCGAGAACCGGGAAGGGTTCGGGAAGGTCGTCGTCCGGCCCGACAGCGAACTGTAGTCGCTACCGGCAGCCGGTCGTACGGATTCACCGTTCGGGATCGGTTAGCGATCTCCGCTCAGTATAGGCAAGAGCGATAACGAGGGGAGCAGTTATTGCCAGTTGGCAATAAGAACGAGGTGTCATGACCTCCGGATGGTGGATAAACGAAAAGCGGCATGCTGGAGAGGAACATCTCGACACTAAAGAGGCCGCTCGATTCGACGAGAAGTCGCCATTTGATCCATCTACAGAGGTCGAGACCTTGCTGGGATACGGTCTAACTGAGGAGGATACCGTCATCGATTTCGGGACCGGAACAGGTGTGTTTCCGCTCGCTGTTGCGGAACACTGTGATCGTGTAGTTGCGGTTGACGTCTCCAAGTCGATGGTAGAGATAGTTCATGACAAAACCGAAGAGGCCGGTCTGCAGAATATTGAGCCGATCCACGATGGGTTCCTGAGCTATGACCATCAGGGAGACGCAGCTTCGTACGCCTTTTCGAAAGATGCCCTTCACCACCTCCCTAATTTCTGGAAGGTTGAGGCGCTCAAATCCGTCGGGGCCACGCTTGAGGAAGGTGGGGTATTCCGATTACGAGACTTCGTCTTCTCGTTCGATCCACAAGATAGTCACGCAGCAATCGAATCGTGGCTTGACGAGAAACAATCTACGCCGTTTACCGACGAGGAACTACACGTCCATTTCCGAGAGGAATTCAGTACGTATGGCTTCTTGCTCGAACCAATGCTTCAGGAGGCTGGCTTCGAGATAGTCGAATCAACCTATGAAACCGACTTCTACGCCGAATACACCTGTCTGTGGTGTGGAACCTCCGAGTAAGGATACACGGTCTCTTCCCGTTGATGGCCAAATCGGTGATCGAACGCAGGTGACAGAATATGATCGAAATGTGGCACCCACATTTCTCCTCACTACTCAGACGGGGGTAATTCTGTCACTCTTGGAAGGGTACCGAATAGAGAACGATAACTACGCACCTCGAGTGACCGGATCGAACGAGCCGGAACTCCTGCAGCCCCCGACCGTCGACTCGAGTGTCACGCCGAACCGGTGCGGAATCGGTTCGAGATGCGCCGAAACCGTGAGGGCTTTCACCACGGACTCGAAACGCCTACGTGTGAGTTCGAGCGACGACGGCGGCTACGTCCACGATCCCGCGGCGTTCGAGGAGGATGGAGAGTCGGACGAGGGAGACAACTGGCTCGTGAATCCGGCCCACCCCGAGACCGCCGACCGCGAGTTCGACTGGCAGGGCTGGGTGGTCGTCGGTATGATCGTCGTCGCCTTCATTATCGCTCCGGCAGCGATCCTCCTGTGGCCGCCGAGCGTCGGCTACCGCTTCGCGCTGTTGACCCTCCCGCTGTTCCCGGCCTTCTTCCTCGCGATAACGGCTGTCTGGGCGACGACGCGACCGTAGGACTGCGAACGTGACGACGCGGCTGTAACACTGCGAACACGATTCGCGTCCGTACCGGTATCGAACGGACGACTCGAGCGATTACCGTCGAAAAAAACCGGTCGATTCGTCTTACTGCGCCGATTCTCGCGGCTCGAGGCACTCCTCGAGTCGCTCGACGACGGTCGATCCGTGGACGACGTCCTGTTCGGGAGTCTCCGCACTGTCGAGGTACACGGTCATCGTGTCGACGAGTCGCTGCACCTGATAGCCCGTGAGTACCGTCGTTTCGTCGCCGGCCTCGAGCGCGTCGAATAGCTCGAGTGTCCACGCGGGCGGGGTCTCGTCGTCTTCGATCGCCTCGTCGATTTCGCTCGCGAGGACGCTGTGGACGACCCATTGTTCGTCTCTGGAGAGCGTGATTTCGTGCGTCTCGGTTTCCGGTTGTGGGTAACTCATTACGTCACACGGACCGATTTCGTCGGTCCTCAGCCGACGCTACGAAGGGCGGTAGTATAAGCCTTGTTGCTTGTTATCACACGTCGATTTTCCGGACCGAAGAGCGCACCGCTCGGGTCAGCCCTACTCGTCTCGGACGTCTCGTCGCATCGCGATCTCGAACCAGGGGCAGAGTCGGAGTTGGCGATACCACTCCGGGTTCGAGTGGAGTCGCTCGTAGGGGACCCACATCAGCCCCGCAACCTCCGCCTCGTCGGGGTCGAGCGTTCGGTCCGTGAGCGTCAGTTTCAACACGGCACAGACCTCGTGTTCGACGCCCGCGTTCTCGAAGTAGCGCTTGTACTCGAAGCGGTCGGTCAGGCGCAGGTCGTCGTACTGGTCGGGCGTGATCCCGAGTTCCTCCTCGAGTCGTTCGCGGGTCGCTTCCTCCTGGCTCTGGCCCTCGACGGGGTGGGAGGCGACGGTCCCGTCCCAGTAGGTCCCCCAGAGACGTTTGTCGGGAGCGCGCTGAGCGAGCAGGACGTTCCCGTCGCCGTCGAAGACGAGCGAGGTGAACGCCCGGTGACGGATTCCGTCGCCGGTGTGGGCGTCGAGACGGTTGACGGTCTCGAGTTCGGTGTCGTCGGCGTCGACGGCGACCACGTCCTGCTCGGCGTTCTCGTGGGAAACGTCGTCCCGTGTCGTAGTCATACCTGCACAATCGTAGACGCTCTTGAAACCAGTATCGGCTTCCGACGGTCTCCGCGCCGACTGACGGTCGAACGACCGACTCGAGTCGGGGACCGGTCACGACTCGAACGGCCACCGTTCTCCCTCCTCGTCGGGATCCGATCGATACGCGTCCCCGACGGCGATCTCGAGAGCGCTCGCGCTCGTTTCGAGGTGCAGCCGTTCGGTCTCGAGCATCTCGCCGTCCAGACTGTACTGGACGGCGTCCCGACGGCTCTCGATCTCGAGCGACGGCGTCCGCTGGGTCGCGATACAGTCGCTGTCGCGGTCGAACAATCCCTCGAGGGCTGCCCCACCGAGCAGTTGGGTGGCCGCGGCGTCCTCGACGATCGTAACCTCGAGCAGGCCGTCCTCGACGTTCGCCTGCGCGGTTCGCGCGCCGGTGAACCGACGACAGTTCCCGATGAGGACGAACAGGGCGTCGCCTTCCCACGCTCGCGCTCGCTCTCCGTTCGGTCCCGCGGCCGTCTTCACTCGCAACGGGAGCGAGTCGAACGAGCCGACCGTCTCGAAGGTGTTCTTCACGTACGCGAGCACGCCCAGTTCGGCTTTGCTCTCCGAAGACGTCTCGCCGCTTGCTTCGGCAGTAACGCCGCCGACACAGGAGTTGACGAAGATTCGGTCGTTCGCGATCCCGAGGTCGATCCGTCGACGGCGACCGTCTTCGATCACCTCGAACGCGTGCTCGATGCTCCGGACGCCGATATTCGCCGCGAAGTTGTTGCCCGTCCCCGCGGGGACGACCGCGACGGACGTCGACTCGAGCGCGTCGGCGGCGATGACGCCGTTGACGACGGCGTTGAGCGTCCCGTCGCCCCCGGCCGCGGCGACGAGGTCGGCATCGGGTGCGGCGTCGCGGGCGAGTCGCTTCGCGTCGCCGCCCTCCTCGGTCCGTCGGATCTCGAACCCGTGCTCGTCCGCCAGTTCGACGACGTCGTCGACGTGGTCGCCGTTCCCGCTCACGGGGTTGAGGACGAGAACGCGATCGCTCGCACCGTCGGATCTCATAGTACAGGATGTGCCGGCCGCAGGCAAAAGAGTCTGCCCGGCGTTTGCCTTCCCATGTACGCGGTCGACCTTCACGCGCACACGCGATTCTTCCACGGCCGGCGATCGCTCGGCGACCGGTTCGACCCCCTCGGCGTCCGACTGCTCTCCGTGATGGCCGGGCGTCGCGGTCTCGACGGCGTCGCGACGACCAACCACGATTACTACACGCCGCTCGATCCGTCCGTCGGCGCCGAGACGCTGCCCGGGATCGAGATCACGACCGACCGCGGCCACGTACTCGTCGTGGGTCCCGATCCGCCCGCGGAGACGGAACCGGGATCCCTCTCTCCGGGTGAGGCTGTCGAATTGGCCCACGAGCGCGACTGCGCCGCGATCGTCGCCCACCCGTTTCGCAACAGTACCGTCCGGGAACTCGAGGACATCCCGTTCGACGCGATCGAGGTCAACGGCAAACACCCGCGCTCGCAACCGCTCGTCGAGGAGTTAGCCGCCGAGCGGGACCTCCCGCTGGTCGGCGGCAGCGACGCCCACTACCCGTTCGAAGTGGGTCGAGCGTACACGGTGGTCGAAACCGACCGGCTCACGCCCGAGGCGGTCGTCGACGCGATCCGCGACGGTCGAGTGAGCGCACGCGTCTCCCGCTCGCCGTTCGACCGCCTCCTCCGTCGGGGGTATCGGGCGATCCACCGCCGCAAACGAGTGATCGACGCGATCGAGCGACCGACGCCGGGCGTCGGAACGCCACCCGGCGAAGACGCGTCGGCGGACTGAGGGCCTCGAGGGCGCGGACGCCCGTTACGACGCGGTCGAAATCAACGCGAAACGTCCGCGCATGCGCCCGTTCGTCGAATCGATCGCTGCGGCGCGTGGGCTGTCGGTCGTCGCGGCCAGCGACGCCCACGTTCCGCCCGAGGTAAGGCGGGCTTACACGCTGCTCGAGGCGGCCGTGCTCACCATCGAGTCGGTCGTCGACGCGATTCGCGACCCGACGAACGATCTGACTGGTGAACAGGAGTCGCGATAGTCGTTCGCGAACCTTCGGCCGAAAGCGTTACGCGACGGGTCTCCGACACGGTGTGCTGTGTTACCGTTCCTCGAGTTGAGCGAGCCATCCGACTAAATAAAATCCTTTTGCTTGCAGACGAAATATATCGCTACCAGCGGCGGTGACAGTGTTTCACGACGCCTAATTACGGGCGGAATACAGACGCTCACGCTCGGTGACGTATGGCTGTAGGCTAAAATAACTTAACCACCTCCTGAACGGGGAGTCTAGACGATAGATGGCCCGGCAAGTCAGAGAGAGTGCACACTCGAACCGCGACGAAATCACCACCGGAACCGTCCAGACGATGACGGACGACAAATCGGGCCTTACTGTAAACGTCATCGACACGGTACGAGTGATGGACCGCGATCGGTGGAACGACGTCGTCGAGCGGTCCGAGCTCGGCACGGTCTTTCACCGCTACGAGTGGCTCGAAGCGATCGAGACGGGTCTCGAGTATCCGGCCAGACACATCGTCGTCGAGAAGGATACGAACCCAATCGGCGTGTTCCCGAACTTCGTCGTCGAGATTCCGAAGACCCCGTTCTACCGTCTGACGTCGATCTATCCCGGATTCGGTGGCCCACTTTTGACGACCGACGTCTCCGAATCGCTGTCGAAGATCCTTGACGTTGTCCCCGAACTCTGCGACAATCGAACGATCGTCCACGAGATTCGGGCCTCGAACACGAACTTCCTCCGGTACAACGACTTCATGGAGGCCGAGGGGTACGACTCCAGTCGCGTCGGCGGTCGATTCGTCGTGAACCTCGAGAAGGGGTACGACGAGATCTTCGAGGAAATGGACGGTTCGAAACGGCGGGCCATCCGGCGCGGTCGCGAGACCGATCACGACATCGTCGAGGCGGACCTCACCCAGTCCACGCTGGAACGCTTCCACGAGAAGTACGAACAACACATGGAGAGCGTCGGCGGCACGGTCTACCCGCTCGAGTTCTTCGAGCAGTTGGCGAACATGGAGGACCGAATCCTGCTTCTCGAACTCTACATCGAGGGCGAGTACGCCGGCGGGTTCATGGAACTGCTCAACGACGAACAGAACTCCGTTCACGGCTTCTTCTCCGGCGTTCCCTCCGAATACTTCGAGTATTACGCGTCGGAACGGCTCTACGACTATCTGTTCCAGTGGGCCATCGACGAGGGCTACGAAACCTACGACTTCGGGGGCGGGGGTGCGGACTTCGAGGACGGTGCCTTCTCGTTCAAAGAGGCGTTCGGCGGGCGACTGCTCCCCAACATTTACTGGGAACGTGGCACCGGGCCGACCTGGAAGCTGGTCGAGACCGGTCGGTCGCTGTACAATCGCTACAACCGGAACGCGAACTCGACCTAACTGGGCCGCGGATCCGGACGCGACGCCGGCGTATCCGTCAGCAGTACCCGAAGCGGACTCGCCCACCATCGCTATCCGCACGACTTCGAGTACGACTCGATGGATCGACTCCCCGTGAGCCGAACACCGGCGGAATCGTCGTGAAACTCACGCGCAGTTCGGTGCGTATCACTCCCGAAACCGAGCGGGAAATCAGGTACTTATCGAATAATTCAGGATATACAGTACTTATTTCTCGAAGACATGCGGATGTATCGTACGATGACTTAACCGACGGCTCGAGTTCCTAGTGGCAGAGCACAGATGTTCCAATACGCCACCTCGAACGCCGAAACGAGTCAGGGTGTCGGACGCGCTCGGACGATGGGCGAATCCGAATCGGATCTCGAGGTGATCGCCGTCGATACGATCCAGGCGTTCGACCGCACGCGGTGGAACGACGTCGTCGACCGATCCGAACTCGGCACGGTCTTTCACCGATACGAGTGGCTCGAGGCGATCGAACGAGGGCTCGAGTATCCGGTCAGACACCTCGTGATCGGGAACGATACCGATCTGGTGGGACTGTTCCCGAACTTCGTCGTCGAGATTCCGAAGACGCCGTTCAATCGATTGACGTCGATCTATCCGGGATTCGGCGGCCCGTTGCTGACGACCGACGCCGCCGATTCGCTCTCGCTCGTCTCGGACGTGATACCCCGACTGTGTGACCGCCGCACGATCGTTCACGAGATCCGCGCATCGAACACGAACTTCCACCGATACGACGACTGCCTCGCGGCCGAGGGCTACGATTCGAGTCGCATCGACGGCCGATTCCTGCTGAACCTCGCCAAGGGGTACGACGCGCTCTTCGACGGAATGAACAGTTCCAGACGCCGAGCCATCCGACGAGGTCGCGATATCGACCACGAGATCGACGACGTCGAACCCTCCAGAGAGAACCTGGCACGGTTTTACGAGGCCTACCGGACGCGGATGGAGAACATCGACGGGACGGTCTATCCGTTCGCGTTCTTCGACCGACTGCGAGCGATGGACGACCGGATTCTGCTCGTCTCGCTCTCCGTCGAGGGCGAGTACGCCGGCGGATTTCTCGCCCTCCGCAACGACGAACAGGACACCGTTCACGGCTTCTTCGCCGCCGTCCCCTCGGAGTACTTCGAGTATCACGCTTCCGAACTCGTCTACGATTACCTGTTCCGGCGGGCGATCGACGAGGGCTACGAGTACTACGACTTCGGCGGCGGCGGCGCGGACTTCGAGGACGGGGGGTTCACGTTCAAAGAGAAGTTCGGCGGCCGCCTCGTCCCGAACCTCTACTGGGAACAGGGAACCAGCCCCGCCTGGCCGCTCGTCAAGACTGGGCGGAGGCTGTACTGGCGCTACGGCGAGTGACCGGAGTCGCGTCTCGGTGACGCGAGGCGTACTCGATGGATCGGAACTCGCGAGCGGTCCCCGACTCTCGCTCGGTTCGAGGACTGAAAACGGTCGGATTCAGCCGAGTTCCTCGTCGAGGATCAGTCGCGTCTTCGTGCTCACGACCTCCTCCTGATCGCGGGCTTTCGTGATGAGATCGTTGACGCCGCGCGTGTCCGCGGCGTCGACGACGAGGACGATGTCCTGCTCGCCCGAGACCATCCAGACGAAGTCGACCTCTTCCCACTCGGCGATCCGCTCGGAGACGGCCTTGGTGTCGACGTCGACGGCGACGCCGACCTCGAGCATCGCCTTGACGTTGCCCGTTCGAGTCGAGATGGTGAAGCGTTCGATGACGTCGTCGTCCATCATCCGTTCGACGCGGTTGCGGACGGTCCCCTCGCTCGTCCCGACCTCGTCGGCGATCTCGGTGTACGGCGTTCGGGCGTCTCGCCGGAGGATATCGAGGATCTGTCGGTCCAGGTCGTCCATGGAGATCCGTGACTACGTGTGTGGTGCACTTACCGATTACGAATTTCGTAACTCAGCTTCGAAGACAACACTTATGACGGTCGCTCCAATACGTAGATCGTAATGACAGCTGCCTACGTTGCACTGGAGGGTGGCCACGTGATCGAGGGACGTGGTCGCGCTTCGGGAACGGCTCGTGGCGAACTCGTTTTCACGACGGCATACACCGGATACGAGGAGAGTCTCACCGATCCATCCTACGAGGAACAGATCCTGACCTTCTCGTACCCGCTGATCGGAAACTACGGCGTCCGCGAGGAACGGTTCGAGTCCGACCGCATCCACCCGCGAGCCGTCCTCGCCAAGGAACTCACCGAGGACGTCGCCGAGTGGCTCGAGAACGAGGGCGTCCCGGCCGTCGACCACCTCGACACCCGCGAGGTCGTCACCGACATCCGCGACGGCGGCGCCATGAAGTGCGGTATCGCCGTCGGCGAGGACGTCACCGAAGAGGACGCCCTGGCCGAACTCGAGGCCTGCAAGACGATGAGCGAACACACGGAGATCGGCGCACAGGTCAGCGTCGACGAGTCGGTCGTCTACGGCGAAGACAACGACGGCGACACCGTCGCGCTGGTCGACTGCGGCGCGAAGGGCTCGATCGTCGACTCGCTGGTCGCCCGCGACGCGACGGTTCACGTCCTCCCACACGACGCGAACGCTGCCGACGTCGAGAGCGTCGATCCGGACGTTCTGTTCATCTCGAACGGCCCCGGCGACCCCGCGAACTACGAGAACGCGATCGGTCTCGTCGAGGCGTTCGTCGAGGACACGCCCGTCGCCGGCATCTGTCTCGGCCAGCAGATCGTCGCCGAGGCGCTCGGCGGCACCACCGAGAAGATGACCTTCGGCCACCGCGGCATCAACCAGCCGGTCCTCGACCTCGAGTCGGGACAGGTCGTCATGACCACGCAGAACCACGGCTACACCGTCGCCGACCCCGGCGACCACCTCGAGATCACCCAGATCAACGTCAACGACGACACGCCGGAGGGGATCGACGGCATCGAGTACGACGTCATCACGCGCCAGTACCACCCCGAAGCCAACCCCGGCCCGGAGGACACCTTCGACTTCTTCGACGACGTCCTCGCGATGGCCGACGCGCGACAGACGACGGCCGTTCCCGCCGACGACTGATACCGTCAGTCTGCTCAGCAGTTTCGCGATTCGCAATCCGTCTTTGCTCGTGTCGTTCCCGACTCCGTAGTGAATCGATCCTCTCGAGACGTCCCACGGCACGGGGGCCAGGAGAATAGTGTCGCACTCGAGTGCGGTAGTCGTCTCGCCGACGAGACCGCGACAATACGGGATGTGCCGGCGTTTTCGAGCGCTCGAGTCGCGTGCCGTTCGCTCAGAAGTCGCCGAGGACGATGTCCGCCACTCGCTGGCGGTCGAACAGGTTTTCGTCGCCGAACTGCTCGGGATAGAGATCCTGGGCGCCGCGTTCGGTTTGGAAGAGGTTGATGATCGGTCCCTGATCGAGGTAGCCGCCGTTGTAGATCGCGCCCTCCTGGACCGCCGTCACCTCGCTCGCGACCGAATCGTCCTGCAGGGGCTCGACGATCCGGTCCTGGAACTCGGCGTCGGAGACGCCCTCCTGGCCGCGAACCAGCATCGCTTCGGGATCGAGTTCGACGAGCGTCTCGAGGTCGACCGTCGCTCCGTCGCCCGCGTAGTGACCGACGTCGCTCCCCCCGAAGACGTCGACGGCGCCCAGGTCGCGCCACTGTTTCGTGCTGACGCCGCCGTCGTCGAGTCGATACGGGTAAAACGCCTCGGGCGGCTCGTCTGCAGGGTAGACCAACAGCACCGACGGTCGGTCTTCTCGGGGCGGAAGCCGCGAGTCGACGGTCTCGAGCAGTTCGTCGTGAACCTCGACGAACGCGTCGTAACGCTCGCGTTCCCGGAAGACGTCGGCCATCTTGTCGAAGGCCTCGTACAGCGTGTAGTAGCGGTAGTCGTGCCACTCGTCGCTGCGGCGGCGAATGAAGTTTCCGAAGAAGGGACCGAGGCTCGACTCGATATCCTCGACGTCCGTTTCGCTCCAGTTATACCAGTGAATGAGCTGGTTTGGCTCCATGAAGTGGACGTCGGCGTCCAGTTCGTAGAACAGCTCCTTGTCGACGCCGTCGTTGTTCAGTCGGACGACCTCGTCCGCGTCGAACTCGACACCCGGTAGCTCGTCGTAGTACTCCGTCGCGTACCGTTCGGGAAGCTGAATGCCGAGCGTCTGGCCTGCGCCGAGCGCGAATCCCATATCGGCGTAACTGGGCAACAGTGCGAGCCACCGCTCCGGAGGGTGTTCGAACTCGACGTCGCCCATCGGCTCCATCTCGACCGCGTACGGATCCGCGTCCGAGCCGTTCGACTCGTCCCCGTCCGTTCCACTCACGCAGCCGGCGAGAAGCGTTCCGCCGACAGCGAGTCCCGTACCCACGAACGCTCTGCGCGTCGGTCCGTTGTTTTGCATCACCTCTATGTTTTAGGCTGGCCTAAAAATAATACCGGTTCGGGATCGGCGACGGTGACGCCGGGAACGTCGTACATCGACTGTCGCGCTTACGACGATCCGGAGACGATGTCGGCGACGCGTTCGCGGTCGAACAGTCGCTCGTCGGCCGGAATGTCGGGATAGCCCTCACCGGCGACGTGGCCGGGCCACTCGCCGAACGGCTCGGGGTACAGCTGTTTGGCGGTCATCTCGAGCTGGAACAGATTCATCAGTGGCCCCTGGTACCGCATGCCGGCGGCGACGACGCGATCGGTTTCGACCGCGGTCAGGTCGCTGCCGACGGGGTGGTCCTCGAGTTGTTCGCGGACGTCCCCGATAGCGTACTGTGGGGTGATGCCCCAATGGTGAAGGATGACGTCCGGATCGGCGTCGGCCATCGCCTCGTAGTCGAGGACGCCCCAGTCCGCGTCCCAGTCGTAGTCGGCGAGGGCGTCGTGTGCGTCGAGCGGTCGCGTGTCCGCCTGCCAGAAGCCGGAGATATTGAGGTGGTAGGTGTAGAACTCGTCCCCTGCGAGGGTGACCCGTGCGGCCGTCGGCCGCTCGTCCTCGGGCGGGAGGTTCGACTCGATCCGTGATCGGAGGTCGTCGTACACCGCTTCGAGCGCCTCGTAGCGCTCGCGTTCCTGAAAGACGTCCGCGACTGCCTCGAAGAGTTCCCAGAGCGTGTAGTACTCGTAGCTGTCGGCGTACGCGTCGGCCGGATCGCTGTGGACGCCGCTGTGGAAGTTCCCGAACCACGGGCCGATCGTGTCGGCGATCTCGTCGACGTCCGACTCCTCCCAGTCGGCCTCGGTCGTCAGAATGTACGACGGATCGAGGAAGTGAACGTCGCTGTCGAGGTCGTAGAGCTGTTCCTCCTTGAGGCCGTTCTCGAGCGGGTTCGTCAGGTGTTCCCACTCGAACTCGACGCCCTCGAGGTGGTCGTAGAAGCCGTTCATCGTCGGGCCGGCCATCTCGGGGGAAAACAGCGTGTTCGCCGCCTCGCCGTGACCGAGCGCGACCATCATATCCGCGTACTGTGGAAACGTAACGAAGGCGTTCTCGGGAACCGTATCGAATTCGACGTCACCGATGTGTGCCATGTTCACCGAGTACGGATCTCCCGAAGTGTCGCCGCCGTCCGAGTCTTCGCGTTCGGTGCCGCTGATACAGCCGGCGATTGCCCCGCTGCCGACCGTGAGACTCGCCGCGAGCACCTGCCGTCTGGTTCGACCGAGTTTCCGTGCAGTATCCATGCTTTTTAGGCTCACCTAAACGGTCAAAAGCGGTTCGGTTTAGGCCGGCCAAAAGATACGGCTGACGGACATGACGGGACCCTCTCACAGCGATTCGCCGGCCGTGAACCCAGCGGTCGGCTGCGGGACGGGGTCCGGTCGGCACCACTCCACTCGAGTGGGCTTCGATCAGCCGTTATTCGTCCCTCCCGGCGGGGTCGAGTATCTCGAGCGCGTAGTCGGGACGGTTCGTAATCAACACGTCCGGACCAGCCTCGAGGGCGTCGTGGATGGTCCCCTTCGTATCGACTAACTTCCAGATGCCCGCGATGCGGTCGTCGGCGCGAACCTCGTCGACGAAGGCCGAGGCGAGATGTGGCGCGTAGTGACAGAGCGCGACGTCGGCACCGCAGTCGGCGGCCTCGGTCGCCAGCTGCGACGTCGGCGTCGAACCGACGAGTCCCGTCGAGACGCCGCGGCTCCGTGCCGGCTCGAGTGCGTCCGCGTCGAAGCCGATGACCGTCGTCCGATCGAGCACGCCGTAGTCGTCGACCGTCTCGAGCATCGCTTCGGTGTCCCCCGTCTCCTTCACCTCGAGGTAGATCGAGACGTCCGTCTCGGCGAGTCGCTCGAGCGCCGGCTCCAGCGTGATCAGCGGTTCGCCGTCGATCTCCGTCCCCCGAATGTCCGCCCACGGCGTGTTCCGAATCCAGCCGTGACCGGTCGAATCCCAGTCGAGAACGGGGTCGTGAAAGAGGACGAGTTCGCCGTCGCTGGTCCGGCGGACGTCGAGCTCTATGCCGTCGACGTCGACCTCGAGCGCGCGCTGGATCGCCGCCATCGTGTTCGGCGGGCCGAGCCCCTCCGCACCGCGATGGCCGACGACCTCCGGCCGTTTATCCGGGAGCGATCCGCTCGTGACGAGCGGCGAGAGACCCCACGCGGCCAGCGTCGAGAGGCCTGCTCCCGCTCCCACGAGCAGTCGTCGCCGGGAGAGCGTCGGATGGGAGGGCAGAGACATAGCTACTACTCGTTGGCGAACCTATATGAATTTTCTACTCCGGACCGGCGCGTCGAGAGCCGTGACTAACTGCCGTCGATCGCTCGAATGGCAGGAGTAGTCGCTACTGCACGCCGTGAATCCAGCGATCCACCGAACCGAAATCGTTTTACTGTCAGAAATCCAATCTTCTTTCGTGAGCCACCGCGAGCGCATCCGAGATTGGTTGCGCACCCATCCTGTAGCGACCGTTTTTCTGGCTCTCGCAGCCGTTCCCACCACGCTCGCCGTCTTCTCGTTTCGGCAGCCGATCCCGCTTCCCGACGCGATCCTTTCGGAACTCGAGATGCTGTTCTGGCTGCTCGTCTACGCTCCCGTCTCCGGACTCAGGTCATTCCTGTTCGAGCCGTTCGGCCTCGACGTGCTGTTTTCGATTCCGGGGCTCGAGCAGACGCTCATCGTCGTCACGCTGCTGGGCTTTTATTACGGTCTCAGTCACGCACTCGTTCGAGGTGTGCGTCTGATCCACCGTCAGTACGACGCCAGCCGGTGATACCAGGAACCTGCGTCAGTCCGATCGCTACGCCGTGTCCTCGAAACGGTACGTTACCGTCACCGACGCGGTCACGCCGACGGGGCCGGCGTCGAACTCCGTCTGCGGTGCGGCGCCGTCGTCGGCCTCCGCGACGTCGTCGGCCGCGTACCGGACGGTTCCGTAGCTGACGTCGCTCGTCGTCACGGCTTTCGTTCCGGTGATCTCGACCTCCCGATTGGCCGCGACGTGGTCGGCCTCGCTGTCCGCGTTCGCGAGCGCCTCGTCGAGCGCGTCGTTGCGAAGATCGTCGCGCGTCTCCTCCCGCAAGGTGAAGTTCACGCGGCCGATGTCGTCCGCACCGGCGTCGATCGACTCGTCGATCACGGTGCCGACCCGCTCCACGTCGTCGATCGTGAGGTGAAACGACCGCGACCCCCGGAACCCGTCGCCGTCCCGCTCGGGATGGACGCGATACCGCCCTTCCTCGACGTTCTCGTCGGCGAGTCCGAGTTCGTCGAATGTTTCCCGGAGCGGGTCGGATCTCGTGGCGAGTTCGTCTCGCACCGCGTCGGCGGTGTCGCCACGGGCCTCGATGCCCACGCTGACCGTCGCCCGGTCCGGTTCCGCCTCGACCTCGCCGTCGGCGCTGACGGTGATCTCGTTCTCGCTCGTGTCGCCGGTCGCCGTTTCTTCGTTCCCGTCGCTCTCGCCGCTGCCGAGAGCGCTGCTGGTACAGCCAGCCATCGCCGCCGTCACGCCGATACTCGATGCCGCGAGGAACTGTCGTCGATCCATGTTTATTCGATCTCATGCCAGTGAAAAAACACCTCGTCTAGCTCAAACGAACGTTTGAGTTACTGGTCGCTGACCGGGCTAAGTACTTGTCACTCCACCCAGTCATTCGGAACAATCGCACAGTTTCCCATGCCAGCCAATCGACTCCTGCTTCCCGTCGCGAACCCCGACACCGCCGACCGGCTGCTCGAGACGGCGATCAACATCGCTCGCGATCGATCGCTCGAGATTCTCGTGCTGTCAGTCGTCACCGTCCCAATGCAACTCTCGCTCG
Source organism: Natronorubrum halobium (assembly GCF_051351675.1). Classification (NCBI taxonomy): domain Archaea; kingdom Methanobacteriati; phylum Methanobacteriota; class Halobacteria; order Halobacteriales; family Natrialbaceae; genus Natronorubrum; species Natronorubrum halobium. The sequence goes on from NZ_CP195595.1 coordinate 1,898,907, forward strand.
AACAGGCCCGCCGCGACCTCGATATCGCGGACAGGCGGACGCTCGTCGCCGACGTGGCCGAGCGAGCCCGCAGCGACGGCCTCGAGGCGTCCGGTCGAATCAGGTTCGCTCGAACCGTTGCAAGTGCGATCTGTGGTGTCACTGCGGCGGAACCCGTGTCGACAATCCTGCTCGGCTGGCGGGGCCGTCCACGCCGGCAGGACGTCGTTCTTGGGAGTCACATCGACGGGGTGCTCGCCGACGCACCGTGTGACGTCCTCGTCGAACGCCTCGACGAGGGTCCCACCGAGGTCTCGTCGATCCTCGTGCCGGTCGCCGGCGGGCCGAACACGGAACTCGCCGCCGAGGTCGCCGGCTCGCTCGCCCGCGCCCACGAAGCGCGCGTCGAACTCGTTACCGTCACGGCCGGTCGCGACGAGGAGACCGTCGCGGAGGCTCGCGATTTGCTTACTCGGACGGCACCGGCCCTCGGTGCCGTCGAAGCCGTCGAACGGACCGTCCTCGAAGGCGCAGTTATCGAGACGATCGTCGATCGAACGGCCCGCCACGACGCGACGGTTATCGGTGCGGCCGAGACCGGACTGCTCCGGCGCGTCCTCGTCGGCAGCGTCCCGGAGACAGTCGGACGCGAGGCCGACAGTACGGTCGTGATGGCCAAACGCAACGAACCCGTTTCGCAGGCGCTGTGGCGACGGCTCCGCGATCGAGTTCGAGAACTGCGTTAGAAGCCGCTCTCGATCTCCCGCTCGGCCTGTTCGAGGGCAGTCGACGCGGACTGTTCTCCCGCGAGTACGGTTTCGAACGCAGCCTGCAAGGGTTGATAGATGGACCACATCTCCACGAGGGACGGTGCGAGTTCGCCCATTGCAGCGGAGTCCACGAATCCCGCAGTAGGTTCCGGCAGGTCGTCATGCTCGATCGCTCCCTTGCACACCGGAATAGCGCCGTATTCCCTGGCATTGCGAACCTGCACGTCCTCGTTCGTCGCATACCATTCCGCGAACGTGGTTGCCGTAGCGGTGGCGTCCCTGCCGTCCGGATCCGTGAGCTGGCTTGTGAACGACAGCAGGTCGACGGTGACGAACGGACTCGGTGGTCGCTCTGTGGCATCGAGTTTCGGGAGCGGTGTCACACCGATATCGATTCCGTTCGCTGCGGCACGAGCAGCGAGATTGGGGCCGTCGATGGCAAACGGCGCGTTTCCGGCAACGAAGACATCTTCAGGGTCGTCGGATCGATACGGGACGTCTGCAACGAAGGGGAACAGGCTATCGACGACGAATTCGAATCCCCGAATCGTTTCTGGTTCGGTCAGACCTACCGAGTCTGATTCTTCATCGTAGTAATACCCGCCGAACGCGTGGATCCACGGCCGATAGTAGTCTGGGCTCGAGAGCGGATACTCGATCCCGTACGTCCCGTTTTCTGGGTCGTGGTAGTCGTCCATGATCGCAGTCAGCTCCGCGACCGTCTCCGGCGGTGTCGCGACGAGATCCCTGTTGTACAGGAGTGCGATGGTATGGAGCCCGGACGGAAGACCGACGATCCGTTCGCCGGCCGTCACTACCTCCGTAGCGCGGTCGACGAACGCATCCTGTGGCTGAACCTCGAGAACAGTGCGCTGATCGGACAGGAGTCCACGCTCATCGAGATCCGCGGCGACGGTGTGTGGACCCTCGACGAGGTGTGGCCCGTCGGATCGATCATCCTCGAGCGCGTCGATCGTTTCCTCCCACGGGTCGTCGATCGCCGACGGGGCCACGCCGTACATCGAGTCCTCGATGAATGCGTCGATATCGGCCTCGAGTCGCGCCCGCTGCTCGTTGCGACGAGCATGCCAGAACTGAGCTGTATCCGGGTTTGGGAGTAGTGGCTTGTCGATCGGGAGCCGGGGACTGACTCGTGAACGCTCGTACTCGTCCGGACTAACGGAGTTAGACGGCGGCCGTTCGGACGCGAACCGGCCGATCGTCACTGTGAGTGGCGGTGGTGGCTGTGAGGCGCGTGCGGTCCCGACGATTGCTCCCTGTGAGTGTGCCTCGACCTCGTCATCCTCGAACCACACCTCCCCCACATGAAACGTAATCCACTCCGGGACTCGCTCAACTGACACCGAGGTCTCGAGGGTCCACTCGGCGCTGTAGACGGTCACGGATCCGAACCCGGAGTCGTGGTCCTCGCTCTCGCGACGCTCGGGCGCGGCGTCTTCCCACGAGAAGTCGCCCAGCCGCTCGCGCGTCAGTTCCTCTCGAGCCACATCGTAGCAGACCAGTTCGACGTTGCGGAGCCCGACTGCATTCGAGTTGACGTTCTGGACGTATACGTCGACAGTGACTGGGACCGTCATCGGCGCTGCGGTGTCGAACGGCTCCGCGACGGTTGCCTCGAGGGCGGTACGCTCCTGTGGCCCGCCAATACATCCGGCGAGCCCGGCCGCTGCCGCGATACTCCCGGTGGCGAGCAATTTCCGACGTGAAACGTTCATCTGTCCTCTCTGCTGCCACTCGGATCGATTCCCAAACGTGACACCCTATCGATCATTGATTACTGAGACTGTCTATTCTGTCACCTGATATATGTTAGGTAGAAACAAGCCACGGACTGGATCGGTATCAATCACAGTCGTGACGAACCGCGCACTGCGCGACGCCGTTTTCGAGCGACAGACGGTGTCGCTACCCTCTCAGTCGTGTCTAAAGGACCGCTGACCCGTAAACGCCATCGCTGATCCACCTTTTTCCGCTCGGGTTCGCTTCGCTCACCCTCGCGCAAAAATCTGGACCAAAAAGCTGCTCACTCACTTCGTTCGTTCGCAGATGTTAATCGTGACGGAAGGACCGTTGACCCGTAAACGCCATCGCTGATCCACCTTTTTCCGCTCGGGTTCGCTTCGCTCACCCTCGCGCAAAAATCTGGACCAAAAAGCTGCTCACTCACTTCGTTCGTTCGCAGATGTTAATCGTGACGGAAGGACCGTTGACCCGTAAACGCCATCGCGATCCCGTGTTCGTCCGCGGCCTCGATCACGTCGTCGTCGTTGACCGAGCCGCCGGGCTGGACGACCGCCTCGATGCCCGCCTTCGCGGCCTCCTCGATGCCGTCCGGGAACGGGAAGAAGGCGTCCGAGGCCATGACCGCGCCCTCGGCGTCCTTGCCCTCCGCGTGCTCGTCGGCCTTCATCGCCGCCAGCCGAACCGCGTCGACGCGCGAGACCTGCCCCATCCCGACGCCGACCGTCTCGGTCCCCTTGGTGAAGAGGATCCCGTTCGATTTGACGTGTTTGAGCGTCTGCCAGGCGAACACCATCGACTCGAGTTCCGCCTCGCTCGGCTCGCGCTCGGTGACGACCTCGAGGTCGTCGACCGAGATCGACTGCAGGTCGCGTTCCTGGACGAGTCGGCCGCCGACGAGCGGCTTCTCGGTGAAGCGCTCGGTCCGTTCACCGAGCTCGCCAACGTCGAGCACACGGAGGTTCTCCTTCTCGAAGAGCACCTCGAGGGCCTCCTCGGTGTAGCCGGGCGCGACGACGACTTCCTTGAACGAGTCGATGATCTGTTCCGCAGTTGCGGCGTCACACTCCCGGTTCAGGGCGACGATGCCGCCGAAGGCGCTCATCGGATCCGTCGAGAGGGCCTTCTCGTAGGCTTCGGCGAGCGAATCGCCGGTCGCACAGCCCGCCGGGTTGGTGTGCTTGATGACCGCCGCCGCGGGCTCGTCGAACTCCTTGATGAGGTTCAGCGCGCCGTCGGCGTCGTTGTAGTTGTTGTAGGACAGCGCCTTCGCGCCCTCGTTCAACTGCTCGGCGTGGACGACGCTGGCCTCGTCCGCGGTGTAGTCGGCGTAGACCGCAGCGTCCTGGTGCGGGTTCTCTCCGTAGCGGAGGGTGTCGGCGCGGTCGTCGGAAATGAGCCGTCGGGCTGGTAGCCCGTCGTGGTCGTCAGCGTCAGTACTCGCAACATCGTTCTCGACCGTCACGTCGCCCGCCTCGAGATCCACGTCGACACTCCCCTCGGCGAACCACTTCACCGCACGCGGGTACGCGCGGAACTCGCCCTCGTAGAGGACGCGCTCCTTGAGACTCTCCTCGTCGTCGCCCTCGTAGACCGGAATCGGCTCCTGGGTGACGATCGGGCCGCCGTCGACCTCGTTCTCGACGACCTCGCCGTCGTCGTCGGTCGCGTCGGTGACGACGTGGACCGTACAGCCCGTGACCGAGACGTTCGCCTCGAGCGCGTCGCCCCAGGCGTCCATCCCGGGGAAGGCGGGCAGCAGCGAGGGGTGGACGTTCAGCGTCGTCGGAGCCTCGGAAAGGAAGGTGTCCGAGAGGATGCGCATGTAGCCGTCGAGACAGACGAGGTCGAACTCGTAGTCGGCCAGGACCTCGAGCACGGCTTCCTCGTGGTCCGCCCGACTCATCCCGTCCTCGAGCGGGACGACTTCGGTCGGAATACCCCGTTCCGCGGCGGCGTCGAGCACCGGCGCGTCGGCGTTGTTCGTGAGCACGACCGCGAGTTCGGCCGCACCCGGCGCGCGGTCGGCGATGTTCAACAGGTTACGCCCTCGGTTGCCGGCCATCCCGGCGATTCGCGTCATGGTCGGACTCCCGCCCGCGAGGGGCAAAGTGGTTGCGGTCTCGTCCACCGATATATGCACATGTGTGCATTATAACGGCAGTATTTCCGTACGGTCTCGACGAGATATGCATACTCGTGGCCTCGAGCGGCCCGAGTTTCGACACGCTTTTGCACCGCGTACGGGAAGACTCGCTCAATGACCGACACGAACGCCCTGTACGCCGTCTCGCCGCTGGACGGCCGCTACGGCAGCCGAACCGCGCCGCTGTCGCCCTACGCCAGCGAGGCCGCGCTCATGCGGGCTCGCGTCCGCGTCGAAGTCGAGTACCTGATCGCCCTCGCGGATCTCGAGGCGACGCCGCTGGAACTCGATCTCGAGGAACGCGAACGCCTCCGCGGACTGTACAAGCACTTCGCGGAGGAGGACGCGCGACTGATCAAGACCCTCGAGACGGAGGGCTACGCCGAGTTCGAGGCGACCAACCACGACGTCAAGGCCGTCGAGTACTTCGTTCGCCACCGGCTGCCCGACGACAGCGACGCCTCGGCCTGGATTCACTTCGGGCTGACCAGCGAGGACGTGAACAACCTCGCGCACCGGCTGCTCGTCCGCGACGCCGTCGACGAAGTGCTCCTGCCGGAGCTGTACGAGGTCCGCGAGGCGCTCGCCGATATGGCTCGCGAACATCGCGACCTTCCCATGCTCGCTCGGACCCACGGCCAGCCCGCGACGCCGACCACGTTCGGCAAGGAGATGGCCGTCTACGCGGCCCGCCTCGGTCGCGCGACGGGACGCATTCGGCAGGCGACGGACGAACTCCGGGGCAAACTCGGTGGCGCGTCGGGGACCTACGCCGCCCACCACGCGGCCTACCCCGACGTCGACTGGCCGACTTTTGCAGAGGCGTTCGTCACCGATCTGGGTCTCGGCTTCGAACCGCTGACCACGCAGGTCAACCCCTGCGACGATCTCGCACGCGTTTTCGACGCCTTCCGCGGCGCGAACGAGGTCCTGCTCGACCTCGATCTGGACATGTGGCTCTACGTCTCCGACCGCTACCTCGGCCAGGAGGCCGTCGAGGGCGAGACCGGTTCCTCGACGATGCCCCACAAGGTCAATCCGATCGACTTCGAGAACAGCGAGGGGAACCTCTCGAAAGCGAATTCGGACCTCACCTTCCTCGCCGACTACATCACCACGTCGCGACTGCAGCGCGACCTCTCCGATTCGACGGTCAAACGCAACATCGGCGCCGCGTTCGCCCACTGCCTGATCGGCTACGGCAAGGCCGCTGCGGGGCTCTCGAAGGTCGTCCCCACGGAGCAGGTCATGCGCGACGAACTCGAGTCCACCCCCGAGATCATCGGCGAGGCCGTCCAGACGATCCTCCGGCGCGAGGGGCAGGAAGACGCCTACGAGCGCGTCAAAGCCGTCACGCGGGGCAAGGACGTCACGCTCGATGACTTCCGCGAGATGTTCGACGACCTCGAGGTCGACGAGGACGTCCGCGAAGAACTCCACGCGCTGACGCCGGCGGGCTACACCGGCGTCGCGAGCGAGCTGGTGGACGACCTCGAGTAGGAGAGCACGACCTCGAGTAGGAGAGCACGACCTCGAGTAACCACGTTCCACGATCGGGGTACGTCACAACCCGCGAAACGCGCGTATCGGTGCCTTTGTATGCCGATACGCGGTACTGCGAGTCGACAACTCGATTCGCTATGGCGGAGTATCTCTCTCATCGGACTCTCGAGACCGAACACGTCGGTATCGCGTTGATCCTCGTCTCTGCGATCGGATTCGGAACGCTCGGTATCTTCGGAATCTACGCCCAGCGAGCGGGGCTCTCGATTCCGACGGTGCTCGTCTTTCGCTTTCTGCTGGCCGGCGCGCTGATCTGGGCCTTCCTCGCGTGGCGGGGAGAGGCGACGACCCTCCGCGGGCGACCGCTGGCGATCGCCCTCGCGCTCGGCGGATTCGGGTACACGGCACAGAGCGGGCTCTACTTCCTCGGGCTGGAGTTCATGACCGCCGGACTGGTCGCGATCGTCCTCTACACCTATCCCGCGTTCGTCGTCGTTCTCGCGGTCCTCACGATCGGCGAGCGGGTCAGCCGACCGATGCTGCTGGCGCTGTGTCTGGCCTTCGGCGGCATCGTCCTCGTCACCGGCGCGAACCCGGACGGGGCGTCGCTCGTCGGCGTGGTCGTCGTCCTCGGCGCCGCGCTCGCCTACGCCTGCTACATCACCGGCTCGCGAGCGGTGCTCGAGACGGTCGATCCGCTGGTGCTGACGGCGTACGTCTTGCCCGCCGCGGCCACGTCGTACGTCGTCATCGGGACCGCTACCGGGCAACTCGAGCTCCCCACGGCACCCTCGGCGTGGGTGATTCTGTGCTGCATCGCCGTCTTCGCGACCGCAGTCCCGGTCGTGGCGTTCTTCGCCGGACTGCAGTACATCGGCGCCAGCCGAGCGAGTATCGTCAGCACCGCCGAACCGCCCGTCACGGTCGTCCTCGGGGCGGCGCTGTTCGCCGAACCGGTCACCGTTGCGACCGTCGTCGGTGGCGTCTCGATTCTGGCCGGCGTGATCATCCTCGAGCGCGAGTGACGAGTCGCGACGAGCGCGTTTCGGGACGTCCGGTCCGACGGTTCGCTCGTCGCCGCCGAAAAATAGTCTCGGGCGACGTTCAGTTCCGGTCCGGCGCGGCGTCTTCCGGCACCTGTCCCTCGACGAGGGACTGATCCGCGTACTCCTCGCGGATGTCCTTCTTCGAGAACTTGCCCGTCGCCGTCTTCGGCACCTCCTCGATGAACTCGACCTCGTCCGGCAGCCACCACTTGGGGTACTCGTCGGCGAGCAGCTCGTTGATCTCTGGGACGAGCGTCTCCCGGTCGACGCCCTCTCCGGGAACGACGAACGCGACCGGTCGTTCCTGCCAGCGCTCGTGCGGAACGCCGACGACTGCCGCCTCGGCGACGTCGTCGTGCGCCATGATCGCGTTCTCGAGTTCGACCGACGAGATCCACTCGCCGCCGGATTTGATCACGTCCTTCTCACGGTCGACGATCTGGATGTAGCCGTCCTCGTCGACGGTGACGACGTCGCCGGTTTTGAGCCACCTTCCTGAAGACCTTCGGTCTTCCGACTCCCCGCTCGCTCCGCTCGCAGGGACGTCCTCGAAGTCCGCCTCGTTGGCCTCCGGTCGCTTGAAGTACTCCTTCGTGACCCACGGTCCGCGGACCCACAGTTCTCCGAACTCCTCCCCATCCCAGGCGATCTCTTCGCCGTCTTCATCGATCACTTTGAACTCGAGTCCGGGGACCATCAGCCCCTGTTTGCCGCGTTTCTCGAGTTGGGTGTCGTAGTCGGCGTCCTGCAGATCGGATTTGAGGTGGGACACTGAGCCGATCGGAGACATCTCGGTCATCCCCCAGGCGTGGAGCACTTCGACGTCCCGGCCGTCGAACCACTCGATCATCGATTTCGGCGCCGCCGAACCGCCGACGATCACGGTATCGAGCGTCGAGAGGTCGACCTGGTTCTCCGAACAGTACTCCATCAGTCCGAGCCAGACGGTCGGGACGCCGGCGCTGATCGTCACGCCCTCGTTCTCGATGAGAGTCGCGATGTCTTCGGGTTCCGGCGAGGGTCCCGGGTAGACGTGTTTGGATCCCCCTGCGGTCGCCGAAAACGGCATTCCCCAGGCGTTGACGTGGAACATCGGCACGACGGGCATCACGACGTCGTCGTCGGCCATCGGGATCCCTTGCGGAGTCAGGGTCGCCATCGTGTGGCTCCAGAGCATCTGTTGCGTGTACTCGACGCCCTTCGGATTCCCGGTGGTCCCCGAGGTGTAACACATCCCCGCCGGCTGCTCCTCGTCGACGTTGGGCCACTCGTACTCCGTCTCGTGGCCCTCGATGAACGACTCGTACGGCGTCGCCTCGAGGTGTTCGGACTCCTCGCTTCCCATCACGACGAACTCGACGTCCGCGAACTCGTCGCCGTCGGCGTCGGCGACCGCGCTCGCGAGTTTCGGTGCGAGCGACTGATCGACGAAGATCAGTCGATCGTCGGCGTTGTCGACGATGTACTGAATGTGCGCGTCGGGAAGCAACGGATTGATCGTGTGAAGCTGCGCCCCGATCGATGGTACGGCGAAGTACGTCTCGAAGTGGCGGGAGTGGTTCCAGCAGAACGTTCCCACCCGGTCGCCCTCCTCGATGCCGTACTCGTCGAGCGCGTTCGCGAGTTGGCTCGTTCGGTCCTCGTACTCTCCGTAGGTGTATCGCTGCATTCCGTCGTGGTTTCGGGAGACGATCTCCGTGTCGGAATACAGGTTGGCTGCACGCCACAGAAACGGCCGAAGCGTCTGGTCTGTTCCAGCAGGCATGTCCATTCGTTGAGATACGCAAACAGGGTATTATTCTTTTTATAGCGTGTTAGACACTTGCACGCACATACCCCGGGCGGATCGTCGAATACTCCACCAGTAGACCGCGTGAACGGTTCGAGACGTTCGGTCAAGCGATCGTGGATCACCCCGCCGCGACGACAGTCAGTACCTATTTTTATCGCGGGTGACTACCGGCACCTGTGTCCACGAGACGACGGTTTCAGGTCCCCGTTCCGGCGAGCGTCCGCGCCGTTGCCCTCTGTCTTGTCCTCGCGATCGGCGGCTGGTTCACCGGACTCGCCGCGACGCTCGGAGTCGAGGGGCATCTGCTCGTGCTCGGATACGACAACGCGACGATCTACCAGCTCGCCTCGTCGGTCGCGTTCAACGTCGTCGGGGCCGGCGGACTCGCGCTGACGTACCTGATCGTTCGACGCAAGGGGTTCGATCCGGCGTTCGTCGTCGAGTTCCTCCGAATTCGCAAACCCACGATCTGGGATCTGAGCTGGATCGCCGTGGGTCTGATCGGTGCGTTCACCGTCTCCGTCGGCTACCAGTTGATCATCGACCTGTTCGACCCGCTCGGAACGGGCGGTGAGGGGACGACCCACTCCGGCATCGAACAGGGGCGGGAGTACCCCGTCCTGTTGTTGCTCGGTATTCCGATCGCCATCCTGCTCACCGGTCCCGGCGAAGAACTGCTCTACCGGGGCGTCGTTCAGTCGCGCCTCGGCGAGACGTTTCCCACGGTGATCGCCGTCGTCCTCGCCGCGTTCGTCTTCGGTATCGTCCACTTCCCCGCGTATCTGGGCGACGATCTCGGTGCCGTCCTCGTGAGTCTCGGCACGGTCACGACGCTGGGACTGTATCTCGGCGCCCTCTACGAACTCTCCGACAACCTGGTCGTCCCCGCACTGGTTCACGGCCTGTTCAACGCGGTCGTCTACCTCGTGAACTTCCTCGAGTACGTCTGAGGCGCTCGGCTCCGCGCACACGCTCCCAGTGCTATCGATCGGCTTCCGAGGCCCGACCGTCGTCCTCGTTCTCGCCCTCGCGGTCGGTACCGATCTCCCACTCCCAATCCTCGACGGTCCACTGATCGTCCGAACGGGCTCTCTCGTCATCCGCTGAGAAGCGGTCACCAGCGGTCCACCCTCGCTCGGGACGTCTCGAATCGCCCGCGTTCGTATCGCCATTGGCCCGCCCGGCCACCGCTGTCGGTGACTCCGATCCGGTCTCGGCACCGCGGTTCGCGCTGTCGCTCGAGTGCCAGACGGCGGCTTCGTTCGAGTCGGACGTTTCCCAACGACTAGCCGAAGTGGTCTCCGGCCGGTCCGTTCGCGGATGGCCACCACGGATCGGGGTACGCTCGGCACCGCCGTTCCAGGGGTCGAACCGACGTCGAACGGCAGCGCCGGACCCGACGATCACGAATCCGATCGCGACCAGCGTGCCGACGACCGGAACGAGTTGAGTCGCGCCGAGGACGACCGACCCGATGGCGAGCGACCGTCCGAGCGACGGCGTGCCGGTACCGAAACGGCTGGCGATCCGATCACCGACGACGAGGGCGCCGATCGTCCCGCCGCCGATCACCAACGCGCCACAGACGAGCAGGGCCGGCAGCGAAACGAGCGCGCCGAGACCGAGCACCGCCGGATGCTCGACGACGTAGGCGGTAACGAACAGCGGGAGCGAGGCGACGACCAGCGGTGCAAAGAAAACGAGGAACCCGGTCGCGAACGCCAGATCCGGACGCTCGACGGCGTCGTCCCGAATCGCTCGCAGCGGCGACGAGAATCCGGCGAGCAGTACTCCGCCGACGACGAGCGTGAGGACTGTCCAGCCGACGGCGATGCCGATCGGTCGGCGGAGGTCGACGCCACCGATCGACTGGACCGTGACGAGACTCGAGTCCGCCCCGACGAGTGCGGCGGGGAACAGATCGGCGGCGACAGCGACGGGGGACACGTGCTTGCTGTCTACATTACGCAGCGCCGATAAAAATCGTCCGATCGGATCGGGTGACGATCGTTCGCGTCCGTTTCCGTCCGGCGACGGCAGGCACGTCCGCGTCAGTTTTGATTCAGCCTCGGTAGGTCCGGCGGTCGACGGGTCGAGATCAACATCGCTTTGGACGACTAGTCCGAACGCCCGGTATGAGCGACGCGGTAATCGAGTATCTCTTCCCCGAAATCGCGACCGTCGCCCTCTTCGTGGTGGCGATTCTCGGCATGATCGCCCTCCTCTACATCTCCATCAAGTGGTAGCGACGCGTTCGCTCGAGGCGACCCAACCGTTCGCTCGACGAAGGCCGATTTTCGATCGACGATCTAGAACTCCCTCTCACTCGACGACCGACAGCACCGTCTCCTCGAGCGCCCGCGCCGCCTCGCGGACCGCGTCCACGCGGACGTACTCTCGCGGCGCGTGCGCGACGGCTCCCTCCGAATCCGCGAGCACGCCGGGGCCGAAGACGACCGTCGGCGCGTCCGCCGCGAAGTAGGACGCCTCCGTCGCGGCGGCGAAGGGCCGAACGTCGCCGCCGGACGCCGACGCGAGGATATCGACGATCGGTGCGTCGAGGTCGGTATCCCAGGCCTCAAGGAACGGCGTTCGCCGGTCCGTGAAGCGAAACTCGAGACCCACGTCGTCGGGCACGGCGGCCCCCAGCTGATCGGTCAGCGCCGCGTGGAACTCGTCTGCCGTTTCGGGCGGCACGCTCCGGCGGTCGACCGTCAGCGCGCAGTCGGCCGGCACCTGATTCGTGGCCTCGCCGCCCTCGACGACGGTCGGCGTGAGCGTCGCCTCGCCGAGCTGTGGGTGGGTCGGCGGCGCATCGTCTCGGTCGTCGAACGTTCGGATCGCCGCGAGGACGGACTCGAGCGCCCCGATCGCGTTGATTCCCGTCTCCGGTTCGGCGGCGTGGGCGTTCGCGCCCGTCAGGTGAATCGTGCCCTGGAACCGTCCCTTCGCGGCCGTACAGACGTCGAGGTTCGTCGGTTCGCCGACGATCACCGCGTCGGCGTCTCGCGTCGGCGACTCTCCGCCGGAGACCAGTTCGTACGCGCCGATCGAGAGCACCTCCTCGTCGGGCGTGATCGCGAGCGTGACGCGGCCGTTCGCGGTCGCGGGGTCGACGGCGAAAAACGCCGATAGCAACGCGGCGAGCGGTCCCTTCGCGTCGCAGGAGCCGCGCCCGCGGATCACGTCGTTCCCGTCGGGTTCGACGTCTTCGGGGTCGGGTTCGACGCTTTCGGAGTCGGCTTCGGTTCCGTTCGCGTCGCGCTCGAAGGGTACGTGCGGCGAGACGGTGTCGATGTGCGTGTTCAACACGAGGTGGGTGTCGGCGTCGGCCGGCCCGCGGGTCGCCAACACGTTCCCGCTCTCGTCGATCCGGGGGGTGACGCCTCGCTCCTCGAGCGTCTCGCAGAGAAACGTCCGCATCGGGTCGACGTCCTCGTGAGAGGCGTGCTGGACCGCCGTCTCCAGGAAGGCGACGGGATCGAACGCGTCGTCGGTCGTTCGATCCGTCGTCCGTGGCTCGTTCCCGCTCATCGTTCGTCCCTGCTCACGGTTCGGCCGGCGACTCGGGCGTGACTTCGCCGTCGAACTCGTGTTCGACGGGGCCGGTGAGCGTCGCATTTCCGCGATCGTTGAAGCTGACCTGGAGGTCGCCGCCCGGCGGCCGTACCTCGACCGGGTCGGCGTCGGTGAGCCCGAGACGGCGGGCGACGACGGCGATGGCGACGGCGCCGGTGCCACAGGAGTCGGTCTCGCCTTCGACGCCGCGCTCGTAGGTCCGCTGATCGAAGCCGCCGTCGCCGTCGGGGCTGGCGATCGTGACGTTCGTGCCCTTCGGGAACGCGTCGCCGTGGCGGACCGGCGGGGCGACCGTCTCGAGGTCGACGTCGTCCACGTCGTCGACGAACGCGACGGCGTGGGGGACGCCGGTGTTGACCATCGTCACCTCGAGGCCGTCGATCTCCTCCTCGAAGACCGGTTCGTCCGCTCGCACCGGGATCGCGTCGGGATCGAACGCGGGCGTCCCCATCTCGATGGTGATCACGCCGTCGGTCCGATCCGCGCGCAGGGTGCCCGACTGCGTGTCGATCATGACGCTGTCGGTGTCGGTTCGATCCATGGCCCACTCGGCGGCACAGCGCGCGCCGTTGCCGCACATCGGAGCCGTCGAGCCGTCGGGCTGGACCAGCGTCATCACGACGCGCGGGGGCCTGAACTTCTCCTCGAGCGCGAGATAGAGGATCCCGTCGGCACCGACGCCGCCGTCGCGGTCGCACTCGCGGGCGGCGAGTGCGCCCCGATCGGGGACGAATTCGTCCGCGTGAATGATTAGAAAGTCGTTGCCGGTGCCGTGGTACTTCTGAAATGGAACAGTCATCGTGCTATCGAGTATCGTGGTCGTTATGTGCTTCTCGGTCCGCGTCGGTATCAGCGTTCCCGTCCGAACCGGTTCCAGTCTCCGGGGCGGACGCCTCGGTCTCGAGACGGGTGACGTCGTCGAACGTCTCGCGTCGGCGTGCGAGTCGCACCGCGTCGCCCTCGAGGACGACCGATGCGGGCCGGGGCCGGGAGTTGTACTGGTTGGCCATCTCGTAGCCGTAGGCTCCCGCGTTGCCGATCGCGAGGACGTCCCCGCGTTCGCTCGCGGGAAGTCGGCGGTCGGTACAGAACACGTCCCCGCTCTCGCAGATCGGGCCGGTAACGGTCTGCGGCCGCGTCTCGCGGCTGGTGTGGCCGCCGTTCCCGTCGGTGGTGCTCGAGTCCGCCGTCAGATTCCGGATCGGGTGGTAGGCGTCGTACATCGCGGGCCGGAGCAGCGTCGTCATCCCGGCGTCGACGCCGACGGCGAGCGTGTCGCGGGCCTCCTTGACGGTATTGACTTCCGTCAGGAGGACGCCCGCGTCGGCGACGACGTAGCGGCCGGGTTCGATCGTCAGCGTCGCGTCGATCTCGCCGATCGCCTCGCGCGTCGCGTCGGCGACCGCCTCGAGGTCCAGCGGCTCCTCGTCCTCGCGGTAGGGGACGCCGAAGCCGCCGCCGACGTCGACGAACTCGAGGCCGCCGACTGCGGTACTCACTTCTCGTGCGAGGTCACCCATCCGCGAGACGAACTCCCGGTGGTCGTCGAGCTGGTCGCTCGAGACGCCCGAACCGACGTGAGCGTGGATCCCGACGACGTCGAATCCGCGCTCGGCGGCGTCGGTGAGCACGTCGACCGCGCGCTCGGCCGGGACACCGAACTTCGCGTTCGCGCCGGTCTGGACCTTCTCGTGGTGTCCAGCGCCGATACCGGGGTTGACCCGGAGGCAGAGCCGGCCGTCGTAGCCGCGCTCCTCGAGTCGGTCGATGGTATCCTCGGCGCCGACGGTGATCGTCAGGTCGGGGTGGTCTTCCCAGGCGTCGACGACCCAGTCGAGGTCGCGTGCGGGCGGGTTGACGGCCGTATAGTGGACGTCCGCGCCCGATCCACTGGCCGCGAGTGCGCGTTTGACCTCGCCTGCGGAGGCGCACTCGAGTCCGACGCCCTCGTCGCGGAGCGTCTCGAGGACGTCTCCGAGGGCGTTGGCCTTCACGGCATAGAGAATCTCGGCGCCCGAGAAGGCGGTCCGGACGCGACCGGCGTTCTCGCGGACGCGCTCGAGGTCGAGGACGTACAGCGGCGAGCCGTAGTCGTCCAGGAGCGCGGACAGGTCGACGGCGTCCCAGTCGTCGAGGCGGCGGACGGCCGGGGACTCTGTGGGCGTAGTCATTGTTCAGTTCAAGTGACCGTGTGAATTCAAGGGTTTGGATTCGGTGCTCGACTACTCTCGCAGCGCGTCCTCGCGCTCGGTCGCCTCGAGCGTCTCCGTTTCGAGGTCCGTCGCGACGACGGCCGGTTTGTAGGCGCCGCCGTCGAACAGCGAGTGGTCGCTGATCGAGGACTCGACGAATCGCGTGAACGCGCGGCGGTCGGCTGGCAGTTCGCCGTAGAGGACTTCGTCTTCGACGAGGTCGTAGACCGGGATTCGTGGCGTCAACAGCGTGTTCTCGCCGACGACGCTGTTCTCGCCGATGACGAATCCCGAGGTGACTCGGCAGCCCGCACCGAGCGAGACGTCGTCCTCGACGATGACCGGTGCGTCCTCGACAGGTTCGAGCACGCCGCCGATGAGGGTGTTCGCGCCGAGTTTGACGTTCGCGCCGATCTGGGCGCAGGAGCCGACCGTGTCACAGGAGTCGACGAGGGTGCCGTCGCCGATGTGCGCGCCGATGTTAACGAAGGCCGGGCTCATCAGGATGCAGTCCGAGCCGATGTGGGCGCCCTTGCGGACGACGGTACCGTCGGGCGTGTTGCGGCTCCCGCGGTCGCCGTAGTCGCTCGAGTCCGCGAGCGGGAGGACGTCGTTGTACGTGACGCCGCCGTACTCGCGGGGGACGGTCTCGCGCAGGCTGAAGTTGAGCAGGATGCCCTGCTTGACCCACTCGTTCGCCTCCCAGGTGCCGCCGTGTTTCTCGGCGGCGCGGATCTCGCCGCTCTCGAGCGCGTCGAGGAAGTCGTCGAGCGTCGCCTGCTCGTCCTCGCCGGTGGTCTCGACGGTGACGTCGTCGTTCTGGTAGCGGTCCCACAGCCCGTCGATATCGGTCTCGAGCGTGCTCATTCGCTAATCACGTCCGCAAACTCGTATCGGCCCGCCTTCTGTCCAGCGATCCAGACCGCGGCGTCGACCGCGCCCGCGGCGAAGACCCCGCGGTCCTCGGCGCGGTGGGCGAGCCGAACCTCCTCGTGGTTGCCCGCGAGGACGATTTCGTGTTCGCCCGTGACGTTGCCCGCACGGAGAGCGTGGACGCCGATCTCGCCCTCCTCGCGCGGGTCCTCGCCGTCGCGGCCGTGGGTCCGTCCGCTAAAGTCGCCGTTGGCCTCGATCTCCTCGAGCAGTCGGTTCGCGGTGCCGCTCGGCGCGTCGCGTTTGGCGTTGTGGTGGGTCTCGACGAGTTCGACGTCGTACCCCGGCAGATTCCGAACGGCCTCGCCGACGACGTTCAGCAGGGCCTGAACGCCGCGGGCGAAGTTCGGCGCGTGGAGCACGGCGACCTCGTCGCTCGCGTCCTCGAACGCCTCGCGCTGGCCGTCGTCGAAGCCCGTCGTTCCCGTGACGAACGCGACGCCGGCGTCGGCGCAGGTCTCGGCGTAGTCGACGGCGGAGTCGGGGCCGGTGAAGTCGACGACGACGCTGGGTTCGCGCTCGACGACCAGCGCGTCGAAGTCGCCCGCGGGTTCGATGTCGACGCCGTCGACCGTCTCGCCGTCCGGGTCGCGGTTGACCGCGAAGACGACCTCGCAGTCGGCGCGGTCCGCTGCGGCGGCGATCACTTCCCGGCCCATCCGACCCGTCGCGCCGGTGACGCCGACCCGTACCGTCATCGATCACCCTCCGGGTTCGCATCGGCGACCTCGGTCGACTCGCGCTCGAGGTCCTCGAGGATGGCCTCGAGGTCCTCTCGGTACTCCTCGGACAGTCGAGTCAGCGGCGGCCGCATCCGGGCGGGTCCGTAGCCCCTGATTTCCATGGCTTCCTTGACCGGGATCGGGTTGGTCTCGACGAACAGTCCGCGGAACAGCGGTCCGAGTTCGTGGTGGATCTGCTGGGCGCGCGCGTAGTCGCCGTCGAGTGCGGCGCCGACCATCGCACAGGTGAGTTCTGGTTCGATGTTTCCGGCGACGCTGATCGTGCCGGTGCCGCCGACCGCGATCGTCGGCAGCGTGAGCGCGTCGTCGCCCGAGAGCACCGCGAACTCCTCGTCCGTCGTGCGCTCGGCGATCTCGCCGATCTGGCCAAGGTCGCCGCTGGCGGCCTTGTAGCCCGCGATGTTCTCGTGACCCGCGAGTTCGACGGCGGTGTCGGGTTCGATGTTCTGGCCCGTGCGCGAGGGCACGTTGTAGACGATCTGTGGTACGTCGACGGCGTCGGCGATCGTGCGGAAGTGGTCGACGAGTCCGCGCTGCTCGGGCTTGTTGTAGTACGGCGAGATCAGGAGGAGACCGTCGGCGCCGGCCTCGGCGGCGCGCTCGGAGAGTTCGAGCGCCTCGCGGGTGTTGTTCGAACCCGTGCCCGCGATGACGGGGACGTCCTCGACGGCCTCGATGACGGCCTCGACGACGCGAACGTGTTCGTCGTGGGTTAGCGTCGCGGACTCGCCGGTCGAGCCGACGGGAACGAGTCCGTCGACGCCCGCGGCCTCGAGTCGCTGGGCGTCCTGCTGAAGGGTTTCGAAGTCGATGCGTTCGTCCTCGTCGAACGGCGTGCACATTGCCGGGAAGACGCCGGTGAAGTCGATGTCGGATGTCATAGGTGTGGTGTTGCTATCTGAGTCGGTTGCTGGTTACTTGGGTATTGATGATTCGCGCGTCGCGAGTCAGGTGTGGACCGCCGTTCGGACCTGACCGGTTCCAGGTCGCGCCCGGGACGGGGGTGCTACGCCCGCCTCGAGCACATTCACAGACGTTTACGTTTCGAAAAACGAAGGACGGCGTCGCTCACAGCACGACTGTCGGTCGGGTGAGCGACGTGGCGCATGTGCGGATGGTCGGATCGAACGAACTTATCGGTTGTGACTTCGATCAGTCGGCTCGCTCGTGTTGTGCCACTAGTTGACATGACGTTCCGCGTAATTTATCCCCGAGCAATACATAGCATCGTCTATGACAGACTTCGGACTGAAAATACGGATGGTCGTCGTCGGCGCCATCCTCTTTGCCTTCTACGTCGGCGCCGCAACGGTGCTCGCACTGATGTTCGGCGTCGACCCGCTGTTGATACTGCCGGCAGGTATCATCATCCTCCCCGCGTTCCAGTACAAACTCGGAAAGTGGCTGGCGACCAGAAAGGCGGAAGAGATGCCCGACGAGGGGCAGTACCGCGAGGTCCACCAGATGACCGAATCGCTCTCCCGCGATATGGGCGTCAAAAAACCGAAACTGATGGTCATGGATATGGGCGTCCCCAACGCCTTCGCCGTCGGCCGGAAGGGCGCCGGCGTCGTCTGCGTCTCGACGGAGCTCATGCGGTTGCTCGAGCGCGACGAACTCGAGGGCGTCATCGCCCACGAGATCGCCCACATCAAGAACCGCGACGTCATCACGATGGTCATCGGCCAGTCCATCGGGATGATGGTCGGCTACGTCGCCTACTTCGCGGTCCTGATGGGCGGCGAGCGCAACATCGGCACCTGGATCCTCGCGATGGTCGCCTCCTCGCTGGCGAACATGCTCGTGATGATCTTCGTCCTCGCTATCTCGCGGTACCGCGAGTACGTCGCCGACGAGGACGCCCGCCAGTACATCGGCAGCGGCGACCCGCTCGCCCGCGCGCTCGAGAAGATTTCCAGCGGGTCGCAGGGCCGCGAGTCGCAGGTCGAAGACAGCATGAACGCGCTCTGCATCTTCAACTCCGACAAGAGCCTCATGGCACGGCTGTTCGCGACCCACCCGCCGACGGAGAAGCGCATCGAGAAGCTCCGCAGCTAACGACGCTCGAGTTAGCGATCCGCGCTGCTCGAAGATGCGGCTTTTTAACGGTTGCCGATACAACGTAGCATATGACGGAGATCCATCCCGGGCAGCGCGTCGCCGTCCTCGTCGACGCCCAGAACCTCTACCACACGGCACAGAGCCTCCACAGTCGAAATATCGACTACTCCGCGCTCCTCGATAAGGCCGTGCAGGACCGCCAGTTGACTCGCGCCATCGCGTACGTGATCCGCGCGGATTCGCCGGAGGAAGAGAGCTTCTTCGAGGCGCTGGTCGATATCGGTTTCGAGCCGAAGATCAAGGACATCAAGACGTTCTCGGACGGCACGAAGAAGGCCGACTGGGACGTCGGCATGAGTCTCGACGCGGTGACGCTCGCGAACCACATCGACACGCTCGTCCTCTGTACCGGCGACGGCGACTTCTCGCGGCTCTGCTCACACCTGCGCCACGAGGGGGTCCGCGTGGAGGTAATGGCGTTCGAATCTTCGACGGCCGAAGAACTCATCGCGGCGGCCGACTCGTTCCTCGACCTCGGGGAACGCCACGAGACGTTTCTGCTCTAAGCTGCTTTCGTCGCGTGCGACTCTCGTCGGGCGATTACGACCGGTGCGGGTACTGACTCCGCCAGAGACCGATCAACAGCGCGTAGCCGGTAACGAGAAGCGTCGCACCCGCCAGGAGATACGTTATCGGACCCGAAACGAGCGTCGCCGGGCCAGCCAGCGTCAGGGTGCCGAGTACGAGCAGGGCGACCCCGAGACCGATTTGCGTAGCGTCCATTGGATGGCGGTACTACAGAATCGAGTATTATAACATTCGCTATCTCGTTTTTGTCAGACATTCCGATATATCGCTCGAATCGAGCGGGGAGTCGACGGCCGTCGGGGTCGGAGCGGACGCCGAGTGTGGCCCGCTCGAGGTCGAAGGGCTTTCGACCGCCCGCGCGAAACCCCATCCAATGAGTGACGCAGCCGACGAAAACGGTCTGGCGGGGCTTCCGAACCTCCGCACTATCGCGGACTATCAGTTCGGCGCGGGCGCGGGCGAAGCACTGTTCCCGCCCGACGAATCGCTGACGGTCAAACGGACGACCTCGGGCCGCCCACAGCAGGTCCACGCCGATGCCGGCCGCCTCGTTTCGTTCGGTATCGACGGCCGATTTACACTCGGACTCGAGGGTGGTCGCCGGCTCCACGAGGCGCTCCCGCATCCGGCCTACCGCGTCGTCGTCGACGACGAGAGCGAACCGTTCGTCCGCGACGAGAAGAACGTCTTCACGAAGTTCGTCCTCGAGGTCGGCCCGGAAATCCGGCCGGGCGACGAGGTGGTCGTCATCCACGAGCGCGGCGAGGTAATCGCGGTGGGGACGGCACGGCTCGCAGCCGAGGCTATCGAGGACTTCGAAACCGGGATGGCCGTCAACGTGCGCGAGGGCGTGCCCGCGGAGAATCAAACGCAATAAGACGCCGAATAAGACGCGACTGGCCGGGAGCGCGTCCGAACGAATAGTGAGGACGCGCGACCCGGGGAAGGGCAGGCAGTCACACGAAACGTACCGCGAGCGAACGAGTTCGCGGCGCGTAGCGCCGCGGAAGGCGAACGGTCGAAGACCGTGAGCCAGTGAGCGAGCGGGCCGACGACCGACCCGGAGAGCGCGGCGCGTAGCGCCGCGTCGAGGTGAGCGGCAGCGCCGCGAGCCAAGGGAGGGAGGAGTGCTTTTCATCAAAGCTGAGCGGGATCGAAGATCCCGCGAGGTCGTCGGGCGGCGTTGCCGCCCGACTGCTCGAGGGACCGACGGTCCCTCGCTGTCCGCGAACCCGAAGGGTTCGCTTGATCGCGGAAGACGCTCTGCGTCTTCCGAACGACAGCGCAAAAGTTTGGACGGAGACCGTAGGGTAAAAGGTGGCTGGTGGCGACGTGTCGGGTATGTTTGGAGGAGGCGGCGGACTGAACCCGCGCAAGATGGAACAGATGATGGAACAGATGGGCATCGACGTCGAGGATATCGACGCCGAGGAGGTCATCATCCGCACCGACGAGTACGATCTCGTCTTCAACGACGCCGAAGTCACGAAAATGGACGCCCGCGGCCAGGAGACCTACCAGGTCATCGGCTCGCCGGAACAGGTCGAATCCGGCGCCGCAGGCGGGAGCGCCGATGCCGGTGCCGACGAGGACGCCGGCAGCGCGATTCCCGACGACGACGTCGAACTCGTCGCGACCCGCACCGGCGTCAGCGAGGACGAGGCCCGCGCGGCGCTCGAGGACGTCGACGGCGACCTCGCCGCAGCGGTCGAGTCCCTCGAGTGACGCGCGTGAGCGATCGCGATTCCGACGTCGACGACGACGCTGCAGGCGAAGCGGAATCTGATGCCGAGGCGGCCGAAGCCGACGCCGAGAGCGACCGCGTTCCCGTCCTGCTCGTCCGTGAGGACCGGACGTACCTCGTCGAACCCGGCGGGGAGCAGGGGACCGATCTGGGGGTCCTCGAGGTGCCCGAAGACGTGCAGCCGGGAGACACGATCGAGACCCATCTGGGCGACGAGTTTCGGGTCCGCAGACTGCGCGGTCCGGACCTCTTTCACCACTTCGAGCGGACGGGGGCCCCGATGGTCCCTCGGGATATCGGCCTGATCATCGGCGAAACGGGTATCGCACAGGGTGACCGGGTGCTCGATACCGGCACCGGCACGGGCGTGCTCTCGGCGTCGATGGCCCGCGCCGGGGCGTCGGTCGTGACCTACGAGCGCGATCCGGAGTTCGCCGACGTCGCCCGCGAGAACATGAAGTTGGGCGGAGTCGCTGAGGCCGTCGACGTCCGGACGGGCGACCTGACCGAGGACGTCGAGGAACTCGAAGCGTCGTCGTTCGACGTGATGACGCTCGACACCGGCGACGCGGCATCGCTGGTCGGGCACGCCCCCGACCTGCTGGTTGAGGGCGGGTTCGTCGCGGTCTACAGCCCCTTCATCGAGTCGACTCGCGAGGTCGTCGAGACGGCCCGCGAGGCCGGACTGGCGAACGTCCGCACCCGGGAGACGATCCAGCGGGAGATGCAGTTCGACGACCGGGGCTCGCGGCCGTCGACCGCACCGGTCGGCCACACGGGTTACCTGACGATCGCCCGAAACGTCTAACCGAACGACCGATACGCCGCGTCCGGATCGTCTGACGCGCGTGTCAGTATCTGCCGGTAAACCCGCGCCTACCGCCGATATTCATTCAGTTTCGAGTTGCGAATCGGCGCAATTGTTCGCAACCTTCTTTATTCGCTCGGGTGTCCACGCCACTAGAGATGGCTGTACTCTGGCTGGACGAGATCAGTGCCGGCGACCTCGAAAAGGTCGGCGGCAAAGGCGCCTCCCTGGGCGAGCTTACGGGTGCTGGGCTGCCCGTGCCGCCGGGGTTCGTGGTAACCGCCGGAACTTATCGATCGTTTATCGAGGAAGCCGAAATCGACGAGGAGCTGTTCGAGGTCGTCGACGTCGACGTCGACGACTCGAGTGCGCTCGCGACCGCGGCCGATCGGGCGCAGGAACTCATTCTCGAGACGCCGTTCCCCGAGGATCTGCGCGAGGAAATCCTCGACTCCTACCATCAGGTCGGCAACGGCGAGGCGTTCGTCGCCGTTCGATCCTCGGCGACGGCCGAGGACCTGCCCGACGCCTCCTTCGCGGGCCAGCAGGAGACCTTCCTGAACGTGACCGAGGAAGCGCTTCTCGACCGCGTCCGCGAGTGCTGGGCCTCGCTCTTCACCCAGCGGGCGATCTACTACCGCCAGGAGCAGGGCTTCGACCACTCCGCGGTCAACATCGCGGTCGTCGTCCAGCAGATGGTCGACGCCGAGAAGTCGGGCGTGATGTTCACGAGCCACCCGTCGACGGGAGATCCGACGATGATCATCGAGGCCGCGTGGGGACTGGGCGAAGCCGTCGTCTCCGGTGCCGTCTCGCCGGACAACTACGTCGTCCCCCGCGAGGAGGACGATATCGACGTGACCGTCGCCGAGAAGAAGGTGATGCACGAGAAAGACGAGGAGACGGGCGAGACCGTCGAGCGCGAGGTTCCCGAGGACAGACGAAACGCGCGCGTGCTCAGCGACGACGAGATCGGGAAGTTGGTCGAACTCGGCGAGCGCGTCGAAGACCACTACGACACCCCGCAGGACGTCGAGTGGGCCATCGTCGGTGACGACGTCTACATGCTGCAGTCCCGACCGATCACCACCATCGACGAGGGCGGAAGCGGCGGCGAGGCGCCCGATGCGAGCGGCGCCGTCGACGCCGCGAAGGGCGTCACCGACGGCAGCGGCAGCGTCCAGGCCGCAAGCGGTGGTGACGGCGGCTCGAGCGGCGGTTCCTCCGGCGACGTCATCGTCGACGGCCTCGGCTCGAGTCCGGGGACCGTCAGCGGTGCCGCACAGATCGTCACGAAACTCGACGACCTCGACAAGGTCAAGGAGGGCGATATTATCGTCACCGAGATGACGATGCCCGACATGGTGCCCGCGATGAAACGGGCCTCGGGGATCATCACCGACGAGGGCGGCATGACCAGCCACGCCGCGATCGTCTCCCGCGAGCTCGGCGTGCCGGCTATCGTCGGCACGACCAACGCCACGACCGTCCTCGAGGACGGCCAGGTCGTCACGCTCGACGGCGACAAGGGCGCGGTGCTCGAGGGCCAGGAGGTCGAACCCGACGAGGAGACCGAACCCGTCGAGGAGGTACGTCCGCAGTCGCCGGTCAAACCGATGACCGCGACCGAGGTGAAGGTCAACGTCTCGATCCCCGAGGCCGCAGAGCGCGCGGCCGCAACGGGCGCGGACGGCGTCGGCCTGCTCCGCACCGAGCACATGATCCTCTCGCTGAATCAGACGCCGGCGAAGTTCATCGCGGAGAACGGCGAGGACGCCTACATTCAGGAACTCGTCCAGGGCATCCGCGGCGTCGCCGACGAGTTCTACCCGCGTCCCGTCCGCGTGCGAACGCTCGACGCGCCGACCGACGAGTTCCGGCAACTCGAGGGCGGCGAGGACGAACCCAAGGAGCACAACCCGATGCTCGGCTATCGGGGCATCCGGCGCTCGCTCGACCGACCCGGGGTCTTCGCGCACGAACTCGAGGCGTTCCGTCGACTCTACGAGATGGGCTACGACAACGTCGAGATCATGTTCCCGCTGGTCAACGACGCCGAAGACATCTATCAGGCTAAGCGGCTGATGGAGGAAGCCGGTATCGACCCCGAAAAACGCAAGTGGGGAGCGATGATCGAGACGCCGGCATCCGCGCTGTCGGTCGAGGGGATGGCCGAGGCGGGCATCGACTTCGCCTCCTTCGGGACCAACGACCTCACCCAGTACACGCTGGCGGTCGACCGGAACAACGAGCACGTCGCCGACCGGTTCGACGAACTGCACCCGTCCATTCTGAAACTGATCGGGAACGTCATCGAGACCTGCCGCGAACACGACGTCGACACGAGCATCTGCGGGCAGGCCGGTTCCAAACCGGAGATGGTCCAGTTCCTCGTCGACGAGGGCGTGAGTTCGATCTCGGCGAACATCGACGCCGTCCGCGACGTCCAACACGAAGTGAAGCGGACCGAGCAGAAGCTGTTGCTCGACTCGGTTCGGTAACGCTCCGATAGCGGCGTCCTGCGGCCGTCAACTCCCCGTCTTTTCGACGTGATACCAGCTTCCGTCCCAGCTGAGCCCGTACTCGAACAGCGACTTGAGCGTGAGAATACCGAACGCGGGATACAACAGCGGCGCGAGGACGACGCTCCAGCGGAGATCGTCGATCCGTCCGTCTCGAGCGTCCCGCCAGGCGACGAGACCGATGGTGCCGACGAGGAGCGTGAACGGGATCAGGAAGGCCGATTCGACGTCGAGAACGAGCAGGACGAGGAGCTTCGAGGCGAGCGCGAGGGTGAAGAGGCTCCCGAGCAGACTCGAGCACATCCGGCCGATCGAGATGGCGCCGCGGCGGCCGACTCGACCGCGGAGGAGGTCGACGACGGTCGCGTGCAGCACCTCGATCTGACCGACGCGCCAGCGTTTGCGCTGCCCCCAGAGATCGGCCCAGGTGTGGGGTGCCTCCATCGTGTTCGTACACTGGCGGGCCTGCCTGACGTCGAGACCCTCGCGGTAGCAGGCGTGGGCGAAGTCGAGGTCCTCCGTGAGCATATCGTCGTAGCCGCCGACCCGCTCGAAGGCCTCGCGGGTGAACGCGGTCGACGAACTGCGACAGTTCGTAAAGCCGAACAGTTCGACCAGCTTGTAGCTCGCGTGGAAGACGATCCGCTCGCAGTAGGCGACGGTCTCGACCATCCCCGTCGGCCGCGGGACGCGTCGACCCTGAAAGACGTCCGCGCCGTCGAGCAGTTCGCCCATCGCGGTCGGCAGGAACTCGGGGGCGACCCACTCGTCGGCGTCGAAGACGGCGACGCACTCGGCGTCGTACTCGCGGACGGCGTGGTTGATCGCGCCCGCTTTCGATCCCGGCCGGCCGTTGATCGCGTACTCGACGTCGTCGAACGCGGCGGCGAGTTCGCGGGCCCGTCGGAGCGTCGGTTCGTCGTTCGGTTCGGCGACGATCACGATCTCGAGATTTTCGTACGCGCTCTCGCGGAGACTCTCGACGCTGACGTCCATCACCTCGTGGTCGCGGTAGACGGGGACGATCGCCGTCAACCGCGGCCCGTCCGTTACCCGTTCGAGCGACTCGCGGCTGGTCCACACCTCACGAATCAACAACAGCCCGGTGAGCGTGATGAACCCGGTAAACACCGCGACCGCCGACAGCGCCTCGAGGAAGACGATTCGAACGGTCACCGCCAGTAGATCGACGGTGACCGTCTGTACCTCCGTTCCGTGAAAGAGGCCGACGACCAACAGGACGAGAACGCCGCCGGCGGTGCCGCCGTACTCGGCAACTCGAGATGCTGTCGTGAGCATTATCGGGATGTTCCGTCCGGCCTATTATCAATATTTTTGGACTGGATCGCAACGAGAGACTGTTCGCCGACCGTGACCGCTCGATGGCCGCGCTTGCGTCCGGACTCCGGTCCGCACACCGATACCGCCGTACGGCGGCGAAAACGCGGGTCGATACGGCGGTGCGCGGTTCGTTCGACAAACCGAGCGAGTCAGTCCTGCTTTCGGAGTATGTGTTCTCCTCCGGGTGTAGCGTGGCGGAGTGTCCATAACGTTCTCTATATCTGTGACGAACGTGTTGATATATCTGATGCAGCGCGACAGTCGTAGCTATCGGTCCTAAGCGCAACGTCTAAACCAGTGAACGTACTTGTGCGTGATATGCAAATCGAGCCGCAGTCGTTCGATCGGGTGCTCTCGTCGATGTGTACGGAGCCCCACCCGGTCGCACGCGACGCGGCCGAGCGGTTTCTCGCGACGAACCCCGGCGATCCCGGGACGTATCCGAACGTCACGGCCCTCGAGGACGAGGCGATCGGCGTGCTCGGCGAGATCGCCGGCCTCGAGGATCCATCCGGCTACATCGCCAGCGGCGGGACGGAAGCGAACATTCAGGCGGTCCGGATCGCGCGCAACCGCGCCGAGACGCGGACGCCGAACGTCGTCATGCCCGAATCGGCCCACTTCAGCTTTCAGAAGGCCGCGGACGTCCTCGGCGTCGACCTGCGGATCGTGCCGACGGACGACTCGTACCGAGCCGATCTCGAGGCCGTCCGCTCCTGTCTCGACGACGACACCGCGATGGTCGTCGGCGTCGCGGGAACGACCGAGTACGGTCGCGTCGACCCGATTCCCGAACTCGGCGAACTCGCCCGGTCGGTCGACGCGATGTTGCACGTCGACGCCGCCTGGGGCGGGTTCGTCCTGCCGTTTACCGATCACGAGTGGCAGTTCGACCACGCACCGGTCGATACGATGGCGATCGACCCGCACAAGATGGGACAGGCGGCGGTCCCCGCCGGGGGGTTGCTCGTTCGCTCGGACGATCTGCTCGACGAACTCGCCGTCGACACGCCGTACCTCGAGTCGACCTCGCAGGCGACGCTGACCGGGACTCGCTCGGGGGCCGGTGTCGCGAGCGCCGTCGCCGCGATGGCGGAGCTGTGGCCCGACGGCTACCGTCGCCAGTACGTTCGCTCGCAGCACAACGCCGAGTGGCTCGCGGATGCCCTCGAGAAACGGGGCTACGACGTCGTCGATCCGACGCTGCCGCTCGTCGCGGCCGACGTGCCGCGGTCGACGTTCAACGGGCTGCGGGCCAAGGGGTGGCGGATCTCTCGGACCGGGACGGGTGAGCTACGGGTGGTCTGTATGCCTCACGTGACTCGGGAGATGCTCGCGTCGTTTATCGGCGATCTGGATCGACTCGAGGTGCGTGCCAGCGTGCCCGTCGCGAGCGACGATTAAGCGACGAGCGATCGGCGACCGAGCGACGAAATCGGTACGCGTTTTCGACCTCCCCGCCCAGGAATCACCATGACGCTCGACCGCCAGGATGGAATTGCAGTCGTCGGGTTCGCGGCGATCGTCGGTCTCTCGCTCGTCGCCGAGCCGGCGCCGCTTTCGGCCGCACTCGGCGGCTTCCTCCTCTCGATCGCCGTCTGGCGACTCTACGACGGGAAGCCGTGGGAGGCGCTGGCCTGGCTCGCGTGGGTCGGGGCCGCGGTCGCGCCGGTCCTCGCGACCGGGAGAATCGCGTTCGCGGTGCTGTTTCTCGGACCGCTACTGGTCGGAGTGGGACTGCTCTTCGCCAGTCGGCTCGAACTGCTGCCGGCGATCTGGAACGCTGATCGGGAGGCAGTCGACGAACGGTAGGGTGGCGGTTTCGAGACTCGCGATCGCGGTCGTCGATCGAGTCGGGAGAGAATGGCAATCCGGTCGTCGATGCCGCTCGTCCGTTCACGGTATTGGTTTTGCAGATCGAATCAGAGGAATGTTCCCTGAATGAACTCGACGTACTCCACGACGGCGAGATACACCGTGTAGAGGAGTACCAGGGGGACGACGAACCGAACGACGTTGATCCAGTACGCGTCGAACGCGCCGTCGCCGGTCCGCCCCTGACCGAGTTCCTCGAGCGCGTTAGGGGCGTAGATCCAGCCGATGAAGATCGAGAGCACCAGTCCGCCGACGATGAGCAGAATGTTGTTCGCGAACAGGTCGTAGGCGTCGAGGTAGTCCAGGTCGATCGCGGTCGGGATGCCCACGACGAAGATGACGACCGCGATCCCGATCGTCGCCGGGACGCGACCGACGTCGAACGTATCGATCACGAACGAGACGACGACCTCGAGGATGCTGAACGCGCTGGACAGCGCGGCGATCGCCAGCATGATGAAGAAGACGCCGCCGACGAGATGGCCCGACGGCATGGTCTCGAACGCGGCCGCGAGGCTGATGAAGATCGCGCCGGCGCCGCCACCGTCCTGCACGAGATCGACGCCCTGCGAGGCGAGGAACGGGAAGGCGACGAGCCCCGCCAGGAGCGCGATGAACGTGTCGATCGCGACGATGACGAGCGAATCGTTGAGCAGGTTCCGGTCTTCGCCCAGGTACGAGGAGTAGGTGATCATCACGCCCATCCCGAGCGATAGCGTGAAAAACGCCTGACCCGCCGCGGCCGGCAGAATCGAAACGGCGTCGGACGCGAACGTGCTCACGTCCGGGTTGAGGTAAAACTGGTACCCCTCGCTCGCGTTCGGGAGCGTGGCGCCGTACCCCGCGAGGACCACGAGGAGTACGATGACGCTCGGCACCATCACCTTCGCCGCCCTCTCCAGCCCGTTTCGAACGCCGAGAGCGACGATTCCGGCCACAAGCGCCATGAATACGGCGTGGGAGACGATCGCGTCCGTCCCGGACGCGGTCTCGACGAAGAACGTTTCCGGGTCTCCGCCGTAGCCGCCCGAAAAGCTGGCGACGATGTACTGGAGTACCCAGCCGCCGACGACGCTGTAGTACGACAGGATGATGAAGCCCGCGAGTGCACCGATCACTCCGGCGAACTTCCAGGACGGATGGCCGAGGCGCCTGAACGCGCCGATCGGATTCCGCTCCGATCGTCGTCCGATGACGAACTCGACGAGCATTACCGGGAGTCCGATGAGTGCGACGAGGAACAGGTAGACGAGTACGAACACCGCCCCGCCCGATTCCGCCGTCAGGAACGGGAATCGCCAGATGTTCCCGAGTCCCACTGCGCTACCGACGGCGGCGAGAATGAATCCGGTACGGGTCGCCCACTGCTCGCGCGGGATGTCGAGTGAACTCATATTCGGGGTTTGCTATCGGATATGTCAAAACAGTACGCGATCGTCGAGATCGGAAATCAGGTCTTTGTGGCCCGTATCCGGACAATAACTGCGCGTCTATCGGCATCGAGAGACGATCGCCCGAGACGGACGCGAGTCGCGGGGCCGAACACTTATGTAGGGATATCCACAACTCGGAACCGATGACGCGTACCGTCCGTAGCACTCTTCTGATGCGACTGTAGCGACGGTACCGCACCGGGTGGAACGCTGCGAACACATCGCTCATACGATGTTCGCGTGGCGTCGAAACTCGGCTCGGATTCGACCGCTCGCTCGAAAGCGACCGGTATCGCTCGAGAACGAACCGACGACCGAAAACCGGCGGGTTTTACGCCCGCCACCGACACCACACAGATATGAGCTCTGACGAATTCCCGACGGACAGACCCGCGGTCGTAACCTGCGGGTTGCCCTACGCCAACGGCGACCTGCACATCGGTCACCTGCGGGGGTACATCGGCGCCGACGCGTTCAACCGCTCGCTCGAGACGCTGGGTCAGGAGACGGCCTACGTCTGCGGCTCCGACATGCACGGCACCCCGGTGGCCGTCAACGCCGAGCAGCAGGGCGTCGACCCCGAAGACTTCGCGCTGGAGTGGCACGAACAGTACAAAGAGACGTTCCCGCAGTTCAACGTCGACTTCGACAACTACGGGCACACCCACGACGAGACCAACACCGAACTGACTCAGGATATCGTCCGCACGCTGGACGAGAAGGGCTACATCTACGAGAAGGAGATTCAGGTCGCCTACGATCCCGACGCCGACCAGTACCTCCCGGATCGCTACGTCGTCGGGACCTGTCCCTACTGCGGCGCGAAGGCCCGCGGCGACGAGTGCGACGAGGGCTGTCAGCGCCACCTCGAGCCCGGCGAGGTCGAGGATCCGACGAGTACGATCACCGGAAACCCGGCCGAGTATCGCGAGCGCGCCCACAAGTTCTTCGAGGTCTCCGAGTTCGCGGACTACCTGACCGAGTTCCTCGACGGTCTCGAGGGAACCTCGAACGCCCGGAATCAGCCGCGCCAGTGGATCGAAGACGGCCTCCAGGACTGGTGTATCACGCGGGATATGGACTGGGGGATCGACTACCCGGATGCCGAAGACGACGGCGACGACCTCGTTCTCTACGTCTGGGTCGACGCGCCGATCGAGTACATCGCCTCGACGAAACAGTACTCCGAGCGCGTCGGAAAAGACGTGTACGACTGGGAGGAAGTCTGGAAGGATGACGGGGTCTCCGCGAGCGGAGGCTCGCCGGACGAGCAGCGCGAGTCCGGCGGTGATATCGTCCACATCATCGGCCGCGACATCATCCAGCACCACGCCATCTTCTGGCCGGCGATGCTCGAGGGTGCCGGCTACAACGCGCCGCGGGGAATCGCCGCGACCGGCTTCATCACGATCAACGGGAAGGGGCTCTCGACCAGCCGGAATCGAGCGATCTGGGCGAAGGAGTATCTCGACGAAGGGTTCCACCCCGACCTCCTGCGCTACTACCTGACGACCACGGGCGGCCTCCAGCAGGACGTCGACTTCTCCTGGGAGGCCTTCCAGGAGAAGGTCAACGGCGAACTGGTGGGAACCGTCGGCAACTTCTGGTACCGCTCGCTCCTGTTCGCCTACCGGAACTACGAGGGAACGCCGGAGGCAGATGTCTCCGAGGAAGTCCACGAGCGGATCGAGGGGGCTATCGGCGAGACCCGCGAGGCGGTCAACGACTACGACCTCCGCGGCGTCGGCCACGCGGCGACGCGACTCGCCCAGTTCGGCAACGAGTACATCCAGCGCAACGAGCCCTGGAAGCTCACCGACGAGGAACCCGAGCGAGCGGCCCAGGTCATCCGCGACTGCGTTCAGATCGCCAAGGCCGTCGGCGTCCTGCTGGAGCCGATCGCCCCCGACAAGGCCCAGGACCTGTGGGCACAGTTGGGCGAAGACGGCGACGTTGCGAACGCCCACCTCGAGGACGCACTCGAGGCCCCGCCGCGGACCTTCGACGAACCCGGCGAACTCTTCGCGAAGATCGAGGACGAGCGCGTCGAGGAACTCACCGAAAAGCTCGAGGAGCGAGTCGACGCGGCCTCGAGCGACGACGGCGACGAGTCCGACGACGGAGAAACCGAAAGTGACGACACCGACGCGGTCGAATCCGATGACATGGCAGATACTGACGATCTCGAGCCGCTACTCGAGGATCGAATCGGTTTCGAGGACTTCCAGGAACTGGATATCCGCGTCGGTCGAATCGAGGAAGCAGAAGGGATCGAGGGAGCGGACGACCTCGCGCGACTCGAGGTCGACATCGGCTTCGAGACCCGACAGGTCGTCGCGGGAATCAAGCAGTTGCACGACCTCGAGGAGCTACCGGGGACGAAGTGCGTGCTCCTCGCGAACATGGAACCCGCGGAACTGTTCGGCGTGGAGTCGAACGGGATGATCCTCGCCGCGGGCGAGGAGGCCGACCTGCTGACGACCCACGGCGACGCCGAAATCGGCGAGAAAATCAAGTAGCTCTCGCCTCCGGGCGGCCGTTGATCGGGGGCGGGGAAAGGAAAACCCCTCTATCGTACTTGTTCTCCGCCCATGGGCGTATTGTGTGGGTATTCTATCCGTATTGGGAGATATATGTGCATTAAAATCCGTTCCAATTACCTATTTGTACATCGAAGACTATCGTCGACTGTGTTCCCCGATACCGTGACTCATCTCTTCGATCGACCGATTCTGCGCCGAACGCTAGCACCGATCAGTGCCTTCGGCACGATCGTCATCGCGGGTGTGCTCGGCCTCTCGGCGCTGGCGAACGTCGGCTTCGTGGAGGCGACGTTCTGGCTGGTCGATCTGACGAGCATCGACCTCCACTTCGAGGACCACGCTGGCCCCGAGCGAGCGACGAAAGCGTATGCGATCGCGGTGACGGTCGGACTCGTCTGTTCGGGACTGTGGATCGGTGAGACAGTCGTGACTGAGGCGTTCGGGGGACGAATCAGAACGGAGGTTTCACAAGCAACGATGCAACGACGAATCGAAAACAGCGACGATCACGTGATCGTCTGTGGCTACGGCATGTTCGGACGAACGATCGCCAACCGGCTCGCTCAGGCGGGTCGAACGGTCGTCGTCATCGAAATCGACGACGATCACGCGGAGCGCGTTCGGGAAGACGGCCACCTGCTGGTGGTGGGAGACGCAAGGCGTGAGCGGGTGTTGCGGTCGGCCGGGCTCGACCGAGCGACGAAGCTCGTCGCCGCTATCGACGACTCGAACGTCAACATTCAGATCACTATCGTCAGCGGGACGGCCGCGTCGACCCCCGAAATTCTCGTTCGCGTCGGCGAGGAGATGTACGAGTCCGTCGCGAAAGAAGCCGGTGCCGACGAAGTCATCATCCCCGAGGTCGTCAGCGGCGAGCGCGTCACCCGGCTGCTCGAGCGGCCAGCGGACTGAGATCGACGGGCGGTTGATTCGGCTCCCGGCGCCGTAATCGCGATCAGATCTCGTCGACCAGGTGCGCGAAGTCGTCGGTGTCGACGATTTCCATCGTCTGTGACGACAGCCCGTGGCGACGAAGCGTCAGCGCCGACTTGAACGCCGACTCCCGATCCCCGGCGTCGAACAGCACGAGGAAGTCGTGCTCCCCCAGAATCGCGTAGGAGTCGATCACTTCGGCTTCGTGCTCTTCGAACTCCGTCCTGATCTCGCCCCAGATCGACGACAGCTCCTGTGCGTTCTGTACGTCCCGGTCGTCGACGTCGACGAGCGATGCGTATGTGGCCATATTTCGAGCGAGGACGGTCCAGCGGAAAACGGTTCGCGTGGCACAGGACGGGACGAAAAACAACTCGGAGGTGAGTAAACCACATATCTTTTTGCCCGTACTCCCGCTAGCTCGAGCCATGAGAAACGCGAAAATCGTCTGTACGCTGGGTCCGGCCTCGAGTGACCGGGAGACAATCCGGGAACTCGCCGACGCCGGGATGTCGGTCGCCCGCCTGAACGCGAGCCACGGCAGCCGGGAGGATCGCGCCGCGTTGATCGAGCGCGTTCGCGACGTCGACGAGGCCCGCGAGGAGCCCGTCGCGGTGATGCTCGACATGCAAGGCCCCGAGATCCGGACCGCGCCGCTTCCCGAGGGCGAGACGGTGACGCTCGAGACCGGGTCGGAGATCCGGTTCGTCGAAGGCGAGGAGGTCTCCCCCGAAACGGTCGGTCTCTCCCTGCCGATCGATGCCGTCGAGTCGGGTGACAGAATCCTGCTCGACGACGGACTGATCGAGACGACCGTCCTCGAGCGCGAGGATACGGATTCGCAAGGTCACGGCGACCAGTCGGTTCGGGCCCGCGTCGACACCGGCGGCGAACTGGGCGGCCGAAAGGGCGTCAACGTTCCCGGCGTCGATCTGGACCTCGATATCGTCACCGAGGAGGACCGGAAGGACCTCGAGTTGGCCGCCGAGAAGGGCGTCGACTTCGTCGCGGCCAGTTTCGTTCGCGACGCCGAAGACGTCTACGCGGTCAGCGAGGTGCTCGAGGATCTGGGCGTCGAAATTCCGCTGATCGCGAAGATCGAACGCGCCGGTGCGGTCGAGAACTTAGACGAGATCATCGAAGCCGCCTACGGAATCATGGTCGCGCGCGGAGATCTGGGCGTCGAGTGTCCGATGGAGGACGTCCCGATGATTCAAAAGCGGATCATCCGCAAGTGTCGCAACGAGGGGTCGCCGGTGATCACGGCGACGGAGATGCTCGACTCGATGGTCCACGCTCGTCGACCCACGCGGGCCGAGGCCTCGGACGTCGCGAACGCCGTTCTCGACGGCACCGACGGCGTGATGCTGTCGGCCGAGACCGCCATCGGTGACCACCCCGTCGCGGTCGTCGACGCCATGGGTAGTATCGTCCGCGAGGTCGAGAACTCGAAGGAGTACGCCGAGATGCTCGAGCAACGCGTCCCCGCAGCGGGCGAGGCGCGGACGGACGCGCTAGCCCGCTCGGCGCGGTTCCTGGCGCGTGACATCGGTGCGGACGCGGTCGTCGCGGCGACCGAATCCGGCTACACGGCGCTGAAAACGGCGAAGTACCGCCCCGGCGTCCCGGTCGTCGCCTCGACGCCGAGCCACGAGGTCCGACGACGACTCGCCCTCTCGTGGGGCGTGACGCCGCTGTACGCCCGCGTCTCGGACCAGGGAGCCGACGCCGTCGTCGAGAAGGCGGTGCAGGCGGCGCTCGATGCCGGCGTCGCCGACAGCGGCGACACCGTCGTCGTACTCTGCGGGATGATGACCGAACTCGAGGGGGCGAACACGACGAACATGCTGAAAGTCCACGTCGCCGCGGAGGCGCTGACGACGGGTCGCGTCGTCGTCGAGGGGCGGACGACCGGTCCCCTCGTGCGGATGACGGACGGCGACCTCTCGGACGTCCCCGACGGGGCGATCCTCTCGCTGGCGGCCGACTTCGACGAGGAGTTCGAGGGCGACCTGACGACGATCGGCGGGATCGTCGACGCCCAGCGCGGGCTAACCGGCTACCCGGCGCTGGTCGCACGGGAGATGAACATCCCGATGATCAGCGGGGCCGATCTCTCCGACGTCGACGACGGAAGCGTCGTCACGCTCGATGCCGAACGCGGGGTCATCTACGGCGGCGACCTCAGCGATCGAACGGGTCGGGACGAGCAGGCCGATCTGGCCTGAATTCGTAGGCGGGTTCGAGCGCCACGCGAGTCCATCGGTGGCGGTGTTTGACCACGAGTGCGGTCGCCAGGGCCGGTGACACGGCGACCGCACGCGGACCGCGGATTTTTGACGACGGACCTGTTAGGACCGTCTATGGCAGACGACGCGTCCGGAAGCGACGGTGACGACGATCGACGCGAGCCACCGGCGGCTCCGGACGGCCAGTACTCGGACGGGGAGACGGAATCAGCGTGGTCCGCGGACGACCGGAACACCGCGGCGTCTCCGGGGGGCAACGACCGACTCGAGGAAGACGGTTACGCGGGACGCGACGACCGCGTCGGACGACGTGAACGAACCGACGACGAGTACCGGGTTCCACTTGATCTCTCTGACGCGTCCGACGAGGACGAAACGGGCGCAGACGGTGCTGACGATGCCGACGAGGACGATCCGTACGCACCGGAACCCAGTTCGACGCCGATCGAACCCGGCGATCCGACGCTCGAGAACATCCTCTTCGTTATCCTCGGTGCGGTCGCGATGGTACTCGTGATGTTCCAACTCGCGACAATTATGCTCTGAGCGAGTGAGAGACGGTGACCGGGCTACCACCGTGTGGTTTCTCGTCGATACGGTCAGCGGATTGCCTCGACAACCTTTAATTTGGGTGAGAACTTAGCTCGAGGTATGCTCGAAGTCCTCCTCGCGAACATGCCGCTCGCGCTCCTCTCCGTGGGGCTCGTCCTGATGGCGCTCGAGGCCCTCTCGCCGGGTGCACACCTCATCGTCATCGGGGTCGCACTGGTTGGTGCCGGGCTCATCGGAATGCTCTTTCCGCCCGTCGCCAACGCGTTCGTGCTGGCGGCGTTGACGCTCGTCATCGGACTCGCCGCCGCCTACGTCTACAACGAGTTCGACTTCTACGGCGGGAAGGGGACCGCCCAGACGTCGGACTCGAGTTCGCTGGCCGGCACGTCGGGCTACGTTACCGAGACCGTCACGACTCGCGACGGCGAAGTCAAACTCGACCAAGGCGGGTTCGCACCCTTTTACAGCGCTCGAACGACGAGCGGGACGATCGAAGAGGGCGAAGAAGTGATCGTCCTCGATCCCGGCGGGGGGAACGTACTCACGGTCGAGGCGCTCGGTGCGATCGGCGAGGACGAGATCGATCGCGCACTCGCACAGGATGCCGTAGAATCGGATTCGCAGGCGGAAGGCGACGACGAATCCGACGCCGAGTCGTCGCC
Organism: Natronorubrum halobium; assembly: GCF_051351675.1. Classification (NCBI taxonomy): domain Archaea; kingdom Methanobacteriati; phylum Methanobacteriota; class Halobacteria; order Halobacteriales; family Natrialbaceae; genus Natronorubrum; species Natronorubrum halobium. The sequence continues at coordinate 1,934,662 of NZ_CP195595.1, forward strand.
GTCGACTGAAACGGAACCGGAAACGGAATCGGAGGCCGGGACCGAGACGGAGAAATCGAACTGAGGCACTTCCGGATCGATTCGAGTCGGTCACGATTTCGACTCGAGACGTCGCCACCCCACGTCGGGACGGTCTCGAGGTCGGAAATGTCGGTGAAATAAGGGAACGTTTTTCCCGTCCCCCCCGTAAGATCGAACTATGGTCGTAGAACTACTCCCGTTACAGACCGGTGGTGCACTGCTCTTCCTCGGTGCACTCGTCCTCCTCGTCGTTATCGCCGCACTCCTCAGTGCAATCGAGATCGTCGACGCGTACGAGAAGCGCGCACTGACCGTCTTCGGGGAGTACCGCAAACTCCTCGAGCCGGGTATCAACTTCGTCCCGCCGTTCGTCTCGAACACGTATCGGTTCGACATGCGAACCCAGACGTTAGACGTCCCCCGACAGGAAGCGATCACGCGGGACAACTCCCCGGTGACGGCCGACGCCGTCGTCTACATCAAGGTGATGGACGCCAAGAAGGCGTTCCTGCAGGTCGACGACTACAAGAAGGCGACCTCGAACCTCGCCCAGACCACCCTGCGCGCCGTGCTGGGTGACATGGAGCTGGACGACACGCTCAACAAGCGGCAGGAGATCAACGCCCGCATCCGCCAGGAACTCGACGAACCCACCGACGAGTGGGGGATCCGCGTCGAATCGGTCGAGGTCCGCGAGGTCAACCCCTCGAAGGACGTCCAGCGCGCGATGGAGCAACAGACCTCCGCCGAACGGAAACGCCGCGCCATGATCCTCGAGGCACAGGGTGAACGCCGCAGCGCCGTCGAGAAGGCGGAGGGTGACAAACAGAGCGAGATCATCCGCGCACAGGGTGAAAAGCAGAGCCAGATTCTGGAAGCCCAGGGTGACTCGATTTCGACCGTCCTGCGCGCCAAATCCGCCGAATCGATGGGCGAGCGCGCCATCATCGATCAGGGAATGGAGACCCTCGCCGAGATCGGCCAGAGCGAGTCGACGACGTTCGTCATGCCCCAGGAACTTACCTCGATGGTCGGCCGCTACGGCAAACACCTCTCCGGCAGCGACGTCAAAGAGGACGGGAGCCAACTCGATAGCCTCGAGTTCGACGAGGAGACGCGCGAACTGATCGGCCTCGACGACATCGCCGAGATCATCGGCGAGATCGACGAGGAAGCCGAGATGGATCTCGAAGCGATGGAACAGGAAGCCCAGGCGATCAAAGAGGGCAAAGATGCCGGAACCATCTCGGATCCGGACGAGGTCATCGAAGAGATGGATCAGGACTTCGCCGGTGACTCCGGCACGAACGGCTAGATCCACAGACAGTCAGTTTTCGGTGAAGGAGGTGGAGCGAAACCTGTTTTACGCCCCGCCACGTTTCGGTAGGTAGGTATTACATGACGGGTTCCGATGGGGTCGACGACGACAAACGAGCGACCCTGCGCCGGTTCGCAGCGCTCGGCGCTGCGTCACCGCTCGCCGGTCTCTCCGACTCTGCGGCGGCGGATACGGGCGAGAGCGACGCTCGCGACGCGATCGCCGGGTATCTCACCACGACGCCCGGAGCCCACTTCTCGAAGATTCGGGACGACCTCCAGCTCGGTACCGGCGAGACCCAACACCACCTGCGTCGCCTCGAGGAACTCGAGGCGATCGAGCGCTTCCGAGACGGCGATTACAAGCGGTTCGTCCCGGCGGATCGGTTCGACGAGTTCGAAAAGCAGGCCCTGGGCTATCTCCGACGGGATACGCCTCGCGGGATGTTTATCGAACTCCTCTCGACGCCGGACGCGACGGCCGGCGACCTCGCGACGGTACTCGACGTCTCGCCGCCGACGGTGAGCAAGTACGCCGGCGAACTCGAGGAAGCCGGTCTGCTCTCGCGCGAGGACGGCTACGCCGTCGAACGCCCCGAGACCGTCCTGATCCTGGTTATCCGCCACGCCGACTCCTTCGGCGAACCGGCGAGACAGCTCGCTCGAAACGCGGATCAGCTCGTCGTCTTCGACGGATAAGGACACGATACGGGTCGGTAAAGGCGTATTACCGACCGAAAACGACGCCGTTTATACCGTTTCGACGACCGCCGAAAGCGCCGCGAGCGAGTCGACGACTGCGGCGGCGTCCGTTGGCCGATCGACGTGCCGGTTGTGTGATCGACGGAGGTAAATCGGCTCGAGGCCCGCCGCCCGTCCGGCCGTGACGTCTTTGCGCGAGTCGCCGACGTAGAGTCCGTCGCTCACCCCCAGTTCCGAGAGCGCGTCGTCGATGAAGTCGGGGTCGGGTTTTCGCCGTCTGTAGTCGTCGAACGTCGGCCGGCGACCGCGAACGACGTCGAACTCGATCGGCACGTAGTCGGCGACGAACTCGGCGGTCGCGTGGCGGTTGTTCGTGACGAGACCGACCGTGGTTCGGTCGGCTAGTTCGCCGATCGCGTCGATGTCGTCGTAGAGACCGCGTTCGCCCGACCGAATCAGGTCGTGAGTCGTCTCCGATGCGTACTCGTCTTTCAGCTTCCAGAACGCCGCGGCGTCGATCCCGAGCGTGTCGCAGTGGGTGGTGACGTTTTCGAGATCGTGCCGTCTGAGGTCGTCTCGCTGGTCCGACGTCGGCTCGGCGCCGAGGTCCTCGAGGGCCGTGTCGGCCGCGTCGGCGTACACCTGTGGGTCGGTGCCGGGTCCCTCGAGAATGACTCCGTCCATATCGAACAGTATCGGCGGTGACATCTGTCAGTCGATGGTACGCAGCGGGTCGTCAAAAAGCGGTCGACGATCGATAGGGCGGTCGAACGGGAACAGCGTGGGGAGGGGGTGCGTGTTGACCAAGAAACGAGCGTCCAGCCGGTTTCCAGTCCGTTAAGCGTTAACTTTCCACGTCGTGCTCGAGGAGTAACCCCATTTTTCGATCTCGACGTCGTAGTCGCCGTCCTGCAGCGCGGTGATATTCGATCCGACCTCTTTGGCCGTCATGCCGAGCTCCTTTCCGATAAGACGGGATTTAAAGTACGTCTTCGTTCCGGCGTTATTGCGGAGATACTGGAGAATCTGGCGTTGTTTGCTCGTGAGGTCCGCGGTTATTGCAGTGCTCATACACCACTCAATGCCAAGAATGCCCTTAGGGGGTTTGGTACGTGCGGCTAACCCTCCGCCTGCGTGCGTTTTGCCCAGCGAGTAATGGGTGCATAACCGGACAGAAAGCTTTCGTTGGTACGTCCGGTTAATATATTGTGGTACATGATTGTCTATAGTCCACGAACATCAATCTTTCCGGAGTATCGTCAGTACTTGACGGTACCGGCAGCCGACCCGGTGTCGCCGGGACTGCCGACCGAGTGAGGTAACGGCGAGTTACAGTTGGCTAGCGTTCGAGCCGGTGGCGAACGGGCCGAACGCGCACGCGACCGCTTCGCCTAATGCCCGTGATCGGTTCGTCAGGCCGCCCGTAAGAACACCGGCTGCACCGTTGCGCTCCGCGATGCCGTCGGTTCCGTGCCGGTCGTCCATCACGGGTCCCAGTTCGGCCCCGCTCTCGAGGCGACGGGCTACGTCGTCGGGGAGCGGAAGCGTCGGACCGCCCCCGCGTTCCAGCCGATCGCCGTCGGTCACGGCGGCCCACATGATCAAGGAGAGGCCGGGGACGCCCTCGATACGGGCGACGCCGCCCTCGAGGCCGACCCCGTAGTCGGCGTCGGTCGCCTCGAGCGCTCGCCGAGCCCGGGTTTCGGCGCCGGTCACGGTTTCCTCGACCGACCACGGCTGTTCTGGGACGCCCGAGTCGACCGCGACCGGAGTTACCGACGGCTGGAATCGCTCGAGCGTTCGTTCGACTGCATCCACCTTGACCGGGTTCGTGCTCCCGACTGCGACGTCCATACCCCCGGTTCGGACGGTCCGAATTTGGCCCCTCCGATTCGGACTCGCTTTGCAGCTTAACTGTTCCGATCGATCATACTAGTTCCCCCGAATTACCCGCTTTCGAGAGGTGTCGGCCCGCGATTCCGAAACCCTTAACCCTCGAGTATCAGAACGAGGTAGGTAACGAACCCGTCCGGGCTTTTGCAGTCAGTTCGGCCGGTCAGCACTCGCCATCGTATGACAAACACACCATCGAGCACCAGAGTACGACGTACCGAACGAGAATCGAACGAAGAGACGAACGAATCGGAACAGAGCGACCTCGCCTGCCCCGAATGTACGGGGCACCTGGTCGTCGACGACGAACACGGCGAAACCGTCTGTGAGGACTGTGGCCTGGTCGTCGAAGAGGATTCGGTCGACCGCGGTCCCGAGTGGCGCGCGTTCGACGCCGCCGAGAAGAACGAGAAGTCCCGCGTGGGTGCGCCCACGACGAACACGATGCACGACAAGGGGCTCTCGACGAACATCGACTGGCGGAACAAGGACGCCTACGGCAACTCGCTCGGCTCCCGCCAGCGCGAGAAGATGCAGCGTCTCCGCAAGTGGAACGAGCGCTTTCGCACCCGCGACTCGAAGGAGCGCAACCTGAAACAGGCGCTGGGCGAGATCGACCGGATGGCGAGTGCACTCGGACTGCCGACGAACGTCCGCGAGACCGCGAGCGTCATCTACCGCCGCGCGCTCGACGAGGACCTCCTCCCCGGCCGCTCCATCGAGGGCGTCTCCACCTCCTGTGTCTACGCCGCCGCTCGTCAGGCCGGTGTCCCACGAAGCCTCGACGAGATCGCCGACGTCTCCCGCGTCGAGAAGAACGAGATCGCTCGCACCTACCGCTACGTCGTTCGGGAACTGGGCCTCGAGGTCCAGCCGGCCGATCCCGAGAGCTACGTTCCCCGCTTCGCCTCGGGACTCGACCTCTCCGACGAGGCCGAACACCGCGCCCGCGGGCTCCTCCAGAACGCCAAGGAGAAGGGCGTTCACAGCGGCAAGTCGCCGGTCGGCCTCGCCGCCGCCGCGGTCTACGCCGCTGCGCTTCTCACCAACGAGAAGACGACCCAGGCAGCCGTCAGCGACGTCGCCGACATCTCCGAAGTGACGATTCGAAACCGGTACCACGAGCTCCTCGAGGCCGAGGAGACGCTGGGACTGGCCTGACGGACGATCCCGCGACCGCTCGCGTTCCGTTTCTCTCGACACAGTAGCCGTTGCGTTTCACGGTCCGTTCTCGTGGTGATCGATCACTTCGCACACCGTTCCCTCGAATAGCGACCGCTCGGTCACTACCGATCGTTCCGGGCCCCCCGAACGCCTCACCACGGAATCGTCACAGCGGACCGCTCGTGTTGCCTCAGCGGGTTGTGAGTAGATCTATAATCTTTTACGTCCCCGCTGCGGAGCGTGTATCATGCCTACAATGACGGACGATCACATGCCGACAGGCGGTGACACCAATGGGTGACGACCCGACGAGATCGGGCATCCCCAGCCTCGAGACCGATGGTGGTGTTCGAACCTACACCGTTCGTCTCGAACTGGTCGACGAGCCCGGTGAGTTGCTCAACGCGCTCGCACCGATCGCCGAAAACGGTGGGAACCTCATGAGTATTCATCACGAACGCGGTAACATCACGCCGCGAGGGCACATTCCCGTCGAGGTCGATCTCGGGTGTCCGCCGGACCGATTCGACGATATCGTCGAGGGGCTCCGAGAGACCGGCGTCAACGTCATTCAGGCCGGTGCCGAACGCTACGGCGAAGAGGTCTCCCTCGTTCTGGTCGGCCATCTCATCGAGACCGACCTCTCGGATACGCTCCTGCAGATCGAAAACGACACCAGCGCTGCAGTTCTCGATCTCTCGCTGTCTGCTCCCGAAGGGACCGGCAACGTCTCGAGCGGTCGGCTTCGGCTCGCACTCGACTCGGGCCGGTCCGAGGAGGTCTTCGAGACGATCCGCTCGATCAGTCGAGAGAAGGATCTCACCGTCGTCGAACCGATGCTCGGCGGTGATGCCATATGAAACTCGCAATCCTCGGAGCCGGGACTGTCGGCCGATCAGTCGCCGATCTCGCCGGTGAGTACGGTCACGAGGTCGTCGCGCTCGCCGACTCAACCAACGCCGTCATCGATGCCGACGGTATCGACGTCGATAGCGCCCTGCAACGGAAGATCGGTGACGAACCTATCGGCATCAGCGACCCCGAGGACGCCTTCGAGACCGAGTACGACGTCCTCGTCGAGGCGACGCCGACGACGCTCGACGACGCCGAACCCGCCTTCTCGCACGTGAAACGTGCGCTCGAGGCCGACCGCCACGCGGTGTTAGCGAACAAGGGGCCCGTCGCCGAGCGGTACGAAGAATTGCAGACACTCGCGACCGATAGCGCGGGCTCGGTCCGGTTCGAGGCGGCGGTCGGCGGCGCGATTCCAGTGCTCTCGACCATCGAAGACTGCTCCCCGGAGACCGTGACTGCGGTCCGGGGGATCCTCAACGGGACTGCGAACTTCATCCTCACGCGGATGGCCGCCGAGGGTCTCGACTACGAACACGTCCTCGCGGAGGCCCAGGACCTCGGCGTCGCCGAGACCGACCCGACGTTCGACGTCGACGGTACCGACGTCGCGCTCAAGTTAGTCATCCTCGCGAACGTGCTCGCCGACGGCGGCTTCACGCTCGAGGACGCCGCGGTCGAGGGCATTCAGTCGATCCCCGGCAGCGCGCTCGACCTCGCGGCCGAGGACGGCCGGACGATCCGACTCATCGGCGAGGCGACCCGTGACGGTATTCGCGTCGGCCCCCGTCTCGTTCCCGAGAACGGCCCGCTGGCCGTTACCGGGACCCGAAATATCGTCCAGATCGAGACGCGAAACGCCGGTTCGCTACACTCGAGTGGCCGCGGTGCGGGCGGCCCGGAGACGGCGACGGCGGTCCTCTCGGACGTGGGGCGGCTCCCGCAACGATAGCCGCTGTTCGAGGTCTCGATTCCCGTCGTTGGACGACGCTGAACGCTCGAAGACGTATCAAGAGTCGGACCCGAGATGGGTGTTCTCGAAATATTTTTATGCGGAGAATTGGTAAACTGTGTCATGACCGTCGACGGGTTCGCCCTCGCTGCTACAACGAACGATCTTACACGGGAGCCGAAGGCTCGTGATGCCGCGGATTTGCTCGAATTTCGGATGGACAGTGCGGACGACCCGATCGAACAACTGGCCGAGTACGACGGCACCCTCCCGATTCTCGCGACGAACCGATCGCGATGGTTCGGCGGTGAAGCGAGCGATCGCGGCCGACTGGATCAACTGATGGCCGCCGCCGAGTTCGATGTCGTCGAGAAGGTCGACGTCGAACTCGAGACCGCACGCGGACTGCAGTGGGTACTCGACGAGTTTCGCGAGCAGGACGTCGAACTGGTTATCTCCTTCCACGAGTTCGACGAAACGCCCGACAAGGAAACGCTCGATGCGATTATCGAGGAGTGTAACAAGTACGGCGACATCGCCAAGGTCGCGACGTACGCGGCGGACCGAACCGACTGTCTGCGGATTCTGAGCGCGATCGACACGGCGACCCAAAACGGGATTCGGGCCGCCGGTATCGCAATGGGCGAACTCGGGAGTCACACGCGTATCATCGGTCCCCTGTACGGCTCGGCGCTGGGCTACGCGCCACTGGAATCGGACTCGAGCGAGTACGCGCCGGGGCAGGTTCCGTTACACAGGCTCGACTCGCTGATCGAAATGATCGACCAGAGCGGCACGGACAACCGGATCTTCGAACAACTCGACGAGGAGTATCCGAGTCGGCAGAAGGTCACGCAGACGGAGTGAGTACCCGCGGCGACCGTGGACAGTCGACCACCGGACAGGACTGTGGTGATTTGATCGGAACCGTCCCCTGTACACCGGAACGTCTCTCATCTCTCTATTCGTTTCTGGAGCCGTCTTCGATCGGCTGTTATCCGGTTCTCGTACCGACTCGGATCGAGCGAATCTACCGGATCGAAGACCGGGCGTGCGCCGGCGGATACTACGGATACGACTGCGCCGGGCGGTACGATCCGGAGACGCTGTCGAAACGGTAACCGGCGTTGATCAGTCACGCCGCAGAGGAAAATCGGAATGTTAAGGGGCGGGGTCCCCTAGCACCACGTACGATGACATGGCTTCGCGCGCTGTTCGCTGGCGGCCTCTCGATCTTCCTCCCCGGCGCAGGCCACGCCTTGATCCGAGACTGGCTCCGTGCGCTGGTGTTCGCCGGGCTCTACTTCTCGGCAGTCTGGTTCTTCTTCCCGACCGAGCAGATGGTCGCTGCTGGCTCGTTCTCGGAAGGAGTGGACATTGCGAACGCGCAAACCGACACGATGGCGCAGTTCTTCATTATGTTTATCGCCCTCTTCGCGGCCATCGACGCCACCTTCAGAGCGGTCGGCTTCCCGCCGAACGGCTCCGACTCGAGCGACGGACCCTCCTGTCCCGAGTGCGGGAAGGAACTCGACGAGGACCTCGCGTTCTGTCACTGGTGTACGACCCGACTCGAGCCGATCGATCCGGAGGACGCTAAAGCGGATAGCGACGCCGAGGAGTCCGAACAGGAAGAGCCCGCCCGGCCGTAACCGAATCTATTTCGAGCGGTAGCGTTCGAATCGGTAATTTTGCCGGTCGTACGGATGAACGCGACTCCCGATAGACGGATCGTTACTTCTCGATGATGCTCTCCTCGACGGCCTCACCGAAGTGGCGTGCCGTATCCTCGTAGTACAACAGGAGTTCGTCGCCGGCCTCGATGTCGGTCACGGCCGCCCGGCCGTCCCGCGTCGGGACCTTGATCGTCTCCGCGTTCTGCAGCAGGGTCTCGATGCGGTCGCCGCCTTCGGTCTCGAGGGCGATGCGGAACATCGGTCGTTTCTCGATCTTGACGCGGCCGACGATCGCTTCGCGGGTGTTTCCGGCGGTGTCGACGATCTGGACTTCGTCGCCGCTCTGGAGTTCCGAGAGGTACTTCGTGCCGCCGTCGGGCGTGCGTACGTAGGCGTGGACGGCGCCTGCGTTGACCCGGAACGGGCGGGAGGCGACGTAGGGTGATTCGGCGGTCTCGCCGTGGACGAAGACGAGGCCGCGGGCCATCGATCCGACGAGCATCCCTTCGTCGTGTTCCAGCAGGCTACCCGTATCGACGCAGACCCTATCGGCGCTCCCGACGCGTTCGACGTCGAGCACCTCCGCGTACTGGAGGTCGAGCGACTCGCGTTCGGCCTGGTCGCGGACCTCGACGGTCTCGCGAATCTGATCCGGATCGTCCGAGTCCAGCAGGACGGAGTCGGCGCCGATCTCGAGGGTCTCGAACGCCGTCTTGGCCTCCTCGGCGCTGGTGACGCCCGCCACGAGGTCGGTCTCCTCGCCGATGCGGGCGATCAGGTTCTCGAGGGGGATGATCGTCCAGTCCTCGCCGACAACGATGGTGTGTTCGGCCTCCTCGGCGGCGGTCTCGGCGAAGTGTTCGTACTCCTGGCCCAGAATGCGCACGTACGCACCGCGTTCGAAGTCGCCGTCGCGTCGACGGAGCGTCGAGAGGTCCGCCGATCCCGAGAGATCTTCGGGTAGATCGATCGTCGCGTCGCCTTCACCGTCCTTGCCGACGACGACGGCGTCGGGCTGTGCGGCCGGTTCGGTCCCCTTGCCGTCGGCTTCCGCGTCGTCGATGTCGTCGACCAGCGTCACGTCGCCGTCGGTTCGAAACGCCGCGACGTTGATATCGCCGAGTTCGCGCACGCGAGCGACGTCGTCCTCGTCGACCAGTACCCAGTCCGCACCCGACTCGAGTGCAGCAGTGATCCGCGCACGGCGGTCGTCCCAGTCACCGACCGTGTCGTCGGCTTTTACCCAGACAGATCGCGTCATAAATCGACCGTCGAAGGGCACCGGCTTGAACGTGGCGAATGCCGCAGACGGGATCGGCATGCGCGACCGGTGTTCGATACGGGGTTCGGCCCGAAACCGGACGACTCGAGCGCTATTCTCTCGAAAGAACGGTGGTGACCGTAACGTGTGAGGGAGGATGGGTGTCGCGTATTACGCGAGACGCTATCGCCGACGTCCCGTCTCGAACGTCCCGCACATCGAGCGATTCGAGAGCGATAGTACGATAGTTTCGTTAGTAACGATGGTAACGATAGTTGCATTTGTAATAACACCTTCTCAGAAGTAGATAATACAGCTACACGAGACAGTTCAGATATGGGTCAGCGACACTCCCCCGCGGGCGACGGACTGACGGTAGATCAGGCGACTCGTCGGCTCGAGGTCGACGCCGTCACGCCCGTCGCCCGTGCAGCGCTCGATTACGCTGGCGACCTCGCGTCGCGACGGTACGGGCGAACGGCAGCCGTCCTGGGTGCCGTTCGGCTCGCGAGTCGTCGGACCGACGCTCGAACGCTCGAGCGCGACCGTTTCGAGGCGTTCGAGGTCGAACCCGACCGCGTGATCGCGGCCGACGAGTTGCTGGCGGACCGGCTGGGCTCGCCGGCCGCCCCCGAGGAGATTCGATCGCTGCGGCGGCGGCTGATCGTCGCCCACGAACTCCTCGCCGCGGCCGAACGCGGGCGTGTCGTCGGCCCCGAACTTCCGGGCTCGCCGCTCGCCGACGCGGCCCCCTTCCTGCTCGCTCGAGCGTCCGATCCCGACGCGGGTCGCGATGAGAGCGAGCGGGCGCTCGACGAAGCCGCGCTTCGCGCTCACGTCGAGCGACTCGAGATCGATTTCGAGTTCGCGCGGCTGGGTACGACGCTCGGTGCGCTGGTCGAGCGCGACGAGTAACGCTCTCGTCCGCCGTCGGTCCCCCGCTGACAGCGGCCCTCCCTTCGTCCGGTCCTGCTGCTATCGACTCTCCTTTCGTTCGGTCCTGCTACTATCGACCCTCCACTTTCATCCGCTCCCGCTGACGGTTCGACCCGCCGTTCGGGTCTCGAGTCACTCGCCGTCGGCGAGTTTGTGTTTGAACGCCCGGTAGGCGTTACCCCCCTGTTCGGTAAGTTCGACCACGCGGCGGCGACCGACCGATTCGATCGTCACGTAGCCGTCGGCCTCGAGCGGCTCGAGAACGTGCGTATCGAGGACGCGGAAGGCACCCTTGTCCTCCCCGCCGCGTTCCTCGGGCGGGCGTCGATCGGCCATGAACGAGAGCCCCCGATCTCGAGCGTACTCGATCAGGTCTTTCTTCTTCGGTGGAGTCGTTCGAGCCTCGTGGTAGCCGTCCCACGCGTCGGGATCGGCCAAGAATCCCATGATCGCGACCTGGTCGGGCGTCGGCGAGTCGATCGGATACGTCGGCAGGCGTTCGATTTCGGCGACGCCGGTCGAGATCGGTTCGCGCTCGCCCTCGTGGGCGTAGTCGGATGGTTCGACGTAGTAGGCGTGTGCGTCCGTCGAGACGTCCATACAGGCCATGGTCGCGCCGATCGCCGGAATCGTCCCTGCACCGGAGACGTTGACCGAGACGGTGTCGTCGGCGTGTTCCGCGGCGATCGTCGTCACCTCGCCGAGGACGGCGTAGACGTCGCCCAGATCACAGCGTCTCGTCTCGACGTCGGGAACGGTCGACTCGAGTTCGGCCAGGAGGTCGTCGTGGTAGTCGGCGGTGACCGCGGAGTCACCACCATCGTCGGTTCGTTCGTCCGCGAGCAGGTAGACCAGGTCGGCCCGTTGTGCCCGGATCGGCTCGAGGATCCGGTCGTACTCGTAGCCGAGGGGGACGATATGGACCCGTTTGACGACGTTCATACGTTGACAGGAACCGCCGTGAAAATAACAGCTACGGATCAGTTGGCAGCCGAGACTCCCTCCGACTGACGCCCGGAACGCGACACCGGAGGCACGTCGGTGGTTTCGATAGCACGGTATGTGTGGTATGCACATGCTCCCGAAACGTTGAGAACGCTCGCCGTCCTATCCCGGGGATATGGCTGCGTACGATGCGATCTGTTTCGATCTCGATCAGACGCTGTGTGAGCCCACACAGGACGCCGCGACGCTGCTCGAGTCGACGTTCGAACACGTCGGGTGCGAGCCCTTCTGTACGCCGGCGGACCTGCGAGCGACCGTGCCGTCACTGCCGACCGCCGAGACGGATCGCGAGTTCTACGAGAACCTGTTCACTGCGGTCGTCGACCGCGCCGAGACCGATTTCGATACCGGAATCGCACCCGCGCTCGCCGCGCAGTATCTCGAGTTACAGGATCCGACCGCCGTCGAGTTTCGTCCCGGCGCGAAGGCGGCCCTCGAGCACGCCCGCGAGTGCGGGCCGGTCGGGCTGATCACCAACGGCGGCCGGCCGACGCAGACGCAGAAACTCGAGGCGCTCGACATCGCGGACGCCTTCGACGTTCGCGTCTTCACCGAACCGAGCGCCGGGATCCATCCGAAACCGGACGCGGCTCCCTTCGAGTACGCGCTGGGTGAACTCGGGGTCGCGCCCGACGCGGCGATCCACGTCGGCGACTCCTTGCACGCCGACATCGCGGGCGCGAACGCGATGGGGATCGATTCGGCCTGGATCGATCTCGGACGCGACGACCGCGACGGCGTGGAGCACGAACCGACGTACGAACTGTCGTCGCTCGAGGCGTTCGAGACGATCGTTTACTAACCGGTACTGTGCGTCGTTCGGCCGGTCACCGGTCTATGGAGGGGCCAGCGCCAGTTGACCGGAGACGCGGACACGCGATCCCGCACCGTCGATGGGGAACTGTCAGGCAGACTCGCTTGCGTCTACGGGACCGTCCGTCCCGTCCGTCTGGTCAAGCCGGCCAGCGGCCGTCTTCCGCTGGTTCGCCGCAGGGACGATCTCCGTCCCGTCGGACGCGGCAAGCCCGTGCGCCGGCATATTGTTGTAGACGGTCTCGTACTCGTCTGCACCCACCAGATAGGTTTCGTGCCAGATGCCGATGGCAGCGTCGTCTTTGGTTCCGTCTTGGTAGTACTCCTGCCAGGCAGGGAAGTGCAGCCGGTTGCTGTCGCGGGCGTACGCTCGGAGCGCATCGAACGACTCCCAGTACTGGACGAACCCGATATTGCGAATACCGGGTCCGACTACCGTTCGACTCCCGAGCAGGCCCGACTCCGGATCGGCGACCAGTTCACGGACCATCCGCGGCGCGACGAGCACGAGCGGGAGCCACCGGTGAACCTTCCAGAGCGTGTTGATCCGCATCCCGATGTGGAATACCACGAAGTCATCGTCGCGCTCAGCGGTTACTTTCTGCTCGTTGACTCCGTCGGCGCTGCGATCTTGGTCGTCCATTACGCTAATAGTCGTGGCGGGAGAGCTTGCCAACTACCCTAACATGTTGGCCTTGCACTCGATTAGCCGATCTCAGCTCGACAGAGACTGGTACGGACCCGTTGTCGACAGACTCCCGGATGCCGCTACCGACGACCCATGATCCGTGCACAGTTTCGGATCCGTCTGCCGGAGGGGCTGTGGCTGACGGACGTGTCGCAGGCGTTCCCCGACGCGACGTTCAAGCTCTTGGCGGGCTACCGAGTGGACGAAACGGCGATCGAACTCGGGGAGATCATCACGGACGAACCGGACGCGACTGTCGATGCGCTGCGTACTCACCCCGCGATCACCCACCTCGAGCCGTTAGAATCGACCGAGAGACGCGTGCTCAGCAAGTACGAGACGACCGGTACGGACCTCTACGACTTCGTCGAGCTTTCGTTACTGCCCGTCGAGTTCCCGGTGATCGCCCAAAACGGCTGGTTCGAATTCGATCTGACCGGGACGCGTGACGAACTCGACCAGCTACGGACGACGCTCGAGGGGGCGGATGCGGCGTACGAACTGCAGTCGGTAGTCAGCACGACGGATACGGGCACGTTACTGACCGATCGGCAGCGAGAACTCCTCGAGGCCGCGGTACGGGAGGGCTACTTCGAAGTCCCTCGGGAGTGTACGCTTGCGGACCTCGCCGAGACGTTCGGTATCGATAAGGCGACGGCGAGCACGATCCTCCGCCGAGGCGAAGCGGCACTGGTCAAGTGGTTTTTGACCGGTCCAGAGCGGAAAGGGAGACGCATGCGGTAGCACTCAGTTTCGAAGATCGTCCGATCGTGCCGATAGGTGCCGATGCGGTGACGACTAACGTGTTAGGGGAATCTATTCGCTACCGCATACAGGAATTCTAGATATGTACGGAACATCCGGTAACACGCGGCATCGTCGTGGAAGCGATCATCCGGGCCCAACGAGCGTCGATACACGACTCTCTGTGCTGATCGTCCTCGCGACGGTCTTCGGTATCGGGCACCATCTCGATCACATCGTTCGAGGCAACCACGTCGGCTGGCCACTGATTCCCGAGATCACGGTATTCACTTACACCCTCCTGATTTACCCGCTTCTCGTGATCGGGCTCTATCTGACGCTCACGGAGCGCGTCGGGGCGGGGTACTGGGCAGTCCTGCTGGGCACACTCCTCCTCGTCGTCACCGTCGTCCACTTCGGCCCGTGGGCGATCGAACCGCCGGCGGATATCCTCGGACCGTACGAGAACGTGTACGTCGGGTACGGTGCCGTCGCGTGGCTGCTCGGATTCGTCGGAACGCTACTGGCTGGGACGGTCTACTCCGTGCATCGGTGGCGGTGTACTCGTAGTACGGCGTCCTGATGGGATATGGCGGTAACGTAGTCTCCGACGAAACCAACTGCAGCCCTACTTTTCGGGCGGCAACAGGTCCGTGTGAACGACGGCGCGATACTGATCGTTCGTCGCGGCCTCGAGTCGCTTGAGCAGCGCAGCCCCGTTTCCGAAGCTCTCGGGGAGTTCGAACGGATCGTCGCCCTGCTCGTCGCGCTGTTTGCAGCGTTTGACGAACGAGAGCAGCGTCGGATAGGTATCCATTCGGGCGTAGACGACGCCGATATCCTCCGGTACCTGCTCGGTCCAGTGATCGACTATCGCCTCGGTCTCGAGTCGCGGCTTGCGCTGCCGTTCCGCCAGTTCGGCGGCGTCGATCTCGACGTCGCCGAGCACGTCGTCGAAGACGTCCTGCAGTTCGTCGGCGTTGTCCTCGATCGACGGCGCGTCGGCCTCGGCCTCGAGGAGTTCGACGAAGGCCTCGAGTTCCCGCGGCCGCACGGCGATCGGGTAGACGAAGTCGTGGGTCTCCTTCGGCAGTTTGTACGACCGTCCCTCGACTCCCTGTTCGCCGGGCTCCGACTGGCCCAGCATCAACTCGAGTATTCCCATAGCTAAACCAGCACACGGAAGTCGAATAAGTGTTCCGCGGGCGACTCGTCGTTCGCGGGTCGCCATTTCGAGGGACTTCCGCTGGTCGTCCCTCGCTACTCACGGTTCACTTCGTTCACCGTTCGCCATTTCGAGGTTCTCGCTTCGCTCGAACCTCGCTGCTCGCGGGTCGCTCCGCTCCCCGCTCGCTTGTCGAGGGACTTCCGCTGGTCGTCCCTCGCTACTCACCAGTCGTCGCCGAGCGCCGCTTTCGTCCCGCCGAACTCGCTCGCGGTCGTCCACGTCCGCCCGCTATCGGCGTGTTCGATCTCGATGTCGCTCCCGCAGGTGCCACAGCGGTACTGGTCGGGTGCTTTCACCGGCTTCGAGGCCCGGTGGCGTCTCGCCGACCAGTCGCAGTCGGCCGCGAGACACCGGAGGACGTACCGCGGGTCCGAAAACGTCTCGCAGTGTCTGGGGGCCTCGAGTCGCGCCGCCTGCTCGCGAAACCGCGAGCCGTGGCCCGACTCGCCGAAACGCTGGAACTCCCAGGCGTGGACGAGTTCGTGCCTGACGACGCCCGCGAACGTCTCCCACTCGTAGCGTTCGTAGGCCTGACGGGTGAGCACGATCGTCGCCACCTCGCGGCTCGCGTTCCACCGACACGCCCCCGCTCGGCGGCGAGCGCGCGTGGTGACGTCCCACTCGAGGGATGCGCGATCGATCTCGAGGTCGTACTCGCGACAGGCCTCACGGGCGTGAATCCGGGCTCGAGCGACGATTTCGTCGTCGATCGTGAGGTCGGCGTCGGTCACACTCGGAGAACGAAGGCGGATTTAGAAGGTGTTCCGGTTGCTCTCCGAATTCGGATCGAGCCTGTTACATCTCGTGTAACACGTTACATCACATGAAACAAGTCCTCCCACCCGACGAGATAGGTATGCAACACAGTTACCCGTTCCGTGCAAACCAGCCATGACCCCAACTGATAGACCGCTGCCGGAGCCTCGAGATCCCGATCCGGACGACCCGATCGCTCCCGACGCACTGGTTCTCACCGCCGCGTTCGAGGATCCCCTCGACGAACGCCGACCGTGGCTCGAGCGCTACGACCCCGTCGACGCCCTCGAGGTGCCGGGCGCGGAGACACCCGTCTACGTGACCGACTCCGGAATCGCCGTCACGACCACCGGCATCGGCAAGAGCGACGCGGCGACGACCGTCACCGCCGTGCTGGCGAGTCCGGGCCTCGACCTCGAGTCGGCCTATATCGTCTCCTGCGGTATCGCCGGCTCGTCGCCGGAGACGACGGCACTCGGCTCGGTCGCGATTGCAGACGCCGTCGTCGACTGGGACCGAAAGCACCGGTGGGACCGCCGATCCGACGCCGCTGTGACGGATTCCGTGTCGGAAGCGTCCAACGACGAGCGCCCAATCGATCTCCTCGCGTATCGACCGCGGGACTACGTTCACCGACCCGAGGACGGCGTCGTCGACTGCGCGCTCGAGGCCGCCCGAGCGGTCGACCTGCGCGAGGACGCCGACGCTCGCGACTACCAGCGCGAGTATCCGAACGCCCCCGATTCGGGACCGACGATCGAACGGGGAACGACCGTCTGTGGCGACGAGTTCTGGCACGGCCCTCGCTACGCGCGGGAGGTCCAGTGGCTCTGTGACCAGTACGGCGTCGCACCCTACGTGACGACCCAGATGGAAGACGCCGCGACGGCAACTGCCCTCGAGCGGTTCGGCCTGCGCGAGCGGTACGTGAGCGTCCGCGCCGTCTCGAACTACGATCGGGCGGCACCCGGTCAGTCGGTCGAAGAGAGCTTCGACGGGAATCCGGCGAGCCTCGCGCTGGGAATCGAGAACGCCGCGCGCGTCGGCGGGGCGGTCGTCTCGGAACTCGTCGCGACGGACCCGCTCGAGATCAGGACGAGCGACGCCGGCTGACCGCTCCTCGCTCAGAGCACGTCCTCCTCGAGGAGGCCCTCGAGAACGGAGTTGACGGCGTCGCGCTCGTCTATGCGGACGGTTCGACTCTGTTCGAGCTGGAGCCCACGGCCGTCTCGAGCGAGCCAGTTGACGAAGTTGCCCGGGTTAACGCCGGCGTACGGTCCCGTCGAGACCGATTCGACGGGCGATGACACCGCGTCCTCGAGCCGATCGCTGACGTACCGTTTCGCGTCGGTGTCGATCCTGCCGCCGACGAGCACTCGGTCGTCGCCGAGCCCGTGGAAACTGACGACCGTCTCGAAGTTCCGGTCGGCGATTTCGGCGAGGAGCGGGTACTCGTCGGGCGAGAAGGCACTCGAGGGCGGATGCCACAGTTCGAACGGGCTTTGCCGCTCGTCGTACCCCAGACAGGCCCAGCAGCTGGCTGCGGGGAGTCGGGCGGCCAGATCGACCGCCTGCTCTGCGGTACCCGGTTCGACGTGCCCGCCGTGGGCGGCACAGACCAGCACGCCGTCGTTCTTCCCGTCGTTGGACAGCAGTTCGGTGTAGTGGCCGGTGTCGGTTTCCTCGAGTCGATGCGTACGAAACGACGCTGGCGTCACGACTGCCGGGTAGGCGAGTGAGCGTAATAATTGGGCGTCACGCACAGGACGGGCGGGCCGGCTCCGCCGTCGTTAGAGCCAGCCGGAAATGGTGGCCGCGAGCGATTCGGCCGTCAGCGCGCTCCCGGCGAGCAGGACGAGTGCGACGAGCGCGAAGGCGACGTTCTCTTTTGTCGAGACGTCGCGGTACCGGTTGACGGCGCCGATGAGCGCGAGGACGGTGATCGGCAGGGCGATGAGTCCGTTGATCGCGGGCATGATGATCGCCATCCTGACGGGGGTGAGTCCGGTGTTCACGAGCAGCCAGAACGCCGCGATAGCCGAGAGGACGATGAGGCCCACGACCGTCGCTCTGAACTTCGTATCGCCGAAGCGCGTGTGGTGGCCGAGGGCCTGCGGAACCATGTAGCCCGCGCCGAACAGCGTCCCGGTCGCCGAACTGAAACTGGCGAGCAACGCGGCGAACAGGAAGATGTAGAGCGCACTGTCACCGAGGATCGCGGCGAGCGGTTCGCCGGGACCGGTGAGCGTCGTCGGGCCTTCGGTCAGGGTAACGGCCGAGACGATCATCACGAACGCACCGATTGTCAGCGTCGTGACGATTCCGGCGGCGTTGTCACGCCGGTACGTGTTGATGTTACTCCACTCCTTGGTCGGCCCCATACTCGACTGGATGAAGAAGTTCGGCCAGTACACCGTCGTCCCGAGCAGTGCGATCACCGCCGTGAGATAGCCGATCTCGCTCTGGAGTGCCGGGACGAGTCCGGCGGCAACGTCTCCGACGGGGATGTCGAGTCCGATCAACAACAGGCCGTAGGAGGCGAAGACGGTGATCACCATCGCGGCGATCGCGCCCTCGATGCGTTCGTACACGCGCAGTTCAACGAGGGCGATACCGACGCCGCTCGCCAGCAGGATGCCGATGATGACGTTGTCCAGACCGGGAACGAGCCACGCTAGCGCCGCACCGGCGATCGCGTAGTTCGAGATCGACCAGAGCGCGCTCATGAGCGCCATCGCGACGATGATAACGGGACCGCCGGGGCCGGGAAGCAGATCGACGATGTAGTCCGTCAGCGGCTCCCGAGAGACCGCCAGCCGTGCGGACATGTCGTGGAGCGCGATATCGATGAGGAAGGCCAGCGGAAGGACCCACAGTAACGCGAACGCGAAGTTCGCGCCGGTGTCCGCGAGGATGTAGACCGAGCCCGCACCGAACACGTTTGCCGCGAACAGCACGCCGAGACCGTAGGATTCCAGGAGACCGGAGAGCTTCGCCTGCACGCCACCGGTCTCGTATGTTTCACTCGCCATCGAGAACCACCCCGGCGCGCTGCCGCTGAGTCGTGATCAAGTGGGTGAACAGTGAGTTCATCTCTATGTCAATAACTCAGGCGAGATGGGTGAGTGGATTCGGCTTGCACCAGCCACTATGGGGAACTGACTGGTACGTGTCACCGACGTTCGAATTATCGACCAACTAACTCCAGTCCCCTGACGGGGTTACTGAGGGAGCAGAAATCGGGTACAAGCGAGTACGAAGAACCGATCGAAAGCGCAGAACGCCCTCTCCGCTGGCGGCACTGACTGTGACTGGCCGCCGAGGGGGACAGATCGACTAGGCCTCGAGCGCGAGTCCGGCCTTCGCGAGCGCGTCGTCGGTCGAGAGATCGTGGTGGACGACGCCGGCGACGGCCGTCGCGATCGCTTCCGGATTCTCGTGCTGGAAGATCGATCGCCCCATCGAGACGCCGGATCCACCGGCGTCCATCACGCCGCGGACCATGTCGACCGTCTCGCGGTCAGTTCCTTTCGAGCCGCCGGCGATAACGACCGGCAGCCGGGTCGATTCGACGACGTGCTGGAAGCTCTCGGCGTCGCCGCTGTAGCCCGTCTTGACGAGATCGGCGCCGAGTTCCTCCGCGAGACGGACGGCGTGGCCGAGCGCTTCGGGATCCTCGGAGTCGACGCCCGGGCCGCGGGCGTAGGCCATCGCCAGCACCGGCATGCCGAGTCGCTCGGCGTTCGCGGTGACCTCGGAGAGCTGGGCGATCTGGTCGGGTTCGTGGTCCGAGCCGACGTTGATGTGGAAGGAGACGGCGTCGGCGCCGACACGGACGGCCTCTTCGACCGTGCCGGTCAGTCGTTTGTCGCTCTCGTCGGGGCCGATCGTCGTCGAACCGTTGAGATGGACGATGTAGCCCTTCCCGTTCTTGTGCTCGTGGACGCGAGGTGCGATTCCTTTCTGCGTGAGGACCGCGTCCGCACCGCCGCTGGTGACACCGTCGATCGTCGATTCGATGTCTTTCAGCCCCTGAGCCGCCCCCATCGTGATGCCGTGATCCATCGGGATGATCACGTACGAGTCGTTTGTACCGATTCTGTCGAGTCGCGCGTCGATGCCTGTGATAGTCATTGCGGGAGTGTAGCAAGCTTGCAGTTATGGCTGTTCTGGTTCCGGTACATCTTCCGTATCGTTCGTGACGGTCTCCGACCCGCGAACGGCGCCGCGTTTGAGTTCCTCGGCTTTGGTCTCGAGAGCGGCCGCGGTGTCGTCGCTCGAGGCGACGTTCTGGGACTCCGTCCCAGTGCCCGCTGAGCTGTGCTCAGCGACGATGTCGATCAGCGCGCTGCCGACGATGACGCCGTCGGCGCCCGCCTCGACGATTTCGGCCGCGTGGTCACCCTCGCTGACGCCGAACCCGACCGCTTTGGGCACGTCGTACGCCGAGAGCCGCGTGAGGCTGTCGTGAGTCGCGTTCGAGACGTCCGCGCGAGCCCCGGTCGTTCCGAGGCGGGCCTGTACGTAAGCGAAGCCTGACACCTGGGACATGATTCGATCCAGGCGCTCGCCCTCGGTCGTCGGCGCGACGATGAAGACGAGATCGAGTCCGTGGTCGTCACAGGCCTCGCGAAGGGGGGCGGATTCCTCGGCGGGCAGGTCCGGGACGATGATCCCCGAGAGCCCCGACTCGGCAGCCCGTTCGACGAACGGCCGGACGTCGGGCCTGGCTCGCGGGCCCCGCCCGCTCACGGGTCGTTCCTCCCCGTTTGCATCTTCGAGGCCCTCACTCCGATCGGGCCTCGTACCGCTCGCCTCGTCCGAGGCGCGTGGCGCCTCGCTCCCCCCGTACTGCAGGATCATGTTATAGTACGTCATCACCAGCAGCGGGGCGTCGGTCTCGAGATCGTCGACCAACTCGAAGAAGCCCTCGGGCGTCGTCCCGGCGTCGAGCGCGCGGTTGATCGCGGCCTGAATCGTCGGCCCCTCCGCGATGGGTTCGGAGAACGGCAGGCCGAGTTCGATCAGGTCCGAGCCGCCGCGGTCGAGGGCTTCGACGTACGCCTTGGTATCCTCGAGCGACGGGTCTCCCGCGGTCAGATAGGTGATCAACGCCGGGTGATGCTCCCGGATAGCGGCCTCGATATCGCTGTCGTATTCGGTGCTCGCGGGTCGCTTCCCACCGTCGCTCCCCGCTCGCGTTTCTCGAGGCTCTCCTCCCTCCGGTCGTCGATCCTCGCCACTCATCGGTCGAACACCTCCACGTCCGGTGCGGCCTCGAGATCACGCTTCTCGGTCTCCTCGAGCACCGTCTCCAGATCCTTGTCGCCGCGGCCGGAGACGTTGACGACGATCACCCCTCCGAGATCCTCGTAATGTTCTTCGAGGTAGCCCAGCGCGTGACTCGACTCGAGCGCGGGGATGATCCCCTCGAGGGTCGAGAGTCGGTGGAAGCCGTTGAGTGCGGCCTCGTCGTCGACGCTTGCCGGAGTGACGCGTCCGATATCGACGAGATGGGAGAGTTCGGGACCGACGCCGGCGTAGTCCAGTCCGGCACTCACGCTGTGGGATTCCATGATCTGGCCGTCCTCGCTCTGGAGGAGTTTCGTCATCGCCCCGTGAAGCACGCCGTCGGTGCCCGTCGAGAGCGTCGCCGAGTTCGGGGCCAGCGCGTTTTCCTCGTCGATCTCGAGGCTCGAGCCGCCGGCCTCGACCGCATAGAGGGCCACGTCCTCGTCTCGCGGACGTCGTCCGCTCGATTCGTTCGCGAACCGTGGGTCCGCGCAGTCCGGCACGAACTCGTGGAACGTCCCCATCGTGTTCGAGCCGCCGCCGGCGCAGGCGACGACGCTGTCGGGGAGTCGGCCCGCCTTCTCCCGGATCTGCTCCCGGGCCTCCCGACTGATGACGGCCTGGAAGTCACGCACCAGTTTCGGGAACGGGTGCGGACCGACGACGCTCCCGATGACGTAGTGGGTCCGCTCGACGGTCGTCGCCCAGTCGCGCATCGTCTCGTTGATCGCTTCCTTCAGGGTCCCGCTGCCGGCCGTGACCGGATTCACCTCGGCGCCGTTCATCCGCATCCGGTAGACGTTGGGCCGCTGGCGGTTGATATCCGTTCGGCCCATGTAGATCTCGCAGGGCATATCGAGGTGGGCCGCCGCCATCGCGGTCGCCGTGCCGTGTTGTCCGGCGCCGGTCTCGGCGATGATCCGCTCCTTGCCCATATACTTGGCCAGCAGGACCTGTCCGAGCGCGTTGTTGAGTTTGTGCGCGCCGCCGTGGACCAGATCCTCGCGCTTGAGGTAGATCTCGCGATCGTAGCGCTCGCTGAGTCGTTCCGCGTGCTGCAGGGGCGTCGGCCGGCCGCCGAAATCCCGCATTCGGTCGCGGAACTCGTCCATGAAGCCGTCCTCGTTCTCGAGGACGTAGCGTTCGTAGGCGTCCTCGAGTTCCTGGACGGCCGGCATCAGGGCCTCGGGGACGTACTGGCCGCCGTAGTCGCCGAACGTGGCCTCGCTGTCGCGCTCTCGCGTGTGTTCGTTATCGTGGTCGCTCGTGCTCATGTGTTTGCTCCGTCCGCGTCGTCCGAGTGATCGGTCGTGCACTGGTTCATCCTACTCCGCCCCGTCTTCGGCCCGGACCAGTCGCCGGGTGTTCTCGGTCACGTTGCTGTCGCCCGAAGCGTGGTCCATGATCGCGCTGCCGATCAGGAGGGCGTCGGCGCCCGCCTCGCGCATCCGTCGGACGTTGTCGGGCGTCGACACGCCGCTCTCTGCGATCAGCGTCACGTCGTCCGGTGCTCCGGGCGCCACGGACTCGAAGGTTTCGAGGTCCACCTCGAGTCTCGCCAGATCCCGGTTGTTCACCCCGATGATCTCCGCGCCGGCCTCGAGAGCGGTCTCGAGTTCCTCGCGGTCGTGGACCTCGACCAGCGGCTGGAAGCCGCGTTCGCGCGCGGCCGCGACGAGTTCCGCGACATCGTCCACGAACCGCACGATCAACAGGAGCAGATCGGCTTCGACGACGTCCAGTTGCGCTTCCTCGAGCACGAAGTCCTTTCGGAGAACGGGGACGTCGACGGCCTCGCGAATTCGAGTCAGCGACTCGGGCGAGCCGCCGAAGTGACTCGGCTCGGTGAGGACCGAGATCGCCGCCGCGCCGCCCTCGACCATCGCCTCGGCCAGTTCGACGGGGTCGTCGTCGCGCGTCCCGTCGGCGGTCGGACTCGTGGGCTTTACCTCCGCGATCACCGGGACGCGGCCGTCGGCCTCGGCCCGCGCTACCGCGTCGGGCAACGAGCGTGCGTCGACGTCCACGACGCCGTCGCCACCCGGCCGCTCCCGGGCGGCCTCGAGGATCGACGCCACCGCGGGCGCGAGTTCCGTTCTAGAGTTCATTGTTGTACATCGACGTACTCATATGTACAAAAGCTTTGCGCCATCGGGTCGGGATACGGACCCGGACGACGACTGAGATTTCTGCCTGCAGACCGCCGGCGTGCGGTGGCGCGCTGTCGATGGGGCCGAGCGTTGCGAGGTGGGTGCCGTGCGAGCACCTCGAAAAGCGAGCGAGGGCCCATCGCCAACGGTGCGCGAGGGACGAGGACCGCAGCGACGGGAGGAGCGAGGACCGCAGGCGGCTGGGGAGGGTGTGGCCTTCATCGGTGCCAGCATCGGCAGCGTTCACGGTGTTCCATCGGAATCGGTGGGAGTCGGTGTGGGGGTGACTGTTTCGCGTTTCTACGACCGACGCGTTCGAAAACGACGACCGGCGATTATTCAAGGCCCACTCACCTACGCAGGAACATGGAGGACGTCACGGACGCCGGAATCTACGCGCGGGAATCGCCGTATCTCGATCGATACGTCCAGTTCGGGGCCGCGAGCGGACGCATCCTGAGCGTCTCGTTTCCCGACGTACCGGACGAGGACGCCCGGGAGGATCATCCCATCCTCGAGCAGATATTCGAGTACCTCAACGGGCTGGAGGAGGTCCGATTTGACGAGGTACAGGTCGCCCTGACCGTTCCGACCGACCAGCGCGCCGTCCTGGAGCAGGTCCGGGGCATCCCCTACGGCGAACAGGTCAGCGTCGACGCCCTCGCGCGGATGACTCCCGACCTCGACCCGGACGACGAGGACGACTTGATCCTCGTTCGGACCGCCCTCGACGGGAACCCCGCCCCGCTCTTGATTCCCGACCACCGCGTGCGCGACGGCCCGAGCGCCGCGCCGCCAGCCGTCGAACAGAAGTTACGGTCGCTCGAGGGACTGTAGTCTCGAGTCGTTCGCGGTCGAGCGCAGGGCAGTCGGACGA
Organism: Natronorubrum halobium; assembly: GCF_051351675.1. Lineage (NCBI taxonomy): Archaea > Methanobacteriati > Methanobacteriota > Halobacteria > Halobacteriales > Natrialbaceae > Natronorubrum > Natronorubrum halobium. The sequence goes on from NZ_CP195595.1 coordinate 1,958,989, forward strand.
ACACAACCAATTGGCCGAACACGCGCAATCGGCCGAGCGCACGTTAGTCGGCGTACCAGACCGCGTAGATGTAGAGCCCGATCCCGACGAAGACGACGATCGACGACACCTGATCGAGCGCCGGGTTACGGGTGAACAGGAACGCGAACTGGAACGCGCCGCCGAGGACGAGACAGACGGCCGCCCCGGGGATCACCCACGACCCGCGATCCGTCTCGGCCTGGAGGTACAGAATCGTCCCGACGCCGACGGCGATCACGCCGAAGACGAACTCCGCGGCGAACGCCGCCAGGGAGTCGCCGGCCACCTGTCCGTACACCAGCAACGCGAAGTAGAGGACGATCCCGGAGAAAATCACCCGATAGACCGTGTCCGGAACGTCGTCGAGGCCGTTCATACCCAGATCCAACAGGTCACAACCCTTAGCTTTCGAGGGTTCGGGCCCACTCGAAGCCCAGTCCCTCGTGGACGACGAACTCGAGGGCGTTGACCAGATAGTGAGCGACGACGACCGCGAGGAAACTCCCGGTGAGGACGAAGATCGCCGCGAGGACGAATCCGAGCAGTCCCGTGACGACGACGCCCACCGAGCCCTGCATCCCGTGGCCGATGGCGAACGCGATCGAGGAGACGACGGCGAGCAGCCACGGCGAGACGCCGAAGCCGACCGAAATCGCGCCGATCAGCGCAGCCCGGAAGAGCAGTTCCTCGAAGACGGCGATGATGGGAAGGACGACGATCAGGAGAACCAGCCAGCCCTGCATCGAATCCGGAGCGAGCAGTTCCCGAAGCTCCTCGTCGTGATCGAAGCCGAACCGCGTCGCCGTCGCCGCACCGATCTCGTTTGCGACGTACAGCGCGAGTCCGAACGCCGTTCCCAGAAGCAGTCCCCGCTCGAGGTAGCCGAGCGAGAACTCGATACCTAGCGCGTCGGCCGGAATCGCCGTGTAGATCACGCCACCGAGCAAGACGAGTGCGAACAGCCCCTGCGAGACGGCGACGTTCACCAGGAGTTCCCCGGTCGACAGCGATCCGGGATCGAACTCGTCCGTCCGGTCGGTGTGGTGTGCACGTTCGGAGCGGGGTTCCGCCCCGTAATCGACCGGGACCCGCTCGGAACCCTCGTCGACTTCAGTATCGAAGGTGGGGGACGGATTCGCGTCGCTCTCGACCGGAGAGCTGCGATCAGCGGTGATCGACTCCTCGAGATCGACGTCCGAACGCGAGCCGTCGGTCTCCGTTCCCGATCCGGGAGTGCTCTCGGCTGAGTCGAGTTCGGCGCTCGAGTTCGGATCTGCCCTCGACTCGGAGCGGACGCTCGAGTCGCGGTCGCTGGCCGTGTTAGCGTCGTCGTCGAACGCCGACTGCGTCAGATGCGAAAGAACCAGCAACAGCACGAGGACGACGCCCGTAATGCCGGCGAACGTCGCCCAGTCGGCCATCTATTGTGGACTCGGGTTCGACCCGCTGGCGGAGCCGACGCCGCTCTGGCTGCCTTCGAAGGCGGAGCCGGTGATCGACTTGAGACGGTCGACCAGCGAGTCCTTCTTCGGTTCGCCCATCAGCGCGACGTCGAGCACTTCGCTGATGTTCGAACAGGGGATGATCTCGATCATCTCCTTGTACTCGTCTTCGATCATCACGTCCTGCTCGTTCGAGGCGGGAATGATGACCTTGTCGCAGCCGGCCTTCGCGGCGGCCTCGATCTTGTGGGTGACGCCGCCGACCGGGAGGACGTCGCCCCGGACCGACAGCGAACCGGTCATCGCGATCGACTGATCGACTGGGATGTCCTCCAGGGCGCTGATGACGGCGGTCGCCACCGTGATCGAGGCGGAGTCACCGTCGACGCCGCCTTCGCCGGCCTGGACGAACTGGATGTGGATGTCCTTCTCCGAGAGGTCCACGTCGGAGAACTTCTTGATGATCGCCGAGACGTTCTGGACGGATTCCTCGGCCATCTCCTTCAACTGCCCCGTCGCGATGACCTGCCCGCCACCCTGTGCGGGGGCGATTTCGGCCATGACGGGGAGCATGATCCCGGAGTCCTCACCCATGACGGCGAGCCCGTTGACGCGGCCCTCGACGCCGTCGTCGGTGACCTGCAGTTCGTAGTCCTTGCGGCGCTCGATGTAGTCGTCGGCGAGCTGTTGCTCGATCGACCGGGAGCGGCGCTTGGCCTGCAACACGTCGTCGCGGGCCGTGTATTCGCGGTCCTCGGCGCGGGCGATGTCGCCCGCGACGCGGACCAGTCCGCCGAGGTTCCGGAACAGCAGCGTGAGGTGGTCCTTCCGGCCTGCACGGCGTTTGGCCTCGAGGATGACCTCCTCGACGGCCTCCCGGGTGAAGTGGGGAAGGCGACCGTCGCGTTCGACCTCCTGGGCGATGAAACGGGCGTACTTGCGCCGCATCTCGGGGGTGTCCTCGATGGTGTCGTCCATGTAGACTTCGTACCCGTAGCCCTTGATCCGCGAGCGCAGGGCGGGGTGCATGTTCTCCATCGCGTCGAGGTTCCCCGCAGCGATCATGATGAAGTCACAGGGGACGGGTTCGGTCTGGACCATCGCACCCGAGGAGCGCTCGGACTGGCCCGTGATGGCGAACTCGCCCTCCTGAATCGCGGTCATCAGCTTCTGCTGCGTGCGGATGTCGAGCGTGTTCATCTCGTCGACGAACAGCACGCCCTTGTTGGCCTGGTGGATCGAGCCGGGTTCGACGCGGTCGTGGCTCGGCGTCTCCATCCCACCGGACTGGAAGGGGTCGTGGCGGACGTCGCCCAGCAGTGCGCCGGCGTGGGCGCCGGTCGCGTCCTCGAAGGGCGCGGTGCGCTGATCGCCGTTGTTGACGATCATGTTCGGCACCATGGCGTCCGTGCCGCGGGACGTGTAGCGGAAGATCAGCCAGACGATACCCGCCGCGAGGATGCCGAGCAGAATGCTGGCAGGGCTGAGAATCGCGTAGCCGATGATGATCGCGATGATGACCCACATCAAAATCGAGCGCATCTGATTGCGCTTGCGAGCTTCCTCCTTGTGGGCGTCGATGATCTGTTCGCCTTTGCCGGCGGGGACGGTTCGGACCTTCGGCTCGTTGCCGTCGTCTGGGTTGTGGTAGACTAAGACGTCCTGTAGATCCTCTTTCGGGAGTAGCTGGCTCATCGCTTTCGCCAGCATCGACTTCCCGGTACCCGGGGAGCCGATCATCATGACGTGCCGTCGCTGCTTGGCCGCCTTGATGATGATATCCCGTGCTTCGTCCTGACCAATGACCTGGTCGACGAGTCGGTCCGGAACCTCGATATCTGCCGTCGAGTCGACTTTGAGACCGCCGAGTAGATCGTCCTCGGCGTTCTCTTCGTCGACCTCGACGCCCGGATCGACTTCGACCGTACTTCCGAGATCTTCGACGGTCTCGATGTCGTCGTCCTCGTCGGCCGACTCCCGATCGAACTCGTCGACCGGATCGTCGAACTCGTCGACCGGATCGTCGAACTCGTCACCGCCGTCGATCTCCTCGTGTTGGTCACCGTCGTCGACGTCGTCGCGCCGGTCACCGCCCTCCTCGAGCGGCGACCGTTCTCCCTGACGCTCCGACTCCTGGTCCTGGGACCGAGGCTGTGCCTGCTCCTCGTCAGGCTCAGTGGAAGGGGCGTCTTCGGGAGGGTCGTCAACGTTCGTATCGTTACTCATAGAACTCTGTTCAGTACCTGATTCGAAGGGATTGGGACTGATATACTTTCTCCATGCGGAGGATGGTGACAGTGCCTGAAACCGGCACCTACAGCCGTCTAAAGTACTGATTAGGTTTTTCGGTCCGTCGTTTCAGCCGGTCGTGTCGACATCGTAATATGTGTGTCACATCTTAGCACGGATGTGGCCGCTCGAGACGGCGGCGAATACGACCGTTCCGCGCGGCTGAGAAACTCGCCACGCTTAAGCACGCTGCCCGACCAGTTCCCGGCATGACCCGGGGGTTCTACATCGGCCGCTTTCAGCCGTTCCACAACGGTCACCTCAGCATGGTCGAGCAGATCGCCGAAGACGTCGACGAACTCGTGCTCGGCATCGGCAGCGCCGACGACTCGCACACGGTTCGGAACCCGTTCACGGCCGGTGAGCGGATCATGATGATCACGAAGTCGCTCGTCGACCACGATCTCGTGACCTACGCCGTCCCGATCGAGGATCTGGAACGGAACTCGGTCTGGGTGAGCCACGTCCAGAGCATGAGTCCCGACTTCGACGTCGCCTACTCGAACAACCCGCTCGTCATCCAGCTGTTTCGCGAGGACGATATCGAGATCCGCCAGTCGCCGATGTTCAACCGCGAAGTACTGGAGGGCAGCGAGGTCCGCGAACGCATGATCAACGGCGGCGACTGGGAGACGCTGGTTCCCGCGGCCGTCGCCGACGTGGTCGGTGAAATCGGCGGCATCGAACGCATCCAGATGATCAGCGGGTCGGACTCGAACGGGGAGTAGCGCGTCGTCGTTCCGAACGCTGATCGTCAGCCACGAGACGTATCGACTTTGATCGATCAGTTCGTACCACCTCACATGATCACGCTCGCGTCGGACTTCGGCACGCCGTACCCCGCGGCGATGAAGGGGGTGCTCTGCCAGCGAACGGATGCCAGACTGGTCGACGTCGCACACGACTTCCCTCGGCAAGACGTCCGCGCGGCCGCGTTCTGGCTCCGCGAAACGCTGCCGTACTTTCCGCCGGCAACCCACCTCGTCGTCGTCGATCCCGGCGTCGGGACCGACCGCAACGCGCTCGTCGTCCGCGCGGACGAGCACGCGCTCGTTGGTCCCGACAACGGCGTACTGCTCCCCGCCGCGCGTCGACTCGCCGGCGATGCCGACCTCGAGACCTACGTCGTCGACGAGACGCGCCTCGAGTCCGTCGAACCGACCGGAGCGCAACGGTCACCGTCGGCGGTCCCCGGCGAACGCGGCGAGGGACCGGCGAGCAACACCTTCCACGGCCGGGACGTCTTCGCACCCGCCGCGGCAGGCGTTCACGATACCGCACTCGACTCCCTCGGCGATCTGGAGTGGCTCTCGCCGCTTTCGGGCGCTCCCGCCGACCTCGAGCTACCGACGGCGATGCTCGAGGGCGCGAACGGAGGGGAGAGCGACCGCGCGACGGGCGAGGTGCTGGTCGTCGACGGCTTCGGGAACGTCATCACGAACGTCCCCGGCAACTGGCTCGCGGGACGCGATCGGATCGTCGCGAACGGTATCACCGTTCCCGTCGGCGAAACGTTCGCCGCCGTGCCCGCCGGAGCGAAACTCGCGACCGTCGGCAGCCACGGCTACGTCGAACTCGACGTCAATCGGGGTCGCGGCGACGAGGCCTTCGGACTCGAGGGGGGAGATCGGGTCGTTCTCGAGTCGACGGCCCACGAGACCGCCGGTGACGAGACTATTCGTGACGACGAGACCGCCGGCGATGGGACTGGCGACGAGTGATCGGGCGCGAAAAACGGTTGTCGGCTGGCGACGGACGGGGAGGGGCCTGGATCAGGTGCCCGCCGGGCTGTCGGGGTCGATCACGATCTCACCGTCACTGTGGACCGTGACGGTACACCGGGCAAACGGAAACGTAATCGAGCCCCGGTCGGGTTCCGCTCCCGCGTCGTTCCAGTGGACGACGAGCGCGTTCAGGGCGTCGGGGTCGACACACGTCGAGAGCAACTCGAGATCGGCGGGATCGACCTCGAGGATCGACGACACGGCCATGACGAGTCCCGTACTCACCGGTTCGTAGTCCGCGTCGGTACACCACGCGTGATACGTTCCGCGCCCCTCGTCGTAGTAGAGCGGGCGACCGACCGTATGCGTGACCGGCGTCAACCGATCTCGAGTCGTTCCAGACATGATACGGTACTAATTTGACCGTGTCAACACATAACACTGACGGCCGAGTGAGTATCTCGAAATCCGACTGAAACCGAAAAAAACGGCAGGAAACGACGGGAAGCGGCGGAAAGCGACGTTATTCGGCGGCGATGACGTCGTCGATGCGAACGATCATCGTCGCGGCTTCGGTCGCGCTCTCGATGGCCTCGCGTTTGACGTCGGCCGGGTCGACGACGCCGTACTCGAAGGGATCGTCGATCGTGACGTCCTCACCGCTGGTGATCAGACCGGCACGACCCTCGGACTCGTGGGCGGCACGAAGGTCCACGAGCGAGTCGATCGGGTCCTGGCCGGTGTTGGCGGCGAGCGTCCGCGGGATCACGTCGAGCGCGTCGGCGAAGGCCGTCACGGCGAGCTGTTTGCGGCCTTCGATACCCGCGGCTTCCTGACGGATCTTGTCCGCGATGGCGATCTCGGTCGCGCCGGCGCCAGGGACGACCTCGCCGGAGGCGAGTGCCGTCGCGACGACGTCGAGTGCGTCGTCGATGGCGCGCTCGAGTTCGTCGACGACGTGTTCGGTGCCGCCGCGGACGAAGACGGTGACCGTCTCGGCGGCCGCGCCGCCCTCGACGAACGCGAGGTCGTCGTCGCCGAAGTTCTCGCTACGGATACGGTCGGCCTCGCCGAAGTCGGATTCCTCGAGGTCGTCGAGGGCACCGACGCGGCGAGCACCCGTCGCGGAGACGATGTCGCGGGCGTCGCTGTTGCCGATGTTCTCGAAGACGAGCACGCCTTCGTTGGCGAGATAGTTGCTGACGCGGTCGTCGACGTCGTCGGTCGTGAAGACGACGTCGGCCCCGCTCTCGGCGACGGTCTCGGCGTAGCCGCGAACTTCGCTCTCCTCGGCGTCGATGGCCGTGTTGAGCTGATCGATCGAGTCGATGGCGTACTCGGCGTCGATATCGCCCGTGCGGACGCCGAGTTCGACGTCGAGGACGGCGATCAAGGCGTCCTCGACCTCGCTCGGCATGCCCTCGTGGGCGGGCTCTTCGTCGATGACGATGCCGGGAACGAGCTCCGTCGCGTTCGAGGAGGCTCCGATCTGGGTGTGGACGGTGACGTTGTCTCGAGCGACGCCGTCGTCCAGTTCGACGTGACGGATCGCTTCGACGACCGTCTCGGCCAGCGATTCGGCGGTGAGACCGCCGGTGCCTTTGCCGGTCATGCTCGACTCGGCGACCTGCTTGAGAATCTCGTCGTCGACGGCGTCCTCGCTGATCTGTTCGGCGATCGCTTCGAGGGCGATCTCGGAGGCCTCGTGGTAGCCCTCGACGATCGTCGTCGCGTGGACGTCCTGTTCGATGAGGTCTTCGGCCTCACCCAGCAGGTTGCCAGCGACCACGGCCGCGGTCGTCGTCCCGTCTCCGACTTCCTCTTCCTGGGAGTCGGCGACTTCGACGATCATCTGGGCCGCGGGGTGCTCGATATCCATCTCGTTGAGAATCGTCGCCCCGTCGTTGGTGATGACGACCTCGCCGGCGGAGTCGACGAGCATCTTGTCCATTCCGCGGGGTCCGAGCGTCGTCCGTACGGCTTCGGCAACCGCCTTGCCGGCCATAATGTTCGACGACTGGGCGTCGCGACCCTGTGTTCGCTGGCTATCCTCGCTCATGATGAACATAGGCTGCCCGCCCATGCGTCGCTGTTGTGCCATAGTTGAATCCTCACTAACTATGTCGTCAGCACTTCTATATAAGTATTTCGCTCCCGTCCCCACTCCGTCTGGCGATTGCACCGCCGACAGCCGCCCGTATACCACCGAACGTGACGGTCACGGGGCCGGTAGGGAAATATGGGTCGGCCGGCAAGGGCCGGTAGGGATGCTGGAACTGGAACACGGGTTTCGCGTCGTCGACGTTTACGCGCGACTGGTCCCGGACGGGACGACGGGCGGGCTCGGGGGACAGCCGATCACGCCGGATCGACTCGAGCGGGAGATGCATCAGGCGGGTATCACCAGATCGATCGTCTTCCCGCCGGCCAGCGCGAACACGAGTTACGTCGCGCCGAACAACGGCGTCGCCCGCCACAGCGTCGACCGTCCGTTCGTCGCCGTCGCCCGGATCAACGGCACGCAGCAATCGGGTGCGAGCGTGACGGCGCGTCTCCGCAACGCGGTCAGCAGCCGCCAGGAGTTCCACACGACCCCCGAAGACGTCGAGAAGTACGCCTACGACGACCGCTTTCACGGCTTCGTCATCGATCCCACCGTCGACGGCTACCCCGACGACGCCGTCCTCGCCACCCTCGAGGACGTCGACCTCCCCGTGATCGTCTGTGGCGGCGTCGAGGCCCCACCCGAGACCCTCGCGACGACGCTGCTCGAGCGCTCCTTCCCCGTCGTCGTCGCCCACTTCGGCGGCCACCCGCTCGAGCGCTCGCGCATGCACGAGATGGTGGATCTCCTCGACGCGTACGACGACTGCTACCTCGAGACGAGTTTCGTCCGGTATCGCGACCTCCTCGAGCGCGCGTTGCTCGAGCATCCCGATCGAGTACTCTTCGGCAGCGGTGTCCCGGCCTGCCATCCCGACGTCGCGGTCATGGAAATCCTCACGCTCGACGTTTCCGAGGACAAACTGTGGCGAGCCTTTTCGAAAAACGCCTGTCGCGTGTTCGAGGCGCTGGCAGCGGATGCCGACGCGTAAGTATCGCTCTCGGACCCGATCACGTCCGCCGCTCCGTTCCAGTCACACGACCGTCCTCGAGCGACGACTGTCCAACGAGCGATTCGTTATCCCACCGGAAGGTAGATAGATGTGTAGACTAATTCTCTCCCGATACCGTATGGTTCAGTATTCGGCGGAACGCTGTTCCGATTGTAACGGGAAGAAGATTTCACGGATGGACGGCACCGTCTGGTGTCCGAACTGCGCACTGTTTCGTCCACGAGCGACGCGAGAAACGGAATCGTAGCCGCCGAAATCGGACCGGAATCGCGACTCGTCGGTTTAGCCGATATACCGCAGGTCGTTGTCCGTCGGGACGTCCATCTGCTGTTGTTGTTCCATCTCCTGGATCTTGCCGATGACGTCCTCCATCTCGTCGGCGCGTTCGTCCAGCGACTCGTACTCGAGTTCGACGCCGAGTCGGTCCTCGAGCACTTCGAGCACGGCCCGAGCGCTCTTGGGATCGACCAGATAGCCGCTGGTCTCGCCCATCAGACAGGCGGCCTCGAAGCCGCGACGTTCGCCCAGTCCGAGCATGAGCCCCGAGACGCCGACGATGCCGCCCGCGGGTTCGTCCTCGCGGAACTCGACGCCGGCGTCCTCGAGCGCCTCGAGCATCGATTCGTCGCTGACGGCACCGACGACGGCGTACTCGTCGATGAGTTCGCCGGTCGGGACGCCGCCGAGTGCGTACACCTCGGTCGCGTCGAACTCCTCGGCGACGTCGAGGAAGGCGTCGGTCAGCACGTAGTGGCCCTCGTTGGTCTGGGCCTGATGGTCGCCGGTCAGCAACAACAGATCACGACCGTCGGGGACGGTGACGGCGTGGAGTTTCGCGCAGGTGAGTTCCGAGACGCCGTCCTCGACGCTCACCTGCGGCGGAAACTCGTGGGAGTAGATCCGGCGTACGAGCGTACTGTCGCCCTCGAGTTCCTCGAGCAGGTGTTCGACGGCGAGGCTTCCGACGTGACCGACACCCGGCAGCCCCTCGACGAGGACGGGGTCGTCTAGTTCGACCTCGGCGACTGCGTCGATCTCGAGTTCGTCCATACCGTATCAGCGATGGCGACGTTTAAGAGACCGTCGGTACTCGCCGTGTGGATCGTTCGGATCGAACGGCGCAGGGGCGCTGTTTTCGGCGTCGGCACCGCACTTCGGACAGATCGCAGAAAGCGTGTACACCGGGCGGTCGTGTGCGTCGCGCCACGCCGAACACACCCGGATATCCGACTTCATACGTTATTCGTCGTCGGTTCGTCGTTCGCGGTGGTACTCGCCCTCGCCGCCTTCGGACTCGATGGCGGCGACCGCACGCTGAGCGCTCTCTTCGAGGTGGGACTCGGCGGTCTTGTAGTTGGGCGCTTTAACCTTGATACGGTACTCCGGGGCACCGACGTAGCTGACCGAGAGCTCGACCTCGTCGGGCACTTCGCCGTTCCCTTCGGCGGCCTCGAGGGCCTCGCGGATCCCGTCGACGCCGCTCGGCGAGGCGTTCTCCAAGTCGACGTAGCCGGTGACGTTGACGTACGGCACCGAGACGTTCTCGCGGGCCGTCTCGACGATGGATTCGATCTCGTCGTCGGAGAGGTCCGTGTCTTCGAGGGCCTCTTCGCCGTGGATCGCGGCCTGCTTGAAGCCGTCGTAGAGGCTGCCGTGGATGCCGATCAGTTCGTTGGCGATCGCGGTGTAGCTCTCGTCGTCGGCGTCCTCGCCGAGCGCGATCCCCATCCAGTTGTCGGCCTTCTGCTCGTTCTTCCAGTCCTGGATCTTGTCGGAGCGCTGGTGATCGTTGACGTCTTTCAGCGAGAGGTCGATCTGCTGGGAGCTCTCGTCGATCTCGAGGACCTTGCAGACGACGATCTGGCCTTCGCGGACGTGATCGCGGACGTTCTTGATCCAGCCGCTCGCGACCTCCGAGATGTGGATCAGGCCGCGTTTGTCCTGATACTCCTCGAGATCGACGAAGACGCCGAAATCTTCGATCTCGTCGATCTTGCCGACGACCAGTTCGCCGGGATCGGGCCAGCCGCTGTACTTCATCGTGACTCGACTGTCTCTAAGATCTCGTGGTCGATCTCGGCTTTGCCACCGGTCGGGCGGGCCAGCGTCGTGCCACAGACGGCACAGGCGACCTCGCTCGAGGCTTTGCCGAAGACGGTCTGTTCGTTCTCGCAGTCACTGCATCGGACGCTGTAGAAATTTCCTGCCATTGTAATCACTCCTGGAACTCGAGTCGGCCGGCGCGCCATCCCTCGCGGAGGTGGGCCTTGCCGCAGTCGCTGCAGCGGTACTTGAGGTCGGTCTTCTTGGTGGGCTTTTCGCCGGCGGGCACCTTCGAGAAGCGACCGGAGTTACCGATCGAAGAGGAGTTTCGCCGGGTGCGGCGAGCGTCCCACTTCATACCCGAGGAACGACCGGAACGGGCCTTTTCAACTTCGTGTTCGTGGTGCTCGTTACAGTGCGGGCAGTACGTATTGAATCGGCGTGGCATCTGCATGGTTATCTCACTTGGCGTGGGCTAAGACAGCGCCGTTTAAAACCCGTTTGGTTCGTCGCCGTCGGTCGATCGCTGGCGGATACGCTCGCCCGGGAATGAATGGCAAGCCACTGACGTGTGTGCGCTTATCCGGGATTCTGTTCACAGTTACCACGCCGAACGGGGCACGAAACACAACGATGGCTCTTTCGAACATCTTGCCGGAAACCGACGTCCTCGATGATCGTGACCGCCCGCCGACCGACTACGTAGCGACCCGACTCGAGTCGGGTGCGGAAACCGTCAGTGAGCTCTCGACGCGGGTCCGCGATGTCGCTTCGACTGGCGCCCGCGATGCGGCCTCGACTCGCATCCGCGACGCGGCCGGCGATCGGGCGACCGACGCCGTCGAGCGGGTCGCCGACGAACTGCTCGAGCGATCGCTCGGTCGGACCCTCGACGAACTGCTCGAGGAATCGGCGCTCGAGGCCGGTGCGAGCGGCGACGACGCCGATCCGACCGACCCGCTCGACCGCCGCCTCGAGAACTTCTTGCGACGGTACGACCTCGACGCGGATCGACTGGACGAGCGTACGCTGGAGGCGATCCGAACCCGGCTGGCGACCGCCGGCTTCGACGTCGACGCGGAAGACCTGCTCGAGGAACTCGCGTCCGAAGGCTCGCCGGACTCGGACGCGGATCGTCCGACCGACGGTCCGCGTCTCGACGATTCGTCCGCGGACGAGCCGCTCGCCGAGGCGTGTTCCCGACTCCGCGCGCAACTAAACGGAACGGCCGATCGGCCGGTCGATAGCGTGCTCGAGGACCTCCTCGAACGCGACGCCGTGGCGGTCGGACACGACCTCGAACGCATCCTCGTCGAGGAACTCCCGTCGCTCGTGGCGGAGACGCAGGCGAGGATGGAGTTGTCCGGCGGAGCGGGATCGAGAGCGCGACCGTCCGATCACCCGCGGCCGGAGCCGGGGGCCTCCGCGGCGACGACCTCGAGCGCGGGACCGTCCGACCCGGCCGCGAGCGGCGGTCGCGGGGGAAGTCTCCGGTCGGCCGTCGCGATGGCGGCCGCGGCAACGACGCTGGTTTCCGACGACGGCGTCGACCCTGCCGTCGCGAATCTGGCGACGACGCTGCTTCGGGCCGGCGACGGCGGTGGCGGCGTGCCGACCGAGCGCGTCCTCCGCGAACTGGTCCCGATGCTGATCTGGACGGGCGCGGAGCGCGACATCGGTCTCGAGACGCTGCGCTCGAAGTCGACCGGGTCGCTCGCGCTCGTGGGGCTGTTCGTCGCTAACCTCGCCGCGATGAGTCTCGGAGCCTGGGTGTCTCGGAAGAAGGCACCGCTGATCCCCGACGAGATTCGGGGTCCCGAGGGGGGTATCGTCGTGACGGACGAGCAGGTCCGCGCGGGGAAGAAAGCGTTCCAGGCCAACGGACTCATGAACCACGGCTCGGTTCTGGGCAACGGCTCGTACTTCGGGGTCGACCTGACGGCGGACGCCCTCGAGCTGAAAGCGGAGTACATGCGCGAGTACTACGCGCGCCAGCACGGTGTCGACTCGTTCGACTCGCTCGAGGACGCCGACCGGGCGGCCGTCTCCCAACGCGTCGAGAGCGAACTGGACGCCGACGCACCCGAGGGCGACGTCGCTCGATACTCGGCGGCTGGAGTGTACGCCCACGAGCGGATTCGAGATCGGTACGTCGACCGCTACTACGGGGGCGCTCCCGACCGCGGAATCCCGCAGGGCTACGTCGACTCCCCCGAGCAGGCCGAACGGATCGCCGACTTCGCGTGCTGGACGGCGTGGATGGCCCACACGGACCGCCCGAACTCGGACCACTCCTACACGAACGACTGGCCGTACGTACCTGCGGCCGACAACCGACCGACCGGGCAGGTGGTCGTCTGGAGCACCATCAGCGTCGTCCTGCTCATCGCCGGCGGCGGAATCGGCGTCTGGGCCTACCACTCCTTCGACGTCGCCGAACCGACGACCGAACTCGTCGACGTGCCGTCGCCCGATTCGGTATCGGTCACGCCGTCCCAGTACGCCGCGGCCCGGTACGTCCCCGTCGCCGGTGCGCTGTTCGTCGCCCAGGTGCTCGTCGGCGCGTATCTGGCTCACTACTACGTCGAGCGGACCGGCTTCTACGGGATCGGGGACGCGCTGGGTATCGACCTCGTCTCCCTGCTGCCGTTCTCGGTGGGTCGCACCTGGCACCTCAACCTCGGCATCCTCTGGATCACGACGCTGTGGCTCGCGGGCGGGCTCTTCCTGCCCGGACTGTTCAGCGAGCGAGATCCGCCCTGGCAGGCCGAAGGCGCGACCGCACTGCTCGGCGCGCTCGTCGCGATTACGGTCGGCGCGTTCGCCGGCGTCTGGCTCGGGACGCGCGGAACGTTCGGTTCGCCCGGGACCGGCGACGACGACGGCGATCTCTGGTGGTGGCTCGGTAGCGAGGGCCTCGAGTACCTCGAGGTCGGCCGGGTCTGGAAACTGGGGCTACTCGCCGGCTTCGCCGCCTGGACGGGACTGGTGCTGCGCGGCGTCCGCCAACTCGACGAACCGTCGACCGGGCTGGGTCACTTCATGACCTACGCGGGCGGCTCCATCGCGCTCATGTTCGCCGCGAGCATGCTCTACACGCCGGAGACGAACATGGCGGTGACGGAGTTCTGGCGCTGGTGGGTCGTCCACATGTGGGTCGAGGGCGTCTTCGAGTTCTTCGTCACGGCCGTGATCTCCGCCGCGCTGGTCTCGATGGAGCTCATCGACAAGGCCGACGCGGAGAAGGCGATCCTCTTCGAGGTGTTCGCGATCATGGCGGCCGGCATCGTCGGCGTCTCCCACCACTACTGGTGGGTCGGGCTGCCCGATATCTGGGTGCCTATCGGAACGACGTTCTCGACGCTCGAGTTCATCCCGCTGGTGTTCGTCCTCTATCGAAGCTTCGGCGAATACCAGTCGCTGAAAGCCCAGGGCGAGGCGTTCCCCTACACGCTGCCGCTGTTATTCATCGCCGGCAGCAGTATCTGGAACTTCGTCGGCGGCGGCGTGCTCGGCTTTTTCGTCAACCTGCCGCTGATCAACTACTACGAACACGGGACCTACCTGACCGTCGCCCACGCCCACACGTCGATGTTCGGTGCGTTCGGGCTGCTCGCGCTCGGTCTCGGGACGTACATCTTGCGCGTCGTCACGCCCGAATCGGACTGGGATCCGACGTGGTTCCGCGGCGCGTTCTGGCTGACCAATATCGGACTCGTCGTCATGTCCGTCGCCTCGTTGCTCCCGATCGGGTTCCTGCAGCTCCAGACGTCCTATCAGGACGGCTACGCCGCCGCTCGGAGCCTCGAGTTCTACGAGCAAGACCACGTCCAGACGCTGCTGTGGGCGCGGACGCTCGGCGACACGCCGATGATCCTCGGGGCGCTCGCGTTCACCGTCGGATCGATACGCCACCTCTGGGCCGCCCGACGGCACCGACTCACGAACGGCTAGCTCGTCCGGCGTTCGCCGCCGCCGGCGGCGAGAACTCCGAAGAGCTTAATCCGCCATCACGAGTAGTCCGGGGCATGAAGCAGCTCATCATCCACGGCGATCCCGGGATTCGGAAGGGGGCCATCATCGACTACGACGAGGAGGAGCTGGTCTGTTTCGGGATCAACCGTAACGGCGAGTGGCACGGGCCCGACCAGGTCCAGCTGTGGTGTACGGTCGGCACCGCCGACGAGTACGAGGACTACGAGAAGCGAAACTACACGCCCCACTTCCTCGACGTGGACCGCGTCGACGCGGAGGCGGTCGACGTCGTCCGCGCGAAAGCCGATCTCGCGATCTGAACGCACGTACACTTGCTTTTCTTTCGCGCGGGCGCTCGCGAAGGCGCCGTGTGCCGTCTCGAGGACGTTCGAGTAGACCACGTACCGTCGCGGAACCGCGGTGAGAATGAGGGCCGCTCGAACTGGATCGCAACACGGATACCGGTGCCGCAGTCAGTGGTCGATACACTCGTGTGTATCAGACATACCGACGCACGATCATGCGAGGGGGCAACCGACGATGAGTGACTCGGTTGCCGAGGCTATTCGGACGCGGTTTCGCGCGTTGCTCTCGACGACGCGGTTTACCCAGTTCGCCAGTGTCGGATTCGTCGGAGCCGCCGTCGACATGATCGTCCTCGCCGTGCTGGTCGACGTCTTCGACGTCTGGTATCTGACGTCGAAGGTGCTCTCCTGGGAGCTCGCGATCATCGTCATCTTCGCGGTCAACGAACGGTGGACGTTCGCCGACTACGGCTCGATGACGCCTCGAGCGCTCGGGAAACGCTTTCTTCGCTCGAACGCGGTTCGGTTCGCGGGCTTTCTGGTAACGCTCTCGGTGCTCGCCGTACTGGTCGATGGCTTCGGCATCTGGTATCTGGCGGCGAACGTG
Organism: Natronorubrum halobium; assembly: GCF_051351675.1. Classification (NCBI taxonomy): domain Archaea; kingdom Methanobacteriati; phylum Methanobacteriota; class Halobacteria; order Halobacteriales; family Natrialbaceae; genus Natronorubrum; species Natronorubrum halobium. The sequence continues at coordinate 1,974,511 of NZ_CP195595.1, forward strand.
GTCGGGATCGGTATCGGCTTTTTCGTCAACTACACCTGTGAGAGCCTCTACACGTGGAAGGTCCATCGGGACTGACGGTAGAAACCCCCATACGGCGCCCGAATCACAACCCTTAACTAGTGCACTCGGTTATGATGGGATAGCGGGATGGGATAGCCAGGAGATTCCGGCGGGCTCATAACCCGCAGACCGGTAGTTCAAATCTACCTCCCGCTATGTTTTGGCGCGAACAAATTCGTGAGCGCCATCCATAGCCCGGTGGTAGTTTGAACCAGACGGCACCCGAGCGTAGCGAGGGTGACGGCGTGGTTCAAATCTACCTCCCGCTACTTTTCACGGATTCAACAACGACCGACGAGTGTGACGAGGAGGGAGTACTGAATCCGTGAAAATAGTTTAGTAGTAATTTGAACGAGAGAAGACCGTGAGCGGAGCGAGCGGTCTTCGCGTCGTTCGAATTTTCCGTTCACATCGCAACCACTCGAGGCTACGCAGCCGCCTTCTTCGGCTCGCGACGCGAATCCCTGCGCGCCCGCGGCAGTTGCTCTTCTCGAGCGTGTCGGCCCGTACACGGTACCGATCGAACTACCGTCCAGCGAGGGAGTCACTCGTGTCCCACCAGTTTTTATCGCTGGGGTTCAATCGAGGGGTATGCCAGAGGAGCCAACGTCGGCCATCGACCGGTTTCGAGAGCCCGAGTATACGGGCGAAAATCGGTGTGTCCCGTGTACCGCCGTCAACGTGGGAATCGCCCTCGCAGCGAGCGTGCTCGTCGCACTTCGGTCGCGGCGAGTCGCTGCCTTCGCGTTCGGGGGATCCCTGCTCGTGATCTACCTCAGAGGGTATCTCGTTCCGGGAACACCGACGCTCACGAAGCGGTATCTACCCGATTCGGTCCTCGCGGCGTTCGACAAGCAGTCGCTCGAGGGGCCACGGACCGGGATCGAAATCGAGGCGGTCTCCGAGTCCGGGAGTGCACCCGAGGACGCGGAGTCTGCGGCGGCCGATGGGGGCGCCACGGAGTGGGAAACCCTCGAAGAACTCGAGTACCAGCGCGAGAACGCCGTCGATCCGGCGGAGTTTCTGCTCGAGGTGAACGCGATCGAGCCGTGTGAGCGGGAATCCGACCTCTGTCTGACCGACGAGTTCGACGCTCGCGTCGGGCGCGAACTGGACCGCGATCACGACGTGACGGACCGGGCGACGCTCGCCGAACTGTTCGATGTCGACCGACGTGCCGTGACGGTCAAAGAGCGAGGCTATCCTGCGATCAAGATCGGCCGCCGGATCCACAAGTGGCCCGGGACCGCGGCGCTCGCCACTGACGTCGCGACTCACTACGCACTGTGCGAGCAAACCGACGAGTGGACGGCTGTTCCTCGCGGACAACGGCTCGCAGTGCTCGAGGCGCTGCGCTCGTTCCACGATACGTGTCCGGACTGCGGCGGCGCGATCGCGCTGACCGACGAGACGGTCGAATCGTGCTGTCGATCGTACGAGGTGCTCGCGCTCGGGTGCGCCGACTGCGAGGCGCCGTTGCTCGAGTTCGATCCAAGAGAGATCGGCGGCGAGGACGGCGGCATCGAGCCCTGAGGGTGAGGCGGCGGTGGCCGATCACCGACGGCCCGTATCGACGCGCGGGTCGAGACTACTGTAGGCCAGATCCTGAACGATGTTTCCGACGATACCGACAGCGATGATGACCAGCGTACAGCCGAGTACGACGGGTAAGTCCCGCATGTGGACTGCACTGAACAGGAGCGCGCCGAAGCCGTCGATTCGAAACAGCGACTCGATCACGAACACCGCGAGGACGAGCAACGCTAACGCTTCGGTAAACAGCATCGAGAACAATGGGATCGCCGAGTTTCGAACGATGTGTCTCGCGATCTGAACGCTGCTCGCACCTTTCGCCTCGACGAGCGTTACGAAATCCGCGGAGACGTACTCGAGTGAGTGTGCGCGCGAATAGCTCACGTAGCCGCCTAACAGGGTCGTCGCGGTCAGCACGGTAGGAAGGACGTGATCGAACAGTAGCGGGGAGTCGGGAATAACGCCGCCTGCGGCAAACGAGAGCAACATCCCGCCGATCCAGAAGTTCGGCAGCGCAAAGCAGAGATACGCCGTGTTCAGTCCCGCTCCAGCGAGGCGGCTGTCGGGGTTCATAGCCGCGTAGAGACCGATGAGGATTCCGAACGAGATCGCGATCACGATCGCCGGGAGGACGTACGTCGCCGTCCGAACGACCGAATCCGTGACCATCGGCAAGACTGGTTCGCCGGTCGTGTAGAACGACGCCTGTCCGCCTTCGCCCGCGCCGATAAAGAACGAATCACCCCAATCGAGTGTCAGCATGTTCCCCATCCAGTCGAGATACTGCTGCCAGAGCGGCCGGTCGAGTCCGTGTGTGGCCAGATACTCGTTGACCGAGTTCTCGATCTCCTGTTCGTTGGCCCCGCCGTATCGCATCGTTCCTTCGATAGTCTCTTCGACCCAATCACGGCTCATCGTGAACGTCACGAACACTGTGGTCAACACGGCCCATGCGGCGACGAACCCCATGAAGACCCGCGTGGCGATGATGCGGAGGAAGTTCACTCCGACCACCACACCGCAGCGGCGGTCCCCTCGATCGAATCGACCGCCCGTGACGTTGCTACTCGCGGGTGTCGGTCGTTCCAGGTCCGCATCCCACGCGATAGCGATCGGTGATCGAGCCCTGTCCGGACCCCGGACCGTGCCGTACCGAGACGGGACGTGGAGAGCATTGTCAACAGGTACCAACGGTCAGATGAAAAACGTATCGTTTCTGTACATCGGGCCGGAGCTGTTTCACTAGGGATAGATTTATTACACGATAGTCAATCATTCCGGTCGTCCCCATGGGAGACGCTTCCGAGCCCCGTCGTTTCGAGCGGGTCAACTGGAACAAAGTCGATCACTCGAGACGGTTCGTCACGCCGACCAGAGGGGTGTTCCTTGCAGGGATACTGCTTCTCGTGGGACTATCCCTCCTCGAGAGAGCCGATGCCGTCTCGCTCGGCGTCTCCTTCGGGCGTATCGACTGGGTGATCTCGCTGGGCGCCGTCGTTCTGGCTTCGATAGTGGTCGTTCCCGCCGTCCGACGGCGCGAGTTGACCCGGCGCGCGCTGTTCCGACTCGTCTCCCGGCCAGTCCACGCGGCTGGTGCCGTCTTCCTCGTCGGTCTCTCACTCGTCGCAGTCGTCGGGCCGGTCATCGTCGGCTCCACGGAGCTCGCGTTCCAACACCGGCTTCACGCACCGTACGGGTTTACCGGAAAGGCGTCGTGGAGCGCCGAGTGTCTCGGCGAGGTGACCGACGGCGAGGGGATCACTCGCTACTGTGGCGGGTCGATGACCTACCCGCTGGGAACGAACCATCGCGGACACCCGATGGGACAACTCATCGTCGAAGGTGCACGCACGACGCTGTACGTGCTCGTCTTTACTGCCGCGTTCGTCGTCCCGCTCGCTGCGACCGTCGGAATCGGTGCCGGGTTTCGGGGCGGACGCATCGACGATCTGTTGATGAGCTACGTCGACGTACAGCTCTGCATTCCCGCGATCGTGGTCTTTTTCGTCGGCTACATGTACTGGAACGTCTCGTTGCTATTGTTGCTGGTCATGTTCGGGCTGTTTAGCTGGGGCGGTATCGCTCGTCTTGTCAGAAGTGAAACGCTCCAGCGACGGGAAGACGGTCACGTGCTCGTCGCTCGGAGCCTCGGCGCCTCGCCGTTTTACGTCGCGAAACGACACATCGTCCCGAATATCACGAATACGCTCATCCCCGCGATCTTTCACCTCCTCGCACTGCTGGTCCTCGTCGAAGCCGGCGTCGCGTTTCTCGGTTTCCACCACATCGAACTCTACTCGTGGGGTTCGACGATTCAGGAAGGGCTCGACCCACCGGTGTCCGGCGTCGGTCTCACGATGGAGCCGCACAAAATCTGGTGGGTCTCGACGTTCCCCGCGATCGCACTCACGCTGACGCTCGTGTCGCTCAAACTCGTCGGCGACGGCCTCCGCGACGCCCTCGATCCGCGACGCAACCACTAACACGATCGATGACGACAGAAAACGACTCCACAACGACGCCAGGCGACCGGTCCGGAGCGACGCCGCTCCTGACCGTCGAGAACCTTCGAACGCGAATTCGAACCGACCGCGAGACCGTTCACGCCGTCGACGGCGTGAGTTTTACCGTCGACCGCGGTGAGACGGTGTGTCTCGTCGGCGAGTCCGGCAGCGGAAAGAGCGTTACGTGCGAATCGGTGACCAAAATCGTTCCCCGGCCGCCGGCCGAAATCGTCGACGGCACCGTCGAGTTCGACGGCCACCGACTCCTCGAAGCAGACGAGTCTCGGCTTCGCGAGATCCGCGGTAGCCGCATCGCACACGTCTTTCAGAACCCACAGAGTGCGCTGGATCCCGTCTGTACCGTCGGCGACCAATGTATCGAGGCGATTACGATCCACGAGAATATTTCCAACGCGGTCGCCCGCGAGCGCGCGATCGAGCGGTTCCGAGCGGTCGGCATCCCGCGAGCGTCGGCGCGGATCGACGACTATCCACACGAGTTCTCCGGCGGCCAGCAACAGCGGATCGCGATCGCGATCGCACTGGCAGCCGACCCCGACCTGTTGATCGCCGACGAACCGACGACGGCCGTCGACGTCACCGTCCAGGCACGGTTGATCGAACTGCTCCAGCGGCTGACCGACGGCGGGATGTCGATCCTGTGTATCACGCACGATCTTCGCGTCGTCGCCGCGCTTGCCGATCGGGTACTCGTGATGTTCGGCGGCACAATCGTCGAACGTGCCCCGACCGAGAAGCTCTTCAGTCAGCCGTCTCACCCCTACACCCAGTCACTGATCGATAGCTACGACGGTCTCTCTCGACGGGCGGACCGCTCGGCTCGAGGGGAGATCCCGACCGACGGCTGCCGATTCAGAGACGAGTGCCCACACGCCGTCGACGCGTGTGCTGGTTCCGACCAGCCGCCGTTCGCCGCCGTCGCCGATCGGACCCACCACGCCGTCTCGTGCGTGCACTTCGGGCCCGAGAGCGATCCGGAACCGATCCTGGACGACGGTCGGGAGATGCGACCGATTCCGGAGGAGGGACAATGACCGGACCGGAAACCGGCTCCGACGAGGAGACGAGACGAGAGACCGGAGCCGAACCGGAGTCGAACGACTCGCCGTTGCTCGAGGTCGAGAATCTCGACGTTCACTATCCGATCACGAAGGGGCTGCTCAGACGAGAGGTCGGTCGCGTCCGGGCGGTCGACAGCGTGAATTTCGATATCGCACGGGGTGAAACGTTCGGGCTCGTCGGCGAATCGGGCAGCGGTAAGACCACGATCGCTCACTCCGTCCTCGGACTCGAGGAGCCGACCGGCGGCGAGATCTGGTTCGACGGGGAGCCCGTGAGCGAACTCTCGGGCGCAGCGCTCCGAGCGTTCCGCCGCAGAGCCCAACTCGTCGTACAGGATCCGAACGAGGCGTTCAACCCGCGGATGACGATGGGCGAGGCGGTCGCCGAGCCGCTCGTGCTCCACGGGATGAACGATGCGGACCGTCGCCGAGCGATCGTCGAGAATCTCCTCGAGCGGGTCGGGCTGTCGGCGGCGGACGCCGACCGCTATCCGCACGAGTTTTCCGGCGGCGAAACACAGCGGCTCTCGATCGCTCGGGCGCTCGTCCTCAATCCGGATCTGATCGTCGCCGACGAGCCGACGAGCGCGCTCGACGGCCGAGTCCAGTCGGACGTTCTCGCGCTGCTCGACGACGTTCGACGGGAGTTTGATATTTCGATTCTGTTCATCAGTCACGATATCGACGTCGTCCGCCGGTTCTGTGACCGCGTCGCGGTGATGTATCTCGGTGAGATCGTCGAACTGGGACCAATCGAGGACGTCCTCGAGTTCCCCGCGCATCCGTACACGCGCCTGTTGCTCGGTTCCGTTCCGAGCCTCGATCCGACGGAACAGCAGTTCGAACGGCCGCTGACCGATACCGTTCCGGATCCCGCCGACCCGCCGTCGGGCTGTCGGTTTCACACGCGGTGTTCGGCGGTGATTCCGTCGGACGACGTGGACCTCCCCTGGGAACAGTGGCGGGCGGTCGTCGCGTTTCGATTCACCCTCCAGGCGGGCGAGCTGCCGGAGTCGATCGCCGTCGAAACGATCGACGGCGAGATCGACGACGCGACGGTTCGAGAGCGGTTCGATCTCCCAGTGACACTGCAGGACGAAGCCGTCGATCGCGGCGTCGACGAGGCGGTTTCGGCGCTGATAGCGGGCGATCTGCAGGCCGCTCGTGACCGTCTCAGCGAGACGGTTCCGACCGTCTGTGAGCGACGGACGCCGACAGCCACGGAACGCGAAACGGGCCACTCGGTGTGCTGTCACCGCTACGATTCGACGATCGAGGCTGAGCCTCGGTCCTGGGAACGATAGCGTCGTGAACGACCGGTCTCCTTCCTCACGCTTCCGCGTCCGGAACGATGCGGACCGTCGTTTCGTCGGAGAGCCCCTTTTCGGCCGGATCCTCGACGTTGAGTTCGACGCCGATCGTGTGCGTGCCGTCCTCGGCGGGCTCCCACTCGTCGTCGGCGATCCGGAAGTGCTGGTGCCACCGTTTCGTGAACTGCTTTCGCTCACCGCGGTCGAAGACGAGCGAGCCCGTTTCGTCCGGCGGATCGCGAAGCGGGACGTGTGACGCCTCCGGGACGCCATCGACGGACCACGACCACAGGAGCGGTGAGTTCGTCGAGATCGTGATCGGGAACGGCATCGTGTTCTTCATCGTGACTCGAAAGGGGACCATCGTCCCGACCGGGTACTCGGTCCGCGGCGACGAGATAGCGACCGATATCGCCCGGTGACCGACTCGATCCGGGACCAGAAGCCGACTCAGTCCGGTCGAGTTCACCGATCGCACCGCCTGCAGCCGCTCGGAAGAATCGGTCTCGTTCGGCGTAAACGGCTCGTCGTCACGGCGAAGCGCCCTCGATTCGTAGATCCGACGCATTGGTGTTGGCTGGGTATACGACGACTAAAACGTTCGGGTAGCGAACGGGTGTCGGTTGGGCCGATCAGTCGTCGGCGACGGCGTCGTCCGTCCCGGTAGTCGTGGTCCGGAACTGTCCGTCCTCGTACCGCTCGTCGTACAATAGACACGAGATCCGGTGTGTCTCGCCCGTCTTCGCCTGGTCTGGATGATGCATCTCACAGGGAGAGGTGAACGATTGCTCGAGCAGTTCGCGCGCATCGGAGAGGTTCTCGGCGTGGAGTGCGTCGACGACCTGCGACAGCGTCCGTTCGATATCGGGATCGGACACCGTCGATGGAATCCCGAACTCCGCTCGGAGTTGCTCGTCGATGGCGTCTCGGGAGCGGTCGCTCAGGACGGCCCGACCGTCGGCGTCGGTGTCCGCGTCGTTGACCGAGAGAAGCGACGTGATCGAGTCCGTCTCTCGCACGCGCAGTTTGAGGTCGACGATCGACCGCCAGACGTCTTGAGCGATGTCGTACTCGTCCGGTTGGATAATCCGTGGACAGCGCGTGTGGAACCGACAGCCCGAGGGCGGGTCGAGCGGCGAGGGAACGGTGCCAGGAAGGAATATCTGCTCGCCCTCCCAGAGGGGGTCCGGTTCCGGAATTGCGGAGAGCAACGCCTCCGTGTACGGATGGTGCGGTGGCGAAAACACCTCTTCGGTCGTGCCGACCTCCGCGAACTCGCCGAGATACATGACGGCGATGCGGTCCGAGATGTGCTCGACGACGCTCAGGTCGTGGGCGATGAAGAGGTATGACAGACCGAACTCTTCCTGTAACTCCTCGAGGAGGTTCAGGATCTGCGCCTGGACGCTGACGTCGAGTGCACTGACGGGTTCGTCGCAGACGATAACCTCGGGGTCGACAGCGAGCGCGCGTGCGATGCCGATCCGCTGGCGCTGGCCGCCGGAGAACTCGTGCGGATAGCGGTGGGTGTGACTCGGGTTCAGACCGACGGTCTCGAGCAGCTCGTAGATTCGGTCGGTCCGTTCGGATCCCGACGCGATCCCGTGGATGTCGAGCGGTTCGCCGATGATATCGCCGACGGTCAGTCGCGGGTTCAGACTCGAGAACGGGTCCTGGAAGATGTACTGGAGGTCCGTTCGAAGGTCCCTGAGCTGTCGGCCAGACGCGTCCGTCAGGTCGACTTCCTCTCGACGTGCGGTATCGTTCTCCGGATCGGTTCGCTGCTGGTAGTAGACCGAGCCGTCGGTGGGTTCGATCAACTGGAGCAGGGTTCGGCCGAGCGTCGTCTTCCCGCAGCCACTCTCGCCGACGATGCCAAGTGTTTCACCCTCGTAGAGTTCGAGGTCGATACCGTCGACCGCTTTTACCTGCTGATTCCGGCCGAGGAGGTTCTCGATGAACCCGCTGTTCGAGTCGTAGTGTTTCGTCAGGTTCTCGGCCCGCAACAGCGGCATCTCGTTTTCAGACATTCTGATCACGTTCTGCGTACTGGGTTTGCTCTTCTACCGGCGAGTCGTCGACCGTCACTTCGTAGTCGAGGCCGCCGTGCAGGTCGCCGGTGTACTCGAGACACGCGGCCGCGTGGTTCGTCGCTTCGCTGGCTTTCTGCCCGCTCTCGGGGTCGAGCATCGGCGGCTCCTTCTGGAGGCAGGCCTCCTCCGCGAACGGGCAGCGGGGATGGAAGCTACAACCCGGCGGGAGTTCGACGAGGTCCGGCATCGTTCCGGGAATCGTCTGAAGTCGATCCCGGTCGTCGCCGACTCGAGGGATCGAACTCATGAGCCCGACGGTGTAGGGATGTTTGGGATCGTAGTAGAGGTCTTCGACGGGCGCCTTTTCGACGGGCTTGCCGGCGTACATTACCATCACCCGATCGCAGACCTGTGCGACGACGCCCAGATCGTGCGTGATGAGTTGAATTGCCGTATCGAACTCGTCCGCGAGCGTCTCGAGTTCGCCCAGGATCTGGGCTTCGATCGTTACGTCGAGCGCGGTCGTGGGTTCGTCACAGAGGAGCAAGTCCGGATCACACGACAGCGCCATCGCGATCACGGCACGCTGTTGCATCCCGCCGGAGAACTCGTGCGGGTAGTCGGAGTACCGGGATTCGGCTTCCGGGATACCGACTTTGTCCAGCAACTGGATCGTCCGCTCGCGTGCCTCGGCGTCGTCGTAGTCCAAGTGATGTCTGACCGCTTCTGCGATCTGCTCACCGACGGTGTAGACGGGATTGAGGGCGGTCTGTGCGTCCTGGAAGACCATGCCGATCTCGTTGCCGCGGATATCCCGCATCTCCTCGTCGCTTAGCTCGAGCAGATTTTCGCCATTGAACAGGATCTCCCCGCTTTCGATCTGACCGGGGCTGTCGATGAGGCGCATCAGCGAGAGCGCGGTGACGCTTTTCCCGGCCCCACTCTCACCGACGACGCCGAACTTTTCGCCCCGTTCGATGCGATACGAGAGGTTGTCGACTGCGTTGACGACGCCCTCCTGCGTGTAGAACTTGACCGTGAGATCGTTTACCTCGAGTAGTGTCATTATCCGCCACCTCCTTGCTTTCCTGCACCGGTTTCCTGTGCGTCGAGTGCGTCGTTGATACCGTCACCGATCATGTTCATTGCCATCACGAACAGGAAAATCGCACCGCCCGGGAACACCGTCGCCCACCAGGGGATCCTCCCGCCGGGTCCCTGAATGAGCGTCTCGCGGGTACTGTCCAGCATGGTCCCCCACTCGGCCGAACTGGACGGCATGCCGAGTCCGAGGAAGCCGAGCGCTGCGACACCGATGACGACAGTCCCGACGTTGAGCGACGCCACGACGATCAACGGTGGCATCGCGTTCGGGACGATGTGTCGAAAGATGACCGACCGATCCCGCGCGCCGAGTGCTTTTGCGGCCAGCACGTACTCGTTTTCTTTGACCTTCAGTACTTCTCCGCGGATGAGCCGTCCGTAGGTCGCCCATCCGAAGAGCGAAAACGCCAGCACGAGCTGCCAGTAGCCGCCCCCGAGGACTGCGACGATGATCAGGGCGAGGATCAGGGCCGGAAACGCGAAGATCGTGTCGACGATGCGCATCATGATCTCGTCGACCCAGCCGCCGTAGTAGCCCGAAATCGCTCCGTAGACGAGTCCGAAGCTGGCGGTCAGCAAGACGACAACGAAGCCGATCGAGATGCTGTATCGGCCGCCGTACAACACCCGTGAGAAGATATCACGGCCGTTTCCGTCGACGCCCATCGGATGGGATGCCGATGGTGGGTCCCAGGTGCTTATGGACGGATCTACCATGTACAGAATCGTTCCCGGTTCGTACGGGGCGAGTCCGAACGGCTGAACCGTCAGTCCGAGAACCGTGATCGGACGCGCGAAAACCGCCAGCATCGAGAGGACGACGACGACTGCGAGCCCGAGCAGCGCGGAGCGATTCCGCGTGAACTTGTACAGCGCTCGCTTCCATCGACTCTGCGTTTCTTGACCGCTCTCTTCCGTCCAGTCGGACAGCCCCTCTCGCTCCGTCACACGCTTCGGATCGAAGCCAGAGATCTGTATTCGGCCTCGTTTCGTCGATGTCGTTCGCTTGTTAGTCATATCTGATCCTCGGATCGAGTACCGCGTACAGGATATCCGCGAGCAGGTTCGCCAGGATGAGGAAGACACCTGTAAACAGCGTGATCGCCATGATGAGGTTGATCTCTCGAGAGACGATAGCGTTGATGAACTCCCTGCCCAGCCCCGGCCAGTTGAAGACGACCTCGACGACGACCGATCCGGCGACGATACCCGCTGTCAGGGTCGCAGCGAGGGTGACGACGGAGATGAGCGAGTTGCGGAACACGTGCTTGAGGACGACCGTCCGTTCGGGTAGGCCTTTCGCTCGAGCGGCCGTGACGTACTCCTTGTTCATCTCTTCGGCCATCGACGTGCGCATGACGCGCATGATACTCGCCGCAGACGCGGTCCCGATCGTGAGTCCGGGGAGGACGAGATACCACAGCATCTCGGGGTGGTACAGCGGCTGTCTCGACGGTGGCAGTACCGGCCAGAGGCCGAGCCAGAGACAGCCGATGAGGATCAACATCAGTCCGAGCCAGAAGTTCGGAATGGAGATCCCCGACAGAGCGATGAACCGGCTGACGGTGTCGCCGAGTTCGTCCTTGTTGACGGCCGCGTAGATCCCGGTCGGGATCGCGATCACGAGTCCGAACACCCAGCCGAAGAGGCCGAGGGCGATCGTCTCCGGAAGGCGGGCCCAGACGACGTCGATGACGGCTCGGTCCGTGGTGATGACCTGACCGAAGTCACCGGTCATGACGTTGCCGATCCAGGTGAGGTACTGCTCCCAGACGGGACCGTCCAGTCCGTATCTGGCGCGTAACCGCGCCTCTTCGGCCGGCCCGACGTGAGGGTTCATTGCGGTCATCTGATCGATGGGATCGCCGGGCGTGAGATGCACGAGGGCGAACGTGATCACCGAGACGCCGAACAGGATCGGCACGATCGATAGTAGCCGTTTCAGTATAAAACGTCGTAAACTCATACTCAGTAAAGCATTATAACGTGGGAGTTAGGTGGTGACCAGTCGGGTTAGAGGTCGTGGTCCTCGATCACTTCTTCGATCAGTTCCTCTGCCCGCTCAGGGTCGTACTCGTTTTGCGGTTTGATCTCCGATTCGAGAGCGTCGTAGTCCGCCGTCCCGGTCCCCTGTGCGAGCGACGGAATGTCCGTCCACGCCGGGCGCGCCCAGCCGTTCAGGACATTGTCGACGATGTTCTGACGGGGAACGAGGTGGTTAACGGCCTTTCGGAGTCGTTCGTCGTCCCACGGTTCGACGTTGAGCGGGTACTGGATGTACTCGTAGCCGCCCGCTTCGACCGAGTCGACGATGTAGTCGTCGGACTCGTCGTACTCGTCGAGCGTGTCCGTCGTCAGCCCGTAGGTCATGTCGATTTCGTCGCTCTGGAGCGCCGCGGATCGGCTGGAGTTTTCCGGAACGATACTCATTTCGACGGTGTCGATGACCGGACCGTCCGGGAATCCCGATGGCCCGTCGAACCAGTCGATCGAGTCGACGCCCATCTGCTCGACCCAGTAGCTGTCGAATTTCGAGTACTCGATATACTGCTGTTCGTCGAACTCGACGAGCTCGTACGGACCGGTACCGATCGGCTGGTCGACGCTCTGTCGCGGGTCGATCGCACTCGCTTCCATCTCGGCGTACTCTTTCGGCATGACCGCGCTCGGCGGCAGGTTACGCTCTGCTTCGGCGTCGGGGATCTGCGCGTAGATGTCGACCGTGTACTCGTCGACTTCGTCGTAGTACAGCGTGGAGTTGAACGTCTGTGCGCTGATGTCGGAGCTTTCCTGACGGAACCCGGAGGCGACGACGTCTTCGGCCGTCATCTCCGTCCCGTCGTGGAATTCGACGCCCTCGCGGAGCGTGTAGCGGTACTGCATACCGAAGACGCCGTCTTCGATCGCGGCGGCGGCGCCGTCTCGAGTGAGGATCCGAACCTCGTCGTCCTCGGCGGGGTTGTCCTCGGGGTGGGTGATATAGACCTGGCCGTCGTGATCGGGGATATCCTCCTCGACACTGACGGTCTCCATGTAGTCGGCGTAATCAACCCGTTCGATGTCGTTGGTCTCAACCAGTTCGTAGCTTTCGGCGAGCCACGGGTAGAGCACCCCTTCGGAGTCGTTTCGAACCAGCGTCTCGAAGATCAGGTCCTGGGCGATGGTCGACGTCGTATCGGTGCTGTAGGGCGGATCGAACGAAGAGGGGTTCTCCGCGATACCGATTCTGATGGTGTCTCCCTCCTGAAGGTCGGAGAGGTCGGTTTCGTCGGGCGTCGCGTCGCTGCGGTCGATCCACGTGACCTGCTCTTCCGTCGGCAGGTACATAAAGTTCCCAATCAGCGTCTGCTGGAACGGCCAGTGGCGGTAGCCGTGGACGTCGGTGTTGACCACACCCGCCTCGAGGTCGAAGTGCGTGATCGAACTCGCTCGAACGTCGGCGAGCAGGCTCCAGACCTCGTCGTAGCGCTCGCGGCGGAGTTCGTCGTCTTCCGCGACGTCGGCGCCGAAGCGTGCGGCGTCGAGGGCTTCGTCGAGCTCGGAAACGTTGACGCCGACCAGATTACAACACTGGCCGTGGTTGTCGCTGTGGTGGAGCGCCTCGCAGAAACTGTGCGGGCTGAAGGTCCCGCCTAGACCGATGCAGGGGAGGACCCCTTCGTTGCCGTATTCGGTGTCCATCACTCGTTGGACGTAGTCACCCCATTCGAAGGTCTCGACGTCGACGTTGAAGTAGCCGGACTGCTCCATCGACTCCGCGATCAACTCGACCATCTGGACGCGATCGTCGTTGTCCGCGTTGACTTCCATCGTCACGTCGAACGTTGCTTCATCGTCGCTGCCACCGAGGCAACCGGCGATTGCGGTAATACCTGCTGCACCTGCACCTTGAAGGAGACGGCGTCGCTTGATCGCTGACCGCGATTGTTTGGTATTCCTGACCATGGATGATTGGTGTATTTCGAAGACATATATATGTATGGTTTTTTACTTAGTCAAGTACTGCCGTGTACAGTAGTGTACATTTTAAGGCAATTATACTCCAAAAGGAGTGCATTTGTGGATACGTTTGTCTGGGGATGACCAGTATTGGTGGAAGAAACAAACAAAGATTTGTAAATTGTGATAGTCGGATTTTTCCGTCAATTTAATACAACATAATATCGATAATTAATATATGTTCTGAAGAATAGTGTAAATTGAGAGCGTCTCGCTTCGAGTAATCGAGACGGGCGAATTGCGCCGAAACGGACGAGCCGAAAGTGGATCACTGCTCGGGCGACAACAGTAGTTCGAGTGAACGCTAACTAGTAGGGTGGGTCGTCTACCGAACCCGACGCATCGGTCTGCCACCGAAACGATGGCTCGCGATCGATGACGGTCACACGGCTCGAGTCCCACCGAGGCCGGTGTGTCGAGTCGTCGTCTGGAACGGTTCCGACTCGGGCCGTCGGTCAATCGCCGTTTTCGTCGACGATGACGACTTCACCGTCGACGACGTCGACGTTGATCAGCGTCTTGATGTCGTAGCCGGCGTCTCTGGCCTTGTTCTCCCCGCCGACTTTCTTGATGACGGCGACGGTGTCGACGACTTCCGCACCGATCTCGCCGAGCGCATCGAGGACCGCTGCGAGCGTGCCGCCCGTCGAGAGGACGTCGTCGAGCACCAGCACGCGCTCGCCCTCGCGGACGTCGTTGATGTACATCTCGTTCTCCGAGTAGCCCGTTTTCTGGGAGATCGCGACCTCGTCGTCGAGGCCGTACTGTCGCTTCCGGATGACGGTCAGCGGAATGTCGGTCATCAGCGAGACGGCGGTGGAGATGTGGATACCCATCGCCGCCGGCGTGACGATCCGGTCGACTTCCTCGAGTTTCGCTTTCCGAATGATGCGGATGACGATCTCCCGGAGCAGTCCCGGATCGAGCTTCGGAACCCCGTCGCTGATGGGGTGTACGAAGTAGTGGTAGCCGTTTTTCTCGATGATCGGCGCCTCGAGAAGCGACCGCTTCAACTGATCCATGTCGTGGGTCTGGTGGTCTCGGAGTAAAAGTTGACGATCCACTCGAGGCATGGTCGACTCCCTGTCATGTCCGGGTGCGGCCGTCAGAGCCGGCACGTTGCGTCTCAGAGCCGGTAGCGCAGCCACTAGACGCGAGATTGCGACGAGCGGTTCGAAATCGGGTCGCGACGAGAGGGTCAGTCGTCGCTGCCGTAACTGAGTTCGGGCGGCTGTTCGCCGTGGCCGAGTCGCATGTTGCGCTCGTAGTAAATGTGAACCGCCGCGGTCAGGGTGAACGTCACGGCGATGATCCCGGTCCAGGTCAGATCCGAGAGCAGCGTTAGGGGGTAGATCTCGAGCCACAGCGCAGCGACGAGTGCGGAACTGATCGCCCCGAGCGAGAGATAGAGTTCGCGCCACGCGAACTCGTGGCCGGGAACGATCTCGAGATAGATGCTGATGTCGCGCGTCCGATCGGTGGCTTCGATCACGCCGTCGTCGGAATCGAACAGGAGGATCCCCGACTGGTCCATCTTCGGCAGGTGCGTCTGCTGGAGGGTCGTGTAGACGCGCTTTCGCTGTTCGGGGGTGACGTCATCGAGGGTCGTCTCGTACTCCCAGGCGGCGACCTGCTGTGCGAGGTCGCCGAGTTCGACGGGCCGGGTGTCCTGTTTCAGATACTGGAGGACGTAGCGCCGTCGCTGGTTGCGCAACACTTCGAAGATTTCGCCTTTCGATAGCGGACCGCTGTCGTCGATATTATCAGATTGTTGTTGTTGAGCCACCACAGATCACCTCACTGCGCCGGTCGGTCTCAAATCGAGACTGTCGGAATCGGAGAGAGGGTCCGACGCCGAAGTCGAGTCTGCAGCTGAAACCGGTCGCATACCTGTTAATTCGTGGCAGGAACCCCACCTATATAACTCTCCTGACGGACGATGAGTGAAGGAAAGAACGTCCGGACCGGTTCCGCTATACCGCGTTCGCGCTCCCGACGATCGCCGCGACCGAATCGGCGATCTCGCCGGCCAGTCCCGCCTTCGTTCCCTCGTAGCGGGCGGCGTCTTCGTCGTGGACTAACAGCGCTTTCGTTCGATCCGCACCCATCACGCTGGCGTCGTTGGCGACGACGAACGCCAGGCCAGCGCGCTCGAGCGTCCGTCGCGCCTGCTCGATCATCGCCGTCTCGTCGCCCGAGGTTTCCGTCTTGAAGCCGACGATCGGCAGGTTTGGCCGCTCGTCGCGGATTTCGTCGATGAGTTTCGGCGTCGGTTCGAGCGAGAGCGTGAGGTCCTGGCCCGAACGGATCTTCTCCGCGCTCGTCTCGGCGGTGTAGTCGCCGATCGCGGCCGCCGAGACCAGCGTATCGGCCGTTTCGCAGGCCTCCCGCGTGGCCTCGAGCATCTCGCTCGCACTCTCGACGTGTTCGACGGTGGCGTAGGGGACGTTGCCGTCGTCGTCGGTTTCGGGCGGGTCCGCATTCCGCGTCACCGGCTGTGGACCCACGAACCCGTGAACGAGCGTCACGTCGGCGCCACGCGCGTAGCAGGCCCTCGCGACGGCCCGGCCCATCTTCCCCGACGAGCGGTTCGTGAGCACGCGGACGGGATCGATCGCCTCGCCCGTCGCGCCGCTGGTGACGACGACGTGTTTCCCCTCGAGCGAGCCTTCGCCCGCCGCACGGGCCACGTCGGAGACGATGGCCGCCTCGCTGGCGATCTTGGCTTTCCCCTCCTCGATGCGCGGGTCGACGAACTCGACGCCCCACTCCGAGACGGTGTCGATGGCCTCGAGGACGCCCGGGTGGTCGTACATCGGCTCGTGCATCGCGGGCGCGATCACGACGGGCGTTCCGGCCCCGAGTGCGGTCGTCGCCGTCGTCGTCACTGGCGTATCGTCGACCGCGCCGGCGATCTTGCCGACCGTGTTGGCCGTCGCCGGTGCGACGAGCAGGACGTCGGCCCAGCCGTCGTACCCGCACAGTTCGACGTGTTCGACGCTCCCCGTGATCTCGGTGACGACGTCGTTCTCGGTGGCGAACTCGACCGCCCACGGGTGGATGATCCCCCGTGCGCTGCCGGTCATCACACCTCGCACCTCGGCGCCCTGGCGTCGCAACTCGTGGGCCAGTTCGACCGTCTTGACGGCCGCGATCGATCCCGTCACCCCGAGCGCGACGTTGACTCCCTCGAGCATTCGTTTGGTGTTCTCTTTCGGGTATGTTAAGCGTAGCGAGGCATCGTCCGAATTCGCGCCGACCGGAGCGTCCGATGTCGTCGACGCTCCGGGTGGCCTTTCTACGGCGAACGCGCTACTCGTCCGCGACCAGTTCGACCCGTTCGGAGAGCCACTCGACGGCCGCGTCGACGGTTTCGGGATCGGTGCCGGTCACCTTCAGTCGGTTTCGTCCCGCCGTGTCCGGATAGCTGCCGATCGTCACGTCGAATCGGTCGCGGACGTCGGCGATCGCGTCGACCATCGACCCCTCCGGCTGTGGGGTGTAGACTACCCTCGCGGTCGCGTCGCCGCTGAACTCCGCAGCGACCCCCTCGAACAGCGCCCGCATCTCCGCGGGGACGCCCGGGAACGCGTACACGGTCTCGAGCACGCAGCCGGGACAGAGCCCCTCCGGATTGAGCAGCGGCCGACTGCCGTCGGGCAGCGCCGCCCAGGCGTCGACATCGAAATCCAGTTCCTCGGGCGTGACCGTCTCGGGATCCAGGTCTCGGTAGTCCGCGACGGTCTCGTGGACGTCCTGTCGGACGGATTCGTCGACGACGAGGTCGCGGTCGAAGGCGTCCGCGAGCGCGTCGGCGGTGACGTCGTCGTGGGTGCCGCCGAGCCCGCCGGTCACGATAACGGCGTCGAAAGCGTCCCTCCACTCCCGGATCGTCTCCACGATGCGTTCGCGGTCGTCCGGGATAGTGAGAATCGCAGCGACGGTCGCGCCGCTGTCGGTCAGTCGAGTCGCGAGCCACTGTGCGTTGGTGTTCGCGATGTCCCCGGCGAGCACTTCGTCACCGACGGTGAGGATGGCGACCTCCATCGACCGAACCGACGCGGACATCGGGCAAAAGGATACGGGCGATCACTCCGTCCCCTCGGGCAGGTCGATCCGCTGCCGTCCGGTCGGAGAAAGCGGGTTCGAGACCTCGCTCGTCACGTACTCGTGGCGCTTGCCGCGAAGCCGCATCGCGGTCAGCGCCTTGTGGGTCGCCGGTTCCGCGAACAGCGCCCGTTCGTCGCGTCGGATCCGATCCGCTGGCACCGTCGCGTCGGCGCGAATCGTCTCGAATCCTCGCTCACACTGCTCGCGGATCCGCGCCCAGCAGGCCCGCTCGTCGACGCCCAGTTCGTGACTGATCGTCGCGACGAGTTCCGCGAGGTGGTTCTGGAAGAGCGCGTAGTACAGCTTCTGGTACAGATCCCGCTCACCATCTGCGTCCAGATCCGAGTCCGGATACGGCTCGATCGAGAGGCCGTGCCCCTCGAGTCGCCCGCCGTGGACTCGAATCCCGCCGAGGTCGCGAACGAGCGTCGCCGTCGGACGCGCACTCTCACCCTCGAAGACGACAAGACTGTTCTGCAGGTGGCTCTCGAGGGCGACGCCGTAGCTGCACAGCAGTCGAAGCTGATCCGGGACGACGACGGCAGCGTACTGCTCGAGGAACTCGAGCGCCGCGTGTTCGCCGTCCGAAATCCCCATCGCCGTGCCGTACCGCTCGATCAGGTCACGGACGAGCGGGCGGCCCGTCGCCGGCGACTCGGCGACGAGACTCGAGGCCACGACGGAATACGTTCCCTCAGAGACGAGCGGGTGCGCCTCGGGATTCGTCCGCAGGAGCCCCGACAGGTGCCGCGCGTCGTCGAACCCGTCGCCGCTCGCGTGGGGACCGTCGGGCGGGTAGTAACAGGTCGCCGCGGGTTCGGAAAGCAGCCCCAGCGTCTCGAGCGACTCGCGGTCGGCGATCGTTCGCACCACGTCGGTCACCTGCGGCCCGTTCGCCACGGCGTGGGGCGACAGCGTTCGAACGACGTTCGTCGTCTGGACCGGAATCGCGAGTTTGAGGTGTGGCGGCGCTCCGTCGGTTGTATCGGTCCGCTCGGTCTCGTAGGGCACCACCGTTCGGAGATTGAGCTGCGGCGTCGCCGGCTGCGTATAGTCGGGGATCGGCGCGACGCGACCGTCGCCGATTCGGTCGGCGTAGCGGTCCGGAATCGTCCGGTGGAACTGCAGCGGGTGGACGGGGATCACGGCGTAGGCCTCCGACTCGCGCGCCGCCGGTATCGCTCGTTCGAGCGCCTCCTCGAGTCCCTCGAAGGTCGCGAACAGCCGCTCGGTCAGCCGGTCGCCGCCAGCGGTCTCCGCCTGCGTCTCGAGTGCGTACGCCCGGTCGACGGCGACGAATCGGAGGTCGATCCGGTCGGTGAACTCGGGGGCGTACGCGAGGCCGTCGGCGGCGTTCATCCCGCGACGGATCTTGCCGCTCGGGTGAAACGGGTGGCCGTCGGTGACGATCCGCTCGAACGCAGCGGCGGCGTCGGCGGCCGAGATCCCGGTCGCGACGGCCTCGAGCGGCGAATCGGTAGCGACGGCCTCGAGCGGCGAATCGGTAGCGAGTGACGATTCGGTACTTCCATTCGCGTCGCACGCCCGCGCGTGACCGCTCGCCGCGAGCCGTGCCAACGCGAGATTGGCGACGCTCTCGGCGACCTCCGCGCGGATTCGGTCGGCCTGCTCGGCGTCGATGAACGCGCCCTCGCGCTCGAGCAGCGGGACGAGATCGACGGGGTGGTCGACGGTCGTCGTCGCACCCTCGACGGACCAGCGACGAACCGGCCCGCGCAGCCGGAACCGGTCGTAGCCGTGCCGGGCCGCGATCGGGGAGAGGAGGACGCTCTCGGAGGCGGGCAGCGGAAGGAGCGCGAGTTGCCGACACGCGTCCGGAAGCGACGCGGCGAGTGACTGCAGTCGCGCGCCGTCGAGGGTCGACAGCGGTTCGGGGTCGTCCAGAACGGCCGGCGATCCCGTCGCTGTCGGCTCGAGCCCCACGAACTGCACGTCGGGCAGGCCCTCCGGGTCGCCGCGAAGGAGCCCGCGGACGAACCGGTGGCAAATCTCTCGGCGAGCGTCCTCGAGCGCCTCGAAGAAGGCCGACTCCGCCGGTACCGAGAGGTCGTTCGCCCGAGCGTATCGGGTCGCGGCACCGAACGCGTCCCGTTCCGCGGTCGTCTCGAGAGTCGTCCGGTCACGATTCCCTCGGTTCGCCCCGTCCATAGTTGCGAAATCGCTAGTTCGGCGTTCGTCGCGCACCCGGTTAATTCACCGGGGGACAGTACAACCAGTGTGAACGCACGCTCGTCGCGACCTCGGTGCGCTCGAGTTCGGCGTCGCTCGGCGTTCGAACACCCGTCGCGTTCGGGGTCACTCTCGCTCCCGTTCGACGCTGGGGTGCATCGTCGGCGTCTCGTCGAGCGGTTCGGCGAACGCCTCGCGAATCGTTTCGCGTGCGCGCTCGTCGCGCTCGCGGCGTTCGGCGTCGTCGATCTCCTCGCAGCCCGGCGGCACCTCGATCCCGCGCTCGGTGAAGTAGCCCTCCGGGACGACCCAGTCGTGATAGAAGTTCGCGTCGGAGTCGTGGATAACCGCGAGGCCGACTTTCGCCCCGTGGCCGGCCGCGACGATTGCCTGGTGGGGCTCGTCGGCGATCCGACCCGCGGCGTAGATGCCGTCGACGGCCGTCCGTCCGGCCCCGTCGACCGCGACGAAGTGCTTGTTGCCGCGCTGTTTGCGGCCGACGTCCAGCGGGGCGAGGTAGTCGCTGTTCGACCACGAGGCGGCGATCACTCGCCGGGCCTCGAGCGGCTCGCCGCCCTCGGTCTCGAGGACGAAGCCGTCCTCGAGATCGGTCGCCCGGGTCGTCGCACCGATCTCTTGGGATTCTTCGGGATCGGTGTCGTCGACCGGATGAACGTGCGTTACGTGTCCGAGTTCGAACGCGGCACCGGCGTTTCGGGCCTGTTCGCGGGACAGTCGCAGGTACCGGCGGGCGTCGAGCCCGTTCGGGAACCCGGGGAAGTTCTCGAGGCTGGCGTTGCGCGCGAGGATGGACTCCCCGCCGTCGACGACGAGGGTGTCGAGCCCGGCGCGCGCGGTAAAGATCGACGCGGCGAGGCCGGCGACGCCCCCGCCGACGATACAGACGTCTCGCATGGCTCCTCGTAGCCCGTCGCGACTATAGAAGGTTCGTACTTGCGACCGATCCGGTTCAACGAGCGCACCGTGACCCGGATGCGGGCCTATCTCGGTCGGAATCCGCCTCGAGTCGACCGAAACGATGACAATTCTTACTTTCCGTCCCGACGTAGCACGGAGATACCCGTGGACAGAATTCTCCTCAGTACCGTCGCCTATCGCTCGCCAGAGGAGGTCTTTCCGTACGTGCGAGCGTTCACGAACTATCCGCGCTACTCCGAGCACCTGAAAGCGGTCCGCGTACACGGAGACGGTGACGTCGGCTCCGTCTACGACCTCGAACTGGGCTGGTGGAAACTCAGCTACACGGCGCGCTCGAAGGTGACCGCTATCTCGGCGCCTGACTCCCTCGAGTGGCACCTGGTCAACGACCTCGACGCCCGCGGCGAGTGGCGCGTCGAACCGGAGCCGGAGTCGGCTCCCGAGGGGAGCGAGACGGCGAGTCGAATCTACTTCGAGGCGCAGTACGATCCCTACTCGGCCGACGAGAGCACGCTCTCGCTGCCGCGGTTCGTCTCGCTGGACTGGGTCGTCAGAAAGGTCGAGCCGAAACTCCTGACGGAAGCCGAGAAAGTCGTCGAACGGCTCGTCGCAGATATCGAGGGCCGGCGTCGGGAGGTCGAGCTGACGGTTCACGAGATTCCGTGAACGACGGGGCGAACAGCTCGATTTCGATCGCGGTCGCGATCGGCTCGAGGTCGGACCGACGCTCGCTCACCGCGCTGAGGGAGACCAGCAGCGAACTGAGACCGCTGCCGGCGGTCACGCCCGTCTGCTTGATCCCCATCGAAACGCTGAGCCGCTCTTCCGGTCGCGTTGAAGACGGCCTTGCTCGTTCCAGGAATGGCCGTCGCGTAGAAGTCACCCAGCACGGCGACGACGCCCAGCAAGGTGGGGTACGACGGAACGACGGTCGCGAGGACTGTCGTCGTTCCGAGGCCGATCAGCTCGACGACCAGCGCTCGGGCCTCCCCGTACCGGTCGACGAGGCGTCCGACGGGCGCGACGCAGACCGTGTACCGAGCATCGGCGCGGTCAACGCGAATCCGAGACGCGTCGTCGAAACGCGAACCGTGCCCGAACGAACGGCGTGACCGCGTAGATAGCGTAAAAACAGCCGCTCGTGGCGACCTGCCAGGCGAGGATCTGGACGGTGTATCCCTTCCAGCCGCTGGGCTGCGGAGTGAGGCCGGTGCCCGGTTCAGACTCGGTTCGTCCGGTGTCGATTGCGGGGGCGGCCAACGATGGCCCCGCCTCCGAGGCACGGCCGCAGATCGGGCCGCTCACCACAGCATGTGTGGCCAGACGAAGGTGAACAGGAACCAGATGATCCCGGTCAGAACCGCGGTCATGATGGCGTTCAGGATGAGCCCCGTCCGCAGCATGTGGCGCTGTTCGACGTAGCCGCTCCCGAACACGATGGCGTTCGGCGGCGTCGCGACCGGGAGCGCGAACGCAAAGCTCGCGGCGATCGTCCCGGCCACGGCGAGGAACAGCGCCGTCGAGAAGTCGGTGAGGCCGAGCGTCGCCGAGAAGACGCTCCCGAGACTGATCAGGACGGGCACGATGATGCTCGTCGTCGCGGCGTTCGACGTCATCTCGGTCAGGAAGACGACCAGCAGAACGACCGCACCGATGACGAGAAGGATGGGCGCACCGACGAGCCCTCCGAAGACCGTCTCGGCGATCCACTCGGTCGCGCCCGTGTCCGCGAGGGCGTTCGCCAGCGAGATGCCGCCGCCGAACAGCAGCAGGGTTCCCCAGTCGATGTCGACCAGTTCGTCCCACTCCATCGTGTCGGCCAACACGAGCGCGGGCACCGCGGCGACGCCGACCATCACGTAGTACAGCAGCCCTTGGTGGCCATCGACGCCGAAGACCGTCGTCCCCTCGCCGCCGAACAGCGACGTCATCCAGGCGCTTGAGAGGTACGGCTCGAAGAACTCACCGAGACCGCCGATCATCCAGAGACCGGCCGTCGCGGCGAAGATCGCCGCGACCCGCTTGCCGCGCGGACCGAGTTCGCCCTCCGCCGCGAGTTCCTCTCGGGCGGTCACTCGAGCCTCGGCGACGTTCGGAACTTCGGGCGGGTAGAGGACGTAGGTGAGGAGGAACCAGATGAGCGGGAGCGTGATAACAACGATCGGGAAGCCGACGAGAAACCAGTCGGCGAACCCGATTTCGTAGTCCAACATAGCGTTCAGTTGGCCCACGAGGATCGCGTTCGGCGGCGTGCCGATGATCGTGCCGACGCCGCCGACGCTCGCGGCGTAGGCGGTGCCCAGCAGCATCGAGATCTGGATATTCGTGAACTCGGGCGTCGGCGCCGATTCGACGGTTCCGCCGTCGGCGGCCGTTTCGGTCGGCCGAGCGTCGGGAGCCGGATCGTCGACCGACGCGAGATCGTCGCGATCGAGCACCTGCGTGAGGACGCCGACCGCGATGGGCGTCATCATCGCGGCAGTCGCGGTGTTCGAGACCCACATCGACAACGCGGCGGTCACGAGCATGATCGCGAGGATCAGTCGCCGCGGCGAACTGCCCATCTTGGCGATGGTGTACAGTGCGATCCGTCGATCGATGTCGTACTTCTGGATCGCGTTCGCGAGCATGAAGCCCGCCAGAAACAGAAAGATGATGTGATCGGCGAACCCCGATAGTGCGACGTCCATGTCGCCGTAGACACCAGTGCCGGTCAACAAGAGCGGGATCGTCAGCGCGGTAACCGCCAGCGGTAGCGTGCCGGTCACCCAGAGAAAGCCCGCGAAGAACATCGTCGCGATCGCGTACTGGCCCGCCACCGAGAGTCCGGTTGGAGACGGTGCGGCAGCGATCACGATCGTTCCGATAACTGCAGCGAGGAACTGGATAATTCGCTTGTTAGACTGGCTGATTCGTCCGTGTATCATTGATACAGTCGATGATTATCATTATTATCCTTAAGTCTTGTCATGGAGTCACATCCTGCGGAGAGTCGCCGACCAGCCGCTAAAAGTGCCGAACGATCGCCCGGACTTGTTCTTCGGTGAGTTCCTCGCTGTAGAGTTCGAGTAGCGTTCGTCGACGGGGTTTGGAGAGCGATCGGTTTCCGCTCTCGAGCATCGAGATGTGGGCCTGCATGAGGCTGTCGACTTCCCGTTCGACCGCCCGTTGCTCGTATCCGGCCGCCACCCGAAGCAACCGCCAGGCGAGCGGCGAAATCCGGTCCAGATCCGGACCGTCAGAAGATGTCATACGTAGGGAGAGACAGGAATATCAAAAGGCTCTGTTGAAAGTATCCGATTTTCGTTACTGTCTTTGTTCCCGGTACGGGCAGACGGAACGGACGGTCTACAGCGTCGATCTTTCACAACTGTCTCACTCGGTTTCAGCCTCGGATTCCATCTCAGAGCGTGTACTCGTGGTCACCGTCCTCGCTTGCGAGGAAGGCCTCGAGCAGATCGATCGTCGCCGAGATATCGTCGACGTGGGCGGCCTCGGTCGGGGTGTGGAGGTAGCGCGTCGGGATCGAGATCGCACCGACGGGTTTCGCGCCGCTCGAGAACTGGAAGCCAGCGGTGTCGGTACCGCCGGCGGGCAGGATCTCGTGCTGGAACTCGATCTCCTCCGCCTCGGCGACTCCCTGCAGTCGTTTGTGGACCTTCGGGTTCGTGATGACGCTCCCGTCTTTGAGCTTGATCGCCGCGCCGTCGCCGAGTTCGGTGACGTGTTTGCCGGCGTCGAAGCCGGGAACGTCGTTCGCCACGGTGACGTCGAGGGCGATCGCGAGGTCCGGATCGACGTCGACGCCGAGGGCGCGTGCGCCGCGCAAGCCGACTTCCTCCTGTACCGTCGCACAGAAGTGGATCGTCACGTCGGGGTCCTCGAGTCGACGGGCCGCCTCGAGCATCGCGAACAGGCAGACGCGGTCGTCCAGGGCCTTGCCGGTGACCGTCTCGCCGACGCGCTCGGTGGTCTGGTCCATCGTGACGAGGTCGCCGACCGAGACGCGCTCCGCGAGATCCTCGTAGGGGAGTCCGACGTCGACGACGACGTCCTCGACTTTTGGCGTCTTCTCGCGTTCCTCGTCGGTCAGGGTGTGTGGGGGCGGGGAGCCGATGACGCCCGGGAGGTCGCCGTCGTCGGTGTGGATCGTCACGCGCTGAGCCTTGAGAATGCGCGCGTCCCAGCCGCCGAGGGGATCGAGTTCGACGAAGCCGAACCCGTCTTCGTCGCCTTTGCGGTGGCGTACCATGAAGCCGATCTCGTCCATATGGGCCGCGATCGCGACGGAGTAGTCGGAGTCACCCTCGAGCGTCCCGACGACGTTCCCCATCGCGTCGGTGCGGACCCGATCGACGCTGTCCGCGAACTCGTCGATCACGAGGTCCCGAATCCGGTCCTCGTAGCCGGGGACGCCGCTCGTCTCGGTCAGTTCCGTGAGAAGATCGATATCGAAGGAAGCGGTTTCCATACACACTCTGACGGAGAATCGGTGATAAACGTACGGGCTCAGGCGATTCGATACCGTTCTCGAGCGATCGATACTGAACTACTAGTCCCTGTTACGTTCGGACGCGAGAGTAACCGCGGACTATTAACGGAGTGACCCGCTAGAGGCGTGTACATGAGTAACGTACGTGTCGCAGGTGTCGGTCTGACCCCGTTCGGGAGCGCGCCCGAGCGAACGAGCCGAGACCTCTTCGCGGAAGCGAGCATTACGGCCTTCGAAGACAGTGGTGTTCCCCGCGA
Organism: Natronorubrum halobium; assembly: GCF_051351675.1. Lineage (NCBI taxonomy): Archaea > Methanobacteriati > Methanobacteriota > Halobacteria > Halobacteriales > Natrialbaceae > Natronorubrum > Natronorubrum halobium. The sequence continues at coordinate 2,000,124 of NZ_CP195595.1, forward strand.
CGACGTCGATGCCCTCCTCTACGGCAACTTCATGGGAGAACTGTCCGAGCATCAGGGCCACCACGGCCCGCTGATGGCCGAAGCCGCAGGCGTTCAGGCACCCGCAACCCGCTACGAATCGGCGTGTGCCTCGAGCGGGACGGCCGTTCGAGACGCCGTCATGCGGATCCGCAACGGCGAGGACGACGTGATCCTCGTCGGCGGCGCCGAACGGATGACCAACCTCGGCACCGCGGGCGCGACGGAAGCGCTCGCCATCGCCGCCGACGACCTCTGGGAAGTACGCGCCGGGATGACCTTCCCGGGCGCGTACGCGCTGATGGCCCAGGCCTACTTCTCCGAGTACGGCGGCGAACACGAGGATCTGGCCCACGTAGCCGTCAAGAACCACGAGAACGCGCTGAACAACGAGAAGGCCCAGTACCAGAGCGCGATCGAGGTCAGCGACGTGCTCGAGGCCCCGCAGGTCTCCAGTCCGCTCGGCCTCTACGACTCCTGTCCGCTCTCCGACGGCGCCGCCGCGATCGTCCTCACGAGCGAGGAGTACGCGGACGAGCACGGCCTCGAGGCCCCCGTCTCGATCACGGGAACCGGTCAGGGCGGCGACCGCATGGCCCTCCACGACCGTGAGCATCTCGCACGCTCGCCTGCCGCTCGCGAAGCCGGCGAGCAGGCCTACGCCGACGCCGACATCGATGCCTCGGACGTGGACTTCGCGGAGGTCCACGACTGTTTCACTATCGCCGAAGTGCTCGCGATCGAATCGCTGGATCTCTTCCCCGTCGGGGAAGGTATCTCGGCGGCCCGCGACGGGCGGACGACCGCCGACGGCGAGACGCCGATCAACCTCTCCGGCGGGCTGAAGGCCAAGGGCCACCCGGTCGGCGCGACCGGCGCGTCCCAGATCGCCGAAGTCACGACGCTCCTCGCCGGCGACCACCCGAACAGCGAATTCGTCGAGAGCGGGACGACCGCCGTCGCCCACAACGCGGGTGGCACGGTCGCCAGTGCGACCGTTCACATCCTGGAGGTCGATAACTGATGAGCGACAACGAATCCCAGACGCGAGACGCCGGCTTCGACGAGTGGATCGACGCCGCAGAAGACGGCGAGGCGTACTACCTCGAGTGTGCGAACGGTCACGGCTCGCTGCCGCCACGCCGGGTCTGTCCCGATTGCGGGAACACGGACCTCGAGGAGGTCGACCTTCCCGAATCCGGCGAGGTCGCCACGTTCACCGTCACGCACGTCCCGACGCCGGCGTTCGAGGAGGATGCGCCGTACGCGACGGCCGTCGTCGACTTCGGGCCGGTCCGGATCACCGGACAGATCGTCGGGATCGATCTCGAGGCGATCGAGAACGGACTCGAGGTCGAACCCGAGATCACTGTCTCGGAGACGACTGGCGAGCGCGTGCTCAGCTTTAGTCCGGTTTAGGCGGATCCCTTCGTCTACTCCCACCACTCCCGTCCCCTCTTTCAGAGTGAAATAGCCGTTCGCTACTTCTGCGAACTGAACAGCAGGCCGGATATTTTCTGACTGGGTGTCGTTGATACGTTGCAACAACTGAGATCAATTCTGCGATAGCTGACCGAGGCATATGCCTAACCATGTTGGGCGTACAACTTTGTCCGGTAACTACATGTATCGGAATGCGGTTTGTCCAGATCGGAATCAGGATATACCGCGCACGGCTGGCCGCTAAACAGCGGTCACTCGTGGACATCATTTCAGCTGGATTCAGATACAGCCAGCGCAGTAGATGGCTGCTCTCCCTTCTGCTTCATTGGAAACGCACATCCTGAAACGGGGATCCATCTATACAGATTATTGTCAGTAATCCGTTCACCACCTTAACTAGTTTATATTCATTTGATATTACCGAATAATACCTATCTCCTTTGCTGTTTTTGGAGTAAACTTGTCGTCCGTTTATAACCTCTGAATTTATATAATCATGTCTGGCATTTGCCTATGATGTCCACGAACGAACAGCCGATAGCGGTACCGAGTAAACTCGCATCACCACAGGCCAAACTGGTCTACCTGTCCCTTCTCATTATGGAGGAAGCGACAGCGACTGACCTCCAGCAGCGTCTGGAACTGCCGAAACTCACGCTCCTCGCCGTACTTGAGTCACTCGTTGAGATGGATCTTGTCCGCCGGACGGAGGATGGGTATGTCAACCGGTAAACTCGCCGAATCTTCGGTCGTCCCCACTACCAGACAGAGCGACCTTCGGGTTGACTGTTATGTACGGTCCACCGTTACAGGAGCTACTGCCGAGATGATAACTGCTGTCGTCGAACGACTGCAGCAACTCTGTGACCGTGGACAGATCAGCAATTGTCGAATCAGACCGTGGCCGCCGGAGCACTATGCGGTCAGTAAATCAGCCGACACACATGAACCGACACGTCATGGACTTGTGACCGAGTTTGAACGCTGGGCCGACCAACACGACGTGACGCTCGATCCAGCCTTCCGTCGGCAGGAGGTTCCACCGTCACCACTCGGAATTGGCGCCAACGAATCACGTGAGCGAGTACGAGTTCCGATCGTAGCGCTAGCACTGTACGAGGATGAGCCCACTGACGCAGACATGGAGACAGCCTCTCTCCGCGGGGTCGTCCCCTGTACAGACCAGTTGCATACGGACACCGCACGGACGTATACGGTCGATGACTGGCTCTCTGCAATCGAAACAGAGGGGGGTGAAAAAAGTTCACACGATGGTCAGACCGATCACCCGCCGCGACTGGAGGCAGAGCAATGAGGGGGGAGCAACGTGAACGGCCGGCCGAGCTGGATCTACCGGCTCGTCAGCCGCTTGCAGGTCGGACATGTCTCGTCACCGGTGCATCGCGTGGCATTGGACGCGGCATCGCCAGTGAACTGGGCCGTCACGGTGCGACTGTCATCGTCAACTATCGGTCGTCGGAGGCTGCCGCCCATGAGGTCGTTGACGCAATTACGGAAGCTGATACCGAGGGGATGGCCCATCCGGTCCAGGCCGATGTCACGGATCGTAACGAGGTCAACGCACTGCGCGAGACGGTCCAGGACTCGGTTGGTCCGATCAACGTCCTCGTCAATAATGCCGGGATCACCTGTGATCGCACGCTCGCCAATATGGATCACGACGACTGGCATCGAGTGATCGACGTTTCCCTGCACGGGGCGTTCAATTGTACCAAGGCGTTCTACGACGATTTTACGTCCGTTGAGGATGGACGAGTGATCAACATCTCGAGCGTGATCGGCAAACAGGGGAACGTCGGCCAGGCGAATTATGCGGCCGCGAAAAGTGGACTGTTCGGCTTCACACGCTCGCTTGCCCTCGAGTTGGCAGACGCGGGAGCAACGGCGAACTGCATCGCGCCCGGCTTCACAGTGACGGAGATGGTTGAAGCGATTCCGGACGAGATTCAAGACGAGATCCGTGCGGACATCCCACTTGACCGGTTCGCTAACGTGAGCGAGATTGCAGGGCTTGTTCGCTACCTTAGCAGTGAGGAATCGGGCTACATTACCGGTGAAGTTATCGACATCAACGGCGGACTCGACCTATGAGTAACCCCGGCTGATCCACTCTTCACTCGACCATTTCTTCTGCGAGGTGCGACTAAGGCGGGACAGACGAGAAGTTGAGGACGAGTTTGGCAGTCACTCTCAGCGAGACACTCCGCTCAGTATATCACCTGTCTTGAACGGTAACTACGTGTGTGAACATACCATTGAAGTGTTTGTCACTATTCAATACCAAATCGATATCACGGAACTCGTGAGTAGATATATTGACAGAGCAACTCTTTATCTCTTGGTAAGTCCTACCACACTTGATGGCTCAATCAGATTCAGTACGTGACGAGCAGCGAGTAGACCCGTTCGTTCGACGCCGAGACGAGGGAGATCGCTTCAATATGTTCGGCGGTCTCACGTTTATCAAGGCAACTGGCGAGGAGACCGGCGGTGCCTACGGCCTCATCGAGCAACGCGCCAACGCGGGGATGGTGACGCCGCTTCACGTACACCACACAGAAGACGAACTCTGGTTCGTGATCGACGGCCAACTCTCGGTCCACGTCGATGGGGAGACGTTCACCGTCGGAGCCGGTGATGTCGCGTTCGGACCACGAGGTGCGCCCCATGCGTTCCGCGTTGACGAGGATGACAGCCGGTATCTCGTTGTCCGAAACGCCGGTGGTGAATCGTTCTTCGAGGCAGTGGGAGACCCAGCAAACGACCTGACGCTTCCCAACCCACATCCGACAGAAGAGCAACTCGAACGGCTCAACCAAGTGCTGGAGACGTACGAACTCGAACTCCTCGGCCCACCATCGTTTGACGAGTGAGTCCCATACTTGGTGACTCACGGTTCCCGAATACTATTCGAAGAGCAAATACAGTTCGTTCGCGGGTTCGCTTTCGGATAGCTCAGGGAACATTGATAGGGATACCATTGAATCCCAAGTGGTACGTTATCACGAGTAGCGGCCCTTCCCGATATTGTGATTATGCCGATTCAATGTGAGCATTCAATTGTAATAGAACGACCAGTCGAGACGGTGTATACGTTCGTTAGCGACGTGTCTAATGCGCCAAGATGGATGCCGTGGGCGGACGAAACCAGCGTCATTTCCGGTTCCGGGCCTTCTAGTGTCGCCGAGGGACAACGACGCCGAATCAAACAAACCGACTTTGGTGTCCAGAGCGAGACGATTATTGAAGCGATTGAAGTCGAACCGGGCCGACACTACACGTTCGAATCGGTGGAGGGACCGGGAACGTTTCGGGGGACATATCGGTTCGAACCCACTCGAAACGGTACTCGATTGACTCGGTCGTATCGCGTAGTGTTACCGGGATTTGCCCGGATCATGGAACCGATCATGGCCCGTCGGATGAAACGCCGGTGGCGAACAGACCTCAAGCGCATCAAAGAAACTCTGGAAAACGATACAGAATAAGTCCATTGTCAGCGGAACCGATTTCGACTGATCAACGTTTCTCCCCTGTATTCTGTGTACAAATCCTGACAGCAATTGGAGAAGTAGGCACCACCTCCGGTAACGCCTTCACCTGTACTGAACGATACGTGTTTCACTTGTACTGAACGGTGAGGGGTACAGAAAAGCCGGCTTTTCGTCTCGAGTCGCTACTCCTCGAGATCGGCGTCGACGTGTGGCAACTCCGCGCTCAGATACTCGACGAACTTGTCGGGGTGTTCGGCGTGGGGAAGCTGCGTCGCGTAATCGATGACGACGAGTTCGAGATCCGCGGCATCGGCGAGGTCTCGGCCCTCCCGAAGCGGGACGAGTTCGGCGTCGCGACCCCAGACGAGCGTGGTGGGCGTCTCGAGCGCCGCCAGTTCCGTCGCGAGATCGAACTCGGGGTCGAGGGTCCCCGAGCTAAAGGAGGCGGGGGCGTAGCGAGCGCCGGGCTGGTGGGCGCTCCGCCAGGCGTACTCGAGCTCGGCGTCGTCGATCCGATCACTGTCGTAGTAGCCGTCCCGATCGTAGAAGTAGCGGATCCCGGGCTTGCTGGCGAGCAGGTTGAACAGCGTCGTGCCGACGATCGGCGTTCGAACGAGGGTCCGCACCCAGGGGCGTTCGTCGGTCGTCTCGTCGGTCGGGCAGATGAGGACGAGCTGGTCGAACTCGCTCTCCTGGGCGGCCTCGGCGGCGAACGAGCCGGTCAGCGAGGAGGCGACGACGGTCGGCTCGTCGGCGACGTCGGCCGTGAAGTCGCGGATGAACTCGGCGTAGAGGGTCCCGGAGTAGATCAGCGGCGGCCGATTCGAACGGCCGAACCCGGGGAGGTCGACCGCGATCACGTGGTAGTCCTCGGCCAGTCGCTCGACGATCGGCTCGAACTCGCGGCTGCTCGCGCCCGCGTGGATCCCGTGACAGAGGAGCATGTCCGGGTCGTTGGGATCGCCGGCGACGGTGTACTTCGTCTCGATCCCGCGCCAGCGATACGTCCGCTCGATCCCGACGAGCGGGTTCTCGAGGTCGCCGGCTCGCTTTTTGAGGAGTCGATTGCCGAGAACGGCTGCGCCGACGGTTCCGACCGCTGCACCGAGGGCTGTGCGGAGTTTCATGGTGGGCCGTATGCCGTCGACGGCCTTAGGCCTGCGGTCGGCGTTCACAATCTGTGCGGGTTCGTCCGCAGTGGCTCCCGGACGACCGGGTCGCCGCGACCGCCAACTACCCGTCTTCGCCGCCGGTTTCGAGTTCCTCGAGACAGGTTTCGACCGGCTCAAGTAACTCGCCGGCGATCGAGTACGGATCGGTCTCCCCCTCCCGGACGGACTCCGCGAGCGTCTCGATCCCGCCGCTCTCGGCGAGTCCGTCCTCGAGCATCGCGTGGACGTCCTCGCGCAGGAGGGTCCGGATCTCCTCGGCGTAGCGCTCGCGGACCTGTTCGGCGTGCTCGCCGGAGTCGACGAGGTAGGTTCGGTGGTTTCCGAACTCGTCGATGAGCGTCCCGACGCCGGTCCCGTTCGTCGCGACGGTCTCGACGATGGGGGTCGTCCAGCCCGCGTCGTCTTCGCTCTCGTCTATCTCGCCGTCCCAGTCGTCGTGGGCGTCGATGACGTCCTGGCTGTGGTGGCCGCCGTCGCCGCTGCCGAGTCCACCATCGTCGCCGAGTTGAATCATATCTCGGAGCTCCTGGACGGTCCGATCGGCACCGTCGCGGTCGGCCTTGTTGACCACGAAGATATCCGCGATCTCGAGGATGCCGGCCTTCAGGGTCTGGATCTCGTCGCCGGACCCTGGCGGGACGAGGACGGCGACGGTGTCCGCGGTCCGGACGATATCGATCTCGTTCTGGCCGGCGCCGACGGTCTCGATGATGATCTTGTCCTTCCCGAAGGCGTCCATCGCCTTGACCGCGTCCGCTGTGGCCGTGGAGAGGCCGCCGAGCGTGCCGCGGGCGCTCATCGAGCGGACGAAGACGTCCATATCGCCCACGGTAGCGGCCATCCGGATGCGGTCTCCGAGGACGGCGCCGCCGGTGAACGGCGAGGAGGGGTCGATCGCGATGACGCCGACCGTCTCGCCGCGGTCGCGGTAAGTCTCCGCGAGTTTGTCGACCAGCGTCGACTTCCCCGCACCGGGGCTGCCCGTGATGCCGATGACGTCGGCCTCGCCGGTGTGGGCGTACAGTTCCGAGACGAGGTCCCGGTAGCCCGGCGAGCGGTTCTCGATCTTCGAGATGACTCGAGCCAGCGCGCGATGTTCGCCCGCGAGCAGGTCCTCGAGTAGCGTCTCGTCCGCGCTCATCGCTCGGGGGCGTTCTCGCGGACGAACTCGATGGTCTCTTCGATCGACGTTCCGGGGCCGAAGACCGCCGAGACGCCCTGTGCTTTGAGTTCGGCGCGATCCTCGTCGGGGATGACGCCACCGGCTAAGACGAGCGTGTCCTCCTTCGCGCCGTACTCCCCTAAGCCCTCCATGATCTTCGGAACGAGCGTGTCGTGCGCCCCGGAGAGAATGGAGATGCCCAGAACGTCGACGTCCTCCTGGACGGCCGCCTGAACGATCTCTTCGGGTGCCTTGTGCAGTCCGGAGTAGATGACCTCGAAGCCGGCGTCACGGAACGCCCGCGCGATGACGTGTGCACCCCGATCGTGACCGTCGAGACCGACCTTGGCGACGAGACACCGAATCGACTCCTGTTCCTGTTCGCTGCTCATACCACCCACTTCCCCAGCCGCCTGTTTGACTTTAACGGAAGTTCGTGCATATTTCGCCGGAACGCGGCCCGTGGAACGGCCGCGTTCGAAATCTCGTTCGAACTGACTGGGATCGACCCTGTCCCTTCGATAACTCGATTACCGACCAGTGACCGGCACCCGTACGCGGGCGACCAATATCCAACAGAGACACCGGCGGATTCGGACCCGTCCGTATTCGTGTCCGTCTCACGACGGGATGGATCTGAGGTGAACCAAAGGCTAAAGAGCGAAACGACCTAACATTCCGCTAATGACTATCGTTCGTTTACTGCGGAGGGATCTCTCGTGGGCGTCGAAATAAAAGAGACCAGGGTGACCGACGCCGAGTTCGAAGCGATGAAAGGCTTCGTCTTCGAGTACCTCTCGGCCAGCGTCGAGAAAGAGGAGGAAGGCGGCCGCATGCGCTGGTATCCGTGGCACTCCGCGGAGTACCGGCACAACCACATCCTCAACGTGGTCGAACTCGCCGTGGAGATCGCACAGGAAGAGGGTGCGGACCCCGACGTCACCCGCGTCGCCGCCCTCTTCCACGACGTCGCCAAACTCGAGACCGACCAGGAACTCCACGCCGAGGCCGGCGCTCGCGTCGCCCGCGAGTACCTCGAGTCCCGCGCGGAGTACCCCGAGTCGTTCATCGAACAGGTGTGTCGCGCGATCGAACACCACTCCTACCAGGGCGAGTTGACCGACCTCGCACTCGAGACGCAGTGTCTCATCGAGGCGGATCTGCTCGACAAGGTCGGCGCGAACGGCACCGCCCTCATGCTGTTGCGGATGGGCTACGAGGCCCGCACGCACATGGATTCCGACGAGATGGTCGAGCGCGTCCTGGAGCGGGGCTACGACGCCGCCTCGCGCGTCCGGAGCGACACCGCCGAGAGCATCGCCCACCAGCGACTCAAGCGCGTGAAGTGGTTCAGCGAGTGGCTCGAGGACGAGATCGCTGCGATGGGATAGCCGTCCCGGAGCCCGCGTCGGTGCGGCCGCGTCTCTTCGTCGACGGCACCGTCGGTAGCGCCGCGTAGCGACCCGCTGAGTACTCCGTCTGCTCCTCGCATCCGCCACGACGGCCGCGTGCCAGACCTGCGTCCGCACGGGTTGAGAGATTTCGACGGTGAGACTGCGGCGAGTGCCGGACGTCGAATCGCGCGAAACGTATCAGCATCTATTTGATAGTCGAATATGGTTAAATATACAATATGTATGCGATCGGCACCCTGCGCGATGCGTCCTCGATTACGAAACGCTATCTCGGCGCCCTCGGATACGTCGGTTGGCTCAAACTCGCGCTCGTCGTCCTCTTCCTCGGCGGACTCAGTATCTCGACGCAGTTCTTCAACGTGCCGATGGATGCGGTCGCAGAGGAGGTCGACGACTCCGACGTCCGATGGGTCGTCGCGCTGGTGCTCCTCGTCGTCCTCGCGGTCTACGGCGGGTTCAGGTATCTCGCTGCGCTCCTCGAGTTCGTCTTCGTCGAGTCGCTCCGGTCCGAAGCGATCCACCTCCGGCGGTACGGTCGCGCGAACCTCGGCCGCGCCCTGTGGCTGCTGGCGTTTCGGGTCGTGCTGTGGATCGGACTGATCGCCGCGATCGCGATTCCCGTTGCGGCTGTGTTCGTGGGCGGCGACGTCAGTGACGTAGCCAACCTGTCGGACGAGCAACTCGCCCTCGTGGTGCTCTCCTCGATCGGCATCGCCGTCGGCTGGTGGGGAGTCTACACGCTCACGACGGCGTTCGTGGTTCCGATCATGCTCCGGGAGGCGTGCGGGCCGATCGCTGCTTGGCGGCGGTTCGCCCCGGTACTGGTATCGAACTGGAGTGGGATACTCGCGTACCTCTTGATCGCCTGGCTGATCGGGTTCGCATTCTGGATGCTGTTCGCGATGATCGGCTTCTTCCTCACCTTCATCGGGATCATCGCGTTCGTCCTCGTGGCGCTGCTGTTCGAAGCGATCCATCCGAGCCTCGTCTGGGTCGCGTTCGTCCTGTTACTCCTCGCCTATCTGGGCTACCAGTACGTCGTCGCGGTGATCGAGGCGCCCGTCCGGAGCTACGTACGCTATCACGCGCTGTTGATCCTCGGCGATACGGACGACGCGCTCGACCTGATCCCGGAGCAGCGCACGGCGGTTCGATCCGACGGGGGGACAGCGACGACTGCCGATCGATCGGCCGGCCGGGAGCCTCGCGAGACGATCGACTGGCGGCATTCGGCCGACGCCGAACGAGATGCTCGCCCCGGTGGGACCGTCTCGAGCGAGCGACGCGACCCGATCGGGGAGGAACCGACGTGGGAGGGGCCGGCCGTCTGGGACGAACTGGACGACCGGACCGAGGAGTCCGACCGGGACGGTTCGGCGGGGTCGGGTGCGGACTCGAGCGACGCCGACTCGAGACCGTGGTCGGGATGGGACGACGCGACGAGGGGCGCCGACGACACTGACGACGCAGTGAGGGACACGGACGGTACCGACGACGCGGTAGCGGAAGACGGCGATACCGACGACGTGACGACGGACACCGACGGTGCTGGTGACTCGGACGGTGTCGGCGACCGTGCGGAGTCGGACGATCAGGCCGATCGGTCCTGAGCCGCGGTCGACCATACGGACCCCGACGACGGCGGGGGTCGGCGCGCTCGCCCTCAGACGATGCGAAGCGCACCGATCGCGAGAAAGAGGAATCCGAATCCGACCAGGACGACGGCACTCAGCGCGGCGATGATCGGCGCGAAGGCGTCGACGCGCCGGCCCGCTGCGACCAGCGTCGCGGGGTAGACGGCGATCCAGATCGCGATGCCGGCGAAGAAGCCGACGAGCAGCGACGGCGAGCCGGTCTGGACGGTCAGCGCACCCTCGAGCGCCGCGCCGGCACCCGGGACGTGGGAGAGCACGTCGAGCGTGCCGGACTCGAGCAGGCCGACGCCGACGGTGAGCCAGAAGCCGATCTGGTAGGGGTTGGTGAGCGAGAGCGCGAACGTCTTCTGGAACCCCTTCGAGACGCCGCGGTCCCCGTCGGCGGTGAAGGTGGCCGCGGTTCTGGCCTCCTCGACCGCGTCGACGGCAAAGTACAGCATGAGGAGGCCGCCGACGAGATAGAGGAGCGGCCGGGCCGCCGGGAACCGATCGATGATCGCGACCGCGCCGGCGAGCGTGAGCACGAAGAAGAGCACGTCGGCCGACATCGCGCCCAGCCCGGCCCGGAAGCCGGCCGTCCAGCCGCGGACGACGCTTTCCTCGGCGATGATGGCGTTCATCGGTCCCGGCGGTGCGGCGAGGGCGAGTCCGAAGATCACTCCTGCGAGGGCCGTCGTGAGGGTCACTGGTTCTCGGTCTCGAGTGGGCAGCGGATCGTAAAAAGGCCACTGGCTTCGAGGGTTGCGTACCGTTCCGTACCGGATTGACGTCGGCCGAACGGCGCCTTTGATGTGTTCGCCGTCGTAGGGGTCCGTATGGTCGACGTTCTATCGGACGAGATCGCTCGCTTCGTTCGCGCGGTCGGACCCGAACCCGACGAGACCCTGCGCGAGATGGACGACTACGCCGAACGGGAAGGGTTCCCCCACGTCGGTCCCGAGGTCGGCGCATTCCTGCGGTTCGTCGCTCGGATGGCCGACGCCGAGCGGATCTTCGAGTTCGGCTCCGGCTACGGCTACTCGGCGTACTGGATGGCCGAAGCGCTGCCGACCGACGGCGAAATCGTCCTCACGGAGGTCGACGAGGACGAACTCGAGTTAGCTCGCGAGTACATGGACGCGGGCGGGTACGACGACCTCGCTCGGTACGAACTGGGCGACGCGATGGAGACCGTCGAGGCGTACGACGGCCCGTTCGACGTGGTACTGATCGACCACCAGAAACACCGCTACGCCGACGCGCTCGAGGCCGTCCGCTCGAAGGTTCCCGTCGGTGGCGTCGTGATCGCGGACAACGCGCTCACCTCGAGCAGCATCGAGTTCGAGACGCTGCTGGCGATCGTGGAGAGCGAGACGCGTGCGAAGCACGGGTCTCGGAGCAGCGAACGGGGAGGAACACCCCGCGAGCAGGGCCGAGAGCCGGACGAAGTCAACGACCACACGCAGGGGATCGCGGACTACCTCGAGCGCGTGACCGACGATCCCGACTTCGAGACGATCGTGCTCCCGCTCGGTGAGGGGATCGCGGCGAGCTATCGAGTTCGCTGAGAGCGGCTCTGGGGAGCGGTCTCCGGTTTCGGGATCTCGAGAGGCCCTGCTCGCGTCCCCGAAGCGCGCCTGCGAGACGATAGGCACACAGCCCGGCCAGCGCCGTGAGGACTGCGAGAGCGCGTCGCTGTCAGCGAGGGATGAACGAATGAGCGTTAGCGCGGGACCTCCGGTCCCGCGAACCATGCAAACGGGTGCTTCGCACCCGTGAGCAGAAATCGGCTGGGGAGGACGTGGCACTCATCGCTGCCAGTGTGAGCAGCACGCTCGATCGCTACGAACGGCGACGAGAAACCGAACGGGACGCTCGAGGTCCAAAAATCGCTCCGGGAACAGCTCCCGACCGTTACCGCGTCGAGTAGTCGGATTCGTTCTCGAGAATCTGCTCTTCGGGGGCATCGGCACTGGAGGTCGCGCCGTACTCGCGGAACCCGAGGAAGACCGTCGCCGCGACGGCGGTGAGCAGCGTGCCCCAGGTGACCGCGGTCAGCGAGTGGACGTGCGTCGACGCGTTGCCGGGGACGGTCGCGCCGACGGTCTCGAGGCCGATTGCGTGGACGCTGGCGATGGTGAGAAAGGCGACCCAGAACGCGATGGCGAGGTTGGCGAGCGTTCGGCGGGAGACGCGGGTGGCGTAGCGGGCGATACAGTAGACGCCGGTGATGGCGACGGCGGTCGCCCCGAGTGTCGGCACGAGCGTGTCGACGGTACTGCTGAGAAGGCCGGCAATGGCGAAGCAGGCGAACGATACGGCGAGGAGCAGCCGATTCGATCGGGTAAGTATCGAAATCACGTCGTGCACCGCTTTGCTGGGACGAATGGGTGATCGGTTATATAGCTGTTGGCTTTGTGTGTGGGTAGGGGACAAGGTAATTGCGCGGCGCGCAGAACGCGCGCCGCACTAGCGAAAAATGGGACTGGCCGATACGGAGACTTACGCTGGGTAGACCTACTGATCCGTTATTTCCCTGAACTATCCGTTATTCGAGTCCCCTGCATGTACTGCAGTGCGTCCCCCAATATAGTCCGCGGCGAGGAACGGTCATTCGTAACCCGCATGTGCGTATCGGATGGTGGAGATCGTACTGGAAACCTGCACGAGAGTCCTGACCGCGGGAGAGTTCGAGACACTTGCACAGCTAAAAAGTCGCATTAACTACCAGATAGGGCTATGACAGATATTGTTTGAAACAATTGTATGGCTAAGAAGTTACGTTAATTGGCAGATAGGGTTACGACTGGTATTCGTACGTCGTGTCGTTATGTGGAAACGACGATCTGTGCTGGCGACTGGTGCAGCGCTGTCGATCGGGACCGGACTCGCTTCGGTGGGGGCCGGAGCCTCCGAGGCAGACGTTGACGGACTTCCGGATCCGGATCGCGATCCGGGACCGAACGAGGACTGGCCGTCACACCGAGGCGACCCCGGTCACGCCAGATACATCGCGGACGGCCACGAGTTCGACGGGCGAAAACTCGAGGCCGCGTGGTCAGTCGCGGGTGCGGGCGCGGGTTCCGTCGCCGTCGCCGACGGGACGGTCTACACGCCGACCGACGACGGCGTCGTCGCCCTCGATGCGACGGACGGCACCGTCCGCTGGGAGAATACGGATATCGACGCGGAAGAGCCGTCGGTCGCCGGCGAGACCGTCTATCTCAGTGGGAACGAGGTTATCGCGCTCGACCGGTCCGACGGGAGCGTTCGCTGGGAAACCGAGTTCGATCCCGAGGAGGAGATCGTCTGGCAGACGGTCGCCTACGGCGGCGTGTACGCCGTCGCCGACGGGACGCTGTACGCGCTCGAGGCCGACGACGGCTCGGTTCGGTGGAAGAAAGAATCTGTCGGCAGTGACGACGATGACGAGTACGAGTTCTTTTCGGCGCCCGCCGCGGCAAACGGTGTGATCTACAGCGTCACGGGCGCCGGTCTGATCGCTCTCGATCCCGAGACCGGTGCCGAAGTCTGGCAAAAAGGAACTATCGACTCCCAACCCGATACCGTCTACGCGACGTCGGAAGCGGTCGCTTACGCCGCCGATGGCTCCGCGGAGTGGCCGTTGCGTGATGCCCAGACAGGCGAGTTTGTAGCCGTAGGTTACGGGTTCCGCGAAATAGCGTTCGGCGAGGAAATCTACGGCGGCGGCGGCAGCGACCACGGGTACGGCGGCGGTTCGATCCGCGGTGACGAATACAGTTGGAGTCTCGACGTTCTGTACACCTACGGGCAAGCCGTCATCAGCGGAGAAACCGTGTTCGCGTATCTCACTCGGAACGGGGGCCCCCCAAATCCCGAGTGGCGGGACTACGACGAACACCTCGTCGCCCTGAACAAGTACGACGGGTCCGAGAAGTGGGTGCTCTCGACGGACGATGCGCCGATCGGATCGATCCGTGCGATTAGCGGCGAGACGATCTACGTCGACCACGACGGCGATCTCGTGGCGCTTCGCGAAGAAACCGACACGGACGACCAGCCCGACGAGAGTGACGAGAACGACGACACGGACGGAGGAAACGACGAGCAAGACGGATCCGACGAGCAAGACGATCAGCAGGATGACGAGGACGACAGCGACACGGGGGAAGGTGACAGCGACGATGGCGGATCCGGTAGCGACGACGGCGGATCCAGTGGCGACGACGGAGAGTCTGTCGATGACGATGACGGCGATGTCGGGAACGGAAACGCCGGAAATGGGGACGCTGGAAACGAGACGAACGCTGGAAACGAGACGGACACCGAGAACGACACTGACGCCGACAACGTGCCCGGCTTCACGACCGGTGCCGGACTTCTCGGCGGGGCGCTCGGCCTCGAGTGGCTGCGCCGGAAGGCCGGCGTCGACGAATCGACCAGCGTGAACGAACCGTCTGAGTAAGGGGACCCCGGGTCGGGCAAATGAGGACGAGATCACTGAACAACGTCTCGGAATCCTCGCCTTACCGAGTACGTTTTCACCGTGTCCGACGCACCCAGATATTCTGTATCCTGTCCGTGGAAAACCCTCAGTAGATCACAATCCATTGCGTGACATCGGTTCCCTGTACTTACCGTGATATCCGGGCGAACTCTGACCGAATAGAACTGCCGGAAACTCTGGTCCTCGAGCCCACCATCTCCTTCCCGAAAATTAGCAGTAGATATAAGGCGTAACAGATCAACAATTAGAACGGAAGCCGCTCTCCACACCAGTCGCCGGGGGCAGGCGCTGAAATGCCCCGGGTGCTGAGACACCCGAGACGTGGCTTCCAACCCCACGACGGGTTGAAGCCATGATTACGTTTATCTCGACGGGATATAAACGTCCCGCACGACCGACGAATCGTCCGCCTCGAGCACCCCACCGCACGCAGGGGAGACGATGAGCGATACCCCCGCACAGACGACGGAGGAGCCATCCCCGTTGCCCGAGTGTCCCACCTGTGGCAACCCGGTCACGAGCGTGACCGTCCGCGGGCCGACCGAGGGAACGGCCCACCCCTGTGGCTGTCACCTCTGGCCCGTCGCGCTCGAGAACCCGCGACTCGACTGACTGACTCGAGTGCCCACCGCTCGAGTACCGCGATCGAATGACTCGAACCGACGCGGACGGCCGGCTCACCGACGGGCGCCCGACACACCACCACTTCCAGACCACCACGTCCGTCGAAACCCGGCGCTCACGCTGGGGCGGATCTCATTCGTACAGGTAGGTGAGAAAATAGAGGGGTGCCGCTAACCCGATCAGTATCGGAATCACCCCGAAGAGGTAGAGGACCGACTGTGCCGAAAGCGAGAGGTGGTTGAGCGAAAAGAACAGCCACCCCACCGTGATCACGACCAGCATCGCCCCCAGGGTCAGTTGGAGGATCAGGATCAGGTAGAGTAACTGTTCTTCGAATCTCCCCGCTCGGAACCGTAGTGACAGGCCTGCCTGGTCGGTGGACATGGTGAATCACGTGTGGTAGACATTATTAAACGTTCGCGTGAATTTCAAGTATTCGAGACTGAATACGCTTGATTGAACCTTATTATGGAGTGGTTTCGCTTCCTGAGACGATTCCCGCACCATCGCTCCCGTCCGCAGTTGATCGAAATTATCTCGTGATCCGTCTCTCGCGAGTCGTCACGCCGCCGGAGAACGGAACGATGGCCGGTAGCGCTGCCGCGCTGACCACTGACCGGTACAAGCATCCCGTCCGAGGAAGAGACCGACAGCGCGACTCGAACCGCTCACTCCTCGACGACCGGCAGCGTCATCGAGAACGTCGCCCCTTCACCGGATTCGGAGTCCACCCAGATCTCGCCGCCGTGGCGTTCGACGATCCGCTGGCAGAGCGCGAGGCCGATTCCGGTGCCGTCGTGTTCCTCGTGACTGTGGAGTCGCTGGAAGATATCGAAGACCCGATCGGCGTCGTCCGGATCGATGCCGATCCCCTCGTCGCTGACCGAGAGGGTGCACCGCCCCCCGTCGCGCTCGGCCGAGATGGTCACGCGCGGCGGCTCGTCGCTGTACTCGATCGCGTTGGCGAGCAGGTTCTGGAACACCTGTCGGAGCTGACTCCTGTCGCCGCGGACCCGGGGGAGCGACTCGGCCGCGATCTCGGCGTCGCTCTCGTCGATCTGCAGTTCGAGGTCCCGGCGCACGTCCGCGAGGACCGCCTCCAGGTCGACCGGCTCGAACGGGTCGCCGCGCGTCTCCACCCGGGAGTACTCGAGTAACCCGTCGATCATCTCGCGCATCCGGTCGGCGCCGTCGACCGCGTACGCGATGAACTCCTCGGCGTCCGAATCGAGCTCGTTGGCGTAGCGGCTCTCGATCAACTGGAGGTAGCTCGTGATCATCCGCAGGGGCTCCTGGAGGTCGTGGCTGGCGGCGTAGGCGAACTGTTCTAAGCGTTCGTTCGACTCCTCGAGTTTCCGCTCGTAGGCCTTGCGCTCGGTGATATCTTGGACGACGAGCATCCCCCGTCGAACGGTGCCGTCGGTGTGGACGGGGAGCGTGTGGGCCAACAGCTCTCGGCCGTGGTAGCGCAGATCGAACGAGCGCTCCTCGCCCTCGAGTGCGGCCTCGAAGTGGGGTTCGATTTCCTCCAGGACCGGTTCGGGATACCGGTCGGAGACCGTCTGGCCGATCACGTCGATGCGATCGATCCCGAGATCGTCGAGCAGTTGCCCGCCGACGGCCGTGTACCGCAGGTCGTCGTCGTACAGGCCGACGGTTCCGTTCGGGAAGTTCTCCGCGAGGGTCCGGTAGCGCTGTTCGCTCGCCTCGAGTTTTCGCTGGCGTTCCTTGCGCTCGGTGACGTCCCGGACGACGCCGACCCGTTCGCGATCGGAGTCGACCGCGGTGAGCGAGGTGACGGTCGCTTCGATCGGGACGCGATCGCCGTGCTTCGTCTCGAGTTCGGCATCGACCGTCGGGACGTTGCTCCCGTTGGTGACGATCTCCTCGGCGAGGTCCATGACCGATTCGTCGACGACGAGCGAGGCGTGCGCCCCGATCAGTTCGTCGCGATCGTAGCCGGTCAGCTCGGCGTAGGCGTCGTTGACCGTCGTGAACCGTCCGTCCTCGTCGAGGACGTAGATCCCGTCTTCGATCGTCTCGACGATCGTCTCGTAGGTCGTCAGTTCCCGCTCGCGGGCTTTCTCCTCGGTGATATCCCGGAAGTAGATCGACAGCCCCGTCTCGGAGGGGTAGACCTGTACCCGCGCCCAGACCCCCAGCGGTTCGGAGTAGCGCTCGAACGAGACCGGTTCCTGCGTGGCCAGCGCCTCCTCGTACCGTTCCTCGAGATCCGAATTCGTGGCGTCGGGATAAACGTCCCACAGCGTGGTCCCGAGCAGTTCCGCACGCGACCGCCCCAATAGCCGTTCGGCGGTCTCGTTGACGTGCGTGAACCGGAACTCGTCGTCGAGCGCGTAGAAGCCGTCCGAGATGCGGCCGAAGATCTCGCTCAACTCCGTCTCGAGTTCGCTCTTCCGGCGCTCGAGGCGACGCTTGCGTTCTTTGAGCGCCGTGATGTCCTCGGCGCTGGAGATCACTCGCTCGAGGCTGCCGTCGGCGGCGAACACCGGCGCGGCGTTGACCGAGACCCACCGGCGTTCGTTCGTCGGCCCCTCGACCACGAACTCTTCGTCGAACACCGGTTCCCCGGTCTCTCTGACGCGGGCCGACGGATTCGATCCGGCCTCGACCCGCTCGCCCGACGCGTCGTAGACGGGCCACTCTCGCACCATCTCCGTCTCGCCGAGCGCCGTCTCCCCGATCGAATCGACTCGCTCCTGAACCCGCTGATTCGCGAGGACGGTCTCGCCGGCGGCGTCTTCGACCGAGATGCCGATCGGCGCCGTCTGGAGGAGTTTCTCCGTCTGGGTGCGCTCGCGCTCGAGGTGGCGCTCGTGACGGATCCGGTCGAAGATCACCTCGAGGCTCGAGGCGACGATTTTGGCCAGCGAGAGGTCGCCGTCGTCGAATTCGGTCGGCTGTTCGGAGCCGATGAGGAGGACGCCGTGATCGCCGATCGGCAGGCAGATTTCGCTTCGAATCGGCGTGTCGGGGTTGTAGACGTCCGAATCGGTCCTGACGTCGTCGTAGATCTCCGGCTCGCCGGTCTCGAAGACGCGCCAGGCGATCCCCTCGCCCTCGGCGAACGACGGAATGTCGCCGAGCAGCACCTCGGCCGGGGCTGACCAGCCGACGGGCCGGAGCCGCTGCGTGTCGGAATCGTAGCAGAACACGCCGTTGATCTCGAGGTCGAGGATCTCTCGGACGTGGCGACTCGCCAGATTGGCGACCCGCTCCCGCGAGCTTTCGGCGAGCCACTCGCGAACGGCCTCGTTCAGCCGCCGCAGTTGGGCGGCCCGGTCGTGTTGGGCGGTGACGTCGTAGTAGAGTTCGATTCGTCCGCCGGCGTACCGGCCGGAGTCGATCGGTTTGCTCCGGTGTTCGAGCCATCGTTCCTCGCGGTCGCCGTCCGCGGTGACGTGACACTCGAAGCGTTCGACGTCGTCGTTGTCTACGTACGTGGCGGTGACGGTGTCCGCGAACGCGTTCGGATCGGCGACCCGATCGCGGATGGTCTCGTCGATCAGTCGGCGCTTATCGCGACCGAGGACGTCCGCCCGCTCGAGGTCGAAGTATCGCTCGGTCGCCTCGTTGATCCACGCCACGTCGAACTCGTCGTCGAGGACGAAGACGCCGACGTCGGCCTCCTCGAGGACCGTCGTCGACGCTTCGAAGGTACTCGACGTGGCGGAATCGTCCGCTCGATCGGGAGCAGCGGTGTCAGCGTCGCCTCGACCGCGTTCCTGGACGGTCGCGATCGAGCCCCGGAATCGATCCTCGTCCCAGACACCGCTCGCTCGACAGTCACAGGCTACCGTCGTCCCGTCGGCAGTGTGAACCGTGATCTCGAGCGACGTGACGTCGTCCCGTCGGCTTCGAACGAGTTCCTCGAATCGCTTCGCGTCCGCCCTCGAGAGTAGCAGGGTGACGCGTTCGCCGAGGACGGCGTCGCGGGCGTAGCCCGTCATCTCGAGGAGGGTGTCGTCGATCGCGAGGAATCGGTCGTCGGCATCCAGCCGGAAGAGTCCGCCTTCGAACGTGTCGACGAGCGCCTGACAACTCCGTAACGTTGTCTGGTCGTCGCCGGCCGTCCAGAAGGTTGGTTCCGACGACTCCGTTCGTTCGCTCATTGTGTGCATCAGGTGACTCGAACGCATAAGTCCAGCGAGACGGGGGAACGGCGGCGCGCTGCGTCGTCGTCGCGACGCTCGAGCGTGTTCTATCGTACAATCTGCATGATTCGCTCACCGATCGTATAGCCGTCCTGCGATCGGCTGTCGACGAGTTTCAGTGGTTACTATATGGATCGCGGCCGGACGCCGAATCGAGCTGCGGCTCGGGCATGAGATCCTCGAACGGCTGAGCGTCGAGCCACTCGAGCAGGGCCACGAGCTGGTCCGTCGCGGCCTCGAACAGCTCTTCGCCGATTTCGGGCGTCGCGTCGGTCTGATCGCCGAAGACGCCGTTCGGGCTGTTCTCGATACAGTCGTAGAAGGTGGTCGCGCCGTGGACCCGCTCGGCGTCGTAATCGAAGATCGCGCCGCCGTCGCGGGCCTCCTCGAGGCGATCCTCGCGGACGAGTTCGTTCGCGATGTGCATGATCATCGCGGTCTCCTTGGGACCGCCGTGGGGACCCGGGGTCTCGAAGACCTCCTCGATCAACTGGGGGATCGACTCGTCCCACATCCATTCGATCGCGTAGGCCGCCTCGTCGTCGTGGAGCCGCCGGCCGACCTCTCGGAGGTGAGCGACGTTGCCGCCGTGGGCGTTGACGTAGACGATTCGGTCGATCCCGTGGAACGTGAGGTTTCGCGAGAGGCTCTCGACGTAGTCCCGGAACACGGGTGCGTCGACCCACATCGTTCCGGGAAACTGCCGGTGGTGAGAGCTGACGCCGATCCGAACCGGCGGCGTGCAGAGATAGCCCGTCCGATCGGTCGCCTCGCGGGCGAGCGCCTCGGCGATCAGGTGATCGGTGCCCTCCGGGAGGTGGGGCCCGTGCTGTTCGCTCGAGCCCAGCGGGACGACCGCGAGCGATTCGTTTTCGACGTACTCGCCGAGCTCCGGCCAGGTTCGGTGTGGAAGGTACATACTCCCTGCTCACGGTGAAGCCGGAAAACAGTGTGTGCCGGCGAACCGGTGCGGCCGGGTACCACCGAATCGGTTCGATGGAGTGCTATCGAACCGTGCGATCGGTTACCATCGTGACCGGCTCAAGCGCTGGATGTATGATAAGGCTTAATAGATTTTACCCCTCGAGTTATTATATGGCTGTCGTAAGCGTCTCCATGCCCGACGAACTCCTCGAGCGACTCGACCAGTTCGCGGACGAACACGGCTACACCGGCCGCAGCGAAGTCGTCCGGGAAGCCTCCCGAAACCTCCTCGGCGAGTTCGAGGACACCCGCCTCGAGGACCGAGAACTGATGGGCATCGTCACCGTCCTCTTCGACTACGAGACGACCAGCGTCGAAGAGCGCATGATGCACCTGCGCCACGAACACGAGGACCTCGTCGCCTCGAACTTCCACAGCCACGTCGGCGACCACTACTGCATGGAACTGTTCGTCCTGGAGGGCGAACTCGAGGACATCTCGACCTTCGTCGGGAAGATTCGCGCGACCAAGGATGCGCTGACGGTCGACTACTCGGTGATCCCGGTCGACAGCTTCGACCCGATCTCGCAGGACGGGTAGCGCGCTCGGGAGTCTGTTTCGTTCCGTCTGCCGTCGTCGAATCCGTCACAGGGGCCCGTTCGATTTCATTCCGGCCGAGCGACTCGATCAGCATCGGGAACGATACCACGCGCCGGGAGCGATATCACGCGCGGGTATGACCTCCCCGCCAACGGCTGATGCCGCGCGCTGAATACGACGAGTGTAGTCGGCACGCTATCGTCGGAAGGATTACGAACAGTCACGGCAGGAATCACTATATGGGAATGCACTCGATTCTCTCGGTATTCGGGGAGGAACTATCCGAAGACGTGGTTCGTTCGAACTGGCCGGATCGGTACGCAGACGCGTTACAAACGATATACGACGAGGAGAACCCTGGAGATGGGATCTACGCCTACGTCGAATCGACGTACGACAGGGAACACGACGTGTTCCTTCCGGACGTGCTTCGAGCGATACCAGGTGCGACGCTCGTCGTGCTCACACAGATGAACAATACGACGGACAGCGGGTCGGCCTGGGGGTATCGAAAAGACGGTCCGGCGGTCGAATTTCTCGGAACGGTACGCGGGAAGGAGGCGCGTTTCGGTCGGGACGTCGTCGAACACTACGAGACGGAGTACGGCGTCCGGATCTGGACACTGTGGGAGGCGTTCGATTACCGCTTCGCCCGCAAGACTGATGAGTAACCACTCGCTTCGCTTCGATCGAGTACACTGATCCGATACGCCGACTACACTGGACGATACCGGTACTCCTGTCTTTCCCGGGTGAGAAACCGTCTCACTGTCTGCCTGTCGTGAACCCGACTGGTGCTGCGACTCGATCCGTACAGTTGGCGACGACCGTTCGTCGACGGACGTCCCGACACGTATCAACTTCGACAGGACGGATTCTCGCGGTCCGCCGCGGAACGCGTAGTTTTACTGGTATCCCGCCCAATGGACAGCCATGAGCTATCGGAAAGTGAACTACGAGGAGGTCGATCAGGTCTCGAGTGCGATGCACTTCCTGAGCGATCCGCTCGAGACCGAACAGGTCGGCGTGACGGTCGCTCGCTGCGATCCGGGCTGGAACAGCAAGCCACACGACCACACGGACAACGAACACGAGGAGGTCTACGTCCTGATCGAGGGGGCGGCGACGGTCGTGATCGACGACGAACCGGTCGCGATGGAGACCGGCGACGCGCTGTGGATCCCGCCGGCCTCGACGCGTCAGATCCGCAACGGCGACGAGGAGAGCGCCTTCGTGCTCGTCAGCGCACCGAGCATCGGCGACGACGACGGCGACGAGTGGCTCCTCTCGGGATTCGCCGGCTGAATCGGCCGCTTCACGACCACCGAGAACCGACGGGACGATTTAGTGGCCCGCCGCCGTCGGCCCCGACAGGTGACCACACATCTACTCGAAACACCACGCCGCCATCTCGCTCGTCGTCGCTGGTGTCCTCAGTTACGTCCTGTCACCGATCACCGTCTTCGGATACACCGTTCCGACCCCCGTTCTCGTCGTCTACGGCACCGCAGTCGGCGTCTTCATCGACGTCGATCACTTGCTCATCGCCCGCTTCAAGACCGGCACCTGGGACGCCGTCCGGTTCTGTCTCGCTAACCCGGTCGCGGCCGTCGCCGATCAGGCTCGCATCTTCGGCCCGGGAGACGTCGGCGTCCTCTCGAGGCTGTTGAGCCACCTGCTCATCATCGGCGTCGTCGTCCCGGCCCTCGCGCTCTCGAGCGTGTCCCTCGCGATCCTGACCGGGATCGTGCTCTACGTCCACCTCGTCTGCGACGTCGTCTGGGACATCTGGCGGCTGGACCACCACGCGGACGCGGCCGCGAACACGGACGAACTGGTACGGTCGCTTCGGTAGGTACTCGCGTCAGTCGACGGGTGGAGACGGAACCGACGACGACTCATCGTGTCTACGCCCCCTCGCCGTCGTCGGGATCGTCGCCCTCGCCACCGTCGCCGGGATCGGCGTCGTCTTCGTCGTCACCGGTTTCGTCGTCGGCATCGGTGTCATCTTCGTTGTCACCGGTTTCGTCGTCGGCATCGGTGTCATCTTCGTTGTCACCGGTTTCGTCGTCGGCATCGGTGTCATCTTCGTTGTCACCGGTTTCGTCGTCAGCATCGGATTCGTCATCTTCCTCGTCACCAGTTCCGTCGTCAGCGTCGGATTCGCCGTCATTGTCCTCGGCGGTCTCGTCGTCCCCGTCGCCCGACACCTCCTCGACCTCCACGTCCTCGCCAGCGACCCCGCTCTCCGAGATCACTGGCGTCAGGTTGTAGTCGTTCCCCCGTCCGCGTTTGACCACGTTGATGTCGAAGACGAAATCGACGGCGTCGTCGTCGCCGATCTCGAAGGGGTGGGTGATCTGGAGCTTTTCGCTGGGTACCTTCACGTTCGCCCGCTCGCCGTCGACGATTCCCTCGATCGCCTCGACGTGGAGTTCGATCTTCTCGTAGGTCCCCGGCGACAGTTCGTCCTCGAAGACGGGGATCGCTTTGTCGCCGACCACCTGCGTGAGGTCCACCGTCGCACCCTCGAGGTCGAGCGTGTAGAACCCGCGATTTCGCTCGACGTTGCCACCCGCTTCGTCTTCGTTCGCCACCTCTTCTTCGGACGATTCGTCCGCTTCGTTGTCATCATCTCCGTTCTGGTCGTCCGATTCCTCGTCGCCATCCCCGTTCTCGTCGTCACCGTCGAAGATCCGCGCGTAGTCGAGGGTGACGTCCAGCCGGTCGAAGTCGCCGATGTCGGCCGGCATATCGCTGACGAGCAGCCGGAAATTTCCGCCGTCGGAGTCCGACTCCCCGTCCGTCGACTCGTCGTCCGATTCGTCCGCCGGCGCGCTCTCCGACGTACAGCCGGCGAACAGCATCGCACCGAGGCCGCTTCCGGCGGCGATGAACGTTCGGCGTTCGATCGGGTTGTCGTGATCGCGGTTCGGCGGTCGTTCTGTCATACCTCCCGCGTCGGACTCGAGGATGTAATAACGCGGTTGCCGTTCTGATCATTCACAACCGTTTGTCACTGTTTTAGTCGGGACTGTACCGGTCGATATAATCCGTCGCTGGTCGCTGCAATCGTTTCGATCGTTCACGGCCGACTCACTCGGTTTTGCTCATCGACGCGACCGGTTTCGACGCCAACCCGCCGTCGGGTGGATTCGCGTGGCTTGCACTGTTGCCCCGCGGGTATATCCACCTTGCTGTCGTGTGACAGGACATGGATCTACTCGAGGAGAGTATCGTCCCGGAACACGCCCACGAGATCAAGGCCGAGGCTCGCGAGTTCGCCCGCGAACACATCGAACCGAACGCACAGGAACACTTTCAGGAGGGGACCTACCCGGAGGAGATTCTCGAGGCCGGCCAGGAGGCGAACCTCGTCGCACAGGACATCCCCGAGGAGTGGGGCGGTCGCGGACTCGACCTGCCCCAGTTACTCGCGCTCACCGAGGAGTTCTACCGCGCGGACGCGGGCATCGCCCTGACGCTCCAACTGGCGAGTTTCGGCTGCGAGATTACCTACGAGTACGGGACCGACGAGCAGTGCGAGGAGTACATCCGACCGGTCGCGGAAGGCGAGCAGCGCTCGGGGCTCGCCGTCTCGGAACCCGACACCGGCAGCGACCTCACGGGGATGGAGACGACGGCCGAGAAAGACGGCGACGAGTACGTCATCGACGGCGAGAAGTACTGGATCGGGAACGGCGTCGAGGCGGACTGGATCACGCTCTACGCGCGGACGGACGACGACGAGACCAACCGCTACGGCAATCACTCGCTGTTCATCGTTCCGACCGACACCGACGGCTACGAGGCCGAACACATCCCCGAGAAGATGGCGATGCGCGCCTCGAAACAGGCCCACATCGAACTCGAGGACTGTCGCATCCCCGAGGAGAACCTGATCGGATCCGAAGGGGCGGGGTTCTGGATGCTCGCGGAGTTCTTCAACCACGGCCGGATCGCCGTCTCCGGCCACGGCCTCGGCCTCGCGGCGGCCGCCATCGAAGAGGCCTGGGAGTTCGTCCACGACCGCGAGCAGTTCGGTCGGACGATCAGCGACTTTCAGGCGGTCCAGCACGGTCTCGCGGACATGTTGATGAGTTTCGAGCGCGCCCGATCGCTCGCCTGGCGAGCCTGCGAGAAGGTCGAAAACGGTGAGAACCCGGGCTACTGGGCGGCGCTGTCGAAGACGAGCGCGACGGAGACGGCCGTCGAGGTTGCCGAGCGAGGGATGCAGTTCCACGGCGGCCGCTCGGTCCTCGACGAACGCCGGATCGCTCGCGTGTATCGCGACGTCCGTATTCCCGTCATCTACGAGGGAGCGAACGAGATCCAGCGGAACCTGATCTATGGTCAGGCACCGTCCTAACGGCCTACGGCAGGTTCATTCTCACGGTCGGTCCGCCAGCGCGGGTCACCCTCTCGGTATCCCCTCGAAACCCACTCGGCCGAAACCACCAACTCGGCGGACTGCAGACGGTCAGTAGTGATCTCCCGCGGACCGGTCGGCACGAATATCGTGTCGAAAGAACAATCAGTTCCGATAGCGTCCGGTCGAATAGTAACGGCGATTCGCCGTGATAGACATGGATGCCCCAACGGAGTCGAACTGAGATGAGTCGACCACGCGTCCTCTGTGTGAGTAGCGATCGCTCGACGCGAGCGTCAGTGACGCTCGCGCTGACCGACGAACCGGTCAACGTCGTCGTCGCCCAGCACGCTTCCGACGCCGTCGAACGACTCGAGCAGCAGTCGATCGACGCGATCGTCGTCGACGCGAGTACGGTCGCGAACGTCCCGGAACTCGTCGACACCGTCGAATCCGAGTCCCCGGAGACGCCGACGTTCGTCCACTGGGGCGACGCCGAGACGGGCGCGGGATCCGTCGCGGTCCTCGGCGAGGTCGTCGCGCGGACCGAGGACACCGAGTCGCCGGATCGGCTGGCCGACGCCGTGACGGGGCGTATCGACGCCGACTCGAGAGGGACTGACGAAACTGATGTCTCGAGTGAGACGGATGGAACGGGCGAGGACCGGCACAACCCCGATCTCCCCGCCGATCTCGAGTCCATCGTCACCGGCGTCAGGCGACGACTGGTCGACGTGACCTCGCCCGTCGCCGTCGAACGGATCCTCCGCGAGGAGTTTACGGCCGCCGATCGATTCGGGTTCGCCTGGGTCGGTGAGTACGACCGCGGCGAGCGCGAGGTCGTCCCGTGGCTGACCGATCCGGACAGCATGGAGTGGCCGATGCAACGAACGTTCCCCATCGGTGACGGCGAGCAACCGCTGCTCGAACGCGCACTGCAGACGGGGGAGCTCCAGACGCTCCAGGACGTCGCGAACAATCGCGACGAGGTTCCCTTCGGCGACCACGCGTTCGATCGCGGCGTCCACGCCGTCGCCGTCGCACCGCTCTCCTCGAGCGACGACGTCTACGGCGTGTTCGTCGTCTACGCCCCCGTCCCGTTTTCCGACGCCGAACGGACGGCGATTCGCGCGGCCGCCGCCGCGAGTTCGCACGTCCTCGAGACGATCGTCGTCCGCGGACAGCTCGAGCAGCAAGAACGGACCCTCCAGCGGTACGAACGGCTCGTCGAGACGGCCGGTGACGGCATGTACGTCCTCGACGAGCAGGGTCACTTCATGACGGTCAACGACGCGCTCACCGAGATGACCGGCTACAGCCGCGAAGGGCTGCTCGGCGAACACGCCTCGATCGTCTTCGATCGGGACGACATCGAGGCCGGCGAGGCGAAGATCCGCTCGCTGCTCGCCAGCGAGACCGGAACGGACACCCTCGAGCTGTCCCTCGAGGCGAAAACCGGCGATCGAATCCCGTGTGAGGTCCAGATCGCCGTGCTCGTCCACGACGGGGAGTATCTGGGCTCGGTCGGCGTTATCCGCGACATCACCGAACGAAAGCGCAGCGAACGGAAGCTCCGCGAACAGAACGAACGGCTCGACGCCTTCGCGCGAATCGTCAGTCACGACCTCCGAAACCCGTTGAGCGTCGCGCAGGGCTATCTCGACCTGCTCGAGGAGACCGGATCGCTCGAGCACGCCGCGAACGTCCGCGACGGCCTCGATCGAATGGAGTCGATCGTCGAAGACGTCCTGGCGATCGCCCGCGACGCCTGGGAGTACGTCTCGACGGCCGACGCGTCGCTGTCCGTCGCGGAAACGGTCGGCCTCGAGGCCGACCGGTCGCGGCTGTTGCGGTTGCTCGAGAACCTCTTTCGTAATGCTGTCGAACACGGTGGCCCAGGAATCACCGTCCGAATCGGGCTCCTCGACTCGAACGGCGAGACGGGCACCGAACCCCGCGGCTTCTTCGTCGAGGACGACGGTGCGGGGCTCCCCGACGAACTACGCGGCGAACTGTTCGACCCGTCGGTCTCGTCGTCGTCGGACGGGCTCGGAATCGGGCTGTGGGTCGTCAGAGAAGTCGCTACTGGACACGGCTGGTCGGTTACCGCAGCGGAGAGCGAAGCCGAGGGGGCCCGGTTCGAGTTCGCGTTCGACGCCGAATCAGCTGACCGGCGTTAGTTCTCGGTCTGGAGATCCTGAAACGCGCCGACGAAGTCGTCGTGGGAGGTCATCCCGGAGACCGTCTCGTCGACCCGTTCCTCGAGTTCTGCGACGCGCTCGCGGAGGTTCTGGTACTCCTCGTTGTCCGCGAGTTCGCGGTCTGCCTTCTCGGATTCCAGGAGCGCTTTCTTCGAGACGAGCGCGTAGTACTCCTGAATGTCCGATTCGTACTCCGATCGATCGGCGACGTCGTCGACGATTTCGACGAGTTCGTCCTTCGAGACCGGCTTGACCAGGTAGTCGTCGAAGCCCATCTCGATAATATCGAAGTCCGGATCGACCGCGGTCACCATCACGACCCGCGAGTCGTAGCCGGCATCCCTGATCTTCGCCAGCACTTCGTCGCCGGAGAGTCCCGGCATTCGGCGGTCCAGCAGTACGACCTCGACGGAGTTGCCCATCTTCTCGAGCGCTTCTTCGCCGTCGTAGGCCGTATCGACGCTCCACTCGCTCTGGAGCCACGCGGCGAACAGATCGGCGAGTCGAGCCTCGTCGTCTACGACGAGCACTTCGAGATCCTCACTCATTGGTTGCCCCCTCGCTTCTCATCATCGATTACAGCCACGGGTCACCAATCGTACCTCTGGGTGATAAATCTCGCGACCAGCTATCAGTGTTTAGACTGATTCCGATCGAAGCGTTCGCGCCGTACTCGATAACCGGGCGACACAACTATGGAGTGGTGACCGTCTCGAAAACATATTCGTTCCGAGAGGCGCGAAAACAACGGGCTCGAGGGGACGCCGGTTCGCGACCGGTATCAGCGGTCGTCGGTCGGCGTCGGCCGCCGGTTCCGACGCCGTCTCACTTCCCTTCGAACTCGGGCTCCCTTCCGAACGACTCGCGCTGCGAGCCGTTCGACGCTCGCCTTACTTCCCCTGGAAGTCCGGCTCGCCGTCTCCCATGAAGGCCGTCATCCCCTCCATGAGGTCGTCGGTCGCCATCAGGTGGCCGAAGGCGGAGGCCTCGTACTCGAGGCCGGCTTCGGTGTCGTCGCGTCCGGCGAGCATCGCGCGCTTGGTGAACTTCTGGGCGATCGGTGGCCCGCCCGCGAGCTCCGTCGCCAGTTCGAGTGCGCGGTCCTCGAGTTCGTCGTTGTCGACGACTTCGTTGACAAAGCCGTACTGTTCCATCGTCTCGGCCTCGTAGCGCTCGGCCGTGAGAATGATCTCCTTCGCGCGGCCCTCGCCAACGATGTGTTTGAGCCGCTGGGTGCCGCCCCAGCCGGGGAGCAGACCGAGGTCGAGTTCGGGCTGGCCGAACGACGAGCGCTCGCTCGCGACGCGCATGTCGGCGCAGGTCGCCATCTCCATTCCGCCGCCGAGACAGAAGCCGTCGATACCGGCGACGACCGGCATGTCGCAGGCCTCGAGTTCGCCGAACGTGGACTGGCCCTTCTTCGAGAGGTCCTGGGCCTGAATCGGGTCCGCACCGCCTGCGGCCATGCTCTGGACGTCCGCGCCCGCGGAGAAGGCCTTCTCGCCCTCGCCGGTGATGAGGATCGAGCGGACGTCTTCGTCGTCCTCGAGCAGGTCGATCGCCGCCGAGAGTTCCTCGAGCAGTTCGTCGCTGATCGTGTTCATTCGGTGCGGCCGGTCGAGGACGATCTGTCCGACCATATCGCCGGGGTACTCGACGCGGATCACGTCGAACTCGACCTCGCCGTCCGCGGTCCCTGCCGAGTCGTAAAAGCCGCCCTCGCCGGCGCGTTCCTCGAGGTAATCGGCGGGCTCGTAGCGCTCGTGACCCGTCTCCTCGTAAGCCTCCTCGAGCGTCTCGAGGGCCTTCTCGACGCCGAAATCGTCGACCATCTTGACGGGGCCGTCGGGGAAACCGGCGCCGAGTTTGGTCGCTTCGTCGATGGACTCCGGCGGCGCGACGTCGTTGCCGATCAGTTTGGCGACTTCGTTGGCCATCGAGGCGACCAGTCGCGCCTTGACGAGGTCGGACTGCTCGTCGGTCGGGATTTCGGCACCCGGTCCGTCCTCGTAATCGTAGAAGCCCTTGCCAGTCTTCTTGCCGAGCTCCTCGTTCTCGACCTTCTCCTCGAGCAGCGGACACGGCTCGTAGGCCTCGCCCAGCACCTCGTGCATGTACTCGAGGACGTGGTAGCTGATGTCGTTGCCGACCTGGTCGCCCAGTTCGAAGCTGCCCATCGGGAGGCCCATGTCGTACTTCGTCGTCGAGTCGACCTCGGCGATGGTGGCCTCCTCGGAGTGGACGAGCCAGCAGGCTTCGTTCATCAGGGGGACGAGCACGCGGTTGACGATGAAGCCGGGCGAATCCTTGTGTACGCGCACGGGGGACTTGCCGATATCGTCGGCCAACGCCTCGATCACGTCGAGGGTCTCCTCGTCGGTTTCGCCGCCCGAAATCACTTCGACGAGCTGCATCCGGACCGGCGGGTTGAAGAAGTGCATCCCGCAGAACTGCCCCGGCCGGTCGGTGAACTCCGCGAGGTCCGTAATCGAGAGGCTCGAGGTGTTCGTCGCGAAGATCGCGCGGTCGGGCGCGACCTCCTCGAGTTCGGTGTAGACGTCCTTCTTGATCTCCATCTTTTCCGGCACGGCTTCGATGACGACATCGGCGTCGCCACAGGCTTCCTCCATGTCGACGAGCGGGATGATCCGCTCCTTGGCGGCCTCGGCTTCCTCCTCGCTGAGCTGGTCGTTCTCGGCCAGTTTGTCGAGCGACCACTCGATCTGCTCGTAGCCGTTTTGCACGAACTCCTCTTTGATGTCGCGCATGTTGACGTCGTAGCCAGCCATCGCGACAACCTCCGCGATGCCGTGGCCCATATTCCCTGCGCCGAGAACTGCGACGGTGTTGATATCTTCCAACTCCATGGTTACACTTGCAATCGGCACGTGTTTCAACGTTTCCCTCCTCTTGGCAGAAACTATAGTTCAGTTTACTACCGGTTACAAAGCTCTTTATCGATGGGATAGGAACACGTTCACATGGAATTCGGTCTCTCCGAAGAGCAGGAACAGATCCGCGAAGAAGTCGAGCGGTTCGCCAAGAACGAAATCGTCCCCGAGGCGGAGACGTACGACGTCGAAGAGACGTTCCCACACGAAATCGTCGACAAAGCCGCCGAGATGGGACTCGTCGGTTCGTCGATCCCGATCGAGTACGGCGGCGCGGGCTACTCGACGCTCGAGTCGGTGCTCATCGCCGAAGAACTGTTCTCCTGGGACCCCGGCATCGCGCTCTCGATTATGGCCTGTTCGTTCGGCACCGAAGCCATCCAGGAGTTCGGGAACGAAGACCAGAAGGAGCGCTTCCTCGAGCCCGTCGCGATGGGCGAGAAGATTTCGGGGGCCGCCATCTCCGAACCCGACACCGGCTCCGACGTCTCCTCCGTTTCGACCCGCGCCGAGAAGGACGGCGACGAGTGGGTCGTCAACGGCAACAAGATGTGGATCACCAACGGGACCGTCGGCGACTTTTTCGTCGTCCTCTGTAAGACCAACCCCGACGCCGAGGGCCGGTACAACGGCTTCAGTCAGATCGTCGTCGAGTCCGACCGCGACGGCTTCAGTTCGGAGAAAATCACCGGGAAGCTCGGCATTCGCGCCTCCGACACCGCCGAACTCATCTTCGACGACGTTCGCGTCCCCGAGGAGAACCTCATCGGGACCCGAGACGCCGCCTTCATGCAGCAGATGCAGTTCTTCGACGCCACCCGAACCGGCGTCGCCGCACAGGGCGTCGGGATCGCCAAGGGTGCGCTTCGCGCGGCCCTCGAGTACGCCCAGGACCGCGAGCAGTTCGGCCAGCCGATCAGCGAGTTCCAGGCCATCCAGCACAAACTCGCCGACATGGCGACCCAGACCGAGGCCGCACGCAACCTGACCTACAAGGCCGCCTGGAACGTCGACCAGGGCAACGACATCACGAAACTCGCCTCGATGGCCAAGGAGTACACCTCCCGCGTCGCCGTCGACGTCTCCAACGAGGCCGTCCAGATCCACGGTGGCTCGGGCTACGTCAACGACTTCCCCGTCGAGCGCTTCTACCGCGACTCGAAGATCACCCAGATCTACGAGGGGACCAGCGAGATCCAGAAGAACGTAATCGCGCGCGAACTGCTCGGGAAGGGCTTCTAAGGAACGAACTTTTGCTCTGTCGTTCGAGAGAGCGAAGCTCTCTCGTGACTGAGCGAATCGGAGCTAAGCGGGAGCGAAGCTCCCGCGAGGTCAGCGGGACTACGTCCCGCCAGAATTCGCGAGGTCCGCGAAACCTTCGGTTTCGCTTGATGACGAAAGGCGCTTTGCGCCTTTCGAACCACGGGCGCGGCGAAGCCGCGCCCTCGGCAAAACTTCGATGAAAAGCACTCCTCCTTCCCCTCCAGCCGCGTGAACGCGGCTTCCGGGTCAGTCGTCGGCCCGCTCGAAGCCTAGCGGCTGCTCGCGGTGAACGGTGCCGCTCACGATGCACTGCGTTCACCGTTCGCCATTCCACGGTTCTCGCCCCTTTCAGGGCTCCGATCGTGTACCGTTCGGGTTCTTCGAACCGCTCACTGGTCGATGCATAACTGTGTGAACGGTCAGCGAGTGACGAGAGGAGAAACGGCTCGTTCTGAGAGTCCTCAATATAATATCGAGCGACGTGAACACCCATCCGATGGCGACACTTTCGGTCACCGACGGCGACGTGCTGCTGCCGGACCTGACGACCACACGCGCGGACGTCTTGATCGACCGGGACGACGGGACGATTCTCGAGATCGGTCCCGATCTCGAGGGCGACGAGACGCTCGACGCATCGAACGCCCTCGTGACGCCCGGCTTCGTCAACGGTCACTGTCACACGCCGATGACGCTGCTTCGCGGCTTCGCCGACGACAAACCGCTCGATCGCTGGCTCGAGGAGGACGTCTGGCCCGCCGAGAGCGAGTTCACGGCCGCCGACGTCCGCGCGGGCGCCGAGTTGGGCGTCCTCGAACTGATCAGGTCGGGCGTGACCGGATTCGTCGATATGTACTTCTACGTCCCCGAGATCGCCGACGTCGTCGATCGCGCGGGTGTCCGCGCCCTGCTGGGGCACGGAATCGTGACCGTCGGCAAGGACGAGGCGGCGGCGCGGGCCGACGCCGAGGAGAGCCTCGCGTTCGCCCGCGAGTACGACGGTGCGGCTGGCGGTCGTATCTCGACGGCGTTCATGCCCCATTCGCTGGTTACGGTCGGCGAGGCGTACCTCGAGGAGTTCGTTCCGAAGGCCCGGGCGGCCGGGCTCCCGATCCACTATCACGCGAACGAGACGCGAAACGAGGTGGCGCCGATCGTCGACGACTACGGTGTGCGACCGCTCGAGTACGCCGCCGAGCGGGGACTCCTGGAACCGGAGGACTTCGTCGCCCACGGCGTCCACGTCGACGAGCGCGAGATCGCCCTGCTCGCGGAGGCCGGCACGAGCGTGATCCACTGCCCGGCCTCGAACATGAAACTGGCCAGCGGGATGGCACCGATCCAGCGCATGCTCGAGGCGGGCGTCTCGATCGGACTGGGAACCGACGGTGCGGCCGCGAACAACGACCTCTCGATGCTCGACGAGGCCCGCGACGCCGCCATGATCGGGAAGCTCGCCGCCGCCGACGCCAGCGCCGTGTCCGCCGAGACGGTCGTCGAACTGCTGACCCGTGGCGGCGCGAAAGCGCTCGGGTTCGACTCCGGGCGACTCGAGGCGGGCGCACCGGCTGACATAGCCGTGGTCGACCTCGAACGGGCGCATCTGACGCCGAGCCACGATCCGGTGAGTCACCTCGCGTACGCGGCGACGGCGGCTGACGTCCGCCACACCCTCTGTAACGGGCGGGTCCTCGTGCGGGACCACGACGTACGGGCCCTCGACGAGTCGGCGGTACTGGACCGTGCCGAGCGGGCGGCCGAACGGATTACGGATCGCGCCAATACCTGACCGCGCCGCGACCAGATCTCCGTCAGAGGCCGGCGACCACGAACATCAGCGACAGCGCGACGAACACCACGTGCGCGAAGACGTGTGCGAGCATACCCGCCTCGAGACTCTGCCTCCAGAACAACCACCCGAAGGCCAGCCCACCGATCACGTTGCCGACGACGATCCAGGCGACGACCTCGAGCGTCAACTCGCCGTAGAGCGTCATCGCGGTCGGCAGGTGGCCGATTCCGAAGACGATGGCGGCGACGACGACCGCTGAGGCCATCAGTCTCGAGGACGGCTCGGCCGACTTCCGACCGACCGTTTTCCAGAGGCCGAACGCGACGAGCGACATGAAGCCCCAGCGCAGGAGCAGTTCCTCGGTGATCCCGCCGTAGAGGAATCGAAGCGGGACACTCGCGAGTACGGTGCCAATGGTCGCATCGGCCGATCCCGGCGCGTTCGCGGGAGTCGGCGCGAGGACGACCTCCGCGAGGACGATCGTAACCCCCGCAGCGACTCCGAGGCCGGCAGCGATCGGCAGTTCCTCGCGGAGTCGCGGGACGATCGGTTTGCCGTCCGTGACTCTCTCGAGGACGTGTGAACGAAGCCCGACTTTGGGCGCGGTATAGCAGCCGATCAGAACTGCGATGGCGAGGAGGATCGACGACTGGACGACGACTGCGGCGACGAGCAACGCCGTGGAAACGTCTGCGACCTCGGGGATGTCCGCCAGTCGTGCGGGTGTCGTGACCGCCAGTGCGACGATACCGAGAAATCCGAGAGCGAACAGTGCGCCGACGCCGCGGGCCGTGATACCGCTCGGTCCCCTTTGTGGCCGTCGCTGTTACGATCGGAGTCGCTCTTCGAGTCCATCCCCCGGAGAATGCAAGCCGATTATCTTAACGGACCGCCTCCGCCGCTGGCTGGGCACCGTCCGAGACGTGTACTCGAGCGGTTCGGTTACCCGTCGGAATCCGAGTCTGTATCGCTACCGTCGGAATCACTGTCGGAATCTGTATCCGTGCCGTCACTATCGGAATCAGTGTCCGTGCCATCACTGTCGGAATCAGTGTCCGTGCCGTCACTATCGGAATCAGTGTCCGTGCCATCGCTGTCGGAATCAGTGTCCGTGCCGTCGCTGTCAGAATCGGTGTCTCCGTCGTCAGTGTCGGTATCGCTATCGGTATCTGCCTCTCCGGTACCGGAATCAACGTTCGGCGTCGGTCTCGAGTCATCGTCGTCGCCACTCGAGCGAGCCGTTTCTCCCCGTACGGCCACGGAGTCGACAGCTCGTCCGGGTGTCTCCGTCGTCTGGACCTCGGAGTCGGAGCGCTCGGCGGGGCGGTTCGGCCCGGAGACTGGCTCGTCCGCGAGCGCGTACAACGCGACGGGGGGAACGACGTAACAGGCGATAGCGGCGACCGCGAACCACGGGTCGACGAACACGAGGATCCCGAAGATGGCGAGCGCTGCCGTCGTCGCCGTGTGGACAGTCGTGTCCGTATAGCGACGATAGAACACCCAGAAGTCCTGGACCCACCTCGTGACGCTCGAGATCACGACCGTCGATACCGGCACCATCGTCCGTCGCTACGGGAGCCATCGAGAAACCCCTTTGGCGTGCGAGCCCCTCTGTAGGGCTAATGAGAGAATTCGTCTTCGCCCTCGAGTACGAACCGGGGACGAACCCGGTCGCCGACGTGCTCGCCGACTACCCCGAGACGTCGATCCGCTCGCTGTCGTGTCACGTCACCGCGGACAGCCTCTGGCGGGTCGACCACGCCGAAGGGTCGAGCGAGGCGCTCGAGGCCCTCGAGGACGCCTACAAGAACGCGGATTTCTTCGCGGACTGTCTCGTGAAGGACGACTGCGGGGCCGACTGCGAGGTGCAGGTGCTCGACCGCTCGAACGGCACGCTCGTCGTCTACACGTACTGGGATCGAACCGAGATCTGTACCTCGGTGCCCCACGTGGCTCTCGAGTACCTCGGCGAGGGACTCCTCTTCGAGACCTAC
Source organism: Natronorubrum halobium (assembly GCF_051351675.1). Classification (NCBI taxonomy): domain Archaea; kingdom Methanobacteriati; phylum Methanobacteriota; class Halobacteria; order Halobacteriales; family Natrialbaceae; genus Natronorubrum; species Natronorubrum halobium. The sequence goes on from NZ_CP195595.1 coordinate 2,035,808, forward strand.
CGTGAGGGCCGGCGCTACCGCTGGCGGATCGTCCTCGGGAGCGACGCGCCGATCCACGACTTCTTCGACGCGCTGGGCGAGGAGGTCGGCGAGTGTACGGGGATGGAGATGCTGCGGCTGACGGAACTCGACCCGGACCGCAGCCACCCCGAACCTGCAGAGGAGCTACCGGACGAGCAACGCGACGCGCTGCGGGCGGCCGTCGACCACGGCTACTACGAGACGCCGCGCCGGATCGAACTCTCCGCCCTCGCCGAGGCGCTCGAGATTCCTCGGTCGACGCTCTCCTACCGCCTCCGCCGGGCCGAAGCCAGCCTCGCGACGACGTTCGTCGACGAAGACGACTCGCTCGAGATGCTGGTTGCGGACCGCTGAGCGGGTCGATAGCCGAACCTCGGCTCCGGCCGACGGTCGAGTTGGCGCACGCCAAATAACCCGTATGTCGATCCGGCGATTACGAGCAGATAATGAGCGATACTCCCTCCCCATCTACTCCGCCGGACTCGAGTCGGACCCTCGAACTCCGCGTCCCCGACATGGACTGTCCCACCTGTGCGGGCAAGGTCGAAAACAGCGTCGAGCGACTCGAGGGGATCGACGGGATCGATCCGCGGGTGACCAGCGGCCGCCTCGTCGTCGAGTACGATCCGACGCTGACCGACGAGTCCGAGATTCGCGAGCGGGTGCGCGCGGCGGGCTACGAAATCGACTCTCGGGCGGCCGAACGCACGTTTTCGGTCCCCGGCATGGACTGTGCCTCCTGTGCGAGCAAGGTCGAGAACGCGCTCGAGGCCACCGACGGCGTCGACGAGATCGAGACCCGGCCCGCGTCCGGTCGGGTCGCCGTGACGGTGGCCGACGGGGCCGATTCGGAGACCGTCCTCGGTGCGATCGAGAGCGCCGGCTACGACGCATCTCCGATCGCCGACGACAGCGATCCGATCGACGACCGGGAGGCCGTCTGGAAGAGCCGTCGCGCCGTCGGAACCGCGGTCGGTGCCGCGTTGATGACCGTCGGCATGCTCCTCGAGTTCGTCTTTCCGGCCCTCGATCCGGTGCTCGGCACCGTCGCCGGTCGAACCTACGAACTCTCACACCTGCTGTTCATCGCGGCCGTCGTGGTCGCGGGGACGCCGATCCTCCGCAACGGGTACTACTCCGTCCGCAATCGGAGCCTCGACATCGACTTCCTGATGGGGCTCGGAATCGTCGCGAGCGTCGCGGCTCACCACCCCTTCGAGGGGGCCATGCTCGCGGTGCTGTTCTCGGTCGCGGAACTGCTCGAGCGGTTCTCGATGGACCGCGCCCGGGACTCGCTGCGGGAACTGATGGATCTCTCGCCCGAGACGGCGACCGTCCGTCGCGAGGACGGCACCGAAGAGACGATTCCCGCGGACGAACTCGCGGTCGGTGATACGGTTATCGTGCGGCCGGGCGAGAAGATTCCGGCTGACGGAACCGTTCTCGAGGGCGAGAGCGCGATCGACCAGTCGCCGATCACGGGCGAAAGTGTACCCGTGGACAAGGCCGCGGGCGACGAGGTCTTCGCCGGGACGATTCCCGAGTCGGGCTATCTCGAGGTCGACGTCGAGAGCGAGGCCGGCGACTCCACCATCGCCCGGATCGTCCGGATGGTCGAGGACGCCGAACGAGAAAAGACCGAGCGCGAGCAGTTCATCGACCGCTTCGCGAGCGTCTACACGCCGATCGTGGTCGTTCTGGCGGTCGCGGCCGCGCTCCTCCCGCCCCTGCTGTTCGGCGCGTCCTGGAACTACTGGTTCGTCGTCGGACTGACGCTGCTCGTGATCTCCTGTCCCTGCGCGTTGGTCATCTCGACTCCCGTCAGCGTCGTCTCGGGGATCACCAGCGCCGCGCGAAACGGCGTCCTGATCAAAGGCGGCCGCCATCTCGAGGCCGTCGGCGACAGCGACGTCCTCGCGGTGGACAAGACGGGGACGCTGACCGAGGGCGATCTGACGGTGACCGACGTGATCCCGCTCGAGGGCGCCGACGAGGACGACGTCCTCCGACGTGCGAGCGCCGCGGAGCGCCGCAGCGAACACCCGATCGGACAGGCGATCGTCGGTTACGCCGAGGAGCGGGACGTCGCGACCGACGGCGACGAGGCTGCGCCCGAGGTTTCGAACTTCGAGGCGCTGACCGGGAAGGGGGTCCGCGCCAAAATCGACGAGACCACCCACTACGTCGGCAAACCGGACCTGTTCGACGGACTCGCGGATCTCGAGCACGTTCACGCGACGACCGACGGCGGCGTGGCACTCGCCGAGATGGGGTACGGTGGCCAGTCTCAGTGCGAGCAGAAGGGCTGTCTGGACGTGCTCAGCGAGGTCGTCCCCGACCTTCAGGCCGAGGGCAAGACCGTCGTGATCGTCGGCACCGAGGACCGACCGATCGGTGTGATCGGCGTGGCCGACCGCGTTCGGCCGGAAGCGAAGTGGGCCGTCTCGCGGCTGCAAGAGCAGGGCGTCCGCGTCGTCATGCTCACCGGTGACAACGAGGGAACCGCCCGCGCGATCGCCGAACAGGTGGGGATCGACGAGTACCACGCGGAGTTGCTGCCCGACGAGAAACTCGAGTGGATTCGGCGACTCGAGGGCGAGGCGAACGAAGACGGCGAACGCGACGCCAACGTCGCCATGGTCGGCGACGGCATCAACGACGCACCAGCGCTCGCGACCGCCAGCGTCGGCATCGCGATGGGTGCCGCGGGGACCGATACGGCGCTCGAGACGGCCGACGTTGCGCTGATGGGCGACGACCTCACCCGCCTGCCCTACCTCTACGAACTCTCCGGGATGGCGAACGGCGTGATTCGCCAGAGTATTTGGACGAGTCTGGCTGTGAAAGCGGTTCTCGCGGTCGGTGCACCGTTCGGGATCGTCACGGTGATCCACGCGGTCGTCATCGGCGACATGGGGATGAGCCTCGGCGTGACGGGCAACGCGATGCGACTGGCGAACGTCGAACCGGAGACGCCCGACGGACTCGAGAGGCGCGGCGACGGTAGGCACTGATTCCCGATAGGAACCCGTAAAAGCCAATTGACGCGCGGATCGAGCGGGCGGCCGGTTCTAAGACAGGTGGACCGTGACGTCAGTCGACGAGACCATCCCGACGTAGTCGTCGTCGACGACTGGGAGGTGTTTGATACCGTACGTGGTCATCATCGCGGCGACCTCCTCCATGTACAGATCCGGCGCGACGGTTTCGACGTCGGTCGTCATCACGTCGGCAACCGTCAACTCCGTGATGTTCCGTTCGTTGGCGACGGCGTCGAGAACGTCCGTACTGCTGACGATCGCCCGCGGCGTCGTCGGGACGACTAACGCGTTGATGTTCTTCGCTCGCATCTGCTGGACGGCTTCCACGACCGTCGCGTCCTTCGAGACGGTCTCCAGTGGCGTTGACATGACGTCTTCGACGGTTTGCCTGTCTTCGGAACTCATACCACGGCCAACGGCCGCCGACGGTATGGTATTTCCCCAATCAGCCTGTCTGTTCCGATACGTGTCATCTCCCGAGCCAGCGACGAATCGTCTCGGTTCCGGGCCGGCCGTCGGCCCACCACAGCGCGACGCCAGCGGCGAGAATAGTCGCCTCGATCCACAGCGTCGTTATCTCGAGTCCACCGACAGTCCCGAGGGGTTTGGTCCCCGAGTACGCAGGCATCTCCGTAATCGGCCAGAGCAGAAAGCCGAGTTCGTCGAAATCGCCCGAGAGGACGTGCCACGGAACGTCCGTCGCGACGTGCGAGAGGGAGCCGATCGCGAAGGCCACGCCGAGGATCCGGCGGTCCTGCCGAGTTGCGACGATCCAGACGAGGAGAATCGACGGAATCGCAAACAGCAGCGAGTGACCAACGGTTCGGCCGACCGACACGACATCGGCTGCGTAGAGCGGCTTGTCGAGGAAGTCCGCGAGACCGGCCGCGAAGACGGCGACGAGCGCGGGTAGATCGGCGGGCCGTCGCCCGTCGTGCCACCGCGTGTACCCTGCATAACAGAGGTAGCCGACGGCGAGGTGCACGACCGGGAGCATCGTTCGAACGGTAGCCGACGTGCCGTGCTAAATCCCGGGGCTGACCATGCGTGCTCGTCCGCTTCCGGGAGCTGCATGGTTGGGTGGTCGGCTTATTTCCCGTCGGCCCGTATCGTACATCGATGACAAAGATACCGCCGACTGACCACGGTGTACCGACGACCGACGCCGGCGTCGACGGCCGAATTCACACCCCCAACGGCGGTGACGGCGATCGCGAGATCGAGTACGACACCGTCACGACCCCCGTCCTCGTCGTCGGCGCGGGTGCCGCCGGGGCACGCGTTGCCATCGAACTCGCCGAATCGGGGCTCGAGCCGCTCGTCATCGGCAAGCGCGACCACGGCGACGCCCACACGACGTGGGCCGCCGGCGGCATCAACGCCGCACTCGGCTCGCTCGACGAGGACGACTGGACGATCCACGCCGCGGACACGCTGAAGGAGGGCCACCATCTGAACGACCCCGAAGCCGTCGAACTGACCGCGAAGCACATGCCCGACCGCATTCGCGAACTCGCGGAGTGGGGGATGCCGTTCGATCGAACCGAAGACGGCGAGATCAACCAACGGTACTTCGGCGCGCAATCCTCCCGACGGACCTGCTTCGTCGGCGACCGGACCGGGGAGGCCATGCTCGAGACGTTGATCGACCGCGCACAGGCGCTCGAGATTCCCTACCGCGACAACGTGATGATCACCCGGTTGCTCTCGGACGACACCCGCGTCGACGGCGCCGTGGGGTTCGACATGGAGACCGGACGCGGACTGCTGTTCCGGACGAACCACGTCGTGCTCGCGGCGGGCGGGTTCTCGGCGCTGTACCACCGCCACTCCTCGCGGGCCGACGAGAACAACGGCGACGGACAGGCGCTGGCCCTCGAGGCGGGCGCTCGACTGGTCGACCTCGAGTTCGTCCAGTTCCACCCGACGGGGATGGTCGGCGAGCGATACGGCGAGGAGTGGGACGGGAGACTCGTGACCGAAGCGGTTCGCGGCGAGGGTGGGCGACTGTTCAACGCGGAGGGTGAGCGATTCATGGAGCGCTACTCGCCGAATCAGATGGAACTCGACGCCCGGGACGTCGTTGCGCGAGCGATCGCACGGGAGGTTCGAGAGGGGCGCGGCACGGAACACGGCAGCGTCTACCTCGATATCTCTCACCGCGATCCCGACTACGTCCGCGAGCGGCTGCCGACGATGGTCGAGCGGTTCGGCGACCTCGGCGTCGACATCACGACGGAGCCGATGGAAGTCGCGCCGACCGCACACTACACGATGGGCGGCGTCGACATCGACTTCCGGACCGGCGAGACGGGCGTCGACGGACTGTACGCCGTCGGCGAGACCGTCGCGGGCGTTCACGGTGCGAACCGTCTCGGCGGCAACTCCCTGGCGGAGACCGTCGCCATTGGGAAACTCGTCGGCGCTCACGTGGCGAACGCGGTTACCAGCAGGGACCGCGTTCCCACCGTCACCGGCGCCCAGCGCGCCCTCGCCGAACGGGAGTTGCAGGCGCTCGACGACCTCGCCGCGGCCGAGGGCAGCGTTCGTCCGATCGACCTCCTCGAGGAACTCGGCGACCTGCTGTGGGACACCGCTGGGATCCTTCGCGACGAAGCGTCGCTCCGCGAGGGGCTGGCCGGCATCGCCGAACTTCGAGCGCGGACCGCCGACCTCCGGGTCGACGGCGACCGAACGTCGCGGTCGTTCGAGTACGCCGTCGACCTCTCGTTCAGCCTCACCGTCGCCGAGACGATGCTTCGGACCGCACTCGAGCGAACCGAATCCAGAGGCGCCCACTATCGGACCGACTTCCCCGAGACGGATTCGGACTGGCGAGCGACCCTCGTCCTCTCGGCCGACGAGGACGGGCTCAGGGTCAGGCGTCGCGGCGTCGCCGACCCGTCGGAGGCGGTCCGGGACGCGCTCGAGGGCGATCACGAACTCGACTATCACCACCTCGAGTGACGGCGCCGATTTCGAGCGGTCCCGACCGCTCGATTCCTCGAGCGCACGGCTCCATTCCGGCTCGGCTTCCTCCGACTCGATCGTCACCCACCGATCATCGCGTGCCAACGCGGGGCACGACCGAGATGCCTTTTAGCTTCGCCGCCCCAGTTTCCGTCCAAGCAAATGTTAGCAGACGCCGAGCCGGTTCTCCGGCAGGACCCCGTGATGGCGGAGCTCGTCGAGCGACACGATCCGTACGTCGAGCCGAACTGGGACGAGTTCGAACGACTCTGTATCTCGATCATCAACCAGCAGCTGTCGACGGCGAGTGCGGCGGCCGTCCGGGAGCGCGTCTTCGAACTGTTCCGCGACGAGGTGACGCCCGAAGCCGTCCTCGAGGCGGACGACGACGCGCTCCGATCGGCCGGCCTCTCGCGACAGAAGATCGAGTACGTGCGAAACGCGGCTCGGGCGTTTCAGGAGAACGACTACACGAGAGCGGGGCTGGCCGACTACTCGAACGAGGAAGTCCTGGATCTGCTCACCGAGATCAAGGGAGTCGGAGACTGGACGGCCCGAATGTACCTCCTGTTCGTCCTCGAACGACCGGACGTCCTGCCCCTCGGTGACCTCGCCGTCCGCCGCGGTATCGAGCAGTTGTACGGCGACGGCGACGACGACCTGACGCGAGCGGAGATGCGAGAAATCGCCGAAGCGTGGCGCCCGTATCGAAGCGTCGCGACGCGGTACATCTGGGCGGAGTACGAATCGGAGTAGCAGCGTAGGGCGTACCTTCTCGTCGAGAGCCCGCGGCCTCGAGCGAACAAACGCGCACGTTTCCCGCCGTTGAACGGAGTGGAACGATCGCGGATTGCGATGACGAAGACCGGCCGTCTGCGGTAATCCGGTACTATCTCCGATTTCACTCCCGAAGTTCTGAAATCGTGCATAAACAATGGTCGATTACGAACCCGATTATGCAGGCCACACTGGGGGTCTCGAGAAACGAGATACTGACCGACGAGACGGCCATGCCGACTCAAGTGTTCGCCGACCGCGGTCGGAAACGAGATGGCGAACGAACCACCCGTAGACGACGGCCCCGAGCAGCGACGGATGACTACCGATCCCGAACGAATCCGGGAGTGGGCGGAAGCCCGCGACGCCGTTCCCGTCACGGTCCGCGACAGCGACGATCACGGTCACTCCTTCGCCCGACAGGGGCAACTCGAGGAGGGTCACGAGGAGTACACCTGGGACGAGTTCACGGAGACGTTCGACGACGAAAATCTCGTATTCGTCTACCACGACGACGAGCCCACCGGAGAGGGACTGGGTTACTTCGAGATCGTCGAACGCGAGGCGGCGTTCGACCGCGCGGATCTCGGTCGGAGCGAACTCGAGGACCAGCTCCGAGAGGGCGAGACGGTGACGACCGAAATCGTCGAGACGCAGGTCGTCGAGACGGAGGTCGTCGAACGAGACACGATCGAAAGCGAGGTCGTCGACACCGAACTGGTCGAGCGACAGGTCGTCGACACCGAACTGCTGAATCGTGATATCGTCGACACCGAGTTCGTCAGCGCCGACCTCATCGAGGTGACGACGGACGAGTCCCGTCTCGAGACGATCGAGGAGATCGAACGGTACACCATCGAGAGTCGGGTGGTCGACGTCGACGTCGAACAGCACGACGAGGTCGAACGCGACGACATCGAGACGGACGTCGAACTCGAGAGCGTCCAGCGCTCGATCCTCGACAGCGACGTCGTGCGCACGGACGTCTCCGCCGACGAAGTCGTCGACCGGGAGGTCATTCAGAGCAAGCGCGGCGAGGGCGACACCGTCCGGAGCGAACTGCTCGAGCGCCGCACCGTCGAGGAGCAGATCGACGAGCGAAGCCGGATGCGCTTTGCGCTCGAGGAGACCGAACTGCTCGAGTCCGAGGTCATCGGCAGCGACCTCATCGAGGGCGAGATCATCGACGTCGAGGAGTACGGCGCGATGGATACGTCGGCCGAGGCGGGCGGGACCGGCGCGAGCGCTGGTGCTGGGGCCGGAGCCGCGGCGACGGACGATACTAGCCCCGACGTCGAAGTCGAGTCCGGAACCGACGCGTCGACCGCCGGCGCAGGCCGGATCGAACTCTCGCCGGAGGATCAGGGGAAAGACGTCGTCGACGAGCGGGGCGAACAGATCGGCATCGTCGCGGAAGTCGAGGGACAGACGGCCTACATCGACCCCGAACCCGGGCTGACGGATCGACTCAAAGCGCGGCTGAACTGGGGCGGCCACGGCGACGACGACTACCCCGTCGAGGCCTCGGAGATCAACGAGATCACCGACGACGAAGTGATCATCCAGCACAGCGGCGACGAGGAGACGACGGGCGTCGAGTAGTCGCGCTGCTCACGGAACGAGTACGGCACCGAGCGAGCGAAAGCGGGGTGAGAAACCGTCGGTGACGACGACTCGAGTCCTTACTCGAGGTCGAAGCGATCGAGCGTCATCACCTTGCTCCACGCATCGACGAAGTCGCGCACGAACTCTTCCTCGGCGTCGTCGGAGCCGTAGACGTCCGCAATGGCTCGAAGCCGGGAGTTCGAGCCGAAGACGAGATCCACGCGGGTACCCGCCCACTCGACGTCGCCCGTTTCACGGTCGCGCAGCTCGTAAATATCGTGGGCGTCCGCGGGCGCTTCCCACTCCATGATGTCCTTGTCCTGGGAGTCCGAGACCGCTTCCCACTCGTAGTCCATGGAGAGCACGGTCTCGAAGAAATCGTTGGTCAACGTCTCCGGCTGGTCGGTGAAGACGCCGAGCTCGGAACTCTTGTAGTTCGCGCCCAGCGCTCGCATGCCGCCGACCAGCACCGTCATCTCGGCGGCCGTCAGGTCCAGGAGGTCGGCCTTGTCGACCAGCAACTCCTCCGCCGAACGGTCGTGCCCGTCACCGAGGTAGTTACGGAACCCGTCGGCTTCCGGTTCGAGCGCCTCGAAGGACTCGACGTCGGTCTGTTCCTGCGAGGCGTCGGTGCGGCCCGGTTCGAACGGAACCTCCACGTCGTAGCCGGCATCCGCGGCCGCCCGCTCGACGGCTGCGTTGCCGCCCAGCACGATCAGGTCGGCCAGCGAGACCCGCACGTCGTCGGATCGCGAGCCGTTGAACTCCTCCTGGATCCCTTCGAAGGTCTCCAGTACAGTTGCCAGCTGCTCCGGCTCGTTGACCTCCCAGCTCCGCTGCGGTTCGAGGCGAATGCGAGCCCCGTTCGCGCCGCCGCGCTTGTCGCTGTCGCGGTACGTCGATGCGGCCGCCCAGGCGGTCTTGGCCAACTGGGAGACGGACAGGTCCGAAGCGAGGATTTCCTCCTTGAGTTCGGCGATCTCCTCGTCCCCGATCAGTTCGTAGTCGGCGTCGGGGATCGGGTCCTGCCACAGCATCTCCTCGTCCGGGACCTCCGGGCCGAGGAACCGAATCGGCGGGCCCATGTCGCGGTGGATCAGCTTGTACCACGCCTTCGCGAAGGCGTCCTGGAACTCGCGCGGGTTCTCCTGGAAGCGCTCGATGATCTCCCGGTAGTCGGGATCCCGCTTGAGCGCGACGTCCGTCGTCAGCATCATCACGTCTTCCTTCTCCGACGAGTCCTCGGTGCCCGGTGCGACCACATCGAGTTCGCCGTCCTTCGCGGTCCACTGCCACGCGCCGCCGGGACCCTTCTCCGGCTCCCACTCGTACTCGAGCAGGTTGTTGAGGTAGCCCATGTCCCACTGCGTCGGCGTGGCGTTCCACGGACCCTCGATCCCGCTGGTGATCGCGTCGGACCCCTTGCCGGAGCCGTGGCTGCTCTCCCAGCCGAGACCCTGCTGGTCGATGGGGGCCGCCTCGGGCTCCGGGCCCATGTGCTCGTCGGGGTTTTCGGCGCCGTGGACCTTTCCGAACGTGTGTCCGCCGGCGATGAGCGCCGCCGTCTCCTCGTCGTTCATCGCCATCAGGCCGAACGACTCTCGAATCCGTTCCGCCGACCCCTCCGGATCGGGCTCACTGTCAGGTCCCTCCGGATTCACGTAGATGAGACCCATCACGGTGGCAGCGAGCGTCCCTTCGAGTTCTCCCTCCTCGTCGAAGCGGTCGGACGCTTCCCACTCGTCTTCGGGTCCCCAGTCGACGGCCTCGTCGGGCTCGAATTCGTCCTCGCGCCCGCCGGCGAAGCCGAACGTCTCGAATCCCATCGACTCCAGAGCCACGTTCCCGGCCAGGACGATCAGGTCGGCCCACGAGAGTTTGCGGCCGTACTTCTGCTTGACCGGCCAGAGCAGCCGGCGCGCCTTGTCGAGGTTCGCGTTGTCGGGCCAGCTGTTCAGGGGCGCAAAGCGCTGCGTGCCGCCGGACGCGCCACCGCGGCCGTCGCTGGTGCGGTACGTGCCTGCGCTGTGCCACGCCATCCGAATGAAGAGCGGCCCGTAGTGGCCGTAGTCGGCCGGCCACCAGTCCTGCGACGTCGTCATCACCTCTTCGATGTCCGCCTTTACTTCCTCGAAGTCGAGTTTCTGGAACTCCTCGGCGTAGTCGAACTCCTCGCCCATCGGATCGACCGGACGAGCGTTCTGGTCGAGGATCTTCAGGTTCAACTGATTCGGCCACCAGTCTTGGTTGGACCTAGTCATCATCGAACAGTTGCTGCTTTCGCATGATAAGATTATCTATCCCGGAACGAACTCTTCGCTGTAGGCCAAGAAATATTTCTGACCTGTGAATTTTTGTGAGGGTGTGCTCGTGGACCGTATTCAGCATAGCTGCGAAAAACTGTCACGACGTGTGGGTTTCGACGAGATCAGGTCGATCACCGCGCCCGCCTTGGATAACGTATCGACCATCGTGCACTCCGAGAGTTCGTCGTTCGTACAGGTGTAGGTCCCGTACGTACTGCCGCCCATCGCGTAGACGGCCCGCTCCGGGATGCGCTCCCGGTTGAACTGGGCCATCTTCTCGAGAACGAATCCGTTTCAAATTTCCATAGACGATTTCCGATACGGCAACATAAAGTAGTAGATCCGTAGTTACCGTGACGATGGCCATCGAAACCCGTTACCGGCAGCTACAGCCCTCGTGACGACCGTAACCGGAAGTTCGATTCCCGGCGTGCGGTCCGATTACTCCTCTTCTTCGGGGGTGTCCGGAACGTCCTTGTCGGCTCGTCGACCCACGTCGACCTGGTAGTTGCCGAGGATATCCCGGCCGAGGATGACGGGATAGTCCATGTGGCTGCGGTCCTCGACGCTCGCGGTAACGGTGTGTTGGTTACCGCCGACGCCGACGACGACGTCGACGACGGGCCGGCTCTTGGCGGTCTTGCTGCTGCCCGAGCGAATGCGCGTGATGGATTTGATCGGGCCGGCACCGATGTCGGCCGCCAAGCCGGTGTCGATGCTCGTCCGCGTCGCGCCGGTGTCGGACTTCGCGAGGACGGACTTCGAGCCGCTGGTCCCCGACAGCACCACTTCCTCGGTGTAGCCGATGATGGAGGGCTCCGTATCCGGCGACGTCGCCTCGACGGGTTGGGCCGTCGGTCGGGAGTCGTCGAGGACGTTCGCCAGGTCGCGGACGCGGTCCTCGTCGACCTCGCCGCCGGCCTGCTCGATCGCGAGTTTGGCGATGTACGGTGCCGGACTCACCTGCGTCGCCTCGTAGAGTCCCTTGAACCCCGCCGTCGGGTTGACCTCGAGGACGAACCAGCCCTCGTCGCCTTCGACGAGGTCGACGCCGGCGTAGTCGAGGCCGATCGCGGTCGACGCTCGGCGGGCCATATCTCGTGCTTCCTCGGGGAGGTCGTCGGTCGCGTCCTCGACGTTGCCGCCGAGGGCGACGTTCGTTCGCCAGTCGTTGTCCGGTGCGTAGCGGTACATCGCGCTGATGATCTCTCCGTCGACGACGTAGACGCGAGCGTCGAAGTGGCGGTCGTCGTCTCGGTCGATGAGTTCCTGCAGGAAGGCGTATCGGTTGCCGACTTTGGCGTTAACCGGATCGTCGCCGCTGACCTTCCACGTCCCGCCACCGTGCGTGCCGATCGCGGTCTTGTAGACGGCCTCCTCCCCGTACTGGTCGCGAGCGGCGTTCAACTTCTCGCTGCTCAGTGCGAGGGTGACGTCGGGCGTTCTGACGTCGTTGGCTGCGAGCGTCGTCGCCGTCGCGAGCTTGTGGATCGCCGTCAGCACCGTCGACGGCTCGTTGAGCGTTGGAATCAGCTGTGCAAAGGTGTTCGCCAGCCCGAGCTCCTCGGCGGGCTGTTCGGTGTTCGAGAGGAGCATTCGGTTCGCGATGACGTCGATGTCGGGTTCCAGGACGACGCTGCCGTCGGTAACGCTGATCGACGTGTTCTCAGATCGAAGCCACTCGGTTTCGTGACCGAGCCCCTCGACGGCGTTCAGGATCGCTTTCGTCTCTTTACTCGTATGTAGACTTAATACTCCAACGGTGACAGGATCGTCGACGGCCATACTATCGTAGACGACGAGGTGGGGGAAAAGTATACTGTCATCGAACGACGGCAGGAGACCGATACCGCCGGTTTTTGTTCGGCTTTCCGAGAGTTCGTCACGTGATCGCCGCTCGCACTTCCCCCGGATCGACCAGTCCGCTCGCGACGGCGAGGACGGCCCACGTGGCCGCGCCGAGTGCGATCGCACCGAACAGCATCACCAGACTCGAGACCATCGGCGTCACGACCAACACGGCGACGGCCATCACGCCCGTGATGGCACAGATCAATCCGATCGATCGACCGAGGCGTAACAGGTTGAGATCGAGTTCCAGATGGACGATGTAGAGGTTCACCGCGACGTACACCGAGTGCGTGGCGACCGTCGCCGCTGCGGCGCCGACGACCCCCATAGTGGGAATGAGGAGGATATTCAGTCCGAAGTTGGCCGCGGCCGTTCCGCCCTTCGCGATCGCCCGATGGCGGGCGCGGCCGAGGTAGTCCAGACTGTCGCTGGTCAGGTTCGTGATCGCCTGCAGGACGACGAACCCGGCGAGAATCTGGAGGACGGGTACTGCACCCGCGTAGTTCTCACCGATGACCATCGTGACGAACGGCTCCGCGACGATCGCGAGTCCGGCGGCCGCGGGGATGTACAGCAGCATCGTATTCGACAGCGCCGTCTCGTAGATCTGGCGGGCTTCCGCGAGCTGTCCCGAGGCCTTCTGCTCCCCGAAGTTCGGGGAGATCGTAAAGCCGAGCGCCTCGGCGGGCGAGAGCACGAAGTCGGTGATCTGCTTGGCGATCGTGTAGAACGCGACCGCGGTCGGCGTCAGGAAGACGCCGACGAGGACGGTGTCGATCTGTTTGTCGACGATGTTCGCACTGCGCGTCGCCGTCAGCGGCACGCTGTACTCGAGGAGCCGTCGGGACAGGCCGTCTTCGTACGTCTCCGCGGCGTCGTACGGCGCGTAGTACGTGTAGTAAAGCAGTGCTAATCCGACGACGGCCGCGATCGCGTAACCGACGATGTAGCCGAAGAAGGCGCCGAGCGCACCCAGCCCCAGCAGGGCGAACCCGACGGCGAAGACGAGTCGAGCGAACCCGCTGAGCGCCTGGACGCCGGCGCTGTAGACGAGGTTGTTGAATCCCTGAAAGGCGATCTGTGTGAAGGTGCTAAAGGAGAATACGGCGACGTAGATCACGCCGGCCGCGAGAAACGGTGCGGCTTCCGGATTCCCCAGCGTGGTCGCGATCTGTTCGTGAAACAGCAAGAGGAGGTAGCCGACGAACGTGAGCGCGACGATTTTGATCGTGATCGTCGACGTGATCAGGTAGGGGATCTGCCCCGGATCCTTCTCGCTGTACTCCGAGATGTATCGCGCTGCGGATTTCCCGATCCCGAGGTCGGCGACTAACTGAACCATTGCCAGAATGCCGATCACCCAGTATAGCGTCCCGTAGCCGTCGGTATCGAGGAGATACCGCGCCAGTACGAACATCAGCAGCGCGCTCGAGAGCATATAGACCGCTCGAGCGACTAGCGTTGCCTTGAACCCGTGGACGATGTGCTCCTGTCTACTCATTCGAAATCCGTTGGACTACGTGGTGGCTCCGGCGACCGATCGATCGTTCGAACGGAGTGGGGACTGACGCAGTTGTTCGGTGGACTGATCCCGCAATTGTAATGCGGAGGCAAACAGTGTACGCTCGAAATACTGGTGCTGAAACAGTCGGCTACACTCTCTCACCGCCTGACACACCGGCGATCCCCGTCGTGGCTCGCCTTTCGCTCGAGACTCGGGTAAGAGCCGTCAAACGGGTCGGTAAGCCCGCCGTACTTCGAATTGACTCACCGCAGTGACAGCCTCTCCCACTCCGACACGCGGGGTGTTTTCCGTCCCATACCCGGTCGTTCCGGAGACCGGGAGACCCGATTAGTCCCGCGGCTGTCCGGTCAGAGGTACGACGCGTCCCAGCGCGTCGCTTTCCGGCGGTTACCACAGACGTTGCACTCGATTCGTCCCATCGTGTCCATCGTGTTGTCCAGCGAGTCGCAGTTGCCACAGAGCCAGGCGTACAGTTCGTCCTGCTCCTCGGTCTCGTAGGCGCCGTAGAACGGCGACTTTTCCCCGCGAGAGGCCTCGCCGTAGCTCACGTAGACCGTTTCGCCGTCGATCTCGAGTTCGTCGACGGCCTCCCAGCCCTCGTCGCCGATCTCGCCTTCGACGTAGACGTTCTCCGTGAACGTCTCGTCGCCGATTTCGACGTCCCGTTGGCCGGCCTGTTCGAAGCCGTGATCCTCGTAGAACTCGTTGCCGCCCTCGTTGTCCTCGAGGACGAGACACTGGATGTGATCGGCGCCCTCCTCGAGGAGTTTCTCGCGGGTCCGGACGAGCAGACGGACACCCGTGCCGCCGCCGCGGACGTCGGGGTCGATGTGGAGCCACAGGATTCGGCCGGTGCCGTAGCGCTGGCCGATCAGATCGTTCTGGGAGAAGCCGACGATCTCGCCGTCGCGCTCGATAACGAGGATGAGCGAGTGACTGTCCTCGAGTTCGTCGGCGAACGACTCGCCGTACCACTGGTCGATAGCGTCGTCGACGGTCTCCTCGTCGAGGAAATCAGTGTAGGTTGACTCGAGCGAGCGGTGGGCGATCGATCGGATGGCGTCGATGTCGGCGTCGGTCGCTTCACGAATCTCCATAGCCGACAGTACCATGCCCTCGTACAAAACGTATGCCCACGGAATCAGTTTTTTCTGGCCGTCCCTACGGCGGGGCAAGCGGTTTCGGTACTATCGATACCGAAGGCGGGTCTGACCGGCGGGTAGCAGCCGGTGTCTGTCGGTGTGGACGGTTCTCTCGGGTCTACAGGAGAACATTCACATTGCTTCCCGCGGAGACACTACTATGAGCGACGAGATGGACGAACCACCCGACAGCGGTTCGTCCGACCCAGCCGAGGCGTTTACGTACAACGGCGGCCGGGTCGATCCCGGCGAGTCGGCCAACATTCGGTACGGCATCAGCGAGACGTACCTCGGTGATCCCGTGCGGATCCCCGTGACGGTCATCAACGGCGAACATCCCGGTCCGACGGTCTGTCTCTCGGCGGCGGCCCACGGCGACGAACTCAACGGCATCGAGGTCGTCCGCGAGGTCGCCCACGACTGGGATCACTCGATGCTGCACGGGACGTTGATCTGTCTCCCGGTGATGAATGTGCCGGGCTTTCTCGCCCAGGAACGATACCTGCCGATCTACGACAGGGATCTCAACCGGTCGTTCCCCGGCCGCGAGGGGTCGACCAGCGCCCGGCGGATGGCCTACCGGATTTTCACGAACTTCATCGAGCCCTGTGACCTCGGGATCGACTTTCATACGTCCACCCGCGGGCGAACCAACATGCTGCACGTGCGGGCTAATATCGAGCAACCGACCATCGAACGCCTCGCGAAGGCGTTCAGTTCGAACGTCATCATCGCCGGCGAGGGCCCCTCCGGAACGCTCCGGCGGGAGGCCACGCAGGCCGGCGTTCCGACGATCACCGTGGAGATGGGCGAAGCCCACCGGTTCCAGCGCCGTCTGATCGACCGCGCGCTGACCGGCGTCGCGAGCGTGCTCGCCGAATTCGGCCTCCATCAGGAGTCCTCGGTCCACTGGCCCGGGTGGCGAACCGTCATCGACGACGACAACGAGAAAACCTGGATCCGCGCGGACGCCGGCGGTATCGTCGACATGAAGCGCGGCCGCGGGGAGTTCGTCCGCGAGGGCGAAGTGATCTGTGCGATCACGAACCCGTTCAAGGAAGAGGACGACATCGTCACCGTCGAAGCGCCGTTCACCGGCCTCATCGTCGGCGTCCTCGAGAACCCGGTCGTCTACCCCGGGAACCCGCTGTGTCACCTCGTCGGGCTCTCGTCGGACACCCGAACGGCGCTCGAGCGGGAACGAACGAAAGCGAGTTCGCGGTCGGAGCTCCGGTCGACCGGCGACGCCGTCGAGAACTAGTCACCGAAACGGGCACCCTTCTGCCGTCGGTCACGAGAACCGGTGGCCAGTCGGCCCCTCGAGTCCCGAACTGGTTCGGGGGTTGTCGCCGATCCAGGTTTCTTCCTGACTACTCGTGTTCGCGTAGAAGACGAGACAGGAGCGATAAAAGTAACTTCTATACCCCCGCAGTCTAACCGTCCACATGAGCGTATGAGTCAGTCTTACAATCGCGGTCTCATCGAGGACTTCGGCCGATGGAAGGAGTTCTCGGCCGGCATGTGGGCGTGGATCTTCCACAAGTTTACCGGGTGGATGCTGATCGGCTACCTGTTTACCCACATCGCCGTGCTGAGTACAGCTATCGGCGCAGCGAGCGGCGACGCCTCGCTGGTTGCATCGGGCGACGATATCTACACGAACACCATTCAGGGACTCGAGTCGCTGTTCATCATCCGCGTGCTCGAGGTCGGACTGCTCGCGGTGGCAGTGTTCCACATCCTGAACGGGCTTCGACTGCTGATGGTCGACCTCGGGGTCGGCCTGGAGGCACAGGACAAGAGTTTCTACGCCTCGCTGGTGCTGACGGCGCTCATCACCATCGCGAGCGTCCCGACCTTCATGGACGGGGTGACCCTCTGATGGCGGAGCGATACTCCTCGTTCACGCCCGGCGGCACCGGGTGGCTGCTCCAGCGGATCACGGCGGCGTTTCTCGTCGTCGTTCTCGCCTTCCATTTCTTCCAGTTACACTTCGTCAACCACGCGGCGGACGTCACGTTCGCGGGCACGCAGGCCCGCATGGAGAACGTCGGCTACTTCCTGACGATGGTCCTGTTCCTGATCGCCGGGACGTTCCACGGCGTCAACGGCGTCTACAACGCGCTGGTCAACCAGGGCCTGAAGGGAACGCAGAAGAAGGTCGTGCTCGCGGTGCTTGTTATCGCGAGCGTGGCACTCATCGTGCAGGGAATCTACGTTGCAATGGCTATGGCAGGGGTCGAGATCGTATGAGCACTCAACAACAGGAACCCGAACAGCCGGAGAGTCAGGAGGCACCGGAAGACCCCGAAATGCGGGGGGCCGAGTCGCCGGTCGACGAGAGAGAGAAAGAAGGCGGCGAGATCGATCAGACGACGGCCGACAGGGCCGAACTCGAGGGGGAGACGGTCCTCATCAAGGTCTTCCGCTACGACCCCGAAGTGGCGGACAAGCAGGAGCCGCGCTTCGACGAGTTCCACGTCCCCTTCGAGAAGGGGATGACCGTCCTCGACGCCGTGATGTACGCGCGAGACAACTACGACTCGTCGCTGACGTTCCGACACTCCTGTCGGCAGGCCGTCTGTGGCTCCGACGCCTTCTTCGTCAACGGCAATCAGCGTCTGGGCTGCAAGACCCAGATGGCCGATCTCGAGCATCCGGTTCGGATCGAGCCGCTGCCCCACCAGGAGGTCGTCAAGGACCTGGTCGTCGACATGGACCACTTCTACGACCAGATGCACACCGTCGAGCCCTACCTTCAGCAGGAGGACCTGCCGACGGGCGACCTCGAGGAACAGCGACAGTCGCGCGAAAACCGCGAGAAGATCAAGATGTCGACGCGCTGTATCTGGTGTGGCGCGTGCATGTCTTCGTGTAACATCGCGGCCGGCGACAACGAGTATCTCGGCCCGGCGGCGATCAACAAGGCCTACCGGTTCGCGATGGACGACCGCGAGGACGAGGAGGTCAAAGAGCACCGACTCCGCATCATCGAGCAGGAACACGGCGTCTGGCGCTGCCAGACCCAGTTCTCCTGTACCGAGGTGTGTCCGAAAGACATTCCGCTCACCGAGCACATTCAGGAGCTCAAGCGGGAAGCGGTCAAGAAAAACCTGAAGTTCTGGTAACATGTACGAACACGACGTTATCGTGGTCGGCGCCGGCGGCGCCGGTCTCCGTGCTGCGGTCGCAGCGGACGAGGCGGGTGCTGACGTCGCACTGGTCTCGAAACTCCACCCGGTTCGCAGTCACACGGGTGCAGCGGAGGGCGGCATCAACGCCGCGCTCCGCGAGGGCGACGACTGGGAACTCCACGCCTACGACACGATGAAGGGGTCTGACTACCTGGCCGACGCCCCGGCGGTCGAGACCCTCACGCAGGACTCCCCCGAAGACACCATCACCCTCGAGCACTGGGGCATGCCGTTCTCCCGCGAAGAGGACGGTCGCGTCTCCCAGCGCCCGTTCGGTGGGCTCTCGTTCCCGCGAACCACCTACGCCGGCGCGGAGACGGGTCACCACCTGCTGCACGTGATGTACGAGCAGGTCGTCAAACGCGGCATTCAGGTCTACGACGAGTGGTACGTCATGGATCTGGCGACGACCGACGAGGACGACCCCAACGAGCGCGAGTGCCACGGGGTCGTCGCCTACGACGTCCAGTCCGGGACGGTCGAGGGCTTCAAAGCGAACGACAGCGTCATCCTCGCGACCGGCGGTCCCGGGCAGGCCTTCGACCACACCACGAACGCCGTCTCCTGTACCGGCGACGGTCACGCGATGGCCTACCGTGCGGGCGCGCCGCTCGAGGATATGGAGTTCATCCAGTTTCACCCGACCTCGCTGCCGTCCACGGGCGTCCTTATTTCCGAAGGTGTCCGCGGAGAGGGTGGGATCCTCTACAACAACGAGGGCGAGCGGTTCATGTTCGAGTACGGCTACGCGAACAACGACGGCGAACTCGCCTCCCGCGACGTCGTCGCGCGCGCCGAACTGACCGAAGTTCAGGAGGGCCGCGGCGTCAACGACGAGTACGTCCACCTCGACATGCGCCACCTCGGCGAGGAGCGCATTCTCGACCGCCTCGAGAACATTCTGCACCTCGCGGAGGACTTCGAGGGCGTCGACGGCCTCGTCGAACCGATGCCGGTCAAGCCCGGCCAGCACTACGCCATGGGCGGGATCGAGGTCGACGAGAACGGCCAGACCTGCATCGACGGTCTCTACGCGGCCGGCGAGTGCGCCTGCGTCTCCGTCCACGGCGGGAACCGACTCGGCGGCAACGCCCTGCCGGAACTGATCGTCTTCGGCAAGCGCGCCGGACGCCACGCCGCCGGCGACGACCTCGGCGAACCCCAGATCCGAACCGGCTACGGCGACGACGTCGAGGACGAAACCGAGACCGAACTCCCCGTCCAGCCCGGTAGCGCCGGCCTCGATTCGTCCGGCGGCGTCGCCGCTGATGGGGGAGTCACGGCCGACGCCGAGGGTATCCTCGAGCGTCAGGTCGAGAGCGCCCGCGAGCACGTCGACTACCTGATGGAGAAGGATACCGGCGTCCAGCACGCCGAGATCCGGCAGAAGCTCCAGAACGCGATGACGGACTACGTGAACGTCTTCCGGACCGAGGAGGGCGTCAAGAAAGCCCTGAAACTCATCCGCGAGTGCCGCGAGGAGTATCAGGACGTCTACGTCGACGATCCCTCGCGCACGTTCAACACCGACCTTCAGCAGACCATCGAGACGCGCAACCTTATCGACGTCGCCGAGACCATCGCGCTCGGTGCGCTCGTGCGCAACGAGTTCCGCGGCGCTCACTGGCGCCAGGAGAATCAGATCCGCGACGACGAAAACTGGCTCAAGCACACGCTCGTCTCTTGGGACGACGGCGAGCCGTCGATCTTCTACCGGCCGGTCATCCTCGAGGGCGAGGACAAGACCTACGAGCCGAAAGACCGCAGCTACTGACGGCTCACTACGGGCTTTTTTCACGGGTAGCTACTAACGATCGCGTTCTCGACCAACACCAGCAGGGGTGAACTACCCCGCCCTACTCGCTCGCTGGGGATAGGGTGGGACCGAAGGTCCCGCTGACCATGCGGATGGGCCTTCGGTCCGTGAGCAGACGGGGGCTTGGCACCCTTACCGGCACCACTAAATATCCGGTCCAGTTTCCCTCACGTAATGGGAATCGAGCGATTCGTCCGGCTGAACCTCGTTCTCGTTCCGGCGCTCGCGATCGCGTTCTACCTGTTCGCCGACCGACTGCCGTTGATACTCCTGCCGCTCGGCGTCGGCTATCTCACGTTCGCCGTCCTCATCTCGCTCGCCTGGGGCCTCTCGCGGCTCTCGCTGTCGCGCCGGTCGTCCTGAGATCCACAGAGATAAGGGCCACCGCCGGTTATCGAGGCTCGATATGTTGTTGTCGGGAACCGTCGTCGTCGACGCTGAGACCGTAATTCACGACGGCGGCGTCGTCGTCGAGAACGACCGCATCGTCGTCGTCGGCGATCGGTCGACCTGTCTCGAGCAGTATCCGGACCACGAACGCGACTCCTACGACCTCCTCGCGCCGGGGACCGTGGGCGCTCACGTTCACTCGGTCCAGAGTCTCGGCCGCGGCATCGCCGACGACACCGAACTCCTCGACTGGCTCTTCGAGTACGTCCTCCCGATGGAGGCGTCGCTCTCGCCGGAGGCGATGCGCGCCGCGGCCGAACTGGGCTACCTCGAGATGATCGAGAGCGGGACGACGGCCTGTATCGATCACCTCTCGGTCGCCCACGCCGGGGAGGCGTTCGAAGCCGCTCGAGCCCTCGGGATTCGCGGCCGACTGGGGAAGGTGATGATGGACAAGGAAGCGCCGCCGGGGCTGCTCGAGGACACCGACGAGGCGCTCGCCGAGAGCGAGCGACTCATCCAGCAGTACCACGGCGTCGACGACGGCCGCATTCAGTACGCCGTGACGCCGCGATTCGCCGTGAGTTGCACGGAGGACTGTCTTCGCGGCACTCGAGAACTCGCGGACGCCTACGACGGCGTGCGGATCCACACCCACGCGAGCGAGAACCGCGGCGAGATTCAGACGGTCGAGGACGAAACCGGCCGGCGGAACATCCACTGGCTCAACGAGGTCGGCCTGACCGGCGAGGACGTCGTGCTCGCCCACTGCGTCTGGACCGACGAGTCCGAGCGCGAACTGCTCGCCGAAACCGGAACCAACGTGACCTACTGCCCGTCGTCGAACATGAAACTCGCGAGCGGCGTGGCGCCGGTGCTCGACTATCTCGATCGGGGGATCAACGTCGCGCTGGGCAACGACGGCCCGCCGTGTAACAACACGCTCGATCCCTTTACCGAGATGCGACAGGCCAGTCTGCTCCAGAAGGTCGACCGACTCGAGCCGCAGGCCCTTCCCGCACAAACGGTGTTCGAGATGGCGACGATCAACGGGGCGCGCGCGGCGGGGTTCGATCGGGTCGGAACGCTTCGCGAAGGGTGGAAAGCCGATATCATCGGCCTCGAGACCGACATCACCCGCGCGACCCCGCTCCACGACGTGCTTTCCCATCTGGTGTTCGCCGCCCACGGCGACGACGTGCAGTTCACGATGGTCGACGGTGACGTCCTGATGCGAGACGGCGACGTGCTCGTCGCGGACGCTGCGGCGATCCGATCGCGGGCCCGCGAGTTCGCCGCGGACCTCGACGCTGCACCCTGATACCACACGGCACGACCCGTTCGACAACCGACGTGACTCGTCTCGTCAGAACCCGACCGAATCGAAGACGCCGACGCTGACGCCCAGATACTGCACGAGTTTGTATCCCAGATAGATTCCAACGATCCCCATGAGCCCCGGAAGTTCCGGCGGTGCCGGGATCGGGACATCGAAAACGGCGAAAAACGCACCGGTGAGCAAGCCGGTCAGCAGTCCCAAGACGACGAGTTGGAGATTCATGACCGTTGAGGAGACGGTCGATACCAAAAAGCGCTCTGACTCGCGCTGCCGGTTCATCACTACTTCGACGTCCCTGACCGCCCGCGGATTTCGACATCTGACGATGCTCAGTTTTAATATCGTCGAAAATAGACGCTGGCGTATGCAACCAGACGGACGACTCCAGTCGACTACTCCGGTTCCGGACGACCTCGAGTCACCGCGGGCGAAACTGGTCTATCTATACGTCGCAGCCAGCGACGGCGTAACGATGGAACAGCTCTGCGACGATCTCGACATCAAAAAGGGAACCGGGCTCTCGATTACCGGCACGCTTCGGGAGCGAGGGTACCTCGAGCGGACGGATTCCGGGTTCGAACTCGCCTGATTCGAGCCACGAACGACGGTATTCTGGAGGGGTCGATTGCAACGGCCGAGAGCGGAAGCGCCGCGATTTGCGGCGCTTCCGCGATCCGGGGGAGGGCAGGTGATCCGACGATAGTCACCGCGAGCGAGGCCGTGCGCGGCGCTACGCGCCGAGAACAGTCGAACGGCGAAGCCGTGAGACAGGCCGAGCGAGCGGGCCGACGACTGCTGTGAACGAACGAGTGAACCGAGTGAGAGAACGGAAGGAGGAGTGCTTTTCATCAAAGCTGAGCGGGATCGAAGATCCCGCGAGGTCCAAAAGAGCGCTCCGCGCTCTTTTGAAGATTTTGCCGAGTGCGGTCGCTTTGCGACCGCACGCAGAGCAAAAGTTTGGTTCTCTAGAGCTCGATCCGCTCCACCAACTGCTCGTGGTTTTCGTTCGTGTTGAGCGCGACGATTCGGATCTGGTCCTCGAGGCCGGAGCCCTGAAGTTTCGCCTTGAGCAGGTTGTCGACCTGGTAGACGCCGGCGGCGTTGGTCATGGCGATTTCGACCATGACGGGGCTGCTGTCGCCCTTCTGCAGGGAGACCCGTTTGATCGCCTGACTCGAGAGCGTGTTGATGCCGCGGCCGCCGTGTTCGTAGGGGATCCGCGAGCGACCGCTCTCCATGTCGAGGGCGTCGGCGACGCGGATGACGCCCGCCTCGGTCGTCAGCGGGGTTTCGGCTGTGTGATGACAGAGGATCGCGTGCAGAATCTCGCCCTTCATTCGGACCGTCTCGGCGAGGTCGTAAAATTCGGAGAGGACGCGGTCCAGAATGTCGGCAGCGAGCGGGATCGAGTAGTAGACGTGTTCGTCGCGGTGGACGACGTGACCGATGTCGTGGAGGGTCGCCGCGAGCGCGACGATGACCGACTCGTCCTCTTCGGCCAGTCCTTGCTGGCGCGCGCCGTTGAAATCCACGTTGCCCGCCTTGAGCAGGTCGTAGAGACACAGTCCTCGGTTGCGGACGATCTCGATGTGTTTCGCGCCGTGGTCGTTATACTGCATCCGATCGACCGCGTTGACGTTCTGGGCCTCGAGGTAGGTCTGAATCTCCTCGTCCTCGAGCACGAACTCGAGGACGCGGTTCAGTTTCTCGTCGGGGAAGTTGTGGTCGGCGTCAGGACGGTAGACACGTCGGGTGGCGTCGTCTCCAGCAGAATCGCTCATACACGGACGTCGACTGCAGGCTAAAAAAGCCCTGCGGCGAGGGATTTCGACGATCGGTCGGGTCAGTTTTGGTTGCGTCCTCCGAACCGCTCAGGCCGCGTCTTCGACGGCGGCCTCGACCTCGTCGTAGTCTGGTTCGACGCCGGGGTCGTCGCTGACCCACGCGTAGGTGATTTGGCCGTCGCCGTCGACGACGAACACCGAACGCTTGGCGACGCCGTAGACGCCGAGGTCGGCGAAGTCCATCTCGACGTCGTAGTCGTCGGTGATCTCCTTGTTGTAGTCGCTGATGAGGCCGAACTCGAGGTCGTTCTGGTCGCGGAACTCGTTGAGCGCGAACGGGGAGTCACGGCTGACGCCGTAGACGTTTGCGTCGAGGTCGTCGAACGACGCGAGACGGTCCTGGAACGCGCACATCTCGGTCGTACAGACGCTGGTGAACGCGCCGGGGAAGAAGGCGAGGACGATCGGCGCCTCGTCTGCGAGGCGGTCCGAGAGGGTAAAGGAATCGACGTCGCCGTTGGCGAGCGGTGCAGTGAAGTTAGGTGCAGCATCTCCGGTTTCTGGCATCACCAGATGATTGACGATAACTCGGAAAGACAGTTTCGTTCGCGGAACCGATCGCTGGAGAGTGGTTACGCGGGGCGTCACTCGCAAGCGATCCGCCCTCGGACCGACCGACTCTGTCGTCCCGGATCTACCGACCCCGTCGCTCTGCCACCGTGCTGACGGCTTTTCCGCTATCTGTTGCAGTTAGCCATCGCGTTGGGCCAGTTCGGAAATCAATACTATATTACTGGTACATCGCCGTGTAATTAGATTGGAACTCCACCTCAAGCGGACTTTCGCCGATACTTGTTTTTCTAAGTGGTCCAAAAAGGTTATAATTGCCAGCGGACTAGCAACGGACAGAGATGGTAGTCGAAATCGCACCGCTGTTTGCCCCTATCCCAGGGGGTCCGGAACTACTGATCATCCTTTTCATCGCCATTCTGCTCTTCGGGGCGAACAAGATCCCGAAGCTGGCCCGGTCGACCGGTGAGGCCATGGGCGAGTTCCAGAAGGGTCGTGAAAAGGTTGAAACCGAACTCGAGGAGATGCGCGAAGCAGGGTTCGAAGAGGGTGAAGAAGAGGAGTTCGCCGCTGCGAAGGCGGAGGGCGAACTCGACACTGACGACGACGACTTCGTCGACACGGAGCCGGTCACCGAGGAAGAGACCGAAACCGAATCGAACTAGCGCTTTTCTTCGAGGGGCGTGTGGCCTAGCGGATAGGGCAGGAGGTTCCTAACCTTCTGATCGTGGGTTCGAATCCCGCCACGCCCGTCCACGACGCACGGACGTGAGGAGTGGACGGGCACCGGAGTTCGAAGCAGAGAGTGACGCGAAGCGGAACGACCGTGGTTCGAATCCCGCCACGCCCGCTTGCTCCTCACTAGCGAGTACGTCTGATTACGGTTCGAATTCCGTCACGCCCGTTTTCCAGTCTCGAGCCAGTAGAACAATCGATCGACTCGAGCGACGCATCACAACACAGTATCGACTGGAACGAACGGTCAGTCCGTCGATCGTGAGCCGCGAGTCAGTGTCCGCCGGCGCCCCGCGTGTTCGGGTCGCCGAAGCGGGTCAGGGGCTCGAGTTCTTCGTCGTGAGTCTCTTCGAACGCGTCGCGCGCGATGACGCGCCGGTGGACTTCGTCGGCGCCGTCAACGATACGGAACTTGCGGACGGATTCGTAGAAGTCGGCCAGCGGGAGGTCCTTCCCGATGCCGTTGGCGCCACAACACTGCACCGCGAGATCGATCGCCTCCTGCGTGACGTTCGCGGTGAAGACCTTGCACATCGAGACGGGGACGCGTGCCTCGTCGCCGGCGGCGATCCGGTCGGCCGCGTCGCGAATCGCGGTTCGAGCCACGTGCAGTCGGGTTTCGGCGTCGGCGATCCGGTAGCGCAGCGACTGCTTGTCCGAGAGGGTCGAGCCGAACCCCTCGCGCTCGCTGGTGTAGGCTTTCGCGATCTCGAGCGAGCGCTGGGCCATCCCGGAAAAGCGCATGCAGTGGGTGAGACGGGCGGGGCCGAGTCGCTCCTGAGCGTGAGCGAATCCCTGATTCAGCTCGCCGAGCAGGTGTTCCTCGGGGACGCGGACGTTTTCGTACAGGATCTCGGCGTGGGAGGCACCGCGGGTTCCGCCACCCATGTGGGGAACGTCGCGAACGACCTCGACGCCGTCGGCCTCCGCGGGAACGAGAAAGAGCGAACAGCCCTCGTAGGGGTGGGCGTCCGGGTCGGTCCGAGCGAGGACGATCAGGACGTCCGCCTCGACGCCGTTCGACGTACACCACTTGTGGCCGTCGATAACCCACCCGTCGCCGTCCTCGGAAGCCGTGACTTCCGAGGGATCAGTCGAAGTTTCCTCGGCGGAGTCCTTTTCGGCGGTGGTCTGGATAATCTTCGGGTCCGAGCCGGCCCCCTGCAGCGGTTCGGTCATCGAGAAGCCGGATTTGATCTCGCCCTGCACGAGCGGCTCGAGGTAGGTCTCCTGCTGAATCTCGTCGCCCGCGAGTTCCAGCAGGTGCATGTTGCCCTCGTCGGGGGCGTCGACGCGCATCGCGGCGGCACCGAGCAGGCTACGGCCGGCCTCCTCGAAGACGGGGAGCGCGTCGCGGAAACTCACCCCCATCCCGCCGTACGCTTCGGATATCTGGGGCGCGTAGACGCCGTATTCGCGGGCCGATTCGCGGAGGTCCGCAATGGTGCCACTCGAGACGGCCATCCCACCGGGTCGCTCTCGCTCGAGCGGGAGGACGACCGCTTCCATCAGTTCGCGGGCGTGGTCGGCGAGTTCCCGTGCTTGCTCTGAGTCGGAGTACTGCATACCGGTACTCGGTTGGGGTCTGCGACAGGGATCGGTGGGAACTCTCAGGGATGTGGAACTCTACCGAAGCTATTTACGATCGTAGGAGTAGTGCGGAATATAGTTGCCAACAGTTCTGAATATGGCCTTCTCTGCGACCATTGGAAGTAGAACTGCGACGTTCGCTGGCTCGGGGCGGCGGACTATCGCGACGTCCAGCCGCCGTCGACGGCGAGACAGGACCCCGTCACGTAGCTCGCCGCGTCGCTGGCGAGGAAGACGACCGGACCGGCGATCTCCTCGGGATCGGCGAACCGGTCCAGCGGCGTCCGATCGATAATTGACTGTCGGAGCCGATCGTTCGCCTCGAGGTCTTCGGTCAGTTCCGTCGAGACGTAGCCCGGGGCGACGGCGTTGACCCTGACCTCGGGCGCCCAGTCGAGAGACAGGCTCTTCGTGAGGCCGACGAGTCCGTGTTTCGAGGCGACGTACGGGTGTTGCCGGGGGAGGCCGACCAGCCCACCGACGCTCGCGACGTTGATCACCGATCCCCCGTCGCTCTCGTGGAGGTGGTCGGCCGCCGCGGCCGTCACCTCGTAGGCACCGTTGAGATTGACGTCGAGGACACGGTCGAGACTCTCGGTCGACACGTCCTGTGGCTGGCCGAGCGCGTCGTCGGGGTTGAATCCGGCGTTGTTGACGACGATGTCGACGCCGCCGAACGCATCGCCGGCCCGCTCGATCACGTCGGTGACCGCGTCCGAATCCGTGACGTCGGCGGGGACGGCGAGAGCGTCGCCGCCGTTCGCGTCGATCTCGTCGGCGACGGCCCCGATTTCGTCGGCCGAACGCGCCGACGGGACCACCGCGGCACCGGCGTCCGCGAGTCCGATCGCGATCGCCCGACCGATCCCCCGTCCACCGCCGGTGACGATCGCGACCCGGCCCTCGAGGCTGAACTGCTCAGTCATCGCGGCGATCCCCCTCCGTCGGCGAACCGGTTTCGTATCGTTCGCTGGTCGCGCTCCGATACTGTCTCCCGTGAGTTCGTCTCCGCGTGGCGCTCATCGGTCGGCCGATACTGGTGCCGATCGCATATGTGTTCTCCCCGATCTCCGCTGTCGCATGCGATCGACGCAAACCGTCCGCTCGTGAGAGGCGACTCGCACGATAATTTCGTCCAATATTATAAATAGTATCGTCAGAGAAGTAGGGGCAATCAACGGGAGTGATCGTACTATGACTGAATTTCTGACAAAGTTGGAACACGTGACGATAATACGTGCACGCAGCCCTGTGCGCGGAGTTATCAGAAGTGGTAATGTGTGGATGAATTTTTTGAAGGGTAAGCGTTTGGGTGAGATCAATGGCTATTGACGAGGCCGACCAATCGGATGCCGGGGACTTTTCTGATGAAGAGGCATCCGACCCTGAGTCGGAGGATAACCGGTCTCACGCGTCGGGCGCTGACTCGGACTCGAGTCCCGGCGCTCGCGTCGGCGAGTACACGTGGGAAGACTTCATGGACGAGTACGGGTACGGTGACGAGGTCTCGGCACTGTACCCCGAGGAACCCACGGGTGACGATCAACTCGGGCTCGATACCGACGAATCGGCCCAACGGACCGTCCCGAGTGGAGATGATTGGAATCAGGTCGAGTTCGACCCCGCGGCGCATCTCGGTTATCATCCCGACGAGCTACGGTCGGAACTGCTGGCCCTCGCCGGCGACAACGCCGACGCACTGCAGGAGATCTTTCTCGACTACGTCGATCCGGAGACGACGCCGGTCACCAAGGACGTCTGGACGTGGGAACACCACAAGTGGGAGTATTACTACGAGGACGACGGCTCCAGGCCGCGCGATAGTGACGGCGAGATCGTTCGCCACGATAAGGAAGACGACCTCGGATTCGACCCCGACACCCTCGAGCAGCGACTCTTCGCCGGCGACGAGGTCGCGATGGAACTGGACGAACTCGTCGAGGAGCGGACCGTCAACATCCAGGACGATATCGAGGAAGACGAGTTCTTCTCGACGGTCGACGGCAACACCACCGTCTCGAACCGCTACGACCTCGAGAAGGCGGTTCCGATGGACAAGAAGACCCACTTCCGGGAGGTCGAGCGCTACTGGGTGAACAAGCCCTACGCGTACGTGATCATCTTCCACTCCGAGAAGGAAAACGAGAAGAAGTACTACATGATCGAGCCGTACCTGAACGAGATCGAGATCGAACTCCAGGAGTTCCTCTCGGGCAAACTCAGGACGGCGATCAAGTACTCCGACGACGGGATCAAGGAGAAAGCGACCGAGGATGGCCGACGGGTCGTTATCGAAGACGAGACGCGACGCCTGCTGAAACGGTACGACCTCTTCGAGAAGACCTCCGGGAGTACACAGGTAGGCATCCTCGAGACGCTACAGAACTTGCTCGACGAGGAGGAGGACGACGACGAAGCGGATCCGGGGCCGGAACAGCTCGAGGGGATCGAGGTTCGCCCCGAGCCGGCGATTCTCGCGGACGATCCGGACACGTTGAACGAGTACCAGGTCGAGAAACTGCTCTACCAGCTCAAGCGGAACTTCATCGGCTACGAGCGCATCGACGGCATCAAACACGACATCAACGTGGAAGACATCTCCGTCGACGGCTACAACTCACCGGTCTTCGTCTACCACTCGGAGTACGAGCAGATCATCTCGAACATCTACCACGGCGAGGACGAACTCGACGACTTCGTCGTCAAACTGGCCCAGCGGTCGGGCAAGGGGATCAGTAAACGGCTCCCGCAGGTCGACGCGACGCTGCCCGACGGCTCGCGTGCCCAGTTGACGCTGGGGAAGGAAGTGTCCGACCACGGGACCAACTATACGATCCGTCAGTTCAAGGACGTCCCCTTTACCCCGATCGACCTCATCAACTGGAACACCTTCTCGCTCGACGAGATGGCGTTCCTCTGGCTCTGTATCGAGAACCACAAGAGCCTGATCTTCGCCGGGGGGACGGCGTCCGGGAAGACGACCTCGCTGAACGCGGTCTCGCTGTTCATCCCCTCGAGTGCGAAGATCGTCTCCATCGAGGACACCCGCGAGGTCGAACTCCCGCAGCGAAACTGGATCGCGAGCGTGACTCGGCCCTCGTTCGCCGACGACGAACAGGGCGACGTCGACGAGTTCGACCTGCTCGAAGCCGCGCTGCGTCAGCGGCCCGACTACATCGTGATGGGTGAGATCCGTGGTGAGGAAGGTCGAACCCTCTTCCAGGTTATGTCCACCGGTCACACCACCTACACCACCTTCCACGCGGACTCCGTCGACGAGGTCCTGAAGCGGTTCACGACGGACCCGATCAACGTCTCCAAGACGATGTTCACCGCGCTGGATCTGGTCTCGATTCAGACCCAGACGCGGGTGCAGGGTCGGAAGGTTCGCCGGAACAAATCGCTGACCGAGATCAACCACTACGAGGCCGAACACGACGAGATCAACGTCCAGGACGTCTACCAGTGGCAGGCCGAGACCGACGAGTACCTCAAGATGGGGGACTCGAACACCTTGGACGAGATCCAGTTCGACCGCGGCTGGAGCAACGAGAAACTCGAGGAGGAACTGTTCAAACGCGAGGTCATCCTCGCCTACCTCATCAAGAACGGGTTGAACACGTACGCGGAGGTCGCGGCGACCGCCCAGGCGTTCATCAACGACCCGGACACCATCCTGACGCTCATCGCGAACGGCCAACTCGAGGACAGCCTCGAGGACCTCCGGGAGATGGAAAGCGTCCTGATCGACGTCGATCCTGAAAAGGAAGCGCTCGTCCCACGTCCGGATGCAAGCGACGAGACGTACAACCTCTCGATGGATATCCTCGAACGAGCCGAGGAGTCGCTGTTCGAGGAGTACCGCGGCAAGGTGCCGAGCGGGCTCGCGAGTTCGCTCGGCGAGGTCGAGGAGGCGGAACCGATCGAGGTGGATCGTGCCGACGCCGACGAGTTCGAGTTCGCCGGTGAGGTCGACGATACGATGGAGGCCGACGAGTGGGAACTCGGCGACGGCTCGACCGGATTCGGCGCCGGGTCGGACGAGGGAGACACCGAGCCAGCGTGGCTCAGTGACGATACCGGCTTCGATATCGGATCCGACGACGGTGGCGAGGGTGCCGCCGGGACGGCGGCCGAAGCAACGGCTGTCGATACCACCGCGAGTTCGTCCTCGAGCGCCGTCGATCAGGACGCGGGGACGGATGGGGTCGAGACGACTGACCAGGAGCCAGCCGAGACCGGAGCGCCACCGGCCGCGACGACGGGCGCTGGGGCTGAATCGGCGCCACCAGCATCCCACTCGGACGACGAGACGACGGTCCTCCCCTCTGATGACCCGGAAGACGGGGATCTGGGTGGGCTGTTCGACGACATGGGCGAGACGATCGATCGACTCGACGCCGGTGAGACGGCGCCCGCACCGAGCGACCCTGCGTCGGAACCGACTCCGGACACCTCCGACTTCGACTCGATGTTCCCCGAGGGAGACCTCGAGTCGATCTTCGATCCCGACACGTCGGACGAGACGGCCGACGATTTCAGCGATCAGATCGAGAGCGCCGACGAGGACGATCGGTCGGCGACACGGACCGACGAGACCGCCGCTGCCGACACGGCGACGGAGACGAACGACGACTCTGAACCGGAGACGCCGGAGACCGAGAGCCCCGAGGCACCGACGATCGAACTGGACGTGCCATCGGCGGAGGAGACGGCGGAGACTGCGGACGAGGGGACAGAGACTGCGGACGAAACGAGTTCCGACGAGACCGACGAAAACGATCCGGACAGCGATTCATCCAGCATCGTCGCTGACGGCGAAACGTCCGGTACTGACGCCGATGAAAGGCCCGAAGGCATCGTCGACAGTGAGCAGGAGCTCTCCCCGTCGATAGACGACGGCAAATCGTCCGACGCGACGGACGACGGGCCTGCCGACATCTCCGACGACCCCCCATCGAACCCGTCCGACGAATCAGAGGCTGCGGATACCGATCAGTCGGAATCGATCTTCGGGAACGACGCCGATCCGATCTTTGCCGACGACGATGACGACGTGGCGGACGACGACGGCTCACTGTTCGGCGACAGCGAGCGGGCCGAGACGGACGATTCGATCTTCAAGCAACGTGACGACAGCGCGGACGAGGACGACGGCGACGACGGCTCACTGTTCGACGACAGCGAGGAGACGAACTCATGAGCTTGCAAACCGGCGGTGGCGGGGGATCCGGTGGCGTTTCGGGCAGCTCTGACGTTCTGGGAGATGCGTTCTATCCGCTCTACGACTGGCTGTTCAGCGAGGACAGCGAGTTCGTCAACGACGTCGAGACGAAACTCGCACAGGCCCGGATGACCGACACGGTCGAACTCTACCTCTCCCGGGCGCTCGGTATCGGCTTCATCAGCGGTCTGGCCCTGTGGTTGATCGGCCTCCTGCTCGGCTACGGGCTCTTCGCGACCGGACTCATCCAGGTCGAGTACATCCTCGGGATTCCCGTCGGCAGCGAGACGCTCCTCGAGATCATCGAACTGCTCCGGATTCCGGCGCTCGTCTTCGTTACCGGACTCGTCTTCGGTTCGAT
This sequence comes from Natronorubrum halobium, assembly GCF_051351675.1. Taxonomy (NCBI): domain Archaea; kingdom Methanobacteriati; phylum Methanobacteriota; class Halobacteria; order Halobacteriales; family Natrialbaceae; genus Natronorubrum; species Natronorubrum halobium. The sequence continues at coordinate 2,068,049 of NZ_CP195595.1, forward strand.
CGGCTTCGCGCTCGGCTTCGGCTCATTGGTCGCGATCCCCTACTCGCGAGCGTCCGCCCGCAAGCGCGAGATCAACATGCTGATGACCGACTCGGTCTCGTTCATGTACGCGCTGTCGGTCGGCGGACTCAACCAACTCGAGATCATCGAGGCGATGGCCCAAGCCGACGACACCTACGGCGAAGTCGCAAAGGAGTTCCAGAGCATCGTCAAGGAGACCGAGTACTTCGACGTCGACTACCGGACGGCGATCCGAACGCAGGCCCTCGAGACGCCGAGCGACGAGTTGTCGCAGTTCCTGACGGACATGCTCTCGATCGTCAACAGCGGCGGTGACATGGAGAGCTTCCTCGAGGACAAGAAAGAAAAACACATGCGAACCGCCAAGCAGGAACAGGAACTCACCCTCGAGACCCTCGAACTGTTCGGCGAGATGTACATGACGCTGTCGCTGTTCCCGCTCCTCCTGATCATCATCATGGTTACCATGCAGATGATTCCACAGACGGAGGTGACGGACCAGATGCTCTACATGACCGTCTACGGGTTGATTCCGTTGACCGGGGTCGGCTTTCTGGTGCTGGTTTCGACGGTCAAACACGACGAGCCCGGCGACGGCTACCTCTCGATGGGCGGCGGGGAGCGACGCATCGAAACTCCGGATGATCGTGGGTTGCTCAACCTCGGCCTCGTCGAGCAGTTCACGGGCGAATACAGCGTCTTCAACCGGATCAAGAACCGCGAAGGGACCTACGAGACGATGGAAGTCCTCCAGAAGCCCCACATCTTCTTCCGGGACAACCCGCTGCTCACGCTCGCGTTGACGCTGCCGGCATCGCTCGTGATCATCGCGACGGCGATGATGAACGGCTCGGCCCCGCTCTCGTGGGGGCAACTCCTCGACAACCCCATCTGGGGGACGTTCATCTACATCTACGTCCCGCTGTACATCATGGCGATCCCGCTCGCGATCTTCCGCGAGTGGAACGTTCGCCACCGAAACGCCGTCGTCAGCCAACTCTCGGAGGACCTGCGTAAGCTCTCGAGTTCCAACGATACCGGACTGACGCTGCTCGAATCGCTCAAGGCCGTCTCCGACACGACGAGCGGCAAACTGGCCCGCGAGTTCGAGATGATGCACACGAAGGTCAACTACGGGACGAGCCTGAAGGACGCGCTCCTCGAGTTCAACAACAAGTACCACATCCCCCGACTCGCCCGGACGACCCGGCTGATCACCGAAGCCCAGGAGGCGTCGAACCAGATTTCGGACGTGCTCCGGACCGCCGCGCGTGCCAGTGAGAATCACGACGATATCGAACGGGAGCGAAAGTCCCGGACCCGAATGCAGGTCGTGATCATCATCATGACGTTCCTGACCGTCCTCGCGGTGATCGCGATCCTCAAGACCCAGTTCATCGATACGATGGCGGGGCTCGAGTCCGGCAGCGCTGACACCGACGCTGGAGGCGGTGGCAGTGAACTCGCGGAGGCCGACCTGAGTGAGAACATTCAGGTCGATATGCTCTCAGTGTTGTTCTTCCACGCCGTCACGTTGCAGGCGATCATCTCCGGGTTCATCTGCGGATACATCCGGGACGCCGACCTGCTGAGCGGACTGAAGTACGCCGTCGGACTGGCGACGATCGCCCTCATCGGCTGGACACTGGTGGCATAAGATGACTCGAGACCGACGAACTCGTCGTCGATCGCGGACTCGACGCCCGCAGACGGTGTCGATCTCGCTGCGTGATCGCGGCCAGACGACGCAGGATTTCGTCGTCGGGATCGGCCTGTTCATCCTGGCGGTCGCCTTCGTCTTCTCGTTTCTCCCGACGATGCTGACGCCGTTCGATTCGTCGACAAGTGGCGGGCAAACGGCACAGGCGGATCGGATCGCGGATCGGGTCGTGCACGAGTTCTCGGGTGATTCCAGTACACCGACCGAGATCGAGTGGGACGATAGCTACGAAACGATGGACACACACGAGTTTGCCACTGAGTTCGGATTACGAGCGAATGACAAAGAAGTTGCATACGACCGGCTGAACGTGAGTCTGCAACCACTCAACGAGAGTACGACAGTCGTCGGTTTCGGAAGCGAATACGACAATCAGTCGGCGGCCAGTTCGGCTCGAATTGTTACGGTCGAGGGTATTGAGGACCCTGAAAAATGCGAGCCGGCGTGCCGACTCGTCGTGCGGATCTGGTGATACTATGCGAGACACTACTACTCCCGATCGCGGACAGGCCTACACCCTCGAGGGATTCATCGGCGCGATGATCGTCCTGATGGCGATCCTGTTCGCGCTGCAGTCGGTCGTCATCACACCGACTACTGGCGGGTTGGCAGATCGGACGGTCGAAGCCCAAGTACAGCAAGAAACGCAGGATGCACTGATGATTGCTGCAACGGCAAACGAGAGCGAGGGGAACCTGTCGAAGATGATTCGGTACTGGGATCCCGGTGACGGAGACGACGAAGGAGAATTCCAGCATTCAGATGACAGTGGTCATGGCTACTATCAACCATCAAATGAGTCTGCGTTCTATGATGAGTTCGTACTCGGAGAAATTATGGTTGAACGGTTTACGAGCAGTGGTATGAGTTACAATATCGAACTCGTCGCACAGAACAAAAGCGGTGAATTCGATGATGAGAATAGTACGTACCTCGTCTACCAAGGTGAGTCTGAGGCCGTCACGGCGAGTTACACTGTTACATTGTACGAAGATGATCGGTTGACTGCACCAGCGTCTGATAACGAAAAACTCCGAGATGCTTATGAGTCTAAAAACTATCCGATTCCGCCAGCACACGATAACGATTCGAAGGTCTACAACGTCGTTGAGGTGAGGGTGTCAATATGGTGATGGATGAACGTTCAATCCGGGAACAAAATGATGAGCAGAGGCCAAACAACTCGCCGGACCGCGGACAGGTAATCCTCATCGGCGCAATCGCGCTGGCGTTCATTATCCTTGGCGTCGTCGTCGTCTTCAACGGCGTCCTCTACACCGAGACCCTGTCCTCGTCCGATACGGGCCAGAGTGCGGCCACTGCAGAGAAAACCGAACTCGAGGTTACGCAGGGAGTCAGCTGTTTAATCGTCGGAGTCAACGACGAGGTTGATCTGGAAGGCATGAACGATACGGAAATCAGGGAGGAGTTAGAGCCTGAGTTACGAGATGAAATCCAGAAGTACAACGAAATCTACCAGAATGCGACGGCTGAATCGAGTCCGACCGGAGTGAATGTTAGCCTAGTGGAAACCGGAGTTGACATCGACAGAAGTGCTCTTGACCAAGCAACCGTCACGATCGCGTACGACTCCACCGACATCAGCTACGAACAGGAGCGGACGATCGACGCCGACGACTGCCCGGGTGAATCATGATCGGACCTAACTGCGAGACCGACCGGGGAATGTCGGTCGCGCTCACGCACGTCCTGACGATCGGGATCACGACGATTCTCATCGGCATGCTGCTGATGGGCGGGAGTACGATGCTGGATTCCGAAACGGAACGGTCGACCGAAACCTCACTCGAGACGGTCGGCGAGCGACTCGCCGGCGAAATCGACAATGTCGATCGGATCGCGGCGGAGGACGACGACGACGTGTCGCTCGTCGCCGATCACCCGCGGACGGTTGCGAACTCGCAGTACACCGTCGAGTTACTGGCGGACTGTAGCGACGAGGACGCACCCTTAATCGACGACTCGAGTCCGTGTCTGAAATTAGAAGCACACAGTACCGACGTAACGGTTCACGTCCCTGTCGCGGTCGATTCAGATATCGGAGGCGGGACGGTAACCGGTGGATCGATCGAAATCACGTACGATAGCGACGACGAGATCACGATTGCAGGGGGCGACCGATGATCGATCGCCGGGACGCCTCGAGTCCGAATCCGGGTATCGACGACCGCGGGGTCTCCGAAGTGATCGCGTTCGTGCTGGTCTTCGGAATGATTCTCGTGTCGGTCGGCCTGCTGTACTCGGTCGGATTTCAGGCGATGCACGACTACCAGGAGAACGAACAGCTCACGAACGCCGAGCGAGCGATGGACGCGCTCTCGGACAACCTCAACGACGTGTTGCGATACAGCGGTGTCGATCAGCGCTACGGCGAGATTTCGATGCGCGACGGAACGGTGACGACGAGTGGTGACGGGACAGAGATCGAGATCAAAATCGGTGATGACGACTTGGCGGAACGGGATGATCGGTTCTTGAACTTCACTAACGATGAGAATAGTATCAATCTAGGCGAGTTCAGGTACCACGACGGGGGCGACTCAGTCGCCTACGAGGGTGGTGGGCTCGTCCGTGCGGACGAGACCGGGAGTGCCGTCCTCAAACAGCCACGAATAACTTGCAACGAAAACGAAGACGGTGATGGTACGGCGATCATCTCACTGGTCAGTATCACCGGTGGAGACCACTCGATACAGAGCAGTGAGGGACTCGGTGTGACGATGAACGTCGATGAGCGACAGTCCGCAGTCATTGACGTCGGAGATGAAACGATCTCGATCGAGGCCAGCAGTGCGGACGGTCAGTACGACACTGCGTGGGATACTGCACTCAGTAGTAACGACTGGGGCGGAGACGATGATGAGGTTCGGGGAACGTGTGAAAATGTCGACCGACTTGTCGTGACCATCGTTGAAGTCGAAGTAACGTTTTGATCTCGGCGACCTCTTTCAGACTGGTCGAGCCACTCACTCCTCCCAGTTACCGGTCAACATCGCCCGCAATCCGGCTCGAGCCACCAGCGCGTCGACGCGCGCCGCCCGTTCGTCCGTGTCGCCGGCCGTCTCGACGTAGAGCCCGTTCGATAGCTGCTGTGGCTCGGACATGGGCGTTCCGTCGGGGTGAGTCGGCGACTCGTGCAGGACGGCGCGTTCGTCCTCGTCGTCGTCGGGATGCCAGGGAACGGTGACGCCCGAGAGCCCGCGCTCGAAGAGGTACTCCGCGGTGGCGACGAGCGCCTGATCCGCACTCGAGTGGCCGATCGCGCCGATCGAGCCGCGCTCGTTGAAGAATCGGACGACGTACTCGCTCTCGCTCTCCGACTCGTCCCCGTCGCCTGGGTCGTCACTCGACCGGTCCGCGTCTGGGTCGACAGCGTCCGACTCCGTACTGGAGTTGGTCCCGGATTCGGCCGCGTCGAGTGCACTCGAGTCCGTTGCAGCGGACTGTGAGTCGTCGGACTCTTCCGCCGGTGCCGACTCGCCGGTCTGATCGCGACGTATGTATCCCTCACCCAGCGACGTTGAGCGTTCGCCGCTCGACCCGTCGGTCTCGGCGCCCGAAGCTGATGGATCGGAGAACTCGACCGAGACGTCGGTACTCCCGTCCGCCTCGAGTTCTGCGACGGCTCCGCCGACTCCGTCGTCCGCAAAAGAGGCGACGAGTTGCTCGAGAAAGCGATCGGCTGCGGATTCGAACTCGGTTGCGTAGGCGTCGCCCTGTGTGGTAGCCCTCGTCAACTCGTCGACGATCGCTTCGACCAGCGCCGGCCGTTCGATGGCGAGTTGGCGAGCGACGAACTCGCGGGAGTGTCGCTCGAGGGCCCGGCCGGCGGCGGCACGCGTGTAGTGGGCGATGGCCGATTCGTGGTCGGACAGGGAGGAGAGCCGACACGCCAGCCGTTCGACGTCGGTCGTTCCGGCGAGCAGGAGGTAGTCGCGGCCGTCGGTGTAGATCGCTCGGTCGATGCCCGTCCACGCCATCGTCTCGAGCAGTGCGACGGCACGGGACTTCTCGAGCGAGTCGCCGAAGGGATCGACGGCGACGAGCAGCGCGGGAACGCCGTCGACCGAGCAGACGTACTCGAGGCGGGTTTCGTCGACGACCGCATCGGTCACACAGGAGTCGGCGTGGACGTCCCAGCCCAGAGTCTCGAGAAAGGGATCGACGAGCCAGGTACGCGTTTCCCGGCGCGTCGCGGGAGGTGTGGAATCGACGAGCGCACGGGACCGGGTGACGTACGCGTCGAGATCGAGTACACTCATCTTACGGTACTATTCGGCACACTGGTATGTAAGCACCTGTGTGTCTTTCAGCAGTCGGAACGCCGTCCGAAACGAGTTGTCGAGACGTCGTCCGGATGGTCGGACTGTCGCCTACAGTCCCGTATTGGACTTCGGTCGCTCCCGTGACAGCCTGTTCGTCTCCAGGGACTCCCGATGGTAGATCCGAAGCCGGGCGTCGCGAACGGAAAAGGCGGACTTCAGGGTCGGTGGGATCGTCTCCGCCTTCCCGATGACGAGATAGCCGTTCCCCCGAAGCGATCTGGCGATCGTTCGGAGCATCGGCTCTTTGTACTCGTTGTCGATGTAGATGAACAGGTTCCGACAGATGACGAGATCGAACCCCGTCTTGGGATCGTCGTTGATCAGGTCGTGACGCTCGAAGGTGACGGTCCGTTTGACGTCGTTCGCGATCCGGTAGGTGCGGTCGTCTCGCTCGACGTAGTCGCTGTAGTCGTCGAGAAACGAGAGCTGATCGTCGAGGTCGACGGTTCGGGACTCCTCGTAGACGCCGTTTCGTGCCGTCTCGAGAGCCGGCTCGCTGATGTCGGTGCCGAGGACCCAGAGAGATGACTCGTCGATATCGGGATCGGCGTGGGCGAGCATCGACACGGAGTAGGGCTCGCGGCCGTCGGCACAGGCCGCACTCCAGACGCGGACCGTCTCGTTGGACGCGGTGAGCAACTGGAGGACCTCACGAATCCCGGCCCAGACGTCCGGATTTCGGAAGAATCCGGTGACGTTGATGCTCATCGCCTCGAGCAGCGCCTCCTGTTCGTCGGGATCGGCCCGCAGCGTTTCGAAGTATTCGGTATAGGTGTCGTTCCGGGTCCGGCGCATGCGCGAGGAGACGCGTCGATCGAGGTAGCTGTCGTTGTAGTGGCTCGTCGCGAACGCCAGTTCGTCCTCGACGAACGTGAGGAGAGCGTCGAACGCCTCGTCGGTCACAGTTCCGTCACTCCGTTCTCAGCGTGTTCGTCGGCCGTCTTGACGACGAGCGCCCCCGTACCGGGAGTGAACTCGACGGTGCGGCCGTACTCACCACCGACATCTTCGGCGGCCAGCGGAACGCCGAGCTTCTCGAGTTCCTCCTTCGCAGCGGCGATGTTTCGCTGCCCGACGCCGTCGCCGAAGCTCTCGAACTCGAACATATCGCTGCCGCCGGCGATCTTCGACTCGACGGTGGTGTAGCTGGCGCCCTGTTCGACCATCCGTCGCAGCAGTGCACGGATCGCCGTGTCGGCGTACTTGCCGGGTTTCCGGTCGCTGTTCTCGGCGGCGTCGCCGTCCGGCAGCATGACGTGGGCCAATCCACCGATGTCGGTCTCCGGATCGTACAGTGCGATCGCGAGACACGAGCCCAGCCCGTAGGATTTCAGTGTATCGTCGCCTTCGCTGACGACCAGTTCGGAGATACCGACCTGGACCGGCGTCGGCGCGCCCGGTTCGGATCCGTACGTCTTCATGAGTTCTCGAGTTCCTGGAATTCAGCCGTCGTCGGCGTCTCTTCGATCCGATCGACGTCGAGGTTGTTCAGCGCGCGTTCGAGATCGTTTTCGTCGGGGATCGCGTACACCTCGCAGTCGAACTCGCGACCGTCGGCCATCACGACCGTGTCGAAGACGAACGCGAACTCCTGATTCTCGCCGAGCTGGATGATCACGGGATCGACCGCTGCGGCACCCATATCGTGGATGAACTCCGGCGTCGAGTGGTCGATCGTCGTGTCGAGGACGTTCGCCCAGCCGTCCAAGAAGCCGCTGGCCATGATGTTCCCGAGCTCCTTGATCGCGCTCGTTCCCATCTCGCCGAAGCCGTCCTCGTCGACCTCCATGGGAACCATCGCATCGACGATCTCGTGGGCCGACTCCTCGTCGAACAGGAAGAGCAGATAGCCGCTGGGCATCCCGTCGAACTCGAAGGCGACGCCGACGAGCGTCTCGTCGGCTACCTGCTCGGGGATCGCCTCGAGCGAGACGAAGTTCAGCCGGCGGATCTCGACGCTGGTGTCGATCCCCGTCAGCGTCGTCGCCGTCTTGGCGACCTCCTCGGCACCGCGTTCGGCCATCCGGTCGAAGCCGTCGAGCTTGTCGTACTCGATGCCGCCACTGGTCCGCAGGCGCTCGAGCAGTGCGGCCATCGACTCCCGTTTCGGGAAGAGATAGTGACTGAAGCCGACTTCGGTGCCGACGGTCTCGATACTGCTCTGGAAGAGCAAGGCGAGGTCGTCTTCGGCCGGCGTCTCGTCGACCTCGCCGAAGAAGGGCTCGGCCGTCACGCCCTCGACGAACTCGGGGGTCGAGACGTCGATAACGGTTTCGAGGACGTCGGCCCAGCCGTCGATGAACCCGCTGTTCATGATGTGGCCGACTTCGGTCACGGCGCTCTCGGTCATCTCGTCGAACTCGCCCGCCTCGACGTCGATTTCGGTATCCGAGTCGGACTCCGCGAGCAGCGTTTCGACGACTCGAAGCGCGTTCTCGCGCTCGAAGACGACCATCGAGTAGCCCTCGATGGCGCCGGTGAGCTTGACCCGGACCGCGACCTTTTCGGTCGCGTCCTCGAAATCGCGGCGGATCTCGCGGCCGCGCATGAAGTTGAGCTTCGTGACGCCGACCTGGGTTTCGACCTCCGTCATGTGGGTCAGTCGACCCGCAGCTAGCCCGGCGCCTTCCCGGGCCATTCGGTAGAACGTTCCGAGTGCGTTGACGTCGAGTTTCATGCGGGTTGGACTTCGATGCCGTTGACCATTTCGACGAACTCCTCGAGATCGGGGAACGCGTAGATTTCGGCCTCGATCTGGTAGCTCGGAACGGTCAGGTCCGAGTCGAAGAACAGTGCGAGATCGTCGCCGCCGAGCCCGGCCGTCCGGGTGACGATATCGCCCGTGGGTGCGTAGACGAGCTGTGGGGCCGCGATATCGATCGCGCGCCCAAGGACGTCCGCCCAGCCGTCGATGAAGCCGCTCGCCATCATGTTCCCCATCTCCTCGACGGCGCTTCGGGCCATCTTGCCCGAGACGTCTCCCATATCGTCGACGACGTCACGAAGCATGATCGCCGTGATCTTCTTCGCGCTCGCCTCGGGGAAGAGGATGAGGATGTGTCCGTGGGGCGGATCGAGCAGTCGGACGCGAACGCCGACGCGTTTGCCGGCGTCGAGCTGCGACTCGATGTCGTCGACGTCGACGAAGTTCGTCTTCGTCACCTCCATCTGGGCGTTCTCGCCGGTCAGTTTACTCATGTTGTCGGCGACGCCGTTCGTCCCGACCTTCGCCATTTCGTTGATGAAACTCAGCTTTCGAATGTCGACCATTAGCGTCATGGGTTCCTCCGTGGGTGTGGGTATTCGTTCATTGTCATAGTGTCGTCACGTCAAGAATGTTGACTACTTCCCCCCGCCCCCGTACCGTCGCTCCGCTGAGCCCCGGAATGTCGCTCATGAAGCCCTCGAAGGGCTTGACGACGACCTCCTGTTGGCCGTGGACGTGATCGCAGTGGAGGGCGACCGGTCGGACCTCGTCGCGGATACGGACGAGCATCCCGTCGCCGTTGACACCGGGTCGAGGCGTCTCGAGGGTGTCGTCGAGGCGAACGACCGAATACTCGTCGTCGTCCGCCCGTGCTCTGTCCGCGGGTTCGATGTCCAGGACGGTCTTCGTCGGGACGCCGAACTCCTCGCCGCCGCACTCGACGAACAGGATGTCGTCGATCGCGACCGACACGGGAAGCGTCATCGTGACGGTCGTCCCCTCGCCGGCCTCGCTGTCGATCGAAACCGTCCCCTCGAGGTCTTCGATCGTTCGTTTGACGACGTCCATCCCGACGCCGCGGCCGCTGACGTCGGTCACCTCGTCGGCCGTCGAGAGGCCGGGGTGGAAGATGAGTTCGTAGGCGTCCTCGTCCGGCAGATCGGCCGCCTCGTCTTCGGTGAGGATCTCGGCCTTGACGGCCTCCGAGCGGAGGCGGTCGGGGTCGAGACCGCTCCCGTCGTCTTCGACCGTGATCGTCACGCGGTCGCGCGAGCGATCGGCGTGGACCTCGACGGAGCCGTCGCGGGGCTTCTCGGCGGCCTCGCGCTCCTCGGGCGGCTCGATGCCGTGATCGACGGCGTTGCGAACCAGGTGGATCAGCGGATCGCCGATCCGGTCGAGGATACTCCGGTCGAGTTCGACGTCCTCGCCGGTCATCTCGAACGCGACCTCCTTGTCCTGATCGCGCGCGATGTCGCGGACGACCCGCGGCAGGCGGTTCGTCACCGTCTGTAATGGGACGAGCCGGACGTCCATCACGGTCTCTTGCAGTTCCGTCGTCAGATCCTCCAGGTCGTCGAGTTCCGCCTCGAGCGCCATGGCGTCCTCGCTTTCGGTCACCGCGTGCCGGAGCCGGACGCGACTCGTGACCAGCCCTTCGACGAGCGTGAGCAGCGAGTCGATCTGTTCGACGTCGACGCGGACGGACTGAATCTCGTCGGTCTGCTGGTCGGCGTCCGGCTGGTCGGTCGTCTCCGGAATCGAGAGTTCGGGAATCTCGAGCGTCGGTTCGTCGACCCGACGGACGACGTCGTCCTCGTCGGCTTCGTCTCCAGCAGTCTCGTCGGTTGCAGCGTCGTCGAACGAGGCGGACGTCGTCTCCGTTGCCGGCGAACTCGTCGGTGCCGAATCGAACCCGTCAGCAGCGTCCGGATCGGCAAAGTCGGGCTCGTCGTCGAACCCGTCGTCGGCGAACGGGTCATCGTCGAACGAATCGTCGGCGAACAGATCGCCGTCTAAATCGTCGGCGAACCCGTCGTCGTCGAACCCGTCGTCAGCGAACGGATCCGCATCCGAGTCGTCGTCGAACGACACCGTCGAATCGAAGTCGCCCTCGAGAGCGGTCCCGAAGTCGTCCTCGAGGCCGGTCTCGTCGTCCGTCTCGACCGTCGCGTCTGGGTCGTCGATTTCGGCTGTCGTCTCAGCGGTCCCGTCTGCAGCGTCGGCGTCGATCGATTCGGCACCGTCGTCCGCCCCGGTCGAAGCCGGTGATTCGTCACCGGCCTCCGTCAGGGAATCGTCCGACGCAGCTACATCGTCCGGTTTGCCCGCGCCGTCGTCCGGGTCGACCGATTCGGAGACGCCGTCTTCGGCGTCGGACGCCGATCTGGGACTCTCGCCGCCGGATGCATCGACCGGTTCGACTGCGTCCGGCTCCGACGGTGGCGATTCGGATTCGGTTGCCACATCGGATTCGGGTTCCGACCCCTCGTCAACCGCGTCCTCGTCGAACTCGACGTCCGGTTCGGGTTCGGCATCCAATGCGGATTCAGCGTCCGTCTCGAGTTCGGCATCCAACTCGGATTCAGCATCCAGTTCAGCGGCGCTGGCCGGTTCGGAATCGACGACCGTCTCGAATTCGGCATCCGGTTCGGAATCGACAGCCGATTCGGAGTCCGTCTCGAGTTCGGGGTCAGACTCGGTGTCCGTCTCGAGATCGCCGTCCGAAGCGGATTCAGCGTCCGGTTCAGAGACGCTATCCGGTTCGGAGCCGAAAGCCGTCTCGAGTTCAGCGTCCGGCTCGGATTCGATGTCCGACTCGGAGTCGATTTCTGGTTCGGACTCGGCGTCCGCCTCGAGGTCGGCTACCGGCTCGGGTTCGACGTCCGCCTCCGGTGGCGACGCGTCGGCGACCGGCATATCGTCGTCCGATTCGGGGTCAGTTTCGGCCTCGAGTTCGGTCGACGCATCCTCGCCCGCTGACGGCGGCGCAGTTTCGTCCTGCGCCGGGGCCGTGCCCTCCGTCGCGGCTGTCGTCTCGGGCTCGACCAGCATCTCGTCGATGGCCGCCTCGGTCGGCTCCTCGTCGTTGAGGAACGAGGTGTCGTCGATGTCGACCTCGTCGCCGATGAGTTCGTCCATGCCGACCTCGTCGTCGTCGTCGAACTCGTCGAACTCGAGTTCGTCGAGTTCGTCCTGCAGTTCGTCGAAGCCGACCATCTCGACCTCGTTTTTGAGCTCGTTGAAGACGGCGTTCGCGTCGTCGACGTCCTCCTCGTCGTCCGCCGGCGCGGCCGAATCGTCGGGTTCGGTTCCCGGGTCCGGCTCCGCGCTGGCGTCGACGGCCGACTCGGCTGTCGGCTCGTCGTCGAGGTCCAGTTCGTCCTCATCGAGGAGGTCGTCGAACGTCCCCGCATCGCCCATATCGTCGAACGCGTCGAGCTCGTCGTCACCGACGTCCTCGACCATCTCGTCCAGGTCGTCGAACTCCTCGAACTCGTCGAGCAGTTCGTCGACGTCGAGATCCTGGGCTTCTTCCGAGGAGATCGTCTCCCCCGGTTGGGGTTCCGGTTCGTCGGCACCCGGATCCGCGTCGGCCGCGTCGGCCGCAGCGGCGACGCGCTCGAACTGGTCGGAGACGTCGACGAGTTCGAAGTCGTCGACCTCCTCGACCGGCTCGAGACCGGAGGTGATCGCGGTCTCGCCGACGGCGCTGCCGAAGACGGCGTCGAACTGACTGCCGTACGCGTCGGCTTCGATCTTGTCTCGCGGTGGCTCGGTGCCGATGAGATCGAACGCGTCGATCAGCGCGTCGACGACGAGTTCGCCGTTGTTGACGCCCTCGCGGTCCGCGATATCGAGTCGGACCAGGTACGCGTTGTGTTCGTCGTCCGCCGGCGGCTCGAACCGCTCGAGGACGGATTCGATTTCGCCGTCCGACGGGACACCGATACCGGTCAAATCGGCGCCGTCGTCGAGGTGCTCGCGGAGCGCCTCGATCGTCGCCGTCGGATCGGTGTCGATCTCGCCGTTGGCCGACACCTCGTCGATCATCGTCTCGAGTTCGTCGACGGCGTCGAAGATGACGTCCATCAGTTCGGGCGTCACCTCGAGTTCGTCCTGCCGGACGGCGTCGAGGAGGTCCTCGATCGCGTGTGCGAGATCGCTCGCCGACTCGAGTCCCATCGCGCCACAGTTGCCCTTGAGCGTGTGTGCAACGCGGAAGATGTTCTCCATCGCGTCGTCGTCGGTCGGATCACGCTCGAGCGTGAGCAACGCGTTGTTCAGTTCCGTAATTCGTTCTTCGCTCTCCTGAACGAAGTCGGTTAGATAGTCACTCATCGGTCTCACCGTCCGTATCGAACGCGTCGACGATCGTCTCGACGAGTTCGGTCGCGGGTGCGATATCGTCGACGCACCCCGTCTGAATCGCCTGACAGGGGATGCCAAAGACCGGACTCGTCGCTTCGTCCTGTGCGATGGTGTGCCCGCCGGCGGTCTTGACCGCCTCGATTCCCGCTGCACCGTCACGCCCCATACCGGTCAGCACGAGGCCACAGAGCGGGTCGACGGCGTTCTCGGCCGCCGACTGCATCGTCACGTCGATCGCCGGCCGCACGCCGTGAAGTCGCTCGCCGTCGTCGAGCCGAACCCGGAGTCGGCCGCCGACGTTGTTCACGACCTCGAGATGGGCGTCACCGGGGGCGATCGCCGCCTCACCGGATCGAACCAGCTCTCCGTTGGCCGCCTCGCGAACGTCGTATTCGCTGAGCCGATCGAGGCGCTCGGCGAACCGTTCGGTAAAGTCCTCGGGCATGTGCTGGACGACCAGTACTTTCGCCTCGAGATCGGCCGGAAGTCGTTCGAACAGCCGTTCGACGATCTTCGGACCGCCGGTCGAGGCGCCGAGGACGATAGTCGGATCGGCCGCGTACTCGCCCTCGAGTTCGACCGGTCCGGGATCGTCGTCGGGTTCGCTCTCACTGCTGGCTCCGGCTCCCGGACGGAACGAGCGCTGTTCGTCGGGGCCAGTCGGTCGACTCGTCGTCGACCCGCCACCGACCTCGAGGCCGCCTCGCGGGTCGGCTCCGGCGACTGCCCGTCCCGTCGCCACGTCGCGGTCCGCTCGATGCGACCGCGTCGCGTATGCGGACGCGGAAGCGCGAGCGAGCGCGATCGAGGACACGTTCGCGTTCGCGAGTTCGTCGACCTTGTCGACGACCTCGCTACTGAGGTGGGCGAGCGTTCGTCCGTCCGACCCGTCGGGTTTGTGGAGGAAATCGACCGCGCCCCGCTCGAGGGCGTCGAGCGTGGCCTCCGTCCCCTGTTCGGTATGAACGCTGAGCATGAGGATCAGCGTCGGGTTCGTCACCATGATCCGCTCGACGGCGTCGATACCGCCCAGTTCGGGCATCTCGACGTCCATCGTGACGACATCGGGATCGTACGCGGCGGCCGTCTCGATCGCTTCCGAGCCGTTCGTCGCGGTCTCGACGTCGTAACCCGCCTCCGTGAGTGCGTTGCCGACGACTGTCCGCATGAACTGAGAGTCGTCGACAACGAGTACTCGCGTCATGCAGTCGCGACGTCTGTGAGAGCCTTTCTGACGCTGGGTTCTTCGAACGGTTTCGTCACGTAGCCGTCCGCCCCAGCTTTCACGGCAAGTTTCATTTTCTCACGCTGCCCGACACTCGTACACATGATGACTCGCGCGTCCGGATCGATCTTCTTGATCGCTGCGGTCGCCTTGATGCCGTTACACTTGGGCATCACGATGTCCATCATCACGATATCGGGGTCGTGTTCTTTGTACAGTTTGACTGCTTCGGCGCCGTTGGACGCTTCTCCGAGAATGCGGTAATCCTGTTCCAAAATTTGGCGCAGTAGATTCCGCATAAAATGAGAATCGTCCACGATGAGCACCCCTGTCGACATTCAGTAGTACACCAAACGCTGATAGAAATACAACTACCATAAATGCTGTCTCTCGATTATCAGTCGTGATAAGTGTCGAATACGGGTGGAAGAACCCTCTCAGACGACGACATCGCGAGACCCCGTTCAGGACCCGGTCGGCTACGTTCGCCGTCCGGACGCCAGCAGCAGTTTCTCGACGTCGAGCAGGGGCGTCCCCTCGACGACGATTTCCTGCGTCGGGTCGTCCTCGACCTCGGCGGGTTCCGGTTCCGCCGATTCGTCCGACTCGAGTTCGAAAGTCTCCCCGACGACAGCGCCGGCACCGTCCCGCGACGCACCCCCCGACGACAGTGCAGTGGCGCCGCCGGAGTCGGTCTCGCCGCCGGATTCGGACGCGACGGTCGTTTCCGGCCGACTCGAGGAGACGAGCCGATCGACCTCGGGCTCCGGCTCGCGTTCCTGTTCGATGAGGGCGACGACGAGCGGATGGGCGAGTGCGTCGCCCGAAAGCGGGGACTCCGCCGGTACCGCTCCGTCGTGGACGTCGCTCACGGGAACCGTTTCGACGCCGACCACGTCGTCGACCCGAATCGCCACCGACTGCTCGTCGGCCGGTCGATCGAGCACCAGCAGTCGTTCCCGGCCGGGATGATCGTCGATTTCGGTATCCGGAAAATGGACGTGCGGGTCGATCACCGCGGTGATCTCTCCCCGGAGGTCCATCATGCCCTCGATCGCCGCCGGCGTTCGCGGGACTCGCGTCAGCTGTTCGGAGACGTCGGCGAGCGTTCGAACCGCCTGGACCGGCAGTGCAAATCGGTACTCACCCAGTGCGAAGAAGACGAACTGCTCGAGTTCCTCCTGATCCTCGTCTGGACCGTCCGCAGTTCGCCGAGTGCGATCGTCGGCGTCGTCGATATCGATTCCGAGAAGCTTTTCGGAAAGATCCGGGGCCATGTTCCTGCTCGACCATCACATTCCAACACTAAAACGTTGACTCCCGCACGGAGGTCTCACTCGACGGAGCCGGTCGCCACTCGAGCGGTCGTCGCGGATCGGTAAACCCGAACGCTTTATTTTAACGCTGCTAAATTCCGTATCAGTATGGCATCGGCGACAACGCCCGACGATTCCGACGAGCCCGTCACCGTTCTCACCTTCGATCTCGAGAGCGACCGATACTGCGTCAGAGCCGACGCCGTCGCGTCGGTCTTCGGGGTCTCGGACGACGAGTCGATCGCGACGGCGGACGATCCGTGGAACGCCGGCTCGGTCTCGGTCGGCGGCGAGCGAGTTCGGGTCGTCGACCTCCCGCGGGCGTTTACGTCGTCGGTCCGAACGACGGCTCGCGTCGACGAGCCGAAACTGCTCGTCCTTCGGGTCACCGACGCTGACGACGCCTACTACGGCTGGCTCGTCGACGATGTCGACGTCACGCGGACGATCCGACCGAGCGATCTCGAGCCGACGCGAATGGGCCGGCACATGCCCCACGTCAAGGGACGGGTCGAGATCGACGGCGAGGACGCCATCTGGCTCGACGAGCGGGCGATTCACGGCTAACGCTCGGCGTCAACGGCGGCTGTTCTGCGTCGGTGCCGAACGAAATGACGAGTAGTTCGCCGGACTCATTTCATGCCCGGCGGCGGCCCGTCGTCGGATCCGTCGTCGATCTCCACGTCCAACCCCAGCTCTTCGCGCTGTTCCTCGAGTCGTTTAACCTTCCGGTAGTAGTACGCGATCCCGGCACCGCCGACGGTCGTGACGATCGCGACCAGTCCGAGGAACAGCGGGATGTCGCGGGTGAGGTAGTACTGCAGGTTGAGCGTACTGTCCATCTCGTCCCAGGTTAGCCGCTCCCGGTCGTCGACGACCTCCCGTTCGTAGCCGCTGGGGTTGACGTCGCCGAACAGGAAGGCGGTGGTCCGATGTCCTTCGGGAGTCGTTACCTCGTAGGAGCCCTCGACGTAGGCCGGCAGCGTGAACGACTTGCGGTCGGCGTCGCCCGAAATCGCGAGCGTGCCGTTGCCGTCCGGAACCCGGATATCGGTACTCGTCTGACTCTGGTCGATGTCGAGTTCCGATCCCGTCACTTCGGTCCCGTTGGGATACCAGTAGCGGACGCTGTGGATCTCCAGCGCGCGATCGCTGTAGATGTTCGACCGATACAGGGACAGCTCCTCCCTGTCCTCCAGATCGTAGACCGCACGGAACTCGCCGTTATCGATCAGACTCCCGCTCTCGAGGTCGATCGCGACGTCGGCGTCACTGTCTCGCAAGTCGTCGTACTCCTGTTCCCGATCGAGTTCCTCGTTGGAGAGTCCGCCGAAGAACATCGAACAGCCGGCTAGGCCGACGAGCAAGCCGACCGCGAGCACTGCGAAAACGAGCCGTCGATTCATATTAGGGAACGACACAGCGGAGTTCCGCCGGGAGATATTCGCCGACACTCGCCAGCAAGCCCGGCGGGTCGGTGTCCTCGGGACAGATTACACTCTGCTCGAGGAGTCCGAGTCGCTCGATCGTGACGTAGTCCTGTGCGTGACCGGCCCGGTTGAGCGTCGCGCGGACCTCCGCGCGCGTCGCGCTGTTGACGTTGAGTCGACCCTCCCCTCGGGTCCACTCGTAGAGCCGATCCTGTTCCTCCTCGGCGAGCCGCGGTGGCTCCCCACCGTCGTCGCCGTTTCCGGTGCCGTAGACGAACTGCAGCGGCAGATGCTGGACCAGCCCGTACCGTTCGCGGATCTGGATCGGCGAACCCGGACCCAGGCCGAGTTCGTCGGCCGGAATTCGAACGCCCTCGCCCTGCCCGGCGTCGAGCACGAAGCCGTCCTCGTCCCACGACTCGAGCGTTCCGGTGTAGGTCTCGCCGGCCTCGAGATCGGGAACAATCTCGCCGAACTCCTCGCCGAGGACGTTGCGCGCGACGGTGGCGTCCTCGCCCTCGATCGTCACGCTCGGGAAGTCGTCGTGGCGCACGCCGATCTCGAACTCGACGTCGAGATCGCCGATCTCGTTGTTCACGAGCGAGCGCAGCGAGTCCAGCGATCGTTCGCGGGCGTCGCCCTCAACGTAGAGTTTGGTTGCGAGTACGACCATCAGGCGTCCGCGTCGATGTTGAGTTCGTCCTCGAGCGCGTCGAGGCGGTCGTCCATCGAATTGACGAGTCGGTCGTTGTCCATCGATTCCAGCGGCGAGCCGCACTCGGGGCACTCGAAGCCGAAGTCCATCGCCTCGCCGAACTCGAACCGGATGGAGCAGATCTCACAGAGGTAGAACTCGTGGTTGCGCTCGTACTCTCGACGGTCTTCCAGGGCGTCGTGGAGCCGATACATCTCCTCCTCTAAGTTCTCCGGGATGTTGCCGTACTCGAAGGTCCAGAGATAGGTGAGCCACCCCGAGTCCTCGTCGCGAAGCCGTCGGTAGGTGGCCAGATCGTTCTCGTACAGGATAAACAGCGCGCGTCGCACGTCGTTCAACTCGAGATCCAGTTCCTCCGCGAGCTCCTCGTCGGTCACTTCCCCGTCCGGCGGCGCGGCCGCGACGGGCATCCCCTTGGGACCGACCAGCTCGTGTAAGTACTTCTGGATAACCGGGTCCTCGAGCAGGTCCTCAAAAGCCATTACCTACGTGTAACGGCATGAAGCCATTAAGTCTTATTACACTGGTTCGCCACGGAACCGTCTCGAGTACGACTCCGCGAGAGGCGGTCGCGGCAGAGAGTAACCTTCACCTTTCTCGACCGCCGTCTTCGAGTCGATGAATACCGACGCCGGAGGTGCCTGTCGGAGTGATCGCGTTTTCTCGACGATCCATCGCCTCGAGTTCGACGTGCCGTGGCCCCCGAAACACGTCGCCGCGTACGTGATCGACGGCCCCGAACCGATCCTGGTCGACGCCGGAACGCCGACCGACGCCGGCGAGTCAGCACTCGAGGCCGGCCTCGAACGGGCCGGCTACGCCGTTCGCGATATCGAACACGTGCTCGTCACGCACGCCCACAGCGACCATCTCGGGCAGGCGGGAACGCTTCGGGACGCCGGCGCGACGATTCACGCGCCGAGGGCCGCCCTCGAGCGACTCGAACGCGATCCCGAGGCGGTCCGCGAGACGGTTCGCGAAACCGCGCGATCGGTGGGGTACTCCGACGAGAAGGGCGAAGACATCGTCGACGAGGAACTCGAGTCGCTTCGCCGCGATTTCGGACTGCTCGATCCGGCGAGCACCCGACCGATCGACCCGGACACCGCGTTCTCGGTAGGCGATCGCGAGTTCCGCTCGCTTCCCACGCCGGGCCACGAGATGAACCACCAGAGTTTCGAGACGGAACTCGAGGGGACGACGGCCCTCTTCTCCGGCGATGCGCTGATCAAGACCTTCCGCGCCGGGACGTTCCACGCCGGCATCGACTGGGACACCTACGACGGCGTCGACCGCTACTACGACGCGATGGATCGGCTGCTGGAGACGACGGCGACCCACGCCTTCCCCGGTCACGGACCGACCTTCGACGACCCCCGCCGGGTCGTCGAACTCACGCGCGACCGACTCGACAGCCTGGTCGCGGAGACCGAAGCGGCGCTCGCCGCGATCGAACCCGCGACGCCGCTGTCGGTCGCCGAGGAGCGGGCCGGCAGCGTTCGGTATCTCGCGCCCGTGTTGGATACGATGGGGACGCTCGGCACGCTCGAGAATCGGGGAGCGGTGGCGTACGATCTCGAGGACGGCGTGCGATACTACCGGACTGACTGAGCGGAAGCGGGCCGCGCTGTGGCCAGGCCGCCGTGGCGGCTACTCGGTCGAATCCGTCTCCGACGCGTCGTCCCCGTCGTGGAACGCGTTCCAGCCGACGGCGAGAAGCAAGATTCCGAACGCCATCGCGAACCCGTAGAAGACGCCCATCGCGATCGATTCGAAGAGCGTGTGGCCGGTCGCGAGCAAGACGATTCCGTTGAGGACGGCGAGCGCCGGGGCGAACATGAACCACTCGATCGGCGTCCGCGGCAGCGGCGAGTCTGAGTCCATACGCCTGCTGCGTCCGCAGCGGGTGAAAAGCTAGCCCTTCTGTCGTGGCAGGAATCCGCGTCGTCCGCGCGAGTCGACGACGCGTCGACTTCGTTCCGGTTCCTACGTCTCGTCCTCGTCCCGCTCCTCGAGTTTGTACTTCTGAATCTTGCCGCTCGTGGTCCGCGGCAGTTCGTCGATAATCTCGACCTCGCGGGGGTGTTTGTACTCGGCGACGCGCTCGAGACAGTACGCTTTGATCTCCTCGCTCGTCACATCCTCGCCGGGTTCGACCCCGTCCGCGGGGACGACGAACGCCTTCGGGACCTCGTTGCGTCGGTCGTCCGGAATCCCCACGACGGCGGCATCCGCGACGGCCTCGTGCTCGAGCAGCAGGTTCTCGAGTTCGCTCGGATAGACGTTGTAGCCGGCGGTGTTGATCATGTGCTTCTTCCGGTCGACGATCTCGTAGTAGTTGGTCTCGTCGCGAGTGGCGATGTCGCCGGTCCGGAAGTAGCCGCGTTCGGTGAACGCTCGGTCGGTCGCCTCGGGCAGTTCGTGATAGCCGTTCATGACCTGCGGGCCGCGGACGAGGAGCTCCCCTTCCTCCCCCGGCGGCACCTCCTCGCCGCTGTCGTCGACGATCTTGCAGTCGGTCATTCGGAGGGGCTGGCCGATCGTCCCGTGTCGCAGGCCGAACGAGGAGCCGGTCTGGGTGTGGGTCGCCCCGTGGGTCTCCGTGAGGCCGTACCCCTCGGAGATGTCGACGCCCGCGGTCTCCTCGAACGCTTCTTGGACTGCCGTCGAGAGCTTCGCCCCGCCCTCGGAGGCCGACTCGAGGCTCGTCAGGTCGTACTCGCCGAACTCGTCGGCGGCGACCATGTCCGAGTACATCGTCGTCACGCCGACGAAGTGGGTGATCTCCTCGTCTTCGATGAGCTGCATGCACGCCTGGGCGTCCCACTCGAGGGCGCTCCGGAAGTAGACGCTCCCGCCGCCGGCGAGGGGCTGGAGGGCGGTGTGGGTGAAGCCGGTGATGTGGTACAGCGGGAGCCAGGTGAGGCTGCGGACCTCCTCGGGGTCGATATCGTGGCTCGAGGCCGAGAGCGTCCAGTTCAGCTGTGCCCGCGTGTTCCGGTGGGTGAGCTGGACGCCCTTCGGTTTCCCCGTCGTCCCGGAGGTGTAGGGCAGCAGGGCGACGTCGTCGTCCGCGCGTTCGACCAGCGTCGGCTCGCCGCTGACGTCCTCGAAGAAGGTGTCGTTCGAGTCGCGGTTCATGTACTGGCTCCCGACGGTGATCACCGCGGCGTCCCGGCCCGCGTCCTCGAGGGCCTGATCCACGACCGACCGGAGCGCCGGGTGGGTGACGATCGCCTTCGCGTCCGTGTCCTCGAGCTGGTAGGCCACCTCGCGGCGCTTGTACTGCGGGTTGACCGGCGAGATGACGACGCCGGCTTTGAACGCGCCAAGCGAGGCGACGAGGAACTCCGGACAGTTCGGCAGGAAGAGCAGCAGTCGGTCGTCGGGCTCGAGCCCGAGGTCGTGGAGACCGCCGGCGAACGTCGCCGTCCACTCCTGCAGTTCGGCGTGCGTGGTGCGCTCGCCGTGGTGTTCCATCGCCTGCCTTCCCCCGTGCAGCGACGCCGTTTCCTCGAATAGTCTTACAACGTTTCCCTCCCTGGCAGGTACGGGAACATCTGTAAAGTCCATGGTGGACGATACCGAGGCTCACCTATAAAATTTCGCGTTGGCGACAGCTCGCTCGAGAACCGACCGACGGCTCGTCCTCGACGCGCGTACCGGCGAATGCGAGACTGGCCGTCGCCGAGCCCAATTTTCGCAGCGAGTCCTCGATACTGTTAAGAGCGATCGTGTAAACGGTTCCACAAATGGTTCGACAGTTCGCGGCCCGGTTCCGCGACGAGATCGACGCGACGGATCTCGTCGGCGCGGTCGTCCTCGTCGCCGTGCTCTCCCTGTTCGGCCTTGAGTCAGCCGCGATTTCGATCCTCATCGGAATCGTCGTCGGCGTGCCGCTCGTTCGCGCGACCGTCGACGCGGCGGGACTCGATATCGGGCCCGTACTCGCGAGAGTCGTCCTCGGCTCGATCGTCATCGTTGCGGGCGTCTACGGCTTCCTGACGGGAGATCGGTGGCTCGGTCCGGTACTCGCCGTCGTCGGTGCCTGGATCGTTCTCGACGGCGTCGACGCGTGGCGCTACAGCGATCCCGCAGACGAGACGAGCGAGGACGAGGATGGCATCTCGAACGGCGAACTGTTCCTGCTGGGGGAGCACAACCGCTGGCTGGTCGAGGAACTCCGCGAGGCCGACCGGCCGCTCACCGCGGCGGAGATCCAGTCGCGGACGGGGCTCATCGACGCCGACTTCGAGCGCCTCCTCGAGACCCACGGCGAGTCGGGACCGATCGAACGGGTCGGCAACGGCTATACGATCGACGAGAACGAGATGGGTGCCGTCGCGGCGGTTCGACACGTCGTCCGGACGGCCGGCGGACGGATTCTCCGCCCGCTCCGACTGTTTCGACCGTCCGGTTGACTCCGCCGGTTACTCTTCGTCCGTCGACTCGACCCGTTTGCCGGTCTCCATCGGGACGACCGTGCGGTCGGCTCCTTCCCACTCGCGCTCGAGTTCGCGGCCCTCGAACAACCGGTCGAGAAAGACGGCCAGTCCGGCGACTTCGGAGTGGGGCTGATTCGTCACGCCGACGTTCCAGTCGGCTTCCTCGTAGACGTCGAAGGGAACCTTCTCGGCCCCGACGACGACGAGGATGGAGTCGCCGTCGTCCCGGTGGGCCGCTCGAATGTCGTCTTCGACGTCCTGCACTCGCTCGCCGTACATCGTGAGGTGGACGACCTGTCCCTCCCAGTTGCGGATGATCCCCTGCGGCGAATCGGTGAGGTCGACTTCGAAGGGGCCGCCGAAGCGGTCGGTGATGTCCGCGACGGTCTCTCCGGACTGGCCGGCGTTGTCGGGAACCCAGACGCGGTCGGCGCCCAGCGCCCGCGCGGTCAGGCCGACGTGGGTCGTCATCCGCTCGTCCCGGCCGGGCCGGTGGCCGAGTCGGAGGACGGCGACCTCGCTATCGTCGTGCATGCTCGAGTGGACTCCCGGGCGAGGTTAGGGGGTTTCGTTTTCCGTTCGGGCGGCCGATCGCGTGCAGTGATACGCGAGCGGTGCGCTGGAAGATTTCGTTCGCCTCGAGTTCCGTGACAGGTATACTCCCTGAGCCCGACCGTTCGAAGCATGGCTACCGAGGCGACGTTTACGGTTCCGTCCGACGAGTTCCCGTTGGGGAGCATCTTCGAACAGCTGCCGGGAGTGACGGTCGAACTGGAGCGAATCATCCCGGCACGAGACGTGGTCGTTCCCTACTTCTGGGTTCGCGGGACTGCCGTCGAGGATATCGAGAGTTCGTTTACCGCACATCCGGGGGTAAAGGGGATCCAGCTCGTCGATTCCGTCGAGGACGAGTATCTGTTGCGCGTCGAGTGGGCGCTGGATTACGCCGGCGTTCTGAACACGCTGACGGAGACTGGGATCGCGCTCATCGAAGCAGTCGGGACGAACCAGCGGTGGACGTTCGAGATTCGCGGGGACGACCGAAACGATATCGCGTCCTTTCAGCAACGGTGCCGGGAACTCGAGATTCCGATCACGCTGACGAAGTTACACGCGCTCACGCCGATAGAGACGGAGACCGAGGCAGCGCTGACCGAGTCACAGCAAGAAGCGCTGGTACTCGCCTACAACCGCGGCTACTTCGACTCCCCACGGGAGGTGACGATGGATGAACTCGGCGAAGAACTCGGCATCACACAGCAGGCCGTCGGATCTCGACTTCGACGCGGTCTCAGTCACATTCTCAGGAGTACCCTGTCCGATGTAGCGGAATCTTCCCGCTGAGGTATTTAAGCAGGTTGTACACGAAAAAGCGACGCTAAACAGCGCAGCCGTCCGTAAGTGATATAATGGGTGTGACCTCCCTCGAACTCGACATACTCCCCGAATCCTCTCGGGACGAGACGACCCGCTGGCAACTCGTTATCCCGCTGCTGGGCGTTTTGCTTCTCGCCAGTGCGATCGTCAAATCGATCACTGCGTTGCTCGGCAGTGGGCTGCTTCTCGAGGCGGTGCTCGATTTAATCCTGCTCAGTACGCCGGGGTTCGTCATGCTGTCTATCGGTCGCTGGTTACCGAGAACGCCGATTCCGTCCGAACTCTATCCGCGGATCGTGCTGTGGGTCTTCGGTGGCATCGCCGTCATGGGCCTCGTGCTCGGACTGCGCGTCCTCCATCCCGGCGTCTCCGTCCAGTTCACGTTCGGAACCCAGGCGGTCCTGTTGTCGATCGGCTCTATCGCGGGATTGGGGATCGGCGTCAACGAAGCGCAGGCGCTCACCCACGCTAAAACGGTCGAAGAGCAGAACGAACGGTTGAAAGATACCGAAGAGCGCCTCGAGGAGGCCGTCACCCAGCTCGAAGCGTCGAACGACCGACTCGAACAGTTCGCCTACGCCGCCTCCCACGACTTACAGGAACCGCTCCGGATGGTCACGAACTATCTGCAACTCGTCGAGCGCCGGTACGGCGACGAACTCGACGCGGACGGCGAGGAGTTCATCGAATTCGCGGTCGACGGCGCCGACCGGATGCGGGGGATGATCGACGGCTTGCTCGAGTACTCGCGGGTCGGAACGCAGGGCGACCAGTTCGACGCCGTCGATCTGGACACCGTTCTCGACGACGTCCTCACGGATCTCCAGTTCAAGATCGACGAAACCGACACCCGGATCACTCGAGAGCCGTTGCCCGCCGTCGACGGCGACGAACGGCAGCTACAGCAACTCTTCCAGAACCTGGTGGGCAACGCGATCGATTACAGCGGTGACGACCCGCCGCGAATTCACGTGGCGGCGGCCCAGGAGGAGACGACGTGGACGGTTTCGGTTCACGACGAGGGGATCGGCATGGATCCCGACGAGACCGACCGTATCTTCGGTATCTTTCAGCGCTTGCACTCGGTCGACGAACACGCCGGATCGGGGATCGGCCTGGCGCTGTGCAAACGGATCGTCGAGCGCCACGACGGCGAGATCTGGGTCGACTCCGAATCCGGCGAGGGATCGACGTTTCGCTTCACGCTTCGTCCCGCCGAGGAGCCGGCGACCTCGCCCACTGTCGGTACTCGATCGGCGAACTCGGACAGCAGTCCGTAGTACGAACGGTCGCCGATCCATCGCCCCGCGCGAGACACCCGCCGAACCCCAGTCGCCGAGAGGATCTTCCGTGCCGTCGGAAACCCGCTCACGGCTACTGCGCACTGCTCGACCGAGCGAGGGGCCCTCCTGGACCCGAGAATTCTTATGTGATTGACGTGTCTGTCGTGGTATCGTATGGAGAAGATCAACAAGGCGTCCGTCGACTGGAAGGCCTACGACCGCGAGAAAACGGCGTTCCGGCGCAAGGAGCTCTCGAGCGCCGTCGACGCCGCCGACCTCGGCTGTAGCCTCTACGAACTGCCGCCGGGGATGCGGTCGTGGCCCTACCACTACCACACGGCGAACGAGGAGGCGCTGTACGTGCTGTCGGGCGACGGCCTCCTTCGAGGCGAGGAGGGCGAGGAGCCGTTGACGGCCGGCGACTTCGTCACCCTGCCGGCGAACGAGAGCGGCGGCCATCGGATCGTCAACGATAGCGAGGAGCCGCTCCGATACCTGATGGTCTCGACGATGAACGAGCCGGATATCACCGTCTACCCCGAGATGGGCAAGCTCGGCGTTTTCGTCGGCTCGCCGCCGGGCGGCCGCGACGAACGGACGCTCGAGGGCTACTACCGGATCGACGACGACGTAGCGTACTGGGACTAGGGATCGGCGATCGCCCTACACGCGACAGGTACCCGTCAGTCCGGAGGCGCCGATAGACTTTTTCAGGTGCCGGAGAAACTCGTACTCGATGGCTGAAACCGGGGATCCGCGGGTGACCGATCGATGAGTGGCATTGGTGAGTGGCTCGAGACCGCCCGCGAGCAACGCTGGGGGATTCTCACCGACCTGGCGTTTGCGATCGTCTGGGTGACGCTCGTCGACCTCCTCTTCCGGCTTGTCGAGGGACCGACGTGGGCGTACTACCTGATGATGCTCGCCGGCGTCGCCGCGTACTACGCGTTCGTCTGGAACCTGGATCTGGCTCGCGAGTGGCGGGAGTGACAGCGATCGAGCACCGATAGCGAGCGGTCGACTCTTCTGAAGCGCGATCGACCGACCACGGGCGGTCGAGACACGAACGAGCGAAGCGACTCGACCGCCGATCGAACCGACGCAAAAAAAGCGGAGCGTTATCGCAGTTATTCGCCGGTATCTTCGCGAGCGTCGACGACGAGTACCGGAATCGTCGTCGATCGGAGCGTACGTTCGGTGACGCTCCCGAGCAGCGCACGTCGCACGCCGGAGCGACCGTGGCTCCCCATGACGATGAGGTCGACGTCGTGGTCCTTGGCGTAGTCGGCGATCATGCTGTGGGGCTGTCCCCCGGAGTGGTGTTCGACGACCGAGAGGCCGCGGGCGTCCGCCCGTTCGCGGACGTAGTCGGTCGCGGCTTCCGCGTCCTCGCGGAGTTCCGTCATGCCCTGGAAGTTACCGGATCTGATCCGATCGACCTGCTCCGCACCCAGGCTGTACGCGACCGCGTCGGTATCGACGACGTACAGCGCGTGCACCTCGGCGTCGTACTGCGCGGCGATGTCGAGCGCGTGCTCGACCGCCAGTTCCGCTACGTCACTTCCGTCCGTGGGGATGAGTATGCGTTCGTACATGGATCAGTCGTCAGCAGGGGATGGTCCGCCACCGTTCTTCTCGGCGACCACGTCGGCGGCCGTCTTGTCCTTCGGCATCGGATCCGGGCTGTGACACTGCCGGACCATCTGCTTCGTCTCGAGCGGCGGTTCGTCCGTGACCAGCGAGACGGCGATGGTGACGGCGAAGACGATGGGCACGCCGATCAGGCCGGAGCCGATCGCGGGCATCCACGTCGCGAGGAATTCGATGTCGAAGCCGGGTCCGAAGTGACCCTCGTTGAACATCGGAATGAGCCAGACGATCAGTCCGGTGGTCATCCCCGCGAGCGCACCCTGTCGGTTCGTGTTCTCCCACCAGAGTCCGAGGAAGAACATCGGGAACAGGACGATGGCTGCGAGCGAGAACGCGAACGACACGAGCGCCGCGATCGGGGCCGTGGGGTCGAGTGCGAAGATAATCGTCAGCACGCCGAGGGCCACGATGCTCAGCCGGCCGACGAGGACCTGCTGACGCTGGGTGGCGTCGGGGTTGATGATGTTCGCGTAGATGTCGTGCGAGATCGCCGACGAGCCGGCGATGAACAGTCCGGCGACCGTCGCGATCGCCGCGGCGATGCCGCCTGCCGCGACGAAGCCAACGAGCCACGTCGGCAGGCCCGCCAGCTGCGTCGCCAGCACGACGATGACGTCACCGGCTTCCGCAGACATGCCCGGATCGCCGTACGCCGGGCCAACCTCGCTGCTGTAGAGGTCGGTACCGAACGCGGCGTAGGCGGGCGCCGACAGGTACAGCAGGCAGATGAAGAACAGCCCCCAGGTGCACGACCAGCGGGCGATACGTTCGTTCTCGACCGTGTAGAACCGGACCAGCACGTGCGGCAGGCCGCAGGTCCCGAAGATCAGGCTGAACGCCGTCGCGATCCACAGGTAGTAGCTCCCACCCGCGAACGGGTCGGAGAATTCGGCGCTGAGTTCGCTGATCAGCATGCCGTACTCGAGCTGTGGGAGTATCGTGGAGTAGCCGCTCACGTAGCCGGTCACCAGCAGCCCGATCAGGAATGCACTGATGAGGATGACGTACTGGATGACCATCGTCTTGGTCGCGCCGAGCATCCCCGACAGCGCGAGGTACGCGATCGTGATGACCATGAAGATGACCATCATTCCCTGGTATCCGCTCAGCCCCGGAATTCCGGGATCACCGAGGATGTACAGGCCGACCAGACCCATCCCGCGGGCCTGGCCGAGCGCGTAGACGAACCCGATCAGGAACGTCGTGATCGCGGCGATCGCCCGGGCGGCGTCCGAGTTGAATCGGTCGCCGACGAAGTCCGGCGCGGTGTACTTCCCGAACCGGCGCATCTGTGCGGCCAGGAAGATGAGCAGGACGAAGTAGCCGGTCGTCCAGCCGACGACGAACGCCAGCCCGTAGACGCCCGACAGCGCGATGAGCGCGGCCATCCCGAGATAGGACGCCGCCGACATCCAGTTGGCGCCGATCGCCATACCGTTCTCGACGTTGCCGATCGAGCGACCGGCGACCCACATGTCGGCGGTGTCGGCGACCTTGTAGAAGACCCCTGCCGCCAGGAAGAGAGCCATCATCGCGATGACGATAATCGCCGGCACCGGTTTGAAACCGATGTCCAGCCCTTCAGGAAGTAGTGCTTCGTCCGCCTGCAGCGGCACGATCGTATCCCCTGCGACCGCGAGGGCGTCAGCCGCGGCGAGCCCGCTCATCGGTCGACACCCCCGTCAGTCGCCGCCGGTTCCTGTCCACTCGTCTCGCTCGGTTCACGACTGGTCCCCGCGAACTGTTCGATATCGTACTTTTCGTCGATCTGGTCGCGCTTGCGAACGTACCAGACCGACAGCAAGAGCGCGCCGGCCGGACCGACGATCGCGATCAGGAAGTAGTGAAGCGGGAAGCCGAGTCCCGGCATCGTCGACGTCATCACGTCCGGGAAGAGTCGCGTGGCCGTGATCGGCCCGAAGACGACGACCGCCCAGATTAGGAACCCCCGCAAGATGATCCGATTGTGGTCCCGCATGAAGGGGGTCGCCGGTTTCAACAGGTTGATTTCCACGTCCAGATAGTCGATCTGCTTCTCGCGTTCGACATCCGAGACGCCTCCGTCCGTCTGGAGTTCGTTCGATTCCTCGCTCGTGTTGTGGGTGTTATTGTCTGCCATATTTTGAGTCGCGATAGTTCTTTCTGTGCGTATCCTATAAATAGGTTGATCCGATTACTCGACCTGCTCGGCGATCTCGTCGACGACCTCCGGATTACGGAGCGTCGAGGTATTGCCGAGTTCGTCGCCGCTCGCGATGTTCTCGAGTAAGCGTCGCATGATTTTGCCCGAGCGCGTCTTCGGTAGTTCCGGCGTAAAGATCACTTCTTCCGGTTTCGCGATCGGGCCGATCGAATCGAGGACGCCCTGCACGACGCGTTCCTCGAGGTCCGCGCCGGTCTCGTAGCCGTCCTCGGGGATGGCGTAGACGTAGACCGCCTCGCCTTTGACCTCGTGATCGCCGCCGACGACGGCGGCTTCGGCGATCCCTTCGACGCCGACGACGGCCGATTCGATCTCCATCGTCCCCAGTCGGTGACCGGAGACGTTGATGACGTCGTCGACCCGGCCGAGGACGGTGATGAAGCCGTCTTCGTCGATCTTCGCCCCGTCTTCCGGGAAGTAGACCCACTCGTCGGTTTCTTTATCCGAGTACTCCTCCCAGTACTCGTTGATGAACCGCTCGTCGTTGTTGTACAGCGTCCGGAGCATCCCGGGCCACGGGTTGTTGATCGTGACGTAGCCGGCTTCGCCGGCCGAGATCTCCTCGCCCTGTGCGTCGACGATGCGGGCGTCGATTCCCGGCAGCGGCGGTCCCGCGGAGCCGGGTTTCATCTTACTGATCCCCGGCAGCGTCGTGATCATCATGCCGCCGGTTTCGGTCTGCCACCACGTGTCGACGATGGGGCAGTTCTCACCGCCGATGTGCTTGTAGTACCACTTCCACGCCCGCGGGTTGATCGGCTCGCCGACGGTTCCGAGCAATCGCAGCGACGACAGGTCGTGCTCGGCGGGGTACTGCTCGCCCCACTTCATGAACGCGCGGATGGCCGTCGGCGCGGTGTAGAAGATGTCGACGTCGTTCTTCTCGACGAGTTCCCACATCCGGTCCTTCTCGGGGTAGTCGGGCGTGCCCTCGTACATCACCGTCGTGGTCCCGAGTGCGAGCGGGCCGTAGACGATGTACGAATGCCCGGTAATCCAGCCGATGTCGGCCGCACACCAGTAGGTGTCCTCGGGTTTGACGTCGAGGACGGCGTGGCTCGTCCACGCGCTGTAGGCCAGATAGCCGCCCGTGGTGTGTTTGACGCCTTTGGGCTTGCCGGTCGTCCCCGAGGTGTACATCAGGAACAGCATGTCCTCGGCGTCTCTCGAGACCGGATCCACGCTGGCTCCCTCCTGTTCGGCGACGAGTTCGTCGTAGTCGTGCTGGTTGTCCGCGAGGTCGTGCTCCAGGTCGTCGCCGAGGCGGTCGACGACCACGACGTCGGAGACCTCGTGCTCGACCGACTCGAGGCCCTCGTTGGCCTTCGAGATGTGATCCAGCGCGTCACCGCGGCGGTAGTAGCCGTCGCAGGTGACCAGATACTCGCTCTCGCCGGCGTTCATCCGCGTCGCGAGCGCGTCCGCGGAGAAGCCAGCGAAGACGACGGCGTGCGGGGCTCCGATTCGGGCACACGCGAGCATCGCGATTGGGAGCTCCGGGATCATCGGCATGTAGAGAGTGACGACGTCGTCCTCCTCGACGCCGAGCTCGCGGAGCGTCGCGGCGAACTCCTCGACCTCGTCCAGCAACTCGTCGTAGGTGTAGCTGCGCGTCTCGCCGAGTTCACCCTCCCACTCGATCGCCGTTTCGTCGGCGCGGTCGCCCTCGACGTGGCGGTCGATGCAGTTGTACGAGGCGTTCAGCGTCCCGTTCGTGAACCACTCGTAGAACGGCGCGTCGTCGTCCTCGAGGACGGTGTCGTACTCCTCCTCCCACGACAACAGGTCTGCGGCCCGCTCCCAGCAGTCTGGCCAGTTCTCCTCGAACTCCTCGTAGATTCCCGGATCCGTGACGTTCGCCTGTTCGACGAACGATTCGGGGGGGTCGAACGTCTCCTGTTCCTCGAGACGAGCCTCGAGGTTGGCATCCTCCTGTGACATGATACACCAACCCAATAGACAACAGGTATAGTAAAGCCGCCATCTAGTTGTACAAAATCGGGTCGAATAACTAGGGCATATTGACTGTATTAGGAGACTATAGTCGGTTATATGGGGGAGGGTCCCCCGCCAATCGGTCGCGCGACACGGCAGCGCGGATCGCCCGCGAACCGATCGGGCCGACGACGAACGTGACCACGCAGGTGCAAGGTCGCCGCTCTAGAGGATTAGTGTCGACCCGGCGGCATTCGTCGCCGGACCGTTACGTGGCGCTCCCCGATCCACCGTCGTCGTCCGGATCGTCGAAGAAGGTTCGCAGGAGTTCGTGTTGGCCCTTTCGCAGGTGGTTGTGGAGCGTCGGCGAGGAGATTCCCATCGCGTCGGCGATCTCCTCGGCCGTACTCTCCCGCGGCCAGTCGTAGTAGCCGCCGAAGTACGCCGCTCGAAGCGCCGCCTCCTGGCGGTCGGTCAGCCGCTCCTCGAGTCCCTTCTGGAACTCGCGGGCGGTCTGGACGGTCCGTTCGACCTCGCGTTTCCCGACCAGTTCGGAGTCGGGGAACACGGCGCGCAGGCCGTCTACGATCGTCCGCAAGTCGGCGTCGGCCGCACACTCGGTCGTGATCGTCGCGGTTCCACCCTCGAATCGCGCGTCGAGGACGGTGGTGCCGTACTCGATGAGCGTGACGATCGGACAGGAGCCGTCGATGACGAACTCGACGCGCCATCCGCCCTCGTAGGTCTCGATTAGTCGGCAGTCCTCGATCCCGGGTTCGTCCGCGGCGAGGTCGAATACGTCGGCCGGCGACGCCCCCTCGAGGCGCAGGTAGTACAGCTGCGTTGTCTCCCCGAGCGAGACGAGCGAGTCGAGTTCGAATCGACAGCCGAGTCGGCGCGAGGCGTCGACGAAGAAGGAGTCCTCGTCGCGGCAGGTGAGTTCGAGTTCGACGACGCGATCCGAGAGCAGGAGGTTGCGCCGACGAACCGCCGCGATGGCGTAGCCGACCTGCCGCCCGATCGTCTCGAGCCACTGGCGTTCGTCCGCGTCGAACGCCCCGTCCCGTTCGGTCGCGACCGAGAGCGTTCCGTACACCGTGTCGCCGTAGGTCAGCGGGACGCGTGCGAGGGTTCCGGTCGCCCCGTCCGACTCGCTACTGTCGGTCCGGTCCGTCGCGAGCGGGACGTCGGTCGCGACCGAGATCGCCGTCTCGCTCTCGTCGCCCGCTCCCTCGGTCCCGTCACTCGTCGTCTCGTCGTACGAGAGGTCGGTAGTCGTCACTGTCGTCTCGCGCCACCGATCCGGAACCAGTCGGTCGACTGCATCGGGGTCGATCCCGCTCGAGGCGCGCCACTCCCGGCGCTGGTCCGAGTGGGTCGCCCGGTCGATCCAGGCGTACTCGTAGGCCCGTCCGTCCGTCAGGGCGGCACAGGTCTCGGTTTCGATCTCCTCGTGGTCGGTCGATTCGAACAGCGACCGGGTGACCGCACGGTGGGCCGTCGCGACCGCGTAGCGCCCCTCGAGTTCGTCCCGGCGCGACCGAACGGATTCGAGTTCGTCGTGGGCCGACGAGGCGTCGCGGACGAAGACGGCGAACCCGCGGTGGTGACCCTGCTCGTCTCGCAACGGCGAGACGACTTCGGTCGCCCGGAACCGCGTGCCGTCCTCGTGGATGCGCCAGCCCTCGGTCTCGGCGCCGGATTCCTCGAGCGCGGCCGAAAGCGTCCGCTCGGGGACGCCGTCGTCGACGTCCTCGTCGGTGTAGAACGTCGAGACGTGCGTGCCGACGATTTCACCGGCCCGGTAGCCGAACATGGCGGCCGCACTCCGGTTCCAGCGCTCGACGTAGCCGTCGGCGTCGAGTCGTAACAGCGCGTACCGGTCGCTCGCGGAAAGCAACAGGCGGATGACGCTGTCGTCGCTCACCATCGGTCCGGGTCCCGCTCCCGATCCGCCGCGACCGGCCCCCGACGGTCGTTCCGCGGCGTCGAAGGCGTCGACGATCTCCGCGTCCGTCGGTTCGGGGAGGTACGGCTCGAGGGCCTCGAAACTCCGCCAGCCGCCGACGGTCTTGACGACGCGGGGGTTGACCGCGTGGTCGACGAGCGCGGTTCGGGCGAAGTACTGCCGGAGGTCGCTCGTCGAGACGTCGGCGAGCGACGGCTGATCGAGGAACTCGGCGGCGCGGTCGGCGACGTCCGATACCAGCATCTGGAGTCGACGGGCCGTGACGGGAAAGATCCGATCGTCGATCGACAGCCCGTTGCTCCGCGCGTATCGCCGCAGTTCCCGTTCGATGCGGGTCGGCAAGTACGCGGTTCGTCCCGATCCGTCGTCGACGGCCGGTACCCGAATCAGGTATCGCGGCGGATCGATGCGGACCTGTTCGACGTCGTCGACGGTGAGTGCGGTGAGTTCCGTCGGCCGAAGCCCGACGTCGCCACAGAGGCGGACGACGAGGGCTTCGCGATAGGTTTCGGCGGCGTCGAGGAGCGACTCGTACTGGATCCGCGAGAGTTCCGCCGACTCGGGCTCCTCGAGACTCATTGTTCGCTCGTTCAAGTGGCGCGAATATAATTGTATCGACGTATCTACCCGTTAGCGCCCGAAACGGATTTTATCCGCCGTCATCGCTTCGCGTCCCGTTTCGTCTCATTTGAAACCACGAAACAGATCGCCGGTACGTCACTCCTCGCTGATCTCGGCCTGAATTTCGCCGACGATCTCCGGATTACGGAGCGCGCTCGTATCGCCGAGTTCCTCGCCGTTCGCGACGTCCTCGAGTAACCGACGCATGATCTTTCCCGAGCGCGTCTTGGGGAGTTCGGGCGTGAAGAGGACGTTCGTCGGACGGGCGATCGGTCCGATCGCCGCCTCGATGTTATCGACGATGTCGCTACGGACCGCGTCGTGATCGTCGTAGCCGCCTTCGGTGCTGACGTAGGCCTGGATGTCGGTCCCGTTCGTCTCGCTCGAGCGGCCGACGACGGCGGCTTCGGCGACGCCTTCGACGCTGGTGATCGCGCTCTCGATCTCCATCGTGCTCAGCCGGCGACCGGAGACGTTGATCACGTCGTCGACCCGCCCGAGAACGGTGATGTAGCCGTCCTCGTCGACTCGAGCGGCGTCCCCGCTGACGTAGCACCACTCTCCGCGGTCGGGATCGGAGAACTGGTCCCAGTACTCCGTTCGGAAGCGATCGTCGCCGTCGTACAGCGTTCGGACCATTCCGGGCCACGGCCGAGCGACGGTGAGGTAGCCGGACTCGCCGGGGTCGACTTCGGTCCCCGATTCGTCGACGACGCGAACGTCGATTCCGGGGAGCCCCGGCCCGGCGGCACCGGGCTTCATCTCGTCGACGCCCGGCAGCGTCGAGACCGTCACCGCCCCCGTTTCGGTCTGCCACCAGGTGTCGACGACCGGACACTCGCCGTTGCCGACGTGTTCGTAGTACCAGTTCCACGGGCGCGGGCTGATCGGTTCCCCGACGGTACCGAGCAACCGCAGCGAGGAGAGGTCGTGGCGGTCGGGATAGTCCTTGCCCCACTTCATGAACGCGCGAATCGCCGTCGGCGCGGTGTAGAAGATGTCGACCGCGTTGCGGTCGACGATCTCCCAGAGTCGATCCCGGTCGGGGTAGTCGGGCGTGCCCTCGTACATCACCGTCGTGGTCCCCAGCGCGAGCGGGCCGTAGACGATGTACGAATGCCCGGTAATCCAGCCGATATCGGCCGCACACCAGTAGGTGTCCTCGGGTTTGACGTCCAGCACCGCGTGCGAGGTCCAGGCGACGTGAGAGAGATAGCCCCCCGTCGTGTGGACGACGCCTTTCGGTTCACCGGTGGTTCCCGACGTGTACATCAGGAACAGCATGTCCTCGGCGTCCCGCGGCACGGGATCGACGGTCTCCCCGGCGAACTCCGCTCGGAGGTCGTGATAGTCGTACTCGTCGTCGCCGAGGACGTGCGGCAGGTCCTCGCCGAGTCGGTCGACGACGACCGTCCGGACGTCCTGCTCGAGTTTGAGGCGGGCGTTGTCGGCCTTGCTCTTCTGGTTGAAGGCGTCGCCGCGCCGGTAGTAGCCGTCGCAGGTGACCAGATACTCGCTGTCCGCGGCCTCCATTCGCGTCGCGAGCGCGTCCGCGGAGAGCCCGGCGAAGACGACGCTGTGGGGCGCTCCAATCCGGGCGCACGCCAGCATCGCGATCGGGAGCTCCGGAATCATCGGGAGGTAAACCGTCACCGCGTCGTCCTCCTCGACGCCCAACTCCCGGAGGGCCGCGGCGAACTCGTTGATCGCGACGTACAGATCCCGGTAGGTGTACGTCTTCCGGTCGCCGTGTTTGCCCTCCCAGCGGATCGCCGTGTGGGTCTTGCGTCCCGCCTCGAGGTGGCGGTCGACGCAGTTCTCGGCCGCGTTCAGTCGCCCACCGGTGAACCACCGATAGAAGGGGGCGTCCTCGTCCTCGAGGACGGTCTCGTACGGCTGGTTCCACGAGAGCAAGTCGGCTGCACGTTCCCAGCAGTCGGGCCAGTCGGCTTCGAACTCGTCGTAGATCCCCGGATCCGTGACGTTTGCCTGCTCGACGAACGACGGTGGAGGGCTACGGGAAGACCCGGTGAGGACGGGACGATCTCGTCCCCACCCGTTCCGTTCGACCATAGTACGTTCGAACCGAGGACAGTCAGTGGAATAAACGTTCCTCCCGCACGCGGATCTCGGCCGGCAGTGCACGGTTGCTGGCAGCCGCCCGTCACCTCGATCGAGGAGCGTTTGCCGTACCGGGCGATCAGTCGATCGTCGAGTCGATGTCGGCCATCTCCGCGGGATCGATATCCTCGCTCGGTTCGCGGACGACGTACACGTCGTAGCGCTGATCGCTGGCGACGGGGCTACCGACGCTCGATTGCGGAGCGATCACCGAGCCGGCGTTCTCCGAGCCGATGAAGACCACCGAGGCCTCGATTTCGGCGGCGATACGCCGGATCTCCCGGACGACGTTCGTCGTCGAGGTCGCCGTGGGTTCGTCGGAACTGACGCGTTCCGTCCGGTAGGTCGCCTCCGATGCGATCTCGCTGGCTCGGTCCTGAATGCCCGTTTCGATGGCCTCGGGGTTGAACGGCTCCCCCTCCGTGATCCAGCCCCGATCTCTCGCGTACTCGGCATCGTCGGGGACCACCGTCAGGACGACGAGTTCCTCGTCGAGCAGGTCTCCGAACGTCGAGGCTTTCTCGAGCGCTTTGCTCGCGAGCGGCGATCCATCGAAGGGGACGAGTAACGTCATACCACTATCTGAGACGACACCCGAGGTAAATGTTCGGCCTCCGACAACCTGTCGGAAGCGTTACTGACGACCGACGCCACCGACGACCAGCACCGGCTGCGCCGCGGTTCTGACGACGCGATCGACGGTACTACCGAGGATCGCGTTCTGGAACGACGAGCGCCCGCGTGTCCCGATAACGATCGCGTCGACACCGTGCTCGTCGGCGTACGCGATGATCTCCTCGGACGGAACGCCGGATCGAATCGCCGTCTCGACCGATACGTCGACATCCGCAGCCGCGTCCGCGACACTCTCGAGCGTCGCTGTGGCCTGCTCTCGACGTCGTCGATCGACGGCCGCCGGATCGACGATCGCGTTGTCGTACTCGGTTCGGCTCTCGAGGACCGCGATCGCGTACAGTCGGGCGTCGAACTGTCCGGCGAGTTCGATCGCATGGTCGGCGGCCGCGGTCGCCGCCTCGCTTCCGTCCGTCGCGACGAGGATCGCGTCGTACATGGCTCGGTCTACCAGCCGTCGGACCAAAGCCCTGCCCCCGATGTGCCCGGGATGGAACGACCGGTCGGGTCCGGAACGAAACCTCGGAGGACTATACGTCGCGGTACGTAGGCCCACGTATGACCGAGGAAGTACCGGTAACTCGGACGGACCTACTCGTCCTCGTGGCCGTCTCGCTGACTGGCGGATTCCTCATCGCGCTGTGGACGGTCTCGCTCGAACTCTCACCGCAGTTCGTCAACGCCGTCTTCGTCGGCGCGGTGATGCTCGCGTTCTTCCTGTTCATTCCCGTCATGGGAGCGCGGCTCTTCATCGACGACTGGAAACAGGACGAGTAACCGCCCCGCCGAGTCGAGACTCACGCCGCCGCACCCATCTCACTCGCCGTCTGCTGGTGCGCGAGCGCCGACCGCCGCGACGACGTTTCGGACGTAGCGCATGCTCGTCGCGATGGCCATCACGGCGTCCATCAGGGCCTGCTGGCTGGCCCCGTCGGGGTAGAGCCGATACTCGACCTGGACGGTCTCCGCGCGTCGAAGCTGACAGGACTCCCCCGCCGAATCGAGAAACGTGTAGAATCCCGGCGTCGCCGCCAGCATCGGTCCGACGTACTCGAGGAGTTCGCTGCGCCGCTGTTCGTCCCGGAGCAAGTCTTTCGTCCGTTCGGTGTCGAACCCGCTCCGGCCGACGACTCGGACGGGGCCCCACTCGTCTTCCTTGATGACGTGAACCGGGAGCTGTGAGAGTTCGACCTGCAGATTGAACGCCGTCTCTTCGTCGGTGTGGGCGGTCACGTCACGAATCGCCGTCTCGTCCAACCACTCACGTACCTGAATCTCGCTAACGTGTCTCATGTACGGGTCGAAGACGGGATGTCGGATAAGCGTTCAGCGGTCCTGTGCCGGTGACTCGTCGTGTCGCAGGGCAGTTGAACGGTGAGCGACTCGAGGCGACGCTCAGTGCCTGTCGGGCATCGTAGAGTGGCGCGCGGTCCCCTTCATGTCCGCGCGCTCCGACGGCGGCGGCGCCATCGTCGAGTGGCGGGTACCGTCGCCCGCGGCGCCGTCCCGCCCCGATCCCAGCCCCGAGTCGAGCAGCCCGTCGTCCTCCTCGTCCGCCGCTTCGGCATCGTCCGCGTCGTCTTCGGTCTCAGCCCCGACGGAGCTGGCGGACCGGCTCTGCAGTCGCTCCTGGAGGCCCTCGAGGTCGTCGCCGACGTCCGAGAACGTCGACTCCATCGTCGATCGAAGCTTGTCGCCGATGGAGTCGCCCGAATCGGCGTCGTCTGACTCGGCCTCCGCTTCGTCCTCGCTTCCGAGCGCTTCACTGGCACCTTCTGCGGCCGATTCGACCGCCTCTCGAACACCTCCCTCGTCCTCGCTCTCGCTTTCGGCCTCGTCCGTATCGTCACTTCCGAGCGCCTCACTGGCACCTTCGGCGACCGATTCGACCGTCTCTCGAACCCCACTCTCGTCCTCGCCCTCGCTTTCGGTCTCGTCGGTCTCGTCGCCGGTGACAGACTCGATCGCGTCCCGAACGACGCCACCTTCGCTTTCGGGCTCGTCCGCGTCTTCGTCGGCGTCAGCCTCCGCGTCGGTCTCACCACCGTCCTCGTCCGCCGTCTCGGATTCGTCCGGCTCCTCCTCGCCGTCGCCGATCGACTGCCGTATCGCACCGGCTGCTCCCTCGAGCGCATCGCCGTCGTCGCTGTCGGCGAGATTCGCGAGGTGTATCAGTCGTTGCAGCGCTTCGACCTGCTCGGGATCGCCCTGCGCGATGGCCGCCGGAATCGAGTCGGGTTCGCTGCCGTCCGGCAGTTCATCCAGCCCGACCGCCTCGAGGAGTTCGTCCGGCTCGGACGACTCGAGGAGGTCGCTGGCCCGTCCGGCGGTCTCGAGCAATCCCGTCCCGTCGGACTCGTCGTCCTCGTCGGTGATCATCGAGCCGCTCGCGGTCTCGGCCTCGTGCAGTATCTCGCTCACCCGTTCGTGGAGGTCCTGGCTCATAGTGTCTCTCTGTCGCTGTCGGTCGGCGTTCGGTCGCCGGTTCGTCTCGTACCGTCGATCTCGGACCGGCGAACGCTCGAGGAGACGGAGACCGGGCTACTCGGCTTCGGCTTCCGCTTCCGAGTTCTCGTCGTCGTTCGATTCGTCGTCTCCGTCCTCGTCCGTCACCGCCGCGATGATCTCCTCGGTCATCTCCTCGCGGCTGAGGTTCGCTTTCACGTCGACGTCCTTGGCCACCGACTGCAGGTCCTCGTAGGACATGACGCCGAGGAAGTCCTCGAGGGTGTCTCGCCGGAGGTCCTCGATGTCCTCGACGGAGGCGTCGGAGTCCGCTCCGGCGCTCTCGTCTTCCGCCTCGGATTCAGCGTCTCCGTCCTCCGCATCCGCCTCTTCTTCCGCTTCCTCAGCCTCTTCCTCTTCAGCTTCTGCTTCCTCTTCTTCCGCATCCGCTTCTTCGGGTTCTTCCTCTTCAGCTTCTGCTTCCTCTTCTTCCGCATCCGCTTCTTCGGGTTCTTCCTCTTCAGCTTCTGCTTCCTCGTCCTCCGCATCCGTCTCTTCGGCCTCTGCATCTTCCTCCTCTTCGGCTTCGGATCCCTCATCGGTCTCGAGGAACTCGTCGAGCCCACTGCTCTCGCTGACGTCCTCGACGACCGACTCGATCGACTCTGCGGCATCGGAGTCGGCTTCGGACTCCGTCTCGGCTTCGGACTCGGAGTCGCTCTTGAGGAGGCCCTCGAGATCACTCCCCTCGGTCGCGCTCTGGGCTAACGACTTGACCGAGTCTTTCGCCTCGTTCTCGTCGATCGTCTCCGTGATGCCGTCGCGGATCGCCGACTTGAGATCCGACTGCACTTCCTTTCGATCTTTCTCCTCGTCGATCCCCGCGGCGATCGATTCGTGGATTCCGCGGCCGATCGAGGCGCCGAGTTCGCGACCGATACGCTCGCCGAACTCGCGACCGACCGCAGCGCCGATATCGCCGCCGTCGATACTGTCCTCGATGTTGCCGCCGCCGAGCAGATCGGCCACGTCGATCTGGTCGCTTACCTCCTGGGCGACCATCTTTTTGAGTCCGCTGTCACTCATGGCGCTCACCTCGAGGGGGTCCCGATCGGGTGCCGGGTAGCTGATTCGGTACCATGGTTACTCCTCCTCGTCCTCGTTCTCGTCGGCGGAGTCGTCTCCGGCTTCAGCCTCGTCTCCACCGTCAGATTCCTCGTCTGCATCCTCGGTCGTCTCATCTTCCCCCTCACTTTCGGCCTCGTCTCCGTCTTCGTCTTCACCCTCGGACTCGTCCGTCTCTTCCGCCTCGGATTCGTCGTCTGCGTCCTCGTCTTCGCTTTCGTCGTCGGACTCTCCCTCCTCGTCTTCGGCTGCCTCGTCTTCTTCGTCCTCCTCTTCCGCTTCTTCTTCGGCCGCCTCGTCGTCTTCCTCGTCTTCCTCGTCCTCGCCTTCCGTTTCTTCCTCGGGTTCCTCGTCGGGGCTGAGCAGTTCGTCGACGACCATATTGCCGATCGTCCGTCCGATGGATTCGCCGACCTTCCGGCCGACGAGGGCCCCGATCTGACCGCCGAGGGCTTCGCCGAGCGGCTGGTCTTCGTCGATCTCGTCTTCCCACTGGGTTCCCTCGACCAGTTCGTCGACGTCGACGTTCTCGGTGACTTTTTCGAAGTCGATGCGCTGTGCCAGTGACGATGATTCGGATTCTTCACTCATACTTAGGCTGCCTCCTGTGACGCTGTTTCGGGCTGGTCACCCGACTCGTCCTGTTCGCCGTCCGGTTCCAACTGCTCGATCAATTGTTCGATTACCTGGCTCACGATCGTCGCCACGAGGTCTTCGATCGGGAATCCGGGGATGAGCCCGAGTAGCTTCTCTTTCAGCCAACTCGTCGCTGCGGAGATCCGCCCGGGTGATTCTTCTGTTGCCTCTTCCTCGTCCTCCGCAGCCTCCTCCTCGTCTTCTGGTTCGGGCTCAGCGCCCTCGGCCTCCTCGGCTGTAGCTTCTTCGTCCTCAGCGGCCGATTCCTCGTCAGCGCCACCGAAGAGCCCGCGTAGCCACTTCACCGGCTTGCTGACGATTCCCTTCAACCAGCTTGCGAGCGAGGCGATGCGGCCGCCGGATTCCGCTTCTTCGCCCTCTTCGTCCGCCTCCGCGTCCTCGCCTTCTGCGTCCTCGCCACCGATACCGAGGAGCTTGTTAAGCAGTTCCTTCGGCTTGCTCAACAGTCCGCTGAGGAACTCTTTTGGCCGCTCGAGGAGCCCGCTGAGAACCTCCTTTGCCTTCCCCGGCACTTTCTTCAGCAGCTCGAGCGGCTTCTTCAGCAGTGACTTCGCCTTATCTAGCATCGCACCGGGTCCATCCAGTAGGCCCGTCACCGCAGACAGGAGGTTTCCGAGCAGGTTGTTCTCGCCCGGACGTGCCGAGATGTCGAGCTGGACCGGGTTCAGGTTGACCTCGAGGCCGAGCACGTCGAGGAACAGGCCGTCCAGATCGAGGTGCAGGACCCCGGAGGCGTCGTCGCCCTCGTAAACGTCTTCGGCGTTCTCAGCGTGACCCTCTTCGCGATCGTCTTCGGCGAGGTCTCCGGTATCGTCCCTGCTTTCCTCTTCCTCAGCCTCTTCGGCTTCCTCGGCTTCCGTCTCTTCGACTTCCGCTTCTTCAGCTTCTTCCTCCTCAGTTTCCGCTTCTTCGGCCTCTTCTTCAGCCTCTTCGGCCTCTTCTTCAGCCTCTTCGGCCTCTTCCTCCTCGGCTTCCGCTTCTTCAGCTTCTTCCTCCTCGGCTTCCTCGTCCTCAGCTTCGGCTTCCTCGGATTCCGCTTCTTCAGCCTCTTCGTCCTCCGATTCGGCTTCTTCGTTGGCAGATGCCCCCTCACCATCTGCTTCCGATTCCTCGTCTTCGTCGCCTTCGTCTGCCATCTCCGCCTGGCCGCCGTCGGTCATCACTCTGCGATCCGTTAGCTTCGCTTGCTCACCGCCGTGACAGTGGCTCGAGGGGTCTCCGACCTCCTTCGAATCGGGACACTCCTCGGAGCCAACATCTTCTGGGCCCGATGTCATTATACGAGCAAACACACGCGAGTTAGCGTTGTGGTAATTGGCCTTGCGTATGCGACTGTTAGTCGTACAGAACGCTTGGGAGTTGGATGGGCTACGGGAGTGCGAAACGGAGCGTTCGGATCGATCTAGAAACCGACAATATCCGTAGCGTTACTCGAGCGAAGTGACGTGCAGGGCGTACTCGCCGCGCGTCTCCCCTTCGTCGTGGTACTCCACGGGTTCCTCGATCGCCGCGAGCGTGCCATCGCTCACGGCGGCAGCGGTCGCGATTCCCTCGAGGCGTTCGATTCCACCCGGCCCGGACTCGAGGTCGAACCAGCGAACCGCGTGCGTCTCGGGGTCGCGAACGCGGAAGTTCTGGGCGCAGGGCGCGGCGATCGTGTCGCCGTCAGCGGCGAGGCCGTGGACGAACCCGCGTACCTCGTCGTCCCAGCGCAACCCGCCGTCGGCGCCGAACGTCGCGATGCGGTGCTCGTTCGGATGGCGGCTCTCGGTCTCGCGGCTCTCGACGGCGTAGGTGTTGCCGGTCACGAACGTCACGCGGCCGTCGTTCGCGGAGGCGTGGTTCGGATACGCGTAGAGCGTCTCGTCGTCGAGTTCGGTCTCGACGGCCAGATCGACGCGCCACCGCTCGGCCCCGCCGGGACCGAGCAGGTAGCCGCGCTTGTCGCCGTGGCTCGAGACCGCGATCGAGTCGCCGTCGAACGACGCGTCTCCGACGCGCCGGTCCCCCTCCGTTCCGGGGTCCCAGGTCCACTCGAGGTCGCCCGTTTCGGTCTCGAGGACGACCAGTCCGGTATCGTGGTCGCCCATACAGCGGTTGTAGCCGACTGCCAGACGGTCGCCCGAATCGTCCAGATCGATCGTGATTGGCGAGGCGTCGGTCTCGTAGTTCCAGCGAAGCGAGCCGTCGGCGTCGAAGGCGTAGACGACGCTGTGCCACTGCCGGGTCTCGCCGTCGCGTTCGTACCGTCGTGCGGCGGCGTAGAGCCGTTGGACGCCGTCGGCGTCGGTTCCCGTTTCGATCGAGACGACGTACGGGAGGTAGAAGACAGTGTCCTTGACGGCTTCGCCGAGGTCGTCGACCGCGTCGTAGTGCCACTGCTGTTCGCCCGTCGCGGCGTCGTAGGCCGCGATGGTCCCGGTTTCGCCGCGGCCGGCGACGACGACAGTTCCGCCGCCGGCAGCGCCCCCGCTCTCGAGCGTCGTGATCCCAACAGCGTGGTCCGGATGGTCTGCCGTCCAGCGGGTCTCGAGTGACTCCGAACGCGATCCGGTCTCACGAGCAGTCACAGTCCCGTCCCATTCACCTGTAACGACGAACGTGCCGCCCGCCGC
The DNA here is from genome assembly GCF_051351675.1 of Natronorubrum halobium. NCBI lineage: Archaea > Methanobacteriati > Methanobacteriota > Halobacteria > Halobacteriales > Natrialbaceae > Natronorubrum > Natronorubrum halobium. The sequence continues at coordinate 2,110,979 of NZ_CP195595.1, forward strand.
GACGTGGACCGCGGAGCGGGTCCACATGTGTCGACTCCGGGCGGTCTCGATCTCGCCGAGTGCAACCGACTGGAACTCGAGTGACTGTGCCCGCTCGTCTTCGCGTTCGGCGTCGGCGGTCTCGGCCATCGTCACTCCTCCACCGGGAAGGTCTCGTGAAGGGTGTCGTGGGCCTCCCCCAGTCCGTCGACGATGCTCTCGCCCTGGACGCGCAGTCGTGCGATCGCTCGCTCGGCGTTGCGGACCTCGAGCAGCCGTCCCCGCGTGTAGTCGTGTTCGGGATCGTCGGTATCCATTCCGGCGACCTCCTCCTCCAGGTCGACCAGTGCGGCGTCGAGGTGGCGTTCGATCTCCGTGAGGCTCTCGGCCTCGACGAGACCTTCGATGGGTCCCTCGACGTGTCCCTCGAGTTCATTCTCGGCGTGTTCGCGGGTACTCTGATCCCCGACGCCGAGGACGTTCATCAGTCCGAGTCGTAGCGCTTCGATTTCGTGGCAGCTCATGTGTATGTTTCAGTTCCGTCGTTTCGTGTTCGATAGTCGATCGGCTATTCGTCTCTTAGAGCGTCTGGTCGACCAGATCGCTGACGATTCGATCGCGATCCAGGTGGTCGCCGACGATCCGTTCGGCGTCCTCGCTCGCGACGTCGCCGTACCAGATCCCGTCGGGGTAGACCGCGACCATCGGCCCGTCGCCGCAGCGGCCGAGGCACGAGGAGCGGGTGATGCGAGCGTCGCAGTGCTCGGAGTCGCGGGCCTCCTGTCGAAGGCGCTCGAGGACCGCGGGGGATCCCATCTCGGCGCAGGTCCGATTCGTACAGACCGTGACGTGTTTTGCGGGTGCGTCGTGGGTGTGCGGTTCGTCGTCGACGTCCTCGCGATCCGCGTGGCTCTCCTGGTGGGCCAGCGCCCGGAGCATGGCCCGCGCGCCGCCGACGTCCTCCTCGTAGCCCTCGAGATCGACCTTGTACTTACAGGTGTCACAGGACATCTCGACGCTTCCCGACCTGGCCTCCTGCCAGCGATCGGCGAAGACGTCGAGCAGCCTCGAGTCCGTCCCGAGCGGGTCGCCGGCCAGTGCGTCGACGTACGGGTAGTCGGAGTCGAACTCCGCCGTCCAGTCGCGGACCCGCTGGGTAAGCACGCCGTCGCCGAGCATGTACGGGAGGACGACGACCGCGTCGGGACGGTGTTTCGAAAGCCCGTGGAGGCTCTCCTCGAGCGTCGGCTCCGTGACCCCGACGAAGGAGGCCTCGACGCGGTCGAACTCCCGCCCCTCGTAGAGCAGTCGGGCCAGTTTGTGCACGTCGCCGTTCGCGTCCGGGTCGCTCGAGCCTCGACCACAGAGGACGACCGAGACGTCGTCTTCGGTGCGGTCGACGCCGAGTTCCGACTCGACCGCAGCGGCCCGGTCGTCTAGCAGGTCCAGAATTGCGGGGTGGATCCCCAGGTGTGCGCCGTTGTTGATCGCTACGTCGTGGGTCGCGCGGGCCTGCTCGATCGACAGCGGCACGTCGTTCTTGACGTGACTCGCGGCGAACAGCGAGCAGTGGACGACCGTCACCTGCGAGGTGAGCGTGGCCAGTTCCGCGAGGGCCTCGTCGATCGCCGGCTCCGCGAGTTCGAGGAACGCGGCGTCGACCGGGATTCCCAGTCGCGACTCGAGGCCGGCGGCCAGTTCCCGGACCTGTTCGTTCGATTTCTCCCGGCGGGAGCCGTGTCCCACCAACAGGACGGCCTCGTCGTCGAAGCCGGATGCGGATGCGATATCGTCGGGTGTGCTCATCGGTTGGATGTGTGGGGTCGGTTCAGGTGTGTTCTCGATCAGTGGCCGTTCGAGCCAGTACTCGCTACTCGTCGTACGCCTCGGCCTGCTCGAGGCTGCGCTCGAGTTTCCGGCGGCGACTCGGGGCGAAGAGACCCGTCTCCTCGCAGTCCTCGTAGAGCCACGTGCCGAAGTCGGGCGCGGCGTCGTCGTCGACGCCGAACCAGTAGCCCCCGGAGGAGGTCTCGCCGAGGTCGCCCATCGGTGCCTCGACGGGGCAGTCCGCGATCAACTCTCGCACGAGTTCGAGCAGATCTCGATCGCCGTGGACGAACGAGATGCCGACGGTGCCGCTCGAGGACTTGAAGCAGATGGTGCCACAGCCCTCGAGGAGGCCTCGAAGCAGTTCGCGGTCGTGACTCGAGAACGCGCCGAAGCGGTAGTTGCCGCGGCCGTCGACGGGGAGGCCGAGGGCGCCGTTGCGGCCGAGCAGCCCCGACTCGTCGCCGCCGATCGAGAGCGTGTACTCGTCCTCGGTCCGCGTGATCGACGTATCGTGAGCGTACTCGCGGCTGGTCGTCTCGTGCTCGAGGTCGCCGCCCGCGATCGCGGCGAGCACCCGTGCGGACTCCTCGTCGTTGGTGACGACCTCGAGGCCGTTATCAGCAACGTCGCCGCTCCCCGCAATGTGTCCCCAGAGGTACGCCGTCGCGGGGTGGCCCGCGAGCGGGTCGGCTGGAACCTCGATTTGGTGTTCAGTCTCGCTCATTCGCCTACCTCCTCGACGATTATCGCGTCCGTCGGACAGGCCGCGGCGGCCTGCTGGGCCTCGTCGATGCGGTCGTCGTCGAACGTCGCGACGACCCGCTCGTCGGTGTCGGTGACCTCGCCCTCGCAGTCGTAGACGGGATCCGCGTGCGGATCGATCGTCGCGAGGCCGTCCTCACCCTCGACGAACCGCGGGTCGCGGGTCAGACAGGCGAAGATGCCGTCGCAGGCGTCCTTCTCAATGGTAACTTCGTATCGTGGCATGGTGGATTTTTTCGTGTCCCTTGGGTCGCTGGCGCTCAGTAGTCGTACTTCGTCTCGTAGCCACGCGGCGTGACCATCCGGTCGTCCCAGACGTAGGTGTCCTCGGTGCCGACGACGATCGTCGTCGTCATGTCGACGATCTCGCTCTCGCCGAGGTCCTCGAGTTCGGCGAGTTCGGTGATCATCACCTGCTCGTCGTCGCGACCGGCGCCGTGGACGATGCCGACCGGCGTGTCGGGGTCGCGGTGGGTCAGGAGGATCTCACAGCACTTCTGAAAGTTCTCCCGGCGCTTGCGGCTCCACGGGTTGTAGATCGTGATCGTGAAGTTCTCGCTGGCCACCGAGTGGAGTCGGGACTCGATTTCGGGCATCGGAACGAGGTGGTCCGACAGCGAGACCGAGACGGTGTCGTTCACGAGGGGGGCACCGAGACGGGCCGCACAGGACTGGGCCGCCGGGACGCCCGGCACCACGTCGAAGTCGACCATCGACGCCGTCGCGCCCTTGGACTCGAGGATCTCGAGCGCCAGCCCCGCCAGCGCGTAGACGTTGGGGTCGCCGCTGCCGACGATGGCGACGTCGTTGCCCGCCAGCGTGCGGTCGATCGACTCCTCGGTTCGTGAGACCTCGCCGCACATCGGCGTGTCGTAGATGTCGTCGGCCTGCTCCGTGATCTCGTCCGGGATGAGTTCGATGTAGGTCGTGTAGCCGACGATGTGGTCGGCCTCGAGCAGCGCGTTCTTCGCGCGCTCGGTCATCCCCTCCGCGTGGCCGGGGCCGAGACCGACGGCGGTCAGCTGGCCGGGGTCGGCGTCGAAGTCCTCGATCGTCGCGCCGACTTCCTGCTCGGTGCTCGAGTCGTCGTCCGAACTCGAGGCGCCGCATTTCGAGCCGGAGGAAGACGAGGAGGAACTCGACGCGCCGCACTTCGAGCCGCTCGAGTCCTCGCTCGAATCGCTCGAGGAGGCGCCGCACTTCGAGCCGCTCGAGGTTTCAGACTCGGGCTCGGTGGTACTGCTGCTGGAGGCACCGCACTTCGATGTCGATTCGTCGTCGGCGTCTGCGTTAGTGTCCGTGCTCATGGCTGTAGGGTGTCGTCTGTATTCGTCAGAAATCGTCGACGTCACGCCCGCCGCGCGGGGTGACGAGGTACGTTCGGTCGTCGTTGCTCCAGGTCTCGGTCTCGTGGTTGCCGATGATCAGCGAGGTGCCCATCCCGGAGACCTTGTCGTCGTGATCGGCGGCCTCGCCGAGGGTCGTGATGAACTCGCTCTCGCCGTTCCGGCCGGCGTCCGCGCGGCCCGCATCGTTGACGATCGCCACGTAGGCGTCGTCGGTCCGCTCCTCGCGGACGATATCGACGGCCCGCTCGTAGTTTCGCCAGCAGTTGTAGAGGACGATCACGAAATCCGAGATGGCCGCGGCGCGCAGTTTCTCCTCGATCTCGTCCCAGCCGCGCCACTTGTCCGACAGCGAGATCGTACAGAAGTCGTTACACAGCGGCGCGCCGACGTTGGCGGAGCCGCCGAGTGCCGCGGTCAGGCCGGGGACGATTTCGATCGGCACGTCCGTCGCGTCCTCTTCGTCGGCCATCTTGAAGATGAGGTCCGACTTACCGTAGACCGACGGATCGCCGCCCGAGACGTGGGCGACGTCCTTCCCTTCGCGGACGTGGTCGAACGCCGCTCGAGCCAACTCGATCTGCCGGCCCATCGTCGAGCGGATGATCTCTTGCTCGAAACCGTCGTCTCGGACCGCGATGCCGTCCTCGTCCGTCTGCTCCTTCGGCAGCAGGGTACCGTCGTCGCGCAGGAACTCCTGGTAGAGGCTCGAGGCGATGACGACCTCCGAGGACTCGATAACCTCCTTGGCCCGCTTGGTCATGTGATCCGGCAGGCCGGGACCGATGCCGACGACGTAGAGGGTCCCGTGCTCGTCGGGGGTACCGCCGTCGGTACCGGCAGACGACTCCTCGGCGCTCATCGACCGATCGCCACCGTGACCTCGTTTTCGTAGCCGATCTTCTCGAGCACCAGTTCCTGCTCGGCTCCGCCGGCGATCGCGCTGGCCTCCGAAACACCCGGCCAGCCGATCAGCTCCTTCGACTTCGAGGGCGTCGGCCCCTCGTGTGCGAGCAGGGTCTCCTTGTCGAAGGCGACCACGCCGAGGTCGAGTTCCTGGGCCGCCTCGAGCAGGCCTTCCTCGTCTTCCTTTCGAGTGGCGGTGCCGACGAACTCGACGTCCGAGAAGTCGTAGTCGGTCCGCTCGAGGGCCGCTTCCCACGCGGCGACGAACGACTCCGTGCTCGCGCCGGAGACGCTGCCGGTGCCGATGACGACGCCGTCCGCTTTGTTCCGCTTCAGAACCGTTACGTCGTCGCCGACGAGGACGGCTTTCGGGCCCTCGAGACGGGCGACGGGACCGAGGTTATCGTCCAGCACGGCGAGGTTCGTCTTCACGGTGGAATCGCCGTTGACGACGTGGGTGTCCATCGCCTTCGCGCGGGATTCGACACCCTGCTTGCCTGCGGCCTCGCTGGCGGTGGTCATCGCCGGGACGGCACCCATCGTCGCCAGATCCTGTGCGACCTGGTTGGCGCCGTGGTGGCCACCCGTGATCGGGATGGCCCACGTGAGTTCTTCGTCGACCACGCAGATCGCGGGGTCGTCCCACTTGTCGTCGAGCAGGTGGGCCGTCTTTCGCATTGCGATCCCGCTCGCCATCAGCCCGATGAAGCAGTCGTACTCGCCCCAGTGCTCCTCGAAGACGTCGCCGTGGTACTCGATGATGTCGATCGCCTCGTAGCGATCGCCGATCTCCGCCTCGATCTCCTCGGCGGTGTCCATCTTCCGGCCGAAGGAGATGATCGCGATCTCCTCTGCGACTTCGCCGTCCGAATCCGCCGTCGAACAGTGGCCGTCGCCGGAATCCGATCCCGAATCGTCCGTCGTATCCGCGTTCTCAGTTCCTGAACTCATTGTGAAACCTCCATCGTAGCGAAATCGTTCTGTCCACGTTCTATCGACCCGTCCAGTCCACCGCTCGGGTGGGACTGAAAGGGGCTGCCTCGGTCGATCCGGTGAGGCGAAGTAAGGACCGCAGCGGAGCGAGGACCGCAGCGAGCCGAAACCGGTCGAGCGAGGCAGGGGCTTTCACCGTGTTTGCGGTCGCTGCACTGCAGTTCAGTCATCGCTCGCCTCCGGTTCACTCGCGTTCTCAGCCGAATTTCCCGAAGAGCCTCGATTCGCCCAGTCGCCGTAGAGGAAGGATCGCTCGTAGCCCGCCCCCGTCACGGCGTCGCCGATGACGACCATCGCCGAGGCGCGGTAGCCCGCCTCCTCGACCTTGTCCGCGATGGTGCCGATCGAGCCGACGATCACGTCCTCGTCCGGCCACGAGGCGTGATAGATCACGGCGACCGGGGTGTCTGGATCGTGATCGTCCTCGAGCAGCCGATCCATCGTATCGCGAACCGCGTGGGTCCCGAGGTAGATACAGGACGTCACGTCGCCCATCCCGACGAAGTCGGAGATGTGGTCCTCCTCCGGTGTCAGGGTCTTGCCCTGGGGCCGGGTGAACGCGACGTGGTTCGAGACCTCGTTGAGCGTCAACTGCGTCCGCAGCGTCGCGCTGGCCGCGAACGCGGAGGTGACGCCAGGCACGAAGTAGGTCGGGACGCCCTCGTGTTCCAGCGCGTCCATCTGCTCGAGTGCGGCCCCGTAGATCGCCGGATCGCCGCTGTGCAGACGGACGACGTTCTCGCCGTCCTCGTAGGCGTCCCGCATCAGCGGGATCAGCTCCTCGAGATCCTTCCCGACGGAGTTGACGAGTTTCGCGTGGGCGCAGTACTCGTCGAGGAGTTCGCTGTTGACCAGCGAGCCCGCGTGGACGACGAGGTCGGCCTCCTCGAGCAGTTCCTTGCCCGCGACGGTCAGCAGCCGCGGGTTGCCGGGACCGGCGCCGACGAAGGGGATCCCCTCCTGTTCGTCGCCGGCGTTGTGGTCGAAAATTCGGTCGTCCAGTTCCTCGCGGCGGCGTTCTCCCTGAGCGTCGATCGCTTCCTGCGGGTCGCCGTTCGTATTTGTGTCCGTCATTCTCAGTGGCCTCCACAGTCCCCGTGCATACAGCCCTCGGCACGCTCGAGTTCGATCGTCTTCCCGCCGTCTGCGACCGGCTCGCCGCTCGTCGTTTCGTCGTCGCTCGAGGCATCGCCGGACTCGTCGCTCTCCCGCTGGAACGCCGCCGTCGCCCGCTCGACCTCGAGGTCCGCCTTCTCGGCGTACGCGAGCGTGTAGTAGTCGCGCTCGTCGATCTCCGCGGGATCGTCGGTGACGAGCGTCTCGCCCTGTTCCATGAACAGCCGGCGGCCGTAGGTCACGTCGTAGCCGGCCTCGACGAGGCCTGTGTGGGTCGCCGGCGCGTCGGTAACCTTGAACAGAATCATCCGGGCCGGACCCGTTGGACTCGCCCCGTTCGCGGCTTCCCGAAGCGAGAGCCCCGCGCCGGCTTCGATCTCGACGCCCATCGCGGTCGCGAAGGCCGTGACCGCGCTCACGCCGGGGACGATCTCCAACTCGATGTCCGGATGAAAGGTGTCGATCGTCCGTCGCAGGTGGCCGAACGTCGAGTAGACGTTCGGATCGCCCAGCGTGACGAAGGCGACGTCGCCCTCGCGTGCGTTCGGCGCGATCTCCGCCGCGGCCTCCTTCCACGCCGCTCGGAGCTTCTCCTCGTCTTTGGTCATCGGGAAGTCCAGATCCCCGATCTTCGACTCGTCGACGTGCTCGAGTGCGACCGATCGCGAGAGTCGGCCCGGCGAGTAGACCACGTCGCAGTCCTCGAGCACTTCCTTCCCGCGAACGGTCACGAGGTCGGCCTCGCCGGGGCCGAGTCCGACGCCGTAGAGGGTCACTGCCCGGCACCCCCTCTTCCATCGGCGGCGACTTTCTTGCCGCCATCCTCGTCAGCCGGCGTCGCGCTCCCGACCAGCATGTACACCGGGTTATCCGAGTTGAAACTCGTCGCCCCGGCGAGTTCGTAGCCGTGGCTCACCTGGAACTGGACGACTTCCTCGAGAATTTCCCGCTCGCGGAAGGCCTCCGTCGCCTTGCCGGCGACTTCGAGTCGCGAAACGTTCATCACAATCCGATCGATTTCGGTCTCGACGGCGTGATCGAGGACGGCCTCGAAGTTTCGGCTGCCGCCCAGAAAGAGCGCGTCGGCGTCGTCGGGGAGACCCTCGGGTGCTTCCGCGTTCCGGAGTTCGACGTCAGCCCGTATCGAGTCCTCGTTGGCCGCGAGGTTCCTCTCGGTGGTCTCGAGTCGCTCCGGTTTCCGCTCGAGGGCGGTCACCCGACCGGCTCGCCGTGCGGCTTCGATCGTGACGGCGCCGGTACAGGAACCGACCTCCGCGAAGTGATCGTCCGCCTCGAGTGCGAGCTTCGAATGGACGACGGCGCGGACCTCGGACTTGGTCGGTCCGGCCTTCGCATCGTGTGGAAGCGCGATGGGTGGCATCACCCTGTGGAACAGAGTCCGTCCCTAAAACAATTTTGTTTGGAGTAGAGAAACTACGGTTGCCCATATATGGTTGTAATAGCACAACAAAATTTGTTCACCAGCTGGTGACTGTCGATACCGTCGGCCCAGGTGAGCGTTCTGCGGAAGGGATACGGAGCAACGAAGGAGTCAGTCTGCGGCGCGCCGCGTCCGAACGACTCGCCGAACGTCGCCGTACTCCTCGAATCGCTCGGCGCCGATGTAATCGACGGTGTCCTGCAGGTACTGGGTCGTCTGTTTGCCGATCTTCCCCTGATCGTAGCCCTCGAACGGCATCTCCTCCGGCGGTGCTCCGAGGAGGCGGTTCTCGACGTACTCCTCGATCCGGGGCTCGTAGACGTCCCGAACGATGTCGGGTTCGGCCTCGGCCAACTGCTTCATCACCCAACGGCCGTTCTCGATGTGGCGGGTTTCGTCCTGTCGGACCTTCCCGATGGCCGTCTGGAACGACTCGAGGACGATCTCTCGCCCCATCTCCTCGGCTTTCAGTTCGATCATCTGGTCGGAGCTCAGATAGCCGCCGCGGGCGAGCTGGGCCTCGACGATCCCCATGTAGTTGAGGTAGGCCTCCCCGAGCGCGTAGACGAGTTCGCGCTGGTCCCCGCCGTTGATCGCGGCTAGGAGAGTGTCCGCGGTATCGTACAGATTGTCTGTGCTGTACCCCTGCTCCTGGTAACCGCCGACGCGGTGCGGTTCGGTGTCCTGGGTTCCGAAGACCTCCTGGAAGTACCGACTGAAGAGGTCGGTGTGTTTGGCCTCCTCGTAGACCTGCTGGGCCAGGTAGATCTCCTCCTGGACGGTGTCGAACGGCATGGCCTCGTTGTCCAGCGCGTCGAGGGTCATCATGTACGGTGCGAGCGTCCGCGTCACGTCCTCTTCGCCGTCGTAGAACGCCGCGCACGACGCGAGGAACCGCTGCTGTTCCGCGTCGGAGAACTGCGCCCAGTCTTTCCCGTCCGCCTCGAGATCGAAGTCGTCCGGGTCCCACGTGCCTTCCCGTTTCCCCTTCCGGTACAATTGGTACGACTTCTCGCGGTTACTGTACTCGATTGGCATACGCTCGCTAGATCACGTCCTCCGAAATGAATGTTCGCGAGAGAAATAGCTTCCCGGTTCAGATTCGGTTATTCTGACTGTTCGGTTCGGCGGTCGATCCGATCGCGAGTTCGCCGCTCGAGTCGACTAAACCGCAGGGCAGTTCCCCCGTTGCTACCACTCCATACCGCCGTTGATCCCGATCACCTGCCCGGTCATGTACTCCGCGTAGTCGCTGGTGAGGAACCGAATCATGCCGACGATGTCCTCGGTCTGAGCGAAGCGATTCAGCGGGATGTCCTCCCGGATCTTGTCCTGGACCCGTTCGGGAACCTTCTCGAGCATATCCGTCTCCGTAAAGCCGGGGGCAACGCAGTTCGCCGTCGAGTCGTGAGCGGCGAGTTCCAGCGCCAGCGTCCGGGTGAACGCGAACAGGCCACCCTTCGACGTCGCGTAGTTGGCCTGCCCGTAGTTGCCCTGCTGGCCCACGACGCTCGAGATGTTAATGAGTCGGCCGTTGTCGGACGTTTTGATGTCCTCGTAGAACGCCTTCGTACAGTTGAACGTCCCGGTCAGGTTGACGTCGATGACCGTCTGCCAGTCCTCGTAGGACATATTCTCGAACTTCCGATCGATCGTGATGCCGGCGTTGTTGACGAGCACGTCGATCTCCCCGAGTTCGTCGCGGACGTCCTCGGCCATCCGTTCGACCGCTGTCGGCTCGGAGATGTCCGCCTGCACGGGGACGGCCGTCTCCCCGTTCGCCTCGATGGTCTCCGTGACCTCGCGTGCCTTGTCGTCGGCCGAGCGATAGTTCACCGCCACGTCGGCCCCGCAGCGGGCGAGTTCGAACGCGATATCGCGACCGATGCCGCGCGACGAACCCGTGACGAGGCAGGTTCGGTCGGATAGCGGGCGCTGGTCTAGGGGCTCGAGTCGCTGGACTGATTCGGACATACGACCGGGACTACACCGGCATTGGTGTTAACTATTTGACTGTATGTCAACGTCGAAGAATAGCTTCGCGAGCGACATGTCGAACTTATGCAATTCGCTCGAAGAACCGATCGAACGCCCCGCTCTCGGCGTGAACGTGGACGTACGTCCCCAACGACTCGTACTCGGTCAGGCCGTCGTGGTCGCCGTCGATGCCGTCCCCGCGAACCGTCTCGAACGCGAAGCGGGCGTCGCCGTCGACGTCGGCGCTCGAGTAGTGGAACTCGTGGCCCCGGATTCGCTCGCCGACGTTCGCGGTGAGCGTCCCCTCGAGCGCCCCGAGTTCGACGTGATCCAGCGCCTGATAGCGGTCGTGCATCGTGACGTCCGCCGGGAGGATGCCGGCCATCTCGTGGCGGTTTCCCTCCGCCGTGGTCAGCGACTGGCTCATGGCCATCAGCCCGCCACATTCGCCGAGGACCGGCAGTCCCTCGCTGGCCCGTTGGCCGAGTTCCGAGAGCGTAGCCGACGACTCGAGTTCCGCGGCGTGGAGTTCGGGGTAGCCGCCGGGCAGGTAGACGCCGTCGCAGTCCGGGACGGGATCGCCCGCGACGGGCGAGAACGTGACCAGTTCGGCCCGCTCGCGGAATCGCTCGAGGGTCGACGGATAGCGAAAGCAGAAGGCCGCGTCGTCGGCGACGGCGACGGTGGCGTCGACCGATCCGCCGGACTTGACCGATTCGTCCGGAGCGGGCGGCTCGCTCGCGACGGCGGCCAGCTGATCGGCCTCGAGCGACTCCGCGGCCTCCCGCAGCGCTTCCCTCGGTAGCGCGGCTTCCGCCCCCATCTCGAGGCCGAGGTGCCGATCCGGGATCTCGAGGCCCGGATTCGGCGGGATTCGCCCGAAGTATGCGAGATCATCGGGCGAGGCGTCGCGGATCCCCTGCTCGTGGCGACCGCCGTGGGCGCGCTGGGCGACGATGCCGGCCACCTCGATGTCGCGTCCGATGGTGTCGGCGTACTGTTGGAAGCCGAGTGCCGTCGCCGCGACGCTCTCCATGCCGGCTTTCGCGTCGACGACGAGAACGACGGGGAGGTCGAGGGCTTCGGCGACCATCGCGGTACTCGAGCCGTCGCCGTCGTAGAGCCCCATGACGCCCTCGACGACGCAGATGTCGCCTTCGCCGCGCTGGTAATTTCGTCGGAGGCCGTCTTCCCCACAGAGCCACAGATCGAGCGTGCGGGAGGGACGGCCCGCGATCGCCTCGTGGTGGCTCGGATCGATGAAGTCCGGCCCGGCTTTGGCGGGCTGGACCGCGTACCCGGCGTCCTCGAGGGCCTGAACGATCGACAGCGTGGCAACCGTCTTCCCGACGCCGGAGCTGACGCCGCCGAGGACGAATCCGTTCATCATTGTGGTTGCGTTCGCACAACTGAACTTGAATCCGTCGGTGGGGATGGCGATCTCGACCAACCGAAACCGAATTGAGACTCGTCCGCGTTCGATCGAGCGAGACCAATGAGCGAAGCCAAGACGGCCGCGATTCCCGCGCTGAAAGAACGTGCCGGCGTCGTCAACGCCCTGCTCGAGGGCTCCCAGACGGTACTCGTTCGCCACCCGACGCTCGACCCGGGGACGATCGACGGCCAGTTCGTCCTGTACCCATCCTACACCCACCAGGTTCCCGACCGATACCAGTCCCGACACGAGGGCTACTACCACCGCGCGAGCGCGAAACCCGACGCCGGCGTGCCGATCCGAGCGGTCGCCGCGGTCCGCAAGGAGTTCGCTGTCTCGAGCGACGACCTCGAGGCCCTCGCGCGCCACTACGTCTACACCCCCGACGGCCTGCGCGACAAGTACGATCCGGATCCGGACGGCGAACTGCGGGTGCTCTTGCTCCGCGTGAGCGCACTCGAGTCGCCCCGGCTCATCGAAGAACGCGGCAGTTACCGCGGCTGTCGGGCCTGGATCGATCTCGAGGACGACGTCGAGGTGGACCTCGAGTCGACGACGCCGGTGCTCGACGACGCGACGTTCGCCGAGCGCAAGGCAACGGTTCGCGACGCGCTCGAGTGACGTGACGAGGCGAAACGAGCCGCCGACGAACTTAACAGAGGTCGGCAGCTATGGCCGCTCGATTACGATGACCGAGGAATCCGACGCCGAACGCGGCACGGAGTATCACCTTCGAGCGGCGCTGAACCACCTCGGCGAAGCCCAGGACGGCGACCTCAGAAAGACGAACGCCGTCGCGCTCGAGGAGGTCTCGAACACCGTCTCGTCGGTCCTGCGCGAACACGAGCAAGACGAGTGATGACCGACCGGAGGTCGACAATTTCGGTCGGCTACCGACGTGCCAACGGATAGCAATTCGGACGACTCGTTCAATTTCTTGTAATATGATTCTGTGAGCACATATTATCGCTTCGCGAAACTGCTTATCGGTTCCGTGGGAAGACGGCGGTTATGACGGGACGCGGGCAGACGGGCGAAGACGTCAAGGAGGTCGTCCAGCAGTACTGGGACGGCCGCGCCGACTCGTTCGACGACGACAGCCAGCACGGCATCCACAGCGACGAGCAACGGGAGGCGTGGCTGTCGGTGCTGGGTCTGTGGACCGGCGAACCACCACAGCGGATCCTCGACGTCGGCTGTGGAACCGGCGTGATCTCGTTGCTGCTCGCGGAGCTCGGCCACGACGTCACGGGCGTTGACTTCTCGAGTGAGATGCTCGAGCGGGCGCGAGCGAAGGTCGAGCAGTCGGACCGCTCCGTCGAGTTCCAGCGCGGAGACGCGGAGAACCTGGCCCAGTCCGACGACGCCTACGACCTGGTGACGGCGCGTCACCTCATCTGGACGCTGCCGACCCCGGAGCGTGCGATCGACGAGTGGCAACGCGTCGTTCGACCCGGCGGTCGCCTCGTCCTGATCGAGGGCCACTGGGACTTCGCGGAGGTGTTCGAGGGCTACGAGGAGATCCACGACGATCTGCCGCTGTACGACGGTCGGCCGCTCGAGGAGTTGGCGGCGTTTCTCAGCACACAGGGACTCGAGAACGTCGAGTACGAACCCCTGGCGGAGTCTACGCTCTGGGGACAGGAGCCGAACTACGAAAAGTACGTTATGGTCGGTGACGTCCCCGAGTAGCCCGTTTCGAGCCTCTACGACACGGGCTGTCGGACCGCGAGCACGACCAGATCCGAAAACGGCGTGTCCGCCTCGCCGTTCCCGCCGGCGTGTTCCGACAGTTCGGCGAGCGTGAACCGGTGAACCCGCTCGTCCTCGTGGGTCAGCTTCTCACACACCAGCGCCTCGAGATCCGGTTCGGCGCCCGCCTCGAGCAGGAACTCGGCCAGATCGCCGGGCATCCGGTCGTAGGGCCGCGGAAGAACGAGCAGGTGTCGGTCGTCCACGGTCACCGCGGCGGCGAGACGGTCCATATCGGCAGCGAGGTCGCCGCTCTTGTGCAGCGTGACGAACTCGGTGTCCTCCATGGGCGTCCGGGCGCGGCTCGCGGCCACCTGCAGCGAGGAGATGCCGGGAACGACGCGAACCGGAATACTGGAATCCTCGCGTTGAACGGAGTCCTGAACTTTGCCGACGAACTGGTAGCCCGAGTGGTTCGGGTCGCCCATCGCGACGGCGGTGCCCGACTCGCCGGCAGCGACGCGCTCGCCGAACGCCTCGAGGGCCTCGGCCTCGTCCTTGTAGCCACAGGTCAGCAGATCGGCGTCGGTCTGGTCCTCGACGAACTCCACGACGGTCGTGAAGCCGACGACGACGTCCGCTTCACGGATCGCACGCCGGCCTCGAGGCGTGAGGTACTCCGGGTTCCCCGGCCCGACGCCGACAGCGTAGACGGGGTCGTCCGTCGCTTCGTCGATATCCGGCTCTGGCGCCACAGCGGCGAACGTCGCTGGGTCGGGTCCGGACCCGAGGTCGTACTCGCCGCTCATTCGTCCTCCTCAGAACTGGTGGCGGCCTGTGCGGCCCGCTCGTCGGCGGTCAGATCCAACTCGAGCCCGTCCGTTCGCACGTCCTTCGCGACGTGGATCAGTTCGTTCGTCAGCGCCGCGGCGAGTCCGCTGCCGCCGCGGCGGCCGACGTTCGTGATCGCGGGCACGTCGTACTCCCGGCTCACCTTCCGAATGCGCTGGCGACTCTCCTCGGCCTTGACGAAGCCGACGGGCGTCGCGACGATGGCGGCGGGTCGGGTGCCGTTCTCGATGCAGTCCGCGAGGGCGAACGCAGCCGTCGGGGCGTTCCCGATCGTCGCGATCGCACCGTCGTAGACGCCCTGCTTGTCGAGTTCGAGCACCGAGGCGGCGGTCCGGGTCATGCCGGTCTCCTTCGCCAACTCGGCCCCGTTGCCGATCGCCTTGCGCTTCTCGCAGTCGTGACCCCTGCTCGTGATGCCGGCCTTGGACATCGTGATGTCGGTGACGATGGTGGCCTCCTCGAGGACGGCTCGAGCCCCGGCCCGAACCGGGGCATCCTCGTCGGCACCCACCCCGTCGCTTCCAGTAAACTCGAGCAGATGTTGAAACTCGATGTCGCCCATCGAGTGGACGGACTTCTGTCGGATGCGGTCGGCAAGCGTCTCGTCGGGGACGAACTGCCGGACGATGTCCATGCTCGTCTCCGCGATATCCATCGCGTTCTGGGTCGTCGCGCCGAGGTCGGCGTACTCCCGCTCGAACTCCTGTCCGCCGTCGGTCTCGGGTCGGTCGTTCTCAGTCATCGTTTGCCACCTCCGCGTCGGCGTCCGAACCGACCGCCTCGTTGGTCGTTCTGGCCTCGAGGTCACCCTCGACCTCGAGGTTCAGGTCCCGGAGCCGATCGGCCGTCTCGTCGTCGGCGTCCCAGAGGTCCCGTTCGATCGCCTCGAGCAAGGTGTCCGTGATTGACTCGAGCGCCCACGGGTTCACGTCTCGCATCCAGTCCTGTCGGTCCTCGTCGAACGCGAACTTCTCGGCGACGTCTTCCCAGAGGGTGTCCGAGATGACGCCGGTCGTCGCGTCCCAGCCGAGGGTCACGTCGACGGTCGTCGAGAGGTCGCCGGCGCCCTTGTAGCCGTGCTCCTCCATCGACTCGAGCCAGTCCGGGTTCAGCACGCGAGCACGCATGGCTTTGCGGACCTTCTCCTCGTTCGTGTAGACGTCGACGTTGTCCGGATCGGAGGAGTCGCCGACGTAGGAGGCGGGCTCCTCGCCCGAAATCTCGGACACCGCGGAGATGAAGCCGCCGTGGAAAGCGTACCAGTCCGAGGAGTCGAACTCGTCCTGTTCCATCGTGTCCTCGATCTTGACGGTGGCGTCCACACTGGAGAGACGGCGCTCGAAGGCGTCGTGGGCGTCCGAAACCCGGCCGCGGGAGCCCATTGCGTAGCCGCCCCACTGGACGTAGACGCTGGCGAGGTCGGAGCGGTCGTCCCAGTTCCCTTCGTCCACGGCCTTGTTCGTCCCGGCGCCGTAGCCGCCGGGTTTGGTCGTGAAGACGCGGTGCAGTGCGGCCTTGCGAGCGTCGGATTCGTCGAGGCCTTCCTCTTCCTGCAGTTGCTCGGCCTCCTCCTCGACGTGCTTTTTCACGTAGTTCATCTCGAGCGGCTCGTCGAGGTCGACGACCGCGTCCACGGCGTCGTGGATGACACCCGCCGCAGCCGGGAAGGCGTCCCGGAACAGCCCGGAGACGCGCGTCGTTACGTCGACTCTGGGCCGGTCGAGTTCCTTGAGCGGAATCGGCTCGACGTCGTCGATCCGGCCGGCGTCAGTCCACTGCGGTTCGACGCCCATCATGGCCAGCACCTGGGCGATGGTCTCGCCGCGGGTTCGGACGGTGGGCGTGCCCCACGCGACGACCCCGATCTCTTCGGGATACTCGTCGTTTTCGTGGTAGTGGCGCTCGAGAACCCCGTCCGCGACTTCTTTCCCGACCTGCCAGGCGGCCTTCGCGGGCACCTTGCGGGGGTCGAGCGTGTAGAAGTTCCGCGCAGTGGGCAGCAGGTCGACGCCGCCGCGGGTCGGCGCGCCCGATCCGCCGGGCGGCACGTACTCGCCGGAAAGCGCGTCCGCAGTTCTGGGGATCTCGTCTTCCGCGCCCTGGACGCGAGGCTGGGCCTCCTCGCAGATGTACGCGAGGGCCTTCCGCAGGTCGTCGTGCGCGCCCGATTTGGCTCGACCGTCGCCGATCGTCTCGAGGTCGACGATCATGAGGTTGATGTTGACCTCGTCGTCCGCTCCGCCGTCTCGTTCCGATTCCGGCACGTCGAAGTCGTGCGCCGCGAGCGTCTCGATGAGTTCGATACTGGTCTCGTAGACCACGTCGGCGGCCTCGGCGTAGGTCATGCCGAGCGCTTCGTCGTACTCGCCGGGAGCGTTGAGCATCTTCTCGTAATCGACGCCCAGCGCGCCGGCCACGCTCTCGCGCAGGCTCGGAGCGCCGGGGTTCTCGAGGCGCGTCAACGCGACGAGATACTCCACGAGGCGCTCGTCGGCCGGCGGTTCGGACATCGTGTGCAGCCCCAGCCGGATCTGAGTCGTCTTGACGTCCGTGAGGTACTCGTGGATGCGTTCGACTAGGTCGTCGATGGCGAGGTCGTCACCCTCGACTTCTCCCTCAGCCAAGGTCGAACCTGCCTCGTCCGGACCGCGAACGTCCGCCGTCTCGTCGATCGTCCCCGTGATACCGAGTTCGACCGCGAGATCGAGTTCCTCGACTGTCTCGCGCATGAGATCCTCGAGGTGCTGGCCGTCGTCCGCGCGGGCGTCTTCCATTCCGGCCTCGCGGTACTGATTCGCGAGTTCCTCGAGTTCCGATAACTCGTCGTAGGTGCCCGCGTTTCGCATTACGGGCGTGAGATAGTCGACGATCGCCGCATACGAGCGGCGCTTCGCCTGCGTCCCCTCGCCGGGGTTGTTGACGATGTAGGGGTAGACGTTCGGAATATCGTCGATCAGCTGGTCGGGTGCGCTCTCGCCGTTGAGCCCGACCGTTTTGCCGGGGAGCCACTCGAGGCTTCCGTGCGTGCCGAGGTGGACGACCCCGTCGGCCTCGAACGTGTTTCGCAGCCAGCCGTAGAACGCGTAGTAGTCGTGTGGCGGCTGCAGGTCCGAGTCGTGGTAGACCTTCGAGGGGTCCATTCCGAACCCGCGGGGCGGCTGGACGGTGACGAGGACGTTCCCGAACTCGACGCCGGGGATGGCGAACGGACGGTCCGGAACGTCACCCCATTCCTCGACGATGTTCTCCTGGAATCGTTCGTCGGCGTCGGCGAACCAGTCGGCGTACGTGTCCTGTGAAACGACGTCGACCGAAAGCTCTCGGACGTCCTCTGGGGCGACCCAGCGATCCTCGAGGGTCAGCTGCGAGGTGAGTTTCTCGACGAGGGTCTGGCCGTCGTCGGGCATCTCATCGTTCAAATCGTATCCTCGAGCCTCGAGTTCCTCGAGCAGATTCACGGTCGACTCCGGCGAGTCGAGCCCGAACGCGGTCCCGATCCCGTCGTCGCTCGGCGGGTAGTTGTGCAGGACGACGGCGATCTGTTTGTTCTCGTTAGGCGTGTGGCGAAGTTCGGCCCAGTTGACCGCGAGCCGCGTCGCGTGATCGATCCGCTCCTCGATCGGATAGTGGTGTTTCGGCGCGCTCCCGATACCGGCCTCGTCGTCGGTGCGTTCCTTGCCCGAGATCGGATGGCTGATGACGTTACCGTCGAACTCGGGGAGCGCGACGGAGAGCGCGAGTTCGAAGCCCATCACGCCCGTGTCGCTGGATTCGTAGCGCGAACGGGATCGCATCGTGGTGATCGTCTGGAGGACCGGGACGCCGAGTCGGTCGAGGAAGACGTCCTCCGCGGAACTCCCCTCATCATTGGCGCTACGGCCGCGCTCGTCCATCGAGAGGGAGAACATGAACGAGGAGAGCACGGCGTCGACCACCGGCTGGCCGTCGGCGTCGATGAGCCAGTTGTCCGTGACCCACTCGGCGTCCTCCTGTTCCTCCGTATCGGTCGCCGGATTGCAGAAGATCGGGAGGGCGTTCGCGCCCTGCTTCTCGAGCGCCCGAACCTGCGCGTCGACGTACCGGGTGTTCTCGTGGGTCCAGTGGGACTCGTAGAACCAGACCGCGACCGTCGGCAGGTCGGGGTCGTGGGTCTCGAGCAACTCCTCGTACCCGACTCCGGGGTAGTCGGGGTGGTAGACGCCCTCCGTCGGCAGCGTGGTCGGGTCGTCGTACTCCGCGTCGCGGTCCTCGTACGCCGCGACGAGGAACCGACAGCAGTTCGCGACGTTGATCGTGCCGCCCTTCTCCAGATAGTCGTAGACGAGGTCGCGATGCTCCTCCCCGACGGTCGTATCCTCGAACGCGAAGGCGTCGCCGGTCGCCTTGACGATCAGCGGGACGCTCGCCTCCTCGAGCGCGCCCGTCGCGTAGTCGTAGCCCGGCATGCTGTCTTCGGCGCCGTGGAGCCAGAAGATGGCCGCCGCGGCGTCGGTCAATTCCTCGACGAACTCCTCGATGTCGGCCTCGTCCTCGAGGTCGCTCTCCGAGCGAACGACCAGTTCGATACCCTCGAGGCGCTCGGCGGCCTGCCCGATCGAGCCGAGTTCGTTCTCCGTCGCGGTGTAGATCCCGATGCGTGTCATCGCGTTTTTAAACCTCTGTTGTATTAGCTCAAGTATGGTTGCAGACGCTGGGGGCAAAAAGCTGTCGTCGCTCCCCTTTCCGGCGATCGTCGGACAGGACGAGTTGAAGCGCGTGCTGCTCGCCGTCGCGGCGAACGACGGCCTCGACGGGGCCCTGATCGTCGGCGAGAAAGGCACCGCGAAGTCGACCGCTGTTCGGGGACTCGTGGATCTCCTCCCCGAGCAGCGGGCCGTCGCGGACTGTCCGTACGGCTGTGCGCCCGACGACTCGAGCCTGCAGTGTGCCGACTGCCGCGAGCGCGACCGCGACGAATTGCCCGTCGAAACGCGTCCCGTTCCACTCGTGACCCTGCCGCTCGGAGCGACTCGAGACCGCGTCGTCGGGACCCTCTCGGTCGAAGACGCACTCGCCGGCGCGGCCGACTTCGATCCCGGCCTGCTCGCCCGCGCCCACCGCGGAATCCTCTACGTCGACGAGGTCAACCTGCTCGACGATCACCTCGTGGACGTCATCCTCGATGCCGCTGCAAGCGGCGTCAACACCGTCGAGCGCGACGGGATCAGCGTCTCACACCCCGCGGACTTCACCCTGATCGGCACGATGAACCCCGAGGAGGGCGATCTCCGGCCCCAGTTGCGGGATCGGTTCGCCCTCCAGGCGACCGTCGAGGGCTGCCGCGAGGTCGAGGACCGCGTCGAAATCATCGACCGAGCGCTCGAGTCCGGCGGTTCCGTCACCGGCACCGGGACCGACGAGTCCGGTCCGTGGACCGAGTACGCCGACGAGACGGCGGCCCTCCGTGAGACCCTGGCCGCGGCCCGCGAGCGACTCTCGAGTGTCTCCCTCCCCGCCGATTTCAAAGAAGAAATCGCTCACCTCTGCCTCGAGGCCGGCGTCGACGGGCACCGCGGCGACGTGGCGACGGCCCGAACCGCGATGACGCTGGCCGCACTCGAGGGCCGGACGGCGGTCATCCGATCGGACGTCCACGAAGCCGCGAGCTACACCCTTCCCCACCGACTCCGGAGCACGCCGTTCGAGGACGAACCGGAGCTGGAGGACCTGCTCGAGGATCGCTTCGAAGAGGAGTCACCCGAGAAGGGTGACGACGGCGAGGCGTCTGATGAGGGTGAAGACGGGAGCGAAACCGGAGACGACGCGGACGGCGGTGAGACGGGAAACGAGTCCGGCGACGAGCGGAGTGACGACGACCGCGGTGGCGACTCCGGTTCTGGATCCGAAGACGGCGACGACGGAACCGACGAACCGAACGAGAGTGACGGTGGTTCGAGCGACTCCGGGCCCGAACGGCGACCTGACGACGGCGAGGAACCGTCCGGAGGCGAGCCGTCGCCCGCCGAAACCGGTCCCGATGAGGGTGGCGAGAACGACAGCACTGACGACTCGAGTGACTCCGACCCGGATGACAGCGGCGATGACAGCGAGGAAGACGAAGCCCAACCACTCGTTCCCGGCCAGCAGCGCGCTGAAATCGCCGGCGTCGGCGAGGCGAGGGCACCCGACCTCGAGTCCGCGGAGGCTGAGAGCAGCCAGTCTACCGCAACCGGCGGCGCTCGAGCCAGCACGACCCCGAGCGTCACCAACCGCGGCGCTCGCGTGAGAACGGAACCGGCCTCGGGCGACGGCCCCATCGACGCGGCGGCGTCGGTGCGCTCTGCTGCGGCCCGCGGCGAGTCTCGAGTCGGCAAGCAGGACCTCCGACAGTCGGTTCGGGCCGGCGAGACGTCGGTGACCATCGTCTTCGCCGTCGACGCCAGCGCCTCGATGCGACCCGCGATGCGCACCGCGAAGGGGGTCGTCCTCGAGTTACTCCGCGACAGCTACGAACAGCGCGATCAGGTCGCCTTCGTAGCCTTTGCGGGCGAGGACGCGGAAGTCCTGCTCCCGCCGACCGACAGCGTCTCGCTGGCCGCGCGCCACCTGAAGGAGTTGCCCTCGGGCGATCGAACGCCGCTTCCGGCGGGCCTCGAGAGCTCGCGACGGGTGCTCGAGCGGGCGGAGACGGACGCTTCGGTCATCGTTTGCGTGACGGACGGGCGGGCGAACGTCGCCGACGGGAGTCCGACCGAGGCGACGCGGCGGGCCGCACGCGGCCTCGCGGCAGACGATGCGACCGTGATCGTCGTCGACGCGGGCGACGACTCGCGCGCCGGGCTTTCGGAGATGGTCGCGACCGAAGCTAACGGCGAACTGGTCGACCTGTCGTCGCTGTCGGCCGAGACGGTCCGTACCGCGGCGGATCGCGCTGCCTCGGACGCGTCATCGAACTGATTCGGGCTCGAGACACTCGAGACGGATCAACATTCATTTGACCTCGCTCTTCCGTTATCCGACGAGATGAGTCACGAGGGGGACGAATCGACGACCAGGGACGCTGGCGCGGGGGGCGACCGCGAGGCCAGCGACGATATCGAGTACGGAATCGACGACCGGCCGCCGCTGGGTGAATCGGCGGTGCTGGGGATCCAGCACTACCTGACGATGGTCGGAGCGAACATCGCGGTGCCGCTGATCCTGGCGGAGGCGATGGGGATGACGGAACATCCCGAGGTCACCGCCCAGTTCATCGGCACCTTCTTCGTCGTGAGCGGGATCGCGACGTTAGCCCAAACGACGTTCGGGAACCGCTACCCGATCGTTCAGGGCGCGCCGTTCTCGATGCTCGCTCCCGCGCTCGCGATCATCGCCGTCGTCACCGCCGGCGGCGTCGGTGGTGGGGACGACTGGCGGGCCGCGCTGCTCCAGTTACAGGGCGCGATCATCGTCGCCGCGACGGTTCAGGTCGCGATGGGGTACTTCGGTCTGGTAGGGAAGCTTCGACGCTTCCTCTCGCCGGTCGTTATCGCACCGACCATCGCGTTGATCGGACTGGCGCTGTTCGACGCGCCCCAGATCACCGGCGCGAACCAGAGCTGGTTGTTCCTCGGACTGACCCTCGGCCTGATTTTGCTGTTCTCACAGTACCTCGACGTCAAACACAAGGCGTTCCGTCTGTATCCGGTAATCCTGGCGATCGGCATCGCCTGGGTCGTCGCCGCCGCGCTCTCGACCGACTGGACGCTCGGCCCGCTGTCGATCGACGCCGTTCTCGGGAGCGAACACCCCGGCTACGTCCCGCTCGAGCGGGTCACTGACACGCAGCCGCTCCTGCCGATTTACCCGTTCCAGTGGGGAATGCCCGAGTTTACGACCGCGTTCGTCGTCGGCATGTTCGCGGGCGTGCTCGCCTCGATCGTCGAGAGCATCGGCGACTACTACGCCGTGGCGAACCTGACCGGTTCCGCGGCGCCGAGCGAGAAGCGAATCAACCACGGCATCGGAATGGAGGGCCTGATGAACGTCTTCTCCGGGATCATGGGCACCGGCGGCTCGACCTCGTACTCCGAGAACATCGGCGCCATCGGCCTGACCGGCGTCGCCTCCCGGTACGTCGTCCAGCTCGGCGCCGTCGTCATGCTGATCTTCGGCTTCATCGGCTACTTCGGCCAGCTGGTCGCGACGATCCCGGACCCCATCGTCGGCGGCCTGTTCATCGCCATGTTCGCCCAGATCGTCGCCGTCGGCATCTCGAACCTCCGCCACGTCGACCTCGACTCCTCGAGGAACACCTTCGTCATCGGCTTCGCGCTGTTCGTCGGCCTGGCGATCCCCGCCTACATGGGTAACTTCGAGTCGACGCTCGCGTTCCGCGACGCGGTCGGTCTCGAGGCCGCACTCGCCGGGTATCCGGGCTGGCTCGAGACGGCTGCGGAAGCCGTCGTCGACATCGTCTTCATCATCGGCTCGACGGGGATGGCCGTCGGCGGACTCGCGGCCCTCGTTCTCGACAACACGATTCCGGGTACCCGCGAGGAGCGCGGTCTCGCTCAGTGGGAGCGGATCACCGAGGACGAGTCCGAGTTCGAAAGCTTCTGGGATCGGTGGGTCGGCTCCGGTCGGGAGCAGTGAGGGCGCTCCTCGAGTATCGCTCGTCTCCAGTTCAACACCTTGCTCCGGACTGTTCGAGCCACGTTCGGTGGCGCGCGCTGGACCGTGGCGAACGAACAGTGAGCCACGGCGCGAAGCCGTGCGAGGTCGCCGTGAACGGAGTGAACGACGGCTTGGAAGGCGCGAAGCGTCTTCCAGTGGATGAGTGAGTGCAACGAGCGAATCGGCTGGGGAGGACGTGGAAATCACAGCCGCCAGCGAAAGCAGGACACTCGCCTTCACCTGAATCCGTCCGAAAGCGGGGCCGATTCGTTCGTTCGTACAACGACGGATCTCTACTCGAACGACCTGCAACCCCGCGACCTATACGTGCGGCGACCGACTACCTGTCAATGGCAGAACTCGCTCTCGAGGACAGCACGCTCTGGTACGAGACACGCGGCGACGGCCAGCCACTCGTCTTCATCCACGGCGGCTGGATGAACGGGCAGGCCTGGAAGCCACAGGTAGAACGCTTCGACGACGAGTATCAGGCGATCACGATGGACGTCCGCGGCCACGGCCAGACGGGCGCGACCGAGCCGAACCGGTACTCGATCGAACTCTTCGCCGACGATCTCGAGGCACTCCTCTCGGAACTCGATCTCGAGGACCCCATCCTCTGTGGCCTCTCGCTCGGCTCGATGGTCGTCCAGGAGTACATGGACCGCCACCCCGACCACGCTGCGGGCGCGATCCTCGGCGGCGCGGTGCGATCGATGCCGCCGATGGATATGCCGCCGATGATGAAACCCCTGCTGTCGCCGCTGCCGGCGCTGTCGACGTCGCTGTCGATGACCGGCCCGCAGACGACGTTCCGATCGATGCTGTACTCCATTCAGGCGACGACCGGCGAGCGGTGGCTCTCGGTGAATCCCGACGTCCGCTCGGAAGCGATGGACGCCGTCGGCGACATCTCTCGCAGCGAGTTCCGGAAGGTGTTCGGCGCGCTCTACCGGTACGAGCCGGCGAACCTCTCGCACGTCGAGACGCCGACGCTCGTCGTCCACGGCGAACAGGAGGCTCCGCTGGTCAAACAGCAGGGCGCGCAACTCGTCTCGGAGGTCGCGACCGGCGAGCGCCTCGAGCTCTCGGAGTCGGGCCACCTCGTCAATCAGGATCGGCCGGAGGCGTTCAACACCGCGAGCGCGGCGTTCCTCGAGAACGGGAGCGCGGCGTAACCGGCAGCGAAAGCGACCGACTGGCCGCTCGAGTTCCTACGCTTCGCTCTCGCCTTCCTCGGGAGCGTCGCCGAACGCCCCCGCGTCGGGACCGGATTCGAACTCGCCGGCCGACTCGGACGAGACCGCCTCGAGCGCCCGCTCGAAGTGGTCGGCCGTGAGTTCGATCTCGTCGACGTCGCGCTCCTCGCCGACCGCCTCGGCCCGGACGTGGTCACGGACCGCGATGGTCGCGGCCTCGCGGCAGACGGCCTCGAGGTCCGCACCGGTGTACCCCTCGGTTTCGCTCGCGAGGGCGCCGAGGTCGACGTCGTCCGCAAGCGGCCGGTCCGCGGTGTGAATCTGGAGGATCTCGTGGCGCGCCTCCTCGTCGGGTTCGTCGACCGCGACGTGGCGGTCCAGTCGGCCCGGCCGGAGGAGCGCGTCGTCGATCAGTTCGGGCCGGTTCGAGGCCGCGATCACGACGACGTCCTCGAGTTCCTCGAGGCCGTCGAGTTCGGTCAGCAGTTGCGAGACCACGCGCTCGCCAACGTTGGAGTCGCCGACGCCGCTCCCGCGCTCGCTCGCGATGGCGTCGATCTCGTCGAAGAAGACGATCGTCGGGGCGTTCTCGCGGGCCTTGCTGAAGATCTCGCGGACGCCCTTCTCGCTCTCGCCGACGTACTTGTCGAACAGTTCGGGGCCCTTGACCGAGATGAAGTTCGACTGGGACTCGTTGGCGACGGCCTTCGCGAGCAGCGTCTTGCCGGTGCCCGGCGGACCGTGAAGCAGGACGCCCTTGGCCGGCTCGAGACCGACCCGCTCGTAGGCGTCGGCGTGTTCCATCGGCCACTGAACGCTCTCGCGGAGGCGTTCTTTCGCGTCCTCGAGACCGCCGACGTCGTCCCAGGTGACGTCGGGGACCTCGACGAACACCTCGCGCATCGCGGAGGGTTCGATCCCGCGAAGGGCGGACTTGACGTCGTCGGCCGTCACCTCGATCGCGTCGAGCACGTCGGCGTCGATCTCGGCGTCTTCGAGGTCGAGTTCGGGTCGGACGCGGCGCATGGCCGTCATCGCGGCCTCCCTGGCGAGGTTCTCGAGGTCGGCCCCGACGAAGCCGTGGGTGTTCTCGGCGTAGCGCTCGAGGTCGACGTCTTCGGCCAGCGGCACGCCGCGGGTGTGGATCTGCAGGATCTCCTCGCGGCCCGCGGCGTCGGGCGCGCCGATCTCGATCTCGCGGTCGAACCGGCCCGGACGGCGCAGCGCGGGGTCGATGTCGTCGACGCGGTTCGTCGTCCCGATGACGGTGATCTCCCCGCGCTGCTCGAGACCATCCATGAGGCTCAGGAGTTGGGCGACGACGCGGCGCTCGGTGTCGCCGCCGGCCTCCTCTCGCTTGGGTGCGATGGAGTCGAGTTCGTCGATGAAGACGATCGCGGGCTCGTTCGCCGCGGCCTCCTCGAACACCTCGCGGAGCTGTTCTTCCGACTCGCCGTAGTACTTCGACATGATCTCCGGACCGGAGATCGTCAGGAAGTGGGCGTCAACCTCGTTGGCGACCGCACGGGCGATGAGCGTCTTGCCGGTGCCCGGCGGCCCGTGGAGCAGGACGCCCTTCGGCGGCTCGATGCCGAGCGCTCTGAACAGTTCGGGGTGGGCCATCGGCAACTCGATCATCTCGCGGACCCGCTCGAGTTCGTCGTCGAGTCCGCCGACGTCCTCGTAGGTGACGTTCGGGCTCTCGGTCCCACCGACGCCGTCGTCTTCGCCCGACTCGAGCGGGCCCTCGGCTTCGACGGCGAGTCGCTCGGGGTCGCGCTCGGCGACCTCGATCTCGGTTCCGCTCTCGATGACGACCGTCTCGCCGGGCTCGGTGTCGACGACGGTGATCGGCAGCCGTCGACCGGAGCGACTCGAGAGGAGCCCGAAGCCGAGCGAGATCGACAGCTGATCGCCGGGGCTGACGGCTCGCTCCGTGAGCTTGTCCTCGAGGTAGGAGCCGATATCGCCCCGGATACGGACGTTCTCGGGCAGCGCGATCGTGACGCGCTCGGCGGGTTCGACATCGGCCGGTTCGACCGAGACGGCGTCGTCGATTCGAGCACCGACGGCCTGTCGCAGTTGGCCGTCGATGCGCACGATACCCCGACCGGAGTCCTCGGAGCGGCCGGGCCAGACGCGCGCGACGACCCGACCGTCGCGGCCCTCGATCGCGACGAACTCGCCGCTCGAGACGCCGAGTTCATCCATCGTCTCGCGGTCGATCGCTGCCAGGCCGCTTCCCGCGTTTCGTCCGTCGAGTGGTTGTACGCGAAGTCGCATGGCTACTCGAGGGAGACTCGTGTCTGGCTCGAGTCACGGCCGTCGGCGCGCGAACCGACAGAACGTGCGCCGTCTCACCAGCCGCTCGACGGCAACGATGCTGCACCGACGACGTGACGCGGAACTGGCGGTTCACCGGGGGTGTCCGGGTAGCGGTGCGACATCGGGGAGGGGAGTCGAACGCCGACGGCGTTACTCGAGCGGGATCTCACGACCCTGGACGGTCGTGTCGGCCGTCGGCAGCCGGACCTCGAGGACGCCGTTGGTGTACTCGGCGCTGACCTCCTCGTCGGCGATGGTTTTCGGGAACCGGAATCGCCGGTGGTAGGTCTTCTTGCGACCGCGGTCGTCGTCGACGTGTTCGGCGGCGACGTTCAGCGTGCCGTCGTCCCACGCCAGATCGATCTCGTCGGTCTCGAAGCCCGGCATGTCGATCGTGAGGACGAACTCGCCGTCCTCCTCGTACAGTTCGTAGTCGCTGCTTCCTCGCTCACTGAACAGTCGGGACGGTACGTCGAGGCCCTGGTTCCAGGTGCTTGCTGTCGGTCGGAGCACCATCGCTGATCACCTCGAATTCAGTTGGTGATTGTCCGCGGTTCGTAATAAATTTCACGAATCATGGTACTGTTTCGCACAGCAAATCCGGATCGACGGGAACTCCCGACCGATCGACGGAGGAAAAGGCCCATTAGTTAGCCAACACATCACCTACACATGGGACTTGGCAGCACTGCAAAGAAGATTCAGGGTCTGTCGGACCGCGCCGAAGCGATGTACAAACAGGTACAGGAGCTCCAGCAGCGCATCATCGGCCTCGAGGAAGAGGTCGACGACACTCACGATACGGTCGAAGGTATCGACCACCAACTGACCGAACAGCGCGCTCTCCTGCTCGCGATCGCGGAAGAACAGGGAATCGACGGCGAGCAGATCCTCGCCGAAGCGGCCATCGACGAGGCCGAAGCCGAGGACGACGCTGATGCAGCGTCCACCGACGACGCGGCAGTCGCCGACGCCGAAGACGACGCCGGCGACGCAGAAGCGACCGACGCGACGGCCGAGTAGCCCGTCAGTCACCCGCATGCGGCGCGCGGTCGATGAGTAAAACCTAACAGCAGGGGCAACTTTTGCCAGCACGATGACGACCCACGAGCAGCCGGTGGACTCGGTCCTCGAGACGATCGGTCGGACGCCGCTCGTCGCCCTCCAGGACGGTCCCGAGGACGTCCGGTGCTACGCGAAACTCGAGTCGTTCAACCCCGGAGCGAGCGTGAAAGACCGCATCGGCCGATACATGCTCCGAGAGATGCTCGAGCGCGGCGACGTCGCCGAGAGCGGGACGATCGTCGAACCGACCGCGGGGAACACGGGTATCGGACTCGCTATCGCCGCTAAACAGCTGGGACTCGAGGCGATCTTCGTCGTCCCGGAACGCTTCAGCCTGGAGAAACAGCAGCTGATGGCCGCGCTGGACGCCGAGATCATCAACACGCCCACGGACGCGGGCATGGGCGGGGCGATCGAACGGGCGCACGAACTGGCCGCCGAACTCGACGACGCCGTCGTCCCCCAGCAGTTCTCGAACCCGCTCAACACGGAGGCCCACTACGCGATGACCGGGCCCGAGATCTACGAGGCGCTCGAGGGGGAGGTCGGGGCCGTCGTCGCCGGCTGTGGCACCGCGGGCACGCTCATGGGGATCGCGCGGTACGCACGCGAGCAGGACCCGAACACCTACGTCGCGGCCGTCGAACCCGAGGGCTCGCTGTACGGGGAGTTCCTCGACGAGGACCGCGAGGAAGGCGAGTACAAGACCGAAGGGATCGGGACGCACAACATCGAAACCAACGAACTGTTCGAGCCCGATCTCGTCGACGCCGTCCACGCCGTCTCCGACCGGGACGCCCACGACGAACTCAAACGGCTGGCTCGCGAGGAGGGCCACCTCGTCGCCTCGAGCGCCGGGGCCGCGAGCGTCGCGACGAAACGGGTTGCTCGTGCGATTTCGGACGGAGATATCGATGCGCCACACGAGACGGTCGTGACGGTGTTTCCGGACTCGAGCGAGCGCTACCTCTCGAAGGGGATCTACCGGTCGTTCGAGGAGTGGGAGGGCTGAACGGTATAGTAACAATTGAAACGATTTACACACCGATCGCAATGATGTCCTGCGATCGGGTGTGCAGTGACTTTCAGTGGCTACTATATCTGCGATTCGAGACGATCCGTATACCTCCTGATTACCGATGAGGGCAGTCCAGACATCCAATACAACCAGTACAATTTTATACCGTTGACGGAGTAGACTGGAACGTAATGAACGAAGAAGCGATCAGCAGGATGCGTGAACTTCGTCAGCGTAAAGCGGATATCTATCGTGAGATGGGGCGCGTTGGCAGCAGTCGCTCCACGACCGATAGCGATTCCGAGTAACCTGTTGGACGGCTTCTTCCACTGCAGTATTCAGTTGCCCAGTTCTGCCAGCGTTCCTCGAACGTCTTGGAGGCAGGCATCTAACATCTCCGTCGTTGGCTCGTGAGGACGACGTCGCTCCAATTGTCCCGTCAGCACTCGCGTAAAATACCGATACCAAACGTCGAACAGTTCGTCACGAACCCAGAGCGTATTGAATCGAATATCTGAGTGTAGGGTACGTGCATATTTCGAAAGTAGAACGACTCGTCCGATATCTCGTTGAACGAGTTCGGTCGCAGGCCCACCGTTTTGTTCGACGAGATATTCGAGCGTATTCGTCGCTGTCCGATGGTTAGCGTCCGGAAAGAAGTGGATTCCCGCAAACGCTCACACCCAGTGTGCACACATCGGCTGCTGAACGTCGATAAAATCACGATATGAATGTTCACCCGTTGTAGGTGGCATCTCCTCGAACATATCCACGTCATATATTTAAATTTACTCTGAACAATATCCAACTGAATCAGGAGGGAACAGTCTTCGTTGGCCGAGTACGGTATCAGTACACTGATTACGCATCACTATTTGGCGAATATATGGCCCGACCGATAGATCATCTTCCCTCCGAACGGGAGCTCTCCCCCGCCGTTCGGACGAAGTACGAGGCGTACGCCGCCCAGGGCGGCCTGCTCGGGGCGTTCACGTACGCCGCCGTCGTCCTCGAGACCGACGACGATGACCTCGCGGCGACGCTGGCCTCGATCCCGACGACCCTCTTCGTCACGAGCAGCCTCCACGACGACGCGATCGACGAGGCCGACGACTGGGCGGGGGATCGAAAGCGCCGACTGAACGAACACGTCACGCTCGGCGATCTCGCCTTTACGAGCGTCCTCGAGGCCGCGAACTCGCTCCCCGCAGAGATCGATCTGTCGCCCGTCCTGGAGACGGTCCGAGAGATCGGACGGGGTCAACTCGGAGAGGAGGCGGTCGAGCCGGCCACGGC
This sequence comes from Natronorubrum halobium, assembly GCF_051351675.1. Lineage (NCBI taxonomy): Archaea > Methanobacteriati > Methanobacteriota > Halobacteria > Halobacteriales > Natrialbaceae > Natronorubrum > Natronorubrum halobium. The sequence goes on from NZ_CP195595.1 coordinate 2,140,845, forward strand.
GACGCTCGAGGATGCCATTGCTCGCGTCGACGAGCGCGGGGCCGTCTGGGCCGATCTCGCCGTCTCGCTGATCGGCGCTAGTGACGGCTACTCGGAGGGCCACCTCGAGCGGCTTCGGACGATCACCAGAACCGCCATGTTCGTTCTCACCGTCGTCGACGACGTCGAAGACCTTCCGGAAGACGTGGCTAACGGCGTCGCGAACGTCCCGATCGCGCTCTACGACGGCGACCTCTCCGCGTCCGACTCGACGGCTGCCGCGGTCGAGTCGTTCCTCGAGTCGGACGCGCCTCGACGACTCGAAGCGTTACTCGCCGAGCGACGAGCCGAACTCGAGGCCGACGTTCGCGACCTCGCGGGATCCATCGACCGGTCGAACGAGGCGATGCTCGACGCGGTGCATCGGGCGCTGACGTGGTACTGCGAGTCGGTCTGTTCGACTCCGGTGGCACAGACCGTGCCGCCGGTCCGGCAGCGCGAGATCCGCGCGCAGGTAGCCGGTGACGAGGCGGCGAGGCGTCGTGCTGCCGAGACGGTCGTCGCCGGCCTCCCGTTCGGTGCAGCTGCCGATTCCGAGACTGTGGCTGCCGTCGACCCCGAGACGCTGACCGATGCCGTCGTCGATCTCCCGGCCGATCCGCTCGCCGACGTGCTCGTCGCGCTCACCCACGTCGCGACGGTTGCCGACGGCGTCATGAGCACCTCGCTCGAGGAGGCGCTCGCGACGCTCGAGCGGCGTGCGGCGACGACGGCCTGACATCGCTATTTCTCCGATCCGACTCGGCGATCGGTCACGCCGCGAGTCGGCGATGCTCGACCATCATACACCGGTCTTGAACGACCGTCCGACCATCGTCGTCGACGCGGGCCGCCGCCTCGTCGTCGCGGATCCCCTGCTGGGTCCAGACGACGTCGACGTCGTCGCGCTCGAGCGCCGCGTCGACGATTTCGCTGACTTCCTCGCTGGGGCGGAAGAGACAGACGACGTCGATCTCCTCCTCGACGTCCGCGAGCGAGTCGTACGCCGATCGGCCGAAAATCTCGTCGGCGAAGGGGTTGACCGGGATCACGTCGTAGCCCTGTTCGAGCAGGTAGTTCGGCACGTCGTGGGCCGCCTTGCCGGGCGTACTCGAGCAGCCGACGACGGCGATGGTCTCGTACGCGAACACGTCCTCGAGGTCGTCAGTCGCATCGACAGGCATACGCGAGCGTACGGACTCGGCAGTGAAACGTTTCGTGGTCCAGCAGGAAGCGAGAGACGTCTCGGGGTGATGGTGTGGATGCGTCTCAGGTCGAGAGGCCGGCCGTCCGAATCTCGGGCTCCTCGCCGTCGGTACGCTCCTCGAGTTCGATGACGGCGTCGAACAGCTGTTTGAGCGTGTTCATCGTCTGGTCGTCGTGGGCCGTCGAGTCGATGACGTAGACGCCCATGGCGTCGGCGCTCTGGATACGACCGGTGAAGACGTGGAGGAAGCGAAACACCGTCTGGAGGTTCGAGTACATGAGCAGCGTCGAGACGGAGTGGAGCAGCACGCGGTTCTCGGTCAGCCCGCGGTCCTCGTAGAACTCCTGGAGGAACTCGGAGAGCTTGATCCCGATGCCGGTCATATCGACGGGCGAGGACGCGTACTTGATCCGCGGGTCGTCGTCGACCGTGCCGATCCCGCGCTGTTTCGTGACACAGTCGACGACACCGATGTTGGAATCGGCGCTGGCGTCGACGGAGTCGGTGAACGTCTCGAGAACTTTGTCGGCGCTGTCTTTCGTCGTGACGACGATCGATCCGTCACCGTGATTGGCACCGCTCGCGAGGATATCGAACGCGATCTGTCGCTTCCCCGTCAGTGGCGGGCCCGCGACGAGCAGGTTCGTCCCCGGATCGATTTCGGCGTCCGGAATGACATCGGCGAGGTCATACATACCAGATACTCACATCCATCAGCCGTAGTGACGTCCATTGCTGGGTCCGCTGGCTACTCCGGCGTTGCTATGAGAATGCGTGATCCAGCTTATATTACTTTTGATTGTAGAGCCACAACCGATGCTAATTCACACTGGTTGTGTCCGCTCTCTTCGTCGAAAATCATCGCGAGTGGGTTCAGAGACCGGCCGGGATCGTCACCGCCGCTCGACCGACGATAAACGCCAGCGCGGCGAGAAACATCCCGTACTTGAGATGCGATTGCCCGGCCGTGGGGTCCTCGAAGCTCTCGTAGGCCGCATAGCACATGATCGCGTCCGCCGGGAGCACCACGAGCAGGTACGCGACGCCGAAGTAACGGAGCAGGAAGGGTATCGGGCTCGCGACGACGCCGATGACGATCAAGGCGCCGGCGACGATCAGTGCGCGCTCTTCGCCGACCGCGATCGGGAGCGTGTTCAGCCCCTCCTCGCGGTCGCCATCGATATCCTCGACGTCCTTGACGATCTCGCGGGTCAGCGTCGCGATCGCCGCGAGGACGAACAACACGACGGCGGGCCCCATATCGCCGACTGCCGCGGCACCGAAGAGGAACGTACTCCCGACGAGATAGGCGACCAGCGCGTTGCCGAGCCCCGGTAACCCCTTGAATAACTCGGTGTAGGCCACCAGCGCGACGAGGTTGATCGCCGCGATCGCGAGCGCTGCCGTGGGGAGCGTGAGTGCGAGCGCGACCGCGCCCGCGAAGAGGACGAGACTGAACGCGAGCGCCCCGCGCGGACTCACCGCGCCGCGGGGGATCGCCCTGTCAGGCTGGTTGATCCGGTCGATCTCCCGGTCGAAGTAATCGTTGATCGCGTTCCCGGCACCGACCGCCAGCCCGGTCGCAGCTACCGCAGCCGCCACCGCGAGGGGATACTCGGTGACGCCACCGGCGACGAACGCCCCGATGAACGGCAGCACGCTCGCCGCGATCACGTTCACCGGCCGCGTCAACTCGAGCAACCCGCGGATCGTCTCGCCCGCTGTCATTGCCGGGACTGCTCAGCGCGGGTGGTTAAACGGTGCGATCCGCACTCGAGCGTGCGGTCGCGTGGCTACTGGGAGCAGAATCAGCCGCGGAGGGTACGGTCGGAGGGGAGTTCGACTCGAGCGTACTTACCGCCAGTCCTCGAGATTCCGGAGCGCGTCGGCGTCGATCGAGAGCCACTTGCTGACCCGTTCGTCGCCGGTCGCATCGGCGGGGACGGCGGTCCAGACGTCCTCGTCGTCGGTGAGTAACTCGAGCGGTGCCTCGCTGGACTGGCCGTCGTCTGAGACTGGGGCCTCGTTCACCGTCATGGACGGGTGTATGGTGTGCACGGCAAAGACCCCGGGCGGCGGTTTTCATCGGATGAGAAGTTCCGATAGTGGGTGTGGGGATGGCTGTCGAAATGCTCCCAAACCGAGCGACTTATACGGGGTCGCCGGAATTGCTGTAGTACGGGCGCTTAGCTCAGTCTGGACAGAGTGCTTGGCTTCGGACCAAGTTGCCACGGGTTCAAATCCTGTAGCGCCCACTCACAGACGGCCCGATTCTCGACTAATTCTAACCATGGAATAGAGGTATCGAAAGCCTCGATTTCGTCGTTTTCTTCATTCGAGAGCAGGGGAGCTAAATCTGATCCAAACGGGGAACGGGTTGCGTCCCCGTCACGTCATGCGAATCTCTTCGCAAACGGGGGGTGGTCGGCGTGACGGTCGCTCCGTGGCCGTCGACCGATACCTCGACGACGTGCGGACACTGCGGAGCCTACGTTTCGGACCGTTTCTGCCGCGTCTACGGCGACAACAGCGACCGCGCCCACCGCTGCGGAGAGTGTGATTCGTATCGACGACTGACCCGCGGATCCGCAGCTGGTGTCGACGTCGGCATTCCCGATCCGGAGATGGCACTCGGTCACCACGGAGGTGAGGCCGATGTCTGAGTTCGTCCCGGCGAGTCAGCTGTACAACGTCGAGAGTCGAACGCCCATAGCCCATCCAGCCCATCAGGCTACCGATGCGGACGTTCACCGTGCGCTTAAGAAGAAAGGAGTTCGAATCGACGGCAGTGTCAATAGCGGTACTGAGGTCAGGAATGTCAGGGTAGAAGACCCTGACACGGAGCAGATCTGCGAACTGCTCTATGGAATTCGGACTCATTTGGCGGTTCTGATAGTGGTGGTGCAGGATACCTCTGAGTCCAGTTCAAGGGACTCAGTAAACGATAATAAATTCGCTAGGAGTTGGCAACAATCGCCGGGTGCTGTGCCTGAGAACGGTGATTCGCGATGAGTTCGCGGACGTCCGAACTCGAGAGTCCGAAGGCCAGCGGTGACGCCCTCGAGGCGGAGATCGTGCAGGTGATCGACGCCCTGGAGTACGTCGGCGATCGCACGGCCACCTGGCACGACGCGCGAACGACGGCCGTCCTCGAAGCGAGCCGATCGCTGCCGTTCTACGGCATCGTTCTCGTCGAACCTGAGACGCCAGTCGAGATCAAAGGCTGTCAAATCAAAACAAGCAACGGCAGCCGATCGACTCGAGGCCGGTTCTACGTCAAACGCAGCGCTCACGAGCAGTTGCTCGAGGCGGGTGGGATGTACCTGCTCGTGGTCTATCTGCCGCGACCGGGGCTGCCCCAGGTCGCGCGAGCGATCGTCCCGGCGACGATCGTCGACGAGTTGCTGTCCGGACGGTGGTACGACGTCGGCGGGTCGCGTTCCGAACAGGAGGTCGCGAAACTCGCGTGGTCGCACGTGATGAACCCGGCCGGTGTCGATCCGGCCGAGACTGTGGGGTGGTCGCGATGACGGTCTACACGTCGTACTTCGGCGGACTCTCGAGTCACGACCCTGCCGACGAGGATGACGTCTTCGGCGTCGTTCGGTACCCACAGGAATTCGTGAAGCGCCTCACCGATCGGAATATCCCGGCGGTTGCGCCACCCGAAGACCTGCTAAACGCGTACAAGACCGTCGAGTCGGCAGCCGAGGAAAACGGTGAGTCGAATCCGGCTGCGGTCGCATGGAACTCCGTCGACTACGAACGCCGCTATCTCGAGTCCCTCGAGCGGAAGGGGCCACAGACTGTGATCGACGAGCTGGCCGACCGCGCTCGCGAACGCGATATTTGGCTCGTCTGCTGGGAGAAAGACGCTCGCTGGTGTCACCGTCGGTTGCTCGCGAACGCGATCATCGCTGACCTCGAGGACGTCGAGATCGTTCACCATCCGGACCCGTCGACCATCCCGATCGAGGCGGAAGCCGACGCCGACGATGAGTCTGCTGCCACGCTCGCGGACTTCGCCGCGAGCGGAGGACGATGACGCAAGTCGAGACGACGCCGCACGAGATCGAAGGCCGCTGGAAGTGGCCCGACTGGGGTCGCGGTCCGTACGATGCGCTGTCGTCGGTGATGCTCGGCCCGCCGTTCGAGGGATACCTGGAACTGGACGTCGAGATCGGCGGCGAGCCCTGGCACCTCGAGGTGCGGTACAGTAAATCCGGATTCGCGCCGCGACTGTCGGACGGGATCAACGCGGAACGGCTGTACGAATGGGATATCGTGGGCCGTGGGCGCGGTGAACGGAAGGCGTCGTACAACATTTCGCCGCGGTTTCCGAACATGCGCCACTGGGAAACCGGCGACCCGATTCAGCTCCCGTGGGAGAATCAGATCGGCGAGGTCGACGGCGTCGACGTCGAGTTCCACACGAGCAACGTCGAAGCCGAACGCGGGCTCGAGTTGCTGCCGGAGTTCTACGCGGCGGTGTTCGAACACGCGAACGAGCGAGTTCATCCCGAGTATTTCCGGACGGAACCGCACTCAGCGAGCCGAATGTGGGCGTACGAGCGGTACGTCCGGATTCGACGCGAGTGGGCGGAAAAGCTCTCGTCGGCCGGTGTGCTCCAGAAGGTCGCGCTCTATTTGTCCGACCTCAAGGGCGTGAAGGCGGAACTCCACATCGACAACGAGGAGACGATCAACCACCAGAATCGGCTGTTTTTGAATCCGGCGTCGGCCAGTAAGCTGCTGCCGGGTCACACCTACGGACGGAAGTTCGAGATCTACCAGCTAAAGGACCCGGACGCGGTTTCGAAAGATCACCCGTCCTACCACCCGAAGGTGGAGGTGCTGGTAAACAAGTCGATGAACGACCGCGAGGCATGGGCATGGGCCGATCGCCACGCGGTGACCGAGCAAATCGAGGAGACGCTGTTGAACGCGCTCCATTGGGAAGACATCCCGCTCGGTCCCGATGGGAACGGCGTCTACATCGCTGACGATCATTTCGACGCGGTGGCTCGAGAGCAGCCTGTGGAACTCTACGAGGACCCCACGCCGCGCCTCGAGGCGAAGACGGATCACCTGTTGATGACGACGCTCCGAGACATGGGCGAGACTGCTCGCAACGTGACAGAGCGGGTTGCGACCGACGGTGGATCGACGGTCGACGGTCTCGCCGACGAACTGGGGAAGCACCCCGCGACGATCTATCGGGCAATCCAGGATCTTGGCGACGTCCTCGAGCTCGACCAGGGCGACGTGTCGTTCCGTGCTCGAAAGTATCGGGAGGAACTCCGCGCACTCGTCGAGTCCGCCGAGTACGCGATCGAGAGTTACGCCGATCGGATGCAGCACCTGATGGGACTGGCGGACCACGTTGCGGAGTCCTCGCCGTTTCAGAAGTGGCTTGCAGAGAACGGTGCCGACCTCGAGTTCGACGAGAACGGCGACCCCCGACGAATGCGGGTCGATACGATTCTCTCGCGACTGAAGTTCGATAGCTTCGAGACTGTCGAGGCGATCGCCGCCGAAGCCCTCGAGAAATGGTCGAAGTCGGGCAACGATCCGACGGTTCTCCGCGGCGCCGAGCTGACCTGGAAGACTCCCGGCGGCGGGAGCGAAACCGGATTTGTCGGCGCTGTCGCTGATCGGTGAACCGGCCCGAGTAGTGGCAACGCTACCCCTTTGCTTCATTTAGACAATCAGAACTTCATTAGCGGCTGATTTTCGCAACTTCGGTTGTATTTGAACCCTCGAGGGCGGGGTCGGCACCGCGATCGCACCGCAGGGCCTGCGGGGTCGTTTCGCGCTTCGCGCGAAAGCCCCCTTGGCGGGTGTCCCCAAGGGGACTGAGCCAAAAAATTACAACGCCCTGCCTCGTCTCCGAACGTAGATCTCCAGTTGAAGCACATGAAACGGGGGTTACTGCCAGAGATTTTACCTTCACTCTCACCGGGGCAATCAAATATCAAAAGATAATAACGCTTCACTCTTGTATCCGCATATATCCAGAAGTCGGGTCCATCTAATATGATTGAGAAAGTTAATAGAGAAAATGTAGGTAATTTAGCCGGGTATATTCTGCTGTGCGTTGTTTCTGCTGTCAGTATTGCTCTTGCAGTTACTCAAGATTATTCTGGGAATGTTACGCTTGGACTTATATTAGCAGCATTCTTGTCAGCTATATTGTTCCTGGAATTCGAAACTCTGAAACTGAAATTCAGAGATGTACAAATGGAGCTCGGAAGTCGTGGTCGATCTAGTGAACACCATTTTAGAGAAATTCTAGAGATAGCTCAAAACGAGTCAGATAGAGCATATGCACTGTTAACTCAGATTGAAAGTGAGAGCACATCAATTAGAACGTTTGATGAACTTTCTAATGTGATCGAACAAGGACTAGTACTCAAGTCATCTTCACCATTTGAGTACGTTCTTCAAGTCATGAATGAAATCGTTTCTACAAAGAAATACACTAGTAAATATGATGATACAGAGATGAAGGTAGTTCGGTTTGAAAATGATACACTATATGTGAAATCAGAAGAAAGGGGCCCCGATCTAAAGAGGGGAATGAAGTTTGAAGTAGTGAGAATCGGAACGCAGCCATCAGGAGAAGAAATTGAGGAGGTTAGTGAAAGGGTTGCTATTGCAGAGGTTTCGTTAGCACAGAAGAGAACAACTGAACTTAAGATCATTAGATGGGAAGTGCGAACAGACCAAGAAGAGATCATTGAAATTCGGAATAACAACCTTCTTGATAGAAGAGTCACCGTAGACATAATAACGCCTGAAGAAATAGAAGAGATTAGCCAAGATGAATTGGAAGAGACTCAAAGGGAGTTACAGCGACTGTTCTATGGAAAAGAGGGGTAAATTATGATAGAGGGAAAGGTTGCTGATATCCTCAATGAATACGAAATCGTCGCAAATGTTGGAGAGGAGGACGGCGTTGAAGAAGGAATGGAATTCATTGTCTATTCTGTTGGAGATGTTATTGAGGATCCAGATACCGGTGAAGCACTCGGTAATGTTGAGCATGTGAAAGCTAAAGTACAAGCTAAGCATGTGCAGGAATCAATAACAGTCATGAAATCTGCAGAGACAATTAAAAAGAAAACGGGGTTGGCCCATGTAACTTCATCAGGAACGAAAAGAGTAACCCGGGAAATTGCTGAAGGACCTGAAGAAAAGGAAGACGACAAAGTCCGAAAAGGAGATCTAATCCGGCAAAACATCTCTGAATAATTCAGACTTTCCCTTCTCTCCTCTCCCTCCCCTTGCGGTTGGACGTCGTGAAGATCGATTTCCCCGATATGAACACGAACCGAGTACCGGCCGTGTTCATATTCCGCCCATAGCCCACGAGATCGTCACGGCCATCGCGCCGATCACGCCGGATCACGACCCCTCTTTATAAACTGAGACCGTTTGAGTGAACCGAAAAAACTAGGATAGGCGGGTTGTGTTCACGGCCATGTCTCACTCAGAGACGCCCGGATCGGTTCGAATCCGGACCGACGACGGTAACGAATGGCGATTCGACGCTATCCAGAAAGCTTCCCGGTTCTACGACTGCAACCGGAGCAACGCGGTCGCGTTCGCTTGCGAAGATGTCGACCAGCTTGTCTCCGCAGCTACACGCGTCCTCGAGCGCGACGACCTCACTCGCGAACAGCGCCGGGAGATCGCCGAGACGCTCTCGACTCGAGCTGTCAGCTTCGATGTCGAGACCTCGGTTGCGGTCACGACGAAGGGGGACATGTGACGATGACTATCGACGATCTACTCAGAGAGGCCGAGCGAGAGAGTCGCCGCGAACTCGAGGAGAAGGCGATCGAACTGTACGAAGTCCGCGCGCGAATGCCGACCATTGTTCGCAAGTCGATCGCCCAACTGCTCGAGGAGGCCGACGACCTCGAACACGCCCGCGAACTCGCCGGACTCGAGCGCGACGATCGCCCGAACCCCGCCGAGCCGACCACTCGCGGATTCAAGTACGTCAGCAAGGAGACCGGCACATGAAGGACTATATTCGCGAGGGACCGGGTCCAGGGCTGTCAACAGCCGACTTTGTGCTCGGTTGCCTGCTGTACTGGCGAGTATGGGCGATGGGCGGCATCATGACCGTCGGTTACTTCGGTGGCGCCGCGATCGCGACGACTGCCGGAACAGACTGGTTCTATCCGATCGGATTTGTCGCGGGAGCAATCACGTTCGAGGTGGCCGGTAGACTGTCCAATTTTGGGGACCAGAAATGATCGCTCACTATCTCCCACCAGATTACCCGTGGTACGTCGAGTACCTCCCTCACGGGATGTTTGCTCTGTCGGTAGTGATGTCGGTTTACCTCGCAATTGCGATCTACCGAGACCCTGAATTTCTCCTGTTTTTCCCTCTGGCAGTGTTCGTCCTGGTGGTGATCGCTGTCGAAAAAGTGGTGGCTCGTGTGTCCGATTTCGGTCAGAAAGACCAGTCAGAAAACGTCTGAGATTGCTATTTTTGCCTGCTCAGTTCCACGGTGATCGCCGCCACCATGCCATTTTAGCATGGGCAACGACGCCGATTTCATCATCGTATCCTTGACGATCGTGCAGCCGGAGCGACCGTGTGGCCGGTAGACGACGAAACAGTACCAGCCGTCCGCTCGCCGGAGTTTCTCGTGGTATTCCCTGTAGACCTTGAAATTCCCCGGCTGGCCGTCGCTGTGCTCGAGCATCGTGCTCTTGATTTCCACCGGCGTTCCGTTCTCAAACCGTGCATCGTGCCATGACGCCCGCTCGAGCGTGAACCGTCGTTTCTTCGCCATCCGTTTCTCACACGCCGTTCCGAAGTGATTCGCTCGCTTACTTCGGTTCATGGGCTTCCTCGATGGAATGGGCCTCCGCCCCGATCGGGACGGACACCGGGACCCACTCACGAACTCGTTCGATCGTTTCGGGAATGTCGGTTCCCGTGTAGTACAACAGTTGAGACGTCCACATGAGGGAAATAACGTACCACGTCCATAACGGGAATCCGAAGACTCCCGCCAGCGCCAGCGGAACCGCGAATACGTTCAGTTTAATCGCGAGCAGGATCGCTGGAAGCTCCCACAGACCGGACGAGACGACTGCGAGCAGCACGCCGATAACTACGTCTGCCGAGTGTCGTGAGAGTCGGCGACGGAGCCTCACGGATCGTCCCTCCGTTCGTCACGCCAGCGCCGATCGGCTCGAGCCGTCGACCACGTGAAGAACCCGGCGAAGAGCAGACCGGACAATCCCAGCCCGTACGCGCCCTTCGCGATCGCGGCGACGGCGATCGCGCTCGTGCCACCGATCACGGCCAGCGTCTCTCGAGGGAACACGCCGCGTTCGTAGTCTCGCCGCAACTCGTGGGCCAGGTCGACAGCGGTGAATCGAGCCACATCGATCAGATACCGGAGCGCGACGGTCACGCCGATCGACCCCCATCACGCGCGACGCGATTTTTTCGAAATCGACATCTAAAAAATGTCTGTTTGCTTAGAGTTTGCACGCGCTCCACGCGTGGTAATATATACTCCTCCGCTGCTCGTGAAACGCTCCGCCCATCGGTCGCTTCGCTCCCCCCGGGAGCGAGCGGTGGGCTATGGGCTTGACATCTACTAAAGGGGGGCTGGTTTCGGTTTACAGGTTTACAACCCGCCGCCGTCATGCGATCACGCTCTCTACGGTGTCAACCCATTCTCGCTTCTGGCCGCCTTCATCGATCTCTTTCCACCAGTTTGAGACGGTAGCGTGGCTATACGGCACGAATTCGGAGGTTTCGCGGGCCGACATTCCCTGTTCTCGGCACGCTTCCATCGTCCAGGCGGCCACCTGTTTCACCTCGTCTTCGCCGATCGCCGGCTCGTCGTCGTCGCTCGAGGGAGCGTTCCACGACCAGTCGGCTTCGTCGTTCGTGTGCGGTTCCCAGTCTGCCGGAGGAATCCCGGTGAACGGCCGCGGATCAACGTCCTGCAGTTTCCCGCCGCTGATTCGCTCCGCTTGGATCGCCTTCCCCTGGTCGTTCCGATCCGGCTTTTTCAGGATCGTTCCGACGCGCCAGAGGAGCGGATGTATCGACGATTCGTCGTGGCCGATGTAGATCAGCGCGCCGTTGTACTTGCGGATCTTGAACACCAGCGGACCCATCAGTTTCCGAACTTTCTGGCCGTCCTCGCCGGTCCCGCTCGCGTTCGTCGAGAACTCGTCTCCGATGAACAGTTTCGGCTGTTGTGCGTTCTCGACTGGATCGCCGTCCTTCTCGACCCACTCCTCGAGGAGCGGGTAGTGCGGAATCCAGCCGTCCTCGACATCGCCGGAGTGGGTCACCCAGTCGTCGTTACGCGGCAGCGTGCGGATGTTCGACGCTACTTTGAGATCGCCGTCGACCCACCGATCCCGCAGCTGCGCAATCAGGCACGCGAGGTTCGTTTTCCCCGCTCCCATCTCGCCCAGGATCACGATCACTGGAGCAGGCCCGGCGACGATCTCCTGTAGCCGGGTGATCGCTTTGATACCCGACAGGCTCGCCTCCTGCGACGGGTCGCCGAGATAGTGCTTCAAGGTCAGCGTATCGCCGTTCTCGAGCGCCTCACGCGCCGTGTGGCTACCTTCGCCCTGAACGATCCGCCGGTTCTTTCCGACGTCCATGTACGTCGCTGCGGCCTTCCCTTGCCAGCGGTCCGGGTCGTGGTGGAGCGCTCGAACGGTCATCTGTCGGTCGATCTGCTCGTCACGAACGAATCCCGTGTGCTCGAGCACCTCGTCGGGATTGCGCTTCATCTTGCCGTCCTGATACTCGCGGAATCCGCCGACGTTGTAGTTTTCTTGCTCGTCACTCATCGTTCGAAACCTCCTTTTCTAACTCAGCGATCACCCACGCCGACGCGATCGCGACCGTTCCGATTCCGGCGAACGCTGAAACCATCACTAACTGCGGGAGTGATTCCATCATTGGTCTGTTCCTCCATCGGTTGCAGCGGACTGTTCTGTGGCCTGTGCGCGCGTCTGCGGTGGTCCGCCGACCGTGTTGATTCCGTGCTCGTCGCTGTAGTCCTCGACGTACTCGGTGATGTCCTTAATCTCGTCCGTGTCGGCTTCCTCAGCGTCGTCTTTCGCCGATTCGAACCGATCCTTTACGGACGTGCGCGGGTTCATCAGACCGCGCTCGTCGGCCTCTGCTTCCTCGTTGATCACGTCGCCCTGAATCTGGAGCCCCATCTTCGAGATTCGGCCCCGGAGTCGGTTGTACTCGAGAAACGCGTCAACGAGGTCGCCGTGGATGTCCTCGAGCATGGCTTTCGTCGTGACGAGTTTCGAGTCGGCCATCTGGCTGAAGTAACAGCCGCGAACGATCAGCGTGCCGTGCTCGCCCTGGTCTTCGTGCCAGTCGAACTCGCGCACCTCGAACGACTCCCCGTCGTTCACGCTGTACGGAGACGGCCCCTCGACGGTCTTCTTACCCCACACGGCCGGCTCGACGTAATATTTCTTCCTCACGTCGCTGACACCGTTGATGTGGTAGACTTCGACCATTCGGCGCTGCCGGAGCGCTCGCGCTCCCGTGACGAACAGACCGAGCAGCGGCGGCCCAAGAAGCAACAGCGCTGCGAACCAGCCGAAGACAATCGGCGGAACGCCGGGGAGAGACGGCCGAATCCAGATCAACGCGGCACCAAGCGAGACCGCGAGACCGAGAACGATCAACTGCCCTTCCGCGGCGATGTGGGTGAGCCGATCGGCCCATCCACCGAAGGTGTTGCTCGTGTCGCTCATGCCTCGATTACTCCGCTTTCCTCGGATCGAATCACGTACCACGAGCCGCCCCCGGCCATACCGACCGTCATTAAGACGCCGGAGAACAGCCCGCTTTCACCGCCGAAGTGACGGAACGGGTTTTGTTCGACCTGCCCGATGCTGAGGGTCGCGCCGCCGCCCTGTTCGAGTGACCGTCTCGTCGCGATCGCGACGCCCGCCCCCTGCCGGTCGGTGACCGGCATGGTGATCGTGTTGTTTCCTTCCTCAACGTCGAATTCTTCGTAGTTGAACGAACCTGCACCTTCCTCGAAGTCACCCGCTTCGGTGACCGAAACCCGGGTTCCCTCGTCGGCTTCGATGACGATTTCGAACATTCCGGGGTTGTACGACCAATCGACGATTCTCGTATCTGAGTCGATTTCTCGAACGAAGTCCTCGTTCGGCGAGACCGCCGACTCGTTCGCGCCCTCGAGCTCACCGTCGGCCTGGTCGCTCGAGTTCGTCGTGTTCTCTTGCGCGGCGATCGCGCTGCCCATGCCCATGCCCATGCCCATCGCTGCAAGCAGGGCTACCGTCGTGGCAAAAATCAAAATCCGTTTCATGGTCAGTTACCCAGTCCAGGAATTACGTCGGTCACGATACCGATCACCGCCAGCACGACGACGCCGATGAGACCGAGACCGAGCATCCCCGAATCAACGCCTAAGTCTGAGAAGGGGTTGCTAATCCCTACACTGACTTCGCTATCGCTATCGTCGTCTTCCTCGCCGGCTGCAACAGCGTCAGCGTGTTTCGTCGAGACCTCATCGAGGTACTCGCTGAACGGCTCCATATCGACTTCATCGTACTCGGGTCGGTCCCATTCGGCTTCGTAGTCGTCCTCGAGTTCCTCGCCGTCCGACGTGGTTAGTTTCTGGATCTGTAGTTCGCCGTTTACCAGTTCGTATTCGTCGCCGGACGGGGCGTCGAAGAACGTGCCACGGAATACGTCGTCGTATTCGGGGATCGAAGAGGATACGACTCGAGCGTTATCGCCAGTGTTCTCCTCTATAGCGACCACTTCGTTTTCTTCGAGATCGTAGACGTGGAGTTCCTCATCGAGTCTCCCAGCGATAGCGACGTATCGCCCCTGTCCGGCAATGTCGATCGAGTAAATGCGCTCGCCGAAGTCATACGAGAACGTTGTCGAGCCGTCCTCGGCGTCGAGACCGATCACCGGCCCGCCAGTGTCTTCGGTCGCGACGATCTCGTTCCGTTCGGGGACATAGACTATATCGTCGCTGTATCCGTTGAGGTCAACACTCCAGTCCTCCGACGGCGAAGACGGGTCAGAGAGGTCGTAACGGGTGTAGTTGCCGCTTTGGTCGTGGAAGATGAGCGACTCTCCGTCGTTGAACAGTTCGATAGCGTAGACGCTATCACTGCCTCTGGTCTCAGTGTGGAGCACGTCGCCAGTCTCGGTGTCGAACACCTCGAAATCGGTGTCATCGACCGACGCAACGCCGATCCCGGCTGACTCGGATACCTGGACGTAATCCGAACTGCCAGAGTCGCTCGACCAGTTCTGACTGACGCTGTTTTCCGATACGTCGAACGAGGAATAGGAGCCGCTCGCGGCCACGTAGAGCGTGCTTCCAGACTTGTACGCGCCGTTAACGTCGTCGGGAGCGAGATCGTTTCGCCAGAGTTCGTCGCCCGTATCCATATCGAGTGCGACAACTTCTGACGCTTCGAATTCGGGGACGTAGTACCACAGTTCTCCGTCCTCGTAGGCTTTCGAGTCGATGTTGATCGGGATGGCCCCGGCGGAGACAGTCTCGCCCTGCGTCCAGACCGTGTTTCCAGACATGGCCTGTCGGCAGACGATCGACCCGCCGAGTTCAGCAGTGAACATGAGCGGGTTGCACTGGTACGTTGAGTCAGGTGAGAGCGAGCCGGAGAGGTCGCCGAATAGCTGGCCTTCCAGTTCGACGGTCTGCTCATCGAGCAGTTCGACGCGCTCGAGTTCGCCAGTGTCGGAGTCGCGGACCATCTCGCGGTCAGTGAACCCGTCGTACTCGGCCGTCATCGATGAGACCTCGGAGAGGTCCTGTCGGTCGAGTCCGAGCGAGTTCAGCAGCGCCATTCGGTAGCGGTCCGAGGTCGCATCAGTGGACCCGCTCAGGTGTTCGGTGAGTCCGTAGACGCCACGGACGTCCGACGGTTCGATCAGTCCGTCATCCAGCGCAGCGTAGATGTCGTCGACGAGGCTCAGATCGTAGTTTCCTTTGACCTCCTGCATCTGGTCCTCGATCTCCTCGAGTTGTTCCATCACTTCGCGGAGATCGAATATCGCCTCGGACTCGAGTTCTTCATCCGGGACAGCCATCGACTGGAACAGACCACGGGCATCAGCGGTTTCGTCGTTTTGGGTGGTCAGGTTGAACAGTTCGTCAGTGTAACTGTAGCTGTCGAGGAGGTCTCCGTCGAGTTGGAACGACACGCTATCGCCGTCATCCCACTCTTGGTAGATCACCGGAGAGCGGACCTCTTTGGTTTCGCCGTTTGGAAGCGTAACGTCACTGGTGTTGATTCCGGGTGTGATGTTCGTTTCCTCCTCGACGATCGCGCCAGAGCCCGAGTAGTCGCTATTGAGGATCGTATGCGTGACGAAGCGGTCGTCAATCTCGCTGGACGCTTGAGCCACTTCGGACACGTAGCTGATCTGCTCAAGGACGGTTCCGGCGACCTCGAGCGTGTTTCCGTACGGAACCGAGAACGTGTTTTCTACTGCGTCAAACACGTAATCGTTAGCTTCGCTTGAACTCGCGCCATCTTCCCACGCATCAGCGATCGCCGCCCGTCCGTTGGAGTGGGCGGCCATTTGCAGGTCCGTGAGACGATTATCGAGCATCGTCGCGTAGGCGTTGTTCCACCATTCTCGGGCCGTTATGAGTGCCGAGTAAAGTGCGATTTCGTCTGAGTTCGGTTCGTCGTTCGTATCTCCCGAACCGAAGACCTTCCCGAACAGGAAGCCAACGGTGTCAGGAGCAACGTTTTGCTCCTCAAAGGACTGGTCGTAGTAGTCCGGGTTCGTGGGGTCGTCCGTAGCTGCCGCCGTGCTCGAGGCCGCCACCCCGCCCGCCGCGATCGCCGCGGCCGCGGCCGTCCCCTGGAGGAACGTCCGCCGGTCGAGCGAGCAGCCGGGGACGACCTCGTGGGCCGTGGGCTGTGGGCTGCTGTCTTCTGCCGACGACATCATTCACCTCCCGATCGGACTCGAGCGACGACGCAGGCCACCGCGATCGCCGCGATCGCGACCGCAGCGCCGAAGCCAGGCGAGCCGTCCGAGCCGCCGAAGATACCACCGACTGATCCGTCATCGACCGTGACGGAATCCGCTTCCGTGTCGTCGGCCGAGACGATCACTCGGTACTCATCGCCGTCGACAAGCCCGTCAGCGTCCGTGTATTCAGCGTCCGTCGTGTTGCCCGGATCCGCCGTCATCGAATCGGACACCACCGAATCCGCCGTCGCAGTCACGGACAGAATCGTGTCGTCGGCCGTCAGCGTATCAGACGTGTGGTCGGACAGGTCAACCGTCCCATCGTCCGCGATGTCAGCCGACCCCACCGTTACCGTCGTCGCGGACTGGTCGAGCTCAACGTCGAACGTCGTGTCGTTCGAGACGTTCGAGTCGTCGAACTCGGCGACCGTTTCGTTCAGCGTTTCCGAATCAAGATGCGAGTCGGTCACATCGTCGCCGTCGATCTGGTAGGCAGACTCGCCGTAAATCGTCACGTCCGCCGTCGCGCTCGAGTCCGCGTCATCCATCCAGTCAACTTCAACCGTCACGTTCGCCGAATCGTCGAACACAACCGGTTCGTTCGCCATGTCGGTAACCGCGATCGAGGCCGCGCCGATCCCGGCCGAGCCGACGATCGAGACCGAAATCAGTGCCAGTGCAACTACCGCCGCCGTGAGTTTCGAAAATTGCATTGTGAAGTCCTCTATGTGTTATTTGTAGGCGATAACGTAGAACGCGGCCGCGTTCAGGATCACAGTGAACCAGCCGACGTACCACATCGACTCGAGCGTCACCGAGATGGCCGGAACGAGGCTGCTCAGGATGTTGAGGATGACCGCCAGGAGCACGACGACGGTTTCCACGTCGGTCCAGTCCTCCGGCGTGCTCTCGTTGGTCAACCAAGCGATCACGAGGATACCCATGCTCATGATGAACGCGTAGGTGATCTCTGTCCCGTGGGCCGAGTAAAGCGGTTCAGCGAGCGACATATTGAACGGCGCGAAGAACTCGAGCGTTCCGACCGCGCCGACCGAGATACTCGCGAGCACGAACAGCGGCGCGAGAAGGCTGTCTGTCAGGTCGATTCCGTCCTCCCGACGTACCGTGTCGGGAACCATGTTCTGCGGTAGGCTAAGTGCCATACGCACGCCCGCTTTCCCCGTTCTGACAAAACACTTAGGAATACCGCCGGAATACCTTGGTTATCCAGAGGTTCACCAAGTTTTATGAGAAGTGGGGTCGCGCACCGAGATATGGCACTGAATAAAATTCGGCAGTTGGACAACGACTCCGTCGGGATCACGCTCCCGAAAGACGACATGCGCGTTGAGGGATTAATCGATAAAAACGGCGAACTCGAGGGCGACCATCACATTCACATCCGACACGTCGGCGAAGGAGAGTGGACGCTCGAGTTGATGGAAGGTCTCAACTCATAGTCTAAGTCTGGAATTTGAGGACTAACTATAATATCTCTCTGCTGATTAGCTACCTCAGTGATAAAAAAACGCGGAACCGTAGTGATTTAATTGTTGTTTGCCATGTCAGTCGGTGGTCCAATCCCAATCGAAACTACCGGCGTTGCTCTCTGAATCGCCGTCGATTGCGATAACGTTCGCAGTGCCACTCTCTTGCAAGACTTCACCTTTGTCTGTCTCATTGCCACTGGTGAGCGTCTGGGTATCGCCAGTTTGGTTGAGATCTAGCTCTACTTCATTGTCAAGAGTCTCGTTGAGATCACCACGGAGGACAAACTTATCGACGTTGTTAGCTGTTGTCACATCTAACGACACTTCCTCATTACTGTTGCTGACGTCAGAACTCACAGCAGCGTCCACCGAACCACTTCCCATGTCATCGCCGATATCAAGCACGAACGCGGCGATCACGGCTGCTAGAATCACTGTTATGGCAACCATCAAGATGACCCCGATAACTGGGGAC
Source organism: Natronorubrum halobium (assembly GCF_051351675.1). Classification (NCBI taxonomy): domain Archaea; kingdom Methanobacteriati; phylum Methanobacteriota; class Halobacteria; order Halobacteriales; family Natrialbaceae; genus Natronorubrum; species Natronorubrum halobium. Next base: position 2,159,071 of record NZ_CP195595.1, read on the forward strand.
ACGGCCCGTTCGTCTTCGCTTCCAATCAGCTTGCTGCGGTACTTTTTCAAATCCATTGTTGTCACGCACCGCCTGAACGGTCGGAAAGCTTATTCTCGGCGGCCCGATACCACCGTGTGACGCTCAGGGGGATTGGGTTTGCACAACCATCCCGTGCGTCATCCTTCCTGCCGTTCGGTTTTGGTGCTGATAGCAACCAGCCCACCGGACCCATATATATCTAGAGGATAGTGAATCTCTCAGAGACTGATAGCGGTTTCATAGATGATAATCAGCGTCTGATAGAATCCTTGCAGTGTGTCCTTGAAACGCTTGAGTCGCCCGATTTCGGAGCTTCGGAGCGAAACCAGCAATTGTTAACCCGGTTCGACAACACTACCTCGATATGACTACTTCGGCATTGATATCCGAACGCGCTCTCGCGCGCACCTACAACACGCCCTCTTACGCAGATCCGTTCGAGTCCGTCGAAGACTACGAACGAGTGATGGAATACGCGAGCAAGCACCCGAACAAAGGATCAGGCGCAATCTCGTCTCAATTAGAACTCCCCCGTGGCCGAATCCGACCGTGGGTAGACAACAACTCGAAACCAGATCCAGTTCGGGCGATTGAAGCGGCACGCGAGTACGGTTGGCTCGAATGTTCCTTCGGGGACCCGGAGTTCACAGCCCTCAACACACTCGTCGCGAACGTCTTTTCGGGTGGATCGATCGCCGAACGCAATTACGAATCGAGCTTCGCACTGAACCATCGGGGCGAAGAGAGCCACGTCTTCGACGCCCTCGAGCTGGCCGGCGTCGACTACCAGGTGGTCGGCGATCGCGATGGCCGGGCGGACGAAGTACGGCCGACCGAACACGGGACGGTTCTCGGTCGCGTGCTCGCGGTACTCGGTGCACCAGTGGGACCGAAAGCCGAGCAGCACCTCTCGTTACCTGGCTATCTTTCGAGCGCACCAACGGACGTTCGCGAGCAGTTCGTGTACGCGTATCTCGAGAATCGAGCCGTCGAACGATCCGGGAAGGATACGCTCACAATACGCGAGAAGCGAAACTGGGACTATCTCTCTTCGTTGGCCGATTTAATCGAGGCGGTGGCAGGTGGATCTGTGAGACTCGGAAAACATGATATCATCGTCTCGGCCGATGCAGCACGCCGCCTCGGGACGGTTCGATAGCTCAAGACGAGTCGTTTTCTTCCAGATCCTCCGCGTCGAGTTCGCCCTCGAGATACGCACGGCCGCGTTCGGTGATCCGGTAGTAACTCCCGTCCACTTTCTCGATGAGCCCGGCGTCCTCCAGCTTACTCATTCGTCGAGAGACCCAGTTTCTCGAATAGTCCAAGTTAACCGCTGCAACTGCGGGCGAGAGGATCAAATCGGATTCCTCCAGTAGCTCGAGAATCCGGTTATCAGTCTGGTTCATCCACTCCACCCGCGGGCGCATACCCGTTCGTCGTATGCATGCATTTAACAGATAACGAATCTTGTATGACCAAATTGCATTCGGTGTTCGATAGAACACGGATTGTTGGGTTAGTATTAAGTAGTCCCCGTGACTGGGTGAGTGCAACGGAGGCCAGACGGACCCGCCGCTACTCGGTCGGGTCCTCGTCAGAAACGCGGACCCGGTGTAGTAGCACCGGCCCGCCTGGCTTCCGTAATCAGGGTACGGAAGCATGTATTCGCACATCGCTACGGGGGAAAAAGCCCCCGATCGGCCGCAGCGCGTGGACTGTAGCCCACAGCCCACGCCGAAATGGAATCGTTTCGGAACTCGACGATACTCGCGAAATCGTTCTCGAGAGCGAGTCTATCACCGAAAGCTGATTTTATCGGAATTCGGAATTCGGGCTCCGACTACTAAGAGGGCGGGGTACAGTCGATACGAACAGCCGACGGACAGCGACCGCACGCGCCCCCTGGTCCAACAAGTGGCGCGCGCGGTTCGTCCGCGGTCCCACAACAGTGAGACCATGAGCGAAATAGCACGCATCCACGGTAAGAGTACCGGATACTGTAACTACAGCGACGATCCCGAGGTGGGCCGATGAGTGACGATCGCGACCAGGAGCGCCAGGCCGACGCGATGGAACGACAGGCCGCGGCCCTCGAGGCGATCGCGACGGAACTGCGCTATCAGAACGCGGCGCTCGTCGAGACGATCGACGTGATCGACCAGCTGGCCGCGCACGTCGACGACCACCACGTTTCGGAAACCGAGCCGCGTAACCGGTCGGGCGCTGCGCTCCAGACGGCGATCGCGGATCGGCTGTTCGAACGCGACGACCGTGAGGACGATCTGATGAACGGCCTAGATCGTTCGGAGAACTGGTCGGACGGTGATGGGCGATGAGCCTCTACGGTCTCTGCTACGACTGCGGCGACCAAGCGACCCTTCGGTTCAAGCCGGACGTTGCGCTCGATGATCAGACCCGGCCGTCGGTCTGCAACGCCTGTCGAATGCGTCGCGAAGAGCGGATGGTCGACGAGTTCCGTGCGGAGCGACCCGTGTCGCCGCGTGTTCCGTCAGTCCCCGATGAGGGTGACCGATGAGCGAGGGTCTCGAGCCGATCACGCCGTCCGCTGCCGTCGACTTGCACCTCGACGCGATGAAGGACGGATCAGCCGAATGGACTCAGACGAGCCACAAGAGCGATCTTCGAGCGTTCGTCGAGTGGTGCCGCGAAGAGGGTGGAATCGACAACATGAACGAACTGAACGGACGGCACCTCTACGAGTTCCGCGTCTGGAGACGCGAAGGCGGCTACTCGAACGGCAAAGACGACGAACTCGCGAAGAAGACGTTGCATTCGAACCTCACTACGATTCGGGCGTTCCTCCGGTTCTGTGGTGACGTGGAGGCCGTTCACGAGGACCTGTATCTGAAAGTCCCGCTGCCGGACCTCTCGATCGGTGACGAAGTCAGTGACAGCAAGATCGTCCCCGAGCGGGTGCCGCCGGTCCTCGAGTATCTCTCTCGCTACGAGTACGCGAGCAGGGATCATGTCATGTGGACGCTGATCTGGGAGACCGGTGCTCGTCTCGGTGGACTCCGCGCGATCGACCTGCAGGACTGCGAACTCGAGGGGCGTCAACCGGGAATCGATTTCGTTCACCGCCCGGAGAGCGAGACGCCGCTGAAAAACGACGAAGGAGGCGAGCGGTACAACCGAATCACCGAGCAGACAGCGAGGATGGTTCAGGACTGGATTGAGGGGCCACGACCGAGCGTCACCGACGACCACGGTCGCGATCCGCTCATCACGACGAAGCAGGGGCGAGTGAGCCGGAGTTGTGTTCGCGATGCGGTCTACCGATGGACCCGCCCGTGTACTCGCGAGGAGTGCCCGCACGATCGTGATCCCGACACCTGCGAGGCTATCGATCACTCGTCGATGAGCAAGTGTCCCTCGAGCCGGTCACCGCACGACGTTCGGAAGGCGAGAGTGACGAAGTACCGAAACGACGGGGTTCCTCGAGGAGTCGTTTCCGACCGCCTCGACGCCTCGGAAGAAATTCTTGACAAGCACTACGACCGCGCCAGTCGGCGTGAGCGAGCATCGCGACGCTGGAAAATAATCAACGGACAATGAATATGAAAACTGCAAGCAAGCAGGTAGCAACGACCCGGCCACTCAAGGCCTGTAGCGCCCACTCACAGACGGCCCGATTCTCGACTAATTCTAACCATGGAATAGAGGTATCGAAAGCCTCGATTTCGTCGTTTTCTTCATTCGAGAGCAGGGGAGCTAAATCTGATCCAAACGGGGAACGGGTTGCGTCCCCGTCACGTCATGCGAATCTCTTCGCAAACGGGGGGTGGTCGGCGTGACGGTCGCTCCGTGGCCGTCGACCGATACCTCGACGACGTGCGGACACTGCGGAGCCTACGTTTCGGACCGTTTCTGCCGCGTCTACGGCGACAACAGCGACCGCGCCCACCGCTGCGGAGAGTGTGATTCGTATCGACGACTGACCCGCGGATCCGCAGCTGGTGTCGACGTCGGCATTCCCGATCCGGAGATGGCACTCGGTCACCACGGAGGTGAGGCCGATGTCTGAGTTCGTCCCGGCGAGTCAGCTGTACAACGTCGAGAGTCGAACGCCCATAGCCCATCCAGCCCATCAGGCTACCGATGCGGACGTTCACCGTGCGCTTAAGAAGAAAGGAGTTCGAATCGACGGCAGTGTCAATAGCGGTACTGAGGTCAGGAATGTCAGGGTAGAAGACCCTGACACGGAGCAGATCTGCGAACTGCTCTATGGAATTCGGACTCATTTGGCGGTTCTGATAGTGGTGGTGCAGGATACCTCTGAGTCCAGTTCAAGGGACTCAGTAAACGATAATAAATTCGCTAGGAGTTGGCAACAATCGCCGGGTGCTGTGCCTGAGAACGGTGATTCGCGATGAGTTCGCGGACGTCCGAACTCGAGAGTCCGAAGGCCAGCGGTGACGCCCTCGAGGCGGAGATCGTGCAGGTGATCGACGCCCTGGAGTACGTCGGCGATCGCACGGCCACCTGGCACGACGCGCGAACGACGGCCGTCCTCGAAGCGAGCCGATCGCTGCCGTTCTACGGCATCGTTCTCGTCGAACCTGAGACGCCAGTCGAGATCAAAGGCTGTCAAATCAAAACAAGCAACGGCAGCCGATCGACTCGAGGCCGGTTCTACGTCAAACGCAGCGCTCACGAGCAGTTGCTCGAGGCGGGTGGGATGTACCTGCTCGTGGTCTATCTGCCGCGACCGGGGCTGCCCCAGGTCGCGCGAGCGATCGTCCCGGCGACGATCGTCGACGAGTTGCTGTCCGGACGGTGGTACGACGTCGGCGGGTCGCGTTCCGAACAGGAGGTCGCGAAACTCGCGTGGTCGCACGTGATGAACCCGGCCGGTGTCGATCCGGCCGAGACTGTGGGGTGGTCGCGATGACGGTCTACACGTCGTACTTCGGCGGACTCTCGAGTCACGACCCTGCCGACGAGGATGACGTCTTCGGCGTCGTTCGGTACCCACAGGAATTCGTGAAGCGCCTCACCGATCGGAATATCCCGGCGGTTGCGCCACCCGAAGACCTGCTAAACGCGTACAAGACCGTCGAGTCGGCAGCCGAGGAAAACGGTGAGTCGAATCCGGCTGCGGTCGCATGGAACTCCGTCGACTACGAACGCCGCTATCTCGAGTCCCTCGAGCGGAAGGGGCCACAGACTGTGATCGACGAGCTGGCCGACCGCGCTCGCGAACGCGATATTTGGCTCGTCTGCTGGGAGAAAGACGCTCGCTGGTGTCACCGTCGGTTGCTCGCGAACGCGATCATCGCTGACCTCGAGGACGTCGAGATCGTTCACCATCCGGACCCGTCGACCATCCCGATCGAGGCGGAAGCCGACGCCGACGATGAGTCTGCTGCCACGCTCGCGGACTTCGCCGCGAGCGGAGGACGATGACGCAAGTCGAGACGACGCCGCACGAGATCGAAGGCCGCTGGAAGTGGCCCGACTGGGGTCGCGGTCCGTACGATGCGCTGTCGTCGGTGATGCTCGGCCCGCCGTTCGAGGGATACCTGGAACTGGACGTCGAGATCGGCGGCGAGCCCTGGCACCTCGAGGTGCGGTACAGTAAATCCGGATTCGCGCCGCGACTGTCGGACGGGATCAACGCGGAACGGCTGTACGAATGGGATATCGTGGGCCGTGGGCGCGGTGAACGGAAGGCGTCGTACAACATTTCGCCGCGGTTTCCGAACATGCGCCACTGGGAAACCGGCGACCCGATTCAGCTCCCGTGGGAGAATCAGATCGGCGAGGTCGACGGCGTCGACGTCGAGTTCCACACGAGCAACGTCGAAGCCGAACGCGGGCTCGAGTTGCTGCCGGAGTTCTACGCGGCGGTGTTCGAACACGCGAACGAGCGAGTTCATCCCGAGTATTTCCGGACGGAACCGCACTCAGCGAGCCGAATGTGGGCGTACGAGCGGTACGTCCGGATTCGACGCGAGTGGGCGGAAAAGCTCTCGTCGGCCGGTGTGCTCCAGAAGGTCGCGCTCTATTTGTCCGACCTCAAGGGCGTGAAGGCGGAACTCCACATCGACAACGAGGAGACGATCAACCACCAGAATCGGCTGTTTTTGAATCCGGCGTCGGCCAGTAAGCTGCTGCCGGGTCACACCTACGGACGGAAGTTCGAGATCTACCAGCTAAAGGACCCGGACGCGGTTTCGAAAGATCACCCGTCCTACCACCCGAAGGTGGAGGTGCTGGTAAACAAGTCGATGAACGACCGCGAGGCATGGGCATGGGCCGATCGCCACGCGGTGACCGAGCAAATCGAGGAGACGCTGTTGAACGCGCTCCATTGGGAAGACATCCCGCTCGGTCCCGATGGGAACGGCGTCTACATCGCTGACGATCATTTCGACGCGGTGGCTCGAGAGCAGCCTGTGGAACTCTACGAGGACCCCACGCCGCGCCTCGAGGCGAAGACGGATCACCTGTTGATGACGACGCTCCGAGACATGGGCGAGACTGCTCGCAACGTGACAGAGCGGGTTGCGACCGACGGTGGATCGACGGTCGACGGTCTCGCCGACGAACTGGGGAAGCACCCCGCGACGATCTATCGGGCAATCCAGGATCTTGGCGACGTCCTCGAGCTCGACCAGGGCGACGTGTCGTTCCGTGCTCGAAAGTATCGGGAGGAACTCCGCGCACTCGTCGAGTCCGCCGAGTACGCGATCGAGAGTTACGCCGATCGGATGCAGCACCTGATGGGACTGGCGGACCACGTTGCGGAGTCCTCGCCGTTTCAGAAGTGGCTTGCAGAGAACGGTGCCGACCTCGAGTTCGACGAGAACGGCGACCCCCGACGAATGCGGGTCGATACGATTCTCTCGCGACTGAAGTTCGATAGCTTCGAGACTGTCGAGGCGATCGCCGCCGAAGCCCTCGAGAAATGGTCGAAGTCGGGCAACGATCCGACGGTTCTCCGCGGCGCCGAGCTGACCTGGAAGACTCCCGGCGGCGGGAGCGAAACCGGATTTGTCGGCGCTGTCGCTGATCGGTGAACCGGCCCGAGTAGTGGCAACGCTACCCCTTTGCTTCATTTAGACAATCAGAACTTCATTAGCGGCTGATTTTCGCAACTTCGGTTGTATTTGAACCCTCGAGGGCGGGGTCGGCACCGCGATCGCACCGCAGGGCCTGCGGGGTCGTTTCGCGCTTCGCGCGAAAGCCCCCTTGGCGGGTGTCCCCAAGGGGACTGAGCCAAAAAATTACAACGCCCTGCCTCGTCTCCGAACGTAGATCTCCAGTTGAAGCACATGAAACGGGGGTTACTGCCAGAGATTTTACCTTCACTCTCACCGGGGCAATCAAATATCAAAAGATAATAACGCTTCACTCTTGTATCCGCATATATCCAGAAGTCGGGTCCATCTAATATGATTGAGAAAGTTAATAGAGAAAATGTAGGTAATTTAGCCGGGTATATTCTGCTGTGCGTTGTTTCTGCTGTCAGTATTGCTCTTGCAGTTACTCAAGATTATTCTGGGAATGTTACGCTTGGACTTATATTAGCAGCATTCTTGTCAGCTATATTGTTCCTGGAATTCGAAACTCTGAAACTGAAATTCAGAGATGTACAAATGGAGCTCGGAAGTCGTGGTCGATCTAGTGAACACCATTTTAGAGAAATTCTAGAGATAGCTCAAAACGAGTCAGATAGAGCATATGCACTGTTAACTCAGATTGAAAGTGAGAGCACATCAATTAGAACGTTTGATGAACTTTCTAATGTGATCGAACAAGGACTAGTACTCAAGTCATCTTCACCATTTGAGTACGTTCTTCAAGTCATGAATGAAATCGTTTCTACAAAGAAATACACTAGTAAATATGATGATACAGAGATGAAGGTAGTTCGGTTTGAAAATGATACACTATATGTGAAATCAGAAGAAAGGGGCCCCGATCTAAAGAGGGGAATGAAGTTTGAAGTAGTGAGAATCGGAACGCAGCCATCAGGAGAAGAAATTGAGGAGGTTAGTGAAAGGGTTGCTATTGCAGAGGTTTCGTTAGCACAGAAGAGAACAACTGAACTTAAGATCATTAGATGGGAAGTGCGAACAGACCAAGAAGAGATCATTGAAATTCGGAATAACAACCTTCTTGATAGAAGAGTCACCGTAGACATAATAACGCCTGAAGAAATAGAAGAGATTAGCCAAGATGAATTGGAAGAGACTCAAAGGGAGTTACAGCGACTGTTCTATGGAAAAGAGGGGTAAATTATGATAGAGGGAAAGGTTGCTGATATCCTCAATGAATACGAAATCGTCGCAAATGTTGGAGAGGAGGACGGCGTTGAAGAAGGAATGGAATTCATTGTCTATTCTGTTGGAGATGTTATTGAGGATCCAGATACCGGTGAAGCACTCGGTAATGTTGAGCATGTGAAAGCTAAAGTACAAGCTAAGCATGTGCAGGAATCAATAACAGTCATGAAATCTGCAGAGACAATTAAAAAGAAAACGGGGTTGGCCCATGTAACTTCATCAGGAACGAAAAGAGTAACCCGGGAAATTGCTGAAGGACCTGAAGAAAAGGAAGACGACAAAGTCCGAAAAGGAGATCTAATCCGGCAAAACATCTCTGAATAATTCAGACTTTCCCTTCTCTCCTCTCCCTCCCCTTGCGGTTGGACGTCGTGAAGATCGATTTCCCCGATATGAACACGAACCGAGTACCGGCCGTGTTCATATTCCGCCCATAGCCCACGAGATCGTCACGGCCATCGCGCCGATCACGCCGGATCACGACCCCTCTTTATAAACTGAGACCGTTTGAGTGAACCGAAAAAACTAGGATAGGCGGGTTGTGTTCACGGCCATGTCTCACTCAGAGACGCCCGGATCGGTTCGAATCCGGACCGACGACGGTAACGAATGGCGATTCGACGCTATCCAGAAAGCTTCCCGGTTCTACGACTGCAACCGGAGCAACGCGGTCGCGTTCGCTTGCGAAGATGTCGACCAGCTTGTCTCCGCAGCTACACGCGTCCTCGAGCGCGACGACCTCACTCGCGAACAGCGCCGGGAGATCGCCGAGACGCTCTCGACTCGAGCTGTCAGCTTCGATGTCGAGACCTCGGTTGCGGTCACGACGAAGGGGGACATGTGACGATGACTATCGACGATCTACTCAGAGAGGCCGAGCGAGAGAGTCGCCGCGAACTCGAGGAGAAGGCGATCGAACTGTACGAAGTCCGCGCGCGAATGCCGACCATTGTTCGCAAGTCGATCGCCCAACTGCTCGAGGAGGCCGACGACCTCGAACACGCCCGCGAACTCGCCGGACTCGAGCGCGACGATCGCCCGAACCCCGCCGAGCCGACCACTCGCGGATTCAAGTACGTCAGCAAGGAGACCGGCACATGAAGGACTATATTCGCGAGGGACCGGGTCCAGGGCTGTCAACAGCCGACTTTGTGCTCGGTTGCCTGCTGTACTGGCGAGTATGGGCGATGGGCGGCATCATGACCGTCGGTTACTTCGGTGGCGCCGCGATCGCGACGACTGCCGGAACAGACTGGTTCTATCCGATCGGATTTGTCGCGGGAGCAATCACGTTCGAGGTGGCCGGTAGACTGTCCAATTTTGGGGACCAGAAATGATCGCTCACTATCTCCCACCAGATTACCCGTGGTACGTCGAGTACCTCCCTCACGGGATGTTTGCTCTGTCGGTAGTGATGTCGGTTTACCTCGCAATTGCGATCTACCGAGACCCTGAATTTCTCCTGTTTTTCCCTCTGGCAGTGTTCGTCCTGGTGGTGATCGCTGTCGAAAAAGTGGTGGCTCGTGTGTCCGATTTCGGTCAGAAAGACCAGTCAGAAAACGTCTGAGATTGCTATTTTTGCCTGCTCAGTTCCACGGTGATCGCCGCCACCATGCCATTTTAGCATGGGCAACGACGCCGATTTCATCATCGTATCCTTGACGATCGTGCAGCCGGAGCGACCGTGTGGCCGGTAGACGACGAAACAGTACCAGCCGTCCGCTCGCCGGAGTTTCTCGTGGTATTCCCTGTAGACCTTGAAATTCCCCGGCTGGCCGTCGCTGTGCTCGAGCATCGTGCTCTTGATTTCCACCGGCGTTCCGTTCTCAAACCGTGCATCGTGCCATGACGCCCGCTCGAGCGTGAACCGTCGTTTCTTCGCCATCCGTTTCTCACACGCCGTTCCGAAGTGATTCGCTCGCTTACTTCGGTTCATGGGCTTCCTCGATGGAATGGGCCTCCGCCCCGATCGGGACGGACACCGGGACCCACTCACGAACTCGTTCGATCGTTTCGGGAATGTCGGTTCCCGTGTAGTACAACAGTTGAGACGTCCACATGAGGGAAATAACGTACCACGTCCATAACGGGAATCCGAAGACTCCCGCCAGCGCCAGCGGAACCGCGAATACGTTCAGTTTAATCGCGAGCAGGATCGCTGGAAGCTCCCACAGACCGGACGAGACGACTGCGAGCAGCACGCCGATAACTACGTCTGCCGAGTGTCGTGAGAGTCGGCGACGGAGCCTCACGGATCGTCCCTCCGTTCGTCACGCCAGCGCCGATCGGCTCGAGCCGTCGACCACGTGAAGAACCCGGCGAAGAGCAGACCGGACAATCCCAGCCCGTACGCGCCCTTCGCGATCGCGGCGACGGCGATCGCGCTCGTGCCACCGATCACGGCCAGCGTCTCTCGAGGGAACACGCCGCGTTCGTAGTCTCGCCGCAACTCGTGGGCCAGGTCGACAGCGGTGAATCGAGCCACATCGATCAGATACCGGAGCGCGACGGTCACGCCGATCGACCCCCATCACGCGCGACGCGATTTTTTCGAAATCGACATCTAAAAAATGTCTGTTTGCTTAGAGTTTGCACGCGCTCCACGCGTGGTAATATATACTCCTCCGCTGCTCGTGAAACGCTCCGCCCATCGGTCGCTTCGCTCCCCCCGGGAGCGAGCGGTGGGCTATGGGCTTGACATCTACTAAAGGGGGGCTGGTTTCGGTTTACAGGTTTACAACCCGCCGCCGTCATGCGATCACGCTCTCTACGGTGTCAACCCATTCTCGCTTCTGGCCGCCTTCATCGATCTCTTTCCACCAGTTTGAGACGGTAGCGTGGCTATACGGCACGAATTCGGAGGTTTCGCGGGCCGACATTCCCTGTTCTCGGCACGCTTCCATCGTCCAGGCGGCCACCTGTTTCACCTCGTCTTCGCCGATCGCCGGCTCGTCGTCGTCGCTCGAGGGAGCGTTCCACGACCAGTCGGCTTCGTCGTTCGTGTGCGGTTCCCAGTCTGCCGGAGGAATCCCGGTGAACGGCCGCGGATCAACGTCCTGCAGTTTCCCGCCGCTGATTCGCTCCGCTTGGATCGCCTTCCCCTGGTCGTTCCGATCCGGCTTTTTCAGGATCGTTCCGACGCGCCAGAGGAGCGGATGTATCGACGATTCGTCGTGGCCGATGTAGATCAGCGCGCCGTTGTACTTGCGGATCTTGAACACCAGCGGACCCATCAGTTTCCGAACTTTCTGGCCGTCCTCGCCGGTCCCGCTCGCGTTCGTCGAGAACTCGTCTCCGATGAACAGTTTCGGCTGTTGTGCGTTCTCGACTGGATCGCCGTCCTTCTCGACCCACTCCTCGAGGAGCGGGTAGTGCGGAATCCAGCCGTCCTCGACATCGCCGGAGTGGGTCACCCAGTCGTCGTTACGCGGCAGCGTGCGGATGTTCGACGCTACTTTGAGATCGCCGTCGACCCACCGATCCCGCAGCTGCGCAATCAGGCACGCGAGGTTCGTTTTCCCCGCTCCCATCTCGCCCAGGATCACGATCACTGGAGCAGGCCCGGCGACGATCTCCTGTAGCCGGGTGATCGCTTTGATACCCGACAGGCTCGCCTCCTGCGACGGGTCGCCGAGATAGTGCTTCAAGGTCAGCGTATCGCCGTTCTCGAGCGCCTCACGCGCCGTGTGGCTACCTTCGCCCTGAACGATCCGCCGGTTCTTTCCGACGTCCATGTACGTCGCTGCGGCCTTCCCTTGCCAGCGGTCCGGGTCGTGGTGGAGCGCTCGAACGGTCATCTGTCGGTCGATCTGCTCGTCACGAACGAATCCCGTGTGCTCGAGCACCTCGTCGGGATTGCGCTTCATCTTGCCGTCCTGATACTCGCGGAATCCGCCGACGTTGTAGTTTTCTTGCTCGTCACTCATCGTTCGAAACCTCCTTTTCTAACTCAGCGATCACCCACGCCGACGCGATCGCGACCGTTCCGATTCCGGCGAACGCTGAAACCATCACTAACTGCGGGAGTGATTCCATCATTGGTCTGTTCCTCCATCGGTTGCAGCGGACTGTTCTGTGGCCTGTGCGCGCGTCTGCGGTGGTCCGCCGACCGTGTTGATTCCGTGCTCGTCGCTGTAGTCCTCGACGTACTCGGTGATGTCCTTAATCTCGTCCGTGTCGGCTTCCTCAGCGTCGTCTTTCGCCGATTCGAACCGATCCTTTACGGACGTGCGCGGGTTCATCAGACCGCGCTCGTCGGCCTCTGCTTCCTCGTTGATCACGTCGCCCTGAATCTGGAGCCCCATCTTCGAGATTCGGCCCCGGAGTCGGTTGTACTCGAGAAACGCGTCAACGAGGTCGCCGTGGATGTCCTCGAGCATGGCTTTCGTCGTGACGAGTTTCGAGTCGGCCATCTGGCTGAAGTAACAGCCGCGAACGATCAGCGTGCCGTGCTCGCCCTGGTCTTCGTGCCAGTCGAACTCGCGCACCTCGAACGACTCCCCGTCGTTCACGCTGTACGGAGACGGCCCCTCGACGGTCTTCTTACCCCACACGGCCGGCTCGACGTAATATTTCTTCCTCACGTCGCTGACACCGTTGATGTGGTAGACTTCGACCATTCGGCGCTGCCGGAGCGCTCGCGCTCCCGTGACGAACAGACCGAGCAGCGGCGGCCCAAGAAGCAACAGCGCTGCGAACCAGCCGAAGACAATCGGCGGAACGCCGGGGAGAGACGGCCGAATCCAGATCAACGCGGCACCAAGCGAGACCGCGAGACCGAGAACGATCAACTGCCCTTCCGCGGCGATGTGGGTGAGCCGATCGGCCCATCCACCGAAGGTGTTGCTCGTGTCGCTCATGCCTCGATTACTCCGCTTTCCTCGGATCGAATCACGTACCACGAGCCGCCCCCGGCCATACCGACCGTCATTAAGACGCCGGAGAACAGCCCGCTTTCACCGCCGAAGTGACGGAACGGGTTTTGTTCGACCTGCCCGATGCTGAGGGTCGCGCCGCCGCCCTGTTCGAGTGACCGTCTCGTCGCGATCGCGACGCCCGCCCCCTGCCGGTCGGTGACCGGCATGGTGATCGTGTTGTTTCCTTCCTCAACGTCGAATTCTTCGTAGTTGAACGAACCTGCACCTTCCTCGAAGTCACCCGCTTCGGTGACCGAAACCCGGGTTCCCTCGTCGGCTTCGATGACGATTTCGAACATTCCGGGGTTGTACGACCAATCGACGATTCTCGTATCTGAGTCGATTTCTCGAACGAAGTCCTCGTTCGGCGAGACCGCCGACTCGTTCGCGCCCTCGAGCTCACCGTCGGCCTGGTCGCTCGAGTTCGTCGTGTTCTCTTGCGCGGCGATCGCGCTGCCCATGCCCATGCCCATGCCCATCGCTGCAAGCAGGGCTACCGTCGTGGCAAAAATCAAAATCCGTTTCATGGTCAGTTACCCAGTCCAGGAATTACGTCGGTCACGATACCGATCACCGCCAGCACGACGACGCCGATGAGACCGAGACCGAGCATCCCCGAATCAACGCCTAAGTCTGAGAAGGGGTTGCTAATCCCTACACTGACTTCGCTATCGCTATCGTCGTCTTCCTCGCCGGCTGCAACAGCGTCAGCGTGTTTCGTCGAGACCTCATCGAGGTACTCGCTGAACGGCTCCATATCGACTTCATCGTACTCGGGTCGGTCCCATTCGGCTTCGTAGTCGTCCTCGAGTTCCTCGCCGTCCGACGTGGTTAGTTTCTGGATCTGTAGTTCGCCGTTTACCAGTTCGTATTCGTCGCCGGACGGGGCGTCGAAGAACGTGCCACGGAATACGTCGTCGTATTCGGGGATCGAAGAGGATACGACTCGAGCGTTATCGCCAGTGTTCTCCTCTATAGCGACCACTTCGTTTTCTTCGAGATCGTAGACGTGGAGTTCCTCATCGAGTCTCCCAGCGATAGCGACGTATCGCCCCTGTCCGGCAATGTCGATCGAGTAAATGCGCTCGCCGAAGTCATACGAGAACGTTGTCGAGCCGTCCTCGGCGTCGAGACCGATCACCGGCCCGCCAGTGTCTTCGGTCGCGACGATCTCGTTCCGTTCGGGGACATAGACTATATCGTCGCTGTATCCGTTGAGGTCAACACTCCAGTCCTCCGACGGCGAAGACGGGTCAGAGAGGTCGTAACGGGTGTAGTTGCCGCTTTGGTCGTGGAAGATGAGCGACTCTCCGTCGTTGAACAGTTCGATAGCGTAGACGCTATCACTGCCTCTGGTCTCAGTGTGGAGCACGTCGCCAGTCTCGGTGTCGAACACCTCGAAATCGGTGTCATCGACCGACGCAACGCCGATCCCGGCTGACTCGGATACCTGGACGTAATCCGAACTGCCAGAGTCGCTCGACCAGTTCTGACTGACGCTGTTTTCCGATACGTCGAACGAGGAATAGGAGCCGCTCGCGGCCACGTAGAGCGTGCTTCCAGACTTGTACGCGCCGTTAACGTCGTCGGGAGCGAGATCGTTTCGCCAGAGTTCGTCGCCCGTATCCATATCGAGTGCGACAACTTCTGACGCTTCGAATTCGGGGACGTAGTACCACAGTTCTCCGTCCTCGTAGGCTTTCGAGTCGATGTTGATCGGGATGGCCCCGGCGGAGACAGTCTCGCCCTGCGTCCAGACCGTGTTTCCAGACATGGCCTGTCGGCAGACGATCGACCCGCCGAGTTCAGCAGTGAACATGAGCGGGTTGCACTGGTACGTTGAGTCAGGTGAGAGCGAGCCGGAGAGGTCGCCGAATAGCTGGCCTTCCAGTTCGACGGTCTGCTCATCGAGCAGTTCGACGCGCTCGAGTTCGCCAGTGTCGGAGTCGCGGACCATCTCGCGGTCAGTGAACCCGTCGTACTCGGCCGTCATCGATGAGACCTCGGAGAGGTCCTGTCGGTCGAGTCCGAGCGAGTTCAGCAGCGCCATTCGGTAGCGGTCCGAGGTCGCATCAGTGGACCCGCTCAGGTGTTCGGTGAGTCCGTAGACGCCACGGACGTCCGACGGTTCGATCAGTCCGTCATCCAGCGCAGCGTAGATGTCGTCGACGAGGCTCAGATCGTAGTTTCCTTTGACCTCCTGCATCTGGTCCTCGATCTCCTCGAGTTGTTCCATCACTTCGCGGAGATCGAATATCGCCTCGGACTCGAGTTCTTCATCCGGGACAGCCATCGACTGGAACAGACCACGGGCATCAGCGGTTTCGTCGTTTTGGGTGGTCAGGTTGAACAGTTCGTCAGTGTAACTGTAGCTGTCGAGGAGGTCTCCGTCGAGTTGGAACGACACGCTATCGCCGTCATCCCACTCTTGGTAGATCACCGGAGAGCGGACCTCTTTGGTTTCGCCGTTTGGAAGCGTAACGTCACTGGTGTTGATTCCGGGTGTGATGTTCGTTTCCTCCTCGACGATCGCGCCAGAGCCCGAGTAGTCGCTATTGAGGATCGTATGCGTGACGAAGCGGTCGTCAATCTCGCTGGACGCTTGAGCCACTTCGGACACGTAGCTGATCTGCTCAAGGACGGTTCCGGCGACCTCGAGCGTGTTTCCGTACGGAACCGAGAACGTGTTTTCTACTGCGTCAAACACGTAATCGTTAGCTTCGCTTGAACTCGCGCCATCTTCCCACGCATCAGCGATCGCCGCCCGTCCGTTGGAGTGGGCGGCCATTTGCAGGTCCGTGAGACGATTATCGAGCATCGTCGCGTAGGCGTTGTTCCACCATTCTCGGGCCGTTATGAGTGCCGAGTAAAGTGCGATTTCGTCTGAGTTCGGTTCGTCGTTCGTATCTCCCGAACCGAAGACCTTCCCGAACAGGAAGCCAACGGTGTCAGGAGCAACGTTTTGCTCCTCAAAGGACTGGTCGTAGTAGTCCGGGTTCGTGGGGTCGTCCGTAGCTGCCGCCGTGCTCGAGGCCGCCACCCCGCCCGCCGCGATCGCCGCGGCCGCGGCCGTCCCCTGGAGGAACGTCCGCCGGTCGAGCGAGCAGCCGGGGACGACCTCGTGGGCCGTGGGCTGTGGGCTGCTGTCTTCTGCCGACGACATCATTCACCTCCCGATCGGACTCGAGCGACGACGCAGGCCACCGCGATCGCCGCGATCGCGACCGCAGCGCCGAAGCCAGGCGAGCCGTCCGAGCCGCCGAAGATACCACCGACTGATCCGTCATCGACCGTGACGGAATCCGCTTCCGTGTCGTCGGCCGAGACGATCACTCGGTACTCATCGCCGTCGACAAGCCCGTCAGCGTCCGTGTATTCAGCGTCCGTCGTGTTGCCCGGATCCGCCGTCATCGAATCGGACACCACCGAATCCGCCGTCGCAGTCACGGACAGAATCGTGTCGTCGGCCGTCAGCGTATCAGACGTGTGGTCGGACAGGTCAACCGTCCCATCGTCCGCGATGTCAGCCGACCCCACCGTTACCGTCGTCGCGGACTGGTCGAGCTCAACGTCGAACGTCGTGTCGTTCGAGACGTTCGAGTCGTCGAACTCGGCGACCGTTTCGTTCAGCGTTTCCGAATCAAGATGCGAGTCGGTCACATCGTCGCCGTCGATCTGGTAGGCAGACTCGCCGTAAATCGTCACGTCCGCCGTCGCGCTCGAGTCCGCGTCATCCATCCAGTCAACTTCAACCGTCACGTTCGCCGAATCGTCGAACACAACCGGTTCGTTCGCCATGTCGGTAACCGCGATCGAGGCCGCGCCGATCCCGGCCGAGCCGACGATCGAGACCGAAATCAGTGCCAGTGCAACTACCGCCGCCGTGAGTTTCGAAAATTGCATTGTGAAGTCCTCTATGTGTTATTTGTAGGCGATAACGTAGAACGCGGCCGCGTTCAGGATCACAGTGAACCAGCCGACGTACCACATCGACTCGAGCGTCACCGAGATGGCCGGAACGAGGCTGCTCAGGATGTTGAGGATGACCGCCAGGAGCACGACGACGGTTTCCACGTCGGTCCAGTCCTCCGGCGTGCTCTCGTTGGTCAACCAAGCGATCACGAGGATACCCATGCTCATGATGAACGCGTAGGTGATCTCTGTCCCGTGGGCCGAGTAAAGCGGTTCAGCGAGCGACATATTGAACGGCGCGAAGAACTCGAGCGTTCCGACCGCGCCGACCGAGATACTCGCGAGCACGAACAGCGGCGCGAGAAGGCTGTCTGTCAGGTCGATTCCGTCCTCCCGACGTACCGTGTCGGGAACCATGTTCTGCGGTAGGCTAAGTGCCATACGCACGCCCGCTTTCCCCGTTCTGACAAAACACTTAGGAATACCGCCGGAATACCTTGGTTATCCAGAGGTTCACCAAGTTTTATGAGAAGTGGGGTCGCGCACCGAGATATGGCACTGAATAAAATTCGGCAGTTGGACAACGACTCCGTCGGGATCACGCTCCCGAAAGACGACATGCGCGTTGAGGGATTAATCGATAAAAACGGCGAACTCGAGGGCGACCATCACATTCACATCCGACACGTCGGCGAAGGAGAGTGGACGCTCGAGTTGATGGAAGGTCTCAACTCATAGTCTAAGTCTGGAATTTGAGGACTAACTATAATATCTCTCTGCTGATTAGCTACCTCAGTGATAAAAAAACGCGGAACCGTAGTGATTTAATTGTTGTTTGCCATGTCAGTCGGTGGTCCAATCCCAATCGAAACTACCGGCGTTGCTCTCTGAATCGCCGTCGATTGCGATAACGTTCGCAGTGCCACTCTCTTGCAAGACTTCACCTTTGTCTGTCTCATTGCCACTGGTGAGCGTCTGGGTATCGCCAGTTTGGTTGAGATCTAGCTCTACTTCATTGTCAAGAGTCTCGTTGAGATCACCACGGAGGACAAACTTATCGACGTTGTTAGCTGTTGTCACATCTAACGACACTTCCTCATTACTGTTGCTGACGTCAGAACTCACAGCAGCGTCCACCGAACCACTTCCCATGTCATCGCCGATATCAAGCACGAACGCGGCGATCACGGCTGCTAGAATCACTGTTATGGCAACCATCAAGATGACCCCGATAACTGGGGACACGGCCCGTTCGTCTTCGCTTCCAATCAGCTTGCTGCGGTACTTTTTCAAATCCATTGTTGTCACGCACCGCCTGAACGGTCGGAAAGCTTATTCTCGGCGGCCCGATACCACCGTGTGACGCTCAGGGGGATTGGGTTTGCACAACCATCCCGTGCGTCATCCTTCCTGCCGTTCGGTTTTGGTGCTGATAGCAACCAGCCCACCGGACCCATATATATCTAGAGGATAGTGAATCTCTCAGAGACTGATAGCGGTTTCATAGATGATAATCAGCGTCTGATAGAATCCTTGCAGTGTGTCCTTGAAACGCTTGAGTCGCCCGATTTCGGAGCTTCGGAGCGAAACCAGCAATTGTTAACCCGGTTCGACAACACTACCTCGATATGACTACTTCGGCATTGATATCCGAACGCGCTCTCGCGCGCACCTACAACACGCCCTCTTACGCAGATCCGTTCGAGTCCGTCGAAGACTACGAACGAGTGATGGAATACGCGAGCAAGCACCCGAACAAAGGATCAGGCGCAATCTCGTCTCAATTAGAACTCCCCCGTGGCCGAATCCGACCGTGGGTAGACAACAACTCGAAACCAGATCCAGTTCGGGCGATTGAAGCGGCACGCGAGTACGGTTGGCTCGAATGTTCCTTCGGGGACCCGGAGTTCACAGCCCTCAACACACTCGTCGCGAACGTCTTTTCGGGTGGATCGATCGCCGAACGCAATTACGAATCGAGCTTCGCACTGAACCATCGGGGCGAAGAGAGCCACGTCTTCGACGCCCTCGAGCTGGCCGGCGTCGACTACCAGGTGGTCGGCGATCGCGATGGCCGGGCGGACGAAGTACGGCCGACCGAACACGGGACGGTTCTCGGTCGCGTGCTCGCGGTACTCGGTGCACCAGTGGGACCGAAAGCCGAGCAGCACCTCTCGTTACCTGGCTATCTTTCGAGCGCACCAACGGACGTTCGCGAGCAGTTCGTGTACGCGTATCTCGAGAATCGAGCCGTCGAACGATCCGGGAAGGATACGCTCACAATACGCGAGAAGCGAAACTGGGACTATCTCTCTTCGTTGGCCGATTTAATCGAGGCGGTGGCAGGTGGATCTGTGAGACTCGGAAAACATGATATCATCGTCTCGGCCGATGCAGCACGCCGCCTCGGGACGGTTCGATAGCTCAAGACGAGTCGTTTTCTTCCAGATCCTCCGCGTCGAGTTCGCCCTCGAGATACGCACGGCCGCGTTCGGTGATCCGGTAGTAACTCCCGTCCACTTTCTCGATGAGCCCGGCGTCCTCCAGCTTACTCATTCGTCGAGAGACCCAGTTTCTCGAATAGTCCAAGTTAACCGCTGCAACTGCGGGCGAGAGGATCAAATCGGATTCCTCCAGTAGCTCGAGAATCCGGTTATCAGTCTGGTTCATCCACTCCACCCGCGGGCGCATACCCGTTCGTCGTATGCATGCATTTAACAGATAACGAATCTTGTATGACCAAATTGCATTCGGTGTTCGATAGAACACGGATTGTTGGGTTAGTATTAAGTAGTCCCCGTGACTGGGTGAGTGCAACGGAGGCCAGACGGACCCGCCGCTACTCGGTCGGGTCCTCGTCAGAAACGCGGACCCGGTGTAGTAGCACCGGCCCGCCTGGCTTCCGTAATCAGGGTACGGAAGCATGTATTCGCACATCGCTACGGGGGAAAAAGCCCCCGATCGGCCGCAGCGCGTGGACTGTAGCCCACAGCCCACGCCGAAATGGAATCGTTTCGGAACTCGACGATACTCGCGAAATCGTTCTCGAGAGCGAGTCTATCACCGAAAGCTGATTTTATCGGAATTCGGAATTCGGGCTCCGACTACTAAGAGGGCGGGGTACAGTCGATACGAACAGCCGACGGACAGCGACCGCACGCGCCCCCTGGTCCAACAAGTGGCGCGCGCGGTTCGTCCGCGGTCCCACAACAGTGAGACCATGAGCGAAATAGCACGCATCCACGGTAAGAGTACCGGATACTGTAACTACAGCGACGATCCCGAGGTGGGCCGATGAGTGACGATCGCGACCAGGAGCGCCAGGCCGACGCGATGGAACGACAGGCCGCGGCCCTCGAGGCGATCGCGACGGAACTGCGCTATCAGAACGCGGCGCTCGTCGAGACGATCGACGTGATCGACCAGCTGGCCGCGCACGTCGACGACCACCACGTTTCGGAAACCGAGCCGCGTAACCGGTCGGGCGCTGCGCTCCAGACGGCGATCGCGGATCGGCTGTTCGAACGCGACGACCGTGAGGACGATCTGATGAACGGCCTAGATCGTTCGGAGAACTGGTCGGACGGTGATGGGCGATGAGCCTCTACGGTCTCTGCTACGACTGCGGCGACCAAGCGACCCTTCGGTTCAAGCCGGACGTTGCGCTCGATGATCAGACCCGGCCGTCGGTCTGCAACGCCTGTCGAATGCGTCGCGAAGAGCGGATGGTCGACGAGTTCCGTGCGGAGCGACCCGTGTCGCCGCGTGTTCCGTCAGTCCCCGATGAGGGTGACCGATGAGCGAGGGTCTCGAGCCGATCACGCCGTCCGCTGCCGTCGACTTGCACCTCGACGCGATGAAGGACGGATCAGCCGAATGGACTCAGACGAGCCACAAGAGCGATCTTCGAGCGTTCGTCGAGTGGTGCCGCGAAGAGGGTGGAATCGACAACATGAACGAACTGAACGGACGGCACCTCTACGAGTTCCGCGTCTGGAGACGCGAAGGCGGCTACTCGAACGGCAAAGACGACGAACTCGCGAAGAAGACGTTGCATTCGAACCTCACTACGATTCGGGCGTTCCTCCGGTTCTGTGGTGACGTGGAGGCCGTTCACGAGGACCTGTATCTGAAAGTCCCGCTGCCGGACCTCTCGATCGGTGACGAAGTCAGTGACAGCAAGATCGTCCCCGAGCGGGTGCCGCCGGTCCTCGAGTATCTCTCTCGCTACGAGTACGCGAGCAGGGATCATGTCATGTGGACGCTGATCTGGGAGACCGGTGCTCGTCTCGGTGGACTCCGCGCGATCGACCTGCAGGACTGCGAACTCGAGGGGCGTCAACCGGGAATCGATTTCGTTCACCGCCCGGAGAGCGAGACGCCGCTGAAAAACGACGAAGGAGGCGAGCGGTACAACCGAATCACCGAGCAGACAGCGAGGATGGTTCAGGACTGGATTGAGGGGCCACGACCGAGCGTCACCGACGACCACGGTCGCGATCCGCTCATCACGACGAAGCAGGGGCGAGTGAGCCGGAGTTGTGTTCGCGATGCGGTCTACCGATGGACCCGCCCGTGTACTCGCGAGGAGTGCCCGCACGATCGTGATCCCGACACCTGCGAGGCTATCGATCACTCGTCGATGAGCAAGTGTCCCTCGAGCCGGTCACCGCACGACGTTCGGAAGGCGAGAGTGACGAAGTACCGAAACGACGGGGTTCCTCGAGGAGTCGTTTCCGACCGCCTCGACGCCTCGGAAGAAATTCTTGACAAGCACTACGACCGCGCCAGTCGGCGTGAGCGAGCATCGCGACGCTGGAAAATAATCAACGGACAATGAATATGAAAACTGCAAGCAAGCAGGTAGCAACGACCCGGCCACTCAAGGCCTGTAGCGCCCATGATTTTGCGACGAACGGACGTGAGGAGCAAATCATGTCCGCGAAGGATTTGAAGTAGAGAACGGCGAGCGGAGCGCGGTTCGGAACGAAGTGAGAACCGCGATGCGAACGGTGAAACCGTGAGCGAAGCGAGCCGTTCGCGTGGTTCAAACCCTGTAGCGCCTGTCCACAATCAACTCAATTCTCAGCTACCTCGAATATTCGAAACGAGGCGTCGAAAGTGGCATCTTCGATGGGTTCGCCGTTCAAGAGCAGGAACGTCGAATCTAATACAAATGAGGAACGAGTTGGGGCTTCGGGATGCCGTGATACCGAGCACAGCGGACGGCTCGAACAGGCGCGACGCAATTACATTGCATCACCGAGTTCCTCCGCTTCCCACTCAGATGCGAGTTCCGTGGCGAGTTCGCGCGGCTTGTGACTGTACACCAAGTGATGCTCGAGATCTTCGCCAGGAGCCATCGTCTCGTTACACAGGTGACAGTAGATCGGTGACGTGGTTGCCATACCGATTATACGCCGTAATCGGCGAAAAACCTCTCGTCGGAACGGAGGTTTTCAGACCAGAAGCGCGATGCTCGAAGCGCCTCGTAGGCGATCGGTGGATACGGGAGGTGAGCGGGGAGTTGCGGACGGTACCGATCACGCGAGACTCCGGAAGTCGTCACCGCCACACTGGCACTGCTCACCGACTCCCATGAGGAAGACGGACCCATCGGTCTCGATTTCGGCGGTGAAGATGGAGCGACAGCCGGTACACCTGACAGCGGTCTTTCTCTGTATCTCCTGGCGGTTCATCACAACGCTCCGTAGCCCAGTCTCGGGCTTTACCTCGTCTCCAAACCACGTTGGGTCGAGAGTCGGGTACTCGAGAACCGTGACCAGAGCGTCGGTCCGCGCCCGAAAATCTCGAGCGGAACGCCGAGCACTCTCCGAGGCCGCTGTGTACGCTATCGAGAGCGACACCGATCGGAAGCAGCAACTGAACGGCTAGCCGATCACGTTCGGAGTCGTTGCGGAAGCGACTCGCGAAGAACGGTGCCGTCCTCGAGCCGACCCGGCGACTGCCTCGAGTCGAGGTCGCCGCCGTTCCGCGAGATCGATCAGTATCCTCGAGCGGTCGACTCGACGGACCTGCTCGGTCGGTGTCCACGGTGATGGCAACCGCTGCCACGAGAGTGAACGCCGAAGACGAGTACGACACGCCAGCAATCCCGGTGGCGCGTGTCAGTGGGCGACGATAGCGCGGCTAGTCGTCCGTGAAAGCGTCGTAAAAGCCGGCCGATAGCGAGCGACTGGTCACCGTTCGATACCCGTTCGAGACGTTAGCTCGATGGCCGCGGCACCGCGGGGCCACCGTCGTTCGTCGGCTCGCTTCCTCCGGACGGCGTGATCCGCTCGAAGTCGCCGTCGCCGCAGGTACACTCCTGTGAGACGCCGATGGGTCTGATCGTCCCGTCCGGCTTCTGCTCGGAGACGAACACCGATTCACAGGAGCGACACACTGCGACGATCCTCGCCTCCGATTCTGACCTGCTCATCGAGTACGAAAAGGAGACGGAGGGGCATCATCATTGCTCCAAGGTATTTTGGCTCTGGGAAGACGACACGAGGGCGAAGCGGCCGCCGCTCACGGGTAACGGCCTCGAAAACGGCGAAATGGACGAGCGACACGACCCGCAGCTATCGACTCACCGGAACCGGAAGCGAAAACGGAATCGGCGCCGCGGACTTCCGATCACGCCTAGGGCTGTGCTTTGATGACGACGATCGCCTCGCCGTCGATCACCGTCTCCTCGTCTGCGGTCTCGACCGTCGTGTGGAGTCGGTACCGGGTGTCGCCGAGCACCTCGACGATCTCGCAGGTGGCGGTAACGGTCTCGCCGATCTCGACAGGCGAGTGGAACTCGAGGTCCTGCGAGAGATAGATCGTCAGGCCGGGGAACCGGGCGAGCGCGGCGCTGATCGTCCCGGCGACGAGCGTCCCGTGGGCGATGCGGCCGCCGAACTGGGTCTGCTCGGCGAACGACTCCGCGAGGTGGAGTCGGTTGGTGTCGCCGGAGACCTGTGCGAACGCGGAGACGTCGGTCTCCTCGATCGGTTTCGTGAATCGGACGTAGTCGCCGACCGCGAGGTCCTCGTAGCTGTCGGTCGAGCGCTCCATCAGCCACGACTCGTCTCCGAAGGCGACTTCGGTGACCGACGGGTCGACCGTCTCGGGCCGTTGCGCTGCGGTGACCGTCCCGCTGGCGTCGTCGGACGACCGGGAAAAGCCCATCGCGGCGAGGAGCGCGTTGTTGGCCTCGACGTAGCTGTTGACGACGTGTTTCGACACGCTCGACCAGTGTTCGCTCGGCGGTGCCCCGGTATCTGTCGCATCGGACTCCGGACAATTACTACTCATGAGTACTCGAGTGCAGCGGATCGTGAGCCGTTCGAGACGTCGAGACGGATCACAACAGCCGTACGTACGCTATCGCCTTTCCATCGTTGCCAAAACACGTTGGGTGTCGAGCGACGACTGTCCGTCTCGAATGGCCGTCGAGCGGCGGGGACGCCACTCGAGGTGTCAACGGTCACCGGAACATCCCATAGACGGAGCTAATCGCGGCGGTTTCCGTCTCAACGGCCGACGACGGAGTGGTTTCGGACGCCCGAGGGTCGACACACCGGGTCCTTGCACTGGCCCCACCAAGAACGATAGCCGACGATCGCAAAGCCCCTCGTGATCGAATGACCGACGGTAACGAGACCGGTTCGTGTACTGACGGGGAGAGGGTGACAGCGCGCATACGGAGCAGGTAACTGTGGCACGACTCACCGCTCGGCTCGCGGGCTACCTCGGCTCGTTGTTGATCCTGACGAGCGTCTACGCCGCCGTCTATCAGTGGGGGATGGCGACGCTCGAGGGCGACCCGCGGACGTGGTATCAGGCCCTCGAAGTCGTCGTCCAGTCGATGACGACGACGGGGTACGGTCAGGACGCGCCGTGGGAAACCCTCGAGATGACGGCGCTGATGATCCTGACTCAGCTGACGGGGATCGCCTACATCTTCGTCGCCGTGCCGCTGTTCGTGGTGCCGTGGCTGCAGACGTTCGTCGAGCCGACGCCGCCGGAGGACGTCGCCGAACTCGAAGATCACGTGATCGTCGTCGGCTACACGGCGCTCTGTGCGTCGCTCATCGAGGAACTCGAGTCGAGCGGGACCGAGTACGTCGTCCTCGAACCGGACGAGGAGCGAGCCCAATCGCTGCACGAAGACGGACTCGTCGTCCTACACCGCGATCCGACGACCGACGATGCACTCGAGGACGCACGGATCGAGGACGCCCGCGCAGTCGTCGTGGACGCCTCGGAGGGCGGGTACATCAGCACGGTCATCGAACTGGCCCGTCACGACGACGGTCCACGAGTGCTCGCGCTCGTCGCCGACCCTTCGCGAGCGCGCTACCTTCGCTACGCCGGTGCCGACGAAGTGGTTTCACCGAAACACCGCCTCGGGAAGGCACTCGGGGACAAGGTCCGCCCGGTCGTCGACGTCGACGACGAACTACGGAACGCGGTCGACCTGGGTACCGACCTCCACCTGGTCGAGTACCCGATCGACCCGGAGAGCGAACTCTACGACGAACCGCTCGCCACCTGCCAGCGCGTCGAGTCCGGCGGTGCGACGGTCCTCGGCGCGTGGATCCGCGGGGACTTCTGCCGGTCGCTCCCGACGGGCGTCCACGCGGACGAGAACACGACGCTGCTGGTCGCCGGAACGGCGGACACGCTCGAGACCGTCCGCGAGGCGACCGGAACCGCCGGCTCCGACTACCGACCGATGCGCGAACCGGTCCTCGTGGTCGGGACCGGCACCGTCGGTTCGTCGGCGATCGGGGACCTCCAGCGCGCCGACGTCGAAACGGTCGTCCTCGATCAACGGGGCGGCGAACTGGTGGATATCGTCGGCGACGTGACGACCGAAGACGGCCTCGCGGCAGCCGACGTCACCGACGCGGGCACCCTCATCCTCGCGCTCGACGACGACGAGAACGCCCTCCTCGCGACGCTCGTCGCGCGCGAACTCAACCCCGACCTCGAGATCTTCGCGGCCGCCGACCTCGAGTCGAACGTCGTTCGGCTTCGCGACGCCGGCGCGACCTACGCCCTTGGACTGCCGAACGTCGCCGGACGGATGCTCGCCCTTCGACTCTTCGAGCGCGACGCCGTGACGTTCGGTGATCGACTCCTCCTCCGTCGCGTCCGGGTCTCGGAATCGGGTGGCGAGCGTCTCGACGCCGCGACGATCCGCGACCGAACCGGCTGTTCCGTCGTGGCCCTCGAGCGAGACGGCGATCTGGACACGGACCTCGAGGACCGAACGCTCGGCGGCGGCGACCGACTCGTCGTCGCCGGGACCGAGTCGGAACTCGAGGCGTTTCGAGAGTCGTTCGGATCGGCCCGATGAGCGATCGAGTCGCCCGGCAATGACCGGTGAAAGCGGGTTGTGTCAGGGTCTCGTACTGGCTCCCGTATGAGCGACGGCGACGCCGATACCGGCTCCGACTTCGAGCCGACGGATCCGGAACAGAAGGAGATCGGGCGCGAGATGGTCGACGAGAGCACCGGCCTCGGCTCCGTCGCGGCCCACCTCTATCGGGGTGAGGTGGAACGCACCGTCGGCTGGCGCGACCGCCTCGACACCACCACGAACTGGGCGGTGACGGTGATGTCCGCCATCGTCGCCTACGCCTTCTCCGGCGACGTCTCGCACGCGGTCATCCTCGCCGGCATCATCATGGGCACCGTCTTCCTGTTCATCGAGGCGCGTCGCTTTCGCGACTACGACATCTGGCGCTCGCGCGTCCGGGTGCTCCAGGAGAACCTCTTCGCGAACGCGCTCGATCCGTCCGAAGGCGTCGAACACGACGCGTGGCGCGCGGAACTGAGCGAGGACTATCGCGACCCGACGACGAACATCAGCTACCGCGGCGCGTTCAGCCATCGGCTTCGGCGGGTGTACCTCCCGCTGATAACCGCGATGCTGGTGGGCTGGGTCTTCCACATCTGGGCGTTCAACCCCGACGACTCGTTCCTCGAGAGCGCCGCTCTCCCCGGAATCGACGGGACCGTCGTCGTCACTATCGTCGCGCTCTACTACGGCACGTTGTTCCTGTTGGCGATCCCGCTGTCGGCGAAGGAACGCGGCGAGTCCGGTGGGGCGGACCACGGCGACATCGAGTGAGCGTTCCCTCGAATATCGTCCTTTCGATCGATTTCGAAGACTCGTGGCCGAGTAATCCCGCTCTCGAGTGCGTCTGCTGTGGGTGCTCGAGCCGTCTGTGACGCTCTCCGGACTCGAGACGCTCCGCCGACTGCCGTGCCGCTGTTTGCTGGTGGCCCCCACGCCCGCGTGCGATTGCCGAGGCGAAAGGTCCTTAAGTTCCACCCGCCTACGAGTAGATGGATAGGTCGGGCAGTTTGGCCCTGCTCACTACCCGCGCTATGGTCATTAGCGGGGACCAAAGACCGCGGGCGTCCGGTCAGACCGGCCGGGGCCCCGGGAGCCAACAGAGAAGCCTCGTCCGTCGGGGACAGCGGTCCACGGTGGCCGTCCGCAGGGACGCCCCACCGTGGTTAGCCGGCGACAGCCCATCAGGCGCGGAAGCGAGCAGTGGACCGCCGGACACCTGTCGCTCGACGGGTCGCGGGGTGGAGAAGGCAACCGGGATTCCCCCGGCCGGAACGCCGGGCAATCGCGGCTTCCACACTCATACTTCATTCCGATTTGTATCCGCGAGCGACCGCGTTGCGCGTCGTACTCGTCAGGTGCCGTCTTCGTCGGAGACGCCCGTCGACGCGTCGCGCTGCCCGCGACGGCCTCCCACTCGAGCGGTCGTCTCCGACCCGCGACCGGAGT
Organism: Natronorubrum halobium; assembly: GCF_051351675.1. Lineage (NCBI taxonomy): Archaea > Methanobacteriati > Methanobacteriota > Halobacteria > Halobacteriales > Natrialbaceae > Natronorubrum > Natronorubrum halobium. The sequence continues at coordinate 2,187,039 of NZ_CP195595.1, forward strand.
CCGGTCGGCTGTAACCGACGGCGCGGTCGCTTTTCGTTCGTCCGGAAGATAGAAAAGCTTAGGACGGTCCCCTCTTATTACCCGCTCCATGGCGTCTCGTCGATTCGTCGCTGCGCTCGGAGCGCTCGCGATCCTCGTTCTCCTCGGCGGCTGTGTTGCAGTCTCCCCGCCCGCGAGCGACGAGCCCGAACCGGAGGATCCCGAACCGGAGGCGATATTCGAGAGCACGTTCGTCTACGGCGACGACCTCGAGGACGTCTCCGGCGAGATGACGATCGAAATCACCGGCGGTAACGAGACGGTTTCCGAAACCGTTCGCGTCCACGAGCGGCCCTACGTCGACTACTACGAGGAAGTGCTCGAGACGACGGAACCAGAACAGGACGGAGCCGTCTTCGCCTCGAACGCGTCGGGAGCGTGGTGGTACTATCCGGAATCGTCGCTCGCCCAGCACCACGAGGCCGCCGAACCGTTCGAGAGCGAGGCCGTGCGGTCGGATCGAGCCGAGATGGCCGAAATGCAACTCGAGTGGTACGACCTCGAGTACCGAGGCACCGAGGAGATCGCCGACCGCGAGACGCACATCCTCGACGTCGATCTGAACGAGGAGGCGGTCGCGGACGGCATTTCGGTCCTTATCGGGAGCACCGAGTACGTCTACGCGCTCGAAACGGTCGAGGCGCCCGACGAACTCGACGTCGTCGAGCAGACGGTCTGGGTCGACGACGAGTACGACTACCCGCTGAAAGAGCGGATGGTCTTCGAGAACGCCGACGGCGAGCGCTACGAGATGATCGAGCGGTTCGAGACGGTCTCGTTCAACGACGGACTCGAGGACGAAACGTTCGAGTTCGAGCCGCCGGAAAACGCCACGGTCGAATCGCGGTAGTCGAACGCGGGTAATCGAGTCGGAACGGCCAGCGCGTCACTCGGCCGTCTGTCCGACGTACTGCGTGTCCTCGAGCTGGAGTCCGCCCTCGAGCGTGCGGACGGGGTAGGGCATGTCGATCCCTTCCTCGTCGAACCGCTCCTTGACGTCGGTGACGTACTCCCCGCGCGTCCGAACGAAGTCGGCGCGCGAGGGATTCGCGATCCAGAACCGCGACTGGAGGCCGACGTCGGAGTCGCCGAGTTCCGTCAGGCGGACGGAGGGTACCGGATCGTCCATGATCTCGGGGTGGCGTTCGGCCTCGTCGACGATGATCTGGGTCGCCTCCTCGATGTCGTCGTCGTAGCCGATCCCGAAAACGAACTTGAGGCGGAGTTTGTCGCCGTCGACGGGGTTCTTGAGGACGCTGTCGGTGAGGTTGGAGTTCGGAACGGTCAGCAGTTCGTTGTCGAACGTTCGAACCCGGGTCACGCGAAGGCTGATGTCCTCGACGGTGCCCGAGTAGGTGCCGTCGTCCCACTCGATCCAGTCGCCGATGCGGAACGGTTTGTCGGTGTAGATGAACACGCCCGCGACGAAGTTCGAGATGACGTTCTGCATCGCCAGTCCGATCGCGAGCGCTCCGGCCGCGGCGATCCCGGCCATGGAGACGAGGAAGTTCCCGAAGCCGGCGAAGCCGAAGGCGACGGCGACGCCGAAAAAGAGGACGCCGAAGCGCGTGAGCATCAACAGCGGGTTCTGGGCGTGTTCGTCCAACTCGCGCCGATCGAGGGCCCGCCGGATCAGCGGGATGACGACGAGGCGGCCGACGAACCAGATTACGGCGAGGGCGAGGACGAACCGGATGATACTCGCCGCGCTCGCGGCGACGGCCGAGTCGACGTACGGGAGCCCCCACTCCTCGAGTCCGCGGCCGATCGGTCCCAGGCCGTCTGCCTGAACGAGAGACGATCCGACGCCGACGCTCATCGATGGACGACTGCCGTGTGCCCGCGCGTGTCGATCAGTTCGGCGTTGACGCGGTCGGCGAGGTCGGTCGCCTTCTCCTCGGTCGAACTGCCTGCACGGGCGGCACGAAGGAACTTGACTTTGACGAGCTTCTCGTTCGAAAGCTGGTCGTCGAGTTCGTCGACGACCGACTCGAGACCGCTCTTGCCGACCCAGACGGTGACGTCGAGATCGTGCGCTTCCTGCTTGAGCGTTTGTTTATCCATGGACTAGCCTAACGAACCGAGCCGTTTGAATCTTCTCGAATCGGCACGTCGCCGGTCCGTGTACACGCGGGTCACAGATCGGCCGGCGTCGACGGTCCGGACGTCGGGTCCGGCCGGTCGCCGAATCCCGCGTCAGCCGCTCGGTCAGTCCTCGTACGGATAGCGCGCGTGAGCCCCGCAGTCACAGGTGATCACGACGTGGCCGTTCTGCAGTCGAACGCGGGCGTTCGTCCCCGGTCGCAGGTACGCGTCACAGCGATCGCAGGTGAACCGTCGGAACTCCCGCGGCAGCGTCAGCCGGTTCCGCTCCGCGACGCGACGGGCGAGTCGGACGTAGTAACGCGCCCGGTCGTCGTCCCGATCCGCTGCCGCCGCTCGAGCCAACTCGTGGAGGCGCTCGATCCGTTCGGCGGCGATGTCCATACCCCGTCTTTCGGCGGTCCACATATCGGTGTTGTGCTCTCGCGGCCCGGTCACTCGAGTGACGTCGGCGACCGACTGGCGGCCCACTACCGTCGAGTTTCGTGGCAACAAATATCATAGATCGAGCGATTCGACGTGAAAAGAAGTCAATTGAAAAAGTATTTTACCCTTCCCCGTAGTCGATCGTAGTACGCAATATTGTTATATATCAACAGCAAAAAGGTGTAATAGACTGAATGAATTGGAACTCAACCGAATCAGATGACGGTGTCGATCGACGATCCGTCCTCGCTGCCGGTGCGGCGGGGCTGTCGCTCTCGTTGAGCGGCTGTATCGACACCGTTCGTAGCGTCGTCACCGACGACAAAGACGACCAGCTCTCGCTCTCCATCGTCACGGTTCCCCGGGACGACAACCGTGAGTCCGTCCAGATCGCCCGCCATCTCGAGTCGAACCTCCAAGCGGTCGGTATCGATGCGGATCTCACGATTCGCTCGCACTCCGAGTTTCTGGAAAAGGTCCTGATCGACCACGATTACGACCTGTTCGTCGGACGCCACCCTGCCGATTACGACCCGGACTTCCTCTACGAGGCCCTCCACTCCTCGTTCGCAGACGAATCCGGCTGGCAGAACCCCTTCGGATACAACGTCAGGGCGGTCGATCGGCTCCTCGAGGAACAACGGCAGGCGGACCCCAAGGATCGGAAAGACGCGCTCGAACCGCTCCTAGAAGAGATCGCGATCGAGACGCCGTTCGAACCGATCTGTCGCCCGACCGAGTACCGAGTCGCCAGCGACCGATTCGACGGCTGGGACGAGAACCACCTCGCGACCCGACGCGGCTATCTCGGCCTCGAACCGGACGACGGTGTCGAGCGATTAGAGGCGCTCGTGACCGACGCACGACCGTCGCGGAACGTCAACCCGCTCTCGGCGACGGGCCGGGAACGGGAGACGGTCGTCGACCTCCTGTACGATTCGCTCGGAACGGTGGTCGAAACCGACGACGGCGATATCGAGATCAAGGAGTGGCTCGCCAAGGAGTGGGAATGGGAGACGCCGGCGGACGACGATGTCGAGAAGACGACCGCGACCGTTCGGCTCCGGGAGGGCTGTACGTTCCACGGCGTCGACGAGAACGACGAGCCGGTGCCGGTCACCGCAGAGGACGTCAAATTCACGTATCAGTTCATCGAGGATACGGTGTATCCGCTCAACGCTCGCCCCTCCCCGGCACCGCGGTATCGCGGCCACGCGAGCGCCGTCGACAGCGTCGAGACCGACGCCGAGGACGAGCACTGGCTTCGGATCACCTTCGACGCCGGTCGAGAGGTCGCCGAACGAGCGCTTACGGTTCCCATCCTGCCGAAACACGTCTGGTGGGCGGAACTCGACGAACGGATCACCGATATCGAGAACGTCTCGGCTCCGCAAGGTCAGTGGGGGATCGTTACCAGCAACTCGATCGCCCCGATCGGGAGCGGTCCCTACCAGTTCGAGAGCCAGTCCGAACGGGATCACCTGACCCTCGAGCGCTTCGACGACCACTTCACGTTCCAGGACGACGCCGACGACGATCACCTCCTCGAGCCGACCGCCGAGGAGATTCGCTTCACCGTCGATCCCGGGAGCGTCTCCTCCATCAACCGCGTTGCAAGCGGCGGTGCCGACCTCACGGAGTCGATGCTCGAGGCCTTCTCGCTGGGCGAAATTCCCGAGGATACCGACGAGATCGAACGCTACGAGGACGACTCGTGGACGTTCTATTACCTCGGCTTCAACTGGCGGAAGTACCCCAAGTATCAGTTCCGGCAGGCGATCGCGCAGTTGATCGACAAGGAGTGGGTCGTCGACGAGGTCTTCTTCGAAGACCACGCGGAGCCGCTGGCGACGCCGGTAACCGACGAGTGGATTCCGGAGAGCCTCGAGTGGGACGGCGGCGAACACGTGACATCGTTCGTCGGCAGTGACGGAGAACCGAACGTCGAACTCGCACGCGATATGTTCGAGGAAATCGGTTACCAGTACGACGATAACGCAGGGCGACTAAGGCACTACTGATGCTCACTGAGGTACTGACGCGACTGGCGGTCGTCGTCGGGATCATGCTCCCGATTTCGATCGCGCTATTTATCGGCCGTGAACGACTCGAGACGACGCTTACGGAGTGGTACTCCCGCTTGCGGATTTCCGGCCCGGTCCTCGTCGTGTTGGGGGTCGCGTTGCTTCTCAATCGGATGATGCGACGAAGCGATCCGGATATCGGCTTCCACATGACCTCGACGATCCGGAGCATCGAAGGGGAGTTTATCCTGATCTTTCAGGATGTCGCCAGCTCGGAGCTGACGACGTACTTCTCGTGGATCTACGTCTACGGCTACACCTATCTGCTGATCTTCCCGGCCGTGGCGTACTTCGTCCTCTCGGACACTCGGATGTTTCGGCGTCTGTTGACGGCCTACGCGCTCAACTACGGGCTCGGGCTCGTCCTGTACCTCCTGGTCATCGCCTACGGCCCGCGGAACATCTTCGCCGGCGAACTCGAGACGGTCCTCTACGATCATAACCCTGAGTTCCAGCACCTCACGCGGGAGGTCAATCGGAACACCAACGTCTTCCCGTCGCTGCACACCTCGCTCGCGGCCACGGTCGGCATCTTCGCGTATTTCACGCGCGACGAGTACCTAAAGTGGTTCCCGGTCGCCGTCGTGCTCGCGGTCAGCGTCATCGTCTCGACGATGTATCTCGGGATTCACTGGGGGATCGACGTCGCCGCCGGACTCGTACTCGCCACGTTCTGCGTCTGGTTCTCGGGCGTCCTCGTCGGCCGGTGGTCGCTGACGGAACTGGTCGGGCGACTGAACGGCAGCGACGAGACCGACGGAACCGATTCGGGCTAATCCGCGAGTCGTCCGAGACGCGCCTCGATCGGACGCCAACACAATACTGTTATATCGCAGCCGGCGAACTGTGACAAACGATTCGAATGAGTGAGCGCGGAGCCGCGTCGTTCGACGACGATAGCGAGAGACACGCCGACGGTCGCGATCGGGCGGACACGTTGAGTCGCCGCGCCGCGCTGGCCGGGACCGTCGGTCTCACGATGTCGACGAGCGGCTGTCTCAGCCAGTTTCGAAGCATCGTCAACCGAGACGATATCGAACAGCTCTCGTTGACCATCACGACCCTTCCCGCGGACGGTGACCGGGAAAGCATTCGGCTCGCTCGAGAGATCGCCGCCGTGCTCGAAACCGTCGGGGTCGACACGTCCATCGAGATGCGCTCGAACGAGGAGTTCCTGCGGGCCGTCCTGATCAACCACGACTTCGACGTCTACGTCGGCCAGCACCCCGGCGGCACCGATCCGGACTTCCTCTACGAGGCGTTGCACTCGCTGTATGCCGACGAATCCGGCTGGCAGAACCCCTTCGGCTTTACGAACCTGCTGGTCGACGAACTGCTCGAGGCCCAGCGGGACGCCGACGGCGACGAGCGCCGCGACGCCGTCGAGACGGTGCTCGAGGCGCTCGCCATCGAACAGCCGTTCGTTCCCGTCTGTACGCCGACCGAGCATCGACTCGTGAGAGCCGACCGGTTCGAGGGCTGGACGGACGGCCATCTCGCGACGCGACAGGGGTATCTCGGCCTCGAACCCCAGATAGACGGGAGCGGCGACCTGCTTCGAGCCGTTCACACGGACGCCCGTCCGTCACAGAACCTCAATCCGTTGACCGTCGAGTACCGCGACCGGGGGACGGTCACCGATCTGCTGTACGATTCGCTCGCGACCGATACCGTCACTGCCGACGGCGCCCGCTCGTTCGAGCCCTGGCTCGCCGAGGAGTGGGAGTGGGAGGACGAGTCGACGCTGGTCGTCGACCTCCGGCCCGACTGTTCGTTCCACGACGGCGAGTCGCTCACCGCGAGCGACGTCGAGTTCACCTATCGATTCCTCGCCGACACCGCGCTCGGAGACGGCGGGTCACCCGCGCCCTCGCCGCGGTTTCGGGGCCGCGTCGCAGCGATCGAGGACGTCGAAGCGCGCGACGAGTCCACCCTCGAGTTCGCGGTCGACGCGGGTCAGGCGGTCGGTGAACAGGCGTTGACGGTGCCGATCCTCCCCGAACATATCTGGAGCGACCGTGCAACCGAGGCGTCCGTCCGCGGCGTTCGCGTCGCCCAGGGAACCACCGAGGCGGTGGTGAGCAACAACGTTCCGCCGGTCGGCAGCGGGCCGTTTCGGTACGCCGATCACACCGATCGGGAACACGTCACGTTCGAGCGGTTCGACGATCACTTCACGCTACGCGAGGCCGTCGACCTCCCCGAACCGACCGTCGACGAACTCCGGGTGCAGATCGATCCGCGAAGCACGTCGGCGATTCAACTGGTCGAGGACGACGCCGCCGACGTCACGAGTTCGGCCCTCGAGAGCTACGTCATCGACGATATCGAGGAGAGCGAGGACGTCGAACTGCTCGAGTCGCCGTCGTGGACGTTCTACCACCTCGGCTTCAACGCGCGCAAGACACCCTTTGGCAACCCGCGATTTCGGCAGGTCGTCGCTCGACTGCTCGACAAGGCGTGGCTGGTCGAGGAGGTGTTCGACGGCTACGCGAGGCCGATCGCGACGCCCGTCACCGACGAGTGGGTCCCCGATGGCCTCGAGTGGGACGGCGAGGACCCCGAGATGCCGTTCCTCGGGTCGGACGGCGACGTCGACGTCGAGGCCGCACGGACGGCGTTCGAAGACGCCGGGTTTCGGTACGATTCGGACGGCAACCTCCGGGTGAGACACTGATGCTCGCTCAGGTGTTGGTGCAGTTGGCCGTGGTCGTAACGCTCATGGTGGTCGTCTCGATCGGGCTCTTCGTCGGCCGATATCGACTCCGCAAGACGCGAACGGAGTGGCGAGGGCGGATTCGGGCGGCCGCGCCGATCACGGTCGTGCTCGCCGTCGTCCTGCTGTTCAACAGCATCGCCAGACAGATCGTGCCGGATCTCTCGTGGATCGGTGCAGTGAGGCTCGGGACCGCCTGGAACCTCACGTGGACGATCTACGACATCGAGGGCCAGTTCATCGTCTGGCTGCAGTCCCTGGCGTCGCCGTGGCTGACGGCGTACTTCTCCTTTATGTACATCTACGGCTACGTCTTCCTGCTGGTCTTCCCCGTCGTCGCCTACTTCGCGCTCTCGAACACCCGCCCGATGCGAGAACTGCTGACGGCCTACACGCTGAACTACGTGTTCGGTCTGATGCTGTACGTGCTCGTCATCGCCTACGGGCCGCGTAATTTGATGCCCGAACTCGTCGAGGCCCTGCTGTACGATACGTACCCGCAGTACCAGCACCTCACCCGGCAGGTCAACCGCAATACCAACGTCTTCCCGTCGCTGCACACCTCGCTCGCGGCCACCGTCTCGTTTCTGGCCTATCGCACGCGCGAGGTCTATCCGAAGTGGAACGTCGTCGCGGCCGCCCTCGGGGTCTCCGTCGCGACGTCGACCATGTACCTCGGTATCCACTGGGCGATCGATGTCGTCGCCGGGATCGTGCTCGCGTACGTCAGCGTCGAACTCGCCCACCACCTCGTCGGCCGCTGGCCGGTGTCGGACTGGATCGACGGTCGCGTCCCCTCGGTCGACGGGCTCCGCAACCGCGACTCGTGACGTACCCGCGGGTCGCCGTCTTCACGGATACCTACTGCCGACGATCAACGGGGTCACCTCCACCGTCCGCCACTGGCGCGACCGATGGCTCGAGCGCGGCGGGCGGATAGCCGTCGTCTTCCCCAACGCACCCGGATACGAGCCTCGTGCGGGCGAACATCCTGTGAGGAGTCGCCCGTTTCTGTAAACGGATCGTCCTCGAGGCGCGGTGTCTCGAGGTGCGAGAGACGATCGACCTCGGGGATCGGTCGATCGGCTTCGGGACGCCTACGCGTCGCTGGGCAGTCGGTGAGTCGTGGATCGCCCGGGACGCGAGCCGCTGCTGACTATCTGATCGACGAAGCGAAAAACCGCAATCGAGGGATCGCTGGTCGTTAGTTGTCTTCGAGCGCGTCGGCGATCCGCTTGAGGGCGCGCGTCTGATCGCGCATCTCGTCGCGCAGTTGTCGGACTTCCTGGACGAGTTCCTCGTTGCCGACCTCTTCGCCGCGGCCGCCGGGACCGCCCGGGCCGCCGCCCATGCCGCCTGGGCCGCCACCGCCGCCCATCATCCCGCCCATCATCTGGGCGAACGGGTTGCCGCCGCCGCCACCCATGCCGCCGGGGCCGCCACCGCCGCCGCCGAACGGACTCTCCGGTGGCTCGCCCTCGCCTTCGCCCTCTTCAGCGCGTTTTTCGCGAATCTCTTCGACTCGCTCGCGGAAGGACTTCTCCTCGCCGTCGTCGCTACTGTCGTTGGATTCGTTTTCGTCGGACATACCCTCGGATTCTCTACCGCCGCGGAAAAGGATTGTCATGTCTCGGACGGCGCGACAGTCCTGCGGCCGTGGACGACGGGGCACGGGGACGATGCCGGCACAAGAACGAACCGACTCGGCGTGGAAGCGCTCGTATGGCAGACGAACACGCCGAACGAGAGCCGATCGTCAGCGAGGGACGGTACGCGGTCGTCGGCGGCGACGACAGTGCGGACGCCGACTACCGACTCGTCGTCGAGGATCAGGCGGATGGTCTCCCGCTCGAGGAGACGGAACTCGACGATCTCGAGGCCGTCGTCTCACGGTTTCGAAAGGCGCGCAGCGATCCCGAGGGAACGGGCACGGGGACGGAGGCTCCCGATTCGGTCGAACTGGAGTGCCACGAGTGCGGGAAGACGTGGACCTACACGGGATCCGAGGAGCACGCGGCCTGTCCCAACTGCGAGACCGAGGTTCCGGTGGAGGGGATCGGCCCCTGACGGACCGATCGGGACGATCGTCGACTGTCGTCCGTACAGGCGACCACGACCACTCAGGCCGAACCCTTGTGTCGAGCGTCGACCAAGCCGGGGTCATGCATTCGAAACCGATGGCGGGCAGCGTGCTGGACGACGTCGAGACTGTCGACTCGAGTCACGGGTGACCAGACGTGGCTCGTACACTGACCAGACGGCGGGCGATAGCGGGACTCGGCAGTGCAGTCGCGGTCGGTAGTGGCGCGAGCGTCGCCGGCGCGAGCGAGCGGCCCGAAGACGCGGTCGTCGACGTCGATCGCAACGGCGACGCCGACTACCCTCGCTGTCTCTACAAACCGGACGACGGCGAGTGGAACCCCGTGATGCCGATCAACGTTCACGCGCGTGCTTCGGGCGACGCGTCGGCGGTCGACGCGATCGAAGACGGCTTTTCAGGGCTCTCGAACCTCGAGTGGACGCGGGTCTTGCCGGACGCGACGGCCAGAGCGTGGGACGGCGAGGAAGAAGCGCTCGTCCCGCCGGATCACTCCTTTCGCCGGCCGCGACTGGGCGACGAGTGGAACCACGTCCACGTCTGGGCGGCCGACGAGGATCGGGCCGCGATCCACGCCCATTTGGACGTAATCGATTTCACCGCCTCACACTTCCACCGGGGCGATCACTACGGCGACGCGGCCGGGGAGCTCACGGCCCACCTGCGCGGGGACGGCTGGGACGAACGGACGCCCTACAGCATCGACTACGGGGTCAGCGACGGGAGACGCGAGGCGTGGGGCGAGACGGGTGACGTGAAACTCGAGTACTGAACGGGACGCCAGATGCGGCTCTATCGGCTCATCTCGTCTCACGGGTAGCGTTCAGTGCAGGTGAAGGATGTAACGCTACAGATCACAATTCACTGTTCCCTGCCATGAATCGCGTGCTGAATACAGGGGGTATATGCAGCATGGAGGATACATTTTATTCACGCTTGGTTGGTTGAATCAGCCGATCGATGAACATGCGAAGGACTCGCTTCGCTCGCCATTCCCACCAGCGTACATTGCTGTTCGAGACGCGCAAACGCGTGTCTCTCTGGTGTGGCGAACGGTATCGCGAGCGAAGCGAGCGGTGAGTGATACTGTTGGACAAAACGGTTCACACACCGATCGCACTCGAGAAGCCGTCGCCGGTGGCGACAGGCTTCGAGACGCGATCGGGTGTTCACGGACGTTTGTCCGACAGTATGAGTTATCTGTATTGATTCTCTGCGGTTAGTTGTCGGCCTCACATCGCCCATTACTGGCAGATGCGTGCTCCATTTCTCGAGTGACCTCCACTCCTTCAAGAAGAACGGGGGACCGAAACATGACCTGCGATCTCGACTGAATTCAAGTTCCATCAGTTGCGTCAATGCTGTTTCCTTCTCGTGGAGATGGACTCATCTCGTCGTCTTCGATGTGACTCGTCATGTGACTGTGAGGCGGCTCTCGTAGCGACGACTGCTCGTCTTTCTGGCCCGGCCTGAGCACGCGCCACAGTACACTGGGACGTAACAGCGAGGTGGGCGGTTGCTGCATCGAAAGGACGCGAGTGAAGGCATCAGTCAAGACGCGGTCAGTATGGGCCTTTCGGAACAGCCGGTCCAGATACCAGTTGAAGAAGGCAGTTCCACGAGGTCTGTCACCTTCTGTCTGTGGAAAACTGAAGTCCGCTCCAGTCGCTAGCATCCACGCGGGCTCGACAACCTCTGCAGCACGATCGAAAAAGCGAAGCCCGAACTGCTCCCGGTCGTCCGTCGCAAGCGTGTGGTGAAGCATTAGCGCTTCGAGCGCGGCTACTGACATGCCCTGTCCGTAGATCGGGTTGAAACTGGCGATCGCATCCCCCATGACGATTAGACCGTCCGGGAAGCGGTCGAGTTCTTCGTACCGGTATCGCCGGTTCGATGGGAACGGATAGAAGGCGATCTCCTCGAACACCCGGGGGCGCTCGTCGAGGAGGTCTTTCACGATTGGGGTGGGCAGACTCGCTGCGAAGTCTTTGGATTCCTCGACATTCGTCGGGGGATGATCACCGTGGATACCGTGGAGGTTCACCAGCCAGCGATTGTCCTCGACGGGTAACACCGCCCCACCACGGGTACGCGGTGCCTCGGCCAGCACACCGATCATTCGGTGGTCGTCGGCAGGTCGCTCAATAAGGCTGGCGCTGTAGGCCAGGTCGATGTGCACTTCCTCGGCGGCAGGTGGCGTGTAGCCGTGCTTCTCTAACCAGTTCGGCGTCCGGCTCGTTCGGCCGGTGGCATCGACGACCAGATCGGCGGTGAGTTCCTGCTCAGAGCCATCGTCTCGGATCACCACACCGTTCACGCTGGTCACTCCGTCGTCAGCGAGATATTCAAGAAATGGACAGTTGCCCCGCAGCTGGACTCCATCGAGTTCGGAGACACGTCGTCGAAGCAACTGCTCGTACAGCGGTCGCGTCGCTGCGTAGAGTTGAAACGGCTCCGACCCGGCAGCAAGGAAATCGTCTTGGCTGTACATGTAGAAGTCGCTCCGACCATCGATTACCACCCCACCAGCGGTACGCACCTCTTCGCTGTAACCCGGGAAGAGTTCTTCCAATGTCGCTCGTCCGGCTTCCCACAGAATATGGATTTGGCGGGCCTGGGGGACGCCGGGGCGTGCAACTGGCTCATCGGGGAGTGGATCACGATCGAGCACCGTTACCTCATCGAATGCATCCACAAGGACACGGCCAGCCACCAGACCGGCTATGCCCGCTCCGACTACTACCGCATGCCTATCTCTGTTGGAGATCTGTGTACTGTCGTACTGCGGTACAGTTGCTAATGGCATACCATTTATTAATTATTTGCTTGGTTGGCTTCCCATTTTGATTGAGTTGGAAGACCGCCCCCAGGCCGCACTCGTCGGCGTCGCCGCTCGCACCGCGACCACGCCGGTCGAGCGCGTAGACCGTGCAGTAGTCCACCAAGGCAGGATTGACTCCTGACAGGTCCAATTGATGTGATCGCCGGCACTCCCGTGAACGGGCATGAGTGGTCGTCCGCTTCCCGTCCGCGCAAACGCGATTTGGGTTTCGTTCGGGGAGGTGTCGGTTTGCATTTTTTCCTCCCACCTGGTGGTGTTGTCTCGGCCATAGTGATTCTCTCTTTCAACTATGTGGGTTAGTCACATTACTTCATCCCATGAACAATCTGCAAGCGTTGACAGAGATGCAATGAGTGACGAATTAGGCGGTGAACGATATGCGCTTTGTATTCAGCGGCATCGAAATCTACGGACAGAATGCTGCCAGAAAGAGGGTGCTGAATACAGAGGTTGTATACAGCACGTCGCCGCCGATTATTTCACGTGAGATTCCCCGAACTAGCCGCTCAATCCATGTGCATATTTGCCGAGGTAGTCGATGAGGTGTTCGAGCGAGCCAGCGCCGATAAGTGACCACAGGATTCTTCCGCTCGCTCACGTAAAATGGGTGATGGCAGATGACAAAACGGGGCGAGACAAGAAAGCGGATGATGAAAAGCGACGCCAGCGAGAGCGGGAACTCAAGGAAGCGCGCGACCGGGCCGACGAACCCGAACCGGTACACGATGAAGCTGGCGAGAGGCTTGGTGACCTCGATGACGCGCTCGACAACCACGACTATCCAACGACGACGGATGAATTGCTCGAGGCCCACGGCGATCGTGAGGTCGAAACTCAGGAAGGGTGGAAATCCATCGATGAGGTGCTCGACCCGATCGATAACGAACAGTACGACTCCGCCGATGACATTCGAACCCGGATACAGGGACTGATACGTCGCGGATGAGTGCGTCCAAACCAATCAACGCTGTATCTGTATTTCCTGTCCCTCACCCCGACACAGATATCCGCTCTACTAAGTAACAGTAACCCAATACGTCGACGTCAATTTGGTTCCTCAGTCATGCTGTATTCGCGCTGTGAGTTCAACAGAGACTCCAGGAGTAGTGAGTAGGCTGTTAGTTATCGATGATGGGCTTGCCGGAGTGCATCTGCGGTCGCTGTTCCAGAAATCCGGATGTATTTTTGGGCAGTGGCAAGATCGCTCCAGCCCATCAATGCCTGAAGTGGGACTGGCGCAACTCCCTGATAGGCGTGGTAGCTCGCAGCGGTTGCTCGTAAACAGTGGGGATAGACACGCCCTCGAAGACCGGCAGCCTCGGCAGCTTCTTTCACTCGCCTATTGATCGTCAAGCGCGAATGTGGGAACGAATCGTAGCGATTGGCGAACTGTTCGATACACAATTCGAGACGTAACGACAGGTCGAAGGGGATCGCCCGCGCGGAGGAGACCGTCTTTGGATGCCACCGGGCCTCTACTGCTTCATCCTGAGTGAGATCGTCACAGTGGCTTGCTTCTTGAGCTGCTTGGCGATGACAGTACCCACAGGAACACGGCTCGTGCTGTGGGATCTGGAGAAGCTTCCGATCCCAGTCGAACCACGTGGTATTGAGGTGGGAAATCTCTCCCGCCCGCAATCCGAGCCGACCTGCTACCAAACAGATGAACCGCGCTTGGAAGTCACGGGAACTGGGTAAATCCGAACAGGCTTCGAGTAGCAACTCGAACTCTCGGTCAGTGAGTACATCTTCGTGAGAATGTCGTGTCGTCAATGCTCGTCGATGTCGTTCCGCCCATGTTGATGACTCAAATTGATGCTGTGTCATTACAGCCGGAGGTGTGTGCGGCTCCCAGAGAAACTATTCGAAATTGAGAGGATATGTGCAGCAGAACGACTCCGTTTGTTTCACGCCGAAAGCGGCGCATCACCCGCTTACTAAACGTACGAATCTAACCCTTTCGCCAGCCTTGCGGGCGGTTTAGAACGACTCTTGGTGGCGCAGACCCTCCTGATCGGGTGCACCTTCGTCCTGGCGGTCCTCACCGGGGGCGGGCGGCGTTCGGTCGCTGTAGTTCTTGCGTCCGATCGCCTCGTCGCCGACCATGTTCATGATCGTCTGTTTGACCTCCATCTTGGAGTCGTAGGTGCCCTGATTGAGCGGTTCGAGGAGGTCGGCGAACGTCGCCCGTTCGTCGCCGAACTCGAGTTCGTGATCCCTGTAGGCTTCGAGCAGGTCCTTCTTGCTCGCCGGATAATCGTGAGTTTCGAGCTTCTCATGGAGGTCGCCCAGATCGACGCCCTGCTCGCGGCTGCGGTCGCTCATGGGTAGATGGTTGACGTCTGATGGAATACTATCCCACCATGCAAGTGCGCGCCGACGCAAATGATACAAGACGCGCACTCACGTTCCAGTGATCGTTCTGTCTGGAATGAGTAAAAACCCCATCGAATCCCGAGATCTCAATGACGATACTGACGAAGATGCAATCCTCGAAAGCCGGTTGATCCCGGCGAGTTCGTCAAGGTAATTCGGCCATTCGAGAAGTTCTGGTTTACAGTTATGATAGAGGACTGATGGCGACCGATTCAATGGTAACTCCTTCCTCTGTACTAAGCGATTCGGCCCGTCACAATTTCTGTGGAGTGCCGTGCGACATTCGCGCCTTACATCTTGCACGCTCGGTTCGATCTACCTAACAGCTGTCAGAAACAGCGTGCGAGATATAGAGAATGAGTTCACCACATTGGCTCTCTTAACCCACTAATTCTGTTCTCCATCATCACCGTAATTGTCGTTTGTGAACATTCACCACACTATCAGCCATATTAAACCGTACGTTGCACCTGCGCGCTTGCAGATGGTTTCGGTGAACAATTGCTGGGTCTCATGACCTGGAATCGCGGTGGTTGTAATCGCATGGCTGAGCAACCAGCACCAGACGTAGGTGGCGAATCGGCGACTGACAAGTCCGGGCGGAGCATCCGGTGGAAGATGCTCGTTGTGGCCGTGCCAATGGGAGTCATCATCGGTGGGCTGCTGGCGCTCGTGTTTTCGGAACTCGGTGGCTCGATCCCGGCATTCTTCGTGGGATTTTTGGTGGGTAGCTACTACCTGTATCGAAAGCCGCTACCGACGGCGGCCATCGGTACGGGGTTGTACATCAGCGCCGCACTGCTCGTACTGTACCCGATTTTCCACTATGTACCGATGCTGTTGGGGGCGGACGAGAGCACCGCGGAGGGAGCGGGGACGTTCATTGGGAGTATTATCGGACTCCTGCTCTGGGGGTTCGTATCCTTCCTCATCGGGCTCGTGATCTTCGCGGCGGGCTATTTCCTCAACCGACGGGCCCGGCGAAAGCTCGACGCTCAGGTGGATGATGACGGGACGGCCGAGCGGGGCGCGGATGGCGACACACAGATCGCGTGACTGGCCACACACCATCCCATTATTCAGCGACCGCCTGCTGCCAGAAGGGAGCGGCCCCTGTATTAGACAACCACTTCCTTCGTAGATCAAACACCTTCTACATTCGCGCTTTGTATTCAGCACGACTCAACGAACATCATCAGTAGATGATAGAAATCCCAGTGCTTAGTTCACAAGTGACGTGAACGAAGCCCCGCTCAGCCGAACGACCCGAGCGACGACTGGAGGTCCCGGCTCGTCTCGCCCGTCGAAATATCGTAGCCCACGAGATCGCGCATGTCCACGGCGTAGGTCGTCCCGCCGTTCTCGAGGACGAGCAGCCGCCCCTTCACGCCGACGACGGTCCCCGAGGCGATCGTCTCGGGAACCGGCTGGCTCTCGAGGCCGAGATCGTAGTCGAAGACGAAGCGCTCGCGGACGTCGAACTCCGCGAGGACGGCCTCCCAGCCCTCGAGATCGACGCTCGAGGCGAGCGAGCCGACTTTCGTCGGCGTTCGGACGCGATCGACCAGCCACTCGGCGATCTCGGCCTCGATCTCGCGGGCGATCCGGCCGTTCGAGACGGTGTGGACGCGGGCCCCGCGGTCGGCCCCCTGCTCTCGGAGGCGGGTCTCGAGGCGGCGGCTCTTGGTGACGCCGACTTTGAACGTATCGGGGGCGAAGGCGGCGATGTAGACGGCGTGTTCCTCGTAACAGTCCATCTCGTCTTTCAGGCAGGTGCCCGTACAGCGGGCACAGACCCAGGTGCTGGTGTGATAGTCGCAGTAGGGCGTCGACGGGCGGTCGCAGGCGACGTGTTCGGGCTCCGAGGGACCCCAGTCGATGGTTCCGGCGCAGTGTCTCGAGTCGAGCGAATAGGAGAGGCTGTCGCCGGACTCGAGGTGGCGTCGCTCGACGGGGCCGCCGTCACTGAGCAGGAGCGCGGAGCCGCGTCCGCTCGGCTCGTAGCCGACCAGTTGCACGCGATAGGGTAGGGGGCGGTCTCGGATATACCGTTCGTCTTTTTCGCCTGTTTCGAGCCAGTACTGGAGTACGTAGCGCCGTCGGTTCGCACAGCGATCTCACTCGAGGTCAGCGGCGGCGAGAAAAAACGCGAGTGCCGGCATCGGCGGGTCGTCGTCGCGCTCGCAACGTACGCGGCTCGAGCCGCGATCAGCTGTTGTACGGCTCCTCGTCCCGGTGGTGGTCCGGGTTCGCGTTTTCGCGGGCGTCGTCGACCCGGTCGTCGGACTTGTGCTCGATGTCCTGACGCATCTCTTCCTCGTCCCGGCGCTCTCGAGCCTCCATCTCTTCCTCGGTGAGCTCCTCCTCGTCTTCGGCGTCCGTGTCTTCGTGTGCCAGTTCGACGTCCCGCCCGTGCTCGTCTTTGCCGGTCTCATCAGTGTTGTCGGACATACTGATCCCGATTGGGGGTACCGTCGATCCGCGAAAAGGCGTTGGGCTTGCGAGGGTCGGCGACGCGATCTGGGGGGATAGAAGCCGGTCAGCGCCGCGTTCAACGGCTTACCAGGGCTCGCCCGAAGCGAGGTCGATCTCGCCGTCTCCCTTCGCGGAAGGACAGATGTCGGCCAGCACGCAGTCCGCACAGTCGGGGTTTCGGGCCGTACAGGTCGCTCGGCCGTGATCGATACAGAGGTGGGTGAACTGCTGCCAGTAGCCCTCAGGGACGATCTTCATCAGGTCCTGCTCGATCGCCTCCGGACGTTTCTCCTCGGTCAGGCCGAGTCGACGCGAGAGCCGCTGGACGTGCGTGTCGACGACGATTCCCTCGACGACGTCGTGGCCGTGCTGGAGGACGACGTTCGCCGTCTTCCGCCCGACGCCCGAGAGCTCCGTCAGTTCGTCCATCGTGTCCGGCACCTCGCCGTCGTGCTCCTCGAGGATCATCTCGCAGGACGTCCGGATGTACTCGGCCTTGCTGTTGTAGTAGGTGATCGAGTTCAGGTCCTCGGCGAGTTCGTCCTGCGGGGCGTTGGCGTAGTCTTCCGGCCCGTCGTACTTCTCGAAGAGAGCCTCGGTCTCTTTGTTCACGCGCTCGTCGGTACACTGCGCCGAGAGGATCACCGCGATCAGCAACTCGAGGCGGTTCGAGTACCGGAGCGAGATCGTCGAGTCCGGATAGGCTTCTTCGAGGCGGTCGATGACTTCCTCGGCCTGCTCCGTGCGGCTCTCGAGCGGGGTTCCCATGCAGCGTGTCTTGCGAGAGCGACCATTTGAGGTGTTCGGTTCGAGGCGAACTGGCTGCGGTGTCCGTCCCCAGTACCGACAGCGGCTCTCGCAGGGACGACGAACGAGTACGGATCCGACTCGATGCGTTCCGATCCCGACGGACGGATACTATTATTATCTTCCAAGGATATAATTCAAAAGTAAAGACGATCACTTCGACGTTCCGATCACCGTGGCCCCGTTCCAGCAACGCTAGCAGCGGACGGCGACCGACCGTCCTCGAGTGATCGACCCGACCACGATGTCACCACAGAACGACCCCGCGCCGTCGGACGAGCCACCGGACACAGCCAGTGGCGACGTACTCGAGGCGCTGCTGCTCGAACTCCGAGGCGAGGAAAACGACGCTAACCGAGCAGCGCTTCGTCGGGCACTCGAGGTCGACGAGTCCGATCCCGACGGGACCGAAACCGACGAAGCAGGATCTGATAGGCACGATATCGGCGAGTCCGTCGACACCACGTTCGCGGACCTGCAGGCCGAACTCGAGGCGACGAGGAACGAACTCGACGTGCTACGGTCGGATATCGAGGATCTGCGGACGACCGACGACGCCCTCCGGAGTCGCCTCGAGGCGACGCTTCAGCCCGAACTCGACGAGGTCTCTCGGCGGCTCGCGGACCTCGACTCCCGGCAGATCGATCGCCGCTCGGAAGTGAACGGCCTCCGGACCGAACTCGACGGCGTTCGGTCTCGGCTCGAGCAGTCGACCGGTGAACTCGAGGCCGCGATCGACACGCACGAAGCCGCTCTCGAGACTCGGACGGACGAGCAGTCACGGCGAATCGACGGCCTCAAAGCGCGACTCGAGCGAGAAGTGGTGTTGCTCCGGTCCGAGCTGTCGACGCAGATCGGCGACGTCACCGAGGATCTCGAGGGCGTTACCGACGAACTCGAAGCGCTCGAGGAATCAATGCCCAGCGACGCCGACGACCGAATCGCCGCACTCGAGGCGGATATCGAGACCGTCGAAGCGTGGCGTCGGTCCGTCGCGAAGCGTTTCCAGTAGCGAACGCCCGCCGATCTGTCGGCGAACGATCGGATGCCGTGAACTTTAAGCGGGCGTCATCCGCGTATCTGGGTATGAAAGCCACCGCCATGGCCCACCCGATTCAGGGGTTGGTCAAGTATCACGGAATGCGCGACGATATCAAGCGGCTTCCGTACCACGACAGCATCAGCCTCTGTACGGCCCCGAGCCACACCCGCACGACGGTCGAGTTCTCGATGGACTACGACGAGGACACGTTCGTCGTCGACGGCGAGGAACTCGACGGCCGAGCCCACGAACGGGTCGAAGCCGTCGTCGAGAAGGCCCGCTCGAAGTCCGACGCCGCCCACACCGTCTACCCCGTCCGCCTCGAGAGCGAGAACAGCTTCCCCTCGAACGTGGGCCTCGGCTCCTCCTCCTCCGGCTTCGCGGCCGCCGCGATGGCGCTCGCCGAAGCGGCGGAACTCGACGCCTCGCGCCAGGAGATTTCGACCATCGCGCGCGTCGGGTCGGCCTCGGCCGCGCGCGCCGTCACCGGTGCGTTCTCCCAACTTCACACCGGACTGAACGACGAGGACTGTCGCTCCCGGCGCATTCCGACGGATCTCCACGAGAATCTCAAGATCATCGTCGGACTCGTTCCCTACCACAAGGAGACCGAGGACGCCCACAACGAGGCCGCCGACAGTCACATGTTCCAGGCCCGGAACGCCCACATCCACGGCCAGATCGCCGAGATGCGCGACTCCCTGCGGAACAACGACTTCGAGAACGTCTTCGAGATGGCCGAACACGACTCCCTTTCGCTCGCCGCGACCACGATGACCGGCCCCTCGGGCTGGGTCTACTGGCAGCCCGCGACCCTCGAAATCTTCAACCGCGTCCGCCAACTCCGCGAGGAAGAGGACATCCCGGTCTACTTCTCGACCGACACCGGTGCCAGCGTCTACGTCAACACCACCGACGAACACGCCGAGCGCGTCGAAGAGGAGATTGCTGACTGCGGCGTCTCGACGACCGTCTGGAACGTCGGCGGCCCCGCGAAACTGCTCGACGAAGAGAAGCACCTGTTCTAGAACCGACGTTTTGCGCTACGGGTGCGCCGAAGGCGCACACTCGATAACATCTTCAACAGAGCGCTCCGCGCTCTTTTGGACTGAGCGATTCCGACGGGATCGCTTGCAGTCGGGCGGCGTTGCCGCCCGACGACCTCGCGGGGTCGAAATCTACTCGAGCGAGCGCCCGAGCGTTCCCGGGCCGCCGACTGCGACGACCTCACCGGCGCCGTCCGAGAGCCGGACGACCGACAGCGCGGCGGCGGGAGAGGCGAGGTTCGCGCTCGTCGGAGTGCGGTAGGCGTCTCGGACTTCGTAGGCTATCGTCGCTCGAGGCGGAGTCGCGATAAAATAGGTCGGCGGGTGAGTCCACGCGAGTGACCGAACCGCGTCACTACGCTCGCGTGTAGCGCATCGCTCGCATCGCTGCGCCCATCCCGATGAACGCAACGACGGCGATCACGAGCCACTGTCCGGTCTGCGTCGAGAGCGCCTGGGCGGTCATGCCGAGCAAGTCGGCGCCGATAGCCCGTCCCAACGCGAACAGGACGACGACGAGTCCGACGATCGCAACGAGGGTCTGCATCACGGTCGACAGTATCCACGCTCCGGGAGCGACTCCCGGTTCGTCGGGCCGACCGTCCGGCTGCGCTGCTCGACCACCGTCACGGGGTCGGTCGTCACCTGCTTGTCGTGACATGGAGTTTCACCCATCGCGTCGTACTCGCCGGTCAGCATTTATTATCCGGAGCGTACCCCGTTTCCGATTCCGTGACAGTCGTCGCCGGATGGCGTTCGGTTGCTCGAGAAGAGACGTATGCAACGCCTATGCCGATATCGGAGAGGGTGGAGAGCCGGACGTATGAAATCGGGGTCGATACGGGCTCACGTCCAGCGGTCTAACCCCGTCTGGCTTACGCTCTCTTCGATCCGCTCGAAGCCGCGCGCGACCTCGTCCGCGTCGACGGCCCACTCCTCGCAGACGTACTCCCTCGCGGCCTCGAGATCCGGATCGAGCGACGTTTCGAACTCGTAGTCGTCGGTCACGTTCGGGTCGCGGAACAGCTGGCGGACCCGGTCGCCGTACTCGACGTGCGCCCCGCGGGCCTCGAGGACGCTCCAGAGGTCCCCGTGTTCGGTGATGGCCGTGATGGCCGTCTTGGGGCCGATGCCCGAGACGCCCTCGTTGAAGTCCGTCCCGATGAGGATCGCCGCGTCGATGAGTTGCTCGAGAGTCAGTTTGTGATGGTCGAGCGTGGCCTCAAGATCCATCAGTTCCGGATCGCCCTTGCTCGTCAGCTGGCGCAGGGTGAGCGGGGAGCCGAAGAGCAGGGCGTCGTAGTCCTCCGACCCGACGTAGTCGGCGTCACCCCGCTTGACCATGTGGGCCGCCTGGGCCTCCCCCTCCGCGGGGGCCTCGACGATCGGCACGTCGAGCAAGCCCAGGAGTTCGCGGCTGGTCTCCTGGATCGTCGGCGTCAGCCGCTGGGTGCGCGACTCGAGTTGGGCGATGGCGACCTGGTCGCCCTCCTCGCGGGCGGTCTCGAGTTGCTCCTCGTACGTTCGGCGCTGCTCGCGGCGCGATTCGATCTCGTCGTCTTTGAGTTCGGAGGGGCCGCCGTCGAAGACCATCACCGGAACGATGTCGTGTTCGAAGAACTTGGGCAGTCCCTGGACGATACCGATGAGGTTTGCAACCTCGGTACCGTCCGCGGTCGTGTACGTCCCGCTGTTCGTCCACTTGACCGTCGTCGTCAGGTACCGGTAGAGCCAGTTGTGCGCGTCGACGGCGACGACGCCCTCGACGTCCTCGAAGGGGATCTCCTCGATGACGGCGATATCTCGAAGTGCAGCGTTTCCCATTGGGGGTGTCTTGGAACGACTGGGATTTGTATCATTGGCTTCCGGCCGTCGCTGCTCGAGCGGCTGCGATACTGTCGAACGCCTATTCGAACGGTTGCTATCGTGGCAACGAGGATTTCCACACCCTCCCCAGCCGACTCACTCACGACCGTGGGCCGTTCGCTCGTCCCTCGCGGTTACCGGCGCGTCTCGATGGCCTCTCGCCGCGCCGATGCGCACCAAAAAATAACCTGTACCGCACTCAGTCGGCGGAGCCGACACCGGGTGGTCCGCCATCACGGCGCGACTCGAGAAACGACTCCTCCTCGTCGCTGAGGTCGCGGTCGCGAAACTCCTCGAGGCCAGCCTGATACCGCTCTCGTTCGCTCCGGTCTGCGCCATCGATCGGTGTCGGGTACTCGAGGATCAGTTCGGCGATACCGGTCGTCTCTCCCGTATACGCGAAGCCGGTTCGGTAGAGCGCCTCGTAGGCGAAGGGGTTGTTGACGGCGATCCGAAGGCGGTCGTAACCCCGTTCCACGGCGCGGTCTCGGACGAGTGCGAGGAGTTCCGGGCCGATCCCCTCGCCGCGCCGACTGCGCTCGACGGTCACGTAGCGCAGCCAGAGGGTCCCCTCGTCGGTGCGGTCCTCGTTGAACGCGACGGCTGCGACGATCGGGGTCTCGACGGCGGAGCCGTCGATCTCGGCGGCCGAAGCGTTCTCGTCGATCGCAGCGGTCGCGTCTCGAGCGACGGCCTTCCCGGTGTTCGTCATGACGAACTTCCCGGCGTAGCTGAAGCGCTCGTAGTCGAGCCGGAGTTTTGGACCGTCGGGCGGCCAGCCGAGTAGTTCGTACTCCACGCTGGTTCGTTTACGCGCCAGACACTAAGCCCGGTGGGGTGTCGATCCGCGGTCGGGTGCTCGTCGGTCACTCCGCTCGAGCGCTCGATACCGATCCCGCACTCAACACCACTGAACTGTCTCAGTCCGAATTCGCCCGCCGTGAGAGCGGTGGCCTCGCGGAGGTTGTAGGTGCTGGTCGAACCCTTTTGGACGCGCTCGTGGTACCCGGGGATATGAGTGCCGAGTCCGATAACGTGACGGCGTTCGGTATCAGTGGGGCCAGCGGCTGGCTGGTCGGTGGCGCAGTCGGCGGCGCCGTCGGTGCCGCCGCGTTCGGCGTCCTCATGTGGCTGTTCGACCCCGCGGTCGTCGAGGTCGCGATCCCCTCGATCTACGGCCTCGATCCAGTCGGACCCGTCGGCTGGGGGATTCACGTCGCCCACGGGATCGGTCTCGGTCTCGTGTTCGGTCTCCTCGTCACCCGCGATCCGATCCTCGGCATCCTGTTGACGGACGTCGAGACGGATGCCGTCTCCGGGGTCGGTGCGATGGCCCGGATCGTCGGTGCCGGTTTCGTCTTCGGACTCGCGGTCTTCGCGATCCTCCCGCTGCTCGTCCTCCCCGTCTGGGCCGAGGCCGGGGCCGCGGGCGGCGGCGTCGGAGACTTCCCGACGGCCGCTATCGAGACCCTCCTCGGTCACCTCGTGTTCGGGACGGTCCTCGGAATCGTCTTCGCAGTGACCGTCGATCTCCACGGCCGGACCGCCGATCGGCCGCTCGAGGACTGACGCCTCGGATTCGCCGACGCGGATTCCGACGATCGAGTCAACTCGGTTCTGTTCGAATCGACCATCGGTGCTCGGTCGACCGTCGCGACGCGCAGTACGACCGGCGAGTGAAGGCGAAAGATACCCGTCGCTATCGGATATACCTAGTACGAGAATGGATCCGACACAGCCGTCGTCGAACGGGCCGAACGCGGACTCGGACGTGCTCGACGACGCGTTTCTGGCGCTTCGCGATCGGACGCGCCGGTACGTCTGCTACTTCCTGCTCGAGCGCGAGACAGCCTCGCTGTCGGAAGTAGCCGACGTCGTCGCCGGCTGGATCCACGCGACGGACGGCGGGATCGTCGAGCCACAGTGCCGATCTCACCAGTATTCGAGTCTCCTGCACACGCACGTTCCGCGACTCGTCGAGATCGGTATGGTTCACCACGATGAGCAGCGGGAGACGCTCTCGCTGGACCCCTGTCCCGAACCGGTTCGAGACATGGTCGCTCGAGCCTGCGCGTCAGAAACCGGCTCCTGATACCGGATCCCGACACTGGCGGCCACCGACACGCGAGTCCCCGAAACCGATGACACTCTCTGATTGCTTCGATCGAATCACTCGATCGAACCGGTCGGTCGCCGTCTACGCACCCCCGCCACGGCCGGCGATCGTCGACCGACTCGAGGCGGAGGTCGGCGTCAGCGCCGTCGAGTACCGCGCCCTCCCGGACGTGACGGCAGCCAGTCAGGCCTTTCTCGTCGTTCGCGAGGACGAGGAGTTCGTCGCCGCGATCGACCTCGAGGCCGTCCGCGAGTTCCTCGAGCCGCCGATCCACGACCCGTGGGACGGGCTGCTGGACGAGACGACCTACCGGCGCGTCATCGAGGTGTTCGAGTCGACGGTGTGGCACGACCTCGACCGACGACAACTGCTCGCGGTCAGTCGCGAGATCGAGAACCGAGCCTGGCAGGTCGGCAGCGGGACCCTCCGAGTCGGCTTTCAGCGCTCGAGTGCGCTCGAGGCGATGGTACCGGTCTACACCCGTCTCGCTGCCGAATCGGGACTCGACATCCACGTCTACATCGACGACGAGTGGGCCCAGCCGTCGATCCCTGGCGTGACGATTCACGCCGAGTCCGGCGACGAGATCGGCTCGTTCTGGTTTCTCGTCTTCGACGGCGACGGCGACGAACTCTGGAACAGCGCCTTGCTGGCGAACGAGACCGACCCCGGCGAGTTCGACGGCTTCTGGGTCGACGACACGCGACGGGTCGCGACGCTCGAGCGCGCCGTTCTCGAGAGTGCCGTTCTCGAGAGCGCCGAGTGACCCGTGCAACGATCGCTGCTCGCGGTGGTGGAGTCTTCACACGGGTTGACGGTTGGAGCATGCGAGGTTTTATTGGAATCTGACTCCACTACGGGTCAATGACCGAACGCTCAGGAGCTACGAAAACGAACTTTTGGGCGGACACGGAGGACGACGTAGCACTTCACCGTTTCCAAACCCTCGTCAACACGATCGACGACGCAATCTTTCAGTTGGATCCGGCAGAAAACTTCGTCGCAGTCAACGACACGATCGTAGACGCAACCGGCTACACCCGGGACGAACTACTCGGCTCACACATTTCACTGGTCCTAACTGAAGCCGATGTTGAGCGTATTGAAGACGCGATCCAGAGTCACGTCGAAACGGATGACGTCGATCTTCCTACTCTCGAACTCCCAGTGGAAACGGCCGACGGTGAAACGATACTGTGCGAACTCCGATTCAACCTTTTTATAGAAGACGGCGAGTTTCGAGGCTCTGTCGGCGTCGTCCGCGAGATCAGTCATAGTGCTAGGCGGAAAGAAAGAGAAGAAAAGCTCACCCAGTACGAGAACATCGTTGAGACGGTAGAGGACGGTATCTACGTCCTCGACGACGAGTATCAGTTTTCGACGGTGAACCAAGCCTACGTGGATATGACCGGTTATTCACGGGAAGAACTCCTCGGGTCCCACTGTTCGCTCGTCGCCGAAGATACCGCCTCACTCGAGGCGGCAGAGCAGTCTCTGCATTCCACACGGACGGCCGAAGATGTAGCGACCATCGAAGCCGCTATCGTGCGAAAAGACGGAACGCGGCTACCCGCCGAGAGTAAATTCACCCCGCTCGTCTCGAACGATAACGGACACGAAGGAACGATCGGGGTCGTCCGCGATATTTCCGAACGGAAAGACCGCGAGCAGGAGCTGCGAAAGTACGAAACCATTTTCGAGACCGTGGAAGACGGGATCTATGTCGTCGACGAGGATGGGCGCTTTACGATGGTGAACGAATCCTATGCGGACATGCTGGGCTACGCGGCGGAGGAGTTGGTGGGATCCCACGCCCTGACGGTCGTCGACGAAGACGTCCACCGAGTCGCACAGGAGATGGAAGCAGGAATCACCGAAGGCGAAGTGGATACCCCTTCGATGGAAGCGGAGATACGGACGGCCGACGGCGAGCAGTTCTCCGCTGAGGCGACGTTCGCAGTACTCCCGGCACAGGGTGGCGGGCGTGAGCGCGTCGGTGTCGTTCGGGATATCTCCGAACGAAAGGAGCGAGAACGGGCCCTGGAAGAGAGCGA
This sequence comes from Natronorubrum halobium, assembly GCF_051351675.1. Taxonomy (NCBI): domain Archaea; kingdom Methanobacteriati; phylum Methanobacteriota; class Halobacteria; order Halobacteriales; family Natrialbaceae; genus Natronorubrum; species Natronorubrum halobium. The sequence goes on from NZ_CP195595.1 coordinate 2,213,129, forward strand.
GCAACGGTACCGAACGCTCATCGATCACTTTCCCGGGACGGTCGGGCTGTACAACGAGGAGTTCGAGTACACGTTGGTCGGTGGTGAAATGCTCGACGCCCTCGATATTTCCAGAGACGAAGTGATCGGCTCTTCCATCTACGAACGGTATCCAGACGAGTTGGTGGAGCGGATCGAGCCGCATTTTCAGGCGGTTTTCGAAGGCGAATCGCACACGTTCGAAGACCGGTATCTCGGTCTCGATCTCTGGGCTCACACGTTGCCCGTGCGGAACAGTAACGGTAACATCTTCGCGGGCATGCTGATGGTCCAGGACATTTCCGAGCGGAAAGAGTACCGACGGAAAATCGAGGAATCGAACGAACGGTTGGAACAGTTCGCCTACGCTGCCTCTCACGACTTACAGGAACCGCTGCGGATGATCTCGAGCTATCTGCAATTGGTGGACAACCGGTACAGCGACGAACTCGACGAGGACGGACAGGAGTTCATCGCCTTCGCCGTCGATGGTGCCGAGAGGATGAAACAGATGATCGAGGGTTTGCTCCAGTATTCCCGGGTCGAGACGCAGGGAGATTCGTTCGAACCGGTCGACCTCGATTCGGTATTCGAAAACGCACTCGAGGACCTGAGAGTGAAAATCGAGGAAAACGATGCAGACATCACGGCAGAACCACTGCCGCGAGTCCACGGTGACGCCGGACAGTTACGACAGGTCTTCCAAAACCTGCTGAGCAATGCGATCACCTATAGCGGGGACGAACCGCCACGAGTACACGTCTCCGTCGAGGAGAACGCGGGGAACTGGGTCTTTTCAGTTCGAGACGAAGGCATCGGTATCGATCCGGATGACCGAGAGCGTATCTTCGAAGTGTTCCATCGGCTTCACACCATCGAAGAACATTCGGGAACTGGGATCGGGTTGGCACTGTGCCAACGTATCGTCGAGCGGCACGGCGGGGATATCTGGGTCGATTCCGAGCCCGGTGACGGAGCGACGTTCTCGTTCACGTTGCCTCTCGACGAATGATCCATGGGGCGATAGTCTTCGATTGCAGTAACGCGGTTTCCGAAAGGACGGATCCGAGTTGTCTGGTTGTTCGCGAGGTCCAAAAAGGCGCTCAGCGTTCGTTCGAGGGCAGAAATACGCGGACCGGGATTTGAACCCGACTGCGAGACGGTCCTGCTCGCCTCGCTGGCACTCGGCTGCGCGGGCTGCGACTCGCGTGCTTCAAATCCCTCGTACGATTGCTGTCGCTCGCGAGTTTGCTCGCGACAGCAATGTGCGGACCGGGATTTGAACCACTCCCGAGAACCTGCTCGCTACGCTCGCAGAACCTCGGTATAATTCAAATCCCTCTCGCGCATTTTCTCCTCACGTCCGTTCGTCGAAAAGTGCGCGGACCGGGATTTGAACCCGGGCCATGAGCTTGGAAGGCTCAGGTCCTACCACTAGACCATCCGCGCGCATTCCTCGATTCTGCCTCGGTGTTTAAGGCCCTTCCGTTTTCCGCCAACCCGCTCGAGTCGGCCACTTGTCCCCACCGACTCACGAGCGCACCGGGCCGACCGATCACTCGACCGAATCGGATTCCGCACCCGATCCGGCCACCGTCGCGTAGCAGTTCCCACTCGAGACCTCCCACTCGACCACCTCGAGCGTACTCGCCGCGAGTTCGGCCTCGAACTCCGCCGGCGCGTAGATGTGGTAGAACCGATCGACGGTTTCGCCGTCCGGCAGCGTCCACTCGACGGTCGTGTCGAACCCCGCCGTCTCGTCGAACTTGTCGTGGGCGGTCGACCACGCGCTGACGAGCGCGCGGCCGTCGGGGGCGAGCACGCGCGCAAGTTCGTCAAGGCTGTTCCGACGCGCTCGCTGGGTCGGGAGGTGGTGCAGCGTCGCGACGTAGACCGCGGTGTCGATGGCGTCGGAGGAAAGCGGCAGCCGTGCGGCGTCGCCCTGACAGAGCGCGACGTCGAATCCGCGCTCGGCCGCGCGCTCGCGGCCGGTCTCGAGCAGCCCGCGGCTGACGTCGAGACCGATGACGCGCTCGCAGTGGGGTACCAGCAGTTCGGCGTGTCGGCAGTTGCCACAGCCGAGGTCGAGACCGACGGAGGACTCGCTCGAGTCCGCCACATCCGCGCCCGCGTGCGTCTCGACGAACGCCTCGACTTCGGGCCAGGCGTACTCCCTGGTCGAGGCGAAGTGCGTGGCGATCCGGTCGTAGGTGTCGCGGACGGCGGCCCGTCGACTCGCGTCTCGAGCGTCCGGTCGGTCCTGCTGGTCGGCCATCGTCGGCTCTCGTCGGGGAATGCGCAAAAAGCGTTCGCAACCGGTTCACGACGCCGGCTGTAACTGTTTGCCGGAGCAACCGCGAGACGATCCCGCTTGCTCCGGAAATGACTCACAGCCGACATTCAGACGATAATCGCGAAGAGGAGGATCGTCAGCCCGATCATGACGGCCGCGTGTTTCGCGCCGCCCCGGACGTCACCGGTGCTCAACTGGCCGGCGATCAGTCCGGAGAGCAGTCCCTGCAGGAGCGTCGCGTGGTAGAACAGCGTTCCGTAGGCCGCACTCTCGTCCTCCGAGAAGCCACCGAGGCCGTCGATGGCGGCGCTTCCACTGGTACCGGTCGCGATTTCGGCGCCCCCCGTGGGCAGGTTCGGCAGGAGATACGCCGCGAGCACCGTGATGATGAACAGGAAGACGAGAAACGAGACGTAGACGACGATCAGGTACTCGACCATCCGCTGTCCGCGCTCGTGCTCGAGTCGACGGTCGGCCGCGGCCTGTCGGGCCGCGATCCGAAGGACGGTCGCGATGTTCCCACTGGCGTTCATCGCCTCGGTAAGCAGGGTGACGACGCGGGAGGTCGACCGCGTGCGCACCCGCGTCTCGAACCGGCCGAGTGCGGTCTGTAAGTCGGCACCCCACTGGACGTCCGCCCAGACGCGGTCGAGTTCGATCCCGAGCGGGCCGAGGTTCGAGCCGCGAACGTGGTCGACCGCCGACACCAGCGGCATGCCCGCCTCGTTGACGCTCGCGAGTCGATCGAGCAGGTCGGGAATCGCCGCCTCGATGGCGTCGATTCGACGCCGATGGCCCTCGTAACAGATCGCGAACGCCGTGACGACGAGAAACAGTCCGAGCGCGACGGCGTCGTCTACCGCTGCGACGTCGAACCCGCCCTCGAGCGCCCCCGGAAGCTGCCAGAGGATCCCCGCGAGGGCGACCGGGACGGTGATCGCCAGCGACAGGGACGGGCACTCGAACAACGTCCGGGTCGGGTTCCCGAATCGCTCGCGCAGCCCCGCTATTCGTCGGTAGTAGCGGACGCGTTCGACGTTCGGATGCGCTCTCGCGGCGAGGGTGTCGACACGATCACTCGGCTCACCGCCGTCGGTGCGAGGCACGTGAGCGGCCGCGTTCGCGATGCTCTCGGCGGGTTCTGTCGTTCCGTCGGCCGCCGTTCCGGGCGTGATCTTCTCGGTAACCACGCTCAGGTAGATCACGAACGCGAGGTTGCCGAAGGGAAGGATCAGGTAGACGAGCGCCTGCAACGGATCGAGCGTGTCGCCGACGGCGATGCCGATGACGACGAGGATCGTGATGAGAAAGAGCGGTCCGGCGACGAGCACCGTCACGTAGGCCTCGGCGAGCGTCGCCAGCAGGTCGAGGGTGCGTTCCTGCCTGGATTCCGCTTCCTCCTGGTACTCGTGATACTGCCGCTCGAGGAACTCGGAGAGGCTGTGTCCGCTCTGGAGGACGCTGACGAGGTTCTGGGTGAACTCGCCGAACTGCGGACTCGGGGATCGCCGGCCCATCGTCTGTAGCGCCGTGACGACGTCCATGCCGAACGTGTCCATGTTGCGCACCGCGACCTCGAACTCCGTCGCCGCCTCGCCGTAGGTCTCCTCCTGAGCGGCGACGATCCGGATCACCTCGGGGAAGGCCATCCCGCTCTTCGAGAGCGCGTAGACGAACGCGACCGTCGAGGGGAGCGCCGCCTCGATCCGACGGGCGCGGTTGTCGACGACGTAAGAGGGGTACCACCAGCGGAGCCAGTACGCGCCGCTGCCCGTGATCGCCCCGAGAGTGAGACACGAGGCGAACAGCAGGCCGAACAGTTCGAGGGGCGATAGCGTCGGCACGCCTCCGAGGTTCGCGAGGAATTCGAGGGCGCCGGGCAACGCCTCGCGCAACGTCGCGGGATCGATCGAGAGCACGAGCAGGAGTCCCCAGATGACGTAGATGCCGAGCACCGAGCCGAGGATCGCGAACAGTCCGGTGTACAGCAGGGTCTTCGCGCCGTACTCGCGGTAGGTCACCGGGAACTGTGCGGCCCGGAGTGCCGACTGTCTGTCGGGGTGTTCGCTGCGGAACTCGTCGAGGTAGCCGCCGAAGAGCCGAATCGACGCGCGAGTGAGAGCGCGATCGACCCGGCTCGAGTACCCGGCGGCGACCACGGGTGAACACCAGCAGAGGGCGACGAGCAGCGGGAGAAAATTCGAGACCGTCATGGCGGGTCTCGGTGGTGATCGCTCCCGTCGACGCGGGCGTGCTTGCGTCCATCTCGAGACTCGCTCCCGTCCACGTGCGTGTGCTCGCGACCGTTTCGATGCTCGCTCTCGCCCGCGCCGCCCTTGGTGCCGGTCGCATCGTTCCCGGTGTCGTCCGCGCCGCCCTCGGTAAACGAGACGCCTACGTCACCACCGTCGACCGAGTCGGTAGCGTCGTCGCTGGCGTCCGCGATCGTCTCGAGGATACGTGCCGAGTCGGTGTAGTACTCGTTGACCAGCGCGGTAAAGCGCCGGTAGTCGGTGATCCCGTTTCGCTGCAGATATTCGAGGAAGCGCTCGCGGTTCTCGAGTTCGTCCAGGAGGTCTCGCTGGCTCCAGCCGCGGTCCTCGCGGACGGCCTCGAGTACCTGGCTCCCGCTGGATCGGAAGCTGTCGGTGTCGCCGTCCCAGGTGAACGCCGTCGAGTAGTCGAGTTCGCCCGTCCGCTGGTCGATGCCCTCGATCTCGGCGAGGACCTTGTTTCGCCGGACGCGGCCGTCCTCGAGGCGGGTGAGCGTCTGGACCGAGAGGATGTCCAGACTCTGGACCATCGGCCGGGGGACGTTGATGGGCTCGTTCTCGAGACGATTGATGGCCGTCTGGACCGAGTCGGCGTGCATCGTCGAGTAGGTCGTGTGGCCGGTGTTCATCGCCTGGAAGAGCATCATCGCCTCCTCCCCGCGAACCTCGCCGACGACGATGTACTCGGGGCGGTGTCGCAGCGCGGAGCGCAGCAGGTCGTACATCGTGACGTCCGTGCCCTCGTGGATGCGCTCGCGCGTGACCGAGGAGAGCCAGTTGTCGTGGTACAGTTGCAACTCGCGGGTGTCCTCGATCGTCAGCACCTTCGCGCGCGGCGGGATGAACATCGAGATGGCGTTCATGCTGGTCGTCTTCCCCGAGGCGGTCCCGCCCGCGAAGACGAGGCTCTTGTTGTGTTCGATCGCCAGCCAGAGGTAGGCCATCTGCTCGACGCTGAACGTGCCGTACTCGAGCAGATCAACCGGCGTGAACGGCTCGTCGGCGTACTTGCGAACGGTGAAGGCCGAGCCCGGGGGGTCACCTCCTCGCCGAGCGCGAGTTCCGCGCGCGAGCCGTCGGGCAGGGTCGTCTCGACCATCGGATCGCCGATGGAGATGTGCCGGCCCGAGTGCTGGGCGAGTCGGACGACGAAGCCGTCGAGGTCGGCTTTCGCGAAGGAGACGTTCGTCTCGATGTCGGTGTACTCGTCGTGGTAGACGAAGATCGGCAGCTCGTAGCCGTCACAAGAGATGTCCTCGACGTGGGGGTCGTGCATGATCGGATCGAGGCGACCGTAGCCCCGGAAGTTCCGGTGAACGGAGTAGAAGAGCCGATAGAACGTCGCCATCTCGATATCCGCGCCGTAGCGCTCGAGGTACTCGTGGACCGTCTCCCGCAGGAGCGTCTCGATGTCGGTGGCGTCGTCCTCGCGATACAGCAGCGGATCGCGAATATCGTCGAACAGCGTCTCGAGCAGGACGGCCTCGTCCTCGCGAAGCGTCGGTTCGACGGTGTGGTACCGATACTGGTTCGTCTCCGGATCGTGGCCGATCGTGACGAACGAGAACGGCGCGTTCACCCAGTAGCGCTTGACCTCGTCGAGGCCGTCGATGCCGTCGAACTCGAGCAGCGGGCCGTGGGCCGCGGGGTCGTAGTTGGTGACGTCGATCTCCGACCCTCGTAGCGTCTCGAGAACCCGGCGGATCGTCCGGCGGGCGGTCTCGAGAGTCGACTCGAGGGGGTTATCGACGCTCGTTGCGGGGTGAGCCGAATCGACACTGGCACCGTCGTCGGACGCCGGGCGATCGGTCGCGGCTGGGTCGGTTTGCTCTACCATCTGTGAATTCGTCCCGCGAGCGAGTCCGTTCTCGGCGTGCTCGTGAAATGGCGACTCGGGGGACAGGGGGTCTCTGGCATGTCGCGCGCGAACTGCCATAAGTGAGACGGCCGATCGTCGACTCGCCGATTCGACCATCCGGAAACTGGTATTCGAACTGGACGGATTCCGACGCGGGGTGCGTTACGTTGATACGGTGTGAGTGCGAACCCTCGGGTACGGAATGAGGCGCGAGCATTTCACACTAGATGTCTGCAATGTCGACTGGGTCGAGACCGATGGCGAACCGAGCAAACCCTCGGTATCGATCGACTTTACCGGCCCGGCGACGATGCTCCGCGAGCGCCTTACCGGCTCCGACGGAGACGTCCTCGAGGCGAGCGAAACGGACGTCGCGCTCCGACTCCAGGAACCGCTAGGTAGCGACGCCGCGGGTGTCGTCAGCGTCACGAACCGAGTCACGGGCGAGTTCATCCTCGAACTCAACGAGGCGGCCGACGACGTCCTCACCTTCATTCGGGCCGCCCGCGGCTACGGCGAGGACGCCACCGAAGACGAGGGCCGATACGAGGTCGAAATCACGCTCGACGGCGACCACTTCGTCACCTACGACAAACGGACGTTTCTGGTCTACGACGACGAGGGGAACCTCCTTCGCCAGCACAGCCTGATCCCGAGCGGCGTCGAACTCTAGATCGCGTTCGTCCGGCTCCGAACCCCGATCTTCCCGGTCCGCTGGAACTGACCGGCAGCTATAAGTGTTTTAGGCACGCCTAAACCAAACGAACGCCGGCGGACGCCGGAGGGTCGATCGATGGGGAACGGACAACTACTCACGACGGCGGCCGAGGAACAACGACCGGAGCCAGACGGAGAGAGCGTGGTACTCGAACTCGATAGCGTCGCCAAACGGTACGGTACCGAAGCGGTCATCCCCGACCTCTCGCTGTCCGTCCGCGACGGTGAAATTCTCACGTTACTCGGCCCGTCCGGCTGTGGCAAGACGACGACGCTCCGACTGATCGCCGGCCTCGAGAGACCGAACGAGGGCCACATCAGGCTCCGAGACGACGACGTCGTGGGCAACGGCCGCTTCGTCCCGCCGGAGGAACGCGGCGTCGGTGTCGTCTTTCAGGAGTTCGCGCTCTTTCCCCACCTGACCGCCCGCGAGAACGTCGCCTTCGGCCTGCAGGAGTGGGACGACGAGGAACGCGACCTGCGGGTCGACGAACTGCTCGAACTCGTCGGCCTCGAGGAACAGGGCGACAGCTACCCGGAGGAACTCTCCGGCGGCCAGCAACAGCGGATCGCACTCGCCCGTTCGCTGGCGCCGGAGCCCGAGATGCTGTTGCTCGACGAACCCTTCTCGAATCTGGACGTCGATCTGCGCGTCGAGATGCGCGAGGAGGTTCGCCGGATCATCAAGGAAGCAGGTGTCACTGCGGTATCCGTAACCCACGATCAGGAGGAGGCGCTATCGATCTCCGACCGCGTCGCCGTGATGAACGAGGGCGACGTCGAACAGATCGATACGCCCCAGCAGGTCTTTCAGCGGCCCGAATCCCGCTTCGTCGCGGGCTTTCTCGGCCACGCCAGCTTCCTCTCGGGGGAAGTACGCGGCGACAGCGTCGACACCGCGCTCGGCCGCGTCCTCCGCGACGACGTCAACGGCCTCGCGCACCAGTACGACGGAACGAACCTCGATCTGCTCGTCCGCCCCGACGACGTGACGGCCTTCCCGGCGGAGGGCGAGGAGGCCAACGGCTCCGTGGTCTACCGCCGCTATCTCGGCCCGACCGTCCTCTACCGCGTCGAACTCGACTCCGGAGAGACCATCGAGTGCATGCACAACCATTCCGATCGAATCGATCTGGACGAACGCGTCGCCGTCCGCGTCACCGCCGACCACGAACTCGCGTGGTTCCCGGCCGACCAGCGCGACGGGTCGACGCCGGCCGCCGCCGACTGAGGTCCTCACGATCCCCTTTGGCCCTCGATATCGTTCGAGACGGTATCTCGAGTTCGCTTTTGCAATCGCTCCGTGAGCCGTACCGATACGAGCTCGTCCCGAGAGCAGGATGTGCGAGCGGTGGCGTCCGATGAATGGGTTGATGAACGGGACTGTCCATCGTTCGATAATGACAGACAGGAACTGGCGACGGATCGCGACGACGTGTGGACTCGCCGCGCCGGTCGTCGCGCTCGGCGCGATCCTCCTCGCGACGCTGCTCGCCTCGCCGGAGACGTTCACCTGGCGCGACCGGGCGCTCTCCGACATGGGTCGCTACGAGGCTCGGACGTTCCTCCTCTTCAACGGCGGGCTGATCCTCGGCGGACTGCTCGGTGTTCCCTTCGGGTGGCGACTCTGGACCGCGAGTCGAACCGGCTTCGAGCGTCTCGGCGTCGTCCTGCTCTGGGTCGCGACCGTCGGCCTGCTCGGCGTCGGCGTCTTCTTCATCGGTCACACCAATTTCTACCTCGGAACCGATCTGCACCCACCGGCCGCGCTGCTGTACTTCGGGCTCGCGCCGTTCGCACAGTGGATCTACGGCACCGGACAGATTCTCGTCGACGAGCGGAAAGTGGGGCTCGTCTCTCTTTGGCTCGGCCTCGTTCATCCGCTCGCGTGGCTGGGCTGGCTGCTGTATCGGCCCGTCGCGAGCGATCCCGCGGCGTGGTTCGCCGTCCCCGAGATGGTCGCCGCCCTCGCCTTTGGCTGTTGGATCTTCGCGCTCGCGGTCGACCGGTACCGACGGGAGGCCGGGAACCACCGGAAATCGATACGCTGAGCTCGCACGAACGGTCTTGTTTCGGGGTTTCACACAACGTTTATGCCGAAACCGTTCGTACAGGCGACCATGCATAAAGACGAACTCCTCGAGCTCCACGAAGAACTCGTCGTCATCATGGAGTACTTCTCACAGCGGGAGGACGTCGACGAGGCCCTCTTCGAGCCGTATCACCAACTCGACGTCGATCCCTCGCACGTCCACAAGTCCAAGAGCGAACACAAACACGCCGTCTTCGTGCTGGGCAACGCGCTCGCGAAGGGGATGAGCGAAGACGAGTTCTCGAGCGCCGGCCGAATTGGCAAACGAATGAAAGAACTCGCCGAGGACGCCGAGTCAAAAATATAGACCGTATCTAGGCGAAACGTATTTAGTCCGGTTCTCGCTTGTTGACGTATGGACTCGCGCACGCAAGAGCGCGCCGAACAATGGGACTCTCGCCCGTTCAGTGGCGGTTACGACGGTCTTACTGATCTCGCTGCTTCTGAGTTCTCGGGAGCCGTCGCTGCCGCCGGAACGTGGCTGTTCATGCTCAACGGCCGCATCGTCGGCGTCGTCGACGGAGCGATCGAGGACTTCGAGAACGCCTCCGGAACCGTCTACGAGGCCCCGCACCCCTCTCTCCCGTTGCTCTGTACGATGGAAGCACAGGGCGGCGAGACGAGAGCGAAGTACTACACCAACGAGACGCCGCTCCGGGAGGTCGACGGGACGCTCCAGGACGGTTCGTTCACCGGCTACGTCGAACTGAGCGAGAACGTCCTCAGCGGCGACTACTACGCCGTCTACTACGGCGGTCGACGGATGGCAGCCGCCTACATCGGCAACGCCGAACGGTTGCTCACCGGCGACGAGGCGTTCGACCGAGCCGACGACGAAGTCGGGATCTACACGGTCCGCGACGTCGATATCGACGTGACCGACGTCCCGGGAACGGGTGACGCCGACGACAGTGTCGGAACGAGTGCCGCGAGCGGTTCCGACGCCGAAGCCGACCCCGCGTCGGACACAGTAGCGGACGTCGACCCCGCGTCAGGCGCAGGAGCGGACGCCGACCCTGTATCGGGTTCAGTGACCGATTCCGAACCCGGCACGAGCACCGATAGCCGTGACGAACCGTCGGTCGATCCGACGGAGTCCGCGATCGAATCGATCGATCTCTCGGGATCCGACTCCGACACCACGGCCGACGACACGACCTCGAACGCGCTGATCGAGGACGTGGCGATCGACGACGTGACGTCGGGATCACCGGACCGCGAGGAGACGGACGGACCCTCTGGGATCACCGCGACCGATGAGGCGACGCTCGACACCTCCTCGAGTGGAATTACCGCGACGGAGTCCGATCCCGACGCGGCCGCGGCGGACTCCATCGACGCGGAGCCCGAACCGAACGCGTCCGTCGCCGACGAGTCGGTGTCGACCAGCTTCGACGAGACCGCGACGGAGTCCGCAGCGGCCGACTCGGCACAGACCGACCCGACAGCAGCCGACTCGGCACAGGCCGATCCGACAGCAGCCGACGCCGCACGGACAGATCCGACCGCTGTACCGGACGCGACGCCGGATCGAGGCGACAGTCGGGATGACGGCGACGAGCCGCCGTCACCGGACGAGACGGAAGTCTCCGAGAGCACCAGCCCCGACCTCGCGGAGGTGGAGGCGGCTGCGGAGCAACTGGACCAGAACGACATCTCCTGGACCGAGGACGACGTCGAATCGTCGACCGAGAAATCGGAGCCGGCGGCTGCGTCGGATTCGCCGTCCGAACCGGATGCCGAATCGGAACAGCAGGCGGACCCGGAGGACGAGCGGTTCGAAGAGGAAGCGCAGTGGCGCGAAACGCGCAGCATCCCGTCGATCGATCCCGACAACAGCCAGGCGAGCGAGTCGAAACGGGAGCCGGCTGCCAGCCGCGGGGCGACCGAGCGGACGAGTACGAGCGGCCGTCGACAGTCGGAGTCGGCGACCAGCGGATCCGACGGCAGTGACCGCGACACGTCCACACCGTCGGCCGACTCGAGTGGGAGTTCGACTGCGACAGCCGAGCGATCCGCACAGCAACACAGCGCCCAGCAACGACAGCCACAGCAGGCGGAGCGTGCCGAATCCGGCTCCGGCCGCGGAGCCACGAGCACCGCCGACTCGAGCCCCGAACAGCAAGAGCGGATCGCCACGCTCACGCAGCAACTCGAGACGCTCGAGGAGCAACGCGACGCGCTCGTCACGAAAGCCGAAGAGCTCGAGGCCGAACGCGACCAGCTGCGATCGGAGAACCAGGAGCTGAGTTCGACGGTCGACCGGCTCCAGAGCCGGATCGAGGAGCTCGAGACCGAACTGCAACGCGCTCGCGAGGCGACGGCCAGCGACGCGGAGTCGAAGACGCCGGCCGCGAGCACCCAGCTCCCGCCCCAGCAAGCGCTGGCCGAGACGAACCTCTTCGTCCGGTACGGCTCGAAGAGTCAGCCGACGCTCGAGACGGCCCACGGCGGCGACGCCGACAGGAGCGAGGTCGCGTCGAACCTACAGCTCGAACACCACACCAGCTTCGACGCGGCCGACGTCGCCGTCGACGGCGATTCCTACGGCGACTTCCTGCCCGCGACGATGGAGTACCAGTTCGTCGAGTGGCTGACCGAGACGGTCCTCTACGAGATCCGGGACACCGGCAACGCCGACGCGCTGGGCGATCTCTACGACGCGATTCCGCGGATCGACCGCGCCGAACTGGGCGCGTCGATCTCGCTCGCGGACGACGAGACCGAGGACGTCCCGGACGAAGTGACGTTCGACGTCGTCGCGTTCGACAAGATGGGCAATCCCCTCGTCGTCGCGAACCTGAACGACTCGCGCGAGCCCGCAACGCAGGGAATGCTCGAGGGGATGGAGGAGGCCGCCTCGGCGGTCAAGGCCAACTACCCGGACCTCGCGGCGTCGATCGTCGTCACCTCGAGTTACTTCGAACCCGGCGCGCTCGAGGTCGCAGAACAGGCGACGGGCGGTGGCTTCCTCAGTCGCGGCTCGAAGCTGAGTTACGTCTCCCTCTCGCGAAAACAGGGCTACCACCTCTGTCTGGTCGAGTCGCGTTCGGAAGGGTTCCACATGAACGTTCCCGAACTCTGACTCCGGATTCCCCTGTTATTCGATATGCTGTGGACGAGAGCGCGATCAGCAGTGTATTCTGGTGAGACGTAGCCGACGGTATACCGTCGCGAGAGCGTGAGATCGGCGTCCGTCCGAGAAACCGGTCGGTCCGGGATGCGTCTCGGGAGACACGAAAGCGGCAGAACGGTGGTTATCCGCCGGCTGTCGACCGGCATCGACCGGACGAGGACGGGCGCCAGCGGCGGTCGGTTTGCGATTCGATTCGGCGGGGACTGTTCCCCCTAACTCAGGACGGCTCGAGAGCGGCTGTCGCGCTCGAGTCAGATGAGTGGGAGAGAGACTAGCCTTCGATTTCGGCGACGTCTTCGATCTTCATGCCGTCGAGTTTGTCCATAATGTCGTCGAGTTTGCCGTCGAGTTCGTCGACGAACTCCGCGGTGCGCTCGGTCTTGATCGCACCCTGGCTGGAGGGCTCGATGAGGTTCTCCTCTTCGAGGACGCGCAGCGAGTAGCGGACCTTGTGGTGGGGGTATCCCGTCTCGTTCGACATCTTGACGATCCCGATTGGCTCGTTCTCGATAACCATCTTCAGGACCTGCAGATGACGTTCCAACATATCGACTTCCTTCTCAAGTCGGTCTATCATGGCATTTGTTAACTTGTCGTTGGACCTTTTAAAAGTTACTCCTGCGGATCCAACTGTGCACTGTCAACTCGATGGTTGTTCCTGACAGTAGTTAACGTTTCCGTTCTCGGATCGACTGTGCGCAATATTCACCGCACGAATCAGATGCGGTCTCCGGAACGCAGCGGATGATTCCGCGCCGATATCGGTCGGCTAGATGTCGTACCCGCGGGCCGACTCGAGCGCGCCAGTAACGCCATCGGTCGCGACGAGCCGACCAGCGAGGGTGCCCGTCGAATCAGTCGACTATCACGAGGGCACGAGGGGTGGGCACCCGTTGCGAGCGGGCGAACGTATCCACATCTGTGTATATCTCGGCGCGTTCCACCCGTCCATACCGTAATCTGTTTATCGACCCGGCAAGAACCCGTCGCTGTTATGACCGTCACAATCGTCGGGTCGCAACTCGGCGACGAAGGCAAGGGTGGGGTCGTCGACCTCTACGGCGACGCCGCCGACGTTGTCGCCCGGTATCAGGGCGGCGACAACGCTGGACATACCGTCGTGGACGACGGTGAGAAGTACAAGCTATCGCTCGTGCCGTCGGGCGCCGTCCGGGGCAAGGTCGGCGTCCTCGGAAACGGCTGCGTCGTCAATCCCGAGACGCTGTTCGACGAGATCGACACGCTCCGCGAGCGAGGACTCGACCCCGACGTGCGCGTGGCCGAACGCGCACACGTTATCCTCCCCTACCATCGAGCCCTCGACGGCATCGAGGAGGAAGAGAAAGAGGATCTCGCGGCCGGGACGACCAAGCGCGGTATCGGCCCGACCTACGAGGACAAGGCGGGCCGCCGCGGCGTCCGGATCGGCGACCTGCTCGATCCCGAGGTGCTCCGCGAGCGCCTCGAGTACGTCGTGCCCCAGAAGAAGGCCCTCGCCGAGGACGTCTTCGGCAAGGAGACCGGCGAGGAGTTCGACGTCGACCACCTCTACGACACCTACCGCGAGTACGGCGAGCGCCTCGCCGAAGAGGACATGACCGTCGACTGCGGGACCTTCCTGCAGGACCACATCGACGACGGCGACAACGTCATGCTCGAGGGCGCACAGGGGACCTCGCTCGACATCGACCACGGGGTCTACCCCTACGTCACCTCCTCGAACCCGACGTCGGGCGGCGCGACCGTCGGCACCGGCCTCGGCCCGACCGTCGTCGGACAGGGAGAGGTCGTCGGCATCGTCAAGGCCTACCTCTCGCGGGTGGGTACCGGTCCGCTTCCGACCGAACTCGGGGGCGTCGAGGATCAGACGCCGGACTACGAGGACGAGTCGGGCGCAGGCGAGGCCGAGGAGGAACTCGCGACCTACATCCGCGACGAGGGCGGCGAGTACGGTACCGTCACCGGTCGGCCCCGCCGCGTCGGCTGGCTCGACATGCCGATGCTCCGCCACGCGGCCCGCGCGAACGGCTTTACGGGGCTCGCGATCAACCACATCGACGTCCTGGCGGGACTGGACGAGGTGAAAGTCGGCCACTCCTACGAGTTCGACGGAGAAGAGATCTTCACGATGCCCCCCACCACCGAACAGTGGGGCCGCTGTGAGGCCACGTTCCGGACCTTCGACGGCTGGCCGGAGGTCGACTGGAGCGAGGTCGCAGCGGAGGGGTACGAGGCGGTTCCCGAGAACGCCCGAACGTACCTCGAGTACGTCAGCGACGAACTCGACACGCCGATCTACGCGATCGGTGTCGGTCCCGGCCGCGAGGAGACCGTCATCGTCGAGAATCCGTACGAATCGCCGTAGCGCTTCGGACTCGCGACCGTCGCTTTCACTCCGACGCGTTCCCGAAACCTTTTGCTGCATGCGGACACCCTTCGTACTATGAAGGAATCGCTGCTGGAGATTCTCTGCTGTCCGCTCGACAAACAGGATCTGGAACTCGAGGACGCCGAATACGCGACCGACGGCGACGAGAGCGACGAGATCGTCGCGGGGACGCTCGTCTGTAGCGAGTGCGGCGAACGGTACCCGATCGAGGACGGAATCCCGAACCTGCTGCCGCCGGATATGCGCGAGGAAACCCCGGCCTAACCGGCCCGATTCACCATGTCTCGAGAGGCCACCGTCCACGTCAATCGCGGGTCCGCAGACTCGCTCGAGACAGCCGTCGGTACGCTCGAGACGCGAGATTCGTTCAATCTGGTCCTCGAGAGCCACGGGCCACCAGCACACGTCCACTGTCGCCTCGCCGGCGACCTCGAACGGATCGCGACGCTCGAGACGTCGAACTACTACGTCGAATCGGAGGGCGAGACGATCGTTCCCGTCCACGTCGCTTCGGAGACGATCGACCGTCCCGTCGAGGGCGTCCTCGAGGTACTGACCGGATACGGGTCGGAGTCGCTGTCGATCCCCGTCGTCGCGAAACCGGCCCCGGCCGCGGTCGACGTCGACGACTCCCTCGGTAAACCCCCCCAGTCGGAGCCGGAACCGACCGCGTTCGAGCGCGCGGTCGCCGCGAGCGGTCTCGAGCCGGCGACGCTCGTCGTCGTCGCACTCGGAATCGTCGCCGTCGGCATCGCGACGACGACGGCGGCGGCAATCGGCGGACCACTCGCGATGGCCGGCGTCGGAATCGTCGCCATCGGCTTCTGCGTCGCGGTACTGTTACTGCTTCAGTGAGCCCGTTCGGTTCACGTATCTCGATTCTCGTCGCCCTCCTGCCGTCGACCACTGAACGAAAACGGATCGCCGTTATCGGTGCCGCACGGTAGATCGGGACGGGATCGACCTAGTCGTCGCGTCGCTCTCGAGCCTCGAGGCCTCCCTCCTCGTCGAACCGCTTCGCCCGGAGGTATCGCGCGCGGAAGCGGTTCGCGCCGTCGTTGACGTCCGCTTCGCGGATCTCGTCGGTCCGGCCCTCGGCGACGGCGTCGATCAGTTCCGCGAGCTGGTTGAACTCGCTGGTGGTCAACTCGAGTTCGTAGGTGCGGTCGTCCTCGGACTCGAGGATGGTCCACTTGCGGGCGGCGGCGACGACGAGCGAACAGGGTTCCCGGCAGGGGAAGGGGCCGTCACCGCCGTCGACGTCGAGGTCGTCGCCCTCCTCGTACTGCCACTCCCGGCGGCGGAGACACTGCGAGTCGACGCAGCAGGCCTCGGCCATCCAGTCGACGGCCTCGCGGGGCAGTTCGTCGATCACGTCGTAGATGCCGGTCTGGCGCTCGGCGGTCTCGAGCCAGTGGTCCACGTCCAGCGCGTCTCGCCGTTCCCGGTGCCAGTTGGCGACCGTCGCGGGGTAGAAGAACTCGACCGTCTCGACGAGTTCCGCGCCCGAGAGTCCCGTAAAGGCCCAGCCCGAGACGAGCGTGGGTGCGGTCTTCAGCGGCCGGTAGCGGCCGTCCTCGTCGTAGGTCGCGATCTCGCGGGCGTCGAGGGGGTCGTCGTAGACCTCGAGGTCCGCGAGGTCGGCGTCGGCGTCGTCGACGTGCCAGCAGCCGTAGACCCGCTCGCCGCCGGGTTCGTCGACGTCGACGAACCTGGTTGTGATAGCCAGCTGTCCCCACTGGCGATCGATGCCGTCGCGCAGGGCGTCGTATCGTGCTGGGACTGCGAGTGTCTCCTCGTCCGTCGGCCGGTCGGTCTCGGCCCCGTTCTCGCGTTCGTCGTCCTCGAGCGGTGCTCGTTCGCACCGGCGGAGGAACGCGCGGCGAGCGGTCTCCTCGCCGGCGACCGACTGCTGCCAGTAGTACCAGTTCGTGACGTACTCCGCGATCGGCTCGAGCGCCTGCTGGAGATCCGCTTCCTCGAGCCCCGTCTGCGCTCCCTCGGACGTCTCGACGGTGTACGCGTCGTCCTCGCGCTCGATTCGGAGGCCGTCGAACTCGATCGGTGCCTCGGACTCGATCGCGCTCACCAGCGATTCGAAATCGGCGGTCGCCATCGTCACGCGTCAGTCACCCGCCTCTGCGCCCGGGTCCGTGCCGGCGTCGCGATCCGTCTCGCTCGAGAGCGTCACCTCGTCGCGGACCGCCTCGAGTGCGTCGCCGATATCGGCCCCGGCGTCCGCCGCGCGCTCGAGGAGGACGTCGGCCATCAGGCCCTCGGTGCCGACCGCGCCGGCGTACCAGATGCGATGGCCGTCGACGTCGGCGGGAACGTTCCAGCCGAGGCGATAGTCCTCGGTCAGTCCCACGTCCTCTGGAATGTCCTCCTGGGTGTGGTAGCCGTCGGCGATGAAGAGGGGGACGACGACGACGTCCTCGCTCTCGAAGAACTCCGTCACGTCGTCGACCTCGGGCTCTTCGTCCATGAACAGCGCCTCGACCTCGTCGAACCGATCCATCTCGCGGATCCGGTCGGTGTGGTACTCGACGGCCTTCGCCGAGTTCTCGTTGCGCTCGGTGCCATGGCCGACGACCGCCAGCCCGAACCCCTCGCCGACGTTCGGATCCTCGGTGACGGACTCGGCGCGCTGGACGATGACGTCCGTCATCGCGTCGTGCGTGCCGGCCGGGCCGCAGTAGTGGATCGTCTTCCCGACGTCGTCGGCCTCGAGCGTCACCTGCGAGGCCTCCGTCCCGTCCGACTCCCACTTGGCCGGATCCCACTCCTCGAGGCGGAGTTCGCGGGGGATCACCTGCTCGGTGAAGTAGCCCTCGCTGATGAAGAGGGGGACGACGAAGACTTCGTCGGACTCGAGGGTCCGGATCACCTCGCGAAAGTGCGGTTCTTCCTTCCAGAACGCCTCGCGAACCTCGTCGAACGCGCCCGTCTCGCGGACGGTATCCGCGTGGGCGTAGGTGGGGTCGGAGGCGTCCGGATTCAGGTGCGAGCCGTGCGCCGCGATAACCAGCGCTTGCATGGTCGCCCGTTAGGATGGGGACGGTTTAGCAACTTCGCTGTCGGCCCTCGTCGCCGCAGTCTCGGATCTCCCGTCGTCGCGCTCGGAACACTCCGTCGTTGCATTCGGCTCACTCCGATACGGCGAAGTCGGTCCGTGCCTCACACGCTCGCTCCCGTGCTCGCAATTCGGCACGGGCGATGTAGCCGCCCGGCTGAGGGCTCATCCATTCACCTTCGTACGTCGCCGTCTCCCCCGACTCGAGTCGGTCCGTACTGAGCATCTGTGCGAACATCCGCCCCTCGCTGAACCGCCAGACCTCGCGGCCGTCTTCCGTCACGACGAACTCCGCCTTGCAGGCGTCCGAGAACTGCAGGTCGACCGGTTCCGAGCCGCGGTTGGTGACGGTGAACGCGAACGTGACCATCGTCGATTCGTTGCCGTCCGTCGATACGTCCGCCTCGAGTCGTCCCTCGAGTGTCATAGCCGCGGATTCGGCGCGGGACCGGATAGGTCTTTGTTCGGGAGTCGACCGTGCGATCCAGACCGGTTTCTCGAGAGTCGTGCGTACACTTGTCGTTAGGGTGGTCACCCGTGTCTCACACTGACCCGTCGAGCCACGTGCGGTGGCGCGCGCTGGCTGCGAGGCGCGACCGGCGGGAGCGCCTCGGAAACGCGAACGGGGAGCACAGCGACCCGCGAGTCCAGTGAGGCGCGGTCAGATATCGTGCGAGGGCGTCGCGAGTAGTGCGGGACCAACGGTCCCGCATACCATGCGAACGGCGGCTTTGCCGCCGTGAGCAGACGGGGCGTCGGCCCGCAAGCAGACGGCGTGTCGCGCCGTGAGCAGACGGATCGACGGTCCATGAGCAGAGGACGCAGAGCACCCGTGAGGAGAAATTGGTTGGGGAGGACGTGGCACTCATCGCCGCCAATGTGAGCCGTACGGTCGCCTACACGAGAATCGACGCGAGCACACGTTCAGTAACTCGCCGAGGGCCGGACGGGGAATCAGAGCGAACGGCCGCAAAAACCTACCACAGGTCGCTCGAGTCCCGAACCGCCGTCATCCGCCAATCGTATCGTCCGGAACGACGAACGTCGAGAGCGTGCCGTCGACGCCGAGCCGAACCCGGGAACCGACGCCGACCGTCCGGACGGATCGATCGTCGACGACGAGCGTCACGTCGCCCTCGTCGCGTTCGACCGTGAGCACGATATCGTCGTCGGGAAGCACCCACCGGCGCGTCCGCATCGCAAACGGGGCGATCGGAGAGACGACGACCGCGTCGATGCTCGACGCGAGGTAGGGTGCCTCGAGCGCGCTACTGTAGCCGTAACTGCCCGCCGGCGTCGCGACGACGACGCCGTCGGCGCGAAACGTCGAGACCGAGTCGCCGCGGCTCTCGACGCCGTACTCGGAGATCCGCGCCGGTTCGTCGGTGACGAGCGTCGCGTCGAACAGCGCGCGCTCGCGGGTGCGGTCACTCACGGTGTCGTCCGCGCTCACGGTGTCGTCCGCGCTCCTGGTACCGTCCGCGTCTCCGTCGTCTTCGACCTCGATCCCCAGCACCGAGTGGCGACGGACGGTGGCTGTCCCTTCGAGCACGGCCTCGAGCGCGTCCGGAACCCGCGGCGCGGAGACGGTCTCGATCCCGGTCACTTCGCCGACCGGCAAGACGGGACAGTCGCTCCCGACGCGAGCGGCGGCCGAGAGGTCGCTCTCGCCCGCGGTCACCAGCAGGGACGGATCGGCGGCGAGGACGGTCTCGAGGTCGCCGCGGACGCTCGTCGCGCCGTGGGCGTCGACGCTCGACTCGACCTCCGGCACCGTCGCTGTCCCCGCGTCGACGATGCCGACGACCGACTGCTCGTCCTCTGACCACGCGGCGTCCATGCCGTGGCGTTGGCGCGGATCGAAGAAAAACGTGGGGTTAGCGATCGTCTCGGCTGTCAGGAACTCGTCGTAGGGCCAGTCACTCGTCGTAGGGCCAGTCCCCCGTGGTCCGGATCCCCTCCGCGAGTCCCTGGTCCTCGAGGTCCGCGGCGATCTCCTCGGGCGTCCGGTGCTCGACGGTCACGTCCTCGCGCGCGAGGCGGACGACGAGGTCGGTCAGCAGGATGGCCTGCTCCCGTAGCGTGCGCCGCTCGAGTTTCTCGAACGTGTCGGCGAAGGTGTGACCCCAGCCGCGGCCGACGTCGTCGGAGGTCGACTTGACGTGGTAGCCGGGCACGCCCCAGCGGACGAACGGCCAGTGATCGCTGTGGGGACCCATCTTCGGCACCGTCTCGATCGGGTGGTCGTAGCGCTCGGCGATCTCGATCGCCGCGGCCTCGAGTTCGTCGAAGCCGTGGGTCGTCAGGGAGAGCGTTCGATCGCGCACCACGCCGTCGCTGTTAACGATTGCCGTAATCGTGTCGTGATCGGTCGTCTCGGCGTGATGCGAGGAGCCGACCAGTCCGACCTCCTCCGCGCCGTAGGCGACGAACTCGACGCGGGTCTCGAGGTCGGCCTCCCGGTTCGCGAGCGCGTTCGCGAGTTCGACGACCATGGCGGTCCCGGCGCCGTTGTCGAGCGCGCCCTCCGCAATATCGTGGGCGTCGACGTGGCTCGTCACGAGGACGCGCTCGTCGGTGTCGGGTCCGAGTTCGGCGTGGACGTTCTGGCTCTCTGCCGGATGGATCTCCGCCTCGACGGCGAGTTCGATCTCGTCGCCGTCGAAGCGCCGGGCGAGTCGCGCGCCGACCTCGCTCGAGACGCCGACGGCCGAAATCTCGCCGATGGGTTCGTCTTCCGTGCCCACGCTTCCGGTCGGGGGCAGACAGCCCGCGACGTGATTCCGATAGACGAAGCCGACGGCCCCGTTTTCGACCGCGTGGTAGTACTTCTCCCGGCGGTGGAGGTAGCGGTCGTAGTGGTCCGGAATGTCGCTGCGGACCATGACGACGGCTCCCTCGAGGTCGCGCGCCTCGAAATCGCTCGGGAGGCCGTAGCCGAGGTCGACCAGCGGCGCGGTGACGCGCTCGGAGGGGCTTCGTGGAAGCGCGATACACTCCTGGGTCGTCTCGCGGGCCGTAATCGAACTCTCGCCGCGCGTCCAGCCCTGGATGTCGAACGACTCGAGGCGGACGTTTCGCGCCCCGGCGTCGACCAGTGCGTCGCGCGTCAGTTCGGCGGCCTGCCGCTCGCCGTCGCTGCCGGCCATCCGGTTGCCGATATCGACCAGGCTCTCGAGGTGCGTCCAGCCGACGTCGCTCCTGAAGACGTCGCCGATCCAGTTGCTCATACCTGCAGTCTGAACGTACGCGTGGGTAATTGTACCGTTCGCGGAACTGTCCGATTCGGACGGGAGAGTACACCGATCTGACATGCTTTCGGTACTGACAGGTGGAACTGGGAATCTTTTTTACGCCCCTCCCTCTCGAGTCGAGTATGCGGGAGACGCTTGCCGACTGGCGGCCGGCCATCGACGAGGCGATCGCCGACCTGGTCCCACGGGAAATCGACGCCGACTACCTCGAGTCCTTCTTCGGCGCCCCCACCTACGAGTACGACCCGACGGGTATCCAGCGGTCCCTCTCGACGCCGCTGTGGGACCTGCTCGATCGGGGCGGGAAACGGTGGCGCGCGGTGCTCTTTCTCGTCTTCGTCGAGGGCTTCGGCGAGGATCCGGCGGAGTACGTCCACTACGCCTGCATCCCGGAGATCCTCCACAACGGGACGATCATCGTCGACGATGTCGAGGACGGGGCCACGATCCGGCGAGGCGAACGCGCACTACACCACAGTTACGGGCAGGATATCGCGCTCAACGCGGGCAACGCGATGTACTTCCTGCCGCTGAAGGTGTTGACCGACGATCCCGCCGACCTCCCGGCGGATCGACGGCTCGCCGCCTACGAGATGCTGATGTGCGAACTCAACCGAACCCACCTCGGACAGGGGATGGACATCTGCTGGCACAACGAACGCGAGGTTCGGATCACGCCCGAGCAGTACCTCGAGATGTGCGCGTGCAAGACCGGCTGTCTCGCCCGAATCGTCGCCCGACTCGCGGCGGTCGTCACGGACCAGCCGGCCGAGGTCGAGGAGGCCGTCGCGACGTACGCCGAACTGACCGCCGTCGCCTTCCAGATCGGCGACGACATCCTGGACGTCGAGCACTCGCTGGGCCGGGCCGGCGACTTCGGCAAGGAGTTCGGTAACGACATCCGCGAGGGCAAGCAGACGCTGCTGGTCATCCACGCGATCCAGGAGAGCGACCCCGAGCGGGCCCAGCGCCTGCAGGCGATCCTGGCCGCCGACGAAAACACGGAGGCGGAGATCACCGAGGCCCTCGCGATCATCGAGGACGCCGGCAGCCTCGAGTACGCCCGCGAGCGCGCGCTCGAGCTCGCGGCACAGGCCTGCGAGACGATCGACCGACTCGCATTCGACGACGAGACGACCCGAAAGCTCCACGAATTTACCGAGTTCGTCATCGACCGCGAGGACTGACGCGGCGAGCAGCCATCAGCCGACTCGAGCGCTCCGGTCGACTCGAACGATCCACTCGAGTCGAATGCCCCCGTTCGAACACCTATCCGACCCGAATTATCCAGCGACACGGTCCGATCCGTGACAGTCACACGATCCGACGCCGAGCCCTAGCTACTACTAGCCGGAGGTGGTAGCCGCCGACATGACGGCCGATCACTCGAGCGCGAACGACCGAGAGCGGACGACGGCGAGCCCGTGGCCCATCCTCGTGGCGCTCGGCCTCGTCCTCTCGGAGGTCGGCATCGTCGTCGATCTGTTTCCGATCGCCGTCGGCGGCCTCGTGCTGTTCGCCGCGAGCGTTGCCGGGCTGCTGGCCGAATCGAATCACGTCTCGAGTCAGTGGTCGCTCGCGACCGGATTCGGCGTGCTACTCGTCGTCGCGGGATCGGCGCTGTACGCGCTCGGAACCGGTGCGCTGGCCGTTCCCGCGGCCGACGGCCTCGTGGGGCTCGCGAGTCGTGGCCTCGCAATCGCCGTCGCCGGCGCCGTGACGGTCGTCGGAAGCGTGATCGTCCGCAAACGAACCCGCCGATCGACAACCTAGAGTAATACCCATATGAGCCGACGTGCCTTCGACTCGGAAGTCGCACTCGACCTGGCAGTGAACCTGATCCCGTTCGCGATCATCCTCTTCTTCGTCGCCCTCTTCGCGGTGTTCAACCCGTGGGGGTTCTCACCGCTGCAGTCGACGGTCCAGTTCGCCGTACTGCTGACCACGGCGGGGCTGCTCGCACTCGTCACCTACTTCTCGGCGCGCGCGATCGAGGGCGACGAGCACACGAGACACGACTGACGGCGGTGCGGTCGGGGTCGCGGCGACAGCCGAGTCGAAATCACAGCGGTCGCGGAGCGCGAGCCCCGGTCAGTTGACAATGAGGACGAACCCAGTCACGCCCATCAGGAGGGCGATCCCGACGAGGAGCAACAGGAACAGCTCCTTCTCGGCGAGTCGTCGTTCTGTCCTCGAGTCGTCAGTAGCTGCCGAGTCGGAATCCACGGATGCTCTACTCGAGGCTACGGTGCCGACGGCCAAAAAACGGTGTGACGGCGGTCGGGAGCGCCATTGGTGTGGCGCTCGAGAGCCGTCGACGTTCGCACGCCCACAGACACGAGCCGGGCAATGCCCGGGGGATGGGGGTGGGGGTGGCGTGGGAGTGCGGCGGCAGCGTGACGGGCGTCGATCCGGTGCCCGCGACCTGCCGTATCCGTTCGTATACCGACGCCGGAAATACCAGTGACTCCAAACGATATTGGTATATCAATTGGTGAACAATATCGACGGTTGCTCGAGCGTTCGTTCCCGGACTCGCGGCGAAAACACAACACCCTCGTCCCCCTCCGACGAACGGTCACGCGTGACCGCAGATCGAGAACTCGGCGGGCGTCGCGTCGTCGTCGGCCTCGTCGGCGCGCTGACCGCCGTGACCGCCGTCTTCGGGGCGCTTCTCGGCTACGTGCTCCCCGCGTGGACCGGGCTCGAGGAGATCACCGTCCTCGAGACGGCGGTTCCCGTTTCGCCGGTGACGTTCGGCCTCTACGGCGGGGTGACGATCGGCGTCTTTCTGGTGACGCTGCTGTCAATCGTACGGTTCATCTCCCGATTCGACGAGGGCGCGGTGTGAGCACCGCCGGCGAGTCAGTCGACGACTGACACGACTGTAAGACTGCGACGTGCGAGAACGACAGCGGCATGGGAGAACGATAGCCGCATGGGAGAACGACAGCGGCGCCCGTACCCGCGTGTCGCGGGAGTTATCCTTCCCGAACTGCAATCGCTCGGTATGTTGTCGACGGACGTGGTCCTCGTCGGGGCCGTCGCGCTGTTCGGACTCGCGTTCCTCGGCGTCGGACTCTCCATCGCCTCCATCGGCGCCGGCCGGATCCGGACCGCTCGAGTGCTCCGCGAGGCCGGACCGACGGCGCTGCGCGACGTTCCCACGGCGAGCGGGCTCGTCGAATTCGAGGGGACCGCGCGGACGGCCGACGAGGGGACTCTCGAGGCCCCGATCTCCGGCGCGTCGTGTCTGGCGTATACGGTTCGCGCGCGGTCTCGGGTCGACGGTACCGGTGGGGGCGGTACCGATTCCGTCGGCGATCCCGCCGCCGGTACCTCCGCCAACGACGGCGCCGCGGACGACGAGCAGTGGACGGTCGACGGCGGCGCGGCGGCGAGCGTCCCCTTTGCGGTCGAAGACGGAACCGACCGCGTCGCGGTCGACCCGACCAACGCCGTCCTCTCGCTGGACGATTGGGAGGCGAGTCAGCAGGTGTGGACGGACGGCGCCGACCTCGAGCGCGACGAACTGGAACGACTGGACGCGGCCGGCCTGCCCGGAGTCGACGGCGAGGCCGACGACGACTCGAGCGAATTCCGACACCGGCAGTACCGCGAACGGCGTCTCGACCCCGGAGCCGACGTCCACGTGTTCGGCGGAAGCGTCGTCGACTCGAGTCGGGACGAGCGAGCGTCCGGCCGGCCCGTTACCGTTGCCGGCGACGACTGGTTCGAGATTTCGGCCGGCGGGCAGCAAACGGTCCTGTCCGACAACCGTCGCTCCGGGTCGATGTATCTCATCTTCGGTGGGCTGATCGCCGTCCCGGGCGTCGGATTCACCGTCGCGGGGATCGTCGGACTGGTTACGACGCTGGTACTGTAAGCGGCGCGCTCTCGGCGACGAGTCGTCCCAGTAGCGACGGAATACCGATCGCGAGTTCGATCACCCGGATAATCACAACTTGTATAGCTGCGGGTACTGCTACCGGATAGCATGGGTGAGGATGGCGAAGACGAGACACCGATTCATCGACAGTACGATTGGTCGACTACGACGCCGAGTACGACCATCATCGACGTGATCGCCGCACTCGAGGATGTCGACGCCGTCGCTCTTCCACGAGCGCTCGAGACCACACTCTTCGATCACGTGGATCCCGAGGCGCTCGATACGCTGCTCGCTACCTCGGGCAGTATCGAAATCTCGTTCGCGTTCGACGGGTACACCGTTCGGATCGACGAGTCCGCGGTAGTCGTGAGCGATGGCTGACGATTCCCGACGCCGGTCTCGTGAGTCGTTCGTGGCAGTTGGGAACGAGTCGCCCACGACGACTGCCGGCAGCGCCTCGCGACAACCGCCGCGCTCGGTCGTCGCAGCCCCCTCTCAGACGAGTCCGATCTCCTCGCTGTAGGCGCCTCCGCGGATCTTCTCGCGGGACGTCCTGCCGGTCCGCCAGCGGGACGTACACCGCGTAGATCACCGGCGCGAATGGGTTGATCGTAAACGAGGTCGAGACCTCCTCGAGATCCTCATCATCGTACGTGCGCGTAATATTTGAAGTAAGGATTCCGGGGGATCGCAGCCGCAACCGACGAGCGCCGCGTCCGACGACGGCCGATTTCAGCGTTGCGCTCGGTCTCGGCCGGTTCGCTCCCGTTCGTAGCCGTCGAGACGGTCGAACGCCCAGTCGATGTCGACGAGGTTCCGGGGCGGTTCGCTCAGACCGCCGCGACAGACGACCTCGAGCGTTCGATCGTACGCGTCGGGAGTAAACGGAGCGGCGGCCATCAGGCGGGCGACGTCGGCCCGCGGGATCGATCCCGCCACCGAGTCGCCGCCCTCGCCGACGACGGGGTCGTCGCTGGGCGGCGCGTTGGTGAGCGTGCCGGGTCGAACGATCGTGTATCCCAGGCCCGACCGACGCAGCGCCCTCTCGGCGTCCCGTTTGGCACGGAGCGAGCCCCGAATCAGGAGTCTGGCGGGCAGCGACAGCCCCTTCTTCGAACTTCCCACGCCGATCGCGCTCTCGTGGACGAAATAGGAGGCGTTCGCCCCCATCGCGGCCGTGACGAGGTTGATGACGCCGGTCCGATCGACCAGTTTTCCGCCGAGCGTGTGTCGCACTCCCGGCGGCGTCCCGAGCGCACAGTAGACCACGTCGCAGCCCTCGACCGCGGCAACGGCGTCGGCCGACTCGAAGAAGTCGGCGACGATCACGTCGTCCGCCCCGAGTCGCTCGAGAATGTCGACGTTCGCGTACGATCGCGTCGTCGCTCGGACGGTGAGGTCGGTGGGTCGGAGTACGGAGAGCAGTTCGTGGCCCGTTTCGCCGCTCGCGCCGGCGACGAGAACCCGGTCGGCATCCGTCAGTCCGGAGGGGGTACCTGCCATCGAGCGGGTTACTGTCCGGGGACGGATAATCCTCACCAGTAGACAGCAAGCCCGACAGTCGCGCTCGAGAACAGATCGCGTCGAAGCCGGCGCGACACCGGTCGGCTACTCCCCCGACTGCAGCCGCTTCGTCGTCTCGACGAGCGGATGGCGGGCGTAGTCGACGACGTCGATATCGTCGATCCGCTCGAGTTCCTCTTTCTCCGCGGTGTCGGCCATGCCGAGTTTGATCTCCCGATCGACGACGATGACGTAGGCGTCCATCTCGTCGATTCCCAACCGATCCGACGCCATGACGCGATGGTGGCCGTCGGCGAGCAACAGCGTTCCGCCGTTGTCGATGACCACCAGCGGTTCGGCCAGTCCGTGCTCGAGTTCGTATCGTCGGCCCTCGAGTTCGTCGGCGTAGACTCGCCCCTGCGTCGGGGTAAGTTTGGACAGCGAGACCGTTCGCCGTTCCTGCTCGAGTTCGGTGTCGTGGATCTGCTCGAGCGTTCGCATCAGTTTCCCCACCTTCTCGGGCGTGGCGCGCTCGATCTGACTGCGGATGACGTCGGCGTTGGAGATGATCCCCACGAGGTTGCCGGCGTCGTCGACGACGGGGAGTTTCTGGATCCCCGATCGGAGGATGACGCGGGCGGCGTCGGTCACCTTCATGTCGGGGTGGGCGACCAGCAGGTCCGTCGTCATCACTTTGAAAATCGGTTCGTCGTCGTCGGCCAGCAACAGGTCGCGGGCGCTGACGAAGCCCTCCACGCGTCGCCGTTCGCAGACGGGAAACCCGCTGTGTTCGTCGCTCTCGGCGATCCGCGTCGCGACGTCGCCGACGGTCTCGTCGGGGGCGACCGTCACCACGTCACGCGTCATGTACTCGTTGACCTGGGGTTTGGTCCTGTCCGACGCGACCTCCATACCCCATTCGAGGGACTCCGCGCGCAAAAGCGTGTCCTCCCGCCGGTGACTGCCAGCACTGTTCGCTCTCGGCCTCAGTTATCGCTGATTTCGGCTGTGTTCCGTGTCGGGTTAGGCCGACTCCCCGCCCTCCAGTTCGCCCTCGTCGTCGGAGCGTGCCGGGTCACCGGCGGTGCCGCTGTCCTCCTCGTCGACCGTAAACAGCCACTCGCTGGTCTGGGTGTACGCGCCGACGGAGACGCCCGGACGGCTCTCGATGGCTTCGAAGAATCGGTTCGTGATCACCTCTTCGACGACGCTGACGATCGACTCGATCTCGTCTTCGTCGTCCGCGCTCCCGAGGATACCGATCTCGAGTTGGGCGCCGGCCATGTCGGCGTGGCCGCCGGCGCTGCCGATCCGGTCGAACCCGTCCCGGAGGGTCTCCCCGAGGTCGACGTCTCTCGCGCGCGACCGCGCCGAGAGGAACACCATCTCGTCTCTGAAGCCGAAGACGAGCGTCGTCTCGACGCCGTCGATCGACAGCAACTGGTCGGCCGCCTGCGGCAGCGCGTCGCGGTTGCCGATTCGACCGACGCTCGCGACGGCGACCGAGTCGTGTTGGATCCGGTTCTTGATCGCTCGAGCGATCGTGTCCAGCGTTTCGCCTTCGACCGTCGGCTGTTCGATCTGGCGCAGGATGGACGTCTCGACGTGGGGCCACAGGATCGAGGCGGCGTTGAAGTCGGCCGGCGACACCTCCCGCGTGAAGTCGTTCGTGTCGATCCGGATGCCGTACAGCAGCGCCGTGGCGGTCGCCCGTCGGGGCTCGAGGCCGAACCGTTCGAGGTAGTCGGTCATGACGGTGCTGGTCGCGCCGGCGTGTTCACGCAGGTCGACGAACTCGCCGGGGACGGGACCGCGAGGCGGGTGGTGATCGATGACGATGTCGACGTGGAGGTCCTCGGGAAGCTGATCGTTGACGCCCGGTCGGGAGTGATCGACCAGCGCGAACGCGTCGTACTCCTCGAGGGAGTCGGCGGGCGAGAGGTTCCGGAGGTCGAGACCGAGCAGGTTGACCATCGCGCGATTCTCCTGATGGGAGATGTCGCCGAAGTAGCAGGCGTCGGCGTCGACGCCGACCTCCGCGGCGATCTCGACCAGCGCGACGGCGCTCGCGATGGCGTCCGGATCCGGGTTGTCGTGCATGACGACGGCCAGTCGACCGTCGATCGTCGCGAGTTGTTTCCGGAGGCCGATCGCAGCACCGGCCGAGGGCCGTGCGACGCCGTCGATGACGTGATCGACCATCGCCCGCTTGGCGTCGACGACGTGATCCGCGAACTCCTCGAATCGCGCTCGATCCGCCGACGTCACGTTCCCGCCCAGATAGGCCACGATCGACGCCGTGGGAAAGCGTTCGCGCGCTTGTTCGAGGGCGGCCCGGTTGACGTCGGTGCGATCGCTGGCGACGAAGACCACGTCCGGCTGTTCGACGTTCGCGATCACCGCCGGATCGGTCGGATCCGCACACCAGGCGGGAATGCTCTCATCGCGAAGCGTCTCGACGATGCTCTCGTCCTCGGTCACGACGAGCAGTCTGTCGTGAGCGTCACCGGTGCGCTCGGGTATCTGTTCGACCACGTGGCGTCCCACTGTTCCGCACCCGAGCACGAGCCGGAAAACCATATATCTCGAATTGCAACTCTGGGCGGGAAAAGCTACCGGGTCCTTCCGTACGGACTGCTGTGAGTCATTTCCGATGCAACCGCGAACCGCCCTGCGGTTGCGCTACCGAATCGGTACAGCGGACCGCATCAGTCGAGGGCCGCCACTGCGGCCTCGAGTGCGGCGTCGACGACCGGACCGAAGCCGGGAAGGATGAGAACCGTCATCACGGCGGCGACGATGATCGCCGCGTAGAGCCCGGTCGGCTGGGCGAGTCGATCGCGAGTGGTCGCGGGCTCCTCGATCCAGAGGGCCTTGACCAGCCGCGAGTAGTAGTACAGCGACAGCGCGCTGTTGACGACGAGCGCGGCGGCCACGGCGAGCATTGCCGTGTTCGCGGCCGACGCCTCGAGGGCGCCCATGAACAGGAAGAACTTGCTGAAGAAGCCGCCGAAGGGCGGGATTCCCGCGAGGCTGAACAGGAAGACCGCCATCGCGGCACAGGCGACCGGTGCCTGCGTCGAGAGCCCGTTGTAGTCCTCGAAGGTGCGGCCGACGCCCCAGTGTTCGGCCAGCGCGACGAACAGGAACGCACCCGTGTTCATGAAGCCGTAGACGAGCAGGTGCATCATCGCCGCACCCATCACGAGTTCGCTGCCCGCGCCGAGACCCGCCAGTCCGATCAGCGCGTAGCCGGCGTGACCGATCGAGGAGTAGGCGAGCATCCGCTTGACGTTGTCCTGGGTCGCCGCGGCGAAGTTCCCGACCGTCATCGTGACGATCGCGAGGACGATGAACGCGTGGGTCCACTCGAGGCCGATCACCGCGGCCGTCTCGGCGAGCGGGAACGCCTCCGTGAACACGCGAAAGAGGACGACGAAGCCGGCGGCCTTCGACGCCGAGGAGAGGAACGCGCTGATCGGTGCGGGTGCGCCCTCGTAGGCCTCGGGGGCCCAGAAGTGAAACGGCACGCTGGCCGTCTTGAACGCGAAGCCGCCGATCAGCATGAGGATGCCGAGTCCGAGCAGGCCGCCGTAGGCGTCGGCCTCGCCGTCGGCGATGACCTCGGCGATGGCGGCGAGTTCCAGGTAGCCCGTCGCGCCGTAGACGAGCGAGATGCCGTAGAGGAAGATCGCCGACGAGAGCGCGCCGATCAGGAAGTACTTCAGCCCGGCTTCGACGCTGCCGCGGTTGTCCTTGAGGATCGACACGAGCGCGTACGACGGCAGACTCGCCAGCTCGAGGGCGATAAAGATCGTCACGAGGCTGTCGGCGGCGGCCATCATCGACATGCCGGTCGCCGCGAGGACGACCAGCGAGTAGTACTCGGCCTGATAGGCGTGACCGACCAGATAGTCGTAGCTGGCCACCACGATCAGGGCCGTGACGATGGCCACGATGATCATGAAGTACAGCGCCATCTGGTCGACGACGAAGCCGTGGATCGGATCGATCTCGCCGAGTCCGCCGTCGACCGTCGGCGTGCCGACGCCGGCGACGGTGAACCAGACCGCGACGGCCAGCGACGCGAGCGCGCCGCCGGCCGCGGTGCCCGCGAGCAGCGAGCGGTTGGTCGAGTGCGGCGAGATGCTGTCGAAGACGAACAGCGCGAGCGCCGTCCCCGCCAGAATCAACGCCGGTGCGAGCGCGGTCCAGTCCGCGAGTTGGAACAGTGCCATCACAGCTCACCTCCGTTCAGGATCGGATCGACTGCGTCGGTTATCATCTCGAAGATCAGGTCGGGAGCCACGCCCAGGGCGATGATGAGCCCGAGCAGCACGAACATCGGGGCGACGTCGTGCAGCGGGGCGGGACCCACGTCGTAGTCGGTCTCGAGTTCGTACGGCCCGAAGACGGTGCGCTGGAGCGCGAAGAGCAGGTAGCCGGCGACGATGACGATGCCGAACATCGCGAGCGCCGTAAAGAGCGGGGCGTAGTCGAAGCCGGCACCGAACGCGCCGAAGAAGATGAAGTACTCCGCGGCGAAGCCGGACATCAACGGCAGCCCCATGTAGCCGAACGCGCCGGCGACGAGGATGCCGACGGCGATCGGCATCCGGTCGGCCATCCCGGACATGTCGGTGACGAGCCGGGTGTGAGTGGCGTTGTAGATGACGCCGACGGCCATGAACATCAGCCCCGAGATGAGGCCGTGCGAGACCATCTGGAACGTCGCGCCGCCGACCCCGAACTGGGTGTAGGCGACGAGTCCGAGGATGACGTACCCCATCGACGACACCGAAGAGTAGGCGACGATCCGCTTCAGGTCGGTCTGGGCCAACGCGAGCATCGCGCCGTAGATGACGCTGATCACGGCGATGGCGGCGATCGGAACCGCGTACGTCGCGACCTGATCCGGAAACATCGTGAAGTTGAACCGGAGCAGGGCGTAGGTCCCCATCTTCAGCAGGACGCCGGCCAGCAGCACCGACGCGGGCGTCGGCGCCTGAACGTGAGCGTCCGGCAGCCACGTGTGGAACGGGACGACGGGCACCTTCACGGCGAAGCCGAGGAACATCGCGACGAAGACGACGGAGGCGAGGGTGGTTCCCTCGAGTCCGAACAGGCCGTCGGGTCCGTCGGTGAGCATCGCGTCGGCGATCTCCGGCAGTGCGAAGCTCGTCACGCCGTCGCCGAGGCCGAAGACCAGTGCGATGAACGCACCGAACATCACGAGCGACGCCACGTTCGTGTAGACGAAGAACTTGATCGCGGCGTACTTCCGGCGCGGGCCGCCCCAGACGCCGATAAGCAGGTACATCGGGATCAGCACGGCTTCCCAGAAGATGAACCAGAGGAAGAAGTCCAGTGCGGTGAAGACGCCGATCAGGTTCGCTTCGATGAAGAGGATGAGTCCGTAGAACTGGGACTCGCGGGTGTCGATCGGCGTCCACGAACTCATAATCGCGAGCGAACAGAGGATCGTCGTCAGCACGACGAGCGGCAGGCTGATGCCGTCGACGCCGACGAACCACGAGATCGAGTACTCGCCGAGTTGGATCCACTCGAGGTGAGATTCGAAGGCGAGCGTGCCGTCGAGTAAGGCGTTGCCGCTGCCGTCGAACGCCGTGAACATCCAGATGCTGAGCGCGGCCGGCACCAGGCTGATGGCGAACGCCAGTTTGCCCGCGATACGGTTCGGCGCGATAAACGTGACGAGCGCGCCGATCAGTGCGACCGCGATTAGTGCTTCGATCATCATCAGAACCACCCTCCGTAGACGCCGAGGAAGACCAGTAAGGCGATGAACCCGGCGACGATCAACGCCGCGTAGTTCGTCACGATACCCGTCTGTAGTCGTTTCACCCAGCTACTTCCGAAGAGGCTGGCGGTCGAGACGCCGTTGACCGTCCCGTCGATGACGGTCTGGTCGAAGCGATCCGCCGCTCGGGAGAGCGGCAGCGTGAGTCCGCGCGCGAGCCAGACCTGGTACTCGTCCTGGTAGTAGTTGCGCCGCAGGACGTGGTACGCGCCGCCCAGCTTCTCCGTGTGTCGAGTCGGGTCGGGGACGTTGTACAGCGTGTGTGCCGCGAACGCGCCCGCGAGCGCCAGTCCGAGCGAGAGTCCGGCACCGAGCAGCATCGTGACCGTATCCGAGCCGACGTACCCCTCGTCGAAGGCCACCGTGTCGTGGTAGTCGTGGTAGGTCAGCCCCTCGACGTAGCCGTACTCACCGTCGAGCCAGAACTCGAGGAACGTGATGTCCGCTCCCGCGAGTTTGGCGATCGGCGCGAGGTTCGCGACGCCCGCGACGACCGCGAGGGTCCCCAGCGTGATCAGCGGGATCTTGATCGACCAGCCGACCGGGTGCGGATCCTCGGCCACGTCCGTGCGAGGCTCACCGTGGAAGGTCAGGAAGACCATCCGAAAGGTGTAGAAGCCGGTGAAGAAGACGGCCACCAGTCCCATCGCGTACGCCGCGAGGATGATCGGCTGCTCTAAGCCGACGATGAGCGCGTCGTACAGAATCTCGTCCTTGGACCAGAAGCCCGAGAACGGGACGATCCCGGCGAGCGCGAGCGCGCCCGCGAGGAACGTGTAGTAGGTGACGGGCGCTCTGTCCTTGAGCCCGCCCATCTTCCACATGTCCTGTTCGTGGTGCATGAGGATGATGACGGCCCCGGCACCGAGGAACAGGAGCGCCTTGAAGAAGGCGTGGTTCATGAGGTGGAAGACGCCGGCGACGTAGCCGCCGACGCCGAGTCCGAGCATCATGTAGCCGTACTGGCTGATCGTCGAGTACGCCAGCACCTGTTTGATGTCGTCTTTGACGACGCCCATCGTGGCCGCGAACAGCGCGGTGAAGCCGCCCACGAAGGCGATGATCGACAGTGCGGTCGGGGAGAGCGCGTAGTAGCCGAACATCCGTGCGACGAGGTAGACGCCGGCCGCAACCATCGTCGCCGCGTGGATAAGCGCGGAGACGGTGGTCGGGCCTTCCATGGCGTCCGGCAGCCAGGTGTGGAACGGGAACTGGGCGGATTTGCCCAGCACACCGCCCAGCACGAGCAGTCCGGTGATCGTCACCCAGGTCTGGGCGTCGAAGCCGAACAGCGTCGCGCCGTCGTCGATGGCGGTCTCGGCGGCGACGACGAACGAGTCGTCACCGGCGAACGCGACCGTCCCGAACGTCGCCGCGATGGCGACGACCCCCACCAGGAAGAAGTAGTCACCGAAGCGGGTGACCAGGAACGCCTTCTTCGCTGCCGAGGGTGCCGATTTCGTGCGGAACCAGAACCCGATCAGCAGGTACGAACAGAGGCCGACGAGTTCGAAGAACATGAACGCCATCAGCAGGTTGTCCGCGTAGACGAAAGCGAGCATGCTGAACGTAAAGAGGCCGAGACTGGCGTAGTATCGCGGCAGCCCGGTCTCGCCCTCGGCGTTCATGTAGCCGAGACTGAACACGTGGACGAGGAACGCGACGAGCGAGACGATGACCAGCATCAGCGCCGAAAGCGGGTCGATCAGCATGCCGAAGGTGAACGAGATACCTTCCGCGCCGACCTCGCTCGGGACCGTCTCGCTGACCGTCCACTCATACAGCGTCTCGTGAGCCACTTCACCGCCAGCGACGGTCGCCAGCATCCACAGCGAGAACAGTAACGAACCTGTCGTCGCGATGATGCCCGGAATCGCACCCTTCTTCGGCAGCCACTTGCCGAAGGCGAGCACGACGACGAACGCCACGAGCGGGAACAATGCAATCGCCGGAGCGTAACCGAATGGACCTGCACCTGTTCCTACCATCTTACCACCTCATCGTCGTCGGAACCGTGACGTCGACGTCACGGAAGTTGCGGTACAACACCAGGATGATCCCGAGGCCGACGGCGACCTCCGCGGCGGCGAGCGCCATCGTAAACAGCGCGAACACCTGCCCCGTGAGGTTGCCGTGATAGAACGCGAAGGCGATCAGGTTGATGTTCGCCGCGTTCAGCATGAGTTCGACGGACATCAGGAACATCAGTGCGTTACGACGCGTCAGCACGCCGAACAGGCCGATACAGAACAGGCCCATCGACAGCAGCACGTAGTACTCGACGGCGACCGTCATCGATCGTCACCTCCCGCCGACTCCGCGTCGGCGTCGGTCGCGTCGTCCTCGAAACTCGCGTCTTCGGCGGCGGGACCGCCGTCCGTCGACGTCGGTTCGGAGTAACCGAAGCCGCTCGAGTCGCCGGAACCGGTACCGGGAGCGGCGTCGCTGGGACCCGTACTCCCGAGCGCCGAGACGGGCTCGCCGTCTTCCTCGCGTTTCGCGAGGACGAGCGAGGCGTCGAGCGCCGCGTCGAGGGCGACCGCGATCAACAGGAACGCGGCGAGGAACGGTTCGGTGCCCGTCACGCCGTCGGACTCCTGGAGCGCCGCGAAATCGAACAGCGCGTAGCCGATCGCGGCGGTGATCGACTCCACCTCGAAGCCGCCGGCGGCCATCGGCTGGAACGACGTGTTGAGGACGATCAGCGCCATCAGACCGAACAGCGCGACGGCCAGCAGCCCGGGCGCGAGCGTCCGCCCGAGTCTGAGTTTCGGCCCGGTCGTCATGCCTGTACCACCTCTTCGGACGCCGGTTCCTCACGCTGGGTGAGCATCACGGCGAACGTAATGAGCACCAGCACTCCGCCGACGTAGACGAGGATCTGCATCATGGCGACGAACTCCGCCGCCAGCATGACGAAGTGCACCGCGATGCTCATCAGCGCCACGCCGAGCATGAGCGCCGAGTGCCACGGGTCCTCGAGGAGGACCACGCCCAGCGCGCTGGCGAGCGTCACGAACGCGAATGCCGCGAACGCAATCGTTTCTAACATTGTTACTGGTAATCGACGTCCCCCTCTCCCTCGCCGATCCACGCGCCTCGGTCGGGTTCGCGCGACTCGAGCGGGTCGATGTCCTTGTACCACGGTACGGCCTTCAACTGCTCTTTGTTGTAGACGAAGTCGTGTTTCGTGTCCGCCGTGAACTCGAAGTTCTGGGTGAGCAGGATGGCGTCGACGGGGCAGACCTCTTCGCAGAGCCGGCAGTAGATACACTGGCCGATGTGGAGGTTGTACTGTTCGCCGTTGCGCTGGTCGTCCATCACGATCTGTATCGTGTCGTTCGGACAGACGTTCTCGCACTGGCGACACCAGATACAGCGCTCCTGGCTGAACTTGTGGACGCCCCTGAACCGCGGCGAGACATCGGGTGCGGTTTCGGGATACTCGACGGTGAACGTCGAGCCATCCAGTGCGTGTTTCATCGTCGTGGCCATGGATTTGAGTAGTCCGATCATGCTATCAGCCCCACAATTACCGCGGTGAGTACGAGATTCGCAAACGAGAGGACGAGGAGTCCCTTCCAGCCGATCTCGATCAGCTGGTCGATCCTGACCCGCGGCACCGCGGATCGGAGCCACTGAGTCAGCAGGAACACCGCCCAGATCTTGATGATGAACCAGACGATGCCCGGCAGGACCGGTCCGGCCGGTCCGCCGAGGAAGATAGTCGCGATGATCGCCCCGCCGAGGAAGATGTGGATGAACTCCCCGAGGTAGATCAACACGAAGTAGACCGAGGAGTACTCGGTCTGGTAGCCGGCGACGATCTCGGTCGGCGCTTCGGGCGTGTCGAAGGGGTTCCGACCGACCTCCGCGAAGTTCGCCAGCAGGAACAACACGAACGCGAACGGGTTGACGAGCGCGTACCACGCCGGAATCGAGACGACGCCGAGATCGAGCAGCGGCGCCGCCTGGGCCTCGACGATCGTGCTCATCTGCAGGGAGCCGGCGAAGATGACGACCGACATCCCGGTGACGACCAGCGGGATCTCGTAGGCGATGTTCTGGGCGACCGCACGGAGACCGCCGAGCATCGAGTACTTGTTCGCGGACGCGTAGCCGGCCATCACCAGGCCGATACTCGCGATGCCGGCCACCGCGAAGACGTACGCCAGTCCGACTTCGGGGTCGGCGAGGTGGATCCCGCTCCCCATCGGAATAACGGCGAAGCCGAGCAGTGCCGAGGAGGCGACGACGATCGGCGCGAGGTCGTAGGCCGGTCGGTCGGCGTTCTCGGGGATGATCAGCTCCTTCGAGAGCAGGCGCACGGAGTCGGCGACGATGATCAGTAAGCCGGCGGGACCGAGCCGATTGACGGCGATCCGGTCGGTGAACGCAGCGGTGATCTTCCGTTTCGCCCACGGCCCGGCGACGCCGGTCATCGCCAGCATCAGGTTGCCGACGAAGAACGCCGCCAGGAAGATGGCGAGTAGTTCGCCGCCGGTACCGAACTGATCGAGTCCCGTCAGGTCCCCGATTCGTTCGGGGAGCAAGACGGTGTCGTCGTTCTGCAGCGGCGCCCGTGCCATTGCGCCGAACATACTTACCGGTCCACCTCCCCGAGAACGATGTCGAGACTGCCGAGCGAGGCGATCAAGTCGGGGATGTACTCCCCTTGGGTCATCTCACCGAGCGCCGAGAGGTTGTGATAACACGGGCTTCGGATCTTGAATCGGCCCGGTTTGTCGGTGCCGTCGGATCGGATGTAGATTCCGAGTTCGCCCTTCGCACCTTCGACGGCGCGGTAGACTTCCGCGTCCGCGTCGGGCTTGAGGGTCCGCGGGACGTTGGCTTGGACGGTTCGCTCGTCCTCGGGCCAGTCCTCGAGCAGGTCGAGACACTGCTCGATGATCTTCGCGGACTCCTCGACTTCCTGCATCCGACAGAGGACGCGGCTGTAGTTGTCACAGCCGTCCTCGACCACGACGTCCCAGTCGAGTTCGGGGTAGTAGCCGTAGGGGTCGTCGCGTCGGAGGTCGTAGTCGACCCCGGAGCCGCGTGCGACGGGACCGGTACAGCCGTAGTCCTTGGCGACCTCGGGTTCCAGCACGCCCGTGTTGATACACCGGGCCTGGAAGATCTCGTTCGAGGTGACCATGTCGTTGTACTCGTCGACCTTCGCTGGGAGTTCGTCGAGGAAGTCCCGGGTCTTCGCGATGAACTCGTCGCGGGGTTCGGGCAGGTCCCAGGCGACCCCGCCGAGTCGGAAGTAGTTGAACATCAGCCGCTGGCCGGTGAGGTCCTCCAGAATATCCTGGACGACCTCCCGATCGCGGAACGCGTACTGGAAGACGGCGGTGAAGTCGCCGTAGACGTCCAGACAGAAGGTTCCGAGCGCGAGCATGTGCGAGGCGATTCGGCACAGTTCGGCGCCCATGGTCCGGATGATCTGGGCGTACTCGGGCACTTCGATCTCTGCCAGATCCTCGGCCGTGCGGGCGTAAGCCCACTCGTTCAGCAGGCCGGCCGAGACGTAGTCCCACCGGTCGGGATAGGGCATGATCTGGTGGCGGTAGGTGCCGTTCTGGCACATCTGCTCCTCGCAGCGGTGCAGGTAGCCGACGTCGGGGTCGACGTCGACGACCGTCTCGCCGTCTAGCACCGTCTTGACGTGGAGCACGCCGTGGGTCGCGGGGTGGTGGGGACCGATGTTGAGGAACATCGTGTCCGACTCGGTGTCGTGGTGGTCGGGCTGAATCGGATTGGCGTGTTCGGTGAGGGTAACCAGCTGTGGCTTCTCCTGGTCGTAATCCAGGCTCAGCGGGTGTCCCTGCCAGGTTTCGGGCAGGAGGATCCGTCGCGGATCCGGGTGACCCTCGTAGTCGATCCCGACGAGGTCGAACGCCTCGCGTTCGTGCCAGTCCGCCGTCCGAAACACCGGTTCGACGGACTGGCTGACGGGGTCGTCGACCGCCGTCGGCACGACGATCGAGACCTCCTGCGTCGGATCGGCGTACTTCTTCATGTGGTAGATCGATTCGTACCGATCCTCGTACTGCTGGGCGGTGAGACAGGAGAGGTGATCGAACCCGGCCTCGTCCCGCAGATCCGAGAGGACGTCTTGGACGTCGTCCGGTCGGATCACGAATCCCGGCGCGTTCAGGTGATCGTCCCGCGCGAGCGCGCGGTCGCCCAGCAGCGCCTCGAGGTCGTCTTCGGTGACCTCAACTGATGGCTGTGTTCGCTCGAGTCCCGTGCTCATGGTGAATCAGCCCAGTTGTAGCGCATGACGAGGTCGTCCTCGTCGATCTCGCTCGCGAGTTTCTGTACGAGCTCGTCCTTCTCCAGATCGCCGAACTGCTCGAGTTCGTAGGGTTTGACGACCACGGGTGAGGATTCGCCGTTCCGGATCCGCTCCTGGAGTTTGGCGACGCCGTAGACCAGCGCCTCCGGGCGGGGCGGACAGCCGGGAACGTGGATGTCGATGGGGATGATCTCCTCGGCGCCCTTGACGACGTTGTAGCCGTGCTGGAAGGGACCGCCGGAGATCGTACACGAGCCCATCCCGACGACGAACTTGGGTTCGGGCATCTGATCGTAGACGCGCTTCATACGGGGACCGAACTTCGAGACGATCGTCCCGGGGACGATCATCACGTCGGCCTGTCGCGGCGAGGCGCGGGGAACCCCGGCGCCGAAGCGGTCGAGGTCGTGTTTGATCGCGTACGTGTGGATCATCTCGATGCTGCAACAGGCGATTCCGAACTGCAGCATGAACATCGAGTTGCCCCGCACCCAGTTCATGAACTTGTCGAACTTCGTGAGGATGAACGGCGTCGAGCCGAACGCCTCCCGCAGTTTGGAGTTGAACCGGTCGTCGGGACCTTCGCCGATCCGCGAGTCGCGGGTGTCCGTCGACGGTGCGGTGCTATCGTAGATCGATTGCCGTGGATTGTCACTACTCATTGTCGGTCAGTATCGGACGCTGCCTGACGAGGTGTCTGTGCCCACTGTACTGCACCGGTGCGCCACGCCCACGCGAGTCCGACGAGGAGGATGGCGACGAACAGCAGCATCGGGCCGAGCGCCTCGAGCAGTCCGTACTCCGGGGAGGCCAGCGCATCCTGATAGACGACCGCCCAGGGAAACAGGAGGACGGTCTCGATATCGAAGACCACGAACAGAAGCGCAACCATGTAGTACTGGATGTTGAAGCGGATGCGTGTCCCGCCGGTAGGTACCTCGCCACTCTCGTAGGTGGCACGTTTACTCGTTTCGGGAACCGACGGCCGCAAGAGGTAGGACACCACCATCATGCCGAGTGGTATCGACACCCCCACGAGCGCCAGCATCCCGATAGCGATCCAGTCGTTCATCTCCGTAACGTTCGGAGATTCATACCCCACGCATATAAGGGTTGATTGTTCGTTTTGCGGCCGCAGACGGGCCATACCGGCGACTTCCGCGGGATAGATCCCTCTCGAATAATCACCTTAAACTATATATGTACATTTCAGGAGCGAGCGAATCGGTATTCCCGGATTACTCGAACTCGAAAATCGCAAGGCTGCGGCCGGGTGCCCGAGTG
Source organism: Natronorubrum halobium (assembly GCF_051351675.1). Classification (NCBI taxonomy): domain Archaea; kingdom Methanobacteriati; phylum Methanobacteriota; class Halobacteria; order Halobacteriales; family Natrialbaceae; genus Natronorubrum; species Natronorubrum halobium. Next base: position 2,253,036 of record NZ_CP195595.1, read on the forward strand.
CGCACGACGAGATCGCGATACCGGCAACCGAACGAATGATCAGTTTTAGAGAGTGTCGGTATCGCCCGCCATTCGATTGCTCGAATAGCGATGCGGGATAAAATTTACTGGGTCGAGAAGTCGACCGTACCTCCGTCGTGTAGCTCTCGAGAGACCGTCCCGACGCCCTCGCGGAGGCCGTCGTGGTAGGCGACGAGTCGGTCGCGAACGTCGTCGTACTGGCGCGCCAGAATTTGGGCCGCAGAGAGCGCCGCGTTGAACGATTTCCCGGCGTCGACGGCCACGAGCGGCGCGCCGGTGGGCATCCCGATGACGCTGTCGACGGACTTCTCCTGAACGGGGACGCCGATCACCGGCAGCGGGTACGCGATCGAGGCGGTCATGTTCGGCAGGTCCGCGGACTTGCCGCCCGCGCCGGCGATGACGACCTCGAGGCCGCGATCCTCGGCCGTCTCGGCGTAAGCCGTCATTAAGTCCGGCGTGCGGTGGGCGGAGGTGACGTACGTCTCGAACGTAAAGCGCTCCTCGGGCGGGCTCTCGAAGTCGGTCTGCTCGCCGAAGCCGAGTTCGTCGATGAAGGCGTCGTACGCGCCGCGGCGCGTCCCGCCGGTCATCATGACCTCGAGATCCGAGTCGCTGCCCATGACGATGCCGACGTCGGGGGTTTCCTCGGACGGACGGTCCTGTTCGGCCTCGCGGTGTAACCGGTCGATCAGGTCGGCGACGGTGTCGCTCATAGCTGCTACTGGTCGCGCGGGTGACTTCAATTCGCGGTAAACGCTATCGTCGGGATTACGACCGGAACGTCACCGCGTCCTCGAGTTCGCGCGCGGTCTCGAGAAGGTCCTCGACAGTCGCGTCCTCGTCGCGCCCGGAGACCGTAACGTGTCCCATCTTGCGCCCCGGACGGGCCTGGCGCTTGCCGTACCAGTGGAGGTTCGCACCGGGGGTCTCGAGCACGCGGTCGACGTGTCGCAACCGCGCGTCCTGCGTTTCCGCAACGTCGGCCAGCAGGTTCGCCAGCGCCGTCGGCGAGCGGAGTTCGGTCGAGCCAAGCGGCCAGCCGAGGACCGCTCGAGCGTGCTGTTCGAACTGCGAACTCCGTGCGCCCTCGATGGTCCAGTGGCCGGAGTTGTGCGGGCGCGGGGCGATCTCGTTGAGCAGGATGTCGCCGTCGGCCTCTTGCGGGCTTTGCCCGCTCGAGTCTTCCGAGGCGCGTGGCGCCTCGCTCGTTTCAAACAACTCGATTCCGTAGACGCCGCGCCCGTCCATGACCTCGAGCACGTCCCGCGCGACCTCGTAGGCTCGCTCCGTCGCTGCCTCGCTCGTGCGTGCGGGCACGATGGTTTCCCTGAGTATCTCGTCGACGTGGATGTTCTCGCCCAGCGGGAACGTGGTACTCTCGTCGTCTCCCTTCACCGCGATGACGGATACCTCGCGCTCGAACTCGACGAAGGCTTCGACCATCGCGGGACCGGCGACCGACTCGAGGGCCGCCGCCGCTTCGTCTTTCGACTCGACGGGGACGTTCCCCCGGCCGTCGTAGCCGCCCGTTCGCGCTTTGAGCATCACCGGCGCGCCGTAGTCGTCGATGGCGTCGCGAACGTCGTCGGCGTCGTCGACCGCCCGGAACGGCGGGACGGGGATTCCGGCGTCCTCGAGTTCCCGCTTCTGGACGAGTTTGTCGTGGATCGTCCGCAGCGTCGACGGCTTCGGATGGACCGGCGTCCCCGAGTCCTCGCTGACGCGCTCTAAGACGTCCTGGTCGGCGAGTTCGATCTCGAACGTGAGCACGTCCGCGCGGGCGGCGAGTTCGCGGATCCCCGCTTCGTCGTCGAAGTCGGCGACGATCTGATCGCGGACGACGGGCGCGGCCGGGCAGTCCGGCGTCGGATCGAGCACGACGACCTCGACGCCCAGCGGCGATGCCGCCTCGGCGAGCATCCGTCCGAGCTGTCCCCCGCCGACGACTCCGATCGTCGGGCCTGGCGTCCGTAGCGTTGTCATTGCGCGCCGGTTGACGGCGATTACGCTTAAGAATTGGTAATCCGCGACCGGTCCCGACGGCCGGCCACCTCGTCAGCGCGTTCTTCTCTCAGTTCCGCGAGCGGTCCGACCGTGGCTGACGCGGTCGATTCGAGGACCGCGTCTGACTGCTCAGCCGCGTGAGCGTCACTGCCGTTCGTGGACCTCGAGGACCTTGCCGGCCGCGATGGTCTGACCCATGTCGCGGATGGCGAAGCTCCCGAGTTCGGGGATCTCGCTCGATGGCTCGATGCTGAGGGGTTTCTGTGGTCGGATGGTGACCACAGCAGCGTCACCCGACTGGATGAAGTCGGGGTTCTCCTCGGCGACCTCGCCACTGGCGGGATCCATCTTCTTGTCGATGGATTCGATCGTACACGCGACCTGCGCCGTGTGGGCGTGGAAAACCGGCGTGTAGCCGGCTGTAATGACCGAAGGATGTTGCATGACGACGATCTGGGCCTGGAACGTCTCGGCGACGCTCGGCGGGTCGTCTGCGGGACCGCAGACGTCACCGCGGCGGATGTCGTCCTTGCCGATGCCGCGGACGTTGAATCCGACGTTGTCACCCGGTCGTGCTTCCGGGACTTCCTCGTGGTGCATCTCGATCGTCTTCACTTCGCCGCCCACGTCGCTGGGCTGGAAGGAGACGCTGTCGCCGACGTTCATGATACCCGTCTCGATTCGTCCGACCGGGACGGTGCCGATCCCCGAGATCGTGTAAACGTCCTGGATCGGGAGTCGGAGCGGCGCGTCCGTCGGCGGCTGAGGCTCGGGGAGGTCGTTGAGTGCCTCGAGTATGGTACGGCCGTCGTACCACGGCGTGTTGTCGGAGGCTTCGGCGATGTTGTCGCCTTCGAACGCCGAAATCGGGATGAACGAGGCGTCGTCGGTCTGGAACCGGACTTGCTTGAGCAACTGCTCGACTTCGCCGACGACCTCGTCGTACGTTGACTCCTCGTAGTCGACGACGTCCATCTTGTTGACCGCGACGATGAGTTCGTCGATACCGAGGGTTCGGGCCAGGAAGACGTGCTCCTGGGTCTGGGGCGCGACGCCGTCGTCGGCGGCGACGACGAGGACGGCGTGATCGGCCTGACTCGCACCGGTGATCATGTTCTTGACGAAGTCGCGGTGACCGGGCGTGTCAACGATCGTGAAATCGTACTCGTCGGTCGAGAACTCCTGATGAGCGATGTCGATAGTGACACCGCGCTCTCGCTCCTCGGCGAGGTTGTCCATGACGTAGGCGAACTCGAAACCGCCTTTTCCCTTCTCTTCTGCTTCTTCGCGGTGCTGTTCGATGACGTGCTCGGGGATACTCCCCGTCTCGTAGAGGAGTCGTCCGACGAGCGTACTCTTCCCGTGGTCGACGTGGCCGATGATGGCCAGGTTCTGGTGTTGGCTGTCTGCGCTCATATGTGATCAGCTAGTAACATCTACTCGGCGTTCACTCGTAAACCCTTGTCCAGCACTTCCTGATCGTTCGGAAACGGAGATAGTGGTCGCGTCGATACCCCGTGTTCGATTCACCCACTACGGCCCGATTCGCTCGCCGAGAACGGTACCTCTTTTACTCACCCTCTCCACCGCTGGCATATGACCACGCTCGGACTGGTGGTCGCGGAGTTCAACCGTCCGATCACCGAGCAGATGGAGCAGGAGGCACTCGAGGCAGCCCAATCCGCGGGTGCCGAGGTGTACGAGACGGTCACCGTTCCGGGCGTGTACGACGCGCCCCTCGCGGCGGACCGACTCGCCCGCCTCGAGGCCGTCGACGCCGTCGCCGTCATCGGGACGGTCATCACCGGCGACACCGACCACGATCAGGTGATCACGGACGCAGCCGCCCAGCGGCTCGCCGACGTGAGCCTCGAGCGTGACACCCCGGTAACGCTGGGCGTGACGGGTCCCGGTATGTCCGCCGCCGAATCCCGCGAACGCGTCGAAAACGCGGCGAAAGCCGTCGACGGGGCGCTCGACCTCGTGGACGAACTTCCCGACCCCGACGGACCAGCAGATTCAGCGTAACATCACCAATTCAGCACAATGACCATGGAATTCACCGACCGCCTGACCCGAGTCGAACCGTCCGCAACGCTCGCCATCTCCGCGCTCGCCACCGAACTCGAGAACGACGGCGCAGACGTCGTCGACCTCTCCGTCGGCGAACCCGACTTCCCGACGCCCCAGAACATCGTCGACGCCGGCCAGGACGCGATGGACGCCGGCCACACCGGCTACACCACCTCCGCCGGCATCATCGACCTGCGCGAAGCGATCGCCGACAAACTGGCCGACGACGGCCTCGATCACGGCCCGGAGAACATCATCGTCACGCCCGGCGCGAAGCAGGCGCTCTACGAGATCGTCCAGGCCCTGATCGCCGACGGGGACGAAGTCGCGCTCCTCGACCCCGCCTGGGTCTCCTACGAGGCGATGGTCGAAATGGCTGGCGGCGATCTGACTCGCGTCGATCTCTCCGACTCCGACTTCCAGCTCGAGCCCGCCCTCGACGACCTCGAAGCCGCAGTATCGGACGACACCGAACTGCTGATCGTCAACTCGCCGTCGAACCCGACCGGTGCCGTCTACTCCGACGCCGCACTCGAGGGCGTCCGCGATCTGGCCGTCGAGCACGACATCACCGTCATCTCCGACGAGATCTACAAGGAGATCACCTACGGCGTCGAGCCGACGAGCCTCGGCACGCTCGAGGGGATGGCCGACCGCACGATCACGGTCAACGGCTTCTCGAAGGCCTACTCGATGACCGGCTGGCGGCTCGGCTACTTCGCCGGCCCCGAGGAGCTGATCGACCAGGCGGGCAAGCTGCACAGCCATTCGGTCTCCTCGGCCGTGAACTTCGTCCAGCACGCCGGGATCGAAGCGCTCGAGAACACCGACGAGGCCGTCTCGGAGATGGCCGAAGCGTTCGAGGAGCGCCGCGATTTGGTCGTCGACCTGCTCGACGAACACGGCGTCGACGTCGCCGTTCCCGATGGTGCGTTCTACATGATGCTGCCCGTTGCAGAAGACGATCAGGCCTGGTGTGAGGGTGCGATCGAGGACGCCCACGTCGCCACCGTCCCCGGCAGCGCGTTCGGGACGCCCGGCTACGCGCGGATCTCCTACGCCGCGAGCGAGGAGCGACTCGAGGAAGGGATCGAGCGACTGGCCGAGGAAGGTTACCTGTAGGCGTTCGACGTTATAACGAGTACGACGACTATACGGTCGTTATATTCCCGTTTTTGGAACAAATACTGGTTGTCTCGAGCGTGCTGCTCACACCGGCAACGGTGACTTCCACGTCCTCTCCCGCCGATTTCTCCTCGCGGTACGCGGGACCTCTGGTCCCGCGCTATTCGCATTCGGCCCTCACTCCGTTCGCGCCTCGCATCGCTCACTACGGTTCAGCACGTGCCACCGCAGGTGGTTCGGTCGGTCCGAAATGGAGTTTCTACAGGCGGAGCAGGCCGAGTGCCTCGGGGCTTGACCCCGAGGCGGTTCACCAGCAGTACTGGTCGCGAGTTGCTGGTACAGCCTCGAACAGGGAGGAACGTCAGAACAGCGGGACGAAAACCATCCCGAACTCGTAGCTGAAGACGTGATTGAGCAGCAGGTAGGTGACGACGCCGAGGACGAGGCTCAGGACCCACGCACCAGCGGCGATCCGTCCGACTCGAGCGTGGGAGGTTTGTCGAAGCTCCGACGGCGTGTGCGTCAAGCCGAGGATCAGCGCGTAGAGCACGACCGGAACGGCCACGATCGAGAGGAAGATGTGGATCGCCAGCATGAGCAGGTAGGCGTAGTAGACCGTATCGGGGCCGACGAAGAGCTTCTCGCCGTCGCCGCCGCCGACGCGGGTCAGGTAGGTGACGAGGAAGAGCAGAATCAACGCGAACGCGCTGATCATCGACTTGCGGTGTTTCTCGATCTCGCCGACTCGGATCCAGTACCAGCCGGCGACCAGCAACACCGTCGTGACCGCGTTGATGACGGCGATCGCGTGCGTGAGGACGTTGACCTGCCCGAGCGTGAGATCCGGATAGATCGGCAGGTCGAGCACGAACGTTCCGATGACGAGCGCGTAGCCGACGATCGACAGGAAGATCGTGACACCCATCGGCCGCTCTCGGAGCCGTCGTTTCGCGTCGGCGGTTGCCATTATCGAGGGTTAGGATAGCCCGCGTATTTGTCTTGTTGTTCCGGACCGAGAGGGGTGATAGCGGCCGGATAGCTCGTTCTCAGTCCCCCAACCGGGAGTATCGTTACTTCCGAAACGGGAGTCTATCGAGCCGTTCGCGCACGAGCGGGCGGAGTTCGAAGAGGTACCGTTCGGTCTCGTCACCGGTCGTGCTGTCGCCCCCGGAAGCGCTGTTCGCGTCGTCCCCGGCGGCGTGCTGGGTGTATAAAATCTGCTCGACGGAGACGTCCGGTGGCATCTCCTGGGCGATGACGACCGCATCGAGCGCTCGACCGGGTCGGATATCGACGTCGGTCCCACACCACCGCTCGGGCAGTTGCTCGGCGTGTGGCGTGACGATACTCGAGCCCTGATAGAGAAAGCCGTCGTCGCCGATGAAACTCGTGTTCGCCGTCCCTCGCCAGGAGCGTTCCTTCGAGCTCGTGTTGTGGACGCGGAAGAAGGCGACCGTCCGATCGATCGCGGGAGGGACGTACTCGTCGACGAGGTCGGCGAGGGAGACGTCCTGGACCAGCGCGGAGAGGGTAAGCGTGAGATACTGGCCGCCGACTGTCAGCGTTTCGTGCCCGTCGATGGGAGAATCCCCGGTCGTCCGCGCGTCGGGATCGTACGTCGAACGGGTTGGCCGGGGACTGCTCGCACTGCCACGCGAATCCGCAATCGCTCCGCCGTCGGTTTCGCGTTCGCCCGGTGGCTGTTCCCCGACGATCACCTCGTAGGCCTCCTTGATCCGGAGAAAGCGTTCTCGAGAGCCACCCTGGTCCGGATGGTGTTCCTTCAGGAGGGTCCGGTAGGCTCGCTGAACCGCCTGCTCGTCGGCGGTCGGCGAGAGGCCGAGGACCTCGTAGTGGCTCTCCATCGTCCCGTAGTACGACCCGTCGACGAAAAGAGTCTTTCCGTCCGGCGAGCGCCGACCGGCAATTGCGGGGTGGATTCGTGACTCGTCGTCCGCCGTTCGCGACTCGAGCGAGGGGTGTCGCTACTCCGTGGACTCGGTTCGTTCTTCGAGTACTACCGACCCATCGCGTTCGACGGTAACGTCGTAATTACAGAACGGAAACGAGACTTCACCGCCGGGACGCGGTGTGCCGTCGGATCGGGGTGCAAAGAGCGCGTCGAGTGCTTCGGGATCGATGACAGTGTGCAACGACTCGTACGCCGGCGGATGCAACTGTTCGGGTGGAATTCCTTCCGCCGCAGCGATGGCTTTGATAACTTTCTGGCTCGGCACTTGCTGATACGACGTGTCGACACTGTCGCCGTCCCCCTCCGTCATACTGGTACCCTACCGAATCCGATGGAATAAAACTGTCCTTCTTGATCTCGATTCTGACAAAAATACGGCCGATCACCTTCGATATCGAAGGATTCGTAACGAAACTGTCCCCTAGCGATTTCGAGCGATCGGGCGGTTCGTTCGCACGAGAAGTCGATGATTGCTATTCTCTCGATGACAAGATAATCGATCGTTACCGAATACGGATCGCGGGTTTCCCCGGCCGTGCCCGCTCTGCCAGTTCGGCGTCGTCGCTCGCTCGGCGGACGACGACGTCGGCGTCGAACTCGTCGGTGACGAGCCAGCTGCTTCGATCGAGAAGCGCCAGTTCGTCCGCGGCCGCGAGCACGTGCTCGAGATCCGCGCGTTCTCCGCGGTCGATCAGATCGGCAACGAACGTGGCGACGGTTTCGCGATCGACCTCGAGTCCGCTCACTGCGTCAGTCTCGAGGACCTGATCGACGAGCGAACCGGTATCGACGTCGGCGAGCGTCTCGTCGACGCGGTCGTCGACGAGTCGGAGCACATCGTACTTCCACTCCTGTGCGACGACGAGTTCGATCCGCTCCGGATCGTCGATTGCTGCCGTATCGACGATGTCCCGGACGTCCGCGAGGGTGGTTTCGACGAGTTGGCGCTCGCGTCGGTAGTCGTCGAGGTCGCCCTCGGGCTCGGGCCAGTCGGCTTCGACGACCAGCCCGTCGCCGCGGAGTTTGTTCCAGCACTCCTCGCCGAGGTGCGGTGCCATCGGCGCGATCAGCGCGGCCAGCGCCAGCAGCCCTCGTCGGTAGATCTCGCCGTGTGGCCGATCGTACTCGCGGTAGCGCCGGAGCAGGCGGGCCAGTTCCTGAATCTCCGTCGCGGCCCGGTGGAACCGGAACCGATCGTACTCCTCGGTGACCGCGGCGATCGTCCGATCGATCTCGCGAGCGATGTACTCGTCGTGGTCCAGTCGCTCGACGCGCGTGTCGCCCTCCTCGACGAACGCGGCCGCCATGCCGTACAGCGTCTGCTGGAGGTCGTAGGCCCCGCGCACGTTGTTCGCGGTCCACTCGAAGTCCTGTTCGGGATGGGCCGCCGAGAGGACGAACAGCCGCGTCGTCTCCGAGCCGTACTCCTGTGGCGCGACGACGTTCCCCTTCGAACTGGACATCTTCTCGCCGTCGTACAGCACCGTTCCCTGGCTCCTGAGTTCCGTAATCGGTTCGCGCCGATCGAGCAGGTCCAGATCGGCCAGCGCCTTCGTGAAGAATCGCGTGTAGAGCAGGTGGAGGATGGCGTGTTCCTCGCCGCCCACGTAGACGTCGACCGGCAGCCACTCGTCGGCGAGTTCGGTGTCGAAGGGGGCGTCCTCGAGGTGCGGCGAGAGGAATCGCAGGAAGTACCACGAGGAGTCGACGAACGTGTCCATCGTGTCCGTCTCGCGGCGGGCCGACCCGCCGCAGTCGGGACACTCCGTTTCGCGGAAGGAATCGTGCGCCTCGAGCGGGTTCCCCGTCGTCCGAACGAACTCGGGCAGTTCGACTGGCAGCTCCTCGTCCGGCACGAGGACGTGGCCGCAGTCCTCGCAGTGGACGACCGGTATCGGCGTCCCCCAGTAGCGCTGCCGGGAGATCAGCCAATCGCGCAGGCGGTAGGTGACGTCTTCCTCGAGCGCGTCGTGCTCGGCGACGACCCGCTCGCGGGCGACGTCGCTCTCGAGGCCGTCGTACTCGCCGCTGTGCTCGAGGATGCCCTCGTCGGTGTAGGGTCCGTCCTCGAGGCTGGTGCGTTTGTCCGGAGTACTGGGGATGACGACCTGTTCGATGGGGAGGTCGTGCTCGAGCGCGAACGTGTGATCGCGCTCGTTGTGCGCGGGGACGCCCATCACGGCCCCGGTACCGACATCGTCGAGGACGTAGCCGGCGACGTAGACCGGCAGTTCCTCGCCGGTGAGCGGGTGGATCGCCGTTACGTCCGTCTCGACGCCCGCGAACCCGACCTCGCTCGGATCCTGCTCGCGAACCGTGTCGACGTAGTCGGCGACGGCGTCGTCCGTCTCGGCGAGTTCCCGCGCGAGGTCGTGGCCCGGCGAAACGGCCAGATACGTGGCGCCGTAGACCGTCTCCGGCCGGGTGCTGAAGACGTCGACGGTGCCAGCGTCGTCATCGCCGTCGTAGTCGGGCACCTCGAACGAAATGCGGGTTCCCTCCTGACGACCGATCCAGTTTCGCTGGATCTCGCGGACGCCGTCGGGCCAGCCCTCGAGGTCCGCGAGGCCGTCGTGGAGTTCCTCGGCGTAGTCGGTGATGGTGAAGAACCACTGGTCGAGTTCGCGCCGGCCGACGGGCGTCTCACAGCGCCAGCAAACCCGCTCGTGCTCGCGGCTCGCGGCTTCGCCGCTCCCTCGATCCGAGGACTCGCTGTGTTCGTCCTCGCGACTCGCGGCCTCACCGCTCGCTAACGCCGAGGTCTCACTTCGTTCGACCTCGCGCTCCTCGACCTGCGCCGCCGCGAGAACGGTCTCGCAGTCGGGACACCAGTTGACCGACGCGGCCTCGTACTCGACGAGACCCGCCTCGTAGAGCCGTTTGAACAGCCACTGGTTCCACCGGTAGTACTCCGGTTCGCAGGTGGTGATCTCCCGCGACCAGTCGTAGCCGAAGCCCATCGTCTCGAGTTCCTCGCGCATCCGACGGATACACGCCTCCGTCCACGACTGGGGGTCCGTCTTGCGCTCGAACGCGGCGTTCTCGGCGGGGAGACCGAACGCGTCCCACCCCATCGGGTGGAGAACGTCGTCGCCCTGCATCCGGCGGTATCGTGCGTAGGCGTCGGTGATCGCGTAGTTGCGAACGTGTCCCATGTGGAGCGTCCCGGACGTGTAGGGAAACATCCCGAGGACGTAGGTCGGATCCGTCGCGTCCTCGGGCAGCGCGTAGACGTCGTCGCGCTCCCAGACGTACTGCCAGAACTCCTGGACCTGCGCGTGATCGTAGTGATTGCTCATTGTAGCGGGCGCTCGTGCCGAATAGTGGTAGTGCCGGCTATATCATTGTTCGGTCGGCCGGCGGAGCGAGGGGGCGACGACGGCGGAGGCATCGTTTTGAACGGAATCGTCGCGGCACTTCGCGTGAGATTTCGATACGCGGGAATCGATCGTATCGAAAGGCCGAAACCGGTTCCGACGATCGTCAGTGATGATGGGAGCTTTCGAAACCCACAGCGGACGGATCCCCGAATCGCACCGCGACATCCTCGAGAAGCGATCGTTCGGCCACATCGCGACGATCGGTTCGGACGACCACCCACGGAGCAGTCCCGTCTGGGTCGACCACGACGACGGGGAGGCCGTGCTGATAAACACGCTCCGCGGCCGCACCAAGGAACGCAACATTCGAACGAACCCGGCGGTCTCGATCTCGATCGTCGATCCCGACGATCCGTACCGCTACGTGTCCGTTCGCGGCAGCGCAACGCTCTCGGAGGACGGTGCCGACGATCACATCGACGAGTTGGCCCGCCAGTACCTCGACGCCGAGGAGTACCCCCACCACGACGAGGAAGACGAACCGCGCGTCATCGTTCGGATTCCCGCCGAGCACGTCGTCGCCCGCGGACGCGAGTACGAGTAGCGGTCCGGACGTGTAGGGAAACGTCCCGAGAACGTGGGTCGGATTTCGGCCAACGTGTAGACGCCGTCGTGTCCGGCCATCGGTGCAGCGACCGCGCGGGCCCGCTGTAGCGATCTCGAAGGGCGATGAATACCCGTTCGGAAACGGCCACCTCGATCGATACTGCGAGCTTTGGGCTGGGCTTAACAAAGCCCGTCGGCCCGAAAGGGTGGATAACCGAATGGCTCGCTCAGACGACGATCCGGAGCCGGACGACGATCCGATACCGGCAGCGTCGACGTTGCTGGTGACCGTCCTCATCGTGTTGCTCACGTTCGGAGCGCTCGCGATGGTGTTCGCTCCGGGGATGGGGCCGGGCATGCCCGGCCCGGGTGACGAATCGGCGGAGGAGTCGCCGGCGAACGACTCGAGTAACGAAACGCCGTCGACGGACCTCGATCCCGACAATGAGTCGGACGATACCGAGTCAGATCCCGACAACGAGTCGAATGATACCGAGTCAGATACCGACGAATCGGCCGATATCGATTCCGAATCCGACGGTGAACCCGAAGAGACCGACGAGGAAGAACGGACCGACGACGACTCGCTGGACGGGTCAGACGATGATACCGAACCACCCGGACCGGACGGTGACGGCCCGCCGGGACAAGACGATGACGGCCCGCCAGGACAAGATGATGACGACGATGGACCGCCGGGACAAGACGATGACGACCCACCCGGACAGGACGACGATGACGGGCCGGACGAGGATCCGTTCGGCGGCGACGGCCCGTTCGGCGACGATGGGCCGCCGGATGATCCGTTCGACGACGATGACGGGCCCGACGAACCGAACGGTCCGTTCGACGACGTCGACGGCGAGGACGACGCCGATGAGGGAGACGATACCGACGATATCGGCGATATTTTCGACGACGAGACCGGAGACGAAGACACCGGCGACGCCACCGAAGAAGCGGACGATGGCGGTGATGCCGACGATGGCGGTGGCGACGACGACACTGATGCCGACGACGAGGACGATGCGGACGGCGGTGACGACGACACCGATGCCGACGACGAGGACGATGCGGACGGCGGCGACGCTGACACTGATGACGACGATGGACCGGGCGGACCGGACGGAGACGGTCCGCCCGGACAGGGAGACGGCGGGCCACCCGGACAGGACGACGACTGACCCTCGTGAACCGGTTCGCGTGCCCGTTCGCGCTTCGAGTGGGTGAGTAGAGAAACGGCCGCGATGGCCGCCCGAGACCTTCTCTCGTCCCGGTCGTCGTTCCGGTCCGGACGTCGGTCCCCGCTGCGGACGCGACGTCTGCCGCGAGTACAGCCACGACGACTCAGGGGACCGCGTTACTCGAGACGAGTCCGAAATCGGCGACGCCGAGATCCGCCATCGCGAACTGCCGCTCGAAGGCGAAAGGAGCGGCGACGGTCTATACCGCGGGCAAGGCGACGAGGGACGTCGCGCACGTACTGTTCGAGTGGTCGGTGACGATTCGGTAGTAGTTGTACCCAGCGAGCAGGAAGACTGCACCGCCGACCAGCGCGTTGTTCCGCGTGGTCGGCGCCGCAGTCTCGTAGGTCGCCGGCGAAACGGCGATCCAGAGTCCGATCACGGAGACGGTCGTCGCCGCGGTCTCACGAACAGAAAGCGGACTCGAGACTTATCCGTGTTCGTGAACTACCGAACGAATCAGGTATGGGGACGAGATCGATTGCGACACTGGCCGACCGGGACCGATGACCGCGACACGAACGCCCGCGAACCGGCTCCGTTCGGTCGTCGACGACGCACCGCAGATCGCGCAGTATCTGGGCCTCGAGGCCCGAAAACTGGGTCGTTTGCTGCGTACGGGCCGACCCGGCGCGGCCGTCGGCTCCGTCGCGGAGCTGGCGACCGGCCGGAATCCGTACTACGAGTACCGCCTCGAGGACCGACGCTACCAGGCCGTTTCGGTCGGGGACCACGAACTGGTCGTCGACACGAGCGACGCCGGCATCTCGCGGACGCTGCTCGCCTACGGCGTCCACGAGTACCGCTCGTCGACGGCCTTCGAGCGCGAACTCGAGCGCCTCGCTGCGGTCGTCGACGGGCCCGTCCGCGTCCTCGAGGTCGGCGCGAACATCGGCTACTTCTGTACGATCGAAGCCGGCATTCTCGGGGACCGGGCGCGGATCCACGCGGTCGAACCGATTCCGTTGAACGTCGAACTCCTCGAACACAACCTCGAGCGCAACGGCTACGCCGATCTCGCGGACGTCGACCGACTCGCATTCGGCGACGAGGAGCGGCCCGTCGAGATGACGCCGAGCACGCACTCGAACCAGCACCGGGTCCGCGACGGCTCGTCGGCGGCGGACAGCATCTCGCCGACAGCGGCGCTCGAGGACGGCGAGACCATTTCGGTCGAACAGACCACCGGAAACCGGTACCTCGCGGACCGCGACGTCGACCCCGCGTCGGTCAACGTCGTCCGGTTCGACGTCGAGGGCTACGAGCGCGAGGTGCTCGAGGGGCTAACGGACGTCGTAGAAGCGCCGGGACCGACGGTCGTCTACGTCGAGTTACACCCGCTCGACCTCTCCGACGCGGAGAAGACGACGGTCGTGGACCGTTTCGCGGAAAACGGATTCGAGGTCGTCTCCGCGGTTCGGACGGACGCCGCCGCCGGAGTTTCGGACGCGCGGCGCTGGCACGGCCTCGAGTGCGACGTCGAGGACGTCGGCGATCTCCGACGGGCGATGGCCGAGAGCGACCACTCGATCGAACTGATCGCGCGGAAGTGAGTCCCGAAATCCGTCGTCACGGTTGCGAACGACCAATCTCAACTGTTATTGTCGTTCTAGCCTACGACATTCTAATGGCTCGTACGAAGGATACCATGTCGACGATCGACGGACGACACGTCGTCATCGGTATCGGTGGTCTGTACGTCGCACTCGGTACCGCGCGGGCGCTCACGCAGCTGCCGTTGAATCGATCGATCGCGTCGATCGCGATCGTCTTCGCCTTCATCGCTGGATCGGGGGCCGCCCTCGTCGTCGGCGGCTATCGGCTGCCGGACGACGACATCCACCCGCAGTTCTATTCGACGATCGCCTGGTGGTGTCTGGGCGGGATCGGACTGATCCTCGGAATGCTCTCGCTCTACCACGTTCAACCGGACGCCGGGCTGACCGAACCGGAGCGATCCATCCCGATACTCACGGCGTTCGCCTGCGTCGCCGGGTTCGGTATCGGGACGTACGACGCACGAGCGAGGACGGCCACGTACAAACTCCAACAGCAAAACCGGACGCTCGAGCGCGTGCAAACGCAACTCGAGGAGTCGAACGAACGGCTCGAGCAGTTCGCGTACGTCGCCAGCCACGACCTGAAGGAGCCGCTGCGGATGGTCTCGAGCTACCTCCAGCTCATCGACGGCCGGTACGCGGACGACCTCGATTCGGACGGCGAGGAGTTCCTCGAGTATGCCGTCGACGGCGCCGAACGAATGCAGGGGATGATCGACGGACTCCTCGAGTACTCTCGTGTCGAGACGCGCGGTGATCCGTTCGAACCGGTCGACCTCGAGGCGGCGATCCTCGACGTTCGCAAGAATCTCGAACTCCGACTCGAAGAGACGAACGCCGACGTCGAGATCGAGCAGTTGCCCCGCGTCGAGGGTGACGCGAGCCAGTTACAGCAACTGTTCCAGAATCTCCTCTCCAACGCCGTCGAGTACAGCGGTGAGGAACCGCCACGAGTCTCCGTTACCGCCGAACGCGACGGTTCCGAGTGGATCGTGTCGGTCCGCGACGAGGGTATCGGGATCGATCCCGCCGATCAGGAGCGTATCTTCCGGATCTTTCAGCGGCTCCACAGTCAGGAGGAGCACGAGGGAACGGGTATCGGCCTCGCGCTCTGCGAGCGGATCGTCGAGCGCCACGGCGTCCGGGCGAACAGCGTGAGGCCGGGCTCGACAGACGAGCGAAGCGAGTCTGTCGGCGGCGAGATCTGGGTCGAGTCCGAACCGGGCGAGGGGACGACGGTCTCGTTCACGCTCCCAGTAGTACACGAGCACCGCCGCGGGGCGGCCGATATGCAACAATCGGCGTGAGTGGCGTTCGATCGTCGGGTCGAACTCACCGCGATGCGCTCACCCGCCTCCGGAGCGTTTCCTCGAGTCGACCTACCCCATTACAGACCCCACGTGCGTAGGATAACACGTAGGAACCGGCCTTCTCGCGGCGAGAGAGGTCGCTCCAGCCGTCGACGTTGCGGACGCGCTCGGGTCGCGGCGGGAGGTACGGCATCGGATTGAGCGCGACCGGCAGTTTGCTGTCGTACCGCTCGGGGTGGAACACGCGGAGCTGGTAGACGCCGCGACCGACGCGTCGCGACTTTCGCAGAATCGCGCCGGCCGTCGACCGCGTCGGATGGTACATCGTCGCGTCCGGAGCGAACTGCAACTCCCGGCCGGAGTCGCGAACCCGGTGACCGAACTCCCGGTCCCCGCCGGAGATCAGCCGCGAGTCGAACGGGCCGACGTCGTCGATCACGGATCGGCGGACGAGCAGACAACACGTCGGTGCGAACCCGAGGTCCTCGATGAAGTGATCGATGGGAAACCCGGTCTGGAAGTTGTAGCGTTCCGCGAGCGAGTCGCCGCCTTCGGAGGGGATCATCTCGACGTCACAGCCCATATAGTCGGCGTCGTTCCGTTCGAACGCGTGGACGGCGTCGGCGAGCCACTCGGCCTCGACGAGCATGTCCGCGTCGACGAACGCGAGTACGTCGCCGCTCGCGTGCGCGATACCCCTGTTGCGCGCCGCGTAGGAACTCTGCCTCTCGTCTTCGATCAGGAACGTGACGTGGTCGTGATCGTCTGCGAACTCCCGTGCGACGGCCGGCGTCTCGTCCGTCGAATCGTTGTCGACGACGAGTATCTCGTGGCCGTCGGTCGGATACGTCTGTCCCGTCAGCGAGTCGAGCGTGTCTCGGAGCCCCGCCGGATCGTTGTACACCGGAACGATGACCGAGACTCGCGGCCACTCGCTCGCGTCCACGTCCCCACCCCGTCGCCCGTCGCGTGTGCTGTGTCCGTTCATAGTGAACCGAAAGCGTGTGATGCTCGATTTCCGTTCGGTCACTCGAGACAGACCCTCAAAAGTATCGACAGCATTCCCTCGAAGGCGCTCGTTGAAGCCGGAGTAGTCGGTTCGAAATGGGTTTACACTCCCTGTGTGACCGTCTGTGCCACCGCCCGTCAAGCCGACGACGACGACACTCGTGACATTCCCGAAATCGGACGATAACCGCGGCGAGGGATCATCAGTGCTTGAGAATTCAGTTTACGGATAAGTGTCTCTGGACGATCGTTCACGGTATGTGTTCAGTAGCGCGCAGACAAACTACTCTCCACCGGATCCGATCGACAGGTGAGTTACGGCCGTGACGCTCGTCAGCGTGATTATTCCGACCTACGATCGGCCCTCGTTCATCGACGGTGCGGTCGAAACGGCGCTCGCCCAGACACACGACGAGATCGAAGTCGTGATCGTCTGTGACCCTCCCGTCGAGGAGACGCGGGGCGTTCTCGAGCAGTACGACGACGACCGCGTCCGGCCGTTCTACAACGACGAGCGGCTCGGGATCGCCGCGAGCAGAAATCTGGCGGTCGAGCGGGCCCGCGGCGAGCATATCTGCATTCTCGACGACGACGACCGATGGGATCCCGAGAAGGTCGAGAAACAGCTCGCCGTTATGGACGCCAATCCGAACTGTGGCGTCGTCTACACCGGCGGCCTCGTCGAACAGGACGGGCGAACCGTCGGCTCCTATACGCCCTCGATCCGCGGCGATATCTATCCGGAGGTCCTCGCCCAGTTCGACCTCAAGCCCTACTCGAGTCACATGATCCGCGCCGAGTGTTTCGAGCGGGTCGGCGGCTACGACACCGAGTTCGACTGCGGCGAAGACTGGGATCACGCGATTCGGATCGCCCGCGAGTACGAGTACGAGTACGTCGACGAACCGCTGGTCGTTCGTCAGTTCCACGACTGCAACGTGTCGGCGATGGCCGCGATCGAACGGGCCGATCGATTGCAACTCGAACTCGACGGCACCGCGGATCTCTTCGGCCAGATCTGGTCGAAGTATCGCGAGGAGATCGAGCGATATCCCGGTCTCGAACGCCGACTGCGATACGATCGCCACCTCTCCTGGGGCTGGACGGAGATCGACCGAAACAACCGACGACGGGCGCTGCGATACGGCTGGGAGGCCACGAAGCACGGACCGACGCTCGCAAGCCTCGCGATCTGTTGTTTCGCCGTTGTCGGACCGTCCGCGCTCGACTTCGTCCGCTCTGCTCGCGACGCGTTCGCCGACACGCAGTTCGGCCGGTCGAACGACACCCGACTCGCGGAGTAGGCACTCGTTCAGTGGTCCAGCCGTAGCCACCGCGAGCGCGTTCGACCGGTTATGACCCGTATAATCCCCCTCGAGAGCCCTCGGATCGAAGACCGGTAGCTACCGTCTGGCCGACTGCAATCCGATTAATAGCTGTATTAGAAAGGGCGGCACTCGCCTCTGCGCAGACAATATGACGAACGGCTATTCTCGACGACAACTGGTCGGCACGCTCGGTGTGGCCTCGACGACGCTGGCCGGCTGTCTCGACGCACTCCCCGGCGACGAGACGTCCGAATCCGGGGCCGAACAGACGAACGGTACGGACGAAGAGATACCGGACGACGCCGAACCGATCTGGCCCGCGATCGGTGACGGTGAGGCGATCTCGGCGTTCGAGTCAGTCGACCGCTGGGAGCCGGTAACGGGCGAGATCGAACCCGTCCCGGAGGAGGCGCGATTCGGGACCCAGGCGATGGCCGTCGAGAGCGAGTCGAACAGCGCGGCGGCACGAATCCGGTTTCCCGACGGACTCGATCTCGAGGGGTGGGACACGTCGCTGGCGGTCAAGATGGAGTCCGCAACCCGAATCCACGTCGAACTGATGGCGCCCGAGCGAGGCAGCCACCTGACCAGCATCCGACCGGCGCCGGACGGCTACGACGGCTGGCTGCGATTCGACTTCGGATACATCCAGAAACACGACGAGGAGGGCGAACCGGACCTCTCCGACGTCCGGCAGTTGAACGTCATCGCGATTGGCCCCGACGACGGGCCGACCCGAGTCGTGATGGACGACCTCCGACGAACCGAGTCGATCGTCAACGGGAAGGCGATCCTGGCGCTGTACGGCGGTCGCGACTCCCACTACGAGATCGCGGCGCCGATGCTCGAGGAACGCGACTGGGCTGCAGCGACCCCGGTCGATCCGGGACGAATCGGCGCCTCGGGACGGATGGACGTCGACGAACTCCGGGAGCTTCGCGACCGCGACTGGGACGTCTGTTCGTATCCCCGGGTCGACTACCCGCTCTCCGAACAGCCCGAGAGCCGCCAGCGACAGATTATCGAGACCACCAGGGACGGCCTCGAGGAACGCGGCTTCTCGGACGGGGCGCGTCACTTCTTCGTGCCCGACGACCGGATGAACGAGACGACGCACGACCTCCTCCGCGAACACCACGACTCGAGTTTCCTGTTCGGATCCTCGCCGACCGGTGCGCCGCCGACCGGGATCCATATGACGCCGCTGATCTGGGGGCCCGACCTCTACGGTGGGGTTCGTCGCGCGATCAACCTCTGCGATCAGTACGACCAGCTCGTGACGCTTCGAATCCCGCGAATCGTCGCGGACGAGGCGGACGTCGACGCGAACAGCATGTCCGCCGCGGATTTCGAGCACCTGCTCGATCACATCGCCCACCGAGGGCTCGACGTGATCACTCCCTCCGAACTGGTTGACGGTGCGGCGACCGTCGAGTAATGCCATTACCGCAGTACACGCGATCGGGCGTTTCAGTGCTGTTTCGGACTGTTTCACCGGATGAAACGGTCTTATCTACGGTATAGTGAACTGCCGAAAGGCGAAACGAACGGGTAGTGAACGTTCCCTCTCTCGTACGCAGTGGGTACTCCACCCACCAGCGTGCACAGACCCCCCGTCCAGATCGGTTTCCGGCGAACCGACCCGAACCCACACCGCCGAACCGAATCGCAGTCACGACGTAATGCAGATCCAACTATCAACAATGTGCCCCAACGTCAACCAACAACGGACGCAGACGAGTTCGGCGCAGCGTAGCGTGCAGGTACTGCTCACCGTCAGCGGTATCGTCTTCCTGGTAGCCGGACTGGCGCTCGCCGCCAGTGGGGCCTCTCTCGGTCAGGCACTCGGCTCGGTCAGCGACGACTGGGGTGACTCCGAGGGCGCGGCCGACGATATCGACTCGGACGACACTTCGGAGACCGACGACGGGAACGACGAGGCCGACGAGAGCGACGCGGGCGGTGATGACGGCACCGACACTGACGACGGAGATCCCGATGGCGGCGACGACAGCGATGGAGGAGATACCGGTGACGATAGCGATGGAGGCGACACCGGTGACGACAGCGATGGAGGCGACACCGGCGACGATAGCGACGGCCAGGACGACAGCAGCGACGACGAATCACATACCCTGACAGCGATCGTCGAAGACGACGCCGACGGCGATTCGATCGACGGCGCCACCGTCGAGGTCGACGGCGATACCGCCTCGAGTGAACGGCAGGACGCTTCCGACGGCGAAGCGGAGTTCGAACTCGAGGACGGTGACTACACGGTCACCGCGAGCGCGGATGGCTACGAAGACGCCGAAACGGACGTCGAGATCGACGGCGACGGCGATACGGTCACGCTGGAACTCGAGGCGAACGACGATGGCGACGGATCGTACACCCTGACGGCAGTCGTCGAGGACGACGACGGCGAGACGATCGACGACGCCACCGTCGAACTCGAGGAGGACGAACTCTTCGGCTCGAGCGAGGAGCAGGATGTCGACGACGACGGCGAAGCCGAGTTCGAGGTCGAAGACGGCGACTACACGGTCACCGCGAGCGCGGACGGCTACGAGGAAGACGAAACGGACGTCGAGATCGACGGCGACGGCGATACGGTCACGCTGGTGCTCGAGGACGACTAACCGGATCGCTGGCCCGTCTCGACGGCTTTCGAGCGACTCTTTTCGAATGCGCACGCGGATTCTGACGGGAACGTCTGCGACGACCGCCTCGTCGCGCCGTTCGGTCACACCCGTATCGGTCGACGAGAGTGCTATCGATCACGAATCAGCGAGGAACGGTGATCGGTCAGTCCGCGTCAAATCGCGGTCGCGAACGCTACGTGAGTTAGTATCGGAAGACCGGTCACATTCGCGACGTCCGGACGGACGGTCGAGACGGACGGCCGGTTTACTGATCGCGATTCTGTACTGCGGGAAGCGTAAACGAGACCGTCGTCCCCTCGCCCGGTTCGGACTCGACCCAGATCTCGCCGCCGTGGCGCTCGACGATCCGCTCGCAGAGCGCGAGGCCGATGCCCGTCCCATCGTACTCGCCGTGGGTATGTAGGCGGTGGAACACCTCGAAGATGCGGTCCTGGTCGGCGGGATCGATCCCGATACCCTCGTCGCGGACCGACACGACCCACTCGAAGCCGTCGGTTCCCGCGGCGGTGCCGCTCCCCGCCTCGCGCCGTTCCGCCGAGACGTGGATCCGCGGCGGCTCGTCGCCGCTGTAGGTGATCGCGTTCTCGAACACGTTCTGGAACACCTGCCGGAGCTGGCTCGCGTCACCCTCGACGCGGGGGAGGTCGTCGGCGGTAATCTCGGCGTCGTGCTCCTCGAGCAGGAACTGCTGGTCCGACAACACGTCGTCGAAGACGGTATCGAGGTCGAGGGGTTCCAGCGGGTCGCCCTGCATCTCGACCCGTGAATACGCGAGCAGTCCCTCGATCATTTCGCGCATTCGGTCGGCCCCGTTCACCGCAAACTCGAGGAACTCTTCGCCCTCCTCGTCGAGCGCGTCCTCGTAGCGGCGTTCGAGGAGTCGGAGGTAGCTCGAGACCATCCGCAGCGGCTCCTGGAGGTCGTGGCTGGCGGCGTGGGCGAACTGCTCGAGCCGTTCGTTCGACATCTCGAGCCTCTCGATCACTTCTTCTAACCGCTGCTCGCGGTTCTTGTGTTCGGTGATGTCGTGGGCCGCCCCGCGAAACGAATCGATGTCACCGTCGACGGTCTCCGGAACTCCCTGAAGCCGCAGCCAGCGTTCCTCGTCGCTGTGCGTACGGACTCGTACCTCGATATCGAAGGACTGGCCCGAGTCGAGCGCGTCTTCGACGGCACTCGTCACGACTGACCGGTCGTCCTCGTGGTACATCTCGAGGGCCTCGTCCAGCGGCGGTTCCTCGTCGTACGGAACCGCCAGCACGTCGAAGATGTGGTCGGTCCAGAACACTTCCTCCGTCTCCGGATCGATCTCCCAGCCGCCGACGTCCGCGATGCGCTCGGTCTTGTGGAGCAGGTCGAGCGTCCGCTCGAGTTCCTGTTCGCGCTCGACCTGTTCCGTGATGTCGCGCGTCAGTGCCAGATGGGAGATCGATCCGTCGGGGTGACGCAGCGGCGCCGCATGCGTTTCCATATGCCGGCGCGTGCCCTCCAGCCCGACGATGTCGAACTCCAGGGTCCCGCGTTCGCCTCGACAGATCCGCTCGTTGAACTCGCGGAACCGCTCGCGGTGCTCGGGGGCGATCAGGTCGTAGAGACACTCGCCGATCACGTCCGACTCCGAGTCGGCTTCCACCATCTCCAGTCCGGCGGAGTTCATCTGGAGTAGGGTGCCGTCGGCGCCGACAGTCTTGATGCATTCGGGCGCAGTCTCGACGAGCGCGCTGAGATGGTCCGTGCGCTCGCGGAGCTCCCGCTCGCGCTGGCGGCGCTCGAGTTCGTACGTCACCCACTGCCCCATCAGGTGCTGGAACGTCCGTTCACCCTCTGAAAACGCTTCCTCCCTCGGTTCGGTCGAAACGAACCAGAACGTCCGGTTGGCGGCGTCCTCGAGTTCGAGGTACGTTCCGAGGTAGGCCCGTACACCGAACCGGTCGTAGCACAGTTTGCCTTCGAACCCGTCGCTCACGGGATCGGTCATCGCACGGGTTCCCCCCTCGTTCGCAGCGATACGGCAGTACGTTTCGGAGAGCGGGTACGATTCGCCCGGAACGAGGTCTTCGTGCTCCTCGTTCGTACTCTCCACCTCGAACCGATCGGTCGCCGGCTCGGCGATGGCGAGACCGCCGACCTCCATATCGAACCGTTCGCAGCCGAGATCGAACAGGGCCTGGAGCTTCTCCTCGAACGTCCGATCGGGATCGGATGCGATCTCGTACAATCTCCGCTGGGCCCGTTCCCACTTCCTGCGCTCGCTTATATCGCGGACCACCGCGAGCACGACTGGACGCCCCTCGTGCTCCATCCGAGACGCGGAGACCTCCGTCGG
The DNA here is from genome assembly GCF_051351675.1 of Natronorubrum halobium. Taxonomy (NCBI): domain Archaea; kingdom Methanobacteriati; phylum Methanobacteriota; class Halobacteria; order Halobacteriales; family Natrialbaceae; genus Natronorubrum; species Natronorubrum halobium. The sequence goes on from NZ_CP195595.1 coordinate 2,275,601, forward strand.
AATCTGGCCTCGTTCTTTGGTGCGACAGGTGAGTTCGTCTATCCACCCCGTGCCGTCCTCGAACACCTCCTCGACGAACGTCTGGAATCTGTCGAGTTCGTCGGGGTGGACGTCGGAGGGGCCGAGGGTCAGCAGTTCGTCGTGCGTATAGCCGAGCATCTCGGCTGCGGCCGGGTTCGCGTCGACGATCTCGTCGGCCGCGGGGTCGATGACGACGATGGCATCGTGACTGCTCTCGAACACGCGCTCGAGGTACGTTTGCCGTTCCGCCAGCGCCGCCTTCACCTCGGTCCGCTCCTGCAGCGTCCCCATCATGCGATCGACCTTCGTCTCCATCTCCTCGGAGCCGAAGAACGTCTCGGGAGGTGTGTAGTAGAAGTTCTGCGAGACGGTCCCGTCGGCGACGATATACGGGTGGGTCTTGATAACGTCGTGGATGACCGATACCGGGAACCGCTCTCGGTTGTACTGGCACATGACGACGTACTCGTCGTCCTCGTAGAGCGAATTGAGCACGGCCTCGTACTCGGCCAACTCGTCGGCGGTCGTCTCCCCGTCTATTGCCCACGTCATCTCGGCGGCCGCTCTGAGACCCGTGTAACCGCCCTCGTCCGTCGCCTGCTCGAGTGACTCCTCCCAGAACTCCAGCATCGTGGTTCGATCGAACTCCCCGGTTCGGCGGTACGTGTCCGCCGGTTTGAGAACGGAGAGCGCCCCCGATTCGAGGGCGGCGTCCACATCGATGCCGTACTCTCGCATCGCCGTCAGCACGTCCGCTCTAGAGTTGTCGTCCGCGACGTACAGACACCGCTCGCCACGTTCGAGCCCCTGAGAGATAAACGGGATCGCGGACGCAAACTGGTCGTCGCGGTTCTCGTAAAGAAGTGCGAAATGATCGGTCGAGTGGTCGTGGTCCTCGGAGGGCTCGACCGGCCCACGAAACTCCGAGCTCTGGCGCAGCGCCTCGAGCCCGCTCTCACGGCCTAGTTCGTTCCGCTGGCCGCCGTGATCGGCTTCGTTACTCACTATGCGCGATAGTTCCCGCGACTTCTTAACTCTGGTTATCACGAGAACATGTGCTGCTGTCACACACTCTCACAGTCTCGCGTGAACTCCCCTCGCGGCGTCCCCGTTCGTGTTGCTCCTGTGCGGACAACTGACGGACGAACGGACGCGCTCCAGAAGTGACGCGAGCTACGTACGAACGGTTCAGAGAACAGTCGTCAGTAAGTGGGAGCCTCGATCACTCGACCGTCACGCTCTTCGCGAGGTTGCGCGGCTTGTCGATCGGTCGCTCGAGCAGATCCGCGGCGTGATAGGAGACCAGCTGGAGCTGGACGTTCGCGAGCAGACCGGCCCAGACGGGGTGGGTGTCGGGAATCGACAGGTGCACGTCGGCGACGTCGACGATCGGGTGGTCGTCCGGACTGACGGCGACGATCGGCGCGCCGCGGGTCTGGGCCTCGATCGCGTTCGTCTTCGTCTTCCCGTCGCCGCTGCCGGTGGCGACCGCGAACACCGGCGTCTCGTCGGTCACGAGGGCGAGCGGACCGTGTTTGAGCTCCCCGGCGGCGAATCCCTCGGCGTGTTCGTACGTGATCTCCTTGAACTTCAACGCGCCCTCGAGGGCCACCGAGTGGCCGAGGCCGTTACCGATGAAGAAGTACGACTGGCTGTCGACGGTGTCCCGGGCGAGCGCCTCTGCGTCGGTGGTTTCGAGGACGCTCTCGACGTGTTCCGGGAGGTCGTTCAGCTTCTCGAGCATCGTTTCGCGGTCCGCGGCGGGGGTCGCGTCCGGCATGTCGGCCGCGAGTCGCTGCGTGAGCAACGCGAGCGTGACCGCCTGCGACGAGAAGGTCTTCGTCGCGGCGACGCCGACCTCCGGACCGGCGCGGATGTAGACCGCGTCGTCGGCCTCGCGAGCGGCCGTCGATCCCACAACGTTGGTGACGGCGAGCGACCGAGCACCGCGTGCGGTCGCCTTGCGGACGGCGTCGAGGGTGTCGGCGGTTTCGCCGCTCTGGGTGACCGCGACAACGAGCGTCCGCTCGTCGACCGGCCCGGACATCGACGCGTACTCGCTCGCGCGAACGACCTCCGTACTGACGGTGGCCGATCGCAACAGGTGGGCTCCGTACATCGCCGCGTGGTAGGAGGTCCCGCAGGCGACGAACTGAACGGTCTCGATGTCCGCAAACGTACCCGTCGGAAGCTCCTCGAGTGCGACGTCGCCGTCGTCGATCCGACCCTCGATCGTGTTCGAGAGGGCCGTCGGCTGGTTGTGAATCTCTTTGAGCATGTAGTGATCGTACTCGCCTTTCCCCGCGTCCTCCGGGTCCCAGTCGACGGTGTCGGTCGAGCGATCGAGGAGGTTGCCCTCGAGGTCGGTGATCCGGTAGGAGTCGGGATCGAGGACGACGAGGTCGCCGTCCTCGAGGTAGATCACTTCGTCGGTGTAGTCGAGAAAGGCCGGAACGTCGCTGGCGAGGAACCACTCGTCGTCGTCGAGTCCGAGCACGAGCGGCGAGCCCTTTCGCGCGGCGTACACCGCCTCTTCTCCGTCGACGATCGCAGCGATCGCGTAGCTCCCTTCGAGCGTCTCGACGGCGCGGCGGACCGCCAGTTCGCTGTCGCCGGTCTCCGCCCGGTACTCGTCGATGAGGTGGGGGATGACTTCCGTGTCGGTGTCGCTCTCGAACTCGTGGCCCTTGGCCTGAAGCTCCGCCCGGAGTTCGTCGTAGTTGTCGATGACGCCGTTGTGGACGACCGCGACGTCTCCGACCGTGTCCGTGTGCGGGTGTGCGTTCTCGTCGGTCGGCGGTCCGTGGGTGCTCCAGCGCGTGTGGCCGATCCCCATGTTGCCGTGGGGCTGGCTCTCGAGCGATGATTTGAGGTCGGAGACCTCGCCCGAACACTTGTGGACCTTGACGCCGGAGCCGTTCTGGACGGCGATCCCGGCGGAATCGTAGCCGCGGTACTCGAGGTTCTCGAGTCCCGACAGCAGCGTCTCCGCGGCGTTACCGTGACCGATACGCGCGATGATTCCGCACATCAGCTGCTCACCTCCGCTCGAGCGGCCGTCGTCGCGTACGTCGAGGCTGCCAGACGGTGTGCAACGGGACGTACCGTGTTTTCGACGGTCGTATCCAGTCGGTTCGAGGAGTCTGCCTGACGTACAGAGCCGTTGTGTGTCATTGATATTCACCTACCAGCACCCGTCGTCTGCGAGACGGGGCGGGTCGTTACATACGGCAAGACCGACAGCGCCCATTACTATACCACGAATAAGATGGGAGCTATCGTCTGTATAATCCGGAATTCGTTTGCATTCCGTGCAAACGAACTACCGTTCGTCACGTTGTGCGGGGTCTGCGGGCGCTACAGCGGAACCGACCGCTCCGGTTCGAACGGCGTCGGACCCGCCGTAGCGCCGGGTCGTTGTAACGATACGAAATCGGGGTAAATTCGAGACTGACGTCGATCGGCGGCGGTTCTGTGTCCGGCAGTACCCCGATCCGGAAGCGGTGGCTCCGTGTCAGACGCCACTCCCCTGGGTAGCGATGGCTCCGTATCAGACGACGCTCCCCTGGGCAGCAGCGACTCCGTGTTAGACAATACGCTCGCTGGAAACAGTGATCCGGACGGCAAACAGCCGTCCGGTCTATATCGATAGCCTGCCGGAAGAAGCGACGGCAACGTACTGACCGGTTCGATGCCCTCGGTCTGGGCCGTCGTCGTATGGCGTGACCGGATCCGACCGCTCGTCGCCGTCGACCGTCGGTACACCCGATCGCACGGTTATCGTACGATCGGGGTGTAAATCGTTTCAGTTGGTGCGAGAGTGTGGTGCGTGCTCACTGAAGCGGTCTCTCGGTGTCGGTACACTGCGTCTCCGTCGGCGGTTCTCGATCGGACAGGGTGATGAGGTTCTCTCGGCCGACCGAGGTCTTCTCGATCGTGCCATCGGTGTGCATCTGCGAGCAGATCCGGCTTACTTTCGACTTCGACCAACCGGTTTCGTCGGCGATCTGGTGCTGGCGAATGCGGCCGTGGTTTGCCACGAGCAGTCGAACCACTTCTCCCTTGTCGCTCAGGAGCTCGGCCGGTGTATCGGGTGAGAGATACTGTTCGTAGGGTCGGTGATCGTCGGTGGGTGAGCTGTTCATCTCATCCGACTCTGCCGCTGACTGTGATATCAGCGGGTGCGTAGAGAGTTCGACCTCGCGGTTCGACAGCAGTTCTCGCAGGCGGATACCGACGAGCCCGCTGATCAGCAAGAACAGAACCGTAATCATCGCCACTTCCCAGAACGACGTGCCACGCAGTATCGACAGCCAGGATACCGGTCCACCGAACTGATCGCTATCGCTGGGAACTGCCGATGCGAACGCCTGGACGTCGAGTCGACGAATCGGAACCGGAACCGTGCTCGAGAACACACTGCTGTGAATCGAGGCGAGTGCGGGTCCGACTTCGATCTGGGAAGTTGACACCATGTGTTTCACGGTTCTTACGCGGTCGGTGTATGGCCGAATCACGGCGTCGTGATCGAACCGACCGCATGAATCGTCGGCGCTACGGGGCCTTCATTATGGATCCGTATAGTGGCGTTTAACACCAGTATAAGCCGCAGAACCGGTCATCGACACAGATCTTCTGAACTGGCAACAGCTCCCGCAACGGGCGGGATCAGTCGCGGATGATCGTGGTGCAACCGTTTATTCTGGCTATAGTAAACCGCCCCAGGAGTCTGGATGAAGTCGAGGCACGCGAACGGAACCGCTCCGGACAGGCACCGTCACGCGACCGCGTGTGACGGCCCAGCGCCCACGTATCATCTATGACCACGACAATCAGCGACACCGAGAATCGAGCGGACGAACGAGAGCGCGAACGACTGCCCCTGCGATCGAGCGACGAGAACGGCACCCTCGAGCGCGTCGACGAGCAGTCCGCCCGAGAGGCGACGATCTGCGTCGTCGGGCTCGGCTACGTCGGCTTGCCGCTCGCGGTCGGCTTCGCGCAGTCGGACTACCGCGTCATCGGCTACGATATCGACGAATCGACGGTCGAGCGACTCCAGGACGGCGTCGACACCACTGGCGACCTCTCCGACGAGGCGATCCTGGACGGTGACATCTCGTACACGACCGACGCAGCCGAGATCACCGAGGCCGATTACGTCATCATCGCCGTTCCGACGCCGATCGACGACGACGATCGGCCGGACTTGCGCTTCGTCGAGAGCGCGGCGACCACCGTCGGCTCGAAACTGACCGCCGGAACGACGGTCGTCCTCGAGTCGACAGTCTACCCGGGCACGACGCGGGACGTGCTGATCCCGGCGCTCGAATCGGCGTCCGATCTCGATGCGGGCCAGGACTTCTTCGTCGGCTACTCGCCGGAACGCGCGACCCCCGGCGACGACGAACACGGGCTCGAGCACGTCGTCAAAGTCGTCGGCGCACGGACCGAGCCGGTGCTCGACGACGTAGCGACGCTCTACGAGTCGGTCGTCGACGCGGGCGTCCACCGCGCCCCGTCGATCGAGGTCGCTGAGGCGTGCAAAGTCGTCGAGAACACCCAGCGCGACCTCAATATCGCGTTCGTCAACGAACTCTCGATGGCGCTCGAGCGGATGGACGTCGACACGCAGGCGGTCCTCGAGGCCGCGGGCACGAAGTGGAACTTCCACGACTACCGCCCGGGACTGGTCGGCGGCCACTGCATTCCGGTCGACCCGTACTTCCTCGCCCACCGATCGGCTCAGGAAGGGTACGAGCCCGAACTCATTCGCGCCGGTCGAGACGTCAACGAGTCGGTGCCGGACCACGTCGCCGACCTGACGATCAAGGCGCTCAATCAGTGTCACAAGACCCTCCGCGAGAGTCGCGTGCTGGTCCTGGGACTGTCGTACAAGGCGGACGTCGGCGACATTCGGAGTTCGAAAGTCGCGAACGTCGTCGACGCGCTTCGGGAGTACGATATCGACGTCGAGGGGTTCGACCCGTTCGCGGACGTCGATGCGGTACAGGACGCGTTCGATCTCGAGGTCCAGGAGACGCTTTCGTTCGACGGCTTCGACGCCGTTCTCCTCGCGACGCCACACGCCGAGTTCGAACGCCTGGATCTCGAGGCCGTCGCGGCCGAACTGGGAGCAAACCCCGCGTTGGTCGACATAACGGGAACGTTCGAGGAGGACGCGGCCCACGACGCGGGATTCGTCTACCGGAGGTTGTGATCGCCGATGCGAGTCGTGATTACGATCCAGCACCCCGGACACGTCCACTTCTTCCGGAATCCGATCGAGGAACTGGACGCCCGGGGACACGAGGTCCACGTCTTCGCTCGCGAGAGCGACGTGGCGATCGCGCTCCTCGAGGCCTACGACATCGACCACGAGGTGCTCGCCGGCGAGTCCGACTCGCTGCTCTCGCTGGCCGCCGTGCAGGCGACCTACGAGACGCGGCTGTTGGCCCGGGCGCGCCGGATCGATCCGGACGTCATCACGGCTATCGGCGGCGTCGCCGCCGCCCACGTCGCGTCGGTGTTGGGCTCCAGGAGCGTCGTCTTCTACGACACCGAGCACGCGACGCTCATCACGAAGCTCGCCTACCCGTTCGCGGACGTGATCTGTACGCCGGCGTGCTACCGGGACGACATCGGCTCGAGCCAGGTGCGCTACCCGGGGTATCACGAACTCGCGTATCTTCATCCGGACCGATTCGAACCCGATCCGGCCGTCCTCGAGTCGGTCGACCTGGAGCCCGGCGACCCGTTCGCCGTCGTTCGACTCAGTAGCTGGGAGGCCTCCCACGACGTCGGCCACGGCGGGTTCGACGATCCGCGCGAGGCCGTCGATCGGCTCGAGGACGCCGGCCTCGAGGTGTTGCTCACCGCGGAGGGTGAGCCGCCGGCCGATCTCGAGTCCTATCAGTTCTCGACGCGGCCGGAACGGCTCCACGATCTGCTCGCCGCCGCCGACATCGTCGTCAGCGAAGGCGCGACGACCGCGACCGAGGCGGCGGTGCTCGGCACGCCGGCGGTGTACGTCAACCCGCTCTCGCTCGGGTACACGGCCGAACTCGAGGCCGAGTACGGACTGCTGTTCGGCTGCAACGGTGACGATCGCCACGCTCGAGCGCTCGAGGCGATCGACTCCGTCCTCGAACAGCCCGCCGAAACGTGGGACGAGCGCCGTAAGCGCCTGCTCGAGGAGCGGATCGACGTAACGGCGTTCGTCGTGGACGAAATGGAATCGCATGCGCGTACACGCGCGGCGAGCCGATCGACGCCGACGACTAATACACGCTAATCTACTCATGAACGTACTTCAGTTGGTCACGTCCCCGCGACCGTTTTTCGACCAGCAGGTGTCGGTGCTCGAGGACCGCGGCGTCGACTGCACCGTCGTCCGCGTCCCCGGCGCACACAGCGGTGACTCGAGTCGGGCGCCGACGGACTACGCGAAATACTACCCGCAGATCCTCTCGGAACTCCGATCGGAAGCGTACGACCTGGTTCACGCGAACTACGGCCTCGTCGCGCCGTTCGCACTCGCACAGCCGACTCGCCCGGTCGTGGTGACTCTGTGGGGCTCGGATCTAATGAGCGATCACGGCTGGCTCCGCTCGCTCAGCCGGTTCGGGGCCCGCCGTGCGAACGCGGCTATCGTCCCCAGTCGAACCATGTCGCGCACGCTCGAGACCGAGCACGAACTGATTCCGTTCGGCGTCGACACCGACCTGTTCAGACCGATTTCACGGCGGGACGCACGCGAGCGCGTCGGCTGGGAGACCGACCGGCCGATCGCGCTCTTTCCGTACGATCGAACTCGAGACGTCAAGGACTTCCCGCGAGCTCGCCGGTTGGTCGAACGGGCCGACGTCGACCTCGAACTACGGACGGTCACCGGGGTCGACCACGAGGAGATACCGTACTACATGAACGCGAGCGACGTCCTCCTCGTGACGTCGAAACGGGAGAGCGGCCCGATGGTCGTCAAGGAGGCCGCCGCCTGCAACCTGCCGATCGTCTCGACCGACGTCGGCTTCGTCCGCGAGACGGTCGCGGACGTGACCGACTGCGTCGTCTCCGACAACGACGAAGCCCTGATCGAGGGGCTCGAGTACGTCGCCGACGCCCGCGAGCGATCCGACGGCCGCGAGGCGATCGACGGGTTGGGTCTCGACGCGCTGGGAGAGCGCCTCCTCGACGTCTACCGCGACGTCCTCGAGCGAGACGAACCCGCGGGCCATCGAACGGAGGCGGGCCACGGTGTATAGCAGGCTGTCGGAGCTGCGGCCGTTGCGACTCGACACCGTCGCGGCGATCGTCGGCCTCGTGCTCGCGCTGGCGTTGCTGCCGCTGCGGTTTTTCGCGTCGCAGATCTATCTCGAGACCGTCCCGCTGATCCTCGGAACCGCGTGTGCCCTGTATCTGGTCTCCCTCTATCAGGGGGCGAACTCGACCGGCGTCCCGACGCTACCGTCGGGGGTAGCGATGGCGCTTCCGAGCGTCGTTCTGGCCGGACTCTCTGCGCTCGTCGCTCTCACGGTCGTCCAGGGCGCACGAACGCCGATCTTCTTCGGGGTCGCGAGCGTCGTCGGGACGCTCGTCCTCGGCCAGATCGTCTTCGTGAACGACCGCGAGTTGCACCCCGGGATTCTCCTGCTCCAGATCGTCGCCTTCGCGTTCGTCTTCCGGTTTACCGCACTCTACGCGACGCCGGGATACGTCGGAATCGACGTCTGGACCCACACGGAGCTCACGCAGGCGGTTCTCGACGCGCGGTCGGTCGGCGGCATCTCTCACGACAAACACTACGCGGCGCCGTTTTACCACCTGTTAGTCGCGTCCTCGTCGCTGCTGTACGACGTGTCGCTGCGGACGGCGCTGTATCTCTCCGTCGGACTCGTGATGCCGCTGTCGGTCCTGCTCGTCTACGCCACGGCGAACCTGCTCGTGTCCGCGCGGTGGGCGACGCTGGCGACTGCCCTCTTCGCTGTCGCCAGCCACGTCTCGCTGTGGGGACTGCACCTCATCCCGACGAGTCTGGGACTCGTGTTCTTCCTCGCAATGTTGTACGCGCTGATCCGCGTGATGCGCATCGAGTACGCGATCCGGGACTTCGTGTTGCTGGTCCTGTTCAGCGTCGCCGTCATCCTCACCCACCAGGTGTCGACGTTCATCATGCTGGTGCTGTTGCTGGCGGCGTTTCTCGCCCAGCTCGTCTTCGAGGTCGACCCGCTCGGACTCACTCGAGTCGACACGAGCGTCTTCCGGACGAAGAAGCCGGTCAACCTCATCGGGCTCGTCGTCTTCAACTTCGGGCTGACGATCTTCGTGTGGTCGCTGACGCCGTATCGCGAGCAGTCGTTTCTCGCGACCGTTCTCAGCTTCTTCACCCAGACGTTAGAGGAGAGCGCCGGCTTCCTCAACATCGCGAGCGATACGTCGGATGCGAGCGAGGCCGAAACCGCGGAGGCGGCGACGACACTGATCGACCAGGTCGTACCCTACGTGGACGCGCTCGGCTTCCTGTTCCTGCTGGGGGCGACGTTCGTCGGCTGTCTGTACGTCGTCCACCGGCGACGCGCCGAGCAGTCGGTGTTCACGCTCTTGCTCGCGGCGGCGGTCATGCTGGTGTTCGTCCTCGGACTCCCGATGTTCGGGATCCGAAACTTCATCCCGACGCGCTGGTTCGCGTTCCTCTTCGCGCCGATGGCGATCCTCGGCGCGATCGGTCTTCGGACGGTGATGCAGGACCTGGATCCGAAGATCGTCGTCTCCGTCCTGTTGATCTTCGTGCTCGTCTATCCGGGCGCGATGATCATGGCGGCCGAAAGCAACGTCGACCAACCGGTCTTCGACGACCACCACGAGCGCCTCGCGTACGACGAGACGGAACTCGCGGCAGCCGAGTCGATCGCCGCCCTGACCGGGGCGCCGGACGGAAGCGAGATCCGTCCGGACCAGCAGTTACACACCGATCATCCGTATCAGACGATGCTCTCCAGAACGGGCGCGTATCCGTCGACGACGACCGCAACGGTTCCCGACGGCGGCGTCGCCGAGCACGACTACGTGGTCTACCGCTCGGCGCAGTCGAACGACGCGGTCTACTTCGACGACGCCGACGGAAACGGACGGATCGAGCAGATCGACCAGTCGCAACTCTGTCGTCCGGATCAGGCCACGGTCTACACGAACGGCGACGTCACGATGTGTACGCCCGGGCCGGGATCCGGATAGCTGTCGTCGACTCGTCGCTGAACCGCTCGTTCTCCGCTCGAATACGCAGCAACTGAGAGGAACCGTTTTCGGACGTTCAGTACGGATGACATTCCGTCGCTCTGTACGGCCGGACCACAAAGTATATTCCATCTGCCACTGCCTGGTCTGATAGGACGGTGGACAGCGGGTAGGGGTACTCGCGGTTTCTGTCCACCAATATATTGCCCGTGTAGCAACGCCTATCGCCGTCGTTCGGTGTCCGCTCACGCGAGAGCCGTTGGCATTATCGCTGCTCACAAAGCAGTCGTCGTGATCGGCAGTTTCACTCGAGGCCGCGGTAGAACGCGGATTTCAGTAGCGAACCGAGCGGCTGGTTCTGCAGGCATCGGGCCGAAGGTCACGCGAGTCGGACCCGGTCGATTTCTGACGGCGGACCGGCGACGCTCGACGGCAGATACCGACGGAACCGCGTCCGGCACACTGTGACACGACTCACGTGATCAGACATGCTGTGGCACAACCCACGCGATCAGCTACACTGTGACACGACCCACGTGGTCCATCACAGTACACCTCACTCGGTGCAAGAGCCGCGGATTCGTCGATCGGACTTCCGAGAACGAGACCAGTAATACTCGCTCTCGTGCGTTCGACAGCCAGTCTGTGCCTTCGATAGCCTCGAGTGGATGGTACATCGATCGAGCAAACGAACTGTCAGAAAGCGGTTCGAACTCATGCCCGAAGACGGGCGCGGAACCACCGCCAGCCGTCGGCGGCGATCGGTGCACCGTCGATCAGCCAGAGCGCCAAGACGGCGACACCGAGTCCGAGCTGGAGGGCGATCGATGGCGTCAATCCGCCGGTGAGCAGCTCGTTGACGTACCGGAAGAAGTAGCGGGCAAAGTGGTCCAGAAACCCGCCGTGATCGCCCGTTGGTGGCGACTCGAGCGGCCAGAGGACGGCGCTCGGCTTGAGCCTCGAGCTCTCGCGTAACGGGTCGTAGATATCGGTTACGAGATGTGAGCCGTACGCGAGTGCGAACGCTCCGGCGAGCGGCCGATCGCCGCGTCGAGTGGCCACCGCGTACACCGCGAGACAGACGACCGGAACGACGAATATCGAGTGACCGATCGAGTAGCCGGTCTCCGTGATCTCGAACGTCCAGGCGAGGGGCTTGTCGACGAGGTCGGGTATCTGCGAGCCGAGTCCGACGGCGATCGCCTCACGACCCGTAGGAGGCCGTCTGAAGACCGCTTTCGCGAACAGGGAGTACAGGACGTACGCGACGGCGAGGTGCTCCCACGGCCACATCTATTCGACCTCGATCGGGAGGTGGATCACCCGATAGGCGTTCTCGCTCGTCGGCTCCGACGGCGGTTCGTCCTCGTAGAGCAACAGTGTCAACCGGAGGTCTTCACCCTGCATCGACGGCGCGATCTCGAGCGTCTGTTCGGCCGTGTCTCCGTGGGCGACCGTCGCCGACTGTCTATCGAGTTCGGCCGTTTCGTTGACGGTCACGTCGTCGCCATCGTCGCTCACCCGCTCGAGCAACGCCACGGTCGTGTAGCTGCGTTCCTCGTGTTCCTGATTGGTGATCGACACGCCTAGCTCGGCGGTCTCACCGGAAGTGTACGTCGACTCGTACATCGTGTCGATGTCGCCGTTGACGTCCTCGGTCTCGGCGGAAAATTCGGTGAACCCGTCCTGCTGAGGCGGGTTCGCGATCGCGAAGCCGGCACTCGCGACCAACAGAACCAGCGTGACGACGATCGCCACGTTGTACGGCCGAGTGTTCGTTCGTGAGTACGCGGTCGGTTGTGCCGGCGTGTGGAACAGCGACACCGACGAGAGCGACGGCGCGAATCGGTGGTCCGGCTGACACCGATAGCGAGAACCGATAGCGAGCACCGATAGTACGACCGTGAACAACGCAATCCCGGAAAGGACCGTTTCGAGCATCAAACCCCTAGGGGTTGCGGACGAGAGAAGGGCAACCAGTGGAACGGTTGCGACACTAAAGATGACCGACAGTATCGCTCGCTCGACCGCCTCGAGTCCGCCGGTGACGACTAGCGGGTTTCCGAGCGCGGTTTTCTCGTCGTCGAACGGCTGGTACTCGTCGGTCGGTTCGTCCGGGAACAGCGCAGAGACTAACGCATAGCCCGGAAGAAAGCAAACGAGCGGAACCAGTGCTACCGTTCGTACGACGCCGCCCACTCCAGAAAATATCGCGAACGTACTGATGCCAGTGATTGCGATGACGGCTGCCAGATCGAAATACCACCACTGATTGTCGCTCATGACGTAGTCGATAGGAGCACGAGTGGTTTATTATCGGCACGGTAAGCGGCCGATCCAAGGGGGAGTCAGCCAGCTGTCTGACGCCGATATACCACAATCCCGACATAGATTTCGCTTAAGTCTCTTTCGCCGGTTCTGAACGATCCCACGAGAGACAACGGTACCAAATTCGGGTAGATGGTTTGCAATATTTCTAGCCTGGTACGGGAAATAAAGAATATTGATAGATGTCCGATTATGCCATATTCGGCCCATATAGGCCGTCTATAGCAGATATGAAATCACTAGAAAAGAGATCAGGATGTGTGAATTTAAGCAAACTGTGGATATCCCAGATATACAGTTCCAATGGTTTATTACCCCCTTCTGTTTACGGGAGATTGGTGCGATGAACGCGACATATATCAGCGAAAAAGAACAGAGTGAGCAGGGCTCGGATGGTGACGCTGACCATCCATCGGAAACGCCTGCGTTTTCGAAGGACGAGATCTTCCACCTCTTGCAAAACGAACGTCGTCGAATGGTTCTGCAATACCTTCGCGGTACCGAAGGTCCGGTCCGCATGCGCGATATCGCAGAGCAGGTCGCAGCATGGGAGCACGATACGACCGTCGAACAGCTCACATCCACGCAACGCCAGCGCGTCTACATCCCGCTCTACCAGTCACACCTGTCGAAACTCGACGAAGCGGGTATCATCGACTACCAGAAAAACCGCGGCATCGTCGAACGCAAACCGCTGGCGAATCAGGTCGATCAGTATCTCCAGATCGAGCCGATGGACGCATCGACGGCCGAGCAAGCGACCGACGAAAACTGGGACGACTACTACATCGGCGCGACAGTCCTCTGTTACGTCCTCCTCGTCGGTGCAGTCATCGAACTGCCGTTCACCTCGTTCCTCTCGGGGATCGCGTTGAGCGCGTTGATTCTGCTCCTCTTCTCGGTGTTAACCGTGAGCCGACTCGTCAACCGATAGCGGCCGACTAACTGACACCCGCCGCCACTACACGACGAACGCCATGGCGACGAAAATAACCGCGCTCAGAAGGATGATCGAAAGAAGCACGAGAACGCCAACGGACGGATTGCCCAGGGCTGTTCGTGAGCCGGACGACGCGACGGCGATGCCGGCCTGCGCGTTCGGCTGCAGGTGTGACGGACGCTCGACGATGCCTTGGGACTCGTCGAACACAATATCGCCTGTGGCGTCGAGTTTAGGAAGCCGATCCTTGTGCAGCCGCTCGTGGACGGTCGCCCACGTCTTGACCGGTGGCCGTGCCGGCTCGATCAGCTGATCGGCGACCTCGTCGACGGTCGCTGGTGTACTCATCTCCTCGAGGACGGCCACCAACGCGGCATCGGATTCGGGGATGAAGCTTGCTGCTCGTCGCTGGGACACAGACGTATCTCCTGTGACCTCGCTCGGCGGAGAGTGATAGATCGTCACTCCCGTGGACGTATCGGGGTCGTCGGAACCCTCCTCGGGGGAATCCTCCGATGAAGAGCGAAACCAAGGCGGCGTCAGACGCATATTCCGCGCTAAAACTGCACAGCATATAAGTATTGTCTCGGTTTACCGGCTGCAAATAATCTACCCCGTCGTTAGAAGGGTTTCGGTCGGTGTTCTATCTCGTCGAAGTGTATCGGTGAACGGGACTCTCCCGCTACGTCATCCGATCGTCGTCTGCGGTGGTGACAGCCACGGGATCGACCGGCCCCGCGAGTCCGTACAGCACTCGAGCCACTCGCGAAGATCGACCAGCCGGAGTTTGTGTCTGGCGGGGAGTTCGTGGACGTGCTCGGCGTCGGAAAGCAGCCGCCGGTCGAAGTCGTGGCGCTCGAAGAGCGTCTGTCGATCGGGCCACGGTGGCTGAAACGACGAGAGAAACGGGGTCTTTCGACGGGCGAACCGCTCGATCTCGTTGAACAACATCGTATCGTACGGGCGGTCGGGCGGCCTGTGTCGCAACACGTCGCCGTCGAGCCGTTTACACGCCTCGAGGAACGTCTCCGTCGTTCGGTATTCCGGGGGCGTCCGGAGGTGCCAGTCGACGAGTTCGCGGTCGGTCGCCAGAAACGACGTCAAGAACTGATCCGAGAGGTGATTGTGAAACGGAATCGACGGCTGGTTGGCGATGCCGACGCAGGTGAGCGTGTTCTGTACCGTCTGTGCGCGCTCCCCCCTCGCGTCGAACTCGGCGTCGATCGCCTCCCTGACGAACGATTCCGGGTCCACGTCGAACGACGTCCGCTCGGTGAGGTCGAGACTGGCCTCGCGACTGTAGCCGAACTTCTCGAGGAGCGACTCGACGGGGTCGGGGTCCGGGTCGAGGCGGCTCATCGGGACGCGCTTCCCGAGGACGTCGACCGTCTCCTGTGCGGTGAAGTGGCCCCGGAAGAACGTATCACAGAGGAGGCCGTGATACATCGTATCGACATCGATTTCGTCGGTGTAGCCGGCGTGGTGGATGTGCAGTGACTCCTTGATCCCCTGTGAGTACTGAATCTTCGACTCGTCGGGGCGGAGATAGCGCTCGTCCGGCGAGAACGCGGTGTGGCTCGCGTCGTACTGTTCCGCGAGGCGTTTCGCGCCCTGTACCTCCTGTGCGTCGGGTGACCCGACCGTGTAGCTGTGGTCGATGCCGGACACCTGCGAGAGGATGATCCGCGAATCGTAACCCGCCGAGAGGAGCACGCCTTTCTCCCCCGGGAGCGCCGCTCGCCGTCGAAGTGCTCGTTCCAGTCGCTCGGCGAGTTCGGCGACGTAGTCGAACTCCTGGGGTCGATAGACGAACCGCTCGAGCGAGTCGACCGACCCGGCCGTGAGGAGACTGTCTATCGGGAGCCGACGCAGTTCCGTGACGGCCATTTTCTCGCCGAGGGTCACCCCCAGATGGAGAAACTCGAGGATGCCGTCCCGGTGGAGCGTCGGGTCCGCGACGGGACGACTGACTTCGGCGGGGTCGGTGCCGAAGACGCGGACGCCGGGATCGTCGGTGTAGAAACACTCCCGGGAGCGGACCGCGTCGGTCGCGACGAACGCCTCGCCGGTCGCCGCGGAGTCGAGCACGGCGACGTACGAGCCGTTGAGTTCCGAGAGCGCGTCGCGGCCGTTCGTCTCGTAGCGCTCGAGGAGCCACCGGGCGGCGTTCGACGTCTCATCGGGGACGTACACCTCTCCCCAGACGACACAGTAGCCGTCGTCGCCGGCGTATCGGGCGCTCCAGCCGTGAGTTCCGAGATCGGAATCCCTGATACCGACCGTGATGGTCGAGCCAGCGAGTACCTCGTCGAACTCGTCACTGGATCTGAATCGGTCGAACGTCTCGATACCCCCGAATACGCCGAAGAGTTCCCTATTCATCGTCGAAGATCACTGTAGTGCCGACGTACGAGAGACGACGACCTGATCGATCGCCGGTCGCCACGCACGTACGCCTGATTGGTTCGTCCTCCGAACGGAACGTCGTTAACTATGCCATTGTTAAGCGCCGGAACGGCCGTTCAGCGGCGATCTGAACGATCGAGGATTGCGACTATCGAATCTATAATAATGGGGTCGCTGTCGATAGTTTCGACTCGTCTATGCCACCCAACCGAACGACGCGACGACGAGTCCTCGCACTGTCCGGTGCAACCGCGGCCGCTGGCCTCGCGGGGTGTACCGATCGCCTCCAGTCACTCACCGGCAGTTCCGACGGTGACGACCCTTCGGAGGAGGAGGAGGGAGAAACCACGTCGCGTGCAGCAGCGCTCGCCGACGGTGTCCCGTCGCTCGAGACCGAGTACAACAGCCGCGAACAGTACCGGCAGCCGGGAGCGTCCTTCGACGACTTCAGCAATCTCGACGACTGGGAGGTCGTCCAGGGCTCCGGGGAGGCCGACGAGGACGTCGTCTTCGACGGCGATCAGAGCCTCAAACTGACGTCCGACAACAGCGAGAACGTCATCGCACAGCGGGACCTCATCGGCGAGGATTTCTCCGAGACGGACCTCTCGTTTGCGATCCGAACGACGACGCCACAGAACATCACGATCAACCTGCGACTCGTCGACCAGTTCGGCAGCGAGCGAGTGTACTCGCTCCGCGAGATTACGTACCGCGCCCCCGACGTCGGCTGGTTCCGCTCGAGCCCCGGCGTCTTCGAGGAGAGCGAGTTCGAACCCGCGATGGATTCGCTCGACCGACTCGAGATCCAGGTCCTCCACTCGATGGACGAGGCGGAGGTCTGGATCGACGACCTGCGAACCCACGAAAAGCCCGAGCAAGGCTACGTCATGCTGGTCTGGGACGACGGTACCAGCGACTACTACGAGACGGCCTCGCCGCTGCACGACGAGTACGGGTTCCCGGCGGTTCAGGCCCCGGTTCCCCGATGGGTCGAACAGGGCCGAGAGGGCGTCATGTCGATCTCCCAACTCCAGGAACGCCAGGCGGAGGGTGACCAGATCGTCGTCCACGGCACACACACGGCCATTCACGAGTACGAGGACGACGAGCGGACCGAGAACAGGCTCCGGCAGGACAAACAGTGGTTCATCAACAACGAGTTCGAGGGCGCCGACTACATCGTCTACCCGCACAACAGCTACGACAGATCGAGCCTCGAGCAGAAGACCGGCTACCACTACTGCGGCGGCTTCAACCAGGCGGGCAACGTCAACACGACGAGCGTCTACGGCTTCGATCCGCTCGCGTTGCCGCGGACGATCGGCCACGACGTCGACATCGCGAAGCGCTGTGTCGACCTCGCCGCCGAACACAATCAGTGTACGATCCTGAACTTCCACGAGTTCGAGGCGAACAACACCATGCCGGAAGACGCCTACGAGGACCTCCTCGAGCACATCGACGACGCCGACGTCGAGGTCATTACGTTCGACGGCCTCTGGGAGCTTCGAACCGCACAGCACTACGAATAATTCGTTCCACCGTCGACAGCCCGGTTGCTGTTTCTCGTCGATCGACTCCGAATCAGGCCCGTTCGTCGACCGCGAGTTCGGGGCGGTTCCGGAGCCGAGATCGCGTTCGGCCGCGTCCGCAGTCACAACCGTCGAAAACGATTTCGACGTGAGCGACCGCTCAGTTCGCCGAGAGCGTGATTTCCTCCGTGGCAGTCACTCCGGCATCGTCGGTCACGCGCAACACGACCGAGTGATCGCCGTCCGCACTGATCGTTACCTCGAGCGTCTCACCGGTCGCGTCGAAACAGCCGTCACGGCCGACGTCCCACTCGTAGCAGACGAGTTCGCCGTCCGGCGCGCACGAACACGAGCCGTCCAGGACGACCGTCTGCCCGGAGTCGAGCGACAGTTCGTCGGCGCCGCTCGGATCGGTCGTGATCTTCGCAACCGGTGACTCGCGATCCGGCGTGTCGGCGCCGTCCTCCGTCGTATCGTCGGGACGCTCTTCGACTGGCTCGTCCGCGTCGTCGGTCTCCTCCGGCCCGCCGTCGGCTTCGTCTGCTGGCTCGTCATCTGCGTCGTCTGCAGGCTCGTCGTCGACCTCGTCTGTGTCGTCTGCTGGCTCGTCGTCGATCTCGTCTGTCGACTCGTCAGTGTCCTCGTCGCCGGGGTCCTCGGGAGCGTGACCGTTGTCGGGGACCTCCTCGGGGAACAGTTCGTCGGTGACGAGTCGCTCGACGATCACCGAGTGCCACTGAAGGCGGCTCTCGAGGTCGACGTCGGTCGACAGCGTCTCGACGAGGTACGCGTCGGCGCCGAGGTCGCGAGCGGCCTTGTGAACGAGCAGGCCCTGTGGATTGCTGTTTGGCCCGGAGAACCGGCCGGTCTGGAACGCGAGATCGGGATCGTCCACGTAGTTCGCTGTAACGTAGTCGACGGCGTCCGCCGCCGTCGCCGGGGCTCCGCCGCCGTCCGAGTGGAAGATCGCTTGCCCGACGCCGTCGACGGGATCACCCGCGTAGATACCCGTCGATTCGTGGAGGTCGACGACCACGTCGGGGTCGGCCTCGGCGACGACGTTCCAGATCGCCCGTGCGAGTTCCGTCTCGGGTTCGCTGCCCTCGTGGAACTGCCGGTTCAGGTCGCTGCCCTCGTCGTCCGTCCGCGTTCCGCGCTCGATTGCGACGGCGTTCGCCTCCGGAATCGTGACGAGCGTGCCGGCGTCGATCGTCCAGTCGGCGACCTCGTCCGCGGCGACGTAGCCGGCGACCTCGTTGCCGTGGACGCCGCCGACGACGACGACCGTCGGGCCGTCCGCTTCCGCGGTCGTGACGTAGACCGTCGTTTCCTGTTCCGTTCCGTCGAGTATCTCGAACGACTCCCGTGAGACGCCCTCCTCGGTCTCGCTGCTCGCCGTGGTGACGCCGAGGCCCGCGAGGACGGAGCCCGCTGTAAGTGACAGTGCCGTTCGTCGTGACAGAGATTTCCGTTGCATCCGGTCCCGACTTCGACAGGACCGGTGTTTACTATCGCGAGAATAACCCACGAATTCATTTCCTTCCGTTCCTGCAATGGTTACCGTGACGACTCGAAGATCGTTTCAGCAGGGAAACGGTTCCACAGCCGACACGCCGGCCCGTTCTAACACACGCCGTGGCGTTCGTAGAACCGTCTGACTCGGTCGTCCGTCAGCAACGGCCCGTGGACCTGGATCGATTTGAGGCCGGGATAGCTGTTCGCCTCGATCACCGAGAACTCGCCGTCGTCGCCCGTGACGATGACGTCCCAGCCGACGTAGGGCACGAACGAACAGGCGTCCGCCATCTCGAGGATTCGCTCGCGAATGTGGTCCCAGCCGGGAACCTGCACGCCCTCGACCGGCGTCTTCGTCTCGGGGTGGACCGAGTGCCACTCGAGGTCGCCGTCGCCGGGCGGTTGCACGCCGGGGCCGAGTTCGCCCGTCTCGAGGTCGATCGCCGCGGAGAGACCGCCCTGCGTGAAGTTGTCCAGCGGGGCGGATTCCGACGTCCCGATCCGCTGGATCGCCGCGGCGACGAACGGCTCGTCGTTCTCCGCGTCGTACATCGTGATGATTCGGATGGTGTTCGGCGTCCCCGCGTAGAGCCCGTCCGCGAACGAACCCTGTTCGACGTACTCGCAGACGAGGTACTCCTCGAGGTCGGACACCAGCGATCTGAACTCGGCCTCGGCGTAGCGGTCACCGTTCACCCGGTAGCCGTCGTCCGCGCGCTCACATAGGAGGACGTTGTTCCCCCCACCGCCGCGGACCCATTTGAGCACCAGTCGGCCGTCGGACTCGAGTCGTTCGACGACCCGCTGGGCGGCGTTGCGGGTTTCCGCGGGTTCCCGTCGCTCGGCATCGCTCGAGTCCCGACGCTCGGCAGCCGTCTGCGGATCGGTTTCGTCCTCGCCCCCGTCCTCGGTCGGGACGACCGCGCCGCCGTCGGTCAGCTGTCGTCGACTATCGTCCCCGTCGACGGCGTGGAACGACCCGTTTCGGATCATGCCGTAGACGCCCATCCGGTGGGCGTCGAACGGCTGCATCACCCGGTGGAAGAGGAGTTTGTTCGACAGCGCGACCGACCACGTCCCGTTGATCCGCTTCGTTCGGACGAACCGCTGGTAATCGTTCAGATACTCCCGATGCGTCGCCTCGTCGATATCGTAGACGGCGTCGGAGCGGCTCAGAAAGCCGCGACGCCAGAGCCAGAGCCGACGGCGAATCGACGGCGAAGCGGCCGATTCGCGTTCGGTCGCCGCGAGATCCTGCAGCCCTCTGACCGTGTGGTAGAGTGTCCTGACGTTCACGTGTGTCCCTGCCGGAGAGACGGTGTTAGTTATCGATTCGACAAGACCGTTGCAGCCGCGAGAGTGATCGCAACATCGTTTCAGCCAGCAAAACAACAGATACTACGTCTTTCTTCGGAATCGTCAACGTTCGTGCTACCGGAACGACAGCTAGTCGGTGAACACGCGACGAGCGACCGCACCTCGCGCCAGAACGGTCGCGACGAAGACGAACGCGACCGTCGCGACGATCGGCACCGGTCGCCGTCGAACGCCGGAGCCGGCGGCCCAGCAGAGGCCCGGATACTGTCGTGGCGACGGCGCCGCCTTCCGGAGGTGCCACAGGCCGCGGAGGAGTCGTCCCTCCGCGAAGTAACACTTCGCGAGGATGAGCTGGTGGCTCGAGCGGATCTCGTAGCCGACAGCCTCGAACCGCTCGACTTCGTCCGCGTACATCGATAGATACTGCTCGTCGGCGTTTCTGATGACGTCCGCCGGCGGTATTCCCGTCTCCTCGCGGACGACGAGTTCCTCGTCGACGTACGCGAGGTTGCCCGCCTCGAGCACCCGGAGACAGAACTCGGGGTCCTGGAACCGGTCGAGTCGCACGTCGAACCCGCCGATCTCGCGGGCAACGTCGGTTCGGACGAGCAGCGTCGACCCGGCGCCCGGCTGGACGTTGTCCGCCAGAATCTCGCCGATCAGTTCCTCGCCACCTTCCATGGCGGGCTGGTCGTCCCCCCGAGCGAGGACGCTCGCCGCAGTCGACCGGAGCCAGCCGTCCGTTCCCGACAGCTCGAACACCGAATCGCAGTAGGCGCCGACCCAGTCGTCCGAGCGATCCTCGAGTGCCTCGAGTTGTCGCTCGAGTTTGTCGGACCGCCACTCGTCGTCGGAGTCGAGGAAGGCGACGTACTCGCCGCGGGCGTGATCGATACCCGTGTTCCGGGCGACGTTCGCCCCCTGATTGGTCGCGTGGACGACGGGCCGAACTCGCGGGTCTTCGTACCCCGCGAGCACCGAGTCGGTGTCGTCCGTCGAGCCGTCGTCGACGACGACGACCTCGAGGTCCTCGACCGTCTGTGCGAGCGCGCTGTCGATCGCTCGTGGAAGCGTCGTCGCTCTGTTGTACGTCGGGATGATGACGCTGACGCGAGTCATTTCTCGGTGCTAGCCGTCCGCGTCGCATTATTATCGAGTCGATAAACGCAGCGACACCGCCTCCTGACCGATCTCACGAGTCGACCGACCGGCGCAACGGACGCGTGACGAGACTGGCCGAAGGACACGAACCGACGCGCTGCGGGCCTAACAACTCTATAAGAAAGACCGCACGGTTCGTCGACGTCGGCAATGACGAATCGAAACCGACGATCGTTCGTGACTGCTGTTGCCACGGCTGGAACGATAGGCCTCGCCGGCTGCCTCTCGACCGTCCGCGAGTGGCGCGACGGTGGCAGCGAGCCGACGGCCGAGGCGCGGTCGCCCGACGACGACGACGACGGCTCTCTCGACCTCCCCGGCGAGTCGATCGAGGACTTCGAGGATCTCGACGGCTGGGCGTCGATGATCGACGCCGGCGACCTCGAGGCCGAGACGAACGCTCCCTACGCGGGATCGCAGTCTGCTCGCCTCACGGCGACCGAAGACACCGACCGAGCGGCCGTCTATCAGGTGCGCTCCGACGGCACGGATCTGTCAGAACGAAATCTCTCGCTGGCGGTCAATTTCACCGGTCGCGATCAGCTTCACCTCTCCCTCGAGTTGCACGCCCCGAACTCGCGGAACGCGTACGCGATGAATCGCACCCTCACCGGGCCGACCGATCGGTGGGTGCGCGTCGACTTCGGTACCAGCGGTATCGACGGCCAGCCCGACCTCACGGACGTCCGCGAGATCCGCCTGACCGCCCGCCGACGGGGCGATCAGTCGGGATCGATCGACTGTCGGATCGACGACCTCCGGGCCGTCGACCGACCCGAGACGGGAAAGGTACTGCTGTTGTTCGACGGCACGCTCGAGAGCCACTACGAGAACGCGCTCGAACCGATGGCGGACTACGACTTCGCCGGCGTCGAGGCCGTGATCTACGAGGCGCTGGGGGAGTCCGACCGGCTCACGATCGACGAACTCGGCGAACTGGACGACGCCGGCTGGGATATGGCGGCTCGGCCGCGAACCGGCGCGCGGTTCCTCCACGAGTACTCGCCGGAAGAACAGGAGGGCGCGATCAGGCGGACGAAGGCGTTCCTCGAGAACCGCGGCTTCGAGGACGGGGCGAGACACTTCGTCACGCCGCGGAACGTGCTCGGTCCGGAGACGATCGACCTCGTCAGGGAGTACCACGAGCAGGCGTTCCGATACGGTGGCGCTCCGAACGCCCTCCCGCTGACGGACCCGCACAACCTCGGGGTCTTCTCCGGGACCGACGGCGAGACGACGAAACGGTACGTCGACCGCGCCGCCGAATACGGCCAGCTAGCCGTCTTGCACTTCGAGCACATCGGCGAGGACGGGCTGTCGACCGAGGCGTTCGAGGACCTGCTCGAGCACGTCGACGACGCCGACGTCGAAGTCGTCACCGCATCGGAGCTCCTGGAGGGGAGCTGATGTATCGAGGAACGAGCGTCGGCGTCGTGATGCCCGCCTACAACGAGGAGGGGTTCGTCGGCGACGTGATCCGCGAGATGCCCGACTACGTCGACCGGATCTACGCCATCGACGACCGATCCACCGACGGGACCTGGGACGAGATCCTCGAGGCGGCCCGGGAGGACGCGAGTACGGACGCGACGAGCGACTCGAGGGAGGACGAACAACTCGTCGCCGACGGTGGATTCGAGGGGGGACGAGCGACTCTCGACCGCGGCGTCTCCGCGCTCGTCAAACGCGCGTCGGTACGCGACCCGATCGGCCGCGTCGTCCCGATTCGGCACCGCGAGAACCTCGGCGCCGGCGGGGCGATCAAGACCGGCTATCTCGCCGCCGTCGAGGACGGCGTGGACGCGACGGTCACCGTCGACGCGGACGGCCAGATGGACCTCTCCCGGATGCCCCGACTCCTCGACCCGATCGTCGAGGGCGAGGCAGACTACGCGAAGGGGAACCGGCTCCTCTCGAAGGAGTACCGGGCCGCGATGCCGCGGTTTCGGTTCGTCGGCAACGCGATTCTGACCTTCCTGACGAAGATCGCCTCGGGCTACTGGAAGACGATGGACCCCCAGAACGGGTACACGGCCATCTCGAACGACGCGCTCGAGGCGATCGACCTCGAGAACCTCTACGAGTACTACGGCTACTGTAACGACCTGCTGGTGAAGCTGAACGTACAGGACGTGCGCGTCGCCGACGTCGCGATGCCGGCCGTCTACGGCGACGAGGAGTCGAGCATTCAGTACTCCAGTTACATTCCGAAGGTTTCGACGATGCTGCTCCAGAACTTCCTCTGGCGGCTGAAGACGAAGTACCTCGTGCTGGACTTCCACCCGCTCGCGCTGTTCTACCTCGTCGGCGCCGGGTTGGCCGGTGCGGGCGTTCTCACTGCCGGCGTAGCGCTGATCACCGCGCTCTCGAGTCTCGGCGCACTGGTCCAGGGATCGACGACCGTCGTGTTGTTCGTCGCCGGCGTCGCGTTCCTGCTGTTCGCGATGGTGTTCGACATGGCCGAAAGCGAACGGCTCGAGACGCAGGTGCAGTAGCGGATATTCGAATACCAGTCGGTTGGAGTACGGTTTCGGTATTCAAGAGTACCTCTGAACTCGCGATCAGCATCGGCGAGGGACACACCGTTCGGTACAGACTAAGCGCGTATCCTCACTCAGACAAAGAACATCTGCGGGTTTCAAAAGTGAGGTGGGAAACGGGTTTTATCGGTCAGTTCACACCCATCGGTAGTCTCTATTCGATCTGAAACTCGTCCGTGTTCGGATGTTCAAACAGCGCTCCTCAGTTCGGCTCGAGGGCCTGAACACTCACCGAGATAAAGTAGACAAACATAAACAAGAAGAATCCGACGACGAGCGGAACGAGTCGCTGATCGATAACGGCGAGTTCCAGGAGTGCTGATACGGCGATTCCGCATACGAAGACCAGAATAACGAATACGCCGATCGCGTAGTAGAATCGAAGATCCGATTCGAAGTATTCTGTTACTCCCATGTTGGTCCGTTGATGACTGGCGGAGAAAAGGGTATTGTTAGTACCGACGCCGAGTTGCGCGTGACTCGTCTCGTCGGTTTCGAGGTCGTCGACGAACGCGATGGCGATCGAGGTATCGCTCTCGCCGTCATCGGTGGCGACGGTCTGTCCGTCCGCCGTTCGGTGTCCGTCCGCCGTTCAGACCGCCAGCACCGCCAGTCCGGACAATCGGTTACCGTCCCGGTAACGGTCGACGTGTACTCCCAACCGTCCGGCACGCTCGAGGGCGCTCGATTCCCGCTTCGTCGAACGGCCACACGGTAGCAACACGCCGACCGCCGAACGCGGTTTCGAACTGACACCGACCGCAGAACGGTGGTCGTCAGCTGACGGAGAGAACGGAGCGGATGCGTCTCGAGAACGACCTCGAGAACGCGTCGTCCCGCATCAGGGCGAGACCAACAGCACGTCCGACCCCAGGACCCCCAGTGCGATCCCCGAGACGAACAGCGACAGGCCGGCGACGAACAGCAGATGCTGATACCAGCTCCGCGTCCGTCCGTCGCCATCGCTCTCGAGTCGCCCCTGGATCGACTCGGCCCTCGAGCCGATCGGCTCGGGGAAGATCGACAGCACCTCGAACGGCTCCGCCGGGTCGAGCGCGCCGACGAGGAGCGCGAAGCCGACGAAGATCGCGAACCCGGCCGGCGGGACGACGGCGAGCGCCAGCCACGGACTCGAGAGCGCCGTCGCGAGGGCGACGATCGGGACGCCCGCGAGGGCGGTCGTCAGCGCGATCCGACCGATTCGGGCGTCCGCGAGCGGATCGAAGCCGACGCGTCGCGCGCTCACGCAGTGGAAGACGAACATCGTCCCGTAGCCGACACTGGTCGCGGCGGCTGCACCGTGCATCCCGTAGCGCGGGATGAGCGCGAAGTTCAGGACGACGTTGATCAGGGCCGCCGCGCCGGTCGCTGCGACCGGATACCGGAGCGTCCCTTCGCCCTGCGAGACCGCGAGGATCGGCCGCGCGAGCGCGAAGCCGATCGCACCCGGGAGTAACAACAGGAGCGGTTCGATCGCCGGGATCGCCTCGTCACCGAAGTAGATCGGCACGGCGACGTCGGCCAGCGCCGCGAGGCCGACCGCCATGACGGCCGTCAGGAGGAACGTGTACCGGGTCGCCTTGGACGCGAGTTCCGAAATCTTCCGGTGGCGATTCTGCGACCAGAGTTCGGAGGTCGAGTGGACGAAGACGGTCTGGATCGCCAGCGGGACGAACCAGAGGAACTCCGCGAGCGTCAGTGCCGCCCGATAGTTCCCCACGTCCGCGCTCTCCCGAAACCGCTGGAGCATCACGATGTCGATGTGATAGAGCGACATCAACAGGAACACGAGGACGATGCTCATCGAGTTGAACGTGAGCATCTGCTTGCGCGGGAACCGCTCCGTCGGCTTGCTGTAGATACACGACAGCGGGATTCGACGGTGGACGATGACGAGTCCGGCGACGGCGACGAGCAGACTCGCGGCCAGGTGTCCCGCGAGCGCGCCCATCACGCCGAAGCTGTACGCCAGCGGAATCGCGACGACGACGAACCCGACCTTGTCCAGGATCTTCAGCGGCTCCGAGTATCGCTCGAGGCCGAATCCCATCAGCGTCTTTCGGGCGTAGTCGCGAAACTGCGCCGTCACGACGAGGAGGGCGAGGACGTAGAAGTAAATCGTGAGTTCGTCGCCGAACGCCAGACCGACGAGTCCGAACTGGGCGGCGAGTATCAACAGGACGGCACCGACGGCGGCGAGGCCGATCGCCAGCCGGAAGTAGAACCCGACGACGTGTTCGCTCCAGTTCGCCGCGTTGCGATCCTCGGCGAGAAACTTCCGGACGCCGTCGGTGACGCCGGAGCTGACGAAGATCATGTAGATGGCGAACACGGAGAGCAGAAACGAGTACTCGCCGAAGCCCGACGGGCCGAGAAAGCGGTACAGAAGCGGCGTCGAGAGCGCGGTGAGTACGAGCACCACGACCTTCGCGCTAACGACCGAAAAGACGCCGCTCGCGATACTTCGGTTCACGCGTTCACCCGGGAGCGTTCCAGCCGAGAGCCGACGGCCCCCCTCGCCGACGTTCGTTCAGCGTCCACCGTGCTCACAGTGGTGAAGAGTGGCGACAGCGAGGCGTTATTATACGGGTGTTAAACGGCCACTCGAGGGCGTTACGGGCACTTTCGTTGCAGCCGTATCGACCTACTCGTAGCTGTTCTCCCAGGTCGTAACCCCGCTCGCACCGAGGTCTCGAATCCCGTCGACCAGTCGATTCTTCTTGAACGTCGGGTCCTCCGCGGACGCGTAGAGGCAGACGGCCTCCTCGTTGCCCGACGACTCGAGGACGGAGTCGCGAACGACCGTGTCGGTGCCGAGATCGACGTACGGATACTGGCTGGCGCGCAGTTCGCTCCGGTAGACGGTCAGATCGCTGCCCATGTTGACGATCGCGTTCCGATCGGCGCCGTCGCGACCGGGCTGACTGACGTCGACGTGGCTGAACCGGCAGTTGTCTCGCTCGCAGCGAATTCCGTCGCGGAAGCCACTGTCGTCGCCGGCTTCCCCCGAAATCGTGACCTGCTCGACGAGTACCTGTTCGGTCCTGTCGCTGTCGCGGATCCACAGCGGATAGCCGCCCGCCGTCTCGTGGGTGATCTCGGTGTCGGTGATCACGGTCTCTCCGCAGTCCGGAGAGAGGACGATCCCGTGGTTTACGTCCGAACCGCGCAGGTCGACTCGCGTGTTCTCGATCCGAGCGCTCTCGCAGGAGTTCATCACCGAAATCGCGTGACTGGTCGGCATCGGCGAGGTAACCTCGACGGCAGCGCCGTGGATCTCGACGTTTCGTCCGTTCTCGATCCGGATTCCGCGCTGCGTTTTGTCCTCCGGTCGCGTGTCGTCGACTTCGACGGTCGGCCACCGAATCTCGCTGTTCTGTCCGCCGACGCGGACGTTCGCGCCGTTACTGTTCCGGTAGAGGCCGCCGTGGACGACGATCTTCCCGTCACCGCCCGCCGCGTACAGGCCGTTGTTCGGGAAGCCGCCGAGCCAACAGCGCCTGAACTCGAGCGTGCCCGCGTTCTGATTGGCCTCGATACCGATCGGACCGCGCCAGCGGTTGCCGGCGTAGGGCGTGTTATTGACCCAGGCGGCCCCGTCCGGCGCGCGGAAGCGTTCGACGATCCCCCAGCCGTCGGGATCGGTGACGTTGAACAGTCCGGGACCCCACGTACCGCTGTCGTGTTCGCCGTGGACGGTAACGTCGCGCACCTCGAGTCGGTCGGCGACGTTGGCCTCGATGACCCGGATCCCAGTGTCGGGAGCCCGCTGGTCGACGTCGAACCCCTCGAATCGGAGGTGACTGCCGGGGCTGTACGAGACGCCGAGCCGAAACAGTCTGTACTGCGGGCCGGCGAAGTCGTGATAGTTCGCCGGGACCAGCGTCGCATCGTCACCCACGACCCCGAAGTTCTCGAATCCGGTGAACCGGAACTGTTCGTCCATGTAGTACCGCCCCTCCGGAAACACGAGCAGCGTGTCGTCCGCCCGTAGGTCCTCGAGAACGGAGGTAATCGATTCCTCGCCAGTGTTGTCTGCACCTGCGTCGACGACGTCGACGACGTTCCGGTAGTCGTCCTCGTACTGAGCGTACGGTTCCGAGGCCGCTCCGGCGGCCGACGTCAGACCGATTCCAGCGGCCCCGGTGGCCGCAACACCACGCAAAAACGTCCGTCGTGTTCGGGAATCTCTCGATTCGTGACCGTCATCCCAACGGGCCGACCGAGCTTGCAGAGAATCCTTCCGATTCGAACGCCGCATACCACTTCGTTCCGACATTGATAGTCATTTGTTTTGAGCAATGAAGGGGTCCAGTATCTATGGATTCGGATAGCAAGCTTTTAAGTGCGAAATCGAGCATCGTCAGTGTAATACTACCAACATTAACAACTGATACAGACGATTTCACCTCGTACAAGTGACGGATATAGGTCCGAAAACGCTCGTATTCGGACGTGTACGGATGCCAGGTTATCACCTAGCTAAGAATACAGATATCAGTCATCGGTTCGAATATGGGTACGGGTGCACCCTATGGGATACGGTCGTGATCGGTCGGCGACCGGCGAACGGAGTTACAGCGGTAGCGAGGCGAACGTTCATCGGCAAGGCCGAAGCGGCAGGGCCGGCAGGTCGTGGAACGCAACGCGGTCACCGTCGCGGGTGATCTCGGTGGCATCCGCAGGGACAGCGACAAGGGGCGGTACGTCAACGACGAGACCCGCAAGATACCGTTCGCCCGCCTGCTCAGCCACATCGAGTACAAAGCCCACGACGCAGGTATCGACGTGCGATCGGTCGAGGAGTACGACGCGTCGAAAACGTGCAACCGCTGTGGCTGCGAGGGCTTCCGCGAGACGCAGGGACGCTTCGCGTGCCCCGAGTGCGGACTGGACGGCAACGCGGACGAGAATGGTGCGTTCGAAAACCGAAGATTTTCGGATGCGTGCGAATCTTCGGTTCGCAACGCGCTGAACATCGGCAACCGAGCCTCAGGCGAGTTCTCGAAACCGCTGGCCGAGGCGGAACCGTACTGGCACGGGCCGAAACGCAGGTCGTCGTCGCGTGCGACGACGACCCCGCGAACCGCTCCGTCTTCGTGGGTTCAACCCCCAAGGGGACCCCCACAGCGTTAGCCGCGGGAGGATGTCAGGCCCAGTTGCTCGGCGTGCGATCGTTCTCGAGCGTGGCGGCGATCAACTCCGAGACGGCGCGTCTGAGTCGCTGGGAGACCGCCGAGTCCGAAATATCGAGCCGTTCGGCGAGCCCGTCCTGCGTGATCCCGCGCGGAATGTCGTAGTAGCCGGCGTAGTACGCCATGAGGAGAATCTCGTGTTGTTGCTCGGTCAGGAAGTAGGTCCCGTTGTCGGACACCGAGAGGTCGTACAACTGTTTCACGCGAAACGAAACGCCGCGGTCGCGACTCCAGGCCCGGAACGCGGTCAGCGCGTCACGGTCCGGCAGATGCACCCGTGCGACCCAACCCCGTTCGGCGCTCGTAATCGTGAACACGAACAGCCCATCCTCCGCACACCGATCGGGGACGATTTCGACGTCGGTCTCGACCGCTACGCGGTAGATCGCCCGATTCTCGAAGGTCGCGACGCGCGTCGGATTCGAAACGGTGTGGTCGGCCTCCATCGCTCCCTCCAGGGGCGCGTACGCGTCGCTAAAAACGGAGACGAACTGCAGCGTTCGATCGGTGGTCGTCGCGTCGTACTCGTATCTCACCGTTACGTCGGGATAGCGCGCTATCGTCGGAGCCAACACGAAATCGTCGTGAACGAGGTGGACTTCAGCGATAAATCCCATAGACCCGTGTCTCGTGTGGTGCGACCGACGGTCCATACTTATTGATCGCGTAACCGGCCGTTGCAGCGGTCGAAACCGTCCGTAGGTCGGTCCACGGGATCAGTTCAGGTAGCCGAGATCGGCCAGGCGATCGGTCACGTCCTCGTCCGGTGACGTTCGCTCGCCCTCACCCTCGTCGTCGTAGGCCGCGTACGACGCCGAAACGACCGGCTCCACGACCGGAACGACGTCTCCGTCCATGCGGTCGCTGTACGGGACTCCCATCGCAGCCAGAACCGTCGGTGCGACGTCGAAAATGTGGGCTCGATCGAGCGACTGGTCGTCGTCGATCCCGTCGCCCGTCGCGACGAAGATCCCGTCCAGTTTGTGATTCCAGGGCTCGGCCGGGCCGAAGTAGTCTCCGTCGGCGACCTGTTCGGAGATCATGTGGTCGAACCCGTTTGGGATCGTCACGATGTCGACGGTGTCCTCGACGTAGTCACCGTGGAAGTAGCGCTCGCGCGGCGCGACCGTCTCGAAGAACGGCTCGCCGTCGGGCGTTTCAACGGTACGGAGTTGCCGAATGAGCCGCTCGCGGAGTTCGTCGTACTCCTCGGGCGAAACGACGCCCGACGGATCCCGCCCCTCGAGGTTGATCCGGACGCCGAGTTCGGTTCGCGCACGGACGTACGCCTTCGACTCGGCGAAGTCGACCTGCTCGTTCGCCGTCCGAGAGACGCCCCCCGGCGCGTACTCGACCGCGATGTCGGCGAGACCGACCCGTTCGAGCGTGGTCCTGATCCGACGGGCGGTGATGCCGAACTTGGCGGCG
Organism: Natronorubrum halobium; assembly: GCF_051351675.1. NCBI lineage: Archaea > Methanobacteriati > Methanobacteriota > Halobacteria > Halobacteriales > Natrialbaceae > Natronorubrum > Natronorubrum halobium. The sequence goes on from NZ_CP195595.1 coordinate 2,306,220, forward strand.
ACCGACGCCGCTCGGGCAGCCGTTCCGGGCTCCCACGTCTCGCACTCTTCGCCTTCGCGGAGTCGCCGCCGCATCGGCGTCCAGGAGGGCATCCCCTTGCCGCCGGTCGTCATCTCGAGGTAGCCCTCGTCGCGGAGGAACTCGTTGATCCGGAACTCGTAGCCGTCGTACGGTCCCATCCCGTGATCGCTGACGAGAAAGACGCGGTCCGGGTCACAGGTCTCGAGAATCTCGGCGAGCTGTTTGTCGGTCGCCTCGTAGACACGTTCGACCATCTCCTCGTCGCCGTCGAACTCGTGGAAGACCGTGTCCGTCTTCTGGAACTGGACGAAGCCGAAGTCCGGTTCGAACTCCCCGACGAGATACTGGAACGCCGCGCCGCGCATTCGGACCAGCCGCTGATACTCCGCGATCTTCGCCGCGTCGGAGACCGTGTCGTCGTCTCGCGTGTACTTCGGATAGACGCGGTAGTCGCCGATCGCGTCGCGAACCTCGTCCAGCAGCCCCTCGGGGTGACAGGCCGGATCCTCGGGGCCGAGAAAGCCGGGAATCACCGCGCCGTCGAACTCGTCCGGCGGGTGCGTGACCGGTGCGTTGACGACGACGCTCGAGCGGTCGTGACGGTCCAGTAGCGTCCAGATCGGGTGCTCGTTGACGTCGTCGTTGTTCGTCACGTGCCAGTCGTAGCCGTCGTAGCCGACGAAGCCGACGACGCCGTGTTTTCCGGGGTTGACCCCCGTGTAGATCGACGGCCAGGCGCTCGGCGTCCACGGCGGAATCTGCGACTCGAGCGGCGCGGTGACGCCGTCCGAACAGAGTCGCTCGATCGTCGGGATCCGGTCGTCCTCGAACAGTCGCTCGAAGACCGGCAAACAGCCGGCGTCGATACCGACGAGCAGGGTGTCCAGTCCGCTCGAGTCGGTCGCGGTAGTCGTAGTCGATACGTCGTCGTCACGGGAAAACGTCCCAGTCATCGGTTCAGTGCCTCTCCATTTTCACTAATGTTCCGTTCGCCCGCCGGCGAACACGTTCCGCCAGCGGTGTCGTTCGTTCCACCACGGCTATCTATCCCCGGAGAGGAAGACATCGGACTTCATTATCTGGCCGTTAAATCGGTTATCGGGCGTTCATACACCGAGTTCTGGAAACAGCCAGATGACAGATTCGCCGGTCGCGTCGACAGTCGGCCGCAGACGCGCCGGATCGATTCGCGGCGTGTTCACGTCGATTCGTGCTCGCCCGGATCACGATGACCCCGCGATCGCGTTCTCGAGAATCCCCTGAGCGTCGGCGGTCAACTGGTCGACTCGAGGCGCCGTTCGCGCTTCGACCGTGATTCGGACGACCGGTTCGGTACCGCTCGCTCGCAGCAGGATCCAGCCGTCTCTGACGTCGGCGTAGGCGCCGTCGAGCATCCCGACGTCGGTGTATCGTTCGCAGACCTGATCGCGGATTCGATCCATCACGGCCGTCTTCTCCGCGACCTCGATCGACTGGCGGTAGATGGGGTACGTTTCGACGTCCTCGACGAGCGAGGAGAGCGACGCGCCGTCGCTGACGAGTTCGACCAGTTTACACGCAGCGAGCGGCCCGTCCGGACACAGCGTCTCCGTCGGCCAGATCCACGCGCCGCTGGGCTCACCGCCGAAGACGACGTCCGGGCGCGTCGCGCGGTCGGCGACGAATTCGTTACCGACTCGCGTTCGACTCACGGACCCACCGACTGCCGCGAGCGCGTCGTCGACGACCATGCTGGTATCCACCGGTGCCGCGACGACGTCGCCGGCGGTCGCGACGTCGCGCGCGAACAGCGCCATGAGCACGTCTTTCGGGACGAACGTCCCGGTGTCGTCGACGGCCACCATTCGGTCGGCGTCGCTGTCGTGGGCGATTCCGAGCCGGACGTCGGTCGCCTCGACGAGCGACGAGAGATCGGTGAGCGTCTCTCGAGTCGGTTCGCTCGGCCGACCCGGGAACTGACCGTCTCGGTGGCCGTTCAGCGTGACGACGTCACAGCCGAGGTCGGCGAGCGCGCGGGCGGTGATCGCACCCGTCCCGTTTCCGATATCGAGGGCGACGGTCGGCGGGTCGTTGATCGAGACGGCGTCCGTCACTGCCCTCGCGTGGCGATCGACCGCCCCGTCGAGGGGCTCGATCGAACCGTACTCGTTCCAGGCGCCGATGTCGTAGTCGTCGCGTTCGACTCGCGTCGCAATCGCACTGCACTGCTCGGGGTCGAACGCCTGCCCGGACGCGGACCAGAGTTTGAGTCCGTTGTCGGGTGCGGGGTTGTGGGACGCCGTCACGACGATTCCGGCGTCCGACTCCGTCCACGAGGCGGCTCTGGCGACCGTCGGCGTCGAGACGATACTCGCCTCGAGCACGTCCGCTCCACACTCTCGAAGGCCAGCGGTCAGTGCATCGAGCAGCGCCTCGCCGCTCTCTCGAACGTCGCGTCCGACGACGACCCGATCGTAGCCCTCGGAGGCGACGGCTCGACCGACGGACAGTGCGAGCGTCGTCGTTACTTCGTCTCCGGCGGTTCCTCGAATACCACTGGTTCCGAACATACGCGAACGATCGATGACGCGGCGATTACTATGGGTCAGTTAAGAGACGAGCTGCGTGCTCAGTCCGTCGTTCCGACAGGAAACGCGAACACGCGTTCGTCACCGAGAGTGGAATACGGAAAATCGAGCGCGGACACCGTTCGCGTGCAGATCCCACGCGCTGGCTACGACGTGCAGAGCCCGCCCGTGAATCAGTGAACCGAACGGCCGTCGACGCCGTCGGTCGTCGCGAGCGAGTCGGTGACCGTCGTCGCGACCGTCGCCAGCGTGAAGAGGCCGACGATGAGTACGGCGAGCGTCAACTCGGGGATCTGGAGCAACCCGGCCATCGTGGCGACCAGCAGTCCGGTGCTCGCACACGTCGACGTCACGTGATAGTCGTTGACGGCGCTCGTGACGATCGACTGGAGGGAATCGCGGCTCGAGCCGTCGGTGTCACCGGACGTCTCCTCGAGATACGGGCGGAATATCTCGATCCGGTCGGTCGGTCGAACGATCCCGCGGGACTGCTCGTACTCGATGATTCCCTTCTTGTCGAGTTTCGGGAGGTGAGACTGATAGAGCGGGATGTAGGCGCGCTGGCGCTGTGCCGACGTCAGGTTCGCGACGGTCGTGTCGTTTTCCGCTGCAGCGACGTACTCGGCGACGTCGCTCATCTTGACGGGACCGTCCTTGTCTATCAGATACGTGATCGCATCCCGTCGACGGTTCGTCTGTAGCACGTGGAAGATGTCGTCTTGGGAGAGCGTCGACGATCGGTCAGACGCGATAGCGTCTGCGGGTTCGTCAGAGCGGCAGTGGTGTTGGTTCGATGTGGGCGTCATGGTCTGCATTCCAAGCAGGTTCGTAGATCGATGTAAAGCTTCTGTTCTAGAAATCACTCACAAATATTTTCATCGGATATTACAGAAATTAGAGAGCCTACGCTCCGTGTGTTCTAAAACGGTCGGTAGAGACGAAGATCGCGGCGTCACCGCAGAGCGGTGGATCGTCCCGTATTGTTGATCCCTCGAGTACTACTTCGAGAATGCGACCGACCACCCAAAAGCGTAGTACCAACACGCTTTGGATCGCGTGTGACTCTCTTCCAGGCACCGGCGCTCGACGCCGCTTCGGTACTGGGCTCGAGCCACCCGAGACCCGCTACGCACGACGTCGTACACCGAGACGTGTTTCGTGCGGCCGCGAAACCCGGCCGTCGCTGACTCTCGACCACCCGTCGTCGTCGGCGGGGGCTGAAACGGCGACCGCTGGTCGGACGAGGTTGCCATATCGAACACTCGACGGCGGAGGCTTCTAAGCGTAGCCCGCATTCCCGGTCACTGGGATACAAGCTCAGTTGTAGGCGTACACCGTCGTGAAAGGCACGCTCGCTGCGCGTGCGAACTGACCACTGGTCGATTCGCCCGCCTCACGTCTACTCCGCTTCGAAGGATGAGGGATCGTGCCAGTTCACCACACGAACAATCACAGCAGTATCAGTTCAGCGTAACTGCCAAAACGCTCGTTGGACGTCACCCCACTCGGTGAAATCGAATACCCAGTACAGTTCGGAGAGTCCTTCTTCGACCTGATACGCGATTTTCCCCTCGTATTCTTCACCGTCGTTCAGTGTCGCGCCGTCGAAGTCCTCGAGCGCTCGCAAGATTCCCGGCGCGTGGTCGTGGATTCGTCCGAACTCGTCCTTGAGCTGGACCTGTTTTGACAAAAGCGTCCGGTCACGTCCGCTCCCGTTTTCGACGGTGACGCCGACGGCGACGATTTCGTATCCCTCGTCGGACTGCATGAATCCGCCGAGGTTGTTCCCGTGCTCGAGGCTCGCCACCGTGATTTCGATATCCGCTCGTTCGACTCCCTGAGAAAAGCCGAGCACGTCGTCGGCGAGGTCGTGTTCGAGCGACTCGCTGGCGGTCGCGTCCCGCTTCGCAGCGAGGGCGACGGTGCCCGTCTCGTTTGCCGTCAGTGACTCGAGTTCGAGCACGAGTTCCTCGGTATCGTCGCCGATCTCGTAGACGAGGTCGCCCCGAACGACTTCACCGGGTGCGAGGTGACTTTCGGTTGGATCGAGCGCCGCAGCGTCGAGTTCGTCGACGCGGTCGTACGTTTCGTCGTCTTCGTCGCTAAGGGTGACCGTTACTGCGTCGTCGACGTCCACCACTGCCTCGTCACCGACGTGCTGGAGTGCGAGGTCGACGACCGCGAACGCCGCTCCGTCGTCCGCCTCGAGAACTTCGCGGTCCGATCCGGTTACGACGTCCGCGACCAGATCCAGATCGGCGACGACGGCGTGCAGGTCACCCACCTCGAGGCGGTCTCCGATCCCGAACTCGGGAGTCGTCCCGTCCGACTCGTCGCTCCCATCTGAGCTACCGGGCTCGTCGCTCGAACCGGAGCCGTCGGTCTCAGCGGCCGACCGTGTTTCGTCGTCGTCGTCACGCGCCTCCCTCCCGTCGTCCCCGTCACTCGTGCAGCCGGCAATAGCGATCGTTCCACCTCCGATCAACGTAAGGTACGTTCGACGGTCGATGCGGTCCATAGTCGGTACCGGTTACGCCGGGGGAAGTACAGTGGGTGAAGACGCTCGCCGAACGGGGAAGCATCGCGTGGAAGTGGTGGGACCGTCGCTCCAACGGCCGAGGTCCCGCTACGAGTAGCGACCCGATTCTTCGACCTGTCTTCATACTCCGTCAACGCCTGTTCGTCTTACAACGCCGATGACAACACACTGCACTTACTGCGGGGACTCCGTTCCCGACGACGACTACGAAACTCACCTCAGGCGGACACACGCCGACGAACTGACGGGGATCGACGAACGACGAGTGGGGACGTCGTCCGACGGGTCGAAGCGCCGAAATATGGCGCTCTACGCGGGCGCCGGCGTCATCCTCGTCGTATTCGTTCTCGGATACAGTCTGGTGTTCCTCGATTCCGGCGCCGACGCCAGTTCCGCGGCCGTCCAACCCGACGCGACGGCTCAGATACACGAACACGGACTGATTACCGTTCAGTACGACGACACCACCGTCGAGTTTACCGAACCACGGTACATCGAAGCCGACGGTTGTTTCCACTTCCACGGAGGCGACGCTCAGGTCTGGCACGCTCACTGTGAGGACGTCACGATCGAGTACGCCCTCGAGACGCTCGGCATGGACGTGACGGCCGACACGTTCACCGTCGACGGGCAGACGTTCGCCGAGGAGGACGGTGACGACGTCAGTGTGACCGTTGACGGCAAGGAGGTCGATCCGCAGGAGCACGTGCTCGAGGGCGTCGAATCCATCGACGAGGCGGGTGATGGGGCGGGTGACACCGTCGAAATCGTCGTCCAATCCGGTGACTGAGCGGTCGCTTCGGGCCCGGATCACCCGGAGCGGCCGTAGACGGGAACAACGTGCATGGCACAGCGGACCTAACGCGGGTGACTTTGTTTCCTAATCTTCGCCGTCGTTCACCGACCCTATACGATCCTACCCGACGTTCGAGACGGTATATGACGTACCAGAACCCGTCGCTGTGCATTACCTGTGGCCACACGTACGAGCAGGAGAAGAGATACCACGCCTACTACTGCGTCGACTGTCGCCTGAAACCGAGTGAGCAGCGCGGCGTGCAAGCGTAGTATCTCCCTCCGAATCCCCGAACGACCGGCTTTTACCGCGATTCTTCCCCACTCTTCGTCGTCTCTATTTGACCGGGACCACCGAAGAGCGACCAGTCTAGGGACCGATTCCGCAGCGTAACTGACAGTCATACTAGATATTGGACAGAAACACATGATAGACCGAGTTGGTGTCCTCGCGTTGATTGCTCTCGTGGTGTTAGGTGGCGTCGTTGCGGCGACTGGCTCCGTCACTAACGGTGACGACAACACCGTCATATACACCATGGACGACGAGCGATGCGACGTGAGCGAACACCTGGACGAAACCGTCGATATCGCGAACGAGATCGACGAGCGAGAGAGTCAAAGCGAGAGCGAGCGTGATCGGGCGAACAACGATCACCGCGAGAACGAACGCGACTACGACGTTAGCGAGAGCGACAGCGAGCGCGACAGTTCGAGCGCTGTCGACGAGAGCGACCGCGACGTCAGCGAGAGCGATAGCAGCTCCGACAGCGAGTACGATCGCGACGGAAGCAGTTCCGCCGTGAACGACCGCGACGAACGACGCGACTCGAGCAGCCAGCGCGACGCCAGTTCGAGCGACGAGAGCGAACGCGACGTCAGCGAGAGCGAGGTCGACGATACGGACGTCGAGACCGACGAAAGTGAGCGCGACAGCGAGCACGACGTCAGCGAACACGACGCGCACGAGTCCGACGCCGACAGCACGCGTAGCGAGACCGACTCGAGCGCCAGTGACAGTGCCGCCGACGAGAGCGAGGCGGGCGCCAGCGACAGTTCGAGTGACACCGCCGAAAGCGAGAGCTCCGCCGACGAGAGCGCGAGCGATCGCAGCGAGAGCGACGTCGACCACGACGACGCCGAGCGCGACGTGAGCGAACGCGACAGTAGCGATACCGAAGCGAACGAAAGCGAGACTGCGTCCGACGAAAGCGACCTCGAGGAGCGCACCGCGGACGAAAGCGAACGCGACGTCATCGACGGAGAACGCGACGAGCGCGACAGCGAGCACGACGCCAGTTCGAGCGACGAGAGCGATCAGTCCGCGAGCGAGACGGACTCCGAACGGATCGACGCGGACCGATTCGACCGCGGTGACGACGCCGACGTACAGGAGCACGTCGACGCCGAGAACGCCAGCGACAGCGAAGCGAGTGAATCGAGCGAGCAGGACGAACGCGACGGCGAGCGCGAGACGAACGAGTCGGACCGCGACGAGAGCGAGCGCGAGGCGAGCGAGAGCGACCGCAGCGAAAGCGACAGGAACGACTTCGACAGCGAGTCCTTCCGCGGCGAGAGCTTCGAGTCCGCCCTCGACGACTACGAAAGCACTCGAGCGGGCAGCGAGAGTTCCCTCGACCGGAGCGACCGCGACGCGAGTACTGCCGAACGCGACAGTTCCCACGCCGACTTCGACAGCGAGGAGTTCGCCGGAGATCGCACCGAATCGGCGAGCGAGCAACGCGACACGAGTCTCGACACCGCGGATAACGACTCCGAACGCGACGAGAGCCGCCGTACCGACCGCGGCAGTGACAGCGACCGAACCTCGATCGAACGCGACGGGAGTACGTACTCCGACGAACGCGACGAGAGCGATCGAGACCGCAGCGAGTCAACCGAGTCCGCACTCGACACCGAGAGCGAGAGCGACAGGGGAATCGACGAGCGCCAGGACACCGACACCGAACGCGAACGGGCCAGCGATCGCGACAGCGACCGCGACGAGAGCGAACGCGACCGCAGCGAGCGCGCGGACGAGAGCGAACGCGACAGTCAGCGCGACGAAAGCGAGCGCGAACGCGGCCTCGAGACGCGTGACAGCGACCGTAGCGAGTCCGACGCCGACAGCGAGAGTGAACGAACGGAGAGCGAGCGAGACCAGAGCGAGCGCGAACAGACGACAGACTCGGACTGTGAGACGATCTCGGAACGACTGATCGTCACCGGCGACAGTCCCCAGGAACTCGAGCGAAAAGGCGTCCTCGTCGAGAACGGTGACGGATCGTACGACGTCGACGTCAGCAAACTCGAGTGAGGCTACATCGACCGGAGCAGTTCCGGCCCGCGTATTTTTCGGCGTCTCGGTTCGAAGACGATCACGTACGCCGCCACGCGGGTGTCAACGAGGGTCCGTCTTCGCGGAGACGGCGTTTCTCGCACGCCGGGTGAGTTTCGAGCAGTGGCCGCGTTCCGTTCGGCGTCCAATCGACGTTAGAAGGCCCGATCTCCCCCGTATCTCCCCGAGGCTTCGTCTCCAGTTCTTAACACCCTCTGGCAAAGAGGGCAGTGACCTACGAGATAGGTTTCGAGCATAGCATGAAACAGAAATTAACGATCCTCACAGTGATCGGTCTCTTGCTGTTGTCCGGAGCGGCCGGCGTAAGCGGGGTGGCTGGAGCGAGTTCCGGCGCCAATATGCAAGTGAACGATCGGTGTGACGAAGGCGAAACCGCCGAAGATAGTACGTCGACGGCAGCCGACAAGGAAGACAGTCAACGTGACAGTAGTAGCGAGCACGATCGCTCCAGTAGCGATCTCCGAGAGAGTTCGAACGACGCCGATTTAAGCGAACGTGATAGCTCGAGTGATAGCTCGAGCGACGTCGACGAGAGCGAACGAGACCAGAGCGAGCGCGACAGTTCGAGCGACAGCGCGTCCGACCGCGACGGAAGCAGTTCCGACGTGAACGACCGCGACGAACGACGCGACACGAGCAGCGAGCGCGACGTCAGCAACGTCGACGAAAGCGACCGCAGCGAGAGTCAACGCAATATCGACGATGCGGACGTCGTGATCGACGAGAGCGAATCCGACCTCGACCGTGACGTCAGCGACCGCACCGAGAGCGAGTCCGATCGGGACAGCACGCTCAGCGAGAGCGACTCGAGTGCTAGCGACAGCGCCTCGGATGCGAGCGAGTCGAGTGCCAGCGACAGTTCGAGCGACACCGACGAGAGCGACAGCGCGTCCGACGAACACTCGAGCGAGTCGAGTGCCAGCGACATCGACCACGACGACTCCGACATCGACGTGAGCGAGCGCAACTCGAGCTCCACCGACGAGAGCGACAGTTCGAGTGATCTCGACGAGAGCGACGTCGACGAGAGCGACAGCTCCGAGAGCCAGAGCGACACCAGCGATCACAGCCTCGACGAGAGCGACAGCGACTCGGAGAAGAGCGAAAGCGACGAGAGCGATAGCTCCGACAGCTCGCGCGACTCCGAACACGACGAACGCGACTCGAGCGACCGCGGTGAGAGCGACCGCGACACCTTCGATCGCATCGACAGCAGCAGCGACAGCGACTCCGACGAGAGCTCACAGAGCAACAAAGACTCGAGCGAGAGCGACCGCAGCGTGAGCGAGAACGCCTTCGACGAATCGGAGCGCGACGCGAGTCAGAACGACCGCACCCAGAGCGACCGCACGAGTTCCGACAGCGACAGCGACTCGAGCTCGAGCGACGACTCCGAGCGCGACGCGAGCAAGAGCGACCGTCACGGCTCCGAGAGTTCCCTCGACGAGAGCGACCGTGACGCGAGTACCGCAGACAGCGACCGGACCCACAGCGAGTCCGCCAGCGACCAGAACACGAGCGACAGCAGCGACTCCCAGAGTGATCAACAGGAAAGCAGCCTAGACAGCACGGACAACGACAACGAACGCAGTAGCAGTGCAAACGACGAGCACGAAGTCTCGAGCGACCGCACCTACAGCGAGAACGACCAGAGCACGACCACTGACGAGAGCGACGTGAACGAGAGCGACCGCAGCGAGAGCAGCGAGTCCGCACTCGACTCCGACAGTGAGAGCGACACTGGCGTCGACACCATCGAGAACACTGACGTCGAAAGCGAGTCCAACAGCGACACGGACAGCGCCTCCGACAGCAGCCAGAGCGACCGCAGCGAGAGCAGCGCCGACAACGAGAGCGAGCACAGCCTCGACAGCAGCGACAGCGACAGCGACGTCGACAGTCGCGACAGCTCCCGCAGCGACTCCAGCACCGACTCCGAGAGTGCGAACTCCCAGAGCGAGTCCGACGACAGTAGCTTCGACGAGTCCTACGACTCCAACTGTGGCCACGGCGACTCCGACGCGGACGACGACACCGACAGCTCCGACAGCATCGAGCGATCCAACGTGACCTCGAGCCTCGGCGCAGCAGTCGGGAACCTCGTGTCCGCCATCCTCGGCTAGAGACGCGAACGCGAACCGCCGGTTCTTTTTTGGTTCACCGTCGACGACTCGAGAGCGGCCGCATCGGATGTCGTTCGAGTCGAACGAACGCTGTGACCGCTGTCTCCGTCGACACGTTCCATCGCCCGCAGAACCGTCCGTGCGCCGTTGTACTCGACCAGCGTGCGGGTATTGAGGGACGGACTCGTGCACATGCAAGACCGCCGACGAACGCAACGGGTATCGCGACGGAATGTTATAAGGATCAAGGAGAATACCCGCGCCTTTAGGCGTGGGATGAATCCGACAGCTCAGGATTCATCCGATCATCCGTTGTGACACGGGAGTTCCCGTTAGAACTCCCCGAGATAAGTCCGACGAGGTCGGCGTCGCCGTGATCGACGGCGAGGCGGTCGTCCTCGTGGAAGATCGATCATCAGTAGCGACATCGATTCCGAGTCAGTAACACCATCGACGTCGGGCGTGGAAAGCGTCCGGACGCGTCAACCCCGTTTTCACAGCCGATACAATTACTGATTCGGCAATTCTCGAGGCCGCCCATGCTGTTGTCGGGTGTATCACATCATTAGGGAGCGTGAGGCTCGAAGAACCGATCGGTGTCCCGTCGTGGAGTGGTCGAGGCGCTCAGAGTGACGGTAATGAACGTCAGATCTCCTCGTCGGAAAACTGCCGCTGCAACGATTTGTCCGTCCGATCTCACAACCACCGTACGTGCAATGACTTTCGGTAATTCTCGCCGCCGATCGATTAGTCGTCGACGGGCTTCGTGACTCGTGAAATTTCGATGTCGAGGTCGGGGAGATCCTCGTCGCTACAGCGATGGGTCCACGCGCCTTCGGGTGAAATGTCGTTCGCCGTGGCGCTCGTAATGAGATCGCAGAGGGCGCTGTGGAACTCAGATTCGGTCGTAATAGGAAAATCGATCGATGGGTTGGGTTGCATTTGTGATCACGGTATCCGTTTCTGAGACTCGGTTGGGAACCCGAGAGCGTTGCTGGAGCGGGCTTCCACTCTCACTTCAGGATAACACAGTGAGATACGCGCTCGTTACAGATAACCTGTGTGCCAAAGGATGTCAATTGGTGCATCTTCCGAAACGGTCGAGTTATCTCGATTCCAGTTCGTGTCGAGGGGGATTCGCCGAGACCCCCTGTTCAGCGGTCGAGAACAGCGGACCGTTCACGTGCTCGAGACCGGACGACTGATAAATATCGTCGATCACGCGCTGGACCGCTAACGCCTCTTCGACGGTGTTTCGCTTCGGATCGACGTCGCGTTCGACCGCGTCGAGGAACGCGCGCGCCTGCCGCTCGTACGGATCGATTCGGTCGATGTTGATAACCGTTCGGCGACCACCATCGAATAGCTCGAGTCGTTCGTCACCGGGGGTCAGTTCCGCACTCCCGTCGATACCGTCGATCACGAACGCCCTGTTGTCGGACCCGTTCGTCCGCCAGGCGACTTCCAGAGAGATCGTCGTTCCGTCAGCGCAGCGAATGAACGCGCTCGCCGCGTCTTCGACGTCGAACGAGCGGTCGGGACCCCGGCGAGTCGTTCCGACTACTTCTTCCACGCGAGGAAAATCGAGGAGATACAGCGCGAGATCGATCGCGTGAACGCCGATATCGATCAGCGCGCCGCCGCCGGAGATATCTCCCCGAGTGAACCACCCGCCGTGTTCCGGAACACCGTTCTGGCGGACGTAGTTCGCCTGTACGTGCGTAAGCTCGCCGAAGCGACCGGCCAGCTGAAGTCGTTTGAACTGTTCGACGACGGGGCGATAGCGGTTGTGAAATCCGATCATACAGACTCCGTCCGCCGTCGCAGCGACGTCGGCGATTCGCCGGGCGTTGACCCAGGTATCTGCCATCGGTTTCTCGAGAAACACGTCGAGTCCGGCTTCGAGAGCCGCGATTGCGTACCGCTCGTGATACGTATTTGGTACGGCGATAACGACGGCATCGACGACGGTGAACAGGTCGTGATGGTCGTCGAATACCGGCGCGGTAAAACTTTCGACGAACCGTCGCCGCGCATCGTCGTTGCTATCAATCCCGACCACGTCCGCACCGAGTGCAACGAAACGCTCGGCGTGAAGGTGACCGATATTTCCGAGACCGATGATTCCGATGGTTGTGTTTGTGGGTTTCATAGTCGTAACCAGAGACGCTGCGAAATGTTACCGAGACGAATCGATTAGGACGGGGTGATCCGAGCTAATCCACGCGGTGGGCCGACGCATATCGTAGATGACGGCCGATCCCTCTTCGGTAGCGAACGACACGAAGCGGGCGAGACGATCCGGCCCTTCCCCGTCCGAAATAACCGATCGATTTGGATTGTGTCTGCCGTGGTACATCAGTGGATCACGGATTACTAGAGGTGCGCTCGGGGGATTACGTTTCAGCCTAATTATGTGTTTTTCGCGGCCCATCTGCGTGACCGACAGCCGGTATCGTCGCCTCGATGCCTCGATAAGTAGGTTTCAGAAGAGACGACCGGACCTGTTTCGTGCGTGGTTTCGGACTAGACGGAGCATCGTAACGAGTCGGCGTACGTCGATCGCCGGTCGCTTCGAAAGCGGCTTGCTATCCCTCCGTTCCGTCCGATCGATTTCGAGCGCTACGGTCGGGTCGTGAATCGGGGAGCGGAATCCACCCGTCCCTTCTCTACTCGCGGTCATCGTTCGTCGCCTGTTAAAAAGGGTGCCGAGACTGGTATCGCTATGAGACGACGCACATTGCTGACAGCGGTTGTTGGAGTGGTCCTGGCGGGCTGTTCGACGGCGGAGTCCGACGGCGACCCCGAAGCGGACGAGACCGACAATCGATCGGCGTCGGGTACTGGAGCGGGCACGGAGAGCGAGGAGTTGAGCGACGCCGACATCCTCGAGCAGTTCGGTTCCGAACTCGAGGCGAGCGGATTCGACGAGGTGGTCGTCGACGCGGTTGACGACGGTATCGAAATAGGATACGACGCGAGCGGAACCACCGAAGACGACGTTGCTGCGGAAATCGAACTGATCGCAGACGGGTATACGAGCACTATCGAATACGGGCTGTCGTCGACGCACCTCGACGCGACCGCCTTCGATCCGGACGATCAAGAGCCGCTCGATCGCTTTTCGATCGACAGCGAGTGGATCGACGCGTATCTCTCGGAATCGCTCGAGTGGCGCGAGTTGCTCACTCGAATTGCGGAGACGTTCGAGTCGGAAGAGCCGGCCGACGAGGAAGGGGATGAAGCGGAGCCAGACGCCGAGGGGGAGAGCGACCCTGACGAGGAAGGCGAAGGAGACGACGAAACGCAGAGCGACGATAATGGCGGAGATGGTGGCGATAGTGACGACGGAAACGACGGCGACGACGGCAGAAACGAAACTGAGGGAGACGGCGATGACGGCGGAAATGTAACTGAGGGAGACAGCGATGACGGCGGAAATGTAACTGAGGGAGACGGCGATGACGGCGGAAACGAAACTGAGGGAGACGGCGATGACGGCGGAAACGAAACGAAGAAAGACGGCGACACGAACGATGAATGATACCCGCGGTTGGTCCTGAACCGCCTTTGGAGAGGACGTACGCCGTCGGATCCACCACGTTCGAGGGGGCGAGTCGAGACTGGTCGGATCCGGACTACGCGTTCGGTACGGCGGCGACGTACAGCGTGAGTGCTCCCCCGTCGCTCGTCGAAACCGATCCGGGACCGAACGGCGGCGAAGCCGTCGAGAACTCGGGACCGTCGACACAACAAAGACGCAGTGACGCGAGAACCCCGGTCGAAATCGAATGGGATTCCTCGAGCCCCGTTATCGCGCGAGGAGCGTATACAACAGTCACAGAACGACGCCGTACACGGCGTGGCCCAGCAGACTCCGGACGCTCCAGTCTGGCACGGGTGGTACCATCTCCGTCATCACACCGACCAACGCGGGAACGACGGACGATACGAGGACGATTCCGTAGGCGAGCCCGGCAGCTTCCCTCCCGCTATCGAGTCCGCCTCGTTGTCGCGATCCGTAACCGTGCTAATCCTTGACAACCACGTTTCGAGTGGTTATACTGTTCTGTTTCTAATGCAAGACTATTATTTCGTAATTTTGTATGGAACACTTATCTCTTCAGGAGGCGTCAAATTACGCTGATGAACGCCGCATCTCCCCGAGTCGACGACACGTTTTTCGAGGACGTGATAGAAACCGTTACCGAAGGTGTGGTCAGTTTCGAGGCCGACGGAACGATCGTTTTCGCCAACCGGGCCGCACGGGAACTACTCGGATACGCACCCGGAGAGTTGCTCGAGCGATCGGTCGGCGAACTGCTCCCGGACGACCAGCGATCGGTATTTGACCGCCTCCAGCGGCGAACGACGGGAACAAAGGAAGAAACGGTTCCGTTTGCATTTCTGGACCACCGCGGCCGCGAGGTTCCAGTCACTCTCGCACTGCACCGTGCGACGCGGACCGACGACCCGCTGTATATCGCCAATTTTCACGAACTCGCGGGCGGTGACGACTCACCTACAGTACGAGCGCCGAGGTCGACGTTCGAACCCGTATTCGAGCACCCGTCCATCGGAATCGCCGCCTTCGATCCCGAATCGTGGAGGATCACCGACTGCAACGATCGATTTCGAGATCTTCTCGATCACTCGAGCGACGACGTTCGCTCGCTCGAACTCGCAGCCCTCGCTCCGAGCGACGAAGATTCGCTTCGAACGCTCCTCTCGGCGACGATCGATGAAGGATGGGGTTGGAGTAACGATATCAGGCTCCGGGGCGGAGGTGGCGAAGACGTCCGCGTAGTGATCTCGACGTCGACGATCGGACGCTCGGATCGGCTGCGCGTGCTCGCAAGCGTCCATACGTACGTCCAACGAACCGAATACGAACGTCGACTCGAGGCACTCAACGAAGCGGCTCGAGAACTCATGGTCGCTGAAACTTCCGAGCAAGTCGGGCAGATCACCGTCGACGTCGTCGAAACGGTACTGCAACGAACGTTCGCGGCAGTGTGGTGTGCTACTGACGACGAGGACGTCCTTCGCGCTACGGCCGCGAGCCAGGAAGCCACCAGTGCATCGGGCGGATCGGCGGCGGAACCCATCGCGCCGATCACCGCCGAGACGGCCGAGATGACGGTTTTCGAGGACGGCGAGCCGATGATTCTCGAAGCGTACGAGACGGTCACAAATCCGGCACATCCGGAGATGGGACTCGACAAACGGCTCGTCGTTCCGCTCGGAACGCACGGTCTACTGGCAGTCAGTTCCACCGGCAACGAGGAGATCGACGCCCCCCTGCAGGAACTCATCGAGATCCTCGGAAAACACGCGCGAACGGCGTTCGACCGACTCGAGCACGAGCGGCTGCTTCGCCAGCGTTCCGCGGTTATCGACGCAGCCATCGACGGGATGGCGATCGCGAACGAAGACGTCGTGTTCACGTACGTGAACGACGTGTACGCCGACCTGTTCGGATACGACGATTCGAGCGAACTCGTCGGAACGAGCTGGATGGATCTCTTCGGCTCGGGCGAAATCGAACGCTACGAGTCCGAGGTGCTCCCGGTAGTGTCCGAGCGGGGATCGTGGCGCGGAGAGGCGATCGGGAGATCCCGGACGGGCGACGACGTTCCGCTGGAGATCTCGCTCTCCGTGCTCGCCGACGGCTCCTCGGTCTGCATCGCTCGCGATATTACCGAGCGGAAAGCTCAGGAGCAGCAACTCGAGGCGCTTACCGACGGTCTCCGATCGTTGATGGCGGCAGAGGATAGCGAGGCGGTCTGCCAGACGAGTGTCGACACGGTCGAGGACGTTCTCGGCTTCGAGCGGGCCTGTATGCGTCTCTTCGATTCGGACACGAATCGCCTCGATTGCGTCGCGCTTACGGACGCGGCCGAAGCGCTGCTCGAAACGCAGCGGGCGTACGACCTCGAAGCGACCCTCGCCGGTCACGCGTTCCGAGAAAGGCAGACGGTGATCAACCACCGAGCGCCCGAACGGCGAGGGAACGATCACTCGAGTCTACACGTGCCGGTGGGAGAATACGGTGTTCTTACTATCGTCTCCGACAGCGAGGAGGAACTCGACGAACGCAACGTACAACTCGTCGAAATGCTGGCCGTCAACGCGAGAACTGCGATCGCTCGGGCGGAGCGAGTTCGGCAACTCAGAACGCACGAACAGGAGATGCGCCAGCAGCGTGATCAACTCGAAACGCACAACCAGATCAACAATCTCGTTCAGGAGATCGGTCGTCGACTCCTCGAGGCGACGACGCGCGAAGAACTCGAACAAACGATCTGTGAACAGCTGGTCGACACCGAACTGTACCAGAGCGCGTGGATCGGTGATATCGAGGCGAACACCGACCGAATCACGACCCGTGTCGGGTTCGGAATCACGGACGACGATCTCGAGGCGATCAACGAGATGTCGATCTCGAGCGTCGGACGCGGGACCGTCGAACGGATGCTCGAGACCGGTTCGCTCGAGGTCGTGAGATCCTACCAGTTCGCGGGTGAGTACCCGAACGGTGAGGAGTCGTCCACGGAAGTCCTGTCCACCGCAGCGATCCCCCTCACGTACGGCGATCAGCTGCTCGGCGTACTGGTGGTAAACGGTACGGGCGGCAGTCCCTTCAGCGAAGAGACGGTAAGTGGATTCGAATCGCTCGGGAAGGTGACCGGGTTCGCCATCAACGCGACCAGGAACAGGCGGCTGTTACTGACCGACTCGGTGATCGAACTGGTGCTTCTCGTCGAGGATCCACAGCGGTTCTACCTCGCCGTTTCCTCCGAACTCGACTGCGAATGCCGGTTCGAGCGATCGGTTCCGATCGAGGCGGGGAAGATCCTCAACTACCACACGGTCACGGGCAGTGATCCGACATCGGTTCTGGAGGTCGCTGCGAACTCCGCGCAGATCGAAAACGCACGCGTGATCAGCGAGGGCGACGATAGCCTCCTGCTCCAGACGCTCACGTCGAAGTCGACGGCACACGTCGCCCTGCAGGCCGGTGCAACTCTCCAATCCGCGGTCGCCATCGGTGGTGAAGCGCGAATCGTTCTCGAGACCCCGCAGACGGCCGACGTCCGTAAAATCGTCTCCCTATTCGACGAGCAGTTCTCGAACGTGGAACTCGTAGCGAAACGGGAGCGCGATCGATCGATCGAGACCGCAACGGAGTTTCGCCAGGCCGTCGACGACGGTCTCACGGAGAAGCAGCGTTCGGCGCTCGAGTCGGCGTACGCCTCCGGCTACTACGACTGGCCTCGAGCGATCACCGCGGAGGAACTCGCGACATCGATGGATATCTCCTCGTCGACGCTCCATCAGCACTTGCGAAAGGGTATTTGGAGCCTCCTTCGGGCATTCCTCGACGACCAGTCCGAGTGAACACGGGACGGACGGTACGACTACCTGCTAACGTATTCCGGTCGGAGGAGTTGACGTAATTCGGCGTCCGACGGTTGTTCTCGGGCCTCGTAACGAACGGGAAGACGTGTGTGGTGGCTACGTAGAACGCGAACGACCGCTGCGCATCGAAAACTCACGCAACTCATGGTATCGTACGATAGTTCCGACGGTCAACGTACCAACCCCGAACACCCACTCATTCCGACGACCATCGTCGCCGATATCGATCGCAACGGGGTAGTCACGATCTACGACGAGCATCGAGAGACGGCCTGGCTCAGTTCGACGTTTGCGGTCTCGCTCAAACACGTGGTGTGAACGACGGTTCGACTCGAGTCCGCAAAGGGTCGCGTCGTCGGCCGACCGGTCGTCCGGAACTCGAGCGATCGGTTGGTCGGGAGTCGTCCGCGCGTCGTGGGTGTGCCGTTCGAACGCACTCGCCGTCGAATAGTCCCGGGTCTTCCCGATCCACACCGTCGCTTCGACCGGGGTTTAGGTTCGAGGTGGCCCCCTCTGTAGACGACACGAAGCCACTTCGGTCGAACGGCCAGAGTCGTGTCGAGAAGATCGCAATCATGGTTCAGAAGCTACAGACACGACCCAGGAGGAACCCACGTGGCGACGAGCAGGTCGCCTGGGAACACTTTTGCAGAACGGGGGGTATCGTCCCCGAATACGCGTACGTAATCGCGAGAGAATTGAAAGTACGACGCGAACAGGACAATCGGGTTCGGGACACGGAGACGTGATCGACGTGTTCGGCGGAACTGAACCGACGGTCCAGAGTCGGACGAGGAGACCCCCTACCGCTGCTGAGCCGATCTTCTCCGGTGGTAATTGGCACCACAACGAAGCGACGAACGGCCACCGGACGGTGCGATGACGACACACATCAAACTTCACGGATCGAAGGCACACCGGTTCGAAGAAGTCAAACTCGAGTTGAGCGAGCGGATGGGCTACGAGCTGAGCAACCCGGAAGTCCTCGGGCTCCTGATGGCGGGGCTCGGTTCGGACACCGTTACGACCACCGAAAAGCGACCCTGAGTCGACTCCCGACCACCTACCGGTAGCCGGAGTGTTCACTGGACGTCGTTCGAGTGCCGATCACTCCCCGAGGGTCACTCGCGTCGTTTCTTCGGTCGTCTGTTCGAAGTAGTCGGTCACCCGTATCGTGACGTCGTACGCCGCTTCGTCGTCGTCGGCGGCTCCGTCTCTGAGCGAGTCGGTTCCCGACGCTTCCTCGCCCCTCGCCATCGAACTCGACTCGTCGACCACCTCGTCGTCGCGACACAACTCGAGTTCGACGCCGTCGAGTTCCTCGCCGTCGTCCGAGACCGCCCAGTCGACGACGGCTTCGGGCGTTCCGAGGAAGTCGTCGGTCGTGACCTCGAACCGGTCGATACCGGGCGCCGGAGAGCGCTCGTCGAGCGACGTTTCCTCGGTCTCTTCGGTGACGTTCCCCTCGGCGTCCGTAACCGTCAGCGTGATTTCGTACTCCTCGCCGGCGCCCTCGAAGCGATCGCTGTTTCTGACCGTGTGGATGCCGCTCTCCTCGCCGCCTTCGATCTCGGACGCGACGCGGTGGAGTTCCTCGTCGTCGTCCGCGTAACGAAGTTCGGTCGCGACGAGTTCGAGGTCGCCGTCGCGATCTGCAACGCCCCAGTGGACGTTGCACCGAACGAACTGACCGTTGCTGTCGTCGGTGAGTTCGAACCGTTCGATCTCCGGAATTCCGGGTTCCGGGTCGGTTTCGACCGTCGCCGTCTCGCCGCTCGTCCGCTCGTTACTTCCGTCGGCAACGGCTTCGACCTCGTATTCGGTTTCGGGCTCGAGTCCCGCAATGTCGTCCTCGTACGTCCCGATCGAGTCGCGGTCCTGCGAGTCGGTTTCCTCCCACTCGTCGCCGTCTCGCCGAACGCTGAACGATACCTCGACGCTTTCGGCGTCGCCCAGCCCTTCGAGTTTCCCGACCCCCTGAATCGTTCGGTGATCGATCGCCTCGACGTCGCCCGTTTCGACGGCGAGCTCGTCGAGTCCGGTCGCGAACGTCTCCACGTTCGCCGTCGCGGTCTCGTCGCCGTCGTCGAGGACGCCACGGACGTCGTACTCGGTTTCGGGCGTCAGCTCGTCGATTGCGACGCTGAACTCGTCTCCGGGCTCGATCGACTCCGTTTCCGTCTCGGTCCACTCGGACTCGTCCGATTCGCGCCACTCGAAGCAGACGTCGACCTCGGACGCGTTCTCGATCGATCTGACCGACCCGTTGAGCGTCGCGGTGGTCGCACGAACGTCGGTGACGTCCTCGGTGGTGATCGGTTCGAGTTCCTCGAAGGCGTCGAACGCGTTGAGGAGACCGAACCCCTGCTCGTCCTCGTCGAAGCCGACGTCTTCCGCGGTTTCACGGAGGAGTCCTCGAGCGCCACCGGGATCGTCGACGTCGTCGGTGTTTTCGGCGTGTGGAACCCCCTGGCTCATCAGCTGAGCACCGATGGCCGCGACGTGCGGCGTCGACATGGACGTCCCCTCCAGATAGGCGTACTCGTCGTCGGGCAGCGTCGATAGGATGGCGTCACCCGGTGCCACGAGTTCGATTCCGTCGCCGCGGGCCGACCAGTCCGGAACCTCGTCCCGGTCGTCCGTCGCACCGACGGCGATACACTCGTCGTAGCCGGCGGGATAGTCGACTCCGGCGACTGAACCGCCGTTGCCCGCCGCAGCAACGACGAGCACGCCGCGGTCGTACGCGTACCGCAGGGCATCCTCGAGCACCTGTGCCTCGTCGCTCCCGCCGAGACTCAGGTTGATGACGTCAATGTCGTTGTCCGCACACCACTCGATGGCGGCTGCGATGTCCGAATCGTAGCCCGAACCGTCACCTGCGAGGACTTTGAGCGCACAGAGATCCACGTCGGGAGCGGCTCCGACGACGCCAGTACCGTTGTCCT
This sequence comes from Natronorubrum halobium, assembly GCF_051351675.1. Taxonomy (NCBI): domain Archaea; kingdom Methanobacteriati; phylum Methanobacteriota; class Halobacteria; order Halobacteriales; family Natrialbaceae; genus Natronorubrum; species Natronorubrum halobium. The sequence goes on from NZ_CP195595.1 coordinate 2,326,994, forward strand.
GTGCAGCGACAGTCCCCGCACAGTGGGTCCCGTGACCGATTTCGTCGTCCCACTCGGTCGCACAGAAGCCGCCGTTACACTCGGTGAACGCTTCGCCGTCGGCCACCTCGAGACTCTCGTGTTCGGGATCGATCCCGGAGTCGAGAATCGCGACCGTCGCGCCCAACTCCGTTCCTCCCTTTCCGTGGAAATCCGTGGCGCCGATCCGTTCGACGCCCCACGGCGTCTCCTGTTCGTCGGACAGATCCACGCTCTCCGACGGTTCGACGGCGCTGTGGAGCTGTTGTCGGCGGACGTGGTCTTTCTCGACGTATCTCACGTCCGATCGGGCCTCGAGCTTCCGACGGACACCCTCGTCGAAATCGCCGACCACGACGCTCCCGCCCGACGAGAGGTTCAGCGATCGGTACAGCTGCGTCGCACCTCGGGAGACGCTAGCGGTCGACGTTCCCGCCTCGAGACCGACGACGTATCGATCCTCGTCCCCGTTCTCGTCACCGTCTCCGTTCGTGTCCTCGGCGGACGCCGTGATGGCACCGAACAAACCGACGAGACCGACACCGAACGACCCGAGGATCGACCGTCGCGTAGTCCCCTGTCGAACAGTGAGCGGTAAAACGAAGAGAAGTAGACCGAGTAACGAAAGCAGAGCCGTACGGAGATACCGTCTCGGGGTGCGTATCAGAAACGGCACGGTTTCGGCGGTAATCGACCGCACCGACAGCCCCTCGCCGCGACGGGCTTCGCACTTCTCTCGATCGTCCGGGAGGGCTGGCGTGGATGCTTCGTCGATCGGGTGGGATCGTCCCTGTTCGGTCATATCGTTCTTCGACAGGGACTCTTTTGGACACGACCAAAACCGCTGGCGCTACGTGGATAGTCCGACGCTCAGGACGAATCTATCCGAATAGTGTCTTCGTTCGATCATCCTTCTCTTCCCGTTGCTTGCTTGCTGTTTTCCAGGCCAGAAAGTCAGGAAAGTGACTGTACGGATTGATAGAGTGGGGTCGTCGTGTGATGCGTCCCCAACACTGAGCGATCGCCCGCTCGTCGGTCGGCGCTGCCGAGCGAACGCGGATAACGTACGTCGGTCCCGAGCGATTACGAGCATTGGCTTCGCGTTTCTATGCCTGTGTCGCGTCCTACAGGGCGTGTGTACTGCTCCGCTCGAGAGACTGGAAAATCGATACCGTCGAGCGGACGAATCGACCGACCCGGGGCGAGCGCAGCGAGCACGGACGACACCGGGTGCGCATCCGGCCGCCTCGCGGGTAGGTCCGGCCGATCGGAGTGACCATCGATGAGTAGCACGACGCCGTCACGGGGTTCTTCGGATTCGAACGATTCGATCCAGGTCCTCTTCGTCGACACAGGTAACACGACCGCTGAAGCCGTGAAACCCGTTTTCGAAGACGAGTTCGGGATCGACGTAACGACCGCCTCCGAGGCCGAAGACGTGGTTCGATCGCTCGACACGGTCGACTGCGTCGTCAGCGAGATACGGCCACCGGCGTTCGACGGGCTGGACGTGTTGCGGGACGTTCGGAAATCAGCACCCGGTCTCCCGTACATCGTTTTTTCGGAGGTTCGAGCCGCCGAACTCGTCGGTGAAGCGCTGTCGGCGGGGGCGACGGATTACCTGCGAACGGACGCGGACGACGCCGGATACTGGGTACTCGCCTCGAGAGTAGCGACTGCAGTCGCACGCCACCAGCAGAGAACCGGCGCCGACCGATCGAACGTACCGGACATCGACGTACTGCACGGCAGTTGTCTACTGAACGAATCGCTGCGGTTCGTTGCCGTCAGCGCGAGCTACGCCGAACTTCACGGCCACGACCCGGAGCAACTCGTCGGTGAACCGTGGGCGACCGTGTTCGTGGACGACGACGCGACCGCGCTCGACGACGTCGTCGAACGCGTACACTCCCGAGGGAGCGCAGTCGGGGAAGCGACTGCACGCAGCGGAGACGGGCGTACGTTCCCCGCGCTCGTATCGCTCGCCGGCGCGACTCGAGAGCGGTACGTCTGTACCGCCTTCGACCGCGGTCACCGTCCCACCGTCGCCGGCGGCGATCACGGCACCATCGGTCTCGAGCGTGCACTCGTGAGGGTCGAAACGCTCTTTGCGACGCGTTTCGGGGACGAGGCGTCCACCGTTCGAGATCTCTGTGAGGCCGTCGTCGAGACGATCGAAAACGAAAACGAGTCGGCGGTCGCCGCCGTCTACCTGTACGACGAGAAAATCGACGCACTCCGGCGTCGGGCGGTGACTCCTCGGTTCGAAGACGCGGCCGTCACGTTACCGTTCGACGAGGAATCGACGGCCGTCTGGAACGCCTTCGTCGAACGCGAACCAGCGCTCGTCGCCGATGTACACACTCGGCCGGACGTTCCCGTCCGAGATCCCGCCACAGCCCGTGCCCTCGTCACGCCGGTCGGAACCCACGGCGTTCTCGTCGCGGGGACGCTCGAGGGAGCACGGCCGACGCCGCTCGATCACGCGTTCGTCCGTCTCGTCGGTGCAACTACTGGGCTGGCGCTGGATCGCCTCGACGCTCGACGGCGACTCGATGCGTGTGAACGACGGCTCGAAGCGGCGACCGTGAGCACCGAACGCCTCGACAGCACGGTCGAACTCGTTCGGGGCGTCGCTCGAGTGATCGGCGGCGCGTGGACCCGAGACGAACTCGAGAAGCGAATCTGTGAGCAACTCGTCTCGAGTGAGCGGTACGCGTTTGCCAGAATCGCCGCGCTCGACGAGGTCGACGAGGAGATCCGCGACCGAGCGTGGGCCGGGTCCGAGAAGCGCTACCTCGAGAGCCTCGATTCCAGTGTGAGCGCGCTCGTCGAACAGAACGAACCGATGGCGGGTGCGATCCAGACGCTCGAGTCGCGTGTCGTGCGGCAGTTGCCGACGGGACCGACCGACGAACGCTGGCGACAGGATGCGATTACGCGAGGATACCGATCCGTCGTCGCCGTCCCCCTCGTCTTTCGGGAACGAACATACGGCGGACTGACTGTGTACAGCGAACAGCCGGGCGCATTCGACGAAACCGAACGCGAGATATTCGAGGCGCTCGCCCGGTGGGTCGCACACGCGATGCACGCCATCGAGACGAGAATGGCCCTCGTCGGTCGGGGAGACGTCGAACTCGAGTTCCACATCCGTGATCGAGGGATCCAGTTCCTCGAGTGGGCGCGAGAAACGGGATGTACGGTCGAGTTCGAGACGGTCGTTTCGCGACCCGACGGATCGATTCGCGGCTTCTTCACGACCGACGGGGCATCGGCCGAAACGGTTCTCGAACTCGCCATCCGATCGCCGTCAGTTACCGAGACGCGACTCGTCACGAGCCGGGAGGACAAACACCTGTTCGAGTGTACGTTTACCGAAGACAGCGTCGTTGGCCACCTGCTCGAGTACGGGGTCGTTCCGAAGACGATTTCGACGTCGGAAGTCGCGGGACACCTGGTCGTTTCGCTTCCCGAGCACACGAACGTCAGGGAGTTCGTCGACTTCTTCACCCGGCTGTATCCGGATTCGACGCTCGTCCGACGACAGGATCACGAGTTCATCGACGAATCCGGCTACGGATTCCGTTCGGAACTCGAGAACGCACTGACGGCAAAACAGTTCGAGGCGCTCGAGACGGCGTTCGTGAGCGGCTACTTCGAAATTCCTCGGGATAGGACCGGGGAAGAGACCGCCGAGGTTCTCGGAATCTCGCAACCCACGTTCAACAATCACCTCCGCATGGCGCAGCGGAAACTGCTGTCGATGGTATTCGCCCACGAAACGGATCGCGACGAATGAGGTGGTCGAACGGATGTTACGGCCACCGCTGGGCGCGAGCCGTCTTCGTGGCCCGTTTTCGCTCAGCTGTCGACTCGCGCGACGGGGAGTTGCCCGCTCGAGCGACAGAGATCTGCACGCTCGCGCGGCGGAGAGCCGCAAGCGCACCGAGTTATTCGGTCGATAGCGCGGCGCGGTCTCCAAAACCGGCAGACGAGACCACGAATGCGAGCCGACCGATGGATCTAGGTTGTACGTCATCCAACCACATAGGCGGATAACTCGTACCATAGCGTGTCGTTTGTGATCGTATAGTAGCTGTTGACCGTCGTTCGGAGTTCGTTCACGAACCGGTCGATTGCTGCTATCTCGGGCGACGAGCGTCGGCGCGACACGATCCGGAACTGCCACGGTGTGTCGCCGTCGCCATCACCGTCACCCCTGCCGGTGGCCTCGAGAACGATCTCGACGGATACCGGCGTGCGAGTCGCCGTTGGGCGGCAATCTGCGGTCGCGGAGACAGTCAGACCAACCCATGACATCACACATCAAACTCTACGGTTCGAAGAGTAACCGATTCGAAGAGATCAAAACCAGTATGGAACGGCAACTCGGGTACGAGCCATCGAATCCCGAAGTCGTCGGCCTCATCATGGCCGCCTACGAAACCGAGGAAACCAGCGCACTCCGCGTCGACAATGCACTCCTGTAACACCTGCGGGAGCGACCTCTCTCGAGCGTACACGCGCGTGTTCGGAGACAACGACGGTAGCGTGAGGGCCTGTCTGTACTGTGCGGAGCCGGCACGGCAACGGGAGCGTCTCTCGTCCGACCGTGGCGCACGGACTGCTCCCTTCACACTCGAGCAACGCGTATGAGAAGGTAACGAGAAGCATGGCATTAGAGAATACATTAAACGGAGACCGGACGGATCACGCGATCGAATCCATCGAGAACGCTGTCGACGATGGCATCTACCAACTCGATAGCGACGGGCGGTTCGTTACGGTCAACGATCGGGTCGCCGACGTGACCGGATACGATCGTGACCAGTTACTCGGGAGGCACGTCTCGGTTCTTCTCGACGACGCCACGATCGAGCGGATCGAACGGCGAATCAGCGACCTGGTCCGCACGGGCGAGGAGGCGGCCACGCTCGAACTCGACGTCCGAACGGCGACTGACGGCGTAATCCCGTGTGAGCTGCGGCTGACCGTCCTCCTCGCAGACGGCGAATTCGTGGGTACTGTCGGTGTCGTCCGGGATATCACCGACCGCGTCGAGCGCGAACACGAACTCAGCCGACGGTCGGCGATGATGGAATCGGCCCTGGACGGGATGGGGTTCTCCGACGAAACCGGGGTACTTCGCTACGTCAACCCCGCACTCGCCGACCTTCACGGCTACGACGACCCCGCGGACCTCACCGGGACCACCTGGCACGTCCTCTTCCCGGACGACGAAGTCAGTCGTCTGGAACAGGAGGCCCTGCCGATTCTTCTGGATCGCGGCTACTGGCGCGGTGAAGCCGTCGGCGAGCGGGCGGACGGATCGCGCTTCCACCAGGACCACTCGCTCACCGCCCTCGACGACGGGATCGTGTGTCTCGTCCGCGACGTCAGCAAACGAGAAGCGCGGGAGCACCAGCTCGAGGCGCTCAACGGGGTCTCCCGGGAGTTGATGAGCGCCGACACGCACGACGACATCGCCCGGATCGGCGTCGAGGCGGTCGAGAACGTGCTCGGGTTCGAGTTCGCGTGCGTCCGTCTCTTCGACCGCGACGTGAACCGTCTCGAGTACGGCGCCCTGACCGACAGTGCTCGGGAACTCCTCGAGACGCGGACAGCGTACGATCTGGACGCGACGCTCGCCGGATCCGCGTTCAGAACCGAAGCGACGCAGGTACAGCTGGTCTCGGGGGACGCGCCATCGAGGTCGACCGACGACTCGAGTGTCCACGTTCCGATCGGCCCGTACGGCGTCCTCAGTCTCCTCGTCCCCGGTGCCGAAGCGGTCGACGATAGCGACGTCTACCTCACGGAGATGGTGGCGATGGGTATCGAAGCGGCGTTCGTTCGAGCCGATCGAACGCGCCTGTTTCGCACCCAGGAACGAGAGTTGCGACGGCAGCACCAGAAACTGGAGACGCTGAGTCGAATCAACACCGTCAATACCGAGATCCAGACTGGGCTCATCGCGGCGACGACCCGCGACGAACTCGACCGAACGATCTGCGAGGGGCTGGTCGATTCGGAACTCTACCGAAGCGCCTGGATCGGTCTCCTCGACGGCACTACGGATCGGATCGTGAGATCCGTCGGCGCCGGCGTCGAAGAGAGTTATCTCGACGCGATCACGAAACGGCCGCTCTCGAGAATCGGCGGTGGAACCGTCGAGCGAGCGATCGAAACGAAGGAGATGCAGATCGTTCGGCAGTACCACATCGCCGGTATCGACGAAGCGAGCGAGCGTGAATCCGACGCGAATATCGAGGCGATCGTAGCGGTCCCGCTGCTGTACGGCGATCGGACCGTCGGCGTTCTCGTCATCAATAGCATCCGCGACGACGTCTTCTGTGAGGACGCGATCGCCGGCTTCGAGGCGCTCGGCAGGATCATCGGCTTCGCGAAGAACGCACTCAAAGGTCGGGAGTTACTCCTCTCCGACTCGATCGTCGAACTCGAGTTCACGCTGCGTGACCCCGCCGTCTTTTACACGCAGGTGACGGACGATCTCGACTGCCGTTGCGAATTCGAACGCGCCGTTCCGATCGAAAATGGGCGGGTCATCACCTACGACACGGTCTCCGGCGCCGAGCCGGCGGCCGTCCTCGAGACCGCAGAGCGCGCGGCCCATATCGAAAGCGCTCGCGTGGTCTCGGAGTGGACTGACGGGTTCGTGCTTCAATCGGTTACGTCGCACTCGATGGTTCAGTTTGCGCTCGAGCAGGGGGCGTCGGTCCGATCTGCAGTCGCGGACGGTGGGGAGGGAACGGTCGTTCTCGAAGCGCCGCAGACGTCGGACGTCCGCGAGATCGTGGCAGCGTTCGAGCACGAGTTCGAGACGCTCGACCTCGTCGCCAAGCGCGACCGCGAACGGTCGATACTGACCGCCCGCGAGTTCCGCGACGGCGTCGCGGAGCAACTTACGGAGAAGCAACGCGCGGCACTCGAGGCCGCGTACCTCGCCGGCTACTACGACTGGCCGCGGAAGACCACCGCAGAGGAACTCGCCGATTCGATGGGCGTCTCGTCGTCGACGCTGCACCAGCACCTCCGGAAGGGGGGCCTGAGCCTGCTATCGGCGTTCTTCGAGGACGCACTGGAGTAAGATATTCGGCGATACCGCGGTGCGGTGGTCTCGATATACAACGTCCGCTATACACGATCGACAGGTACACGAACCGAGTACGTCGGTCGTTCGACGGACCTGACATTCTGAGTTTCGCATCTTCGACAGACGGTATCGTTGGCGACTTCGGATCCGTCTCGGTTTCGATCGAAGACCCGTCACCGGTAAGAACGGGGATGACGCCTTCTCTCGTGGCCTCTCGCTGACTCGGCCGTCGACGCTCTTGCCTAGCGGCCGAACGAGGGATCACACGGATCGGGAGCAGCATAAGCGTACCGAAGAGGTCGTGTAAATGGAAGCGATCGCCGGGGAGCCGACTCGCCGGTCTGACCACTGTGTGGGTCGCTATCGGTCGCGGGAAATCGGATTATTGATTAGGTGAAATTATAATATACTGTGTGAGTAATGTGAACCGATCGGATCCCCCAACCTATGAGAGAGACTCCACACAAGTATCCGATATGAGGAAATCCGTCGAGGAGTTCGCCAGCGCCTTCGACGACTGGGCCGAGGAGTACGACGAAGACAACGACTTCGAGGAGCGCCGAGTGATGGAATCTCTGGTGGTCGAACACGCGTCCCCAGGATCTGCGGATACCGTCGTTGACTTCGGAACCGGAACGGGCGCCATCGCTCTGAAGTTGGCCGATGATGCCGACGAGGTCATCGGACGAGACATCAGCACCGGGATGCTCGAACAGGCCCGGAAAAAGGCCGCCGAAGCGGGGATCGAAAACGTGGAGTTCGGAACCGGCAGGTTCCGCGCACCGAACGTCGCAGAAGCGGATGTCGTAGTAACGAACCTCGCTCTCCACCACCTATGCGACGCGGAGAAGCGCGAAGCGGTCCGAACCATCGCGGATCTTGGGCCGCGGCGGATCGTGTTCGGCGAAGCTATGTACTTCGACGATCGAAATCCGGTCGACCCGCTTTTCAGCCCGGACACAGTCTATCCGTCGACGGTCGGGCACATGGTGGACGCGATCACAGCCGCCGGGTACGCGGTAACCGCCGTGGAGAGAGTCCACGAGGAGGCCGGAGTACTGGTCGCGGAGCGGTTCGATGGTTGGTAACGTCTCGTACGCTGCGCGGTCCGGTGTCTTCGCCGTTCATCCCGTTCGCTTCACGCGTCAGAACCGAATTTTACGTGATCGGTCACCGTACCGCTGCATATGACAGAGGATACCGATCACCACCCGTCCACCTACGAGCCGGACGACGCCTTCGCCGTCCTCGGCAACGAGACTCGTATGACCATCCTGCAGATTCTCGGCTCGGCCGACGAGCCCCTGTCGTTCTCGGAGCTGCGCCATCGTCTCGGGATGCGGGATAGCGGCAAGTTCAACTACCACCTCGACAAGCTCGTCGGCCACTTCATCCGCAAAACCGACGAGGGTTACCGGCTCCGGCAGGCGGGGAAACGCGTAATCGAGGCCGTGCTCTCGGGCGCGATAACCGAAACCGCCGTACTCGAGCCGACCTCCATCGACGCGTCCTGTCCCTACTGCGGAGCGGGAATCGAGTTACTGTACCGCGAGGAGCGACTCCTCTATCGCTGCCCCGACTGCCCCGGAACGTTCGCGGGCGAGGCGGCCACTTCCGAGGCGTTCGGCTCGTTGCCCTCCGGAACGATCGAACTCGGCCACTTGCCGTCCGCAGGCCTGCAGGACCGAACCCCTGAGGAGATCGCCGCAGCAAGCAGCGTGTGGGGCGAAGCGGAGTGTCTCGCGCTTGGCAACGGCGTCTGTCCGCGGTGCTCGGCGGTCGTCGATCGAATCGTCCGGGTCTGCGACGATCACAGGTATGGCGACGTCTGTTCAAACTGTGGTCGACGATACGCCGTCCGAGTTGACGCCGCGTGCCGAAACTGCCCGGTACATCACGGCGGCGTTTTGCTGTGGTACCTCGTCTCCGATCCGATGTTTCGATCGTTCTTCGACAGCCGCGGGATCGACGTGTTCCAGCAAGACCCCGGCGACTGGCGTGTCCTCGCGAGGTACGATGAAGAGATCGTCGAACGGGAACCCTTGGAGGTGCAACTCACGTTCACCGTCGACGACGAGGATCTCGTCGTGACTCTCGACGAAGCTCTCGACGTGGTCGAGCGGACGATCGAGTAATCCGCTGAGCTGGCAAACCGTCCATTGTACCGGGTAGACTCGAGCGCGCCCTTTCACGGCGGAACGAAAGACAGTGTATATCGACAGTAACTGAATTTCAGTTCTGTCCCAACGGCGACAGAATTATAATTCTGCTAACACATAAGTGGAACCCGGCCGTCGAGTACGATGGACGTCACGAAGTGATACCATGTTCGAACTCGACCGAACCGAACGAATCGCCGAAGGAACGTACGTTCAACCGTCCGGTATCGCCGGTGTTGATCCGATTCGGAAACTCGTCGCCCTCGCTGCTCCGATCGGTGCCGCGATCGCCATGTGGATCCACCCCCACGCCGACCACGACGTTTATGCGAGCCTGTCGCCGGTTATCGACGCTTGGGTCGTCGGGCACCTCCTATTGTTCACTTCGATGTCGTTCCTCGCAGTCGGTCTCTACCTGCTGCTGGCCGGCTATCGAGGTGCCGTTGCGACGATCGCCCGTATCGGGACCGCGACCTTCGCATTCCTGTATCTCGGATACGTCGCAATCGTTGGGCTCGCGTCGGGCTTGGTGATCCGCGAAGCCCAGTCGCTCCCGGCAGAGCAACAAGCGGGCGTCGCGGCAGTCGTCGAGTACCTCCACACCGAGCCGCTGCTGTTCTGGGCAGGGGCCCTCGGCGCCGTCGGGTACCTCATTGCGGTCACCGGCATCGCGATAGTGTACTACCGGGCCGGCGCACCACGTATTCCGCTGGTCGGACTAGTCGGATCCGTCGTCGCGCTCGCTGCTCACTCCGGTCTCGGAGCCATCGCGGGAATGGCGCTGTTTTTCGTCAGCGTTGTGTGGCTCGAGTTCGGGTGGACGATCGGGGAGCGCCACGAACGAGACTCATCGACGACCAACGGCAGGACTGGCACCTGAACTGGAAAGTGGCCGGAAAACGAGCGTGTCTATCCTTCCATCTTGCCACCGTTCGCTTCTCGCGGCCGTGAGGTTCCGAATCCCGAAGTGGGTCGCCTTGAATGGACATGAGACTCCGAGTTTTGCATCTTGGAACACTGTGTGTCCGGATGAGTCGATCTATAAGAAGATGTAAAAACATTTATTATATAGTATATATTTATTTAAATATGCTTTGAATTAGTTTCATATACTGCGTTCGCCACTATGTCGTATAGGGAAACTAGTAATCACGTCTGAAGGGCGGTAGACAGAGAGCGATCAAATTTCCTTGACACTACGGGATTTGCGTCATCATCAATCGCTTCCGATGAGGGTTCCAAAAACGGGGGACCGACTCACCGAACGCTCTAACGGCTGTCAGGATTCGACCTCGGAATGCATAGTCCCGGGCGGATTCGAACCGCGGTCACTCCGCTTCGCTCCGTTCCCTGATTCGAATCCTTGGGGATATTTACGCCTCACGAGTTTGTTCGGCGTAAAATAGTCCCGGGCGGATTCGAACCGCCGTCATAGGCTCCAAAGGCCCATATGATTGGCCACTACACCACGGGACTTCTCACTTCGTTCGAAGCCTCGTGTGCCTCGCAAATCCGTTCGGATTTGTTCACCACCACGGGACTCCTCGTTCATCCTCGAGTGCTCGCAGTTCCGGCAGAACTGCGTTCACTTGGGGCTCCAGTTGCGGGATATGAGATGGCCGCACAATAGTGTTACTTTTCGTCTCGAGAAGCGTCCTGCCGTCGCCCGTTCTCCGGCCGTCGATCACCAACCGAGGACGCGCGAGTCTCAATCAGTTCGCGGAATCGACCGCGCGCCGAGACCGAAGGCGACGACGGCCAAGACTGACAGAATCGCGAGGTTCGCCACTGCGGGCTCGAGACCCGCAACTGCAGCGGTTCCGGCCTCGGGGAAGGTCGCCGCGCGAACGCCGCGAGCGAAGTACGTCAGCGGCGAGACGTTCACGAGCGGTTCGAACCAGCCCGGGAGTTGCTCGAGCGAGATGAACGTCTCCGAGAGGAACAGCAGCGGGAGCCCGATGGCGTTACTCGCGGCGACGGCCCCGTCCTGGGAGTCGGTGTAGCTGCCGAGCAGCGCGCCGACGCCGCAGAAACAGACGACGCCGACGAGGATGTACGGCACGAGCCAGAGCGAAAACGCGATCTCGGCGTCCGTCAGGCCGACCACGAGCGCGAGGATGAGCAGACTCGCGAGGCCGATGATGACGGCGTTGACCAGCGTCTGGGCGAGCAGCCACTCGCCGCGGGTCAACGGCGTCGTCGCGAGTTTCTCGAAGCGGTTGCCCTCGCGGTGGCGCGCGACCTCGCTGCCCATCCGCGAGAGCGGGGTGAAGAGCACGACGACGGCGAGATAGGCCGGGACGTAGTACGCCGACGGCTCCGTGAACAGCCCCTCGCCCGTCGGATCCGTTCGTACGAGCGCGCCGAAGATGACGATCAGGATCACCGGGAAGAAGAACGTGAAGAAGACCGCCGTTCGGCGACGGACGAACGACCGCCACCCGGCGCTGGTTTCGGCCCGAACGCGACCGAGCCGACTCACGCCGTCTCACCCGCGCGAGTGAGGTCGTCGGCGCCGGCCTCGTCGGCAGGCCCGCCGCCAGCGCTACCAGTTCGCTCGAGTTCCGTCCGATCCGCCAGCGTGAGGTAGACGTCCTCGAGGTCGGGTTCGGCCCACGAGAGGCCGGTGTACTCGATTCCGCGGGCCTCGAGGTAGTCGACGATCGTGCCGATCGCCGCCGGTTCGATGTCGCGGACGACGACCGCGCTCTCCGACGTTCGATTGCGGGTTCGACCCCGCTCCGGTCGGTCGACGGGGTACTCGAGGTCGGCGAAGGCGTCGGGATCGGCCGCCGTCTCGATCGTGAGTCGACTCGAGCCGCCGTGTTCGCGAACGAGCGCGTCGGGCGTGCCGCGGGCGACGAGCGAGCCGTCGGCGAGCAGGCCGACGCGGTCGGCCAGCCGCTCTGCTTCGGCCATGTCGTGGGTGGTGAGGACGACGGTCGTCCCGCCAGCGGCGAGGTCCTCGATCAGCCGCCAGACCGTTCGGCGGCCGGCGGGGTCGATCCCCGTCGTCGGTTCGTCCAGAAAGAGGACGTCGGGATCGTTGACGAGCGTCGAGCCGACGCAGACGCGTCGTTGCTGGCCGCCCGAGAGGTCCTCGTACCAGGTGTCGCCGGCGTCCGCGAGTCCGACGTCGGCGAGCACTTCGTCCGGATCCCGCGGAGCGTCGTACAGTCCCGCGTAGTAGGACAGCAGTTCGCGAGCGCCGAGCCGATCCGGCGGGGAGAAGTCCTGCGGGAGGACGCCGAGGCGGCTCCGATCGACGGCCGCCGGCGCGTCGCCGAGCACTCGAGCCGATCCCGAATCGGGTTCGGTCGTCCCCGTCAGCGCGCGAACGAGCGTCGTCTTTCCGGCCCCGTTCGGGCCGATCAGCGCGAAGACCTCGCCGCCCGCGACGGAGAGCGACGCCCCCGACAGCGCCGTCGTCTCGCCGTAGGCTTTCTCGACGTCCGTCGCTTCGACTACGGCTGTCATACGGGCCGATTTCGGTCGACCGGGCGTAAGGGGTTCGGTTTGTTGCGACGGTCGTCCTCGACTCGCAGCATTCGAATTCGCCGAGGATCGCTACTGGATCGGTGTTCGTCTCCGCTCTTTCTTGAGGTATGACGTATATACAGTTCGTATTCGTCCCGTACACGAGACGGGGTTCGACCGCTTCGCTCGTCTCAATACCACCGTACCTAGATATATCCGCATAACGAAGGCCGAATCCGTCGGTTATTGATTGAATGGCGTTGGAGAAGCAAACGGGTAGTAATTCCGACGAGTACAGCGTTAGAACGTACGAACCGGGGGATCGGGACGGGATTCTCTCGTTGTTCGAGACTGAATGGGGGTACAGACCCAGTGTCGACTGGTTCGACTGGAAGTACGTCGACGACCCGTACCTCTCCCACGTTCCGATCACGCTCGCCGAACGGGACGGCGAGATCGTCGCCGTGCAGGGATACGTGCCCTGTCGGGTCCGGCGGGGAGAGCACGTCGTCCTGGCGCTCAAACCCGTCGACGCGGTCGTTCACCCGGACCACCGTCGAAAGGGGCTGTACTCGCGAATTACCGAACGAGGGATCAGTTACTACGGCGAGCACGAGTCGGCGTTTTTCTTCAACTTCCCGAACGCCGCGTCGCTCGGCGCACAGCAGAAACTCGGCTGGTCGGAGGTGAGCGTAGTATCGATGTACTACCGGCTGAACCGTCCCAGCGACGTTTTACCGAGCGGTCAGCCGTTCGATTCGGCCGGACAGGTGACGGACGCAGTCGCACGGACGGGTCTGGGTCTGTTCGATCGGCTTACCGCGTCCGGTGCAGGATACGACATCGAACGATACGCGTCGCCCCCCGTGGACGTCCTCGAGTCGATCTACGAGTCGAACGTCCCCCGCGCGTTACACGCCCACCGGGAGGCGCAGTACTACCAATGGCTCCTCGACGCACCGTCCGCCGACCACACCGTGTACGTGGCCGCCCGCGACGACCGTCCCGCCGCTGCTCTCGTCACGCGATCCAACGGCGAGGGGGACGTGATGGTGTTCGATTCGGTACCGCTGGCGTCGAATCACGACGCGTTCGCCGACCTGCTCGGCGCGGTCATCGCCGATAACAGGGACGCCGGCGTGCTGTCGGTGACCGACTATTGCCTTCCACCGTCGCTTCTCTCCCGCTTCGGGTTCGTCAGTTACGAGACGCCGATCCTCTCGCGATACTGTAAACCCACGTATATGGCGGTTCGACCGCTCTGGAACGAGGACGAGTCGGTTCCGTTCTCGCGACAGGAGCTCGCCGACGCGGAGAACTGGTGCGTCTCGTTCCTCGAGGTGAAAGATTAACGGTCGTCGGCGGAGCCGCGTGTTTCAGTCGCGAACACCGGGGTTCCGGCTTCTTGCCCTCGCAGGGTCAACCATTACCCGCCGATTCGTGGTAGCGACGCGGGAATGACGCAGATCGGATACACCCTCTCGAGCGAGGAGCACGGCCCGAGCGAACTGATCGAGATCGCCCGGCGCGCCGAGGACGCCGGCTTCGACTTCCTCTCCATTTCGGACCACTTCCACCCGTGGGTCTCCCAACAGGGAGAGTCACCGTTCGTCTGGTCGACGCTCGGCGGGATCGCCGAAGCAACCGACGACATCGAGGTCGGCGTCGGCGTCACCTGTCCGACGATCCGGATCCACCCGGTCAACGTCGCTCACGCCGTCGCCACCGTCGACGAGATGTTCAGCGACCGGTTCACGTTCGGCGTCGGGACCGGCGAGAACCTGAACGAACACGTCACGGGCGAGCGCTGGCCCGAACACGACGTCCGCCTCGAGATGTTAGACGAGGCGATGGACGTCATGCGCGACCTGTGGACCGGCGAGACGACGAGTCACCACGGCGAACATTACACGGTCGAGAACGCGCGCCTCTACACCGTCCCCGACGAGCGGCCGACGACGATCGCGAGCGCGTTCGGCCCGCAGACGGCGGAGTGGACGGCGGAGAACGCCGACGGACTCTGGTGTTCGGGACCGAAGGGGGAGCCGGTCGAAGCCTACGAGGACGCGGGCGGCGAGGGGCCGAAGTACACCCAGTTGCACGGCTGCTACGCCGAAACCGAGGAGAAGGCGATCGACACGATCTACGAGCAGTGGCCCAACGGCTCGATCCCGGGCGAACTCGGCCAGGAGTTGCCGACGCCGGCTCACTTCGAACAAGCCGCGCAGATGGTCGAGAAAGAGGACATCGCCGAGGCCGGGACGACTACCAGTCCGGACCCGCAGGATCACGTCGACAGCATCGAACAGGCCATCGACGCCGGCTACGATCACATCTACTTCCACCAGATCGGGCCCGACCAGGATCCGGCGATCGAGTTCTACGAGGAAGAAGTGCTGCCGTCGTTCCAGTGACCGGTCGGGGACGCTGCTGGTGACACGCCACTAAAATGAGGAGCAAATAAGAGCTGTTTTCACTGGGGAACTCCGAAGCCGAACCAATGCCGGACTCCGATCGGGATCTTCGAGAGAGCGTAGAACGATCGAGACACGGCGCGCCAGCGGTAGGGGCTGTGGTCCGCGACCGTTTCGAGAGCAACGAGGTGTTCCAGCGGATCATCGCGGCCGCGGACGACGAGATCGACACGGGCTTTCGCGAACTCTTCTTCAGCAGCCTCGCGGCCGGCTTCGCGATCACGCTGACCTTTCTCGCGTACGCCTCGATGTACGCCAAATACGACGGCGATCCCATCCTGAGCGGCTTCATGTATCCGATCGGGTTCATCTACATCATCCTCGGCGGCTACCAACTGTACACCGAGAACACGCTGCCACCGGTCGCGCTGGTCCTCGAGCGCCTGGCGAGTCTCCCCGCCCTGTTCCGGGTCTGGGTGATCGTCCTGATCGGCAACTTCGTCGGTGGCTCGATCGGTGCGCTCGTCCTCTCCCAGACCGGCGTGTTCTCGGACGATGCAGCCATCGAAGCGACCAACATCGCCATGAAAGGAATGGAGACGCCGTTCGCCGACCTCTTATTCAAGGGGGCTTTCGCCGGCCTGATCGTCGCCGGCGTCGTCTGGCTCGACTTCGCCTCCCGCGACACGATCACCCGGTTCTTCCTGGTCTACATGGCCTTCCTCATGATTCCGTTCGCTGACCTGTTCCACGTCGTCGTCTCCTTTACCGAGGTGATGTTCCTCGTATTCAACGGAGAGGTCGCACTCTACGCGGGCCTGACCGAATTCGTCCTGCCAGTGATGCTCGGCAACACGATCGGCGGCGTGTTGCTCGTGACGGTCGTCAACTACTTCCAGACGACCGAACGGCGCCTCGAGGCCGCCCGTCAGGACGGTGCTGAGCGCCAGTTGACGCTCCGCGAGTGGCTCATCGGCGGCCCCGTCGGTCGAGCGTACGTCCCGGCGATGCCGGCTAGCGGTCCGGATCTGACAAAAGAGTCACCGGAGGGCGACGCCCGTTCCCGCTCCGAGCAGCCGGGTGACGAAACCGGCCGCCGGGATCGCGATCCCGATCGAGCAGAGGCCGCGAGCGAGCGAGCGGGCGACGAACTCGAGTATCCCGAAGACGAGCGAGCGTGATCGTCGGCGGACGATCGATGGACGCCGATCCTCCTCCGGCCGTCACCGAACGACGGTAACCGGACAGTCGGCTCGGCGAAGAATCGTCTCCGCGATGCTGCCGAGTAACACCCGTTTCACACCGTCCTTGCCGTGGCTTCCGACGACGATGTGATCGATATCGTTCTCCTCGGCGTAGGAAACGATCGCCTTGGCCGGATGGCCGAACACCAGTTCGGTCTCGATCGACCGTTCGTGCTCCGCTGCGATCGACGTCGCCGTCTCGAGAACGGCGTGCGCCTGTTCCTCCGCCTCGTCGGTCACCGATTCGGCGTTGGAATCGAACGACATCGTCGGCACCTCGGGGACGTGGGCCACGTATATCGTGGTCTCCGGGAACTGCTCGAGTGCGTAGTGCAGTGCATCACGCGCCTCGGGAGAGTCGTCCAGGGCGACAAGAACGCGATCCATACGTCGTCTTGTACGCGAACCGCCAAAACGTTCAACGCTGAGTGTGCCCGTGATCCGTGCGCTCGGTGGGTCCCATCCGTCTGCGCCGACCGACGGATCCGCTAGCGTGCGCTACCCACGAGGCGGGCGATGAGAACGTGATGGCGCCGCTACCGTGGCGCGCTGGATCGCTGGACCTCGATACGTCCGTCGTCGGAAATATCGACCGTATACGGCCGCTCGTTCGAGATTTTGAACGTGATAACCGTCTCGCCGTCCCCGGTTCCGTCGCCGAGGAGCGTATCGAGCGCGTCCGGATTGATGTGTTCGTGGAGGACGAACCCGAGTTCGGTCGGGGCCTCGATCGGATCGACGTCGCTGACGGCGCAGATCGCGTGGATGACGGCGATGCTGGCCGGCGTCGCGGCGTCGTACTCGTGAACGATCGTATCCGACGCGTCCGCAGATCTGAGTTTACGGACGACCGACTCTCTCGATCCCATTAGCCGATGTGGCAGGCCGGACACTGAAGACGACTGGCCATGGGCCAGCAAGCATCGCCCCGGGCGGAGACTCGACGACGGGGAGCGATTCACCGCTTCCCCATCCGTTTTGCCCCTCGCAGTCGAACGCGGCGTATGGAGTACACCACGCTCGGTAACACGGGCACGACCGTCTCGAGAGTCTGTTACGGTACCTGGCGATTCGGCCGGGAAACCGGCGGCGTCGTCGAAACCGACCGAGAGGAGGCCCACGAACTGCTCGACGCGGCCCGGGATCACGGCATCAACTTCATCGACACGGCCAACGTCTACGGCGATCCCGACGGGAAGAGCGAGCAGTGGATCGGCGAGTGGCTCGAGGACCGCGACCACGACCGCGAGGACTTCGTCATCGCCTCGAAGGTCTACTTCCCGTTCGACGGCTGGGGCGCCCCCGGTCCGAACGACTCCGGCCTCGGGCGCAAACACATCCGCGCCCAGATCGAGGGCACCCTCGAGCGGCTCGGAACGGACTACCTCGACCTCTACTACATCCACCGATGGGACGAGGAGACGCCGATCGAGGAGACGATGTCGGTGCTTTCGGACCTCGTTCGCGAAGGCAAAGTCAACCACCTCGGCGCGAGTACGATGGCCGCCTGGCAACTCACCAAGGCGCTCTGGACCAGCGACGCCGAGGGCCTCGAGCGCTTCGACGTCACCCAGCCGATGGTCAACGCCGCCCACTACGACGTCGTCGGCGACTACCTCGACGTCTGCGCCGATCAGGATCTCGCCGTCTGTCCGTACTCGCCGCTGGGCGGGGGCTTCCTGACCGGGAAGTACGACCAGGCCGAGGACGGCTCCGTGGAAGCGCCCGACGGCTCCCGCGCCAGTCTCGACGATCTGTTCGAAGACCGCTACGCGACCGACCGCGCCTGGGACGTCCTCGAGGCCGTCGAGGCCGTCGCCGACGAGGTCGACGCCACGCCGGCGCAGGTCTCGCTGCGCTGGCTGATGGACCAGGGTCGCTTTACGTGTATTCCGATCGTCGGTGCGCGCTCGCCCGACCAACTCGCGGAGAACGTCGGCGCGGTCGAGGTCGATCTCAGCGACGAGCAGTTCGAGCGGATCGACGCGGCCCGAAACGGCGACGAATAGGGTCGCCACTGAACGTCGGTGCGCACCCGATCGCACGACAGCTATGCGGTCGGTGTGTGAACCGGTTCAGTTAGTAGGATCGTACGATCGGTCGAGCGATCCCTTCGAGCGATCATTACGGGCGAACGACCCGAACTGGGGACGGAAAACCAGCAGCTTTCATACGCTCTACTTTGTAGAATGGGCTAATGAATACGTGGTGGCGACGGATCGGGCTCTCGCTCGTCGCCGTTTTCGGGATCGTGGTCGTTTACGCCCTCATCTACCAGTGGGGGATGGCGACGTACGAAGGCGAGGAGCGGACCCTGATCAAGTCGACACAGCTCGTCATCGAAATCCTGACGACCGCCGTGTTCGGCGGCGATACGGATTTCTGGACCACTGCGCCGATGAACCTCATCGTCATCGGGATGAATCTCAGCGGCGTGTTGCTCGTCTTTCTCGCCCTGCCCTTCGTCGTCGTGCCGCTCTTCCAGCGGGCCCTCGAGACCCAACCACCCGAGTCGACCGATCTCGCCGATCACATTATCATCTGTTCGCACTCCGAACGGGAAGACGTCCTCAGAAACGAACTCGAGGCCGCGGACGTCCCGTCCGTCTTCATCGAGGACGATCCCGAGGTGGTGACGGCGCTGATCGACAACGGGATCGAGGCGATGATCGGCGATCCGGTGCAGGTAGAGACGCTCAGGGCGGCGAACATCGGCGACGCTCGCGCCCTCGTAGTCGACGTCTCCGACGAAGCGAATCCGGAAGTGATCCTCACGGCGCGGGAACTCCGCGACGACATCAGGATCATCAGCGTCGCGGAGGACCGCGAGGTCGCGACCTACCACCGGTACGCCGGCGCGGACGAGGTCGTCCGGCCGCGGCAGGTACTCGGCCGCAGTCTCGCCGGGAAAGCGGCCATGGCGGTAACCGCCGAGCTGCAGGAGACGATCGAGCTCGGCGACCAGCTCGAGATCACCGAGTTCCTCGTCGAGCGAGACAGCGAGATCGCCGGGCAAACGATCGCCGAGTCGGGCATGCGCGATCGAATGGGGATCGACGTGATCGGGGCGTGGTTCAACGGTGAATTCGTCCCGGCTCCCGACCCCGAGACGGTCATCGACACCAATACGATCCTGCTCGTCGCCGGTTCAAACGAGACGCTGACGGAACTGACCTCCCGAACGATATCGCCGTCGAGCGGCTCGTACCGCGTGGTCGTCGGCGGCTACGGGGAGGTCGGTCGCACCGTCAGCGAGACGCTCACCTCGTCCGACGTTCCGCACACGATCATCGGCGATTTCGAGAACGAAAATATCGACGTCGTCGGCGACGTTACAGACGTCAATACGCTCATCGGCGCGGACATCGAGAACGCTCGCTCTATCGTCCTCGCGCTCGACGACGACACGGCGGCCATCTACGCAACGCTCGTCCTCGAGAAAATTGCGCCGAACGTCGAAGTGATCGCGCGGGCCAACGAGACCGAGACCGTCCGCAAACTCTACCGCGCGGGCGCCGAATACGTCCTCGCGCTGTCGACGGTGACGGGGCGGATGCTCTCGTCGGTCTTGCTCGAGGACGAGGAGATCCTGACCCCGGAGACGCAGTTCGAGATCATCCGTACGACGGCGCCCGCGCTCGTCGGTCGGAGTCTGGGGGAGGCCGACGTTCGCGCGCGAGTCGGCTGTACGGTCGTCGCGGCCGAACGGAACGGCGAGTTGCTGACGAACCTCGGCGCCGATTTCACCGTCCGGGCGGACGACACGCTCATCGTCGCCGGCAGCGACGAGACCGTCAACCGGTTCATCGAAATCGCCCGGTGACGCCTCGCGGGGAGGAAACGACGGCGGGGACCAGTCCACTCGTTTCGGGAACGCCGACGACCTCGAGCGTCACCACGCCAGCGGCGGCGAGGATCACGAGCACGATCAAAACGGTACCCCAGGCGATGGCCGCGATTTTCGCCGCATCGATCCAATCGCCGGGATACCGCCGGCCGATCAGCGCGACGTAGACGACGAACAGGAGGAGCTGGCCGAGCACCGGCACCCAGCCGAACAGCGCTCCGCCGACGACCAGCACGAGCGCGCCGATCAACCCGGTGATCGCGGCGTTGACGTAATCGTCCGAGTCGAGGACGTACCGAGCCCCGAGGTAGACACCCAGCCCGCCGGTCAGCAGACTGGCGACGAACGTGGTGACGAAGACCATTCGTTCGCACTATCGACGCGAGACCCAGGGTGGTATCGCTTGCACCTGCCCCCCTCCGGATACCGATTCTTCCGGCACCCGATATCGGCTCTCGGGACCCGGCGTTCGCTCGAGGAGCGCCGAGGTACGCTCGCGATGGGCGCTCAGGACGCGTCCTCGACGCCCGCGAGAATCTCGTCGGTGTCGAACGGATCGTCGACGAATTCGCCGTCGACGACGACCGACGGCGTTTCCTCGACGCCGGCGTCCTCGCCGCGTTCCCGGTCGGCGGCGATCGTCGGATAGTAGGTCCCGTCCTCGAGCGCGACCGCGACGACGTCCGGATCGACGTCGACCGTCTCCGCGGCCGTCGCGAGGGCTTCGTCGCTCCGATAGTCGTTCTCGTACAGCACGCGCTTGTACGCGAAGAACTCCCCGGCGGGTTTCTCGTCGGTCCCGGTCTCGGCCTGGACGGCTCGAGCGGCGTTCGCCATCGGGACGGCCTCGTCCTCGACGGGGATCGGAAAGTCGGTGTGGCGGTACGTGATCTCGCCGGGCTCGATCAGCTCGGTCTCGAGTTGCGGAACGACGTCGCTCTGGAAGTCGCGGCAGGACGGACAGGTGAAATCGGTGTAGACCTCGACGGTCACGTCGCCGCTGTCGAGCGTCGGCGGCGAGAGCTGTCGGTCGGGCTTGACGTCCTCGAGTTCTTCCGGACTCCGTTCACCGAGCAGCGAGGTGCAGCCGGCCAGTCCGGCCGTCAGGCTCGTTCCGACGGCGACGGCGAGAAACGATCGACGGTGCATTGAACTGGAGAGACGACGGAGACGCGGTTAGGGACATCGATACGCGTCGGCGCGGCCCGGTCGGCGTCAGATGACGAGCGCGTCGATCAGCACCGCCACGAGGACGGCTCCGAGGAAGGCGTTTGAGGCGTGGAACGACCGGAACGCCGCGACTTCGGTCTGCTCGAAGTGGAGCCGGATCGCGGCCCACAGGAAGATCCCGCCGAAGACCGCGACCGTCGCCGCGTAGAGCGCGCCGAGGTCGGTGATCCAGGCGAGCGCGATCGTCCCGACGAGCGTCGCGGCGATGTAGTAGACGATGTGTTTTCGGGTCTCGGTCTCGCCGCGCACGACGGGCATCATCGGGAAGCCGCCGCGAGCGTAGTCGTCCTTGTAGGCCAGCGCGAGGTTGTAGAAGTGCGCCGGCGTCCAGAGGAAGATCACGCCCGCGAGCGCGAGCGCCGGCCAGCCGATCTCGTTGGTCACGGCGGCCCAGCCGATGAGCGCCGGCAGCGCGCCGGCGGCGCCGCCGATGACCGTGTTCTGGACCGTGTTGGGTTTGAGCACGAGCGTGTAGACGACGCTGTAGAAGACGATCGCGGCGAGTCCGAGCGCGGCCGCGAGGCGGTTGATCGTCAGGAAGGTCGCCAGCGAGGCGATCGTCAGCAGCACGCCGAAGGCCAGCGCGTTCCGAACCGGAACGAGCTGCGTCGCCAGCGGTCGGTCGGCCGTCCGGGACATCCGCTGGTCGACGTCGCGCTCTAAGACGTGGTTGAACGTCCCGGAGGCGCCGATCGCGAGGACGCCGCCGCCGAGCGTGGCGACGATCACTTCGGGAGTCAGATCGGGGCCGGCGGCCAGCGCCATCCCGGCGGCGGCGACGAGACAGAGCAGCCACATCAGGCGCGGCTTCATCATCTTGAAGTACGCGAAGGCGGTGAGGCGGGCTCGAGCGAGCCGTCCGGTGGGAAGCGAACGAGCCCCGGTAGCCTCCCCCTCGGCGGTGACGGCCTCGAGCGGTTCGGGTTGCTCGATCGTATCGTTCGCCTCGCCGGTCGCGAGTTCGAGGTCCCAGGCGAGCGCGAGCACGACGGCCGTGAAGATCACGAGGCCGAGCGTGAGGTGGAGTCCGGGGACGATCGCCGCGGGCCCGAAGACCGCCGTCGCGGCACCGACGCCGACCTGAACGACGTAGAGGACGGCGGCGGCGAGGATCGTCCACCGGACGCGACTCGAGACGTCGCCGAGGACGGTGGCGACGGCCGTAGCAGCGACGAGCAGACCGACGAGGACCGCTGCGAGGCGGTGGCCCCAGGCGATCACGAGTTCGGTCTGACTCAGCGGATCGGCCGGTGCGTGGCAGGTCGGCCAGGTCGAACACGACGATGCCGCGTTCGTCAGCGAGGTCGTTGCGCCGACGATCAACAGGAGGTAGACCCCGAGCGCGGTCGCTGCGAGGAGCGCAGAGAAGCGTTGTCGGCTACCGATCGGGCGGGGAAACGACGACGATGTAGTTGCCACGACTGTTCTCGTCTGAAACGTTCGACTCTGCGTATTTATGAGTCCCGCTTTTCCCGCTATCCGGCGGGCCTCGGGAGCCAAACTGGGCGAACTGGTTCGGTCCAGTACGTCTCGATCCCGGCGTTCACGATCGCTGAAACGAGGCCGAGCAACGATAGGGGATGCCCGCGTATCGGCCGATACCGTGTCCCCGTCCGACGCGTCTCGCGCGACGACCGATCCCGAGAGCAGCGATAGCGACCGGGACGGCGACGATCCGGGAACGACGCTCCGCGATGCCGGTCCGGAGACGGCCGTCCGCGGCGACGAGCCGGCGGCGCGCTGTCCCTACTGTCACCAGCCGTTCCACGAGGCGCGATTCGAGACGCTGCACCGCGGCCTCGAACACCCGTCCGAACTCTCCGATCGCGAACGGGCCGCGTTCGAACGCGCCTACGCCGACGAAGGGGCGGACATTCGCCGGTTCCGGCTGCAGGCGCTCGGGGCACTGCTGCTCGTCTACTTCTGCCTGCTCTTTCTGTACGCGGTGGTCATCTGAGGTGCGAGCGAGTTCCGCCCCGCCCCGAACCGATCTACATTCCCATGTCTTCGGCCGCCGTCGGGATCGGGAGGTCGTGCGGGGAGACCCCCAGCAACTCCGCGGCGTGATCGAGCGCCATGTCGAACCCGTAGTAGCGCTCGAGTTCGTCGCCGTCGGCCGTCGGTCGCACTTTCAGCATCGCATAGCCCTCGAGATTCTGGGCGATCGCGGCGGTCGCGCCGGCCGGGGGGTGAGATCCCGCACCGTCGCCGGTCGCGCCGAACTCGAGGACGCGCTCCGTCTCGGTTTCGTCGTAAGTCGCCCTGATACCGTTCGCCTCGGCCGTTCGATCGTCGGTCATGCTCGACACTCGCGGATCGAGGACCGGGAAGCTATCGGTTCCGGCGAGTTCCCGACAGGGCCGCGACGAGAAGTGTGACTCGAACGCGGGAACCCGACGGCGGGGAATCGACACCGATATTTTCGACCTCCGACAGGATGTGGTCGTGAGCCGAACGGAGTCCCACGAGTCACCGCGACCGATCGCGACGTTTCGCAAGACGCGATCGGTGGCGATTCAGTGGGCCGTCGTCTCCGCGATCGGTTTCTTCGGCTTCGCATACGGGTTCGCGCACGTGCTCGCCGCGATTCGGGGCGTCCCGCTCGAGCCGATCGTCATCCCGGCCTTCGGGCCGTCGGACGCCCTCGTCTGGATCGCCGCCTCGGCGGGACTGGTCGCGCTCGTCGTCCTTCCGCACGAGCTACTCCACGGCGCGTTCATGGCCCGCTACGGCGGGAGTCCGACCTACGGCGTCGGCGTCTCGCACTTCCTGCTGCCGTACGCCTACGCGGAGACGGCGGGGACCAGCTACACTCGGAACCAGTTACTCGTCGCCCTGCTGGCTCCGTTCGTCGGCATCACCGTCGTCGGCCTCGCGGCGATGGTCGTCTATCCGTCCTCGCTGCTGGTCGTACCGCTGGCGGCGAACGCCGCCGGCTCGATCGGCGACCTCTGGATGGCCGCCGTCCTGTGGCAGTACCCCGCGAACGTCCGCGTCTCTCCGCTCGCCGACGGCGACGCGCAGGGGTTCGGCGTCTACGGCTCGAGCGATCGGGACGTCGACCGAGGGACGGGAATGCGGCTGCTCTCGACGGTCGCCGCGGGCGCGGTGGGGACGCTCGCAGTGTGCTCGACCGCGCTGATCGGCGCGGTGTTTCTCTCGCTCGCCGTCGGCTCCGGGACCGTCGTGCTCGGCGACCCGGGCGGTCGCTGGCTGCTCTTCCGGCACGAACTGTACCCCCACGGCACGGTCGTCCTCGAGATCGGTGCCGCGTCGTGGCTCGCCGTTGCGACGCTCGGCGGCCTCGGCTGGGCAGTTATCGACGAGTGCTGCCGATCGATCGGCGCCGACTAATCTCCCGCGACGGATCCGAAACCGTAACGCTCGAGCGTCCGCCGCGTCGAGACTGGGATATGACCAAGTGGCTTCGGAGCGGCCGCCGCCGGGACATCTGTTTCCTGCTCGCCGCCGCGGACGAGGGAGAACTGCGCAGCCAACAGGTGAAATCCCGCCTCGAGTCCCACTACAACGACCACCTCGCGCCGAAGGCGTTCTACGGCTCGCTGTCGGCGCTGGTGGATGCGGGATTCGTCGAGAAACGGACGGAGGGGATCTACGACGTGTACGCGCTCACCGAGGGCGGCGAGCGGCGGGTGCGCGAGCACTACGGCTGGGTGCAGGCGTGTCTCGAGGGAGGGCCGGACGACGGCTGAGTCGCGCTGTCCCGCGTATCTGCACTGAAAACTATACCGCTCAGCCGCGTACGACGACGGAAGCGATGTCCTCCTCGTCAGACGCGAGCGAATCGGCCGACGGATCGTCGGTGACGGTCGAACGCGAGTGGCTCGCGTTCGGTCTCGCACTCGCCATCCTTCAGTTCGTGTTTCTGGTCCTCGTCGTCGGCCTGTTGCAGGTCGACGTCGTCCTCGGACTGGCCGTGGCCGCGACGCTGAGTATCGCCGGTGGGATCGGGAGTATGCTCTTCGTACTGTGGTGGAGGTAGCGCCCGCCCGATGCCGGGGTCGAGGACCGGTCCGTTCAGGCTTCGTCCAGCAACTGATCGCCGATCGTGTTCCGGAGCACCTCGCTGGTTCCCTCGTAGATCTCGTTAAGTTTGGCGTCGCGGTAGAACCGCTGGGCGGCGAAGTCCTTGGTGTAGCCGTAGCCGCCGTGGATCTGGATGCCCTCGTTCGCGACCTCGCGGCTCACTTCGGAGGCGTAGAGCTTGGCCTGCGAGGCGTCCTTGATGTAGTTCTCGCCGCGGATCTTCTTGTCGGCGGCCTTGTGCATCAGCATGCTGGCGGCCTGAATCTTCGTGTCCATATCCGCCAGCTTGTGCTTGATCGACTGGAACTCGCCGATCGGCTGGCCGAACTGCTCGCGCTCGTTCGCGTAGTCGCGAGCCTCCTCGAAGGCGGCGCGGGCGATACCGACGCCGCGTGCGGCGATGGTGATGCGGCCGCCGTTCAAGGTCTTCAGCGCGTGGACGAATCCCTCGCCCTCCTCGCCGAGCAGGCGGTCTTCGGGGATGCGCAGGTCGTCGAACCGGAGTTCGGCGGTCGGACAGCCCTTGTCGCCGAGTTTCTCCTCGGTGCCTTCGACGATGAAGCCGTCGTCCGCCTCGGGTTTGACGACGAACGAGGAGATCCCCTTGTTGCCCGCCTCGGGATCGGTCTTCGCGAAGAGCGTGACCGTGTCCGCGACGGAGCCGTTGGAGATCCAGAGCTTGCCGCCGTCGATCACGTACTCGTCGCCGTCTTTCTCCGCGGTCGTCTCCATCGCCGGCACGTCGCTGCCGGCCCCCGCCTCGGAGAGCGCGAACGCGCCGATATCCTCGCCCGCAGCCAGCGGCGTCAGATACTCCTCCTTCTGTGACTCGTCGCCGAACTCGTAGAGCATGTTACCCGCCAGCGAGGTGTGGGCCGCGACGATCGTTCCCAGGCCGCCCGAGCCTCGCGAAATCTCCTCGAGACCGATCGCGTAGGAGTGGTAGTCCAGTCCGGCGCCGCCGTACTCCTCGGGGAAGGGCATCCCCATCAGCCCCAGTTCGGCCATCTCGCTCACGAGATCGGCGGGGAACTCGTCCTCGTGATCGATCTCGTCGGCGACGGGGACGATCTCCTCGTCGACGAAGTCGGATACCATATCCCGGATCTGTTGCTGCTCGGTCGAGAGTGCGAAGTCCATGCTCGAGATATCGGTACCCGCGTTGTTAGTGGTGTCGCTGGACACGGCCGTTTCGAACTTCGGTCGGGCGAAACGGGTTCCGGCGGGTGACCGACGGACGTCGAGTCGGTGACGGACAGCGAACGCGGATCGGTCGCGAGGTGACGCGATTCGCTCGCGAGGTGAGACGAGACGGTCGGTGACCGATGCGCTTCGCTCGCGGGGTGGACGATCAGTTCGCGGCGATCGTCTCCAGGGCCTCCTCGATCGGCTCGTCGCCCGAGAGGATCTCGAACGTCTCCCCGATCAGGACCTCGTGTTCCAGCGCGGTCACGAGCGTCCGAGCCACGTCTTCGCGGGGGATATCACCGGCGTCCAGCCCGATGTCGTCCCCGACTTCGATCGTCCCGGTCCCGGACTCGTTCGTCAGTTCGCCGGGACGGACGATCGTGTACTCGAGGCCGCTCTGGCGGAGGTACTCGTCGGCTTCGGCTTTCGCCGTCAGGTAGTCCTCGAGCGCGTCTGGACCCGACTCGGGGTCGTCGGCTCCCATCGAACTGAGCATGACGAACCGGTCGACGCCCGCCTCTTCGGCGGTCTCGATCAGGTTGATCGCGCCGTCGCGGTCGACACCGTAGACGTCGTTCCCGCCGGAGCCGGCGACGAAGACGATCGAGTCGCAGCCCTCGACGGCGTGGGAGACGGTCTCCGTCAGATCCGCGACGACCGTTTCGTCGGCCCCCTGCGACGTCATCTCCGCGACCTGGTCGTCGTCGCGGACCATCGCCCTGCCCACGTGGTCGCGCTCTCCGAGAATAGCTGTCACGTGCTGTCCGACCTGTCCGTGAGCGCCGGCAACGAGTACGGTCTGAGTCACGCTCGTGTTTCGCCGGCGTTTGGGATAGCCGTCGTGTCGGAATACGCCGGGTGGTCGTCGTTCGGAAGCGGTCAGGTGGCTGTCGTGTCGAACGCGCCGGGAGTACGTTCGTCGAACTCGACAGGTCGCCGACCGCAATTGCCGACGGAATCGAGCGATCGCGAGTCAGATCGCCAGCCCGGGCGTCGATCGGTCGCACAGGAACGGTACCGCGCCTATCGAACGGAACATTCCGCCGAGACCGCGGTGTTTTTCCGGGGTGGGAACAAACCCTCACAGAGTAGATGACCACGGGCCAGCCCGAATCGCCAACTGACGCCGACCTGGAGTGGTGTTACGACGCGGTTCACGACGTTTCGCGGACTTTTTCGATCACTATTGATCGGCTCGAGGAGCCGATGGCGAAACATATCTGTCTCGGGTACCTCCTCTGTCGCGTCGCAGACACGATCGAGGACGCGGGTCATATCCCGCCGGACACGCAGAGCGACCTGCTCACGACGTACGATCAGTTGCTCGATCCGACCGCCGACCAGACCGTCTCGGCGTTTATGGACGACATCGAGCCGTGGATCCCCGAGGAGCGCACCGACGACTGGACGGTCGTCGCCGAGACGCCGCGGGTCCTGCGGACGTTCGAATCGCTGGACGAGGAGCCCCGCGAGATCATGCGCGACCCCGTCCGCGAACTCGTCGACGGGATGGCGATGTTCACGAGTCGGTACGCCGACGAGGGCGGGCTGCGCCTCCAGACGCTCGAGGAACTCGAGGAGTACTGCTGGTACGCCGCCGGCACCGTCGGCACGCTCATCACCGGACTGGTCGCCCGTGGAGCCTCGCCGGAGCGCGCCGAGGAGATGCGGAACAACGCCCGTTCGTTCGCCCTGCTCTTGCAACTGGTCAACATCGCCAAGGATGTCGAGTCGGACTACCACGAGGAGAACAACGTCTATCTCCCCGCCGAGTGGCTCGCGGAGGAGGACGTCGACCTCGAGGCGGTCACCGACGAGTCCAATCAGCGCGGCGTCACCAACGTCATCAAGCGCGTCACCGGACGGGCCGAAACCTACCTCGACGACGCTCACCGCTACCTCGAGATCGTCCCCGAAACCCACGGCAACCGGCTCTCGGCGTGGGCGATTCCCTACCTGCTCGCCGTCGGCACGATGCGCGAACTCCGCGAGCGCCCCGAAGACGTCGTCCGCGAGGGCGACGTCAAGGTCTCTCGATCGGAGGTGTACGCGCTGCTCCAACTGTTCGAGGAGGATATCTCGCGGTCGCGACTCGACGATCTTCGCAGCGAGATGGCCGAAAAGCCGCTCCATCACTGAACCGTTTCTCCGCCCGGGACCGGGTCGCTTCCGCGTTCGGCAGCGTACCGTCCGATCATCGAGAGGGCGTACCCGACGACGCCGGCTCCGAGTGCCAACGGTACGAACAATAGCCAGGCAGCGATCGGTCCGATCCCGAAGCCGTAGTACGGCGCGAGCGCGGTAGTCGCTACGAGCGGCGAGGCCGTCGCCGGGAGACCGAAGCGCCACGCGGAATCGCCACGCTCGAGTGCGTACCCGAGCGGGAGAAACAGCGCCGCCGCGAGCCCGAACGGGCCGAGAAGGGCAGCCAGGGGCGCGCCGAACGCGAGCCACACGCCCAGCGTGAGCAGGGCCACCGAGCCGACGGCGAATCCGACGACCGCTCGCCGCCCGAGCGTCCAGCCGAACCGGTCACAGACGCCCGAGAGCAACGCGCGTCCGTTCTCGCCGACGATCCGACCGGGGCCGGTGGCGACGCCGAACCGTCCGCCGCCGAGCCGTCCCGCCGCGACGGCCGCGAGACCGACGATGGCGATCGGAGCGAGGCTCGCGACGACGCCGTGTGACAGCACCAGCGGCCCGAAGACGACTGCGGCCGACGACCACGAATCGAGCGTCCCGGTGACGCCGCTCGAGCCGTAGGTCACGTACGTCCGCGACGTGATCCCACCCGCTCCGGTCTCGCCGGGATCGGACTTCGTCCACGTCACCGACCCGTCCTCGGCGCGAGCGTTCGGCGGGGCGTTCGTCACCCGCGTCTCCTCGGGCACGTGAATCGTGACGCGATCGGCCTCGAGGTCGTACCGGTGTTGGGTGCCGCCGGCGTAGAGGTAGTCGAAGACCCAGCCGTCGCCGACGCGGGATTCGGCGACGTTCGGGACGGCGTAGTCCACGCGGACGATACCGTCGTCGATAGACGCCTCGACGTCCCGGGCGTCGTCGATCGCGACGTCGTACTGATACCAACCCTCGTCGACGGCGGCCTCCAGGGCGGCGGGGTCGTTACGATAGGTCTCGGCGGCGCTCTCGTTGACCGGCACGCGTGCGACCCAGCGCGAGTCGCCGTACTCGTCGACGTGCACGTCGAGCGTCCCGGCGTCGGTCGCGCCGTCGACCGAGCCACAGACGCCACAGACCGATAGCGGCGGATGGCCGCCGACGACGAGGCCGGAACTCGCGGCCACGACGACGAGACCGAGGAGGAGGGTTCCGGCGAGGAGGCGGCGAGTGCGACGCGGGAGCGCGTCTGTCCAGGGCATATCTCGTCTGACTGTTTCCCGAGAAAATAAATCTATTCCAACACGTTGTCGGACCGGGTGTCGGTCGGGATCGCTCCGCTCGAGTGCCAACCGTACTCGTCAGGGGTGTCAGTCGTGCTCAAAGTCTCAGTCGCGCTCGCAAGGACCGTCAGTCGTACTCGTAGAACCCCTCACCCGTCTTCTTTCCGAGGTCGCCCGCTTCGACCTTCCGCTTGAGGAGATAGGCCGGAGTGTACCGGTCGCCGAGTTCCTCGTACAGCGTCTCGGTCGCGTGCAGACAGATGTCCAGGCCGATGTGGTCCGCGAGCGTCAGCGGCCCCATCGGGACGTTCGTGCCGAGTTCCATGCCCGCATCGATGTCTTCCTTCGTGGCGACGCCCTCGTCGTAGGTCCGGATCCCCTCGTTGATCCAGGGCATCAGGATTCGGTTCGTCACGAAGCCGGGTTTGTCGTCGGCCTCCCAGGTCGTCTTCTCGAGATCCTCGGCGAGGTCGTGGGCCAGTTCGGTCACTTCACCCGTCGTCTTCTCGCCGACGACGACTTCGACGCCTTCCATGATCGGGACGGGGTTCATGAAGTGCAGGCCGATCACGCGCTCGGGGTGGTCGAGGTCGGCTGCGATCGACGTGATCGAGATGGTGCTCGTGTTCGTCGCGAGCACCACTTCCTCGTCGCAGACGCGCTCGAGGTCGGCAAAGATATCCCGTTTCACATCGAGCTCCTCGAGGGCGGCCTCGATCACGAGGTCGCAGTCAGCGAGGTCGCCGATGGCCGTCGTCCCGTCGATTCACCCGCGGATGGTATCGGGATCCTCCTCGAGGGCGTCCCGACCGTCGAGTCGTCCGAGACTGTCGTCGATCGTGTCGAACCCGCTCTCGACGAACTCCCGTTCGATGTCGCGCATCACCACGTCGTAGCCGTGGGTGGCGGCAACCTGTGCGATGCCGCTGCCCATCGTTCCCGCGCCGACGACGCCGATCCGCTCGAGTTGGTCGCGAACCATACACGCTGTTCGTGGAAACTTACGGTAAGCCTGACGGTGCGTTCGACCGGTAGCGCTCGAGGCCGTCGGGTCCACGCGTGCGACCGGTCCGGATCGTTCCGTCAGAAACTATAACATGCCCCATCTCGACGTACCCTTCATGTGTCGGGAAACGAAGCGAGAACCGGCGTGGGTGTCGGCCATTCGGCTGGCGTTCCTCCGGGGGCAGGTCGACGTCGACGGCGTGATGGAAGAGGCGAATCTGATCCCGGGCTACGAACGAACGGTCCGGGACGTCCTCTCGACGATGGCCGATCGAACCTCCTGGAACCGGTGCCGGGAGCGGAGGACCGTTACGTTCCGGGCGCCGTCCTCATCGAGTCCGAGTAAGCGTTCTGAGGGGACGTGCCCGCCGCCTCGAATTTTCGCTGGCGGATGGCGGTCGGCTGAGACGCTTGGAACGCAGTGACATCACTGAGAGGCGGGGCAGAGTCACTGTGGACCGTGGGGCTCCCAGATCTCAGCGGTCGCGCTCGGAATCGGCCGAAGCGTCGATGTCATCCGGGACGTCGACGTCACGACGCACTCCCGGATCGGCGACGGAAACGAGGACGCTCGCGTCGCTCTCGAGCAGAATCTCGCGGCCGCCGATATCGCCGTCGACGGCCGTAAGCGGCGCGAAAAAGCGTCGGTCGAACAGCACCGGATTACCCCGGACGCCGTCCGACACCGGCGCGATCGCATCGCCGGCGCGCGACGCGTACGCGTCCACCAGCGTCTCGACCGTCGTCGGATCGACGAACGGCATGTCGCCGAGAGCGACGACGACGGCATCGCACTCGCCGTCACGCTCCCGAATCGCTCGTATTCCGGCACGGAGCGACGACGCCTGCCCGGTATCGTACGACTCGTTGACGACCGTTTCGACCGGGAGCCCGTCCAGGGCCGATCGAACCCGCTCCGCTTCGTGGCCGAGCACGACGACGACGGGGTCGACGCGACTTCGAACGAGCGTCCGTGCGGCGCGGCGAACGATCGGTTCGCCGTCGTGTGCCGCCAGCAGCTTGTTTCGACTGCCGAACCGACTGCTCGTTCCGGCGGCGAGCAGGAGGCCGGCCACCGCTGGGGCCGCCGCGCCATCGCCGGTGTCGGTATCAGTATCGTTCTCGTCGGGAGTTCCAGCCCCCTCGGATAGCCGTTCGCCGTCGACGACGGGAAGGTCGCCCGCCGCCGCTCGCTCACCCGTCTCGTCGCTCCGGTCCGCCGTCATCGCTCCAGCACCGTCGCCGGGACGACATCGACCCGCTGGTCGGCGGCGACGGACTCCTTCGTCAGCACGAACCCGTCGGCGCGACTCGCCCGCGTGCTCGAGGAGAGCACGCTCGGGTCGAACGTCTCGTCGTAGACCGGGAGCGCGGAGTCGACGTGGCCGAGCGGCATCGCGACCCCGTCCTCGAGCGTGACCGGAATCGCGTACGTGAAACCGGGCGTCGCGATGTCGACGTCTCGAGCCAGCCGTGCTGACACCGTCGGCAGCGCGTCGTCCCCGGTGAAAAACGGTCGGACGACGAGCGCCGTCACCAGATGCGCGCCGACCGGCTTTCCCGGAATGGCGATCGCTACCGCGTCGTGGTCGGGGAGTCGGGCGACGGCGATCGGTTTGCCCGGCCGGAGTCGAACGCGGTGGAAGAGCACGTCGCCGAGGGCGGCGAGCGAGCGGATAACGTAGTCCTTGTCGCCGACGCTGGTGCCGCCGGTCGTGATGACGACGTCGTGCTCGCGGGCCAGTTCGTCGATCCGCGACTCGACGCGGCCGCTCTCGTCGGGAACCGAGCCCTCGTAGGTCGGCTCGTGACCCCACGCGCGAACGAGTCCGGCCAGCATCGGCGAGTCGAGATCGCGGTGGCGTCCCTCGTGGATCTCCGTCCCGGTCGCGAGCAATCCGACGGAAAGGGGTTCGAAAACCGTCACGTCGTCGTACGCGAGGTCCCCGAGCAACAGCGCGTCCTTCGGCCCGAGACGTTCGTCCGCGTCGAACAGTTGCTCCCCCTCCGCGACGTTGCTCCCGCACTCGTAGACGTAGGCTCCGGGCTCGAGCGCCGGTCCCGAAAGTCGGCCGTCGTCGACGGTCGCCTCCTCTCGCTTGAGTACCGCGTTGGCCGCGGGTGGAAGCGGTGAGCCGGTTGCGATCCGCACTGCGGTCCCGGACTCGAGCGGTGGCGGTTCGTCTTCGGGGAACACCGTCGTCTCGATCACCTCAAGCGGATACTCGTCGGTCGCGTCGAAGGCGAAGCCGTCCATCGTCGCGTGACTCCGTGCGGGGACGTCGCCGGGCGCGTGGATCGGTTCGGCGAGTGTCCGGCCGGCGGATCGCTCGAGCGGGACGCGTTCGGTCTCGCGCCGGGGCAGCCAGTTCGACCGAAGCGTCCGCATTCGCTCGGTAGCCGCCTGTAGCTCGATCAAGTCGTCACCGTCGTGTGGAGTCTCGTCCGTCATCGATCTGGGAGGCTCCCGAGAGCCGATCCGAAACTACCACGAATAGTTATTTGCGTGGTACGGCATAACATACAGTGTGGTAACTAGTATGCACATAGTGCAGGGTTATAAAAGATAACGTGTGCCAGGGAATCACTATCTCGGGCCGCGACCGGGTGGTCGTAATGGAGTTCGATGGCGGATTCGAACTCGAGGAGGTCCCGCCGGAGAAGGCGTGGATCGTCCTCTCGGACCCGGTCGCGGTCAGGAACTACTGGAGTACGATCTCGCGACGATGCCGACGCTGATGGACGACACCCAGGACGTGCTGGTCAACGACACGGCCTACGGCACCCTGACGGCGGCGTACACCAATACCGCGCCGGGCGGCGTCGCGTATCGGTGTTCGTTCCGCGTGACGGAGGCCGTCTCCCTCATCGAGCGGATGGTGAAGGTCCTCGCGGACGAACTCGAGATGGACCCCGCCGAGATCCGGCGGAAGAACTTCATCCAGCCCGATCAGTTCCCCTACGAGAGTCCGACGGGGTGGAACTACGACTCGGACGACTCCGCCGACGCGCCGAGCGTCACGCACGAGGGGACGACCGACCACTTCTGTTGTCACGGCCGTGCCGACAGCTTCCGGACCGATCCCGACGACTATCTCGACGCGGTCGAAGACGAGGAACTGACACCATGACCGACGAGTCGCCGACCGGGGCGTTCGACGCGGTCTCGGAGTCCGCGCTCCGCGAGCGGTTCGAGAAGCTGAACTACGTCGCCGACGACCGCCTCGTCACGACGGTCTACCTCGCGTTGCAACTGGGGCGGCCGCTCCTCGTCGAGGGGCCGCCCGGAAGCGGGAAGACCGAACTCGGCAAGGTCCTCGCCGAGGGCTTCGAGACGGAGCTGATCCGGCTCCAGTGTTACGAGGGGCTGACCGCCGAAAACGCGCTCTACGAGTGGAACTACACGAAACAGCTGCTCGCGGTCCAGTCGAACGAGGGGAGCGTCGGCGCCACGGGGGCGGCCGAGGGCGGAGCGCCCGATCCGAACGCTCGGGATGCTCCGGACGCGCCGGACAGGCCGGACAACTCCGGGTCGGACGCCGAGCGACCCCGTTCCGTGTTCGACGAGGAGTATCTCCTCGAGCGGCCCCTCTTGCGTGCACTCACCGCCGGTGAGGACCGGTCGCCGGTTCTGCTGATCGACGAGATCGACCGCGCCGACGAGGCGTTCGAAGCCTTCCTGCTCGAACTCCTCTCGGATTACCAGGTGTCGATTCCGGAGTTGGGAACGATCAGCGCCGACAATCCGCCGATCGTCGTCCTCACGTCGAACCGAACCCGCGGGCTGAGCGACGCGCTCAAACGGCGGTGCCTGTACCTTCACGTCGAACCGCCGTCGTTCGAGACGGAGTACGAAATCGTCTCCCGCAAGGTGCCGGAACTCGACGCGGCGATCGCGGCCGAAGTGTGTGCCGTCGTCGAACGCCTCCGAGAGGAATCGTTTCTCAAGCGACCCGGCGTCGCCGAGACCCTCGACTGGGCTCGAGCGGTCGCCACGCTGCGATCCGAGGGCCGGAGCGAGTCGCTCTCGATGGACGAAATCGAACGGACGATCGGCTGTCTGCTCAAGGAAGTCGAGGACGTCAGCCGGGTCGATAGCTCGCTTCTGGAACAGCTTCGCGACGCCGCGACCGCGGCCCGCGAGCGAGCCGACACCACCGAACTATGACGCCGCGCCGAACGCCGTCCGAGACCGAGGGGGAAGCGGATCGACTCGAGACCGAGACCGACGGCGGCGGCGGACTCGATCGAACGCCGGCCCGTCACACCGCGCCGGACTTCGAGGCGGCGCGCGAACACGTGCTGACGGAGCTCGTTCGCTTCGTCGGTCGGCTCCGCCGCGAGGGTGCCAGCGTCCCGGCGAGCGCCGCGTTAGAGGGGGCGCGGGCCCTCGCCGTCGTCGGGTTCGCCGACCGCGACCCCGCCGCCGACGCGCTTCGCGCGACCCTGCTCACCGAGTCGGCCGACGACGAGGTGTTCGATGCGGAGTTCCCCGCGTTCTGGCACCGTTTGCGGACCGGAATCGAACGGATTTCGACGCGCGACGACTCGCCCGCGCGGGACGGCGGCGAGACCGACGAGTCGGAGCGACACGCGGCATCGCTACGGGGTTCGGACCTGCCGTCGGGAGCGGAGCCGCCGCCGACCGAATCGGACGACGGCCCCGAGACCGTCGACGGCCGTCTCGCGACCGGTCGCAGGCACGCGACCGGCGAGCGGCCGGAGTCCGACGGCGACGACGGTGACGATGCGCGGCTGTACAGCGCCGTCGGGAGGCGCGAACCCGTTGACGCGTCGCCGAGTCCATTGACCGCCGACGAGACCGCCGCGGTCGATCGGTTTCTCGCCGCGCTGTCGACGATTCCCGGCCGCCGAACGCGCCTCGCCGCCACCGGCGATCGGATCGACGCCCGGCGAGCGCTCCGCGCCAGTCTGGGGACGGGCGGTACCGCGATGGACCTCCCGACTCGCGAACGGGTGCCGAGCGAACTCCACTGTTGCCTGTTGATCGACGTCAGCGGCTCCGTCCTCGACACGATCGATCGCGACACGCTCCTCGCGGTCGCGGACCGACTGCAGACCGCCGCGCGGCGGTCGTCCGTCTTCCTGTTCGATACGGACCTCGTCGAGGCGACCGAGCAGTTCGCGCGAGCGGACGGCGACCCCGCCGGAGCCCTTCGCGACGCCGAGATCGAGTGGGGCGGCGGGACGCGAATCGGAGACGCGTTCGACGCGCTCCGGCGGCGCCATCCCCACGCGGTGGATCGACGAACGGTCGTCGTCGTCATCAGCGACGGACTCGACGTCGGCGATCAGGAGATCCTCGAGGAGAGCGTCACCTGGCTCGCGGGCCGGGCCGACGCGACCATTTGGCTCAATCCGCTCGCGGTTTCGCCGGCGTACGAGCCGCGCTCGCGAGGGATGGCGACAGTGCTTCCCTACGTCGACGGGCTGTTCGGCTTCGCGACGCCGACCGATCTCGACGAGGCGGCGCGACAGCTCGAGCGCTACGGGATCGACGGCCCGATCGGGTTCGAGCACGACCCCCGTCGCAGGAGGCCCGACGCCGAGACCGACGACGGTGGAGGTGACCGCGGATGATCGACCCCATCCGACCGGCCATCGTCGACCGGCTCCGTAGCCGCGGGATCCCGGAGGCCGCGCCGCCGGAAGCGACGGTCGTCCTGATCGGCGCGACCGCGTCCGGCCTCCCGGAACCGGCGTTCGAGGCCGACGTGGACGTCGTCGCCGGGGCCGACGTGGTCGCTCCCGATCGGGTTCGCGACGCCGTCAAGCAGGGTGCGTGCGGAACCGATTTGCACGACGCCGGCGTTCGGAAGGTGTACACGGTGGCCGACGGCGTCGCCGATCCGGATGGGGGGCTACGGGGACCGACGAGATCGAACGAACCCGTGGAACGAAGCGAGCGACGGAGCGACACGACCGACAGGAGCGACTCGAACCAATGACACGAAGTAACTGGAGTGTTCCGGAGACCGAGGTGGTACAGCGCATTCACGAGCGTCTCGACGCGGACGGAACCGACGTCCTCGCGACGATCGTCGACGTCGAGGGAAACGCGTACCGGCGGCCGGGCGCGAAGATGCTCCTCGACGAAGCGGGCGACGGCGTCGGCAGCATTACGGCCGGCTGCCTCGAGGACGAGCTCCTCGTCGCGGCGGAGTCGGTTCGGGACCGCGGCCGTCCGGAGCTGGTGACGTACGATCTGATGGAGGACGACGACGACGTCTGGGGCCTCGGCGTCGGCTGTAACGGGATCATCGACGTCCTGCTGGAGCCGCTGACCGACGCCTATCGCCCGGCCGTCGAAGCCTTCGACGACGGTCGAAGCGTGGCCGTTCTCACCGTTCTCGAGGGGGAGGGCGGACCGCTCGCTCGCGGCGATCGAGCGTACTACCATCCCGACGAGGGAGTCCTCGCGACGCCGGACGGTGAGCCGGCGACGGAGTGGCCCGACGACCTCTCGGGTCCCGCGACCGATCTCGCCGAGCGCGGACGAGCCGACGTCGTCGAACTCTCGGTTGGGGGAGAACAACTCGAGGTGTTCGTCGACGGGCTCGCGGCGCCGACGGAGCTGGTCGTTTTCGGATCCGGTCACGACGTCGGGCCGGTCACCGAACTGGCCGCGAAGAACGACTTTCGGGTCACCGTGGTCAGCTTTCGAGGAAGCGTCGACCTCGAGGAGCGGTTCCCCGACGCCGACGAAACGGTGACCACGTCGCCGGCGGCGATCGACGAGGCGATCGACCTCGACGACCGCACGTACGCGGTCGTCATGACGCACAATTTCGTCGACGATCGGTTGACGATCGAACGATTGCTGGACTCGCCCGTCCCGTACGTGGGACTGATGGGGCCACACGAACGGTTCCAGGAGATGACCGAGGCGTTCGAGAGCGAGGGGACGACGTTCGACGAGGCGGCGCTGTCGTCGCTGTACACGCCGATCGGTCTCGATCTCGGCGGCGGTTCGCCCTACCAGATCGCACACAGCATCGTCGCGGAGGTGCTGGCGGTGTCCAACGATCGGACACCGCGCCACCTGAGACGGCGTGAGGGCCACATTCACGACCGAGTGAGCGTCGGCTCGGAGAGCGACGGCTCCACGCAGTAACGCGGCGCTCCCGGACGCGAATTTTCAGACAGGGCTGGCGTCGCGCTCCGAGGCGCCAACGAACGGAGTAACCTTCAAGACGAACGCGTGTGAGTTCCAGACAGATTCGGTGAATGGTGTGAGTAAGAAGAACGTCGTCAGGGGTCGGAATGTGGAGACGGGGAGCGATAGCGGCGACGAGCGGACCGAAACCGTCGACCTCGGCATCGGTATCTCGGTCGATCTCGAGGTCGATGCCATCGAGACCGTCGACGCCGACGACGGCGTCGAACTCGCGTTCGACGAACGGGAGATGCTTGAGTCAGCCGACGACGGAACCGGAGGCGAATCGACCCTCGCTACCGGTTCGGAGACCGACTCCGAATGCAGAGAGGCCCTCGAGACGGCGGATATCGATCCCGATTCGGTTTCGGAGAAGGAGTACTCTTACCGGATGTTGCTGGACGCGGGTGTCGACGAGTCGATCGCGGACGCGCTGCGGCGGCAGTTCTCGCTGCCGTGGTCGTTCGAGAGCGACGGCGACCTCGAGCGTCGGTCGAGCGAGGTCCGCGGGCTCGGAGCGGCCGAACGCGAGTGGATCTCCGCGAGCGGCGACGAGGACTGGCAGGCGTTCGAGTACGAACACGCGACCGACGCGACGGTCGGGCGGGAGCCGCCGTCGGAGCGCCCGTGTCCCAGGCCGACGCCGGTGACGGCGGTGACGGGCGTCGGCCCCGACGACGCCGACGAACTGGCCGAGGCCGGCGTTTGCTCGGCGGAGCGGCTGGCGACGATCAGCGCGTTCGACGTCGCTCGAGTCCTCGATCTGAACGTCGTTCACGTTCGGACGTGGCGACACAACGCCCGGGAATTGCTCGAGTGACGAAACTCGGCCCGGTAAATTTCAACGATCGGGGAGGAATCCGGGCGGTTCACCGCGGAGATAACTACGATAGTACGTAATTTCGATAATCCGGACCATCAGAGATTTATAGCGGCCTGTTGGACCCTCTTACAGATGATTCCGATCGACGATTCACCGATCGTACGCGACGGTAAGTCACTGATTCTGGCGATGGATCACGGATTAGAGCACGGTCCAGTCGACTTCGAGGAGGTGCCGGAGAAGCTCGACCCGTCGACGGTGTTCGAGACGGCGACGCACGACGCCGTCAGTGCGATGGCCGTCCAGAAGGGGATCGCCGAGGGCTACTACCCCAGCTACGAGGACGACGTCAACCTCCTGTTGAAGCTCAACGGGACCTCGAACCTCTGGATGGGCGAACCCGACTCGCCGGTCAACTGCTCGGTCGACTACGCCGCCGAACTCGGTGCCGACGCCGTCGGCTTCACCGTCTACAGCGGTTCCAATCACGAGGTCGAGATGTTCGAGGAGTTCCGCGACGCCCAGGAGCAGGCCCGCGAGCACGACCTGCCGATGGTCATGTGGTCCTACCCGCGCGGACAGGGGCTGAAAAACGACACCAAGCCCGGCACGATCTCCTACGCGACCCGGATCGCACTCGAGATCGGCGCCGACATCGCGAAGGTCAAGTACCCCGGCAGCCCCGAGGCGATGGAACACGCCTGCAAGGCCGCCGGCGACATGAACGTCGTCATGAGCGGCGGGTCGAAGACCTCCGACTACGACTTCCTCTCGACCGTCGAAGCCGCAGTACAGGCCGGCTGTAAGGGTCTCGCCGTCGGCCGCAACGTCTGGCAGCGAGAGAACCCGACGCGGATCCTCGACGCCCTCGAGCGCGTCATCTACGAGGAAGAGACGGCCGACGCCGCACTCGAGGCCACGGAATAGGATGACGGTGTCCGATCCAGTCGTCGAGAGCGTGATCGCGACGATCAGCCGCTCGGCGACCGAGATCAGACAGGGGCTCATCGGCCGTCGCAGCACCGTCGACGAGGAGAATCCCAGCGGCGAGACGCAGGTCGAAGCCGACGTCTGGGCGGACGACCTGCTCGGCGACCGACTCGCCGGCATCGACGGCGTCGGTCAGTACGCGAGCGAGGAACGAGCCGACGTCGAGGACTGCGGCGGCGACCCGGCGACGGAGGACGTCTACGCGGTCGCCGTCGATCCGCTGGACGGCTCCTCGAACCTCAAGTCGAACAACGCGATGGGAACGATCTTCGGCGTCTACGACGACGCGCTCCCCGCTCGAGGCGAGACGCTCGTCGCCGCGGGCTACATCCTGTACGGGCCGATCACGACGATGGTGCTCGCCACCGAGGAGTCCGTCACGGAGTATGAACTGACCGGCGGCGAACGGACCGTCGTCGAACGGGACGTCCGGCTTCCCGACGATCCGGTCGTCTACGGCTTCGGCGGTCGCGTTCCCGACTGGCCCGACGACTTTCAGCGCTACGCCCGCGAGATCGAGCGGGAGCTCAAACTCCGGTACGGCGGCGCCATGATCGGCGACGTCAACCAGGTGCTCACCTACGGTGGAATCTTCGGCTATCCCGGCCTCGAGTCCCGGCCCGAAGGCAAACTTCGCCTCCAGTTCGAGGGGAACCCCATCGGCTACATCGTCGAACGCGCCGGGGGTCGCTCCTCGAACGGAGTGCAGTCGCTGCTGTCCGTCGAGCCCGACGGCCTCCACGACCGAACGCCGGTCCACGTCGGCACCGGCGACCTGATCGAGCGTCTCGAGGATCGGCTCGCGTAGTCGCGACTCGATTCCCGCGGTCCGCTTTTTTCGCCGGTCTCGGGCAGCCGATTTGGTGGACCCGTTCGCGACGGTTAGTGGATCCGTTCGGTCCGGTATCGACCGACTACTGGCGACGCTACTCGCTCGAACCCGTCCACGTCGCCGTCAGGGCGACGTACAGGCCGATGCCGAGTAGCAACAGCAGGTAAAACGACCACTGTGGCCACGACGTCCCGAGAAAGATCAGCGTCAGGAACACGACCCAGCAGGTGACGATGAGCAGATCACCGACGAGTCGAGCGACGTTTCTCACGATTCCGCTTGACGGGCGATCCGAGCGGTCGGAACTGGTGGAGTTATCGGTTGCCATTGGGTTGACGGGGGACGGAGTGTAGGTGTCGAGTGATCATCGGTATCCGGTTGGTTAGAAGTGATAGCCGTAGTTCTCGGTCAGTCTGTAGGCGCCGACGCCCCAGACGTAGCTCTGCCCCGGCCACCAGGTGCGGGCGTTGTTGAATCCCGCGATGAGGACGTCTTCGTCGTCGCCCTGCGGATCCGAGTAGTAACTCACCGAGCCGCTGTCGCCGTCGGTCAGATCCATCTCGCCGCCCCAGCGGATCTGGCCGTGCCGACAGAAGTTGTCGGTGAAACAGGTGACCGCATCGATACCCTGAATCTTTCCCCTGGTGTGGCCGGTCACCGCACCGACCTTCTCGAGTTCCTCGTTACGAGCGATGAGATCCGCGAGTCCGAGTCGGGTGAGCTGGCCACGCACACGCGACGGCGACGGTGTATCGATCGCGGTCGAGGGCTGCACCCGACCCTCGGGCTTGATCGCGGCGACGTCCTCGGCCGGATGGGCGTGTGAGACGGACCCCAATTCGACGGAGTCGGACCCATCGACCGGGAGGCTGAGCCGGTCGCCGCTCGGATCGGCACCGCCTTCGAACGCGTGTTCGGCGGTCACGAAGAACTCCTGTTCGCTGTCGGGATCGTACATGACGGGGCCCAGCGTCGCGATGCTGTCCGCCGTCTCGCAGGCGACACCGCTCGGAACATCGTCACTCGAGACGGAGTCGACGAGTCGCGGCTCGATATCCTGAGGGCCGCCGTCCTCGATGTCGTCGACGTCGCCGATCGTCTCGATATCGAGGGAGATGTCCTCGAAGAGCCTATCGAACGTCTCTCTGAACGAACTCGGGTCGCTCGAGATGCCGACGGAGACGGTGGCCGTTCCGCTGTCGTACGAGCCGGGAACGACCGCGCTCCCGAGATAGCCGGTAAACGCCGTTCGTGACAGCAACTCGTTCAGTTCGAGGGCCTTCTGGACGGACGCGTACCACTCCGCGGGAACGGATCGCGTTCGCTCCTCGAGCGACCACGGGTCGTCGGGGTCGGCTCGGACGTATGCCGTGACGATGGGGACCTCGCCGTCCTCGGCCGCGAGGAAGTCGTCGACGCCGAGCGCTCCGGCGACGCCGAGCGCGTAGCCGCCGGTAACGAGGGTCCGAAGAAACTCGCGACGATCCATGCCGGTCTCGACCCGGTCACGAATCGTTGCGATCCGATGAACGAGATGCTCAGTGTGTGTGCCTTCCATACCGCGATTCTGGTGTCTGCAATGTGCGTTCAGTCCACGACGCTAAAGCTAATGTCCACATACATCGGCGGGCCGATGGTACCCGAATATAACGACGAAATCGGCGATACCGATTGTGCCTGCACCTGCTACTCGTTTTGTATCACGCGTTTTGTGACCTGTAGACGGCAACGGGAGCAGTATCGAAACGTTCGTAGGCGGTCACAAACCCGGTCCCGATATAAAACCTGTACGACTGAACGCGAGCGTTCGTATCGGTTCGCCATCCAGTAATAACTGTCTTCGTGCTGGTGACCACGAAGGCAGCTACTGGCGGGCAGCAGTTGCCCACTAGTGCGACTCACTCCCGATCGGTTCGCGTCCACGACACACGATCCTCCTCATCCCTCGTGGCGAGCTCCGAACGATCAGTGTTGGTCGGACGCGAACCGTTTTTCTCCTCTCCTCTGTGCCGTTCCCCCCGCTGACAGCTGTGTGTACTCGTTCGATCGCTGCTGAACGATGTCCTCGGTCGGTCACGGGCTCCACTGTAGCGTTCGAGTCGCCGCCGATCTAGGTTCCGGAGCGACGGGAAACCGGGTCCGATCGGCGAAAACGGTTTTTGGTCCCCCCACACATCGTATATCATGCACGTCCGTATCGCGGCAGGGGCATCCGCCGAGGAAGCGTCGGCTATCGCCGCCGCACTGGCCGAACACGTCGGCGAATCGGTCGAGGTGTACGTTGGTGACGACGACGAGCCGCTGGCGACTCAGGAGACGCCAGACTCAGGAGCGTCCGGGGAGATGCAACCCGGGTCCGGCTCTGGAACCGACGCTCCCTCGAGCGAATCCGCAGGGACCGGACAGCCGGACGACCTCGGCCCGACCGACCGCGAGCGACGGCTTCGGGCGGAGATCGAGGATATCCTCGAGGGCGGCCCCGAGAAGTATCGCGAGCAACTGGAAGAGACGGACAAACTGTTCGTCCGGGAC
Organism: Natronorubrum halobium; assembly: GCF_051351675.1. Taxonomy (NCBI): domain Archaea; kingdom Methanobacteriati; phylum Methanobacteriota; class Halobacteria; order Halobacteriales; family Natrialbaceae; genus Natronorubrum; species Natronorubrum halobium. Next base: position 2,370,495 of record NZ_CP195595.1, read on the forward strand.
CGCCTCGAGCTGTGGTTCGACGGCGAGAACAGCGCGTTCCAGTTCGAGGACGGCAGGTTCGCGGCGTTCGACGACTGGCATCCCGACGGCACCGGCGAGGAGACCGACGATCGGCTGCCGGCGGACGGACTCATCACCGGCGGAGCGACTTTCGAGGGACGGGACGTCCACTTCATGGCCAACGACTACACCGTCAAACGCGGGAGCATGGCCAAGAAGGGCGTCGAGAAGTTCCTGCGGATGCAACAGCGCGCGCTGAAGACCGGGCGGCCGGTGTTCTACCTGATGGACTCCTCCGGCGGCCGGATCGACCAACAGACCGGCTTCTTCGCGAACCGCGAGGGGATCGGGAAGTACTACTACAACCACTCGATGCTCTCGGGGCGAGTCCCGCAGGTCTGCGTGCTCTACGGCCCGTGTATCGCCGGGGCCGCGTACACGCCCGTCTTCGCCGACTTCACGATCATGGTCGAGGGGATGTCCGCGATGGCGATCGCCTCGCCGCGGATGGTCCAGATGGTCACCGGCGAAGAGATCGATCTCGAGGAACTCGGCGGCCCGCAGGTCCACGCTCGGGAGTCCGGCTCCGCCGATCTGATCGCGGAAGACGAGGAACACGCCCGGGAGCTCGTCGCCCAACTGATCACCTACCTGCCGGACAACTCGGACGAGAAGCCGCCCCGGCAGGAGCCGACGGCGCCGTCCCGATCGCCCGGCGGAATCGATTCAGTCGTCCCGCAATCGCCGAACAGGGGCTACGACATGACCGACGTCATCGATCGAATCGTGGATTCGGGGTCCTACTTCGAGTTACGGCCCGATTACGGGCCCGAAATCATCACGGCCTACGCCCGAATCGACGGCCGACCGGTGGGAATCGTGGCCAACCAACCCGCACAACGCGCCGGAGCGATCTTCCCCGACGCCGCCGAGAAGGCCGCGGAGTTCGTCTGGAAGTCCGACGCGTTCAACATTCCCTTACTCTACCTCTGTGACACGCCGGGATTCATGGCCGGCTCGCAGGTCGAAAAGGAGGGCATCCTCGAGCAGGGCAAGAAGATGATCTACGCGACGTCGTCGGCGACGGTCCCGAAACAGACCGTCGTCGTCCGGAAGGCCTACGGAGCGGGGATCTACGCGATGGGCGGCCCCGCTTACGACCCCGAGAGCGTCCTCGGGCTCCCCTCCGGCGAGATCGCGATCATGGGTCCCGAGGCGGCGATCAACGCCGTCTACGCGCGCAAGCTCTCCGAGATCGACGATCCGGAGGAGCGCGAGCGGATGGAACGGGAACTTCGCGAGGAGTACCGCGAGGACATCGACGTCCACCGGATGGCCAGCGAGGTCGTCATCGACGAGATCGTTCCTCCGAGCGAGTTGCGCGCGGAACTCGCCGCCCGGTTCGCGTTCTACGAGGACGTCGAGAAGTCCCTGCCGGACAAGAAACACGGAACCGTGCTCTGATACCGAGCAGCGCCGCTGGTAGTGACCGGTTTCTCGAGCGATCGGCTCGCCGTTTCTCCGCGCTCGTCTCGCCGGTTCGCGGATAGCCGCCTCGACCGTCTCCCAGGCCGCGTCGTCGACGGATTCGATCCGCCCTCGAGTCGGCCCTGCGTCGGTTTCGAGTCGATCGTAGTGACTGTTTGAGACGGATTTCACGGCGTTTGATGCTGGTTACCGTACCGAAATGCCGAGGCCGAGCGGCCTACGCCTGGCATAACAATACCCCGTTTGCTCGAAGCGCAGCGTGCGAGCGGCACGCTCCCGACGGTCGACGCTACCGACGACCGGTTCGACTCCGGCGGGGAGAGTATGAGCTCCGACGGCGCACACCTGCACTACCAACTGCCAGTCGATATTTCGCCGGTCGCTCTCGAGCGGTTCTTCTGGGTCCTCGTCGGCCTCTCGCTGGTCGGAGACATCGTGACGACGTTCGTCGGACTCCACCTGGGACTGGCCGAATCGAACCCGGTCGCGCGGAGTGCGATCGACGGCTACGGGCTGGCCGGAATGCTCGCCCTCAAAGGAGTGGCGATCGGGATCGGACTGGTCTGTCGACCCATGCTTCCGACGGCCTATCGAGCGATCGTTCCCGCGGGGCTCGCGATTCCCTGGACCGCCGCCGTCTGTATCAACCTCTACGTGATCTCGACGGCGATCTGAGAGTGGTGACCGACGCCAGTTCCGTGACCGCCGGGAGAAATATCCTGCCGGGCCTACCGTTGTGAGTCGCTAGAATCGTGCTCGAGCGTGACGCTCTCCGTTTCGGATTCGCCCGACCGTGACTCGGGCGACCGGTTTTGGGTGACCCCGCCTTCCTCCAGCGCCGTCCGAATCGCTCGCAGTTCGACGAGAATCTCCTCGAGCACGTCGTCCGAGTCGCCGCTCGTCGGTGACTCGGTGGTCGACCGGGCCCCGGACCGGGCCGGCGAGACGCGGCTGCTGATCAGTTGCTGGATCTCACGGGGGGTCGGGATGGTTCGAAAGCGCATCTCGACGCCGGAGCCGCCGGCGGAGCTGACTTCGACGGTGCCGTAGCCGACGCGAGTTCCGATCGCGCTCTGGCTGTAGGACGTGTTCTGCACCTTCTCGAAGTCGATCCGTTTGACGTCTCGAGAGAGGATACCCCGCTTCTCGTAGAGGCCGCTGGTGGTCACGACGTAGTCCGTGCTGCGGATCCAGAGCACGGACCAGCCGACGATCGGGACGACGACCAGCGCCAGCACGGCCGTCAGCACCAGTCCGGCGACCGCGTTGAACGGGACGACGAGCAGTGCGAGGACCGGGAACGCGAGGAGCGCCGCCGTCGGCGCGATCGTTCGCCGGTCCGGGCCGCCGGCCCAGAGGACCGACTCGTCGTCGTCCAGCGAGAGCCACTCGAGGCCGCGGTCGCCGTCGGTAGGGGCTGTCGATTCCGTCATCGCTCACTCCTCCGCGTGCTCGCGTTTCAGCGAGAGCACGGTGCGGTCGAACTCGCAGACGAGGTGGTCGTCCTGATTGAAGACCTCGACGCGCATGGTGACGATCCCGCGCTCGCCGTCGCTGGTCTCGCGTTTGTCCGTCACCGTCGACCGGGCGCGGATCGTATCGCCGTGGAAGACGGGACGGGGGTGTTCGACGTCGTCGTACGAGAGGTTCGCGACGATCGTCCCGTCGGTCGTCTCCGGGATCGACACGCCGACGGCCAGCGACATCGTGTAGAGCCCGTTGACCAGTCGCTCGCCGAACTCGGTCTCGCCCGCGAACGCCGCGTCCAGATGCAGCGGCTGCTGGTTCATCGTCATATCGCAGAAGCGCTGGTTGTCGCTCTCGGAGATCGTCCGTCGGCGCTCGTGCTCGATCGTCTCCCCCACGGTGAACTCCTCGTAGTACAGTCCGGACATAGGTTCGGAGTCGCACAGCGCCGATAAAAACGTGGTGCTCGCCGAGGCGGGAACGTTCGCGTCACCCGAGGGTGAGACGCCGCCTATCGAGCGGTGAGTCGTCCGATACGCTATAGTCTCGAGCGGCGGAATCGCCACTCGAGTTGATCGGATACGAATGGGAGTGACCGATGCGGAAGCCGCCACGGCCGTCGCGACAGCCGCGGCGATCGGCGTCGTGTTGCTCCTCTCGGTCGGCGTCGGTCCCTCGAGTGCGGCGCTGGATACGGACTCCACCCGGCTCAGCGGAACCGTCACCGACGAGGACGGGGAGACCATCTTCGCCGCGAACGTCACCGTCAACGGCTCCGGCCAGGTGGCGAGGACCAACGCCGACGGCTTCTACAGTCTCGAACTCGAGGGAGGCGAGTACGAGGTCACCGCCGAGGCGGACGGCCACGAACCGAAGACGTGGACCGAGACCCTCTCGGCCGGACGATGGACCCGAACCGACGTGACGCTCTCCGCCGCCCCGACGGAACTCGAGGGGACCGTCACGAATCCCGACGAGGAACCGGTCGAGGGCGCGACGGTCCGCGTCGTCGGCACCGACCTCGAGACGACGACCGACGAAAACGGCAGCTACGCGTTCGAACTCGAGCCGGGGAGCCACTCGCTCGAGACGAGCGCGGAGGGCCACAACACGAGACGATCCGGCGTCGTCGTCGCGGAGAGTCGGGTGACGACGCGGGACGTTCAGCTATCCGACGGCGGTCGGAGCGACGACGGTGAAGACGAGGAGAGCGACGCGGATGAAAACGGGGACGACGAGAGCGCGGAAGAGGACGGCGAGGGCAGCGATGACGAGACGGACGGTGACGACGAGCGGAGCGACGAAGACGAGCCTGCTGGAGCGGACGATACCGACCCCGACGGTTCGACGAGCGCCGAGGGTTCCGACGGAGGAATCGAGGCCGACGCGTCCGGCGGTGACGCTCGAGAAGCGGACTCGGCTCCGGCCACGAATCGCGAACAGGTTCTCACCGTGCTGTTTTTCGCCGGAACGTTTCTCGCCGCGATGATCACCGCGGCGGCGGTCGGTCTGTATCGAAATCGGTCGCGGTAACCGTCACCGCGTGCCCGACGAGCGCAAGGCACATATCGAAGCCGCTTCGGACCGGACCAGCGACGAGGTGAGTCACGTGACCGGACAGCGAATCGCAGGGACGGACCGATCGAGCGATCCGGATCGGGTGGCGGCCGCCATTACCGACCGCGGGACGGCGCTTCGAGACGGCCTCGAGGACCTCGTCGACGGAATCGCCGACGCCGACGTGGTGTTGCTGGGCGAGGCGTCCCACGGTACCTCGGAGTACTACCGCCTTCGCGCCGAGATTTCGGCGCGGTTGCTCGCCGATCACGGGTTCGAATTCGTCGCCGTCGAGGGCGACTGGACCGACTGTTTCGACGTGACGGAGTACGTTACGGGCCGATCTGACGCTGATAGTGCCCGAAACGTCCTCGAGTCGTTCGAGCGCTGGCCGACGTGGATGTGGGCCAACCGGGAGGTCGTCGAGTTTCTGGACTGGCTGGCCGACCGCAACGCCGACCGCGAGCGGGGCGAGCGCGTGGGCTTCTACGGTCTCGACGTCTACAGCCTCTACGAGTCGATGGCCGCCGTCATCGACTACCTCGAGGACCTCGACCCCGAACTCGCGGCCCGTGCGCGAGACGCCTACCACTGCTTCGAACCGTACGGCGAGGACGCCCGCGAGTACGCCCAATCGATCCGACTCGTGCCGGAGGACTGCGAGGACGAGGTTCTCGAGGTGTTGCGATCGCTTCGCGAGGACGTCGCGGAGCAACGGACGGACGCGGCGGGGCAAAGTGCGGAAGACGGCGACGACGATCCGCTCTCCGATTTCGCCGCCGAACAGAACGCACTCGTCGCGAAGAACGCGGAATCGTATTACCGCGAGATGGCCCGCGGCGGCAGCGAGTCCTGGAACGTCCGCGATCGACACATGAGCGAGAGCCTCGAGCGCCTGCTCGAGTTCCACGACGGACCGGGGATCGTCTGGGCGCACAACACCCACGTCGGCGACGCTCGCGCGACGACCATGCGAGATCGCGGCAAACTCAACCTCGGGCAACTCGCCCGCGAGGAGATCTGCGCCGACGATTCGGACGTCGCGTGCGTCGGCTTCGGCTCCCACCGCGGCTCCGTCATCGCTGGCGACGAGTGGGGTGCGTCGATGGAGCGGATACGGGTACCCGAGGCGAAAACGGGAAGTCTCGAGGCCGTCTTTCACCGGAGCGATCTCGAGGACGCGATCGTCCGGTTCGATCGCGGATACGGAACTGCCGACGACGAGGATCCGCTCGCGGACCCGCGCGGCCACCGCGCGATCGGCGTCGTCTACGACCCCGAATACGAGGGCGGTAACTACGTTCGGACGGTGCTCCCGGATCGGTACGACGCGTTCGTCCACGTCGATCAGACCGAATCGCTCCACCCGCTGGGACTCGAGGGCGGAGAGACGCCGCCGGAAACGTATCCGTGGGGGCTCTGAAGGCTCGCGGAACCGAGCAGCGCGTCACTCCACCATCTCCGTCTCCTCGCCGGCGTCGCGTTGCACCCAGATCGTCTTCGCGTTCACGAACTCCCGGATCCCGTCGCGCGCGAGTTCGCGACCGTAGCCGGAGTCCTTCACGCCGCCGAAGGGTAATCGAGGGTCGGATTTGACGAGTTCGTTCACGAACGCGAGTCCCGACTCGAACCGGCGAGCGACCCGTTCGCCGCGCTCGAGGTCCGCCGTCCAGACGCTCGCGCCGAGACCGAATCGGGTGTCGTTGGCTTTCTCGATCGCGGCGTCCTCGTCGGGCACGCGAAAGATCGACGCGACCGGGCCGAACAGTTCTTCGCGATCCGCCGGGGCGTCGTCGGGGACGTCCGTCAGCACGGTCGGTGGGTAGAACGCGCCGTCGCGGTCCATCGGTTCGCCGCCGAGTCGGCAGTCGCCGCCGGCCTCGAGAGTCTCCTCGACCTGGCCGTGGAGTTCCTCCATGAGGTCCTCGCGGGCCTGCGGGCCGAGGTCGGTGTCCTCGTCGCTCGGATCGCCGACGGTCTGTTCGTCCATCGCCTCGACAAAGCGGTCGACGAACTCGTCGTAGACGTCGTCGACCACGATAAACCGCTTCGCCGCGATACAGGATTGGCCGGAGTTGATCAGACGGGCCTGGACTGCCGTCTCGACCGTTTTCTCCATCGGCGCGTCCTCGAGGACGACGAAGGGGTCGCTGCCGCCGAGTTCGAGGACGTTTTTCTTGAGTTCGCTCCCGGCGGTTTCGGCCACCGCGCGGCCCGCACCGTCGCTGCCGGTGAGCGTGACGCCCTGAATTCGATCGTCCGCGATCACGTCGTCGATCTCGTCGGAGCCGATGAGCAGCGAGGTGAAGGCACCCTCCGGGAACCCGGCCTCCCGGAAGATCTCCTCGATCGCTTTCGCACACCCGGGAACGTTCGAGGCGTGTTTCAAGAGGCCGACGTTGCCCGCCGCGAGGTTCGGCGCGGCGAATCGAAACACCTGCCAGAACGGGAAGTTCCACGGCATGATGGCCAGAATCGGCCCCAGCGGCTGGTAGGCGACGAGCGTGCGCGCGTCGGGTTCGCCGGCGACGACGTCGTCCGCCAGGAACTCGGCGGCGTGTTCCGCGTAGTACTCACAGACCCACGCGCACTTCTCGACCTCGTCGCGGGCTTGCCCGATGGGCTTACCCATCTCCTCGGTCATCAGTTGGGCGTACTCCTCGGCACCGTCCCGGAGGACGTCGGCTGCCGTCGACAGCAGTTGTTGGCGATGCTCGACCGGCGTCTCTCGCCACTCCTCGAAGGTCTCCGTCGCGCGCTCGAGGTGCTCCTCGCGGTCCTCGGCCGACGTCTCGTCGAAGGTGTCGACTACCTCGCCGGTCGCCGGATTCTGGCTCTCGATGGACATGGCAGCTTCGACCACGGGGAGGCGCTTCAAACGCAGGGGTGGCTATGGAAGGAGCGTCTCGAGTGGCTCGGTCGACGGTCACGAGCACCCGACCGGGGAGGGGATGCGTTGGCAAGCCGACGTACTTCCGCGGCCGCGACGTAGACGGACTCACGAATCCGATGACTGTCTCAGACGCAACAGCGAAGCCGGAGGAATCGGAGAGCGCCGTCGAAACGGCCCGCCGCCAACTCGAGCGGGCGGCCGCCCACCTCGACGTCGATGCGGGCGTCGTCGAACGACTGCGACACCCGACGAGCGTCTATCGCGTCACGGTGCCGCTGGAGCGCGACGACGGTTCCAGAGAGATGTACACGGGGTATCGCGCCCACCACGACAGCGTTCGCGGGCCGTACAAGGGCGGGTTGCGCTACCACCCCGACGTGAGCGAGGAGGAGTGCGTCGGGCTGTCGATGTGGATGACCTGGAAGTGCGCCGTGATGGACATCCCCTTCGGCGGCGGCAAAGGCGGCGTCGTCGTCAATCCGAAGGAACTCAGTAACGACGAGAAGGAGCGACTCACCCGTCGCTTCGCGGAGGAACTTCGCCCCGTTATCGGCCCGATGGAGGACATCCCCGCGCCCGACATGGGGACCGGCCCGCAGACGATGGCCTGGTTCATGGACGCCTACTCGATGCAGGAAGGCGAGACGACGCCGGGCGTAGTCACCGGCAAACCCCCCATCGTCGGCGGTTCCTACGGCCGCGAGGAGGCACCCGGTCGCAGCGTCGGCATCATTACGCGCGAGGCGATGGACTACTACGACTGGGATCGCGAGGAGACCACCGTCGCCGTTCAGGGCTTCGGCAGCGTCGGAGCCAACGCCGCCCGGTATCTCGACGAACTCGGAACCTCCGTCGTCGCCGTTTCGGACGTGAACGGTGCCATCTACGATCCCGACGGCCTCGACACCAACGACGTCGAGGATCACGACGAGACGCCGGGGATGGTCTCCGGCTACGACGCACCCGAGACGCTCACGAACGACGAACTCCTCGAGTTGGACGTCGACGTGCTCATTCCCGCCGCGATCGGGAACGTCCTGACCGCCGAGAACGCCAGCGACGTCAGCGCAGACATGATCGTCGAGGGGGCCAACGGGCCGACGACCTCGAGCGCCGACGAGATCTTCGAAGAGCGCGGAATTCACGTGATTCCGGACATCGTCGCCAACGCCGGCGGTGTCACGGTCAGTTACTTCGAGTGGCTGCAGGACATCAACCGCCGGAAGTGGCGTCTCGAGCGCGTCAACGAGGAACTCGAGACCGAGATGCTCCGTGCCTGGAACGCCGTTCGAAAGGAGTACGAGGCGCGGGACGTGACCTGGCGCGACGCGACGTACATCGTGGCGCTCGAGCGGATCGCCGACGCCCACGAGACGCGCGGGCTCTGGCCGTAGCGAGGGCAGCACCGGTGTACCGATCGCGTGTCGGCTCGGGTTCGGAGTACCGATCGAGTATCGATCCGGAGTTCGAGTGTCTGAACCCGGTGGTAGCCGATGCGACACGGACGTCTCGAACCGAACTCGTCGGCCCCGAATCGAAAGTCACACCAGAACCATTGTAATCCGGAGGCCCAACATTCGAACGATGACTTCGACTGGCCGCAGCACGCTCGACCGACGGACGGTCCTCGCTTCGATCGGCGCCGGTTCGCTGGCCGCACTCGCGGGCTGTACGGGTGACGATGACGGCGACGAGGACGACGAGTCCCCCGTCGAACCCGAAGCGGTCGACGTCGACGAGAGTGCCACCTGGCTGACCACGACGGTGACCGACGAACTGACCGGCGACGAGTTCACCATCGGCGACTTCGATCAGCCGGTCGTGGTACACCGGTTCACGATCGGCTGCGCGGTCTGTCACAGTCAGCACTACGAGTTCGACGAATTCACCACGGCCACCTCCGCGGACGTCGAAATCGTCGATCTGACGATCGATCCGCACGTCAGTTCGGACGACCTGCGAAGCTACGCCGACGAAGACGGCTTCGAGTGGCGATTCGGCGTCTCCTCGGAGGCGATGACGAGAAGCCTGGTTTCGGACTTCGGCCGGGAGATGAACAGCAGTTCGGCCTCGCCGATAGTCGTCGTCTGTCCGAACGGCGAGACGTATCGGGTCGGAAAGATCGTCGACGCCACCGAACTCGAATCGGTGATCGAGGATGTCTGCTGACCATCTGTACGGCCGTCTGCTCACCATGTACGGCCGTCTGCTCACCATGCACGGCCGTCGTTCGTCGTCGGCTCGGTTCCGACTCGCTATCGCCCCGTTCGCGTGGCGACGAGTCCCACGATGACGTCGACGGCCGCCGCGTTGCTCGAGTTCTTTCTGCTCGGGCTCGCGACGCCCCTGACCGCGGCGTGCGTGATTCCGCTCTACCCGGGTTTCATCGCGTACCTGGCGACGACCGGTGAGCGCGATCGTAGCCCGCCCGTCGGCGTGCTCGGCGCGCTCGTCGTCGCGGGCGTGATCGCGTTCATGATGACCGTCGGGCTTCTCTGGACCGCGGTCTTCGGCACGAGCGTCACGAACGCGGTCGATCGCGTTTCGCCGATCGCGTTCGGGGTACTGGCCGTCGTCGGGACGGTGCTCCTCGTCGCCCCGACCGCGTTCTCTCGGCTGCCGTCGGTCGAACCGCCGCACTCCCGGTATCCGACGCTGTCCGCGTTCGGATACGGCTTCTTTTTCGGCGGGATCGTCATCCCCTGTAACCCCGGACTGATCGCGTTGTTTTTCAGCCGGTCGACGGTCGCGTTCCCCGCGTTCGACTCCCACCTCGAGGTCATGCTCGGTTTTCTCGCGTTCGGCCTGGGGATCGGCACGCCGCTGCTGGCGTTCGCACTCCTCTCGCAACCGTACAGTCGCCGCGTTACCCGGACGCTCGCGCGATACAGTACGCCGATCAACCGGGTCGTCGGACTCGTGCTCGTCGCCGTGTCGCTGTACTACCTGCTGTTCGTCTTTCGCGTCGTTCCCGGTTTCGGCGGCCTCGAGCCGGTACTCGACGTCTCGGTACGCCGTCCCGGCTACTGACCGAGATCCCGCGGGTTGGCTGCCGGCTGGCCCGTCCGCCCTGAAGACCCGCCCCGAGCGGCGTCGGTTTCGGTCCCCCACCCCTCGTTCAGAGTGAAAGCGCGGTCGTGGGTGGGGTGGACCGTCGGGTCGGAATCGCTCGGAGCCGGCTCAGGAAAAGGAGGAGAGATCGGCGTCGTGCGCTCTCGACGGACTCTCGGTACCCGAGAGCCGATCGTACGTCGGGAGATCCTCGAGCGAGGAATCCCGTCGAACGGCCTTCACGATGTGTTTCGGATCGGTGACGAGCCGGTGCAGGAGATAGCTCCTCTGGGAACGACCGCCGCCGGTCTTCTCGGACTCGATGACGCCGAGGAAGGCCTGTTCCTTGAGCTGTCGATACAGCCCGTTCTCGGTGATCGGATCGGTGGCGACCAGTTCGCAGATGCCGACGTAGCGCTCGTAGACCTCCCGGGTCTTGTACGTCTCGCGGTCGCCGGTGATGATGCGACTCGCCAGCGCGTACAGCGCGAGTTTCGCGTGGACCGTCGCGCCACTCGTGAGTTCCTCGATCCGGTTGATCTCGGCGACCTCCTGAGCCTGCTGGATGTGGTCCTCCGAGACGGTCTCCGAACCGGTGCGGCGAGCGAGTTCGCCGGCTTCTTTGAGGATCTCGATCGCCTTTCGGGCGTCGCCGTGTTTCTTCGCGGCCAGCGCCGCACAGAGTTCGATCGTCCCGTCCTCCAGGACGTCGGGCTGGAACGCGTCCTCGCGGTTGCGCATGATCTCTCTGAGTTGGGAGGCGTCGTAGGGATGGAAGAACAGCTCGCGATGCCCGAAACTGCTGTCGATGCGTTCGTCGAGCGTCTCCCGGTACTTGACCTTGTTACTGATGCCGATCACGCCGATGTAGGCGTCCGTCTTCTGGGCTTCCCGGGCGCGGGAGAGTTGCATCAAGATGTTGCTGTTGTCCAGTTTATCGATCTCGTCGAGGATGACGATGATCGAGTCGAAAAACTGCTCGAGAATCTCCCAGATGTGCTGGTAGTACTCCATGGTTCCGACCCCCCGGACGGGAATACTCCCCTGATAGCCGGTTTGTTCCTTCAAACTGAGCGCTAACTGACGCGTCGCGCGCGTCTCCGTGTTCGCCTCGGAGCAATCGACGTAGAGGACGCCGCAGTCGATCTCGTTGGTTCGGGCGGCGTTCTGCGCTCGCGTAGCCACGTGTCGGGAGATGAGACTCTTTCCGGTGCCGGTCTTGCCGTAGATCATCACGTTGTTCGGCGGATCGCCGCGCGTAATCGCACCGACTTCGGCCGCGACGGATTCGATCTCGTCGTCCCGGCCGACGATACGGTCCTCGTCGGGAACGTGACCGACGTGGAGGAGTTCCTTCCGATTGAAGACGGGATCGTGAGAGTGGAAGAGCGGGTCCCCAGCCTGATCAGCCATACCTCCGTCCTCGAAGACGGACATAATAAAACTATGGAAGGTAGTTCAGACTGATAGCCGGCCGGTAGCTGTAGTGGTGGGCGACAATTCGGCCGTTTCTACTCGAGGCGGCTATGTCCCGGATTCAGACTGAACCGGTATCGAGACCGGTCCAGATAGCGAACCGAGTCGCTTCCACTCCCGACGGTCGTGATCAGAACACCCACACCCCTCGTTCAGAGTGAAAGCCGGGAGCAGAAGTGGTCGGTACGAGAGCCGACGGAGCGGAGTCCCGGAAGAGAGATGCGAAACGATGCAGTCGTTCAGGGACGGTACAGACCGGAAAGACGCTCAAGGTCGTTACGGATCGGAAAGACGCTCAGGATCGTTACAGACTGAAAAGCAGTTCAGAGACGGGACAAATCGGAACGGCCACCCACTGGCTGGGAAGGAGACGCACCGTATCCCACCCATACACGGTATTCTTCGCATCTATCTTCTTCGATCGATATTCGTCTAGCTAGTATAGTAGTATTGTATGTTGTGGTGCCGGTAATAGTTTCCTTGAACTACTATCTTGAAACCATCATCCCCTGTGGGTAGCCGCTCTGTTCGTGTCACCTCCCACCGGCCACGGCTACTGACGCGCTTTCACTCTGAATTGGGTGTGTGGGTCCCGGTCCATCGCGTCGGTTGCCGTGAGACGACTCGACGACGGACCCGCCTCGAGCCCCACCCCCAGTTCAGAGTGAAAGGTTCCTGAACCGATAGAACGGATCCACGGCACTGTTCGAACGCTCGTCCCTACACGTTCATCACCATCCGCCGGAGTGAACGAAGAAGCGGGTGAGTCTTTTCACCAGCCCGGAATATCCGCTCTGGTTGCTCCCAAACTGACGAGACCCACCTAGAGGGTAGTACTCGACGGCGTCTCTCGTGATGTGAATCGGATACCGACCTCGGATTACCGCTTTCGAGGTCGTCCCATCCGGTGTCGTCCGTCACCGCTCCCACCGTTCCAAATCCACACTCACAGACCGACCCGTCCCGCCGTCCTCGTTTCACTCTGAACGACGGGTCTCCCCCTATCGAGTATCGCAGATCGGAGGCCGTCGGGACACCCCACCACCCGCTCGAGCCGTTTCACTCTGAACGAGGGGTGTCCGTCGACCCCCCGCTCCCGAATCAACGTTGGGTCCACGGCGCACGCTGTTGACCTACGGATCCCGTCACTCGTGGCTCGGCGACGGCCATACGGCTCGCAGGCGCGCCCTCCCTGAACAAATCCGGAATCGGACGGCGGCAGCGAGCGGAGAAAAGTGACCGTCCGACCAGTATAAAAGGACGTATCGAGAGCCTGGATTGACAGGGCACTGTACACCATGATAGATATTCGCTACGCTTATCCTCCCGACCGAAAAAGAGGCCAATATGACCGAGGGCGTGAATCCATTCGAAAGCCTGCAGTCACAGATCGACGAGGCTGCAGCCCACCTCGAAATCGGCGACGACGTAATCGAGCGGCTCAAACATCCCGAGCGCGTGCTCGAGACCAACCTCACGATCGAGACCGACGACGGTGACCTCGAGCGATTCAAAGCGTTCCGATCGCAGTTCAACAACGACCGCGGACCGTACAAAGGCGGCATTCGCTATCACCCGCAGGTCTCCCGCGACGAAGTGAAGGCGCTGTCCGGCTGGATGACCTACAAGACCGCAATCGTCGGCATTCCGCTCGGCGGCGGGAAAGGAGGGATCATCATCGACCCCGACGACTACTCGGAGGCCGAACTCGAGCGCGTCACTCGCTCCTTCGCGAAGGAACTGCGCCCGCTGATCGGCGAGGACCGCGACATCCCCGCGCCCGACGTGAACACGGGTCAGCGGGAGATGAACTGGATCAAAGACACCTACGAGGCCCTGGAGAACACCACCGAGCCGGGAGTCATCACGGGCAAGAACATCGCCAGCGGCGGCAGCGAGGGCCGCGTCGAAGCGACCGGCCGGTCGACGGTGCTCACCGCCCGCGAGGCGTTCGACTATCTCGACAAGGATCTCGAGGGCGCGACCGTCGCCGTTCAGGGCTACGGTAATGCCGGCTGGATCGCCGCGAAGCTGATCGACCGCATGGGTGCGACCGTCGTCGCGGTCAGCGACTCGAGCGGCGGCATCTACAACCAGTCCGGACTCGATCCGGTCGCGGCCAAAGACCACAAGAACGAGACCGGTAGCGTCGTCGGCTACGAGGAGGGCGAGGAGGAACTGACGAACGAAGACGTTCTGACGCTGGACGTCGATCTGCTGATTCCGGCCGCCCTCGAGAACGCCATCGACGCCGACCTCGCCGAAGACGTGCAGGCGGACGTCATCTCCGAGGCCGCCAACGGGCCGTTGACGCCCGAGGCCGACGCGACGCTCGAGGAGAAAGACGTCTTCGTCATTCCGGACATCCTCGCCAACGCCGGCGGTGTGACCGTCAGTTACTTCGAGTGGGTGCAGAACCGCCAGCGCTTCTACTGGACCGAACAGCGGGTCAACGAGGAACTCGAGGAGATCATCGTCGACGCGTTCGACGCCCTCGTCGCGACGCTCGAGGAGTACGACCTCGATAACCCCCGGACCGCGGCCTACGTGGTGGCGATTCGGCGGGTCGCCGAGTCGTTCGAGGAAGCCGGCACGTTCCCGTAAGTCGCTCGAGGTTCGGAACGGCCTGATACCCGTTCGATTCGATCGATTTTCGAGGTATTACGGATCAGTTGTTTCCGTATTCATCGTTTGTACACGACTACTACACCCCGCGCATTCACGCCGTAACTCGGTATCTTTTTGGCGGTTGCTGGCGACCGACGCACAGAGCGAATGGTACGCGAACGGCTCGCCGACTATCGTGATCGCGTTCGTGGCCAACTCCTCGCGGCCTTCCGCGAGGAGCACACCCCGCACCAGGTTGCTGCGAGCTTCGCGATCGGCGTCTTCATCACGGCCATGCCGACCGGTGGACTCGGAATCGGGCTATTTTTCGTCCTGGTCTCGATCTGGTCGTGGATGAGTAAACCAGCGTTATTTGCGTCCGTCGCCGTGCTCAACCCGTTCGTGAAACCGGGTGTCTACCTCGCGAGCTTCCAGATCGGTGCGTTCGTGCTCAGGTCGGATTCGGTGGGTTCGCGCGACGGCACGACGACCGAGTCCGCGTGGACCGCGGTCAAGCAGCTGTTGGTCGGCAATCTCCTCGTCGCGACCGTCTTCGCGGTTCTCGGATACATCCTCGTCCTCTATCTGACGCGATCGCACCGCCGTCGAATCGACCGATGCTCCGGCACGTCGCTCGTGTCGCTCGTTCTGGGCCGATTCCGACGATAGTGATCGCCGAAGCAGCGGGGCTGTACGTGTTATCGACGCGACAGACAGTCACAGATCCAATAAACATTTAGCAACCGGACAGTGATTGGTGGGACAATGAAACGCAGAACGGTACTCGGCGGACTCGGTGCTGCGGGACTCGCGAGCCTCTCCGGGTGTCTGGGCCTGGTCGGCATGGACGAACACGAATCGTCACCGGTCGGCGTCGCCGCGAGCGTCCGTGACGAGACGGGATACGCCCAGACGGCGATCGACGATATCGTCGTCGAAGAGGAGGTCGGCGTTAGCGCCGCCACGGAGACGATCTCCGTCACGAATTACCTGACCGAACACGAGAAAGAGGTGAGCATCGGGCCACTCGTCAGCCAGCGCGCAGCGGTCTTCATCGCGCTCACAACGCCACAGATCGGCATCGCCGGGCGGAACGTCAACCCCGTCGAAGACATGACGACCGAGGAACTCATCGAGTTAGTCGAGGAGAACTACGACGATATCAGCAACATCTCCCGCGAAGAAGACGACGAGATCACCGTTCTCGGGTCTGAAACGACCCGCTCGCGGTTCGACGCCGACGCGACGTTCGACGGCCACGAGTTCACGGTCGACGTTCACGTCAGCGAGGCCGTCGAGACGGAAGACGACGACCTGCTCGTGACCATCGGGGTCTATCCGCAGGAACTCCGCGGGCAAGAAGAGGAGAACGTCCTCGCGCTCATGAACGGGATGACCGCCGATATCGATACGAACGATGACGGGGACGACGAAGGGACCGGCGACGAGAGCGACGAGAACGAAAACGACGAGAGCGGTGACGATGGTAACGACAGTGAGAACGGTGACGACGACGGCGATGAGGACGACGACGGCGGGGTCCTCGGAACCCTCGAGTAATCGGTCGATTCGATACGCGCCCGCGTCGCCGGTTCTCGGTTCGTCGCTCAGACGATGCCGAACCCGTACGCGAAAGTGACGAGTCCGACGGCGACGAGGACGGCACCCGTTCCTTTCGTGGCCCGAACTCTGTCGGCGTCCTCGAGGTCGGCACGGTCGTCGTCGGCGAGCGGTGCCATCCCCTGTCGGTGCTGAGCGGCGACGATGGCCGGTGCGTATCGGATGCCGGCGACGCCGAGGCCGACGAGGACGAGACCGAGGAGTGCGTACCTCACGGTTCCACGGACGGCGCTACAGTCCCAACTCGCGACCGATCACGAGGTGCTGTATCTCGCTCGTTCCCTCGCCGATTTCCATCAACTTCGCGTCCCGGTAGAACCGCTGGGGTGCGAAGTCGGTGGTGTAGCCGTAGCCGCCGAGTACCTGGACGGCGTCTTCGGCGACCTCGCGGGCGGCCTCGCTGGCGTCGAGTTTCGCGAGGGCCGACTCGCGAGTGACGGGGTCGCCCCTGTCGTAGGTGCGAGCGGCGCGGTGAGTGAGCAGTCGGGCCCGTTCGGTCTTCCGGTGCATGTCGACGATCTTGTCCCGGATGGCGTCGAACTTCGAGATGGGCTGGCCGAACTGCTCGCGCTCCTTGCTGTAGGTCTTCGCGTGGTCGTAGGCTCCCTGAGCGAGCCCCGTCGAGAGCGCGGCGATCGAGATGCGGCCGCCGTCGAGCGTCTTCTTCGTCTGGTTCCAGCCCTCGCCTTCCTCGCCGAGGAGGCGGTCTTCGGGGAGCCGGACGTCCTCGAGGCGAATCTCACAGGTCGGCGAGGCGTTCAGCCCCATCTTCTCCCAGATCGTACTCACCTCGAAGCCGTCGTCCTCGCGAGGATCGACGATGAACGTCGAGATACCGTCGTAGCCCGCGTCAGGGTCCGTGACGGCCTTGACGAGAATCGAACCGGCCTCGGAGGCGTTGGTGATGAACTGCTTGGTGCCGTTCAGCACCCACTCGTCGCCCGCCTTCTCCGCCGTGGTGTTCATATCCGACGCGTCGGACCCGCTTTCCGGTTCGGTTAGCGCCCATCCGCCGAGATACTCGCCCTCGGCGAGCGGGCGCAGCCAGCGTTCCTTCTGGGCGTCAGTGCCGAACTGCTCGATCGGTTTCGACGCGAGCGACGTGTGGGCGACGTAGGAGAGTCCGATCGACCCGGACACTCGGCCGAGTTCTTCGGCGACCAGCGCGTACATGAGCGTATCGCCGCCGAGACCGCCGTAGGCCTCGTCGATCGGAACGCCCATCATATCCAGGTCCGCGAGTTGCTCGAAGATCTCCGCCGGGAACCGGTGTTCGTCCTCGATCTCCTGAGCGATCGGTTCGATCTCGGTCTCGCAGAAGTCCCTGACGGTCTCCCGGATCATCCGGTGTTCGTCGGGTAACTCGGTGTCCATACGCAATACTTGCCGAGGGATGGAATAAACGCACCGACCGAGTTCGCCGTGAGAGGGGACCCAGGTCGACTCCATGTCGAACGCTCGAGTCGGCGCCGGTTCGCCCGCTTGCGTTACCAGCCGCGGTCGTCGTCCCGATCGTCGTCGCGGCCGTCGGACTCGCTCGAGTCGTCCCACGGATCCGAGTCGTCCGTCTCCTCCGCGTCGCTCCACGGATCGGAACTGTCGTCCCACTCGCGGCCGTCGTCGGTCGATCGGTCCTCGTCGCGGTCCGTCCGCTCGCGGTCGTCTCGAGCGTCGCCGTCCCACGTGTCGCCTCGGCCGGCCAGTTCGCCGCCGTCGGAGCGCACCGCGGCGCGCTGATCGGGGATGAGGTCGAGTTCAGTGTTCGTATCGCCGAGCAACAACAGCGCGTAGTACTGGAAGTAGGTCGCGATCGGTGTCCAGACGAGCGCGACGAACAGCAGGATGGTCAGCAACGCGACGATACCGACCAGTACCGACAGAATCACGCCGATCTCACCGGCGAAAACCACCAGCAGGGCGATCACGATGCCGAACGGGATGAGCAACGCGAGAATTCCGAACATCATCACGAACGTGGCGGCGATTGCGATCGCGAGCGAGAGGATCCAGGCCAGCACGAGGTAGACCACGTACTCCGTCCAGTGGCCCGTAATCGTCGGCCAGAACCGGCTCCACCCGTTGAGAACGCCGCGATCCTCGAGCAGCATGACCGGCGCGACGAACTCGTCGGTGAAGCGGCGGACGAGCGAGTAGACGAGATACAGTCCGATTCCGTACAGCGCGTACAGTCCGATGAGAGCGTTCGAGAGCGTGTCAAAGCCGCCCTGAAGCCAGAGCACCGCTGCGGGGGCGGCTCCGAGGGTCCCGGCGACGAGCAACAGACCGACTCTAAACAGGAACAGTCGGAGCCCGTTCCCGAGGTTCGCCTTGAAGTACCGCCGTACGTGAACCTCGGTCGATCGTAACGACTCGACGAAGACGAACTGCATGACGGCGCTGATGATCGCGTACAGCAGCCAGAGGAACAGCACGATCCCGCCGACGATCAACAGCAACAGCAGTATCTCTTCGACCGGTACGTCGTCCTCGAACTCTTCGACTTCGGTGGGCGTCTCTTCTTCGAACGTCGGCTCGTCGGCGAACGTGCCGACGTCTCCGCCGGGGGCCGTCGGTCCCCCCATTCCGAAGGAACTCACGAAGAAGACGATGACCGCGAGTTTGATCCACAGTCCCAGACTAACCGGTGTCAGGAAGTTCCGAGTCGTCTCGAGCGCGTCGCTGAGATTGTCGATCGCATCCATTGTCTATACATTTCATTGCACTGTTGATAATAATACTGCTCCGGCGCCGCTTTGCGGCCGCAACGACCCGATCGGCTGCCAACGGGCGCCCGGTGGAAACATTGCTGCTGGACACGTCTCATCGACGACAGTTCGGGACGCATTTAACACCAGAGCACCCACATCCGATGTATGGACATCCGCCGGCTCGCACGAGGGAGCGTCGAGTGGGATCGCCTCGAGCGCGTGATCCGGACGCTGGCGGATCGGTACGACCGCGAGGAGGTTCGCGTGGAGTTTCTCGAGGCCGACAACTGGCTGTCGACGCCCTGTGTCATCGACGAGCGGTGGTTCGTGAAGATCGTCTCCCGACAGAACGCGCTCGTCCACGCGGTGTTGACGACGGGCCGGAACGTCGGTGCGGTGTCCGCGGGTACCGGCGGCTTCTTCGGCCGGTTCGACACGCCGCGGCAGATGGTCGAACACGAGTACGAGGCGACCGAGCGGATGCGCGAAATCGGTATCAACGCGCCCCAGCCGATCGAGGCCTTCGAGGTCAACGGGCTGGGCGTGCTCGTCCTCGAGTATCTGCCGGAGTTCCGGTCGCTGGACGACGCGCCCAACTGGCTCGTCGCCGAACGGGCGCCGGAACTGTTCACGATGCTGGCCACCCTCCGCGACCACGGGATGGCCCACGGCGACCTGCGCGCCGAGAACATCCTGCTGTGTGAGGACGAGTTCTACTTCATCGACGCCACCAACGTCCACGACGACCGCGTGGCCGAGACCACTGCCTACGATCTGGCCTGTGCGCTGGCCGTCCTCGAGCCACGGATCGGCGCTCGAGACGCCGTCACGGCGGCTGCGGCGGTCTACGAATCCGAGGAGCTACTCTCCGCCCGCCGATTCCTCGATTTCGTCCGCCTCCGCCCCGATCACGAGTTCGATTCGACGACGTTACGCACCGAACTCGAGAAGGCGGCCGATCTGGAGCAGCGCTGAGCGGGTGGGTCTCGAGCAGTAGCCGTGTCTGTCGGACCGGGATCGGCCGAAATCAATAGATCGATTACACAATGTCGGTTTTATTGGATCGGACGGTGGGAGAGTGAGGTGAGAGGCGGATACGCACACGTCGCTTCTCCTCCCAATGACCGACCCGACAGCGCACTCACCATCAATACGGGCCGTACTCTATCTCCGCCACCGGGCGTCGCCGGACACCGTCCAGCGACTCAGAGAGCTCGCCGAACGGGTCCGTCGGCTCGAAGCCGATGGCATCGCCGAGGCGGCGGTCGAAACCTGGAGCTGCGTGACGCCCGCCGTCGAAGAGCTCGGCGATTCCGGCCCGTCGGTTTCGCTTACTGTGAAAGCGTTTCGGACGTGGGCGTCCGACGAGGGATACGCGCTCGAGCCGGGCTCGATCGACGCGAGATCACTTCGATATCCGGCTCCCGATCGACCGTCCGGATTCGGGTCCCGATCGCCTGTCTGGCCGTCTACGAGGGCGAGGAACTCCGTTGTATTGCTCCGTGCTCGGACGGCGAGCGGACGTACTCCGTCGAACAGTGTCTCGCCGCGCTCGAAGCTAGCCTCACCGAACCGTTCGCGTTCCACGACCGTCTCGACTCGGCACGCGAGGACTCGACGGAGAACGATCCCTAGCCATACGGTTCGGATTGGCGACTGGTGTCTCTCACTCGGAAGTGAAAGCCAAATCCGAATCGTAACCCGCCTCAGGTGTCGTTTCGTGACGGCCGAACCGTCGGGGTGGAGTCGCTGGCCTGTGCAGGCACCACACGCTTTGAGCGGATGACTCTACGTTCGCCCATGTACTCGCGATTTACCGACGCCGACGTCGGCAAACGGGTCGAGACGGCCGCCGGTGAGCCCATCGGGGTCGTCACGATGACCGGCGACGAGACGGCGTACGTCGAACTCGAGTCGGGTGCGACGGACTCGATCAAAGCCATCCTCGACTGGAACGCCGATACCGACAATATCGTTCCGATCGGCGGGGCCGTCGTCCGCGAGGTGACTGCGGACGTGGTTCGACTCGAGGGGGAGAACACGCAGGCGGCGACCGAAGCGGGAACCGACCCCGTCTTCGATCGCGACGACTCCACCGGTCAGGAGGGCGACGAACGCGAACAGCGAGCCGGTGGCGGACGCGGCGACGAAGCGGACGAAGACGACGCCGACGAAACAGCCGCTGCAGGCGAGGGGAGATCGGGCAAGGCGATGGAGCCCGAAACGGACGAGATGACCGAATCGGGGACGGAACGCCACCCCGAGAGCGAGGACCAGCCGCCCCAGGGTGACCGAACGGTGACGAAAGACCGCGGCGAGGAGGAGGATCGATGAGCGAGGGAACGGTCTCGAGTGCGGCGAGGCGAGTGGTCTCGGATCCGCCCAATCGGTCGCTTCCACGACGGTCGTCCTCGTCGAACCAGAACAGCCTGTCCGCCGAAGCCTGCCGTTCCGACGGGATCTCCTGAACTGAAACATGTCGCGTGGCATCGGCGAGTTCGATCTCGTCCAGGAGTCGATCCCCGAGTGGCTGGCCGTCGTCATCGCCCTGCTCACGCAACTGGGCGACGTCTGGTTTCTGGTGCTCGTCCTGACCGTTCTCTACTGGATCGACACGCCGAATCGCGACGATATCGCCGCCGTCGCGGGCGTCGCGCTGGCCGGAATGGGTCTGTACAAGGGCCTCAAGGAGGTGTTCGGTCTGCCCCGTCCCGAGGCACCACTGATCGATCCGTTGCTGTTGCCGTGGCTCGTCCAGCCGCTGTACGAGGCGACGGCGACCGCCGGCGGCTACGGCTTCCCGAGCGGCCACGCCGTCAACGCGACGATCGTCTACGTCGGCCTGGCGAGCGTCCTCTCGGCCGGCTCGAGACGACTCCGATACGGCGTCGCCGCGACGCTCGTCTCGCTGGTCTGTGTGACGCGCGTCGCGCTCGGCGTCCACTACGTCGTCGACGTCGCCGCCGGCGTCGCGGTGGGATTGACCCTGCTGCTCGTCGCTCAAGCGCTCCTCCAGCGGGAGTTCGCCGACCGCGCGACGATCACGTTCGCGCTCGGCATCGGGTTCAGCGCGTTCTTCCTCGTCGCGAGCGATCGGTCGCCGAGCGCGACGTTCCTGTTCGCCGGCTCGCTGGGTGCCTTCGGCGGCTGGCAACTGGTCATGCTCGGACGACGACTCGTCGACGTCCCGTCGCGCTCGAGTGCGCTTCGCCCCGTCGTGTTGCGAGGTGGGGCGGCACTGATCGTGACGATTCCGCTCGTCGTCGCGCTCGATGACGCCGTGCTCGTATCGATCACCACTGCCGCCGGAATCGTCGGACTCGTCGCGGCGGTCGTCGTCGTGACTCCCGTCGCTCGGCACTCGGATCGGGCACGAGAGCTGTACGCTCGCGTCCGTCGGCCGGGGCGATCGGACTAGCGGCGGATCGGGGCGCGATTCGATCCGTGAGTTACCGATGCCATCCGACGCCTGCTCGTGTGTGACCCACCATCAGGATTTTTCACGTCGCTCGTCGTCCGTTTCGGTATGAGCAAGCAAGCGACCGAACGGGAGTACGGCCACTACATCGGCGGTGAGTGGACGGATGGCACCGGCGACACGTTCGACAGTCGAAACCCGGCTACCGGCGAGACGCTGGCGACGTTCCAGCGTGGGACGGTCGACGACGTCGACGCCGCCCTCGAGGCCGCCGAAGACGCCTTCGACGAGTGGCGCTCCCTGTCCTACATCGATCGCGCGGAGTACCTCTGGGATATCTACCACGAACTGCGGGACCGCCATGAGGAACTCGGCGAGATCGTCACGAAGGAGTGCGGAAAGGAGATCTCCGAAGGGAAAGCTGACGTGACCGAAGCCTGGCACATGGTCGAGTGGGCTGCGGGCAACGCCCGGCACCCACACGGCGACGTCGTCCCGAGCGAGGTCGCGGGGAAGGACGCCTACATGCGCCGCAAACCCCGCGGCGTCATCGGCTGTATCACCCCGTGGAACTTCCCGGTCGCCATCCCGTTCTGGCACATGGCTATCGCCCTCGTAGAGGGCAATACCGTCGTCTGGAAGCCCGCCGAGCAGACGCCGTGGTGCGGCCAGACCATCGCGGAGATGATGGACGACGCGGGGATACCGGACGGCGTCTTCAACATGGTCCAGGGCTTCGGCGACGCCGGCGCGGCGATCACGGACGACGACCGGGTCGATACGGTGCTCTTTACGGGCTCCGCGGAGGTCGGCCACGAAATCTCGGGCAAGGTCGGCAGCGAACCCGGCAAACTCGCGGCCTGCGAGATGGGCGGCAAGAACGGGATCGTCGTCACCGAGGAAGCCGACCTCGACATTGCCGTCCACTCGGCGATCATGTCGAGTTTCAAGACGACCGGCCAGCGCTGCGTCTCGAGCGAGCGCCTGATCGTCCACACCGACGTCTACGACGAGTTCAAAGAGCGGTTCGTCGATATCGCCGAGGATATCGCGGTCGGTGACCCGCTCGAGGAGGACACCTTCATGGGTCCCGCCATCGAGGCCGACCACGTCGAGAAGATCCGCAAACACAACGAGTTGGCCCAACAGGAGGGTGCCGAGGTGCTGGTCGATCGGTTCGAACTCGATGACGAGGAGATTCCGGACGGTCACGCCGAGGGTCACTGGGTCGGCCCCTTCGTCTACGAGATCGAGTACGACTCCGAGCTGCGCTGTCTGCAAGAGGAGTGTTTCGGCCCGCACGTGGCCTTACTCGAGTACGAGGGGGACATCGATCGGGCGCTCGAGATCCACAACGACACGCCCTACGGGCTCGCCGGAGCCGTAATCTCGGAGGACTACCGCCAGCTCAACGCCTTCCGCGATCGCGCCGATCTCGGCCTCGCGTACGCGAACCTGCCGTGTATCGGCGCGGAGGTTCAGTTGCCCTTCGGCGGCGTGAAGAAGTCCGGGAACGGCTACCCGAGCGCCCGTGAGGCTATCGAGGCCGTCACCGAACGGACCGCCTGGACGCTGAACAACTCGAAGGAGATCGAGATGGCACAGGGACTGTCGGCTGACATCACGACGAGCGAGGACTGAACGCGAACCGGACCTCGAGTAGCGTTCGATCGGCGCCTCGTGACGGCGTTGATTTTACCGACCGTTCCGATTCGGATTCGACCGTGAGTAGCGCTCAGTTCAGACGAAGACGGTACCGGAGCGGTCATCTACCTCTCCGATAGCTGTCAGAAACGGCGTGCTGAATACAGATGCTGAGTTCAGCACGGATCGCCATCTCTATCCGGAGTTGAATATCTGAATCAGCCGTCACGTACGACTGCGTATTGAACGGACGCCGGAAATGATGAAGTGACCATCACCGGTCGTTAGTTCTCCTCCCGGATGAAGGCAAGTACTTCTTCGGTGAAACGATCCGGCGCGGTGAGCATCGCCTCGTGTGCGTGCCCATCGAAGGTACTGATCCGGCTGTTCGGGAGTGCGTCGTGGACCGGGTCCGTTGCATCTTTCAAGAGCGGAGGGCTCTCGCTGCCGGACAACAGCAACGTCAGCGTCGTCATGTCGGCGAACCGGGTTGCATCGAATTCGTACTCGCCGACCGCTGATAAGCTGCGGGGCCAGACGTGTGCCGCGTCTACGAGGTCCTGCCAGTCCGGTGCTGAGCGTTGCGCGTCGATTTCCTCTGGCGTAGATCAGGCGATTTCTTGCAGGAACAGGACAAGCACCTGCTCGTTTTTACCGTCGTCCAGCAGCCGTTTCATTTCCGCGAGCACCTCATCGGAGTAGAGTTCGTGATCGTCGAACGTAATGGGTGGCTCGTACAGGATGAGTTTGCGTAGATTATCGGTTCGCAGGGCCGCTTCAAGCGATAAGAGGGCACCCGATGAGTGCCCAAGGAGGGTTACAGGTTCGTCAACCGCCTTGACGACCGCAGCCACGTCCTCGAACTCTCGTTCCAAGTCGTACTCGTCCGCGTCGCCGCTCTCACCGACACCACGGCAATCCATCGCGTAGACCGTGCAGTGGTCCGCGAAGGTGGTACGGACGTCGGATAACTCCCAGAACCTGTGGTCACAGACACCTCCGTGGACGAGCACGAGCGGTGGCCCGCTCCCCGTCCGTTCGAAGGCAATCTCAGTCCCGTCTGCGGACGTGGCTGTTTCCATTTCCCCACCCGTGTTTGGTGGTGTTGCTTCTGCCATAGGTGGTTTACCCTCATTCCTCTATGAGACGCAACCACATAGAGCCATCTTGTGAAAAACCTCCATGGTCTGAACAGGAAGTACGACTCGCCTTGAGTCGAGCAGTCGGCGAACGATATGCACCCTGTATTCAACACGACTCGCTAGACGTTATCTGAAACGGATAGGAACCTCATCGGTCAGTTCGCCCGACAGGTTTCCGGTTCTCGTACCGATGCTCGACGAACCAACAACGGACGGGAGTTCGTCGTACTCCCTCGCTCAGTTCACGATCGATTCGGCAATCGCGATCAGTTCGTCGTCCGCGAGTTCGCCGCTGACGGTGTAGGTGAGTCCGTCGTCGGTCCACTCGACGATCGTCCTCGTCTCGGTGACCTCGCGAATCGTCGCGTCGACGTCACCGACCTCGACGGGGTCGCTGTCGGGTTCGAAGACCGGATCCTGCGCCTCGTCGGCGACGCCAACGGTCAGGAACGAATCCGTGTCGTCCGCGTACTGCAGTGTCGCGCTCCAGCCGACCATGTTCTCTCCGGCCAGTACGCTCTCGAGGGTGTACTCGGCGGGAACGTCCGGGTGGGGGAGATCGAACGGTACGTCGGCGTCGGCGGCGTCGACGTCGTCGTACTGCTGGGGCACGAGATCGTCGAACTCCCTGATCTCTGCGTCTTCCGGCGGTTCGAACGCGAAGACGTCGTCGTCGATCTCCTCGTCGAAGGCGACCTCCTCGAACGCGATCGTGGTCGTCAGCTCCTGCCCGATCGACGACGTGACCTCCTGTTTCACGGGGTAGTCGGTCTCCTGATCGATCCAGAGCGTCGCCGACTCGTAGAGTGCATCGTCGCCGTCGGCGGTGAGTTCGAGGACGTAGACGTCGCGGTCGGCGACGGTATCGGTC
This sequence comes from Natronorubrum halobium, assembly GCF_051351675.1. Classification (NCBI taxonomy): domain Archaea; kingdom Methanobacteriati; phylum Methanobacteriota; class Halobacteria; order Halobacteriales; family Natrialbaceae; genus Natronorubrum; species Natronorubrum halobium. The sequence continues at coordinate 2,396,437 of NZ_CP195595.1, forward strand.
CCCTCGACCGACGCGTTCATGTCGGTCGTGAAGGCCTCGACGAACCCGTCGTTCAACGCCTCCCGGTCGGCCTGATCGAACCCGAGATCCATCTGGACGGCCTCGTTGTCGTCTTCGTCGTACATCCAGATCGTCGAGCCGTCGGTCACCATCACGTCGATCGGTTCGGGTTCGTCGCTCTCGACGACGTCGGCCCGGTACTGGTCCGGTGCTCGCTCCCACACGTTCTGCGTCGTCGTGACGGATTCCGATCCGTCGTCAATCGTGACCGTCTGGGTTCCCTGGACGGTCTCCACGTTCGATTCGGCGTCGATCGCGGCCTCGAGCAGCGCGTCCGCATCGGGCAGTTCCTCGTCGGACAGGTCCTCGTCAGGCAGTTCTTCGTCGGGGTCTTCGTCGACACTCGCGTCGTCCCCGGTGCCCACCGCGCCGAGACAGCCGGCGGTGACCAACAAGAGGGCGACGATCACTGTCGAGACGTGTGTTCTCTTCATTGCTTCTCGATCACATCTCTGGAATCCGATCATATAAATCGTCGATCGCGTTTTCCGGATCAGAATAACCGGGTGATGGTGTCAGAGAGCGAATGCGTCTCGCTACGCGGTAGCGAATCGCTTATCCGACGGTTCGTGGAACAACCGAACACATGAAAGCAGTCGTCCTCGCGGCGGGTCAGGGCACGCGCATTCGACCACTCTCGGATTCGGTTCCGAAACCGATGCTGCCGGTGGCTGACCGGCCGCTCGTGGCCCACACTATCGACGCCGCGGTCGACGCCGGAGCGGACGAAATCGTCCTCGTTATCGGCTACGAAGCGGACACCGTTCGCGAGTACTTCGGTTCGGAGTACCACGGCGTCCCCGTCAGCTACGCCGTCCAGACCGAACAGGCCGGCACGGCCCACGCCGTCAACACGGCTCGCGAACACATCGAGGGCCCGTTCGCCGTCTTGAACGGCGACAACCTCTACGATCCCGCAGCGATCGATCGACTCTTTTCCGAGTGTCCGGCCGTCTGCGCCATCGAGGTCGAGAACCCGCGCAACTACGGCGTCCTCAGTACCGAGGGCGAGTCGGTCACCGGGATCGTCGAGAAACCGGCCGATCCACCGACGAACCTCGCCAACGCCGGGGCCTACGCCTTCCCCGCGGAGGCCCGCCAGTGGCTCGAGGTGCCCGAGAGCGAGCGCGGCGAACACGAGATCACCGACGTGCTGGCGACCGTGATCGACGAGTTCGACGTCACGCCGGTCACGCTCTGTCGCTGGCTCGATGTCGGCCGACCCTGGGAGTTACTCGAGGCCAACGAGTGGAAGATCGGCGATCTCGACCGTCGGATCGACGGCGACGTGAGCGAGGACGCCCACCTGGCGGGAGACGTGGTCGTCGAGGACGGCGCGACGGTGAAGCCGGGCGTCGTCGTCGAAGGCCCGGCGCTGATCCGATCGGGCGCGACCGTGGGGCCGAACGCCTACGTTCGGGGGGCGACGCTGATCGACGAAGGTGCGAAAGTCGGCCACGCCGCGGAAGTGAAAAACAGCGTGCTCTCTCGAGACGCGGCGGTCAGTCACCTTTCCTACGTCGGCGACAGCGTCCTCGGTCGCGACGTCAATTTCGGCGCCGGGACGAACGTTGCGAACCTCCGGCACGACGACGAGGATATCGACGTTACGGTGAAAGGCGAGCGCGTCTCGACCGGTCGGCGAAAGTTCGGTGTCATCGCCGGCGACGGCGCGAAAACGGGGATCAACTCGAGTCTGTCACCCGGTCTGAAACTCGACACCGGTGCGACGACGCTGCCCGGTGAGTCCGTCAACCGAGATCGGTAGCCGAACGCGACCCGCTACGCGGTACTGCTGCGATCGAGAGGGACGAATCCGCTGGAATCGGGCGCTGTAACCACAGGATACTGTTTCCTCGGTGAGTTTCGAGCGGCTACTCGAGCGACGTGAGCCCTCGAGCGAGTCTCCAGAACGGGCTCGAACGACACCAGGAACCCCCCTGCGTCCGAGTACTCGGTTCGAGACCGAATGCGCGTAGCGACCACGACACCGCTCGAGCGGTCTGTACGACGAGGCTACTAAAGGAGTCCCCCGGCGTACGGTCGCCCCACCGTCGACCCCCATGGCTCCAGCTATCGTTCACTTCCTCGTCGGTGCGTCGCTGCTTCTCCTGTTGGCGACCCCGTTGGCGCTTCGATTCGAGACCGTCCGTCGATACCAGTTGTGGCTGATCCTCTCTGGCGGGCTCTGGGGACTCGTCCCGGACGTGCACCACGTCGCTCCCGTCTCCCAGCGCCGCCTCGAGTCGCTCCACGCCTCCTCGTGGGCCGACCTGTTCGCGTTCCACAACACGCTCGACCAGCCGCCGCTGGCCGACATGAGCCTCGAGCTGATATTCGGTGCGATACTGCTCTTTCTGGTCGCGATCACCGTTTTCACGGCCGTGGGGAACAGGTCCGCGGGGAACGGGCACGGAACCGCCTCCGAGTCACCGCTCGCCCAGTTCGTCACGGCCGTCGTCTGCGTCGCGCTCGCCGCCCTGATCGCCGGGGTCGTCCTCGGCGCCGGGTTACACGCCACGAACCGACTCGAGTCTGTCGCCGCGCTGTACGGACGGGAGGGGGCCCGAGCGGGGGCAGTACTGTTGCTCGCGTGGAGCGTCGTCACCGGAGCAGGAATCGCGGCGATTATCGCGGTAACGGACGAGACCATGCGGGCGACCGATCCGGTCGCGGGAATCTCGGTCGGACTGCTCGTCGCCGTCGTGGGCTGGCTCTTCGGCATCGCCGTCGCCCTTCCCCTCTGGATGCAACGCTTCTTCGCGGTCTCGCGCCCGTTCCCGTATCTCCACTGGCAGAGCCTGATCGGATTGCTCGTCTTCGGGTTCGTCTTCGGACTCTGCTACTCGCTGCTTCGCCGACTCGTCGGCCCGCTCCCGACCGAGAACTCCGACGTGCAGGCATCGAGTTCGACCCAATAGCTCGGCCGTCCGGCACTCTCGGTTCGGTCCCGCGGATCCGCGACCGAACGCAGCGACCGCTCGGTTGCCGTTATCGCTCGGTCGCCGTCTACCGTTCGCATCGAGCGACGGCTCCAAATCGTGTTGGGTTAAAGACTATCACTAAAACCGGTATACTACGCTACAGCGGGAACTCCGCTCGTTCGTTTCCGACGAGGAGTCGTGATTCCCGCTCCGAAGTCGCGGTGTGGGCGATGGGACCGCAGTGGTGTGTGACTCGTAAGTGGTGTGTCAACCGCAGCCCAGCCCACGTACTCTTGGCTCGAGTGGAACATAATCAGTGTATTGGATACCGCCTGGCCACTGAACTAGACTGACGTTTCGTGGACGAACCGCTCCGTCTGCTGCGCTGACGTAACGCTCGTGGTGATCGTAACCGTTCTGTTGTTGTTTTCGATCGCGAAAGCGCTCAGTGCGTCGATCTCGATACGCTGGGTTCGAGTGACGGTCGTGCCGGCCTCGAGGCGTCCGATCTCCTCGTCGCCCTCCCAGACGAGCGTCTCACCGGCGAAGACGGTAGCGACGGCCCGAACGCCAGTCGCGTCGGCGGTGCCGGTGTTGGTGAGCGTCGTGGTGGCCTCGCGGCAGGCCGCCCCGCACTCGGTTATCTCCACGATAGTTCCCTCGAAACTGACGTCGCTCTCGACGTCAGTCGCCGGACGTTCGGTCGCGGCGACCGGGTCGACGGCGTCGTCGGTCAGTGGCTCGTCGACGGCGGGTATGGTGGTGGTCGAGTCGATGGCGCCCCCAGTCACGAGCGGCAGGCTAGCGCCGGTGATCACCGCGAGGGCCGTCCGTCGATGCATGAGTATGTCGAATCTCGTCGAAACGTCGGTGAGGGGACCGCTGGGCCGGAAGCACCCGCCACATCGCGGAGAACGATCACTGATCCCTGTCTCTCTGTTAGGCGGCTCCCGGATATGAACGTAGCTTGCACACCCACACTCCGACGCGACCGTCGCTTCGGCAGATCGCTTCGTGGAGGCGGTTGGCTCCCGCTTCGTCGCGTCTCGTCGTGTCGCACGCTCGAGACGGTGGCGAGCGACGATCACGCCGTCGGAGACCGGCGACGACCACATCGTCGGGACGTGCGACGACTACACCTCGGGGACCTCCGACGTCCGGTGGACATCCCCGAACTGATAGCCGCGTTACCTGCTGTCAGCGGTTCTAGACGGCTCCGGTGTCGACCGCCGTCCGCGCGTAGAGGTCGATCATCGAGAGGGCGATGACGGTGAGCGGAAACGCCACGTCCGCGAAGGTGGTCGACTCGAGCCGAAGCGCGGTAACGACGATCGGTTCGGTGAGCGTTCCGGCGACGAGGAGCGTCCCGGGGCTGAGAAACACGAGCGCGAGTCCACAGAGTGCGGCCCAACTGAGACCGCGCTTCCACTGGCGGCTGTACAGGTGTCCGGTGCCCGGGAAACAGAGGGCGAGGAGGTACGCCGGCCACCTTCTCGCGTGCCCGCCGAGACGCCGCGGCAGGCGCATCGTCACCTGCGTTAACGTCATCGGTGTCGCCTCCGGTAAGCCGTGGATCGATGGTCGACGCGATCCGGTTCGACTGTCCTCGGTGCGTCCATACTAGCCGGGTCCACAGTCTCATTGAAAAACGTCAGTCAGACGGTCGTACGACACGACCCCGCTACCGTCCTGCCAGACCCACGACCGAACAACGGCGAACGACGCAGCTCGCCTATAATAGCCCACAGAATACACCGCCCCGTTTTTGTAGACCGGTCACAGAACACGCCCATGGACGACCAGTACAGTGGACCGACTCGTCCATCGTGCCACCACCGAGTCGACGAGCCGACCACGTGTTGTACCTGCGGAGCCGAAATCGGACCGCGCGAACGACGCCTGACGTGGCGCGTCCGCGACGGCGAGGAACTCTTCCGCTATCACTACTGCGGCGACGCCTGTCTCCCGACCCCTGCGTTCGGATCGGATTGACATCCTCCCGCGCCTGAAGACGTCCCCAGAACGCTCCGCGTTCTGGTGTGCGAACGAGACGCGACGCGTCTCGTTACCGCTGGAATCCCGGTCGCGGTTGGGATAGTTACGGGTTTGGGTCGTCGCCGTCGTCTTCTTACTGCTCCTCTGGCTCAGACTCGTCGGCACCGCGCCACCGATTCCGCTCCTCCACTGGGAGAGCCTCGTCGGGTTGCTCGTCTACGGCGCACTCATCGGTCCAGTGTTCCCCCTGGCGAAGGCGACGGTGGAAACGAACGCTCGAGCGACGCGATCGCAGTGATCGAACCCTCCGTCGTCACCCGCTAGCAGCGATCGACGGGAACGGAAGACATTTGTCGCAGCTAACCGATCCACTCGAGGAACACGCATGTCCGAGCCGTACGGCCAGCGCGGTCGCGTCCTCGCCGGCCTCGTCCTTCTGGCGCTGCTCGCCGGCTGTCTGGTCTGGGCGGGCGCGACGACCGGCGATCTGACGGAAAGCCGATATCCGGACGAGGTCGAGGTCACGCCGGACCGCGAGTCGTACGTCGGTGACCGGGTCGTCCTCGGCGGGTTCGTCGTCGACACCGACCCGGTCGTCATCGCGACGCGTGCCAGCGGCCACGGCCGGTTCACGCTCGTGGACGCTGACACACAGCTCAAAAGCGGTGACGGGCCGCTCGAGGAGGGCGATCGAGTGACCGCGTTCGGAACGCTCGAGGACGAGTCGACTCTCGTCGTCGAACGCACGATCACTCGCGAGTCGTCCGAGACGGGCTACATGCTGCTCGTGTCCGCCCTGGGTGGGCTCGTGAGCGCGTGGTGGTTCGTCCGCCACTGGCGCTTCGACCGGGGCGCGCTCGCGTTCGTGCCGCGAGCGCGACCGCTCGGTCTCCGAACCGCTCGCGAGCGCGGAGCGAGCGGGGATCGTCGATCGCCAGTCGAAACGGAGCGTCGGTCCGAACCGCCGCGAGAGGGTGACGCCCCATCGTCCCAGGACGACGGTCGATCCGCAATCGAACACGCGGACCAACGCGGGCGAGCCGCCTCGGACGGAGGTGACCGACGTGCCTGACGTCCTGACGCACGTCCTCGCCGGCTACGTCATCGGCACGCTCCTCACCTTTCGAGAGGAGTCGCTGCGGCCGGCACACGTCGCGCTGGTCGTGATCGGCGCGCTCTCGCCGGACTTCATGAAGATTCAGCTCCTGTTTCCGGACGGCTTCGTCGCGTGGACGCTCGGCGTGCCGTTCTCCTGGAGTCCGCTGCACACCGTCGCGGGCTCCGTCCTCGTAATCGGGCTGGGCAGCCTGCTCGTGGCACCGGCCCAGCGCAAACGGGCGCTCGCCCTGCTCGCGGTCGGTGCGCTCTCACACCACGTCCTCGATCTCCTGCTGTTGACACCGACGGGGGAGTCCTACGCCGTCTTCTGGCCGCTGCTCGAGCACCGGGTCCCCTCGGCGGATCTGTACCTGAGCAGCGACCGCTGGCCGGCGATCGTCGCCGGTCTCTGTGCCCTCGTCGTCTGGGTCGTCGACCGCCGTCGCACCGGTGCGCCGGAGACGGCCCTCGAGTGACCTCCCCATCGTCCGCGACCGACCGCACCAGTTATATTTCGCCTCCACTTCATCCCGGCCAGCATGTGGCCACTCGGACACGTCGCCGTCGCCTATCTCTGTTACACGCTCGCGACTCGAGCCCGCTTCGACGCCCCGCCGGCGCACGTCCCCGCGCTGATCCTCGTCGTCGGGAGTCAGTTCCCGGATCTCGTGGACAAGCCGCTGGCGTGGTACCTGGGTATGATTCCGACGGGGCGATCGCTCGCCCACTCGCTGCTCCTCCTGGTCCCGCTCTCGATCGCCGTCTCTCTGGTCGCCGACCGACACGACCGCGGCGAGTACGGAATCGCGTTCGCGATCGGCGCGCTCTCGCACACGTTCGTCGACGTCCTGCCGGTGATCTGGAACCCCGAGACGAGTCCGAACCAACTCCTCTGGCCGATAACCCCGGTCGAACCCTACCCGAGCGGGCCGCCGACCGTCCTTGGACTGCTGCAGGAGTCGATCACGGAGCCGTACTTCCTTCTCGAGTTCGTCCTCGCCGCCGTCGCGTTCACGCTCTGGCGTCGCCACGGCTCCCCCGGCCTCGAAGTGCTTCGCACCGCGCTCGAGCGGGTGCGACCGACGCCGAGTTAAACTGCTCAGTCGAAATGCGAGTCGAAGCGACCGCTATCGACGGGTTGTTCGACGGCGTCGACAATACGCCCGTACCCGGGGCACTGAGCAACGATAGAAGCGAAGACGACTATCGGATCTCCTTCCACTCCGCGTCGCAGTCCGGACAGATCCGGACGGTCTTGATCTGATCCGGGTCGTTTTCGGTCTTCAGGGGTTTCTCACACTCGCCACAGACGAGTCGATCGTACGTGTCCTTCTCGAGTTCGCCTTCGCGGAGTGCCTTCCGGACTGATCTCATGTTGCCCCCCTACGAAGGTAGGGGTCAAAAAGACCGGTGCTTATTTCGAGGCCGTTCCGTCACCGATCCAACAGCTTGTCTCCGCCGGCGTTCGTTTCGAAAGAATTGACCGTCCCGCCGAGACAGGACGGGTATGAACGAATCGGCGGCCGTTCACGGGCGCTTTCCGGGACGAACCTCCGTGTTCGGGTCGCTGTGCGTCGTGGTCTTCCTGGTCAACCTCGGTCGCGTGATCTACGCGCCCCTGCTCGAGCCGTTTCGGACGACGTTCGGCGCGAGCGCGGGGGCCGTCGGCTTGCTCGCGACGCTGGCCTGGATCGGAAGCGGAGCGCTGCAGGTGCCGACGGGCTATCTCCTGACGCGCGTACCGCGTCACTGGGTGATCCTCGCGTCGGGAGCGGTCCTCGCGGCCGCCTCGGCGTTCGCGGCGACGGCGGCGAACCTCGAGGCGCTCTACGTCGGCGCGCTGTGCATGGGCTTCGCCAGCGGCGCGTACTTCGTGGCGGCGAATCCGCTGGTCAGCGAGTTGTTCCCGGCGCGGGTGGGGCGAGCGATCGGCGTCCACGGGATGTCGAGCCAGACCGCCGCGGTCGTCGCGCCGCTGCTGGTCACCGCATTCTTCGCGGTGATCTGGCCGATCGCGGCCTGGCGCGTCCTCTTCCTCGCGATTTCGCTCGTGACCGTCTGTGCGACGGCCGCGTTCTTCCTCGCTGCGAGACGCGCGACGCTGCCGACGGCCGGGGAACTCGACCGGAACCTCCTGGCCGCGCTTCGACGCCAGTGGCCGATCATCGCGACGGGAGTTGTGATCGTCGGACTCACGAGCTTGGTCTGGAACGGCGTGTTCAACTTCTACGTGACCTATCTCGTCGAGGTGAAGGGGCTCTCGGGGAGCTACGCGCGAACCCTCCTCACCCTGCTCTTTCTGGCCGGCGTTCCGGCGTTCGCGCTCACCGGCTGGATCGCCGATCGGATCCGATTCCTGCCGCTGTTGCTCGCCATCGTCGGCGGTTTCGTCCTGTCGTTGCTCGCGCTAACCGTCGTTCAGGGCACGTGGTCGATCCTCCTCGTGACGGCGCTCATGGGCTACGTGATCCACAGCATCTTCCCCGCCTCCGACACCTACCTGCTCGCGTCCGTTCCCGACGACAACCGCGCGAGCGCGTACGCCCTGTTCACCGGCATCATGATGCCGATTCAGGCGCTCGGGAGCGCGATCCTAGGCGCCGTCGTCGACGCGGGCTCCCGTTCGACGACGCCTTCCGACTCGCCGCGGTCGGTCTCGCCGGCTCCCTGTTCGTCCTCGTCGCCCTCGCCGCTTCGGGTCGGCTGCCGTCCGGGGACAACGGTTGACGGCGCGCTCCGGTCGACGTTCGGCGCGCCCTTGACTCCCCCGCGGTTCACCTGCTGCCCCGCGGTCTATCTGGCCGGAGTCGTGGGCGTTTTACCGGTCCGGCCGAACACTCCACCGATGGAGTACGTTCAGGAGCGGATCGCGACGCTCCACGCATTCGGCGGGACGAACGGGGATTCGGGTGGCACGCTCGCCCGCGACGCCGCCGCCGCGGTCGCCGATACGACCGTCGTCGTCCCGATGACCGCCCGCGAACACGAGAACCCCGCCGCCGAGCGCGTCCTCTCGGAACTCGAGACCCTCGAGCCCGCCCCAGCGGCCGTCGTCGTCCCCGTTCGAGCCGACGCCGCCGAGATCGACCCGTTTCGGCGGTGGCTCGAGTCGTTCGCCCTGCCGATCCAGGTCTGCTGGTGTAACGCACCCGAAGTCGAGACGCTCCTCGCGGACGCGGGGCTGGCGAACGGGTTCGGAAAGGGACGGGACGTCTGGCTCGCGCTCGGCCCCGCCGCCGAGGCCGGCGAGTACGTCGTCGTCCACGACGCCGACGCCCGGAGCTACGAGGCCGCACACGTCCGACGACTGCTCGCCCCGCTAACGATGACGTTCGACTTCTCGAAGGGGTACTACGCGCGCGTCGAGGACGGACGGCTCTACGGGCGGCTCTTTCGGCTGTTCTACGCGCCCCTGATCCGAACGCTGGCGGCCGATAACGACGCCCCCGTGGTCGACTACCTCGAGGCGTTCCGGTACGCGCTGGCCGGCGAGTTCGCCGCCACCGCGGACCTCGCCCGACGACTTCGGGCCCCGCGGGCCTGGGGTCTCGAGGTCGGCACCCTCGGCGACGCCTTCGACTACGCCGGCTTCGATGGCTCCGCTCAGGTGGACCTCGGCCGACACGAGCACGATCACCGCGCGGTCGCCGGCGAGACCGGCCTCGAGGGAATGAGCCGCGAAGTCGCCGCGGAACTGTTACGCGTCGTCGAGGAGCGCGGCGTCGAACCCGACTACGAGACGCTGCAGGAGCGGTACCTCTCCGCCGGCGACCGGCTGATCGAGCAGTACGACGCGGATGCGGCGTTCAACGGCCTCGCGTACGACCCGGCGAGCGAACGCGATCAACTCGCGCGCTACGCGAAGTCGATCGCCCCGCCCGGTGCCGATCGCCGACTGCCGCGATGGGTCGACGCCCCCTTCGAACCGAGCGCGGTACTCGAGGCGGCCCAGCCCTGGCGGACGGACCGGCGGGCCGGTCGACGCCGGCCCGATCGGATCGACACCGGCGCACAAGACTAATCTGCCCACCCTTCGTTGTGGCGGGTATGAACGCGACCGCCGACGAACTGGCAGGGGTCGTCGACCTCTTCGGCGGGTTGACCCGGCCGGAACTCGAGCGGGCGCTCTCGGAAGCCGCGTTCCGCGCCGACGGGCAGTCCGTCGACGAGTCGGCGCTCGAGGCGGCGATCGACGACGCCCTCGAATCCTTCGCGCTCGTCGAGTACGAGCGGAGCGTCGACGACGACCGCCAGTCGCTGCTGGTCGCCGGGCCGACGGCGTTTCCGTCGGTTCCCGAGCACGCCGAAGACGTCCCGCACATCCTCGATATCGACCGACGCCACCTCGACCGCGACGCCCTCGGCGAGCGGGTCCACGACCAGTTCGTCGAGGCCGCCGACGCAGCCGTCGACGCCGACGACGGCGATCGGATCCGGCACCTGCTCGACGTCAGTTACGACGTCGAAGCGTGGGCGCCGGTCGATCTCGCGAGCGAACGAGACCGTCTGGAGGAGACCCTCGAATGAGCCACGAACCGACCGCAACCCCGTGAGCGACTACCAATGTCACAGAAGACCTTGACCCTCGAACCGGTCGCGAGCCACGAACCGGTCGAGATCGGCGACCAGGAACACGACGCGGCCGTTCTCGCGCCGGTCATCGAGCGCGACGGCGAGGATCACCTGCTGTTTACCCGGCGGGCCGACCACCTCGGCGAACACCCCGGCCAGATGAGCTTCCCCGGCGGCGGTGCCGAACCCGTCGACGAGACGATTCTCGACACCGCGCTTCGGGAGTCGAACGAGGAGATCGGCCTCGAGTCCCGGGAAGTCGAAGTCGTCGGCCAACTGGACGACATCCGGACGATCACGGAGTACGCGGTCACGCCGTTCGTCGCTCGCGTCCCCGACCGCGAGTACGTCGGCGACGGCAACGAGGTCGCAGAGATCGTTATGCTGCCGCTGTCGGGACTGCTCGATCCCGACAACTACGAGTACGAACGTCGGGACCACCCCTACTACGGCGACGTCGTCATCCACTACTTCCACGTCGACGGCTACACCGTCTGGGGCGCGACGGGTCGGATTCTCGTGCAGTTGCTCGAGTTGACGACCGAGTTCGAAGCGCCCGAGGGACTGGATCGCACGCACTACTAGCGACGTACGAGGATTCGCTCGCTGCGATTCTCCGAAACCGCCCTAGTTCCGTGGCGGCTTCCCGCCCGACTGCATCTCACCGACGACGGAGAGCGACGCGTCGTCGATGGTTTCCTCCGCCTGATCCGCGTCGCCGAAGCCGGCGCTGACGACCCGCGTCAGCGCTTCTTCGACGGTCTCGTCTAGCTCGGTGATCTCGTCCGGGGACACCTCGAGGACGAACCCCGTCGTGATGTTCGGCGACGTGGGCAAGAAGAGCAGGACCCGTCCGTCCGGCGTGGTGCGCCCCGTCTTGAACGCCGTCATCCGCAGTCCGCCCCAGGTATCGATCCTGACCGGCGTCTGGAGGGTGTCCCCCGAACCGATCGTCGTCTCGGTGGCCGTCTTCGAGGCGTTGTAGACGACGCGAATGACCGGCACGCGATTCGCCAGATAGTCGACGATTCCCTCGAACACCTCGCCGGTCGTCGTCTCCGTCGTCTGCCCGATGGCGTACATCGAGAGCGCGATTGCGCCCACGAACGTCACCACGCGGAGGAAACCGGCGAGCTGCTCGCGAGCGTACTCGCCGACGCCGGGGAGGAACGCCTCGAGCGTGGTGGCGTTGAGCAGGATTCCGGGCGTAACGCTCGCGATGAACGAGTAGAGCGTGTAGACGATGAACAACGTCACGAGGACGGGCCCGATGACGATGAGCCCGCGTCCGAAGTCCCCTTTCACCGAGTTCATGTCTCCACTCACGGTCTGAGTCAGGGGCCCCTCCTACGAGTAGATTGTGGACTCGCCGCGACCGAATTCGACTCCGCGTTCGGAACGCCAGGTTTTTGCGCGCCGACCGCACAGAACGGCTATAGTCGCGTAGACGCCACGACTCGCGACCGGCACCGATCGTCGGTTCGACGACGCGTCGCGCGAGTACTCCACCGATGTTGACCACGAGCACCGTCGCCCGCGCCGGACTCGACGCGATCGCCCTGAAACCCGCCGAGTGTGACGTCTCGAACGCAACCGACCTCCCCGTCGAGACGATCGCGATCGACTACGAGGGCCGCGACCATCTCCCGGCTCACGAAACCCTGTCGACGCTCTCGAGCGGCGCGGACGTCCTGGTCACGACGCCCGTCCGCGCTGACGGCTTCGATCCGCTGGGCGACGACTCGCTGGTCACCGATCTCCCCGACGCGGTCGGGCGCGTTCTCGTCGCGGGTCACCCCGCCTACCTCACCGACGAGGAACGGGACCGGGCCGTCGCGCCCCGCCTCGGTGCCGCCCTCGAGACCGCTCCCGACGCCTGGGTCGGCACCGAGAGCGTCGAACGGATCGCGATGGCGACCGGTGCGACCCAGTACGACCTGCTCTCGCGGACGACCCACCGAGAGCTCCAGGCACTGCGATCGGCCGGGTTCGACGGCGAGATCGCTATCTACGCGCCGACGGTCCTGACCGACGACGAGGATCGCATCCTCGAGGCCGTCGGGGAGTACGTCTCCCGCCGACGGCCGGTCGCGCGGGCGCTGCCGGACGACGCCGCGACCGACACGAACGCGACCGGACGCAGCCGAGAGATCCTGCTCGAGGCGGCGACGGACTACGCGCTCGCCGGCACTCCGGACGACGTACGCGCACAGACCGACGCGCTCCGCGAGGCCGGCGCGACCACGGTCGTCGGCTATCCCGCGCAGGGGCTCGAGCCGTTTCTCGCCTAATCGGCTACGCTCTTCGTGAGACTGCTCGAGTGAACGTCGTTGTGACCGGAACGAGTGTTCTGCAGTTGCTGGCGGCACGGATTTCCACGTCCTCCCCAGCCGATTCGTTCCCTCACTCCGTTCGGTCACTCATCCAATGGAAGACGCTTTGCGTCTTCCAGGCCGTCCCTCGCTGCGCTCGCGACGACCTCGCACGGTTTTGAGCGGCGTCGAACCGATTGTGAGACGCCGCTTAGCGCGCGCCACGGCACGTGGATCGACCGGTCCGATTTCGACGCGGCCCCGAAGGTCACCGCTTCGAATGACCGACACTATAAGTGACGCGGATGCGCAGGACAGCGCATGTCGCTACTCGCCGAACACACCACCACGACCGCCGCCGACGCCCTCGAGCGGGCCGAGGTCGCGGTTCTCCCGACGGGGAGTACCGAACAGCACGGCCCGGCGCTGGCGCTCGGAATGGATCACCTGGCCGCCGAGGCGTTCGCTCGACCGGCGGCCGATCGCGACGATGCAGTCGTCCTGCCGACGATACCCGTCGGCGTCAGCGTCCATCACCGCCAGTTCGACGGCACGCTGTACGTGACCGAAGAGACGTTCGAACGTTACGTCGAAGAGACGATCTCGAGTCTCGCCGAGCACGGCGTCCGAAAGGCCGTCGTCGTCAACGGCCACGGCGGGAACACGGACGCGCTCCGACGGGCCGCACGAACCCTGTGCGAGGACCGAACGGCCTTCGCGCCGCCGTGGAACTGGTGGGACAGCGTGGAAGACGTCGCCGACGACCTGTTCGACGAAGAAGGTGGCCACGCCGACGCGATGGAGTCGAGCCTGCTCTGGCACCTCCGTGAGGACCTCGTCGATCCGGACGCGCTCGAGGAAGCGGAGGCCGGCGCGAGCGAGGCGTGGGGCGAGTCCGTCCACGGCGCCGCACTCGGCTTCGACACGATCGATTTCTCCGAGAGCGGGGCGGTCGGTCGGCCGACGCAGGCCGACCCCGAGAGGGGAGCGCGGGTGTTCGACGCCGGACGCGACCAGTTGCACGCGCTGCTCGACTGGCTCGTCGACCGACCGCTCGCGGACTGCTGGGCGCGTGATCACAAATGAGCGGGAACGGAGACGACCCCGAACTCGCCGTCGGCGCGGACGCCTTTACTCAGTCGGGTACCGGCCTCGAGATCGCCGTCGTCGGCGCGGGGGCCGTCGGCGCGACGACGGCCTACGATCTCGCGTGCGAGGGTGCGGACGTGACGCTGTACGAGAAGGGACGGATCGCGAGCGGCTCGAGCGGCCGCGCGGCGGGCGTCTGTTACAGCGCGTTCGCCGATCCGATCGATAGCGAGATCGGCAGCGACGCGATCGAACGGTTCCGCGACTTCTCGGGCGACGACACCTTCCCGTTCGTCGAGTGCCCGTACGTCTGGCTCGCCCGCGACGAAGACTCGGAGCGGGCCGACGCGATCCGCGAGCAGGTCCGGCGGATGCAGGAGAACGGCATCGTCGCGCTCGAGGCCGACGGCGACGCGCTCGCGGACCGCTTCCCGACGCTACGGACGGACGACGTGGCCGTCGCGGGAATCGCCGGCGCGGCGGGCTACACCGATCCCGCGACGTACACCGCCTGTCTCGCCGCTGCCGCGAACGGGGCCGGCGCGACCCTCGAGCCCGATACGCCGGTGCAGGTTCGGACCGATCCCCCGCGGGTTATCCTCGAGGACGACACCGAACGCGAGGTCGACGCGGTGGTCGTGACCGCCGGCGCCCACACGAAACGGCTCCTCGCGGACGCCGGCGTCTCGATCGCGATGAAACCCTATCGCGTGCAGGCGCTCGTCGCGAGCGCCGACCTCGAGGAACCGATGTGTTACGACGCGACGGACTCGTTCTACCTGCGACCGCATCCCGAGGGCCTTCTCGCGGGGAACGGGACGGAACACGTCGAGGCCGATCCCGACGACTACGAGCGCGACGCTGATCCCGACTTCGCGGACGACCTGCTCGCACGCGTCTCACACCGACTCCCCGACGCGGACCTCGAACTCGAGCGCGCGTGGGCCGGCCTCTGTACGGCGACGCCGGATCGGGACCCGCTGGTCGGGGAGCTACGGGACGGGCTGTACGTCGCGACCGGGTTCCAGGGCCACGGCTTCATGCGCGCGCCGGCGATCGGTCAGCGACTGGCAGAACAGGTGCTCGGCGACGACGGAATCGACGCGTTCGATCCAACCCGGTTCGACGGCGACGAGTCGTTCGAGATCGTCGACGGGATGTCGATCGAGTCCGAGCAGTAATCCGAATGGAAAAGCGGGGTCGGCGACGGTGAGTCAGTCGTCGACGGCGATCTCGTCCGCTTCCGGGGCGGACGCGGCCTCGGAATCGGCGTCGTTCACCGACCCGTCGCCGTCGATCGAGGAGTCCTTCGGAATGTCGATGCGCAGCGTGCCGGTTTCGGTCAGCGTCGCCTCTCCCGCGTCGGGATCGACGACCGCGTCGTTCGGCAGTTCGGCCTCGCCGTTGAGTTCCATCCCGCGGCCGGGAAAGCGCATCTCGTAGCCGTCGCGGAACTGGCGGAATCGCTCGATCCGAATCTTGACGTTTCCTTCCAGATAGCGGACCTGTACGTCGTCGGGTTCGGCACCCGGGGCGTCGAAGACGACCTGATAGCTCGTCTCGTTCTCGAGGACGTCGACGGGCAGCGAGCGGTGTTTCTGGACGCGGCTGTTCGCGCGGCCGACCTGTCGGTAGAGGGCGTTACCGATCGACTTGCGGAGGTCGCTGGGGCTCACGGGGAGTCACCTCTGGACGCGACGTTCGAGGCCGCAGTGGGGACCGGGAGGTGGGTCGAGGACATGACTTACCATCGGCTACACTAGCCCCATTCATATCTCTTTTGATAGAACAAAATAAACGTCTGACGAGTTCCGCGTTCACGAAACCGGGACGGGGCCGTGAAGCTATAGCTCGACCCGCTCGAGACAGTCGCTTCCCCCACAAACCGGACACGAGAGGTCGGTCACCTCGAGGTCCTCGGGCTTGTCGTAGGTGTAGTGGTTCTCGAACAGGTCGAGAAAGCAGTCCTCCGCGGTACAGACGAGTTCCTCCGTCGGTGGCATGTAAGGTAGTACCGTCACGAGGACCATCAACGTCGGGGTATCGGCACCTCGAGTCGGCGCGTTCGGTAGTGCTGTCATTTCGTAGCGATTGCGCCGACTGTGACTGCAGCAAGAGGCGTGATGATTCGTGTACGCTGCTCACGCTGGCGGCGGTGATTTCCACGTCCTCCCCAGCCGATTCACTCATGGTTCGAGAGACCTTCGGTCTCTCGTCATCAAGCGAAACCGAAGGTTTCGCGGACCTCGCGAATCTTTGATTCGCTCAGTCACGAAAGACGCTTTGCGTCTTTCGAACGACTCCGTCTGCTCACGGGCGCGAAGCGCCCGTTCACGGGTCACTTCGTTCCCCGTTCACCTCGCGGTTCTCGCTCACGACGTTCGCTCCGAACCGCTCATCGTTCGCATGGTATGCGGGACCGTTGGTCCCGCACTACTCGCATGGTCTGCGAGACCTGCGGTCTCGCACTATTCGCACGGTCCGCGGGACCAAGATCCCGCGCTACTCGCGACGACCTCGCACGGAGTTGACTCGCAGTTCGCCAGTGGCTCACTGCGAGACAGCGCGCGCCACCGCAACGTGGCTCGACCGGACCGACGTGGTACGTAGATCACCGCTACCAACCGCGGATTCCACGAGTAGTTCGGTCCCTGACGTGTCTGGAAGCCGGTTCGATCGAAACTCGCGCGAACAGTACCCGATCCCTGCCTTCGTTTCGCCGTTTCGGTGCTCGAGACGTGAACGAGGCCCGACGGTATCTCGTGTGTCGGCCGCCCGACCGAACCACCGCCGGGTGGGACTGAAAGGGGCTGCCGGTCCGCCGCGGAGCGGCGCGACCGGCAGGGGCTTTCAGGTAGTCACGGTTTTACCGCTCGAGGCGCTACCCGACGATATGACTGACCCCGAGACGCTGTCGGTGACGATCGTCGACGGCTACGTCGACGAACCCGCCCACTTCGGGGTGCCGCCGTACATTTCGACGTATCCGCGATACGCGGCCGGAGCGCTGATCGATGCGGGGGTGCCGCGCGAGCAGATTACGTACCACACGATCGATCGGCTTCGCGACGAGCCGGATTACTGGCGCGACGTCGACGAGGCCGACCTGCTGCTCTACCTCGGCGGCATGACCGTCCCCGGAAAGTACGTCGGCGGCACGCCCGCCGAACCGGACGAAGTGCGAAAGATGGCCTGGACGGCCAACGGGACGAGCCTGATGGGCGGTCCCGTCAAGTTCGGCGTCGGCGACGAGAACGCCGGCGCGACCGAGACCGAACGTCAGGATCTGGACTTCGATTTCGTCGCCAAAGGCGACGTCGAGGCCGCCGTCTACGACCTCGTCGAGAGCGGCCTCGAGGGGTTCAACAACCGGATGCGCGACGTCGACGAGGTGTCGCGGTGGGCCCAGGAGGGCGCCTTCATCGTCGAGCAACACCCGAACCACCCGGACCACCTCATCTGCGAACTCGAGACCTCCCGCGGCTGCGCCTACCGCTGTTCGTTCTGTACGGAACCGCTCTACGGGAATCCCACGTTCCGGTCGCCGCCGTCGGTCGTCGGCGAGGTCGACGCCCTCTCGGACTACGGCGTCCAGCACTTCCGAATCGGGCGGCAGGCGGATATCCTCGCCTACGGCGGCGATGGCGAGGCGCCGAATCCGGACGCGCTGCGACAGCTCTACAGCGGCATTCGGGAGGTCGCCCCGGACCTCGAGACGCTCCACCTCGACAATATGAACCCGATCACGATCGTCGAGTGGCCCGAGCAGAGCCGCGAGGGGATCCGGATCATCGCCGAACACAACACGCCCGGCGACACGGCCGCCTTCGGCCTCGAGTCGGCCGATCCGCTCGTTCAGGAGGAGAACAACCTGAACGTCACCGCCGAGGAGTGCTTCGAGGCGGTCAAAATCGTGAACGAGGAGGCCGGCTGGCGACCCGGGGAAGATCCCGAAGACGCCCCGACGTTCGGCGACGACGCTCCGCGACGGCTCCCCAAACTCCTGCCCGGGATCAACCTCCTGCACGGCCTCAAGGGCGAGCGCGAGGAGACCTACGAGCGCAACCGCGAGTTCCTCCAGCGGGTCTACGACGAGGGCTACATGCTCCGGCGGATCAACATCCGGCAGGTGATGGCTTTCGACGGCACCGACATGAGCGAGACGGGGGCCGAGATCGCGAACGAGCACAAAACGCTCTTCAAACGGTACAAACAGCGGGTTCGCGAGGAGATCGACCGGCCGATGCTCGAGCGCGTCGCCCCGCCCGGAACCGTCCTCCCGGACATCCACCTCGAGTACCACCAGGACGGGAAGACCTTCGGTCGCCAGCTGGGGACCTACCCGTTGCTCGTCGGCATCCCGGGCGAGCGGGAACTCGAGCGGACGATCGACGTCGCCGTCGTCGATCACGGCTATCGCTCCGTCACCGGCGTCCCCTATCCGCTCGATCTCAACGACGCGTCGATGGACGAACTCACCGCCGTCCCCGGTATCGGCGACCGCACCGCGGGCGACATCGTCGTCAACCGCCCCTACGACACCGTCGCGGACGCCGACCTCGAGACCCAGTTCGACCTCTCGCAGTTCATGACGACGCGAGCGCTCGAACGCGTGCAGTGATCGACGCCTCGAACAGCCACGATCGTCTCTCTAGAGCCGTTTCCGTCCGTTCCCGCCTCGGTTGGTAGGTGCTCCCATCCGACACCCGGAGTTTCTTTCAACTGTTCAGACTGCCGATCTGTCGGTAGTTCTATTACGAATGAGAATCAGAGGTGAAATCGAGGGTCTACTGTGGAAATATCTGAAAAACTCCTGTGTCTGTTCAGTGCGGACGTTTCGGCAGAGGAGGATCGTTACGTCATCGAGGTACCACGTCAAGAGGTCGAAACCGGCGACATCGACCCGGAGGAAATTTACCGCGTCGCACTTATCTCCCGGGAGGAGTCGACAGAGACCGAGGAGACGACGGCACAGCCACAGACGGCACCGTCGGAACCACAGCCACCGGTCGACGTCGGCGAAACGCGCTACGTCGAGATCGAAGATATCGGCAAACAGGGAGACGGCATCGCCCGCGTCGAGCGCGGCTACGTCATCATCGTCCCCGGTGCCGACGTCGGCGAACGCGTCAAGGTCGAAGTCACCGAGGTCAAATCGAACTTCGCCGTCGGCGAGATCATCGAAGAGACCTTTTAGCGGCAGTCGCCCGGGTCTCGAGCGGCTACGGGCCGCATCGATCCCGACTCGCGTTCGAGCGCTGCCAGACGAAACCGCGATCCCGCTCGAGTGGGGCGTCAGCGGGCGTACTCGTCGACACCGAGCTCGGCCGCGACGAGACCGGCCTGTCCGCGCCGCAATAGATCGGATACGGTCGACACCGCGTATCCGAGTTCGGTCGCAATCTCCTCGAGCGTGGCGGTCCGCGGAATGTCGTAATAGCCGAGCTCCCAGGCGGTCCGGATCGCCCGTCGCTGTTTCGCCGTCAGTCGCGACTGCGAGATCCGCGGCACCGAGCCGACGGAGACGACGTCGACCGTCAACTCGTCGGGAATCTCCTCGCGGAACTGCCGGAATTCGCGGGACGTGACGACGAGTGTGACGATCATTCGCCGGTCCGGGAGGTATTCGATCGGTGGAATCACCGCGAGCGTGTCGCGCTGAAACGCGGTCGCGAGGTCCCGGTTGTACGCGTCGAGTTCGTTTCGGAGATACGAGTAGCAGCCGTCGGTCCCGTCCGAATACACCTCGTACTCGTCGACGTCGAGTTCCGTCCGAAGCGCCGACTCGTACGCGTCCGGGTCGCCTTCGACGTAGTTGATCGTCGTCTCGACCCCGTCGGCGGTCGTCACGTAGAGTATCAGTTCGCGCGTCAGTTCCCGCTCGGAACAGACCAGCGAGTGGATCGGATGTATCGTCGTTTCCGTGTGCGTGATCGCGATTCGTATCGCCCGCATCTCTCGGTCTGTTCTTCACTTCCGGTCGCGCACTTATAAAACTGCGAAGCGTTTCGTACGAACAGTTTGGCCAGCAGGGATCCGTGTTTCGACACCATGCGTCTCTCTGACGAGCCGGACGAGGATCAGGCAGTTCCTCCCGATGAATTTCTCGAGCTACTGGGCGATCGATACGCTCGCCGAATACTACAGCTGCTCTGCGACGAGCCGATGGCCGCACGAGGGATCGCCGACGCCGCGGAGATCTCGGAGCCGACCGCGTACCGCCGCCTCGACCAGCTCGAGGCGGCCGGGCTCGTCGAATCGGAGCTACTGCTCGATTCCGACGGAAACCACTACAGGCAGTTCCGCACGATCCTCGAGCGAGTGACGGTCCGGTTCGGTGAGGACGGTCCGACGATATCCGCTCGCACCGACCGACTGGAGTCCGATCACGAACGCGCCCGGCGGAACGGACCGCTCGACGCGACCGTTACCGATCGGTGAGGTCGTCCGCTCTCGACGGACTGCACGACTGCGAGAGCGGAGCCGAGTCCCTACTCCGGAATCGTCTCCCGAAACGTCTCCGGATCGTCGTGGAAACAGTCGCCGACGACGATGGCGTCCGCGCCGGCCTCGAGGATCTCCGTCGCCTTCTCCCGACTGTCGATGCCGCCGCCGTAGAGCAGCGTCGTCTCCTCGAGATACCGCGCTGCGGCCTCGACGTCCTCGGGACCGCCGTAAGTGCCGGAGTACTCGACGTAGAAGATCGGAAAGCCGTAGAACGTCTCCGTCGCGAGCGCGGCGCCGGCGACCTGGTCGGACGTGTAGGTGGTGTCGACCCCCGAGGTGACCGCCGCCGTGGACTCGAGGTGCTGGACGACGTAGCCCTCGCCGATCAGGGACGCCGTGAGATCGGCGATGGCGTCGACGCCCTTCGAGGCGATGAGATCACCGACGATCGGTAGTCCGGCCCCCAGAAGGTCCTCGGGTGCGCGTCCGACCTCGGTGAAGAGATCGACGTGCTTGCCGACGAAGTGGTCTCGATCGCCGTTGTAGACCGCCGGCACGGCGACGAAATCTGCGGCCTCGATCGTCTCTCGAGAGACGTGGTCGGAACTGTACGGCTCCTGAAAGACGGGTATCGACGGGTAGGTCTCCGCGATCGCTCGAATCGCCTCGAGCGTGTTGGCTTCCGTGACGTCGTCGGAGCCGCCGACGATCACTAGATCCGTCCCCTCGAGAGCGCTGATATCGGCCGGCAACGGCTTCGCCGGATCGACTTTCGTGATGTGGGAGATCCCGTCCCAGTCGAGAGTCATGCCGGCACCTTCGAAGAACGGTCTCAATTCCCTGTCGATTTTGCGGTCGACGGGGATCGACCCCTGCTCGCTGGCACCTTATTCCTCGAGCGGCGTGCCGTCCACCCGCTTCGCTCCCTCGGAGTCGTGGACGACGACCTCGTCGACGTCCGGAGCGGCGGGCTCGTAGCTGTCCCGAACGGCGATAGCTTCCTCGAGTTCTCGTACGGCGCGCTCTTTCAGCGCGCGAGCGAGGTCCTCGGCGTCCTCGCGGGAGATGTCTCGCCCGAGTCCCTCGCACTCGTGCGCGCGGACGAAGCCTTCCTCGTCGCCGGTACCACCGGCTTCCCGTTGCGCTTCCAGCGCAACGCTGTCGACGGCTTCGCCCATCGGCTGGCTGGTTCCAGAGAGGGCGACGCTGAACGGGTACGTCTGGCAGATCAGCGGTCGATCGTCGTGAGCAGCGCAGGCGCCAGTCCCATCCTCTCCCTCCTCGTAGAAGGTGCAGTCGCCGCAGTCGTCCGTCTGGAGCGCCCACTCGAAGGTCTCGCCCGCGAGATCGCCGTCGTCGTCCTCCGTGAGGCCGTACGGCATCGGCCGGGCGACGTCGCGCCAGTCGTACCCCCCGTCGTAGGCGTCGCTCTCCTCGAGGTCGCGGACCTCGTCCGGAAACACGGTCGCGGTGTGTTCGTCCTCGCCGTGGCCCTTACAGCAGGCCCCACAGCGGGTACACTCGAAGCCGATCGACTCGATGGCGTCCGCGAGGTCGTCGATGATGAGGGTGCGGGCCTCCTCGAGTTCGGCTTCGAGCGATTGCACACCGGATACTACCGGCGAAGGCGGAAAAGTCAGTCGCTCTGCGAGGGCGGAACAGTCAGTTACTCCGCGAGACCGGCGTCGCCCGTTCGCCGTTCCACGCGAGTCGCCCCTCGACGTCGAGCTTCTCGAGGTGGGCCGCGACCGTCGCCCGCGCGAGATCGCGGACGCCGGAGAGATCCTTCTCGTAGGCCGCGTCGAGGACCGCCTCGAGCGTGTGCGCCCCGCTCTCGACGGCCTCGAGGATCTTCCGTTCCCGGCGCTTTCGGTGGGTGAGCAGGCGCTCGAGGGTCTCTCGGGGGGCGTCGATCTCTGGACCGTGGCCGGGATGGAGCGCCGGCGGATCGATCGCCCGGAGGCGCCGCAGGGTCGTCACGTAGGCGCGCATGTCGCCCTCGGGCGCCCCGACGACGACGCTGCCCTCGCGGACGGCACAGTCGCCGCACAGGATCGGCCCGTCGCGGCCGGCCTCGAGTGCGACGTGGTCGGGCGCGTGGCCGGGCGCGTCGAGGACGCGAACTCGCTCCGCTCCGAGCGAAATCGTCGTTCCCGGCGTGAACGTTCGATCGGGGTCGAGACCGGTCGCCTCGCGGAAGCGGTCGACGCGGCCGTACCGCGCCCAGACGGTCGCGTCCGTTTCGGCGGCGTACGCGTCGACGGCGCCGACGTGATCGGGATGAGTGTGCGTGACGAGCACGTGTTCGACCCCGCGGTCACGGACCGCGCGGTCGAGTTCGTCGGTTCGCGCCGCGGGGTCAACGAGCATCGCGGACTCGTCGCCGAGCAGGTAAGCGTTGGTCGCCCCGCCCGGCGCGCGCGTCGCGACCGGAATCGCCAGTTGAGTGAGATGCATATCTCGAGCGTTGCAGCGGGCGAAAAAGTGTGTGTCGACAGGTCGCCCGAATTGATGCCGGCGGGCCACCCCCATCCGTACCCCCGTACAGATGTGGACCGGGTGCCGGGCGGTCAGCGTTTGAGGAAGTAGACCTGTTTGCGCGCGTCGCGGAAGCTGTATCGGGAGCCGACGAGGCCGACATCCTCGAGACGATTGAGCGCGTAGCGGACGGTTCGGTCGGGCAGAAGCGACTCTTCGGCGAGCTGACCCTGCGAGAGCGGCGAGTCGGTCTCGAGCACTTTCGCGACCAGTTTCGCGCTCGGCGGGAGGTCACGGAGGCGGTCGCGGTATTCGTCCTCTGAGAGGGTATCTTCGGCGGCACCGGCACGGTCCTCGGCTGTACTCATGCTCATACCTACCACAGCGGAATCGGTGTTGGTAAAGCTTCCCTATATGTAGATACGAATAGTCCAGTTTGTATAAGGAGTATGAATGAGGTATTAACACAGAACTCGGAACCGGGCCACGTCGCTCGATTGTAGTTATATACCCCCGCTCTCGAGCGACGGACTCGCACCGACCGAGTGTTCGACGATCACGGGTTCCGGAATTCCGGATTACACGGACCGAAACCAGCGAATTTCCCGAACCGCGGCGATCGATCCGGTTCGTCGTCCGTGCGTCCGCTCGCCGATAGACTCCAGTATCGTTTTATCCTCCGGCTACTGTAGTTGCGTCCAGTGTGAAAGGACAGGAGTGGTACCAGGCCGACGACGTCGCCGAGGAGTACGACGACAAGCGGTTCTCCCAAGGCGGACAGCTGATCGACCGCCGGGAGAAAGAAGCCGTCCTCAAGGCTATCATGCCCGTCGAGGACCGAAACATCCTCGAGATCGCCTGTGGTACCGGGCGGTTCTCGGTGATGCTCGCCGAGCAAGGCGCCGACGTCGTTGGACTCGATATTTCGGCGGCAATGTTACAGCAGGGTCGCGAGAAGGCCCGGAACGTGGAACTCGAGGGGTCTCTCGAGTTCCTTCGGGGTGACGCGGGGCGGCTCCCGTTCCCGGACGATCACTTCGACACGGTCATCGCGATGCGGTTTTTCCACCTCGCGGACGATCCGAAGGCGTTCTTGGAGGAGATGCGTCGCGTGTCGCGCGAACAGATCGTCTTCGACACGTTCAATCGGTTCAGTTCGCGCAGCATCTACAACTGGGCGCTGCCGATGGGATCGCGACTCTACTCGAAGAGCGAAGTCGCCGTCCTCCTGGCCAAGACGAACCTGACGCTGGTCGACGTCGAGGACGACTTCATCGTCCCCTACGGGTTCTACCGGTCGATTCCGAACGGGCTCGCGTCACCGATCCGAACGCTCGACGAGGCCATCGGGAAGCTGCCGGTGTCCGACCACCTCGCGTCGGTTTCCTACTGGAACACGCAGGTACGCTGACGGAACCCACCACTCATCGACGCTGCTGTCCAGTACGGTACTCAGCCCGATAGGCTGTTCCCGCAGTGGGACGGGATCGAGACGAGACGGTTCCGGACGGTCGTCATCACTCGGCGGAAAACCCCCCTGTTTTTACTACCGACGAACGCTACCACAGGGTATGGAGCTCTCGGTAGTGGTCTCGACGCTCAACGACCGGGAGCAGTTAGTGTCGTGTCTCGACGCCCTCGCGGAGCGAACGCCCGCGTCGACGGAAGTGATCGTCGTCAACGGTCCCTCCTCCGACGGAACGACCGGCGTCGTACGCGAGCGCGCTGACGTGGACGTGCTCGTCGAGATTTCCGAGCGAAACCCCAACGTTTCGAGAAACGCGGGCCTCGGAACGGCCACCGGCGACGTCGTCGCCTTCCTCGACGGCGAGTACGCGATCGAACACAGCTGGTACGACGCCGTCGAACGGTCGATCGCCAACGGAACGGACGTCGTCACCGGTCCCGTAACGGGCGGTGGCACTGATTACGATCTTCGGAAGCCACGATCCATCGCGGGTCGCAGCGTCACGCACTTCGACGGCGACAACGTCGCGTTCGACCGAACCGTCCTCGAGGCCTTGGACGGGTTCGACGAGTACCTCGAGGCCGGCGGCGAGCGGGACTGTGCCCATCGCGTAGCCGCCCTCGGCTTCGACGTCACCTGGGACGCGGAGATGGCAGCCAGACTCGAGGTCGGGACCGACGGCGGCCAGACCGACCGCGACTGGGGGGCCACCTACCGCTCGCTCGCGTATCGTCTCGCGAAGAACTACGGGCCGCGACCGACCGTCCTCGGCCGAACCGTCGGCAGCGCGCTCCGCGACGGATTGACGAGCATTCGCGGTGTCCTCGCCGGTGACGAGAAGCCGACCGGGTGGGTGTCCGACGGCACCGACGTCGTCGCCAACACGGCCCGCGGACTGGGAGACGGCCTCCGTGCTCGCTACACCGATCGGTCGGCGCACCAAAACCCGAACGGGCTATCGGTGCGTCACGACCGGGCGGTACAGTTGTACGATCGCCGCGAGGAGTAGTCGATCCTGCCGTCGATTTCGGTACTCGGTGCGGAACGGCAGCGCTCAACTCTCGTTACTCGGTGCGAAACACCGTTCTCGAGTCCCGTTACTCGCCGCGGAACTCCGGCTCTCGATCCTCGAGTCGCGCCTCGAACCCCTCGCGGTAGTCGTCGGTGTCGTCCAACTCGTACCCTAACTGCCGTTCGTAGGCCAGCCCCTGCTCGAGCGGCATTTCGAAGGCGGCGTTGAGCGCTTTCTTGGCGTTTCGAAGTCCGAGCGGCGCGTTTTCACACAGTTCGTCGGCGAACGCTATCGTTCGCTCGTCGACGGCGTCGGTCTCGACGACCTCGTGGACCAGCCCCATCTCGGCGGCCGCCTCGGGGTCGACGAACTCGCCCGTGAGAACGATTCGCTTCGCGTTCGAGAGCCCGACCAGTCGCGGCAGGCGCTGGGTCCCGCCGCCGTGGGGAAAGGTGCCGAGTTGGACCTCGAGCAGCCCGTATCTCGCCTCGCGGCCGATGATCCGGAAATCACACGGGAGGGTGAGTTCGAACGCACCCGCGGGCGCGGCGCGTTTGATCCCCGCGACGACCGGTTGACGGGTCTCCTCGATGGTCTCGAGGAGGGCCGGGAAGACGTCGCGATCGATCTCGGAGTCGGGTTCGACCCGATCGCGCATCATCTCGAGGTCCATCCCGGCACAGAAGACGGGGCCCTCGCCGAGCAGCGTCGCCGCGCGAACGTCCTCGTTGTCGTCGACTCGTTCGAACGCCTCGCTCAGGTCGCACATGAGGTCGACGGTCATCGCGTTTCGCTTCTCGGGCCGGGAGAGATAGACGTCCGCCCGCGCGTCGTTCCAGTCGATCGCCGCGAGTCCGGTGCCGATGGATTCCATAGCCATTCGATCGATTGCCAGCCACGTAACTGTAGTAGCTAAGATTGTCCTGTTGCTCGGAGTGAGTCGTGAAACCGGCGTTCAGTATAGGTAGAGACGTTCCTACTCCGAGTCGGCCAGACCACGTGCGGTGGCGCGCGCTGAGCCGCGGTGAGCCGACGGTGAACCGCGGCTCGAATATGCGCGGGGTCGTCGCGAGTAACACGAGCGACTGCGTGGAAGACGCGAAGTGTCTTCCTTTGGATGAGCGAGCGACCGTGGAGCGAGCGAATCGGTTGGGGAGGACGTGGAAATCATCGCCGCCAGCGTGAGCAACATGCTCGAGTCGACTCCATCTCATTCATGAAACGAATCCGACATGCAAACCGCCGTTGCCGTAATTCCGGATGACGAATCGTCGGCCAGGTCAGAACGAATCGACTAACCCTCGAGCACTTCGTAGGAAACGTCCGCGTCCCGGAGCGTATCGGTCACTCGGCCGACTTCGTTGGCCGTGACGACCGCGGTCACCTCGAGGCCGCGTTCGGCTCCCTCGGCGGCGACCTCGCCGGCCGCGAACGGGAGGGTCGGATCGGTCCCGGCCTGCCGGCAGGCGACGACGGCTTCGACGCCGGCGGCGACGACGAGATCGGACTCGTCGCAGCGTTCCGACACCTGCGTCGAGTCGACCGCGCGACTCCCGCCGGTGCGAACCGCGGGGACCTGCAGGACGGTGACGGAGCCCGGCTCGAGTTCCATGACGCCCTCGAAACTCGTGACGCCGACGTCGGTGCCGGCCTCGGCGTCGGTCGTCGCGACACCCGTTGCCGGCCCCTCGCTACTGGGGGTCGCGTGGAGCAAGCCGTTCTGGACCGAGAGCGTGACGGTGTCGCCTTCCTCGACGTCGTCGGTCGCGAGGTAGGCCGCCTCGCTCATCGCACCGAGGACGTCCCCGGTCACGTGATCGGCGAACCGGCGGACGTCGTCGGCGGTTCCGAAGAGCCAGTCGACCCCTTCCGGCGTCACGCGATAGCGCGAACGGCCTTCCTTCTCGACGAGACCATCGTCGACGAGTTCGCGGATGTACTCGCTGACGGCCTGACTCGTCACGCCGACTTCCTCGGCGATCTCACCCTGGCTGACGGCGGGCTGGCGCTCGGCGATCTGGACGAGGATCCGAAAGCGCGTCGCGGCCCGCTTGTTGTCGAGGACGTCGACCATACGTCTACAGTTTCACGAGCGCGCCAAAAAGGTACGCGGTCGGCCGCGGATACGTCCGGCGATCGGTGAGTCACGGAAGACCAACGCCACGAAACGGCGATTTTCTCGGAGAGTCACGAGGCGTCAAGTTGATAGCAGGAGGGTGCTTCACTCTTCCATGAATATGTCGCCCGCTTCCGCCGCGATCGACACGGCGTCGGTCACCGGCCTCGAGGCTGCAGGCGCGACGCTGACGCCGGCAGTGCTCGGTTCGATGGGATTGACTGACGCGCTGGCGTGGGTCGCCATCGCGGCGTTTCTCGCCGCATTGCTCCTCCGATGGCAGGGCGTCCTCGAGCCGGCACGACACCTCGCGATGGGCGCCTGGCTCGCCTTCGGCGTCTTCTGGCTGACGATGGTGCCGTACTACTACTACGACGTCCAGAGCCCGCTGCAGACGATACTGGCGCTCGCTGCGCTCCCGCTGTGTGCCTACACGGGATATCTCCTCTGGGACGGACGCGACTCGCTGTTCCTCCTGACGAAAGCGGTCGCGTTCATGGGGCTCATCTACCTGCCCGCGGAGACGATTCCGATCGTTCGAACGTGGCTGATCGAGACGACTGCGGCCCAGACCCACTACGGAATGGAACTGTTCGGCTACAGTCCCGGTCTCACCGAAGGCACGAACGGCTACGAGAGTCGGTTCGACTTCGACTCCGAGGAGACGGTGACCGGACGGACCACCTACATCATCCTCGCCTGTACCGGACTCGGCAGTATGGCCATCTTCGGCGGGCTCGTCGCCGCCGTGAAGGCCCCGCTTCGGCGGAAGGCGACCGCCTTCGCGATGTCCGTCGGCGTCATCTGGTTCCTCAACCTCGTTCGAAACGTCTTCATCGGGTTGGCCTCCCCGTGGGGCTGGTTCCAGCAGGACTGGCTCGTCTCGTTCATGACCGCGTACATGGGTGCCGAGGAGAGTCGCGTCTCCTTCCTCGTCGCGCACAACTACATCGCACAGTCGCTCTCGGTCGTCGCCCTCGTCGGGATCACCTACCTGCTCGTCAAGATCCTCCCCGAGATCCTCGAGCCGCTCGAGGACGTCCTCTTCATCCTCACGGGCAACGAGTACGACCTGTTCGAGGCGCTCGGCAAGGACGACGTCCGGGCCGACGGTGGCCTCGACCAGCAGTGACCGAAACCGTCGACCTCCCCGTCTCGCCCGTCGGACGCGCGCTTTTCGTGCCCGAAGCCGATGCGCTCATCATTGCGGACGTTCACCTCGGCAAAGCCGCCGATTCGAGCGTCGACGCGCCAATCGACGACGGGCGAGACGTTCGCGACCGACTCGAAACCCTGCTCGCTCGCACGGACCCCGACACGGTCGTCGTCGCGGGCGACCTGCTCCACGCCTTCGACCGAGTCCCGCGCGGCGTCGAACGCGACCTGGCCGCCTTCGAGGCCGTCGCCGACGCGGCCGGTGTTTCCCTCGTCATCACGCCCGGCAACCACGACACGATGCTCGAAGGAGTGTTCGACGGCGAAAGGGGAGCCGAGTATCGCCTCGCGGACGGCGAAACGGTCGTCTGCCACGGCCACGAGGAACCCGACTGCGAGGCCGCTCGGTACGTTATCGGCCACGACCACCCGGCGCTCTCCGTCGACGGGCGAAAACTGCCGTGTTTCCTCTACGGACCGGGCGTCTACGAGGGAGCGGACGTGATCGTCTGTCCCGCGTTCACGACGCTCGCGGCGGGTGCGACGGTCAACGGCATGCGCGCGCGAGACTTTCAGTCACCGCTGGTCACCGCTATCGATCGCTTTCACCCGGCGGTCTGGGACGCCTCGAGCGAGGAGCCGCTGTGGTTTCCGCCGCTGGGCGAGTGTCGACAGCTGTTGTGAGCGACGGATTGACGGACTAGTTCCGGCGTATCCACCGGAGGAGTGTCTCTCCGAACCGGTGTAACAGCAAGACGATCAGGGATGCAACCGTCAGCGAGATGCTCATAACGACCACGAACAGCCGGGCGAGCCGTCGATCGACCCCTTCGGGTCGCCCTGTACCGTTTCCCGTCATTCCGTGAGGCTACCACCTGGAAACGGAAAGTGACCGTGCCTGATCGTCCGGGCCGCTGCACTCGGCTCCCCGCGACGCGGCGAGGTATCGCGTGCCCGCCGACAGAGTAGGCTACCGAGACAGGTCCTCGAGCACCGCGCCCGACGCGAATCGGCGCAGGTCGAGGGTCTCGAGATCCAGTTCCCGCTGCACTGCGGGGCAGGCGGGAAAGAGTACCTGAAAGCCGCGATCGAATCGATAGCCGTCCCGCTCGAGCGTCCGAACCCGGCCGCCGACCGTCTCGAGGCGCTCGAGGAGCGTGACGTCCACCCCGCCGCCGAGGTGGCGGGCCGCGACGAGACCGGCGAGTCCACCGCCGACGACGACCACCCGTGGAGTCGGCTGCATACGTCACCCGTCACACCGAGGGCGGTAAAATCGCGGACCTACTCATGCAGCCGATTCGGTGCTCGCGGCGCTCGACGGGCGCGTACGTCGACTGCAGTTGCACGTCACATATCCGTCAACACTCGCAGTGCGAACCCGGTAAGGATCAGGAGGATTCCGGCGATCATCGCGAACGGCGGAATCGGGACGGGGATGAGGACGACACCAACGACGATCATGATCGTCGAAATGCGAACCATACGGCAGCTACGACGGACCGCCAGGTAGGGCTACGGCAAGCATGCACAGCGACCCGCTCCGAGAGCCCGCCGCCCGGTCGACAACCCATCCCGCCGATATTTATGAGCTGCCGACTAGCTGTGTCACAGCATGGTTTCTGCGACCGTTACGCCGATCGAGCGCGGCACGATCACCACCGACGTCAACAACATCATCGAGGGCTTTACGCTGGGAACGGCCGACGAGCCGAATCCGGAGACGACGATGGGTGACGGCCCCGTCTACAACCTCGTGATCGAACACCCCGAGGCGACGATCCTCTGGGACACCGGGTCGCATCCGGAGGCCGATTCGGGACACTGGCCGCCGGACCTCTACGCCTCGTTCGAGCACACTGGCCTGCGCCCGCTCGAGGACGACCTCGCCGACGCGGGCTACGAAACCGACGATATCGACTGCGTGATCCAGACCCACCTCCACCTCGACCACGCGGGCGGCCTCTACGCGTTCGAGGGCACCGACACGCCCGTCTACGTCCACGAGCGGGAACTGCAGTTCGCCTACTACAGCGCCAAGACGGACGCGGGGGACGAGGCCTACGTCGCCGGCGACTTCGACCGCGATCTGAACTGGGAGATCGTTCACGGCGACCGGGAGTACCGCTTCGAGGACCTCGAGTTCGTCCACCTCCCCGGTCACACGCCCGGCCTCCTCGGCGTGCGACTGGACCTCGACGACGCCGGAACCGTCGTCCTCGCCGGCGATCAGGCCTACACGCGAGCGAACTACCGCGACGAGCAGCCGATGGGCGGCCAGTTGCTCTGGAGCAAGCGCCACTGGCTCGAGAGCCTGCGCACCGTCAAAGACCTCGAGCGTCGCCACGACGCGACCGTCATCTGTGGCCACGACGGGGACGACCTCGAGACGTTGGAATCGCTGTAACGTCGCGAACGAGTCGGGGAGTCCGTCGCAACTCCGCGCTCGACTGCCGCGACCGGACTGCCGTAGCCGACACGATTTTCCCCCTCGGAACGGCGATAGGTGTATGGAATCCGCTGACGAAACCGACCGGCCGGCGTTCCAGCCCGTCTTCGAGAACCGCGTTCGATTCGCCGAAACCGACCAGCAGGGAATCGTCTTCTACGGCGAGTACTTCACCTTTCAGGACGAGACCGTCTCCCAGTTCTTCCGAGAAATCGACTACAGCTACGAGCGGATGGAAGCCGACGGCTGGCAGGTCCACGTCGTCAACACGGAACTGAACTATCGCGACGCGGCCGAGTTCGGCGACGTGCTCGTCAACGAACTGCGCGTCGCCGAGATGGGGACGGCGAGCATCACGTTCGAGTACCGCGCGAGACGGAAGTCCGACGACCGACTGCTCGCCGACGGCAGCGTCACGCAGGTCGCCGTCGACCTCGAGACCGAGGAACCGATCGCCGTCCCCGACGCGTTCCGGGAGGCCGTCGCGGCGTTTCAGGGCGGTCTCGAGACGGCCGACTAGCGGCGTCACTACTCGAGGTCGGGTCCGAGTCCGAAAAATCGTCCCGAAACGGCGCTAGTGAACGCCGACGTACGCCTCGCGAACGTACTCGTTGTCGTGGAACTCTTCGGAGGTCCCCTCGAGTTCGATCTCGCCGGTTTCGATCAACGAGAGCCGTTCGGCGTGACGAAGCGCGAACGTCGAGTTCTGCTCGGCGAGGAGGATCGTGAGTCCCTCGTCCTGAAGCCGTTCGATCGCTTCGCTGATGTCCTGGATGATCACGGGTGCGAGCCCGATCGTCGGTTCGTCCAGCATGAGCATCTCGGGATCGCTCATCAGCGCGCGACCGATGGCGAGCATCTGCTGCTCGCCGCCGCTCATCGTCTCGGCTTCCTGCTCGCGACGCTCGTCCAGCCGCGGGAACAGTTCGTAGACCATATCGAGGTCCGCCTGGACTGCGTCGCGATCGTCTCGGAACTGAGCGCCCATCAGCAAGTTATCGTGGACCGAGAAGAACGGGAACAGATCCCGGTCCTCCGTGCAGTAGATCAGTCCCTCGTGGACTCGTTGCTGTGGGCCGACCGTCGCCAGATCCGTTCCGTCGTAGGTGATGGACCCCTCGTAGTCGACGAAGCCGGCGACCGCGTTCAGCATCGTCGTTTTGCCGGCCCCGTTGGGGCCGATCACGCCGTAAATCTCGCCCTTCTCGACCGACAGCGAGACTCCCCGTAGCGCGTGTGACTTGCCGTAGTAGACGTTGAGATCTTGAATGTCGAGCATTGTATCGGACATTATATTCCCTCCCCAGCGAGGTAGGCCTGCTGGACCTGCTGGTTCTCGGCGATCTCCTCCGGGGAGCCCGCCGCGAGCTTTTCGCCGTTGTTGAGCACGACGACTCGATCGACGAGTTCCATCAGCCCGCCCATGTTGTGGTCGACGACGACCATCGTCATCCCTTCCTCACGGAAGCGCTCGATCTGCTCGGCGAGGGCGGTTATTTCGGCCTGATTCATCCCGGCGAACGGTTCGTCGAGCAACATCATCTCCGGTTCGGTCGCCAGCGCCTTGGCGATCTCGAGTCGCCGGACGTCCGCGTGGGGCAACTCGTCGGGCATCTCGTCGAGTTTGTCCTCGATGTCGATCCGTGCGGCGTACTCGTAGATCTCTTCGTCGCTGGCACCGCCGTGGAGTGAGGCGATGCTGTTCGGCAGCGTGAACAGCTTGATGTTGCCGGCGACGGGGTAGAGATCGATCGGGTTCGACTCTTGAGAGACCCGCGAGAGGCCCTTGTTGACGACTTCGTGAGTCTTGTCGTCGGTGATCTCGTCGCCGTTGAACCGGATCGTTCCCTCGGTGACGTCGTAGATGCTCATGATGCAGTTGAACACCGTCGACTTGCCCGAGCCGTTCGGGCCGATCAGACCGACGATCTCTCCCTCGTCGACTTCCATCGAGAAGTCGTCGACGGCGACGAGCCCGCCGAATCGTTTCGTGAGCCCGTCGATCTCGAGGACGCTCATTTCTCGTCACCTCCGATCGCTCCGAGGCGGTGCCAGATCATGCGGAACAGTCCGTCTCGTGCGAACACGAGGACGAACAGGACCAGCAGCCAGAGCATGACCCAGCGCGTGGAGTGGCCGAACCAGAGACGCAACACTTCGTCGCGCAACAGCACGAACAGGAACGCGCCCCCGATCGGACCGAGGACGGAGCTCATGCCGCCGATGACGGCCATCGCGATCATCTCGATACTCCGTTCGACGACGACGAAGGTGTACGGATCGACGTTGCCGCCGAAGTGGGCGAGCAGGACGCCGCCGATCCCCATCGTGAGCGAACTGAGGACGAACGACCAGAGCTTGAACTTGGTCGGGTTGAGTCCGGCCGCGGAGACGGCGGACTCGTTCTCGCGGATCGCGACGAGGATCATCCCCACGTTCGACCGGGCCACGAACGTCAACGCGGCTGCGATGAACAGCATCGGGATGAGCATGTAGTAGTACCGCATCGTGAAGTCCCAGGTGAACACGTCGACGGCCTGGAACCCGTTCTCACCGCCGAACGTGCCGCTGAATCCAATGGTCAACCGGTAGAACAGGAGCACGGCGACGAAGGTCACGAGCGAGAAGTACGGCCCGGACAGTCGAAGCGAGGGGAGCCCGATGAGCAGTCCCAGCAGCAAGGCTGCGAGGATCGAGAGCGGGATCGTGAGCCACATCGCCATGTCGGGATTGACGTGGACGACCAGCAGCGCGGTCGTGTAGCCGGCAGCGGCCGATAGCACCGAGTGGCCGAAGCTGATGTACCCGGTGTAGCCGCTCTGGATGTCCCATCCCATGGCGAAGATCGCCCAGATACACGCGAGCGTGAGCGTTCGCATGTAGTTGCCGACGAGCAACGGCGCCCAGGTCGGGACGGAGAAGAGTGCGAGCAGCGACACGACGAGCGCGCCGAGTTGCAGACCGGTAACTTCCCCGAAGTACGATCCGAGGGTGCGGTTGAACAGGTTCGCACCGGGCTGGAACGCCCGATCGACCGGTCCGAGGACGCGGTTGGCCGCTCGACCGCCCGGCTCGAGGATCGTTTTGCGAACGGTGCTTCGTAGCTGTCCGACGCGCGTAATATCTTCACTCATGGACGAACTCCCTCCCGTACAGTCCCTGTGGGAGCAGGAACAGCACGACGAGTAGTATTACTAACGAGAGGATTCCCCGGAAGCCCTGTCCCATCACGGCGACGGTGAGCGTCTCGGTGTACCCGATCAGGTAGGCGGCGATGATCGAGCCCTTGATCGAACCGATGCCGCCGATGACGACGATGATGAACGCCAGTGCAAGCGGGTTCAGCCACATCAACGGCGTCGCAGCCTGATTGCCACCGAGGAAAATCCCGGCGATTCCCGCGAGTGCACCGGCGATGACCCACGTGCGCGTCTGCACCGAGTGCAGGTTAACGCCGGTGAGCTGTGCACCGCGTTCGCTCATCGACGTCGCGAGGATCGATCGGCCGCCGTCGGTCTGGGTCACGTAGTACCACAGCAGGCCGATGGCGAGCCAGGAGATGACGAATCCGGCAAGATCGTTGTACGAGACCGACGTCCCGGCCAGACCGACGGAGCCGCCGATGACCGTGTAGGAGTACGGCTGGTCGCCGAAGATACCGAGTGCAACCTCCGTCCCCGCAGTCGCGACGACGACCGTCGCGAGGAACGTAATTATGGGGTTATCTTCTATGTATCGGACCAGACCCATATACAGTCCGAGCGAGAGCAACGCGATGATCGCCACAGCGAGCGGGAAGACGACGATCTGGGGCAATGCAACCGATTCCCAGATCACGTCTCGGCTCAGGATCATGAACACGTACGCGCCGGACATGATCAACGCACCGTGGGCGAGGTTCAACACGCCACCGACGCCGAAGATCATCGTGAATCCGATGGCGATGAGTGCATAGAGGGCACTGATCATCGCCCCGGTAACCAGTATCGAGAGGAACGATTCCAACATTCCTAGCTCATCCAGTGGGGTGCCGTGTGGTCCTCAGTTCGGTGCTTCTCGGGGAACACGCACTCGATGTCGCCTTCGGGGAGCCACTGGGTTACCGGGAAGTTCGTGATCGTCCCGTCGTCGTCACGCTCTTCGACGTTATCGTGTGGATACTCGTCGTCCTCGCCATAGAACGAGATGTCGGCTGCGGTACCCGTGTACTCCATCGACAGCATCGAGTCGACGATGTCGTCGAGATCGCTGTCGTAATCTGCCGTACCCGCGTCTTCGACGGCCTCCGTGTACAGATGGATCGCGTCATAGGTGTTGAATCCCATGTACATTGGGAGC
This sequence comes from Natronorubrum halobium, assembly GCF_051351675.1. Taxonomy (NCBI): domain Archaea; kingdom Methanobacteriati; phylum Methanobacteriota; class Halobacteria; order Halobacteriales; family Natrialbaceae; genus Natronorubrum; species Natronorubrum halobium. Next base: position 2,431,950 of record NZ_CP195595.1, read on the forward strand.
GACGGTGCGTCGTCGTCGTCCTCGATGAACGCCTGGTAGTCCTCGACAAAATCGAGCGTCTTGTCGGTGATGTCGGTCGTGCCGGCGGCGCCCGACTGCGACGTTGTCTCGTAGGTCGCAGCCCCTTCCGAGAGTTCGTAGAAGTCCGGCGTCATGGATGCGACGTGGATCCCTTCGATACCGAAGTCGAGTTCCTCACGGTGCCACGCCCCGAGCAACTCGGAGCCGATAATGTGAGCGAAGAACCGGAAGACTGCGTCGGGTTCCGCCTCGACGAGATCGCTCACGACGGGGCTGAAGTCGTCGATCTCAGTCGACAGTGTCTCCTCGTGGACCACGTCGTAGCCACGATCCTCGAGTTCCGCAGGCAGGTTTTCGGTAAACGGTTCCGTCCAGGCTGCGTCGTCTGCAAGGTATGCGAACGTATCCCAGCCGTGTTGCTCGTTGAGGTAGTCGGCGTAGTCACCCATCGCCTCGGACTGGAAGTTCGAGTTGATCGGGCCGGATCGGAAGATGTTCTTGTGTGCGTCGTAGTCCGAGCCGGTCGATCGCTCGATGATCGCCGGTGATGCCGATCCAGTGACGATGTACGGCACACCCTCCTCGGCGATCATATCCATAATATTGAGCGAAACCTCACTGGCGAAGGTCCCGATGATCACGTCGACGTTCTCCTGATTGATCAACCGAGACGTCTCGTCCTGGGCTGGCGAGGCCTGACCGCGAGTGTCCGCGGTGATGAGTTCGACCTCCTGGTCCAGAATCCCGCCATCGTCGTTGAGTTCTTCGACGGCCATCTGTGCGCTTCGGTCGGACCCAGCCCCCTGGGTGTTTTCCATCGGCGCGAGATGGCCGATTCTGAAGACATCGTCGTCGTCGCCGCTGATACAGCCCGCGAGCGTCGTCGTTACCGCACCCGCACCGGCAGCCCCCAGAAACGTTCGTCGTCCAATCGCACTTTTCCCCAATTTATTCGAGCCGCAAATATTATTGTCGTTAGTCATTATCAACCACTTAGGTACCGTTTCCCATCCACCCCTTCCGATCCGTACTTAATAAATATGAGGGAAGTTAGCAAATATCGGTTGGAGGACAAACATCTGTGTGTTGGTGAGCCTTTTCAGATAACATTGTCACTGCAGTTTAGCCCACAGGATACCACTGATTAGACGACCGACTGCGGTGTCACCGTTCCGTCTAACAGACGATACTCACCGTTTTCGCGTGCGACGACCCCTTCGTGAAACAGGTGGTCGAGGTGGGCAAACGCCTCCCCAGGCCCGTGGACGACGTGGATCCCCTCCAGGTCGCCGAACAGCTCCGCGCTGACCGTCCACGCGTCTGCCGGCCCCTGCTTCCGGAGGACGTCGAGAATCGACTCCGTTCGATCCCGGTGATGTCCGATAATCTCTCGTGTACGGGCAGTCGGCGTTTCGATCGGATCGCGGTGGCCGGGCCAGACTCGCTCGTACTCCCGGGCTGCGATTCGCTCGAGGGTGTCGAGGTACGTCGCGAGCGGACGCTCGACGCGGACGTCGGCGCCGCCGACGTTCGGTGTGTACACCGGCAAGACGGCGTCACCGACGAACGCCGCCGATCCGTCGCTCGTCTCGAAACAGCAAAGCCCCGCCGCGTGACCGGGTGCGTGGACCGTCTCGAGGCTCCGGCCGCCGACCTCGAGCACCGTGCCGTCATCGATCGGTGTTACGTCGGCCGGCTCGCCTTCGGTATGGGACAGTTCCGTGAGAAAGGCCAGTAACTCCGCCTGTTGCTCGTCGGGGACGCCCCACTCGTCCAGGTACGCTCGTCGCTGCTCGTCGACGGCAGCCATCGCGTCGGAATCCTGCTCCACGAGTGGCGCGTCGGCCTCGTGGACGTACACCGTCGCGCCGCTTTCCGTCTGGATCTCGCCGGCGAGTCCCGCGTGATCGACGTGGAAGTGTGTCAGGACGATATCGTCGACGTCCGAAAACTCGTAGCCCCGTTCGGCTAATCCATCGCGGAGTTCCTCGCGAATGTCGGTCGTCGCGAGGCCGGTATCGACGAGTGCGAGTTCGTCGTTCGCCTCGTCGGCCAGGACGTACACGTTGTTTCGCCCCTCGAACTCGTCGTTCCCCAGCGTGATGCGGTTCATGTCGTCACTGCACAGGCTATCCGCTCGTAACTGTACTGGTAGCGGCACCGGTTCTGGAATCGGGGGACGGGTCGGCGGAAATCAGGTACGTGCAGAGATCGCCTGATCGCAGAGACCGATTGACTACAGAATCAACGGTCACAGAACCGACTGGCCACAGAATCGAACGGCTACAGCAATCAGTCAACTACAGCACGTGTCCGTGCTCAGCTCTCGAGTTCGGTACGCAACAACTGGTTGACGTCACCAGGGTCAGCACTCCCGCCGGTCTTTTGCATAACCTGGCCGACGAGGAAGTTGATCGCCCCGTCGTCGCCCGACTCGTAGTCGTCGACGGCGTCGGGGTTCTCGTCGATCGCCGCGACGACGGCCTGCTGGACTTCGTCCTCGTCGGTCTTGCCGAGCCCTTCGTCCTCGACGATCTCGTCCGGCGCTTTTTCGTCGTCGAGCATCGATCGCAGCACCGTCTCGCGGGCGTTTTTCGCCGTGATCTCTTCCTCGGCGACGAGTTCGACGAGTCGCGTCACCTCCTCGAAGCGTCCCTCGAGATCCGTAATCTCCATGTCGCGGTAGTTGAGTTCGCCCAGCAGGTTGTCCGCGACCCAGGTGGCGGCGAGGTCGGGATCGAACTCGCTCGCGACGTCCTCGTAGAAGTCCGCGACCTGCTTCGTCGAGGTCAGTTTCGAGGCGGCCTCCTCGTTCAGGCCGTACTCCGCCTGGAACCGCTCGCGTCGCGCGGAGGGGAGTTCCGGAATCGAGATCTCGTCCTTCCAGTGGGAGACTCGCAGCGGCGGCAGATCGGCCTCCTCGAAGTAGCGGTAGTCCTTCTCCTCTTCCTTCGAACGCATCGAGACCGTGATCCCGCGGGACTCGTCCCAGTGGCGGGTCTCCTGTTCGACGGCGCGACCGCGCTGGATGGCGTTCTTCTGGCGGGTCTCCTCGTAGGCCAGGGCCTTCTGGGCGCCCTTGTGGCTCGAGATGTTCTTGACCTCCGTCCGATTCGCGGCTGCGAGCGCCTCCGCGCCGATATCGGTCACGTCGCCGCTCTCGATCTCGTCCTCGGGGATGATCGAGAGGTTGGCGTCGATTCGCAGGCTGCCGTCCCGTTCGGCGTCGAAGACGCCCAGGTACTCGAGGACCTCCTCGAGTTTCGCGAGGAAGGCGCGAACTTCGCCCGGACTGCGGAAGTCGGGAGCCGTGACGATCTCCATCAGCGGCGTCCCCGCGCGGTTGTAGTTGACGAGGGTGTACTCCGCCGAGTCGATGCCGCCACCGCCGCCGACGTGCTGGAGGCTGCCCGGATCCTCCTCCAAGTGGGCGCGCTCGATCGCGACCGTCCGACGCTCGCCCTCGACCGAGACCTCGAGTGCTCCCTCCTGACAGATCGGTTCGTCGTACTGGGTGATCTGGAAGTTCTTGGGCAGGTCGGGGTAGTAGTAGTTCTTCCGGTGGAACCGGGTTTCTTCGGGGATGTCGGCGTCGATCGCCTTGCCGATCTTCACGGCGCCCTCGACGGCGGCTTCGTTCAGTACCGGGAGCGCGCCGGGCAGTCCGAGACAGACCGGACAGACGTTCGCGTTCGGCTCGTCGGTCTGGTCGGTCGAACAGCCACAGAAGATCTTCGTGTCGGTCTCCAGTTGGACGTGGACCTCGAGGCCGATGACGGTCACGAGATCACCCTGCTGGACGGTCTGGGCAGTCATTGGGCCTCGATTCGGGCCCGCAGGGGTAAAGCGTAACGACTGACGGTGCGCCGCGGTACACTCGTATTACATCGACGGTCGAACAGGTTACGGTCTCGATTACTCAATTCGATCGGGAGAACGGTCTCGTGTCTTTTTGCTTCGCGAACACGCACAGTAAACGTGGGTGTGATCAATGTCAACAAGTAGCTTTCGGTTGTCCTGGCGACGGTATCGCGCGATACCGATCGTCTACCGAATCGGTGCCGCGTTCGTGCTCGGATCGATCGTCGGTCTGCTCGTCGGCGAACCCGCAACGGTACTCCAGCCACTGGGCGATATCTTCGTCCGGCTGCTGAGTATGATCGTCATCCCTATCGTGATCTTCACGCTGTTGATGGGGATCAGACGGATCTCGCCGTCGACGCTGGGGAAGGTTGGTGGACAGGTGATCGCGTTGTACGCCGTCATGTCGGCGATTGCAGTGTTCATCGGGCTGGCAGTGGCAAACCTCGTCAATCCCGGGACAGGGATGACCCTCGCGGAGGACGTGGAGTTCGAACCGGCGGATACGCCCGATTTCGCCGAGGTGTTGATCGGCATTGTCCCGGAGAACCCGATCGGGGCGATGGCGGAGGGCGACGTGCTCGCGACGATCTTCTTCGTCATCGTCTTCGGACTCGCGCTCTTGTTGCTCGAAGAGAGCACCGAAGACGAGGCCGTCCGATCGGGTGTCGAGTCGATCTTCAACATAGTCGAGGCTGGTACCGAGGCGCTGTTCAAGATCGTCTGGGGCGTCATGGAGTACGGCGTTATCGGCGTTTTTGCCCTCATGGCGGCGGTCTTCGGCGAGGCTGGTGCCGATGCGATCGTCCCCTTCGCCATGTTGATTGCGGCGCTTACCGCCGCGATCCTGATCCACATCGGGGTCGTCTATCTGGGCGGGCTTATCATCGTACTCACCCGGCAGTCGCCGATCGCGTTTCTTGCAGGTTCGAAGGACGCGATCGTGACCGCGCTCTCGATTCGCTCCTCGAGCGGGACGCTGCCGGTAACGATGGCCAACGCCGACGACAACTTGCGAATTAACGAGGGTATCTACGGGTTCTCGCTGCCCCTCGGCGCGACGATCAACATGGACGGAACGGCGATGTACCAGGGCGTCGTGGCCATTTTCGCCGCCAACCTCGTCGGCGTCCAGTTGACCCTCGTCGAACAGGTAACGGTCGTCCTTATTGCTGTGCTCGCGAGCATCGGCGCCGGGGGCGTCCCCGGCACGGGACTGATCATGCTGACACTGGTGCTGACGCAACTCGGCCTTCCCCTCGAGGTCGTCGGCTTCGTCGCCGGCGTCGATCCCATCCTCGATCGGCTGCGGACGATGACGAACGTGACCGGCGATCTGGCCGTGACGACGGTCGTGGCTCATTGGAACGACGCGATCGACTTCAACGGCGGCTCCTGGGTCGACCCGACACGCGGCCTCGAGATCGGCGACGACACCGCCGCGAGCGGGGACTGATCCCGCTCACGGCGTCCCGCCTCGGAATCGCCGCTTCGGTTCCGTCGCCGCGCCGAATCCGTTCTCGAAAAAAGGGGAGCGGTGCGCTTCGGACGGGCCGGGTTCCGGCCCGCCGACTCCGATCACTCGTCGCGCGTCGTCGTCGAATCGGTGTCCGCCCCGATCGTTACGACCGCCGTTCCGAACGGTTGCAGCGTCTCCTCGAAGGTCGCGGTCGATTCCGTGTCCGGGAAGATCCCGATGATGTGAGCCGTTTCGTCGCCACCGTTGTAGAGGCCGTGCGGCGCCATTTCGGAGACGACGGTACACTGTCCGTTCCGGAGGTCGATCGTGTCGTCAGCGATCGTCGCCTCGACCGCCCCGCGGTCACCACGAGCAGTTCCTCGGTGCTGTCCCGGTGGGACGGCAGGTAGTTTCCGGGCTCGATTTCGATGCTGACGATCATCATCTCCTCGGCGCCGGCGTCGGTCCCGTTCGGCATCCCCGGCGTCAGCGGGAAGTACCCGCGCAACCGGGCGTGTTCGTCGCCCTCTTGATAGACGTCCGCGCCCTCGAACTGGTACAGATCGACGGCTCGAGGCACCCCGGTGTTCGACTTCGATGTAGTTGCCATACTGTCTCTCCTCGGTGATTGCGGGTCGTCACGCGACGGCGTGAAAAGTGCCAACTCGATGCGGGGCGGCCTGAATCACGTAGACAAACGCGCGCTCAGAACACAACGGTTCCTCACGGCGGACGGAGAGACCCCCTCCCGACAGAACGGGGCGACGGCACACTGCGGGATCAGATCCGGCGGTAGCGGGACTCTCTTTCTGCGAGGAGAGAATCCGCCCTTCAGGGCGGGGAGGACGTCACCTCGCTTCCTCGAGTTCCTCGAGCGCCTCCGGATTCTCGATGCTGCTCATATCGCCCAGATCCTCGCCCGTGTACGTGGCCTCGATGGCTCGGCGGATGATCTTGCCCGACTGGGTCTTGGGGAACTGGTCGACGAACAGGATCTCGCGCGGCCGGAACGGCTTCCCTAACTCCTCGCCGACCTGCGCGCGCAGTTCCTCGCGCAACTCGTCGGTCTCCTCGTAGCCGTCGTCGAGGACGACGTAGGTGACGACCGCCGTCCCGGTCGTCTCGTCCGGGGCCCCGATAGCCGCGGCCTGGTTCACCGACTCGTGGTCGATGAGGGCCCCTTCGACCTCCGCCGGGCCGACCTTCCGTCCCGCCACGTTGAGCGCGTCGTCGGCCCGACCGTGGAGGAACCAGAAACCGTCCGCATCCTTCTGAGCCCAGTCGCCGTGGTTCCACAGGTCCTCGAACGTCGACCAGTACTCGTTCAGGTAGCGCTCGTCGCCGGACCAGAGCGACTTCGTCATCGAGGGACAGGAGTCCTTGGCGACGAGGAAGCCGCGCTCGTTGTCCTCTTTCACCGACTCACCCTGCCGATCGACGATATCGATATCCATGCCGAGCCCCGGCCCGCCCAGTGTACACGGCTTCAGCGGTTCGGTCGGCATCGGCATCAGGAAACAGCCGCAGATCTCCGTGCCGCCGGAGATGTTGATGATCGGCGCCTCGCCGCCGCCGACGTTCTCGTAGAACCACTGCCAGGATTCGGGGTCCCAGGGCTCGCCGGTCGAGCCAAGCAGGCGGAGCGAGGAGAGGTCGTGTCCGGAGAGCCAGTCGTCGTCTCCGGCTCCGCCGGAGCCGGATGGCTCGTCAGACTCCGTCTGACGCTTGCCGTGCTTGCGGAGCGCCCGAATCGCGGTCGGCGAGATGCCGAACTGCGTGAGTTTGTGCCGGTCGATCATCTCCCAGAAGCGATCCGGTTCGGGGTAGTCGGGTGCGCCCTCGTACATGAAGACCGTCCCGCCGAAGGTGTGGGTGCCGATGAGGGTCCACGGTCCCATCATCCAGCCGATATCGGAGACCCAGAAGAACCGGTCCGAGGGTTTGAGGTCCATCCCGAAGTAGACCTCCTTGGCGCACTGTACCTGCACGCCCGCGTGGGTGTGGACGATCCCCTTCGGTTTGCCCGTGGTGCCTGAGGAGTACAGCAGCATCGACTCCTGACTCGAGTCGAGCGACTTCGTCTCGTAGGCGTCGTCCTGCGTTTCGACGGCGTCGGTCCACCACTCGTCGCGGTCGTCGCGCCAGGGAATTTCGTGTTCGGTGGCCGAATCGCCGGCACCGAGTCTGTCAAAGACGATCGTATTCTCGACGTGTCCCGCTTCCTCGATGGCCTCGTCGGCCGCCGATTTGAGGAAGACCGGCTTCCCGCGGCGGTAGAAGCCGTCACCGGTGAACAGGAGTGAACACTCCGAATCCTCGATCCGAGTCGCGGCCGCGTCGACCCCGAAGCCGGAGAAGATGGGGACAGCGATCGCGCCGACCTTGAAACAGCCGTAGAGGATCGAGACGACCTCGGGGACCATCGGCATGTAGAGCCCGACCGTGTCGCCCGTCTCGATGCCGCGTTCCTCGAGCGCGTTCGCGACCTGATTCGACTGTCGGTGGAGTTCGTGGTAGGTTACCTCTCGGACCTCGCCGTCTTCGCCCTCCCACATGGTCGCGACTTTGTTTCGCCGTTCGTCGTCGACGGCGGCGTGGCGATCCACGACGTTGTGGGCCACGTTGAGTTCCCCGCCGGGGTACCAGTCGGTGAACTGCGGCCCCTCGCTGTCGTCTCGTACCTCGTCGTACGCCTCGTAGAACTCGATGTCGAGGTAGTCGACGAGCTCGTCCCAGAACCAGTCGACTCCGCTCTCGGGTTCGCCGTCGACCTCGCTCGTCGTCCGCTCGATGAGATCGTCGTAGTCGTCGATCCCGTACGTCTGCATGAAGTCGTAGACGTTCGTCGACTCGACGAACTCTTGGCTCGGTTCGTGGACGATCTGATCGACGTCTTCGAGGCTCGGATCGGTAGTGTTCCCTGTCATCGTTACTCGTAGGTTAGCGTCATGCCCCCATCAAACATTAGGTCTCCGCCGTCGAGGTGTCGGCCGAGATTGGAGAAGCCGATCAGATAGAGGTTGGCGACGTCGACCGGTTCCATCATCTCCTTGACGCGGGACTGGCCGAGCATCACGTCCTGGATCACCTCGTCGACCGAGATGCCGCGTTGTTCGGCGGTGTCCTCGAGCTGGTCCGTCACCAGCGGCGTCTTCACGTAGCCGGTGCTGACCGAGAACGCGCGGATCTCGCCCTCGCCTTCGGCGGCGATTGACTGGGTAAGGCCGCGCAGGCCGAACTTCGAGACGTTGTAGCCGACCTTGTCGCTGGTGACGTAGTGGCCGTGAACCGAGCCCATGTTGCCGATACAGCCCTGGCCGTTCTCGGTCTCCCGAAAGTGTGGCATACAGAGCTTCGAGAGGTACAACGGCGCTCGAAGCATGATCCGGTGCATGAGGTCGTACGTTTCCATCGGGAAGTTCTCGATCGAGTCGATGTGTTGCATCCCCGCGATGTTCGCGAGATACTTGAGGTCGCCGTGCCGTGCGGCTTCCTCGACGATACGTTCGAGATCGTCGTCGTCGGTCAAGTCCCCGACGATCGACTCGATCTCGCCCTCGAGACCGAGTTCCTCGCCGCGGTCGATCGTTTCCTCGAGTCCGTCCTCGTCGATGTCCGTCGCGGCGACCGTGAGCCCGTTTCCGGCGGCAGCGAGGGCCGTTGCCCGCCCGATCCCCGATCCGGCGCCCGTTACGAGACAGACGTTCCGGGCGGTAAACGCGTCGTCGTCGATCGATTGAATATCGTCCTGTGTCACCGTCGGCGGCGTAACCTGATCCTGAGACATATCTATCGCTCGGTGTACGTTACCTCGGGACGCGCTAAAAGTCGTCTGTTAACATATCAACGGTCGTTTCGTCTGGCCATTCCGTGTGCGCGCCTATTCGCCGGGTAGGTGGCTCGAGAGTTGACGATTCGTGCGGATTTGCAAAATCGTATACGTATCCCGCGTCAGTGATCGAAAAATTCGAGTCGGAGAGATGCGATTACGGATGAGTAATATTAATACCTTGTATGTGATTTGCTCTCTAGTAATGATCGATCTCGATATCGACATGCGGCAGTACGATTGCCCGTTCATCGATACGACTGACGATGTCGATATCGCCTTCTCGGCCGTCCAGTGGCAGTTGGACACCGACGACGAAAAACTCGAGACGCGACTCATCGCGAAGGGGAAGTCGACAGGCGCGCTCGAGACCGGGCTGCGCGAACTCCGCGAGCACCCGAACATGACGGAGTGTTACATCCTCTCGAAGCGCGACGCCGTCGCCCAGATCGGAACGAAGATCGAGGAGACGAACGCGATGCGAACGATCGACCGGAACGGCGGTTACATCACCGGTCCGTTCCGGATCGAAGACGGCCGCGAACGGTGGCACGTCGGCTTCGACGACGACGAGGACGAGGATCACACGCTCGCCGAACTCGAGCGCCACAACGACTACACCGTCGAAGATCGCGACCAACTCGGCCCGACGGCGCTGTTCGACCTGCTGGAGAACTCCGATAGCGCGATGCGGCTGCTCGAGGGCTGTCGATCGCTCACCGAGACCGAGCGCACGACGTTCGAGGTCGCCTCCAGAGCGGGCTACTACGAGACGCCGCGCGAGACGACGCTCGAGGAACTGGCCGACCACTTCGACGTCTCGAAGACGGCCGTTTCGATGAATCTGCGCCGCAGCGAACGGAAGGTCCTGAAGGCGGCGTTGACGGCCCTCGAAAACATCGACGACGGCGAAAGGCACTGAGAACTTCCTCTCGTCGACCTCTAGTCGGAGTCCGTATCCGATCGTCCGAGCGATGAGACGCGACGCGATACCTCGACGGCCGACTCGAGCGACCGATCCGCGTCCGAGCCGCGTCCGAGCCGGCTTCGACGCCCCGTCCTCGAGCGTTGTCTCCGACGCGAGTCGTGACGACGATACCGAACGCGACGGACGCGAGTAGTCCGCCCCGCGATTCCGCATCAGGCCTCGAGAATCTCGTCCTCGTCGTCCTCGGGAACCGCGAGCGACCCGTCTAAGACGGACACGCCGCGTCCGCCGACCCGGACGCTACCGTCGACGCGAGCCCGAACCAGCCCCGGGCGGTCGACGTAGTGGCCTTGCTCGAGGCGGAGCTCGTCGGGGAAGTCGTCGTCGAACGCGCCGAACCGATCGAGATACGCGCTGACGGATCCGCTCGCGGTGCCGGTGACCGGGTCCTCCGGCACGCCGGCCCCTGGCGCGAACATTCGGCCGTGAAGCGTCGACTCGCGGTCGAGCGCGTCGAACGTGAAGAGATAGATGCCGGTGGCGTCGAACTCCTCGGTCAGGTCCTCGATCGCGTGCATATCGGGGTCAGCACTCCCGAGGTCCGAGAGGTAGGTGATCGGGACGATCAGGAAGGGGAGGCCCGTCGAGGCCACCGCGAGCGGAATGTCGTCGCTCGCACCCTCGAGGGCCGCCTGACCGACGCCGAGCGCGTCGGCGACGCGGTCGTAGCCGACGTCGACCTCGCGGATCTCCGGCGTGTCCTGTGTCATCCAGACCGTGCCGTCGGGTTCGAGTTCGATCTCGAGTTCGCCGACGTTCGTCTCGAGGGTGTACGTCCCGGTCTCGAGGCCCTCGTCGTGGAGGTGGGCGAAGCTTCCGATCGTCGCGTGTCCGCAGAGGTCGACCTCCTGCGTCGGCGTAAAGTACCGAACCCGGTGATCGGCGGTCTCGCTCGAGCGAAGGAACGCCGTCTCGCTGACGGCCATTTCGGCGGCGATCGATTGCATCTGGCCGTCGGAGAGGCCGTCGGCCTCGGGGACGACGCCGGCGGGGTTCCCCGCCAGCGGCTCGTCGGTAAAGGCGTCGACCTGCAAGATCCGAGTCGTGTCCATACCACGTCCGTGGGACGAACGACGTATCAATCTACTGTCCTCGGTATCGCCGTGACCGTCGACTCCGGACGGCACGGTTCGTCGACCGTTCTCAGTCGTCGCCGGTCTGCTCGACGGACTGGCCGTCGTCCCCGACCGTCGGCAGATCGCCCGACTCGTGCGTCCCGACCGGCGGACGGTTCACCTCGGCCGCGGCCGAGGCCTCGAGATCGGTCGTCGACTCGAGTCGCTCCATCGTACCCGCTTCTCTGGCGTCCTGATCGATCCGCATCGAACAGAACTCGACGCCGCACATCGAGCAGAAGCGAGCCTCCTTGTAGTTGTCCTCGGGCAGCGTCTGATCGTGATAGTCCCGAGCGCGGTCGGGATCGAGCGCGAGATCGAACTGCTCGCGCCACTCGAAGTTGTAGCGCGCCTCCGAGAGCGCGTCGTCCCAGTCGCGCGCGCCGGGGCGTTCGTTCGCCACGTCGCCGGAGTGGGCGGCGATCCGGTAGGCCGCGAGGCCGTCGCGGACGTCTTCCTCGTCGGGGAGGCCGAGGTGCTCTTTCGGCGTGACGTAACACAGCATCGCCGCGCCGGCCTCGGCCGCCATCGCGGCCCCGATGGCGCTCGTGATGTGGTCGTAGCCGGGCGCGATGTCGGTCACGAGCGGCCCGAGGACGTAGAACGGCGCGCCGTCACAGACCTCTTGCTGGCGCTCCACGTTCTCGGCAACCTTGTGCATCGGGACGTGACCCGGACCCTCGACCATCACCTGCACGTCGTGCCCCCAAGCGCGACGGGTCAGTTCGCCCAGCGTATCCAACTCGGCGTACTGAGCCTCGTCACAGGCGTCGGCCAGACAGCCGGGTCGGAGGCTGTCCCCGAGGCTGAAGGTGACGTCGTGCTCGGCGAAGATCTCGCAGATCTCGTCGTACACCTGAAACAGCGGGTTCTGTTCGCCGCGGGCCTCCATCCACGACGCCATGATCGACCCGCCTCGGGAGACGATTCCCGTCTTCCGGCCGTCGGTCAACGGCAGGTGTTCCGCCAGAATCCCGGCGTGGATCGTCATGTAGTCGACGCCCTGTTCGGCCTGTTTCTCGATGACCTCGAGCAACAGCTCCGTCGTGATCTCCTCGGGATCGCCGGCCCGCTTTACCGCCTCGTACAGCGGCACCGTGCCGATCGGCACCGGCGAATGTTCGACGTGCGTCTCGCGGATCTCGTCGAGATCGCTTCCGGTGCCGAGATCCATCACCGTGTCCGCGCCGTAGTGGACCGCGGTGTGGAGTTTCCGGAGTTCCTCCTCGAGATCGCTCGTCGTCTCGCTGTTGCCGATGTTCGCGTTGACTTTCGTCGCGAACGCGCGGCCGATGATCATCGGATCGAGCGCGTCGTGATTGACGTTCGCCGGAATCACCGCCTGTCCCTCGGCGACCTGTTCCCGGACGAACTCCGGCTCGCGGTTCTCGCGCTCGGCGATCCGTTCCATCGCGTCGGTGACCGTCCCCTCGCGGGCGGCTTCGATCTGTGTTCGCGCCATCGATAACTAGGTTGTATCATCGAGTTATATAGGAGTTGTGCTGTCCGCGGCGAGACCGAACCCACGGTTACTGACGATCCTCAAGTCGGGATCGATGATCGGTGCGACACCGATGGCGGTCAGTAGCGGTGATTCAGGCTCCAGTTCAGACCGTCGAACACGTGCAGTGGTGCGCGCTGCGGCACGGCGAACGAACAGTGAGTCGTGCCTCAACGACGTGCGAGGTCGTCGCGAGTAGCGCGGGACCTTGGTCCCGCGGACCGGGCGAATAGTGCGAGACCGCAGGTCTTGCAGACCATGCGAGTAGTGCGGGACCAACGGTCCCGCATACCATGCGAACGGCGGCTTTGCCGCCGTGAGCAGACGGGCCGATGGCCCGCGAGCAGACGGGTGCGAAGCGCCCGTAAGCAGATGAAATGAGCGACTGCGTGGAAGACGCAAAGCGTCTTCCTATGGACGAGTGAAAGAGCGGTAGCGACTGAACGTTAGCGCGGAACCGGCGGTTCCGCGAACCATCCTTACGGCGCAAAGCACCGTGCGGAGAAATCGGCTGGGGAGGACGTGGCAATCACCGCCGCCAGCGGCAGCAGCGTACTCGTCTTCGTGGAGCCACGTTCAAACAGGTCTGTGCTGTCCAAACGAACGTAAACAGTTGTACCGCGAGGAGAACGATCTACACGGGAGGATACATCACTCGAGCGTCCCGACGGGCCCACCACGAACACGAACGGTCAGCGAGTCCTCGAGACCGTCGGGGACCGAGACTGGAATAGTCACCGCTGCCTGCCCGCGTGACTCGGGGCCGTCGTCCACGGGAATCGTAACCGTCCTCTGCTCGTCCTCGATGGCGAGCCAGTACGCCCCGGGCTCGGCACCGACGGTGACCACAGCCTCGACGCTCTCGCCCGGCCGAATCCGATCCTCGAACCGAATCGACTCGAGCGAGAGCGACGGCGACTCGAGGTCGACCGAGAGCGTGTGATCGAGGGTCGTCGTACGGACAGGTATCTCGGCGCTCCCGTCGACATCACCGCCCGTATCCGGTTCGTCGGTCAGAATCTCGACGCCGAGTTCGGACTCGACCAGCGCGATCCGGTTGCAGATCGTCTGCTCGGCCGAGCCGGCGAAGAGCAGGCCGACGAGCGCCCCGTCCTCGAGGAACACCGGCGACCCGCTGTCGCCGCCCTCGGACATCGGGCCGGTAACCAACTGCTCGCGGAGCAACACCGGGCCGTGGTCCTCGCCGAAGTTCACGCGAACGCTGGCGCTGGTCGCCTCGATTTCGGCGCTCGTGACGCCCGTCGTGCGCCCCGTCTTCGTCACCGTCTCGCCCTGTAGCGCCTCGTACTCCTCGCGTCGGATACCGGTCGGCCATGACGCCTCGAGTTCGAAGTAGTCTGCTGACTCTAGCTCGCGCTCGACGGACCGGGCGGCAACGTCGACGCGGACGCCCTCCTCGATGGGAACGTAGCCGACGAGTTCGCCGACCGCGTCGTCGGCTTCCCCGCCGTCGTGAGGCGAGGGCTGGAGGATCGGTGCACCGGGGTCCGCGGCGTTCGACCGGGCGTAGACGTGGTTGTTCGAGAGGCGAACAAGGTCTCCCGACTCGATATCGTCGCGCCAGACGATATCTTCGGCGTCCGGATCGGTGACGCGTGCCGGGTACGGCCCGCCGGTTCCCGCCGTCAGATTCGTGTTGCTCTCGCTGACGCCGGCGGGTACGGGTCGGTGGCGTCCCTCTCGACCGGGTGCGGCTTCGGGGACCGTCTCGAACATCGACAGCGCGTCGAACCCCTCGCGCTCCTCGTCGTAGCCCGCGTCGACGACGTCGATAGCGACGTCGTCGCCCGCGTCGGCCACGCGCTTCTCGACGTCGTCTTCGTCCGCGAGACAGTCGGCGGGCTCTTTCTGGGTGACGAAGACGGTCACCCGATCCTCGCGCTCGTCGTAGTCGACGCCGATCACGTTCTTGCACTCGAGGAGGTACTCGTAGTCCTGGGTAGTGGGCATGGGCTATCTCACCGTCTTCCACAATATTCTTCCCACTGCATATTGAATTTAATCGACACCGACACGCAGTGAGGACTGCGGGTTTCAGCCCACTTATGGGCGTCGCCACCCTGCCCCCGAACGGGTGCCATCAGATGTCCGATCTCCCGGACGACTTCGACTGTACGATCACTACCTGGAAGTATATCTACGGCCTGTGTCGCGACGTCAGCGACGAGGTTCGCGAGGACGCGTTCGAACCCGACGTCGTCGTCGCGCTCGCCCGCGGCGGCTGGTTCGCGGGGCGGTGTCTCTGTGACTTCCTCGGACTGGACGACCTGACGAGCCTGAAGATGGAACACTACGTCGGGACCGCCGAGAAGAGCGGCGAACCCACCGTCCGTTACCCCATGCCCGAGGGCAGCGTCGAAGGGAAGGACGTCCTCATCATCGACGATATCGCCGACACCGGCGGCTCCATCGAACGGGCCTACGAGTACGTCGCGGAGCGGGACGCCGGCGAGGTCCGAACCGCGACGCTCCAGTTGCTCGGAACCAGCGAGTACCAACCCGACTACGTCGGCGAACACTTGGACGAGTGGACCTGGATCGTCTACCCCTGGAACTTCATCGAGGACATGGTCGATCTCATCTCCAGCGTCATGGCGCAAGCCGAGCAGGACTCGTTCACGCAGGAGGAGATCCGCTACTATCTCTCGGAGTTCCACAACATCGAGCGGATCGAAATGGAGATCGCTCAGCCGGACCGCATTCCGGAAGTATTGAACGAGATGGAGCGGCGCGACGTCCTCGAGTCCGCCGGACCGGGCGAGTGGATGCTCGTCAGCGACTGAGCGGCCGGTAACTGCCGGCGGACGGGCTGTCGCCGCATCGGTCGCGATTCTCGAGCGTCGCTCGAAGCCGCACGGAGCTTACGACGAACCGAGCGAGGGCGGGACCTCGAAGGCGACGACTTCGTGGCGCGTCTCTCGGTGGTGATCGGTGCCGATCGCCGTCGCGCTATCGCGCCCGTCGGCCGTGTGTTCGAACGAGCAGCTCTCGCACGTCACCAGATACTGCTTCGGTCCGTCGTCCCGATCGGTTGACTCCCTGTTCGTGAGCATACGCCCACATACACCACCACCTTGCTTGAGGGATTTTCCAAACAGATTTGGATTGAAGGAAAAACGGTACGTGTCTCCTACTGAGAGGTTCAGCTGGTATCTCGATCCTTGCTGGCGGTTACGACACGGTTCCGAACGGACAGATAACGTACCGGACGCGTTCGTTACTCGGCGACCGATTCGGCATCGCTCGAGTCGGGTGGCCCCGCCCTCGAATCCGTCCCTTCGTCGTCACTCTCGTCGAGCAGCGACTCCTTCCACGTGCCGCGCGTGAACCACGCGACGGCCGCGAGCGCGCCGACGATATCGCCGATGACGACGCCGGTCCAGATCCCCGTCGTCCCCCAATCGGCGACGAAGATCAGGTAGTAGGTGACCGGCACGCGAACGATCCAGAGGCCGAGGACGGCGAAGGCGAGTGCCGTCTTCGTATTCCCGGCTCCGCGGAACGCGCCCTGAACGACCTGCATGACGCCCATGAAGACGAACGCGAACGCGGCGAACCGGAGGTAGGTGACGCCGTGAGCGAGCGTCTCGGCTCGGCCCGCCTCCTCGGCCGTGAGGAACACCGCGACGAACGGCTCCGGGAAGAGGAACGCGAGCGCGCCGGCGACGAACATGATCCCCGCGACCACGCCCGAGGCGATCCACGTCGCCTTCGCCGCCCGGTCGGCCCTGCCGGCGCCGAGGTTCTGGCCGACGATCGAGTCTGTCGCCTGTCCCACCCCCATCGCCGGTAAGAACGCGAGCGAGATCAGCCGGTTGCCCAGTCCGTAGGCCGCGACGACCGCCGGCGGGAAGGTGACGACCATCGCCGTCATCGCGACCAGCGCCAGCGCCGTCATCGACTGCTCTATCGCCGTCGGGACGCCCAGCCGGGTGATCTTGGAGACGTACTCGAGGCGCGGGCGGAGGTGTTCGATCCTGATATCCGGACCGACGTCCGTGTAGTACAGCAGGTAGAACCCGATCAGCGTCGCGATCCCTCGAGAGACGACGGTCGCGACGGCGGCCCCGGCGATCTCGAGGCGGGGGAGCGGCCCGACGCCGAAGATGAGCAGGGGGTCGAGGACGAGGTTGATGACGACGCTGATGACCATGACGCGCATCGGCGCGCGGGTGTTGCCGTAGCCCCGCATGAGCGCGGCGAAGACGAAGAAGCCGAAGACGAAGGGGACTCCGAGGAAGAAGATCTGGAGGTAATCGGCCGCCAGCGGGAGGATTGCCGCCTCGGTGGCGCTGTCGGCGGGCAAGATATCGAGCATCGGCTGCGTCGCGAAGTATCCGACGATGCCGAGGACGATCGCGACCAGCGAGATGAACGAGATCGTCTGGCCGGCGATCAGCCCGCCCTCACCGCTCTCGGCACCCGTGTGCTGGGCGATCAGGATCGCGCCGGCCGTCGTGAAGCCGGCGCCGACCGCGATCACCAGAAAGAGCAGCGGAAAAGCGAGGCTCACCGCACCGACGGCGTCGGGCGAGAGCGCGCCGAGCCAGAAGGTGTCGCCGACGTTGTAGGCGACCTGCAGGAGCTGGATGACCACGAGCGGCCACGCCAGCCTGAACATCGGCCGGACGAGCGACCCCTCCGTGAGGTTACTTTCGTCCAGCGACTCGCCGGAAGACATACTACCAGCGTATCGCTCGACTTACTTGTTTTCTCGTGAGGTGTGATATCGCCAACCACTCCCGGCGACTACTCGTCGTCGAACGCTCGCGCAACCTCGAGCGCCGTCGTGTCGTCGTGCAGATCGACGCGGCGGACGATGTCGGTTCCGGGCTCCGCATCGTGTTGCTGGCCGTGTGCGGTGTCACCGGCCGGATCTGCCCCTTTCCTCGGGTTCGCCGACTCGTCGTCTCCGCCGACGGTCGATCCGGGGACCGACTCGCGGTCCTCCTCCGGTTCGGAGTCGCTCGCTCCGTTCGGATCGACGTCGAGACAGTCCGGACAGAAATCGTTGTCTCCCCAGGCGAGCGTGTGAACCGGCACCCCGAGAACGACGAACTGACGCGCGTAGCGGCGGTGGGTTCCGTCGTCGATCGCCGTCTCACAGCGAACGCACCGGCGCGGGTCCGCCTCGAACCGCTCGTCTTCGAACCGGTACTCGATCCCGAACGTGTGGGCCGGATACAGCGGGAGTCCCTGGAGCGTCCAGAGGACGAACACCGTCCCGAAGAAGAGCGCCATCGAGAGCCAGACTGCGGCGCTCGAGTCGACGAGGAAGAGCGGACCGGCGAGCGATCCCGCGAGAACTCCGATCGGGAGTACCCGCCGGATGAGCGCGAACGTCTCGACGCGGACGCGAAACGCCGCGTCGTCCGGACGCGCGTCAGTTGGCCTGGACATCGACCCGACGTTCGAACGGTGTTCGGTAAACGTTTGTGGCAGTTCCGCAGTCGGTCGGTCCACGACCGCCCGTCAGTTCCGCCTCCGCTCGAGTCAGTCCGCAACCGCTTCGGTCGCTTCCGTCTCGATCGCCGCGTCCTGCACCCAGAGGTCGCCGAACAGTTCGTCCTGCTGGAGGCGGACCCGGCCCCGGTGGGCGAGAAAGAGGAGGGCCAGATAGGTCATCACGCGGGTCCCGCCGATGCCGTCGATTTCGGCGTACAGCACCTCCTCGCGGCCCCGTTCGTACTGGGACTCGAGTTCCGCCTCGACGTCGTCGATGACGGCCTCGATGTCCTCCTCGTGGGTCGTGTGCGTGACGTCGTCGCTCGTCGGCTCGTCGTCCACCCGGAAGTCGTCGCCCGAGTGGTAGTTCAGCTCCTGCATCCCGCGGTCGTAGCCCCGCGGCGAGTCGCTCGTGTCGTAGGTCCGGGACTCCTTCCACCAGGTGCCGCGTTCGGCCCCGCGCAGTTCCCGCACCAGTTCGTCGAGCGTCTCCGGCTTCCCGCGGGCCTGCTTGCGCTCGAGGCGGCGTTCCATCTCCGCCTCGAGGCCCTCGACGGGGTCGAAACCGGGCGGGCCGCCGTCGGCGTCGGGGTCGCCGCCGTCCATCGGCCCCTCGTCCGCGAAGGGCGCCTCCCACGGCGGGAGTTCGTCCTCCTCGGGTTCGTCCGGGGCGAACAGCTCGTCGCTTTTCATCCGCAGGAGGACGCTCGCGTAGAACAGCGCCCGACCCGAGGTCCGCAGGTCGGCGTCGTCCAGCGCCTCGAGGAACTTGTCCGTCACCGCGACGATGTCGATGTCCCAGGGATCGATCTCGCCGTTCTTGGCGAGCTGGACCAGGAGTTCGACGGGTTCGACTTCGTCTTCGTCGTCTTCCGCGTCGCCATCGTCTCCCGTCGTGATGTCCCCGGCTTCGGAGAACTCGAGGACCGATTCCTCGGAGTCCGGCGCTCGGTGATCGGTGCTCGAGTCCGATGGTTGATCCGACGACTCGCCCGGCGGCTCGCCGTCTCCCGGTTCTCTCCGGTCGCCGTTCGACCGTTCGGAGCCGCCTGACGGCGGCTCCCTATCCTCGTGGCCGGCGATGTTCAGCGGAATGTCGTCCTTCCCGCCGTCCGTATAGAACTCGTCGTCGCGCCGTTCGCTTCGCTCACGGTTCGCTTCGCTCTCCGGTCGCGTATTCGAGGACCCCTTCGTCGCCTCCGGCTCCTCGGGCTCCTCGCTAGTCACTCGCCGGCACCTCCTCGCCCTCGTCGGACCCGTCGCTCAGGTCGATGCCGGTCACCGCGCTGACGTTGTCCTGTTGCATCGTGACGCCGATGGCCCGCTCGGAGCGATCGAGCATGGCGCTGCGGTGGGAGACGACGACGAACTGCGCCTTCTCGGAGAGTTCGTCGACCATCTCGCCGATCCGGTCGGCGTTGACGGCGTCGAGGAACGCGTCGACCTCGTCGAGCGCGTAGAACGGGGCCGGGTTGTGCCGCTGGATGGCGAAGATAAAGGCGAGCGCCGTCAGGGACTTCTCGCCGCCGGACATCGCGTCGAGCCGCTGAATCGGCTTGTCGCCCGGCTGGGCCTTCATCGTCAGCCCGCCGTCGAACGGATCGGCCTCGTTCTCGAGGTGGAGCGTCCCGGTCCCCTCCGAGAGTTTCTCGAAGATTTCCGTGAACTGCTCGGCGATCTCGTCGTAGGAGTCCATGAACGTCCGCTTCTTTTGGGTCTCGTACTGCTCGATCCGGTCGCGGATCCCCTCGGCCTCCTCGACCAGCGTCGCCTTCGCGTCCTCGAGTTCCTCGAGATCGCTCCGGACGTCGTCGTACTCGTCGATCGCGAGCATGTTCACCGGCTCCATCGCCTCCATATCCGCGGTCAGGTACTCGATCATCTCGAGAACCGTCTCGTGGTCCGGCACGTCCTCGGGGTCGTAGTCCCCGACCTCGCTCTCGAGGCTCTCGATCTCCCACTCGAGGTCGCCGACCCGGCTTCGGGTGTTCTCGAGTTTGCTCTCGACGGCGTTGACCCGATCCTGTTGCTGGTCGCGTTTCGTCCGCGCGTCTGAGAGTTCCTCTTTGAGGTCGCCGCGCTCGTCTTTCAACTCGGCGAGTTCGTCCTCGAGGTCCGCGACGGCCTCGCGTTTCGCCTCGAGTCCCTCCCGGTTCTCCTCGATGGCTGCCTCGTACTCCTCGATCCGGTCTTCGTGCTCGGCTTTGCGGTTCTGTGCCGTCTCGATGTCGTCGTGGAGGTCCTCGATGGCGTCCTCGGCGTACTCCTTCTCGAGGCTCAGTTCGTTGAGTTTGCTGTCGAGATCCGATATGCGGTCCTCGCGCTCGTCGATTCCGGCCTCGAGTTCATCGATCTGTGCGGTGAGTTCGGGGATCTTCGAGTCGGCGAGTTCGGTCTCGAGATCGTCGATATCGGCCTCGATCGCCTCGACTGCGGCGGTCTTCTCCTCGATCTCGCTCGAGATTTCGGTCATCCGCTCGTCGACGGAGTCGCGTTCGTCCTCGAGCTCCGCGAGGTCGTCCTCGAGCGTCTCGATCTCCGTTTCGATGGAGTCGCGTTTCGCCTCGAGGTTCTCGAGTTTGCTCTCGATCGAGCGCACCTCGTCGGCCGCGTCGGTCTTGCGGTCGCGAGCGTTGTCGAGTCGCTCCTCGACGCCGCGCAGTTCCTCGCGCAGCTCCTCGCGTTCCTCCTGTAGTTCCGTGATCTGTTTCGCGACGCGCTCGAGTTGGCCCTCGCCGCCGCCGGTAAAGGAGTAGCGCGAGCCGCCCCCGGAACCGCCGGTCATCGCGCCGCTCTTCTCGACGAGGTCGCCGTCGAGGGTGACCATCCGGTAGTCGCCCATGTACGAACGGGCGGTCTCTAGGTCCTCGACGACCAGCGTGTCGCCGAGCACGTAGGAGAAGACGCCGCTGTACTGCCCGTCGAACTCGACCAGGTTGTACGCGAAGTCGACGACGCCGGGATCGCTCGGCGCGTTGGGCAGCCGACGCTGGTTCATGTCCGTCATCGGCAGGAACGTCGCTCGGCCCGCGTTGCGCGACTTGAGGTGGTCGATACACTGCTGGCCGATGACGTCGTCGTCGACGACCACGTTCGCGAGTCGGCCACCCGCCGCGGTCTCGCAGGCCACGGCGTACTCGCCGGCCACGGTACCCAGCTGAGCGACTGCGCCGTGGACGCCGTTGATGCCCGCGTTGAGGATCGTCGTCACCGCGCGGCCGAACGAGGAGTCGCCGCTCTCGCCCGCGTTGGCCTCGAGTTCGGCGTACTCCTGCTGTTTCGCCTGGATATCGTCGTCGACGTCGTCGACGTCCGACTGGATGCGTCGCTTCTCGCCCTTGAGGTCGTCGACGACGCCCGCGATGTTCTCGCGGTTCTTCTCGGCCTTCTCGAGTTCCCGCTCGAGTTCCGAGCGCTTGCTCTCGATCTCGGGAATCTCCTCGCGGCGCTCCTCGATCGTCTCTTCTTTCTCGCTGATCTCGTTCGAGCGCCGGCGCGCCTCGTCCAACAGCCGATCCTGCTCTCGCTGGAGGTCGTTTTTGGCCGTTTTGGCCTCCTCGAGATCGTCCTTGCGGTCGGCCAGATCGGCTTTCAGCTCGTCGAACTCGGTGTCGACGGCGTCGATCTCGGCCTCGAGTTCGTCGCGTTCGGTCTCGCGCTCCTGGATCTCGCTCGTGATCGAGGCCTTCTCGAGTTTGTGTTCGCGCATCTCGTCGTCGAGCTCCTCGATCCGCTCTTGCTTGCGGTCGATCTGGACGAACGCCTCGCGGCGGTTCGACTCGGCCTCCTCGATCGCCTCCTCGCTGGATTCGATCTTGTCCTCGAGCCGGGAGATCTCGCCTTTGATCTCCTCGATCTCGCTCTTGATCCGGAGCTGTTCGTCCTCGCCCTTGCGTTCGATCTCGGCGTTCAAGTCCTCGAGGTCCTCCTGCAGGCGAACGACTTTGCCTTCCCGTTCGTCGAGTTCGCGCTGGAGGTCCGCGAGGTCCTCGGCGAGTCCCTCCGCCTTCGACTCGGCGGACTCGAGGTCCGCGCGCTTCTCCTCGAGTTCGCTGGCCTTCTTGTAGCCCTCGTACTCCTCCTTCTCGCGGCGCAGCCGGCGGTATCGCAACGCTTCGCGCCGCTCGTCTTCGAGCTGGGCGAGCCGGTCGCGTTTCTCCTCGATGCGCAACTCGGCCTCGTCAATGCGCTCTTCGACGACCTCGAGCTCCGCGAAGGCGTCCTCCTTCTTCGCGTCGAACTCCGCGACGCCGGCGATCTCGTCGATGATCTCCCGGCGCGCGTGGGGGGTCATGTTGATGATTTCGGTGACGTCGCCCTGCATGACGACGTTGTAGCCTTCGGGGGTGACGCCGGCCTGTGCGAGCAGGTCCTGGATGTCGGAGAGGTTGACCGAGCGGTCGTTGAGGTAGTAGTAGGAGTAGTAGTTGTCCTCGGTCTCCTTGACCCGCCGGCGGATGCGAATCTCGTCGATGTCGCCGACGTCTTCGCTACCGGCGGCGTTGACGACCTGCGTCCGCTCGAGCGTGTGATCGGAGTTGTCTAAAATCACTTCGACGGTGGCCTCGCGCGGGCCGCCGGAGTCGTTGCCGTCCTCGTGACCGGGGTTGTAGATGAGATCGGTCAGTTTCTCGGCGCGGATCCCGCGCGTACGAGCCAGTCCGAGCGCGAAGAGGACGGCGTCGATGATGTTCGATTTCCCGGAACCGTTCGGTCCCGTGACGACCGTGAAGTCCTCGTAGAAGGGGATCTTCGTCTTTCGGCCGAAGCTCTTGAAATTGTCCAGAACGAGTGCCTTGATATACATTCTCTTCTCGAGCCCTCCGTCCCTACCGGGGATCGTGGCTGGTGTCGTTGCGAGGTCGGCTGCCGTCGATATCGTCGACGGTCGACCGCTGTCGCGACGTCGCCACGCAGTTATGCGACAATAATGTCGTCGCTACCTGAGTCTTCCGCTTCGTCCTGAGCCGCGGCCTCCTCGCCGTCGGCATCGGCCGCGGCTTCCGCGACCTCGTCGGGTGCCGCTTCCTGCGTCACGTCGCCTTCCGGGGCTTCTTCCTCGCCGCCGCGTCGGTTGGGCACGCGGGTCGGCGACTCGGTATCGAGTTCGGCCTCGAGCACGCGAATTCGCTCTTTGGATTCGATGAGTTCGTCCGTCAGCCCCTCTACCGTCGACTCGAGTTCTGCAACCGTCGATTCGAGTTCCTCGACGCGATTTTTCGACATATCTCCTAGCGGTCGGTCTGGCCACATAAACGTACGTCAGACAAAATTAATTTGTCTGGTACGTTCCAGTCGGCTACAGAGCACTGCATCGCCCGATAGTCACTCCTGCTCGGACCGGCGGAGAGGATGGGTGAGGCGGTTAGTTGTCGTCTTCGCGCCACTTGTGCTCGCACTCCGAGCAGATGAAAAAGCGCGTCTCGCTCTCGTCGGCCGACCGAATCTGTTGCATGTACCAGTGGGCGCGATCGTGGCCGCACTCGGGACAGCGGGCGTCCGTCTCCGGCAGGGAGGTCTCGCCGGAGGACTCGATGACCTCGCCCGCCTCCTGGTCGTCCGTCACGATGTACTCGTCGGCGTCACCTTTCGGCTTCGTAAAGCCGCAGCTACCGCACTCCCAGCGCCCGTCGTTGGCTTTCATCATCGAACCGCATTCGTCGCAAAATTCCATTAGTATCCGGGCTACATCGGCCGAGAGACTTAAACGACCCGTTTGGAGTCATCGGCGGGAACGATCCGAACGCACTCCGGCGGGAACGAGCCGAACGCGATCGGGAGCGGGACCGTGAGCGCGAGCGGACGAATCCGCCGCAGCGCTCGAGCGTCGACCGGTGCGGTAATCGCTCTCAGAACGCCGGACGGAAATCCGATTTTTATATACCCAGTCGTGATACCTTCGGGCATGTTTGGAACGAGCGGTATTCGTGGGGCGGTGGGCGAGGAAGTAACGGCCGAGTTGGCGCTCGCCGTCGGCCGTGCGCTGGCGTCCGAGGGGTACGAACGCGTCGTCGTCGGCCGCGACGTCCGCGAGAGCGGAACGATGCTGGTCGACGCACTCACGGCCGGGATCCGGGAGTGTGGCGGCGACGTTATCGAGATCGGGATCGCCCCGACGCCGACCGTCGCCCGCGGCGTCGACTGGCTCGACGCCGACGCCGGCGTCGTGATCACCGCCTCGCACAACCCGAAGACCGACAACGGGATCAAACTCTGGTCGCCCGCCGGCCAGGCGTTCGACACCGACCGCCGCGCGGCGATCACGGATCGAGTCGAAAACGAGCGCTACGACCTCGAGCGCTGGGACGGTCTCGGCGACCGACACGGGCACGAGGGGCTGCTCGAGCGACACGCCGAGACGATCACGGACACCGTCGACGACCTCTCGGGACTCGACGTCGTGGTCGACGTCGGCAACGGGGCCGGCAGCGTCACGGCCGAGGCGCTGGTCGAACTCGGCTGCGAGGTGCGAACGCTGAACGCCCAGCAGGACGGTCGGTTCCCGGGCCGACCCAGCGAGCCCAACGAGGAGACGCTCGAGGACCTCCAGCGACTGGTCGGCGCGACGGACGCGGACCTCGGCGTCGCCCACGACGGCGACGGCGACCGGATGGTCGCGGTGGACGAACGCGGCGAGTTCGTCCCGAAGGACCTCCTGCTCGCGCTGTTCGCCCGCGAGGAAGCCGGTGACGGGGACCGGGTCGCCGCGCCGGTGGACACGAGCCTCGCCGTGGACGACGCACTGGCGGCCGTTGGCGCCTCGGTGACGCGAACGGCCGTCGGCGACGTCTACGTCGCGGAGCGGGCGACCGAACCCGACGTCGTCTTCGGCGGCGAACCCAGCGGCGCGTGGATCTGGCCCGACGAGACCCTCTGCCCGGACGGCCCGCTCGCGGCCTGCAAACTCGCCGCGATGGCCGAGCGAGCGGGCTCGCTCGGCGACCTGATCGACGACCTCGAGACCTATCCGATCCGGCGGACCTCCATCGAAGTGGCGGACAAGGCGGCCGTTATGGAGCGCGTCGAGGCAACGGTTCGCGAACGCGACCTCGAGGTCGACGCGCTCGACGGCGTTCGGATCGAACACGGCGACGGCTGGACGCTCGTTCGCCCCAGCGGGACCGAATCCGTCGTCCGGATCACGGCCGAGGCGCGCGACCCGGACCGCGCCGAGGAACTGTTCGAAGACGCTCGCGGGATCGTCCTCGAGGCGGCCGAGGGTGACGAGTCGACCGGAGCTACTGAGACGCCGTCCGCCGAGTAGCTCGCGGTCCCGAACCGACCGACTATCGCTCGCCGGCCATCGCCGAAAAGAGCCGCTCTTCGAACTCGGGCTTGCTGATCCCGTCCGAGGGACCGATCCCGTTCATGTGATCGACGGACACCTGGCCGCCGCCCATCCGGGCGTGGCCGCCCGCGTTGGCCATCGGGATGTCGCTGATCGCGTGTCGCAGGGTCTCGCCCATGTGGACCCGGTCGTCCCGCGAGCGACCCGAGAGGTGGATCGTGCTGTCGTTCTGGCCGTAGACGACGACCGCCGTGACGCCCTCGAGATGCATGAGTTCGTCCGCGGCCTGCGGGATCGCGTCGGTGTTCGAGAGCTTACCGACGTCACAGACGGCGAAGGGGCCCTCGACGCGTTTCTCGGTGATGGCCGTCGCCTTGACCTGCAGGACGTCGTCGCTGACCTGCGGGTTGGCGATCCGATCGAGTAGGTCCTCGTCGATACCCGAAAACAGCGAGGCGCAGGCGTCGAACTCCGCCCGCGAACAGCCGTTCGTCAGCTGATTCGTGTCCGACTGGATACCGTACAGGAGACCCGTGGCGAGCTCTTCGGAAACCTCGAAGCCCCTGCCGTCTTCGCCCTCCATCGTCGCCCCGAGTTCGTCGAGATACTCGACGACGATCGTCGACGCGGCACCGTAC
Organism: Natronorubrum halobium; assembly: GCF_051351675.1. NCBI lineage: Archaea > Methanobacteriati > Methanobacteriota > Halobacteria > Halobacteriales > Natrialbaceae > Natronorubrum > Natronorubrum halobium. The sequence goes on from NZ_CP195595.1 coordinate 2,458,116, forward strand.
TCGGTACGAACGTCGGTAAACTCCGTTCCCGCACCGTTGCCGGGATGGTGGTCGACGACCGCGACCGGTTCGACGGTCTGGGACCCGGCGAAGCCGCGCGGGGTGTTGTGATCGACGAGAACGACCGCGTCGGCGGCGAGTTGCGAACTCGCTTCGATCGACTCGAGGTCCAGGTTGAGGACGGTCCGGAACGCGCGGTTTTCCTGATGGCGGATCTCGCCGGCGTACTGCAGCGTCGTCTCGGTCTCGACGGCCTCGGCGATCCGAGCGATCCCCATCGCACAGGACATGGCGTCCGGATCCGGGTTCGGATGCATCAACACCGCTACGTCGTCGTATTTCGCCAGCAGGCGCTGGAGACGGGCACCGGGCGGCCGACGAAACCAGCGCACGACCCACCAGCCACCGACGACGGCGGCGACGGTCGCGAGGACGAGCAAGGAGAGCACCAGCGGCTCGAGGGACTGTAGTTCGTCGACGACGGTCTCGACCAGCAGCGCGTCGGCCTCGAGAAACGCGCTGCTGATCGAGAGGTCCCGGTCGCTCATACCCGACAATCAAATCGAACCCCCAAGAAATTTCCCCCTCACTCGACAGTTTTCAGTCACTAGCCGCTCGTATCGTCGCGGTATGGCCCTCAACGGCGACGGTAGGCCTCGATCGCGTCCCGATACCCCTCCCGATACGTCGGGTACGCGAACTCGTAGCCCAGCGCTCGCAGTTTTTCGTTGGAGCAGCGTTTACTGGTCAGGATGCGGCGCTTCCCGGCCGCGGAGATGTCCGCGTCCTCGAGTCGCTCGGCTTTCGTTTGCTTCGGCGGGTATTCGAGGCCGCACTTCTCGGCCAGCCAGTCGGCGAACTCCCACTTGTGGGCGGGTTCGTCGTCGACGACCTGGACCACCTCGCCGCGGGCGCGGTCCTCCTCGAGGAGGTAGCGGATGGCCCCGGCCGCGTCGTCGCGGTGGACCATGTTCAGGTAGCCCTCGGTGACCGGCCCCTCGAGGTAGCGCTCGAGGCGGTAGCGGCCGGGGCCGTAGAGGCCGGCGTAGCGCGCGACGGTGCCCTCGAAGCCGTACTCGGGGGGCACCTCGAGGGCGATCCGCTCGGCCTCGGCGAGCACGTCGGTCTTTTCGGTCGTCGGATCGATCGCGGTCCCTTCGTCGACCCAGTCGCCGTCGTGGTCGCCGTGGACGCCCGTCGAGGAGGTGTATACTAGCCGCTCGGGGCTGTGCTCGCGCTCGCCGAACTGTTCGATGGCCGTCCGCAGCCCGTCGACGTAGACCTCGCGGGCCGCGTCCGCACCTCGGCCGCCGCTGCTGGCCGCGAAGACGATGGCGTCGACGTCGGGGACGGCCCCGAGATCTTCGGGATCGGTGACGTCCGCCTGGACGGCCTCGAACCCGGTCTCTTCGATCTCCGCGACACCCTCGTCGGAGCGGCGGACGCCGATCGCGTCGTGACCGCGCTCGGTGAGTTGGCGGCCCAACTCGAGGCCGACGTGACCACAGCCCAGGATTGCAACGTGCATAGCGTCTCTCGTGGGCGGACGTACATAATTTCCGCGCTCGAGACGAAAACGGATACCCCGCGACGGCTACGACTGCTTCTCCGTCGCAGTTGCGAGGGGGGCGGGTACCGACGAGATCCTCACGATTCGGGTGTGGCTCGAGATGGCCGTGCTATCTCGGCATCACGAGAGACGACGTCTCTCGAACGACAACGAGACGCACGCGTCTCGTCATGCCCCTTCGGGGCGGGGAGAATGTCAAGGGGCGCCGTCGGCGATCACGTACTGGATGTGGACGAACTCCTCGAGCGACATCGGGGCGCGCTGCTCGAGTTTCTGCTGGACCTCCTTCGCGTCCAGTTCGATCTCGAGTTCGCTCTCGATCGCGTCGACGTCGAGGACGGCCGTCGACATGCCCAACAGGAGGTGTTCGCAGGCGATGGTCACCATCTCGTCGGGCTCTGGTTCGCCGTCCTCGAGCGACTGTATCTGGGCCGCTTCCGGGAGCGTGAGCGCGGGCGACTCGGACTCGAGGAGCGCTTCCGCGGTCTCCCGGTCGACGTCCGTCCGCTCGGCGACGGCGTCGACACCGTGCTGGTCGACGACGGCCCGCAGATCGTCCTCGTACTCGTCGCGGAGGTCGGCGGGCGAGTCGGGGACGGTCATCCGCTGGTCGTAGAACATACGCGACGAAACGGGCATCCCGCTGAAAGGTATTATCATACGCGCCGACCCGCCCGTGTACGGTCGCGGGCCGATACGTTCGTTCTCGGACCGGTCCGTTCGTCCGCGCTCGATGTAATTGTCCACCGGAACGTTCAATTACCCGTGCTTACATGAAATCCGTATGAAAGTTGCCCTGATCGGCGTTGGTCAGGCCGGTGGCAAGGTCACTGAACGGCTCACCCGCTTCGACGCGGAGATGGGTTACGGAGCCGTCCAGGGCGCACTGGCCGTCAACTCCGCGGAACCGGACCTCCAGTCCCTCGAGTTCGCCGATACGCTGTTGATCGGCGCGGACCGCGTCAACGGTCACGGCGTCGGCGGCGACAACGAACTCGGCACCGAAGTCATGCAGTCGGACATCCAGCAAGTGCTGGGCGCGCTCGACGGTCGCGTCACCTCGAGCGCCGAGGCGATCTTCGTCGTCGCTGGCCTCGGCGGCGGCACCGGCAGCGGCGGCGCGCCGGTTCTCGTCCACCACCTCCAGCAGGTCTACGACGTTCCCGTCTACGCGCTCGGCGTCCTCCCGGGGCGCAACGAGGGCGCGCTCTACCAGGCCAACGCGGGCCGGTCCCTGAAGACGATCGTCCGCGAGGCCGACTCGACGCTGCTCATCGACAACGACGCCTGGCACGAACAGGGCGAGAGCGTGGAAGGCGCGTTCGACACCATCAACGGCAAGATCGCCCAGCGTGTCGGCTTGCTCTTCGCCTCCGGCGAGGCCGTCGAGGGCGTTGGGGAAAGCGTGGTCGACTCGAGCGAGGTCATCAACACCCTCCGTTCGGGCGGCGTCTCCGTGCTGGGCTACGCCTCGGAGGTCGCGAGCGAGGACAGCGGCGAGAACATCCGGACCGCGATGAGCGTCTCGCGACAGGCTCTGCTGACGGGAACCAGCCTCCCAGATGCGACGACTGCCGATTCGGCACTGCTGGTCATCGCCGGCGAACCCGAACGGATCCCGCGGAAGGGGGTCGAACGCGCGCGCCGCTGGCTCGAGGACGAGACCGGTAGCATGCAGGTCCGCGGCGGTGACTTCCCGCTCGACAGCGACCGACTCGGGGCGCTGGTCCTGCTCGGCGGGGCCGAACGCTCCGATCGAGTTCAGGAGTTCATGAATCGCGCACGCGAGGCGAACCGGGCCCAGGAACGCGAAGAAGAGCGATCCGATCCCGCGGAGCAGTTCGCGGACGACCGCCTCGAGAACCTCTTCTAGCTTCCGCCGAAACGTCGGAAGGGCTTTTTCGTTCGGGTTCCGTGACTGTGCCAATGAATGTCGAGTGGACTGGTGGTGTCGTCGAGCGAGAGGACGACGGCGGCCCGCCGACGGTGGAGGAGTGGCGGTCGATCGCCGTCCCCGAATCGCGGGCGGCGTTCGCGGACGCGACGAAACCGATCGCCTACCGAACGACGGTCGCGGATCCGCGCGCCGACGAGACCGAGCGCGCGCTGCTGGAACTTCGCGGGAGCGCCGCTCGAGTCGAGGTCTGGTTGAACGGAGCCAAGATCGGTGACTGCCACCCGTTCGTCGGTCCGTTTCGGACCACGTTCGATCCCCGACCGGAGAACGAACTGGTCGTCGTCTGTGAGCGAGCGAACTCGCTGGCCGGTGGTGCGACCGTCGACACGATGGACGACGGCCCGACCGCGGACACGACTGACGACGGACCGAGCGCACGCGCCACGCCGGGCGTCCGGTGGGAGGTCGACGTCGAGGCCCGGCCGCAGCGGTTCTGCCGGACCCTCGAGGCGCGGCCCCGATTCACCGACGACGGGGGCGTCATCGACGTCGAGTGCGAGATCGACGCCGGCGAGGCGATCGACAACGCGATCACGTTCTCGCTGCGGCCGGAGGGCTTCCGCGGGAGCGCGGCGATGCAACGCGTGCCGGTACGGGCGGCCGCGGGCGAGCGAGTGACGGTGTCCGACACCCTCGAGATCCGGGAGCCGTCGCTGTGGTGGCCGCGGGGGTACGGGCCCCAGCACCGGTATACGGTGCAGGCGAAACTCGGTGGCGATACGATCGCGAAGACGGTCGGCTTCTGCGACGTCGAACGCGACGGTGAGGACGTCCTGGTGAACGGACGGCCGGTTCGTCTCCGCGGGTTTACGCGGCTGCCGGGCGGGGATCCGGTCGCGGACGTCGAACGCGCCGCCGCCGCGAACGCGACGCTCGTGCGCGCTCGAGCGCACGTGCCGTCGGAGTCGCTCTACGCGGCCTGTGACGAGGCCGGACTCCTCGTCTGGCAGGACGTCGCGGGAGTCGAACCGAACGGAGGAGCCTCGGCCGACCGCGCCGGAGCGCTCGCAGCGACGCTCGAGGAGCGGTACGCCCACCATCCCAGTCTCGGAATCTACGGCGTTTCCGACGAGTCGGACGGTCCGTTCGACGGATTGTACGGGAGGGGGTTCCTGACGAAATGCCGATTCCGCTATCGGGCGTGGCGAGCGGACGCCGATCGCGATACGGCCGAATCGGTCGCCGAAACGGTTGGGAAGCGCATCGCGGAACCGGCGGCTGCCGAGTCGGTCGATCGATCGGTGCCGGAACGGCGTCCCGTTATCTCGAGTACGGGTCCGCCGGGGACCGATCCCGACGCGACGCGCCTCTCTCCCGGCTGGGAGTACCTCGCGGCCGCGGATCTCGAGTGGCTGCTCGAGCGCGATCCCTCGCTGGGGCGGCTCGTCGCAGGCTTCGACGCGGGATCGCTGGCTGCGGAGGACGTCGACGCCGCCGAGATTCCGGGGCTCGATGCGGGGATCCTCGAGCGGCGAGTCGGAACCGACGCCGGTCTCGAGGAGAGCCGGGCGTATCAGGCGCAAACGTTGAAGACGGTCGCGGAGACGCTTCGTCGCCACGAGTCGGGGCTGCTGACAGGGCCCCCGCTTCGCGACGCGGCTGCCGGCGGCGGGATGGGTGTCCTGACCAGCGACGGCGACGAGAAGCCGGCGTATCGCGGACTCGCTCGGTCGTTCGAGCCGGTTCAGGCGGTTCTCGACGGGCCGCCGGTTTCCGGGTCCGTCGGGATCACGCTCTGTAACGACACGCACGACGGCCTCGAGGTGACCGTCGCCTGGGCGGCCGGCGACAACGCGGGTGAGACGACGGTCGACGTCGCCCCCCTCGAGACGACGGCCGCTGGAACGGCCGACATTCCCGGGACGGCGAGCCGAATCGAACTGACAGTCCGGGTCGGTGATCGGCGGGTTCGTAACCGGTATCGTTTATAAGCAGCCCGCATACCATGTTACAGGCCGACACAGTCCGTGGAGGCCCCTGCTAACGGTTTTCAGGGGTTACCCTACCGGTACATTTAAATTGGAGGCGCCAGTAGGTATGGCTACCAGAACGCCACCGGGGCGCGTATCGCTCGACGATCGATGACAGGAAATCTTATTCACCGAGGTTTCGCAGATCCTGAGCGAACGCTGTACACGGTCACTCGTCTCTCACCTACGACACACACCCGACCGCCGGGTATGGGTCGTACTCGAGGCAGTCGACCGGCGCTCCGGTGCGGGTATGGCACAGAGGTTTGACTAACACATGGTAGACGAATCGAAAAACATCGAACTGACAGAGGACGACCTAGAGAACAAATCGAAAGGGCAGCTCATCAAGATGGCCGGGCAGCTGCGAGACCGGCGAAACGAGCTGAACCAGATGGCCTCCGACCGGGCTTCCAAACGCGACGATCTCAACGCCAAGACGCGCGAGAAAGTGGACGAAGCCCAGGAACACCGCGAACAGCGCGACGAGCTCAACGAGCAGGTCCAGGAGCACAAGGACAAACGCAACGAGCTCAACGCCGAGGCCAACGAGCTGTTCGACAAGGTCGAGAAGCTCAAATCGGACATGGAGCTCGACGAGGGCAAGGATCTCGAGGAGCTCGAAGAGGAGATCGAGCAACTCGAGTTCAAACAGCAGACCGAAGTCCTCTCGAGCGAGGAGGAGAAGGAGCTCATCGAGAAGATCGAGGGCAAACGCGAGGAGTACGAGGAGCGAAAGGGGAAACTCGACCAGAACGAGGACCTCGAGGAGCTCGTCGAGGAAGCCGAGGAAGTGCGATCGGAAGCCTCCCAGCACCACCAGAAGGTGACGGAGCTCGCCGACAAGGCCCAGGAACACCACAACCAGATGATCGAGGCCTATCGCGAGGCCGACGACATCCGTGACGAGGCCGACGACATGCACGAGTCCTTCGTCGAGGCCCAGGAGGCCGCCGACCAGCACCACGAGGACTTCGTCCGCGTCCAGAAGCGCCTGCGCGAACTCGACAAGGAAGAAGAGCAGGAGCGAAAGTCCGAGCGCGACAAGAAGAAAGAGGAGGCCAAGGAGGAGGCCGAGGAGATTTACCAGAAGTTCAAGGAAGGCGAAACCCTCGACACCGAGGACCTGATGAAGCTCCAGAAGACGGGACTGCTCTAGGTCGATCTCGTCTACCGGCACGATTGCCGTTTTGTTCTCTTTCGTTTCTAGACCGGACGGCGTCTCGAGACAGGACGCGTAGTCGTCGCTGTGTCGAACCGCCGAACCTGGCGGTCGGGTCTCGAGATCGGGAATCGGGACGAAGCGATGGCTGTACCCCTGGCGCTAACACATCCGTTCGACGTACTGTTTGTAACCTGAGTGTTTTCACACTGTGTGAACGGAGTGAGCTATTTTGTGCGCTCGCGTTATCGACGTGATATATCAGGATCATGGAAACGAATACGCATCGTTCGACGAAGGGTACGGCGAACCGGGAACTGCTCACCGAGTTTTATGCCGGCTTTAACCACTTCGTTACGAACCGTGATGGACGAGCGGACGTGGCCGCGGCGCTGGCCGACGACGTCAGCTGGACGGCGATGACGAGCGGCGGGCAGACGGAACGAACCTATACGGGTATCGACGACGTCGTCGAAAACGCCGCCGCGACACCCCGTGAGGGGGCGGATCACCTGCAAGCGCTTCCGGAGCGGTTCACGGAGGCGGGTGAAACCGTCGTAGTAGAGGGAGCATACGTCGGGACGGCCGACGGAACCCCGTTCGATATCGCGTTCGTCCACGTCTACGAACTCGAAGACGAAACGATCCAGCGGTGTCGGGCGTACACCGACACCGCACTCGAGCGACGGACGTTCGCTCACTAACACCGTGTCCGTGACACAACACGCGAATTCCGACCACCGATCCGAAGTATCCACCTCATACCGATGACAGTCGATCAGCATTCATCAAGCATGCAACGAGACAAAACTGACGCAGGTGTCCTCGTCCCCGGCATCGATGCACCGAGCACCGTGGCCTGTCTGCGGTCGCTCCGGCCGCGCGGCGTCCATACCGTCGTCGCCTCCGACTCGACGGCGACGCCAGCGGCCGCCTCGAAGTACTGTGACGAGTTCGTCCGCGTGCCGGATCCGACCGACGACATCGCTGCGTACGGTGACGCGTTGCTCGAACTCGCCGAACGGTCGGACATTCGAACGATTATCCCGGTCCGAGAGGAGGACGTGTACGTGCTCGCCGACCGGAAGAACGCGTTCGCGGAGGTCGTCGACACCAACTGGCCCGATTTCGAGACGCTGCGACAGGTCCAGGACCGCGTCGAACTCTTCGCCGCCGCCGACGCGGCCGGCGTCGCCGTTCCCGAAACGGCGTTACTCGACCAGTGGGACGACTGGGACAGCGAGACGATCGTGAAGCCGCGGTATACGGTCGCCGCAGCCGGCTATCTCGGGGATGACTCCGGGCGAGTCGAAATCGGCTCGACGGAGTACCAGACGCCCGGCTCGCCGCCGGATCCGCAGGCCGCCGTCGAACGACGCGGCCACATGCCGCTCGTGCAGGAACGGATCTCCGATTCGCGGGAGTTCGGCTTCTTCGCCCTCTACGACGAGGGCGAAGCGGTCGCCACCTTCCAGCACTGCCAGCGCCGCGGCTGGGAGTACTGCGGTGGTCCGAGCGCCTACCGAGAGGCCGTCTACGATCCCGAACTCGAGAGCGCCGGCCGGGACCTGCTCGACGAACTCGAGTGGCACGGACTCGCGATGGTCGAGTTCCTGCGCGACACCGACGACGAGGAGTACAAACTCATGGAGATCAATCCGCGATTCTGGTCGTCGCTCCCGTTTTCCGTCACTGCGGGTGCGGACTTTCCGTACTACTACTGGCAGCAGGCAACCGGCAAGCGAATCGAATCGGACGCGACGTACGAGCCCGGAACCGGCGGCCACCTGCTGCGGGGCGAGCTCAGCTACCTCCACAGCGTCGCGACCGAGGAGTACCCTATGGTCGAACGACCGTCGTTCGCCGGGGCACTGCGCGACGTCGCGACGTCGCTCGTGCGCGAGCCGCGTTTCGATTACGCGGTCGCCGACGATCCGGCGCCGTTCTTCCAGGACGGACTGAACCTCGTTCAGGCGTGGCGAGCGAGCCAGTCGAGATCAGATCCGCGCGACGAGAACCTCGAGGACGACGACTCGACACTGGCCGTCGACGACGGCTCACGGGACCCGGAGGAGTCGGAGCCCCCCTCCGCGGAGCCCCACGGGGCACCGCCGTCGCAGGCCTCACAGCATCTCGACGACTGAGAGGGTCGGTTGTAACTGGTTACCGGAACACCGCGAGACGGTTCGCGGTTGCGCCGGAAATGACGTCCAACCGGCCCTATGACACTGTCCGAACGAACGACGGACAGTTCTTTTCTCACGGATACAGTAGGTAGAGGAACACGGCGTAGCCGACGACGAGACCCGCCCCGTCGAGTCGCGTGAGTCGACGGCCGTAGCCCATCATCGCGACCAACACGATCGTAAAGACGACCAGCACCGGGAGCTCGAGCCGTAGCGTACTCGTCGCGATGTCGATCGGGGTGATCAGCGCGACGATGCCGAGGACGGCGAGGATGTTGTAGATGTTCGAGCCGACGACGTTGCCGATGGCGAACTCGGTCTCGCCGCGGAGGGCGCCGACGACCGAGGCCGCCAGTTCCGGCAGCGAGGTGCCGAGTGCGAGCACGGTGAGCCCGATAAAGAGGTCCGAAAAGCCGAACGCCGAGAGCAGGCCGGTGCCACCCGAGACCAACCAGCGCGAGCCGACGACGAGCGCGATCAGGCCGCCGACGACGAGCGCGACGTCCCGGAGTGCGATTCCCTCGCCGGCGTCGGGATCGTCGGCCATCGGTGCCGGGTCGGCGTTGACGTAGTAGACCAGATACGCCGTGAACCCGGCGAGAACGAGGAGCAAGATCGTGCCCTCGAGCCGACCGATCGTCCCGTTGGCGCCGAGGACGACCAGCAGGACGGCCGCGAACATCATGAACGGGACGTGCCGGCGCATGACGATCGGACTGATTCGGAGTGGTTTGATGAGCGCGGCGAGGCCGAGCACCAGCCCGATGTTGGCGATGTTCGAGCCGATGACGGCCCCGAGTCCGATGTCGGTCGAGACGTTCAGTGCGCCGATGGTCGAGACGAACAGTTCGGGTGCGGTCGTCGCGAACGCGATCACCGTCACGCCGACGGTCGCCGCTCGGAGCCCGATCCCCAGTGCGAGCCGTCCGGCACCGGCGACGAGCAACTCGGCACCGCCGTACAGCGCGACGACGCCGGCAGCGAGGAGAACGAGGTAGAGCGGAATACCGGAGAGCATGGCGGCGGCTACACGCGAACAGCGTAAAAGCGGTCCGAAACCGAGTGCGTTCGCCCGGCTATTGGTCGGCGATTCGCGCCCGCGATCACCGGACGATCGTCACCGGAACGGGTGCCCGACGGACGACGCGCTCGGCGACGTCATCAGAACGCAACGCGTTCTGATTGGCTCGAAAATCTGGCGGGTTTTCGAACGCTACCGAGCAAGGGGAATCGCCTTCGCGAAGTCACACCCATTATATCCCCGCCGGATCGACTGTCCGGTATGGCTATGGACGTCTTCGGGTTGCTCGGCAACCCGGTCGGTCACTCGCTGTCGCCGCCGATGCACGAAGCGGCCTACGACGAACTCGGTCTCGAGGCGCGGTACGTCACCTTCGAGCCCGACCCCGAGGACATCGCGGCCGCAATCGACGGGGCCGAGGCGCTCGGGATCACGGGCCTCAACGTGACGATCCCGTTCAAACGAGATGTCCTCGACTGCGTCGCAGCCGACGAACTGGCGTCCCGGATCGGCGCGGTCAACACGGTCGATTTCACCGGCGAGCGACCGACGGGCCACAACACCGACGCGGTCGGCGCGCTGCGTGCCCTGCGCGACCACGACGTGACCCTCGAGGACGCACGCGCGGTCGTCGTCGGCGCGGGCGGTGCCGGGCGAGCGATCGCGTTCGGCCTCGCCGACGCTGGCGCGACGGTCGAGATCGCCAACCGGACCGAGTCGACGGCCCACGAGCTCGCCGCGGACGTGCCGAACGCGACGGGACACAGCCTCGAGGAGGACGAACTCGCCGATCTGCTCGCGGAGGCCGACGTGCTGGTCAACGCCACCAGCGTCGGGATGGAAGAAGACGCAACGCCGGTACCCGCCGAGGCGCTCCACGGGGAACTGGCCGTGCTGGACGCGGTCTACCGGCCCCTCGAGACGCGACTCCTCCGAGAGGCGGCCGAGGTGGGTGCGACGACCGTCGACGGCGCGTGGATGTTGCTCTACCAGGGTGTCGAGGCGCTCGAGCTGTGGACGGGGCGGGACGCACCGGTCGACGCGATGAACGAGACGCTTCGCAAACACCTCTGAGGCCGCCGAATCGGCCCGGTATCGAGCCGGTGGAGGATCGTATCAGGCGAATTTAAGTGATGGAACCAACTATATCGGCACAATGGCAATCCTCCAGAAGTTGAAATCGCTGCTGGGGTTCGGTGATTCGGACCCGGAGCGAGGGCGCAGTCGAGAGGTCGGGGTAACGGTCGAACGGGAAGGGGCGCAGGAGGACAGTGTCGAATCCGAATCGACCGAGACGGAGTCGGAACCGACCGTACCGTCGAGTCCCGCCGACGCGTCGGAGACCGAATCCGCCGACGACGGCGATGTGGACGCTACCGCCGACGAATCGGCCGCCGCCGACACGACCGCCGCGGCGTCGACTGACTCCATGACTGAGTCGACCGACGAACCCGAGGAAGCGGCCGAGCCCGCGGAGGCGGCCGGCCCGTCTTCTGCAGACGCGACGCCGACGGACGAGAAAACACCTGACATCTCCGAGGACGGGGTGCCGGTCGAGGAGGCCGAACCGGAAGAACTGGCCGAAGACATCGAGTCCGAGGAGTCGGCCGACGAAGGCGAAGCCGCACCCGACGCCGTCGAAGACGAAGCCGAGCCCGACGCCGACGAAGTCGAATCGGAAACGGATGACGGAGACGAGACGGACGCGGAACCGGAATCCGAGACGGAACCGGAACCCGAGACGGAACCGGAACCGGACGAGCCGGCGGACGACGCGGCCAGTCGGGAACCGGTCGATTCGATCAAGGGGATCGGTCCCGCCTACGCCGACCGCCTCGCGAGCGCGGGTGTCGAGACCGTCGCCGACCTCGCCAGCGCGGACGCGGCCGAACTGTCCGGCCAGACCGACATCTCCGAGAAGCGCCTGCAGGGCTGGATCGACCGCGCGGAAGTCCGATAACGACTCGCCGGCCGATTCATCGTTCCGTTCTCCACTCTCGCGATTCGTTGCTTCGCACGTCGTTTTTGCCGGTCAGTTCCCGTCACGGCACGGTCCGGATTCCTTCGCCGAACCGCAAGAAGATTAGGCTCCCGGCCCCTCTCGAGGCACATGAGCGATCCGCGCGTCGTCACCTCGCTCGAGTCGTTTCGAGCCGCCCTCGGCGATCGGCTCGAGCACAGCGCTCCAGCAGCCGCTGACGCGACGACGCACACCAGCGGACTCCGCGTTCCCGTCGAGCTCCGGGTCGCCGTCGACGATCCGTTTCTCGCCTACCGTCGAGCGCGTGCTCCCGAGAGTCGCGGCGGCGTCTTCCTCGAGACGACCGGCGGCCAGCCCGGCTGGGGCTACTTCGGCGTCGACCCCGTCGACCGGCTGACGGTCGGTGCCGACGCGGTCATGCGACCACGAGCCGACGACGGCTCCCCCACGCTCGCGGTGCTCGAAGCGCTCCTCGAGCGGGACGAACTGGTCCGCGGCGACTGCGACGTGCCCTACCCCTGCGGAGCGATCGGCTGGCTCTCCTACGACGTCGTCCGCGAGCTCGAAGCGCTCCCCGAATCGGCCGACGACGACCGCGGCCTCCCGCGACTCGAGGTCGGGGTCTACGACCGTCTGGCCGCCTGGGAGGCACCCGCCGACGACTCGGCCGAGGGAGTGACGCTGCGCGTGACCGCCTGTCCGCGGCTCGCGGTCGACGGCGGTGGCGAGACGGCTGCTCCCGCCGACGAGAGTATCGAAGCGGCCTACGAACGCGGCCGCGAGCGCGCGCTCGAACTCGCGCGGGCCGCACTCGAGGGCGATCCGACCATCGGCGAGCCGTCGGTCGCGACGCCGAAGGCGACGTTCGAGAGCGACTGCGGCCGGGAAGCGTTCGCGGATCGCGTCCGGCAGGTCAAGCAATACATTCGCGACGGCGACACCTTTCAGGCGAACATCTCCCAGCGGCTGGTCGCCCCCGCCGCGGTTCACCCCGTCGCGGCCTACGATGCGCTCCGGCGGGTGAATCCGGCCCCCTACTCGGGGCTACTCGAGTTGCGCGCGGCCGATCTGGTGAGCGCCAGCCCCGAACTGCTCCTCGAGCGGGGGGAGCCACGCTCCTCGAGTTCCTCTCGCGACGGCGATTTCGTTCGGACGGAGCCCATCGCGGGCACGCGACCGCGCGGGGAGACGGCCGCGGAAGACGCGGCACTCGAGGAGGACCTGCGCACCGACGAGAAGGAGCGCGCCGAGCACGCGATGCTGGTCGATCTCGAGCGAAACGATCTGGGAAAGGTCAGCGAGTACGGCTCCGTCGAGGTCGACGAGTACCGCCGGATCGACCGCTACTCCGAGGTGATGCACCTCGTCTCGAACGTGACGGGCCGCCTTCGATCGGACGAGACGCTGGCCGACGCGCTCGCCGCGGTGTTTCCCGGCGGGACGATCACGGGCGCACCGAAGCCGCGGACGATGGAGATCATCGACGAACTCGAGTCGACCCGGCGCGGCCCCTACACGGGCAGCGTCGGCATATTCGGCTTCGACGGACGGGCGACGCTCAACATCGTCATTCGGACGCTGGTCCGTCACGCCGAGGAGTACCACCTGCGCGTCGGCGCGGGCATCGTCCACGACTCGGATCCCGGACGCGAGTACGACGAGACGCTGGACAAAGCTCGCGCGCTGATCACCGCCGTCGACGAGGCGCTCGGCGAGCGGGCGGGGATGGCGCTCGAGACCGGCGGAGGTGAGGAGCGTGAGTGACGCGACGACCGATGGGAGCCGAATCCTCGTCGTGGACAACTACGACTCCTTCGCGTACAACCTCGTCCAGTACGTCGCCGAAGCGATCGCTTCGGCGGGCCCTGCGACGCCGTCGCAGGACGTCGGCGAGGTCGCAGAGCAGATCGTCGTTCGGCGCAACGACGAGATCGATATCTCGGACCTCGAGCGGATCGATCCGACCGGCATCGTCGTCTCGCCGGGTCCGGGGACGCCGGCGGAGGCGGGGATCTCGATTCCGCTGTTCGCCGAGACCGAGTACCCGATTCTCGGCGTCTGTCTGGGCCATCAGGCGCTCTGTGCGGCCAACGGCGCGCCGGTCGTCCACGCACCGCACGTCGTCCACGGCAAGCCCTCGACGGTGAGCCACGACGGGAACGGACTCTTTGCGGAACTGCCGGAGACCTTCCAGGTCGGACGCTATCACTCGCTGGCGGTCGACCGCGAGGACCTCCCCGACGAACTCCTCGAGACGGCCCGGACGACCGACGAACGCGGCGTGCTGATGGCAGTTCGACACCGCGAGAAGCCCCATATCGGCGTCCAGTTCCACCCCGAGAGCATCCTCACGCGCAGTCACGGCGGGGCCGCGGACGGGGACGGCATCTCGCTCGCGGTCGGCAAGCGGATGATCGCGAACTTCTGCCGATTCGCCGCGGAAACCGAGGCGAACGCTGCGAACAGCGAGGTGTGAGCGTCCGTGAGCGACGACCCGATCTACCACGTCGACGGCGACCTCGTCCCCGCGAGCGAGGCGACCGTCAGCGTCGACGATCGCGGCTTTCGGTACGGCGACGCCGCCTTCGAGACCCTGCGGGCCTACGGCGGGACGATTTTCGAATGGGAGGCCCACGTCGAGCGGCTCGAGCGAACCTGCGAGGCGCTCTCGCTCGCCCACGGCCTCGCATCCGGCGATCTCCGGGCTCGGATCGACGAGACGCTCGCGGCGAACGACCTCGAGGACGCCTACGTCCGACTCTCGATCACTCGAGGGGTCCAGCCGGGCAAACTAACACCTCGTCCGGAGGTCGATCCGACCGTCGTGATCTACGTCGCACCGCTTCCTCGCGGGGGGCTCGAGGGCGACTCCGTCTGGGACGGACCGGCGACCGTGCGGACGGTCGGGACGCGCCGGACTCCCGACGAGGCGATTCCGTCCGCGGCGAAGACGCACAACTACCTGAACGGGATACTCGCGCGTGCGGAACTGCGAGCCGAGAGCGAGGACGGGACCGGTGGGGCGGACGAGGCGCTGATGTGTGACCTCGACGGATACGTCGCCGAGGGTGCGACGAGCAACCTGTGTTTCGTCCGCGACGGGACGCTCCACACGCCGTCGACCGACGGGCCCGTGCTGCCCGGGATTACGCGAGATATCGTGCTCGAGTCGGCTGCAGAGGTCGGGATTTCAGTTACGGAAGGTCGGTACGAACTCGAGGACGTGTGCGCCGCAGACGAGGCGTTCCTCACGAATCGGACGTGGGAACTGCGGCCGATCACGACGCTCGACGGGCGGGATATCGGCGGCGGGCCGGTCACGGACCGACTTTCGCGACTGTACGACGAGCGCGTCGAACGGGCGTGTTACGAGTGATCGCGTTCGCTCGAGGGGCTACAGGCTGTTATCGGAACGGTCGTAGCAGTACCGCGCCACCGAGAACCGTCGCCCCGAACGCGATCGCGGCGCTGTGCGTCGGATCGGCGACCAGCGCGCCGGCGAGCAGGTAGCCCCCCGCGAACAGTCCGCAGGCGATCGCAGACGCGGCGATAGTCCACGACACGTCCCACTTCCAGCCCCGATCCTGTGCGCAGTGGGTCTCGTGTGCGTAGGGGACGAGCACACCGACCGGCAGGAGCAGCAGAAAACCGGCGGCGAACGCGTCCCAGTACCAGCCGCTGCCGAGGCCGACGACCATCGCGAGCGGAACCGCCGTGAGCGAGACCGTCAGGGAACCCGATCGGAGATCGTCCCGGAACCGATCGCGGAGACTCGAGTTCGTGGCGGACATTGTGTTATCCTGAAACGAGGGCCGCGGATAAAAGTCTATCCGGAATACAACAGATCCGATTCCGAAACCTCCGTCTCAGGTGTCGCGGGACCGAAGCGGGAGTACCGGCATTGCGACCGTGAACCCGATCCCCAAACCGACCGCACCGCCGAGGTACTGGATCGGCTCGAACCGACCGAAGACGAGCACTTCGGCGGACGCGATGAGTACGAAGCCGAAGATGGCCCACAGGAGTACCGAGAGAACGATATTGCGGACGATCCACTGGCTCACGTATCCGCTGCTCGTTCGGAGAGCGAGCCCATAGTCGTATCGGGAATCGGCTTCTATACGCTGACTTCGTCATCGGTGGCTCGCCCTCGATGTCGGCTTCAACAGGTTCAAGCGGGCCACCGTCCGATTCCCTATCGTGCTTTCCGGCGGCCGACGACGGCTGTTCGACCTCTGGCGGCGCGTGTTCGACCTCTCGTGGCCCGTGATGGTCGAGCAGTTCCTCCGGACGCTGATGCGGACGACGGACATCATCGTCACCGGCCTGTTCTCGCCCGCGGCGGTGGCAGCCGTCGGGCTGGCGGATCTGTACGCTCGGCTCCCCCTCCGGATCGGGCTGGGGCTCGGCAGCGGGGTCATCGCGCTCTCGAGTCAGGATACGGGCAGCGGGGCGACGGCGAACCGGGACGAAGCGATCACGCAGGCGATACTGCTCGGCGCGGCGGCCGGCCTGCCGTTCGTCCTCTTCGGATTTCTCTTCGGTCAACGGGCGATCGACGTGCTGGGTGCCGAATCCGAGGTCGCCCGCATGGGCGGGCTCTACCTCGCGATCATCTTCGCGACGAGCCCCGCCAGACACGTCGCACTCGTCGCTGCGCGATCGATTCAGGGCGCCGGAGACACGCGGACGCCGATGTACGTCAACGTGGTTTCGAACGGGCTCAACATCGTCGGGACGCTCGCGCTCGGACTGGGGCTCGGGCCCGCGCCGCGGCTGCACATCATCGGCGTCGGTATCGCGACCGCCTTCGGCAACGTCTTCTCGGCACTGGTGCTCGTCGCGGCCGTCTGGAGGTCGCGGACGCCCGCCGGCTTCGTCCGCCCGCGCCAGTGGACGATCACGAGACAGTTGCTCGCGATCAGCGCCCCGCGAATCGCGGAGGGGCTGGCGACGACCATCATCGAGTTCCCGTTCAACTCGATCCTGCTGTTCTTCGGGACGGAGGTCAACGCCGCCTACCAGATCGGGCGGCGGGTCTACCAGCAACTCACCGGGCCGCTCTCGCGCGGCTATCGCACCGGGACGAGCATTATCGTCGGCCAGACGCTGGGCGACGGCGATCCCGCCGGCGCGCGATACAACGGCTGGGCTGCTGCGGCCCTCGGGGTGGTGACTATCGGCTCGCTCGGCGCGATCCTCTTCGCGGCCGCCGAACCGCTGGTCGCACTGTTCACCGACGACCCGGAAACGCTGTTCTACGCGAGCGGCTTCGCCCGCGCGTACGCCCTCGCGGCACCGGTCACCGCCCTGTACATCGTCCTTGCAGGCGCACTCACGAGCGGCAGCGACACGCAGACGCCGTTCATCGCCCGCGTGTCGGGAATGTTCGTCGGCATGCTCGGCGTCTCCGCCGTGGGAGGGATCTATCTGGGCTACGGCGTGCCGGCGATCTACGCGTCGATCGTCGTCTACTACGTCTGGGCGACGACCTACGTCGCCGTCGGCTTCTATCGCGGCGGCTGGATCGAGCGAACGCGGACCATGATGGACGAGCGCGGCAGCACGCCCGGCGAGGACTGAAGCGGTCACGGCTCCGTCCGCCGGTCTCAGTCGTCGGACTCGAGTGCCGACCGTTCGGGTTCTCTGGATTCGGTCGGCGCCGCGACGAGTTCGCGGTCCGTTCCCGTCAGCCCGAGGACGAACTCGCTGCCGAACGCCGACGCCGGCGTCTGGAAGCCGGTCGGAACCCGATTCCGGGATCCGTCGCGGCCCTCGATGAGTCGCTCGGCGGCGGTCACCGCGGCCTCGGCCGTGAGCGCGTAGGGGTTCGGCGTTCGGAGTCGAGCGCGGGCCCGACGGCCGGTCGGGGCGTCGACCGCCTCCCCCCAGATCGTCGCCGTATCGGCGGCGAGTTCCCGTTCGTCGGGGCCGTCGACCTGCGCATCGACCAGCCGTTTCAACCCGCCTTTGATCGGCCGGCGCTCGAGCAGCCAACTCATCGAGTCGACGACGGTCATCGCGCGGGCCGCCCACGGCGGCACGGCCGCGTACACCTCGATCGAATCGATCCCCGTACTGTGAGCGGCGGTGACGACGTCGGCCCACGGGACCGAGACGGCGTGCTCGGGGCCGGTACCGAAATCGATCTCGCGCGTCCGAAAGGCCACCGGAACCTGGATCAACCGACCGTTTCGGCGAATGACACCGTCGGTTCCGAGCTGTTCGACGAACGTCCGGGCGGTCCCCCGCGAGAGCGGGCCGTTACCTTTGACGCCCAGCGAGAGATCGGTCGCGGACGGCAGTTGCTCGTGGAGAAACGCCGCCAGACAGTCCGAGGGGACCACCTCGAAGCCGACGCCGGGCAGAAGCGTCACGTTCGCGTCTCGAGCCGCGTCGTTCCGTCGGCGCAACCGCTCGAACACCCGAAACTCGCCGGTGATGTCGAGATAGTCGGTTTCGGTCTCGAGACAGGCCTCGACCAGCGGCTCGGCCGTCTTCACGAACGGGCCCGCACAGTTCAATACGGCGTCGAAACTTCTGACGTGGGCGGCGACGTCGTCGGAGAGGTCGAAGGTGCGTCCTTCGACGCCGAGTTCGTCGGCCTGCCGGGCGACGGCGCGTCCGTCGCGACCGGCGATGGCCGGCGATCCTCCTCGAGAGACGGCTTCGCGGGCGATCAGTCGACCGGTGTAGCCGTACGAGCCGTAGATGAGAAGGGAGTCCATTGGCCGTCGTTTGGCTCTTAGGGTGTTAAAGTTGCGTCAGACGGGTACCGTATCGAAACGTTCACCACAGCAGATCAATAACCGAGGCGCCAATGGATGCCTCACAGCGGATTACCGCGCTCGAAGCGGTACCGACGGAGTCGACGGTGGTCTTTCGGGTGACGAACGACGACGACGAGGAACGGGAAGCGATTCTCGTGTCGACCGACTGCGCTGACGGATCAGCCGGCGACTGCAGCGATGGACCGACCGACGACTACGAGGACGAGCAATCCGGCAACCGCACCGACGGCACGCGAGTCACCTGCTGGCTGAACTACTGTCAGCACCTCACCCACATCAAAATCGACAAAGGATCGGGGGCGCCGATGCGAGACGGGGAACTCGTCTGTGCGAACCACGGCGCGTACTTCGATAGCGGTTCCGGGAAGTGTACGTACGGTCCCTGTGAGGGCGCGTATCTCACGGCTCTCGAGGTCACCGTCGACGACGGCGACGTCTATCTGACGGACGACGAGTACGCGTTCGTGGGTGCGGGGCCGATCGACGACGGCGACGATCTCACGTCGACCTCGAACGTCAAAATCTAGTCCACGGATTAGGGGATCGCAGCGGGGAAGACCAGGTCTCGTTCCTGATCGTACTCGAGCAGTCCGGCGTCGACCAGCCGCGGCAGGTGGTCGTGGTAGAGTGAGATGTAGACCTCGTGGACGCGCTCGGCCGAGATGTTCGTCACCTTGCGGCCGGTTTCGCGAACGGCGACCTCCTCGGCGGCGTCCGGTAGCGTCAGCGATTCGCCGTAGGTCCGCATCACCTCGAGCAACAGCCGTCGACGCTGGTCGGCGAGCAGACCGAACGCCCGGTCGACCGTCGTCGCTGACAGTTCACAGGACTCGAGGTTGTCGAGGACCGCCAGCACGAACTCGACGCAGTCGGACTCGGAATGGGGTGTGGCAGTCATTCGTAGGCTCCGTGAGACCGCTCGGGGCGGACGACTTCCCGCGACGCGACGACGAAGTTGGTGAGAGGTGTCGATGGGACGCGCGGGTCGGCCGTCCGCCGTTCGAGGGTACGTACCGATTTCTCGGCTCCACAGTAAATATTAGTATCGAATCCGTTTCAGGTTGTCAGCGAAAACTGATTGTATCGCCGAGCGGTACGTCTCACTCGATCGTTAGCGTCGGCTCGGAGACGGACTCGCTCTTGCAACTGGGGCATCGCGACGGCAGGTTCAACAGGTCGTCGAAGTCGTCGAAGCCGCAGTCGCGACACGTCGGCGGTGCGACGAGCAACTGTTCGTCCGTCTCCGCGCTGTCTACCGACCGGAAGACGTGTTCGGCGTGGCGGAGCACCGAGTGGGGCGTGAGATCGAGCCGGACCGCGAGCTCGCTCGGCGTTGCAGGTTCCTCACGGAGGGCGTCGGCGAGTCGCTGCCGCGTCGTTTCGTCGGCCTCGCGCATACCCGAAGGACGTGCGTCGGACCCTTACATGTCCCGCTCGCGTCCGGCGACTCGAGAACTGCTGAAAGGACAAACCACTTACCCCGCGCTGGTGAACACCGTGACATGAAGGCCGTCGTCCTTGCCGGCGGATACGCGACCCGCATGTGGCCGATCACGAAGCATCGGCCGAAGATGTTCCTCCCGATCGGTGAGTCGACCGTCATCGATCGTATCTTCGCCGAACTCGAGTCGGACGAACGAATCGACGAGGTCTACGTCAGCACGAACGAGCGGTTCGCCCCCGACTTCGAGGCCCACCTCGCCGACAGCGAGTTCGAGAAGCCGACGCTGTCGATCGAGGAGACGAGCGAAGAAGACGACAAGTTCGGCGTCGTCGGCGCGCTCGCTCAGCTGATCGACCGCGAGAGCGTCGACGACGATCTGCTGGTCATCGCCGGCGACAACCTGATCAGCTTCGATATCGCCGACTTTCTCGACTACTTCGAGGAGCGAGACGCACCGACGCTGGCCGCCTACGACGTCGGCTCCCGCGAGAAGGCCAAATCGTACGGGCTGGTGGAACTCGACGGCGAACGGGTCGTCGACTTTCAGGAGAAACCCGACGATCCCAAGAGTACGCTCGTCTCGATCGCCTGTTACACGTTCCCCGCCGACTCGCTCTCCCTGCTCTCGACCTACCTCGAGGACGGGAACAACCCCGACGAACCCGGCTGGTTCGTCCAGTGGCTCCAGAACCGCGAGGCGACCTACGCCTACACGTTCGAGGACGCCTGGTTCGACATCGGCACGCCCGAGAGCTACCTCGATGCCGTCGCCTGGCATCTCGACGGCGACTCGCTGGTTGCCGACTCGGCGACCCTCGAGAACACCACGATCGGCGACAACGTCCACGTGATGGCCAACGTCACCCTCGAGAACACGAACCTCGATCAGGCGGTGATCTTCCCGAAGGCGACGGTTCGCAACGGCGACATCCGCCGATCGATCATCGACGAGGGGACCCATCTCGAAGAACTCGATCTCGCCGGCGCGCTCATCGGTGCCCACACGACGATTACGAACGGCTCGCCGCGGTAAGCGGACCTGGCTAGCGCTTCTGCCAGCGAACGGGGAACCGCCCGACGACACCGCTGGACGATACAGCTATACGTCTCCCGTGTGATGTGTGTCGACAAGCTACATGTCCGAGGGGGTTCAAGCGATCCTCGACCGGCGCGCCGAGGGCGTTCCCTGCGAGGAACTCGCAGCCGCCTTCCGCGAGCACCGCCGCTGGAGCGGCGACGATCCTCGGCTCCTCCTGGCCGAGGCCGCCGCGTCGACGACCGGCCAGGGGTTCGTCGGTGGCATCAAGCCGACCGTCGAGCGGTTTCGGGAGGCGTTCGTGGCCACCGAGCGCGTCGACTCCTTCGACGCGCTCGCGGCGCTCGATCTCGAAGACGACGACCTGATCGACGCGTTCGGTGCACAGCGAAAACGTCACGTCCTGCTCGAGGCCGCTCGCGCGCTCGCGGATCGACCGGAAGCCGACGATCTTGACGCACTACTCGGCTGGGCGAGCGCGGCGAACCAGTATCGGTACGACGCGGATCCCGTCGGCTCGATCGCCGGCGTCGGGCCCTCGAGTTTCCAGTACCTCCGTCAACTGGCCGGAATCGAGGCGATCAAACCCGATCCGACGGTCGTCGCCCTGATCGACGATATCGACGACGACCTCGAGCCGTCACCGCTCGAGACGACGACCGATCTGCGGACGATCGCTTCCGGCGAGTGGCTGGCCCTCGAGTCCTCGTATACGCCCCTGGAGATCGACCGCCTCGCGTGGTGGCTGTTCACCGACGCGGACGACCGGGAGACGATTCTCGAGGCGTACGGATCGACCGTCGAACAGGGCTGATCGCGGCTCGGCAGCCCCGCGCGATACTCGTCAGTGCAGTTACGCCGGCAACTGCTGTATCCGCTCGAGTCCGCTCTCGGCCTCCCGTTTCGTCCGCTCGAGCGGCTCGACGATCTCTCCGGGCAGGTCCATCCGATCGGCCAACGTCAGCAGCGTCTCGAGTTTCGTGATCTCGAGGCGTTCGATGGCGCGGCCGTGTTCCGCCTCGACGAGGTCGCCCAGAACGGGATCCTGCAGATCGTCGACGACACCCTCGCGTTCGTCGCGCAGGCCTTCGAGCGCCGAACTCTCGATCGGGCCGGGTTCCTCCTGGAGCCCCTCGAATATCGGCTCGAGGCGACCGATCTGCTCGGTCGTCGTCTCGCTGTGGGCCGCGTAGTACTCCGCTAGCTCCTCGTCCGTCGCCGACTCGGCCAGTTCGGTCTGGAACTCCTCGAGTTCGCGTTCAATGTGGTAGAGTTCGCGAAGCTCTCGGACGAACAGGTCGCGTTGGGATTCGATCATGCAACCGACGATGTCGCCGTCGAGTCGCAAAGAGATTCGGCCGTCGAGTGAAACGCTACCTCGAACCGCTCCCCCGCTCCCGGAACGCGGCCTGCTCGTTCCAGCTGTAGAACCTCTCGAACCCCTCCCTCACGTCGTTCGCTCGGATGCAGAACCTCACTCGAGTCGCGCATCCGAGATCCGCAACCGCCCCCGCGTCCCCTCCCACTCCGTCTCGTACTCGAGGTCGATCCGCCGCTCCATGTGCGGCCCGTCGACCACCAGCGTCTCAGAACCACCTTTTTCCGCCTCGGGTGGCTTCGCCACCACTCGGCGCAAAAATCTGGACCAAAAAGAGCCGCTCGTTCACTCCGTTCACTCGCGGTAGAGAATCCTCTACTCGAGTCGCGCATCCGAGATCCGCAACCGCCCCCGCGTCCCCTCCCACTCCGTCTCGTACTCGAGGTCGATCCGCTGCTCCATGTGCGGCCCGTCGACCACCAGCGTCTCGAACTCGCCGCCTTCCCCGAGGATGTGGACACCGTACTCCTCGTGTAGATCCTCGAGTTCCTCGATGGCCTCGCGATCGAGCGTCCGGCCGAGCCACGACTCGTCCAGTCCTTCCGCCGCGACCTGAATGATCGTCATTTCGAAGCCGGCCTCGAGCATCGCGTCGGCGAGTTCCCGCGGCTCCTCCTGCCAGAGCGGGGCGTACAGCTCACAGCCGAGTCGATCGCACATGCCCTGGATGCGGCTCGTCTGGTACTCGCTCTCGACGGCCCCGGCGGTGACGCCGGCGATGCCGCCCTCGAGTTCCGCGTCGAGTTCGGTGAGCGCGGCCTCGAGCGGCTCGAGTTCGTCGTCGCCCTGCGTGCCCGAGTCGGCCGCGTCGGCGGCCTCGAAGTCCTCGGGTTCGACGTCGACGAGCGGGATCTCGGTGCTCTCGGCCGCGAGCGCGGCGAGATCGGTGGCGGGAACGTGGTACATGTAGGAGTCGCCCGTCGGGTGGACGGTGACGAGGCGGGAGACCTCGAGCCCGTCCTCGAGAGCCCGGTACAGCGCCCAGGAGGAATCCTTGCCGCCCGAAAAGAGACTCACCCACGTGCCGTCTGTCTCGCTCATGGTCGTCACTACGGGTACAGGAGTAAATGGGTACCGAGTCATCCTGCGAGGGCGTTACTCCCTCGAGTCCGGGTCGCCGTCCGACTCCGGGTCGGCCGCCTGTTCCGCAGTCGATTCCGGATCGACCGTGGATTCGGTGTCCGGTTCTGGATCGACCGTCGGGTGCGGTTCCCTCGCCGGTCCGCCGTCGGTAAGTTCCGACGGGATGTTGGCGTTGGATCCCTGATTCGACGCTCCCGTCCCCGATCCATCGGCGAGTTCCGCCTCGTCCTCGTTTCGAGTCCCGCTGAAGTACGACGCGACTCTCGCACCGACGAGACTGACCACGATCGCGGCGACGACGAACAGCGCGAGCCGTTCGCCGGCCGTCACCGCGAAGCTCTCGTTTGACACGGCGCCGAACTCGTAGGCCGGCACCGCGAACGGCTCGATCACGCCCTGTTGCTCGAGGAAGTACGCGGAGAAGCCCCGGACCACCAGCGAGACGGCGACGACGATAAAGGGGAGGTTGAGGAAGGACGACCGTATCGGCTCGTCGCCGATGGCCTCGTCGAGCAGTCGGCCGGCGCTGGCCGTCAGGGCGGCCATCGCGAGCCACGGCACGGCGTCGAAGGCGAACTGCATCGCCGGGATCACCACGCCGGGCGGATCGTCGAGACTCGAGACGCCGAGGACGCCCGCGAAGAGCCCGACGAGGGTCAGTCCGCCCGCGACGACGTACGTGACGACCGAGACCTGCCCGGAGTACAGCGACTCGCGCACCTGGTGGGCGACTCTGGCTATCCAGTCGTCGATGTTGAACCCCTTGTAGAGCAGGAAGATGCCGATGACGGTCGTGATGGCGGCCGCTCCCTGTGCGGGGCCGAGGAAGGTCGCGAGCATCGGGAAGACCAGAAACGTCAGCCCGATCGGTACGAGCACGGTCTGGCGGAGCTCCTCGTCGGCGAGGAACTGCTTGAGCAGGTAGTACGTCGACTCGATGTCCCGCGCCTGTCGAACCACGACGCGGTCGACCGAATCGACCTGCACGCGGCTCTCGACGATCGGTACCAGCCGCTCGTCCTCCGCGCTGTCGATGACGACGACCGCGGAGTCCGGATCGTACGTGGCCGCGAGTTCGTCGATCTGCTTGGCGACGGCTCGGTCCGCCGAGACCATCGACTCTCGGTCCCCGGAGACGACCGCGACGACGACCTCTTCGTTCTCGTCGCGCAGGTTCTGGGCGACGCGCAGCGTCTCGAGCAGGGAGTTGACTCCCGAATCCTCGGGATCCGCCAGCCCGACGTCGGTCACGAGCGCGCGGACTGCCTCCCAGCCGACGACGGGCGACCGAAGACCGGTCTTGCGACCCACGTCGTCGGTCCGATCGAGACAGACGACCAGCGTTGTCACGGTTGCTGTTCCATGCTGTGTGACGATAAAACCACTTACTCGTTCGAATCGTTGACAGGCGGCGTTCGGCGTGCGTCGACTCAGGTCCGCAGCCGGAACTCGCGGTCCTCGGCGAGCCCCGAGACCCCGGCTCCGAACGCGTAGGCGACCTGCTGGGCGCCGGTGCCGACGCGGGCCATCAGCGGCCGGTCGGGTTCGAACTCCTCGACGGCGACCTCGTCTCGATCCAGCCGGTCCGCCAGTTCGGTCTCGATCTCTCGGCGCGTCCCGAGGTGGTCGACGAGATCCATCTCGTGGGCCTCCTCGCCGAGGTAGATCCGGGCCTCCGTGTCGCGGACGAACTCGCTATCGAGGCCGCGGCCGTCGCTGACCCGCTCGACGAACGTCTCGTAGTAGTCGTCGATCAGTCCCTGCAGGTACTCGCGTTCGGCCTCCTCGAGGTCCTTCAGCGGCGTCCCGGCGTCCTTGAACTCCCCGGCGGCGAAGCGCTCGTAGGAGAGGCCGACCCTCTCGGCGAGGTCGCTCGCGTTCACCCGGGAGCCGATGACGCCGATGGAGCCGACGATGCTCCCGTCGCGGGCCCAGAGTTCGTCACAGCCGCTGGCGATCCAGTAGCCGCCGCTGGCACAGACGTCGGTCGTGTACGCGACCGTCGGCCCGTCGAAGCGTTCGGCCGCGAGCCGGATGTCGTCGCTCGGGACGACCTCGCCGCCCGGCGTATTGAGCTTCAGGAGCAGCGCGTCGACGCTTCCGTCCTCGTCGGCTCGATCGATCTGGTCGACGATGTCGTCGGCCGGGGTCGACCCCGGACTCGAGGGGAACCGCCCCCCGCCGCCGTCGCGGGTGATCGGCCCCTCGACGGCGACCTCGGCGACGTCGTAGTCCGGAAACAGCGAACTCGCGACGTTCCCCGCGATGCGGAGACCGACGAGCACGACCGCGAGCGCGAGCACGATGCCCACGAGGTCGGTCATGTTCGCCGGCGCGACGACGAACAGGGCGACGCCGACGGCGGCGAACACCGCGGCGCCGAGCGCGACGATCAGGAGTCGACCGAGTCCGTCACTGCTGACCATAGTTCGCACCTCGAATCATATCGCTACCTGCGGGTGGCATCCGTTAAGCACTGGTGGTTCCCGGCCCCCGAACTCGGGGGCGCGAGAAGCGACTCACAGCGGAAACGGCGTCGCCTGCTCGCTCAAGTCGCTGGCGGCACAGCGAGACTCGAGCCGGTCCAGTCGCGGCCCGACGTGTTCGCGGACGAGCATCGCGAGCGCGTTTTCCGCTCCTTCGCCGGTGATCCCAGTTACGCGTGGGTCGCCGTTCGAACTGGAGTCGTCGATCGTTGCGAGCAGCACTCGGTCGCGGTCGGCGAACACGACTCGTCCGTGGTGGACGCCGTCGACGGGATAGTTCAGCCAGTCGAACTGCGGCTCACAGATCGTCGCCTGCGGCACGGCGGAGCGGACGACGTTTCGAACCTCCTGCGAGCGCGACCCGACGTAGACGTCGACACCGCGCTCGGCGGCGGCCCGCCAGCGCTCGAGGCACCGGCTCTGGATCATTCCCGCGTCCGGAACCGTCACGAACAATTCCTCCTCGGCGCTATCGGCGATGTCGTGGCCTCGAGAAACGACGTTCTCCCGGCCCTCGACCGTCCAGCACGCACCCGATTCCGTCGGATCGATCGCGGACGCGGGATCGAATTCGGAGCCGGTCGAACCGTCGGCGAACCGTTTTCGGGCCGGCTCGAGTCTCGCGGTGATCTCCCCGAGCGGGCTCGCGGCCAGCCAGTTCGCTCGCCACTGCGATGCGTCGGCCGCGAGCGCGACGGTCTCGCTGGAGGCGTCGTACTCGACGAGGCCGACGTCGGCGAGGGCGGGCAGGTGATTGTGAACGAGCGTCGTCTCGACGGGTCGCCGGTCCGATTCGGTGACGTCGACGAGGCGGGTCTCGTCCTCCCGCGCGACGAGCATCGCGGCCAGGTCGGCGACGGGAAGCGCCTCGTCTCGCCTCGAGAGCAGGGCACAGGCGATTCGACTGCGTGCGGGCTGAAACGCGTCGAGCGTCCGATTCAGCCGTTCTTCGTCGTCCACCGGTCGATCGGTCAGGGTTTCGAGGAAGTCGGTGACCCACTCGGTCTCGAGAAGCGGATGGTCGGCGAGAGCGACTCGGCGCGTCTCGTCGTCACCGACCTCTCGAAGCACACCGAGGTCGAGCAGTCGCGGAACGTGGCGGTGGACGAGTTCGATGTGTACCGTCCGAGACTGGTCTTCGGTGACGATCGGAGACCGATGCGTCCGAACTGCGACGTCGGTTGCGAGCTGCTCGAGCGACAGTGGCTCGCCCCGTTCGAGAAGCGTCGAAAGCACGTATCGGCGACCGGGATCGGCGAGAACGTCGAACGCAGTAGTCGTCCGCTCGGTAGCGAGGTCCGAATTCATTGACGGATAGAAACGATGGGTGCGGGAAAGGAGTGTACCAGCGTGCTCTGGTATGACCGGGAAGTATAGCTAGGGAATCGTGACGTTCATCCGTCACTCGTCTCGTCGCTCTCGAAGTAGGCCGTGAGGAGTTTCTCCTGTGCGACCCGGAGATGCTGGTGAAACGTCTGGCGAGCGATTCCGAGTCGGTCGGCGATTTCGCTCGCGTCACTGCTTCGCGTCGGCCACTCGAAGTAGCCGCCGTAGTAGGCCGCCTCGAGGGCGGTTCGCTGTTTCGTCGTGAACTCGCGCTCGAGTTGCTGGCGGAAGTCACCGCGGGTCTCGACCGCCTGCTCGTCCGTGCGTTTCGAGACGAGTTGCATGTCGGGATAGGCCGTCGTCACCGCCTCGACGAGATCGCGAACCTCCACGTCCGGGCTGACCTGCACGATGCAACTCGAGACCCCGTCCTCGACGACTTCCGAGCGCATTCGGGCGCCGTAATCCGCGAGCAGGCCGGTGATCGTCGGACCCCGAACGACGAACTCCCAGTGACTGTCGTCGCCGTCGGTATCGATGCGACGCAACTCGTCGATCGACGGGTGGTCGCCGGCGATCGACCGGATCCGATCCGGGTCGACGTCGCTGATCGTGACGTAGTAGACGAACGTCTCGTCCGTCAGCGGTAACACGTGATCGAGGGACAGTCGACAGCCGGTTCGAGCCGAGAGATCGATACAGACGTCCTGCCGGTCGGTCGACTCGAACTCGAGTTCGACGACGGTGTCCAGATAGAGGAGTCGACGCACCGCCATCGCGTTGATCGCGTGACCGATCGTGCCGCCGAACTCCTGGAGCACCCCCCGTTCGCGGTCGGCGAACGCGGCCGATTCGTGGGCGGCGACGACGAGCAGGCCGTACGCTCGCCCGCTCGCGACGATCGGAACGACCGCCACCGAGCCGTAATCGCGCTCTCTGGCGTCGACTCGCCACTCGTCGACGGGACTCTCGCGAAGGTGCCGATAGCACTGGACGGTTCCCGTTTCGACCGGCGATTCGCCCGAGACGTCGTGTTCCGGGTCGACGAACGACGAGAGGACGTCCTCGACGCCGTCCGCACTGATTCCGGCCCACACCTGGGGCTCCCACGGGTAGCGATCGAGCGTCACGCCCGTATCGACCCGGCCGATGGCGGCGAACTGGTAGGCGTCGGCGGCCGCGAACGCGTCGACGATCGCGGTCTCGATCTCGTCGCGCGTCTCCGCCGCGACCATCGTCTCGTCGATCGTTCGAATCGTCGCGTTGAGGCGCTCGAGACGCTCGAGTTCCCGTTCCCGGGCCTTTCGGTCGGTGATATCCCGCCCGACGCCGGTGAAGCCGAGGACGGTCCCGGTCTCGTCGGTGATCCGTGCGCTGTTGAACTCGTAGGGGATGTGCGCTCCGTCTTTCGTCAACACGCGCCCCTCGGCGGTGACGCGCTCGCCGTCTTCCATGATCCGTTCGATCGCCCGCTCGATGCGGTCCCGATCCGGCGGCGCGATGAACTCGAGCGGGGTCATCCCCTCGAGTTCGTCGGCGTCGTAGCCGGTGAGTTGCTCGAACCGGTCGTTCCAGTGGATCAGATTTCCGTCGACGTCGTAGGCGTAGAGCAGGTCCGGTTGAACCTCGAAGATACTCTCCGTGAGTGCCTTCTCTTCGCGGAGTTCGCGCTCACGCGCTTTCCGGTCGCTAATATCCCGCCCAATGCCGGTAAAGCCGAGGATCGTGCCGTCGTCGTCGGTGATTCGAGCGCTGTTGAACTCGTAGGGGATTCGGTCCCCGTCGCTCGTGAGGAGATTCGCTTCGGCGGTGACGTATCTGTCTTCCTCGAGAATCCGCGTGATCGCGTCGGCGATCCGCTCCCGGTGCTCCGGTGCCACGAACTCGAGGGGAGCCATCTCGGCCAGTTCCGCCTCGGTGTACCCCGTCACCTCCGGAACCCGGTCGTTCCACTCGATGTAGTTTCCGTCGGCGTCGAACGCGTAGACGATGTCCGGTTGGGCCTCGAAGACGCTCTCCGTGAACGCCTTCTCCTCCCGAAGTTCTCGCTCCCGTTCGTACGCCGCCGTCCGATCGTGAACGAGTATCGCGTAGCCCAGGAGATCGTCGCCCCGGTCACCGATCGGCTCGGTGGCCGACTCGTCGCGATCCGATTCGGACGCGACGGCCACGTCGTCGCCTCGGACCGGCGCGATCACCTCGCGGACCCAGAGTCGACTCCCGTCGCTCCGGAGTCGCCAGCCGTCGTCTTCGGTTCGTCCCTCGGTACGAGCCCGTTCGAGGAGCTGTGACGGACGCCCGGTTTCGCGGCTCTCGGGCGGGAAGAAGGCGCGATAGTTCGTCCCGACGATCTCGTCCTCGTCGTACCCCGTCAGCTCCGACGCACCCTCGTTCCACGTGACGACACGTCCGTCGGCGTCGAGCAACCAGACGGCGTGGTCGCTGACGAGGTCTGTTAGCTGTCGAACGTCGAGACTGAACTCGGCCGGGAATTCGGCGTTCGTCGGGGGCTCGGGTTCGTCCGAGCCGCCGTCACACTCCGACGATGAATCCGTCATTGGAAATCAAACGGGGTCGGTCATCGAACGTCCCTCATCAATGTTTATGCAGATTACTACGACCACTCTAGCACGGGAAAAGCTGATGGTAGCTAGCGCCACCGTTTTATCCCACAGCGACGGCAGCGACGCGGATTGGCCGCGAACAACTATCGGAAACCGACGACGTTACCGGCTCCCAGTCCGCCTACTCGAGTATGACTGATATCGCTATCGTCGAGAGTCGGGCCGATCGCGCGTCGGTCCACATCTGCGACCAGTTGCGCGAACTCGCCGACTGGGAGACCGCGGCGGACGACTCCCGGCCCGCGGCCGCGGGGGGCGGAACCGTCTCTCGACTCGACGGCGTCGAAATGCGTTCCTTCGACGACCTTCACCTCGAACTCGAGCGCCCCGTCGACGCCTTCGACTGCGACCCCGACCTGCTCGTCTTCGCCTCGCGACACTCCGGTGACACGGGGCCGCTGCTGACGGGGCACTTCACGGGGAACTTCGGCCCGGCCGAGTTCGGCGGCGAGGACGACGCCGTCGCCGAGGCGTGTCCGAACGCGCTCGCACGCCTGCTCGAGGCGTTCGACGAGTACGCGCCCGACGGCTACGACGTCGGGATGGAGTGTACCCACCACGGCCCCACCGACATCGGCTGTCCGTCGCTGTTCGCCGAACTCGGGAGCGACGACGAGCAGTGGGACGACCCCGATGGTGCCGCGGCCGTCGCCCGCGCGATTCTCGACCTCCGGGACGTACGACCCCACCGCGGGACCCAGGTCGTCGGCTTCGGCGGCAACCACTACGTCCCTCGATACGAGCGTATCGTCCGCGAGACGCCGTGGGCCGTGGGCCACGTCGCGGCCGACTGGGCGCTCGAGGCGATGGGCCATCCGAGCGCCCATCGCGACGTCCTCGAGTCGGCGTTCGCGGCCAGTGGGGCCGACATCGCCGTGATCGACGGCGAGTGGCCGGTTCTCGAGGAGACGCTCGCGGAACTGGACTGCCGACTCGTGAGCGAGACCTGGCTGCGCGAGGTCGGCGACCGCTCGCTCGACCTGGTCGCCGACGTCGAATCCGCACTCGGGAGCATCGAGGACGGAATCCGGTTCGGTGATCGACGGGACCCCTCGTTCACCGTCGTCGACCTCCCGGCCGAACTGGTCGACACCGCGGAGGGGATCGACCCCGACCGCGTGCGAGCGACCGTCGAGACGAATGCCGTCGCCTTCGCAACCGAAAACGGCGGCAGTCGCGTCGGCGCTCGGGTCGCGGTTCCTGACGCCGAAACCGACGAATCGGGCACCGATACGGCGAGCGCGCGCGAGACGATCGTCGCGGAACTGGCGACCGTCCTCGAGGAGAAGTACGAGACTGTGCGGCTCGAAGACGATGCCGTCGTCGCGGAACGGAGCGCCTTCGACCCGGCGCTAGCGCTCGAGGCCGGCGTTCCGGAGGGACCGGCGTTCGGCGCGCTCGCGAACGGCGAGTCGGTTACCGTCGACGGCGAAACCATCAATCCCGAGAGAGTTCGTGCGAAACGGACTGATCAGTTCCCGATCTAATCGGACCGAATCGAGCAGTAATGGCCCCATATCGGGGCCGGTATCGGCATTCGAGGCGTCAGCGAAGGGTCAGTAATCGATCCGTACCGTGTCAGACATCCGTCTGACGTGTAGGGGAAAGGTAATTATGCTCCATCTTCTAGACTGGGCCAAGAATGGACTCCATCATCGACGACGCCATCGACGAGGCTGAAAACGGGGAGTCGGGAGACGCCCCCGACGATGCCCCACCACAGGGCGGGCAGTCGCCGACCGGAGACGAACCGAACCAGACCGGAACGATGACCGACGACGAACTGGAGGACGTACTGCAGGACCTCCAGACCGACATCACCGTCGTCGGCTGTGGCGGTGCCGGCGGAAACACCATCAACCGCATGCACGAAGAAGGGATTCACGGCGCGAAACTCGTCGCCGCGAACACCGACGTGCAACACCTCGTGGAAATCGAGGCCGACACCAAGATCCTGATGGGGAAACAGAAGACCAGCGGCCGCGGCGCCGGCTCGCTCCCGCAGGTCGGTGAAGAGGCCGCCCTCGAGAGCCAGCAGGACATCTACGACGCCATCGACGGCTCGGACATGGTCTTCGTCACGGCGGGTCTCGGCGGCGGGACCGGGACCGGTTCCGCCCCGGTCGTCGCCAAGGCCGCCCGCGAGGCCGGCGCGCTGACGATTTCGATCGTCACGACGCCGTTTACCGCGGAAGGTGAAGTTCGGCGGACGAACGCGGAAGCGGGCCTCGAGCGCCTGCGCGACGTCTCGGATACTGTCATCGTCGTCCCCAACGACCGCCTACTCGACTCCGTGGGCAAACTGCCCGTCCGACAGGCGTTCAAGGTGAGCGACGAAGTCCTCATGCGCTCGGTGAAGGGCATCACGGAACTCATCACGAAGCCCGGCCTCGTCAACCTCGACTTCGCCGACGTTCGGACCGTCATGGAGCGCGGTGGCGTCGCGATGATCGGTCTGGGCGAGTCCGACTCGGAGGCCAAAGCCGAAGATTCGGTCAAAACGGCACTTCGATCGCCGCTACTCGACGTCGACATCTCGGGCGCGAGCTCCGCTCTCGTCAACGTCACCGGCGGCAACGACATGGCCATCGAGGAAGCCGAAGGCGTCGTCGAAGAGATCTACGATCGAATCGATCCCGACGCGCGCATCATCTGGGGGACCTCGATCGACGAGAGCCTCGAGGGCAGCATGCGGACGATGATCGTCGTCACGGGCGTCGAGTCGCCGCAGATCTACGGCCGACCCGACGGCGAGGCCGTCCAGCCCGAAGCGCCGGCTCAGGGCGAAGACATCGACTTCGTCGACTGATCGAGACCGGGAACGAACGCGGAACCGAGCGACTGCGCGTCGGCGATTCGAGTCCCATCTCGTTGCTGCTCGTTTCTCCCGTACCACACGCCAGAACCGGCTCCCCAGTTGCTGGTTTCGAGCCGACGGCCCCTCCCCCTTTACTCGGCCTTTCTCAACAGATCGGCTTCGGATCGAGGCCGAGGTCGTCCAGTGACTCCGCGTACGTCTCGTAGGCGACGCCTATCGCGTCCTCGGCGGCCGTCCGCGCGCGATTCCAGTCCTCGGGTCCGTCACAGAGTCCCTCGAGTACCTCGAGCGCTCGATCACCCTGGGCCGCGGTTTCGGTCCGCAGTTCCCGGAAGACGTCGGCGCGCCGCTCGTCTCCTTCGTTGACGAAGAAGCTCACGACCTGCAGGTGCGTCCGTTCGCCGACCAGCGATCGACCGACGAGCCCGCCGAGGCGGGCCGCCGTCGTCTCGAGCGATCGAAGCCGATCGTGCAGTTCGCTGGCGTCCGCGTCGGCTTCGTACTCGCCGTCGAGGAAGGCCACAACTCGATCGTAGTGTTCACGCTCTTGCTCGCAAAATTCGGCGAAGGCGTCCTGTGCGTCCGTGTGTTCCTCATCATCGGCCCACGACTCGAAGGTCTCCATCGCGGCGCGTTCGCTGTTCGCAACCGTCCGAAGGACCGACTCCTCGGTCAGGTCCGCGTCGGTGAGCGCGACGAGGAGTTTCGACGATCCGAGTCGCTCGAGTTCGTCAGACAGCGATTCTTCGACCGAGTCCTGGAATTCGGCGGCGTCCATACCGAGACGACACCGCGAAGCGTGTTGAACGTTGGTGACAGTCCGGCTCGGCCACGGCTTTAACCGCCGAGAACGCGTATCGATTGCCATGACCGACCGGAGCGACGCCGACGAGCGACCGACCGACGAAACGCCTTCGATCGCTCCCGACACGCTGGCCGACCGTCTTCGATCCGACGACTCCATGACCGTCCTCGACGTCCGCGACCGCGACGAGTTCGAGCGCTGGCACCTCGCGGGCGACGGGGTCGAGGCCGTCCAGATTCCGCACATGAAGTTCATTCAGGCCCAGGCCACCGGCGACGTGACCGACCTCGCGGCCGATCTCGAGGAACCGATCGTCGCGGTCTGTGGTCACGGGGAGGCGAGCGCCCACGCCGTCGGACTCCTCCGGGAGGCGGGCGTCGACGCGGCCAACCTTGCCGGCGGGATGGACGCCTGGGCCGACCTGTACGTGGCCCGCGAACTCGACGTCGACGCGCCAGCGACGGTCGTCCAGTACGATCGGCCCTCGAGCGGGTGTCTCGCCTACGCGATCTACAGCGGCGGCGAAGCGGCGGTGATCGATCCGCTTCGAGCGTTTGCCGACCGGTACGTCGCTGCTGCCGACGAGCGGGACGCGGAGATCCGGTACGCCATCGACACGCACGTCCACGCGGATCACGTCAGCGGCGTTCGAGCCCTCACGGAACGGACTGGCGCCGAACCGGTCGTTCCGGAGGGAGCGACCGATCGCGGGCTGACGTTCGACGCGACGACGATCGGCGACGGCGACGAGTTACGGGTCGGCGACGCGACGCTGACCGCGGTCGCGACGCCCGGCCACACGACCGAGTCGCTCTCCTTCCGACTGGACGACGTCCTGTTCACCGGCGACACGCTGTTTCTCGAGGGTGTCGGTCGCCCGGACCTCGAACGCGGCGACGACGGCGCGGGCGCTGCCGCCGGACGGCTGTACGAGTCGCTTCGGCACCGTCTCTCGGCGTTCCCTGACGAAACGACGATCGCGCCGGGACACTACAGCGAGGCCGCCGATCCGGGAGCCGACGGGACGTATACCGCGCGACTCGAGACTTTGTCTGACCGACTCGCGGCGCTCTCGATGACCGAAGACGAGTTCGTCGCCCACGCCACGAACGACCTCCCGGCGCGGCCGTCCAACCACGAGCGGATCGTGGCGGTGAATCTCGGCCTCGAGGACGTCGACGGGGAGACGGCGTTCGAACTCGAACTCGGGCCGAACAACTGCGCGGTCGCCGACTGACGGCGAATCCGCTCGAAACGAGAGAAGAGCGCAACGACCCGTCGACGATACCGGTTCGTGAGATCGCTATTCGGGACGACGGTTCTCAGTCGTCGGCGACCGCACCGTCGTTCGCGCCGCCTGCGAGGTCGCCCTCGATGCTCGGCGGGTACTTGCCCCGATCGAGTTTCAGGTCCGACTGCGGACGCGCCATGCAGGTGAGCGCGTAGTTCTCGGCTTCCTCCTCCGTCAGGCCGCGAGCGGCGGGCTGGGTGACCTCCCCCTCGAGAATCTCGGCCGAACAGGCCAGACACATCCCGACGCGGCAGGAGTACTCCTGAGCGATGCCCTCCTCGAGACAGCGACTGAGGATCGTCTCCTTGTCCGTGCAGGTGATCGTCTCGCCGGTCCCGACGAACTCGATCGTGTACTCTGTCATACAGGCCGCTACGAAAGACCGCACTAAAACTCTTTATTCCCCAATCTGTCGTGGTCGGCACAACGAGAATCTGTCGTCGAAACCTGTTCGAGAGGGTGAACGCGACTCGAGCGCGCGGAGGGCTCCGTAACTGGCTTCCGCGCCCGTTTTTGGCGCTGCGTACGCGACAAATCACACATAAAACGTTTTCTTCCCGTGGTCGGACAGTGTGGGTATGAGCACGCAGGAGCAGTCGGCCGCCACCGCCACGTCCGAAACCCAGTCGCCGGACGTGGTCGTCGTCGGTGCCGGGACTGCAGGATGTTACGCCGCAGCGACCGTCGCACGCGAGGGCTACGATGTCGTCGTCCTCGAGCGCAAGACGGAGACAGAAGCGGGCCACATCGCCTGCGGGGACGCACTGAAGGGTGCCGACGCGTTCCCCGAGGCGATCCCGAAGTCGAAACTCGAGCCCGCCTTCACGAACACGGGCGTCGACCACGGGCGCTTCGAGATTCCACAGGAGGATACCGTCCTCGAGATTCCAGTGCCCGGCGAACTGGCGGTCATCGACCGCTGGGAGTACGGCCGCCGCATCATCGAGGGTGCCGAGGAGACGGGCGTCGAGTTCCAGTATGACACCGTCGTCAAGAACGTCACGCAGGCCGACGACGGCCGCGTGACTGGCGTCGAGGCGATCCGAAAGGGCGACCCGGTCAACTACGAGACCGATATCGTCATCGACGCCGCGGGGTCGCTCTCGGTGCTGCAGGACAACGTCGATTTCGACGACTCCACGTTCGATACGAACGTCAACTACACCCACTTCTGTTCGGCCTACCGCGAGATCGTCCACGTCGAGGAACCCGTCGAGTGGCACGACGCCCTCGTGTTCAAACCGACCGAACGCGCCGCGGGCTACCTCTGGTACTTCCCGCGCACGGACACCGAGATCAACGCCGGGCTCGGGTTCCAGATGACCGAGGAGCCGATGAAGCTCGTCGAGGATCTGAAAAACGACCTCGAGAACCGCCCCGAGTTCGAGGGTGCCGAAGTCGAGGACAAACTCGGTGCCGCCCTTCCGACGCGGCGGCCCTACGACTCCGCGGTCCACCCCGGCTACATGGCCGTCGGCGACGCGGCAGGCCACGTCAACCCCACCACCGGCGGCGGCATCGCCGGCGCGGCCTACGGCGGCAAGTACGCCGCCGATCAGGCGATCGAGGCGCTCGAGACCGGGGACTACGGCGAGGCCACCTTCTGGAAGTACAACGAGCGCGTCATGGAGCACTTCGGCGCGCGGTACGCCGCGCTGGACGTCTACAACATCCTCTCGACGGCCGTCGACGTCGACGACCTGATGGGGCTGCTCGCCGCGATGCCCGGCGACAAGCTCGCCGAGGCGCTCTACTCGGGGAGTACGGAGATCGGGCTGAAGCTCAAACTCGAGTCCCTGATCAAGAGCCGCGGCCACTGGGGCACCATCTGGAACCTCTACCAGACCAAACGCTGTGCCGACGACCTGCTGGCCCACTACGAGCAGTATCCGACCAGCCCCGAGGGACTCGCGGGCTGGCAGGACCGCCGCGACGAACTGATGGAGCGGGTCTACGAGACGACCGGGGCGGACCCGAAATACTAACAACGACCTTTTACTCTGCAGTCTTGCGCGCTGACGGCAGCGTAGCTGCCGCACAGCGCGCTGTCCTTCGGTAAAAGGTCGATCAAAAGCACTCCTCCTTCCCCTTCAGCCGCGTAAACGCGGCTTCTGGGTCAGTCGTCGGCCCGCTCGCTCACTCCGTTCGCTCGCGGTCAGTAACGGTGAATCGCCTGCCCTTCCCCGAGTCGCGGTCTCCTCGCGGTGCTCGGAGCCCGCTCCCGGCCGGAGAGTTTGCGAGTGAGATATCGATCAGAAGCTGTTTCGGCGCCGGTCCATTCGCTTTTCGGTCGGCGGGTGCGTCCCGAACAGCCTGCGCGAGACGAACCGACGCGCGCGGTCGAAGAAGCACCGTTCCTCCCACGGCGTCGGAACGATCGCGAACGCGGCCGCGGTGCGATGCTGTCGCAAGTCTTACACAGGTCGTCGGGCGACCGACCGGTCGAGGGTTTCGAGTGCACTCGCGAGCGCGGCCGGATCGCCCGTGATCGCGACGGCGTCGTCGTCGGCCACGTACTCCCGGTACCGAGCGACGATGATGACACACCAGTGGGAGATACCCTGGAGTATCAGCGCGAGAAGGCCGAGGTGTCCCCACCGAAACGAATGGGATCGGGAGACGTTGATTAGGGGCGTTCGATACTGATCCGTTCGATCGCGCCGGAGACGACGTCGATGCCGTGAGCGAGACTCGCCTCGTCGACGTCGAACGTCGCGGTGTGGTGGCCGCCGGGGTGGTCCGTTCCGATGCCGACGTAGCAGGCCTTGCCGCCGTTTTCCTGCACTGCACGCATCAGGAACGTCGCGTCCTCGCTGCCGCCGAGTTCGTCGCGCTCGAGAACGTTGGTGACCCCCTCGGTCCGGCCCGCGACGCCGGCGACGATCGAGACGAGTTCCTGATCGCTCGTCGCGCTCGGGGCTTCGGCACCGGTCGAGAACTCGACGTCACAGCCGTGCATGTTCGCGGCGTTCCGGACGATGTGGCGGGCCTTCCGGTCCATGTAGTTCATGAGTTCGGTCGTCTCGCCTCGGACCTCGGCGAGGATGCGCGCCTCTTCCGGAATCACGTTGGCGGCGCTGCCACCCTCGACCACGCCCGCGTTGATCCGGGTCTTGCCGTCGTTGTGCCGCGGGATGCCGTAGAGGTTCTGGACGGCCGTCGCCATCGCCTGGACGGCGTTGCGGCCCTGTTCGGGGTGGCCGCCCGCGTGGGCCGACTCCCCGGTGAACTCGACCTCGAGGTGTTTCACGGCCAGGAAGCCGTCGATCCCGGCGACGATCTCGCCGGTCGGGTGGTCCAGTCCGATGTGGATCGCGAGCAGCGAGTTGACGTCCCGAATGTGCTCGCCCATCGCCATCGACTTCCCTCCGCCGACGACCTCCTCGGCGGGCTGGAAGAACACCTTCAGCGTGCCCTGGAAGTCACTTTCGGCGATAGCCTCGAGCACGCCGATGCCGATCGTCGCGTGGGCGTCGTGGCCGCAGGCGTGCATCGCGCCCTCGTGTTCGGACCGAAAGCCCTCCGCGGCGGGAGCGTGGTCGGGATCGTCGCTCTCCTCGCGCGGGAGGGCGTCGATGTCGACGCGCAGGCCGACGGTCGGCCCCTCGCCGCGCTCGAGGACGGCGACGGCTCCGGTGTGACCGCCCTCGAGTCGCTCGAGGACCGCCTCGTCGGCACCGGCCTCTCGTGCTCGATCGAGCCAGAGGGCCAGTTCAGCGTCGTCGGGGACGGCCATCCGATGGTCGCCCGCGATGGCGTCCGGGCCGACGTGAAGTTCGTCGAGTTCGACGCGCTCCTCGAGTTCCGTAACGATCCGTGCCGTGGTATAAAATTCACACCAGGCCGGTTCGGGTTTGCGGTGCAGGTCTCGACGGAGGGAAACGAGATCGTCAGTGCTCATACCCTACACTCGTCGGGAACAGTAAAAAGTGCTTTAGCTCGTTTCGGGACGATCGGCCGACCGCCGGTCGGCGCGATCAGTTCCCGCGGCCCGCGCCGTGGATCTGCTCGACTTCGGCTTCGATGTGGACCGAGTCGGGGAAGTTCTGCGAGGCGATGTTGCGCGCGAGACTGTCGTGGCCGTGGATCTCGAGTTCACGGGTGAAGACGGTGTACTCCCACGAGTCGAATCGGCGGTCGTCGTCGCCGTGGAGTCGACATCGCTGGGGAACCGATAATTTCTCCGGCGGATGGGAGTGCGGGCCTTTCAGCGCGGCCCCTTTGCGTTCGGCGGAGGATTTGATGTCCTCGACGATGCCGTCGAGCGCGGCTCGATCGCCGCTCTGGAGCGTGAGACGGGTGACGAAGGTCATTGCGGTATCGTACGAACGTGGACGGTCGGCGCGTAAAAACCTGCTGAGATACCTCTACGGAGGACGAACAGTCCGATATTCTCTTAACGTCGCACCTGTTAGCCCAGTTAATGGCAGTCGAAGCTACGAGCGCAGGCGCGATCCTCTTCCGCGATACGCGGGGCCGGCGCGAGTATCTTCTACTCAAGAGCCGCCCAGGCGATTGGGAGTTCCCCAAGGGCGGTGTCGAAGGAGATGAAGAGCTACAACAGACGGCGATCCGCGAAGTAAAGGAAGAGGCAGGCATCGACCAGTTCCGGCTACTCGACGGCTTCCGAAAGGACTACAACTACGTCTTCGAGGCGAACGGCACGACGATCCACAAGACCGTTCACCTCTTTATCGCGAAGTCCTTCGAGGCGAGCGCGGAACTTTCGAACGAACATCGCGACCTCCAGTGGCGCGACTACGAGCAGGCAGTAAACACCGTCACGCAGGACGGACCACGGGAGATCTTAGAGGACGCACACGTGTTCCTCGACGAACGGG
Organism: Natronorubrum halobium; assembly: GCF_051351675.1. Lineage (NCBI taxonomy): Archaea > Methanobacteriati > Methanobacteriota > Halobacteria > Halobacteriales > Natrialbaceae > Natronorubrum > Natronorubrum halobium. The sequence continues at coordinate 2,497,886 of NZ_CP195595.1, forward strand.
AGGAGGAAGACGAAGAGTAGGTCCCTCGATGTTCGCGATCGAATCGGTCTGTCGCCCGGCCCCAGCGACGCTTCCGGCGAGCCCTGCGGCGACCAGTTCGCGCCTGTAGTGTCTTCCAGGAATTCGGTTCCAGAACGGGGTCGTCGAAGCGGAACGCCCCTGCCACGAGGTGCCAGCGTTAGCTGGTACGCGGGGAGCGGTCGGTCACCGCTGCTTGACGACGACCGTATCCGCGACGAAGTCCCCGACGCGCTGGTTATCGTCGGTGAACAGGATCAGCACGATACCGACCAGGTTGAACGCCGGCAGGCTGTCGATGAGCCACAGCAGGTTGCGCAGGATCGACGAACCGACTGTACAGTTGGAGCCGTCGGATTTGACGACGACCAGTCCGAGCACGTACTTGCCGGGCGTGTAGCCGTAGAGTCCCTCGAGGAGGAACCCGTAGACCAAGATTCCGACGAAGCCGACGAGTGACAGCACCAGAAAGCCGATATCGCCAAGAACGGTACCGAGCCCGATAATGACGCCCCAGAGCAGCCCCACGATGAGCCCGTCGAGCAGGAAGGCGAGGACTCGCTGACCGATTACGTCGCCGTTCGTTCCGAGTTGCGGTGCGGGATGTTTCTTCATACGCCCCGATTAGCGTCAAATTTGATAACAGTTTCTATGTGAATAGAGTCGCCTGAGGGAGATCCTCTCGAAACGCTGACTCGCGTCGCTGACGTCCCCGGGTTCGGGACGCGACCGATCACGGTCGCCAGCGCGGGTGCATCGAGTAGCGCTTTTCGTTCTCCGCTACGTACGGCACGTGTGGATCGTCACACCGCCGAGTTCGGCTTCGAGTTGCGGACCTGCCGGTGGGCCGAACGCGCCTGGCCGCTCGAGTCCGCGAGCGACGACCGCGCGGTCGTCGTCGCCCGGCAGCTCGGGACGAAACGCCGCCGCTGGGATACGATCGTCCTCGAGTGCGATCCCGAGGCCCTCCGCGAGCGCGCGAACTTCGGTGCGAAACGGCTCGACGGCGACTTGCTCCACGTCGTCCGGAACGCGCCCGCGGAGTGGCGCTACTACCGGGACTGCCTTCCCCACCCCGGCTACCCGTGGCGATACGTCCGCGAGGCGATTCATCGGGCCGACGACCGCGGGATCGTCGAGACCCGCAAGACCGGCAACCGCATCGAGATCCGACGGAAGTGGCCCTACCCCGACTGGCTCAAGCGAATCGTCGCCATCGAGAACAAACCCGACCTCGACGCCAGCGCCGCACGCGTGCTGGGCGCACAACTCGAGTACGACGTCGCGATGGGGCTGGCCGACGAGGTCTGGGTCGCCACTCGCGAGACGGGCGACGCCGTCGAGCCCGCGCTGTTCGAGGATCTTCCGGTCGAAGCGGGAATTCTCACCCTCGAGCCCGACACGCTCGCCGCGGCAGTCGAGTGGTATCCCCGGGCGCTGGCCGTCGACGAGCCCGGCACGCGAATCCTTGAGCGTCCCGACGGCGGGAAGCGGGACGGCTCGGCGGCACGGTTCGAGTACGTCGATCCGGCGGAGAAGGCCGACAAACGCCTCGCGATCGCCGAACGCGCCTACGAGCGCGGCTGGCGCTCGTTCGTCGACACCATGCGGTCCGACTGTCGACACTTCGAATTGCGCGCGGATGACGGCAGCCAACTGCGCCCGCACTGTGCCGAGAAGGGGCGCTGCCAGACGGCCGCCGAGTGTTCCGGGAACTGTCCCGCGTTCGAACCGGAGCCGCCCGTCTGGCGAACCCGGGGCTGGCCGATCGAGGGTGGGCCGGGGAAACGCTGTCGACAGCTACTGGAGGGCCGACGGCGGCGACGCCGACCGGGGCTGTAGGCGGTTCCGAAAAATTAGTGCTGTGGCCCATGGTCGGTCACGGTAATCTCGCGTGACTCAGTCGGAGACGTCGACCTCGAGGTCCTCGCGCTCGACGGCCAGTCGGAACGTGGGGACGGTGCGGTACTCGACCTCGACGACGCCCTTGCGGCGGAGGCTCTGGAGTCCCGACCGGACGTCCTCGGAGTCGGGGTCGACGCCGAACTCGTCCCGGACTTTGTGCAGGACCGAGACCACGCTCTCGGAGTCGTCCTCGGGGCCGGCCAGCACCGCGACGATCCGTGCGTGGAGTTCCGGCACGCGAATCCGTGACGGGACGCCGTCGTCCTCCGGATCGCTCTCGATACCTGGTTCGACGTCGACGAGGTCGTTCGCTTCGGCGGTCGCGCGGATCAGGCTGTTGTCGTCGCGAAAGTAGTAGTCGCCCAGTTCGTTCTCGAGGTACTGGTGGACCTCGCTGCCGCTCTCCATATCCCATCGTTCCTGTAGTTCCGAGTTCTTCGTCGGCTGTAGCTCCACCACGTCCGCCAGTCGTTCTGTGGCCTCCTCCGAGAGCGTCATCGTCGAATCGTATGCGGATCCGCTACTTTTGCGTTGCGTCCCGACGCGACGCCGCCCGGTGGGTCGGCTGCCCGTCCGAACACCCTCGAGAGGAGCTTCTATACGATTTCGGGCCCGGGATTGGATCTCGCGGACGAACATTCGTCGGTCCTCGACGAACGAGGTGAACCCGTCAATCGCTCCCGACGACCGGCACCGACCGCGTAGTCTCGAGGGTCTCCTCGACCTGCGTGTAGACGAGAATCGCCCCGAGGGTGGCGAGGACGGTCCCGAAAACGAAGGGGGCTTCGAAGCCGTAGCCGATCAGCGCGCCCGACGAGAGCGGGCCGACGGCGATCCCGAACCCGAACGCCATCGTCAGGATCGAGAGCTTCGAGCCGGATTCACCCTCGCCGGCGAGGTCGCCCGCTAGCGCGAGCGACGGCGCGAACACCATCGCGCCCGCGATGCCTTGCCCGAGTCGGGCCGCGAACATGAGTTCCGAGGACGTGATGAATCCCTGAACGAACGTCGTCGGGATCAACAGGACCATTCCGCCGACGATGAACGGCCGCCGTCCGTAGTAGTCGCAGGCCCGGCCGATCGGCGTCTGTAACAGCACCTGTGCGAGGATGAACGCCGCGAACTGGAGGCCGAACCAGGTCGATCCCTGCTCGAGTTGCTCGTTGACCTGCGGCTGGATCGTCGCAAACAGGGCGATCGCGGCCGCCATGAACAGCGAGGCGACGCCGAGGGTGAAGATCGGATCGAGCAGGTGTTTGCCGGACGGGTCCCGAATCGCGATCGAGAGATCCGCACCGGCGTTGGCCTTCGTCGCGTCGGGATCCGTAATGAGGACGGTCACCAGCAGCAGGCTGAGGACGGCCGTCACCGCGGCGACGTAGAAGGCCGCGTCGAAGCCGCTGATCGTGGCCCTTGCGGGGAGGGAGTACGGTCCGAGATTGACGACGGCCCCGGCAGCGACGGGGCCGGCACCGAAGCCGACCAGTCGAAACGTGTTGTAGACGCCCATGTTGCCGCCCCGGTCCTGCGTCGTCGCGAGTTCGTTGACGAGTGCGATCGACGCCGGAACGATGAACGCGACGCTGACGCCCTGCAAGCCGCGAATCACCACCAGTGAGAGATACGACTCGGCGAAGACGTACGCCAGGTTCGTCACCGCGAGTCCGCCGAGACCGATCAGGATGAACGGTTTTCGCTTCCCGAACCGGTCTGAGAGTCGACCGGTAACCGGCTGGAAGCTACTGTTGAGAAAGCCGAAGAGCGAGAGGATGATCCCGATGACCATGGCCTCCTTGAGGCCGAGCGTCGTCCCGCCGACGATATCGCTCCCCACGTACAGCGGGATGACGATGATCAGAAACGAGTTGCCGATACCGTCGGCCATTCGAGCGAACGCCAGCGCGAGGACTCGTCGGTCGACGGCGAACTGAGCGGCGATCCGCCCGGGGAGGTCCCGCATCGGCCGTACGTGTGTCGTCCCGCCCAATGATCGTTTCGAATCGAAATACCTGCTGACCGGTGAGTATCGACTCCGCAGGCCGGTATCTCGTGACGAGCGAGCGACGGGTGTCAAAAAATCGGGTACCGAGAGCGACCCGGCGGATCGGGTCGTACGGTTACCGTCAGTTGATCGTCGTGTGTTCGGACTCCTCGTTCAGCGCGAGGTTCGCCGCGATTTCGGCGTTTCGCATCGCGTACTGGGCGGTCTGTTGGAGGCTGACGAGCACCTCTCGGATGCGAAGCAGGTCCTCGTTGTCCATCTCGGGCAGCTCGGTGAGGATCTCTTTCTCCTGGTCGGAGATCTCGTGGAACAGCGCGCGAACCTGGTTGGACTTGTCGTAATCGCGTTCGACGGCGGCCTCGACGGCGAGCGACGTGATCTCGTCCACCGACTCGTTCAGTTCGCGGATGTCGCGCATGACCGAGCTATCGACGTTGAGGCTGTGGCCTTCGGTTTCGATGACGATGTCGGCGATGTCCTCGCCGTTGTCGGCGGTCAGCTCGAGGTTCTTCGCGATCGATCGGTAGCCGATCAGCGGGAAGCCGGTGTTGAGTCCGACCGCACGCGCGAGATTGGGGTTCTGGTAGGCCGTAAAGATCAGTCGAAGCAGGAGGACGAAGATCTTGTTCGCCTGCCGCTCCCGGTTCAGGGCTCGCTGTGCGAGGTCGGGGTTGCCGTGAGCCAGCGCCTTGATTCCTTCACCGCGCATCGTCTGGCCGGTCCGCTCGAGGCGTTCGAGGAGGTTGTCGAGCGTGAAGTCCTCGGGGTCGACCGAGCAGCGAATGGAGATGCTCTCGGGCGTCTCTTCGATGACGCCGAGCCCCATCAGCTGGGTCTCGGCCTGGTAGACGGCGTTGATGTGTTCCGACTCGAGGGCACCGTCTTCGGTGTCGATGCGGATGACGCGGCGGCCGAGCACGTACTGCGCGACGATGGCACGTTCGACGGCGTCGGCGTCGAGGTCGTCGGCGTGGATGATCGCCTCCGTCTCCTCGGAACTCGCCGATTCGGGCATGACGGTCAGCGTCCCTTTCCCGCTGGTTCGGAGGGAGACTTCGTCGCCCTTCTCGACGTCGTGTTCGGAGGCCCATTCTGCGGGGAGGGTCATGGCAAGCGTCGACGGACCCAATCGTTGCACTTTCCGCGTTTCCATATGTGTTCCGTAGGAAGGACCGGACCTTAATCTTGACTATATGGCCATTATATCTGGATCAGATAATTATATGGTTGATTACGAGGGTAGTTCTCATCCACTCCTTAAACAACTTTGACGAGGCGAGTCGTAAACCGTCCCGTTCGGACCTGAATCCACCCTCGAAGGTCGTCGTCGAGACCGTGATCGTCGGTATCGACGCGGAGTGCGTCGATTCCGTCGAGTTTCGTCCCCGAGGCGACGACCTCGATCTCGTCGGCCCGCCGGATGACCGCCGGCGAGAGCTGGTGGTTTCCGCGGCCGAAGAGAAACCCCTGTCCGCCGATCGGTGAGATGACGATCGTCGCCGGTTCCTCGAGCGCGTCGAGGATCTCGCTCTCGGACCCGTCGCGGGCGAGTAGTTCCCCGTCGCGCCAGACGTCGACGCCGAGCGGCGAGGGCTCGATCCCCAGTTCGGTTTCGATAGCACCGACGGTGCCCCCGGGGCCGAAGACGTACGTCCGTTCCGACTCGATTTCGCGAGCGAACCCGGCAGCCAGCGAGTCGACGTTACCGCTCGAGACCTGCTTGCTCGACTGGATGTCGGGAGCGACGGGGACCGGGACGACGGCCTGGAGTTCCGTCCGGACCTCCCCCTCGCGGTAAGCCTCCTCGTCGATGTCGTTGACTTCGCGGGCGGCGACGCGGTCGAACTCCGCGACGATCCGGCCCGCGTCTGCGGGTGTCACGGCGAACACCGAGGAGTAGATCTTGACGCCGGCGGGGACGCCGAGCATCGGCGTCGCGTCGTCGCTCGCTTCCTCGAGTACCGATGCGACGTCGACGGCCGTTCCGTCCCCGCCGACGAAGAAGACGAGGTCGACGTCGTGCTCGAGAAAGGCTTCGACTGCGGCACGCGTATCGGCGGCGGTCGTCTTGGCGGTCGCCGCATCGACCGGTTGCGCGCTATCGCTCGAGCCGGCATCGTCGTCGGCAGTTTCGTCGCCGTCCGTCTCGTCGCCGTCCGTCGCCGGATCGTAGACGACTACGGGGTCGTAGCCGGCGTCTCGTACCGCGCGTTCGCCCATCACGTCCGCAGCCGTGTAGACGGTCAGATCGGGTGCGCGTCGGTGAAGCGCCCGGAGCGCTTCTCGCGCCCGGTCTGGCGCACGCGGCTCGGCCCCGCGGCGTCGCGCTTCCTCGAGTTTGCCATCGGTTCCCTTCAGCCCCACCCGACCGCCCATCCCGGCGATCGGGTTCACGACGACACCGAGAGACTCCATAGCGAATCTACGCGAAGCCGATCCAAAAGCCGTGTGGTGTTTCCGGCGAGCGACGGACTCGAGAGGGGCCGACGGACACGCCGGCCGTCGCGCGAGCGGAGCGCCGTGAAGAACTGGCCTCGTCGGGTTTCTGAAAGATTAAGAGGGATGGGAACACACCGCCGAACATGAACCAACTCGCGTACGCCGTGCTCGAGACGGGGACGGAACTGCCGATGGAGATCACCGGCTGGGTGGTCCTGGCACTGAGTCTTCTCGTGACGATCGGCTGGCTCGTCTATCTGTACCGGTAACGGAGCGTCGGTCGTCGAACGTCGACGATCACTCGTCCGGTTCGTCGACGCGCTCGCGGAGCCACGCCGCGGCCTCCGCGACGGTCGCTTCGTCGGTGCTCTGCAGCGAGAGCCGAACCGTCCCGCCCGGATAGCTGCCGACGTCGACGTCGAACCGTTCCCGTACGTCCGCGATCCGATCGAGCAACGCGCTTTCCGGCTCGTCGGCGATAACCTCTTCTCGGTACGTTCTGGTGCCCGCGAACTCGGATTCGATCGATTCGAACATCGCCTTCATCTCCGAGGGGACGCCCGGGAGCACGTAGATGCCCTCGAGGACGGCCCCGGGTGCGACCCCCGTCTCGTTGTGCAGTGCGCGTGCACCGCTCGGCAGGTGGGTCGTCCCGTCCGTCAGGTCGGCACGCGAGTAGCCGTCTTCCTCGAGCCAGGCGAGGGCGTCCCCGTGTTCCTCGAGCGAGCGGCCGACGGCCGCGGCGACGCCCGCCATGGTGACGTCGTCGTGCGTCGGTCCGAGGCCGCCGGTGACGACGACGGCGTCGTACTCGGCGCGGTACTCGTTGACGACGCGAGCGATGTCGGCGATCCGGTCGGGAACCGTGGTAACGCGTTCGACCGAGACGCCGCGGTCGTCGAGTCGTTCACAGAGCCAGGTGGCGTTGGTGTTCGTCGTCCGTCCGGCGAGCAGTTCGTCTCCGACGGTGACGACCGCGACGTTCATAGCGACTTGTTCGGGCCGCGGATTGAAACGAGTATCGAGGCGACGGCTCGCTCCCGTCGTCGACGCCGCGCCGCCGGTCGCCATCCCGGTGTCAGACCGCTATAACGTTCGCTGCTCACCGCTCGAACTTATAAAGTCAACCCCAGGACAACCACAAGATTAAATCTTGATAATTCATTACACAGTGAACGATGTCTCACAGTCGGAGGGAACGAGCCGAGTCGGACTCGACTACGGTCCTCTCAGCACTCGGGAACAAATACAGCGCAGAGATCCTCTGTGCTGCAGGCACACCGAAATCAGCACAGGCACTGAGCAACGATATCGAAATCCCGATCGCGACGTGTTATCGTCGCATCGAAGAACTCGTCGACGCCGGGCTGTTGACCTGCGAGGGCCGACAGCTTTCCGAAGAGGGGCGTCGGACGAACATCTATCGACGGACGCTCGACGAAATCGAAGTCGACTTCTCCGACGAGCGGCCGCAGTTCTCCCGGAAACGGCGAACTGAAGCCAAAAACAGGCTCCAGGATCAGCTCAAGGATTGACCGCACACGTCGCGACCGACGGCAGTCGGTGAACTACACGGTGGAGAGTAGTGGAGGGGGGCGAGAGCGGAGTCGGCTTCGATCGACTGCGATCGCGTCCGCTGTTTCTGACGCCGTTGTCGAACAGTTTCGGGGGTCTCGAGTGACGACAGTCCGAGACCGTGTGGCCCGTCGCTCGAGACGCGTCCAGACGTATTCGTATCAGTACGTGCGATCGCTGCGCTGAGAGCAGGTGCGACAGTGCGGCGAGTGAATCATCCTTAAGTACTCCTACGAGAATACTGGGATATGACTGAACGAGGAACGACGACCGATCGGCAGGGTGAGACCGGTACCGATCACGGTGCGAGTACGATCACCGGTACCGAGCGCGTCCTCCACGTCGGGCGAGACCGCCCGATCAGAATCAGCGCTGGGCACCGGATTCTTCACCACGACGGGAAGTGTTCTCGCCCCCACGGCCACAACTACGAGGTTGCCGTCACCGTCACCGGCGAACTGACCGAAGAGGGGTGGGTCGCCGACAAGGGCGATATTACCGACGTGATCGACGAGTGGGATCACATGTTCCTACTCGAGGCGGGCGACCCCCTCGTCGAGGCCTTCGAGGCGGCCGGCGACGACGACGGAACGATCGTCCTCGAGCATCCGCCGACGGCGGAGGTGATGAGCGTCATCCTGGAGCGAAAGCTCGAGGCCGCGCTGCCCGAGAACGTCACCGAAATCGCCGTCCAGGTCAACGAAACGAGCGAACTCTGCGGAGGGGGCGCGCTCTGAGATGCCGGTCTCCGACTCGGTCGACCGGGAGGATACGGCGGACGGGACGCGCGTTGACGACGACGGCCCGACCGACGGTCTCCCGATCAACGAACTGTTCTACTCCCTGCAGGGGGAGGGAACGCTCGCCGGCGTACCCTCGGTGTTCGTCCGGACGAGCGGCTGCAACCTCCGATGCTGGTTCTGTGACTCCTATCACACCTCCTGGGAACCGACCCACGCTTGGCTGGACCTCGAGGCGATCCTCGAGGAGATCGAGTCCCACGAACGGGCGGACCACGTCGTCCTCACCGGCGGCGAACCGATGATCCACGAGGGCTGTGTCGACCTGCTCGAGGCGCTCGAGGAGCGTGGCTATCACACCACCGTCGAGACCAACGGGACGATCTACCGCGACGCGCCGATCGATCTCGCCTCGATCAGCCCGAAACTCGAGAGCAGTACGCCGACGGCGGAGCGGGATCCACGGAGCGAGATTCCGGAGGAATCTCGGAACGATGAACGGCGACCGACGGGAGCCGCGAACCAAGGAGACGGCGGGTGGGCGGAGCGCCACGAGAACGACCGGATCGATACGGCCGCGCTCGCCCGTCTCGTCGAGGCGTACGACTTTCAACTGAAGTTCGTCGTCACCGACGACGACGATATGCCCGAAATCCTCGAGTTGCTCGCGGACCTGCGAGACGCGGCGTCCGTCCCGATCCGCGACGACGACGTCCTCCTGATGCCCGAGGGCGCGACGCGAGACCGACTCGAGAAGACCCGCGAACGAGTCGCCAAGCTAGCGATGGACCACGGCTTCCGGTACACGCCGCGACTCCACGTCGACCTCTGGAACGACGCCCCCGAGACGTGATTCGACCATGACCGACACCACACGTTCTACGACCGACGAATCGACACCGAAACGCGCCGTCGTCCTCCTCTCCGGCGGGATGGACAGCGCCACCGCCGCCTACGAGGCCCGCGACCGCGGCTACGAGATCTACGCCCTGCACACCTCCTACGGCCAGCGGACGGAGGACCGCGAACTCGAGTGCGCCCGCCGACTCGCCGACGAACTCGACGCCGCGGACTTCCTGCGGATCGAGACCGGCCACCTCTCGGCGATCGGGGCCTCGAGTCTCACCGACGACGAGATGGCCGTCGAAGATGCGGATATGGAGAGCGACGAAATTCCCACGTCGTACGTGCCGTTCCGGAACGCGAACCTGCTCTCGATGGCCGTCTCCTACGCCGAGGCCAACGACTGCGAAGCCGTGTTCATCGGCGCCCACAGCGAGGACTTCGCGGGGTATCCGGACTGCCGGCCCGAGTTCTTCGAGGCCTTCGAGCAGGTCGTCGACGTCGGGACGAAGCCCGACACCGAGATTTCGATCGCCGCGCCGTTCGTCGACTGGTCGAAGACCGACATCGCCGAGCGAGGGGTGACGCTCGAGGTCCCCTACGAACACACCTGGAGCTGTTACCGCGAGAACGAACCCGCCTGCGGCACCTGTGACTCGTGTGCGTTCCGGCTGCAGGCGTTCCAGAACGTCGGCGTTCGCGATCCAATCGACTACGTCGAGCGGCCGTCGTACGTCGACGAGGCCGGCGAGCAGTAGGTCATCCGGTGAGCAGTAGGTCGCCGTCGACCTCGCCGAAATGGTTATCATCCAATACGTCCGAATCGATAGCAATGGCCGCCTCCCTCCTCGAGTGGTTCCGCGACGACGACGACGGGTGGACGACCCCGGACGGTCGCCGCGGCGAACTCGTCGGCCTCGTGATCGGACTCCCGATATTCTGCTTCGCCGTCACGCGCGAAACGGGGCTCCCGAATCCCTTCGAGAGTCCCGGCGCCGTGCTCCTCGGAACCGCCTGCGGATTCTGCTACGCGGTGTACTGGCGCCAGCGGCTCTGCTCGCTCGTCCCCGAAGAGCTCCGGAACTTCGTCGTGGGCTCGCTTCTCAGCGGTGGCCTCGGACTCTCGCTCCTCGAGATCGTCGACCTCGCCGTCCCGACGGTGTTGTTCATTCTGGCGGCGATCGGCGCGATCCTCGCGATTTACCTCGCGTGGCTGCTCTCCCCGATGCAGGACGGACTCCGGCCACCGCGTCGCGGCGTCAGCCCGCCGCAGTCGGTGGACTCGACACCGTCGGATCGGTGATCGGCGAAACGCCGGTAACCACCCACTTCCACGCGCCTACCACGCCCGCTCGAGGATCCCTTCGATATCCTCGACCGACGGATCCAGCCCCGGCGGCGCGTTCGCCACGAGGCGGTCGGCCAGCACGTACTCGGCGACCGCGGTGAACTCGTCGGGCTCGGGTCCGTCGACGTCGCGGAGCCGCGAGGGAAGGCCGAGTCCGTCTCGAATCTCGGTGACCGCCTCGACGACCGCAGCGCCGTGGTCGGCGGCGTTGGCGACCCCGAGCGCGTTCGCGAGCATTCCCTCCCGCGTATCGACTCCCTCCCGCTCGAAGAGGTACTCGAGGACGTGCGGGACGACGACGGCGTGGGCGGCCCCCTGCTGGACGTCGTACGTGTGGGTCAGTCCGTGACCGAAGGCGTGAACGATCGAGAGCATCGATCCGCTTGGCCGCGAGATGCCGTACTGGACCAGTACGATGCCCTCGAGAACCGTCTCGAACGTGCCGATATCCCGGTCGCCGTCGCCGAACGCGCGGAGGCCGTCCTCGAGTTTCTCGAGGCCGTGTCTGGCCGTCGCATCGGTCACCGGCGTCGCGTCGGCCGCGTAGATGGCCTCGATACCCTTGTCGAACCCGTTCATCGCTGAGCCCGCGAGGATCGAGTCGGGTGTGGTCGCGACCAGTTCCGGATCGTAGATCGCCGCAGCGGGCATCAGTCCCGGATCCGAGATGCCGCCGCTGATCTCCTCGTCTACCAGCCCCGAGTCGGGGGCGGCGGTGAGACCCGCGGCCAACGAGAGATCGGCTCCGGCGAGGGTCGTCGGAACCGCGACGATCGGAACCAGTCCGTCGTCCGGGACGGTCAGCGTCCCGGTTTCGGCGAACTCTCGGGCGGCGGCCGCCGGACCGAGGTCGGCCGCCGCGAGGACGCTGACGGCCTTCGCGACGTCGAGACTGCTGCCGCCGCCGAGACTCACGAGGACGTCGGCGTCTTCGACCTCGAGTCGATCTCGACCCTCGAGAGCCGTCTTCAGGCGCTTCTTCGGCGTCGTCTCGTCGAAGACGCCGACCAGTCGGTCGCCGAGTCCCTCCCTGACAGGGTCGATCACGTCGGGCGTGCTCCCGACGGTCGAGCCACAGACGATCAGCGCGCGCTCGAGTCCCTGCGCGTCGAGTTCGGCCGCGAGGTCGTCGACGCACCCGGTACCGAATCGGATCGTCGCCGGGTCGTACTCGAAGCGAACGGACCGTTCTCGTCGATCGTCGCTCGGGTGAGGTGGAGTCATAGACGGTGGTACGGGCGGATCGGTGTTAAAAGCGAGAACTGCGGCGATCGAAGACATCTGGATGCCGACGTTCTGAGTGAACGATCGGGAACCGATCACGCTCGAGTCCCGGGCGGGATACCCGCTGGCTCGACGAGCACGTCTTTCTCGTCCGGTCAGTCCTCGACGGGGCCCGTCGAACGCCGGTAACTGGGCTTCGATCCGCTCGCGTTCGTCCTCGAGTCGTTCGAGGAGCGTCAGGCTCGAGCCCAGTCCCTCGCGGTCTTCGTCGGCCGTGAAGCCGGGATTCATCGTCGCCATCTCGAAGCGGACGCCGCCGGGTTCGCGCGTGCAGATCGACCGGAAGTACTTCCGGTCGATGATCTGCGAGGGCGAGAACCCGTGCTCGCCGTCACGTGGTGCAGTCCGGGTGTGTCCGGTGACATTGCTACCCCGTACGCGCTCGACGCGGAGACCGTTTGCTCACACTCGTCTCACCCGGGGACACGAGTGTTACGGGGATCGTTCGTCACGGGAGTGAGATCAGTTAGGACTGTCGGGTGTGGCGACTGGCCGCGTTTCGGTCCACAAAAAATCGGTCGTGCTGTCGTCTCTCGATCGCGAGTCCGACCGTCGAGTCGCGATTACTCGGCTGCGACGTCTTCTTCGTCGACGTTGACGGCGGTCGCTTCCTCTTCGGCGACTTCCTCGGGGTGGGCCTCGAGGGTCGTCTTCTGGATCTCGACGCGGCGCAGCGGGTAGATCGTCTTGGCTTCGCCGTAGATCGCCGAGGAGAGTCGGCCCTCGACGACGCTGTCGATGAGTTCCTCGAAGTCGCGTTCGGCGGCGGCCTCCTCGATCATCGCGACCATCTGCTCGCGGATGGCCTTCTCCTGGCTCGCGTCGGCCTTCTTGGTCGTGAAGGCGACGGGCTGGATCTGGACGCGGTAGTCGTCCGTCGTGAGGACGGTGACGTAGGCCTCGACCTTCGAGGCACCGCGGCGGACCAGCGAGCGCAGGTAGTCCCGCGTCAGCGAGTGTTCGACGAACTCCGTGTACGCCGAGTCGCTGCCGACGTCGTTGATCTTGAAGGTCAACTTCGTGTTGTTCTCGCTGGCGTTGTTGGTCAACTCGCCGAGCGTCGTGACGATTGTTCGGCCGTATACTTTCTCCGGTTCGTCAGCGGGGGTCTCGCCGAGTTCCTGCCGGTCGAACTGCTCCGGTGCCAGGATGGTGTACCACCGCTTTTCCTGTTTCGCTCGTGAAACTGATCGTTCACTCATTGTGTATCGTGTGTGGTGTTGCTGTCTGCGTCGGACACAGTCCCTGTGTCCAGTGGTCGTCCGCGTTGTTCGTCTCCGTTCCGCGCCGCGTGAGCGACGTCGATCGCGACCTCGAGATTGACCACGTAGTCGTCGACGTTCGAGTGGAGTCCGCCGGTCGTCTCGCGTTCGATTCGCGTGACGACGGCTCCGGCGTCGTCGCCGTCGGACTGCGTCCGATCGCTCGCGGGATCGGCTCCCTTCTCGACGCTCGTCTCCATCTCGTCGGTGTTGTCCGGGCGCAGGGCCCGGGCGACGAGTTCGGGGTCGTCGTGTGTCGTTCGAATGGTCGCGCGTCTGCTCACAGTAACTCCCTCACTGTCGCGATGATCGTCGACTCGTCCACGTCGGCGTCGTACCGCAGATAGCCGCGCCGTCGGCCGCTGTCGTAGGCGACGTCGGGGATCCCGACGTCTTCGAACTCGCGGGCGACGGCCTCGACGGTCGCGCCGAGGGGGTCGTCGCCCCGGGTCGCGACCGCGGCCTCACCGTCAGCGACGGCGAGAACGGACGGCTCCGGCGATCGGAACGCTGCGGCGATGCGGGCGACCGCGGCGACCGGCCCGTCGTCGATACCGACGACGAACAGACCGTCGTAGCGGCCGGTCGACGCGCCCTCGAGTGCCGTATGGGCTCGGCGGCCGTACTCCCGCCAGGCCGCGAGCGCCGGCTCGTGGGCATCGTGACCCATCGCGAGCGCCGCGCCCGTTCCGGGCTCCGTCCGCGCGGTCGCCTCGAGGACGTCCGCGTAGCCGCCGACCGTCGCGAACCCGTGATCGGGCGTCGCGTACGGCCGGAGTCCGCGCTGGATCGTCTCCGCGGCGACGGGGGCCGCGTCGTCGTCGCCGATCACGTCGAGTGCGACGGCCGAGCCGATCGCCCGGTGGTCGTCTCCCCCGAACGTCTCGGGGGCGTCGAGATCGACGCCGAGTCCGTCGAGTGCGTCGCGCGCTGCGTCGGTGTCGCCCGACCACGGCGCGTGCAGCCGCGTCGAGTGGGCGACGCCGTCCACCGGATCCGCGGTCGGAACCGCGAGTCCGGGTCGGCGGTCGACGAGCCCGCGTTCGCGGGCGGTCTCGAGGAGCCACTCGCTCTCGCCGGCACCCGGCTCCACGCCCGCGGCGACGAGGCCGGCGAGTGCGAGCACGGGATCCGGTGTCGCGTCGAGGTCGCGGACGAGGTCGAGCGCCGCGAGCGTGGCCGGTCGGTCGGCGGTCTCGAGGCGCGTGACCGCCGCGTCGACGGCACCGACGCCGATCGTGGCGTCGTCGGCCGCCGGCTCTCGCTCGCGGACGCGTGCCGTCCGGTCCGCGACGGTCCGTCCGACGCTCACCTGATACGGTGTCTCGCGCTCGCGGAGCGCCCTCGCGAGGAGGCCGCTCGCCGCGAGCGCGTCGCCGTCGGCTCGTGCCACGATGTGGACGAAGCCCGCACTCTCGAGTACGCTCGCGGTGGGGGCGGACGACTGCTCGGCGGAACGGCCCTCTGTGGACATCTGTGAGGTGCGGTTACTCTTCGAGGAGGTCCTTCGCGACCTCGTAGGAGTACGTGAAGTCCGGCTCGAGCTCGTTGCCTCGGTAGTAGGTGACGAGACGACGGACCTTCGATTCCGTGTTCTGTAGGGCGCGCTTGTTCTGGTAGTCCTGCTGGTTCTCCTGGATGTGCTCGCGCAGTCGAATCGCGCGTTCCATCAGGTTCTCGAGGTCCTCGGGGAGGTCCGACTTGGCGTCGTTCTCCTCGAGGATCTCGGTGAGCTTCTTCCCGGTCGCCAGCTTGACGTCCGGGATGGGCGTGCCCGTGACACCTTCGTCACGCAGCTTCATCCCGATCTGGCTGGGATCGTAGCCCTGCTCTGCCAGTTCGACGACGCGGTCTTCGATCTTGTCCGCGTCGACGTCGCTCCACTCCGGCGGTTCGTCTGCCGCTGGCTTGTCCGAACCGGACGAGCCTCGGCGGCGGGTATGCATTCGTGCCATTGGTGAGGATAGGAACCGCACTGACCGCTCGATTGTGCGATAGTCGGCCACCCGACTACCGTTGCACTTCCGCAATCCCAAGCCGTCCGAAAGAGTGGACGGCACAGTCAGATTTGCGGCCGTGCGCTTCCCACCAGCGTTTTCGCTCCAACGGACTAAAGGGTTTCTAGACGGGGCTCGATCGCCGTGCGTGTTACCGTCAGGGGTGGCTCGAGCATTTCGAGGGGTTTATCTATTCCCGAGGAAAATGGAGGAATGCGAACGAGGGCTCGTAGATCAGAGGTAGATCACTCCCTTGGCATGGGAGAGGCCCCGGGTTCAAATCCCGGCGAGTCCACTCGAAATTAACTCGTTTACAAATCACCCGACAGCGTCCGGTTTTACCGTCCTAAGTTGACGTTGAAGGGGGCAGTGAATCCGGCCACCACTCGGACTGTTGTTTGAGCGGACAATATTGCATGTGTTTGCGTGCTACTTCATTCTATCGGGGGTAACAACCGCGTGCAGGATACTACCCAAGAGCCCCAAATTATCGGCTGAGAAAATCTCCTCAAATTTGTTCCTTGTCGCTCATGAAAATACAGTATTTGAAGAGACGTGGCTGATATTCTGCGAATCAAGCATCTATTGTGGACTCACGATCGGCTGCCTTGCGTCAGCCGATCAATCGCCCAAACCGCCTAAGGATGTACCCCTGTGTATATATTTCACAAGTGTGCAACGACAATGAGCATCGCCAAGAGCGGGCGATCATGTGCTAGGGTGAGCTCAGATTGCGTAGTAGTCGTGGGAGCAACTCATCCATCAGTGAGGTAGAATAAAATTGCGCCCGGCCCCCGTTCCAGTGGATCGTATGGAGGGGTATTTTCCAGTGTAACATCTCTCTCTCAAGCGCGATCACTACCGCCAGCGTTCATCGATTGACTGCTTCATTTCTGTTCGAGCGAGTCTCATCACCGCGTTATCCGACATCAACGGATCATGACGGCGAGCCAGAGGTTGAACGCGAGGAGGATCGAGATCCCTCGTGTTGTAGCGCCGAGATCAGAAAGAGGACGAGCGTACAGAAGGCGAGTCTGCCGATCAGCATCGCGTAAATCCAGAACATTGATCTCCAGTCTCTTCTCGATCGAAAGCAAATGAAACGGTGGGGTGTCTTCCTACTGGTCGAGATATTCCTCCACGAGCGCGTACGCGTTGTGCTTCTCGATCAGCCAGCAGAGATCTTCCCCGTTAATTAGATTGATCCTGGCGTGGTTCGCGATCCGCCTGGCCGGCTGTGTGAAACGGCCGGTTGAGACGATCGTCAGCGTGTTCTCGACCTCGATGTAGCGCTCAATAGTCGAACCCGAGATCGGTCTGCTTGGATCGTACCGTTTGACCTGGATCGCGAACAACGGTAGTCTCCCGTTCGGATCGATCTCGTCAGAGACATAGATATCGACTCCACCGTCCCAGCTTCCTTGCGTTAACTGTGTCACGTACTCGTGCTTCTCCTCGTAAAATCTCGCGACGAACTCTTCGAGATCCGTCGGGGTCATACCACGGTGCAGGTCGGTCGGTCTGTATCTTGGCGACATCACTCGAACCAACGGCTCGAATGGAAATATGGTCACGTCTGAAGGCAGAGATCACACATTCCCTCAGCATTAATGGCCTCCCGACGGTCGTTCTGGAAAACACTCAAGACCCTCCCGTTTTCACCCTCGAGGTTAATTGGTATTGGGACGTTCAGCGTGAATCTGCGTAATTACCGCTTGTCTGCGTGTATATCCATATCGAAATAGCCGAGTAGCACAATTATGTTTGATTAGACATAAATTCAATCTCGTCCTATTGAGTGCGTAGATGGCACCTTTGCTTCCTTATCCTGCTGATTTTGAGCGACAATGACTGTTTGGCCAGGGCGTCATCATGATCTTCGCTTGCGCCGAAAAGGATAGCGCACCTCTGAACATTAGGAATCCGAAAGTGGTTCATATAATGTTCTCTGACTTAGAGATATGACAAATCTCATTTGCCCGATTGAGAATTGTACAGCGACCTTCGATGACGGTAATGCGCTTGCTGGTCATGTGGCTTCACGAGCTCAGAAGGATGAAGGTCATCATCAACAAAAGCAATCAAAACATCACAACCCCGAATGGTATGAGCAAAAATGTTTAGACGATAACCAGTCTAGACTGTTTTGAACTTAGTGGGTTTATTTATCGTTAGCATTGGATCAATCTCGCGTATAATCTGTCGTGAATTTGACCCAATAAACGGTACTTGATGACTGGTATTTAACCATAGCTCCAAACACACGGTTTTTTATAACGGGACCGTTCACCACTCAATCCATCGGTATCGACACCACAATTAACCGGCAATCATCCAGCAAAAGGTTTACATTCATCGAGACCGTACATTGTTCTATACAAGATGGATCCTTCTTGGGACCCATCACCGGCTTCGTTCAACGATTCACTGTCGCACTATCGCAGCAAAGTTTGAGGGGGTCTGGTGAGCAGATCCCTCGAACTTGTGGAGTCTCGAACCGACTCCTCAAAGTAAGCCCGCACCGAACTCGCGTAAGCTGAGTATCCCGCTGCCTCTGCTACTGGGGTACGATGCATTCCGAAGCCGTGATGGGGGCCCGGAACTAAGTACGGGCCAAGAGATATTGGATCACGTCGGACAACTCGTCCGTAGGTGGAGATCGATACTGCTTTTTCGGTATCAATCCATCTGTGTAGGGACGTCAGGGTGTACTCCAGAGTCTTCTCTCTACCCATCTATCGTCGTAATGGACGTAAATTGCAGATGTCTTAGACAAACACGTTGTGTACCAATGGACGTACTTTTTTGGACTGTACAGCACCGCACAGCAGGCGACTCGAGAAATATTCTAGCGAATATTTCGAGTCTTGACGAACTGTAGAAGGATGGGACGGAGGGTTGGACGGCTCCTGCCACGGAGCGTGGTAGTTTGAAGACTATCTCATCGGTTTCAACTGGATATCTGATAGAAACCGTCAAGGATGAATTCGGCTTGTTCGCGATCGAGCCCGTAGCCATGGAACGTGCCAGCATCGAGTTCGGCTTGTACGTTCTATCGTTCGTCTGGAACCGTCGCTGCGTCGATGTCGAGATGATCGCACATGTGGGTACCGACACTTCCTACTCTAGGCCGACTTCAACATCGTCAGGGCGGACACTGATCGCAATCGAAGTAGACTGTATCGAACTAGCTGACTGTCCGGTCGGAGCGTATCGGAGAGCGACTCGAGTTCGTTCACGGTCGACTGAAGCGCGACCGACGACAATGTTGCACACTGTTATGTCGTACTCCCCGCAGTTGACACAGTAGTATTTTTGTGTGATCCAACGAATCCTACTCAAGGAGGCAGGCCTGTCAACGAGAGCTCTGTCGGTCTGAAGGAGAGTTCGATCGTCACCGGCCGGCGGACGACACCGTCCAGAAGTGGGATCCCAGTCTGGGTGTAACCCGATCGATGTCTGGTCACGGTGTAACCGTTCACAAAGGACGTTATAGAACGGTTCGCATACCTTCTTCGTGACTACTCGACGAATAATAAGTACAGGGGAAGGAATGTGCACTCATCGGAAGCGAACGAAGTGCGCGAGCGGGCGGACGACCGACCCGTAGGGAGGAAGGAGTGCTTTTCATCGAAGCTAAGCGGGATCTTCGCTCCCGTGAGGTCCGAGAGAGCTCCGCTCTCACGAGATTTGTCGAGGGCCAGCTTTGCTAGCTCGCAGAGTAAAAGTTCGTTGTGCAGACAAAATTGGCGGGCTAAAATGACAAGAGACCGCCAAAAACTGAACAAGACGATAGACACCTTATTCCCGCAAATAGGATCGGACCAGTGTCGCGTTTGTGACGAGTCGGTTGTCGACGGTCGCTGAAACTACTGGTCGTCCCGATTCCGGGAGATTGCCAACGGCGTACGGCGGATGTTCATCTGGAATACTGTTCTTGACCAGGTTCTTGAGCAACATTGTGTTCTAATCCCTTTCGTGGGCGCGATTACGTTGTGACTGAGCAGCGTGTCTTCGTCGAAGGGACGATGTACCAGTTTCAATCCTGTTCGTGGGCGCTATTGTGACAAGACACGGACGTCCAGGCGCTGCGCGAGCTCGCGGTGTTTCAATCCCGTTCGTGGGCGCTATTACGTTGTGACCGAGCGACCACGGTGATTGGGTCGGCAAATGCATGTTTCAATCCCGTTCGTGGGCGCTATTACGTTGTGACGACCGCGAGTGGCATGCGGTCCGCACGGAACTGCCGTTTCAATCCCGTTTGTGGGCGCTATTACGTTGTGACAGGTATCGTTTTCGACAGTGACGGGAATACGTTCGTGGTTTCAATCCCGTTTGTGGGCGCTATTACGTTGTGACAAGCGAGATGGTTCGGCGAGACCAGATCCGAATCGTGGTTTCAATCCCGTTTGTGGGCGCTATTACGTTGTGACGGCGCCCTCTTGAGTGCCGCCCAACAGCATCCGATTGTTTCAATCCCGTTTGTGGGCGCTATTACGTTGTGACCCGAACTGATGCGACAGGCGGTCATCAGCATCGACGTTTCAATCCCGTTTGTGGGCGCTATTACGTTGTGACGTGGTGTGTTTGCGTCCGTCATAGAGCAATAACACCGTTTCAATCCCGTTTGTGGGCGCTATTACGTTGTGACTTTGACAGGTCGTGGGCCAAAGCCCAGACCCAAGGGTTTCAATCCCGTTTGTGGGCGCTATTACGTTGTGACAGGGGGTGGAAAGCCTAGGAACTCCCCTATAGAGCGATGTGGATCCGTCAATGGAAACACTTCTTTCGTGGACCCCTGCTGTACAGAGTGTTGATGTGGGTCGATGAAAAGCGTTGTTGCCCGACGTTACTGCTGACCATCTCTGATTCTCGTTCTCTAACCACTAATAATATAGTGTACCGAGACAACACTTCCAGTGTGCTTTGGTTATCATCAACGGAGGTGTTGGTAGATCCGCCTGTATATTAGTGCTGACAGTGGGAGTAATCCACGGTTCCACCTCCCCTGGAACTATCATTTGAGTATGCAGTCGTTCATTTACGACGCACTCAACAAATACGAATCAGAATTTGCGACGGAGCTGCACCAACTCCCACACGCGCCTCCATTCGTATTCAGCGAGTTCGTACAGACAGGACCGTACCAAGCCAACGAAGATGGCCTTACGTGCGAACGCGGATACTGGGTCATCAATAGTGATCGAAAGACGATTATCGACGCTGTAGCAAACCATGCTCGCCATAACGAGGTTCAGCTAGGGCACACGGAGGTCCCTATTGAAGGAGTTGATTTAGAGGCCGTTGAAACAGAGATTCGAGCGAAATATCGGGCCATGAGCCCGGTATATGTGAGTCAGTATGAGGATGACGAGCGTGTCGATCTCCATCCTGATGACGGAATGTGGTTCGCTCAAGTAAGAGATAACGTTCGAGATCGCATGGAAGCCAACTGGGGAGAAACCCCAGACGAACTCATTATCGAGGACATCCATTGGTTCAAGACATCGCGCCTCCGTACCAGCGGAGATGGGTGGGCAACTGGAACTCGTATGGAGCTCACGCTCCGGACAGATCCACGAACCAGTGAGTTCATTCAGACGATGGGGCTGGGTGAGCGAACCGGCCTTGGTTTTGGCTGCGTGATGCCAGTCAATCAGATTCCCGAGAGGTGGCGATAGTGGGCAATCAACTCACCCTTGATGAGATTTCCGCTGGTGAGACGATTAACACAGATCAGACAGTTCTGTTTCGACTGACAAGCGATCCATTCGTCAACGAAGCGGTCGCCGATCTCGCCCAGAAACTCAACTTGATGGGCAACAAGCAAGTCTCGGTCTATCCGGATTGCATCGAAGCTCTTGACGAAGCAGATCTCAATGATGTGCTTTCCGATCTGAAATCACATATCGAGGACCGGATAAAGCATACCCACCGTCGATCAGCTCGAGCCCTCGCGGTCAACCGAGCACTCGATGAACTCGGCGCACCGGATGATGACGATCGGCGAATTGACAAGCCACGGACTCCGTACCCAGATGAGCAACTAACAGTCTACGAAAACGACTATATCGACGAACAAACGCTTGACGATGTTGGAATTGATGTCGACCTTGTCGAAGATGTACTCGGTCGTAGTCTGAGCGGTGGCGGTGCTGCATTTATTCTTTCGCCAGAGTACGTCGGCAATCCAAGCAGTCGGTCGGGGCCAAAACAGATCGACCGCTTCGAGCGATACTTCGCTACGTTCGAAGCCAGTCTTCTCGGAAATCATGAACTCGCTAAAGGCGACCATCCTTGCATGATCTGCGGATCCGAAACGATACCGACGTACAAAGGCGTCAAGAATAAGAATCTAGAATATAATCAGAGTTTCAATATATTCGCGTCTACTACTGGTGATGCAACCCCCTTGGGACAGAAGTCACG
Source organism: Natronorubrum halobium (assembly GCF_051351675.1). Lineage (NCBI taxonomy): Archaea > Methanobacteriati > Methanobacteriota > Halobacteria > Halobacteriales > Natrialbaceae > Natronorubrum > Natronorubrum halobium. Next base: position 2,519,728 of record NZ_CP195595.1, read on the forward strand.
AAAAGACAAGCACCGTGGCCGATGTGCAGCCTGCCTTGTAGCTGGATTCTACTATATGTCAATGCCGAAAGTCGTACGACAAACGGCTATCGATGGGAACAATGCCCGCCTCTTTGCACCGGTCGGTGATCTCGAGACGCTCTACACCATCCGTGGAGACCTAAACCGTGTATTAGAGGATATGACCGATTCCACCGGCGAGAAGCGGTCTCGGAAGCGAACACTTGGGCAGTTGTTCACCGAGTCCGCTGGGTTGCAGACGCTTGATTTCTACGAAGAGGTCTTACGAGAGGTCAATACTCAGCAAGAGAACCCATTCGAAGAGATCGAGCGCCGACCAACAGCCCTGACTCACTTTGTCAGTGAAGTCGGTCAAACCCGAACGATCGACTCGATGCAAGAGGTGGAACCGGGTGAATGGGCATACTCTGCCGTTGAAGAACGGTCTATTGAAGATAACGACACGTACTGGCCGGTACGCGACGTGCTACTATGGTTCGCCAGTACGACTGACGGCAGTTCAGGACTCGTTGATTTCAAGGACGATATTGGATTTGGCATCCTCGAGAAGCGACTCGAGTTACTCGAACGCGGAACGTTTGAGATCTCGAAAGCAGTGATCCGTGGCGACGCGGGCGCTAGGTACATACCACGGATGCAGTACGTAAGCGACTACTTCACTACCATCATGCAAAACATGACAGAAGACGCTGAGATCGATTCAGAGAGTATCGAGAGCATCAAACAAGTCGCCTCAAATATTGGCCGACTGTTCCACGGTGGGAACGATATTGGGGTGCTCATCCAGCTACAGAACGCCGGCACTCCCGAACAGTTCCTACAATCGTTTGAAAAGGCAGCTATGCAGGCTCAGAAGAAGTCACTCGAGAACAATCAGAGTGACAGCTGGGTAGCATCGAAAGACGATGATGTAGAGCGAGTACTTAACCTGATAACCGACAAATCGACCTTCGACCCAACAAAACGCATGTTCGTTATTCACGCTTCCTTGGCTGCACAGTACGAGAACGTCGTCAACAGCACCGAAGGTGATGACGATGAGTGAGATTGCCCAGATCGGGATCGCCCACTTGACTCACGTCGATCTCGGTAACCACAACGCTGGAGAGGGAGGGAGTCAGCTGTCGGATCTCAAAAAGATAGGGAACCAGCCATATATTAGCGGACAGGCGTACCGGCATGCAATCAAAGACGCTCTGAAAGCCCAGACAGCAGAAGGGGTTGATTGCCATGCTGCACACCAGTGTGGGAGAATCAGCGAGTGCAAGCTCTGTGACCTCTTCGGGTACATGAACCCAGAGGAGTTAGATGATACCGACGATATCCCAGTTAACCGAGTGTCGCCACTACGAGCGACGCCACTCGTTGGTCAGTACGATCAGCCGGTAACGACAGATATGATTCTCCAGTACGATCCTGGTGTCGATGCTGAGAGTGTCACAGATTCGGATCACAATATCGGATATCGAGAAATGACAGAAAACGTATTCCGTGGTGCACTCGCTATTGATGTTCCTGCGATCGGTCAACGCGAAATCGAGAGTGTCGAAGAGACCGATGATGGGGTCCGAGCAAGGCGAGAACTCACTAACGAACTTGACGATAATGACAATGGCGACGACCGTAAAGACCGCATAGAGGAACTCCTGACGGCTATCCAGAATACCTCGAATCTCGCCGGCCAAGCGAGGCATATGGCAGACTTCATGCCAGATTTCCTAATAGCGTCAACCCAACCCGTCTACAACCAGCGCGTCTCTAATGCGATCAGGACCGATCCCGAAACCGGTGAAGTCGACCCCTCGACACTCGAGAGCGTTCTCAAGGACTTGATCGCCCTCGAGGCGGACGTGTGGGTTGCAGGCACGCGAAACCCATCAGTGATGAACAATTGGGATGAAGTGATGGATGTCGCCGAATCCGTTGACGGCGTTGAAACTCAAGACTCCGTGGTAGCGACATTTGACACGCTCAAGAGCCACGTCAAAAAGAATCTGTAGTATGAGTGACCAAGTCCTCCGGGCAACACTGGATGTCCCGTTTGAGTGTGCGTTCGCCAAATCCGGAGCGATGAACGGCATTCCGTCATACAGGGTACCACCAATCCCTACGCTGCAAGGGGTCGTGTACGCTGCACTCGGTCGTCCCTCGATCATCGGTTCGACTCGAGAAGATCGTGGAAACGAACCAGAAGCAGAATTTCGAGCACAGATACAGGAGGAATGTCGGTTTGGCGTGCGTATCGTTGATCCGCCGGAACGTCACCGTGACCTGCGATCCCGAATGAAGCGCTCGAAAACAGGGAACGTGTCCGATCAGGGTGTTTATGAATCGACACCGACACAGGTGGAATCCCTGATCAAGCCGACCTATAAAATGTATATCGGTGGACCAGAACACTACCTGAGTACGTTCGAGAAGGCGCTCAAGGACCCCGAGCGGTTGCTCTATCTAGGGCGATCAGACGACCTTGTTGATATCTGCGAAGTGTCGATCGACCCGATTGAACGAGTCGATGAACCAGCAACAGTTGATTGTGTGATCCCCGAAGCTGGTGACGACCCCGAGCTCCTACCGGTTGAACCGGATTACCTTGGCTATCGAAATGTCCCGAAGCCAGCACGTGTCGAGACAGTATCGGTAACCGGGGGCGACGTCGACCACTACTACGAAACACCAGACGGGGAGCGATTCGTCTATGTCCTATAACGAAATCCTCGCGAAGAAATCACCAGCCGTCTCTTTTATTGATCATAGCCGATCAGTCGCAGAACACGCTAGTCTATTCGCGAACCAGGAATTGCTTTCACAGCGGTTAGATGCGGTTGGAATGCAGATTTCTGGAGACCGTCTGGCGGAGCTTGTCGAGATGGGTGCCTGGTTACACGATACGGGAAAAGTACATCCTGATTGGCAAGCATGGATCCACGGTGATAGAGCGGAGAAACCGAATCACAGCGCCCGGAGTGCAAGGTACACGCTCGAGTTTGCCCGCAATCGCGATTTGCCACTGACTGAAACGATGGCGCTGACGATTGCTGTTCTTCACCACCACACTGCGCTCACACGGGACCATATGACACCAGAAACGGTAGGGAATGACTCGAGGGTAATCGGTGACCCAGCTGAACAGTGGATAGATACTCTCTCATCGGTCGAAAGTAGTGAGTTTGCGTACCCACCACTCTCGTTGACTGGAGAGGCCAGCAAGGAATTCGAACGCTTTCTGACCTATACACGACAGCAGTTACACGATGACCAAACAGAGTACCAGCGTGTTGGCACATTAGGAACGGTGATTCGGTCGGTTCTAATTCAGGCAGATCACTACGCGAGTGCGAGTGCAACGGGCACCGAGATCGGCGTTCCCAAGCAGTTGCACGCCGACGATATCTCATTATTTGACTCTCTCCGCCCATACCAGCAAACAATCGATTCAGCAATCGACGCGCCACTAGTGGGTTTAGCGGGATGTGGTGAAGGCAAGACACATTCTGCTCTCCAGTGGGGTCGCGAGCTCGCAGCACAAGGTGAAATTGATCGACTAGTGTTCGCGATGCCGACTCAAGTGACGACCAACAATCTCCTCCTATCGATTACTGACGACACCGAAGAAAGTGGTATACAGTCAGATCACGCATCACTGTACCACTCGGCGAGCGAGACGTTTTTAGAGAGCGAAGCCGGGTCAGAGCGGTGGGATACATCCGACCCTATGCTCGAGGAGCGGTCTCGACGCTGGTTTCAAAATCCAGTCACTGTTTCGACTGTTGATCATGTTCTTAGCACGCTTATCAACGGCTATCAGTGGTCATCAATTGCGAAAGGAAATCTCTATCGGGCAGGGATCGTCTTCGACGAGATTCATGCCTACGATATGCAATTAACTGGGCATCTTCTCGGAGCGCTGCGGAAGCTAGAAGAGTACGACATTCCGTGGTACGTAATGACCGCTACGCTTCCATCGTCTATTCAGAACACAGCTGCCATCTCTGGAGCGACAACGGTTCGAAGTGATGGTCGCCTCGCAGCTGATCAACCACCTCGAGAACCATTTGTTGTAGATGTCTCTGAGCGTGAGCTCACTGCTGATCGCGCTCTCGAAGTCGCTGATAAGACGGATGCGAAGAAAGTGATGGTTGTCAAGAACACTGTTGCTTCAGCTCGCGATCTTGCGATGCAACTCCGAGCTGCCGGCGAGACAGTAACATACTATAGTAGTGAGTTCATCCGTTCACACCGTCAAAAGAAAGAAGAAGACATTCGAGAAGGGTTTGGCGTCAACGCTACTGTCTCTGGTGATCGCGAGTTTTTGGTCTCGACACAGGTCTGCGAGATTAGTTTGGATCTCTCAGCCGACCTTTTGTTGACCGACGTCGCACCGATTGATGCGATACTTCAGCGAGCTGGGCGACTCCATCGATCTGGTGTAAAACCAACCTCAGAAGATTGCCGTTCAATAACGGACTGTTCGCAGTGCAAGGGTCTCGAGAATCACCAGTACGAATGCCGAGTCTATGCGCCACTTAACAACGCTAAGTCATGGTATCCCTACGCTGAAAATTGCGATTCAGACGAATGGAAGTTACTCGAGAGAACAGCGACAGTTCTCGGAGGGGCAGGAACGTACCGTTTTGATCGGGCCCAAGAGTGGATCGAGAAGGTATACAACGGGTTCGAACCCGAGTACAATACAGCAACAATCCGAACGGCAATCAGCGAGGATTGGCTGTTTGGACCCCATCGTCCTGTTGCGGAGGATTCCGGCGGAACGGACAATATTGCACTCCGATCGATATCGTCCTACAGAGTACCCGTACTGGCAGCCAGCTACACTGAACCAGATGGAAAGACGTGGTCGCCTGAGGAAAGATGGGAGGAAGAGCACACCTGTTCCCGACCACAGTGTTCTGTGACAGCGACCGATACGACGTGTCGGTATGATCTCTGGAAGTTTATTCAGGACTATGCTATCGAGATTCCCGCATGGTGGATTCGTGACGGTCTTAATACAGAAACGTTCCCCGAGAGCAAGGACGAGATGCCGATATCGAAAGCGAAGGTCGCTTACTTCTATGATCGGGGTATTCTGCGAGAGTAAGGATTTTCATGGACCCACTTGAATGATGTGTACGGCAGGGGTCCACGAAGCCCGAGATTCAATCGGCATCTCGAGAAGCCAAAAGATGGTCTATCCCCCGATTTCAACCCCCCGTCACAACGTAATAGCGCCCGAGGATGGGATTGAAACTTCGAACAACTGCCTCACATCCCGGTCGAAGTCCGCCGTCACAACGTAATAGCGCCCGAGGATGGGATTGAAACGGTGCTGGTAGTCTTCAGATCCACAGTCCCCACAGGGTCACAACGTAATAGCGCCCGAGGATGGGATTGAAACCCGACCTGATCGACGACCTCCAGTTTTACGTCAGCCAGGTCACAACGTAATAGCGCCCGAGGATGGGATTGAAACCAGTCCTCAACATCAACTACGTCGACCGGTTCACGAGTCACAACGTAATAGCGCCCGAGGATGGGATTGAAACTAGCCGCTACTCTGTGAGGCGTCGATCTGGTCGTAATGTCACAACGTAATAGCGCCCGAGGATGGGATTGAAACAGCTAATTGTATTCAGAGATCCCCGACTTGCTGAACACGTCACAACGTAATAGCGCCCGAGGATGGGATTGAAACGTCGGTTTCGGTCGGCGTCCAGCTCGGGCGATCGGGTCACAACGTAATAGCGCCCGAGGATGGGATTGAAACGCCCCGGCCGAGCACCACAGGCCCGCGCCGATGGCGGTCACAACGTAATAGCGCCCGAGGATGGGATTGAAACTTGAACGCTCCACACTTGAAGAGAAATATCAGAAGGTCACAACGTAATAGCGCCCGAGGATGGGATTGAAACTTCTCGTTGATCGCGTTCGTGCTGACGAGCCCGGAGGTCACAACGTAATAGCGCCCGAGGATGGGATTGAAACCAGTATTCCAATTGCCAAGGAAGCGTTACTGGCCCTGTCACAACGTAATAGCGCCCGAGGATGGGATTGAAACTCGCACCAAGTCACACGCACACAATCACCCACCAGTTGGTCACAACGTAATAGCGCCCGAAGATGGGATTGAAACTCTGCACCCTCGGTCAGCATCACCGACGTCTTCTGTCGTCACAACGTAATAGCGCCCGAGGATGGGATTGAAACTCAACCCAATGACCACGACCGACCCCAACCACGACCCGGTCACAACGTAATAGCGCCCGAGGATGGGATTGAAACTACGTCCGCCGCTTCGGTGGCTGGCCCGACGCCAAAGGTCACAACGTAATAGCGCCCGAGGATGGGATTGAAACGAGATAGGTGGGGAGACGTTCGTGGTCTCTGTCGATGTCACAACGTAATAGCGCCCGAGGATGGGATTGAAACTACCACGGACGCTCGGACTTCTGGGGTTGTACTGTACGTCACAACGTAATAGCGCCCGGGGATAGGATTGAAACTTAACTTCGGCGGTGGAATAATTATTCAGTTGTACACTACCATTTTGCTCACTGGAATACAGACGCTGTTGCTAATTTGCCTGTCGTGGATAACCGAGACATTTACATTCGTCAAAGCAGTAGACACTATTGTTGAAGACACTCTTGTAACGAAGAGGGTGTGTCGGAATGTCGCATGTTTGCCCGTAGCCAATCAATCCATAGTGCACCCGACAGAGTGACACCTCTGTCTATCCGGATAAGGTTCATTGTGGTACTAATTCCAGAACAGGTGGACGCTAGTCTGCCTTTTTTGATTATTTGGTTGGGGCACATGCCACAAAATAATGTCAATTAGAAACACAACTAATCCAGTCCCTTCACACTGGAGCTACAGAACCTTCTTACGCGAACCAGCACATCCGTTGGATGATAATCGAGTATCAATCAATACCCAAATCAATCCAGAGAACTCCTCTGAGACCTACAGGCGAGCGGATTTGTCTTTTGATAGAGGAGAGTGGCAGGCTTGGGATCACAATGAAGATGTCCAAAGCGATGGGTACCTGTCAAGCACTCGGACGACGTTCTACGTCAACGATCTTTCTGAGATGAATTTGAGGAGTCAGAAGAAACACGATCGACTCTGGAAGTTCCAGATGGGTCGTGGGCATACCTGGGAAGACGATCCAGATCGAAAGAAAATCGTAGAGAACGAGGCGACCATCAAACTATGCGATTCGCTTCTCCAGCTTTGTGAGACGCCTAGGTGGGCACGAAAGATCGCCTTGTCTAAAGTACACAACATGTCCCTAAACGGGTTCAATAAGCACTACAAAGGCATCAACGGTGCCTGTTTCGGCTTCGCTTTGTTAGCGATGTGTGATGGTCCCGAAGAAGCTAAAGAAAACTTAGTGGCAAAGCGGGCTGCAACCCAGTTACCGCTGGAGGGGTTCAACCGAGAATTCATAGATAGTCTAATCGACTACGTGTTTCGAAAATACGGGGATAACAAATAATGTCTTCTTCGACTAACCAGCAAGGAGAACACGCGTGGGGGGACATCCCCGAACCCCTCCGTAAACGAAATCAGTGGATCGTCACGAAAGAGAAGGGGCCAATCAAGCCTACTCATGGATGGCAGCATTCCGACAACCAGCTGTCGTTCAAGGAAGCCTGTACTGTAGCTACAAGTCACGATGGAGAGCCAGCCTTCGCACTTCGTGCAGAGGACCCATATGTTATCCTCGACTTTGATCACGTCCGACAGTCTGTAGGAGGTCATATTACTGAGGAGCTCGCTGTAATCCTCGATCGGCTTAATACCTATTCCGAGAGCAGTCGTTCCGGAGAAGGCCTCCATACGGTCTGTATCGGTTCACTGCTTCCAGGCCGTACTGGACAGGCAAAACTCGAAGAAAGGGGGAAAATGGAAGTGTTCGACTCCGGACAGTATGTGGTCCTAACTGGCGACCAAATCGGATCGTACAATTCGATCAGGGATTTCAACACGGAGGAAATCAGCAAAGGTAACCCTCTACTGGATGTCCAGCGAGAGTATCTACCGAAACGGACTGAGCCAATAAAAAAGGATCCCGAGGTAAGTGAGTTCGATCTTGAGAGTGTCTCAGACCAGTCGATCAATCTCGCACCTGAACAGATCAAACGCACGCTCGAAGAGTACGCAAAAAGTGGTAGTCAGGAAGCTAAGCGGGCACTCAGCCGATGGATGTCGCCATCAGGTTCCGATCGTGAGTTCCCCTCTGGTTCAGAGGCAGATCTGGGATTCGTCTCCGATCTCGCGTTCTGGTGCGAAGAGGACGTTCATCTAATCGACCAGTGCTTTCGTCGGTCTCGACGAATGCGAGGAAAGTGGGATGAAGTTCACTATACTAATGGCCGAACCTACGGTGATGCAACTATCCAAGTGGCTATCCGATCGAACTACGATACGTTCTCGGGCCATCACGTGAGGACCAATTAATACACATATTGAGTTACCTCCACAGTTAGTCCATGTTTTTTATTCCCCCCTCATCGAGAGACGGAGCGAGCATACTATCAGCGCTGACTGTCTCTCAATCGCGTCTGACGTGGTTGCCAGCATCCTGCGAGTACTTTCGTCGACCTTGATTTCGCTTTGTTTGTGCGACGACATTGTCGTTGGACGAGAATGAGCTTGATCAGCGCGAAGCCAAGTGGGTAACGGAGCGGTGATCAAATCTACCGATACTGATCAAGAAAGGCCTGCTGAATATAGAGGGTAGATTCCGCAAACACCCTCGATGTCTTCTGATTAATTCGTGCTGAATCAACCGATGAGTGAAAACACGGACTGAATGGTGAACTCCAATCAGATCGTGCTGCAAGATGAGGAGTCTGTGCAGCCTACGAATCAGGAACTTTGCACAACCACTGATTTAAGATCGTAGAGGGGGTGAGAGCAAACAATGGCCGAATACGAGAAACAATATGATCGAATGTTGCGTTGGTTGGAAAAAATAGAAAGTATGGTCAAAGGAGATAGTCAAAGGGTAGATAAAGAAGAGTTTCATGACCACTTTATAATATATTTTCAACTTTGCTACCACCTGAAAGATCATCTTGAAAATGACCCACAAGTTAGTATATCGGAATCAGATGTGGAATCCTTTATCGATACGAATGACCATATGAGTCTTTGTGCTGACATATGTAATGCAACAAAACATCTTACATTAGATAATTCTGGAAGGAGTGGAGAAAAACCCGAATTACATGAAGGGAAAGGCGTGACAATAAGGGTTGGAGAAGGCGATTCACTAGTCACAAAGAAGGTTAAAACAGATTCTGGTGAATTAGATTCCTACGAGCTTGCGAAAGAATGTAAGGAAGCTTGGGACACGTTTTTACAATCTAACAGATTATTCACTTCGTGATAAAACAAATATTACGATATCTACGATGTCAAGCAACGTCTTCGACACACGTCACTGACCACTACCAACCGTATTTACAGTCACTTCAACCGCGTCTGACCCTTTATTCACTTGATGGACTTGAAAGGATGTTCTCTCGATAGTAGTCTTCAAATTCGTTAACTAACATATTCACGAATTCATCCAACTCATCCTCGCCTATTCCCCTAGGATGAGGGAACTCTCGATCAACTACCCAGTCAGCATCAGTATAGAGATTTAGCAAATACGTAGTATCCTCCATTGCGAGTATCACTGCGCCGGTCACGTCTTTCCGAGTAGACAGCCCAAATCCCTCACCGGACATCATCAATACCCCTTCAGCACGTTCAATACGATCAGAGTGTTCTAGCGCTTTGATCCCAGACCTCGTTAGAGGCTTTTTCGGTAGACTACTGAATTGAACGTGCTCTACCCCACATACTGGACATTCTTGGTTAAGATAATCCTTAGACTTGTGTGACTCAATTTTTCTCTTACGCTCTTTTTGATACGTTTGAAAGCTTTTAGATTCAAGAACTTCCTCAGGATTTTCTGATATCCGGTCAAGGATTTTTCAATCTCTCTGTCTGATAAGTCATTGGTAACAAGTTCCGATCGACCGAATATGAACGATCCCCACTCTGGATTGACTAATTCCTGTGGAACACTAATTTTACCCTCATCTGAGACTTTTGTACCATTAAAACCGTCAATGGATGTAGGAGAGATACAGGACACAAAGACCATCTGCGGGAATTTAAAGTATACGTGCATATCTCCTTCTGACTCAGCGATCGTTGCATCGATTCCACGGTCAGAGTAGAATTCCCACTTCTCAGGGAGACCCTCTGCCGGTGTCTCTATATCTCCAAGAAACAACAGGTGATGATCCCGATCTTCATCAGAAAGACTGGAATCCCCTAAAATCAGTTTCCCCCATTCTTCCTTTGTTTGCCGGATCACCGTTTTCGTGGATTCATCAAACTCATCCAGAGGGGTCCGATCGGCCTCAAGAATACGCCAAGAGACAGAAATAATAAATTTTTGAAGCCACTTGCTATATTCAAACTCTTCTTTCTGATCTCGGAGAAATGGATAGAAGATTGCACCTGCGAATTCTCCCTCCCAGTCAGAGAGGATCTGTTCACAGTCATTGCACAGCATCGGCTCTTTGTAGTCCTGTATTCTCGTCTCTGGGTTTTCTGCCGTTCTAAGAAAAGACGTTGCGCCCGATTTCTTGATCCAACGGATTACAAAGTTTGGGATGATATGGCTGTCTACTAACTCTTTTTCCTGTTGACAGAGGGAACATTCCGGTGGCATGAATGCTATTCAGTACTTAACCTACTAACGCTCTTTGGAGGAATTCTTGCACTAGTAGAAGAGATTTCGCGAGCATAATACCTTCACCGACTGCGCCCCGTCTATATGTTCAAACGCTCGATAGATGGCCTCTGTCGTCTGATTCTACGATGTGCATAGAATATAGTGGAGGGTTTGAGATGGAGAATGCTTAGACGAACACGTTGTATACTAACGGACGCGTTCTTTTCGGACTGTACAGCACCGCACAGCAGGCGACTCGATAAATATTCTAGCGTATATTTCCGAGTCTTGACTCACGATATTCTGACCGTGTCAGAAATCGTTCGTCGAAACCGCAGAGGGATGGGGGCGGAGGGTTGGACAGTTCCGCAACGGAGCGTGGTAGTTCAAAAACAACTCCGTCGGTTCAATTGGATAGTGGGCGACTCCCGTACTACGTTGCTACAGGTGGGAGGTGGTTGCTACTAATCTAACACGCTTCTCTGGTACAAGACCTGTGTACTCGCCTGTCACAGGGCGTGGTTCTATACACGATAGAAACCGTCGAGAGGAGGGATTTGCTCGACCGCCATCAAGCCCGTAGATACGGATGCGCCAGCGTCAAGTTCGGACTGTACATTCCATCCCTCGTTCTGATCTGTTGGCTGTATCGATGCCAAGGCGGTCGCGCATGGTCGGTACTGATGCTGCCTACTCTCGACCGACGTCAACCTCGTCAGAGCGGACAGCGATCGCGATCAGAGTAGAGTATAGCGAACTGGCTGACTGTCTGGTCGGAACTAGCACAGTCGAGCGCGACTTGAGCTCGATCAACTCGATCAATACTGTTGAAATGCTTAGCGGGTGATAGGTTTGATACGGTGTACTGAATACAGAGGATGACTTCAGCACGGCGGTTTCGGTCGTCTCACGCCGGAGCCAATGAACCTTAGTGGAGGCACTGGAAACATTCAAGAACAATGCCGAGTAGACAAACGTCACAGACACTGCCGGTTCAACTAAAATCCCCTGAAAGAGAAGTCACGCGACAGCTGAAGAATGAGCACTATCATCGCGGAATGGAGTAATGAAGAGGTTATCATATGGGAATACAGGCCTCTTCGCGTGTCCATCATCCTCTAATCGGATGACACCAAGAGCTTCTAACTTCGTCAGTTCTGCATGTACGTTCTTTTTGTCGCGATCAACAAGGCGAGCAGTCTCTCGGATACTGGTTGGCGATTCTTCTCGAATTATACGGAGTAGCTTGTATGTTCGCTCATTGAATATCTCACCCAACATTTCCTCATTCGGGAGGGTAATTTTAGCGGGCTGCTCCACAGGCTCTCCATCCTTGAGGGACTGAATCGCTTCGAGTCCCTCTTCGTACATTCCCTCTCCTCCGTCGATCGTCACTAGTAGTATCTTATTTTCTGTCATTGTCTTCACCCATTAGTTGGCCCGAACTTCGGTTTTGGAATCTCGTCCCAGAACCGCAGATATAGCTCCTCAATACCTGGGAAGTTGATAATTTCTGGCTCAGGATCTGGAGCGACGTGAATTTCGTGTCCCTTTGTATCCTCGTGTGCGTTGTCGTATCGACGGATTGTCCCATCTTCCAGAGTCTGCTCGTCAGGTGTGAGAGAGCCGTAGTGGAACGTATATCGCCATCCGGACGGATATGCTGAGTCCGACGTACGACGGATGGATATACGGACGACTGTGCCGTCCTCGTACACGTTGGCTCGTTCGTACCCATCCAAGTCATCTGCATCAGGATCTATCCTCTACCCGTTGGTTATGGAGCCAACGAGTTAAGTCTAGTGCAGGGCAGCCGAGCTCGAGATTAACCAACAATTGCGATCCCAGTTTACTGTGTTGGTTAAGTCCGAACAGACTTTGCGATTCTCTCCTCGAGGGATCGCAAGACCTCCAAATCTCTACGAGAGTCCGAAAGTCCTCCACGTCCGCGATCGACATCGACGTCGGCCTGGACCCAGTCTCGATCCCCAACGATCGCGATCGTTATTGGGCGACTCAAGGCACTGTCCTAGAGGCATCCCCCGATCGATTGCGGGCCACACCCGTCGACTACATCGCACCAATCTAGACGTCGCTGTGTCCGTCTGTGTTCGAATCTATGTGGGCAGAAGGCGCTCTCTTTCCTGCGATATTCGGCGTCCGAGAGATCAAATATGTTCCAAACGAGGATCCTCAGGATTTCGACAACGGTTGCGCCCCAGAAGGCTGTGAAAAGGCACTGTCGACTCGTCAGCGCGATCGGTAGGACCCCTAAATGGTTTGCCGTCTCGATTTCGAGGCGCCAACTGGATGCCCGATCGGCCTCGAGGGGGTTGGCGTCCGCCTCAAGTGGGCTCACTTGGCGCCGACGATCGGTTGACCAACAATCGCTATTGTCGACTATCCTGTTGGTTAAATTCGAACGGATTCCCACACACTTCACGATCGATGACGTCGGTGTCCGCTTCGAACAGGACTGGATCCCTAATAAGTGCGATCACTTTTTTAAAAATTGCTCCGACTATCAAGAACTAATGCCAGTAAACATACTTATCGATTCGATCTGGTCGAATGTTTCCATTTTCTGTTTTGCCATTCACTTCCATGTGCTCCGTTGCAGTCTTTCTTTCTGCATCAAATGACCCCAAGTCCATTTCCTTAGCATGACTTTCAAGCGCAGCGAATGATGATCGATTCATACCTGAAGATTTGACAATCTCTTTCCACCGTTTCAAATCGTCTATAGTTACTTGATTGGCTAAATGTATTTTCTGAGCAATTTTATCATATTCAGATAGAATGTTCGCCACTCTTCTCGAAGAATTCGCAAGTTCAACATACAATTCCGCATCTAATGTCTCGAGAAGTGTTCGCCGATCTAGTACTTTTTGGCAAAAAAGTACCTCTAATAGTTCGATGTGGGTAACTTTCCTCATGAACTCACCTTGCTGTGAAGGTTGTATATGTTGTTTTATACGTTTGTAAAGCCCTTGGCTTTTAGCTCGACCAACATAATAAATGTTGTTTGCTTCATTCGCTAACTCTTCAGACAATGGATAGTAATCTGTATTATCTTTATTGGTTATGACTTTTTTATGTACTCTACATAAATTTCGGCTGCTTTTTGGAGATATATACTTTCTTGGAACGCGGTTGAACCGTTTCCGACCACTTAGATGGTCTGATGTGGCTATGTATTTATCCTCGTAGGCTGGCCTGCTATCGTTTATATTACATTTGAGCAAGTATACAGCAAAGTCGTAGGTTCGATTATTATAGGTAGATTCTATTAGTTGTGGCATCACAACTCCTATTCAATTTCAGTATAGAAAAGTGTAATTTCCACAATAACAGTACATCACATGCATATTTTCGAGGGTTTGGCGGTTATATATTTAATTCGCCATCACGACTTGGTACTAACTCGTGGCGGCCGGTAGTTGCAGTGGCTCTGGTGAACCCCTCAGCAGATGACAGGAGGTGGCTGCTGAATACCGAGGGTGGAATCAGCAAGCAGTCATCATTTGTTTCAGCCAGTCAGACCAGTACGATCGTTAGGTAGGTGTGCTTCTGTAAGAAGGAAAACGAATTTCCTGACTGACTCGTATCGATGCGTATGCCCAATCCGTACGAAGTCCTCGGAATAACAAAAAATGCAAATGAGGTTGTTGTTGAAGCTGCATATCGAGCGCTGGTAAAGGAACACCATCCAGATCACGGTGGGAGCCAAGAGCGTTTCCAAGAGATTCGGGATGCGTACAAGCAGATACAGAACGGTGACCCCACCGCTGGTACCACAGACGGTGCCAGTACGTTCAGTGGGTTTGCTCGCGGACTTGTGGCGCTCGGTACACCTGTTAGTGAAACGTCGATAGAGAGCACGCTCGCAGATGATTTGACAATCGAAAAGGACCCGCTTCGCGTGTCTCTTGTCGGACTGTTTCGAACCGACATCGAACCACTCGCTTGGCCCCATGAGGTCGATTCTATCCAGACTGAGGACCGATTTCTCTGTGTAACTCGCGTCGAGAACACCTCCGAGTACGTGCAAAAGTGGAATGGGCTCAGTAAAACGAAATTCGTCGGGAGTGACGGGCAAACTTATTCACCGACTCATGATTTAGCATCGACAGAGACCGATATTCCACCCATTGTAGACCAACGTGATACGCAGCTATCTCCACAATTCTCCACCAACTACAGTAAACTTGAACCGAAATCATGGACGCTTGGGATAACGGTCGCGCCGAACCTTCCAGGGGAGGTGGATATTCAGCAGGTGTCCTATACCCATAGTGTATTTGAGGGGCATCAGACCGATGGGATTGTGAAGGAAAAGATTCGGTATGAATTCTCGATTACTCCGGAGAGGCAGCAGCAGATGCTTTCGCTTATCGCGCAGGAACTGATGGACGAAGTCCCGGAAGAAACACCGTTGCAAGCGCTCACGCCTGTGGAAGACACCTCGGCTTCAACGCAGATTATGGAGGGCAATTCACAATCTACGCAGGATGGTCCTGAGTCGCAGCAGGCTTCGACACCAATGACTGATGACTCTGGTTCGGTGAGTGCTGGTTCTTCGGCGAGACATGGGTTTTCGGAGCAGGATCGGGAGCGAGTGGCAGATATTGTTCGCTTGGCACCGACGTCGAACGGGGAACTCGCTTCGTCGTGGGGTCTCGAGACAGGAAAAGAGGCATGGGAGTACCTTTCGCAGCACCTGGATGACTACTACTATCGGAACAAAAATAGTCGTATTGAGCCGACGGAAGAGGCAGTTCAGATAGTTAAATAGCCGATCTGTACTTAGTGATTCTCACGACGATTGATGTTGCCCCAATCTATGACCGACTTGTGCTTTCTATTCAACACGGATGCTGAAAACAATCGTCAACTGAGGATTTCAACAGAACCGTTGCGGTATACTCTGGCATAACTAGCAGTCGAGGTCGTAGTAGCCTCTAGGCCACGATATCTGCCGTTTCAATACCTAGAGACTCCGGCGCTTGATCGATATCCACGTTTTGATGATGCATCTGCGATCGCGCCAAACTGGAGTTCCGCTTTGGTCATTCCATCGGACACGTTAGCTTCTGGGTCGGCAGTGCCGGCATGGGGCAGTTGGTTCGCGACGTACCGAGCTATTGCAGTAGCTGGCTCTCTGTTTTTGTCAGCCGGAAATATCTTGAGATCTGTATTTGGGTCGTCATTAATACGGACTGCGCCAGACGGTATCTCGTGTGTGTCTGGATCGAATTCCCGAATGTTTGATGGGAGTTTCTCCTGTGCCCGACAGACTATCGTTTCTAGATCCGTCTGGAGTCCGTTAACATCAGTCTCGTCTGCCCAGACGATTAGGTGCCAATGCGGTACGCCGTTTGTCCCAGTTCCTGCCTCGATTAGCGCATACTCTGCGTTTCGCTTCTGTCGAAGTCGGTATTTAATCGTTTGTGCTGCCCCATCTATTCCTTCTGCGAGAACCTGCTCATAGTCCAGTATCGGTCCATAATTGGAGTCCATAGGACTATATTTCCCAAAAATAGTGGCCAGTCCGACTAGAGGGTTATCAAATTCTGCGCGGAACGTCCTGTCGGCTTTGTATATTGCAGCCATTTTTTGCTTAGCCCTCTGCTGAAGTCCGCCCATGTATCCATTTGCGTCAGAACTTGCTTCTTCACCTATGCGGTGGTTTCGGTAATTCTCCACAGCTACATTCCAGGATACTGGACGGCCATTATCGGAGAGGTACCGGTCTGGGAGTTCGTCTGCAAGCGATTCTGAGGCAAATGAGATTTTATCTGCATATACCGATGTATTTGTAGAGGGAACTGTAGTCTCAACTTTGGCGGTATTTACCTCAGACATTCGGATCACTGCACAGATCAGCCGATTCTTTTTGCCTTGTATCTCTTGAATTCAATACTGACTCAATCGGGACTGGTGAGTATTCATCGCTGGCGTGTAGTCTTCGGTGCTGTGACTGCTCTATTACACAAACGCCACTTGGAATATCGAGTTTGATTCCTGCACTTTGGAAGGTTGGAGTCAAATGGTGTACTTCCGCATTCTCAGAGAAAACGTCTCGAGGATCGTTTTCAACGAGTGCTACAAGTTGATGTGTACGAATCAGTGTATTGCTCTCTCGGTCAACGTACGTAGTATACCCTCTTCCATCAGTAAATTGATCTAGCATGCGACAGACGAGCGACCGCGGTCGGTGTTTCTCCAAATAATCGTACACGTGGTGTCCGATCGGTCTGGACCAAGAGAATCCTGAAAAGAAGTACTGTGATTTCAGACCTTTGTGTCTACAGCCTCTCTTGCGAATATATTAACAGATGTATTGTAATTACCATGGATCTGTTTCAAAGTACCAGGGTTATTCACTTTTCGTTAGTAGATACCTCAGATAGCGAGTCCAGTGCATCGGTAAGAGTCTCGTGGAGGGCTGTTTTGGCAGGAAAATCCTGGTATTCCCCATGGATGCGATGGATTTTTTCGAGTTTGTCAGATGGTACAGTTATAGTCGATTTCGAGTTATCAGGCATTGCGACAGGGAGGAGGTGGTTCGTGGACGAATACCAGCGATAATTAGAGTCCTATAGTTTCTCCTCATGGATCAGTAGTCCAAGCGAATACTAAATGCGAACAATGTAGGTAATTACCCCGTCATTGGGTTCTCTGGAGTTGATTATTTTTGCGAGTCTTCTCCCCCAACCTGCACTATACGGGCTCTAACTGCATATAAAAAAACGAGGCAGTAAATGCTAGTCCCAGAATGAGATAACAGTCGCCTGAAAGAGGGTCGAAGTCGCGGAGTCCGACCGATTCTCACCTCGACCTCTACTTGAACTCGAACATATTCTGGTCCCCAGAGAAGATCGGCCGACTGGACGTCTGGTTCCATCTGGCCTCACCACTCAGCCGTCCCTCAAGAGTCTCAGGCCGGTGTCAGACGATCCGCCGTCTCGAGCGGTCCCAATGTGGGCTTAGCCTCCAACCGCCTCAAACGGCTCTTGTCCCCGTCTCAAAACCTCTCAACTTCACGTCCGTCTGAATCACCATGCCTCGATTTCTGACTGTCCGAATCTGTTTGAAAACCTCTCCATAGCAGCTGAGTTTGGTCGCTTGGGTCCAAATATCTCCGAACCAATCGTCTCCTTCCAGTGACCTCGCACGACTAGTGACTGGAAAAGCCTTCTAATTAACCATAGTTCAACTAAGTCTCTACAAAAACTCTCAGAAATACTTATAATTCTAGAGATTGTATATATTGTATACGCTGAGATATCGGGATTTCAACCCCGGTTTCTACTATTGTCGCACCAACTGTGGCCTAAGTCGCAAGCCACTGGTCGAAAAGTACATCCGCATATACCAGAAGCGTTCTTGTCCCATAGTGGGCATCAACGCTACGGACACATCGGAGTACGGGGATTCCCGGAAACACTGGGGAAACAGTGGCACTCGAACGAGTGTTTGGCTCTCTTGATTGGGAGTATCTGCGCTTGACGTAGATAGAAAAGGACGATGTGGAACGTGAGGATTGTGGACAATTTAATTGGACGAGTTTGCAGCTGTACGGGACGAAGGGAAACAGTAGCATCAGAAGTGAACCAAGATTAGCTAAGCACGATTCAACCCCGCAGACGACGGCTCGAAACGATCTAAGAATAGATCGCCGAGCCTTGGACTCTCGCTTTTCTGCTTGGCAGCAGAAAACCGGTTCGTCAATACTGCGATAGGGATGGTCCCCTGTAGAAGGCGATACCACCCTCTTATAGCACCGATCCCTCTTGCGGTTGCAGTGGGCGCGAGTGCCGGATGGACGGTAGCCCGGAACGCGCAACGCAGTGAGCGCAAGCCCGGACCGTAGGGAGCACAGCGCAGCGAGCGACCGGCCTCGTTCCGGCCAGGGAGCGCCCAGTACAATCGAATGATTGACTGCAACTAGCTATGCTTGAGCAGATCAAACATTAGCACAGATAATCCGAACAGCCTGCTATTAATATGAATGTAAATCACTATATTCTGATAGTATTTATTTCACGGGTTAATATATGCGCTGAGACCTATTCTAACGTCATGGGTCAAAAAACAGAGCAGAACAATCCAAAACAGAAGACTGATTCAACAACTAACCTTGTGGTTGCAACCGATGGGGCATCGAAAGATAACCAAAATGAAGAAAACCGTCGGGGCGCAATTGGCTACATCGTTGAGGAGAAGAACGAACATGTCCGAGAGCACAATGAACTGTTAGGGCATGACCCTGAGTGGACGAACAATCGTGCAGAGTATCAAGCAGCTATCGAGGCACTCAACTGGGTTCTCTCGAACTATGACCGAGCCAGTTGCTCAGTCCGACTCCTATCTGACAGCGAGCTCATGATCAAACAGATTCAAGGAGAATACAGCGTAAACAGCCCAGATATCAAGCCGTACTTTCGGGAAGTTACCGACCTTGTCGAAGAGTTCAGCCAATTCGAACTGGAACATCAGTCACAAGAGCCTGGAAACCGAATCGAGCGGGCTGACGAGCTCGCTGGTCTGGCTTTCGATGATTGATAGGGAGGAGCCGACGGTGTCATAGAAGTCTTTCCACAGCACTAATTTCTACAGTGGATTTAATAGTAGATAGGTCGGTGAAGGTACCGTTGGCATTTCTACCAATTACAAACGATGTTCGTACCGTTGTGCAAATGACACAGGGCGCGTATGCAGCAATCGAACTGAACAGTTCGGTGTAGCCCTATGAGTGCCGAGGCCACCGATTTACATGTACCACTTCTGTTTTCTCATAGACTGTCAAACTACAGTCGTGCCTGAAGAAAAGTACACAAATCAATCGAGGAGAGAGGTTGTTGAACGACTTCAAGTATGACTGGATAGGCAGTGTAGAAAACTTCAAGTTGCTCGAATTGATAGTTTCTATAAATGAAGTATCACGGTTATGACCGAAATGGAGGTGGATAATGTCATTGGAGCCATGGAGAGGACATCCTGTTGAAGATTCTCCTGATGTTCTTCAGGTCCCTGCTGCTAGTGATAAAGAAACAGAAAACGAATGCCTAGTATATTGTCTCTGGATGTCCGTCCAGTATGTTACTAACTTTCATCCAGAAGATTGGGTGAGAGAAGAGGCAACTACTCTAGATCTAGATGAAATTCGATCTAATCTCACCCTCAGAGAAGCAGGCTGGGTTCCTGACCAGAATGATCTTGATGACGTTTCGGATTCGGTTGGCCCAATCCGTTTTGAACATAAACTTAAACAAAAATCTCCTGCGCATAGTACACTTGAACGGATTATCACGAATCAGTTGAACAAAGACATGCCAATTATACCTATAATCAACGCTCGAATTCTCCGAGAAGATAGAAAAGGCGGTGTTCATGCAGTTGTTGTCACTGGAATGGATGATGACAGCATAGCAATTAATGATCCTTGGGGTTATCTGTATGACACAGTAAACAAAGAGCGCTTCGTGAAAGCGTGGGATGATACAGTAAATCAAGTGATCACAGTCTCAATTGGAGAACAACAAGCAATTTCGAACGAGGATCAGAAAGGAGGTGATTTACAATGAGCTTGGGAGATGGACGGATTCCGGAGAAAGAAGCGGAACAAGAAGCAGAAGAAGAACTCCGACTAAATATTGGTAATCTCCCTCACCTGGGGACGTCTAGTGACGAAAATGGTGAATACCGTTTCCCAATCCTCATTAGTCTCCCTCGAGTCATTTTCAATCAAACTGAAGAGGGTGTAGAGGCTGTTGATGTACGCTTCCTATCGGAAGCGGAGATTGGCGAGATCAGAGTTGATGCCCAAACGGGAGATATCATAGATAGAACCGACGTCGATGAGATTAATTCTCAAATCAGAGACCGTCGACGTGAAATTGAGCGAGCAGTGCAAAAAGCCCTGATCAAATCGTCCGCAAAGAAGTTCTCACTATTGCCCTATCCTACCCACCGCTACACCCCAGTCCAAGACATGTTGTCTGAAGTGATACTCTCTGGCGAGATCCCTGAAAAGCGGTTCCAAGAGTTGAATCACGATAACAGAGAAAAATACGAAACTCATCTCTCAATTCTGATGGAGGTTAATCTCCTCCAGAAGCGGGATGGGTACATCGCCGCGGATGATGAGCTCATTCAACTTCAGGCGGACCACGATCGGCCATCAGAGACCTTGAATGAAGCGATGGCCCATCTCTTAGAAGAGAAGGTAGACGATATTGAGATGCTAGAGAATATCCTTGGACCATATCTTCGGATCGCAGGCTACTACTATCGACGCGCAATTGAGTCCGAAGACCTGCCCAAAGTTAGCAAAAAAGACATCCGTAGGCAGATGGAGAAGGAGTATAGCGGTGAACAGAGTCGGATCAAGCAATTGCAGACAGCTAGATATCTTCTTCAGCTAGAACAAGTTGGATTACTTGAAAGCACTACAGAATATGGAAGTCGAATGTGGACAGGGGAGGAAGATGTTAAATCAGACGTTCTGGATCAAGAGAAGCAATTGAGCCCAATCGCAGAAATAATTGCCACTTGATCCTATTCTCATACTATTCCTTGAGTAGCTAAGAGGATAACAAAGTTAGGAAGTGAAGCAGAAAGAGTGAGAGCTATTCTAGACTCTGGGAACCACAGAAATTCGATAAGATCTCGTGAATCAATATACCAAAGAACGGGTACAAGAATATCTATTAAACCAGCCCAAACGACTAAAACTGTAGTCAAACTCTCTGAGCCGGTGATTTGCAGACCCAAGAAAAGAAACAATCCAAATATCCCAAACAAAAACGATAACGAATAGCCAATCGTGAGAAGATCTGTTTCTTCTTGCGATTCTGCTTCTTCGCTTCCGATAGCAGGTAGTTCGCTTCTATCAACCTCTTGATCTGATCCTTCTGGAGGAGTAATATTGAGGCTTAAATCGTTTTGTATGCGTTTTATGTAATATTCCCAGCTAACGGATGCCACGAGAATAATGGTTCCCACGGTGATCAGATAGATTCCAATCATATAGGACATTCAATTACGATTACAAATAAATATATTGATCGGCACCTGAGAGGTATTTCGTATTAGGTGAATTTTTAGTCTAGGAAAATGTTATGATACCTATGTTGGATACAGTCGCAAAAGTCAATCTCTTCAAACAAACTTTCTTGCCAGTGAATACGCTGACAGATGAATGTCTAGTTCACTTTTATGAAGATGGTATAGCAATCCCGGCCGTTGATCGGGCAAGGATGGCGACTGTTGATGTCACAATCCAAGCCAGCGCATTTAGCTCCTACAATAGCTCGGGGCTTGATATTGGAATTAAACTCAAAAAATTGTCTGACGCGTTAAATATGGCTAAGAACTCGGATATGGCTCGTATGCACTTTAATGAAGAGGATCGACTTCTTGAACTCAATGCAGGAAATAAAGAATTTGTTCTTGGTCTTATAAATCAGGACGAGATTTTAAATCAGCCAGAAATGCCCAACATTGATCATCCAGTTCGATTTACCATATCGCAGGATGAGCTGGAAGAGACAATTAAAACTGCCGAACTCTTTTCAGACGAGTTGACTTTTGTGTGTTCTTCTGACTCACAGCAAATAGATGTGCTTGCTCAAGGGGATGTTGACCGTACTGTTGTTGAACTAACTAATGAAGAATTAGAGGATCTAATAGTTGGAAATATAGAGAATGAATTCAGTCTAAAATATTTGAAAAAGATTGTTTCAGGTATTCCTTCAGATACAGCCGTAGATATCCAACTTTCACATGATCGCCCCATTGAGATACACTATTCAATTGCTGATGGGCTTGGAAGAGTCAGTTATGCTCTCGCACCCTACCAATCATCATAGGACTTAGATTCCATAGATCCCCTTAGCATTTTCAGACACTATCTGGCTCTGCGGCTTGAGCTTTTCAGCAGAAATGTAACCATATATTATACCTCATCCGATATTTGATCTCATATGGGAGACGGAAGACGTCTCACGACAGACCGTTATTTTGGTGACCTTGACACTCGTCTCAGTAATCTAGAGGTTGCTCTGGAGACTCTAACAGTGCTTGGCTCTTTGGAGAGCAGCAACTACGAGGAGACAGTAACCAGTGAGTCAGAGATACGATCCAACCAGACCTAAAGATGATTGGCCATGCCGATCAAGAACTCTGGTAGAAGAGTACTGAGGATTCCCTGGGTCAACTGGCCAACAGGCTTAATCGGAAGTGGTCGGATACCTCAATTGGCGGGGAGTGAAATACTGTCGTTGCTGATGGTATCCGTTCGCTTGAGACATCCTAACCCGCCGGTTGATCAAGACCGCTCGTCGCCCATCCAACCGACATGCGGTCTTTGATCACCTATCCACACCCACCAGAGAAGGAACTGAAGTCGGCCATATTAACTATTCATTTATCAGGGATCATAACAGAGATCGCGGAAATTAATAATGATCTATTACCGGTATCTAAAACAGTGTTGTGATGATTATGCCCTTATATGAGTGTCATAGTCAAACTTAGAGTCCCGACAGATGATTTCCTTTTAGAAGATGCATTAGATAAACACCGCAGTACAACTGTTGAACTTGAGCAGCTAATTCCTGTTCAAAAAGACATCTTCCCACTATTTTTTGCATGGGGATGTGAAAATCATACTCAATTTGAGGAATTGGTTCGGAAAGAGCCGGAGGTGGATCAGTTAACAACTGTAGAACAAATGGAGAACGGAGTTCTATACCGTGTTGACTGGGCTGAATCTGCTGAATATTATTGTCAGGCCATAACCCAAACAAATGCATCTCTCCTTCAGGGTGTTGGAACACACGAGGATTGGTATTTTGAACTTCGATTCATGGATTCAGCTGATGTCTCGGTATTTCATAATAAGATTAAGGAAATAGGAGTACAGTTTGAGGTAGAAACGGTTTACCAAATGAAAGAGCTGGGCGATAGCGGATATCATGGGTTAACACACCGACAACGAGAAACACTGATTAGTGCATATGAGGAAGGGTATTACGACGAGCCGCGTGAGGTTACGCTCTCCGAATTGGGAGAGAAACACAATGTGTCTTCTGGAGCAATAAGAGGACGTTTGAGAAGAGGAATATCAACGTTGATTGAGCATACACTTCTCAAGCGTATATGACTCCCCTTTTAAAGACCTGTGTATATTTACCACTACAACCACCCACCTCACTCGATTATATGATAATGACGTGACTGAAGAAGACCGCAATACTGTTCTACCCAGTAAGAACACCGATACAGTGCTGTATACTACTTGGAGGGATAACAGAGAAGGAGAGAGCCTAAGTATGGCAGTCATTAGGGCTGTTGCAGCTGTCGACAACTCTGACCCATTGGAGATGGAACCAATTTATGCATATATAGACCCGGATGCTTTGGACACAATTTTCCAAAATTATGATGGAAACAATATAGTCGAGTTTGAATACATAAAATATAAAATAAAAATATTCAATGGAAAGCGGATCGACATCTCTCCTTTAAGTGGTGCCAACAACTGAATAACGGGCGGCGTTGGTTGATACGGAATGATCTTATTCATCAAACATACATAGGGATATAATGAAACACCACTACGACATCCTTGGGGTATCTCTGGATGCCGATCAGAAGGAGATTAAGCGTGCTTATCGAGCACTGATAAAGGAACATCATCCCGATCACGGTGGCTCTCAAGAGCGATTTTTCCAACTTAAACGAGCATATGAAGCGGCGACTGGGATAGATGCGGAGACAAACACAGACTTGGGCGTTCTTGAAGATAGGGAATCTACCGAGGATAAGCATCCGGAAAATGTGTATGGAAGAAGCCTATCGAAGCCCGAGTCTGATCCGACATACGATCCTAAATCAAAAGTGTGTAGATCGAAAACCGGTTATGAGTTACGCGCTGACGGAGACCTATTGACTGTATCGCTTGTCGCACTGACAGACAATGTTCTACTTTCATCGCTCGCTGGCGAAATTAACTCGAATATCCGGCGGCCGGTTGCATTCTTCGAAGTGAAAAACACCAGCGATAAACCACTAGAGTGGCACGGGCAGGCAAACACGACATTCATCGGTGACGACGGATTTATGTATGAGGGATCAGATATTATCTCGCCGTACGCGACCGCTCTTCCAGAGCGATGGTGCGCTACGCAAGTCTTGCTCGAACCCGGCCGCGTACTTGATGCAGTAGTCATCGCTCAGAATGTTCCCAAGGAAGTTAGTATCAAGACGGTCATTTATACTCAAGATCTCATAAACGAAGCAGCAGAAGATACTGAACGCTATCTCTTCGATATCAAGCCAGAAGTCAGAAATACCCTTAATTGCATCCCATTCGATCTCGTGTAAGATTCTGCGCTATTCTCGACAATAGCACTTATCTAACAGGTTCTACTGACATAATGATAGAGCAGCAAGTATTGATACGATTTTTAATCGCTGCCAATACTTATATCAGGTTCATAATCTCTAGTCATACCAAGCATGTCTTCATTGACGGAAACGCTCTCTACTGAAAACGTGGTCGCCTCCACAAGCATTGAGCAGGAATTGGATCTCGAGACGTTGTCTGGTGATCTCGAAAGCGTTCGTTTTGACCCAGAGAATTTTCCAGGTTTAGTTTATCGAGCGCAAAATCCGAAAGCTGCATCTCTAATATTCCGCTCTGGCAAGATTGTTTGCACAGGAGCCGCCTCCGTAGAGGACGTCGAAGTTGCTCTTGGGAAAACCTTCGATACTCTCCAAGAGTTGGGTCTGGAAGCCCCAGACGAACCTGACATCATTATCCAGAATATCGTGACTACTGGTGATCTTGGTGAACAGTTGAACTTGAATGCGATTGCTATCGGCTTCGGATTAGAGCAGATCGAGTATGAACCGGAACAGTTCCCAGGCTTAGTGTATCGACCTGACGATCAAGATGTGGTCGTCCTCTTGTTTGGAAGTGGGAAGCTGGTGATCACTGGCGGGACACGTACGAAAGAAGCGGAAACCGCTATCGAGAGTGTTGCAACGAAACTCCGTGATCTAGGTCTTCTGTGAGAAGCCCAACTCCCCCTTAGAGATCAGCTCATGAAGATTTTGACACAGGGATGGTTCGAGGATCTATTGGGCTATGGATATTCCAAGAGTAGCCGCTACGAGGAGAGAGTCATTAGTGAGTCAGAGATTCGATCGACGTCGAACTGAAGATGATTGATCATGCGGCTCGAGGAATCGATTAGAAAATGAATGATAGCTACTGTCGCTACTCTTTTCGAGTTCTAAAAACCGTCTCGAGAGCATCGCAGCTATACATGTCCTGAGCGTGACAAACTCACCGAACCGATACCATTGCCTGCATTTCTTGCTATCGATATAGACCGGATTATCGCTATTATCCAGCGCTATTCAGATCTTGACCATCTCTTCTGACTTCTCGATTCTAACTGTCACTGTAACCGTCTCGTTTATCGTGGTACTCTTCTCCCTCTTGGGTCTGTGATTCGCCAATCTCAACCAGTGTATGATAGATTTCTTTGTTTTGGTTAGGTATTATCTCGTCCACATCATGCTGGGAATCAGCACAATACGAGCAAGGTGTCATTCCCCACTCAAGGGCTGCTGTTGTTTTCCATGTGCGCTTTGAATCTGGACAATATGAACAGTCCTCTGAGACATGAAAAACGCGTTTTTCCGTTGTTCGCTGGACATAAGCCGTATCCGGCAGGTTGTCTGTCCTAATCGTAGTGTTCCCGCTCTCGTCGGCCGTGGATTGATCTTGTGTCATAGGGATCACGATGTTCTATGCAGTTATCTACAACTGTTCTCAGTTAACACGCTCCAGGCAGTCGCTGAATTTTGTGTTCTCGACCTATCATCTTCCCTATCGATTTGCTTCCACATTATCAGTGACTGGATCATCATCATAGATAAGAACACGCTCGTCACTTTTGACAAGAACTGTGTACTCTGCGATCTTGAATTCGAGACCGACATAGCAACCGGATGCCTGGGCATGATGAAGGAATCTGTCCATTGCTTCCGTTTGGATCTGATCGTACAGTGGGCCGACATCTGTATCGGCAATACCCTTGAGAGCAGCCAATCCTTTCACAACTGCGTAGGTTGGTGATTTGTCATCACTGTAATTAACTTCAATCATAGTTCCTCCATCAGCGATCGGATATTCATTCTTATGAGGCAACATATACGATAAACTGAACGCAACATAATTGTAGTTCATGGCCAATATATTAGGTAACAGAACTTTTTTTGATAATATGGGTGGATGCTACATTTGGAGTATATACGAATGCATGGTGCTATAGCTGGTACGAGTACAGTTCTTGAGAATCGATTAAATAAGTCTGAAACAATTTAAAATCATATATTATAATTACATCTCATGAATTCGAAGCAGTATCGCAAGCTTTGCACAGACTACTGCAGTTCCGAGGAGAGCAAGACCCACCCCTAAAACAGTGATAAGTGTTCCTTCAGTTGATCCCATTTTGAGCATATCACTACCGAACATAGTATGTAAAATATGACGTCCAGTGAAATACAGGATCACCCCATATATAGAACCCAGGAAGCCAAGGATTACGAGTATTTGTCGCCCCATGGGTCAGAAATACCCTATCAACCTAAGAAACTTAGGGCCGATTCCGCGACTTTTATACAGCACGAATAGATATGAAATTGAACTATACTGATGAAGAATGATCCTCGGAGAGTTCGCTAAGGAAACACTGAATAATACTTCCCAAATCTTTAATCGCGTTTGGATCTAACGCGATAGCTGTCCCCGATTTCTCTCCATGAGGAAAGTGGAGTTCTATTGCTTCAGCAAAGTGACGCACTATGCAATTCAGTTCTCCATGGACATACATCTGTTCGGTGTGTTCCTTTCCTAATGAATCGAAGGATAAATCATTGAAGACGGTTTGTATCTCATTTTTAGAATATAAGTCTTCAATATCACCTCTTACATACAGTAATTCTCTTTTGTCTTCGTCGAAGTATGCTACGCTCCGCACTAAGGTGCCCGCTTCTTGTTGTATGAAGGTGACTAGCTCTTCAGCGCGATTCTTGCACATTATGTGATTTCGATTTACACTCTAAGTAGAAAAGAGTAATCGCTAGAAATCCCACATAATTACGTTTGAGATAGGATATAACTCACCGTACCTTCCTAGCTGTAATTATCATTCAACAACTTCGACTGTTGCGGTAGTCTGCTCCTGTAGATGTAATTCTACTGCAGGTTCGTTCCCTATGAGCATACTGAGCAAACGCCGCCATTTTGGCTTCTGACTTTTACCGATTACCACGACATCTGCATCCAACTCAATCGCTTCAGTTGAAATCGTTTCTTCTACAAGAAACCCGCTCCTAGTGATTACAGTAGGTGAATGTTCCTCAAAGAGAGGGGAGATTGCGTGACGTATGTCATTCCGATGAGTTTTATCACCGTTCTGAAATAGATTCACATGAAGGACGTAAATATGTCCTTTTTCGACGGATTTTCGGATATCGTTTGCAAACATAAGCGTCTGAATGCTCTTTTTTGTTAATGGATATCGAATTGGAGTTAATATCGTTGTTTCGTTCGTTATCATGATGATTTAGAGCGTATCATCATATCTGCGAGTAGGACAGAATATATAATTAGTGGCCAATCGCAATTTCCTTACAATAGATAGTATTGCTTTAGAAGTTTCAACTATCTATTGCTTCAAGAGATAGGTTGATGGTTCCTCTAAGATCATCAATTGCACCAGCGTCAACTGCTGCCATAAGTCCCTCAGTCTCGCTTAAAATAATATGTAATTCTGTGGCATCTTCAAAACACCGTAATGTACATTGCAACGACCCATGGATATACATTGACTCTTGATGCTGATTACCGATCGCTTCTAAGCGAGCTTCTCGAAAAACACGGTCTAAGTCTCCATTTTTGTACTCTGTCTCAATCTCTTCTCGGATATGTTCAATATTATTCCCATCACCATCGTAGTAGCAGACACTACGTAGGGCGTCACCAAACCTTTCCTCAAACTGTTCGTAGAGCCGGTTTGCTTCGGCAGATGCCATAGTAGATAACGTCTACAATCCCCAATAAATTCGATGGCCGTAGAGGTGAGTCAGAGTACTTATATCCTCTATAGATTGATATGGGATCTATGTTTACTAACAAACGCGATTTGTTGTGCAGAAACCATCGGCTATAGTCAATAATAGTGCAAGTTGCACCTTCCAGCTTTCTAATGCTCGGTGATAAAACCTAGCCAATTATAATAAGTACTTTCAATAATAACTCAATATTACATGAGTGAAGATATCAACTCATCCGAACTCTTCCTCGGAGGAGCGGGAAGAATAATGTCAGATGAGTCGGAACAATATACTCTATCCATTGGATCCCAGGCTACGGATCAAGATATTGAAAGCACCGAAAGCAGCATTTCTAGCATTGACTGTGAGCTTGAGGAACTAATGGAACAAGTCGTCAACACCTTACCAACAAACGGGCTCCAGTTTGAAGAGGCGATCATCAAAGAGAACCTCGAAGAGGTCCTCCTGATGCTCATTGCGCTTCATGGTGAGACACACGGAAAAGAACTCCTCACGGACTTGACTCACCATTTCGATGTCCAGCTGAGTCCCGGCACTGTGTATCCATGCCTCCACGAACTTGAGGAAGAAGAGCTCCTTGCGATGCACGCCATGGTACGCACGAAGGAATACTCGATCGAAGACGAAGATGCTGCTCGTGCGACCATAGAACGAACAATGGTCCAGCACCTCGCATTCGGACTTCTACTGTACGCATTTCTTCCTCGACTCTGATTATACCGAAAGTGATTCCACGAGTTGCTCATTGACATACATGAGTAGTTCTTCGATGGTTTGCCACACCCCCCGTTAGTTCCCGCTCGACCAGATCATCAACTGTGATTCGGGATCCTGTCTACCTCTGGGCTCGAGTTTGGTCTAACTCGTCTTGAAGCTCTTCGATTCGGAATTGAAGTTCCTCAACTCGCTCATCTTTCGAGGCAATAACGGGAAGACTTCCGTCCCGATAAGAGCGTGCCTCTTGGATGAGGTCGTAGAGATACCGGCTGAGACTTTGTCCCTCGTGGTTAGCTTCTTTTTTCCATTCTGTTTTATGGTCTTCGTGGCAGTAGACGTCTGCTCTCCCTCTATCTTCGCGTAATCGATTCCAGGCTCGGTCAGCCTGCTAGCTTTTTTCATACTTATTATATATTAGACAATAGAAATTGAATAGACGATTGTCATATTCGAAACTCGTTAATAATCGTGCTCTGAAGGTCACTATTCCATATCCAAAATAGTGAAACTTTTATTGTTATCTTTGGGTCTAGTGATGAAAAATAAACGGACCTTCCTGATTTAGCTAGGTACAAATTGTTAGTCTACCACTGCTTTTCCGCCTATAGATAAGCCGAATCACGGCGGTGGTATAAAAAATTAGTAAGTGATCGTCGGCCCCCTATTACAATATAGCTTAAAGATAAACGGTTTGACTATCATTTTGATTTTTGATATGTGGTAAGAGAATATGCTATTACACACTATATTCTTCCGACATCTAATTATACCTAGTAGCTGAATAAAGATTTAATAAATATACTGAGACAGTATTCGCATGCCAAATAATAAGTCGAATCTTCCACATCGAGTACGATATGATAGCCCTAAGGATGGTCGAAATGAGAAAGCATTCGTGATCAACGACCGCGACCAAGAGCGACTGGCCGTGCTCGAAGCATTAGCAACTACGACGTTCGACGAGTCTATCTATAAATTAGATGTTTATTTAGCAGCGCTCAGGTCAGGACTTAACGATGATAAAGCGTTTCTCGAGGAAATGCGTAAGATCGGATACGGCTACTTTGATTAAATCGTAGCCAAATACCCTCGTCGCTTCTCCATCTTTTCTATTTCTGTCATCTCGTTATAGTGGTTATCAAGCACATCCGGGCTCACGTCAGCCCAGTCGGACTTGCAACATACTGTTCCCCACCAGACTTGTTTTTCGGTGGAGTACCGTAGTCTGCGCAGTGAGCGATACGTATATATCCCTCTTTCAGATCTACAACGTCGACATTGATGGAACGTACCAGTGTGTATCGCCGTGCACCACAAAAGAAGGAAGATAACATGTCGTCTGCTCAGTTGTAGTCAGCTTCAACTAGACTTCGTCGTGTTCCAGTTCCTGATTGTTCTTAACACTCGAATATTTTCCACCAACCTTGCGCAGCTAATATATAAAATTTCATTAATTAATTGTATTAAAACTAGTTTCCTCTTAAGACATTCCGAAATATTTGTTTGTATGGGAATTGTCGATTTGGTTCTGCTCGAATATCGTCTTTTTCTACTATTGTCGCTTAGCTAAGTGCGATTCGGTCCCACAGACGACGGCTCGGAACGATCAAAGAATAGATCGCCGAGCCTTGGACTCATGATTTTCTGCTGTAGCAGAGAACCCTTCGTCAATACCGCTAAGGGATGGTCCCCCGAAGAATGCGATATCCCCTCTCCTTTACTACTGATACCACCACTCCTACTATCATCCCTCTGCAGTTGCGGTGGGCGCGAGTGCCGGATGGACGGTAGCCCGGAACGCGAAACAAAGTGAGCGCAAGCCCGGACCGTAGGAAGCACAGCGTAGCGAGCGACCGGCCTCGTTCCGGCTAGGGAGCGCCCGGGACAGTTGAGTGGTTGTATACAACTAGGCTGTGTCCAATCGTATTCAAGTCACTAATCTAAGAAGACTACATAGCAGTAGTTGCGGATTCTGTACCCGATATTGATCGTGAAGAGGCTGCTACGTACAGGTCAAGAAGGTAACGGAGTAGTAATCGGCTTCACTAATAGCTGTCAAGAGTG
This sequence comes from Natronorubrum halobium, assembly GCF_051351675.1. NCBI lineage: Archaea > Methanobacteriati > Methanobacteriota > Halobacteria > Halobacteriales > Natrialbaceae > Natronorubrum > Natronorubrum halobium. Next base: position 2,551,442 of record NZ_CP195595.1, read on the forward strand.
ACGGCGATCGCATAGAGACGATCCTGATAATTCCTCTTAGAGTTGATCGAGATACCGTTCCTTGTTCTGTCTACATTGCTCCTTTTCTCGCACCGTAATTTGCCACCATTCTGTTTATAACGGTTCTCTCCGTCTTGATTTCCATCGGTACCCGAATTATCTGTTGGGTCCAAAGTTTATCGCTAATCCTGCAATCCTGTGTCAAAACTTGTAAAGGAGATTTCATACTCGGTATGTCCTTTGTCGAACGTTATTTCGCGTTCACCGAGTGCGTCAATTGAGACTGTTGCCGAAATCGTTGTGGAATGATCCGGTGCGTTTCCAGTCACGCTGAGTTTTCTTACTGGCGAGAGTGTGTCCCAGGAGACTAGGAACGTTGTTCTTCCGGTCGGACCGCCAAACCATCGCCAAGTGTCCTCATTATAGGACTCACCATTATAGGCGCCTTCAGTAAACATTGGATCATCATTCGTACCGATATCGTAAGATTCTACAACTTGAGACTCACTATCCAAGAGAGTGATTTCGTGGCATACAAATGCCAGATCGCGTGAAAATCTATCTGCGTCTGGGTTGAGCTCCTTCTCGTCGATAAGGCTCTCAAAGTCAATCGTTACTCGACCGTAGCGGTCTCGGTTCTCGTAGGTTTCTTCGTGGGTAACGAGGTTCCCCTCAACGATTTCAAGGTATCGAGTGTTCCATTCCTCAGTTGGTTCAATGATCGTGCCTTCATACCATTCATTGAATGAGGTGATCAGTGCAGCGTTGACATCTGGATCGAATTGCCGAACTGTTTCCCGGCAGTACTCCGCGAACTCCTCTGGTTCTGGCGTGAGAACAGCTTGATCCATGCCATCTCTGTGGTAGCTTTTATCAAAGGCGGGTCCGACAGCAGGTATATAGTTGACATCACTGTCTTCTAATGCGAGCATCCACTGCTGGGAGTTTGAAAGAACTTCTTCAGGGTAATTCTCTTCCACATCGTCCTCATCAGCGTAGAACGGGACATAGTCACTGACGGCCTCAAATTGATCAATGAGGTCATGATCAACAGGTTCCCATTCGCCTACTTCGAAATCACCAATGATGTAGGGTTGAACGCCTGTTTTATCACGTACTGCTTCAAACGTACCTGAGACGTCGCCCATGAATCCTTGTGCGAGGTAGATGTAGACGGCTGGCTGATCGTTGATATGAAGGTAGTTCTCGCGGTCAAAGTACGTTTCTGCGAGATAGGAGAAATCTTTCACGAATTGCTCTTTGTTAGCGGGATCGTCGAAGTCAACTCGCCACCCATCAGTTATATCCAGCATGTCATGAGGTTCGTACAGAATTGAGATTTCGATGTCATCTGAGCGATCTGCTTCAGGGAAGTAGTCTCGAAGGGTGATATCCGACCAACTATCGCGTCCCCACCAGCTGACGGAGAACCAGTTGATACCATGGGCAGTTGCCCACTCAATATGCGTGTCGATGACGTCGGGGTCACGAGCGTTGTACTCGCCAAGAACTGGCGTTCCCGGATATCCCTCGTTCCAGTGCCAATCGGCACCCCACCAGACATAATAATGAGTTCCAATGAGACGATCTTTGTCTACCTTTGTCGTCGGTGACGGCACATACCCTATCTGGCGGGTGACCTCATCAGTCCCGTTATCGTTCGTAACTGTTGCTGAGAGGGTATACCGCTGTCCACCATCGAGTTCTATCGTCGCATCCACTTCTTCTTCATCGATTGGGATTACAGTTCCATCTGAAAGTTCAATCTTCGCAGTTCCGTCTGATCCAATGGTAAGTTCACCAGATACGCGTAATTCTCGACTCTCGATAGCAGTCTTGTTGTCATCAAGTTCATAGGAGAGATCAAGGACAGCTGGATCTGAGACTACTGAAGATGAAGGGACTCTATCTTGATTGCTTCTTGAAGAGGCCGGATCTCCATCAGTGTTATTCTCTGCACATCCCGAGATGGAGGTGTACCCAATCCCTCCAAGAGCTGCGAGGAGATGTCGACGATTCATTGGCTCTAAGCTTACATCGAAGTTATAAAACATTCACTATTCCTCATATTTAGCCATAGATGAAATGGCATGTGAGAGTAATAAAAGAAATGGTCTATTGGAATAGTATGGCCCTGAGAGTTTCTTGGTAGCCATTGTAGATATAGTCAAGAGTGAACAGGACAGCAACAGAGATCTCCGATAACTGTTAGAGTAGGTGTGCTGAATAAAGAGTACTGTAGTCCCGGTATTTGACTCACCCAGTTGACAAACCCGTGAAATCGCCTGATCCACAGAAGGGGTACCTCTGTGATCCCCGGCCCTCTTCATCCCTCTGCGGTCTCCGACCGTTGTCATTCGGCGTCGGCCGGATGACAGCGGTCGTATAGTGACGACCCTAGTGGTTCGCTCCTACAACCGATCAAGATACCGTTCTCTGTTCTGTCTCCGTTGCTCCTTATCTCTCGCATCATAGTGCAAATCAAGCGTCTCCGTTGATAGGGACATACGTTGAGAGCAGACCTCGGCTGGAACGTCCTTCGAAAGGTGATGAGTGATCGAAGACCGTCTCACTGGGTGGCTTGATATAGAACTAGGACATTTGCTGTAACTACCGTACGCTGTCGCTTCACATTCCTCTGGATCCCTATCGTGCGGACACTCGGCCCCGATCCAACAAGGGCGTGTGACTTTGTAACAAATCTTCGTCACACTCTGATAGTGCATTCTTCCGTGGTTCGAGGCGATCAGCGGTTCCCGTCCGTGATCGTCCGTAACACTTGGACGTTGATTCTCGATCCAGTCATTGAGCGCGTCGACAAGTCTCTCGTCATTCACCGTAACCTGACGCTCGCCTCGCTCTCCCAGCTTCAGACGAGTCCCTTGCTCGGGACGATGCTGGAGGTCAAGATATCGCTCTTCTGGATACCAGTCTGAGACGTCTAACGCTCGGAGCCCACTTCGTCGCATTCCACAGTGATACAGCGTATGGAACACGATATGAGCCGTCGAGGTCCACTCGTAGCGACAGAGGTAATCGATCAGATCTTTAGCCCGTTCACGCGAGATAGCGACATCTCGAGCCTTATCCTGTGAGCTCACATTGGGTATTACGACTTTATCGGCGGTGCTCTCCGATACGAGATCAGCCTGTTCGGCCCATCGGAGAAACACTCGGAGCGTGTGGAGATGCTGTTCGATAGTGACGAGATTACAGTCAGGCGCAGACTCTCCATTTGTCCGCCAGTTCTTGTACCGCTGCAGATCGAAGCCATCGAGCTCGGTGAGAGACTCGATCGATTCCTGTTCGGTCCACTCAACGAAGTATTCGAGCCTATAGCGGTGGTTGTCAAGCGTCGACTCTGTTACGTCGTGTCGTGACGATAGATACTCTTCTACGGCCTTTTCGGGGGGGATTTCGTGCAGTTCTGTCATACCGGATCCGTCCGCTCTTATCCGGTATATGGTGATCTCATCGGGTGATTGATAGAGTGTGAAGACTCGGAGGGGACCAGGGCCCTGATCCGCATTGACTAGTCAGAGGCCCCGGGTTTATTGTCGTACTCTGCGACGCGCAGCAAGCAGAGTCGACCGGCTGCTGGCCCGCGAGCGGACGCGAGACGGCCAGCAAGCACTCCCGGCGAGTCCACTACAATTTCTCCGCCATAATCAGGGTTCTACACCGCAAGGTACGGACCTTGAGGCGGACGGATTCGCCACTTTTGGGCTGACGACTACTCCCTCACAGAATAGACTTCATCAGAAAACCGTACGCGGGCCGACGCCTGTTGGCGGTTTTCTGAGGGAATCGAGGTGGTTAGCGTGATTCGACGCCAGAATGGTGTCGAACGTGCGCCACTGATCTGTGAGTTCTGCGGCTGCGAGATCGACTATCCGGAAAAGCGCTGCCCGGCGCTCGAGGATGGGAGGTGTCAGCCGTGACTCGAAAGGAAACCGCGAGAGCCGGTCACTCGTCCAAAGTTACCTCGGCTCTCTGCGGCGCACTGCTCCGTTCTCCGGGAGCAATCACCCGACCAACGGAGGTGATCGGGCGTGCGGAATGACCGCACGTTCCGGTTTGAAACTTCCGCTACCCGAAGACAGCGGCTCACAGTTGGGTGGTTACTGTGAGCGCGCGGAAGTTCCTGCGGTTCCAGTGCCACGAGTTCGACGGTCACTTCCACCTCGTGCGCGACGGATTGAAGCCGTATTACGCGCTCACTGACGTCCGGAAGGACCACGATTGGTCCAACGAAGGGAAGCCGTCCGGCACTTTCGAATCCGGTGACGAGACGTGGCACGTCTGTCTCGACTACGACGAGCAGCCGATCCTCCCGTGGGATGATCCGTCCTACAAGCTCGAGACGGCGTATCTGTATCGGCTCTACTTCGTCTGTGAGGACGAAACGTACGATGGCGAGCGAGCAGACCAGAGTCAACGGGTCAAGGGTGGGACGATCACGTTCCGGCCCCGCTGGCCCGATATGAAACGTCGAGCGAAGGCCGATACCGACGACGATGGCCAATGGACCGGTCCCGTCAAGGATGTGAACGGGTACATGGATCTCGGTGTGCCGTACATCGATGCGCAGGTCCAGGGATCGAACATCGAGTTCGATCGCTACCCCAGCTTACTCGCAGACGCGGCGGCGACGTTTGGGATTCCCCGCCGGTACTTCGACGAGTTCTACCAGACGAGCACCATCGTCGACGCGGCGGTATACGTTCGACTCCAGCGATCGAAGTCCGGTCCGATCTATGCGGCGGATGGTCCGATTGCTCGGATGCATTCGCTTTTAGAATCCGATCGGTCCGGGTTCCGGAAGCACGTCGAAGACAATCGCGACCGCCCCGGTGACTACGTGACGAGTGTCGTCGACGATAGGCGAGCCGGGAAGATCATCCGTGGACACGAGATCGGAAAAGAGGTCAAGCACTACTATATGAAAGATCCCGATAACTACGATCCCGACGAGTTCGGTTGGCATCCCAAGCTCGAGGTTGGATACCAGACGAGCGTCACCGATCGAACCGTCTACTGGGAGCGTGACGATAGAGAACTCGACTGCGAGGATCTCCGCCGCGAGCTCGAGGAGTTACTCGTGAACCTCCTCGATTGGGGCGGGTTCGACGAGACTGGTGGTGGCGGTGATAGTGGATCGTACCAGGAAGACGCATACTTCGATCCCGACGATCGCGAGCGCCGCTCACTAAAGCTGGTCGACTGCCCGCTCCCGGAAATCGAGAGTGAGCAGGAGGCTGCGGTGATGCGCCTCTGGGGCGACATGAACCCGTCTGACGAAGCTCTCGTCGGTACGCTCCTTACTGACGGGGGTGAGATATCGCCTCAAGACGCGGCCGACAAGACCGGCTATTGCTACGATACGATACTACGAGCCGTTGACCGTCTCGAGGGATTTATCGAACACACCTACGGCGAGTTGGCGATCGAGAGCGACTATGCGGCTCAGTCGATGCTCAAGCGCGTGCGTTCGGCCGAGGAGCAGTTCCGTCGATCGATCGGGTCAACGGTAATACAAGTGGCCGACGACGCTCAGAACGTCGAGACGGACGCGCTCGACCGATTCGTCCGGAACTACGATGTCGGTATCGACGAGAATCGAAACGACTGTCGTGCCTTGCTGAAACCGCGTTACATCGCCTCGGATAAAGACGACGCGAAGAATCTCGCGAGGGAGGCCCACGTTGCACTCCTCGAGAGACACGGGAACTCCTGCGGGTTCCAGATGCGAGTGGAACTCGCTGACGGGACGATCAAGCGTTTCCGTGACCTCGAACAGGGTTGGGCTGGCGCCGCCTGGGACTACGAAGCTGCTCGCCGGAAACGGGAGCAGCAACTTGAGAGACAAGCTGGTGCGGACGGTCGCGACATCAATCCCGAGGAGATCGACCTCGAGAAGGCGTGGAAGCAATTCGCCGAACTCGACGAGCGAGTCAACTACTCGACGCTCCATATGATTGTTTCGAGGGTTACAAACGATGTCGACCGTGCTCTTGAAGTCCTCGAGGAGAACGGTGTAATCGTCACCGGCCAGGGTCGCGGCTTTGCGATTTCACCTCGGTAGCGCGGCTCTGTATAGTGGCGACACTATTGTGACACCTATTTTCGGTTAGATTAGCCCGTATTATTCTCGTTTAGAGTCTCATAGCACGTACGGCGAGACCAACCTGTGTTATAGCTAATGTCAACACTACAACATTCAGGTAGAAATCCGACTCGCAGGGTCGAATTCCGCGTTAGGGGGTGTGGCTAAGGCCAATGGGCCAAACCAACCGCTATACCTTCGGAGGGAGGGGGGAGATAATAGGTTTATAGAAGACGGCCAAATAGGGATAATCCTCAGTCAATGAGTAATGTGGATTGCTGCTCTATAACACTTTGTATCAAATGAGTATTAGCCGCTCCAGCAGAGGTGATTGGAAAAGTCAATTCACAAAAATACCATTGGCCGACAGCTTCCGCGGCAGTAGACTTCGGGGACCAGAAGCACGCGCATAGCGTACCGAGTGCGGCGGTCACGTCAGTAAGACGTTCGTTACGTCCCCAGAACGTACTCGTTACCCACGCAAACACGGAGCGCCTGCAGTCGAACACCGATCTCGACGGCCTCGTACTCTCGGCGCTCTCCGTCGAGGCTGAACCGCACCGGATCGTCCTTTAGGGCGACGATCTCGAGTTCTGACGCCTCGATCGTTTCGATGTGAGGCGTCTCTCGATCGAGGAACCGTTTCGTGACGGCTTCGGTGACCGCGTCCGTCGGCGGCAGTCGATCGACGACCGTCACCTCGAGCCGTCCAGTCTCGGCGTTCGAGGGGTCGTCCGGGCCGGTAAACCTCCGAAGGGCGCCGATGAACAGACAGGTGCGTGGGACGATCCCGATGCGGCGGTCGGCGACCCGGACGAGGCGCTGGCCGACGCCGACGAGGAGACCCGCGAGCGACTGCGCGAACTCGGCTATCTCGAGTGATATTGAACTGTAGTCGTCTCTTGGTCTGCGATCGCAAGAGCATGGTCGATTGCGGCTATGCTTGGATCGCTCCCGTCTGTTGGGACCAGGATATCGATGTACAGAGGTGACCTCCGACTGTGATACAAAAACCGGACGCGAGCAATTGCATGGGATCACTCCTCGGGGACAGTTTCCGAGGGATAGTCCCCCGAGCGGTTTACCGGTCGGTTGATCCAACTTGTTCCTGATCCAGCGGATCTTCGATGTCGCCCATTACTGCCTCGAGCAGATCGGTTACAGTGACGAGACCGACAACCATGCCGTCTTCGATCACAAGCGCGAGTTCCTGATTTTCGGCCTGAAACTGGTCGATGGCGTCGCTGATATCAACGTCGGGCGAGAGCGTCATCGGCGGAGCCGCGATGTCGGCGAACGTGACGTCGCCCTCGAGCAGGTCCTCGCGGTACTTGGTGAGGATCGGCAGGTAGACGATCCCTCGGAAGTTAGTCAGGTCGTCTCCGACGAGCGGATAGCGCGTCTGCGGTTGGTCAGCTATTCGTTCGAGATTCGTTTCCGGATCGATTGTCGTGGACAGCGCAACAATCTCATCAGCCGGCACCATCGCGTCGCGGATCGGTTGCTCGCCGATCGCGAGTGCGTTTAACACTTCTTGGCGACGTTCATCGGAGACTTCGCCGCGGTCGAGTACCGATCCAAGTTCCTGGCGGAGGTTCGCCCGCGATTCGATCACGTCCGTCTCGGTTTCCTCGAGCCAGGCGCCGGTCATCTCGATCCCGAATAGTCTGAGCGTTCCTTTTGCCACCCAGTCGCCGAACTTGATGAACGGCGAAATGACGAACGCGAACCAATACAGCGGTCGCGCGCCGTACCGGCAGACCTGTTTCGAGCGCTCGACGCCGAGGTAGGTCGGCGTCTGCTCGCCATGGGTGAGGTGGACCATGTTAATGAGGAAGAACGCGAACAGCGATCCGGCGCCAGCCGACGCGAACGTTGGGAACGAGTTCTGGAAGAGGGGCTCGAACACGGCTGCCAGTCCCGGCTCGGCGACGACACCCAATGCAATGCTGGTACCGGAGATCCAGATCTGGCAGCTCGTCAGATAGAACTCAAGGTCGTCGGTCATCTCCCAGGCACGGCGGAGCCCTGGCGTGTCGAATTCCGATTCAGGGTACTGACGGGCCCGGGTCAGTGCGAATTCGATAGCAACAAAGTAGGCGTTGATGAGGATGAGACCGACGCCCGCGAGGATTCGCGCTCCGATTTCGAGTGAGTTCATAACCATGGGACTCACTCTCAGATGTGTTGTCTTTCTGAAGAGTGGGTCTGAGACTGGTTCCGAATTGAACCTGTGAGTAATGCTGCCGCAACTGCGTCGCTCATGAACCCAGCAAGAAACATAACTATTAATATTAGCATCGCCAGGGGGATAAGAATTATATCCCTATCCATACTTCTCCCGTGATACTTGCGTGTATATCCCCGAGTTCTCGGTTGACTGGCTCTGCGAATTGCTGTTCATTGGCTGATAATCAAATTTGTAGTCGGACACATAGCAGTGTTAGCTTTCAAATGAAGGCGCCCTCCCTGAAACAAGCCGTTAGTGTAACAGCTACTCCCTATACTTACCGTGATTTTCACTCTCAACTCTGAATAAAGAAACCGTACTACCAACTACTGCTAATCGATGTGCTCGAAGAGAATGATTATCTCGGCGAAGAGAAAGCGCCCGTGTTATGGACTAACATACTCAGTTCGGTCGAACTGGTTGATCTCCCCGCGGAAGAATAGCTTGTTCAGGCGTTACGATTCGTCTCCCTCCGGGTCGACAAGATTGGACAATCGGTCTCGCCCGAACAGAAGGACAATCATCGCTCCGAGCAGGTCGAAGACGAGATCGCCCACGGCGTCGAGCCGCCCGTAGTGGACGAGTAGGGGGTCGAACCCGATCCGATTGCCGAGCGCGTGGACGATGTATTCGAATACCTCCCAGACGAAACCGAGTCCGAACGTGATTCCGGCGACGAACGCGGTTCGAGAGCGCCTCGAAGCGCGGCGTTCCCCGTCGATGTCGGATCGGTACACCACATCCGCGGCGCCGGCGAAAACCACCCCCGAGAGCGTGTGTGCGAGGTGGTCCCACCACCAGACGCGATCGTACGGGCCGAGCATGCCGAGCGTGTGGATCAGTGCAGCCGTCGAGATCCACTCCCGCTGCCACGGGCGAAAGCGAACGTCGTATCGCCGTTTGAGGTACCGCGGCAACGAGACGAACGTCAGCGAGAGGGCACCGTTGACAATTACGCTCGGATCGCGACGTCGAATTCCCGCAGCAAGCGCGGCGACAATTCCCGCGTGCAAGAGGCGATTCACGATCCGCCGAACGCCGGTTTCATCTGTTCGCCGGACGCGTGGTTGTGGTGCCGTCACGGCGAATCCGAACCGTTCTAGACCATTACTGGGATCCGGATAATCGTTCGCCGTGTCACTGCCACTTCGTCGACGAGCACGTCCGGCGACGGGAGGACGTCACTCCGTCGTCGGATCAAACGGTATACCGATCCGGACCGTAGTCGATGACGGTCATGTACGACCGCATTCTCGTTCCCATAGACGGGAGCGATTCGGCGACGATAGCGCTGGACCACGCGTTCGAGATCGCCAGCGATCACGACGCGCCCGTCACCCTCCTCTACGTCGCGGACACGAACGAGCCGAGTCAGACCCGCATCGGTACCGACGTCGTGGACGTCCTCGAGCGCGAGGGCAACGAGATCGTTTCGGACGCGCGGGAACGGGCTGCGGACAGCGACGCTCCCGTTACCACGGACATCGTTCAGGGAGTCCCCCACGAAGCGATCGTCGACTACGCCGAGACGAAGGACGTCGATCTCATAGCGATGGGGACCCACGGTCGAGACGGTTTGGAACAATATGTCGTCGGGAGCGTCGCCGAACGCGTCGTCAACACGGCGCCGATGCCGGTACTGACGGTTCGTGCGATCGACAACACGCCGATCTATCCGTACGAGTCTATCCTCGTCCCGACCGACGGAAGCGAACACGCGACGACCGCGTTGCGCATGGGCGCGGCCGTCGCGAAGCACCACGGCGCGACGCTCCATCTCCTCGCCGTTCTCGAGGACCAGCTCCTCGGATCGCTCGGCGGGGAATCCGACCGTGAGAGTCGAGCGATGGACCTGCTCGAGGACGGCGAGGCAACGGCCAACGACGCGGGCGTCGACGACGTCGTGACCGCCGTCGAGTCGGGATCGGTACCGACAGAGATCACTTCGTACGCCGACGCCACGGGGATCGATCTGGTGGTGATGGGAACCCACGGTCGGACGGGACTGGACGAGCGATTTCTCGGCAGTATCTCCGAACGAGTACTCCGCACTGCGTCGACCCCCGTCCTAACGACGAATCGCCGCGACGTCTGAGGGCGGCGAAGCGCCGATCGAACGGTCAGTCGAGCGATCCCTGCGAGTCCTCGGAGAACCCCCAGCGGTCGTCGGCAGTCGTCGGCACCTCGTCGGTCGACGACTGCACGCTGCGATACAGGTACTCGAGGTCGTCTATCGTGCGCTGGACGTCGTACCGTTCGACGGCGCCCCTGGTATCGCGCTCTGTCCGGAGGCAGCTCTCGATGGCGTCTACCATCGCCGCACGGTCCCCGTACTCGAAGCGCTCGCCGTTGGCTGGGCCGATCGTTTGCTCGAACGGAGGCACGTCGGCAGCAGCGACGGGCGTGCCACAGGCGTTGGCCTCGAGGGTCGACAGTCCCAGCGTGTCCGCTGTTGAGGCGGTGACAAAGGCGTCGATCGAGGAGTAGAAGATCGACAGTTCCTCGCGGGGGAGGAAGTCCCGGATCTCGACGTTGTCGGGGGCCTCGCGTTCGAGGTCGTCGCGATAGGGGCCCTCGCCGACGACGACGAAGTTGTACTCTGGGAGTTCCTCGGCGACGCGGAGGATTTCGCTGACGTTTTTCTCCATACTGAGTCGGCCGCTGTAGCCGATCACCAGCCGGTCCGGATACCAATCCTCCTCGGTCGGCCGGAAGAACTCCATGTCAATCCCGACCGGGAGCGGCACGTGTTCGACGTCGCGGTCGATCCGCTTGGTCGAGGCAGTCACGACGTCGAAACTCCGGAGAAACGCGTTCTCGAGGGGAACATAGAGTTTCGATAGCGCGGCGGCGACCGATGCGAATTTGATGTTCTGATGGAAGTACTCTTCGAGCGGCGTGTGGTGAGTGTACATCGCGGGCAGTTCGTGTTTCCGCGCGTAGTAACGACCGAGGATGCCGACCGGTGCCGGACCGTGACAGTGGACGACGTCCAGTTCGGGAAGCGTCGACAGCCGTCTAAAGAGTGGAATTCGATAGCCGGGGTAGAACGGGTTCGAGACCGATGTGACCGGTATTTCGCGGTCACCGGGCTCGTAGTCGCCCTCCGGGTAGACGACGTACACCTCGTGTCCGTTTCGCTCTAACTCCTCTCTCCAGAGCTTGATCGTATACGTGACACCGTCGATTTCGGGGAAGTAACTGTCCGTGAAGAATCCGATTTTCATTCAGGCCACCTCGCTGTAGAGCGTCCGGTACTGGTCCGTGACTGCCTCGAGCGTGAACGCCTCGCTCCGGTCGGCCGCGTTCGATCCGAGCCGCCGACGGAGGTCGGGATCCCTGAGCCGTTCGATGGCGTCGACGAACGCATCGATGTCCGACGCCGACGCCGCGTCGACCTTTAGACAGTCCTCGCCGTCCTCGAGCCACGAGAACGTCTCGATGTCGCGGACGAGGATCGGCTTGCGGGCGACCATCGCCTCAAGCAGCGCGATCCCTTCGTTCTCCTCGTGGGTCGGGAAACAGAAGATGTCTCCCGCCGCGTATGCGCCGCGGATGTCGTCGACGTAGCCGGTAAACGTGCAGTTGTCGGGGGCGCCTTCGATCAACCGCGTCGTCTCTCGTCCCTTTAACGAGCGGTCGAGCTGACCGAACCACGCGAAGTCCAGGTCGGGCAACCGGCGAGCCAGTTCGACGAACGTCTCGAGCCCCTTGCGCTTGATTACGTGCCCGACGAGGAAGACCGTCGGCGGTTCGAGATCGTAGCGGTCACGGTACTCCGTCTCGAGGGACTCGAATCCCGCGAGTTTCTCCCGATCGACGCCGTTCGAGATGACGGTCGTCGTCACGCTCGTATAGCTCTCGATCAGTCGCCGATTGTACTCCGACGGGCAGACGAGAACGTCGGCCAGTCCGTAGGCCTACTCTAGGTACGGTTTCAGCGGTTTAGCGAGCGTGTTTGTGAAGCGAAAGCTCTCTCCGAAGTCTTCGGCAGTGACGTGTGTGTGCGCGACGACCGGAACGCCACGCGAACGCGCCCGCTTCGCATACCAGACGGACCGCGGTCCCATGAGATTACAGTGAAAGACGTCGGCGTTCGGTGTCGGCGCTGTCGTGTACTGCAAGTCTAGCCGATCCAGTATCTTCCGTTGGTGAGTAACCGATTCGCTGATCCCGCCGGTAACCCAGTTCTCGAGTTCGAAGTAGTGGCTGATTTTCATCCCGGACGTTTCGAGTCTGTGATACTTGTGGTGGCTGTGATCGCTTTGACCGAGAGTGATCGAATCGAGAGACTGCTACGATACACTACGTGACCTCGAGCCACGGGACCTCCATGAGCGGTGGGATGTGCGTCTCGATGTGGTGCTCCCAGACGCCCTGCTCGCCGAACGCCTCTCCGTGGTCGGCGGTTACGACGACCCGTCCGTCCAGTTCCGGAATCAGGTCGGCGACGGCCTCGAGCGCGATCCGTAGATTCTCCTCGTACAGTTCGAGGGCGGCCTCTCGAGTGCCGTTCCTGACGAGGCCAGTAGGGTCGAGTTCGAGCCACAGACCGGCCTTCTGGGCCAGTTCGCTCTCCTCGAGTTTACTCTCTATCTTCGGTCGGATCGTGTCCCCGAGCGACGACAGCGCACTGCCTCCACCGTCCGCCACCGTTTCGGCCTTCTCCTGTCTCCGAATCCCCTTTTGGATCTGTCTGAGCTTTTGTCCCTTGCCGCAAGAGAAATACGGGGCGTGTGGTTGCATATAATGGAGTACCGTCCGATCGGCCCGTTCGACGGCCTCGGAGTGATCGCGGAACGCCGCCGCCAGGCTCTCCGGCGGGACCGTCCCGAGATCGTCGTCCCAGCCGGTCTTCCAGACGTCGAAGACCTCGCCAATGTGGTTAGCAGCCGTCCACTCGTAATCGCAACTGGCACCCCACTTGAGTTCGTTCAAGGGGATCCCGAGGTCGTTGATGAACGGATTCCCCGAAAAGTACGCGATATCGTGGTTGTCGGTGAACGTTCGATAGGCCCACTCCGGTGTCGACGAGCCGGGACTCCGTCGCTTTGCCAGCTCTCCGTCGAGGTAGTCATCGTACACCTCGCTAAACACGTCGTACCGACAGGCGTCCAGCACCAGACAGTAATCCCATTCGGACTCGAGAAAGCGCTGGTCCTCCATCAACGGGGTAGGCCTTTCGAGTCGATCTACGTATTCTTATTGGTATCTGGACAGTCATGGTAGATTGTTCGTCTCCGCCGAGCGGGAGATCACAGGAGTCGAGGAACGCGTACCGTGAGACTCGCGTTTAATCCAACCAGCGGTCGCACCGATTATCGCGGCCGCACGGCCTTCCAGAGGAGTGTTCTGAGGATACACGAGAATTCCTGATCCTATTGTGAACACAGCCGAACCGATCCCAGATCCCCCTTATAAATCATAAAACCTGCAGCGTTGCAACCAAACCAGAATCGGATGCAACTCAATCAATAGAGGATCGATCTGATATCCTTTTACGCGGCGTAACGCTCCTATCCGGGTCCGAGGGCGCAAGCCGTCCGATTTCAGGTATACCCTACTCTGAGCGCGGAATAATCTGGACAACGCTGACTATCTCCCCCGCGTCGATAGCAACCAGCACAGTCCGGTTACGAACCCACTCGGCAACATCATCTGCACCATACTCAAGAGCGCATCATGAGCAAAACTATTTGCTCCTGTGTTGATAATTGGACGAATAATGGTCGAGTCGCCCTCACCTTCCCTTGCTCTTACCGAGAGCGTTTCTCGACGAGAAGTGCTTACTTTGACGGGAGCAATAGGCTCGATCCCTGTTTCGGGATGTAGTGATTTCGTCGTCTCCACGGACACAGAGGGAGAAGGTGACACAATTGAAATTATGGTCGAGAACCGAACGGAAGAACCTGCAACGATAGGCGTCCGAATAGAGGATGACGATGGCGACCCGTTGATTAGTCGGGTATACGAACTCGAACCCGGTCACCTCGATCCCGCTGCTGGTATCGAAACGATCCCGTCAACGGTGACAGTTTTCACTCCGGAAGGGAGTTCCGCTACGTGGAAGTATGCGCCTGATTTGGACATCGACTGCGACGGCGAAGATATCGGAATCACATTACGAGCAGATGGTTCGATCGATTCGTGGTACGCCTGTTAAGTACACTACCTGTACTTACCGTCTGTCGGATAGTCGCAAAAGGGTATGAGACTGTCTATGACATCCTGACAATTTTGGGTAATATCTCGCAAGTACTGTCTGGGAAACCCCCCTTTCACACACCCCTCTGATTAACGTTAATTCTAATAGTGATACTACCATTGGTGGGAGTAATGCCGAAACGGACCACCACGACCGTCTCACAGAACAGTAACGGCCAGTATCAGGTCACCATTCCGAAAGCGATGGGAGACGCCCTCGAACTCGCAAACGAAGAGGTCGAGTGGGATATCGTCTCGTCTACGAAACTCGCCCTCGAGAAAGCTGATGAGTAGAGCCGCCGCGTTCCTCCGCAAGTCACAAGGGAGCGATGACGACGTCTCCCTCGAGTTACAGCGCGAACGTGTCCCGGAGCTCGCGGAGCGGCTGGCCGACGAGGTCGACGTGATCGACCTCGGCGTTCACACCGGGTTCAGCGTACATATGAAGGCTGTCAATGAGGAACGGATCGACGCGAACCCGGAGGTAGAGACATTACTCGAGGCACTCCGCGGCGGAAAATACGACTACCTCGTCGCGTGGGACGATACGCGCCTGGCCCGTGACCAATTCTACTGGGAACTGAAACGGGCGGCTGTCCTCGGCGACTGTCTGCTCGAGTTTGTCGAGGACCTACCGGAGGACGAACTTACGTTCCGGGTCCAAAGAGCCGTCGAGAGCGACGTTAAACGCCGGGAGATAGAGAAATCCCAGGCCGCGATGGATGCCCGCGAACAGCGGGGGGACGACCACGGACGTCCCCCCTTCGGTCTCTGCTACGATGATGAAGGAAGGCGGTGGGTTGCTGACCGCGAGAGTGGGGAGTTCGCGACTGCCCTCGAGGTGATTCGACTTCGAAAAGCCAACTGCTCGTGGCGGGGGATCGCCGAGGAAACGGGCGTGAACCGATCAACCGCCCGTGGAATCTACGATCGGCGAGACCGCTACCTTGAGGAAGCCGAATCCGGAGTAGTAGCATAATCGCGGTTTCCCAGACAGTATTTATTGGTCTGTTATGAAGGGGCGCTGGCTGGATTGCCCGTCGCTATCTCAACTGGCCGGAGAACGAGGTCCGGTCATTCCCAACAAGCGTCGTATAGGCCTCCTGAATTCGCTTGAACTCGGCGGCGGTGCCACCAGCATCGGGATGAGCTTCTTTGACCAGTTCTCGATACTGGGATTTAATTTCGTCCGCTGTAGCAGGGGGCTCGATTCCGAGGACTCGATACGCCCCCTCCTCGTCGACCGTCTGCGACCCATTTTTCGAGGTATTTGACCATGAATGGTTCGCTCGGCCGCCCTTGGCAGCGCGTGAGCGATAATAGGAGGCGTCGCCGGACGGGTGGAGACTCGAGTCGGTAAGCAGTTGAACGAGCTGAGCCCCGTCGACCAATTCGATAGCGGTTCCGAGGTCTCGCGAGGCCTCGCGTGCGGTTTGCGTGAACCCTGCCGACGAAACGATCACCGCCTTGTCTGCGCCCGCTTGGGCCATCGCCCCAATCATCTGTTGGACGGTAGGGCGACCGACGCTGTTCCCGCTGCTGTACTGCTTGACCTGGATCGCGAGGACCTCCCGCGGGTTCCGCGCGATGACGTCGATCCCCTTGTCACCCTGCGCGTCAGTCACGACCACTTCGTAGCCCATGTCCGCGAACAGCGCCGCGACGAGGTACTCGAACTCGACCGGCGACACTGAGAAGAGATCGCTGTGCGACCAGCGGCCGGCCTGGAGGTCGTGGAGTTCGCTCGCGAGCGACCGTAGTCCGCTCGCGTCGCGGTTCGCGAAGCAGGTCCGAGCGCGGTGGGTATAGGTCGCCCGAGAGGCGTCGATGGCGTCGAACTCAACGGACTCGAGCTGCTCTTCGACGCTCGCGGCGGCACTGAAGAGGGCGTCGTACTCACCGACTCGGTCGATCGCTTCGGCCGTGATTTCGGACGGCTGGCGGAGCAGTTCCTCCAGCGTCGATCCGAACGGATCGAGGTCGAACGTTCGAAGTGACCGCCGGTACGACTCGTAGGCCGTGATCCCCTCCTCGAGGGACCGAAGGGCGGTCTCGAGCGAAACCTCCTCGATCGCGCCGTCGGGATCGCCGAGTTCGCGGTCGAGGAGGACAGTGAGATCGTCCGCGGCGGCCGTCAGCGAGGCATCCGCGATCGTTCGCTCGAGCGACGCGACTCGCTCGAAGAGGGTTTCCGCCGTCGAAACGCGGTCGAGCAGGGACTCGATTCGATCGACGTCGCCGGCGTCGACGGCGTCCCGGAGATCGCTCACCCAGGCGGCCGGAACGCGTGTGCGGTTGATGTCGCCGAGCGTGACCGACGCCTCGACCAGCTCTGAGTGGAGGTCGGCAATGCGGTCGGCCCGCGAGAGCAGGTCCGCGTAGTCGTCCGAGAACACGGCGCGCAGTTTGGGTCCGCGGACCGTCCCGATCGAGTCCCGGACGGTGGTGACTTGCGCGAGCAGTTCGGTCGGTTCCGCGCCCTCGAGTTCGCCGCGCTCGATCGGGTAGCGGGACTCCAATCGCTCGGCCACGCTCGCCAGTCGACGACGGTGCCAGCTGCCCGCACCGACCCGGGTCGTGCCGTACGCGGTTCCGACGCCGGCAAGCCCTAACGCGCCTCGTACCGCTTGCCGCCGTCGTTCGGCCTCGACGAGGAGGCTGTCGGCTTTCTCGTACTGCCCCTCCTCGATCGCCGTCTCCGCCTGGGAAACGTAGTCCCGCCATCCCAACAGCCCCGCGATGGTACCGCTGATCGTCTCATCAGCCTGCTTTGCGCGCTCGAGGGCGGTCATCGCTCTGCCCCGCCGACCGCTGTACGCCCGAAGCGGGGCGCCGTCCCCCGAGACGTAGAGGAAACCGTCCCGCATGTCGATGCTCAGTCTGTCGACACCGACAATCCCGTTTTCCCAGACGCGTTCACCGGTCTCGACGTCGAACGCGTAGACGGTACTGTCGGCGGCGACGAAGACGACTTCTCGCCGGGCGGTAATGGACTCGGGTGCCGCCGGAACGGACGTTCGCCAGCGTTCGGTGAACTCTTCGCCGTCGATCGCGATCAGTTCGTCCGGCGTGCCCAGTAAGAGCAGATCTGGCGTCGGACCGCTTCGAATCATCGTGACGGTCTCCGACGGATAGCGCGGGTCGGACGTGATCGCGGACCCGGTGTGATCGAACACAGTGATACCGCCGTCGGATCGCGACACGATCACGTGCTCGTCGGTGACGTAGTAATCGTCCCCCGCGTTCTCTTGCTCCCAGAGGCGGCGTCCATCGGCCGAGAACCCGAACAGATCGTCGGCTTCGGTGAGCGTGAGGATCGTCCCGTCGTTCTCGTGGAAGAACCGCGGATTGATCCAGTCCGACGACCACTCCCTGTCGCCGGTCATCGCGTCGAGCGCGACGAGCCGACCGTCCTCGTAGAACAGTTCGTCGTCGGTGAAGTGGCAGTCGCTCTCGCGGACGAAGAGCTGCCCGTCGACGTGGCTGAGGCTCCAAAAGCCGTGATCCGAGTGTTGTCGCCACTTCAGTTCACCGTCGTCGAGTCCGAGCGCGTAGAGCGTCGATCCCGTCACCTGCTGTACGTACTGTCCCTCGTGGAGTTCGCTGGAGATATCGAAGCCGACGGCAAACACGTGCCCGTCCGAGAGCCCGGTCTGAACGACCAAGTCGCCGGAGAGCCGCTGTCGCCAGCGCTCCTCACCCGTCGACGCATCCCAGCACTGGATGCTGTCGTCTCCGTCCATGTACAGGTTTCCGTCGGTTTCCCGCGGATTCAGCACGTAATCGCTCGTGTTTTTTGACCACTCGAGGTCGCCAGTAAAGCGGTTGACTCTGGCGACTTCGCTGTCCGCTTCGACCGTCGCCGTCGGATTGAACGAGACGAAGAGGTGGTTGTCACGGATCGAACCCATGGAGGCGTCCGATCGGTCGGAATCGACGTTCCAGGCCCGTTCGATCGGGAACCCGAACGCCGGCGTTTCGTCACCGTCCGCTCGTGCGATATTGGCCGTCCCCTCAAGTTCAGACAACACCGTAAATGAACCAATAGACGATAAGAACCCGCGTCGACTAACCCCTTGTCGCTCCATTCGTACTCACTCAATGAAGTCAGTGTAATATGACTTTCCATCCAGTAAGTTGATTAATTCGGGAATTTATTATTCGAACTATAGAGAAGCTAAAATGGGTAATCTGGGAGGCCTGTCCGTTGTGCAGATCTGGTACAAGCGGACATAGATCCCCACTTTCATCACGACCCACTCGCCACTTCTGCTTTGACTTAAATCCCCGCTGGTATTTGACAGGGGTAGTCGATAGGTATACCTTCTCGACAGGGCTGGTGACCTGAGTCACATATGGAAACAACCGACTATTGGCACTCTTTTACAGTAGATCGTAGTATGGTTTCTTTATTTAGAAATATGCCCGAAACCGAATCGGGCGATTCGGTAACTACGGGTGCGGACTGAACGGTGAAAATCATATCAAACACAGACTATGTTCGTCGAATCGTGCTGAATACAGAGCGCGTATCGGTCACTGATATCTCAGCCGTTGGTGAGAAGACGAATTGGTAGAGACAGAGGAACAAGATACTGCGTCGGATCTTAGCGTTGTGATTCGCGGAGGATCAGCGGCTCGATGGCAAGTGTCCGTTTTGCTATGGTGACGATGCGAAGGACGTACGAGACGAACAGCATGAATGGAACGAGCGTCACCGCAAACGCACCGCCCACGACGAGGATGATGTGATCGAGACCGAGTGTGCTTCCTGGGAACGTCCCCGCATCGACGATTCCGACCATGATACCCGCAACGGCCAATGCCGGGACTGCAGCATAGAGAATCATCTGAGACAAGTCGATGAGTGCCCACTGGAAGTACAGCGTCTTGATGTGTTCGCGCGCCGGACCAAACAGAGACAGCGCTGTTTTGAGGTCGTCAAGCAAGCCGCGTTCTTCCTCATTGAGGCTCTCTTCGTATTCGTTCGCGAGACGTTCAACTTGGAAGATTTTCCAGCTATAATTGAAATTTAGTGCAGCGAATAACACATCGAACGAGCCGAACTGCGCATCCTCAAGTTGGTCACGCACCGTGTCAGCGTTCCCAGTGACACTTTCAGCGAATTCATCGACCTCTTCTCGGAGGTTCTCGTTATCATTCTTGTCAATAGACTCTCGAAGAGCCGTCGTCCGTTGTGCCGTGATTCCGATGATCTGCCGGAGGAATTCGGATGGATCGGCAGGACTCGGAGATCCGATTAATTCTTCAGTAAAGTCCCGGACATCCATCGAACTGGCCATCCGCTCGCGTTGATCACCGAGCGGGCCGTTCTCTTGGGAAAGGACGAGCTGACCGATCGTGACGACGAGTGTCGTCCCAGTCACGATGACCGTGATCATCGTCGAGAACATCGTGTCGGTCATGTCGCCGGACTCGATTTGCTGTGAAAACGGTGGATCGAGGACAGCGACGGCGATGACGAATGCGACGAACACGGCACTGGTCAGGACGATGGAGACGAGAAAGCGGTTCGCGCGCAGCAGCAACCAGAGTTTAATCCGACTCTCGCCTGAGCGCTCACGCATCGTGTTGGCCGTACTGATGTCGGTCTTGTCAGTCATACTGGCTCACCCGATTGGGCAGGTCGCTTGAAAACGAGGTACTTGGTGCCGCCTCCCTCGTAGTCGATCGTCTCCATAAACTCCCAGCCTTCTGCACCGAGTTGATTCAACTCTGCTTTCGGATCCTCTGCTTCTTTTTGGGTCTCATCGCGCGGTGGGCGAAGCGTCTCGTACTCCCAGCGGATCGCCTCTGATTCGGACATCACTCCTAGTAGGTACTGCAGCCCTCTATATCCCGCTCCACTACCGAGACGGTACGTTATACGGAGAACGGATTTATCGGTCTGTCTCTTTCCAGTCGTCCGTGTCTCCTTCACGGAATTCACCCTTGGCATGGCGCTCGCGGGGCCAGAAGGTGACGCCCAGCAGTACGACGTAGAACACACTCACAACGGCAACCACAGCAATCCCGGGGATACGGGCGATTCCAGCGGTTGTCAGCCAGTCTTGGCGCGGCGCGAACGCTGTAATCCTGACGACCCACGCGACCAAGAGGACACTGAGCAGAGCGAGGTACACACGCCGGAGCCGGTTTACGAGTGCTTCGTATAACGAGACTTTCAGCGTCGGCCTGCGATAGTCCCTGCTCAGTTCCGCTCGCCAGTCGTGACGTTCAGTGCCTTGGGACGGATCGAGGGCGTTTGCGAACAGGTTCTCTTGGATGACTCGAGCACGAGAGCGAAAGACATCGTAGTCCCGGTACCGCCGTGCTTCGATGCCCAGAAAGATGGTGACGACAACGATCCCGATCAGCAAGAGATAGTGTGGGTTATCGGTACTCGAAAACGCCCACGTCAAGATTGCTGCCATCAGCGTCACCGCCCACGTCGTCGTCTCGTCGAGGCGCTGCCGCCACGTCCCCACTCGGTCTATCTCTCCGCGATAGGCGTGGGCCATCACCGAACCGAGTCCCGTACTGTCGTCAACCATTTCGCGGCCGATCTCCCGTTGGTCTGGTGCTGTTGGGTCGAACTCGTCGCTACTCGAATCGGTCATAGAGGAGAGACATCTCCTCGCTCCATAAGCAGGTATGGTGACGGCGTAATCTGAGTGTCATGTACTGGAGAACATCATAACAGTACGCACCACAGTCCTACCAGTCAATTCGGACAGACGCCGTCGAAATAAACCAGTGTGTAGTGCTAACTGTACCCTCTGTATTCAGCACGCATTTCTTTCCAGAATTCGTATGGGTTGGAGGTAGTCGTGCTGAATAGATGGCGTGGTTGCAGCAAGTGGTGACTGCCATGTTAGCATCACGACCGAGGTGCGTCGCCACCATTGGGGCGGGCTGGGAAGCAGGCGTAGGACACGCCACTCCATCCTCCCGAGGCCCTCGAATGTAGAGTCGCCTGTCTCTCCCCACGGTAGAAACGCTAAGCTCTTCGCCCCCCTACATAGCCTATGACTGCGGGAATCGACAATATCCAGTTCTTGGCCGCATCGGCCCACCGCGTCGGCGTCCTCGAAACATTGCACGACGGACCGACCGACCGTCAAAAGCTGTGTGAGGCCACCAGCGCTTCCTCGCCGACCATCGGACGGGTGCTCGCCGACTTCGAAGAGCGGAAGTGGCTCGTCAGGGACGGTCCTACGTACGGGCTGACCCCCCTCGGCGAGTACGTCGCCGATCGGTTTCTGGCTCTCCGGGACGCGATGGAGATCGAGGAGAAACTCCGCGACGTCTGGCAGTGGCTGCCGGTCGAGATGCCGGGCTTCTCCGTCGACCTCTTCGCCGACGCGGTGGTCTCCTACCCCGGGCCGGGTTACCCCTACGAGCCCGTCGAGCGTCTCAGTCAACTCATCGCGTCGACCTCGTCGTTGCGCGGGTTCGACAACATCGTTTACAAGTCGAGCAACCTCGAGACGGCCTGCGGTGCGGTCCTCGAGGGAATGACGTTCGAGTACGTGTTCACGCCCGAGGCCCTGGAGGGGATGTTCGCGTGGAACCCGGATCGGATCGTGGAGGTCACCGCCTGCGAGAACGCGACCGTCCTCGTCCACGACCACCTCCCCGACGGCGACCGCTGCGGCCTCGGCATCGTGGACGACCGGGCCGGCATCTGCTGCCACGACGCCGAGACCGGGGCGCTCGTGGCGGTGATCGACACCGACGCCCCGGAGGCCCGTGACTGGGCCATCTCGGTCTTCGAGCGGGTTCGCGCGGAGGCGACCCCGGTAGACACCGCCGCCTTCGAATCCCTTGCGCCGTCGTAACACCGCTGGCGACGACCGCCGCGAGCGCGCCGGCGAACCGGTCAGCCGAGAGCCTCTGACGTAGCAGCACCCGGCTTACCCGGGATTTCGAGGCGTGAAATCCTGCACGCGGCATCATCATCTCCCTCCGGCGCGTACGTTTACCGAGGAACAAACGCATGACCGAACGATACGACACCGTCGTCATCGGCGGCGGCCAAGCCGGACTGGCGACCGGGTACTACCTGCAGCAGCATGACCAAGACTTCGTCATCCTCGACGCGAGCGACCGCGTCGGCGACGCATGGCGGGCCCGCTGGGACTCCCTCCGGGTGTTCACGCCCGCCCGTTACTCGAGCCTACCGGGGATGGACTATCCGGGCTCACCGTACGCCTTCCCCACGAAGAACGAAGTAGCCGACTACCTGGAGACCTACGCCCAGCGGTTCGACCTGCCCGTCGAACTCGGCGTCCGCGTGGACGGGTTGGAACGGAGCGGCGATGGCTTCCTCGTCACCGCGGGCGATCGACGGATCGAGGCGGACAACGTCGTGGTGGCGATGGCGAGCTATCAAATCCCGAAGGTCCCAGATTTCGCGGCGGAGCTCTCCGACGATGTCGTCCAGCTGCATACGAGCGACTACCGCAACCCCGATCAGCTCCAGGACGGGGACGTGCTCGTCGTCGGGGCGGGCAACTCCGGTGCCGAGATCTCCCTCGACGTCGCCATCGAGCACGAAACGTGGCTGTCGGGCCGGGACGTTGGCCACGTGCCGTTCCACATTGACTCGTGGGTTGGCCGTCACCTCGGGGTCCCGTTCGTGATGCGCGTGCTCTTCCACCGGATCTTCACGACAGGGACGCCAATCGGGCGCCGTATCCGCCCGAAGGTGCTCTCACAGGGCGGCCCGCTGGTACGCACGAAGCCGAGTGACCTAGCCGCAGCCGGCATCGAGCGGGTGCCTCGCATGACCGGCGTCCGCGACGGTCGCCCTGTCGTCGGGGACGATGACGTTCTCGACGTCGGGAACGTCATCTGGTGCACTGGCTTCCGCCCTGACTTTTCGTGGATAGACCTTCCGATCTTCGACGGGAAGGAACTGCCCAAGGAGCCCGTCCACGTGCGCGGTGTCGTCCCGGACGAGCCGGGACTGTACTTCGTCGGCCTATTCTTCCTGTACGCGATGACGTCGGGGCTGTTCACCGGCGTCGGCAGGGATGCGGAGTATGTCGTCGACCACCTGACGTCGACGGCGCGGCAGCAGCCGCCTCGTCCGAGCTATACCGGATCGGTGGACGGACTTCCACAGCAGTCATAGTCGAATTCGGCGTCGGCCCCGAGTCTAAGAAAGTATATGCAGTGGAGTGACCAGCCAACGGGATCATTCGGGAGCGAGGGTGTGAGAGCCCGGAACCGAAGCCCGAAGGGGGGGAGTGGCGTGACCGACGACCCACGCGACCAATAGGACACTGAGCAGAGCAAGGTACACACGTCGGAGCCGGTTTGCGAGTGCTTCGTATAACGAGACTTTCAGCGTCGGCCTGCGATAGTCCCTGCTCACCGTCGCCTTTGAGCCATGCACGTACCCATTCGTCGCCCCACAGGTCGGCCTCATGGAACGCCTGTCTATCGTCGACGTCGTCGTAAAGGCACCGGGCGGTCCACGTCGCATGGTCGAGATACTGCTCTCCGAACGACTGTTCGAACGGGTCCCGGTCGGGGAACTCGTCGATCGCGACGACTCGCGGACGGCGTCGCGTCCCGGCGCCGCCGATGTGAGCGTGCCCGTAGCCGCCAATCAGCAGGTCGAAAGCCTGTTCGCCGTCGGTGACGCGTCTCCACGCCGGCGAATATGGGCCGTCGTCGGCTGTCGGTGGCTCGTCGCCGAACAGCGCCGCCCCCCGAGTAAGGATTTCCCGTGGTGTGTGGCTAAGTTCGCGAGCCACTTGGAAGGCGAGTCCCCACGCGTCGCCGTGCTCGCCGTTCGCGGTCGGACAACTCGCCCGCTCGAGGTTGATGTCGTCCTCGCCGTCGAAAACAGGGTGATCCAGCTGGGACACCAAGGTGTCGCGGTCCTTGAGCATGTCTTTCCCCTCCTCGCGGACGATCGCAAGCGCCTGGCGGAGCGCGTCCTCTGACACCTGTCGCTCGGCGAATACAGGGAGGTGCATGTAGCTGATTCAGTATTTCTCTGCCTTCTCGGCCACCTCTTCTTGCAGTTCTTTCCGGGGACCAAGGTAGAGGGCGGAGTTTCCCGGACAGTGCTGGGGCAATGCAGCGGATACTGTCGACTGTCACTCGCGAGTGGCCTGCAAGAAAGATCTGAGATCACCTATTTGACACCTGCTGCTGACTTAGATACCCTCACCTTTTCGACAGAGTGTTAGGAAGGTATACCTTTTCGACAGCCCTCCACAACTCAATTCATCCATACTATAGGATATTGGAGAGATGAATTAGCGGTAAGATATATTATAGAGCTTTGGTCAACTCAGTGTTCGAAACGAGTACTGATCTGCCACTCGAGTTGATTGTGTATCAAAATAATACTTCTACTAAGGGGCTACGAGATAACTGTGTCAAAGATAGCTACTAAAATAGGGATATCTGATCGAGGACAAGTTGGGATTGGGACACTGATCGTATTCATAGCGATGATACTCGTTGCGGCAATTGCAGCAGGTGTTTTAATCAATACAACAGGGTCACTCCAGAGTCAGGCCTCTGATACCAGTACCGAAACACAGTCAGCCGTAGCGAACCAGATTCAGGTAGTTCACGCATCAGGCGATCTCAATCGGAGTGACGAGTTCCTAGAGATGCATGACGAACCATATCTGGAAGCAGTCAACTTGACTGTCATGAAATCACCCGGCTCAGAGCCGATCGACTTGACGGCAATGACAGTCCAGTATACTAGTGAGAATGTGGATAAAACGCTGACGTACAATGAGTCCGACTATATCACCAATTACGAATCAAGCGAACATGCTTCTGGATGGGAGGAATTTCTCACAAGCGAAAGTGGTGGCCAAAGTTACGAATCCCTTATCAATACTAGTGATAGGGTTACAATAACAGTATTTGTTCGCGCTCTTGAGGAACAAAGTAATGGAAGTCCGGAGGATATGAAAGGTAAGCCAGGCCTTGAGCCAGGAGATAATGCGACGATAAGACTCATTGATCAATCAGGAGCCCAATTTACCTATGGAGTAAGTGTTCCTTCGACATTCGGTGATAAAGACGTCGTATTGGTTTAGATAATTGATATAAACGATTGAAAGAGACTATCGCACCTCGGAATACGGGAGCTGCCTTCCCGACGGTCGCCGACGGGACTTTTCGTCGGCAGCACCTCAATGCGATGGCGGGCGAGGAGGAGTGATCGTACCGCACTGATTCGCGCGTAGACTCCTCGCCAACGATCGCAGGTAATCTCCTTATCGTTGGGTGCCACGACAACAGCGAGTACGCGCTTGACACCGCGAGCGGCGACATGCAATGGGAGTTCCCCACGGGGAGGGAGGTCGTTTCGTTGCCGACCGTCGTCAACGGCACAGTGTGCGTTGCGAGCGTTGACGGCTCGCTCTACGCGCTTGACGCGTGAGTCGACGTCTCCAGTATGGGTTCGAGGGTGTTACTCGAAACGCTCGGTCAGCACGACGGTGACGTTGAGCCGTGGTCGGCGGACACCGGTGTCAGTGCCGACGACGGAGCCGAAGACAGTGATGGTGAAACCAATGACGACAGATCACCCGACGGATCCGACTCTGGTAACGCAGACGGCGATGGTCTCTCTGGTCCGAGGCTCGTCGGAACGATCGGAACCCTGGGCGCGACCGCGTATATGCTGGTGTGCCGCCGTCGATCAAACTAACGGATAGTGAGCAGTCGAAAGCGATGTTAAGCGCCGGGAGATCGAGAAATCCAAGCAGCAATGGATGCTCGCGAACGACGCGGTGGCGATCACGGCCGGAAGCCATTTGATCTCCGCTATGACGGTGATGCCCGACGAACGACACAGTGACTTATCCTACGAAAGCTGGTAAGAACTGATTGGTTCGATCTGCTAGCTGGCGACTCGTGACTCGATTTGTATGTCTCGAAAGGAAGACAGGGTAGCACTGAGAAACCCTCTCAGTAGCACCGAGAAGGGCTCTCCTGGGGGTTTTTTAACAATTCGCTCCAATGAGGTCAATGGCGATCAGATGACGAACACGCTGAACGCACGAATTCCGTGCTCTCGATCGACTCGTCAGCTCGTGAAATCATGTAAGCGAGGTGGAGAGTCATATGACGAGCTACTACGGAAAATGGTGCGTCAATACGATCCAGAAGGCTGAACGCTAACCCCGAGTGAGATGCCACTCGGACGGTAGAACCGAACGACGTCACGGGGCCACGTGTGCAAAACTGTCCCCGGACGTCGAAACGATCGGAGTCGGAGCGAACCGGTAGGACGGTGCTCCGTATGTCCTCCCACGCGGGCATACGGTAAATGCGTTATCCATACTCTCCTATCGCGTTCATTCTGGGGTCTGTCGAGCCCAAAATCGACACTCCCTCAAACGAATGCAACTCGATTCGAACACCAATCGCAACCGACTCGGCTATGAATACCCGTATGCAGACACATTAGATGACCGCAAAGAAGAACTCTATTGGTCGGCCACACAGAGGGCGGAAGATTCGCTATCTCGGATTTGGAAGGTACAAGACGATCGTATCGATGAGAACGGCGATATCAATTGGCGACTCACGATGGACCATTTCTGTGAGTTAAAAGAGGCTATAACAGAACTCGAAGAAGCGATTACCTACCTTGACCTGATAGCAAGAGCAGAAGATTGGACGGTACGGAACCAGATGTTCCGCGAGGCTTTTTGCGAATTAATTGAGGCAGGGGTTGAAACGGACGAAGCTCTTGACGTGCTTAATCCCGGATATGACATAGAGGAGGTTCTTGATGAGTAAATCGGACGATCGGCGAAGTACCTTTCCCGATGCAGCGAGACGCAAGCCTCGGGGTTCCATGAGCGATGAACTCACACCTACGACGCCTGCCGAGGCCGTGGAGTGGTACCTCGCCGAACGCGACCCCGAACTCTCTGAAAAGTCGAAGCAGAACCAGCGGTATAGGCTCGAGCAGTTCCTCGCGTTCTGCTCCGATCACGAGTTAGACGATATGAACCGACTCACCGGACGTGATATCCACCGGTTCCGCGTCTGGGCCAGCCAGGATATCGAGACGGTCACGCTCCGTGGCTATCTCCAAACATTCCGCGTCTTCCTCGAGTTTTGCGCGGCGATCGACGCCGTCGAACCGGGAATGCGCGAGCGTGTCCAGATTCCAGAGATCGAACCGGAAGACGAAGCGCGTAACGAACACCTCGAAATTGGACGAGCGGGACCAATTCTCGAACATCTCGAGCGGTTCGCGTACGCCAGTCGAGAGCACGTCGTTACCGCCATCCTCTGGCATACCGCGTTTCGATTGGGGACTCTCCGATCGTTCGACGTTGGTGACTTCGATCCGGATGGCGAGTGCCTCAATGTACGGCATCGTCCAGAAACGGGTACGCCGCTTAAGAATAAGAAGGCGGCAGAGCGATCGGTCGCTGTCGGCTCGCACTACTGCGACGTGATCAAGGACTATATCGAGCACAACCGCGAGGATGTGACCGACGACCACGGTCGTCGTCCGCTAATCACTAGCTCACGTGGTCGACTTAGCGAAGGCTCGATCCGCGAGACAATCTATCGCGTGACGCAGCCGTGTGAGATCGGTGATTGTCCGCACGACAAAGATCCGAACACATGCGAGTACCGACAACACAGCCAACGGGCTGGTTGTCCATCTTCGCGTTCCCCGCATGGGATTCGACGCGGAGCGATCACCAATAACCTCCGAAACGGCGTACCGCAACAAGTTGTTTCGGAGCGAGCGAACGTCTCCGGCGACATCCTCGACCAGCACTACGACGAACGGACCGAACGCGAGAAGATGGAGATTCGACGCGAATACATCGAGGGGATGTAACCCAATGATGGACTCCACTCCACGACTGAGCGGTACGCGTTTTACTCGAGCCTCGGCAGGTACCCGTATTGCGCAAGCCCCGGCGAGTCCACTACAATTTCTCCGCTGTGACTCCAGCGAGCACAGCAAGGCCCAGCAGCGCCGGGATAACAAGCTCTGGATCAACCGGTACCGCTCCAATCGTTGGCCATGACGGATACGGTCGTGGCAGATCAGCAGCCGTGATGAAACCGATAAGGAGGACGACTGCCGCAAAGAAGCTCTCAACGGCTCGGAGGACGGATCGAGTTCTGGGCGACATCACATTTGAATGCTGATAAGTAACGTAAAAAGCGTTTCTACCGTCCTGAACAGGGTAAAAAGGGCTGTTCTATGGAGCAGTTGGACCTACTCCCTGCGTGTCGTCACCGCAGTACCCGAAAGATTGACCCACAGCATGCCCTCTCCCATCTCCTCATAGTCGAATGTCGCTCCGATAACGGCGTCGGCACCGAGATCTTGTGCCTCCGCTTGGAGATCGTTGATTGCTTCTCGACGGCCCTGCTCGATCTTTTTCTCATACGAGCCGCTCCGTCCACCGACAACGTCTCGGATACCGGCTGCGATATCACTGACGACGTTGGCGCCGATCACTGCTTCACCCGAGATCACGCCGAGGTACTCCGTGACCTCTCGTCCTTCAAGGCTGTCCGTCGTGGTGATGGTGACGTCTGTGTCTGCCATGCCTGTCAACGGTTGACCGGCTTAGATATAAATGTGGAGCTGTGACTGCAGAATCAGTCACGACGATTATCCACTCTGCTCACTTTGAACTCTGACGGTATACACGGCGTATTCGAGCACACCGGTCAGCAGCGTGATTCCGAGGAAGATGAACCATGCTCCCGCGTACAGCGCATGAGGATCACCTGGACCGGCATACTGCTGTGAATAGACGCTGTTCACGAACAGGACCGCCGCAACCGTAAGCGGGACAACAAGCCTGTGCCGGACCAACAGATACGCCGGCACACCAACCATCAGGATACCGCCGACCAACATCCAAATCACCATCACCAGGTCATCGCCCACTCCCCATCGCCACGCATACGCGACTGACGCAGCGGCGTGCATGACTCCCGCTACAAGCCCAACGAGCACAGCCTGCCTGGAAGACCCTGATATGTGGAACTCCCAGCCAGGAGCAGGAAGCCACCGACTCCGGGCCCGCACCATATGTTCTACTCCCCCCAGTAATCCGGCACCAACCGTCCAAACGTACCACTGGCTCGCATACTTCACAAGGTGAAGCCCATCTTCAATGACGGTGATCCCGGTCGGCCTGTCGACACTGGGCTCAAGATCAGCGACGTCCCGGAACGTTGGCTCTGGCGGCGTCAACTCCGCATAAAACGCAAGACCGGCAAGCACCGTGATCAGTGCGATTGGGAGGAGCAACCGGTCCTCGAGCACAAGCCAGACCGGGAGAGCACCGAGGACAACGAGTCCACCGTACCGCCAGACAACGATATGAGGCGGATAGGCAGCGGGACCGACATCATACCCATACCGGAGGGCAACACCGAGAACCAGACCAGCGTGGACGATGCCAACAATGAGTGCGGCCACCGTACGGGGAACGGACCAACGCATACGAGATAATCATCCACTGGCCGGAAATATTTTCACAAAAATAAGGTGTTTTGGAAGTATCGATCTCTCACTAGGAGAACTACCGGACTCAATACACCCCATTCAAAAGCACTTATAGTATTGGTGACAGAGGATGCCATATGGCTACTGAATCTGGCTCCGCACCAATCAATCTCCAAGAAATCCTCAAAGAAAGTGTCCGAATCGCTGCGATCCTCTTCTGGTGAGGAGTTCTTGCTGCTATTGCCCGCTTCGGCATCGGAAATATCGGATATTCCCGCCCTGGGAGCTTCTTCTACACATTGGGGAACGGAATGGCATCCCTGTTCCTCGTGACGGGAATTGCGAGCGTCCTCATCTATGTTATCGCTCGCGGCATCCAGCTCTCACGCCGCTAACTACCGTTTCCCATCAGACAGTTATGCGTCACGGACCAACTGGACATCGCCCATCACCAGCTGATCCGGTTGCCACCTATCATACTGGTGGATCGGTGGCTCCTCCAGTGGATCATATAACTGATCGAATGGACGGCCACACACCGGGCACTGGTCTCCATGAACTCTACCTCCTCTCTGTACTGCTCATTTAATACCTCATCCCGCCAACCATCCGTATGGCGGCAACAACCGGGAACCGTCCACGCCTGCAAGACCCAGCAGTGAGAGCTACCTCCGCATTTTTCATACTGACACTGCTACTCTCGCTCGGTATCGGTCTCCTGATCGCAGCCTCGACACGCGGAACACTTCAGCTAGCCGTCCCGGAAACCCTCGCCACCATCATACTGCTGACTCCGACGATTGCCGCCATCGTACTCACCGTCGCAACGAACGGGTGGCGCGGCCTCCACGACCTATTATCTCCACTGTTGACGTGGCGAGTACCAGTACGGTGGTACCTCGCCGCACTGCTGTTTCCAGCAATCCTCAACCTCTCCTCCATCGCGGTCTACAGCCAACTGGGCAGATCGCTCCCCGCAATCCCCGGTGAGGTACCCGCTGACTTCGAACCGCTCCTCACCGGGAGCATTGCCACGACAGTGCTGTTCATCTCGCTCTTCTTCTTTCTCGCCAGCCTGTTCGAAGAGATCGGATGGCGTGGCTATGCACTTCCACGCCTCCAGTCACGGACAACCGCCCTTTCCAGCAGCCTCATCATCGGCGTAATCTGGGCGGTCTGGCACGTCCCCACCTTCTTTCTGTTACCGGAAGCCGCCCAATCCGCAATACCGTTCCTGTGGTATGTCCCATCCGTACTGGCCATCTCGATCGTGTTCACCTGGCTGTACAACAACACGAACGGCAGCCTCCTGCTCGCGACCATCCTCCATGCCTCGCTCCAAGTAACAAACCTCGTGATCCCGAATCTACACTCTGGCCCCGGAGGTACGCAGTTGTACCGGCTGAACGTCATTATCCTGTTCGTCCTCGTAGCGATCATCGTCAGTACCAACGGCTCCCAGCACCTCTCACGAAACCATCGGAGAGTAACCCGCTAAGAAGCCCACAACGGATTACGATTTCTGGAGTTAGACTTTCTGCCGACACTCTCGTTTCTGGTCGTGGTACCGGCCACAGTAAATGCACAGTTCACGCCCGTTCTTCACTGTGGATCACCTGTCCATCCGCAGTCGCTGCACTCGAAGGGGTCGATCCTATAGACCTTGATTTCACCCTCTACGACCACATCTATCCCGATGCTCTCGATACACTCATCCAGTCAGGCAACGTCACAATCACGTTCACCGTCGCACAGTATGATATTCACGTTACACCAAGCGGTACCATCCGGATCACCAGTTGATCATGGCGGTTTGCCCAGCCACACATCCGCCAACGACCAGGGTCTGATCCTATGAATAAATAAAAAACGGCAGGTAGAGAATCGCACTACTCAGGAGAGAAACTCCTGAATAGAGCAGCACCCCGATAGAAGAAAGCATATATGCGAATGGTTTCACCACAGATTACGAATATCCAATATGTTCGGGCCGTCAACGAGTGTTAAATGCTGGTATAGAAGAATGGCTAGATCAGCTCTTCGCGCCGTGACTGAAGTCCTTCAAAGCGATCACAATGACAGGAACCCGCAGTAGCATCGGTGCATGGAGCAAGCACACGTTCTGGAGTCTCATCGCAACATCGGTCGCTCTCGGTGTAGTACTGCTCGCACTCAACGGACCGTTCTCGAACATCCGAAATCTCCTCCTCGTAATGTTCGTAACACAGGTGCTGCCCCTCGTGATAGCGGTTCTCGTCTATAGTCGTATCTATCCCACAGTAACTCTTCTGGAGCTCCTTGGCGTAGCCATCTGGGGATATATCGGAATCAGTATTGCCGGGGTATTCGGATACTTCGCGTTTGCAGGGCCATCCAGTGGGTATCCCGGTCCCACTCAGGAGATGGTGAACGATATCACACGGTTCCTCCTGACAACCGCTGTGGTCGGCAGTATCTATGCAATCGCCGCCTCCGTACGAGATTGCCCACTATTGACAGGCATAGTACTGCTGGGCGTTCCGGTCGGACGATTCATCCTCTATACTATCGTCTAACCAGGTCATATCCCTTAAGGACGGGAGCGTGTTTTTCTGCTACTATCGATCCTTCATTTCGACGGTAGTAGAATTTCCATACCGCGATGTTTGGTCTGGAGAACCGTCGTCCATCACCTGCTCCATCTTACGTTCGAACTCCGCCTCGCTGATTTCACCAGCGATATATTGTTCTTTGATCTGCTGTTTGCGGTCTTCAGTCGTCGGTGTGACTTTCCCTGAGGCATCAAACTGTCGCAGTACCGGATACTTGCGTTCAACCCACTCCACGATCGAGACAAGCCGATCGCTACGGGGAATTGACGTACTCCGGAGGATAGAAACCACAGTCGCAGCAAGAAACAGCACAGCGAATAGCCCGAGGATCAACCCGACCATGACCCATTCGGCGGCTTCCCCAAGCATCGCCAGAAGGATGAACTCCTCGCCGTAGGACATACCTCCAGAGAGCACCGACAATGCATCCACTATACCGATCAAACCAGCACCGACTAACAAAACCGCGGAGATCACGAACCCACTGAAGTACAGCCAATGACGAGACACCATACTTCGAATATTGGGATGAGAAGATGTTAAACGTACGGAACCGATAGACATGTCATCCAGGATTAAGCAGAATTCCTTGTTCAATATATATGAAGAACATGTCGTTCACTACAAGTTAATCCTATCCATCATCCGAAATTTTTATGCGGCTATTATTATGATACCAACGTGATGAGGATCAAATTTGCGGTTGCTGCGGGCATTTTTGCGGCCCTTAGTGCAGGAGTCGCTTTATTAATGCAACCCACATTTATAGAATCCCATGTGGGGCACATAGCTCTAGACGGTCTTTTCGTCGGAGCAACCGTCTATATTGGTCTCAAAATGCTCGAACAAACTACAGATTCACAGTAGTTTATACATTCAGTTGCCGTTCAGTAGAGGCGAAGCACATACCGCGCAACGCTCAAACCACCTATATATTGTCAAGAACCGCGTGCAAGATATAGAGGTTATCTATCACGACGACCCCCTATTCCAGTTGATTTGAGTGACTGTAAGATTTAGTGGAATTTTCAGCACCACAGCTACGCTGCTGTCACCGGTGTTGGACGACTGCGGATATCTCTACTTCGGGCCGAAGAGAGAGTGTCGGAGCGAAGGACAACGGTTTTTCGACTGAAACATCCAGCGTGACGCGGCCGACCATCGTCGCCAGCGCAAGGTGCAGTTCCAGCCGAGCGAAATGCATCCCAATGCAGTGACGTGGGCCGCCGCTGAATGGGAAGTAGGCATATTCCGGCCGGTCGCGTTCTCCCTCCCATCGCGACGGTCGGAACTCTGTGGGGGACTCCCAGAACCGGTTGTCTCGGTGGAGCACCCATTGTGGAAGCATGAGTTCTGCACCTTCAGGCAGCCGATAGCCACCGAGCGTAACCGGCTGAGTCGTCTGCCGCATAGTGTTCCACGTCGGCGGATAGAGCCGCAGTGCCTCTGCAACGACGTTTCGAAGCCCACTGAGGTGTTCGCGGGACTCAACAGTCGGCCGCCCCGACTCAACGTGTTCGTCGTATTCTGCAATGAGCGCGCTGTACACGTCGGGGTGGTCGCTCAGCAGGTACCAGCAGTAGGTGAGGCCGAGCGCAGAAGTGTCGGAACCGGCGAGCAACAGGGCAACGAGATTGTGGCGGACCTCTTCCATAGTCAACTCGTCGCGGTCATAGGCGTCGAGCAACACCGAGCAGGCATCGTCGCCGCGGGGTCCCTCTCGTCGGACAGAGAGACACCGATCAACGTATGAATCGAGAGTAGCCACTTCCCGTTGGAACCGACGGTCGGTCGGGGTCGGAATCCAGTCTGGGAGAAGTTGGCCGAATCGTCTGGGGTCAGCTCTATCAACGAGCGCGTCAGTGGCATCTAATACGACGTCTTCATCCCCGCCGATCTCGACGCCGAGGAGCGTCTCAGCGAGGATATGGAGCGTGAGGAGTCGCATCTCGCGGTGGAGGTCAATTTCCTCGCCATCGTCCCACGTGTCGATTCTGATAATTGTTTGCTCGACCATCCCATCGGCGTACTGATCGATTGTATTCCGGGTGAAAGCGGGATGGAGCGCTGTACGGAGCCGTCTCCATCGGTTGCCGACGGTGATTGTCACGGCATGGTCTTCAACGTCAGCGAACGTCTGACGTTGTTGTTCTGCAATCGTGAACTGGTTCTCAACATCGTGGAGAATTGTCTCGATAAGTGCAGGATCGGAGACTAGGTAGAGCGTCTCTCCCGGGAACTCGAGTTGCACGATATTGCCGTGGTCGGCCCACCGCTCCAGCGCACCGAATGGATCACGGGAAAACGCGCGTGTATGACCGAGAAGTGGCACGCTGTCCGGAGTCGGAGGCATCACCGGTTCACTCATGACCAGGTGTATACACGGTTACTCCATATTTTATATCGTTGATCGCTGCATTCGCACCCTGTATTCAGCACGACTCTATGAACATAATCTGACGGATATTCCACTGTTTAGTTTGTATGTAAACTTATTAGCTGATTCTGTATACCGGCATGCGGAATGTAACTTACAGGTTTGTCTTCTACGGGGACTGTCTGGGAAACCCCGCCTTCTGGAAACAGGGAGTGTAACTCCACTTGTAAATGTCGATCAGAAGCCCTTATACAGTGTCCTACAATATGGTCGATGAATGACTTCCTCTCCTCACGCGGATGTGGATTCGGAGGCCTCCACTCGCATCCGCCAGCAGGAGGTCGTCGCCGAACTCGGACAGCAGGCGCTCGAGACTGACGACCTCGATCAGTTGATGCACGACGCCGCCGCCGCTGTTGCCGAGACGCTCGACAACGAATACGCGAAGGTTCTCGAATTGCTCCCCGACGGCGACGAGGTCTTACTCCGACAGGGCGTCGGCTGGCGCGACGGACTGGTCGGTTCGGCGACGGTCCCGACCGACGTAGATTCACAGGCGGGATACACGCTCCTCTCCGAAGAACCGATTATCGTCGATGACCTTCGAACGGAGGAGCGCTTTTCCGGTCCCGAACTACTCATCAGCCACGACGTCGTCAGCGGGATCAGCGTCGTCATCGGCTCGATCGAAGACCCGTGGGGTGTCTTGGGCACGCATACGACCGAGTACTGCGAGTTCACACAGCACGACGCGAATTTCGTACAGAGCGTTGCGAACGTACTCGGGTCGGCGATCGAGGAAGCGGAGACGAAACGAGCGCTCCGAAACCGCGAGCGGGACCTGCGGGAGACCAAGAACCAACTGGAACTGGCGACTACGGCCGCTTCTATCGGTCTTTGGACGTGGGATATTCGGGAGAATATCGTTACAGCGGACGACTTTCTCGCAAAGACGTACGGCATCGATCCCGACGCCGCGAGCGCCGCACCGATGGAACGGTTCTACGAACCGATCCACGAAGAAGACAAACAGCGGACGTGGGAACAGCTCGAGAAGGCCGTCGAGGAAACGGGCGAACTCGAGGCCGAGTACCGAGTTCGGGACGCGGATGGGAACACGAAGTGGGTCGTCGCTCGAGGCAGGGTCACTGACGACGAGAACGGCGAACCGATTCGACTGAACGGTGCGATCACCGATATCACCGAGCGCAAACAGCGCGAACGCGAACTCGAGACCCTCTTCGAGGTACTCCCGGTCGGCGTCGTCGTCGCGGAGGCCGACGGTGAAATCGTCGAAGCCAACGATACCGCACACGCGATCTGGGGCGGGGACGTGTTCGACGCCAGTTCCATCGAGGAGTACGAACGGTACTCGGTGCAGTGGGCCGACTCAGGCGAGCCGGTTCCGCCCGAAGAGATGACGCTGGCCCGAGTGGTTACCGGCGAAGCAGTGACCGAACCCGACATCTTAGAGATCGATGCGGTCGACGGCGAGCGTCGGATCGTCGAACTCCAGGGGATGCCGATTCGGAACGATGCCGGCGACGTGGTCCGCGGGGTCGTCACGATGAACGATATCACCGAGCGGAAGGAAGCCCAACGCCGGCTCGCGGAGTCCGAACGACTCTATCGAACGTTGGCCGAACACTTCCCGAACGGGGTTGTCGGCGTCTACGACTCCGATCTCCGATACTCGTTGGCGGCAGGTGAGTTGATTGGAGACCCGGCTCCCAGCGTGGAAGAAGTCGAGGGAACGAGGATGCCGGACCTCTACCCGGACGAGGTGGTCGAAGACCTCGAGCCGCTGTTCCGTGCAGCCATCGAGGACGGCGAGACCGGGAGTACCCGAACCACCGTCGTCGGCCGACGCTGGCAGGTATGGGCGACACCGCTGCGGGACGCCGACGGCGAGATCTTCGCGGGATTGAGCTTCGCACAGGATATCACCGAGCAGATCGAACGCGAGGAGAAACTCGCGGAACTCGTCGAGAAACTCGAGGAGTCGAACGAGCGCCTCGAACAGTTCGCGTATGCGGCCTCGCACGACCTCCAGGAGCCGCTTCGAATGGTCTCGAGCTACCTCCAGTTGCTCGAGAGTCGCTACGCCGACGACCTCGATGAAGACGCCGAGGAGTTCCTCGAGTTCGCGGTCGACGGCGCCGAGCGGATGCGCGAAATGATCGACGGTCTCCTCGAGTACTCGCGAGTCGATACGCAGGGCGACCCCCTCGAGCCGATCGATTTGGATCACCTCGTTGCGGAGGTACAGGAAGACCTACAGATGCAGATCGCCGAGAGCGGCGCTCGGATTACGACCGAGGACCTTCCCCGCGTAGAAGGTGACGACAGTCAGTTGCGTCAGATCTTCCAAAACCTCTTCAGTAACGCGATTACGTACAGCGGGGATGAGGAACCGAAGATCCACGTCGAAGCCGATCATCGGGGACGGAAATGGCTGATCTCAGTCCACGATGAGGGTATCGGCATCGATCCTGGTGATCAAGAGCGCGTCTTCGAGGTGTTTCAGCGCCTTCACGGCCGGGAGGAACATCCCGGCACCGGGATCGGGCTGGCACTCTGTCAACGGATCGTCGAACGTCACGGCGGACGCATATGGGTCGAATCTGAACCTGGCGAGGGATCGACGTTCTCCTTTACGTTGCCAACAGCAACTGATAGCGGCACATAGATCACCTGTACTTACCGCGGAGCCTACTGGAGCGATTACTCTCTGAGGATTCAACAGGCCCTCTGCTCATTAAATCACTCCGAGTGGAGCGACTTCTCACTGATCGGCCAGTGACACTCCCAGTAGAGGTACTCCTGGTCCCCGTCTGGAAAGTGCGTGAACCGAGTAACAGTGTCACTCGAGGAGCAGTGTTCGCAGTAGTGCGCCATCAGACGAAGGCTCCCGGTCCGGTCTGCAGCTGATTCTTGACCGCCGTATAGACCGTGGGTTCTGTTGATGCAAAACCACGAGCAACCGCGAACCTGTCGAGAAGACTTCGAGAGACCGTCCGACACGATCAGTCTGGTAAGTCACCGGTGAGGTCCAGCCGTTCAGCCGGGACGGTTCAGCCGATCCGATCTCTACTACTCCGAACTGCCGCGCGGATAGTCCCGGAATCACGCTCGTGAACCGCTCATCGCCACGTTTCGAGTCCTGGCTAAAGCACGATTCGTCCCTTTCCGACTGCCATCACTCTCGAGCCCGCTCAGCCTCCGCCCTCGCAGCCTCGACCTTCTCCTCCAACTTCTTCAGAACAGTGTATTTGAACTCGTCGGGCATCTGGCCGTAGGTGATATCGACGGTCAACATCGCGTCGCAGTCGTCGACGATCTCGGGCGCCCAGCTCCCCTGAGCGAGTTTCGAGGTCTCGGTGACGATTGCCTCGCCGTCTTCGACGTCGATGAACGCCGTCACGGTGTTCCAGATGTTGGGATTGGTCGTGGTCGCCTCGTCGAACAGGCCCTCGAGTCGCGACTCCTTGATCGGCTCGTCGGCCACTTCCTCGCGCAGGTCGTCGAGCGCGTCAGCCAGGGCTTCGTACTCCGCGGCGGGTCGCTCGGCATCGTCGAGGATCATCGATCCCACCTCGAGTCGGTGTTGAGACGCATGCTAGGTGAGCGTTGGGACTGGACCACTAAGTCTTCCGTCCTTCGTCGCCCCGGACAGGGAACGCAGCGCCGACTCCGCGCCACCGGTGGTAGTCGACGAGCCGACACGTCCGCGTAGCCGTCGCTCGAGGGCCGAACACCGCAACGAACGGCGGACCGACTGGAGTCAGCGGCGACGCTCGAGTCGTCGCTACTCCGCACCAGCCCCGGTCGGTGAATCCTCCCCCTCGTCATCGACGATTTCGAACGTGTTCGCGCCACACGAACAGTCTTGTTGTCCGATCAGTCGAACCGTTCCGTCGGGCCCGTGCGGCATAAACCGAACCACACGCTTCACACGCGGCGAGAACCCGCGTTACGTCATCTTTGTGTGCCATCCCCACGCTGTGAAGAGGCGGATATCCGGAATGAAACTTTCTACTCGGCGCACGCTCGAGCCGAACGTAACGTATAGCTGACTAGTTCTGCGTTCCTCGAACGAATTCGATATCGGGAACAGGCGGTCCAACCGTCGATGCGGATAGTTCGAGTGACAGCGCTCCAGTCAGTTGTTTTGTAGGTGCAATAGATAGCCGGAGAAATACTGGCTTCGTCGAAAGACCGGCAGCCGAGACACTACTGCATCGAACACTCCTCGCGAGAGACGACAGTCAATATCGAACTAATGATACGCACCCCGATATAATGATCGAGGCCGTCAGGCCGGTCAATATCGCCGTACTCGAGCGAACGATCCGTTTCTGTTAGATTTAGTGACAACCTATTTAATAGTGGGCCCCTCGACGAGCCATCTGTGACGATGACCGACCAGTTCGGGGGTCGTACGCGGGTGGCGTACCGGGATTCGGGGAGTATGGCGTCTCACTCCAGCACACGACGGGGACGGGGGTGGCACGATTCCCGAATCGGGACCGCCACTGACTCGCTCGAACGCGGTCGGGATCACTCGAGGCTCGGACCCAGTCACGGACGGGACGGGAGCCACGCGACGGTAGGGCAGGGCCGAGCCACTCCAATGGGGGGAGAGGTTGTGGTCGGACGGACGAACGCGACGCGAACGCAGATCCAGATCAACCGATGAATAGCTACGATACGAAGCGAGACAGACCGATGGACTCACAGCGGGACAGGATTATCGTCGACGTCGTCGAGGCGTTGGCCGAAGCCGATCGACTCGAGTTAGAGGAGGTCGAGTACACCCTCTACGAGTACGTCAACCCGACGGTCCTGACGGAGTTGGCCAACCACGACACCGGCACCTGGACGTTTCGGTTCGATATCGCCGACCACGAGGTGACGGTGACGAGCGACGGCCGACTGTTCGTCGACGGTGTCCTCTGTCGGGACGACCTGCTGCTAGAGCAGTCGTCGTCGACCTGTTGTTAGCGCAGTCGCCGACCCGTGCCCACAGGGAGCGCCGGAGTCGACTCGAGACGCCGGGCGAGCCCTGCGTTCGGAGTCGACGTGTGGTGATCCGCGTCGAGCAACGGCTGTGCGGGCGTCGGTCACGTGGCTGGAGGACGATCAGTGCCAAACGGAACGCGCTGGTGCTGTTCGCGACACACTCCCGGTAGGCCCGGGCAGTGTTTGTCGTGACAGCCTCCGCTCGGAGTGACACGCTCGCTACCGAGCGACCGCTGTCCGTCGCGAAACCGTCCGACCGACGGTATTGTTGCGAGGACGCCCGCGGTGGGCGGCGGTCCTATCCTCGCGCCTCGCTCACAGCAGGAACGAGACGATCGCGAGCACGAGGAAGATCAGTACGAGCCACTTCGCGATGGCCATGGACATTCCTGCGACGCCGCCTGCGCCGAGTGCGCCCGCGATGATCGCGATCACGAAGAACAACAGTGCCAGTTCTAACATACCTACGAGTAGGTCAGTTCGATGGAAATGAATTCGGCCTGAATACGCCACAGAGCCGGTTCCGTATAGCTGGTATCGCGCCGTCCGTCGACTCCGATTGGGGGTGTCTGTCGAGTTTCGAACCAGTTCTGTCTCGCTCGAGCGACCGTCGCCACCGACTGTGAGTAGCCTCTAGCCTGGACAGAGCCGGTGCTCCCGGACGGGAACGCGAACTGTCAAAATCTCGTTCACGCGATACGAGTCGAGGTCGTAGAACGTCCGGCAAACGGTCGCCACCGACGCTCGTCGAAACTCCGGCCAGCGAGTCCGTCACCGGCGGCCGCTACTCGTTCAAGTGCGAGCGATAGCCTTTGGGTTCGAATCCGCGCCGGCAGATAACCCGCTTGCGCCCGACGGTGATCGCGCTGACCTGGCCCTCGTCTTCCATGTTGTTGATGACGTCCTCGAGATGGTCGTCCGACCAGCCGGTCTCGTTGCGGACGGTCGATCGATCGACGCGCCCGCCGCGCTTGACGAGCAGTCTGAGGATCTTGTCCTCGTCGGGGAGATCCCGCTCGTCGACACCGTACTCGATCTCCTCGGCATAACTCAGTGTCTCGTCGTCTGTCTCGTCCGATTCGTCTGTCGAAGACTCGCCGTCCGCCGTCTCGTCGGTCGACCCGGTCGACCAGAGCGACGAGAGGCGGGTCCAGAGTGTATTGAATACCATTGTCGATCACCCGCGTCGGAAACTATCGCCATTCGTACGCGCACCGTCCTTGTTCTTCTGTTTCATTCGTTACCTATCCCTGTCGCTGCTCGTTACGGTATGACTATCGTAACGCTTCCGTCGTCGAATAGCGACGGCCTTGCGACCCGCAAGTCGGTTATCACTTCACCAACGCGACACTGTTGAATCCCGTGAACAGTGCTCATAGCCGATCACGCACCTGACGAACGATCTCGTCGACATCGTACGTCTCCTCGTGCTTCTCGAAAACGACCTCGTCGTCGACACGGACCGCGAAAACCCCGTTCGCGCCCGTCGCAAGCGTCACTGCATCGAGTTGCTCGCCGAAGGTCGACAAGAGTGCGTGCTGGACGTCCTCGGCACGCTCGAGGAAGCCACACGGGACGCAGTATTCGATCTCGACGCTCGTCATAGGTGACGATTCACCATCCCGATACAAATCAGTTCGGTAGCCGATGCATTCTCGCCGCCGGAGCGGCAGTCTCGGTGGTGTCGACGAAACGATAGGTTACTGATCGACCGGGCCACCGGTTTCGGGATACCGCTCCGCGAGCGCGGTGAGCGCCTCGTGATGATTCGTCGAGTGCGGAGCCGTGAGCGGCGAGACGCTGATACGACCTTCGACGACGGCCCGGCGGTCCGTCCCGTCGGGGTCCGGAAGCGTGTCGGGATCCATCTGCTCCCAGATCCGGTCCCGCATGTGGACGCGACTCCCGTCGCGTTCGGCGTCCATCTCGTAGCGTTTCGAGGGGTGGGTGATCTCGATCGGTGCGGGCTCGCCGCTGGCGACCGGGACGTTGACGTTGAGATAGGCGGCGTGGTCGAAGACGCCGGCCTCGAGCGCGGTATCGACCAGATACGACGTCACGCGGGTCGCTTCGGCGTACTCCTCGGGGCCGAGTTCGATCTCGGAAAGCGGCGTCTCCGAGACCGGGACGTACATCGAGGTCGCGATGGCGGGAACGTCGAAGAAGGCGGCCTCGACGGCGGCGCTGATGGTTCCCGACCGGCCGAGGACGTACTCGCCCAGATTCGCACCCTTGTTACAGCCCGCGACGACGATGTCGGGTTCGGGGCCGAGTTCGGCCAGTCCGGCGACGACGCAGTCCGACGGGGTGCCGTAGACGGCGTAGCCCAGGTCGCGCTCTTCGACGTCGACTTCGTGTGACATCGAGCGGCCACAGGCGCTCTGGTCCGTCGCCGGAGCGACGACGGTCACGTTGCCGTGGTCGGCGAGGGCGTCGTGTAGCGCCCGGATTCCTGTACTCTGGATCCCGTCGTCGTTGGTCAACAGGATCTCGAGGGGGTCGCTCATATCAATCGGGTCGGAGGCCGGCGCGAAAAGCCCACCGCTTCAGTGGATCGAGAGCCCATCGCTTCGGCGAATCGGAGATCTACCGCTTCGGCGAATCGGAGATCTACCGCTTCGGCGAATCGGAAATCAACCGCTTCGGCGGTCGAGAGTCTACCGGTTTGGCGGATCGAGGGTCGATCGGGGACGAAAAAGCGGTGAGACGCGACGTCAGCCGATGCGGTCCACGATGGTCTCCTCGTCGACGACCAGGTTGTACGCGCCCTCGTCGTCGTTCCAGAGCGCGAGAATCTGCTCGAACGAGCAGATCTCCCCGTAGTCGGCCTCGAGTAATGGCCGATTGAGCGAGGTCTCCCCCGTCAGGACGGCGTAGTGGTCGGTCGATTCGCTGCCGTCGCTGATCTTGAACAGCGGGTTCGAACGGCTCGAACCGCCGTCGTCGCCGTCACTGCCGCTCAGCGACCGACTGAGTTTCGCCGCGACGAGATCGATCCGGTTCGTCACGTGTCGCTCCATGTCGGCCATGCGCGCCCAGTCGCTGGCATCGAGCGAGACGCTCATCCGTCGCTGCCCGTCGAGACGCAACAGCGAGTAGGAGAACTGAACGTC
The DNA here is from genome assembly GCF_051351675.1 of Natronorubrum halobium. Taxonomy (NCBI): domain Archaea; kingdom Methanobacteriati; phylum Methanobacteriota; class Halobacteria; order Halobacteriales; family Natrialbaceae; genus Natronorubrum; species Natronorubrum halobium. Next base: position 2,594,581 of record NZ_CP195595.1, read on the forward strand.
GACGTTGACGAACTCGCCGGGCGCGTGCTCCTCGTCGTGTTCGGGCGTCGCCTCGTCGAGTTTCCGCTGGAACGACGGTACCTCGAGGTCGGGTCTGGCGTCGAACGACCAGCCACGATCCGATGGCCGCGCGCCCGGCCAGAGCCGGACGGTGGGGCCGTAGACGGTCACCTGTCCGTGCCGGCCGGTGTCGTCAGGGTTGCCGGTGTCGTCACTCCCGTCGCTGTCATCGGTCCCGTCACCGGACTCGGTCTCGTCGATCCCCATCTCTTCGGACGTCCACAGGCGCTCGTCCTCGAGTTCGCGTTCGACCTCGCGCAACTCCGTGCTCGTGTTCTTGTCCGCCGGGGAGATCGCGAGCAGCGTCCCGTCGGGAGCGAGGAGTTCGAGCGCGGAGCGCGCGACGGCGACGGGATCCTCGAGTTCGCTCAGCACGTTCGCGGCGATCACGAGGTCGAAGCCGTCGTCGGGAACCGTCGGATCGAAGCCGCTGGCGCTACCGGCGTCGGTCTCGTCGCCGTCGGCACCGGTCGCGATGACGCTCGGGTCGAACGCCTCCGCCGTCGTTCGGTGAATCGTCGGGTGGACGTTGCGGCCGGTCTCCTCGAGCAGTTCCGCGAGCACGTCCGCGGCCGCGCTGGGTTCGATCGCGTGGTAGTCGACCAGGGCGTCGTCGGGGAGGTAGTCACACAGCCCCAGTGCGGGGCCGCCGACGCCAGCGCCGACGTCGAGCACGCGCAGATTCCGACCCAGCAGACCGCCTTCGGCGAGGTCGTCGAGCGCGTACTGGATGGCGGCGTAGTAGGCCGGCAGGTGGTAGATCGCGTAGCCGGCCGCGACGTCGTCGCTGTACTCGACGTACTGGCGCTCGAGGTATCGAGCCTTGAACCGGCGGACGGTCGACCGCAGGAGGTCGCCGGTGGTGTCCTCGTGCCAGTCGACGCCGTAGCGATCGACCAGGAAGTCCTCGAGTAGGCGTTCGTACGTCGACGGGAGCCTCTCGACGGGACCTCGGTTCGGTCGAACCGGCCCGTCGTCGACGGGGACGAAGGTGCCGTCGTCGCGCTCGAGCAGTCCGAGGTCGGGGGCCTCCTCCCGGAGGAGTTGGCGAACGACGGCCGGATGCGGATTCCCGTCGATGTAGTCACAGATTTCTTCGGGATCGATCGGTCTGACGTTGCGAAGATACTTGGCGTTCGAGCGGACGGCCTCGCGTTGGTCGGTCATTTGGTGGTCTCGTTAGTCGTGTCGTCGTTCGTCTCGGCCTGCATCTCCGCGTCGTCGTCGGTGCGCTCGGGTTGCCACTGGCGGGCGGCCTCCCGATACAGCGACTCGAGTTCCGCCGCGTCGGCGTCGGCGACGGTGGCGGCGGCGTCGGCGACGGTGTCGGCCCCCGCGAACGTCTGTTGAATGTCGGCGTAAACTCGGGGGGTCCCCTCGGTCAACTGCTCGGTCAGGGTTCGCAGCCCCTCGTAGATCGGCGTCTCGAACCCCTCCGGGACCGAGTCCGCCGCGAGGGCAAAGGAGAGGACGGCGGCGTGAGTCGCCGCCTGGACCGACTCCATCGCGTCGTCGTGTTCCGTCGCCGTCGTCCCGAGGAGGTCGTTGCCGCGCGCGTCGAGGGCCTCGAGCAGCGCGTCGATCGCCGGCCCGCTCTCGTCGCGGACCACCGCGATCGAACCGGGGGCCCGTTCGGGTGCGAACAGCGGGTGGAGGCTCGCTCGTTCGAGGGCCGGTGCGTGCGTCGCCATCGCCTCGAGCGGGGGTCCCATCACGCCCGAGACGTCGACGATCGCCCGTTCGGCCCGATCGGCGTGGTCGGCGACCGCGTCGACGACGTGGGTCATCGGCACCGCGAGACAGACGACGTCGTAACTGTCCGTTCCCTCGAGCGCGGTGGTCTCGGCGTCGGGACCGATTCGCTCGGCTGCCGCGGCCGCGGCGTCGGCGTCCACGTCGGCGAACGTCACCGAGGCGTCCGTGGCTCGGCCGAACCACGTCCCCATCGCGCCCGCGCCGACGATCAGTACGTCCATCGCTCGCTCCTACCGCCCGGCATCGCAAAAGCCGTTCGATCGATACGCTCGAGTGACTGTCCGCGCGACGGATCGATCGTCGGTTTAGTTCCGCGGAGGGCGACGGCTCGCCCGCCGAGTCGGTGGTCCGCGGACTGCGTGCCAACACCTCCCAAACTCTAAACCCGAGGTCGTCGTACCGACCCTATGGGAGCGATGGAGCGACCGACGTTTTCCTCGGACGCACGCAAACGACTCTACGAGTACGTCGAACGGAACGGAACCGTCAAGCGACACAAGCTACTGGACGTCGTGTCGCTTCCGTCCGCGGAGTTTCGGGACCACCTCGAGGCGTTGAAATCGGACGGCTATCTGAAAGAGGAGGAGGGCACGCTGGAGATCGCCCTCGAGTTCGGTGCCGTCACGGAGTACACGATCGACGGTCTCACGTTCCTCGTCCGTCCCGGCAGGCAGGCCGATTTCGACGGCCTCATCGACACGATTCGGGACGTGACGGCGGCGGAGACGTACGTTGTCGCGGAGACCATCGCCGAGGAACTGCTCTACGAGGACGCCGTGACCAGACACAACAGCGTCAGATCCCGGATGTTCTTCGTCGCGACGGTCGACGGCGACGTCGTCGGCTGGACCCACCTCGATCTCCCGCAGATCGAGCACGCACAGGGTACCGCACAGCAGACGATCGGGGTCCGCGAGACCTACCGGGGCCACGGTATCGGCACCAAACTGCTCGCCCGCGGGGTCGAGTGGGCCGAAGCCAACGGCTTCCGGAAGGTGTACAACAGCGTGCCGATCACCAACGAGCGAGCGCTCGAGTTCCTCACCGTCCACGGCTGGGACACCGAGGCGATCCGTCGGAATCACTACGAGATCGACGGCGAGTGCGTCGACGAAGTGATGATGGCTTACAAACTGTAGCCGGAACTCGTCGTTTCGGGACTGGTCGCATCGGGAATCACGAGTTGGGGTCTCCGTAGGCCCGCAATACATACCCGACGGGCCCGGAGTAGTCACCCACATGACTCGAATCGGTATCGTCGGTGCCGGCGCGGCGGCCGCAGCCGCGGCGTACGCGCTCGAGGACGCACCCGAGAACCCCGAGATCACGGTCCTCGAGAAGTCCCGCGGCCTCTGTGGACGCGCGGCGACGCGACGCCGGGACGACGTGGTCTACGACTACGGCGCGAACTACGTGAAATCGGACGACGAGCGGGTCGTCGAGTTGCTCACGGAGACGCTCGACACTGCGGGGCTGGTCGACGTCACCGAGCCGATCTAGACGTTCGACAGCGCGGGCGAGGTCTCGAAGGGTCGGGACGATGACGAGCACAAGTGGACCTACCGCGAGGGACTGACGCAGATCGCGACGCGACTCTTCGCCGCGACGGACGCGACGATCCACCGCGAAACGCGCGTCGAGCGGATCGTCCGCGAGCGGGACGACGACGGTCGTGAGGCGTGGCGACTCGAGGACGCGGCCGGCGAGCAGTACGGCCCGTTCGACGCGGTGGCCCTGTCCCCGCCGGCGCCTCAGACGACCGCCCTCCTGCGGTCGGCCGCGTGGGAGAGCGACGTTCGCGACTCGCTCGTCGACGCCGTCGACGACGTCCCCTACCGTACGATATGGACCGGAATCTTTCACTACCCGTTCGAACTCGAGGTGCCCTACTACGCGCTGGTCAACACGGACAAGGACCACGAGATCGGCTGGATCTCTCGCGAGGAGTGTAAACCCGGCCACGTCCCCGACGGTGAGTCGCTGCTGATCGTCCAGGCGAATCACGACTGGTCCGTCGATCGCTTCGACGAGGACCCCGAGGCGAACCTCGAGGAACTCGCCGAACTGACCGCCGACGTGATCGGGGACGATCGACTGCGTGACCCGGACTGGACGGACCACCAGGGCTGGCGCCACGCGCTGCCGGAAGCCGGCGTCGATCGGGAACCGCTCGAGCGGGCCGAAGCGTCGGGGCTGTACTGTCTCGGTGACTGGGTCGCCGGCGAGGGGCGGGTCCACGCGGCGTTACGATGCGGGCTCGAGGTCGGTGCCCAGGTCGGAAACGGAAAATAACAGATAAAGGTACAGTACAGAAGGCTTATCACTTCTCCTCGCAACGGATGGGTGTGAACAGACGGGGATTTCTCGGACTCGTCGGGAGTAGCTGATTCGCGGCCGCGGCCGGCTGTACGGCAGCGGACGACGACGGGACCGTCGTGCTCGAGGAAACGATACCGGCGGGCGACGACGGATCGGTCTTCGAGTTCGACGCGACCGAGGGGCAGTCGCTCGCGGTGGTGATCGACTGGGACCGGGACGAGTACGATCGTGCAGTCGGCCTCGTCGTCGCACGCAACCCTCTCTTCGAGTACGTCCTCAACGGAGTCGGGACCCCTCCCGTAGACGAGGCGAAACTCGAGGCCGTCGATCAGATCGCCGGTCGCGTCGACGGCGAGACGCTGATCTACCGGACTACGCCGTCCAGGCGGTTTCACGTTCCGGTCGAAGCGACCGGAACGTACAGGGCCTCCGTCACCATGACCATCGCCCGAGGGCGGCCGCCGCTTCCGGAGACGCTTCCGACCGCTGTCGAACTAGGTGTCGGACTCGCGGACGATCCGAACGCGAACCCGCTCTGAACCGCTGTCGATGGAAATCCGCCGGCTGGAACGGGGGCACCTCGAGATCGCGGATAGTGGAAAACGGTAGTGCGACTCTTGACACGGTACCATTCGGCCAGAACAGACCGAGTCGGTGTGCGATCCAGCGTCCCGTGCCGAAGTCGGTGAGGTCGTTACTCGCGCCGTGGCTCGAGTCCTACCCGATACTCCGTCAGGTTCTCGTAGCCGTCCTCGGTGACGACGACGAGGTCCTCGATCCGGACGCCGCCGACCGCGGGATCGTAGATGCCGGGTTCGATCGAGATCACGTGCCCGGCCTCGAGTTCGCCGCCGGACGGCGAGACGCTGGGCTGTTCGTGGATGTCCAGGCCGACGCCGTGGCCCGTACTGTGGATGAAGCCGGTCTCGGTGCTCGGATCGCTGCGCAGCGTCTCGTAGCCGGCGTCCTCGATGACGTCGCAGGCCGCGCCGTGAACGTCGGCCCCCGTGACGCCCGCCTCGACGGCCTCGAGGGCGGCCTCGTAGGCTTCTTTCGTCACGTCGTACCGCCGTCGGGCCTCCTCGCCCGGGTCGCCGCGGGCGAAGGTGCGGGTCATGTCCGCGAAGTAGCCCGTCTCCTTGTCCCGCGGGAAGATGTCGATCACGATCAGTTCGTCGGCCGCGAGCGGGCCGCTGCCCCGGTTGTGCGGGTCCGCGCCGTCGGCCCCGCAGGCGACGATGGTGTCGTCGAGTCCGCAGCCGTGGCGGAGCAGGGTGACTTCGATCTCCTCTTTGACTCGTTCGCTCGTGAGCGCCTCGCCGTCGCGGACGAGCGTGCCGTCGTCGTCGATATCTGCACCGGCGATCAGCTCCTCGGCGGTCGCCATCGCCGCCTCGTTGGCGTCCTGGGTCGCCTCGATCTGCTCGCGTTCCCACTCGGTCTTCCTCGCCCGGATCTCCTCGACGATGCCCTCGGGTTCGACCGTGATCTCGAGCCCCAGCTCTCGCAACCCGTCCGCGGTTCCGGTCGGGAAGTTCCGCGGGACGGCCAGCGAGCCGACGTCGTGGTCGTCCAGAAACGCCACGAGCATGCGGCTCTTCGCCTCGTAAGGCCCGTATTCGGCGACGAGTTCCTGATAATCGTACGTCGAGCGACGCGTCACCGAATCGGCGCTGGCTTCCGAACTCGCGCGGCCGTACTCGAGCCCCGAAACGAGCAGGTGAACGTCGTCCCGCGTGACGAGCGTCTGGTAGGGATCCGGCGTGGTGAAGCCGGAGACGTACCGCTGGTCGGAGTCCGACGCGTCGTCGTCGATCAGGTAGCCGTCCACTCCGTTCGCCTCGAGAGACTCCCGTAGCGAAGAGAGGTCGACGTCGATATCCATACGTCGGTGTCCGACCGGCGGCCACATAATATCGCGGATCCCGGTCGATGTCGAGCGAGCACGTGATGGATTCGACCCACAGACTTATGATTTAACGACGTTCATCCGTTCGTATATGAATCGTCGACGGGTTCTGACGGCGGGGGTAGCCGTCGCGCTGGCTGGCTGTGTTAGCTATCCTAGCGACGGCGACGACGATCCGCCCTCGAGCGAGGAGCTCGTCCGGGATGCGATCGGGACTCGCCGCCGCATGAGCGAACTCGCAGCCCGTCGGACGATGACCGTCGAAACCTCGGACGGCACCGTCGAACGCACGGAGCGGATCGCACGGCGACCGCCGGCCAAACAGCGCATCGAGGTCGTCGGGTCGACCGATCCGGACGCGCCGGTCGGATCGGTCTCCGTGACGAACCGGGAGACGACGTGGGAGTACAATCCCGAGACGGCAACGGTCGACAAGCAGTACCACCCGAACAAGGTCGACACCGACCGAACCCAACGGGTCCTCGAGAACCTCCTCGCGGACTACCGCCTGGGATACGAGGGACCGGCGGTCGTCGACGGCCGCGAGGTCCACCGCATCGAGACGCGGCCGCCGATCGAGGACATCGGGCCGACGATCGATCTCGTCGTCGGGGATACCACGTACGTCGTTCCGTTACGTGTGACGGGAGATCTCGAGGAGTTGGACGTCTCCCGGACCGTCTGGATCGACGACGAGTATCGGTACCCGATCAGGGAGCGAAATGCGATCACCGACGGCGACGAGACGCTCCACAGCCTGACGGTCACGTACGAGGACCTCGAGATCGACGCGGGGCTGGAGCCGGGAACGTTCACGTACGAGCCGCCGGCGGATGCGACCGTCGTCACGGATGGACCCGAACCCGAGGGCGTCTTCGAGTCGCGAACCGCCGCCGAGGCCATCGTCCCGTACGAGTTACCGGAGCCGGACGTTCCGGAGCCGTACGACCTCGATCGCGTCACGGTCGTCGAGAAGGCTGAGCGGTTCGGAACGACCACGAGGCTGTGGTACAACGATCCGAACATCGTTGCGCGCGAACTCTTCGTGACCGTCCGCGAAGTTCAGCGGTTCAGCACGGACGCACTCGAGGAAATCGAGATCGATGGCCGGACGGCTTACTACCGCGACGGTCGGCTGCAGAGCATCTTCTGGGAGTGCGGCGCGCTGAACTACGAGGTCTCGAGTCTGCTAGACGACGATCCGCTACGCGACATCGCGGCATCGATCGGCTGTCCGTAGCGCGGTCGCCTCGACTCGAGACCCGCGTACTCCAACGCCGTTCCGCAGCGGACGACTCGTAATTCGAAAATCGGATCGTGGGAACGTCCCTAACCGTCACAATTATTTATGTTCTACGGATCGAATGGGGGAGTATGACCGGAGTACGGTACGAGAACGGAAAACGCGTCATTCGCGGCTGGAACGCCGTTTTCAGGGCCGTCTCGGCCGAACCACGTCGGCAACTGATCGTCGCCCTGTTAGACAGTCCGGCGGACCAGCCTGTTCCACTGCCCGAGAGTGCGGTGAACCCGAACGTACCCCCCGATCCGGACGACCATCGACGGGAGCTGCTCCACTGTCATCTCCCGATGTTGGCAGATATGGGGTTCGTCGAATGGCAAACCGAGCCCTTCGTCGCCTCTCGTGGCCCCCGATTCGACGAAGTCGCTGCGGTTTTCGAAGCCCTGCAAGCGGACGCGGCCGGCATTCCCGATTCGTTAGTCCTCGGCTGTCAACGCCTCGAGGAGGAGCGGGAACTTCGACCCAGAGACTAAGACCCATCGTGCGGGTCGTCTCTCGACGGCCGTCTCCGCTCGTTCGATCCGCTGTCCCCTATTCACTACTTCGAGGATCGGTATCGGTATAGGGAGGCCACTCCACAGGCCAATCATGAACGTCACTATCACGCCCTCGAGCCTCGAGGGATCGGCCCAGGCACCGCCGTCGAAGAGCTACACCCACCGGGCGATCCTCGCCGCAGGATACGCGAACCGCGCGTCGGTCCGCGACGCCCTCTGGAGTGCAGACACGCAGGCGACCGCCCGCGCCGTCGATCTGTTCGGCGGCGACGTGGAGCGACGCGAGGACGGCACGCTCGAGATCGACGGCTTCGATGGCCGGCCGGACGTTCCCGCGGACGTCATCGACTGCGACAACAGCGGAACGACGATGCGTCTCGTGACCGCCGCGGCCGCGCTCGCGGACGGCACCTCGGTGCTCACCGGGGACGAGTCGCTGCGCTCGAGACCGCAGGGGCCGCTTCTCGAGGCGCTCACGGACCTCGGCGGCGAGGCGTTCAGCACCCGGGGCAACGGCCAGGCGCCGCTGATCGTCACCGGCCCGATCTCGGGCGAGGAGGTCTCCATTCCGGGCGACGTCTCCTCGCAGTACATCACCGCGCTCCTGATGGCGGGAGCGGTCACCGACGGCGGGATCGACGTCGTCCTCGAGACCGAACTCAAGTCCGCCCCCTACGTCGATATCACGCTCGAGGTGCTCGAGGACTTCGGGGTCAAGGCGCGTCACACCGAGGACGGTTTCGCGGTCGACGGCGGGCAGTCCTACGATCCGGTCGGCGGCGAGTACGCCGTCCCCGGCGACTTCTCGTCGATCTCGTATCCGCTCGCGGCGGGCGCCATCGCCGGAGCCGACGGCGCGGGAGTCCGTATCGAGGGCGCTAACCCGAGCGCGCAGGGCGATACCGCCATCGTCGACATCGTCGATCGGATGGGTGCCGACGTCGAGTGGGACCGCGAGGCGGGGACGATCGACGTCTCGAGCGCCCCGCTCTCGGGGATCGAGGTCGACGTCGAGGACACGCCCGATCTGTTACCGACGATCGCGACCCTCGGCGCCGTCGCCGACGGCGACACCCACATCACGAACGCCGAGCACGTCCGGTACAAGGAGACCGACCGCGTGAGCGCGATGGCCGAGGAGTTGGGCAAGATGGGCGTCGAGACGACCGAGGAACGGGACTCGCTGACGATCCACGGGAGCGACTCCGCCCTCGAGGGGACGACGGTCTCCGGCCGTCACGACCACCGGATCATCATGTCGCTCGCGCTCGCGGGACTGATCGCCGACGGCGAGACGACCGTCGAGGGCGCCAACCACGTCGACGTTTCGTTCCCCGGCTTTTTCGCGATGCTCGAGGAGTTAGGGGCCGGACTCGAGCGCGACGACGGGTAATAGCGACGGTCATCCCCTTCGAGGAACGGCCGGACGATCGCCGCGATCGGACAGCGCGACGGGTCACTCGGGAATCTGGAAGCGGTCGAGTACGATGTGGTGCTCTCCCTCCGGCCCCCTCCACGTGACCGCGAGGTACTCGCCGGAGTCGGCGCTCGGAACCGCGACGGTGAGCGCGTCGCCGGCGGTAATCTCGCCGGCAAACTGTTCCTCGGTGAGGCCGCCTTCGAACCCGACCTGAACGTGTTCTCCCCGGAACGCGGGACCGTCCTCGTGGACGATCGTAATCGTCTTCGCGTCGGGATCGTACTCGAACGAGAAATCGACCACCGGGGCCGGGTCGTCTTCGTCCGCCTCGTCGTAGTCCGGAGCAGGCGGACCGACTCGAGCGGGACCTACGGCGGCGCCGATTATCGATTCCGCTTCTTCGAGCGCCGTCTCGTCCCACTTCCTGTTCGTGAGGAACACCTGTCTCGACTGGTCGGGATGTTCGGTCTCGGGCGGCGTCTCGCCGTACTCGAGGGTCGCGCGGTAGACGCCGTCGTGATGCTCGGTGAACGCCGCATCGTGCCCGCGAACCGGCTGGTCCTCGTCCGATTCCGTGTAGAACCGTCCGATCCAGAACTGCCGCGTGTCCCTGGCCTCGTAGTACGTCTCGTCGGCGTAGGCGTGGATCTCCCAGTTTTCGGCGTCGGCGTCGTACACCGGTGCCAAAAAGAGGTTCTCCACGTCGTCGGTCGTGTCGATGACCGGATCGACGGCCAACTCGGGGGTCGATCCGGTCGACTCTTCGGACTCGAGAACCCGTTCGTACCACCAGACGACTTCGGGATCGCCGGCGTAGGAGAGCTGCTGGGAGTCGTCGATCGACGCCGATCGGTCGCTGACGGCGTCGATGTCGACCCGGTAGACGCCGTCGGCCGTGGGCGCTAAGTCCGGCGGAGTATCGTCGTCGTTCGAGTCCGTCGACTGATCGTCGCTGGAGGGATCGTCGCTCACGCAGCCCGCAGTACCGGCCGCTCCGGCGGCGAGCGTCGCGAGGAGGATTTGGCGGCGTCGGACCATATTGAATTGTTGTCAAGTAATCAATTAAGTTTTTTGATGAGAAACGCGCCGAAATGATGGAGGAGTGGCGGAATTGACGGCGCTCGCGCTCACGGATCCGGTCGTCGACCTCGAGCGCCGCGACTCGGGTATCGTCCGTCCCGACCGCTCGGAAGCGACGCCGGCAGCTACTCGGTAGGTTCGCTCGTCGCTTTCCGGAGAAGTTAGCTATTTACGATCACGAACGATTGTGTTATACAATGGCAGATACCACACCGGTAATCGTTAGCGCTGTTAGAACGGCACAGGGAAGAGAAGACGGTGCGCTCTCCGAGTTCCGCAGCGAAGACCTCTCGATTCCGCTGGTCAACGAGATGCTCGCGGAAACGGGACTCTCCGGTGACGACATCGACGACCTGATGTGGGGCTGTGCACAGCAGCGCGACGAACAGCGAGCGAACATCGCCCGACAGATCGCCCTCTTCTCCGATCTCGGCGAAGAGGTTCCCGCGACCACGATCGACCGACAGTGTGCGTCCTCCGCACAGGCGATCATCAGCGCCGCGGACTCGATCGCCGCGGGCCGACAGCAAGCGGTCTTCGCGGGCGGCGTCGAGAGCATGAGCCGCGTGAAGATGGGCTCCGCAGAGAGCGGGAGCATGCACCCGAAACTCGACGAGGAGTACGGCATGCGCAACCTCCAGATGGGGATGACGGCCGAGAAGGTCGCCGAGAAGTACGGCATCTCCCGGGATGAACAGGACGAGTACGGCGCTCGGAGCCAGCGGCGCGCCGTCGAGGCCACCGAGGAAGGGACGTTCGACGACGAGATCGTCCCCCTCGAGACGGAAGACGGGACCCACGACGAGGACGAGGGCCTGCGTCCCGGAACCACCCCCGAGAAGTTGGCCGAATTACCGACCGCCTTCAAGGAAGACGGCACCGTCACGCCCGGCAACGCCTCCCAGATCGCCGACGGTGCCGCTGGCGTCCTCTTGACCAGCCGCGACTTTGCCGACGAGAACGACCTCGAGGTCCTCGCCGAAGTCGGCACCAGCTACGTTGCCGGCGTCGATCCGACCGAGATGGGGATCGGCCCCGTGCCGGCGACCGAAGGGCTGCTCGAGCGCGCCGGTCGCGAGATCGACGACTACGGACTCGTCGAGATCAATGAGGCCTTCGCCAGCCAGACGCTGTACTCCCAGCGCGAACTCGGGATTCCGGACGACCAGTTGAACGTCAACGGCGGCGCCATAGCCATTGGACACCCGCTGGGCTGCTCCGGCGCCCGCCTGCCCGTCACGCTCGTCCACGAGATGAATCGGCAGGGCGTCGAGCGCGGGATCGCGACGGAATGCGTCGGCTTCGGGCAGGGAGCTGCGATCGAGTTCGAACTCCTCTGAGACGAGTGATCTGGGCCTTTTGGTCTCTTCGCGAACGAAGTGAGCGAAGGTCAGCGAGAGCTCCGCTCTCGCCGGACAGATTTTGCGAGGGAGACCGCGAGCAAAGCGAGCGCATCGACCGAGACAAAAGGTGGTCGCGTCAGGGTGCGGCGATCGAGTTCGAACTGCCCCGATCGCTCGAGTCGCAGACCGTCTCAACAGTGATCGGCGTCCGACTCCGTCGTCGATTCGAACTCCCCGTTCTCGAGGACGAACAGTTCGGTCCCGGGGCAGGGGTCGTCGAACGACGACGCCTCGAGGTCGGTCGTGTTCGTCGCGCCGTCGATATCGACGGTCAGGTCGTACTCGTCTCGCCCGTGAAGGAAAACGACGGCGTGGGCCTCCGGATCGAGATCGTAGCCCCCGTCGAGGGCGGTAGTCCCGTCGGCCGATTCGATCACGAGGGAGACGGATCGCTGTTCGTCGTCGAGATTCCAGAGGCGGACGCGGTGGGGCGGCTCGTCGTCGCTCTGCGGACCGATCGTCGCTCGAGCGATCGGCTCGTCGGGATCCGCCGGTGGTTCGGGATCCGGGGATGTCTCGGGACTCGAATCGTCCTGTAGGGCTGCCGCCTCGGTCACCGAGAGGCGGCCAGCGACCGCGGCGCTCGAGCAGGCAACCCCCGCGAGAAACGAACGGCGGTGCATGGTATAATGTGACGTGCGTTACTGGAGAGCAAGAGCGTTGGGGATGGGTGTGCAGCCTTAATTTCCGAACGCCGTTGCGGAATCACGTACCGCTAAGTGGCCCCGTCCCCGAGGGGCCTGTAATGAACGGCAACCGCTTCGGTCGCCTCTTTCAGGTGACCACGTTCGGTGAGAGCCACGGGGAAGCGATGGGCTGTACGGTCTCGGGCTGTCCCGCCGGCCTCGAACTCTCCGAAGACGACATTCAGGAAGACCTCGATCGACGCAAACCCGGCCAGTCGATGATCACGACCAGCCGCGGCGAACCCGACGCCGTCTCGATCAAGTCGGGCGTACAGGACGGCTACACCACGGGCACGCCGATCGGGCTGGTCATTCAGAACAAGGACGCCCGCTCGGGCAAGTACGAACCCTTCATCACCGCGCCGCGGCCCAGCCACGGCGACTTCACCTACTCCGCGAAGTTCGGCACGCGAAACTGGGGCGGCGGCGGTCGCTCGTCCGCGCGAGAGACGGTCAACTGGGTCGCTGCCGGCGCCATCGCAAAGAAACTGCTCGCACGGGAGGGGATCGAACTGAAGGGCCACGTGAACCAGATCGGCGACATTGAGGCCCCTGACGTGAGTTTCGAGGAGATGCTCGAGCACAGCGAGGAAAACGACGTTCGCTGTGCCCACCCCGAAACCGCCGACGAGATGCAGGACCTGATCGCCGACTACCAGGAGGAAGGCGACTCCATCGGCGGGAGCATCTACTTCGAGGCGCAGGGCGTCCCGGTCGGCCTCGGCGCGCCGCGATTCGACTCGCTGTCCGCTCGGCTCGGCCAGGCGATGATGGCGGTTCCGGCGACGACGGCGTTCGAATTCGGACTCGGCACCGAGGCCGCAGAGTGGACCGGGAAGGATCGAAACGACGACTGGGAGTTCGACGACAGCGAGGCGCACCGCGCCTCGGATGAGAGCGGCGACGAGCCGCGAACGTGGGGGAACCCGACGCCCGTCGAGAACGACCACGGCGGCATTCAGGGCGGCATCTCCTCCGGCGAGCCCATCTACGGCGAAGTCACTCTCCACGCGCCCACGTCGATCCCGAAGAGCCAGCAGACCGCCGATTGGGAGACCGGCGAACTCAAAGAGGAGAAGGTCATCGGCCGCCACGATCCCGTCCTTCCACCCCGAGGCGTCCCCGTCGTCGAGGCGATGCTCGCCCTGACGCTCGTCGACTTCATGCTCCTGTCGGGCCGACTCAACCCCGACCGCGTCGACGACCAACCGGGCGAGTACGATACGGACTACCATCCGAGTAACCCGAACAACGAATAGCGACCGTTTTCGCGTTCGTACGTTTTCGCAGTACTGTCCGACTCTCGGCGGTCTCGTTCGCTAGTCTCGAGCCGTCAGTCGGCTGATCTTCGTTCGTGTGGGCCACGGTCCGCCTCGAGCGTTCCCGATAGATCGCCGGACGGCGGACACGTGAGAAACTGATTAGGAGGCCATCCGAGCCCGTTATCAGAAACAGATATATAATAATTTACCATCGCGCAAGTATAGCAACGCCGACACCGTTCTACGAACGGTCAATCGTTCACAAACAATAGGTAAATTCACTAGTACACCGAACGTTCACGGTCAATAATCTCGTATATTGTGTGGTTGTTCATTCTTCACGATAGATGCATGATAATCTATAGCAAAGGCTTTAGGTCACGTGGATCAAAATCAGGGTACGGTTGGCCATACCGGCCACTGATCTACTATGAGCGACGACGAACTCATCTGGCGAGTTGCAGGCGGTTCCGGAGACGGGATCGACTCGACGAGTCAGAACTTCGCAAAAGCGCTGATGCGCTCGGGGCTCGACGTATTCACCCATCGGCACTATCCGTCGCGGATTCGCGGCGGCCACACATACGTCGAAATCCGAGCCGCAGCCCACGAGGTACAGTCACGGGGAGATGGCTACAACTTCCTGCTCTCGCTGGGCGACTCCTTCGCCCGCAACCCGCAGGAGGAAGCCTACTACGGCAACGAGGAGATCAAGCCGCTGTCCGAGAATCTGGACGAACTGCGAGAGGGCGGCATCATCGTCTACGACGAGGGTCTGATCAGCGAGGAAGACGTCGAGGAAGTCAACCTCGAGGAGCGTGCCGAGGAGAACGACTGGCACGTCTTCCCGATGGACCTCCGCGGACTCGCTAAAGAGCACGGCCGCGAGGTCATGCGCAACACCGCCGGTGTCGGTGTCACCGCGGCCCTGCTCGACATGGACCTCGAGCACATCGAGGATCTGATGTCCGACGCCATGGGCGGGGACATCCTCGAGGCGAACCTCGAGATTCTCCACGAGGCCTACGACACCGTCAACGAGGAGTACGACTTCGAACACGACCTTCGTGCTCCGACGGGCGAACACGACACCGAGCAGGCGCTGCTGTCGGGATCGAACGCGATCGCCTACGGTGCGATCGACGGTGGCTGCCGATTCATCGCCGGCTACCCGATGACGCCGTGGACGGACGTGTTCACCATCCTCAGCCAGAACTTCCCCGACATGGGTGGCGTCTCCGAGCAGGTCGAAGACGAGATCGCCGCCGCGGCGCTCGCCGTCGGTGCGAGCCACGCGGGTGCGAAGGCCATGTCCGGGTCCTCCGGCGGTGGCTTCGCGCTCATGAGCGAACCGCTCGGACTCGCCGAGATGACCGAGACGCCGCTCGTGCTCGTCGAGTCGATGCGTGCCGGTCCCTCGACCGGGATGCCGACGAAGCCCGAACAGGGCGACCTCGAGTTCGTGCTCTACACGAGCCAGGGCGACTCCTCGCGAGTCGTCTTCGCGCCGGGCAACATCGAGGAGGCCTACGAACAGACTCGGCTGGCCTTCGAGATCGCCTGGGACTACCAGATCCCGACGATCATCATCTACGACCAGAAGCTCTCCGGCGAGAACACGAACGTCGACGTCGAGTTCTTCGACCGCGAGCCCGAACCCGGCCTGGGCGCGACGATGACTGAAGCGGAACTCAAAGAAGCGGCCCACGACGCGAGTGGGAAGTTCAAGCGCTTCAACCACGAGGACGCCGAGGACAACGTCGCCCCGCGGTCGATTCCCGGCCAGAAAGGCGGACGCTACCTCGCGACCGGGAACGAGCACTCGCCCGTCGGCCACATCAGCGAGGATCCCGACAACCGCGTCGCACAGATGACGCGGCGCATCGAGAAACTCGAGACCATCCGCGAGACGCTCGACGAAGAGTACGACTCCAACCAGACGTACTTCGGCGACGAAGACGCCGACTACGGCATCATCACGTGGGGCTCGAGCCAGGGTGCCGTCGAAGAGGCGGTCGAGCGCCTGAACGAGCAAGGCCACTCCGTAAAGGGGATCGGCGTCTCCGATATGATGCCCTTCGCCGAGCGGGAAGTGACCGAATTCCTCGAGAGCGTCGACGAGGCGATGGTCGTCGAGATGAACGCCACCGCCCAGTTCCGCGGCCTGATCCAGAAGGAACTCGGTCGCTTCGGCGACAAGATGACCAGTCTCCTCAAGTACAACGGGAACCCGTTCGAACCGGCGGAGGTCGTCGAAGGCTACGAGGTCAACCTCGCAGACGACGACCGCGAGCCGACCGCACAGGTGCGAATCGAACCCGCTGCAGGTGACTAACCATGAGTGCATTCAACGCAATCGGAGAGGAGCGAGAGATCGACCGGGACGAGTTCACTCCCGGTGTCGAACCGCAGCCGACCTGGTGTCCGGGCTGTGGCGACTTCGGCGTTCTGAAGTCGCTCAAGCAGGCCCTGCCCGAAGTCGGCAAGACGCCCGAAGAGGTGCTGACGGTTACCGGGATCGGCTGTTCCGGCAAGCTGAACAGCTACCTCGATACCTACGGTTTCCACACGATCCACGGCCGCTCGCTGCCGGTGGCTCGTGCCGCAAAGCTCGCCAACCCCGAACTCGAGGTCATCGCCGCGGGCGGTGACGGCGACGGCTACGGGATCGGCGGCAACCACTGGATCCACACGGCCCGGGAGAACCACGACATCACCTACATCGTCTTCAACAACGAGATCTTCGGCCTGACGAAGGGCCAGACCTCGCCGACCAGCCCGAAGGGCCACAAGTCCAAGACGCAGCCCTCGGGCAGCGCGAAGACGCCGCTACGACCGCTGTCGATGTCGCTGAACGCCGGCGCGAGCTACGTCGCTCGGACGGCCGCCGTCAACCCGAACCAGGCCAAGGAGATCATCGCGGAGGCCATCGAACACGACGGCTTCGCTCACGTCGACTTCCTGACCCAGTGTCCGACGTGGAATAAGGACGCTCGCCAGTACGTCCCCTACATCGACGTCCAGGAGTCCGACGACTACGACTTCGACGTCCACGACCGGCGCGAAGCCGCCGAGATGATGCACGAGACCGAGGACGTCCTCAAAGACGGGACCGTCCTGACGGGCCGATACTACGTCGAGGACGATCGGCCGTCCTACCAGGAGGAGAAGGCCGCCGTCGGCGAACTGCCCGACCAGCCGGTCGCCGAGCGCTACTTCGACGAGGATAGCGAGTGGGAGCGCAGCTACGACCTGCTCGACCGACACAAGTAACCGCGGCGACGCGTTTCGGCGCCACTCGAGACGACTTTCGATTTTTGGCCCAGATTACGGGAACGAGCAACTGCACCCGCTCGGTTGGAATCAGTTCGAAACCGACTCGCGTTCGACGGTCGCCGACTCTGGTGGCTCGAACGTGAATCGATCGTCGTCGATGCGCTCGTCGAACGTCACGTCGCTGTACGTGATCGATAGTTCGAGGTCGCCGGCTTCGACGTGATACTCGAGCGGGAAGAATCGCTCCTGGTCGGTCACGAGTTCGGCCGAATCCGCGTACGTGCCGTCGACGTCGCTGGTCTCGAGCGGCAGGACGTACTCCGTGTCACCGACGATGATCCCGACGGAGCGTTCGATCGTCTCGTTCGCCGGCGGATCGAACGCCGCGCGGTAGGCGTCGTGGCCGTCGACCGTCGTCTCCTCGACGGTCGTAACCGCGTACTCCTCGAGGTAGCGCTCCTGTTCGGTGTACGCGAACTCGAGGTAGTGCGTGTCGGTCGCGTTCGAGTCACGAACCGTCACCGCGTCGTCCCCGCCGTCGTACGTCCAGACGCGGTCGCCGTCGTCGACTCTGACGAACTCGCTTCCCTGCTCGCGGTCGCCGATCCGACTCGTGCCGTCGGCGCGGAGCCAGACCGGTTCGGTGATCGTCTCGCGCTCGCCGCCGCGGTCGATCGTCACCTCGAGGGTAGCCGTGACCGCGGCCGGTGGATCGGTCGCCGCGAGCTCGTCCTCGAACTCCGTCGCGGTCGAATCGTCACCCGAGAACGTGACACAGCCGGCACCGAGTACCGTCACGGTGAGGACGAGTATCAGCACCGCAACCGACGGCAGTGTGCGATCGGCCCGCGACATTTTCAATCGTCTCTCTCAGCAGTAGTAATTAGTGTACCGACTGCGATCGTTAACACTCCGTCGGAAGTGACTCTCCGATCGCAGTGGCAGTTTCGCTCCCGTATCCGCCGCCGGCGAACACGGAGTAGTACAGGCCGTCACACGACCACTGGAGTTCGGTCCCTTCGTCGGTGTGTACGATCGTCCCCGTCGCGTTCCCGACGTCGATCGACTGTCCGCCGATCGCGAACTGCCGCTGGCCGTCGCTCGTGGTGACCGCGACCGAATCGCCGTCCCCGTTCCGGTAGCTCAGCGTCACCTGCGTCCGGTTCTCGTCGTGGAACTCGTATCGACTGATCTCCTCGAGTTCGACCGCCGCCGGCAGCGCGTCGGTCTCGGGTTCGGCGACCGTGAACGGCGCGGCGGCGTCGGCCTCGTCGACCGACTCGTGATTGGTGATCGTCGGAAACACGAATTCGTCCGGTTCGCTCCCGTCGTCCGCCTCGGGCGGTTCGAACAACGCCTCGTCGAGCGGCTCGTCGAACGAGAGCGCTCGATAGGTCGTCTCCAGTTCGATACCGTCGCCGGCGATACTGTGTTTGACGGGGAACATGGTCTCCCGATCGAGCCAGAGTTCGACGCGGTCGGCGCTTCGCTCGGCGGTATCCACCTCGCTCGTCTCGAGCGGCAAGACGTACTCGTCCGGTCCGAGTTGGACGCTGATCGATCGATCGATCGTCTCGTTCGCCGGCGGATCGAACGTGACGTGGTAGGTGTCGCGGTCGTCGACCGTCGTCTCCTCGATGTCGGTCACGTCGTAGGCCTCGACGTACCGTTCGGGCTGTTCGTAGAGGGCCTCGAGGTACGGCGTCGCGTTCGAATCGATCTCGTAACTCCGTACCGTGTCCGCCTCGCGGTCGTGGAAGTAGCGCTCGCTGCCGTCGTTGACGATGACCATCTCGCTTCCGTCTTCGGTTGTCTCGATTCGACTGGTGCCGTCGGCGCGCAGCCAGACGGTTTCGGTGTGGGTGGTCACCTCACCGTCGACCGTCTCGGTGACTTCGACCGTCGCCGCGAGTTCCTCGGGCGGCTCCGTCTCTGCGAATCGGTCCTCGAGGTGGTCCTGCGAGACGCCCTCGTCGGGAAGCGCCACGCAGCCGGCGCTCAGGCAGGCGAGCGCGACGACCACCAGGAGGAGGGCGGACCGGTGAGTGGCATCGCTGGGGGACATGTTCAGTGAGTCGACACTCGAGGTATATTACGACACCGATCGAATCTGAACGGAACGGCGGCTGTTCGGATCGGGAAGGAGACGGCACGTTACTCACAGGGGATCGACGACGCGACGTCGACCGCCGTTTCGCGCTCGAGGTCCGCCGGCGCGCCGACGTAGTAGTCGGTGTCCCCACACGTCCACGTGACGATGTGGGTGCCCGTCGTTCCCTGCTCCGTGTAGGTTCCCGTCGGTCCGTCGAGGTCGACCGCTTCGCCGTCGAACTCGACCGCCGAGAGGTCGTCGCTCGCCTCGACCGAGAGCAGCGCACCGTCGGGACCGGTGTACGCGAGTCTCACGTTCGTCCGGTCGTCTTCGTCCGCCGAGACGGTCACCCGGTCGAGTTCGTACCCCGCCAGAACGGTCGTCGGTTCGTCGACGTCGAAGGCGACGGCCGCGTCGGCGTCAGCGACGCGATCGTACGTCTCGTGGCTCGGCAGGGTGGTGTCGATGAACTCGACGTCTTCGGGCGGTTCGAACAGGTCGTCGTCGAGTTCCGGGCCGAACTCGAGCTCCCGATAGGTCATCGTCAGAGACGCGTTCTCGTCCCCGAGTTCGTACCGGATCGGGAACATGGTCTCCTGCTCGAGCCGGAGTTCGAGCCGATCGACGTCTTCGTCGGTCGACGGTACCTGCGCGTCGTCCGTTTCCGACAGGCCCTCACTCGCGTCCGTCTTCGTCGCGTTCGGATCGAAGACGACGCGATACGTCTCGTGGCCGTCGACCGTCGCCGTCTCGACCGCCTCGATTTCGTACGCCTCGAACAGCACCAGGGAGTCCTCGTAGAGTCGCTCGAGACCCGCATCGGGCGGCTCTCGAGCGTCGTGAGAGGTTCCGTAACTCCCGTCGGCGGGGAAGTTCCAGACCGTCTCGCCGTCGCTGACCGTGACTTGCACGGAACTGGTGAGTTCGCTCTCGCTGCGACGTTCCCCGCCGGCACGCATCCAGACGGCCTCGGAAAACGCGAACGGGACGCCGTCTATCGTCATCTCGGTCTCGAGCGTCGCCGCGATCGCGTCCGGCGGATCGGCGGCGGCGAACTCGGCCTCGATGTCGTCGGGAACGTCGGCGTCCGTTCCGATCGCTTCGTCTGTCTCATCCGTTCCGACCGTCTCGTTCGAGTCGCTCGAGTCGTCCGAGACGTTCGCAGTCGTGCCGTTAGAGGTGCTCGCGGCCGGTTCAACCGGTTCGTCGGCCGACTCCGTCTCGTTTCCGTCGTCGGTGACGGCGCCGGCACAGCCGGCGAGGGCGACGACGAGGACACAGAGGAAGACACACCCGAGGACGCGGATGCGGTGCTGTTTCATGCCGGATCTGTTTCGATCACGACACTATTAATTTGCCGACGCGAGTCGATATCCGTTAGACGGGGTTCGGAGTGCAACACCCGCTCTCAGCCGCGGTATCCCACGCCGCGTGCGAACAGCTTCGTGAGGTAGCTCAGGACGAGCAACGCGACGAGTAACGCGCCGAGTGCGGCGGGCCGAAAGCCGTAGAGCATCTCGCGAATCCCGTAGGCGACGACGAGCGCCCCCATGAGCAGGGCGGTCCCGCCGGCCCACCGAGAGACGTACGCCGGATCGACCGACTCGTCGTAGTTCGCGTGCAGGTCGGCCCGTCCGCGGATCGCGATGAGGTAGCCGAGAAACAGGATCGCGATCCCACAGAGTAGCCAGACGGTTCCGCTGATGAGGCTCGGGTCGACCATGTCCTTCGCTGAAACTGGGGTCAGTACGCGAATAAGTTCCTCGGTCTCGCCTCGGTGGGTATCGCCGCGATGTGACGATGGCTGTCGTCGCCCCGATACGTGTCCGATAGCCGACGTTTGACTCCCCTCATTACGGCGCCGTCCCCGGGATTTCCGTCGTTTTCGTATACAAAAGATATTTTTCCGTCGGAGCAAAACAGTATCACATGAGCACACAGGCGACGGAGGATCGCATCCTCGAAGTTCTCGAAGAGGATGCACAGGCGTCCTACGCCGAGATCGCCGATCGGGCGGACGTCTCGAAGCCGACGGTTCGAAAGTACATCAATCAACTCGAAGAAGAGGGCGTGATCGTCGGCTACTCCGCCGACATCGATCCGAAGAAACTCTCGAGCAAGACCATCGCGATGGTCGGAATCGACGTCGCGAGCGAACGCTACGTCGAGGCGACGAAGGCCCTCAAGGCCCTCGACCAGATCGAAGCGCTCTACAGTTCCAGCGGCGACCACATGCTGATGGCCGAGGTTCGCGCCGCGGACGGCGACGCGCTGGGCGAGATCATCTCCGAAAACGTTCTCGAGATCGACGGCGTCACTGCAGCCCATCCGTCGTTCCTGCAGGAGCGACTGAAATAATCGGGACCATCCGTCCGGAACACCGTTCGGCCGTTTCGTTTTCACCCCTGCCGCCGTGGTCACAGCTATGCCGACCTACGACCGTCAGACGACGATCGACGCACCGCTCGAGGACGTCTGGCAGTTTCACTCGCGAATCGAGGGGCTGGAAGCGCTCACGCCCCAGTGGATGGGGCTGCGCGTCGAGTCGATGATCGGGCCGAACGGCGAGACGGACCCGGAGGTGCTCGAGGCCGGCACCGAGATATCGCTGTCGATGCGCCCGTTCGACGTCGGCCCGCGCCGGTACTGGACCTCGTTGATCACGGAGCGCGAGCGGGGCGACGGCGTCGCGTACTTCCGCGACGAGATGATCCGCGGCCCGTTCGATCACTGGGCGCACGCGCACACGTTCTTCGCCGACGGCGCGGAGACGATTCTGCGGGACCGCGTCGAGTACGAACTACCGCACAGCGGGGACGCCGGTATCGGTCGACTCGTCGACGCGGCCGCCCCGTTCTCGCGGATCGGCTTCGAGGGGATGTTTCGAACGCGCCACCGGATGACGAAAGCGCGACTCGAGTGAACGGTCCCCCCGGTATCGGACGGAACGGCGGTCGATTCGGCGACTGAACCACGTCCGTTTTGGTGATCGGACCGATACCTACGCGTATGACTGAGCGCGAGAGCGCCCCACTCGAGCGACGACGGCTGCTCGGTCTGCTCGGGACGGGTGCGTTCGCCGGACTCGCCGGCTGTAGCGGCGGCGACGACGAGGACGACGACAACGGTGACGGCGACGACGGGCCGTCGTTCGAACCGAACATGGAGCACCCGGGCGACGGCCCGGTCGAGTTCAGCAGCAGCCACAGCTGCCCGGTCTGTACGATGACTCCGACGGATTACCCTCGATGGCACAGCCAACTCGCACACGAGGACGGAGCGGGAGCCGTCTTCGATGCGCCGGGGTGCATGTTCGCGTACCTCGTCGCCCACACTTCGGACTCCGATATCGCCGGTGCGTGGACGATGGATTACGCGAATCGAGACCTCATCGACGCCACCGACGCGTACTTCGTTCGCATCACCGACGACGACGCCGCCGACGATCCGATGGGGATCGAACCGCGCCCGTTCGCCGAGGAGGAGGACGCACTCGAGTTCCTCGAGGAGTGGGAGGCCGAGGACCTCACCGAAGACGACATCATCGGGCTGGACGACGTGGACGAGGACGTCGCGATAATTTACCGAGCGAGATACTTTTAGAGCGACTCGAGCCCCATTCTCCGACACCGACTCGAGCGGCGGTCGAGCGCTCACGTCCGACGGTGGATCAGGAGGACGCCGACGACGACGAGTCCGCCGCCGACCACCGTCGCGGCCGTCACCGATTCGCTGAGTACCGCTGCCCCGAGGACGACGGCCACGGCCGGTTCCGCCGTACTGACGATGCCCGCTCTGCTCGCGCCGATCCGTTGAAGTCCGGCGTACAGCAGGAGGATCGGTACCGCCGTCGAGAGGATCGCCAGCGCGGCCAGTACGCCCCAGGCCGTCGTCTCGGTCGCCGACGGCACCGCGAACGTCTCCATCGCGACTCCGATCGCGAGAAAGGCGACGCCGGCCGCCGGCAGGACGTGCGCCGTCAGTAGCTCGGAGTCGGCCGACTCGAGGACGCGCTCGCTGCCCATCACGTAGCCCGCGTAGCTCACGGCCCCGGCGAGCATGATGAGTACGCCTCGCGGATCGGCACCGGCCGGATCCGCGCCGACGATCAGGGCGACGCCGCCGAGCGACAGACAGAGCGCCGCGACGAGCGATCGGCTAACGCGCGACGGATTCGAGAGTATCGTCGTCGTGACGATGATCGCCGGATACGTGTAGAGGACGATCGCGACCAGCCCCGCGGTCAGATACTCCAATCCCCAGAAGTAGAAGCCGCTCATCCCGCCGAAGCCGGCGATGCCGAGGACGATCGCCCAGCCGAACGTCCGGCCGGTAAGCGGGCGCGCTCGGCCGCGAAGCCCGAGCAACAGCCAGAGGACGACGGTTGCGATGAGAAACCGAAAGACGAGGACGGTCGGAATCGAGAGACCGAGATCGCTCGCGAGCGTTCCGAAGATGCCGACGGCGCCGAACCCGACGGCAGATGCGAGTACGTACGCGATACCGACCGTCCGCTCGTTCATACGTGAACTCCCCGGTTCGTCCGTATAGTGTCGGCGATCCCGAACCAACGATCTCCGCCGTCGCGAGCGGGTCGAGTGGAATCGATACCGGGGACCGCATCACCACGTTTCGGAAGCGGTTTGGGGGCCCCCTGAGTGGCCCACGGTATGCGCGGATCCGATCTCGAGGTGACGCCCGTCGTCGCGCTGGCCTTCGCGGTGTTCGCGGCGAGCACCAGCGCCATCCTGGTCCGCTGGAGTGCGGCCCCGAGTTCGGTCGCGGCCTTCTACCGAGTGCTGTTCACGACGACCCTGCTCGCACCGGTCGCCCTGCTTCGGTACCGCGAGGAGTTCACCCGACTCTCGAGGCGCGATCTCGGCTTCGCGGCCCTCGCGGGAATCGCGCTCGCGATCCACTTCGCGGCGTGGTTCGAGAGTTTGAACCACACGAGCGTCGCGGCGAGCGTTACCATCGTCCAGAGCCAACCCATCTTCGTGGCGCTGGGGGCGGGGCTCGTCCTCGGCGAGCGGATCAGCCGCGAGACGGTCCTCGGAATCTCCGTCGCCGTGATCGGGGCCGCCGTGATGTCGTTCGGCGACGCCGGACAGGCGCCGATCTCCGACGCGACGCTGTACGGCAACGCCCTCGCGCTGCTCGGGGCGGTCACCGTCGCGGGCTACGTGCTCGCCGGACGGTCGATCCGCCAGCGCGTCTCGCTGTTCCCCTACGTGACGGTCGTCTACACGGCCTGTGCGCTGACGCTGTGTCTCCTCGTCGGCGTTCAGGGTCACGAGTTCGTCGCCTACCCGGCGCGCGAGTGGCTGCTCTTTCTCGGGATGGCCGTCGGTCCCGGCGTTTTCGGACACACCGTCGTCAACTGGGTGTTGAAACACCTCGAGTCGGTCGTGGTGAGCGTCGGTTGGCTGGGCGAACCCGTCGGGGCGACGCTGCTCGCGCTGGTGTTTCTCGCCGAGGTGCCCGACGCGGTGACCGTGGTGGGTGGGCTGGTCGTCCTCGCGGGGATCTACGTGACGACGATCGAGCGGGAACGGCGACAGCGCCCGGGATCCTGACCGTCGCGCGATCCACCTACTCAGAAAGCGTCTCGAGGTATCGCTGGCCGGTGTCCGTAATCGTGTACACGCCGCCCGAAATTTGGCGAATGTGACCGTCGGACTGCAGTTCGTGACACTCCTTGCTCACCGTCACCGGATGCACGTCGAGTGCGTCCGCCAGCGACGTCGTTTCGACCGCCCCGCGCTCGTCGAGGACCCGCAAGAGCACTCGACTCGAGCAGTTGGTCATTGTATAACCATATACCAAGGCAAAATATGGCATAGTTGTTTCGGTGGGGTGTCGACTTGAGAGAAGCTCAGTGTTTCGTGCTAATAATTCGTCGAATCGAACCGTCCGGCCGAGGACATCCCTCCGGAAGGGTCAGAGGCCGAGAATCTCGCGCGCCTGCGCCGGCGTCGCCACCTCGCGGCCGAGTTCCCCGGCGACGCGGGCAACGCGGGAGACCAGTTGGGCGTTACTCTCGGCGAGTTCTCCCCGGCGGTAGTAGACGTTGTCCTCGAGTCCGACGCGGACGTGGCCGCCGAACACGATTCCCATGGTCGCGAACGGGAGTTGATGCTGACCGAAGCCGAGAGTGTTGAATCGGGCACCGTCGGGCAGGTTGTCGATCGCGTTCAGAAAGTTTCGCGGTCGCGGTGGCGTCAGCGTGCCGGGGCCGAAGATGAGCGTCGCGTACACCGGATCGGCGAGGTCGCGGCGCTCGAGCAGGCCGTGAGCCTCGTTCAGGTGACCGTCGTTGAACACCTCGAGTTCGGGCTTGATCCCGCGCTCGACCATCTCCGCGTGGAGCGAGTCGACCAGTCCGCGGGTGTTCTCGCTGGTAAGGTGGTCGTACCGGTTCAGCGGCCCCATATCGAGCGAGGCCATCTCCGGTGCGGGATCGGTTCGAAGCGGGAGGTGGCGGTCGGCGTCCGGCGCGCCGGTCCCGCCGGTCGAGTGCTGGATGATCGGGTCGTCGGCGTGGCGGCGAATCGCGTCGTCTATCTCCTGAAACCGCTCGGTTTCGAAGGTGCGCTCGCCGTTCGGCCGGCGGGCGTGGACGTGAACGACGGAGGCGCCGGCCTCCTCGACGGCGGCCGCCGCGCGGCCGATCTCGGCCGGCGTCTCCGGGAGGTTCGGATTCGCCTCCTTCCCGTGGACGCCGCCGGTCAGCGCCGCCGTGATAATCACCGGGTCGCCGGCGAGGAAGTCGCTGTAGCTCATTCGTCCCCTCCGGTCGTCCGGTCGTCGTCGGCCGCGTTTTCAGCACCGGCACCGGAGTCGGAATCCGTATCGGTCCCGGGATCGGTCTCGATCTCGTTCGCGTCCGCGTGCTCGAGGAAGATCTCACAGTGGCGGTCGTGTGCGAGGTCGTAGCGGTCGTTGCAGACGTCGGCGCGCATCGGCTGGACGAACCGCTCGGCGGCGGTGCAGTAGGCTCGCGGTTCCGCGAACTGCATCTCCGCCGACTCCTCCCGGTAGGCCAGATACGGACAGGTCATAGGGGTTCGTTACGGGCGATCGGTGTTAACGATTGGCAGTCCGGCGATTCGGTCGGTATCGGCGATTCTTTGGGACCGGCGAGGTCCACTGGCGCGACGAGGGCGGCACGACGGCGGCGAACATCGTCTCCGGCGTCGAGAACGCACTCGAGGCACGGGAGTCGACGGAGGACGACGAGACGGCAGCCTACGGCGGGGAGACAGCGGACGATGAGGGGACGACAGACGACGGCAGGGAGATAGCGGACGGCGAAGAGACGGCAAACGGCGACGAAGAGTCGACAGACGATAGCGACGGAACGGCAGACGGCAACGGGGAGACGGCAGACGATTCTCGGGACTAGTCGCGCGCCGGGAGCTTCGGGTACGACTGACTGCCACCGCTCGAGTTCCGAGCCACGAGCGTCGCGACTGCGGCGATGCCGCCCGAGACCGGCCGCCGGCGCTCCTCGTAGGAGAGGATCGTCAGGTCGAGACACGCCCGGAGGAGGTCGTTCGATCGGTATCGAAACCGCTCGCTCGAGGGGCCGACCTCGACCGCGTCGCTCGAGCGCAGGTGGTGTTCGTAGACGAGCACGCCGCCGGGCGCCAGCGCCTCCTTGAGCGCGGGGAGGTGCTCGAGCGCCGCAAAGAAGCTCACCGCGATCACGTCGTAGGCGTCGGTCTCCGGATCGAAGTCGGCCAGATCGGCGCGGATCCAGTTCACCTCGAGGCCGCGTTTCTCGGCGCGCTCTCGGGCGTCCTCGAGTGCGACGTCGGAGATGTCGACGGCGTCGACGTCGTACCCGTTGGCGGCGAGAAAGCGCGCGTTCCGCCCGGTTCCGGTCGCGACGTCGAGGGCGCGCCCGTCCGGCAGGGTCCCGAGCCGCCGCTCGAGTTCGGGGACGGGGTCGTCGGGAAGCTCCCACTCGACGCGACTGTACTTCTCGTTCCACCGTTCGCGCTCGTCGCTCATGGCCGTCCAGACGTGCGAGCGGTACTTGGTCGTTCAGTTCTCCGCTCTCGCAGTCGACTGTGCGAACGGACACCGTCGCGCGGTCGAGAACTGTCGGGATGGGATTCGAACTGGGTCGCTCGCGATTTGCCGAGCGGAGCGTTTTTGCTACTGCTCTCCACCGCCGAGCCGCGTGAACAGCCCGGAGATGGAATCCGTCAACGAGGAGTTCGAGTCGCCGATCACCCTGACCCCGGTGTCGCCGACGGCGCACAGTCGACCGCTGGCGACGGCCAGCGACGACACGGACTCTCCGCAGTCGTGGTTCCACAGCTGTGACCCGTCCGAGATCCGCAGTGTGGCGACGCTTCCGTCGTCGAGCCCCGCGCAAACGGTCCCGCCGATGGCGACGGGGCCGGTCGTCGCCCGGCCGACGGGGGTTCGCCAGCGTTCGGTTCCCGTCTCCGTGTCGACGGCGTAGACGCTGGCGTCCGAACTGACGACGTAGGCCGTTCCGTCGCCGACGGCGGGCGGCATCTCGATCCGACCGCCGGTGTCGAACCGGCACTCGCGCGAGCCGTCGGCACTCGAGAGCGCCACGAGCGACTCGCCGGCGACGACGTACACCGTTCCGTCGCCGACGGCCGGCGGTGCGCCCGCGGTGGTCTCGAGGGCGGTCTCCCAGCGCGGACTCCCGTCGGCGGCCGCGACCGCGAACAGTCGCTCGCCGGCGGCGACGTACACCGTCTCGTCTGCGACCGTGGGACCCGCGACTGGGCCGCGTTCGATCTCGCCCTCGAGGTCGACGGTCCAGACGGGCTGGCCGGTTTCGGCGTCGATCGCGTGGAGCGCGTCGCTACCGACGTAGACCGTCTCGTCGACGGCGACCGGTGCGGTGCGGACGCGACCGTCGGTCTGGTAGCGCCAGGCTCGCTCGCCGGTTTCGGCGTCGAGCGCGTAGACGGCACCGTCGTCGCTGCCGACGTAGACCGTCTCGTCGACGACCGCCGGCGCGACTCTGATCGGGCCGCCGGCTTCGAACCGCCAGCGCTCGTGGCCGTCCTCGAGTGCGAGTGCGCTCACGCTGCCGTCGTCGCGCCCGACGACGACCGTCTCGTCGACGACCGCCGGCGCGGCCTCGACGTCGACGTCGTCCGCGAGGTCGACCCGCCAGCGTTCGCTCGCTCGACGGGTGAGCGCGTCGCCGGCGACGTGCCCGGATCGCGTCGGCCCGGCGCGGACCTGCGGCCAGTCGATCTCGTCGCTCTCGTCGCTCCCCTCGCCGTCACGCTCCCGTGCGGCCTCGAGCCGCGTCGTCGCGTTCGACGCCGCCTCCGAGACGGTCGGCACCGGATCGTCGGTGAGCGTGCCGATAACGGGCAGCGAATCGGTCTCCTCGAGCGCCGCGAGCGCTCGGACTGCACGGGCGCGAACGCGGCCGTCGGGATCGGCGAGAGACGCGCGGAGGGGCGCGACGTGGTCCCTGCCGGCGTCCTCGAGTCGGGGTCCGCCGTCGGAGTCGGCGCACTCGGCCAGCGCTGCGGCCGCGGTCGCCCGGACGTCGCCGTCGGGATCGTCGAGCGCGTCGAGCAGCGCCGGGAACGCCTCCTCGAATCCCGCGGGATCGTCCGTTGCCATCGTCTCGAGGACGCGTCCGGCGGTGACCCGAACGATCGGACTCTCGGCCTCGAGTCCGGCGGCGATCTTCGCGACGCCGGTCGGTCGGAGACTGTCGGATTCGTCGGCCAGCACGGACAGTGCGAGCAGGGCGAGTCCGGCCGCCCACGGGTCGCCGTCCAGCCGACGCCCCATCCCCGAGAGCTGGTTGTTGATGCCGTCGGTGTGGGTCGGCGTCTCGCCGCCGGTGGCGAGCGAGGCGGCGTCGAGCAGTCGATCGTCGACGTGCTCGAGCGCCGATCCGAGCGCGTCCCCGTCGTCGTGGCCGGTGATCGCGAGCGTGCCGAGTGCGAGCGCGGCGTAGCCGCGAACCGCCTCGCCGTGGCCGGACTGGGGCTGACTGCTCGCGTCGTCTCCCGCCGCACCGGCCTCGAGCAGGGCGCGCAGTCGGTCCCGTTCGGCGACGACGTCGTCGGGGGTCGTCGCGGCCAGTCGCGCGATCTCGCCGGCGATCGCGCGTCGATCCCCGTCGGCCTCGAGTCGGTCGAGCAGGAGTCCCGTCACGGGGTTGCCGTCGCCCGCCTCGACGACCGTCGTCAGCACGCCCAGGAGCGCGCGTCGTTCGGCACCCTCGGCCGCGTCGAATCGGTCGAGAAGCGGCTTGGCAGCCTCGCCGACGAGCTCCGGATCGCTCCGGGCGACGTCCGCGAGCGCGTCGGCGACGGCGACCGCGCGGTCGTCACCGGCCGCCAGGACCTCGAGGACGGCGTCGGTCGGCGTCGGCTCGGCGTCGACGTCGGCCGAGAGCGTCGTCTCGAGCGTGGACAGCGCCGCGGCGCGAACGGCCGGCGTGGGTTCGACCAGCAGTCCACAGAGGGCGTCGACTACGGCCTCGGTCTCGTCGCCGCTGGTCACGCCGAGGGTCGCGAGCGCCTCGCAGGCGGCTACGCGGACCCGCTCCTCGTCGGCGGTCGTCTCCTCGACCGCGACCGCGACCGGTGGTCGACAGCCGTCCGCGCCGTCGGGAGCGATCGTCGAGAGCGCGTTCCGGACGGTCGCCTCGATCGTTCGGTCGGCGTCGTCGAGCGCGCCGAACACCGACACCAGCACGTCGGCCTCGCGGACGTCGTCCGGATAGCGCTCCGCGAGTCGGGTGAGCGCGATCGCCGCGTTGTTCCGGACGGTCGCGTCGTCGTCACCCAGTCGGTCGCCGAGCGCCGAGACGGCGCCGCGGACGTCGTCCGGGTTCTCGGTCGCGACGGTGACGAGATCCCGCGTCGCCGCCCGTCGAACAGGCGTTTCGTCGTCCTCGAGCCGCCGGCACAGCGACCGAACCGCCGGGTGGGCGTCCGCGACCTGTGCGCTGGCGACCTCGGCGAGCGCGCGGGCGGCGTATCCCCGGACCCACTCGTCGCCCTCCTCGAGTCGGTCGACGAGCGCGGGAACGTTGGGTTCGTCTCCGGCCTCGCGGGTCGTTTCGCTCCCCGCTCGGTGCTCCGAGGCGCTTTGCGCCTCGCCGGCCTCGAGCGCGATGGCGCTCAGCGCGTCGGCCGCGTGGTGGCGCACCGGTTCGTGCGAATCGTCGAGCCGATCGGCGAGATCGGAGACGACGGGCCGCACCGGATCCGACGTGGATTCGGCGACGGCGGCGATGGCGCGGGCCGCGTCGAGGCGGACGATCTCGTCATCGTCGTCGAGGACGCCCGCGACGTCGATAACGATGGGTTCGACGGCCGTCGGTCGGGCTTCCGCGACGGCCGCGATGGCCGCGACGCCGTGGCTCCGGATCTCCGGCGTTCCCTCTTCGAGCCAGTTAGCAAGCGGCGCGACGGCATCGTCGACTGCGGCGGGTTCCTCCGACGCGACGGCCGACAGCGCCGCGGCCGCGTCCGTTCGGACGTCCTCTCGGGAGTCGTCGAGTCGCTCGACGAGTTCCGGGACGGCCGGAACGACCGCGGCGGGATCGCTCTCGGCCGCGTCCCGGAGCGCTCGAGCGGTTTCGCGGCGAACCTCGGGGACGTCGTCGAGGCGGTCCGCGAGCGGTTCGACGACGTCGGTGACCGCGTCCGGGCGATCCGCGGCGACGGCTGCGAGGGCGACCGCGGCGTCGGCTCGGATCTCCACGTGGGCGTCCGCGAGCCTGCCGGCGATCGGTTCGACCTCGGTCGCGACCGCCGCTGGTTCCTCGAGTGCGATTTCCCGAAGCGCACGCGTCGCGTTCGCTCTGATGACCTCCTCGTCGCCGGACTGCGTCCGGCTGTTCTCGGCGGTTCGCTCCGCGTCGTTCTCGAGTCGGTCGACGAGGGGGGTAATCGTCTCGAGTACGTCCTCGGGGCTCTCCGCCGCGACCGCAGCGAGGATCCCCGTCGCGTTCTCGCGGACGGCGGCCGTCTCGTCGCCGGTCGCCTCGGCCACCTCGTCGACGACCGCGGCTGCCGTCTCGGGGTCGGCGTCGGCGACCGCGGCGAGTGCGTCCGTCGTGCGGACGCGAACGCGTTCGTTCTCGTCGGTCACGTGGGCCCCGAGCGCGTCGGTCGATTCGGTGACGATACGCGGCTCGTCGGCCGCGACCGCGGCGAGGGCGTCGGCCGCGTCCGCTCGGATCGTCGTCGAGCCCTCGAGACGCTCGGTCAGGGCCGGTACCGAGTCTCGGATCGCCGCGGGGTGGGTGTCCGCGAGCGCCGACAGCGCCGCGGCGGCGTGGGACCTGATCGCGGGGTCGTCTTCGAGGCGGTCGGTCAGCGCGTCGACGGCCGACCGAACGTCGTCGGGGCGCTCCGCGGCCTCGTTCGCCAGCGTCTTCGCCGCGTACTCCCGCACCTCGGGATCCTCGGCCGTCAGAAAGGCCTCGAGTTGCGTGATTCCGACGGTGACTTCGATCCCGTCGCCCTGTTCGTCCAGTCGGAGGTCGGTCGGCGTCGTGTCTTGCCCAGTCATATGTAGCACCCGTGTCACGACGCGCGTGAGCGAGACACACGTCGTCGCGCAGATAGTTGTGCATACGGACACACCAAGTTAATTCTATCTCTGAGTGACTGGTTTCCAACGGGTCGCTAAACCGGCGATACCGATGCTGACGGCGGCAAATAGGGACGTGGCGATCGGTCGACCGTTCCGAGACGGGTCCGTCGCGAGCGTCTCAAGCGTTCGCCTGCCAGGACCGGACGCGATCGGCGCTGACGCCGTCGACGTCCTCCGCGACGACGTCCGCGTCGGCGTCGGTCAGGTCGTCGAGGCTCTCGATGCCCGCGTCGGCGAGTTTCTCGACCGTCTTCGCGCCGACGCCCTCGAGCGCCTCGAGATCCGAGCCGGTCTCGCTCTCGCGGGCCTGGAACTCCTGGTAGTTACAGATCGGACAGCCCAGTTCCCAGGGCTCGTCACCGCTGTGGACGACGAGTTCGGGCAGTTCGTGTTCCTCGCAGCGCTCGTCGGTGACCTCGATGTCGCCGCGTCGGGGCAGCGGCAGCGAGTACTCGCAGTCGGGATAGCGCGTACAGCCGACGAGTCTCGAGCCGCTCTGGAGGGTCTTGACGGCGAGTTCGCCGTCGTGTTCGTCTCCACAGTCGGGACAGACGCCCAGAATCGGCCCCTCACCGGCGTCCTCGGCCTTGCAGAGCGGGCAGCCGTGAACGAACGTCTGCCGGCCGGCGAGCATCTTGACCTCGTTCAGCCCGTGGTCCTCGCACTCGCTCTCCATGATCAGCGGCTTGCCCGTCGAGGGCAGCGGCAGCGTGTTCTCGCAGTCCGGGTAGCCGTCGCAGCCGACGAAGTACGAGCCGTGGCGACTGCGCCGGACCAGCAGGTCCTCGCCGCACTCGGGGCACGGACCCAGCCGCTTGTCGTCCTTGAGCGACTTGCGCAGTTGGTCGCCGATCTCCTCGCGCGACTCCGCGAGGTTGGCGAAGATCTCCTCGAGCATGTGCCGGGAGTCGTCTGTAACGTCTTGGAGCGTCGCTTCGCCGCTCGCGATGGCGTCCATGTCTGCCTCGAGCTGGGCCGTCATCTCCTCGCTGACGACGCGGTCGGCGTGGTCCTCGGCGGCTCCGACGACGGCCATCGCGAGTCGCGTCGGTCGCGGCGGATCGCTCTCGACGTAGCCGCGATCGTACAGTTTCTCGAGGATGTCGTGGCGGGTCGATTTCGTCCCGATCCCGAGATCCTCCATCGTCTCGATGAGCCGCGACTGGCCGTATCGGCGCGGCGGCTGGGTCTCCTTCTCCTCGAGTTCGACCGCCGAGAGGTCGAGTTCCTCGCCCTCGTCGACGTCCGGAACGAAGTTCTCGGTGCTGTTGAAGTAGGGATAGACGTCGTGGTAGCCCGCTTCGACGAGGCGCTTGCCGTTGGACTTGAGCCGGTAGTCGTCGACCTCGGTGACGACCTTGAGGTGCTCCCAGATGGCCGCCGCTGCGACCGTCGCGTAGAACCGGCGCACGACGAGTTCGAAGATCTCCCACTCGTCGTCGCTCACGTCGCCGCGGGCCGGAATCTCGCCCGTCGGGTGGATCGGGGGGTGGTCGGTCGTCTCCTCGTCACCCTCCGTCGGGGTGATCTCGTCGGCCTCGAGCAGCGACTCGGCGCTCTCGCCGAGGGTAGGGTGGCCGACGAAGTCGTCGAGCAGTTCCTCGGGGTCCAGATCGTCGGGATAGACGGTGTTGTCGGTCCGCGGGTAGGTGATGTAACCGGCCGTGTAGAGGTCCTCGGCGATCGACATCGCCCGTTTCGCCGAGTAGCCGATCGCGCTCGCCGCCCGGATGAACTGGGTCGTGTTGAACGGCGTCGGGGGCGTGTCCGTCCGCGTTCGGCGGTTGACGTCGACGACCGTCGCGCTGTCGCGCTGGGCGAGGGTCTCGTAGACCTCGCTCGCGGCGGCCTCCTCCCAGACGCGTTCGGCCTCGTTATCGTCCTCATCGCGGTAGAAGTACTGCGCGTCGAACGTGACCGGGTCGTCGCCCGCATTACGCTTCCGGAGGTCGGCGAACAGTTCCCAGTACGTCTCGGCGTCGAACGCCTCGATCTCGCGTTCGCGGTCGACGATCAGCTTGAGCGTCGGCGACTGCACGCGGCCGACGGAAATGAAGTCGTTGCCGAGTTGGCCGGCGGAGAGCGAGAGGAACCGCGTCAGCGCGGCCCCCCAGATGAGGTCGATGATCTGGCGAGCCTCGCCGGCGGCCGCGAGATCGAAGTCGAGGTCGTCGGGTTCGTCGAAGGCGTTCTGCACCTCGTTCTCCGTGATCGAGGAGAACCGGACTCGTTGGATCGGGACGTCTGCGTCGACGTCGCGGACGATGTCGTAGGCCTCCTTGCCGATCAACTCGCCCTCGCGGTCGTAGTCTGTCGCGATCGTCACGCGAGTAGCCTTCCGCGAGAGGATGCGCAGCGTCGCGACGATGTTCTCCTTCGTGGCCGTCTTCTCGACCGACGCGTCGATGAGTTCGACGGGTTCGACGTCCCGCCAGTCCGAATACTCGGCGGGGAAGTCGACGCCGACGACGTGGCCCGACAGCCCCACGCAGCGCTTGCCGCCCCACTCGTAGACATTGACGCCCTTCTCGCGACTCGAGTCGTACGTGCCACCGCTCAGGATGTCGGCGATCCGTCGCGCGGCGTTGTTCTTCTCCGTGATTATCAGTTCCACGACGGCTCACCTCCTCGAGCGGTCGGTGCCAGCTTGTGCGGGCGAGTGGTCTGCATTGTCGGCCGGTACGACTGAGGATCTGATAACGCTTTCGCCGAAAACCCGCCGACAGCGCGGGTGTGCGTGCGCCGTAGGCGTGTGCGCTCGAGCGGTTGCGCGTGCGCGAGGACCAGATCTGGTGACCCGACGACTGCCACTACGGGAGGGACGGATGCACCTCCTGTCCGCGTCGGATGAGCCGAGAGACCGGTGACGAGACGTCTGCCGCGGGCGTCCGCGTGGCGACGAGAATCGGATTCCTGCCCGTTCGATGCCGGCCGAGGTACTCCCGCGTGACATCGAAGCCGAATTCGGCCAGCATCGACTCGAGTTCGTCGACGTTGCCGTGGGGTTCGACGTAGAGCCGTCGACAGGGACCGTTCGAAAGCGTCGACTCGAGGCCCGCGAGGACGTCCGGCCCTGCACCCTCCACGTCGATCTTCAGCACCGTCGCCGACGGGAGTTCGCCGGTCTCGATCAGGGTGTCGCCGCGCCGAACGAGTATCTCGGTCGTATCGACGACGGCCGTCGACTCGCGGTACCGCTCTGCCATCGTGTGTTCCTGTGTGCCCGGTTCGTCGTCGTAGCGAAGCGCTATCTCGACTGTTCCGTCGTCGTCTCCGAGCGCAATGGGGACGACGGTCGCGTCGACGTCGTTCGCGTCGAGGTTCCGTTTTAACAGGGAGACGTTCGGCCGATACGGCTCGAACGAGACGACCTGGCCGTCGCCATCGCGCAGTTGCGAGCCGACGAAACAGCTGTACGTCCCGGCGTTGGCGCCGACGTCCCAGAAGACGTCGTCCGGTCGAACGTACGCCATCAGGTCGCGATAGATCGGTCGTTCGACCGTCTCTGCGACGCTCAGGACGCTAAGTGCCGAGCGCGTCGGGACCGCAAAGGTCGCCGTTTCGTCGCCGACTCGAAGCGTCTTCGTCCCGCCGTTGATCGTCTGATACCCCGTCCAGAGCCCCCACTCGAGCCACTCGTTGATCCCCGTCGCGTGCGCCGCTCGCTTGACCGGTCCCCTGTAAACCGTCTGAAAAAGACGTTCGATGGAGTCGATCACGTCCATGAGATATGTACACAATGACCACGGATAAGTGATAGCCAAGAATAATTCATCCGAGTGATGGGAGACTCTCGGATTTCTCGAAGACCGACACGCTGGGGGCACTCGAGGGGCAGGGAACTCGACGAAAACCTGCCCTTACAGCGGTGTGAACGGAATCGACGCCAGGGAGTCCGCGTCGTAGTCGAGCGCGTCGGACTGGTCGACACCCGGCGGCGTCAGGAGGTCGATGACGCGCGGAGCGTTCTCGACCGCGTCCGCCCGCGCCCCGCCGAAGGTGTAGCCGCCGGCCTCGACCTCGACCGGACGGAACGCGCCGAAGTCCTCGGAGCCGACCACCGGGACGACCTCGGCGTTCGCGATGTCGACGTCCAGCGCGTCCTTCTCGACCGAGAGGATGACCGTATCGGTCTCGAGGTCGACGAGCGTCTCCGGCGATCCGAGTTCGGTCTCGCTGGCGTCGACGAGCGTCGACTCGAACCCGCTCGCGGCGATGCGGTAGTGCCACTCGGATTCGAATTCGGCGGTGATCGCCAGGTCGCCGACCTCGGTCGTTCGACCGCCTTCCCGGGACGGATCGCGGAGGTACACGACGACGTAGTGGGGCGAGAACTCGCCGCCGAAGACGTCGTAGAGTTCCTCGACCTCGAGGGCGAACAGGTAGTCGGTGTCCGACTCGTAGACGCCGAACGAGCGCAGATCGAACACGCCGTCGCGGAAGTCGTCGCTGGTCGGATAGGTGTACTCGCCGGGACCGTAGTCGTCGCCCTGCGGATCGCCGAACTCGGCGACGACGTCGCCGGGTGCGACGGTGACCGTTGCCGACTCGAGGACGCGCCCATCGTCCGGATCGCGCAGGACGACGTCGTAGGTGCCGACGGACGTGATCGCGTACCCGAACTCGAACGTCTCGTCGGTCGCGCCCGGCGAGAGTCGGACGTTGTCGACGGTTACGCGGTCGCCGTCGACCTCGATGGCGACCGTCGTCCCGCCGACGAACGCGCCGTCGTTCGAGCCGGTTGCCGTAATGAACGGCTCGCCCGGCCCCGCCTCCTCGTCGATACTGTAGCTGAGATCCTGTGTCGGTCGCTCGTAGGTCGGGAGCTCCTCGCGTTCCCGTCCGGTCGCCCGTCGGAGTCGGATCGCCGTCCCGCCGCTGCGGGCCATCGAGGCGAGTACCGTCGTGTTCGGGTCGACGACGGCCCGGTCGATCCTGACGGTCTCGGGGTCGGATTCGTAGCCGCCGCCGAGGCCGTCCGAGTAGATCTCGACGACGTACGTGGGCCCCTTGGGGCCGTTGCCTCGGCCTGCGGTACCGGACTCGCCCGGCGCGAGGAAGTCCAGTGGAACGTCGATCGCACGTCCGCCCTCGTCGGTCATCGCACCGAAGTACCACTCGTCGTCCTTCCGTCGGGCGGTGACGATGTAATCGCCGATCTGCGAGTCGACGACGGTCGTCTCGTCCCAGCCGGCAGCGGGGACGGACTCGATGAACTCGAACTCGGGTTTCGCGTCGAAGTTCTCGTTCTCAGGCGTGTAACCCTCGTACTCGGCTGGAACTGGAGAGGGCGCGTCGACCTCGCTGATCCCGACGGTATTGCAATTGAAGCCGCCGACGTCGCCCTCGAACTCGTCTCCCGAATCGTCGTACCGGAGTTCGATCGCGATCTCGTTGTCGCCATCGTCGAGATCAACCGTCGTCGTGTACACCTCCCACTGGTCCCAGTACGCCGTGAATTTGGGATTGATCGTCCGCGTCGAATCGTTGACCCGCAGGGTCGCCTGTGGCTCGCCGGCGTCGACCACTCGAGGCGCGTTGTCCTCGGGAGCGGCCGCGTACCGGAGGTGGATCGTACGTGCCCGCGTCGGCGTCCCGGACGGTGAACGAGACCGACGAGCCCGACGGCACGCGGTTCGGGTCGATCGCGACGTAGTTCGTTCCGAAGGCGTTGCGCCACTCGTCGAGCGTGACGAAGCCGTCGATATCGCCCGACGCCGCCTGGAGACACTCGCCGACCTCGAGCGTCTCGTCGACGTAGGCCTCGACGCGGTCGGCGACCATCTGCAGCCCGCTGAGGTAGTTCGCGTACATCGCGAGCTGTTTCGCTCGCGTCGTCTGGATCCGATCGCCGCGGTCGTCGGTGAACGTGACGTCGAAGATCCCGGGCTGGAAGCTGACCGGACCGGCCAGATTTCGCGTGAACGGCAGCGTGACGTGGTGGTCCGCGCCGACGTTTGAACTCAGCTGATCGAAACCGTCAAACTCCTGGGCCTTCACGACTTCGCGGTTGGCCACGTTGGGGTAGGTCCGGATCTCCCCGGTCGGTTTGATCCCCTCGTGGATCTCGAGCAGCTGGCGGTTCGCCGCGGCGGCTTCGATGACGAGCCGGTGGTGATTGACGGCGAGTTGGTTGTGCTGGTTGTGGGTCGGATCGGAGCCGTCGCCGTCGATACCGAGTCCCTCGTCGGAGACGTAACCGTTCTTGATCGAGCGGATGCCGACGTCCTCGTACTGCCCGAAGACGGTCTCGTTCAGAATCGCGTCTTCGTAGTGGGGTACCGCACCCGCCGTCTCGTTGTGCATCGTCATCTCCACGTCGTTCTCGAGGTTCCGGCCGAAGTCGGTGACCTCGCGCACGTCGAAGTCGGGGTAGGAGTCGTCGACGCCGAATTCCAGCCCGGTCCCGTCGCCGGGGTAGGTGTCCCAGCCCTGGTTCCAGCCCTCCACGAGCACGCTGTCGATGCCGTTCCGGTCGGCGAACGTCATGTACCGCTTCATGCGCTCGGTTCGGGCCCCGTGGATGTATCCCGCCGCCTCCTCGAGGCTGTCGAACGACTCGTCGGGACGGTACTCCCAGTGAGCGGAGCCGGCGATCATCGTCCACCAGATGCCGAGGTACTTTCGCGGCTCGATCCAGTCCGTGTCGGGTTCGCCGTCGACGGTCGGTAGTACCGACTCCTTTAGCTCCGAACTCAACAGCGGGATCAGCTGTGACTCGATCAGGTCCCCCGGTCGCCGACCGATCTGGATCGTCCGCCACGGCGTCGCGTTCGGCAACTCGAGCGACGCTTTCGTCCCGTCGGGAAGCGGCGTCAGTTCCGTGGTGAACGCGGTGCCACCCTCGTCGTCCTGCGGTGCGAGGGTTGCGGACGCGTAGTCCTCCAGGTCCGACTCGTGAACGCTCAGGTAGGCGTCGCCGTCGTCCGCCTGCACCGTCAGCGGCGTGTGTGCGCCGTTGCGAACCGGTGTGTCCGTCGGTCGGGTCTCTCGCGAGCCGCCCGGTATCTCGCTGAGCGCCGTCTCGACGTACTCCTGTTCGAAGCGGGGGTTAGTGACCTCGTTCGCGATCCACCACGCGGTGTAATCGTCGGCGAACTCGAAGCCGGTGTTCTCCGCGGTGAGGACGGCCCGCTCGCTGTTGCTCGCGAAGCTGTCGTCGAAGACGACCCGAAAGCCCAGCCCGTCGTCGAACACACGAAGCTCGAGGTTGGCGGATCGGTCCGGATCGGCCGTCTCTTCGACCCCGAGGACGAGGGCGTTGTACTCGGCGGAGACGCTGTCGTACGCGCCCCAGACGGGATCCCACTGCTCCGTCTCGGCGCTTCGGTCGCTCCCGGTGACCTCGAGTTCGGTTCCCGCGGTACCGCCCGCCGCGGCTCCGAACGTCGGCTGGTTCCGAAAGTCGAACCCGACGGTCGACGACTCGATGTACGTCGTCCCGTCGAACGCGACCTCGTAGCTCGGCGTCCCGTCCGAAACGTCCACCGTCACCGAAATCGAGCCGTCCGGCGAACTGACCCGCTGGACCGCAGCGTCGTCGCCGTCGGTCACCTGTGCCGCGACGTCTCGGGGCACCGCCCGCGTGTAGGCTGCGGCGGCCAACGCCGCCGTCACGCCGCCGAGGAACTGCCGCCGACTCGGTTCTGAGTATGTTTGTTGTAATTGTTTCTCAAACATCGACGAGAACGAATGCCATACCCTCGAGTATAAATGTACTGAATTTTATACACGGGGTTTTATCTCACTATAAACTGGATGATGTTCCAGGGACGGGACGGATTGAAAGATCGTCTGTCACGAAGCCTTCGAAGCGAAAACGAGCGTTAAGCGATCGTTCCCCCGTATACGACTCACAAAAATTCGGAAGTTTCCATCACTATTCGTGAACGTTCAGCAATTGCTATCCGGAGACTCGCGAGCCATAACTCACCCTTCTGAACGATCGAATACTGTTCTTGACTCGAACTCGGGTACTGTCCGTCACCGAAGTACACCGTCCGTTCCGATTTCGGTACCGCCGCGACGGATCGCGCTACTCCGTAAGCGGGAGGAGAACGCCGAAGATCCACGGCGAGAAGAAGGCGGTGACGAGTCCGATCGCTTCGGCGGAGACGAACAGCGTGTGTTCCCACGCGGGAAGCGTCCCGAACAGGAGGGAACCGAGCAGTTCGCCGCCCGCACCGAGTGCGAACAGGCTCACTCCGACGAGGAACCCGGCTTTGGTCAGGAAGGAATAGTCGAGGTTTCCGTATCGTCCCATGGGGGAGGGTCGGGGATTACTCCCATAACAGTTGTGGACCGTTCCGAGCGAGTGAGAAGGACGCGGACGGTTCTACGGCCGGCAACGAGCGGCCTCCGGCGGTGTCCGACGGAGCCGGCAACCCACCCCGAGAGCCGAGCCCTTTTCACGGATCCGGGAGAGGGACGAACGAAACGAGACCGTGGCAGAAACGGATTCACAACGCAAGCGCGTCGATATGACGACGGGGGCGATCCCCCCCAAACTGGTACACCTCGCGTGGCCGCTGGTCCTCGGCAACCTGCTCCAGACGTTCTACAACCTCGCGGACATGTTCTGGGTCGGCCGCGTCAGCAGCGAGGCCGTCGCCGCCGTCTCGCTCATGTTTCCCCTCTCGTGGATGTTCGTCTCGACGGCGATGGGGATCACCGCGGCGACCATCGCGCTGGTCTCCCAGTACGTCGGTGCCGACGACGACCGGATGGCCGACAAGGTGGTCGGTCAGACGATCCTGCTCACGCTGGCCGTCTCGAGCGTCCTCGCGGCCGTCGGCCTCTACTTCCGACGCCCCCTGCTCGCGCTGATCGGCGCGCGCGATCAGGTGTTCGTCGAGGCGCTCGCCTACATCGAAGTGATCTTCCTCGCGCTGCCGCTGACGTTCCTCTTCTTCGCCTTCCGATCCTCCTTACAGGGCGCCGGCGACACGAAGACGGCGATGTGGCTCGTCTTCGTCTCCGCCGGGATCAACGTCGTCCTCGACCCGTTCCTCATCCTCGGCTGGGGCCCCTTCCCCGAGATGGGCACCCGCGGGGCCGCCGTCGCGACGTTCGTCGCCCGCGGCTTCGCCACCGTCGCCGGCGTGTACATCCTCCTCGACGGGCGGTACGGCGTCCGCCTGCGACTCGAGGACCTCGCACCCGACGTCGGGATCCTGAAGCAGTTGGTCGACATCGGCTACCCCTCGACGATCGACGGCTGGGCGCGCAGTTTCGCGTCGGTCGCGATGGCCGGCTTCGTCGCTCGCTTCGGGGCGAACCCGACGGCGGCATACGGGATCGGCGTCCGACTGATGTCGGTCACTTGGGCCGTCTCGGGGGCCGTCGGCAACGCGACGGCGACCGGCGTCGGCCAGAATCTCGGGGCCAAGACGCCGGACCGGGCAGCGGCCGTCGCGCGAACGGCGACCGCGGGAACGATGGTCCTGATCGCCGCCGTCGCTGCCGTGCTGATCGCCTTCCCGGCACAGGCCATGCGGATCTTCGTCGCCGATCCCGACGTGATCGCCGAAGGCGTCGTCTTCCTGCGGATCATGGCCCCCTTCTGGGCGCTCTTCGCGGGTGTGATGGTCATCCAGGGGGCGTTTCGCGGGGCCGGCAACACCCGCGAGGCGATGGTGCTCTCCTTCCTCTCGCGGTGGATCTTCCGGGTCCCCGTCGCGCTCGTGCTCGCCTTCGCCTGGACGGTGACGGTTCCCGTCTTCGGCCTCGAGGTCGGCGGCCTCGAGTGGGGCATCGAGGGCATCTGGTGGGCGTACTCGTTCGGAATGGTTGCCTCCTTCGTCGTCGCCGTCGGCTGGTTCCGACTGGGGACGTGGACGGAGGGCGTCATCGGCGAGGACCAGGCACCAGCGGACGAGACGGGTGGATCTCGGGACCGGTCCTCGAGTC
The DNA here is from genome assembly GCF_051351675.1 of Natronorubrum halobium. NCBI lineage: Archaea > Methanobacteriati > Methanobacteriota > Halobacteria > Halobacteriales > Natrialbaceae > Natronorubrum > Natronorubrum halobium. Next base: position 2,636,185 of record NZ_CP195595.1, read on the forward strand.
GGGACGCCCCTCGAGCGGTCAGCGGGGACGAAAGTCACGGACCGGGAGAGGAGAACCGGTGAGGCCGTAGCCCGTTCGAGCCGGAGACGGCGACTCGAGGCCCGAAGTCGTTGCAGAGGCAGGTGCTACCTTTACTCGCCGCTTGACTGTTCGTTGCTAACGGGTTTGTGTAATGACCGACACACTCGCGATACGACCGTCGTCGCGTTCCGTACACCGTCGCGTCGAGGTTCCCCGGCGGGATCGGAGTCGTCGCCGATGGACCGCAGGAAGCGGAGATCGAACGGCCGACCAGTACGGAGGGAACCGATGAAGGCCCTCACCTGGCACGGCGAACAGGACGTCCGCGTCGACGAGGTCCCCCGGCCGGAAATCGCCAACCCGACCGACGCGATCATCGAGATCACGGCCACCGCCATCTGCGGCTCCGACCTCCACCTCTACAACGGCTACATGCCCGGGATGCGAGAGGGCGACGTGCTCGGTCACGAGCCGATGGGGGAGGTCGTCGAGGTCGGCAGCGAGGTCGAGACGCTCGAGGTCGGCGACCGCGTCGTCGTCCCCTTTACGATCAGCTGTGGCTCGTGTTGGTTCTGCGGGGAGGAGCTGTACTCGCTGTGCGACAACTCGAATCCGAACGCCGAAATCGCCAGGAAGGCGATGGGCCACTCGCCGGCGGGACTGCTCGGCTTCTCGCACCTGCTGGGCGGCTACGCCGGCGGTCAGGCGGAGTATCTGCGGGTTCCGTACGCGGACGTCGGCCCCATCACCGTCGACTCCGACCTGCCGGACGAGCAGGTGCTCTTCCTCTCGGACATCTTCCCGACGGGATACATGGCCGCCGAGAACGCCGATATCGAGGCGGACGATACGGTCGCGGTCTGGGGCTGTGGCCCGGTGGGTCAGTTCGCCATCCAGAGCGCCTGGATGTTCGGCGCGAATCAAGTGGTCGCGATCGACCGCGTACCGGAACGCCTGGAGATGGCGAGCAGCCACGGCGACGCCGAGACCATCAATTTCGAGCACGAAGACGTCTACGATCGGCTGATGGAGATGACGGGCGGTCGCGGACCGGACCGGTGTATCGACGCGGTCGGGACGGAGGCACACGGCACGGGCCTCAAGGGAGTCACCGAGAAGGTCAAACAGGAGATGCGGCTGCAAGACGACCGGGTTCACGTCCTCCGGCAGGCGATCAAGTGCTGTCGGAAGGGCGGGACGCTCTCGGTTCCGGGCGTCTATCTCCGCGAAGGGGACAACGTCCCGCTCGGTCCGTTGATGAACAAAGCGCTGACGGTGAAGACCGGACAGACGCACGTCCAGCGCTACCTCGACCCGCTGATGGAGAAGATCGAATCCGGCGAGATCGACCCCTCGTTCGTCCTCACGCATCAGGCGTCGCTCGAGGACGGGCCGGAGCTGTACGAGACGTTCAACAACAAGGACGACGACTGCATCAAGGTGATGCTGACGCCGTGAGTCGGCGACTACCTGCTCGGAATCCACTTTCTGAGCGTGGGACTGAACTCGGCGGCCATCTGCGCGTCCGCGTCGGTGAAGGCGTCCGTCACGATTAGGGTGAGCAGGTACGTGCCGACGACGACGACCGGGAGCACGGCGACGATGATCGTGTCCGACTCGAGGAGGTAGACGATCGGTGCGCCGGCGATAGCCGCGGGAACGCCGGAACCGACGATTTTGGCGAAGTCCCGGGTGAAGGGGTGGATGCCGTCGAAGTAGTAGATCTCGACGAGAGTCATGCCGCCGACGAGGAAGAGCGCCGTCGCCGATCCGATCGCCGTCCCTTCGATCCCGACGAAGGGCACGAGCGTGAACGAGACGAGGAAGTTCGTGCCGAAGAGGACGAGGGTGTTTCCGAAGACGACCCGCGAGTAGCCCAGCCCCTGTAACAGTGAGCCGTCGGGACCGCCGAACGTGACGTTGAACAGGAACGCGACGGCGAGCAGCGCGACGACGGCGCTCGCTTCGGAGTACTGGGGCGTGTACAACACCGCGAGGTACGAACTCGCGCCCAGCGAGAGGAAGATCGCGATCGGGAGGGTGATACCGGCGATCCAGCGGGCCATGATCCGAAACCGCTCTTCGACCAGATCGATGTCGTCCCGCGTCTCGGCGATCAGCGGCTTGAACACGGGCGACAACGAGTTGAAGATGATCATCAGTCCCGAGCCGAGCATGTAGCCGACGCGGTAGATGCCGACGTCGTCCGAGTCGAGGAAGAAGCCGAGGACGAAGTAGTCGACGTGGCCCATCAGGACGAAGACGACGCTGGTCATCGCCAGCGGGAGGGAGTACTTGACGAGCGGCCCCGGTGCGACGAGTTCGATATCGGCCGTCAGGAGGTTCCAGGCCTTGTAGACGAAGACGGCTGCGCCGATCGTGATCGCGACGAACAGGCCGACGACGTAGCCGGTGATCAGTCCGAGCAGCCCGTATCCGACGAGCAAGAGCCCCGCGGTGACGGTAAAGCGGACGATCGGCCGGACCAGATCGCGCATGATGACGCGGTACTGGAGCTTCTTGATGCTGTAGTAGGAGGTCAACAGGACGTTGTAGATCGCGAGCATCGGGATCGTCACCGAGAGCAGGAGGAGGCCGACGCCCATCGCAGGCTCCTGAAAGAGTTCGGCGATGTACGAGGCACTGACGGCGAGTGCGAAGGCGACCAGCGAGGACGTGATCAGCACGGTGGCGGTCACCTGGACGATCACGCCTTTGGCTTTCCCGTGCTCGCCGTCTTCCAAGTACTGCGGCACGAAGTAGTCGATCGCCAGCGGCAGGCCGAGGTTCGCGAACACCTGCATGAACAGGATGACCGACGTCGCCAGCACGAACAGCCCGTAGACCGAGGGGCTGACGAATCGGGTCATCAGCATGACGATCGCGAACCCGAGCGCGCCGTTGATGACGTTTCCGACGAACGTGATGCTCCCCTGTTTCGCGAGCGTCGAGATTCCTTCGTCGTGGTCCGGGTCTGACGTCGTCTCGGAATCGGACTCTGCACCGAGACCGAGTCCGGCATCCGAATCCCGGTCGGGACCAACACCGGTGTCACGGTCGGGTTCGGAACCAGCGTCGCGGTCGGAATCGCCACCCGCGTCGCGACTGGGATCGCGGTCGGTTCCCGAGTCGCGATCCGGATCGCCGTCGGTCACGCCGACCACCCCTCCCGCCCGCTCGTCGCGGTATCGACTGCTCGCGGCTCACCCGAGTGACCCGTAAGCGAGCGCGTTCGGTACGTCCACTCCATGCGCGTAACGATCAGACCCCCGTTGCCGGTTCGAGTTCGTACGTCGTGACCGCCGCTGCGTCCTCGCCGAACCTGGGAAACTCGATATCGAACGGCCACTCCTCGCCCGACGAAACGTCCGCATCGACGTTCTCGATGACGGACTCGAGTTCCTCCCCCTCCTCGTCGAAGAACGTCGCTCGGATCTCGAGGTAGGAGAGCGTTCGATCACCGACGTTCCTGACCGCTCCCCAGACCACAACCCGCTCGTCGTCGGTACCGATATTGTCGCGAACGAGGTCGGCCCAGACGATCTCGACGTCGCCGGGTTCGGTGATCTCCTCGCCATTGTCCTCGAGGAACTCGAGACACCCCGACAGTGGCACGAGAGCGGCACACGCGAGAAACGCACGACGATCCATCTGTCTGGTATAGACGAGGCCGAGCCTTCAGCGTTCGGGTCCCAGCGTGTCGACTGGACTCGAGTACGCCGGTGGATGCCCGGATCTGTCGATGGTCGCCGTTCGTCCGTTGTGTTTTCCACTAACTACTATGTACATTGAACGTTCGGCCGGCGGACAGCACGACAGACTTTTCACCACAGGGTCCTACCACCCAGTTGTATGAGCGAATTCGAACAGTTCAGTCAGGTCGGCGAAGCCGACGTAACGCGCGCAATCGGACAGGAGTGGACCGAGGAGTTCATGGACTTCTCCGACTCGGACGTCATCATCGTCGGGGGCGGCCCCTCGGGGCTGACGGCCGCGAAGGAACTCTCCGAGCGCGGTGTGAAGGTCATGGTCGTCGAGAAGAACAACTACCTCGGGGGCGGGTTCTGGCTCGGCGGGTTCCTGATGAACAAGGTGACCGTCCGCGACCCCGCACAGCAGGTGCTCGACGAACTCGACGTCTCCTACAAGCAGTCCCAGGACAGCGAGGGGCTCTACGTCGCCAACGGCCCCGAAGCCTGTTCCGGCCTCATCAAGGCCGCCTGCGACGCCGGCGCGAAGATGCAGAACATGACCGAGTTCACGGATATCGTCATCCGCGAGAACCACCGCGTCGGCGGCATCGTCATGAACTGGACGCCGGTCCACGCGCTGCCCCGCGAGATCACCTGCGTCGACCCGATCGCGGTCGAGGCCGATCTCGTTATCGACGCGACGGGCCACGACGCGATGGCCGTCAAGAAACTCGACGAGCGCGGCGTCCTCGACGCGCCCGGCATCGGCGACGCCGAGGAGTCGGCGACCGGCATGGACCAGACCGGCGACGACAGCTACGGCGCGCCCGGCCACGACTCGCCCGGCCACGACTCGATGTGGGTCGGCAAGTCCGAGGACGCCGTCGTCGAGCACACCGGTCTCGTCCACGACGGCCTGATCGCCACCGGGATGGCCACCGCGACGACCTACGGCCTCCCGCGCATGGGGCCGACCTTCGGTGCCATGCTCGTCTCGGGCAAGCGCGCCGCCCAGGTCGCGCTCGACGAACTCGAGGTCGACGCCGAACCCGTCGAACTCACCAGCCGCGCCGCGCCCGCCGACGACTGATCGACGCCGACTCGCGGTCTCGAATTTTTTGCGCCCGACTCACGACCAGCGGGTCTCGTCCGTCCAGCTACCGTCCGGAGAATCGTCGGTCAACGGTTCCGCACAGTAGTCACAGACGCCGTCGGCTGTCGTTCGAGCGCCACACGACGGACAGTTGATCTTCGATGGCTGGGACGACGACTCGCCGGAACTCGCGAGCGCGTGAAGTCGTTCGAAGTCGACGATGATCCGTAGCACGACGATCGCCCCGACCGCGGCGAACACCGCGACCGTTGCCAGTGTTTCGGCAGTACTAGACGAGACGAGAAGCGCGAAATCGTACGCTATAGCTGACATGTGCCGCGATTTCTCGAGACCAATCGTAAATCTTGGTATCCACCCTCGCTCGAGACGTTCGAACCGCCTGTTCTCGTCGTCGCCGTCAGCGTGCGGAAATCCACACCGTTTTCGCGACCCGCGAGCAGCGTTCGACCATGAAACTCGTCGTCACCGGTGCGACCGGCGGTGCGGGTAGTTGGATCGTCGATCACGTCGCGGATGCCGGCCACGAGGTGATCGGAATCGACCTCGAGCGACCGCCCCGCGAGCGGGATAACGCGACCTTCCTCGAAGCCGACCTCACCGAGCAGGGACAGGCGTTCGAGGCCGTCCTCGACCCCGAACCGGACGCGGTGATCCACTTCGCGGGAATTCCGCGCATGGGAATCACGACCGGCACCGAAACGTTCCTGACCAACGTCTCGAGCGCCTACCACGTCTTCGAAGCGGCGGGGCGGGCCGGTGCGGACGTGATCTGGGCCTCGAGCGAGAGCCTCTACGGGATGCCGTTCGCGGCAGAGCCGTTCCTTCCGGACTCCCTGCCGATCGACGAGAGCCACCCGATGCGCCCGGAAGACGGCTACGGGACCTCGAAACTCGTCGGCGAGGAACTGGCCGCGAAGACGGTCCGCAAGCACGGGATTTCGGTCGCCTCGATTCGGCCCTCGTGGATTCAGTACCCCGGCGAGTATCGGGCGACCGACGGCAACGCCGCGTTCGATCCCGAGACGGCCGACCCGAGCGGCAACTTCTGGTCGTACGTCGACGTCCGCGACGTCGTCTCGATCGTCGACGCCGCCCTCGAGGCCGATATCGATGGCCACGAGGCGTATCACGCGATAGCCGCGGAGAACTACCTCGGTCGGGAGACCGGAGACGTGATCGAGACCGTCTTCGGCGACCTGCCAGCAGCGTGTGATCTCGAGGGCGAGCAGTCGGCCTTTTCGACGGCGAAGGCCCGGCAGGAACTCGGTTGGGAGCCCGAACACTCGTGGCGCGAGGCCGAGGACGCAGACGTGAACGGACCGTCGTTTCTGGATCTCTAGGCCCCACTCGAGGCCGTCGCTCGAACGACCGATCCGCGACCGCAAACGTTTCACCGAGTGGTACGACTAGCGAATACATGGTCGATAGCGTCATCCTCTATCGCGCCCCCTCGACCGTCGTCGAGGCGGACGAAATCGGCGACTGGCTCGAGCCCCGAATCGACGCGTCGATAACGGTTCGCGACCGCTTCCTCGACGTCCACCGAACCGACGCCCTCGCCGAACAGTTCGCCCAGGCGCGGGTGAGTTCACCCTACGACCGCAGCACCGGCAACACGATGCTGGGGATCGTCCGGTACGAGGAACGCGCCCTCGAGAACCCCGAGCGCGAGGGCGGCGTGCTCTACGATGGCCTGCAGGTTCAGCGGGCGCTCAACAGCGCGCTGCCGACCGACGAGCGCGGCCTCGAGACGCTGCACGTCCCGGTTCTGGATCGGGCGATCGGCACCTGGGGGGACCACGACGGCCGCTGGCACAAGCGGGTGAACGTCCTCGGCCAGCCCGCGCTGGTGTCGGTGCCCGGACTCTACGAGGCACCCGCCAAGCCCGAGGAATACTACAAGGAAAAGCAGCGTCACGCCATGCTCTCCGGCGATACGCCGCCGCGAGAGGTGCTCGAGAATCAGGTCGAGGGCGACTTCCTGATCGAGGACGACCCCCGGACAACCGACGCGCTGTGCGGCTACGTCCTGCAGGCGTACCACTACCTCGAGACGGGCGAATCGTTCTGCGACCGCGAGGTGTGTCGGCTCTACAACGCGCACTATCACGAGGAACTGATCGACGCCCAGTTGCGCGATCCGCAGTTCTGTACGGCCCACGCGCGGCTGTACGAGTAGAGCATATCGTCGGCCGACAGCAACTCGGATATCCGCACGACGGCGGGCCGATTGCCAGAACCATAGCTCTCTTTTGTATCAGCCGGTTACGGACACACAATGAACCATCCGTTTACCGTTTCGGTCCCCGTCCAGTATCGCGACCTCGATCCGCTGAATCACGTCAACCACGCCGTCTACGCGAGCTATCTGGAGGTCGCCCGCACGGACTATCTGGAGGAGGTCGGCGGCATCGCCGCCGAGGACATCTCGTTCGTCATCGCGAACCTCGAGATCGACTACCGACGGCCGATCCTCAAGGGCGACGATCCCGAAATCTCGGTCCGAATCGGCCGACTGGGCGACTCGAGTTGCACGATGGAGTACGAGATTCGCGTCGGCGACGACGTGGCCGCGACGGCCGAGACGACGATGGTCCATATCGACGCCGACTCGAAACGGCCGTCGCCGCTCCCCGACGAGATTCGAGAGCCGATCGAGGCGTACGAGGGGCTCGAAGCGCCGGCATAGGTGCTCGAGACACCGGCGTAGCGCTCGAACGTTGTTTTGGCCGTTCGTCCTCCGGTTAGCCGTCGATCGCCTCGAGCACGTCGCTATCGAGCTGTTTCGCGTCTGTGAACACGTACCGACTGACCAGAAACGTGCTCGCCACGCTCGTCAGCGCCCCCGCCGCGAAGAGCATGAGCATGATGACGAACTGGTACTGGGCGGCGTAGATCGGGTTCGCGCCGGCGATGATCATCCCGGCCATTAGCCCCGGGATCGAGACGATCCCCAGGCTCTTGATCCGATCGAGCGTCGGGATGAGCGCGGCGTAGACGCTCGTCGAGACGTACTCGCCGACGACGCGCTCCGGCGGGACGCCGACGCTCAACACCGCCTCGATCTCGGCCTGATTGGTCGAGATTTCGCCCGTGAAGCGCTCGAGCGCGAGCGAGTTGGTCTTCATCGCCATCGCGATGACCATGCTGCCGACGACGATCAGGTCCCGCATCGTCCGCTCGATCGCGCCGGCGAACGCCATCGAAGCGATGACGATCCCGGAGCCGAGCGCGATCGCCGCGAGCGACGCGCGAAAGGAACCGGGCAGGTCGGCACCCCGCTCGTGAGAGATCCAGGCCGCAGCGGCGATCATGAACGCGAGGACGACGCTCGCCCACGCGATGTGGGCCGCGAGCAGCATCCCGATCACCGCGCCGGTGGCGAGGATCTGGACGAGGCCCCGTCCGCTCGTCGCGAGGAGTTCGCGTTCGAAGCCGAGGTTCCGGAGAGAGGTGACTACCAGCACGAGTAGGGTGAGCGCGACCGCGATGCCGATCTGGACGAACCCCGTGCGTATCTCGGGATCGGTCAGGTACTCGAGCGCCGTCGCGAGCGCCGCTTCGGTCACGGGATCACCTCTCGCGGCGTGCCGACTTGCGTCACTCTCCCGTCCTCGAACCGGACGATACGGTCCCCCAGCCGACGGGCCTGATCAGTATCGTGCGTGACGACGACGCAGGTCAACTCGTCTTCGCGGATCAACTCCTCGAGTAAACCCTCGATCTGCGATTCGGTTTTCGAATCGAGGTGCGCGCTCGGCTCGTCGAGCAGGACGACCTCCGGATCGACGTACAGCGTTCGCGTGATCGCCACGCGCTGTTTCTCGCCGCCGGAGAGGTCGTCGATGGACTCGTCCCGGTAGCCGCCCAGTCCGACGCGCTCGAGGAGACGGTCGACGCGCGCGTCGTCGACGGGTTCGTCTCGCAGCCGATCGCCGACGGTGACGTTCTCGGCGACCGTGCCCGACCGTAACGCGGGTGACTGGGGAACGAATCCGACCCGCCGTCGGACCGTCAGCGGGTCGATCCCGCGATAGTCGCGGCCGTCGAGGTAGACGGTTCCGTCGGTCGGTTCGTCGAGTCGATTGAGCAATCGGAGAAACGACGACTTGCCGGCCCCGGAGGGACCGATGACGGCTGCGACTTCGGCGACCGGGATCCGAACGGAGACCGAATCGACGATCCGTTCGCCGCCGACGACCCGCGTGAGATCCTCCGTCTCGAGTTTCGACGCCATTCGGGTCGATCTTCGGTCGCGGGACGGAAGTCGTTGTCCACGAGGCTGCCGGGAACCTGACGTTGAGCCGTCTCAGAAGCGTCGCTCGAGGCGGCCGCCTTTCGAATCGCCCCCTCGCTCGAGGTGCCCGTCATTCGAGCCGTCCCCTCACTCGAGTCGCCCGCCGGTCAACCGCACGACGCCAAAGACGTGCGTCTCGTCCGCGACGGCTGCAGAACGCTCCCGCAGCCGCCCGTGTGCGGCGTCGATCTTCGCGTCGAGTCGACGGTCCGGCTCGTTTTCGTAGCGCAGTTTCGTCGTCGGCGGCGTCGAGAGGATAACGATCGCCTTGAAGGCGGCGTTGACCGGCGGCGCGTACCACTCGTCGGTCCGGGCGGCGTTGGCGAGGACGACGTGCCCGTCGGGACCGACGAGGTCACACCAGTCGTCGACCGCGCCAGCGGGGTCCTGGAGCATTCCGACGACGAACGTCGCGAGGAGCGCGTCGACGTCCTCGACGTCGAGCGGCGGCTGGGTCGCGTCGGCTCGAACCACGTGGACGTTGTCGTACTCGGCCGTCAGTTCTCGAGCGCGCTCGAGCACCGGCCCGGTGAAGTCGATCCCGACGACGGTCCCGTCGGGGCCGACCCGTTCGCGGAGAGAGGGGAGGTTCGCGCCCGTTCCACAGCCCATCTCGACGACGGTGTCGCCGGGTTCGAGCCGACAGGCGGCGGCCGCCCGCCGGCGCAGCGCCGGGATTCCGGGGGTTCGTCTCGCGATGACGTCGTAGAGGTGCGCCCAGCGGCCGTAGAATTCCTGCGCCGTCTCCGGCTCCATCCGGGGGAGCTTCGATCTGAGGTCCGCCATCTCAGATCAGCGACCGGACCGTGTCGGCGACCGATTCCGCGTCCGATCCCAGGACGTAGATCAGCGGCTCGATCCCCATCCCGCCGGTCTGGTAGAGCACCGTCGCCTCGGGTTCGTCTTCGATGGCCGCCCCGACGCTCGAGGCGACGTCGCTTCCCTCGTCGAACTCGGCGGTGACGTGGCCGCTCTCGGTCAGTTCGGCGAGCAGCTTCCGGTCGTACGTGATGTTGATCGCCGCCGACACGTCGGCGCCGTGATCTCGCGCGGCGAGCAACACGGACGCGACGTGTTCGGAGACGCCGAACTCGGGATCGGACGGCACCGTCGCCTTCCCCTTGACGTCGAAGACGCGGCCCGGGACGCCCGCGACGTCGTCGACGTCTTCGGCGTCGGGAATGCAGGCGACCAGGTTCGAGCCGACCGCGGGAATCAACGTCGCGAAGCCGCTGGCGTTCTCGAGGATGCGCAGCCCGCGCCGGAGCGAGGAGAGCACGCGCTCGCTCGTCCGCAGATCGCTCTCGGGGTCGTGGACGCGGAAACTCGAGCCGTGGTCCGCGAGTTCGGGGACGGCCTCCTCGTGGAGTTGCGCGAGGAGGTCGCCGCCGGTCTCTAGCTCCCGGACGAGTACCTCGATCTCGATCAGCGCCTGGACGGGCGTGATATCGCTCGCCGCCAGTCCGTCGGCGAGTTCCTCCACGAGCCGCTCGACGCGCTCGTCGCCGGCGATCCGGTCGTTGGTCGCGACGTCGCCGTGTGCGTACTTCGAGACGGCGCTCTGGCTGATCCCGAGGACGTCGGCGACCTCGCTCTGAGTCAGCCCACGGCCCCGGAGTGCCCCGGCCAGCAACGACCGAACCGTCGGCAGAAACTCGTCGACGACGATTTCTTCGACGAATTGCATTGCCGGAGGCTACGGCCGCCGTCAAAATAACTTGTGGGTCTCGAGAGCGGCGTTTGTGTCGGTTATTTCGGACGATATCTCCGCGGTGGTGTGCGCTGAGTCGCGGTGAGTGTGAGCGAGGTCCGAACGGAGTGAGGGCCTCGAAAGTGAATAGTGCGGGACCGGAGGTCCCACAGACCATGCGAACGGGCGCTGCGAGGCGGTTGCACCGCCTCGAGTTCGCGGCGCGTCGCGCCGCGCACGGCCCGTGAGCAAATATCACGAGCGACTGCGTGGAAGACGCGAAGCGTCTTTCTGTGGATGAACGAGCGTCCTATGGACGCGAGTAAATCGGCTGGGGAGGGCGTGGAAATCCTGGTGGCCACGATAACAGCGTGTTCGCCGTCGGTATCGAGACGCAGATACGACAGTGCACCGATCGTTACTCGTTTCGATCGAGTTGGTCCCCGCCGAACTCGTCGTCGCTCTGAATTCGGGAGGCCTGCGGGCCGTTCTGGTCCTGGTACTTCGAGCCGCGGTCGCTGCCGTACGGCCGCTCGGCTTCCGTCTTCAGTTCCGTGAAGGTCAACTGCGAGATCCGCATCCCCGGCGTCAGCGCGACGGGAGCCGTTCCGAGGTTCGATAGCTCGAGGGTAATCTGCCCGCGATAGCCCGGATCGCACAGCCCCGCCGTCGCGTGCACCACCACGGCGAGCCGACCCAGCGACGAGCGGCCCTCGACGTGGGCGATCAGGTCCGCGGGGATCTCGACGCGCTCGTAGGTCGTCCCCAGCACGAAGTCGCCGGGATGGAGGATGAAATCGTCCCCGTCTTCGACGACGGTCTCGGTGACGTACTCGTCGACCTCCTGTTCGGAGTTCGGGTGAATACAGGGGATGTTCGTCCGCTGGAACTCGAGGAACTCCTCGCCCAGCCGGAGGTCGACGCTCGCCGGCTGAATCTGGAGTTCGAGGTCGTCGAGGGGGTCGACGACGAGGTCGCCGTCCTCTAAGCGCTGCAGGATGTCCGCGTCGGAGAGGATCATATCGAGTAGGAGCGAACACGGGGTCCTAATACTGTCGGATGACATCCTCCGCGGCGTGAACAGAGAGGGAGCTTCGCTCCCTCAAGCAGTCGGGCTACGCCCGACGACGCCGCGGTTTCCCGTACCGCGTTGGGATATTAGGGTTCGCGGTCCACGACCTGTTCTCGCGGGGCGAAACGGCCCTCACTACGGTCGAACAGGCGAACCGCTGGCTGTGCCATCCAGCCGTTATCCCTATCCCGGCCACCGTCAGTGGCGAGATTCGGGAGTACCTTTCGTCTGATATTCTCGGCCCCGTTAATGTCTGCATTGGCGACTGTTCCACAGTCGTCACAGACGTACAACCCCCGCTCGATGCGCTGGTTCCCGTCTTTCGTCCCACACGTCGAACACGTCTTGGACGTATCTCGCTCAGATTCCCGTTTGACTGAGATACCTTCGTCCTCGGCTTTGTATTCGAGCATCGACGTGAAGCGGTCGAACGCCCACCCGTGAAGGTTGAGGTTGCCCTGGTCGCCCCAGTTGCGGGCGTCACCGTTCTCGTCGTCGCGGATACCGCCGAGATCACCGACCACGATGGTTCCGACGCTTCTCTTGGCGCATTCCGAAACGATATGTTTCGAGAGCGCATGCAAGAAGTGGCTTCGGCGTTCGGTCTGTTTCCGGTCGAGTCGGCGCGCTTCTCGGGAGGTTGAATCGTCGCACTTCGCTCGCTCTTTGGCGAAGTAGTAGATATCCTCCTTGAGCGCGCCACCAGGATATAACGTCGCTTCGTCGCCATACGAGACGGTGGCGAAGTTGCATATCCCGAGGTCGATACCGGCGGTTCGGTCGCCCGAGGAACTGGTTTCGACCTCATGCCGTTCGCAAGACGTGCTACGTCTTGCGTGCCAATCAGAAATCACAGATTTCTGATGACGACAGACGATATGCAAGCGCCACTCGCCGTGTTCGTAGACGGCACGAACCAGTTGGACGTTCTCGACCTTGGTGTCCGGTCGGGTTTCGTATTCGCACAGAAGGAAGTCCGACCAGTGTGCTTTGAGGTTCCGTCCTTTCGAGAGGCGGATACGTCCGTTCTTTGGGTCGTGCTTAAAGCCGTCTTCTTTGAACGTGACGGTTGAACGAGGGTGGTCGTCGCCGTGTTTTCGGTAGCCGGGCGGATTCGCGTTCTGATTCCCGTTTCGGCGGTGGCCGTACCACGATTTGAACGCCTCAGACAATTCTTCAAGAACTGCCTGACTTGACTGTGCGTTGAGGTCAGTGTAGCGTTCGTTACCTTTGAGGTACGACTTAAGCGTGCCTTCGCCGGGAACCGTCCCCGTTTCGTCCCAAATGCGCCCGATGGTCCACCGGGCAACATTCCAGAGTTTCGAGGCAGCGAATCCGAGCGAATCGAGACCGTCGCGGACCTGTTGCTGGTTGCGTATGGACGCAACGTGGGTCCGGGTGACGGTCCTTTTCGCCATACATAGCCTATGTCGGTGTATGGAGTTATAGGTTGGCCGTGCGGGGTGAAAGTGAATATCCCGCCCGCCACCGACGGCAGTTGCGCAACGGAGCTTACGCGATTCACGCCCGCTCTTCGGCCTCCGGCCTCAGGACGGGAATTCTCTCGCTGTTGAGAGATAGAAGTCAGCGAGCGGTCGGTCTCGAACGCCCGACTGACCGATCTTCGAGTCGGTCCGGCAGTATCACTCGCCCGATCCAACGACGGGAACGTGATAGAAATTCGGACTCTCTTGTTTTCGGCCCGAATCGATTAGTACGACGGATCCCGAACGCCATTCCATGGCGGGGCAACGAGAGCGGTTCAACGGCGACACGCGGTTGTTGCACCAGCGAGCGGTCAGAATACCGCTTCCCGACGTGGACGCCGAGCGGGTGTTCCACGAGAATATGCTGACTATCGCGGAGGCTATAGAGCGGAAGGCGGACCTGCTCGCGGACCCGGACGTTCCACTGCTTAGCGCCTACGAGGCGGAGCTCGATCACGCCAGCGAGAGCTTCGAGCGCCGGCTGCGGCGGATCGCGGGCGACGACTACGAGGAGGTCGCGATGGCGTACTACCGGGGCGAGCGCGACGACCGAATCGCCGAGATCGCGGCGTACTACTTCGAAGGGGCCTGGCGGATCCAGCAGCGAGCCACCGTAACCGACATGGTGTACGCCCCGCTGCTCGTGCGCTATCCCGACTGCTTCACGCTGAACATTCGCTTCGCCAGCGGACACACCACGCCGGAGTCGATCCACTACGAGTCGCCGGCCCACTCCGCCGAGGAGCTAGCCGACGAGTACGTCGAGACCTACTACGAGGAGAGCCAGTACTCACAGCGGCAAGCGGCGGCGTACGTCAGGGACGCCGCGGCGATGATTCGCGAGGAGTTCCCCGACCCGGACGAGACCTCCTTCGAGGAACGGAAGTACGGCGGTATCGTCTCGGCGGGGGGCCGCCGAGGGTCGGTCTTCTCGACGGTAGCTAAACGCGTCGATCCCGATCCCAATCGGTTTTCGGAGCCGGCCACCGAGCCGACGCTCGTCGAAGCGGGAGCGGAGGCGAGACGGACAGAGCGAGACCTTCGTCTCGAGGGCGAGATTATTCACTGAGATCCGACGGACATGGACACGGGTGTCGCCCGTTTGGTCCGACCAACGGTGCCGATCGGTACTACGTCGCAACCGGGAGCAGCAACAGCCCCGCACAGATCCCTCCCGTGAGCAGGGCCGTCGACGTTGCGGTCGAGCGCTCGAGGCCGGACCCGTACCGGAGCCCGCCCCGCCAGATGTAGGCGGCCCAGCCGCAGGCGAGTAGCGTGAGCGGGACGAACAACCAGAGGTCGGGTTCGGGGGGAACGGCGGCCGAATCGATCTCGAGTGCCGAAGCCGCGTACAGGAACAGGTTCGAAACCGCCTCTCCGGCCAGCAACGGGACGAGTCCCCACGCGGCGAGAGCCAGGGCGTCGGCCGGCTCGAGGTCGGCACCGAGCGCGTGGCCGAGTCCGTACAGCAGAATTGTCGGAACCACCCAGTAGAGCAGCGTCGCCTCGAGCGTCTGGAGCAGATACCGCAGCGTCACGGGTTCGACCGCGATCTCGCCGGTAACTCGCCAGAGCAGTCCAACCGCGAGAGAGCCGAGCCAGTAGACGACCACGAGCGCGACCGCTCGCGTGAGGGAACCGGCGTCCGCTCGAGCGAAGTACTCGTCGGGGTCGACGAGCGGCGTGGACGGCATATTTCGACCCACTAACTAATTCGGTAAAGTAGTTGGGATCCCGACTGGTGGTCACACCGACCGCACGACGGAGCGGCTCGGAGGCGTTCCGCACGAAGATTCTCGAAAGCGTACGTTCGGGACTGGGTCGTGAGCCAGCACACCCGTTCGCAAAATCCCCTGCGAGATGATGGATGCGGAGTCCACCGAACCGGGCGTCGATGAACACGCCTAACTAGTTCAGAGAAGCTTGAAGAACAAGTGGACTATATCGACGGCGGCACGGCGGTAGACGCAGCCCTGCTCATGGCGAAAGCAGTTGGTGTGGGCATCGTGTTGTTTCTCCCCTTCGGCTGGGCACTCGAGAGTGGCTCTCCCGTTATCGGCCTCGTTGTATGGCTTATCGGCATCTGGTGGGTGCTCTATCTGCTCCTCAACCACGTCGAGCGACGGATCGAAGAGAAGAGCAACCAGGACACCGGACCCGAAGCGATCGAAGAGAAGAGCAACGAGGACACCGGGCCCGAAACGGGTGATAGCGTAACCGAAACGCCAGCGGAGCACGAGTGTGGACAGTAAACTTCGTCCTGTGAACCGCCGTGGCGGCGGCGTACTACTCTGCGGGTCGGGAGTACACCGGTTTTCAGTGGCAACTATAGGGGTCCGCGTTCTCGCCTCTGTCATGAAACAGGCCATCGTCGCCCGCACTGACATCGGCATGGGACAGGGAAAGCTCGCCGCACAGGTCGCCCACGCGTCGCTGTCGGCCTACGAGAAGGCGGACGACCAGCTCCGGAGCCAGTGGAAACGGGGCGGCCAGAAGAAGGTCGTCCTCAAAGGCGAGAGCGAACGCCAACTGCACGAACTCTCGGCCATCGCCGACAGCGAGGGAATCCCGAACGCGGTCGTCAGGGACGCGGGGCACACCCAACTCGAGCCCGGAACCGTCACCACGCTCGCCGTCGGTCCGGCGGCGGACGACCGGGTCGATGCCGTGACCGGCGAGCTATCGCTGTTCTGAGCGACGACTGTCGAATCGCGCCACACCCGCGTACCGGGGGCTGTGGCGACGGCTGACCCGCAGCGAGTCCAGACCACGGGGCATCGAGTCCCGCTCCCAGTCACCTTGGCCCTCGGCGGTGCGGAACGGGGGCTCTCCGGTATCTTGGACGGCAGTTAATGTCATAGAAAAATATTTACAGGGCCTCTTAGATATAGTACACGTGAAACGTCCCTCCAGACGGAGCTTCCTCACCAGTAGCGCCGTCACGGCAGTCGGCTTCGCCGGCATCACGGGCGGATCGTACGCACAACAACTCGAGAGTCTCGACGTCGACGTCCCCGACGGGGCCGCGGGTGCACTCGCACTGGTCCCGTCGGAGTCGGCCGCGGATACCGACTACCGGATGGTGATCCTCGCCGACGTCGCGGACGCCGAGGACGAGCACGGCTACGAGGTAGGGCGAGTCCTTCGATCGTTCGACGACCTCGACGTCGGTGACGTCTCCCACGTCGCCGCGGGTCACAGCATGGATCCTCCCGGCCAGCTCGGCGTCGCGGTCGGCTCCTTCGACCAGCCGAAACCGGGCGAGGAGACCGACGAACAGGACGACTGGCGGCTCGCCGAAGCGACCGATCGCGCGTACGCGACCGCGGAAGACCGTGCGGCGGTCGCCCACGGCGACGAGGCCGCGGCGCTGACGAGCGCGGCCGTCGACGTCGATGCGGGCGACGCCGAGGCATTTCTCGACGCTCACGAGGACGCGGGTACGGCGTTCGAACTGCTCGGCGACCAGCCGCTCGTCTACTTCGCGCCGGACGTCGAGCAGGTGGGCTTCCCCGGCATCGACTCCGACACCCTCGACGCGTTCGCAGCGGGCTTTGCGGACGATCCGAATACGTTCGAGGGGACCGTCGAGAACCGATACGCCCTGTTCCCGGCCGACGGCAGCGACCTCGACGACGAGACCGCCGAAGCGATCGTCGCCGAACTGGAACCCGGCGTCGTCGCCGAGATCGATATCGATCGCGAAGACGACCTCGTTCACGCGACGGTGGTCGCCGAGGAGCCGCCGGAGCGCGACCGCGAGGCGGCACCCGACGCGCAAATCGTCGCCGAGGTCGACCACGACGAGGGCGTCGTCGTCTTCCGTCACCGCGGCGGAGAGCCGGTCGATGCCGACGACCTCGAGCTGTGGCACGACGGCGAACGCTCCGACGACGGCCCGGCCGCGACGTTCGACGTCTTCGAAGAGGGCGACGAACTGACCGTCGCCACCGACCCCCTCGCCACGGTCACCCTCCGCTGGTTCGACGAGGACGCAAACGCGTTCTACACGTACGCCAGCTACCTCGTCGGACGGGACTCCTTCGAGGCCGACTACGACTTCGACACGGAGCACCTGGCGATCGAGTACGTCGGCGATCGGGAGGCCGATCCGTCGAAGCTGACTCTTCAGTCCTACTCCGACGTCGATGTGGAGTCGCACGACGGCTTTGCCGACGAGTACGACGCGCTGACCGCGGGTGACGCGGTCAGCGTCGAGGGCGTCGGCGTCGGCGACCACGTCTCGCTGGACCTCGACGTGCCGAACGAACCCCGCCGATCCCCGACGCAACTCCTCAGCCACCGGGTGCGTCCGCCGCGAGTCTTCCTCCACCGCTACCGGGATCGCGGTGTCGTCGCACAGTATCACGACGAGCGGGAGCGCGACGCGGCGGCGTTCCGCCTGCTGGTCGACGGTCAGGAGGCCGAGACGCAGTTTACCGACCTCGTGGACACCCTCGAGCGCGGCGACGACGTCGAACTCGGCGACTACGACATCGGCACGCAGCTCACCGTCGAGTGGACCGCGCCGGACGAGCCGATGGAGGTCGGTGAGCTGGTCGTGCGTCCGAACGCGCGAGTCACCATGGAGTACGACGGCGACAGCGGCGAGCTGACGGTGGCCCACGACGACGGCGACGCCGTCGACGCCGACGACCTCGAACTGCGCGTCGGTGGCGAACCGACGCCCGTCCAGCCGGCCGACGAGTACGATCGGTTCGAGCCAGGCGACGAACTGACGGTCGAAGCGGAGCCGTTCGCAGAAGGGACCCTCTCGTGGGCCACTGCAGACATCGACCGAGAGTACACGCTCGGTCGGACGGTGACCGCTGCAGACGCCTTCGAGGCAGCCTACGATCCCGACGCCGACGAGGTCGAACTCTCCTACGTCGGCGAGCAGGAGGCCGACCCCGAGCGACTGGGTATCAACCGCCGAGTTCCGGGTTCAGCTACCGCCCACGAGCCGGAGTCGCTGTTCGCCGACGAACACGACACGCTCACGACGGGCGACGCGGTCGTACTGTCGGATGTCGAGGTCGACGAGCGCATCACCATCGTCCTCCACGACGACGAGGGCCGGTACCGCCACCACGTCTTCAACTTCACACCGAAGCCTCGATTCGCGTTCTCCTTCGAATCCCGGGACGGTAGCATCGTCGCCGTCTACCGCGATACGGTCGCCCGCAGTAGCACCGAGTTCCGGGTCCTCGCGGACGGCGAAGCGACTGCCGTGCAGCCGGACGACGAGCACGACGAACTCGCCGGCGGCGACGAGATCGATCTCGGTGAGTTCGAGACCGGAACCGAACTCGTCGTCGAGTGGACCGTTGCGGACGACCCCGTCGAGGTGAGCGACCACGTTATCACACCGAACGCCGAGTTCGAGGTCGACTACGACGAGGAGGACGAGACGCTGACCGTCACCCACGAGGGCGGCGACGAACTCGAGGCCGACGAGGTCCAGCTGTTCATCCAACCAGTGAACTCCGAGCCGACACCGTGGGGCGACGACGGCACCGTCGAGGAGGGTGACAGCCGGACGGTCGAACTCGAGACCGATCCGGAGTTCGTCTTCGTCGTCTTCCGCGAGCGCGAACTGCTCCACGAGGAGCAACTCGGCGACTGATCGACGACTCGTCGCCGTGCTGGGCGACGGGACACGACTTCTTCGTGCCGGTTCGGCTGTCGGAACGAGCGATCAATTTTCGTCCGAGCACCTGCCTCACGGCTCGAGCGGCGGGAGCGGGGAATCGTTACGGACTCGGAATCCGCATCGATGTGGACCGTAGTCGCGAAGACAGATAGCGAACGCCGAGGCAACGGTGATCAGTACAGCCACCACGCCGCCCCGAGCAGTCCCGCCGACAGGACGATGGCACCGACGCGAGCCGTCCGTTCCTCGAGCGGGCCGTCGATAGCCGACAGCGCGAGCACGACGAGGGGGACGGACAGGATGCCGATCACGAACCCCGGTCCGAGACGGTCTCCCGCCACGAGCGAGACGAGACCGATTCCGACGGCGAGTCCGACCGTCAGCGCGAGCGCCTGTCGGACGTCTTTCACGTCCATACGTCCCATTCGGTCGACCTGTCGATAACGAGTTCGGTTTCGGGAGTGGAGAGTCGAGTGAACGGACGTGGTAACTGAGAAGTCGCGAACGAGAGTCGTCTCCCGCGAGAGACTGGTCAGTCAGCGACGGACTGCTCGCCGGTGAGATCGTACTCCGAGACGAAGTGACTGACGACCTCGCGGTGCGTGTGGCTCCCGACGAGATGGTCGTCGAGGCTGCGGTCGGGAGCTAACGTCTCCTGACAGATCGGACACGTGGCCGGCATCTGGAATGTCATGTTCCGATATTCAGGTTCAGCAGCCAAACCGAAACAGCCTGCATACGCTCACCGGAGCGGTTCGATCCGGGATCGTCGCCGCGGAGAACGGGTGTGAGGAGTATCGAGACGAGCGGCGAGGACGGCCGTGACTACAGTCGGCGCATCCGAATCTCGTCGTCCGTAATCGCCTCGACGTTCTCGGTGTCGAGCGCGTAGGTGTCCTCGTCCGCATCACCCCAGCCGAGTTTCGATTTGACGTTGTCCGTGATACCCGGGTCGGGATTGACGTAGACGTCTCCCGCTTCGACGTGTTCGACGATCCCGATCGCGTCGCCGTTTTCGTTGACGACACGCTTGCCTTCGTCGTCGCTCGTGAATGTCGCACACATTGTTCTCGACCGATCGAACAGACAACCGGAATCACCGTCAGTCCTATACATGGGAATGCTTGGCAGGGGCGTCGCTCGAGCCCCGTCGCTGCAAGAACGAACCGATTTACCTCCGGCTGCCGAAGCGTCGCCAAGTAGTATGCGTCCGGCACACCCCACAGAGCAGGCCGTCGGGATGGAACACTACGCCAGCGACGCCGACGGCGTCGGCGGCCAACTGCGCGAGGACGACGAACACTTTCGCGTGCGCGAACTCGAGCGCTTCGCGACCGAACCGGTCGACGCGCCCACGGACGCGTACCCCCACCTCGTCTTCCGGGTGACGCTGTCGGGCTGGGACACGAACGACTTCGCCTCGCGACTCTCCGACGCGCTCGGCATGTCCCGAGAGCGCGTCAACTGGGCCGGCACGAAGGACAAGTACGCGGTGACGACCCAGCTGTTCTCGGTCTACGGGGCCGACCCCGAGGATCTCCCGGACGTCGACGGCGCGGAGGTGGAGGTGGTCGGACGGGCGGGCCGGTCGCTCGAGTTCGGCGACCTCGCGGGAAACGCGTTCGAACTCGTGGTCAGCGATCCCGACAGGCCCGCGAACGCGGCCGAAATCACGGACGAACTGCACGCCTTCGGCGGGCTCGAATCCCCCGACGCTGCTGGGGTCTCGATCGGCGTCCCCAACTTCTTCGGCCAGCAGCGCTTCGGCAGTCGTCGCCCGGTGACCCACAAAGTGGGCCTCGAGATCGCCCGCGGAAGCTGGGAGGGTGCCGTGATGGCCTACCTCGGAAACCCGACGGACGAGGAACCGGAGGGGACACAGGAGGCTCGCGCGTTCGTCCAGGAGACCCGCGACTGGCAGGAGGCCCTCGAGCGCTTCCCCAATCGCTTGCGCTACGAGCGCTCGATGCTCCACGGGGTCGTCGAGTGCGACGGCGAGCCGGGTCCGGAGGAGTTCAGAGCCGCCCTCGAGCGCGTTCCCTCGAACCTCCAGCGACTGTTCGTCCACGCCGCCCAGTCGTACGCGTTCAACCTGATGCTGAGCGAGCGCCTCGAGCGCGGCCTGCCGTTCGACGAACCCGTCGAAGGGGACGTGGTCTGCTTTTCGGATACCGACGCGCCCGAGGGTCTCGAACTGCCCGACACCGACCGTCTCCAGCGGGTCGACGAGCGCCGCGTCCGGTCGGTGACGCGTCACTGCGAGCGCGGCCGGGCGTTCGTCACCGCGCCGCTCGTGGGAACCGAAACCGAACTCGCGGACGGCGAAGTGGGCGAGATCGAGCGGCGCGTGCTCGACGACCTCGATCTGGCACCCGAGGACTTCGATCTCCCCGGCGAGTTCCACTCGACCGGCACCCGACGCGCGATTCTGGTGCGGACCGATCTCGAGTCCGAGACCGACCCCCTCACGCTCTCCTTTGCGCTCCCGAAGGGGTCGTACGCGACGGTCGTGCTGCGGGAGTACCTGAAGGTGGATCCGGTGGATCTCGGGTGACGATGTCGAGACGCGAAGGAGCGTTATACTACCCTCACGAGTAGAACCACTACCGACGAATCGACAGGACACCGAGTATGATTGGAACGACGGACGACCGTCACATCGTCGACTGGCAGAAGCGAGACGTGGACGGCGAGACTGCGTACGAGATCGAGTACAGCGAACCGCTTTCGGAGCCCGTGATCCGGAATCCGCCGCGGTTCGGCCCAACGAGCGGCGGGACGGTTCCGAACGGTGAGCAGGTCGTTCGGCTGCCGGACGGCGAGCGGATTCCCGCGGCCGAGGTGGCCCTCGAGGTCGACGGAACGACGCTTCGGGTTCGGCGACGGGAGCCGTCCGTGTGGACTCGCGTTCGACGACGGATCCCGTTCGTCAGATGAGCGGCCACTCGGAGCGTCGTCTCAGTCGCGATGTCGCCTCGAGACGGCGTCCAGTAGATCGTATGCGACGTCGGCATCGGTGCCCCTCTCGACCGTCCCCGTCTCGGAGTCGTAGCGAATCACTCCCGCGTCTGCCATCAGCGGTAGATGGTGGTGGTGGAGTGCGATCTCGATCTGGGTCGTTTCCTCGAACTGTTCGCCGCCGTCCGCCTGATATCTCTCCGAATCGGCGAGGGACCGCACGACCGCATCGACCGTTTCCATCTCGGTTCCTCTGAGCGTCTCCAGAACGGCTCGTCGCAGTGGGTGCGAGAGGATCCCATAGAGACGGTCAACGGGATTGCCATTCCCTCTATCAGCGTTCATTGTACGAACGCTAAATTACACTCACTGTTCCGACTGCAGGTGGTCATAACAACCACTTTATTACCGGAATCGAGGGATCGGTGAATCTCGCGCGATTAGAACCGTTCGCCCGGGTTGAGCAAGGCGCCCTGAAGAACCTTCTCCGCACCACGACGAACGAGCTTCGAGGCTGCCTGCTGGGAGATTCCCACCTCGTCGGCGATCTCGGAGAGCGTGGTCTCTCGAGGAACGCTATAGTAGCCGTTCTGGACGGCGAGAACGATCGCCTCGCGTTGTTCGGGTGTCAGATCGAATATGCGGCCCGCTCGTGAGGCTTCGGCGAGCGTGTACACGCGTTCGACGTGAATGGAGATCGCCCGTTCGGTACAGAAGTTGTAGAACTGACCGAGCAGGTCGTGGTTCGGAAAGCGCACGCGAAAGTTCCAGCCGTTTTGCATCGTCATCGCTTCGAGAACGACCGCCTCCGTTTCCGCGAGCCCGTCGAGGAGGCCGTCGACGTTGCGAGCCCACTCGGCACGATACAACGCCGTCTCGTCGATTCGGTCGAGCCTCGTAATGCTCTCGATATCCGGATCGGAGAGAACGTGCCGTTCGAATCCGTCGAAGTCCGTCCCGGTCGCCCAGAAGTAGGGGACGACCCGGTTGCCCGTCGGAACGATCGCTTCGAGTTCGATGGCCATCTCCTCGACCGTTTCGAGGGCTGACCCGAAGACGAACTCCTCGGTTGAGAGGGTGAATTCGACGATAACGCTCATACCAGCGGTTCCGTTCGAATCGGCTTTACAGTGACCCCGGGACGTGCACGTTTTCCGATGAGTATCGACGTCACTGCGCGCCGATAATACCGTTCGAGACGGGAGTTCTGTTCTCGACAGTTATCGCGAAAACGCCGTGACAATCACCTTTCGAAACAGGTCTCGAGTCCTGACAACCGGTTTTTGCCCGTTCGATTCCTACACCCCTCCATGAGAAGCACCCGTTTGCAACGCCAGATCGACGACCTCGTGGCACAGGGTTGGACCATCGAGGACGAGCACCGCGACCGCGTCGTGATGGTCGACCGGGAGTTCGGCACGGTCGGCTCGCACATCCTCGTCGCGGTTCTAACCGCCTGGTGGACGATGGGAGTCGGCAACGTCCTCTGGGGGGCGTACAACTACGTCTCGAACTCGAGGCGACAGGTCCTCTGGGACGAGACGACCGGCTGTCCGTCCTGTGGAGCGGACGTCTCCGTGGACGCGTCGTACTGTCGATCCTGCGGCGAGGACCTCGAGGCTCGAGCGGACCGAGAGTCGGTCGACGAGAATGGATTGGTCTGTCCGGAGTGTGAGGCGATGGTCTCCGAGGGGGCACGATACTGCCGGTCCTGTGGTACGAAGCTCGCGGACGCGCTGGGACCCGAGGCGAGCGCCGAATAGGTACTCGTATCCACGCCGAATCCGAAGCCAGGGTATGGACGCGGACGACCAACCGGAGATTCTCCTGACGAACGACGACGGGATCGACGCGCCGGGCATTCGAGCGCTGTACGACGCGCTCTCCGAGGTCGGCTCGGTCACCGTCATCGCGCCCGATCGAAACCAGAGCGCCGTCGGTCGGTCGCTGTCGTACGGTCGGACGGCGACGGACGACGACGACCCGGAACTGACGACGAGCATGGCCGACGGGCTGTTCACCTCGCCGGTCCCCCACGCCGACCACGAACTCGGCTACGCCGTCCGCGGGACGCCCTGTGACTGCGCCATCGTCGGCGTCAACGCGCTCGAGCCCGAGCCCGATATCGTCGTCTCTGGCTGTAACTCCGGCGCGAACCTCGGAGCCTACGTCTTCTCGCGGTCCGGAACCGTCAGCGCCGCGATGGAGGCGGCCTACCTCGACACGCCGTCGATCGCCGTCTCCATGGACACGCTCGGCATCGAACGGGACCTCGAGCCGGCCGACTTCGAACGCGCGGGCGAAATCGCCGCGACGCTCGTGGCCGGTGTCCCCGGAACGGGGCTGTTCGACCGCGTGGATTACCTGAACGTCAACGTCCCGCGGCCCGACGTCGAGCCCAACGGCTTCGAACTGACCCGACCGACCGAGGTCTACGAGATGGACGCCACCATCGAGGACGGCGGCTTCCAGTTGACCAACCGCCTCTGGCAGCAGATGGCCAACCGGGACATTCCCGATCCCGACGACACCGACCGTCACGCTCTACTCGAGGGCAAAGTCTCAGTCTCCCCGATGCGGGTCCCCTTCGACGTCGTGGAGACGGACGCGGTTCGGACGATTCTCGAGAAGATCCTGTAGCAGCCCAAACGGTCGAGCGCCGCAATCGAAAACGCGGTCATTTTACACGCGTCTCTCGAACCACGGTTATGGAGTGTCGCCACTGCGCCTCGCCGCTCGAGAAACCCGGCGATTTCTGTCTGGTCTGCCGGGAGACCAACACCGCGGCGATCGTCCTCGAGGCGGGGCGCGAACGGACGACACTAACGATGCTTGCAGACGACAGCGACGAGGACACGGCGACGGCGAGCGAACCTGCCGATCCGGTACTGGGTGAGACGACGATTACGACGACGCCCGAGGAGGGCGAGAACGAGGTCGTCGAGTTGCGGAACTTCGCGGGGCTGATCGGCGACGAGATCCGCCGCAAGCGCCCCGAAGAGGTCTACGCCGGCGGCGAACGGGCGGTGATTCAGGCCGTCCGCGAGGATATCCACCACCCGTTCTACCGCGTCGCGGACGACGATCCCGTCGAGGCGGTCCTCGAGCGCCGCGGGGAACCCGCACTCGACGTGGTCGAGACGCCGCCGGCGGAGAAGATCGGCGGCAGTCACACCACGCTGATCGGCGGCCGCACGGGGATGCGGGCGATCCACACCGTCGCTGACCACCCCCACGTCAAGAAGGTCATCCCGGGACCCATCGATGCCGGCGGGAAAGGCTCCCAGTCGGGACTTCGGGCAAAAGTTACCCGCGCCGACGACGGCGGCAACGTTCGCATGCTCCTCCGGGACGGCTCGAGCGTGCAGGAAAACCGGGTCGTGACGACCGCTCCTGGCCGGGAGATGG
This sequence comes from Natronorubrum halobium, assembly GCF_051351675.1. Taxonomy (NCBI): domain Archaea; kingdom Methanobacteriati; phylum Methanobacteriota; class Halobacteria; order Halobacteriales; family Natrialbaceae; genus Natronorubrum; species Natronorubrum halobium. Next base: position 2,661,577 of record NZ_CP195595.1, read on the forward strand.
GCGAACGGATCCGCGAGGATCTGAACGACGTGCTGTCCGACGCGGAGTTCCGGTAACCGGGCCGTCGACCCACATCGTGCAAGAACTGTCACGACCTCACGGAAGTGACACTGGCTGCTGGTTCTCGGACCCTTTTCCGACCGGCGGTAATGAGATATAATTAGCCATGTTCGAACGACCCGACGCCGTCCTGGCTGCGATTCCGCTGCTCGCGATGAGTGGCCTCGTCGTCCGAACGGCCATCGCGGTGACGGGTGTCGGAACGGGGCTCCTCGCCGCACCGCTGGCCCCGGTCGGCTACCTCGCCGCGCTCGCGCTGGTCTTCCGGGAACTGCTCACGGGTCCGGTCGCCGAACGGATGGAGAACGGATCGGCGTAACTCAACAGGTTTAAGAATCCGCTGACGATAGCTACCACCATGTCTGATAAAGGAGACGTCGGGAGTGCAGGCCGCTTCGGCGCACGTTACGGTCGCGTTGCCCGACGTCGCGTCAGCGAGATTGAAGACGACATGAACAGCGCACAGGTCGACGGTGACGACGTCAAGCGCGTCGGTACCGGCATCTGGAAGAACGAGGAGACCGGCGAGGTTTTCACCGGCGGCGCCTACCGCCCCGAGACCCCCGCCGGCCGAACCGTCAAGCGCTCGATCCGCGCTGCACTCGCCGAAGACAGCGAATAATCCCCTTTCACCCTGTATGAGTTACAAGTGCTCCCGCTGTAAACGCGACGTCCAGATCGACGAGTACGGTGGCGTCCGCTGTCCGTACTGTGGCCACCGCGTGCTCCTGAAAGAGCGCAGTCGCGACGTCAAGGAAGTCGACGTCAACTAACGACCGCGCGTGTCTTCTCACGACGCAACCCTCGAGTTCGACTACGAGACCCCGGCTCGCGCCGCGCTCGTCGCCGAGAGCGTCGCCCGCGAGATCGGCGAGATCGACGACGACCGCTCGCGGACGACGATCGATCGCGAGGGGGCGACCGTCAGGGTCGACGTCGTGGCCGCGGACGTAATCGCCCTTCGAGCGGCGCTCAACACCTGGTTCTCGCTGATCGACGTGGCCGAGCGAACGGCCGAAATCGGCGACGCGGCGCTCGCGGATCGTTGAGCGACCGGTCGCGTCGAAGCGGCTCGAGTGAGTGCCGGTCCACTCGAGGATAGACCCTGCTACGCGCGGCAGTTGCGGGCTTTCGTTTTTTCGCCGCTGCCGTCGTGGGTATCGTATGACGACAACCGGCAGTACGCGTCGTCGGCTCCTGCTGGCCGGCGGAACGATCGGGTTCGGGTTCGGCGCCGTCGTCGATACCGTCATCTTTCACCTGACGTTCCAGACGCACCACCTCCTCTCGGGGTACTACGATCCGTACAGCCTCGACGGACTGCGAACGAACGTCATGTTCGACGGGCTCTTCCTGCTGGCCACGCTCGGGATCACGGCCGTCGGGATCGGACTGCTCTGGGCTACCGTCAACGGAACTACCGAACGGCTCTCGACGCGCTACCTCGTCGGCTGGATCGTCGTCGGGGCCGGCGTGTTCAACGTCTACGACGGCATCGTCGACCACTACGTGCTCGACCTGCACAACGTCGTCCACGGAACCGAAGCGTGGAATCCCCACTGGGTCGCCGTGAGCGTCCTGCTGCTCGCACTCGGGCTGGGTATCCTCTGGACGGCCGACGGACACGTCCCGTCCACCGAGACGGGCCAGCCCGAGTGACGGATCAGCGACCCCGAGTCGACTGACGCGATGACGTCAGCCGTCACCGAGGGAGATCGTCACCGCGGTCGATTCGAGAAACGCGGTCTCGTACCCCTCGTGGCGAGCCACCTGCGGAGGCGTCTCGAGTTCGATCGACAGTTCGTCGCCGCGCTCTACGACCGCCGGATCGACGGGAGCGCCGTAGTAGTGGCCGTACCGCGGGTCGATCGTCTCCTCGAGCGAGCCGTCGGCGATCCGCTCGCCGCTCCGAGAGATCGTCGCCGAGAGCGCTGCGAACGGAAGCGGATACCGGTTGTACGGCGTCCGCGCCATCACTGCGAGTGCCGAAGACTCCGTTCCGCTCCCGTCGTCTTCGACGAGCGCGGCGCTGTAGACGGTATCGTCGCCCGTTTCAGATCCGAGTCGAGTCGCGCCCTCACCGTCGAACGCCGTCTCGCCACGGTCCCCGTCGTGCTCTCCCATCGGCGCAACCGCGTCGGGTTCGCCGCGACCCTCGTCCTCGTCAATCAGCCGGCGCTCGAGTCCCTCGATTCCGGCGGCTTCGTACTCGAACTCGAGGTCGACGGTCGTCGGCTCTTCGAGGTCGCCGAGGGAGCCGACCGGTTCGGCGCTCGTCGGCCCGATCCGAATCGTCGCCGTGTAGGTGCCGTCGTCGTCGAGCGGGACGTTGTCGCCGTAGTGTGGTCCCATACGCTGGGAGAGCATCGGCCAGAGATCCCGCTGATCGATCCGGTCGCCGTTGGCGCCCTCGCTTCCGCTCCGGATCCGCGTCGTCACCGGCGCGGGGACGATCGCGCCCGTCTCCGCGTCCCTGACGTCGACCATCAGGTGGAGCGCGTGTCGCGATCGAACGTCGGCCCGACTCCGTTCTGCGCCGGTGGCGACCCAGAACGAGTGAGGTCGCGTCGCCAGGAGCGTGATTTCGCGTCCGACCGCGGTCGTCGACCCGTAGGGAACCGTCTCGTCCGTGTGTGGCGGAACGTAGACGCCCTCAGGCGGGTCGACCACGAGTTCGCGCCAGGCGTCCTCCCGGCGAAGCGTCTCGAGGCAGCCGGCCGCCCCCGTTGCGAGCAGACAGCCGCCGGTAGCGAGCGCCTCGCGCCGTCGCATCGTCACTCCCACACCGGCTCGGCAAAAAGACGTGTGGGCTGCTGTCGACGGCTCCGCTCGCCGACGTCAAAGCTTGGCTTTATCAGTGCGGAGGGCGACGGTCGAGATATGCAAGGCAATCTCCCACCGGAAGCACAGGAGAAAATCGAACAACTGCAGGACCTTCAGGAGACGGCCCAGACGGTCGCCATGCAGAAGCAGGAAGCCGAGTCGAGCCTCTCCGAGGCCGAAAACGCTCTCGAGGAACTCGAGAACATCGACGAGGAGACCGGCATGTACCGAAAGGTCGGCGAGCTGCTCGTCGAGACCGAGTACGACGCGGCCGAGGAAGACCTTCAGGACAAGGTCGACTCCCTCGAGATCCGACTCGAGACCCTCGAAAAGCAGGAAGATCGAGTCCAGGAGCAGTTCGAGAGCCTCCAGGACGAACTCGAAGAGATGCTCGGCGGCGCGGGCGGCGGCATGGGCGGCCCGGCAGGCCCAGGCGGACCAGGCGCAGGCGGCGCATAAATGCCGACCGGCGAGCCGACGGACGACGAGGTCGTCCAGACGGCCTCCGACGCTGCGGAAGGCTACGTCTTCTCGCAGTACAAGCAGTCCGAGGTGCGTGATCTCGACGTCACCGTCACCTTCGAGGAGGGCGTCCTCGAGGTCGACGTCTATCTGAACGCACCCGAGACCGAGGACGGACCCGATCCCGAACAGATCGCCGACGACGCAGCGCTCACCGCGCGTGAGGCGGTCGACGAACTGTTCGACGAATAGCGGATTCCCTTCTTCGACGACCGGTTCACGTACGAGAGCGACGACGACGGACCGTCTCGAACCCGCGCTCGGTGCTGCCGACCGCAACGAATTTATCGTTCGACCGTAACGTTCGACGTAGGCCGATGGAGACCCTTTCCTCTCGCTGAGCCGGGATTCGCGCAACCGTTACGCCGATCGTGCGGTTCGATCAGTCGTTCGACACGCGACCGCCCGGGCCGTACTCGCCCCGATAGCTCCTGCTGGCGGTCGCTCGAGGCAGGAGCGGGGTCCGTACCGATACCGAACACATGCTTCCAACAACACTACGATGTCACGAACTTACAGCACAGGTCGACGCACAGTCATCGCGAGTCGATCGACGACCACCCCCGTCGAGACCGACGAAATACGGGCGCTCACCCGCGCGGCCGGCGACGAGGCCGTCGCCGAACTAACCCAGACCGGTCCGGAAGATGCCGGGACCTACTTCGGGCGCGGCAAGGTCGACGAACTCGCCGAAACCGTCGCCAGCCACGACGCACAGCGCGTCGTCGTCGACGGGGAACTCACGCCGAACCAGCACCACACGCTCGAGTCGCTCCTGCCCGACGGGACGGCAGTCCGCGACAGATACCGTCTCGTTCTCGAACTCTTCGAGGCCCAGGCCGGGACGCGACGCGCGCAACTGCAAGTCGAGTTAGCACAACTCCGGTACGATCTGCCGCGGATAATCGAGTCCGCGGACGAGGGCGCGCTCAACAAACGGACCGAGAAGGGATCGCCCGTCTACGACGTTCGCGATCGAATCGACCGTCTCGAGGGAAAACTCGAGGCCCTTCCGAATCCGGCCGAACAGTTCCGCGAGCGCCGCCGCGAGGAGGGGTTCGATCTCGTCACGATCACGGGCTACACGAACGCCGGGAAATCGACGCTGTTGCACCGACTCGCCGACGACCTCTCGCTCGAGCAGTCGCGGACCGACGACGATTCGAACCCTGACGGTTCGAGCAAGAACGCCACCGCAGCGATCGAGAATCGGCTGTTCAAGACGCTCGAGACGACGACTCGGCGGGCGACGATCGACGGCCGGCCGGTGCTCGCGACCGACACGGTCGGCTTCGTCGACGACCTACCCCACGACCTCGTCGAGTCGTTCAGTTCGACGCTCTCGGAGGCCGCCACAGCGGACGTCGTCGTCCTCGTCGCCGACGCGAGCGATCCGCCCGCGCGATTTCGCCGACGGCTCGAGGTCTCGCACGAGGTGCTCGCCGCGCAGGACGTCGCGGACGAGCGGATCGTTCCCGCGTTGAACAAGGCCGATCGTCTCCCGGCGGGCGAGCAGACGCGCCGACTCGAGATGGCGGCGGATCGTCTGCCGGCTTCGACAGCAGAGCCGATTCCGGTGAGCGTACTCGAGGGGACGAACCTCGAGACGCTGCTGACGGCGATCCGGGAGCGGCTCCCGACGGAATCCGCGACGATACGGATGCCCAACTGCGACGAGGCGATGGCGATCGTCTCTGCGGCCTACGATCGGACGACCGTGGAGACGGTCGACTACGACGGGGACGAGGTGCGACTCGAGTGTCGCGGTCGGCCGTCGGTGCTCGAGCGGTTCCGAAGTCGAACCGAGGCGCTCGAAGCGGCGCGATCGTAGCGACGGGGACTCACCGCGCGGAGTGGACGCGAGCGCTGACACGAGACACCGCTTTCAGCGGCCGTCGTCTCGGGCGTCCGGCGCCAGGATCTCGATCGGATGCGGGACGGCCCGTTCGAGCAGCGTCTCGAGCTGGTCGCCACAGGACGTCCCCGAGGCGACGACCGTCTCCGCCCGTTCGAACTCCCGCGCCAGACGGTCGCCGACGTCCACGCTCACCTCGTAGTACTCCCGCTTGTAGCCGAAGGAGCCCGCCATCCCGCAGCACTCGACGGTCGAGGTCTGGGGCGCGTAGCCGCAGCGCTCGAGTAACGCGGTCGTCGGCGCCTCGAGCCCGAGCGTGCGCTGCTGACAGTGGGAGTGGTAGGCGATCGGCTCGCCGCGGTCGGTAGCGCCGCCAGCACTGCCAGCGTCACCGTCGGCGGTCGAGAGCGCGTCCGCGTCGGCCCCGTTCTCGAGGAGTCCGTAGACGTACTCGCAGATCTCGTAGCTGTTGTCGCGAAGTCGCTCGAACGACCGCTCGGGCAGGAACCGCTCGTACTCCCGGTGGAACGCCGCCAGATCGGAGGGTTCGACGACGACGAGGTCGCGGCCGGCGTCGAGGTCCTCGGCCACGGCCCCGTAGAGTCGACTGGCCTGTCGGTCCGCCGTCGCGACCATCCCCTGTGACAGCGGTGCGCGACCGCTCTCGGGAAGGTCGGGAACGCTGACCGGGATGCCGAGGGTCTCGAGCGTCCTGACGGCGGCCTTTCCGCGGTCGGTGTCGACGTAGTTCGTGTAGACGTCGGGGTAGAGGACGACCTCGCGGTCGATATCGGCGCCGTCGGTTCGAGCCGCGGCCCGTTCCGCTCGCCGCATCGAGGCGGCTTCGTCGCCTCGCTTTTCGAACCAGTCGACGAGGGACTCCCGCTGGAAGGTCGGCAGGTCGCGACGGCGGTCGATCCCGAGGGTCCGCTCGAGCAGCGCGCGGATAGGGCTCGTCTCCGCGAGCCAGTTCGAGACGGGAGCCGTCGCGGAGCCGAGTTTGGCGGCCGTCCCGACGTTGCCGAAGAATCGCTTCCCGAGGTCGAGCCCACCCTCCTCGGCGTCCGGGGTCAGCCCGTCGACGAGGAAGTCGTACGTCTCGGGGTCGTCGCTGCGGTTGACCCGGTCTCTGACGACGGTGTTGATCCACGGGATGTCGATCTTCACCGGACAGGCGTCGACGCAGCGCGTACAGCCGGTACAGAGGTCGTTGAACTCGGCCGCCGACTCCTGGCCGTGGACGCCCGCCTCCCAGCCGGTCGCGATGCCGCCGGAGTAGGTCTCGCCGCCGAAGCCGTGGCCGCCGACGGCCTGGAAGTTCGCACACGAGTTCGAGCAGGCCCCACACCGAATGCAGTACAGCGTCTCCCGGAGCTGGTCGTCCTCGCGCATGTCCAGCCGGCCGTTGTCGAGCAGGACGAGGTGGAACTCGCGGTCGCTCTCGGGCGTGTGGGTCGAGTCGGCCGACGCATCGTCAGCTTCGGCGCTCGCGAGCGGCGCGTCCGGCTCGTCGAAGTCCAGCGTGGGCGACTCGGTCGGCGGCGTCAGCATCGTCACGTACTGGGAGATCGGCTGGCCGGTCGCGCTCTTGGCGATGATGTCGACGAACGGCTCGAGGTCGCGAGCCGTCGGAATCAGCTTCTCCACGCCCGCGACCGCGACGTGCGTATCCGGCGTGACGGCGCACTTCCGGGCGTTGCCCTCGTTCGTGATGAGGGTCATCGTCCCGCTCTCGGCGACGACGAAGTTCGCACCCGTGATCCCCACGTCGGCCTCGCGGATGCGTTCGCCGAGGTGATCCCGGGCGAACCGGGTGAGTTCCTCGGCCGTCTCGAACGGTTCGTCGGGGTCGAACCGCTCGTTGAACAGGTCGGCGATCTCCTGGCGACTCAGGTGCATCGCCGGGCCGACGATGTGGGAGGGCGTGTCGTCGGCCACCTGCAGGACCCACTCGCCGAGGTCCGTCTCGTAGACGTCGACGTCCTCGCGCTCGAGGGCGTCGTTGAGGTCGATCTCCTCGGTGGTCATCGACTTGGATTTGACGACCGAGGGATCGTCGTTCTCGGGTGCCTCGTCCTCGACCACGTCGGCGATGTACGCGTTCGCGTCAGCGGCGTCGTCGGCGACGTAGACCGTCCCGCCGTTTTCCTCGACCGCCACGCGGACCGTCTCGATCAACTCGGGAAGCCGATCGATGGCGTCCTCCTTGATCCCCCGCGCCTGCGTTCGAAGCGCCTCGAGATCGTCGGTCTCCTCGTAGATCTGCGTTCGACGGAAGTTCGAGACGCTCGCCTGTGCGTGGACGGCCTCGCCCTCGGTCTCGAGGAGGTGCCGGAGTCGCGCGGCCGTCTCGTTCCGCGTCTCGGGCGGCTGGGTTCGCTCTGCCATCGTGATCACCGATCCTCCAGGACGATCACGCGGACCTCGCCGGGACCGTGAACGCCGTGGACGAGGTCGCCCATATCCGCCGTCGCGCTTCGCCCGGTCGCGAAGACGACGCTGTTCCGCTCGGCGAACTGCGTCTCGAGCCGGTCGAATCCGGCCTCGAGATCCGGCAGTACGTCGCTCGCCGCGACGACGGCGACGTGCCGGTCCGGGTAGACGCTGATCGGTTCGTCGCCCTCGGCGCGGGACTCGATCGCGACGCTCCCGTACTCGGCGATCGCGAACGTGGCCGGGGTAACGCCCGTCCGCGCGGTCGCGACGTCGCCGTTGGTCGGGCGCGTCGTCACCGTCTCCGGTTGTGAGACGCCGTCGAACGGGAGCGGCGTTCCGACCGCGGGTGGTTCTACCACCGATGCGATCCGCTCGCTCGCGTCGGCCGCCGACACGCGCTCGAGGCCGACCTCGAGGTCCTCGAGTGCGCGTTCGAACCGGCCGACTGTGTCGGTTGTCATCGTGTATCGAATTTGGGGCGACGGTCAATAGCGTGACGGTCGTTTCCGACGGGTGAAGTGGTTCGCACAGCGTCGTTACTGAAATCGAAGCGGCCAGAAAAAACCGCGGTCGTTAGTTCGACGAGTACTGCATTGCCTCGACCCAGCGGGAACCGACGCCAGGCCCTCCTCGTCCGCCCACCCGTTCTGGCGGAGGGAGGACTCGAGGTCCGCGAGCTCGAATCTGAGGTGCTCCTCGAGCGCGTCGATATCGGCCCTGTAGCCGGCCCCGTTGACCCACTGTTCTTCGTAATTCGTGAGTAGTCCGAAAAGCTATTTATTACGGTACATGGTGGGTGAGATATGAAGCGAAGCGCGTTCCTCGCTTCCGTGGGTACCGCCGGTTCGATCGCCCTCGCCGGGTGCCTCGGGAGCGTCCCATTCACCGAGGAAGGCGCCCCGAGCGAGTGTCCCGACCCGGATCTAGAGAATCCACTGGAGTACGACGCGTTCGATTTCGAAGGCGGAATTCTAGAGACGGACGAAGCGGAGGTGGTGAACATCCTCGCGAGTCGTCAGGACGTGGAGCAGTTCCCGGAGGAGACGAATATTCCGGAGGCAATGGAGTCGGTGGACTTCGAAACGCAGTACGGTGTGGTTGCAGAGCGCTCACTGCACGGAAATTGGGGTTCTCATCACGTTATCGGAGTCGATCAGCAAACCGAACGGACGATCGAACTGCACGTCTGCACTCCCGAACGCCCGGAATCTCCGCCGAACGATGTGATAACGACGATGTCCATCGGCCTTATCGTCGAACTCGATGGAGAAGCGCTGACAGACGGACGGCTACAACACCACTACTGAAGTCCGCTATCAGCGGAGAGTATCCTCGGTCTGGTATACCTGACCGCAACTGACTACTGCATCGCTTTGACCCAGCCGGGAACCGAGGCCATCCCCTCCTTGTCCTCCCAGCCGTTCTGGCGGAGATAGGTCTCGAAGTCCGTGAACTCGAAGCCGAAGCGCTCCTCGAGGGCAGGAATATCGGCGCTGTAGCCGACCTCGTTGAACCACTCGCACATGACGGTGAACTCCTCGCCGAAGGAGTCGTAGGCGTCCTCGATGGGGACGTGAACCGGGTCGACGTCCCGGCCGGTGACCTCGCTCAGCACGTCGGCCGCCTCGTCGAGGGTCAACTCGTCGCCCGCGAGTTCGACGCGCTCGCCGACGAACTCGTCGGGGTTCTCGAACGCGACTGCGGCGGCGCGACCGACATCGTCTACGTCGATCATCTGGAGGGAGACGCCCTCCTCGAGCGGCAGCGCGATCTGACCGTCCTCGACGACGTCCTCGGCGAAGGCCTCGAAGTTCTGGAAGAAGAACACGGGCTGGAGGACGGTGAGCGGGAGGTCGAGGCGCTGTGCGTGCTGGTCGATCTCGTCGGCCGAATCGAAGTGCGGGACGCCGGTATCCTTCTCGTGGCTGCCGACGCCGCTGAGGACGAACTGGTCGACCCCCTCCTCGGCGGCGACTTCGGCGATGTTCTCGCCCTGCTGGACCTGCTGTTCGTACCCCTCGGTCCAGAAGTTGGTAACTGCGAAGACGGCGTCGACCTCGGCGACGTGGGGTGCGAGGGAGTCCGTCTCGTTCAGATCGCCTTCGACCATCGTCACGCCCTGCTCGGACAGTTCCTGTGCGCGGTCGCCCGACGCGTCGCGCGTGAGTCCGTAGACGTCGAAGTCGGTATCAGATTCGAGCAGGTGTTCGACGACGCTGCCGCCCTGATTGCCGGTCGCACCGGTGACGAGGACACTTGTGGTCATCTCGAGTCACCTCCGACGTGAGTTTCCGGGTGGTCGTAGCCGATACGAACGCGCTCGACGACGCCGCTCGTAACTGGTTTCATCACGTTACCTGATTCGCTTTCGAACCTATATATGCGTGTGGCGACACGAACGATACCAACTTACACCGGGGTTACCGACACGTCCGCGAGAATGGATGAAACCGGCGCTCGAGACCGAGGGGAACTCCGAATAGTACGGACTGGGACGGATCGGTTTCTCGAGAGTCGAGACGAGTTCGGACCGAGTCGGCGAGAGTCCGGTTCCGAATCGGTCGCCGCTGTCAGGCGTAGGCGTCGAACTCCCGGCCGAACAGTGCGAAGTAGCCCACGCCGATCATTCCGATGGCCGAGGCGACCACGAAGGACAGTTCGGGGCTGGCGAACTCCCAGAGAACCCCGCCGAGCGCGCCGCTCGGAACGACGATCAGGTTTCGCAGGAAGTAGTACGAGCCCGTAACCCGGCCGCCGGCGTCGCGTTCCGCGGGGCCGACGACGAGGGCCTTGTGGGCCGGAAGGCCGGCGAACCGAAGCCCGGAGAACGCGAACAGCAGGGCGAGCACTGCCGCGTTCTCGGGGGCGAAGATCAGGAGGACGGGGAAGACGGCGTAGACGAAAAAGCCCAGCCCGACGACCGCCTTGAGCCCGGTGTACTCGGCGATCTTCGCGGTGGGAGCCATCGTGACCAGCGCGACCAGCATCTCGATGGCCAGGAGGACGCCGAAGAAGGCCGCCGGAGAGAGGGAGATCCCTCCGACCGCCGGAAGCAAGATCGAGAGTCCGATATCCATAATCTGAGTGATGACGAGGATGAAGAAGACGTAGACCATCCCGTTGGCGAAGCGAACGAACGTGTCGGCGACCAGCAGCGGCCGAAGGGGAGCCGGCATCCCGCGCAGGTCCGAGAGGATCTGGCCGAAGCCCTCGAACTCCTTGCCGATGGTGTCTTCGGCCTCGTAGAGGAAGTGCTGGCCGACCGTCCCGATCGCGCCGAAGGCGAGCGCGATCGCGAGCACGAACAGGAAACCCGGCATGAGGCTGTCGGCGACGAGCACCGCGACGATCAGCGGCGCGAGCAGGAACGCCGACCGCCGGAACGTCTCCGTGCTGGCGAACCCGCGCGCCAGTCGGTCGGGCGGCACGCTCTGCTTGACGATCGCGTAGGTCGCGCCGACGCCGAAGGACTTCCAGCCCTGCGCGAAGAGGAGGCCGACGAACACCCAGATCCAGGGCTCGAGCACGATCACGCCGAGATCGATCGCGGGGACGAACGCGCCGGCCAGCCAGATGCCGAAGCCGATCGTCGAGCAGAGGCCGAAAATCGTGAGCGAGAGTCGAGAGCCGAAGCGGTCGGAGACCACCCCGCCGTAGTAGGGGAAGACGGCACCGATCACGTTGCCGAGCGTGGCGTAGAGTCCGACGACGAAGCCCGTCGCCCCGAGGAAGACGAGGTAGTCCGGCAGAAACCGGTTGGTCATCTGGAAGCCCAGGCTGAACGCGAACATCGCGAGCGAGAGGACCAGCACGTCGCGCTCGAGCGAGAAGAACTGCCGGTAGACGTCCGTCGGACTCGTTGTCTCCGCCTGCTCTTCGGCCATGGTCGAAGATGGAAATGAGCCGGGTAAGAGACTCGTGAACCAGAAAATTCTGTGGGTTATTTCGTGCAGTCACGAATCCGCGTGTGCGACCCTACGTGTTGTACTCGAACCGGGACGACGACCGTCACGATTCGGGTGGCGACTGCTACGACTCGAGTGACGCTACCGTTCGCAGATCTCGAGGAAGTTCTCGAAGATCTCGTCGCCCTCCTCGGTGTGGGCGACCTCGGGGTGCCACTGGACGCCGTAGAGGTCGCGGTCGGTGTCGCTCATCGCTTCGACGCCGCAGACGTCGCTCTGGGCCGTGAGTTCGAAGCCCGCGGGGAGTTCCTTGACCTCGTCGGCGTGGCTCGCCCAGACGCGGGTCTCGGGGTGCAGCGAGCCGGTCAGCGGATCGTCGTCGTCGACGATCTCGACGGTGACGTCGGCGTAGCCGCCGTACTCGCCGCTGCCGACGCGACCGCCGAGTTCCTCGGCGATCAGTTGCATGCCGAGACAGATCCCGAGGACGGGCACGTCGGCCTCGAGGTAGTCGGCGGAGTTACCGATGCGGTCCATGTCCGGGCCCCCGGAGAGGACGACGCCGTCCGCGTCGAGATCTTCCGGCGGCGTTTCGTTGTCGATCAGCTCCGTGTCGACGCCGAGGTCGCGAAGCGCCCGGCGCTCGAGGTGGGTGAACTGTCCGTGATTGTCCACCACGACGATTGTCGTCATTGACTGGCCCTAGCCAGTCACCCGGTAAAAACGGTCCGGAACGCGTCCTCGAGTCACTTCGATTCGACTGGGAGCCGATCCGGTCGTCGTAACGGGGTTCGCCCCACCCGCATTTCCTATTGGGCAATTATTCTCCCTTTTAGATTTATTTGGCCGGTATTTTGCTCTATATATCGAACTCTTCAACCACTGATTGGAGACGTACCAAAACGTTCATGGATACCAACGACATATCGACACCTATGACACTCGAGGCAGAAGCGGTCGGGAGTCAGCTGGGAGACGACGCCGACGTCGTCGCCGCAGTCGACGAGATCGACGGGCAGTCACACCTCGTCATCGCCGACATCGCGCGGGACGAGACGTGGCTCTCGATGCCCGAGCGAGACGCCGCCTCGCTCGACGCGTGGCGGTAACCGCCGTCAGTGGTCAGTGTCACCGTCGCGCTCGAGTCGCCGACCGATCCCAATTTTCGGTACGTTTATACTCGTCTCACCGGACGGTAGCAGTATGGCAGTCGATCTCAGCGAGTTCGAGCATCCGTCGTGGATCACCGCGGCCGGAACCGGTATCGGCTATCTACTGATCCTCGCCGTGCTGACCGTCGCGTTGTTTATCGTACCGTGGCTGATCTTCACGGCCCTGTAACGGGTCCGTGCCGGCCTCGACGGCGGTTCCCGTCGAACGCGCTCGTCTCGCGTGTCTCGTGGCGACCGTCCAGTAGCGTCGACACCTCGAGTCGGTACTGACATCGGTCTCTCTCGTCGTGGTCTCGTTCTCGAGTTCGGCTGTGACTCTCGCGTCCCGAACTCACCCTCGGGACGCGAACGCCGACGCTATCTGATTCCGTCGAACCGAGAGGAGAAAACGGGCCGCTCAGGCGAAGGTCTTCGAGACTTCTTCGTTGGTATCGGAGTCGGCCTGGACCTTGTCCCAGGCGTTGCGGAAGTCTTCCATCCGAATTTCGGTGCGGTCGTCGCGGATGGCGAACATCCCGGCTTCCGTACAAATCGCCTTGACGTCGGCCCCGGAGGCCTCGTCGGCCTCCTCGGCCAGTTCCGCGAAGTCGACGTCGTCGGAGACGTTCATGCCGCGGGTGTGGATCTGGAAGATGATCTCGCGACCCTCTTCGTTGGGCTTGGGCACCTCGATGAGGCGGTCGAACCGGCCGGGGCGGAGGATGGCGCGGTCGAGCATGTCGAAGCGGTTGGTCGCGGCGATGATGCGGATCTCTCCGCGGTCCTCGAAGCCGTCCATCTCCGAGAGGAGTTGCATCATCGTCCGCTGGACCTCGGCGTCGCCGGAGGTCTTGGACTCCGTTCGCTTGGCGGCGATTGCGTCGATCTCGTCGATGAAGATGACGGCGGGTTCGTGCTCGCGAGCGACCTTGAACAGGTCGCGGACGAGTTTGGCACCCTCACCGATGAACTTGTGGACCAGTTCCGAGCCGGCCATCTTGATGAAGGTAGCGTCGGTCTGGTTGGCGACCGCTTTGGCGAGCATCGTCTTGCCGGTCCCCGGCGGGCCGTAGAGCAGGACGCCGCTCGGCGGGTCGATCCCGACGTCTTTGAACGCGTCGGGCTTTTCGAGGGGCATCTCGACGGTCTCGCGAACTTCCTGCATCTGTTCTTCGAGTCCACCGATATCCTCGTAGCTGACTTCGGGGCTCTCGGTGACTTCCATCACGCGAGCGCGCACGTCGGTCTCGTTGGAGAGCGTCTTGACGATCGAGAGAGAGTTGTTGACCGCCACGCGGGCATCGGGGTCGATGTCCTCGCGCATCTCGTCGGTGACCTCGGTGAGGGCCTCCTGGTTGTTCCCGTGCTGTTTGATGATGACGCCCTCGTCCGTGATCTCCTGGACGGTGGCGACGAACAGCGGGGACTGCTTGAGTTTCTTGTTCTCGTGGGTCAGTCGCTCGAGTTTCTGCTGGTACTTGTTGTTCTCGGCGTTGGCATCGAGGAGCTTGTCCCGCATCTCCTCGTTTTGCGCCTCGAGGATCTCAAGCCGGTCCTCGAGTGCCTGGATCTTCTCCTGTTGGGACGCCTCGTCCTCGTCGTATGGGAGGTCGACGTCGTCCACGGTGTCGCTCATCACCCGTCCTTTGGGTGTTGGTTCATAAGAGACTTCGGGTCGGTACACCCATGTCAGACGTATAACTCCTAGGCATTTTTCGAAACAGAAAATATTATCACGCTGTATTGGCTACGGTGTAGTGATGAGTGCTTCAGAGTCGCTGCGACACGAGACCGACCAGCGGGGAACGTGGGACGACGTCAGGGACCTCCCACCGAGCGCCAAACTCGTCGCGAAGGTACTCGAGTACAACGAGACGATGACCCAACAGCAGATCGCCGACGAGACGCTGCTCCCCTCGCGAACGGTACGCTACGCGCTGAACCGCCTCGATGAGGAGCACGTGATCGACTCGCGCTTCTCGTTCTCGGACGCGCGAAAGCGGCTGTACAGTCTCGATATCGAGGCGTAACGAGCGAACTCGAATCGGCGTCAGTATCGTCCTAACGGCGTTCAAAACGTCTTTCCTGCTTCTTTCGGTTGCGTTCGCCTCGATCGAGAACGCTCGTTGACACCCCCTCGAGTGCCGGATCGGAGTAGCGTGTGCGGTGGCGCGCGTTGAGTCGCGGCGAGTAGTAACGAGACGCGACTCGACACCGTGCGGGGTCGTTGGGAGTGTAACGAGCGACTGCTCGGAAGTCGCGAAGCGTCTTCCGGTGGATGAGCGAGCGACTTTCGGGAGTGAGTGAATCGGCTGGAGAGGGACGTGGAAACTCTAGTGCCCAGGTAAGCGAGACGCTAGTCTACGATATCGCACGGAATCAGGCAGCGTATCCCTAACCCATAACAGGATGCTGACTGACCTGCTCACGCTGGCGGCTAGGGTTGCCACGTCCTCCCCAGCCGATTCGTTCAGTCGCTGCGCTCCTTCACTCATCCCTCGCACGGGGTTCTCGACCGCCCTCACTATCGTTCGGTCGGCCGACAGCGCGCGCCACTGCATGGAGGTCCCAATCGAGTGTTGCAGGACACCTCACTCTCTGGTACGAAGATTCCACCGTCGCACACATTCACGCTTTACTTTCACTTCGGTCGCGGAACCCCTTTAGGGCGGGCCTGCCAACGAGGCGACAATGACGCGGGTTATCCACACGGGCGACACCCACATCGGGTACCAGCAGTACAACGCGCCCGAGCGACGACAGGACTTTCTCGAGGCCTTTCGCTCCGTCGTCGACGATGCAATTGCCGACGACGTCGACGCCGTGATCCACGCCGGCGACCTCTTTCACGACCGGCGACCGGGACTGATCGACCTCCAGGGAACCGTCGAAATCCTTCGCGTGCTCGCCGACGCCGATATCCCCTTTCTCGCCGTCGTCGGCAACCACGAGTCGAAACGCGACGCGCAGTGGCTGGACCTCTTCGCCGATCTCGGCCTCGCGACGCGACTCGGTGCCGAACCCGAAGTCGTCGACGACGTGGCCATCTACGGGCTCGATTTCGTCCCCCGCTCACGACGCGACGACCTCGAGTACGAGTTCGAACCGGTCCCCGACGAGGCCGAGCACGCGACCCTCGTGAGCCACGGGCTGTTCGAACCCTTCGCGCACGCCGACTGGGACACCGAACGATTACTCGAGGAATCGACGGTCGACTTCGATGCCGTCCTCCTCGGCGACAACCACAAGCCGGACACGGCAGAGGTGCTCGACACCTGGGTCACCTACTGCGGTTCGACGGAACGCGCGAGCGCCAGCGAACGCGAGGATCGGGGCTACAATCTCGTCGATTTCGAGGACGCCGACACCGTTGGGATCAGCCGCCGCGGCCTCACCGACACCCGCGAGTTCGTCTTCGTCGACGTCGAACTCGAGGCCGGCGAGGGCGTCGACCGGATCCAGGAACGCGTTCGGGAGTACGACCTCGATGACGCGGTGGTCGTCATCACGGTCGAGGGCGACGGAAAACCGATCACGCCGGCGACGGTCGAGGGGGCCGCCATCGACCGCGGCGCGCTCGTCGCTCGCGTGAACGACCGCCGGGAACTGCCGGACGAGGACGAGGAGGTATCGGTGAGTTTCGCCGATCCGGACGCCGCGGTCCGCGAGCGCGTCCGGGAACTCGGGCTGAGCGACGCCGCCCGAAACATCGACGAGACCGTCCGGAACGACGAACTGGTCGACGCGAACGTCCGCGAGACCGTTGAACGGCGCGTTCGCGACCTGCTCGAGGACGACACGTCCGCGTTCGACCCCGCACCCGAGCGCAGCCCCGACGACGAGGACGTGACGACGGTCGCGGACCACCTTTCCGGAGCGGCCGAAGGAGCCGAGGCAGTCGAAGCGGCCGAAGCGGTCGAGGAGGGCGGCTCAGCCGACGAGGTCGAAGCCGCCGTGGAAACGAACGATGACCGAGGCGTCGCAACTGCGGACGGTGCCGAAGACGGACCGACAGCAGCGGACGGCGACGATGCCGCAGCGGCAGACGGCGGCGCGGACGAACCACCAGTGAACGACGAAGAGACTCCGACGACGGACGAGGCCGAGAGCGACGAATCAGCGGACGCCGACACCGCCTCGCTGGGTGATTTCGCGTGAAAGTCGACCGCGTTCGCCTGCTGAACTTCAAGTGCTACGGCGAGGCCGACCTCGGTCTCGAGCACGGCGTCACCGTCGTCCACGGCGTCAACGGCAGCGGGAAGTCAACGCTGCTCGAGGCCGTTTTCTTCGCCCTCTACGGCTCGAAGGCGCTGGACGATCGGACCCTCGACGACGTGATCACGACCGGCGAGGAGGCGGCGGAGGTCGAACTCCGCTTCACCCACGACGGCCGCGAGTACCGCGTCGAGCGTCACCTCAAACTCAGAGGCGACCGAGCGACGACCACGAAGTGCGTCCTCGAGACGCCCACCGAGACGATCGAGGGCGCGAGAGACGTCCGCCGAGAGATCACCGAACTCCTGCGGATGGACGCCGAGGCGTTCGTCAACTGCGCCTACGTCCGGCAGGGGGAGGTCAACAAACTCATCCACGCCTCGCCGAGCGACCGCCAGGACATGATCGACGACCTCCTCCAGTTGGGGGCGCTCGAGGACTATCGCGAACGGGCCAGCGACGCCCGCCTCGGCGTCAAGACGGTGCTCGACGGGCAGCGGGAGGTCCTCGAGAACGTCCGTCAGCAGGTCGAACAGAAGGAAGACAAGGACCTCCACGAGCGACTCAACGGCCTCGAGTCCAACCGGGCAGACGTCACCGAAGAGATCGATCGCTTCACGGACCAGCGCGAGCAGGCCAGACAGACGCTCGAGACCGCCGAGGACGTCCTCGAGCGCCACGAGGAGACCCGCGAGGAGATCGAGCGGCTCGACGAGGAGATCGACGACCTCCGGTCGAAGATCGAGGAGACCGAACGCGAGCGCGAGGACGCGAAAGCGAAGGTACGCGATCTCGAGGAGCGACGCGAGGAACTCGCGGCCGAGCGCGACGACCTACTGGCGGCGGTCGACCTCGACGCCGGATCGAACGGTGGCGACCGAGAGGGCGCGGTTGACGAACGCATCGCGGCTCTCGAAGCTCGCGACGAGGAACTCCGGGACGACCTCGAGGACGTCCGCGTCTCGATCACGGAGACCAACGGCGAGATCGAACGCCTTCGCGAGGAGGCCGAGGACCTCGAATCGCAGGCCACGGAGGCCAGCGAAGAGGCCGACGAACTCGAAGCGACGCTCGAAACCGACGAGGAGGCCATCGAGGACCGCGAGGCGGACCTGGAGGACCTCGAGGAACGGATCGAGACGGCGCGCGAACAGTTCGATAGCGCACCGATCGAGTTCGGCGAGGCGACCACTCACCTCGAGTCCCTCGAGACCGACCGCGAGGAACTGACCGACGAGATCGGCGACGTCACGGCGGACATCCGAACCGTCGAGAACGCGATTGAGGAGGGCGAGCGACTGCTCGAGGAAGGGAAGTGTCCCGAGTGTGGCCAGCCCGTCGAGGACTCGCCGCACGTCGACGTGCTCGACGAAAAGCGGGAGGAACTCGCCGATCTCGAGGACCGACTCGAGACGCTCGAGGGCGACCGCGACGATCTCGACGAGCGGATCGAGCGCGCGGAGGACCTTCGCGAGGCCGAACGGCAGGTCGACCGGCTCGAGGAGAACCGCGACAACATCGAGACGCTGGTCGCGGAAAAGCGCGAGACCCTCGCGGACCGACGCGAGCAGCGCGACCGACTGCGCGAGGACGCCGAGGAGTACGAGACCGACGCCGAGGAGAACCGCGCGAAAGCCGAGGATCTCGAGGGAGAGGTCGACGACGTTCGATCCGAACTCGGATCGATCAACACCGAACGCGGCGAGATCAAGGACGATCTCGAGTCACTGCGCCGCGTCGCCGAGATCGACGCCGAGCGCGCCGATCTCGCGACCGACGTCGAGAACCTCCGGGAGCGTCGCCGGGACTGGCAGACGATGAACGACGAGCGCCGCGAGACGCTGTCGAGCAAACGCGAGCGCAAGCGCGACCTCGAGTCCGAGTTCGACGAGGAGCGCGTCGAGACCGCCCGCGAGGACAAGCAAAACGCCGAGAACTACCTCGAGAAGGTCGACGCGAAACTCGATGATCTCGAGGCAAAGCGGACGAACCTCCAGAATGCCATCGGGGCCGTCGAACGGGAACTCGAGGAACTCGAGGAGCGACGCGAGGAGCTGGAACAACTCGAGGAACGCTGTGAACGTCTCGAGTCGCTGTACGACGAGGCCGAAACGCTGCAGGCGACCTACGCCGACCTGCGGTCGGAACTGCGCCAGCGAAACGTCGAGACCCTCGAACGGCTGCTCAACGAGACGTTCGATCTTGTCTACCAGAACGACTCCTACGCGGCGATCGATCTGGACGGCGAGTACCGGCTAACCGTCTATCAGAAGGACGGCGAAGCGCTCGAGCCCGAACAGCTCTCGGGCGGCGAACGCGCGCTCTTCAATCTCAGCCTGCGCTGTGCGATCTACCGACTGCTCGCCGAGGGCGTCGAGGGCGCCGCGCCGATGCCGCCGCTCATTCTCGACGAGCCGACCGTCTTCCTGGATTCGGGCCACGTCACGCAACTCGTCTCGCTGGTCGAATCCATGCGCGATCTGGGCGTCGAACAGATCGTCGTCGTCAGCCACGACGAGGAACTCGTCGGGGCGGCCGACTCGCTGGTCAGCGTCGAGAAGGATGCGACGTCGAACCGCTCGCGCCTCGAGCGCGGCGCGCCGCCGGAAATCGAACTGCTCGCCTCCGACTGAGGCGGCCGCTGATCGGATTGGCTGCCGCGAATCCGACCGCGAGGGGGAGCGTTCGGACTGGTGCGAGGAGCGGGTGGTTATCGGACGGTGCTAGGACTGGCTTTCGTTCGGTTCACTCGGCGAGGCGTCCGACGTCTCGGCTGTGGCCGTCGGCTCATCGTCGTCGACGCGAATCGTCTCGAGTGCGCGCACACAGGGCTCCGTGATCCGATACCCACGCTCGCCGGCGACCTCGGTCTCCTCGAGCAGACCGGCCGCCGTCAGTACCGTGAGTCGCCCGTGGAGGTCGCTCTCACAGAAGTCGTAGGCGTCGAGGACGGTGCGGACGCCGAGCGGGCCGCGCTCCTCGAGTTCGACGAGTAATCCGAGCGTCGCCTCGTCGTGGACGCTCGTCAGAAGCGTTTTGACCGGGTCGCTCACGCTTCGTGCGGCCGTCTCGAGCGCGGACTCGCTGTCGAGATCCTCGAGACGGTCGTTCTGGACGTAACACTCGTTGCCGTTCTGTGGATCGCGGACGAGGCTCGCGTGTTCGGACCGTTTGAGAAGCAGATATCGTTTGCCGGTGTCGTCTTGGACGGTTTTCATGATCGGTCGTGATCGGCCGATGACTGTTGTTGGGTGACTCTTCCTGAAGTAGTTTCGCCTGCGATCAACTATTTCCGCTCGGTGTCACTGCCCGTCGTCTCGTCGGCCTGTTCGCCGTCCGTAGCCGTTGGCTGGCTGCTGGATCGGTCACTCGCCGTCGTCTCGTCCGTCCGTTCGTCGTCTGGTGACGAAGAATTCGCTGAGTCGGACCCCTGACCGTCGGTATCCGGATCGGACTCGACTTCGCGCTGAAAGGATCGGTATCGTGCGATGGCGAACCCGGTGAGGACGAGTCCGGCCGCGAGCAGGTAGCTGGCGTACGCGGTCGCCCCCTCGAAAATCAGGAACAGGAGGCCGAGCGCGTACGCCAACACGGCGACGTTGATCACGAGCACCAGCGCCCAGAAGTTCTTGAGTGTCTCTCCGTCGACGTCGGCGGTCGACACCTCGGGCGTCTCGACCGCGTCCTCCTCGAACTCCGCTTTCAGATCGGAGCGCAGGTCCGACCCCGCGTTCTCGGTCGACACCTGTGGAATCGTCAAGGAGTCGCTATCCGGGTCTCTGAACTCCTCCTCGGGGTCGTACTCGTCGGGTTCGTGTTCGCTCCGGTCGAGTCCCACACTCGAACGGAGGGCGAGTAACTCAAAAAACGTTCGCGTTCGGGGCGGTTCGCGGTCGGCGGCGTGCAGTACGTCGATAGATCGGTTAGGCGAGTTCCGTGAGCGTGAGCGTCTGGGAGGTTTCCACCCACGCGAGCGGATTCTCGGCGTCGTAGAAGACGACACCGTCGTCCGTCTCGTAGGACTCGACCGTCGCGGTGCCCTCGGGTTCACTACTCGGCTCGCTTCGATCCGTCGTGTCGTCGTTCACTTCGGTGGACACTTCGATCACCTACTTCTATGGTATGTGTTACCACGCTATATGTCTTGTTGCCCCTGCAAAACTCCGGGCGACACGCTCGGGTGCAGCGAGCGGGGTCGACCAGCCGAAGTGTGGGGGTTTTTATTCGACCGCTGCCAACCCCGATACCATGACTGAGGCGGGCCAAACTGGACTCGAGGCATTTTCCGACGAGTCCGCCGAGCGACCGGAGGAGGAAGCGAAAGCCATCGCCGGCAACGGCGGCTCGAGCGCTGCCGACGTGATCGACGTCGTCGAGGAGACGCTTCCCGAAGCCGCGGGCGAACTCGAACTCGCCGTGATGCAGGTGGACTACACCATCGCCGGCTACGGCGATGAGGAACGACCGATCATGCACGTCTTCGGCCGGACGGCGGCGGGCGAACTCGAGCACGTCCAGGTCGTCGGCTTCCGACCGTACTTTTACGCGCCGACGGACTCCCTCGAGCGACCGCCCGAGGAGCAGTACGACCGGCTGACCGACAGCCGCGAGGTCGGGGACAACGGCGAGCCCTACGAGAGTATCCGCGGCGAGAAACTGACGAAAATCTTCGGCCAGACCCCGCGCGACGTCGGACAGGTGCGGGACGACTTCCAGCACTTCGAGGCCGACATCCTCTTCCCGAACCGGTTTCTGATCGACAAGGACATCCGCAGCGGGATCCGCGTGCCGGAGCGACGCGCCGACGACGACTCGCTGGTCGTCCCGCACAACGAGGTCGAAGCGGTCGACGTCGACGCCGATCCGCGCGTCAACACCTTCGACATCGAGGTCAACGACCGTGCGGGCTTCCCCGAGGACGGCGAGGAGCCGATCGTCTGTCTCACCAGTCACGACTCCTACCGCGACGAGTACATCATGTGGCTCTACGAGGCCCCGGTCGGCGACGGGCCGATCCCCACCGAGATCGACGAGTACGAACCGATCGAGGGCGAGATCGACCACGAGGTGCGGGCCTTCGAAGAGGAGGAGGCGATGCTCGAGGCGTTCGTCGACTACGTCCGCGAAACCGACCCCGACGTCCTCACGGGCTGGAACTTCGAGGACTTCGACGCGCCGTACTTCTTAGACCGCCTCGAGGAACTCGCGGGCCCCCACCACGACTACGACCTCTCGATCGATCGGCTCTCGCGGGTCGACGAGGTCTGGCGCAGCAACTGGGGTGGCCCGGATATCAAGGGCCGCGTCGTCTTCGACCTGCTCTACGGCTACCAGCGGATGGTGTTCTCCGAACTCGACTCCTACCGACTCGACGCCGTCGGCGAGGCGGAGTTAGGCGTCGGCAAGGAGCGCTACACCGGCGACATCGGCGACCTCTGGGAGGTCGACCCCACGAAACTGCTCGAGTACAACCTCCGGGACGTCGAACTCTGCGTCGAACTCGACCGCCAGCAGGAGATCATCCCGTTCTGGGACGAGGTGCGCTCGTTCGTCGGCTGTAAACTCGAGGACGCGCCGACGCCCGGAGACGCGGTGGACATGTACGTCCTCCACGAGGCCCACGGCCGCTTCTCGCTGCCCTCGAAGGGCCAGCAGGAGGCCGGCGAGGAGTACGAGGGCGGGGCCGTCTTCGATCCGATCACGGGCGTCAAGGAGAACGTCACCGTGCTCGACCTGAAGTCGCTGTACCCGATGTGCATGACGACGGTCAACGCATCGCCGGAGACGAAGGTCGATCCCGACGAGTACGACGGGGAGACCTACGTCGCACCCACCAAACCCGAACCGATTCACTTCCGCAAGGAGCCCGACGGCGTCATGCGCGAGATGATCACGGAACTGCTCGCCGAGCGTGAGGAGAAGAAGGAACTGCGCAACGAGCACGAACCCGGATCGCTGGAATACGAGCAGTACGACCGCCAGCAAGGGGCAGTAAAGGTCATCATGAACTCGTTATACGGAGTGTCAGGGTGGGAACAGTTCCGACTATATGACAAGGAAGCTGCATCCGCAATCACGGCTACTGGCCGTGAAGTGATCGAATTTACGGAAGTTGCCGCAAAAGAACTTAATTATCAAGTTACGTATGGAGACACTGACAGCGTTATGCTCGAACTCGGCCCCGACGTTCCGAAGGCGGAGGCTATCGAGCAATCCTTCGAGATCGAGGAACACATCAACGCCCGATATGACGATTTCGCGCGCGAGGATCTAAACGCCGAAGAACACCGGTTCCAGATCGAGTTCGAGAAACTCTACCGACGGTTCTTCCAAGCAGGGAAGAAAAAACGCTACGCTGGGCACATCATCTGGAAGGAGGGCAAGGACGTCGACACCATCGACATCGTCGGCTTCGAGTACCAGCGCTCGGATATCGCACCAATAACGAAGGAAGTTCAGCACAAGGTTATCGAGATGATCGTCAGGGACGGCGACGTCGAGGGCGCGAAGGAGTATGTCAACGGCGTCATCGAGGACGTTCAGTCGGGCGAGATCTCCCTCGAGCAGATCGCCATCCCGGGCGGCATCGGCAAGCGCCTGGACAACTACGACACCGACACGGCCCAGGTCCGCGGAGCGAAGTACGCGAACCTCCTGTTGGGAACCAACTTCCAGCGCGGGAGCAAGCCCAAGCGGCTCTACCTCGACCGGGTCGACCCCGCCTTCTTCCGCCGCATGGAGAGCGAGGAAGGGTTCAATCCCCAGACGGACCCCCTCTACGGCGCGTTCAAACGCGATCCCGACGTGATCTGCTTCGAGTACGACGACCAGATCCCCGACGAGTTCGAGGTCGACTACGACAAGATGCTCGAGAAGACGTTGCAGGGGCCGATCGAGCGGATCCTCGAGGCGCTGGGCGTCTCGTGGAACGAAGTAAAAAGCGGTCAGGAGCAGAAAGGCCTAGACAGCTTTATGTAGCGTCTACTGCCCTGAAAGCAATCACAATTCGTTCTCTTCCATAGACGGATCTACTAGTCCTCCACGAAATATGTTCCAAAGCCGTCCAACGACGTTCCGAAATACGCTCGAAAAAACCGTCAGCGAACCCGGCCATTGTTTCTGTTTCGGAAACTTTGTTTGGTGATGTGAGACCGTATCCAATTGGATACGAAACCGTTATCAGTCAGACGACCCACCGTTCAAGTGACAGAGTACTATGGCACGTCTCGAACTACGCAATCTGCACGCGGAAGTGGCTGAGGGCGACGAGAAGATTCTCGAGGGCGTCGACCTCGAGGTCGAGTCGGGCGAAATCCACGCCCTGATGGGGCCGAACGGCTCCGGGAAGTCGACGACTGCGAAGGTCATCGCGGGTCACCCCGAGTACAAGGTCACCGAGGGAGAGGTTCTGCTCCACCTCGAGGAGGGCGAGTTCGGCGACGAGATCGAAATCGACGAGGACCAGCGCACCTGGGACCTGCTCGATCTCGAGCCCAACGAGCGCGCGGCACTCGGGGTCTTCCTGGCCTTCCAGTATCCCGCCGAGATCGACGGCGTCACGATGACGAACTTCCTCCGAACGGCGCTCAACGCCAAGATCGAAGAGCGCGAAGAGCTCTTCGAGGACGAGGAAGCCGAGGAGGAAGAAGCGGAGGACGAAGGCTTCGAGACCTCGCCGATGGAAGGCCCCGCGGACGAGGGCGAGATCGGCGTCGCCGAGTTCCAGCAGATCCTCCAGGAGAAGATGGAGCAGTTAGACATGGACGAGAAGTTCGCCCAGCGCTACCTCAACGCCGGCTTCTCCGGCGGTGAGAAGAAACAGAACGAGGTCCTTCAGGCGGCCATCCTCGAGCCCTCGATCGCCGTCCTCGACGAGATCGACTCCGGGCTCGACATCGACCGCCTGCAGGACGTTTCGAACGGCATCAACGCGCTGCGCGACGAGCAGGGCACCGGCGTCCTCCAGATCACCCACTACCAGCGAATCCTCGACTACGTCGAGCCCGATCACGTCCACGTGATGCTCGACGGAAAGATCGCCAAGAGCGGCGGTGCCGAACTCGCCGAGCAGCTCGAAGACAAGGGGTACGACTGGGTCCGCGACGAGGTCTACGGCACGGCGTAACCGAATTCGGCTAGAACAACGGTAATAACCCTACGGCCGTAACCACATACACAATCACATCATGAGTTCCGATCAAGATCACCTAAAAGAGACAGACACTGAGGCCCGGTTCGAGTTCAAGAAAGAGGAGAACTCCGCAGTCAGATCCGGCAAAGGCCTGACCGAGGAGGTCATCCGCATGATCTCCGAGGACAAGGACGAGCCCGACTGGATGCTCGAGCGACGTCTGCGCGCGCTCAAGCAGTACCAGAACATGCCGATGCCGACGGACTGGCCCGGCATGCCGGATCTCTCCGAACTCGACATCGAAGAGATCGTTCCGTACATCCGCCCGGACGTCGACAAGCGCGAAGGCGTCGACGACTGGACGGAGCTGCCGGACGAGATCAAGGACACGTTCGACAAGCTGGGCATTCCGGAAGCCGAGAAGAACGCCCTCTCCGGCGTCGGCGCCCAGTACGAGTCCGAGGTCGTCTACCAGAACATGCAGGAGCAGTGGGAGGAGAAGGGCGTCATCTTCTGCAACATGGACAAGGCTGTCAAGGAGCACCCCGAGCTCGTCAAAGAGCACTTCATGACGACCTGCGTCCCGCCGAGCGACAACAAGTTCGCGGCGCTCCACGGCGCCGTCTGGTCCGGCGGCTCGTTCGTCTACGTCCCGGAGGACGTCACCGTCGAGATGCCGGTCCAGGCGTACTTCCGGATGAACTCGGAAGGGATGGGCCAGTTCGAGCACACGCTCATCATCGCCGAGGAGGGCTCCGAGGTGCACTACATCGAGGGCTGTTCCGCACCGAAGTACGGCACCCACAACCTGCACTCGGGCGGCGTTGAGGTCTTCGTCGGCGAGGACGCTCACGTCCAGTACTCGACCGTCCAGAACTGGTCGAAGAACACGTTCAACCTGAACACCAAGCGCGCAATCTGTGAGGCGAACGGCACGATGGAGTGGATCTCCGGCAGCATGGGCTCGAAAGCGACCATGCTCTACCCGTGTACGATCCTCAAGGGTCGCGGCTCGACGGACACCCACATCACCATCGCCTTCGCGGGCGAGGGCCAGAACATCGACACCGGCGCGAAGGTCTACCACAACGCGCCCGACACGAGTTCGACCATCGAGTCCAAGTCGATCTCCAAGGACGGCGGCCGCACCAACTACCGCGGCCTCGTCCACATCGCCGACGGCGCGGAGAACTCCTCCACTGCCGTCGAGTGTGACGCGCTGATGTTCGACAACGAGTCGACGTCGGACACCATGCCGTACATGGAGATCGAGGAGTCGAAGGTCGACGTCGCCCACGAGGCGACCGTCGGCAAGATCGGCGACGAGGACATCTTCTACCTCCAGTCGCGCGGACTGGACGACGACGACGCCAAGAAGATGATCGTCGCCGGCTTCATCGAGCCGATCACGGAGGAACTGCCGATCGAGTACGCGGTCGAACTCAACCGCCTCATCGAACTCGAGATGGAGGGGAGCCTCGGATAATATGAGCGCAGGAACACAGGTACACGCCAATCTGACCGACGAACAGGTACGCGAAATCAGCGGGGATCTCGACGAGCCCGACTGGCTCCTCGAGACCCGTCTCGAGGCGCTCGAAGCGCTCGAGGACCTCGACATGCCGGACGTCATCCGGACGCCGGGTCGGGACTGGACGAACCTCCACGAACTCGACTTCGAGTCCCTCGTGGACCCGCTGAACGCGGCCGAGGACAAGGACCAGATCGGACCGGACGAGGTCGACGTCCTGTCGTGGGCCGACGCGGTGCAGGAACACGACGACCTCCTGCAGGAGCACTTCGGCTCCATCGTCGATCCCCAGGAGAACTACCTGACGGCGCTCTCGACGGCGCTGTTTAGCACCGGAACGGTCGTCTACGTCCCCGAGGGCGTCGACGCCGAAGACGTCACCATCCGGACCGAGCAGAACTCCCGCTCGCTGTTCAACTACACGCTCGTCGTCACCGAGGAGTCGTCCTCGGTCACGATCCTCGAGCGTCAGTCCACCGGCGAGAAACAGGACGAACAGTACTACAGCGGTATCGTCGAAATCGCCGCCGGCGAGAACAGCTACGTCCAGTATGGCAGCCTCCAGAACCTTTCGGAGGACGCCTACAACTTCACCCTCAAGCGCGGTGTCGCCGACACCTACGCGACGATCGACTGGATCGAGGGCAACATCGGCACCCAGCTGACCAAGACCGAGGTCTCGACGCTGCTCAGCGGCGATAGCTCCGAAACGCAAATCGTCGGGGCCTTCTACGGCCACAACGATCAGCACTTCGACCTCGACGTGAAGGTCTGGCACCGCGCCGAGCACACGACGGCCGACCTCGTCACTCGCGGCGTCACCGACGACGTCGCCCGCTCGGTCTACGAGGGCGTCCAGGACGTCGGGCAGGATGCCTGGGACACCAGCTCCTACCAGCGCGAGAACACGCTGATGCTCAGCGACGACAGCGAGGCCGACGCCTCCCCGAAGCTGATCATCAACAATCACGACACCGAGGCCAGCCACTCCGCGACGGTCGGCCAGATCGACGCGGAGGACCTGTTCTACATGACCTCCCGCGGTGTCGACCCCCGCGCCGCACGCAACATGCTCGTGGAAGGGTTCTTCGTGCCCGTCCTCGAGGAAGTCGACGTCGACGAACTGCGCGACGATCTGGTGGAACTGATCGGCACGCGGCTTCGCGAGCGAGAGTAGCGAGGTTCTCTAACGAGAACCTCGAACGAACGGGACGCGTTTGCGTCCCGTGAGTAGCGAGACTCGGAACGCAGTGGGAGTCTCGTTTTGCGAACGGAGCGACACGCTCCGTGAATAAGCGAGCGAGTGAACGGCTCGGAGGATCGAAGATCCTCCGACGACTGCGTCAGCGCGACTAACGAGGGTCGCTTTCGGTTCTCTGTTTTCTTTCTCCCGACCGACAGCCGTCGCTCGAGTCCGTCTCGATTTCCGGTCGAATCGCCTCGAGTCCGACGCGACTGCGTCTGACGATCCTTTTTGTAGCCGAGCGTAAAACCACCACCCGATGCAGGCCCTCTCCGTCGAACTCGAGGACGAAATCGTCGCCGCGCTCGAGGCCGAACGGGAACTGTTCGGCTTCGAGAGTCGACAGGCGTACGTCCGGTGGATCATCGAACACCGCGGCTCGATCGAGGCCGACGGCTACGACCTCGACGGGGCCCAGGATCGGCTGTTGGCCGATCACAGTCGACGACTGGCGCGGCTCGAGGAGCGAGTCGCGACGATCACAGCGCAGCTCGAGCGCGATGGGGACGGCTCCGGAGCAGCCGACGCTTCGACGACGGCGGCCGAGGCGACGCGAACGAACGAGATCCCAGGCGAGACTTCAACGGGATCGGGTCACGAAGGCGACGACACCGACGCTCGAGACGATTCGCGTGACCGCCAGCCCCGTCGCGACACACCGGACCGCGAGTCCCCGATCGAGGTTCACGGGTCACCGCGAACGGTTCGACAGGGCCCCGACTCGACGGTTCGATCGGACGATAGCGCGGACTCGAGTCCCTCTCGTGCGCGTGAGGAAGCGCGATCGACGGAAAGGGACGAGAGTGATCCGGGTCCGGGTTCGAACGCAGAGTCAGCGGTACCGTTCGAGTCGGCCGCCGAAGAATCCGGCGGGCTGGCACCCGAGCGAATCGCACGGATTCGGGAGGATCCGGTCCACGAGGACGCCGGGGTGCTCGGTAACGTCGAAGCGGAACGGCTCGACGAACTCTCCCGGCGAGCGGTCGCGACCACGCGAAAGCGGCTGAATCGCGACGTCCAGACCGGTCTCGAGTACACCTCCTCGACCCGACTGGCTGGCGGCGGCGTTCGTCCCGGCGACGATATCACCGATCTCGACGCGCTCTCGATTCCGGGGCGCTCGACGGCGGTCCTCGAGAAGCGTCGCCACGCCGTCGGTCGTGCGCTCGCGTACCTGCGAGACGAGGATCGGGCACGGCGCTCGGATTTCGTCGACGCGCTCTACGCGGAGTGTCCTGCCGGCTACGAGACGGCCGATAGCTGGTGGGAGTGTATCAAGGAGGGGCTCAAACAGGTCGACGCGGTCGACGGCGGCGAGGGAACGCGCGTGTGGCAATATCGGGAGTGAGCGAATCGGATGGGGTGTCGATACCGACGATACGATCGGTGTCTCCCACTCGAGGAGGCGGCTACGGCTCGGACGACGTGGACGGCCAGCCGTGAAACACGATGGAGAAGACCGCGAACGCAACGCCGCACACTACACCGTGTTTGAGAGCGTACCCGACCGGAACGTCCGTGCTGAGGGTCGCATAGAGCAACAGTGCACACACTGGAGACGCCACGTACAGGACGAACGTGACGATCGGATGGGACTCGAGCTACCGGTTACATCTCGTATGCGCGTTCCGTGCGGCATCGAGGCGGCCCGTACTTCACGCGGAAAAGAGAGCAAGGTACCCTCACACGGTGGTACGGGTTCGGTAGTCGATACTGTCCGCGAAACTCACAATACGTGCAGAGGATGGATTCAGCAGAGAAAGCAGGCCAAGTGCTTCGGGGTCAAGCCTCGAGCGCAGTCACTTCGTTGTCGCAGAGTGAAGAGAACGGGCGCTCCATCCAGCAATGAGTAATGGAGCAGCCAATAGCAGAATCAGTGGTATTAGGGCGAGAACGACTGGGATAGAGAACGCTGCGATTAGAATTAACCAGCCCCCGTTTATAAGAACCAGAACTGGTATGGCTACGAGCATAGCGACTGGGATTACACAGAGGCCGCCGATTGCGTAAAATCGTTGACGGCGTGTGGATGCAAATCCGAGTGGAAACCCCCATGCGGCCACATAACAGGCAAAAGATGAGAATGACGCGAGTGCCTCGACACGAACGACTCCACTCTGGATAACCTCCCAATATAGTAGCACCCCGCTGCTCGCCACTAAGGCAACGACTCCAGCCAGTACTGATTCTGAAAACGAAAATGAGCGATTCAGCTGCTCGTTACTCAGGAGGACGAGCCCGAAGACGATGTGAATAGTGCCGATTCCAATCGACCCAGATACAACCTCCGACGGATAGAGTCCAAGTGCCCCAGTCAACTCTGTTGCCAGTGGTTGGAGGCTGATCCATCCCAAGCCGATCATACTCAGTGAGACCCCAATCAAGCGGTCGTCGGCTTCTCGTAATTTGGTGAGGCGCACAGTATTCATGCCACGAATAATATCAGTGGACGATAAATATTTTCTGCAGTATCGGTAGATCGGTCCGCGGTCAGTTCGCAGATGTACGTACCGATGCGGGCGTTTCAGTTTCAGATCTTCTCCTGAACGAAGAAATCGTCTCACCAACTACTGATAACGCTACTGAAGACGTCTCTGGAACGGATCGATCCCCCGTCAGGATCGACGTCTTCGATGGAACCGACGCTCGTAACGATTGCCCTCCCCCGTCGACCACTACCGAGCGAACAGTCCGCGAGTAGGGACGGTTAAGTATCAGCGGCACGGACGACGTGATATGAGTCTGGGACAGCGCGTCTCGAGCGACCATCAGCTCGCCCGATTGCTTCAGATCGGGGTCGTACTGGAGGAGGTCGTCGAGTCACGCGCCGCCCATCACCTCGACTCGCTCCCGCCAGCCGAACGGACGGCGATCGACGAGGAGATACGCGAGTTGCTCGCAGAGGCCGCCGACGAGTCGGCCGACCACCGCGGGCGACTCGAGGCGCTGATCGACGATCTCGAGGCCGAGACCGTGGCGTACGAGGAAATCAACGCGTTAGTCGATGCGCAGTACGGACCGCCGGAGGACACCGACGGCGTGCTCTACGACCAACTCGCGAACGAGGAGACCGCCTACAAGTTCTACGACGATCTGATCGACGCGGTCGAAGCCTCCGAGTCGGAGTTCGCCATCGATCGCGACCGACTGCTCGAGACGCTGTACGAGATCCGGGAGGAGGAAAAGGAGGGCGTCGAAGAAGTGGCCGAAATCATGGAGCACAGAGCATGACCGGGACGCTCCAGTCCGTTGTGACCGTGAGCGTCACCGACAGCGCGGACAGCACCGACGGAGGGACCCGATGAACACGGCAGATCAATACCTGAAGGCGATCTATCTCGCCCAACGGATCGAAGATGGCCCCGCATCGACCGGCACACTGGCGGACCTGCTCGAGGTCAGTCCGGCCAGCGTCAACGAAATGATCGGCAAACTCGAGGGCCGAGGGTTCGTCGAACACGAGAAGTACAAGGGGGTGAGCCTGACCAGCGAGGGCATCGAACGCGCCCACGACGCGCTTCAGACCTACTGTATCATCGAGCGATTCCTCGCCAACGTCCTCGAGGTCGAAGAGTTCCGCGACGAGGCTCGCGCCCTCGAGAGCGTCATCGACGACACTGTCGCCGAGCGCCTCGATACGATTATCGATCGGCCCGGCGAGTGTCCGGACTGTTTCGACCCCGAGCAGGATTACTGTGAGCATCTCGAGGTCGGTCCCGACGGCTGTGCGGACTGAGCGGCATCGTCTCTACCGGCGTTCGACGCATCCACACTACTCAGGCCGATCGAACTACATGCGGTGGCGCGCGCTGTGTCGCGGTGAGTGAACAGCGAACCGCGACGCAACTTCGTGCGAGGGATGAGCGAGTGAGTTTGCGAACGAGTGAATCGGCTGGGGAGGGCGTGGAAATCCGTACCGCCAGCGCGGGCAAAGCGAACGTGGTTATCAGTATTCCCTACAGCGCGGGATACTCGTGTGAACGTCTCCCGATCGATACCGAACTACACGTCTCCGAACCGAACGTATCGATGCCCGACCAGCGCCGCGAGCGCGAGCGCCACGACGACGGTGACGCCGAGCCCGAACGGCAGCGCCCACAGTCCAACGTCTCCCTCCCAGTCGTCCGCGAAGACACCCGCGTAGTACGCCGCCACCTCCTCGCCGTGGAGTGCGAGCAAGACCTCCCGATTGTTCTCGAAGGCGTTCTCGTTCCAGTTCGCGCTCCCGACGACGGCGATCTCGCGGTCGATCACGACGCCCTTGGCGTGGATCTTCTCGAAGCGATCCGTTTCATCGAGGAGGCGAACCTCGAGCGACAGCGATTCGTCCGCGGCCGTCTCCTCGAGCTCCCGTGCCAGCGCCTCGTTCGCGTCCTCGTGATACCAGCTCGAGTCCAGCAGGATCTCGACGTCCACGCCGCGGCGGGCCGCCTCGAGCGTCTCCTCGAGGACGGAAACGTCGTCGACGATAGCGGCCTGTTTGACGAGGATCTCGTCGTCGGCCTCGCGCAGCAACTCGAGCAGTCGGCCCTCCGCGTTGTCCGGTGCGACCAGCAGTTCGGCGGCGTCGACCGGGACCGTCTCCGGCTCGTGCTCGGTCGGAAACGACTGTGACGACGTTCCGGTGCTCTCGTCGTCGACGAACGACGCGTTCGTCCGGTAGGCGGACCCCGATACGGTATCCCACCCCTCGTGATCGGCTCGGAACACCGCCGCGAGATCGGCAGCGAGCGAGTCGTCCTCGAGGCGGACGCCCCAGCCGCGACTCGAGCCGCCGCCGATCCCCGACGGCTTCCAGTTCTCGGTGGTGACCAGCACGCGGTCGTCGGCGACGGCGTATTTCGGATGGTGGTAGCGATACCGGGAGTCCTCCCCACCGATCGCGCGAACGTCGACGTCGCCATCTTCGAGCGTCTCGAGGACGGGGTCGGTCGCTTCGGGCGTCCCGCCGACGGGCCCGGACTCGAGGAGGACCGCGACGTCGACCCCGCGAGCGGCCGCGTCGACGAGTTCGTCGGCGACCGCCTGGGACGTGAGGGTGTAGCCGGCGAGCAGGAGTCGATCGTCGGCCTCGCGGATCGTCTCGAGCGGCAGATCGGTCTCGTCGGGGAGGACGAACGCCGTCGCCTCGTCGATTTCGGCACTCGAGACCGGCAGGCAGGTGGCGCCTCGCGGGTGCCAATCGCCGTCGGCCGACAGTTCGCCGTTCTATACGTCCTCGCTTCGATACCAGCGCTCCGCCGTCGGAGCTCGGTCGTAGGAAACCGAATCGACCGGCGTCGTTCCGTTTCGCAGTTCGAGGTCGTCGCCGTCGACGGCGAGACGCAGGTGGCCCTCGAGTTCGAGCACGGGATCGTCGGTCAACCCGTCGGTGACGGCGGGATCGGCGCTCGCTGCGACGCGTCCCGAGACGGTCTCGTTCGGCAGGTTGGCGGTCGTGTGGCCGTCGGTGATCGTCCAGTTCTCGAGTCGGGTGTCGGGCGGGATTTCGAGGACCAGATACTCGCCGACGTTCCCGTGGGTCGTCGGATTCGGATAGAGTTCGACGATTTGGGGCGTGCTGCCGCCGGTGGCGTCGGGCTCGTCAGCGGTACCGTTCGAGTCGGCCAGGCCGGTCGAACCCACGACGCCAACGGGGCAGGATGGGGCGGTGGAGCCACCGTTCGTCGCCGAGCCGTCGGTCGCCGCATCGGACGCCGGAAACCCGCCGCTCAATCCCCCGAGAACGAGACCGACTCCGACGAGGGCGACGACCATCGCTCGACGACGATCCATCGGGCGATCTGGCCGCCTGCTCGTATATAAACTGTCGGGCGCGAAAACGAGCGATGTCGATCGTGACTGCTCAGGCCGCCGGCTCGAGGCTCGCCTTCTCGGCCTCGGCCTGGACGAGATAGGCCCGATCGTCGCCGTAGTCGGCGACGATCTCGAGGGCTTCCGCGGTACCGATCTGGTTCAGTGCCCAGGCGGCGCTGGCGCGGACGCGGTCTTCCTCGTCCGCTTCGAGGACGTCGGCGAGGGGGTCGATGGCGCGGGTGTCGCCGATCAGCCCGAGTGCGCGTGCGGCCCAGCTACGGACGTCGGGGTTCTCTTCGACGAGTTGGTTGGCGATCGGCTGCACCGCCGCCTCGGCGCCGAGTTCGCCCAGCGCCCTGAACGTGGGCTTCTGGAGGTTCGGGTTGGAGTCGACGTAATCCAGCAAGGTTTCGACCACGTCGTCGCTGGCGACGCCGATGTTCCCGAGGATCCGCATCGCGGCGGTGTCCCGGCGGTTGGCCTTCTGGAGCATGGGGTCGATGGCCTCCTCGGGACCCATCCGCTCTAAGGCCTCCATGCAGTGTTCCTCCATGAAGTCCGAATCGAACGTCTCCAGGGCCAGCAGAATCTGCTCGACGTTGCCGCGTTTCTCGTGGATCTTGATCGCGTGCCACTCCGGCGGGAAGTCCTTGACGTGGTCGAGCACGTCGTAGAACCCCTCCCGTCGCAGCTGTTCGCGGATCTCGAGGTCGGTCCACTCGGTCGCGTCGTCGATATCGGACTCGAGGTCGTCGGTCGCCTCGAGCAGGCCGGCGATCGTCTCGGCGTCGTCGTCCGCGTCGAGGGCGGCGGCCTCGACGGCCTCGCTCGCCCCGTCGAGGGTCGCCTCGAGCTGTTCGGGGACGCCGTCGCCCTGGTTGACCAGCGTGACCGAACTGCCGAGCAACTCGTTGAGGTCGTCGAGGAAGTCGTCGACGGCCTCGATCAGTTCGGCGTTGCCCTCCTCGGTCCAGCGGGTGCCCGTGATCGTCCCGCTGGCAGCCTCGATCTCGCCCACGACGTCCTCGCCGTAGGGACCGCGCTGGTCCTCGAGGTCGTCCTCGAGGTCCGAGAGGTCGTCCTCGATGTCGTCGTAGCGCTCCTGAAGCTCTTCTTCCGGCGTAATCTCCTCCGCTTCGTCGTCTTCGTCCTCGTCGTCTTCCGTTTCGGGCGGCTCCGGAATCTCGATCTCCTCGAACGCTTCGCGGAACGACTCGAGGTCCGCCTCGACGCCGTCGAGATCGTCCTCCGTTTCGGCCGCTTCGAGGTCTCCCTCGAGCGATTCGACGTCGTCCTCGAAGCCTGCGAGGGCCTCGCGAATGGCCTCGAGGTCGATCGGTTCCGGTTCCTCGTCGGCCGATTCGTCCTCGGCGTCCGCTCCCGTATCGGCTGCCTCGTCATCGCTCATGGTACCACCTGGATCTGGACCCGGAGATAACGCCGACGCGTGGCAGTGTACATGCGTTACAGTCGTCCCAGGAAGGCCCTAAGCGTTTCCATGCAGTTCGGGTTCCGTGCGGCGTTCGCGCTCGCCCCAGTAGAACCAGGGACTGAGCAGCATGTAGGCGATGCCGAGCGTCAACAGCGCGTAGGGGAACGTTCGACCGGCGACGGTGGGGACGAGGATGGCGAGCGCGTGGACGACGCCCATGATCCCGGCGTCGCGGGCGAGCAGGTCGGGGTACTGGATCCGCGAGACCATCAGGTAACAGAACGCGCCCGTGACCGCGAGGACGAGCCACGGCTGGGTCTCGCCCGCGAGGATGGCTGCGCCGAGGACCGTCGCCGCGAGCGTCGTCTGGACGCCTTCGGTGTAGCTGCCGGAGATGTCGTAGGCCGTGTACATCCCGAGTCGGGTGACGGCCATCGCGACGAAGAGGGCACAGATCGCGGTGACGAGGAGGAGTTCCCCGCTGACCGCGTCGAATCCGACCTCGAGGCCGTCGGTGACGACGACGAACGCGAGGGCGGCGGGGGCGACGGCGAAGGAGGCGACGTCGGCCAGCGAGTCCAGATAGGGGCCGGCGTCGGTGCCGCCGTAGCGGCGGGCGAGGATGCCGTCCAGTCCGTCAGCGATGGCTGCGAGCAGGATGAGTCGGGCGGCGAGCGCGATGTCGACGAACGCGATAACGATGGCGACGAACCCCAGCGCGGCGTTGGCGATCGTCACCGCGTCGGCGACGCCGAGCCGTCCGACGAACCGGGGGAGCATACTCGCCGAATCGACGGGCAGCCACCTTACGTGTTTTCGTTTCAACACGGACGGATGCGAGCAATGACCGTCGACGCTGGAGACGCGGGCTGGCCGCCCGACCGGTCCCACATTCGAGGAATGAACCGGGGCGGTTATATCGCGACTATCCCAACGCGTTCGTATGAACAGGCGCGCCTACCTCGCCCTCGTCGGGTCTTCCGTATCCGCCAGCCTGGCGGGCTGTTCGTCCGTTCGTAGCGCCTTCAGTGACGACGAACTCTGCGGCGGGGACGACTGCGATATCGGGATGACCAGAAACGGGTTCGTCCCCGAGGAGTACGAGGCGAGCGTCGGAGAGACCGTCGTCTGGAAGAACACCAGCGACGCCGACCACACCGTAACCGCCCTCGAGAACGGGATTCCCGACGACGCGGCGTACTTCGCGAGCGGCGGCTACGAAGACGAAGAGACCGCTCGCGACGCCTGGGAGGACCGAGGCGGGCGAATCGGGACCCGTGGAACGTACGAACACACGTTCGAGGTTCCCGGGGAGTACACCTACATCTGCATCCCCCACGTCGACGGCGGCATGATCGGGACGGTCGTCGTCTCGGAGTAACGGCCTGCTTCTCACACTGACTCACGGAGGCGGCTGCGATCGTCGACGCTGTCGCGACAGTGCTCGTCGTGACTGACGAACGAACGGTTGTGGCTGGTCGGCTCCCAGTCGTCGCGTTCTTCGTCACCGTTTGTGCGCGGTCACTATCATCGCTATCGAGCTATCGTCGACCGATTAGAATTATTTCTGACTCGAGTATATTCTCTCATATACCACATTTCGGACAGTATTTGGGTCCGTAACGGACCGGTTACGAACGGCCCGTTAACGGGTATGAACAGCCATACGTCACGTAGTCACTGGGTAGAACGTGACACACACCGGTCAAAACCCTCCATGTTTATACATCGTGCTGTTGGTGGGTTACGTATATGTCCGAAACCGGGGCGGAGTCCCGTCCGCTGGCCCGACAGCTTCCCGACCCGACGACTGCGTCGAACGTCCGGTACAACCCATCACTCGAGGAGCTTCGTAAACTCGCGGCCGACGACGAGACGACGACCGAATTCGGTTCCCCGTCGTACGTCAGCGAGTATCGGTCGCGGAGTTCGGATCGGACGAAGAATACCGTCGACCACGAGTTCGACGACGACGATCACGACCTGGTCGCCGACGCGATCGCCCTCGCCCGCGACCGCGAAATGATCTGCGTCGACCGTCTCATGGGTCGTCACTCCGATGCGACGTACTGTTGCCGTCTCTTCGTTCCCGTCGAACACGCCCGGATCGCACTCGCGTGGGCGAATCTGTTCGAGCCGACCGACGGTCGCGATCCCGACCTCTACACGGTTCAGGTCCCCGACTACGACGAGACTGCGATCCGCGTGCTCCCCGACAAGAACGTCACCGCAGTGCTCGGCAGCGACTACACCGGCGAAGCCAAGAAATCGTTCCTCCGGCTGTTCATGTACCGGATCAAAGAACAGGGGGGAATCGGCCTCCACGCCGGCAGCAAGCGGGTCTGCGTTCGTGACGACGACGGCGAACTGCAGACCGTCGGCCAGGTGTTCATGGGCCTCTCGGCGACCGGAAAGTCGACCCTGACCTCCCACGGCTGCTGGCTCGAGGGCGACGAAGACGCCGCGATGTTACAGGACGACGTCTGCGGTCTCCTGCCCGACGGCTCCGTTCCCGGCAGCGAGGGCGAGGGCCTGTTCATCAAGACCATCGGCCTCGACGAGGACGAGCAGCCCGAACTCTACGAGGCCGCGACGGACGAGTCCGCGATCCTCGAGAACGTCGCCGTCGACGACGACGGCTCCGTCCACTTCGACGAGGACCGCTACACCTCGAACTCCCGCGCGATCGTCCAGCGCGAGCAACTCGAGAGCGCGGCCGAGGATATCGACCTCGATCGGATAGATCAGGTCTTCTTTATCACCCGGAATCCGCTGATGCCGCCGGTCGCGAAACTTACCGACGAGCAGGCCGCCGTCGCCTTCATGCTCGGCGAGTCGATCGAGACCAGTGCGGGCGATCCCTCTCGAGCGGGAGAGTCGATCCGTGTCGTCGGTACAAACCCGTTCATCATGGGTTCCGAGGGAAAAGAAGGGAACATCTTCCGGGATCTGATCGGCCTACTCGACGTCGAGTGTTACGTCATCAACACGGGCTATCTCGGCGAGAAGTCGGCGGATATCGGCGTCGAAGAGTCGGTGACGATCCTCACGGAAACCGCACGCGACACGATCGAGTGGACCGCCGACGACCGGACGGGCCTGACGATCCCCGAGACCGTTCCCGGTCTGGAGATCGAGGACTACTACGTCCCCGACCACGTCGAGGACTACGACGAGGCCGTCGCCGACCTGCGGGCCGACCGACGCGGCTATCTCGAGCAGTTCGACGAACTTCGCGAGGAGATCAAAGACGCCGTCTACTGATCGAGGCGGCGTCGCGCCGATGTTCGGGGCGAGTTCGGGGCGATGGGGTTGAGTCGGCTGAATGCAGTCTCGGTCGTTTGTAGCGTTTGGTCGTTCGCAATGTTCGGTCGTTTGCAGCGTTCGATCGCTCGTAGCGTTTGCTCGTTCGCAATGTTCGCTCGTTGGACGCCGCTGTCCGCTCCCGTTCCGACCGACGTGTATATTTACTCGTGACGGAGTAGTATTTCTATGCTCTGGCAGGATCTCATCTTCGTGCTCGGTAGTCTGTTAACCGTCGCCGTTCTCGTCCCGCCGATTCGAGACGCCGATTCACGCATTCCCCTGATCACGAGCGTGCCGAAGATGGGACTCGGTGTCGTCTACGCGGCGACGTTCGCCTCGTTGGGGATGACCCTCGCCGCGATCGCCGTCTTCGCCACTGCAGTCATGTGGTCGCTGATCGCGCTCTACCGCTCCCCAGGAGGCGGCCTCTTCCCGGTCGTCCAGCGTATCGGGCGGAACGCACGCGGACGCTCGAGGACCGGCGAACAGCCCGTCGACCGAGACCGAACGCAGCTCTGAGCTGGCCTCGGTAACCCGTCGTTTCGCGCTCGAGTAAGCAGTCGATTCGTTTGAAGTCCCCGATTTATTCGACTCGATGACTTTCCGAATCGCTGTAAGGCAGCACTTGCCGGAGGGGAACAACATTATGTGTGTGTGGTTCTCACAGTGCGATAATGAGCCTACACGTACGGACGCCAACCGCCCGCGTATGCGAACGGTGCAGTCGAGCAGAACACTGGGACGAGCGCCTCGAAGCCTGGCAACTCGTCCGCGAAGACGGCGAAAAGCAGGTCGGAAACCCCCACTGCCTCCACGAGTGGGATATCAACGGGACGTTCAATCCGGTCGTCGAAAATCGGAGCTAATCTCGCGGTTCTCGGTCCGACACCATCTGCTGTATCGGCCGATCGACGAACGATCTCTCGCGCGCAGCGCTCGAGCGACGTGCGCGGCGTTTTTTGTGCCGTCGCCCGTATCTCGAAGCGATGCCGACCGTCTACATCACCGCACCGCCGTCCGAGGCCGACGAGATCGCCGAACGACTGGTCGAGGAGCGACTCGCAGCCTGCGTCAACCGGCTGTCGACGACGTCGACCTATCGCTGGGAGGGCGAGATTCACCACGACGACGAGGCCCTCTTGCTCGCGAAGACCACGGACGACGCCTACGACGACCTCGTCGATCGACTCGAGGAACTCCACCCCTACGACGTGCCCTGTATCGAGCGCTTCGACGAGAGCCGCGTCCTCGAGTCGTTCGCCGAGTGGCGAGCGGAAGCCGTCGAGTAGCCGAGCGGCGAGCAGTGCCCCCGACTCGCCGAGTGGGCGTCACGACTCACCGGTCGACCCACGGTAGTCAGTGACAGGCCGTGATTGGGCGAATTAGCAACCCTTAAAACTCGCGCACGGGTTTTCATGGGTATGGCTGGAACCATCGAAGTGCTCGTTCCGGGTGGCCAGGCCAACCCTGGCCCGCCGCTCGGTCCCGAGCTCGGACCGACCCCCGTCGACGTGCAGGCAGTCGTACAGCAGATCAACGACCAGACGGAAGCGTTCGACGGCACGGAAGTGCCCGTCACCGTCGATTACGACGACGACGGCTCCTTCAAGATCGACGTCGGTGTCCCACCGACGGCGGCGCTCGTCAAGGACGAAGCCGGATTCGACACCGGGAGCGGCGAACCCCAGAAGGACTTCGTCGCCGACCTCTCGGTCGATCAGGTCAAGAAGATCGCCGAGCAGAAACACCCCGACCTGCTCGCCTACGATACGATCAACGCCGCGAAGGAAGTCGTCGGCACCTGCGCCTCGATGGGCGTCACCATCGAAGGCGACGACGCGCGAGAGTTCAAGGAGAAGGTCGACGGCGGCGAGTACGACGACGTTCTCGCCGGCGAAGCGGAAGCGTAATCCGATCGGACGTCGACGCCGGGCGAGACCCTTTTTCGGCACCCGTGGTCGAGAGCCGCCGGTCCGCGAGTGACCAGTTTACTGAACGCGTGCCAGAACGTCGAGATTGTGCGCGACGTAGACGAGGTCACCGTCCTCGAGTTCGCGCCACCGACGGTCGAACCACCGCCAACGAGCGCCGGCGTCGAGTTCGGGCGACGGCACCGCCTCGAGCGCGTCGGC
Source organism: Natronorubrum halobium (assembly GCF_051351675.1). Lineage (NCBI taxonomy): Archaea > Methanobacteriati > Methanobacteriota > Halobacteria > Halobacteriales > Natrialbaceae > Natronorubrum > Natronorubrum halobium. The sequence continues at coordinate 2,702,115 of NZ_CP195595.1, forward strand.
CATCGTCTCGAGGACGCGAGCGACGACCGCCCGTTCGTCGCCGGGATAGCTACCCTCGACCGATCGGACGAGCCAGTCCGAACCGCCGGCGGCGAGGACGTCCCAGCCGTGTCGGGGAAGCGTCGCGACGAGGGCGCTTCCGGCCCGACTGCTCCCTTCATCCCGAATGTCGTCCATGTGACGGTGATACTGGGCTTCGATCCGTTCGTCCAGCCGATCCCGCGGGGCGAACGTCGTGGCCCCGTCGTACGTGATCGGCGCGTAGCACAATCCGTCGTCCGCGAGGAGGTCGGCGACGGCGGGCACGGCGTCCTCGAGGGCGACGATATCGAGCAGCGCCGCCGCGACGACGGCGTCTCCCTCGTCCTCGATCTCGAACGCGTCGGCGACCTCGAGCGTGATCTCGAGTCGCGCGTCGGAGCGATCGGCGTTCGCGGCGGAGCGGTCGGCGCTCGTATCGGTTCGACTGTCCTTCGCGTCGACCGGGCGGGCGACGAGCGTCGTCGATTTCGGGACACCGTCTCCGACCGTCTCGCCGGTGGCCGACTCGGAACGGTCGACCGTGTATCCACTGGCCTCGAGCCACGCGGGGACCAGTTCGCGCGCGCGTTCGATGCTGGCCGCGTCCCGATCGACGGCCCGGTAGGAGACCCGCGCCGGAAGGGAGCCCCACTCGGCGAGGCGAGCGATCATGGTGCCGACGCCGCAGCCGAGTTCGAGGATCCGCACCGGCTCCGGTCGGCCGGAGAGTTCCGCCGTGAACCGCTCGAGGACGCGCCGGTTCAGCGCGCGGTCGTCGACGGATCGCTTGGCCTCGAGGTACGACTGAATCGAGTCGGTCACGTCGGTTCACCTCCAGTGGGTTCCGTCTCCTCGCAGCACTGTCGGAGGAACGCCCGAACCGAGCCCAGTGTTTCGGCCCACGCGGGATGGGCCGCCGCCGTCTCGAGCGCCCCGGTGCCCAACGCTGCGAGTCGGTCACGGTCGGACGCGAGCGCGGAGATTCGATCCGCGAGCCGATTCGGATCGGTCGGATCGACGACGAACCCGTTCCGGCCGTCCGCGACGAACTCGCTCGCGCCGCCGACGCCGCTGGCGATCGGCACGACGCCGTACTCCATCGCCTCGAGGTAGACCATCCCGAACCCCTCGTAGCGGGCCGGTACCGCGAGGGCGTGCGAACGCTCGAGGATCGACTCGAGAGCGGCCGTCTCGACGCGCCCGGTGATCGTCACCCGGTCGTCGACGCCGAGCGCGGTCGCACGCTCGCGAACCGAGCGAGCGTATTCGGGGTCGGCCTCGAGGGAGCCGACGACGGTCGTCCGCCAGTCTCGATCCCCCTCGCCGAGTCGTGCGAGCGCCTCGAGCAGCGTCGTGACGTTCTTTCGCGGGACGACGTTCCCCACGAACGCGATTCGGAACGGGTCGGCCCGTGCGCGTTCGCGGACGACGCTGGCTGCGAGTACCGCGTCCTCGTGGCGGCCGGCCGGCGGCGCGACGAGCGTCGGCAGCACGCTCTCGGTGAGGGCCGCCGTCCGATCGCGAGTGTACGCGCTGGTACAGACCGCCGCGTCGACGGACTCGAGGTAGCGCCGCTCGCATTCGCGCACGCGCGAATCGTCTCCCGTCGGATCGGGTGTCCGGAGGAGATGGACGAGCGCGACGACCGCTCCGGGGCGCTCGAGATGCGTGTTGTGCTCGACCAGCGTGGGGTAACAGAGTTCGTCCTGCAGGAGGACGTCGTACGGTCGGTCCAATCGCTCGCGGATCGCCGGATCGAGTTCGGGAGCGGCGGAATCCTTCTCGAGCACGGTCTCTCGAGCGTCGTCCGGCCGCGCCGGGAGCGAGATCACGTCGACCTTGTCCCCCCGCGCCTCGAGAAACGAGACCAGTTTCCGATCGTAGCGGTAGCCGCCCGACGTTTGCTCGAGATCACCCTCGACGACCAGGCCGACGTGCATCGTCAGATCGGGCGCTCGTGGGCCACGCGGGCTACGTCGTCCTCTTCGATCTCGATCCGGAGTTCGGTGACGCCGTCGGTCTCGAGCCGTTCGAGCAGCCGGTCGCCGAAGAGACGGGCGAATCGCTCGGCGCTCGGGTTCGCGCCCTCGAACGCGGGAAGCTCGTTGAGCGTTCGGTCGGTGTAGAACTCGACCAGCGCGTCCATCGCGCGGGTCACGTCGTCGATATCGACGAGGTACTCGTACTCGTTTAGTTCCGGACCGCGGAGGGTCGCCTCGACCGTGAACTGGTGGGAGTGCAACTCCCCCTCGGGACCGGGATCGGGAACGGTCAGGTAGTGTTGGGCGACGAGGGAGCGGGAGACGGACACCGAGTACATGGCCCGCGATACGACGGTGAGGGACTAAATTTCGACCGTGCGTTGCAGTCGGTGAAGCGGGGTTCGCTCATACGGACTGCTGTAAGTCATTTCCGGAGCAACCGCGACTCGTCCTACGGTTGCTCCAGTAAATCGTTACAGCAGACCGTATCAGTGGCTCGTCTCCGATCGAGCCGACACCGACAGTCCGGGGAGTCCGCTCGGATCCGGCGTCGTTACGGATAACTGGTCGAGCAGCGGTGTGAGTGAGACCAGTTCGGCGGTTCGGTCCCACTCGATGATGCCCGCATCGGAGAGCGCTGGGAGGTGGATGTGATTCAGCAGCAGGGCCAGTTCCCCTTGTTGCTCACCGGTCACGTCTTCGCCGGGCACTCCGCGTTCGACTGCGGCGAGTTCGAGCGCCAGTCGGTGCACCGTGACCGGGTCCCGGTGGGTCAGCAGATACTGGAGGGCGTTCCGTCTGGTCGCATTCGCCAGTACCGTGTAAAACGTATCGAGGAATTCGGGAGTCTCGACCTGCTCGAGACGGAGTTGTTCGACCATACCTCTCTACTAGAGCATGACTACCAAAGCCTGATATCCGGTCTACTCATGCTCTTTATGTAGTACTCAGAGTTTCCTGAATATTACCGGTACGCGATTCCTGGCTCCTAATTTCGAGAGTTCCGGGAATTTCGTTGGCGAAACACATCCTGAAGCACTTTATCCGCTCCGCGCCGGATCCGTTCGGAGAGCGCCTGGACCGAAACGTCCAGTTCCGCGGCGAGTTCGTCGTACTCGACGTCGCGTGGCACTTTAAAGTAGCCGCGTTCGACGGCGAGCGAGAGGGCCTCGTACTGGGCCTCGGTGAGGCCGTAGTCCCGCTCACCCGACTCCATCTCGTCCATCGAGGAGACGCGACTGAGTCGATAGTTGATATCGTGGGTCCGACAGTACGTGTTGAACTGAGCGAGCCCGGAGTGGTCCTCGAACCGGATGCGAAACAGCCACTCCTCGTCGCTGTGGGCCTCGAGAATCGTCGCGTCCGTCTCGGTAATGCCGGCGATCAGTTGTTCGGCCGGATCCTCCCACTCGATCTTGTACAGCGCCCGATCCTCGTACTCGTCGAGCACGGCGATCGATCTGACGTTCGGGCTCTCGTTCATCGCGACCTCGAACGCCTTCAGGTCGGTTCCGTACCCCCAGATGTACGGCATGATCCGATTGTCGGCGGGGACGACGCGCTCGATTTCGACTGACAGGCCGGGATGTTCGGCGATGATCTGTCCCAGCAGAAACTCGTCCCCCTCGATCGAAATCTCGGCGATGATAGCCATGAGCCGTGTAGTCGGCCCAGCGTAGTAACGATCAGGGGTTACTCGACCCGCCAGCTCGACTACTCGTAGGTCAACACCACCTGAATCGCCTCGTCGGGGCGTTCCTCGAGCAACTCGTAGGCCTCGCCGGCGTCCTCGAGCGGCACCTCGTGCGTGAGCAGTGGTGCGACCTCGAGCCGCTGCAACCACTCCCAGGTGAGGTCGTGACGGCGCTCGCGAGACCAGCGGCCGGAGAGTCGCGGATCGATCGTACTCACCTGACTGCTCCGGATCTCGATTCGGTCGCGGTGAAAGCGGCCGCCGAGATCGAGCGTCGCGGACTTCGTGCCGTACCACGAGCCGACGAGCACACGGCCGTCGAACCCGGTGGTCGCGACGGCGTCGTTCAGCGCGTCGGGATCGCCCGAGAGCTCGTAGCTCAGGTCCGCCCGGTCGCCGGCGATCTCCCGAAACGCCTCGGAAACGTCGTCGTCCGCCGGATCGAGCGCGCGGTCCGCGCCGAACCGCTCGGCACGCTGGCGGCGGTTCTCGTCGGGTTCGAACGCGACGAGGGTCTCGAGGGGCGTGCGAGCCAGCAGTGCCGTCGTCAACAGGCCGACGGTCCCCTGTCCGAAGACGGTAACCCGTTCTCCCAATCGGGGCTCGCCGTCGAGCAGGAAGGTAACCGCCGTCTCGAGGTTCGCGAAGAGCGTCGCTTCCCGCGGCGGGACGCCGTCGGGGACCGGAAGGAGCGTCTCCGGCTCGGCGACGAACTGACTCTCGTGAGCGTTGTACGCGAAGACCGTCCGCTCGAGCCACTTTTCGGCAACGTTCGCGCCGACGGCGGTGACCTCGCCGACCGCGGCGTAGCCGTACCGGAGCGGAAAGGAGAGGTCGCCGTCGAACGCCTCGAGTTCCTCGTCGGCCGGCAGATCGGTCGGGGCTTCCCCCCGGTAGAGCAGCCCCTCCGTGCCGGCGCTGATCGCCGACGCGGTGGTCCGGACGCGAACCTCCTCGGGTCCGGGCTCCGGGACGGGGCGAGACCTGACGGCGACGGTCCCCGGGGCGGTGAAGTAGAGGGATCGCGCCCTCGAGTCGGCCTCCGGCTGCGCGCGGGTCGTGTCGGGGTCGGTCACGCTGGCGCGACGTTCCACGGGCCGACACTTGGTCGTTTGTACGGGCGACGCGAGTACGCGATCCGTACGAACCGAGCGGGCCGTCCCGGCCGGACGATCGGCAGGTGTAGGTGACGATTTCGTCACCCGTCTCGACCGGTTACGAGCCGAGACGTCCGGAAACGGCGAGCCAGTCCCGGCAGAAGTTCGCCAGGAACGGAACCAGCACGATCGTCGCGAGCGTACGCGTAACGGCCGTTTCGAGGCCCGGCACCAACGCGAGCCAGACCGCGAGCATCGCGAGCGCCCCGAGGGGCCGGCGAAACCGGTTCGGCGGGAGGTCGAAGACGGGACGGTTGCGACGGGTTCGCCACCACCGGCCGGCGACGAACAGGTACCTGGCAGCGCCGACCGCGAGAAAGACGAGCGGGAGCGCGCCGTCGACGACGGCGACGAGCGTCCCCACGAGCACGACCAGCGCGTCCGTCTCGACGTCGAGGCGAGCCCCGAGATCGGTGACGCTGTCGGTCGCCCGCGCGAGCACACCGTCGACCGCGTCGAGCGCCGCGGCGACGGCGAACAGCGCGGCCGGCACCCGCGAAACGAGTCCCGTCCCCGCTGGCGGTCCCGTGACGACGAAGCCGGCGAGCACCGCGACGGCCGCGCCTCGGGACACCGTCACCCACGTCGCGAGTGTGACGGGTTGGGTTCCGAGTCCGTCGACGACGCCGAGGAAGAGCGCCGACTCGAGCGCCACCACCAGCCCGACGATTGCCAGAAAGCCGGCGGACGGGCCGGCGGCCCATCCGACCTCGAGTGCGACGAGCGCGAGGGCGATCATCGCCGCGTTGCCGGCGGTGACGCGACCCCACCGCGGGAGCGTCCGTCGCCGAACGGCCAGCGTCGAGTCGTCGGTCATCGGTCACTCACGGCGGTAGAGCACCACCAGAGCGGCGATCAACAGCAACTGTGCGACTTTATCGACGACGCCGGCAGCCGTGAGTTCGCCGAGGCTGGCGGGCTGGTTGACCGTGTACCAGAGGACCACCTGCCCGACGGTAAAGGGAATGCCGAGGAGGTAGACGAGCCGTCGGCGATAGTCGAGGAGGACGAGTGTAATTCCGAGACCAAAGCCGGCGGTCGCGACGAGGAAGGCACCACCCATCCAGTGGGGGAGAAAGCCGATGCCGAGAAGCAGGTGGACGGCCGCGGTCACGAGCGCCAGCGCGATCGCCACCCAGCGGAGCGTCGACATCGACTCGGGGGCGACTCGATCGCCGGGTGCCATACTCGCGCTCTCGACGCGTGTGAAGAAACGCCTTACGCCGGATTGCTCGAGTATCCGACGCTTAAATCTTGTTCGCGGGCGGAACGGTGCGCTCGCTGGGATGCGTCGAGCCGCCGGCGCCTCGCATCACGCGGATTCCGGCACCGGTGCCGAGTGCACCGGCGAAGAGGCCAGCGACGAGGGTAATGGGGAGGGAGAGTGCGACGAGGCCGCTGAGGAGGCTGCCGACGACGACGCCGACCCACAACTGATCGCGGCCGAATCTGGCGGCGATCGCGTGGCCGACCGCGACGAAGCCGACGATCGTCAGTACCGGAACGACGGTCAGGCCGACGGCGACCAACACGATACCGAAGAACGTCCCGAGGCTCGTTCCGATGATCAGATAGCCCGTACTCACGACGGCGCCGATGACCAGGAGGGTCGGGATGCCGATACAGATCGAAATTACCGGGCTCCGACGGGATTTCGTAACTGTTTGCGGTCCAAAGTTCTGGAGTAATCCGAGAACGACCATCGCGACGACGAGTGTCACCCCGGCGTGGACGCCCGCTCGCTCCAGTGCACCCAACGCCTGATACGTCTCGAGTCCGAGACCGGCCGCGGCGAAATGGCCGATTGACTCAAGTACCGCCCCATTGACACCATATAAATCTACTGGCCCCATACTCGAACAATATACTTTCACGTTCAATAATATTTTCGGTCTGTGTTACTCGGTGTCACCTGTGAGGAGAACTCGAGAGACGGCTCGTATCGAGGGGATGGTAGGCCGTGCGGAGCGCAGTTCGACGGGTTTAAGTTCGCGATGGCACTTCGTCCAAGGGAGACAGGCATTGCCTGTTTCACTGACCCGTAGGAGCACTCCTGCGTACTACGGAGGTGAACGATGGCAGATTCGGATATTGAAACCGCAGTCGCTCGCGCACTCGACGAGGCACCCGATCGGAACTTCACCGAAACGGTCGACCTCGCGATCAATCTGCGCGACCTTGACCTAAACGAACCGTCGAATCGTGTTGACGAGTCTATCGTCCTGCCGTCCGGAACCGGCCAGGAAACCCGTATCGTCGTAATCGCCGAGGGAGAAACCGCCGTCCGCGCCGAAGAGGCAGCGGACGAGGTCCTCTCGGGAGACGACGTGGCCGATCTGGACGACGACGAAGCCAAAGATATGGCGGACGAGACGGACTTCTTCATCGCCGAAGAGGCGATGATGCAAGATATCGCCCGGCACCTGGGTACCATTCTCGGTCCCCGGGGGAAGATGCCGGATCCGCTCTCGCCCGACGACGACGTCGTCGAGACCGTCAACAGACTCAAAAGTACCGTGCAGCTTCGCTCCCGGGACCGACGAACGTTCCACACGCTCGTCGGAGCCGAGGATATGGATGCCGAAGACATCGCCGACAACATCGACGTCATCCTGCGTCGCCTGCACGCCGACCTCGAGAAAGGCCCACAGAACATCGATGGCGTCTACGTAAAGACGACGATGGGGCCGTCTCAGGAGGTTGTCTAATATGAGCGCACAGGCTGAACGCAAGACCGAGAACCTTCCCCAGTGGAAGAAAGAGGAGGTCGACGAACTCGCAGAACTCATCGAGAACTACGAGAGCGTTGGCATCGTCGGCATCACCGGCATTCCGAGCAAACAGCTCCAGGACATGCGTCGCGACCTGTACGGCACCGCCGAGTTGCGCGTCAGCCGCAACACACTGCAGGTCCGTGCGCTCGAAGACGCCGGACTCGGCGACCTCGTCGAACACATCGAAGGGCAGGTGGGTCTCGTCGGAACGAACGAGAACCCCTTCTCGCTCTACAAGGAACTCGAGGCGTCGAAGACGCCGGCACCGATCAACGAGGGCGAAGTCGCCCCGAACGACATCGTCGTTCCCGAGGGTGACACCGGTGTCGATCCGGGGCCGTTCGTCGGCGAGCTGCAGAGCATCGGCGCGAACGCCCGCATCGAGGACGGTTCGATTCAGGTCATGGAGGACTCGACGGTCTTAGCGGCCGGCGAGGAAGTCTCCGCGGATCTGTCGAACGTCCTCAACGAGCTCGGGATCGAGCCCAAGGAGGTCGGTCTCGACCTTCGCGCCGTCATCGCCGACGGCGTGCTGTTCGACCCCGAGGACCTCGACATCGACATCGAGGCCTACGAGAGCGACGTGGCGACGGCCGCCGCTCGCGCTCGAAACCTCTCGATCAACGCGAGCTACCCGACCGAGGCCACCGCGCCGACGCTCATCGCCAAGGCGACGGGCGAGGCCAAGAGCCTCGGCCTGCACGCCGCGATCGAGGACGAAGCACTCATGCCCGACCTCGTCTCCAAGGCCGACGCACAGCTGCGTGCGCTCGCGGCCCGGATCGACGACGAGGACGCCCTGCCTGAGGAGCTGCAGGGTGTCGAAGCGCCCGCCGCCGAACCGGCGGCGGACGCCGAGGGCGACGACGAATCGGCAGACGACCAGGACGACGCTGAGGCCGACGCCGCCGAAGATGATGACGACGACGATGACGACGAAGACGCTGGCGGCGGCGAAGGACTCGGCGCAATGTTCGGATAATCACGACTGGAGGATACAACAATGGAATACGTTTACGCTGCACTCATCCTGAACGAAGCGGACGAAGAGCTCAACGAAGACAACCTGACGAACGTACTCGACGCTGCCGGCGTCGACGTCGAAGAATCCCGAGTCAAGGCGCTCGTCGCCGCACTCGAGGACGTCGACATCGACGAGGCGGTCTCCGAGGCTGCCGTCGCACCCGCTGCCGGAGCCGCCGCAGGCGGCGCCGCGGCCGGTGAGGCCGCAGGCGACGACGAGGACGAAGAGGTCGAAGAGACCAGCGACGTCCCGGACACGACGGACGACGACGAGGACGAAGACGAGGACGCCGGCGGCGAGGGCCTCGGCGAACTCTTCGGCTAAGTCGCGACGCGACGATTTCGCAATCCCGATTTTTGTTCGACGCTCTGGGTGCACAGCGACGGGTATCTTCCGCGTGAGCGAACGCCGGTGAGTGCTGCCGACGAGAGTCAGTGACGTCCGCCCTACTCGAGCGGATCACGTCGTCTCGGAGCCTGTCCGCCTGAGGGTGTGACCGGCGTGTTTTTTCACGGACTGGTTCGATGGGGTGACTATCGTGACGACCGGCAGATTCGCATTCGACATCGAGACGATCAATCCCCAACTTGAGCCGGATCGGCAACCGGACTTCCAGAACCCGGACCACTTCGAACTGTTCTCGCTGTGTTGTGCCTACCAGCCCGATCGAGACGCGGCGATCGAACGCGAGGTGTTCTTCCGCGAGGGTCGCACTGGCGCGGCCGAACTCGATCTCGTCGAACGGACGCTGGACTGGTTCGACGCTCGCGACGGCGAGTCGGTACTCACCTACAACGGCGAGTACTTCGATTTCGTCCAGTTCGAAGGCCGTACCCGCATCGCGAGCGAGACGCTCGGCGACCGACACGGCCTCGCCGATCGGGTCGCGTCGTTCCTCGAGACGGTCGAGAGCGACGACCTCCGGATCGACGCCTGGGACTGTTTCGGCGAGTACACGTCGTTCGAAGACACCTGCGAGCGCTGCGAGATCGACGTGCCGCGGACGATGCTCGAGGAGTACGAGGTACGGACGGACGAGTACGCCGCCCATCGCGACACGCTGGACGCGATGAAACCGTACTTCGTCGGTGCCGACGTCCCGGTCGTCGGCGAGCGGTATCTCGACTTGCTCGAGGCCGGCGCGACCGAGACGAAGACGTTCGCGGAGCTTCACGCGATGCTCGAGCACTACGCGGTGACGGACGTGGTGCCGCTGTTCGATCTCGCGGACGAGCGGCCGTTCGGCGCGTCCGCGTAGGTAGTTCGGACGGTGGGGCCGATCGGGACTGAGACTTTTTCAGTGAAGCCGCGGCCAGACAGGCCGATGGCCATCGCTCCGGTCGAGTTCGTTACCGAGCCGACATTGACACTACAGTTGCTCGGCTGGATTCTGGCCGGGGCGTTGCTCGGAAGTTGTAGCGGACTCGTGCCGGGGTTGCACGCGAACAACTTCGCGCTGCTGCTCGCCGGCTTCGCGCCGTCGATCCCCGGCGAGCCGCTGTTCGTCGGCTGTGCGATGCTCGCCGCGGGCGTCGTTCACACCTTTCTGAACGCCGTTCCCGCGATGGCGCTGGGGGTTCCCGACGCCGAGATGGCAGTGACCGCGCTACCGGGGCATCGGATGGTCCTCGAAGGCCGGGGCTACGAGGCGATCCGACTCTCCGCGCTCGGAAGCGTCCTCGCCGTCCTGCTGGCGGTTCCGCTGGCCCTGCCGATCACGTGGGGCGTGACGGCCGCCTATCCGACGATTCGTGACAATCTGGGGCTCCTGCTGGCGATGGTCGTCGTCGCACTGATCGCCTCGGAGTACACGTGGCGCGCGCGGATCGGTGGATTCGTCTCGTTCGTGCTCGCCGCCGCACTGGGTCTGCTCACGCTCGATCTCTCGCCGGACGCGCCGCTCGAGGCCGGCGGGATGCTCGCGCCGCTCTTCGCGGGGCTGTTCGGCGCGCCGGTGTTGATCGACGCCGTCTTCGGAAGCGGCATTCCGCCGCAGTACGAGGAGCGCATCGAAATGCCCCGCTCGCTCGTCGGTGCGACGGCGTTCGCCGGCGCGCTCGCCGGTGCGGTCGTGGGCTACATTCCGGGCGTTTCGGCGGCGATCGCCGCCGTCGCGGTCCTCGTGCTGGTTCCCGGCCAGTCCGGTGATCGGGGCTACATCGTCGCGACGAGCGGCGTCGATACGGCGAACACGATCTTTGCGCTCTTCGCGCTGGTCGCGATCGGCCAGCCCCGAACCGGCGTGATGGTCGCCTTCGAGAACGTGAACGCGCCGCTCGAGTTACCGATCCTGGTCGCGGGGGTCGTCCTCGCCGGCTTGTTCGGGTTCGTGCTCGTGATCGTCGTCGGGGAGACCTACCTCGATATCGTCGGGACGATGGAGTACTGGAAGATATCTGTGGCCGTCCTCGGCCTGCTGTGCGCGCTCTCGTACCTGTTTACGGGGCTCGTCGGTATCGTCGTCTTCGCGGTCGCGGCTGCGATCGGGATGGTCCCGGTGCGTCTTCGGGCACGGCGCGTCCACCTGATGGGCGTCCTGATCGGGCCGCTGTTGCTGATGCAGTGATCGGTACCGGGTCTCGATCGCGCGAGAACGTGCTCGCTTCCGTGAACGTCTGTGAATGGCACACAAATGTTTTTGATCGGAAATGATGTAGGGGTTCGAGGTGTCATTCACATGGTAAATGCGACGATCGACGTCCTCTATCGCGGGGGACTCGAGTGCGATCAGAACTACATGCTCGAGGGCCACACCCTCGGAACGCACGACGAACCCAACCCGGACGTGGACTACGACGAGATTCCCGTCTGGAGTCTCGTCATCGATCACCCCGAGGGAACGATCCTCTGGGACACCGGTAACCACCACGAGGCGCTCGAGGGACACTGGCCGGAGGGGCTGTTACAGGCGTTCTATCCGTACGACGCCGACGAACACCGTCTCGACGACGATCTGGAAAAGGCAGGGTACGGGATCGACGACATCGACTACGTCTTCCAGTCACACCTCCACCTCGATCACGCCGGCGGCCTGGAGTTCTTCGACGGCACCGACGTGCCGATCTTCGTCCACGAGGAGGAACTCAAGTACGCCTACTACAGCGCGAAAACCGAGAAGGGGAGCGGCGCGTACATCCTGGACGACTTCGACCACGACCTGAACTGGGAGGTGCTCCACCGGGATCGGGAGGAACGTTTCGAGGACCTCGAGTTCGTCCGGTTCCCCGGCCACACGCCGGGGTTGACGGGGACGATGATCCACCTCGACGACGACGGCACGGTCGTCTTCACCGGCGACCAGCTCTATCGGGCGGAGAACTTCGAGGAGGAGATTCCGCTGGGCGCGTTGCTCCTCTGGGGCAAGACGGAGTGGTTCGAGAGCCTCCAGCGGATCAAGGAACTCGAGCGCCGCCACGACGCCCAGATCGTGTACGGTCACGACAGCGGTCAGTTCGAGGAAATTCGGGACGGGTGGGGGCAGTGAGATGAGCTACGAACGCTCCGTCTCCGCGCCCGAACACGACCTCCAGCCGGAGACGGTCTGGCACCTGCAGATGCCCCAGATCCGGTGTGGCCGTGACGCCGTCGAGGAGTTGGCGTTCCAACTCGCCGATCTCGGTGTCAGCGCCGACGGCGACCCCCACGGTCTCGTCGTCACGGACGAGACCCTGGTCGACATCGGCCACGCGGGTCGGGTGACGGACCACCTCGAGGACGCGGGCTACGACGTGACCGTCTGGGACGGTGCCGAACGCGAGCCGTCAATCGAGAACGTCGACGGCTGTATCGAGTTCGTCCGCGAGAACGAGGGCGAGGACGGCTACGACTTCTACGTCGGCTTCGGCGGCGGCAGCTGTATCGACGTGGCGAAGGCGACCCGCGCGGTGATCGCCAACGGCGGGCGGGTGCTCGACTACATCGCCGAACCGACGGGTGAAGGCGAGGCGCTGACCGACTCCGGACCGCCGCTGGTGCTCATGCCGACGACGGCGGGGACGGGGGCCGAGATTTCCCCGGTCGCCATCCTCTCCGTCGAGGAGAAGAACATCAAGGAGGGCATCTCGAGCAACCACATTCGGGCCGACGCGGCCGTCCTCGATCCGACGTTTACGACGACGCTCCCGCCCGAGATCACCGGTAAGACGGCGATGGACGCGCTGGGTCACGCCATCGAGGGCTACACGACTCATCCCTTCGACGGCCTCCTGCGAGCCGCCGATCCCGAGTCCCGACCCGTCTACGCCGGACGGACCGAACTCACCGAGATGTTCTCGGAGAAGGCGATCGAACTGTTATCGGGGAACGTCCGGACGGCGGTCCACAACGGCGACAACCTCGAGGCGCGCGCGGCGATGCTCAAGGGCGCCCTGTTCGGCGCGATCGCCGGGCTGACGGCCGGCGCGAGTCTCGCTCACGCGATGGCCTACCCAGTCGGAAACCGGTATCACACTTACCACGGTGAAACTATCGCGGTGTTGACGCCCGCGAGCACGCTGGGCTACAACGCGGCCAGCGACCCCGAACGGTTCGTCGCGGTCGCCGACATGCTGGGTGCCGACACCGACGGTATGGGGACCCGCGAGGCCGCCGATCAGGCCCGGAAGGAGTACGTTCGGCTCCAGCAGGATCTGAACGTGATCCCGAGCGGCCTCGAGGAGCTCGCCGGGATCACGGAGGAGGACATCGACTGGCTCGCGAGCCAAACGGTGGAGACCCAGCAACGGCTGCTGCGCTGTAACCCGCGTCCGGTGACGGAAGACGACGCCGCGGACATCTTCCGGGACGCGCTGCACAACTGGGAGTGAGTCGTGCGAGCGGTTACGACCGACTCGAGTCCCGCGCTGCCACGACGGTTTCGACGCGCTCGCTCGAGACCCGGTTCGTCGTCTCCCCGTCCTCTTTGAGCGCCGTGCCGACGATCACGCCGGCTGCACCGGCCTCGAGACAGTCGCCGATCGTCTCGCTCGTCACGCCGCTGCCGACGAAGACGGGCGTGCGGTCGTCGGTTGCTGGCGCCGTGAGCGTCGTGGCGACTCGGTCGACGTCCTCGAGTGCCGTCTCGGAACCGGTTCCGGCACCCGAGACGACGATCCCGTCGGCCCGGCCGCGTTCGGCCGTCTCGAGTGCGGCCTGCTCGATATCGGGGTCGCCGACGGGCGTCGCGTGTTTGACGTGAACGTCCGCGAGGATCGCCACGTCGGCGTCGATCCGGTCCCGGAGTCTGACGGTCTCGTGAGCCTGACCCTCGAGGACCCCCTGATCGGTCGCCGCGGCACCGACGTGAACGTTGATGCGGACGAAGTCGGCGTCCGCGGCCGCGGCGATCGAGAGCGCGGCGTCGGCGTCGTTTCTGAGGACGTTGACGCCGACCGGGACGTCGACGGTACTCGTGAGTTCCGACGCGAGCGTCGCCATCTCCGCGACGACGTGTTTCGGAACGTCTTCGGGATAGAACGGCGCGTCGCCGAAGTTCTCGACGACGATCCCGTCGATGCCGCCGGCCTCGAGTCGACGGGCGTCCGCGAGCGCGCGGTCGGCGACGGCGTCGCGGTCGCCGTCGAATGCTGGTGCGCCGGGCAGTGGTGGGAGGTGGACCATCCCGACGACTGGGTTGGCCGCGTCGAACCGGTCCAGCAGCGGTGTCGGCGTTGTCATAGCGGTGCTGTGGGCTCGAGTGGGATAAGTCGGGGTGAATTCGTCCCACCGCGACGATCAGTCGGCCGCTCGCGACGAGCGGTCATCCCGGTAACGTCGAGCGTCCTGCTCACGCTGGCGGCTAGGAAGGCCACAGCCTCCCCAACCGATTTCTGTTCGAGGGCGCTTCGCGTCCTCTGCTCATGGACCGTCGGTCCGTCTGCTCACGGCGCGACACGCCGTCTGCTCGCGGGCCGACGGCCCGCTCGCATAGTCTGCGAGACCTGTGGTCTCGCACTATTCGCATGGTATGCGGGATCGTTGGTCCCGCACTACTCGCATGGTCTGCGGGACCACCCTCGCTCGCTGACGACAGGGCGTCGCAGTGACCGGACCAGTATCGGCGCGCTGTTCGCTAGCGAGCGGTCGCTCGAGACCGAACGGGTTCGACGATCTCCGGCAATTTTTGACGCGTATCGCGTACTAGCCGAACATGGTTGTTAGCCGTCCCAACGGGTGGGAATTAGGTGTCTTTTTCAATGGGATACGGCCGCGAGTGGTCAGTACGAGGTCCATGACTGTACACACCCGACGAACGGTTCTGAAGGCGGCAGGGGCATCGACGATCGCGGCCGTCGTCGCCGGTTGTTCCGGTAGCGACGATGACGATGGCGACAGCGACGACGACACGTTCGAGATCGACTCCGGAACGGAGATCGTCGTCCACGGCTACAACTCCCACTGGGAAGGGGCCGCACCCGACGATATCGACGACCTAGAGAACCCGACGCTCGTCCTCGAGGAAGGCGAGCAGTACACGATAGAGTGGGTCAACGGTGACGACATCGCACACGACCTCCAGATCTGGGACGCGGACGACGAGGTCGTCGACGAACTGGCTACCGAGGAGGTCGCCGACGAAGGCGAGGGCGCCACCCTCGAGTTTACTGCGGACGCCGAGATGGTGACGTACGTCTGTAGCTTCCACTCGGGATCCCAGAGAGGCGAACTCGTCGTCGAGTAACGGGCGACCGGTTCGCGACGAGGACTTCCTTCCTCGCGACGGCGCCCGAATATGTAGTATCGGTGGCACCCGGCCGACTCGTTTCTCGGTTTCTCAGTCCTCGGGCGGCGAGACCGCGCCTCTCGGCGTTCGAGGCTCTTCGATGCTGAACCCCTCCTCTCGAGCCGTGTGAACCCGCTGGGGGTAGGGAATATCGATCCCTTCCCGATCGAACGCGGCCACGATCGCGTCCATCATGTCCGTCTGTGCGTCGTGTTTCCGACGCATCGTCGGATCGGCGATCCAGGCGCGACACTCGATGACGATCGCCGAATCGTCGAATCGCTTGCCGACCACCTGCGGGTTCGGGGCGTTCTTGATCGACTCGAGGTCGCTGACGGCGTCGGCGACGGCCGAGCGGGCGCGTTCGAGGTCGGCGTCGTAATCGATGCCGACGTCGACCGCGATACGTAACTGATCGTTCTGCGAGTAGTTCGTCAGCTGGCTGTTCGTCACCTCGTCGTTGGGGATCAGGACGTGTTTGTCGTCGAAGGTCTGGATCTTGGTGGTGAAGATGGTCACGTCGGTGACGATGCCGGTGGTCTCGTTGACTTCGATCCAGTCGCCGACGTGGAACGGCCGCGAGAACAGCAGGATGAAGCCGGCCAGCATCGCCGTCAACGTTTCGCGGGCCGTCAGCGCGACGATCGCGGTGATCGCCCCCGCGCCGATGAATACGTTCGTGAGGTCGATCCCCCACAGCGTCAGGATCATCGTTCCGGCGAACGCGACGATCGCGACGTCCGAGACGTGATAGGCGACCTCGCTCTGGTGTTTCGTGATCGCTCTCGTCTGGGCCAGTTTGTCGATCGATCGATTGACGAACCGGATCGCGAGGTAGGCGGTCAGGACGATCGCGCCGGTTACCAGCTGCTGGGCGGCGAGCCACCGATCGATCGCCATCGTCCGCAGCGTGTACTCGAGGACGAACGTGACGTGCCAGATCACGCTGAACGCGTAGACGC
The DNA here is from genome assembly GCF_051351675.1 of Natronorubrum halobium. Classification (NCBI taxonomy): domain Archaea; kingdom Methanobacteriati; phylum Methanobacteriota; class Halobacteria; order Halobacteriales; family Natrialbaceae; genus Natronorubrum; species Natronorubrum halobium. The sequence goes on from NZ_CP195595.1 coordinate 2,718,428, forward strand.
CGGCGACGACGACGGCCCCGAGGAGGACGACCGAGCTGGCCTCTGCGATATGAGTGCCGTACCACCGGCGAACGACGCCCTGAAACCGTGACGCGCTGCCGAATCCGAGGATCACGAGGACGGTAAGCACGACCGTCGCGAGGAGTTGTACCTCGAGCGAGGTGAGATACGTCTCCTGAACCCACTGAATCGGATCCGGTCGAAGAGTCGACGACTGGAAGAGAACGCTCGAGACACGCCAGATCATTCGACAGTACTAGTAGCGTATCAGTCGGTATCAGCGAAAAGCCGGCAGACGCAACCACGAGGGGACCCTGTAGTGCTCTGGATTCCGGATCGGGTATTCTTACTCGTCACTCGTCGGTCCATTTGATCGAACAACCCTGCGAGGGCTGCCACTCCAGGTCGACCGACTCCCCCTCGAGCACCGAGTCGATGGCCTCGCGGACGTGGAACCGCGTGGGTTCGTCGTCGGGGTTCAGGGCGTCGTCGAGACGGCCCTGGTAGACGAGTTGGAACGCTTCGTCTGCTTCAGACCACGCAAACAGGAACGGATCCGGCGTACAGACCGCGCCGTACTCCCTCGCGACCTCCTGGCTCTCGTCGCGCAGGTAGGCGTCGTACTGAACCCGGCCGTCTCGGACGTAGTCACGCATCTTCTCGAGCGAGTCGTCGGGGTATTCTTCGGCGTCGTTGGGGTTGATGCCGACGACCGCGACGTCGTCGTACTCGGCGGCCAACTCGTTGAGCAGGTCGAACTTCGCCTTCGCGTACGGACAGTGATTGCACGTGAAGACGAGCAGGAGCGCCTCGTTGTCCGCAAAGGACTCGAGCGTGTACGTCTCGCCGTCTGCACCCTCGAGTTCGAAGTCGGGAGCGGGGTCACCTGCGTCCAGTTCGGTGTCAGACTCTTTCAATACCATACCGGCGGATTCCGGACGTAATCCCTTAAGCGTCGTGTTCGTCTCATCGTTCGGACGGCTGGTTACCGACTCCCTTGGCGATCAATACTCGTTCTCAGTTCAGACCGACCAGACCACGTGCGGTGGCACGCTTAGCCGCGGTGAACGAATGCGAGGCGCGACTCTGGGAGCGCCTCGAAAAGTGAACGGCGACTACCGGGAGCCGTGAGCAGAGTGAACCGCGGCTCGACAATGCGCGAGGGTTCGCAGACCAGGCAAACGGACCGACGGTCCGTGAGCAGACGGTTGCGACGCATCCGTGAGCAGCGATCGGCTGGGGAGGACGTGGAAACCGCTGTTGCCAGTGTGAGCAGAGCGCTCATCTTCATCGCACTCACGACGAAAACTCGACCAGTAAGTACGCACAGCAACTGAACAGTAGTTCCACGAGGGTGGCCCGTCCCACTCCCGGATGGAGGCGCGAAGCACGACCCACCTATTTGTACCCCCCGCGACATCGATGTGGTATGAAGACGCTCGAGGTCACTGACGAACAGTACGCAGTCATCCAACAGCTCCGCGAAGAGATCTCCGAACAGGTCGTCGGCAAGTACGGCTTCGTCCGCGAACGCGACGCCGTCCAGTACCTGATCGACAACCTCGACGGCGAGACCGAACTCGATATCGAACTCGACGCGGACCTCGACTCCTCGGCGACCGACGACGTCGCCGCCTCCGTCGGCGCGGCGATCGACGGCGACTCGACCCCGGAGGATCTCGAGGAAGTCTCCTACATCGAGGACGACTCGGTCGACGAAGACGATCCGGAGTCCGACGCGGATGCCGACGACGCCGACGGTGAGGACGGTGGGTCCGACGAAGACGCCGCAGACTCGAGTGACGACACCGCAGACGCAGCCGACGCGGACGCCGCGGACGACGGCGCGGACAGTGACACTGGCGGGGATGGCTCGGCCGACGACGACGATATGCTGGACGAGATGATGAGTCTGCTCGAAACTCACGACGACAAGTGGTCGGAATCCGACTCCGGGGACTACCGCTACAGCGTCGAACTCCCGGACGGGACGACGGAAGACGTTCAGACGAAAGACGACGTTCGGGCGCTGTTGTTCAAGAACTATCGGTAGTGTCGGCGCGATCCGGCAGCGGTCGGCCGCGGATCGGTCGCGTCGGTCCGTGGGCGCAGTTGTCGGTACTCGATCGGACTGCGATCGCGGGCGGCCGTCGTCGATACGCGCGTGAGAAACGATCGGTGCGCAGTCGGCCGTCGTCGATCAGCACGTCGCGTGCTCGAGGTGGGAGCGACCGATCACGCAGCCTGCCGAAACCTCGGAACCCGTGAAAGAGCGACTCTCTTGACAGTTCAACTATGCGTCGATGTACTTTATGGTAGTAGTCGGTAAACTGGTAGACGAGATCACACTATGAGTCGAGCATACCCATTTCAACTGGAGGAGGATATCACCTGCCCGGATTGCCAGCGGAGCGTTCCGATGCAATCGCGAATCTGTCCTCGCTGTGAATCGTCGCTTCATTAGGTCCGGCCGTCGATCCGTACGCAGTGCGTTGCCGACCGAACAACGGTAGACCTTTACTCACGCTCGCGCTTCGCAGATGTATGAGCGAACGCGAGGTACTCGAGTTGCTTCGTGAGAACGCCCGATATTCGACCGACGATATCGCGCGAATGACCGGTCTCGACGAGTCCGACGTCGAGGCGGCGATCGAGGAACTCGAGGCGGCAGGCGTGGTCCGCGGCTATCAGGCGGTCGTCGACTGGGACAAACTGGAGGACGAACGCGTCCGCGCCGAGGTCGAGTTGAACGTCAGGCTCGATCGCGAGACGGGCTACGACGAGATTGCGGCCCGTCTCGCACGGTTTCCACAGGTCAAAGCCCTGCGACTGATCAGCGGCGACTACGACTTCGATATGGAAGTCGAGGGCGATTCCATCCGCGAGGTCTCCCAGTTCATCAGCGAGAAGGTCGCGCCCGTCCCCGAGATCACCCAAACGGTCACCCACTACGTGATGGCCTCCTACAAGGAAAACGGGATCGAACTCGGCGACGGCGAGGGTGACGACCGACTGTCGTTCTCACCCTGATCATGACGTTCGAACTCTCCGATCGCGTCCAGACGGTGCCGCCGTCGGGAATCCGACGGTTCTTCGAAATCGCCGAGGAGCGCGACGACGTCATCTCCCTGGGTGTCGGCGAACCCGACTTCGCGACGCCGTGGGCGGCCCGCGACGCCGCGATCGCCTCCCTCGAGCAGGGCAAGACGTCCTACACCGCGAACCGCGGGAAGCGCGAACTCCGCGAGGCCATCGCCGACTACGTCGCCGACCGGTTCGACCTGGGCTACGACCCCGACGAGGAGATCATCGTCACCGCCGGTGCGAGCGAGGCGGTCGATCTCGCGTTCCGGGCGTTCGTCGACCCCGGCGACACCGTTGCGATCGCCCAGCCGTCGTACATCTCCTACGAACCCGGCGTGATCTTCGCGGGCGGCGAGGTTCTCTCCGTCCCGACGAAACGGGAAGACGACTTCCGGCTGACCGTCGAGGAACTCGAGAAAGCAGGCGCGGACGAAGCCGATATGCTCGTCCTCTGTTACCCCAACAACCCGACGGGAGCGATCATGACGGCCGACGACCTCGAGCCGATCGCGGACTTCGCCCGAACGCACGACCTGACGGTGCTCTCGGACGAGATATACGCCGAGTTAACCTACGACGTCGACGAGTCCCACTCGTCCGCTCGGGAGACGGAGTTTTCCGCTGGCAACGAGCACACCTCCATCGCGAGCTTCGAGGGCATGCGCGAGCGCACCATCGTCTTCAACGGGTTCTCGAAGGCCCACGCGATGACCGGCCTGCGACTGGGCTACGCGCTCGGCCCCGCCGAGGCCATCGGCGCGATGAACAAGATTCACCAGTACACGATGCTCTCGGCGCCGACGACGGCCCAGCACGCCGCGCTCGAGGCGCTCGATTCCTGTGACAACGACGTGCGAAAGATGGTGAACCAGTACGACCGCCGCCGGCAGTTCGTCCTCTCTCGGTTCCGCGAGATCGGGATGGACGTCTTCGAGGCCAAGGGGGCGTTCTACTGCTTCCCCGAGGTTCCCGAGGGCTTCACCGCCGAGGAGTTCGCCGAGGAGATCCTGCGCGAGCAGGGCGTCGCGGTCGTCCCCGGCGACGTCTTCGGCGAGGGCGGCGAGGGTCACCTCCGGATTTCGTATGCGACCGGCCTCGAGGACCTCCGAGAGGCGCTGGCCCGGATCGAGGCGTTCGTCAGCGACCGCTCTTGAGTGGCACTCGACCGGGATCGTCGCACTGTGACTACTTTCGTCGGAAACGACCGCTCAGTCGGGACGCTACGCGTGTGATGGGACCGAGCCGTCCAGTTCTCGTGCCCCGTCGGTGTCCTCGTATACTGGTCGTTGCATAACAGCGGATTACCCACAGCGCCGGTATCGCACCGAATTCGTGTTCGTCGATACGACTGTTTCGAAGGTTCTACGGGCTCATTGCCGCCGAACTCGAGCGCTCACTGGCTGTCGTGATCGTGACATCGCGTTCTGCGAGCGAGGGCGTTCGGATCACATTCACAGCCGCGAGTACGCGCGATTTTTGTGGCGCTGTCAGCGGGCAGGGACTGGCAATCAGCAGAGAGGTTTCCAGCCGTCGTATTGGTGTCGAACGAGTTACAACAGAATTGCCAGCGACCACGAGACCGGTTCGGATGGCAACTTCCTGTTATCGACGACGGCGGAGGGGTGGGGTGGTAATATGCGTCGCACAAAAACTCGAGCGCGGTGTGTTCCTCTCCTCGTCCGCTACGGTCCGTTCCCCTGCAAGTCGCGGTAACGGACAGTTCCCCAAAGCTGGCAACGCCGGCGTCGAGCGGGCAGATTGCCGACACGATCGTATCAACTCCATTACAAAGCGCGTCCAGAGCCTCCGCTGAGACGATGGTACAACAACTGCCGCTGCAGCAGGTACAGCTACCAGAATTCCTCCAGGACACCGTCGCCAATATGGTGGCGTTCGTGCCCCGATTGGTCGGCGCGCTACTCATCCTCCTCATCGGATGGATCGTCGGCCGCGTCGTGGCCGGCGTCGTCATGCGAATCGCCGACGGTATCGAACTCGATCGGATGGTACTCGAGACCCCCCTCGGACGAATGCTCGGCGGGACCGAGAGCGCGGTCTCGCACGCGTTCGGCACGCTCGCGAAGTGGTTCGTCTACGCCATCGCGATCCTCGGAGCGTCGAACGTGCTCGCGATTCCGGAACTGTCCGCGTTGGTTGCCACCGCCGTCACGTACTTGCCGCTGCTCATCGCCGGGATCGCCGTCATCGTCGTCGGGTTCGTCGTTGCCGATTTCATCGGCGACGTCATCGAACGGACCCAGGCAGCGACGGGCTCCGGAGCCACGAAAATGTTCGCCAGCGGCGTCAGAATCTTCCTCTACTTCACCGCGATCGTGATCGGTCTCGACACGATGGGGATCGACGTCGGTATCCTGTACGTGTTCGCTCGAGCGCTCGCGTGGGGACTCGCCGCGGCCGTTGCGATCGGCGTCGGCGTCTCGTTCGGCCTCGGTGGCCGCGAGTACGTCTCGGAGAACATCGGCAACTGGGCGAGTCGCACCCCGTCGCTTTCGCAGTCCGATCAGCGGGAACGGGGTGCCGGCCCGAGCCCTAGTGGAGACGACGACTGACGACTGATCAGGCGGACTGGTCCCCCGAAACGACCCGGTCGAGCGCCTTCGGATCGTCCGATTTCGAGAAGAGGGGTTTGACCGGGACGACGACGTGCGATTTTTTGTACCCGCGACGACATCGCCGGGTCTTCGTGTAGTGGACCACGTTGTAGACGTCGCCGTACAGGTCCTCGATCCCCGCGACGAACCGTTCGAACGCGGATCGATCGAACTGCTCGCATGCGACCGTATCCGTCGTCACAACCATCCGTTTCCTCGTGACGGTGACGTCGAGTCGTCCCTCGAAGGCGTACTCGAGGTGGTCGATCCGATTACGGAGGGCGCCGAGCGCCGGACCGTCGGTCGACGGTCGGGAGGGAAACGACGCGTAGACGTGGTAACAGTCCGGGTCCGGGTTTCGAGCAACGTATCGCTTCCAGAGTCGGGATAGTGAATCCATGGGTAGCAGGTCGTGTGTGGGCTGTCCGTGTCGGGGACGAAGACGACGCGAGTGATCCGCCGTCTGGTTACCGTCGCGCTTGCCACTGGTCTGGAGACGGTAGTAATACGTCTTTGGAACGACGTCGCTCCAGTCGACGGACCTATTCTCGTTGCAGAACGTCTCGGTTCTGGTCTCGTTCGGTATCCGAATTCACGGTGGACGGACTGTCGAAGCGTTCGCCGGGGACACCCTTCGAATAGGTCCGACTCGCGGTCGATCGTCGTCTCGTATCGGCCGGACGGGAGCCGACACGGCGACGCAGTCGCCCGGTTACGCCTCGAGCGTGGCGGCGACGAATAGCCACTGCTCGTCGTTGTCGGCGAACGTACCGGCGGTGCCCCATTCGTCGGTGATCGTAAACCCAGCGGCTCGCAGTTGGTCCCGCGTGGCGTCCGCTCCCGCAATGTTCCATTGCATTTCGACGCCGCTCTCGAGCCAGTCCGAATTCGTCCCGCACCACTCGTCCGGGCCTTCGGACAGGAGTACGCGACCGCCGGGACGCAAGACGCGTGCGAACTCGTCGATAGCCGTCCCGTGGTCCTCGAGCGGGACGTGAATCAGCGAGTGAAAGGCGATAATGGCATCGCACGCGTCGTCACGAAGGGGAAGTCTCGTCATCTCCCCCTGTACGTACGCTGCTTCGGAAACGTTCGCCGCGGCCACGTTGAGTTGTTCGCGGGATAGATCGACTCCGAAGGCGGTCGCTTCCGTACGCAATTTCCGAAGGACGGGGACGCCCGGACCGCAGCCGACATCGAGGATCCGCGCCGGAGTCGCGATCGAATCGAGGAACTCGTCGAGTATCGTGTTCCCGCGGTCGTCTCCCGCACGTTCCGCCTCGTACGTCCCCCTCAATTCGTCGTATCCCCGACGAACCACGTTCCTGTCGACCATACGAAACGAATTGTGAACCGCGACTGTTCAGTCTTCGGGCTGGTTCGAACGCGACACCGTCCTCGAGGCAGTCCCAGCGAACGGCCTGCTACACGAACAGTTTTTCCGGTCGCCCACACTCTCGTTGGCATGGTCGACTATCGTCCCATCCCGGACGAACGGGACGTCTTTCACGAGTATCGAAGCTACGCCTTTCGACCGGAATCCGGAGTTCCGGCCTACGATCCCGACGAACACGAGGGGCCGCGGGGCTCCCTCGGTTCCCGTCGCGGCCTCTACGCCACCGAGGCGGCTGACGACGCGAATCCGCGCTGCGTCTGTCGACACTACTGGCTCGAGTCCCGCGTTCGCGGTGACACCCATCGAACCGCCGGTCTGGCGTCCGTCGCGACGCCGCCCGAGTATCGCCGACGGGGTCACGTCCGGCAGTTACTCGCCCACTCCCTCGCGGAGTATCGCGACCACGACGTCCGCTTTTCGGTGCTGTGGCCGTTCCGCTACCGGTTCTACCGACAGTACGGCTGGGACACCACCAACCGAGTCGTGACCCACGAGTGCGAGCCAGCGGCGCTGTCGTTCGCGACGGAGGCGATGGACACTGTTGGCGCCGATCGTACAGCCTTCCGCCGCCTCGAGGCTGACGACTACGACCGAATCGAGGCCGCCTACGAGACGCATCTCGAGCGGTACGGCCTCGCCCTCGAGCGCGACGAGACCTGGTGGCGTCACCGGGTGTTCGCCGGCGGCGACCGCGACCCGTTCGTCTACGCCTACGAGCGCGACGGCCGTGTGGAGGGGTATCTCGTCTACACGATCGACGGCGAGATGGGAGACCGAACGCTGTCGGTGTCCGAACTCGTCGTCACCGATCACGACGCCTTGCTGGCACTGCTCTCGTTCTGCCACGATCACGATTCGCAGGTCCAGCGCGTGCGGCTTCGAGTGCCCGAGGACGTTCCGGTACGCGAGATCGCTCGAGACCCCGACGAGATCGACACCGAGGTCACGGACGGCCCGATGGTTCGGATCGTCGACGTGGGGGAGACGCTGTCTCACCTCTCGTATCCGGACCGCGAAGCGAATCTAACGATCGCCGTCGAGGATTCGCTGACCGACTGGAACGACGGCACGTTCCGACTCGAGGTCGCGGACGGCCGCGGCGAGTGTAACCCGGTCACCGCCGACGAGTCGGATATCCGCCTCGGAATCGGTGCACTCTCGCAACTCGTCGTCGGTGCGCAGTCCGCGACCGATCTCGAGCGAACGGGGCGACTCGAGGCGACGGATTCGACGGCCGTCGAGGCGCTCTCGACGCTCTTCCCCGAAGTCGAGACCTATCACGGCGATCGGTACTGACGTCGCTTCGGCCTCGAACCCATCACTCGAGGTACACACTGATATGGCAGTGGTGTCAACGATCGTGTATGGCTGAGACGATCGTTATGGTCGGATTGGCGCTGGTGCTGATCGTACAGTACCTGGGTGCCATCGCGATTTACTACGATGCGAAACGACTCGGCATCGAGAACCCGTCGCACTACTCGATGGGGGTCTACGTACCCCTCGGCGGCGTGCTGGTGATTCCGGTGTACGTCTCGCGACGGGCCGATCTCGCAGGTACCGACCGTGACGAACCGTCCGATTCGGATACCGACTAACAGCTTTCAGACGACGTTCCGCTCCGTTCGAGCCGTCTCCCGCTCGAATCGATCGCTCGAGAGCGCCTCGATATCGACCAGCGACGCCTCGCCGTCGGTGACGAGTTCGGCGACCAGTTTCCCGGTGGCGGGTGCGTGCTGGAAGCCGTGGCCCGAGAAGCCGGCTGCCGTGATGAAGCCGGGAACCGTCTCCTCGAGGATCGCGCTATCGTCCGGCGTCACCGCGTAGAGCCCGGCCCAGCCGCGTTTAACCGCCGACTCGGGGCCGAAGTACGAGGTCCACCCGGCGACGGTCTCGAGGGCCTCGACACTCCACTCGAAGTCCATCGACCGCGCGTAGCCGTCCGGATCCGCGGCGGGATCCGACGCACCAAAGTGACCGCCGATCAGCGCGTCGCCGTCCCGATCCGGCCGGAAGTAGGAACCGCTCTCGAGGTCGATCGTCAGCGGATCGGACTCGGGAACCGGGCTCTCCGGTTCGACGACGGCGATCTGGCGTCGCTTCGGGACGATCGGCAGCGAAATATCGGCCAGAGCCGCGACCTCGCGAGCCCACGGTCCCGCGGCGTCGACGACGTAGTCGGCCTCGAGTCGCCCGTCCGGCGTCTCGACCCCGAGCACCCGCCCTGATTCGTCGCCGCCGCGAGCACCGGTCTCCCTGATCACGTCCACGACGGGCGTCTTCGTTCGCACGTCGACTCCCGCATCCGCCGCCGCCCGTGCGTATCCCTGCAGGGCGAGGTGGGGATCCGCGAAGCCGTCCGTCGGGGCGTACGTCGCCGCGACGAACCGATCGGGGTCGATTCCCGGGCAGTGTTCCCTCGCCTCTTCCGGCTCGAGAACCTCGCTCGGAACGCCGCGGTCGTTCTGCATGGCGACGGTCTCCTCGAACTGCGCGGCGGTCTCCTCGCTCCGGGCGAGAAAGAGGTATCCCGGCCGCCGGTAGTCGATATCGGTCCCGAACCGCTCCTCGAAGCCGTTCCAGACGCGCATGCTCTCGAGCGAGAGGTCGACGTTGACCGGCGCCGAGAACTGCGCACGGATGCCGCCCACGGATCGTTCGGTGCTCCCCGATCCGATCGATCCCCGTTCGCAGACGACGACGTCGACGCCGCGACTGGCGAGTTCGTACGCACTCGAGAGCCCGACGATACCCCCGCCGATCACGACAACAGTCATACGATAGCGAACAACACGGTCCGGGATAAGGATTCGCTCGCCGCCGGAACCCCGATACGCGACCGGAAATGCCGTCGACTCGAGCCGACGGTGCAGCCAAAAGCACTCAGAACCGATTCGGCGAGAGCCGCTCCCGATAGTCGCTCTCGAGAGTCCCCTCGAGCGCGTCGTGAACGACGTCGGCGACGGCGGGTGCGAGCGTGATTCCCTGCCCGGTCAGTCCGCAGGCGACGACGAACCCGTCGACGCTCGTCTCGCCGACGATGGGTCTGCCGTCCGGCGTGACGGTCCGGCAACCGAGCCACTCGTCGACGACCGTCGCGCCCTCGAGCGCGGGGACGACGGCCGCGAGTTCCGCCGCGGATTCCGCAAATCCGTCCGGAACGGCGCACTCGTCCGGATCGTAGCGCCGACCGTCGTCGTACGCCGTCCGGTACTCGCCGATCCACGCGCCCGTCCCGTCGGCGCCGCTGGTCGGGCGAACGTACCGTTTGGACTCGAGGATCGTCACCGGGCTCTCGATCGGGTCCTCGCTCTCGAGGGCCGCCATCGGTCCGAGCGTCTGTCTGAGCGGGAGCGAGACGTCGACCATCTCGTTGAGTTCCGGTGCCCACGGACCGGTCGCGTTGATCACGCAGTCAGCGTCGAAACCGCCCGTTTCGGTGTCGACGCTCGAGACGGCACCGTCGCGCGTCCGAACGTCGGTGACGGTTTCGCCCGTCCGAACGTCGACACCCGCCCGCCGGGCGCAGTCGGCGAACCGGTTCGCGACGGCGACCGGATCGCAGAGCCTGTCGTTCGGCGTGTACAGTCCGCCGACGAAGCCGTCGGGATCGACGCCGAGGTCCGCGAACTCGCCCTGCGACAGGAACGACGCTTCGACGTCGTGTTCGCCGAGCGTCGCAGCGGACTCCTCGAGCCGCTCCGCAAAGCGGTCCGTTTCGGCGAGATAGAGGACGCCGATCCGCTCCGATTCGAGCGGACCGCGATCGAACAGTTCGTCGTAGACCGAGCGGGCCCGTGCCCGAAATCGCAGGTCGAACGGCGTCGGGTCGATCACGGTCTCCATCAGGATGCCCGCGGAGGCGGCCGTCGTCTCGGTTCCGATCCGCGAGCGCTCGAGGAGCGTGACGTCGTGGTCGGTCTCGCCGAGTCGCGCCGCGATCGCGGTCCCGACGATGCCCCCACCGGCGATGACGATTTTCATGCGGGACGGTACCACGGCCAACTACAAACGCGCTCCGCCGACGGGGTGGCGGGACGGGTCCGAAGTCGGCAGTGTGTCGGAACGGATGCCCGTCGGCGATGGTCGGGACGAATCCGAAGGCGCGAACGACGGCACCACTGAAGTGGGCCTGCAACGAGTTTCGCGTATGGTTCGCGTGCTCTCCGACGAGGACGTCGCGTCGGTACTCGACCTCGAGGCGCTGTTGCCCGTCGTCGCCGACGCATTCGAGCAGCAACGAACGGGGGCGGTCGAACGACCCGAGCGACCACACTATCCGATCGGGACGGGGCTCGACCCCGACGCACCCGCCGAGCCGACCGGGACCGGCCTCTGTATGCCCGCGTACGTCCACGGCGCGGCCTACGCCGCGACGAAGCTCGTCGCCGTCGTCGAGGACAACCCCGAGCGCGGATTGCCGACCGTCACGGCCCAGATCTCGCTCACCGACGCCGAGACCGGCCAGCCCGTCGGCTACCTCGCGGGCAACCGGATCACCAACGCGCGGACGGGCTGTATCGGCGGCCTCGCCGCCCGCGAACTCGCGGCCGACGGCGTCTCGCGGGTGTCCCGCTCGACTGACCGCGGATCGTCGCTCCGCGCGCCCCTCGACCTCGCCGTCGTCGGCGCGGGGGCGCAAGCGCGCTGGCAGATCCGAGCTATCGCCGCTGCGATCGGTGTCGACCAACTCGAGTCGATTCGGGTCTACTCGCCGAGCGAGTCCCGGATCGAGTGCGCCCGCGATCTGGAGTCGGAACTCGGCGTCGAGACGACGCCGGTTTCGAGTCCGCGCGAGGCCGTCGCGGACGCTTCGGTCGTCGTCACGGCGACGACGAGCACCGAACCGGTGTTTCCGGGCGACGCGCTCGCCGACGGCGCGCTCGTGATCGCCGTCGGCGCGTACACGCCGGAGATGCGCGAACTGGACGACGTGACGATCGACCGCGCGGCTCGCGTCGTCGCCGACGTGCCCGACGAAGCCGTCGAGACGGGGGATCTCCGGGGGCACGCCGACCTCGAACTGTGTTCGCTGGGTGACGTCCTGGCCGGCAATCACGGCCGCGAGTCCGCCGACGAGATAGTCGTCCTCGAGAGCGTCGGAACGGCAGTTCTGGACGCCGCAGCGGCCGAGTTCGTCTTCGATCGAGCGGCCGAACGAGGGATCGGGACGACGACGTCACTGTGAAGCCGCCCAACGCTACCGATCGCCGTGTCATCGATCGGCCACGACACTAAAATAGTCGCTCCGCAAAGTACGAGCAGACTGTCTCTCGATGATCATCGCGACAGTGCGAGCCAGTGGGCTCCGAGATGGGGAAATCGTGGCACCGTCGTCGGACGGCCACGGGGGTGCGGAGCCGTGACGCTGCGATCCGTCCCGATCGTCGACCGGGTCACCGACGCCTTCTTCGCGCTCGATACGGACTTCCGATTCACCTACCTCAACGAGCGTGCCGAGACGTTGCTGAAGCGGTCCCGGGCGGAGCTGATCGGACGCGTCATGTGGGACGAGTTTCCACAAACCGTGGAGACGCAGTTTCCCGACCGGTTCCACCGCGCGATGGACGAACAGGTCCCCGTCTCCTTCGAGGTGTACCACGCCCACCTCGAGACCTGGTTCGAGGCCCGGGCTTACCCCTCCGAAAGCGGCCTGTCGGTGTACATGCGCGACGTGACCGGGCGAAAGTCACAGGAGACGACGCTCGCCCAGCACGCGGCGGTCGTCGAGGCCGTTCACGACGCCGTCGTCACCCTCGATCGGAACCGCGAGATCGTCACCGTCAACGGAGCGATCGAGAACCTGCTCGACACGGACAGACGGGAACTCGTCGGCGAGCACGTCGAGGTGCTCACCAGGCGAGCGGGGATCTCGGACGACGACGCCGTCGAAATCGGTCGGGCGATCACCGACGTCGACGTCGGCAACGCCGCCAAACGCCAGCTCGAGCTGCCGTTTACCGACGCCGGTGGCACCGACCGAATCGGCGAGTTCCGGTTCGTTCCGATCGAAGACGACGTCGCGACCGTCGCGGCCGTCGTCCGCGACGTGACGGATCAACACGAGTACGAACGCGTCGTCACCTCGCTCCACGAGATCACTCGCTGGCTGCTCGAGTCCGACGATCCCGAAGAGGTCTGTGCGATCGCCGTCCACGCCGGGAGCGACCTGCTCGATCTCCCGATCAGCGGCGTCTGGCTGCTCGAGGAGGAACAGGGCTATCTCGAACCGGTCGCCGGAACCGCCGGCGCTCACGACGAGTTCGGCGGCCTGCCCCGCTTTTACCCCGGTGAGGGGCTCGTCTGGGACGTCTTCGAGTCCGGCGACGTCGAGCGGTTCGACGACCTCGCATCTGTCGACGACATCTACAATCCCGACACGCCGATCCGGTCGGAGATCATCGCGCCCATCGGGACCCACGGCGTCCTCATGACCGGGTCGTTCGACCCCCACCAGTTCGACGAGACCGACGTCGACCTCATCTCGACGCTGGTCGAGAACACCCGCGCGGCACTCGACCGGGCCGACCGCGAACAGGTGCTCCGGGAACGGACCGCCGAACTCGAGCGCCAGACCGAACGACTCGAGTCCGTCGCGGAGGTCCTCTCGAGCGATCTGAAACAGCAGCTCTCGACCCTCTCGGACGCACTCGAGGCGGAGGAGGGCGAACGTTCGACGGCGTCTCGAGCTGAGACGGCGGAGAACTGGGAGTTCCCGCTCGCGGAGGACACGGTCGAGGCGACGCTCGATCGGACCGAACGGCTCGTCGACGACGTCCGGGAGTTCGCCCGGAACGCGTCGGCCGTCGGCCCCCGAAGTCGGGTCGACCTCGAGTCGGCGATCGACGACGCCCTCGAGCGATCGCGACTGGACGGCGAGCGCGTCGTCGTCGAGCGGTCGGCGACGCTCAGAGCCGACGCGGACCGATTCGTCCGTCTCCTCGAGACGGCGTTCGACGACGCCGCGGCCCGTGCCGACGGCGAAGTGACGATTCAGGTCGGCCTCGTCGGCTTCGGCACCGCCGATCGCTCGCGCGGCTTTTTCCTGCTGGACGACGCGGCCGAAATACCGCCGACCGCTCACGAACCGGTTCTCGATCCGACGACCGACGACGGCGACGCGACTCCGACCGACGATGCGGACGCCGGTATCGAGGCGAGTACCGACGGGTTGGGACTGGCGCTCGTCAGGGCGATCGCCGAAGCCCACGACTGGACGCTGACGGTCGACAACGGTACTAACGGCGGTACGCGACTCGAGATCCGCGACGTGACGACCCTCGAGCGCGAGTCCGGGAACTCCGCCTAACGAACCCGGTCGAGACGACTCAGTTCGACTCCTGTAAAATCGAGTCCCGAGAGAGGTCCTGACAGAGCTGTCGGTAGCCGTCCGTCTCGAGTAACTCCTTCATCGTGTCGTTGACCTGCGCACGGAGCACCGCGAGTCGGTCCTGCAGCCGAGCGTACTCCTGGCTCGATTTGCGTTCGGCCTCGGTCTTCTCGGCGTCCAGCAGGGCCTTCTTCGAGGCGAGTGCGAAGAACTCCTGGAGCTGTTCGTCGTAACTCGATCGCAACTGTAACTGCTCGACGATTCGAGTCAGTTCGCCCTTCGAGACCGGCTTGACGAGGTAGTCGTCGAACCCCATACCGATGATATCGAAGTCCGGTTCGACGGCGGTCACCATCGCGACCCGACAGTCGAGGCCGCGCTCTCGAATGGTCGTGAGAATTCGATCGCCCGAGAGCCCGGGCATCCGCCGGTCGAGCAGCACGATATCGATTCCGCCGTCGATGGCGTCCAGTGCCGCCTCTCCGTCGTAGGCCGTCTCGACCTCGCACGACTCCTCGAGCCAGGCGGCGTAGAGATCCGCGAGGTCCGGTTCGTCTTCGACGATCAGGACGGACGGGGTGTTAGTGGCCATCGAACGGTATCCTCCGGACGATCAGTTCGTCGTAGGAATCGTACTGAGGGTATATCAAGATATCGGGCGCTCGGTAATTGTCGATTCGAACAACACACCCTCGAGTAGTGCCGGTTACGCCAGTTCGCGCTCGATCGTCGCACGTCGGTCCCGAATCTCGGCCGCGTCCGTCGTGATCGTTCGATCGCCGACGGAGAGCGCGAGGGTGCCGTCGTCGGTCGCCGAACCGAGTTCGACGACCGGTGCGACGCCCTCGAACGCCGCGCTGACGGCGTCGGGCGACTCGGTCTGGATCACCGCACGACCCGGCTGTTCGTGGAAGAGGGCGGCCGCAGCAGCCGTCTCGTCGTCCGCGTCGTCAGCGACCGGGAGCGAGACCTCGAGGCCAGCGTCCTCGGAGACCATCTCGGCCAGCGCGACGGCGAGACCGCCGTGGCTGACGTCGTGGACCGCGAGCGTCGCGTCGTCGTTCGCCACGTCGGCGAGCGTCTCGACGACGGCCGCGGGATCCGCGGGGAGTTCGGGGAACTGGTCGCTGCCGCCGTGGCGGGCGAGGTACTCGGAGCCGCCCAGGCTGGTGTTCCCGCTCTCGAGTGCGAGGTCGCCGACCAGCAGGAGCGTGCTGTCAGGGGTGGCCTCGACCGACAGCGGCGGCGCCTCGTAGCCGGTTTTCGTGCCGACCATCGCGAGCGTCGGCGTCGGCGGGATCGGCCCCGCAACGGAGTCGTTGTACAGCGAGACGTTGCCGCCGACGACCGGCGCCGACAGCGTCTCGCACATGTCCGCGAGGCCGTCGACGATTCCCTCGAAGCCGCCGTATACCTCCGGCTTCTCCGGGTTGCCGCCGTTGAGACAGTCGACGGCGGCCAGCGGCGTTGCGCCCTTGGCCGCGATGTTCGTCGCGTTCTCGAGGGCGATCGCTCGAGCGCCATCGAACGGCGCGGCGGTCGTCCAGTTCGGTGCGGCGCCGGAGGAGATGGCGAGCCCTTGCTCGGCTTCTCGAATCGCGATAATCGCCGCGTCGTCGCCCGGCCCCACGCTCGTCCGGACGCCGACTTCGTGGTCGTACTGTCGGTAGACCCAGCGCTTCGAGGCCGTGTTGGGACTCGAGACGATCGTCTCGAAGGCGTCCTCGAGGTCGATATCGGGGAGGTCGGTTGCCGGCTGCTCGGGTTCCTCGCTCGGAAGGTCGTTCATCGGCGCACCTTCGCCGAGGAAGTAGGCGTCGACGTCGACCACCGTCTCACCCTCGAACGTGCAAGTGTAGTTGCCGTCGGTGACCTCGCCGATCACGGAACAGCCCAGATCGAATCGCTCGGCGATCTCGCGCACGCGGTCGACGTTGTCCGGTTCGACCTCGTAACACATCCGCTCCTGGGATTCGGCGAGCAGGATCTCGAGGGCGTTCATGTTCGGCTCGCGCTGGTGAACCCGCTCGAGTTCGATGTGCGCGCCGAGGCCGCCTTTGGCGACCAGTTCGCTCGAGGCACCGCCGAGGCCGGCGGCGCCGAGGTCGCGGGCGGACTCGATCAGACCCTCGTCGACGAGCCGCTCGTTGGCCTCGATGAGCAGTTTCTCCGCGTAGGGGTCGCCGACCTGGACGGCGGGTCGGTCCTCGGTTTCGGCGTCCTCCGCCAGATCCTCGCTGGCGAAGGAGGCGCCACCCAGGCCGTCGCGGCCGGTGCCGTTGCCGACGAGGACGAGTTTGTTACCGGGCTCCTGGGCGACGGCCGTGACGAGTCGCTCCTCGTTCGTCAGGCCGACGCAGGCGACGTTCACGAGGGGATTCCCCTCGTAGTCGGGGTGGAAATCGACGCTGCCCGCGACCGTGGGGACGCCGATACAGTTGCCGTAGTGGCTGATCCCCTCGACGACGCCCTCGAAGAGGTACTTCGAGTGCTCGTCGTCGAACTCGCCGAAGTACAGCGAGTCAGCGAGGGCGATCGGGTAGGCACCCATCGAGAGGGTGTCCCGGACGATGCCGCCGACGCCCGTGGCCGCCCCGTCGAACGGGTCGACGTAGGAGGGGTGGTTGTGGCTCTCGATCCCCATCGTAACGTAGGTCGCGCCCTCGTTCGTGCCGCCGTCCTCGCTCCCGGGCAGCGCGACGACCGCCGCGTCGTCACCCGGCCCGATGACGACCTGCTCGTCCTCGCTATCGAAGGCCGAGAGCAGCGGTCTCGAGGAGCGGTACGCGCAGTGTTCGCTCCAGAGGTTCTCGAACAGCGCCGCCTCGGCTGGAGTCGGCTCTCGCTCCAACTCTTCGACGACGAGTTCGCGGTCCGAATCGGCAAGACTCATTCATGTCGGTGATGGAAGTCGGGTAGTAAAGGGGTTTCTATGTGCACGTTCGTGTATCGATCTGGCGTTTCGACCGGCCGACGAACCGTGTGCGGTCGGCGCGCGCTGGAGACGCGCTCGAGCGACGGTGAGAGCGCGTCGACGGCGTCGTGCGAGGGATGAGCGAACGAAGTGAGCGAATCGGCTGGGGAGGACGTGGAAATCCTCGTGTCCACGATTTGTGAGTCGAAGGTAGCAGTAGGTATCGAATAGTGCGAACAGACGACGTGTCCTGCACCCCTGTCGGCGAGGAGGACCACGACCTCCCCAGCCGATTCGTTCGTTCCCTCCGCTCACTCACTCATCCCTCGCACGACGTTATGCTGCGGTTCACCGCCGGTTCACCACAGCACAGCGCGCGCCACCGCACGTGGTTTGCACTTCCGGCGTGATTCGAAGAGTGCCTGTACAACCCGCAAAGTGCATCACCCAGTCCTCGACTGTGAAGTGTGCAGAACTGCAGTTCGGGCTCGAGTCGTTCTCGCTTCCGGTTCAGACCTCGAAGTCCTCGAGCCAGGAGCCGGCCCAGCACTCGATTTCGTCGAAGACCGGCTCCAAGGACTCGCCTTTCGCCGTCAAACTGTAGTAGGTCGCGATGGGGGCGTCCTCCTCGATCCGGCGTTCGACGAACCCCATCTCGCCGAGGTCGTCGAGGACGCGCGAGAGGGTGCGCGCGTTCGCGTCGGTCGAGCGCTTGAGTTCGTTGAAGCGCTGTTCGCCCTCGAGGAGTTCGTGGAGGACGGCCAGACGCCACTGGGAGCCGATCTGCTCGAGCGATTCGATGACCGGACAGGCGTCGAGTTGGTCGTCCTGGGAGGGTGACTGCTCGTCGCGGGATTGGGGCTGTTGGGAAGCCATCGTCTGAATCTGCTCTGGCTACGGCGCGAACCATTTTAGCAGTTCGGGTCCGAACCAACTAACACGACGTTAGTAGCCTCGGGCCGAACGCAGAGTCACCCGCATGACGGACTCACCAGCGACAGACGAGACCGAACCGGACGAGACCGACGACGGTACCGAATCGAACGGCCACAACGCTCCCCTCGAGATCGATCCCGATACCCACTCGGGATCGCTCTATCGCGTGCTCTCGAGTGCAGTCGTCCCCCGCCCCATCGCGTGGGTGAGCACCCGCAGCGCCGACGGCGTCGACAACCTCGCGCCGTACAGCTTCTTCACCGTCGCCTCGGTCGAACCGCCCGTCCTGCTGTTCGCTCCCGTCGACGGGGCGGACGGACTCAAGGATACCCCGCGAAACGCCCGCGAATCGGGCGAGTTCGTCGTCAATATCGTCACCGACGGTCTCGAGGCGGCGATGAACGAGACCAGTGCGAGTTTGCCAGCGGGCGAGAGCGAGTTCGATCACGCGGATATCGACCGCGCCGCCTCGAGCGTTGTCGACGCGCCTCGAGTCGCCGACGCGAAGATCGCCTTCGAGTGCACGCTGCGGGACCTCCTCGACGTCGGCGGCTCGACGCTCGTGCTGGGGGACGTCCGGTACGTCCACCTCGACGAGTCGGTGACGACCGACGGGAAGATCGACGTGAACGACGTCGACGCGGTGGGTCGGCTGGCGGGGAGTCTGTACGAGCGGACGGAGGATCGGTTCGGGCTCGAGCGACCGCCGTAGCTGGGAGTCCATTACCGGGGCGAGTGACACCGGATCGAGCAACATCCTCAATCATTAAAGAGACATTCTGCATTTAATATCAATTGACATATGTTTATCTCCTCTCACGTCGTATCTATCGTTGTATCATGGGAACAAACATCAAGAAGTCGGATTTGACCGGTGAAGAACGTGAGACCGAAGAAATCGGCAAGGGCCGTTCGAGGCTAGCGTCGGCTCGAGCAGGGGCGTTCTATCTTCCACTCTTGCTAGCTGGCGTGATGACAGTGTTGTTCCTCCCGGACCTGCTGGCCACGCTCGTGACGGGATGGACCGCTGAGGGCGGCGCGGAACTCGGCATCCACCGCCTCCACATAATGGGTATCGCCGCCGTCGTGGCGGTGTTCTTGCTCGGCCTATTTGCACAGGCGTACCAGCCGAAAAAGCGCGTCGCGTCGATGTGGGGAGCCTTCGTCACCATCCTCGTCGTCAGCGCAGGTACCGTCGTGTTCGGTGTCGGGCGTCCGGAAGAGGTCCTTCCGTTCCTGCTGGTCACGAGTCTCGCCCTCGTTGCGCACCCAGCGGGTCGAAACGTGCTTCGACGCGGTAACTCCTACAGCCCGGCACTACTGGGGTTGGTCGCCATCGCCGCGATTCCGCTACTCGCGTTCGCCATCACTCAGCTGAGCCTGTCGTCGAGTACGACCGATCCTCACGCCCTCGACGGCCACTACGTGATGATGGTCGGTCTCCTGATCGCACCGCTCGCATACGGTAGCTTCGCCGCACTCGGTTTCGTCGGATGGCGTCTCGCCTCGTGGCTCGCCGCCCTTCCGATGGCCTACTACGGCCTGCTGTCCGTCTCCTTCCCGATGCAAGCGAGCTCGGCGGGTCTGCTGTGGGGAAGCCTCGCCATCCTCTGGGCCATTGCGTTCGTCGCGACCGCCGAGTACTCCCGCGTGGGGACATCCGCGACGCTCCGGCGAGCGATCGGACGGTCGATATGACTGTTCGGTGACCGTTTCGACTCGGTGTTCAGTTTATCGGCTGGATTCTCCTCGGATTCTGGTTGCTCGGTATCGGCGCACTCGGCCTCCGAACCGAGACGGTTGGAACGCGCATCTGGTGGGCGGCGGTGGTCGCCGGTACTGGAACCGCTGGCGGCATGCTATCGCTCGTCTACTCGTATGCAGTTGGTTCGTTTACGCTCGCGTTCCCGCTGTTCATGATGCTGTACGTCGTCGGCTTCGTCCTCTGGGCGTACTGGCTCGGGACGGAGTTCAGGGACGAGGTGACGAAACCGTCTCCGTCGGGTGCGGACCGCTCGGAGAATAGCAACACGTGATCGCTGACGTACTCTCGTTCGCAGGGCGGTCCCGGACGAAACGGAGTGACGTGAGCCGACTCGAACTCGAGGAGGATCGTGCTCGATATCGTATGCAGCGCAACTCAAGGAACATTATTAGCATCTGATGGAAGCTTCAGCGTTCGGTTCGCGCAGAGACGTAGCGACGCCTGAGACCCGTCTATTCGACGAGCAACTCCTCGAGTCGCTCGAGCGCCCGCAGACAGACCGGCGCGGTGCCGACGGCGTGCAGCGGGAGTTCGAAGACGATCCGACAGCGACCGCCCTCGAGGTCGTCGACCCGGTGAGCCGCGACCGGCACTCCGGAGATTCGCCAGGCCCACCGCCGCTCGGAGCAGTCGGCGATCCGGAACGAGACCCAGACGCCGGACACCCGCACGCGACCGGTCGTCCCCGTCCGGACCCGCCGGTCGGTGGACTCGACGCCGTTGACGAGCGGCGACCATTCGGGCCACCGGGTGGTGTCGACGAGCAGGTCCCAGGCGTCGTCCGCAGGGGCTTCGAGGACGTGCGAGGCCTCGAGGTGGCGACCGTCCGGGGTGTGTGCAGTCCGGAGACGGGTCATGTGTATTACGAGTACGGTTTCGTGGAGTATGGAGGTTTGGCACGATCGACTCGAAGCGAGACCACGAACGCTACCGCCGTCTCCGTTTTCGCCTCACCGCGCCAGCGTGCTGTCTGAATCGGCACGTCACGAAACGCGACGCGCCCACTACTTGTCATCCTCTCGTCATTTCCGCTTCCCGTTCGTATCAACAAACTAGACTTGTGGTTTCTATTTCCGTCTGGAATTCGAACGTGAACGCATGCCGCATGGACAAGACGTTGAAGGCGATACCACAGAGATATCGTCCGAGTACGAGTGTCTTCAGTGCGGAAGGATCGTCAAAGCCGAGACGAACCCCGGCGAGTGTGAGAAGTGTGGCGGCGACTTCCAGAATCGCGCGAAATCGGTCGAATAGTGTTCTATCGGCTTCCGACACCGTCTACTAACTGATTTTATACTGGACTGCAGGCGCAAAACCCACGACTTCAGTCGTGGGAGCACGTCACTAGAACCTCGACGGAGCCGAATCAGAACCTTCTGACGGCCGAGACCGTCACTAGCCGCTACACTTTACTGACGTCTCTTCGACGGTCGAGTAACGAATGGCGATACTCGAAGTGGACGACCTCCGAAAGGAGTACGGCGGCTTCACCGCCGTCGAAGGCAGTTCGTTTGCGATCGAGCGCGGCGAGGTCTTCGGCGTCGTCGGCCCCAACGGCGCGGGCAAGACGACGACGCTGAAGATGCTCGCCGGCCTCATCGAACCGACCGGCGGCACCGCCGTGGTCGCCGGCCACACCCCCGGCGATCCCGAGATGGCCCGCCGACTCGGCTTTCTTCCGGAGGAGTCCCCGCTCTACGAGGAGATGACGGCGACCGATTACCTCGAGTTCTTCGCGGATCTCTACGACGTGCCCCGCGACGCCGCCCGCGAGCGGATCGACCGCACGCTCGAGCGCCTCGATCTCGAGCATCGGGACCGCCGACTCGGCAACATGTCGAAGGGGATGAAACGCAAGGTGGCCATCGCGCGGGCGCTGGTGAACGACCCCGACGTGCTGATCTTCGACGAACCCGCGTCGGGTCTCGATCCGCTCACGACCAACTACATCATCGAGTTCACAAAGGAACTCAGCGACGAGGGGAAGACGGTCGTCTTCAGCGCGCACAACCTCTTCCACGTCGAGAGCGTCTGCGACCGGATCATCATCATGAACGACGGGCGGATCGTCGCCCGCGGGACCATCGACGCGATCCGGGAGGCCCACGGCGGGACCGAGTACCACGTCTACGCGACGGTCGACGCCGGCGGTGGCGCGCGCGTAGGCGGTGACGATAACGACGAGACTGGAACGGGCGACGGCGACGGCCAGTTCCGCCACGTCGTCGCGGATATGGCCGCCGTCGAGGCCGTCCGCGAAACCGTCGAGGGCGAGGGCGGCCGGGTGACCGACATCCAGACTGAAACGCCCACGCTCGAGGACATCTTCCTCGAGGTCGCGAGCGAATCGGCAGGGACTCGGCGTGATTCCGAACCCGATGGCCCGTACAGCGGTTCCGAGAGCGACGACCGAGACGGCGACTCGCCCAGTGAAACGGATTCGGGCGAGGACGCGGCGGAGGCGCGGACGTGAGCGACGAGCGCGAACGGAAGCGTCGACGTTCCATCGCCCGACTCCGCGACGCGCTGGCGCGGACGGCACGGATCGCTCGCTGGGAGATCTCTCGCAGCACCGGCACCGTCGACCGGAAGTCGGCGCTCGTGCTGGTGGGGCTGCTGCTGGCCGTCGGGGTCGTCGGTCTCTCCGTCGCCGACGAGGGCCTCGGCCTCGAGGACGAACTCTACGTGATCGCCGTCGACGAGGACAGCCAGTACCACGACGTCGCCGTCGAGAGCGACTCGTTCCGGGTGATCGGGATCGAAGATCTCGAGATCGACGACGGCGGAGCCGACGCGAACGCGGACGTGGTGATCACTCGGCGGGGACGGATCGGCCACGTCGGTCCCAACGGCGAAGCCGCCTACGACGCGTTCCGCGACGCGGTCGAGCGGTACAACGAGCGGCGGTTGAGCCGGGAGGCGAATCGGACCGCGGCCTATCCGGTGCTGGTCGACCTCGAGTATCGGGACCGCGATCTCGGCGATTCGGGCGAGTCGACGGCGGGTGACGACGGTACCGGATCGGGCAGCGACGACGTCGAACCGGACGGCGACGCTGCGGGAGGTGGCGACGACTCGAGCGACGGCGAATCCACTACCGACGGGATCGGCGACGGAGCGGACGACACCGGCGACGGTTCCGGCACTGACACGGACGACGCAAGAGGGGACGAGGCCGGTGGGGCCAACGACGGAACTGGCGGCACGGGCGACGGTAGTCTGCGGGTTCCCGACGTCGCCAGCGGAGCCATCGAGGATTCGTCCGGAACGCCGGGATCGATCTCGCCGCCGTTCCCGTTCCAGTCGCTGCTGCTCGCGTTCCTGTTCGTCGTCCCGATGAATTTCGTCATTCAGGCCTACGGGAGCACGATCATGGACGAGCGAGTCAAACGCCGCGGCGAACTCCTGCTCGTCTCGCCGGCCTCGAGCCGCGAGATCGTCGCCGGGAAGACGCTGCCCTACCTGGCCGGTCTC
This sequence comes from Natronorubrum halobium, assembly GCF_051351675.1. Classification (NCBI taxonomy): domain Archaea; kingdom Methanobacteriati; phylum Methanobacteriota; class Halobacteria; order Halobacteriales; family Natrialbaceae; genus Natronorubrum; species Natronorubrum halobium. The sequence goes on from NZ_CP195595.1 coordinate 2,741,939, forward strand.
GTCGCCATCGCCGTCTCGATTACCCTCGCGGTCGGCGGCGGGCCGCTCTCGGTCGCCGCGGCTGTCCCGATCGCGCTGCTGTTTCTGGCGGCCACGTTCGCCGGCGCGATGCTCGCGCGCTCGTACAAGGAACTCACGTTCGTGACGGTCACGATCAGCGTCTTCCTGACGACGTACACGTTCATTCCGGCGGTCTTCACCGACATCACGCCGATCGCGCTGATCTCGCCGCTAACGCTGATCGTGATGGACCTGCAGGGCGAGTCGGCCCGACTGGGCGAGTATCTCTTCTCGACGGGGCCGTTCCTCGCCAGCGCGGGCGTCTGCTTCCTGCTCGGACTCGGCGTCTACCGCGAGGAGGACATGTTCGCCCAGAAGGCGATTCCGGTGAAGGTGATCGACGCCGTCGCGAGTCGCCTCCGCGGCTACCGGAGCGTCCCGATCCTGTCGACGCTGTTCATCCCGTTCGTCTTCACGGCCCAGTTGCTCGCCGTCGCCCTGTTGTTCGCCGTTCCGGAGACGATCGCCCTCCCCGTGATCATCGTCCTCGCGGCGGCCATCGAGGAGTTCGCCAAGAGCATCCACGTCTACGCCGGCTTCGCCCGCTCGAAATTCGAGTCCTCCCTCCGGGTCGCCGTCCTCGTCGGCGCGCTCTCCGGTCTCGGCTTCTTCGTCGGCGAGAAGTTCACCCACGTCGCCCAGTTCGTCGGCCTCCCCGAACTGACGGTCGGCGTCGCCGCCTTCGGCCCCGCGCTCTCGAGCGATCCGGTGATCCTCGTCGCGCTCTTCCTCGCGCCGCTGGTCTTGCACGTCGTGACCGCCGTGATCTCGGCGCTCGGCGCAAGTCGCGGGGAGAACCAGTACGCGGTCGCGTTCGTGATCGCCACGCTCGTCCACGCGGCCTACAACCTCGGGGTGATCGCCCTTGTCGCGTGATCGCGACGGAACGGGCGGTCGTGATGGGACGCGCGGCCGTGACGAGCCGCGCAACTCGAGCGACGAGGGGGCGCGCGACGAGCGGATCCCCATCCAGCGCGGTCCGAATCCGCCGCGGCCCACCGACAGTCGGTCACAGCACGACTCCCGTCTCGGCTCGCTGCTCGGTCCGCTCGGTGCACGCTTCGGCCCTCGCTGGGCCGTCGCCCGCCGCGAACTCGGCTCGCTTCGCTCGGAGAAGACGATCGTCCTCGCGCTGGCGATCCAACTCGTCATCGCCGGCTTCTCCTCGTTTCTCGTCGTCGGGCTCGTCTCGCTGTACGATCCGGGCTCTGCAGAGGGCTACGGCGCCGATATCGTCATCGTCGGCGAAGATGCCGAGGACGTCCAACGGCTTCGCGCGCTCGCGGACGACCGAGATGGCCTCAGACCGACCGTCGCCGGGAGCGGTGACGAAGCGCTGCAGGCGTTCGACAATGGCAGATTCGAGGCCGTCCTCGAGGTGACCAGGGACGCCGAGGATCGGCTCGTCGTCGGGGTGACCGCGGCCGACGACGGCCTCGAGACGACCCTGCTCGTCGTCCAGTTGCAGGACCTCCTCGAGGCGCTCGAGCACGAGGAACGCGTCGCCAACGTCGGCTCCCTCGAGGCGCCGCCGCTGACCGTCCCGAACGAGGCCGCGGCGAGTCCGTACGTCGAGTTTACCTACACCGTACTGGTGCCGCTGCTGCTGTTCCTGCCGGTGTTCATCAGCGGCTCGATCGTCGTCGACTCGCTGATCGAGGAGCGCTCGCGCGGCACGCTCGAGTTGCTCCGGGTCAGCCCGCTGTCGCTCGTCGACGTCGCCGACGCGAAACTGCTCGCGATCGCGGCGCTGGCGCCGCTGCAGGCGGTCGCCTGGCTCGGCCTGCTCGCGTTCAACGGAACGATCATCGCGTCGCCGATGGCGCTCGTCGTGTTCGTCTCGGCGCTCGCGTTACTGGTCACCGCGGCCGGAACCGCCATCGCACTCGTCGCGCCCGACAGGCGGCAGGCGCAGATCGGGTACTCCGTCGGGATCGTCGCCGCGTTAGTGGTCGCGACGCTCCTCCCCGAACATCCCGCGAACACCGTCGCGAAGCTCGCGATCGGGAGTCCGACGGCGACGACCTGGCTCTCGCTCGTCGGCTACTGTCTGGTCGCGGTCGCCGTCTTCCTCGGGGTCAGGTCGGCGATCGCTCGACTCGGCGCCGATTCACTCTGAACCACGGGCCGTCGTTCACGGGAGCGGTCCGTCAGCGTCGCCGAGCGACCCGATGTCCCCCTCCCAAACTTTCCACAGCGTGACAGTTAAGTCGGCGGCACCGAATCGTGTTGACTGTGCCATCAGACACCACACGCCGGGGCCTGCTCGCGGGTACGCTCGCCGCGGGGATCGGCGGACTGACGCTGACCGGGGCTCGCGAACTGCTCGAGCAGTTCGCCCCCCTGTCGGGACGGGCCTGGAACGCGGCCGACCGGTCGCTTCCGGAGTCCGTCGAGAGTCCCTACGGTGAGGCCGCCCTCCGGGTCGACGACCACGGCGTTCCGCACGTCGAAGCCGACGACGAGGCCGCGGCGTACTTCGCCGTCGGCTACGTGCAAGCGTTCGACCGGCTCTTCCAGCTCGATCTCCAGCGGCGGGTCATGCGAGGTCAGCTCTCCGAAATCGTCGGCGAGGCCACCGTCGAGGACGACGAGTTCCACGTCAGGATGGACTTCGCCGGCGCGGCCGACGCGACCTGGGAGGCTGTGGCCGAGACGCCCGCAGGCGCACTCGTCGAGGCCTACGCCGACGGCGTCAACGCCGTGATCGAGGACGGACGGCTCCCCCTCGAGTTCGAACTCCTCGGCTACGAGCCCCGCGAGTGGACGCCGACCGACTCGATGCTGATGGAGAAACAGATCTCGTGGGATCTGACGGGGAATTTCGGCGAACTCCGGACGGCGCTGGTCGCCGATCGGCTCGGCGAGACCGTCGCCGACGACCTGTTTCCCGAACGGATGGACCACGACGTGCCGATCCTCCGCGACGCCGTCGACGCGGATCGGCTCGAGGCGGGAGGCGGCGACGGTAACGACGAAGACGGCAGCGACGGCGATAGCGGCGACGGCAACGACGGAGGCAATGACGATGGCGATAGCGGCGACACCAGCGACGGAGCCGACGCGACCGGTGCCGTGGGCGACGCCCTGACGAACTGGCTCTCGCGATACGAGTCGCCGACCGGCGTCGGCTCGAACAGCTGGGTCGTCTCGGGGGAGCACACGGAGCGCGGGGAGCCGATCGTCGCGTACGATCCCCACCTCACGTCGATGACGCCGCCGCTGTGGTACGAACAGCGCGTCGAGACCCCCGAAGCCTCGGTTCGTGGGGCGACGTTCCCGGGCGTGCCCTTCGTCATCGCCGGAGCTAACGACTCGGGGACGTGGTCGTTCACCAACGTCGGGGCCGACGTCCTCGACTGCTATCGGTACAAGATCGACGACGACGGGGAGCGGTATCGCTACGACGACGAGTGGCGCGAGTTCGACCTCGAGGAGCGCGAACTCGCCGTCGCCGACGCGGAGAACCGGACGATCGCGATCAGAAAGACGGTCCACGGACCGGTACTCGAGCGGGAGGAGCGGACCGTCGGCGTCGCCTGGACCGGCCACACCGCCACCCGGACTACGGGGGCGATCTACGAGTTCGGCCGCAGCGACGGTCTCGAGGAGCTGCTCGAGGCCACCCGACGGTTCGACCTGCCGACGCAGAATCTCGTCTACGCGGACGCCGACGGGCGGACGCTGTACTACGCGACGGGGAAGCTTCCGATCCGGACGATCGACGGCGAGGAAGTGGCCGGCAACCGGATCTTCGACGGCTCCGCGGGCGAGGGCGAGTGGGAGGGGTTCACCCCGTTCGGCGAGTCCTCGTGGGACGGCTTCGTCCCGTTCGAGGAGAAACCCCACGCGATCGATCCGGACGTGCTCGCGACGGCCAACCAGCGCGTCGTCGACGATCCCGAGCACTACGTCGGCGTGGCCTACGCTTCGCCCTACCGCGGCGCGCGCATCTACGAGCGCTTGGACGAGGCCCTCGAGAACGGCGAGGGAACGGACCTCGAGTTCCACCGGGAACTCCAGTCCGACACCCGCGACGGTCGGGCGGACCAACTCCTGCCCGACCTGCTCGACGTCGTCGAGAGCCGGGACGTCGCCGACCGACTCGCGGACGCCGCGGCGACGCTCGACGACTGGAACCGTCGGATGGACCGCGACGAGGAGGGGGCGCTCCTGTTCGCACGGTGGATGGATCACTTTCGGCGGCTGACGGTCGAGCCCCAGTTCGAGGAGGGTGATCTCAACGACTCGTACTATCCAGGCGACTGGGCGGTCGCAACGCTCTCGGCGGACAGCGACCTCTATGCGGATCGCTCGCGCGAGGAGACGATGCTCGATGCCCTCGAGGCGGCGCTGGACGAGATCGACGACGAGGGCTGGGACGTCTACGGCGACTGGAACACGACGCGGGCGATCGAACACCCGTTCGGCGTGGAGGCCGCGTTTCTCAACTACGACGAGCGACCGCTCGACGGGTCGCGCGCGACTGTCAACAACTATCGCGTCGGATCGGGCGTCGGCTCGAGTTGGCGGATGGTCGTCGAACCCGGCGGTGAGGCGACGGCGATCCTCCCCGGCGGGAACTCGGGCGACTACTTCTCGACTCACTACGACGACCAGTTCGAGCGCTGGATCGACAACGACCAGAAACCGATGGCGCTGACGACCGACGCGGACGTCACCGTCTCGTTCACGGAGGGATCGTCGTGACCGGAGACGACGCGACCGGCGGGAACGACATCGGGACGAACGACGCGCTCGAGGACGGTGAGAACGTCGCTGCCGAGGACGACGCGAACGACGAGACTGAACCGGGCGACCCCCGCGATGCCCCCGCGGCAGACGACCGAACCGACGGTGTGGCCCGCCGTCTCGGGACGCTCCTCGAGCGCGTCAGAACCCAGCCGCGACCGCACGCCGTCGCCACCCTCCTCGCGGTCGGCCTCGGCCTGCTCCTCTCGTGGCTCCACTGGTTCGGACTCGTCCTCGGCGGTGCGCTGGTGGCCCTCGTCGCGCCGACGCTTCGGCGCGGCGTCGTCGGGGCGATCGGGTTCGGCGTCGTCGTCCTCGTCGCCTTCGCGCTCGCGCTGGGCAGTTCCGCGGGGGCCGTCCTCGAGATGACGCCCGTCGTCTACCTCGTCGTCGCGAGCGCGATCGGCATGCCGGTTCTCGGGTCGCTCGTTCGGGGACTCGAGTGAGCGGGTTGAGCCTCGAGCGTCAGGTCGGTCGAGCCGGGCGATCGTCTCCCCACCTATCGGTTCAGTCGACGTCGTGTGAGTATCGCTTCAGTCGGTGGCGCGTGCTGAGCGCCAGTGAGCCACTGGCGAACTGGTGCTCGAACGCACGCGAGGGACGAGTGAGTGAAACGAGCGAATCGGCTGGGAGGACGTAGACATCCCTGCTGCCAGATTGGGTAGCACGTTCACGGTCCACCAGTCTCGCAACGATCGGACTCGAGACGCCCGCTGCGTGAGCAGTTGTCGCGAGTACGTCGTCGATTCGAAAGACATAGCGAGTACTGCTGACGCTGGCACCGAGGATTTCCACGTCCTCCCCAGCCGATTCACTCACTGCGTTCGCTCATCCCTCGCGCAGAGACGGACCGGCGTTCGCCGACGGCTCACTCCGGTCCAGCGCGCGCCACCGCACGTGGTTCGATCGATCCGAAATGAACGCTTGACCACCCGTACCGCACAGCACGAGCCGATACCGGGCCGATGGCGTTCGACGGCAGCTTCCGGTTCTCTCGACCTCCCGCGTCTGAAGATTCCGTTCGCGGGTATGCACTCACACTCTGTCTCACGGGAGCTACGCGGGGATCCTCCCGATCACCGACGACGAAAAAACGGAACCGACGGAAACGGCCGATCGCGACCGTGTTCAGTCGCTGCGGCTGAACACGCGCTTGATTCGCGAGACGATGCCACTGTCGTCGTTGCGATTCGTCTCTCGAGTGTCGTGTTCGTCCGCCATGCCTCGGTTCCAGCTCCCGTCCGTATTCAACTAAAAAATAACGAAATTCCAGCACGGATCCCGCCGTCCGCGTCCCGTGTTGCCCCAGCACGTACAGTTTTTTCGACGGCGACCGTCGCACTCGTATGGAGTACACGACGCTCGGTTCGACCGGGATGCAAGTCAGTCGACTCTGTCTGGGCTGTATGAGCTTCGGCTCGAGCGACTGGCGCGAGTGGGTGTTAGATGACGAGGAGAGCAAGGAGATCATCGAGCGCGCGATCGATCTCGGGATCAACTTCTTCGACACGGCCAACATGTACTCGCGGGGCGAATCCGAGCACATCCTCGGCGAGGCGCTCGAGGGCCATCGCGAGGAGTCGGTCGTCGCGACGAAGGGCTTCTTCCGCATGCGCGAGGACGACCCGCTTTCGGGCGGCCTTTCCAGAAAGGCGATCGAACAGGAACTCGCGGCCAGCCGCGAGCGACTGGGGGTGGATACCATCGACCTCTACCAGCCACACCGCTGGGACTACAAGACCCCGATCGAGGGGACGCTTCGGGCGCTCGACGACGCGGTCCGTCGGGGTCACGTCCGGCACGTCGGGGCGTCCTCGATGTGGGCTCATCAATTCGCGGAGTCGCTGCACACGAGCGACCAACTGGGACTCGAGCGCTTCGCCACGATGCAGAACCACTACAATCTCGTCTACCGCGAGGAGGAACGGGAGATGCTGCCGCTCTGTGAGAACGAAGACGTCGGCGTGATGCCGTGGTCGCCGCTGGCTCGCGGCTATCTCACGCGCCCGCACGAGGAGATCGACGGGACGACGCGCGGCGAGACGGAAGAGCGCATCTACGAACACCCCTACCGGGAGGGCGGCGGGCAGGAGATCAACGAGCGCGTCGCAGAGGTCGCCGCCGAAAAGGGCGTGACGATGGCCCAGATCGCACTCTCGTGGTTGCTGCACAAGGACTGGGTCGACGCACCGATCGTCGGCACGACGAGCGTCGAACACCTCGAGCAGGCCGTCGAGGCGCTCGAAATCTCGCTGTCGGAGTCGGATATGGCGTACCTCGAGGAGCCGTACGAGCCGGTTCCCGTTTCCGGTCACTCCTGAGTACGGTCCGTCTAACCTAATCGAGGCGAAAAACGGTCCCGCTCGCGCTGGCGGCTATGCGATCCAATTCCCTCGACGCGGATTACGGGAGTTCGTCGACGACTGCGACGAGATCGTCCTCGCTCTTCCAGTGATAGAGTCGATCCTCGGCCTCGAGCAACTCGAAGACGCCGTCCTCCATCCAGCCGTAGGGGTGGTCCTCGTCGGCGTCGGGGTACGCTCGCTTGAGCACGTGGCTCTTCTCGAAGTACTCCTCGCTGCCCACGAGCAGGCCCTGTTCGACGAGGAAGCCGCTCGGCTCCCGCTCGGCGACGCCGACGATGTGGGTGACGAGGTCCGCGATCAGACAGAACTTCTGGATGCCGTTGTCCCAGCCGCCGCGAACGTCGCTCATCCGGAACGCGTAGGCGTCTTCCCGGCGGTTCAACCGGTCGACGACGCGCTCGAGCCGGCCCAACGGTGCCGGATCGTAGTTCCCGAGGACGAAGTAGGACCGATCGCGCTCGTAGATCGGCGTCAGCTCGCTCAGCGCGTGGAGGAGTTCCTCGTTCTCCGCGAGCGTGAGCTCGTCGGCCTCGAGTCGCTCCGTCGCGCTCGTGAGCACCTCGTCGGGGACTGGCGGCGACTCGTCGGTCATAGCCGCTGTTTCACAGGAGACGACAATAGGATTTACTACACCGTTTCCGTTTCCGAAAGCGGTCCGCTGTCGATCCGTGGTTCACTGCAGGGTAATTTACTCCAGGGTAAACTACTTGGTGGATGACCGCGTAGGTGGGCGCATGAGTACCGACGTGGGGCCGGTGGCGGGAACGGAAACGCGCGAACTCCTCCACTTCGTCACGCAAGAGACCCGGTTCGCCTTGCTCACCAACATCCTGCAACACCCCGAACAGTTGCCCTCGATGTACGAACTCGAGGAACTCAACCCGAGCGTGAGCGAGGCGACGGTCTACAAGCACGTCCAGAAACTGATCGACGCCGGCGTCGTCGAGGAGGTCGCCCTGCCCGACGGCGAACGCCGACAAGGCTACCCCTGGAAGTTCTACGGCCTGACCGACGAGGGTCGGGCGTTCCTCGAGACGCACGACGTGCTCGCGGCCGAGGAGACGCTCCAGCGAATCTACGAGACGATTTCCGACAAGCCCGAAAAGATGATCAAATACGAGAACGCGCCGCGGCCCGACGTCGAACGCGAGTAGTGCGAGCGGAGCCACACGATCGGTCCCAGCCCGCTCGAGGTTCTCGGTGTGATTTTCTTCGATGCCGCTTGCAACTCGCTCGACGCGTGCATATGTCGGCGAGACTACTATCCGGAACCAGTACGGAGTCTTCGCTATGGGACGACCTCGTGGAACGCGTCGTCGTCTGCTCCGTGCGGCCGGCGCCGTCGCGGCGACCGCCCTGTTCGCCGGTTGTGGCGGTCCCGGGGTGGATCCGAACGACGAAGACGGTGCGGACGACGAGAACGGGACTACTCCCGATCAGGGGGAGGGAGCCCCGGACGACGGCGAGCAGGAAGACGAAGACGAGGACGAGTAACCGGTATCCGCATCGATCTCCCGGAGCCGATGTGATGCCGATTCGATGAGACGGCCGTTTGAAGGTTCGTTCGTGACCTCGATACGCGTCTCTCTCGAGTCAGCCGTCCGTCTCTGGCAGTGAAAACTCGCTACTCTCCCGTCCGTTCGAGCGACCTACTCGGGCGATGGGTCGGTCCGCGAGTGAATCCAGTTTCGGACGCGCTCGGAGAACGTTCCGATACCGAGTCCCGCGAAGAACGTGAGGAGGCTCGGGACGAGTACCCACAGCAGGCTGGGATGTTCTGTTCCGGTGTGGAGTAGCGTCTCCATCATATGGCTCGGGATTCTCGGTTCGGTACCCTCAATCTACCGCTTTCGAAACGCCGCTGCGTTGCCAGCGAGAGCCGACGCAGTCACGATCGACTCAGGAGAACCGCGCGGCGATGTCCGCCTCGGTGATGATCCCGACGGTCTCGCCGGCCTCGGTGATCATCACGGCCTTGTAGTGCTCGAGCAGGTTGCCGATCTCGTCCAAGGTGGCGTCTTTCGACACCGTCGGGAAACTCTCGCTCATGTGGTCCTCGACGGGTTCGTCTCGCGCCTCGGAGTCGAGGTGGACGAGGTCGCTCTGGCTGATCGAGCCGACGGGAATGCCGTCCTGGATGACCGCCAGCTGGGAGTAGGCTTCCTCCTCCATCTTCCGGGCGGCCTCCTTGACGGCGTCGTCCGGCGCCACGTTGACGACGGCTTCGTTCATCAGATCCTTCGCGCGGACGACGTCACCTTCCGCCTTCTCGAGGGCGTTGACGATCCGTCGCAGCGTCGACAGCCGCGGATCGACGTCACCGCCCTCGATCCGGGCGATCAGCGGCTGGGAGACGTCTGCCGTGTCCGCGAGTTCGCTCTGGGTCAGCCCGAGTTCGGTTCGGCGCTGGCGCAAGTCCGCGGGCGTCGGAAGTTCCATACGGCACAATAACTGGGGGTAATCAAAAATCCTTTGGGTTCCCCTACGATTCGCGGTGGGGAGCGTACACACGGTCGGCTGCTCGGATTGAATTCAGTCCTCTTCCGGCGTTTCCATGATCTCGACGACGCTCAGCGGAACGTCTCGCAGCGCACCGCCGACCTCGCTCTTCGCGATCCGGGAGGCGTGTTCCTCGCCCTCGGCGTTGAAGACCTCCATCTCGAGGCCGAGACCGACGAGCGCGGTGTCGGCCGCGATGAAGGCGGAGTCGAAGGGTTCGCCGCAGGCGGGACAGCCCGTGGCACCGACCTCGACCTCGACGTAGTCCATGTTTTCGCTGTTGAGTCGTTTCCCCGCTTCGCTGACGGCGACGCCGATAGCGTCGTCGATCTCCTCGACGTCACGAACGAGCCACGCGGCTTCCATCGCGACGAGATAGTTGGCCATACGTCGTGGTCGTTCCGGGGGGTTTCCTGTCTTGCGGTTCGTCGGCGGCAGCGGAGGGGCGTTCTCAGCACGTGCGAGACAATATCGTCCACCACCCCCGCGCTCGAGGTGCGCACGTGAATCGGATAATGCCCATAAGTTATGAGAATTGTTCGGGTCGATTGTCGCCTACTTAGCCGTACATCGGCTCGAACCCGTCTCGAATTGTCCCTACTGAAAGCTGAGTTGAATCGCCCGACTGCGTCGACCTCCTCGACGAACATCGATCGTTACGGATTCCACGTTGCAGAAAAGCTTATACATGCCCCCGATCTGTGCCCGGTTGAACGCTGATGATATCCCGCGTCTTCCGCGCGACGCTGTTCGCACTGTACCAGCTGTGCATTGTGATCGGTATCGCCGCGATGCCACTCGCAATGGCCGCCCGTCAGGCTGGAGTTACCATCCCGATCCACCGCATGCTCGAAACCGTCGAGGCAGCTTACGAGACCACTCAATCCACCGACGCCTGATCGACCCGTCCCCGAAGCCCACTGATCGACCGCTGTTTCTCTCGCAGATCGACTCGAGAGCGACTGGTACCGTCACCCCCGCTGAAACCGGAAACCCCGGCGGTGACCGCCGGTGTTTTATATCGTGCCAGACGTACCCTTCGGTCAATGCGAGCGCCTCAACATAATTCGGACTTCTCCCGCACCGTCGACCAACTGGCCGACCACCCGGACCCCTACGGGCCGGAGATCGGCTCGACGCCCCAGAACGACCTGTCGCGTGCCGATCTCGACAACGTCAACAAGACCGGGACGACGACGATCGGTATCACGACGACCGACGGCGTCGTCATCGCGACGGACATGCGCGCCAGCCTCGGCGGCCGCTTCGTCTCGAACAAGAACGTCCAGAAGGTCGAACAGATTCACCCGACCGGCGCGCTGACCCTCGTCGGCAGCGTCGGCGGCGCACAGTCGTTCATCGGCAGCCTCCGTGCCGAAGTCAACCTCTACGAGGCCCGACGCGGCGAGGACATGAGCATCGACGCGCTCGCCACGCTCGCGGGCAACTTCGCCCGCGGCGGTCCGTTCTTCGCCATTCACCCGATCCTGGGCGGCGTCGACGACGAGGGCAGCCACGTCTACAGCATCGACCCCGCCGGCGGCGTCATGGAAGACGACTACACAGTCACCGGTTCCGGGATGCAACTCGCCTACGGTCACCTCGAGCAGGCCTACGAAGACGGCCTCTCGAACGACGAGGCGAAGACCATCGCCGCACGCAGCATCAAGTCCGCCACCGAACGCGACACCGGCTCCGGTAACGGTGTCTTCCTCTGTGAGATCACCGGGGACGGCGTCGACATCCACGGTCACCACGACTTCGAAGAAGTCATCTAACGCGGCTCCCCTTCTCTCGGCTCACGAACGCTGCCCGACCGTAGTGCCGACGCTCTCAGTGGTACCGACCCACGCCGTCCGTTGCACTCCCGATCACGGCGGCGAGCACACTGTATTGAAATCGTTATACGACACCCGTTCGTTTGACCGGTAATGGCGCTGCTCGTAGACGAGGGAGTCCGCTACCCGTTCCGGGGCGATCGATCGACGGATCTCCTCGCGGCCGGCGGCCTCCTCGGAATCGTCGCGGCGATCGTGTTGCAGTTGGCTGCCGCCGCCTACCCCTCCCCGCTCGCGATCCCGTTGGTCGCCCTCGCGGGCGGGTCGGTCGTCGCGTTACTCGGCTACCTCCTCCGCGTCTACGAGGCGACCGTCGCCGGAAACGATACGCCGCCGCGGTTTCGCCCGTTCGACGGCTTGCTCCGCGACGGCTGTCGGCTGCTCGTCGTCTCTCTCGGCTACGCCCTCGGACCGATAGCGATCGTCGCCGTCACGGTCGGCGGACTGACGCAGGTCCCGTTTGCGGCCGATTCGGCCGGCTTTATCGGCTCTCTCTTCTTTTTCGGCGCGTCGACGGTCGTCCTCTGTCTCGTCGGCGCGTTCGGCTACGTGTACCCGGCGGCAGTCGGTCGCGTCGCCACCGGCGGCCGGGTTCGCGACGCCGTCGACTTCCGATCGCTTCGGCCGGTACTCGGTCACAGCGGCTACTTCGTCCCCTGGCTGTTCGCCGCGCTGTTCGTCGTCCCGGGCTGGGCCTTTCTCCTCACCGCCCTCTCGAGTGCGACGGCCTTCGGCGTGGTCGCGGTCTTCGTGACCTTTTACGCACACGTCGTCGCGACGCGACTCGTCGCGAGAGGGTATCGGACGGCAGCGACGGAACCGACCGCTGACTGACGGAGCGTAAGCGGAGTGCCGGAAAAACGACGGGTGAGTGAGGCTTATATCTGCGGCTCGGTCATCGTCTGCGTGTCGACCGTCCGGTTTCGGAGTGCGCGACCGGTCTTCCGGTCGAAGACGTGGATCGCCGCCTCCGGGATGTGGGCGACGACCGACTGCCCGTCCTCGACGTGCTGGAGGCCGTCGATCGTCGCGACGAACGTCTCGTCGCTGCCGTCGAACGTGAGGTAGACGTTGTTCTCGTTGCCCATCGGCTCGACGACGTCGACGGTGGCGTCGTAGCTGTGTGGTTCGTCGTAACTCGAGCGAACCGCGACGTCTTCGGGACGAATCCCGAGGACGAGGTCGCCGTGCCCGTCGACCGCGCTGGCCGTCTCCGGCGAGAGCTCGTACTCGAACTGCTCGTGGACGAGCGCCTCGCCGTCGCGCGTGACGTCGAAGAAGTTCATCGACGGCTCGCCGATGAAGCCGGCGACGAAGCGGTTCGCCGGCTCGTGGTAGCACTCGAGGGGCGTGCCGACCTGCTGGAGTTCGCCGTGGTTCAGGATCGCGATCTTGTCGGCCATCGTCATCGCCTCGGTCTGGTCGTGCGTGACGTAGATCGTCGAGACGCCGAGGTCCTCCTGCAGACGCTGGAGTTCCGTCCGCATCTGGGCGCGAAGCTTCGCGTCCAGGTTCGAGAGCGGTTCGTCGAGCAGGAAGACTTCGGGGTCGCGAACGATCGCGCGTCCGAGCGCGACGCGTTGTTGCTGGCCGCCGGAGAGGTCGTCCGGCTTCCGGTCCAGGAGTTCGCCGATTCCGAGCATCTCGGCCGCCTGGTCGACCGTCGCCGTGATCTCCTCGTCGGGCATCGAGGTCGACTCCTCGAGGCCGAACGACATGTTCTCGCGGACGGTCATGTGCGGGTACAGCGCGTACGACTGGAACACCATCGCGATGTCCCGGTCTTTGGGTTTCATGTCGTTGACGACCGTGTCGCCGAGCCGAATCCGGCCGGCGCTGACGGTTTCTAACCCCGCGACCATCCGGAGGGTCGTCGATTTGCCACAGCCGGACGGACCGACGAGGACCAGAAACTCCCCGTCGTCGATTTCGAGCGATACCTCGTTGACGGCGGTGATCTCGTTCCCGTCGTCTTCCGTGAATACTTTGGTTACGTCGTCGAGTTGTAGGTCAGCCATTGATTCTCGTGTGTGTCAGATTGTTTGCCCCTTGGCGAACTGTTCTCCGAACAGGATGTACACCAAGATCGTCGGTAACGCCGCGATGAACGCGCCCGCCATCTGGACGCTGTAGTCCGTCGCCATCGCGCCCGCGAGTGCGTTCAACTCGAGCGTGACGACGTAGTTCGACCGATTGCTGAGCAGAACCAGCGCGAACAGGAAGTCGTTCCAGACCTGCGTGAACTGGTAGATCAGCGTCACGGCGAACATCGGCAGCGACAGCGGAAAGACGATCTTTCGGTAGATCCGCGCGATGCTCGCCCCGTCGAGTCGGGCGGCCTCGATGAGTTCGTCGTCGAGCGTCTGGTAGTACGCCCGGAACAGTATCGTACAGATCGGAATCCCGTAGGCGATGTGGGTGATCGTCAGTTCGATCAGTTCGCCGCGGTCGTGAAGCTGCGAGAGGCCGACCATCGACCAGAACTGTCGCAGCGGGACGAGCACCGCCTGATAGGGGATGAACACCGCCGCGAGGAACAACACGAGCAGGAACACCTGCCCGCGCCAGTCGACTTTCGTCAGGCCGTAGGCCGCGAGGCTGCCGAACAGCGCCGACAGGGCCGCGGCCGGAATCACCATCGCGAAGCTGTTGACCATCGAGAAGGCCAGTTCGCTTCCGGCGGTGGTCCAGGGTTCGATCGTAAAGCCCTCGATCGGGGGCTGGAGCGGTGACGTTTCTCGGTACGCGTCTCGGGTCTTGAACGCGGTCGTCAGGCCGCTGTACAGCGGCGAGAGATAGGCGGCAACGAGTCCGAGCAACGCGCCGTAGAGCGCGACGCGGCTGAGTTCGATTCCGTTCTGCGTCTCGGTGTCGTCCGATTCAGTGGTCGTGGTCGCCATCAGAGTGCACCTCGCTTGTACTGCGTGTAGGCGTACGGGCCGATGATCGTCAGTGCGAGCGCGAAGAGGACGACGGAGATCGCGGCGCCGTAAGCCCACTCGCTCGAGGAGAACGCCTCGCGGTACATCGTCACCGCGAGGATGTCCGCCGACCGGCCGGGGTTGGTGCCGAACATGACGTAGATGAAGTCGAACGCCTTGAGCGCGAACACCATCAGGACGACGACGGCACCGACCGTCGACGAGCGAAGTTGCGGGATGATAACCCGCCAGTACAGCTTCAGCGTCGACGCGCCGTCGATGCGGGCCGCCTCGTAGTGTGCGTTCGGAATCGAACGCAGCCCGGCGAGGTAGACGATCATACAGTAGCCGCTGAACTGCCAGATCAGCGCGAAGACGACCGCGGCGAGTTTAAACCGCGGATCGCCGAGCCAGTCGCGAGCGAACCAGCCGAGGCCGAGTCCGTTCAGCGTGGTGTTGATCAGGCCGTTCGTCGCGTACATCCACGACCAGAAGATCGCGGTCACGACGAACGACAGCGCCATCGGCAGCAGGTAGATCGTCCGGAACGTGTTCTCGAAGCGGATCTTGCGATCGACGAGCAACGCGAGTCCCAGCCCGACGATCAGCGAGACGCCGGTGAACGCGACCAGAAGGGCGATCGTGTTCCGCAGCGACGCCACGAAGTTCTGGTCGGACGGCATCTGGCGGTACATCTCGAGCGTGAAGTTCGTGTAATCGGGCTGTCCGAGACCGGACCAGCCGGTAAACGAGATGACGACGTTCCAGCCGATCGCCCCGTAAACGAACAACAGCACGAGCGCCGTCGCCGGCAGCCAGAACGGCATCGACTCGAGGAAGTCGCTCCCGCGGAGACCGTCGACGACGGAGCCGCCACCGGTCTGGCGATCCTGCTCGTCGGCCTCGGGCGCGGAGAGCGGATTGAGTCGTTGTAACGAGTTGCGTAACGAATCCATAGTGTAGCGACCGATCCTACTCGAAGCTGTCTACGAGTTCCTGGTACGTCTCGTCGACGTCCCAGTTGTCGATGAAGTTGGCGAACGCGCCCTCGATGTTCGTCTGGATACCCGGTCGCACCGCCAGTCCGTGGGCGATCGACGGCGGCTGTTCGGTCGACTCCTCGAAGTCGGCCATCTGATCCTGCAGGAACGGCGTGAACGCCTCGTCGGAGACGTCCGTTCGCGGCGGGATCGAGCCCTTGTTCGGGTTGAACCGCTCCTGTGCGTCGGCGGTTCCCGCGTACTGCAGGAATCGCACCGTCGCGTTCGGCGACGGATTGTGTTTCGGGAAGACGAAGGAGTCCATGACCAACGTGTACATCTCCCCGGTTCCCGGGAACGGAACGAGATCCCAGTCCTCGCCGTACTCGAGCTCGTCGTCGGCCTCGTACTCGCCGGCGGCCCAGTCTCCCTGGTGGAAGAAGGCTGCTTCGCCCTCGTTGATGTAGCCGCTCGCGTCGTCCCAGTCGTTCAGCGAACTCGCGTCCTCGTTGAAGTACTCGCGGTAGTCGACGACGATTTCGAGGGAGTCGCGGACTTCCGATTCGACCGCCTCGATGTCGCCCTCGATGAACGACTCGTAGACGTCCGTGCCGTACTCCCCGAGTAGCACCTGCGCCCAGAGCTGTAGCGTCGACCACGCGGCCTGGGTCTGCTGTGCCATGCCGACGTAGCCCGCGTCGTCGACGTCTTCCATCGCCTCGAGCAGTTCGCTCGGGGTTTCGATCGACTCGGGATCGACGCCGGCGTCGTCGACGACGTCGACGTTGTAAAACAGGTTGTTCAGTCGGTGAATGTTGATCGGAACGGCGACGTAGTCGCCGTCCGGTCGGGAGACTTCGACGGGGCCGTCGAGGTACGCCTCCTCCATCTCCTCGTCCCAGACGTGACCTTCGATGTCGTAGAGCAGTTCCTCGTCGGTGTAGTCGGTCAACGCCTGTCCGGGCCAGACCTGGAACGTACTCGGCGGGTTCTGGTCGACGACGCGGTTACGAACGTCCGCCTCGAGCGCGCTGCCGGCTCCACCCGGCGACGGCGACGGATCGACTTCGATATCTGGATACTCCTCCTCGAAGCCCTCGATGAGGGCGTTAAACGCTCGCTCCTCGCCACCCGCAGTCCACCAGTGGCCGATCTCGAGCGGTTCGAACTCGTCGGGATCGTCCTCGAGGAGTTCGTCCAGATTTTCAGCTTCGTCGCCACCCAGGCACCCGGCGAGTGCGGCAACGCCGACGGCACCCGTTGCCTGGAGTACAGCTCGTCGCGATTTCCCGTCCCCTGTAAAATTTCTTCGGTCCATAGTCAACGTTCTACGTAGACGATGATGATGGATTCCCTCTTAAGATCTTTGATGTAGATTGACAACCGGACTGATGTAGGGAATTATTCAAATGCAATTACGAAAGGGAATACACCTACCGAATGGGTCAGTTTGTAGGGAACGGGCGATCCTACGGTGAGAGCGGCTTTCGTTTCGAATCACGGATTTCGGTCCTCGATTCGTTCCGATCTTCTCACAGGACCGATATCCGGTACAGTGCCCGAAGTCGGTCGACTACGAGTGCGCCACCCTCCGCTCAGATCCCGTAAGACCACGCTGGGCGACGGACTACTGTGAGGGAGTCGACGGTCCCACCGAATTCAGACCGAATCGAACGCGAAAACGCGAGAACTGGAGGATCGTCAGTTGAGTCGTGCCCGCTGCTCGGCCTCGAGCGTCGGTTCCGGAAGCTGCGTCGCGCGGCCGGTCTCGCTCGAGCGGTAGATCGCCTCGATCACGCGCTGGACCGTCAGGGCCTCCTCGACGGTGTTCGTCGCGGGAGGGGTGCCGGCGGCGACGGCCGTGAGGAACTGTTCGTCCTGTTCCGTGTACCCGGTCAGCGACGAGTCGCCCGTGAGGCTCACGTCGGCGTAGTGATCACAGCCGGCAGTTCCCGTCTCGAGGATGTCGAGGGCCGTGTCGCCGATTTCGAACTGCGCGCCGGCGTTCGTGCCGCGCACGCGGAAATC
This sequence comes from Natronorubrum halobium, assembly GCF_051351675.1. Taxonomy (NCBI): domain Archaea; kingdom Methanobacteriati; phylum Methanobacteriota; class Halobacteria; order Halobacteriales; family Natrialbaceae; genus Natronorubrum; species Natronorubrum halobium. Next base: position 2,759,383 of record NZ_CP195595.1, read on the forward strand.
CATACTTTCCTCGCGGTTGGTCGCCCACGCGGCCTCGAGCGAGATGGTCTCGCCGCTCGCACAGCGGACGAAGGCGCTGACGGAGTCGTCGACCTCGTAGGTCTCGCTCTCGGCGTCCCAGTTGTCGCCGAAGCCGTCGGGGTCGGCGTACTCTTCGGTCGTTCCGAACGTCGTTCTGGTGACGCCGGAGACCTCCGTGATCTCCGGGAAGTCGAGCGCGTAGAGGGCGAGGTCGAGCGCGTGGACGCCGATATCCAGCAAGGCGCCGCCGCCGGCGAGTTCGGGGTCGGTGAACCAGGAGCCGGGGCCGGGAACGCCCCGTCGCCGAACGTAGTTCGCCTCGACGTGCGTGAGGTCACCGAACCGGCCGCGAGCGTGTTGGTCGCTGAACATGGCCATCGACGCGGCGTGACGGTTGTGAAAGCCGACCATACAGATGCCGTCCGCTCTCGCTGCCGTCCGGACGATCCGCTCCGCGCTCTCTAAGGTGTGCGCGAGCGGTTTCTCGACGAGGACGTGACAGCCGGCCTCGAGGGCGTCGACGGTGATCGGTTCGTGGAATCGGTTGGGAGTCGTCACGATGACGGCGTCGACGGCGTCGTCTTCGACGAGCCCCTCGTGGGTTTCGTACGTCTCTGCACCGAACTCGTCGGCGAATCGTTGGCGCTGTCCCTCGACGAGGTCGGCACCCGCGACGACGTCGGCACCGAGTTCCGTGATACTTCGCGCGTGGAGGTGGCCCATTCCGCCGAGGCCGACGATCCCGACGCCGATTCCGGTACCGATCATCGCGAAACCTCCGATTGCTGACGCGTCACGAAGGAGGCGCAGTGAGAAACAACCCATTTCGATCTCGTTTGTGTACGATTCCAGTCCATAGAGAGAAGGGGGCGGCGATCAAAATAAGGGTTGTGACCGATTAATCTATGTAATATGATTATCTTTCTCCGTGCATTACAGTATTACTCCAAGTACTTTCGAGAATAGTATCCATAATTGTATATTTTTCCGTGACTGTTCCGGCTCCGTACCAGCTACCATAAGAGCCTGGCCGCTGACGACCAGTCGATGGCTGGAGTCACGATCTGGAACGAGTTCCGACACGAGCGCGAAGACGACGACGTCGCGGCCGTCTATCCGGACGGCATGCACGCGTCGATTGCCGATGGACTCGACGACCGCAGTGGTGAGTCCGAACACGACATCCGTACCGCGACGCTCGACGAACCCGACCACGGACTCACCGAGGCGGTCCTCGAGAGCACTGACGTCCTGCTGTGGTGGGGCCACGAAGCCCACGACGAAGTCTCGGATACGGTCGCAGAGCGCGTACAGGAGCGCGTGCTCGAGGGGATGGGCCTGATCGTCCTCCACTCCGGTCACTACTCGAAGCCGTTCAAGCGGCTCATGGGAACCACGTGCAGTCTGCAGTACCGCGAGGACGGCGCGAAAGAGCGGCTCTGGGTCGTCGACCCCGGGCACCCGATCGCCGACGGACTCGAGGAGTGTATCGAGCTGCCACGAACGGAGATGTACGGCGAGCCGTTCGACGTTCCCGAGCCGGATCGGCTCGTCTTCAACAGCTGGTTCGAGGGCGGCGAGGTGTTCCGCAGCGGCTGTTGCTACCGACGCGGGAGCGGCCGGATCTTCTACTTCCGACCGGGCCACGAGACGTATCCGATCTACGAAAACGACGACATTCGGCGGGTGCTCCGCAACGCCGTCGATTGGGCCAGCCCGACGGAGGGCGCGCCGCGGACGTTCGGCGAACGGGACTGAGCGGCGACCGGCGACCGCGACGCGTGGCGGTCAGCCACTTCGCTGGGTATCGATCAGTTCGACGGCGACCTCGAGATCAGTGCCCGTCGCTTCCTCCAGCAGTTCCCGGACGGTGTCGGCGAAGTCGGGCGGTTCCTGCTCGCCGGGCGGTCGCTCGACGAGGACGGTCACCGACGGCCGACCACCGCTGTAGACGTCGACGAGTTCGTACTCGATGGTGCTCTCCTGGAAGTACAGATCGTCGAAGGCCGGGTCGTCGGACATCGCCTCGAGTTCGGTTCGGATGTCGTGTTCGACGGCGGCGGTCTGATAGGTTCCGTAGGTAACGCCGCCGAGCACGAGCGAGAGCACGGCGATCGCGACGAGGAGCACGACGACTCGCGAGCGCAACTGGCCGTACGCGTGATCGATACGGTCCGTTCGGTGCGGGCGGTAGCCGGAGAGCCACAACAGGATCAGCGCGGTGAGGTTGATCGAGAGCAGGTTGACGAGGACGAGCGTCCCGGCGGTGACGACGACGGTCGGGTGGCCCCAGGCGACGCCGAGTCCGGCGGTGGCGGCCGGCGGCACGAGTGCAACCGCGATGGCGACGCCGACGAGCACCGAGCCGACGTTACGGACGAGACTGACGACGCCGGCGACGCCCGATCCGAGCGCGAGAAACAGCGCGAGAACGTTCGGCGTGATCCGCTCTCTGATCTGGGGGACCGTCGTGATGTCGAACCCCGGCGGGAGCAACACCGTCCCACGCAGCAGCCAGCCGATCACTGCCGCCGTCGCGACGGCGACGACGATCCCGGCGACCTGCAGGAACACCCCGCGTCTCGCGAGCGCATCGTCGTCCACGACGACGCCGACGCTCGCGGAGAGCGCGGGCCCCATCAACGGCGCGACGACCATCGCACCGATGATGGTCGCCGCGGAGTCGAGCAACAGCCCGGCCGTCGCGATGGCGGTGCTCACCACGAGCAGCACGAAGTAGGTCGACGCAGCGGGCGCGAGATCGGCCGCCCGCGACTGGAGCTCTTCCCGGGAGATCCTGGTTCCGGCGAACTCACGGTGCAGTTCGTCCGCCCGGCTCGAGACGACCGTTTCGGAGGCCGTGACTACCGTGTACGACCCTTCGCCGAGACCGGCCGCTCGAAGGTCCGAGAGAAACGGTTCGACCGCGGCCGGCGGAACGGGAACCGAAACGAGCGCCTCGAACTCGCCGCGACTCGTCTGTTCGGAGACGGCGTAATCGACGCCCGTCGCTTCCGCTGTCTCGAGGACGAGCTCCAGATCGCCGCGTGGGACGAACACCTGAACGAGGCGCATACGGGTGTTACGACGGAAACGGGGATAGGCTGTCGCCACGGCGACGTGACTGTTCAGCCGCCGTGTCGGTGTGAGCGGACCGCTCCCGCAGCAGTATCGGACGAACCGCTCTCCGTCGACGATCGAACGGGTAAAACAGAACTCGAGGAGTTAGAACTCCTGACGCCCTTCGTCCGTGACGACGCTCTCGAGCAGTTCGACCGGCGTCGCGTCGTAGTTCGGATTTTCGACGGCGAATCCTTCGGCGGGTTCCGGCATGACCTCGCTGCCCGTCCGGAACTCGTTCTCGAAGACGAACCCCTCGCTGACGATCTTTGACGCCGACCCCAGTACGGTGACCGGCACGTCGAGTTGGGCGGCCGTCGCCGCGATCGGGAACGTCCCCACGCGGTTGTACAGCGTGTCGTCGACGATGCAGTCCATGCCGACGACGACGCGATCGCACTCCGCGAGATAGACGCCGTGTGCGCTGTCCGTGATCAGCGTCGCGTCGACGTCGTCCATATCGGCGAGCGTTCGGGCCGTCTTGCGGCCGATGTAGCGCGGTCGCGCCTCCGTGATGTAGACGTCGAAGTGCTTGCCCGCCTCGGTCGCCCGCTCGAGCGCCTCGAGCACCGTCGAGGAGTAGTCGTGGGTCAGCAGCGTCGCGCCGTCCTCGAGGATCTCGGCGGCGTTTTCGGCCGCCAGTCGTTTTCCGGACTCGACCCGCGAGACGACCGCGTCGATCTTCTCCTGGGTGAGTCGTTTCGCCTCCTCGACGCTATCGGGATCGGCGTCGGTGACGTCGTCGACGACGGCTCGAACCGCGTTCTGCAGCGAGGCGTGCGACGGGTTGGCTCGTCGGAGCACCGAGCCGTTGCGCTCGAGCGACCGGACGTACTCCTCGACGGTGGCGAACTCCCGATCGACCAGTTCCTCGAGGGCCCGCGTCGCGCGTACGGCAACCACCGAGGAGCTGTGACTCTGCATCTCCTGGATCTCCTCGACCGTCTCGTCGATCATACCTGCACAGATTCCCGTCAGCGGGAAAGGTGTTCCGGGTGGGTACGGCGACCGAACCCGGACTCAGTCGGCCGATTCGAAGCCGAAGATTCGCCGTAGCTCGCGTTCGATTCGCTCGACGAGTTCCTCGAGGACGACGTCGAACTGCTCGTGGTCGGCGACCGCACCGACGCGTTCTCGCGCGTCGTCCGGTACCTCGACGCGGAACTCGCCCTCTCCCTCGTAGAACGGCTCGCTCTCGCTCAGCACCTTCCGGTCGATCGCCTTGAGCACCGTCGAGTCGTACCGGCCGTGAAGCTGGTTGTAGGCGTTCGAGTAGGCCTCCTCGAGTTCCTCGAAGTAGTGGATATACTTGTCCTCGAACTTCTCGGGATCGAACTCGGTCATAGTCGGTCGTGGGGTAGCGGGCGGGTAAACGGTTCGGGACTACGTCGCGTAGGGACCGTCGGCTTTTGTTCGATTACTGGAGAGAAAATCGAACTCACCGTTATCAATCGGGATAAATCGAACTTACTGCTATCGTGGCAACAGGAATTTCCACGCCCTCCCCAACCGATTCGCTCACTTCGTCTGCTCACGGGCGCAACGCGCCCGTTCGCATGGTATGCGGGACCGGAGGTCCCGCACTATTCGCTCATCCCTCGCACGGTGTCGGCGATGCCCCTTCGCACTGCTCGGGACCTCGCCAGCGCGCGCCACAGCAAGCTTACCTGCTCGAGTCGCTTAGGCCCCGCCGATGACCGTCACCGTCCGCTACACCTGTCCCTACTGCAACGCCGTCGTGAGCCTCGAGCGACCGCCGGATCTCGCGGATCGGTCGGTCACGAAAGTTCGTCAGCCGGGCTGGGAGTACGCGGACCCCGACGATCCGGACCGCGAATCCGCCGACGGGATCGAGTTTCTCTGCGGCGAGGACGGTCCGGTCACCGACCTCGAGGGCGAAGCAGTCGACGGCTGTGGACGCCCCTTCTATCTGAACTTCGTGCGGTACGAGCAGGGGGTCGAACTCGAGCCGGATCCGCCGACCTACGGCGGGCCGCGGTTCGATTTCAACGCGTAACCATCTGTACCGGATGGATCGCTCCGACGAGCCGAGTCTCGCCGCGCAGCTCTACGGCCTCGACCGCCTCGTCGAGGGCGAGAGCATCTGGCAGGACAGAGATGAACCGGTGACGTGGGACTGACGGTTCGAGTGGGTCGCCGTCTCCATCTCCGCCTCTCGAGTCGAACACAACCCTTTTCGACGGTCGGTGCTACCTTCGGATATGGACGAAGCCGCCGTTCGCGACCGCCTCCGGACGGTCGAAGATCCGGAACTCGGCGACGATATCGTCTCCCTCGGACTCGTCAACGACATCGCCGTCGACGGCGACCAGGTCGATATCGATCTCGCGCTGGGTGCACCGTACTCGCCGACCGAGAGCGACATGGCCGGCGAGATCCGCGAACTCCTCCTCGAGGACAGTCTCGAGCCGGATCTCTCGGCGAGCATTCCCGACCGGGACGATTTCTCCAGCGAGGACCAGGTACTGCCGAACGTCAAGAACGTCATCGCCGTCTCCTCCGGGAAGGGCGGCGTCGGCAAGTCGACGGTCGCGGTCAACCTCGCCGCCGGACTCTCGCAACTGGGAGCGCAGGTCGGCCTCTTCGACGCCGACGTCTACGGGCCGAACGTTCCCCGGATGGTCGACGCCGACGAGCCGCCGATGGCGACCGAGGAGGAGACGCTTGTTCCGCCCGAAAAGTACGGCGTGAAGCTGATGAGCATGGCCTTCCTCACGGGCGAGGACGACCCGGTCATCTGGCGCGGTCCGATGGTCCACAAGGTCATCACCCAGCTGACGGAGGACGTCGAGTGGGGCCACCTCGACTACCTCGTCATCGACCTCCCGCCGGGGACCGGCGACACCCAGCTGACGATGCTCCAGACCATGCCCGTCACGGGCGCAGTCATCGTCACGACCCCGCAGGACGTCGCGCTCGACGACGCGCGCAAGGGCCTCGAGATGTTCGCCAAACACGACACCGTCGTGCTGGGCATCGCCGAGAACATGTCGACGTTCGCCTGCCCCGACTGCGGCGGCGAACACGACATCTTCGGCTCCGGCGGCGGCCGCGAGTTCGCCGACGAACACGAGATGCCGTTTCTGGGTTCGATCCCGCTCGATCCCGCCGTCCGCGAGAGCGGTGACGGCGGCAAGCCGACCGTCCTCGCGGACGAGTCCGCGACCGGCGACTCGTTCCGGACGATCACCGAAAACGTCGCGAACAACACCGGGATCGTCCACCGCCGAGGCGTCTCCCAGACCAGACGCAGCGGGGCCGCCTCTCCGGACCGATGACCGTCGACGGCGAAGACGGCGGTGTCGATACCGACACGGAGGCCGCGTTCCACCCCGACCCCGAACGGGTCGAGTTCCTCCGCGAGATCGCCGACGAGATCCGGAGCGACTCCAGCGAGAGCAAACAGCTCGCGAACGTCCTCTACCGAACGAGCGACCTCTACGACGCGGACGAGGAGACGACGCCCGAAGAGATCGTCCGCAACGTCAAGTTCATTCTCGAGGTCACCGAACGCGGCGGGCTCGAGCGCTGAACGGTCGGGTTCTCTGCCGGACGACGGGCCAGACATCTGTCGGGAGGCCAGTTCCCGCCACGATCAACTATTCCATTCCTAGTCGCGACTGGCTATCCAGTCGCAACATCTCCCAACGCCGCATCCACGGCGCTTGAGCGATACGTACCCCGGTAGTTGATTACGGTGTGACACGTGAGTTTGAAAGCTCCAGACTGCAGTCGGTCGCTATGATATGCCTCTCTGTGGTGTCAAATACCCTCTAAGACCATTTAGGGGTATCCCTTATCCGTCTGGAACCTGTTCGTCCGGCTAGGAAACAGCGACGAGGCACCGGACGCCTCGTCACTGGTACCGTCACCATCATGACCGACACAACGTCACCCATCGAAACCACGTTCGAAATGCAACGCCAGTCGATCAAACAGAGCCAGAAGCTGTTCGAGCAGGGACTCGAGTTTCAGGAGAACGCCGCCGAATCGTTCCTGCGTAACGGCTTTGCCGCTCAGCGAAGCGCCCAGCGCCAGGGAACCGAACTCGCCCGACACTTCTTCGACGCACAGCTCGAGGCCCTCGAGTCGTCTCTCGACGAGAACGGACGCGACGTCCGGTCGACGATCGACCAGCAGTTCGAGGAGGGGACGAAACAGACCCAACAGCTGCTGAACGACGGGTTCGAGCAGAGCGCCGACCTGTTCCAGCGCATGCTCCACGCCCAGTTCGACGCGCTCGAGACGGCCCTCGATAGAGACGGCTCCGACGTGTGTACGGCCGTCGATCGGCAGTTCGCCGAGTTCGAACGGACCCAGGACGAGGCCTGGGACGAGTTCGAGACGGAGTTCCTCCACGCAGTCGAAGACCTCACCGACCAGCAACAGCAGTTGTTCGCCGACTCGATCGACTCGGTCCTCGACGTACAGCAGGAGACCGAACAGCAGACCGTCGAAGGGGTCCGCCGAGCCGAGGAGACCGCCGAGACCGTCCAGAAACAGACTGAGGAGGTCGCTGAAACCGTCCAGCAGGGAACTGAAGCGACCGTGCGAACGACCCAGCAGCAAACCGAACAGATCGCCGAGACGACGCAGGAGAGCGCACAGGATATCGTCGGCGAAGCCGCGGAGGCAACCGAGGACCTCGCGGTCGACACGACGAACGCGATCGAAACCGCGACCGAACAGGGTACCGACGCTGCAGAGCAGAACCTGCAAGCCCTCGAGGGCGTCGGCCAGACCTACGCCGACCGTCTCGCCGAGGCGGGTATCGAAACCCTCGCCGACCTCTCCCGGGCGCAAGCGAACGCCGTCGCTGAGGCCGCCGAAATCTCGCAGGCCCGCGCGTCCGACTGGATTCAGGCCGCACAGTCCCAGGCCTGATCGACCGTCCCACGTACCACCGGCAGCGCGGTCCGCAGCCGACAGTTCGATTTTTCGAGTCGTGTTCGCTCCAGCGGACGGCCGCCTCTCGAAAGAGAGGATCGTCGGTCTCGGTCGTTGCGCGACACTCACGGGCCAGGCGCGTCGCTTTTAGCTTCCCCGTCCGAAACGCGGGTGTGGACGCGAATCAACGGTCTCGATCGAACCCGTACGGTATGGACGAGGAGTGCCGAAATTGTCCGGCGCTCTGTGAGACGCGGACGCAGGTTGTCCACGGCTACGGCGACGTCTCGGCGGACTTTCTGTTCGTCGGCGAGCGACCGACCGCGAGCGCCGACGAGTTGGGCGTGCCGTTCGCGAGCCCCGAGCCGTCGTCCGACGACGACGGCGCGGACGCCCGATCGGGAACCAGCCTCCGGCGGATGCTCGAGCGACTCGGCCTCTGCGATTCGACCTCGCCGGCGGAGGAACCCGTTCTCGAGAACGTCTACCTGACGAATCTGACGCGGTGTCGCGATCCCGACCGGCGGCCGACCGACGAGGAGATCGGCAACTGTGACCCCTATCTCACCGCCGAGATTCGAATGATCAACCCCGAGATCCTGATTCCCGTCGGCGAGCGAGCGCTCCGTGAACTCGGGATGGAGTACACGACGACACCGGCCGGCGAACTCTCGCTGCCGGCCGATCACGCGACGCGGATCCGCGGCCGCGGATTCGAACTCGTTCCCATGGTGGAACCACGCGACCAGTCCGACGGGCAGACACAGGCGTGGCTCGAGGCGTTCGTCGATCTGATGGCGTCGGATTATCGCCAGACGAAGGGGCAGCGGGATCGGTGATCGAAGCGCGAATCTACAGGCGGTTCACCAGTACGGGCCTTCGAGCCACCGTTTGGAGCGCGCGCCGAGTACGACCAGTGCGCCGACGAAAGCGATCGTCGCGATGAGCACGGCGATCGTCGGCGCGAAGTAGTCGCCGGACTCGATCAGGTAGCCGTCGGCGAAGCTCCAGAGCCCGATCACCGCGAGCGAAGCGATGGAGAGCGTTCCGAGCAGTCCAACCGAGCGCGGAATCGATCGCGTAACTGTTTGATCGTCCATACGGAATTCCTTACGTCCCACCACTATAATTCGTCCGACGCCGGCCGATAGGTGGATGCGAACTCGCGGCCTCGTAGAAGGAGGAACGCGAACTCGCGGCTCGTGAATCGATCGTCGAGGCGTCCGCCGGAAGCGCCGCGTTCAAGGTCGGCGGACACCGAGAGCCGTCCATGAACGTCGTCGTTCCGGTCGATCCGCCCCGGGAGGGTCTCGTCCTGTCGTCGCTCGTCGATCGAACGCCGCTCTCGGACGCCGAGGCGCGCAGTCTCTACGAGGCTGCCGTCGTCGACGTGCTCCGGGCGGTCGCCTCGAGCGGGGGCGAGCTACTGGTCAACTACCGCGACGCGGAGACGCTCCCGGACGAGTTCGCCGGCGGCGACCCCGAAGCCGAGGTCCGCGCGTTGGCCGCCGACGCCCTCGGTGCATTTACCGAGGACACCGGCGACGGTGACGATGATGGCGTCCGATTCGAACGACAGGTCGGCTCGAGTCGAACGGCCAGGGTCGGGAACACCGTCACGCACCTTCTCGAACGCGAGGAGGTGGGGAGCGTCGGCGTCCTCGAGCCGACGGTTCCCCTCGTCGCTCGCACGCACATCGACGGTGCCGCGATGTCGATCCGTCGGCACGACGTCGTCCTCGGACCGTCCTCTGAGGGCCGAACCTATTTCGCGGCCTTCAGGGATTCGATCGACTTCGGCGACGCGTACGCCGTTCCCGAGGTGGTGACGCTGGCCGATCGGGCACGCGAGGCTGGACTCGGCATCGGCTTCGCGCCGATACGTCCGACCGTCGCGACGCCCGCGGGGCTTCAATCGACGATTGCGTTGCTCGAGGCCGGACGGATCGCGGAGAAGCCGGGTGCCGAGGCGACGGCCGCCGTGGTGGACGAACTCGGACTCGAGATCGGGGCTGACGGGACGCTCGAGCGGACGTAACCGACAACCCTTTTTGAACGGACGGAAAAGGCGGAGGTGAGGTGGGGTGGCAGAGCGGCCTAACGCGCCTGCCTTGAGAGCAGGTGGCTGTCAAGCCTCATGGGTTCAAATCCCATCCCCACCGTTGCTGTCCTCAAAAGAGTGCGTCGCACTCTTTTGGACATCGCGGAGTCTGGCGGGACGTATGTCCCGCTGACCTCGCGGGAACTTCGTTCCCGCTTAGCTTCACTCCGCTCAGTCGCGAACAAATTCGTGAGCGACAGCGAGTACGATGGCATTCGAACGTGATCGAGGCGCTCCACGGAGCGTGCTGTGCGTGGGCGACTCCCGCCAGAATGGAGCGGTTCTCAGTCGACTGAAGACGGGCCACAGCGCCCGGAGAAACTGGTCTGCCCGGCAATCTCCCGAATCACCGAGCGTGGAGCGACCAGATATCGCTGACTCTCTTCTCAGAACTGGTATTCTCGTACAACTGTAGGTTATCCGCTGCAAGAATACCGTCCTTTCTCAAACTGGACGACAGTGTTCCACCTATGAGTGGGGACCAGATAGAACGGCGAACGCTCCTCAAAGGAGTCGCAGCAGGTGGTGTCGTGGCAGGTGGCGTTGCGAGTGGCAGCACTATCAGTAATGAAACGTCTCGAAGAGTACAGAACGTCGATCGCGAACACACCGTGCAACCGGGAGCGCGAATCCTGTTCGAGGCCGACATCGAGGATCCGGACGCAGACTGGGACGTAGAGTGGCAGATCGACGGCGAACGCGTCCGGTACGACGCTCATTACGACGCGCGAACGCAGGACTACTATCAGTACGTCGAGCAGTACGGCGCGACGTACTTCACCGAAACGTTCGACTCGAGCGGGACGTACGAGGTCACCGCCTACGTCTTCTACGATCCGGACACCGAGAATCGCGACGATCCGGACTACGACCAGGCCGACGTGATACAGTGGGAAGTACACGTCACATCGGACGGGACGACGCCACCGTCCGTCGATAGTGCAGATCCGGACCCCGGCGAAACGCTCGCGGTCGGGCGCAACGAGCCCTTCGAGATCGACGTCGACGTGTCCTCGCCCGACAGCGATCTCGATCGCACCGTCTGGTGGCTCAGTCAGGCGGACGTCGTCCTCGAGTTCGGCGATCCGGACGGGAACGACGCGACGCTGGAAGTCGACGGGGGCGCGGGCTGTCACACCTGCGCGATCACGTCCTGGCTGATCACCGAGGACAATCTGCTGGCGAGGCCGGAGCCGTGGGTGCTCAATCACGAGGAAGACGTCCCGGCAACGTTCCGGGTCGCGGAGATGCAGACGAACTCCCCGATCGGGGGCGGGGAGACCCTCGAGGTCACCGCGACGATTCACAACATCGGTGACGAAACCGGGACGACCGACGTGGACCTCGTCGTCGGCCATGACCCCGAGATCGAAGACAGCCAGATGCTGACCCTCGATCCCGGCGAATCGACCGAGATCACCCTGCTGTTCGAAGCGGGCGACCCGGCGGGCGAGGTCGAGGAGTTCCCGGTGGTGGTCGACACCGGTGCGGACACGGCCTCCGAAATGGTCGCCGTCGAGTCCGATGGACCGACACCGGCGACGTTCAACGTGATGGATATGACGACCAACTCGCCCGTCGGCGGCGGGGAGACACTCGAGGTCGACACCACGATCGAGAACGTCGGCGACGAAACGGGGACCACCGATATCGAACTCGTCGTTGGGCACGACCCAGTAGTCGAGGATAGCGAGATGTTGACGCTCGAGGCAGGCGAATCGGCCGACCTCACGCTCACGTTCCAGGCGGGACAGCCGGCGGGTGACACCGAGGAGTTCCCGGTGGAAGTCGACACCGGCGCGGACACGGCGTCGGAAATGGTCGTCGTCGAGTCCGATGGGGGGACCACGCCAGCGACGTTCAACGTGATGGGGATGTCGACGAACTCCCCGATCGGTGGCGGGGAAACGCTCGAGGTCGATACCACGATCGAAAACGTCGGCGACGAAACCGGGACCACCGACGTGGACCTCGTCGTCGGTCACGACCCCGAGATCGAAGACAGCCAGATGCTGACCCTCGATCCCGGCGAATCGGCCGACCTCACGCTGACGTTCCAGGCGGGCCAGCCGGCGGGCGACACCGAAGAGTTCCCGGTAGTAGTCGACACCGGGGCGGACACGGCCTCCGAAATGGTCGTCGTGGAGGCCGACGAAACGGTCCCGGCGACGTTCAACGTGATGAGTATTAGCACGAACTCACCCGTCGGCGGCGGGGAGATTCTCGAGGTCGATACCACGATCGAAAACGTCGGCGACGAAACCGGAACTACCGATGTAGTGCTCATCGTCGGCCACGATCCGGCAGTCGAGGACAGCGAGATGCTGACGCTCGAGGCCGGCGAATCGGCTTCGCTCACGCTGACGTTCCAGGCGGGCCAGCCGGCGGGCGACACCGAAGAGTTCCCGGTCGAGGTCGACACTGGAGCGGATTCAGATGCTGTCATGGTCGTCGTCGAGCAGTAATCGACTCGTCGAGGGTGGTAGCGATCCCGTTCCAGATTCGCCCCTCACTGCGCAATCGTCACTCGAGAAGTCCTGATTTCAGCTGCGACAGCCGACCGGCCGACGCTCGGTCTCGTACGGCACGAAAAAGCGACGTTCGGTCGTCGAACCCGGTCCGTATCCGCCTCGAGCGTTACTGGTAGGAGAGGTCCAGATCCCGAGCGCGCTCGAGCAGGCGCTCGTCGTAGTACTCCTCGGTCTGGGCGGGTCGGGTGTCGTCGATCGACCGGACCTGCTGGATCGTGTTGCGGAAGACCTTGAATGTGGCTTCGTCGACCATCTGGCCGTCGAGGGTGACCGCGCCGGTGCCCTCCGCCTTGGCCTCGTTGAAGCGCTCGATCTTGCTCACGTCGCGTTCGAGCTCCTCGGGCGTGGGCATGTGGATCGTGTTGGCCTGGATCGTCTGCTTGGGGTAGAGCGACCAGGAGCCGTCGAGGCCGAGGTGGGCCTCGTGTTCGACCTGATCCGCGTAGGCGTCGGCGTTGTAGTAGGTCAGGCCGGCGCGTTCCTTGAACAGGTCGTCGAAGGGGCCGCCGATACAGAGCAGGTCGCCGGCACTGGCCTCGTTCGAGAGCGCCTCGAGCAGGCCGTCCCAGCGCGGGCGACCGTCACCGAGGTCTCGGGCACCGAGTTCGGCCGCGTAGTCGACGGGGCCGAAGACGAGTGCGGTGAGTCGGGACTCGGCACCGTACTTCGAGATTTCGCGCAGGTCAGAGCGGGCGCGACCGGTCTCGACGATGATCGAGAGCTTGATCGATCCCTCGTCGTAGCCGTGCTCGGCTTCAGCGTCGGCGACGACGTCGGCGGCGCGCTCGACGTCCTCGATACGGCCGACCTTCGGGACGACGACGCCGTCGATCTCGTCGCCGATCTCGCCGACGAGCTGGTCGATCTGTTCGCGGCCGCGGTCGCGGAACGAGGCGTCCTCGTAGCTCCACTCGACGCGGGGCCAGATCTCGCCCGCGAACTCGTGTTCGGGGACGAGTTCGATCGTGTTCTCGAGCCCCTCGTCTTTCATGTTCGGCGCGGTGCCGTCCTCCATGTCGGGGACGAGCCAGTCGGGGGCCTGGAAGCCCTCGGCCTCGAGGCCGGAGCGGAGGTACTTCGCCGAGTCGTCTTTCGGAACGGCGGCCGGTGCGGTCTGGAAGGTTCGGCAGAGTCGGATGTCTTCAGTCATGGCTTGTGAGTCGGTGGTGTTCTGTCCGCAGTTGTCTGTGATTCGCTACCGTGTTAGGTCGGTCGCTTTCGGATCTCCGCCGTGCGCGTCCCCGAGTAGACGGGTTCGTCGTCCTGATTGAACGCGATGTGCTGGAAGCGGACGGTTCCCGCTTCGTCGCTCCCACTGTCGTTCTCGGACGACGTCCGAGAGCCAGTCGAGGTTTCCTCGACGTTGTCTTCGGCCTCGAGGACGCGCGTGAAGGCGTAGACGGTGTCGCCCACTGCGACGAACGTGTGGAACGACTCGTCGTCGAAGCCGACCTCGCGCCAGGTCCGCTCGTCCGAGCGAGCGTGACCCAGCGCGGTCGAGCGGGTCACGTCGCCGTAGGTGACGATGTCGCCCGACGGCGAGTCGCTCATCACGTCGACGTTGTGGTGCTGTTTGGCCGTATTGAGCGTCGACAGGGGCAACGAGGCGACGGTGACGTCGTCCTGCGTGCGACCGCGCTCGTGGCGGTAGGCGACGGCCGCGTTCTCGTCGTTGGCCGTCTCGAGGGCCTCGACGAAGTCCTCGAAGTAACCGCCCTCGGGGGCGACGAACGTTTCCGGGAGGTCGGGCCCGTCGCCGTCTTCTTCAGCAGCTGCAGTTCCGCTTCCGTCGGTCGCGACCGGTTCGCGACGCGGGATCATGTTCGTGCGCTCGTAGGAACAGAGCACGTCACCGGTCTCGGCGTCCTTCCCGCGGGTGCGCCAGGAGACGATGCCGTACTCGGGTCGGGAACTCGAGGTCGCTCTGTTGACGACCTCGCTCTCGACGTGGAGTTCGGTGCCCGTGTAGACGGGTGCCTCGGGGAATCGCACGTCGGTGCGGCCGAGGAAGTAACCCCCCTTCTCGCTCAAATCCTCGACGGTGATGCCGAGGGTTGCAGCGGTCAGATAGTCCGGGTGGACCGGGGGTTCGTCGTAGCCGCGGGCTTCGGCGGCGTCGGTCCGCCAGTAGGCGGGGTCGTGGTTCAGCGTCTGGCTCATCCAGGACTCGTTGCCGAACTGGGTGAGCGTGAGTCCGGGGTCGTGTTCGATGACGTCCCCCTCCTCGAAGTCCTCGAAGCAGTTGCCCTTCTCCTTGGTCTCGACCTGTTCGAGTGCCTGTACAAACGTATCGGGATCGGTCCAGTCAGTCATCGGCGGTAACTTCGTCAGTGTGTGTTGGTAACTCTTCGCGTTCGCGCCGCGCGATCGTTCGTCGCATCTCGTTTTCGACGATCATGTACCCCTCGTCGAAGCCCATGCCGGGCTTTGCGAGCACCTGCGCCGCGTTCGTCGCGAGCGCGACGTGGGCGCAGGCACGCGCTGAGGTCTCCGTTTCGTTGCAGGTCCCGCCGAGATAAGCGCGGGTCTCGGTCCCCTCGCAGTAGCGCACCGCCAGTCCGCTGCGGTGAATGCCGCCCAGGTCGGGCGTCTTGATCTGCACGAGATCGGCCGCTTCGGCGTCGACGAAGGCCTGGACGTCCTCGAAGGTGTTACACCACTCGTCGGCGACGATGTCGACCGAAACGCCCGCATCGGCGAGCCCCTCGCGGAGTTCGACCATCGCGTCGATCTGTCGCTCGCGGTCGCCGACGTCCATCGGTCCCTCGATCTGGATCGGGTACGGCGCGGCGGCCGCCTTGAGGTCGGCGAAGTAGTCGACCACTTCGTCGCGGTCGTATGGCGCGCCGAAGGTCTCACCGATCATGCCGTAGACGTCGATGTGGAATCGCGGCTCGTAGCCCTCGGGGCCGAGTTCCTGTGAGCGCTGATTGAGCCAGTCAACGTACTCGAGCAGGGTCTCGCCGTTTTCGCCGATCTTCTCGACGCTGTTGATGAGCGCGTGGGGCAGGACGGGGACGCCCTTGACGAACATCTTCTCGGTGTTGTTGTAGCGGTCGTCGCCGGACTGACCGAAGACGGGCACCGGCTCCGTCGCGGGCTCGGTGTCCAGTGCGTCGGCCATGACGTCCGTCCGCGTCGTATTGTCGGCTTCCGCTGCGGCGGCGAGCAAGGCCTGTGAGACGCCGTACCGGATCGCGGTGTGGAGGCGGTCTCCATCTACTTCCATCTCCTCGAGCAACTCGGCGTTCGCGAGGAACTCGGTCGCGTCCCGGCCGACGAGTTCGTCGGCGACGGGACCCTCGATGACGGGTGCGTACTCCTCGGCCTGGAACAACGGATCGCGCCCGCCGGCGCCGGAGTACTGGACCGCGGCGCAGTCACCGCGGACGACGGTACCGTCAGCGAGTTCGACGTCGACGATGATCGACTCGCCGGCCTGGCGAATCTCGTCGAAGCCGTCGGTGACGGGGACACCCTCGTAGGTGAACCCGTCGTGTTCGGCACCCTGCTTGATCGCGCGCTGGTCGTCGAAGAAGAACCCGGAGTAGCCGGGCGTTGCGTACACTCCTGTAATATTCATGGTTTGACGTCACCCTGTGGTCTGCCGATGAGTTTGCCGTCACTGATCGCGTCGACGTCGTCCGCGACCATGCGGAACGACTGTTCCCGGCCCTCCGTCGCGGCGCGCTGGGAGAGTCGGGCCTTGTGAATCTCCTTGATATCGTCGTCCATCTCGAGGTCGGCCCACTCGAAGATGCGGACCCGACCGTCGTCGTCTCGAGCCGGAAGCACCGCACCGGCCGCGCTGTCGCTGGGTGCGAAGGGCACGTCAAGTGCGCCCGAGTCGAACGCCTTAAGCGTCCCCTGGACGACGTCGCCGTCGCCGTGCTCGAAGATGGTGTCCATCAGACACCGGGTCTCGCGTTCGATGAGGTCCTGCTCCTTCTCGATGCCGTCGATGTCGATCTGCTGTTCGATCGCCATGTCGATGACCTGCCGCGTGGTGCGCAGGCCGGCGGAGTTCGCTTCCTTCGTCGGGACTCCCTGGAACTCCTGTGGGGACTTGGTGATGACCTTGTCCGGCTGGGCGATGGCTGCGGTCATGCCGCCGAAGCTGATCACGCCGTTAGCGCGGGCCTCGTCCGGCGGGAAGCCGCCCATCCACTCGTGGAAGACCGTCGTGACGACGACCTCGTCGGGCAGATACTCGTTGCCCAGCTTCTTGAGCGCGTTCAGGGCCGCGACGTCTTGCACGACGTTGCCGACCTGTCCGTAGCCGAGCGTGATCGATCGCACGCCCTGGGTCGCCGCCAGCTGGCCCTCGACGATCATGATCGCGATGGCGATCGAGGGCGGGACGAGCGTCCCGGTCAGCGGTCCGAACGGCTCGCGGTTGATCCGGATGCCGCGTTCGGTGTACGCCCCCGCCAGTCGGTCGACGAACTGCCACCGCTCGATGGTCTCCTCGAGGCCGTGACGTTTCGTGTAGGGGATGTTGTAGGAGATCGGCCCGCCTTCGAAGCTCTGAAAGCCGCCCGCGAAGGTGATCGCCGCCAGCAGCCGGGCGTCCGGCGTGCCGTGACGAACCTCGATCGGGGCGTCGACCGCGTCGATCAGCTTCCGGCAGCCGTCGATACCGTGGTTGACGGCCGGAAAGCCGTTGAGCGTGTCGTCGCCCGTCTCGCGGGCCTTCTCGAGCCCTTGCTGGGCCTTCTCGTACTCGTTGTCGCGCGTGTACGAGTCGATCGTGGTCGGCAGGAGATCGGCCTGGCCCTCTTCGTGAAGGTACTGGAGGAGTTCGATCTGGTCGTCGAGTCGGGGCACGCCGGCTCTCGGCTGGAGGAGCGGTTTGTCGGCCGACTCGAGGACGTCCGCGAATCGCTTGTGCTGGGGGAGCGACTCGTGGTACTCGATGGCCGCTTCGAAGTCGACTTCGTCTCCGGTGTGCCAGTCGGACCGAATCTCCTCGTCGATACGCCGTAGCTCGTCAGCGGGAATACGTTCGTCTCGTATCATCTAGGAACTGATAGTAGCGCGTTCCGACTCGGTCGGTGTAATCTGCAGGTCCTGTCGGAGCGCCTCGATCGCGTCTTCGGGATCGGTTTCGGAATCGAAGACGCGATCGAAGCCGAGCTCCCGGAACGTTCGCCGGGTCTGCTCGAAGTCGTCTTGGCCGACGGCGAGGTTGCCACCGATGTAGGTGACTGCGTCGACCCCCGTCGCGTCGAGGACCTCGTGGAATCCCTGACAGTCCTGCTCGGCGTGGCCGTAGAGCGACGAGACCAGTACGGCCTCGGCGTCGTGGTCTACAGCGGCGTCGGCGAACTCCTCCTGGGAGGTCTGGACACCGAGGTTGACAACGTCGAAGCCTGCTGCGCTGAAGGCCTGCTCTAGGATTGTGATTCCAACGACGTGGGCGTCTGAGCCGATCACGCCGAGGACGACCGTTTGGGACATCGTATGCAGAACCATGAGGAACGCCCCTATAAACTTAATGATCTTCCATGATAATACTCCTTAAACATCCTAACAGGGTCCCTATGGGACGATGTCACAATGTACATTATCGATGGTAAGGATTTTGGTCGTGGTCTGGGAAGGGGAGCGTACATGGGAGCACTTTCGAATCTACGCGTGCTCGATCTGACCCAGGTCCTCGCTGGGCCGTACTGCACGATGTTACTCGCGGATATGGGCGCGGACGTCGTCAAAATCGAGCGCCCGGGCGGCGATATGATCCGCTCGAACCCGCCGTTCGTCGACGACCCCGAGACGGAAGCCTACGGCGGCTACTTCCAGAGCGTCAACCGCGGCAAGAAGAGCATCGAGCTGAATCTCGGCGACGAGGAGGACCGCGCGGACTTCCTCTCGCTCGTCGAGGAGGCCGACATCGTCGTCGAGAACTACCGTGCGGGGACGATGGAGAAGTACGATCTCGGCTACGAGACGCTCACGGAGTACAACGAGGATCTCATCTACTCCTCGATCCGCGGCTTCGGCGACCCGCGCACGGGAGAAACCGATCGGCAAGGCCAGCCCTCCTTCGACCTCATCGCTCAGGCGCTGGGCGGCGTCATGGAGACCACCGGCCAGCCCGACGGCCCGCCGACGAAGACCGGTCCCGGCGTCGGCGACCTCTTTACGGCCACGCTGAACTGCATCGGTATTCTGGCTGCGGTCAACCACCGCGAACAGACCGGCGAGGGTCAGTACGTCGACACCGCCATGTACGACTCGATGCTCAGCTTCACCGAGCGCGCCGTCTACCAGCAGTCCTACACGGGCGAGGCACCCACCCGTCGGGGCAACTCCCACCCGACGCTGTTCCCCTACAACGCCTTCGAGACCGACGACGGCTACGCCGTCATCGCCGCGTTCAACAACAACCACTGGGCGGAACTCTGTGAGATCATGGATCGCGAGGATCTGGCCGACGAGCACCCCACGACGCCCGAGCGACTCGAGAACCGCGAGATGCTCCGAGAGGAGATCGCCAACTGGGCGCTCGAACAGACCAACGACGAACTGGTGGGGAAACTCGAGGGCCGCGTCCCGGCCGCACCCGTCCAGACCACGGAGGAGATCTTCGAGGACGAGCACGTCCGGATTCGAGACATGCTCGTGCCCGTCGAACAGCCCGGTGCCGACCGCGACGTCGAAATCGCGGGTAACCCGATCAAGATGAGCGAGACGACGCCGCAGCCTCGCGGGCGTGCGCCGCTGTTGGACGAGCACCGCGAGGAAATTCTGGGCGAGGAAGAAGCGGAAACGGCGGCCGACGACTAGTCGGGGTCGCTCCGCTCCACGCTCGCCTCAATCCAGTTCTCGACCCACTGCGTAGCGTCTTCGTCCCACTGCGTACCGTCTTCGTCCGCGATCGAAAGACTCGAAACGACGACGGACCGCGCGAGCGCCGCTCACGCATCGGCGACGTTCGCGCACGCGTTCGGCTACGTTCGTGGCGAATCCACCTCTCTAACGATTTCGAACCGAACAGTCAGCCACAACGGGGACGTTGCCGGGCCAACGCTCAAGCCGAACGCTCTCGACAGGGCCACTACGACGAAGCCGTCGACGCGCTACCCAGTGCTCGACGGTCCGGGACAACGAACACTATGGTTGACGACTCAACGCACGGGACGAGTACCGACGATTCTCGCCTCTCGCGTCGCGGGTACCTCGTCGCGGCCGGGGGTCTCGGAACCGGTCTGGCGGGCGGCTACGCGGGTTATCACCGTCTCCTCGAGCAGCGGTCGGACGACGAATCGTCCCCGCTGGGCGATCCGCCGGGGCCTCGAGAGGACTTCCTCTGGCTCGGCGGCAGCCTGTGGCGGGACGACGCGGTTCGGGAGAATCTGTTCGCGTTCGCGCGCCGCCACGACCTCGCGGTCGCGCTCGTGAAGACGCACTCGGACGAGAACCCGCTCGACGAGAACCTCGAACCGCTGTTGACCGCCGCGAGCGAGTTCGATCTCGAGGTCTGGCTCAACGTGGGGCTGCTGAACGACCTCCCCGCCGAGGAGTTCGTCACCGACGCGGACGCCCGCGAGCGACACCTCGATCGACTTCGGGAGGTGGCGCGCGTCCACGGCGAACTGTTCGACACCGGCCGCATCATCCTCTGGCAGGAGGCGCCGGTCATGGGGGAGTGGGTCGAGGGCGGCGACTGGAACGAGGCGGCGGTCGAGAACCTGATCGAGTTCGGGCCGGAGATATTCGACGCCCAGAAGCGGGCCATCGAGGGGGCGAACGACGCGCTCGACGTCGGTCCGTTCGTCCACTTTCCGTACATCGTCGACTCGAAGCGCTCCGAGGTGTTCGACGCGCTCGCACGCGGCCTGCGGAGACGGAACGCCGATCCCGACTTCGGATTCGTCGACTTCTACCGGGGCTGGTACGAGAAGGACGTCGGGCCGGAACGCGCCGACGACGCCGTCCGCAGCCTCGTCTCGAATACCCGCGAGGCCCTCGAGCGACCCGTGTTCTACCTCGGGCAGTGCCACACCGTCAACCCGAACCACACGCCGAGCAAGCAGGCGATGCGGATGAATTTGCGGGCCTCGATCGAAGCCGGGGCTGCCGGTCTGAGCTGGTACGTCCGCAGCGGCTACGAGCCGACCGAGAGCGGGTTCGATCCCTTCGTTCCGAACGTCGAGGGCGCCGAACTCGAGGGCGACTCGATCAACACGCTGACGATCGCTCGCGACCGGTTCCTGTACCCGTGGCTGGCGACGCTCGAATCCGGTGACGGCTTCGAGGCGGACGAGGCGTTCGATCTCTGGCTGCTCGGCGACGGCTTCGACTTCTACGACCACCGGCTGTCGGTGCGGACCGCGGACGGAGACGGCGACGAAACGTGGGAGTACGTCGGGGACTTCGGCGGGTACGCCGAGGGCGACTACCCCGACGGCAGCGAGGCCACCGATCGGGCGACCGTCTTTCGCGGCCTGGATCGCGACCGCCTGCTGACGGGGGGCGCGCTCGAGTGCCGCGTCGAGACGACCGACAGGGGTTCCAGCGCCGAGTTGCAGTCGGCGCTCGTGATGCCCTGTGAGACGGACGCCTACGTGAGCGAGCGAGAGGCGGCGGCGTTCGCTCGCGGGGACGCGCCACTCGAGGAGTGCAGTCTCGGACGGGTGGACGAGCGAACCGCGTTGGAGCCCGGATCGGCGCAGCAACTCGCGATTCCCGTCGACGGCGGGGGAGCGTCCCTCGAGCGCCTCCGTCACCCCGATCACCTCGAGTCGATCCGCCGGCTGGCGTCGTTCGAGGAGCGCGAGACCGTCGATCCGTCCGATCACTTCGATCTCTGGCTGCGCGGCTCGGACCTCGCTGAGCCGTCCGCCGTCCCGTCGATTTTCGACGCGGACGGGACCGAGCGATCCCCTGCAGCCGTCGGCGTCGTCGCGTCGACGGACGAACTCGCCGTCTGCTACGGCCTCGAGCGAGACCGGTTCCTCGGCGCGGACGGGATCGGACTGAGGGACGACACGGACGCAACCGTCGCAGCGGCCTACGCGATGCCGTACGCCGGCCGCGCCGCGTTTCGCTCGCCCGCTCGAGCGGCCGACCTGCTGGCCGAGCAACCCGGCGAAGCGGAGACGTTCAGCCTCGAGTACGTGGAACTGGAGTGAATCCTCGAGAAGGGTCTCGGACAACGTGTTAGCCGATCGATCTCGAGAGAATCGGCTTCGAACTGATGGCCGAGGGAGAGCGGCTGGAGCGGAACCGACCGGCGAGTACAACCATCCGATGATACCGACACGGATCGCTCGTAACGAGAATCGTCCGTTTCTGTCGAGTTCGATCTACCAGTGGATTCTTGGTATGGCAATTCGAGGTAGCGAATATCATGAGTCAGGCGACGCTGTCGGAGCGGCCGTATGCAAACTCGAATCTCTTCTCCGGTCACTATCTCGACGAGCGGATTCAGGATCGTGAGGAGTGGGACTGCGACGAAGAGGCGGTTGAAGCGATGGCGGAACTGCAAGAACTATACGAACTCGAGTCCGGCTTAGTCGACGGTTACAAGGAGGATCCGCTGATCGACAACTGGATCGACGAGGTGCTCGACGTACTAGGATTCGGGACGAACGTCGAAACGACGTTGCCGGGCGGTGGAGGGTATGTCGACGCGTTGCTCTTCGAAAATACCGAGGTGCGTCGAGATGCAGCCGAGGTCTATCTAAGCAGCGAAGATACAACGGACCTGTTCGATCGCGGAATCGGCTTGGTAGAGGCAAAACAGTGGGACGCCGACTTTACGAAACGGTTCAGCGAGCAGCGGCCCTACCGGAACGCCTCCCATCAGATCAAACACTACCTCGAGCGAACGCCCGAATCGATTCAGTGGGGTGTGCTGACGAACGGACGCAAATGGCGACTCTATGGGACGAAAGACTACGAGACGCAGACGTACTACGAGATCGATCTGCCGGAATTGCTCGAGCGTGGCGACCTCGAGGCGTTCAAATACTTCTATCTGTTTTTCCAGCCGGAAGCGTTCCGGACCGCTGGCGGAACGACATTTCTCGATTCGGTTTGGTCCGAGAGCGAAACGGTCGCTCAAGAACTCGGAGAGGACCTACAGGACAACGTCTTCACCGCAGTGCGGGTACTCGGCCGTGGTTTCGTCGAGACGAACGATCTGGACATCGATCCGGACGACGAAGATGGTCTCGGGGAACTCAAAGAGCAGTCCCTCGTTCTTCTGTACCGGTTGATGTTCGTCCTCTACGCCGAATCACGGGGCCTGATCCACCCGGAGGGCCAGGATGCAGTGACGGAGTACGAGGAGAACTTCAGTCTGGACGAACTGCGCCTCGATATTCACGAGGAGATCGGCGAGGTCGACGAGGGTTTCGATACCTACAGCGAGCGCTCGACGACGATGTGGAGCAGACTCGAGGATCTGTTCCGACTCGTCGACGAGGGTGAGGAGTCGCTCGGCATTCCGCCGTACAACGGCGGACTGTTTAATCAGGACAAACATGAGTTCCTGACCGAACACGAGGTCAGCAATCGCCATATCGCGGAGGTCATCTACCGCATTTCGACGACCGAGAACGACGAGGGACGGTACGTGCTGGCCGACTACGCGGATCTCGACACGCGTCACCTCGGCAGCGTCTACGAGGGGCTGCTCGAGCACCAGTTCCGGATCGCCCCCGAAGACTACGCCGCAGTGTCAGAAGACGGCGGCGAGGTCTGGAAGCCCGCGACGGAGGTGTCGGTTGCAGACGCGGTCGAAACAGTGAACGAGGGAGGACTGTACGTCGTCAACGACGAAGGCGAACGAAAGGCTACAGGCGCGTACTACACGCCGGACTACGTGGTGACCTACATCATCGAGGAGACGGTCGGGCCGCTGGTCGACGAGATCAAAGCCGACCTCGAGGAGCAGGGCTTCGAGCCGGGAACCCACGAGTACCTCGGCGCGTTCTACCGGCGAGCGACCGACCTGAAGATTCTCGATCCCGCGATGGGCAGTGGACACTTCCTCACGCGGGCGACCGAGTACCTCGCGGAACAGGTGATGACCGAGGTACGGGAGATCGAAGAGGCAACGGCGTTCGACGAGCAGCGAGTCCGACGGGACGTCGCGAAGGAGTGTATCTACGGTGTCGACCTGAACGGGATGGCCGTCGAACTCGCGAAGCTCTCGATGTGGCTCGAGACGCTGGCGGCCGACCAGCCACTCGCGTTCCTGGATCACCACCTCAAGGCGGGCAACTCGCTCGTCGGTTCGGACGTGACGGAGGTGCTCTCGAGCGAGACCGACAATAGCGACGGCCAGCTCACGCTCCAGCAGGCGCTGGCGCGGGTGCGCCAGAATACGCTGGAACACGTCATGGAGCGGATGCAGGAGTTGCTGGAGATCGATAACGAGACGCTCGAAGACGTCAAGTCGATGGAGGAGCTGTACGACGAGGTGCGGGGCGATCCGTTCTACCAGCGCCTGTTCGAGTTGACCAACGTGCACACCGCGGAACGCTTCGATCTGGACGTTCCTGAGGGTGCGTACGAGCGGATGGCTCGAGCGATCGACGACGAGGATGAGTGGGCCAAAGTGCAGGAGGAAGACTGGTTCCAGACCGCACGAGAGATGGCCGGTGGAGAGGCGTTTTTCCACTGGGAGTTGGAGTATCCAGAGGTGTTCTTCAATGAGGATGGGGAAAAGCGAGAGAATGCTGGGTTCGATGCGGTGATTGGGAATCCGCCATGGATGGACTTCCAAAAGATTCCAAGCCAACATAGAAAATATCAGCGTGAAAATTACCAATCTGCGAAGGGGAAATATGATCTATATGTCTCATTTGTGGAACGTGGAATATCTCTGCTCGCGGAATCACACGGACAGTTTGGATATATAATCCAAAACCGGTTCCTATCTAGTAGTTACGGTGAAGGAGCAAAACAAGTTTTGAGTGACAAAACGAACGTAAAAGCGATTCTTGATTTCGAAGATGCTAATATATTTGCTAATACTACCACATATCCTCTCATTCTACTCTCATCCATGAAGGATGTAACGGATTTTGAATATGAACATTTGGTAGATGCAACTACAAGTGATGTATCTGATTTCTTACAGGGCGATAAAAGAGGGAATTTCATTTCTACTGAAAAGCTTGATCCAACCCGCCCTTGGATATTCCCTACTGTCGAACAACAATCCGTACTAGAAAGTATTGGAACAGCACAAACAACTCCTCTCAAAGAACTCACAGCGGACATATCCACAGGAGTAAAGACAAATCTAAAAGAGGCATATGTATTCGAAAAACCGATAGAAGAAATCTCTGTTGAGGACACACTGTTACGACCGGTTCTTGACGGAGGCGATATTAGACGATATTCATCACCCAACATTGACAAATATATCTTGTATCCATATCTTGAGTCTGAAAGTGGGGATCTCATTCCAATTGATCTAGAGGAATACCCTCAAGCAAAAGGTCACTTAGAATTATATGAAGAGAGCCTTCGTGATCGACTTTTCTATGAAAAAACGGTCATGGAAATGGGTAAGGATTGGTTTGAATTTCCGTATACAAGTGAAAGTCTACTCCAGAAGAAAATTCTTTTCCCGGATATTTCACCTGAACCACGTGCAACATTCGATCCCACGGGGGAAGCATTAGTACTTAATACAGCTTATGGTGCAGTGCTATCTGCTAAGACCGACCTCGATGAGGCATTCATATCTGCCCTATTTAACTCCACTACGCTGAGGTTTGTATTTACTGTTATCAGCCCACAACTATCTGGAGGATATTATCGCTTCCAAACCCAATATGTGGGTCGATTACCAATCGTTAATATTAGAGAACAAAGTGATAATGTAGACTGTATAAAAACCGAACATCTTCAACTCGGGTTAGAAGAGGATATGGAGAAGGTTGTGTCTAGATATGATTATTTAGGAGACCGGAACTGGGTAACTCATGACCTAGTCAAACAATTAGCTGAAGAAATGGTAACTCTCCAAGAAACAAAAAGCGGATTTAACCTCGATTTGCTGGATTACTTCGGCTCATATCCTACTGATCAAACCCTCGCAGAGGTTGGACTCAGTCAACCGCCTAAAGGTGTTGTCGATTCAATCCTCTTGGACACCACTGAAGACCATGACAACCTACGAATTGGGACCGTCGAGATTGTCCGCGCGTCACCGACCAGCCTTGAGATTCAACTCACAGCCCGCTACAAACCCAAGGACGGAGACGAGTACGAAACCGATCAATGGGGATACACTGAAACCGAACCTCTGCCAGCCCTCCGAATCTCGGACCTCACCGAGACCGAAGCCGACCTGATCGAGGCCTTCGTCCCCGTCGCCGTCGACGAGGCTGGCGGATTCGCCAACTTCCGCGAGACCGCTACCAAGACCAACTCGCCGGTGGATCGCCTCCGAAAGCTCACTCTCCCGAACGTGGACGACGTCCGCGACGGACTGGAGAGCTACCTCGAGACCAGGGAACGAGCGGACGAACTCGAGGCGAAGATCGAGAAGACTGACGAACTGATCGACGAAATCGTCTACGAACTGTACGGGCTGACCGAGGAGGAGATCGAGATCGTCGAGGAAGCGGTTGGGGAGTAGTCCCGCGAGCGACTGACAGAAGCGAGCGGCTTTTTGGACCGGTTTTTGCGTTAGTGGCGAGCGGGGGACCGAAAGTTCTGCGAACCGTTCGCGCGGCGCTGCCGCGCGAAGACGAAGCGAACCCGAGGGGAAGATGGAATCTCTACGATCATCGAGGAGTAACCGACGACCAGGCTACGCCCGGAACAAGGCCGAAGTGGGCTGGCGTGACTTCATCACTATTTTGAAACACCATGGTCGAAAGAATGGGAGTCACGTCGTCGAAGTCAAACCTGAAAACACGACGAAAGAGTGTGCTGCGTGCAGTGTGAAGACTGCGAAACCGTTGTGGGTGCGCGAACACTCGTGTCCGTCGTGCGGGTTCGAGTTGGATCGGGATTTCAACGTGTCGCTGAACGTGCTTTCTCGCGGGTTTGAGAAACTAGGAGTGGGTTACTCCGAAACAACGCCTGTGGAGACTGCGACCGCTGTGGACACTGTTTCCGTGTCTGCAAGTCGCGTTTGTCGAGGGAACCTCGACAGGCTGTCAGACGCAGTCTGACAACGTCGTCGAAGCAGGAAGCCCCTGCCTCAAGGAGCCGCCGCAGGCAGCGAGTAGGCAGGGGTAGTTCACCCGAAGTAAAAGTATAAACTTATCAAACCCAAACATCAGCGTAGAACCATGCCTCGAGAGGTACCGTTTGGAGAACCAGAACTCCTCGGGTATCGAGTTCTGGTTGGTCTCAAAGAGCAGAGCGACAGACAGATCTCGAGTGCGAAGTTTTTCAAGCTCTGCTGTATCGCCGATCGGTACCTCGAAGACGAACTCGGATGTGACGTCGATTTCCCCCGTTATTGGTACATGTACGGGGAAATCGCGGCCGACCAAGAATTGGGTGATTTCTATATCTCCCCGGGCGGATACGGCCCCGTCCAGCGCCAATTCATCCCGGACCGTGAACTGAACGCAAGCTACTGGGAAGACCAAACGACGTTCGAGGAAGGTGACGTAACCGAACCGACCCTTCGTAAAGACATCGAAGAAGACGATTTCGACGTTGATCAGGAGACGCGGTCGAAAATCAATGATGCAGTACGGTGGGCCGTTCACCGATTCGGAACACAACCAGCGAGCGAACTCAAGGAGTATCAGTACCAGACCCACGCTCCAAAGGAGTTTATTCGAGCATATAGCAAACTCCGATGGCAACTCAACAACGCCGATCTCGAATCACAGTCCAAATTGAGATCGTATACCGATTCAGGGACTCCGCCAGCGGAACCCCGAAACGAAGACTATGTAGCTCATCTGCTCGATGAAATGCAACTGACGTTCCCCGAAGAGTACGAAGAGATGCGGTCGCTCTACCTGCGCTGGGATGACACGATACGTCTCATGCTCGAGCAGAATCGGGATTATGAGGAAATAGCACAGTTCCTCGACTCCTTTATTGAAACCCTGAGTCAGTACACCCTCCGATTCGAACACGGGGAGAACATACCGAATTCTCGCATCGCGGAATGGCGAGACGAAGGAGACGACCGAGTGGACGAATTCGAAGAAGAACTCAGAGAGATTCGAGAGGGGGTACTGCTTAACCGAGAGGAGAGCGGGATTCTCGATTCGATAGCAGAACCGTTCGATGAGACCGTGCTTGACGACTTGAAAGAAGCATCTCAGAAGTAAGTATGGAGGTACACGCCTTTCTCGATACGGGTGTCGTGCTCGGATTTTGCTTTACAACAGACATGCACCACCTCAAATGTAAAGACTATATTCAGGACGATGAGAAGCAGTGTTACATCACAGCGGACGTCAACGAAGCCTACAAACGGAAAAAGCCCTATTTGACTGAACGATACTCCGATGCTATTCTGGATCATGCCGATAAGATCAAAGGATCTTCGTCCTTCGAGGGGCAGCTTGATTCACTCGACATCCGAGATATCCGTGAGGACCTCCTCAGTGCCGAAAACGACTCATACCAGTTTTTGTACTGGTACTACAAGCGTAAGGTTCCCAACTATATTATGGTCGAAGACCTCTGTCGACAACTCCGAGAAATCGCTCGAGATATCGAAGGAAGTGCACTCAAGCGAAAAGAGATCTTAGATGACATCCTCGAGATGTGGTGTCGGGAAAACGACTACGAATCGGTTGCAGACGCACTCTCGCCGGTTCATGCTGAAGATCGAGACATCTGCCTTGACGCTCACGATTTAGCCTGCGAACGAACCGGCACAATTGAACTCGCGACTACTGATCCGAAAGACTTCGTCAAAAACGGACATAGAGAGCTGATCCTCGAGAATACAGAGATATCCGACGTAGTCTCTCTGGCGATTACGAGCTAAGCGTAGCATAGTAGCAATCCAGTACCCAAGCTGACAAAATAGCGGGGTGCGTAGTGTGTTCGATGGCCGTGACATCGGTTGACTACCTTCCAATCTAACCCGTAACTCGAGCCCTCCTATTCGAACTCGAGCACCGGCGGAATCACCCGACAGCCACAGGGTGAGGCCGTCCCTTCGGTCGGTCCGACGACCGTCGTCGCGACGATCTCGGACCCGCAGCGCGGACACGCGGGGAATGACGTGGACTCGGTGTCAGCGTCCTCGAGATCGCTGTTCACCCCCACGAGGACCACCGTCCAGTAAGCGCCGCTGCTGGTCGATATCGGTACGTCTGCCGTTCGGGACGTTTATATCCCGACAGAATGTATGCAATCATGGCTTCGAACTGCGCGTTGGAAGCCACGTCTCGGGTGTCATCACCACCCGGGGCATTTCGATACCCCCTCGTGGAGCGCGGCTTCCGTTCTAATTGTTGACTTGTGGTGGCTTATATCTATCGACAACTGTCGGAAACGACGTCAGCGACGGCCTGAAACCTCGTCTGGCAGAGGGGACTCGAGTTTGCGAACAGAGCTTCGTACACGCACTCGAGGAGAGAACGGATTACAACAGTCGCGGTTGAGGCGACAACTGCACGAACCGTCGAGCAAGATCGTATAGCGTAGGAGATGCCGTCATATACTACCGAATGCTACCTCCCACATGGTGTCGAGAGATAACTGCCCCCTGTGCGGCAAGGACTGTGAACACAGGGATCACGTCCGATCTCACATGCACGAACACCACCGCAAATCCGAGATCATCGACGAGTATCTCGACGCGATCGACGAATAAGTTGGCCGACCGCGAGACCGCTCGAGCCGCACCTACTCCCCGGCGTCACGCGCCGGCAGCGAAAACGAGAACGTCGCCCCCTCGCCCGGTTCGGAGTCGACCCAGATGTCGCCGCCAACAGACTCACTTCGCTCGTCTGTCGAGCCCGGCCTCACGCTGTTCGCCCGGACGCCGTGGCGTTCGACGATGCGCTCACAGAGCGCCAGCCCGAGTCCCGTTCCCTCGTACTCCTCCCGGGCGTGCAACCGCTCGAACACGTCGAAGATCCGCTCCTGAGAGTCGGGATCGATCCCGATCCCCTCGTCGCGAACCGAGACGATCCAGTTCGAGCCGTTTCGCTCGGCGTCGACGTGGACCGTCGGCGGCTCGTCGCCGCTGTACTCGAGTGCGTTCCGAAGCAGGTTCCCCAACACCTGACGCAACTGGTCCTCGTCGCCGACGACGCGAGGTAAGGAGCCGACGGTGACCGCGCCATCGCAATCGTCGATCAGCACGGACTGTTCCTCGAGCACGTCGTCGAAAACGGCCTCGAGGTCCACCGGCTCGAACGGCTTTCCCTCAGTTTCCACGCGCGAGTACTGGAGTAGCCCCTCGATCATGCTGCGCATTCGATCGGCGCCGTCGACCGCGTACTCGAGGAACTCCTCGCTGTCCGCGTCGAGGTCGTCGTTTCGCTGCTCGATGAGTCGGAGGTAGCTCGAGACCATCCGCAGCGGTTCCTGCAGGTCGTGGCTTGCGGCGTAGGCGAACTGCTCTAACCGTTCGTTCGACGACGCGAGCTGCTCGTTGGCCTCCTCGAGGCGGTCGACCGTCTCCTCCAGTTCCAGTTGGATCTCCTCGAGTTCCCGGTTCCGCTGTGTGACTTCGTGTGCCCGCGTCCTGGCCCGTGCGTCGTGGATGCCGACGCCGAAGCCGGCGGTCGTGCTGAACGAGGTGAGGATGGGGATGGCGCGATCCGGATTGGAGATACCGCCCTCGGCCAGCACCTCGTAGAGGCCGAGAATGGCCACCATTACGGCGAAACCACCGAGACACCAGCCGGCGATGTAGGGAGCAAACTCCTCGCGAATATCGGTCTCGGGCAGTTTGTACCCGCCGTAGCAGAGAACGACACCGAAGACGCCGATGAGAAAGAAGATCGACAGCGCGCTCGAGAGCCGCGCGCCGTAGCTGGTTCGGACGAGCGTCCGTCCGACAGCGATCGCTACGTACGTTACGCCGAAGGCGAGAACGATACGTCGTGGACCGACCGCGGACAGCACTCGTTTCCAGCGAATCACTACCGCTAAACCGGTGGGCCACCTACAATAAGATTCTGCTCACGAATGTGTCAGTCGAAAGGTATTCATCGAAACCAACTTCCGGAATTACCTACCGGGGCCGAGCAAACAGCGCCCGGCGAAAACGCGATCCACACTGTCAGGGCCGACGGACTCAGTCGGACTCGAGCGCACCGGGAGCAATTCGACAGCCGCAGGGACTCGCGACCGCCTCGA
The DNA here is from genome assembly GCF_051351675.1 of Natronorubrum halobium. Classification (NCBI taxonomy): domain Archaea; kingdom Methanobacteriati; phylum Methanobacteriota; class Halobacteria; order Halobacteriales; family Natrialbaceae; genus Natronorubrum; species Natronorubrum halobium. The sequence goes on from NZ_CP195595.1 coordinate 2,790,337, forward strand.
GCGGATCGGTGACGGTCACTATCGTCACCGGCGTCCCACAGGAGACGCAACGAGGGAACGAGGACGCGTCCGCGTCACCGACCTCGCGCTCCTCGGACGTCTCTACCGGCATCCGGGCTCACCCCGGAACCCCTCGTTCGTCTGTCTGTCTCGGTCCCGGTTCAGTCGCCGTTCGGGGCGATAACTCCCCGCTACATTTGCTCCACTCATGGTTTCGTACCCGTCTGGGATGGAAGCCGCGTCTCGGGTGGTGCACACCGGACCGTTCCGTACACCCGGTGTGGGACGGAGCTTCCGTTCTGATTGTTGACTTGTGTACGCTCATAGCTACTGCTAATAGCGATAGGGTTGATCCGATACTCGGTCGTCGTCTCGGCGACGGAGAGTAACTCTTTTGCGGGACCCCTGCACACGTCGGAGTATGGACTGGCCACACGATCCCGACGGCGAGCAAGGGAGCGAGGGGATGCGCAAGTTCGACATGCGAATCATCGCCGACAAAGTCGACGAAGAGGAAGACTTTCCGATGATTCGCGACGAGTTCGTCGAGGAACACGGCGACGACCCGATCCGGATCAACTACCGGCGAGTCGTCCCGATGCGTGAGATCTTCGAGTACGTCGAACCCGAGGAGTTCGAGACGATCCTCGACATGCACAAGGCGGTCGGCAACGCGATGCGCGCCGGCGACTTCTGGGAGTACCACCCGAAGGGTGCGGATCCCGAGACGAAACACGCCTGAGCCCGACTCGAGTTCCCCGAATCCCGTTTTCCGGCCCCATCACGAATCTGGATTACGTATCACTTATACGATGGCGTTCGAAAGAATCCGTCACCGTGACTAATACGCAGGTGACGCTCGTTCAGATCGACAACTACGGGCCGTGGACCGTCACTCCCGAACCGCGACGGGAGGCCGATCTCCAGACGCTCCAGTCCCGGCTCTACGCCGACATCTCTCAGTTCGTCGGCAACCGAGGTGGCTACACCTTCTTCACTCGCTTCGACAACATGATCGCCGTCACGAACGGTCTCGACCTCGAGGACCACGCGCTCCTCCAGGAGTCCGTCGGCAACCGCTATCCCGTAACGCTCAGCCTCGGCGTCGCGACCGGTACCAGTCCCGTACAGGCGCTCGCGGACGCGACGACGCGCGTCCAGGAGGCCGGTAGCGCACAGGACAAAGATCGGCGGGAGTGCCTCGAGGGTCGCATCGTCGAGGACGGCCATCGAGCCGACGGCGACATCCAGATCGCCCACTTCGACGTTATCGACGCGACCGGCAACTACACGGACGAACTCAACGCCTTCGACACGTTCATCGAGATCGAACAGGGCTACGCCGAACTCATGCGCCACATGCGCTACGCCCACGATAGCCTCTCCTTTTTCGTCGGCGGCGACAACATCATCGTCGTCTGCCCCGACCTCGGCGAAGCCGAGTACGAAGAGGCCATCCACCACGTCGAGGAGGCCGTCGACGTCGAACTTCAGGTCGGCGTCGGCCGCGGCAGGAGCGCACACGACGCCGGCTTCGCTGCGAAACACGCCCTCGAGACCTGCCGCGCAAACGGCACCAGAGTCGAACTCGAGTGGTAACTGGCTCGAGAACCGCGTTCACGTCGGTTCCAGAACCCGACCGGTAGAAGCCCCAGAGCGCCGAATTACGAACCTTCGAGACGGATCTGCTTAAGTGTGGCGGGGGTAGCTTTTAGCCTATCTGTGGTCATTGTTCACACATGGAAACTGAACTGTCGGTCAGGGATGTCCTGACGAACGATTACGTCGGTGTCAGCGAGTCAGACACCGTTCGCGGCGCAGTGGGTCTCATGCGCGAGGAGCGAGCGAGTTGCGTCCTCGTCGTCCGCGGCGCGAGACCGGTCGGCATCATGACCGAGTGGGACGTCCTCGGCGTCGTCGACGACGACTACGATCCGGACGCGACGACCGTCGGCGACGTGATGAGTTCGCCGGTCATCACGTTCGATCCGGACCGGTCGCTCACCGACGCCGCGGACGTGATGGCCCGCGAGAACATCCGCAACGTAGTGGTCGAAGACGAGGACGGCATCCTGGGACTGGTCACCCAGCGCGACGTCATCGCCGCTGCGGGCTCGTTCCAGGCCACGATGACGCCGCTCCGTTCGAGCGACGCCGCACTCGAGCGAAACCAGGGGACCGGGACCGAGGAACGCGCCACACAGTCGGCGGCCGCGGCGAGCGAGGAACTCGAGACGCGACTGGTTGCCAACGGCGGCGACGAGTACACCACGCAGGGCGTCTGTGAGACCTGCGGTTCGCTCGCGGACGCGCTGTGGGATTCCAACGGCCAGCTAGTCTGTGCGGACTGCCGGACGGTCTGAGTCGCCGCTGATCGTCGAACGGTTCGAACGGCCGCCTTCTCTCGGCCGAAACCGACGGCCTACTTCCGTCCGGCATCGACAGTCACCGTCAGCGATTTCTCCGATGGAAAGACCTTTCGGGTGCGGCGGTGGACTGGTCGATAATGACCGATACCCTCGACGATCTGGACGTCGAAGGGACCACCGTCGGCGTCCGCGTCGATATCAATAGTCCTATCGGCGACGACGGTACCCTCGCCGACGACGCCCGTCTGCGTGCCCACGTCGACACCCTCTCGGAACTGCTCGCCCGCGGCGGCCGGGTCGCCGTCCTCGCCCACCAGGGACGGCCCGGCGGCGACGACTTCGTCTCCCTCGAGTCCCACGCCGACCGGCTCTCGGAACTGCTCGACCAGCCCGTCGACTATGTGGACGTGACGTTCAGCAGTGCCGCTCGCAAGATCGTCGACGGCCTCGACGACGGCGACTGCGTCGTCCTCGAGAACACCCGCTTCTACAGCGAGGAGTACATGGAGTTCGACCCCGAGCGCGCCGCCCGGACCCACCTCGTCGAGGGGCTGGCACCGGTGCTCGACGCCTACGTCAACGACGCCTTCGCCGCGGCCCACCGCTCGCAGCCCTCGCTGGTCGGCTTTCCGACCGTGTTGCCCGGCTACGCAGGTCGCGTGATGGAGTCCGAACTCGACGTGCTGGGATCGATCGAGGAGACGCCCGAACCGCGAATCTACGTCCTCGGCGGGGCGAAAGTCACCGATTCGATCGACGTCGCCTGGTCCGTCCTCGAGAAGGGGCTCGCGGATCACGTCCTCACCGCGGGCGTCGTCGGCAACGTCTTCCTCATCGCCGACGGCGTCGACCTCGGCGACGCCAGTTCCGACTTCATCTACGACCAGGGCTACTGGGACGAGATCGACCGCGCCACCGACCTGCTCGACGCCTACGGCGAGCACGTCGCGCTCCCTCGAGACGTCGCCGTCGAACGCGACGGCGAGCGACACGAACTCGGCGTCAACGCCCTGCCGCCCCAGGACGAGGAAGCCGCGATGGATATCGGGAGTTCGACGCTCTCGTACTACGAACGAATTCTCGAGGACGCGGGGACGGTGATCCTCAACGGCCCCGCCGGCGTCTTCGAAGAGGACGCATTCGAACGAGGGACTCGAGAGCTCTACGATGCGGCGACCGACGTCGAGACGAGCATCGTCGGCGGCGGCGACACCGCCTCGGCCCTGCGGCGACTCGGCGTCGAGGGCTTCTCCCACGTCAGCACCGGCGGCGGTGCCGCGCTGCGGATGCTCACCGCGGAACCGCTCCCCGCCGTCACGGCACTCGAGAATGGACCCACCCAACGACAGCCGGCCGACGATTGAACACGCCACTCGGGACGATATCGAAGCGGTCGCGGACCTCTGGGTGCGACTCGCCCGCGACCAGCGCGAGTACGATTCCGCCGTCCTCGCCGACCCGAATCGCGAGATGATACGGGACACCCTCACGGCCCACCAGGTCAATGACGGCCTGCTCGTCGCCCGCACGGGCGGAGCGATCGTCGGCTTCGCGTCGTTCACCCTCGAACGCGGGTCGCTCGCACTCGATACCACTCGCGGACTCCTCTCGAACATCTACGTCGACTCCGGCTATCAGAATCTCGGGATCGGGACGGCGCTGCTCGAGGCCGCCGAAACCGAACTCGCCGAGCAGGGTGCCGAGACGGTGATCCTCGAGGTGATGGCGGCCAACGACGATGCACGGCGGTTCTACGACCGACACGGGTACGACACGTACCGGGTCGCGATGAAGCGGGAACTCGCAGACGACGATCGGTCGGAAAACGATACACATTCAAAGGAGGACCGCTAACCGAAAATTGCGCCAGGGGAGCATGGGTGGTTCATGCACTCGACTTGTAATCGAGACTCCCGGGGTTCAAATCCCCGCCCTGGCTCTTCTGAACGCGAACGGATGTGAGCGTTCGAAGAGCAGATGCGGGGATTTGAATGACGGAACGAGGGAGCGTAGCGACCGAAGTTCAGGTGGTTCAAATCCCCGTCTTGCCGTCTCATCTTGACGCGCGTACGCCGCTCGAGACACCTCGTCTACCCGTTCCAGCGACAGCATCTCGAGACCCCACCCCTAGAAACCACAGTCTTAGCACGCTCCACGCGTAAGCATCGGCCAGATGGACTTCGTCGAGAAGTATCAGACGGTGTTCGTTCTCGTCGCCATCGTCGGCGGACTCGCGCTCGGTCAGGTTTCGGGCGTCCCTGCCGTCGCAGACCGTCTCATTCTGCCGTTTCTGATGGTCATGCTGTTCGCCGCGTTCGCCGGGATTCCGCTGTCTCGACTCCGTAACGCCTTCGGGAACCGCCGCGTCGTCGGCTCGAGTCTCCTGATCAACTTCGTCTGGAGCCCGCTGTTGGCCGTCGTACTCGGAGCCGTCTTCCTTCGAGACCACCCCGCGCTGTGGGTCGGGCTCATCATGCTGTTGGTCACGCCGTGTACGGACTGGTATCTCATCTTCACCGATATCGCCGACGGCGACGTTCCGCTGGCGACCTCCATTCTGCCGTACAACCTCGTCCTGCAGCTGATTCTGCTGCCGGTGTATCTGTACGCGTTCGCGGGAACGCTGGTCGAACTGCCGCTGGCCGTGTTAGCGGAGAGCGTAGTGCTCGTGCTCGTCGTGCCGCTCGTTCTCGGCGGGCTCGCTCGGTGGGGACTGACGCGAATGAAAGGAAAGACGTGGTTCACACGGCGGTTCCTCCCCAGACTGAGTCCGATCCAGATCGGCTTTCTGAGCCTCGCGATCGGCGCGATGTTCGCCTCACAGGGAGCGGTGATCCTCGCGAATCCCGAACTGCTCGCCCTCCTCGCCGTCCCCGTGATCGCCTTCTACGCGATCAATCTCGGCGTCGGCTTCGGCGTCGGTCGGCTGCTGTCGTTCTCCTACCGCGAGATGGTCTGTTTCAACAACACGATCCTCTCGCGGAACTCCCCGACGGCGCTCGCGATCGCCGTCGTGGCGTTCCCGCACGAACCGCTCATCCCGCTGGCACTGGTCATCGGGCCGCTGTTAGAACTGCCGCTGTTGGGGATCATCGCACAGGTTCACGTCGCCATTCGCGACCGAGACTGGTGGCCGTTCGATCCCGCCGCCCTGCTCGGCAGAACCTGAAGTGACGGCCGAAATCGAATGCAACGATTTCGAAATCGCGTTACCCCATATAGGATAGCGATCGCTGCTGGGTGTTGTGTCCGAAATGCCGGCCGGCGAAGGCCGACGTTGGAATGCGGTGATCGTTCGACGAGGGACGATGTCTCAGAGTCGAACCCCCTTCGTGGCAACGACTGGTGTTCTACCCCCGTCATTGCAGTGAACGTCGCAACTACTGATAGCTCTGGTCCCCAATTGTGTAGGTAGTGGATCCTCGAGCACCCGATATCGGGCCCTCCGCGAGGTGCCAGCTCCCGGTTTTCCTCACCTACGCAGGGCATCCGTCGGTGCTGCAGTCGGGACCGATGCAGACGGGAACCGCCCGGTCACGACGACGGCGGTTACGTCGAGCAGCCGTCGTCCGATGCGGAATCGGTCTGCGCCGTTCCCGTGTGATCGTCTCGAGGCTCACCGCCGTCGGATCCGTATTTGGCGGGTTTGTCACCTGGTTTGTCGGGTTTGGAACCAGACTTGTCGGGGTCGGCTCGAGGGTCGTCCGGTTTGTCTCGAGGTTTCTCGGGTTCCGTCGGAGGGTCGTCCCGAGGTTTCTCGGGTTCCGTCGGAGGATCATCGGGATCGACTCCGGGATCGTCGGGATCAGCGGGCTCACCGGGCTCATCCGGCTCGCCAAAGTCGACATCGACGTCGTCGACTTCCCAGAGGAACGCCGACGTGAACGTCCCGTCGCCGGTGATCACCCACGGGACGACGACGCAGGTGTGACAGAGGCCGCCGTCGACGGTGAGCGTCGCCGTGTCGCTCGCACCCGACACCTCGCTCACGCCGAGGATGGTGTCCGCCTGCGTGAGCCACCAGACGACCCGATCGAGGTTGCCGTCCGGATCGGCGACGTCGAGTTCGAGCGTGGTCGCGGTCGGATCTTCGCGGTCGACCTCGAGGATGCCCGCTTCCGGACGGGCGGCCTCGATAGTGGGATCGGCGAGACCCTCCGGCGCGACGGTAACGGTCCAGCTCGCACGGTACTGCTCGCCGTCGACATCGACGCCGGCGACGACCTCGTAGGTGCCCTGGGTCTCGAACGTCTCCTGCCAGAAGTGTGCGCCCTGTTCGAAGAAGTAGGTGCCCTGCCACGGATCGGCGAACGTGTCGCCGACCCGTTCGCCGTCGACCCACCACGTGGTCGTCTGGGACGCCTCGGGATCGACGGCTCCGACTTCGAAGTGAACCGTCGTCTCCGGCTGAACGGTGAGTTCGGATTCGGGGAACTGGAACGCCTCGTCCAGCTCGTCGGCGGGGAGGACCCGGACGGTTCGTTCGTCCGAATCGCCGTTCGCGGCGACCCGGACCGTTACCTCGTCCGCCGTCGCGACGGGCTCGGTCTGGTAGCTCGGTGCGGTCGGCCGTTCCGTCGCACCGGGACCGACCGTCAGCGTCACGGTTCCGAGCGACTCGCCGTCGACGGTGTACTCCACCGTCGGTCGGATCGGCTCGTCGGTCGGGTTCTCGAGTTCGACGGTCCAGTCGAGTAACGCCCCGCCGACGACCGTATCCGGTATCTCGACGATCCGAACGGATACGGGTACGTCACCGGTGTCGTCCGGTCCGGCGTCGTCCGCGTTCGGATCGTCCGCCGCCGTCTCGTCCTGTGTGCCGACCGATCCGGTAGCGACGTTCGTAGCCGGGACGATACTTCCAACTGCAACCCCTCTCAATAGCGTTCGTCTGTTCACGTGTCTGACCTCCTACCGGTCGTCAACCCGGAATCACAGCAAAAAGGGGTACTACCGTTGTGCGCACAAATCGGATATTTGGTTCGTGTCGCTCCCGACGTATATTCGATGGTGGACGTTACCGAACTGTTGTCTCCGGTTAACAACGGTACCGCGTCGGGATCTCGAGGGATCCGGCAGTCATCGGCTCGCTCGAGGAACCGGAGTTCCAGCAGTCGCAACTGTGCTGTCCGGTCGGCCTACTCGCGTCTCGCGACGCGGGCCTCCCCCGTGAGCGCGTCGACGTGAACGTGGACGGTTCCCGCGTCGGTCTCGAACGGGACGATCCAGGACGCGCTGGTTCGATGCGGATCCTCGAGGGTCGTGATCTCCTCGGCCTCGACCGAAGACGATTCGGCCGCAAGGGTCTCTCGAGCGATTCGTTCGGCCTCGTCCGCGTCCTCGATTCGGATGTCGTCGGTGAAGCGAACGGTCACGACCGGGACGTCGGCCATGCGGACGACCCGCTCGGTGACGCTGCCGACCAGCACGCGGTCGAGACCGGTGCGGCCCTGCGTCCCCATCACGATCATGTCGATATCGTGTTCGTCGGCGTACGCGAGGATCTCCTCGTGCGGAACGCCCTGTTCGACCGCCGTCTCGATCCCGACGTCCGCTCGCTCGGCCTCGGCCTCGACGCGTTCGACCGCACGGTGGGCGGCGGGCGCCGCCGCATCGTTTTGCAGCGTTCCGAGCGGTCCCTCCGGGACGATCGACAGGGCGTGAATCGTCGCGTCGAACTGCTTCGCGATCGTCAGCCCGTGGGTGATCGACTGTCGCGTCCCGTCGCTCCCGTCCGTCGGGATGAGCACGTCCTCGTACATCGGTAGGATATTGGGCAGACGGACGTATATAGCCCCGAGTCGACCGACAGAATCGTTCCGCTGGCCGACTACATCAACAGTCCAACAAGAATATATATCGGGATGGAGTAGTGTGGAATATGACTGGACGGTTCCGCCACGGGCTCCGGGTCATCGACGCCAGCCTCGACGTGTTTCGAGCGCGTCCTCGGCTCGCGATCCTCCCCCTATTGAGTCTCGCTGCGGTCGGGAGTGCGTACGCAGCCCTCGCCGTCGCGATCTTGTACTACGATCTCGTCGGCGCAGTGTTCACGAGCAACGTCGTGCAGTATAGCGTCATGTTCGTCGCGATCGCCATCGCCTCCGGCGTCGGCATCTTCTTCAACGCCGCGGTAGTCCACTGCGCGACGCGTCACTTCGCCGGCGAAGAACCGACGGTCAGCGAGGGGCTGGCCGCTGCGTGGGAAGTCCGGCGAACGATCGTCGCGTGGGGGCTCGTCTCCGCGACGATCGGGACCGTGTTCTACGTCGTCGAGGACAACGTCCCCGGCGTCGGGACCCTCACACACTCGCTGTTCGATCTGGCCTGGGGTCTCCTGACGTTCTTCATCGTTCCGGTGATCGTCACCGACCGGACCGACTCGCTCCGATCGGATCTGCGAAAGAGCGGTGCCGCGTTCTCCCGAACGTGGGGGGAAAGCATCACCGCAGCCTTTGGGATAGGTCTGGCCCTGCTCCCGGTGAGTATCGTCGGCATCTGCCTGCTCGTCGCCGCCTACGTTTCCGGCTCCGGACTTGTCGCGTACGCGATGGGAACGATCGGCGGTCTCCTCCTCGTCGCGACGATCGTTCTCGCACAGGTCCTCGGGATGATCGTCCGTGCCGCCCTCTACCAGTACGCGACCGACGGCAACCGCGTCGGCCCGCTCGAGGACCTCGAGCCGGACGGAATCTTCGTAAACGATTGATCGCTCGCGGTGCGGTCGGCGGACGCGTCGGTCGCTGACGTTCGACGGCGCTCGATTCGTTGCCGATGCGAACAGTCATGCGATTCGGACCGTCTTCGATGCGGAATATAGCTATTTAATCGCGTGCGCCGTCTGTTTTACGTGGCATGGTATCTGTTAACGAACTACAATCGATGTACGAGAACATGGTGACGGCGCGTCACTACGAGGAACGCCTGCAGGAGGAGTACCTCGAGGGGAAGCAGCCGGCGTTCGACATCTCCGCCGGTCCCATTCCGGGTGAGTTGCACCTGGCCGCGGGTCACGAGGCCTCCGGTGCGGGCGTCTGTCAACACTTACGGGACGACGACACGGTCACGGCTCCCCACCGGCCACATCACATCGCGATCGCGAAGGGCGTCGACCTGAAGCGGATGACCGCCGAGATCTTCGGCCGCGAGACCGGACTGAGCGCCGGGAAAGGCGGACATATGCACCTCTTCGATTCCGACGTCAACTTCGCGTGTAGCGGGATCATCGCCGAGGGCTGTCCGCCCGCAGTCGGGGCCGGACTGGCCGCGAAGAAGCGGAACACCGACAGCGTCGCGGTCGCGTTCCTCGGCGAGGGCGCGATCGATCAGGGCGCGTTCCTGGAGTCGCTCAACCTGGCGAGCGTCCAGAACCTTCCCGTCGTCTTCGTCGTCGAGGACAACGACTGGGCCATCAGCATGCCGAAGGATCGCATCACCGACGTCGAGAACGGGGCCGATCGCGCCGGCGGATTCGGTCTCCCGGGTGCTCGCGTGGACGCCGACGACGCCGTCGCCGTCTACGAGGCGGCGAGGGAGGCCGTCGGCCGCGCTCGCGACAGGAACGGACCGACGCTCCTCGAGGTGCAGGTCCACCGACGCATGGGCCACTTCATGGGCGATCCCGAGGAGTATCGGCCCGGCGAAGACAAGGACGCCGCCGAGGGACGGGATTCGATCGACCGGCTCGAGTCGGATTTCCGGGCGCACGACGCCGACGACGAGACGATCGACGACCTCCGCGACCGCGCTCACGAGCGCGTCGAAGAGGCCATCGAATGGGCGAAGGAACAGCCCGAACCGGAGCCGGAAGACGCCTACGACGACGTGTTCGTGAATCCGCCGTCCGGCGTGACCGACACCGAGCCGTCCGTTGCGGAAACCGGGGGTGACGACTGATGGCACAACAGGAACCACAGCGGCAAACGGACCGTTCGTTGACGATGAGCCGAGCGATGGTCGAGGCCATCGCCCACGAGATGCGCGGGGACGACGACGTCTTCTACATGGGCGAAGACGTCGCGGACTACGGCGGCATCTTCGACAGCACCGACGGCCTCCTCGAGGAGTTCGGCCACGACCGAATTATGGACGTTCCCATCAGCGAGACGGCGTACATCGGGGCCGCCGTGGGCGCGGCCCAGGCGGGAATGCGCCCGATTGCGGAGCTCATGTTCGTCGACTTCTTCGGCGTCGGGATGGACCAGATCTACAATCAGATGGCGAAGAACACCTACATGAGCGGCGGCTCCGTGAGCGTTCCGATGGTACTCACGGCCGCCGTCGGCGGGACGTACAACGACGCCGCCCAGCACTCACAAACGCTCTACGGGACCTTCGCACATCTGCCGGGCATGAAGGTCGTCGTCCCGTCGACCGCCTACGACGCCAAGGGGCTGATGCACAACGCCATCCGCGACGACGACCCGGTCGTCTACCTGTTCCACAAGCGGTTGATGGGCATCGGCTGGATGCCCGCACCGGACGGGCCGAAGACCGGCGTCCCCGAAGACGAGTACACGATCCCGTTCGGCAGTGCGGACGTCAAGCGCGAGGGGGCGGACGTGACCGTCGTCACGCTCGGCCTCCACGTCCACCGGGCGCTCGAGGCCGCCGAGTCGCTCGCCGACGACGGAATCGACGCCGAAGTGATCGACCTCCGGACGCTCGTCCCGCTCGACACCGAGACGATCGCCGAATCCGTGGCGAAGACCGGCCGGCTGGTCGTCGTCGACGAGGACTACCGCTCGTTCGGCGTCACGGGTGAAATCGTCGCGAGCGTGGCCGAAAACGGACTTGAGGACCTCGAAGCCGTCGAGCGGGTCGCCGTGCCGGACGTCCCGATTCCGTACGCCCGGCCGATGGAGAACGAGGTCATTCCGGACGCGGAGGATATCACGAACGCCGTCCGCGACGCTCACTCGAACGAATGAGTCAGGACGACGACCGCGTCGCCGTCGACACGGGCGACGTCTGGCCCGAGGATACGGACGAAACGGAGGGCGTCGTCGTCAACTGGTTCCTGAGCGAGGGGAGCCGCGTCGACGCCGGCGACGACCTCTGTGAGTTCCAGGTCGAGAAGGTGAGCGTCGACGTTCCGGCGCCGGAGCCCGGGACGCTCGAGGAGATCGTCCTCGAGGAGGACGACGAGTTCGAACGGGGCGCCGTGCTCGCCTGGATTCGGCCGGACTGATCGCACTCACTGCCGATTGTACAATCATCGTATGCCACCGACCGATACGGAGTCCGACCGGAACGACGACCAGTCGCCGGCGGACGCTGACGAGACGGGACGTACCGTCCGCGAGGAGAGATCCCTCTCTCGAATGCGAGAGACCATCGCGAACCGACTGCAGGAGAGCTATCGGAACGCGGTTCACGTGACCGCGAACCGGGACGTCGACGCCGAGGAACTGCTGCGGGCGACCGAGATCGCTGACGGTCGGCACGAGGCGGACGTCTCCGTCGTCGACCTCCTGTTGTGTGCGGTCTCGGCGACCCTCGATGACCATCCGGCGTTCAACGCGACGTTCGAAGACGAGACGCACCGGCTGTACGAGGAACACAACGTCGGCGTCGCCGTCGACATCGACGCGGGACTCGTCGCACCCGTACTCCGCGATGTCGGATCGAAGTCGCTCGGCGAGGTCGCGACGGAACGGCGGCGACTGACGGACGCGGTTCAGTCCGGCGAGTACACGATGAGCGATCTTCGCGGCGGCACGTTTACCGTCACGAACCTCGGCGCGCTCGGCGTCGATTCGTTCACGCCGGTCATCAACCCGCCGGAGATCGCGATTCTCGGCGTCAACCGGATCCGGGAACGACCACGGCGGAGCGACGACGGGATCGAGTTCCGGAACCGGATCGGCTTCGATCTCAGCTTCGACCACCGAATCGTCGACGGAGCCGACGCCGCTCGGTTCCTCGGATCGCTCGCGGAGTACACGGAGACTGCCGAGCGATTCGTCCCCGAACCGTAGGTCACTCGTCGCTCGGCCGATTCGGCGTACTCGAGGATCACGACGGCTCCGCCGTCGAACGCGTCACCCCGCTCGAGCACCGATCCGACCGTCGAGTATCGATTCGTTCCCGTCGGAATACGGCACCGGGCCGGCTATCGACTGCAACTGCACGGTTTTTCCGCGACCGGACCGGTACTGAATCGGAGTCCACCGTGAGGTAATCGTCCCGGTCGTTCGAACGCCAGTTTTCTCGTGGAAGGAGCAGCCGTGCTTTTCTTTAACAATCTTTTTGACGGTACACGGAAACGTATCGCACGGCGCATGACAAATCTTGTCACTAATCTCGCGGCAGCCGTCGAGGAGTACGGCGACAACACCGCGATCGGCTATCAGGGGTCTGAAACGAGCTACGAGGAGTTCTGGGGGCAAACCGGTGCCTTTGCGACCGCACTCGAGGAACGCGGTGTCGGCGCCGACGATCGCGTCGCGATCTATCTGCCGAACGTTCCGCCGTTTCTGATCGCCTTCCACGGGACGCTTCGCGCCGGCGGAGCCGTCGTCCCGATGAATCCGCAGTACAAGGCTCGAGAGATCGGGCACCTGCTCGGGGACAGCGAGGCCAAGGTGGTCGTCGCCCTAGCCGACCTCGTGCCGTTCGTCAAAGAGGTTCAGGACGAGACGAACGTCGAACACGTCGTCAGCGTCGGTGAGCGAAGCTCACCGGGCAATGGGACGTCGTCCCACGACGTCGGCGGCGAGGCCGAGGGGGCGGTCGAGCTGACGGAGTTCCTCGAACCGGGCGACCCCGACATCGTCGACCGAGCCGCCGACGACGTCGCGGTCCAGCCCTATACGTCGGGGACGACGGGCCAGCCGAAGGGCGTCCAGCTCACCCACGGGAACCTCGCGTCGAACGCGGATTCGGCGGCGCAGCTCGTTCCCGACGGAATTCGACCGGACGACAAATCGCTCGGCGTCCTCCCGCTGTTCCACATCTACGGGATGACCGTCGTGATGAACACGTCGCTGTTCAACGGCGGGGCCTTCTACCCGCTGCCGTCGTGGGACGCCCAGGAGGCTGTCTCGCTCATCGAGGACGAGCAGTTGACGATCATGCACGGCGTCCCGGCGATGTACAACGACGTCATCAACCAGCCGAACGCCGAGGAGTTCGACCTGTCGTCGCTGCGGTTGTGCGGCGTCGGCGGTGCCGGCATCCCGGTCGAGGTCCTGCGACAGTTCGAAGAGCTCTACGAGCCGAAAGTCTACGAGGGGTACGGTCTGACCGAGACCAGTCCGGTCACGCACTTCAACAGCCCTATCAAGGGCCGACGCGTCGGCAGTATCGGCAAGACCGTTCCCGGCGTCGACTCGAAGGTCGTCACCGAGGAGTTTGAGGAGGTGCCGCCGATCGAGGAGGGCCCGATCGACGAGGAGAGCGTCGCGGCGGAGACGCGACGAGGCGAAAGCGGCGAAGCCGCTGGAGCGGCCGACCTGCACGAGATCACCGGCGAAATCGTCGTCGCCGGACCGAACGTGATGAAAGGCTACTACGGGCTGCCCGAAGCCAACGAGGAAGCCTTCACCGAGGAGGGCGGCCGACGGTGGTTCCACACCGGCGACATCGGCTACCACGACGAAGACGGCTTCTTCTACGTCGTCGACCGCGAGAAGCACATGATCGTCACCGGCGGTTACAACGTCTACCCGCGCGAAGTCGAGGAGTTGCTCTTCGAGCACGAGGCCGTCGCCGACGCCGCCGTCGCCGGGATTCCCGACGAACGTCGCGGCGAGACGATCAAGGCCTTCATCGTCCCGACGCCCGACGCCGACGTGACGGCGGACGAGATCAGGGAGTACTGTCTGACCAACCTCGCCGAGTACAAACACCCGCGCGAGGTCGAGTTCGTCGAGGAACTCCCGCGAACCACGACCGGCAAGGTCCAGAAGTTCAAACTCCGCGAGGAGGCCGAATAATGGCACTGGGTGACGCAGTCCTCCTCGATATCGAAGACGACGGCGCCGCGACGATCACGCTGAACCAGCCCGATCGGCGCAACGCCCTCTCCGCCGAGATCAACGACGGCCTCACCGCGGCGTTCGACGAGATCGAGGGCAGCGACGCCCGCTGCGTCGTCGTCGAGGGCGCCGGCGGCGCCTTCTCGGCCGGCGGCGACATCCAGCGGATGGTCGAGGCGATCGAGAACGAGGTCCCGGCCGACGAGCGCGTGCGCCGACTCGAGCGCCGGACGAAGGAGCTGATGGTCCGGCTGGTCGAGTTCCCGATCCCGACGATCGCAGCGATCGACGGCCCCGCCGTCGGCGCCGGCGCGAACCTCGCGATCGGCTGTGACGTCCAGTTGGCGAGCGAGAACGCGGTCTTCGGCTTCGTCTTCCGCCAGGTCGGGCTGAGCCTCGACGCCGGGACCTCCTACCTGCTGCCCCGGATCGTCGGCGAGAACGTCGCCAAGGAGCTCGCCCTGACCGGCGACATCTTCGGCGCCGACCGGGCGAAGGAGCTCGGACTGGTCAACCACGTCTACGACGCCGACGCATTCGACGAGGAAGTCGACGCCTTCGTCGAGACGGTCGTCTCCGGGCCGCCGGTCGCGCTGCGCCACGCGAACCGGCTGCTCGGCGAGGGACTCGACAAGTCGCTCGAGCAGGCCCTGACCGACGAGGCGGTCGCCCAGGGGATCGTCTTCGAGACCGCGGACCACGAGGAGGGCGTCGAGGCGTTCCTCGAGGACCGCGAGCCCGAGTTCGAAGGGCAGTAGCGACTCTCTTCGGCCCGGGGAATCGATGGGATCGAATTCGTTTCGGGGGCGACGCTTTGGGCGCCGACTCTCGAGGTCGAAGCGAGGTGATCCGCCGCGCGAAAATCGACTCGACCGGTCAACAGAACGACTAATACGCGCGGACGAGAACTGTCGGTCGACGATGCAGTTTCGCTGGACGTCGTACGTTCGACTGTATGGGGTGTTCGCGTTCTTCCTAGCGATGGTTTTCGTCGGCCCGCTCGCCGCGATCATCGGACTTGCGATCGTCCTCGTGCTGTTGCCGGATCCCCCGGCGGACGAAGCGGAGACGACTGCCTCGAGTTCGTAGCCACTTAGCCGAACGCCGTGGGGTTCGGTCAGCCGTCCGCTCGCGAGCGCTCGCCGACCGGAACCAGCGTCGACACCCGCGCGTTCTCCTTGATCCGAAGGCCGCCCTCCGCAACGGTCAGCGGGATCAACGGCAGATGCGACGCGACCAGTACCGACGAATGCGAGCCGCCGCGAGCCAACAGTTCGTTTCGCGGCTGGAGCTGCACCGGCTCCTCGAGATCCGTCAGAAACTCGTTGTGCTGGATCACGTACTGGCCGCCCTCGAGGTCCCACCAGCCGTACTCGTCGTCGGGGTTTCGGAGTTCGGTGGGCACCGGCTCGAGGTCGGCGTCCTCGAGTTCGTCGCCGCCGAAGTCGAGCCGGCCGGGGGCGGCGACCTCGTAGATCGCGCTGACGGTCAGATCGATGCCGTGTTCGTGGACCTGTACCGGTTCGTAGACGAGGTTGTCGACGACCTCGGCGAGGGGGTTCTCGGCTGACATTTCGGTCCGATTGACGGTTTCGAGCGCCAAAAAGTATGGCCTCGCCGCCTCGTCGGCGGGGCCGATCGGTCGTCCGTCTCCGAATGTCTGACGGAAAGCAGACGCGCGTCAGAACACGATCCCCTACTGTTATATGGAGCGACAATGGCCCGCTGAATATGGCCCACGATAACGAACTCGTCCTCGAGATCGTCGAGACCGTCGCCGAGCGAGAGGGCGTCGAAATCACCGAGTTGGAATCCCCGCTGCACGAAGCGATCGATACGGACGCACTCGAGTCACTATTCGCGACGCCACAGATGGACGCGTCGGTGACGTTCGCGTACTGCGGCTACTCGATTCGGGTCGACGACTCGGGCGAGATTCGCGTCTCGGATCCGAGTCCCGAGGCGACCCCGACGAAAGCGAAGGCGTGACTGGCCGTTCCGGACGATCTGTATCCGTGTCCGCCGGAGTCGAATCCACCTCGTTTTTGCGTGAAACGAACACAGCTAAGAGCCACCATGATGACGGTAGGTCCAATGGTACACCTCGAGCGCATTCGTGTCCATCCGATCAAATCCTTCGACGCGGTGTCGGTCACCGCGGGAGAGATCGTTGACAACGGCGGACTCGCAAGGGATCGACGGTACGCGATCGTCGAGCAACCGTCGGAGACGAACGCGACGGGCGAGTCGGTCGGCCAGTACGTCAACGGCAAACGCGAGCCGCGGGTTCACCACCTCGAGGCGACGTACGACCTCGAGCGCGAAACGGTCACGGTCAGCGAACGCGGCTGCGACGAGACCAACACGTTCCACCTCGAACTCGATCGGGACTGTTTCGCCTCGTGGCTGTCGGACTACTTCGGCTATCCGGTCGAGGTCGTTCGCGACGACGAGGGCGGCTTTCCGGACGATACGGACGCCTCGGGGCCGACGGTCATCAGCACGGGCACCCTCGAGGCGGTCGCCTCCTGGTACGACGGGATCGACGCCGACGAGATGTGTCGACGACTGCGACCGAATCTCGTCCTCGACGCCCCGGCGTTCTGGGAGGATCGACTCTACGACGCACCCGGGCAGGTCGTCCCATTCGATATCGGATCGGTCGCGCTACGGGGAGTCAACCCGTGTCAGCGGTGCGTCGTGCCGACGCGTGACCCCGACACGGGCGAGAAGACGGAGGGGTTTCGGGAGACGTTCGTCGAGCGACGAGAAGCGACCCTTCCGGAGTGGGCCGGCGAGGCGTGGTTCGACCACTACTTCCGGCTGATGATCAACACGCGCGTTCCCGACTTGTCGTGGGGCGAGACGCTCTCCGTCGACGATCCCGTCAGCGTCGGTGAGACCGCTGTCGATCCCAATCCGGCCGACTAACGTCGACCGAACCGTCGTGGAGACCCGCTCTCTTCCCGGGGCTCGAGCTGACGTTCGTGCTCCACGGTCGATGGTCGTGGCGACGGCAACAAGCCGGGAGTAGGTGAACGGGGGCACCGATCGAGTACGCTCACAAATCTGTGACTGTCACCGACACTGATTTTCACATCTGGTATTCGAGACCAAAGCTCAAAGAGGACGCTCCGACTTCTCGGTGCCATGGGACACGGTCTCGATATCGGACCTGGGGCGCTCCGCGCGGCCACCGACACGGCCGACGGGGTGGCGATCGAATCGGTACCGCCGGTCGTCATTTCGGCCGACGAAGCGACGCTCGAGTCGGTCGGCGACGCGGTGGACGAGGAGCTGCTGGTCGAACACGACGGCACCACGTACGTCGTCGGGTCGGCTGCTGGTACCGTCGCCGATGCGACGGACGAATCCCCCGAATCGCTGTTTTCGAACGGGGTCCTCACCGTCGACGGGTACGTCGAACCGGTGCTCGAGGCGCTCGTCGACGACGTCCTCGACGTCGGCACCGCCGACGACCGACTCTGTTACACGACGCCGGGCACCGTCGTCGACGCGGCGGAACCGACCGACGCGCACCGCGACACCGTCGACTCGGTGTTCGAGGGTCGCGGCGTCGACGCGACGCCGACCAGCAGAGGCTTCGCCGTCGTCTACGACCAGTTCGCGGGCGACAACTACACCGGACTCGGGATCTGCATCGGCCCGCAGACGACGAGCGTCTCGCTCGCCTACTACGGCGTCCCCGCACTGGCGTTCTCGGTGGCGAAAGGGAGCGACTGGGTCGTACAGCGTGCGGCCGGCGACACCGGCCACGACCCGGCACAGGTCGCGAGCGTGCTCGAGGCGTTTGCGCTCGATCCCGACGCGGCGGCCGGTGACATCGAGAGCGCGCTCGCACGCGGCTTCGACGCGCTGATCGGCGACGTCGTCGACGCGATCGAAACTGAAGCGGACGAAAACGACGTACAGCAGGGCCTGGCCGTTCCGATCGCGGTCGCCGGATCGGGTGTCGTCGAGGGGCTCGAGTTTCTGCTGGGCGGCCGATTCGACGCCGCACCGCTGCCGTTCTCGGTTCGCGGGGTTCGACTGGCCGACGAGCCCGCTGCGAGCGCGGCCAGAGGTGCACTCGCGGCTGCCGAGGACGACGTCGACGCCTACGAGGACGTCACGTGGTCGGAGAACGGTACGGGAGACGGCGGTTCCGGCGGGGACGACCCGACCATCGACACGGCCGAGGCGGGCGGCGTAGGCGGACGAACGACCCTGTCGTTCGACGACGCGGTCGGCGATGGGGCCGAGACGGGCCACGATCGGTCGAACGACGCCATCGATCAGCTGTTCGATCGACTCGCCACCCGCGACGAGGAGATCCAGACGGTCCGCTCCGACCTCGAGTCGGCGTTCGAGGAACTCGACTACGTCGAGGAGCGAGCGGCCGACGCCGAAGCCGTCGCGGACCTCGACGAGCGACTCGAGGCGTTCGCCGACGACCTGCGCGACCTCGAAGCCGAGAGCGAGACCCACGCGAGCGAGGGAACCGTCGACGAACTCGAGGGCGACCTCCAGGACGAACTCGACGCCCTCTCGGACGCCTTCGACGCGCTCGAGGACGATATCGATGGTCTCGAATCGACGCTCGTGGACGATCTCGAGTCGCTCGAAGCGGATCTGGAAGGGGATCTCGAGTCGCTCGAAACGAGCCTGACCGACGACTTCGAATCCCTCGAGTCGACTATCGAGGCGGTCGAGAAAACCACTGCAACGGAACGAGCGGCTCTCGACGAGCGGATCGGTGATCTCAGCGGCGATCTCGAGGCCGTCACCGACCGAACGGAGCGGCTGGACGACCGACTCGCGGACCAGCGGGCGGACGTGGAGACCCTCGAGTCGGAACTGGAGACGCTGGACGCGGAATCCGCCTCGGCAACCGATCTCGAGGCCGTCACGGAGACCGTCTCCGAACTCGACGAGACGCTCGAGCGCGTCGACGAGGACGTCGACCGACTCCGGACCCGAGCCAAAGGGCTCGCCGGTCGGCTCGAAGAGCAGTCGGTCGAGATCGGCGGCGTCTCGGATCAGCTCGAGGCGCAGACGGAGCGAACAGCGGACGAACGCCGGGAACTCGAGGACGCCATCGACGCCGTCGAGGCGACGGTCGCGGACGAGATCGACGCTGTCGGTGCCGAACTCGAGGCCGTCGACGAACGGATCGACGACGTCGACGACCGACTCACCGACCTCGACGACGAGATCGATGCGAACGCGACGACGCTCGAGGCAGTCGACGACCGACTCACGGCTACGGACGAACGCGTCGAGACCGTCGCGGACGACCTCGGATCGACGGACGACCGCCTCGAGACGGTCGAAGACGATGTCGAGGCCGTCGAGAACACCGTCGAAGGCGTGGAAAGCGACGTCGAGAGCGTCGAGAGCACCGTCGAGAACGTCGAAACCGACGTCGAATCGGTGGGGGACGAGTTGGCCGACGTTCACCAGTCCGTTCGCGACCGTACCGAGGACCTCGAATCGCGCCTCGAGCGCGCACGGGAGGCGATCGACGAACTCGAGTCGACGACGGCCGACGACGAACGCGTCGACGGCGTCGAAACCGAACTCGCGTCGCTCGAAGTGGAACTCGTCGAACTCGGCGACTCGATGACGGCCGTCTCGGAGACGGTGACCGAACTCGAGGAGCGAGCAGCGTTCGAGTCGAGGGTCGACGACCTCGCGGCCGATCTCGAAGGAGTCGACGGCGACGTCGAGGACCTCACCGCCGAGGTCGAGTCGTTCGAAGAGACGCTCGAGACGCGACTCGACGAAACGATGGCCGAACTGGAGGCCCGACTTGCCGACGCGACCGCGGGCGTCGAGGACGATCTCGCAACGGCCGACGCCGATCTCGAGGCGCTCGAGACGGCCGTCGACCGACTCGAAGAGGGGGCGGCCGACGACGACGCGGTCGACGCACTGTCCGACTCGCTTGCCGACACGCGCGAGACGATCGAATCGCTCACCGAGGAGGTCGATTCCGTCGGAACTGACCTCACGGCTCTCGAGGCCAGCCTCGAGGAACTGGAAACGCGAGTCGAGAACGTCGAAACGACGCTGACGGACCGCGTCGACTCGGTCGTGGACGACCTCGGGGACGCCGTCACCGAGCTCCGGACGGAGATCGACGACGAAACCGATCGGCTCGAGACGCGGCTCGAGGCAGTCGACGACCGGTCGAACGGGATCGAGGACCGACTCGAGGACGTCGCAGCAACCGCCGAAACGGTCGACGCTGAACTCGACGACCTCGACGGGACGGTCGACGACCTCGGCGACACGGTCGGCAGTCTCGACGAGCGCATGGCGACGTTCGACGAGCGTGTGGCGACACTCGATGAACACGTAACGACGCTGGACGAGACGTCCGTCTCCGAGGACGCCGTCGCAGCGCTCGAGGAGACGATCGAGGCCCTCGAGCGGGACGTTACCGCGCTTCGGGAGGAGTCCGCCGCGCTCGACGACGCTCCCGAACGCATCGACGGTCTCGCGGACGAAATCGACGACGTCGAGGACCGGATCGACGGGATCGCTGCCCGCACCGACCTGATCGACGATCGGACGAGCGACCAGGGGGATCGACTCGAGAGCCACGCGACCGACCTCGAGTCCCACGACGCTCGTCTCGACTCGTTGGCAGCCGAGGTCGAGAACCTCGAGTCGGGCCCCGACGAAACGCCGGAGCACCCCCGAGACGACGACCTCGAGGCGTTGCGAGCGGATCTCGACGAGCTACAGAATCAGCGGGTTCGAGCAGAGACCGAGGGGGACTCCGACTCGAGTACCGGACGACAGCTCGGCGTCCCGGCGGCCGCCGGTGGCGGCGGTGCCGGGGTCGTCGCCGGCGGCACGCTCGTCTTCGCGGGCGACGCCGCCGTCGGTGCCGTCGCGGTCGTACTCGGATTCGTCCTGTTCGGGGTTGTAATCGCCCTCGGCCGGTGACGGGAGTGGTGAGGTAATCACAATTCGTTCCGTGTCGACCGCGTCCCGGAATCGAGTTCTCGCGGCTTTTCCATCGAGTATAGAAGCGACCGGTATCGGAGCCTGAGCGTCCACTGACGGCAGCAGTGGCGCCGCTCACAGGCGTCCGCGCTGTGGCGACGACTCAGCCGTTCAGCGACTCCGACTACCGTACCAGATCCACGTTGCGCATCTCGCCCCCGCATCGCCGACAGGTACTCACGAGCGCGTCCGCGACCGTCTCTCGGTGGCCACAGGACATGCACTCGTACTCGAGTGATTCGGCGAGTGACATACGAACGAATACGTCACGAGGTGTGTTAACTCTTTTCGTGGTAAATCGACGTTCGGGACGGATCGAGTCCGAGAGCGCTCACTCGAGAACCCAGAGCAACGTGCCGAGTGCCGTCGCGGAGATGATCGACGCTGCGAGGAGCCAGAACGCCGGCTGGAAGCCGGCGACTTCCGAAAGCGTGCCGACGATCACGGGGGCGACCGCACCGGCACCCATCAACAGCGTGCGGACGACGCCGAGTCCGCCGCCGGCGACGTCGTCGGGGATGACCGCCATCAGATAGGCCCCTCTGACGGGCCGAAAGCCGTGCGCTCCGATTCCGACGGCGATCAGTGCAGCGCCGAGGACGACCGGACCCCCGGTGTCGGTCAGGGAGATGAACGCGATCAGCGCGGCGGACGCGAGTCCGAGCAGCGCGACGATGATCGGGAGCTTCCCGACGCGGTCGCTGAGGTCACCGGTCGCGAGTTGACTCAGACTCGCGAGGAAGAGCGCGCTGTAGAGCAAGCCCGCGGTCGCGTCCGCCAGTCCGGCCTCCTGGGTGAGATACAGCGGTGCGAACGCGACGAAGCCGTTGTACGTGAAGGAAAACAGCACCGTCACGAGCGAGAAGACCGCGAATCGCCAGTCCCGGAACAGCGTCGCGTACTGGGAGAATCCGGCGGCCGAAACGGCCCTCGTGGCGGCGTCACCGTTAGTTGCGCTCGGAACGCGTTTCGGAACCCGAATCCGGAACGCGAGCGCGAGCGCGAGTCCGGCGAGTCCGGCGAACAGAAAGATCAGACGCCAGCTCGCCCCCAGCGCGAAGGTGATGCCGGCGACGGCGACGACGGCGGCCGGGGCGACGACTCCACCGAATGCGCCGAACGTGTCGAGGACGCCGAGCGCTCGTCCCGTTCGGGAGGGGTAGGCTCGAGACAGCAGTCGAACCGCGACGGTCTTGTGCGCGCCGGTGCCGGCACCCATGACGAGCATGGCGGCGACGAGGACGAAAAACGGCGAGTCGACGACGAGCACGAGCGCGGCGGCCGCCGCGACGAGCGCGCCCGCCGTGATGACGACGACCGAGCCGAATCGGTCCCCGAGCACGCCAGACGGGAACTGCATCGCCGCGTAGACGAGCATGAACCCGGTGTACGCAGCACCGAGTACGGCGTTCGAGACGCCGTAACTCAGCTGGAACGACTCGAACAGCGGTGGAAAGGCGTATCGCAGGAACTTCGCGAGAAACCAGATCGCTGCCGTCACTACGAGCACGTCGTAGCTGGTGAACCGACCGGCCCGCTCTCGAACCGACATATCGTTCTCGTCGGAGGATACGCGAGTGGACGGAGGAATACCCTCCGATTCGCGACCCGATGATCGCTACCCGTGCCGGGGTATTTCTCGGGCGGAGAATGAACGTCATCAGTCTCCCGGGCCGGGACTGAGCCGTTCTACTGCACGAGACGCTTCACGCTACGACTACCGGGGCCAGTCCCATTGTGATTATACAACACACAAATTGTAATAGATCTTAACCGATCAAACCTATACGATCGTTCCTGATAGATCTGCGCACCAATGGCTGTCAACACGACGACGAACTGGACCGATCCTATCGCCTGTCCGTTTTGCGGGGAGAAACTCGCATCGCCCGGTGTCGGATTCGTCGATCACATCGACGTCAATACCGACTGTCGAGTAGAGTTCGACCACTGGCGAGAAAACGTCGGCGGCGATCTCGCCGGCGAGTGGTCGGGCTAGGTGGCCCGCCGCGACCGACGGACGCGTGACCGCTCGCTCGAGCGGTTGGTCGTGCCGATGCCGAGGGAACGTCGGCCGCACCGAGCCGTCGCTTTGGACGTCCGTCCAGAGTATTAGGGTATTTGCCCCGACATAGTTGTCTAACCACCTATCAGGACAATGCTTTTTCGTGGTACGGTATCCCAATGCAGTATGGTCTACTCGGATCCGTACACGCCGACCCGATCGTACTACGAATGTCTCGACTGCGGCTACCGCGAAGCGACCGAGTCGCTCGGGTCCTGTCCGGACTGTGATGGCGTCACGAGAAATATCGCGGTCGGGCGGGAGTAGTTCGCTCGGCCGGCACCAGCCCGTAGCTCACGCAGCGGCCCGGTGTCGGTTTCGAGGATTTCGCAGTCTCGAGCGTCGTCGCTGGCGTCTCCATCCCGTCGTCGCCCCCTCCTCAGTCGAAATCCGGCAGATCTTCCGGCGGTTCGTACTCCGCTTCCCAGTCGATGTACTCCTCCTTGAGGGTCACGGAGACGATCTGGCCGAACTCGGTCAGTTCGGCGTTGATCGACGAGACGGTACCCCACGTATCGAGGTCGGGGTGGTACTCCCGCTCCTGCCAATCCTCCGGAATCCCGGGAGCGTGATAGCCGACGCGGTCGGCGAAATCGTCCCAGAAAAAGTCGAATCCGGCGAAGAGATCGAGGTCACGGGCGATCTCGTACGCCCGTTCCTCGAGGTCCGTGTCCTCGAGCCACTCCGCGAACGCCTCCTCCCAGGCGCCCTCCTCGAGGAACTCCTGAAGTTCCTCGCGACGGTAGTCGATCTCTTCGTCGCCGTCGGCGCTGATCGTCGCGTCCTCGTACTCGTTGGGATCGACGAAATCCAGTTCCGGCGGATCGGGGGCTTCGACCTCGAGTGTCATACCGACCCGTAGGGCCGGTGTGTGGAAAAGAATTCCCACCTCGTTCGGGTCGCTCGTCCGTCGTCGTCCGCCGGCGTCCGTGCGTCGGTCCCGTCCGCCCTCCGTTCCTCGTCCGCCCTTGGTTCCCGCTCGCGGCGTGCGTCGCTCGTCGCTCGAGTGGTGTCACCCGCCATGACCGATCCCTACAATTATTTTCGGACGGGCCGAAGGTCGCCTATGGGCAGTGAGAGCGGTGGCCGGAGTTACAGCCTCACGGAGATCTTCGCCATCAAGTTCGTCCTCGCCGATATCGTGATCATCGCCGTGTTACTATTGGCCGGTCCGTGGTTCGCACTCGCGATCACGCTGCTGTTCGTGGTGACGTCGTTTCTCATCTGGTATCTCGTGGAGCGTTCGGAGGCGGACGATACTCGCTCGGACGACGACACCGTCGACGAGTCGGAGACCGAACGCGACCCCGTCACGAGACTCCAGGAGCGGTACGCCGCCGGCGACCTCTCCGACGAGGAGTTCGAAACGAAACTGGATCGGTTGATCGATTCGAACGAACAGGCCGAAGCCGCCGGGATCGACACGGAGGAACTCGAACTCGAGCGCTCGCGGTAGCACCAGGATCACAATTCTGCGAGTCGATAACGGAGACGAACCGACCCGTCGGATGGCGGAAATCCACGCACGAATTGAGCGGAAGCTACGAACGCGCCGAGTCGAACGCTGGCGTCGATTCAGTCGACGAACCGTCTGGAGATGACCAGTACCGCGATTCCAGCGACGACGACGCCGATAATCGTCGGAACGAGCTGTCCGGATCCCCATTCCCAGCCGAAGAACTGCGTTCCCACGACTGCGACGACGGCGATGAGGAGCCCGAACGCAGTGATCACGGACGACTGATCGGTAGTATTGGACGCCATCCCTACCTGTCGTGTTGGTTCCCTGACGATAAAAGTGTATGCATTGTACTCCCCGCGAGTGTTACGTCTATCCGCGTACCGAACCCGTACGACGCACTTTGGGGCGCCGAACGCGTCTCGAGAAACCCAACACTCAATCGCCGGTCGACCGTAGACACGGGCGATGACCGACTACGAGGCGGCGATCCTCGACGTCGACGGCACGATCGTCCGCGGCGAGGAACTGCTTCCGGACGTGACCGACGGCTTGCACGCACTCGAGGACGCCGGCATCGATAGACTCCTGTTCTCGAACAACCCGACGCGCGGCAGCGACCACTACGGCGAGACGCTCGAACCCCACGGACTCGAGGTCGATCCGAACGCCGTGCTCACCTCCGCGACGGTGTCGGCGGAGTATCTCGCGACGACCCATCCCGGCGAACGGGTGTACCTCGTCGGCAGCAACCGACTCGAGGCGATCCTCGAGGACGCGGCCGTCGAGTTGACCGGCGACCCCGACGCGGCCGAGGTCGTGCTGGGGTCGTTCGACAAGGAGTTCTCCTACGGTGCGCTCTGGGAATCCCTGCGGGCGCTCGAGGGCGACACTCCGTTCTACGGGACCGATCCGGACGCGACGATCCCGATCGACGACGGGCTGATCCCCGGATCCGGGGCGATCCTCGCCGCGATGGAGGCCGTCGCCGATCGCGAGGCCGATTCGATTCTCGGCAAACCGTCCTCGGTCGCCGCTGCGGCGGCGATGAACCGCCTTGAGAGCGACCCCGATCGAACCCTCGTCGTCGGCGACCGGTTGAACACCGATATCGCGCTGGGAGAACGGGCCGGTATGACGACCGTGCTCGTGCTCACCGGCATTACGGATCGGGCCGATCTCGAGGCCGCGACCGTCCAGCCCGATTACGTGCTCGAGTCGCTCGCCGAGATCGAGACACTGCTGTAACGCCGTTTCGGTGTCGATCGCGAGCGGGCGAAACGCTGCAGTTCGTGCGTCCGAGAGACATATTTATCAGTGGCAGTCACGACATTCGAGGTATGAAAGCCCGTCTCAAACACGTCCTGCTCCGCGCCCGATACGCAGCGATGGGCGCGGCAGTCGGGGCCGCGATCGGTTCCGTGTTCAGTCGAAACGCGGCGAGTACCGGCGGTGCGATCGGTGCGATGGTCGGTGCGACCGTCGCAGACACGCGCGACTCGGCGAGTACGTACCTCGAGGAGGCCAGAGGGAAAGAGTTTGGTCCGCTCTCGAGCGACGACGACCGGAACGGCGCCTGACCGCTTTTTCGACCAGTGAACGGTCTCGGTCGATCGTTGGTCGCCCCGGGGTCGACGTTGCCGCTGTAACAGATACGTCTCGCCGTCTCGACCGATGAGGCCCCTCCGCGAACGGGCCAGTCGGATCCTCTCCGCGGAGCAGTAGCGGGATCGGCTTTCGATCCGTTGGAGACGGCTTTTCGATACGAACCGTACACTCAGCGTAAGGGACAGTTCGCGGTGGACGAATCGCGTATCCGGGTGCTCCCAGCGGTGAAGCACAGCGATCGTCATCCGACGATCTGTCGAGCGACGGTGACGAGAATGGAGGTACTAGATTCAGGAAATATTATATCTAGTAATATTTTCAGTAATTTATTCACAAGGACTATATCGAGACAGTTTCCCTTTCAGATATAGAAATGGCGATCAAAAAGGACCGTCTTCCTCGCTCTTTTGGCGACCCTTCCGTAGATTCCCGATCCGGGGAAACGCGGGAGCTGACCCAGGACGAGATCTTTCATATTCTCCAGACCAACCGCAGAAGAGACGTGATCGTCTATCTCCTGGAGAAGAACGAACCCGTCAAAATGAGGGACATTGCCGAGATCATTGCGGCGGACGAACACGAGACGACCGTCGCAGAACTGACCTCCACGCAGCGCCAGCGCGTGTACATCCCGCTGTACCAGACTCATCTCCCGAAACTCGACGAGAAAGGGGTGATAGCGTACAACAAGTCCCGGGGAATCGTCCGGCCGGCCGAGGGATTAGAGACGTTCCGACGGTATCTCGAAGCGGTCGACTCGTCCAACGGATTCGCTCGGCCGGAAACCGACTCCGGCCGATCTCGTCTCACAACGTCCGCCGACGACTACTGCATCACGGCCATGGCGATAAGCGTCAGTCTGCTGGTTGCCTCCGCAGTCGACTTGCTCGCGATCCCCGGAACGACGCTCGCGACGATCGTCACGGCCCTGTTCGTACTGGCCACGATCGCGCCGAGTCTTTCCGACTCGCTCGCGGCAACGGACGACGACACCTCGTCAACCGCACTGATGTATCGGGAGTGAACGACGGAGACAGCGACCCCGCTCGCCGATCGAGTTGCTGTGAACGCACCGGCCGCCTCGCTCTCCGCAAGCTGGTAGGTACCGGTGCGTTCAATTTCCGGCTGACTCACGATCATCGTGGGACCGCGGCAACGACGCCGAAGCACTCCGGGCGACACCTGCGTCGCGGATGTACTCGGAGTGCTGTGAACGGAGACGTCTCGAGCGATCCGTCGGAAACGAGACGTCCGGCGACACCAGTCGCATCTCAAGGACGACCCCGAACGTTGTACGTCGGTCGCACTCGCCAGCGGAAGCGATCACGACCGCCCTCGAGACGTCTACCCCTGCTCCGCCGAGCGCCTTCGATCACGGTGGCCGACGCCGATTCCGATCGAGGATCGCGTCGAAATCGATCCGCAAAACGAGACGATTCGGTTCGAGTGAGACCGAGCGGTTGGGTCCCGATTCGAGACGGGACGGGCTCAGCAGTCCCCGTTCTCTCTCTCGAGGGCCCGCGTCCGGAGTCGTTCTCCCTCCTCGCTGCTGACGGTCAATTCGGGGACCGCCGTCGGCTCCTTGTGCTCGTCGATGGCGACGTAGACGAAGTAGGACTCGGTGGTCTTCTCGCGCTCCCGGGTTCGCAGGTCCTCGCGCTCGGCGATCAGTCGAACCTTCACGCTCGAGGTACCCGCATCGTAGGCGTACGCCGTGATGTAGGCGGTATCACCGACGCGAATCGGACGCTCGAAGTTCATTTGATTGACCCGCGCGGTGACACAGGTTTCGCCGGAAAAGAGCATGGCGGACATGGCTCCCACCTCATCCATCCACTTCATCACGTTCCCGCCGTGGGCCGTGTCGAGCATGTTCGCGTGGTTGGGCTGAACCATCTCGCGGTTCTCGACCAGCGTCTCCATGAGATCCGTCATCGGTCGTCCTTGCGCGACGGCCCCAATCACTCTTGTCGTCGAGACGGACACGTAACGTCACCGCGGTGACGACTGTGCATACATACAACACGAACCGAACCGAATTTATTATTTCTCTGTAGTTCGATACTGGTAAAAGTCCCCGCCGAGTTGACCCGCTAATGAGCGATGCAGGCGACGCCGGCGTGCCGGAGCCCCCGGAGCCCCCAGGGGACGAACAGGGCTCCGTTCACGTTCTCGGGACAGCACACGTCTCGCAGGCGAGCGTCGACGAAGTCCACGAAACGATCGATCGCGAACAACCGGACATCGTCGCCGTCGAACTCGACGAGGGCCGATACAACCAGATGCAGGGCGGCACGCCGGACGATATCGAGGCCGAGGACCTCCTCTCGGGGAACACCGTCTTCCAGTTTCTGGCCTACTGGATGCTCTCGTACGTCCAGTCGCGACTCGGCGAAAAGTTCGATATCGAACCCGGTGCCGACATGCGCGCCGCCATCGAGGCCGCCGAACGCAACGGCAGCGGCGTCGCACTCGTCGACCGAGACATTCAGGTGACGATCCAGCGGTTCTGGCGTCGGTTGACGTTCACCGAGAAGCTGAAGATGATCGGCGGGCTCGCCCTCGGCGTCACCGATCCGCGGACCATCGGACTCACGTTCGGTGCCGCCGCCGGACTCTTCGTCGGGTTCATCTTCGCCGCGTTCCTCGCACCGATGCTCGGTCTCGGCGACCTCCTGCTGCTCGGCATCTCCGACGCGACCACGCTCCAGTACGCCGGCGCCGCCGTCGGCGGGGCCGTCGGCGGCGCGCTCGTCGGACTGCTCTTTCTCCCCTCGCTCGAGTCGGTCGGCGAGTCGACCGGCGTGCTCAGCGGGTTCTCGATACGCATCCTCGCGGGGCTGATACTGGGAGTCGGCGGCTGTCTCGCGCTGGTCTCGACCGAGACGTTCGTCGGGCCGCTTTCGGCGGGGATCTTCGAGAGCGCCGGCACTTACGCGATCCGCGGGACGGTCGGCGTGGTCGCCGGCCTCGGCGTCGGGGTCGCTATCGGCGCGGTGGTCGGACTCTTCCTCGACGCGCTCGGCGGCGACGTCGAGGACATCGACGAGGTCGACATCGAGGATATGACCGACGGCGACGTCGTCGCCGCGATGATGGAGGAGTTCCGCCAGTTCAGCCCCCGCGGGGCGAACGCACTGATCGACGAACGCGACGCCTACATCGCGAATCACCTCGAACAACTCCGCATCCAGGGGTACGACGTCATCGCCGTCGTCGGCGCCGGTCACAAAGCCGGCATCGAACGCCACCTCGAGAACCCGTCGGAGATCCCGACGCTCGAGTCGCTCTCCGGAGCCGCTTCGGGAAGACGGTTCTCACCGCTGAAGATCGTCGGCTACCTGGTGACGCTCGGCTTCGTCGGCTTCTTCTTCCTCCTGATCATGGCCGGCGTGCAGGATACGTTCCTCCTGCAACTGTTCGCCGCGTGGTTCCTGTTCAACGGCTTCTTCGCGTTCACGCTCGCGCGCCTCGCCGGCGCTCGCTGGACCAGTGCCGGCGTCGGCGGCTCGGTCGCCTGGCTGACCAGCATCAATCCGCTGCTGGCTCCGGGCTGGTTCGCCGGCTACGTCGAACTCAAATACCGGCCGGTCAACGTCCGTGACATCCAGCAGCTCAACGAGATCGTCGGCGACACGGAGCGACCGATGGAGGACGCGTTCTCCGAAATGTTCGACGTACCGCTGTTCCGGCTCATCATGATCGTCGCGCTGACCAACGTGGGGAGCATGATCGCGACCCTGCTGTTCCCGATCGTCGTCCTGCCGTGGCTGGCACCCGAGATCGGCGGCGTCGACGCGCTGATGGGCGAACTCATCCGCGGGGCCGAAAACACGCTCGAGTTGCTCCGAGGGTGGTTGACGTGAGCACGCGAACCCGTCGGTCGGAGCCCGAGTTAACCTTCAGCAGCAAGGAACTGTTCGATCTCGCGGTCGCGTGGATCACGCTCTCGGTCGCGTTCGCGCTGTTGTTCGCGCCGATTCACCGTGCGCCGGTCGCGATCGGCTACTTCGCGGCGATGGTCGGGTTGAGTTTCGTCACCGTCGGCGTCGCCTTCCTCCTGCACGAACTCGCGCACAAGGTCGTCGCGATCGAGTACGGCCAGATCGCCGAGTTCCGTGCGGACTACCAGATGCTGTTTCTGGCCATCATGGGCGCCCTGGTCGGGTTCCTCTTCGCCGCGCCGGGAGCCGTCTACCACCGGGGCCGGATCACGAAGCGGGAGAACGCGATGATCGCCCTCGCCGGACCGATCACCAACCACCTCCTCGCGCTCATGTTCCTGCCGCTGATGATCTTTCCGAGCGTCCTCGGGACGATCGGTCAACTGGGCGTCGCGATCAACCTCCTCCTGGCCGCGTTCAACATGATCCCCTTCGGTCCGCTCGACGGAAAGTCGGTCTACGACTGGCACAAGGGCGTCTTCGCGCTCGTCTTCGTCCCGAGCGTCCTGCTCGCGGGGTACGTGTTGCTGTTCGTCGGGCTGTTCTGATTCTCGTCGGCCGACCGAACGCGGTTTTCCATCCGACCCCGCTCGAACTGCGGTATTCGATCGGTGACTGCGTCTCGCAGCGAGATATACTATATAAATCCGTCGCTACTTTGTGATGTAGAGTGATCTATTAGACAAGGTTTTTGGTCCTGTAAGCCGAGCATCAGGACGAGCCGATCGCGTTGCTGACACGACGCGCGGCCGCCACTCGAGAACCTGATCACAATGCCCGATACGACACCGCACGCGGTGCCCTGGACCGGCCAGGCGCGAGCGTTCACACGGCGTCACGTACAGCAACTGCGTCGCAACAAACTGATCGTCTTCCTCGCGGTCGGCTGGCCGGTCGCGTGGTACTTCCTGACGATGGCGTTTTTCATCGAGGGCGTCCCCGCCGGCGACCTCCCGTACGTCAAGGCTTCGCAGGGAATCACCTACGGACTGTTCGGCGCGTTCACCGTCACCATCGCGGTGTTCGCCGGCGAGTTCGCCCGCGATCTCGAGGGCGACCGGTATCGAAAACTCCGTGCGATGCCGGTGTCACCGACCGCGGATCTCGCCGGCCGGTTCGCCGCCGGCACCGCACTCGGCGGGTGTTCCTATCTCGTGACGATCCTCGCCGCGGCCGCTCACGGCGGGTCCTTCGAAGTGGGGCAGTTGCACGCG
Source organism: Natronorubrum halobium (assembly GCF_051351675.1). Classification (NCBI taxonomy): domain Archaea; kingdom Methanobacteriati; phylum Methanobacteriota; class Halobacteria; order Halobacteriales; family Natrialbaceae; genus Natronorubrum; species Natronorubrum halobium. The sequence goes on from NZ_CP195595.1 coordinate 2,821,994, forward strand.
ATTCAGTTCGTAATCCTCGCTCTCTCGTTCGTCCTGTTCTGTACGATCGCGATGGCGCTGGCCCTGCTTCTGGCGCTCGTGATCACCAAGCCGGAACATATGACGACGATTTCGGTCGTCGTCGTGCTGATGGCCTTCTACCTGACGGGGTTCAACGGAACCGTCCCGAGCCTGATCGGCAGCGATCCGGCGTTCGTCAACTACCTGCCGAACTCGCTGGCGACGCGGATGCAGATCGCCGCCTGGGCGGGCACCGAGAACGTCGACTTCATGACGCCGCCGGAGGCCCCGGTATCGCTCGAGTACGGGACGCTACTGGTCGGCTACGCGGTCGGACTGTGCGCCCTCGCCGTCGCGATCGTCCGACGGTTCGCCTACGGAGGTGAGGCCTGATCGTGACGACCGATATCTCGGACACCACGGATGGAGAGCCGGCCGATCGACCGCACGAACCGCTGCTCGAGGCCCGGAACGTCACGAAGGGGTTCGGCGACGGACGGGTCCTCACCGGTCTCGATCTGACGGTCGAGGAGGGGGAGTTGCTCACCCTGATGGGGCCGAACGGCGTCGGGAAGTCGGTGTTCCTCTCGTGTCTCGCCGGGAGCAGCCGACCCGAGACCGGATCGATCGAACTCTTCGACGGGCGCTCGCCGACCGAGGCGCGATCGGCGACGAGCGTGATGTTACAGGGTCAGTCGATCGATCCGGACCTGACCGGGCGGGAGAACATCCGGTTCTACGGCGACCTGCATCCGGGCGCGACCGAGGACTGGCGCGAGCTGGTCGATCGCCTCGAACTCGCCGACGACCTCGGCCGTCCGGCGCGGGAGTACTCCGGCGGGATGACGCGGAAACTCGAACTGGTGATCGCGCTCACCGTCGACGCGGAGCTCTACCTGCTGGACGAGCCGACCGCGGAACTGGATCTCTCGATGATCCAGGTCGTCCACGACCTGTTGCTCGAGTACCGCGCGGCCGGAAAGACGATCCTCGTGACGAGCCACGCGCCGCTGGACGCGGGGATCGCCGATCGGATCGCGTTCGTCCAGGACGGGCGCGTCGTCGCCACGGACGAGCCGACGGCGCTGCTCGAGGAGTTGCCGCCGGTCGTCCGGATTCGCGGGGCGATGGCGCCCGAATCACCGTTCCTCGGCGATCGGGTCTTCCAGCGGGGCGACGAAATTCGCGGGTTCGTGCCGCCGGGCGCCGATCTCGAATCGATCGAAGGCGCGATCGACCGGAAGCGAGAACGCGCGACCGTCGACCGCGACTCGCCGTCGTACACCGATCTCTTCAACTACTACACGTACGTGCAGCCGGCCCGGGTCGACGGGTCATCGGCCGAACCGACGGACGGTGACCGGCCCGATCGGTCCGGATCCGAGAGGAGCGAGGTGAGCCGACGATGACGGACAACGTCGACCGGACGGACGACCCCGCCCCGGACGGACAGCCGGACGTCGACGCGTTGCGCGAGGACATCCGGCAGATCAAGTCGGCGATGGCCATCGAGGATCGGTATCCCGGTCAGCGACGCCTGTGGCTCGTCCACGGCGTCGTCGTCGGATTGGCCGGCGTGCTGACGAACGTTATGTTCGTCTACCCGTGGCCCCAGTACGTCTACATTCTCGTCTGGGCGGCCGTCTTCGCGCTGGTCGGCTACACGCAGTGGCAGACGTCCGTCCGCGCCGGCATCGACGTCGACGATCCCACCCCGAAACCGAGCTGGAAGGTCGTCTTCGGGACGCTCGTCGCCGGGCTGTTCGTCCTGACGTCGATCGTCGACCCCGTGCTCGCCGACGTCGAGAGCGTCCTGCGGGGAGCGTTCTTCTTCAGCGTCGCGTTTACCGTCCTCGGGATGGGGTATCTGCTGGCCGGCACGATCCTGCGAGCCTACCGGATTCGGGCGATCGACCGCTATCCGTTCTACAGCAACGGCAGCTGGATCCTCCTCTTCGCCTGGCTGATGCCGTTCGTCGAGTGGCTCCACTACGCCGGCTACGCCGTCTTCGGAATCCTCTTTTTCCTGCACGGGGCAGGGACGTACTACCTGCTGACCTATCGCGTCGCCGACTGACCCCCTCATGGAATTCGACAAACTCGTCCACCAGCCGACCCGACTGCAGATCTTCGCCTATCTCTACCGCCACGACCGGGCGACCTTCTCCGAAATTCAGGACGAACTGGGCATCACCGACGGCAACCTCTCGGGACACGTCCAGCGTATGGAAGACGCCGACGCCGTCACCGTCGAGAAACGGTTCGTCGACCGACGGCCACAGACCACCTACGAACTGTCCGAGGAGGGCCGAGAGACGTTCGAATCCCACGTCGACACGCTCGAGGCGCTGCTCGAGCAACTCGAGCGAGACGACGACGAGTGAGCCGCGTTCGGCGCGTGAACTCCCGGCCGCTCCGGGACCGGTGACCTTTTGCTCACCCCGGGAGGTCGTTCAGACATGACCGATTCAGCGGACGACGGGAGCGAGGAACGGCTCACCTACGCCGAGACGGGCGTGGATATCGACGCCAGCGAGGACGCGACCGCGGCGCTGCTCGAGGCGTTCGGCAGCGGCCTGACGACCGAGTACGCCGGCTTGCTCGACATCGGCGACCGCTATCTCGCGCTCGCGACCGACGGCGTCGGCACCAAGCTCCTGGTGGCGGAAGCGATCTCGGACTTCTCGACGATCGGGATCGACTGCATCGCGATGAACGTCAACGACCTCGTGGCCGCGGGGGTCGAACCCGTCGCCTTCGTCGACTACCTCGCGATCGACGAACCGGACGACGACCTGACGAACGAGATCGGCGAGGGACTCGCGGTGGGCCTCGAGGAGTCCGGCATGACCCTTCTCGGCGGGGAGACGGCCGTCATGCCCGAGGTCGTCTCGGGTTTCGACCTCGCGGGCACCTGTGCCGGACTCGCAGCGAAGGACGACATTCTCGACGGCGAGGCCGCGGTCGGCGACGCGCTCGTCGGCTTCGCCTCCAGCGGGATCCACTCGAACGGGCTGACGCTGGCTCGAGAGGCCGTCACCCGAGACCACGACTACACCGACGAGTTCCCGCCGGATCCGGACCGAACGATCGGCGAGGAACTGCTTCGGCCGACGCGGATCTACACGGACTTGCTCGAGCCGATGCGCGAACACGACGTTCGGGCCGCAGCACACGTCACGGGCGGCGGCTGGACGAACCTGCTCCGAATGGGCGATCGACGGTACGTCGTCGACGATCCGTTCCCAGCCCAGCCGGTCTTCGAGTTCGTTCAGGAGGAAGGGAACGTGACGGACGAGGAGATGCACCGCACGTTCAACGTGGGTACCGGCTTCGTCGTCGCCGTTCCCGAAGACCGGGCCGACGACCTCGTTGCCGACACCGACGGGCGGATCATCGGTCACGTCGAAGACGGCGAGAGCGTGGAGATTCGCGGCCTCTCGCTCGAGTAACCGTCGAGAGAGCGATTCGGCTCCAGGGTGGTCGTCGCGTTTTGAACGGGGGCATATCCTGTCGTGAGTGACAACCGTGATATTAACACTCTCGTCGTTGAGCACAGATTCATGGACCGAAGACGATTCCTCACAGTCACGGCAACGACCGCGACGGTCTCGCTCGCGGGCTGTGCCTTCGGAGAGAGCGAAGAACTGGACGCGGAACTCGAGGACGACGGCACGGAATCTTTCGAGGCCGACGAGGGCGACGAACTCGAGGTCACCGTGACCGTCGAAGACGAGGGCGAAGTCGACGTCTGGATCAGCTACGATCTCGACGAAACCGTCGAGAACGCGGACGACGAGGAAGACGCGGCGAGGGCGTACTCCGGGCCCGTGCTCGACGAAACCGTCGAGGGCGAGGAGACGTTCGACGTCGAAATCCCGACCGACGGCTACTACGAGGTGACGGTGACCGGCGGCTCGGCGCGGGTCACCGTCGAGTGAGAGTACGGCCGATCGATTCGTCGCCGTCGCCGCCCTCGCTGCGGACGGTGTCGGCCCCGAACGAAACGCGCTCGACCGCGCAGCTATCGATCCGACTCGCTCGCTTCCGTAAACTCCGACTGATCCGCCTTCCCGGTCGCCGCGCGGATCGCGTCGTACTCCTCGTCGCTGTAGGCGATGAACTGAACGTCCTCGAGCGACTCGGGTTCGAAGCGCTCGATCTCTTCGCCGATGATTTCGGCTCCCTCGGTGAGTTCGAAGCCGGCGACGCCACAGCCGAGCGCCGGAATCACGACCGACTGACAGCCGAGTTCGTCCGCGCGCTCGAGCGCGTTCCGGGTCGCGTCGCGAACGCTTTCAGCCGTCGCCTGTCCGTCCCCGTAGTGGGGCATCGCCGCCGCGTGGATCACGTACTCGGCGTTCAGATCGTAGGCGTCGGTGACCGCGACTTCGCCGAGGTCGACCGGTCCCTTCCGCGTGGCGTCCTCATTGATCTCCTCGCCCGCACCTCGCCTGAGCGCACCGGCGACGCCCGAGCCCATCTCGAGGCTCGTGCCGGCCGCGTTGACGAGCGCGTCGGCGGACTGTGCGGCGATATCGCCCTGGACGATGTCGTACTCCATACGCGCGGGTGCGGCGGCGACCAGTTTGAAAGTGGTCCATGCAGCCGTCGAGGCGACGCGAACTCGTCAGCTCCCAGAATCTTAGGCCGACCAAAACCTTTTTAGATTTAGGTTCGCCTAACTTCACCTGATGGACGTACCCGCCCGCACGCAGGATTCCGACACCGACGAACGCGAGGAGCCGACGGCAGTCGTGAGCAGCCACGAGCCCCGCCCCGGCAAACTCGTCTTTACCGAACGCGGCAACACCGACGGCTGGATCGCCACCGATCTCGCCGTCGACCTCGAGCGGTGAGTCGGTCGAACCCGTCGAATCCGCCGTAGCCGGTCGATAGTCGCTTCGGGACCGTGTTCAGCGAGCGCGTTCGTAATCATCGATCTATCTATCTCGACTCCGACTCGAGCGACGACGCGTTCGTCTCCGCCCGTCGGAATCTCTCGTTTCTCCGGACCGTACAGCCGCGAACGATTCGTATTCCGCTCACGAAACCGACGACGATTCTCGTCGGTGTCGCGCTCTTCGCCCGGATCCGCTATCGGCATCGCTGAGCGCTCTCTAACCCGCATTCAGGAGCCGTAGCGCGATACGACCGAGCGCACAGCCGACGCTCGCGATGGACGAAAACGGCGAAAAACGGAGCAACTACCGCCGTCGGTCGGCGCTTACTTGGTCGCCTCTTCGAGCACGAGGGTGTCGTCCTCGAGGTAGTGCTCGAAGTGGTGACCGTCTTCCTCGAGCGTCACGAGGATCTCACGCAGGATCTCGGCGGTCGCGTAGTCGCCGAGGTTCTCCGCGAGTTCGATGCTGTCGCGCATCGATTCGATGATGTCGCCGTACATCTCGAGGTCGTTCTGGAACATCGTCCGGATGTCGTAGACGTCCTCGCCCTCGAACTCGACGGTCGCGCGACGTTCCTGGTTGGTCGGACCGGAGACGGGGACGCCACCGAGCGCCTGGGCACGCTCGGCGATGACGTCGGCCCCTTCTTCGACGTGCTCGTAGGCCTCCTCGAGGAACTCGTGGAGCGGGAGGAACTCCGCACCTTCGACGACCCAGTGGTGCTTTTTGAGCTGGTGGTACAGCACGTACGAGTTCGCCAGTTCCGTGTTGAGCGCTTCGACGATCTGTTCGGCTTTCTCCTGATCGAGACGGAGTTCGTTCTCCTCGACGACGTCGGCTTGCTGACGGACGGTCTTCTGGGTGCTCATCGTACGATGACAGTACACGCGCATTCCACTTAAAGATTTCCCATGACAAAATATTTCTTCATAAGACGAGAACTCGAGTTGGTGAATAGCGCATTATATTTTTCGTCAAGTCACCCCGTACCGCGTGTCGGTTGCTACCTCCACGCGTAATGTAGTTTTTTCGAGGGTGAGTAAACATTTTTAGTGCTGGCGTCCGAAGCGTCGGTATGGCAACGAGAGTCGCACAGCGGAGAGAGCGGATCTACGTCGACGGGGAGTGGCTCGAGATGGATAACGTCATCACGGTCTCGGATCTCGCCGACGGCGGCACCTTCGCACAGGTCGACGCCGCGGATCCGGCGACGGCACAGACCGCGCTCGAGGCGGCCCACCGGATCAAGCCCGAACTGCGCGAGACGACGGTCGTCGAGCGCGCAACGTGGTGTGAGGCGATCGCCGAGGGGCTTCGCGAGCGCGAAGAGGAACTCACGGAGATCATCGTCCGCGAGGCCGGCAAGCCCGTCTCGTCGGCCCGCGGCGAGGTCGGCCAGGCCGCGGAGCGATTCGACCGCGCGGCAGAGGAGGCCCGGAACATCGTCAGCAAGGGCGAGTTCCGCGAGGGCTCGACCGAGGGCCACGAGGGCTGGCAGGCCATCGTCAAACACGAGCCGATCGGTGCGGTGCTCTGTATCACGCCGTACAACTACCCGCTGGCTACGACGGCATTACAGGTTGCCCCTGCACTCGCCGCCGGCAACAGCGTCCTGCTGAAACCCGCCAGCAAGACGCCGATTTCGGCCGCGATCCTCGCGGACATCATCGCCGACGTCGACGGCATTCCGGACGGCGCGTTCAACTTCGTTGCCGGCGAAGCCAGCGAAATCGGTGACGTGCTGTCGGGCGACGACCGCGTCAACGCCATCGCGATGACCGGCTCCTCGGGCGCTGGGAAACACGTCGCGCGCGAGAGCGGGATGGTCAACCTGCACATGGAACTGGGCGGCAACGCGCCAGCGATCGTCTTCGACGACGCGGACCTCACCGACGTCGCGGGCAACTGCGCCAAGGGTTCGTTCAAGTACGCCGGCCAGCGCTGCTCGGCCGTGTCTCGCGTGCTCGCTCATGAGTCGGTCCACGACGACCTCGTCGACCTGATCGACGGGCAGATGGACGCCTGGCAGGCCGGCGACCTCTTCGACGAGGATACGGCCTTCGGTCCGCTCATCAGCGAAGCGCAGGCCGACTGGGTCGAGGAACTCGTCGAAGACGCCATCGACAAGGGCGCCGACCTCGTCCGCGGTGGCGAGCGACGCGCACCCGAGGGCGTCCCGGACGAACTCGGCAACCAGTTCTTCGAACCGACGCTGCTCGCGAACGTCCCCCGCGACGCCCGCATCGTCGACGAGGAGCAGTTCGGTCCCGTCGCCGTCGTCACCACCTTCGAAGACGAGGAGGAGGGCATCGATATCGCCAACAGCTCCGACCTCGCGCTCGACGCCGCCGTCTTCACCAGCGACCACAACCGCGCGATGGACGTCGCGAATCGCGTCGACGCCGGCGCCGTCCGCATCAACGGCGCGCCGAGCCACGGACTCGGCGACATTCCCTTCGGCGGCAACAAGGACTCCGGTATCGGCCGCGAGGGGCTCGACGCTTCGATCCACTCGATGCTCCGCAAGAAGAGCATCGTGCTCTAAGTCGGCGCCACGCGATCCTCGCTGACCCCGCCACCCGCATTGCGACCGCTCTCGTTTCTCGTCCGCTACTACAGTCGGCACTGACACCCCCGAGAGCGCTCGGTTAACAAAGGTACGTCTAACTTATCGGCCGTGAGAGTGACAGCTATGACTCGCGACGTACTCGTCGCCGGCGAGACGCTGATCGACTTCTTGCCCGAGCGATCGGGATCCCTCGAGGACGTGCCGGGCTTCGAGCGCCGGCCCGGTGGCGCTCCGGCGAACGTCGCCGTCGGCCTCGCCCGCCTCGAGCACGCGCCGCAGTTCTGGACCCGGGTCGGCGACGATCCGTTCGGTCGCTACCTCGAGTCGACGCTCTCCGACGCGGGCCTCCCGTCGCGGTTCGTCGAGTTCGACGCCGACGCGAAGACGACGCTCGCGTTCGTCACCCACGACGAGACGGGCGACCGCGAGTTCAGCTTCTATCGCGACGGAACGGCGGACACGCGCCTCGAGCCCGGTCGAGTCGACGACGCGACGCTCGCGGACCTCGACTGGGTTCACGCGGGCGGCGTCACCCTCGCGAGCGGCTCGTCTCGAGCGGCGACGCTGGATCTGCTCGAGCGGGCGTCTGCGGCGGGTTGTACCACCTCGTTCGATCCGAACTTCAGGCCGGAGCTGTGGCCTGACGGGGAGACCTTCGCTCGCGTGGGTCGGGACGCCCTCGCCCACGTCGACGTCTGCAAGGCGACCGTCGAGGAACTCGAGCGCCTCGGGTTCGAGGCCGAGTCGTCGCCGACGGACGGCGGCTCCGCGTCGAACGCCGGATCGGCGTCGAAGCCGGAAGCGCTCGCTCGAGCCGCGCTCGAGTACGGACGCAGCACCGAGATCGACGGAACGGGGCCGCACACCGTGTTCGTCACGCGCGGGAGCGAGGGCGCGCTCGCGGTCTCGTCCGCGCGTGCGGCGTGGGCGTCCACGGACTCGACGGCGACGACAAACGCGGCAGACGACGACTCGGCACCGATCGTTGCTGACCACCCCGGGTTCGACGTCGACGTCGTCGACACGACCGGCGCCGGCGATGCGTTCGTCGCCGGCGCGATCGTCGCCGTACGCGACGGGCGGTCGCTCGAGGGGACGCTCGAGTTCGCGACTGCGGTCGCTGCGACGACCACGACCGACTCGGGAGCGATGACCGCGCTGCCGACTCGAGACGGGGTCGACTCGATTCTCGAGAACGGGGAGAAGAGCCGGCCGGACGGGATCTGAGCTGGTAATACCGAACACGGTGGCTGCAAGCCAACGGCCTATCGTGGTTCGGTCCCGTTCCTCTCGTATGTCTACGGACTTTCGGGACGGCCTCTCCTTCGGGAAGACGGTCGTCGGCGGAATTCAGGAGAAGAACGTGCCGTTCATGGCCGCGAGCATCGCCTACCAGGCGTTCATTTCGTTGATTCCGTTGCTCGTGCTGGTCTTCTTCCTCGTGACGCTCGTCCCCGACGAGGAGTTCGCGACGCAGGTCACCGAGACGACCCAGGGATTCCTCCCGGAGAGCGGCCAGTTGCTCGTCGAAGAGTCGCTCGAGGATTCGCCCGCGACGGCGGGCTCGACGATAATCGGGATCGTCGTCCTCCTGTGGGGGTCGCTGAAGATATTCAGGGGACTGGATACGGCGTTCTCGGAGATCTACGGGACGACGAACGACGCCTCCTTCGTCGAACAGCTTCGTGACGCCATGCTCGTCTTCGGCGCGATCGGCGGCGCACTGGTCGCGGCGGCCGGCATGGGTATCGTCTTCGCGTTCCTGCCGGACGTTCCCGGGTTCGGCGTGTTGCAGTCGCTCCTGCTCGTCGTCGTCCTCACGGCCGCGTTCTATCCGATGTACTACTACTTCCCCGACGCCGAGGGGATCTCCAAGCGCGAGGTCATTCCCGGCGTCGTCCTCGCGGCCGTCGGCTGGATGGCGCTTCAGTCGCTCTTTCGAGTGTACGTTTCGTTCGCCGCCGACGAGGGGGGCGGAGCGGTCGGCGCCATCCTCCTGCTGTTGACGTGGCTGTACTTCGGCGGCCTCATCCTGCTCTCGGGGGCCGTCGTCAACGCGATCGGAACCGGCTATCTCGTGCCCGAAGACGAGTCCGAGACCGAGGACGAGGCCGTGGACCTGTCCGAGGAGTCCATCGCCGCGAGCGATCGCGACTCGTTCGTCGACGACGGCCAGCGAGAACGCGAGCGACTCGTCGACCGCGCCGAGAGCCTGGAGCGCGAGCGGAATCAGCTACGGCTCGACCTCGAGGCCCAGCGCGACCGTCGCTACCGACTCGAGGATCGCGTCGACGACCTCGAGGCCAAAAACCGGGACCTGTCGGAGGCGAACGAACGGCTGCGACGGGAACTCGAGGAGCACCGGCGAGCGGCGGCGGAGGTGCCGGCGTGGCGACGGGCGATACGAACGGTGGCACACCACGTCCAGACGCTGAAGGTCGGCACCGTCGAGCGACGGCGGGAGTAGCCTGGAGAGAGTCGGGAGACCTTAGTGACTCCCGCTCGCACTCGTAGCCGTGTCGTACCCCGTTCGAGACGCTCGACGCCGGATTCAGGACGAGCACGCCGCAATCGTCGAGGGGATCGACCGCTGTGCAGCACAGGTCGCCGAACCCTGGGATACCGCCCGCACGACCGATCCTAACGCGGTCGTCGACGGGCTTCGAGGAGCCCTCGAGGCGACCGGGCTGCTCGAGCAACTCCCGCTCGTACTCTCCGATATCGTCGACGCGACGGGCTACGGGTTGCAGGCGCAGCCGGTCGCCGCGCCGCCGTACGTCGTCGTGACGAGTCGCGGACCGGTGCTGCGGGCGACCATCGATCCCGGGCGGCTGGTCGTTCGGTTCGACGTCTTCGATATCGTCCGTGATCGAGAGCCGACGCAGCCGTCGGCCTATCGGCGCCGAAACGGCGTTCAGATCTCGGTCTCGCTCGAGTGAACGTTTTTGTGGTCTCGAGCGAAACGGAGCAGCCGATGCATCCACGCGCCACGGCCTTCGCCGAACGCGCCCGTCAGGAGTACGAGTTCGACCCCGACGTCGAGGAGTTCCCGGAGGGGACGAAGACGGCAGCCGACGCGGCCGACGCGGTCGGCTGTGACGTCGGCCAGATCGCCAGCTCGCTCGTTTTCGACGTCGACGGCTCGCTCGTCGTCTCGGTGACGAGCGGTGCGAACCGCGTCAGCGAATCGGCGCTCGGGGACGCCTTCGACGCCCCGTCGGAATTCGTCTCGATGGCCGACGCTGACAGGATTCGCGACGAGGTCGGCTGGTCGATCGGCGGCGTCCCGCCGTTCTGTCACGAGCAGTCGGTTCCGACCGTGCTGGACGAAACGTTGCTCGAGTACGAGACCGTCTGGGCCGCCGCCGGCACGCCGGAGGCCGTGTTTCCGATCGACCCGGCGGAACTCCAAACGTACGCCGACGCGGAACCGGTCGCGATCACCGACTGAGATCGGTATCCACCACTCTCGACGCAACGGTCCGTTCTCAGTTCGACACCGCTGTTACTAGCATCCCACCCTATATCTGCCACGGGTTAATAACTAATGAGTTTGTAATAATAATACTTTTATTCGACGGGGCGCATGTCCGGGTATGAAGCCGACACGACGAACACTACTGCAGGGCAGTGCCGGACTCATCGCTGCGAGTACGTTCGCCGGTTGTCTCGACGACGTCGGACTCGAGAACAGGGAGTTCGACTCGGGGTACGCCGCGTTCTTTACGCTGTGGGACTGGGCCGAGCGGGTCAGCGGTGACGAAATCGATTTCGAGGATCCGGTCGGAACCGGCGAATCGGGGCACGGGTGGCAACCGAGCGGCGACCTCACTCGCGACATCGCCGACGCGGGCGTCTTCGTCTACCTCGACACGCCCGAGTTCTCGTGGGCGCAGGACGTCGCGGAGACGCTCGAGGCAGACTACGACGACGCGGCCGTGATCGACGGACTCGCCGGCCTCGACGATCGACTGCTCGACTGGGATCACGAGGGTCACGACCATGGCGACCACGACGGCGATGACGACGATCACGATGATCACGATGACCACGACGATCACGGCGACGACCATGACGACCATGGCGACGATCACGATGACCACGACGATCACGACGATAACCACGAGCACGACCGCTCGTCGGTCGATCCGCACGCCTGGCTCGACCCAGTGCTCGCACAGGATATCGTCCGGAATATCGCCGACGGACTCTCCGAGGTCGATTCGGACAACGCCGAGACGTTCGAGGCTAACGCCGACGAATACGTCGCCGAGCTCGAGGAACTCGACGAGGCGTTCGAATCGATGGTCGCCGACGCCGACCGTCGCGTCGCCGTTCTCGCCGGCCACGATTCGTTCACCTACCTCGAGGAGCGCTACGGGTTCGAACTCCACACGCCGATCGGCGTCTCGCCGCAGGAGGAACCGAGCCACGACGCCATCTCCGAGACGATCGACCTCGTCGACGAGGAGGGGATCGATACGATCCTCTACGACGCCTTCGATGCGCCCGAAGGCGACTACCCGACCCTCGTCGAGACGATCCTCGACGGCAGCGACGCGACCGACGCGATGCCCCTCTCGCCCGCGTCGGGCACCCTCGAGACGTGGAACGAGGAGGGCTGGGGCTACCTCGAGCAAATGGAAGAAATAAACGTCCCCGCGTTCAGAGAGGCACTAGACGCACAGTGACCGCCGTCAGTCTCGAAGACGTAACGTTCGCCTACGGGGAGCAGCCTGCCGTCCAAGACGTCTCGCTGGACGTCGAGGAGGGCGACTTCCTCGGCCTGATCGGCCCCAACGGCTCGGGCAAGACGACGCTCCTGCATCTCATGCTCGGGCTGCTCAGCCCCGACAGCGGACGGATCGAACTGTTCGAACGGCCGGTCGACGAGTTCGAAGCGGGCGAACGGATCGGCTACGTCTCCCAGCAGGCGACCAACCGCGGCGGGACGATGCCGGTCACCGTCCGCGAAGCCGTGACCATGGGCCGGTTCGCCCACGTCGGTCACGGACGGATTCGAGACGCAGACCGAGAAATCGTCGACGAGGCCCTCGAGACGGTCGGGATCGCGAACCTCGCCGACCGACAGGTCAACCAGCTCTCGGGCGGCCAGCGACAGCGCGCGTATATCGCCCGGGCGATCGCCTCCGAAGCGGACTTGCTGGCGCTCGACGAGCCGACCGTCGGCGTCGACGCCGAGTCTCGAGACGCGTTCTACCAGTTGCTCGAGTCGCTCAACGACTCGGGGATCACGATCATCCTGATCGAACACGACATCGGCGTCGTCACGGATCGAGCCGACCGAATCGCCTGTATCAACACCGAACTCTTCCACCACGGCGACACCGAATCGTTCGTCGAAAGCGACGCACTCACCGAAGCTTACGGCGCGACGGGTCAAGTCGTCCATCACCATCACTGATGAGTCGGACCGGATCCCTTCGTCGACGGGTAGAATATCTCGGCATCGGACTGACTGCTCTCCTCGCGGTCGTGATGGTCGGTTTGCTCGCCGTCGATGCGCTACGGGCGTATCCGTTCGTCGGCGAACTGTACGACCAGGCCCGGATCGCCGGTTGGTGGGCTGATTACTACCTCGGAACGAACGTCTTCTATCATCCGTTCATGTGGCGATCGATCGCGACGGGCGTCCTGATCGGCGTCGTCGCGCCGCTGGTCGGGACGTATCTCGTCCACCGCGAGATGGCGCTGATCGGCGAGACGTTGGCCCACACCGCCTTCGCCGGCGTCGCGATCGGGCTGCTGTTCAGCGCCACGACGGATATGGGCGTCTCGCTGTTGCTCGCGGCGCTGGTCGTCAGTATCCTCGGCGCGCTCGGCGTCCAGTGGCTGACCGAACGAACGGACACCTACGGCGACGTGCCGATCGCGATCATGCTGACCGGCAGCTTCGCCGTCGGGACGCTCATCATCAGCTACGGTCGCGGGATGACCGGGATCAACATCGAGGACTACCTCTTCGGGAGTATCTCCGTCGTCACTCCGTCGGGAGCCCGGCTGATGGCGGTCCTCAGCATCCTCGTCGTCGCCGTCGTGATCGCGACCTACAAACAGCTACTCTTCATCACGTTCGACGAGCAGGCCGCCCGCGTCGCCCGACTCAACGTGACCTGGTACAACACCCTGCTGATCGTGATGACGGCCGTCGTCGTCGTCGGCGCGATGCAGATCCTCGGCGTGATCCTCGTCGCCGCGATGCTCGTTATCCCGGTCGCGGCCGCCACCCAGATCGCCCGGAGCTTCCGCGAGACGCTGTTCTGTTCGATCCTGTTCGGACAGCTGTCGATCCTCGGCGGCTTCGCGGTCTCGATCTCTCGTGGACTCCCCACCGGCGGCTCCATCGTCGTCGTCGCGATCACCTGTTACCTGCTCGCGATCCTCGCCTCGAGTCGCTCGACGGCGGCGATTTCGACGCACTGATGGGCGTGCGTCCTCGAAACGCCCGCTCCCAGTCGGCGGGAGCACGCCGCACGTTTAACACCTTTGTCGGTCAAACGTCGAGCGATGGGACGGTTATCCGCACTCTTCGACCCCCGGACCGTCGCCGTAGTCGGTGCCACTGACCGCGAGGGCGCCGTCGGCCGCGCGATCCTCGAGAACTTGCGAGACGAGTTCGACGGGGACGTCGTGCCGATCAACCCGACGCGCGACGAGGTGCTGGGACTCGAGTGCTACGGAGACGTGTCGAGCGCGCCGGCGATCGATCTGGCGGTGGTCGTGGTCCCGCCCGACGCCGTGATCGAGACGCTGCGCGACGCCGGCGAGGCCGGAACGGAGAGCGTCGTCGTCATCACCGCCGGCTTCTCCGAGACGGGCGGCGAGGGGGCTACTCGCGAACGCCAGTTACGCGAGGTCGCCGCCGAGTACGATCTCGACGTCGTCGGCCCCAACAGTCTGGGGATCATGTCGACGCCGAACGGCATGAACGCCACGTTCGGTCCCGAAAGCGCGGGCGAGGGATCGATCTCCTTTATGAGTCAGTCGGGGGCCTTCATCACCGCCGTTCTCGACTGGGCCAACGAACAGGAGATCGGCTTTCAGGACGTCGTCTCGCTGGGTAACAAGGCCGTTCTCGACGAGACCGACTTCGTTCGCGAGTGGGGCGACGATCCGAACACCGACGTCATCATCGGCTACCTCGAGGGGATCGACGACGGTGACGAGTTCATCGACGCCGCCCGCGAGGTGACCGACGACACGCCGATCGTCCTCGTCAAATCCGGTCGGACTGACGCCGGGGCGCAGGCCGCCTCCTCACATACGGGCGCCATCGCCGGCAGCGAGCGAGCCTACGAGGTCGGCCTCGAGCAGGCCGGCGTGATTCGGGCGAACTCCGTCCAGGGACTGTTCGACTACGCGCGGGCGCTGTCGGGACTCCCCGAACCCGAGAGCGACGGCGTCGCCGTCGTCACGAACGCCGGCGGTCCCGGCGTGCTCACGACCGACGCGGTCGGCGACTCGCGCCTCGAGATGGCAACCTTCACCGACGAGACGATCGACGCGCTGACCGAGACGATGCCCGAGGAGGCCAACGTCTACAACCCGATCGACGCCATCGGGGACGCGGACGTCGAGCGCTTCGGCGAGGCGCTCGACATCGCGCTCGGCGATCCGAACGTCGGCAGTGCGGTCGTCGTCAGCGCCCCGACCGCCGTCCTCCAGTACGACAAACTCGCCGAGACGGTGATCGAGAAACGCGAGGATCACGAGACGCCCGTCGTCACCTGTCTGATGGGCGGCGAGCGGGCGCGGGCCGCCGAGGAGGTCCTCCGGGAGTTCGGCATCCCGAACTACTTCGACCCCGCGCGGGCGGTCTCCGGGCTTGACGCGCTCGCCCGCTTCCGGGAGATTCGCGAGCGGACGATCGACGATCCGGAGCGCTTCGACGTCGACCGCGAACGCGCCCGCGAGATACTCGCGCGGGCCACGCGCCGCGACGACAACCGACTCGGCGTCGAGTCGATGGACCTGCTCGAGGCCTACGGGGTGCCGACGCCCGACGGCGAGATCGTCGACGACCCGGATCGGGCACGCGAGGTCGCGGCGTCGATCGAGGGCGACGTCGTCATGAAGATCGTCAGCCCCGACATCTCGCACAAATCCGATATCGGGGGCGTCAACGTCGGCGTCGCGAACGACGACGTGTACGACGCCTACGAGGATCTCGTCGCTCGAGCGCGCAACTACCAGCCCGACGCGGCGATTCTGGGCGTGCAGGTACAGGAGATGGTCGACCTCGACACCGCCACCGAGACGATCGTCGGCGTGAACCGAGACCCGCAGTTCGGTCCCCTCCTGCTGTTCGGTCTCGGCGGCATCTTCGTCGAGATACTGGAGGACACGTCGGTTCGCGTCGCCCCGATCGGGGCGGACGAAGCCCGGGAGATGGTCGACGAGATTCAGGCCGCACCGCTGTTGCGCGGCGCCCGCGGGCGCGACCCCGCCGACGTCGAGGACGTCGTCGAGACGATTCAGCGGCTCTCACAGCTGGTGACCGACTTTCCGGCGATCCTCGAACTCGACGTGAACCCGCTCGTCGCGGGGCCGGACGGCGTACAGGCGATCGACCTCAGACTGACCGTCGACACGGAGACGCTCGAGACGGACGATACGGAGGAACCATGACCGACACCGAATCCACGGACCCACCCACTGACCCCGAGACCGGCACCGAAACCGAGGCGGCCGAAGACGAATCGACCGCGACCTCGACGAGCGACGCCACGAGCGAGCGGGACACCGACACGATCCTCGTCGCCTCGCTCGAGGAGAGCACCGGCAAGACGGCGATCACGCTCGCGCTCGCCCGCATCGCCCAGCGCGAGGGCGACAGCGTCGGCTACATGAAACCCAAGGGAACTCGTCTGCAGAGCAACGTCGGCAAGACGCTCGACGAGGACCCGATGCTCGCTCGAGAGCTGCTCGATCTGGAGGCCGAGATGCACGACTTAGAGCCCGTCGTCTACTCGCCGACGTTCGTCGAGCAGGCGATGCGCGGCCGCGAAGACCCCGCGGAGCTCCGGGAGCGCGTCGTCGAGGCGTTCGAGACGCTCGCGGCCGACCGAGACCGACTGTTCGTCGAGGGCGGCGGCGAGTACGACGTCGGTGGGATCATCGAACTGACCGACGTCGACATCGCGGCGCTACTGGACGCCCGCGTCGTCCTCGTCGCACCCTACGCGGTTCCCGGCGACGTCGACGACGTGCTGGCCGCTGCGGACGCCTTCGGTGACCGCCTGACCGGCGTCGTCTTCAACGACGTCGCGGACGCCGCGTACGATCCGCTCGAGACCGACGTGGTGCCGTTTCTCGAGGGACGGGGCATCGAGGTCTTTGGCGTGGTGCCCAGCGAGCGGACGCTCTCGGGCGTGACGGTCGCCGAACTGGCGGAGGAACTCGGCGCGACGACGCTCGTCGACGAGGGCACGGACGGCTACGTCGAACGGTTCAGCGTCGGCGCGATGGGGGCTGACAGCGCCCTGCGTCACTTCCGGCGGACGAAAAACGCGGCCGTGATCACGGGCGGCGACCGCGCCGAGATCCATACGGCCGCGCTGGAGGCGCCCGGGGTGCGCTGTCTTATTCTGACGGGCGGCCACCGGCCGTCGGGCGCGATCATCGGGCAAGCGGCGGAGCAGGGGCTGCCGATCCTGTCGGTCCAGACGGACACGCTCACGACCGTCGACCGGGCCGAAGATATCGTCCGTAGCGGGCGGACGCGCGACGCGGAGACCGTCGACCGGATGGAGGAGCTGTTGTCGGATCACACGGCCGTCGACGCGATTCTCGAGGACCGGCAGTATTAGCATTCGGGCAGACGACGGTTCGGATTTCACGTATGCACATCTCGACGACTGTCGTGTCTGACCAAGATTAAAGAGTCCGCCACGCATGAGGCCAGACATGGACGACACTCCGCAAGAAATTACCTCTCTCGTCGGACGTGAGGTGTACTCGAACAACGGCGTCTTCGTCGGCGAAGTCGAAGACCTCCGCCTGAACGTCGACGGCCAGGCCGTCACCGGACTCGCACTCGGCGACCTGAACTCCGAACTATTCACGGGCGCCTCCCACGGCGGACAGGGCGTTATCGTGCCCTACCGCTGGGTTCGCGCCGTCGGCGACGTGATTCTGATCAACGATGTCGTCGAACGCGTCCGCCAGCCCGACGAGGAAGAGGACGAACTGATCGCCTGATCTGGGCTCGACGCTGTTCGTTGCGAGTCGATACTGCGCCGTGAGCGAGTCGCAAATTGCTCCGTGCGTACGGATGTGAGAGCTGAAAACAGGTCCGCCGCTCGATTCTATTCGTCCGTCAGTTTCCGTTCGATCCTTCGCTGGTTCCCTCGACGCCCATCGCGTCGAACAGCGTCCGTTTGACCGCTTCCTCGGTCAACTCGAGCAGCGTATCCCGCGTATCCTCCGAAATCTCGATGCCGGTGAAGATGCCCAGCGGGATCTCCGCGCTGGCCTGCGTCGAGTGGCCCGCGGTCTCGCCCATCTCGCCGTAGGCGTCCTCGAGCACCTTGCCGATGTTGATGCGGATGTCCTTCGAGCGACCGGCGAGGAAGATGGTCTCGTCGGCGATTCCGAAGACCGCCGTGGTGGTGACTCCCTCGAGGTCCAGCAGGTGGTTGGCGGCCTGGGTCAGCGCTTCGCGGTCGCGGACCAGTCCCGCGTTCGAGACCAGGTGGCTGCCCTGGACGTCCCGGTTGGTGATCGCTTCGGCGAGGACGTCCAGCGTCTCGGGGGACATCGACGGCGACTCGACCTGCTCGAGCGT
Organism: Natronorubrum halobium; assembly: GCF_051351675.1. Lineage (NCBI taxonomy): Archaea > Methanobacteriati > Methanobacteriota > Halobacteria > Halobacteriales > Natrialbaceae > Natronorubrum > Natronorubrum halobium. Next base: position 2,840,274 of record NZ_CP195595.1, read on the forward strand.
GTCGTGGTTGGCGAAGGGGTAGAGATAGGCCGCGGCGGTGAGATCGGCGGGGGTAGTGTCGCGTTTGAAATCCAGCGTCTCAGCCCGGATACCGTAGAGGAGGGCGGTCGCGACCTCCTCGGAGACGTTCATATCGAACTCCTGAATGTATTTCGTCATGATCGTCGACGTCGAGGACATGTTGGGACGGATGTCGACGAACTCGGGTTCGTACTCCTCTTCGGGTTCGTGATGGTCGACGATGATGTCGACCGAGAGGTCCATCTCCGAGGACGTCGCGTGGTCGACCAGCGCGACGGTGTCGTACACCGTGTGATCCTCGATCTCGTCCCACTGGACCAGATCGATCCCCAGCAGATTGACGAACGCCCGGTTCTCCTGGTGACCGACGTCCCCCAGATAGATGATATCCGACTCGATGCCGAGATGGGTAGCGATGGCCTGTAAGGCCGCCGCACTCGCGATCGAGTCCGGATCCGGGCTGTCCTGCGTAACGATCGCCAGTCGTTCGGAGGTCTGCTCCAACAGCTGGGCGAGTTTCCCCGCGTTGTACTCGAGTTCGCCCGACTCGAGGGCGCGAAGCGCGGACTCGGCGATCACCGAGGAGGGGTTGATGACGATATCGGCGCCCAGTTCCTCGAGTTCGTCGCCGGAGACGGGATCGCTCGCGCGTGCGACGACGAACTGCGTGTCGTCGACGTTCCGGATGTGTTCGACGGCCCGTTTATTGGATTCGACGTCCGAGGCGAGGATGAGGACGACGTCGCGGTCGGCGACGAGGTCGGCCGTTTCGGGTTCGGAGATGTCGGCCGTACGAGCGTCCAGGTCCTGGTCGCGAAGCGACTCGACGCGGCTCTCGTCGCGATCGATGATCAGGACGTCCTTGCCCTGTTCGACGAGTTCCTCCGCGACGGCGTAGCCGACGCTCCCACAGCCCAAGATCGCGTAGTCAGAGATCGACGAGATCGTAACCCCCGTACTCATTGAACGTGTGGTCGGACCGACCACACTTAACGCTCCCGAAGATTGTTACGTAGCGAATTGAGCTTTCGTGAGAATGCGGCCGTCGTATGGCGGGATTACACGGAGTACAGGAGAAAGCCCACGGCTTTAGCCGTGGGATGAATCCGTCACGTCTGAATACAACTACGACCCTGTAGCCCGCCAGCAATCCCTACGTTTACAAACCAATCCACCGACACATAACGTGTGAGCGGCCGACCACGACGCACGAACGAGTACACTGTCAAACCCGTCAGCGAGCGGTATCGGCAGTGTCTGTTTGAGTGGTTGGCCGCCCATGCCCCCTTGTGGAATCAAATCACCTACCGGCGTCCCCAGAACGAAGTTCTGGTGGGCCATCCAGACGCTTCGCGTCTGGAGACGGCGACAAGAATACTTCGCCACCGACGGTGACGTCTGGGACGCCGAGTATACCGACCTGTACGACGAGTATGCGCCCATACTCGGCAAGGCCGCATGCCAGCAAGTCGCTCGCAAAAACAGTGAAGCCTGGCGCAGCCACTTCAAACTCCTCAAGAAATACCACGACGATTCAGGCCCCGCGGTCACTGAGAAACCCAATCCCCCGGGATACTGGGGGAATCGTGACGAGGGGTATGAGTTGCACGGTCTCGTCCGCAACGATCTCTACACGTTCGACTGGGACGAGGACAGGAGTATCCTCGAATTCGGCGTCGGAGATGCACTCGAAGAGAAGTACGACTTCGAGTACCAGGAACGCGTCACTGTTGAAGTTCGCGGCAATCCACAGTGGGATGGTGACGATTCGCGATTGGAACTCGTCTACGACGAAGCGGCTACCGTGCTTCGTGTCAAGCATCCGGTTCGCATTCGGCCAGACAAGCTACGTGAACAGCGATTGGATGCCTTCACTCACACACTCAACCCAGAGAACACGACGCATGAAGCTGCCATCGACGTGGGAGCAAACAACACGCTCGCAATCGTCACCACCACGGGAGAAACCGCAGTCTACCACGCTCGCCCAGAGTTCGAACGCTTCCAACTGTTGTCCGAATTGATTGCCGAATTGCAATCAGCGCTTCCCGAGAACCAGTACACGAGCGAGCGAATTCAGCGCGTGTACGATGAGCGTGGAGAGAAACGTGACCATTCGCGTGACGCTGCGGTGAAACACGCGGCGGACTGGCTGCTCGAACGCAACGTTGATACTGTGTACGTCGGCGACCTGACTGATGTATTGGATACACACTGGTCGGCGGACGTGAACGAGAAAACGCACGTGTTCTGGTCACACCGGCAACTCGTCGACCGTCTCGAACTAACACTCGGCGATGTCGGCATCACCGTCGAACAGGTGAGTGAGGCGGAGTCGAGTAGCGAGTGTCCCGCGTGTGGAAGCGAGGACGTGTCTCGAGACGGCGATTCGTTCCGCTGTCACGACTGTGAGTTAGACGCGCACAGTGACGTTGCAGGGGCGTGGAATCTGCTGCAAACCGAGGGTGGGCCGATGGCGCGGCCTGCCGCCCTATCCGCTGAACGCGATAGGGACGCACCCCGAGATGGGGCGTACTGGGAGTGGGATGGACACGACTGGACACCCAGCAGTTTTGGGGAACCGTCGAGTCCGTTCGACCAAACCAGTGTCGGCGAACCCGCAAGTTCACAGCCGGGGTGATCTGCTGGCCGGATTGCCCACGGAGGAATCCCACGACTTCAGTCGTGTGGAGGACGTCAATACGCTGTGATCCCGTTGACGTATGGTTACCCCTGCCACGACGCCGTCTAAGGGAAACGTATATCCCTGCCCGTGAAAAAGTCGCAGGTACAGGGCCGGTAGCTCAGTTAGGGAGAGCGTCTGACTCTTAATCAGACGGTCGCGTGTTCAAATCGCGCCCGGCCCGCTTCTGCGAGGAACAATTCGTGACGAGCAGAGCGGCGACCGCGATTTGAACGCAGGGAACACGTAGCGCGAACGAAGTGAGCGACCGTGTGACCGTGTGTTCATAATCGCGCCCGGCCCGCTATCCTGCTGCGAACAAACTCGTGAGCAGCAGGTCGCGGATCCGAAGCGATTTGAACTAGACCAGAAAGGCGCAGCGAAGCAAGCATTTCTGGGCGTAGTTCATAATCGCGCCCGGCCCGCGTTCTGCTACGAGCGCTTACGCGAGAGGCGATGTCCCGATGTGATCACCGGAACGGAAACTACTCAGTATCGTCCTCGAGACGGACGGTAACCTGCAGACCGTCGCGAACGACGATGTCGAACCCGTTGTACGAAAACTCGACACGGAGATCGGATCCGTCGCGACGGTCGTGCGGCTCGAAGAGTGCGTTGAGTGCGTCCGGGTTGACAGCATCGTAGAGGGGCGGTAGCTCGAGCGGATCCGCCCCCGAAACAGCGGCAACGGCCTTGATTACGGCGAGCGATGCCGTCTGTGTTCCCGCAAAGTCGTGGTGGACGCTGTTCGACGAGGTACTCCCGGCAGTAGCGTCGAAACGTGATTCTGGCTCCATAAGACTACTTGCTCTAACGGCATCGTTCTTCTATAAAAGGTTGTCCAAACTCGTTCCGTGTATATGATTGACCATGTACTTTTAGCCGTTAGCAGTGCTGAATATCGCATCGAATGTAATTTCCACTGGACGTAGTCAGTTCGACTACTCAGCCCTGCGGGTTCGCGTCTCGCTCGAGGCCAGACAGACCCGGGCCGGTGATCGCTGAACCGGGATGGCGTGATGCGGCGATTCAGGCCGCCGTCACCGGTCGTCCCGAACACCGTCGGGGAACTCGTTGCCCGCGAGACCGACGGCCCCGGAATCGCTGGTGATGCGAAGGGAATACCCGTCACCGGCGGACCGCCCGACGGTGTCTTCGATCGTGACGTCGTCTCCGCCGTTGACGACGATCGGCGTGTGTGTCGTCACGAACTCGCTGTCGGCGACGACGTACTCCGATCCCCGAAGCTCGAGCCCGCGTCGACTGTCGCCGCCCACCTGCTCGACGTCGAGGCCGACGAACTGACAGCCGGATCGCTCACAGAAGATCGCGTGACGATTTCGGGTTCCCGTCGCGTCGCCGGTGATTCGAACGTCCTCGAGGACGACCGGCTCCGCGTCCTCGCCGAGGATTCGAACCGCGTTGGCGCTACCATCGATGTCGATAGCAACGTCCTCGAGGGTCGTCGCTCCCGCTGTGGGATCGATCCGAATGCCGCTGTTCGGCCGGTCGCCGACGGTGAGTTCGGAACTCGAGATCGCGGCGCTGTCGACGCCGTTCATGATCCTGATCGCGTCGCCGTTCGGCTGCGGGACGTCGACGGTGACGTTCTCGAGTTCGTGGTCTCCGCCGTCGAGTCGAATCGCGTGCTGGCCGTTCGAGTCGTGCGGATCGTCGTCGACGACGACGGTCGCGTCTCTGATCCGACCCGTCGTTCCGCTGAGACGGACCGACGCGGTGGTGCTGTTCTGGAACCGGCCGCCGTCGACACCGACGCGTCCGGTCTCGTTCGACGCGTACAGCCCGTTGTCGGGGAACCCGCCCAGGCTGCAGTCCTCGAAGACGAGCGTTCCGCGGTGGTCCGGGTTGACGACGATGCCGGTCGCACCGCGCCACATGTTCCCCGCGTTCGGCGTCTCGTCGGCGTGGATGGCGCCGTCCTCGGCGCGGAACCGGGCGACGATTCCCTCTCCCTCGGGTTCGGTGACGTTGAACAGCCCCGGCCCCCAGGTTCCGCTGTCGTGGACGCCGCGGACGGTGACGTTCCGGACGACGAGTCCGTCTTCGACTTCGACACTGATGACGCGGATCCCCGTCTCGTCGGCGGTCTGGTCGACCTCGAAGCCCTCGAACCGGAGGTCGCGGCCGGGGACGTCGCTGGTCCCCAGTCGGAACAGGCGATACTGCGGTCCGTCGAACTCGTGGTAGGTCGCCGGGACCAGCGTCGCGTTCCGGCCGACGAATCCGACGTTCTCGAACCCGGTGACCCGCAACTGCTCGTCCATGTAGTATCGTCCCTCCGGGAACTCGAGGAGCGTATCGTCGCCGACGACCTCCCGTAACACGGGCGTGATCGATTCGTTCCCCTCGGGATCCGCGCCCGCTTCGACGACGTCGACGACGGTCTCGTACTGCTCCTCGATTTCCTCCTGGTCTTCGGTTTCGTTCGACTCCTCGGTCTCCTCCCGCTCTTCGGACTCGTCAGGCTCCTCGGCGGGACACTGGTTCCCGGACTCGTCCGCGACCGCCACACCGGTGACCGATAGCGTCCCGAGTCCGACGAGACTCCCTCTCAGATACGATCGCCGCCCAATCCTTCGACTGCGTGAATCGTCTGAAGTCACGTTCATCGCTCCGCAACGGGGGTTATTACGTATATTCGACGTAATCCCTCCCGAAACTGTCGCAGTTTTTGAACGAGTCGAGCAGCCGTCTCCGGCAGGCTCACGCCCGTCTGACGCGCGTATGACGTTCGGTCGCTCGAGTGCTTAGCGGAGAACTAAGCGAAGACGCCGCCGACGGTGGCGAGCGAAACTGTTGCGCTGACGCGGAGGGTTCGGTTTCGAGTACATCAAGTAACGTCGCTGTCAGTATCGAAACCCGTGGACCGTCTCGACAGCTACTTCCTCGTCGATCGGCGTCTCGAGTGCCTCGTTCGTGGGCAGTACGTTGGATCCGAAGGCGGTGACCAACCCGGATTATAAGACGAACCGTACCGTACGTCTCGAGCGACTATGTCTGTCACCTACGAGGGAATCACGTTCGAACGGATCGGCCACGCGAGCAAGCGGCTCGAGACCGACGACGGCCGAATCATCTACATCGATCCGTGGGGCGAAGTCCTCGAAGACGAACCGGGCGACGGCGATATCGTCTTCGTCACGCACGACGACTTCGATCACTACGATCCGGACGCGATCGAGGCCGTTGCGGGGCCGGACGCCACGGTCGCCGTCTACGAAGACGTCGATACCAGCGACCTCTCGTACGATGTCGTCGACCTCCCCCACGAGGGCGAGACGACCGTCGAGGGAATCGACGTGCAGTCGGTACCCGCCTACAACGATCCGGAGGGCGAGCACGTCGACGACGACGGGAGTCCCTTCCACGCCGAGGGCGAAGTGATCGGCCTCCTGATGACGCTCGAGGATACGACGATCTTCTTCCCGTCGGATACGGACTTCCTCGAACACCACGAGTCGATCAGCGCGGACGTGTTCGTGCCGCCGATCGGCGGCCACTTCACGATGGACCGCCACGAGGCCGCCGACTTCGCGCGAAGCGTCGAGGCCGAACTGGTGCTGCCCGAGCACTACGACACCTTCGAGCCGATCGAAACCGACGCCGACGCGTTCGCCGAGGAACTCGAGTCCGACGGCGTCCGCGTCGAGTTGTTCTGAGACGCGACGGACCGCCTGGGCGGCTCCGTCAGTACCGATTCGGGACCGACGGTTCCGCTCGACGAGCGGACTGACAGTCCGAGAACACCAATGGATATAATATTCAGTAAAGTGAAGTGATTCGTGCGCACGGAACGCGCCACGAGGTGAAGGTGGTCTGTGGGAGACTCTTCCCTCGTGCCTCACGCAGCTCCCGTTCGGGAGCAAGGGTCACTTGGGGGTGACCCTTGAAATAACCACTTGGAGTGTTGTAGAAAATGTAGCCGTAAAGACAGATGTCCCGGTTGGAGGTGTGAGCGTTGACGCTTTCCGGGAGCAGTATCGAAAATCCGCCGTCGTGCAGGACGAACCTTAGTCGAACTAATTCTCGCAGTGACGACACGACTCGAGCATCGCCGATTCGACGGTATTTGTCTTCCCACGCCCTGGGAACTCCCGACGAGTGAAATACCGGTTCGGGCCGAACGATCGGGTATGTCAGCCGAGCCACCCCGGACCGACGACGAGATCAGACGAGCGGTCGTCGACCGCGTGCGGGACGTCCAGGTTCCCGGCGGCGACCCGATCAGCGAGCAACTGCTCGAGGACGTCGCCGTCGAGGACGCGATCGTCACGTTCGTCGTGAACTTCGGCCGCCTCGACCAGCGGATGGGGGAGCGTATCACCGACCAGTTGCAGGGTGTCGGACTCGCGATCCGCGGCGTCGAGCACGCGCGAGTCGAAGCGGTCGAGGCGGAGGCGCCCGAGACCGGGCTGCCCGTCACCGGCGTCGACTCGCTGATCGCCGTCGGGAGCGCGAAGGGCGGGGTCGGGAAGACCACGGTGACCGTCTCGCTCGCGAAGGCGCTCGACGCGGCGGGTCTGGACGTCGCCGTCTTCGACGCCAACGTTCACGCGCCCGACGCGCCGGACCTGCTGGACGCGGAGGGGCCGGTGCAGTCGACGCCGTCGGGCGGTCCGATGCCCGTGCTGGCGGACGGGATCGAGGTCATCAGCGTCGAACTGATCGCCGAGGACGGGCCGGTCGCCTGGCGCGGCGCGATGGTCCACGACGTCGTCACCGACCTGCTGGGGAACGCCGTCTGGGCGGACAGAGACGTGTTACTCGTCGATCTCCCCCCGGGAATCGGCGAGGCCGTGACCACGCTCGTCCAGCAGGCCCCGCTCGACGGAGCCCTGCTCGTCAGCACGCCGACCGGCGCGGGCGTCCGGTCGACCGAGCGAACCGGTGTGCTGTTCGAAGCCTACGGCGTTCCGACGATCGGCGTCGTCCCGAACATGGTCGCGACCGATGAGGAGGGCTTCGAGTCCCCGTTCGACGGCGACGGCCGCTCGCTCGCGGACGAGATCGATTCCGTCGAGGTCGCAACCGAATCGCTCGAGCCAGTTCCGTTCGATCCGGCGCTCCGGGAGCCAGTAGCGATCGATTTCGACGAGCCGTCGACGCCGGGAGCGGCCTCGATCGCGTCGCTCGCAGCGGACGTCCGGGAGTTCCTGTCGGGATCGAACGGCCCCGAGGTGCCCGAGGACGCGGTCGACCTGCGCGGCCTGCCGCCGGCCGCGATCCATCGGCAGGCGGTCACCGAGTTCGGCGTCGTCGGTGACACGTCCGTCTCGATACTGATGCGCGGCGATCCCGACGAACTCGTCGACGTCGTCGCGGAGAGCCTCGAGCACGACGAACGCGCGCTCACACGGACGGCGATCGGCGACCTCGGCCGCGACGGATGGGTCGTCGAGTTCGAACTCGAGGCCGACGTGTCGACACCGTCGACGACGGAGCCAGCGGCGTAGACGGTCGGCGTTTCCCTCGAGACTGACTGCGCTCGATTTTCTCGCGCGTACGGACGATCTCCCCACGGAGACCGGTCCCGATATAAAGACCCACTATTGGGAGGATTCCGGGCGAGACGTCCCCAGAAGGTGGGAACAGGCGATTTTGGTTAAACGATGGCGGCCGCAGATTGAGCCGTGATGGAACACGGACATCCACCGACCGAGCGGCGCTGTCCGCACTGGCGGGCGACGGTATCGCCCTCCGACGACCGCCACGCTACGTGCGCGGGGTGGTACGATGAGTGAGACAGACGACGGCGGACTCGATCTGACCCGACGAGAGCTCGGCGCGGCGGCGGCCGGCGTCGCCGGCGCGTCCGGACTCGGACTGCTCGGGTTCCGACGGCTGACCGACGACGCCGAAACCGACGCCGACGACGGCCCGATGAACCCCTTCGAGGAGTATCCGAACCAGGGGTGGGAAGACCACTACCGTGACGTGTGGGAGCCCGACGACTCCTACATGCTCACGTGCACGCCGAACGACACCCACAACTGCTACCTCGAGGCCTCGGTCAAGAACGGCGAAATCACGCGCCTCGGTCCCTCGATGAACTACGGCGAGGCGACGGACCTCGACGGCAATCAGGCGAGCCAGCGGTGGGACCCCCGGGTCTGTAACAAGGGCCTGGCGATGGTCGATCGCTTCTACAACGAACGCCGCGTCAAGGCACCGATGGTCCGCGAGGGCTTCATGGAGTGGGTCGAGAACGGCTTCCCCCGCGACCCCGACGGCTCGATGCCCGCCGAGTACGCCGAGCGCGGCGAGGACGACTTCATCGAGGTCTCCCACGAGGAGGCCCACGAACTGGCCGCTCGCACCTTCCTCGAACTCGCCGACCACTACAGCGGCGAGAGCGGGGTCCAGTCGCTGCTCGAGCAGGGGTATGACGAGCGGGTCGTCGAGGAGACCCAGGGTGCGGGCGTCCGGACGATGAAGTTCCGCGGCGGGATGCCGCTGCTGGGCGTCATCAAGCTGTTCGGCCAGTACCGTAACGCCAACTCGATGGCGCTGCTGGACAATCACGTCCGCGACGTCTCCGAGGACGATGCCCTCGGTGCGATGGGACTGGATAACTACTCGTTCCACACCGACTTGCCGCCGGGCCACACGATGGTCACCGGCCAGCAGACCGTCGACTTCGACCTCGCGAGCATCGAGTACGCGGACCACATCGTGCTCGACGGGATCAACTACCTGACCTCGAAGATGGCCGACTGTCACTGGCTGACCGAGGCCAAACTGAAAGGGTCGAAGCTCACCGGGATCTTCACCGACTACAACGCGACGGCCTCGAAGTGCGACGAACTCATCACGGTCCGGCCGGCGACGGATTCGGCGCTGTTCCTCGGCGCGGCGCGGGTGATCATCGAGGAGGAACTGTACGACGAGGACTACGTCCGGAAACACACGGACCTGCCGCTGCTGGTCCGGATGGACGACAACGAGATGCTCCGGGCCAGCGACGTCTTCGAGGACTACGAACCCGCGGACCTCGAGAAGACTGACGCCGTCGGCGACGACGCGGAGCGACCCGGCGTCGACATGACGGACGTCGACGAGCAGGTCATCACCGAAGAACTCCGTCGGGAGTGGGGCGACTTCGTCGTCCACAACGGGGAGAGCGACGAGTTCGAGCCGGTCACGCGCGACGACATCGGGGACGACTTCGACGTTCCCGCGACGATCGACGGCGAGTTCGAGGTCGAACTCGCGGACGGTGACACCGTCGAGGTCCGGACGGTGTTCGACCTGATCACTGAGTACTTGGTCGGCACGTGGGACCTCGAGTCGACCGCCGAGGTGACCGGCACGGATCCGGAGGCGGTCGAGAACCTGGCCCACGACTTCGCGGACAACAAGCAGAGTACGATGCTGCTGACCGGGATGGGGCCGAACCACTACGCGAACGCCGACCAGCACGGCCGCGCCGCGTTCCTGCTGGCGTCGCTGACGCGCAACGTCGGCTATCAGACCGGCAACATCGGCAGCTATTCGGGCAACTACCGGATGGCCTACTTCAACGGCGTCGGGCAGTACGCCTTCGAAGACCCGTTCGACGTCGAACTCGATCCGGACGAACCGGCGCGAACCGACAAGCGCTGGGACGCCCACTCGGCGCACTTCTACACGAACCTCGACAAGCCGCTGAAGGTCGACGGCGAGTACTTCCAGGGCGACTCCCACATGCACACGCCCACGAAGTCGATCTGGGTGTCGGGGTCGAACTCCATCCTCGGCAACGCGAAGGGGACCTACAAGATCATCGAGAAGATGCTGCGCACCGGGAAGATAGAGGCCTTCTTCACCAACGAATGGTGGTGGTCGATGACCTGCGAGTACTCCGACATCGTCTTCCCGGCGGACTCGTGGGCCGAACACCACGTCCACGACATCACCGCCTCCGTGACGAACCCCTTTATCACGACGATGCCGGAGACGGAGATCGGCCGGATCTACAACACGCTGAACGACGCCCAGCACTACAAGGGCGTCGCCGAGCAGCTCGCCGAACTGACCGGCGACGACCGGTTCGCGGACTACTGGGCGTTCATCGACGAGGAGGAGTACCAGGCCAAGCCGTACCTCCAGCGCATCCTCGATCACTCCAATGCCGTCAAGGGGTACGACGTCGAGGAGCTGTTAGACGACGCCAGAGAGGGAACGCCGGCGATCATCATGACCCGGACCTACCCCAAGCACGTCGGCAACGAGCAGACCCAGGACAGTCAGCCCTGGTACACGAAAACCGGGCGACTCGAGTTCTTCCGCGAGGAGGAGGAGTTCGCCGAGGCCGGCGAACACATCCCGCTCCACCGAGAGCCGATGGACGCGACCCCCTACGAGCCGAACGTCATCGTCGACGACAGCGACAGTCCGGTGATCGCGCCCGAGACGCCCGCCGACCGCGACTGGGACGGCGAGGAGAAGGCCCACGATACCAACGATCGGCAGGTCCGCAACGTGGTCAGGTCGCCGAGCGAACTGATCGATACGGCCCACCCGCTGACCGAACTCGAGGACGGGTACAACTACGTCTACATGACGCCGAAGTACCGCCACGGGACCCACACCTTCGGGAGCGACCTGCCGAACATCGCGGTCTGGTGGAGTAACTACGGCGACATGGGTCGCGAGAACGGCCGAGACTCCTTCGATCGGCGCAAGCCCTACATCGGCGAGGGGTACATCGAGATGAACCCCGACGACGCCCGCGAGGAAGGACTGCAGGATGGCGACTACGTCTGGGTCGACGCCGACCCCTCGGATCGTCCGTTCCCGGACTACGACCCCGACGACGAGGACACCGAGTATACGCGTGCGCTGATGCGAATCCGCTATCAGCCAAGCCTCCCCCAGGGCGTCACCCGTAGCTGGATGAACGTCAGCCAGACCTCACACAAGAGCTACGAGGCCCAGGAGGAGCGCGACGACGGGATGGCCAAGGCCGAGGACACGAACTACGTGTCGATGTATCGTAGCGGCGGCCACCAGTCGATGACGACGACCTGGCTTCGTCGGACCTGGATGACCGACTCGATGGCCCGCAAGGACATGCTCGGGCAGAACATGGACGTCGGGTTCGAACCCGACGTCCACGCCGCCAACGGCGCGCCCAAGGAGTCCTTCGTACGGATCGAGAAGGCCGAAGACGGCGGCGTGAACGAGGACGGCGAACCCGGCGGAGACTGGAATCCCGTCGAACGCGGGATCCGACCCACTCAGGAGGACGACGAGATGAAACGGTACCTGAGCGGCGGCTTTGCGAGCGAGTCAGACGACTAATACGAGGTGACCACAAATGGCAGAAGTTTACAATTGGCAGATCGGACGCGAGATGGATTTCCCGTACGCTGAGTCCCGACCGGATCGACAGTGGGGCGCAGTGTTCGATATCAACAAGTGTATCGCGTGTCAGACGTGTACGATGTCGTGCAAGACGACCTGGACCAACGGCGAGGGCCAGGAGCACATGTTCTGGAACAACGTGGAGACGAAGCCCTACGGCGGCCATCCGATCGGGTGGGACAGCGAGATTCTGGACCGACTGGGCACCCAGAACTGGGGCTCCGACGGCGTCTACGAGGGCGACACGATCTTCGAGACGAACGACGTCGACTGGGACGACATGCTGATCGACGACGACATCGGTAACCAGCACGCGGAGGGCGTCGAGGGCTACCGCCCCGACGACGAGGACTGGGCCCACCCGAATATCGGAGAAGACGAGCCGGCCGGCGAATCGTTCGAATCGGACACCCACATCTCGGGCGAAGAGGAGACCCACCCGATGTGGTTCTTCTACCTGCCCCGGGTGTGCAACCACTGCTCGTTCGCCGCCTGTGCGGGGTCCTGTCCGGTCCAGGCGGCCTACAAGCGCCAGGAAGACGGCATCGTTCTCATCGACGAGGACAGCTGTCAGGCGGCTCAGGAGTGCGTGCGCGCCTGTCCCTACGGGAAGTCGATCTACAATCCCGCGAAAGGCAACTCCCAGAAGTGCGTCGGCTGCTACCCCAAGATCGAGCAGGGGATGGTTCCGCAGTGCTTCGAGAACTGCCTCGGCAAGATCCGCCAGCACGGCTGGGTCAACCCGCCCGAGGAAGCCGATCCGGACAACCCGATCGACTTCATGGTCCACGAGGCGGAGGTCGCACTGCCGCTGTACCCACAGCTCGGTCTCGAGCCGAACGTCTACTACGTCCCGCCGATCAACGTCCCCACGGACTACCTCTTCCAGATGTTCGGCCCCGGCGTCGAAGAGGCCAAGGAGACCTACAGGGCCGCCCGTCGCGGCGACGAAGCACACCGGAAGCTTCGCGGACTGCTCCACCTGATGGGATCGACCGAGTGGCGCATCGAGCAGTTCGAAGTCACCGACGAGGAAGCGATCGGGTACGACGGGAGCGGCTCGACCGTCGCCCGCGTCCCGATGGAAGAACCGCGGTACGAACGCGAGCGTTTCGACTCGCAGAACAACGCCTACCGACTCGACGTCACGTAACGATGACACCAGACATCCCAGACACGCACGTCCACCGCGCACGACTGTACAAGCTCGCGTCGCTGGGCTTCGACCGTCCGGACGACGAACTCGAGATGGCCCTCGTCTCGGGCGAGTTCACCAGCCAGTTGGTCGAATCGGCCGCACACCTCGAGGACGACGAACTCCGCGACCGCGCCGAAGCCGTCGCGGAGGCGGCGCCGACCGATCCGGAGGACGTCGACGAGCGCTACTCCGACTGGGCGACGCTGTTCGGTTACGAGAAGGGCGGCGAGATACAGCAGTACCAGATCGAGTACAGCCCCGGAACCCTCGTGACCAGCACGGACACGCTGGCGGATCTCTCGGGGTTCTACAGGGCCTTTGACCTGTCAATCGCGGCGGGGAACCGCGAACGGGCGGACCACCTCTGCCTGGAACTCGAATTCCTCTCGCACCTGGCCCTGCAGACGGCCTACCTCGAACTCGACGAGGACAAGAACGGAATCGAGATCGTCACCGACGCACAGGGTGACTTGCTCGAGGATCACCTCGGTCGCTGGATCCCCCGGTTCAACGAGACGATCCAGGAGGAAAGCGAGGTGTCGTTCTACCGGACCCTGGCGGAACTGGTCGAACGGCTCGTCGAGGTCGACGTCGAGCGGTTCGACGTCGAGCCGAAGGTCTTCGACGAGACACCGCCGTCACCGCTCGACGACTTCACCGACGCGGACGAGGGAGACTTCCGGTGTGGGACCTGCGGAACGACGCCCTCGCCGGCAGACGGGCAACGGGGCGGCCAGGGGTCACCGGAGCCACAGCCGCCACGAGGCGATCGGAACGGGCCGTACTGATCGAACGGGCGACGCGCCCGCTCGAGTCGGGTATCCCGCGATGCTCCGTCGGTCCGTTCGAACGTATCTTGTGTTCGCGTCCCGAATCGAGCGTGGTAGCGTATGAGTCACGGATCACCGCCCCGAATCGTCTGTCTCGCCGGCCCGAGCGGTTCGGGCAAGACCACGCTCGCCGAGACGCTCGTGCCGAGACTGGCCGACCACGGGCGCGTCGCGACCGTCAAATCGATCCACCACGACATCGAGATCGATACGCCCGGGACCGACACCCACCGCCACCGAACTGCGGGCGCCGAGACCGTCGTCGGTATTACTCCCGAACTCACCTTCGACATCAGCACGCGCGGCAAGCGTGATCCAGCCGAGGATCCCGCGAGTACCGGGGTTTTCGACACCGACGACCCCGAACTACGGGCTCTCGCGAGCACGCTCGCGCGCCTCGAGCGCCGGGGCTACGCGTTCGTCGTCGTGGAGGGCTTCTCGGCGGCACCCCTACCGACGATTCTCGTCGGCGACCGCGATCCGTCCGCGATCGGTGGCGAAATCGTCGGCCGCGGGGGTGACAGTATCGACGACCTCGTGGAAACCGTCCGGTCGCTCGACCCCACTCCGATTCTCGATCGTCTCGCGGACGATGCACGCGAGAACGAATCGCTCGAGAGCGACGACAAGTAGTACCGACGATGCGGCGGAACGCGAGACAGCGCGGTCGACTGGTCCGCGACGAGAACCCGTCGGTCGGACCGCAGGAGGGTCGGGCCGTCTCGGCGCGGTCGATCGAACGGTCGCCTGCTCGGCCGCGCTCGGCCTCATCGCGGCGGTCGCCGTGCAGTCGCCCGTCGGGCTCTCTCGACGGCACTACTAGTATTGTGACAAGAAGTCGGAAATGATTGCGATACGGAACAGATCACTCAAACTGTCATTCGGCATTGTCGAGGCTAATCTCTTTGGAAGTGGGGTTATTGGGATCGTCGCCGTAGCAGTGATTGAGAATCATGACATCGATTGCAGACATCGAGATTCCGGCCGAAGGAACCGGGGCTGGCGAGCTGTTCGAGGCCGTCCCATCGCTCACCTGTGAAATGGAGCGAGTGATCGCCTCGAGCGGCCACGGACTCTGGCTGTCGGGCCCCTCACAGGACGCGATCGAAGACGCGCTCGACGACGCTGCCGCGATCGGCGGCTACGCGTTGATCAACAGCGACGAGGACCGGTGGCTGTACGACATCGAGTTCGAACCGGACACCGTCGACGTCTTCGAACTGGTCATCCAAGAGGAGGGGACGGTACTGAGCGCGTCGGCCTCGAGCGGCACGTGGCTGTTGAGCATCCGATTCACCGATCGGGAGAGCGTCAGTTCGCTCTACGACCGACTCGACGAGGAGGGCGTCGTTCCGACGATCGTCCGCCTATTCGATCTGGCGGAGGAGAGCCACTCCCAGTGTGGCCTCACCGCTCGCCAGTACGAGACCCTCGTCGCGGCGATCGACCACGGCTACTTCGAGATCCCGCGCGAGGTGTCGATGCAGGAACTGTCCGAAGAACTCGGTATCTCCCACCAGGCGCTCTCGGAGCGACTCCGCCGCGCCTACCGGGCCCTCGTCACCTCGGAGTTGAACGTCTCCGAAGACGAGACCGTCGCCCCGCCGATGCCGTCCGACTGAATCGACCCCGACTCCCCGACAGCTATCGCTCGAGACTGCACGACGCCGACTGCCATCCGGCATCCCGGCAGCACTCGATGTTTTCACGCGAGAACGCCACCAGCCACGCTGCGTCGAGCGACTGCTCGGTAGGTGGCCGACTCGGTAGCGACGAACGAGTACCGTTATGTCGCCTGCCAGTCACTGTCGAGCCATGCACGTCGATAGCGACGACGGAATTCTTCGGATCGCGTTCGACCGACCGGGTGCGCTCAACGCCATCACGAGAGAGACCGCCGTCACGCTCGCCGAGACGATCGACGACGCCTCGCCGGAAGAGTACCACGCGATCGTCCTCACGGGCGAGGGTGACGCGTTCAGCGCCGGCGGCGATCTCCAAGCGCTGGCGGAGTTCCCCGACTCGGCACGGGACGCCTACGAGTCGGTCACCGACAGCTTCGGACGGGTCGTCGAGGCGATGCTCGAGTCGTCCGTCCCGATCGTCGCGAAGGTCAACGGCGACGCCATCGGAGCCGGGTTAGCGGTCGTCGCGCTCGCGGACATCGCCTACGCCGCCGCCGACGCGACCTTCTCCTGTGCGTTCGTCCGGGTCGGCCTCATCCCCGACACCGGCGGGACGTTCATGCTGCCGCACATCATCGGCCTGCGCGCCGCGAAGAAACTCGCGTTCACCGGCGAGTTCTTCGACGCCGAACGGGCCGCCGACCTCGAGTTGGTCAACGAGACGGTTCCGGCCGACGAACTGGACGACCGCGTCGAGGAGACCGTCGAACAACTGCGGAACCGCCCGACGGAGATCGTCGGCATGATGAAACAGGCGATGCACGAGAACATGAGTCGCCACTGGTCGGAGTCCCTCGACTACGAGAACCTCCTGCAGGTGCAGGCCCGAACCTCCGAGGCTCACGAAGAGGGGGTCACGGCGTTCCTCGAGGGCCGCGACCCCGAATTCGACACGTAACCGGACTAACACGCTAGATCGTGACTTCGACGGGATCTGGTACGGAACGTGTCACTACTCGAACCGCAAGCCACCGCAAGCACCACCAACTTCCACGGGTTCGCCGTCTAGTAGAGTGTAATGTCTCCAGAGTTTACCGACGACGACATCGGCAAGACCGTCGTGAACGCGAACGGCGAAGAAGTCGGTCTCGTCGCAGACGTCGAACACGGCACAGCGCACGTCGAACCGGACCCCGGAATCACGGACACGATCAAGGCGAAACTCGGCTGGGGCGGCACCGACGACGACACCTACCCGCTCCAGGAGGGCTCGGTAGCCCAGGTGACGGGCGACGCGGTCCACCTCGAGAGTGATCTGTCCGGCAGTGCTGGCGGCGGTGCCACCAGCGCCGGTGGGACCACGGACCTGGACGCCGGCTCCAGATCGACCGACACTGATGCGGGGACACCGGATACGGAAACTGGTACCGGAACGACGACTGGCACTGAGACCGGTGCCGGCGCGGCTGGCGCCGGAACGGATCGCGGAACCGGTACGGGTGACGACGATCTGATCGGCGACGACGATGATAGCCTGATCGGTGATGATGACGATGGCCTCACCGACGACGATGATAGTATGATCGGTGACGACGACGACGGCCTCACCGACGACGATGATAGCCTGATCGGTGACGACGACGACGGCCTCACCGACGACGATGATAGCCTGATCGGTGACGACGACGACGATCTCATCGGCGACGACAACGACAGAGCCGCTACCAACGACGACGATCTCATCGGCGACGACAACGACAGAGCCGCTACCAACGATGACGACCTTATCGGCGACGATGACGACGATCTGACCGGTGACGACGATAACGATGGCCTCACCGACGATGACGACGACCTCATCGGTGACGACGACGACGATGACGACGTCCTCGACGACCGAGACACTCGGTAGTCCCGATCACGACGTCGTCTCGAGTCGCTGTCGGTAGCTGCCTTCCGAACCGTACTTTTTGTTCGACGGGCCAGAACTGCCGATCGATCGCTCGGACGGAGACTGGTGCTCGCGCTGTCGGACTGTGCCTCGTTGTAAGCGAATGATCACACCCAAATGCGCCGCGAGACACGAATCGTAGGCAAGCGGGACGTTCTACCACGCGACTCGGGTCGATGTGAGCCGTGGCGCGAGGGTCGTCGCTACTCTGCCTGTTCGTCGTCTTCGTCGTCTTCGTCGTCTTCGTCGTCGGTCTCGTCTCGTCCTTGCTCGGCCGAGATCTCCATGTCGTCCTGTGGCATCTCCTCCTGATCGTCCACCTCTTCGGTCTCCTGTTCCGGCAATTCGGACGATTCGCCGGCGTCGAACTCCTCCGGGGACGACCCGCCACGCTGCCCCTGAGCGATCGGCTGTCGCTGCCGATCCTGATCGGACTCGCGTCGGTCCGCGTCGGTTCGCTGTGAGTACTGGTCCCGCAGACGTCCCTGATCGGTCTGGCGCTGCGACGACTGGCCGAACTCCCGACCTCGAGGTCGCTGTTCCTGATCACGTCCTCGATTCGACTGGTCGATTCCGCGCTGCTGGTGTGGCTGGGACTGTAGCCCCTGGTGTGACCGGTGTGAACTGGCCTGTGTCTCCGACTGGAACGACCGTCGACCCGACTGGTGATCCGGTTGTGAAGACTGGGGTTGTGGCTGTTGGCCCTGCTGCGTTTCCTGCTCGAACTGGCCGCCGGTATCCGTCTGCTGGGATCGTTGCCGGCCGGCCGATCCGGACGGCTCGCCGCCGTACGTCCCAGTCTGTGAGACCCATTCGCCAGTCTGTGGGTACTGCTGGCCCTGCTGGCGGGTGTGCTGTCCCGTTTGCTGGCTGGTTTGTGGCTGGCCACCCATTTGCTGACCGGACTGTGGCTGGCCGCCCATCTGTTGGCCGCTCGTCTGGCTAGCCATCGGATAATTCCCGGTCTGACCCGATTGTCCCATCTGTCCGCTCGTCTGTCGTCCACTCGGCTGACCCATCTGGGCACCGGTTTGCTGGCCGGTCAGTTGCTGACCGCCCATTCGACCACCCGACTGGTGAGTGCCCTGCTGGCCGCTCATCCGCTGCTGACTGCCGAACTGTTGTCCCGTCTGCTGCTGACTGCCGAACTGCTGGCCTCCCATCTGCTGGCCCTGTCCCGGCTGGGACTGCGTGGCGGCCTGCACGCCCTTCTCCATCGCACGTTCCATCTCCGGCACGACGGCCTCGAGGCCCTGCAGATAGCTCTGCATAATCGACTGCGTAAACTGTTGGCCCGGGAATCCTTGCATCATCGACTTCGTGATCTCGAGGCCCTGCTCCTGAGCCGTGTCCTGCCACCGCATCGCACTCAGGGTCATGCGCGCCATGTTCCGCTGGAGGTCGACGGCCTGTTCGAAGACCTTTTGGCCCTGGTTCATCGTCGACCGCTGGATCTGTTCGGTCGGCTCTCGCTGCGACTGCTGGGATTGGTGGTTCTCTCTCATGGGTAGTCACTCGAGGATCGGCGATCCTCGCTCACCCAGCAGGGGGACGGAGGGTCCAATAAAGGCCGCCCTCAGTTCCACTCGGAAGAGCGAGACCAATTAGTGAAACGACGCGCCGCGCTCGAGAGACTGCGAGAAACGATGGAAACGGTAACCAGAACCGACGGTCACGGCGAACTGTCACGAGCCGACGCGATTCCGTGCTGGCTCCCGTGTCGCCGTGATCGACGCGGGTGAACGATGAGTAATAGGCGGTTGACTCGCCTCGAGAGTTCGCTCAGGAGTCCGAATCCGGCTCACCGTGGGTCACACCGTCGCGTTCGTCGGCTCGCATGCGTCGCAGTGCCCCCCGGGCGTTGCTCGCTTCGTAGCCGAAGAAGACGTCATTCCCGTAGGCTTCGGCGACTTCGGTGGCGTGGATCAGGTTGTCGATATCGACGTTTACCGCGTACAATTCGATATTAAACGGCGTCTCGAGCGCGCTCTCGAACCCCCGGGCGATCGTCTCGAGCCAGTAGGTCGTCTCGTAGGCCATGTCGTACAGCGGAACGACGAACTCGTCGACGTGTTCCTCGAGGGCCTCGAGGTCGATCCCCGCTCGCTCGTAGAGGTGGCCGGGATAGGGATCGGGGTAGAGCGTCATGTAGACGCGACCGGGGATGCGCTCGACGGCCTCCTCGACGAACTCGGTGATGACGCCGGCGCGCCACTCGAGGCGGTCGTCGTACTCGCTGGCTTTGAACGATTCCTCGCAGACGCCACACCGGCAGTACTCGGCGCGCGGAAAGCCGATATCGTCGAGTCGAACGTCCTCGTTGGCGTCGACGCAGTCGTCGATGATCTCGAACAGGCCCTCGCGGTAGTCCTCCCGGGAGGGGCAGATGTAAGCCCAGTCGAAGTACGTCCGGTCGCGCGTGGCCGGGCGTCCGAGGTCGTCGACGGGAACCAGCGACGGATCGGCGTCCGCGGCGGCGTTGTCGCCGAAACAGGACACCATGTTCACGCCGTCTTCGATCGGTTCGGCGGACCGGCCGGTCACGTCTTTGACCTCGTAGAAGCCGCGGTCGAACTCCGGCCAGCGAACTTCTTCTGCGTTGCGCGTGACGACGCCGTACATACTGTAGGGTACGGCGCCGCATCCGTAAACCGTTCGGAATCGAACGGCGCTGTCTACCGTTACTCGACTGGGTCGTACTCGACCTCTTCGATATCGACGTCGGAGGAGCCGCTGAGTACGACTTTCCAGAGGACGGCGATGACGAACAGGGCGACCAGGATTTTGACTGTACGAGACATGTACATCTAGACACTACATTGCAGCCCACTTAGATATTCTGGATACGTTGCTAGAAATGAAGAACGGTTTACCGGAGTCCACTCGCCGCCAATGTTCTTCCCTCAGGTGTCGATCAACGACGCGATCTCCTCGCGGACGATCGTCCCGCAGTACGCACAGCGCACGCCGTCGTCGAGCACTTCGAACTGGGACGTGACCGGTTCGTCGCCGGTCGTGATACAGCCCGAGTTGGGACAGAAGAGCACGTCTTCGACGATTTCGGGGCGGTCGACGCGGTGTTTTTCGATCACCTCGTAGTCGCGGACGATGTTGATCGTCGCGTCCGGCGCGATCAACGAGAGCACGTCGACCTCGTCCTGGCTGAGTTCCCGTCCCTCGACCTTCACGATGTCCTTGCGCGCGAGTCGATCCGACGGGACGTTCATCCCGACCGAGAGCTCCTCACCCTCGCTGCCGTCGATGCCGAGAATCGCCAGCACGTTCAGCGCCTGTCCGCCGCGAACGTGGTCGATGACGGTTCCGCTGCGGATCTTGCTGACGCGCAACTGGTGATCGTCGCCACTTTCGGGGTCGCCGGCGTTCGTGTGCTCGTCGCGTCCGTTACTCATCGCCATCACCTCCCTCTTGCAAGAACAGATCGAGCAGCGCCATCCGTACCGGCACCCCGTTGTGCGCCTGATCGAAGTAGGCCGCGTACTCCGTCTCGTCGATCGCCGGTGCGATCTCGTCGACCCGCGGCAGCGGATGCATGATCGTCAGGTCGTCGCTCGCGGCCTCGAGCGTCTCCATATCGATCTGGTACTCGCCGGCGACCTTCTGGTACTCCTGTTCGTCGGGGAATCGCTCGCGCTGGATGCGGGTGACGTAGAGCACGTCCAGCGAGGGCAGGACCTCCTCGAGCGAGTCGTGTTCGCGAATCCCGGCGCCGCCGTCGGCCTGGTGGAGGTCGTAGACGACCTCGCGGGGTAACTGGAGGCTCTCGGGGCTGACGAAGTGCTGGCGCGCGTCGAAGTTCGTCAGCGCGTAGGCCAGCGAGTGGACCGTCCGACCGTACTTCAGGTCGCCCATGATCCCGATGGTGAGGTCGTCCAGTCCGGCGTTCTCGCGGATCGTGTAGAGATCGAGCAACGTCTGCGTGGGATGGTGGCCCGCGCCGTCGCCGGCGTTCAACAGCGGGACGTCGACGAACTCGCTGGCCATCGTCGCCGCGCCCTGCTTGGGGTGGCGCAGGACGAGCGCGTCGGTGTAGCCCTCGATGACTCGAACGGTGTCGGCGAGCGTCTCGCCTTTCTTGACGCTCGAGGATTCGACCGAACCCATGTCGACGACGTCGCCGCCGAGGCGTTTCATCGCGGTTTCGAAGCTCATCTTCGTCCGCGTACTCGGTTCGAAAAAGAGCAGGCCGAGCAATCGGTTCGCGTGACGATCGGCGACGGCCGAGGGATCGGCGTCGATCTCGGCCGCCCGGTCGAGGACGGTCTCGATGTCCGCCCGCGAGAGTTGTTTGCTCGTGATGAGGTGATCGTGGCGCATTCGTTCGTGTTAGCTCTTGGCGTCCCCTTGAATCTCTCCATTCGACATCGTCGGTAGCGCCAGCCGGTTCGGCCTGTTCGCCCGCCCGGTGCAGCGTCCCGTCGCACCCCATCGAATCACCGCGTATCGGGGTCGCGGGAAGTCCGTCAATCGACGGAACGGATCCCGAATCTGTTCCCGATCGTAACTGTCTCACGTCCGCGAATTGATCCGAAGCCAAAGAGTTATGCGGGCTCTGTGGTTACTGGTCACAATTGTATGGTCGGTCGGCTGGATACCGGGATCGACGTGCTGGATCGAAAACTCGACGGTGGGTTACCGCCGGGGTGTATCGTCGCGTACACCGCCGAGCCAGCCAGTCAGTCCGAACTCCTCCTGTACGAACTCACGGCCGCCCGCGGCACCCTGTATCTCTCGACCGAGCGCTCCGACGACGCCATCCGCCACGCGATCGAATCCTCCCCCTCCGAGGTCGGGAGTCCGACCGTCCGACACGTCACCAGCGAGAACCCGCTCGAGGAGGCGACCCGCCTCATCGGCGCGCTGCCCGACGGCGCGAATCTCATCATCGACACGATGGACGTCCTGGAAGACGCCGACACCGACGAGTACGTCAGCTTTCTCAACGAACTCAAGTCCCAGATGCTCGATACTAGTTCGATCGCAGTACTACACTGTCTGAAAGGCGACGACGTCCCCGTCGGCCGAACGCGGACGTTCCACGCCGCCGATGCCGTCTTCGACCTCCGAACCGAGACCGCCGGCAGCGAACTCGAGAACCACCTGACGATCCCCAAGTTCCGCGGCGGCGCCCAGCCGACCGACGCGATCAAACTCGAGTTGACGGAAGAGGTGGCGATCGACACGAGTCGGGATATCGCCTGATCGGCAACTTCTCCTGCGGAAGTACCTTTTTGCGCCTCGGGTTCGCTCGCTTCGCTCACTCACCTCTCAGCGCAAAAATCTACGCTAAAAAGGCCGCTCGGAATTCCGCGGTTCTCGGCCTTTGGCCTCCGAACCGCGTTCCGCTCGCGGGTGCTGCGCTTGCGACGCGACCGCAGTGATACGTCCTTGAACTGTACTGATCGGTCGATGAGGTCGCTGGAACGGATACTTGCCCTCGTGAGACTGCTCGAACGTTTCGACAGGAACGACTCTCGGTGACGACCAAAAACCGCGAAAAACGAACCGGAGCTGCTTACTCTTCGGCGCCTTCGAGCTCTTCGACGATTTCGTCGGCGTCGACGTCGGCGTCCTCGAGCGCTTCCTCGATGTCGCCGCCGCCCATGCCGCCCATACCGCCCATCATGCCGCCCATGCCGCCCATGCCCATGCCATCGATGACTTCCTGGACGATGACGCGGTCGACACCGATCTTGTCGATGATGTCCTGACCGATCTGCTGTTTGCCCATCATCCACTGCTGGTTCATGGTCATCTGGGGCGTGGCCTCGAGGTAGACCGTCTCCTTCTCGACGGTCTCGGTCTCGAACTCGGGCTCGGCGTCCTCGTCATCCTCGTCGGGTTCGACGGGAACCTCCTCTTCGACCTCGTCCGTCTCGATCCAGAGGTCGGGCTCCATGCCGAGGTACATCTCGAACAGGCCGGCGGCCTGCTGTTCGCGGTCCTCGACTTCCTCGACGATCTCGAACTCGTACTCGACGTCCTCGCCGGCAAGCGGGTGGTTGAAGTCGACGCGGGCGCGGCCGCCGATGATCGTGCTGATGTAGCCCTGCTGGCCGTCGATCTGCACGTTCGCACCGGGGTAGCGGTCGTCCTCGTCGATCTTCTCGGCGCTGACGGTCTGGACGTCGTCGGGGTCGTGCTCGCCGAAGGCCTCTTCGGCGGGAATCGTCACGGTGCCGGAGTCGCCGGGCTCGCTGCCGACGAGTGCGTCCTCGACACCTTCGAAGATGTGGCCCTCGCCCAGGACGATCGTTCGCGGCTTGAACTCCTGGCCCTGGTCGTCGACGCCTTCTTCCTCGGCGACTTCGGGGTCGGTCGTGTCGACCAGCTGTTCACCCTCGACGGTGTACGCGGTGTACTCGATTTCGACGAAGTCGCCGCGCTGCAGCCCGTCCTCGTCGGCTGCATCCGACTCGTCATCTACTTCTGCATCAACGTCATCGGCCTGCTCCTCTAGCTCGGCCTCCTGTTCCTCGGTCATACGTTGTACGTCCCGCCGTCTACATTTAAGGTACACGTTTTCACGCGAGACGGAGAGCGACCGATTCTTCCGACCGCATTCCGTGGTCTCGACCATGTACGAAGTCGAAGTGAAGGTCCCCGCCGACCTCGACGCGGTCCGGACCCGACTCGAGGCCCACGACGGGAGCCGCGAGCGGGCTATCGTCCAGGAGGATACGTACTACGACGCGCCCCACCGCTCGTTCGTCGAGACGGACGAAGCGCTGCGAATCCGCCGGGAGTCGAACCCCGAAGCCGGCACCGACGAGACGCGCATTACGTACAAAGGGCCACTCCTAGACGAGGAGTCAAAGAGCCGCGAGGAGTTCGAGACGGCCGTCGGCGACGGCGAGACGATGGACGCCGTGCTGACGAACCTCGGCTTCCAGGCGGCCGCGACGGTCCGCAAGGAACGCGAGCGATTCGCCCTCGACGGCTACACGATCACGCTCGATTCGGTCGACGACGTCGGCGAGTACGTCGAGGTCGAAAGGGACGTAGAGACGGAAGCCGAACTCGAGTCGGCGCGAGAGGGAGCCTACGACGTCCTCGAGCAACTCGACCTCGATCCGGACGAGCAGCTTCGGACGTCGTATCTGGGGCTGTTGCTCGAGTCCTGACACCGCCGGCTGACGCTCGGCGCGATTACCCGGCGTTCGGACGGGCGACCCGTATTACTTCCAGACATTTTCGTTTCGGTTTTGTTTCCGCAAGTTATAGAACGCCAGTCACCCAACTCCCGGTAATGAGCGAGCGGAACATTCGGGTCGAGCCGATCGACCGTCAGGCAGTCGAAGACCAGGAAGTAGAGATCGTCGAGCGGAAGGGAATCGGCCATCCGGACTCGATCTGTGACGGCATCGCCGAGGCCGTCGCCAGCGCACTGGCCCGCGAGTACATCGACCGCGTGGGCGAAGTGCTCCACTTCAATACCGACGAGACCCAACTCGTCGCCGGCGAGGCCGCACCCGCCTTCGGCGGCGGCGAAGTCGTCGATCCCATCTATCTGCTGATCGTCGGCCGCGCGACCAAACACTACGAGGGCCAGACCATCCCCGCCGAGCCCATCGCGCTGCGCGCCGCACGCGAGTACTTGGAGGAGACGATCCCACAGCTCACGTTCGGCGAGGACATCGTCGTCGACGTCAAACTCGGCGAGGGAAGCGGGGATCTGCAGGAGGTCTTCGGCGAGGACGTCTCGGATTCGGCGGACGGTGACGAGCCGTCCGCCCCAGTGAGCGTCCCGATGGCCAACGACACCAGTTTCGGCGTCGGCCACGCGCCGCTGACCGAGACCGAACAGATCGTCCTCGAGGCCGAGCACCGGCTCAACGGCGAGTACGCCGACGAGAACCCGGAACTCGGCACGGACGTCAAAATCATGGGCAAACGCGAGGGCGACGAGATCGACGTCACCGTCGCGGCGGCGATGGTCGACGAGCACATCGCCGATCTCGACGCGTACGCCGATGCCGTCGAATCGGTCCGGGAGTTCGTCGAGGAGGTCGCGAACGAGCACACCGACCGCGCGGTCGACGTTCACGTCAACACGGCCGACGACTACGAGGAGGGCTCGATCTATCTCACGGTTACGGGCACCTCCGCCGAGCAGGGTGACGACGGCTCCGTCGGCCGCGGGAACCGCGCGAACGGCCTCATCACGCCCAACCGCTCGATGTCGATGGAGGCCACGAGCGGCAAGAACCCGGTCAACCACATCGGGAAGATCTACAACCTGCTCTCGACCGAAATCGCCGACGAGGTCGTCGGTGAGGTCGACGGCATCCGCGACCTGCGGGTGCGTCTGCTCTCCCAAATCGGTCGTCCGATCGACCAGCCACACGTCGCCGACGTCCACGTCGTCACCGAAGACGGCGTCGCACTCGGCGACGTCGAAGCGGACGTCGAGGCAATCGTCGACGAGGAACTCGCGAACGTCACCGAGATCACGCGTCGCGTGATCGACGGCGAACTCACGACGTTCTGACCGGCGAAAGCGGACGTCGGGTTCTTCGTTTTCTCACTGGAACAGCCACTCGTACCCCTCGAGAACGGCCTGTTTGCCGCCGGTATCGACGATCTCGCCGTGGCCGGGAACGACGCGGTCGAACTCCCACGCGAGGACGTCCCGTATCGAGCGCCGGAACGAGGCCTCGTTTTGGATCGTGAGGCGTAACTCGACCGGCGGGCCGATCCGCTCGTAGACGCGCAGGGCGCGGGCCACGAGGCGAGTTTTCAACGGGCTACTGTCGCCGATGTGGAAGCCGACGTCGCCGAGGATAACCGTTCGACTCGGCCGGTGGAAGTAGGCGATTTCGGTGAGCCACCGGTGGCCGACGATCGCCACCTGATCGACGTCGGTTCCCCACTGCGGATCCGGCGTGTCGCCCAACAGGTGATCGAACCGCAGGTCGGGCCGCCGTGCGGGCAGTCCGGGTGCAGCGAGCAGTTCGGCGTCGGGATACGCCGCCCTGTACTGTTCCATGTGGAGGTGCCCGTGGAGTTTGCTCGCCGGGGCGACGAACCGAACCTCGCCGAGGTCGTCCAGCGCCGAGTTCAGTTCGGGAGTCAGTTCGGCCGGCGATTGAATAAACAGCCCGCCGCTCGAGAGCCGCATAACGGACATAATTCGCCCGATGTCGACGCCGAGAAACCGAAGCGGTTCCTCGTAGGTCCAGAATCGATCCCCTCGCTGTGTGAGCATTTACGTTGGCTCTGTCGACGGTGCGGGGTATATATCCGACAGCCGGCTCCGATTCACTGGGATTGGGCGGCCGAGTACGACGTCGCCGGATCGACCTCGGGAGCGCACCGGGAAGATGGGGGTGTTTCCGGGGAATCTCCGGTTTCGATAGACCCTTCAGCCACACGCTCGTGCTAGTCGTCTAGTGAGTTACGAATCGAAATAGCACTCGAGAGCGATCGCCAGTGAACCTCCCCTCAGCCGGTTCGAATCGGATCGTCTTCGCCGTCGTCGCGAGTACCTTCTTCGTCGGCTTCGGCGGCGGCGTCATCTTTCCGATCCTGCCGAACCTGGGCGAAGTGCTCGGTATTTCGGCCTTCATGGTCGGCCTCATTCTGAGCGCAAACCGGTTTACACGGCTCGTCGCGAACGCGCCCGCGGGCGTCCTCGTCGATCGGATCGGGACTCGAAAGCCGTTCGTCGCGGGGCTGGCGATCGAGGGCCTGGCGACGTTCATGTACGTCGTCGCGATCCTCTCGACGATACCGGAGTTCTGGTTCATGGTCGCCCGCATCCTCTGGGGGATCGGCAGCGCGCTCGTCTTCGCGACCGCGTACACGATCACCGCCGACGTGAGCGAGGCGGACTCGAGAGGAACCAGCATGGGCATCGTCCGCGCGGGCATCACCTTCGGTTTTCCCGCCGGACTCGTCCTCGGTGGCATCGTCAGCGACGTCTGGGGGAACGTCGAAGCCTTTGTTCTCGCCGCGTCGTTCGCCGGCCTCGCGAGTATCATCGCCTACCTGATCGTCCCCGAAACGCACGTCGAAGCCGAACAGACGTCGGTCAAGCCCTGGGACGTCGACGTGAGTGTCCCGGCGCTGACGATCGGTCTCGTCAACTTCGGGCTCTACTTCGCGTACATCGGCGTCCTCTTCTCGACGCTCGTGTTGTTGCTCGACGTCCGCGCGATCTCCATCTTCGGACTCGACGCGCAGGGTTCGTCGGGGATGCTGATGGGACTGACCGTACTGGCGGGCGCGGTGTTCACGCTCGGCGGCGGCGCACTGAGCGATTCGGTCGGCGCACGCGTCCCCGTCATGATCGCCTTCCTGATCACGTCGTGTGTCGGCTTCGTCGTTCTGGCAGTTGGCTCGAGTTTCGAAGTACTGGTTCTCGCGTGTCTCCTGATCGGCGCCGGACAGGGTGGCGTCGGCGGGCCGCTCACGGCGTTGCTCGCAGATCTAACGCCCGAGGAGCGCGTCGGCCGCGCGATGGGGACGAACAACGTCCTCGGCGACGTCGGCGGCGGACTCGGACCGCTCGTCTCGCTCCCGCTGGTCGACGTCGTCGGTTTCGAAGTTATCTACGGCGTCAGCGCGATCGTGCCGATGCTCGCGGGCGTCGTCCTCGTCGTCGGGATCTACTCTCACACCGGGCGGGTGAGTCCGACGATCAGCGAATCGGCCGGGTAACTAGTGTGGTCCCCCTACCTTGTTTCACGGTAACAGTTAACACTTCCGGACGCCTCTAGATACGTACGTTCTCGTTGCCTGACTGGCTCCTCGAGAGCCTGCAAGCGACGGTGAGGGCGTCAGGAGAGACAGATGTCAGTAGAAGCTACCGCCAAAGATAACGAACGCCTCGTCCGTGACTACGTCACTGCACTCTGGCAGGACCACGAGTTCGATCGAGTACCGGAGTTCGTCGCCGAATCGTTTACGTACGCGGATCCGACACTCTCGGAACCGATTCGCGGCCCCCGTGAGTTTACCGCGTACCTCCGCGAGACCGAATCGTCCTTTTCGGACTTCTACGTCGGGATCGACACGCTCGTCGCCGACGACGATGCCGTTCTCTGCGAGTGGACGCTCACGGCGACCCACGACGGATCGATGGACGGGATCCCACCGACCGATCGGCGAATGAGCATCAACGGCATGTCGATCGTCCACGTCGAGGACGGCAAACTGGTCGACGACCGCGCGTACTGGGACATGCAGGACGTGAGTGCCCAGCTCGGACTCGCCTTTCCGGCGGTCGTCGGACAGCTCCCGAAACTGGCCTACCGGAAAGTTGCCGGTCTGCGATAGGCCGCGTGACGTATCCGGACCGCGAACGAGACTCGATTCCGCGGACTCGCGTCTCGTCCGCTCCTCGTAATCCCCTTATAGCTCCGCCCGTCTATTCCGCCTATGCACCCGCCGGGAGCCGATACCGTCCTCCTCCGTCACGGGGACGTCAACACCAAGAGCAACACCGTCAAGCGGTATATGGAGGGGATCCTCGTCGAGAACCTCGAGGCCACGTTAGCCGACCGCTCGATCCCCGGCGAGGTCGAACGGCGGTGGAACCGACCGCTGATCCACACCACCGAAGACGCCGTCGCGGAGGCGACCGCGGCCGCAACGGACGTCTTCGGCATTGTCTCCGCGAGTCCCGCGCTGACCGTGAGTACGGACAAGGAACGGATCCTCGAGACGCTCGTCGAAACGGCCCGCGAACGGTACACCGGCGGGACGTTCGCGGTCGACGCCCGCCGATCCGACAAGACGCTCCCCTACGACAGCGAGGAGCTGGCACGCGAGGGCGGGACGGCCATCTGGGAGGCCGTCGAGGACGAGTTTGACCCCGAAGTCGACCTCGACGATCCGGACGTCACCTTCGGCGTCGAGGTGCGCGAGGACGTCGCGTTCGTCTACCTCGAGCACGTCCCCGGACCCGGCGGGCTCCCGCTCGGCGCCCAGGAGCCGGTCATCGCGCTGGTCAGCGGCGGCATCGACTCGCCGGTCGCGGCCTACGAGATGATGAAACGCGGCTGTCCCGTCGTGCCCGCGTACGTCGATCTCGGAGCCTACGGCGGCATCGACCACGAGGCGCGCGCGATGGAGACGGTTCGGAAACTCTCGCGATACGCACCCAACTTCGACATGCAGGTGTACAAGATCCCCGGCGGCGAGACCGTCGATCTGCTGGTCCGGGAGATGGAGCAAGGCCGGATGCTCTCCCTGCGACGCTTCTTCTACCGGGCCGCCGAGACGCTGGCCGAACTCGTCGACGCCAACGGAATCGTCACCGGCGAAGCCGTCGGCCAGAAGTCCAGCCAGACCGTCCGGAACCTCGGCGTGACGAGTCGCACCGCTCGCCTCCCCATCCACCGTCCGCTGCTGACGCTGGACAAACAGGACATCGTCGCGAAAGCCCGCGCGATCGACACCTACACCGACTCGACGATCGACGCCGGCTGTAATCGTGTCGCACCGGACCGCGTCGAGACGAACGCGCGCCTCGAGCCGCTCCTCGAGGCCGAACCCGACGACCTGCTCGAGCGGGCCGAGGAGGCCGCGCGAAACGCGGAACTGGTCGAGCCGTAGGCCCGCTTTTCGCCACGATAGCAACTGCTACAATGGTGGTACCTGTTGAATCGGTATGAGCGTCATTCTGGAGTTCTCCATCGAACCGGAGGAGTTCGTCCTCGGGCAGGCCCTGTCGAGCACGCCGAACGTCTTCCTCGAACTCGAGCGCATCGTCCCGACCGAGAACGACGTCATGCCGTTCGTCTGGGCGACCGGCGACGACCTGCCGTCGTTCGAGGCGACGGTTCGAGAGAGCGAGTACGTCAAGGAGCTGTACGCCGTCGACAGGGTCGGCGAGAGCGGCCTCTACCGCATCGAGTGGGAGGACCACGACGACGACGACCTGCTGGCGGGTATCGCTGCGACGGAGGCGACCGTCCTCGAGGGCCGCGCGAACGGCGTCTGGACGTTCCGCCTGCGGTTCAATGACCACGAGAAGCTCACGACGCTCTACAACTATCTGACGGACCACGACATCACCGTCCACGTCGAGCGAACGTACACGCTGACCGAGGACTCGGATCGCGGCCACCGGTTCGGCCTCTCCGAAGAACAGCGCGAGGCGCTCGTCCTCGCGCTCCGGAACGGCTACTTCGAGACGCCGAGCGAGGCCGATCTCGACGAACTGGCGGCGGAGCTCGACATCACCCGTCAAGCGCTCTCCGATCGAATTCGCCGAGGCAACGAGAAGGTCCTTCGGCGGGTATTGTTATCGTCTGTCGCGGATTTCGACTGAGTAGCCCACCCCATAAAAGCGAATTGACCGGTCAACGACCGGCTATTCGGATCTCGAGGGACTACTCGCTCGAGAGAAGCGTATGAAGGACGTCGATCACCGATTTCAGGACTGGCTTTCGTGTCCGGCCTGCAGCGGAGACACGGACGCCGGGATTCTCGCTCACGAAACCGATATCGTCATCGAATGTTACGACTGCGGCGCGACCTCCGAGTTCACGATCGGGCAGGACGTTCCGGTCAGCAACCTCAACATCGATCACATCGCCAGGTTCGCGGGCGACGACTGATACGGATTGCTGTAACGATTTACCGGCGCAACCGCAGACGGATCGCAGTTGCGCCGGAAATGACTTACAGTAGTCCGTATGAGTGACGCGGTCCGGACACTGCGGGTGGGCTAGCGAGAGCGAAACCCACATTACACCGACGCACGGAGGTGCACCCAGTGACGCGCGTCTGTCTCATCGGGACGGCCGACTGTAACCTCCAGTACGAACTCCTCTCCCGGGAGACGTCCCGCGAGGCGCTCGCGACGTACGATCTCGAGCGCCCCTTCGAGAACTCGATCGCCCTTCGAACGGTCAGCGTCGGCGCTGCGATCTCGCTGTTGAACGACCTGAACTGGTATCTCACCCGCTTCGTCGACGAAGCCCTCGTCCAGGAGCCAAGCATCAGCGACGACGAGTGGCTCTCGCGGCCGCTCGCCTCGGAACTCCGAAACGGCGCCGTCGAGCCGGCCGAAACCGCCGAGTTCTGCAAGATCTACGGCCTCGAGCGAGTCGGATCGGAACTGGAGCGGGAGACGGACTCGAGCGCAGCGAGCGACGGTGGAACCCCCGCAGGGTCGGCGACTGCAGCGGCCGGCTCGAGCGAGTCAGAGCGGCCGAGCGAATCGAGCGAAGAGGATGACGACGACTCGAGCGCTGACGACACCGACTCGAGCGATTCCGCCGGGTTCGTCGGCTCGCAGTGGCGACTCGTCGAACCGCTGTACGTCCGTCGAACCGACGGCGAACTCCCCGAGTACGATCTCCGCGACGTCGAGGAGACGCTCGTCGTTCGGCTCACCGAAGCCGAACACGCTCCCTGAGGATCGTCGATCGTCAGTCGCTGGTCGTCGACCGTCGATCGGTGTCGTTACTCGGCCTTCTAGAACCAGTCAATCGCGCTCAGGAGTCGTCACTGTCGCTCTCGACGTCGATATCGATATCGTGCGTCTCCCCGTCGGAATCGGCGATCGTCACCGACGCGCCGGTCGCGGGCTCGCCGTCGAACGTCGCGCGGACGAGTTGGCCGACGGCGGTCAGTTGCTGTCCGCACATCTCGTCGTCGCCCGAGTCGTCGGTCACCGCAGCCTCGATAGAGAGTCGGGCGTCGCCTGCGTCGTCGGCCTCCTCGAGCGTGACGTCCTCGAGTGTCAGTCCGTAGCAGAGGTTCGGTGCGTCGGCCTCGAGAGCGATCAGCACCGACTGCTCGAACGGCGTCTCCTCGACGAATTCGGAAATCGCGTCGTCGTCGAACGCGTGCTCGTCGAGCCAGCCGTCAGCACGGTCTTCGCTGGCGACGAACGTCGCCTCGGGCTCCGTCGGCACCTCCGTGTGATCGAAGGAAACGTTGTCCGAGGACTCGAGGTCACCGGTAGCGGTGGGTTCAGTGCCGTTCCCGCCGGATCCCGATTCGTTCCCACCGGTATCGTCATCGCCGTTGCCCGTCGAGAGGCCGGTATCGTCGAGACAGCCGGCTGCGAGGGTGAACAGTCCGGCGCCGGCACAGAGGAGCGTCCGTCTGGATTGTTCAGTCATTACGAGAGACACACACGGAGACGGGTAAAGTACGTTGGCCAAGGTGAAAGAGCGATTTTCGCTTCACGGCTCGGGGTTCGTTGCTCGTCAGTCGGCGGTTTTCGATCCGCTCGAGGCATCATACGGTCTGCTGTAAGTCATTTCCGGTGCAACCGCGACCGTCCTGCGGTTGCACCGGTAAATCGTTACAGCAAACCGTATCAGTCGAACAGCCCCGTCGAGAGGTATCGCTCGCCGCTGTCCCAGAAGATGGTCACCACGAGCGGGCAGTCGTCGAGTCGTTCGCCGCCGTCCGGTTCCGGCGTGGCGGCCGGTTCGTCGAACGCCCCCGGCACCTCCGGACAGTCGAGGGTGGGTTCGGCGATTTCGCGAGCGATCTGCTGGGAGACCAGACTCGTCGCGCCGCTGGACTGGCCGACGAGGACGCCCTCCTCGCGGGCGAGTCGGCGACACTCGGCTTCGGCCGACTCGAGTTCGACGGTCTCGACGCGGTCGATCAGATCGAGATCGAGGTTGTTGCTAACGAACCCGGGCCCCATTCCCTGGAAGTCGTCGTCACCGGCTTCACCCGTCGAGAGGACGGCGTTCGTGGCCGGCTCGACCGCGATAATGTCCATCTCGGGGAACTCCTCGCGGAGTCGACGGCCGGTGCCCGAAATCGTGCCGCCGGTGCCGACGCCCGCGACGAACGCGTCGATCTCGCGGTCGTCGACTTGCTCGACGATCTCCGCACCGGTCGTCCGGTAGTGGGCCTCCGGATTCGCCGGGTTCTCGAACTGACCCAACTGGATCGCCCCTTCGGCCTCGAGTTCGTCGGCGCGTGCGCGGGCGGTCTCCATGTTACCGTCGACCAGTTCGAGTTCGGCGCCGTAGGCGGCCATGATCCGGCGACGCTCTTCGGACTTGTCCGCCGGCATGACGATCGTCAGGTCGTAGTCCCGGGCCGCACAGACCAGCGCGAGGCCGATACCGGTGTTCCCGCTGGTCGGTTCGACGAGCCAGTCGCCGGGTTCGATCGTGCCGTCGCGTTCGGCCGCCCGGATCATCTGGAGGGCCGGCCGGTCCTTGGCCGAGCCGCCGGGGTTGAAGGATTCGACCTTCGCGGCGACGGTCGCGCCCTCCGGCGAGTCGACCTGGACGAGCGGCGAGCCGATCGTGTCCAGGATGCTCCCTTTCATTGGCAACCCGTAAGGATTCGAGGCATAAACCGATGCTGGACACTGGCAGGACGTGCCGGTGTATCGAATGTCCGGGTCGACAGGGTCTCGAAACGTGATCGCGGCGACGAGCGAAAGACCGCGTTCGAGCGAGCGCAGCGAACGACTGCCACGCGAGCGCCCCGTTCCCTCGAGTTACAGCGGAGTAGTCGACGTCCGTTCGCCCCCTTCGATGCGGTTTTCGGCGTACGCGTCGGCGGCTTCGAGCACCGTCGTGTCCCGCTCGTCGGCGAGTTCGATCATCTCGAGCAGTCGGTCACCGATCGCGGCCGCCTCCTCGTAGGCTTCCTCGCGGGTGCCGCCGAAATACTCCTTCGCGACCGTGATCAGACCGGCACCGTTGATCACGTAGTCCGGTGCGTACAGGATATCTTGCTCCCGGAGGACGGTCGCGTGCCGTCGTTCGGCGAGGATGTTGTTCGCCCCGCCCGCGACGATGTCGCAGTCGAGTCGGGGAATCGTGTCGTCGTTGATCACACCGCCGATAGCACAGGGTGCGAAGACGTCACAGGACCGGCTGTAGACTGCATCCGGCTCGACGGTTTCGACGTCGTACTCCCGTGCGAACGCATCGACGGCGTCGTCGTCGACGTCGGTAACTGTCACCGCGGCCCCGTCGGCGAGCAGTTCCTCGGCGAGCGATCGGCCGACCTTGCCGAGCCCCTGAATCACGACGTGGTGGTCGGCCATCGACCGCGTCCCGTAAACGGACTCCGCGCAGGCTCGAATCCCGTGAAAGACGCCGTGAGCCGTGATCGGTGACGGATCGTCCAATCCGTCGCTCGTCCCGACGACGTGGTCGGTTTCTCGAGCGATAACGTCCATATCCTCGACGCCGGAGTTGACGTCGACCGACGTGATGTATCGACCCGTGAGACAGTCGACGGCCCGGCCGTACGCCTCGAGCAGGGCCTCGCTTTTGCTCTCGTCGGGGTCACCGAGGATTACCGCTTTTCCGCCGCCCAGCGGGAGGTCGGCCGCGGCGGCCTTGTACGTCATCGCCCGAGAGAGTCGCAGGACGTCCTCGAGAGCGGCATCCTCGGACGCGTAATCGAGCATTCGCGTCCCGCCGAGGCTGGGTCCGAGCGTCGTATCGTGGATCGCGACGATCGCCTGCAGCCCTGTTTCGGGGTCCGTGAAGTACGATACCTGCTCGTGATCCGCGTGAGCGGTCGAGTCGAATACCATAGTTATAATGTTTGCGGTTAGTGTGAAAATTGCTTCGGATGGTCGATCGAGCTATCACTGTTTTTCACTCGAGGAGGGTCGTTCACATCGCACTCGAAGACGGCCGGTTTTAGTACTGAACGGGACCCGAGGGCACGAGCGAACTCCCCTGCCCGAAACACCGCCGTTAAGCCCCCGGACTCACTACCTCCGAGTATGAGTCTCGAGACCATGCAGCCGAATCCAACCTGGGACGAAGCGTCCTACCAGGAGGCTGTCGACACGCTCGAAGCGCACAACGACGAACTGGTGTACAATGTCTGGGGGGGCGACTGGTGTAAGGACTGCCGGAAACTCCTGCCGGATCTCGGTGCCGCACTCGAGGCGGCGAACGTCCCCGAGGACCGAATCGAGGAGTTCGCGCTCGACGAGGACAAGCAGGGACCCGGCGTCGAGGAGTACGACATCGAGTACATCCCGACGGTCGTAGTCGAGACCGACGAGGGCGAGGAGATTACGCGATTCGTCGAGTCGGAGGATCTCCCGCCGGCGATCTGGTTGGCCAAACAGTTCGAGGAAGAACTGTAGGCCCGTCTCGATATCGCCGTTTCGGTACCGTCGGTTCGTCTTCTCTCGAGTGATAGCAGCGAGCGGCGTTAGAACGGACTCTCCGGGTCGTCGGGCGACGCGCTATCCGGTTCGACAGCGTCACCCTCGTCACCCAGCCACTCGAGTGCGTCCGTTACGTCGTGCGTCGGCGGCGAACACGTCCGATCCCGACAGACGTACAGCGTCGGCTCGCCGTCGCGAGCCTCGCGGCCGGCCCAGATCGCGGGGGCCTCTTCGAGACCTAACTGGTGGAGCCAGTCCTCTAGTCCCTCCGCGGTCGGCGGCCGGAGCGCGAACAGCCGGTCGGGATAGTACCGCTCGGCGAATCGGTCGCGCCACTCGTCGGGGAGTTCGTCGGCGGCGACGGTGATCTCGAGGGCGCCCGCCTCGAGCCGATCCGCGGCGAGACAGAGCGAGGCGTGCTGGAGCGCGTTCGCTTCGATGCGGTTGGCGTGGGTCTCGAGGACGGTCGACGCGATGGTCTCGAACTCCTCGCCGTCCGCGAAGCCGTCGAGCGCGAGTAGCGTCTCGACCGCGACGCCGGTCGCCGAGGGCGTGGACTGGTCGTCGAGTTCTTGGGGCCGGGTGACGAGCGACTCGCCGCTCTCGGGCGTGAAGTAGAGCGTTCCTCGACCCTCGTCCCAGAACTCGGCCTCGATGGTGCGCGCGAGGTCGAGCGCGAACTCGAGGTGGTCGACGGTTCCGGTCGCCTCGTAACACCGGAGGGCAGCGCGGGCGAGGAAGGCGTAGTCCTCGAGGTAGCCGCCGACTTTGATATCCCCATTTTTGAACCGGCGAGAGAGCCGCTGCTCGTCTTCGTTCCAGAGCCGATCCTGAACGAACTCGAGAGCGTCGACGGCCATGTCGGCGTAGTCGTCCTCGCCCAGGACGAGCGCTGCCTCGGCGCAGGTGTTGATCATCAGGCCGTTCCAGCTCGCCAGCACCTTCTCGTCGCGGTTCGGTCGCGGGAGCTGTTCTCGGGCTTGGAACAGTGCTTCGCGGGCGGACTCGAGTCGCTGCTCGACGTCGTCTTCCCCGAGGTCGAACTCGTCGGCGAGGTCCGGAATCGAACGGACGCGGTTGGGCTGGTTCGCTCCCTCGAAGTTGCCGGACTCGGTGATGTCGTACCGGACGCAGAACAGTTCCGCGTCGGTTTCGTTCTCGAGGACGTCCTCGACTTCGTCCGGCGTCCAGACGTAGAAGACGCCCTCTTCTTTCTCGCCGTCTTCCGTCTCGCTCTGGGCGTCGAGCGTGCTGAAGAAGCCGCCCTCGTCGTGGGTCAGCTCCCGGTCGACAAACTCGAGGGTCTCCTCGGTCACTTCGCCGTATCTGTCGTCGCCCGTTAGTTGGTAGCCCGCGAGGAACGCGCGCGGAATCTCCGCGTTGTCGTACAGCATCTTCTCGAAGTGGGGCACCGTCCAGTCCTGATCGACGCAGTAGCGGTGGAAGCCGCCGCCGACGTGGTCGTACAGCCCGCCCGTGGCCATCGCGTCGAGGGACTCCTCGAGCACCTCACGGAACTGCTCGCGGCCCGTCCGGTCGTACGCGCGGGCGAGGACGTGGAGTCTGGAGGGCTGGGGGAACTTCGGCCCGCCGGAGCCGAAGCCGCCGTGCTGCCGGTCGGCGCTTCGGAGGGCTGCGTCGGCCGCGGTCTCGAGCACTTCGCTCGAGGGTGGCTCCGCCTGGGCCACGGAGTCGGGCGTCTCCTCGAGTCGGTCCTTCGCGGCGTCGGTCCACTGCTGGGCGCGGTTCTCGACCTCGTCTCGGTCCTGCTCCCAGGAGTTCACGAGTTGCTCGAGGACGTCGAGGAAGCCGGGCTGGCCTCGCTTGGCCTCTTTCGGGAAGTAGGTCCCGACGTAGAAGGGCTTGCCCTCGGGCGTGAGCCACGCCGAGAGGGGCCAGCCGCCACGACCGGTGACGAGCTGGGCGACGGTCATGTAGATGCTGTCGACGTCCGGGCGCTCCTCGCGGTCGACCTTGATCGGGACGAAGTTCTCGTTGAGCATCTCCGCGACTTCGTCGTCCGCGAAGCTCTCGTCTTCCATCACGTGGCACCAGTGACACGCCGAGTAGCCGATCGAGAGGAAGATCGGCACGTCGCGTTCCCTGGCCGCCTCGAGGGCCTGTTCGTCCCACGGCTGCCAGTTGACGGGGTTGTCCGCGTGCTGGCGCAGATACGGGCTCTCCTCCTCGTCGAGCCGATTTCGGGTGGTGGGATCGCTCATGGGTCTCCCTACGGTTGGGCGGTGTAAAAGGTCGGTGTGCGATGCTCGAGGTCGTCCGTCGACGACAGGAGGCAGTCGTTTCGAAGGAAGTGCCGAGTGAATCGGATCGCTCAAAAATTCTCTTCGGCTCGGGAACTGGACATCGTCCTGATCTGTGGCGGTGTCACAGAACCCTGTTTGTGCCGCTGTCAGCCGTACGTGTCGGTATCGGAGTCATTGGTTGGCTCGTCGGTATCGGAGTCATTGGTTGGCTCGTCGGTATCGGGTTCGGATTCGAAATCAGTGTCATGATCGCCAGGGCGCATCATGCTCGGTGGCTCGAACGGGACGAGAGGCCCGGCAATTGCGCCGCCGGGATGCTCCTGGGTATGGACGTTCACGTACGCCTCACCGGCGTCGATCTTTCCGAGTAATTCTTCGACGGTCTCCGATTCTGCCTCCGGCACGCGTCCCTCCGCGATGACCTCGTCGGTGATCGTCCCGACGTCCAAGATGCCGGAGAATCGTCCTTCCTCGAGCCGTTCGTCCTGCGTCCCGAAGTCGTACAGCCAGACGGCGATCGGTCCGAGAACCTCGTCCTCGTGAATGTGCCCCATGATCGTGTTCTCGAGGTTCGAGACTTCAACGACGAATTTGAGCCCATCGTGACGCTCCTGAACGATCGCTATTCCTCCCGCGTCCGTTTCGACGTCTTCCTGCGGCTCAAGGTGCGCGACGAAGAGATCGGAGGGGGCTGGATGCTCGTCGTCACGAGGGGCGTCATCGCGGTGTTCGTCGGCCGCCGCGACGCCGGAACTACCGGTCGCACCGACACCGAGGAGGGCGAGTACTTTGAGCGCTGTCCGTCGAGTGTGATCGAGGTCTTGCATCGGTTGTGGCACCTCCCACCTAGGGAGGAGAGCTTCCGTCATAGTTTTCTCGTGCCTATTTGAAATCCGCTAATTTAATACGGCATTCACTGTGACTAACCGGGTCATTTCCTCCGTTAAAACGCTCGTAATCCGCTTTATCCGAGAGATTACAGCGCGATGGGTCCGAGAACGCTCCGCGCCTTCCGAGCAGTCGCTCGTTTCATCTGCTTACGGGCGCTCCGCGCCCATCGCACGGTCCGGGGGACCAAAGGTCCGGCGCTACTCGCGACGACCTCGCACACCACCGATTCGCGGTGAACGAAGAGTGAGCCGCGAATCAGCGCGCGCCACCGCACGGTAGCTCAACAGTTCTACGCGATTATCGAACCAAAAATCAAACCGGCGCCTCGAGTCCGCTACCGCTCTATTCCGTGAGCAGGCGTCGGAGCACGAGGTGGAGCACGCCGCCGTTCTCGACGTACTCGACGGCCGCAGGCGTGCCGACCTGTGCGGTCACGTCGAACTCGGTCGTGTTGCCCTCGTCGTCCTCGGCGACGACGGTGAGTTCGGCGTTCGGCTCGAGGCCGTCGTCCAGCCCGTTGATCTCGAAGTATTCCGAGCCATCCAATCCGAGCTCCTCCCAGCCC
This sequence comes from Natronorubrum halobium, assembly GCF_051351675.1. Classification (NCBI taxonomy): domain Archaea; kingdom Methanobacteriati; phylum Methanobacteriota; class Halobacteria; order Halobacteriales; family Natrialbaceae; genus Natronorubrum; species Natronorubrum halobium. Next base: position 2,879,765 of record NZ_CP195595.1, read on the forward strand.
TCGCCCTCCTCGAACTGCAGGGGCAGGACGCCCATCCCGACGAGGTTGTCGCGGTAGATGCGCTCGTAGCTCTGGCCGATCGTTGCACGAACGCCGAGCAGGTCGGTCCCTTTGGCGGCCCAGTCGCGGCTCGAGCCGGTCCCGAGTTCCTCGCCGGCCATGACGATGAGGGGTGTCTCTTCCTCGCGGTAGCGCTCGGAAGCCTCGAAGACGGTGGTGACTCCCGGCTCACTCTGTTCGCCGCTCGTCTTTTCCGAGGCGCTTCGCGCCTCGCTCTCTTCACCAGTCGGGTGGTGAATCGTATAGCCCCCCTCCTTGCCGTCGAGCAGCTGGTTCTCGATGCGGACGTTCGCGAAGGTGCCGCGCATCATGACCTCGTGGTTCCCGCGGCGGGAGCCGTAGGTGTTGAACTCGTAGGCTTCGACGCCGCGCTCTGCGAGCCACTGGCCGGCGGGGAGGTCCTCGCTGAACGGCCCCGCGGGGCTGATGTGGTCGGTCGTGACGGTGTCTCCGAGCGTGAGCAGACAGCGCGCGTCCGCGATGTCCTCGACGCCGGGCTCCTCGAGCGGGAAGTCCCGGAAGAACGGCGGTTCGCGGATGTAGGTCGACTCCGAATCCCAGTCGTAGACGTCGCCGGTAGGTGCGTCGAGCGCTTCCCAGCGGTCGTCGCCCTCGAAGACGCTCGCGTACTTGTCCTTGAATAGCTCGGAGGAGACGCTGTCGTGGATCGTCCGGCGGACCTCCTCCGGGTCCGGCCAGACGTCCTCGAGGAAGACCTCCTCGCCGTCGTCGTTCGTGCCGATCGGCTCGTTCTCGAGGTCGATGTCCATCTTGCCCGCGAGGCCGTACGCCACGACCAGCGGCGGGCTGGCGAGGTAGTTCGCGCGGATCTTCGGGTGGATCCGAGCCTCGAAGTTACGGTTACCCGAGAGGACGCTGGTCGTCCAGAGGTCGTGTTCGTCGATGGCGGCTTCGATCGGCTCCGCCAGCGGTCCGGCGTTGCCGATACAGGTCGTACAGCCGTAGCCGACGACGTGGTAGCCCAGGCCCTCGAGGTCGTCGAGCAGGTCGGCCTGCTCGAGGTACTCCGTGACGACCTTGCTGCCGGGTGCGAGGCTGGTCTTGACGTACTCGGGGACGTCGAGTCCCTGCTCGAGCGCGTTGCGTGCGAGCAGTCCCGCGGCGACCATCACCGACGGGTTCGAGGTGTTCGTACAGGAGGTGATCGCGCTGACCAAGACGGAGCCGTGGCCGATCTCGACCTCGGTCCCGTCCTCGAGCGTGACCGGGATCTTCTCGTCGAGGCCGGGCTGTTCCTTGGCGACGAGTCCGCCGTCGCTCTCGGCGGCTCCCGAATCTATGACACCTTCTTCAGCGAGCAGCGTCGGGAAGTGCTCGTCCAGGTCACCCATCGGAATGCGGGCGTGGGGCTTCTTGTGACCCGCGAGGCTGGGTTCGACGGAGCCGAGGTCGAACTCGACTTCCTCGGTGAACTCGGGATCGTGCTCGCCGAAGAGACCCTGGGCCTCGAGGTACTCCTTGACCAGTTCGATGTGGTCCTCGTCGCGGCCGGTCAGCTCGAGGTAGTCGAGCGTCGCGTCGTCGACGGGGAACATGCTGATGGTCGAGCCCTGTTCGGGGGCCATGTTCGCGATGGTCGCGCGATCCGCGACCGAGAGCTGCGAGACGCCGGGGCCGTAGAACTCGACGAACTTGTCGACGACGCCGACCTGGCGGAGCTTCTCGGTGATGTGGAGCACGAGGTCGGTCGCGGTCGCACCCTCCGGCAGTTCCCCGGTGAGTTTGACGCCGACGACTTCGGGCAGCGTCATCGTGATCGGCTGCCCCAGGAGGGCCGCCTCCGCTTCGATACCACCGACGCCCCAGCCGACGACGCCGATACCGCCGATCATCGGGGTGTGGCTGTCCGTGCCGACGAGCGTGTCGGGCACGAGCCACTGCTCCCCGTCCCCCTCGCGTGCGTGAACGACTTTCCCGAGGTGCTCGAGGTTGACCTGGTGGACGATCCCGGTTCCCGGCGGCACGACGTTGAAGTCCTCGAAGGCCTGCTGAGCCCACTTGATCGCGCGGTAGCGCTCCTCGTTTCGCTCGTATTCGAGTTCGACGTTCTGTTCGTAGGCGTCCTCGCTGCCGAAGTAATCGACCTGCACGCTGTGGTCGATCACGAGGTCACAGGGGACCTCGGGTTCGACGACCGAGGGGTCCTTACCGGCACGGTCTGCAGCCGAGCGCAGCGCGGCCAGATCGACGACCGCCGGAACGCCGGTCAGGTCCTGGAGAACCACGCGGGAAGGCTGGAAGGGGACCTCGACGTCGGGAACGTCGGGCTGCCAGGACGCCGCGTTTTCGACGTCCTGCGCCGAGATCATGTCGCCGTCCGCGTTTCGGAGGACTGCCTCGAGCAGCACGCGGATGCTCACCGGCAGTTTCTCAAGGTCACAGAGGCCCTGCTCCTCGAGTACGGTGAGGTCGGCCATCTTGTACGTCTCGCCGTCGTGTTCGAACTCCCGGATCGCCTCCGAGAACTCATCAGTTGCCATAGGAGGACTTCGAACCGGGGGGTTTTGAATCTCCCGAGAATCCGCTGTAGAACACATCAACGCCCCGTATTTGACGGGTATTGGTATGTGTTTATATAATAATGAGGATGATGTATCTTCGGTCTGATTACTTCGGCGGAACGATTGGCTACCGGAGGTGGCGGACGATGGAAAACCGGATGCAAGGGCTTACTCGAGACGACTGTACTCGAGAAACGCGAATCCGTCGCGGTCGTCTCGAGAGACTTCGTCGAACGCCTCTCGATCCCAGTCGGGAAACCGGGTGTCTCCGTCGGGGTCATCCGCGATTTCGGTCACGATCAGGCGATCCAGCGCGGGAAGGAACTGGTCGTAGACGGTCGCGCCGCCCGCGACGAAGATCCGGTCGGTGTCGCCGTGGCGCTCGCGCGCGGCTCGTTCCGCTTTTTCGAGTGCGTCCTCGAGATCGCCCGCGATCACGGCGTTTTCGGGTGTCTCGAGGTCCCGTCCCGTCAAGACGATCGTCGTCCGACCGGGGAGCGGCTCGCCGAGGGCCTCGAGAATTCCCTCGTAGGTCACCCGACCCATGATGATCGGATGGCCCATCGTCGTTTCCTTGAAGTGCTGCAGGTCGTCGGGGATGTGCCAGGGCATGTCCCCGTCTTTTCCGATGACGCCGTTTTCGGCGACCGCGACGATGCCGACGAGTTCGCGGTCGGTTTCCAGCCGTGTGGCTTCGTTCTCGCTCATTCTGCGACCGCGAACTCGAGTCCGTCGTGAGACTCGTAGTCCCGTAACTCGACGTCCTCGTAGCTCAGTTCGTCGATCGACGTCTCCGCGACCTCGAGCGTCGGTCGCTCGAGCGGCTCGCGGGACAGTTGCTCGAGCAGGCCGGGGACGTGATCGAGGCGTTCGTCGCCCTCGGCTTCGGCGGGGGCCTCGGACTCGAGCCACTCGCGGACCGCGAGGTAGTTCTCGCTACTGTCGGCGTCGTCGAGCCGAGACTGGAGCGCCTCGAGGTTGTCGGCGTACCACGCTCCGCGCGCGCCCCGGCCGCAGTAGACGTGTGCGTCGACGACCGTATGCGCGAACGTCCCGGGCTCGAAGCCGGTCTGTTGGGCGACAACCTTCGTCAGCAGCGCGTAGGCCGCGATGTTGAACGGGACGCCGAGCGCGATGTCGCCCGAGCGCTGGGTGAGGTGGCAGTTCAGCCGGTCGCCCTGCACGTTAAAGACGAACGAATAGTGGCAGGGCGGCAGCGTCGAGACCGCCGCGTTGGCCGGATGCCAGGCGTTGACCACGAGTCGGCGCGAGTTCGGCGAATCTGAGAGCGTGTCGACGATGTACTGGAGCTGGTCGAACGTCCGACGATCGTCTTCCTCCTCGGTGACCCACCGGTGGGACTCGTCGGGCCAGGACTCGCCCTCGAGTTGCGCTCCCTGTTCGGGAACCGGATACCGTCGCCAGAACCGACCGTACGCGGTGTCGAGTTTGCCCTCGTCGTCGGCCCACGCGTCCCAAATCTTGGTCTCCTCGCGGAGAGTTCGGATGTGCTCCTCCCCGGAGAGATACCAGCAAACCTCGTGGAGCATCGAGTTCCAGCGGTAGCCGTCCATCTGTTTGGTCGTCAGCAGGGGATATCCCTCCTGCAGATCGACCTCGTAGTGCTCGCTGAACGAGGAAATCGTGTCGACGCCGGTCCGGTTGGGCTTGTAGGTGCCCCCGCTAAGCGCCGCGTCGACGAGATCGAGGTACTGTTGCATTGTCGCGCCATTCGAAGTCCCGGACTAAAATCTTGTGCACTTAAGTCTTTAGTTTGTCAGCTTATTTCAGTGTGTTCACTTTCACCCCGGTGTCCAAACCCTCTTTATTACGCCGCGCGTTCCGACGAGCGATGACCGCTCGAGACGGCGCGACCCTCCTCGCCCTGCCACCCTCGGCGATCGCCGACCGGCCCGTCGCGACGCTCGAGGATCTCGATACGACCCTCGACCCCGACGCCGTCTGGGTGCTCGGACCGGCCCGCGAGCCACAGGCGTTCGCTCGGGCTCGCGGAGTATTCGACGCGCCGGCGTTCCACCCGCCGCTGGAGACCGGCGGTGACGGTTCACTTTGCCGGCAGGCGATCGGCAACGAGGGACTCGAGATCGCCGTGAGCGCAGGAGTCAGATCCCTCCGTGCAAATCCCGACGCCGTCTCGAGCGACCTCGACGCTCCGAACTCGACGCTCGCCGCGCTCGTCTGCGACGACGTGACGACGACCGTGCGTCCGACGGCTCTCGAGACGACCCTCGAGGGTGCAGCGACACTCGCCTCGGCGGTACCGGCCGGTCGAGTCACGACCGTGCTGACGGGCAGCGAGCCCGCGGGGTACGACGAGTTGTGGCACCTCGAGCCCGACACCGGCGCGGTCCGGGCCGTCGATCACGATCTGATCGGCGGCCTCGAGCCACTCGACGACGATTGTGTCTCCGTCCGCGTCCAGGGGACAGGTCCCGTCGAAGGGTACAACCAACGGCACTCCATCGCGAGCCTGACGCTCACCGCCGACGGCGTCGAACGCGTCGAGACGCACGAGGTGACCGATTTCGGCCTCGAGGCCGTCTCCGGAATCGGACCGAAGACGGCCGAGCGACTCGCCGAACGGGGAGTGACGACACGCGCGGACCTACTCGAGACGCCCGTCCAAACGCTCGCCGACTGCCCTGGCGTGGGTCCCAAGGGAGCGCAGACGATGCACCACCACGCGAGAGTCCTCGAGACGGGCGAGCCGCGTCGGCTCACGGACGAGTCGCTGCCAGGTCAGGACTGGCACACGCCGCCGCTCTGCGTCGACATCGAAACCGACGGTCTCTCGCCGACGATCATCTGGCAGGTCGGCGTCTACGATCCCGCGACGGACGAGTACCGCGCGTTCGTCGAGCGCGACGATCCGTCCGATCCGGGATCGGTGCTCGAGGCCTTCTGCGACTGGTTGCTGGGCGTCCATCCGAACCGGGCCCTGCTCACGTGGAACGGCTGGCGCTTCGACTACCGCCACCTCGGAGCCTTCATCGCCCGCCACGTCCCCTACTACACCGACGAGTGGGAATCGATCCCCAAATTCGACCTCTATCTCTGGGCCGCGAGAAACGAGAACGCGCTGCTCCCCGGGCGGACGAACAAACTCGAGGCCGTTTCGGACGCGCTCGGCTACGAAAGTGCAGGTACCGGCCTCGACGGAGCCCGGACAGCCGCCGCGTATCAGCGATTCGTGCGGACGGGCGAGCCACTCGAGTGGGATCGCCACGAGGCCTACTGCGAGGACGACTGCCGGGCGCTGTGGCACGTCTACGAGCGGCTTCTGGATGCGCCGGAGGCGGGTTCGACCTCGGTCGTCGAACGCGACGAGCGTCACGACGAGTCGACTCGAGCGAGCACGGACACCTCGAACGAGACAGCAACGCGGACGACGGACCGTCCCTCGAGCAACACGAACGACAGCGAACAGACCGGACTGAGCGATTTCTAATCCATGAGCGAGCAACACCCCGACGAAGCGGCGGATGTCCCGATCACCGGCGACGAACTGGTCGACACCTACCCCGGCTACCGGGCACCCGGCGACATTTCGCTCCTCGAGCGACCCGGGCAACCCGCGTCGACCGTTCCGAGCGCGGACGTGCTTCGCCCCGAACTCGCGGGGCCGCTCGAGCACGACCTCTACACGCATCAGGCCGACGCCCTCGAGGCGCTCGCACGCGAGGAGCACGTCTGCGTCGCAACGAGTACCTCCTCCGGGAAAACCCGGGTCTACGCGCTCCAGATCGCGCGGAACTACCTCGCAGCGAAGGCTCGAGGCGAGACCTCCACTGCGTATCTCCTGTATCCCACGAAAGCCCTCTCCCGGGATCAGGAACGGAGCCTGAACGACCTTTACGACGATCTGGGCCTCGAGATCACGGTCCGAGTTTACGACGGCGACACCGAACGCGGACAGAACCGTAAGCGGATCCGCGAGGAGGCCGACGTCGTCATCACGAACTTCGCGGGCGTGAACACCTACCTGCACGATCACGACCGCTGGGCGCGGTTTCTCTCGTCGTGCGATCTCGTCGTGATCGACGAGTCCCACACCTACACCGGCGTCCACGGGATGCACGTCGCCTGGATCGTTCGGCGGCTGAAACGCGTGCTCGGCTACTACGACGCGGATCCCCGGTACGTCCTCACGAGCGCGACGATCGGTAATCCCGGCGAACACTCCGCGGCGCTGATCGACGAGTCCGTCACCGTGGTCGACGAGGACGGCTCCCCGGCGGGGCCGCGGGATCTGGTGCTCTGGAATCCGCCGCCTCGAGCGAGCGAGGACGAGCGAAGCGAGTCCTCGGATACGCGAACGGGAGCGACGCGGGCCGAGCGACACGTGAGCCGCGAGGACGCGGACGACGGGCGAGCGAACCGGACCGGCGACGGAGATGAACCGGACGACAGCGGAATCGGAGCCGACGACGACCTCGCGGACGACGCCGTCGTCGAGCGCGTTCCCGCCACCGTCGAGGCCCCGCGGCTGCTCTCGCATCTGACCTATCAGGACGCCCAGACGCTGCTGTTCACCCCTTCGAGAAAGCTCGCGGAACTCTCGATCAAGCGCGCGTCGAAACACCGCCACGACAACCCGTACTACACGAATCCCGACCGCGGAAGCGCGATCGAACCCTACCACGCGGGTCACTCCCGGAAGAAGCGCCACGGCACCGAACACCAGCTCAAGACCGGGATTCTGGACGGCGTCGCCTCGACCAACGCCCTCGAGTTGGGGATCGATATCGGCGCGATGGACGCGACGGTCCAGCTGGGCTACCCCGGCCAGCGCCAGTCGTTCTGGCAGCAGATCGGGCGGGCGGGCCGGGGCGCGAAGCGTGCCCTCTCGGTCCTCGTCGCCGAACACCGGACGCTCGACCAGTACGTCGTGAACAATCCGGACTACCTGCTCGAGAACGACGTCGAGGACGCCGTCGTCAATACCGACAACGACGCCGTCTTCGCCCAGCACCTGCGGTGTGCGGCCGACGAACTCGCGCTCGACGATGCGGATGCGGGGACGTTCGCCGAGCGCGAGCGCCTCGAACGCGCCGTCGAGATGTGGCGTCGCGCGGGGCAGTTGACCGGCGCGCTCGAGACCGGCGTCTCCTACGCGGGGCCGCCGCGGCCACAGCAGTCCATCTCGCTGTACGCGACGACGGGCGAGGAGTACGAGGTGGTCCTCGCCGACGGCGTCGACGCGAAGGCGGATCCGGAGATGGAACCGCTCGCGAAGGAGCGCGTCCTCCGGGACTTCCACGAAGGGGCGGTCCGACTCCACCAGGGCCAGCAGTACGAGATCACCGACGTCGATCACGGCTCACCCCGACCCTCGGTCACGCTCCGGCCGACGAACGTGGATTACTACACGCGCACGCGCACCGACGTGACCGTCCTCGACGCGGTTTCGGAGGAGTCCCGTGACGTCGGCGACTTCACGCTGCACTTCGGCCGCGGCCGGGTGCTGGTCTACCACGGCACCTACGACAAGGTCGCGATCCACGGCGGCAAGAAGAAAGAGCAGTCGATCCCGACCGAGAATCCGCCGCTCTCGATGGAGACGCAACTGTGCTGGCTCGAGGTGCCCGAGCACGTCGAGCGCGCGCTGATAGAGAAATACCGGTCTCACTCGGTACCGGAACTCGAGGACGGCCTCGCGGGAACGGCCCATCTCGGCTACGCGGGCGGGCTCCACGCCGCCGAGCACGCGACGATCGGCGTGGCGCCGCTCGAGTTGATGGTCGACAAACGGGATCTGGGCGGGCTCGCGACGCTGACGATCGACTCGCACCTCGATCAGGCGGTCGCTGCGGGTGCCGATGCGGCGTCCGAGATGGGGCCGGGGGCCGGACCCAGCACTGCAACGGGCGGGGACGACGCCCCCCAGAACATCGCCGCCGCCGAGGCGACGGTGCGAGAGATCGCGATGGACCTCGAGCGAACTCCCGCGAGCGGCTGGTTCATCTACGACGGTATCGAGGGCGGTCTCGGGTTCGCGCGGGCGATTTACGAGAACTACGAGGCCGTCGCCCAGCGGGCTCGAGACCTCATCGCGGACTGCGACTGCGGCAACGTCGGCGGCTGTCCCGCCTGCGTGATGGACGAACAGTGTGGGAACGACAACCAGCCGCTACACCGCGGGGCCGCCGTGGACGTGCTGGATCAGTTGCTCGGGACCGAGGACGTGAGCGCGCTCGAGGACCACTTGCCCGACGAGGAGCACGGTGGCGACCGTCGGCCGCCGCTGTTCTACGCCTGACTGGGGCGCACTCACCGACTGCCTGCCACCAGCCACTGCAACGCTTACGACCTTGTAGATCCTGTCGGTAGGGAAGATATGACCACCCACGTTCTCGTTCCGTACGACGACTCGGAGTTCGCCCACGCCGCACTCGAGTACGCGCTGACGGAGTACTCGGAAGGAGCGATTACGATCCTCTACGTGTTCGAACCGGCGGACGGCTACGGCGGGACGAACACGGCGGTCGTATCCGACGAGGAGACGGGAGAAGAGACCCCCGACGAGGACGGTGACTCGGTCCTGGGACAGGCTCGAAAACGGGCGATCGAACAGGACCGACAGCTGTCGACGGCGCGAGCGGCAGGTGATCCACCACGCGCGATCCACCAGTACGCCACCGAACACGACGTCGACCACATCGTCGTCGGCGGCCGTGACCGGAGTGGTGCGAGCAAATTACTCGAGCAGAACCTCGCAGACGGCGTCATCCGTGGGTCGCCCGTTCCAGTGACCGTCGTCTGAAAGTCTGAAATATACACGGGTATGGATACAATTCACTCGATCAAAGAGCAACGTTTACAGGTTCGTGCGTTCCGCTATCTCCCATGCGAGAGAACGTGCTCCTGATCGGCGGCGGCGGCCGCGAACACGCCATCGCTCGCGCGTTAGCGGACAGCGAGGCCGACCTCTACGCTTGCGCGGGGAACCGAAACCCGGGGATCGCTCGGATCGCGACCGAGTTCGAGACGCTCGAGACGACCAACCCGAAGGCGGTCGTCGAATACGCCGAGGACGTCGACGCGACGATCGCCGTTATCGGCCCCGAAGCGCCGCTCGAGGCCGGCGTCGCGGACGAACTCGAGGCGGCCGGAATCTATCCGTTCGGACCGAAGGAGGAAGACGCCAGGATCGAGACGGACAAGGCGTTCCAGCGCCGGTTCATGGCGGAACACGATATCCCGGGCTGTCCGGACTTCGAGACCTTCGACGACATGGAGGCCGCGTGCGACTTCGTCGACGACTACGACGGCGACCTGGCGATCAAGCCCGCCGGCCTCACGGGCGGGAAGGGCGTCAAGGTGATCGGCGACCAGGTCACGCCCGAGGAGGGCAAGGAGTACATCCGCGCGTCGGAGTACGACCGAATCGTCCTCGAGGAACGGCTGATCGGCGAGGAGATCACGATTCAGGCGCTCGTCGCCAACGGGTCGTTCGAGACCGCACCCGCCGTCCAGGACCACAAGCGCGCCTACGAGGGCGACGAGGGACCGAACACGGGCGGCATGGGCAGTTACTCCGACGCGACCAACGAGTTGCCGTTCATGACCGAAGCCGACTACGAGGAGGCCGTCTCGATCATCGAGGCCACCGTCGACGCCCTCGAGGACTACCGCGGCATCCTCTACGGCCAGTTCATGCTCACCGCCGAGGGGCCGAAGGTCATCGAGTTCAACGCCCGCTTCGGCGACCCCGAGGCGATGAACACGCTTCCCGTCCTCGAGACCGACTTCCTCGACGTGCTGACGGCCGCTCGAGACGGTGAGGCGCCGCCGGAACTCGAGTTCGCCGACCAGGCGACGGTCTGCAAGTACGCGGTTCCGGAGGGCTATCCGACGGATCCCGAGGCGGGAGCGAAGGTGCAAGTGGACGAGGAAAGTGCAGGTAACGCGCTACTGTACTACGCCAGCGTGGACGAGCGCGACGACGGCATCTACACGACGACCTCGCGCTCGTTCGCCGTCGTCGGCCTCGCGGACTCGATCACCGAGGCAGAAGAAATCGCGGAGGACGCCCTCGCGGTCGCCGGCGACGAGGGACTGCACATGCGCCACGACATCGGCAAACCGGATCTCGTCCAGCAGCGAATCGATCACATGAACGAACTCCGCGGAGAATAGCTCGACCGGCCGGTGCCGGCGTTTCGTCGGTACGATTCGTACTATTCCGCGCCCGGCCCCTGTTCGTACTCGTCGTCGAACTCGTCCGTCTCCTCGATCGACGACTCCACGTCCGACTGGACGTTTCCGATGTCGACGGTCGAGCGCAGTTGGTCTCTATCGATCGCTTCGTCGATCGTTCCGACGTCCGTGACGGCTTGCAGGCCCTTCTGGTCGATCGCCGCCTCGAGCGATTCGGCGTCGATTGCCGCGCCGAGCGAGTCCTCGTCCGCCTCCGTCGCCGCTCGCAGCGCGCGCCGAACCGCGACGTAGCCGACGAGGACCGCCCCGCCCGAGACGACCGCTCCCGGGACGCCGTAGCGTTTGTAACCGAACGACACCGCCTTTTTGCCGATCGAGAGTGCTCCAATCATCGTACGCTCCGTTCACGCGGTAGCGAAAAGAGGCCGAGGCTTTCGTACGACGACCGGTACTCGAGCGTCGAATCGGGGCGATCGACGAGGTCGCGGACCGTTACTCGAGCGTCGAATCGGGGCGATCGACGAGGTCGCGGACCGTTACTCGAGCGTCGAATCGGGGCGATCGACGAGGTCGCGGACCGTTACTCGAGCGTCGAATCGGGGCGATCGACGAGGTCGCGGACCGTTACTCGAGCGTCGTCGCGACCTCGTCGATCGCCTCGAGCAATAGCTCCACTCCGAGGTCGATCTCTCGATCGGTGACGTCCAGCGGCGGCAGCAGTCGGAGCGTCTTGTAGCCACAGCCGAGGGTGAGCAGTCCGCGTTCGAACGCCGCCTCGAGGACGGCCTCCCGTCGTTCTTTCGTCTCGAACTCAACGGCGAGCATCAGCCCCCTGCCGCGGACGTCGATCGCACCGGGTGTCTCGTCGTCCGCCATCGCGTCCTCGAGTCGGTCGCGAAGCTGTCGGCCCCGCTCGCGGACGTTCGCGAGCAGGTCCTGTTCGTGGATCACGTCGATCGTCAGCGCGCCCTGCATCGAGGCGATGACGTCGCCGGCGCCCCACGTCGAAGAGAGGCGTCCCGTTTCCGCGGGGAAGACGTCCGAGCGCGAAATCGTCGCCCCGACGCGCAGGCCCTTTCCGGCCGTGATGACGTCCGGCGTGAGATCGAGGTCGTCGACGGCCCATAGCTCGCCGGTCCGTCCGACCCCCGATTGAATCTCGTCGGCGACGATATTGAGATCGTAGCGCTCGCGGAGATCCTCGAGATCGCGCGCAAAGTCGGGGTGTGCGGGCCGGTAACCGCCTTCACCCTGTATCGGCTCGAGGATCAGGAAGGCGACCTCGTCGGGATCGATCACGCCGCGCAGGTGGAGTTTGTCGGCGACGACGTTGCCGCCGGGGCCGTCGGTCAGCCACCGACTCTCGTAGGCGTCTTGCGTCGAGGGGAAGGGCACGCTGACGACGCCGGGAACCTCGGGAAAACCGGATCGGTGGACGGCTTTCGACCGATTGAGCGAGAGTGCACCGAGGGTGCGCCCGTGAAAGGCACCCTCGAAGGTGAACGCGCGGTGGCCACCCGACGCGTAACAGATCTTGATCGCGTTCTCGATGGCCTCGGCCCCGGAGTTCGAGAGGAAGACCCGGTCCATGTCGTACCGGTCCGTCATCGCGACCAGCCGGTCCATGAGCTGGGTCGGCCCCGGAAGCTCGGGGTCGTCCGGCGACCCGCCGTGGCTGACGTAGAAGTCCTGGCCGGCGATCTTCAGCGGATCCACGAGATCGAACGCCTCGAGTTTCTCGCGAATGTCGGGGTTGTTGTACCCCAGCGGCGCGGCGGCGACGTGACTCGTGAAGTCCAGCAAGACGTTGCCGTCGACGTCGGTGCAGAACGGCCCGACGGCGTCGGCGCTCGTGTCCCAGACGAACTCGTAAACGTACGTACTCGGGGCGGCAAACCGGTGGTGGTACTCGGCCCACCGGCTGGCTCGTTCGCCGGGCATCGTCGCGACCTCGGGCTCGACCGTATCGCGGTCCATACGTCGTGTTAGCACGCGGCTGTGAAATAGACGCCCCCCGGAGATCGACACCAGAGAGCGAGGTCGGTCCAGCGAACCGACATCGGCGCAGTCCAGTCGGGCCCTAGATGACGATGATAATCGACGCCAGCGCGCCGCCGACCAGCAACATCGCGCTGTAGCCCGCGACCTGATTGCGGAAGTCGTGGTTCGCCGACGTCGACGCGAGGAGCGTCTTGACGACGATACTCGAGACCGTCGCGAGCAAAATCGCGATCGTCGCCTCGGCCGCCCCGAGTTGGCCGCCGCGATAGAGGACGACGGCCGAGGTGGTCGCGCCGGCACTCGAGACGAAGCCGCTCGCGACGGCGGTCGCGTAGAAGCCGAGCGTCCCGAACCACGTCTCGGCGAGCGACCCGAAGACGAGCACGACGAGGAAGACGGCCCCGAACGCGAGCGCGTTCTTCATCGAAAACGGGCTCTCGAGCTCGATCGGCCCGGACTCGCTCCAGTCGGCGGTCGTGGCCGCGATGGCGAACGCGATCAGGATGACCGCACCGAGGGGGATGATCGCCTCGAGGAGAATGTCGGAACCGCTGCCGACCGTAAAGCCGACCGCGATGGCGAGGTTGCGCGCGGCCATCGCCGCGTTCGCGAGGAGGATTGCGGCGACGGCGTACGACGCCGCTTCGGGGCGCTGGCTGACGTGATCGAGCATCGTTCCGACGACGGCCGTCGAGGAGGCCAGCCCGCCGAAGAACCCGGTGACGGCGATTCCGCGGCCGCCGTAGGTGGAGACGATCGCGTAGTTGACGATCCCGATCCCGGCGACGGCGACGACCATGAGCCAGATGACCTGTGGCTCGAGCGGGATGACGACCCCGGCGATTTCGGGATTCCACTCGGCGGGTAACAGCGGGTAGATGACGAACGCCAGGATGGCGAACTCGGTCGTCGAGCGCATCTCCTCGTGGGAGAGCCCCCACGCGAACTCGTGGAGTTCGCGCTTGAGGACGAGCAGCAGCGACGAGAGCACGGCGACCGTGACGCCCTCGAGGATGAACCCGGCGGCGACCAGCGCACCGATGCCGTAGGCGACGAGCATCGACACCGAGGTCGTCAGCGAGAGTCCGGCACCGTCGTCGCTCAACAGCCCCTGAATCGCCAGCATCACGCCCTGGACGATGACGAGCAGTCCGCCCAGTATCAGCAGTGACTCGCCGACGTCGGTCTCGAAGACCAGCAGGGTGAAGACGGCTCCGAGCAGGCTGATCAGCGAGAACGTCCGGATCCCGGCGGACTTCTGGGACCACTCGCGCTCGAGGCCGAGGAACATGCCGAGCGCTCCGGCGAGCGCGAGTCGGACGACGGTCTCGTCCAGCGGCGCGTCCACGATTTGTAACGTAACCTCGTTCACTGCCGACCGTTCACCACGAGTCTACATAAGCGGCGTGCCCGAGTCGGCGGTGTGGGTGCCTCTCGCTGGATATCGACGGCGGCGTGTTCGATCGGCACCGGCGACGAAAGACGACGACGCTCACGGAGTCGGTCGCTCGAGGCGTGCGAACGACGGCTCCGTGGTTCGAAACGAACACTCCGGACAGCGTTTGGTCGCCGACTGGGACTGCCGGCCGCCCCTCCTGATCGGCTCCAACCGAAGACAAATTGGGCGAACGGGAGGAAGAACGAGAATAGAACCGGCTCGTAGTACACTCGGACGGCGATGCTTACCGCTGCTCCGAGACCCAATCCTGCGAGCGCGGAGATCGTTCGTGACCGGACCACTTCCTACAGTTCGACGTACTGCCCTTCCCACTCGCGGCGTGCCTCGAGTTCGCGTCGGCCGCGACGAGTGAGCGTGTAGAAGTTGGTTCGACGGTCGCGCCGCCCCTTCTCGACGAGGCCCTTGTCGACGAGCGTATCGAGGTTCGGGTAGAGCCGTCCGTGATGGATCTCCTTCTCGTAGTACTGTTCGAGCTCCTCTTTGATCGCCAGTCCGTGGGGCTCCTCCTCGCCGGCGATGACGTACAGCAGGTCACGCTGAAATCCTGTCAAGTCGTACATTGGGAAAGTACCAATTGTACTTACTGTCGAATTTTAATAAGGCTATCGGGTTGTTTCGATCGAAACAGGGATATTACCGACGAGGGTGGAGTTCTGTGGATAGAACGAATGATAACGGCTATGATGGGTTCTCCGGTGAATTTAGGTAACGTGCGGTTCATGTTTACAGTCCATCTGTATTATTTCGGTATTATTATATTAGTGGGACGCGAATATTGCCGTTCGATCTCTCGTAGTTCGGCGACGAACGAGCCGGCGGCTGTTCGATCGTTGGTCATCGAAACAGGAAAGCAAATCGCGTGGCGGAAAAATGCCACGCGATCGCTTGCCGCCCTGAATTGGTCCCCGCTGACGCTTCGGCCCTCCAAGCGAAGCGTCAGGTGAACGATTTTGCCGAGTCTACTTAAAGGTAACGACACCGCCCGGACTCGTGATACGTCCGTTCCGGCGACGTCAGATGTGCTCCTCTTCGAGGACCCAGCCGATAGCCCGCTTGTAGTAGGTAAACATCTCTCTGACGCCGTCGTGGCGCATATCCTCGCTCTCGAGATGTTCGGTGAGGAACTCGTACTGCTCGCGGATTTCTTCTTCGTCTCGCATGAGCGGGGAGTACACGCGCAGAACGGAAAAAAGGTCGCCGTGATCGGCCCACCCGGGCCGGAAACTGCCGGCGGCCGTTCGCGTTCGGCCCGACGGGTACCGCCAGCGGCGGTAGTCGTCCGGTCGGGTACGGGAGTAACACGTGGTATCTCACGGACCAACAGCGCATTAGGTCCGACCCCCGAGACTGTTACCGCCATTTTCAGCGCGAAGCTGTCGGTTTCGATTCGACAACAGTTGTGCAAACAGTTCACAGGGTCGGCGTCCGAACCGCGGGCGGGTCACGCGTTCGATCCGTCTCACGAACGCCCACGCTGCAGCCACGACTTCGAACGGCGTATTGTCTCGAGTCGCGGTCCGAACAGCAGTCGCTGGCTGACCTATCGCGCCGAAGAAAATCGATGGGACACGGCGACCGATCGGTCGATCGGCCGCCAGTATTCGTAGCGGTCGCAGCGTGCACTCGAGCGTCGACGTCGCTACCGATTAGAGTCCGTCGTCACTCGTTGTCGTCGGATTCGTTGTCGTCGGATTCGTTGTCGTCGGACTCGTTGTCTTCGTCCGCGAGGCCGTTCCCGCCGTCCTCGCCGAGGGTCAGCGTGAGTTCCTCGTCGTCGCCGTCGATCTCGACTTCGTCCTCGGCCTCCTCACCGTCGGATTCGGCCGTGACGGTGTACTCGCCATCTTCGAGTTCGTCGAATTCGACTTCACCGTTCTCGTCGGTCTCCTCTTCTCGCGGGAAGTCCTCTCCCCCGTCGTCGGCGAGGCCGTTCTCTTCGGTCTCGTTGTCGTCGGTTTCGTTGCCGTCGGTCTCGTTGTCGTCGGTTTCGTTGTCCTGAATGGACGCACCGGTCTCCGTCTCGTTGTCGTCGGTCTCGTTATCGTCTGACTCGTTATCGTCGGTCTCGTTGTCGTCCGCGAGACCGTTTTCCTCGTCGTCCATCATGCCGCCGTCGGCTTCGTCGAGTTCGACGGTCGCGCCCTCGACGGGTTCCTCGCTGTCGTCTTCGACGGTAACGGTCAGCGTGTACGTCTCACCGTCTTCACCTTCGTCCTCGGTCTCGTTGTCCTCCGTCTCATTGTCCTCTTCTCCTGGCTCTTCATCTTCCCCTGGCTCTTCTTCGGCTCCCGTATCGTTTCCGTTTTCTTCGTCACCGGGACCCTCGTCGGCACAGCCGGCGAGGACGAGTGCACTTGCGGTACCTGCGGCGGCGACGAACTTGCGTCGGTTCAGTTCTGAATCGGACATATCTCTGGATAGGACGTTTCCGTTGGTTTCAGTGCGGCCTGCAACTGCCGTCCGTTAATCACGTGTTGAACGTAACCACAGAACGCGTGACCGTCATCGGGGAAGAACCGTTCGGCGGGTAACCCCGTTCTGGAGCGGCGAAACCGTCACTCGAACGGGAGAAAATCGGGCGAAACGATCGGCAGAAGATTACCGTCGAAACGGTCCGTCGATTAGTCATCCCCCGAGAGCGATAAATACGATTGCCAATTCTTTCACAACATAGTTGTAGGGTCAGTGCAATGTTCGGGTCGTGAAGCGCCGGATCGCCCTCGGATTTGTGTTCGCTGTCGTCCTCCTCGCCCTCCTCGTCCGCGCCGTCGGCAGCCAGGATATCGCCACCGAGCTGTCGAAGGCGAACCTCCGTCTGCTGAGCCTGGGATTCCTCTCGGGACTGCTCGCGCTAACCTTTCGTGGACTGGTGTGGGAGCGGTTCATCGCACTGGTAGACGGAACGATATCTCGCAGTCGGATCACCGGCATCTTTCTGACCGCGATGTTCGTCAAGTACGCGACGCCGTACGGCCAACTCGCGACGGAACCGTTCGTCGCCTATCTGGTCTCGCGCGACGGCGAGATGGCCTACGAGGACGGACTCGCGAGCATCATCTCCGCCGACCTGCTGAACTACGTCCCCTACTACACGTTCGGCTTTCTGGCGCTCGGAATGATCGCCGGCCGCGGCGCTATCGGTACCGGAATGGGCACCCAATTCGCCGCGTTCGGTGCGCTGTTCGTCGTCGTCGTCTTACTCGTGTTCGTCGCCGTCCGCCGACCGACGATCGTCTATCGACTCGTTCTCGGACTCGCCGGACTCGGTCGTCGTATCGTCGGTCGGTTTACCGACCGGTTCGACGAACAACTCTCCGCCAGTGCCGTTCGCTCGCGGCTGGACGGGTTCTACGCCACGATCGAAACGATCACCGCGGACAAACGGACGCTCGTGATCGCATCCGTCTACGCACACCTCGGCATGGCCTTCCTGATGCTTCCGGTGTATATCGGCGCGATCGCACTGGGCTATCGCCTCACCCTGCCCGTCGTCGCCATCGTCGTCGCGCTCGGGAAGCTGGGAGCGGTCGTCCCGTCCCCCGGTGGGACCGGGGGCGTCGAAGCGGTCGTCACGGCCGGACTCACGACGCTCGGCTCGCTCGAGCCGGCCGCCGCCCTGACCGTCGCGCTCATCTATCGGTTCAGTACGTACTGGCTCACGGTCGGAATCGGCGGTATCTCCGCTGCCGGGTTGTTCGTCAGGGACCCGTAGCCTCTCCTGTCTCGACTGCACCGGCGAGCCGACCCCGACGGTAGGTGTCGACTCGAGGCGACGCCCGGACGAGCCGCGGGCAGCGAGTCCGCGACGCCGAGCGGTCGACTCCGGTGTGGTTTTTGGTGTCCTGGTCGTACGGACGCGTATGAAAATACGGGGTGAGCGAGAGTGTACGGAGTGTGGGACCCGCTGGTCGTACTACGAGACGGGCAGCGTCGGCTGTCCCGCCTGTGGCAGCCTCCGCAGCGTCGGCGTCGACGACCGAACCGAACACACCGATATGCCGGTGGCGTTCGATCTCACGGGGGTTCGCAACGCCATCGACGAGGTCTCGAACGACGACCTCGCGGATCGCGCCCGCGAGGAGTGTCGCGAGTACATCCGTCGCCGCGGATTCGTCAACGCCGGAACCCTCCGCGACCTCGACGACACCTATCTGGCCGCGGCCGAACTGCTCCACGTCGCCGACGTGGTGGCTCGAGACATGCGCCTCGAGGAACGCGAAGAGCTCTACTTCCTCTCCCTGCTTCGCGACGCCGATAGCGGTGAGCGTCCGCCCGCCGACGAAGTGCCGCGAAGCCTCCGCGCCGCGCGCGGACTCGCCTACGCGAACGCCGTCCGCGAGTACCGTCGCGACGTCCGAACCTGGGTCGAAGGTCGCGAGCTGACGACGGCCGAGCGCAGCGCCCTCGAGACGCTCGGCGAACACGTCACCAGAATTCGGATGCTCGAGGGCGACGTCGACCCCCGAACGGCAGACCGACTGATCGCGGCGACCCGCGACCTCGTGAACGGCCTGCGCGGCGACGAGGTGTCCTTCTCGCAGGCACAGGATCGGCTCGAGGGGCTCGAGTTCGACAGTTAACCTCGCAACAGATCGCGCGCACGCGGAACGACGGATAGAATCGAGATCCATCGCACGGAAATCGGCGCTCGTTGCGGGTCAGAACGGCCACGCGACCGTCGGGAGGGAATCGAAGAAGTGACGCGGCGAACTCGAAGGCAGTGAGAAACCGAATCGGACGGACCGCGTCTCAGGGCAACTCGACGTCGACGTCCGTCTGCAGGCTCGCGGCTTTGACCGTATTATACAGTAACATCGCGCGCGTCATGGGACCGACGCCGCCGGGGACGGGGGTGATCGCGCTGGCCTGCTCCGTCGCGCTCTCGAACTCGACGTCGCCGACGAGTTCGTACCCCTTCTCGTTGTCCGACTGGTCAGACTTCGTCTGACTGTCCTCCGAACGTCGTTCGGAGACGTCCACGCGGTTGACACCCACGTCGATCACGACGCTTCCCTCGCCGATCATCGAACCGTCGACGAGTTCGGGGACGCCGGCAGCGGCAACGACGATATCCGCACTGCGAGTCTTCTCGGCGAGATTCTCGGTTCGGGAGTGACAGACCGTCACCGTCGCGTTGCCGTCGTCGGCCTTCTGGATCAACAGATTCGCGAGCGGTTTGCCGACGATATCCGAACGACCGACGATCGTCACGTCTTTCCCCTCGGTCTCGACGTCGGCGCTCTCGAGCAACTTCTGGACGCCGTGGGGCGTACACGGTCGGAACCGAGCATCACCGGCGACGACGCGGCCGACGTTCTCGGGGTGAAAGCCGTCGACGTCCTTCGCGGGATCGACGCGACGGATAACCTCGCGATAGTCGACGTGATCCGGGACGGGTGCCTGGACGATGTAGCCGTGGACCTCCGGATCGTCGTTGAGGTCGGCGATCGTCTCGTACAGCTCTTCCGGGGGCGCGTCCCCGTCGACGTCGACGTGAACGCTCTCGATGCCGACCTCCTCGCAGTCGCGCTGTTTCATGTTCACGTAGGTCTGACTGGCGGGGTCGTCGCCCATCAGGACGGTCGCGAGTCCCGGTCGCGCGCCCGCGTCGGCGAGTGTTTCGATTGCGTCCGTCAGATCGTCACGGATCTGGCTCGCGACGGCGTTGCCGTCGATGATCTCGGTCATCACTCGAGTAGGCGACCGCGAGGCTATTCAACCCTCGGGTTCGTGCCCAGAATCGGGGCCGGTGAGCTCTAAATGATCACGAACGTGGATACACTTCTCGGTCAGAACCGCTCGTCGAGGAACGATCGAATCGCCTCGTTGACCGGCTCCGGTCGCTCGAGGTTCGACGTGTGCCCCGCCTCCGGGATCCGCTCCATGCGGGCGTCCGGGAGTTCCTCGAGCATCGGTTCGGCTCGCGAGGGGGCGATCGACGGGTCCTCCTCCCCGTGGACGACGAGGACGGGGACGTCGATCTCCGCGAGCCGGTCCGTGACGTCCGGCCGCTCGAGCCACGAGTGCAGTTCGTTGTACACTGCCGCGCCGGGGTAGGTCGCCCACCGGTCCACCCACTCCTCGACGAGTTCGGGATTCTCTTCGCGGGTCGTCTCGCCGAAGAGGTAGCCGGTCACGCCTTCCGCCAGCGATCGCGGATTCGGATCGGTCGACCCCTCGAGCGGTGCGACGAGTTGGCCGTACGTCTCCCGCTCTTCGGGCGTGTGCGGTGTCGCCATCGAATCGAGCAGGATCAGCCCGTCGACTCGCTCGGGGTACTCGAGCGCGAAGCGCAACGCCACGAACCCGCCCATCGACATCCCGCCGATGACGGCGCTCTCCTCGCCGATTCCGTCGAGTAGCGCGTCGCAGTCGGCGACCAGATCCGAGAGATCGTACGCCGGGGCGTACTGGTCCGTTCGTGCGCGGAGGTCGTACGCGACCGCCCGGTAGTCGGGAGCGAGCGCCTCGAGTTGCGGCCGGAACATCTCGCGATCCATCAGCGTGCCGTGAGCGAACACGACCGGCTGTCCCTCCCCGCGATCGGTCGTCACGGTCGCAGTTCTCGTTCGATACAGTGTCGTCGCCGCGTCGTCAGTCATGCTAACAGGGAACGTGATAGGCCACAAAAAGGTGCGTAATCCGGACGGTTCGAAGCCGACGCTCGAAGCCGTCTCGACAAACAGTGTCCCGTCTGACGGTAATTTGCCGGTCGGATCACCGAGAAGGATACGGTCACGGGTCGTGAGTAGTTGTGTGCCGGACAGATACGGCGAACGGATTCAGCACCAACAACCATTTTAAAGAAGGCATGGGTGTCATGCTGTAACGTACAATCGATGTCGGGGGACGAATTCAAGCTGATCAACGAGAAAGTTGGACCGATTGCCGCAGTCGCGCTACTCATCGGGACGGCGGTGGGGATGAGCATTTTCATCGTGCCGACGCAAATGGCGGCCACCGCGGGACCGAGTATCGTCGTCGCGATACTGCTCGCTATCGTACCGATGGTACTCGGCATTCTGTTGCTGTTACAACTCGGCGGGGCGATTCCGGTCGCCGGTGGGGCCTACGTCTACGCCTCGCGGCTCGTCGGTCCCTACTGGGGGTTTCTGGGGGTTGCGGTTCCGGTCATGTCGGTGTGGGCGTACCTCCTGTTCGCGGCACTCGGCTTCGCCGAGTACGTTCCCGTCTTCGCCGACTTACCCACGCTGGTCTCGGTATACCTCCTGCTCGGCGCCTTTCTGGCGTTCAACTACGTCGGCGTTCGACTGGCTGCGAACATCCAGATCGTCCTCGTCTGCCTGCTGATGGCGGCGATGATCACGTTCATCGTCGGCGGCTTCACCTCCTTCGACGCGGCGAACTTCGACCCGCTGTTCCCGTCGGGGAAGGGTGAACCGTTCGCTGACGGCTACGCGCCGTTCTTCCTGGCTGCCGTGACCCTGTACATTCCGTTCCAGGGCTTCGCGATGATCATCGAGATCGGTGAAGAACTCGAGAACCCGGCGAAGAACATCCTGCGCGTACTGGCCGCCGGGATGACGCTCGTCGCGATCCTGACGATCGGCGTCGTCGTGGCGCTGGTCGGCGCGGTGCCGTGGGAGTCGATCATCGGTGCGGACGGTGAAGCCGTGGAGGGCGGTCTCGCGGCCGTCGCCGAAGGGATCATGCCCGGCTGGGCCATCGCGTTCGTCGCCGCCGGGGCGCTCATCGCGGCTGCCACGACGACGAACACCCTGTACACCTCCTACTCGCGAACGATCATGCGTGCGGCTCGAGACGACGTCATCCCCGGCTACTTCGCGGGAATCGACGACCGGTTCGGCACGCCGAACCGCGCGCTGTTGTTACTCGCACTCCCGCCGCTGCTCTTCGCGCCGTTTACCGGTTCCTTCGACGGGATCATCGCCGTCGACGTCATCGACTGGCTCGTCACCGTTACCGTCACCGGAATCTTCATCAGTTTCATGATCAGCGGCGTCGCACTGTGGAACCTCCCGAAGATCTTCCCCGATCGGTACGAGTACTCGTTCTACAGGCTCCCGTTGCCGCTGCTCAAGGTCGTCGCCGTCGGCAACACCGTCGTCTCGGCCGTGTTCATGGTGTTCGTCGCACTGGGCGCGCCGTCCGCACTCGGACTCCAGTTCGGCTGGATCCTGCTGGTCTCGCTGCTGTACGTCTACCGGATCCGAACGTACGACACGGACGGCGAGGACCTGCGGGACAAGATGTCGCTGTTACACAAACACGAGGCGATCGACGGCGACAGTGACGGTAGCGACTGATACGGTCTGCTGTACCGATTTACCGGAGCAACCGCAGGCCGGCTCGCGGTTGCTCCGGAAATGACTTACAACAGACCGTATGACGCGCCCCGCTCTCGAATGCCGTCTTTTCGACCCGGTCGAATCCGTTAGCGTCGATCGGCCGTGCCCGGCTCCGAGACCTCCCACTCGTCGGTGTCGCGTTCGGCCGTGACGACGGCCTCGTACGCCGCCTCGAGGTCGGTGTACTCGTCCGTCTCGACGGCGTCGAGCAACCGGGTCGCCTGTCGCTCGTGAACCTCTCGGGCCGCCTCGAGTGCGTCCGCGTCGACGGTCACGTCGTTCGCCTCGAGTTCAGATCCCAGACGGTCCGTCCACGCGTCAGCCTCGAGCAGGACGACCGCCCGGTCGTCGACCGACAGCGGCGGTTTCCCGGCGACGTGTTCACCGGTGCCGACGAGGCCGTGGGTCTCGATGGCCTCGAGAATCCCGACGACGGCCGATTCGGGGATGTCGTTCGCCACGTCGGCCATCACGCCGTCGAAGACCACGGGATCGATCGGTGCGTCCATCGTCTCGGGGCGCGGCGTGGGATCGCCCTCGCGCTCGCGGGCGATGGTCTCCTCGGCGACGGGATCGCTGTCGTCGGCCACGCCCGGGAGCGGTTCGGCGCGGTAGGGTTCGCCGTCGTCGAACCGAACCGGGACGAAACCGATCGTCTCGGCGGCCGTAATCGCGTCGAACAGCAGCGGTCGGGCGGCGTCGTAGGTATCGAGGTCGAGCCCCAGTCCCTCGGGCGGTTCGGCCCGCACCAGCGGATCGGGGACCGGGGCGACGATTTCGCCGTCCTCCTCGCGAAGCTGTCTGGGATACGGCGCGTCGGCCGTCTGCTCGTCCGGAATCCCGCTGACGACGAGCATCGGCTCGTCCTCGTACTCGTCGATCCCCCAGTCGACGTGGTCACCGCTCTCGGCGTCCATGAACTCGGCGACCGGCGTCAACTCGAGGGCGAGTTCGGAGGCCGCCGTGGTTTCGGTCTCCCGGAGCTCGAGCAGCCGCTCGTCGTCCAGAATCGTTCCGGTCGGGTTGATCGACATCGACGGCGCTACGGCGAGCCGAAGCAAAAGCCGCGTGCCGGCGAGTGGCAGGG
Source organism: Natronorubrum halobium (assembly GCF_051351675.1). NCBI lineage: Archaea > Methanobacteriati > Methanobacteriota > Halobacteria > Halobacteriales > Natrialbaceae > Natronorubrum > Natronorubrum halobium. The sequence continues at coordinate 2,903,405 of NZ_CP195595.1, forward strand.
CCGACGGGAGCGGCCGAGAGCGGGCCCGTCGTTCCGATCGGCGAGCGAACGGCCCGCCGATCCACCCACCAACCAGTCGACAGCAGATACCGCGGACGCGCAGGGTGACGGCAAAACCACTGCGTGCATATTCCGGTGCGATACCGTACGGGTCGCTCGAGGGCCCTCGCTATCGCCGACCACTTACGCGTCTTCCTCCGGTTCGACGGGTTCTCCGCCGCCGCGACGCCGCTCCCGTTCCTGCTGTGGGGCCGCCTCGTCGTCGCTCGAGTCGTCGTCCGCGTCGACCGGTTCGGCGTCGGAATCAGTCTCGTCCTCGGTGCGTTCCTGTTCGTCGTGCGGCGGTCGTTCCGGGTCGTCCGGCCTGGATTCGTCGGTCATGGGTGAACTGAGTCCGTTTCGGTCGGTCGTGAGTCGGTTCGACTCGACGGTGGTGTGTCGTCATCCCAATCGTGTCGGAACACCCTCACGTTGAATGTTACCGTACACCACTGTCGGCGTTGTGCCTGAGTGTTCCGACCGTCATCCGAAAAACGAGACTCGAGTGCCTAGCGGAGCAGTAACGCCGAATTCTACTCGTACAGCGGGTTCTCGTCACACAGCGACTGGACTTCCTCGCGGACCTCGCCGATGACCGACTCGTCTTCCGGCGCGTCGATGACGCGGGCGATCAGGTCGCCCACCGCGCGGCAGTCGTCCTCGTCGAAGCCGCGGGTGGTCAGCGCGGGCGTGCCGGCGCGGATGCCCGAGGGGTCGAACGCCGAGCGCGTCTCGCCGGGGACCGTGTTCCCGTTGAGGACGATGCCGGCGTCCTCGAGCGCCTCTTCAGCGTCGCCGCCGGACGTGTCGGGGTGGCTCTCCCGGAGGTCGACGAGCACGAGGTGGTTGTCCGTGCCGTCGGAGACCAGCGAGAATCCGTTGTCGACGAGGCTCTCGCCGAGCGCTTTCGCGTTCGCGATCGTCTGGGAGGCGTAGTCTTCGAACTCTGGCTCGAGCGCTTCCTTGAAGCCGACGGCCTTGCCGGCGACGTTGTGCATGAGGGGACCGCCCTGCCCGCCCGGGAAGACCGCCGAATCGATGTCGTCGGCGTACTCCTCGTCGCACATGACGATGCCGCCGCGACCGGAGCGGATGGTCTTGTGGGTCGAGCCGGTGACGAAGTCGGCAGTACCGACCGGCGAGTCGTGGACGCCGGCGGCGACGAGACCCGTGATGTGAGCGATGTCGGCGAGGTGAAGCGCGTCGACGCTGTCGGCGGCCTCCTGGATGCGCCCCCACTCGATCTCGCGCGGGTACGCGGAGTAGCCCGAGACGATGACGTCGGGTTCGAACTCCTCGGCCTGCTCGGCCAGCCCTTCGTAGTCGAGGTAGCCCGTCTCGGGGTCGACCTCGTACTGCTCGACGTCGTAGAGCTGGCCGACGAAGTTCGCCGGATGACCGTGGCTCAGGTGACCGCCGTGGGTCAGGTCCAGCGAGAGAATCTTGTCGCCGGGCTCGAGCATCGCGAAGTAGACGGCCTGATTGGCCTGCGTGCCCGAGTGGGGCTGGACGTTGACGTGCTCGGCGCCGAAGAGCTCTTTCGCGCGGTCGATGGCGAGCTGTTCGACCTCGTCGGCGTACTCACAGCCGCCGTAGTAGCGCGAGTCGGGATAGCCCTCCGCGTACTTGTTCGTCAGCGCGCTGCCCTGGGCGTCGATGACCGCCTCGCTGGCGTGGTTCTCGCTGGCGATCATCTGGAGCGAGTTCCGCTGGCGATCTACCTCTCCCTCGAGTGCATCGGCGACGGCGGGATCGACGTCCCGGACGTGCTCGTGTTCCATGTTCGATGTGCGGTCTGGCGTCCGCATAAGTGTACCCGTCTTCGGCAAGTGGAGCCACTACTCGCCGCGTCTCGAGCGGCGTATCGACGGTACATCGACGAAGATCGAGACGGTCGACGCCAGCCCCGAACCGACGAGTTTCGGCAGTGCTGGAAACGAGCGGTCGCACACTCGTTTTTCGGGCACCCGATACAACTAACTTTCCGGAGGAACATTCAGCGTACCGAATGATAGAGTGGGCGATGGACGACGGGACGCTCCGTGTGACCGACGCCGATAACACCGAGTTGTCGGTTCACGGTGGCGAACTCGCCGTCGATGGTCCCGGTCCCGATATCCAGCGCCCGGTCGACGAGACAGTCGTCGTGACGACGGACGAACTCCGATTTCCCCACGCCGTCGCCTACGCGTTCTCGCTCGGGTCCGACGAACAACACGAACTCGATCCCGACGGCTCACCGCTCTCGCTTCCGCCCGGCGAGTACGTCGTCGACATCGACACCGAGATCAAGACCTATCTCCGCTTTTCCGGCTCGGCGACGATCGAAAAGACCGACGGCTTCGAGGAGACCGTCGTCACGTTTCCGGATCGTATCCGCGTCGTCGTCGGCTTTCGAAGCCACCACGAACTCCCCGCAGGCACGATTACCGTCCCGGACACGCCGGACGGAATCGCAGCGGGAATCTCGCATCTCGCCTCCTCGCACAAGACGGACGGACCGGACCGAACCTATCCGACCCTCCGCGGCCACCCCTCGCGCCTCGAGTGTGGCGACTCCCTCGAGATACCCGACTGCATTCGCGAGGACTTCTCCGGATCCGGCATCGAACTGGTCGTGCCGCCGGAGTACGAGTCGCTGTTCGTGACCGCCCCGCTGGCCTACTACCTCCAGGCGACCGTCCGGACCAGCGATCGCCGCGGAACCGAGCCCGTTCGTCCGACACTCCGGGTTCCGGAGTTCGCGGTCGAAAAACGCCTCTCGCCGATGCCCGGACTCGAGTCCGACGTCGAGCGCCTGCTACGCAAGACGTTCTTCCTCGACTGTCTCGTGCGCAACAGCGGGCCGTACGGGACGGCTCTGGCGGAACAGAGCGTCCTCGAGGTGCTCGGTCTTGATGCCGACGAACTCTACGAAGCGAGCCCACAGGAGCGACTCGCGACCTATCTCGACGTCCCCTACGCCGCGATCGAACACCGACTCCCCGACTGGCACCTCTCGACGTACGTCTCGCCGACGTACGAGAGCGTCGAGTCGCTCCCTTTCCTGCTCGACCGGCTGAGCATGATCTACACCCCCCGTACCTCCGAACTCGAGGGGCGGGAACTGGTCGAACGGTCGCTGGAGGACTTCTACCGCGGCGGCGCTCGCGGCTCCGGTCCCGAACCGGCCCCGCTCGATAGAGCGAGCGCCGGCAAAATCGCGTCGGTAGACATCGTCAAACCCGAACTCCGGAACGGGCGGGTCCACGGCTGGCTGGCGGACGGCGTCCCCATCGACGTCTTCAAAACGACGCTCGACGCCTACCACAACCGACTCGACTTCATCGAGCGCTCGAGCGATTCGACCTCGATCTGTGTCGTCCTGAACGATCCGGAGATGGCCGGAGAGCACGACGACGTCGCCAGAATCTACCGCCAGCGCTCCGAGGAGCTGACGATGGACGTAACGGTCGAGGAGTCGCTCACGACGGCCGAACTCGCTCGCGTCTTCGAGGACGAGCACGACTTCGTCCACTACATCGGCCACTGCGAGACCGACGGACTGCGCTGTCCGGACGGCTATCTCTCGACCGACTCCCTGCGTCGCAGTAACGCCCAGACGTTCTTCCTCAACGCGTGTGGCTCCTACTACGAGGGGATGGGACTGATCGAGAAGGGCAGCGTCGCCGGGGCGGTCACGTTCACGAAGGTGTTGAACGACCACGCGATCAAGGTCGGCTCGACGTTCGCCAAACTGCTCGTCCACGGGTTCAGTATCGAGCGCGCGATGGGGCTCGCACGCCGGCGTATCATGATGGGGAAAGACTACGCCGTCGTCGGCGACGGAACCCACTCGCTCATCCAGGGCGAACACCAGCTTCCGATCACCATCACGCTCGAGCAACTTGACAACGAGACCGACCAGTATCTGGCCACGTTCGACTGCTACTCGACGCGCGTCACCGGCTCGTACTACTTCCCGCACACCGAAGATAACGAGTACGCGTATCTCTGCGGCGGGACGTCGAACTTCACGCTCTCCGCGTCCGGAGTACACTCCTTGCTCCACGAAACCGACGCGTCGGTCATCTACGACGGTGATCTCTACTGGTCGAAAGAACTCGCAGACCGATTCGACCGCTGACTAGGGCCCGCTGTAGGTCGTGACTCGTTTCGACCGTAGTATCTCCGACTGCGACGACTGGTCAACTCCGTCGACCGTCACGTCTCGAGAACGGTTGTACGTGTCACGCATGCAACCGTCTTTGGCCGACATATTTATATGCATGTTGGATCAGTAACCGCCGGACTCACCCTCATTTTACCGCCGCGTTCGAGAACGTATCCTCGAGTCGACGACGGCCGTGTGTTCACCGGGGGAATCGACGTCTCTATCCCGCGATAGCGAACGCATCGGCAGTGTCGCGGTAACTGATCGATTTCTGTCGATCGTCGTCGGGCCGCTTCCAGCTGGTGACTCGAAGCTCGTCGGCGGGCCGCTTCCAGCTGGTAACTCGAAGCTCGTCGTCGGACCGCCTCCAGCTGGTGACTCGAAGCGGTCCCGATTCAGTTACGGTTCGATGCAGTTATCTAAACCCCTCGATATGTTTAAATAGAGTTGTGTGTACCGTGGTACCGTATGGAACCAATGCTCATACTCGAGACCAGTACCGCACTGTACGATGCAGCTATGGCCGCGGCATCGCTGGTGGGAGACCTCGATATTCTCAACCGGGTCAGTACGTACAGCGGTCCCTGAACCGAGCGACACCGCCGACCGTTCGTTCGAGATCGGCGTCGGTCCGAGAGCGTCCCGATCGGTCGATCGAACCGACCGCCCACCGCACGACCCGCCCGCGATCTTGTTACGCGATCGTCATTGAATCTTGAAAGCCCGCTGAAAAATCGATGGAAGAATCGACAAATCCTACCGCGAACCTCGACAGAGTTCAAGTTGTAGCGACGAATCGGCCAACAAAATTAAGTGCTTCGCAAACGCTTACTTCTGTATAGACATGACCTCGAATTTACTCAACCACCAGATTGACGATATCCTCGAATCCATCCTCGAGGACGCGTCGGGGGACGTTTACATGGTCAACCCGTCGGCGGATGCGATCGAAGAGTTCGTTTCAGTCGCGACCGCGTTCGACGGCGACCTGCCGTCGGTACACATGCTCGCCGACGAGCGCACCCTGAAGGACGTAATGGACGACTTCATCGTCGCCTCGAACGCCGCCGACCTCATCAGCGAGGACGCGCTCGCACTCCGCACACTCGAGGAGGCGCCCGAGAACTCGCTGCTCGTGACCGACGAGCGCGTCATCGCCGTCGTCCACGCCGGCGACCGCGTCGGCGGCCTCGTCACCGACGACGACAGTTTCGTCGAGGACACATTCGATACCTACGCAGCCCGCTGGGACGACGCCTCCCAGTTCAACCTCCGGACGCCGCCGATTACGGCCGTTCGCGAGACCCTCTCCGACGAGATCAGTCCCGACGCCGAGGCGGACTTCACGGCGATCCTCGACTCGCTCGAGACCGCCCGCGGCGACGGCGACGGTCTCGACGAAGTGACGATTTCGCTGCTCGTCGCCGCCAAGAACGAAGCGCTGCTGTACGACATCAGCAAGTGGGGCGAGGACGTCGGCATCGCGTCCAAGGCCACGTTCAGCCGAACGAAGACCAAACTCGAGGATATGGGCCTCATCGACACCGAGAAGGTCCCGATCGACGTCGGCCGGCCGCGACTCCGACTCAAGATCGGCGACGACCGACTCCGCGAGGCCGACAACGGTCAGCTCGCGACGGTGGCGCAGTCGATTCTCAACTAGGACAAACGAAATTTCACTCTGCGTTTGTTTCGCGCTGACGGCAGCGTAGCTGCCGCACAGCGCGCTGGCACTCGGTAAAATTTCGATCAAAAGCACTCCTCCTTCCGTTCTCTCGCTCGATAGCGACGCTTCGCGTCGCACTCTCGCTCGGCTCACGGCTTCGCCGTTCGCTTTCCGCGGCGCTACGCGCCGCGCTACTCACATCAGTCGTCGGCCCGCTCGCTCACTACGTTCGCTCGCGGTGAGCGTCGGGTGACGGCCTGCCCTCCCCCGGGTCGCACGCTCGCCGGGTTCCGGCGAGCGTGCTCCCGGCCACGAATTTCTGTTCGGTAGATGGCGCAAACCCCAAGTCGCCGCCGTGAGACGACTCGAGTATGTACGAGGCCGTCCACGCCCATCCCGACGGAGAGAGCACGGTCGCCAGACTCGCGAAGACGGCGGCCGACTACGGCTTCGAGGGCGTGGTCGTGCGCAACCACCACGACTCGCGGGCGGAGTACGACGCGGCGGCGATCCGCGAGGAGTACGACATCGACGTCGTGGAGGGCGTCGAGATCCGAGCCGACAGCCCCCAGCAGGCCGGTGGCTCCGTCGGCAACTATCGCACCGATCAGACCATCGTCGCGCTACACGGCGGGACGAACGATATGAATCGGTTCGCGGTCGAGAACGACAAGATCGACATCCTCGCCCATCCGATGACCGACCGCGGCGACATCAATCACGTCCTCGTGAAAGCCGCCGTCGAGAACGGCGTCCGCCTCGAGTTCAACCTCTCGGGCGTCCTCCGAAAGAGCGGCGGCCGTCGGGTCAGGGTCGTCCAGTCGCTGCGCAAACTCGAGGAGATCGTCGACTACTACGACGCGCCCTACGTCGTGAGCGCGGACCCCACCTCGCACCTCGAGTTGCGCGCGCCCCGAGAACTGATCGCCGTGGGAGAGCAACTCGGGTTCTCGAGCGAGTTCGTCGAGGACGGGCTCGCGGAGTGGGGCCGGTTGGCCGAGCGCAATCGAGAGATCCAGTCCGAGTCGTTCATTGAGCCCGGGGTCGAACGAGGGAGATATGAAGAAGAGCCTTGAGGACCACGCCGCTCGATTCGACGAGAAAGCCGGCGAGTACGACGAGTCGAAGTCCGACGAGTACCGCGCCTGTGCGAACCTCGTGATCGAACACGCCGCCCCCGAGGAAGACGACATTATCCTCGACCTCGGAACGGGGACGGGTGCCATCGCGCTCGCACTCGCGCCCGACGCGGACCGCGTCGTCGGCCGCGACATCAGCAAGGGCATGATGGCCGAAGCCGAAGCGAAAGCCGAGGAGGAGGGGCTCGAGAACCTCGAGTTCGGCCGCGGAACCTTCCGAGAGCCGGATTACGACGACGACATCGACGTCGTCACCTCGAACTTCGCGCTCCACCACCTCTCGGACGAGGAAAAACGCGAGGCGATCGAGGTCATCGCCGGGCTCGAGCCCCGGAAATTCGTCCTCGGGGACGTGATGTTCTTCGGCGAACCCGATCCCGAGGCGCCGTTCTACTCCCCCGACGTGGACGATCCGGCGACCGTCGGCGTCCTCGCGGACGCCTTCACCGACGCGGGCTTCTCGCTGACCGCCGTCGAGCGGGTCCACGATCAGGTCGGGGTACTGGTCGCAGAACGAACGCCGACCGCGACGGGGACGGTGGCCGACGAGGTGGACGGTGACGCCACCGACGGCGCCGGCGACGAATGAAGCACCTCCCGAAACACCTCCAGCCGCGCTGGCGGTATCTCGCCGTCGAACTCGAGAGCTGGCCCGACGCGTCGATCGACCGGCGCGCGTTCCAGCGCGAGTGCTGGTACGCGGCCCAGAACCTGCTGGGCGATCCGGGCAGCGCTCGCGCCGATATGACGGTCGTCAGATTCGATTTCGACGGCGGAACCGGCAAAGCGATCGTTCGAGTCCGCCGCGGCGAAACCGAACCGGCTCGCGCGGCCGTCGCCTGTATCGACCGTATCGACGGCTCTCCGGTCGGAATTCGGCTCCGCGGTATCAGTGGTACGATCCGTGCCGCTGAAGAAAACTATTTAGGTAAACGCCGGCAAGATTCGGAAGAGAGAAACGTCGTGTTCGGGAACGAGGAGCGAGTCGCCGTCCTGCGGGAATGCGGTGCAGACGTGCGAGTCGATGAGGCGTTCACGGGCGCGACAGACCTCGATTACGATTTAGCGTGAGACTATGCAGGGACAACAACAACAGCAGGCATACGACCGAGGCATCACGATCTTCTCGCCGGACGGCCGACTCTACCAGGTCGAGTACGCCCGCGAGGCTGTCAAACGAGGAACAGCGAGTATCGGCGTCCGAACGAAGGACGGCGTCGTCCTCGCCGTCGACAAGCGAGTCCCCTCCCCGCTGCTCGAGGACTCGAGCGTCGAGAAGATTCACAAGGCCGACAACCACGTCGGGATCGCGAGCGCCGGCCACGTGGCCGACGCCCGCCAACTGATCGACTTCGCCCGCCGCCAGACGCAGGTCAACCAGCTCCGATACGGCGAGCCGATCGGCGTCGAGACGCTGACCAAGGAAGTCACCGACCACATCCAGCAGTACACGCAGGTCGGCGGTGCCCGCCCGTTCGGCGTCGCGCTGATCGTCGGCGGTATCGACAACGGCGAACCGCGCCTGTTCGAGACCGACCCGTCGGGCACCCCGTACGAGTGGAAGGCCCTCGCCGTTGGCTCGGACCGCGGCGAACTCCAGGAGTATCTCGAGGAGAACTACGACGAGGAATCCGACCTCGACGGCGGCATCGCGCTCGCACTCGACGCGCTCGCGTCAGTCAACGAGGGCTCGCTGCTGCCCAACGAAGTCGGCCTCGCGACGATCGACGTCGAGAGCGAATCCTTCGAGCAGTTCGACCACGACACGATCGAGTCCCACCTCGAGGAGAACGAACTCCTCGACGACGGTGAGGACGAGGAACCCGAAGAGTAATTGACATCCTCCCGCGCCTAAAGACGTCTCCAGAACGCTCCGCGTTCTGGTGTGCGAACGAGACGCGTCGCGTCTCGTTAACGCGGGAATCCACGAAGTGGATATTCAGGTTGCGCGTTTCCTCGGGGTTCAAGTACGCTTTCGCGTGACCCTTCGACGGTAGCCGCCCAGTTGTGACCAAGGCCGTGGCATTGCGCCTGTTCAACCTGTAATCGAGACGGCGGCACTCCTCGCGGTTTCGTACCGATCGGCCCGCGCGAAGCCGGACGATCGCGGCGGATGCCGTCAGGAAAAGCTCTTTTAGGCGGCCGGGGGTACTCCCTGGTATGATATCGCTCGACGAGGCGGTGACGGCGCGACTCGAGTCACACGGGGCGCGCTTCGAAGTGCTCGTAGACCCGGATGCGGCGCTTTCGATCAAACGCGACGAGTTCGACGGCGACCTGGAGGGGGTCATCGCCGCCGAAGACGTCTTCGAGGACGCCTCCCGCGGCGACCGCCCCGCCGAGGACGACCTCGAGAAGGTCTTCGACACGACCGACCCGCTCGAAATCATCCCGGAAGTGATCAAGGAGGGAGAGATCCAGATCACGGCCGACCAGCGCCGCGAGATGCAAGAACAGAAGCGCAGACAGTTGATCGACACCATCACGCGGAACGCGGTCAACCCGCAGATGGACAACGCGCCGCATCCACCCGAGCGTATCGAGAACGCGCTCGAGGAGGCCGGTTTTACCGTCGATCCGATGGAACCGGTCCAACAGCAGGTCGACGACGCACTGGATGCACTGCGGCCGGTGATTCCGATCCGGTTCGAGGAAGTGACGATCGCGGCCCAGATCCCCGCCGAGTACGCCGGCAGCGCGCAGGCACAGGTCCGCCAGTTCGGCGAACTCGAGCGCGAGGAGTGGCAGCCCGACGGCTCCTGGATCGGCGTCGTGACGTTTCCCGCGGGGTTGCAAAACGAGTTCTACAACGTCGTCAACGAGCACTCGAGCGGGAACGCGGAGACGGAGATCATCAAGGACAAGGACGATCTGAAGACGCGATGAGCCGAGGGAGCGTCGGTCGAAACCCGACGCGATGAGGCGGGGCCGATCGCTAGCCGCGGTGATAGCCGATCAGGAATCCGCTCGTAAACCCGCCGCCGATCGCCACCATCGAGAAAACCGACTCGAGCCAGTGGATCTCCTGTGCGTGGTCCTGCGTTTCGACGAGGCCGGCCGTGAGACGATTCCAGTCGACGGTTACGATCTCCTGTGACTCGAGGTAGCGGAAGGCCATCAACTGGACGCCGATGACGATAGCGAGAAGTTTCGCGACCTGCTTCGTGGCGAATCCCAGTACCGCCCCGATGACCGCCCCACCGCCGAACTCGAGACCGAGCGTCGTCGGATCGACGTTTAGCATCACGGCTTCGTATTCGAGTCGGGTACAATGACTGTTGTGATAGACGTACTGTCCGCGAAGCTGATAGTAGTGGCTGTCGCCCCGAAGTTCGTCACGGAAGTGGTGTGGTATGGGACGTCGTCCGTCGAGGCGTGATCGAACCGCAAGACGGCATCGTGCACGGGATTCAAGACGATCGGATGCGTATGGGTAGCTATGACTATCGTCCGTCTAACGGAGGTGTTCGGCCGGCATCCGTAGCGTGGTTGGGCACCTGTCGCGTCGATCCCAGCGTCGGCGCGACCAGTGCACGCGAGCGACGACTCGCCGGGTCGACGAGTGCATCGTCTCACGAGCAGCCGTGCAGCGCCGCCCGACCACCCCTACCGACTTGCCATCCGCATGAAAGCCATCATCGCCAAACGCGTCGATTCCGGAACGCCCGACACGAGTGAGATCCGCGACCTCGCCACGGCCGCGGGCTACACCGTCGTCGGAGAGGTCACCCAGTCACGGCGGGCCGACGCCGCCCTCCAACTCGGCGAAGGAAAAGCCGAGGAGTTGGCCGAGGTCGCTGCCGGCACCGAGGCGACGACCGTCATCTTCGACAACCGACTCGGACCCTACCAGACCTACAACCTCGGGCAACTGCTGCCCGACGGCGTCGAAGTTATCGACCGGTTCACGCTGATCCTCGAGATCTTCGGCCAGCGTGCCCAGACGCGCAAGGCGCAGCTACAGGTCGAACTGGCCGAACTCCGGTACGAACTGCCCCGCGCCGAGGCCAAGACCAGCCTCGCCAAACGGGACGAACACCCCGGCTTCATGGGGCTGGGGGAGTACGACGAGAGCCGCGAGCGGGACATCAAAGACCAGATCAGCCGGATCAACGACGAACTCGAGCGGATCGAGCAAACGGAGGAACACCGCCGGGAGCGCCGACGCGACTCCGGCTTCGATCTGGTCGCGCTCGCGGGCTACACGAACGCCGGCAAGTCGACGCTGCTGCGACAGCTCGCCGACGACCTCACCGTCGAGGAGAACGAGGGTCTCCACCCCGATCTCGACGCGACGGCCGAGTCCCAGGACAAGCTGTTCACGACGCTGGGGACGACGACCCGGCGTGCCTCTATCGAACCGCGAGACGTGCTGGTAACCGACACGGTCGGGTTCATCAGCGACCTGCCCCACTGGCTCGTCGAGTCGTTCAAGTCGACGCTCGACTCCGTCTATCGGGCCGATCTCGTCCTGCTCGTCGTCGACGTCAGCGAACCGATCGACGAGATCCACGAGAAACTCGTCACCTGCCACGACACCCTCTACGAGCGCAACGAAGCGCCCATCGTCACGGTGTTGAACAAGATCGACAAGGTCGACGACGAGGTGCTCGCGGAGAAACGCGAGGCCCTCTCGGCGCTCGCGCCGAACCCGGTCACCGTCAGCGGCAAGGAGGGAACGAACGTCGAAGCCCTGCTCGATCGGATCGACCGAGAACTGCCGGCCTGGGAGGAAGAGCGCCTCCTCCTGCCGATGACCGACGACACGATGAGCGTGGTCTCGTGGATCCACGACAACGCGAACGTCGACGACGTCACCTACGGCGACGAGGACGTCGTCGTCTCCTTCGAGGCTCGCCCCGCGGTTATCGAGCAGGCCCGGTCGCGCGCGACCGAGTTGCGGACGACCGCCGCCGAATCCGCGTAGGCCCGTCGCTCGAGCGGACTCGGTTCCGGCTAGAACTCCCACGAACGCTGTCGAGACCCCATCTTATAAATCGCTGACCGAAGTCCAGTAGGATATGGAACGTGTTGCAATCATCGGAGCCTCGATGACCCAGTTCGGGCAACGCGAGGGAGAGTGGGTGATGGATCTCCTCGCGGAAGCCGGGATCGACTGTCTCGAGGATTCGGGTGTCGACGCCGCGGACGTCGAGCACCTGTACGTCTCGAACATGGCCAGCGGCGAGTTCGAAGGACAGACCGGCGTGCCGAACGCCCTGGCCCACGACCTCGACGCGATGCCGGCCTACACCCAGCGCGTCGATCAGACGAGTTCCAGCGGCGGGGCGGGAATCTACGCCGCCTGGCAGTCCGTCGCCAGCGGGGCCAGTGACATGACCATGCTCGTCGGCGGCGAGAAGATGACGCACCGGACGACCGGCGAAGCGACCGACGTCATCGCGTCGCTGACCCACCCGGTCGAGTACAAGACGGGCGTCACGCTCCCCTCCTTCGCGGGACTGACGGCGCGTCACTACCTCGAGCGCTTTGACGCGCCCCGTGACAGTCTCGCGAAGGTAGCCGTCAAGAACCACAAGAACGGCGTGGACAATCCCCACGCGCAGTTTCGGAAGGAGATCGACGAGGAGACCGCACTCGAGTCGCCGATCGTCGCCGACCCGCTGCGACTCTACGACTTCTGCCCGATCACGGACGGCTCCGCGGCGCTCATGCTCTGTCCCGAGGACATCGCGCGGGAGTACGCAGACGACTACGTCGTCGTCTCGGGCATCGACGGCGCGACGGATACCCACGTCGTTCACGAGCGCGAGGATCCGACCGTGATGGGCGGCGTCGTCGAGAGCGGGAAGGGTGCCTACGAGATGAGCGGCTACGGCCCCGACGATATCGACGTCGCCGAACTCCACGACATGTTCACCATCCTCGAGTTCCTGCAGATGGAGGGCCTCGGGTTCGCAGAGCAGGGCGAAGCGTGGAAACTCGTCGAGGAGGGCTACACCGAACGCGACACCGGTGAACTCCCGATCAACACCTCCGGCGGGCTCAAGTCCAAGGGCCATCCGCTCGGAGCCAGCGGCGTCGCACAGGGGGTCGAAATCTACGAACAACTGGTCGGCGAGGCCGGTCCGCGACAGGTCGACGCGGACGTCGGACTCTCTTGTAACGTCGGCGGCTTCGGAAACTGCGTTATCACGACCATCATGGAGGCAGGACAATGACGATGGAAGCCTACAGGTACGAGGACGGGTCGATCAGCTACCCCGGTCATCCGCGCGGCCCCGGCGGCTCGGAACCGGTGGAAACGATAGACCTGAGCGAGTACACCGCGGAAGTAGTCACCTGGACGACGAGCATGGCGACGCCGCCGGGCGTGCGGGAACCGAACACGCTCGCGATCGTCGAGTTCGACGTGGACGGCGAACCGGTCCGCGCGATCGGACAGGCCACGAGCGACGAGATCGAAACCGGCGACGAGGTCGAACCGGTGTACGTCGACGAACTGCGCGAACCCGGGGCCGGCATCCGGGAACCCGAGAGCCAGGAATGGGACGGCTACCGGTTCGAGCCGGTCTGATCCCTGCGTTCTGTGGCGAGCACCCGTGAGCGACAGACGCAGACGTCAGTGACCCACGACTGAAGTCGTGGGCTTGTCAGTGGACTCCCCTTCTACCGACGCAAAGTCGGAGGCGTGGAAATCGCCATTCAGGTTCAGCGTCCCTGACGTTAGCGCACACTGACAGGGTGCGCCTCCACCCGAAGACTTCTGCCCCGAATGGAGTTGCTTGAGAAGTTTACGAGCGATGTTCTTACTCGCGTTGTAATCCGCGTTCAGTTCGTACTTGCACTTCTGGCAGACGAACTGGTGCTTTGACTGCCGATTTGACTCGTGGGTAAACCCACATGACGAACACCTCCGAGATGTGTACGTAGGACTCACTTGGTTGACTTTGATACCGACCATCTCTGCCTTGTATTCGACGTACTGGTACAGGCGGCCGAACGCCCATGTGTGGAATCGCTTTGCACCAATTATTCGATTACGAATGCTGGTCAGGTCCTCGAACGCGATGTGGGTACAGTCGTGGTCACGAGCCTCTTTAAGAATCTGGTTGGATGCCCGATGAAGTTCATCCCGCATCCAGCGGTGTTCGCGGTCCTTCATCGACTGAATCGACAGGTGTGCCGACCGCGTACCCGCCTGTTGCATCGACCCCCGAGTCTTCTCAAACTCTCGGCGCCGATGGTTCATCTCGTCAGCGTTCCCGATAAACGCGCCCGTAGAAGTTACGGCGAGTGAGCCGTCCACGTTCAGGTCAACACCAAGGACTGTTCGGTGCTTGGTATCAGAAGAAGCCGTGGACTGCTCTCGATCGTCGTTTTCGATTCGGCGCATCCGTGCGTGGAGATAGAACGACTCCGTGGAGCGGTCATACTGAAGTGTGGACATACGGAACTCGTAGTCCTCGTTCAGCAGGTACTTGCCAATCGGTGTTCCCTCGGCGTCGTCAGGAATCACGTAGTCGCACTCAACACGCCCGTTCACTGTGGAAAGCGAAACGTGGTCACGGTGGAAGGTCGCAGAGCGTTTGTCGTAAACGACACTCCACGCATTGAAGTGCGGTTGGCTAGTGTTGTCGCCGCTCTTGAGTCGGGAGACACCACTTTTGGTGGCCTCGATAGCGCGTCGAATCCCTTTCTGGACGAGATTCGCAGTCAACTCAGTCTCGCCACGAAGTTGCTCGTAGAGGGCGTTCTCGGCTTTTTGTTTTGAGGTCACACAGTAATCGTGTGGGTGTCTCCACGCCCACTCAGCCGTTGTGTTCGCACAGTGGATGAACTGATTTTTTGTCTGATGGAGATCGTCGCACCGCTCTGCGGGTACGTCGAGTTTGACTTTGACGGTACGAATCACCTCCATCGTTAATTCACATATCGAATTAGTTATTTATAATAATTCAGGTTGACGTGGGAGAGTCAGACTGCTATCGCTCGTAGATTGGTTCGAGTCTTGTCGGATTCCTCCCACGGCTAAAGCCGTGGGCTTCCTCCTTGCATCTCTGTGAAGCCGGTTCGAATCAGGTAGGAGCTTCGCTCCGGCCGTGGTTCGAACCGGTTTAGGAGTCCGAATCGGCGTCGGCTCCGTCAGCATCTGTGTCGGAGTCGTCGGAATGGGATAGATCAGAATCGCTCCTCCCGTTTTCGTCGCTCCCGGTTGAATCGTCGTTGCCATCGTCAGCGTCGGATTCGCCGGCAGCGTGTTCGTCCTGTTCGGCAGGATTTGCATCACCTGAGTCCGCTTCCTCTGAGCCGTACTGATCTTTCAGGGTCTCGAGTTCGGCGTCGACGTCGACGCGCGAGGCCGGTTCGTCGCGTTCCGCGTCGGCGGGGCTGTCGGCATCCCCGACTTCGTCGATGCCGCCGTCTTCGATGTCGATCCGAATCGCGTCCGTCGACGACTCGGGTCGCTCGAGGTCGTCGTCGACGTCCCGAAGTCGGCTGTCGACGTCGTCGCGTAACGCACGGGCCTGCGCGAGCAACTCGTCGAGCTGCTCGTTCGACGTGTCGGATTCTGCGGTCGTCGCTCGCTGGAGTTGTGCCAGCACGGTGTCGAGCTGGGAGAGCGTCGTCCGTCGCAGCGCGCTCGCACGCTCGCCGGCGGTGTCTGCGGCCTCCGTGGTCCGGTCGCGAACCTCCTGTTCAGTGCGTGTGAGTTCGATTGCGCGCTGGAACCCCTCGAGCGCTCGCACGCTGGTCTCGAGGACGGTAATCGCGGCGGGGATGGCGATCTCGTCGGCGAAGCGGAGGAGCTCTCGCGGCGTCGGTGGTCGTAGTGCCGGCGGCCCGAGTCGAGGACGGCCGTGCGAGGACTCGAGTTCCGCCCGGAGATCGTCGATCGTTCGCGTGAGCTCGCGGACGGCGGCTGCGAGTTCGTCGTCGTAGTCGGCCATAGCTGGCCTACGGACGCCGAGTGCAAAAATCCGGTCGGTCGAGTCCGTCGGCCGAACCACATCTCTCGAGTCGATCAGCGGACTGGTTTTGCAGTCGACCGGGATGGGGCGAACTATCCGCGATATTCGATAACACACTAATAGATCTAAACGAGAGATGGACGATGACCGTGGTGGTGAGTTGGTAGCAGGGGCAGCCTAGCACGACCGCTCGTAACACTCGAACGCGAGGGCTGTACCATCCTGCTCGTTGGGACGGAACGCCGGACGCACACGCGGCGGTCTGTCACCGGTTGCTCGGGGACGACGAGTTCGGATCGCGACATCGACTGTTCGTCACCGGCAGTGGCGACCTCGCCGCCACGGACCAACACGACGGGACGGACGAGTCGGAGCCGGTGACGACCCGGACGGTCGATTACGCCGATCTCTCCCTCACCGGAGCGTCGCGGATCGACGGCGTGAGCGAACGGATCCCACGCGGCACGCTGGACATCGAAATCGTCGATGCGATCGGCGACCTTGACGAGATGGCCGACGGTCTCGAGCCTGAAAAGTCGGATCGTGGGTCGGACCTTCACCGAACGAAATCGCCTGTAACGACCGTCCTAAACGGTAACAGTCCAGTGTTATTGGTGTTACGGCAGAAGGTCTATATATCGAACGACCTATCGGATTACAGAGTACCATATATGGTCGAACTTGACATTCAGCTTCTCGTAGGGGCTGCAGTAACCGTTTTCCTTGCGCTCATCTTTTTCGGCGTCGTCGTGCTCTGGGACGTCGCCCTCGCACTCCGCAGTGTCGGGGACAAGATCGACAAGCTGGAGGACAACGTCGACGACGATTTGATGGATATCGCACACGCGCTGGACGGTATTTCGAACGCGCCGGGCAACGGCGGCACACAGCTCCATCTGAGCGGCGGAACGATCAGTTCCGGTCCGACGAACGGACAGGAACAGGGACAGCCGACACAGGGACAACAGGTACAGGGGCCACAGCAAGCGCCACAACAGGCTGCCGGCGAAACGGCACGACAGGGGTACCAGCATCCGCAAGCTGGTCAGCAGCCGCCACAGGCCGGTGGTCCCGCTGCTGGCGACGACGTGGACGAAGCAGCGGCGACCGAAGAGAGCCCGAATGCCGACAACCTCGAGCAGTCAGCCGCCGGTGGAGAGGCTGAAGACGACGATGCGGCCGCCGAGTCCGCTCTGGACGGAGACGACACCGAGTCGGCGACGAACGAGGCGACGGCCGAACCGGTCCACCCACGGGCAGCCAGCAATCGCGGGCGATTCATCACCTCACCCGATCGAACGGCCTGGTACGCGACCCCGCTCGACCGCGAGGCGATCCGACCGTCGGAGCCGGCAATCGCCGGTGCCCTGACAGATGGTTCGGACACGAGCATCGACGAGTCCGAAATCATCGCTGCGGGCCCGGTCGAATCGGCCGCACCGTCCGACCCAGCCGAAGCAGCCGACGCGACCGAGGCGGACGGCGCAGTCGGTGCAGACGAGACGGTCGATACCGATCCGGACGAACCGAACGATTCGGCCGATGGTGTCGATGCGAATCGGGGCGACGAAAGGGACGAGACGAACTCAGGCGACGGCTCGGCAGCCACCGAGTCGAACGAACCCGACGCAGTCGGCCAGGAGTCCACCGAGTCCGACGAGACCGCTGACTCCCCGTCGACCGACACAGACGTTCTCGCGTTCGAAGAGGACGAGACGGATGCCGATACAGACTCGAGGCCGACGGGATCGGACGACGCGAGCGTGGCCGGTGACAGCGACGTCCCCGAAGCCGATACGGACAGTCAGCCGACGACGGAGACTGGCACGGAACCCCCGGGCGAGACCGGCGTCGACGTCTACGAGGTGGAGTCCGACGGTCCGCCCGACTCGCTTCAGCGACCGGACGACGAATCCGACGCCCTCGGGAGTGAAGATTCGGACGACGAAACCGCCCTCGAGACCGAGCCCGACGCGGCACCCGAGACCGCGACGGACGTGGCTGCCGACCCGTTCGGCGGTGACGATAGTGCGTTCGAGTTCGACGACGCAGACGACGTGACCGTCGAAGAAGCCGTCGAGACGCTCAACGAGAACGCACCGGCCCCGGAGCTCTCGAGCCACCACTTCGAGGTGACGGCGGAGGTCTACGGAAGCGAGGACGACGACCGCGACGGGGCCGTGCTGCTGTTCGAGTTCGACACGGAGACGGTCGACATCAGTGGCTCGACGAAGCGGCTGCTCCAGTACCAGATGCGGAGTTTCGCCGACCGCGACTCGACCCCCGACGGCGACGTGAGTATCGGACGGGACCGAATCGTCATCGAGATCCCCGACTCGGACGGGAGCGCCGTCCAGCGGTGGGGCGAGGCGGCCGTCGGCATCATCGATCGGACGCTGTACCTCTCGGACAACAGCTCCGACGGCAACTGATCGGAAGCGATCCGCGGTCACTCCGCAGCTAATTCACAGTCGGTTCGTATTACTCTCGGTCGACAGCTACTACGCACTCGATTTTCGCCCGAGACCGACAACCGCCCGACCCGATCCAATCGCTTTTAGTTCGCTCGTCCCCCTGTCACTGGTGTGCGAATCGAGAACAGTTTCATTCCCGTCCGTGGGGTCGGGGAAACCACCGAACGCAAGCTTTGGCAACAGGGGATCACCCACTGGGACGAGTTCGACGGTAGCGTCGTCGGCACCACGTTGGCCGACCGTATCGAATCGTTCATCGAGGAAGGCAAAGCCCACCTCGAGCGCGGCGACGTCTCCGTCTTCACCGAGGCGCTGCCGGCAGCCAGCCGGTGGCGCTGCTACGAGAACGTCCGCGAGAACACCTGCTTTCTGGACATCGAGACGACCGGCCTCGACGCGAGCTGTAACGACGTCACGACCGTCAGCGTCCATCGCGGCGGCGAGACGAAGACCTTCGTCCGGGGTCGGGACCTGACGAGTCAGCGTCTCGAGGCCGAACTCGAGGCGTCGTCGCTGCTCGTGACGTTCAACGGCCAGCGGTTCGACGTGCCGTTCCTCGAGACCTGCTACGATATCGACGTCGCGACGCCACACGTCGACCTCATGTATCCGTGTAAGAAGATCGGTCTCGACGGCGGACTGAAGGCCATCGAAACAGACCTGGGTATCGACCGAGAAATGCCCGATCTCTCCGGCCGCGACGCCGTCCGGCTCTGGCACGAGTACGAGGCCGGCGACGAGGGCGCACTCGAGACGCTCGTCGAGTACAACCGTGCGGACACGAAAAATATGGAACCGCTGATGGAGATCGTCACGAATCGGCTTCACGAGACCGTCTTCGAAGCGGCCTGTGCGAGCGAGTGAGCTAACGGATCACTGCGAACGGAACTCGAGTCTCGTGGACGTTCGTATCGGCCGTTGCGCTCGGGAGGTGACATCGATGAGAGAGATGAAGCGGCGACGGGGAACGTACCGATCGCGAACCTTATCGTCCGGTATCGAGGTCGGTGACGCTTACTTCGCCATCACTCGAGACGACGACCTGATAGCCACAGAAGGGAAATTCGACGCGACCGGGCGCTCGGGGGGTGCCGTCCTCTCGCGGCGCAAAGAGTGCGTCGAGGGCTTCCGGATTGATGGCGTCGTACAGCGCTTCGTACTCCGGTGGTTCGATATCCATCGGA
Source organism: Natronorubrum halobium (assembly GCF_051351675.1). NCBI lineage: Archaea > Methanobacteriati > Methanobacteriota > Halobacteria > Halobacteriales > Natrialbaceae > Natronorubrum > Natronorubrum halobium. The sequence goes on from NZ_CP195595.1 coordinate 2,922,993, forward strand.
TCGACACCCTCTCGCTCGGCGATTGCGGTAATGACGTCAAAACTGACTGAGTGGACGGCAGCGGTATCCGATCGGTCGACTGAGAGTAGCATTGGCCAGACTCTTACAGTCACCGAATATAAATCCTCTGGCCCCAACGTCACCTTGTTGGACAATACTGTACAACAAGGTATGTTACTGTACATCACTGATTATTTTTCTATTTTTTAGAAGTTTAATATAAATATATAAATGATATCCTGAACTATTCAGGCGGTAATATTCACCGTACAGGCAACCATTGTGATGGGTGATACCGGGAATATGTTCGGGGCATATTACTGGAACACCGCGGCTCTATTGCTAGTCGTAATGAATCCCTTCACCGCCGATAACGCCTCTTCGGCCGAGACTAACCGCGATACCGACGGCTTCGACGGGTGGGAAACGTTCGTCCCCGATCACGTCCCCACACCCGGCCCGTTCCTCGAGGGCCACGCCGTGCTCGCGGGCGACGATCACGCCGCCTTCCACCGACTCACTCGAGCCCTGTTCGAGGAGCGCGGCGTCTACGACGCGACGTTCGGCTACAATCTCGCACGCCTCAACCTCGATCGGCGACATCCCGAGTCGGGCTTTCGCTACGCCGTCGACGCCAACGAACCGTCCGTCCTCCGAGCGGAGTTCACGCCGACGACGGAGTTCTGCCCGGCGGCGGACGCACTGATCAAGGGGGCCTTTCGGGCGTGGAACGGCCTCGCGCACCGCCACGAGTACGAACTCGTCCGCGTTCGGGTGCACCCGTCACACCACCAGGCCGACGCGCTCGACGCCTCGCTCGAGCGCCTCGAAGCGCAGTTCCGGGAGTCGGGCGAAGTCCCGCGTGACTCCCTCGAGCGGAGTCCGAGCAGTGATCGGGACGGAAGCGGGACCGAGACGACCGAGCAATCGCCGTTCTGACCGATGGCGGGGGTGCCGGGACGGCCGCCGCGACGGTCGCGCGCGTTCGTCGCGACCGGTATCGGCTTCTTCGTGGCGTGGCACGTCGCCGTCGCGATCGGCCTGCCGCGAGGAGCGACCGTCCCGCTCGGCGTCTTCGGATTCGTCTTCCACGTCGTCTTCGGGAAGGCCTACACGCTGCTCCCGTCGTACTTCGCCCACGATCTCGCGGTCCCGTACGCGCCGGCGCTCCACCTCCCGCTCGCGCTGGTCGGTACCGTCGGTGCGTTTGCGTCCGGAGCCGGAATCGGCCCACCCGCCGTCGGGGTCGTCGGTGCGGCGAGCTGGTTCGTCGGCTGTCTCGTCCTCGTCGCTACGCTCGGCTGGACCGTCCGGGACAATCCGACGGGCGGCGCCACCGGTACCGGAACGACGGACGCCCATCGCGAGCGGATCGACCGGATCGCCAATGCCACCGTTCCCGTCGTGCTCACCTATCTGCTCGTCGGCTCCCCACTGCCACTGGCGGCCGAGGTCGGCCTCGAGCTACCGGTACTCGCCGCGTCCGGTCCGGCAGCGACCCACGTGCTGGCGGCCGGGACGGCGGCGCTGCTCGTGTTCGCCGTCGGATTCCGACTGCTGCCGCGAGTGCTCGTCGCCTCGCCGAAACCGGCGCTCGTCGGCGTCGTGCTGGCCGCCGGGGTCGCCGGTCCCGCACTGCTCGCGATCGACTTCCGCGGTAGCACCCCGTTTCGCGTCGGTGCCGGCCTTCAGGCGACCGCGCTCGTCGGCTTCGCGGTCGTCGTCTCCGACCTCTACCGTCGGAGCGATCGCCGCCGCGTCGGCGGGCGAGCGTTCCTCGGTGGCGCCGCTTGCGCCGCGCTCGTCGCCTTGCTGGGACTCGCGTTCGCCATCGTACCCGCCTCCAGCGTCCCGCCGACCGCGTTCACCGCCCACTACCGGCTCGCCGTCCTCGGCGCCGTCCTGTACGCCGCCGTCTGCTGGACGATCTTCTTCGAGCGAGCGGGCTGACGGCGCTACGCCGCTCGCGCCTCGAGCCACCGGACTGCGGGGGTCGCGGTGATCCCGTGGACGACGATGGACATGAGGACGACGGCGCCGACGATGGCCCACAGCAGGCCCGCGTCGGGGAACGCGGCCTCGTTCAGCCCGTGGGCGAGGTAGTAGAACGAGCCGATCCCGCGCACGCCGAAGAAGGCTATCGTCGCTCGTTCGGCGGGATCGCGGTCGAATCCGAGAAAACCGATCGCGCCGGCGAGCGGACGGACGACGAAGACGATCGCGACCGCTACGACGAACGTTTCGACCGTGAGCGGCTCCAGGAGGCCGCCGACGATCGCGCCGCCGAAGAAGACCATGACGAGGGCCATCATCACCTGTTCGGCGAACTCGCTCACTTCGTGGAGCGACTGATTGTAATCGTGCGTGCGCTCGTAGTGGCGGACCATCAGCGCCGCCACGAAGACCGCGATGAATCCGTAGCCGCCCAGGAGTTCGGCCGCCCCGTAGACGAGCAGGGTTCCGGCGATCGCCTCGAGCCCCTGAACCGACTTCGCGACGGGTGTGTCGGGCTCCGTGGCGAAGACGAGGCGAGCGGTCAGATAGCCGAGGACGACCCCGAGGACGACCCCGACGACGATTCGGTAGCCGACGTCGACGATGAGCCACTCGCCGAGCCAGTTGCCGGGCGCGAGCCCGACGAGGGCCACCGCGATCGCGAGGTTCGTAAACGGAAACGCGAGCCCGTCGTTGAGTCCGGCCTCCGAGGTGAGCGCGAACCGCACCTCGTCTTGCTGTCCCGCCGCCTCCTCCAGGGATTCCGCTTCGGTACCCATCCCCGGGCCGCCGACTTGCACTTCCGACGCCAGCACCGGGTCGGTCGGGGCGAGACACGCCCCTAACAGGATCGCCGTCGGGACCACGAGGCCGATCCACCACCCCAACAACGCTGCGCCGGCGATCGACAGCGGCATCGTGATCGCGAGCAACCGCCACGTCGACGCCCACGCGCGTAGCCCCGGCGGTCGATCGATCTTCAGCCCGACGCCCATCAGGGCGATGATCACACCCAGTTCCGCGAGGTGTTCCGTCGTCGTCCCCTGCTCGAGGGGATCCGGTGCGGGGAGTCCGATCGGCAGTCCGAACACGAGCATGCCGAAGCCGACGAAGAAGATCGGCATCGAGATCGCCCGATCGGAGACGAACCGGGGGAGGACGGCGACGCCGAACAGTGCCACACCGATCACGACCAGGCCGACGTTGTACAGCTCTAGCGCCATTCAGCTAGGCCCCCCTACGTGAAATCGCGCCTTTATCCCGTTGCCGGCGTTTGCAGAAGGAATCGACTTCCCGCGAGACGACGAATCCGTACGCATGGACCTGACGACGTCGGCCGGGGAGACGACGCGGCGGCGATTCCTCCAGGCGAGCGCAGTAGCCGCGACCGTCGGACTCGCCGGCTGTATCGAGGAGATGGGAACGGAGTTTCCACCGAACGAGGAGTGGCCGGTCTCGGAACGAGTTCCCGACCTCCCCGTCAGGGAGCGAGCGGACGTACTCGAAGAGCGGATCCCGGAACTCGCGAGCGCCGAGATCGACGATCCGGAGAAACTCGCATCGACGCTCGAGGAGTACGATCTGGTCGTCGAATCGATCGAACGCGAACGCGACGTGTTGACGATCGAGTACGTCAACACGGACCGCCACGACGAGGGGAACCTCCACGACGTCGCCCTGATCGCGGGCGGCTACGCGGCGCTGGTCGACGCCGGCTACGACGCCGTCGCACTGGGGGCGACGATCCTCGACGACGCGCCGGCGTCGTACGGTTCCGCGACGGTCGAGACGGCGTGGACGACGGCGTACAATAGCGGCGAGTTGACCGCCGCCGAGTACGGCGAACTCGTCGTGGGGACGATCGAGTCACAGCGGTACGATCCGGAGGTCGAGGTCGAGCCCGAGGAATAACCGCGCCGAGCCGGCCTCGACGACCGATGCGGCGTTCGACTACTTGTCAGGGACGCCACCGACGTCGGGATCGCCTGCACTCGCCGCCACGGATTCGTCGGTCGACCCGAGCGTCCCTCTCAGGACGCCACTGATCCCACCGGATGCGTGTCGGTGGATCGTCAGGAGGATATTCAGGACGAATAGACAGAACCCGAGCGTCGCGAGAGTCGAACCGACGACTATCACTGCGGTCGGAAGCTCGAACAGCGGGCCGGCAGTCATCCCGAGGAGGCCGACGAGCGTGAGCCCGAAGTCCGCTCGCTCGAGTCGGGCGTCGTACAGATCGTCGACCATCGGCACCTGCTCGAAGCCGAGCCGATCGCTGTAGCGCTCGAGCCAGACGATGAAGGGGACGATGTGGTAGAGCGAGCCGACGACGACGAAGGCGAAGACGCCGAAGAGGAGCAGGTTCGCGGCGTCGGGGTGGCCGAACAGGGTCGCGTAGCTCAGCGGCTCGAGCCACCACGCGGAGACGGTGAGGGCGATCCAGGCCCACAGCGACCCGGCGACCACCCAGTACCGTGCGATCATCGGCGAGCGGTCGACGGTCGATCGCGCGAGTTGACGCGCGACGACGACGGTGAACGCGGCGAGCCCGACGAGGAGGGCGAGTGCGCCGACTCGAGCGAGGGGCTCCAGACCCAGCCCGCGGCCCGCGGCGAAGACGAGCAGACCGGCCGGGAACAGCGGTTGCTCGAGTCCGAGCAGCCGGTCGTCGAACGGCGTTCGATCGGTCTGTGTGAACATCGTCGCGAGCTGGGCGAGCGCGCCGACGATGGTCGCGAGGACGGCGCCGAAGAGCGCGAGCGTCGTGTGGACCAGCAACACGTCGCCTCTGGCGACGACGGCCGAGTCGAATACGCCGACCGTGAAGTCGACGGCGAGGAGGAACCCGAGCGGCGCGGCGAGCGCGAAACAGGCGAGCGCGAACGCGAAGTGTCGCTCGGTCAGGTCGAACGGCCGTGCCCGTAGCAGGGTTCGACCGACGTTGTAGACGAAGAGCCAGAGTCCGATCAGGAGGGCTGTGGCCGCGACGGGGAGCCAGGACAGCGCCGTCGCGAGCAGTGCAGCCGCGAATCCGAGCACGCCGACGGCGACGAGGACGAGGTGGACGACCGCCAGTCGCCGCGAGTGGATCGTCACGCCCGACCAGACGGGGACGAACTGCGTCATCGCCCCCATGATCGTGATCGCGATCCAGCCGATCAACAGGAGGTGGACGTGGGCGGCGTTCGACAGCCCCGGCACCGTCGTGACGGCCATGACGGTCCCGCCGACGACGCCCGCCACGAGAAATGCGAGCCCGACGACGAAGTGGCCGAGCGGGATCGCCATCGGCGGTTGCTGGTCCGTCCGAAGTCCGCCTGGAATCTGGTTCATAGTTCCCACTCAGGTAGCCACTGCCGTCCAGTTGTGTCCGAACACGTTCGGGATCGAACGGTTGCGCCTCGCGGTCGTACCATCAGGTATGACAGCCGAGTCGATCCAGCAAGACGCGCGAGAAGCGGAGCAGCCGGAAACGACCGTCACCGTTCGCTGTACCGGCCACGTTCGCGACGCCGTCGGCACTCACGAACTCGAGTTCACCTTTCCGGGCGTCCGACTCCGAGACTTCCTCGAGGCCTTTTTCGCCGAGTACGACGTCGAGGAGATGCTGATCGCCGAAACCGAAGCGGATGCGACCGCCCACGGCTGGGCACCCGCGCCGGACGACCTGCCCGGCACCTGGCGCAAGAACCCCGAGGGCGAGCAGACCCGGGCGTTCGCTCGCGTCTGTATCAACGGCCGGTTCAACGAACACTACGAGGGACTCGAGACCGAACTCGAGGATGGCGACCGCGTTGCCCTCATCTACCCGTTCATGTTCTGCTGTTGAGAACGGCTGCGAACACGTTCGGAGCAGCGCTTTGGGTCCCTCCCGAAAACACTGCGCACGATGTCAGCCGAGGTCGACTCCAGTCGGGCCGACAGCGCGACGACCGTCACCGTTCGCTGTACCGGCCACGTTCGCGACGCCGTCGGCAGCCGCGAACTCGAGTTCGCCGTCGCGAGCGACCGACTCCGAACGTTTCTCGCCGCGTTCGCCGCGACGTACGACCTCGAGGCGTTCTTCGACGTCGACCTCGAACGCGAGTCCGATCCGATGGCACGTCTCTGGGCCCGCCCGGCGGGCGAGTTCCCGGGCTGGCGACCGCCCGACGACGATCGGTGCAGACCGTACGGTCGAATCTGCCTCAACGGGCAGTTCAGCGTCCATTTCGACGGTCTTGAGTCGCGTCTCGAGGACGGCGATCGGATCGCCCTGCTGTACCCGTTCCTGTTCGCGCCGTGACTCGGTCGGGAACGCGACCCACCCCGTTGCAGCCCGAACGTGTTCGTCTCAGGGCTTACTGCCGTTAGTACCGACGTATCGACTATGAGCAACAGTACCGACCCGACCATCGAACCCGTGACCCGGCGCGACCACGACGTCTCCTGGTCCGCGAACCTCGAGCAGCCGTACCACGCGGCGGACCGGGACCTCGTCGTCGAACAGGCCGTCGACGCGGTCGAGGCGACGGCGAGCGGAACGCACGTCAATCTCGTCACGCACCGCGATCACGGTCGGCCCGAGCAGTACCTCTGGGACGCGCTCGAGGAGCCGTTCGACGATATCGGACTCGAGTACGTCGATCAGTGTGGCTGTGGCGGGCACGTGACTCGCGTCCACGTCGGCGGCGAGTGAGCCGACCGCGACCGACGTTCTTGCGACGGGGCTGAGTACACTCGAGCAGCCGCCTCAGTCCGCGATGCTCCCGGATGGGGTGTCACTACATCGTTCGTCGTCGGAGAGGTAACACTGCGGATCGGGAGCGAACGGGTCACCCGTCGTCGCGAGCGCCCGCAATCGGGATCCGCCGCGACAGATCGACTGGTATCGGCACTCCGCACACGTCCCCGTGAGGTACTCCTCCCGATTTCGAAGCGCGGACAGGAGCGGGTTCGACTCGTCCTCCCAGATCTCGCCGAACGGACGGTCACGGACGTTGCCGAGACTGTACCCCTGCCAGAACTAGGTCGGGTGGACGTTGCCCGCGTAGTCGACGTCCGCGATCCGCTCGCCCGTGGGATCACCGCCGTTTCGCTCGAGGTGGTCGGCGACCGCTCGGGCTTTCGCTTCGCCGAACTCCTCCCGGGCGTACTCGACGAGGAAGGCGGCGTCGGCGTAGTTACCGACGAGCAGCGTCTCGATCTCCTCGCCGCGGTCGTGGTACTCGAGCGTGAGATCGGCGACGCGCTCGACGGCCTCGCGTTTGTCCGCGGGAGAGAGGTCGGCATCGACGATCTCGGCTCCGCGGCCGCCGTAATCGAGGTGGTAGAAACAGAACCGATCGAGTCCCTTCTCGGCGAGCAGGTCGACGACCCCCTCGAGATCCGGCGCGTTGGCCTCGGTGATCGTGTACCGCAGCCCGGTCTTGAGCCCGACCTCGAGACAGTTCTCGATGCCCCGGACGGCGGCCTCGAACGCACCGTCTTGCCCCCGGAATCGGTCGTTTCGCTCGGGCAGGCCGTCGACCGAGATTCCCGCGTACTGGAGACCGGCGTCTCGAAGCGCTTTGGCGTTCTCCCGCGTGAGCACGGTGCCGTTCGAGGAGAGCACCGGCCGAAGGCCGAGATCCGCGGCGTAGTCGACGAGTTCGATCAGGTCGTCCCGGACGAGCGGCTCGCCGCCGGAGAAGAGGACGACTGGAGCGCCGTAGTCGGCGAGTTGCTCGAGGAACGTCTTCGCCTCGGTCGTCGAGAACTCGCCCGGCGCGGCCTCGAAGTCGGCGCCGGCGTAGCAGTGCGAGCAGTAGAGGTTGCACCGTCGGGTCGCGTTCCAGACGACGACCGGCTTTTGCTGTTTGTCCTCGGTGATCTGCGGTTTCGAGGAGCCGTCGGCCGCGTCGTACCGCAACCCGTCCCCCTCGGCGTCGAGATCACAGAGGAGTTTGCTGATCGAGATCACGTGTCGGTCACCCGAGCCTCGCCGTCGCGGGGTTTGCCTTCGGTTTCCTCGTAGACGCGCGGTTCGCCGCACTCGCCGCCCTCGTCCCGTTCGGTCCGGTTCTCGTCCTCGCGTTCGTCCGTCGACTCGAGGCCCCGCGTCGAGTAGCGCTCCACGTCGTCGGCCGGACAGATCCAGACGTCGACGGCGTACCAGCCGAACAGCCTCGAGGCGTGTTCGTGGGCTTCCGTCCCGCTCGCGGCGGCGACGCTGCCGACGTGACGCAGCGGATCGCCCGATTCGTCGCGACAGAACACCTCCCACTGCCGGATCGGATTACCCCGTTCGTCGGTAGCTACGCGCTCGCGTCGTGCCTTCTCGACCATACGAGCACGTAGGGAACCCGGTCGAAGAGCGTTACTGAAACTCCCATCGCGTGGGAACGTCGAGCACTCGTGCCGAACTCGTTCGGCGGTGTTCCCGATCGACGGGAACGACGGAGAGCTATTCAACCGATCCTCGCCGATAGTCGACGATGCGCCCCGGTACCCTCGACGCGGCCGAGCGACCGCTCGTTCTCATCTGGGAACTCACCCAGGCGTGCGGGCTCGCCTGCGACCACTGTCGCGCCGACGCACAGCCGAACCGCCACCCGGACGAACTCTCGACCGCCGAGGGGAAACGGTTGCTCGAGGAGGCCGCTGCGTTCGGCGACGGACAGTTGGTCGTGCTCTCGGGCGGCGACCCGCTCGTCCGAGACGACGTCGAGGAACTGATCGCCTACGGCGACGAATTGGGCCTGCGGATGACGATCACCCCGAGTGGCACCCGCTCGCTGACGACCGACCGAATTCGAGCGCTGGCCGACGCCGGACTCAAACGCGTGGCCGTCAGCCTCGACGGCGCCTCGCCCGAGGCCCACGACGCCTTCCGGGGCGAGACGGGAAGTTTCGCGGAGACCGTCCGTGCGGTCGAGGACGCTCGAGCCGTCGGCCTCCCGGTGCAGGTCAACACCACCGTCTGTCGGCAAACGGTCGGCGAACTCCCCGCGATCCGCGACCTCGTGGGCGAGGTCGGCGCGGTCATGTAGAGCGTCTTCTTCCTCGTTCCGATCAGTCGCGGTGCGATTCTCGAGCCGATCGATCCCGACGAGGCCGACACGGTAATGGCCTGGCTCGACGACGTGAGTCGGGCGGAGCCGTTCGGGCTCAAGACCACCGAAGCCCCGCAGTACCGGCGGGTGTCGATCAAACGCCAGCGGAGAGTGTCCCAGGATCCGGACGGCGAAGCGGCGAACCCCGGCCTCCGGCGACGCACCGGTATCGTCGCCGCCGACGGCTTCGCGTTCGTCAGTCACACGGGCGAGGTCTTCCCCTCGGGGTTCTTGCCGAAATCGGCCGGCAACGTCCGCGACCAACCGGTCCACGAACTCTACCGGGAGTCGCCGCTCTTCGAATCGCTGCGCGACCGCGACCGACTCACGGGCAAGTGCGGCGCCTGCCCCTATCGGACCGTCTGCGGCGGTAGTCGCTCCCGCGCGTACGCACACACTGGCGACCCGCTCTCGAGCGATCCGCTCTGTCCGTTCGTTCCCGACGGCTACGACGGACCGTTGCCGTGGGACTCGAGCGACGGCGTCTCCGTCAATGATTGATCGAGCCAGTTCCCCTCCGACCGAACCGCGTGCGGTGGCGCGCGCCGTCCCGCGATGAACGAGAAGTGAATCGCGGACGAAACTGTGCGAGGTCGTCGCGAGCGGAGTGAGCGACGGCTTGGAAGACGCAGCGCGTCTTCCGTTGGATGAGCGAACAGTGCGGAACCAGCGGTCCGCACGCCATGCGAATAGTGCGAGATCAGAGATCTCGCAGACTATGCGAGCGGGCCGTCGGCCCGCGAGCAGACGGCGTGTCGCGCCGTGAGCAGACGGGCCGTCGGCCCGCGAGCAGACGACACAACGCGCCGTGAGCGGACGAAGTGAGCGGATCGGTTGGGACGGACGTGGAACTCATCGTCGCCATCGGCAGCAGAACACCCTTCCTCACGGAAACCGCGTCGAAACGGTCCGAGAGACTCGCGCAGCAGAGCGCTCGTCGTTCGCTATCGAGAACGAGAGGGTGGGTAGCCGGAGCACCAATGACTGACCAGTCAGACGCCGGATCGGGCACCACCCCGACCCGGTGTCGCTCCGAACGCTACCCGAACCGATCGTTCGGCGTGTCATCCGCGCACCGATCGTCAGGAACGATCGGGCGGCACGGTGTCGTCGCAGCGGCGTCGAACTGCAACCGTTCGAGGCCGCGTGCACCGGCCGTTTCGGGTGCCCCCACTTCACTGCTGGCCCGCACATATTCACTGATACTCCCAGGAGCGAGTCCGCGATCACGGGCGGGAATTAGCTGTCCGTTCGATCGACGGGAGTCGACCCAGCCGGGTCGACCGAAGCAACCCGCCTCGAGAAAATAATCGCCCTATCCGAGACCGAGATCCGCCCTACTCGAGGACGACCAACGTATCGCCCATATCCACGCTCTGGTCCTCCTCGACGGCGATCTCGGTGACGGTGCCGCCCTTGGAGGCGACGATGTCGTTCTCCATCTTCATCGCCTCGAGGACGACCAGCACGTCGCCGGCGGCGACCTCGTCGCCGACTTCGACCTCGACGTCGAGGATGGTTCCCTGCATCTCGGCGTCGATCGTTTCGCCGCTGCCCTCGAGGTCGCCGCCGCCGCTTTCTCCACCCGCGGGCTGTGGCGGTTCGGCCTGGCCGCCGCCGTCGACGTCACCGGCAGGGATCGCGGGCGCGCCGTGTTCCGCGAGTTCGACCTCGAAGCGCTTGCCGTTGACCTCGACGGTGAACTCGCGTTCGACGCTCTCCTCGTCGCCGCTGGCTCCGTCGCCGACGTCGCCGCCCCACTGCTCCTGGGCCTCCTCGATGCGGCTCTCGTCGATCTCCTCGTCGAGGTACTTCGTCGTGTGCGTACTCCGAACGAACTCCTCGTCGGTGAGCATGAGTCGGTGGAACGGGATGATCGTCGGAATCCCCGCGATCTGGTACTCCCGCAGGGCGCGCAGCGAGCGCTCGATACACTCGTCGCGGTCCTCGCCCCAGACGACGAGTTTGGCGATCATCGAGTCGTAGTCGGTGACGAGGTCGTCGCCCTGACGCAGGGCGTCGTCCAGTCGGACGCCGATGCCGCCCGGCGGATCGTACGTCTCGAGCGTGCCGCCGGTCGCCGGCGCGAAGTCGTTGGCCGCGTTCTCGGCGTTGATTCGGAACTCCATCGCGTGGCCGTCGATGTCGACCTCGTCCTGCTCGAAGTCGAGTTCCTCGCCGGCGGCAATCCGAATTTGGCGCTTGACGATGTCGATACCCGTGATCTCCTCGGTGACGGTGTGTTCGACCTGAATCCGGGTGTTGACCTCGAGGAAGTAGAAGTTGGCGTCGGGACCGAGCAGTTCGCCCGGCTCGCGGTCCTCCTCCTCGACGAGGAATTCGACGGTGCCGGCGTTGGTGTACTCCGCGGCGGAGACGCCCCGACGGGCGGCTTCGCCGATCTTCTCGCGCAGTTCGTCCGAGAGGGCCGCAGACGGTCCCTCCTCGATGACCTTCTGGTGACGCCGCTGGAGCGAGCAGTCGCGCTCGCCCAGGTGGCGGACGTTCCCGTGCTGGTCGGCGACGATCTGCACCTCGATGTGGCGCGGCTGTTCGAGGTAGCGCTCGAGGTAGACCGAGTCGTTGTCGAAGTAGGCCTCGCCCTCGCGCTGGGCGCTCTCGAGTTGGTCCTCGACCTCACTTTCGTCCCAGACGACCTTCATCCCGCGGCCGCCACCGCCGCCTTCAGCCTTGATCGCGATGGGGTAGCCGTGTTCCTCGCCGAACGCCTCGACCTCCTCGGGGTCGGTGACGGGATCCGTGGTCCCGGGAACGATCGGCACGTCGGCCTCATTCATGATCGTCCGCGCTTTGGTCTTCTCGCCCAGCGACTCCATCGCGTCGCTCGCGGGACCGACCCACGTGATCCCGTCGGCGTCTTCGACCTTGCTCGCGAACTCGGCGTTCTCCGCGAGGAAGCCGTAGCCGGGGTGGATCGCATCTGCGTCCGCGCGGCGGGCGGCGTCGATGACGGCCTCGTGATCGAGGTACGAGTCCGCCGCTCGGGCGGGACCGACGTTGTACGCCTCGTCGGCGTAGCGGACGTGTCCGGAGTCGGAGTCGGCGTCGGAGTAGACGGCGACGGTGCCGATATTCAACTCCTCGCACGCTCGCATCACTCGAACGGCAATCTCCCCTCGGTTCGCGACGAGAACCTTCCTAAACATTCCTGGGAAAACAGACGCGAACCGGCTACGTTACTTTTTCGCAACGGGTCGCTGCTGGATGGATGGGGAAACGGCTATGGAACACGGATTCGAGTTAGTTCATCCGAAAGGATGTGGACGAGGGGTGGACGAGACGTGGGGCGGAGTGAGTCGCTCGTTCCCGGGAGACGAGCGAGCGACGGGCCGGAGCGACGCGCAATGCCGGTCGTGACGTGAAAAGCGCCTGTCAACCGGCACTCGAACAATTACCGCCACGGGATAAAAAGTCAGCGGTCCCGGGACCGTCTCGTCACCTGACGACACTCCCCACGGTTCGGGCGAGCGGGGAACACGAATTACGCGATAGCGCGTGCAGCGGTCGGATGCAACGCCTCGAGACTACAGCCGTCGGTCCCGGAGCGCCGGAAACTCCTCGCGAACGCGCTCGAGCGACCCGAGATCGACGTCGGCCACGACCAGCGCCGGATCGTCGCCGCTCGAGGCCAGCGTCGTTCCCCAGGGATCGTAGAGCGTCGAGCGGCCGAGCAGGGTCGCGTCGGCGTCGTCGAACTCGCCGGAGCCGTTGATCGTCGCGACGAAACACTGGTTTTCGATCGCGCGGGCACGCGAGAGGGTCTCCCAGTGTTCGATCCGCGGATAGGGCCACGCGCTCGGGACGAGCACCAGTTCCGCGCCGGCGTCGATCAGCCGTCGGTAGAGTTCCGGAAACCGCAGGTCGTAACAGGTCGTCGCCCCGACGGTGACGCCGCCGACAGCCGCCGTCCCGATGCGCTCGCCGGGGACGAGCAGTTCCGACTCGGCCGACTGGTAGCCGAAGAGGTGGTGTTTCCGGTAGACGAGCTGTAACTCGCCGCTCGAGTCGAACAGCGCGGCCGTGTTCGCGAGCCCCTCCTCGGCGGGCGTCTCGACGGTCTTGGTGGCCGCAAGATCCTCGACGATACTTCCCGCGAGGACGGCGATGTCGTGCTCGGCCGCCGCCTCCTGAAGCCGCGTGACCGTCTCCCCCTCGAAGGGTTCGGCGAGGCGCTCGTAGCTGTCGAACGCGAAGTAGCCCACGTTGAACAGTTCGGGCAGCGCGACCAGATCCGCGCCCCGGGAGGCGGCGCTCGAGACCGCCTCGAGCGCTCGCTCGACGTTCGCGTCGACCTCGGTGGGTTCGACCTCGATCTGGGCGAGTGCGAGTCGCAACTCGTCGCCGGTCGAGGTTTTCATTACGATCCCTCCGACTGGGTCCGCTGCAGGTCGCGCTCGAGCGCGCGGCGGAGGTTCTCGAGTTCCTCGTCCAGGTTGCGCTTGAAGAACTTCTCGACGCCGGGGAGTTTCCCGTCGACGGTGAAGTTGTTCTCGAGGCGGGTCCCGTCCGCCGTCTCGACGATCTCGTGTCTCCCGGTGACCTGCATCACCTTCGATTTGCCGACGAACTCGACGTACTCCGGCGGCTCGCGGGTGATGTCTTCGGTCTCGACGGCGACGGTCTTTCGGACGAGCGGGATCGGTAACTCGACGTGCCAGGTCACTCGCCGCCCCTCGGGGTCGTCGACGGTGTACTCCTGGACGACGCTGATCGCCCGGGCTCGGTTCTCCGGGTCGGCGATAAACTCCCAGACGCGTTCGGGTGATGCCGACAGCTCGAACGAACGGTCGACCCGTACAGTCATGCCTCTACCTGCGTGAGTCACTACTAAAAAGACCGTGGACCGAAGCGGGGATCGACGTCCGGACACGGCGCGAACGCGGGTGTACGCGGACTCAACTGATGGTGACTTTCCAGGTCGTCGAACGGGCACGGCCCCACTTCTCGATGTCGACCTCGTCGGTCTTCTCCGCGAGGTGGGGGAGACGGACACCTACCTGTTTCGATGACAATCCGATCGCGTCCGCGATGTTCTTCGCCCGGAAGTACTGTTCACCTCGGGCGGCACTCTCTCGGAGGTGTGAGAGAATTCGCTGCTCTTCGTTGGAGTAGTCGGTCATCGTCCGTAGCTGTCTCTAGGGCGTCGTCGCTCTTAACTTTTATAGGCCGTTTCGGGTTCGATCGCGCTGACTGTCGCCGACGATTCGGCGCCTGCGACCGTCAGTCCCAGTAGAGGTGGATGCCGACGACCGCCAGCGAGCTAAAGAGCATCGCCGCCGCGAATCCCCAGGCGGCCGTCATGTCCGGTGCACCGACAAACATCAACAGCGCACCGATCGACGCGACCGCGCCGAGCGCGAGCGCCAGTCCAACACCCATATCCGTCGTAGACTCGGTTTCCGTGGCCATGCTCGGGGGTTGTGTGTGGGGTCTCTTAATTGCATTCATTGATCCGCAAGCGAGGACCCACGCACGGCCGGACTCGAGGGTCACCGGACGACCCTGCGTTCGACGAAATAACGTGACTCGAGGGCAAGACGGCAGCCGAATCCGCGTCAGAACCGATCAGTTCGCCCGGCAGCGGACCAGCCGTTCGTCGGCGCATCGCGTGGGACGCGCACGGTTCGTGACTGCTGGGCTCGAATCCGGCCGGCGAACGACCAGCGCTTGTCGTCCCACGTCTCCTCGCCGCCCGCGGCCGCCGCCGCGGCGACCGCCAGCGCGTGATCGTGAAGGTGCGCCCCGACGGCCGCCGCGATCGCCGCGGCTTCCTCGTCGTTCGCATCGTCGGGGAGTTCGAGGGTGACGTCGGACGGAATCACGCTCGCGGTCGTCTCGGTTCCCTCGTCCACCGCGGGCTGACTCGCATCGGCCGGGTTCGTCTGTTTCTGTGATGCCATGAGGACTCGTTACAGTGGGATGTTGCCGTGTTTCTTGTCCGGGTTCGACTCGCGTTTCGTCTCGAGCATCTCGAGGTCGTCGATCAGCCGCGGCCGAGTTTCGGTTGGGACGATCACGTCGTCGAGGAAGCCTTTGTCCGTTGCAGTGTACGGGTTGGCGAACTCCTCGCGGTACTCCTCGATGAGTTCGTCGCGGAGTTCGTCGGGGTTGTCGGACTCGGCGAGCTCCTTGCGGTAGAGGATGTTGACCGCGCCCTGTGGACCCATAACCGCGATCTCGGCGGTCGGCCAGGCGTAGTTGACGTCGGCGCCGAGGTTCTTGGAGGCCATGACGCAGTAGGCGCCGCCGTAGGCTTTCCGGGTGATGACGGTGAGCAGCGGGACGGTCGCCTCCGAGTACGCGTAGAGGAGTTTCGCACCGTGGCGGATGATCCCGCGGTGTTCCTGATCGGTGCCGGGCATGTAGCCGGGGACGTCGACGAATGTGACGATGGGGATGTTGAAGGAGTCACAGAAGCGGATGAATCGCGAGCCCTTCATCGAGGAGTCGACGGTGAGCGTGCCGGCGTTGACGCGGGGCTGGTTGGCGACGAGCCCGACCGAGCGGCCGTCCAGACGGCCGAAGCCGACGACGATTTCCTTGGCGAAGTTGTCCGCGACCTCGAAGAAGGAGCCCTCGTCGACGACGCTGTCGATGACGTCGGTCATGTCGTAGGGCTTCTGGGGGCTCGGCGGGACGATCGACTTGAGTTCCTCGTCGCGTCGGTCGGGGTCGTCCCACGGCTCGACGCGCGGCGGATCCTCGACGTTGTTCTGCGGGAGATAGGAGAGTAGTCGCTTGATATCGTCCAGGGCCTGTTCCTCGCTCTCGCAGGCGAACTGGGCGACGCCGGTCTTCCCGGCGTGGGTCATGGCGCCGCCGAGTTCCTCATGTGTGACTTCCTCCCCGGTGACGGTCTTGGTGACGCCGGGGCCGGTGATGTACATGTGGCTCGTGTCTTTCACCATGAAGATGAAATCGGTGATCGACGGCGAGTAGACCGCACCGCCCGCACAGGGGCCCATGATCGAGGAAATCTGCGGCACGACGCCGCTGGCTTCCTGATTCCGGCGGAAGATTTCGGTAAAGCCGGCGAGACTCTTGACGCCCTCCTGAATGCGTGCGCCGGCGGAGTCGTTGAGACCGACGATGGGGGCCCCGACCTCCATCGCCATGTCCATGACCTTGCAGATCTTCTCGGCGAAGACCTCGCCGAGCGAGCCGCCGAAAACGGTGAAGTCGTGGGCGAAGACGAAGACTGTGCGCCCGTTGACCTCACCGTATCCCGTGACGACGCCGTCGCCGGGGACCTTCTTCTCCTCCATCCCGAACTGGCTCGTCTGGTGGGTCCGTAGCTGGTCGAACTCCGTGAACGTTCCCTCGTCGAGGAAGTAGTCGATCCGCTCGCGGGCGGTCATCTTCCCCTTGTCGTGTTGTTTCTCGATCCGCTCCTCGCCACCACCGAGACGAGCCTCTTCGCGAAGCTCCTCGAGTTCGTCGATCCGATCCTCCATGGTCATTGATGAACCCTCCCGTTCATTGCCCGAGGCAACGACCACGTTCCTCAAAAGCGTTCGGTAACTCGTAGTATTATCCCAACCCTGGGTGTGCGTAACTATATCACGATCGGCGCGGAACGGCGCTGCGCGGAATCGACGCTTCGAGTTGTTCTGCGACTGTCGCAGTTGAATTCGTCAGAAACTGTCCGTATTCAAGCATACGCGGAGTAGTAGCGGCTGATTCTGGTGGTTGTGCCTTCCTCAGAAACCGTGAACACCGTTCACAAAAGACATATATAGGGGTTGTTGCCACTATTACCCATGGTGCAGCGACTCAATCGACGACGGGTGCTCGGTAGTATCGGTGCCGTTGGTACGGTCGGCCTCGCCGGCTGTATCGGGGACGAGGACGAGGTCGGCGGTGAGGGACCGGACGTCCTGAACATCATCGGCTATCCGGAGAGCGGAATTCAGATCTTCCGAGACTTCTACTCCGACCACGACAACGGAACCGAGATCATCGTTCCGGACGGGATGCAAGACGGCGACCTCCCGAACGAAGTCGGGAACGACATGGAGAACGTCACCGGGACGGGACCGTCCTCGGACGGACCGAACCAAGACGCGTACAGCGACCTCTACGAGGACGAGTACGACGCGTCCCCCGGGGTCTTCACCGCACACACGTTCGACGCCGTCGCCGTGTGTATCCTGGCAAACATCGCGGCCGGTGAGAACGACGGCGAAGCGATCCGCAACCAGATGCGAAGGATCGCGAATCCCGAGGGCGACGAGTACGGCCCTGGCGAACTCGAGGAGGCGGCCGCGGCGGCTGCCGACGGCGACGACATCAACTACCAGGGTGCCTCGAGTACGGTCGACTTCGACGACGTCGGTGATCCGGCGGAGGCGGCCTACGACGTCTGGGAACTCGGCGGGGACGGCGTCGAGACGGTAGATACGGTCACGTTCGAGGGGTCCGAGGCCGGCGGCGAAATGGACGACGACGCCCCCGGCGGAACGGACCGCGACGAAGTGATGGTCTCGATGTTGCTCCCGGACACGGGTGACCTGGGACAACTCGGGACGCCGATGATTCAGGCCGGCGAACTCGCCGCCGACCAGTTCAGCGGCACCGATTTCGACATCGACCTGGCGATCGAGGACACCGAGACGGACGAGGACACCACCATCAGTAACGGTGGTGCGCTCATCGACCAAGGGTACCCGTCGATCGTCGGCGCGGGGTCGTCCGGGAACACCGTCTCGTTCGTCGGAAACAGTAGCAGTGCGAACGTCGTCCAGTGTTCGCCGTCCAGTACGGCGCTCAGCCTCTCGAACATCGAGGACGACGGCTACTTCTTCCGGACCGCCCCCAGCGACCTGCTACAGGGACAGGTCATGGCGGAAGTCGCAGCGAACCGTCTCGATGCGGAGACGGTCGCGACGCTGTACGTCAACAACGACTACGGCCAGCAGCTGTCCGAACAGTTCGTCAGCGCGTTCGAAGACGAACAGGGCGGCGAGGGACTCAACCAGGTCTCCTTCGAATCCGAGCAGGGCTCCTACAGCGGCGAACTCGAGTCCGCGCTGTCGAACTGAGCGGCGACCGAAGACCGATCCGATTTTTGTTTGACTGGTGTCTCGGTAGAAAGACGGATCACACGTGTCTCTCGCCCTCTCGAGCGGCCGTTCGGCGGCGGCGTGCGCTGGCTCGCGGTGAGCAGTGCGTGACCGAACACCGTGAGGCCTCGAAAAAGCGAACGGCGACCAGCGGGAGCCGTGAGCGCATAGCGAACCGCGAGGCAAATTCGCGAGAGGTCGTCGCGAGTAGTGCGGGAGAAGGTCCCGCAGACCATGCGAACGGGCGCTGCGAGGCGGTTGCACCGCCTCGAGTTCGCGGCGCGTCGCGCCGCGCACGGCCCGCGAGCAGCAATCGGCTGGGGAGGACGTGGCAATCACTGTTGCCAGCGCGAGTACCCTGTTCGAGTTCGTCGCACTAGTCGGAGCGCATCGATTTACTCCCGGCTCGAACCGCCACAAAGCCGCAAAAATGGCTCACTCCGACTCGAACGAGGACTAGCCGCCGAGGAACTGCTGGCGGACCTCCTCGTCGTTCAGCAGCGCGTCGCCGGAGTCGACGTAGCGGTTCTGTCCCTGGACGAGCACGTAGCCCCGGTCACAACGACGGAGCGCTTTCTTCGCGTTCTGTTCGACGACGAGCAGCGCCGTCCCGTTGTCGTTGATCGCGTCGACGTGGTCGAACATCTCGTCGACCAGATCCGGCGCGAGACCGGCGCTCGGCTCGTCGAGCAACAACAGATCCGGATCGAGCATCAGCGCACGCCCCATCGCGACCATCTGCTGTTGGCCGCCGCTCATCGAGCCGGCTTTCTGATCCTTGCGCTCCCGCAGAATGGGGAACTGGGCGTAGACGCTCTCGAGTGCCTCCTCGGGCACCTCGTCCAAGATGTACGCCCCCATCTCGAGATTCTCCTCGACCGTTAACGTGGGAAAGACGTTGTCGTTCTGGGGGACGTAGCCGACGCCCTTGTGAATGATCTCGTCGGGCGAGAGTCCGGTGATCTCTTCCTCGCGAAACTCGACCGAGCCGCCCATGTACGTCGTCAGTCCGAAGACCGACTTCATCGCCGTCGACTTCCCGGCTCCGTTGGGGCCGACGATGACCACGTACTCCTCTTCGGCGACGTCGAGGTCGACGTCGCTCAGGATCTGGAGGTCACCGTAGCCCGCGTCGAGTCCGCTGACGTCGAGCATCGACATCAGACCTCACCTCCGAGGTAGGCCTCGATAACCTGTTCGTTCGACGTGATCGTCTCGGGCACCCCTTCGGCCAGCACCGAACCCTGATGCATCACGATGACGCGTTCGCAGTTCTCCATGATAAGGTCCATGTCGTGTTCGACGATCAGGAACGTGTACCCCTCCTCGCGGAGTTCGTGGATGTGATCGAGGAGTTTGTGCTCGAGCGTCGGGTTGACGCCCGCGAACGGCTCGTCGAGCAACAGCATCTCCGGCTCGATCATCAGCGCCCGCGCCATCTCGAGCAGTTTTCGCTGTCCGCCCGAGAGGTTGCCCGCCTTCTCCTCGGCGATGTGTTCGATCTCGAAGAACTCGAGGACGTCCCACACCCGCTCGAGCAGTTCGCGTTCCTCCCGTTCGACCTCCTGACGTGCGAACGGCATCACCGACCGCCAGAGCTGCTCGCCCGACTGCCCCCTCGCCGGGAGCATGAGGTTCTCGAGGACCGTCATGTTGGCCATTTCGCGGGCGATCTGGAACGTTCGGACGAGTCCGTAGTCGGCACACTGGTGGGGCCTGATGCCGGTGATGTCCTGCCCCTGGAACTGAACTGATCCGCCGTCCGGACGGTGGATGCCGGTGATGCAGTGGAACGTCGTCGACTTCCCCGCGCCGTTCGGACCGATCAGGCCGGTCATTGCGCCGGATTCGACCTCGAAGCTCGCGCCGTCGACGGCCGTAATCCCGCCGAAGCGCTTGACGAGGCCGTCGACTTTCAATTCGACGTCGTTTCGCTGCGATTCCGGGTCGGCAACGTCGTTCGGTACCTCCGAGGATTCGATTTCGGTGTCGCTCACGACGAATCACCTCCGCGACCGGCGGTACTCTCGTCGCCCGGCCGTCTCGTCAGCGGTATCGCCGCCGCCGTCTCCTCACGATGGCCCAGTAACCCGTCGGGCCGACGATGCATGAGGAGGATGAGCGCGACGCCCATCAGGACGAACTGGAGCGTCGTGAACTCCTCGAAGGTGTACCGCACGAACGGAGCGGGGTCCCCCGAGAGGATCGGTGCGACGGAGCCGGCGAACGTGTTCGGCGCGTCGCCGAACGTGACGACCTGATCGACGAGTCGGCGGAAGTACTGCGGCCCCTCGAAGAGGATGGCGACGAACAGCCCGGACCCGAGCACGCTGCCGGTGTTCGAGCCCGCGCCGCCGATGATCAGTGCGATCCAAATGTAGAACGTCACGTGCGGTCGGAACGCGTGCGGCGTGACGCCCGTGCGGCGGAACCGCCAGAGGATGCCGGCCAGCCCCATCAGCGCACAGCCGAGCACGAACACCTTGATCTTGAAGTGGTTCGTGTTCTTCCCGAGCGACTGGGCCGCTTCCTCGTCCTCTCGAATCGCCTTCAGCACCCGGCCGAACGGCGACCGACTGGTGCGCTGGATGAGCCAGTAGATGCCCGCCAGCACGAGCACCAGCACTATCGAGTAGGCGAGCGCTCTCGCCTGTGTCGGCCCGAACCCGAAGAGACTGTTCGTCAGATCGACGAACGAACTGAACGCCTCGAGTTCGAAGATGGCGTTCATCGGATCGCCGTAGTTTCGGATGAGACCGCGACCGCCGCCGGTTCCGAGTTCGATACCCAGCAGGCTGAACTCCTGTAACGCCCCGGAGGTGATCCCGAGCCGAACGATCTCGGCGAACGCGATCGTCGTGATCGCGAAGTAGTCCGCTCGCAACCTGAGTGCCGGAATCGCGACGATCAGCCCGGCGAGACCGGCGGCGACGACGCCGCCGACGATGGCGACCGGCATCGGAAGCCCGAGGCCGGCGTACTGTGCGGCCCCTGCCGGATCGGTGGGCTTCGCCAGCATCATCGTGACGTAGAGTCCGACCGCCATGAAGCCGGCAATACCGATGTTGAAGAGACCGGTGTACCCCCAGTGGAGGTTCAACGCCAGCGTCACCATCCCGTAGACGGCGATCAGGTACGTCATCCGCCGCAGGGTGTTGACGATCCCGTCGACCGAGTAGCCCAGTGCGAGTCCGATCAGGGCGTACGTGATGTAGATCGCGCCGAAGACGGCGAGGATCTTGACCGCGTCGTGTTCCCAGAGCGATTCCAGTTGGGCGCGAGTGTCCGTCGTATTCGTACTCATGCTGTCGTCTTCCCTCCGAAGAGACCGGCCGGTTTGATCATCAAGACGAGGATCATGATCAGGAACGCCGTGATGGTCGTAAAGTCACCGCCGGGGAGCCACACCATCGACAGGTGCATGCTGATTCCGATGATCAGTCCGCCGAAGATGGCGCCGTAGATCGAGCCGATTCCGCCGAGGATCACCGCGGCGAAGATCAACAGGAGGAGCAGCCAGCCGAACTGCCAGTCGATCGTTCCCGTCCACAACACCATGAGGTAGCCGGCACTGCCCGCCAGCCCACCGCCGATCATCCAGGTCCAGCGGATGATCTGTTCCGTCGGAATCCCCGTCACGAGCGCCAGATCCCTGTTGTCCGACATCGCCCGCATCGCCTTCCCGAGTTTCGTCCGCTGGAGCATCAGGTGGACGCCGATCATGAGCGCCACGGCAGCGATGATCAGCGTCGCGTCGTGTGCGTCGACGGAGACCCAGCCGTCGACCAACAACAGATCGAACGACGGGAGTCCACCGGTGGTCGTTCCGCGCGTGCGGTTCGAGAAGACGAACACGATGAGGTAGCGCAACGCGAAGGCGACGCCGATACTCGTGATCAACAGCGGAATCCCACCCGAGCCACGCATCGGCTTGTAGGCGATTCGATCGATCAAATACACGAATAGTGCCGTACCGACACCGGCGACGAGCAACCCCGCCATGATCGCGAACGGTGTCGAGGTAATCGCGATCTCCAGATGTGAACCACCGACCCCGCGCTGTGGTGCGACGAGTGCCAGATGACCGAAACTAGCGGCCCCCCAGCCAGCGATGAGATAGGTGACCCCCCACCCGAAAAATGCCCCCGACGTTACGTAGTCCCCGTGTGCGAAGTTCGCGAAGTTGAGGATACTGTAGGTCATCGAGAGCCCGATCCCTGCGAGCCCGATGATAAGCCCGTAGAGCGTTCCTTCCACCACGTATCGTGCGACACGCGAGATACTGTACGTTCCGTTGAGGATTCCGATAATCAGATCTCCTACCAACAGAAACGCGCCGAGTCCAACGACGAGCAGCAGCAACTGCTCGGTGGTCATCCCCCGGCCACGATCGATTACTGTATCGACGGTAGACATTCACAAACCTCCGTACTGGTCGCTAGATTCTGCGTATGTGTGTTATATGTTGTGGTGAGTAACGGTTGTTGTCCACAGCCAGTACACAATTCGTCATTCCGGGTCCGAGCGCCAATCATCGATTTCCGTGCTGCCGGGACGAATTCGACGGCAGACGAGCGAAGCGGACGCTTTCATCCAGACACGTACCACGCCGGATCGGTGGGACTTCGAGAGCGACTGCCCTCGAGTGGCGCTTACAGGGTGGTTGCTGGGCTTGCTGGCCAGCGACACAGTTCCCATAGTTGACAATTAAATAATCATTTTTGCTGCGTTAGTCGTTGCCGATGACCGAGTTGTGAAGAAAGTGGCAGTCGGGGATGGGGTGTCGGAATCGCGGCGCTCACTCGAGTGGTGGAATCGAGGTGACAACTCCCATAGAGTAATGCTGATATCTAGTAAGGTATTTAGAATTGGGTTGGATTGGCTGCCGTATGGTACAACGCGAAACGTGGGCGACACGAACGGGCTTCATCCTCGCTGCCGTCGGCAGCGCGGTGGGGTTAGGTAACATCTGGCGGTTCCCGTTCGTTACGGGAGAGGGAGGTGGTGCGGCGTTTCTCGTCGTCTACCTGCTGTTCATCGCATTCATCGGCTTCCCGGCGATTCTGGTCGAGTTCGTCGTCGGGAGACGGACGGAACGAAATCCGGTCGGTGCGCTAGTGCAACTGGGTGGAAACGCCTGGAAGTACGTCGGGGGCGTCTTCATCGTCACCGGCTTCGTGATTCTGTCGTACTACAGCGTCGTCGCCGGCTGGTTCATCCGGTACTTCCTCGAGGGATTCCGCGGCAGTTACGCGGGCCGTCTCGCGGGTTACGAGAATATCGCAGCCGAAGCCGGAGAGCCGACGGCGGCTATCATGTTCGGTGAGCTATCGACCGGGTTGGACGCCTTCTTCTTCCATACGCTCTTCATGGCGGTGACGATCGGTATCGTCGCGCTCGGGATTCGACGCGGGATCGAACTCGCGACGAAGGCGATGGTGCCGGCGATCGTCCTCCTGCTCGTCGGAATGGCGATCTGGGCGTTTACCCTTCCCGACGCCGGGGCCGGCTACGAGTACTACTTGTCGCCGGACTTCGGCGTTATCGCAGCGAACTGGACGAACCTGCTGCCGGCGGCGGCCGGACAGGCGTTCTTCACGCTCTCGCTCGGGATGGGAGTGATGATCACCTACGCGTCCTATCTGGGTGAAGACCGGAATCTGACCAAAGACGCGACCACGATCATCGGCTTCGACACCGGGATCGCGTTCCTGACCGGTCTGGTCGTGTTCCCGATCTTCTTCTCGGCCGGAATCACCGAACCGGGTGAGGGCGGTCCCGGCGCGATTTTCGTGTCGATGACGCAGGCGTTCGCGGACCTCTCCGGCGGCCGCATCCTCGGCCTCCTGTTCTTCGGAACCGTCGCTATCGCCGCGCTCTCGAGTGCGATTTCGCTGCTCGAGGTCGTGACGGCGTACGTGATCGACGAGAAGGACATCGAGCGGTGGAAGGCGGCACTCGGCATGGGTGGCGTCATCTATCTGCTGGGCGTGCCGGTCACGTACGACCTGATCTTCCTCGACCTGCTCGACCTGTTCGCCGACGGCGTCCTGCTGGTGTTCGGTGCGCTCGTGTTGATGTTGCTCGTCGGCTGGGTCGCCCCGCGATTCGCCGTCGAAGAACTCACGAAGGGGATCGGCAACCTCGGTGGCTGGGGGCAGGCGTGGATCTGGGCGGTCCGCATCCCGATCATCGTCGTGCTCGTCGTCACCCTGTATCTGGGTCTCGTCGACTACGTCGACTTCCTCACCGGTCCCTTCGCCGACTGGATCGGCGAGAACGCCTAACGGCGCGCTACCGAACTGAATCGTATTTTTTTAGGCCTCGCCGTACACCGGCACGGCCGCGCCGCTGGTCACCGCAGTCGCGTCACTACAGAGGACGACCATCACGTCCGCGATGTCGGCGGGGTCGACCCACGAGTCGTGATCCGAATCCGGCATCATCTCGCGGTTCATCGGCGTGTCGATCACGCTCGGCATCACGCAGTTCGCGCGGACGGTACCGCGGTTCTCTTCGGCGAGCGTCTCCGTTAACAGCCGAATCCCGGCCTTCGTGATCCGATAGGGACCGTCGCCCTCGCCGCCCTCGAGCGACGACCGCGCGCTCACGCTCACGATCGAGCCCTCGCTCTCCTGCAGGTGAGGCAGTGCGTGTTTCGAGGCCAGAAACGCGGTCTTCAGGTTCACGTTCATCAGGAGATCGAACTCCGCGAGGTCGGTCTCCTCGATCGGATCGCCGCCGCGCCAGGTGCCGGCGACGTTCAACAGGTGGTCGACCCGGCCGTGATCGTCGACGATAGCCGAGACGAGTCGCTCGACGTCGGCCTCGTCGGTCAGATCCGCCTCGTAGAAGTGCGTTCGCTCGTCGGGTTCGAGTAAACTGTCCTCGTCGTCGGGAGCGACGACGTCGACGGCACAGACGGTCGCACCGGCCGCCCGAAAGCGGTCGACGGCCGCACTCCCGAGCGCACCGCTCGCGCCCGTGATCACCGCGACGGTTCCACCGAAGTCGACGTCGAACTCGGTCGAAGGCATACCGTCACTGCCACGGCCCGTTAGATCAATGTCGGGGTGGTGGTGTCGACACCAGGCGAGACTGGGAACGCGCGGAAACGCACCCGCGTCACGGACGCGACGAGCGTCACGGAGAAATCGGCGGCAGCGCCGCCTTCTGGAGCCAGAACTCCGAGACGGCTTCGACCATCGCCGCGTACTCGGCGGGGTCGGTCGGCTTCGTCAGGTAGGCGTTCGCGGAGAGTTCGTAGCTCTCGAGGATGTCTTCGACGGCCTCGGAGCTCGTCAGTACGAGGACGGGAATCCGCGTGAGCGTCGCGTCACCCTTGATCGTCTCGAGGAACTCGAGACCGTTCATTCGAGGGAGGTTCAGATCGAGGAGGACGAGATCGGGGACGGTATCCGGGTCGCTATCGCGTCGGTCCATGAGGAACTCGAGCGCCTCGTCACCGTCGGTAGCGACGTGAATCGTCGTCTCGGTCGAGAGCTGTTTGAACGCTTCCTGCGTGAGTCGAACGTCGCCCGGATTGTCCTCGACGAGGAGAATTTCGATCGGATCGTCGAATCGGTTGGTCATAACTCGGACATCACCTAGCGTTGGTACGACGTGCTCGTGTTTGGTACATCGGCGACTGTAATCGTGTCTCCGTAGACCCGATGCCCGTTTAACGGTACTTGCTAAAAGGTTTGGAACTCGGGTCGAGTTACCGCCGAAGACCGAGCGACTGCGGGTACCTGAAACGAACGCCAGTCGACCCGGGAGAGTGCGGTACGGACACCTAACAGCGAGCGAGCCACTAAAGCCGCTCGCGGCCGTTGTCCCACCGAATGCGTCTGATCGCCCATCGAGGATTCGCCGCCACGGCCCCCGAGAACACGATCGCCGCGATTCGAACGGCCGCCGAGTACGCGGACGCCGTCGAGTTCGACGTCCGACGCTGTGGGTCGGGCGAACTCGTGGTCATCCACGACGACACGATCGACCGCGTGACCGGGAGCGACGGCACGGTAGCCGACAGCACGCTCGAGGATCTCAAGACCCACACCGTCCTCGAGTCCGGGGAACGCGTCCCCACGCTCGAGGAGATGCTCGACGCGCTCCCGCCGCGAGTCGAAGTCAACCTCGAGATGAAGGACAGCGACATCGCCGCGGACGTGCTCGAGGCCATCGAAGACGTCGAGAACCGCGTCGTCACGACCTCCTTTCTGCTCCCCGAACTCGAGACGATCCGCGAGATCGATCGCAGCCAGCCGACGGGCCTGCTGGTGAGTCGCCGCCTCGAGACGCCGGTCACGACCGCCGTCGAACTCGACTGCGACGTCATCGGCGCGAACTACTGGCGCTGCCTGACCACGGGGCTCGTGTCGCGTGCGAAATCGGTCGACCTCGAGATTCACGCGTGGTCGCTCGAGCGGCGGGCGACGGCGAAGTTGCTCGAGTGGCGCGGCGTCGACTGCGTCTCGGCGGATCGACCGCTCCAGGTCTAGCGTCACGCCAGATCGAATTCGGAATAGTATCGCAACAGCGCACCGAATCCGACGAGGACGATGACGAGTCCAACGAGGAACAGGTGCAGTCTCAGCGCTCGAACGACGGCGTATATCTCCGGGAGAAAACCGATGAGAGCGATCGCGGTTCCGGCAGAGATGATCTTGTATTCGGTTTTCATAGCACAGTATTATGGTAATCTGCGAAAAGATTTTCGCGATCCCGACTCGCGCTTCGGTCCTTCGAGCGACCCCGAATTCGAGTAATCCCACTACTCCCCGACAGTCGACACATTACTGTCCGCGTGCGCGGGCCGTCGCACTCGACCAGCAGCACTGACTGCCACGGCCCCAGCGCCAGTCCGCCGTTTTCGACGGGTACCGTCAGTCCGGTCCGAGCAGCGCCGCTCGGAGGTGAGGGTCTGCATTTCCGTCCGGTTGATCGTGTGCGTGGCCCTCGTCGGGAACGGGAGCTCGGAGGAACGACTCGAGGTCGTCGGGGACGGCGCCGGCGATCCGATCGGTCACGTCGACGGTCGTCAGCCGCGAGTCGGTCTCAACGGAAAACGTCTCTCGTGTCGTGTGCGTCTCCTCGACGGCCAGCAGCCACTGCGTTGCGGTCGCCGAGTTCGAGCAGCGAAAGCGGATCAGGCGATCCGGTCCAGCGCCCAGTCAGCCCGCTCGCGGACGGTCGACGACGGGTCCTCGTCCGCCAGCGTCTCGAGTCGGTCCGCAGCCGCTTCGACGCGGCCGTGTCCGAGCGCGACGCACGCGTTCGCCCGCGCGCGATCAAAATCGTCCGTGAGCAACGCGAGCAACGGCTCTCGAGCGGGGCCAACGCTCCGGTCCGTCTCCGCAGTGACGCGGGCGATCACGACCGCGGCGTTGGCGCGCGTCTCCGGATCCGCGGACTCGAGTGCACCACCGAGGTCCGCACAGGCCGACTCGACTGCCGACGGAGCGTGGTGTGCGACGTCCGCCAGACAGCCGACGGCGTTGCGGCGAAGCGGTGGCTCGTCGTGGTCGACGAGTTCGATCGCCTGCTCGACGAACGCGAGCGTCTCCGGCGGCGTCTCCGATCGGGTCAGTCGACCCAGCGTCGGGAGGACGGAGACGCCGTTACTCTCCGGATCCGCCGCCAGTGCGTCGGTCAGTACCGGCAGCGCCGAATGTGTCGCAGACGGTGTCGTCCGTGACACCCGCTGGATCGCGCGGAGTCCCCAGTCGTCGTAGCCGGATCGACGGTCGACCACGTCCGCGATCGTGGCGGTGTGCTCGGCGACGGCCGTCGGCCGTTCCGCCGCGACGGTGGCCAGACAGCGAAGGAGCTCTCGAGTCGCCGGCGCATCGGCGTGTACCTCGGCGAAAGTCACGATCACGTCGACCGACGGCGCGACGTCCGCGGGCGATTCGGCCGCGAGTTCGGCCAGACAGTAGGCCACCTCGTCGTGAAACTCGAGGGTCGGTTGCTCGAGCAGGGCTCGAAGCTTCGGGACCGTCGGCACGCAGGCGCCGGGACGCTCGGGCAGCGTCTCACGGATCGTGTCGACGGCCGCCCGTTGATCGGTCGGTTCGTTCGTATCCAGCTGTGCGAGGACTGACGGTAGCTCGAACGAGTTACCGTCGACTCGGCGCTGTTCGACCGCCTCGCCCCCTTCCCCATCCATCACATCCCGTGCATGTGCGATCGACGGCAAAAGCCTTCCGAGTGTTTACTGCGGTCGAAAACGGCAGAAAGAACGGTCAGGCGAGCCACTCGTCGGGTTTCGTGTCGTAATCGACGTCGTCGGCCGAGAGGTGATCGACCTCCTCCCAGGGGACGTCTTCGATCGTCACGTCGTCGCCGTCGTACCGGATGAGTTTCCCTCGCTCTTCGGGTTCCGGCTCGCGATTGCGTCGTTTCGCGACCTCGATATCGTGTTCGTCGACCTCCTTGACGATCGTCAGCAGATTCACGGGACGACCCCACAGCTCGAAGATCCGCTTGAGGGTCTCGCGAGCCTGTCCGAGGTCGAGCATGACGCCGTTGTACTGGTGGCCCAACAGGAGTTCGTTCGCGTTGTTGTAGTTGCCGTCGTAGACCGCGATGGTCGGCTTTCCGAAGTTGGTGAACTGCAACAGCAGCTTCTTCTTTACGTCCTCGGCGGCGTCGCTGGCGACGTGGAACTGCCCCGTCGCCTGCGAGTGTTCGTACGTGAAGTAGTTGTTCTCCGTGATGAACTCCGTCGTGAGGAACTCGTCCAGGAAGGTGACGTCGTTGTGGCTCTCGCGGATGTCGAACATGCGGTCCCAGCCGGCCGAGAAGTCCACGTCCGCGAGCGCCTCATCGACGCTCTCGTAGCGAGCGTCGTCGAAGAGGTAGCGGCCGATCTGCTCGAGATCGTTCTGGGTCACCCGGGTCAGGAACCCGCGGTGCTGGCGCTTGACCAGCGAGTAGTGGCGACGCGCCAGCCCCTCGGTGGTCAGGACCTTCCAGGGATACTTCTCGACGTCGATCTCTCCGTCTCGGGCGGCCTCGAGCGCCTCCCGATCGATCCACTCCTCGGGTACTTCCTCGAGTCGATCGAGCGTCTCCG
This sequence comes from Natronorubrum halobium, assembly GCF_051351675.1. Classification (NCBI taxonomy): domain Archaea; kingdom Methanobacteriati; phylum Methanobacteriota; class Halobacteria; order Halobacteriales; family Natrialbaceae; genus Natronorubrum; species Natronorubrum halobium. The sequence goes on from NZ_CP195595.1 coordinate 2,952,224, forward strand.
GCGTGATCGTCGCGACGGCTTCCGGCGGCTCGAGCGTCTCTAAGACCTCCTCGAAGTCGACGACGTCCATCAGGTTCCGCCAGGAGACGCCCTCGACGCGGAGGAGTCGCTCGAGGACCTCCCGGCGGTTCGTCCGGTTCTCGACGTACTCCCAGAGCTCCATGCCGAGGCTGTAGGGGTTGAGCCCGCCCGACGCGAGCACCTTCGCCATGTGGTCGGCGTAGTTCATGAACTCGTCGTCGCCGGCGAACCCCTCGTCGGTCATCATCGTCGACTCCCAGTAGGCGGCCCAGCCCTCGTTCATCACCTTCGTCATCTTCTGGGCGGCGAAGTAGTACGCCTCCGCGCGCATCATGTCGAGGATGTCCCGTTGCCACTCCTCCATCTCGGCCGCCCGACCCGCCTCGTCGTCGAACTGTTTGCCGTGTTCGCGGACGAACGAGAGGACGTCCTTCTGGGGTTCTTCGGGGAAGGTGACCGCCTCGTCGGCCTCCTCGAGTTTCTCGAGCCACTCCTCGTCGAACACTTCGCCCTTGATCTCCTCGGAGAGGCCGAGTTCGTCGAGTTTCTCCGCGATGTCGTCGTCGAGTTCCTCGCGCGGCCCGTCGATCTCCAGTCGTCGGCTGAACACCTGATGCTGGTCGATGTTGTCCTCCAGCGAGAGACAGTTGTCGATCCACTTCTCGACCTCGGCGCGGTCGATCTCGGGATCGGACATGTACTCGTCGATGGCGCGGGCGTGGCGCTCTAACATCGCGGCGGCGTTGACCTGATCGTCGTCGGCGCGTCCGCTGGTGAAGAGGCCGAACCACTCGTTCTTCGCGAAGAAGTCCGAGTGGGCCTCGACGTGCGTGATCACGGCCTTCTGGTCGGCGATGGTGTTCGACTCCTGGAGGAAGGCGTGGGCCGGATTGTCGTTGTTGACGATCTCGAAGGCCTTTCCGCCGCCGTACTGGCCCTGTTTCTGTTGCTTGTCGTACTGCATCCCCCACCGCCAGTGGGGGTACCGCGACTGGAACCCGCCGTAGGCGATGAGTTCGTTCATCTCGTCGTAGTCGATGATCCAGTACTTGACCGGATACGGCTCGAGGCCCAGCTTTTCGGCGAGGTTTCTGGCCTCGTCGACCGGTTCCTCTAGATCGGCGGCGATCGCCTGTTTGCGGAATCGATCCGCGTTGGAGTTTCGTTTACTCATGAAAACCACCGGTTTTCGTGATGTTCGATGCGCGCTCCGCGTGCATCGGTACTCGTGCGGCCCCGAAGGGGTCGTGCGAGACCGAAGCGGACGGAATTCGCTTCGTTACTCATCTTCTTCACTCTCCGTGGAGAGGATCTCGTAGATCGCGTCGGTCACGTCGTCCTTGCTGTTGACGTACGCCACCGCGACGTCTTCGGCGTCGGTGCCGAAGTGACGCTCGAGTTCCTCGGCGTGGGTGGCGTTGATCGCGTTGCCGCTGGGCTGAGTCTCGACGTAGGCGTGGAGGTTGGCGTCGATCCGCTCCATCATCGGGATGACGCGCTCGCCGGTGTCGTTGCTCGAGTTCTCCGAGTCCCCCGCCGCGAAGACGTACCGGTTCCAGTCGCTCCAGGGGTACTCCTCTAACAGTTCGTTCGCGAGTTCGTACGCGCTCGAGATCTTCGTCCCGCCGCCCGAACGGATGCCGAAGAAGTCGTCGCGTTCGACCTCCCAGGCGTCGGCGTCGTGGGCGATGTAGACGAATTCGGCGTTGTCGTACTTGCCTTGGAGGTACCAGTCCAGCGGGGTAAAGGTCCGCTCGACGAGTTCGCGTTTCTTCTCGCGCATCGAACCGGAGACGTCGCGGATGTTGACCACGACGACGTTCTTCTCTTTCTCCTCGATGATCTCGGGGTGGCGGTAGCGTTCGTCCTCGCGGCGGAAGGGGACGTGTTTGATCCCCTCGCGGCGGATCTTCTGCTGGACCGACTCCCGTTCGACGTTCTCCTCGACTTCCTCGATCGAGGACCAGGTGCCGTACTCGTCGTCGGGAACGTTGCTGTAGGCCTCTTCGACCCAGGCCATCGAGACGGGGAGGCTCTCGCCGCGGGCCCACTCGAAGACCTCGCGCGGTTCGATACCCTCGACCTTGCAGAGCTCCTTGAGGAACTCCTCGTCGAAGTCCATCGCGAGCTTGCGCTTGAGTCCCTCCTTGAACATCCGCTCGAAGTCGAGCGTGCTGTTGGGACCGGTCCGCGTCATATCGGTGAAGGGGCCTTCCTTCTCCTCGACGACCGTCTTCCCCTTCGGATCGAGGTCGAGACCCAGCTCCTCGTCGAGTTCCTCGGCGAACTCCTCGGGGTCCATCTCGTAGTACTCGTGTTCGCCGCCCTCCTCGCCGGGTTCGCCGTCTTCGCCGTCGTCGTCACCCGGCTGGGGCTGTGGCTGGCCGACCGGCTGGCCGGTGTCGGGCGTCCCGTCCTCGCCCTGCCCGACGCCGCCCTGGTCGCGCTGGTCGTACTCGAACTCCGGCAGCGAGACGATCTTCACCGGGATCTGGATCGAGCCCTGACCGCCGGCGAGATCGCCGTACTGGATGAAGTCGGCCAGATCCTCGCGGCGCTGTTCGCCCACTTCGCGGAATCGTTCGAGGTCGTCTCTCAGTCCCATCTGTAGCTCACCTGTCCCATGACGTGTCGGCTGGTTAGCTCGGCCGACGCCTCCGAGTAGTCGAAGAGATCGACCATGGTATCGATCGTTCGATCCTTCACCGTCGCCGTCTCCGTCTCGCTCGGCGGATCGTCCCACTGGCGCGGGTCGAAGTCCTCGAAGGTCCGCTGGACGTCGTCCCAGTCGTGGCTCTCGAGGACGGTCTTGATCACCGGAATCGCGGTCAGATCGACGTCCTCGACGGCGAAGTCGTCGTCGCGGTGTTCCCACGCGTGGCGGTTCAGCGACGTGATGACCTTCTCGCGGCGGAAGTTCCGGACGCTCTCGCGGGGGAGGTTCCCCTCGTACTCGGCCTCCGAGAACCGGCCGAGGTGTTCGATCTCGAAGAGCTTCATCTTCAGCGGATCCGGCTCGACCTCCTCGCCGCGGTCGTTGTGCAGCGGCTCGTCGGTCTCCCAGGCGTAGACCTGTTCGACGTACTCGCCGACGGTCTCCTCGTCGACCCGCTTGTCGTGCATGATCGCCTCGATGACGTCCGACTCCTGCTGGTCGAAGATGTAGTTCTTCACGGGGACGATCCGGTTCTCGAACTCCGAGCGCTCGCCCGTCGAAAAGACGGGGGCGTCCGACAGCCCCTCGGCCATCGTGTTCAACACGTCCCGCGGCATCACGATGTCCTCGACCGCCAGTTCGGAGTGGTGGCGGTCTCGATCGGTCTGGATGAGTTCCGCGAGCGTGTCTCGCGTGTAGGTGACCGGGATCCCGTGTTCGCCGTCGTGAGCCTCGCCGTCGAAGTCGAAGTCGTCCTTCTCGCGTCGCGTGTCGCCTTCCTGCAGGTAGCCCTGATCGTAGATCAGCGCCTTGTCGACGAGATCCAGTCCGTTAGGCAGGTTCTCCTCGTCGAGTCGCGTGACGACTGCGTACAGCGCGGCGGCCTCGATCGCGTGGGGCGCGAACTCCTCCGTTCGCGTCTCGCCGTCCTGGTCCTTGACCGACACGCGCACCGGCTCGCGGATCCGGTCCTCGAGTTCGTCGTAGCTCTCGGCCTCCCAGACGGCGGACTCGTTGGTCAGTTCGCGACGGATCAGCTCGCACTCGAGGCTGAGGTTCGTCAGGTAGCCGAACTGGTGTTTGTCGAGGCGGCGCTTGAGCGCCTTCAGCGGGTCCATCCCGTTCCGGTCGGAGTGCTGGTTGAGCTGGGCTTCGAGGTCCGGGTTCGAGATGATCAGCATCTGCGTGTCGACGTCCATCCCGATCCCCTTGTCCAGTTTGACGGACTGTTCGTCGGGGACGTTCAACAGCTTCTGGAGCAGGTCGGCGTGCTGGGCCGCGTCCTCGACGACCGTGAGGACGCCGTTGCCCTGCGAGAGCACGCCGTCGTAACTGAACGCCTGCGGATTCTTGCGCCCGCGCGAGTCCAGTTCCTGGAGCATCCCGTGCATCCAGGAGCCGACGAGTCGCTCCTTGGGCGGCCCGTCGTCCTCCGAGTGGAGGACGCCGACGCCCTGGCCGACGTCGACGACGTAGTTCTTCACGCGCAGGTGGTCGTCGTCGGTGATCGCCGAGAACAGGGACTTCTCGCCCTCCCGACGGTATCGCTCCTCGAGGAAGTCGTAGGCTTCCCGAGAGAACGGATCGAGTGCCGCGTCGACCCGGACGGGGACGTGGTCGTCGAGGTCGTCGTTCAGGTCGGCAAGCACTCGCTCGCGGACCTCCTCGGGGAAGACCGACAGCGGGTGTACCTGAACGGGGCTCTCGTACCAGTGCTGGTCGTCCGTCGCCGTAGGATCGCTGCTCCCGTAGCTCAGACCGCGTTCCTCGGCTGCGGCCGTCGTGACGTTCCACTCGACCGTGTACCGGCGTCCTTCCGGCGTCTTCGAGTACTCGCGCAGCCCGTTGACCAGACAGCGCTTGAGTTCAGATTTGCCGGTGGCGGTCGGCCCCTCGAACCAGATGATCTTCTCGTCTTTCGCGCGGCCCGCGGCGATCGATCGGAGGTCGTCGACGAACCTATTCAGCACCTCGGTGTTGCCGAGGATCGCGTGTTCGCCGTCGTTGTGCGGGTCGTCGAAGAAGCGGTAGCGCTCCTTCTCCTCGCCCTCCTCGACCACGGTCCGGGTGCCCGCCGCCTCGATCGCTTCGAGCAGGTACTTCGAGGCGTGGGAGGCGATCGTCGGGTTCTCGAAGATCCGATCGACGTAGGTCGCGAGGTCCATCGGCTCCTCGTAGGTCTTCTCGAGCGTGCGATCGGCCTCGGTGACGTAGTCCTCGCCGGTCATATTAATCCATCTCGGCCTTTGCAACCTCCGCACCGGCGAACTCGAGCACTTCCTTGGCGCCGCCTTCGGAGTAGCCCTGTTCCATCAGCGCGTCGATCCACGAGGAGCGCTCGTCGTCGTCGAACTCGTTGGCGCTCACCAGCGCGGAGAAGTTGATGTTGTGCTTCTTGTCCTCCCAGAGTTTGCGCTCTAAGGCGCGGCGCAGGCGCTCGTTGTCCTGCGGGTTGAACGCTTCACCCTCGCGAGCGCGTCGGGAAACCCAGTTCGAGACCTCCTGGCGGAAGTCCTCCTTACGGTCCTCGGGGATGTCGAGTTTCTCCTCGACGCTCCGGAGGAACGTCTCGTCGGGTTCCTGCTCGCGGCCGGTCAACTCGTCCTCGATGGTGTCGTCGTCGATGTAGGCCATCACGTGGTCCATGTACTTCTCGCCCTGGCGCTGGATCTCGTCGATGTCGTAGGCCAGCGCGTGACGGACGTCCTCGATGGCCCGTTCCTTGTACTCCTCTCGCACCGTCTCGAGGTAGCGGTAGTACTTCTCGAAGTTCTCCTCGGGGATGGAGCCGTGGTGCTCTAAGTTCTCCTCGAAGAAGTTGAACACCGTCAGCGGCGAGAGGAAGCCGCGGCTGCGGTGTTTGGAGTCCATGATCGCCTCGGCGATCTCGTCGCCGATGAACCGGGGCGAGACGCCGATCATGCCCTCGCCGATCTCGGCCTTCTGTTCGGCCTCTTCGCGAAGCTTCTTGATGTCGATGTCGTCGCCCTCGTCGATCTCGCCGTTGTAGGCTTTCGCCTTCGAGAGCAGATCGACGGTCTCGGTGTCGGGCTCTTCGACCCGCGTGAGGACGCCGAAGAGGCCCGCCATCTCGAGCGTGTGCGGCTCGACGTTGATGTCGGGGACGTCGGCGTTGGTCAGCATCTTCTCGTAGATGCTGGCCTCGTCCTCGTATGAGAGGACGTACGGGAAGTCGATCCGCTTGGTGCGGTCGTTGAACGCCTCCATCTTCTCGTCGCCCTTCTTGTCCTTGTACTCGGGCATGTTCGTCCGGCCGACGATCACCTGATCGATGTCGATCCGCGGGTTGTTCTTCGGCTTGATCGTCTGCTCCTGGGTGGCGTGGAGGAAGTCGTAGAGGAACTCGCGCTGGAGTTTGAGCAGCTCCTCGCCGGAGAAGATCCCGCGGTTCGCGTTACAGAACGCCCCCGAGTAGTCGAACGCGCGCGGGTCGCTCTCGCCGTAGATGGCGATCTTCGAGTAGTTGACGTCGCCCGTCAGTTCCGTCTCGTCCTGGTTCTTCTTGTCCTTGGGTTCGAACGTCTCGAGACCCTGGCGTTTGTTCTCGTCGGCCACGAACCGGATGATCTCGACGTGATTCTCGAGGACCTGCTGGAGGTCGTCGTCGTAGTAGGCCAGCAGCCGGTCCATGTAGAATTCGCTCTCGGGGTCTAAGGCCTGCTCGTTCTGGATCGTGTACGGCGCATCGAGGCGCTCGTTCAGGTCGTCGAGCACGCGCTCGCGCTGCTCGAGCGGGAGGAGCACGAGCGGATCCTGGTTCATCGGCGACCGGACGGTGTCGTCGGCGGGATCCTGATCCTTGATGACGTCACAGAGGTTCGTCCAGCGGAAGGTGTACATCCGCCCGTCCTCGCGGAGCGTGTAGTCCTCGAAGTACTTGCGGACCTGCTTGTCGAAGTGGGACTTCCCGGAGCCGACGGGACCGAGCAGGAGTTTGATACGCCGTTCGGGGCCGAGCCGACGGGCACCCGACTTCACCTTGTTCACGAACTCGTGGATCGACTGGTGGATCACCCGTCCGTAGAAGGTGTTCTCGCCGTCGTTCAGCGGATCCTCGCTCGCGAGGAGGTACTCGACGACCCCTTCGGTCTCGTCGTAGGCCGTTCCGTAGTAGTCGAACATGTCCGCGACGCGCTGGTGGGCGTTGCGGGTAATCTTCGGATCCTCGTAGCACTCCTGTAAGTACCAGTCGAAGGACTTGGTCTCCCGCAGGTCTGCGGGCATCGATTCCTTGTAATCCGTGCTGAGCGTCTCGAGTGTCTCGATGTCACCGGTCATGGTATCATTGCCAGTTGCGATCTCCCCCGTCTGCATCGTCCGTGATCACACGGAGTGGTCAGAGCGGACGTCGTTCGACCACCACTCTCGTCGCGGCCGAACCGTCGGTATCCGTCGAGCCGTGTCACCGTCGACCACACATCGTCACGGCGGCCGGCGAACTCCGCGAGTAACTCGCTCGCAAAGCGAACCGAACTGCAGTGGGCGGCGGTCTGTCGTGCCATGTGTGATCGATCACCACTCACGTTGCGCGACGACCCAGTCAGGGGCTCGGGCAACGGCGCGCCGGGGACGGGCGCAGAGTGGATCGGTCCGGCGAACGGATACCGATAGTATTTAATGAGTGAGTAATCCAGGTACTTAGCTTTAGCCCCAAAAGGTATTTATCGGAATATTATTCCGCACACCAACAGCGTGTATTATATATTGCCCCACGATACCACACCGCAATTTGGCCGATCTACGGGATAAGTTTCCGGCCTGCAGCGGCCGGCCTCGCTCGTGCGCGCTCGACGCGTGAGCACGGGCCACGGTTTGGTCCCCCGATCGACGACGAGGCTTTAGGACCGACCGACCTACCACCGCACATGACGAACTCGGAGACCGACGCGGATCCCGAACCATCGCTTTCGTCGCTCCCCGACGCGTGGACCGTCTGGAATCAGGGCGACGACGGCCGCCTCGTGCTCGCGTATCGACCGGACGTCTTCAACGCCGACGACTTTCCGCCGCCCTGTCTTCCCACGCTGTACCTGACCCACGGCAAACGCACCCGCCGCCCCGGCACCAACCCGACTAGCCGTCCGGGCGACGACTGGTACGTCACCCTCTACCTCGAGCCGGACGTCTCCGGCGAGAACGAACGATTCGAGACGCGCGAGATCGCACTCGAGCGCGCGCTCGAACTCGCCGGAGAGTTCGACGCGGGCGAGATCGACTACCGAGGGCTCTACCAGGTGCCCCGCGAGAGGTACTTCGATCGACTGGACGAACTGACCGGCGCGACCGGGGACGACGATTCCACGCCGGAAACGGCGTAGTACGGACACTGCGAGGGAGAATAACCACCGATGGGATGAGCGGGAGGCTGGCGAACGGATCGTTAGCGAATCGACACGTGAGTCTTAACCGCCGTCGTGAATTAGGGACCGCTATGTCGACCGTTACGCTCGTCGGAACCCGGCTGGCCGACCCGGGAACCGAGTTCGTCTACCACGGCGAGGCAGACGCCTGTGCCGGCTGTCCCTACCGCAGTCAGTGTCTCAACCTCCAGCCCGATACCAAGTACCGGATCACGTCCGTCCGGGAGAACGCCCAGACCCTCGAGTGCGCCATGCACGACGGCGGCGTCCGCGCCGTCGAGGTCGAACCCGTCTCCGTGCGCGCGAACATCCCGTCGAAGGGGGCGTTCGCCGGCAGCAAGGCGAGTCTCTCCGGCCCCTGTCCCTACGTCGAGTGTCCGAGCCACGAGTACTGCGAACCCGACGCCGTCGAGTTCGACGAGGAGTACCGCATTCGCGACATCCTCGGCGATCCGCCGCACGAGGTCTGTCACCTCGATCGGTCGCTCGAGATGGTCGAACTCGATACGGACGAGTAGGGCCTCGGAACCATCGACGTTCTCCGTGTGATCTTGTGACATTCCGTTCTCGCACAGCTATCACGTACCGAGTTGTTTTTGATCGGTCCACACGAACCGTCGAGGTATACCCGTGCTGTCGGTTGAACTCCACGCTCACTCCGCGCTCTCCTACGACGGCCGAGACTCGGTCGAGTTGATCCTCGAACAGGCCGAAGCCGTCGGTCTGGACGCGATCGCCGTCACCGACCACGATGAGATCGACGCGAGCCTCGCGGCCGCCGAACGCGCTTCCGAGTACGGACTGGTCGGCATCCCCGCGATGGAAATCTCGAGCAAGGCCGGTCACATCCTCGGCTTCGGTCTCGAGGAAGCCGTCCCGCCCGGGCTCTCCTACGAGTCGACGCTCGAGGCGATCTGGGATCAGGACGGACTCGCGGTGATCCCCCACCCCTTTCAGGAGTCACGCCACGGCGTGATGGCGCGCATCTCGCGCGACCAGCTCGCCGAGGGTGACGCGGTCGAAGTCTACAACTCCCGGCTGCTCACCGGCCGCGCGAATCGGCAGGCCGAACGGTTCGCCAAGTCCCACGACCTGCCGATGACGGCCGGCAGCGACGCCCACATCAGCGAGATGGTCGGCCAGGCGGTCACCCGCGTCGAGGCCGACGACCGCTCCGTCGACGCGATTCTCGAGGCGATCCGCGAGGGCCGGACCACCGTTGAAGGCAAACGAACGCCGTGGCACATCAGCTTCCGGCAGGCCGCCGGCGGCGTCACCCGGCGCGTCAGAAACGGCGTCCTGGGGCTCTTCCAGTGACGCTCCGCGGTGCCGACCCCGAAACCGTCCGCGGTGCCCTCGAGAGCGGCGACCCGCTGCCGGGAACGACCGGCTTCGCCGGTGAACTCGACGGCACGCTGGTTCGCGACGTCCTCGGCCGCGTGCCCGTTTACAGCGAGTCCGAGACCGATCGCTCTTCGACGAGCGAGACGGCCGCCGAGTGGGCGTTCGAACCGTCGGCCCTCGAGGAACCGAAACTCCTCCCGGCCGGCACCGCACTCGACCCGACGGATCCCAACGCCGAACCCGAACGCCGCTGGACGCTCCCCGATTCGGTCCCGGCGGACGACCCGGACGCCGCACTCGAGCGACTCGCCGCGGCGGTCGAGACCGCGGCCGACGACGCGCTCGACACGGACCGCGACGTCGCCGTCGCCTTCTCCGGCGGCGTCGACTCGGCCCTCGTCGCCGAACTGCTCGACGCGCCGCTGTACGTCGTCGGCTTCCCGGACAGCCACGACATCGAGGCCGCGCGGACGGCCGCCGACGCGATGGGCCGGGAGCTAACCGTCGTCGACCTCGAGCCGGCGGATCTCGAGCGTGCTGTTCCCCGCGTCGCCGAGGCGACCGGCCGCACGAACGCGATGGACGTCCAGATCGCCCTGCCGCTCTACCTCGTGGGCGAGCGCGTCGCCGCCGACGGCTTCGACGCGCTGGCGGTCGGACAGGGCGCGGACGAACTGTTCGGCGGCTACGAGAAGGTCGTCCGTCTCGACCACCGCGTCGAGGCCGAGACGACCCGCGAAGCCGTGCGCGAACAGATCCACACGCTGTCCGAGCAGCTTCCGCGAGACGTCCACGCGATCGACGCGACGGGACTCGAGCCGATCGCTCCCCTCCTGCACGACGCCGTCGTCGACGCCGCGCTTCGACTGCCGGACGACCTGCTGGCCGACGAGACCGAACGCAAACGCGCGCTCCGTCGCGTCGCCGCGGAGTACCTCCCCGAGGAGGTCGCCTCCCGCGAGAAGAAGGCCGTCCAGTACGGCAGCCTCGTCGCTCGCGAACTCGACCGACTCGCCCGACAGGCCGGCTACAAACGCCGGATCGACGATCACGTGACGAAGTACGTCCGGTCGCTGCTCGAGGACGATCCGGCGCCGCCGCCGGACTCCTGATTCTCTGGCTCCCGACTCGCCGATTCCACCGACTGCTGTCTCGTCTCGCGGTTCGTCTCCGTCAGAGAAGACAAACTATTATTCGTCCGCGAACATCCATCGAGTAGCGTTAGTCGGATTATCCGCCCGAAATCGACCGAATCCACCCGGGAACGTGCCCGAGCGTGGTCCAGTTATCGTTCTCTCGGACGATCACCCGACCTTCCGTCGTACCAGCGAGTACGCGCCCGTCGACCGCCGCCCACGCGTAAACGAACTCGTCCGGCGAACCGGGATATGATTTGCTCTCGAACGAGTCTCCACCGTCCATCGATTCGAACAGTGATGCGTTCACGTCTCGCTTCCTGTAGCGAGTCCCCATCGGGAGGGTTGGGGGAAGCGTTTGGGCTGCCGCGTACAACGTACCCCGGTAGGAAAGCGCTTCCTGAAAGTACGATCTGTCCGGGTCGACGTCGAGGCGAGTCCACGAGTGTCCGGTATCGCGAGTTCGATAGAGACCGCCGCCACACGAGACGACGTACTCATCGGCGGTTTCGACCAGTACGTGGTGAACGTCGTATTGAAGGTCGTCCTGTCGTACGGCTTGAAGTCCATGCCGTCTTTCGGCCCACGTCTCACCGTAATCGTCGCTGACGTGAACGCCGCCGACTTCGACGCCAGCGACGAGCCGATTCGGTCTATCCGGGTGTACGCCGAGGCTTCGGACGTGTGACCGCCCCCGGTGACGAGGGGTGTGCCATCGGCCACGTGAGGGAAGGTCCTGAAATCCCTCCAATTCAAGCCACGTCTTCCCGTCGTCAGTCGAGACGTACAGGTGGGCCGGATGTGTTCCCGCGTACAGACGATTGCCGTCGGGACTGACCGCAATCGCGTACACCTCGGTCCGAGGAACGCCGAGTCGCTCCCACGACTTCCCCTCGTCTGCCGAGCGATACAGGCCGGTTTTTGACGCTACGAACGAGCCGCGATTCTCAAACGAACGGACGCTGAGCGTCACGCTCGAGTCGAGTACCCGTTCGACGTCTTCGAGGTCACCGCTTTGCGAGCGGTACACACCATCTTGTGTTCCGATGAGTACCGTCACGATCTCGGTCACCCCTCCGGACGCTGCGTGGCCTGAACTTCTGCCGGTTCGATCGCCGTACACTCAACGACGCGTGCGCCGAGTCCATGCGGCCGCACCTCCCCCGGTGATTGACCTGGTCGACCGAGAGAGTTCATCGGAATCTGGCCTCCCGGTTCATCGCCCGGGTCAAGACACCGACGATGGTGACTGCGGCGGTCACGTGCATCACCGCGAGTATGGCGAAGACCCTTGGCGGAGCGCCGGACAGGTCGGGTGTGAGGAACATCGCAAATGAAAGCACCAGTATCACCCCTGCGATAGCGGTGAACGTCCGATTCGGTCGCGCCGAGTATCGGGTGATCACGCCGTACGCGAGGGTAGCCCCGATGGCAGCGACGGCTGAATTGACGACGACTGGCCCAACCGCGAGCGGTCCGAACGGTCCCCCGACGAATTCGGCCGGGAATTCGATCGTCGCTAGCCCGATAAACAGGACGAGCACGTTCACGACGATCACAGCGATCAACGCGATTAGACCGTATTTCACCAGTTGCTTCCTACCGACGGATCTGCTCGTTTCCGATTTGGTCATGGCGTTCGTGGATGCCATGCCCATAAGTACATCTACTGAAGTAATATACTATCAAGTTAGGAGTTATGGAGCAACTCACCTGTCGCTAGGCTACTTAGGGGCTTCGAAGGAACAAGTTATACGACTTCAGAGCAAATAGTAACGGTATGGTCGAACCCCCGCACGCCGAAGAATTCATCGAGACGATTCAGTCCAACGAGACGGCGAGACCGCCCGGTTCTGACCGAGCCGAGGCGGATAATCAAACCATGTCCGCGCTTCTCAACCTGCTGGGAAAGAAACACACTATCGTGATTCTACATCAGTTTGCAACGGGTGACGGACCGTTGCGATTCAGCGATCTAGAAGAGGCGGTCGATATCGCGCCGAATACGCTCTCGAATCGGCTCGAAGAGCTTACCGCGGTCGGGTTACTAACGCGGAAAGCGTACAACGAAATTCCACCTCGAGTCGAGTACGACGCCACGGAGAAGGCGAGAGACCTCGCTCCCGTCTTCTGGTATCTCGGCGTATGGACTGAACGGTACGAACTCGAGCCGGCCTGACGATTCGAATCAGGGAGGAGCGTCGCTCCGACCGAGAGTCGTCTCCGTCAGGGGTCGTCCGTCTCGTCCGTCCGTTTCGTCTCGAGTGTTGATACCTCGGTCCCCGAACCACCGTAACCGTAGCCCTGCCTGCCGATTCCCAGCCAATCTATTTATGATCGTTCGGTGGACGGTTGCTCATGGGAGAGAAGACCAACGACGAACAGGACGTGTCACGAGAGCAGGCAGCGGATCTGGTACAGGAAGTCGCTCGAGAACTGCGAAGCGATGGGCCCGCCGAACTGCGCGTCGGGAATAAGATGCTAACGCTCTCGCCGGCGCCGGAACTCGAGTACGGCATCGAAGTCCAGGAGCGATCACCGATGCTCGGCGGTCCGCGAGAGGAGGTCACGATAACGCTCGAGTGGGAAGTCGAAGAGGGAACCTGAGAGCAACCGTCGAAATAATTCGGCGGCGCTCGAGCAACCGTCACTCGAGACGAGCGGAAAACGGAGCCGCTAGTCCTCGAGTTCGGTCGGGAGCTGGTTCTCCGGCCCGCCCTCGACGTTGTCGGCGACCGTGCGGCGGTTGGTCTCGCCGATGCGGTCGGAGACCTCCGCGACGAGGTCCTCGACGGTCTCCTGGACCTCGCTCTCGTCGTCCTTGACGATCGCTCCCTCGCTGCCCTCCGCACCGAAGTCGGGGTGGATCGGGATCTGTCCGAGCAGCGGGACGTCGTACTTGTCGACGATCGACTGCGCCCCTTCGGTCCCGAACAGGCCGTGCTGGTCGCCACAGGACGGACAGACGAACGAACTCATGTTCTCGACGACGCCGAGCACCGGCGTGTCGTGTTTGTTGAACATCTGAATCCCCTTTCGCGTGTCGTCGAGCGCCATCTCCTGGGGCGTCGTGACGACGACCGCACCGGTGACCGGCATCGACTGGAGCAGGTTCAGCGTCGCGTCACCCGTCCCCGGCGGCAGGTCGACGATGAGGTAGTCCAGTCGACCCCACTCGACGCCCTCCAGGAACTTCAGCATGAACTTGTTGACCATCGGGCCGCGGAGGATCGCCGGATCGTCCTCCTCCTCCGTCATCATCCCCATGCTGATGACCCGGACGCCGTCCGAGCGGGGCGGGACGATGTCCTCACTCGGCGTCACGCCGGGTTCGCTCTCGACCGGCAGGATTTGCGGGATGTTCGGGCCGTGAATGTCGGCGTCGAGCAGTCCGACCATCGCCCCGCGCTTCTCGAGACCCGACGCGATGTTCGCGGCGACCGTCGTCTTCCCGACCCCACCCTTCCCGGAGGCGACGGCGATGACGTTGCGAACCCGCGGCAGCACCTCGTCGTCGAATCCGTGTTCTTCGCCGACGTGGGCACGCAGGTCCGTCTCGAGGCCGGCCTCGTCGCAGACCTCGCGAATTCGGTTGCCCAGTTCCATTTCGGAGGGCGCGTACGGGGCGTTCAACGCGAGGTCGATCCGGGCGGTTTCGTCCTCGATCTGAACGTCGTTTACCAGGCCGAGCGAGACGATATCCTCGCCGATATCCGGGTCTTCGATCCCCTCGAGTTTGATCTGGAGTTCGTGTTCTGTGATACTCATAGTGCGTCGTGTGCGTTACCCGAGGATAAGGTCGCCGAACGGGATACGTGTGATGGTTCCGTGTGCGAACGAGGGGATGGCCGGACACGTGTAGCGAGTCAGCCGAAGACGGGAACGACCGTCAGGAGATACTGGGTGCCTGTCCGTAGAAGATGATGCCGATCAGGACCGTTATGACGAGCATCGAGACCCACATGCTGGTCGCGATGCCGACGAGATAGGTGACGCCGAGGAGTCCCGTCTTCGTGTCCCGGGGCGTGCCGGCGAACCACGCGATGAGCATGACGTAGACCGGGAGCAAGACGACGCCGAAGATGATGTAGGTTCCCTCGTTCGGAAACCCGGTCCATCCCTCGGTCCCCTCGAACCCGTGATAGAGGACCATCGACAGGACGTCAATGAGTGTCATAGGCATGGTTTGCTACCTACCCGGGTCGTGGTTTCCCCTGACTGTGCATGGGTATCATGACAGCGGCCCGTGGCCACCGTCGAACGGTCATCGAGAATCCGCCCGAGAACGACGTATGCGTTCGTGAGGACGCGGCTGTCGGTGGTCAGTGCTGACGGCAAACTCGAGTGCAAAAAATATCGAGAATCGTTCCGAGTGACGGAGGCCCCGGTTCGACCGATCGGATTAGAACAGGAACCCGAAGATCGGTACGTCACCAGTTGGGCCGGGGGAGCCGAGCGGCTCCGGCAGACCGCCGTAGAACACGAAGCCGATGATCACGGTCAGGATGAACATGCCGATCCACATCTGGGCCGTGATCCCGACGAGATAGGAGACGCCGAGCATCCCGGTCTTCGTGTCGCGGGGTGTGCCGGCGAACCACGAGACGACCATGATGTAGACCGGAACCAGAATGACCGCGAAGATCAGGTACGTCCCGATATTGGGGAACCCGGTGAGGCCGTCGGTGCCGGTGTAGCCGTGGTAGAGCGGTTCTGCGAGTGCTGCGATGGTACTCATGCTTTCACCTCGGGTTCGGTCGCGGTTTCACCTGACTCTTCGTGTTCGTGTGCGTGGTCACCGCGAAGGTGTTCGACCGCGTGGAGCTCGACGATCGGAACGACCTTCGAGACGATGAGGAAGATCATCGTCACCATACCGACCGTGCCGACGAGCGAGAGCCACTCGATCGCGCTCGGGAAGTACTCGCCGGGCGTGGCCGCGTAGATCTCGAACTCGGGGTGCATGAAGCCTTCGACGACGAACAGTATCTTCTCGATCAGCGTCCCGGTGAGCACCGCCAACGAGGCGGCGATCGCGCGCATCTTCGTGAACAGCGACGGGCGAATCGTCTGGGCGAAAATGTACGCGAGCGTCCCGAAGACCAACCCCATCGAGAGGAGGTACAGTGGGTGTTCGATCGTCGCTCCCTGTGCGGTGCCCGTGCTGACCGGTGCGGCGAACAGTCCGACGACGTTCTGCTGGAGCTGGAGCCAGAGGAACAGGAGACAGAAGAACCCGAGCCACAGGAGCAGCCCGCGGAAGACGTCGTCGGTCATGATGTGGTCCCAGTCGTAGGCGCGACGGAACGCGTAGGCGGCGATGATCACGCCGCTGATCGCCGAGGTAAGCGCGATCGTCAGGAACTGTGGTCCCTGAACGGCGCTGAACCAGGCCGGCATACCGGGAAGCACCGCGAACAGCCACGGAATCACACCGCCGTGAAGCAGGAGCGGTGCCATGATGATGATCGCGAGTGCGAGCCACCAGACCATCCGCTCGACGATCTCGTCTTCCTCCTCGGTGTAGCCGAGGGTCAGGACGTTGTAGACCGGCGAGAGGTAGCCCGGCAGATCGTCACGGAGACGCGTGATGTCGTACCGAAGCGTCAGTGCGAGGTAGGTCGCCGTCAGCACGAAGTAGGCCGTGATGACGGTCACGTCCCACACCAGCGGCGAGTTGTTCACCGTGATGTGGTAGTGGCCCAGCACGCTCGTGACCATCCGGTCCGGACGGCCCATGTGGACCAGAATGTAGAAGCCGGCCGCGGAGAGGCCGGCGATCGTCAGCAGTTCGGCGAGGCGGGCGACCGGCATGTATCGATCCATGCCGAGCAGTCGGACCGCGGCGGAGAGGATGATTCCGCCGTGAGCGATCCCGACCCACCAGATGAACGCGCCGATGTACAGTCCCCAGGTCGCACCGCCACCGGTCCCCCAGTCGGAGAGTCCGGTGACGGCCATTCCCTCGGACAGCTGGTACATCCAGGCGACGAGGAAGGACCCGAAGGCCAGCGCACAGATCCCGAACAGGATGAGGTACTTCTTCGAGACGTTGTTGACCGGGCGGAGGATGTCCGCCTCGGATGGCGTCTTGGTGCTCATAGCGACACCCCTGCGTCACCGACGGTCTGGTCGTCGAGCACGTCCTTGCGGTTGTCGACGAGATTGACGCGCTCTCCGTCCGCGCGTTCGTAGGAGATGTTCTCGTAGGCGATTCCCGTCCCGGTCGGCTCATCACGCTGCTCGGCGTTCGGTCCGGGCTCGTTGCCGAGGTAGACGACGTTCGGGTTGGTTCCCATGTCCTCGAGCAGTCGGAAGCTCGACGACGGAACGCCTGCGAACGCCTCGAGGAGGTTCTGTGCGGCCTCTACGTCCGGGCCGTCGAACTCGTCCTCTGCTTCCTCTTCGTCGGATTCGTCTTCGTCCTCGTCTTCCTGAACGGACGAGCTGGTTTCCGCTTCTTCCGAGTCGTCTTCTGAACTGTTCTCTTCGTCGCCGCCCTCTTCTGTGCCGTTCTCTTCCTCACCGTTCTCTTCCTCACCGCCCTCTTCTGCACCGTTCTCTTCGTCGGGTGCTTCGGCGAGGTCGAGTTCCGTGAGCACTTCCTCGCTCTCGAGGTCGAGGCCGTGGTCCGAAAGTGCTTGGAGCACGTTCTGGACGTCCGTTTCGTACGAGGCGATGTCGCCGTCGCCGGCGGCCATCTCGTTCTCGGCAGTGATTTGGATAGCGAGCAGCAGTCCGAGCGTATCCTCGTCCAGATCGGTCGCGTCGAGGACGGATCCGAGGTCGTCGTCCTCGCCGTCGAGGTCCTCCTCGAGGGAGCCGAGGAAGTCCTCGCCGACGGACAGTTGGGCGAGCGTGCGGGCTCGGCTCGGGTTCGCCGCGTAGGTCTGCGGATCGCTGGTCTCGTCCTGCATGTTCCCGAAGTTGATGGCGTCCGGCGGACAGGCCTCCTCACAGGCCGTCGATCCGACCCTGTCGTCGCCCATCTCGCCGTCCTGTCGGGTCGGGCACATCGTACACTTGCTCATCGTGCCGCGCGGCGACCGGCTGTCGACCCAGCGGTCGCGTTCGTCGACCATGTGGTCGCCGTCCGAACCCATCTCCTCGGCCTGTGCTGCGATCTGATCCGTGGAGATGTCCGGTTCGTCCCACTGGAAGTAGTTGACGCCGTACGGACAGGCGACCTGACAGTATCGGCAGCCGATACAGACGTCGTAGTCGGTCAGCACGAGGCCGTCGGACTTGCGAGTGTGACGGGCCGTCGTCGGACAGACCTTCTCACAGGGTGCGTCGGTACAGTGCTGGCACGGTCGGACGAGCCGGTTGCGGCTGTTCTCCGGCGTGCCCCCTCTGGGTTCCTCGTACTCGAGGACGTACATCCAGTTGACACCCTGGTCGAGGTTGTTCTCCTCGGCACAGGCCTCCATACAGGAGAGACAACCGTCACAGCGCTCGAGGTCGATAGCCATCCCCCACTGGACGTCGCTGTTCGGCTGCGCGTCAGTGATCTCGTCGTCTGCGAGGCTGGGTTGTCCGTCGTCGACGGTGCCCCACGCACCGAGTCCGACGGCGGCTGCACCGACGCCCATCTTCTTCATGACGTCGCGGCGACTCTCGTCGCCGTCGCCGTCGAAGGCCGAAAGCATCCGCCCCATCGTGCCCTTCGACTCCTCCTGGGCCTTCTCGTAGGCGGCTTCGGTCGGACGGTCGTCGACGCCGAACTCCTCCATCACGTCGTCGTGATACTTCTCGTGGAATTCGGCTTCCGAGAGTTCGCCCTTGGTGACGCGCATCGCGTCCTGGGCCATTTGCATACCGAGATCGCTATCGTACTCGGTATCGTCGAGCATCCCCTCTAGTTCAGTCTCCCACTCTTGACCGAGCGGGTGGAAAGATTCGTCGTCCGTGCTCATTCCGATCGAACACCTCTGGACGAGAATCCGCTCGATGCGAAGTAATTACACGCCGACACGCAATTGAATACGGTCATCTGTGGATCCTCTGTACCGCACTCACAACTAGATAACGTTGAAGTGTAGAGTCGATTTCCACCGCGTGAGAATCGACGCGAATATGTTCGATGTTATTTAGGGCTACGTAATAGTCATCACCTGTACTGGCTGGCATATGGGTAATAGTAACGATGAACACGGGAGAGCGATCGGGATCGCGAAGGCGATGGAAACTCCCGAGTAGTTTCTCGAGGGCCCGATGTGAACCACATGTCAATACCGAATCAACATCTAAACTCGCGTCCGCAACCGGCCCCCTCGAACGGATCTCGAGGCGACACTGACCGAACAAATTCGGCTCAAGACCGACACCCGAGTGGAACGGACGGTTGCGTATGGCCGATCCCGATCTGCCCCCGACGCCGACGGAACGACGCCGTCTCGACGAACTCGATGTGACCCCGCACGCACACCTGTTCGACGGCGAACCGCAGACGATTCGACTCGCGCTCGCCGACGGTGAGCGGATTCCGGCGCACCGACATCCCGACCGAGCAATCGTCTTGCACGTCCTCGAGGGGCACCTCACGGTCACGCTCGGCGACGACGAATACGACGTCCGAGAACGCGACGTCGTCAGATTCGACGGGGCACAGGATACCTCCCCGAAAGCACAGGCGGACACGACGGCTCTCCTCGTGTTGGCACGGCGGCCGACTGATCAACTGCTCGTGAGCGGGTCCTCGACCGTCTCTTCGGTATCGACGCTCGGCAGATCCTCGACGAACCGCTTGATGATCGCTTCCTCGGCCCGGTGAAGCGTCTCGCTGCAGGTCGACTTCGCGATGTCGAGATGCTCCGCGAGTTCCGTCAACGAACTCCGCCGGGGCGTGTCGTAGTAGCCTTCTTTCACGGCGGCGACGACGACCTCGAGCTGTCGGTCCGAGAGCAACTGGCTCTCGTGGAGCCGCTCGCGGACGTGTTCGATTCGGTACTGAAGGCCGAAGTGCTCGAGTTGTTCGGCGAGTTCGGCGAGCCGATTCCGCGAACCGGTCACCTCGACCGTCGCCTCGCCGTCGACGATCTCGACGGGGAGTTCGATCGGCATTCCCGAGTCTCGGGAGGAAAACAGCAACAGCGGGGCAGTCGTCTCGAAGTGAACTGTCACCTCGTTCTCGCTCCACTGGGCGAGCGAGAGTTCGGTGATCTGGGGGTGGTCGCGCATGTCCTCGACGACGTCGGCGACCTCCGGGCCGGCGATTCGGACGAGGGCGAATCCGGTCTCGGAGCCGGGAACCGCCGCCAGCACCCGAAAGCTCGCCGCCGGATACGCCGTCGAGAGCTGTTGAATCCAGACCTGTTCGGGCATCGTGATTGTGAGTGTCGCCTGAGCCATACGAACGTGTTCCGTTCGACACTATATACCCGTGCCGTCGAATATATTCGCGACCGTTCCCAACCCGTGGGAATACCGGCGGTTCGAACACGTTCGCCCGAACGCCCACCCTCGTTCGCACCGATCGTCGAATCATGGCATCCGAATCGACTGCCACCGAGACGACGCTCGACGTCCGCGAGATCGACGGCCCGCCGTTCGACGACATCGTGGCTGCACTCGAGGCGCTCGCGGCGGACGAGCGACTGCGCCTGATTGCCCCGTTCGAACCGAAGCCGCTGTACGAGGTCCTCGAAGCCCGCGGATTCACCCACGAGAGCGAACGGCGCGCCGACGTCTGGCACATCCGCATTGAACGCGCCTAGGCTGGCCCGCACACGAGCGGTCCACCCGCTCTGCGACTCGGAAGGCGAACACATTCGGGCGAATATCCTTGCGACCGTGCTCCCCAGATTCAGTTGCATGACACGACTCGACGTCCGCGAGATCCCACCGGTGAACCGCCACCCGACCATCCACGACGCGTTCGACGACTTGGAGCCCGGCGAGACGCTGACGATCGTCAACGATCACGAGCCCAAACCGTTGTTCTACGAGTTCCAGGCCGAGGTCGACGCGTTCGACGCCGACGGCTACGAGGTCGAACGCGTCGCCCCCGAGGAGTTCGTCGCCCGGTTCCCGAAGGTGACCGCCTGAACTGACGAAACCGGGCCGACACGACGCACCACCCACCCCCCTGCTGCTCCACTTTTTCTGTGCGACCGAACACGTACGGGACGAAATCGAGGTAGCATCGCCGCGAATCACCGCGTATGCAGACCTCCGATACCGTCGTCGAGCGGACCGATGCGCCCAGCGACCGACCGCGAGAGGTCCTCGACGTGCGCTCGCTTGGCCCGCCCGAACCGCTCGCGAAGACCCTCGAAACGCTCGCAGATCGTTCCGACGAGACCGTCCTCGTCCAGCGCAACGACCGGGCCCCGCAGTTCCTCTATCCGAAACTCGAGGCGCGCGGCTACACATACGAGACCGTCGGGGGCAGCGAGGCGTCTGACGACGCCTCGAGCAGCCGGACGCAGTCCGGCGACGACGAGGTCGTGACCGTCATCTGGCGGGAGTGACCCCAGCAGCGCCGTTCAGAACTCCTCCTCGAACGCCTCGAGCAACAGGTCCGTCAGCCGCTCCGGTCGTTCGTGTTGGACCCAGTGGCTCGTCTCCGGCAGTAACTCGAGCCGACTGCGTTCGCAGTACTGGTCGGAGTCGATCGCCAGTTCGGTCGTCAGCGCGACGTCGTCGGTCCCCCAGACGATCAGCGTCGGGACGTCGACCCGCTCTCGAGGCACGGTGGGGGGGTACCGCGCGGCCGCTCGGTACCAGTTGAGCATCGCCGTGAGCGCCCCGTCCTGCCGCCAGGCGCGGCGATACTGCTCGAGATCGTGATCCGTGAAGGTGCCCGGTGCGGCCATCTCTCGGAGCGCTCGCTCGAGCAGGGCGAAGTGCCCGGCGCGGAAGGCGAGTTCGGGGAGCCACGGTAGCTGGTAGCAGAACGCATACGAGCTCCGACGCAGTTGCTCCGGATTCGAGAGCAGGTGGTGACGGTAGACGACCGGATGCGGGGCGTTGACGATCGCGAGCCGATCGACGACGCCGGGGTGTCGGAGCGCGAGGTCCCAGGCCACTGCGCCGCCCCAATCGTGGCCAACCACGCGAGCGCTGTCGCGGCCCTCGCTCGCGATCAACTCGACGACGTCCCGCGAACACTCACTGGTACGGTACGAACGCACGCCCGCCGTTTTCTCGCTCAGATTGTAGCCGCGCTGGTCGGGGACGAGCACGCGATAGCCGGCGTCGACGAGGGGTTCGATCTGGTGTCGCCAGCCGTACCAGAACTCCGGAAAGCCGTGAAGCAAGACGACCAGCGGGTCCGTTTCGTCGCCGGCCGCGACGACGTGAAACTCGATCCCGTTGACGGTTCGAACGGACGATTCAGCGCCGAGCGACGACGGGAGGTCTGCAGCCGTCTCGAGGCGCTCGGACGAGAGCGCAGCCATACGTACGCCGGCAACGCGGCCCGTGAAATCCGTTGGGGGAGAGACACGCCACGGTCGACCGTCGGGGGCCGGACACGTCACGATCGAGTCGGTAACTCTCGAGGAAGCGAATCAGCGTCTCGAGGGGTCCGGAGCCACCAATCTGGTCGAGTACGGACGACCTTCTGCAGCCGAACATATCCGCCTATTTACTACGGGATGGGAATCATCACTACGGACGTATGGAGGGGTAACCTACGATATAGTGAGGAGAAGACCAATGACCACCGCTACCGCAACACCGACTCGACGAACAGTACTCCAAGCACTCGGCGCGACCGGCGCGGTAGCACTCGCCGGTTGTCTCGCCGACGACAGTCCGGATCCAGCGGCAACGCCCGACGACGACGACGACGGCCTGCGCGCGGCGAAGGATATCGACATCGACCGCATCGCGGCCGATCCGACCGACCTTCCACCTCCGGTCGACTGGGACGAGCCGCGGACCCACGAGATCACGCTCGAGACCATCGAGGTCACGGCGGAAGTCGCACCCGGCGTCACGGTCGACTTCATGACCTACGACGGGCGGATTCCGGGACCGATGATCCGCGTCCGCGAGGGAGACACCATCGAACTCACGTTCGAGGTACCGGACGACCACAACAAGGTCGCTCACAACGTGGACTTCCACGCCGTCTACGGCCCCGGTGGCGGTGCCGTCGCGACGACGGTCGCACCCGGTGACGAACCGGCCAGACTCCGATTCAAAGCGGAGTACGCCGGCGCCTTCGTCTACCACTGCGCCGTCCCCGCGATGGACCAACACATCAGCCTGGGCATGTTCGGCGCGATCCTCGTCGAACCGGCAGACGGACTCCCCGAGGTCGACCGAGAGTTCTACTTCGGCCAGCACGAACTCTACACCGCGGGCGACACCGGCGAGGAAGGACATCACTACTTCGACTTCGACTCGGCCGCCGACGAGGATCCGACCTACGTCCTCCTGAATGGCGAAGTCGGAGCGATCACCGAAGACGGCCACGGTCCGGTCGCCGCGGAAGTCGGTGAGACGGTACGGGTGTACTACGCTAACGGCGGGCCGAACCTCATCAGCGCGCTCCACCCCATCGGCAACGTCTGGAGCCGCTACTACCGCGACGGCGACCTCCTGAGCGATCCCGCCAGGAACGTCGAGACGTCGCCCGTCGCACCCGGAACCGTCGTCGCGGGCGAGATGGAACTCCGGGTTCCCGGCCCGATCAAACTCGTCGACCACGCCCTCTCGCGGGTGACCCAGAAGGGGATGATCGGCGTCATCGACGTCCAGGGCGAACCAAACCCCGAGGTCTACGACGACGACCTGTGATACGGTCTGCTGTGACGATTTACCGGAGCAACCGCAGACCGGCTCGCGGTTGCTCCGGAAATGACTTACAGCAGACCGTATGAGTAGCCGTCTCAGCGGCTCCCCCTCTTTTCCAATTCGCTCGTCTGACTCCGCTCGCAGCTAGTCGCAGACTCGGTCGTGTTCAGTCACAGACCCGGTCACGTCCAGACGCGAAGACACTCGCTCGAACAGAAGTGCAGATCGATCCGTTCGTCAGGACTATCCGAAACGTGAGTCGTCAGCGTGTAGGCAACCTCCTCCGACGGACAGTTGTCACAGTTCATACTCGGTTCATAGCGAACGGAGACCTTCACTATGAAGAGACTATAATCGATTCGATACTGTTAGTGTCGGAATAACTCGAGTCAACCCGCCGTTGACGAGATCCGGTAATCGACTCACGCGGACCGGTCGATCAGGCCGGAGCGCCCTCTTCAGCCTCGAGCAACTCGTGGTACCGATTGCGAATGGTGACTTCGGAGATGCTGGCGACCTCGCTGACGTCGTTCTGGGTGACCTTCTCGTTGGTCAACAGCGCCGCGGCGTACACCGATGCGGCGGCGAGTCCGACCGGGG
This sequence comes from Natronorubrum halobium, assembly GCF_051351675.1. NCBI lineage: Archaea > Methanobacteriati > Methanobacteriota > Halobacteria > Halobacteriales > Natrialbaceae > Natronorubrum > Natronorubrum halobium. Next base: position 2,976,109 of record NZ_CP195595.1, read on the forward strand.
ACTTCCCGCTGTGGATACCCTGCTTCTTCGCCGTCGAGAGGAGGCTCCGGGCGCGCCGTTCGGTCTCGTCCGAGAGATCGAGATCGCTCGCGAAGCGCGGTACGTACTGCTCGGGGTCGGCGGGTTTGACCTCGAGACCGAGTTCGCGGACGACGTAGCGGTAGGTGCGTGCCACTTCGTCCTTCTCGACGCGGGACACGGCCGAAATCTCGTCGAGGCTGCGCGGCGTGCCGGCCTGTCGGGCGGACGCGTACAGCGAGGCCGTCGCGACGCCTTCGATCGAGCGGCCGGGGAGGAGGTCCTCCTCGAGCGCGCGGCGGTAGATCACGCTGGCGGTCTCGCGAACGCTCTCGGGAAGGCCGAGCGCGCTGGCCATTCGGTCGATCTCGCCGAGAGCCTGCTTGAGATTGCGCTCCTTCGAGTCGCGGGTGCGAAAGCGCTCGTTCCAGGTGCGTAGCCGCTGCATCTTCTGGCGCTGGCGACTCGAGAGGGAGCGACCGTAGGCGTCCTTGTCCTGCCAGCCGATGTTGGTCGACAGGCCCTGGTCGTGCATCATGTTCGTCGTCGGCGCTCCGACGCGGGACTTCTCGTCTTTCTCGCCGGCGTCGAAGGCGCGCCACTCCGGACCGCGGTCGATCTCGCCCTCGTCGACGACGAGACCGCAGTCGTCGCAAACCGTCTCGGCGTGTTCGGTGTCGGAAACGAGGCGACCGCCGCACTCGGGACACTCCTCCTGCTCGACTGACCGTTCTGGTGACTCTTCGGACTCGTGCTGACGTCGCTCACCGCTCCGTGTTTGGATGGTGGTGTCTGACATTGTGTTGGAAATCGATCACAACGCTCGCTGGAAAACGTGTTATCGTGACGTGTATCGACGAACTGACGATGCTTAAATTCTTCGATCGTGTCGTGAGATGAATTAGCAACTATCCTGTGAAACTGTCGAACGAGTCGGTCGCTCCCGTCACTCGATTGGCGGCGTGGGGTGGCGATTCTCGGCGGCGTGCGCGCCGATTCACGATCACGACACCGTGCGCGTATCGAAACCCTTACTCCCCGCTGGCCAGTGCGAGCAACCATGAGCGACGCCGTCAGTGCCGAGGAGGTCCGCCACGTCGCGGAACTGGCCCGCGTCGACCTCGCGGACGACGAGGTCGACCAGTTCACGCGACAGTTCGCGGACATCCTCGAGTACTTCGAAACGTTGGACGAGGTGCCCGAGGTCGACCGCGAGGCCGACCTGACGAACGTGATGCGGCCGGACGAGGAACGCGACTCCCTCGACCGCGAGGCGGCACTCGAGAACGCGCCGGAAACCGAGGACGGCTACTTCAAAGGGCCCAACGTCTCCTGATCATGGCCGAGGATATCTTCATCACCGAGGAGACGATCGAGGGCGACGACGACGGGCCGCTCGCCGGCACGACCGTCGCCGTCAAGGACAACATCTCGACCGAGGGCGTTCGGACGACCTGCGGGTCGAAGATGCTCGCGGAGTACGTCCCGCCGTACGACGCGACGGTCGTGAGCCGACTGAAAGACGCGGGCGCGACAATCGTCGGGAAGGCGAACATGGACGAGTTCGGGATGGGGACGACCAACGAGACGTCCCACTTCGGACCGGTGGACAATCCCGCCGCACCCGGGCGCGTCCCCGGGGGGTCCTCCGGCGGTTCGGCCGCCGCCGTCGCCGCGGGCGAAGCCGACGTCGCACTCGGCTCCGACACGGGCGGCTCGATTCGCTGTCCCGCCGCGTTCTGCGGCGTCGTCGGCATCAAACCCACCTACGGACTGGTCTCGCGGTACGGACTGGTCTCCTACGGGAACAGTCTCGAGCAGATCGGTCCGTTCGGCGAGACCGTCGAAGATGCCGCAGCGCTGCTCGACGTAATCGCCGGCAGCGACCAGCGGGACGCGACCACTCGTTCGAACGGCGACGAGACCGCCTACGCCGACGCCGCCACCGGCGACGTCGACGGCCTCTCGATCGGGATCCCGACGGAACTGCTCGAGGGAGCCGACGAGGGCGTCGTCGAGACGTTCTGGGACGCCGTCGCCGACCTCGAGGACCGCGGCGCGGAGTACCACGAGGTCTCGCTGCCCTCCGTCGAACACGCCGTCGAGGCTTACTACGTGATCGCGATGTCGGAGGCCTCCTCGAACCTCGCGCGGTTCGACGGCGTTCGGTACGGCCACTCGAGCGACGCCGAGGGCAACTGGAACGAAACCTTCGCACGGACCCGCAAGGAAGGGTTCGGCGACGAGGTCAAACGTCGCATCCTGCTCGGCACGTACGCCCTCTCGGCGGGTTACCACGACAAGTACTACAAGAAGGCCCAGGACGCACGGGCCTGGGTCAAACAGGACTTCGACGAGGCGCTGTCGGCGGCCGACGTGCTCGCGTCGCCGACGATGCCCGTCCCGCCGTTCGAACTGGGCGAGAGCCTCGACGACCCGCTCCAGATGTATCTGGCCGACGCGAACACCGTCCCCGTGAACCTCGCCGATCTGCCCGCGATTTCGGTGCCGGCCGGCGAAACCGACGGCCTGCCCGTCGGTCTGCAACTCGTCGGTCCGGCCTTCGGCGAGGAGCGTCTGATTCGGGCCGCGAGCGCGCTGGCCTGACTCGAGGGCGGCTCACTCGCCGAATTGAAAGATAGATTTTTATAGCATTTTTGCTAACAGTACCCATACCGAACCGGTCGCTCGGTGATCGTTCAATGAAGATTACCCAAGAACACGAGGTCGAATTCGACGAGTTCTCTCGAGCGTGTGATCTCGTCGAGGAATATTTCGGCGAATCCATCGACGACGTCGCGCTCCACGCGCCGGTCTCTCGTCGCCAGCTTGTCGCCGTACTCGCACGGGCCCAGCTCTCCGGCCGCCAGCTCGCGATCGACGGCCTGACGGAAAAGGGGGCGGTCGTCTACCAGTCCAACGACGAGACGTTACTCTGGCTCGACGGCGGATTCTGGACCGATATGCGGGGCCGTCACCACTTAGAGCCCGACGAGGGCCGGGCCGCACGCGAGGTCCACAGGCGCCTCATCGAGGCGATCGACGGCGACGTCTCCTACTACAACCGCGAACGAGACCCGTTCGTGCTCATCGAGCGATTCGATCCGTACGACTAGCGGGCAGTTTTCCGGTTCCGTTGAAATCCACTGGGAGCGATTGGTAGGAACTTCGTTCCGTTCAGTGCAGGTGACGTACATACCACTGGAACTGACGATCCATGTGCGGTGGCGCACGCTGAGCCGCGGCGAACGGACCGTGAGACGCGGCTCGTAGCCGTGCGAGGGATGAGCGAATGAAATGAGCGAATCGGCTGGGGAGGACGTGGCAATCACCGCTGCCAGCGACAGCAGAACGCTCATCTTCATCACATTCACGGCGAACACGTCACCAGCAAGTACGCCGCTCACGTGTACAGCTGTTTCACGGAAACAGAAATCGCAGCCGCGGGATCCACCGACAGCTCTCGTGAGAGAGGCACTCGAGAAACGGGATGATTCGAGACCCGAATTACGGCCGTAAAACCGGGTACCGAACTACTCCTCGTAGGCGAGGTTCATGATCCACTGCGAGAAGGCGTCGCTGTTGGGATCGACCTCCTCCTCGCCGATGAACGGCGACAACATGTCGCCGGCCATCAGCAGGGTGAAATCGAGGTCTCGAGCGGTCGGCGAGATGTAGTAGGTGTTGTGTCCGGCGTAGACCGTCTCCTCCCGGTCGACCAGTTCCTTCTCGACGAGCGACTCGACGATCCGGCTGCCCTTGCGCGAAGAGACGTCCAGTTCCTTCCAGAAGTCGCTCTGATGGATCCCACCGGTCTCACGGACGAGTTCGAGGCCAGCGCGCTCGTCCTCGGAGAGTTCGGCTTCGATCGCGGAAACGCTCACGGTGACCACCCCGTGCTCGTCGCTCGGGACTGAAGTGCGTTCATACACGTATGAGATAGAGCGAGGCGCTTAAATGTGCCCTTCGACGTCGCTGTCGGCATCGACGCCGCCCGGTTCGTCGCCGTCGACTCCCTCGAGATCGACCGGCTCGTACGACGTCTCGCAGGGCGGGCCGGGTGCGAACGAGTACCGCGCGTCCTCGCGTCCGAGGGCGATCAGCGACGACGATCGCGTGCCGAAGCCGTTCTCGTGAATGCAGACGCCGTACTCGTGATCGCCGAGCACGTCGCCGGCCCGCTCGAGCCACGCCGAAACAGACTCGTCGCTGCCGTCCTCGACCGACAGGGCCTCGCGGACCGCGCGAGCGTTTTCGGCCTGCTGACGGCCGACGGCGGGTCGAACTGACGGCACATCGACGGCGTCGTCGACGGCGACGTTGACCACCACGTGGACGCCGGGTTCGAACTCGATCCGGGAGAGTTCCCCGTCCCAGTAGTAGCAGTAGGCGTCGGACTCGTCGGCGATCACGAGGTAGAAGCCGTCGTACTCGTCTTCGGCAGTCGCTTCCTCGAGAACCTCGGCCGCCTCTCGAGCCGATTCGGCCTCGAGGACGTCGGCGACGAGCAGCCCCCGCGAACGCTCGGCCGCAAGATCGTCGTCGGTCCACTTGTTCGTAATTCCGGCGAAGACGCCGTGTGCGTTGTAACCGATCCACGTACCGCCCGCTTCGGCGTCCCGCGGGGCGACGACGAGCGGATCCTCGCGGTAGACGTCCGGCGGAAGCGCCTCCCGATCGAGCGCTTCGTCCCTGTTCGCGGCGACCGCGACCGGCGCGTCGTCGAAGACCTGCCAGGCGAGGGTGAGTGTACACACGCTCTCCACTAGCAGCGCGAGCGTCTTAACTCCGATTCCGGCGGCGACAGTCGCCGACACCCTCTCAGGACAGGTCCGAGACGTCCGTCCCGGACTCGAGCAACCGCGCTCGAACCGCGTCGCGATCGACCGTCCCCGACGCCGTCCGGGGCAGCGAGTCGGCGACGGCGATCGTCTTCGGTCGTTTGAACCCGGCGAGGCGTTCAGTACAGTGCTCGAGCAGCGACTCGAGGTCGATCGTCCTCGAGTCGGCTGACTCACCACCGTCGTCGGCGGGCACGACGAGCGCAGCCACGCGTTCGCCCCACTCAGGATCCTCGAGACCGACGACGGCGGCGTCCTCGACCCGCGGAGACGACCGCAACGCCTCGATCACCGCGCCGGGATCGACGTTCTCGCCGCCGGTGACGATCCGGTCGCTTCGCCGGTTGAGTACCCATAGCCGACCACTCACATCTTTGTAGCCGATATCGCCGGTGTGCAGTCCCTGTTCGCCGAACGCCGCCGCCGTGTGTTCGTCCGTGAGATAGCCGGGCGTCACCGTCGGTCCGGAGACGACGAGTTCGCCCGCCTCGCCGGACGGAACCCGTTCGCCCGACTCGTCGACGACCGTCACGTCGGTGCAGACGAGCGGCCGGCCGACCGTCCCCTCGTGAGTCGCCGTCTCCTGTGGGGTGGCCGTCGCGATCTGGGAGGCCGTCTCGGTCATCCCGTAGGTCGGGTAAACCGGCACGTCGGCCGCCCGACAGCGCTCGAGTAACTCGTTCGAGGCGGGTGCGCCGCCGAGCAAAACGAACCGCAACGTCTCGGGCGGGTTCCACCCCGCGTCGAGCAGTCGTTTGCACATCGTCGGCACGAGCGAGACTCCCGTGATATCGTGGTCGTCGATGACCCCGGCGGTCGCCGCGGGATCGAACTCCCGCTGGATCACGACGGGCGTGCCGTAGAGCATCGAGCGGACGACCGGGGCCAGCCCGCCCATGTGGTACATCGGCAGACAGCACAGCCACCGATCGTCGGGCGTGACGCCGAGGCGGAACGCCGACGCGTTGGCGCTCGCGACGAGGTTGCCGAGCGTCAGTCGAACCCCCTTCGGGGTGCCCGAGGTCCCCGACGTGAACATGAGCAGGTGGGTTCGGTCGCGCTCGAGCGGGACCGGAGCCGTGTTCGCACCGGCTGCCGGCTGAAACGAGGAGAGCGAGGAGACGTCGTCGCGTTCGGGGTCGTCGACGGAGGCGATCGGGCAGTCCGCAACCTCGAGCGCCAGCCCCTCCGTCTCGGATTCGCAGATGATCGCGTCGAGATCGGTTCGACGAGCCTTCGACTCCAGTTCGACGGTCGTCTCCCGGACGTTCAACGGCACGACTGTCACCCCGCGGCGCATCGCGGCGAGGTAGAGTTCGACGAAGGCGACCCGCGTGTTCAGCAGCACGCCGAGTCTCTCGTCGGGTCCGTAACCGACGTTCTCGAGTCGCTCGGTGACGGCATCGACCCGCCGATCGAACTCCCCGAACGTCCACGACTCGCCCTCGTCGGCGTCGATCACGGCCGTCGCGTCCGGCGTCGTCGAGGCGCGGTGGGACAGCAGGTCCCGGGTGGGCCACTCGACGGGGCCGCCTCTCACTCCTGCCACACCCCCTCGACGCCGAGCCCTTTCGCCTGCGGGACGACCGCCGACCCCTTCTCGAGGAGGACGGGATCCCGGCCCAGATCCTCGGCCAGAAGCTCCGTCGTGGCCACCCCGCAGGCCGGCACGTCAGGGATCGACGCCGCGAGGTGGACCGCGCCCGTCCTCGCGACGACCGCGTCGATCGTCGTCGTCACGACGGGCGTGACCTCGAGCATCCCGACCCAGGCCGCGACCTTCCGAGCGACGTCGAGCCCGCCGAGCGCCATCGGTTTGAGGACGAGCACGTCGGCCGCCTCCGCGTCGCAGATCGCGTCGACGCCGTGCTCGAGCAGCCCTTCGTCCAGCGCGATCTCGACCCCGTCGTCGCCCGCTCGCTCCCTGAGATCGGCGTGACCCTCGAGCGCCCCCGCCGGCAGCGGTTGCTCGAGGATCGCGACGTCGAGGTCGGTGAACGCCTCGAGTGCGGTCGTCGCCTCGTCGTAGGTCCAGGCCTCGTTCGCGTCGACCCGGAGTTCGACGTCGGGACCGACGGCCTCTCGAGTGCGTCTCACGCGTTCGATGTCGGTCTCGAGGTCCCTGCGGCCGACCTTCAGTTTACAGCAGTTGAAACCGCGCCCGACGGCGGCGGCCGCCTCGCTCGCGGTTTCGGTCGGCGAGCCGTCGCCGATCGTCGCGTTCACCGGCACCCGACCGACCATCGGTCCCTTGCCGATGTACTGGTACAGCGGCATCGACTCGCGGGTCGCCTGCAGGTCCGCGAGCGCGAGCGTGATCGCGTGTCGAGCCGCGACCTGATCCTCGACCGCCTCGAGTGCGGCGTCGGGGTCGGTCTCGATCGCGTTGCTCGCGCGTTCGAGGGCGGCTTCGCAGTCCGCGTGCGATTCCGTCCAGCCGGGCAGCGGGGTCGCTTCGCCGTAGCCGATCGGCGGGTCGCCCCCGTCGAGCGTCGTATCCACGATTCGGACGAGAAAGCCGTCCCGGGAATCGATCGTCCCGTCGGCCGTCTCGAGCGGGCTGGAAAGCGCCAGCGAGAACGACCGATACTCGAGTTCGAGGTCTCGAGCGTAGTCGCAGTCGCCGGTCACAGCATCACCCCCGCGGCGAACAGCACCGCGTAGATCGCCAGCAGTTTGCCGGTCCCCTCGAGGGCCGGGTTGAGCGCCTCGCCGTCGGTTCGCGTACAGACCGTTCGGGCGATCACGGCCGCGTAGGGCAGCGTGACCAGCGGGAGCAACACGCCGGGACCGAAGCCTTCGCCGAGCCAAAGCCAAACGGGCGTGACGTAGCCGAGTCCGACCGTAGCCACGTACTCGGCGCGACTCCACCGGTAGCCGAGTCGGACCGCGAGCGTGCGCTTGCCCGTCTCGGCGTCGGTCTCGAGGTCGCGAACGTTGTTCACCACCAGAATCGCCGTCGAAATCCCGGCAACGGGGAGACTCGCGAGGAACGCCTCGCGGGTCACCGTTCCGTCCGGAATCCCCGTCGCGAGCGGTTCCGCGAGCGTCGCCGCGGCCTGCACGTAGAACGTGCCCATCACGGCGACGACGCCGAAGAAGACGAAGACGAAGAGGTCGCCGAGGCCGTGATACCCCAGCGGGTAGGGACCGCCGGTGTACGCCCAGCCGCAGAAGACGCTCAGCAGTCCGACGACGAGAATCGGGACGCCGCCGATGTAGACGAGGTACGTCCCAGTGACGATCGCCAGCGCGAACGTGACGATCGTTGCCAATTTTACCTGTTCGGGCTCGATGATCCCCGCCTGTGTAACCCGCGTAAAGCCCTCTCGGTCGTCCGTATCGGCGCCCTTGATCGCGTCGTAGTAGTCGTTCGCGAAGTTGGTTCCGACCTGAATCAGCGCCGCCCCGACGAACGCCATCACCGCCGGCAACAGGGCGAACCTGCCCTCGTGGATCGCGAGCCCCGTGCCGACGATCACCGGTGCCGCCGCCGCGGGCAAGGTCTGGGGGCGTGCAGCCATCAGCCACGCCTTCGTCCATGAAATGTCGACCTCCGCCGTACTCATTGCTCGAGAGTCCAACTCGCGGGAGTGTCAACGTTGGCATTGCAGCCGATCGGACACACCGGGTGGCAGTTCCGGCGGTCGACCCGATCCTGTTTTCGGTGGGATTTCCCTCTTTCGAGGCCAGTGCGGGCTACTGACGGCCGTATGTCGGACGGGCTACTGCCTGCTGTAGAACACTATCGCCGCGACGATCGCGGCGACCGCCAGTAGCGGCGTGAATCCGGGAACGGTGTCGTCTCCGTCGCCGCCGCCGTCGACGGCGATGGTCGCGTCTCGCTCGAGCGACGCCTGCGGATGGCCGGTCACGAGTATCGCCTCGGCGTCGGTGATCTCGAGGGTGGTCGTCGACGGCGCGTCGTCGGCGATCTCGAGCGTGATGGTCGCCGCCGTATCCGTCCCGACGGCGCCGTCGCCCGACGGCTCGCGCACCTGTTCGATCGTCACCGTCCCGCGCTCGTCGTCGATGTTGACCGAGCCGTCGACCTCGGCGTCGGAGTCGTTCCCCGCAGCCAGCATCGGCCCGTGCTCGACCTCGGTGACGGTCACCGCGTCGGAATCGTACTCGAGGTCGATCGAGAGTTCGTCGGCACCTTCGCCCCCGTATCCGCCGTGCGTGCTCACCACGAGGTCGAGCGTGACGGTCTCACCCGCCTCCGCGTCGACTTCGAGGGGGTCGAACTGGAACGTCGTCGCGTTGTCTCCGGCGGTGACCACCGCCGGAGCGAACAGCGCACCGACGAGCGCGCACGCGAGGAGCACCGCGAGAACTGCCGAACGGCGTGCCGTCGTCGACCCCGTCATCGGTCCTCCGGGATCGTCAGTTCGATCGGTGGCATCTCGAGAAAGGCCGTCTCGTACCCCTGGTGGCGAGCCACCTGCGGCGGCGATTCGATCGAGATCGTGACCGAATCGCCCGATTGGACATCGGGAAGCGACGCCCCGTAGTGCAGGTCGTACTCGCCGTCGATCGTCTGCTCGAGAACCGCGTCGTCGGTGACCGGTCGTCCGTCACGCTCGACCGTCGCTCGCAGGGACATGTCCGCGAGCGGGACGCGGTTGTACGGGGTCCGCGGCGAGACGAGCAGGTACCGTTCGTCGTCGTCGGCCAGGCGGGAGTCGGACTCGAGGAGCGTCGTGACGAACGCCGCGTCGCCGCTTCGCGGGAGCGTGTCCGCTTCGGAGTCGTCGTCCTCGAGTCCATCAGATCCGCCGGGTTCGTCGACCGGTTCGAGGTGCGTTCCCGGATACGCCTCGGCCGGCGGGAGCGCAGAGTACGGGATCTCGGCGCGGGTATCGTGGTCGCCGTCACCGTGATCGTCTCCGTCGCCGTTACCCTCGTGTCCCCCGTGAGCCATCGGCTCGAGCGCACCGGGCTCGCCCCACCGCTCCTCGTCGAGATACTCGACGCCGTCGGTGACCTCGGTCTGAAACGCCCGATCGTACTCGAACTCGAACGTCGCGGTACCCGATTCGGTGAACCGGTCCGCCAGGTCTCCCGTCGTTCGGACCGAGAGCGGCGGTATCTCGACCTCGACCGTGTAGGTGCCCTCGCCCTCGAGCGGAACGTTGTCGCCGAAGTGAAAGCCCATCCCTTGAGAGAGCATCGGCCACGCGGACTGCGGTGAGCCGACCTGCTCGCCGTCCAGCGAGACCCTGATCTCGGCACCGGTGTCGACGGGAAGGATGATTCCCGTCTCGTCGTCCCAGACGACGATCATCACGTGGACGCCGCCGGTCTGCTCGGGATCGACGCGCTGAATGCCGTTCTCGCCGCCGCTACCGGTGACGAGCCAGAACGGGTGCTGATAGGACAGCATCGGAGCCAGCGTGTAGTCGCCGGCGTCGACCGGCTCGAGCACCCGCATCGATTCCCGGTGTGTCGGGAGGTAGACCGCACTCGGTGGATCTTCGACTTCCGGGAACGACGGTAGTTCGCCGGCGTCGGGGTCGTCGACTCCGTTTTCGTCGGCAGAGTCGTCGTCGCCGAACCCCAGACAGCCCGCCAGAGCCAGTGCTCCGGTCGCGACTCCCGACAATCGGACGAACGCTCGCCGGTCGATGTCGTGTCGTTGCATCTGTGAACTCGTGAGCCGTGGACTGTCGTCGGTCGTTACGCCTGCTCCGGCTCCGCCGGCGGCAGCGCTCGCAGCGAGCGGGGCGGTAGCAGGTAGTTGCCGCGCCGGTTGGGGAAGATGTAGCTTCGGATCCCGTTGTTCGCGTTCGGGGCGCTGAGGTCGTCGCCCTCCATCGCCTCGCGAACGCGGACGAACTCGTCGATGCCGCCCTGGAGCGAGACGAAGTGAAGTCCCGGACTGTCGCCGTCGACGGTGTTGAAGTCCCGCCGGAGCAACAGCGGCTCCCCGTCCTCTCTGGCTCGAGCGGCCTTCTGAGCATGACCGACGACGCCGCCGCGAGCGTCGTCCTCGGTCGTCTCGATCCGTTCGTCGGTCAGCCCGTTCGAGGACCCCAGCGCCTCGCCGACGTCGCCGACCAGGTCGTCCGCGGCGTGCTCCGGACTGAACATCTTCGAGACCCGCTGCGTGTGGCTGTCCTGCTCGAGCCAGGTCCGGAGCTGAATGGTCATCGATTCGACGTGCTGCGTCGTCGCGCCCGCGAACGGGCCCTCCTCGATGGTCACCCGATCCTCGGTCGCCTGACTCTCCGCGAAGCCGGACCGAAAGCCCATGAAGAACGGGGCTTCCTCGGGAATCGAGTCCGGAACCCGCGAAACGTCGGTGTGTTCGGCGGGCAGTCCCGCGCCGACGAAGCCGGTCCGGCGGTGATCGTCGACGCGCTCGAACGCGCCCGTCAGGTCCGTCTCGACCTCGTGACCGTTGAGTTCGTCCGAATCGCCGAACAGTCCCTCCTCCGCCTCAAGGACGACCCGGGAGTGATCGCTCGCGAGGTGGAGGACGGCGTCGAACTCGTCGAACTCGTCGGCCTGCCCCACGATCGCTTCCGGCTCCGGGAGATCGACCTCGTCGGGCAGCGACTCGTCGAACCGGTCGAAGTACGCCGGCGCGTAGCCGAGCGTGAAGAGCAGCCCCTCGTTGCTCCACTCGTAGGCGCGCTCGAGTCCCTGCAGGGCGGCTTCGACCTGGTCCCGCGTCTCGTCGGTCGGGTCGTCGACGAGCGAGAGCGCGACCAGAACGTGGTGTTCCGACGGTCGGACGTTGCCGTCGTCGTCCCGCGTGAGGGCGTCGTTCCAGGCGTGCTGTCGCGCGGGGAGCGACGCCGGGTCGTCCGTTCCGGACGGAACGTCGACGTCGTCTCCCTCGGAGGTGCAGGCGGCGAGCGCGCTCGCGCCGCCGACGGCGACCAGCGCCCGGAGGTAGTCCCGACGGGACAGCGCGGACCGATCGGGGAGTGTCACTGGTTGCGTTTCGGTGCTGGAAGACCCAAAGCGTTACTCTTCCCGCCGGCGCTACCGCAATCGGTTCGAGCCCACACGAGCGGGCGCGCTCGAGCGCAACAGTGGGCAGTACTGGGCGACGGATCTGCCTAGAGTGGTCGAACGCTCTGCGGCGGCGCGCGCTGTCGTTCCGGCCGAGCGACTGCGAGGTCGGATGACGATACTGCACGACTCTGAACAGCGCCTCACTCGGCTCACGGCTCCCGCTGGTCGCCGTTCGCGTTCCGAGCCGCTCCGTGGTCGCGCCTCGCTTTCGTTCGCCGCAGTTCAGCGCGCGCCACTGCACGCAGTTTGGTCGGCCTCCGAAATTGTACCGTTTCATCGATACTGAGCGCGACATATACTGAACCGGTCACGAACTGCTACTGTGTGCACCCGAGTATCTCAATAGATCACTAAAGTCGAGCGACACTCGAGTCGCTCAGTAGTGCCACGGGTAGTCGTCGAAGTCGGGGTCGCGACCCTCGACGAACGCGTCTCGCCCCTCCTTCGCCTCGTCGGTCATGTAACCCAGCCGCGTCGCCTCGCCAGCGAACACCTGCTGGCCGACCATCCCGTCGTCGGTCATGTTGAACGCGTACTTGAGCATCCGCATCGCCGTCGGGCTCTTCGAATTGATGCGTTCGCCCCACTCGAGGGCCGTCTCCTCTAACTCCTCGTGGGGGACCGCCTCGTTGACCATCCCCATCTCCGCGGCCTCCTCGGCGCTGTACGTTTTGCCGAGGAAGAACACCTCGCGGGCCTTCTTCTGGCCGATCTGCTTAGCGAGGTAGGCCGAGCCGAAGCCGGCGTCGTAGCTCGCGACGTCGGGGTCGGTCTGGAGGAACTTCGCGTGCTCCTCGCTCGCGAGCGTGAGGTCGCAGACGACGTGCAGCGAGTGGCCGCCGCCGACGGCCCAGCCCGGCACCACGGCGACGACGACTTTCGGAATGTGTCGAATGAGGCGCTGAACCTCGAGGATGTGAAGCCGTCCCTGCTCCGATGCGCGTTCTTCGTCGCCCTCGTACTGGTAGCCGTCCTCGCCGCGGATCGTCTGATCCCCGCCGGAACAGAACGCCCAGCCGCCGTCTTTCGGCGACGGGCCGTTGCCGGTCAGCAGGATACAGCCGACGTCGGTCTGGCGCTTGGCGTGGTCGAGCGCGTCGTACAATTCGTCGACCGTCCCCGGTCGGAAGGCGTTGCGGACCGCGGGCCGGTCGAAGGCGATCCGAACCGTCCCGGAGTCGACCGCGCGATGGTAGGTGATGTCCTCGAACTCGTCGTTCAGGTCGGCGACCGGTTCCCACTGCTCGGCGTCGAAGAGTTCCGAAACCATTGCTCGTGTTTGGTGGGCAGCGGGTGAAATAGGTTCGCGTCGCGGGTTCGAGGGCGTTCGACAGCGTCGGCGGACGAACAGTTCGGAGTCTCGAACCGCGGCGAGTATACGGAACCACCGTGAACGACATACCCGTCGCCGCCCTGTATCCCGAACGATGCCAACCGACGACCCCGACACCGACGAGCGAACGACGATTCGACCGGGACGCAACTTCGAACGGGAGTACCGTCTCGACGCGAGCGACGCCGGCGAGTTCCTCATCGCGCTCGGCGAACAACTCCGCGACGGGGAGGAACTCACGATCGGTGACGACGAGTGGGTGCTCCCGTTCGCGTTCGGCGACCCGGTCGCACTCGAGATCGACTTCGACGGGATGGACGAGCCGGAACTCGAGATCGAACTCGAACTCCCCGGTCGGACCGACGAGACGGGGCCGCGGGTCGAGTAAGCGATACCGGACCCGCTCCGTAACGACGACCGGTCTGTTGTGCGCCGGTGGACGGACGCCGTCTCGAGAGCGACGACACTCGTCCCCGTCGTCGATCGCCGTTCCACTGCGTGTGGGAGATAGTTTAGGTAGTACGAAAAATTGCATCTCCGTCGTCGCCGCGGGCGACCGACCGCATCCGCGACGACGACGGGCGAAACCGGTGGGCCGTCCCGTCGTTCGAGGAGGGAGAGCACGAGGAGGTACTGGGGACCACCGGTCATCTGTCACCGGATCGGCGCTGGATGGCCCCCTGCGCATCCGACACCCGACGTATAGACGCGAGCGTTCCTCACGGCCGGGAGCGGTTGTGCGACCGGATCGAGGGCGCGCGACGTTTCGAGAACCGACGGTTCGCTGGTGGGAGTGATACTACTCACCTCCCGTCTCGCGTTCGGCGTCGATTTCGCGCGCCGCCTCGAGGATCAGTTCGTCGTCGATGTGTTCGAGCAGTCGCCTGTGACCGCGCTCGATCCGCCGATCGATCTCGTCGCCGGAGAGGTACGTCGCGAGCCTGCGATCGATTTCCTGCTCGCGGATCTCGGCGAGTCGCTCTTCCTCGAGGCCGTGATCCTCGGGCACTCGGTCGTCGACGTACTCCCGCCATCGGCTTCGCTCGCTCCACTCGTCGTCGAGTTCCGTCTCCCGGCGCATCCAGTCGTAGTGATTCGTCATCGGTTCGGGGTAGCCCCGGTCCCGTCGAACGGCTTCGACGACGGTTATCCCGACCTGCGTGCCGTGTCCGGCGGCCATGCTGGCCTGGTAGCCGGTCTCCCCGTACGGGGACGCGACGAAGAGTCCGTCGACCGGCGTCGTCCCGTCGCGCTCGGCGTACCCCTTGTCGAAGTGCTCGTGTTCCTCGCCGTCGTGTTCGTGCGTCTCGAACATCGCCGCCTCGTCGTCGAGACCGCGCATGTACTCGCCGTCGTAGCGCGTGGCCGCAACCACCCGCCGAGCGGTGATCGGCTCCCCTTCCTGTCCGCTGACGACGAACCCCGCTCCGTCGTCGGCGCGCTCGACCGACTCGACGAGGTCGGGAACGATCTCGCAGCCGGCCGTCTCGGCGTGATCGTGCATCAGTCCGTACAGCGTCTCGATGTCGATCCCCGCGGGGAAGCCGAGGTAGTTCTCGAGGTAGGCACAGCGCTGAATCGATGAGCGCCCGCGGTCGAAGATGACCGTGTCCAGACCGTACCGGGCAGTGAAGACGCCCGCCGCGCACCCTGCGGGACCGCCGCCGACCACGACCACGTCGTGATCGAACGCCGCCTCCGCCTGCGTCGTTTCGAGGGCGCTCATCGTTCGACCGCCCCGTTGACGATGTCAGCAACTCGCTGACGGTCGAACAGCCGTTCGTCTCCGAACTCGTCGGGATACAGCTCCTTGGCCGCCCGTTCGAGCTGGAAGAGGTGGATGATCGGCCCCTGGTAGGTCACCCCGCCGTAGATCACCCGATCGTTCCGAACCGCAGCGAGGTCGCTCGCGACGTCGTGGCTCCGGAGGTGTGAGACGATCTCGTCGTCGAAGTACTCTCTCGTGATTTCGCCCTGTATCCGGATCGCGAGCGCGTCCGGATCGATCTCCAACAGCGTTTCGTAGTCGATGGCTCCCCCGCTGGCCTGGGCGTCCGTGATGCCGTTTCGCGCGAGGGCGTCCTCGACGTTCAGCTCGTTCCAGTGTTTGGACTGCGTCCCGGAGCCGATCAGGTACGGGTAGAACGAGTCCGGCGGCACCTCCACCGGGTAGAGAACGGCGACGGTCGGCGTTTCGTTCGGGAGCCGTGCGCGAACGTCTTCGAGCACCTCGTCGTGATACTGCGCAAACGCCTCGTAGCGAGCCTCCGCTCGAAACAGCCGTGCGACCTTCTCGAAGGCCTCGTACAGCGTGTAGTCGGCGTAGTCGTGCCAGTCGTAGACGCGCGAGAAGATCGTGTTCCCGACGAACGGCGCGACGCTATCCCGGATCTCGTCGACGTCGGCCTGACTCCACTGGAGGCGGTTCACCATGAAGTTCGGATCGATGACGTGGACGTCGGCCTCGAGTTCGTAGAAGATCTCCTTGCCGGTGCCGTCCCGATAGAGTTCGGTGAGGTCGTCCCCGTCGACGGAGACGCCGGGGAGTTCGTCGTACAGGTGTGAGGCGAATCGGGCGCGGACGCCGATAGCCGAGAGGCCGTCGCTCTGGCCGAGCGCGACGCCCATGTCCGCGTAATCGCCCGTGTACGGGATCCACGTTTCGGGAACCGAATCGAACTCGACGGTGCCGACGGGCTCCATCGTCACCGAGTACGACTCGTCCGTTTCGGTCGGCGCGGCCTCGTCTTCCGTCCCGCTCGTACAGCCGGCGAGCAGTCCGCCGCCGACCGCGGCGGCGCCGTACTTCACGTACTCTCGTCGCGTCGGTGCCTCGGTCGCGGTGTCATCGTCGTCACTCATCCTCAGAACTCTCCGTTGATGATGTCTGCAACCCGCTCGCGGTCGAATAACTGCTCGTCCGACGGAATCTCCGGGTACGGGCCGTCAGTGTAGGTCGGCCACGCCCCGAAGAGATCGGGATAAAGTTGTTTGGCAGTCATCTCGAGTTGAAACAGGTTCAGGATCGGTCCTTGGTAGCGGGCCCCCTGCGAGTAGACGCGGCCGTTTTCGGCCGCGGAGAGTTCCTGACCGACGGCGTGGTTCTGCAGCGCCGATCGAATCCCGGGCATATCCGTTTCGGGGTGCATCCCGCCCAGTGCGAAGATAACGTCGGGATCGGCCTCGAGCATCCCTTCCATGTCGATCGTGTCACCGGAGGAGATATCACCGCCCAGGACGCCCATCGGACCGAGCGGGCGCACGTGTGCCGTCAGAAACCCGGGCGTGTCCAGCGTGTAGACGTACATGCTCTCGATGTCGCTCATCCCCGCCAGGACCGCGGTTGGACGCTCCCGTTCTGGGGGGAGATTCTCTTCGATCGTCTCCAGCAGGGTCGTGTGTATCTCCGCAAGTGCATCGTACCGCGACTCCTCGCGGAACACCGCTGCGACCCTCTCGAACATCTCCCAGAGGCTGTAATACTCGTAGCGATCGGCCCACTCGGCTGGTGGCTCGTCGTGTCTATCGCTGAACTTGTTGCCGAACCACGGGGAGACGGTATCTCGGATCTCCTCGATATCCGCCGCGTTCCAGCTATCGAGGGCGTTCACGCTCGCCGGGTCGGAGAGGTGGACGTCGCTGTCGAGCTCGTAGAGCATCTCCTTATCAGGGTCCCAGGAGGAGTACAATCCCGACCAGTCCAGCGTGACGCCGGGCAATCGTTCGGTGAACTGATTCCACAGTTGATCGTAGTAGTCGGGGGCGTGCATCGCGTTGACGTCGTCCCCGCGTCCGAGGGCGAACGCCATCCCGGCGTGATGGGTCAGCCGCGTAAAGACGCTCTCCGGCGGCGAGCCGAAGGAGACCTCTCCCATCGGAGCCATCGTCACCGAGTAGCTGCCACTATCGGACTCTCCGTCCGTCTCATCGCCCCGTCCGGCCAACTTCGAACAGCCCGCCAGCAGTCCGCCGGCGACGGCCGTACTGCCGTACGTTACGAAATCCCTCCGGGTCGGTTCCTCGCGTTTCGTCTCATCTCTCGCCATGTTTTTAGGCCCACCTAAACCATAATAAGCGCTCCTATTTTTAGGCTGACCTAATATTTCCCAATATCAGCGGGGATCACCACACCGCGGACAGATTGGCGGCCCGACTGCGGGAAGCGACTGCCCGCAGTGGGGACACTCGTCGCCGTCGGGGCTGGTGATAGCATCGACGACCTCGTCCGTTCGATCGCGAATTCCCTCGAGCATCCCGATTCCGACGGAATCGGTGTCGATCGGCTCCTCGCCGCTCGCGTTCGTCGCGAATCGAATTCGATCGCGAAGGAATCGCTCGGCATCGTCGTCCGCGTCCGAACTCGCACCTGATTCCACGGCCTGAGTTACGTCCGGTACCGAGACATCCGAATCTGCCCGAGCGAGCAGACCGAACGTTTCGACTGCCCGTCCCCGCACGAAGGCGCTCTCGTCGTCCAAGCGATCAGCCAGGGCAGCGGTACTCTCGGACACCGCGTCCGGATACGCACAGCCGATCGCGGCGAGCGCGGTACAGAGGTGGTACCGAACGAGTTCGTTCGAATCGCCGAGATTCCGAGTCAGGTCCGATACGTGGTGACGGAGCCGGCTCTGATCGGCCAGCGCCAAGTACTCGAGCGCTTTCGCCAGTTTCTCCCTCACCTCGGGTTCATCGAACGACAGCCCGATTCGCAGGTCCGCCAGCACTTCGGGCGAAGCGACCGTATCCGGTACTTCCAGCGCGACGTAACCGAGTGCCTCTGCCGAACGGGCGCGCACGTAGTAGAACTCGTCCTCGTCGGCCAACCGAGCAGCGAGCGCTGGAACGACGGACGAGGCCGCCTCCGGTTCTGCCTGGGCGACGGTCGCGAACAGTTTCGCGGTCGTCAGACGGATCGATCGCTCCTCGTCGGTAAGAAATGGCGTGAGCGCGGTGAGTACGGGCTCGAGCGCGTCTGGCTTCGTTTCAGCCCCCTCACGCAGCGCTCGGAGCGCCGTCTTCCGCGTCTCGGTGTCGGCCGCCGTGAGCCGCTCGAGACACGCAACGGCCTCCTCGGATCTGTCGTCCTCGAGGAGCGCGTCGAGCCGGCCGGCCGGTGATGGCTGTGTCGAGTCGTCCATTGTGCGACGAAACGTATCCGTCGATTCCGTCTCGCCAACTAATAAAATCCACCGTCGACGGTGTCAGTCGGTCAGATCGACGCGCTTCGAAACGGGAAGCCCACGATACACAATTTCATATAGCAATATAGAGTGTATTTGTTGCAGTAGGGTCACTCGAGTAACTGAGCGATAAGCGCTCGGTTCGGTGAGGAGCGTCTTACTCGCCAGAAATCGTTCGATCGGAGACGTTCAGTAGTAAGTGATAGTCTCTCAACCAGAGCGGTTTTTTGACTGGACTCCGAACCCTCGGCTACTCGATGGGGCAGACGTACTACGACGTCCTCGAGGTCGACCCCGACGCGACCCGAGCGGAGGTCCAGACGGCCTACCGCGAGCGCGTCCTCGAGACCCATCCGGATCACAACGACGCACTCGACGCCGCCGAGCAGTTCAAGCGCGTCTCGACGGCCCGATCGGTGCTCACCGACGGCACCGAACGCGCGCGGTACGACCGTCTCGGTCACGACGCCTACCTCCGACTCGCCGACCGGTCGACGAGTTCGAGCGGGCCGGCGTCGTCGGACTCGAGCACGGCGGACGGGGGTGACGACGGCGACGGCACTGCCGGCCAGGCAACTCGATCGCGAACCGAGACCGGAACGTCGAACCAGTCGGGGTCGACCGCCTCGAGAGGGAGCACCGACGGGACGGCTACGGGCCACGACCGTCGTGGCAACGGGAGTCGAACGCGAACGTCGAGCGGTCGAACGCACTCGAGGGCGGAGTCCTCCTACCGGAATCGATCCGAGGGCCGGGACGATCGAACCGGGAGTCACCACGCCCGACAGCGCGCGCGGCGCCAACGGAAGACGGCCCGGCAGCGAGCCGGCGGTGGCTGGACGTTCGTGACCGAGGGCGGACGCTCGAGTGACGGCTCGTCCTCGAGCAACACGGCATCGTCCAGTAGCGACGCGTCCTCGAGTGCGACCGGGACGGCCGGAGCCACCGGGACGACTACCGCCACCGGGACGACCAGCGCTACCGGCACCGGGTCGGCTAGCGCCGCCGCGGCGTCCAGAGCCTCGAGTACGCCCGACGAGGGCGCTGCGTCGGGATTCCGGTACGCCGTCCACGGCTGGGAGGGGGAGGTCGACCTCGAGTGGGAGGGCCAGGCCATGACGCAGACGACGGCGGTGACGATCGGCTGTCTCTGGCTGCTGTATCCGATGTTCGTCGCCGCGAGTCTGACGTCGCTGTTCCCGCTCGTGGTCAACGCGATCGTCGCCGCGTGCACGCTCGCCTTCGTCGGCTATCTGCTCACGAGACCCCGTGTCGCGACCGCGGTGTTCGGGTTCTGGAGCGTGCTCTTCCCGCTCGGGATCGACCGGTTGTCGGCCGTCCCGCCGTTCTCGATCACGGGACTGCTCGCGCTTGGGTTCGCCTGGGTTCCCTTCGGCTACGCCGTCGCACTCTGGTGGGCACTTCGGCCGTGAATAGATGTGGTACCCAGATGAGTTTTTAACTGAAACGAGTGTCCTGCCCACGCTGGCGGCGATGAATTCCACGTCCTCCCCAGCCGATTTCTCCTCATGGGTGCTTCGCACCCGTTCGGATGGTTCGCGGAACCGCCGGTTCCGCGCTAACGCTCACTCCTTTCAGTCGCTCGCTCATCCACCGGAAGACGCTTCGCGCCTTCCGAGCAGTCGCTCGTGATATTTGCTCACGGGCCGTACGCGGCTCGACGCGCCGCGAACTCGAGGCGGTGCAACCGCCTCGCAGCGCCCGTTCGCATAGTCTGCGGGACCTTTGGTCCCGCACTACTCGCGACGACCTCGCTCAGTTTCGACTCGCGGTTCGCTTTCGAGGCACTCGTTCCTCTCGCGCCTCTCTTTCGCTCACCGCGAGACAGCGCGCGCCACCGCACGTGGCTCGATCGGTTCAGGAATCGTCTGTGGACCATTGCTACCGACAACTGGTGGGACGAATACATTGTCCGTAGAGATCAAACTGAGTCGTTTCGGTCGTTAATCGCTCTCGCTTCGAATTTCGTCACGAACCTGCCGTGCGAGCGCCTCCCGTCGCCGATGACTCGCTTCCGAGTCGAACTCGACCGACAGCACCTGCGTTCCCTCGCGCTCGAGCGACCCGCGATAGGCGTCGACGAACTCGGCGGGAGCGACGCGCTCGAACTCGAGACCGTAGAACTCCGCTAACGTCTCAAACTCGAGTCCGTGCGGCGTCTTGAACTGGTCCGTAAACGGCGGTTCGAACTCTTCTATCGGGAGTTTGTGGAAGATGCCGCCGCCGTCGTTGTCCAGCAGGACGATCGTGGCGTCGACGTCGCAGCGGTCGATCGCGAGCAGGCCGTTCGAATCGTGGTAGAACGCCAGATCGCCGGTGACGAGGACGAGCGGGTCGTCCGTCGCGCTGCCGGCACCGAGTGCCGTACTCGCGATGCCGTCGATCCCGCTCGCGCCCCGGTTCGCGAGCACCGTCAGAGCGGCCGCTCGCGGTCGACCGAACCGATCCGCGTCCCGGATCGGCATGCTGTTCGAGACGAAGACGGTCGCCGGGTCGGGCGCGTGCTCGAACACCGACGCGATGACGCCCCCCTCGAACGGGTCGGTCTCGAGTGCATCCGCCTCGATCGCGTCGCCCAGGACGTCCCAGTGACGACGTTCGGCGGTCTCGAACCGAGCGAGCCACTCGCCGCTCGTTGCGGGTGCGGCTCCGTCACCGCCGGTATCGGGTTCGGTCTCGAGTCTCTCGATCAGTCCCTCGAAGACGGAGCCGGGCGACGCCGCGAGCAAGTCGGTCGCGGTGAACGTCGCCTCGCGCCACGCGCCCGCGGGATCGAGCAGGAACTGGTGGGCGCCGCTGTCGCGCAACGCGTGGCGAAGCGGTTTCGAGGTCGGCGACGCGCCGAACCGGACGACGACGTCCGGCGACGGGAGGTCGGCGACGTAGCCGTCGTAGCCGCCGTACACCGGTCCACTGCTGGAGTTCCCCGCGACGTGAGGGCCGAAGCGCAGGTTCGAGAGCGGATCCGCGAGAATCGGCGCGCCGATGCGTTCGGCGACGGCAACGACGGCTGCGGGATCGAGTTCGGACAGGTCGGTCGGATCGGCCGGTCCGGCCACGATCAGTGGCCGGTCGGCGTCCGCCAGCGCCCGCACGAGTGGCCGGTACTGGTCGTCCTCGAGCGTCACGTCCCCGGAACTCGTCTCGACGAACGCGCCCTCGCGTCCCTTGCCGGCCAGCGTCTCCGAAAAGGAATCCGGAACGGCGTCGGAGACCTCGAGCGGCTCGAGCGGCTTTCGAAACGGACAGTTCAGGTGGACGGGGCCGGGGTCGGCACCGCTCGTTTTCGACAGCGCTCGCGCGGCCGTCGTCCGAAGACTTCGCACTTTTCGCTCCTCGGCTTCGGGCTCCGGCAGTTCCGCGTCCCACCGAACCGCGTCGCCGTAGAGGGCGACCTGATCGACAGTCTGGTTCGCACCGCTGTCGCGGAGTTCGTGGGGTCGGTCGGCCGTGAGCACGAGCAACGGGACTCGAGCCCGATCGGCCTCCATCACCGCGGGGTGAACGTTCGCCGCCGCCGTCCCGGAGGTACAGACGAGCGCCGTCGGCTCGCCGGTTCGTCTCGCGCGCCCGAGCGCGAAGTAACTGGCAGACCGCTCGTCGAGGTGTGAAAAGACGCGAATTTCGGGATGGTCGGCGAACGCGACCGTCAGCGGCGTCGATCGACTCCCGGGGGCGATACAGACGGCCTCGAGGCCGCCCTTCGCGAGTTCGTCGACGAGGATGCGGCCCCACAGCGTCGCGCGGTTCGGTGCGGTCATGGGATCACCTGTTCTCTCATCGTCTCACCGCAACTCGTCGAGAATCGGGCGGAACTTCAGCTGTACCTCCTCCCACTCGTCGTCGGGGTCGCTGTCGGCGACGATGCCGTTGCCCGCGAACAGCGTGACCGTCTCCTCGGTCGCGATTCCCGAGCGGATTCCGACGGCGAACTCGCCGTCGCCGGCGCCGTCGAACCAACCGATGGGAGCCGCGTACCAGCCCCGGTCGAACGTCTCGGCGTCGCGGATCGTCTCCCAGGCCGCCGCCGGCGGAACGCCCCCGACGGCCGGCGTCGGATGCAGCGCTTCGACGATCTCGAGGACGTGTGTATCCCCCTCGAGCATCGCCGAAATGGGCGTCTGGAGGTGTTGAATGTTCGCCAGTCGTCGAATCGTCTGGTCGTCGATCGCGAGGTCGCGCGCGAGCGGCTCGAGCTGGTCGCGGATCGCTTCGACGACGAGGCCGTGCTCGCGCTGGACCTTCTCGCTGTCGCGCATCCGATCCGCGTACGCCTCGTCCGCCTCGGGCGCGTCGCTTCGGGGTACCGAGCCCGCGAGGGCTTCGGTCTCGACGCGCGAGCCGCGTTTGGAGACGAGCCGTTCGGGCGGGGCGCCGAAGAAGGTCCCGCCGACCTCGTGGCCGATCAGGAACCGGTAACAGTTCGGGTACCGCCGGCGCAGGCGCTCGAGCGTGCCGGGGATGTCGACCGGGCCGTCGAGTTCGACCGCCAGCGCCTGCGCAAGGACGACCTTGGTGAGATCCCCGTGTTCGATCCGTTCGAGCGCCGTTTCGACCTGTCCGGTCCAGTCCTCGCGGGACGTCGTCCGCGCCGTCGAGTCGATGCCGGGAGCCGTCCCGCTGGGTTGCATCGTCGGCAGTTCGTCCAACCGTTCGGTCCAGTGTTCGAGACGAGCCGTCGCCTCGTCGGGGGTGTCCCCGACGGTCGTCAGCCAGGTCCCCTCGTCGCTGCGGACGACGAGCGTCTGCGGGACGACGAACGACGCCGCCTCGAACCCCGTCCAGGGAGGCCCCGATTCGTGTCCGTCGTGAAACGAAAAGCCGCCGAATGCACGCGGTCGGGCGACGGCAGGACCGTCGTGATCGAGCGCGTCGAACACGCGAGCGGTCTGCGTTCGGATCCGATCGAAGCGCTCCGGCCCGGTGGCGGTGACTCGAGCGGCGACGCCTCGACCGACGACTTCCAGCCCGTCCGGCGTGGCCCACAGAATCCGTGAGTTGGTGGCGACGTCGACGATCGCGCCGAACGACACGTCCTCGAGTTCGCGACTGCGGCTGGTGAGGGTGGTCGGACCGTCGGCTGGCTGGGACCCCGTCTCACCCGCCAGTCGACGCTCACCCGACGATTGGTCCATCGAACACAGTTCGGGACTGCCGTGCCTTCAGCCTAACTATACCGGACGCTGTTCGCGGTCTGACACTACTGCGCGCGGGAGACGGCAGAACGGCCGTCGATCAGCTGTATCGCTCTTCCTGCCACGGATCCGCCGTCTGGGAGTAGCCGCGTTTCTCCCAGTACCCGCGCTCGGGTTCGGTGAGGAACTCGACGCCGTCGACCCACTTCGCTCCCTTGTAGGCGTACTTGTGGGGCGTGACGACCCGCAGCGGTCCGCCGTGGTCTTCGGGGAGCGGGTCGCCGTCGTACCCCCACGCGAAGAGGACTTCCGCTCGCAGGCAGTCCTCGAGCGGCAGGTCGGTCGTGTAGTCGTCGAGCGCGGAGAACAGCACGTGGACCGCGTCGTCGTGGACTCCCGCTCGCTCGGCGAGTTCCGGAAACGGCACGCCCGTGAATTCGCAGTCGAACTTGCTCCAGCCGGTGACGCAGTGGAAGTCCTGTCGCTGGGTCTCGGTGGGGAGGGCCCGGAACTCGTCCCAGGAGAAGGAGAGTTCCTCGTCGACCGCACCGGTGACGGTGAACTCCCACGTTTCGGGGTCCCACTCGGGCGTTCCACTCTTCGAGAGGACGGGGAACGCCGATGTCTCACGCTGTCCGGACGGCAGTCGATCGTCGCCGAACTCCCGGTACAGGTCCGTGACGTCGGTCACGTCGTTAGTCATACGCGTGCGTTGGTGCCGACGGACGTAGATGTGACGCTCGGCGCCGATTCGATCACCTGGATGGCCTCGACGGGACCGGGATTCGGTCGAACGCGACCGTCCGCTTGAGCGAGGTACTCGGTGACACTCGAGTCGAGTGATGCGATCATCGACATGTAACCCCGATTTTCGGGGACGGCACCGCGACTGGAACGGAGTGGAACAGTAGCATTGGCATCACAATTCGGGGCCTTCCTCTCGAAACCCTCGTCATCCCTTAGTACGGTCTCGACCACTCTCTCACTGTATGGCGAGCAAACAACAAATGACGGAACGAGAGATGTCCGGACAGGCAGCGGAAGAAGTCACCGAACAAGCCATGGGCCCTGCGCTCCTCGCGGCGGCCGCGTCGGTCGGGCTCTCGTGGTACTACTTCTTCCTGCGCGGAGAACGACAGCGCGGGATGTTCGTCGGCCTCTGGCCGCCGACTATCCTCGCGTTCGCGAGCTACTTCAACCAGCGGAAAATGCGCCAGCAGATCGACTCGATCACCCAGCCCGGGACGACGCTGAAGAACGCGTTCGACTCGATGATGGGAAGCAAGTAAGACGACCGCAAACCGTACGGGCCGCTACGACGTCGGTGCCGCTATGCAGCCACCGCAAGCACGTCACCACCGACGACTACCGGTTTTCTCCGTCGGTTTCACTCGCGTCGATACTGACGTGTACGATGGATCGGAGTCCCGATCGCTACCCGCAGCAATGTGCCACCGCAGTAGTACCCGTGAGTCACTGTACTAGCGGTATCGAAAGACCGCCGCAGCAGTAGCGAAACGGCCCAGCGCCGGTACCACTTCGCCGGTCGATCGGGACCCTCCGCGGCGAGTCGTTCCGGATGGTGTGGAGTCCCCGTCAAACCTAAATACCCCCTCGCCGAAAGCCGAATCAGATGCCGAAAGTAGAGATCACCATACCGGAGCACCTCGAGATGCAAATCGCCCAGATGGTCGAACGCGGCGAGTTCGTCAACCGCGAGGAGGCGATCGAGGATCTCCTGTCGACCGGTATCAAGGCCTACAAGACCAGTGGACCGATGGACGAAGACGAAGGTGGCCCCGGCGGCCTCGAAGACGACGGCATGATGGGCCACGACGACGAGTACGTCTTCTAACGACCACGTTTTCGCACGGTGTTCTATCGCTACGGAGCGACCGCTACCAGCGGTATCCCGAACGCGATCGCGACGCCGATCAGCGCGACGACGAAGCCGATACCGGCCTCGCGCGCCGTGAATTCGCTCATCGGAGCGGTCGTCCGTTCGGCCTCGAGGTCGTGACCGACATCGGCGCCCGTGTCCTGTTCGCCCGTCAAATCCGTGTCGTCTGCCATAGCTGCGTGTTGCCGACTCAGGACCTTAAAGACACGCGATTGCGGACCGAACGCGGCAGTCACACGGTGCCGAACGGGGACCACCGCATCGTCCACCCGCGGCCGGTAGCCGATGCAGACCACTTTACTACTCCGGGTGCCAAGATTCGGCTACCGATCATATGCTGACCAAGCGCATCATCCCGTGTATCGACGTCGACCTGGACGAGGACGGGAACCCGGCGGTCTACACCGGCGTTCACTTCGAGGACCTGAAATACACCGGCGATCCGGTCGAGATGGCCAAGGCGTACAACGAGTCCGGCGCGGACGAGTTCGTCTTCCTCGACATCACCGCCTCCGCGGAGGGGCGAGAGACCATGCTCGACGTCGTCGAACGCGTCGCCGACGAAGTCTTCATCCCGCTGACCGTCGGCGGCGGCATCCGCACCACCGACGACATCAAGGAGACGCTGCGCGCGGGCGCGGACAAGGTCTCGATCACGACCGGCGCGCTCGAGCGACCCGAACTCATCAACGAGGGCGCGAAGGCCTTCGGCAGCCAGTGTATCGTCATCAGCGTCGACGCCAAGCGCCGCTTCGACGAGGGGGGCGAACACTACGTCGAGGTCGACGGCGAGTCCTGCTGGTTCGAGTGTACGAAGAAGGGCGGCCGCGAGGGGACGGGAATCGACGTCCTCGAGTGGGCCAAAGAGGCTGAATCCCGCGGTGCGGGCGAACTGTTCGTCAACTCGATCGACAAGGACGGCACGAAAGACGGCTACGACCTCCCGCTGACGACGGCGGTCTGTGACGCCGTCGACACGCCCGTGATCGCCTCCTCGGGCTGTGGCGGTCCCGAGGATATGTACGACGTGTTCACCGAAGCGGACGCCGACGCCGGCCTCGCGGCGTCGATCTTCCACTTCGACGAGCACTCGATCGAGGAGACCAAGGAGTATCTGGACGCGCGGGACGTGCCGGTTCGGCTCTGAGACATCAGTTTTCGGACCGCGAGCGAACGAAGTGAGCGAGTGGCTTTTTGGTCAAGGTTTTTGCACGAGGGCGAACGACGTGAACCCGAGTGGAAAAGGTGGCAACGGCGTACCTCGACGAGCGGGACGTTCCCGTTCGGCTCTGAGCAGGGTTTTCACCGGTCCGAGCGCTGGTTTCACCCCGATGCTGATCGAGTCACCGCTCGCCCGCACGGTTTGTTTCGCCCCATCCGTTTCGGCTTCCAATACGCTTATACCCGCTCAGTTGTGCTCTACTACCAGTGAAGTGGCGGTGTACGTGGTGCGGTAAACCACACGAGTCGAACGATCCGCCGTGTGATAGCTGCGGCCACAACGAGTTCGAGGAGGCGGTCGTCCGCCAGGAGGAGTTCGAGACCGTCGACACCGGCACGCAGTACATGTGGGTCTGCGCGAACTGCGGCCGCCAGCACATGAAGAACAACCCGCCGTGCTCGCGCTGTGGCGGCCACGATCTGGAGAAGACCGAGGATGCGTTCTCCGACGTCGACCGCGACCTCGAGGTCCCCAGTTGGCTCGAGGTAGCCAAACCCTACGCGCCGATCATCGTCGGCTTCGCCCTGATCGTCGCCCTGTTCGCGACGGGGATCGTATCGCCGTCGATCATCCCCGGCATCGGGACGCCGTCGCCGCCCGACGCACCCGGCGAGGGCAGCGAGGCGGCCGGAATCGACCTCGAGGCCGCCGAAGACGAGGTTCACGAGCGACTCGAAGCGGAACGGAACGCGGACGAGTCGCGGTCCTACGACGACGGATTAGCGGCGTACGCCGAATACACGAACCGCGCGAACGTGGCGATGGAGTACGACGACGCGAGTCCCGATTCGGTGGACGGGAGCGACTTCGGCGTGGAGTGTCGCAACGAACTGGTCGGCGCGAACCTGCCGATCCCCGGATCGATCGACGACTACGACGACGAGGGTGCGCTCGCCGAGGCCGTCGCAGAGGCGGTGGTGACGAGCGAGCGCCTGACCGACCCCGAACTCGAGTCCGAAGGGCTCGACCTCCACGTCGGTCCCGACGGCGCGCTCTACGGTGTCTACCTGACGTGTTGAAAGAGAAGCGAAACCGAGACGCGTCGACGATCGATCCAGTGGGAGCTTACGCAGCCGCTTCGAACGCGTCGCGGAACGCCGTCGTTTTCCCGCGGACGTCGCCGGCGGCTTCCTCGAGCGCCTCGAGGGGATCGACGCCCTCCACGGTCTTGATCGTCAGAATCGGCTCCGTCTGGCCACCCGACTGTTCGGGGTTGACGTCGTAGGTGGCGGCAGTGACGTCGTCGTGCTCGAGCAGCGTCCCCTTCAGGACGTTCATAAACGTGTGATCCTCGCCGGCGATCTCGATCGAGAGTTCGTTCTCGGTGCTCTCGGTGACCCGCAGTTCCATGTCGATGAGTCCGGTCGTCGGCCGCTTGTACCTTTCTGTTCGGACTGACGGCTCTCGAGCGGTGGCATTCGGATCAGTAGTCGGAAGATCGCACCGGACTCGTTTGAGAGTAGCAAGAGACTCTCGTCCGCTTCTCGCACTGGCGGCGGTGATTGTACGGCCTCCCCAGCCGATTGCTGCTCGCGGGACGTGCGAGGCGGTGAAAACGTTGTCTCACGGGTGCGCAGCACCCGTTCGACTGCTCGCGGAACCGCAGGTTCTGCGCTAACGTTCGCCCCCTCAAGGCACTCACTCATCCACCGGTAGAGCAAGCTCTACCGAGCCTTCGCTCAAAGCGTTCGCGAAGACCTCGTACAGCTTCGAACCGCGGTTCGCCTTGCTCACGGCTCCCCACGGTCACCGTTCGCTTTCCGAGGCCATCACTGCGTTCCGGCCTCGCTCTGCTCACCGCGGTCCAGCGCGCGCCATCGTACGTCGTTCGATCGGGTCGCAGTAGCCGCGGTGGCAGTCGAGCAGGGAGCCACAGAAGTAAATCCATATACAGTCTCGCTCGAACCACTGGATATGCTCTCGCCCGAGGCCGTCCAGTCGTTCGTCCTGACGGTCGTCCTCCCGATCGTCACGGTGGCGGCGCTACTCGCCTCCGCGGCGGTCGTCAGCCGACTCCACCGATCGGGACGCCGGTGGGGAGACGTGGCCCGCTCGAGGCTCGTGATGGGGGTCCCGTGGGGGTCGCTGATCGTCATCGGACTCGTCTGGTGCGTCTACCTGTTCGTCCAGGACGGCGTCACGGCGTTCTCCGATCCCGTGACGATCCCCTACCGGGCGTACTCGTACTTCTATCCGCTGGGAATGCTGACGGCGTCGTTCTCCCACGCCGGACCGAACCACCTCATCGGGAATCTCTCGGCTACCGTCATCGTCGCACCCATCGCGGAGTACGCCTGGGGACACTATCCGGACGAACGGGGAGCGGGCTCGTTCGCCTCGTGGCGCACCAATCCGTGGGTCCGCGCAGTACTGCTCTTTCCACTCGTCGTCGTCGCGATCACGCTCCTCACGAGCCTGTTCGCGCTCGGACCCGTGATCGGCTTCTCGGGCGTCGTCTTCGCCTTCGCCGCGTTCGCGCTCGTCCACTATCCGATCGCGACGATCGTGGGCGTCCTCGGGGTGCAGGGCGTCCTGCTGACGATTTACCGCGCGCTCCAGAATCCGATCGGGGTCTACGTCGCCGAGTCGAGACCACCGTCCGCGCCGTCGTGGGCCGGTATCGCCATCCAGGGCCACGCGCTCGGCTTCTTCATCGGTCTCGTGCTCGGTATCGCGCTGCTCCGCCGACGCGGACGCCGTCCCGACGCGCTTCGACTGTGGATCGCGATCCTGGCCTTCGGGTTCGCACAGGGTCTCTGGCAGATCTACTGGTTCGGCGGCGGGAACGTCTTCTACCTCTTCCAGGGCCCCGGCGTGTTGATCGTCACGGTGCTCGCGCTCGTGGTCACCGTCGCGATTACAGCCTCCGAGCGACCCGTCGTCCCGGAACAAGTCCGCCGCCTGCTCCCTCGCGTCCGCCGAACTCAGCCCGACTCGTCCGTCTCCCGCCCGCTCGAACTCGCTCGGAACAGCGGTGATCGGTCTGGATCGGACACCGGCGATCGGATCGGAGCCGACACCGGTGACCGTCCCGGAGCCGACGGCCGCGATCGCTCCGGATCCGACGCCGATTCCACGGCCCTGACGGCCACCCTCGAGCGCATCAGCGAAATCGCCGCGAAACCACGGTCGCGCGATTCGGGCCGGCTCTCGACCGTCGGCCAGCGACAGACCGCGCTCGCGCTCGTTCTCGTGATCCTCGCCGCCCTCGCCGGGATGGCGGTTCCGGTCAACTTCTTCGTCCTCGAGGATGCCACCGCTTCCTCGGACGCGGCCGTCGAGATCGAGGACTACACGGTTCAGTACGCCGAGGGCGTCGAGAACGAACTCGTCTCGCCCGTCCAGGTCGGTCCGCTGGCCGACGCCGTCTCCCTGGAGTCCAGCGGCGTGATCGTCGCGAGCGAGCAGCGGCAGCTCTGGTCGGAGGTGATCCCGGCCCGGCAACTCGAGTTCTCGGGCGAGGAGTCGATCACCGTCGGCGGCCCCGGCTGGCGCGAGACCGTCCACGTCGAGCGGACCGGCTGGGAGCCGGTCGGCAACGACAGCGTCTACCAGGTCGAGATCTGGGCCGAGGGCGACGATCCACAGCTCGCCCACGAATCGAATAGCTCGCGCGCAGACGTCCGGATCGACGACCGGAACGTGACGATTTCGTCCGTCGACGGCGAGTTCACGCTCGAGGTCGAATCGACCGAGACCGGGGACGTCGAAACGACGACGATGCCCGACTCGGCGGAGCCGACCACCGCGGGAGGACTCACGTTCGAACGCGAGGACGACACCGTGTACGCCGCTTCGAACGGGACGCGGATCGCCATCGCGAGCGAAGAGTAAGCGGCCGACCGCTTCCGCGAGCCGTATTCGGCAGCCTGCACGCCTGTATGGCGTCCTTTCGTGCCAGCTACCGGTTCGCTCTCGCGATCACAGCACGTCGATCCGGAATCGGACGTTGAGCCGCTTCTATCGCGCAGTAGACGGTGGTTTCGTCCGGTTGAGACCAGTACAAACGACTAACCGAGCGAGATAGTCAGTATTACGAGTAGATTTCGCCAGCCGGGCCGCTGATCGCCGGTGACGGATCCGTCGTCGCTCGAGACGGTCGTCTATCGATTACTGTGGCGGCTGAGAACCAGTTTGGTGTTTTCCCTCGAGTCGTTAACGGCTACGTGGCCGAGAGAAGCCGGAGAGAAACAATATCCGTCTCCGCCGTTCGTTCGATCGAGTTGAATCCTGGACCGATGAGCAACTACGCACTGCGGCAGGCGACCGCCTCGGACGGCGACTCGAGTACCGTCGACGTCGAATCACGGACGGCCGTTCGGCTCGAGGCCGTGACCCACGAGTACGGGGCGAACGGCGGCCGAGGCCGCTCGGGCGACGACCGGACCGTAACCGCGCTGCGGGACGTCTCGTTCGACGTGCAGGCGGGCGACATCGTCGGCCTCGAGGGGCCGAGCGGCAGCGGGAAGTCGACGATCCTCCACGCGGTTTCGGGACTGTTGGTTCCCTCCGGCGGAGCCGTCGAACTGCTGGACACCGATCTCACGACCTGCTCGAATCGGGAACGAACGCGGCTGCGACGGCGACACGTCGGGATCGTCTTCCAGCGCTTTCATCTGCTGCCGGCGCTATCGGCCCGTGCGAACGTCGCGTTACCCCTCGTTCAGGCCGGAATCCCCAGATCGACGCGCCGCGAGCGCGCCGAAACGCTGCTCGAGAAGGTCGGCCTCGGTGATCGTATCGGCCACCTCCCGGGCGAACTGAGCGGCGGCGAGCGACAGCGCGTCGCGATCGCGAGGGCGCTCGTCACCGATCCGGACGTCATCGTCGCCGACGAGCCGACGGGTGAACTCGATACGGCGACCGGAGAGAACGTCCTCGAACTCCTGATGGATATCGGCCAAGATCGAGCCCTGCTGGTCGCCTCGCACGACGAGTCGACCCTCGCCGTCGCCGACCGCGTGGTCACCCTTCGCGATGGACGGGTGGTCTCGGATGGCGGATGACGGCGAGTTCGACGCCGAGCGCGGCGGCTCCCGCCGGGCGCGCTGGCGCGGCCTCGTCGGCGTCTCCGTCATCAGGCTGTGGAAGCGGACGGTTCGAACGCGCTCGAGTCGCGTCGTGGCGACGGTCGGTGCCGTCGCCCTGACGATCGCGCTATTGGTGGTCGTGACGGGAGTCGCACTGGGGCTCGCCGGCGGCGGCGCCGTCGACGATACCGACGCCGACGTCCAGATCGTCCCCGAGGAGAGCGGCACGCTGTCGGCCGTCGACGGCGTCGAGGGGCCGCGGCTCGGCGACAGCAACGAACGCGCCGAATCGATCCGGTCGGACGACGGCGTCGACCACGCTTCGCCGGTACTGGTCGAACCGGTGAAACTCGAGTCGGCCGACGGTGGCGAACCGAAGACCGTCCTCCTCGTCGGCGTCGTCCCCGACGGCGAGCCTCGGACCGTCGGTGGGCTCCCGACCGACGCACTCGAGCCGGGCGATCCACACTACGCCAACGGCTCGTACGACGGCTCGCGGGAGGGCGAACTCGTCCTCTCCGAGGCGGCTGCGGAGCGCCTCGACGCGGAGGCCGACGACGAACTCACCGTCGGCGGTTCGCAGACGCCGGACAACGTCTCGACACCGTCGGTGACGGCCACTGCCGTCGAATCGGTCGACGACGACGACGAGACGCCGGTCGCGCTCGTCCACCTGAGCGAACTGCAGGCGCTCTCGGGCGCGGACGACGGCCAACTGGCCGACCAGATACTGATCTGGGGCGATACCGACGCGGCGGAGTCGGCTGCCGACGACGAGTACCCCGACGCCGCGGTTGAGTCCCACGACGGAACCGATCCGTCCGCGTTGTTCGGCGACGGACTGGCGTTCGCGACGAGCCTGCTCGCGTTCGTCGTCGGTATCGCCATCTGTGCGTCGTTCGTCGCGACGACCGCTGGGATGACCGTCACCGAAGACCGGCGAACCCTCGCCGTCCTCGAGGCCGTGGGCTACTCCGCGCGCAGTCGACTCTCGATCGTCGCGGTCTCGACGCTGCTCACGACCCTCGCGGGCGCAGTGCTGGGAATCGCCCTCGGCGTCGGCGGAATCTACGCCGTCAACGCGGTGGCCGGCGCGACCGTCGCGCCGGGTGCCGTCGCGCTCGTCCATCCGATACTCGTCCCCTACGCGCTCGCCGTCGCACTCGTCTCGGGACTCGTCGCCATCCCCTATCCGCTCGCCGTCGCGGCGCGAACGTCCGTCCTCGAGGAGGTGGGCCGGTGAGCCTTCGTCGAGCGGGCAGGCGGCTGCGAGCCGTCGTCGGCCTCGCGTTCGCACAGCTTCGACGCGCCCCCGGTCGGACCGCACTCACCGTGTTCGCGGTCGCGCTCGCGGTGCTGTCGGTGACGCTGCTCGCGAGTCTCGGCGTCGGCGTCGTCCAGACGGGCGAGGACGGTCTCGACAACGCCGATCGCGATATCTGGGTCTCGAGCGACCCGATCGACCCCTCGGCCAGCGGCACGGAGAACCCGATCGTCGGCGCCCACGGCGTCGCCGCCGAGATGAGCGAGCGGGACGACGTCAGTTCGGCCGCGCCGATCGCGATGCACGATATCTACGTCGGAACGGAGGCCGACGACCTCGAGCGCACGTCCGCGGTCGGGGTCCACGAGACTCACGACGGCTTCGACTTCGAGGAGGGAGGCGGGTTCGAAAGCGAGATGAACCTCTCCGCCGGGGAACATCCCGACGGCGAGCGGCCCAGCGAACCGGAGACGGAAGAGATCGTGCTCGACCCCAACACGGCCGAGGCCCACGACGTCGAGGTCGGCGACACGGTCTACGTCGGGACCAGTCGGGAGTCGGCGGCGAACCACGAGTTCACCGTCGTCGGGATCTCCGCGTACTACTCGCAGTATCTGGGCTCGGACACGGAGACGGTCCCGCTGACCGACCTGCAGGCGGTCGCCGGGACGACCGGGACGGATCGGGCGACGTTCATCACCGCCAGCGTCGAGGACGACGCCGACCGGGACGCAGTCGGCGCGGAACTCGACGAGGAGTACGCGGCCTACGACGTCCGGACCAGCGACGAACAGATCGGCGCGATGTTCGAGGAACAGCCGCTCGTCCTCGCCAGCGGGGCGACGCTGGTCGGGCTCGCCGTCGTCGGCGGGATCGTCCTGACGGTCAACCTGTTCGCGCTCGTCGCCTACCAGCAGCGGGACGAACTCGCCGCGCTCCGGGCGATCGGTCTCTCCCGGTGGGTGCTCGCGGGAACGATCGCCGTACAGGGACTCGTCATCGGCGTCGTCGGCGGGATTCTCGGTCTCGTCGCGACACCTCTGCTCGTGGCCGGCCTGAACTACCTCGCGTCGTCGGTCATCGGCTTCGGCGAACTCCTCCAGACGCCGCCCGAGGTCTACCTGCTCGGTCTCGTACTGGCCATCGTCGTCGGGACGGTCGTCGCGCTCGTCACCGGCTGGCGGGCGAGTCGCTACGCGCGGATCCAGCACCTCAGCGGCTAATAGGGGTACTCCGGGGCCGACCTCACGATCCCAGCCGATCACCGCCACTCGATTCGGAACACTTCCGCCTCGAGCGTCTGCTCGGCTTCGGTGTGAAACTCGAACCGCTTCGCGATCGGGAATTCGGCCCGGAACGCGTGTGTCACCTCGCCGCCTTCGTCGGCCGCGAACGATTCGACGAACTCCTGGCTCCCCTCGTTGTGGATCGTGTAGGATACGTCGGCGAGCGAACGGGCCGTTTCGAGGAACTCGCGGTCGGCGTGACGGTTCCCATGCTGAGCCCCGAACGGCGGGTTCGAGACGACGGTCACGTCGGTATCGGAAACGGAGAGCGGCGGTCGAGTCGCGTCACCGCGGAGCCACTCGAGGGGGCCGTCTTTCCCCGCCTCGTCGATCCGGGCTGCGTTCGCACGGGCCAGTGCGAGCGCGTCCCGGTCGATGTCGACGCCGACGACGCGGTCGGCCCCCGCGAGCGAGGCCCCGATCGCGAGCATCCCGGTTCCGGTCCCGAGATCGACGACCCAGCCCTCGAGATCGCCCTGCATTCTCGCCTGGTGGCAGATGTGGGCGGCGATCTCCGGCGGCGTGAGATACTGCTCGAGCGCGGCTGACGGCTCGGAAAAGTCGGCGAGCGCTTCGAGCGCTCGAGCGAGGGTACGTCGCGACGGCCCGGACATTACCGCGTCGTTAGGCGTCGAGCGTGATAGCCCCGTCGAGTTCGAGCGCGATTCCCTCTCGCTCGGCGCGTTCCGCACAGGCGGCCAGCGCGGGCCGTACCTTCTCGGGATCGGCGATATCGTCGATCTCGAGCGTGACGGTTCCGACGCCGAGGAAGGCACCGGCCCGCACGTACGATCGCACGCGATCGATCTCCTCCTGGGTCGCGAGCGAACAGTCCTCGTCGAAACAGGCGTCGACGACCAGGTCGGCCGGGAGCAGTCCCTCGTCGGTCAGTTCCCGCTTCAGCTCTCGGAGGTAGTCCGGCGCCGTCGACTCGAGCGTCGGTGCCTCGAGCGTGACGGGTGTGACGTCTGCGGGTCGACAGCGGTCGATCGTCGGTTCCAGTTCGGCCGGTGGTGACGTATTCATTACAGGCACATACATGAGTCGCATACAAAAGTCTTTGTAAATGTTCTATAGTAATATCTCGATCGCGAGAACGTCGGACGATCACGCTGCTCGAGCCGAACCGGTGTTCCGTTTTCATGACAAGTTCGAATAGAGTTAAGGAGAGTCCGTGTGAGAGACAGGTATGGAGTGTCCGCGGTGCCAGGGGTCGCTGGAGGAACTCTCGCTGGGTGACGTCTCGACAGTAACGTGTCCACACTGTGCCTTCGCGGACGTCCCGGTCGACCACGTTCAGGAGGGCGAGGACCCGGAGTCCTGGCGAGACGCGTTCAACCGATTTTACGAGCAGTGAGCCGTCGGGGAGGACACCGCTGACGGCTGGCTAGGCGACTGTAACGACCGCGTTCGCGACGATTGGAACAGTGACGCGTCTCGCAACCGTCTGCGTAGCAGGAAAAAACCGGGGCGCTTACTCCGCTTCGGCTTCGGCTTCTTCTTTTTCGGGTTCGTGATCGACGTCTTCGTCGGAGCGGGCGGCGACGAGGCCACCGCGTGCGACGCTGTAGAGCGGCTCGTTGGCGTGCGAGACGCCGCTGATCGAGAACGGAATGTTCGCGTCCTCCAGGTGGTCACGGAACAGCGCCTCGAAGCCGCTCGGGCTCGAGGTACCGCCGGTGACGACGACGGGCACGTCGAGGCCTTCCTCGACGTCTTCCTCGTCGACTTCCTTGACGATGTTCTCGATGACGTAGTCGAGCAGGTTCTCGTAGTAGATCGAGAGCGCACCCTCGACGCCGCCGACGTCCGTCGTGAAGTCGAGTTCGAAGTCGTCCTCCTTGATGGAGGTGACCTTGTCGACGGGCGTGCCCGTCGCGCGTGCGGCCTGCTCGTCGACCCAGTCGCCACCGCGGGCGACGGAGAACTTCATGACGGGCACCGCGTAGTAGGACAGACAGACGTTCGTCATCCCGGCACCGAAGGAGATGCCCAGTCCGGTGAAGTTGTTGTCCGCGAGTTCGCTGTAGATGACGGACATCCCTTCGTTGATCGGTTCGGAGTCGTATCCCATGTCGTCGAGGAACGACTCGATCGTCTTCTGGTGGTACAGCGTCGAGAGATCCGAATCGATCGGATCCGCCGGGGACGAGAAGTAGAGTTTCTCGTCGGGATAGGCGGGCTCGCCGACGACCTGCTCGATGATGAGCTTCATCATCGGGATCGCGCTCTTCTCGTCGTTCGAGAGGATCCCGTGTTTCATCGGGCGCCGCGTTTCCTTGTTGAAGATGTTCGCAAAGTTGAGGGCGTCGTCGCCGACGACGTACACCTTGTCGTCCTTGCGAATGTGTAGGACTTCGCTTCGCGAGAGCATCTGCTCGGCCATATCCGAGTACTCGATCTCTACGAAGGAGTTACGCTGTTGCACGAAAACCGTATCGTTCCCATCCTGCTGTGCAGACAGGATGTTCATCGTTCCAACGTCTAGGCCTTTCGCCATAGTTTGGCAAGGCGGCCGATGGATTATAAATCTATGTGAATAACTTACACCTCAAACTACTGGACAATAAGCATAGGTTACGTACGAGTATCGAAAGATTACCGCCGGCCGAGGAGTTCACGGAGCCGATCGAGTACCCCCGAGAGCGGAGATCCGCCGTCGTCGGCCGTCGCCATCTCCTCCGCTTGCTGTTGCTCGCGCAGTTCCTTGAGTTTCGCCGTCTGATCGTCGACCGTCGACTCCGAGGTCGTCGTTTTCGTCTCGCCGCCTTTCAGTCCCTTGAGGCCGGCGACCTGTGCGTCGACGCCGGTCGAGCGCGCCGTCTTCGTTCCGGCGTCGGTGTTGACGGACACCGCGTCGAACTCGTCCTCGGAGAAACTGAGACGCTTGTGTTCGGTTTTCTCGACGCCGCCCCAAGAGAGTTCGACGTCCTCCATCGCCTCGTCGATGTCCCTGCGGACGTCCGCATCCGAGAGTTCGTCTTCCTCGTCCCCGTCGTCGGCCTCGACCGTCTGGACCTGTTGGGCCATATCCAGATAGTGAGCGATCAGTGCCGCCCCCGTCGAAGCGGTGATGCCGGCGAGACCGATAGCGTAGGTCGCGACGACTTCGACCGTGTAATCGTTTCCGTAGCCGTTCCAGTTGTCGGGGTACGCGCCGATGAAGCCGATGATGGCACCGATCGTGATCGCGACACCGGCGATCGACGTGTACAGCATCCGTCGTTCCGACGGCAGTAACACTACGACCCCGAGCATGAACACGGGGAGCGAGATCATTACGAGCGCGTACGCGGGTTGTACCCAGGCGATGTACGATGCGGATCGGGTCTCGAAGGTGCCACTCCAGACGAAGAGCAACAGGGCGACGATCGCGAGTCCGATCCCACCGAGAAACAGGCTGAACCCGACGTAGACGTCGGTTCGATCCTCCGGTTCGCCGATGTATCGACGATAGATATCGAAGAGATACCCGTCTACAGGCTGTTCCGCTGGCATTAGCACCTCGTTTACACTCCAGTACTATGACTGTTGGGTCGAGCGACCAGTTCGCTGGGAAACCAGTTGGGTTGCGGGAGATACCTGCAAATCGGTCACGTCGAATCCGAAACACGCAGCGAGAGACGACCCGCTGTGAGCCGGCAGGCGGATTCACCGGAGACGGCGGCAGTTCGCCGGGTTCGTCACAGCGTGCAGTATTTACGTCCGTGGTCGTTAAGACGGTCAATGAGTCGAGAGTCGGAGTACACCGAAGGGGACCTCCGAAACACCGGGATGCAGTTGAAGCACGATCGCGAGTGGGACTACGAACTCGAGCAGATCGTCGAGGCCATCGAGGAGCGAGACGCGACGAAGGTCGGGTTGCAGTTTCCCGAGGGGCTGAAGCGGCGCGGCCCGGCCGTCGCCGACGACCTGCGAGCGCTGACGGACGACGAGGTCACCTTCATGCTCTCGGGCCAGCCGTGTTACGGCGCCTGCGACCTCGACACGTATCTGATGAAACGCACCGACGTCTTCGTCCACTTCGGCCACTCGCCGATGAAGGACACGGACAAGGTGATCTACGTGCCGCTGTTCTCGAACGTCGAGGTGCTGCCGATCATGGAGGAGGCACTCGACACCCTCGAGTCACCCGAGGAAACCGAGAGCGTCGGTCTCGTCACGACCGCCCAGCACATGAACCGCTACGAGGAGATGTGCGAGTTCCTCGAGGAACGGGGCTACGACGTGCAGAGTCGTCGCGGCGACGAGCGACTGACCCACGAGGGACAGGTGCTCGGCTGCAACTACGCGAGCGCGGACGTGCCCGCGGATCAAGTGCTCTACGTCGGCGGCGGGAAGTTCCACCCGCTCGGTCTGGCGATGGAACACCCCGACAAACACGTCGTCATCGCGGATCCGGTCAACAACGTCGTGACGCCCGCGGACACTGACAAATTCATGAAGCAGCGCTACGGCGCCGTCCACCGCGCGATGGACGCCGAGAAGTGGGGCGTCATCTTCTGTACCAAGATCGGCCAGGGCCGCTGGGAGATCGCCCAGGATATCATCGACGACAACGAGAACGCCTATCTCATCACCATGGACGAGGTGACGCCGGATCGACTGCAGAACTTCGATATGGACGCCTTCGTCAACACCGGCTGTCCGCGGATCACGACCGACGACGGGCCGCAGTTCCACAAACCGATGCTCACGCCCGGCGAGTACCGAATCGCCGTGGGCGACGAACCCCTCAACAGCCTCTCGTTCGACACCTTCCACGGTACCTGGTAAAATCTCAGTTACGTCCGCTCACCGGCGTCTTTCTACTCCGGATTCGTCGGCTCTGGGACGGTCCCGGAATACGTCGATTATTTCCGTCGGTAGAAGGCCCGACTCCGCAGCGGCGTCAACGTCCAGCGGACAACCGGTGAGGACGACGAGACGACGGTTCCAACCGCGCTCGTACGGGCGCGTAATCACGCGACAAACAACCAGAGACGAAGATTATATTGCAGATGATAGTCTCGGATACGGAAGTAAACTGTCCAGAAATACCCGAAATAGGCTACTACTATTCACGGAATTTTAGGACTGTTTTGGCGATATTCAAGATTCGATTGGTAATTGTGTCCTGATTCCAAAGTGGTTTGGAACAGTTCTTTTGCCCGATAGCCACCCACCAGTAATCGATGAGTAATCCCGACGTCAGCGAACGGTCGCCGCGATCTCGAGAGGAGGTCTTCGATACACTCGCAGACAGCACTCGGCGTGACGTTCTCCGTATCGTTCACGGCCGATCGTCGAACGGCGTCTCGAAGACCGATCTCGCCTTCGAACTCGCCGCGGTAACCACCGATACGCCGCTCGCGTCGGTAACCGACGACGAACACCAGCGAGCACTCCTCGACTGCCAGCACAAGCACCTGCCCGCCCTGGTCGACGCTGGACTCGTCGCGGAGACCGACGACGGAACGATCGTGACGACCGACCACTGGCTGTTCGACGATTCCGAATTCGACGCGATCCTCACCGGCCGAACGGACGACGAAACCGATCTCGATACCCTGTTCGACGCCCTCTCCGACTCACGGCACCGAACGATCCTCACCGTTCTCGGGAACCAGTATCACCCGCTCTCGACCGAGACCCTCGCTCGAGACGTCGCCGCACGCGAGGCGGAGACGTCCGAACGCGACGTTTCCCAGGAGCGCGTCGAGCGGGTGCTGATCTCGCTCGTCCACGTTCACCTGCCGCACCTGAACGACGCCGGTCTCGTCGGCTACGACGCCGAGATGGGCAGCGTCTCCTACGAAGGGCACCCGAGCCTGCGCACCGACTGGCTCGGCAGTAACCCGGACCGTCTGCAGTCGGCCGCCGAGTCGACTTCCACCGAATCGCTCGAGACCGACTCCAGCGACGACGTTCGGACGCTGCGGGGACGGGAGTCGATCGTCACGACCGGCCAGTCGCTCTGCGAAACGGCCGAAGACGAACTGTTCATGATGTTCACGACGACGGGGTTGCTCGAGGAGGGCTGTTTCCGTCGGATCGAGGACGCACTCGATCGCGGCGTCGACGTCTACGTCGGCTCGCGGGATCCGCGGGTTCGCGAAATCGTTCGCGAGCGCGCGCCGGAGGTCGTCCTCTGGGAGCCGCAACTGGACTGGCTCAACCTGCCGCCGAACGGCGAGTCCGTCGGTCGGCTGGTGTTTGCGGACCGCGAAGCGGTCCTGCTGGGGACGCTCGGCACGCCGCCAGCCGACGGCGAGTACGACGAAACCGCGCTCATCGGTGAGGGAGCGGACAACGGGTTCGTCGTCCTCATGCGACGGCTGCTCGGATCGCGACTCGACCACCTGGATGCTCCAAGAGAGACCAATCAGTCGGAAATTCCGCTGTAACGCGACGCTGCGGAACGATCGCGACGAACGACCGCGTACTGATCGCCGACAGATCGGATTACTCTCGGCCCCATTCGCTTCGGCCCTCCCCGTTTCTCGTCCGTTTTTCACCTGTCACGCCGCCGGTCACGGGCCATCGAGACAATAACACTTACCCAGTCGGTCCTCGCACGCACGCATATGATCCAGAGTGACTGGGGAGACTGGCTCGTTCGTGACGTCGAAGACGCTTCACCCGAGGGGGTAGCGATCTGGTATCTCGGCTGTAACGGCTTCGTTCTCAAGGGAGGCGAGGGAACGACGATCTACATCGACCCCTATCTCGGACTGGGAGATCCGCCCCGAACCGTCCGGATGATCCCCGTCCCGTTCGATCCCGACGACGTCACGGACGCCGACGCGGTTCTCGCGACGCAC
This sequence comes from Natronorubrum halobium, assembly GCF_051351675.1. Lineage (NCBI taxonomy): Archaea > Methanobacteriati > Methanobacteriota > Halobacteria > Halobacteriales > Natrialbaceae > Natronorubrum > Natronorubrum halobium. Next base: position 3,017,168 of record NZ_CP195595.1, read on the forward strand.
GAACACTCCGACCACGTCCACGGCGAGAGTCAGGCCCCGATTCTCGAGCAGACGGGCGGAACCTTCTACGCACCCGACGACAGCCTCGCCGTCGCCCGGGACGAACAGGCGTGGGCCAACGAGTGGGACCTGTCGGACGAGCAGTTCGCCGAAGTCGACGAGGGCGACACACTCGAAATCGGCGAGTTCACGGTCCACGTCGAGGAAGCGAACGATCCCGACGCGACCCACCCCGTGAGCTACGTCTTCGAACACGACGCCGGCACGTTCTTCCACGGCGGCGATACGAAACCGTCCGACGAGTTCGAACGGATCGGCGACGAGTACGACATCGACCTCGGCGTCCTCGCCTTCGGTACCGTCGGACGGATTCCCGATAAAGAGACCCGCGAGCCCGAGCGGACCCGCTGGTACAACGACGAGAACCAGATCGTCGAAGCGGCGTCGGCGCTCCGACTCAAGCGACTCCTCCCGAGTCACTGGGATATGTGGCGCGGACTCACGTCCGATCCGAAGGTCCTCCACCATCACGCGAAGAGCTTCGAGTACCCGACCCGACTCGATCTCGTCGAGATCGGCGACCGCGTCGATCTCTAGAATCGCTACGTGAACCAGATCTGATACTGTCCGTATCATTTATAGTAATGGTGTGGTAACGTTGGCCTCATGAGTAGCACCGCCGACACGGACGACGTGATCGAGGTCGATGCTGACGGGTTGTCCGTCCGGAAAACGTTCGCGGCGGACGAGTTCCCCGTGCCCGCGATCCGCTTCGAGATCGAATCCGAACGTGACGAGCAAGTAGCATTTCGACTCTCCGAATCGATCCCCGAATCGTTCCCGATGGACAAAGTCGGGTTCCACCCCGAGTACAACAGTGACGACTGGACCGCCTTCCAGGATAACCACGTCGAGTTTACCGGCACGCTCGAGGCCGACGAACAACTCGTCACCGTCTACGGCATTCGTATCGACGACGAGAGCGACGCCGAACCGTTCCTGACGGAGCCGGAAATCGTCGAGGTCAGCTCCGAGGACGACGACGGGACGGAGGCCGAAGAGGTCGCCGACGACGTCATCGGAAACATCGTCTCCGAGGATCGGAATCAGGCCGTCAAAGATATGATCGCCGGCGAATCGGAGTCCGTCCCCGGACTCGAGAACGACGAATCGACCGGCGACGCCAGTGCGGACGAGGATGAAGACGAGGCGACGGCTCGGGACGACGACCTCGAGGACGAAGCCGGCGGACTCGATCTCGACCTGGGTGACGTCGATCCCGATCCGGAACCAGTTGACGAGGCCGACGAGGACGAAGACGACGCGCCCGATATCGACCTCGGCTTCGAGGAGGACGAGATTCCGGACCCCGACGATGCCGACGCCGACGAGGATACCGACCTCGGAATCGATCTTGCCGTCGACGAAGACGACGCTTCGGAGGATACGATCGACCTTGAGGACGATGCAGACGACGACCCCGAGATCGAACTCGACCTCGAGGCCGCCGCGGCCAGCGTCGACAAAGACGAGGAGGCCATTGCCGACGAGAGTACGGACGAAGACGAAACGCCGCTGGACGAGACGGACGAGGACGACTCCACGCTCGAGGACGACGACGGCGATGCCGAGATGCCGTCGACCGACGACAGCGACCTCGCCGACGCGGACTCCGCTGCGAGCAAGCCCGAACTCGAAGACGACGAATCGACGGCCGAGGATGCAGTTGCCGACGAAGAGCCGTCGACCGAGATCGACGAAGCGGCCGTCGACGAAAACACCGAAGCCGTCGCGGACGACGTCCGGGACATCGAAGAGAGTGCGGCCGCTACCGAATCGGAGACCGAACCCGCGGCGGCGTTCGACGGCTCCGTCGCTGCCCGACTCGCGACGGAGATTCGCGACGGCGACGTCGACGACGAGGACCTCGAGGCCCTCCGCTCCGAGCTCGACCTCGAGCCGTCCGGTCCGGACGTCGCCAAAGTCGAGCACCTGCAGCGCCGCGTCGAAGAGGTCACCGCCTACACCGACGCGCTCGAGCAGTTCCTCGAGGAGAACGGCACCGGGAAACAGCTTATCGAGGAGCTCACGGCCGATATCAGTCGCCTCGAAGACGACTTCTCGGCTATGGACGACCGGCTGAACGAGACTGCAGCGACCGTCGACGACGTCGAGGCCGACGTGAGCGATCTCTCCGACTGGAACGCCGACCTCGAGACCGAGATCGACGCCGTCGAAACGGACGTCGACGGACTCGGAGACGACCTCGCCGGTGTCGCGGACGACGTGTCGAGCGTCGAAGCGGACGTCGAGGCGGTCGCTACCGACGTCACCGACCTCGAGGAAGACGTCGACGACGTCGAAGACGACGTTGCAAACGTTGTCGACGACCTCGACGATGTGGCCGAAGACGTCGACGACGTAGAGGCCGACGTCGAAGCGATCGAAGGGGAACTCGAGGACGTCCGGGCCGACGTCACCGACGTTCAGGAGTGGCGCGACCAACTCGGCTCGATGTTCACGGACTGAGCCACGCCGTTTTTTGGATCGCTCGATCCGGATTCTCACTCTCGTTTTCGAAGCGCAACGCGTTTATCCATCGCCGGTCGAGAATTCGTCGATGGGCGAGACGATTCCGATCGCAGTGCCACGCAAGGGGCGACCGCTCGAGTCGGTGCTCGACCGATTCGCGCGTCGACTCGACGTGGCGGATCTCGCGGACGATATCACGTCGACGCTTCGTTACGAGAAAGCACTCACGAAGGGGACGGTCGACCCCGAAGACGACGCCGAGGAGCACGTCTACCATCGTCTCGCCGACTACAGTACCGTCGAGGATCCAACCGAGCCCGAGTACACGCTCCTGCGAGACGATCGGGCCGGCAAACCCCGACGGATCGTCTTCGATAGCGTCACGATTCCGCTCGAGGACGTCGACGGCGTCTCGGACGGTACGGAGATTCAGCTCGTCGGTCGCGAGGAACCGTTTCGAGCCCTGCGCACCCACGAGTTCGCGCTCGGATTCGATAGCGCCGATCTCGTCCTCGAGGAGGTCGTCGAACTCCGTCCTGAACCGCTCGACCGGATCGCCGACATCAACGCCCGAATCGATCCGACCGATACCGACGTTCGGGTGGTGACCGGTCTCGGCGACACCGTTTATCATACCTTGATGGCCACTCCTGCGGTGTCACCATCGACGGGGTCGATCGATCGAGACTTCCTCGAGTCCTACGAGGGGCCGCTCTGTATCGAACCGCGGTACGAACGGCTCGTACAGGCCGTCCTCGGGACGCGGACGCTCGACGGCGTCCACTTCGAGTATCCCGAAGAGAGCCGCGAAGAGGAGGCCGCGATCGCCGACGCCGGGCTGGGTGTCTACCTGACCGTGACGGGATCGACGGCTCGAGAACACGGGCTGTTGCTCGGTGAGCAACTGTTCCCCAGCGAGACCGTACTCCTGGAAAGTAAGCCGGAAGTGAACCAGACGGTCGAGCGGGTTCGGGCGTTGTTAAACGGGAGCGACCTCGAGACGGCGCTCGCGGTCGAACAGTAGGACACTTCTCGAAGCGGGTTTTTTCTCGTCGGACCACCGGTCGGCGCGACCGAACCGACGTCATCGACTCGCGGTCACGTACCGCTCGAAAGGGGGACGACGTACGCCTCGATAAAGTCGACGAGCGTGTCGACCAGTTCCGCCCGGTCGACGAAGTACCGGAAGCGAAGATCGTACGCGTCGTCCATCTCGTCGATGGACGCGCTGCTGAATCGTGGTTCGTACACGTTTCGTTCGCTGTCCGCCGTGGCCTCGGCGAAGATGCAGAACGTTCGCGGATCGCGAAGCCGTCCGACGTCGTTCCGGAGACGGAAGTATTCGGGGATCGCTCCGGCCTCGGCTCCCGCACCCGTCGTCAGTCCGGCCTTCGTGAAAACGAACGCGTTCCCCTCGCTGGCCTTCGCGAACGCGATCGACTGATCGATGACGGCCATCCCCGTCTCGTCACGTTCCGTCCGTTCCGCTTCCTGTTTAGTCGGGATATCGACGTCGCTCGCGATGAACACCGTCGTCGAAGTCTCGGCAGACACCTGCTCACAGATCGTCCGAAGGGTCGCTTCGATTTCGTCGGGGGCGGCGGCGCTCCGATCGGGTGCGAGCGGATCGGACGGCAGCGGATATTCGGCATCCGGATAGAGGTACGACGGATCGAGCAATCTGTACGGTCCCATCAGAAACACGAACGTATCGTCCGGTTCTGCGTACGGGATCGACTGGGCGATGATGGTTCTAATCGGCGTTCCCTCGTACGTCGTGAGTCCGGCCATCGTTCTTCAGATCCAGACCACTATCAGGTAACCGTTCGTGTCGTCTCGGCATCTTAATAACGATTAAGCCTAAGTGTACTGGACGACTAGAGACAGCTATGAGCGAACGAGAGATCTCGACGAACGAACAAACGGCCGCCCGAGAGCGTCTCGAGTCGGAACTACTGGAGGGGACACTCGACCTCGAGCGGGAGGCGAACCGGCTATCGGTGATGGGTGAACCGACCCGGTTTACGATTCTGTATCTGCTCTCCGAGGAGGGACAGGTGCGGAGTGGCGAACTAGCGGAGCTACTCGACCGGCGGCAGAACGATCTCTACCACCACCTCAACGCGCTCGAAGACGCGGGACTGGTCGGCAAGTTCCGCGACGGCGGGAGTCGCGTCTACGAACTGTCGCCGCTCGCGGAGGGGTTCGTTCCGCGGATCTTCGATGCGGTCAACGCTCGCGCCGAGGCCGTCTGATATCGGCACAAACGGACCAGTTCGATAGCGATCCGCCAGTCTAGATTCGATCCGATTACGAGAACGTCTCCCTACGCCGGTACGCGGCACCTCCATTATTCCTCGGGAAGCGGCCTGAGAACGGCTGTATCGTTCGATTTCGAGCATCCGAACGCTGAACAGTTCACCTCCAATTGGATATAGTGAAATACAGTTTAATAGACTGCTTTCGGACACAGTATATTACTATAAACATAGTAAATAATACGATCAGTGCGGTCGATCTCCTGAAGATAGTTGCGAGAACGTCTGAGTATCGGTGACGCTCACAGGCTACTCCGCGGTCGATAGCGCTCTCCGCGATTTATCGACTGACGGCGTAGATGTGCTCGAGGTACGTCTCCCGAACGCGATCGCCCCAGTTGTGGGTGTAGGTATCGATCACGTCGCCGGCGACGTCACCCCGGAGATACTGGACGATCCCGCGGTCTCCCGTCCGATCTCGGAGGTGCGTCGTGAAGAAGTGTCGGAAGTAGTGGGGAGTAACGTTCTCCTGTGTCCCGCCCCCGGTGCGATACCAGCCACGCTCTCGAGCGTGCGTTTCGACGATATACCGAACGTCCGACGGCGTCACGCGCTCACCCCACGACTCGCCGGTATCGAGGAAGAGCGGGTCGGCGTCAGAAACGGGGTCCGGGCGGATCGCCAGCCACTCGAGGAGCGCCCGTCGGAGTTCGTCGTCGACGGGAACGACCGTGTCTCGCTTGCGCTTGTTCGATGCCGTCCGTTTCTCGCCGTTGACGGTCGCACCGCGAGCGGGCTCCGCAGCGACGAACACCGACGACGGCCGGCGCTCGAGTCCGACACGGGGCGTCCACTCGCAGTCGATTTCCGAGGTCTCGAGGTTCAGATCCCGTAGATCGAGGTTGCAGCACTCGCCGACGCGCATCCCCGTCTTCAACAGTGTGACGACGAGGGCCCGCTCGAGCGGATGGTCGATCGTGGCGACGAACGAACGCATCTCCGGGACCGAGATATCCCGTCTCGTCGGGTTCGTATCGATCGATTCGGACAGCTCCTCCATGACCAGGGCCATCGGATTCTCGTCGAAGAGCCCGACGCGGTTCATGTAGTCGTAAAATCGGTTGAGATACGACGCGTAGGTCGCAATCGTACTCGGTTCGAACCCGCCCCGAAGGGAGTGAATCCAGGCCATACACTCCCGTCGCTGTGCCGCCCCGACCCGGTCGACGTCGAAGCGCTCGCTCACGAACGACTCGAACCGTCGGAGGACGCGCTCGTAGGCCTCGAGCGTCCGTTCGCTCTTGCCGTGATACCGCTGGTCGTCGAGGAAGTACGCGATCGGGTCCGTAACGTCCGCTGGGACGTCGGTACCGCGCTCAGTCGCCATCGCCACCACCGTCGACGGCGGTGTATCCGCCGTGGCGACCGCTGTATCGAATGCGGTTGTTCGTCTGGAGTTCCTCGAGCGTCTCGTCGAGTCGCGATTCGATGTCGTCGCTGACCGCCTCGAGGAGGTCGTCCCAGGAATACGTGTCAGACCTAAGAAGTTTCAGGACCCGTGTTTCGAGGCCGTTACCCCCAGGGTCTGGGGCCGGAGAAGGGGGTTCCTCACGATCGGAATCGAACCCCTTTCGACCGGCCTGGACCATCGTCCGAACGAACTCGGCCTGACTCATCCCCAGATCGTCGGCGTGAGACTGCCATTCAGATTTCTGGTAGGACGGGACGTAGGTTTTGACGGTGGTTCGTTCGGTGTCCGCCGAATCGCTCATACGACATCCATCAAACGCGGTGAGTATTAATCTACCCATTATTCGAGCTAAGTGTTTTTATCTCTTCACGTAGGACGGTTTTTGCGCCAAATTTGGCCCTACGACTCTATATTGATTTTCGGATAGTCCTACAAATGCAGATTTAGATCTCGGAGTTTTGGGGCCACAATTTGATATACAAGGTCAGACCGGCACAATTGAGGTTCAGCATCCAGCAATCAGACTCGTGAAAATACGCTAGTTTGAAGCGCCAATAGAGATACCAGATGTCTTTCAATTGGGTGTTCCACAGCGGGTAAATATCGAAGAGGTAGCTGTGAAATATTGTAGTTAGTTTCGCCATCCGAGATGGTGTTTTTTCTCTCTTTCGTGTCGAGAGAGGTCGGGTACAGTGGCGTCTTTCTCGACGTGGTTTCCCTTCAATCGATCGCGGTCCGACACTGCTCACTGAAGGGGGTGGAGCTCGCTCGAGGATGTGATACAATCACTACAGCTACGCTCGAATAGACGGTCGGCCGATCCCCGATCGGTTCCATCGTGAGGTGTTCGTAGTTCGACTGCGATAACCAGTGGTCGATCCACGTCGGTACCCGGGCAACCCCGGTCGTGGGTACTGGATCGAACCGAGGAACGGTGCTCGTTGCTTACTCGTGCGTCGAACAGCGCATGATCCGGAGTGGCCTACTGCTGGCTCGAAGCGTGGGTTTACCTCTCGAAGAACCAGAAGTCGATTCCCAACACCAGACGGTGGTGGGCTGGCGTGCATACTACCACGATCGGTCCGATACCCACTCACGCCACAGCCGGGAGTGACGTAGCCCCAGTCCTGGCTGACACGCCGTCTCGGGACGGCGTAGGCGGTCGGAGGGCGTTTTTGGTCCCTAAACCTCGCTATTCGAGAAAATCGTCTCAGCGTCCATATAGCGGCGTTACGAGAGAACGGTGCAACACGTCGCCCGTACGAACACGACGGACCATAATCAGACTTGGTATCGTTCGAGAGCCATACTACGCTCGCGAAATATCGCTCCGCTAGCGTCAAGACGGCTCTGGCGTTGAACCACGACTCCCAACCCGGAGCAGTTTCACAGACGAAGAGCTGCGCCTCCGAGGCTGCATCGGATAGGTGTACTCTCCGCGAGAATGCAGGGTCACTAGCACGGTCGCAGTTGGAATCCTCGATCTCCAGACGCGAGCGCATCGCGGTTTCGAACACGGGATAGGCCGTAGTTCCGCCAGACACACCCGCTCGAGGACTCGATGGTGTTCAAGGGAGCTATAGTAACAATTGAAACGATTTACACACCGATCGCAATGATGTCCTGCGATCGGGTGTGCAGTGACTTTCAGTGGCTACTATAGGTTCGGTACACCGTGAGAGCACCATTCGAGTCAGCGGGCCCCGCTCGCGGACCGCAGAGAAGGTAGCTTTGGGGATACGAGACCGGCGCGCCGTCGTTCGAACGTCTTGCAGTGACAACTCTTCGACCCCACTCACGAGTCGACAGCGCCGCCTCGGCCGACGTCAGAGCGCGGTGTCCGCTCCGGGAGTGGACAGCGAGACGAGTTGCGACCGTGCGCCGGTGTCGCTCGTCTCGAGATCGGCCTCACAAGCATCCCTCGAGCCGTCCGAAACGCCATACCGTCCGCACTGGGACTGGTGAGGGCGGCACAGATCGACACGAAGACGAGTTCTCCTGCTGTTTCTCGATACCTCTCAGGTATACTCAGCGAACATCTCGACGAGATGCCGCTCGACGGCCGTTCGCTCACCGAGATTCGCTTTCGAATCGGTGAGGGGCTCGTCGGGTGGCCGACGATCCGTCCGTTACTGCCGGCTGACAGTGATCCGTCGTCGTGGTGTCGGCATCAGTTCGAGGCCCAGTCGTCTCCTATTCAGTCGATAGCAGCGACTAACGTTTTATGTTACCACTCCACTCACCCCACACCGTGTGGCGGGAGCACGACGGATAAATTGTATGGCGCTATATCGAAATGGTGCGGTGAGAGTGACGATCGGCACTCGTTTCACCCACCGTTATCAGAACCCGTGGGGATGACCACACATGGCCTCGTCACCGCTCGTCGGCGTCGAGATCACCGAGGAGATCGCCACTCTCAGATTGAATCGGCCGGACAACCTCAACGCCGTCACGCTCGAGTTACTCGCCGACCTCCGGGACGCGCTCGTCGACCTGCCCGAAGGCGAGATCAGGGGACTCGTTATCACGGGTGCCGGCGACGTAACGTGCGCCGGAATGGACAGGGAGATCGTCGCCGATCCCGCGTACGACGAGAAGTACGCGGACGAGATCAACGAATTGACTGCCGAAATCTACGACGTCCTCACCTCGAGACCCTATCCGACCGCGGTCGCGGCCCGCGGTGCCCTCATCGGAATCGGGTTCATCCTCTCGCTTCGGTGTGACTTCCTCGTCCTCGGCGAGGAGACGAAACTCGCCCTGCCGGAGGTCCAGTTCGGTATCGCCGCGACGGACACGGTTCCGTATCTCGAGGCGATCGCGGGAACCAGAGCCACCAAAGAGATCGTTCTCACGGGCGACCCACTCGCACCCGAACGCGCACGGCACCTCGGCATCGCCAACCGGGTCGTTTCGAACGAAGCCGCCGAGAAGGCGGCACGGGAACTCGTCGGCGGAATCGCCGAACACGATTCCGACGCGGTCCGGGAACTCAAGTCGGCGACGACCGTCCCCGAGTAGCGATTTCGTCTTGCCCCCGGAACCGGGTAATTTCTCAGACGACGCTTCGAGACTGCAGGAACGACACCGGACAGTAACAGCGTCGCCGTGATCGATTGGCCGAACCGGGGTGCTCGCGGATCGACAGACGCGATACTCGAGTTCGACGACCGGCTCGAGGTGCCCGTGTCACTCGAGGAGTTGAATCGGTGTTCGGCGGCCATCTCTCTCGTACGGACTCGACGCGCAGAACGTGCGGTCACGATCACGCTCCAGTCGGAGTTCGACTGATCGGTACGCGTTCTCGTTCGATCAGTGAGTCGCTGCTCGGACGTCGTCGACGCGATACAGGTCCTGTTTCAGTCCGTCTCCCTCACACTCGTCGTTCGGACACTCGTAGTGCCAACCGTCCTGGGTGGCATCGCCTTCCCGGAATCGGTCGCCACATACCTGACAGAAAAGCTGTCCCTTTTTGCACGTATCGCGGTGAAGTTCGAGGGCGAGCTCCGTCTGGAAGGACTGGTTGCAGTTGCGACAGGTGTGCATATTTCGTCTGACGCGAGCATCCAACAAAACTGCTTGGGTTTGTTTCTTACGTTCGAAACGGACGTGATTCAGCTCCACTGTGCCGATTTACCGACGACAGTCTGTGAAGAAAGAACAGTCAGGAACCCTGTTTACTCAGTTCGGGGTACTCCGTTTCCTGTCACGTCGACGTACAGCAATGTCGTGCGGATGGAGCACACAGCACTATATCATATTTTTGGTGGTTCGGGTTTAGATGAGTGTGACGTAGCTGAAAAATAGTCCCGGTCAGCGACCGACTTCAGTCGTCCTGACCGAGAATTCCGCGCTCGGTCATCTTCCGGGGGTCGAGCACTTCGTCGGCTTCCTCCTCGCTGAGGTAGCCCTTCTCGAGGACGACCTCGCGAACCGTCTTGTCCTCCTTGAGTGCCGTTTTCGCGACTTCGCTGGCCTTGTCGTAGCCGATGTGGACGTTGAGCGAGGTAGCCATCGCCATCGATTGCTCGACGCGCTCCTCGCAGTACTCCTCGTTGGCCTCGAGCGGGTCGACGAAGCGCTCGGCGAAGACCTGACTCGAGTTCGAGATCAGTTCGGTGGACTCGAGGAAGTTGTGGGCCAGTACGGGCTTGTAGAGGTTGAGATCGATCTGGCCCTCCGCGGCGCCGGCGGAGACGGCGGCGTCGTTGCCGACGACCTGCTTGTGGACCTGGTTGACGGCCTCGGCGACGACGGGGTTGATCTTGCCGGGCATGATCGACGAGCCGGGCTGGTTCTCGGGCTGTTCGATCTCGCCGAGTCCGTTGCGCGGGCCGGAGGCTAACAGTCGAAGATCGTTGGCGATCTTGTTCAGCGAGCCGGCGATGACGCGCAGTGCGCCGTGGGCCTCGCTCATGGCGTCGTGGGCGGCCTGGGCCTCGAAGTGGTTGTCGGCCTCGCGGAACTGGACGCCGGTCTCCTTGGTGATGTACTCGGCGGCGCGGCCGGGGAACTCCTCGTGGGTATTCAGCCCAGTGCCGACCGCGGTGCCGCCGAGGGCGAGTTCCGCGAGGTGCTCGCGGACGTTGTCTACGCGACCGAGTCCCTTCTCGACCTGCGTGCGGTAGCCGCCGAACTCCTGGCCGAGCATGACCGGCGTCGCGTCCTGAAGGTGTGTACGCCCCGTCTTGACGACGTCGTCGAACTCTTCCTCCTTGCGCTCGAGCGCTTCACGGAGGGTGTCGAGGGCGGGAATGACGTCCTTCTCGACGGCCTCGAGACTTGCAACGTGCATCGCGGTCGGGACGACGTCGTTCGACGACTGGCCGTAGTTGACGTGGTCGTTGGGGTGGACGACGCGGTCGCCGATCTCGCTGCCCATGATCTCGGCGGCGCGGTTGGCGATGACCTCGTTGGCGTTCATGTTCGAGGAGGTTCCGGAACCGGTCTGGAAGACGTCGACCGGGAACTGGTCGTCGTGCTCCCCGGCGATGACTTCGTCGGCGGCCTCGATGATGGCCTCGGCGACGTCGTCCTCGATCAGACCGAGGTCGCGGTTGGCCTGTGCAGCGCCCTTCTTGACGACGCCGAGCGCCCGAACGAATCGTCGACTGAAGGAGATGCCCGAAATGGGGAAGTTCTGAATCGCTCGCTGGGTCTGTGCGCCCCAGTAGGCGTCCTTGGGTACCTGCATCTCGCCGAGACTGTCCTCCTCGATACGGTAGTCCGTGTCTTCGTCTCCCATACGGAGAGCGTCGCCACGGGTGGGGTAAAATCCACCGAAAGATCGACGGCGACCCCGGGTACCTCAGGCGATATCGGCCGTCAGCCCGACGTCGTCGCCGCGAGCGCGTTCTCGAAGCGTCCGCTGCAGGCGCTCACGACTGGTTTCGCGAACGCCGCGCGCCTCCTCGAGGTCGACGTCGTCGATCGTCGGGACCGACCGGGAGAACGTTCTCGAACTCGCGGTATCGACGACCAGCGACGCCAGGCCGAGGCGGCGCTGGAAGATCGACCGACGCGTCGAAACCGTCTGGATCCGGTAGTAGGGGATCACGGTCGTCTGGCGACGCCAGAAGCCGCGTCGGACGACGAGGTGGTCCTCGCCGACGTAGTAGCCCATGTTCGCCCACTTCAGGTGGGCCGCGACCGGCACCGCCGCGAAGGCGACCGCGGCGAGGTACCAGCGCTCGAGGGCCGTCCCCCGAGCGACCACGTATGCGGCTGCGACCGCGAGCGCGGCCAGTATCGCGTAGCGCCCGAGATATCGCCGGCGGGCCATCGACGGGTGCGCGGAGAACTGCGGCCGGTCGGCACCGGTGATCCGCTCGACGAACCGATAGACGCGAGCTTCGTCGGCGAACGGAACGGTCGACTGACTGCCGCCGTCGCTTTCGGGACCGTAGCCGGCCGTCTCGACCGACAGCCCGGCGTAGCCGAACAGTCGCTGGAGCGGATTGTCCGTGATCGTCACCGACTGGACCTTCTCGACGGGGATCGAACCGCTGTAGCGTTCGATCAACCCGCGCTCGTAGACGAAATCGTTCCCGGCCCGTTCCAGCCGGAACCCGTAGTACCGCGTGACCGTCACGAGTCCGCTGAGAGCGTAGGTGGCGATCAGCCACAGGACGACGCTGGATGCGGCCAGCACGGCGACCGAGAGTTCGGCGACGGACTGCGGGAGCAGGCTCGTATCTCCGCCGGTCAGGAAGAGCACGAGGAACACCGGCAAGAATCCGGTACTCGGCCGGATCGCGGTCCCAGCGTAGAGCAGGAGTTCACGGACCTCGAGTTCGAACAGGAGCGTCCCGTCCCGACCGTCTCGAGGTCGGCCGCTGTCCGCGACGTCGTCGGCCGGCGCGTCCGCCTCGGACGGCGGCACCGATCGGTCGTCCGTATCGGCCGATTCCTCGGTTGCGGCCGTCAGCCGACGAATCTCCGACTGGAGCCGCCGGGCTTCGTCGTCGGTCACGAAGTTCAGGGTCGCCTCGGTGTCGCCGCCGCCGGCGGTCTCGATCGAGACGACGGCGACGCCGAACAGTCGGTGGAGCAGGTCCTGGCGAACGTCGACGTTCTGGATCCGTCGATAGGGAATCTCACGAACCTGCCTCGAGACGACGCCCGAGGCGACGTCGACCGTCTCCGTCGTGAGTTCGTAGGTGAACCGATAGTAGTACGCGATGCCGTAGCCGAGACCGACGAGGAATCCGAGCGGTGCCAGAACGAACAGCCAACTAGTCTCGACGAACTCGACGTACTCCGCGGAGAGGACGACGAGAGTGAGCGGGATCATGAGCCCGGAGATGGCTCCGCTGACCGCCTTCGACACCGCGCTGAGTGGATGCAGGCGATTCATGGTTGGTTAAACGGCGTCGTCGGCTTCGCTCTCGACGGCGAGTTCGCGAAGCGTGTCCTGCAGGTCGCGGGCACGGTCGGGCGTCAATCCAGGAATCCGGACGTCAGCATTGCGCGATCCTGCCGTGTAGACGACGACGCTCGAGAGCCCGAGTACTCGTTCGACGGGTCCGAACTGCGTGTCGACGTGCTGGACGCGAACGAACGGAACCGCGGTCTCGACGAACGTGACGACCCCGCGTTCCAGGTAGAGCGCGTCGTCCTGCAGTTCGAACGTCCAGACCTGGTAGAGCCGGACGGCGTAGGCAGTTCCGAGGACGAGACCGACGGTGACGACGCCGGCGATGGCGACCGTGGGAACGCCGGTGAGCCACCGGTCGACGAGCGCGAGGACGACGCCGAGAACGATCGCCGCGATCGCTCCCTGTGCGATCCAGAGGAGTCTGATGCGGGGGTGGAGGGGTTCCATACGTGATTATGAGCTTATATTTAAATAAACTCTTGGGAACCGATCTGTCGGACGGGAACAGCGAGCCCAGCGTCAGGTGAAATCCACCGACAGCCCCAGATCGTCGTCACGGGCGCGTTCGCGCAACGCGGACTGGAGGCGTTTTCGGCTGGTCGTCTGGACGTCGCGCGAGTCCTCGAGGTCGACGTCGTAGATAGTCGGCGTCGCCCAGAAGAACGTCCGCGAACTCGCGGTATCGACGACCAGCGACGCCAGGCCGAGGCGGCGCTGGAAGATCGACCGACGCGTCGAAACCGTCTGGATCCGGTAGTAGGGGATCACGGTCGTCTGGCGACGCCAGAAGCCGCGTCGAACGACGAGGTGGTCCTCGCCGACGTAGTAGCCGAGGTGGACGTACTTCAGGTGCGCCGCGGGAGGTACCGCCGCGAAGACGACTGCAGCGAGATACCAGCGCTCGAGGCCGGTTACCTGCGCGATACCGAAGACGGCCGCGACGATGACGGTAGCGATGATCGAGTAGCGAGCCAGGTACCGGCGACGGGCCAGCGTGGGCGGACTGCGGAACGTCGGCGTCTCGACGGCGGTCAGATTTTCCGTGAATCGGTGGACGCGACCCTGTTTGGCCAGCGGAACGGCCGACTGGCTCCCACCGTTACTGTCGGGGCCGTAGCCGGCCGTCTCGACCCAGAGGCCCGCGTAGCCGATGAGTCGCTGCAGCGGGTTGGCCGTCACCGTCACCGACTGCACCTTCTCGACGGGGATCGACCCGCTGTAGCGCTGGAGGAGCCCCCGTTCGTAGACGAAGTCCTCGTCGGCGCGGCCGAGCTGGAAGTCGTAGTAGGTGGCGAACGTGTAGGCGACGCTCAGCACGTACGTGACGACGACCCCGTTGATCATCGAGACGAGCGTCAGGATGCCGTAGTCGGTAGGCGTCCCCTCACCGATCGATTCGGGGCCGCCGAACGGCTGTGCGACGGCCACGAGCAACTGGATGAACGTGTCCGTCGCGATGAAAAAGAGCCCCAGAACGGCCGCGGCGGCCGCGGGCCGGAACGAGGTAAACGAGTAGAGCAGGAGTTCCCGCGCCTCGAGATCGAACAGTCGCTGTCGCCGCGGTCGTCCGTACCCTGAAGTGCGGTCTCGTCGGCGTTCGGACGGCACCGATCCCTCGCCTTCCGGCGCCGTCGTCGGGACGGCTGGATCCGGGTCGGTACTGTCCGAGTCGGACGGTATCGCTGTCTCGCCGGCGCCAGTCAGTGTCTCGCCGGTTTCGACGGCCGAGTCGTCACCCTCGGCCGTCGACGAATCGCGCTTGCGTCGACGGTCTTTCGCGTCGGCGGTTCGGCGTCGAATCTGCTCCTGAAGCCGTTTCGCCTCCGATTCGCTGACGAAGTTCAACGTCGCTTCGGTGTCGCCGCCGCCGGCGGTCTCGATCGAGAGGGTGGCGAGCCCGAACAGTCGCTGGAACACGCCCTGCCGAACGTCGACGTTCTGAATTCGGCCGTACGGAATTTCACGGGATCGGCGCGCCAGGACGCCCGAGGCGACGTCGAACGTGTCCGGAGTGATACCGTACTCGAACCGGTAGTAGTAGGCGACTCCGTAGGCGACGCCGGCGACGAATCCGAGCGGTGCGGCCACGGGGAACCAGGCCGGACTGATCGGATCGACGATCCCGCCGAGGACGAGGACGAGCACCATCGGGACCCACAGCCAGATGAACCCGTACTGGAGGCCGTACGCGACCGCGCTGAGTGGATGAAGGCGATTCATGGTCGATCAGACCGCGTCGTCGGCTTCGCTCTCGACGGCGAGTTCGCGAAGCGTGTCCTGCAGATCGCGGGCACGATCGGGCGTCAGTCCTGGAATGCGGACGTCCGCGTTACGGGAGCCCGCGGTGTAGACGACGACGCTCGAGAGCCCGAGCGCTCGTTCGACGGGTCCGAACTGCGTGTCGACGTGCTGGACGCGAACGAACGGAACCGCGGTCTCGACGAACGTGACGACCCCGCGTTCCAGGTAGAGCGCGTCGTCCTGTAGTTCGAACGTCCAGACCTGGTAGAGCCGGACGGCGTAGACGATCCCGAGTACCAGTCCGAGCGCGGCGACGCCGGCGATGGCGACCGTGGGAACGCCGGTGAGCCACCGGTCGACGAGCGCGAGGACGACGCCGAGAACGATCGCCGCAATCGCTCCCTGCGCGATCCAGAGCAGCCTGATACGGGGGTGAAGCGATTCCATACGCATATCCTATCAGGTACGGAGGATAAAGCTGCGGTTCCGACCGGGGTCAGCGCGGCGCCGGCCCGACACCCGAACGGTCACGCTCACCTCTCGTACTCGTCGTACTCCTCGGGCGTGTACGTCGACAGTTCGAGGGCGTGGATGTCGGTCGTCATGTGGTCTCCGAGGGCGTCGTAGACCTGCTGGTGTTGCTGTACCAGCGGAACGCCGTCGAACGCCGGCGAGACCACCGTCGCCGCGAGATGATCGTCGTCGTGTTTGTCGCGTGCGTGCGTGACCGTCGCCTCCGCCTCCTCGAGGTTCGATTCGATGAGATCCTCGATATCGTCCAGTTCCATGGTCGTGGGTCGGTCGCTCGAGGCAAAAACATCGCGGTCCGGATCGAACCGTCGCAATCCCGTCGTACCCGACACAGTCCGATCGACTCACCGTGGGCTGCCGGCCCAGTCTGAGTCCGGTCTGGAACGGCACCTCGAGTCCAGCCGTCGTCGTCGAATTTATACGGACCTGGCTCGCTCCTTGTGGTATGTCACTGGCAGCCGAGACGCGGCGCGCCGCCGACTCCCACCCGTTTCTCCGCACGGCGCTGCGAGCGGGCATCGTGAACTACACCGCCGCCGCCCGGTTTCTCGAGGTCGACGGTGAGATCGACGCGGTCGCGACGGCGCTGCGCCGGTACGCCGAGGAGTTGTCGGCGTACGATCGTGACGCTCGCGGCGTGCGGGTCAGGATGGAGAGCGGCATCGGTCCGGTGGACGCCGGATCGGACGACGCGCTGGTTTCCGTCGCTGGGACGGCGTTCGGGTCCAGCGACGGCGATCGGACGGCGATCGTCGCGACGGGGGACGTCGACGCGGCCGCCCTCGCCGCGGTACTCAAGCGACTGCTCGTCGAGGGGATCGCCGCCACCGCGGCCGCCGTAGGCGGCGAGTCGCTGGTCGTCGTCGTCGACCGCCTCGAGGGGGCGAACGCGCTGCGAGCGGTCGAGGGTGCGCTCGAGGCCGTTCCCGTCGAGTAGCGGCGCTTCGGATAACGGCCGTCAGCGGCGCAACCGCGCACGCTTTCGAGTACTATCGTACGAGAGGTGTCCGGCGTTCTCGAGTCGCGGGAGATCGCTGTGGTGGAGTCGAATTCGAGCCGTTTCGGCGTCGCTGACGGAGGACTCGTCCAGCGACAGCAGTTCGTCGGCGAGTCGGCCGACCGTCGCCGTCCCCGAGAGGGACTCGAGACAGTCGAGAACCCGCAAACAGCGAGCCGGTGGCTCGGGTTCGGTGAGCGAGGTGAACTGCAGGACAGCATCGGTTGCGGGCGTCGTGGTCGTGGCGGTCGCGTCGTCTCGGATCATCTCGTTCGGGACGATAACACCGATAGAAAAAGGGGTTCTGACCGATCCGTCCAAGAGTCGAACGGCTACCGGAACCGATCGTCAGTCGGCCACGTTCGAGGGAGACTCCGGCCCCGCGACCTCTTCTTGCGTCGTCTGCGGCGGTTCCTGTTCTCGGATCGCTAACGCGGTCCGCGCATCCGGTGTGAGTCGATTGACGACGGCTCGACCGTCGCGTTCGCGTTCGATCATATCGGCGTCCTCGAGTCGACTCAGGTGATGCGTAACCGTGCTCGGATCGCGCCCGAGTTCGTCGGCGAGTTCCGACCCCGTCGCCGATTCGCGGTCGGCGAGTTCCTCGAGCACCGCGGCCGTCGACTCGTCCCGGATCGAGGCGACGAGTTCGTGATCGTCCGCGGTGACGAGGTAGTACCGGCGCTTGCCGCGGATCTTCGACGTAACGACGAGGTTCTCGCGCTCGAGGACCCGCAGGTGATAGCGTGCGGTCGAGCGGGAGACGCCGGTCTCGTCGGTTAGGTCGGTGAGGTTGATCCCCGGCGACGCCTCGATCGTTTCGTGCAGGGTTACCCGTTTCTCGTGTTCGAGCGGGTCGGTGTCGTCGTATCGGCTGTACCCGAACAGACCGAACGTCAAGAGCAGCTGCCGAAGCCAGCGACGGGCCGCGGTGAACAGGGTCCGAAGCTGGAGCGTTACCGTCGTCGCGGAGGTGCCGACGAACGCCGTCGACGCGGTCGTGAACGATCGACCAACCACGACGCCGCCGAGTAGCAGCAGCGCCACGAGACCGGTGCCCGTCTCGTCCGGCATCGGGAACTGACTTCCGCGTGGCTCGGTGTCTGCCGCTGGAGGTGCCGTCGAATCATCACCGTCGTCGCCAGTGGCCGGCGACGAACCGACCGTACTGGAGTCGTCCCCGTCTTGCAACCGAACGGTCTCGGGTTCGCTGCGACCGTCGGTCGAGACACTGGGTCCGGTCGGAGTTTCAGGAGCGGTCGAGACACTGTTGTTCTCGTCAACAGAGGGGACAGACTCGCTACTCGCCGCTATCGTCTCGGGCGAGTCGATAGCTGTACCGGGTGAGTTGACGACTAGACCGGGCTGCGACGACAGTGGCAACGCACCGGTTGTTGGACCGAACGACCACGGATTGACCGTCGGCCGGTCGGTCGTCATTTCGAGGAAGTCACCTCCCTCGATCGCCGCAGTCGCGTCGCCGATCCGGATAGCCGCACTCGACCGGTCACCCAGTCGAACGTCGGCGATGGACGTGTCACCCACGCGGACGTCGAGGAGTGTCGCGTCTCCGCGGCTCGGAGTCGGATCGATTGCATACTCGAGATGGCCGCCGGGATCGGTGGAGACGCTGACCGGCGACTCGAGGAACGGGAGATCGGTCGTCGCCGAGAGGCTGCCGTCAGCGCCGTCTGCCGTCACCCCGAGACCACCGACTGGGTCGAGACCGGGAGCGGTGACCGAGGTGGACGACTCGAGACCGGCACCGATTCGGTCGCTCGAGGTCAGGTCCGTGAGGTCGGTAGTCGTGTTCGACTCGAGACCCGATCCGAGACCGCTGTCACCGCCCGTCGTTGCAGTCGTTTGGAGACCGGGTCTGTCAGTCGTCTCGCCGGTGGTCCCGAGCGACGTATCACCGACCGTCTCGCCGGAGAGATTGACGACCACCCCGTCGGTCGTCTCGGCTGCGATTCCGACGCCGGTGTCGCCGACTGTTTCGGCGGTGACTCCGACGGCGGGCCCGTCAGTAATCTCCGCTGTCGTCCCGATGCGGGTGTCGTCGCCTGCCGTTACGGTCAGATTCGTCTCATCGACCGCTTCCATAGTTGGCCCAATGATGGTCTCGAGAGTTCCGTCGACACCAACTGTGTCGTCGATCCGCCCGGTCACCGGAGAGTCGGTTTCGGTCAGATCGGTGCCCTCCTCGAGCGAGCCGATCGGCGCGTCTAGGGACTCGTCGACGACGGATCTTAGGGACTCGTCGACGACGGATCTGGACGAGTCGAGCACGGTCGTCGGACGCGTGCCGTTCGGTTCGAGCGTCTCGGTCGTTCTCGCGGACGACTCGACTGCATCGTCGATCGTGGTCTCAACAGGGCCGTCGAGAGTCGACTCGTCGCTCCCGTCGAGAATCGTCCCAGCACTGCCGTCGATGATCGAACCGGAACTGTCGTCGACGACGTTCTCGAGTTCGCGCTCGCTCGTAGAACTCTCGATGTCGTCACGTCTGTCGGCGATTTCGACATCGGTTTCGTCGGCTGGAAGGACCTCTGCGTCGAGCGTGGGAGAGTCACCCGAGTCGGGGTCGACGATTCCGGGAGCCGTGTCGGCAACGTCGATCCCGTTTTCACCAGGGATTTCGGCGGGACGCTCGTCCTGCAGTCGGTCCGCTGGCTCGTCTCGAGTCTCGGACTCGACAGTCTCGGTCACGTCCGTCAGCGGCGCGAGTTCGCTGTCCCCGTTCTGGGACCCGGCGTCTTCGTTCCCAACAGCCGTGTCCGTTGGCTCGGACGGTTCACTCGAGGTCGTCGACGCCGGTCCACTGTCGGTGTCGTTAGTGTCGACAGCCGTCTCGTTCGTCGTCGGTGGCTCGGTTTCCTCGAGGATGTCGGTGGGTTCGTCGGCTACTGCGGGAGTATCCCCGCCGTCTCCAATGAGTTCACCACTGGTTTCGGCAGCGTCTTCGTCGACCCCGTCGGAGCCATCCGCCGTTTCCGCTGTATCCTCAAGGACGGGCGTGAGCCCCTTGAGGCCTTCCTCGGATTCGTCGGTCTCATCGATGGGCGCGGCGGCAGGTTCGTCGTTCTCGTCGGTTTCGACCGTTTCCTCGTCGGTTTCGACCGTGTCCCCGTCGTTATCGACCTCGGTGGAGTCGCCGGTCGAATCAACTCCCGACCGGTCGTCAGCAGTCGATTCCGAGGAAGTCGCAGCGGACGGCTCGCCTTCGGTGTCAGGCACAGACTCCGCGTGCTCCTCGACCGATTCGGTACGCTGTTCGCCGTCGGCCGTCTCGGGTTTGTCGCTCGAGGCGGGCCGAGTTTCGTCGACGGGAGACGGTTCCCCGGTCGAATCCGGGTTCGCCGATTCCGTATCGACCGACTCGCCGGAGAGAGTGTCCTGCGTCGGCTGCTCCGAAACTCGCTCGACCGAATCGCCGATGGAGTCGTCGACGGTCGTCGATCCGCCTTCGACCGATCCTTCAGCAGGGTCGTCCTCGGCGGGTTGCGCCGGTGACTCGTTTTCGACGGTATCGGAAGCGCTTCCTTCGTCGATAGACTCCTCGGGCGTGTCGTCTTCGGCGACGAATTCGTTGCCGGTGTCGGCTACAGCGCCCGACCCCAGAGAACGATCTGCGCCGAACTCGTCGGATTCACCGGTGTCGTCCGGCTGGCCGTCGGGATCGTCGTCAGAATCTTCCTGACTAGCGGGTTCTGGTTCGTGCTCTTCGTCGGCTTCCGCCGGCTCTGCGTCCACTGGCGCTGTAGCGTCGTCAGGTGTGAACGACGATGCCCCATCGCCGCCGTCGGCCGGTTCGCTCCCGGCATCGGGAGTGGCCGTGTCGGTGGTCACCGCTGAATCAGTGTCGTCGCCAGCGTCACCATCGTCTGTATCGGGACCGCCGTCGCTGTTGTCGTCAGTGGTAGTGGCGTCGGGATCATCAGCGGCGTCGGAACCGTCATCAATCGGTGTGCTATCGGCCGACGGTTCGGCCGTCGATTCGTCACCGGAATCAGTGGCCTGCTCATCGTTCGGTTCGGCTTCCGGCTCGTCGTTCGCATCAGTCGACTCACTATCGTCGCTACCGGCGACCGATTCGGCATTGCTCTCGACGGCTGGGTCGTCGCTGGTCAGTTCGTCAGTCGAGTCGACGGCAGTATCGGCTGCTGTCGCGCTCGCGGTACACGCCAGTAGTACGACGAACAAAACCACCATCGCCGAACGAAGCCGTCGACGATGCATCACTCTGAACGGCGGAGGTAACGCTGTTTTATTTCGATACTCGTCCGCCCGTCGAATCCTGATTTCCGTAGTAATCCTCTCATACGTGATCGCCTTCGATACGTCTCCGGTGTGAAACAACTCATTACATCACTCGTCTGCTACGAGTGGTCGAAGTACCGGGAGGTTTCACACCAGGATCGAAAATTCGTACCGACTACCCGGGCATAAACATAGCAACCCATTTTGGCCGTTTCATTCGAGTTTTGTTCGGTTAGAGAGGATTACCGGATCACTCTGCGAGGTAAAATTATATTACTCGTTACTGAATATTATTGATTTCTATACTAATTAGAATAATTGTCTATTACTCTCCGTCTCGCCGTCATTTCACGGTCAGAAGCGACTGTCAGATACCGACGTGACCGAGACGAAACGACGAGCCCCGTTCGGGCGCCAACGCACCCGAGTCGTCGTCGAACGTCCATCACACGCTTTAACTTTCGGCCGCGGGAAGTGGGCGTCATGACCCTGCACGTGACGAACACGTTGACGGGCGAGAAAGAGCCGTTCGAGCCACAGGATCCCGAGAACGTTCTCCTCTACTACTGTGGCCTGACGGTTTCGGACCCGCCACACCTGGGCCACGCGCGGTCGTGGGTCCACGTCGACGTCATGCACCGCTGGCTCGAGTACCTCGGGTACGACGTCCGTCACGTCGAGAACTTCACCGACGTCAACGAGAAGATCGTCGCTCGCGTGGGCGAGGACGACCTCGGCGAGGACGAAGCGGATGTCGCGAAGACCTACATCGAACGCACGCTCGAGGACATGCGCTCGCTCAATCTGCTCCGAGCGGAGGTCTATCCCCGCGTGTCGGAGCACGTCCCCGAGATCGTCGACCTCGTCGAGACCCTGATCGAGAAGGGCTACGCCTACGAATCCAACGGCTCGGTCTACTTCGACGTCACCAGTTTCGACGAGTACGGCAAACTCTCGAACCAGGAACTCGACGAGATCGAGTCCCAGGGCGACCCCGACGAGCGGACCGAGAAGCGCCATCCCGCGGACTTCGCGCTCTGGAAGGCCGGCGGCGTCGACGAGAACGCCGTCCACGAGCACCGTCACGAGGGCGTCGACCACGGCGATCACGCTCCCGAGGGAGAGACCTGGGACTCCCCGTGGGGCGAGGGCCGGCCGGGCTGGCACATCGAGTGCTCGGCGATGAGCATGACCCACCTCGACGAGACGCTGGACATCCACGTCGGCGGACGGGATCTCGTCTTCCCCCACCACGAAAACGAGATCGCGCAGTCGGAGGCCGCGACCGACCAGCAGTTCGCGAACTACTGGCTCCACTGCGAACTGTTCCAGATGGACGACGAGAAGATGTCCTCGAGTCTCGGCAACTTCGTCACCGTCGACGAGGCCGTCGACCGGTGGGGGACGAACGTCCTGCGGACGTTCCTGACCGCCGGCTCCTACAACAGCAAACAGCTCTACTCCGACGAGACGATCGCCGAGGCCGAGGAGCGGTGGGACCGACTCGAGCGCGCCTACGAGGCGGCCGTCGAGGCGGTCGATTCCACCGATGCTCGGACGAAAATCGACGACGAGTCGCTGCGGGCGGCCGTCGAGGAGGCCCGCGAATCGTTCGTCGCGGCGATGAACGACGACTTCAACACCCGAGAGGCCCAGTCGGCGCTGCTATCGGTCACGACGGCGGTCAACTCGCATCTCGAGGATCGCGACGAGTTCGACTACCGCGGGCTTCGGCGGGCCGTCGACGCGCTCGAGGAACTCGGTGCCGTGCTCGGCCTCTCCTTCGTCGGCGAGACGACGGGGACGGCCGACCTCGCGGGCGACGTCGTCGACCTCGTCCTCGACGTCCGCGAGCGGGAACGCGCCGAGGGCAACTACGACCGTGCCGACGAGTTGCGCGACGAACTCGAGGCGCTCGGCATCGAGGTGCAGGATACGGACGACGGGGCGAGCTATCGATTACCCTCGGGCGAGTAGCGTCAGTCGACAGCCCTGTCTCGATTGGGAACGAGTTCAGCGTCGCCCATCACGACGTGCCGTCTTGGGAGGGCGTGCCACGATGATAGCGGAGGGGCGCTCCAGGGCGGCTGAACGGCCCGGAATGAGCGTATTCCACCCCGTGACGAAGACCACGAGCTTTTTGTTCGAGAACACGGTCGACCCGACTAGTATGAATCGACGACAGTTCGTTGCCGCGGCTGCGGCCGCCGCCGCGGGTGCATCTGCGGGTTGTGTCAGCGGTCTTCTCAACGACGCCACGACGTTCGAGGCGTCGCCGATCCGCGTCTCGGAAGGCGCCGCAGACGACGCCGGCTACGAGTATCAGGGAACCGAAGAACGGGTCGAAGAGCGGGAGTTCGCCGGCGAGAACGTCGAGGCCACGAACTACATCAGCCAGTACACGCGGACCATCGACGTTCCGTTCGCCGGCCTCAGTTCGGAGGTGGATGCCGGCGTCTTCGCGCTCGTCTCGACGCCACAGGTCGCCGTCGCGGGGGAGAGTTTCAACCCGGTCGGAGACATGAGCGAAGCGGAACTCGCCGAGTACGTCCAGGAGGAGTACGACGAACTCGAGATCGACCGCGACGTCGGCGGGCGAGCGATCGAGGTCGACGATCTCGAGTCGAGGATCTCGCTCGACACGTACGAAGGGACGGCGACGCTACAGGGCGAAACGGGTATCGACGTCTACGTGGACGTCGCCCAGCCCGATCACGACGAAGACCACCTCGTGGTTATCGCCGTCTACCCCGACGACGACGACGTGCCGCTGGACGACGAGCGAGAGTCCGTCGATACCATGGTCGCCGGCATCGAACACGGGGACGACGTCGACGTCGACATCGTCGAGGAGACCGAGAGTGACGGATCGGAGGACGACGACGACGGCAGCGAAGACGGCGAGTAACTCGAGACGGATAACGCGTACCCGCGGACGGATTCGATTCTTGTCTGTGCCGATTTCGATCCGGTCCGGTCCGCGTCGACCCGATTCACGATCGAGACGGTGTGCGACCCCGAGCGATCGATGCGTCTTCGAACAAGTTTCCGTCCGCAAACTAGCAACCCTCGAGTCGATTGCAGCGCGAAACCGGACTACAGTCCGAGCGCGGCAGTGAGCGTGAGGCCGCTCGCGAGTGCACCGAGCAGGTAGCCCCCGATCGCCCCGCCGTTGAGCAGCGGGAGTCCCGCGTGCGGTCGTCCCTTGAGAACCATGTACATGAGGACGAGGAGGCCGGCGATGGTGCCGACCAGTGCGCCCAGGGCGGGGACGTTCAACGCGATTCCGGGCACGTCGATCGCTCCGGCGTCGAGGAAGTAGGCCGCACTCGCGACGAGAATCGTCGGAATGACGGCGTCACCGAGTCCGATGAACAGTGCGTCGCGTTCCCGTTCTTCTTCCGATAGCTCGTCGGTCTCGGTCTCGCCGTCGGCACGATCTTGGGTGTCAGTTGCGGACTCGCTATCGCCGAGAGCCGGATTACCGTCGTCCGCGCTCGACTCCCTGTCGGAGTCGGCGTTCGAACCGTCCGTCTGGGACGAGTCATCACCGCTCTGGGCACCGTCATCCTCGTGGTCCTCGAGGACCCCGTCCGTGCTGCCCGAGGCGAGATACGAGTAGGAGAGGCTCGTCGGGATGACGAGCACGACCGGGATCTTGAGGTCCATCACGCCTTCGGCCAGATCGAGCATGTGTTCGGTGCGGTAGACGCTGATGGCGTCATAGACGGCGAGGACGGCGAGCAGCAAGATTGCCGGTAAGAGCCCGAAACTGATCCCGAAGAGCGCGGCGGCGCCGGCCCCCATCACGACCCCGGTGGTGTCGATGACGTACCACTCGGGGTAGAACAGGAGGGCCGCGCCGACGGCGAGCGCGGCGAGCGCGGCGAGGGCGTTGACCTCGCCGACGGTGACGACCGGCGGCACGAGTTCGGCGAAGACGAACCAGGCGAGCATCACGCTGACGCCGACGATCATGGCCTTGATGAGCCACTGGGCGTCGTACTTGAACGTCACGAGCATGAGAGCGGTCGCGCCGAGGATGATACCGAAGTAGACCGCACTGTTCGTCGGGTCGTCGGGATCCTCGACGGCCTGATGGCCGGCCTCCTGGAAGGGCTCGACCAGCGCCAGCGCGCCGAACTGGACGCCGAGGAAGAGCGCCACGGTGAACGCGACGGCGAGGTAGACGCGTGTCCGATGGTTCATGAAGCGGCGTTTGCACCCCGCTCCTATGGGTGTTTTCGTCTGCGCTCGAGACGAACGAATCGATCCGCCCAGAGCCGAACCGGAGCAAAACGGAGCCGAGGCGGTGGATTTTTCGGGTCTCGAGCGACGAATGCGAGCCCGTCGGCGGCCTATCGCGCGTAGAGCGTCGATCCGACGAGCGACGGCAGGTGGACGCCGGCGTCCGGCGTCACCGCGATATAGGGACGATCGACGGGGCCGAACACGTCGACGACGCGGCCGACGGTCTCGAGTGAGTCGTCCAGGACCATCGTCCCGATCTCGTCGTGGACAGCATCGCTCGAGCCGGTCGCGCTCCTATCTCCGTCGGTGTCGTCCGTCCGCAACACGGCGAGTCCCTGTGCGGTTCGGACGACGGAGCCAACCCGGCGCATCTCACTCGCGCATCGCGACGACGTACGCCGCCACGGCTTGGACGAGGTCGTTCTTCGACGAGTCGTCGGCCCCGCGGATGACGACGCGGCCACGGTCGGCCCAGTGCTCCCGGGAGTAGGCCTTGTCCCGTTCGATCGTGGCGTCGTACCCGATCTGTTGGACCGCCTTGGCGATTTCGTCGACCGTCGGCTCTTCGACTGCGAGATCTTCGGACACGCGCCGGCCCTCGGCCCGTGAGAGGCCCGAATCGAGATAGGCGGGCCAGATGACGTTCTCGACCATGCGTTCATCTCGAACAGCCGACGAGTAAACACTTTTCAAAACGAGACGCTAGTGAGACGGTTATCGACGGTGCAGGAGGAAGCCGGCGACGGCGAGCACTGCGGCGACCGCGGCGGAAACGCCGAAGCCGGGGATCGAGTCGTCGTCGCCGTCGTCGCTCGCTTCTGCGTCGTCCGAGTCGTCGTCCTCGCCGTTCGCGTCGTCACCGATTCCGTGCGCTTCGTCGACCTCTGCGAGGTCGGACTCGATCTCGTCGTACACGTCGGGGTGGACGGTCTCGACGAGCGATTCGACCACGTAAACGACGTCGGGAGCCGGTTGACTCACTGCGTTGTCGTCGACTGCGTGGATGTTATCTTCCTGGAAGGCCGTCGTCTCTTCCAGATTGTCCGCGGACGGTGGGGAGTCCTCACGGTCGGGGTAGACGATCCACTCCGGATCCTCGTCGACGACGGTCTCCGGACTCATCATCACCCACCCTTCCTCGCCGGCTTCGGCGGCCAGATTGTCGAGACCGCCCGCCGTCAGCACGTCGTGCTGGAACGTCTCCGCACCGAACGTCGCGCCGTCGTCACCGCTGTCGTAGTACGCGAGCGGTGCCTCCTCGTCCTCGAGCGCGTCCTCGACGACCGCGAGTCGGTCGTCCATCCACTCGATCGTTTCTTCGGCGCTCTCACATTCACCGGTCACTTCGCCGGTGGTACGGACGTTGTCGTAGACGTCGTCGATCGACGTCGCGGTGTCGAGCACGACGACCGTGATGTCGGCGTCCTCGAGCGTCTCGAGTAGATCCTCGTCGCTGAGGGCAATGTTGGCAGCGAGTACGACGTCGGGATCGAGCGCGACGATTTCCTCGGCGTCGGGGGTCACTCCGTCGTCTTCGCTGATGTCGGTTCGATCGCCGGCGTCGAGCGAGTCGGTGTACTGACCGATCGGCATGCCGACGACCTTGTCTTCGGCGCCGATGGAGTAGGCGAGTTGCGCGTCACCCGGATAGAGCGTCACGATCGACTCGGGTTCGTCGTCGATGGTGACCTCCTCGCCGGACGCGTCGGTTATCGTGAGCGGATACTCACACTGTGCATCCGAATCCTGTACCGCAGCACCCGTAGTCGCGCCGGTGGCACCCACGACGGGGGCGATGACGGAAACCGCGAGTAAGACGGCCACGAGAACGGTCAGTTGTTGTCGCATCGTCCGTACGTCACCCGCTACTTCAACAAATATTTGCCTACTCCAATCGAGGTTGTGATGTATGGAGCGATCGGTCCGAACCGCCGCGTGGTCGGTGGGGCTGACAGCCCTGCTCGTCGCCGTCGTCGTCGGGAGCGCCGCCCTCGGTTCCGTCAGGATCGATCCGCTAACGGTCGCGATGGCCACGCTGAACGCCGTCGCGGTCCCCTCGAGTATCATTCTGACCGAAAGCACCGTTCCGTGGATCGGCATCACGGTTCCGGTCCCCGGATTCGAGTACACCTCGGTCTTCTCGTTCGACGTGCCGGGGGGCCACCAGTACATCGTCGAGAACATCCGTCTGCCTCGGATCGCGCTCGCGGCGACGGTCGGATTCTCACTCGCCGCCGCCGGAACCGTCATGCAGGGATTCTTCCGGAATCCGCTCGCGGATCCGTCGATCATCGGCGTCTCGTCTGGTGCCGCCGCGGGCGCCGTCGCGGCGATCGCGTTTCCGGCACTGATCCCGTTCGGCGGCCTCCACCTTTCGGCGTTCGTCGGCGCGCTCGGGACCGCGTTTCTCGTCTACGCGATCGCGACCGAGGGCGGGCGAACGCCCGTCGCGACGCTGCTGCTGGCTGGCGTCGCCATTCAGGCCTTCCTCGGCGCGATGATCTCCTACATGCTCGTCCACAGCGGCGACGACCTCAGACGGGCC
This sequence comes from Natronorubrum halobium, assembly GCF_051351675.1. Lineage (NCBI taxonomy): Archaea > Methanobacteriati > Methanobacteriota > Halobacteria > Halobacteriales > Natrialbaceae > Natronorubrum > Natronorubrum halobium. The sequence goes on from NZ_CP195595.1 coordinate 3,045,134, forward strand.
GTCATCTGGATGATGGGCCACCTCGCCAACAGCACCTGGAGCGACGTCCGGTTCGCGCTGCCGGTGACCCTCGTCGGCGTGGCCGTCCTGCTCACCTACACCCGGGAAATGAACGTCCTCCTGCTGGGCGAGGAGGACGCCCATCACCTCGGGGTCGACGTCGAACGGACCAAGCTCCTCCTGCTCGCGCTCGCGAGCATCGTCACCGCCGCGGGCGTCGCCGTCGCCGGCGTCATCGGGTTCGTCGGCCTCGTCGTCCCCCACATCATGCGGCTGCTCGTCGGTCCCGATCACCGAATTCTCTTGCCGACCAGCGCCCTCGCCGGCGCGTCGTTTCTCGTCGCGACCGATACGATCGCTCGCCTCGGCACGCTCTCGTTCCCCCTCGGTCTCGAGCTCTCGACGCCCATCGTCCCCGTCGGCATCATCACGGCCGCCCTCGGCGCGCCATTCTTCCTGTTCCTGCTCACCCGTCGGGAGGTGCACTCTGTATGAGCCGACGACCGAGACCGGACGACGATGGAACGGCAGACGACGGTGGGTCGGCAGGCGACACCGGAGCGGTGGACGATGTCAGAGCCGCGGACGACGTCGAGAAGCGAATCGACCCGTCGCCGATCACCGTCGAGAACCTGTCGCTCTCCTTCGGCGACCTCTCCGTTCTCGAGGACGTCTCGCTGACGATCGAGCCCGGCGAGTTCGTCGGCTTCGTCGGTCCGAACGGCGCCGGGAAGACGACGCTGCTCCGGGCGATCAGCGGCGCGCTCGAGCCGGATTCGGGGACAGTGTCGATCGGCGACACCGACGTTCATCGGGCGTCCTCGAAGGCCTCGAGTCGACTGGTCTCCGTCGTCCCGCAGGATACGACGCTGTCGTTTTCCTTCCCCGTCCGCGACGTCGTCGAGATGGGGCGCCATCCGCACCGGTCGCGCTTTTCGTCCCCGACGCGCGAGGACCGCGAGGCGGTCGAACAGGCCCTCGAGCGGACGCGAACGGCCGAACTCGCGGAGCGCCCGATCGACGAGGTGAGCGGCGGTCAGCGCCAGCGCGTGGTGCTCGCGCGTGCGATCGCTCAGGAGACGCCGGCGATGTTGCTCGACGAACCGACCGGCAGCCTCGACGTGAATCACCAGATCGAGACGCTCGAGTTAGTCCAGGAGTTGGTCGAAGAGGGACGGACCGTCTGTGCGGCGATCCACGACCTGGATCTGGCCGCGCGGTACTGCGACCGGCTTGTGGTGCTCGCCGACGGCGAAATCTACCGGAGCGGGCCGCCGGCGGACGTGCTGACGGGCGAAACGCTTTCGGACGTGTTCGACGCGACCGCGGCGGTCACGCAGAATCCGATTACGGGGACGGAAACGGTGACGGCGCTTCCGAGCTCGAACGGGGCCGAAACGCGACGCGGAGACGACGGGAGCGACGTCCGAATTCACGTCTTCGGAACCGGACCGACCGCGTCGGCCGCGCTCGCTCGACTCGAGACGGCGGCAGCCGATCACGAAATTTCCGCCGGCCCCGTCACAACGGGCGATACGGCGGCGGAGACCGCCCGGTCGCTCGAACTCGAGCGACTCGAGGTCGCGCCGTTCGAGTCGCTCTCACCCGCGGATCTCACGGCCTTCGAGGACCGCGTTCGAGGGGCCAACGTAACGGTTGTCACCGAGAGCGTGATCGAATCGACCGGCGCCGGCTCGAGACAACTCCTCGAGACGGTCGATGCGGTGGCCGACTCGGTCGTGGTCGTGACGGGAGCGGACGACGCTCGGTCTCGATCGGATGGCGATACTGCAGTTCGAACGGACAGCGACGTCCTGTCGAATCGGGACCCGAGCCGACGAATCGAGACGTCACCGGAGACGATACTCGAGGCGGTCGAAAACGGGCCGGGATCGACGTACTCGCGTGCCGATTCCAACTCGTCGGAAACCGGTTCCTCGTCGGACGGCGACTCGGGGTCCGGAATGTCGGCGGAGTCCTCGAGCGACTGACGCTAGTAGCCGAGAAGTCGAAGGATTATTCCGAGAATGACTCCCGAGATACCGACGAGGATCCCGACGCCGGGAATAACGGGGATCGGGATGAGACCGATAGCGAGGATAATCGCGAGGACGATGACGATCGTCGAGATCCGAACCATACCTGAACGTGGCTGGTACCCGCGTGTAGCCGTTGTGCTTGCTCTTGCGACGGGAATCGTGAACCGACGACACACGGGTCTATTGGTCCAGTACGAACCCCGCCGGTCGCAGCGCGATCCGCGTAGCATCGGACAGTTGCCGCACCTGACTACCGGAGCTGTTTTATAGCGATAGAAGAGAGAGCCGGTAGGCGGCACGGTCAGGCAGCCACCTTTCGACTACGCGTGGTTTCCACGTGTACTCACGCTGACTGACCTACCCCGTCTCTCTAACACCTTCGAGCGGCCGCTATCGCTCTCGGAAACCACCGAACTACGGCGGCAGCCGCGCGCGTACAGGCGGTCGAATACTGCGGCGACAGCGGCACCACCGCCGGTCCGACCGCAACTGGACGGTTTTTTACCCCTCCGCCTCCGAGTGGCCGCCAATGAGCGAGTACGATTACGACGAGCTCGGACTCGTCGCCGGGCTGGAGATCCACCAGCAACTCGATACGGCGACGAAGCTGTTCTGCCAGTGTCCGACCGAGCTTCGCGAGCCCGAGGAGTCGACGCGGACGTTCACGCGCTACCTGCACCCCACGCGTAGCGAACTCGGCGAGATCGACCAGGCCGCCCTCGAGGAGAGCAAGGTCGACCGCGAGTTCGAGTACCTCGCGTACGACTCGACCTGTCTGGTCGAGGAGGACGACGAACCGCCACACGAGTTGGACGACGAGGCGCTCGAGACGGTCCTCGAGATCGCCCAGTTGATGGACATGACCCCGGTCGATCAGGCCCACGTCATGCGCAAACTCGTCGTCGACGGCTCGAACACGTCGGGCTTCCAGCGGTCGACGCTGATCGCCACCGGCGGCGAGATCGAGACCGGCGACGGTGCGGTCGGGATCGAGGATCTCATGCTCGAGGAGGAGAGCGCCCAGCGCGTCGAAGAGACCGACGAGGGGGTGCGGTACAGCCTGGATCGACTCGGCATTCCGCTGGTCGAAATCGGCACGAAGCCGGACATCTCGTCGCCCGAGCAGGCCCTCGAGGCCGCCGAACGGATCGGCATGCTCCTGCGCTCGACGGGGAAGGTCAAGCGCGGACTCGGGACGATTCGTCAGGACGTCAACGTCTCCATCGCGGACGGAGCACGCGTGGAAATCAAGGGCGTCCAGAGCCTCGACGACATCGACGACATCGTCCGCAACGAGGTCGCTCGCCAGGCCAAACTCGTGGAGATTCGTGAGGAACTCGCGGATCGAGAGGCCTCGATCGGCGAGACCCAGGACGTGAGCGAGGTCTTCGAGGGGACGGACAGCGGCGTCATCGGTGGGGCTCTCGGTTCGGGCGGTTCCGTGATGGCCGTCCCGCTGTACGGCTTCGACGGCATCGTGGGTCGCGAGGTCGCGCCGGACCGCCGGCTCGGCACCGAGTTCTCCGACTACGCGAAGCGACACGGCGCGGGCGGCATCTTCCACACGGACGAACTGCCGGCCTACGGGGTCACTGAAGGGGAGGTCGAGGCCCTGCGAGACGCCGTCGGTGCCGGCTCCGAGGACGCCGTCGCGATCGTCGCCGCCGAGACCGACGTCGCCGAGGGCTCGATCGAGGCCGTCGCCGAGCGCGCCGGAGTCGCACTCGAGGGCGTCCCCGAGGAGACCCGCGGGGCGAACGACGACGGAACGACTCGCTACCTGCGGCCGCTGCCCGGTGCGGCGCGGATGTACCCCGAAACCGACGTGCCGCCGGTCGAACCCGACCCGAGCGAGGTCCCCGAACCGGAACTGCTGACCGAGAAGGTCGAACGCTATCAGGCGGAGTACGATCTCGGCGCGGGACTGGCGGAGCAGGTCGCCTACGGGCGACGGATGCCGCTGTTCGAGGACGTCGTGGCCGACGGCGTCGATCCGACGCTCGCCGCGACGACGCTCGAGTCGACGCTGACCGAACTGCGCCGCGACGACGTGGCCGTCGAAAACCTCACGCGCGAACACCTCGAGGATGTCTTCGCGATGGCCGACGGCGGCGACCTCGCCCAAGAGGGCGTGCCGGATCTGTTGCGGGCGCTCGCGGACGATCCCGACCAGTCCGCCGAAGATGCGGCCGAGGCCGCCGGACTCGGGTCGGCCGGCGAGGACGAGGTCCGAGAGGCGGTCGTCGAAGTCGTTGAACGCAACGAAGGACAGGTCGAAAAGGAAGGGATGCAGGCGTTCTCAGGACTCATGGGCGAGTGTATGGGTGCGCTGCGCGGGAAAGCGGACGGCGACCTCGTGAGCCAGTTGCTCCGCGAGGAGATCCAGAAACGCGCCTGAAACGCATTCGGAGTGATCGGAATCGAACGTTACCGTCACCGATCAGGAGTACCGGAGATTGACTTCGATCTCGTTGGCGATCGCCAGTACCTGATCCGCCAGTTCTTCGTCGATCTTCTCGCTCGGGATCCGGTTCGCTGCGCCCGCGATTGCGATCGCTCCGACGACACGGTCGTCGAGTCGGATCGGGGCGCCGACGCCGTTCAGACCGACGATCGCCTCGCCGAACTGAACCGAGTAGCCTCGCTCCCGAGTCCGTTCGAGTGCCTCGAATAGCTCCTCCTCGTCAGTAATCGTGTGTTCCGTCCGGGCGGGAAGCCCGTGGCGGTCGATGATGGACCGAACGCGGCGCTCCGGAAGGTAGGCGAGGATCGCTTTACCGCCGGCTAGCGGATGGAGATGACGACGCTTCCCCACGTTCGCGAAGTTCTGAAACGGGTTTCCACCGACCGCTTTGTGAACGTGAACGGCGAGTCCGTTCTGCTCGGCGCTCAGCCAGACCGTATGTTCGGTCTGCTCGGCCAAGTTCTCGGCGAGGTCTTTCCCGATCTGATACAGCTCGTTCTGTCTCATCGCCGAGAATCCAAGGTCGAGAAACCAGAGTCCGACTCGGTAGGCGTCTCCGTCTTTGGTTACGTAGCCGAGGTCCTCGAGGGTCGTCAGATGCCGATGGATCGTACTCTTTGCGAGGTCTATCTCCGCATCGATCTCGTTCAGTGTCAACCTGTTTCGTTCTTTGAGCAACTCGAGGATCTCGAACGAACTCTGTGTCGTCGTAACCGGCTGGCTAGGCCGGGTTCGATTGGCCATGTGTGGTGGTACCACATGGACGGGGAAAAGCTTTCGAATAATCCGAATTCCGGCGTACTCTACTTTAATAGGTTCTGCGGATGCATTACCTGCTTCCACTAGGAAGCGGTTCTCTCACTGAATACTGGTAGTGTATTCGGTTCGGTCGACCCGAGACGAGACGACGAATTACGTTCGGACTATTCGAACGGGATCCACTTATAAATACCCTATAGACAACAGTCCGATGTTACGAGATCGAGGTATAGGGACGTTATATGGCGAGAATCGCTCATTCCTTATAGCAATATTCGAAATACCTATATATGTGTTTACCATGGGTGTTATCATGGCCCATGATAACCGAAATACTGGCGCTCATCGGTGGGAACGTCGAAGGGTACTGAGAGCGGCCGCCGGAGCGAGTATCGCCGGAACAACCGCTGCGTTAGCGGGGTGTCTCGGCGGAGAAGACGAGGACGTCATCACGAAAGGGACGACCGAAGGCGGAACGACCGGACTGTTAACGGAGACGCTCATCGATCAGGGATTCGACGAGGATCGCGGAATTCGGATACAGAGTGAAGCGTTCGCCGCACCACCGCAGGTACAACAGCAACTTGTCCTCAACGACGATATTCCGACCGGGTACATGGGTTCGATCGTCGCGACCCGTAACTGGGACGACAATCAGATCGAACTCATCGGACCGTACATGAACTATCACGCGTACGTCGTCACCAGAGCCGATTCCGATATTGACGAACCACAGGATCTCGAAGGAACGGAACTCAGCTGGGCGAGCAGAGAGGCGGACGCGTGGCTCAAAGTCGCCGTGATTCTCGAGCAAGAGTACGGGCTGAGTCCCGACGACTACGAATTAAGCGAAGTCGCACCCGCCGCCAGCATCGGATTGTTAGAGGACGGGGAACTCGACGCGATCTTGCTGCACGAACCGCTCATCACGAACGCACTGGTCGAACACGACTTCGAAATCGTACTCGATCCAGAGGAGGTCTGGGAGGAGACGACCGGACTCCCGATGACGACGGTCGACGTCGCCTGGGATCGATCGTGGTACGAGTCGAACGAAGCGGACGGTGAAGCCTTCGCAGCCGCGGTCTTCGATACGCAAAACTACATTGAGAACAACTTCGACGAGGTCATCGACACCTACGCCGATTCCATCGGACTCGAAGGTAACGAACAGATCGAACTGGCGAAAGAACGGTTGCCGGGAACGTATCCGACGGAGTGGTCCGACGACCTCGCCGAATCGGGCCTCGAGTTCGTCGAACAGGCGTACGACCTCGGTATTCTCGAGACGGAACCGACCGACGAGATATACAACATCATCGATGTCTGAAGCAACCGAAAAACGCGTCGGACTGCGACGCTACGGCCATCAAGTACTCGAGGAGAAACTGTTCTACCAACTGCTCTCGGTTGGGGTCGTCCTCACGGCCTGGGAGATCGCCTCGATATTTTTCATCGGGCACTTCCTGCCCCGTGTCACCGAAGTCGCAGTTTTCACCGCGACGATCGTCTCGACCGGCGAGTTCTTCGTTCACGCGATCGACACGACCCAGCGCGTCGCGGTCGGATTCGGCGCCGCCTACACCGTGAGCATCCTACTCGGGATCGTTATGGGACTGTACAAGCGCGCGGAGTACTTCTTCGAAATACTGGTCCTCATCGGCATCACGATCCCCGGTCTGGGTATCGTCGTCCTCTCGATCATCTGGTTCGGCGTCGCGGAGATGACGGCGTACGTCTCGCTGTTCATTCTCGCAACACCGATGATCGTCTTCAACTTCTGGAAAGGGATGCAGTCCCTCGACGGCGATCTCGTCAGCATGGCTCACGCCTTCGAAGTCTCGAGGTGGGACATCTTCCGGGACGTGTTGATCCCGACGCTGATGCCGTACATGCTGGCCGCGGCACGGTTCGGATTGGCGCTCTGTTGGAAGATCGTCGTGTTGGTCGAACTCCTGGCGCTGACGAGCGGCGTCGGCTACATGATCAACCAGCAGTTCCAGGTCTACTCGATCGTCGGCGTCCTTGGCTGGACGCTGAGTTTCACCCTGATCATGATGTTCGTCGAGTTCGGGATTCTGAAACCGCTCGAACGTCGGGCGACCGCCTGGCAGGACGGTACGGACGAACAGCGAGTGACGATATGACACGGATGAACCACGCAACCGACTCCGAGCAGGTGGACGGAACGAGAATCAGCGTCGACGAGGTGTCGAAATGGTACCGTCAGGCCGACGGAACGCAACTGGACGTCCTCGATGAACTCTCATTCGAGACACGGGCCGGGGGATTCGTCTCGATCCTCGGCCCCAGTGGCTGTGGGAAATCGACGCTCCTGAACCTGATCGCCGACCTCGAAGAACCCTCGAGCGGGTCGGTCACTGTCGGATCGTCCGACAGCGAGACGACAGTGGCATTCGTCTTTCAGGAACCGCGCCTGCTCGACTGGCGAACGGTCCGGTACAATATCGAGTTCGGCCTCAAGGGAATGGGCATCCCCGAATCCGAGTGGGACGAACGCGTCGATCGATACCTCGAGTTAGTCGAGTTGTCCGACTTTGCGGACGAATATCCCCAGTCGCTGTCCGGCGGGATGAAACAACGCGTCGCGCTGGCTCGGGCGATGGCCGTCGAATCCGACGTGATCTTGATGGACGAGCCGTTCGGTGCGCTCGACGAGATTACGGCACGAGAGCTTCGAAAAGATCTGGTAGAGATCTGGCAGACGGAGCGGAAGACGATCGTATTCGTGACGCACAACGCCCTGGAAGCGGCGTTTCTCTCGCAGCGAGTACTCGTTCTCTCACAGCGGCCCGCACGGATTGTCGCCGACAAAACCGTCGAGAAATCACATCCGCGTGATCTCGACGATCCGGACATTGTTGGAGTGTCCGAAGAATGCGTCGACGCACTGCAGGAACACATATGAAGGGTACACTACTCGGAACCGGAAGTCCAGTACCACTGCCTGACCGTGCAGGAACGAGTATTCTCGTCTCGGTCGGGGGAGAGAAGTTGCTGTTCGATTGTGGGCCGGGGACGGTAACCCGGTTGCTCGAGAACGGTATCAATCCCGGCTCGATCGATCGGCTGTTTTTCACCCACCATCACATCGATCACAACGCGGACTTCTACAACTTCGTCGTCGCGAACTGGGCTCGAGGCGACAGTCAAGGAGCGCTCCGGATCCATGGTCCCAGTCCGTGGACGGACTCGCTACTCGAGTCACTCTACGATATTTACGAGGAAGACATCGAGTACCGCGAAGACGTCGGTTATCCGACCTCAGGCATCTGGGATATCGAGACCTCGCCGATCAATCACGGATCGGTCGTCGAGACCGATCGTTGGCGAGTCGAGGCGCGTGCCGTTGACCATTCGATCGAAACGTATGGCTATCGGATCACTGACGAGGAGACCGGTCACGAAATAGCCTTCTCGGGTGACACCCGGAAATGCGATAGCGTGATCTCGCTCGCGGAAGGTGCAGACGTCCTCGTTCAGGACTGCTGTATTGCCCCCGTTACCGCCGATCCCCCTTCGAATTCAGAAACGTTCGTCTGGGACACCTACACGGAAGCGATGCCCGACGAGAAACGAGAGGGGCTCCACCAGACTCACTGTGATCCGACGGAAGCCGGCGAAATCGCTGCGGCTGCCGGTGTAGAAACGGTCGTATTGACACATCTTCTCCCATATCGGGACGAAGAGGTGATGCAAGACGCGGCCAGTTCGGCGTTCGACGGGACCGTTATCGTCGCGGAAGACGGGTTGGAAATCGGTACCGAGACGGTCGACGTGACCGCGAAAGAGCGGTAGTGGACGGGCAGTCGTTACTCGTCGGCCAGTTCCTCGAGCAGCGTCTCGAGACTGTAGCTCTGCAGCGCGTCGCGTTCTTCGATCGCTGAAATGACGAACGTCGAGTCGGTTCGCTCGACGCCCTCGAGTTGCTCGAACTCGGCGATGAGGCGCTCGACCATCTCGCTGCTGCTCAACCGGGCGACGACGATGAAGTCGGTCTCCCCCATCGTGAAGTAGACGTTCGTGACCCCCTCGACGGTCAGTAACCGGTCCGCGAACGACTCGTAGGAGCCTTGGTAATCGGCGTGGACCTCGACGAGGACGGTCACGCCGAGACCGAGTTCCTCGAGGTCGACGTCGTAGCGGTCGTTCGTGATGATCCCTTCCTCCCGCAGGTTGCTAAGTCGGTAGTGGATCGTCGACACCGGAATGCCGGTTGCTTCATGAAGCCGTTCCGGACTCCCAGTCTCGAGTTCGGAGATCGCTTTGAGGAGTCGCACGTCGCGTTCATCCATGCACGGGTGCTCGGCGGGGAGCAGAATATATCCTTCGGCTGACGTACTTGGAGAGAGCTACAAATTGAGTCCGTCTCGTGGCGGGTGATTCGTATTATATCCATATGTGTGGTTCTTGTTTCGCCGATATCGGATCTGTTGTAGAAGGATCTAAATACGACCTCCTGTTCCGAACTGAAAATGACCGTACTCGCTTCGCTTCGATCTGAGTACCGTGAACTGGTGCTCTTTTCGATGCTTTCACTCTGTTGGGGATGTTCGTTCGTCGCGATCGAGGTCGGCCTCGAGTACGTGCCGCCGCTCCTGTTCGCCGGACTCCGCTACGCGCTGGCCGGCGTGATCGTCCTCGGATACGCGGCCGTCGTCACCGACCGGATTCGTCCGTCCGGTCTCTCGGAGTGGCTCGTGATCGCCGTCGCTGGCGTCTTCGTCATCGCGCTCTACCACGGGTTATTGTACCTCGGTGAGCTGTACGTGGCCGGAGCAGTCGCGGCGACGATCGTCAGCACGGCACCGATCCTGACGGTCGCATTCGCCGGCGTGTTACTCCCGAACGAGCGACTCAACCTCCTCGACGTCGTCGGCTTCGTCCTCGGACTGATCGGCGTTGTCCTCGTCGTCCAGCCGTCTTCGGCGGCGCTCGGCGGAAGTACGACGTTCGGCGCCGTACTCGTCTTCGCCTCCGCCGTCGCCTTCGCCCTCGGCGGCGTGCTCGTTCGCCCGATCGAATCGAACCTTCCGCTCGAGACGCTCCAGGCCTGGTCGATGCTGCTCGGGTCCGGCGTGTTGCTCGGCTGGGCGTTCCTGCGCGGCGAGTCGGCCGCTGCGATCCAGCTGACCGCGACGGCACTGCTGTCGTATCTCTACCTGACGCTCGTCTCCGGCGTCTTCGCGTTCCTGCTCTACTTCGAACTGCTCGATCGAAGCGGGGCGATACAGGTGAACCTCGTCGGGTACGCCGAACCAGCAGTCGCGATCTGTGTGAGTTGGTTCGTCCTCGGCTCGGTCGTCGACTCGCTCACGATCGTCGGTCTGCTGACGATCCTCGCCGGCTTCGTCGTCATCAAACGGGAGGCGTTCCGCGCGCTGATTCGGTCGCGACTCGAGGACCGGAGCACACCGGTGATCTCCCTCGATCGGCGGTCCGACGCGAGAACGGACGGCGGGACCGACCGAATCGACGTGAGAACGGATGGTGGGCCTGATCGAGTCGATGCCGAAACGGACGACGAAACCGCTTCGTCCGACGTCGGAACAGGAGCCGAGTAGCGACAATCGCTCGGCTTGCGCCGGTTCCTCGACGGCTACGTTACTCACCTCGGTATCGTGTCACTTCGGCACCGTGCCACGACATGACTTCCCAGAAACATTTAAGTCGGATACCGTGGCCCGAGTACATGATCCAATGACAGCACCTACAGCTACGACATCGACAGACGTGACGGTCGTCTGCCACGTGCGCGCACCGCTGTTGCTCGAGCCAGTCGACCGACAGATCGAGACCCTGCAGGCCTGCGACTCCGAGGGGACGATCGACGATCTGTTGCTCCGTAGCTGGCCGAAAGAGATCGCACTGACGGACAACAGCCCCTATCAGGAAGCGCTCGACAGTTTCGAGCGATTCGAAGCGTGGGCAGCCGATCAGGGTGTGAGTATTCGACCGCCGTTCCAGGAGCGCACCAAGACATCTCAGGTGACCGGCGAGACGACGGACCTCCTCGTGACGCCACTGCTCTGTCTCGAACTCTACGCGGACGACGAACTGGTCGGCGTCTTCCCCCACACCGACGAGGGGACCGAAGAGACGTACACGACGGACGAGGCGATCGCCTCCCTCCGAACGGGTGAGCTCCCGACGCCGCTGGCCGGTTCGCGGGAGAGCGAAGCGACGGAACCGACGGCGACCGAGGCGAGTACGAACGACTGTCCCGACTGCGGCGAGTCGCTGATCGACGGCCAGGGACTGTTCGCGTGCGCCGACTGCGGCTGGACCGGCACCGTCTCCGAGACGGGTCAGTACGTCTCGCAGTCCACGGATGCTCGATCGACCGAGCGCGAGGTCACGCCGGAGAACGGAGAATAACCGTAAAAACCGCGATACCCCTCCCCACGAAACACGACGGTCCCCCGCTGACGAGTCGATCCGCGATTCGTGTCCGCTCCGAGCAATCAGCGATCGATTCACGTCCAATTTTCGCGTCGAGTCTTCGGATCCAGCGCAGGTGTCGTATCGGTCGGTCCGTTCGATCAGGCCAAGTCGCCGGCGTATTCGGCCTCGAGCGACACCGTCGCCCCGTCTCGAGTCACCTCGAGCGATTCCGTCTCGGTTCCGAGCGACGACTCGAGTCGATCGACGTCGACTCGGTTTTCGTCCGCGTACGTGACGACGGCACTGGCGCTGGCGTCGCTGTCGTCGACCGATAGCTGCTGGTGGACGCCGAACGCACCCTCGAACGCACCGAACTCGAACTCGAGACTCTCGGCGTCCTCTTCCGGCCGGTCATCCTCGAGTGCGTCGGACGCGAACTCGTCGTCGGCGGTGTAGAGCCCGAGCGTGATTCCGGTCGGTTCGCCGGCCCGGAGGAGTCGCTCGAACTCGTCGTCGGTGGCGTGTTTCGGCTCTCGGTCGCCGCTCGCGGTCTCGACCATCCGTTCGACGGCGGCGACCGAATCGAACTCGTCGTCGGGATTCGGGTAGGAGAAGGCGTACACCTCGTCGGTGATCCCGATCGCTTCGCCGGTCTCGGCGTCGGTATAGACCGCGTACGACTCCTCGTCGGTTTCGCGGTCGTATCCGTCGTCCTCGAGGTCGGCAGCGAGGCCGTCCCGGTCGTACTCGCCGACGAGTGCGTAGACGCCGTCGGCGAAGACGAGTTCGCCCTCCCCGCTGGGGGTCTCGTCGTTCGCACTGTACGACGCCGCTGCCCGGGAGTTGGCGAACTGCGAGAGGCCGAACGAACACAGCAGTGCGACGACGATGGGGTTCCCGATCAGCGGATCCGTCGGTTCGTCGCCTGCTTCGGCACCCTCGTCGTCGGTGATGGTGGACATCGTCTCGAAATCGATCGCGCCGTAGAAGTAGGTCGAACGGTCGCTTTCGGGGAGAATCGAGGCGTACGACGGGAGAGCCCCGCCCAGATCGATCGTCTCTTCCGACCCGTCGTCGCCGTCATCGCCGTCGTCGCCATCGTCGGTTCCGCCGTCGTCCGACGTTTCCGAACAGCCCGCGAGCGTTGCCATTCCCGCACCGGCGAGAGACAGTGTCCGTCGTCGGGTGACCTCGATCATAGGTTGAGCAACGCGGAAACCCACGACGTTAGTCGTGGGAGGAAGGGCGTTCGCTTGACTATGCTACCAACGACGGTGGCAGGCTGACTCCCCCACCGTATATTAATAATTAAGTGCATGACTTGTGTTGTGATATGTATGGAGGTCCGCCGAACAGTCCCGGTCAAACTCGACGTGACCGACAGCGACGCGGACCTTCTTCGAGAAACGATTCAGCAGTTCCTCGACGCTGCGAACTACGTCGTCGATGCTGCGTACGACGGTGAGTGGGTCGAGATGCGGAAGTCGGTGTTGCACGACGAAACGTACGGTGACGTGCGCGACCGAACAGAGTTGCATAGCAACCACGTTCAGTCTGCCCGGGATCGTGCGGTGGACGCGCTCAAGTCCACCGTCGCGAAGTGGAAGCGCGGTAAAGAAGCGTCGGTGCCGACGTTTACATCGCCGTTCGTCGAGTATAATCAGCGCAACGCCACGTTCTACGAGGGTTACGCCTCGCTGTCCACTGTCAATGGGCGCATCACCGTCGAGTACGTTCTGCCCGGCGAGAACCGTGACACGCCCCACTCGCAATACCTCTTTTCCGACGAGTTTGAAACGACTGGCGCAACGCTTCACTATCGCGAGACCGATGACGAGTTCTCCCTTCACGTCCGAACAAAGGCGGACGTGGACGACTCCGAACAAGCCGAGAACGGAACGGTTCTCGGCGTGGACCTCGGAGTCGAGAACATCGCCGTCACGTCGACTGGCATGTTCTGGTCTGGCGACGAGCTCGACCACTGGCACCGCGAATACGAGAAGCGTCGTGCGTCTATGCAGCAACACGGTACGCGGTACGCTCACGAGGCGATCCAGCGCGTTGGCGAAACCGAAACAGGCCGGTTCGAACAGATGCTGCACTGTATCGCGAACGACCTCGTCGAAGAGGCCGACGAGCGCGAGTGTTCGCACATCGCCTTCGAAGACTTGACCGACATCCGCGATCGGATGCCCGGCGCGAAGCGTCTCCATGCGTGGGCATTTCGACGGCTCTATGAGTATGTCGCGTACAAGGCCGTCGGACATGGACTCGTCGTCAATCAGGTCGACCCGGCGAACACGTCGCAGCGATGTTCGTCGTGCGGCCACACGGCCAGGGACAACCGCCCGACGCAGGACTCCTTCGAGTGCCAGTCGTGTGGCTACACGAACCACGCTGACTACAATGCTGCGAAGAATGTCGGCTATCGACTCCTCCAGAACCAAACTGGGGCCGGGGGAGGCGCACCCGTAGGCGTGCGCTTGAACACCGGGATGTTGAATGCGAACGGGATCAAGCCCGTACCGGATTCGGTTAGAGCGGGAGTCCATGGTGAAAGGCCACGGCTTTAGCCGTGGGTTAGCTTACCCTGTAGTGCTGTCCACCAGGAGTATATGATTGTGGTGGCCGAGTGTCGCAGTTCTTTCGTAACTATCTGCCAGGCGATCTGCTGCCATCGGTTCCGCTCCAGTTGCCGTCGTTTCGGCGTTACTGTCGTTCCGGCCGTTCCGTCGCCCGGCGGAGCAGTCCGAGGAGCGTTTGTGCCTCGCCTTCGGTGAGATCCGCTCGCCCGTAGACGCGTCGTAGCATCCGCATCGTCTTCTCGCGTTTCTCCTCCGGGTGGTTGAGTGCTACGAGGAGGGCCGCCCACTGGTCGTAGACGCGATTGATGGTCGGTTCGGACGCTCGGACGCGCTCGAGGTCGGGTAGCTGCGTCTCCTCGTCGGACAGCGTGAGCGATCGGAGTTCGTAGAGCGTGATGGTCGCCGCCTGGCCGAGGTTGAGGACGGGATACTCCGCGCTGGCCGGAATCGAGCAGATTTCGTCGATCCGGGCGAGTTCTTCGTTGGTCAGCCCGACGCGTTCGCGACCGAAGACGAGTGCGGTGGGTGCCTCGACGGTCGCCAGTCGGTCGGCGAGGTCGGCCGGCGTGGAGAACGGGAACCGAACGTGACTGTGGTCGTCCTCGTTGGTCACCGCCGTACAGCCCACCGTGTGGTAGTTCGCGACGAGGTGATCGAACGAAATTTCGGTCGCGTTCGGAAGGATGTCCTCGCGGGCGTGGCCCGCGTATCCGTACGCTTCGCCGTCGGGGTCGAGTTCCGGCGGATCGACGAGCAGGAGGTCCTCGAAGCCGAAGTTCTTCATCGCTCGCGCGATGGTGCCGACGTTACCCGGCGTCTGGGCGTCGACGACGGCGACTGCTGGTGGCGTGCGGCGAGTGGAACTGTCGGGTTCGGGCGACTCCTCGCTCATACTCTGTCGGTGGATATCGACTCGAGAAACGGGTTATCCTTTCGGTTCCGTGTTCGACCGGAATCGTCCCGTCGAACGTCGCCTTCGGCAACCGGTGTATCGGAAGCCAACTGACGAGGAGATAGCGGACCGACGGAGAACGGATGACTGCACAAGAGCGGACGGATGACGGGGAAGTAGACGGATACCGGAGGGGATTCGAGAGTGTCGAGATTCGAGTCCACGATCCGTTGAGAACTGCGATCTGTGGACGGACAGGAGTTCTGTAACCTGTTTCTACTACTTTTCTCTATAATCTAGTTCTAGACTAGGTAACTAGTCTAGAGGGTCGTTTAGAGAGTACAGCGGACGTTTCGAATCGAATCGAGGGGATCGATACTCGAGAGGCGCCGTGGGTTTTGAGGGGTATTACACCACTCTGCCGTGTTTCTCGAGACGAAACCCATATAATGGTGGGAGGGACACACCCCCCTCGCGTTTGTAAGCCGATCTAGGTGTGGGGGGTCTGAACTGGAACACACCTCCCTCGCGGATGTAATATCTCGGTGGATGTGTCCCGAAGGTGCCCAAATCGAGGAATTCACTCGCACCCCACCCACCCATTTGGCGTTACATCCGCGACGGGGGTGTGTGTCCCCAGAAGTGGTCGTCTCGGCGTCAGACGGTTCGATATTGCTACGAAATGTCGTCTTTTCGAGCGGGGGAGCGGACGTTTTTCGACCGCGTTCGTCGGTACAGGGGGTCGCACTGCGGTCGTCGGGACGCGCGCCTAGATCGGTCGATACGTCATCGAAGGGGTACGCTGGACGTCTCTCCATTTGACTCCAACGACTTCCGGACTGTCCGCTGTTCGGGTGACCGTCCACTCGTCCGGTCGACCATCGTCTTCGACACGTTACATCCGCGAGGGGGGTGGGGGTGTTTCCGTTCCGAGGTCGGTCCGTCGAGGATCGTCAATTAGAAACGCGATGTCGGCGAAGTAGCTGATTTTCACGACACAGCCGAATACCTGCACTCGGGTGCCTGAATCGTCGCATTTACATCCGCGAGCGAAGTCCATAGCTTTATTTCAATCCAGTCAGAAGAGTCTCGGTATCGCAATGTCCGCCAACGACGATCGTGATCCCCTCTTTCGGTACGACGATCCGGTCTTCGCCGACGAGCGGTTGCTCGAGATCACGCACCTTCCCGGGCCGGACCGGATCGTCGGCCGAGACGACCAGATGCAGCGGGTTGCGGACGCCCTGAACCCGGCTATCTTCGGGAGCGAGCCCAATCATCTGTTCATCTTCGGCAAGACCGGCACCGGAAAATCACTCATCTCCCGATCGATCACCCAGCGGGTGATCTCCGAAGCACAGCGCGACGATATCACCGTCAAGTACGCCTTCATCGACTGCGGCGAGCAAAACACCGAGGCATCGATCGTCAAAACGATCGCCCAGCTCGTCAACGAGTCCGACAAGAGCGGTGTGAGCGTCCCCGACCGAGGCCTCGGCACCGGCGACTACTACAAACGGCTCTGGCAGGCGGTCGATCACTGCACCGACGTCACCATCGTCATCCTGGACGAGATCGATATGCTCGAAGACGACGAAGTCCTCCGCAAACTCTCCCGTGCCGGCGAGAACCGACGCATCTCGGACTCGAGTATCGGCATCATCGGCATCTCGAACAAGATCGACTTCCCGGACCACCTCTCCGAGCGCGTGAAATCGAGCCTCTCGCGCGACGAACTCGTCTTTTCGCCGTACGATGCGAATCAACTCGTCGAAATCCTCGAGAAACGGCGGGACGCCTTCCACGACGGGGTGCTCTCCGACGACGTAATCCCGTTGACCGCCGCGCTCGCCGCCCAGGAACACGGCGACGCGCGGAAGGCGATCGACATCCTCCGCAACGCCGGCCGCATCGCGAAGAAGCAGGACGCAACTCGCGTCACCGCGGATCACGTTCGCGACGCCAAGGAGAAGACCGAAGCCGATCGGTTCAACGAACTGATCGAGGGCTCGCCACAGCAGGCCAAGGCGATCCTCTACTCGCTGACGCTGCTCACCGAGAACAGTTCGGAGAAGGAGTTCCCGACGAAGATCATCTACAACCAGTACAAGTCGATCGCCCGCCAGCTCGACTTCGACGTCCTCTCGGAGCGCCGGGTCCAGGAGATCCTTCAGGAGCAGAACTTCCTCAACGTGATCCAGTCCGAACGGGAGGGCCGCGGACGCGGCCGCGGTGCCCACGCCAAACACCGACTGCTCGAGAACCCCTCGATCGTCAGGAAAGTGCTCCTGCGAGATTCGCGGCTGGCCGTCCTCGAAGACGACGGTCAGGAGTAGGAGTCGAGCACGACCGCTCGGGACGCGGTGTCGTGAGTTCGATTTCGGTACACCGTGCTCAGGTCTCGATACGTTACTTACGTTCTTCCGATTCCAGTACGGTGGTGCCCCGACTTCGGCGCGTCAATTTCGGCGTGCCGAGTACGCGTTCGGGACGTTCGATCACTGTTGGAGCGTACAATCGATCGATCTCGAATCTTCTAGGGCATATTCAGACATACGCTTGTGGATGACGTTCTTGTACTGTACGTGGAGAACGCTTAACGCACCTCGATAGCCATCCGCTATTATGTCTAATCTCACGAAGCAGCTTCAGGAGGCGGTCATGGAGAACCAAACGGAACCGGCTATCGCCGGGAGCGATCCGACCACGTTTTCGAAACTCTGGGCGGAGACGGACGCGTTCGCCGGCGGCCTACAGGCCAGGGAGATCACCGCAGGCAACGCCGTCGCGATTCGGCTCTCGAATCCTCGAGCCTTCCTTATCGCTTTCTACGGGACGCTCAGAAACGGTTGTATTCCGGTGACGGTGCCGCTCGAGTACAGCAACGCCGATATAACGACTGTGCTGCGTGAAACCGGTGCGAACGCGTACGTCACCGACGAAACGCCGTTTCTGGGAATTCTGAACCGAGTCGAGACGGTGCGCGTCGCGATCACGGTCGATATCGATGCGCGAATGGGGATCGATCTCCCGACATTTCTCGACAACGACGGCATCAACAGTGCCGGCGCGCGAACCGGTATCGATATCGTGCGACGGTCGGACGACGATCGCGGACTGATCGCCTACATCGGACACGACGACGGTGAGCCACTCGGTGTGAATTACACTCACTCGGCGCTGACCGCCGCCGCAGATCTCGGACGGTCGATCGTCGAGCGGGGTGCCAACTGCCGTCACCTCGGGACGCTCCCGTTGTCCGATCCGATCGAACTCGCGTACGGTGCGAACGCCGCGATACTCGAGGGCGGGCAGTACCACCCCCTTCCGGACTGGGATCCCGAAACGACTCGCTCGCTGCTATCCACCGACAGCGTCGATAGAACGTTCCTCACACCCCGACAGTACGATGCGCTCCGTGCACTCGAGGACGATGTCGACGACCGCGTCGCTGTTCTCGAACGGGCGATGGACTCGACCGGCGACAAACCGGGCGCCGCCGTCCGCTACCGAGGGCGTCCGGAAACGGGACTGACACACGTTAGAAAACCGGACGAAGACGACCCCGACGCGCCCGACGAGGTGTTGCCGGGGGTCGAGACGCGCACGCTTGACGACCACGCCGACGGCGAACTCTCGATCAGCGGACCGAGAACGATGAACGGGTACGTCGCCCGCCCGGAACTGACCGACGAACTGATCGCGACGGTCGACGGGAGACGGTGGGTTCGAATCGGCGTCTTCGACCGCGACGAGACGGGAGTGAGCCGTGTCGGCGATCCGATGGAGTCGATTCACGGCCGCTCGCGGTCGTAATCGCCGGCAGAACGCCTGCGAAACTCGCTACCGAGTTCCAGTCCTTTTGCCCGGGTTCCTCAATCGCGGTACCTATCAGGCTTCACTCCTCAGTCCGCGTATGAACAGTGTCGACGCGGCGGGGCTGGGGATCGGTGACGACTACCCGCCCCGGATCATGGGTGTGTTGAACGTCAGCGAGGAGTCCCCATACGATCCGAGCGTCTTCGACGACCCCGGTGAGGCCGCTCGGTACGTCGACGAGGAACTCATCGATCAGGGGGCCGACATCGTCGATATCGGCCTCGAGTCGGCGAACAAACGGTTCGACGTGCTCTCAGCCGAAGAAGAACTCGAACGCCTCCACGTTGCGCTCGAGACGATCGAGAGCGTCTCCGGGGACGCGATTTACTCGATCGAGACCCGGTACGCCGAGGTGGCCGACGAGGCGCTCTCGCAGGGATTCGACATGGTCAACGACATCGCCGGCTTCGCCGATCCAGAGATGCCCGCCGTCTGCGAGGAGTACGACGTGGCCGTCGCGAAGATGGCGAGTCCATCGAATCTCGAGCGACCGGGAGCGGTCGAGGAGACGGACTGGGGCGAGCGGAAATCGCCCGAGTGGGCGACCCAGGCCGACTACGTCGACCAGGTGTACGAAGCCCTGAAGCAGAACGGTTTGACGGACAAGACGATCGTCGATCCCGCGTTCGGCGGCTGGAGCGAGGCCCAGACGCTCGAGGACGACCGCGAGACGTTCCGCCGACTGCGCGAGTTTCGTGCGCTCGGACGGCCGATACTGGTCTCGATCAACCGGAAGAACTTCCTCGGCGAGATCGCGGGCCGCGAGACCGAGGAGCGACTGCCGGTCAGTCTCGCGGCAACGTCGCTGGCCGTCGAACGCGGCGCACACGTGATCCGAACCCACGACGTTGCCGAAACGCGCGACGCGGCACTGATCGGGGCGGCCTTTACCGAGCGTTCGAGCGACAGCCACGGTGAGCTGTCAGTTTCGCGGCTGGACGTCCGCTCGAGGCGCGACCTTCGAACTCATCTGACGGAGCGCGACATCGACCCGACAGTCGCCGACGACTGGTCCGTACTGGCCGTCGAAATCGCCGGACTCGGCGGCGACGATCGAGTTCGATTCACGTCCCTCGTCGCCGAGTACGACGCCGACGCGTACAGTGTTGACAACGATCAACTACTGTTACTGGGATCGACAACTGCAATTTCAGACGTATCAGACCGTCTACGCGACGAAAACGGCGATCTAAGCGCTCTTGCGGGCTCGCTAGCGGCGATGCTAAGGTAAGAGAAAGCTTATGCCGGAGGCTTCGAAAAGGGGAACTGGACGCCGGGCGGCCTCCCGGGTAGGGGTACTTTGGAGGCGACCCCCGGCCCACAACACGGAATTATTGTGGAACTACGCCGACGAGTGCCAACTCGAGGGCGGCAGAATCGTTCTTCCCAGTGATACGTCTCCGCCAGCGACGCCGGAAGCCAGCGCAATTCCTGGAACCGGTACCGGTGACAGATCCGGAGACGAGTTCCGGCTGCCGCTCTCGGCGCCGCATTCCGAATACAGATACGACTCCGGATCACAGTGGGCATATGGAGTTCGACGAGTGGGAATCCGTCTACGAGGCGATTCTGGACGATTTCGGCTATGACCGGGCCGGTGACGAGCGAGCGCGCGACGCGCTCGGCTCGCTGACCGACGGATTCGACCTCGAGCGACTCTCGAGCGCTCGCGACGCGACGGTCGCGGTCGCCGGCGCCGGGCCCTCGCTCGAGGACGGGAGGGCTCTCGAGCAGGCGCGGAGCGCCGACGTCGTCTTCGCGGCCTCGACGGCGGCCGATACGCTCGCCGAACGCGGGGTCGATGTCGACTGCATGGTGACCGATCTCGACAAGAATCCCGACACCGTTCGTCGACTGACCGACGCGGGGGTTCCGGTCGCAGTCCACGCACACGGTGACAATGTCCAGGCGGTTCGCGACGTGGTTCCCGACTGCACCGACGACTTCGTGCTCCCCACGACGCAGGCCGCACCGCGAGGTCCCGTCGAAAACTTCGGGGGGTTCACCGACGGCGATCGGGCGGCGTTCCTCGCCGATCACTTCGGGGCGACTCGCCTCGTCTTCGTCGGCTGGGACCTCGACGATCCGACCGTCAATCCGGTGAAAGCCCGAAAGCTCGAGTGGGCCGAACGGTTGCTCTACTGGCTCGAATCCCGGCGCGCCGAGCGCTTTGCAGTGCTGGACGGTCGACGGGACGCGATCGAGACGAGCGTGCTCCCGGTCGAGTGACGAGCCGTTCGAGCGTCGGCGCGGTGGGGCGGATACGACGTCGTTCGAAGTGGTGACGGACGCGACGTCACTCGAGGTGATACTTCACGATATCGTCGCGGCCACAGGCCGGACAGTTCGGTCCGCCGGACTCGAGCGTCGTTCCGCACCGTCGGCACTCCTCGATGACCGTCCGCCCTTCGTTCCGGAAGAACACCGACTCGAGTGCTCGCCGCATTCGTGACGATGTCGATACCCGGTTCGAGTGTCTCTCACTTCGCATACCCGACTAGTTGGTCGTATCGGGTTTCGTTATACTCCTCGTAACACGAATAACAACTAATCTGATAGCTATTCGCCGCTAACACTGGCGAGTGAGACGGCGGTAATGAGCCGATTACGGCGTGCCGTCCGGGATATTGATTCAGTACGAATCCGTGATTCAACGTCTCGTTCCAGTTCCAATATCAGTGTCTGACGGACTGATAACTGCTCGGATCGCTTCCGATTCGACCGACGATCCCGCCCGTTCGATCGACGATCTCGTCCCGTTCGAGGTGTCGACGGTGAACTGCCGCCTCACCGGCGCCGAACTTGGCGTCGATCTCCTCGAGATCGCCGAACAGGTCGTTCGCGAGTTGCCACGGTATCGCCGGATCGGTGGACGACTCCTCGTGGCGCTCGACCGTCTCGGCAACCCGTGTGGACCGCTTTCGGTGGTTTTCGGCCGTCAGAACGGTGACGGCCCGTTTCGAACGTATCTGATCGCTGGTAATAACGATTAAGACGGACAGGTGGCCACCGTAGTACGTGGATATTCGACTCATCGTGACGGTGCCGGTCGTGGCGTACGTCATCGTGCTAGGACTGTTCGCCGCCGCGCAGTCGATGGTCGGCGCGACGTTTACGGAAGGACAACCCGCGTTTCTGGCCGTCGTCGGCCTGTTCGGCCCGCTACTCGCGTTTACCCTGATCTGGCTCAAGAACTACGCCTACGGGGCGCCGTTGCTCGTCGCGTCGCTGCTGCCCAACGCCTGGTTCGTCTGTTACTTCTTTTTCGTCCACGACAACCCGGCGAACGTGTTTGCGGTCTCCGGCGACGGCGCGGCGGCCTATCTGGCGTCGGCTGTCGGGGTCGTCGCCAACTCGATCATCCTCGCCGGCGTCGGCTGCTGGCTCTGGTACCGAGAGAGTCCGCAGTTCCGCGATGCTGTCGACCGGGTCATTCGCCCGCCGGCGTCCGAGAACTGAACGCGAGACGCTGGAAGCGGGTTCCGGATGGTCGTTTCAAAAGAGGGCGTCGAGTTCGCCGCCCGTATCGACGAGCGACGCGAACTCGTTTTCGGCGTTGGCTCGGACCTCCTCGGTCGTCTCTTTGGCTTCGACCCCGACCTGTTGCAGTTGATCGACGCGGGGGACGTCCGTCACGCCTGAGAGGAGGACGATCGCACCCACCTCGTCGTCGGGAGTCGGATAGTCGCCGCCGCGGATCTCCATGCTTCCCGTCTCGTCCTCGAGCCACTGCCGACCGCGTTCGACGCCTTTGCGGTTCAGGTGCTCGGACGGCCCGGTCGCGACGACCAGGCCGCGATCGGCGCTGCCGACGTCACACGGGAGGGTGAGTCGACCCAGCGTCGCCTCGCGCACGAGACTGGTCATTCGGTTGGTCGCGCTCCCCTCGTCGAAGCCGTCGTCGCTCCCGGTAAACGACGAGAGCAGGCCGTCACCGCCCGTTTCGACGGTCTCGCTCGCGTAACCGATGGTCGAGATACCGCCGTCCGAGAGCGTGTTGATGATCTCGGAGGAGTCGACGACGCTTTCGGCGACGTGATCGCCGTGGCCGACCTCGCCGGCGGCGAACAACAGCCCGAACCGCTCGACGATCTCGCGGTTGATCCGGTCGTAGCCACCCCGGACGGATTCGCCGGCGCTTCGCCAGACGTCGTTGTCGAAGACGAGCAGGTTGTCGACTTCGCGAACGAACGTCCGGAACGAACGGGCCGCGTTGAGCGTGTAGATGCCGCCCTCGTCCGTCGCGGGGAGGATCCCGAGCCCGTAGACCGGCTGCGTGTAGATCCGCTTGAGGTGTTTCGCGAGGACGGGTGCGCCCCCGGAGCCGGTGCCGCCGCCCATACCGGCGACGACGAGGAAGGCGTCGATCTCGTGGGTCGGAATCGAGTCGATCGCGTGCTGGACCTCGTCGATATCCGCCTCTGCGACCTCGGCACCGAGTTCGTTGTCGGCACCGACGCCGTGGCCGTTTACGCGCGCCTGCCCGATGAGGACGCGATTCTCGTGGGATACGTTCTCGAGTCCCTGGAGGTCCGTCGTCGCGGTGTTGACCGCGATCCCGCTCTCGACGAAGCCGCCGTCGATCGCGTCGTCGTACGCCAGAAACTGGTCGACTACCTTCCCGCCTGCTTGACCGAATCCGATGAGTGCGAGTTTCATAGCTGTCTCTCGTGGCCGTTCCTCGGACGCGGTCGACCGATCGAGAGGGATCGGCCGGACCGGCCGTGTGGGAACGGGAGCCACGTGCGGTTCGATACCACGACACTGTATTGTTATGGCTCGCATATTCACGCGGACAATATAATCAGGATCTCGTTACTATATTCACATCGGATAAATCGGTTTCACTACCTATCCAGACGCCCAGCGAGCACCTCGAGTCGATTGCCGAGTCCTGCCGTTCGTCCCGAAGCGGTCGTCACATTCGCTCGTCAAGATGTCGCCTCGAGAGTAAGTCCTATACGCTGTGGTGGCGTATCCGGGGACGTATGGAAGACGCCGTTCCGT
This sequence comes from Natronorubrum halobium, assembly GCF_051351675.1. Lineage (NCBI taxonomy): Archaea > Methanobacteriati > Methanobacteriota > Halobacteria > Halobacteriales > Natrialbaceae > Natronorubrum > Natronorubrum halobium. The sequence goes on from NZ_CP195595.1 coordinate 3,069,164, forward strand.
CGACGACCCGGCGAGGGCTCCTTGCAGGCGGCGGTGTCGCCGCGGTGAGTTCCCTCGCTGGCTGTTTCGACCGACTCTGGTCACAGGCGGAAACCACCAGTCCGGACCAGGTTGCGCTGTCGATCAAGACGGTGCCGGCAGACGACGATCCGATCGCCGCGACGATCGCGAGCAGGCTCCGGGAGAACTACAATAACGCGGGGATCGACGCGACCCACGAACCCGTCTCCACGGCGGAACTGTACCGGGACGTCCTCCTCGAGGCCGATTACGACGTATTCGTCACGAGACACCGCGGGTTCGACGATCTCGACGCCCTGTACGGACTGCTCCACTCGCAGTTCGTCAGCGAACCGGGGTGGCAAAACCCCTTTCGATTCAGCGAGTTAGCGGCCGACGATTATCTCGAGCAACAACGGGAAACGAACGAAGACGACCGTCCCGATGAGCTCGTCGAACTGATCGACTACCTGCTGCAGTCGACGCCGTTTACCGTCGTCGCACACCCGTACCGAATAACCGCGTCTCGCGAGCGTCTCGAGGTGCCCACGCCGCCGCGAGATGCGTTGGGATACGTCGAGATCTGCTCGGACGTGGCTAACGGACCGCGGGACGGCCCCCTCGAAATCGGTGTGTTCGGGGAAGGGCTCACCGAGCGGTTGAATCCGCTGACCGTCGATCGGAACCGGATCGAGGGGCTACTGGACCTGCTGTACGATCCACCGGCGCGACGGATCGACGGGAAGTACGTGCCGTGGTTGGCCGAACGTGCCGAGTGGGACGAAGGGGGCGGGCTTCGAACCCGCCTCACCCTCCGGGACGGACTCGTATGGCACGACGGCAAACCGATCGATACTGACGACGTGAAGTTTACCCTGGAACTGATCGAAGACACGTCTCTGGGCGACGTCGAGGGCGGGATCCCCGCACCGCGGTTTCGCGGTCGGCAAACGCTCGTCGAATCGACCGACGTCGTCGACTCTCGGACGATCGATCTGTACTTCGTCAACACGACGCGGGCGGTCGCGGCGCGCGCGTTGACGATTCCACTGCTCCCCGAGCATATCTGGGCCGAGCGATCGGAACTGGTCACCGATCGTCAGACGGAGGCGATTACCCACGACAACGAGAATCCGATCGGCTCCGGACTGTTCGCGTTCGTGGATGCCGAGACGGACGACGAACTCGAACTCGAATCGTTCGACTCCCACGTCCTTCGCGGACTGTCGAACCGGCCATCAGTGCTCGAGGAGTTTTCTCGGTTCGAGGGCCTTCGGTTCCAAGTCGCCCCGAACGCGGGTGCGATGAGAGACCTGCTCATCGACGACGAAATCGACGTGACGGCGAGCGAACTCCCTCCGGAAACCGTCGAGGACGTCCAGAGCGAGTCCGAGGTCTCGACGGCGATGGAGACGACCGACGCGTTCTACATGGTCGGCTACAACAGTCAGTCCGCCGACCTCGGGAATCCGAACTTCCGGCGAGTCTGTTCGCGGTTGATCGATCGCGAAAACATCGTCACCGACGTCCTCAACGGCTTTGCCGAGGTGGCGACGACTCCGACTGCACTCGTCGGCATTCGCGACGATGCGTGGGAGTACGCCGACGACGAGTTCGCCGATCCCAATCCCGAAATTCTGGACTTTCCCGGCACCGACGGATCGATCGATACGGCGCAGACCCGGCCGCTGTTTCAGGAGATCGGCTACAGCTACGACGACGGTAGATTACTCGAGTGAAGGCACCACAGTCGTCGATAGTCGCGACGCGTGCTGGCGTGCGGAGAACTGTGAAAGAGTTAATGGCTCGGGAGCAATAGTCTCAGCGAGTATACTGAATGGCTCTCTTCGATGTCCTGCTCGAACTCGTACTTGCCGTGATGACCATGCTCGTCACCGCGACGCTCGTCATCGTCGGTCCGCGAAACGCGGTCGCTGCGCTGCGGGAGTTTCGATGGCGACTCCAGACCTGTCTCCTGCCGTTCACTGCGCTCGCGGTCGTGCTCCTCCTGCGGTGGTCGACACAGGACGTCGTCCAGCGACTCGAGCGTCGCGTCCTCCGGAACAATATCACGCCGTATCTGTTCGAGTTCGATCGGGCGCTGTTCGGCACGGATCCCGTCGTCGTCGTCCAGTCGTTTCAGACGGACGCCCTGACCTCGTTTTTCGTCTTTATTTACATCTACGGCTACGCGTTCCTGCTGTTGTTCCCGTTCGTCGCGTACTTCGCACTCAAGGAGATGGAGGAGTTGTCGACGCTCGTGCTCTCGTTCACCGCGAACTACGCGATCGGGCTGTTGTTCTACACGCTCTTTATCGCGTTCGGGCCGCGAAACGTCGACCCGTCGCTCTTCGAGGGGCTCCTGTACGAGGCGTTCCCGCAGTCCCGGACGCTCACCAACGAGATCAACCAGCCCACGAACGTGTTCCCGTCGCTGCACACGTCCCTGTCGATGACCGTCTTCTTTCTGGCGTGGGTGACCCGGGAGAAGTATCCGGTGTGGGTTCCGCTCTCCGGATTCCTCGCCGTCAGCGTCGGGCTCTCCACCATGTATCTGGGGATTCACTGGTTCGCCGACGTCGTCGGCGGGACCCTCCTCGCGCTCGTCAGCGTCTACATCGGCGTCAACTACACGGTCGACGGCATCGTCGCGCCGATTCGGCGATTCTTCGAGACGCGACTCGAGTCGCCGAACACCGACAGGGAGTAGCCGACGGGGGTCTCCGTGATACCTCGTCGAAACGAGTCCGGTCGGGTGTCGACACGAACGGACGTATATCGCCAGTACAGTCGACGTCTGACGGTTTTTTCACGCAGCTACGTTCGACACTACCCTTATCCGCTCGAGCGGAGATGCTACAGCTATGTCCTCCGCATCCGATTCGCCGTCGTCGCCCGAGAGCGCGGTGGTACCGACCCAGGCTGTCATCGAAGCGATCGCCGCCCGCGAAGGGGTCGACGTTACCGACGTCGAGCCACCGGCGTACGAGCCGTTGTACGCCGTGGTCGATCCGGCGGCACTGGACAGGCTGTTTCAGACGCCGTCGGGAGTCTGTCCCGACGCGCGCGTTACCTTCGAGTACGAGGGCTACGAGGTCGTCGTTCACAGCGACGGGCGCGTCGAGGTCAGCGAGCGATCGGGTACCGGCGATACGGACGTCTCGTTCGGCCGGTCGCTCGAGGACTGAAACCGCCCGTCCCGATCACTCCGCCCAGTAGGCCTCGCCCGGTTCCGTCTCGAAGATCGCTCGATCGAGGAGATCGACGGCCTTCTCGAGGCCCTCGCGCGAACTCGTCAGGGAGTCCTCGTGTTCGATGCTGAGCGCGCCGTCGTAGCCGATCATGCGAAGCGTCGAGACGATATCCTTCCAGTGAGACTCGCCGTGGCCGTAGCCGACCGATCGGAAGAGCCACGACCGGTTCGGCTCGTCGTCGTAGGCCGTCGTGTCGAGGACGCCCTTCTCGCGGGCCTGTGGCTCGTAGATCTTGGTGTCCTTGGCGTGGACGTGGTGGATCGCGTCGCGCTCTCCGAGATACCGGATCGCGTCGGTGATCGTGATCCCCTGCCAGTAGAGGTGGGAGGGGTCGAAGTTCGCCCCAATTCGCTCGCCCGTCTCCTCGCGCAGCCGCGCCATCCCGTGGGGCTCGTAGATCAGCATGTTCGGGTGCATCTCGATGGCGATATCGACGCCGTACTCGTCGGCGTACTCCGCGAGTTCCTCCCAGTAGGGGACGGCCCGTTCCCACTGATACTCGAGCGCCTCGTCGTGTTCGGGCGGCCAGGGGGCCGTGATCCAGTTCGGGACCTCGTCCTTCGGTCCGCCGGCGGGGAGGCCGGAGAAACAGGTGACGACACCGACGTCGAGCTGGCTGGCTAGCTCGATCGCCTCCCGAAGTTCGGTGTCGGCCTCCGCTGCCCGCTCGTCGTCCGGATGCAGCGGGTTGTTGTGCGTCGCGAGCGCGCTGATCCGCATGTCGTAGCTCTCGAGCAGGTTTCGAACCTCCTGCTGGGAACTGTCGTCGTCCAGGTGTTCCGCACGCGGGAGGTGGTCCTGTCCGGGGTGGCCGCCGACGCCGGGTTCGATCGCGCCGACGCCGATCTCGGAGAGATACGAGAGCGCCCCCTCGAGCGATTCGTCCGCCAGCGGCGGGGTGTGTACGCCGATATCCATACGGACCGACGATCGACGGCCGGCGAAATAAAACGAGGGCCGGCGAACGGGTAGCGTCCGACGGAGCGTGGCGTTTCAGCGCGATGGGTGTCGGTTCACAGCCGCGGCGGACCGGTTCGCCGCGGCCGTCGGCCCGTCGAGGATCGCGGCATCGCTCGCACGAGCGAGACTGCTGGTTCGTACGAGACGCGTTCGGTCGGCGACTTTCTCGCGACCAGCTTCCAGAACCCGGGCGAGCGGAACGTGATTTCGCATCGACCGCTGGCGTCGGTTCGCTCGCGTTTCGAGCCGGCTTCGACGACTGCTCCCTCGATCGGTCGATTCCCGCTGTCTCGGACGCGAACGGTGATCGGCCGTCCCACCGGTATCTCGTGACGACTGATCTCGAGGACGAGCGGTCGTTCGACTTTCATGTGGGTGTGTACCACGAGGACGGCGAAAAGCGTGTACTTGCAAGTGTGTGCCGTTCGAACCAGCGCGTGTCGTTCCTGCGAAGAGCCGGTACCTATAGTAACAACTGAAATGATTTACACACTGATCGCACAGCCGTCGTGCGATCAGGTGTGCATTGACTTTCAGTGGCTACTATACTCTCCGACGGTGATCGTGTGGCCCTCGTCGCTCGAGCGATAGATCGCGTCGATGATCTGCTGGACGGCGAGGGCCTGTTCGACGCTTCGATCGTCCGGATCGTCGCGCTCGATGCGGTCGAAAAACACCTCCTGTTCCCGCGAGTGAGTGTCGATCTCACGCGTCTCGATTGACGTATCTTCGAGGTGATCGGGACCGGTCTTGCTCGCGGAGTGGACGCTGAGACCACCCTCGAGGAGGTCGAACCGCGCGGCCGATTCCGTGCCGCGGACGACGAACTCGTGGGTCGGCGGTCGGTTGGTCGCCCACGCGACCTCGAGCGAGACCGTTTGGTCTTCCTTGCACCGCATGAACGCGCTGGCGGAGTCGTCGACGTCGAACCCCGCCGGGCCGGCGTCTTCGCCCCACATCTCGAGGTAGGCGTAGTCGTCGTTCGAGCCGAACTCCCCGCGTGTGACGCCGTTTACCTCGTTGACGTCGGGATAGTCGAGCAGGAACAGGGCGAGGTCGATGGCGTGCACGCCGAGGTCGATGAGCGCGCCCCCGCCGGCGATCTGTCGCCGGGTGAACCACGACCCTCGGCCCGGAATCCCTCGGCGGCGGACGTAGTTCGCCTCGATGTGGGTCACCTCGCCCAGGTTCCCCTTCTCGATCCGGTTTCGGACGATCTGAACCGTGTTGGCGAACCGGTTGTTGAAGCCGACCATACAGTGGCCGCTGGAGTCGTTCGCGGCGTCGGCGATCCGCGTCGCGCTCTCGAAGGAGTGAGCGAGCGGTTTCTCGAGGAGGACGTGAAGGTCGCGATCGAAGGCGTCGACGGCGTACTCTTCGTGGTACTTGTTCGGCGTCGTGATGATCACGGCGTCGACGGTGTCGTACAGTTCGTGGTGGTCTTCGTAGACGTCGACGTCGTACCGACGTGCGAACCGCGAGCGCGCCTCGGCAGCGACGTCCATCCCCCCCACGAGAGAGACCCCGTGGTCGACGAGTCGCTCCGCGTGGTACTGGCCGATATTCCCCAACCCGACGATACCTGTTCTGATGTCGTTTCGATTCGATGTCATTGGAGTGCAGTCACCACAGTCGTCGTCCGTTCTCGTACTGATACAGCCAATACCGCTATATCGAATTGATGCACTGAATCCTCTTTGCTCCGTTGCCAAACGAGCGCCGACTCGGTACGGACCGGACGTATCGAGACGCCGTGCTGTCCGTCCCGGTCGGTCAGTGAGCCGGGATTAGCTGTCCGCCTCCGTTCGAGTCGTTCCCGATTCTCGTTCGGACTGGTCGGTGATGTCGTGTGTGAGCGCGTCGCCGGTCTCGGTGTCGAAGAGGTGGATCTTCGACCGGTCGAGGACGACGTCGACGTCCTGTTCCGCCTCGATCTCCGTGTCCGGCGTGACGCTCATCAGCAACTGGCCCGACGACGACGCGGGATCTTCGTCCATCGACCGCTCTGCCCCCTCCGCGAGCAGCAGATAGACGAACACCTCGTCGCCCATCGGTTCGATGACGTCGCTCCGGGCGTCGATGGGTGCCGTCGGCTGGGACAGCGAGTCGGCGTACCTCGAGAGATGAACGTCCTCCGGTCGCACGCCGAGCGTGACTGCGTCGCCGACCGTCACGTTCGGGACGGTCGTGGGATCGAGTCCGACGTGGAAATTCGGGGTCTGAACCCCGTCTTCGACGAGTTCTCCCTCCGCGAAGTTCATCGACGGCGAGCCGATGAAGCCCGCGACGAACAGGTTCGTCGGTTCGTTGTAACAGACCAGCGGCGGCGCGATCTGCTGGAGCTTCCCGTCGTTCAGGACGGCGATCCGGTTCGACATCGTCATCGCCTCCGCCTGGTCGTGGGTGACGTAGATGACCGTGGCGTTGAGCTCCCGGTGGAGTCGCTGGAGCTCCGTCCGCATGTGTACCCGCAGCTTCGCGTCGAGGTTCGCCAGCGGTTCGTCCATCAGGAACACGTCCGGGTTGCGGACGATCGCGCGAGCGATGCCGACCCGCTGTTGCTGGCCACCGGACATCTCCGCGGGCATCCGGTCTAACATCCCCTCGAGCTGGACGATGTCGGCGGCCTGCTCGACGCGCCGGCGGACCTCCTCGTCGTCGTACTTTCGGAGTCGCAGCCCGAAGGAGATGTTCTCGTAGACGTCCATGTGCGGGAACAGGGCGATGTTCTGGAAGACCATCGCGACGCCCCGGTCCTTCGGGGCGAGCTTGGTGACGTTGTCGTCACCGATGTACACCTCCCCTTCGGTCGGCTGGGTGAGCCCTGCAACCGTCTCCATCGTGGTCGACTTGCCACAGCCCGACGGGCCGACGAAGGTGACGAATTCACCGTCTTCGACCTCGAGGCTGATCCCGTCGACTGCCGTTTCCTCTCCGTACCGTTTCGTGATATTTTCGAGTCGTACTCGTGCCATTGTTACTCTTTGAGTGCTCCTGCGGTGAGTCCGCTGACGATCTTTTCCTGGGCGACGACCACGAGGATCGCGACGGGGATGACCCCGATGATGCTCGCAGCCGCCATGAGGTGGTACATCACTTCGTACTGTCCCTGATAGGCGAGAATGCCCTCGAGGATCGGGGCCCAGTTCTGGGGCTGGCCGTCGGTCATCAGGAACGAGAAGAAGAACTCGTTGTAGACCGCGATGAAGGTCAACACGCCCGCGGTCGCGACGCCGGGTGCCGACAGCGGGATGATGACCCGGAACAGCGCGCCGAGTCGGGTCGTCCCTTCGACGCGGGCCGCGTCCTCTAACCCGTCCGGAATCTGCGCGTAGAACGTCGTCAGGATGAAGATCGCCAGCGGCATGAAGATGGCCGACAGCGGCAACACCATCGCGCCCGGCGTGTTGTAGAGCGTGCCGTCCCCGGTGATCGGCTCGAGGATGAAGAAGCTCGTGTTGAACAGGTCGTTCAACGGGATGAAGAAGGCGGCCGGTGGGAAGAAGGAGATCACCAGCACGAGCAGTAGCAGGGGCGTTTTGCCCGGGAACTCGAGTCTCCCGAAGGCGTAGCCGGCGAGGCTTCCGATGACCAGGACGAGGATCGTCGAGGCCGTCGCGATCACGAAGCTGTTGAAGACGTACCAGTGGAACGGGATCGTCTGGAACACCTCGACGAACGCTCCGGGATTGAACCCGTTCGGCGTAAAGATGATATCCTGAAGCTGCCCTTCCGGCGTCAACGCGACCATGAGCAGCCAGTAGAACGGGAACAACGTCGTAAAGAGGAAGAAGATCGCCGCGACGTAGAACATCCCCCGGTAGACGCGTTCGGGGTTCTCGATCGAGTTCGCGGCCCACTGCTGGAACGGACCGCGGTCGAGTTCCGCCTCCCGGCCGTCTTCGAGGATGGCCGTCCCACCGCCGTCGGCGCGAGACGCCGACGAGGATCGCGTCGCATCGCTCGGCTCGCCGCCGTCGGAGCGGAGGCGAGCGGCCCGCGAATCGGTCACTGCTGCTCGATCGTCCGTCTCGGCTGTGCGGTCCGTATCAGCGTTGTGTCGAGTGTCCGTCATCAGTACAGTCCCCCCTCGGTGTCGCGGAAGAACACCACGTACACCGAGATGATCAGGCCGATGACCAGTGCGGTCGCGAACGCGACGGCGGCCGCGGTCGCGTAGATGCGGGTCCCGCCGAACATAGCCTCGACGACGAGACACGTCAGCGACGGCACGGTGGTACAGCCGGCTGTCGATTCGATCAGTCCGTAGACGCGCATCGCGTCCATCGTCCGGAACAACATCGCGACCAGCAGGGCCGGCATCACGAGCGGGAGCGTGATCATCCTGAACCGCTGCCACGGCGACGCCCCGGCGACGCGGGCGACGTCGTAGAGGCTCCGATCGACGCTCTGGAGTCCGGCCAGGATCAGCAATGCCATGAACGCCGAGGACTTCCAGATGTCGGCCACGAGGATGATGATGAACGAGTCCCGACTATTCGCGAGCGGACTATCGCTGAAGACCCCGAACCACTGCATGAGGTCGGTCCCGAAGCCGACTTCGGGCTGGAACATCAGGAAGAAGATCATCCCCTGGATGACGATGGGAACGGCCCAGGGCAGGATGATCGCGACGCGAACCCAGCGTCGGCCCCTGAACTCCTGGTCGAGGACGTACGCCTGCCCGAAGCCGATGATCGTCTCGAGGACGACGCTGATGACTGCGAACGCGAACGTGACGAGCAGCGCCTGCTGGAAGAACGGCGCTCCGAAGTCGACGAACGGGAACGACCCCGACAGCGAGACGTCGAGGAACTGCCTCGCGAGCCGTGCGTTCCCGGTGACGATGTCGACGTAGTTGTCGACGCCGACGAATCCGCCGAGCGGCTCGGCGCCTCTCGTCTGATCCTCGCGCAGCGACGTGATGAACGTCGAGATGAGCGGATAGAACGCGATCAACGTCAGCAACGCGAACGCAGGGAGTAACAGCAAGTAGGCGTACGCGGCCTCGCTCAGGTTCTCCATCCAGTTGACGACCGAGTTCCCGGTCCGCTCGCGCTCGGTTCCAGCTTCGCCGCCGGTCAGTACGTCCGTATCAGTCGCCATTCTGCTGTGCCACCTCCGTTTCGCTGCCTTCGAGGCGTTCACTGAGATCGCTCATCGCCACGTCCGGTGCTTTCTCACCGCGTAACGCCGCGTTCACCTCCTGATAGATCAGCGCCGATTGCTCGGGCCAGACGTCCGTCACTGGACGCGGAATCGCGTTCTCACTGGCCCGTTCGACCTGATCGGTGTACCGGGCGATCGGCCCGATCTCGTCTTCCTCGGCCTCCGTCACCAACTCGATGACCGGCGGCAGGAACCCCGCGAGCTCGAGGATCGTGAGCATGACTTCCTCGCTCGCGAAGGCCTCGAGGACCTGCAGGGCTTCCTCGCGGCGGTCCGTGTACGGACTCACGACGAGGTTCCAGCCGCCGAGCGCCGAGGTCGTGCCGCCGACGCCCTCGTTTTCCGCTTCGTCTTCCGAGACTGCGGTGGGCATCGTCGTCACGCCGAGGTCTTCACCGAACGCGTCTTCTCCCCCCGTTTCGGCCATCACGAACGACCAGTTTCGGTGGGCGACCGCGTCGCCCGCCGAGAAGGGGTTGAGCGACTCCTGTTCGGTCCACTGGACGATCGAGGACGGGCAGATTTCGTCGTACTCGTCGAGCGCGTTCGAATCGTCCTCGTTGATGAACGTTCGCAGCATCCGAATCGCGTCTACGACGTTCTCGTCGTCGACGGTGATCGGACGGTCCCCCGCGGTGAACAGGTTCTCTACGCCGCCGAAGTACGCGCCGCCCCAGGACGTCATCACCTCGTTGAACGAACAACAGGCCAGTCCCTCGTAGGCGGCCGCCTGCGTCGTGAAGCCGTATTCGACGTCGGCCTCGGACATCGCGTCGCTGACGGCCGTCGAGAACTCCTCCCACGAGGGCGGTTCCTCCGCCCAGTCTTCCGTGTCGTGTCCCGCGTCCTCGATGTAGTCCTGGCGGTACACCATGAACCCGAGGTCGGGAAACAGCGGAAGGCCGTGAAGATCGTCCGTCTCCGGATGCCGGGCCGTTTCGACGATCGCCTCGAGGTAGTCGTTCTCGACGCGGTCCAAAACGTCGTCCGAGAGGTGTTCGCTCAGATTGGTCGTCTGCTCCCGGAGGATGAACGGAATCGTCCAGCCGCTGTCCATCATGTGGATGTCGGGCGGGGCACGACCCGCTTGGAGCGCGGATTGTGCGCTCTGCATCCGCTGATTGGAGTCGCTGACGACCGTCTGAATCTCGACCCGGATGTCCTCGTCCAGTCCGGCGTCCCAGAGCGCCTGCTGGATCGAGGGTTCGTCTCCGTCACTGTGCATGATCCCCTCCACGTCCGTGGCGGCGGTCATCACCACGGTCCCCGGCTCGCGAGCCCCACCGAGGCAGCCGGCGATGGCAACCGCCCCGGTCGCACTCGTTACTGACGCGGCCTTCAGAAACGACCGACGTCTCAGGCGGGAACGATCTGATCGACCGGCAGTATCGCGTCCCATGACCAGTGATCCGTCCACGCTATGGGACTTATATATTGGCAATAAATGGTGTAATAAACCGTGAGTGTCGCGATCTCGTTTCGGTTACGATCTCCTTGCTACTGGCAACGGAATGTCACCATTTCTGGCTCGTGTTCCCGTCGGCGTCGGTGCCCAGCCAATCAGTCATTGGCGATCGACGGTCGGCAGGCGCCGGCGAACGACCAATACGGTAGTTCGATGAATGCCGGTGACCGCCCGACGGACAGAAACCCGACGTTCTTCGCCGGACAGGCGATGACGACACCGTTCGCAGTCGAAGCTCGAACTGATCGCCCCGTCTACGCCACCGAGAATCCGGTATCCGACGATTGTACACCGACGATACTACCGAAAAACCGGCCCTCTTTCCGTCAGCAACAGATTTCTGGCACTCACACCGGTCTACAGCCAACGACAGTCGGCGATACGGCCCGAATCGGGCGCAGCCGATCACTCGTTTTCGATCGCCGGCGGTTCGTTGCGGCCGATGTGGATCTCGTGGGCTTCGACGTCCTCCAGGGCGGCGACGCGGCCACCGACGGTGACCTCTTCGCCCGACTCGTTCTCGAGGGTGAGTGCGGCGACTTCCTCGCTGACCTCGAACGAGACGTCGAGGATCCGTCCGCGGACGATGCGCTGGCCGCCGACTTCGACGTCCCGCCCCTCGATCGTCGCGTAGAACTCGCCGCCCTCGTCGATGACGTCCTTGACGCAGCGCCGGATCGAGGCGTACTTGCGAGGGTAGCGTCGCGCGGTCCCGTCCTCGCCGAGGGTCCGTTCGGCGGTGGTCCAGAGGACGGTTCCGAAGAAGCCCGAGACCAGGAAGCCGAGCGCCGAGCGGTTGAAGATGACGCCGTACCGGTCCTGATCGTCGCGAAGCGCGTCCTGCGTCGCGTACATCGAGTAGTTGCCGTCCGCGACGGCGACGACCGGAGTCGTGATCCCGCGTCGCGCTCGAGCCGTCGTCGCGATCTCGAGATAGTCGAACTCGTCCGGATCGGGCGCCTCTCGTCCCGGCGTGACGATCAGATCCACGCTGACGCCCTCCGTGACGGCCTCCTTCAGGTCGTCTTCGAACCGCGTCAGCAGGTCCGGCGTCAGCGAGAGGGAGAGTTCGTAGTCGGCGTCGGCGATGACCTCCTCGAGATACCGGAGGATCGTCGACCGGGATTTCACGAGGGAAACGGCCTCCGTGTCGCGAGCGGGGGCCGTGTAGCGGGCCTCGAGTTCGTCGATCATCGCCTCTAAGGAGTGCTGGACGTTCTCGAAGGCCTCGCCCGGATCGATCGCGACGACCTTCATCGGTCGCGATTCGCGCAGTTCGACCAGCCCGCGGTCGCTCAAACTGCGCACGGTGTCGTAGACGCGGGGCTGTGGGATGTCGGTTCGATCGGCGATCTCGCTGGCCGTGAGCTGTCCCTGCTCGAGGACGGTCAGATAGGCGTCGATCTCGTACTCGCCGAGATTGAACCGGTCGCCGACCTGCTCGACGGTCGAGCGAAGTTCGTCTGGTGCCATACCCGCTCGTATGCTCCCGACGACTAAATGATTTATTATATTCTGAGTAGCACCTATTTTCGAAATTGGGTTGTTTTAGCTGCGGCGAGCTACCGTCTCTCACGACGTGTGTGAAGGTCAGAACCCTTAACCACTCCGCGACTGAGTGTGTTGCCATGCGCGAGGTGTTGCAAAACGAGAGCGCGGCGACCGAGGAGGTCCAGAGCATCCTCCCGTTCGGTATTCCGGAGACGGTCGTCCAGCTCGTCCTCGCGGGTCTCGTGTTGGTCATCGGCTGGTACCTCTCGAAGCTCGTCGTTCGGGTCGCCGGCCGCACCGTCGCTCGCCGGATCGAACGCCCGAGCGTCACCCGAACCGTCCTGCGAGGCGTCAGAGTCTCCGTTCTGGTGATAACGGGGCTCGTCGTCCTCAACATCCTCGGTCTCGGCGGCGGCCAAATCCTCCTGCAGGTGACCGTCATCTCGGCCGTGATCGCGGTCGTCCTCGCACCGCTCGTGGGGAGTCTGATCAACGGATTCTTCGTCCTCGCCGACCGTCCCTACGAGATCGGCGACATGATCGAAATCGCCGACGAGGGCCACAAGGGGTTCGTCGAAGACATCACGATCCGGTACACGAAGATCTTCACCCTCCAGAACACGTTCATCGTGATCCCGAACTCCGCGATTCAGGAGCGGGACGTGATCAACTACTCCGCGGAGGACGAGCGCACGCGGATCTCCGTCGAGTTCGAGATCACGTACGAGAGCGACCTCGAGGCCGCGCGACGGCAGGCCGAGCGGGCCGCTCGCACCGTCGACACCGTCATCTCCGGCGGGCCGGATATCCGGATCGGCAGTGCGCGGTACGGTGCCGCACCGCTCTGTACGATCAAGGAGTACGCCGACGACGGCGTCGCGCTCGAACTGCGCTTCTGGGTTCAACATCCCTACAAGCAGAGCGTCGCCCAGTCGGACGTCCAGGCGGCGGTCACCGAGCGGTTCGCCGACATGGACGTCGAGTTCGCGTACCCGCACCGACACCACGTCTTCGACGAACACAGCGGTGTCGGCCGCATGGCCGTCGACGGTCCCGACTCCGATCGGTTCGAGTCGACCGCCGAACCGGCGGACCGACCCGGCGAAGCGGCCGAGGCCGACGGCGGGGACGAGACCGACCAGTAACGACCGTTTTTCGCTCGCCGCCCCGTCGGATCGGCCGTCGCCGCTCGTCGCCGGTCCGAAGCCGTTCGTCCTCCCACTGCCCGAAATCGTGGGGATCCTTTATCTGAATTCCTCGCCAAGTCGAACGCTAGGGACAGATGTACGACGACATCCTCATTCCGACGGACGGGAGCGAGACGATCGACGAAACGTTGGCTCACGCCTTACCCATCGCCGAGGACAACGACGCGACGGTACACGGGCTCTACGTCGTCGACAGCCGGATCACCGCCGCGGCCAGCGACGAGACCGGACCCGACCTCGAGCAGTCACTCGAGGAGGAGGGCCGAGACGCCGTCGCCACCGTCACTGACCGGGCGTCGGAGCGCGACCTCGAGACCGCGGGCGACGTCAGGAAGGGAACGCCGTCGAAGACGATTCTCGAGTACGCCGACGAGCGCGGGATCGATCTGATCGTGATCGGAACGCGCGGGAAGAGCGCCCGAGAGAAAGTCACCTCGCTCGGCAGCGTCTCGGAGCGGGTGGTCGACAACGCCTCGATTCCGGTGTTCGTAGTGCGGGATGCCGGTCGAACCGCGTAAGCCCTGGTTGCTCTCGGTTTCAGGCCGTCGCGCTCTCGACCGTGATGACCTCGCAGTCGAGGTGGGTCCGGAGGTACCGATCGATGTTCGGATTGTCGGTGAACCGCTGGAAGATCCGGCGTAATCGGCTCGCCTGCTGACTGCCGATGACGACAGCGTCGGCGTCTTCCGCCGCCACTTCGTCGAGGATGCTCTCCTCGACCAGGAATCCGGTCCGCACGACGTATCGAACGTTCTCGAGCCGTCCGAACACGTTCTCCACGGCGGTTTTCAGGTCGATTCGCGTCACTTTCTTCCCGTTCTGGTAGAGATCGACGTGCAAGACCGTCAACGACGCGTCACGCTCGCGAGCGACCTCGATCGCGCGCTCGAGCGTTCGACGCGAGTGCTTCGACAACGGATACCGAACGGGAACCACGACCAGCGACATTGCTCGAACGAACGATTCCCTGCCGGGTAAACCTTTCAGTTAGGACAGTCACCGCTGTGAACACATGCCACGGCACGATCGTGATCGATCGCGCGGACGTCCCTCGTGGCCACCAGAGCGGACAGACAGCCATTTACCACGTGCGCGGGTACACGCGTGTATGCAAACACTGTCCACCGACGACGGGTCGACCGTCTACGTTTCGGAGACGGACGGCGACAGAGGCTCGAAGGGGCCGTTTCTCGTCGCGTACGAGTCTCGAGACGCTGACCGCCGCTACGGCTGGTTCTGTGCGAACTGCGAGAGCTTCGACAACGCGATGGATTCGATGGGGCGCATCAAGTGCAACCAGTGCGGGAACTTCCGGAAGCCGACCGAGTGGGACGCCGCCCACGAGTGACGGCCATCGATACCGGACCCGACGCCTGCATCGAGATTCGCCGGGTCAGACGCCCGTTTCGAGCGTTTCACCGCGTTCACGCGCGGGCCAGCAAACCATCGTGTATCCCCAGTAACAGGCGATTTCCGTCAACTAAACAGCCGGTTCGATGAAACATTGTATCGTCTCCTCGCGGAATAAGTTCAGCTTATTGGAAAGATGTGCCGACTTCTTGTGACGCACCAACATTTATGACGGATGGCGTAGTATGTGAATCTGAATGGGTCCTGTTAACATGCGACTCGTCGAGCAGGCCAGGTCGATCTTCGCAGAGCTTGGGTACACCGTCGAAGGCAACGGCCCGACGTTCCGCGCCGAACGCGAGTGGAAGGCCGTTCAGGTAAACACCGTCCTCGAGACAGGAGAGTTGCCGTCCCAATCGGGACAGTTCCACTGTTTCGTCGCCCAACCCGAGGACGCCGACGAAATCGAAAACAAGCTCAACAGCGTGGATCCGGACTACGAGTGGGCCATCATCGTCGTCGACGGGGACGACTATCAGGTCGAACGCGCCCCGCCAGGACCACGAGTTTCGGCGTAACGAGCGAAAAGAAGCCGTTCCGTTCTTTTTTATAGCGCGTCTCGAGTCGCCGACACGCCGGCGCCGGGATCGACGTCCGCACCCATCGATTCGAGCACGTCACCCAGCGCCGTCACCACGTAAATCACGTTCTCCGGACGGGCGGAGTAGCCCATACAGCCGATTCGGAAGATCTCGCCCTCCAGATCGCCCAGTCCGCTCGCGACCTCGAGGTCGTAGCGCTCGAGCAGTTCGGCACAGACCTCGCCGTCGTCGATCCCGTCGGGGACGCGGACGGCGTTGAGGCTGGGGAGCCAGTACTCGTCGGGGGCGTTCATCTCGAGGCCCATCCCCTCCATGCCGGCTTTCAGCGCGCCAGCGAGTCGCTCGTGGCGGTCCCAGCGCTCCTCGATGCCTTCCTCGGCGACCAGTCGCAGCGCCTCTCGAATCGCGTAAACGTTCGTGATCGGCGCGGTGTGGTGGTAGGATCGATCGTCGCCCCAGTACCCCTCGAGCAGGGAGAGGTCGAGATACCACGAGCGCGGCTCTTCCTCCCGCGAGAGGACCTTCTCCATCGCGGTGTCCGAGAGCGTGAGCGGGCTCGCACCCGGCGGACAGGAGAGACACTTCTGTGGGCCGGCGTAAGCGACGTCGATATCCCACTCGTCGACGCGCAACTCGACCCCGCCGATCGAGGTGACGGTGTCGGCGATGACGAGCGCGTCGTGGTCGTGGGCCGCCGCCGTGAGTTCGGGGACGTCCGGCTGGAGGACCCCTGTGCTCGTCTCCGCGTGGATGAACCCGAAGACGTCGGGATCGTGTTCGGCGAGCGCGTCGGAGACGTCGGTCGACTCGAGCGGTTCGCCCCACGGCGCGTCGACTTCGACGACCTCGCCGCCGGCCCGGCGCGCCATCGAGGCCATCCGCCCGCCGAAGTAGCCGTTCGTCGGGACGAGCATGGTGTCGCCCGGCTCGACGACGTTCCCGATCGCGGCCTCCATGGCCGCAGAGCCGGTGCCCGACACCGGAATCGTCCACTGGTTGTCGGTCCGGAACGTGTAGCGCAGCAGCTCCTGAACCTCGTTCATGATCTCGACGAACGACGGATCGAGGTGGCCCACGAGGGGCGTGGTCATCGCTCGCAGCACGCGGGGGTTGACGTCGCTCGGTCCGGGCCCCATCAGCGTCCGATTCGGCGGCGTCAGTTCGTCGATTTCCGACACGTCGATCGAACCGTCTGCATCTGACATGGAACAGAGTGGGACCGGAACCCTCAAAAACGTTCACGCATCGGCACGGTGCTCCTGTCACGCACGGCTTCCGTCGCTGCCGGTCGACGTCGGCGAGTAGCGTCTCGCGGCTCGTGCGACTGCATCGCGTTCCGGCTCGAGTTCCTCGAGGAGCGATCGATTCGATCTTCCGTCCGCTCCCCGGCTTCGGCCGCTCGTTTCGCCGCAGTTCGTATCAAAAACAGTGCTAATTGCTATCACTAGCCATACATTGAAGAGGTCACGGGGTGTAGCTCCTCGGGCAATGGTCTTCAAGAAGATCACCCTGATCGGAACGAGTTCGGAGAGCTTCGACGCCGCGGCCGACGATGCGATCGACCGCGCCGAGGCGACCCTCGAGAACGTCCACTGGATCGAAGTCGACGAACTGGGCGTCGAGGTCGCGAGCGCCGACGACCGGGAGTATCAGGCGGAAGTCACCGTCGCCTTCCAGCTCGAGGACTGAGTGGCACCTCGGGTTCGTCCGATACCAGGACGTGCTCCTGACTCGAGTCTGTCGCGGTCGGGACGGACACGGCACAGTCGCTACGGCGAATACGCCGCTACGGACGCTCGTGTGCGAAAGAATCGATAGAACGGACGGCTACTGGTGACGAGAGCGGGAGTTACGTCCGGAACGATTCGCCACAGCCACACTCGCTGACGACATTCGGATTCTCCACGTGGAACCCTTCCGCCTGCAGTCCGCTCTCGTAGTCGAGGATGCTGCCCTCGATGTACTTCAGGCTGGCCGGGTCGACGAAGACGCGCAGCTCGTGGTGGTTGTAGATCGTATCGTCGCCGTCCGGTGCGTCGTCGAAGCGCATACCGTAGGACAATCCCGCACAGCCACCCTGTTGCACGAAGAGTCGAAGCCCCGCTTCGCCGGCGTCGAGTCCTTCGCTCTCGAGCAAGTCGAGTGCCTGCTCGGCCGCTTCTTCGGTCACTTCGATCTGCGGGCGTGTCTCCGCGTCGCCACCATCTACGCTGTCCGTGCTCATACGTATCCCTTCTGTCGCGACGGTGTTAACTGTGACGCCATCGGTCACCCCAGTGACTCACCGGCCCCACGCTCACGACCCGTTTTACGGCGCGACCGTCGGGTCGTCACTCGCCGTACGCGTTCGCCCGCCGCTGTACCGACTGGTAGTACGTTCCGAACTGTCGTTTGTCGTTTCGCGACAGTTCGATATCGTACTTTGCGAGCAACTTGAGCATCCGCTTTGGCTCACACTCGTACCACATCGAGAGGAGTCGCACGTTCTTCTGTGCGTAATCGTAGTTTCGCTCGAGGATGCGCCTATCGGTCGGATCAACCACTGGCTCACTCTCGCGCTCGCGCCGTGGCATTTCTCTTCCCTACTACGTCGAGTGCCGTAAAACTAGGTTGTAGATTCCCTGAGTATCGGCCCCAGGTACGGGTCGCGTTACGTGTCGTCCGGGTTCTCGAGTCGTCGGCGAACGCTCGCGGCGTGGGCCTCGAGTCCCTCGGCGTCCGCGAGCGTCGCGATCGTCTCGCCGATGTCGGCCAGTCCCTCGCCGGAGAGGCGCTGGACCGTCGTCGATCGCAGGAAGGTCTCGACCGAGAGCCCGCCGGTCACGCGCGCGCCCCCGTTGGTCGGTAACACGTGGTTCGTCCCGCTGGCGTAATCGCCCGCAGCGACCGGTGTGTTCGGCCCCAGGAAGACGCTCCCCGCGCTGTCGATACGCTCGAGGAGCGCTTCGTCGTCCTCGGCGACGATCGAGAGGTGCTCGGGCGCGTACTCCTCGGCGAAGAGGATCGCCTCGCTCATCGATCGGGCCAGGAGCACGCCGCTCGCGTCGTTCTCGAGCGCACTACGGATTACGTCCTCACGCTCGCGGGCGTCGGCTTGCTCGTCGACTGCGGTGGTGATCGCCTCGGCAGTGTCTTCGTCCGCCGTGACGGCGACGACCGAGGCGTTCGGATCGTGTTCCGCCTGCGCGATTAGCTCCGCCGCGACGAGTTCGGGGTCCGCCGTCTCGTCCGCGACGACGACGACCTCGCTCGGTCCCGCGAGGAAGTCGATCTCGACGTCACCGCGAACGGTAGCCTTCGCCGCCGTGACCCACTTGTTTCCGGGACCGACGATCTTCTGGACGCGCGTGATCGTCTCGGTCCCGTAGGCGAGTCCGGCGATCGCCTGCGCGCCGCCGACGCTGTAGACCGCGTCGGCACCCGCAGCGTGGATCGCACCCAGCGTGGCCGGGTTTATCTCGTCGGCCGGGGGCGTCACGACCGACACGTGATCGACGCCCGCGACGACGGCCGGCACGATACCCATGATCGCACTCGAGGGATAGGCGGCCGAGCCGCCGGGAACGTAGACGCCGACGCGATCGATGGGGCGGAACCGACGCCCGAGTTCCCGTCCGGGTCCGAACTCGTCGCGCCAGTCTTCGGGGAGTTGTGCCTCGTGGAACTCCCTGACGTTCGTCGCGGCCGTTTCGATCGCCTCTCGGAGGTCGTCCTCGAGGTCGTCGTACGCGCGCTCGCACGTATCAGTGATGTCGATGTTTCCGAGTTCGATACCGTCGAACTCGCTCGTAAACTCGCGGACGGCGACGTCACCCTCCTCGCGCACGCGGTCGACGATCTCCGCTACGTCTCCGCTGACCGCCTCGATGCCGGCGTCCCGATCGAAGAAGGCGGCGCGGTCGGCCGGTCCGAGGTCGGCGAGTAGCCGCACAGTCACTGTCATACCCTCGCGTTCGTCCGGTGTGCGAAAAACGGTTTCCTTCCGAGTTCGACGACGGTCCCACGTACCCGGCGTTACGCGTCGCTATTCTCGACTTCCCAGATACCAACCAGATCGAGCGTCGCTCTGATGAACAGATAGACGACGATACAGAACCCGGCGACTGCGAACGGTGCCTGCAGCAGTTCTGCAACGTCTCGACCCAGGGCGAGCTGGCTGAACCCGCGAACGAAGAAGCTCAGCACCACGAGTCCGATCCCGATGACTGCGAGTTTGACGAACCCCTCTCGATCCATACCTGCGTATTCGACGCTCGCCGCTAAATCGTATCGATCGTGTCCCGTTCGAAACGGTGTGCGTCGATCGAAACCGACGTAACACTCGTATTACGACGCCGGCGACGGCAGGTAAGCGCTCGCTACCGCTCCGGATCGTTCTCGCTTCGATACGCCGCGTGATACCACCGGCCGATCGTTCGCATCGCCTCCATCCACAGGTGGCGCTCGAGGACAGTCCACGCGCCGGGCGATCACCCGACGGGATCGACGACAAGCGCTGCATAACTATTCACTGCCCACCGGACGTCCGGACTATGTGGCCATGGGAGCACGCGATCGTGGGTTATATCGTCTATTCGCTGTTTTGTCACGTGATCTTTCGGGACTCGCCCGGTGGGCTCGACGCGTTCACGGTCGTCTTCGCGTCCGTCCTTCCGGACATCATCGACAAGCCGCTGGCGTGGGAGTACGGCGTCTTCGACGCCGGCTACGCGCTCGGTCACTCGATCTTCTTCGTCGTTCCGCTGTCGATCGTCGTCGGCGTCGTCGCTCGCTCGGTGGGACGGCCGCGTACCGGTGTCGCGTTCGGTCTCGGCTACCTGTTGCACCTACCGTCCGACGTGGTTGACGCGTACGTACGCGAAGACGTCTTTCAGCCGGCGTTGATGCTCTGGCCGCTCGAGACCGTCAACCCCCACGATCACGGCCAGGGGTTCGTCGATCAGTTTCTGGAGTTTTTCACCCGGTATCAGCACGAACTCCTCGCGGGCGACCTCTCGACGTACGTCTGGATCCAACTCGGGCTGACTGCATTTGCGGCCCTCATCTGGCTTTTCGACGGGGCACCCGTCCTTCGAGAGCTGCTGCTCGGCTGCAAGCGACTCCTCTTCGGCCTCGCCGGAATCGAACAGTCGTCGGAACGGCCCTCGGAACGGCGGTAACCGACGGATCCGGTTCGCTCGTCTCGAACGGATGACGAGACGGAGTAACGTGGGCCAGACGTCCCTCGAGACGACGGCCTTATGTACGAACCCGGACCTCGATTGTAATGCGAACGACGTGGCACATCTCGCTACGTTCCCCCCGGCCGTTTCCCGGCACGGAGGTAGGTACTGTATCCGTCTCTCGTCGTAGCCCGTCGGTCCAACCGACCGGCTTCAGTACGGGCACTCGGATCGCACGCGACTGACGTCGACGAATCGGCGTTCCAGTACGATGTCCTTATATACTGAGGACTCCTACTGTAGAGTACGCGAAAACCCCTTCCGGATGCGGTTTCCGGCGGTGGTTTCGATCCGATGCCCTTAAGTGTATGAGGGAACTCGGATATGATGTGTTCGGCGGGACGTTGGATTCGTCCCGTCGTCTCGGATCACTCGCAGTCCGAAGGGGTTATGTACCCCGGATGGCCTACGAATAGGTCCGAAGGAAATGAGGATCCTACCCCTGCGGTCCGCCGTACAGATGGGATCTGATGTTAGCCTTGGTAGTTCGGTGACGCTCGACCGGTCGTCGGTCCGTGGTCACCGAACGTGGACCCATTTATGTGTGAGTGTGTACAAGAATACGACATTCACCGCCAAATGAACCCTCCCAACCAGACGGTTGGGAGTTAGATAGCATTCCGGTTGATCCTGCCGGAGGTCATTGCTATTGGAGTCCGATTTAGCCATGCTAGTTGCACGAGTTCAGACTCGTAGCAAATAGCTCAGTAACACGTGGCCAAACTACCCTATGGATCCAGATAACCTCGGGAAACTGAGGCTAATCTGGAATACCACTCGATGCCTGGAACTGGCTCGAGTGCGAAATGCCCCGGCGCCATAGGATGTGGCTGCGGCCGATTAGGTAGACGGTGGGGTAACGGCCCACCGTGCCGATAATCGGTACGGGTTGTGAGAGCAAGAGCCCGGAGACGGTATCTGAGACAAGATACCGGGCCCTACGGGGCGCAGCAGGCGCGAAACCTTTACACTGCACGCCAGTGCGATAAGGGGACTCCGAGTGCGAGGGCATATAGTCCTCGCTTTTCACTACCGTAAGGTGGTAGTGGAATAAGTGCTGGGCAAGACCGGTGCCAGCCGCCGCGGTAATACCGGCAGCACGAGTGATGACCGCTATTATTGGGCCTAAAGCGTCCGTAGCTGGCCAGTCAAGTCCATCGGGAAATCTGCGTGCCTAACGCGCAGGCGTCCGGTGGAAACTGATTGGCTTGGGACCGGAAGATCCAGAGGGTACGTCCGGGGTAGGAGTGAAATCCTGTAATCCTGGACGGACCGCCGGTGGCGAAAGCGCTCTGGAAAGACGGATCCGACGGTGAGGGACGAAAGCTCGGGTCACGAACCGGATTAGATACCCGGGTAGTCCGAGCTGTAAACGATGTCTGCTAGATGTGCCACAGGCTACGAGCCTGTGGTGTGTCGTAGGGAAGCCGAGAAGCAGACCGCCTGGGAAGTACGTCCGCAAGGATGAAACTTAAAGGAATTGGCGGGGGAGCACTACAACCGGAGGAGCCTGCGGTTTAATTGGACTCAACGCCGGACATCTCACCAGCATCGACAATGTGCAGTGACGGTCAGTGTGATGAGCTTACCTGAGCCATTGAGAGGAGGTGCATGGCCGCCGTCAGCTCGTACCGTGAGGCGTCCTGTTAAGTCAGGCAACGAGCGAGACCCGCACCCTTAATTGCCAGCAGCACCCTTGTGGTGGCTGGGTACATTAAGAGGACTGCCAGTGCCAAACTGGAGGAAGGAACGGGCAACGGTAGGTCAGTATGCCCCGAATGTGCTGGGCGACACGCGGGCTACAATGGCCACGACAGTGGGATGCAACCCCGAGAGGGGACGCTAATCTCCGAAACGTGGTCGTAGTTCGGATTGAGGGCTGAAACTCGCCCTCATGAAGCTGGATTCGGTAGTAATCGCGCCTCAGAAGGGCGCGGTGAATACGTCCCTGCTCCTTGCACACACCGCCCGTCAAAGCACCCGAGTGAGGTCCGGATGAGGCCTGGATTCCCAGGTCGAATCTGGGCTTCGCAAGGGGGCTTAAGTCGTAACAAGGTAGCCGTAGGGGAATCTGCGGCTGGATCACCTCCACAGACCGGGACCGGGGCGCCGCCCCGGCCCACCTTCGCGTGGCGCTACGCGCCACGCACTCCACGTTCGATCGACCCAACCGCTGGCCGATCGGGCACCTTAGAACTACCAAGGCTAACACTGTCGTCTCGTGTCCACATCTGTGGACGTGGGCCCATAGCTCAGTGGTAGAGTGCCTCCTTTGCAAGGAGGATGCCCAGGGTTCGAATCCCTGTGGGTCCATCACTCGGTGCGGATCGAATCGTGCCCCTTAAGTGGGGCAAACGATTCTGATCTAATCCGAACGAAAACCGATGCACCAGCCCGTGTAAACGGGGCTGGGAAGGGTTAATGCATGCCGCGTCTACGGCGTGCAGATGAGACCGTGTGTACGTGTAGTCCAGGCGTCCACTGGACCCGTTCCCGGGTCACTCGCGTTACACTTCCGTGTAACGTTATTCGTTGCGACTCTGTCGCAACGCCGATCCGATGAACGTGGCTACTGTGCCAGCTGGTGGATCGCTCGGCTTGAGAGCTGAAGAAGGACGTGCCAAGCTGCGATAAGCCTGAGGGAGCCGCACGGAGGCGAAGAACTCAGGATCTCCGAATGGGAATCCCCACCGCAATTGCTTCGCGCAATGGGGAACGTCGAGAATTGAAACATCTTAGTATCGACAGGAAAAGAAAACGAATGTGATGTCGTTAGTAATGGCGAATGAACGCGATACAGTCCAAACCGAAGCCTTCACGGGCAATGTGGTGTTCGGACTGACGATCACTCTCAGACCATCTGCAGGAAGTCTCTTGGAATAGAGCACGAGACAGGGTGACAGTCCCGTAGTGTAGATCAGTATGAGACGAGTCAGCTCCAGAGTAGCGGGGGTTGGATATCCCTCGTGAATATTGCAGGCATCGACTGCAAAGACTAAACACTCCTCAAGACCGATAGCGAACAAGTAGTGTGAACGAACGCTGAAAAGTACCCCCAGAAGGGAGGTGCAATAGGGCGTGAAATCAGTTGGCGATAGAGCGACAGGGCATACAAGGTCCGCTGTACAATGAACCAGGTGCGAACCTGTAGTAAGCCACAGCGGAAGCCGATGTTCTGTCGTACGTTTTGAAAAACGAACCAGGGAGTGTGCCTGTTTGACGAGTCTAACCGGATTATCCGGGAAGGCGTAGGGAAACCGATATGACCGCAGTCTTATGACGAGGGTCACCGTGTTCAAGCGCGGGGAGTCAAACGGGCACAACCCGAAACCGGACGATCTAGGCGTGAGCAAGGTGAAGCGTGCCGAAAGGTGCGTGGAGGCCTGTTAGAGTTGGTGTCCTACAATACCCTCTCGTGACTTACGTCTAGGGGTGAAAGGCCCATCGAGTCCGGAAACAGCTGGTTCCAACCGAAACATGTCGAAGCATGACCTCTGCCGAGATAGTTTGTGGGGTAGAGCGACGGATTGGGGGATCGCACTCCGAGAGGAGTGTGCCCCCCTGTCCAACTCCGAACCTACAAACGTCGTTTGACGCAGGGAGTCCGGTGCGCGGGGTAAGCCTGTGTACCGTGAGGGAGACAACCCAGAGCTGGGTTAAGGTCCCCAAGTGTGGACTAAGTGCGATCGAAAGTGGTGCCGAGCCCTAGACAGCCGGGAGGTGAGCTTAGAAGCAGCTACCCTCTAAGAAAAGCGTAACAGCTTACCGGCCGAGGTTCGGCGCGCTTAAAATGATCGGGGCTCAAGTCCACCACCGAGACCTAGCGGCATCCATCAACGGATGATCCCGTAGGTTGGCGTTCTGTTCGGGCGGAAGCATGGTCGAGAGATCATGTGGACCGTTCAGTAACGAAAATCCTGGTCATAGTAGCAGCGTTAGTCGGGTGAGAACCTCGACGGCCGAATGAGTAAGGGTTCCTCAGCAATGCTGATCAGCTGAGGGTTAGCCGGTCCTAAGTCAGCCCGTAAGTCGAAGCTGACAACAGGGAAATAGGTTAATATTCCTATGCCAGTGTGCATCCAAAGCCGACGCTTTGGGGCCGCCTCTGCCGGGCTTTCGCCCGGTCGAACAGTCGAACTTCGTGGAAGCCGTAATGGCACGAAGCGAACGAATGGCTGGATAGCGAAAGAGAGGCCAACCTAGAGCCCGTGAAAAGGCGAGCACACAGTCCGTACCGAGATCCGACACAGGTACTCATGGCGGCGAAAGCCAAGGTCTGTCGGGAGCAACCGACGTTAGGGAATTCGGCAAGTTAGTCCCGTACGTTCGCAATAAGGGATGCCTGCCTCGCGAAGAGGCAGGTCGCAGTGACTCGGGCGCTCCGACTGTCTAGTAACAACATAGGTGACCGCAAATCCGCAAGGACTCGTACGGTCACTGAATCCTGCCCAGTGCGGGTATCTGAACACCCCTTACAAGGGGACGAAGGACCCGTTAACGGCGGGGGTAACTATGACCCTCTTAAGGTAGCGTAGTACCTTGCCGCTTTAGTAGCGGCTTGCATGAATGGATCAACGAGAGCGCCACTGTCCCAACGTTGGGCCCGGTGAACTGTACGTTCCAGTGCGGAGTCTGGAGACCCCCAAGGGGAAGCGAAGACCCTATAGAGCTTTACTGCAGGCTGTCACTGAGACGTGGTCGCCATTGTGCAGCATAGGTAGGAGGCATTACACAGGTAGCCGCGCTAGCGGCCCACCGAGCCAGCATTGAAATACTACCCGATGGTGACTGCGACTCTCACTCCTGGCGGAGGACACTGGTAGCCGGGCAGTTTGACTGGGGCGGTACGCGCTTGAAAAGATATCGAGCGCGCCCCAAGATTTCCTCACTCGGGTCGGAGACCCGAGGAAGAGCGCAAGAGCAAAAGGAAGTCTGACAGTGTCGAACACAACGATCGACGCTGACGCGAAAGCGTGGTCTAGCGAACCAATTAGGCTGCTTGATGCGGCCAATTGCTGACAGAAAAGCTACCTTAGGGATAACAGAGTCGTCACCCGCAAGAGCACATATCGACCGGGTGGCTTGCTACCTCGATGTCGGTTCCCTCCATCCTGCCCGTGCAGAAGCGGGCAAGGGTGAGGTTGTTCGCCTATTAAAGGAGGTCGTGAGCTGGGTTTAGACCGTCGTGAGACAGGTCGGCTGCTATCTATTGGGGGTGTTACGGTATCTGACGAGAACGTTCGTATAGTACGAGAGGAACTACGAATGGGTGCCACTGGTGTACCGGTTGTTCGAAAGAGCACGTGCCGGGCAGCCACGCACCACGGGGTAAGAGCTGAACGCATCTAAGCTCGAAACCCACTTGAAAAAGAGATACCACTGAGATCACTCGTAGAAGACGAGTTCGATAGACTCGGGGTGTACGCGCCAAGGCAACGAGGCGTTGAGCCCGCGAGCACTAACCGATCGAGCCACATAGTCATACAACATCGCATTGGATCCGTGACGCGGCGAGCGGGTCCGGACGCAAACTGGACTACACATACACACGGTCAGTAACCACCGATTACGGTTTCTTGGACGTTCGTCCAAGGCGCGGGAGACTCCACGGAGTCTCCCGGTGTTACAACGGTTCGAGTCCGTTGATCGGCGTTACGGCGGCCAGAGCGGTGAGGTTCCTCCCGTACCCATCCCGAACACGGAAGATAAGCTCACCTGCGTATCGGCGAGTACTGGAGTGCGCGAGCCTCTGGGAAATCCGATTCGCCGCCTTCACTCATACTCGGTGATCCCTCACGGGATCGCCACGCACATTACCCACAGAGCCATAGCGCTGGCTCTGTGGGTTTTTTGCATTTCGGAGCAGCGAAAATAGGACAGTTACTGTAAGCGACACGAATCAGTAACCGCTCGTTTATCTGTACCAAATATTTTTGGAGCGGGGCTTATTCAGGTGTGGGAGAAAGCCGATGGTATGACAGCGGCAGACCTCTCCCTGGATACGATATACGGGATGCTATCGGAATCTCGCCGTCGATACGTCCTGTACTACTTTCTGGATAACGATCACGCGAATATCGAAAACCTCACCTTGCAGATCGCTGCCTGGGAGCACGACGTAACGGTCGACGCGATCACTAAAGAACAGAAACAACCAGTAACGACGTCGCTGATTCACAGCCATCTCCCGAAACTCGCAGACCACGGGCTCGTCGAATACGACAGTCGAACCGGAGACGTGGTCATCGCGGACGGGTTCGACGAGATTCGAGCGATGGTCACCCGTGCGAGAGCAACTGAAGAAGAGGTCGAAGTGACCGGCTCGTCCATGGAATCGTTCCTGTACAGTGAGCCAATCACTCAGTCGTCGAAGACCGATCACTGACAAGCAACACGTATTGTGGTAGGACCGTTTGATCAGTGAACCGGGCATCCCTGTTTTCGGTATCTCGCCATCTGATCGGGGAGTTGCTGACAGCGTCTGAATCGCGAAATAGTCACGACAGACAACTGTCCGGTCGGCTCCGGGGTCCGAGACCCGTTGCTGTCGCTCGTGCTGTGTTGGAAACGGTGTCACCCGGAACACTAACGTCCAGCCTCATCCCGTGGCGGCATGCCGCGTCGGCTGGCTAACCCTCGTGCCGGGCGGAAGAGCTTCGCGCTCCTCGGTCGGGTGGGCGAAGCCCACCGAATCACTGTCGCGTGCCCGGGTTCGCCGTGCTGTCATCGCACCCGAATGGGTTTGCTCGGACGGGGACTGAAGGCACGCACCTGATCTAGGTGCGTCTGCGGTTTAACCCTTTCAGTGATCGGTAGCGTCAACCGGCTGCTGGCAGGTGGCCTCACGCAGGCTCCGGTGCCGTCGCCCGTTCGCCTTCGTTGTCTTCGAGCCACTCGTCGTACACCTCGCGGTCGACGACCACGACGTCGGCGTCCATTCGCGAGTGGCCGGCGCCACAGAATTCCGCACAGACGGCGTCGTACTGTCCGGTCTCGTAGGCGACGGTACGGGCGCGCGTGAACTCGCCGGGGAAGGCGTCCTGTTTGACGCCCAGGTCCTGGACGAACAGTGAGTGGATGACGTCGTCGGCGGTGAGCCAGATGGTGACGTCCTCGTCGGCCGGAAGGACGATCTCATTCTCGGTCGTGACGTTCGCCTCGGGGTAGGTCGCCTCCCACTCCCACTGATAGCCGCGAACGACGACTTCCTCGTCGTCGGTCTCGGGCAGGTCCTCGAGCGACTCGAACTCCCCGTCGGCCGCCTCGCTGTCACCGGTGAGGTCGGCGGGCTGGGAGGGTGAGACGTACGGGCTGACGAGAACGCTGTAGCCGGCGAGGCCGACGAACAGCAGGATGACTGCCGTCGCGGCGGTCCAAGTAATCTCGAGGGCGGGGTCCTCGGCGGTCGGCTGGGGGTCGTCATTGTCGTGGAACTTGACGGCCGCGTAAACGAGGATCACGAGCACGAACAGGGTCAGCGGCAGGGCGACGTAGAGCAGCTGGTGCTCGAGGCCGTCGATGAGTTCGCGGTTTTCCGACTGTGCGGCGACCGATCCCGAGAGCGCGAGCAGTCCCGCGAAGGCGGCGAGGGCGAGACGGCTGCGTCGACGACTCATTGCGGGTTGATTCCACGAGGGGCTTGTTATACGGCCTTCATCGATGACCGGACTATCCCGATATCGTGAATGACTGTGAAGAGAGAATCTCGAGCGAGTTCCAC
Organism: Natronorubrum halobium; assembly: GCF_051351675.1. Taxonomy (NCBI): domain Archaea; kingdom Methanobacteriati; phylum Methanobacteriota; class Halobacteria; order Halobacteriales; family Natrialbaceae; genus Natronorubrum; species Natronorubrum halobium. The sequence goes on from NZ_CP195595.1 coordinate 3,097,605, forward strand.
TGTCAGCGTAAGTAACAGTCAGCGCATCGTGGATTGGTCTTATTGGTATCGATGTGGAGCCATCGCGTATGTATGTCGGTGACCGTGGCGTCGGGGTTGGCGCCACCGGAGGTGAAGAGTGATGCCGAGTCGGGCGATCACGGAGGTGACTCTGTTCGCGCTAATCTGTCTCAGCTGTCTCGTAATGCTGCTGGTCGCGCGGCGGATCCGTTCCGAGCCGTCGCCGGACGGCGGGTACGCGACCGTCGACGAGCGGGAGTTCACGGTGGCCGCGGCGAAGGATACCGTCGTCCGCTGGACGACGACGACGAACCACCGCGAGATCGGACTACTCTACATCGCGTTCGGGACCGTCGCGGCGCTGTGGGGCGGGATCGACGCGATGATGATCCGGACGCACCTGTTGACGCCGGCGGCGGATATCTGGACGGAACAGACGTACAACGAACTGTTCACGATGCACGGGGTGACGATGCTCATCTTCTTCGTCGCGCCCGTCTTCTTCGGGATCGGGAACTACTTCCTGCCGCTGTTGCTCGGGGCCGACGACATGGCGTTCCCGCGGCTCAACGCCGTCGGGTTCTGGATGCTGCCGCCCGCGCTGTTGTTGTCGCGGCTGGGGATCGTCGCCGAGGTGACGGCCAAGACGCTCGCGCTGGTGGTACCCGAATCGTTCCTCTCAGCGCTGTTCGCGTTGCGCGAACCCGCGGTCGGGTGGACCCTGTATCCGCCGTTGTCGTCGACGGCGCCGGATCCGCAGCTAAATTTCCTCCTGTTGGGCCTCCACTTGAGTGGCATCGCTACCACGATCGCCGTGATCAACTTCATCGCGACCGTCGTCTACGAGCGCGACGAGTCGATCGGCTGGGCGAACCTCGACATCTTTTCGTGGAACATGCTCGTGACGAGCGCGATCGCGCTGTTCGCGTTCCCGCTGCTCGGGACCGCCCTCCTGATGTTGCTGTTCGATCGCAACTTCGGGACGACGTTCTTCGCGACCGACGGCGGGGGTCCCATCCTCTGGCAGCACCTCTTCTGGTTCTGGGGCCATCCCGAAGTCTACATCGTTTTTCTCCCCGCAACGGGGCTGATGAGCCTCATCCTGCCGAAGTTCGTGGGGCGGAAGCTGTTCGGCTTCAAGTTCATCGTCTACTCGACGATCGCGATCGGCGTCCTCTCGTTCAGCGTCTGGGCCCACCACATGTTCACGACCGGCGTCGACCCCCGAATTCGGGCGAGTTTCATGGCGACCTCCATCGCTATCGCGGTTCCGAGCGCGATCAAGGTGTTCAATTGGATCACGACGATGTGGAACGGGAACGTGAAACTCGCCGCGCCGACGATCCTCTGCGTCGGTTCGATCGGCCTCTTCATCGTCGGCGGCGTCACCGGCATCTTCCTCGCCGTGATTCCCGTCGACATCATCTACCACGGCACCTACTACGTCGTCGGTCACTTCCACCTCATCATCATGGGGATCATCCCCCTCATGATGTTCGCCGCGAGCTACTACTGGTATCCGATCATCACCGGTCGCCTCTACGACCGGCGGCTGGCGCTGTTCCAGTCGTCGCTGTTGGTCGCCGGCGTCGCGCTCACGTTCATGACGCTGATGGCGATCGGATTTTTAGAGCAGCCGCGACGGTACGCGACGTACCCGACCGAGTTCCAGCCGTTACACATCGTCGCGACCGTCGGCGCGTACGTCATCGGACTCAGCGTGCTGCTGTGGCTGTACAACATGATCTGGTCGTACTTCCACGGTGAACCCGTCGAGACCGCCGATCCGTGGGATCTGAAGTCGACCGAGCAGTTCACGCCGGAGTGGCAGTGGTTCGAGCGGAAACTCGAGCGCGAGCGCGGCGTCCCGCCGACCGAACCCGACGAAGTGCGACCGTCGTACGTCCCGGCCCAGGAGGGGAAGCCGCCGTCGCTGTTCGGGCGGATCGCGCCCGTCGCGCGGACGGTCCTTAACGACGCAGGGGCGGGAGCCGTCGGCGGTCTGGTCGGTACGCTGCTCATGTCGGGGGTGCTCGCCGTCGCGGTCGCGCTGGGCGCCTTCGACCTCGAGGCGTTCGCCGGACTCGCGACACTCGTCGGACTACCGGCGAGCGTTCCGCTCGGCTACGTCGTCTTCCTCGCGGGCGGGATGATCACCTGGCCGCTGCTGTTCCTGGCGTTCGGCGAGTACCTCCCCGGAGAACTCTCGTTCGTCACGGGACTGTGGTTTTCGACCATCATCTCCACGGGATTCGCCATCGCGTTTCACACGGATCAGGCCGGACTCGAGCTGGTGGCCTACCTCATGTTCGTCCTGCTCTCGCACTGGATCTACGGGCTCGGACTGGCGGGTATAGTCGAGTATTTGGGCGGTCGCCATCCGGCACCGCCGGAGGAGCAGTCGTGAGGGATCGACCATGAGCGGTGACGACGCCGGCCCATCGGATCGGCCTGATAACGGGACTGACGTCGACCGGGAGACCGGATCGGATACAGCCGAAGATCCGCCGGCGACCGGCGAGCCGACGGAATCCGAGGAGTCGTACCTCCTGACGTACGCCGCCCCCTTTCTCGGGGTGCTCCTGATCGCGTCCGGGATCCCGATCGCGCTCGTCGGCGGCTACGTCGTCGTGCAGGACACGCTCGGCCTCTGTGGCGATCCGGAGATCGAGGTACGGGCGCTCGAGGACGGCGAACGACCGGCCGAAACCGTCGAGGAGTTCGCCTACGACGATCTCTCCGAGGCCGAACAGCGGGCGATCCGGGAGGCGATCGACAGCCCGCTCGAGGAGGCGACGGTCGACGGCGAGGGGGTAGAGAACGAAGAGGCGTTGCTCGAGGGGGTCGTCGTCGAAGTGGACGGGACCGAGTACTACGTGCGCATCGCGTCGTTGAACTCCTGTCTCGAGGCCGAGCCGTTGCTGTTCTCGATCGGTTCGGTGGCCATTCTGATGGGAATCGCGGGCGTGTTGACGCCGCCGCTCTACCGCAAGATGGCCGGTTTCGAGGAGCGGATCCAGCGCGACCGCGGGCGCTGAGGTGTATTCGAGCCGTCGGCAAGAAAAATATCGGTACGCGAGATCGGTGCCGTGTTACTGGCCCTGGGTGGGATCGTTGGACTCGTTCGGATCGTTGTAGGTGTTCGGATCGGGTTCCGGGGCGACGACTTCGCCGTCACCCGGCTGTTCGGGCAGGTAGGAGAACTCGCCCTTGCTGTCCGGGGAGTCACCCTGCGTCCACGGCGCGCCGGGGTCGGGCTGTTGCTCGCGCCGGGTCGACATGAACGTGTAGTTGAACTCCTGGTTCTCCTCTTCCTGCGGGAAACTCGCGGGGACCGGAACCGGGTCGTCGAGGGCCTCGATGGCCTCGAGCCACTGGTTCTGGTGCATCGTGTCGCGGGCGATGAGATAGGAGAGCATGTCCTTCATGCCGGGGTCGTCGGTATACTCGTAGAGGCGGGTCGCGAGGGTTCGTCCGGTCGCTTCGGCCATGACGTTCGCGTAGAGATCCCCCGCAAGGTTGCCCGACGCGGCGACGTAGCCACCGGTAAAGGGAACGCCGTTGCTGTCGACGGGCATCGCCGACTGGCCGGCCGAGAGGAATTGGCGGGGGTTCTGTCCGGTCATCGCCGCGGCGGTAGCTGCGGTCTCCTCGACGTCTTCGTCCATCTGCCTCGGCGAGCCGCGCAGGTTCTTCGTGACGGCCGACGCGAGCATTTCGATGTGGCCGAGTTCCTCGGTTGCGGTCTCCATCAGCAGATTTCGGAACGCTTCGTACTCTTCCGGGAGCGCCCAGGCCTGAAACATGTACTGGAGGGCGACGCGCATTTCGCCTTCCTGTCCCCCGATCGCCTGCTGGAGCAGTTTCGCGAAGTGCGGGTCCGGATTTTCGACGGTAACTTCGTACTGAAGCTCTGGTTCGTGGAAGAACATCCACGCCTTTCTCGCTACAGCGACGAGAATAATGGTGTTACTTGCCAATGCACTGTCGTGCTGACGCGCGACGCCGGCGTTGTGTCAGCATGGCCAATTATTATACCGCCACCGATGGTCGGAAGCAGAGACGGTATCAACGATGCAACAGGACACGACAGGATCGACGTCGCGACGAACGTTCGTCAAATACGGGCTGGCCACGACGGGGGCCGTTCTCGGCCCCTCGAGCGCGGGAGCGGCTTCGAGCGACACCCGGATCGACGATCCGGAAACGGACTCGAGTCGCCCGCTCGAGCGCGGGGTGATGCGATCCTATCAGTACATACCGAACAGTCGGGTCACGATCGACGACGCCGTAAACTGGCAGCCGGCGGGGCTCGAGCGTGCGTATCGAACGTACGCGATCTCCTACGACCACGCCCCTTCGTACCAGGCGCTGCTGTTCGCGGACGACGGTCGCGATGGACCGGGGGCGGAAGGCGAGAGTGAACGCAAAACCGTCGACGAGGGAAGCCTCGAAACCGAGAACGCGAACGACGCGCTACAGCCCGGTGACACGCTCTCGCTCGGCCCGGTTCGCGGATCGCCGTCCGAGACGAATCGGAAGTACGTCACCGTCGGTCTCGAGGCCGGAACCGACGATCCGCCCGCTTCCGACGGGTAGTCGCCGACCGTGGCGCGAACCGTCGGAGCCGACCGCGGGTACCCACCGGGTTTTTACCGGCTGGCGCTGGTATGCCCTACCGGTTCGAGGTGAGTTCAGTGGGAGAATACGACGAGGGCGAGAAGCGACGAGCCGCGGCGAAGTGCGAGCGCTGCGGCGAGATCGGAATCGTCCAGATCTGGCCCGACGGGCAGCGCAAACCGCTCGGTCAGTCGGCGTTTTGTGACTGTTCGGACCCGCCACTGCGCGTTCTCGAGGAGGATCTCGACGCCGGTGACGACCTCCCGTGAGTTCGTGACGGCGGTCCGTTCGACGGAGTTTCAGAGCGCGGCCCCGACGTAGAGAACGAGGACGAGGAACACCCAGACGACGTCGACGAAGTGCCAGTACAGCGAGACGGTCGCGACGGAGGTGTCTCGCTCCGTCCCGTAGTGACCCCGCAACCCGCGCCAGAACACGACGGCGATACCGCCGACGCCGAGTGCGACGTGCAGTCCGTGGAGGCCGGTCAGTGCGAAGAAGCCGCTGCCGAACACGCCGCTCCCGAGGGAAAAGCCCTCGTGGACGATGAACTCGTAGTACTCGTACGCCTGTCCGCCGAGGAAGATCACGCCGAGTGCGAGCGTCGTCCCGAGCAGTCCCAGAAACCGCCGTCGGTTGCCGTCGTGCAAGGCCTCGTGGGCGTAGTGAATCGTCACGCTGCTGGTGATCAGAATCAGCGTGTTGACCAGTACGAGCGACGTCAGCAGCGGCGGCAGTGATTCCGGCGGCCAGGCACCCAATCGGACGAAGAAGTAGTAGATGAACAACGCGCCGAACGTCGAGACGTCGGTCGCGAGAAAGAGCAGCGTCGTCGACACGTACGACTCTCGTGATTTCGTCTGCTCGGCGTGCGCTCGAGCGGGTGCCAGAAACGCCTCGTCGACCCACCCTGCTACCCCGGCCAGCAGGATGATCGTCCCCACGACGGCGAGCCCGATCCCGAGCAGCGGGGGCGCGACGCCGGCCGCGACCCCGAGCAGGTAGATCGCGACGCCGCTGTAGAGCCCGCCCGCCCCGAGGCCGGTGACCAGCGGCCAGCGACTGCGGTGCTCGTCGTGGCCGTGATCGCCCGGTTCGTGAGGGCTGTCTGGGCCGACGGGTCCGTCGGGACCGTCGGGATCGGTGATCTCTCCCTGATCGTCTCGCGATACGTGGCCGGCGCCGTCCGCTCGAGTCGCTGCCGTCTCGGACGGCTCGTCCCGATCGTCCGAGCCGTCGAACCGAGCGCTCATACGTTCGGTCTCCACCTCGAGCGGGAAAAAGGATCACCGCTTACACGACGGTAGGTCGTCCGTACAGGTACGTCACACGGTTCGAATCGGTTCAGTACGGCGCGTGTATTCGCGACTCGCCCCGCGTAGACGGCAGATTTTCATCGGGTCGGCAGACCTTTGTAGTACTGTGACATGGTGCTGGGTGTATCGATATGAAACCGTGCCAAAACTGTCAGGCGGTCATCGACGAGTACATCTTGGATAAACAGCTCGAACCCCTGCGCGGACTCACGGTCGACGACTTCAACATTTGCGCCGACTGCGCGACCATCGTTTCCGATTCGTGCGTGGGGTGTAGCGGTGCGGTCTACGTTCCTCGGAGCGTCACTGCCACACCCGACTACTGTCCGGCGTGCCGATCCGACCACATCGAACGCACGGGTCAGGATCCCGGCTGGAACCTCGATACCGCGTCCTCCTGAGCGGTAGGTCCGTTCTTGCCCGCCGATTGAGCCGCTTTTTTGCGATTGCTGCCGTCCACGGGATCCGTCAGGCCCATCCGTTTTCTGGATGGTTCAGATCCAAGGTACGGCATAATGAATGCGACTGGATCGAGTAGAACGGTTTTCTATCCGGTTTATATTCTAACACTCATTCGTATACTTGTTCTGGATCGAACACTATCTCATCGTCAATTTCCCCGTCGATCGTTCGATAAAAGCAGGAACGGTATCCTCTATGACAGGCTCCTCCCTCTTGCTCGATACGATAGAGGAGTGCGTCACCATCACAATCGACGCGGATCTCTTCGACCTTTTGGACGTGTCCGCTGGAGCCTCCCTTCTGCCAGAGTTCGTCTCGACCCCGAGAATAGTAGTGAGCGAGACCCGTATTTTGGGTCGCTGCCAATGCTTCTGGAGTGACATATGCGAGCATCAGAACGTCGCCTGTTTTGGCATCCTGTGCGATTGCGGGGATTAGTTCGTTCTCACCGAAATCGAGTTCGATGGCGAGTCGATCATCCTGCATATATCGTCAATACGAAAGACACAAGATACCAGTTGTTATTTTGATATCGAGAATATGATTCTTCTATGCAGCCCTGAATATCGCGTTTGATTCGATATGTCGTGTCTGCTTATTACGGATCTGTATCTCGAGTTTGAGTTTCTTCCCGACTGAACGTTCCAAGATCACCGTCGATAGTTCGGGAAAGATTGGTATTTTTCGACTTATTGAACCGTAGGTCTGACTACAGAAGCCAAGACTCAAATCATTCGCACTCGGGAATACATCTGTGGCGGCGATGACGAATAGTTACCCCTCTGAGCCCCTTATGATGACGGTACTGGCCGAGCCGCTACACTTTCGGAAGTAACTGGTTCTTTTCTTGAGCGATAATATTGCCTCTCTGTTCTCCGTTAGTCATCGCTATTGGTTCAGATTATTGCCGAGGCGAAACAGCAGGCAGAGGCCCACGGTAGTTTACTCACGACCTCCAAATCGCGAGGATAACATGGCCAAGGTCTTTCAAGACGTTGGAACTGGGTCTCTGCCAGTTTGCCCTCAGCCAAGAGGCCTCATCAGGCGTGGAAAACCGGCTCGTTACCCGAACGAAGCGGACGCCTGCGTTTAAAAGTCACCATCGTGTGCATCGGTGTCACAACACACACTTTGCGGTACGAAGGTTTTTATTCCTCCTGACAAAGTCACTACTACCAGTTCATCAGCCCTCTTCGTATATTTGGTTGACCGATCATCCCTGAGTGATTCTGGTTGTCGGTCTGTGAGCGAGAGGGAAGCGATCACCGGTGAGACAGCGATCCTATCTATGAGCGACGACACGATCCATTCCGACTTGCACGAACGCGTTAGAAACGAAGTCCCCTCTCATCTGGATGTTACCGACGTCCAATACGAAGGTCCCGATCTCGTCATCTATACTGAGACTCCTCGAGAGTTCGCACGAGATAGCGATATTCTCGGAACGCTTGCTCACGCACTCCGTAAACGGGTAACGATTCGACCAGTCCCGGGAACGCAATCGAGTCCAGCAAACGCTAAGGCGGTTATTCATGATGTCGTCCCTGAAAACGCGAACATCCAAGAACTCGATTTTCACTCGACGACTGGAGAAGTCATCATCAAAGCCGAGAAACCGGGATTAGTGATCGGGCAGCGTGGGAGTACGATCCGCGAGATTACGAAGGAGGTGGGGTGGAATCCGGAAGTGGTCCGGACACCGCCGATGGAGTCGTCGACGGTAGATAACGTCAGAAGTTACCTCACGCAAGAACGAGCAGAACGACGTGACTTCCTCGCGGACGTCGGAGAGCAAACTCACGGTCCTCCCAATAACGACGTTGACTGGGTTCGAGTAACGACACTCGGGTGCTGTCGCGAAGTCGGTCGCGCGAGCTTCGTCCTTCACACGCCGAATACGAAGCTCCTCATCGATTGCGGAGACAAACCCGGTGCCGAAGGTGAGGTGCCGTATCTTCACGTCCCGGAAGCGATGCCGCTCACAGAACTCGACGCTGTCGTTCTGACGCACGCTCATCTGGACCACAGTGCATTGCTCCCACTGTTGTTCAAATACGGCTACGACGGACCGATCTATACGACGGAGCCCACTCGTGACCTGATGGGACTGTTACAACTCGATTATCTCGACGTCGCCTCGAAAGAAGGCCGTACGCCGCCGTACTCGAGTGAACAGGTACGACAAGCGATTAAACATACGATCCCGGTCGAATACGGCGATGTCACCGATATTGCTCCGGACATCAAGCTGACGATGCACAATGCAGGGCATATTCTGGGGAGTGCAACGGCCCACTTTCACGTGGGGAATGGATTCCACAATATCGTCTTCTCGGGTGACGTTCACTACGAACCGACGCGGCTGTTCAACGGAGCAGTCAACGACTTCCCTCGAGCCGAAACGATGTTTATGGAATCGACGTACGGTCGCCGAAATGATTTCCAAGCGGACACAGATAAGAGCGAGGCACGGGTCAGGGAGATCATTCGGGAAACGTACGACCAGAACGGCATCGTCGTCATCCCAGCGTTCGCCGTCGGCCGATCACAGGAATTGATGCTCGTCCTCGAAGAGGCGATGCGGGAGGACGAGATACCAACGATGCCGATCTATCTCGACGGGATGATTCGGGAAGCAACTGCGATTCATACGGCGTATCCGGAGTACCTCCGCGACGGGCTTCGACAGCGAATCCTCCACGAGGACGAGAATCCGTTCATGGCCGATCAGTTCCAGCAAGTCGACGGTGGTCAACCGATGCGCGAAGAGATCGCCAGCGACGAGCCGAGTATCATCCTCTCGACGTCGGGGATGGTGACTGGTGGGCCGATCATGTCGTGGCTCGAGTTGCTCGGAACGGAGTCGGACAACACGCTCCTCTTCGTCGGCTATCAGGCGGAAGGGACGTTGGGTCGCAGAATCGAAAGCGGTCGCACGGAGGTCACGCTCGAGGGACGCGCAAATCGGCTCACACTGCATTGTCGCATCGAGTCCGTGAGCGGATTCTCAGGGCATGCGGATCGAAACGGGCTCGAGCAATACGTCGACGAGATGAATCCGCGACCGGAAACGGTTCTCTGCGTTCACGGTGACGATCAGGCGACGGATCAACTCTCGTCGGCTCTCTACCAGAAACACGATATCAAGACTCACCAGCCGAAGAATCTGGAAACGTTTCGTTTCCCCTGACGCCTCCGCCCTGGAAGAACGCTACGCCACTTCGTCCATTTGAGTTCGGACTCGAGTTCGTACTGCATGTCCCCGGTTTTCGAATCCATGAGGCGGTTTGATCGGTCGCTGGGCAGAGACGAGATGCCTCTCTAGACGGGCGATAAAGTGGCGGACAGAAACTGCGAGTACCCCTACCCGCTGCCCGCCGTCCTACAAGATGAGTAAGTGGTTGGTGAAATATGCTTTGTGGTCATTCTGTACTACCGTTTGTTGAGATGCGATACTCAAAGGGAGGACAGACGACGTATCTGTAACTCCGATTCGGTTTTACAGAGTTCGGGAGCAAACCCACGACTATAGCCGTGGTAGCTCACCGTATCTCTTCGGCGATCGATTCGAGTTCGTCGTACTCCTGTTTCGAATAGGCGATCACCCGAGTCTCGGCCACCGACGAGGGCTCGTAGTTCAAGATCGTTTCGCAGACGTATCGCGCTCCCTCGTGGAAGTCAAATCCGGCGGCTCCCGTACCGAGGATCGGAATCACGATGGATTCACAGCCGAGTTCGTCCGCTTTCTCGAGCGATTTTCGCGTCGCGATCCGGATACTCTCGCTCGTTGCACGGCCATCACCATAGTGGGGCATCGCGGCCGCGTGAATGACGTACTCGGCTTCGAGGTCGTACGCGTCGGTAACGGCGACGTCACCGAGATCGACTGGTCCCTTTTCAATTGCCTCTTGGTTGATCGGTCCGTTCGCATTTCGTCGTAACGAACCGGCCACGCCACTTCCCATTCGAAGACTGGTACCTGCTGCGTTCACGAGGGCGTCGGCCTCTTGATTCGCAATATCGCCTTGGATGACTGTGAACTCCATACGTGTCGCTTCGACGTCGAATTCCTAAAACCCGTTCCGACAGTACGTCGCTGAATGGTACGTCTCCCACTCTGTCTGCCCTTCGTTTCGAAACTGCTTTTCAGCCAGGTTCGAAAGGTGCGCCGTGAACGAGGATCGCCTGCAGTTCTGGTCGCTCTATCTTGCTCGGTTCGCTGAGGGGTTCGGCTTCGTCACGCTGATCACGCTGTTGCCGTACTACATCAACGCGCTCGAGCCGACCGATACGACGATCCTCGGGCTGACGATCAGCGCCGGACTCATCGTCGGCCTCTACACGACGGGGTTTACCTTCGCCCAGACGCTCACCGTCGTCCCGGTCGCGTGGGCTGGCGACCGATTCGACAAACGGACCGTGTTGCTCGTCGTGCTCGGGATCGGGGTCGTCGTCTACGGGCTGTTCCCCGTCGTCGACTCGAGCGCCTCGTTCATCGCGATTCGAGGATTGCAAGGGGTCGTCGTCACGGGAACCGGACTGATGACGCTCTCGCTCGTCGGGCAACTCGCCGATGTCGGGACGCGAGCGAACTACATCGGCAAGGCCAACGCGGCGAGCTTCGCCGCGTCGATCGTCGGGAGCCTCAGCGCGGGGACGCTCTACGAGGCCTTTGGCTTCGGCTCGATCTTCGCGATCATCGTCGGCATCGTGCTCGTCGCGTGGGTCGGAACGGTCTACTATCTCGGTCCTGACGAGACGCGCGTCCACGGATTTCCGTTCACGGATCTCGCGCTCAATCGACGGATCCTCACCCTTTCGACGTTTCGCTTCCAGTACGCGTTTTCGGTCACGCTCGTGCGGACGTGGGTACCGATCTTCGCCGGCGTCTCCGCCGCCCAAGGTGGACTGGCATACGGCGGCCTCGCGGTCGCGCTCACCGTCGTCGCCGAGAAGTTCACCAACATGTGCTGTCAGCCCTTTACGGGGCGGCTCTCGGACGGCTACGGCCGGGCGGTGTTCGTCTTCACCGGCGGCGCAGCGTACGGTCTGATCGCGCTGGCCGTCCCGTTCTCGCCGGTGATCGGAACCGCGCTCGGGCTCCCCGCGGCACTCTCGCTGTTCGGCGACGTCTCACCGGCGTTTCTCCCATTGGTCACGCTCTCGGGGCTGCTGGGCGTCGCCGACAGTTTCCGCGAACCGGCGAGTATGGCGCTGTTCGCCGACGAGGGAACCGACGACGGCGGTGTCGCTTCGAGTTTCGGAATCCGCGAACTCATCTGGCGGCCGGGAAGCGTTATCGCACCGTTGCTCGGTGGCTGGCTCATGTACGAGATCGGCATGGCGTCGGTGTTCTACGTCGGCGGCGCGTTTGCACTGACCGGTATCGGTTCGTTCCTCGTGATTCTGATCTGGTTCCACGGCCCCGACGCGCTCACTGAGTGGTAAATCACTGCCGATTGGGATATCGGAATAGCGTGCATTTCTGTCCCTTGTAGTCGTATGACGACAGCGTTATTCGGGCCCTCCCGTAGTCGCTACCATGAGCGTTAATGAGAAAACACCTGACGAGTCTCAACGAGAGACGTTGAGCGAGGATGACTCCAATCAAGACGAAGCGATCCGGGACGCCGTTGAACAGTCGCGACACGGCGTCCCGGCCGCCGGCGCTGTTGTTCGCGACCGATTTTCGTCGGACGAAATCTTTCATCGAATCGTCGCCGCGGCCGACGACGAAATTACGACCGGCACGCGGGAACTGTTCTTCAGCGCATTGGCTGCAGGCTTTGCGATCACGCTGACGTTCATGCTCTACGCATCGCTGACCGAAGCGACCGGCGGGGCGGCGATCACGAGTGCACTCCTCTATCCGCTCGGATTCATCTACATCATCCTCGGCGATTACCAGTTGTACACCGAGAACACGCTGCCACCAGTTGCGCTCGTCCTCGAGCGATTGGCAAGTATTCCAGCGCTGCTTACCGTTTGGACGATCGTCCTGATCGGAAACCTAGTCGGCTGCGGGCTGGGTGCGTACCTTCTGGCGTCAACGGGCGTTTTTTCACCAGATGTAATGATGGAAGCAGTCGACATCGCTGAGAGCGGCGCCGCGACGCCGTGGTGGGATCTGTTTTTCAAGGGTCTCTTCGCCGGTCTGATCGTCGCGGGAGTTGTCTGGCTCGACTACGCGGCACAAGATACGATCTCCCGTCTGGTATTAGTGTACGTCGCGTTCCTCGCGATTCCGCTGGGGAACCTCTTCCACGTCGTAGTCTCTGCTACCGAAGCGATGTTTCTCGTCTTCCGCGGTGAATTGGCGCTCGTTACCGGCATGTTCGACTTTGTACTCCCCGTTCTCCTCGGGAATACGATCGGTGGTGTCCTACTCGTGACTGTCGTCAATTACTTTCAGGCGGTCGAACGCAAGTACCAGCAGCAAAACTACCAGCTCTCGATACGAGAGATACTCTTCGGAAAGTACGTCGGGAGCGATTATGCACCTCCAGAGCGAAGCGACGATTGATCGCTGGAAGTGTCGTGATGATTTGTACTGACCACGATTGTCAGAATTCGGTAATAACCACAATAGCAACGGCGGAGGGAAACGTGTCGTCTATTATGGGCGACTCATTTGACGTCGTACCGATCGACGCGATCGAAAGCGGCGAAGCAACGGATGCGTACTTTGATCGGACCGAACAGACGCTACAGCATGCACAGAAGAACCCGACTGTCGTTGCTGAAGTCACAGCCGATCAGTTTTCAACGGGCGAGTTCGAAGTGATCGCCGGGGTTAAAGACGCGGCGCACCTCCTCGAGGGTCGTGACCTCAACGTCGACGCACTACGAGAGGGTCAACTCTTTGATGGTGGTCCCGTGTTCCGAATCGAAGGGCCGTATCTCGAGTTCGCCAGATTCGAAACGTCATTACTAGGCCTGCTCGGCCATCAAAGCGGGATCGCAACGAAGGCACTCGAGACCCGACGTGCCGCACCCGAGTCGCAGATCCTGAGCTTCGGAGCGAGACACGTTCATCCATCGATCGCAACCATCGTCGAGCGAGGCGCGCTCATCGGTGGATTGGACGGATTCTCTCACACGACTGCTGGCGATATCATCGGCCGCGAAGCGAGCGGTACGATGCCTCACGCGCTTGTCTTGTGTTACGGACGCGGTGAACAGCAAGCGGCTTGGACGGCGTTCGACGGCGCTGTCGATTCCGACGTGCCGCGTATCGCTCTCTGCGATACGTTCAGTGACGAAGTTGAGGAAGTGTTGCAGGCGGCTGAGACACTCGGGGACGACCTGGACGGCGTTAGACTCGATACGACCGGCTCTCGACGAGGGAATTTTAAACATATCGTTCGCGAGGTCCGCTGGGCCCTCGAAGCGGCCGGTCACGAAGATATCGATATTTTCGCCAGTGGCGGCCTCTCACCGGCGGACCTCGTGCAGTTGCGAGATGTCGCAGACGGTTTCGGCGTCGGTGGGTACATCAGTAACGCCGATCCGATCGACTTCGCCCTGGATATCGTCGAAATTGACCGTGAACCGATCTCAAAGCGGGGAAAGCTTCCGGGAGTCAAGGATGTCTATCGAACGTCAGACGGCGACCACTGCGTAACGCTCGCTGATCACGATTCCACGTCTAATGGTGATTCACTCTTTGAACCGCTACTTCGTCAGGGAGAACTCGTTAGAGAGTTCGATCTCGACGACGCTGCAGCGCGTGCAGAGACCGACGCGGAAACGGTTGGATTCAGCTCTCCCAATTTGGGCTAAGCCATCAGTGTACTATCTTTTCGCCGAGAGTCGCTCCTCAATGGCGTCTCAGTCGAGCGAAAAAGCAGGAGAAGTGGCTCTATTAGGGGGTGATATCACCTCGCTAACTTGAATCCCCGTTTGATTCGCTCATCGATCTTGCAATGCGAACGCTACGTGAACCGTCGTTTTGTAGCGCTCGATCTGTCCGTTTTCGACGTCAGCGGTTCGTGATTCGATTTCGAGCCCACTGATGTTCTCGAGTGTCTCGTCTGCATTGTTTAACGCATTCTGCGCGGCGTCCTCCCACGAGTCAGTCGAATTGCCGACCAGTTCGATTACTTTGACAGTTTCACCCATGATCCATTGGAACGGACATCGCCGATGGACAAAGTAGTTGGAGGGAAAAATCTTTCCGAGCACCAGATATGCATCTGGGTGGTCCGAAAGTAGTTATCCGCAGAGGGAGGAACAGTAAGTATGAGTACGGAGGATGAATTGAGCGTCCGTACGGTCTCTTCGTTACAGGAAGCGATCGATTCCATCGTTCAAGCGTTCGACTATCCCAGGCAGTTATCGATACAGTACGCGTCCGTGGACGGACGAAAAGTGACTACGATCGAAATCGAGGGCGATCGTGGCGTCGAAACGTTTGAAATGCAATTCAAGGGAAACGAACCGGATGACAATCCCGTACTGAAGCGAGTCACTGACAGCCGGTAGGTCAGCCCTCGCTACCGGGTGCGCGTTCGATGATAGTCGAACCGAAGTCCTTGTCTCTCCGTCTGCTCGGTCCAGACGATTCCGTTGACGAGTCTCTCGAGTGCAGCCATCGTGGCTTCATCGTGTTCGGTGTAGTCGACACTGAACACGGTAAGACTGGACGTAGAGCGTTGCCGCTCGATCCATCGCTCAAGTGCGTTTATTACGCTTTCGAGACGTCCTTCAGCAAGTATCGGTGTGAGCGATCGGATACCCACATGCGTTTTCGAACACGATTCCGAGAGCGTTTCGTGTAAGTCCCATATCGCGAGGGAGAGTTGCGTGAGTTCTCTTGAATGGGGGAGATAGACTGTCGGGTTCTCCTGATAGAGAGCAGCGAGATATTCGTCGGCAGTCGTATCGACAACTCCAATCCGGTAATCTCCCGATTGTGCGATTGTTTGTTGCTGTCGGATCGTTTCTTCGGCACTGACCGATGACGTTACGATGATCCGACAATCATTGCGGTCTGCGTATCGGTTGACAATGCGTAGCGGCAATGCATACTCCGTAAGCGGCGCTGGTTTGGCTATACAGAGGGCCGCATTGCTCGAAATCGTCTCAGGCAGCCCGTCATAATCGATGAGCGAATCGGTAGACCCCCAGTCGTCTGTCTTGAAATGAATCATATGTGTAACTATACAAATGTTGGTGGTTCGATACGGCTCTGCTTACAACTCTCGAGACTTGCGGCGTCCAAGAGCACTGAGAGTATGCGCGGGATAGTGACGCTCACCGCAGGCCTGACATTCGGCAACGAGAACGGCAGTGTCATTCGCCGTTTGGAACCCGAGTTCGTGTGGATCGATCGTCGCCTCTCGAAGGTCTCCACCACATTCCGAACAGGGTAGGTCGAATTCTGAGGTCATGGTTTGCTGTACCGTTTTCGTGGCCCCGGTGGCGGTGAACCAGTGATATGCGTCCACTGTCTACATTCGGTGCGATCAGATCGATCACCGCCGGCGAATAGCGCTCGAGTGGCGCACCGAAGGAAATGAAACCGCGCCGAAGTTGTTTCTCTATTTTTCTTTCGTCCGTAAATACGTTTCGCTGTATTAGATTCGGGTACTTTCTCCCCTCTTGTCATTTGATCGTGATCAGATCATCTCGCTACTACTGCATTTTGTCAGAGAACGCCGTACGAACTTCCTCTAGTGCCGTCTCTCGATCGAAATCACCTCGCGTAACTGACACCAGACTGACCTCCTCATCGGTGATCGGTATCCAGATCTGCACGAATCCCTGGGCACCATCGAGATAATCGATCCGTGAGACCGGTTTTTGCCAGAGTTCCGCTTCGGTACCGACGTATCCCGGATGAATCTCTTGTGGGATCTCACGGACCGTTTCTCGTCGGAAATTCGGATCCTGCTCGAGAATGGTGCTTACATCTCCTTCGAGAGTATGCCGTTCTGCGTCTTCGCGGAGTTCCGTTCGAAGTGTCCGTGCGGTATTCAAGACGAACGTCTCGAGATCCCTAGCTGGGACCAACTTTGCAACGTCCTCGAAGATCTCTTTTTGCTGATTCACCGGAGTCGTAACTATACCGGAGTTGACATCGTCCGTGATCGGATTGTGGTAGAACCCGATGTTTGCTTTTGGTGTAGTTCCGGGCAGATACGTATCTGGAATTTCGATGACCACTCCGTGATCACCTTCGGCATAGCTCTCGTATGACTGTCGAAGAAACCGCTTGAGCTGTGGCATATCCGACTGTTGGGGCGAGATCGAGAGTAGCCAGCGAAGTGTCTGCTGGTCATTCCTCATCTTTGTAGAAGAAGCAGTGCTCTTCGTAGTCCTCGAGTGCGAGCCATCCGAGGTAATCGATGGGGCCGCCGTCGGCAACGACTACTTCTTCGACGTATCGGACTCTTGCTGGCGGGTACTCTTCACGGACGATCTCGGCTAACAGTTCGATTTGGCTTTCGGGGTCAACGTCGAAATCGAGTTGCAGTTCGCTCGTCATGGATGATCAATCCGGCGGCTAACGGTTGCGAACAGCTAGAAGCCGGGAAACCTCTCGATTACTAGCGATGGGTCTATCGTGAAATAGTCATCGATGCCAAACGGATGCGTTGGGACAGCCTTTTCTGCCCGACGTTCTGTTCTCGTTCTCGAGGAGGCGATTCGATTCTGATCAGTTCTCCCAAGAATGCCTATCTATTGACATTTACTCTTTCGTTTGAGCTTGGACTTTCTGAAGTGGTCTCTACTGAATGACAAATATACTGATTAGTGGTTTCACCTACCGATATATGTCTAAATTCCCGGTGTTACATCCGCGACAGTGGGGGTCCAGTAGGACGACGTCTGGTTGAGGTACGTTCTCGTATTTGTTTCG
The DNA here is from genome assembly GCF_051351675.1 of Natronorubrum halobium. Classification (NCBI taxonomy): domain Archaea; kingdom Methanobacteriati; phylum Methanobacteriota; class Halobacteria; order Halobacteriales; family Natrialbaceae; genus Natronorubrum; species Natronorubrum halobium. The sequence continues at coordinate 3,114,867 of NZ_CP195595.1, forward strand.
ACGGTGAACAAAGTCCAGTGCTACTTGACCAATAGTTGGTTGTTGATGTGGCCGACACGGAAGGCTTCTTCAATGAGACGCATATCCCCTAGATTGTCTTCGATCAGTGATGTTTGTGCCTCATCAAGGAGGGAGGACGGCACACCATGGTTGAATCTGCCGGTGTGTCAGTATAAGTCGCTCGGCTCTCTGCGGTAATTTGATCGCCGATCAGAATGTCACTTCCCATTCGTGGCCACAATTTCGGCAACTAAATCGAAGTACTCGTCTCCCACTCTCGTCCCGATATCTACGTACTGGGTTTTGAACAAGCTTGTCACATGATGGACAACTTGCTGGCACAGACAATTTACCTCTCTGGTATACAACGACCTTCTCGTTGCAAGAGATACCACTGGTCAATAGAAGCCGATTGGTTATATTCCAGCACACTATCCAACTCTACTATTTCTCCTGTTCGAATAGTACGCTGTACAATTACACCGCTGGAAATATACGGTTGGACTGTAAAACGTGCAGTATGGGTTTTGGTAGCTACGACGAATCCGAGCAGCAGCAACAGAATGTCGATGATGAGAAGGCCGAGGATGCTGCCGTAAACGTCCACGAAAACGATTACGAAGGTGAGGTGACCGCCGAAAATGGTGCCCCGACCGACGACCTGATCGGTCAACTACAAGAAATCAAAGAGAACAAAGAAGACGAATAACGGCACTTCGTTCTATCCTTGGCCCGATGAGGCTTCACGGCTGAGGGCATCGATGTGGATCCTCTTTCACAGTCTCCAACGCTCGAGAATACGTTACGCGAGTTTGATGACATTTCCGTTTGACGCGGTGTGGAGGTCCCGTCCGAGTACGTATCCTCGATTCGAAGCCAGATCGACGTATCCCGAGAACCCTCCGAGGTCCTGATGGGCCGGAATAACGTGGTGCGGTTCGAGTGCCTCGAGCATCGTATAATGGCCCTCTTGACGGAGGTGACCCGAAACGTGGATCTCATCGTAGATCCGCGCGCCTTGCATCAGTTTCTCAGCCTGGTATCGTTGGCCCTCGTTTGTCGGTTCCGGAATGATCCCCGCGGAGAAGAGAACCTTGTCTCCGTTGTCGAGTTCGTAGGGCGTTTCGCCGCGGGCCATCCGAGTGAGCATTGCGCGAGGTTCACCTTGGTGGCCAGCAACGAGCGGAAGGAAGTTCTCTTTCCCCTCGTTCATGATCCGCTCGAACGACCGGTCGACGGAATTTCGATGCCCGAACATTCCGTCGTCGTCGGGGAAATCAGCAAAGCCGAGTCGCTCTGCGGTGCCCGAATACTTCTCCATCGATTGACCCAGGGACGGGTTGACGACCGATTTCTTTTGCAAATTCGACTAGCGACGTTACACGTGCAATGTGACTCGAGAACGTGGTGGCGACGATCCCGCCGTCGTAATCTTCTACGCTGTAAAGGACGTCGCGGAGCTGTTCACGGGCGAGGCGTTCGGACGGTGTCCGGCCCTTCTTATTTGCGTTCGTACAGTCCTCGATGTAACAGAGCACACCGTTCCCTTCGCGACCGATCTCGCGGAATCGCTTCATATCGATCGGAGCCGATGACGGGCGTGTGATCCATCCGCTTATCCAGACCGTAGGCGATGGTTCCCTCGGGTGTATGCAGCACCGGGTTGATCGCGTCGATTATCGAGTGGGAGACATTAACGAACTCGAGTCGGAAAACGAAACTCAGTAGAAGTACTCGTCCTCTTTCAACTGCACGTAGCCGCCGTTGCGGTAGGCGTACTTCCGTCGCTTGTAGGCGAGCATGATCTTCGAGGCACCGAGGCTGGCCGAATAGCTACGTCTGATCAAGTTACCGCCGGTGGCCCCCTGTTGCATGTCGGTGATGGTGTCGAACGCCCGGTCCCAGTCGTCGGGTTCGTAGTCCTTCACGATATCCGCGAAGGCGACGTTCCGGAGGATCTCGTCACCGATGGCTCGCTTCCAGACGTCGTTGTAGTGCCCGATCGAGTCCGTCGCGGCCAGTCGACCGGCGATCTTCCCCGTTCGGACGGCGACGTGGTAGCCGCCCTCGTGGAAGGCCGAGGTCGTTCCCATCGCACCGCCGGCGACGGCGATGTTCGCGCCGACTGGCGACTCGATCGGTCGCGTCGAGGAGATGGGATACGTTTCGGTCCCCTTCGACTTCCCGCGGTCCTCGACGATCGGGATGTCCTCCTCGATATCGTACTCGTCGCCGTACTCCCGTTCGAGCAGCCGACGGATGTACTCCGAACCGGAGGGCAACCGCTCGTCGTCCGGGCGCAGGAGTTTGTACGCACCCGGATTCTTCACGTCCTCGAGTTCCATCCCGATGGGCATCGTCAGGCCGACGCGGGCGACCGTGCCGTCGTTGGGAAACACCCACGGGTAGGCGGTCTCGCCGGGCATGTAGCCCCACCAGAACTTGAGGGTATCCTCGAACTCCTCGAACAGTTCGGGGGGGAAGTCCCGGTACTCCTGATACGCGATGTGGTTCGCCTCGGGCGGCGAGAGGTAGTCTGAAACGCTGCGGCCGGGGGCCGTGAACTGATCGAGTGCGTCGAGGGTGATCCGTCGCTGCGGGCCGTCGGCGAGGACGACGTACTGGGCCTCGAGTTGCTCGCCGTCGGAGAGGGTTAGCGTGTGGATCGGTCCCTTCTCGCTGTCGGCTCGCAGGTCGGTCTCGAGGTCCTTGACGCCCGTCCCGACGCGGAGATCGGCACCGGCGTCCGCGGCGCGCTCGTGGAGCCAGTCGTCCATGCGGGCGCGGTGGAAGGTGTATCCGAATTTCGGATAGCTGGCCTCCATTCCGGTCGTCGTCAGTACGACGCGGCTGTTGGGACCGACGAACTCCGTGGATTCGAGTTCCCGGTGGATGACCTCGTCGGGAATCTCCCGGTAGTCGAAGTCCATGATGTCGATCCAGTAGTCGAGCATGCCGGCGGCGTCGGTCGAGTCCGGACCGATCCCGTCGCGGTCTTCCCGCGGGACGCCCTGTTCGAAGAGGACGGTTTCGGCACCGTGTGCCGCGGCCCGTTCGGCCGCGGATGCCCCTGCGGGGCCGCCACCGACGATCGCGACGTCTACGCGTTCCATACTCCGTTGGAACTCAACGGGCCATTATTAAATTGCCTGAACGTCCCGATGATGGGAACCGATATCGACGGTCCGCCGACCACGCCTCCGGGGTGGACTGGTAGGACCTGTCCGCCCTGCCTCATCCGCCAGCGCCCGCTCCATCGGCGTCACCCTCCGATACCCGCTCGAGCGCGCCGTCCCGTTCCGGGAGACGAACGCTTTTGAGCCCACTGGACGACCCCACGAACATGAGTGACGCCGACACACCGGACGTACTCGTCCTTCGAACGGGAACTCACGGCATGCCAGTCGAACAGTACGCCGCCGCGATTCGCGAGCGGGTGCCGGAGCAGACGGTCGAACTCGCACGCACGCCCGCCGAAGAGCGCGAGCGAATCGAAGACGCCCGGTTCGTCACCGGGATGACCCTCGACGAGGACCTCCTCGAGGCCGCCGAGAACCTCGAGGTCTTCGCGTGCGCCTACGCGGGGACGGGACACCTCCCGCTCGACCGACTCGAGGAGCGCGGCGTAGCGGTCACGAACGCCTCCGGTGTACACGGCCCGAACATCGGCGAACACGTTCTCGGAGCGATCCTCCGGTACACGCGCCGATTCCACGTCGGCGCGCGTCGACAGGACCGACGGGAGTGGCGCCACTACCAGGCCTACGAGTTGCAGGGGTCGACGGTGACCGTCGTCGGGCTGGGTGCGATCGGACGGGCGGTCACGGAGCGCCTCGAGCCGTTCGGCGTCGAGACGATCGGCGTACGGTACTCGCCCGAGAAGGGCGGGCCGACGGACGAGGTGATCGGCTTCGAGGACGACGCGTTCGACGACGCGCTCGCCCGGACGGACTACCTCGTGCTCGCGTGCCCGCTCACGGAGACGACCCGCGGACTAATCGGCCACGACGAATTCGTGACGATGAACCCCGAGGCGGTTCTCGTCAACGTCGCCCGCGGGCCGGTCGTCGACACCGCCGACCTCGTCGCGGCGCTGCGCTCGAACTGGATCCGCGGCGCGTCGCTGGACGTCACCGATCCCGAACCGCTCCCCGAGGAGCATCCGCTGTGGACGCTCGAGAACGTCCAGATCACGCCCCACAACGCGGGCCACACGCCGAAGTACTACGAACGGCTCGCCGATATCGTGGCCGAGAACGCACGGCGGTTCGGCGAGGATTCGGAGACTGACCTCGAGAATCAGGTGCGTCCCTGAGGTACGGCTCACGCTTCCGTCGACTGCAGCTTTTTCAGTGGTCAGCCCGAATTTCGGGTATGGCGATATCACCACCGTTCGAGTCTACCGCAATACTGACTCGTGAACGACGAACACGGAGAGCGGAGGGCGATCGATGACACTCGCGTTCGACGGGACGATCGTCGTCCCCGCGGCGGATCCGGACGACGGTGAGCGGACAGCCACGGCGCTCGCACCGCATCTCACTCCGACCAGTTCGGTCGTCGTCGTCAACGTGATCGAGAAAGCCGGTGGTGCACCCGACAAAGCCTCCGTAGAACAGCGCGAGGAGTACGCCGAAGAGATCTTCGAGCGCACGCGCGGACCGCTCGAGACGACCGGTGCGACGGTCGAGACGGACGTACTCTACGGGACTGACGTGGTCGAACGGATTTTCACCGAAGCGAAGGACCGGAACGCCGACGCCGTCGTCTTCGCTGCCCGACCGGGGAACCGGCTGGCGGAACTGCTCACCGGTGACGTCGCCCGACGGATGGTCAAGGAGGCGTCCGTTCCGGTCGTTGCGCTGCCACAGGCGGACGCCTGAGTTGCGGTGAGACGCAGACGGGAAGGGGTTCGTTTCAGCTGAAGACGCCCTGTGAATCGATTCGTGCCCCGAGAACGTGTCGGAGCCCGACGACCAGTCCGTGATCCGGTCCGCTGGCCCAGATCGCCGTCTCCTCGAACTGCCCCGGACGGGTCTGCTCCGTGATGGCTCCGAGCAGGACCGACCGACGATCGATCATGACGATCCGGCCGAGCCGTTTGACGTTCAGGGAGGCCGGATCGGCCGCGAGATCCGTGACTACGACGGTGGTCTCCGGTGTGACGTCCAGAATTCGCGCTTCGGTCTCTTCGGACGAGACTTCGATCCGGATGTCGACACCGCGTTCGCTCGCCGCGGCCAGTTGCTCGAGAAACTGCTGGTCGAGAACGCTTTCGTCCGTGACGAGCGCGTAGATCTCGTCGCTGGCCTCCTCGAGAAGCGTTCCGATCCGATCGGTGACGTGATCGTGGTCGGAGATCGCCCACGCCCCGCTCTCCTCGAAGTCGTTTCCGCCGTTCGAGCGTCGCAGTTCCGAGAGGGCGTCGTCGGTCGCCTCGAGGGTCGCGTCGTACTGTTCTTGCAGCGACTCGAGGGCCGCATCCTTCGAAATCGCCCGGTATTCGCGCGGCTCGGACTGCTGGATGTCGACCAGCCCCCGTCGGTGTAGCCGATCGACGGCGTCGTAGACGCGCGAGCGCGGTACGTCCGAGAGATGGGAGATCTCCGACGCGGTCGCCGTCGAGACGCGGGAAAGTGCGACGAAACAACGCGACTCGTACTCGGTGAGCCCCAGTTCGACCAGGAGCTGTACCGCCTGCTCCTCAGTAGGCATCGTTCCATGAATTTGCAGGGCTGACTACTGGACGTGGTGCTTGCAGCCGCCACACTCCTCGGTGGTCGCCTCCAGCCGAGCGAGCAGATCGGCACCCGAATCCCGCAAGGAGACGGTGTTTGCCTCGAGGTCGAAATCGACGACGTCGGCCGCTTCGAGTTTCGGAACGTGGTGGTGTCTGAGCGAAATTCGAACGCGTCGGCGGGTTCCCAGCAGCGCGTCGCCACAGCCGGCGATCGCACCGCGAGCCTGTCCCTCTTCCTCGAGGGTTACGTGGTCCGCCAGGTCACTTAGTGAGACCGGCGCGTCGTTGTCGTCGAGATACTCGAGGACGGCCCGGCGACGCCGATCGGCGAGCAGGTCGAGCGCCCGTCCCGTCTCGTCGGCGGATCCCGTCGACGACTGTGCTGAGACCGGCGTCAGGGATTCGGGATCGGAAATCACGGGAAGCATACTCGCTGTTGGGCCCGTTCGTACTTGTGCGCCCTGCCAAATCACGCAGGGTCTGTGGCGAAGAAATTACTGGAAGCTGAGTAAAAACGACTTAGAGGTAGCCGTTCTCGAGCAGCAGTTCGCCGTTCAGCACGCTCGCGCCGGCGGCGCCGCGGATGGTGTTGTGCGCGAGGCAGTTGTACTGCAGACCGAAGGCGGATTCGCGGAGGCCGCCCGCGGCGATGGCCATCCCGTCGCCGAGCGTTCGGTCCATCCGCGGCTGTGGACGATCGGGTTCCTCGAAGACGTGGATGAGCGGGTCGGGCGAGGAGCGAAGGTCGAGCGAGGGGTACTCCCGCATGGCCTCGGCGGCCGCGTCGGGGGTCAGGTCGTCTTCGGTCTCGACCCAGACGTTCTCGAGGTGGCCGTCGATCGTCGGGATGCGGTTACAGGAGGCCGCGACGTCCATACTGTTGTGGCTCAGTTCGGCGCCGTCGAACGTGCCGAGCAGCTTTCGGGACTCGGTCTCGAGTTTGTCCTCCTCGCTGCCGATATAGGGGATGGCGTTGTCGATGATCTCCATCGAGGTGACGCCGTCGTAGCCAGCCCCGGAGACGGCCTGGAGGGTCGCGACGTGGACCTTCTCGAGCCCGAACTCGGCCAGCGCGGCGAGCGTGGGGACGAAGGTGATCGTCGAGCAGTTGGGGTTCTTGACCATCGCGCCGTCCCAGCCGCGCTCGTCGCGCTGGACCTCGAGCAAGTCGAGGTGATCGGCGTTGACCTCGGGGATGACGAGCGGAATGTCGTCGTCCATCCGGCCGTTCGAGGAGTTCGACGAGACGACGTAGCCGGCCTCACAGAAGCCGGGTTCGACCGTCGCGCCGACGCTCGAGGGGAGCGACGAGAAGATGAGGTCGACGTCGTCCGGAACCTCGTCGGGGTCGGTTTCGACGACGGTCATCTCCGCGACGTCCGCCGGAATGGGGCTGTCGACGCGCCACTTCGCGGCTTGCCGGTAGGTCTTGCCGGCGCTGGATTTACTCGCGGTCAATGCGGCGATCTCGAACTCCGGGTGCGGGTCGAGAAGCTGAATTAGTCGCTGTCCAACGGCACCGGTCGCACCGAGGACGCCAACTCGTACTGCCATTTTCCCGGACTCGGAGTTGTGTCCGCAAAACCGTTTGGGTTTCCGTCGCACAGGACCTGTCAGTGAGATACTAGCCGTTCGCCTCGTCCGTCATAGTGACGGCCGTATTACGTTACAAAACCCGAGTGACAGCGGTCCACTGCGGACGTCCAACAGGTTCGATCCGACTCGAGCACGGGGTGGTCACAGTGACGAGTTCGACCGCGAACTCGAGCGCCGTCGGTCCGTTCGCGACCCGGTTCCGGACCGGCGCGGCAGTCGTCTCGGTGCTGCGCTTCCCCCTCGCAGCGCTCGTCGGCTGGACGGGTATCGCGAGCGCTGTCGCTCAGGACCGTCGGAACTCGAGGGCAAAAGCGAGCTTACGCGGTAGCTGTCTGAGCGCTTTTCTTTCGGGTAACGTACCCGGCGATGCGGTTTCGGACGCCCTTGGACTCGACGTTGGTGAGCTTCGTGACGCTGTCTTTGTTCTGTTCGAAGTCGGTCGTGAACGCGTCCGGGTACCGCTCCAGGAGGAGGTTCCCGGTCTTCTTGACATAGGCCGGTTTGATTGCCATGGAGGAAGGTTCCGTCCAGAGGCTCTTAATCCCTTTCTCTTTGGCGCTTCGGAAACCCAGGTCCCTGACGACTGTCGACGAGCGGTGGCTCTCGAGACTGTGCGTGTCGCGATCGGTGACGGTACGGGTGTTCTCGAACCGGAGTCGATCGACCGAGCGTTAGGCGCCACTCCCCGCGACAGGACGTTCTTCGGGCTGTGGCGACTGATCGGCCGGCGTCTCATCGTCGGCCTTGCTCACGAGTTCCTGGAACCGGTCGGATCGCGCGGCGATCCGGTCCATCGTCTCGCTGTCCGGCGTCTCGTCTCGAGATTCGACGAGGAACGTGGTGATGACGACGGTCTTCACCCACGGTTTGAGGAAGCCCGTGTAGAGGGTCAGGAAGAGGCCGCCCACGACGACCCAACCGGCGACTTCGACCGTCGCCGAGAGCCCGCTCAGGACGCTCGCGATCGGCGTCAGGGCCAGCAAGAGTGCGAACGCAGCCGCGTACATCCCGACCACGATGAGCATGGTCGAACCGAGCACGGGCTTCCAGTTTTTCCCATAGAGGACGACGCCGTCCCGGGCGGATCGCCACGGGTTCTCCTCGTCACTGACGAACATGTGGGCGATGATCGCCTCGTCGATGTAGGACGCTGCGATCGCGATCGCCTTGCCGACGAGTCGGATCAGTTTCTTCAGCGCGGGCACGAAACTGAACAGCTTCGAGAACGAGACGACGCCGCTGTTGAACTGCGTGACGACGGCTTTGACCACCTGATCGACGGCAAACAGGGCGCTCGCTTCGGTGAACCGTTCGGTCACCTGGCCCTTACCGTACTGGATCTGATTGTCGGGGACCTCGCCGGTCTCGACGATGTGGGCGATGACGGCGATGTGGCCCGCCTTGATCAGGTAGAGCACGTACCTGCTAAACAGTCGCCAGAACCAGGCGAATAACCCGAGCGCCACGAGGAGTCCGGCCACCGCGATCCAGCCGGAGATCGTCCCCGCCTCGAGCAGCCTGTAGCCGACGTAGAGCACGACGCCGAAGTAGAGGATGCTAAGCACACCGAGCAGAACGCCGATGCCCAGTCTGAGCAGTACGAACGGCAAGGTCTTCGCGAAGATACTCGTCGCCTGTCTGAAGTGGAGTACCATGTGGCCCCGCTTGGCCTCGGCTTCCTATTTAAATTTAGCTACGGTAATCACGAATGCGCATCCGGGTCCCGTCCGATTCGTCACGGGTTCACCACGCGGAGTGCTCGCGGACGCGCTCGAGCGCCTCGCGTTCGCGCTGACTGCCGGCGCGGTCGACGACGGAGTCGCAGTACGCGAGACGCTCGCGCAGACGCTCCTCGTCGTATCCCGGCACGTCGAGGCGCGAGGCCGCGACGGTAGCCTCGACGACGGCGCCGAAGCCGCGGTCGATCGTCGGCACCGTTTCGGTCTCGATGACGGACTCGAGGGGACGAAGCGCCCACTCCTCCCAGTCGGTCCCGTCGTCGGTTCCCGAATCGATCCGCTCGACCGAAACGCGTACCCACGCGTTCGCGGACTCGAGTACCGGTTTCTCGCGTTCGACGATCGAGAGCGCGGCGTCGGCGAAGACGAGGGGATCGTCGACGAACTGGACGTAGCCCTCGCCCTGGCGGTGGAAGTTGCGTCGCGTGCGAGTGTTGCCCCACGTGCGCGCGGTGACGGGGTGATCTCCGCGCTCCGCGGCGAAGAGGCCGAGCGCAGCCAGATTCCACAGGCCGTTGGGACCGAGCGTCGCGACGACGGACTCGGTGACGCCCGACAGAGAGACCGGCCACTCGGCATTCGCATCGGTATCGGGATCGTCGTTCGACCGGTCCCCGTCGTCGGTCATACGGTGATCGCCCCACGCTCGAGCGCGATGAACAGCCCCGCTGCGGTGATATCCGCCGTCGTCCCCGGGTTGACCCCTCGTTCGACGAGTTCGTCGGCGAAGGTCTCGACGGTCTCCGGGTCGGTCTCGAGTGCGTCCCGCTCGACCAGTTCTCCTGCGCGCTCGGTCACCTCTCGCGCGACGGCCTCGCCGCTGCGGGTCGCGACGAGCGTGTCGGGTCGATCGGCGAGCAGCGTGAGGAAGACGGCCGCGGCGCGCTCCGTCAGCGGGCCGTCGGCGTCGGCGAGCCGTTCGGCGGCCGTAAAGGACCGCTCGAAGCCGTAGACCCACTCGCGGGCGACGTCGTCGCCCGGGACGCTTCGGCTCATCACGTCGAGCAGCGTCAGTCCGCGTTCCTCGAGGGCCGGAACCGCGTCGCTTCCCCGACGGACGTCGAGGGGTTCCATGTCCGCGGGCGGCTCACCGACGAAGACGTCGACGTGGTCGAACGCCCGGTAGAACCCGGTGGCGTCCGCGACGGTGGTGTCCTCACAAATCGCCTCGACGACCGGCTGTGCGAGGTCGTCAGCGGTAGCCCGGACTAACGGGACGAGCAACAGGAGGGCGCCGAACTGGGTGTTGCCGCCGCCCTGGGTGGCCATCCCTTCGACGCTCCGCTCGAACGCGGGGCCGACCGCGCCGCCGTTGGCCGCCAGCTCGAGCCCCGCTTGGGCCCCCACTGCGCCGGCGAGGAAGTGTTCGAACCGCAGGTCCTCGAGGTCGCGATGCCGGTCGACGTTGCCCGGCTTGGGCGTGCCCGCCACCTCGAGGAGGAGTGCCAGATGTGCGTTCTGCGCCGGCGTTCGCATACTCGACGTTGGAGTCGGGAGGATTAATGACTGTGGATTTGGGTGTCAGTTTGGCAAGTAGCGAGTGGCGAGTACAGTGACGTACCGAACGAGGTTAGCGGTAGATGTTCTGATAGGCCTCGCGGTACTCCCGGAGTGCGATCCGCGCTCGGCGTCTCGAGGTAAATCCGAAGCCGACCGACCGACAGTCGTCGGTCGGACACGCCCAGAGAAACGTCTCCGAAGCGGGGTCTCTGTCGACCGGTACGTCCGCGTCGCATCGGGGACACTGCCATCCCCAGCGGATATCGCCTGCGCGCTCGTTCCGACGACTCATACTGATACTACGTCGAGATTGTATGCACTACTGATAAGGGACCGTCTACACGGATGGTCGTTTTATGTCGATCGTGAACGGTGGAGGCGTCGGGTGGTCGCTCGACGGCCGCACGCGTCCGGTCGACGAAGTCGTCCGGCCGGCTTCCGGCCGGTTTCCGGTCGGCTTCCGTGCGGAATCGGCGTTCTCACTACGATGGCGTCTTCTCGAGTCCGAACTGCCGTTCGACGGCGTCGCGAACCCGCTCGAGGACGACCGGGTTATCGCTGGGTCGTCCGACGCTGACCGCGTCGGCGCCGTAGTCGACGTACTCGCGGACGGTCGCCCCGTTGCGGACGCCGTTGTTGGCGATGACGAACAGCTCGGTCGCGTCGACGACGTCGCGGACGACGGACTCGGTGTCCATCGCGTCGATATGCACGAACGACGCGCCCGCCGCCTCGAGTTCCCGCGAGAGCGTCGGCAGGTCGGCGCCGGGAACCTCCGCCCGGACCTTCACGCCGACGGTGGCCCCGGTCTCGGCTGCTCGTTCGACGTACGCACGGAGTCGGTCGGCGTCCCGCAGGAGCGTCTCGCCGCAGCCGACCGCACACAGTTCGTCCTGCCTGCAGTGGGCGTTGATCTCGAGGAACGCCGCTCGATCCCGACAGACCTGCGCCGCGTCGGGGATCGGATCGGGAGTCGCGCTCCGGACGTTGAACGCGGGCTGGACGGGGACGTCCTCGAGCGCGGCGAGTTGGCGGTCGATGAACGCGACGGGATCGTCCGGCAGGAACTCGTTGCGATCCCGTGCGACGAGGTCGCGGGCCGCGGCTCTCGAGTCCTCGTCGAGGGCGATGCCGCCGAGAAACGCCGCGCCTGCGTACTCGGATCCGGTACGGGCCCAGTCGGCGTCCGCTTCGCCGCTGAGACTCGCGAGGGCGAGGGGCGGGGAGAACATGATCAGTCGACGATATCGATCGCGCTCTTGACTGCCCGAGCGACCCGTGCGGCGTCGTCGGGCGAATCGATTCGGATGTCGGTCTGGATCGTCGGCCGATCGAACTCGGCGTCGTCGCTGCCGTCGACGACGAAGGCGTCGGCGAAGGGGTACGCCGTCGCCAGGCCTTCGGTACTCGGCTCGGCGTTGACCGCTTCCATGAGGTCGCCCGCCGGCCCCGAGAACGCGTCGTCGCCGAGGAACGGCGAGACCGCGACGACGGTCGACTGGCTGAGCGCGTCGGCGACACCGGGCAGCGTCAGCATCGGGCCGATGCTCGTGACCGGGTTCGAGGGGCCGATCACGACGGTGTCCTCGAGGGCATCGATGACGCCCGGTGCGGGCTCGGCGTCCGAGGAGCCCCGAAACTCGACGGTCTCGACGGTCGGCTCGCCGCGGTGGGCGACCCAGTACTCCTGAAAGTGCATCAGCCCCTCGTCGGTGTGAATGAGACTCGCGATGGGGTCGTCGCTCATCGGCAGCAGATCGATCGTCAGGCCGAAGGCGCCGGCCAGTCGCTGGGTCGCCTCGCTCAGCGTCAGCCCCTGATCCAGCAGACTCGTTCGCGTGATGTGGACGGCCCGGTCGCGGTCGCCGATCGTCATGAACTCGGCGGTCCCCGAAAACCGTCGCCAGTTCGCGATGTCACGCCCCGCGGTCTGCTTCTCGTCGGACAGATACTGCGGCCCGTCGGGCAGCCCCGCGGCCGCGGCGATATCCGACAGCGCCGCGTTGGTCCGATGCGTATCGCCGTCGATTCCCCACCACGTCTCGCGATCGAGTACCCCACCACCCTGAAACAACAGCGTATCGACGTCCGGCGAGACGAACAGCCCGCCGAGTTCGACGTCGTCGCCCGTATTCGCGACGACGGTGGTCTCCTCCGGCGAGAACGCGGCGGCAGCACCGTCCAACAGCTTCGGCGTCCCGGTGCCCCCGGAGAGGAAGGTTACCATAGTCGACACTCTCGAGCGTGGGTACTTAATCACTTGCGGCCGTCTCCGGCGCGTCGTCCGGGGATCGTTCGCACTCGAGGGCAGTGCCGGACAGTCCCCTACTCGGGGACGGTGATCAGTCGTCGCCGACGTTCTCACTGGCGCTTTCGCCGACCGCCTCGGTGGCGACTGCGACGTCCTCCCCGGTAAGGCTCTCGTCGAGCCAGTCGACCCAGTTGAACCAGGCGTAGGCGATACAGCCGCCGATCACGGTCGAGACGGCGAACGCGAGCCAGACGCCGGTCGAGCCGTACAGTTCCGCGCCGACCCACGCGAGCGGGAAGCGGATTACGCCGAGCGTAAGCACGGAGATCACCGCCGCGATGAACGTCTTTCCGGCGCCCCGGAAGCCCCCGCTGTAGGCCCGCATCACGCCCATGAATCCGAACGTCAGCGCGGTGTATCGGAGGAACAGTGCGCCCTCGTCGACGACCGCGGGATCGGTCGTGAAGATGGAGACGATCGGCGCGGCGGCGAGGAAGACGAGGACGCCGAGGCCGGAGAGCGTGACGAGCAACACCTTCGCCCCGAAGTGGTTCGTCCGCTCGGCCCGGTCTCGCTTTCCGGCGCCGATGTTCTGGCCCGTCATCGTCTCGATCCCCTGCGAGAACGCGATCGCGGGGAGGAAGATGACCGAGAACACCCGGGTACCGATCCCGAACGCGGCGACGACCGTCTCGGGAAAGATGGCGATGATGACCAACAGTAGGTTGATCGACAGCGCTCGGGCGGTCCCCTCGACGGACGCCGGCATCCCGATATCGACGAGCCGTCGCCCGTACTCGAGTTCGGGTTTCATCTGCGAGAGCGTGATCTGGACGCCGTGGGTGCCTCGGAACAGAATCGCGAGGCCGACCGCGAACGCCACCGCTCGCGAGAACACGGTCGCGATCGCCGCGCCTTCGATCCCCGCACCGGCGTACCCGGTGAGCGCGAACAGTTCGGTCTCGAGGCCGTGCAGCCCCAGATAGCCGAAGAGCGGGTTGTTCTCGAACCCGAAGATGAGGAACGGATCGAGGACGATGTTGAGGACGACGGAGCCGAACATCACGAGCATCGGGGTGACCGTGTCGCCGTAACCGCGCATGAGCGCGAGAAAGACGAAGAAGCCGAAGACCGCGACCAGACCGACGGAGTAGACCTCCATGTAGGCGGCGACCAGCGGCGCGACGTCGTCGGAGGCGCCGAGCAACGCGATGGCGTCCTCGACGAACGCGTAGCCGACCGCGCCGAGTGCGATCGAGGCGACGATCGCGTACCCCACGGTCTGGGAGGCCGCGTACTCCGCTTCCTCCGGTCGGTCGGCACCGGTGTACTGGGCGACCAGGACGCTGCCGGCGACCGAGACGCCGAGCGCGAGCGCGATGAGGAAGAACACCATCGGAAAGGCGAAGCTGATCGCGGCGAGCGAGGTCGTGCTGTGCTGGCCGAGCCAGAACGTGTCCGCGAGGTTGTAGGTGACCTGCAGAAGGTTCGTGATGATGAGCGGAATCGAGAGGTAGATCAGCGGTCTGGCGATGTCACCCGAGGTCAGATCGAGGTCGTCGGGCGACTTGAAGATCGCATCCAACTGGTCGCGAACCGTCACTCGAGACCGCCCTCCGATCGATCCGCGTCCGCTTCGTCGACGAGCAACTGGCGGCAGACGTACGTCTCGAGCAGTGCGTACGTCTGCTCCGGCGAGCGATCGACCGCGACGTGACGGGTCTGGGCACCGTTCAATACCGTGACGATGAACTCGGCCGTCTCGTCGGGATCGATATCGTCGCGAACGAGTCCGTCCGTCTGCCCGGCCTCGAGCAGCGATCGGATCCGTCCGTGGAGCATCCGATCGAACTCCGTGAGTTCGTCACGAAACCGGTCGTCGTACGGTCCCTGGGCCTTGATCTCGAGCAGCGCCGTCCGGAACTCCTCGTGATCGTCGTCCTCGCCCGGTGAGAGGTAGGTCTCGACGAGCGACAGTAACTGGGCGGCGGGGGTCTCGCCCTCGAGCGTCTCGATCTGGTCGGCGAACGATTCCGTAAGGAAGTCGAGCAGCGCGTAGAGGAGGTCCTGCTTGCTCTCGTAGTGGTAGTGCAGCGTCGCTTTGCTCTTCGACGACTCGTCCGCGATATCCTGCATGCGGAGCGACGCGTAGCCGTGCTTGCACAGTGCGGCGTAGGTCGCCTCCATGAGTTCCTCGGTTGTGTCGGTCATCTCAGTGCTGACTAGCGAGTCAGTCAATCGTATCCTAACTGACTGGCCAGTCAGTGAAGTATCTTCGGATCGACTCGCGTCGATCACTGCGATAGCAATACGGGGAGATGCGTATCCGAATAGCCGTGTCTGATGAATGACTAACACGGCTGTGTATCCGTTGGTTCGTGTTATCACAGTCCCCGCAAACCGTTTAGTTGAGCCGCTTATAGACACTCCATCGACTTCGAACTAGTCACATATTACGAAATGGTAACATGACAAAGGCAAAAGAAGTATTGTTGTTCGGCGCGCTCGCATTCGTCTGGGGAACGGCCTTCACAGCGATCGAAATCGGGCTGGAGACCCTGCCGCCGCTCCTCTTCGCAGCGGTCCGATTAGACATCGCTGCGCTCATCTTCGTCGGAGCTATTCTATTCAGCCGACTCGAGTGGCTCCCTCGGACGAGAGCGGATCTGGCGCTCATCCTCTCGAACGGTATCCTCGTCATCGGCGCGCACTTCGCGTTCTCCTTCGTCGGCCAGAGTTACGTCTCGAGCGGTGTCGCCGCGATCGTCCTCAGCTTCACGCCGATCATCACTCCCCTCATCGCGATCCGTGTCCTCCCGACGGAACGCATCTATCTCACCGACGTTATCGGTCTGTGCACCGGGCTCGCCGGTGTCATCGCGATCGCAGTCGCCGGCGGCTCCTTCGACGGACAACTCCTCGGCATCGGACTGCTCCTGGGGTCCGCAGTCGTCTTCGCGCTCGGGTCCGTGCTGACGGAACGCTGGACGGCGGTCCTCCCGACGCTGTCCCTCCACGCGTGGTCGATGGCTACCGGTGCGGTATTCCTCCACGCCACGGCCTACGCGTATTCGGGGGTATCGATCCGAAACGTGACGTGGACGCCGTCGGCGGCCGCCGCGCTCGCGTACCTCGGTATCTTCGCTACAGCGGGCGGTTTCCTCCTCTATTTCACCCTGCTGAATCGGATCGGCGCGACGAACGTCAGCCTCATCAACTACGCGTCACCCGTCGTCGCGACGATCTTCGGTGCAACCCTCCTCGGTGAGCAACTCACCGCGGCGACCGTCGCGGGATTCGCGCTCATCGTCGTCGGCTTCGCACTCTGCAATATCCGACCGCTCTGGCGACTTTCCCGGTCCATCCGGAACGCGGGCGTCCCTACTCGGTCGCTCGAGCGCGACGAAGTCCGCGTCAAAGGGAACGTGTACAAGACGACGACCGACTCGCCGAACTACCTGCACTCGAGCGATTAACTCCCCGCTCGTCGCCTGTAGTCCACAGATAGCTGCGCTGTTTCGTTGCTCAGAACTGGTTGCGAAACTCACGAGACGTATAGGTGAAAGCGTTACCAGTAGGGACACTAATCTGCCTTCTAACTGCCAAGAGTCGCATGCTGAATACAGTGGGATAGTTCAGCACACTATTTTTATTTTCACTAATAGTGGTGGATAAAAATGTAGTAGATGTTTTATTGACCGCCGCTATGCCGTCTGATCGGGGTCAGGTAAGGAAATAACGGGAAGGGATGGATTCGTAACAAGTTTCGTGGCAATATCTCCAGCAAGGATTCGTTTGATTCGGCTTCCACCACGGGCACGGAAGGCGATTGCATCTGCTCCAACGTCAGTCGCCGTCGAGAAGAATGCGGGTACAATGTCCGTTGCAAAGACGGTGCGTGTTTCCACAGCAACGGAGTTACTGAGCGAGGACTCAACAATAGCGAGGAACTCGGATGCATCCTCTCGACGTTTTGCCAACGGTGCTTTGTCTGGCGCCCCACCTGCTTTTTCGATGACATGGATGGCAGTTACACGTTCTATATCATCCAGATAAGGATGTAATGCATCACACGTCGCATAGGCATCGTTATTGCTTGCGATCGGGATCAGGATGTGCGGAAAAGGAGCCATATTAATTTAGGATTCATTAGCTACCACTAAGTAGCTTTTTGCTCATCAGTTGTGTGGAGCATCCCATTGGTTTATAGTGAGACATCTTTAACTCGGGATATGGGAATAAGGGATTTACTGGGGCCAGTTTCTCTGAATCAAATTCTCTATGTCTTTCTCTTCTGGGTCGTCCTTATTATTCTTTCAACCAGTATCTATGATTCTCCATTACTCAGATTGGAGATTATTATTGGAACGGGTATCCTGCTGGTATGGGTTGTGTGGGGGGTCTACTATCGACTCGAACAAATTCCAAAAGAACGGTACAAGCGAAAGTGACAACTCTCTATCTGCTACATCCTTTTTGTACAGACGGTTATGTGCTCGTCCTGCACTGAGCAATCACTCTTTCCGCAAACTGACCTCCGGCTTTGCCACATTCGCGCCCTATATTCAGCACAACTTACCCAACACTATCGCCATTTGATAGAAGCTATAGCGTTCCATTCGCCGATAGCGTTACCGCGGATTTGGGCTAGATCTCGCCAAAAATATCGTCTACGAACGCCAACGATCCCATTCGGTTCGAGAGGTAGTTTCCCATAACCCTGTGGAATCCGCCCCTCACCGAACGACTAGTCGCCGATCCAGTCCGCGAAACTGCCCTCGAGCAGCGTCTCCTCCTGTCGGCGCACGTAGCCGCGCTGCATCGTCGCGATCGCGTCCTCGAGCGACGCGCCGTCCTCGAGCGCCTCGCTCACTTGCTCGTGTTTCCAGCGGGCGGGCGTCACTCGCTGGCGGACGCGCCGCCGGAGCGGGTAGAGGTACTTCGCGGCCTGTTCCTCGGTGAGGCCGCGATTGACCAGTCCGTCTTCGGCGTGGGCGAGCAGGTCCTCGTAGAGTTCGAGGCTGTCGGTCGTCTCCTTGCCGTCGTTGGTGATCCACGTCAGGTCGGCCGCGAGTCCGTCGCGCATCGCGGCGTAGAAGTTCTCGCGGGCGATCTGCCAGTCGAGTTCGACGACGGGGTGCTCGAGACGGGTCAGGCTCTCGAGGACGCCGGCGAAGGCGGCCAGAAAGGCGATCGAGTCGCGAACGGTCGGCTGGGACGGAATGGGGCGGAACTCGATGCGGGCGTTAGCGGCCGAGCGGGTCGGGCCGCCGAAGACCGGTCTGACCCACCGCCAGTAGGTGCCGTGCTTGCGCCGGAAGTGTGGGAACTGGTCGTCGAATCGCCGGCCCGGTTCGACGGGCATCGGGACGATGGTGTCGTCGTCGACGATCCGGATGACGGCCTCCTCGACGCTCCCCAGGTCGCGGGGGAATCGAACCTTTCCTTCGGCCGCGGCGGGATCGTTCAGTGCGGTTTCGAAGATGCTGATCCGGTGTTCCATCCAGGCGTCCGCGAGAATCTCGTCGGCGGTCGCGTCGTCGTACAGATCCGCGGGGAAGAACGGGGAGTTGACGCCGAGCGCGAGGAGCGGACCCGCAGCGCGAAGCGCGTAGTTGAAGTATCGCGGGAGGTCGGATGCGTGGGCCACCTGATAGTGGGGCTGGATCGAGGTGATGAGGCTCTCGGGCATGACAGTGTCGGCCTGCAGCGAGACGTTCGGGGCCTCGATACGCATGCCGGCGGACTCGGCCTGATCCGTGTTAGCCATCGCGTGATAGCGCGCCGAGTCGCTCATATTGGTCGCGACGCGGATCGATCGCTCGTCGCCGTTCGCGTCGGTCATCGTCCGTTCGACGCTGTCGGTGAGGTAGGTCGCCGCGTCCTCGCCTTCCGGCGGGAGGGTCCAGAGCGCGTCGCTGACCAGTCGCATGCGCTCGGACTGCGTGACGTCGAGGGCCGTCTGCAGTCGCGCTTTGATCTCCGACTCCTGGGCGGCCAGTCCGTGGGCGTTCAGCGGTTGGGGACTGGTCGTCATCTCCGCGTTGTGGAGGCCGAGTTCCTTCTCGAACCCGATGAGTTCGAGGAGGCGACGCGGCACCCGTCGCAGCGCACAGTCGTCGTTCTTGATCGCGTAGAACTCGTACTCGAAGCCGACGATCGCCTGCGGATTGTCGAAGACGCCGTCGTGAATGGCGTCCGTGATCACCTCGGCGTCGGCCTCGGCCCGAGCGCGAAACTCCTCGGCGTCGACCCCCAACACGTCCGCGACCCGCGCGGCGAGTTCCTCCTCTGGCATACCTCCGAGTGGGTGTTCGATCGCCTTTAAGGCGTCCCTCGAGTCGCGCGGCGCTCGCCGTGCTCAGCCCCTTCTTCCAACGAAGCGATCGTTGCCGTATTGACAACCGGAAGGGCGGAGATAGTATCACCGCCCACTGACGACGCGTCTCAGAACCGTTTTACTCGCGCCGACGGTACACACCGGCGATGGAGTTCGCCACGTTCGCCGACCGCGCCGCCGCGATCGAAGCCGAGCCCGCCGATCTCGAGATCGTCGCCCTCGTCAGGGAGTTGCTCGAGGACGCGGACGCCGATCTGGAAATCGTCGCCCGCTTCGTCCAGGGGCGGGTCTTCCCGGCCTGGCGATCGAGAACGCTCGATATCGGCCCGAACGCGTGTTACGAGGCGATCGCTCGCGCGGCCGGAACCAACGTCGGGAGCGACGACGTCGAGGAGCAACTCGCCGAGGTCGGCGAGATCGGCGAGGTGGCGGCGAGCTACGAGTTCGGCGGCCAACAGGGGCTGGGTGCGTTCACGGGCGGTGGCGGCGACGCCGGCGAAACCGGTGACGACCTGACCGTTCGCGAGGTCTTCGAGACGCTTTCGGACCTGGCCGCCGCCGAAGGGGCGGGGAGCCAGGACCGCAAGATCGACCTCCTGTTCGGACTCTTCAATCGCTGCTCGAGCGACGAAGCCCGATACCTCGCCCGACTCGTCCTCTCGGAGATGCGCATCGGCGTCGGCGAGGGCACGGTGCGGGACGCCATCAGCGAAGCGTTCGACGTTCCCGGCGAGGGGGTCGAGCGCGCCCTGCAGGTGTCGAACGACTACGGACAGGTCGCCCGCGTCGCGCGCGAGGACGGTCTCGAGGGACTGGACGCGATGGAACTCGAGGTCGGCCGCCCCGTCCAGGCGATGCTCGCCCAGGCCGGAACGGTGACGGACGCGCTCGAGGAGTGGGACGAGGCCGCAGTCGAGTGGAAGTACGACGGGGCTCGCATCCAACTGCACCACGAGCCGGCTACCGGCGAGAGAGAGCCAAGAACCAGCGTCTTCTCGAGAAACATGGAGAACGTCACCGACGCTCTCCCGGAAGTCGTCGAGTACGCCGCGGAGACGCTCGAGGAGCCGGTCATACTGGACGGCGAGGTCGTCGCGATCGACGCGGGCGGCGCTCCGCTGCCGTTTCAGGATGTTCTCAAACGATTCCGCCGGAAACACGACGTCGAGAAGGCCCGCGAGGACGTCACCGTTCGGCCGGTCTTCTTCGACTGCCTGCACGCCGCGGGGGACGACCTGCTCGAGGAGCCGTTGACGACCCGGCACGATCGGCTGCGGGAGGTGCTGACTGACCCAGATAGGAGCGAACCGAACGAGGAGGAGGTCGAGGGGCTCTCCCTGCTCTGGCGCACCGACGACCCCGACGAGATCGAGTCGATCGACGCCGACGCCCTCGAAGGCGGTCACGAGGGGATCATGCTCAAGAACCCCGCATCGACGTACTCGCCGGGCCGACGCGGGAAACACTGGCGGAAACGAAAACCGGACGTCGAGACGCTGGACTGCGTCGTCACGGGCGCGGAGTGGGGCGAGGGCCGCCGGGCGACGTTCCTCGGCACGTTCGAACTCTCGATTCGGGCCGGAGACGACAGCGAGGAACGACGTTCCGCTGGCTCTGCGGTGGAACCGCAGAACCTCGAGACCGTCGGGAAGGTCGCAACCGGGATCACCGACGAGAAACTGGAAGAATTAACCGAACTACTCGAACCCCACATCGCCGTCGAGGAGGGGCAGGAGGTCGATCTCGAGCCCGAAGTCGTCTTCGAGGTCGGCTACGAGGAGATTCAGACCTCGCCGACGTACTCCTCGGGCTACGCGCTTCGGTTCCCGCGGTTCCAGGGCGTGCGCCACGACAAGGACCCGAGGGATGCGGACAGCCTCGAGCGACTCGAGTCGTTACGGTCGGCGTGATGTGGATACCATACTGGCAGCGTACCGTGGACGGCGTGCGGTCGACGTGATGGATGGCTGGAATCGGTCTGGTGTCTGCAGTAGGAGTGCCCGCCGCGCCCTGGGCTTACGACCACCGGCCACCGGTGCCCACAGACTGGACAGTACAACGTCTCTTTCACCTTGCTGAACGCACTTATGGCTCGTTTCCGTACGATCGGGTATGACACGGATTTCGCGCCGAACGCTTCTCACCGCCGGGTCGGTCGGCGCCCTGACGCTCACGGGCTGTCTCGACGCCGATACCGCCGAGGAAGGCGATCCTCCCGGCGACGATACCGGCGGGAGCGGCGACGAGGACGTGACGTACGACGTCTTCCAACTGGGGCCATCCCTGTCTCGACCTGACTGGGCCGCGGGAGACGCCGAGACCGTCGGTGCCGTCGGACTCTTCGAGTCCGAACGGGAAGTCCGGACGATCGCAACCGTCGACGAGGTCGACGAACTGGAGGCGTGGCTCGAGGATACCGATTTCGACGAGTCGGCGATCCTGCTCGTCGAGACCGTCGGCCCGAACACCTGCTACGACGAACTCGAGGTGTCGGACGTCGGGATCTCCCCGGTCAGCGTCGGCGACGAGAGTGACGCGGTCGCCGCGATCACCGGCACTGCCACTGCCGTCGATACGAGCGACGAGACGACGGTCTGTGGCGAAGCGATCACCTACCCGTCCGCGCTCGTTCGCGTGACCGGTGGCGACCTGCCGCCGATGGCCGCGTTCGAGATCACGAACGGGTGGGGCGACACCGGCGACGTCGACACGATCGGCGGCGCGGTCGATCCGGACGCCCTTCCCGGATACGTACGCCCGCCGACTGATCCCCAGACGGTCCCCGACGCGCTCGACTGCGAGGACGACGACTTTCGGCGCCACTGGTCGTCCGACGACGACGTCGCGTGGGGCGAGGTCCACGACGAGGACGGCGGCCCCGCGCTCGCGATGCGCGTCCAGAACCCGCAGTACGACGGCGACGACGTGACTCGAGCGCTCGAGTTCGAACGCGGCGACGAGGTGCGCGTCTCGATGCGGAACGTCTCGGACGAGCAGGTGTATACGGGGAACGGGAACAAGTACGGCCTCGAGGTGCTGACGGCCGACGGCTGGACGGACGTGCGCGGCACCACGGACGACTTCGGGTTCGAGTACACGGACGAAGCGCTCGGTCACGCCCCCGGTGACGGGTTCGAGTGGACGTTCGAACTGACGGCGGACGGCGTCGTCGGAGATCACGCCAACGCGGACCGACTCGAGGTCTGTCCCGACTTTCCCGCCGGCCGATACCGGTTCGCCTTCCGGGGAGCGCTCGGCGACGCGTCGCTGGCCGTCGCGTTCGATTTCGTCGGCTGAGGTCGCCCGCCGGGGGATCGACTCGGCTGGAGACAGGTAAGCACGCTTAAGACCCACGGCCGACAGGATTGGCGTATGCAACCGCGCGACCTGTCCGATCACGTCGCCTACGAGGCGGGTCGAGGCATCGAGGAGGTCGCCCGCGAACTCGACCGGGACCCCTCCGAATTCATCAAACTCGCCTCGAACGAGAACCCCCACGGCCCCTCCCCCGCGGCCGCCGTGGCGCTGCGCGAGGCCGCCTCGAGCGTGAGCTCCTATCCGAAAGCCGCTCACGCCGACCTCACCGCCGCCATCGCCGACCGCTGGGAGGTCACCGACGACCAGATCTGGCTCGCAAACGGCGGCGACGGCGCGCTCGATTACCTCCACCGAGCGACGATCGAACCCGACGACACCGTCCTCGTCCCGAACCCCGGCTTCGCCTACTACGGGATGAGCGCTCGATTCCACCACGGCGACGTCCGGGAGTACGCCCTCGAGCGCGAGGACGACTTCGAACAGACCGCAGATACCGTCCTCGACGCCTACGACGGCGACCGGATCGTCTTCCTCACGAGTCCCCACAACCCGTCGGGGTCGACGATCCCGCTCGAGGACGTCGAGCGGATCGCCGACGAGACCGACGAGGAGACGCTCGTCGTCGTCGACGAGGCCTACGGCGAGTTCGCCGACCGCGACAGCGCTATCGCGCTGCTCGAGGGCCGCGACGGCTTCGACGCCCGTGACGACGTCGCCGTCTTGCGAACGTTCTCGAAGGCCTACGGACTGGCCGGCGTGCGACTGGGCTACGCGATCGTTCCCGACGAGTGGGCCGACGCATATGCCCGGGTGAACACGCCGTTCGCCGCGAGCGAACTGGCCTGCCGGGCCGGATTAGCCGCTATCGACGACGACGGACACGTCGACCGAACGGTCGAGACGACCGAGAACTCGCGCGCGTACATGCGCGAACACATCGACGCCCACGTCTGGGAGAGCGAAGGGAACTTCGTCCTCGTCGACGTCGACGACGCCTCGGCCGTCGCCGAGGCGATGCAAGAGCGCGGTATCATCGTCCGGGACTGTACGAGTTTCGGCCTCCCGGGCTGTATTCGCATCACCTGCGGCACCGACGACGAGACGGAACGCGCCGTCGAGACGCTCAACGAGGTGCTCGCGGATCTCGGTCTCGACGACGATACCACCACCGGCGCGGAGGTGACCGACACGTGAGAGTCGCCGTCACCGGCACCCCGGGCACCGGGAAGACGACCGCGACGGACCTGCTCAAGTCTCGCCGGTCGAGTTCGGCCGACGACTCGCTCCCCGAACTCGAGGTGATCCACCTCAATCGGGTCCTCGAGAACGAGGAACTGTACACCGACGTCGACGCCGACCGGGAGAGCAAGATCGCCGATCTCGAGGCCTTGAGCGAGTGGCTCGAGGGGCGGGACGACGTCGTGATCGAATCCCACCTCGCACACCGCTTCGAGGCGGATCGGGTCGTCGTGTTGCGGTGCCGGCCCGATCGACTCGAGCAGCGGTTGCTCGAGCGCGGTGAGACCGAGGCGAAGGCGACCGAAAACGCGGAGAGCGAGGCGCTGGACGTCATCCTCTCGGAAGCCGTCGACGAACACGGCCTCGAGTCGGTCTACGAGATCGACACGACCGATCGGGCTCCGGAGGGCGTCGCCGACGCCCTCGAGGCGGTCGTCACCGGGAACCGCGAACCGAGTGCCGGCGAGGTGAACTTCGTGGGGTATCTCACATGACGCTCGATAAGTTCCGACCGTACGTCTCTCGCTTCCTCGATCCGTTCGTCAGGGGATTCGACCGCGTCGGCATGACCCCCGACGGCGTGAGTATCCTGGCCTTCGGGATGGCGATTCTCGCGGCGGTCGCCTTCCTGCTGGGCGGTCGTGCGGATCCGGTCTGGTACGTCGCGGCCGCGACGCTGG
Organism: Natronorubrum halobium; assembly: GCF_051351675.1. Lineage (NCBI taxonomy): Archaea > Methanobacteriati > Methanobacteriota > Halobacteria > Halobacteriales > Natrialbaceae > Natronorubrum > Natronorubrum halobium. The sequence goes on from NZ_CP195595.1 coordinate 3,139,270, forward strand.
TCTTTCTCAACGGCTGGCTGGACATCATCGACGGCGCGCTCGCTCGCGAGCAGAACGTCGCGTCGGCGGGCGGGGACCTCCTCGATCACGTCCTCGATCGCTACGCCGACATCGTCGTCATCGGCGGGCTGGCCGCCGGCGTCGGGGACTACTTCCTCGGCTTCCTGGCCGTGACGGGGGTCGTGATGACCTCCTACCTCGGCACGCAGGCCCAGGCCGTCGGACTGGATCGCGTCTACGGCGGACTGGTCGGCCGGGCGGACCGACTGGCGATTATCGGTCTCGCCGGCTTTCTGGCGTTCCCGCTGTCGGGCGAGTACGGCGGCCTCACGCTGATCGGCTGGCTCCTCGTCTTCCTCGCGGTCGTCGGCCATCTGACCGCGCTCCAGCGGTTCTTCTACTCCTGGTCGGCGCTGGAGTGACGGTCCCCGACTGCGGGTTCGAGATCGCGCCGCATGGTTTATGACTCGCCGCGATATACGTTCCTCCATGGTTCAGTGCGAGATGTGTGGCGCCGAGACGTCGTCTCCGAAGACAATCAAGGTCGAGGGTGCGAAACTCGACGTGTGTTCGAACTGTACCGACTTCGGCACCGAAGTCAAGCAGCCCACGAGTTCGAGTTCCTCGAGCAAGTACTCGACGAGCTCGTCCTCGAGTTCGGGCAGCGGCTCGACCGGGTCGGGCTCGAGTTCGAGCACGAGCGGTGGGAGTTCGAGCTCCCAGCGCCGTTCGGATATGTTCGACGACATGGACGAACTCGCCACCGATTACGACGATCTCGTCCGTAACGCACGCGAGGGGAAGGGGCTCAGTCAGTCGGATCTCGCCAACGAACTCAACGAGAAGGCGAGTCTGATTCGAAAGATCGAGCGCGGTGATACGCTGCCGAGCGACCAGGTGCAGACGAAACTCGAGGACTTCCTCGAGATCAACCTGAGCGCCCAGGGCGGCTCCGCCGACGACGCGGAGTGGTCCGGCGGCTCCTCCTCCGGGAGTTACACGCTCGGCGACGTCGTCAAGCGCAAGGACTGACCGCGGACCGATACCGGCCGGTTGCGTTTCGGTGCCACACCCATAGCGTTCGTCGCGTCGACGGTGGGTATCACGACGACAGTAGCCACATCGATAGCCGCAACCGCTTCGAATCGCCGATCGCCCGTCGTGGACTCGCAAGCTATTTCTTCCGGGCGAAAGGCTGTGCTGGTATGTTCGTCCTCGTCAACCTGAAGACGTACCCGTGTGATCCGATCGAAGTCGCGGAAGCCGTCCGCGACGTCAACGAGTCCACCGACGCTCGCGTCGCCGTCGCCCCGCAGGCCGCCCACATCGCGCAGGTCGCCGATACGGGCGCGGAGACGTGGGCCCAGCACGTGGATCCGATCGACTACGGCAGCAACACCGGTCACACGCTGGCCGAATCCGTCGCCGACGCGGGCGCGGCCGGGACGCTGATCAACCACTCCGAGCAGCGGCTGAAACTGGCCGACGTCGACGGCGCCGTCCGCGCCGCACAACGTGCGGACCTCGAGACGGTCGTCTGTGCGAACAACGCGGCCCAGATCGGCGCCGCAGCGGCGCTCGGACCGGACGCGGTCGCCGTCGAACCGCCGGAACTGATCGGCACCGGCACGCCGGTCAGTCAGGCCGATCCCGACATCGTCGAGGATGCCGTCGAGGCGGCTCGAAACGTCGACGCGGACGTCTCCGTGCTCTGTGGCGCCGGCATCAGTACGGGCGACGACGTCGTCGCGGCCGGCGACCTCGGCGCCGAGGGCGTCCTGCTCGCGAGCGGCGTCGCGAAGGCCGACGATCCGACGGCGGCGCTCGAGGACCTCGTCGACCCGCTCTGAATCGCGCTCGCGGGACTCTCCGCAACCGGATCGACGCCGGCGCTCGGCCGACGACTTTTCCCCCTACTCGTGCTATCTCTCCCCATGACCGATCATCGGCCCCTCCGCGTCGCCCTCGAGAACCGACTCATGAGCCACGGTATCTACGTCACCGACGTACAGCGGCTCTCGGACGAGGCGGATGCGGAGCGGGAGGATACCCGACTCCCCGACGGTGCCGGCTTCGCCCTCGAGTACGAGACCGTCTCCGACGCGCCGGCCGTCGACAGCGACGAGGTCGGTGCCGTCGTGCGGACGCTGCTCGATATCGCGAACGAACGCGAGTGGGCGCCGGGCCGACTCGAGGTAACCTCGTGGTCGACCGAAGGGGACGTCCGCGGTCGGTGGCACGTCGAACGCGAGTGGTTCGACGCCCTGGGACTCGAGTACGACGACCTCGAGTTCTCACAGCGGGTGCTCGCCACGAGGCGCGCGGACGGCGTCGAGGAGCAGCGGAGCCGCTGAGTGCAGTGTCGGCCGACGCTCGGCCGTCGCGCGATCGAATCCGGCTCGTTTCAGTCGCAACGATAGGTAGATTAATAGTGTCTCACACACCTACTCGTTGTAGATCCGTAGATGACCGGAGAGCAGATTTACGTCTCGCACGCGCCCGAGGACCTCGAACTCGTCCAGGAACTGTTCTCGACGGTCAAGAACTTCCCCTTCGGCGTCCACATCGCCTTAGAGGAGGTCGAATCCGGTCGCTCTCGAAAGCGACTCGAGGGGCGACTCGCGAACAGCGACGTCGTGATCGCGGTCCTGACCGAAGGATCGGCCGACAGCCGATGGATCAACCAGGAGATCGGCTACGCGCTGGCGAAGGGGATCCCCGTGATCCCGCTCTACGACCACGAGCGTCGCCGCGGCGGCTTCATCAGCGACGTCGACGGCGTGGAGATCGACCGGCCGAACCCCTCGTATACGATCTTCAATCTCCTCAGTCGCCTGCGGAGCGAACTCGCCCCCCTCGGTGCGCTGTCGGTCCCGAACTGGTACATTCGGTTCCCCTGTACCATTCCCGACTGCGGGCATCCGGTCACGCTCGATATCGAGCGAGATCAGACGAAGCTCTGGAAGCGATACGAGCACGGGAAACTGCTGTCGGCGTCGTGTGGGGTCTGTGAGTCCACGTACTACTTCGATGCGGCCACGATCGGATACGTTCGCCGCGAGGGGGGACTCGAGTGAGTCTGAGGGCCGATTGTAAGTCATTTCCGCAGCAACCGCGAACCGTCTTGCGGTTGCGCCGGTAAACAGCTACAATCGACCCTCTCAGGCGTCTTCTCGGAGCCGTTCGTAGGCGTCCGTGACGAGTTGGAACGCCGACGCGCTCCCGCTATCCCGGTCGGGATGGGCGCGTTTGACCTCCCGGTGGAACGCCGAGCGAATCTCCTCGGTGCTCGCGTCGGTGTCGACGCTCAGAATCGCTCTCGCTTCCGCGCTCCGCATGCCGACGTCCTTGACGATACCGTCGCTTTCGGCGGTTTCCTTACAGGCGGGGCAGAGCCGTTCGTGCCGGCCGTCGACGGTCGTTACCCGAAAGCGTTCCGCCCTGGTCCACTCGTTACACTGCGTACAGAGGGATTTTTCGCCCGTCACGTCGTCGCTCTCGACTGCGTGGTCGTCGCCCGTCGACTCCCTCGAGTTGCCGTTCGATGTCTCGGACCGTCGACTGGTATCGGCACCGCGTCCGGGCGCTTCGGCCGCACACGAGGGACAGCAGGCGACGACGGTGCCGTCGTCGAGCACCACGTCCTCGAGTCGTGACTCGAGGTAGGTGTCGGTACAGCCGTCACAGGTGTCGCGACGCTGGTCGAGCGAGGAACACTTGCGGGCGGCTTCGCGGGCGTGCGGTTCACAGCGAGGGCAGCAGGCGACTCGCTCGCCGTCCGGCATGGTTACTGCCGTCAGCTCCTCGAGCGGAACCGTTCGGCCACATCCATCACAGCCAACGTGACGGTCACCGGCCACAGCCATTGTCCTCGTGTTTGTCTTCATCCCTTATTAGTTCTTCTTCTGACAGACTCGGAGCGTGAGATGGTCGAGGCTGACTGCGACGGCCCGATTACCGACGTATTGACCGCGACGGAGCGGCCGAACTCGTCGTGAAAGCAGGTGGTAACAAAGATCCACCATCCCTATCGAATCAGTATGCGAGGTACCACTCGCACGATTGCAGTCCGTTGGACGGCTCTCGACGACGCACCGTCGTCGAGTCCCTCCCCTCCTGTCCGGGTCCTCCGATCGACGGTCGTCGGCTAAACCGGGAATTCAATAGGGGATCGGCGTCGAGTCCTACGTATGGACACCGCAGTTCGAACGGAATCCCGCTCGCAGTCGATCGACCGGGAGACGCTCCTGCTCGCCGCCGGCGATATCGGCCTGCTCGCCGGTCTGGTGATCGTCGGCCAGCTCAGCCACGACGTGAATCCGATCGACCAGCCGATCACCTCGCTCGAGGCGATCGCCCCGTTCGTGATCGCCTGGCTCGCGGTCGCTGCCCTCGCGGGACTCTACACGCGCTCGGTCGAATCATCGGTGCTGCAGGTCACTCGGCTGACGACCGTGACGTGGATCGCGGCGGCGAACGTCGGCTTGCTCCTTCGGCAGTCGGTGTTCGGTGACACCGCTGCGTGGCCGTTTCCGCTGGTGATAACGGGCTTCGGCCTCCTCTTGCTCGTCGGCTGGCGAGTCGGGTACGCCATCGTCGCAGACCGCCGCTGAGGGCTTGGGGAGGTCCCGTCCCATCGCACTTCACGACTCCTGGCTGTTCCTTGCTAACACGGGGCGTTGGTACGCGAGCTCCCGTATTCGGCGACCTATCACGATCCGTATGCACGCCTGCTACGAATGAAAGATAAAGTGTAGACGATCATTATATATGTAGATGGACAATACTGCCTCGAGCCGATATTATCGTGCCGTAGTCTTGCGGTTATCAATCTAGAGGAGCGAGTTATCATATGAAATATTATCAGAAATTCCCTCTTGCAGCGTTATTTTTCAACTGTAGAAGCAAGCAATAATGTATTGATAAGTTATGAACATCCTATACCGTCAATACGAATTGGAAATTGGTTCACCATCGAGCGATTATGGGAAACGCTTATATGCCTATTTCTCATACTATAGGATAGATTATGACTGGATATTACGACATTGTTCTCGGCCTCATCCCAGTCGCACTGCTCGGAATCACCGCAGGCCTGACCGTCGTGGGCGTCTCGCTGACAGCCGCAGTACCGATCGGTTCGGTCGTTGCGATGGCGATTATCGGGCACGCGATGTTCGTCAATACGCCCGCCGACGTTCCCGACGAACCGCAGTCCGCGCGGCCGCCGATGAACGCCGACTGATCGCGTCGTCTCTTCTGCCGTCTTCCCGTTCTTTATCTCCGTTCGCGTTCCGTTCTCCCCTATGACCGAGACACTGTTCCTCTCGAGCGACGACGTCGACGACCTCGCGACGCCCGCCGATTACGTCGACGTCGTCCGCGAGGGGTATCGCCAGCGCGGCGAGGGCGCATCGGCCCAGCCGCGGTCGAAGTTCTTCCGTGCCGATCCCCAGGGAATGCTCACGAGTTACGCCGCCGTCCTCCCCGACACCGGGGCGATGGGCGGCTACATGTACAGCGCCGGCTTCGGTGCCGGAGACGCGTGGTTCATGACGCCGCTGTTCGACGCCGACAGCGGCGCTCCCCTCGCGCTCCTGGACGGCGCGAGTATGAACCCGCACAAGACCGGCGCCGCCGGTGCCGTCGCCGTCGACGCCCTCGCCCGCGGGGACAGCGAGACGCTCGCCGTTATCGGGAGCGGCGCGCAGGCCCGCGGCCAGCTCCGGGCGACTGCCACCGTCCGAGAGTTCGCCGAGATCCGCGTCTACTCGCCGACGCCGGAGAATCGCGAGGCTTTCGCCGCCGACTTCGACGACGACCTTGCAGCCGACGTTCGTCCCGTCGACTCGAGCAAGGCGGCCGTCTCCGGTGCTGACGTCGTCATCACGGCGACGAAGGCGAGCGAACCGGTGTTCGACGGCGACGACCTCGAGCCCGGAACCCACGTCACGGCGATGGGCCAGTACTCGCCGGACAAGCGCGAACTGGACGCGACGACGCTCGAGCGAGCGACGTACGTCCCCGACCTGCGGGAACGCGCGACGTTCGACTCGGGAGAGTTCATGTCGGCGCTCGAGGAGGGGGCCGTCACGGAGGACGACATCCACGCGGAACTGGGCGAGATCGTGGCCGGCAAAGAGCCCGGACGGACGAGCGACGACGAGATCACCGTCTTCGACAGCGGCGGAACGGGGATCGAAACGGTCGCCGCGGCGTACATGCTCTACGAACGCGCGAGCGAAGCGGGGCTCGGGACGACGCTCGAGTTCGCACCGGCGAGCGAGGCGCTAACTGGGGACTGATCGACTACGCTAGAGCTATTTTTCGGTACAGCAGTTATTTATACCTCGTCGCACAAAATCAGACAGTGTCTGGAATGACGAAACAAGGGATAAATGTTTGCATCGACATCCCTTCCGATGCTGGAGACACCGTGTTTCGTGTCCAGGCAGCGGACGATATCCTCAGAGTACTGGCCGATGCTCATGAGACGGAGTTTACGATATCCGAACTCGTCGAAGTAGCGGGAGTGACTCGATCGACGGTCTGGAGAGCCGTCGATCTACTCGAGGAAATCGGTGCGATACGCATTCGCGATACACCACAGCGAAAGTACATCGCTATCGATCCTGAGCGGTTACAGAAGGACGATCCGATACTCGCAATCGAACAGACGGAGTTTCACGAACCGGTACGTACATTCGTCGAGAGAGTACGTGAGACCATTGCCGACTCCGACGATGTCACCGACCTCCTCGGAATCCTCGTCTTCGGTAGTGTAGCACGCGGTGAGGCCGACAGACAGAGTGATATCGACCTGTTCGTCGTCGTCGACGGTGACCGAACAACCGCCCGCCGTCTCGTGGCGGACGTGGTTGCAGATCTCCGCAAACGACGGTTCGACGGAGAGCGGTTCGACTTCGAACCGTACGTCGAGTCGGAAGCGAGTGCTCGACGAGCCGGATCAAAGCTTCGAGAAATCGTTCGAGAAGGTATTACAGTGTACGGAAGCGAACGGCTCCACTCAGTTCGGAAGGAGGTAGTCACTGATGAGTAGCACGCGCATCGACCAACTTCTCGACGATGTACAGGCGACGTTCGATAGTCAGCCAACGGAGATCGAATCCGGCCTCAACGTCGAAGACGCCGCAGTACTCCAGCTTCGGAAGGGGTGTCGCTTGCTTGCTGGTGCAGAAACGCTTCGTGAAGCGGGATACTACACGCTCGTCATCGAAACGTCGTTCGTCGCTATCGAACGGACCGTCGAATTTCGACTGCTGGAACGGGGGACGCTGCAACCGAAGGATCTTCCAGGAACACATTCCGGCGTCTACCGAGAAGCAGCGGCAGTCGGGATCTTTTCCGAAGCTACATCGGCGGACCTCGCCGACCTCTGGCGTGACCACCGAGCGAAAACGTACTATCAGGATGGACTCGCCACGGCAGAACGAGCGGAACAGATGTACGAGCTTGCGGCTGAGATACATGCATACATCGTTGGTCGGTCCTCTCAGGGGTACGAATGCTGTTGTGATTTGGAGCAGTAGGCGCTGAAAATTGATGATACTGATCTTCGGACGACTCGAGCCAGTTACTCCGCGGGCCGCACCTTGAACCCGTACCGCGTCACGCCTTCCTGCGTGTAGATCCGTCGGATCGTCGTCTCGATTCGATCGCCGACCGCGAAGTCCTCGGGCGCCGCGTCGGTGCCCATCGCCGCGATGCTGGCGGTCTCCGATCCGTCCTCGTCCTCGAGCGCCACGATAGCCGCCGCGTAGTCGCCGGACCGCGCCTGCTGTTCGGCGAACTCCGGCGGGGCACCGCCCTGCGAAATCGTCGTGACGGCTTCGATGGTCCCGTCACCGGGGAGCTGGACCGGTTCGTACTCAGCGAGCGCGCCGCAGTCAGCGCAGGCGCCTTCGGGCGGGAACGAGAGTGCGCCGCACTCGGGACAGCGACCGGCTGCCAGGTTGTAGCGCTGGGGGATCGAGCGCCGCCAGGAGGGGACGCTCACGTACGCGCCGCCGCCGGACGGCGGGCCGCTCGTGACCACGCCGCGCTGGCGCAGGTACTCCGCGTAGGAGAGCGAGTCGTCGCCCTCGAGTGCGTTGTTCACGGGCACCTCGCCGTCTGATTCGACGACCAGCGCGTCCGCCCCGGCGCCGCTGCCGTGGGAGACCGCGAGGACGGAGTCGTAGCCGTCGGCGAGCGCGCTGGCCAGCGAGACGGGAACGCTCGCCGCGCCGAGGTCGCCCAGATCGTGGACCGTCGCGGCGGCCTGAATCTCGTCGGTGCCGACGCCCGCAGCACCAGCAGCGCGGTAGGGAAGTTTGCCGTCGGGGGACTGAATCGCGGCGGCGTCGGGTTCCGGCTCGGTCTCGAGACCGGAGACGGCCCCGCCGATCGTCTCGGTGAACGCCGCGCGGTCGTACTGGGTGACGCCCAGTCCCTGCGTCTCGTCCTCGCCGGCGTTGCGAAACCGAGTGCCGGGGTACGGCACCGCGTACTCGGCCCGATCGACGATCTCGGCCCGACCGTCGCCGTTACTTCGGTGCGCCTCCGACGCACCGCTCTCGAGGACGAACGCGGCCGCCCCCGCGCCGGCGGCGTGATCGACGCCGTCGTCGGGGTCGCCCTGCGGGGCGTCGGCCGCGACGATGAGTCCGGTGGTCGCATCGGACGCGAGGGCGTCCATGCCGGCCCAGAGCGCTCGGGTGCCGGCCCGGGTACTGCCCGAGAAGACGTGTCGCGTCGCGGATTCGTCGACCTCGAGCATCGCACCGAGTCGGGCGGTCAGATCCTCCTCGGCCAGCGGCGGTCGCGAGGAGGCGAACGCGAGCCAGTCGACGGTCGCGGCGTCGACGTCGGCTGCCTCGAGCGCTCGACCGGCGGCCTCGTAGGCCATCGTCAGGGAATCCTCGTCGGCCGCGGCGACGGCCTTCTCGTTCACGCCGGCGGCCTGGAACTGTCCCCAGGCGTCCTGGAAGGCCTCGGCGCTGATGCGGAACCGCGGTGCGTACGCGCCGACGCCGGTGATTGCGCTCATCGGGCGCTCACCTCCGTCTCCGCTTCTTTTTCAAAGATGTGAATCACGGAGGCACCACCGCTGCCGCCGACGTTGTGCGTCAGTCCGCGCGTCGGGTTCTCGACCTGTCGCTCGCCGGCCTCGCCGGAGAGCTGTTTGAACGCCTCGACGACCTGACCGGCGCCCGTCGCGCCGATGGGGTGGCCCTTGGACTTGAGGCCGCCGGAGGTGTTGACCGGGAGGTCGCCGCCGAGTTCGGTCGCGCCGGACTCGATCAGTCGGCCGGCTTCACCTTTCTCACAGAAGCCTAGATCCTCGTAGGCCAGCAGTTCCGCGATGGCAAAGCAGTCGTGGACCTCCGCGAAGTCGAGGTCGTCCGGCTCGACGTCGGCCATCTCGTAGGCCGTTTCGGCGGCCCGCTGGCTCGCGGGAACGCCGGTGTAGGTATCGCGCTGGAAGAGCCCGACGTTGTCGCTGCCCGCGCCGACGCCAGCGACTCTGATGGGGTCGTCGGTGTAGTCGTCCACCACGTCCTCGCTGACGATCAGGGCGCAGGCCGCGCCGTCGGAGGTCGGACAGCAGTGATAGAGATTCAGGGGGTCGGCGACGACCGGGGCGGACTGGGCATCCTCGAGCGAACACTCGAAGCCCAACTGCGCGTGGGGGTTCTTCGCCCCGTTCGAGTGGTTCTTGACGGCGACCCGCGAGAGCTGTTCGCGCGTGGTGCCGTATTTCTCCATGTGGACGCTGGCCATCTGGGCGTAGACGCCGGAGAACGTCGTCCCGGAGAGCCGCTCCCACTCGGTCTCCCCCGAGACGCCGAGCCAGTACTTCGTCGCGTCGGAGCTCATGTCCGACATGATCTCGAAGCCGCCCGCGAGGACGACGTCGGCCATCCCCGATTTGACGGCCTGGACGGCCTGTCTGGTCGCGTAGCCGCTGGCCGCACAGGCGTTTTCGACCCGCGTACAGGGGACGCCGCCGAGTCCGACGTGTTCGGTGACGGCCGGTCCCGAGAGGCCGAGTTGACGTCCGCCGACGCCGAGATTCCCGACGAACGCCTCGTCGATATCGCTCGCCTCGAGTCCGTTCGGTACACTGTCAGTGGCTGCCTCGAACGCCGTCCGGAACAGCGACCGGTAGCTCTCCTCCGGGAAAGCCCCGTAATCCGACTGCCCCGCGCCGACGAGATACGCGTCTCGCATACCCGTGGGTGGGGTTTGCAAAGTGAAATACCTGTACACTCGTGGCGAAAACTGTAGCTCGATGGAACCGGTCTCGTGTACGGTGGTAACGACGGTGGCGAGTACACGGCGCTCGAGTACCACCCGCTCGCCGCGGTTCCAGTCTCTCAGCGTGCGTTCCGACACGGGGTTCAAGCGTCTCGCACTCTTACAGCGATTCATGACCCGCGCGGCGGAGCTCGCGTCCGTCCTCGAGACGACCGAGTCGCTGGTGATCGTCTGCCACGACAATCCGGACCCGGACTGTCTCGCCAGCGCACTGGCGCTCGAGGCGATCGCGAGCGACCACGACGTCGAGGAGGTGACGATCGCCTACGGCGGCGAGATCTCGCACCAGCAAAACCGTGCGTTCGTCAACATGCTCGACATCTCGCTCGAGTCGGTCGAACGCACGAACATCGACGACTACGGCTGCGTCGGCTTCGTCGACCACTCCCAGCCCGGATCGAACACCGAACTCCCGGCGAGCGTCGCGCCCGAGATCGTCGTCGACCACCACCCCGGCGATCCGGTCGACGCGACGTTCGAAGACATCCGGACCAGAGTCGGCGCGACGGCGACCATCTTCGTCGAGTACCTCCGTGACCTCGAGACCGACCTGACGACGCGTCTGGCGTCGGCGCTCCTCTTCGCCCTCCACCGCGAGCGGCTGGACTTCGTCCGCGAACCGACTCGACGGGAGTACGAGGCCGCGCTCGCGGTCTATCCCGACGCGGACCTCGAGACGCTCGAACAGCTGTACGGGAGTGCGTTCTCCCCTGGGACGCTCGATGCGATCGGACGCGCGATCGCGACTCGTGAACGACGGGGCTCGTCACTGGTCGCCAGCGTCGGCAAGACCCCCGAAACCGACGCGCTCCCGCAGGCGGCGGACTACCTGTTGAATCTCGAGGGCGTCGACACCGTCCTCGCCTACGGCATCGTCGAGGACTCGATCCGGATGAGCGCCCGTTCGATCGATCCGCGGATTCACATCGGCGAGACGCTCCAGAGTGCTTTCGCCGAACTCGGTGCTGTCGGCGGTCACCACGACATGGCCGGCGGTCGGATCGAACTCGGACTCTTCGCCGACGATGCGGAGGACGCCGAGGAACTCCTCCAGTTCGTCGACGGCCGTCTCACTCGTCGCTTCTTCGACGCGCTGAACCTCGACGACGACCAGTGAGCCTCCGCCAGTCGATCCGTTCGCACACCTGCTGACGCGGGCGGCGCGACCGGACGACGGGCGCACTCCGTGGCATCGGTCACTCGAGATCGATCACGTGCGTTTCGCCGGAGGGCTCGTGTTTGGGCAGCCAGATCGTCAGTATGCCGTTGTTGAGCGACGCCGTCACCGCGTCGGCGTCGACGGGATCGGGAAGCTGCACCTGTCGGCTGAACGACTGCGTTTCGCGCTCGCGGCGGATGTACGTCCCCGGCGACTCGTAGGCGTCGTCCGCGTCGGTCACGTCGTCCGTTTCGAACGCTCGTTCGCGCTCGCCCCTGATCTCCAGCGTGTCGCCGCGGAGTCTGCTCTCGAGGTCGTCGCTCTCGAAGCCCGGGACGTCGACGGTGACCACGAACGTGTCGCCGTGGTCGGCGAGATCCAGTCGCGTCGCCGACTCGCCCATCGCGAGGTCGAGCTGGCTGCGGGCGTCGAACTCCGACTCCCACGACCGCGCAGCCGTCCCGAAGTGTCGGCTCAGTCGGTCGAACAGGTTCTCGAGGCCGTCGAAGGGACTGGGTCCGTTTGACATGGTTACGTTTCTCGTTCGTCGTCGACGGCGAAAAAGTCCACCCTCAGCGCGACGGACGGTCTTCGTTCCGAACGTATCGGATCGATAGATTGCGGCAGAACCGAAGGGTGGGCTGGCCGTTTTTAGGCTCCTCCACGTACGATCGCGTATGAGCACCGCACTGTTCGTCGTCAGCGAGGAGGGGTACTGGGGAGAGGAATGCGTCGAACCGCTCGAGACGCTCTCGGACGCGGGCGTCGAGATCACGGTCGCGACGCCCTCGGGGAACCCGCCGGAGATCGACGAGCGCTCGATCGACCCCGAGGAGGTCGGCGAGGAGACCGCGGAACACGTCCGGGAGGTCCACGAGTCCGACGAGCGACTGAACGATCCGATTCCGACCGCGCGCGCCGACGCGGAGGCCTACGACGCCGTCGTCTTCCCCGGCGGCCACGGTACGGAGTGGGACGTCAACCAGGACAGCGACGCTCGCCGACTGCTGCGCGACATCGTCGAGGACGAAAACGGCGGGAAGGCGCTCGTGGTCTGCCACGCCGTCGGCATCCTCGCCTTCGCCCGCGACAGCCACGGCGCGTTCCTCGTCAACGGCCGCGACGTGACCGGCTTCCCCAACGAGTGGGAGGAGGGCATCGTCGACGAGAACGACTGCATGCCCAGCGGCCGGAAACTGCCCTACTGGGTCGAAGACGAGGTGAAAGCCGCCGGCGGCAACTGGGACGCGGAACTCGAGGAAGACGCGAGCGTCACCGTCGACGGCGACCTCGTCACCGCCCGCGGTCCCGGCTCGTCGAGCGCGGCGGGCGAGACGCTGCTCGAGGAACTCGACAGCTAATCGAACTGGCAGATCGATCCGTTTTTGCGGTCACTCAGCCCGCTCGAGTACTGCGATTTCGAGCCCTAATCGCGGTGTTCGACCGCGTTACGCGCGGACCGAGTCCGTTATACACACAGATTCCCGAGGTCGTGTGTGGTCCCCGCCGAACCGAACACGCCCACCCAAACCGATTCGTTGGAGAGTCACAGCTACCGCATCACCGTCGACGACGGCCGCGAGTCCTTCTACGCGCTCAGTATCGAAGACGCCGCCAGCGAGGACGCGTGGCTCATGTCCGATACCGTCGTCGCACTGGACAATATCCGATAACTCACTCGGTGTGGTCGTCGTCGGAATCACCCGATAGCCCACCCCGTCGTGATCGTCGCCGACGCGACTCGATCGCACCCGACCGCGGACGGTCCGGTCCACCGCCGATGAGAAAGTGCTTGAGGGCGCGGAATCTACCCGCTTCTCATGAGGCGTCGGACGCTTTTGGCCGGCGGTGGCAGCGCTCTCGCGGCTATCGCCGCGTCGGGAGCCGTGAGTCAGCCGTCGGGCAACGAGTCGCTGCTCGAGACGGCCCGCCGGCCCGGCGACGCGGGCGAAGCCAGTACGAACACCGAGACGATTCTCCCCGGAACCGATCACGAGACGCCGCTGTACGAGATCCGTGCAGCGAGGGACGGACCGACGGCGATGGTCTTCGGCGGCGTCCACGGCGACGAGCGAAGCGGGATCGAGGTCGCCCGCGAGATCACGGACTGGCACCCCGACGCGGGAACGCTCGTCGTGGTCCCCGAGACTAACCGCATGGCCGTCGCGAACGACGAACGCGAGGGAGTCGACGGCGACCTGAACCGCCAGTTTCCGGCCGATCGCGAACCGGCGAGCGACCTGGCGCGCGGTATCTGGGACGCCGTCGAGACCCGCGAACCCGACGTCGTCCTCGACCTCCACCGATCGCTCGGAATCTACGGGCTCCACCGGGAGTACGTCGGACAGGCGATCTTCCACTCGCCGGACGCCCGCGGCGACGCGCTCGCCGACCGTCTCGACGCCGACGCCGTCCCGTGGTATCTGCCGTTCCACCGGTTTACGGCCCGGGAGAGCGGTCTCTCGGGACCGTTGCTCTTCCAGAAGGCAGCCCGCGACCTCGAGGCCAGCGCCTACATCTTCGAGACGACGGAGTTCCTGCTCGACCAGTCGACGAGAAACGAGATGACGCGACTGGCGGCCGCACACGTCCTCGAGCTACACGGCCTGCTCGAGGTCGGAGGTGGCCGATGACCGCCGGAGACGAGCGGACGACTGCCCTCCGCGGCGTCGGTCGTCGGCTGCCGGTCTCGCCTCGCCGGATCGTCACGAGTCCGGCGACGCTCGCCGCGTTCGCGCTGCTCGTCGTCCCGTTCGGACTGGGATGGCTCGAGACGCGGCTCTTTTCGCCGCTCGCGCTGCCCGGCTACCTGCTCTACAGCGTCGGAACGGCGATCGGTAACGCCGTCGCGCCGCGATTCGATCTGTGGGTCTACTGGGTGCCGTTCCTCGGCGGGTCCGCGGGCATCGCCGTCGTCGTCGGCTTGGCATTCGAGTGGTGGCGCGAGCGGCGGGACGAGAGCCGGCGCGAACGCTGCAACGCTAGCTCGCGCGAACGTCTGTAACCCGGGACCGATCCACCCGCCAGACGAGGTTGCCGCGAATCAGTCCCTTTTTACGCGATGGCGGGGAATTCAGGGCTATGAGCTTCGACGAAGACGACCGCGTCGTCCTGAACGACGAGCACAGCGAGTTCGACGGAGAGACCGGCACCATCACCCAGACGATGGAGTCGATGTTCGGCGACGTCACCTACACCATCAGCTTCGAAGACGGGCAGGAGACCGGCGTTCCCGAGGACTCCCTCGAGGAGGCCGACGAGGAAGCCGACGCGGACGAAGACGAAGAGTAAGCGAGCGACTGGCCGCGAGCCAGCCGCTCGAATCGCCACCAGATCACGGACAGACCGCAGATGCCACAGATCCCGCTTCACTACGTCGACCTACGCACGTTCTGTTACGCCACCGAGGACGAGAAACGCGTCGAGGAGGCGCTCAGAACCTTCCTCCCCGAGGAGTTCGAAATCGAACGCGCCGAGAGCGAGGGCCACTTCGGCGACCGCATTCTCGTCCTCTCGGCGCGCGTCGAGCGAGCGGACGAGATCCGCCACGTGCTCTCGCGACTGGCCGACCTCGAGTCGTTCGACGATCTGATCGACGAACTCGACGACCGGGTCACCGAGAACACCGAACTCTTCTTGCGACTCGACAAGCAGGGGGCCTTCGCGGGCGACGTCCGACTGGGCGACGGGATCACCTTCCGCGGAAAGGTCGAAGCCTACCCCGCGAAGAAGGAACAGGCCGTCGAAAACGCGGAAGAAGTTCTCGAGCGGCTTCGGGACGATCGGTAGTCCGGTTCGATTCTCCAGCGGCGATATCGATACTCGCTACCGGAGCCGTCGGTACGCGCGCAGCAGCATCGACGCGGCCGTTCCGAGCCCGGGAATCCTCGAGGAGAGGGCGGCGGCCCCGAGCAACAGGAGGCCGCTCTTCCGGCGTCCCTTCGAGAGCTCCATGATGCCGTCGATCGCCGTCGTGACGACGCCCGCGTTCTTCAGCAGTTCCGTTCGATCGCCTTGCGCTCGTGTGGATGCCATGGATCTGTGCTATCAACGTCGACCAGCGGCAAACCGTGGCGGCCTGCAGGTGTCGGGTCGCGGCTCCCGATTCGACGGCTCGCGCTCGCGGTCGTGACGGCCGACGAGCGCGGCGTTTTTGACGCCGGCCTGCGACCGTATGCGTATGGACATTCACGTCGTCGGCGACGATCCGGTCCGCGCGGCCGTCGTCGCCGCGCTCGGAGACGTCGACGTCAGCGTCGTCAACGCCAGTGCCGACGACCTCGCGGACGCCCGGTTCGCGGTCGTGAGCGACGTCGTCGGCTCGCCCGCGTTCGACCGGGCGAACGAGGCCGCTCGAGCGGGGGGAACCCCGTGGATCGCCGTCGAGATCGGCGGCGTCGGGGGACGGCCGCTCGAGGCGGTCGACGCGGCCGTCTCGGGATTCGCTCCCGCCACCGGCTGTTTCGACTGCCTCCGCCACCGCGTCGCCTCGAACCTCGAGGAGGGGACGACGAGCGAGCGGCCGAAGGGAGATCGCAGCGCCGCACGACTGGCGGGGGCGGTCGCCGGGCGGGAGTGCGTGCGGGTCCTCTCGGGCGACGAGGAGTCGATCATCGGCAACGTCCTGGAACTCCCCCATCGGCGACGGCGATTTCTGCCGGTGCCGGGCTGTGACTGTCAGGACGGCGAGCGAGAGCGCGCGCTCGAGCGCGACGACGACGCGCTCGGCCTCGACGCGGCCGTCGAACGCGCCGAGGCGGCGATCGACGACCGGGTCGGGGTCGTCACGAGCATCGGCGAGATCGAGTCGTTCCCCGTCCCGTACTACTTCGCGACGACGGCGGACACGTCGACCTTCAGCGACGCCAGCGCGCCGACGCAGGCGGCCGGCGTCGCCGACGACTGGAACGCGGCGCTGATGAAAGCCGTCGGCGAGGGCCTCGAGCGCTACTGTGCCGGCGTCTATCGCGACGCGGAGTTCGTCCACGCGAGCGAGGACGACCTCGAGAACGCGGTCTCTCCGACCGACCTCGTCCGACCCGAGGACGCGCCCGTCTACGATGGAAGCGACGAGAACCGGTGGGTACCCGGCGAGAATCTCGCGACCGGTGAGTCGGTTCACCTGCCGGCCGCCGCGGTCCAGTTCCCCCAGCCGGGCGAGCGACTCGTTCCGGCGATCACGACCGGGCTGGGACTCGGCTCTTCGACCGTCGACGCGCTGCTGTCGGGGCTGACGGAGGTGCTCGAGCGCGACGCGACCATGCTCGCGTGGTACTCGTCGTTCGAGCCGCTCGGCCTGACGGTCGACGACGACGCGTTCGCGGTGCTCGAGCGCCGCGCCCGAAGCGAGGGACTGTCGGTGACGCCGCTGCTCGTCACGCAGGATATCGACGTCCCCGCGGTCGCCGTCGCCGTCCACCGGGATCCGGAAACGCTCGCGGACGGGCTCGAGCCGGCAGACGACGAGTGGCCGGCCTTTGCCGTCGGTTCCGCGGCCGGGCTCGACGCCACGGCCGCCGCGCGGTCGGCGCTCGAGGAGGCGCTCCAGAACTGGACGGAACTGCGCGGCCTCGGCCCCGAGGAGGCCGCCGACGCCTCCGGTTCGATCGGCGAGTACGCCGCGTTCCCGGCGGCCGTCCGGTCGTTCGTCGACGTCGAGCGGACGATTCCGGCCGCGAGCGTCGGCCCGGACCCGGTGCCGTCGGGTCGGGAGGCACTCGAGGCGCTCGTTTCGCGGACGGCCGACGCCGACCTGACGCCCTACGCGGCGCGACTGACGACCCGGGACGTCGAGCGCGTCGGATTCGAGGCCGTCCGCGTGGTCGTGCCGGGTGCACAGCCGCTGTTCACCGGCGAGCCGTTCTTCGGCGAGCGGGCGCGGACGGTCCCGGACGACCTCGGGTTCGAGCCGCGGCTCGAGCGGGCGTTCCATCCCTACCCCTGAGCGGGGGCTCTCGAGTACGCAGAAATGCGGTCGGTTCCGGATCGGACCCGTTCAGCCCGTCGTCACTCGCCGTCCGTTTCGTTCCCGTCGGTCTCGGCCGTTTCGTTATCGCCGTCGTCGTCGACAGTTTCGTTCTCGGCCCCGTCACCGTGGTCGACTTCGATCACGAGGTCGTCGTCGTAGAGTCGGATCACGACGAGTTGGGTGTCCGAGGTGATGGACGCTTCCCGGACCTCCGCTTCGTCCTCGTCTTCGATTTTGGCGACGCGAAAGCTTTGCTCCGTTTTGTCGAGGTTCGGGGGTTTGACGTTGTCCCCCGGGGTGATGGAGTAACTCTGGTCGTAGCTTTCTCGGCTCGCCTCGAGATCGTAGGCCTGGAGGTGGAGGTTCTGCGTCTGCTCGGCTTCACTGTAGATCTCGATGGGGACGACTCCTTGCAGTCCGAAGTGCTCCTGGACGCCGTCGACACAGCCCGCGAGTCCGACGGCGGCGGCCACTCCGGCGGACTGAAGTAGCGTACGGCGGTTCACACTCGACTCTCGGGAGCGGACGAACGTAGGCGTTACTCTTCGCGGCTCCGCACGCTTGTGACAGGCTACCGTTCGGTTTATGATGTGTGAGGGAAACACACGCACGTATGGAGAAAACCGCAATCGACGACGTCGGTATCGAGACCAACCCGATGGACGTCCACTCGATCAGACGGCCGATCTCGCAGGCGCTCGGCTTTACGGATTTCGCGATGAATTACTTCGAACTCGAGGCCGGCGAGTCCTTTTCCGGCGGGTTTCACACCCACCACGACCAGGAGGAGGTCTTTTACGTACAGGACGGGACTGCGACGTTCGATACGGAGGAGGGCGAGGTCACCGTCGAGGAAGGGGAGGTGATCCGGTTCGCTCCGGGGGAGTTCCAGCACGGGTACAACGACGGCGACGACCCGGTCGTCGGCTTCGCCTTCGGCGCACCCGACGCCCGACACGACTGGGATCAGATCGAATCGATGATCTACTGCCGGAACTGCGAGGAAGAAGTCGGCCACGGCCTCGAACTCACGGACGAGGGAGGGTTCCGAATGGACTGCACCGACTGTGGCAACACGTTTACGATCGGCGGCTGATCGGAACCACGATCAGCAGACGCACTCGCGGATAAATTCTGGGCTTTACTACTCCTTCTATTATAGTCGGTGTCCCCGTTCGACCGTTCTGCAGCGGGGTGGCTATTGACATGTTAACAAGCACATTCTCGGCGGTCTGGTGCGTGTCATGTAGTATCGTGATGGTCGACACCGGAAAGTGTGCTCGAACGGGCAGCGACGCACCGCTGTAGTGACCGTCACTGGAATCGGGGAATCTCCCCGGAGTGGATTGTACAACGAGTAGAACCGAATCGAACGCGAAGCAACTTCGACACGAGTTACCAACACAATGGCACGAAACGTAACGATGGGTGCGATCGGTGTGCTCTCACTGATCGGACTCGTCACGGCGAGTCTCGAGTTGTATCGAGTGTTCTCGTTCGTCGGGGCGTTGATCATCCTCTCGGTGATCGCGTCGGCGACGATCGAGCGAAGCGATAGCGATCCCGATATTGCCCCGTATACGGGGCTTATCGGCGCACTAGCGGCCTTTTTTCTGGTCGGACTGGGCGGCATCTGGCTGACGTGGGAGCCGGGCACGACCGAGTTCAGCTACGTCCTCGGCGTCCCGGCGTCGACGCTCATCTACTACGGATTGATCTGGTTGGCACCGCTGACCGCCGCGGTCTACTACTCCCTGATCTTCGATCGAATCGCCGGGGAAGAGATCGTCGACGACATCATCGGATCGGCTCGCGAACGACAGCGCGAGGAGTCGTTCCCGCTGGCACCGGAGCAACCGACACAGTCCCCCGACGGCGTCGAAGTGACCGACGGTGGTGAGGTGACCGATGAGTAATCTCCTCTCGCTGCTCCCGCTCCCGCTTCAGGAGGGCGGGATTCCCGTCGCCGACGATCCCGTTATCATCGCCTTCGGTGCGGCGTACCTGCTCATCGTGGTCCTGATCGGTGCCTGGGGCTGGTCGCGTACGAACTCGACGAGCGACTTCCTGATCACGGGCAAGAGCATCGGGACGTGGGTGCTCGCACTGACGGCGTTCTCGGTGATCCAGTCCGGCTTCGGGTTCGTCGGCGGTCCGGAACTGGTCTACGAGTTCGGAAACACGGCGCTGTGGATCTTCTTCACCGCGCCGCTCGGCTTCCTGCTCACGTGGATCGTCCTCGCGAAGCGGATGCGGCTGATGGCCGATATCCGAAACGTACTGACGCTCCCCGATGCGATGTACGCCCGCTACGAGAGCGACGCCGTCCGCGGGCTGACCGGCGTCGCGGTCATCGTCGGCGTGATCGCCTACCTCGCGACGAATCTCGCGGCCCTCCAGTTCGTCATGCGGGCGATCTTCGGGATCCCCGTCATCTGGGGCCTGCTCGGCGGGGCGCTCATCCTGTTGCTGTACAGTATGCTCGGCGGGATGATCGCCGGCGTCTGGACGGACTTCCTGCAGGCGATCACCATGATCGCCGGTGCCGGGCTCGTCTTCGCCTACGCGATTTCCTTCGGCGGCGGCATGTCGAACATCTCCCAGAACCTCGCGACCGCGGATCCGAACCTGATCGCTCCCTTCGGCGCGATGGGCGGCGCGACCACGGCCGTTCTCGTCGCCGTCGCGTGGTGGATCCTGTTCTCCGTCGGCGCGGCGGGCCAGCCCCACCTGATCACGAAGTTCTACATGAGTCGCGACATGAAGATCCTGAAGTGGGGTGCGCCGATCGCCGCCATCTCTTACGCCATCTCGAGCCTGATCGCCTTCTCGGCGGGCCTGTCGATGCGCGCGATGGTCGAGGCCGGTGAGGTCTCGGAGACGTTCGCCGCCTCGGAGGTTGGCCCCGTCTTCGTCCTCGAGTACACGCCGAGCGTCGTCGCGGGACTCATTCTCGCCGCACTGCTCGCGGCGATCATGTCCACGAGCGACTCGTTCCTGAACATCGGCGCGGCGGCCGTCTCTCGAGACATCCCGCGAGCGTTCGGCAAGCCGATCACCGACGACAGGACCGAACTCCGCGTGACGCAGGCGGCGCTGGCCGGACTGACGATCCTCTCGACCGGCGTCGTCTACTACTCCGACGCGCTCGTCGGCATCCTCGGCACGATCGGCTGGGGCTTCTTCGCCGCCGCGTTCGTCCCCGTCGTCGTCTTCGGACTGAACTGGAAGGGGGCGACGAAGGAGGGGGCGATCGCCGCTCTCGTCGCCGGACTCGTCATCAACGTCCTCTACAGCGCCGCGCCGATGGCCGCCGAAGTCGCCGGCTACGAGGGACTCGCGAGCGGAATCATGGCGACCTACCCCTATCCCGACGTCTTCCCCGTCGGAACGGTGGCGCTGTTGGTCGCCACCGTCCTGTTCGTCGGCGTCTCGCTGGTGACCCAGGACGGCTCGGAGCTGCCGAGTGATCTCCACGCGCTGCTCGAACGATGACGACCGAGATCGAATCCGAATCCACGAACGAGCGCGAACACGAAACCGTGACCACATCCGAAACCCCGATCGCGCGGTTCCCGCGGTGGCTCCGCCAGCGCCCGAACTCGATCGAGTTCTGGGAACTGGTGTGCACCGACGAGCGACTCGTCTGGTGTTACGTCGGCCAGTCGTATCGCTCGATGCTGTTGCGAGCCGATATGGGCGAACGCGACCGGGCCATCGTCGAGGACAGCCACCCCGAGGAACTGGTCGACCTCGCCGAGGAAAACTTCGCGATTCCGCTCGAGGCTCTCGAGTCGATCCGCCACGTCGAGGGGACGCGGTTTCGCCGCGCCAGGCTCGAACTCGAGTGGCGAGAGGACGGCGACGGGACGCCCTACGACGGGGAGATGACGCTGGTCAGCACGAGCAGGGCCGAGTCGCAGCGCGACCTCGTCGCCGCGCTGGCGGACGATCCGCGTCTCGAGCACGTCGACGTCGAACTCGACGAACCGCGCTGGACGCTGTTCTAAGTCGATTCCGAACCTCTCTGGCCGATCTCTCGCGAACTATGGGCCGGTGTTTCAATCCGATGACGGCCGGGAGATAGGACGGCGGTCAGTTTTCACAGCCCCACCCGAACGCCGTCCAGCCGCCGTCGGCGGTGAGCACTTCTCCCGTGACGAAGTTGTCCCTCGAGGCGAGGAACTCGACGCAGTTCGCGACTTCTTCCGGCGTTCCGAACCGATCGAGCGGCGTCCGGTCCCTGACGTCCTGCTGATCGAATCCGGTCTCGTCCTGAGCCTGTTCGACCATCTCGGTCATGATGTACCCCGGCGCGAGCGCGTTGACCTGAATGTCGTGTTCCGCCCACTCGACGGCGAGACACCGGGTGAGGTTGTTGACGCCGCCCTTCGTCGTGTTGTACGGCATCCTATCCCGTTGCCCCATGCTGCCCATCATGCTCGAGATGTTGACAATGCTCCCGCCGTCTCCCTGTTCGATCATCCAGGCTCCGGCCGATTGCGCGCAGAAGAAGGTTCCCGTCAAGTTAACGTCGACGACCTGCTGCCAGTCTTCCGGCGCCATCTCCTCCGCGGGACCGCGGATGTTGATCCCCGCGTTGTTCACCAGAACGTCGAGACGACCGAAACGGTCGACGGTCTCGTCGATCAGGTTCTCGACGGCCGGTTTCTCGCTCACGTCGACTTCGACCGCGTGGGCCGAGCCGTCGGTCTCGTCGAGCGCGTCGACGACCCGTTCGCAGTCCTCGAGCGACCGCGAACAGATAACGACGTTGTCGCCGTTCTCCGCGAATCGAGTCGCGATCCGCTCTCCTAATCCTCTGGTCGAGCCCGTTACGATCACCGTCCGCTCGTCCGGTTCGGTCGCCATACTGCGGTAGATTCCCACACCCCGGCGCTTAATTACTTTGATAGCGGGGTGAATCTATACTGTCGACTTCTCGTTCCCGTCACTCGCGCACGTCGAGAGGGGTCTCCTCGGAACGCGCCGTTCGCAGATCGAACGATCGATACGCAGTTTCGGAGTCGAATTCGAGTCACTAGACGCGTCAGACGGACGGTTTTTCACGGAGAACGACGAGGTATCACGCATGTCGACACCGGATCCATCGGCGGCAGAGATCGACACGACACTGTTCATTACCGTCTCCGGGCCACCGGGCTGTGGTGCGACGACGCTCTGTGAGCGACTCGCCGACGCGATGGGCTGTCCGTACGTCTCCGGCGGCGACATCTTCCGAGAGATCGCGGAGGACCGGGACATGAACCTCAACCAGTTGACGGCGCAGGCGGACTCGTCCGAGGAGATCGACCGCGCGCTCGATCAGCGACTCCAGCAGATCGCCGAGAAGTGGGGGACGGCGAACAAGCCCTTTATCCTCGAGTCCCGCCTCGCGGGCTGGCTCGCCGGCGAGCGGGCCGACCTCCGCATCTGGCTCGACGCGCCCGAGGACGTCCGCCTCGAGCGGATCGAGGACCGCGTCGAGACCGAAGCCGAGATGCGCGTCCGCGAGGTCAGCGAGGCCGGCCGCTATCAGTCGTACTACCAGATCGACATCGACGACCGGGAGTTCTACGACCTCTCGATCAACACCGCCCGCTGGAGCAAAGCGGGCGTGTTCGAACTCGTTCGGACGGCACTCGAGGAGTACGACGCCGAAATCGACGAGGGGGCGTTCTCGACGCCGGATGTCGATCCGTAGCTCGGAGTCATAGGAGGTTCCTCCGCGGCCGGCATCTGCCGTCGTCGAAACCGGTCACGACGGTAGTTCTTTTGTGGTATGTGTAAACAATCACCAGTATATGGCGTACTACGTCACGATCGACGGCGAGACGTACGATGAGGCTCGCGAGTCGTTCTCGTGGGACGTGCCGGCGGGGTTCAACGCGGCCGCGGATCTGGTCGGTAAACACGACGACGGCGACAGAGTCGCGCTCTATCAGGTGGCGGCCGACGGCGGCCACGAGGAGTACACTTTCGCCGACCTCGACGCGCAGTCCAACGCCGTCGCGGGCGCGCTCGAGTCCCGCGGCATCGAGTACGGTGACCGCGTCGCCGTCGTCGTCCCGCAGAAGCCGGCGAACGTCCTCACGCATCT
The DNA here is from genome assembly GCF_051351675.1 of Natronorubrum halobium. Classification (NCBI taxonomy): domain Archaea; kingdom Methanobacteriati; phylum Methanobacteriota; class Halobacteria; order Halobacteriales; family Natrialbaceae; genus Natronorubrum; species Natronorubrum halobium. The sequence continues at coordinate 3,162,817 of NZ_CP195595.1, forward strand.
CGCCTGCTGGAAGCTAGGTTCGGTCTCGCTCCCGCTGTCGGTGCTGTTCGGCGACGACGCGCTCCGCTACCGACTGACCGACAGCGAGGCCCGCGCGGCCGTCGTCGACGCCAGCCAGTGGGAGACGATGCTGGAGGTCGCACCTGACTGTCCGCACCTCGAGTACGTCTTCGTCGTCGGGGACGGCGAAACCGACGTCGAGGCGGACGCAGTCGACGGCGTGACCGTCGCGCGATTCGAAGACGCCGTCGACTGGGGGGAGACGACGTTCGAGTCGGCGGCGACCGACGTCGACACGCCCGCGATCATCATGTACACGAGCGGCAGCACGGGCGAGCCGAAAGGCGTCCTTCACACCCACGGCGTCTGGCTCGGTCACTGTCCGGCGTTCACGATGTACTTCGAGCGCGACGTGCGCGAGGGCGTCTACTGGACGCCGGCCGACTGGGCCTGGATCGGCGCGCTCGGCGACCTCGTCTTCCCGGCCTGGCACTACGGCCGGCCGGTGGTGGGGTACCCGATGGGGTCGTTCGACCCCGAACGCGCCTACGAGATCATGGCCGCGTTCGACGTCACGAACGCCTTCCTCCCGCCGACGGCGGTCCGGATGCTGATGGGCGTCGAGGATCCCACCGAACGGTACGACCTCTCGCTCGAGGCGATCTGCTCCGGCGGCGAACCGTTGACCGGAGAGATCCTCGAGTGGGCCGCGGAGTCGCTCGAGGGCGTGGTCGTCAACGAACTCTACGGCCAGACGGAGGCGAACCTGCTCGTGACCAACTGCCGGGAGTGGTTCCCGGCGAAGCCGGGCAGTATGGGGAAACCGGTCCCCGGTCACGACGTCGCCGTGCTCGATTCCGAGACGGGTGAGCGAGTGGAATCCGGAGCGATCGGTGAGATCGCGGTTCGACGCGGTGACGATCCGGTGATCTTCGAGGCGTACTGGAACGCCCCCGAGAAGACCGAGCGGGTGACGCTCGAGGACGGCCCCAGCGGCGGTGAGGATGCGATGCGATCCTCAGCTGACGGGACGTCTGACGGCGACACGTGGCATCTCACGGGCGATCTGGCGGAACGGGACGACGACGGGTATTGCTGGTTCACCTCGCGGGACGACGACCTCATCATCACGAGCGGCTACCGCGTCGCGCCGCGGGAGGTCGAGGAGACGATCCTCGAGCACGAGGCCGTCGCACAGGTCGGCGTAGTGGGGGTTCCGGACGAGACGCGCGGCGAGATCATCAAGGCGGTCGTTCAGCCCGTAGACGGCGTGGCGGGAACGGACGAGTTGCGCGAGGAGATTCAGGATCTGGTCCGCGAGAAGTTAGCGGAGTACGAGTACCCGCGGGAACTCGAGTTCCGCGACGAACTGCCGACCACGACGACCGGGAAGATTCGGCGAACTGAACTCGTCTGAGTCGGTTCCGGGACAGGAGTTCCTCGAGCGGTGTCTTACTCGCTATCGGGGGAGTAGTTCGGCGCTTCGTCGGTGATGACGACGTCGTGGGCGTGGCTTTCGGCCTGCCCGGCCGCGGAGACGCGGACGAACTCGCTGCGCTCCTTGAACTCGGGGATCGTCCCGGCGCCGACGTAGCCCATGCCGGATTGCATGCCGCCGGCGAGCTGGTGGAGCTCGGATTTGAGCGTGCCCTTGTACGGAGTCGCGGCCTCGACACCTTCGGGGACGTACTCGTCGTCTTCGTTCGGCTCTTCCTTGAGGTATCGGTCGCTGTCGCCGGATTTCATCGCTCCGACGGAGCCCATGCCGCGGTACTGCTTGTACTTCTTACCGTTCATCGTGACGACGCGACCGGGGGCCTCGTCGGTGCCGGCGAAGTAGGACCCGAGCATGACGGCGTCCGCACCGGCGGCGACGGCCTTGATCGCGTCGCCGGAGTACCGAATGCCGCCGTCGGCGATCACCGGCACGTCGTGTTCGCTCGCGACATCCGCGACCTGCGCGACGGCCGTGATCTGGGGCATGCCGGATCCGGAGACGATGCGAGTCGTACAGATCGATCCCGGACCGATGCCGACTTTGATTCCGTCCGCGAAGCCGACCAGATCCGCGGCCGCCTCGCGCGTGCCGACGTTGCCGACGACGACGTCGGCCTCGACGGACTCCTTGATCTCTCGAGCGCCGTCGATGACGTTCAGGTTGTGCGCGTGAGCGGTGTCGATGAACAGCACGTCCGCACCGGCCTCGTCGGCGGCCTCGGCGCGCTCCTGCTCGAAGGGGCTGACGGCGACACCGCACCGGAGGCGTCCGTCCTCGTCGCGGACGGCCTGCTGGTACTCGCGACGCTGGAGGATGCCCTGCATCGTCACGAGACCGACGAGGAGGTTCTCGTCGTCGACGACCGGCACGCGCTCGATCTTGTGCTCGTACATCAGGTCGAACGCGTCGCGGGCGTCGATATCCGTCGGTGCCGTGACGACCTCGTCGGTCATCGCTTCGGTGACCGGGTCGTCTTCGTTGACCTCGAGGTGGGGCCGGATGTCGGTACTCGAGATGATCCCCAGCACTTCGCCGCGCGTGTTGACGACCGGTGCGCCGCCGACGCCCTCGCGGGCCATGCGCTCGTCGACTTCGCGGACGCTCATCTCGGGGTCGGCGGTGACGACCGAATCGAGGGGGATGATGAGTTCGTCGGCGCTCTTGACCCGCTCGATCTCCTCCACCATCGCGTCGATGTTCATGTTACGGTGGAGGACGCCCAGGCCGCCGTGGCGGGCCATTGCGATGGCCATCCCGCTCTCGGTGACGGTGTCCATCGCGGCCGAGAGGATCGGGACCGACACCTCGACGGATTTCGAGACGTGCGTGGTGAGGTCCGCGTCGTCGGGTTCGACACGGCTCTCTTTCGGTCGCAAGAGGACGTCGTCGAACGTTAGCGCTTCCGGTACCTGTAGTTTCGAAGAATAAGGCTCCTGCTCAGGGATATCGTTCGCCATGTAAACCGTCCGAACCCGCGAGCAAAAAGCGTTGCGAGATCCGAACCGGCTGTCACGAGTTGGCGAGGCTGTCGGAGCTGTCGGTGGTTGATTCGATACCGCGGCTGTTCGCCTGCGACCGTGCGCGCGGATCGCGACCGACTCGGGGAGGACCGGGAGGTGGACGTTCGTCGATCGATTCCGTCACTCAGCGAGGAAATTCACGCGCAGGTGTGTACATTCCCGACCGATTCTGGCTCCCAGTGTTGCGAATGCGGCAAGTTATGCGACGGCGTCCCACACAACGTTTATTGAGAATCCGGTTCTCTGTCCGGGTATGTACGCTGTGAGTTTCAGTGACCCCCGAACCGCTGGCCGGACGAGCGTCGACAGTGACGCCGCCAAATTCCAGTTCGGGAAATTTACACCAAAACTCACAGCACGGGGCCCTAATTGGACGAACTGGTGTGCGATTCACCGGTCGATTCGGGACCGTCCACCCTATTACCCACAGGCCTCGGGTCATGGCCATCGACCCTGACCGATGAGTACGTCACGACACCCGGTCGCACTCCGTCTCGAGCGTATCGTCGGCGGTGACACCCGTCTGTTAGCGCTGGTAATGATGTTGCCGCTGATCGACGGCGTCTTTCCGGCGCTGATCCTCGCGGGTGCGTTGAACGACCCGCTCGGTGCCCTTCAGGTCGGACTGTTGATCTTCGGGGGGAGCGCCACGGTCGCGGTGATCCTCGCGGAGATGTCCGGCACGCCACGCGAGCAGGCCACGATCGTCATGCTCGTCGGAATCCCGCTGATACTGCTCGCGGGAGTGCAGGCCGCGCTGGCACCGGCGATCGGGAGCGTTCTCGATATCGTCATCTTCGAACGGTTCGCCGCGCTGGTCATCGTCGCCATCGCGGCCAAGACCGCCAGTGCGACGATCGGTGACTACCTTCCGAACCCCGTCGTCATCATCGGCCTCGGACTCGTCGCGAGTATCGATCCCACGGGTGCCGAGTTCGTCGTCATGGACAACCCCGCACTCGTCGCGAACGCCGTGCTCGCTGCCGGGGTCGGCGTCGCCTTCGCGCTGACCATCGCCCTCGGCGGCCCGTACCTCCGCGGCTGCATGGACATCGATCGCTTCCGGTTCGGCAGTGCGGTGGCCCTCGGGCTGCTCCCGCTGTCGATGCTCGGCATGGCCTTCGGACAGGCACCGCTGGCCGCCCTGCTCGTCGCCGGCGTGTTCGCGATCGACCTGCCGCTCGAGCGCGACTCGAGTGACAGCGCGGCCGGCAGTGACGAGCCACCCGCTACGGGTGCGCTGACGGACGGCGGCGATTCGAAGGCAACTGCTGACGAGGAGCCGACCGACGACGCCGACACGGGACCGTATCCGGGTGACGATTCGACCACGACCGAGGGCCGGGCCCCGTGGCTGTAGTGCGGATTCCGAATCGAAACCACTTTAGGCGGGATACCCCAACTGAGAAGCGAGGGGCTGTGGCCAAGCCAGGGATGGCGACTGACTCCAGAGGCTACGGCGCCCGGGACGACACTCCAGACTGATATACTGATCGGACACCTGATCAGTGTCCGTGTGATGACCCTCTGGAGTTCCGAGGCGCACCGGAGATATCAGTCGATCGGGGGTTCAAATCCCTCCGGCCCCATATGAAATAAAAAGCCAGGAGAGGCTTTTCTCGCGTTCTCGATACATTCTGAATACGGGGTGGTCGGCGTGACGATCGCGCCGTGCCCGTCGGTCGACACCTCGACGTGCAAACACTGCGGAGCGTACGTTTCCGACCACTTCTGCCGCGTTTACGGTGACAACAGCGACCGCGCCCATCGCTGCGGGGAGTGTGACTCGTATCGACGCCTGACCCGCGGGTCCGCAGCTGGTGTCGACGTCGGCATTCCCGATCCAGAGACGACCGTCGGTCACCACGGAGGTGAGGCCGATGTCTGAACGCCTCGAGTGGCCGGAAGGCTTCGAGCGGACGCCAGCCGACGACCGCGAGTCCTACCCGCACGGGTTCCGCGTCTCTCGAACACGAGCGTTCGAGAACATCCTCGAGGAGTTGCGGAAGATGAACGCCCGCAACGTGCAGGTGAAGACGGCTGCACCGCACACGCAAGCGGAGCCGCACCGGCCGTACGCCGACCGAGATCCTGACGATCCGGGCGTTGTTGTCTACTTCGAACGTGACGGCCAGCAGTTCGCCGTTCCGTGCGATCGGTGGGACAACCTGCGAGACAACGCACAGTCGATCGCGAAGTATCTCAACGCGAAACGCGCTCTCGAGCGCTACGGTGTTCAGACCGTCGAGTCGGAGTTCTCGACGCAAGCGCTCCCGAGCGCCGACAAGGATGCCGTTGCACCGCCGGAACCGCACCACGCCGTTCTCAAGGTGGCTCCTGACGCCGCTGACGACGACGTGAAGGCCGCCGCTCGAGCGAAGAAGAAAGAACATCACCCAGACCTAGGTGGCGATCGCGAGCGCTTCCAGCGCGTCGTCGAGGCCGAGGAGGCGATGCTCGATGAGTGAGTTCGTCCCGGCGAGTCGCCTGTACGACGTCGAGAGTCGGACGCCCACAGCCCATCCAGCCCATCAGGCGACCGATGCCGATGTTCGCCGTGCGCTTAAGAAAAGAGGAGTCCGAACCGACGGCAGTGTCAATAGCGATACTGAGGTCAGGAATGTCAGGGTAGAAAACCCTGACACGGAGCAGATCTGCGAACTGCTCTATGGAATTCGGACTCATTTGGCGATTCTGATAGTGGTGGCGCAGGATACCTTTGAGTCCAGTTCAAGGGACTCAATAAACGATAATAAATCCGCTAGGAGTTGGCAACAATCGCCGGGTACTGTGCCTGAGAACGGTGATTCGTGATGAGTTCGCGGACATCCGAACTCGAGAGTCCGAAGGCCAGCGGTGACGCCCTCGAGGCGGAGATCGTGCAGGTGATCGACGCCTTGGAGTACGTCGGCGACCGCACGGCCACCTGGCACGACGCGCGAACGACGGCCGTCCTCGAGGCGAGTCGATCGCTCCCGTTCTACGGTATCGTGCTCGTCGAGCCCGAGACGCCAGTCGAGATCAAAGGCTGTCAAATCGAGACGAGCAACGGCAGCCGATCGACTCGAGGCCGGTTCTACGTCAAACGCAACGCTCACGACCAGTTGCTCGAAGCGGGCGGGATGTACCTGCTCGTAGTCTATCTGCCGCGACCGGGGCTGCCCCAGGTCGCCCGCGCGATCGTCCCGGCGACGATCGTCGACGAGCTGCTGTCCGGGCGGTGGTACGATGTCGGCGGGTCGCGCTCCGAACAGGAAGTCGCGAAACTCGCGTGGTCGCACGTGATCAACCCGGCCGGTGTCGATCCGTCGGTGACCGTGGGGCGCCCTCGATGAGCGTCGATACCGGTCGCGACGATCGTGACCTCGAGGCGGAGTTAGCGAGCACGAGTTCTGGTCGCGTCGGTATTCCCGTCGATGCGATCTGCGTGGGCTGTGGGCGGACGCACGTCAAACGGGCCACTCCCGAGGAGATGGACCAGCACCCGCAGGTTGATCCAACCTCGCTCGAGTCTACAGACTGCACGTCGTTCAAGCACGTCTGTCACCCCTGCGGGAGCGCGACGTGGTGGAACCCGGTTGCGGTGTTGACTGGCCTACTCGAGTCCGAACGGGGTGAACAAGAGTGACGGCGGACCACCCAGCAACTGCCGCTCACGAGATCCGCGGATATCTCACCTACACCGATCACGGCGACTCGCCGTACTGGCAGTGGGGGAAGGTGATCGAAGCGTTCAACGGCGGTCGGAAAGAGATCAACGTCGATCTCGACGGAGAGCGGTGGGTTGTCTCGGTCGGCTACCAGGTTGGCGGCCTCGAGCCGCGCCCGTCCGATGCGGTCGACGGGAACCTCCGCGAGTATCGTGTCACCGCACACGGTGAAGAGGAGCGAAAGCTGCCGCTCCTCATACAGCCGCGCCTCGACTGGTCCTCGAAACGCCGTCCCCAGTCGGTCCCGTCCGATCTCGGTCTCGCGACGAACGTCAAACTCGAGCAGTGTGTCAACCTCGATCCGGACGAGATAGAGAACCTGATTCCGCGCATGATGAGCGCGATCGCGACGAAAGCGGGCGTCGATTGGCACCCGGACTATCTCACCGGCACGCCGCACGAGTACTCACGTTGTACCCAGTACGAGCGGTATCTGCGAGCGAACCGAGAGTACGCCCGCAAGATCGTCAGGAGTGACGGTATCTTTCACCGTCTGTTCCACCTGCTCGCTGATCAGGAAGGATCGAAGATCGTCTTTTCAGCTGACAATCGGGACGTTGTCGGGTACAACCACCAGCTCCAGCTGCCGACACGCGCAGTATCGGAAATGTTTCCTGACGGTACTCGTCACGGGATGCAGCTCAAGCACTACCATCCGGAGCACGTACGGAAAGACGAGAAAACCGATGACGGCGAACTCGATCCGCTGTACCATCCGAAACTGGGTGCGCTGTTCAAAAAAGGCCTGAACGACGGAGCGCACCCCTGGAACGAGATCGACGACCTCACGCAGGAACTCGAGGAGACGTTGATCAACGTGCTCGAGTGGGCCGAGATTCCGACCAAGGGATCGGGGTCATTCGTCTCGGATTGGCACTTCGATGCGAACGAGCGATCCGAACTCGACGTCGCGCTGTTCGATGATCCGACGCCTGCGGTCGAAGCCAGCCAGGAGTCCGTGCTGATCTCGACGATGACCCGCCTGTCCAATCGTGATCAGGATATCCTCGAGGGCGTCGCGATGACCGACGGTGGTAGCACACACGTCGACGAACTCGCCGATGAGACCGATTGGTCGACGTCGACCGTCTACCGAGCGCTTCGAAAACTCGGCGATCTCCTCGAGAACGAGAACGGGAACGTCTCGTTCATTTCGCAGAAAATTCGCGATCGCGTCAACGAACTTGTCGATCAGCTCGACGAGACAGTCGAAGCGACCACGCGAATCATCGAAGACACGTTGCAAGTCGATCCGCGCGACCTCGAGCGGAAAGGGCGTGCATGGCAGAACTGGCTGACGCGCTACGGCGCCGAACTAATTCGCGACGGGGAACAGCCTACCGAGAACGCGAAGATTCGCGTTCGTGAGATCCTGAACACCTACAAATCGGTGAGCTACGATAACGTGGGCGAGGTGCTCGAATACGGACGTATCTCGTGGATCAAGGCTGGTCGCGATCCGGCGACCTTCGACGACGCGATCGTCGTCTTCGACGTTGGCAACGGCAACACGATGAGCGGGAAAGCCAGCCGGTTGATTGAGCAGTACGCACCCGGGTAACGAAGCCCGGTCGGTAGTGGCAACGCTCGGTCTCGTACGGTTCTTTTATAAGCAATCCTGATTTTCACCCCGAACCACCGTTTCGTGTAGAGATCGCGTTTCGGGTGGAACGCCTTTTTTCCAGCTGTTAGCGTGTGCAACCCATTTGCCGTTCCCACCGGCTGCCAACATCCCCTTAGCGAGTGTGTCTAACGACACAAAATTAAAATTTACACCGCCCCGCACAGCACCGCTGCGTCGAAAATTCGGAGGTTTTAGATCCGCAAGGCCACCGAAAAGCGCCTTTGGTGGACCCCCGGCCTATTTTCGGGAGCCTCCACCCGAAGGACACGAAACCGTGGTATAGGTGATTTATTATCGTTCTTCGCTTTCACCGATTTGGTCATCAGCGAAGATGTGAATAGAACGAAATATGTTGTCTCTATGATGCGTTTAGATTAAATGCCTCATTGAATCTGCGTCTAGTGTTAGTTCTGATTGCTCAGGAGCACTCTCTAGATCAGTATCCGAAAACGATTCTGGAGACACTGCTTGCTGCATCGCCTTGAGCTTTGAGCGTAGCTGTCCATTCGTGGACCGTACAAGTTCATCATCTGGCCATGAATGGACATAGAGACCATCAAACCGCGTTGCTACCTGCTGGACAGTGATCAATTGTTCGAGAGCGTACTCAGCCCAGTACTGACGGTCATCCTGCATTCGTTGCAGTTCCTCAGCAACGTCGTCATAGCCAGCTCGCTTTGCTGCATCAAGACACTGCCGAAAGTTCGAACCTCGAGGATTGATTGGCTCATGAAAAACAACGATCTCTCCCAATGCTCGGAAATAGCTCAGGAGTTCATGGAAGTCGTCTTCACCCATCGTTGGATACGTAGGTGACATCGAAATAAAAACTGGAATACCGGCATGCTGGAGTCGGTCAAGTGCTTCCCATCGCTTCATCGGCGGTGGTGCATTTGGCTCAATGGCGCTAACAAGTGGCGTCTCGAACGACGGAATTGAACTCCCCACCGTGATACGATTGCCTGCCTCCTGAAAGAGATCGATATCACGAACGACAGCAGGACTACGGGTTAAAATTCGTACCGGAATATTGTGCTCAACAAGTTCCGTGATGACTCCACGAGTGATCTGAGCAGCACGCCGATCTTGGTAGCAGTCCGTTCCACTTGATAACATTACGACACCGCGCCCCCTCTTTGTTTGTTTCCGATCACTGGGATCGCGGTTTTCGAGAACATGAGCAAGTCGTTCAGGGAGATCATCACGGTATAATAGGTAGCTTCCCCAGTCTTCCTGTGGATCATCGACATTAGCTTGCTCAGAGAGCATTCTATCACGACTGTCAATAGCAGGTGTTGTTGGTACGTAACAAAATTCGCAGCCATGACGGCAGCCAGTAGCGATATTGATCACATGATCACACAAGCTCTTCGTGTGGAGATGAGATTCGCTCATCACGGATTTGGTTGGATCGGTGTTGACCCGAAGACCATGCTGATCTGTGGTTTCAGTGTCCATCGCACAATCCCAGCAAAGAATTTTACCAGTTGGATTGGCGGCGAAGCGGCCATTAATTTCGCTATCACAATTGGAACAAAGGAGTCCGGCTTGCCATAGATCTAGTCGGTTAGTAGGACCACCATGGCTGCGTTCTATCTCACGGAGATTGTCGAGCGATGGTTGATTCTCGAATTTTTCGATCAGTTGGCCATCGCTGTCTTTGATGGCATACGATCGCTCAAACCAACTATCGCCAACTTCCCAAGTGAGATCCATGCAAAGTCCTCCCTTGTGCGCTACTTCTCCATCTTCTCCAAAAGAGGTGAGCCAAGTATAGTGAAAGTGAAAGTGGAATTACGTATGTCGAACTAACAATTTATACACCAGGCGAAATGAGTAGTACAGGAGACTTATGTCTAATGACCATGACGAGGGAGTCCGAACTGGAGATGATCCTACGAAGGCCATTCTCAGCGAGTCAGGACTCAATAGTAAGCATCTATGCGATTATGTCGTCAACGTGGCGACAGGATGCCGACATGGGTGCAAGTTTTGTTATGTACCATCCACCCCCAACATCCGGACTCGCCCAGATATGCTCAAAGAGGAGGCTAATGTGGATAACGGCCAGAAAGAGTGGGGAAATTACGTTCTGTACCGTGATGGGCTCGGAGGACGACTCGATAAGCATCTGGACCGTAAACGGACATGGCGACGAACGAGACGCGGGCGTGGCGTTGTAGGTGTTTCTTTCTCTACTGATTGTTATATGGATGGTCGAGCAGGGAAAATCACTCGGAACGTTGTTCAAGCACTAACGAAACATGAAGAATACACCCGAGTACTGACTCGCAATCCAATCCTGGCACTGCAGGATCTTGATGCATTCAAAGAAGGAGGTGAGTACGTTACCATTGGTTCATCGATTCCATGTATGGATTCGGATCAAGTCAGTGCTATCGAAACTAGCGCACCAGCTCCAGAGCATCGTCTCCGTGGACTCAAGGAATTCAATGATCATGGAGTGCAGACCTTCGTCAGCATGAGTCCAACCTACCCGACTCAGGACAAAGACGATCTTCGTGAACATCTTGAGCGAATTGCTGAGTGTGAGCCTGCTGTGGTTTTCCACGAGCCGATTAACCCTCGAGGTGGGAACTTCGAAATGACCGTACAAGCTGCTCGAGATGCTGGAGAAAATAAATTGGCTGATGCGCTGGATCAGTTACGTGACCGAGAACAGTGGGTTTCATATGCGACTGACCACCTTCGATGGGTGCAAGAGATTGGTAAGGAATTAGGGCTGCCAGTACACCTATGGCCAGATAAACAGCTGATCAAGTACGTTTCTGATGATGAGGCTGTTTGGTTACAATCTTGGCGCGATCGACAGTCACCAGAAGACTTTGCTGAGCGGGAAACTCCCACAACACCTGTTCCTTCTTGTCCAATTTATGCTAATTGACTCCTGTTCGCTGGTCGTGGTTTCTTTCGTAGACTCTCAGAAATCCGCTTGGAGAAATTGCGTCTCAGCGACAGAATAATATAGTCTCCATCTCTATCTGTCGATAATTCAGAACTGTCCCTATTATGCCCCTTGATGACTCTGACCCTGACAAATGGCACATGAAAGAACATACAGAGGTAAAACACCGGATTCTCCGAAAGTATCTGACTACATGGACACGTATTGTCAGTAGTGGGAACCCCGAAATACACTATTTTGATGGATTTGCAGGACGAGCAAGATATGAAGATGGAGAACCAGGTTCACCTCTTCTCGCACTTGACGTAGCGAACAGGAGTGCAGATCTGTTTGATATCTTTCACTGTACATATAACGACTATAGTGATGAGAATTACCAAATACTGAAAGAAGAGGTAAAAGACAAAAAGAACTCGTGTGAAAATAATACTCAGATAGATGAGGTAATTTTCAATGAGGAATTCGAAGATATCGCTATACCCGTTTTAGACTCGGAAAAGTACAGCGGCTTGCCGAGTATGGTTTTTATTGATCCTTTCGGCTACTCTGGAACTCCCTTTAATGTCATATCGAAAATAATGAACCTACAATCGAGTGGCAATGAGGTTTTCTTCAATTTTATGGTAGATACAATAAGAAGATTTCTAGATGACGAAAGTAAGGAGGAAACAATCACACGAGCGTTTGGATCGTCTGACTGGAAATCTATCAGGAAATATACGGACCGAGAGAAACAGGAGGAAGAAATTCTAAAATTGTATGTGTCTCAATTGAAAGAGGAGGCAGGTGTGAAATATGTGTTCCCTTTTCAAATGAAACATCCTGACAAGAATGTTACTGTTTACTACCTCATTCATGCCACAAACCACTTCAAAGGGTTCAAAGCGATGAAAGATGTCATGTTTAACGAAGGTGCTGATGATAACTTTGCATATTTGGGATCTGACCATTATGGGTATGAAGATGAGCAAACAAATCTTTTTGAAGTTACTGCATCCGAAGATTTACGGATCAAAGAACTGAGAGAACGGCTGTTGAGTAGGTATAACGGCGATACAGTTTCCTTCAACGACATTCTCAAATTTGCCTACTTGAATACAGATTTGATTGACACTCATTGTCGTAAAGCGCTAACAACACTCGAATCACAAGACAAGATCCACGTCGATCGGGGCAGTTCAACTCGCGGATTCAAGGAAGAGTATGATATTACTTTTAGGCCGCAAAACCAGAGATTAACGGATTTTTAGTAGTTATATATCCGAGTGATGCTCTCGTTCCCGAACATACTGCGATATGTTATACAGCCGGGATTCCACAACTCTTAGACGGATGCGGACTAACTGAGGTTCGATCAATTGATTAGTTCCTCTTTCCCCCTGGGAGTGGATATCGGCAAATCCGGTTCCTCGAATATGCACACGAGATACGAATATCCGTGTGTACAACGACGGAACTCCAGACGGGGTATTTTCCCACTCAGAATACGGTAGTACTGCTTTATGCTCTATCTCGAGAATACTGGTTGTACAAGGGATGGGAATGGACGAGGCGACTCAGGAGGAAGTTAGTGAAGCAATTCAACAGTGCGAGCAGGAGGAAGAGGATGAAGACACCGACGAGATTCTTATTGCTGACGAGTAGCGATCTCGACCACTGAGTGAGAGCGTATCGGAATTCCGGAAACCGCTCTCCGCTGCTTATCTGATTACTGCTCGCCCTATATCATATGGGCAAGACAAACCACACCTACCGCGACACACTCAGTGAATTCGAACACGAGTGGTCACCCTGTTACATCAGCCACGAATTGCAAAATTCTAGTTAAAGTCTACAAGGTGTCAAGCGTACAACAGAGAGATCAACAGCTTTTGATATGATGCATACCAAGGGGGATATGTTAGCGTTTAATCCAATATGATTGGTGGAGAATGGGCCCCGGTCTTTAGCCTCCTTGGACTAATTTCGGGTGTTCTTGGGTCGCTCTTGATCGTTTTTCCACGTGTGAAGTTAGTTGAAGAGTGGTTTCTAAACACCGGTAGGATATCCTCAATTGAAGAAGGGCGCCGCGTTATTCTTGATGAGTCAGAATTGTTGAAAGGGGATTACGGATTTTCCGAGACTAAGCGTATCTTGAATAGAGATTGGGATATAGATAAAGAAATCATCAAAATCAGAGCTTTCCCTTTTGGAGGATTTGGAGGAGGAGGCTTCGTTAAAGTCTATGATTCTGAGGACATAGTGAAGCAATCATCAATTGCTGTTTCAGAAGATAAAAAGAGGCGGGTACGTGGTGAGAAGGTCGGATCTATACCTGTTATTGATCTACATATGTACCAAGAAATTGAACATGTAAGGGAGGAATTCAGGAATGTGTTTTTTATTATTGGGATCTGTCTGATATTGTTTGGGTTCCTTCTTCAATCGGTATCGCAGTATTTACAGTACTTTTGAACTACTAGGCGATATGGGAATAGTTTGCCTACTCTCTTATCCTGGGACTTTCCATCCGAATCCGTGTGTGTCTCCTTGCGGTCGGACGTCGTGAATATCTGTTTCCCCGATATGAACACGAACCGAGTACCGGCCGTGTTCATATTCCGCCCATAGCCCACGAGATCGTCACGGCCATCGCGCCGATCACGCCGGGCCAGGCCCCCTCTTTATAAACTGAGACCGTTTGAGTGAACCGAAAAAACTAGGATAGGCGGGTTGTGTTCACGGCCATGTCTCACTCAGAGACGCCCGGATCGGTTCGAATCCGGACCGACGACGGGAACGAATGGCGATTCGACGCTATCAAGAAAGCCTCCCGGTTCTACGACTGCAACCGGAGCAATGCGATCGCGTTCGCTTGCGAAGATGTCGACCAACTTGTGTCTGCAGCTACCCGCGTCCTCGAGCGCGACGATCTCACCCGCGAACAGCGCCGGGAGATCGCCGAAACGCTCTCGACTCGAGCCGTCAGCTTCGATCTCGAATCATCGCTCTCGGTGACGACGAAAGGGGACATGTGACGATGACTGCCGACGATTTACTCAGAGAGGCCGAACGGGAGAGCCGCCGCGAGCTCGAGCAGGAAGCGCGAAAGGCACACGAACTCCGCGCCCGACTTCCCCAGCTCGTCGAGAACGCGATTCGGAAGGATCACGAGCGGATCGCCGTCGAACTCGCCGAACGTAGCGAACTCACATACCGAGAAATCGGAGAGATAGTCGACTACAGCCACGTATGGGTGGCTCAGGTCGTCAACGAGGCCGCAACAGAGGATACAGACCAATGGTCGACGGATTAGCACTATTCGGAGTGTTGCTGTTCGGATTTCTCGAGGGACAGCGCTGTTCCGAACTGAGGGACAAGTGAGACATGTACTACTACTGGAAGGGGATCGCCGTCGAGATCGCGTTACTGTTCGTCAACGGGTTCCGGCACTACGTGCTCGGTGACGGCCTCGAGCCGACGGAAAACAAGGATAACTCGGACACATGAGCGGCAACTACTCAGACGGTACTGAGCGATTTCAGGGGCTACGCCATCTGTTCAAGTGCACTGGCAATTCGAGACAGGTTATAGATCACAGCCAGTCCAATCCCTATCCAAATCCAGATGATTATCGCGCCGATGTTCTCTGTCAGAACGAAGGAGGTGATTCCAATAACGGCACATACGAGGAGTATCGTGGCACTAAATCCGATCATTCCGTAATTCGATTTAGAGGACATACCCCGTTTTCTCGAATCAATTGTCATAACTATTTTGACTGCTTAGGAGTCGGTGTACGAAACAATCACTGTTCACTATAGCCGGACACTGATCGCAGAGAATTCTCGATACTGAATCCCAAGATTGGCCGTTAGAAGGGCCAAAACCTGCGCTTTCTTGCGGTTTCATAGCCCTCCGGCCCCCTATTCTCGCCGCTCACGAGTTTGTGAGCGGCGAGTAGTGGAAGCGGAGGGATTTGAATCAGGGAACAGCTTGCTGCGACCGTGGTTCAAATCCCTCTGGCCCGTCTTCTGTCGGGAACAAATTCGCAAACGCCAGCTATCAATCTCTCGAGCGAACGAAAATTCCACTCGAGAGCAGGTAAAACACGCCAAGGCGCGACCAGCACTCGAGACGAACGCGGTCACTGTACCGGCGGTACTGATCGATGTAGTCCGTCGTCGATCAAAAGGCAGGATTCGACGAATCCCCGCTACGGTAGGTGGTGGTTCGTCCCAAGAGGGTGCCTCTGACCTCCGGGACTGAAATTCACTTGATTCCGTAACACCATTAATTTACGGGAAACCAGTACGCGCTTCCGCCAGTTCCGGCACCCGGTGATCGACCGGTCGGTCGGAGACTGACCGTACCGGACCACGAGTTCGAATCTCGAACGGAGCCGTGGTCCATTCTCGAGCGAGCGAACGCTCCCGCTCGAACGCGGATGTGACGCCTCGAGCCGCGAACGCGACGAGCGCACCGAGTGAGAACCCCCTTCCTGTCCAGTCGGCACCGACCGGCTACAGCTTGTTGGCGATGCGCTCGACGGCCACGACCAGTCGATAGAACAGATAGAGCGCGTACACGGAGACGAAGAGTCCGAGGAGCGTGAAGAGATTGCGGATTTCCGGTCCAAAAATTGCGTGTATCGGAGTCAACACGATGGATCCGACGAGGAGGGCGCCGACGATCAGCGCTAGTCGTTTGCGGTCGGACCAGTCGTTACTCGAGGCGGACATACAATAACAACTCACCACTTCGAAGTTAAACACTCGGTTGACAGGAACTGCAAATACCGGCACGTACGGAAACCGAGATCGCGAGTAATCTACGGGACGATGAGCATCCTTCTCGAGGTGCCATCTGACAGCGACGGGGGGTCGAGAATCTCGCCGCCCAACTCTCATTTTGAGAAATTAGCAGTAGATATAAGTCGTAATAGATCAACAATCAGAACGGAAGCCGCCCTTAGCCAGTCGGTAGGGGCATGCATCGAAATGCCCCGGGTGGAACCAGCACCCGAGACGTGGCTTCCAAGCGAGCCGCTTCGAAGCCATGATTACGTCTATCCTGCCGGGATATAAACGTCCCGCACGACCGTCGAATCGCCCGCCTCGAGCCCCACCCACCGGAGGTCCCAATGCCTAATGACACCGATCCGGACGCGTCGCCCGCCCGACCCACCTGCCCCAGCTGTGACACCCCAATTGCGGTCGTGACGGTCGTCGGACCGACCGACGGACACGTCTCTCCCTGCGGCTGTCGGGTCCCGCCTGCGGCGCTCGAGGGACCGCGTCTCGACTAATCCCCGCCTCGAGTCGCGGCGGCCAGCCGGGTACCGGTCACGCCGCCACCGTCGGCACACGGTCCGGGAGGGGGCTTGAAACGCAGCCCGTTCCTTCCGAACCCACCCGAATGCTTTTCATGATATGCAAACTATTGCATAATATGCAAAAGTCGAAAGTACTACTCGACTTTCCGTTCCCCGACGAACGGGTGTTCCGATACGAGGCGATGCAATCAATTCTGCATCATCTCGTGAACAATCCGTTCGAAGAGTTCACGCAGAAGGAGTTGGCGAATATAACGGGCGCCGACGTCTCGTCGGTCTCCCGATCGATCGATCTCCTCGAACAGCTCGGGGTGGTGACGGTCGACGCGGGCTCCCCGTCTCGGATTCGTATCGATCAGGATCACCTCGAGCAGGCGGACCCGCTCTTTGCGATCCAACAGCCGGCGTTCCGAAAACCGATTCGGGCGTTCTGCAGCGAACTCGACGATCGAATCCGCGCATCTGACGATATCGATACGATCGTCGGTATCGTCCTCTTCGGAAGCGTTGCCCGTGGGACGGCCGACCGCAGGAGCGATATCGACCTCTTGGTAATTCTGGACGGAGACGCAACGTACGGACGTCGAATCTGTAAGCAGCTGGCACGAGAACTGGAGGAGGAACAGTTCGACGGCCACCGATACGAGTTCGAGGTTCTCGTCGAGACGCCCGCGAGTGCGAAATCCCACAGCGAGAACCTCGTGGAGATTTTCGACGACGGAATCGTACTTCAGCGAACGGAGCAACTGAGTGAGGTGCGCGATGTCGTGTACGCGGATACAGCCGGAGGCGAGTAGGAATGCCGATCGATCTCGATGACCTCGAACCACTGGTGTCGAACGCCGAAGAAGCGTTTCGTCGCGGTGGACAGACCGCCGAAGAGGGTCTCGATGTCTCCGACGGAGGACTCGTCCAGCTTCGAAAGAGCTGCCGCTCGTTGTTGGGTGCGCGTCACCTCCTCGATGACGGCTACTATACGCTCGCGGTCGAGGCAGCGTTCACGTCCACTGAAAAGACGTTCATGTTCTGGCTGATCGAGGAACGCCACCAAGATCCGTCTCAACCACCACAATCGCACACGACTGCGATTCAGCGAAGCGCAGCGGTCGGGTTCATTACTGAAGAAGTTGCGATCAGGCTCGGTGACCTGTGGACCGATAACCGAGCGCAGACGTATTATCAGGACGGGCGAGCAACGGCTGAGCGAGCCGAAGCGATGCTTGCACTGGCGACCGAAATACACGCTCAAGTTGTCGGATTGGTCGGCATTCGACACGACTGTCTCTGCGAGTCCTCGTAACCGAATCACCAGTTCCAAGCGCTGGCATTCGGCCAAACCCACTCGCAGCGGACTGCCGGATGCGAAACACACCACCACGAAACCATCACCGTCGGTACCCGGTCCGGAATCGGGACTCGAGACGCGGCATACCCCTGTCGAAACCCACTCGAGCAGTATCGAGATATGCGACTACGTGCATACACGCAACGGGCAGCGAAGACCACTGGGACACGGATTGACGTCTCCCATCCAGCATGACATTTATCCGCTCCACGAGCCACGAACACGTATGAGCAGACGAGCGGACGAGACGGAGTCAGCGTTCTGGGCAGACACTGCTGACGATACCGTGGCGGCCCGACGCTACCGGACGCTCGTGAACGCGGTCGACGACGGGATCTACCAGCTCGATGCCGCTGGCCGATTCGTTGCGGTCAACGATCACCTCCTCGAGATAACCGGTTACGCGCGCGAGGACCTGCTCGGCGAACACGCCTCGAGCGTGCTCGCGGACGACGATTTCGACCGAATCACGACTCGAGTGGACGAGAGCGTCACGAACGGCGATCGGCCGAACGAGACCGTCGAACTCACCGTTCGAACGGCCGGCGGTGAGACGTGCTCCTGTGAGGTGCGGGCGAGCCCGCTCGTCGACGACGGCACGGTACGGGGGTCGGTCGGGGTCGTTCGCGAGTTCGACGACAGCAACCGGACGGCCCGACGGCTCGAGGAGCGAGATCGGCAACTCGCACGGACCCAGCGTCGGTTCGAGGCGATCTTCAACGACCCGAACATCCTCGTCGGGCTGCTCGAGCCCGATGGGACGGTGCTGGATATCAACGGGACGGCGATGGAGTACATCGACGCCGACCTCGAGGACGTGACCGGCGAACCGTTCTGGGAGACGCCGTGGTGGGGAGAGGACGAGACGGTCCAGCCCAACGTCAAGGAGTGGACCGAGCGAGCGGCAGCGGGCGAGTACGTCGAGTTCGAGGCCGATCTCACCCGACCGAACGGCGACCAGTATACGCTCAGCGGCGTGTTCAGGCCCGTCACGAACGACGACGGCGAGGTCGTCTCGATCATCGTCTCCGATCGCGATATCACGGAGCGCAAGCGACGCGAACGGTCCCTTCGCGACGCCAAGGCGCAACTCGAGGCCGCGACCGAGGCCGGTGCGGTCGGGACGTGGGAGTGGCAGATTCCCGAGAACCAGATGACCGTGGGGACCCTGTTCGCCAGAAAGTTCGGGATCGATCCCGACGAGGCTCGCTCCGGGGTGCCACTCGAACGGTTTATCGATTCGATCCACGAGGACGACCGCGACCGCGTCGTCACGCAGATCGAGAACGTTGTCGAGTCCGGCGACGAGTACGAGGCCGAGTATCGCGTCTGGAACGCCGACGACGAACTCCGGTGGGTGATCGCCCGCGGACACGTCGAGTACGACGACGACGACGGCACACCGGTCACGTTCCCCGGTGCGCTCACGGATATTACGGACCGAAAACGAGCCGAGATCGAGGTCAAGGCGCACAGACGGCAACTCGAGACGCTGTTTCAGGTGCTGCCCGTCGGCGCCGTGGTCGCGGACGCGGACGGCTCGCTGATCAGAGCGAACGCCACCGCCAAGGAGATCTGGGGCGGCAACGTCTTCGACGCGGAATCGGTCGCGGAGTACGAGAAGTACTCCGCCGTCTGGGCGGAGTCGGGAGAGTCGGTCGGCCCCGAGGACTGGACGATGTCCCAGGTACTGCAGGGGGAGGCGGTGACCGATCCGAACATCTACGAGATCAGTACGTTCGATGACGAACGGCGGATCATCATGGAACACGGGATGCCGGTCAGAGACGAGCACGGGGAGGTGAGCCGCGCGGTCGTGACGCTGACGGACATCACCGAACGCCGGGAGTCCCAGCGAAAACTCGAGGAGACGGTCGCCAAACTCGAGGAATCGAACGAACGCTTAGAACAGTTCGCCTACGCCGCCAGCCACGACCTCCAGGAGCCCCTTCGAATGGTCACGAGCTACCTCCAGTTGCTCGAGGACCGGTACGGTGATGCCTTCGACGAGGACGGTGAGGAGTTCCTCGAGTTCGCCGTCGACGGGGCCGAGCGGATGCACGATATGATCGATGCCTTACTCGAGTACTCCCGGATCGAAACGCAGGGCGATTCGTTCGAGCCGGTCGAACTCGACGGCGTCGTCGACGACGTGATCGACGATCTGCAGCTCCAGATCGAGGAGACGGCCGCCGAAATCACGGTCGACGAACTCCCCGTCGTCGACGGTGACGCCAGCCAGCTCCGACAGGTGTTCCAGAACCTCCTCGACAACGCGCTGACCTACCACGGCGACGATCCACCCCGGGTCCACGTCGACGTCGACCGACGCGGCGAGATGTGGCTGCTGTCGGTTTGGGACGACGGCATCGGGATCGATCCCGACGATCAGGAGCGGGTGTTCAGCGTCTTCGATCGACTCCACAGCCGCGATGAGTACGACGGGACGGGGATCGGACTCGCACTCTGTCAGCGGATCGTCGAACGCCACGGCGGCGACATCTGGGTCCAGTCGGAATCGGGCGAGGGGGCGACGTTCGCGTTTACGCTTCCGGACGCGACCGAGTGAGACGCGACGTGTTGCGGTCGGGAGACGGTTCGGACGGGCTCAGTCGGCGGGTTCGGTTTTGACGATCGCGAACCAGAACTCCTCGACCTCCTGAACGAATTCGATGAACTCCTCGGTTTCTACCGGTTTCTGGATATAGCCGTCGGCCTCGAGACCGTGGTTTTTGACGATCTCTTCGCCGGCTTCCGAACTCGTGAGGACGACGACGGGAATCTCACAGAGCGCGGGCTCGTCGTTCAGCGCGGAGAGGACCTCCATTCCGCTCTGGCCGGGAAGCTGTGGCTCGAGCAGGATCAGATCCGGGCGCGGGGCGTCCGCGTACTCGTTGCGCTGGTAGACGAACTCGAGCGCTTCCTCACCGTCGCTGACGGCGTGAATGGCGTTCATGAGCTTCGCGTCTCTGAAATTCTCCTCGAAAAGACGGGTATCGCCGGGGTTCGGCTCGACCAGTAAGATGTCGATCGTCTCCCCGAGAGTGTCGTCCCCCTCCTCGTCTGCTGAAGCCATATACGAGCATGATGCTGCAAGCGTATAACACCAACTCTAACGGTCCCGACACAGTCTTCGAATCCGTCTCGTCGGACTCGATGGCAGCCGGTACATCCCTCGTCGCGGTCGCTAACGGGACGATACCAGATCGACTCCGAACTCGACGGCAGTAGAGGCCCTCGGCTGCGTGGCAACCGGTAGCCGGCTTCTCGTCCCAACCGCCGCACGCTACAGAATCGGTCGTTGCGAGGGGCTCGCGCGAGTAGCGAGCGACTCGACCGGCTACTCAGTCTCCAGCGCAGTAACAGGACGTGGTGTGTCCGTCAGCTGCTCGAGCCGAGTCCCTCGGCCGAACGGTGATCGTCGTGCCACAGTCGGGACAGTCGTATCGGTTGCAGTCACGGCTCTGCTGGACGATCCAGTCGCCGTCGAACGGACTCTCGTGTCCACACTCGAAGCAGTACAGTACGGCCTTGCTGGTGGGCGGTCGATCCGCGGTAGATGCGGGGTGTGTCATTGGTACGGATAGGGGTCGAACACCGAAAACGGTGTTGGGGAGACCCGACCGGAACGTGCATCCGACCGCCTCAGTCGGGGATAGCGGGGTCAGTCGACCTCGGCTGGATCTCGAACGATCGCGAACCAGAACTCCTCGAGTGACTGCACGAACTCGACGAACTCGCCCGGGGCGACCGGTTTTCGGATGTAGCAGTCGGCCTCGAGACCGTGGTTTTTGACGATCTCTTCGCCGGCTTCCGAACTCGTGAGGACGACGACGGGAATCTCACAGAGCGCGGGCTCGTCGTTCAGTTCGGCGAGGACCTCCATGCCGCTCTGGCCGGGAAGCTGTGGCTCGAGCAGAATGATATCCGGCTGCGGGGCGTCCTCGTAGTCGCCGCGCTGGTGGACGAACTCGAGGGCGGACTCCCCGTCGGTGACGGAGTGGATGGTGTTCAGCAGTTTCGCGTCTCTAAAGTTCTCGGTGAAGAGTCGTGTGTCGCCGGGGTTCGGCTCGACCAATAAGATGTCGACCACCCCCTTCATCTGCATCTCCCCGTAGTCATGCTCACTACTTCGTCCGAGAGGGTAAAGCTACGATGGTGGCGAGCGTGAACACTCGTCAGTTCCGAAGCGAGTCGCTCCGGACCCGCCCGTGATCGTCCCGAAACGTTTCGCGGAGACGCGGACGGTCAGTGTGCGAGGCGCTTCGCGGAGCCACGGACGAGCGGTGTGACGGGCACAATGCTTGGTCCACATTTAGCACCGCTGGGAGCGTACGGACGGCTATGAGTAACACGCGCACGTCGAGCGATCGATCACCGATTCCGGTGCGGACGGCCGCGTTCGCCGCCGCGCTGGGGGCCTGGATCTTCTGGTCGGGGGTGTTCCTGACGGGCTCCGGACCGATCATCATCAACAACGTCCTCGCCGGCGGGGCGATTGCCGCGTTCGCCGCGTACACCGCCGCCTGGCCGGACGGCGGCCCACTGCCGAGCGTCGCCGCACCGCTGCTCGCCGCCCTCCTCGGCCTGTGGGTGCTCGCCGCACCGTTCGTCCTCGAGGTGACCGCGGATCGGCTGCTCTGGAGTAACGTGATCGCCGGCGCGCTCGTGGCGATTCTGGCCGGCGGGAGCCTCTACGGCAGTTGGCAGTTGACGCGGTCGAGAGCGAGCGGTGCGTGATCGCGACGCCCGTCCGAGTGCCGTGTCAGAACCACCCACGATCAGTGTTCTTATCCCGCTGTGGCCTGTCAGTTGTCGTATCGACTCGAGGCTGACGTCCTGCGATGGCTCGCGGCTCGGTGCTCGAGGTTCCCAACTGGTCCCCGACCTGCTCCCGACGTCCGTATCGACGGTGGACGACGACCGCTGGACCCCAGTCGGTCCAGCGCGGACACGCACACCACACGCCGAGCGACTCGACTGATACATAATGAGTCGAACTACACAAACCCCCGAGGATGATCTTCTCGGCATCGAGAGCGGTCTCGAGGCGCTTCGATCGAGTCCCGAATTCACCGGCCCCGTGGAATCGGTCGCCGGACACGACTCGTACGATCATCTCGCGCTCGTCTACGAAACCAGAGCCGAACAGTTCGCGACGGCGATTCCCTACATCGCACGCGACGACCAGGAGCGGGTGTTCAGCGTCTTCGATCGACTCCACAGCCGCGAGGAGTACGAGGGAACGGGCATCGGGTTGGCGCTCTGTCAGCGCATCGCCGAGCGCCACGGCGGCGAGATCTGGGTCGATTCCGAACCCGGCGAGGGATCGATGTTCTCGTTTACACTCCCGACAGATTCCCAGTAGGCGGCGATTCGAGTGCGATTCCGACCGTTTTTCGCCGACTCTACGGCGCCGAGAGCCAGGTGATACAGATATCTTTTCCGGACGCGTACACACCTCGATGACGCCTCGAATACCCGTACGGACGAACGACCGGAGACGCGACCACCGACGAGAGAGACCGCACCCCGCGGACGCGACCGCCCGTCTCGAGCGCACCGAGTCCCAACTGCGGGACGTCACCGCTCGGCTGGAACGGGTCGAATCTCGGCTCCCGTTGCTGGAGAACACGGTCCGTGCAATCGCCAGACAGGCGGGCGTTTCGGTCGGCTGTCCGTGTACCCGCTGCGAGCGGAGTTACCTCCTGGTCGCCGACGGCATGATGACGTGTCCGACGTGCGGCTACCAGCAGTCCATCTGAGGACGGCGCTGCCGTTCGAGACCGGTCGATAGGGCGGCCGATCGGTACCGACGTGGCTCGCAATCACGACGCCGGTCCGATTCTCGATCGGTTCGACCGGACGGCCGCGGCTTCGTTCCGGCCCGCTCGACGGGTTGCAAGCACATGACTGGATGAGCATTACCACCCAGTTAGTCGAAACGCCGGTACGGCGGTCGCCCGCCCCGCGTTATCACTCGTGTCTCTGCCGGGATGCCTGACCGTCGACTTACCGATGACTACGGACGAACCTACCGAGCACGACCAAACGGCGAATCGATCGGACGAACCGACTGACGGCGGTGGACCGGACGCGGACAGCGGTACGAACGTAGACGGCGATACGGACGCGGACCCCGACGCGCAGCAGCCGCGATCGGACGGCTCCGGAGAGGCGTCCGAATCGGCCTCGAGCCAGGCCGGAACCAGCGACGATCGCGAGGGAGAGATGGACGAGAACAGCAAGCAGGAGCAACTCGACGACGTTCGGGAGAACGCCGAGGGGGAGGACCTGACGACCGACCACGGCGTCAAAGTCAGCGACACCGACAACTCGCTCAAGGCGACCGAGCGCGGGCCGACGCTGATGGAGGACTTCCACTTCCGGGAGAAGATGACCCAGTTCGACCACGAGTCGATCCCGGAGCGGGTCGTCCACGCCCGCGGGACGGGCGCCCACGGCTACTACGAGCCCTACGAGGATCCGGACCTCGAGGGGTTCGACGACGTTTCGGAGTTGACGAAGGCCTCCGTTCTCACGGACTCGGACCAGAAGACTCCCGTTTTCGTTCGCTTCTCGACGGTCGTCGGCTCGCGGGGATCGGCGGACACGGTCCGGGACGTCCGCGGCTTCGCCACGAAGTTCTACACCGAGGAGGGGAACTGGGACCTGGTCGGGAACAACATCCCCGTCTTCTTCATCCAGGACGCGATGGAGTTCCCGGATCTGGTCCACGCGATCAAACCCGAACCCGACGACGGGATGCCACAGGCGTCGGCGGCCCACGACACCTTCTGGGACTTCGCCTCGCTCAAACCGGAGATCACGCACATGATCATGTGGGTGCTCTCCGGACGAGCCCTGCCTCGCGCCTACCGCATGATGCAGGGCTTCGGCGTGCACACCTTCCGACTGGTCAACGACGAGGGCGACTCGAAGTTCGTCAAGTTCCACTGGACGCCGAAGTTCGGCACCAACCAGCTGGTCTGGGACGAGACCCAGAAGATCGCCGGCAAGAATCCGGACTTCAACCGTCAGGACCTCTACGACGTCATCGAGGCCGGTCACGAACCCGAGTGGAAACTCGGGGTCCAGATCTTCGGCGAGGAGGAGGCCGAGGCGTTCGACTTCGACGTCCTCGATCCGACGAAGATCGTCCCCGAAACCGAAGTCCCCGTCCAGCCGATCGGCCGGATGGTCCTGAACGAGACGCCGGACAACTTCTTCGCCGAGACCGAGCAGGTCGCGTTCCACCCCGGGAACGTCGTCCCGGGCATCGACTTCTCGAACGATCCGCTCCTGCAGGGCCGGCTGTTCTCCTATCAGGACACCCAGCTCAACCGCTTCGGCAGCGCCAACTGGGACGAGATCCCGATCAACCGGCCGGTCGCCGAACGCCACAACAACCAGCGCGCCGGCTTCATGCGCCAGGAGATCAACCAAGGCAAGGCCTCCTACAAGCCCAACTCGATCGGCGACGACGATCCGCAGGAGGTCTCCGAGCAGGAGGGGGGCTACGAACACTACAACGAGAAGATCGAGGGGAAGAAGATTCGCAACCGGAGCGAGAGCTTCCAGAATCACTTCGATCAGGCGCGACTGTTCTGGAACAGCATGAGCGAGCCCGAGAGGGAGAACATCATCGACGCCGCGCACTTCGAACTCGGGAAGGTCGACCGCGTGGAGATCCGCGAGCGGATGGTCTACGACATGTTCAACAACGTCGACCACGAGTTCGCCAAGCGAGTGGCGGAGGGGATCGGGATCGAACCGCCCGAGGAACCGGGCGATCAGATCGCCGACCACGACCGAACCGATCCCTCGCTCAGCATGCTGGACCGAACTCCCGACACGATCGAGACCCGCAAGGTCGCCGTCCTCGTCGACGACGGCTTCGACAGCGACCACCTCGAGACGATCGAATCCACCCTGGAAGACGAGGGCGCCCGCGTGAAGATCGTCTCGAAGATTCTCGGCGACAAGGAAACCGAGAGCGGCGATACCGTCGAGGCCGACAAGAGCCACGTGACGACGGAATCAGTCCTCTTCGACGCCGTCTTCGTCCCCGGCGGCGAGAGCGTCGACGCGCTGCTCGAGCAGGGCGACGCCAAACACTTCGTCGCGGAGGCGTTCAAGCACAAGAAACCGATCGCCGCGCTCGGCGAGGGAACAGAGTTGCTCGAGGCGGTCGAACTGCCCGACATCGAGATCGCCGACGACGGAGAGGGTCCCGTCTCCGCGGACGGCGTCGTGACGAGTCGCGACGGCGACCTCGAGGCGTTCGCCGAGGCGTTCGTCGACGCCATCGCCGAGCACCGCCACTGGGAACGGAGTCCGAAGGAGGTTCCCGCGTAGGGTTTCGGCCGAGTCTCCGTCGAGTTCCGGTCTCGAGACCGCGTTCGCGACGCACCGACGGTCGATCAGCGAGGCTACGAGGGGTCGTGAGTACGAGAAAACGCGATACCGCGACCTGCATTCCCTGTCGACCCAGTTTCCACACTCGGTCTGCTAAATATTTGGACTTACTGATACTATAGCCTTTTCGGTGGTTGCAGTGCGTGAGAGACGCCGCGACGGACCGCGGTCGGCTAGCGTTGCTGGACTATTCATCGCGCGAAACACTCCGCTCGAAACGAGAGTCACGGCGATTGGGTGGCGGGAAAGGCTACCGGAAACCCAACGCGTCTATACGTCTCTGTGGTGGGTTTCGAGCATGACGACAGTCGTCGAACTCGAGATTCCGGCTGATCGCCTCGGGGCCGCCCGGACGTTCGATCGGGTGCCGACGTTCGAGTGCCAGATC
The DNA here is from genome assembly GCF_051351675.1 of Natronorubrum halobium. Taxonomy (NCBI): domain Archaea; kingdom Methanobacteriati; phylum Methanobacteriota; class Halobacteria; order Halobacteriales; family Natrialbaceae; genus Natronorubrum; species Natronorubrum halobium. The sequence continues at coordinate 3,189,560 of NZ_CP195595.1, forward strand.
GGTGGAATGATCGGGGATTCTCCGCCGTTGGTCTGGGTCATCGGTCCGGATCGCCGAACCGTTCACGAGGCGCTCGAGGCGGACCCGTCGGTCGACGTGATCGCGAGTTTGACGGACGGTGAGCGGAGCCTCCGAAACGGGACCGAATCCGACGACCGCGACCGCTGGCTGTTCAGACTCGAGTTCGGAGACGGTGTCAAACTGTTCGAGCAGATCGTCGCGGAGAACGGCGGGGCCATTCTGGCGGCCTGCGGCGAGAACGGAACGTGGTCGGTGAAGTTGCTCTTTCACGATCGGGAGTCGCTCTCGGAGTGTTACGCGCTGTTCGAACAGTACGACTACGACGTCGAAGTCACGCGACTGACCGGAATGGACGACTTCGAGAGCACGCAGACGCACCTGACCCAGACGCAGTACGAGACGATCTGCAAGGCCCACGAACTCGGCTACTTCGATATTCCCCGCCAGATCACGCTCAAGGAACTCGCCGCCGAACTCGACGTCTCTCACCAGGCGCTCTCGGAACGACTTCGGCGGTGTCACTCCTCGCTCGTCAGCGCCGAGTTGACCGATCGAATGCAACCGACCGCGATCGATCCCTGAGCGCACGATTCCGCCGACGACTGGCCGAGTCACGCCGCTCGTGAACGACTCGCTGTCCCTGTCACGACGAGCGACGACTGGGGCGCGTCGACTGCCTGTGTCCGGCGGACCGACTCGGTGCCGTACTCGCTGCTCGAGAACTGAACGACGACACGCCGAATCGCGACGGTGACTCGCGGTGAGGAACTACTATCGATCCTCGGGTCTCACAGACCGGAAATTTTCAGGGTCTCCGGAGGGAATTATATTCTGGTGCAGAGAACAGATCGACAAAGAGAGGCGAATGTACACTTTGAACTCCGGTATAGGCGAATATACCGCAACAGGTAGCTTTATTATTGGACGGAAACAAATATTCGATGTCGGCGAGACGCCGACTCCGCGACACACTACCGCGTGCGACGAAGCGCCGGTGGATCACTCGTGCTCAATCACGGCGGCTGCTCGTGGCTGTGTAGCCGCCTATTTTAGATTCCGCGAGCCGTCCCACCGTGTACTATCGCCGCTTCTGAACGGTTTCAGGCGGGACGACGAACGGCTCGCCCTCGTTTTCGAACCATCCAGACGTTCGAGACCGGGAGCCGTTGGGCTCCCGAAACGGGGAAGATACTTATTCGCCCTCTGCTGGTGTTAGAGTATCGACAATGGCGCCAACTGCGTCTCCAACTCAGCAGGCCGGCGAGCAGACGTCTCGAGACCCCGAGGCGGACGACTCACTGGAGCCCGACGATATCTATCACATCTTACAGACACGGCGACGACGTGACGCGCTCCGGTACCTTCGGGCGAACGACGACCCGGTGCTGTTGAGCGACCTCGCCGAACAGGTCGCCGCCTGGGAACACGAGACGACCGTCGAGAATCTGCACTCGGACCAGCGCCAGCGCGTCTACATCTCGCTGTACCAGTCGCATCTCCCGAAACTCGACACGCGCGGGATCATCGACTACGACAAAGACCGCGGGACGATCACGTCGACGTCGATCACCCCCCGGTTCGATCCCTATCTGGCGGGACTCGAGGCGTCGGACTCGAGCGATCCGTGGCCGTACCGATACGCGGGGGCCGTCGGCTGTTGCGGGCTGTTTCTCGCCGTAATCGCGAGTGGTATCGTCGCGATTCCGTGGCTCGTCGCATCGGTGTTCACCGTACTGGCGTTCGCCGCCGTCACTGCCGCGCACGTCTACGCAGTGTCGGTTGACTCGTGACATGAGTAGAATAGCGAACTCGAGTAAGCGGCCCGCGCGAACACGACGAAGCGGCGACCGTCAGTCGGCGCAGGAAGCGGGTGCCGTGTTCGATTCGCGGGCGGCCTTGGTCTTGAGGGCGCGGTGAGCGTAGAAGGCGACCGAGAAGTCCTGTGGGCTGGGGATCGAACAGGCCAGCCAGCCGATCCCGACCGCAGTCAGGATCGGCGAGTCGACCGGCACGCCACGCATTCCGAGTGCGAAGACGGGTGCGGCCAGGAGGAACGGGGAGAGCGCCGCAACCCGAAGATGCCAGGTGGGTTCGCGGCCGGTCGGATCCGGCCGGACTACCGCCCACGGACAACTTGCCAGCAGACCGACGACCCCGTCGGTCCGATCCGGAAAGTAGGTCACCGTGTAGTCGATCCGAGCGAGTCGAAGGGTCAGTGCGTGCAGCCACTCGTGGACCACCAGTCCGGTGGCTACCGCGAGGACGAGCGCACCGCCAGCAACCGCCACGTCCGTTTCGATCATGTGGGGACACGTGAGATCGATACCCGATTCCGACCTCGCTCCGGGTCGATGATCCGTTCACTGCCGGTCAGTGAGCCGTATCGTCATCTCACGTACTCGCTTGGAGGGACCGTCCGCGAAAGGCTCTCCGGATTCACCTGTTGAGCTATTAAGTTCCTGTTCGCTCATCGCCGACGCGTTGCTCCGCACCGCCGAGACGTCGCTCTCGTCGGTCACACGGCCGACAGTTCCCCGGAGACGATCCCGCTAGATCCCCGGCGGAGGCGACCGCCCACCGGCCGGCCAAGGGTTAAGTATTGTAAGGTGTTACCTAGGCCCATGGCATCCAGTGAACCCCTCGAGTTCGGCCACGACGACCGCAAACAGATCTACGAGCACGTCGAGCGCCACGGGGCCGTCGATCCCGACGACGTTCAGGAGTCCCTCTCGATCGACCCCAGCGGGTTCCGACACCACGTGGCGATCCTCAAGCGCGACGGACGACTCGAGGAAGAAGACGGGAAGCTCCGGGTGACGATCGCCGCGGGGGCCGAAGAGGAGTACGTCTCCGAGGATCTCGAGTTCCACATCCGGCCGGCTCGTCAGGAAGACCTCACCGGGATCGTCGGGGCGATTCGGCGGGTCGCCGAAGAGAAGACGTACATCGAGGCCGAGAGCGTCGCCGACGAGATCGACCATCAGGACGCCCTGTTGCGGCACAACGAAATCGAGTCCCGGATGTTCTTCGTCGCGACCGTCGACGACGAGGTCGTCGGCTGGGTCCACCTCCACGCGCCGGAACTGGAGAAGCTCTCCCACACCGCCGAGCTCACCGTCGGCGTCATCGAGGAGTACCGCGCCCACGGCATCGGCTCCCACCTCCTCTCGCGCGGGCTCGAGTGGGCCGGCTCCAACGGCTACGAACGGGTCTATCAGAGCGTTCCATCGAGCAACGAGGACGCCATCGCGTTCCTCGAGGCCCACGACTGGGAGACCGAAGCCGTCCGCGAGGACCACTACAAGCTCAACGGCCACTACGCCGACGAGGTGATGATGGCGCTCGAACTGTAACGCCGTCCGATCGGTTTCCCGTACCGTGCGACACGCGTACTTCGTCCTCCTCGCGAGCGTCGAACCGATTCGCCCGTTCTCACCCGATCAGATAGCTCCGATATCGCCGGAGGGCGGTCCCGTACGCCGCTCTCGAGACCCCGACAACGACGACCGTCCCGACGAGCAGCGCGCTCACTCGAACGGCCGCGATCGGTATCCCGACCGCCGCAATCCCCTCGTAAACCGTCGCCACGTTGCCCAGATAGGCCGGCGAGCCGGCGAGCGATACGATCCCGAACGTTTTCCCCATTCTGCGGATCCAGGCTGTCCCCAGTTCGCCGTACACCGGGACGTCGGTGAAGAAGAACGGAACGGGGACGAGCGTCGACCGCTCGACGTCCATGCCGATCGCCAGCGCGACCGTCGCGGTACACGCAGCGACGGCAATACCGAAGCCGACGATTCCGATCGTCTCCGCGACACCGGCCGGACTCACCACGCCGATCGGGAGAACGACGACCGCGACGAGCGGGACGGCGGCGGCGAGTGCGGCCAGCACGACGCCGCGGACGTACTGCCGTCCGTCGACCGTCGTGAGCAACATCGGCAGCCCCTGGTACTCGACCGCGATCGGACCGGTCCCGAAGGCGAAGCCGGCCGCGAGTCCGAGGGCGACCGCGAACAGCAACAGAGTTGGAACCTCGAGGATACCGAACACCGGGAAGAGCACGAGACTCGCGAACAGGAGGACGTATCCGATCGACAGCAGTCCGTACGGGACTCGCCGCGCGCGAAGCCAACGCACTCGAGCGACCGTGAGAACCGGTCTCGAGACTCGACCGCCGAGCAGCCGTTCGGACCACCCCGAAGCGACGAGGGAGCGAGAGCCGTGCGGTTCCGTCACCCCGGTCGGATCGCGCTCCCAGATGCGGCGAGCGAGAACGGTCGTCGAAGCGACGAGCGTCGGGACCGCGAGGACGGCGATTCCCAGTGCGCCCAGCGCCCGACCCGGTTCGACACCGATCCCGCCGCCGGCACCGACCAGCGCGAGGTCGACGAACCACGCCACCGGTTGCGTCTCGAGGACGCTCAGAAGGGGCGCGATCGAAACCGACGTCTCCCGTAACAGGAGCCACAGCGCGACAAGGGGGACCCAGCCGAAGACGACGAGCAGGTCCCGGTAGAAACCGCCTCGAGCCAGCCGCATTCCGACGAGGTGGACGGCGAGTCTCCCGGCGGTTCCGAACGAGCCGGCGACCGCCGTCAGACCCGCGACCGCGACGACGACCGTGAGCGCGACGGACGGCGATCGGAGACCGACTGCGACCCCCACTGCGACGCCACCCGTCGGCAGGGCGAGCGTGGCGGCGACTCGAGCGAACACGAAACAGCACAGTCCGAGCGCCGGGACGGATGCGGGGACGGCGGTGAGGTGTAATTCAGGAGATAGTTGCTCGAACCGGTCGCGGGTGAGCCGTGCACTTCGGAGCACAACCGAGACGAACGCGACGGCCGAGACGATCCACGGCCCGCCGAGGGGGACCGCTCCGTCCGCAGCGAGATCGCGGCCGACGACGTAAGCGGCCGCTCCGAGCACGACGGTCGCGACGAGCAGGGCAACGGATCGAACGGGCCGTTCGGCCCACGGTCCGCCGATCTCGCGAGCGTGGCGCGTCCACTCAGTCCGTGCAATTCGCACGGCGTGGTGGATCCTGGGTTCGTTCATGCCCGATCGTTCGCTGTGGAACCGTCCCGATTCATGAATCGACGTGTAAACTGGGATACCATACTTCTTTCGGATAGGGGTCGACGCACTGATAGCCGCCGCGCGACGCGACGTTCGCGCGGACTAACAGGGTCCCCACTCGAGCCTTCGGACCTCCTGATCCCGGAAATCGACAATCGCGACGGCCGTCTCACAGCTACGACGAACGGGGGACGGCCGAACACGATACTTTATGTGACCGTTCGGAGAACGGAGAGGTATGCGTTTTAGTACCCCACTGCGGTACGAGTTGGAGGGGTGGGGGGAGTCGAGCGCCGCGATCGTCGCGATGGGACTCGCGCTCGCGACCGTCGGTATCGTCCAGACGATCACGTCGCCGGCCGCACAGCCGATCGTCGCGCTCGAATTGTTCGTCTCGTTTCTCGTCCCGACCGGACTCGCAACCGGCGGCTACTGGCTGGCCAGTCGAAACGTCTCGCCGGACGTCCGGTTTCGGGTCACGACCTGGGTCTCGATCGGAATCGTCGCCGCCTGCGGACTCGGCGGCTGGCTGTTGGTTTACGTGTCCCTCGAGGGCGGCACGATCCACGAACCGCTGTCGCTCGTGACGACGCTCGCGGCGGTCGGCGGCGCGACCGGATTCGTCGCGGCCGTTCACGCGTCGCCGCGGATACTCCCGACCGATTCGACGGGCGCGGTCGAGTCCGCTCGAGAGACGACGGGAGAGCGCGAGTCCGCACGCGACGACGCGGAACGAACTTCCGCGTCCGAAGCGACGGCCGACCTCGAGGACGAGACGGTCCTCGAGCCGACCGCCGGTGCGTCGGCTAGCGCACTCGCCGTGACCGTTCCGGAACCAGCTACGGACCGTCCGGTCGCATCCTGCGAGGCCGCGACGAGTCTCGAGGCTACCGCTCCGTCCGAACCGATCGTCCCCGACGAAACCGATCCGTTGGCCCCGTCACCGGGCGACCTCGAGCCGAGCGTCGAACGGGTTGCAGCCGTTCCGGAAACGACGGAGGCGGTGCTCGAGGTCCTGCGGGACGAGCGAGCACGCATCGTCCTCGCGCATCTGTACCACGACGCCGACGGAACGCAGTCGCTCGACGACCTCGCGCGCGTCGTCGCTGCCCACACCGACCAGCCCGCTGCGACCGCGGTGGCCTCGCTCCGGCACGCGACGCTCCCGCTGCTGGATGCCGTTCGAGCGATCGACTGGGATCCTCACGCCGATCGCGTCAGCGCACCGGAACACGCGGTCTTCGAAGAAGGCGTTCGCGACGCGTCAGCACTGCTCGAATCGTTCGAGCCGGGCACCCGGTAGCCGTCCCTCTCTTCGTACCTACGCGGGACTCTCTTCGTGTTCCGCGATCTCGAACAGTTCGTCGTACCCCTCGTCGTCGGGGAGCTGCTCTTTCAGATCCTCGAGCGCGCCCTCGGTGACGGCTTCCTCGACGACGTCGACGACGACCTGTGCGTGGAAGGCGGCGTCGGCCGCATCGTCGTCGCCGATCTCCTCGCGCTCGGCGACGCGGTCGACGAACTCGTCGAACGCGAACCGTTCGACCTCGTCGACCTCCTCGAGGAATCGGCCCAGCTCTTCGGGAAGCTGGGCGCCGAGGTTCTCGGCCTCTCCGGGCTGGATTCGCTCGGAGAGCGTCGTTAGCGTGGCACGGGAACTGCTCAGCGCGGCCTCTCGGGAGTCGAGCTGTGCACGGTGTTGGACCTCGCCGATGAAGTCATCGTACTGCATGGGTGCCCATCCACGCGCGTCACTGGTGAGTCTGAACCCTTCAGTCGAAGGGGTATCACCGGTAACCGATGCTCAGCGGAGCGGCGGTCCGTACCCGCCAGTGACGGGTGACGGAACCGAAAGACAGTTTGAGGGGACGATGCTACGGAGAGGCATGCTTTCGATCGCGCTTGCCGGGAAACCGAACGCCGGCAAGTCCACGTTCTACACCGCGGCGACGATGGCGGAGGTCGACGTCGCCAACTACCCCTTCACGACCATCGACGCCAACCGCGGAGTCAGCTACGTCCGGACGGAGTGTCCCTGCCTCGAGCGCGAGGAGCGCTGCAACGCCGACAACTGCGAGGACGGCAAGCGCTACGTCCCGATCGAACTGCTCGACGTGGCGGGACTGGTGCCGGGCGCCCACGAGGGGAAGGGACTGGGCAACCAGTTCCTCGACGAACTCACGAACGCGGACGTCATTATCAACGTCATCGACGCCTCCGGCGGGACCAACGAGAAGGGCGAACCCGTCGATATCGGCGAACACGACCCGCTCGAGGACATCGACTTCGTCGAGGAGGAGATGGACCTCTGGCTCGCGGGTATCGTCGAGAACAACTGGGAGTCCGTCGAGCGCAAGTCTCGCTCGCCCGATTTCGACATCGACGACGTCCTCGCTGACATGCTCTCGGGCTTCGGTGCGTCGCCGACACAGATCGCGAAGGTGCTTCGGGAACTGGACTACCCCGAGGATCCGATCCAGTGGGAGGACGACCACCGCGAGGAACTCGCGCGGTTGGTCCGCGAACGGACCAAGCCGATCGTCGTCGCGGCGAACAAGATCGACGTCGCGCCCCAGGAAAACGTCGAGATGCTACTCGACCTCGACAAACCCGTGATTCCCACCACTGCGGAGGGCGAACTCGCCCTTCGCCGCGCCGCGGAGAACGGGCTCGTCGACTACGACCCCGGCGACGGGAGCCTCGAGATCGGCGACGGCGTCACCGACGCCCAGCGCGAGGCGCTCGAGGGACTCGCCGAGACGATGGGCGAGTGGGACGGCACCGGCGTACAGTCCGCGCTGAACTACGCGGTCTACGAGTTGCTCGAGTACCTCACGGCCTACCCGGTCGAGGACGCCGCGAAGTGGTCCGACGGGAGCGGGAACGTCCTTCCAGACGCCTTCCTCCTGCCGGACGGCTCGACGCCCGTCGACCTCGCCTACGCCGTCCACTCCGACATCGGCGACGGCTACCTCCACGCCGTCAACGCGAAGTCGAGTCGGGAAGTCAGCGACGGGTACGAACTCGAGGAAGGCGACGTGATCAAGATCGTTAGCACTAACTGATAACCACCTGTCGCAGAGAGCCGATATTTTCATACTGTTTGGAGCAGCCAGAGAGACGGGCGTCCTTCGACTCACTCCAGTGGCTGTGCGTAATCGACTTGCTTCGGCTGGAAGTTCGTATTACGGTAAAACCGGCGTGCGCCCTCGTTCTGCCATTCGCAGGAGACTTTGAGATGGTCACATCCTCGCTCGCGAGCGAGTTCTCTCACGCGCTCGACGACCGCCGTACCGTGGCCTTGACTTCGGTCGTCCTCGTCGATAGCGATGTTCACGATACGAAGGTACTTCGAGTACTTCCGGGAAGGGTGACGGCCCTCGCGGAGCGTGACGAAGCCGATAGTCTCGCTGTCGTGAACGATGAGGTAGTCCGTGATGTCCTCGTTATCGAGGTGAGCGCGGAAGCCGTCGTCGGGGACCTCGTGAACGTCCGCGTAGGCGAGATCGTTCATCTCGGAGTACTTCTCCATCCCCGTTGCGAGGTCGTACCAACGGTCGACGAGCGCATCGAGATCGTCTGCGGTAGCTTCGACGAGTTCCATACGCGGATTCCTCAACGCTCGCTCTTTAGGTTTCGCTCGGTGTGTTTGGCTCTGGTACGTCACGCATCTGCTCTACGAGAGATTCTGTGACCCCGTCGTACAGAAACCTGATAAATAGTGGTAAAATCGGAGCCGTTGCTCCCTACTCGTTTTCGAGCGCGTCGTAGATATCTCGATTCGCGTCCCGGTCAGCCGCTGCCACCCGCTGGACGAGTTCTCGTCGGATGTCGTCCATCACTACCCCGATAATACGCTATTCGTTAGGTATACGGCTTTTACGCCCGTTCCTGTACGTAGAGGTCCATGGTGGAGAAAACGTTCGCCGCGGACGAACTCAGTCGTGACGAAGCCGCCGAACACCTTCGATCACTGGCCGACGAACTCGAGGACGGTGACGGTATCGAGATGACGAGTCCCAACTGACGGCCGCACGGTGCAAATTCGATCCCGTCGGGTCACTGCGTTCTAGCTGGACGCGGCGGTCTGTACGGACGAAGGCGGTACCGTATCGATCTGGCAGAAGCGTTCCCTCGGGAGCGACCGCCCTTCGTAGCGTTCGCTACGACGTCCGCGAAATATCGACAACAGTAATTAGTACATTTCATTACCGAATAGTGATTTTTCAACTGTTGAAGACAATAATCATTTCTTAAAACTTCACCGTTGGCTATTGAGTCGTAACAGATGAATCCCGAACGAATCCGGAATACTCCGTTTCTGAACCGGCGATCGTATCTCACCCTGACCGGCGCAACCGTTGCGGGGATGCTCGGCGGAACGAGCACGGTCAGCGCGTCGGACGATGGGTACGAAACCGTCACCGTTCCCGAAGGCGAGCGCGAGGTCGTCTACGTGAACGACGACGAGACGCTCGAGAACGTGCTGTTCGACGTCACGGCGTGCGGTGCCGGCGTGACGATCGTCGCGTACGGGTCGGGGTGGACGATCCGAAACGTCGGCGTCCGCGGGCAGGTCGACATGGAGGACAACACCGTGATCGGTGCGGCCGTCACCGACGGCGGGAGCGCCCGTATCGAGAACGTGTGGATCGGCGACGGCGCGGTTTACGAAGCGGAAGGTGGGATCGGAATCTGGGTCGATCCCGAACACGACGGGCACCTGACGATCGATCGGGTGAACGTCCAACAGATGGCCAACAACGCCTTCTACTGCTCGTCGCCGGGCGGCAACGGTGACGGGATGGTAACCTTCCGGAACTGTTACGCGGCGAACTGCGGGATCGCCCACTACCGACTCGCACGCGGGATCGTCGATAACTGCGTCGCCGCCGTTACCGACGATCGACAACACCGTCAGGGACGAGGGGTCTGGGCGTGGCCACCGGGCCCGGTCTTCGTCAAAGACAGCCAGTTCGCGATGAACGGGAACAACTACTCGTTCGTTCCCGGCGCGGAGGACGAGGGGAGCACCATCGTCGTCACCGAAACGCAGTGGGACGACGAGTTCCGCGGCGGCTGGACGGATCACTACGGCGGAACGGTACATTTCGCTGGCACCGGTACCGATCCGCAAAACGTCGTCCCAGCGGGCTGTCCGACCTCGGCCGCAGACGCAGTCGAGGACTGATCGTCGTACTCCTCATCGGGGACGACGTCGCTGTACGCACGGCTCCGCTCAACCGGCGACGCTCCCGAGCAGCAGGCGGAGTCCGAGTCCGACGAGGATAAGTCCCGAGAGCCACCGCACGCCGTCGGCGACTCGCGGTCGCGCGAACAGTATCCGCCGGACGGCGCTCGAGCCGACCGCCACCGTCGCGAGGTAGCCCATGGTCACGAGCGCGTAGAGCGCGCCGAGGATCGACAGCTGCATCGGCACGTGGCCGGTTCGGTCGACGAACTGCGGCAGGAACGCGAGGAAGAACAGCGCGACCTGCGGGTTCAGCACGTTGACCAGCACGGCCTCCCGGAACGGACTCGCCGTCGAGGGAGCGTCGTCCTCGAGCAGCAGTCCGTCGTCGCGGATCGTCCGAACGCCCAGGTAGACGAGGTAGGCCGCGCCGACGACGGTGACGGCGGCGAACGCGAGTTCCGACGCCCGAAACACGGCGGACAGTCCGACGACCGCAGCGAGGGTGTGGACGAGTACGCCGACGCTGATCCCCGTAGCGGAGGCGATTCCGGCGTCGCGACCGTCACCGACGCTTCGGGTGAGCACGTAGAGCGTATCCGGCCCGGGCGAGAGGATCATCGCACCCGCCGCTACGAGGTAGACCGCGAGCAGCGTCGGTTCGATCAGGATGGCGGCTGCGATCTCGAGCACCGGAGATTACACCTCGAGCGGGCTGTCGCGCGGATCGGATCGGCTGCCGTGGCGGGCGACCGCGAGGAGCCGCTCGCGGCTCCCGCGGCCGACGATTCGCTGTCGTCTCACTAGCGACCAGTTTCGCGGTCGGCGACAAAAGCGGCGCGGCTTCTCGAGGGTGGGTGCAGTGCCGGAGCGGGTAGACCAGTGGACTCTCATCGCGAGTGCGTTACCCCGCACAACGCGACACGGTTTCGAACGGGTCGTCCCGCTCTCGATCCGCGACTGGCTCGTTTCCGGGGACGGAACTAGTTTCTCAGAAATAGTGAAAGACCTGATACCTTAACAGTTCCGAGCGCGTATATCGGATCGACGCGATGAACGAATCACGGCCGACACTGATGGAGGATCTCGAGCGCGCGGGACAGGAGAGCATGCCGCATTTGCTCGGCGCGGTCGTGTCGGCGGTCGCCTCGCTGCTGGTTCCGATCGCGGGGATCGGCGCGGCCTACAGCGGCTATCAGCTGACGACGGTCATGGAGCGATCGTGGTTCGGCCTGCTGTTTGCCGTATTCGGCGTCGTGATCCTTGGCTCGTGGCTGGTGCTGGTCTGGGTTCCGTACCTGTTGTAGTTTGAACGGCACTCGACTCGAGACGACCGCGCTTACCGGCGGGTCACTGATCGCCGACGCTGATCACGAGCTGGCCGCCGCTCGCAATCGTGATGTGAAGGGAATCGATATCGAACGCGACCTCGAGGGACCCGTTCCGGTCGCCGCCGACGAGCAAATCGAGCGCCTCCGGATCGACGTGGTCGTACAGCGTGGTTCCGGTCTCACGCACAAGCGCTACCGGGGTCGTCTCTTCGACCGTCGCGACCGCCTCGACGATGGCCTGACTCGGTGCAGTCGCCGCCCAGTCGTACTGCGTTCGAATCGTCTCGCCCCCGGTTGGTGTGCTCTCGTGATCGGGTGCTCCCATACCCCCCGTTCGGCGAAGCACCTGAAAAGTCTGTTGTAGCATTTCATCACGGACAATAACTCATTCCGAACGGACCTGCTCGGAATTATACCAACTCCGTCCGCGGCGTCCCGGTCCCTTCCGTGAGGGAGCCGAGATCCCGCGTCGTCAGCCGATCGTCGACAGCGGCTCGAACCAGACTGCAGCTATCAGGACGGCCAGGAAGACGTACGACCCGCGAACGAGCAACATCGTCGCGATATCGGGGGTGGCTCGCCGAGCGATGGCGGCGATAACGGCGAAGGCGAGTGCCGCGAGGACGGTCGCCGGTGGGAACACTCGAGCGACGGCGAAGCCGAGCACGACGAGGAGTGCGGTCATCATCAGCCCGTACGCGACCGTGTACGCCCGCTGTGGACCGACTGTGACGGCGACGGTCCGCTTTTCGATCGATCGGTCGTAGTCGTAGTCCTGGGCGTCGTCGACGACTTTGATGCCCGACAGCAAAACGAGGAAGACGACGGCGAACCCGAGCGGGACGGCAGCGATCGTCTCGATCTGCACGTAGAAGCCGCCGAGCAGCGAGAGCGCGATCCCGAGCGGATAGCCGGTCGTCGCCGTGAGCGGGTTCGTATCGAGCTGCGGGGCGTGGTGGTAGGCGATCGCCCACGTCGGCAGCGTCAGCGCGACCGCGATCCAGCCGACGGCCACCCAGAGGAGGAGACAGCACAGCGCGAACGTCGCCGTCGAGAGGGCGAGTCCGACGCGACAGCCGCGTTCAGTCAACGGATGGTCGTCGTCCTCACCGCGGACGTGAAAGTCGACGTAGCCGTCCTTGACGTGGGCGGTGTAGACCGCCGCAAAAATCGCGACGACGTGGACCGCGGCGAGCGTCGGCTCGAGACTGCCGGCGAGGATCACGCCGAACAGCGACGCGGCGAGCGGGGGCAGCATGAACACCGGATGGACCTGCGACCAGAACGCCTGTGCAGTCGCTCCGACGCCGGGTCCACCTCTCGCGAGAGCCATGCCTCGAGCGACAACGAACTGATATATAATACCCTACCCAGCAGGAAACTCGCTGGAAGCGGATACCGCACGTGACAGCCCGTGAACCTGTCCCGAGCGCCGAAACACACAGTTTGATGTATCGTCCCGTGCCACGATCGATCATGACAGATGGCTATACTGGTGCTGATCTCTTCACCGACGCACTCGAATCCTACGGCGTCGACTACCTCTTCGGCAATCCCGGCACGACGGAGCTTCCGATCGTGGACGCGATCGGCCGAAGCGACCTCGAGTACGTGCTGGGCCTCCACGAGGATATCGCCGTGGGCATGGCCTCGGGCTACGCGCAGACGCGACGGTACCACTCCCATCACGACGAGTCGATCACGCCGGTCGGCGTGGCGAATCTCCACATCGCGCCGGGGCTGGCCCACGGGCTGGGGAACCTCTACGCGGCCAAGATCGCCGGCGCGCCGCTGGTCGTCACCGCCGGGAACCACAGCACGGACTTCCGCCACGAGGAGCCCATCCTCTCGGGCGATCTGGTCCGGATGGCCGAGCAGTTCTGCAAGTGGTCCGACGAGGTGTTAGACGTCGAGGCGCTGCCGACGATGCTCCGACGCGCGTTCCGCGTCGCGATGACGCCGCCGACCGGTCCCGTCTTCCTCGGCCTCCCGCTGGACGTGATGCTGGCCGAAACCGACGCCGAGCCCGAACGACTCGGTGCGATTCCGAACGCGGGAAGCGGGGATCCCGCCCAACTCGAGCACGCCGCCGACCTGCTCGTCGACGCCGACAACCCGGTGATGGTCGTCGGAGACCACGTCGCGCGCTCGGGGGCGGACGCGGTCGCCGCGGCGGTCGAACTCGCGGAGGCGACCGGGGCTCGTGTCCACGGCGAGATCCTCTCCTCCGAGGTGGACTTCCCGACCGACCACGAGCAGTGGGTCTCCTACATCCCGCCGAACGAGAACCTCGCGTCGATGCTGATGGATACCGACACGGTCGCGTTTATCGGCTGTTCGACCAACACGACGCTGACTCGTCACGAGGAGGCGCTGGTCGATCCGGACACCACGTGTATCCACGTCAGCGACGACGACTGGCAGGTCGGCAAGAACCAGCCCGCCGACGCGGCCGTCATCGGCGATCCCGGGCTGATTCTGCAGGGGCTCATCGAGCGCGTTCAGGGACAGCTCTCCGAGGAGACCGTTCAGGAGCGACTCGAGAACGTCGGCGCGATCAAGGAGATGGTCGAGGCGAAGATGGCCGGCATGGGCGAGGGCGACGCCGAGGACGACCCGCGGGCCTCGAAGGCCGAACTCGTCGACGCGATGGAGCGGGTGGCTGGAGATGCCGCGATCGTCGACGAGGGCGTGACCTCGAAGTACGCCATGCTGACCCGCTGGAACCTCGCGCCCGAGCAGTACATCTCGAACAAGGGCGGCGGGCTCGGCTACGGGCTCCCCGCTTCCGTGGGCGCGGCGGTCGCCGAAGGCCAGCGCGACGACCCGCGAGACGTCATCGGCTTCATCGGCGACGGCTCCTACCTCTACTACCCACACTCCATCTACAGCGCGGCCCGTCACGACGTCGACCTCACGGTCGTCATCTCGGACAACCGCAACTACCGCATCCTGAAGGACAACACGCTCAAACTGATGGGCGGCGAGGAGACCGACTACGAGTTCACCGGCATGGACTTCGACCCGGCCGTCGATCTGGTCAAGAACGCCGAGAGCCACGGTGCGCGGGCCGAACAGGTTGAGACGCCGGACGGGATCGAAGGGGCGCTCGAGGAGGCGCTGGCCCACGAGGGAACCGACGTGCTCGACGTGTTAGTGCACGACTGAGGGTCGTCGTGCGTGTCTCCGATCGACGATCGGCGACTGACTCGAGGACGACTCAGTACTGGTCTCGAACCTCGTCGATCTGACACTGCACGCAGAGATCGTCGGCGAAACACGAGATGTTGTCGTAGGGACAGTCGTACGTCTCGACGTGCACGGAGAGGCTGCGCTTTTCCCGTCTCCAGACGCTCTCCCAGTCGTCGATGTCCATCTCCGCGGAGGTGAAGACGACGGTCCCGTCTCGATCTACTATCTTCGCTACCGTGACCGAGTGCTGTCGCTCTCTAACGAGGTTGATCGCTCGCTCGTACGACGAACAGCTGATATCCTCCGTTCCCGCGTCGTCGTCCAGGAGCCGAACCGTGATCGACCCGTCGTACTCTTCCGTCGGATCCAACCCGTGAGTCACGATAGCTACTGATCGAACGGCGATGAAAAAGGTAGGGTTCGAGGAGAGGCGTGTTCGGATGACCCTCAAGTGGGGTTCGTCACGCCGCTTCCTCTGGGCTCACTCCCCTTCGTCCGGAAAGATCTTCTCCGGATTCAGCGTCCCCGTCGGATCTAGCGCCCGCTTGACCCGTCGCATCGCGTCGACCGCACTCGCGCCGTGTTCAGCCTCGAGGAACTTCCGTTTGCCCTGTCCGATGCCGTGTTCGCCCGTCGAGGTGCCGCCGATCGCCATCGCTTGTTCGACGATCTTCCCGTACAGCCGTTCACCGCGCTCGACTTGCTCGGGATCGTCCGGATCGACCAGCACGCTGTAGTGGAGGTTGCCGTCGCCCGCGTGGCCGAAGCAGGGGACGAGCAGCCCGTACTCCGCTTCCAGCCGTTTGGCCTCGTGGACGATCTCCGGATAGGCGCTGATCGGGACCGTCACGTCGCCGGGGTGAAGCGGCTGTAGATCGGGATCGTAGCTCTGAACGGCGTAGGCCAACTCCCGACGGGCCCGCCAGAGCGACTCCATCTCCGCGTCGTCGTCGCTCATCTCGAAGCGGGCCGCGTCGTGGTCCTCGAAGATGGTCCGGCAGAGGTCGATCTCCTCCTCGACGCCGTGGTTGGCGTGGAACTCGAGGAAGACCATCGGCGCGTCCGGCAGGCCGGAATCGAGATACTCGTTGGCCATCCGGGCGCTCAGCCCGTCGACGAGTTCGATCCGGGCGACGTCGACGTCCGTCCGTACGGCGTCGAAAACCGCTGCCGTCGCGTCGTCGAGCGTCTCGAAGATGGCTCGCCCGCCGCGGATCTGCTGGGGGCGGCCGGCCAACCGGAGGGTAGCCCTGGTGACGACGGCCAGCGTCCCCTCGCTGCCGACGAGCAGTTCGGTCAGGTTGTAGCCGCTCGAGGTCTTGATCGCCCGCGATCCCGTCTCGATGACGGTGCCGTCGGCTAACACGGCCTCGAGGCCGAGCACCCAGTCGGCGACCTCGCCGTACTGGACGGTCTGCATGCCGCTGGCGTCGGTCGCGATCATCCCGCCGATCGTCGAGATGTCGCCCGAGGAGGGCAGCGGCGGGAAGAACAGCCCGTCGTCGGCGACGTACTCGTCGACGGCCGAGCCGATGATTCCGGGCCCGACGTCGATCTGGAAGTCGTCCGGTCGGTAGTCGATCACGTCGTCCATCCGGGTCAGATCCATGCTGATTCCGCCACGGGCCGGGACGGCGTTGCCCTCGAGTCCGGTTCCCGCCGCGTAGGGCGTAACCGGCACGCCGTGGTCGGTTGCGGCCGCGAGGACTGCCGAAACGTCTTCCGTCGTCTCCGGCCAGACGACGGCGTCCGGAAGGACGCCGCGTCCGTCCTGTTCTGCGCCCCAGTCGGCGGCGTGCGTCTCCCGACGTCCCTCCGCGAACGAAAGCTGGTCGTCCGCGAGGTCGAGCTCCTCGAGGAACGAACAGTCGTGTGTCATACGTGGACGTCGTTCACGTTCCGTATCAACGTTTCCCACTGTATCCGGAGCGGGTAATCGGGAATACCACTACGTGACAAACCGTCGTAGGTCCCTTCGTGACCGACGACTCCCTCGAACGCCGAACGGAGCAGTTACACACCTCTCTCGAGCAAACCGCCGAGTTACCGATCGATCGAGACGCCAACCGCTGGCTCGGCGAGGCCGAAGCCATCGCTCGCGACGTCGCGACGAGCGACCTCGACGAAGAAACCATCGCCGAGCGCGTCGAGAAGATCCACCGCCTGCTCTCGGAGGTCGACGAGACCGGCAACGAGGAGGCGGCCGAACACCTGGAGGCGGCGGCGGAGTGCTGTGAGGCGATTCTCGAGTCGTAGGCTCGATTCGAGTCGGCGCCGCTGGTCCACATCGTGGCAGGCTCCCCCGTCGCTCGAGACCTTTCGTCTATCGGGAACGCTGAACTTTATGTGAATTGCTGACGCGGTAGTGGACGATGGCAGACAGCCGAGCGATTCGACCGGCGCGGAGGGGAGAACCGTGAACGCCGATCTCGACCTGCTGGTGCGGCTCAACGACTACGATCGGCCACAGGACGTGGCCGAGCGGGCCGTACAAGCCGAAGAACTGGGCTTCGACCGCATCACGGTCGGCGAGACGACTGGCTGGAACATCGTCCCGGTGCTCACGCTCGCCGCCGACCGCACCGACGAACTGGGGATCACGAACGACGTTATCTCGCCGTTCGGCCGCTCGCCCGCGATGCTTGCCCAGACCGCTCTCACGCTGCACGAGGCCTCTGAGGGCCGATTCCGGCTCGGTCTCGGACCCAGTTCCCCCGCGATCACCGAGCGCTGGCACGGCCTCGAGTTCGATCGCCCGCTCCGCCGCACGCGTGAGACCATCGAGGTCATTCGGTCGGTTTACGAGAACGGCAGCCCCGCCTACGAGGGTGAGATCTTCGAGATCGCCGGCCTCAACTACGAGCGCGAGGTCCCCGAGAACCCGCCACCGATCGACCTCGGGACGCTCGGCCCGAAGGCCACCGAGATGGCCGGCCGCTTCGGCGACGGCTGGACGCCACAGATGTTCACCACGGACGGCCTCGAGGAGCGACTCGAGGATCTGGCCCGCGGTGCCGAACTCGCGGACAGGACCGTCGACGACCTGCGCGTGGCACCGATCGTCCGCGGTATCGCGAGCGAGGACCGCGAACTCGCCCGCCGGAAAGCTCGCGGCACGATCGCGTTCATGCTGGGTGCCTACGGCCCCTACTACGGCGATTCGGTCGCCGAGCAGGGCTATCCCGATGTCGTCGAAAACGTCCGTGCGGCGTGGCAGGATCGCGATACGGAGAAGATGGCCGCCGAGTTACCCGACGAACTGCTCGACGAACTCGCTCCCGCGGGAACGCCGGACGAGGTCCGCGAGTGGGTCGAAGCGTACGGCGATGTCGAGGGGGTCGACGCCGTCCGCGTCGGCTTCGTCAACGAGATGACCGAGGACGAAAAGGAGACGACGATGGAAGCGGTCGCCGATCTGGTGTAGGATCGGCTGTCCGTCGCTCGAGTCGGGTGCCGAAAACGCGTTCCGTTGCGGGACCGACTGCCGATCGATCGTCCGATCGTCGATCAGCCGTTATCCCTCGCCCTCGGACTGGTACGGTTCGCCGACGGCGTGTCGAGGGAGGAGGTTGAACACCTCGGTCTCGAGGTCGTCCATCGACTCGAACGAGTCCCCGCTCGAGTCGGCGACGAGTTCGCCGAGGTTCTCCTCCCCGTCGGCGAGGATCAGCGTCACGTCGTCGCACTGCTCGACGACTTCCGCCTGCGAGATCGGGTACTCGAGGTCGTCCAGTACGTTCACGAGACCGTTGAGCTTGACATCCTGTGTCATAGTACTGGACACGGTTGCCGTCGGCATAGCCGTATGGATACCCCGGATCGCCGGACAGTCGTAGTCGGCCGAGTTACGGCTACCGACCGCGTTTCTCGGGGACGATTTCAAGATGCCGGTCGAGGTCGAGGTGCCGGTCGAGGTCGAGATGCCGGTCGAGGTCGAGGTGCCGGTCGAGGTCGAGATGCCGGTCGTCGGCTGCGGAACCGTTCGGTTACGGCTCGATAACCAGCTTCCCGAGGAAACTGTCGTTCATGACGTCCTCCTGGGCCTGCGAGGCCTCCTCGAGGTCGTATCTCCGCGCGAGTTCGATCTCGAGCGCGTCGGTCGCCATGAGGTGGGCGACCCCCCGGAGCGGTACCCGCAGGTCGGGCGTGTTGAACATGCTCATGAACTGGTAGCTGACGTCCTTCGAGCGAGCCGCGCCGTCGTTCGTGAACGCGGGGTCGGGGCTGTTCTCGCCGATGCCGACGACGCGACAGCCGGTCGCGGCGACGTCGGCGTCGAACTGGAGGTAGTCGTCCAGTCGGTGGTCGAGAATCGCGTCGACCCCGCCGTCGCTGGCCTCGAGAACCGCATCGGCCAGATCGTCGCGCGCGTAGTCGAGGACGGTCTCGGCACCGAGGGCTTCGAGGTCGTCGTGGTACCCCTCCGAACCCGTGGTGATGACTCGGGCGCTGACAGCAGCCCCGATCTGGACGGCCGCGTGACCCACGCCGCCGGAGCCGCCGTGGACGAGACAGTGTTCGGCGGGATCGAGGTCGGCGTGGTCGATCAGCGCGCGCCAGGCGGTGACGCACGCGACCCCGGCGGCTCCCGCTTCGGTCAGATCCGCGCCGTCGGGGAGGTGGACGACGCGGTCCGTGGGAACCGTCGCGTACTCGGCGTAGGAACCCTGGGCACTGCCGTTGCCGATACCGGTCCCGAAGACGCGGTCGCCTTCGGCGAACGCCTCGACGTCCGAACCGATCTCTGCGACGACACCGGCGAGGTCGACGCCCGGCGTAAACGGCACGTCGACCGGCTCGTACGAGCCGTCTCGAAAGTAGGTGTCGACGGGGTTGATCCCCGCGGCGGCCACCTCGACGAGCAACTCGTCGGCGGCCGGCTCCGGTCGGTCGACGTCGTTTACCTGCAGTACGTCCGCGTCACCGTGCTCGTGTAGGCGTACAGCGCGCATGATACTCGAGCACACGCCGTAGAGCCGTATAAGGGTACAGTTCCCGGCTGCTCGCGGGCCGGCGCGTTCCGCCGCTGTCACGGCTGCATCAGCAAGTCCAACGCTTGTCCGTCCGCTGGCCCTCGAACCACGTGATGAGCCAATCCAGCGAGAGCCAACTCGAGGACGTGACGGTCGCCGTCTTCCTCGCACAGGAAGGCAGCGAAGAGGTCGAGTTCACGGAACCGAAGGACGTCGTCACCGACGCGGGCGCAACGGTCGACGTCGTCGGGCACGAGACGGGCGAGGGCCGGACGGTGAACAACGATCTCGAGGAGAGCGAGAGCTACGAGATCGAAAAGAGCTTCGACGAGGTCTCCGCGGACGACTACGACGCGGTGATCGTCCCCGGCGGCACCGTCGGTGCGGACACCCTCCGAACCCGCGAAGCGGGAGTCGAACTCCTGCGCGAGCACGTCGAGGCGGGCAAGCCGACGGCCGTCATCTGTCACGGCCCGTGGACGCTCGTCGAGGCGGACGTCGTCGACGGGAAGACACTCACGTCGTACCACAGCCTCCAGACCGACGTCCGTAACGCCGGCGGCGAGTGGGTCGACGAGGAGGTCGTCGTCGACGACGGACTGATCACCAGCCGGAATCCGGACGATCTGGACGCGTTCTGCGAGACGATTCTCGAGGAGTTCGGGGCCGCGAGCGAGTGAGGCCGAACGCTACTGAACCGCCCGCGTCGCGTCGTCAATGATCTCGAGTGCGTCTTTCAACTCCTCCATCCCCGTCGCGTACGAGAGCCGCGCGTAGCCCTCGCCGTTCGCGCCGAAGGCGTCGCCGGGAACGACGACGACGCCCCGGTCGATCACCTCGTCACACCAGCCCTCGGGCACCTCGGGCATCACGTAGAACGCGCCTTCGGGTTTCGGCACCTCGAGGCCGGCGTCTGTGAGACCGTCGAGGACGACATCGCGCCGTTCCTCGAACGCCTCGACCATCTCCTGTACTTGATCCTGCGGGCCAGTCAACGCGGCCTCTGCAGCGTACTGTGCGGGGGCGGAGGCACAGGCCTGCCCGTACTGATGCACTCGCAGCATGCGCTCGATCCGCCGATTCGAGCCGGTGACCCAGCCCAGCCGCCAACCGGTCATCGAGTAGGTCTTCGAGCAGGCGCTGACGACGACCACGTTGTCGGTCTCGGCGAACTCGAGCGGTGATCGGTGTTCGCCCTCGAAGACGATGTGCTCGTACACCTCGTCGGAGACGCAGAGAACGTCGTGCTCGTCGGCGATGCGGGCGAACTCACGCATGTCGTCCTCGCTCTGGACGGCACCGGTCGGGTTGGCGGGGCTGTTGACGACGAAGGCAGCAGTCTCGTCGGTGATGGCCGCTTCGACGGTCGCCGGATCGAGGGTGAGATCCTCGCGGAGTCCGACGGGCTTCGGCGTGCCGTCCGCGATGTGGGTGAGCGCGTCGTAGGAGACGAAGCCGGGATCCGGGAAGATCACTTCCTCGCCCGGATCGACGTGGGCCTGCAGGACGATGTGGAGGGCCTCGCTGCCGCCGGACGTGGCGATGACGTGCTCGGGGTCGACCGCGAGGTCGTAGTCGCGGTCGTACTTCGCCGCGATCGCCTCGCGAAGCGTCAGCGTTCCCTTGTTCGACGTGTAGGCGTCGGTCTGTCCGGCCTCGATCGCCTCGATCGCTCCCCGCCGGGCGTGGGCGGGCGTCGGGAAGTCCGGCTGGCCCAACCCGAGGTTGATCGCGTCGTCACCTGCGGCCTCGAACACTTCGCGAATGCCGCTGATCGACACCTGCTCGACTCGTCGTGCGAACTCGGTCATGCCTAAAGGCTGGTGCGGATCCCGATAACTCTTGATGTGTCCGTGCTCTCCGGAGCTGTCGGCCCGATAGTCATTATTCTATCACTATCTTGTCTACGTAACTATACGTGCCACAACTAATATACGGTTTCTACCGAATACTTCCGTAATGACCTACTCACGACGTGCCATTCTCGCGACAGGTGCGACCGGCACGCTCGCACTGACGGCCGGCTGTCTCGACTTCGCTCTCGGAAACGGGCCGCTGGAGCTCTCGGCCGAACGCGTCGCCCCAACCGATGCAGCCCTCGAGGACGCCGGCTATGACGAGTACGAGATCGAAGAACGATCCATCGAGGAAACGATCGAGGTCGGCGTCGAGCGCGACGTCGAGGCCAGAGTCTGGTCGTCGATCTACTCGAAAGCGGTCGAGTATCAGGGGATCGAACGCGAAGGCGCCTTCTTCGTCGCCGTGTCGATTCCCGACGTCTCGGTCCTCGGACGGTCGCTCAACCCCATCGCGGACATGACTAACGAGGAACTGCTCGGGGAGTTCATGAGCGAAATCGACAGCGACCACGCCGACGTCGAGAACATCTCGAAGGTCGACTCGTTCACGCTCGATAGTCTCGGCGACGGTCGAACGGTCGACGTCTTCGAAGGCGAGTCCGACTTCGAGGGCGAACCGATCGACGTCGAAATCCCGGTGGCGTCGTTCGATCACGAGGACGACCTGATCGTCCTTCTCGGGAACTATCCCGCACCGCTCGCCGAGGAGTCGGCGAACGCGGAGGTGCTGATGGAGTCCGTCGAACACCCGGTCTAATCGCTCGCGAGTTCGAAATGCGGCTGTCTCCGGTTCGCTAGTTTCGAACCGTAACCGAGAGACGCGGAGAGCGAGCGCTCCGCTCCGAGTGAGGTCACTTGAGCGGCGCCTGGAGTGTGGTTGCAGACACGGCACTGTCCCGACGGCGGCAACAGCGGCCAGTGATCAGCGCTGAGAAAACGAACGGAAACGAGTCGCGTCGATATCGTCGGCCGTCAGTAGAACTCGCGGACGAGGTCCATCGCGTCGTCGGGCGCACCGTCCGGAATCTCGGACATGTTCTCGGTGACGCCGTGTTGTTCGTGGTACGGGACGGAGTTTTCGTCCTGGTACATGACGCCCTGGTACTCCTTTTCGCCGTCGAGGATGACTTCCTTGGCGTCCTGGTAATCGTTCGGGTCGTGGCCCTCCTCTTTGAGGTCGACGAGGCTGTCGCGGAAGTAATCGTAGGTGTCGACGTCGTTGAACGTGACACACGGGCTGAAGACGTTGACGAAGCCGAAGCCGTCGTGCTCGATCGCTTGCTCGATGATCTCCTGGTGTCGGAGCGCGTCGGAGGCGAACGACTGGGCGATGAAGGACGCGCCGGAGGCCAGTGCGAGCGCGAGCGGGTTGACCGGCGGCTGTTTGGGGCCTTCGGGGGTCGTCGAGGTCTCGAAGTCCGAGCGCGAAGTCGGCGAGGCCTGCCCCTTCGTCAGGCCGTAGATGCGGTTGTCCATGACGACGTAGGACATGTCGACGTTTCGGCGGACGGCGTGGACGAAGTGACCGGCACCGATCGAGTAGCCGTCACCGTCGCCGCCGGCGACCATCACTTCGATGTCAGGGCGGGCCATCTTGACGCCGGTGCCGACGGGGAGTGCACGGCCGTGGACCCCGTGAAGGGCGTAGCTGTGCATGTAGGTCCCGATCTTGCCGGAACAGCCGATTCCGGCCACCACGAACGTGTTGTCGGGATCGTTGCCGGTTTCGGCCAGGGCTTTCATCATGCCGTTCATCGTCCCGAAGTCGCCGCATCCGGGACACCACGTGGGCTGCTTGTCGGATTTGAAGTCGGTGAATCGTACGTCGGAGCTCATTATGCTGGCACCTCCTCGGAGAGTTTTTCGGTGATCTGTTCGGCGAGTTCGTCCGCCTTGAAGCGGACGCCGGTGTACTTGTTGATGCGCTTGACGCGGGTAAGTGCGTCGTGTTCGATTACGTCGGCGAACTGGCCGGTCGCGTTACACTCGACGACGACCGTCTGTTCCGCCGCCTCGATCTCGTCGCTGAGGTCCGGTCGCGGGAAGATGTACGGCACCGAGATCACGCGGACGTCGGTGTCTTCGTCCTCGAGGTAGTCGAGCGCTTCGACGAGAGCCCCTTCGTTCGATCCCCACGAGAGGATGAGGTTGTCCGCGTCCTCGTCTCCGAACTCGCGATACTCCCAGTCCTCCTCGTTCTGGGCCGTTTCGACCTTTCGGTAGCGCTTGTCGACCTGCTGGACGCGCTCGTCCTGTTCCTCGGTCCGGCGCCCGAGTTCGTCGTGTTCGAGGCCGGTGCTCATGTGTGCGCCGTCGATCGTCCCGGGGATGGCGCGCGGGCTGACGCCGTCGTCGGTGGCGGCGTGGGCGCGGAACCGCCCCTGCTCGTCGAGCCACTCCTCGACCTCGTCGTCGTCGACGAGTTTGCCGCGGTCGATCTCGACGTCGTCCATGTCGAAGGCCTCCGGCGGGAACGTCTGTTCGGTGACCGACATCGCGAGATCGGAGACGAGGAAGACCGGCGTGTTGTACTTCTCGGCGAGGTTGAACGCCTCGACGGTCTTCCAGAAACACTCCGTGATCGACGTGGGGGCGACGACGAACCGCGGAACCTCCCCGTGACCGCCGTACAGCGCCATGTTGAGGTCGCCCTGTTCCTGTTTCGTCGGCATCCCCGTCGAGGGGCCGGATCGCTGGACGTCGCAGATGACCAGCGGCGTCTCGCTGGTCGCGACCAGACCGAACGTCTCGGTCATGAGGTCGATCCCGGCTCCGGACGTCGCGGTCATCGATCGGGCGCCGGCGCGCGCGGCACCGAGCGACATATTGACCGCCGAGAGCTCGTCCTCGGCCTGGACGACGTGGCCACCGTAGTCTTCGATGCGTCCCGTCAGGTACTCCATGATGGACGTCGCGGGCGTGATGGGGTACCCGGCGTAGAACCGGCAGCCGGCGGCGATCGCACCCATCCCGATCGCCTCGTTGCCGTTCAGGAGGACGTAATCGTTGTCGGTTACCTCGACGTTGTAGCCGAGGTGCTCGAGATCGTAGTTCTCTTCGACGTACTCCTGGCCGAGGCGGGCGGCTTCCTTGTTGTTCTCGACGATCTTCGAGCCCTTGCCACCGAAGCGCTTCTCGAGGGCTTCGTCGAGGTACTCGACGTCGAAGCCGGTGATCTTACACGCGGCGCCGAGCGCGACGATGTTGCGCATGATCGCCCCGCCGGCGTCCTCGGCGAGCGATTTCAGGGGGACGTCGACTGCGGTGATCTCGTCCGGAATCTCGGCTTCCCAGGAGCGTTCGCCGTCGTAGATGACGGCACTCCCCTCGTGAAGCTCGTCGAGATTCTCGTCGATGGTGCGCTGTGTCAGGGCGACCAGGATGTCGAGTCGATCCACGACGCTCTGGACCTGCTCGACCGACGTCCGAATCTTGTAAGCCGTGTAGCCACCGCGGATTCGCGACGCGAAGTCTTTCGACGTGAATACGTGCCGTCCGGCTCGGGAAAGTGCCTGAGCGAAGATTTTCCCGGTGGAGTCGATACCGTCCCCGGCCTCGCCTCCGACCGCCCAGTTGAGATCCTCAGCCATGTTATGCTGAGCCTTGCCCCCAGTAAATGAAAAGGCTTCTGAAAACCCTACCAGACCACCGTTACAGTCTGTGATATGTTCGCTCCAGAGGGCTCCGTTCGTTACTCGAATCAGAATAAATACGTGGTGAAAGTACGTCTCCGAACTGCTGTGAAAACTGCGGTTGGTGTCTCTAATCGGGATGAATATCTCTCGAGAACGAGCATTTCCGATGGGCGCCTCGAATCGGGTACATCGAATCACGAGTCTCGCAACGACGCGGAACGGAACGCCTTTTCGAGCGGCTCCCGAACGGATTCGACATGACAATCGAAGGATCACCGGTCACCGTCGAATCGATCCGCGAAGTCGGTCCTGAAACCGTCGCACTCGAACTCGAGACGCCCGAGGGGTTCGACGCCCGTCCCGGACAGTTCGTCCTGCTCCGCGCCGTCCCCCGGGATGTCGACGCGGAGGAGGAGATCGACGAGGACGACGTCGTCATGCGCCACTACACGCTTTCCTCGCCCGCGGTCGGCGAGACGTTCGAGATCACGGTCGGGATCGACCCCGACGGCGATCTCTCCCCGTGGCTCGCCGATCTCGAGGGCGGCGAGACCGTCCACATCGAGGGACCCTTCGGCACGATCACGTACGAGGGTGACACGGACGTCGTCGCCGTCGCGGGCGGCCCCGGCGTCGGCCCCGCCGTCTCGATCGCCGAAGCGGCCCACGAGTCGGGTCACGAGGCGGTCGTCGTCTATCAGGACGACGAGCCGGCACACGTCGACCGACTCGAGGCGCTCGAGGACGCGGGCGCTGACGTCGCCATCCTCGACGAGGACGACAGCGACGGACTGGCGGAAGCGATCGAAACGCACCTCGAGGACGGCCAGATCTACGCATTCGGCTTCGAGGACTTCGTGCGGTTCGTCGCCGACACGATCGACGACGCCGGCGGCGATTCGGACGAGGCGCAGATCGAGAACTTCGGATAGGATCACCCGCGAGCCGTTCGTTACTTGGAATCGTTGTTGCGTAAATAAATCGATCGGCCGGCTTTCACCAGGTTCCAACTGAGACCCGTTCCGCGTTCCCAGTAGAGATTCGGTACTAACTGTCCACCGAACCCCTCTTTGAATCTGAACACGCCGCTCTCGAAGTCACCGTCTGCGCCCCCGAAATCGTACGTTTCGTATCCGTTTTCGATCGCCCACCGAATTACGCGGTCGTAGAGGATCTCCGATGCGTTATACTCGTAGTATTCTTTCGGTATCGAGGCGAAGAAACCGTGGACGGACGACTGTTCGTCGTTCAGCAACTCCAGAAATCCACCCGCGTACTCTCCGTCGATTCGCAGCGTGAGCAGTAAGAGTCTCGACTTCATGTCGAGCAGCTCCTCGAAAAACGCCATCGGATACACCTCTCCGCCGACCTGGTTCATGTGCCGTTCGTACGCGCGGTAGAACCGCTCCAAATTCGCCATCGTGATCTCTTCGTTGACGATCTCGTGGTCGGTCTTCCGTCCCTGACGAATACCCTTGCGTCTCGACTTGCTCATACCGCTCAGGATCGCGTCGTACCCTTTGTCGAGATGGAGCAGAAACCGCCCCTTGATTCGAGCGGGTCGATAGCCTTGCGCCCGAAAGTGGTCGCTGTATCGGACGTAGTCGCTATTACACGCTCGAATCTCGTGGACGATCGTCCTCCCGGTACAGAGGTCCCGAATCGCCTCACTCATCAGTGACAGGGATTCGGCCACGTCTGTCGTTATTGCCGGTCCACCGAACCCCGGGTACACCGACTGAAGCCGCCGAAGCGGTACCTTCGGCAGATCGACGACGAAATTCGGGAATACCCCGATCGTGTTTCCGTCTTTCGTAACGATCACGTGTTTGGCCGGGTATCCTAGTCCTGTTTCGATCGCGTCGATCCACTCGTAGCGGTGAAAAACGGTCCCACAGTCCGAGCTCTCGACGACGCCGTTCCATTGAGTTTTGTCGACTGTTTGAATTGTATCGGTACACTTCACTTCATGCCCGTCCTCTGTTACATTTATTGTCGTATCTAGTTCAGTGCTCTCTAGTGTCTTATTCGACCGAATAGATCCTATCGAGTTTTGCGTCATTCACTATCTGACACCATTACGTCGTATGTAGTATTTCGTCAGGATATCTGCAGGTGAATACGACCGATACTATTTAAAAACGCACACGTCCTTCACTCGTCGAGTGAGTCAGTCTTCGCTGACTCTGAAAGAGCCCGTCTTACGAACTACTGAGACGGGTGATCGGGGTACTCTCGCAAGCACAGTACCTACGCGCACCCGTCCACTACTGCGAGTATGGTTGACGAAGATCTCGAACTCGAGCGGGACATCGGACAGGCGACGATCGTATACGAAGAACCCGACGAGGACACCGTCAGGAAGACGGTGCCGAACGAACACATCGCCTACTTCCAGGACCACTGGATCGTCAAGACCGACGAGGACGAGGAGGGCCACGACATCGTCCGACGGATTCCCGCCCAGCGCGTCCACTACGTCGAACGCTCCGTCGAACAGTTCGAAGAGGAAGTCAAGACGCTGGTCGATCAGGTGCAATCGTTCGCCGCCGACCTCCGGACCAAGCTTCCGGTCGGGGGCAGCAGCGGCGGCGGGGGAGAGCGCCCCGAACCACACCGAATCGACATCGACGAGGGCGAGTTCGACGAAACCGACGGCCGAATGGACTGAGTCGGTCGTCCGACTTGAGTACCGATACCGGCCGAGTCAGTGCTCGACGAGTTCGACGAGGATCCCACCGGTGTCTCTGGGGTGGAGGAAGGCGACCGAGTGCCCCCACGCGCCGGGCCGCGGCTCCTCGTCGATCAACTGGACGCCGTGGTCGCGGACCGTCTCGAGCGCGCCCTCGATATCGTCCGTCGCGAGCGCGAGGTGGTGGATCCCCGCCCCGTTCGACTCGAGATACCGGGCGATGGTCCCCTCCTCGAGCGGTTCGAGCAGTTCGACGTAGCCGTTTCCACAGTCGAGGAAGACGACGCGCATCCCGTCGAACTCCTCTTCGTGGGCGATTTCGAGGCCGAAGAGGTCCGAATACAGCTCCGCGAGTTCTCGAGCGTCTTCCGTCGCGACGCCAGCGTGGTCGAAGTGCATGGGCGTTCCTTTTGCGAGGATCGACAAATATCGGGTGGATCCCGTCGGTGGGAGGAGCGTTACACCTTCCTCGATCGTTGCCCCTGTTCCTCACACCGCTCAAACGATCAAAGCCGCGCCAAAGAGGTGCCAGACGGTCACGATCACGATGGGGATGATAACTCGCTGACGCGACGGAGTGCGGAGTGGTGCATCGAGATACGAACCTTCATGTTCCGACACATGATAACAGAGTCCAATGAACGGCTCGAACGAGAACGCAAGTCAGGCCCAGACCATCCTGCTCGTGGAGGATAACCCGGGCGACGCGCGTCTCGTAACGGAGGTGTGTCGCGACATGGGCCTCACAGACGTACTTTACACCGTCTCGACTGGGGCTGATGCACTTGACTTCGTGAATCAGCGCGGCGAGTACGCCGATTCGCCGCAGCCGGACCTCATCATCCTCGACTGGCACCTCATGGACATGGATGGTGAAGCGATTTTAGCGGAATTAACCGGTGACCCGGCCCACGATCACATTCCCGTGATCGTGACGACCGGGTCGCTTTCGGAACGAGAAGTCCGGAAGGTGTACGAAACGAACGCGAACGCCTGTATCATGAAACCAGCGGGGCCGGACGAACTCGAAGAGACCATTCGAGCGGTCGAGGCGTTCTGGTTGTCGACCGCTCGGCTTCCCAGCAGCACCGAGGGCACACAGTAACACGTTCCATCCGCAACCCCTGGCGTTATTTCCCCCTCTCTACAACCCCTGGCGCATTCCCCGCTCCCTTCTTTCGGATACGACCCGATCCTGCCGCTGGAGTGACCAGTAGCGGCCGATACCGATCACGTTCTCCGTGTTTCGACGGTGTTTCCTCATCCTCTATGTTGTCAGGCTGCCTCCGTTCGGTGTATGCAGCTCGCAAATACGGAGACCGTCCCGAACGGTGAGGTCGTCGAAGTCATCGGAATCGCCCGCGGCAATACCGTCGAAGCCAGAAACGCCGGCCGCGACATCACGCAGGGGATCCGCAACGTCTTCGGCGGCGAACTCAAGGCGTACTCGGAACTCCTCTCGAAGGCTCGAGACGAGGCCATCTCCCGCATGGAGGCCGATGCCGAAGAGATGGGCGCAGATGCCGTGGTCAACGTCCGCCTCGAGACCTCGCAGATCACCGACGGCGGCTCGGAAGTGATGGCCTACGGAACCGCCGTTCGGCTCGAGTAAGGGAGAAATCGGCCCCGAATCGGCCGTCACCGTAATCCGATCTTCGCAGCCAACCGGTTCCAGAGTCCGCCGCCGACGTCGGCCACCGCTGCCATCTCGTCGCTCGAGAGTTCGAAATCGAAGATATCGGCGTTCGCTTCGATGTGTCTTCGACTCGCCGCCTTCGGAATCGCCGCCACGTTCGGTTGCTGGAGCAGCCATCGCAGCGCGACCTGCGCTGCGGACTTGTCGTACGGCTCGCCGATCTCCTCGAGTCGGCCGTCGCCGGGAACGGCTCCATCCGCGAGCGGGCTGTACGCCGTCAGGCAGACGTCGCGGTCGACGCAGTACTCGAGCAACTCCTCCTGATGATGGTAGGGATGGTACTTCACCTGGTTCGCGACGATCGGCGTCTCGGAGTGGTCGATCGCGGACTCGAGTCGATCGACCCCGAAGTTGCTGACGCCAACGTGCTCGACTCGCCCCTCGTCCTGGAGTTCGTTCATCGCCGTCAGCGTCTGCTCGAGCGGCGCTCGGCTGCTGGGCGCGTGCAACAGGAGCAGATCGACCGTCGCCAGTCCGAGTCGCTCGAGGCTCCGCCGAGTGGACTCGAGGACGTCGTCGTACGCGGCGTTCTTCCGGTGGACTTTGGTGACGACGAAGACCTCCTCGCGGTCGACGTCGCTCGCGGTGATCGCATCGCCGACCGCGCGCTCGTTGTCGTACATCTGGGTGGTGTCGACGTGGCGGTAGCCGACCTCGAGGGCGGTCTCGACGGCCCGCCGGCAGTCCCCGCCGGTCATTCGGGCGGTACCGAAGCCGAGGGCCGGTATCTCGGCCCCGTTCGCGCTGATCGTTCGGGTCGTTGGTTCGGTGCCCACGCCTACGCATTCGTGATCGCTGGCCATCAAAGTCGGCCCGGCGAGCAGCGACGGTCGCCCGTCTCGAGGCACTCACGAGCGGCTACGCAGGGTTCACGCGCATTCGGACGAACGGATCTCCACAAAAGAATCGAAACCGCGCTGCCCGACGATCGGTACGCGTCGTCGGTCGTGTTCTAGTCGGTCAGGTTCCCGTCAGTTGCGTTGTCGTCGGTCAGATTCCCGTCGGTCGCGTTGTCGTCGGTCAGGTTCTCGTCGGTTGCGTTGTCGTCGGTCGCGTTCTCGTCAGTCGCGTTGTCGTCGGTCGCGTTCTCGTCCTCGTCGATCGGCTCGTCCTGCGTGTCTTCGGTCGCTTCTTCGTCGGGGTCTTGCTCTTCGGGATCGGTTTCCACCCCTTCGGGCGGTTCCAGCTCCTCGCCCTCGTCGGGCGGGACGATCTCCATCACGACGCCCGTATCGCCCTCGGGAACGCCCATCCTGTTGCCGAGCACGTAGACGTTGCCGTCGAGGTCCTGACCGAACTGCCGGACGAAGTACGGGAACGAGCCGTCCTCGCTGCCCGCGACCTGAAGCTCTTCCATGTCCCAGAGTTCGTCTCGAGGAACGATCTCCTCCTCGTCGCCGTCGTCGGTTTCGTTGGCAGCCTCCTCGTCTTCTTCTTCCGCCTCGTCACCGTCGTCGGACTCCGACGCGGCGAGGAGCCGCCCGATGGGTTCTTCTCGAGACGGGTCGGCCGTCCAGTCGCCGAAGACGTACTTGCCGTCTAAGTCTTCGATTTCTCCGGCTTCGTAGACGTGGCCGCCGATGATCGTGATGCCGACCATCTCCCCGTCGTAGACGTGGGGGTACTCGACGATCGGATCCTGCAGCTCCTGTCCGTTGTACGGCGCTTCCTCGGGGGCGGAGTCCGGACAGTCTTCCGGCGGATCGCTCGGACTCTCCGTGCTGAAGCAGTGGGTCCCCTCCTTGACGTTCCAGCCGTAGTTGCCGCCGGCCTCGACGAGGTTCGCCTCCTCGAAGAGGTCCTGGCCGGCGTCGGAGACGAACAGCCGTTCCTCGCTGTCGAAGGAGATCCCGAAGGGATTGCGGAAGCCCCACGCGTAGTACTCGTCGAGGGCGTCCTCTTCGTCCACCAGCGGGTTGTCGTCCGGGATACCGTACGGCCGGTCGTCGTCGCCCTCCTCGTCGACGTCGATCCGATGGATGCCACCGAGCAGGTTCTCGCTGACGTCCTGACCGTTCCCGCCGTCGTTGTCGTCGTACCAGTCCTCGACGTGGCCTTCCATGTCGTCGTTCGCGCCGCCACCGTCGCCCATCGGCACGTACAGATAGCCGTCCGGGCCGAACGCCATCGGTCCGGCGTCGTGGTTGTACTGGGGCTTCTGGAACTCCATCAGGATCTGCTCCGACTCCGGATCAGCCTGACTCAGCTCCTCGTCGGCCTGGAACTCGGAGACGACTTCGACGTGACTCCAACCGTCGGGCGTCTCGTCGTTCGGCGGCGCGCTGTAGTGGACGAAAAAGCGTCCGTTGTCCGCAAACTCGGGGTGGAACTCGACGCCGAGCAGCCCCCGCTCGTCGTACTCCGAATCCGGGTCCGCGTAGTCGCCCTCGAACGTGCCGAGTTCGACCATTCGGTCGCTGACGTCGAGGAACGGCTCGTCCTGTCGTTCGCCGTCCTCGACGACCCAGAGTTCGCCGGTCTGGTCACAGACGAAGTACCGCTCCTCGTCCTCGTCGGCGACGCCGAAGTCCGTCGGTGCCGTCATGCCCTCCGCGAGCGTCTGGACGCCGATTTCGGTGCCTGCCTCGAAGAAACTCTCACCCTCTTCGTCCGACTCCTCCTCGGCCGCGTCGCCTCCGTCGCCGACCGAAATCTCTCCGCGCATCGTCCCCGCGTGGGGCTCGCAGTAGTACTCCGCCATCTCGCTCGTCGCCTCGAACTCGAGCGACTGGGTCTCCCCCTCCTCCGACATGAGTTCGGTCCGCTCGAGTTCTTCGCCGTCCTCGCTCTCGACGACGAAGTTGTGCGGTTGCCCGTCGAGGTTCTCCCAGACGACTTCGTAGGTGGTTCCCTCCTCGAGGTCCAGCGTCGGATTCTCCTCGTCTGCGATGTCGTCGGGGGAGACGCCCTGCCAGCCGCTGGTCTCGCCGCCGAGTTCGATCGTCTCGGGCTCTTGCTCCTGGGCGAGGCCGAGATCGCTCAGCGCGACCACGCCACCCGCCGCCGCGGTGGCCTGCAGGAGTCGCCGCCGGGATGTCGACGTGCTGTCGTGAGGGATCGTGCCCTCGTCAGTGTGTTTTGTCATTATCTCTCACGACACTGTGATCGGTCGAGACGCCGATAAACGGTCCCGACCGTTCCCTCCGTAACAAACAGTTAGCACCGATCTACCCAGAACAGCGAGACGTAACGTACGTTTACCCGGCTCTAACCTCGGGTTCCGACTCGATCAGACAGCACTCCCTGGCTGGTACTCGCCGAACTCGTCGCGCATCACGTTACAGATCTCGCCAACCGTTGCATACACCTTCACGGCTTCGATAATGTACGGCATCAGGTTCTCGTTACCCTGGGTCGCCTCGCGCAGGGCCTCGAGTTTCGCCTCGACGGCCTCGTCGTCGCGCTCGTCGCGAACCGATTCGAGGCTGTCGATTTGGCGCTGCTGGTCCTCCTGGGTGACTCCCTCGACGTCCATCTCGGGATCTTCGTCGACCTCGAACTCGTTGACGCCGACGATGATGCGCTCTTTCTCCTCGATCTCCTTCTGGCGGTCGAAGGCGGTGTCCTGGATCTGGCGCTGAACCCACTGCTGTTCGATCGCCTCGCGCATGCCGCCGCGTTCGTCGACCTCCTCGAGAATCTCGTAGGCGTCTTCCTCGACCTCGTCGGTGAGGGATTCCACGTAGTAGCTGCCCGCAAGCGGATCGATAGTATCGGCTGCGCCGGACTCGTGGGCCAGAATTTGCTGGGTGCGCAGCGCCGTCCGGACCGACTGCTCGGTCGGCAGCGCGAGCGCCTCGTCCTTGCCGTTGGTGTGGAGACTCTGCGTGCCGCCGAGCACCGCGGCGAGGGCCTGGTAGGCGACGCGGACGACGTTGTTCTCGATCTGCTGGGCGGTGAGCATCGAGCCCGCAGTCTGGGTGTGGAACTTGAGCTGTTTGGATTTGGGGTCCTCGGCGTCGAACCGTTCGTCGATGATGTCGTGCCACATTCGGCGGGCGGCGCGGAACTTCGCGACCTCCTCGAAGATGTTGTTGTGGCCGTTGAAGAAGAACGAGAGCTGCGGGGCGAACTCGTCGACGTCGAGGCCGGCCTCGATCGCCGTCTCGACGTACTCGATGCCGTCGCCGAGCGTAAAGGCGAGCTCCTGGGCGGCCGTCGAGCCGGCTTCGCGGATGTGGTAGCCCGAGATCGAGATCGTGTTGAACTTCGGCGTCTCCGACGCACAGAACTCGAAGATGTCGGTGATGATCCGCATCGACTCCTCCGGCGGGTAGATGTAGGTGTTGCGCGCGATGTACTCCTTCAGGATGTCGTTCTGGATCGTGCCGCGCAGCTCCTCGCGGTCGACGCCCTGCTGATCGCCCACGGCGATGTACATCGCGAGCAGCACCGACGCCGGCGCGTTGATCGTCATCGAGGTCGAGACCTCGTCTAACGGAATCCCGTCGAAGACGGTCTCCATGTCGGACAGCGAGTCGATCGCGACCCCGGCCTTTCCGATCTCGCCGGCGGCCATGCTGGCGTCAGAGTCGTACCCCATCTGCGTCGGCAAGTCGAACGCCATCGAAAGCCCCGTCTGTCCCTGATCGAGCAGGTAGTGATAGCGCTCGTTGGTGTCTTCGGGCGTCGAGAAGCCGGCGTACTGACGCATCGTCCACAGCCGACCGCGATACCCCGTCGAGTAGACGCCGCGCGTGTACGGCGGCTCGCCCGGATAGCCCAGATCCTCCCGGTAATCCAGATCGGCGACGTCGTCGGGGGTGTAGAGTCGATCGACGTCCTGTCCCCCCGTATCCGTCGTGAACGTCTCTTTTCGTTCGCCGAACCGTTCGACCACCGGCTCGACTTCCTCCTCGTGCCACTCCTCCCGGTCGGCACGGATCTCCTCGAGATCGTCGGAATCGAACATTATCGTTTATCTAGGTTGGGGTGGGGCTTGAAGGTTCATGAAGGCGGCCAGTATCGTCTCGAGTTGCGACCCGTACCACCGTGTCGCAGGTCCGTTCGTCGGCCGAAACTAGCACGAACTCGTGAGAGTCAGCCGAATCGGCACGGCCGCTTTTCACTCGAGCCGTGGTGGGGCCGATATGGAGCCGTCGTTGCCGACCGACGAGACGACGCGCGACCGCCGGCGAGCGGCGCTGTACGTCGCGCCGTTTCTCGCGGTCGGCCTGTTCAACCTCGTCCTCTTGCTCCGCTGGGGGGTCGATCCGCTGTGGGCCTTTGCCATCCTGCCCCCGATTCTGGCCGTCACCGCCATCGCGTGGGTCGCGTTTCGCCACGGGTTCGACCGGCAGTCACACCAGCCGGACACCTATCGCGAGTGATCGGTGTCGCTTCCGTCGGTCCGACCCACGCAGTCGACGCCGGTTCCTCGCTCGAGTCGAGCTAGCGACCCGTATCGTACTTGTAGGTCGCCGACTCGGGATCGATCCCGAAGTCTTCGGCCGACTCGTCGTCCGAGGCCTCGTCGCGACCGTCCGGAGCCCGTTTGAACGCCTCCCGCAGTCGCTCGGGTAGCTGAAACTCGTCGACGTCGATCTCGAAGGGGACGGCGTCGGGGTCGACCCCCTCGCGTTTGTCCTCGAGTCGGTTCCGGAGGGGCTCCGGAAGCGCCGACTCTTCGATCCGCCGGAATCCGAACTGGGCGAGGTAGCTCCCCTCGCCCGTCAGGGTGTAGACGGTCTCGAACCCCTGATCGCCGGCGTACTCGACGAGACGTTCGACGACGTGTGCACCGACGCCCTGGCCGCGCCAGCCCTCGAGGACGCCGATACTGGTCAACTCGCAGACGTCGTCGCCGTCGTCGGGTCTGTGGATACGAATGCGACCGAATCCGGCCTTCTCGCCGGATGCTTCGTCGACGGCGACGACGTAATCGCGCGAGCGGAACGCCGTCTCGTCGAGACCCATCGCCTCGATGGCGTCGAGCAACCAGACCTCCTCTCTGTTTTTCGCGTCCCGCACGTACATGATTCGAGGTAGGGGGTGTATCTCCAAAAGCGTTTGCGGGGGTGACAGGAGCGAGGTGTCGCTTTGCGGTCGCACGTTCGGCGTGACGGGCGGCGGACTGCGCAGTCGAGACGCCGTAATCGGTGCGGTTCGCGAGCAGTTCGACCGACTCGTCAGCCGGTAAGTCGCCGGCTGCGACGTTTCGCCGTCCTCCAGAACGCGCCCGTCGGCGCGACCCACGGGACGAGGACGACGGCGGCGAGGAACAGCGCCGACCAGGCGACGACGAACGCGCGGTTGCCGATTCCCAGATCGGTGACGAACCACGTTCCGACGACGACGGCGACGCCGACGAAGGGGGCCACCGTCTCCCAGATGGTATCTCGCATTCGGTCTGCGATCACCGGCGCGTAGTGCCAGGCGAGCAGCGCACCGATCCCCGCGCCGAAGGCGATGTGTGAGTTGCGGCTCCCGACGTAGGTGACCGCGACCAGCGCGAAGAGGAGTCCGACGGCGAAGGCGGCCGTCGTCTCGGAGACCGACGTTCGCCGGGGGACGTACCGCCGGCCCAGGTAGTAGACGGTGAGGAAGACGAGCGCGTAGGCGATGCCGCCGGCGACGTCGCCCGGAAAGTGAACGGCGAGTCCGACTCGAGTGAACCCGACCCAGCCGATCACCGCAACGCCGGCGACGGCGCGTCTCCGGAGGCTGCTCACCGGCAAGTCGACGACGATCATGCCGACGATGACCGTCGCCGCCATCGCGTGGCCGCTGGGAAAACTCGTCGTGGGAATGTGTGCGGCGTGTTCGTACCAGGGGACGAACCAGCCGGGGAAGTCGGTCCCGTCGACGGGGGGACCGACGATCGGCCGGCTCGCGGTGTGAGAGGACTTGGTGATCGACATCAGGCCGTAACAGCCGATAATACCGCCGAGCCACGGCGCAACGAGGTCGCAGTTGGCCCAGTAGCCGGCGATCGCGGAGGGGGCGATCAAGTAGATGCTACCGAAGTACGAGAGGACGACCATGACGACGCCGAGCCACGTCGGAACGGCGTCGCGGACGGCTTCGACGACAGCGGGGTCAAACCACATCGCCATTCGGTTCAAATCTACAACAGGTATTTCTTTCGATTGGGAGCACGCGCTATTGAACGCGTGCAAACGGCACTACTCGCGGCAGACAGTAGGCTGGAACTCACCGACGTGATACAGGGCTACGGCGAAACCGACGTCGTCTCTTTTCCCCACTCAGTTCGCCGTCAACGCCTCCTCGAGCCGATCCTCGATCGCCTCGAGTTCGTCGTGAAGCGCCTCGCCCTCGGCGTCCTCGAGGTCGCCGATTTGGTCGGCGAGCCCCTGCAGCCGCGAGTACTTCTCGTCCTCGTCGACGCCGGTTTTCTGGACGTAGACGTCCTCGCTGGTGTCGTAGACGTCGTCTTCGTCGAGGTCGGTGACGGAGAGAACCACGTCCAGTTTGTCTCGATCGACCCCGAGCACCCACTCGCGGGGAATTCCGCGCTCGTCGAGGGCGGCGAGCACGGTCTCGTCGTCCTTCGGGCGGCGGCGTTCGCGGGTCGTTCGCCGAACCGTCCCGAAACGACCGTGGAGTTCCTGATCGGGGCCGAGACGCTCGAGCAGTTCGTCGCGCGCCGCCGTTCGCACTCCGTCGGCGCCGCGCTGGACGTCCGAGGCGAGGACGTAGTAGTCGGTCAGCGAGTCGGTGTCCAGCGAGTCGAGCGCGTCGAGGTCGTCGATCTCGAGTCGTTCGACGAGGTGAGCGAGCAGGATCGCGTCGTCGTGGACGCGTTCGGGCGGCGTCCGCGCGTCGGCCGCGGAGACGAGAAACGGACTCTCGCCGCCGGTGGCGTCCTCGGGTGCCGTGACGATCCTGCCGTCGTCGACGGTGTACGATTCGGAGAGCGTGATCACCGCGGCGTAGGGCTCGACGCCCGGCTGGAGGTCGTCGATCGCCATCCCCTGGTCGCCGAGTTGTTCGTCGAAGACGCCGAACTGCTCGCGCCAGAGGGGGCGTTCTTCGGCGCTGTCCGCAAAGCGGACCAGGATCCGATCGGTCGCGGTCGCCTCGATTCCGAACGGGCGTTCGGAGAGCGGTGTCAGCAGTTGGGCTCCGGCGTCGACGTCCGCACAACGGGATCGGAGTTCGGTCCAGTCGTCGTCGTTCATGCCGTCGTCTCCCACCCTCGCGTCCAAAAAGTAGTGGCTGGAATCTGCGGCGGACGCGGTGCTAGCGGATCTGTGTGGTAGTTTAACACCCGCGACGGGGGTCCCCGTCGAGCGCCGGTCCGCCGTCTCGAGTTCGTCGACCGTCTGCCGAACGTGACGAGAGACTGACTCCCCTCACTCGAGGAACGCCGGCAACTGTGCGAGCGACGAACAGTGGTACGTGGGAGCCACGTCGGGAGCGGGGTCGTCGCTCGAGGACGTACGGGAGAGCAACACCGAATCGATTCCCGCGTTGGTGGCGGCCCGCACGTCGACCGACCGATCGCCGACGTACAGCGCCGACTCGGCCTCGAGGGTATCCATCGCGGCCTCGATATTCGTCGGGTCGGGCTTGCGCCGGGCGAGACCGTCCGGCGTCAGCGCACAGCCGTAGACGGTCTCGAAGAGGGATCGAAGGTGTACGCGGTCGAGGACGGTCGTGACCACGGTGGGATGGTTGTCGCTGACGATTCCCAGCGGCAGTTCGAGCGATCGAACGACGCTCACGTCGTCGTAGACCGAGCGCAGTCCGCGCTCGATTTCCGCGAGTTGGGTGCGGATCAGTTCGCGGGCGGCCCGCGTACAGAAGACGTTGGCGTCGATCTCGAGGCTCCGACACCGGTCGGCGATCGACTCGAAGTCGCCGCGCGCGAGTTCCTGAAACGTCTCGGTTGCCGGTCCCGAGCGATCGAACTGCGCGTACGTGCGGCCGAGCGCGTCGGACATTCGCCGAGGCGAGGGTGTCTCGACGACGACGCCGTCGAAGTCGAACAGAACCGCGTCGTACTGCATCGCTGAATGGGTATCTGTTCGGGGACAATAACTCTACTGAGACGATGCGCTCGCTGCCAATCGGGTGTGTATCAGTGGCATACAGCTAAGGATCCCTATCCACAATCCTGTGACATGCTCCACGCGACAGGACCATTGCTCACCGTCGACGTCGGTGGGCGAACCGCGGACGAGGCGGCGATAGACGACGTGCTCGAGGCGACCGTCGGCGGTCGGGCCGCGGCGACGGCGCTCGCCCACGAACGGATCCCCTTCGACGCGGACCCGTTCGGCCCCGAGAACCGGGCCTACCTCTCGACGGGACCGCTCCAGCAGTCTCAGATGTCCTTTACCGGCCGGATGAACATGACCGGGCTCTCGCCGCTGACCGACGGACTGGTCTCGACCAACGCCGGCGGCTACCTCTCGCGGAACTTCGTCGCGACGGGCTACAGCGTCCTCGAGATCACGGGCGAGAGCGACGAGTTGCTCGCCGTTCACGTCACGGACTCGGGCGTCGAGTTCGAGGCGGTGCCCGAACTCGAGGGCGCGACGGTCCCAGAGACCTCCGACTACATCGAGAACCGGCACGACCTCGGCCCCGAACACTGCATCGCGATCGGTCCCGCGGGCGAGAACCGGGTTCGGTTCGCGTCGGTGATGACCTTCGACTCGAGGGCGTTCGGCCGCGGCGGACTCGGGGCCGTGCTGGGCTCGAAGAACGTCAAGTGCGTCACGTTCGACGGGGATGTGGAGCCGCCGCTCGAGATTCCGAACCCGCCGGAGATGGACATCCACCGGGAGGCGGCCACCTCGGACGACCGGATGCGAAGGCAGGGAACCACCGGCGGGACGGAGTTCATCAACGACAACTTCTCGCTGCCCACGCGGTACTTTCGGGAGTACGAGTTCGAGGGCGCGGCCGACATCGGCGGCAACGCGGTCGAGGAGAAGAAGTACAAGAAGGGGGCCTGTTCGGCCTGCGCCTACGCCTGCAAACTCCCGACGCGAGACGAAGAGAGCGGCGTCGAGACCGAGGGGCCGGAGTTCGAGACCGTCTACGCCTTCGGCTCCCAGCAGGGGGTGGACGATATCGTCGACGTCATGCGAGGCAACGAACTCTGCGACTCGCTCGGTATGGACACCATCTCCGCGGGCGTCACCGTCGCGGCCTATCTCGAGAGCGAGGACGAGTTCGGGAACGCCGACCTCGCCCAGGAGATCACCGAGAAGATCGCGTACCGCGAGGGCGTCGGCGACACGCTCGCGGAGGGCGTCGCCCGCTGCCACGACGACCTGGGCGTCGACGATTACACGGTCAAGGGGATGGAGTTCGCCGCCCACGACGGGCGGGTTCTCCACGGCCAGGGGCTCTCCTACGCCGTCGCGAACCGCGGCGCCGACCACATGTACGCGAGCATGCTGAGCCTCGAGTACGCCGGCCAGATCGATCCGCAGGGCACGCTCGGGAAGGCCGAGACGCTCGTCGACCGGGAGAACCACAACGCGTTCCGCGACACCGGGATCGTCTGCGCCTTCGGCGACGACTACGTCACCGAGGAGCGCCTCGAGCGCCTATTCGACGCCGACTACGAGGACCTCGTGCTCGTCGGGGCCCGAACCGTCGAACTCGAGCGCCACTTCAACAACCGGCGGGGCTTCGACCGCGACGACGACGGCGTCCCCTACGACCTGCCGGACATCGGGGACGCGATTGCCGAGTACTACGACGCCCGCGGCTGGTCCGACGACGGGACGGTTTCCGACGTGAGACTCGAGTCGGTCGCGGAGATCGCCCGGTCGGACGACTGAGCGACGGCCGCCCTCCTTTGCTACTTCTCGAACAATTAAGTCAGTTCGTTAATACGAGTTAGCAATGAGCGACTCAGACGAAACCGTCCTCGAAGAACTGGCGGGGCTGCCGACGATCGCCCACCCGACCGTCTCGCCGTCCGGCGACGAAGTCGCCTGCTACTACGACGTCACCGGCCGAAACGAACTGCACGTCGTCGACGTCGAGACCGGCGACGTGGAGCGGTGGTCCGATGGAGAGGTGCCGCGCAACGCCCGGTGGTACGTCGCGTGGGCCGCCGATGGCGACCGCGTGTTCTTCCACCTCGACGACGCCGGCGACGAACAGAACGATATCTACGCGCTGTCCCGCGACGGATCGGTCGAGCCGGTCGTCGAGATGGACGGCCAGCTCGCCGTTCAGGACGTCGGCGAGGACGGCGAGACGCTCCTCGTGGGATCGAACCGAGACGGCCAGCTGAACGTCTACAGTCACGACCTCGCGAGCGGCGAGACGACCAAGATCACCGACTACGAGCGAGCCGTCTGGGAGGCTCACCTCTCGCCCGACGGCGACCGGATCGCGTACGCGACCAACGAAACCGACGACTTCGACAACCGGGACGTCTACGTCGCGAACGCGGACGGCTCCGATCCCCGGAATCTCGAGATCGGCGAAATCGGTGCGGAAGCCACGCCCGTGGACTGGGGTCCGGACGGCGAGCGGCTGTTGGTCGGCGACAACACCCCCGATCTCGGCCGCATCGGCGTCTACGATCTCGCGGCCGACGACGTGACCTGGTACGGCGACGACGAGTACGACGAACAGCCGATCGCGGTGCTCTCCGGCGGCGACCGACTCCTCGCGTCCCGCAGTCGGAACGCGAACACCGTTCCGGTCGTCTACGATCGGGAGTCGGGTAGCGGGCGGGAACTCGAACTTCCCGAGGGCGTCACCTCGTTCGGGATGGGGCCGACCGGGATCAGTATCGACGAGGACCGGATCCTCCTCGAGCACACCAGCCCGACGCGGCGTCCGGAACTGCTGATTTACGACCTCGAGAGCGACGAGTACGAGACGCTGCTCGAAGCGGAGTACGGCCCGTTCGATCCCGACGACTTCGCGGACGCCGAGTACGTCACGTTCACCTCCGACGGGGTCCCCGAGACGCCCGCCGAAGCCGTCGAGCACGAACCGTACGACGAATTCGAGATCGGCGCGCTCCTGTACGACTCCGGCGAGCGGCCCTCGCCGCTGATCGTCAACCCCCACGGCGGACCGCGCGGTCGCGACGACACGTCGTTCGACCTCTACGCGCAGACGCTGGTCTCGCAGGGGTTCTCGGTGCTGCAGGTCAACTATCGGGGATCGACCGGCCGCGGCCGCGAGTTCGTCGAGGAACTGATCGGGGACTGGGGCGGTGCCGAACAGGGCGACGTCGCGACGGCCGTCGAGTACGTCCTCGAACGCTACGACTGGCTCGACGAGGATCGCGTGGTCGTCTTCGGGGGCTCCTACGGCGGCTACTCGGCGTACTGGCAACTCGTCCAGTACCCCGCGCTCTACGACGCCGGTATCGCGTGGATCGGCCTCACGGACCTCGAGGAGATGTTCGAGACCACGATGGCCCACTACCGCGTCGAACTCATGGAGAAGTACCTCGGTACGCCCGCGGAGAATCCGGATCTCTACGCGGACCGCTCTCCGCTCACGCACGTCGAGAACCTCGACGTTCCCATTTGCATCGTCCACGGCGTCAACGACCGGCGGGTTCCCGTCTCGCAGGCGCGACTGTTCCGCGAGGCGCTCGAGGAGCGCGAACTCGAAGCGGGAGAGACCGGCGCGTTCGAGTACCACGAACTCGGCGAAGAGGGCCACGCCTCCTCCGATCAGGCGCAGAAGCTCCGCCTCTTTCGGCTGTTGACGGAGTTCCTCGAACGCCGCGTCGGCGTCGAACGGACTGTCGTCTGAACCCGACGTAAGAGCAGCAAAACCGGGCCACGCGAGGTATCCTCGCGTACGGTGCGTGGCCCGTTATCGTGTTTGGACACGACGCGACCAGCCGACCGTCGAACTTGCTATCGTCCGACCGCACGACAGCCTCGTCTCCTCAGTCGCATAAACCCATGCCAGTCAATATCATGCACCGTCCGATGGAGACTGGATCGGTTTCGAACTGGCGAGGCGTGCCGGTCGGTGTCGAGAGCGAGTTCGGGGCGTTCGCACTCCCGTGAGGAATCAGTCACGCCGCTTCGTGAGCGCGAGGTAACCGGCCAGCAGCAGTCCGAGCGCCGGGAACGCGGCGAGGACGAGGAAGAGGAGTCTCGTCCCGCCGTACGTGAGGGCGACGCCGGCGATGGACGCCCCCGCGGCCCCGATGCCGAAGACGCCGAGGTACGTGACGCCGAAGGACAGGCCGTGGACGTCTGCAGTGGCGTATTTCCCGATCAGGGCCTGATGGATCGGGGCTTCCACGTAGACGAAAAAGCCGAGCGCCGCACAGACCAGCAGCGTCGCGACGAGGCCGGCGTTCGTCGCGAGGGGAAAGAGCAACGAGACGGCGATCAACGCGGCGAACGCGCCGACGATGGCCCACTCGGGGGAGCGGTAGTCGCTCGCCTTTCCACCGACGAACTGTCCGAGGCCGCCGATCAACAGCAGTCCCGCGTAGACGTACTGGCTCGGTTCGAACGTCTCCCCGGCGACGATGACGGGATCGAAGACGGGGAGTTCCGCGAGGACATCCGGGAGGAACGTAAAAACGCCCCGGTAGTACGTCCCTGCGAGCATCGCGATGACGAACACGACGGCGAAACTGCCGACGAAGAGCAGTTTCGTCCGCTCGAAAAGCGTCACGAACCCGTTTCTCGAGTCGGGTGTCGACGTGGGATCGTCGTCGACGCCCGCCCGCTCGTCGAAGCGAAAGATCGAGGCCGCGAGGACGGCGACCAGCGCGGGGACGGCGAACAGTGCGGCCACGAGCCGCCAGTCTAAGAGCGTCAACGCGATCGCTGCCACGAGCGGGCCGACCGCCGTCCCGACGTTGCCCGCGACGCCGTGGTACGCGAGCACGGTGCCCTGCTGCTCCGAGCCGCGGGTGATCAGCGAGAGGCCGGCGGGATGGTAGAGGCTCGCCGCAGCCCCCCAGAGGACGAGTGCGATACCGAGCAGCCAGACGGTCGGTGCGAGGCTGACGAGCACGAAGCCGGCGCCCATGCCGACCATCGAGAGCACGACCAGCCGTCTCGAGCCGTACCTGTCAGCGAGCGCGCCGCTCGGCAGCGCGCCGAGCCCGATGAGCGCGTAGCCGACCGCGACAACCGTGCCGAGCACGGCCGGCGAGACGTCGAACGCGTCCAGCCAGACGACGACGAACAGCGGGATCGTGAGTTCGTACAGATGGAACGTCGCGTGCCCGAGCATGGTGAATCGTGCGATCGCGCGATCGTTCCGGTCCATAGCGTGGCTAGTCAGGTGTACTGGTTAGTCGTTCCGATCGGAACGAGGTGGCAGGTGCTCGAGGGCAAATACGTACTCGTCGACCGATTTGGCGTACCGGTACGGATTCGATCGGCGCGCGGTTTGTCTACCGAGTCAGCCGCCGTACACCGACGGTACCAGCCGAATCACGTCCGTCTCCTCGAATTCCGTCTCGAGACCGTCGATGTGCGTCACGTCTCGTTTGTTCTTCGTGACGACCGCCTTTCTCACCAGTTCGTTCCCGTCGTCGGACACGAGTCGCCCCTCGAGATCGGGGTACGTCGACTCGAGGGCGAGGAGGAACTCCCCCACGCTCTCGGCGTCCGTCTCGTAGCGGACGGTCTTCTCTCCGACGGCGTCGCGAAACGAGCCGAAGAAGACGCACTCGAGTTGCACGGCGCGGCGTTCGACGCGGTAGCTCTCGAACTCGACGGTTCCACGGACGGCTAGTGGACAACCCCGACGCCGGCGATCGCGGACAGTGCAGGGAGACGCCTCATGGCTTTCCGACCTGTACGGGTCACTCACCCGCCAATGGACCCGTGCGAGTTCTACCGACAGGTCGCGAACAGGGCGGCGCGAACACCGGCGAAGCTCGGCCAGGCACCGCTTCGTGCGGCT
Organism: Natronorubrum halobium; assembly: GCF_051351675.1. Classification (NCBI taxonomy): domain Archaea; kingdom Methanobacteriati; phylum Methanobacteriota; class Halobacteria; order Halobacteriales; family Natrialbaceae; genus Natronorubrum; species Natronorubrum halobium. The sequence goes on from NZ_CP195595.1 coordinate 3,234,076, forward strand.
CAGATCGCGACCGCGGATCCCGGCATGACGCCCTCCGAAGTCGTCTACGAGGAAGGGCCGGTGGCGCTCCGGCGGTACGAACGGCAGGTGCCCGCCGACGGGGAACGGGACGTCCCACTGGTCATCGCGTATCCGTTCATCAACGATCCGTCGATTCTCGACTTCGCCGCGGACCGGAGCGTCGTCCGCTCGTTTCTCGAGGACGGATTTCCCGTCTACCTCGTCGAGTGGGGCGATCCCTCGCCGATCGACCGCTCGCTGGGACTCGGCGACTACGTCGACAGGTTCCTCTCCGACTGCGTCGAGTTCGTTCGCGAGGAGACGGGCGCGGACGCGGTCCATCTGCACGGCTACTCGACGACCGCCCCGCTGGTCGCCGGCTACGTCGGATTGTATCCCGACAGCGTTCGCACGTTGGTCCTTCAGGGTCCCCCGCTGTCGTTCGATCCCACCGATGGGGCCGCAGACGCCGACGACGTTACCGGAATGGACCTCTTTCGGAAACTGGCTGCCAACCACGATCCCCAGCAGGTCGCGGACGCCTTCGACACCGTTCCGACGCCGCTGCTCGAGGTCGCGCTCGCCCTCCGAAAACCCGTCGAGTACACCGTCACGAACCCGCTTCGACTCTGGGATCGGTTCGACGACGACGCGTACGTCGAGAAGTACGGCCGCAAACTATCGTGGCTTCGGGGCGGCCCGCGCCTCCCCGGGACCGCCTACCGGGAGTTCATCGAGGAACTCCTGCTCGAGAACCGGTTGCTCGAGGGCACGTGGCGACTGAACGGTCGGGACGTCGACCTCGAGCGAATCGACGTGCCGGTCTCGCTCGTCCTCGGCCGCGAGGACCAGTTCGTTCCGCGGGACGCGAGCGTTCCCTTTCTCGAGGCGATTCCCAGCGAGGACACGACCGTCCTCGAGTTTCCGACCGGTCACGTCGGCACCTCGATCGCCGCCGAGGCCCACGAGGCGGGCTGGCCGCAGGTTCGCGAGTGGCTCTCGAGGCGGACCGGGGCGGACGAGAGCGCGCCGTCGTGACCGCGTCCGTCTCGGGGAATCGGGACCGAAGGCGGACGGCGGGAAAGGCATTTCCTGTCGGCCACACTACGAGAGAGGGACGCGATGAGTTCCGAGAACGGTCCCACGTCGCCGTCGGAGCGTATCGTCGGCCTCGATGCGCTCCGCGGAGTCGCGCTTCTCGGCATTCTAGTGATCAATATTCGGGTGTTTTCGATGCCCGAGGTAGTCCTGTCCAATCCGACGACGTACGGTGATCTGTCCGGAGGAAACTACTGGGTCTGGTTCGTCGGACACGTCTTCGTGGAGGGGAAGTTCATCACGTTGTTTACGTTTCTGTTCGGCGCCGGCATCGTGCTGTTCACTCGGAGCGTCGAGAAGCGGGGACGTTCCTCGCTCGGGTTACACGTCCGGCGGTTCGGATGGCTCGTCGCATTCGGCCTTGGGCACGCCTACTTGCTCTGGTACGGTGATATTCTCGTCGCGTACGGCGTCTGTGCGTTCGGCGTCGTCGTCCTTCGCGACCGTCCACCGCGGGAGCTGGCACGTCTGGGGGTCCTCCTGCTGCTGATTCCGTCCGTCATCGAAGTGCTGTCGGGGCTGACCGTGGATCCGACTGCGCTCGCGAGCACGTGGCGACCGCCGGAGACGGCTCTTCGGGCCGAAGTCGAAACGTACCGAAGCGGGTGGCTAACCCAGATGGAACACCGGGTTCCGGCAGCGTTCCAGCGACAGACGTCGGGATTTCTGGGGTACACTGCGTTTCGCGTGAGCGGATCGATGCTGCTCGGGATGGCGCTGTTCAGGTGGGGCGTCCTGACGAACGATCGTCCGTCGCGGTTCTACCGCCGGCTGATCGGGATCGGCGCTGTCAGCGGTCTCTCCGTCGTTCTCGTCGGCGTCTGGTACATTCAGGTGAGCGACTGGAGCGCCGGGACGGCACTGTTCTGGCGCCAGTTCAACTACTGGGGGAGCCTCCCCCTCGCCGGCGCGTACGTCGGTGCGGTCATGCTGTACTGTCGGCGGCGTCCCGAGGGAGTCGCGACCCGGGCGCTGGCGGCCGTCGGTCGGACCGCGTTCAGCAACTACATCCTGCAAACGGTGCTCGCCACGTCGATCTTCTACGGACACGGACTCGGGCTGTTCGGGCAGGTGTCTCGAGTCGAGGCGCTCGGTATCGTGGTGGCCATCTGGGCAATACAGATTCCGCTCTCGGTGCTCTGGCTTCGGTACTTCCGGTTCGGCCCGATGGAGTGGCTGTGGCGCGTACTCACGTACGGGACGCGCCCGCCGCTCCGGCTCGACCGGACTGAGAGGTGATGACGGCGCGACGCTCGCGTGTACGGCGGCTGTGGCTCCCGAACGAGACGGGACCGTCTGTCACCTCTCGAGCACTGTCGAATACGGCCGCTCGAGAAATTCTCGAACCCGCGAGTCGAACGTCGCCTTCCGCTCGTGGAAGGCGCCGTGTTTCGCGCCGGCGACGAGTTCGAGTTGCCCGTTCGGCAGTCCGGCGGCCGTTTCGCGGGCGAGTTCGGCCGTGAAGTACGGGTCTCGCTCGCCGCTGAAGACGAGCGTCGGCTGGTCGATCGCCTCGAGTCGGTCGCAGCCGTCGAACTCCAGGATGAACTCGAGCGAGCGCCAGACGTCGGCGGGCTCGGCGGGCCGCGGCTGGACGAACCGACCGATCGTCTGGAGCACGGGCGGGTACGCCATCGCGCGGCCGTCCGAGAACATCGCCGCGGCCAGTTTCGAGCGGATCGACGCCCAGTCACCCTCGCGAGCGTAGCGCTCGAACTGCCGGACTGCCGAACGGGCGTCGTCGTCGAGCCGACAGGCGCTGTTCGCGATGACGAGTCGGTCGATCGGGTCGGGCTCCCGACGAGCGAGCGCCTGCGCGATCAGTCCGCCCATCGAGATGCCGATGGCGTCGACGCCGTCGTGCGAGTCGGCGATCGGTTCGAACGCTCGAGCGTGCGACTCGACGGCGTCGCCTTCGTCGTATCCCGGCGGGAGTTCCCGCGGCCGACTGAGCACGTAGACCCGGTAGTCGTCGAGATACCGGGCGAAGTACGGTGCGATCGCCAAGCCCGAAAACGGCGGGTAGCGACCGGAGAACATCGCGTCGCCGAAGCCGGGCATGACGACGAGCGCTCGAGGTCCGTCACCGACGCTCGCGTAGGGGTGCCCGCCGGGGAGCGTCCCGGTATCGCTGTGGATCACTGTGGGGTTACGACGGCGTCAGGCGATCCCACAGCGACTTCATGTCCGACGCGGTCTCCATCGCGGAGAGTTCGCGGTACGCCGACTGCTCCTCGTCGTAGTTCGACTCGAGCGGCTTCCGGATCTCGTCGTCGTACTCGAGTTTGTTCGCCATCGACGTCAGCCCCTCGTAGGCCGTCATCTCGATGCGCTCGGTCATCATCCCGGCGGTCAGGTAGGCCATGTCCAGCATGTCGTCGTCCTGAATGGCGTCCTCTAACGTCGTCCGCTCCTGCTCGAGCGCGTCGAGGACGGGATCCTCGCGGCGCTCCGCCGGCCGGTCGAGGGCTGCGAAGACCTCCTCGAGGCGCTGGACGTGCGTCCGGGTCTCGTCGCGGTGGTCCGCGAACCCCTCGGCCATCCGATCGTTGGTCGTGTTGATCGCCATCTCGTCTAACGCCTCGACGAGTTCCTGCTCCGTGTAGTACAGCTGGGCGAGCTTGTGGTGGAACAGCTCCTCGAGGTCGTCGATTCGGTCGACACTGGTTTCCATACGTCGGTTTCCGCCGAACAGAGCCATAGTCGTGGGCCCCGAACACGCAGGCTTCGTGGCGAACGATCGAACCCCGTCCGGACTCGAGCGCGACTCGATTCGGACTACGCCACGTCGTCGGGGACGTCGAAGTCGTGGAAGTGTTCGCCCTTCTCCTTGCTGAGGATGTCCAGCGCCGCCGAGGCGCCGTCGCCCGCGGCGATGACGGCCTGCCACTCCTCGTCCCGGACCATCGCGCCCGTCGCGTACAGGTTCTCGATGCTCGTCTCCGTGTCGAGGTCGACGTCGACGGTTCCGTCGTCGTCGAAATCTACCTCGAGGTCCTCGGCCATCGAGCGATCCGCGCCCGTCGCGAGGACGACGTAGTCGGCGTCGTACTCGCCGTCTTCGGTCTCGACGTGGAAGCCGTCGCCGGTGGGTTCGACGTCGGTCACTTCCTCGCCCACGCGGACGTCAGCGCCGCGGTCCCGGACCTGCCCGCGCGTCAGTTCCATGAACTCGCTGCCGCTGATGCTCCGGATTCCGGGGTAGTTAAACAGGTGCGCCTTGTGCATCCACGTCTCGTCGGTGTCGAAGACGACCGTCTCGAGGCTGTTCTTTGCGGTGAAGAGTGCTGCGCTCAGTCCGGCAGCGCCGCCGCCGACGATTGCAACGTCTGGCATATTCGGGGTAACGACGAACGGCTGGATAAAAAATTCCTCACGAGAACCCGATTGTACCGAATTCGAGGATGTTAGCGCTTCTCCTCCAGTGGCGGGGTCCTTCGATCCCGTGTTGATCGAGTCCACCGCTCGATCTCCGTCTCCCTCGGTCAACTCGGACGCTCTTCACCGATCGTCTCCTCGAGTTCCGGACGTTCCTCTCCGAGCGTCTTTTCGATGATCGGCGTCGCCGAACTCCCGAGTACCACGGCCGAGAGCAGGATCGTCGTCGAGCCGATCGCTCGGACGGTCTCCGGATTCGCGAAGGGAGCCTGGTTCGGACCGTGTGAGAGGTAGTAGAACGGCACTCGATTCGGCACACGCGTCGTACGGTACCTTCGACGTGCTCACGTTACGGGAGCAAGCCGTGGACCGCGTCGAAATCCGAGTAACCGCTACCGGCTCGTTGCACAGCCCACGCCAAGACGTTTGACGGTACTGCTGGTGACTAGCCGTATGACGACGCTCGAACTCGCCGAATTCGTCCAGGAAACCGACTACGACGACCTTTCGCCGGAGACTCGGGACGCGCTGAAACGCCGCGTTCTCGACTCGGTCGGCATCGCCATCGCCGCGGAGGTAGCCGATCCGACACAGGTGGTGTACCGGACCGTGAACGACCTCGAGACGGAGGGAGAGTGCACGCTCTGGGGCCGGGACGCCGCCGCCTCGCCGGTACAGGCGGCGATGCACAACACGGCGCTGACTCGGTACCTCGATTACATGGATTCGTTTCTCGCGCCCAACGAGACGCCCCACCCGAGCGACAACATCGGGGCGGTCGTCGCCGCGGGAGAGTACGCCGATCGGTCCGGCAAGGACCTGCTCGTGGGGCTCGCGATCGCCTACGAGATTCAGGCCGAACTCGCGTGGAACGCGCCCGTTCGAGATCGGGGATTCGATCACGTCACCCACACCGTCATTTCGGCGGTCGCCGGCGCGTCGAAGCTCCTCGGACTCGACCTCGAGGAAACCCGAAACGCCATCGGTATCGCGGGAACCGCTCACAACGCCTTGCGGGTGACCCGAACGGGCAGGATCAACGAGTGGAAGGGCATCGCGTCGGCGAACGCGGCTCGTAACGCGGTCTACTCGGCGATGCTCGCGAAGAACGGAATGGACGGTCCGCGGAACCTCTTCGACGGGCAGAAGGGGTGGAAAGAGGTGATCTCGGGGGATTTCGACGTCGATCCGACGCCCGGCGAACGCGTCCACGACGTGATGACCAAGCGGTACGTCGCGGAAACGTACGCCCAGTCGGCCGTCGAAGGCGTGGTCGAACTCGCCGAGCGGGAAAATCTCGACCCGGACGACATCGCGGGGGTCAAACTCGATACCTTCGCCGGTGCGAAACTCATCATCGGGGGCGGCGAGGGGAACCGATACGAGGTCGAGAACAGGGCGCAGGCGGACCACTCGCTGCCGTACATGCTCGCAGTGGCGCTGATCGACCGGGACCTCTCTCTGGAGCAGTACGAACCCGAGCGCATCCGGAGCGAGGACGTTCAAGCGTTGCTCCGCGTCGTCGACGTGAACGAGGACCCCGAACTCACCGAGCGCTTCGAAAACGGCGAGATGCCGGCCCTCATCGACGTGACGACGGACGACGGCACCACGTACCGGATCGAAAAGGACGCCTTCCGCGGTCACCCGATCGACCCGATCGGCTGGGACGGTCTGGAGGCGAAGTTCGACGCGATTACGGACGGGCACCTCGCGGACGATCGGCGCGACGACATCGTCGAGATGATCGAATCCCTCGAGGAGCACGACGTTTCGGAGCTGACGGCGCTGCTCGCCTGACCGGCTCACGACCGCGTCGAGAGCTCTGCCCCGTCGGGTCGCCCGCCTTTCTCAGGCAACGTGGTAGCGTTTTGGCGGTGGTCGTGGTGAGCGGTCGTATGTCCGATCGCGCATTCGACTTCCTGCACGTCAACGAACGCGAGGAAAAGCCCCGAGAGAACGGCATCACCGAGATTCGCGGCCCGTACTACGATCCGATGGGGCCGCGAGAGCTGCGAGACGTCCTCGAGACGATGGGCGAGTACGTCGACATCTACAAGTTCTCCGGCGGATCGTTCGCGCTGATGCCCGAAGACGCCGTCGAGGAGCTGATCGGAATCTGCCACGAACACGACGTACTCGTCTCGACGGGCGGCTTCATCGAGCACGTCCTGATTCGGGACTACGAGCAGGTCGAACGCTACGTCGAAGAAGCCGCCGATATCGGCTTCGATATCGTCGAGGTCTCGAGCGGGTTCCTCGCCATCGACGTCGAAGATATGGTCCAACTCACGGAACTCGTCCAGGACCACGGGCTGAAGGCCAAACCGGAGATCAACGTCCAGTTCGGCGCCGGGGGTGCCTCGAGCGTCGAGGAACTCGAGTCCGAGACGGCGATCGATCCGACGAGCGCGATCGAGGAGGGGAAGCGCCACCTCGAGGCGGGCGCGTACAAGATCATGGTCGAGTCGGAGGGGATCACCGAGCAGGTGCGCGACTGGCGGACCGACGTGGCCTTCAAAATAGCGGACGGCCTCGGCGTCGAGAACTGCGTCTTCGAAGCCGCGGACCCCGAGGTCTTCGAGTGGTACATCAAGCAGTTCGGCCCGAAGGTGAACCTCTTCGTCGACAACTCCCAGATCGTCGAACTCGAGTGTATGCGCTCGGGGCTGTGGGGCAAGAAGTCCTCGTGGGGGCGGATCGCGAGCTACGAACGAGATGACGACTGACGTGAGCCGATAGGATAGCGACCGGCGAAACGATCCTCAATCGTCGCTCGGACCGACAGCGGGCTCTGGCTCCGCGGAATCGCCTTCGGGGACGACGTCGAACAGCGGGCTCTGCTCGCCGGGAACGAGCGTGTTGAGCACCAGCGCCGACAGCGCGGTCAGAATGACGGGTTGACCGAAGAACGTCTCCGCCGCGTTCGGAAGTCCCTCGAGCGCTTCGGGGGTCGTCGCGACGCCGAGTCCGAGGCCGAGCGAGACGGCGACGATGACCATGTTTCGGCGGTCGAAGTCGGTGTGCTGGACGATCAGCCGGACGCCACTGGCGGCGACCATGCCGGCCATGAGCAAGACGGCGCCGCCGAAGACGGCGCTGGGAATCGTCGTGACGACGGCGCCCACCTTCGGGCTCAGTCCGAGCAGCGCGAGGATCGCGCCGCAGATCCCGACGACGTGGCGGCTCATCACGCCCGTAAAGGAGACGATGCCGACGTTCTGGGAGAACGACGTGATCGGGAACGCGGCGAAGACGGCGCCGATCGAACTCAGCAGGCCGTCGTTGAACAGCCCGCCGCGGAACTCCTCGTCCGTCGGGTTTCGCCCTTCGGCGGCCGTGACGCCGGACATGTCGCCGACGGTCTCCATCGCGGAGACGAGAAAGAGGAAGGCGAACGTGACGATCGCGATCGGCTCGAACTCGAAGCCGAATCGGGTGGGCGACGGAACGGCGACCCAGGCGACGTCGCCGACGGCCGAAAAGTCGACGAGTTCGGGGCCGAAACCGAAGAACGCGTACGGGACGACGGCGACAACGTAGCCGACGACGATCGCGACGAGGATGCTCAACAGTCGCGTAACACCTCGCGTGAACAGGTTGAGACCAACGGCGATGGCCAGCACGAGCGCGGCCAGTCCGATGTGGTGAAGCGCGCCGAGTTCGCCCGCCGCCTCGGCGGCGGCGCCGCCGGCGGCGTACTCCATTCCGACGGGGATGAGGTAGAGACCGATGATGACGACGACGAGCCCGGTGACGAGCGGCGGGAAGAAGGGTTTGATACGTTTGAACTGCCAGCCGATGAGTCCCTCGACCGCGAATCCGGTGACGAGGATCGCACCGAAGACGGCGGCCATTCCGAGGTCCGCGCCGATCGATATCGACGCGCCGACGAAGGTGAAACTCGAGCCCATGACGATGGGCAGTCGCGCGCCGACCGGGCCGACGGTGTAGGCCTGTATTACGGTCGCCAGTCCCGAGAACAGCAGGACCATCTGCACGATGTAAGCCGTATCCGCGGCGCCGAGGCCGACCCCGCCCGCGACGACGTACGCCACCGCCGTCGCCGGCACGATCATCACCGCGACGTGTTGCAAGCCCAGCAGGATCGACTTCGGCCACGGCGGTCTATCGTCGACTCCGTATTCCAGTTGAATGCCCCCGTCCGTATCGTTCGACATGCTATACCCGCTCCGTACCGAGTCGGAGTACAAAAAGTCTCGTATATACGCTCATTACGAGTCCAACAGCGACCCAATATAATCACAAACGTGCACAAAACCGGGACCGACGCCGAGATGCCGGTGGACGATCCAGCACTCGACGATCGAAATCGGGACGGTTAGTGGACCGTCACTTCGCCGTCTTCGACGGTGATATCGATGAGGCTCGTCGCCTCGAACGCCGTCTCGTCGAGTGCGGACGGTCCGACTTTCCGCATGACGACGACGATGTCGACGATCTCGGCGCCGATGTCGTCCAGCGCGGTACAGATGGACGCTAGCGTTCCACCCGTCGAGAGCATGTCGTCGACGATGAGAACGCGGTCCCCCGATTCGACGTCGTTGATGTACATCTCCGACTCCGAGTAGCCGGTCTGCTGGTGTAACGAGACCTCACCCTCGAGGCCGTACGGCCGCTTGCGGATCACGACCAGCGGGATGTCGGTCTGGAGCGAGAGGGCGGTCGCGAGGTGGATCCCCATCGCCTCCGGGGCGACGATCTTGTCGACGTCCAGATCGGCCGTCTGCATGACTTCGATGACGACCTCCCGCAGGAGGGCCGGATCGAGCATCGGAACGCCGTTGCTGATCGGGTGAACGAGGTACTCGTAGCCGTCTTTGTCGATGATCGGCGCGTCGTCGAGCGACGCGAGGAGTTTCTCCATGCCGCTGATTGGGCGAATCGCGGCAAAAGCGGTTCGTTCTCGCGTCTGCTCGAGACCGAGTCGTCCGTCCGCGGCCGTTCACTCGAGCGAAACCGCGCTCGGTTCGATCCGATTCGGCTCGGCTACCGACTCGCTCGAGAGTCCGTATTCGCCGCGCTCGACGGCCGTCTCGCTCTCGTCCTCGTCGCCGGCGAGAACGATCACCCCCTCCGCGAGCATCGGTGCGAGGACGCCCGCGACGACGACTCGAGGATCCGCGAGGGAATCGCGGACGACGACGCGGTCGCCGGCCTCGAGTCCGTACGCCTCGACTACGTCGCCGGCCGTCTCGAGCGCCGCGCCGTGACTCGCGGTCCGCTCGCCGTCGGTCAGAAGCGTCGTCTCGGGGTCGATATCCAGCGGCGGGAAGGCGGGATTCTCGCTCCAGACGCCGGCGTCGAAGTGGTGGATGTCGGGTTCCTCGGGTTTCTGCCCGTAGCCGACCCGCTGGGAGCCGCGCGGGAGGGCGTAATCGCCGGACTCGAGATCGGTGACCGGGGCGACGAGGGCCCTGAAATCGTCCTCGTCCGCGAGATCGGTCGGCGGGTCGAACCGCGTCGCCCCCTCGAGGAGCGTCGTACCGAAGAACGCGAGCAGGGAGAGCGGTCCCTCCCCGACGATGCCGACGGTGACGTCCTTCCGGACGCCCGCGTGCCGCAGGAAGTTCCCGGCCTTCCAGGACGTCGTACACAGCCAGTGATTGTCGAACTCCCGGCCCGTCGTGTCCACGAGCGCCGTGCGATCGTCCCGGAGGTCGCGCGTGAGCAGGTCGTCCACTGTCTCGGCGGTCATGTGCGTGACTCGAGGCCCGGCCGAAAAAAGGACGCCGACTCGAGTCAGCGGTGGTGTCGCCGATGCCCGTCGTATGGCGGTGCTGGCGGTGACGGGAGTGTGACCGCCGTCCGTGGTGGCTCCGGCCGAAGTTCGCCCGCCGGTACCGCCGTTGACCGGCAGTCGACGCTCCGTTAGTCGTCCGCCGCCGCGGGAGCGGTGTCCTGGTGATCGATCTCGGTACCGAGACACTCGAGGAACTCGGCGAGCCACTCGGGGTGGTCCGGCCAGGCCTGTCCCGTCACGAGGTTCCCCTCGCGCGTGACGCCGTCCGTCCAGTCGCCTCCAGCGATTCGGACGTCCGCCTCGAGTGCCGGATAGCCGGTGCAGGTTCGGCCCTCGAGGACGTCCGCGGCGGCGAGAATCTGGACGCCGTGACACAGCGCGGCGACGGGTTTGTCTTCCTCGAAGAAGTGGCGGGTGATCTCGAGGACCTCGTCGTACGTCCGGAGATACTCGGGCGCGCGGCCGCCGGGAACCACGAGCGCGTCGTACTCGGCGGGGTCGACGCCGTCGAAGTCGTGATTCAGTTCGAAATTGTGCCCCGGCTTCTCGGTGTAGGTCTGATCGCCCTCGAAATCGTGGATCGCGGTCGGACAGCTGTCGCCAGCTTCCTTTTCGGGGCAGACCGCGTGGACCTCGTGGCCGACCATCTGCAGGGCCTGAAACGGGACCATTATCTCGTAGTCCTCGACGTAGTCGCCGGCGAGGAGCAGGATCTGTTGTGCTGTCATGGAACGCTCGAGCGTACGGTCGCAGCGACCATAGTCTGTGTTGCACGGTACCGTGAAACTCATCACCATTAGCATTCGTGTGTCACCGTTACAACGGTGCGTGCCGCACCGTTCGCTATGGACTGTCAGTTCTGCAACGTGGCGGTTCCGTTCGACCAGCACAAGATGCAGTACCACATCTTCGACCTCTCGGATGCGGACCGCCGGTGGCGGCTCTGTCAGGACTGCGCCGAACTGCGAACCGACGGGACGAAGTTCAGAAGCGGCGGCAGAGACGGCGAGCGCGGAACGTGCGTCGACTGCGAGGAAGAGGCAGACTACGGCATCACGCTATTAAAAGAGACGCCGGCCGGAGAGGTCGTTCCCGACGACACCGTCTATCACGTGCTGTGCGAGGATCATTTCGACGAACGACAGCAGTGAGTCCGAGGCGACTCTCGAGTTCCTTGTCGCGAAACCGGGAGCCGAGCGAGAACCGGACTTCAGTCCGTCGCCGATCTAGAACGCCCGCTTGATCTTCTCGAAGAAACCCTCTTTGACTTCGATCTCGTCGCCGCCGGCCTCGGCGAACGCCTCGAGCGCGTCGCGCTGTTCCTCGTTCAGGCTGTCGGGCGTGACGATCTGGACCTGCACGTAGAGATCCCCGTGCCCGCGACGGCGGAGGCGGGGCATCCCCTTGCCCTCGAGGCGGAACGTCTCGCCGCTCTGGGTGCCCTTCGGGATCTCGAACTCCGCAGCGCCGTCGAGGGTGGGCACCTCGACGGTGTCGCCGAACGTCGCCTGCGGGAACGAGATGGGGAGGCGATACTGGAGGTCGTCGCCGTCGCGTTCGAACTCCTCGTGCTCGCGGATCGAGACGTCGATGAGCAGGTCGCCGTGACGACCGCCCTCGGGACTGGGTGCGCCCTCGCCTTCCATCCGGAGCGTCTGGCCCTCCTGAATGCCCTCCGGGACGTCGACGGTCAGCGAGGCCTCGTTCCGGACGTAGCCCTCGCCGCGACAGTCGCCGCAGGTCTCGGAGTACAGCGTCCCGTCGCCCTCACAGCGGGGACACGCAGTCGTCTGCTGGACGCGGCCCAGCGGCGTCTGCTGGACCTGGGTCACCTGTCCGCGGCCCTGACACTCGGGACAGGTCCGCGAATCCGCATCGGGCGGGTGTCCCTCGCCCGCACAGGTGTCACACTCCTCCGGCCGTTCGACGGTGAACTGCTTTTCAACGCCGTCGTAGGCCTCCTCGAGGTCGATTCGGAGTTCGGTTCGAAGGTCCCGACCCTTTCGCGGGCGACGCCGGCCGCGGCCGCCGCCACCGCCGCCGAAAACCTGTTCGAAGATGTCACCGAGACCGCCGCCGCCCATCCCACCGCCGCCGCCGCCCATGCCGCCGAACGGACCGCCACCCATGCCGCCGGCGCCACCTGCTTCGCCGGCGTCGAAGCCGTGTTTCTCGGCTTGCTCGTAGCGGTCGTGGCCCATCCGGTCGTACGCCTTGCGCTTTTCCTCGTCCGTGAGGACCTGCTTCGCCTTCTGGATTCTCTTGAACTTCTCCTCGGCGTCGGGGTCGTCGCTGACGTCCGGATGGTACTCCGTGGCCTTCTTCCGGTACGCCTGTTTGATGTCCTCGGTCGACGCATCAGGGCTCACGCCGAGTGCGTCGTAGAAGTCCTCGCTCATTCGTTATCGAACCGATACTCGGTTGAGCCACTTGAAACGAACGTTCCGGAAGTACCTTTTTCCGCCTCGGGTTCGCTCGCTTCGCTCACTCACCGCTCGGCGCAAAAATCTACGCTAAAAAGGCCGCTCGCTCCCGCTGGTCGCTCGCGGGTGCAGCGCTTGCACTTCGACCGCTACGGTACCAATTCCGTATTTACTCCACGATAAACTCCAATGTGCCGAAGACGACAAGTAAGGCCCTCTGACAGCGCGAATCGGAGATTCGATGGCAGACGAGGACTCGTCCCTTCAGTCCTCGTCTTCGTCGACGTCGTCAGACTGCGTCTGACGGGCTGAAGAAAACGACTCAGTCTTCGTCGTTTTCTTCAACGTCCTCGAAGTCCGCATCGACGAACTCTTCGCCCTCGTCGCCGCCAGCCGCAGCACCGTCTGGGCCTGGGTTCGGTCCGCCACCCATGCCACCGGGGCCTGCGCCCGCGGCGCCACCGGCCGCGCCGCCTGCGGCACCGCCAGCGCCCGCTGCACCGGCCTCCTGGTAGATCTGCTTGCCGATCTCCTGGAGTTCCTTGCTCAGGTCCTCGGTCGCGGCCTCGATAGCCTCGGCGTCGGCGTCCTTGTCGTCGATGGTCTCCTCGAGGTCCTCGACGGCCGCCTCGATGTCGCCGCGGAGATCGTCGTCGACGTCCTCGTTCTCCTCGAGGAGCGTCTCGGCGCGCTGGATCGTGGCCTCGGCGGTGTTGCGGGCCTCGATGCGCTCGCGCTTCTCCTTGTCCTCTTCGGCGTGTTTCTCGGCTTCGGCCTGCATCTTCTCGATCTCGGTGTCGGAGAGGCCGGCGCCGCCCTCGATGGTGATCTCCTCGCTGGTGCCGGTGCCCTTGTCCTCCGCGCTCACGTTGACGATGCCGTTCTCGTCGATGGAGAACGTGACTTCGATCTGTGGCGTACCTGCGGGGGCTGGCGGGATGCCGGTCAGGTGGAACTCGCCGAGCATCTCGTTCTTCTCGGCCAGTTCGCGCTCACCTTGGAAGACCCGAACCTGAACGGAAGTCTGGTTGTCCGCCGCGGTCGTGAAGATCTTCGACTCCTCGGTCGGAATCGTCGTGTTCTTCTCGATGAGTCGCTCGAAGAGGCCTCCTTTGACCTCGATACCGAGCGAGAGCGGCGTGACGTCGAGCAGCACGATGTCGTCGACCTCGCCGCCGAGGACGCCGCCCTGAATCGCCGCGCCCAGGGAAACTGCCTCGTCTGGGTTGACGTTCTTCTGGGGTTCCTTGCCCGTCAGATCTTCGACCTTCTCCGCGACCTGAGGCATTCGTGTCGAGCCACCGACGAGGAGAACCTCGTCGATATCCTCTTTCTCGTAGCCCGCGTCCTCGAGCGCCTGCTCGGTCGGCTCGACGGTGCGGTCGATGAGATCCTGCGTGAGCGACTCGAACTTGGCGCGAGTCAGGCTCTCCTCGAGGTGGATCGGGCCGTCGTCGGTCGCGGTAACGAACGGCAGGTTGATCTCGGTCTCCTTTCGGCTCGAGAGTTCGATCTTGGCCTCCTCGGCGGCGTCCTTGAGCCGCTGGAGGGCCTGTCGGTCGTCTCGCAGGTCGATGCCGTGTTCGGCCTCGAACTCGTCGGCAAGCCAGTCGATGATGGCCTCGTCCCAGTCGTCGCCACCGAGGTCGTTGTCGCCGTTGGTCGCGACGACTTCGTAGACGCCGCCGCCGAGATCGAGAATAGAAACGTCGAAGGTGCCGCCGCCGAGGTCGTAGACGAGCACGGTCTGGTCGGAGTCGTCGTCGAGGCCGTAGGCCATCGACGCGGCCGTCGGCTCGTTGATGATGCGTTCGACCTCGAAGCCGGCGATCTCGCCGGCGTCCTTGGTCGCCTGGCGCTGTCGGTCGGAGAAGTACGCGGGGACCGTGATGACGGCCTTCTCGACCTCGTCGCCGAGGTAGTCTTCGGCGTCGCGTTTGATCTTCTGGAGGATCATCGCCGAGATCTGTTCCGGCGTGTACTCCTCGTCGTCTACCTCGACGGTATAGTCCTCTTCGCCGATGTGGCGTTTGATCGAGGCGATCGTCTTTTCGGGGTTCTGAATCGCCTGATTCTTCGCCGGTTTGCCGACGAGTCGCTCGTCGTCGTCGGTAAAGGCGACGACGGAGGGTGTCGTCCGTTCGCCTTCGGCGTTGACGATGATCTCCGGATCGCCACCTTCCATCACCGCGAACGCGCTGTTCGTCGTCCCAAGGTCAATTCCGAGAATCTTGTTGCTCGCCATCGTGGCAGGCTATTGTGCGCACTTTGTTTTAAAGGTTACTAGGCAGTATCGTGAGCCGAATAAAATCCACCGAAACGCCCGGAGACGCCACGCTCAGGGTCTGAAACGCACCGAGTAGAATCGACTTTGGAGACGATAATATGGTGTCGGCTGTCGTGAATGACCGGGCGTCGAGCGGCCGACCGATCCCTCAGTTGGCAGTTTCGTCGGAGTCGGTGGCACCGTCCGCGTCGTCCCCACCGTTCGCTTCGGCATCCGTGGACTCGTCGTCCGCGACCTCGCCGCCGAGTTCGATCGCCGCGTCCTCCTCGTCGGCCGGTTCCTCGGATTCGTCGGCGGCCGCCGCGTCGTCGCCGTTGGAGTCTGCGTCCGCGTCCGATGCTCCGGACGCTCCCTCGGTCTCCTCGGCGTCGTCATCCACGCCGGCAGTGTCGCTTTCGTTTGCCGCTGTCCCCTCCTCGGCCTCGAGTTCGCCGTTCGAAACCGTCACCTGTGCGTTCTGGATGACCTTGTCGCCCATCTCGTAGCCGGGCGTGTAGACATCGGCGATGGTCCCTTCCGGCTGGGCGCTGTCGACCTGCATCATGACCTCGTGGCGCTGCGGGTCGGTCGCGGTGCCGGGGTCGGGATCGATCTCCGAGACGTTCTCGTCCTCGAGGATGCGGTCGAACTCGCGCAGCGTCATGTCGACGCCGTCGCGCAGGCTCTCCGCGTCGTCGCTGTCCTCCTCGAGGGCGCGTTTCAGGTTGTCGCGGACGCCGAGCAGCCGTTCGACGAGGTCCTCGGTCGCTCGGTCCTTGATCTGCTGCTGGCGCTTTTTGGCCCGCTTCTTGTAGTTCTGGAAGTCGGCCTGTTTGCGCTTGAGTCGGCTCTTCAGGTCCTCGACCTCCTCCTCGTACTCGTCGACCCGTTCCTCCCGCGCCTCGAGTTCGTCCTGTAACTCCCCGATGGTCTCGGCCTGTTCCTCGACGCGCTCGGTGAGATCCTCGAGTTCCTCGCGCTGGTGGGAGACGGTGCCGTTCAGGTCGCGGGCCTCGTCGACGACGGCGCTGACCTGCTGTGCGAGTTCGTCGTCGTACTCGGTCACGTCGTCGAGCAGTCGCTGAATGTCCTCGCTCGTCTGGGGCGCCGCGGACGACTCGCCGTCGGATTCCTCGGCAGCGTCCGTCACAGCGACGCTCGAGTCGTCCCCGTCCGATTCGGAGTCGCCAGCAGGGGCCGGTTCGGCGTCCGACTCGTCCGTGCCTGCCGAGGCGGATTCGCCGTCGATCATCTCGCCGTCGTCGGATCGCTCCTCGGACGGGACACCCTGGGCTGAGGAGTTCGTGCCCTCGTCTTCGCTCATGTGCCAGTCAAGGAACACCGGTAATAAAAGGGTTGAGGTAGGGGTCCGACGGCCCTCGATTTCCACGACAACCGTCGACACACGCCGACCGCGTTCGTCGGCACGCTCCGACTGCGTCCGTCGGCAGTCCGACAGTATTTGGTCGTCCCGCTCCGACCGTTCACCGTGACCCGGCCCAGCAACGAGCAGTCGGATTCGACGTCGATTACGCTCCGCTACGAGGACGGCACCGTCCGAATCGACGGACTCGAGGAGTCGTCCGTCGCCCCATCACCCCTCCGGAAGTCGGTCCCCGACCTCGAGAGCGATCCGCGGACCGACGGCTGGCGCGCGCCCGCGTTTCGCTACGCAGTGCTCCGAGCGGCCCTGCTGGACGCTGCGGCCGAACCGGATCGAATCGACGACCGCGTGCTCGCCCTCGACTCCCTCCCACCTCTCGAGTCGGCGTACGAACTTCGCGCGTATCAGAAGACTGCGCTCGAGACGTGGCTCGAGACGGATCGATGTGGGGAGAACGCTGCGGACGGCAGCCCGATTGCTACCGCGCCCGCGGGCGTCCTCGAACTCCCGACGGGCAGCGGGAAGACGGTCATCGCCCTGAAAGCGATCGAACGGCTCTCGGTGCCGACGCTCGTGGTCGTCCCGACGATCGACCTGCTCGACCAGTGGCAACGCGAACTCGAGCGCGAGTTCGACGGCGATATCGGGCGCTTCGGCGGCGGCGAGCAGCGCCTCGAGCCGATCACGGTCTCGACGTACGACTCGGCGTACCTGAAGGCCGATTCGGTGGGAGATCGATTCGGGTTCGTCGTCTTCGACGAGGTCCACCACCTCGGCGGCGAGGGCTATCGCGAAATCGCTCGCCTGCTCGCCGCCCCCGCCCGACTGGGACTTACGGCGACGTTCGAGCGCCCGGACGACGCCCACGAGATCATCGAACAGATCGTCGGCTCGCTCGTCCACCGCGTCGACGTCGACGAGTTGGCGGGCGATCACCTCGCGAACTACGACCTGAAGCGACTCGAGGTGGCGCTCACGCCCGACGAACGCGAGGAGTACGAGCGAGTACAGGAGGTGTTTACGGACTACCTGGCGCGGTCGGGCATCCAGATGCAGAGCGGGTCCGACTATCAGGAACTCGTCAAGCGCTCCGGCAACGATCCCGAGGCTCGCGAGGCGCTGCTCGCCCGCCAGCGCGCTCGCGAGATCATGTACGGCAGCGCGGCCAAACTCGAGGCGCTCGAGGAGATTCTGGCCGACCACCGTGACGATCGGACGATCGTCTTCACCGCCCACAACGACCTCGCGTACGACGTGAGCGAGCGATTTCTGATGCCGACGATCACCCACCAGACTGGGGCCGCGGAGCGCAGGGAGATCCTCGAGCGGTTCCGCGACGGCACGTACGGGCGAATCGCGACCTCGAACGTCCTCGACGAAGGGGTCGACGTCCCGGACGCGTCGGTCGCCGTCGTCCTCTCGGGCAGCGGCAGCGAACGGGAGTTCGTCCAGCGCCTCGGGCGGATCCTCCGTCCAAAAGCGGACGGCGGTCGGGCGATCCTCTACGAGATTATCTCCGAAAACACCGGTGAAGAACGGGTTGCGAGGCGTCGCCGCGACTGATGGTCAGTTAGTATCGCAGTCGTTGGTAATACGATCTGTACGCGGTTTATTTCTTCGATTGTTCGCACCTTCGGATGGTATTTTCAAGGAAGTCCCATCTAAGAGTCGAGCGTTGGTACCGCTCTTCGTGTCGTAATACGCGATTTTAATGGAATTGAGGGGACCCAGCATCTATAGCAATTCGGCAATAAACAGAGACATCCGCTCTTCATGATCACTGCCCTCGTAACCTGGTTCCGTTCGCGGAGACGGAACGATACCGAACGGACCGCGAATCACGGTCTTCGATTCGCTATCGTCATCGCACTCGTCGAAGGCGTCCGTCGGCGTGATCCGAGCGTGATCGTCAATGGCATCCTCTCCCTTCTGTTTGCGGCAATGCCGAGATGCCTCGAGAACAGATACGGTGTCCGTTTCCAACCGTGGCAACGATTGTGGGTCTCGGTAGCGGCATTAGTCCACACGCTGGGGATGCTGGGTCCGTACGATCGGATCTGGTGGTGGGATCACCTCGCGCACACGCTATCCGGCGTCGTCGTCGCGGGAGCCACAGATGTAGCATTTCGAGCGGAGGCCGATGCGGACCCCCGGGGGAAATTTTCGCCAAAATTCAGACCGGCAGTCATCACGGGCGTAACTCTCGGTTTCGGGGTTCTCTGGGAGGTACTCGAGTACGGAATCCACGCGACCGCCGATCAGCGAGGGTTCGAACCACTACTCGTCCACTACGGACGACTCGACGCGATCGGAGACATCGTCTTCGACCTCTTGGGTGCATCTCTCGTGGTCCTATTTGGTCGACACGGACTCTCCAATGTCATCGAATCGATCACCGACGAGAGCGACGAATGATAAGCGGACGTGACCGCGAGAGGGATCTGGAGGCGCTAGTCGAGTGGGAAACAGTGGAATCGTAAATATCGTGTGAATTACTGCGAGAGCAAACCGCACCTTGCTAATACTGCCGTTCCCCTTATTATCGCACGAATGCTATGCTAAAACATGGTTGGTGTCAACAAGGTAGATACGGAGGAGGACTACATTCACGTCCGATTTAGAGATCCGGACCAATTCGACGAAATTCGGACGCCCGATTGGGCAGAGGATCCCGCCCAATCGGTCTCCGAGGGGAGTGAAGTACGGATGGGACAAGAAGAAGATAGTGATGACTGGAAGGTGGAATCCGTTCTCATCAAGAAAAGTGTGGGAGAAGACAAGGCCGAAGAGCAAGCCCAAGAGATCGTCGAAAAGATCGAGTCATAAGGACTCTCTAGTTGGCTCATCGTAGCTCACCTCGTGCTCGTGTGTAGTTCTCTCTTCCGAACAGTTCGAGCGTTCGCTTCGCCGTCCAGTCTCCAACGGCTCGCAGGTGACCCTCGAGTGACCGCTCGCGGTCGCGAGTTTCCCACCCTACGATTCCGGTGATCGGTTCGTCGTCAACACGGGGACTGACGCGGTGCGAAGGACTCGTTCAGTGATACTCCCGAGGAGATGTTCATCGAGCCCCGTTCGGCCGTGAGTTCCCATCACGATGAGATCGACTCCCTCCCCGTCAGCATACGTGGTGATCCGCCGCGGGACCGATCCGGACTTGATCGCGGTCACGACGTCGTCGGCACCCGCGTCGATCGCCGTCGATTCGGCATCTAAGAGGAGATCCGCCGCTCGGTTCTGGCGTTCGGTCTGGTCGGTGATCGATCCGAAGAGTTGGTCCTCCAGAACCGAGAGGAGATGGAGCGTGGCGCGGTTCCGGTTCGCCACGTCTGCTCCTAGTTGCAGTGCGACCGCTGCGTGCTCGCTTCCGTCGGTCGGGACCAGGACGGACTCGTACGGATAGGTCGGGGCGTCATCAATCGCACGAACCGTCAGTACCGGCATCGGCGCCGCGTTGACGATGCGTTCGGCGACGCTTCCGACAACGTATCGCTCGAGACTGCCTCGGGCGTGGGTCCCCATTGCCACGAGATCGACATCCTTCGTCTCGGCGTAGTCGACGATCGCGTCGTGGGGTACACCCTGCACGACGTCCGTAGTCGCGGGAACGTCGCTATCCGCGGCTCGTTCCCGCGCGTCCGAGACGATCTCGTCGCCTTCGCGTTCTAGAACGTCCACGACGTTAGTACCGAGACGGGTTTGACTCGGCTCGTTCGTGTCTGCAACGTAGAGAAGGGTGACGGTCGCGTCGTGATCGCCGGCAATCTCGAGCGCGTGGTCCAGCGCCGCCGTCGCCGAATCGCTCCCGTCGACTGGAACGAGAATTCGATCGTACATGGCGATCCTTGACTACGTTCCGGACCGGTATACCTGTTCGACCTGCCAGCAGAGCGGGACGTCCCTTACCAGTAGTTGGTAATACGAGAAAGCGAAGGTGTCTGAGGCACCGTATACGTGGGGATACCGCCCGGAGAGCAGCAACGTGACGGCCGGAAAGTCACCGATAGTCCCGTCCCGGTGATCCCGCTGAATCCCTCGAACAAGGCGTTGCTCGGCGAGAGCAATGCGCGCATCGTCGCGTTCACCGGCGGCGTCGCGACGAAGTTCGGCTCGAGGGCGATGGTTCCCGCGATGAACGCGAACGGGAGCGAACTGAGCAGTCCGACGACGAGCCAGACGACCGCTGCGGACGCGAACGCCTGTGCGGACGACGTCTCCTCGGCTTCCGATGCGGCGTACATCAGTACGCGACCGATGACGTAGACGATCGCGGCCGACAGGAGTTCGGCCGGGATCGCGTAGTACTCCTCCCAGACGATCGAGACGATCGCGAGACTCGCGACTACGGCGGCGAACTTGGTCAGAACCATCCCGAGATTTCGACCGATCGGATTGTACCAGCTCATCGGACTACGACGGACCAAGTAGTGCCGATACTCGTCTGTCGAAATCGAGCCCGTTCGAGGGGATCAATGACCGAGTACACGGACGATCGTCCGTCTCGAGTCCGCATTTACCTACCCATTCATAGTAAAGAAGAACGCATCGAAACGGCCATACTCCGGACGCTCGCTCATCCCTCCGAGAACGCCGACGATTGATCGCTCCCGTCCGACGACTGTGTCTGGACGCGATCGATCGCGTGGCCGTACAGCTTCGTAAACGGCGTGGCCGTGATCCCGTGGACCAGCACCGAACTCGCGATGACGAGACTGGCCGCCCCCCAGATGATCTCGTTGCCCAGTATTCGGTGGGCGACCGTCGCGTAGAAGAGCGCCGCGATCCCGATGGGGCCGAACCAGCCCGCGAACAGCGAGTCGTGATCACCGTCGATCGGCCGGACCGTCCGCCGGAAGATCACCGTCATCGGCAGTCGACGCAGGAGCAAGATGCCGGCCGCGAGGGCCACGCCGGCCCAGCCGAGCGAAACCCACTGGTCGACTGGCAGCGCGATACCGAAGAACACGAAGATCGGGAACGTGAACAGGCGGAGCACCGTCTCCTGGACCTTCTGTTCGTCGGCTTCGTCGGTAGCGTCGGCGAACTGATTGAACAACAGTCCGGCGACGAAGGCCGCGAGGATACCGTCGCTGCCAAGTAACTTGACGCCGCCCAGCACGGCGAACGTGAGCGCGACGGTGACGCTCAGTAGCGACGTCTCCTCGAGGAGTTCGTGTTCGTGGAACTCGCGTTCGATCCAGCCGGCGGCCGCGCCGATCGCCGCGCCGACGAGCACGGCGGCGCCGACTTCCCAGAGGAGCGTCGAGACCAGCCAGTCGGTGATCGCCCGCTGGGGCGGATGCTGGAGTACTAGAATCGGAAGGAAAACGAGCGGGTACGCGAGTCCGTCGTTGGCTCCAGACTCGCCGGTGAGGAGGTTCCGGATCGACTCCGGAATGTACTGCTCTGCGGTAGTGCCCGTGACGATCGTTCCGGCGAGGACCGGGTCCGTGGGAGTGATGATCGCCCCGATGAGCAGCGCGATCCAGAGCGGAACGCCCAGAAAGAGATAGACGAGTCCCCCGCTGACGAGCCACATGCTGATCATTCCGGGGACGAGGACCGCCGCCATCGATCGCGCGTGTGTCCGGAGGTACCGTTGGGGGAGACGGAGCGCGGCGGCCATGACGGCCAGGCCGACGGTGAGGCGGGCGAACTGTTCCATGATCGTGAACGGATCGCCCCAGTGTGAGAGGCTGACCAGCCCTAGGCCGAAGGGTCCGATCACGATCCCGAGGAGCACCGACGCCATCGGCTCCGAAAGGAAGTATACCTTGTTTCGCATCAGTCCCGCGACGAGACTCAACGCCAACGTCAGCCCACCGATCGTGACGAGCGCGATGTTGAGCTCTTGCATAGTCTCGGCTCCGAACGTCGGTACAGGACCTGAAACTCCCGTAAATGGGAGCGTATAACGGTTCATTCGCCGATAAACGGAATAGGAGTTCGGCCTGCGACTGTCGTGCCCGTCATGCGCGCGGTCGTAACAGTAGCAGCGCCGGTGGGACTACTCTCTACCCGTCCGCGTATCTCCGGTCGATGGTCAACGCCTTCTGGCTCGATCGCGACCTCGAGCGGGCCGCGGCGTGGCTCGTCGACCGCCACGTGATCAGCGGCGTCTTCGAGTGTTCGATGGTCCTGACGACCGCGGTCCAGTTGAACGGGTACCCTTACGAACGTCCCGGAGCGCGACGGCGTGAAGCGCAGGTGTTCGGCGCATCGCAACCGAACCCGCGTCAGATACGTTCGGGAGGCTATTTCGAGGCCGAACCGACCCGATCGTCGCGGTCGGTTTCGGACCCGCGGTGTCGCTCGAGGAGCTGTTGCACCCCGGCACGGAGCGCTTCGCTCCGGGAGTGGTACACGTCGGCGTCGACGAGCGATTCGAGGGCGGCGAGTTGCTCGTCGGTGGCTCGGAACGTCACGCGCTCGAGCGTCTCCCTATCCTCCAGTCGGGAGTGGTTGGGTTCGGCTACGATATCGTCGGACGGCGAACTACGCGACAGCTTCGGTCACCTCGTTCCGGTCGCGATCCGGACGCGACGGCGGTCTCGTCTCGGCTCCCGCGGCTCTGAGTCCCGTTCTACTTATCGCGAGGACCATGTGACGAGGAGGGGACGGCCAGTAAAAAGGGCTCGCGTAGCGGAGTGGAAGTGAAACAGGACGATGCAAGTGTAGACGGGTGGGAAGATGCCGGTTCCGGTCGTCGCGGAACGTCGACCGATCGATCGGCAACGGGGCGGACCGGAACGCGCGATTCCGGGCCCGACGGACAGCGTTATCCTCGTTCGGCCCCTGAACGTGACGCGGGCAACCGCAGGAAAAAACCATGCCCGAAGATACGCAGCCAGCCTCCCGGAGCAACGCATCAGACGACGACCGGTTCGAGCGACTCGAGGGCGCCGAGTACGACCGCGTCAGCGAGTTCCTTCGCGATCGCGTCGCCTTCACGGCCCGCGAGTGGGCGGTCGCTCGCCTCTGTGCCGACTTTCGGACCGGAACGGGTATCGAGATGACGACCGTCGGGGAGAACCTCCCCGACCTCGTTCCCTTCATGGACGACCAGTACACGCGCCAGGCCGTCTACCAGTCGCGAAAATCCTTCGAGAAGAAGGTTCGAAAAGCGGGTGCGACGTTCCTCTACGGCGCCTACTCCGATTTCTTCACGGCCGATGAACTGGACGACATCGCCTACGAGGCGACGGAGGTCGCGCGGTTTCTGATCGAAGTCGAAGGCGCCTCCCTCTCGCACGAGACCGAACTGGACGCGGAAGAACGGGTCAGAGCGGCGATGGAGGACGTCCATCGGGCGAGCCTCGAACTCCGGTACGACCGCTGTCCGAACTGCGGCGAGCGACTCGGTGAAGACGCGATCGAATCCGAATGAGGCGCTCTCGGACCAGTTCGTCTCCTCCTCGACCGACTGTTCGGCTACGGATTGTTCGTCTCTCGGTTCCTGGGCCGCGATCACTCGATCGGATGCGCGACCGTGGTGAGCAGCGCGTTCTCGGCCTGTCGCGAGTCGAGTCGCGTGTGCTGGCAGACGACCGGCACGTCCGATTCGATCACGCTCGCGAAGTCCTCGCCTTTCGGGATCGCTTCGGGCTCCTCGAGTTCGTTGAACCGGACGTGACTGGTTCGCTCCGCGGGGACGGTCCGCTCGAACGGTCCGATCGGCCCGCGATCGGTGAAGTAGACCGTGATCTCGACGGTGGCGTCCTCGTCGGTCGTATTCAGAATGCAGACGGTCTCGTGGCTCTCCATCTCCGGTTCGGGGCCGGTGCTCTCCTCGGGGATGTACCCCTCCGGGATCGCCCACGTGCGTTTGCCGGTCATCGGTTCTCACCGGGGAGAACGACGGAGATGCAGATAACACACCGGCTTGTACCCTCAGGCGGGTATCGAAACGAACGGCTCGGACGAGCGGCGGTCAGGAACGCGCAGGCTCGAGCCTTAGGGCCGTCCCGAACGAGGTACCCGTATGGCCGACACCGACGCAGGCGATAGCGACGGCTTCTGCGTCACCGCCCTCGGGACGGGCGCATCGACACTGGACAACGAGCGCGCGTCCGTCGGCTACGTCGTTCGCGTCGACGGCGACCCGGCGCTGCTGGTGGACGCCGGCGGCGGAACCGCCGCGCGACTCAGCGATGCTCGAATCGACCTGACTGCGGTGGACGCGGTCTTCCTCGGCCACCTCCACGTCGATCACACGGCCGACTTCCCGGCGGTCGT
Source organism: Natronorubrum halobium (assembly GCF_051351675.1). Lineage (NCBI taxonomy): Archaea > Methanobacteriati > Methanobacteriota > Halobacteria > Halobacteriales > Natrialbaceae > Natronorubrum > Natronorubrum halobium. The sequence goes on from NZ_CP195595.1 coordinate 3,258,621, forward strand.
CAAGGCCGCGTACCAGCAGGGCCGCGGCGACCGACCGCTGGCGGTGTACGGACCCGCGGGGACGCCGGAGCACCCGGGAACCGAGACCTGGCTCTCGCGGCTGTTCGACGAGGAGACGGGTGCGTACGGCTACCTGTCCGACTTCGTCGAGCGGTACGCGGACGGCGAACTCGACCTCCCGGTCACCGAGGTCGACGCCATCCCCGGAGAGAACGACGATGCGGTGCGGATCTACGAACGGGACGGCCTCACCGTCGACGCGATTCCCGTCGTCCACGGGGAGATTCCGACGCTCGCCTACCGGGTGGCCTACGATGGGCGGTCGTTCACGTTCACCGGCGATTACGCCGCCGAGACGGGGAACGTACCGAGGATCGCTCGCCAGACCGACGTCCTCGTCCACCACCGGTTGCTCGAGGACGACGCCGAGGGACCGAAGACGGACCTCCACCCGTCCGCGAGCGAGTGCGGCCGAAACGCCCGAGAGGCCGGCGTCGGAACGCTCGTCCTGTCGCATATCGGTCGCGACGATCCTGACGACCTCGAGACGGCGCTCGAGACCGTCCGCGACGAGTACGACGGTCGGATCGTCGTCCTCCGAGACCTGCTCGACGTCTATCCCGACGGGACCGTCGTCGACACGCGGGAGAACCGTATGAACGGACGTACGGGGCACCTCGAGGTGACCAATTTGGGTCCCGGTATCGTCGTCCTCGACGAGTGCTCGGAGCCGTAACAGTAAATCGACGAGTGCTCGGAGCCGTAACAGTAAACGGGAGCATGGGCAGTGAACCATCTCGCGAACTGCCGGGACCAGCACTATACGTGTTGGACTCGAACGTCTGAGTCTATGGCCGACGATGCCGACGCGCCGGTCTACTACGTGATCAGTGACCTCCACATCGGCGGCGACGAGCAGTTGGGTGAGATCGACTTTCTCGACGAGTTGCTCGACTTTCTCGAACGCCTCGAGACGACCGACGAGGACGCGGAGCTGATTATCAACGGCGACCTGTTCGGGCTGTGGGAGTTCACTGCGATCGACGGGCCGGCGAAATTCGACGTCCTGACCGAGCGCTATCCCGAACTGTTCGAACAGTTGCGCGCGACCGGCGACTCGGTCCCGATCACGCTGTTGCCGGGCAACCACGACAACGAACTCGCCGCGTACGACGAGTACGTCGAGCGGTTAGCACGGTACAACGTCGAACTCGTCCGGTCGGAGTCGGTCACTCGCCCGGTCGGCGATCGAACGATCCACTTCGAACACGGTCACCAGCGGGATCCCAACAACCGATTCGAAGACTTCGGCAACCCGTACGAGACACCGATCGGGTACCACTACAACACTCACGTGACGAGCCGAGCAGGCCAGCTGTCGGACCGAGGACGGTACAACTGGTTGAAGGACGTTCAGGCGGTCACGCCGACCGAACGTGTGCCTCGCTGGCTGCTTTCGAAGTACTTCTACCGCGAAATGAACCCGTTCTTGCGGTACGCCGCGATCCCGTTTCTGTTGCTGTTCAACCTCAGTGTCGTCCTCGCGGTGATGGCGGGGTTGGACGTGGCTGGCGTCTGGACGATGCCCGTCGAGACGACGGATTCGGTTCTCGCCCAGTTGGGGTTAGTGGGCGAGGCCGTTCACTTCCTCCTCGTCGTCAATGCGGCGGTCGCCGGCGTGCTCCTCCTCGCGGGCGTTCCCATTTACTTCGTCGTTCGTGACGTCGGGGAGACCGTCGATCGGTTCGGAATTTTCGAGACGGATCTCACCGTCGACCCCGAGGAGCCGTACGAGGAAGCCGCTCGCGAGGTGTTCGCAGACCGTCCGGAGACGGCAATTTTCTGCTACGGTCACACACACCGCCCGGGGGTGAACGAGGTCGAAGGCAGGCTACTCGTCAACAGTGGGACGTGGTTGAAGCGCCTCCACCGTCGGAACGTCATCGCTGGGGTGCTCCCGCCGGTGTTCTATCCGTCCTATCAGCTGTGTGTCGTTCGCATCGCCGCCGACTCCGACGGCGTGGCAGTCGAGTACGAGGAGATCCAGAAGACTCCCCCCAGCGGGGAAGAAATCACGCTCATCGAGCGCCTTCTCACGCTGGGTCGGGAACCGACTTCGGAGCTCCCGGACCGTTCGGTCGTCACCGACGAGGTACCAGACTCCGCTTCCGAACGGGTGACCGACCACTCCCGAGCGTGAACGAATCGATACGGTCCGGGATCGGAGTTCTACGCCACCTACGCGGCGGAATACACTCGCTGTGGTGGGATCGCGGATCTGCAATGTCCCCTCACTATTCGACACGCCGCTCGTGACAACGGCGGGCCACCCGACGTGTTACGGCGTTCGCCGTTACGGAGAGAACAGGCCGCTGCGGTCCACTGACCGCGGATTTCACGAGCGAGTCCGAGTACGGCACCCGTCCGACTATCGACCGGGCACGCGCGATCTTCGATCGGGCGCGCCACGACAAGCGCTCGGTTCTCACTCGAACCGGGGCAGCACCGCGTCGCCGAACGCCTCGATGAACGCCGCCTGATTCGTGTTGACGTTGTGGACGAACACCCGATCCACGTCGAGGTCGACGTCGGTCTCGAGCCACTCGACGTGCTCCTCGAGATCCGACGAAACGCGGACGTTCTCCGCGACGACCTCCTCGTCGACCGTTTCCGACAGTTCGTCGTACTGCTCGGGCGTCCGAAGCTCCTGGGTCACCGGGCCCGGCACGCAGTTGGTGTGCCACTGCTCGTAGGCGCCCTCGAGTGCGCTCTCGTCGTCCTCGTCGTAGGAGTGCTGGGCCTTGAGGAAGACCGGCTTCTCCGGGGCGTTCTCTTTGAACGCCTCGACGCGGGCGGCGTCGTCGTCGTGATCCGGCGTCGCGATCGTGATCATCCCGTCGGCCCACTCGGCGAGCCATTCGGCGGTCTCCGCCGACAGCGCGGCCCCGATCAACGGCGGAGCCGTCTCGGGCCGCGAGTAGAGCTGTGCCTGTTCGACGTCGACGCGGCCGTGGTGGGTCACCTCCTCGCCGTCCCACAGCCGCCGCATGATCTCGGCGCACTCCCTGAGACGGGCGTTCCGTTCGCGCTTGACGGGCCAGTCGGTTCCCGTGATGCCCTCGTTGAGTAACTGGCCGCTGCCGACAGAGAGCCAGAATCGCTCGGGATACATCTCGCGCAACGTCGCGGCACCCTGGGCGACGACGGCGGGGTGGTAGCGGTAGCCCGGGGCGTTGACCGTCCCGAACGTCAGGTCGGTCGCCTCGAGCGCCGACCCGAGCCACGACCAGACGAACCCCGACTCGCCCTGTCGCTCGCTCCAGGGGTGGAAGTGATCCGACGCGAGGGCGTGATCGAAGCCGTTGTCGTCCGCGAGTCGGGCGTACTCGAGGAGGTCGCTCGGCGCGAACTGTTCGTGCGAGACGTGGTATCCGAGATCGGTCATGAGTGGTACGTTCGGTCAAAGACTCCGTCGGGGCTGACGCCGTGCTCGTAGTCGTGAACGTGATCGTGGCTGCTCGACTTGCTGGCCACCGTCTCTCCTACTCGACTCGAGCGTGTCTCGTCGATCGTCCGCCGTCGACACGGACGTATACCCCACGAAACGCTACTTAGTTTCACGGCGTGTCTGTGCCTGACTCGCACCGTTTCGGCTCGAGTCGATATCTGTATATTATCATGTATGGGACCCACGCACGCATGGTGCTGGGGTTGCCAGCGGGGAGTACCATCGTCGTCCTGGTGATGCTGCTCCTGCCGCTCGTCACGCTCGTACTGTACTGGATCGATCACACGAGAAACGACGGCTACGTATCGGTTCTGGGGAGGCGATGAAATGCCGACGCTGCAACTGACTTTCGGTGCGTACCTGCTCGTTTTGCTCGCGATCGGGATCTACTTCTTCCTCACGACGGAGACCCAGCGGCTCTCGGACTACCTGCTCGCGGGACGGGACGTCGGCACCTGGCCGATCGCCATCTCGGAGGTCTCCTCGGTCGCGAGCGGCTGGACGTTCTTCGCGTGGGTCGGCGTCGGCTTTACGACGGGCCTCAACGGGCTCTGGTTCGCGGTGACGATGATCGTCATCATCGTCTTCATGTACCGCTACGTCGGCTCTCGGTTTCGCCGACAGTCCGAGGATCTCGGGAGCGTTACGATCTCCGATCACCTCTCCCTAGCGGTCGAGGACGAGCGGCTCAGTTTCTACGTTCGGATCGTCGCGACGGTCTCGATTCTCGTCTTCATGGGCGCCTATCTCGGCGCACAGATCATCGCGGTCGGCGAGGCGATGGACACCGGAATCGGAATTGATTACCTTCTCGCGATCGCCGTCGGCGGCGTCGTCGTCGGGATTTACACCGTCCTCGGCGGGTTCAACGCCTCGATCTGGACCGACGTCTTTCAGGGAATCCTCATCTTCGTCGCGGCCGTGACGCTGCCGATTCTCATGATTATGGAGGTCGGCGGCTGGTCAGCGTTCGTCTCCCAGGCCGGGGCCGTCGAGGACGCCGCGTTGCTCGATCTCAACGCCGGGCTCGCCGGGCAGGCGATGGTCATCGCGACGCTCGCGTGGGTGACGTTCGCGTTCGGGACGATCGGCCAGCCCCATTCGTTGATGCGCTTCCAGGCGATCCGCTCCGAACGTCATCTGAGCGGTGCAGCCGTCATCGCCGTCGCCTTCCAGTCGCTGCGGCTGACGGTGCCGTTGTTCATCGGCGCGGCCGGTCGCGTCATCTACGGCTCCGTCGACGATCCGGAGAGCGTCGCAATGATGGCGATCGTCGACTTCTTCCCCGCGTTCGTTGCCGGCATCCTGCTGGCAGCGATCGTCTCCGCGATCCTCTCGACCTCGGACTCGATGCTCATCGTCGCGTCGTCGGACCTGACGCGGTTCTACGAGGAACGGATCAACTCCGACGCGAGCGAGAGCGAACTCGTCCTGATCGGACGTGCTACCGTCGGTGCACTGGCAATCGGCGGTATCGCGCTCGCGTTCCTCCGACCCGGTACCATCTTCGAGATCATCGAGTTCGCGTACGTCGGTCTCGGCGCAACGTTCGGTCTCCCGTTGCTGTTCCTGTTGTTCTGGGATCGAACGACCGGTGAGGCCGTCCTCGCCGGGATCGTCGCCGGACTCGTCACCTCGATTGGGAACCTGTATCTCTTCCCCGACCTCTTCCCGATTCTCGTCTGGCCGATCTGCCTCGCCGTGATCGTCGGCGTCGCGTTCCTGACATCGGAGAGCGGCGCCGATCTCGCGGACGTTCCCGCTCCCGCCTCGAGGAGCGTCGATCCCGCCGACGACTGACTGTCTTCGCCCGTCGATTTCGACATCGCCTGACTGTTCCCCGCCGACTTCACGAGTAAGCCTGCGGGTTCCACTCGCCGCCGAGTTCCGTCCGTTTGTAGGTCTCGAACGAACCGCCCTCGAAGATCGTGACGCGTCCCGTTTCCTCGCTCAGCGTCAGCGTCGAGACGACGTTCTTCCGTCTCGAGGTGTCCAGCGCGCTCATGTGGCGCGCCCCCATCCAGTCCTCGTACTCGGCGTCGGCCGGATCGATGGCCTCGAGTTCGCCGGGCATGAGATCCGTAAAGCGGACCAGCTGTTCCTGGACGACGCCGTCGACGCTCACGACGAGGGCCCCGTCCCGCGTCATCGCGACGTCCTGTGCCGTCTCGAAGAAGTTCTGGAGGTCCATACAGACGTCCCGACAGTCGTCGGTCGGCCACCGGTTTCGCCCCATCGGATCCGCGAAGTTCGCGACGGACGGACCCGTGACGATCGCGATATACATCCCCGGTCCCTTGACGTACTGATCGTTCCACCGGTCGAAGCTCAGACTGATCGACTCGAGGGTGTGCGTGAGACAGTCGATCAACTCCTGAACGCCGTCGTGGTCCTCGTAGGCGATCCGGAGGTCGTCCATACCGCCCGTAGGTGCCGGATCGCCGTAATGCCGCTGCCTGAACGGCGGTCCCGTCCGCCCCGTCGACCAAGCGGGGTGCTTTTGGGGTCGCCGCGCCGATATCGAGTCGGATGCTGACGAAGGACCTGCTTCGCGTCTCGCGGGCCGGCGGCGGCTACCACCCCCAGTTCGCCGGTCGGGAACACCGGCCGCTGGCCGCCCGCGTCATCGGGACGTATCAGGGCCACGTGGGCGAACCCCGCTCGGCGCTCGAGGACGCGCTCACTGCGCTGGAGCGCGGGGCGCCACGAGAGCAGGACGCCGAGGATTTCAAACTCGTCCGCGGCTTTTCCGCCCTGCTCGAGCGCGAGGCAACGTTCGAGACGGACGCAGTACTCGACCCCGAACGCGCTCGGAAGGCGGCCTTCGAGGCCGCCGAGGCCGTCGGCGTCGTCAGCGAAGACGAGCGAGCGATGGCGCTCGTTCGCGCCGGGGAGTCACTCGGCGTCTCGGCGGACGACCTCGAGCGGGCGCTCTACGCCGATCTCGAGGAGCGGCAGGTCCTCACCGAAGCGGGCTCGCCGTGGGATCCCGACGACCTCGTCGCGCAGTACAACCTCTCGCTGGCGCAGACGGCGCTGTTCGACGCGACCGAGATTCGCGTTCGCTCGAGCGACCCGAAAGCGCTGGTCTCGGCGATCAAGCGACTGCGACTGATGTACGAGATTTGCCGGCTCGAGAGCGAGGGTGGGAGCGACGGCGACGACGGGTCCGGAGCCATCGTCGAACGCGAGGTGGTCGTCACCGGGCCCACTCGGCTCTTCCGAGCGACCCGCCGGTACGGCACTCGCTTCGCGCGGCTCCTGCGAACCGTCGCGAAAACCGACCAGTGGCACCTCGAGGCGACCATCGACGACCGCGGGACCGAGCGGACGCTCGCCCTCTCCCACGAGGATCCCGTCCGCGTTCCCGACGCGGATCCGGTCGCCGAGGTGTCGTTCGACAGCAGCGTCGAGGCCGACTTCGCCGGTCGATTCTCGAATCTCGGCCTCGAGTGGGACCTCGTGCGGGAACCGGAGCCGCTCGCGACCGGCACCCGGGTGATGATTCCCGACTTCGCGTTCGACTACCAGTACGGCGAGTTCCGCGTCTACTTCGAAATTATGGGCTTCTGGACGCCCGACTACGTCGAAAAGAAGCTCGGGCAACTCGAGGGACTCGAGGACGTCGAACTGGTCGTCGCCGTCGACGAGTCGCTGGGCGTCGGCGAGGAAATCGCCGCGCGGGACTTCCGGGCGATCCCCTACACCGGCACCGTCCGCGTCAAGGACGTCGCCGCGGTCCTCCGGGAGTACGAACGTCAACTCGTGGCCGAAAGCGCCGCCGCGCTGCCCGAGGAACTGCGGCCGGACGAGGACGTCGTTACGCTCGAGTCCCTCGCCGCCAGACACGGCGCGAGCGAGGACGCGCTCGCGGACGTTTCAGTTCCCGACCACGAACGGGTCGGTCGGACGCTCGTTCGGCCGCCGGTCCTCGACTCGCTCGCCGAGGACCTCGAGACCGGGATGGACCTCGCGGACGCCGAGGCTGTGCTCGAGGACGTGGGGATCACCGACTCGAGCGCGGTCCTCTCGGAACTCGGCTATCGCGTCGAGTGGGAGGGGCTGGCCGGCGGGACGCTGGTCGAGCGGTAGTTCCTGCGTTGTAGTTCGACGGCCAATGGCACCGGCATTTGTGGCCTCGACGACCGAGTATCGGCCATGAGCGTGCTCGTCGGCGGCGGTGGCGGAACGATCGGTCCCCCCGTCGCGCACGCGCTCGCCGCACAGTATCCGACGCTGGACCTGACGCTCGCCGACCCACGTCGGTCTGGGCGTTCCCGTCGACCTCAGCGGGCACGGCGTCGCGGAAATCGTCGAGTGGAGCTTTCGACCGACGAACGGGATCGACTCGAGCAGGCTGCGACTGCGGTTCGAGAGTCGCTCGAGTGCTGCCGGCTTGATTTTCCGAGTAACAGGTACGTGTGCCGCTCGACTGCCAGCCGGCAACAGGTGTCACGATCATCAGCGATCGATCAGGAAGGGAGACTCGTTCCAACAATATTAGTGGGTAGCCTTAACCCGCTGAGGTGTCAGGTCCCCCCTGTGCACGATTCGTGAATGATTATCGCTCTACTGATCCTATGCAGATCTTACTCGTCGAAGACAATCCCGGCGACGTTCGGCTGATACAGGAGGCGTTCCGGGAGGTGGACGTGGAGACGACGTTCCATACGGTACACGACGGCGGTACGGCCCTCGAACTACTCCGCGAGCGACAGCGGACCGACTCGACCACCGAGCTGGATATCGCGCTTCTCGATCTCAATCTCCCGCGAATCGGCGGCTTCGAGGTCCTAGAGGAGATCAAGAACGACGAGGAGCTGACCGCGCCGCCGGTGCTCGTCCTGACGAGTTCGAAAGCGGACGAGGACGTCGCCAAGAGCTACGAACTCTGTGCGAACGCGTATCTCACCAAGCCGAGCAATCCCGACGAGTTCACCAAGCTGGGGAAAGCGGTCGAAGCGTTCTGGTTCGAGGAGGCGACGTTGCCGCCGGCCCCGGCCTGACCCGTTCGACCTTAGACAACCGACGCGACCCCAGCATTATCCCCGCTGCCGGTGTAGTGACGAGTATGCCCGACGACATTCCTGGCATCCACCACGTCACCGCGATCGCGAGCGACCCGCGAGGGAATTTCGAGTTCTACACGGAGACGCTCGGCCTGCGACTCGTCAAACGGAGCGTCAATCAGGACGACGTCTCGGTCTATCACCTGTTCTACGCTGATCACGAGGGGACGCCGGGAACGAGTATGACGTTCTTCCCCTACACCGACGCCCGACCCGGCCAGGTCGGCGCGGGCCAGGCCAGCGCCGTCTCGTTTCTCGTCCCCACCGGATCGATCGACTACTGGCGCGAGCGACTCGTAGACGCCGGCATCGACCTTGAGGAGCCCCGCGAGCGGTTCGGAGATACCGTCCTGCCCTTTACCGATCCGGACGGCCTCCCGCTGGAACTGGTCGCCCGGGAGGACGCCCCGCCCGCGAACCTTCCCGAGAGTCCGGTTCCACACGCCCACGCGATTCGCGGTTTCTTCGGCATCACGCTCTCGCTGACGAGCGGCGACGCCACCGGCGACCTGCTGACGGAGATGGGGTATCGGCAAACCGATCGCGACGGGAGCCGACACCGCTACGAGGCCGACGGCGAGCTGGGCTACGTCGTCGACGTGCTCGAGGATCCACAGGCACCCCGCGGGATTCCCGGCGCGGGAACCGTCCACCACGTCGCGTTTCGGGTCTCCGCGGACGACCAGTCCGATTGGCGCCAGCTCCTGATGGACCGCGGGCTTCGGCCGACCGAGATCATCGATCGGAAGTGGTTCAAGTCGGTCTACGCCCGCGAGCACGGCACCGTCCTCTTCGAGTACGCGACCGCGGAACCGGGCTACACGGTCGACGAAGCGCTCGACGAACTGGGCGAACGGCTCGTCCTCACCGAGTGGCTCGAGGACCGCCGCGAGGAGATCGAGGCCGGATTGCCGGACCTGTCTCCCTGATCGGCCGGCCGGCTGGTCGCGTCCTCGCCAGTTTCGATCACGACGACTCCATGATCTCGGTCTCCTCCTGCGGAAGCTCCTGTTGCAGGACGAACGGACCGAAGTCCGCGGCGGTCCGCCGAGCGATGGTCGCGATCCGGAGGACGTAGACGAGCAGGACGGCGAAGGGACTGAACAGGGCCGTGATCGTCGTACTGACGACCAGTACGTACACGTACGGGTGCAGTCCCATCGCCAGCAGGTTCCCGTACGCGACGATGATGAACGCGCCGCCCAGCAGCGTCGGAAAGCCGACGTACAGCAGGATCTTCGACAGATCGGCGAGCTCCTGTTGCATATACACCGTCTTGAAGTACTGCCGGGCGATGTGGATGTCGCCGAGGAGTTCCTCGAGTCGCTCGAGTTGCCCGTCCGCCGCCTCCGAGAGGTCGTCACGGTAGCGCTCCCGGAGTTGCCGAACGATCTGTAACTGCCAGGGGTCGTTGTAGTGCAAAATGACGGAGATGACGGTGAACGAACCGAACGTGGCTCCCCCGAGCGTTTCGATCGCGTCCCGATCTCGCGGGTCAGTCTGCGAGACGAACGAATCGACCCGCGACCGCAGGTCGTCCGGGGCGTCGCGACAGACGTTCTGCAGCCCTAGCGCCGTCCGCCGCTTCGCCTCGATCAGCACGCGGAGGAACTGCGACGGCTCGGCCGGCGTCGGTCGGTAGCCGGTGTGCTCTTCGATTCGCTTTCGGTAGTCGCGGGTCTCCTCGAGTCGTTCGAAGAAGGCGCCGGTCGAGCCGAACTCCTCCGAGAGGATGAGCTGGTTGATCGCGAGGACGACGGTGATAAAGGGGAGCATCCCGCCGACGAGTGCCGCACTGATGGCCGTGATATCGCCCTCCTCGGCGGGCGTGATCAGTCCGCCCCGAATGAGCAACAACGAGGCGCCGAAGACGAGGAGGAGGAGAAGCCCGGAGATGACGCGTCGGTCGCCGTACAGGAAGGTCCAGCGGACGAACTCCCCGGCGTTGAGCCGTTCGAAGACGGAGGTATCGTCCAGCGAGGCGGACGGCGGTTCCGCCTCGTCCTCAGCGCCCATCGTGATCACTCGCTGTACGACTCACGTAGCCTCGATATTACTGCCCCAGCGACAAAACGATCCTGCCGGCAGAGAGCCGAGTGAGTCGCGCTACAACTCGCGCTGTCGTCCCTTGGGGACCATCGACCGCAGTTCGCCGTGGACGTAGAGTCCGATTCCGAGCGGCTCGAGTTTACCGGCGATTTCGTGGGCACCGATCAGGTAGCCCCAGTCGCCGTCCCACCACTCGAGGTCCTGATCTTCGCCCGTCGCGAACGCTCGGGCCTGCTCGCGATCCAGTTCGATCACGCAGTCGCTCGCGTACCGACCGAAGCGCTGGACGAAGTCCGTCGTCGGCTTCCAGTGTTCCTGGCGGGTGCGCAGGCAGGTCATCCCGATGGCTTCGATCTCGAGCGGCGTCGTGGCCTCGCCGGCGTAGATCCAGATCTTGCCCGCGCCCTTCTCCCAGAACGTGTAGTCGTCGAACGTCTCGGCCGGAACGCCGAATCGGTCTTCGAAGTAGTCGACGACCTCCTCGCGACTGGCGCGGCCCTCGACGGTTCGTTCGTCGGGCGTTTCGGGGAGTCGATCGAACCGCTGGCCATCGTTTTGCTCGGTCATTCGGCGGTCACCTCCAGTTTCGCGACGAAAAAGCCGCCCGTGTCGTTCTGGTGGGGGTAGATCCTGATCGCCCGCTCGAGACTGGGGTCGAAGGTCTCACCCTCCCACGCGGTGAGTCCCGGCGAGTGCTCGAGTCCGATATCGAAGTCGACGACGCGACAGGACTCCTCCTCGAGCGCGTGCTGGACGACCGCCTCGTTCTCCTCGGGCGCGAACGTGCACGTCGAGTAGACGACCGTGCCGCCCTCGCGGGTGGCCTGGATCGCGCGCCGGAGGATGCCCTTCTGAATGCCGGCGATAGCGGAGATGTGGCCCTCCGACCAGTTGTCGAGCGCGTCGGGGTTCTTCCGGATCGTCCCCTCGCAGGAACACGGGGCGTCGACGAGCGTCCGGTCGAACTCGTCGAAGGGAAACCGGTTCAGCGAGTAGTTGCGCGCGTCGTCGACCGTCACCGCCAGACTCGTCGCGCCGAGTCGCTCCGCGTTGAATCGGAGCGCCGAAATCCGGCCGAGGTTGTTGTCGTTCGCGACGACGGTTCCGCGGTCGTTCATCAGCGCGGCGATCTGGGTCGCCTTGCCCCCGGGTGCGGCACAGCAGTCCCAGACCCGCTCGCCGGGTTGGGGATCGAGGACGACCGGCGGCACCGCCGACACCTCCTCCTGGCCGTGGGTAAAGCCGTGGAACGACGTCCACGTCGACCCCGGAGAATCGGTCTCGAGGCGTAGCACTCGCGAGTTCCAGTCCGCCTGTTCGTACTCGACACCGTCCTCGTCCAGGGCCTCGAGCGTTCGCTCGACGGACGCCTTGATGGTGTTGACCCGGACGGCGTTGCCGAGCGGCCGCTCGCAGGCCGCGAGAAACGCCTCGAAATCGTCGACGATGGGTCGATACCGCTCGAGTGGCTCCATTGCCCCGGAATTCGATCGCCCGGTGTTTGTGGGTTTCGAACCGTCGGAGTCGACCGGCACCACCTGCCCTCGATTTTAAGACGCCGCCGACAGTCGTCTCATACATGGCACAGATCCGTTTGCAGGGCCCGGAGGTCGACCTCGAGGAACCGACGCTGATCGAGGGCTTCCCCGGACTCGGACTCGTCGGCAAGATCGCGACCGACCACTTCGTCCGCGAACTCGACATGCGCTACTACGCGAGCGTCGACTGCGATGGACTGCCCCGAATCGGCGCCTACCGCGGCGGCGACCGGACGGCTCGACCGCCGGTGCGGCTCTACGTCAGCGAGGAGCACGATCTGTTCGCGCTCCAGAGCGACGTCCCGATCACGTCCGACGCTGTCAACACCGTCGCCGACTGCGTGACCGAGTGGATCGTCGAGGCGGAGGCCACGCCGATCTATCTCAGCGGACTCCCGGCGGAGCGAGAGGGAACACCGGATCTCTACGGGATCGGGACCGGTGACGCCGGCGAGACGCTCGAGGCCCACGACATCGCCATTCCGCCCGAAGACGGCGTCATCACCGGGCCGACGGGCGCATTCCTCAATCGCGCGGCACACCGCAACTACGACAGCGTCGGACTGGTCGTCGAATCGAGCCCGCAGTTCCCCGATCCCGAGGCCGCGAGCGTTCTCATCGAGGCGGGGATCGCACCGATCGCCGACCTCGAGATCGACGTTCAGGACCTCCTCGACCGCGCCGAGGAGATCAAAGCGAAGCGCGAGCAGTTCGCCCAGCAGATGCAACAGATCGGACAGGAGGAGAGTTCGCAGGCCCAGCCGCTGCGGATGTATCAGTAGTCCGCGCCGCGCCGGTAGCGATCGACGATCCGAGCCCGCCGGCACGCTCCGACGGGACAACCCGACGGACATACCGTCGCTCGAGGCCTGACACGACCTCTCGCCCGTTCGATACTGGCAGTTGGTGAATGATTGTCGTGGGATGACACTCCGTTTCTGGCTCGAATTGCCGTTTGTGGCCCGCTGCGGTCGATCCTTCGAATTCCGTCGTCTGTCTGCCGTCACAACAGTTTCCACACGTTTTTATTCTCGATAACGTTTGTGCTGGAATAGAGATGACTACGCGAACAGTGTCGTACGATATGGTCGTCGTCGGTGGCGGAACGGGTGGCTGTTTCGCCGCGGCGACCGCTGCCCGAGCGGGACTCGACGTCGTCCTCCTCGAGCGAAAGAGCGAGGACGAGGGCGGCTACATCGCCTGCGGTGACGGGATCAAGGGCAAGAGCACGTTCCCCGACGTCGTCGACCGCGACCGACTCAGGGACGAATCGTTCACCAACGAGGGGATCACGCGCGGCATCTTCGAGAACCCCCAGTCGGGCGAGTCGCTCGAGATTCCGTTCGACGAGACGGGTGCTGTCGTCGACCGGTTTAAATACGGACAGGTGTTGCTCGAGGAGACCGACCGCGCCGGCGTCGAACTGCACTACGACACCGTCGTCAACGACGTCGTCCAGCCGAACGGGCAGGTCGAGGGCGTGACGGCGGTTCGAGACGGCGACCACCTCGAGTATCGGGCCGACGTCGTCGTCGACGCTGCGGGCGCGCTCTCCGTGTTGCAGGACAAAACCGACCTCTCGCAGTCGACGTTCGATACGAACGTCAACTACTCGCAGTTCTGCTCGGCCTATCGCGAGGTGCTCGAGGTGCCCGAACCGGTCGACTGGGACGACGCGCTCGTCTTCAAGCCGACCGAGGAACTGGGCTACCTCTGGTACTTCCCGCGGTCGTCAACGGAGATCAACGCGGGACTGGGCTTCCAGATGAGTCAGCAGCCGCTGGAACTGGTCGACGTGCTCAAGGACGACATCGCGAACCGCGCGGAGTTCGCGGGCGCGACGGTCAAGAACAAACTCGGCGCCGCGCTCCCGACGCGGCGACCCTACGACTCCGCCGTCCACCCCGGCTACGTGGCCGTCGGCGACGCCGCGGCACACGTCAACCCCTGTACCGGCGGGGGGATCCCCGGGGCTGCGAAGGCGGGCCACTGGGCCGCGGAGATCGCCGTCGAGGCGATCGAGGACGGCGACGTCAGCGAAGCCGCGTTGTGGGAGTACAACCGCCGCGTTCAGACCGACTTCGGCAAGCGCTTCGCCGCGATGGATCTCTACAACATCTTCGGGACCGCCCGCGATCAGCAGGATCTCGTCTCGATGGTCACGGCGCTCCCCGGCCAGCAACTGATCGACGCCATCGGCAAGAAGGGGACGACCGACATGAGCCTCGGACTCAAACTCAAGACCCTCGTCAAGACGTTCGGGCACTGGGACGCCCTCTACGACCTCTACAAGGTCCAGAACGCGGCCGGCTCGCTCAAGGACGTCTACGACAGCTATCCCGACGGCCCCGACCAGTTCGAGGCCTGGCAGAAGGAACGCGACTCCGTGATGGACCGCGTCTACGAGATCACCGGGGCCGAGCCGAAGTACTAGTCGAGAGCGGCGCTCTTCGGGCGCTCCAGCGGCGGGACGTTCCCTGCCGACCTACGAGGACCGAACGAGGGGCTCCGGCCGCTCTTGCTCCGCAGTGGGGATCGTGAAGTAGAAGGTAGCTCCCTCGCCGGAAGTGGATTCGACCCAGAGCGTCCCGCCGTGGCGTTCGACGATCCGCTCGCACAGCGCGAGGCCGACCCCTCCTGCATCGGGTTCCGACTCATCGGTCGCGTGGAGCGACTCGAACACCTTGAAGATTCGCTCCTGATACTCGGGATCGATACCGATGCCTTCGTCGGCAACCGAGAACCGACAGCCGTCATCCGTTCGTTCGACACCGATGTGTACCTTCGGTGTGCCTTCGCCGCTGTATTTGAGCGCGTTCGAGAGCAGGTGCCGGAACAGCTGCGCGAGCTGGTCCGCATCTCCACGGACGGTCGGCAGTTCGTCGACGGTAATCGTCGCGTTCGTCTCCTCGATCCGCAACTGCAGGTCGTCGAGAACGCCGTCGAGGACCGCCCCAGTGTCCGTCGGCTTGAGCGGTTCGCCACCGGAAGAGATTCGCGAGTATTCGAGGAGACTCTCGATCATCGCTCGCATTCGATCGGCTCCACCGACCGCGAAGTCGATGAACTCGTGTGCATCCTCGTCGAGGTCGTCCTCGTAGCGGCTGTCCAGCAATCGAAGGTAGCTGGAGACCATTCGGAGCGGTTCCTGCAGGTCGTGAGAGGCCGCGTAGGCGAACTCCTCGAGGCGTTCGTTCGCCGTGCGAAGTTGTTCGACGGTCTCCTGCAGTTCGAGCTCGCGCGTTTTGGCTCGCGCATCGTGGATGCCGGCGGCGAACCCGGCGACGCTCCCGATCGCTGTGAGGATGAGAACGTTCTGGACTGGGTCTCGCAGCCCGGCAGCGAGTGCAGTAAGGCCGAGCAGACCGAGCATGGCCCCGATGCCGCCGGCACACCACTTGGTAACGACGGCGTACACCTCCGGACGGATGTCGCTCTGTGGGAGCCGATAGCCGCCGGAGAGGAGCACAACGCCGGGGCCACCGACTAAAATAGCCATCACGATGTCGATTCCGAGCGGCGTATCTCCGACGAGCGGCAGGAACGAATATCCGACGGCGAGGGCGACGTACAGTCCGCCCAGAGCGACGATGATCTTTCGTGCTCCAACTGTGGAGCGGACGGCGGTCGGCTGAGGCACTATCGGCATCTTGAGACCGACTCTTATCAAGGTACTGTCCGAGAGCGACGACAGACGCCGACGGTCGCATCTGAAACGTTACCGAAGGTCTCGCACGGATTCGTTCGCGTCGCGAACGGGACCCCGAACGGTCTCGTCAGTACGATCACTCGAGTCCGTCGGCAGCCGAAACCGTGTGAGAATATATATCCCCTCCTGTGGTCCGAATAGTATGTCATTCGAGTCGGAACTCACACGGCTCTCCGCGACGGAATTGGCGACCCGAATTCGGAACGGCGACGTGACCGCGACCCGGGCCGTCGACGCCCACCTCGAGCGAATCGAGCGACTGGGCGACGAGATCAACGCCTTCGTCACGGTCTGTGCGGACGAGGCACGGGCAGCCGCCGAAGAAGCCGACCGTGTACTCGAGGCGAGCGAGGCGCAAAGCACCTCGGATAGTCGAACAGGGAGTGACGCGACCCGCGAGACGAGCGAGGACGTCGGTCCGCTCCACGGCGTCCCGCTGGCGCTGAAGGACCTCGGCGCGCTCAAGGAGGGCGTCAGGCACACCTACGGCTCGGCGCTCTTTTCGGACAACGTCGCCGCGGAGACGTCGGCGATCGTCGAGCGCCTCGAAGACGCGGGCGCGATCGTGATCGGGAAGACGAACACGCCCGAGTTCGGTCACAAGGGGACGACCACCAACGAACTCGTGGGGGCGACGGCGTCGCCGATCGACACCGATCTCAACGCCGGCGGCTCCTCGGGCGGCTCCGCGGCGGCCCTCGCCGCGGGGATGGCACCCGTCGCGACGGGCAGCGACGCGGGCGGCTCGCTGCGAATTCCCGCGGCTGCATGCGGTATCTACGCCATCAAACCGACGTTCGGGCTGGTCCCCGACGACGGCCGACCGAGCGCCTTCGGTCGGACGACTCAGCACGTCACGAAGGGGCCGATGGCCCGCACCGTCGAGGACGCCGCGCTGATGCTCGAGGCGATGGCCGGCCCGCACTCGGCCGATCCCTCGAGCGTCCCCGTCGACGTCGAGTATCGTGATGCCGTCGAGAATCCGATCGACGACTATCGGATCGCCTACAGCCCGGATCTCGACGTGTTCCCGGTCGGCGAGGAGGTGGGTGCGGTCGTCGAGGAGGCCGTCGGCGCGCTCGAGTCGACGGACGCGACCGTCGACGAAATCTCGGTCGATCACGGCTACTCGATGGCCGAGATGCAGGAGGCGACGATGGCGACGTACATGACGTCGATTCTCGAGACCGCGACCATCGTCGAGGAAGCACACGAGATCGACCTTCGAGAACACCCGGACGACGTCACCGACAGTCTGCTCTCGATGATCCACATCGGCGAGGGGTTCGGTCCGGAAGAACTCGCGCGATCCGCCGTCGTCCGAACGGGCTTCTACGACGCCGTCCAGGACGTGCTGGCCGACTACGACCTCCTCGTGACGCCGACGCTCTCGCGGGCCGACGTCGGCCTCCACGAGGACCTCGAGTCCAGCGCGTGGGACTGGCCGCTCACCTGGCCGTTCAACTGGACCGGCCATCCGGTCGCCGCCGCGCCCGCGGGGCTGACGGAGAAGGGACACCCCGTCGGTATCCAACTGATCGGATCTCGATTCGAGGACGACCGGGTGCTCGCGGCGAGCGGAGCGTTCGAGCGCGAACGCCCCTGGGAGCGGCTGTACGAGTGATCGTCGCCGCTGTGTTCGTTACGCCATCGCTCGAGACGAGCGATCCTCGACGACGGAACCCGAACCGCTCACCGCAAACCAAACCCATTTTCGCGTGCTGACCCTCGTCCCGTCTATGGGAACAGAAGACGCCGAAGCTGTTGCGCCGGGAACGTGCCCAACCGCGAACGGGATGCCGATGCTCGGACTCGGCACCTGGCAGAACGACGACTCCGAACAGTGCGTCGAGAGCGTTCGGACGGCCCTCGAGACGGGCTACCGGCACATCGACACCGCTCAGATGTACGAGAACGAGACGGCCGTCGGTGAGGGCATCGCGCGGGCCGACGTCGACCGCGAGGAGGTCTTCCTCGCGACCAAGATTACGCCCTCGAATCTCGCACCCGACGACGTCCTCGAGACGGCCCGCGAGAGCATCGATCGACTCGGCGTCGATTACGTCGACCTGCTGTACGTCCACTGGCCGGCCCGAGCGTACGCCGGCGAAGACACGCTCTCGGCCTTCTCGGAACTGTACGACGAGGGACTGATCGAGAACGTCGGCATCAGTAATTTCCTGCCGGAGCAGGTCGCGGAGGCCGTCGATAGCTGCGACGCGCCGATTCTCGCGAACCAGGTCGAACTGCACCCGATGCTCCCACAGCCGGAACTCCGGGAGGCCTGTGAGAACGCCGACGTCGAGGTCGTCGCCTACTCGCCCATCGCTCGGGGGGCAGTGTTCGATCAGCCCGAGATTCAGGACGTAGCGGAAAAACACGGCGTCAGCGAGGCGCAGGTCAGTCTGGCCTGGCTGCGCGAGAAGGGCGTGACGGCGATTCCGAAGGCCACGGGCGAGGAACACATCCGTGACAACTGGGGGTCGCTCACCCTCGAGTTGGATCGCGAAGATATCGAGACGATAGACAGTATCGACGAGACGAGTCGCGAGGTCGACCCCGGCTTCGCACCGTGGAACTGACGGTTGCTGTCCGGTAATTGGGGGCGCGAGGCAGTATCGATCTACAATTATTGACCTGTCTTCGATCGGGAATAAGCAGGAAAGTTTACGGTATCCCGGCTTTTTGGCTCGCGTATGTCCACCCGCTCACGACAACGTGGCGGTGGTGGGTTCGTCGGTGCGATCAAGACCGACGTACAGCGGTTACACGGTGCCTGGATGGAACTCGTCTTTCCACGCCAACGTGGCCGCGGCCACTCCGTCATGGGGAAGTGGAAACCCGAGACGCTCCCCCAGAAGATCGGTTACCACGGCTGGAGCATTCTCGGTCTGTTCGGCTTACTGCTCCTCTACCCACTCACCGTTATCGGCCTCGCAACCCGCTTCTACGCGGCGAAACTCGACTCGACGCGCACCCGACTCGGCATCGTCGGCGTCACCGGCATCGCGCTGCTCGGCTGGGGACTGCTGACGGTCGCCTGGGGGGCGATGTCGTACATGGATCAGGTCGACATCCCGCTCGACGCGGTGCTCGCCGTCGCCGCCGCGAGCGGCGTCGCGACGCTCTCGACCGCGCTCGCCGCGACGTTTTCGAAAGTCGGCGGCCGTGCCGTAACGGTCGTTCTCGCGTACCCGTTCGCGATGACGGCGCTGTTCCTTCCGCCGGTCGTCGCCGCCCTCGTGACGCCGTCGCTGCACCCGTACATCCTCGACCCCAGCTACGAGTTCGCGGCGTGGGCCCTCGACAACGTCCTCTACGTCGGCGGGCTGAACGAGTACCTGCGCGGTAACTACAACCTCGAGGGTGCGGCCTACGCGGCGATGTGGCTCGGCATCTCGATTCCGCTGGGCTGGTTCCTCGGAATCGTCGTCGCGCTGGCGAATCTGGTGCGTCCCTCGGAGTAGCGTCGTCGCTCGAACGCTCGTTTTCCACGGACGCAAACTGGCTACCGATTTCCGATACGATTAGGTGATCGACTCCGAACGGTCGCGTATGGAGTTCAACGAACTGACGACAGCAGTCGCGTTCATCGGCCTGATCGCCGTCGGTGTCGGCGGCATGATCGCCTCGGATATGATGGCGACGGACACCATCCTGATGATGGTCGCCCCGTCGATGATCGTCTTCGGCGCAATCATGCTGGGGATCGGTGTGCAGTACGGGGAGTACCGCGCGATGAACTGAGAGTCACTGTTTTCGGCTTCGAGCAGCGTGCGACCGCTCGAGTCGTGAGTCGGGCTAAAACGGGGACCGAACGGAGCGAAAATCGAGCCCGCGTCGCTTAGCGAGTGTCGACCGCGATCACATGTAGCCGAGGTCGCGCAGGCGCTCCATCAGGTCCTCCTTGTCCTGGGCGCGGCCCGCGCGCTCGGTCGTTCCCTCGAGGTCCTGCAGCCAGGCGGGCTCCTCTTCGCTCTTCTCGGTCGAGATCTCGCTGCCCAGCGAGCGGAAGCCGGCGAAGTACTTCGGCGAGATCGGAATGTCCTCCTGCTCGACGCCCTCGGGGAGGTCGTCGTCGCTCTGCGGGACGTAGCCGTCGTCCGGGAACGCCTCGACGGTGTCCGGAACCACGAAGTTCCAGAACGCCTCCCACACTGCGGCTTCGTCGAACTGCAGGATGGGCTGGATGCGGTCGTGGGGCGGGTAGATGTCGGGGTCGTGGCGCGGCGAGAAGAACGTCTCGTCGGCGCGGGCCTCCTGTTCGTCCCAGCGGACGCCGGAGATGACGCCGTCGATGTCGTACTCCTCGAGCGCGTCGTTGAGCGCGACCGTCTTCAGCAGGTGGTTGCCGACGTAGGTGTCGAGCAGGAACGGGAACTCGTCTTCCTCGTACTCGAGGATCTCGCGAACGTGGTGCTGGTTGTGGTCGGAGAGTTCGGCGATCTCGATCTCGTCGCCCGGCTCGAGACCGTGTTCGTCGACGTACTCGCCGATGTCCTCGTTGCGCGCGTAGATGACCTCGAGATCCCACTCGTCGGCCCAGTGATCGACGAAGTCGTGGATCTCGTCGAAGTGCTGGTAGTGGTCGATGAAGACTGCGGGCGGTACCTCGAGGTCGAAGCGCTCGGCGACCTCCTTGATGAAGTACAGCGTGAGCGTCGAGTCCTTGCCGCCGGTCCACATCACGGCCGGGTTCTCGTACTCCTCGAGGCCTCTCCGGGTGACCTCGATCGCCTTCTCGATTCGATCCTGAACGTGCGGGTAGTCCTCGGGATCTTCGCCGTCACCATCGTCGTAGTCGACGTCGACGTACTCGGGGAAGTTCTCCGTCATGCAGTGTAATGAGATATAATTACCACATTTAAACCCTTTGGGGGACCGGAAACGTCTGTCGGGACCTGAGTCGAGCGATCGACGTCGGAAGTCGTGGGCGCATCTCGAATACGCTGGTGGCGTGGTGGGCGTCGATATTCGGCGCCGATAGCGCCCGTACTGGTACTTTGGTGGCCCAGACGTCGACAACCGGAGGGATGGAATCGGCCGGTATACCTGTGTGCCGTGGTCACAATACGGCCGGTCCTGCGGCGGGGGTAGGGCGACAGTCCCGGCGACAAAACGAGGCCAATCTTGACGGTACCACAACGCGGCGTCCACCGAGAGACGCTCGAGCGGCTCCTCGTGCGCTCGAATCGGCGGCACGCTGCGTCGCAGTCGCTGGGTGAGACGAACGGTTCGAAGAAGGACATCCGTCGAACATGACCGAACCGAATCCCCAGTTCAGGCTGTCTCAGTCGTTGGCCGGGGCCGCGTGGCCCGTCCGAACGACGGGACGCTCGCCGAGTCGAAGACCGCTCCGATACAGCGGCAGTTACTCGTCTTCCTCGACGACTTCCGGATCGCTCATCGCGCTCTGGAGGCTGTCGAGTCCGTTGATCCACTCCGTAACGAGGCCGTACTCGAGTTCCTCGGCGACGCCCATGTCCAGTTCCTCGCCGTCGATGATGAGAGCCCCGGCCTGTGCGGCGTAGCCGAGCGCGGCGTCGAGTTCCTCCTCGGCCTCGGCGTCGGCCGCGGCGCCGATGTAGTCGCCGACACTGCCCTCCTCCGGTGGTCCGCCGGCGACGTACTCCTCGGCGGCGAAGAAGACGCAGACGAGACTCGTCTGGACGCCGTCGACGAGGATCAGTTTCTCCTCGTCCTCGATATCGACCTCGCCGAGGACGATCTCGCGGACCTTGTTGATCTCCTCGAGCGCTTCCTCCTGTTCGAGATCCCCGTCGTCGTAGGCGGCGACGATCTTCGCGATCGCGATCGCCGTGTCGTCCTGCAGATTGAGCAGGAGTCGGGCCGACGATTCGTCCTCCGGATCGATCTCTTCGTCTTTGATGCGGCCGATCCAGTTCTGCCAACGTTCCTCCGAGTAGAACTCGGTCGGGGGATTGCTCATACAGACACCTACACCGGCCGCTTGAAATGCCTTTCTCTACTGTATGCCGATCCGACCAAAGCCGTACGGACGGGATATGGCCGTTAGAGGGTCCCTTCCGTGTCAATTCCGTAGACGAGATCCGGCGTTTCGACGTGTGCGTTTCGGACCGCGTCCGCGTGGCCGTTCTCGAGCAGCCACCGCACTCGCCGCGGAACGGTCTTGGGTCCCAGAACGGCCCCGGGCCGGTCCGGGTCGTCGATGTAGTCGGTCTCCATCAGGAACGGGTCGCCCCGTTCGGCGGCCGTCTCGAGGGCGTCTTTCTCGCACATCACGCTCGGAATCGGTCCCTCGAGACGGCCGCCCGCGTAGTGTTTGACGACCCTGTGTCGCTGGAGTCCCGCCGCTTCGGCCCACTCCGCTACCTCGGTCAGATCCTCGCTGGCCTCGGTGTGGAGTTGGACGGCGCAGTCGAGGTCGGCAGCGCGCTCGAACGCCCGCCGCATGACCGCGTTCGAGGCGTCCCAGACGGCGTCCTCGACGTCGTAGTGGGGACGGCCCGATTTCAGCGCCAGCGCGTCACCGGCCTCGACGTACTCGGCCGCGACGTCGATTCCCGCCCGCATCAGGTCGCGCGCGTTCTCGGGACCGAACCCGCGGTCGTCGACCAGCCGCGAAACGAGACCGGGATGGACGCCCAGCACGGGCCACGCTCGCCCCTCGAGTTCCTCGTCGGCCTCGGCGACGATCTCGATGGTGCGCTCGAAGACTTCCCGAAAGTCCGCGCCGGTCTCGACCTCGACGCCGAGATGCCAGGAGGGTTTGTTCACCACGAGCAGGTGGGTGCCGCCCATGTGGGCGAAGTCCCGCACGGCGTCGATGCCGCGGTGGTTGTCCGGATCGAGGTGGAGGTGATTGTCCAGGACCGGCGTCTCGTCGTCGATCATAGCCGACAGTGGGCGGGCCGCGCGGGAAAAATCTCCGGCTTCGGACTCGAGTCGGACGACGCCACGGGCCTCGCATCGCCCGCTGGATCGACGGCGCTAGATCGTTCGTCGATACTGACACTGCGGACAGTAGATCGTCTGCCGACGGACGATCAGCAAACTCTCGCCACAGCGGCACGGGCCGCCGAGGGAGACGCTGGTCGCCTCTCGGACGACGCCCTGCAGCGTGTTCTCGAGTCGGTCGGCGCGTCGTTCGACGGTCTCGAGTCGCTCTTCGATCTCGTGGAGTCGTCTCGAGAGCAGCCGTCGCCGTCGTGCGTCTCCCGGATCGTATTTGTGGCCCATACCCCGTCCACCGCTTCCGTTCGGATTAAACGCGTGGGGGTGATTAGCAAGGGTGGAGCGGTTCACGACCGGTCGAACGGCGTCGCGTCGAGGCCGGTATCAGTCACGAACGGGCGCTCGCTCGTCGGAGCGTACCGCCGGAAGCGTCACCGAGAACGTCGATCCCTCGCCGGGTTCGGACTCGACGCGGATGTCGCCGCCGTGGCGTTCGATAATTCGCTGACAGAGCGCGAGGCCGATCCCCGTTCCTGCGTACTCGTCGCGGCTGTGCAGGCGCTGGAACACCTCGAAGATGCGTTCGTCGTCCGACGGATCGATGCCGATCCCCTCGTCGCTGACCGAGACGATCCACTCCGCACCCGCCCGTTCCGCGGAGACGTGCACCCGCGGCGGTTCGTCTCCGCTGTAGGTCAGTGCGTTGCTCAACAGGTTCTGGAAGACCTGTCGCAACTGCCCGGCATCGCCCCGAACCCGCGGTAACGATTCGACGGTGACGTCGGCGTTCTCCTCCTCGATCCGGAGCGCCAGTTGCTCGCGGACCTCCGAGACGACGGTCTCGAGGTCGACCGGCCCGAGGGGATCACCGCGCGTCTCGACCCGCGCGTAGGCGAGCAGTCCTTCGATCATGTCGCGCATCCGGTCGGCGCCGTCGACGGCGAAGTCGAGGAACTCCTCGGCGTCCGAATCGAGGTCGGCGGCGTACCGGTTCTCGAGCAACTGCAGGTAACTCGAGACCATCCGGAGCGGCTCCTGGAGGTCGTGGCTCGCGGCGTAGGCGAACTGTTCTAACCGTTCGTTCGACTCCTCGAGCTGGTCGACCGTCTCCTCGAGTCGACGCTGATACGCTCGGCGCTCGGTGACGTCGGTGAGCGTAACGACGCCCCGGCGAACCGACCCGTCCGCGTCTCTGACCGGCATCCCGTGTGCCATGACGATGCGCTGTTCGCCGTCGTCGGTCTCGATCTCGTAGACGTGGGGGTCCGTGAGCTCCTCGCCGTCGAGGACCCTGACCATCGCCCACTCGTCGTCGGCAACCGGTTCGCCGGTGTCGGCCCACCGTCCCGAGTGCCGGGCGTAGTCGTCGATGGCGTCCGTCTCGGGCGGCCCCTCACCCCAGATATCGATCGCCGTCTCGTTCAGTTCGAGCAGGGTCCCGTTCGCATCCGCGACCTCGACGCCGACGGGTAACACTTCGAACAGCGTCTCGAACTGGTCTTTGTGTTCCTGGAGGGACCGTTCGGTCCGTTTTCGGTCCGTAATGTCGGTGACGGCGCCGAGGAACGTGTCGGGTTCACCGCTGGCATCGCACTCGACGTGGCCGCGGGAGACGATCCACCGGAGGTCTCCATCGGCGTTTCGGACGCGGTACTCCGCCTCGTAGGACCCGCAGGTTTCGAGGGCCTCGTCGATGATCGTCTCGACGCGCACGCGGTCGGCGTCGTGGATCGACGACAGGATCGTCTCATCGTCGACGCCCTCGCGTGCCGTCTCGGGATCGATGCCGAACAGTTCGGCGAACGTCGCGTCCGTGATCATCTCCTCCTCGGCGAGTTCCCACACCCAGGTGCCGACCGCACCGGCTTCTGTCGCCGCTTCCAGTCGGGCTTTCGTCTCGCGCAGGTCCCGTTCGCGCGCCCGCCGCTCGGTCACGTCCTGTGCCATCGCGATCCCGGCGAACACCGACCCCGTCTCGTCGGCGACGGGCACCACGTGAATATGCCACGTCCGGCCGGCGTACTCGAGTTCGGCCGTTCGCTCCGCTCCCTCGAGTGCGGCCCGACAGATCGCTTCGGCCGACTCGGCGAACTCGCCGTCCCAGACGTCTCGAACGCGTTTTCCCTCGAGGTCGTCGGGGTCGGCGGGCAGATCCTCGAACGCCGTCCCCGCGGCCAGCGTGTAGCGGAGGTCGTCGTCGAACATCGTGACGATGCCGTTCGGGAACCGTTCGGCGAGCGTGCGGTAGCGGCGTTCGCTCTGCCGGAGTTTCCGCTCCCGCTCTTTCCGGTCGGTGACGTCCCGGAAGTAGACCGAGAGCCCGGTCTCCGACGGATACGCCCGGACCTCGAACCAGGCGTCGAGCGGGTCGGGGTAGTACTCCTCGAACGAGACGGTCTCCTGGCGGTCCATCGCGTACTCGTACTTCGCTTCGAACTTCCGTCCGAGCGCGTCCGGAAACTCGTCCCAGATGTTCGTCCCGACGAGTTCGCGGTCGCTCGGATTGATGAGGTCGTGGGCCGAGTCGTTCAGATACGAGAAGTTCCACTCCTTGTCGAGCGAGAAGAAGGCGTCCGAGATCCGCCCGTACATCTCCTCGAGCTCGGTCTCCGCGCGTTCGTTTTCGATCGCCGACGCGAGGACGTTCGCGACGCTCTGGACGAAACTCGCGTCGTGATCGGTGAACTCCCGTCGATCGGTCGTATGCGTGCCGAGGACACCCCACGGCTCCTCGAGCGAGCCGATAATAACGCTGATCCCGCTGACGACGTCGTGGTCGGTGAGCAACTCGGGGCCGGAAAACCGCTCCTCGGTGCGCAGATCGTCGACGACGACGGGTTCTCTGGAGATGAGGGTGTAGCCAGCCTGTGAGTCTCGATCGGTCGGGACGGTCGCGTTCCCGACGAGACCTTCCTGCCAGCCGACGCCCTCGCGGAGGAACACCTCGTCTCCGCCCGGGAGGAGTTCGAGGACCTTGCAGTACTCGTTGCCGAGCGTCTCGGCGACGGCGACCGACGCGGCGCGCATCAGTTCGTCGAGATCGTCGACCGCTAACGCTTGCTGCCCGAGATCCGCGACGACTTCCTGTTGGTGAATCCGCCGCTGAAGCGTCGCGTCGGATGCCGACGAAGGATCCATGCTATCTCTGCTACCGATGGCACCGGGGTAAACGTTACCCTTAGCTCTCGATTGCGTCTTCGATCGGTCACGAGAACGCTCCATTTCTCGATAGCACGGTGACGCCGTTCGAACGCGGTGCTCAGGAACCGAGCGTGATCGCCTCGTCGGCCGCGTTCTGCAACGCGTCCGATCGCCCGTGCGACCCCGGCGCGATGGCGATCGTTTCGACGCCGACGGTCCCCGCGTACTCGAGGGCGGGCTTGAAGTCCGTGTCGCGAGAGGCGATCGCGAGTCGGTCGATGGTGCCCTCGCTACACAGCGCGGTCGCGTCGACGGCGAGTTTGACGTCGACGTCGCCGCTGGTGATGATCACCTCGAAGCCGCGGGCTTCGGCGGCCTGAATGAGCCCCGGCGTAGCGTGTTCGTCGAGGTAGAGTCGAATGACGCCGACGCGCCCGAAATCGCCCGCGACGTCACGAAGGTCGTTCAGGTCGACGTCGAACTTGTCGCGAAAGACGTTCGGCCCGTCGACGAACAGACCCACCGTCGGCTCGGTCTCGAGTTCGGGATCGGGGCCTGCGAGGCGAGCCAGACGGGCGCGAACGCGGTCGAACATGCTCGAGCGTTTCTGGGGCCGCGAAATAGGTGTGACGAATCGCGACGACGCTCCGGGCCGTCAGATCAGGCGGTGAACGACCCTCGTCGCCGATCGACTGTTGTGACCGAATGTAGGCCAACTCTTGTCAGTTCTAAAACAACGAATAGTTGGTTGTTTTGGAACGATACAGGGCCTTAAACGGGTTGCTGCACATATTCATACGGTATCTGCCAATCGTTTTCCGTTCTGATACGTTCTCGAGATCACAATGTTGAATAAACAAATTCTTGGTTCGATAAGATTTTACTAATTTCAGTGTTTGCTGACTGTCAGCGGATGACACAAGACGATCCGGCGGACGACGGTGCGGACACGACGTACAATCGACGGAGATTTCTGACGGGAACGGGGTCGCTCGCGGCAGGTGGCCTGATCGGCTCCAGCGGGCTGGCGAGCGCGACGCCGAGTCGCGAACCGGGGGCGAAGAAGGACGAACTCATCATCGGCATCTCGCCGTCGGTGTCGGACATCGAGAGCGAAATCGGACCGCAGATTCCCGGCGACGCGTGGATCGAGCACACGAACGAGACGATCCACTATGCGGTCGTTTCGCTCCCGGAGGAAACACCGGAATCGGCTCGCGAGACGATCATCGAGGCGCTTTCGAGCGTCGATCAGATCGAGTACGCGGAGGAGAACGCAACTTTCGAGGCCCTCGGTGCACCGAACGACCCCCACTACAGCAGCCAGCACGCGCCCCAGCAGGTCAACTGCGAGACGGCGTGGGAGACGACCTACGGGAGCGACGACGTCACTATCTCCATCGTCGATCAGGGCATCCAGTACGATCACCCGGTGCTCGAGGAGAGTATGGACGACAGCGTCTCGAACCACGGTAACGAGTTCGTCAGTGGCGGCAACGATCCGTACCCGACCGCCGGCGACGAACGACACGGAACCCACGTCGGCGGCATCGCCGGCGGCGGAACGGACAACGGCACCGGCCACGCCGGGATCAGCAACTGTTCGTTGCTCTCCGCTCGAGCGCTCAATCAGCGGGGACAGGGCTCGCTCTCCGACATCGCCGACGCGGTCCAGTGGTCGGTCGACGCCGGTGCGGATATCATCAACCTCTCGCTGGGTGCCTCGAGCAGCTACCGGACGCTCCGGGAGGCCTGTCGATACGCCGACAATAACGGTGTGTTGCTCGTCGCGGCCGCCGGTAATTCGGGGTCGTACGGCGTCGCGTACCCGGCAGCCTACGACGAGGTCGTCGCCGTCTCGGCGCTCACCAGCAGCAATTCGCTCGCATCGTTCTCCAATAGAGGGTCGCAAATCGACCTCGCTGCACCCGGGTCCCGCGTCATCTCGGCGGTCCCCTGGGACAATTACTCTCGAATGTCGGGCACGTCGATGGCGTCACCCGTCGTCGCGGGCGTCGCCGGACTGGTGCTGTCGGCCTATCCGGGACTTTCGAGTGACGAGGTGCGCGAGCACCTGCAGTCGACGGCCGTCGACGTCGGACTCTCCTCGAACGCGCAGGGCTACGGTCGCGTCGACGCCGGCGAGGCGGTGACCACCGTTCCCGAGGGATACGACGGTGACGAGCGCGACGGCGAGGAAGACGGCGACGAAGACGAACGAGACGAGGCTCCGGGTCGCCTGCTCGCGTTCGTGACCGAACCCGATGCCAGCAACGCGGAGTACGAGTTTACGGCCGAGGGGACCGTCGAGTTCACCGAGGCACCCTACGACAGTCCGTCCGGCAGAAGCATCGAGGGCGGCACGTACACCGGCGTGGACTTCATCGACGACGAAGGCGAGACGGTCCGCGCCGGCGGAGTCACCGGCGGCGGATACGGAGACGCCTTCACCGTCACCGGTCCGGTGACGTCGATCGAGATCGACCAGCCCGACGTGATGTGGCTCGAACTCGACAGGGAGGAGATGACCGTCGAGGAGGTTATCGACGAAACTGGTGGTGACCCCGACGACAACGATCCTGACGAGGACGACAATAACGACTCCGACGACGAACCCGACGAGGATGACAATAACGACTCCGACGACGATAACGACCCCAACGACGACGAGGACGATAACGACGATGAGGACGAGGAACCCAGGTGCGGCAACGAGACCGCGAGCGAACGCTTCGACGGCGAACTCGACGCCGGCTGGGTGGGTGACAGCGACCGGTACACCTACTCGCTTCGGACGGACGACCCGTGCTCGGCGACGCTCACGCTCGAGGGACCGTCGAACGCCACCTTCGATCTCTACGTGAATACCAGCGGTCGCTCACCCAACAGGTGGATCCACGACGAGTCGTCGGAGGGTTCGGGCGCGTCCGAGGAGGTCTCGCTCGAGCTCTCGGGCGACGAAGAGATCGGGATCCAGGTCTACGCCGATAGCGGCAGCGGCGAGTACGAGTTACGCATCGACGAACGGGGTCGATAACCGGCCGGTAGTTACACCGGCTCGGCGGACTCGAGTCGGTCACGGATCGGTGCAGGCTCGCTCACTCGCTGGGCCGACTGAGATGCACGAATCGCCCGCGTTCCCCACCGACCGACGAAAAGACATTACTACTCCGCGGGTGATGACTCGCATATGCCGCTTCAGACGCCGCCGTTACGTGGGGTTCACGCCGAACGAGGCGCGAAGTTCACGGAGTTTGGCGGCTGGGATATGCCGGTCGAGTTCGATTCGATTCGAACGGAACACGAGGCCGTCCGCGAGGATGTCGGCGTCTTCGACGTCTCGCACATGGGCCAGATTCACGTCACCGGACCGGACGCGACCGAGTTGATGCAACGGCTCACTTCGAACGACGTCGGCCGACTCGCGGTCGGTGACTCCCAGTACGCCGCGATCACCGACGAGGAGGGAATCATCATCGACGACACCGTCGTCTACCGGCTGCCGGACGGCGAGACGTCGGAGGCGTCTCGAGCGGGCGAGTCGACCTACCTCTTCGTTCCCAACGCCGGAACCGACGAGGCGACCCACGAGCGGTGGATCAGCTACCGGAACGAGTGGGACCTCGAGGCGACCGTCGACAACCGAACCGACGAGTACGCCATGTTCGCGGTTCAGGGACCGAACGCCGCCGATCTCGTCGCGGACGTAACCGAGGAGTCGGTCACCGACCGTTCCCGGTTCGAGGCCCAGTACGGGACGATCGACGACGTTCGGTGCTGGATTGCCCGGACGGGCTACACCGGCGAGGACGGCTTCGAACTGATCGTTCCCTGGTCGGAAGCCGAGGCGATCTGGTCGCTGTTCGACTGCCAGCCCTGCGGCCTGGGCGCTCGAGACACGCTGCGGATCGAGGCCGGACTCTTGCTCGCCGGCCAGGACTTCGATCTCGAGTCGAACCCGCGAACCCCCTACGAGGCCGGGATCGGCTTCACGGTCGATCTGGACACCGAGTTCGTGGGTCGGGACGCCCTCGAGCAGGTCAGCGAGGCGGGCGTCGAGGAGCAACTCGTCGGCTTCCAGTTGATCGACCGCGGCGTCCCCCGTCACGGCTACGACATCACGAACAGCGAGAGCCGGGTCGTCGGCACCGTCACGAGCGGGACGATGAGCCCGTCGCTCGAGAAAGCGATCGGTCTCGGCTACGTCCCGACCGAGTACGCGGAGCCGGGAACGACCCTGCAGGTCGTCGTCCGCGGTCAGTCCAAAAAGGCAAGAGTTGAAACGACGCCGTTCATCGATACCGTATAACTATGAGCTTCGAAATTTCCGACGACAGACGCTATCTGGAATCGCACGAGTGGGCACTCGAGGAAAACGGCACCGTCCGGGTCGGCATCTCCGACTTCGCGCAGGACGAACTCGGCGACGTGGTCTTCGTCGAACTCCCCGACGAGGGCGACGACCTCACGCAGGAAGAGGAGTTCGGCGTCATCGAGTCCATCAAGGCCGTCTCGGACCTCTACGCGCCGGTCAGCGGCGAGGTAACGGCCGTCAACGAGGACCTGTTCGACGCCCCCGAACTCGTCAACGAGGATCCCTTCGGAGAGGGCTGGATGCTCGAGATCGACGCCGACGATACCGACGAACTCGAGGCCCTGCTGAGCGCCGAGGAGTACGAGGAGCAGATCGCCTGAGTGTCGCCCTGCGCCGACGCACGCGAACCCGGCGCCGTCACTCCGAAAGCTGTATCTTCTCTCACATCTCAGCGTCCGTAGTAGGAGACTATGTCGGTAACGTCACCGGGCGCCGTCGCGTTCTCGCCGATCACCGGACTGGACCTCCTCGCACTTCTCTTGCTCCTCCACGTCTGGTTCGTCGGCGTCGGTCTCGCCGCGTACAGCGAGAGCTCCGGGCTCCCCTGGAGCCAGCGCATCGACCTCGGTATCCGCCAGTACGCGTTGCTCACGCTGCTCGCGACGGTCGTCGCCTGGCTCCCGTTCGCGCTCGGCGACACGTACCCGGTTCCTCTCGGCGGCTCTCGAGGCGAACGACGGCTGGCTATCGTTCTGCTGGTCGGTGGTTTCGCCGCGGTCTGGTCCGGATTCTACTACGCCGGCGGCGCGGTGACCGCTCTCCGGTCGTACGCCGCCGTCCGCCGGACCGCCGTCGTCGACGCCGGCGACGTCGAGACGGGCCGCGTTCAGGTCTCGGGAACGGTTCGAGCGTCGACGGACTCGCTCGAAGCACCTCTCTCCGGTCGCGACGCCGTCTGCTACGAGCTGACCGTCGCTCGAGACCTCTTCGAAGACGAGTCGACGCCGAACGACGACAGCTCCGGGACCGGCGGTTCCACCGACCTGTTCTCGTCGGCGTT
Source organism: Natronorubrum halobium (assembly GCF_051351675.1). Lineage (NCBI taxonomy): Archaea > Methanobacteriati > Methanobacteriota > Halobacteria > Halobacteriales > Natrialbaceae > Natronorubrum > Natronorubrum halobium. Next base: position 3,289,946 of record NZ_CP195595.1, read on the forward strand.
TCGTGAAACGATTCCCGTCGACGACGTCCGAACGACGTTCGCCCTCGAGGACGAGACCGGCCGGGTCGCCGTCGACCCGACGGACGCCGCGCTCCGACTCGAGACCGAGACGACGACGGTCGTCCCCGGCGGCGACCGCCCGTCCGGTTCGCTGCTCCGGTATCTCGTCCGTGAGACCGAGTACGAGCCGACCGAGCACCGAGAGCGCTACCGAGAAACGAGGATCGAACCGGGTGACGAACTGTCGGTCATCGGCGTCGCTCGTCCCGAACGGACCGTCGAATCGGTCGACGAAGCGGCGGTCACTGTGCGTGGGAATTCCGACGACCACGAGAGCCACGCCGGATCCGGACGGACGTCGGCGATCGAGTCACGTTCGACGACGCTCTCGACGATCACGAACGGCGACTCGTTCGCAGAATTCGTCGTCGCCAGCGGCTGTGAATGCCGTGTCGAGCGACACTTCGGGCGAACGGTCACTGGCTGTGCGCTCGCGGCTGTCGCGTCGACAGGGACGGGTCTCGGACTCCTGTGGCTCCTGGCCGGACACGGCTAACCGAATCGGTTCAGTCCGCAGTCCCGTCCGACGGTCGGTCGGACCGGTTCACCAGGACGAGCGCACTACCCGCGAGGACCACCATCGCAGCCCCCCAGATCACCCACAGGACCGCGCTGTTCAGCCAGATCGTCACCGCCATCGTGACGGCGAAGACGGCCGTCACCGCGACCGTCAGTCGCTCCGTCCAGTCGAGGCGCTCGAGCATCGCTCTTCCTCACTCGAGGCCGGCGAGTCGTTCGAGTATCTCGTCTAACCCCGTGTTCGTCACGGCGAGCGAGTAGCCGTCGATGCGGGCGAGTTCCGCCGCGTGGTCCCACAGTTCGTCCTCCTCGAGGCCGTGGAGGATCACGGCGTTCGGCGTCGGGTTGAGCACTCGAAGGGCGATGCCGACGCCTTCGCCGCGGGTGACGTTGGTGAACACCAGCACGCGATTCGTGCTCTGGCCGTAGAGTCGGAAGAACTCCTCGCTCGAGAGGCGGGTGATCGCCTCGATGCTGTCGATCACCGTGTGGCCGCTGATGTGATCGGTGTTGCCCGGGGAGACCACGGTCGCGTCGAGGTCGTCGTGGAGTCGCGTGAGTGGGATCGAGGTCGCGTACTCCTGGAGGTCGTAGACGACGTCGCTGTCGAAGCCGGCGGACAGGACACGACCGTACTGTCGGATGCGGTCGCCGCCCCGTCGTTCGTCGATCGCCAGCAATCCCCTGACGAGTCGCCGCACGACGCCGATACCGGGGCTCTCGCGGCGCCCGCTCTCGTAATCGGAGATGACCGACGACGAGATGTCCAGCTCCGACGCCAGATCGGTCTGCGAGATATCGAAATCGGTCCGCCACTTGCGCAAGGTGGCGCCGGGATCGTCGCTCAGCGTGATCTCCCCGGCTATCTTCTCCGCGAGTTCTCGTTTTGGCCCACGGCCGCTCATACGCGACGGTCGGACGGTCGACTCAAGTAGCTACTGAATACGAGTCGTCGTCGACGGTTCGTCGAGATGACAGTCACCGTATCTGTCAATAAACTGTCTCTCTGGACGAAAACGAGCCCAAGACTGAAACGCGATACTGTGGCAACGGGTGGTATGCCATCTGTTGTCGTTCACGTCGCCCTCGGTGGATTACTCGGGACGGCGTTACTCGGCGATCGGTTCGACGCGAAGGCGATCTGTTTCGTTATGTTCGTCGTGGCGAGTGTCGACCTCGATACGCTGATCGGGTTCTATATGCCGGGGGCACACCGGGCGCTGTTTCACAACGTCTGGATCGTGCTCGTCCCGGCCGTCGTGCTCCTCTGGGACGTCACACTTCGCGAATCGTCGTTCGTTCTCGAGCGCTGGGGTGCGTACGGCTATCGGATCGCCTGGGTTACCCTCGTCACGGTACTACTCGCACACGTCTTGCTGGATGCCTTTTACACCGGTGTGAATCTCCTCTGGCCGCTGCACGACCAGTTCTACGACCTCTCTGGAAAACTGATCGTCTCGAACCACCGCGGTATCGTCCAGACGTTCGTCGAGTTCGACACCGTAACCGGAGCGATGGACGAGTCGACGGTACGGGGGTCGACGGAAGAGATGTACTACTCGACCGGATTCAATCCGACGCCGGGCGAGTCGTCCTCGGGTGCCGAACGAACGTTCCCGGTCGCGGAGACCGGGGAACAGCTCGTGCTCGTCGTCGCCAGTTTCCTAACCGTGGCGTTCCGAATCCTCGAGACGACTCGAAACGCCGAGAAAAACCAGTAGTAAGGGAATACGAACTGGTTACGCGTTGTTCATTCGTTGACTGTCGCGGTTGCCACACCGTGTGCACTCCCGAACTCGGTAGGGTTCGCGAGAGTACTGCGCGTTGTCTTCGTTCATGCTTTCTGTCACGAGCTGGATGCTAACCTCGTGAAGGGTGTTGGTTTCACAGACGTCACACGGTTCGGTCATCCCGTTTGATACGCCACCTGTCGTTGCCATATCTGCCCATTAGAGCCATCCACGATATATCGGCGTCACTGGCTTCGGAGCGCGAGAAGGGGTATAAATAGGTGTTATCTCAAACTGAAAATACCCCGCTCGATCACCGACGTATCAGAAACAAGTCATTAGTGGGTCAACGCCAACTGCTGGAATCGAACCTCCGGTTACAGCCCGTTCGGATCCGATTCCCCGTCACTGGCGGTCGTTCGTTCGCCGACCTATTCGACGAACTGAGTTTCAGCGTTACCCGGAAAACCTTTTGTTATGAGTCCCCCAACGCAGACCATATGGATGACGAGTCCTCTATCGAGGAAATTCTGAATACAATCGGGGACGAGCACGCTCGAACCGTCCTCGCCTCGGTCAGCCGCAAACCCGGCTCGGCGAAAGAACTCGCCGAACGACTAGAGCTCTCCCAGCCGACGATCTATCGACGCCTCGAACTGCTCGAGGAGAACGACCTGATCGACGATCGAACCCTCGTCGCGGACGACGGGAACCACTACAAGGAGTACACGTGTAACTTCAACAGCACCGTCATCTCGCTGGAAGACGACGAGTACGACGTGCGTATCTTTCGGGAAGAGAACCTCCCGGACCGGTTCACGAAGCTCTGGGACGAACTCGGTGTGAAATAACACCCGACAGATGTACGGCACACCTCACTCTCCGGTCGGAGGCACGCTGCAGCCGTGGATCGGTGAGTCCGAATGAACGAGATAACCGACGCGGTGCTGATGTTGATGCAGATGGCCGTCTTCGCGCTCTCGCTCGGACTGACGCTCATTAGCTTTCAATCGTACACTCAGACCAAATCGAAACGACTGGAGTCCGCGTTCATCGGGTTCGCGTTTCTCAGTATGGGCGTCGGACTCACGACGATCAACTCACAACTCTCGTCGGCGCCGACGGTGTTCTACATCGCCGAGACGGTCCCCTTCATCGTCGGGTTCGGGATGCTCTATCTCTCTCTCTATCGGTGAGCGCCGGTCCGGATTACCGTCACTCCGACGCAGGCGAGTCGGTCGTTTCGACGCGATCCTCGAACCACGCTATCGCCGCCTCGACCGTGTGCTCGTTCGTGCCGCGCACGCGAATTCGACCCGGGCGATCCTCGCTGCGCGGATAGCTGCCGACGGTGACGTCGAACTCGTCGGTCACGCCCTCGAGCGCATCGTGCAGCGACCCCTCGGGTGCGGGCGTGTAAACCGTTCGGGCGACGGCGTCGCCCCGGAACTCGTCGGCGACCGCCTCGAACGTCTCCTGCATCTCGTCGGGGATGCCGGCGAAGACGTAGACGTTGTCCACGACGCAGCCCGGGGCCCACCCCGCGTCGGTGACGAGCGGCGTCGCGCCCTCGGGGATCGACGCCGCGGCGTCGAGATCGAGGTCCAGATCGTACTCGTCGACCAGGTCCGGATTCTCGTCGCGGAACGCTGCGGCCTTCTCGAGCAGTCGATCCCTGATCCGCTCGTGGACGACGAGATCGCGGCCCAGTCCGTCCGCGACGGCTTCGACGGTGACGTCGTCGGGCGTGCCGCCGATCCCGCCGGTGACGATGACGGCGTCGAACGCGTCGGCCCAGCGAGCGACGTAGTCGGCGATGAGCGCTCGATCGTCGGGGATCGTCAGGATTCGCTCGACGGTGCTCCCGCGCTCGGTTATCCGGGTCGCCAGCCAGGCGGCGTTCGTGTTCGTCGTCGTGCCGGCGAGCAACTCGTCGCCGACGGTGACGATCGCGACGTTCATACTGGCCGTTCGGCGTCGCGACAGTTAGCGCCTGCGCTACCTGCCGCTGCGAACCGGGCTCCTGTCGTGACTCACTCGACCGTAACGGTCTCGCAACTCTCGTGTGCCCCCGTGTCGACGCAGACGGGGAACGACTCGCTGTCGCCCGCGGGATAGCCCGCCCGGAACTCGAGGGTGAGGTCGGCCGTCTCGCTCGCCTCGAGCGTCAGCATCCGGCTGTCTTCGATGGCGGGATCGTGACCGACGACGAGGTCGACGTCGGTCGTCCCGGACTCGTCGCCGACGTTCTCGATCGTCGCGTCGACGACGAGCAACTCCCCGCCCCCGACGGGGGAGTTCGTCGCCATCGACGTCACCTCGAACGTCGCGGGGATCGGGTCCCCGTTCTGGCCGGTCTCGTCTTCCCACTCGGATTCGAACTCGGCGAGGCACTCCTCCGCGTGCGGATTCGAGTGGGTGATGCCGGCCCCGACGTAGTCGTCCGGATCGGTCGTCAGTCCGGTGATCGCGGTACCGTACTCCCCGTATTCGGGCACGGTGACGATGACTCCGTCTACGCCCTCGGAGACGGCCCGCTCGTCCGCAATTTCGAAGGTGATCGTTCCGGTAAACGGCGCGACGTCCTCGCCGATGGTAATGCCGTCCTCGATGATCGTATTGCCGAAGCCCGACTCCGTGTAGAATCCCGTACTCGCGTAGGCGATGTCGCCCTCCTCGAACGTTCCACTAACGATCGCTCGCTCGCACGATTCGAACGTGACGTCCTCCCCGGGATCGGGGTCCCCGTTTCCGCCCTCTTCCCCGACGACGACCGTCTCGCAGGCCTCGTGGGCCCCCGTGTCCACGCAGACGGGGAACTCCTCGGTATCGCCCGCGGGGTAGCCCGCCTGAAATTCGAGAGTGAGATCGGCCGTCTCGCCCGGTCCGAGTGTCAGCATCTGACTGTCTTCGACGGCGGGAGTGTGACCGACGACGAGGTCGACGTCGGTCGTTCCTTCCTCGTCGCCGACGTTTTCGATCGTCGCATCCACGACGAGCAACTCCCCGCCCCCGACGGGGGAGTTCGTCGCCGTCGACGCTACCTCGAACGTCGCGGGGATCGTCGTCGACCCGTGGCTCTCGGTATCGCCCTCGTCGATCGCCGTCGTCTCGTCCCCCTCGTCAGCGGTCCCCCCAGCATCCAGACAGCCAGCGACCCCGACTCCGATCCCGATTCCCGCGGTCGCGATAAACGTGCGCCGTTCCATAGCCGACGTATCGTGGTCACCACACATCAAACTATGTCTAATCTGTCACATCTGATTATGTTCATCATGTCCTATCTGACCGGTCTATGGCGGCGTATAACGGCACTATTCAACTTTCACGCACACACGATATCAAAAATTTCATGAATGTGCTTATGCCGTCTAACCGATCACGTTCCGAGACGGATGTAAACGGAGTACGATACGATTACCGATGTCGGTAACGAACAGTTGGTCTCGAGGAGGCTAGCTACGCGGTAGTTGTTCGGGGTCGTGGGACTCGAACGACTGATGAGGCAGCCGAGTCGTTCGCACCGCGTCTCGATCGGAACTCCGTTACCGAGGAGTGACGCTCCGCAACCGCTAGCGACTCACCCCACCCACACTTCAATGAGCGACTGTACCTGGTGATCGGTAGAACGTGATGGACGTGCGATGTATCGGCTATCCTGAGAATACCTGTGGTTCGTTCGTGGATGAGGGGACGCGTTCCGACAGGTGATGGGTATCGTGGCTCATCTGGGGAATGTTTTTACTTTCGCCCACCGTACGCCGAGATATGTCCGACGTAGCGCTGGACGACCGCGGTCGTCTCACGCTCCCGAAGGAAGTCCGAGAGCGATACGGCGACCGGTATCACATCGTGCAGCTTCCCGACGGGATCAAGTTAGTGCCGGTCGCCGACGACCCGCTCAAGGCACTCAGAGACGAGTTCGCGGACGTCGAGAAGTCGGCCGACGAACTTCGTGAAGAGGCGCGTGAGGCAGCGCTCGACGAGGGCGGACGGTAAATGTACGCGGAAACGGATTTCCTCCTCGCCCTGATCAAGGACGACGACTGGCTCGGCGATGCCGCCGAGTCGGTGTACCGGGACCAGCGGGACGAGTTGTGGACGTCGCAGTTCACGCTCATCGAACTCCTCATGGTCGCCTACCGAGAGGACCGAGATACCGAACGCGTCGTCACGAACGCTGCCACCCTCGTCGACGTACGCGGGGACGTGGATACGGTCGTCGCCGCGGCAACCTACGTCGAAGATCACGGATTCACGCCGTTCGACGCGCTCCACCTCGTCGAATCGGACGGCGATACTATCGTCTCGAGCGACGACACGTACGAAGACGTTACGTCCCGTCTCGACCTGAAGACGATCGACGAGGAGTGACGCTCCGCAACCACTAAACGCGACTCACCCCAACCACACTCCAATGAGCGACTGGACCGAGAAGTACCGTCCGACCACGCTGTCGGAGGTACGCGGAAACAACAAGGCCCGCGACAAACTCGAGGAGTGGGCGAAGAGTTGGGACGACCACCGGAAGTCGGTGATCGTCCACGGGAGTCCGGGCATCGGGAAGACCTCCGCGGCTCACGCGCTGGCCAACGACATGGGGTGGCCGGTGATGGAACTCAACGCCAGCGACAGCCGCGGGGCCGACGTGATCGAACGCATCGCCGGCGAGGCCTCGAAGAGCGGGACCCTCACGGCGGGCGGCGCCGGCCGTCGACTCGTGATCATGGACGAGGCGGACAACTTCCACGGCAACGCCGACTACGGGGGGTCTCGAGAGGTCACCCGCGTCGTCAAGGAGGCCAACCAGCCGGTGGTCCTCGTGGCCAACGAGTTCTACGACATGAGCAAGTCGCTGCGCAACGCCTGCGAGACGATCGAGTTCCGGGACGTCTCGAAGCGCTCTATCGTGCCCGTGCTGCGGGACATCTGCCGGCGCGAGGGCGTCGAGTTCGAGGAGGAGGCCCTCGAAAAGATCGCCGAGTCGACGAGCGGCGACCTGCGCTCGGCCGTCAACGACCTGCAGGCGGTCGCCGAAGAAGCCGATCGGCTGACCGTCGACGACGTCGTCACGAGCCAGCGCGACCGGACCGAGGGGATCTTCGACTTCCTCGACACGGTCATCAAGGAGGCGACCGCCGAGGAGGCGCTGCGGGCGTCCTACGACGTCGACGAGAACCCCGACGAGATGTTGAACTGGATCGAGGACAACATGCCGAAGGACTACGAGGGCCCGGAGTTGGCCGACGCCTACGGCTACCTCGCGAACGCCGACCGCTGGCTCGGACGCGTCCGTGCCACGCAGAACTACTCATTCTGGCGGTACGCGACGGACAACATGACCGCCGGCGTCGCCGCCTCGCGTCGCGGAAACAAGGGCGGGTGGACCCGCTACGGTCCGCCGAGCTACTGGTCGAAACTCGGCCGCACCAAGGGAACCCGGAATACGCGGGATTCCATCGCGGAACGCATCGCCGAACGCGAAGGAACGAGCGTCGCCACCGCGCGCCGGGAGATCCTCCCGTTCCTCTCGGCGATGACCCATCACTGCACGAACCGCGACCTCACCGTCCGGATGGCCGCGACCTACGACCTCGACGAATCGGAGGTGTCGTTCGTCACCGGCAGCGGGAAAGACACCAACAAAGTTCAGTCGGTCGTCGAGGACGCCGAAGACCTGCTCGCGGAGGAGACGGTCGAACACTCGGGGTCCGCGTTCTTCGACGCCGGCGACTCGAGTGACGACGGCGATTCGAGCGTCGACGCCGACGCGGACTCGAGCGACGGCACCGAGACGAGTCCCGGTACTGGTACGGAGTCAAGCGACGGTTCGGACGACCAGGAGACGCTCACGGCGACGACCGGATCGACTGACGTCGGCGACGATGTCGACTCAGAGTCGGCCAGCGACGACCCCGAACCGGACGAGGACCAGTCCGGGCTGAGCGACTTCATGTAGGATCATCGCATCCTCGGATACAGTCTCTCTGCGGATATATCGGATTGTTGTACGATCGACACTATTAATCTGGAGAAGGGTGACACTAGCTACCGGTGATCGAACGGATGACTGACCAACACCGTTGCCCCCTCTGTACCGAGACGTACGCTGACCGGACGGAGCTCCACGTCCATCTCGAGGTCGAGCATCGGAAGTCGGAAATCGTCGCGACGCTCGTCGAACTGTCCGGTACCGTCGCCGACACGACGCTCGAGGACGAGCCGACGGTTCTCAACGACGAACGACCCGCGCCGTCGGCCGATTGATCACACGGTTTCTCCCTGATCCCGTCAGCCGTCTCCGATCAAAAACCGTTCCAGAAACCCCGACGAGAGCGCGGTTTCGACGCCGGTAGCCAGCGCTCGCGGCGTCTCCCCCTCGAGCGGCGGCACCGTTTCGACGTCGTAGCCGGTCATGCGCTCGAGTTCGGCGGGGTTGGTTCGTTCTGCGACGGTCGCTCCCGCGTACTCGTTGCAGACGATGCCGGCGATCTTGACGCTGCGGCGCTCGAGCGCCTCGACCGACAGCGCCGTGTGGTTCAGCGTGCCGAGTCCGGATCGGGTGACGACGACTGCGGTCGCCTCGAGGTCGGCGACGAGGTCGATCACCTCGCGGTCCTCGGCCAGCGGCACCCGAAGCCCGCCGATCCCCTCGACGATCGGGAGCGGCGTGTCCGCGATCGCATCCTTGCACGCGGTCAGAATCGAGTCGTACGTGAGCGTCTCGCCGGCTTCGGCCGCGGCCACGCGCGGTGCGAGCGCCGGCTCGAGATAGCGCGGACAGGTCGCGGCGTCGGGGTCGCCACACGCGTCGGCGACGAATCCCGCGTCGTCGTCCGGCGGGAAGCCGGTCTGTGCGGGTTTGATCGCCCGCGCGTCCGCGCCGTTCTCGCGGAGCCAGCGGGTGATGCCCGCGGTCACGACGGTCTTTCCGACGCCGGTATCGGTTCCGACGATCGCGATCGTGGTGCTGGTATCGCTCATAGTCCGGTCCTCAAAGAATGCCGACGTCCTCGCCCGCGGCTCGAAACGCCTCGAGACAGGCGACGATGTCGCTCCGGTCGTGGGTCGCCATCGGGACGACGCGGATTCGACTCGTCCCCTCCGGCACCGTCGGCGGACGGATCGCCGGCGCGACGATCTCTCGCGAGCGGAGTCCGTCGGCCAGCGCGAGTGCGTCCCGCCGGTCGCCGACGAGTATGGGGAGGATCTGCGAGTCGCCGATGACCTCGAATCCCATCGACTCGAGGCCGTCCCGCAGGTGAGCGACGTTCTCCCAGAGCCGTTCCCGAACGTCGCTGTGACGGGCGACGTGGAGCGCCTCGCTCGCGGCCGCCGCGGCCGGCGGCGCGAGGCCGGTCGAGAAGACGAACGATCGCGCGTCGTTGCAGAGACACTCGATCAACTCGTCGCTCCCCGCGACGTAGCCGCCCTGACTCGCTAGCGCCTTCGAGAGCGTTCCCATCTGGACGTGGACGCGATCCTCGAGTCCCTCCGACTGGACGACGCCGCCGCCGTTCGCGTAGAGTCCCGTCGCGTGGGCCTCGTCGACCATCACCCACGCGCCGAACTCCTCTGCGAGGTCGCAGATCTCCGCGATCGGTGCGACGGTACCGTCCATGCTGAACACGGAATCGGTGACGATTAGCCACGATTCGTCCGCGTCGTCGGCGGCTCTGGCTCGCTCTTCCAGTTTCGTTCGCAGGCTCGTCGAATCACAGTGGCTGTAGACGATCGATTCGGCGTCCGTGAGCCGACAGCCGTCGATGATACTCGCGTGGTTGTACTCGTCGGAGAAGATCACGTCGGGTTCGAGCGCCGTGATCGTCCCGACGTTCGCGGCGTACCCCGACGAGAAGGCGAGTGCTCGCTCGGTCCCTTTCGTCTCGGCGAGCACCCGTTCCAGATCCTGGTGGACCATCGTGTCACCCGTGACGAGTCGACTGGCGCCGGCGCCCGTGCCGACGGTCGCGGCGGCCTGCCGGGCCGCGTCCTGAATGCGCTGGTCGTCGGTCAGACCCAGATAGTTGTTCGAGGCGAACACCAGCGCCTCGTCCGAGTCGAGGACCGGTAGCTCGCCGCCGCAGGGCGGTGCGAAGTAGCCCCGCTCGGCGACCCGGTCGACGGGGGAGAGCGTTCGTTTCAGATCAGATTCCTCGAGGGTATCGAGTCGGTCCTCGAGGTCGAACCCGCGGTCTTCCATTCGGATGTACGGTGTCAGTGCCATGGTTTGACTCTCACGGTTCTGTTTTGCACGCGTTAAGTCGGTGTTCGAAACCGTGCTCCCCACCGTGACGGCCTCTGGGCGGTAATCTCGATCGATACGGGTCCGGTACCGAGGACCGACGCGGCGGAGAGACGGTGCAGTCGCTCCCGCGTCAGAATCCGGGCATCAGTTCGGCGGGGCCGAAGACGCCGTACTCGCCCGCACGATTTCGCCGGACGCCGGTCTTCAGGTAGCCGAGCGCCGGCCCGTTGACGTTCGCCTCCATGCTCGTCTCGTCGCCCAGTCGGAAGGTGTTCGTCGCCGTCTCGCCGTCGAAGGTCGTCCCCGTCACGCTGACGGTAGTCGTCGTCGGTTTCTCGTCGCTGCGGACGTCGAGGACGCCGCCGACGGTCACGTCCTCGACGTCGCAGACGCCCGCGCGCTCGAGCAGGACGTCGTCGGCGTGTTCCATATCCTCGAACTCGATGACGCCATCGTGCTCGTCGATGATCGCCTCGATCTCCGCGTCCGAGAGGTCTCGAGCGGTCTCGATGTCGTACTCGGGGAGGTGGGCGACGTCCTCGCGGACGGTGCCGCGGTTGTCCTCGTAGCCCGATTTGAGGCCGACGCCCCACCAGATCTCGACGTCCGTGACCTCGACGAACGACTGGGCGGCGAGTGCCGCTGCGCCAGTGAGCAGGCCGGGCGTCGCACCGGCGCCACAGACGAATGTGACGCCCGCTTCTTCGAACGCCTGGCTACGGTCGTCGAGCATGCCGATCACGCGCGAGCGTTTGAGCACGTCTATCAGCACGCCCGAGTAGCCGCCCTCGAGGAAGCGGTCGGCGACGCGCGGGATGAAGTCGTGTTCGTAGTTCGGCAGCGCCAGCAGGACGGCGTCGATCCCGTCGCCGTGGTCGATGATATCCCGAATGGAATCCTCGCTGGGGCGGGCCTGACTCGAGGCGACGACACCCCTGTCCTCGCCGTGTTGTTTGACGCCGCTCTCGCCGTCGGCAGTCGCCGTGCCGGCTCCGCCGTCGGTCGCAACTTCGTTGTCTATGTTCCCCTCCGTCGCCGCCAGCAGTTCGTCCACGTCGAGCCCGTCGACGTCGATCGCGGTGCCGTGGCGGTCACACGCCGCGACGGGCGTCAGGTGGTCTTTGTGCTGGCTCACTTCGAGCGCTCGCCGGCCGATACCTCCCGTTCCGAGTACTGCAAACGTGATGTCGTCCATTGTTGTGTTTCGAATGTCTGCTGGTCGTCAGTCGTCGCTCGGTTCTGCACCCGTACTCGCCGTCGTCTCGGTCGACGACTCCGCTCCCTCCGCGCCGCGAGCCTTGACTTCCTCCGGGTCGAACTCGTTGGTCTCCATATTGGGCTCCAGCCCTGCGCGTTCGACGATCTCTAAGTCCTCGCCCGGCGACTGGCCCTCCGTCGTGAGGTAGTCCCCAGTGAGGAGGCCGTCGGCACCCGCCTCGAGGGGTAGATGCTGCTCGTCGGGATCGAGATTGACCTCGCGGCCGCCCGTCAGCCGAACGCGGGACTCGGGGTGGAGCAGTTTGTACACCGCGACCGTCTCGACGATCTCCTCGGTGGTGATCTCGACGCCCTGCTCGGCGAGCGGCGTCCCCGCGACCGGATTGAGGACGTTCACCGGGAGCGAGGAGATACCGATCTCCTGTAAGGCGATGGCCGCGTCGACGCGGTCGGTCGGCGTCTCGCCCATCCCGAGGATGACGCCGGCACAGAGGTCCATCCCGGCCGCCTTCGCTATCTTGAGCGTCTCCACCCGATCCTCGAAGCTGTGAGAACCGACGATCTCGGGAAAGTACCGCGGCGAGGTCTCGATGTTGTGATTGTAGTGGTTGATCCCCTCGTCGGCGAGAATCGCGGCCTCCTCCTCGGTCAGGATGCCCAGGGAGGCGTCGACCTCGAGATCGCACTCGTCGCGGACGAGGCGGATCGACTCGAGGACCTCCTCCCACTCTTCGGGACGATTTTCCTTCGAGACGCCCTTCTCCGCGACGACGATGCCGAATCGCTGGGCACCGTCGCGTTCGGCGCGTGTCGCGGCCTCGAGGATCTTCCTGGGGCCGAGGAAGCCGTAGGTGTCGATGCCGGTGTCGAAGTGGACCGACTGCGCACAGAAGCCGCAGTCCTCGGCGCAGTTGCCCGCCTTCGCGTTGACGATCGAGCAGGCGTCGACCGTGCCGTCGCCGAAGTGATCGCGCACGGCCGCGCCGGCCGCCGCGAGCGCATCGACCGGTTGGGCCATCAGCGCGAGCCCGTCGGTCCGATCGAGTCGCTCGCCGGCCAGCACGCGCTCGAGTGCGTCGTCGACCGTCTTGTTGTCCGTTTCGTAAACCACGATTCGAGTAGTGGTTGACGAGACTATAACGATTGTGGATCCTCACGACAATTGCGAGACAGCTGCGTCAGGTCCCGTCGGTCGATATCACGGCCTGACGACGATATTTCGCCGACGTTTCCGTCGTCCTCGACGTCGCTGCGCGTAGCGGAAGCCATCAATGAATTGCCACCAAAGCGTTTATAGAGCGTTTTCTCGAACTGTTATTGAGTCGATGACAACGAGCGTACGATCGATCGTGAGCAGGTTCTGGACCGGAATCCGCGACGGGATCAGCGTGCAACTCTTCGTCGGACTCGCCGTCGGTATTCTCGCGGGTTACAGCGCTATCACGATCGTGAGTACCGACGTCGTCACGCTTCCGATCGCTGGAGCCGTCTCCGGACAGGTACTCGGTGTTCTCGGACTGGTCATGGCCGCCGCCGCGTACCAGTGGACCGGCTGTGGAACCTGTGGAAGCGCATCGGACTGTGGCTGTTCTGGCGGGTGTAACGATCGGTGTTCGTACGACGACTGAGTACACCGAACGATCCGCTGGGCGCTCGATTTTGAGAATCCACCTCTTGACGGGACACTGGCTGGTTACTTGTCAACTTCTTATCTCCGAAAAAGCCGGGACGGCCGGTACGCTAATACCGTATCACTATCATCGCTCGAGACTGAAAAAATTCCAAAAATTAAAGGTGCGTGATAATGTAGTAGGACGGAAGGAGTTTATGACTGATAGTTCGATAGAAACAAATTCGGGTGACGGCGCGTTCGACGCCGGTTCGAGTGTCGACGAACTGTTCGGGGAGTTCGCGGACGAGTCACTCGAGGGGGCGGACGACGAGTCGACAGCCGAGTCCACGACCGAGGATGGGGGCGACGCCGGTGCGAGCGGCGTCGAAGACCAGACGGCCGCGGACGTCTTCGGTCAGCTTCGGGCCAACGCCGAGGACGACGCCGACGAGGTGCTCGCCGACGAGAGTCCGGAAGACATCATCGCGAGCGCGGACGAACCCGATCCGGAACCCGACATCGACGACGACCTCCGCGTCGAGGACGACGAACTCGCGGATCTCCTGCTCACCGGCCGATCGAAGGAGAAGGAGTTTCTCTGGGTGGAGTCGGGATCGCCCCCCGAGACCGACGAGGAGAACGAGTCGAACGAGCGTGAATCCTCCGGCGCCGCCGCTGGCGAGACGGACACCGGTGCCATCTTCGAGTCCGACGAGACCGAGGCGGACACTGAGACGGAATCGCTGCACGACGACGAGGACGTCGATTCCGACACTGCCAGCGACACTGAGACGGTGACCGACGCCGCGCTCGAGGATGAGGACACGACCGAATCCGAAGACGAGACCGAACTCGCTGCCGACGAGGACGGCGACCTCGAACTCGAAGACAGTGATACGGCCGAGGATACCACCACGACGGAGGATACTGCCACGTCCGCGGAAGACACCGACACGCTCGAGTCGGACGAAACGGCGCTCGTCGCCAGAGACGAGGGCGACGTGCCGGCGACGGTGGAGGAGGACGGCGGATCGTCCGGCGTCCTCGGCTGGCTCCGGTCGAAACTCGGCGGCCTGTTCTAACGCCGCGAGACGGCGGTCGAACGCCCGTTCCGCAGTCCCGTTATCGGTCGTTTCAGTTCGTTGCCCGAGCACTCACGGCTCGGGATGCCACTCGAGTCCGTCCCGGCGAACCGAGTACGGTTTTTCACCGCAGTTCGGACACCGCGTGCCGCCGCTCGGATCGTCTTCGCGGTCCGGAATCGTGTGGTCGAACCCGCAGGACGCACACTCGATGTACACCATGTCGAAACCGACGAGTCGAGCGACCATCACCGCGGTGCGGGCAATAGCTGGGCGATGACGGGAAGGGACTACGTCAGCGATCCGTCGTGCTCGATTCGATCACGGAGAGGTAGCAAAAGTACGCCAGCGCCGCGACGATCAGCGACACCGCCAGCACGGTGACCCCGACGAATCCGTCGAGCGCCGCTTCGGGAGTGTTCCAGAGGTAGTAGCCGCCCTCGATCGCGAACGCGGTGAGCCCGCCGTAGAAAATGGCCAGAACGATCGCCCGAACCACCGCCATCGCCCCGCGCTCGCGGCTCTGAAACAACTCGAGGACGAACAGGAGCGCAAAGACGAGGAGGTAGAACGGTTCGGGAATCGCCTGACCGAGCGTCTGCGGGCCGGTCACCGCGAGGTAGCCGTAGTACGCCAGTGCGAGCAACACGCCACCGATCAGTGTGAGCGACAGTCCGTACCCGCTGGCGTCCTCGACGGTCGCCGGGACGAAGCCGTCGTCGTCCGCGACTTCGGCTGTCGAGGCATCCTCGTCGTCGGGTCCGGACATACGCGACTATTGTCCGTAGAGCGTAACAAACGTTGGCACGGAATTATCGTCGAATCACCGTAACTCCGCAGAGACTCGTTCACGCGAACGTCGCGAATCGACGGGATCAGTTCCGGATTCGCTCTCCACACCGAAACCGAATCAGCTTCTACCGATAAAACGAGAGCGGCGGCCGCACCGACTCGAGTCTACTAGAGGAAGCCTTCGATGTGGTCGGCGACCTCTTCGGGGGTGTCGCCGACGGGGACGCCGGCGTCGTTGAGCGCGCTGATCTTGCTCTCGGCGGTCCCCGTCCCGGAGCCGGAGACGATCGCACCGGCGTGGCCCATCCGCTTGCCCGGCGGTGCGGTACGGCCGGCGATGAAGCCGGCGACCGGCGTGTCGACGTAGTCGTCGATGAACGCGGCGGCTTCCTCTTCGTCCTCGCCACCGATCTCACCGCACATGACGATGGCGTCGGTGTCGGGGTCGTCCTCGAAGAGTTCGAGGGCGTCGACGAAGTCCGTGCCGATGATCGGGTCGCCGCCGATACCGATCGCGGTGGTCTGACCGATGCCGCGGTTGGTCAGATTGTCGACGACCTGGTAGGTCAGGGTCCCCGAGCGGGAGACCAGGCCGACGTTCCCCTCCGCGAAGATGTTACCGGGGAGAATGCCGAGTTTGGCCTCGCCGGGCGTGATGAGGCCGGGACAGTTCGGACCGATGAGACGGGTGTCCGTCTCGGAGAGTCGCTTGTTGACGCGAGCCATGTCCTGGGTCGGAATGCCCTCCGTGATCGCGACCGCGAGGTCGAGATCCGAGTCGAGCGACTCGAAGACCGCGTCGCCGGCGAACGCCGGCGGGACGAAGATAACCGAGGTGTCGGCGTTCTCCTCCTCGACGGCCTCGTGGACCGTGTCGTAGACGGGGACGCCGGCGGCCTCCTGACCACCTTTGCCGGGAACCGCACCAGCCACGACGTTGGTGCCGTACTCCATCATCTGTTCGGCGTGGAACTTGCCCTCCCCACCGGTGATGCCCTGTACCACGACGCGCGTCTCGTCGTCGACTAGCACACTCATTGTTCGTTCACCTCCCCAGCGTACTCGACAGCACGTTGGACCGCGTCCTCGAGGGTCTGTTCGACCGTCACGAGGTCCTCGTTCAGAATCTCCATCCCTTCCTCCCAGTTGGTGCCGGCGAGGCGGACGACCACCGGCTTGGGAATCTCGTCGAACTGCTCGAGCGCCTCGTTGATCCCCTTGGCGACCTCGTCGCCGCGGGTGATCCCGCCGAAGATGTTGAAGACGACGCTGTCGACGTTGTCGTCGGAGAACACCATATCGAGCGCGTTCGCGATTCGGTCGGCTTTCGCGCCGCCACCGACGTCCAGGAAGTTCGCTGGCTCGCCGCCGTAGTGGTCGACGAGGTCGAGGGTCGTCATCACGAGTCCGGCACCGTTGCCGATGATCCCGACGTTGCCCTCGAGACGGACGTAGTCGAAGTCGTACTCGTCGGCCTTCTGCTCGAGTTCGTCGCCGGTGCTGGCGGCTTCCGCCTCCATCTCGGCGAGTTCGGGCTGGCGGAATAACGCGTCTTCGTCGATATTCATCACGGCGTCGGCCGCGATGACCTCGTCGTCGCCGGTGACCATCAGCGGGTTGATCTCGGCGTCGGCGCCGTCGCGGTCGTCCCAGAGCTGATAGAGCGTGGTGAGGACGCTCGAGACGTCGCGGGCGATCGCCTGATCGACGCCGGCGTCGTAGACTGCCTTGCGGGCCTGATACGGGTGCATCCCGAAGGCGGGGTCGATGTGTTCGCGCGCGATGGCGTCGGGGTCCTCCTCGGCGACCTGCTCGATGTCGACGCCACCTTTCGTCGAGACCATCGCGACGGGTTTGCCCTCGCCGCGGTCCATCGTGATGCCGACGTAGAGTTCGTTGGTGAAGTCGACCGCCCCCTCGACGAGGACGCTGCCGACGTGGTAGCCCTTGAGATCCATCCCCAGAATCTCGTCGGCCGCCTCGCGGGCTTCGTCTGCGTCGTCGACGAGTTTGATCCCGCCGGCCTTCCCGCGGCCGCCGACCTGTACCTGCGCTTTGATCGCGACTGGATACCCGATCTCCTCGGCCGCGGCAACAGCGCCGTCGACGTCGGAGGCGAGTTGAGACGCCGGCGTCGGAATCCCAGCGTCGGCGAAGACCTGCTTCGCCTGATACTCATGCAATTTCATAGCCATTCGAACGGCCGTTCCGACCTTGCTTAAATCCTGTTAGTTTCCACTCGCGACCGGAATCTATCGACGGGCATCAACTTCACTGTCTCACTGTGGTTACAACGTTTTCCCATGTCCGCTCGTTATGTGCATTTTCAACTATGGCGGGGAGAAATACGTCCGCACGTTCGGACTCGAGCGGATTTCGATACCATTTGCGTGTGTTTGTCCACCACCGTTCGATTCTGTCTCAATTGCCGTGCGGATCGTTCGACGAGCGAGTCGGCCACGGGTTTCAGAGACGGTTCACACCACAGTCGCTGGCTCGGCGACCGTGACTAACGTTTTAAGTCGGTCGCGAGCCGACAGTCGGCCAGTGTATGCTGGGATCGATCGGTGTAGACGGTCGTGAGCCGCCAGGGACGTTCGTACGTCACCGCGGAGTGGAATGATCGAGGACAGCGACGTGCGGGAGTTCGCCGCGCTGTTCGAAGACGAATACGCACATGCCATCCTCATTCACACGAGCACGAAGGCGATGTCCGCAGCCGAACTGAGCGAGGCGTGCGACGCGTCGATATCGACGGTCTATCGACGGATCGAACGTCTACAGGAGCACGACCTCCTCGACGAACGGCTCCAGCCCGACCGGGACGGCCACCACTACAAGACCTACGCCGCACGGCTCGAGCGAGTCGAAATCGAACTCGTCGACGGTTCGTTCGAACTCGACGTGACGTACCGATCCGACAATGCCGCCGATCGGTTCACCGATCTCTTCGAGGGGTTGCGCTGACATGCGGTCGTTCGGACTCCTCCAGACGGCGACGGGCGGCTCTGAGCTCCTCGTCGTCCTCGCGCTCTTCGGGTTGGTCGTCACCGCCGGAGCGTCGCTCGTCGTCGCGTACGTGATCGCTCGAGGCTACCGTCGAAACAGAGACCCCGCTCGGCTGTGGTTGGCCGTCGGTCTCGTCCTGCTCGCGACTGGACCGATCGTCCTCCAGTTCGTGCTGACGAACGCCGCCGTCGGGACGGACGTCGTTCGATCGGCCGTCGCGAACGCCAGCAAACTGCTCGGACTCGGGGCGATACTCTACGCGATTTACGGCGTCCCACGTCGACACGTACCCGAAGACGAACGCGAAACCGAGCGACCGAACGATGACGCGGGCGGGGTGAAAAAATGAGCGCGGCGATCCACTCCGTTCAGGCCCTGACGACGAGCCCCGAGGGGTTGATCTTCGCCTTCGCGGCGGTAGTCGCCGCGGCCGGGTTGTTCGTCGCGTCGCTGGCCTACCGCGGCTACCGCCGCAACGAGAGCCGGCCGATGCTGTATCTGGCCGTCGGAATCGGCTTTCTGACCGCGGTACCCGCCGGAATCAATTACGGGCTGAGTTCGCTGACGACGGCGTCGGACGCGACGATCCTGTTGACGGTCACGATCGCACACCTCGTCGGCGTGCTCGCGGTTCTGTACGCGCTCACTCGAGCGTAACGTTACTGCGCGTTCGGACCGCCTATCCGCCTCGTTTCTCCCCTCGACCACCCTCGATCGCTTACCGGCCGAACGGTCTCCAGTAGTTCGGCACCACCAACATCACTCGCGCGTACCGACCCCAAAGCGTTGCGAGCACGGAGACCAGTCGGACCGTGACGAGGAGGAGAACGGCTCCGAAACCGGCGACGAGCAGCGCCTCGGGGAGCGTCTCGAGCCGCCACGAGCCGAGCCGAAACGTGGTCGTGAGGCCGACCAGCAGATCGTCCCAGCCGAACAGGATATCGAGCGCGACGTCGCCGCGCGGAACCGGTCCGTACGCGACGACGGGCGCGTCTCGGTAATACAGCGGCGCGGTCAGGAAGCTCCACGCCGTCGCGAGCAGTGACCCGATCAGCCCGAACGCGAGGCTCCCGAAGACGAAGACGCTCAGCAGGTACGCGTTCGCCTTCCAGGTCCGACCATCGGTCACGAGCTGGATCGTTCGCGCCCACAGTCCCGACTTCCGCTCGACGGGAGCGGCGGCGACCTCGACGTCCAGTAACACGCGAACGAGCGTTCGCTCGAGGGCGGCCACGCCGGTCGCGGCGACGAGAACCAGCACGAGGATCGGAATTCCGACGCCGACGATTGCGAGCCCGAGACCGGTGGCGAAGCCGACCACGACGAGATTGAAGTAGACGACCCCGAGCGGGAACATCAAGAGGAGATAGCAGAGCTGTCTGTGGGGTCGTTGCCCCGACGGGACGATCACACGGGCGAGAACGGTGCTCCAGGGGCGGGCATCGGACGGTGGCTGTGACGACATACGAGTGCGCTCCGAGGGTGATCGGCGGCCATCGCGACCCGACCGCGGGTCGACCGAACGCGGGTCGACGGATCGTCGAACGGATCGAGCGCCGAGTACGCCTCAGTCTCGGATTCGAGACGGCAGCGGTATAAACCCTCACGCACAGTCGCTGTCCCAGCGACCGTGCTATCCGGGTTATCTCCGCCCGGTTCCTCGAGTAGACCCGATGAAAGCACTTCCAGACCGGCGAGACGAAGCGGTTCGATACTCGAGCACTCGACGCCGGGACGTTCTCCGATCGCTCACCGGCGTCGCGGTCGTCGGAACGGTCGCCGGCTGTCTCGACGCTATCGGAGCGAGCGACGACGAGTACAGCGATTCGTTCGACGACGGCGGTAATCCGGAGTACGGAAACTGGTTCGACGACGTCGACAACTACGACGGGACCGTCGACGCTCGCAGCGAGGACGAGGTCGACGTCGCCGTCGGTTCACACGGCGGTCTCGCGTTCGATCCGGCAGCGATCCTGATCGGGCCCGGGACGACCGTCGTCTGGGAGTGGACCGGCGACGGCGGTCGCCACGACGTCGTCCACGTCGACGGGGCGTTCGAGAGCGAGCGGGCTCGAGACGCGGGCCACGCGTTCGAGCACGCGTTCGACGAACCGGGCGTCTATCGATACGTCTGCGAGCCGCACCGTCGGGCGGGCATGAAGGGTGCGGTCGCCGTCGCGGAGCGTGCGTGAGATGACGGCTCCCGAGCGGTCGTGGGGACGCTACGGGTACTGTGGACTGGCGGGACTGTTCGCCGCGTGCGTCCTCGTCCAGACCTACATCGCAGGCATGGCGATCTTCGTCGATCCGGAGAACTGGACGCTTCACGCGTCGTTCGTCCACCTCTTCGAAGTCGTTCCCTTCCTCATGGTGTTCGTCGCCTTTCTGGGCCGGCTCTCGTGGCCGTTGCGACTGCTCCCAGTCGGCCTGTTCGCGCTCATCAGTGCCCAGTACGCGACGGCACACGTGTTCGGGTCGTTGACCGCCGCGATCCACCCGGTCGTCGCCGTCGTCATCTTCTGGCTCGCGGTCGTCGCGACGAAACGATCGTGGCCGCGAACGGCCGAAGCGCCGATCCAGCGCGGGTGACCGCCGTTCGTCGGGACCGTTCGGCGACGAGCGCACGCCGCTCGAAACGCAAGATACCGCGGGTGAGCCGATCTCCCATATATAAAACTTGCTGCAGGAACGCCGCGCCGGCGACCGTGCTGGCCGTCTTATCCTCGTTTCACTCCTCTGTTCGCTCGAGAGATCACTAATGACGACAACGAGACGAAACCGAGTGCCGTGGATCGCCCAGACGCGGACGTTCACGCGCCGACAGTTACAGCAGTTGCGTCGCAACAAGATGATCGTCTTTCTCACCGTCGCGTGGCCGGTGTTGTGGTACTTCCTGACGATCGAGTTCTTCGTCGACCTGCCGCCGGGAGCCGACGTCGGACCGCTCAAGGCGGCCAACGGGATCAACTACGGGCTGTTCGGGGCGTTCACCGTCACCGTCGCGGTCTTCGCGGGCGCGTTCGCTCGCGATCTCGAGGAGAACCGATACAGAAAATTCCGATCGATGCCCATCGCGCCGACCGCCGACCTCGCCGGGCGATTCCTCGCCGGCACCGCGCTCGGCGTCTCATCTTATCTCGTCACGATCGCGGTGGCGTACGCCCACGGCGGGGCGTTCGGGCCGCTGACGCTCGAGACGGTGGCGATTCTCGCACTGACGCTCGTCTCGTTCTGTCTGATCGCGATGGCGCTCGCGATGGTGCTCGCGCTCGCGATCACGAAGCCGGAACAGCTGACGACGATCGCCATCGTCATCGTGCTGATGGCGTACTTCGTGACGGGGTTCAACGGCTCCTCGCCGGAGATGCTCGCGGACGGCGCCGAGCTGGTGAACTACCTGCCGAACTCGCTGGCGGCGCGGATGCAGATCGCCGTCTGGGTGGGCGCCGAGAACCTCGAGTCCATGACGCCGCCGGAGGCGCCCGACTCGCTCGAGTACGTCGGACTACTGCTCGGATACGCGGTCGCGTTACTCGTTATCTCAGTGGTGATCGTGCGACGGGTCGCGTACGGGAACGAATAGCCGACGAACGGATCGAACTGTCCACTTACACACCAATGACCGAAACGACGAACTCGAACGCGGTAGTCGACGTATCGAACGTGCGAAAACGGTTCGGTGATCACGACGTGCTGCGGGGGATCGACCTGAGGATCGAGCGCGGAGAGATCGTCCTCGTGATGGGACCGAACGGCGCCGGGAAATCGGTACTCCTGTCCTGTCTATCCGGGAGTCTCGCTCCGGACAGCGGTCACGTGCGCCTCTTCGGCGACCTCACACCCGCACGAGCGCGATCCGAGATCAGCGTCATGGTCCAGGGCGCGATGGCAGACCCCGATCTCACCGGGAGAGAGAATCTCCAGTTCTACGAGGACCTGCATCCGAACGGCACCGATCGGTGGCACGACCTCGTCGAGGTACTGGAGATCGAGGACGACCTCGACCGCGTCGTCGGGGATTACTCCGGCGGCATGCGACGGAAGATCGAACTCGCCATCACGCTGTCGGCCGACGTCCCGTTCTACGTCCTCGACGAACCCACTATCGAACTCGATCTGGCGACGATTCGAGCGCTTCACGACCTGCTCCTCGAGCTACAGACGGCGGCAAAGACGATACTCGTCACGAGTCACGCGCCGCTGGACGCACAGATCGCGGACCGAATCGCGTTTCTCCGGGACGGCCGGTTCATCGCCGACGACTCCCCGGCCGACTTGCTCGAGCGGCTGCCGCCGGTGGTTCGAGTGCGGGGTGCGATCCCGCCCGAAACGCGACTGGTCGGGAATCGACTGTTCCAGCGCGGTGACGAGGTACGAGGGTTTCTGTCACCGGGTGTCGACGTCGCCCAGATCGAGTCCGAACTCGAATCGGCCACCGAAACGCCCCTCGTCGATCTCGATCGGCCGTCGTACACGGACCTGTTCAACTATTACACGTATCTCGTAAACGAGTGACCGAACCCTGACGCGTCGCGGGGACGCAGTTCGTCTGTACTGTCGAATCTCCGCGACGGCGGGGGAGAACGCGCGTAGCCGCTCGAACCCGAGCGACTTTCGCCGCCGTTCTCCCGGGTGTTCCATTCTCGCCGGTCGCACCGATCCGATCCGTCGACTCCCCGCGTGTCAGACCGTCGCTCTTCGATCCGCTCGAGATACCGACCCTAGCCGCGATCGGTCCGACTCGGCCACCCGCTGCAATCGCGCGCGTCAAGCCGGTCGTCGGTCATCCCGATCCACCGCACTTCGTTCCAACTCAACCGGTAGTGACAGGTGTCGGGTTTCAGCTGCTCCCAGTAGATGGTCTGCATCGACGGAACGTCCGCGTCTCCCGGCGTTATCGGCAGATCCTCCCCCTCCGGCTCGGCCTCCTGTTGCATCGTCTGGAGCGTCGACTGCGGGCGCGGCGAGCCGAACTCCCAGACCAGCCCCGAGAGGACGAGCACCACGACGACGGCGACGACGGCGACGGCCGTCCATCGCTGTCGTCGAGTGGTCCGGGTCGCGTCGGTACCGCGGCGCTTCGCCGCTCTCGACCGCCACGCGATCACGCGCTCGACGGCGACGGCCACGCCGAGCGAGACGAAGGCGAGCCAGAGGAGCGCGTCCGTCGAACCGTCCATATCGACGAACAGCACCTGGAGGGCGAGTATCACGCCGCCCGTCGGCACCCACCACCGCTCCCAGGGGTCGCGGACGGCGGCGTGCGCCCAGCCGTAGAGCGCCACCGGGATGAGCACCGACCCGTAGCCGAACACCAGCAGTATCGAGAAGCCGCGCTCGGCCAGCGTGTACGTCGAGCCGGCGGTCAGCGGCGCGACTATAGTCTGTACGACCATGGGAACGAGCGCACCCGCGGCCGCGAACACGAGGACGACGACTCCGGTGACGACGGCACCGCCTGCGACCGCCGAGAGCGCGTCCTTCCCGCCGTTTCGCTGGTACGCCATCCCGACGACGAGCAGCGCGAAGACCGCCCCCGACTGCCACGACCCCGCACTCAGTGCCGCGATGGCCCCGGCGAGGAACGGCCGGTCGCGGAGGACCAGAACGAGCGCGAGCACACCGAAGAACAGCGAATAGAACTGCGCTCGAACCCCCTCCGGAGAGAGGAGGAAGAGCTCCGGGACGACGAGCATCGTGAGGCCGGCGGCGACCGCCGCGGCGTCCTCTCCGGTCACGAGGTACGCCGCCCAGCCGACGAGCAGGACGCTCGCGGCGGCGACGAGCACCGTGAGCGTCGAGCCGAGTCCGTGTAAAACGAGCATATTCCCCCCGGAGAGGGCGGCGAGAACGGCCGTGATTCCGAACGGGACGGGCGGGTTCACGTCCCAGACGTCGACGTACGGGACTCCGCCCTGAAGGACGTACCAGCCCGTGTGCTGGAAGAACGCGGGATCGGTCGGAAGCGCCGGCCACTCGTTCATGAGGTATCTGGAGAAGCCGAAGCCGAACAGGACGACGACGAACGTCCCGAGGACGGTGATCCAACTGATGCGAGCCCGGAGCCAGCGGATGCGAGCGTGGAGGCGTGAACGGGTGGAGCGGGCGGCCATCTCAGATCCGCTGTGAGACCTTCTTCGCGACGGCGAGGGCGCCCTGATCCCACGCGACTCGGTGGTCGAGGCCGGATTCGTCGACCCCCTCGTCGGCCTCGTAGTTCTCGAGGTACCACTCGTACGTCTCCACGAGCGCCTCCCGGTTGGAGTACTCGGGTTCCCAGCCGAGGTCTTTCAGTTTCTCGACCGAAACGTAGGAGTCCTCGTGGGCCGTCTCGTAGACCCACGGATACAGCGGGGAGAGGTTCAGTTCGTCCAGCACGCGGAGGACCGCGACCGTGAGGAAGGCGGGCGTCCCGATGGTGCGCTTGCCCGTCCCCGCGTAGTCGATGGGGGCCTGGAAGTCCTCCTTCATCGTCCCGAACTCGTCGGTGCCGACGTTGAACGTGTCGTTGACCGCCTCCTCGTCCCTGGTGAGCAGCAGTTCGATGGCGGTGACGAGGTCGCGGACGTGCAACAACTGGTAGCGGTTGTTCCCCCACCCGACGAGCGGGACGTTCGCGCCGTCCTCGATCCAGTCGAACAGCACCTGAAACACGCCGAGTCGCTGCGGACCGATGAACGTCTTCGGGCGGAGGACGGGAACGCACATTCCCATGCGGCGAAAGTCCTGGCAGACCTTCTCGGCCTGAATCTTGGCCTCGCCGTAGGGTCCGACCCCGTCCAGGGGCGACTCCTCGGTGATGGGATGCGCGTCGTGGGTTCCGTACACCGCGGTCGAGGAGATGTAACAGACCCGCTCGACGTCGCGTTCGTTCGCCGCCCAGAGCACGTTTCGCGTCCCGTCGATGGTCGTCTCGCGGATGCGGTCGGCGTCCCACAGCGGGAGCGCGGCCGCCGCGTGCACCACCGAGGTGGCACCGCTCTCCTCGAGCGCGTCGGCCACGGACTCCTCGCTCCGGACGTCTCCCTCGACGAACTCGATTCCGTCCGTGTCGTCCTCCGCCTCGAAGGGCTTGAGATCGAACGCGGTGACGTCCCACCCCTGATCGCGGAAGTACTGACACGCGTGCAGGCCGAGGAATCCGGTACCCCCCGTGACGAGAACCGAGCCGCTCGAGTCGGCGGCGCGCTCACTATCGCTCATCGTGATATCAACCTGAACGACCACACGACGGCTCAATAGTGTAACGAGGTGTAACTATTCAGTACAGTCTCGGTGCGATGAAAACGGGACTTCCAGCGTGCGACGCACCGGGTGAGTCAGTCACAGGCAAGCCGGGCCTTTTTCGCGTCATATGGAGTGAAAGAGACAGATGACCCGCGCCTATGCCAGCCAGAGTCGGGTCGTGATGACCGTCTCCGGGCTGATAAAGGAGATGCGTCCCTGGCAGTGGTACAAGCAGAGCGTCCTGCTCTTGGGGCTCGTCTTCTCTAAGAGTCTGTTCGATCCGATCGCCGTCACGAACGTCGCCGTCGGGATCGTCGCGTTCTGCGCTATCGCGGGCACGACGTACATCGGCAACGACATCCTCGACGTCGAGGAGGATCGTAATCACCCCCGGAAGAAACACCGGCCCATCGCCAGCGGACAGGTCCCGATCCCCGTGGCAGCGGCGTTCGCGGTCCTGCTCTTCGTCGGCGGCCTCGCCCTCTCCTGGTACCTCGGTCCGCTGTTCCTCCTCGTCGTCTGCACGTATCTCGCCCAGAACGCGCTCTACTCCGCGTTCCTGAAGGAGATCGTCATCGTGGACGTGATGGTCATCGCCATCGGGTTCGTCCTGCGGGCCATCGCGGGAGTCGTCGCCATCGGCGTCTACCTGAGCCCCTGGCTCGTCGTCTGTACGTTTCTCGGGGCGTTGATGCTCGCCCTCGGCAAGCGCCGCCACGAGATGGTCGTCACCGACGACCCCGCCGCGTCGCGTTCTATCCTCGCAGAGTACACCGAGGAGACGCTCGACCAGTTGCTCGTCGTCGTCCTCTCGGCGCTGCTCGTCTCCTACTCGCTGTACACGTTCTTCCGAAGCGGACTGTGGATGATGTCCACGCTCCCGTTCGCCTTCTTCGCCGCGTTCAGATACCATCTCCTCGCCCACACGCGGGACCTGGGCGGCGACCCGAAGTACCTCTTCGGCGACCGTCCGTTCTTCGCCAATCTCGTCGTCTGGGGCCTCACCGTTATCGCCGTCCTTTACGAGGTTCCGCACCAAATCATCGGTACGATCACGTGACCCCCTCGTCGAACGCCGCGTTGCGATCACCATGACACGCCGATACGATCTACAGGTCCACACGGACGCCTCGCCCTGCTCGAGCACGCCCCCCGAGCGCGTCGCCTCGGCGGCGGCGGACGCCGGACTCGACGGCATCGCCGTCACCGATCACGACACGCTCGCCAACGTCGACGCCGTTCGGGACGCCGCACCGGGCGACCTCGAGGTGATCCCCGGGGTCGAAGTGACGACGACGGAGGGCCACCTGCTGGCCCTCGACGTACGAGAGGCGCCGCCCCGAACCGATCCGCTGACCGTGGTCGACCGCGTCCACGAGCAGGGCGGCGTCGCCGTCCTCTCGCATCCGTTCGACACGCTGCGACAGTATTACGAGACGGACCTCGAGGCCCTCGCCGACGCCGTCGACGGGGTCGAAGCGGTGAACTCCCGCTGCGTCCGCCGCCGGTTCAACGAGCACGCGGCGACGTTCGCGGCCGCTCACGATCTGCCGACGACCGGCGGAAGCGACGCTCACTTCCCGATGGAGGTCGGCCGCGCGTACACCGCAGTAGAGGGAGACGGGTCGCTCGCGGACGCCGTCCGCGACGGGCGCGTCCGACCGAGCGGTCGCGGACGATACCTCTCGGGACACGTCGCGACGAAACTTCACCAGTTCCGAACCGCCTCCGATCGTGCCGTCTCCAGGGTTATGTCGGGGCGATCTCCGTGACGACGGGCGGCGAAACCGGTGAGATCGGTTCGACCGTCGTCGACCGTTTCCGGCGGGTCGTCCGCGATCACGGGATCTGGCTAACGGCGCTGCTCTCGGTCGTCGTCTTCCTCGGTCTCGCCGTCTACGCGGACGTCGGCGACGTGACGACCGCCCTCGTCACCGTGGAGTGGGGGACGTTCGGGGCCGTCGTCGGCCTCACGACCGTCGGCTACGGCTTCCGGTTCGCCAAGTGGCACTACTACCTCCGGCGCCTCGAGGTGGACGTTCCGCTCGACGCGAGCGCCATCACCTTCTTCAGCGGGCTGATGATGGTCGTCACGCCGGGGAAGGCCGGCGAGGTCTGGAAGGCGTGGTTCCTCCGCGACACACACGGCGTCTCAGCGAGCAAGACCACCTCCGTCGTCGGCGCCGAGCGCGTCACGGACCTCGTCGCGCTGAGCGCGATGGCCGCGCTCGGCCTGCTGGTCTACAGCCGATCGTCGCTCCCCATCGTCGTCGTCCTCGGCGCCATCGCGGCCGGAATCGTCCTGCTCCAGTGGCGGCGGGCCTGCCTGGCGATCCTCGGACGGCTCGAGTCGGTCCCGGTCCTCGGTGAGTACGCGACCGAACTGGAGCGGTTCTACGAGAGCGCGTATCGGCTGTTCCAGATCCGACCGCTGGTCGTCTCGACGCTGCTCAGCCTCGCGGCGTGGGGGTTAGAGGGCGTCGCGCTCTGGTTGGTCCTCGAGGGGTTCGGCGTCGAAGCCACCCTCGTGATCGGCCTGTTCGTCTTCGGTCTCGGCTCGGTCGTCGGCGCGGTGTCGATGCTCCCCGGGGGGCTCGCGGCGGCGGAGGCGTCGATGGTTGGCCTGCTGATCACGTTCGGCTATCCCGAAGCAGTCGCAGCCGCAGCCACGATCGTCATCCGCGTGGGAACGCTGTGGTACGCCGCGGCGCTCGGCACGGCGGTGTTCCTCGCGTACAAGGCGACTCGCTGAGCGGATCGCACCGTTCGACGAGTGCTCCCCGCTCCCGCTCTCGGACGGATTCGCTCGCGGTCCGGCGTCCGAGCCGACAGTGTGTTGGCCTGGCCGTCAGGACCGATCGCGATGCGCGCTCGAGGCGCGGCAACCGAAGCGCTTGACTCCGGCCGGATGCAACGGAAACGCAAGCGGACCGGTCAGCGATCGACTCGAGGTGTACCCACCCGACCCGTATGCTCGTCACCGTCGCCCTACGTTGGAGGCCGAACTGACGTGACCGCCCCGACTGCGTCCCACAGCGACCGGGCGTGGTTCGCGTCGCTCCAGCGGTCACTCCGGCTGTTGGTCCACAGCAACCTCTTCATCTCGCTCGCCACGATGAGCGTCGTCGTCACGACGGTCCTCCTCGCGGATCTCCCGCTCGAGGCGTTGCCCCTCTTCATCGTCTTCGCGGCCACGCTGTTCGTCTACACCGTCAACCGCTTTACCGATCTCGAGGAGGACGAGGCGAACGTCCCGGATCGCGCGTCGTTTACGAAACGGTACGGACGGCTCCTCCTCGCACTCGGCGTCGGCTGTTACGTCACCGCCATCGCAGTCGCCGTGCTGGAGGGGCTGCCGGGGGCGATCTATCTGCTGCTCCCGCTCGTCGTCGCGCTCCTCTACTCGGTCGGCGGGATCAAGCGGGTCTTCCTCGTCAAGAACCTCTTCGTCGGCCTCGCCTGGGGGGCGATTCCGCTGGGCGTCGGCTACTACTACGAACAGCTCTGGGCGTTCGACATCCTCGTGGTCGCGGGCTACGTGATCGCGATGATCACCATCGCGGCCGTGATCTTCGACGTCAAGGACATCCCGGGTGATCGAGCGGAAGGGATCGCCACCGTACCGAACACGCTCGGAACGGCAGCGACTCGACGGTACTCGCAGGTCGCCAACGTCGCCGTGGCAGCGGTCGTCGTCGCGCTCGTCTTCGGGACGGACCTCTCGCTCGAGTTCCTCGCGCTGCTCGCGATGAACGGCTACGTCGCCGGCTACATTCCGTTCGCCACGACCGAGCGCGGCCCGCTGTACTACGGCTTCGTCGTCGACGGCGAGCACGTGTTTCTCGCCGCGGTCGTACTGGGTCTCGAGTTGCTCGGCGTTCTCTAAACCGCCCGATCGTACCGCTAGTCCGCCCGAAGCCACCGATACAGGCCGATCACTCCGAGCACCGCGATGACGACCCAGCCGACGGCGATCACGAGTACGACGAGCTGGATAGCGTACATCCGGCCCGTCATCCCGGACGCGGCGGACGAGTCGAGCAGCCCGGTCCATCTACCGATGCCGATCGCGAGAACGAGACACGCTATCAGGAGTATCCGATTCCGGAAGTACGACCGACTGAAGTAGTACTCGCGGTACTCGTCGAAATCCATCGGGGTCTGCTCCGTCGTACGAGGGCGGCGTACTAATCGATACCGTCGCAGGACTGCAACTCACCGCTCGGTCGAGCTACACGCTCCAGTGGCCGGTCTGAAGAGAGTACGTAACTGGTCTAAAAATCGATGACGCCCGGCATCTACTCGATGCTCTCTCATAGGTTTTGCCAGGTTGACTCTGTCCGTAGACGGTTCGACGGACCAGTGTACGAGCAGTTTCGTTGTCGAATCCCGGTTACTGATACCAACAGCTATCTGGAATTTTACTGAATTGACTCTAAACTTGATATGAACGCGTTCGAATGACCACTATGATCTCGTATGGCGCTCAAGGAACTGAACAGTGTGTGTAGATGAACTATCTCTTCCGAGTATAAATTGTACCGTATAACACACGGTAATATTATTTGGAAATTTATATATGTGCGCTATAATTGCTTGTTGACATGCACAGACGCCGATTGCTGGCACTAGCTGGAACCGTCTCGACGGTCGCTGTCGCAGGATGTACGAGTAGCGACGACAGTGAGGAGGACGAACCGACCGAATCGACCGACGAAACCCAGGAAGCGGACAGCGAGACGTCGTTGGACGACTTCGAGTTCCCGGAGCACGCGAGTCGCGAAGGGATAGATGCAGTCCACATCACCGACGAGCACCTGAATACCATCCAGGATAGCGGCTCGGTAACGGTGTCGAGGTCCAGTGAGCGCGAATTCGGGCGCCACTCGAATGAGGAGCATCTCGAAGCACAGCTGTCCAGGGCCGGTATCCGTGCAACCTGGGACCGCGGCGACTACGAAGAAGCGACCTGGACGGAGATCGGTGACTCTCGCGGATTGATCCGTCGTGACGGCGGTTTTCAGGAAACGTTCCAGATCACCTCGGAGGCCCCGCACACGAGCGAGATTCTCGGCGAGCACACGCTCGAACTGTTCGCGGAGGGATTCAGCTTCGGCGAGGCGGAAGCGGCAGTCGAGATCGATGGATCGCTCACTGCCCAGTACGACGTCGAGTCCGTCGCCGATTCGACCACGGTCGAGCGATTGGTTCACGCCGATTCCATCGACGACGCGACCGGTTCGGTGTTCGTCACCGAAGACGGTACCCTCAAGCGGTATAGCTACGACATCGAATTCGATGCTCACGGCGAGTCGCGGAGTCAATCGATCGAAACGACGTACTTCGACATCGGAGAAACCACGGTGACTGAACCGGACTGGGCGGAAACAGCCCGTGCGGAGGGCCGACAGTTCACGGCGACGAAAACCGACGACGGCTATCTCGAACTCGAACTGGCCAACGGCGATTCGATTTCCGCCGGATCGAACGTCGACATCAGCACCCCGGCTGGACACGAGAACCAGCAGCTCTCGGAAGCGCTCACGGTCGGCGATCGGATCGTCATGGGGGCCGACAGCGCGGGTCTGTCGATCGAAATAAACGGCACACCGGATTCGTCGAGCGGGATCGACACTCGCCACGTGTACCTCCACATCCGAAGCGATGGACTGCCGATTTACGACGGCTCGGTCCCGTTGTAAGGGCGAGTCGGCTTACCGTTGACAGGTACCGCTCTCGGACCCGACGGCATCGAACACGGGCCAATTGGGTCTCTCCGGCCGGAGTCTCTGTGCGCCCTCCCGAACGTGCGCTCAGTCCCGGTCGGTCTCGCTCCAGTCGCAGTCCTGGCACTTCCAGCCGGTGACGAACTCCGTGACTGAGGGCATGTAGCCGACTTTCAGGACGTCTCCACCGCAGTCTGGACACTCCCTGTCGGCGTCCTCGATCGACTCGGCCTCCATCACCGACCCGTCCTCGATCAGTTCCGCGAGTTTCTTGCCCGTGACCATTCGTCCCTGAACGACGCGATTCTCACTCACACTCGACCGTTCGGGTGCGGGCCCCTAAGCGTTTTCAGGTCGACTCGAGGCCGAGTCGCCTCGAACGGACGGCGACCCGAACGCGAATCGGACGATTTAACCCCGTGAGGGCAAAACCTGACACTGCGTGCGAGGGTAGCCAAGCGGCCAACGGCGGCGGACTCAAGATCCGCTCCCGTAGGGGTTCGTGGGTTCGATTCCCTCCCCTCGCACTATCACATAGTGCGGCAAGACGGAGCGTCTTGCCCTCGCAAACTTCTGCGTCCCTCTCCAAACTGAGACGGCAGTCTATCGTCTTTCAGGAATCCGAACCGATTGAAGAGCCGACGACGCGGACTCGAGATCCGCTCCCGTAGGGTCTTCGCGAGCGGAGCGAGCGAAGGCGGGGAAGTCGCAGCGCGTGAGCCCAGCGAACGCAATCGTCTTCCCGTGGTTCGCGGGTTCGAAGTTCGTCTTGCGAACTTCGAACGACGCCGGGGTTCTGCGCGAAGCGCAGGTTCTCGGCGGTAGTTCGATTCCCTCCCCTCGCACTATCATATAGTGCGGCAAGACGGAGCGTCTTGCCCTCGCAAACTTCTGCGGACACACGGCGTTCTCGAGCGACGGGTTTCGACGGCTGACCTGTTCTCAACCGCCGGTCCTTCCGTCCGGAATCGGGCTACGTTCTCCGCGTCCGATCACCACTCGAGGAGCGCCCGTCGGCCGTGTGCCCAGAGGAGAATCACGAAAAACGTCGCGACGCCGGTCAGCGCGAACGCGCCGCCGACGTAGAAGACCGAGGCCATGCTCACTTCGTACATGAGCCAGCCGCCCAGCAACGGCGCGACGACGCTGCCGGGCCGCCAGACGAGTTCGCGGATTCCGAAACTCGAGGCGACGCCGCCTTCGTCGGTTCCCTCGTCGGCGAACAGCGCCATACTCGCGGGTTCGCGGAAACTATCCGCGATACCCAGCAGTCCGGAAAGCGCGACGAGCGGAAGAAACGCCGCGGAGACGCCACTGAACAGCGTGAGTCGAGCGGGGATCGACTCGAGCGGGAGCATCGCGGGAAGCGTCGCCCCGGCGAGGATCGCGGGGAGTCCGAGAGCGATCTCGGACGACAACCCGAGCGCAGCACCGATCGTCGGCGAGAGCGGGACGAGCAAGGCGACCAGGCCGTACGCCGCACCGCCGGCGAAGCGAAGATCGCTCGACCGTAGCCGTCCGAGAGCCGTCCAGTAAAGGGCTGACAGCACATGTTGGTGATCTTCTCGGCGACGACGGTGAGCGCGACTGCGAGGCCGCCGTACGCCAGTCCGCCCTGTGCCGCCGAATGCCCCGAACGGACGACACTACTCGTCGCGGTTGGTCGGCGTCTGCAGTGCCGCATTGCTATCTCTTTTCAGTCCGCCCAACAGACGAGTGACAATGAGCGAACGCGAACAGGATGCTCGCCGAGCGAGCGTCGCGCTCCGCGCGGCCAGCGCCGGTGCGGACGTCGCCGTGGAGTCGTTTCGGACCGATCTCGAGATCGAACGGAAAGACGGGAAGACCGACGTCGTCACGCAGGTCGATCGAGACGCCCAGCAGACGGTGATCGAGGTCCTCGACGACGAGTTTCCGACGGACCCGGTCGTCGGCGAGGAGGAGGGCGCACTGAAAGCGGTCCCCGAAGACGGCCCGGCCTGGATCGTCGACCCCATCGACGGGACGAATAACTACGTCAACGAGTGTCGGGCGTTCGCGACTGCCGTCGCCGCCGTCCGCGACGGCGAACCGGTCGGTGCGGCGGTCGTCTGTCCCGCGCTCTCGGATACGTACCGCTCCGGTCCCGACGGTGCAGTTCGCAACGGCGACCCGCTCTCGGTCAGCGACGTGAGCGATCCCGAGGCTGCGACCGTCTGTCCGACCTTCTGGTGGGACTACGACCAGCGCGACCAGTACGGCGCGGCGACCCGCGCGATCGTCGACCGGTTCGGCGACATGCGCCGGTTCGGCTGCGCCCAACTCGAGCTCGCGATGGTCGCTTCAGGGACGCTCGAGGGAACGATGACCAACCTGCGGGCCAACTCGTGGGACACCGTCGCCGGGGTTCACCTGATCCGCGAAGCCGGCGGGACCGTCACCGACCTCGAGGGGAACCGCTGGCGACACGACAGCCCGGGACTGGTGGCGTCGAACGGCGCGATCCACGACGAGCTCCGTGCAGCCGCACGGGAGATCGACCGCGAGACGCAATAACGGCCGAGCTGCGGAGACTCCCGTCGACCGATCGACGCTCCGGGCCGACGACGGCTCTCGAACCCTCGTTTCGGTGACGGTCACTGGACCTCGACTGTCAGTACCTGTGGGAAATCGGAAACGGTAAGCGCGCGCCCCAACGGGTATCGACCATGGACGAGTATATCGAACGGTACGGGGCCGAGCGAGTCTGGGTCGCGGCCGTTCTCCTCCTCGCTGGCGGCATCGCGCTCGCTGCTTTCCTCTTTCCACAGCGCGTGTACGTCGACTTCATCTGGCAGTACTACTGGGGCCCGGTGGTCGCCGATGCCCACGGCTGGGGCTGTATCGCGTGGGACGGCGGGGAACAGGTCCACTGTAACGACGCGTCCGCGGACGCCGGACCGACCGCATCGCCGGGCTACACCGCCGTCTCCTACGCCGGGTACATCCCGACGCTGATCCTGTTCGCGATCGGGATTCTGTTCGCGATCCGGCGCCTCGACATCGACCGCTACCGAGCGGGCTTTTTCGCGCTGTTCCCGTTCATGCTGTTCGGCGGGGCGCTCCGGACTGTCGAGGACGCGAACGTCGCCGCCTACCGCGAGACGGGTGAACTCGCGATTCAACTCCCGTGGTCGGGCTTCATCATCAGCCCGCTGATCTACTTCACGGTGGCCCTGATCGCGTTATTCGCGGTCGTCGGCTCCGTCTGGCTCGATCGGAACGACTCCGTCTCGGGGTACGAGTACCCGCTGTTCGGCGTCGGCGCGGCGGTACTCGCGACGACGGTCGGCTGGCTCGGCTATCTCGCCGCCACGACGGAGTATGTCTCGTTCTATCCGTCGATCTCGGCGATCGTCCTCACGGCCGCGACCGTCTCGACCGCGCTCGTCTGGCTGGGTATCCAGCGGTTCGCGCCCGAACTGAACAGGGGGACCGGAACGATGGGCATCGTCGTCATCTGGGCTCACGCGATCGACGGCTTCGCGAACCAGTTGATGCTCGACTGGTCGCACGTCTGGGGGCTCGGCTACAGTCCGAAACACCCGGTCAACGACGCCATCGTCACCGTCACCGGTTCGATCCTCCCCGCCAGCGTCACCGAGGTTACCGGCGCCGCCTGGCCGTTCGCACTCCTGAAACTCGCCGCACCCGTCTTCATCATCTGGATCTTCAACGAGGAGATCTTCGAGGAGAACCCGCGCTTCGCGATCCTGATGATGATCACCGTCGTCGCCGTCGGCCTCGGGCCCGGAACTCGCGACATGCTCCGGGCGACGTTCGGGGTCTGAAGCGGATTCGAGCGTGCTTGTTCTGCTACCGTTCTGTGTCAGCTACGTTTTGACGCGAAATTCACGCTCACTACGGATGCGAACGTACTGTTGTGAGACTGATTTTATGAACGCGGCCGTATTAGTAGTTGTATGGCTGATACGAACGTCGCAGTAGTGACAGCGGCGGGAAGCGGCATTGGAGAGGCCTGTGCCCGGCGACTAGACGAGAAGGGATACACGCCGGTTCTGTTGTCACGGTCGGGGAGTGCCGTCGAGGTCGCGAACGACCTCGGCGGAGACGGGTTCGAAGGCTCGGTGACCGATCCCGACGACTTGGCAGCCCTCGTCGAGACGACGAACGAACGCTACGGGCGTATCGACGCAGTGGTGAACAACACGGGTCACCCGCCGTCCGGCGACCTCCTCGAAATCTCCGACGAGGAGTGGCACGAGGGGGTAGACCTCGTTCTGTTGAATACCGTCCGGATGGCCCGACTCGTCACGCCCATCATGGAAGACCAAGGCCACGGGTCCATTGTGAACATCTCTACCTTCTCGGCGTTCGAACCGTCGAGCGAGTTCCCCGTGTCATCGGTGCTTCGAGCCGGACTCGGGAGTTTCACCAAACTCTACGCCGACCAGTACGCGGCGAACGGAATCCGGATGAACACGGTTCAGCCCGGATTCGTCGATAGTTACGACGTAGACGAAGAAACGAGAGCGCAAATCCCGATGGGACGACCGGCACGAACCGCAGAGATTGCGGACGCAGTCGCGTACCTGCTCTCACCCGCTTCGAGCTACATCACCGGCCAGAACATCCGCGTCGACGGGGGACTTACCGCGTCCGTATAGACGCCGCAGGTTCTTCCAGCGCCGTACCAACCGGACGCCGTGTTGGCTACACCCTCTCTCAGTGCGGCGGTCGTGGAAGGTATCCGTGAAATCGGTTTCCGCACCGTCACCTACGTGACCTGTCCCTCCCGTTGAGGGTGCCTCCCCTTCACTTCTCGAGGACTTCGACGGAGCCGCGCTTTTCGATCCGAGCCCGTCCGGATACGGGGTCGATTCTCTCACGAGACGCGACGACGGGTTCCGATACGGGCACATCTACACGAAGTACAGTCTCCGACTGAAGCGGCCGTCTGGAGCGATCCGAGCAAGACGAGAGTTCGATACCGATCGGCTCGCTCTCGCCCTCAGCGCTTCCAGAACGCGCCCGTGAACACCACGAGCACTGGGATGATCTCGAGGCGACCGACCCACATGAGGAAGATCATCAGGAGTTTCGAGGACCTCGGGAAATCGAGGTAGCTGCCGAACGGGCCGAGTTTCCCGAATCCCGGTCCGATGTTCCCGATGGTCGCGATGCTCGCGCTGATGGCCTCGAGAACGGAGAGCGAGTAGCCGACGCGGGCCGAGTCGAGCATGATGAACACCGTCGCGAAGACGAAGAGGAGCATGTACAGGAGCGTAAACCCGAGGACACCGCGGATCACGTCCTCGTCAACGATGTAACCGCCGAGCCGAACCGGTCTGACGGCTTCGGGGTGGGCGGCGGTGAACAGTTCTCGGCGGGCGACTTTCAACACGACCAGCCAGCGGATGACCTTGATCCCACCACCGGTCGAGCCGGCGCTGCCCCCGATAAACATCGCGAACAGAATGACGATCTGGGCACTCGTGTCCCACTCGGCGAAGTCACTCGTCGCGAATCCCGTCGAGTTCATCAGCGAACCGATCTGGAACGCGGCCTGTCGGAGCGCCGGTTCCGTCGTCCCTTCGGTCGTGCCGCCGAGCGCTTCCAGTGCCGGCGCTGCCCCGCTGTAGAGAAGCGCGCCGAGAATTCCGATCAGGACAGCGATGGCACCGGCGTAGGTTCGGAACTCGGTGTTCTGAACGACACGACGAGGTTCGCCGTGTAACACGTACCAGAAGAGTGCGAAGTTGGTCCCAGCGACGACCATAAAGGGGATGATAACCCACTGGACGATCGCGGAGAAGGCCGCAATGCTGTTCGCTTCGGGTGAGAACCCGCCGGTCGGCAGCGTCGTAAAGCCGTGGGCGACCGCATTGTAGAAGTGCATGTTCGGTGCCAGCCCGACGAGGTGGAGCCCGTAGAGCAGCGCGATGAGGAGGATCGTGAACCCGAAGTAGACGAGCCACAGGATGCGGGCCGTCTCGGCGATCTTGGGGGTGAGCTTCTGAAGCTCCGGCCCCGGTGACTCCGTTCGGATCAGTTGGGCCCCATTCACTGCGAGTTCCGGGAGGATCGCGATCATCAGGACGATGATCCCCATGCCGCCGAGCCACTGGGTGAGCTGGCGCCACATCATCAGCGCGTGGGAGTGGCGATCGACCGAGATTTCACCCATTACGGTGGCTCCCGTGGTCGTGATCCCGGACATGGATTCGAACAGTGCGTTCACCGGGAATCTGAGCGTCGACTCGGTACCGTAGCCCGCGATGAGATACGGAATCGCACCGATGATTCCGACTGCAAGCCACGAAATCGCGACGAACAACATTGCCTCCCGCGGTTGCAGGTCCGGGTCCGGGTCCGGATCGAGTCGCTCGAGGAGGTAGCCGATGGTGACAGTGATCGCGATCGTTGTCACGAAGACCAGAATATCTTCCCGATAGACGATCGCGACGACGAGCGGGACGAGTAGCGTCAGTGCGAGGTACTTGAGAACGGTTCCGGTGAGTGCGACGCTTGCCTGCCAATCAACGCGTATATTCATACTCTCACATCTGACTCCGGCCGAACCGGAAACATGCTCGAGTGAACTTTTCGTCGGCACATAATTCCACTGAATCCGGCTGGAGGAAGGGATCGAACCGGTCACGTTCCTCTCGAGGTAGATTCGAACGGCACTCACGGGTCGGACACGATCGTTGGCCGGCACGCCGATCAGTGTCCGCTACGGACTGGATCACCGCGGTGTTGACGACGAACGTACTGGATACAGTCACTCGCTCGAACGAGTTGACCAGTCTCCTTTACGTGTCCGTCTCGTACGTGGAGACGGTTGGTATGGTCCGATTCCCCAGTGTTCGTTATCCGGTTTCGTTCTTCGACGTCTTCACCGTTACCGCCGTTTCGATCACCGCTGTCGCGCTCGTACTCGCCGTCTGGCACGGCTCGTTCGTTCGCATCGAGATGGGCGTGTTTTCCGTGATTGTATTCGGCTGGGTCGTCTGGGCCGTCAATCGCATCCTGAAACAGTCGGTTCAGGAATCGAGAGACACACGCCAGCGTGAACCGAGACGATAACTCTCGGCCCGACCGCGAGCGGCTTTCGGACGGTAAACGAACCTATTAAGGGGTGAGTCCTACTTCGCCACTATATGTCCGGGACGTTCTCCGTTCAGACGTAACTCCCGGTTCGACAGCGTCCCGTCGCACTCGAGGACGGTATCTGGAGGATATCCGACGAGCCGATTCACACCGTTCGTAACCACAACATGACACGCAACTCACTGCAGATTGCCGCTGTACGGGCATCGAGGAGGGGACGATGAGCGGAGGCGACGAAGAGCTCGCGAAGGACCTCGGTCCGCTCGCCGCCCTAACGATCGGCGTCGGGACGATGATCGGGGCGGGGATTTTCGTCCTCCCCGGACCGGCGGTCGCGGAACTCGGCCCGCTGGCGGCGCTGGCGTTCGTCATCGGCGGCGGACTCGCACTGCTGACCGCGCTCTCGGCGTCCGAACTCGGGACGGCGATGCCCGTCTCCGGCGGCGCCTACTACTACGTGAATCAGGGTCTCGGCCCGATGTTCGGTTCGATCGCCGGCTGGGGAAATTGGATGGGGCTCGCGTTCGCTTCGGCGTTCTACATGTACGGGTTCGGCGAGTACGTCAACCAGTTCGTGAACATTTCGTCGCTGACGCTCGGCCCCGTCGGCCTCGAGTCGGCCCAGTTGATCGGACTGGTCGGTGCGGCGTTCTTCATCGGGGTCAACTACGTCGGCGCGAAGGAGACCGGACGGCTGCAGAACATCATCGTCGTTATCCTCATGGGGATTTTGGCGGTCTTTACCCTGTTCGGACTTCTCAACGCCGATCTGGAGACGCTCCAGCCGATCGATCCCTTCGGCTGGGCGCCCCTGCTGCCGGTGACCGGGCTGATATTCGTCTCCTATCTCGGCTTCGTCCAGATCACCTCCGTCGCCGAAGAGATCCAGGACCCGGGAAAGAACCTCCCGCGGGCGGTGATCGGGAGCGTCGTGATCGTCACCGTGATGTACGCCCTGATTCTCCTGGCGGTGCTCGCGGCCGTCGAAACCGACGTGGTCGCCAACAACGAGACCGCCGTCGTCGACGTCGCTCGGATGTTGATCGGTCCCGTCGGCGTTGTGGCACTGTTGCTCGGTGGCCTGCTCGCAACCGCGTCCTCAGCGAACGCGTCGATCCTCGCGTCCTCACGGATTAACTTCGCGATGGGACGGGACAAACTGATCTCGCCGAAGATCAACGAGATCCATCCGCGCTTTGCAACGCCCTACCGTGCGATCGCGATCACGGGCGCGTTCATCCTCCTGTTCATCGCCTTCGGAAACCTCGAGCTGTTGGCGAGCGCGGGAAGCGTCCTCCATCTCATCGTGTACGGCCTCCTGAATCTCGCGCTGATCGTCTTCCGCGAAGCGGAGCCCGAGGGGTACGATCCCGACTTCGAAGTGCCGCTCTATCCCTTCACGCCGATCCTGGGTGCCGTCTTCTCGTTCGCGCTGATCGCGTTCATCGAGCCGTTCGTCATCCTGCTCTCGATCGGGTTCGTGTTCTTCGGCGTCGTCTGGTACCTCGGCTACGCCCGCTCGGAGATCGAATCGCCCGGTGTGCTCGCCGACTACGTCATCGAGCGTTCGGAGGAGCTTCCGAACGCAGCGGTATCCGCAACCACGTCCGTGAAGCCCGAGGGCGGCGAATACCGGGTGATGGTCCCGCTCGCGAACCCCGCCCACGAGGAACATCTCATCACGCTCGGTTCGGCGATCGCCGCTCAGAACGACGGGACGGTCGTCGCCGTCAACATCGAGCAGGTGCCCGATCAGACGTCGTTGCGAGCCGCTCGAAAGCAGAAGGATCACGAGGCGGCTTCGCACCTGCTCGAGCAGGCGCGGGCCAACGCCGAGACGTACGGTGTCGACGTCGAAACCCACGTGGTGCTCTCACACCGGGGTATCGAGGAGGTGTTCGACGCCGCGAAACGGTACGGCGTCGACAGCTGTGTCATGGGGTGGGGACCGGATTCGCACGGCTCGCCCGGTCGCGTCGAAACCAGGTTCGACGAACTCGCGCGGTCGCTGCCGTGTGATTTCCTCGTCTTCCGCGACCGTGACTTCGATCCGTCTCGGATCCTGCTCCCGACCGCTGGCGGCCCCGACTCGGATCTCGCAGCCGCCATCGCGTGCACGCTCCGAGACCAGTTCGACGCGAGCGTCACGCTGTTGCACGTCGCCGACGACCGCGAACGGGGACGTCAGTTCCTCGAGGGCTGGGCCGCCGAGCGCGGCCTCGAGGACGCGAAGCACAGGGTCGAGACTGGCGACGTCCAGACGCGCATCGCCGAGGCCGCGTCGGACGCGTCCTTGCTGATCATCGGAGCGACGGAGAAGGGCGTCCTCGCTCGACTCGCTCGAGGATCGCTCATTCTCGACGTCCTCGACGAGGTCGACTGTTCAGTGATTCTCGCTGAGAAGCGTCACAAACGGGCGCTTCGGGAACGAATCTTCGGCACCAGTGGCGACGAAACGTCGGACGAGGTCGGTGTCACACCGGAGCCGACGACACCCGATTCGATCGACGGTACCGGCCAGCCGGAACAGTGATGCGGATTCGGTAATTGGCGGCGCCCGATATTCCGAATGCAATACTAAAACTACCCTATAATCAGGAATCAGAAATACTAAGAAGGGGCGATCCATCGATCACGGTATCAGGAGTGCGGCGTCCGCTCTGAACCCGACTATGTCACTGATACTGGTACTCGACAGCCACTCGAGACGGAGGAACCGACGATGACCGGGGGAGACGAGGAGCTCGCCAAAGATCTGGGTCTAGTATCGGCACTTGCGATCGGGATCGGGACGATGGTCGGTGCGGGCATCTTCGTCCTTCCGGGCGTTGCGGCACAGGAGGCCGGACCGATCGTGGTCCTCTCGTTTATCATCGGCGGCATGATCGCCATGGTCAACGCGTTCTCGGTGAGCGAACTCGGGACGGCGATGCCCAAAGCGGGCGGCGCGTACTACTACATTAATCGCGCACTCGGCCCCCTCTTCGGTTCGATCTCCGGAATGGGTGACTGGATGGGACTCGCCTTTGCGAGTGCGTTCTACTGCATCGGCTTCGGTGGCTACCTCGCGACGCTGCTCGACGGCGTCGCGGTCCCGATACCCGTCGTGGGAAGCGTTGCGCTCTTGCCGACGATCGCCCTCGGGCCACTGGTTCTGGCAGACATCCAGATCGGTGCCCTCATCGCCGGTGTCGTCTTCGTCGGCGTCAACTACATGGGGGCAAAAGAGACTGGCGGTGTCCAAACCGCCATCGTGACGCTGTTAATCGCGATTCTGACGGTTTTCGCGATCGTCGGCTTCTTCTCGTTCGACTGGGGAACGGTCGTGGTCGACGGGAGCGTCGCCCCGCTGGGGTATACCGAGGTGCTGCCGGGCGCCGCACTCGTGTTCGTCTCCTATCTCGGCTACGCGAAGATCGCGACGATCGGCGAGGAACTCAAGAATCCCGGTCGAAACCTCCCGATCGCGATCATCGGCAGCGTCGCCATCGTGATGGTCATCTACACGATTCTCGTCGGGCTCATGGTCGGAATCATTCCGTACGATTCGATCAGCCAGAGCACGCCCATGTCCGACGTCGCTGGGGTCATCTTCGAGGGCAACCTCGGCGTGATCGGCATCACGTCGATCACGCTCGCCGCATTGCTCGCAACGGCTTCGAGCGCGAACGCGTCGATCCTCGCCTCGGCGCGGATCAACTTCGCGATGGGCCGGGACAAGATCGTCACCGACTGGTTGAACCAGATCCATCCGAAATTCGCCACGCCGTACCGATCGATCGCCGTCACCGGCGGGATGATCCTGCTGTTCATCGTCGTTCTCGGGGGCGATCTCGAGGTGCTGGCGAAGGCGGCGAGCGTGTTGCACCTCGTCGTCTACGCGCTGATCAACGTCGCGCTGATCGTCTTTCGCGAAGCGGATGTGCCGGAGTACGATCCGGACTTTACCGTTCCGTTCTACCCGATCACCCCGATTCTCGGCATGGTGCTCTCGCTGGGGCTGATCGGCTTTATGGATATGATCGAGATCGCGCTGGGCCTGGCGTTCGTTCTCGGTGCCGTCGGCTGGTACGGCATCTACGCCCGTCACGAGACCGATCGAGAGGGCGTGTTGAGCAACTACATTCTCTCGCGGCCCGAGGAGATGCCGGATGCAGCCGTCTCCGCGGCCAACGTCGCCAAACCGTCCGGAGACGGCGAGCACACCGTGGTCGTTCCGGTCTCGAACCCCCGGACGGAATCTCATCTGCTCTCGCTGGCGAGCGTCGTCG
The DNA here is from genome assembly GCF_051351675.1 of Natronorubrum halobium. Classification (NCBI taxonomy): domain Archaea; kingdom Methanobacteriati; phylum Methanobacteriota; class Halobacteria; order Halobacteriales; family Natrialbaceae; genus Natronorubrum; species Natronorubrum halobium. The sequence goes on from NZ_CP195595.1 coordinate 3,332,532, forward strand.
CCAAGGCGAACGACGTCGTCGTCCAGGCCGTCCACATCGTCGAAGTCCCCGACCAGACGCCGCTTCAGGAGGGATCCGAGCACATTCGGCGAATCGACGAGGAGTCCCAGCGGCTGATGACACAGGTTCGGGAGAGTACGGAGACGCTCGACGTCCCCGTCGACGTTCGAACGGTCGTCTCCCACCGTTCGTTCGAGGAAGTGTTCGACGTGGCTCGCCGCGAGAAGGCCGATACCGTCGTCATGGGCTGGGGTCCGGATCGGCCCTGGAGTGCCGGTCGTGCGGAACGGCCGCTCGACGAACTAACACACGACCTGCCGTGTGACTTCCTCGTCTTGAACGACCGCGGCCTCGAGACCGACCGCGTGCTGGTCCCGACCGCCGGCGGTCCGGACTCCGACCTCAGCGCCGAAATGGCCCGCCACATGCGCGACCAACTCGGCTCCGAGATCACGCTCCTGCACGTCGTCGACGAAGGTGGGGCGGGCGAGGGCGAGGCCTTCCTGACCGAGTGGGCGGCGGATCACGACCTCGAGGACGCCGAGATCCGCGTCGACACCTCTGCCGACGTCGAGGCCGCGATCGCGACGGCGGCCCGCGATCACTCGTTGATCATCCTCGGTGCGACCGAACGCGGACTTCTCTCACGACTGCTTCGTGGCTCGCTCGCCTACGATATCGTCAACGACGTCGACTGTTCCGTTCTGCTGGCCGAACGACCGACGAAACGATCGCTGCGAGATCGGCTCTTCGGCGGTCGATCCGGTGACGACTGATCGATCTCCGAGGGGGTCGGTCGCTCGCTGATTTTCCATCGCTTCCGTCGCCAGCCACGGTTCGTCGGTACGGTTGCACCGCACGATCTGTCGCTCGTCGATACTGTCGAGTGAGACCGCTCCCAGAGGCGTTAATCGGCAGCTTCGAACCACAGAACCCCTCAGAGAAACGGTCACCAACGCACGCCGACGTCCCGCGTTATCGCTCCAACCGCTGAATTAACGCCTGGCGGAACGTTCGCGGCGCGCGTTGCTCGCCGCGAGCCATCACGACTGTCCCGTCGCTCTCCCCGACGATCCGTTGCGGAATCGAGCCGTACAGCGCCTGCGCGACGGTGCTGCTCCCCGTCGCGCCGACGACGACGGTATCGTACTCGCCGACGGCCGCGACGAGCGTGTCGCGGACGTCGTCGGCGACGATGACCCGAGATTCGTACTCGTCGTCCGCGAGTCGCGCTTTCTCTGCGACGTCGTCGATCGTTTCCTGTCCGATAGCGTCCGGATCGATCGGAACCTCGTCCTCGCCGGCCACTTCCTCCGGCGTTGGCTGGACGTTCAACAGAGTGAGCGTGCTATCCGCGAACGCTCGTCGGAGCTCACCAGCGCGTCGAGCGGATGTCGAAGCGTGTGGCCCGCTGCCCGCGAGCGTCACGATGTTCCCCGGCGACTCGCTCGGATCCTTGATCAGCGTCACGTCACACGGCGCGCGCTCGAGGAGCGGATCGATCGTCGAGCCGAAGAGGACGTCCCGGCGGCGACGTTCGCCGGCCCACCCGAGCAGCATGTGATCCGCGCTCTCCTGGTCGATAACTGAGAGGAGCGTCTCTGCGGCGTTACGGCCGACGATCGCCCGTGTCCGGACTGCAACGTCGAGTCCCTCCGCCACGTCGCGAACGTTCTCGAGGAGGTGTCGCTGGCGCTCGACGCGTTCCTCCTCGAACTCGATCTGTGCCGGTGAGGTCTGGGGTGGGACCTCGATCACGTTGACGGCGACGAGTTCGGCCTCGCCTTCCTGGCTCGCGGCACTCGCAGCGGCGTATTTCAGGAGTGTCCGCTGAGTTTCGGGATTCGAAACGGGAACGACGACCCGGTAGGCCTCTTCTTCGAGGCCCTCCTGCTCCGCTGGGGCCACCGCCTCACCGATCAGGGTCGTCGAAATCGCCTGGTCTTTCGCGTAGAACTGGTACCAGAGGATACCGACGACGATGATCCCGAGACCGATCAACTGGACCGGCAGCGCCATCTGAAGCATGACGGCCAGACAGGCGACGAAGCCGAGCGCCGGAACGATCGGATACAGCACCGCCGGAATCCGGAAGTCCGGTTCGTACTCGTCCGGATCGGCGCGTCGCAGGACGACGACGGCCGCGTGGACGAGCGCGTACGTGATGAGGAACATGAAACTTGCCACGTCCGCGAGCGTATCGATCGGGAGCGGGCTGGCGATCAGCGCGAGGATGACGGCGCCGGTCGCGAGGATCGCGCGATACGGCGTTCGGTACTCGTTGTGGATCTTGTTGAGCCAGTTGGTGAGAATCTTGTCCCGACCCATCGCGAAGTTGACTCGAGCAGCCGAGAGGATCGACGCGTTCGCGGAGGAGATGGTCGCCAGAATCGCGCCCGTGATCATCACGAACGAGCCGACGGTGGCGAACTCGAGCGTGTAGTCTCCGAGGGCGAGAGAGCCGAACTGCCCGGCCGCCGCAGCGGCGACGTCGGCGACGGGAACGTCCGATGCAGCCAGTTCCGGCACTGGGAGCGTCCCCGTACTGACGAGCATGACGAATACATAGAGGATCGTCGGCGTGACGACGGCCGCGATCATCGAGAGCGGCAGGTTGCGACCGGGATCTTTGATCTCCTCGGCGCTGGTAGCGATCACTTCGAAGCCGATGAACGTCACGAACACCGTCCCCGCGGTCGCCGCGACGACCGGCCAACCTTCACCTTCACGGACGAACGGACTGAGCAGGTCCGTATCGATGCTCGTGAGCCCGATGGCGATAAAGACGGTAATGAGGCCGACAAGCAGGATGACGATGACGTTCTGTAACGATCCCGTCTCCTTGACGCCGCGGTAGTTGACCCCGACGAGCAGTGCGGCCATTGTCACGCCCGCGAGAATGACTGCGAACGCGTCCGACGGCTGCTTGAGCAGGTACTGCCCGAAGCCGAGCATGTAGAACGCCGTCGCGAACATCAATCCGGCCCACATGCCCCAGCCGACGATCGTCCCGAAGAAACTGCCGAGAGCGTGATTGACGTAATAATAACTTCCGCCAGCTTTCGGCATCCCGGTTGCGAGTTCGGAGAGCGACAGCGCTGCGAGCAGGGCGACGACGCCACCGATCACGAACGAGATCATGCTCGCGGGTCCCGCGGTTTCGGCGACGATTCCCGGGAGGACGAAGATCCCCGCACCGATCATCGTCCCCAGTCCGAGCGTGTAGGCCTCGAGAAAGCCCAGATCCCGCGCGAGTTCCTGATCGGACTCAGACATATACGGTCTCACCCTGTTGGCCCCAACCTCGAGACGCGGGAGTCGCCAGGGTCGAGATGGTTTTCGATTCCAGAGAGACGTTCATATACCCGGTCCTGATTCGTTCCCTCAAAATAAGTGTACTGACTTATCAGTAACCACAGACGGAACAATGCAGTATTCGAAAATTACCCGCTATTCAATTTCGGTTTCGAAAACTTCGAACGTCTCGTTCGAGAAGCCGCCTCGCGAGAGGACCGTCAGGATATCGCCGGCCTGAATCTCGCTCCCCCCCTGTGGCGTTAACACAGTGTCGTCTCGTTCAATCGAGACGACGAGGACGCCGTCCTCGAGGATTCCCTCTCGACCGGCCTGTTCGAGGGTCAACCCGGCGATCGGCGCGTCGTCGTCGACGGTGAGTTCGACGACCTCGTTCCCGCCGGCGAGGCTGATGTAGTCCGAGAACTGCTGATGGGTTTCGGTGGGGCCGAAGGGGTGGTACGCCTGAAACTGCTCGGTCCGAACGACCTTCTCGTCGTCGATGGTGACGCCGAGAGACGTCAGTTCCCGGGTAACATCGTGTAGCGATTCGACGTCGTCGCCGACGGCGAGTACGTGGAGATTCTCCTGTCCGGCCACGAACTCGCGGACGTTGACGACGCCCGTAATCGTCCGGGCCTGTTGTGCGAGTCGCGCCCGCTCTTCGATGGGCGCGGTCCCCACGTAGAGCGTGGTCAGCATCTCGTCAGCGGCGTCGAAATCGACGTTCGCGTGATAGCCGCTGATGACGCCGGCCTCTTCTAGCTGGTTGATCCGATTTCGAATCGTCGCAGGGGAAACCCCCACTTCCTCGGCGATCATCGGTGCAGACGTGTTTCGTGCGTCTCCCATGAGCGCGTGAATGATGCGCTTGTTCACATCGTCGAGCCGAATACCCATACGGAGGGGTACGACTACGGACATTGAAAGGACCGTGCTTTTCGATCAGTTATCGGGACGTATCGAGCACTCACCGTCTCTACTCGCTGATTTTCAGGATAGTAGGTTCTAGTTAAGTTGCCGACTACTGAATGCGTAGATTAGATAGGCTTATATTGTTGAATCCTGAATACTGTCAGAAGCACAAGCATGTCGAGGGACCAATGCAACGAACGGCCGATACCTATCGCGAGGGGCGACCGATGACGGACACCATCATGACACACACGGTCGTCCCGATCGCGACCGAGGACGACGCGCGAACGACGTGTGACGCACTCGAGTCGATCCTCGACGACTCAGTCGAGCGGATCACCGTCGTCCACGTCATCGAGAAGACCGAGGGCTACATGGACAAGGCGCCGCTGGAAGCGCGCCAGGAGCAGGCCGAACGGATCTTCTCGATCGTCGAGGAGCGGTTCGCCGACGGTCTACCGATCCGGCGCGAACTGCGGTACGGTACCGACGTCGTCGACGAGATCCTCGCCGCAGCGGCGGACGTCGACGCGACGGCCATCGGGTTCGCTACCCGGCCGAGCGGTCGCCTCCATCGACTGCTTTCGGGCAACGATTCGTACAGACTGATCACCGAAAGCGAACAGCCGGTCGTCGTCTTCTCGCGGCTCAATTCGGACGACGACTCGAGCGACAACTAATGGAGACTCCACAATGTATCTCGTCATCATCGGCGCAGGGAGCATCGGCTCGAATCTCATCGATCTTGCGGTCCGTGACGGCAACGACGTCGTCGTCATCGAGACCGACGAGGAGCGAGCGAACGACGTCGCCTCTGAGTACGACTGCCTCGTTCTCAACGCCGACGCGACGAAAAACGGGACGCTCAGGGACGCCGGTATCGACCGCGCGGACGCCGTCATCTCGACGACGGATATCGACGCGGTCAACATCATGGTGATGTTGCTCGCTCAGGAACACGAGGTCCCCAATCTGGTGAGCGTCGTTCACGACCCCGAGAATCTGCCCGTCTTCGAGAAGATCGGCGTCACGCTCATCGAGAATCCACAGCGACTGATCGCGGACTACCTCTATCACTCCGTTCGGTACCCCAACGTCAGCGACTTCATCGAACTCGACGACGAGACCGAACTCGTCGAACTGACGGTGACCGACGGTGCACCGATGGACGGTCAACCCCTCGAGACGGCCATCGATACGGGGTCGCTTCCCAACGGCTGTCTCGTCGTCGCGCTCAAACGTGACGAGGAGATCCGCGCTCCGAGAGGCGACACGACGATCCAGGCAGGCGACATGGTAACGGTGTTCACCGACGACACGACGCTGGCCGATGCGGTTGCGGCGTTTACCGGCGAACACCCATGAGGGTTCGGTATCCGGCGGTCGGACGAGATCTCGGCCGGATCCTGCAGGTGGTCTCGCTGATGTTGCTCGTCTCGATTCTGGTCGCCGCCGCCAACCGCGAGTTCTACACAGTCCCCGCGTTCGCCGTCTCGGCGATCGTGATGGGCGGACTCGGAATCGGACTCGCGCGTCGGTATCGACAGGTATCCGACAGCGGCCGACTCGAGGCCATGGTTACGGCAGCCGCCGCCTGGGGTGCAGTCGGCGTCCTCGGCGGCCTCCCGTTCCTGCTCATCGCGTGGACGATCGCACACGATCCGTACCCGGCGTGGGCGAACACGCCGGCGATGAACGACACCGTCGATGTCTTCCGTCACCCGCTGAACGGGATTTTCGAGAGCATCAGCGGGTTCACCAGTACGGGCCTGACGATGGCTGCGGTCGAAGAAGACCTCCCGCGGTCGCTGCACTGGTGGCGGTCCTTTACCGAGTGGATCGGCGGCGTCGGCGTCATCGTCCTCACCGTTGCGATCCTCGCTCGTCCGGGAAGCGGCTCGCTCACGCTCTTCGAGAGCGAGGCTCGCTCCGAGAAGATCCATCCGAGTATCGTCTCGACGGTCACGGAGATCTGGAAGATCTACCTCGGTATCACGATTGGCGCGATCGTCCTGTTTTTCGCCGCCGGGATGCCGCTGTGGGGAGCGATCAACCACGCGATGACGGCCATTTCGACCGGCGGATTCTCGGTTCACGCCGATTCGATCGGCCACTACGACAGCGCGGTCATCGAGTACGCGGTCGTCCCGGTGATGGTCGCGGGCAGCATCGCGTTCCCGATCCACTACCTGATCCTCAAGGGAGACCTGCGGAACGTCTACACGGACCTCCAGACTCGCTGGGTGTTCATCTGGTTTACCGCGGGATCGATCGCACTGACGGGACTCCTCTGGGCCAACGGTCAATACGCTACATTCGAGGAAACGTTCCGAACCGCGCTGTTCCAGTTCGTTTCCGCGACGTCGAACGCCGGCTTCGGGACGACCGCGATCGGTGGTGGAACCGAGCAGATCTGGTCGACCGGAACGATCCTGTTGCTCTGCTTCGGGATGCTCACCGGTGCAGCAGCCGGGTCGACGGTCGGTGGGCTCAAACTCGTCCGCGTCATCACGCTCGTCAAGGGGACGGTCTGGCAGATCAGCAGCGTCTTCGCGCCGGCCAGCGCAATCAGACGGCTCCGCCTCGGCGAGCGGACCCTCGATCAGTCACAGGCCCAGCGCGAATACACCGAAGCGGCGGTCGTCTTCGTCCTCTGGATCGCCGGACTCGTCGTCGGTGTCGCCGTCTTCCTCTGGGTGTTACCGCCGGCGTACCCCCTCGAGCACGTCATCTTCGACGTGATGAGCGCACAGAGCACCGTCGGACTGGACACGGGGATCACCGGCCCCGACATGCCGACGGCCGCCAAGGTGATGTTGCTCTTCAACATGTGGATCGGCCGCCTCGAGATCATCCCGGTTGCGGTGTTGCTGGGGGCCGTCTTCCGGCGATTCGAGCTCTACCGTTGATCGGCTCTCACAGCACCGCCGAAACTTCGTCGAGCACCGTCGCGTCGACGAAGAGCACGACGTGATCGCTCGGTTGCGGGACCGTCGTCCCGCGGGGAGTGACCAGTTCGCCGTCGCGAGAAATCGCGCCGATGACGACGCAGTCCGGCAGGTCGGCCATGGACTCCGCGATCGTCTTCCCCGTTAGGGCGCTGTCGTGACCGAGTTCGACCTCGATGACCTCGGCGCGGTCGTGCTCGAGCATCGCGATCTTCTCGGTCTGATCCGTTCGGGTAAAGCGGACGATCTCCTCGGCGGTCTCCTCGCGGGGGTTGATCGCGACGTCGATGCCGACGGTCTCGAAGAGGTCGCCGTACTCGGTGTTCTCGATGATCGCGACCGTTCGATCGACGCCGACCCGGCGGGCCAGCAGGGAGACGAGCAGGTTCTTCTCGTCGCTGTCGAGCGCGGCGATCACGATGTCGGCCTCGTCGATGTGCTCGCGTGCGAGGAAATCCGTGTCCGTCGCGTCGCTCTCCATGACGAACGTGTTGGGGAGCGCTTCGGCCATCTCGCGGGCGCGCTCGTGATCCCGTTCGATCAGCCGCGGCTCGAAGCCGTGTGCCTCGAACTCGCGTGCGGCCTGAAACCCGATCTCGCTGCCGCCGACGATGACCACGTCGTCCGCGCTCGAGGTGGTATCACAGACGGTCGCCATCGCGAACTCCTTGACCGAATTGGGGCTGCCGATGACGACGATCCGGTCCCCGGCCTGAAAGACGGTCTCACCGCGGGCGACGATCATCTCGTCGCCCCGGAAGACGCCGGCGAACGTCATCGAGTCGTACTGGTCGGCGTCCTCGACGCGCTGGCCGACGAGCGGGCTGTCCGAGCCGATATCGAACTCGGCCATCCTGACGAGGCCGCCGGCGAACATCTCGACGTCCTGCGCCTGCGGGAACCCGGAGATCCGGAAGATCGTCTGGGCGACCAGCAGGTCGGTACAGACCATGAAGTCGACGCCGAACGCGCCCTCCGATCCCTCCCACGTGTTCAACAGCGTGCGACGTCGAACGCGAGCGATGGTGAACGCATCGCTCGAACTCTTGGCCGTGCCACAGACCACGATGTTCGTCTCGTCGCTGTCGGTACACGCCACGACCAGATCCGCTCGCTCGAGGCCGGCCTCGCGCAGCGTCTCGAGTTCGGTCCCGTCGCCTTCGACGGAAAGCACGTCGAACGAGTAGGTGATATCTTCGGCGACCTCCGGATCGCGTTCGACCACGGCGACGTCGTGCGAGTCGGCGAGGTTCGAGGCGATCATCTGTCCGACCTGACCCGCACCGATGATTAGTACGTACATTGATGAATCATCCTCTGCGAGAGCATTCTTCTCTGCATGTTTCGGTGGCGAGGCGAAAGGCGTTACGACGATGAGTCGGACTGGACTCGTTCCCGTGCCGGCAGCCGTGATGGCGTCGCCGCGCGCTCAACTCCATCGGCGGGTGTGACGCGGCCGATCTCGGGGACGGCGCCGCGACGGCGTCCGGGTCCGACAGTGCGATTGCTACACGGTGTCGAACCGGATTCACGGCTACTTTCCTCGAGTATTCGTCGTCAGCAGAAGGACTGATATGCCGTCGTTGCCTTTCCGTTACTCGGAACGAGGTCCGAACCACGATGATGCTACCGACGCACGCGGTGATCGGGCTGGCGATAGCGGCGCCGCTCGTCGTTCTCCGTCCCGAAATCGCCCCAGTTGCACTCGCGGGCGCCCTCGTCGGGAGCATCCTTCCCGACCTCGATCTGTACGCCGGTCATCGACGGACGCTCCACTACCCGACGGGCTTCGCGCTCGTTGCACTCCCGGCGGTCGGGCTCGCGGTCGCGGTTTCGACGACCGTCACCGTCGGTATCGCAGCGATCGTCGCCGGCGCAGCCGTTCACTGTCGGCTGGATCGATACGGGGGCGGCCTCGAGCTCCGTCCGTGGGAGGGGACCTCCGATCGCGCGGTCTACGACCACGTGCGGGGGCGCTGGCGGCGACCGAAGCGATGGATCCGGTACGACGGGGCAGCCGAGGACCTCCTGCTGCTGGTGAGTCTCGGCGTTCCGCTGCTCGTCGCGCTCGACGATCCGTTTCGCATCGTCGTCGCCGTCGCGCTCGCCGTCGGTGTCGTCTACGCCGGACTTCGTCGGCGACTGGCGACCCTCGCTCCCGTCGTTTTCGGTTACACCCCTGACCGGCTGGAGCGACACGTCCCAGAACGGTACCGTTCGTAGCAGTCTGATTTCGACACGCTCCCCATATTAGTGATGTAAATGAATGCGGACCGCTGAAACATCACGAAATGTATACCGACGAGCGGCGAATCAGTGTCGACGACGAACCGGAGGACGTGGCTCGCACGGCTGTTCCGGAGCGGCCGATACGACTCGGTCGTCTCGTAGGTCCTCGAGCGACTGAACGAGCATCCGGATCGGGTCGCATTCCCCGTCAGCCGGAGTCGATAACGCTCGAGGGCGTCGTCGAACGGTCGGTGCGTGAGTAGGGGACTCTCGCCGGTTTCACAGCATCACCCCCTCGTCCCCACCGATCGCAGTGGTTACCCCGGCCATCGCGGTCTCGGCGCGAGAGACGGCATCGGTGAGGCTCAGAAACCCGTGTGCGAGCGACGGATAGTGACAGTGACGGGTTTCCACGCCGGCGGACTGCAGTCGGTCGGCGTACGCCACCCCTTCGGACCGGAGCACGTCGTGACCGGCGGTCGCGATCACCGCGGGCGGACAGTCCGCTAACGAGGCGGCTCGTAACGGGGCCGCGAGCGGGTCGTCGGCGTCGGCCGGGTCCGAGAGGTACTGGTCCCAGAACCACGCCATGTCCGCGCGGGAGAGCAGCGGCGCATCGGCGTGCTCTCGATACGATGGCGTCTCGAAATCGCGGTCGAGAATCGGATAGCAGAGCACCTGCACGGCCAGGGAGACGTCTCTGTCGCGGGCGCGGAGCGCGACCGCGGCGGCGAGACCACCTCCGGCGCTGGTCCCTGCGACACCGAGACGGTCGGGGTCGACGCCGATCGATTCGGCGCCGTCACGCACCCACTCGAGGGCGGCCCAGGCGTCCTCGACCGCCGCCGGGAACGGATGCTCGGGCGCCAGCCGATAGTCGACCGAGATCACCACCGCGCCGACGCGCGTCGCGAACTCCCGACAGAGGTCGTCGGCCGAGTCGAGCGTCCCGAGGACCCAGCCGCCGCCGTGGCAGAAGACCAGTGCCGGCGGGGGATCGCTCGTCTCCTCGGCCGACGCTTCGGGCCAGTAGATCCGCACCGGAACGTCACCGGCAGGGCCGTCGATACGCCGATCGGCGACCCCGTCGACGGGCGGTCCGTCTCCCGCCGAAAACGCCTCGTCTTCGACGCGCCGCGCTTTGGCGACGGACATGCTGTGCCACGAGGGAAGGGCGGCTACCCGGCCGTCCCGGAGCACGTCGGCGAACTGCGGATCCAACTCGTCGGTCGCCTCGTCGTCCATACGTCCGTCCAGTACCGAACGCCAATTAGCAGTACCGGCTCTCGCGCCGTTACGGCCGATGCGGGACGAGTACCGCGTCCGCAGTCGCAGTCGGCACGCCGAAACACTTCAGTGAGACCGACCCAACCGTCACGCATGGATTCCGACTTCGATCAGGACCGCACCCACGGCGACGGTGTCGCGTACGCCCGCGAGCGGGACGCCGAGGACCCGCTCTCGAGCTTTCGGGACCGGTTCGACGTTCCCGGCGAGCTCTATCTAGACGGGAACTCCCTCGGTCCGATATCGGACGCGGCCGAGCGGTCGCTCGAGCGAGCGGTCGAGGAGTGGCGAACCCTCGGAATCGGCGGGTGGACGGAGGCCGAACGGCCCTGGTTCTGGTACGGCGAGTCGCTAGGGGACGACCTCGCGCCGCTGGTCGGCGCCGACGAGGCGGAGGTGGTCGTCGCGAATTCGACGACGGTCAACATCCACACGCTCGTCGGAACGTTTCTGGACGCGCTGGAGGACCGCCCGCCGGGTATTCTGGTCGACGAACTCGACTTCCCGACCGACCACTACGCGCTTCGCGCGCAGTTGCGCCAGCGCGGTCACGACCCGGACGAGCACCTCCACGTCGTCGAGAGTCGGGACGGCCGAACGATTTCGGAAGCGGATATCGTCGCAGCACTGGACGAACAGGAAGTGGGCGTCGTGTTCATGCCGTCGGTGCTCTACCGGAGCGGCCAGCGACTCGATATCGAGCGCATCACCACCGCGGCCCACGAGCGGAACGTGCTCGCCGGGTTCGACCTCGCCCACTCGGTCGGCGTCGTCCCCCACGAGCTCTCGGCACACGGCGTCGACTTCGCGGTCTGGTGTAGTTACAAGTACCTCAACGCCGGGCCCGGCGCGATCGCGGGCCTGTACGTCAACGAGCGGCATCTCGGCACGACCCCGGCCCTGGCGGGCTGGTGGGGACACGAGAAGGAGACGCAGTTCGAGATGCGCGAGACCTTCACGCCCGCCGATTCGGCCGGTGCGTGGCAGATCGGGACGATCCCGGTACTCAGCGCCGCGCCCCTCGACGGAGCGCTCGAACTCGTCGACGAGGCCGGTATCGACGCGATTCGAGCCAAGTCGCTCGCGCTGACCTCGTACCTCGTACACCTTGTCGACGAGAAGGTCGCGGATCTGGACTGCTCGGTCGGGACGCCGCGGGCCCCGGAGCGGCGCGGCGGCCACGTGGCGATCGAACATCCCGAGGCGGAACGGGTTAGCCGGGCCCTCCGCGAGCGCGGGATCGTCGTCGACTTCCGCCCGCCGAACGTTATCCGCGTCAGTCCGGCGCCGCTGTACACCCGCTTCGTCGACGTCTGGGAGTTCACGGAGCAGCTCCGGGAGGTGCTCGTCGACGGCGCGTACGAGACCGTCGACGCCGACGGAACCGTGTCGTAACGAGCCGCCGTCCGTTCGGTTCCGTCCGGTAGCGACCATCGGAACAAGGAATCTCTCCGGGAGCCCCGCTATCGGTTTCGAGAACGCATATACGAGCCCGGCCACCAAGGAGTACGTATGACCGACAGCAGCGCCGCGAACGCAGGCTGGTTCGCGGACATCGACGCCGACGACCGGGAAGCGGCCGCGGCCGCGATTCGCGACGGTTCCGCCGACGAACCCCGCGACTGGCCCGCGCTCGCCCTCGAGTCGGGGTTCGCCGACGACGAGGCGATGTACTACGACGCCCTGAAAGCGGCGACGACGGCGGCGACCCGCGCCGAAGTGACCGAGCGCGAGGCGGCCGACGACCGCCAGCTCGTCCACGCCGTGCGCGCGATGGACGACTGCACCCGGACCGCGAACGAACTCGCCGAACGGCTCGCCGAGTGGGCCGGCACCGTCGATCCGGACGCCGGCACGGGCGTCGACTACGCCCGCGAACTCGCGACTCGAGAGACCGAGCCGGAACCCGGTCAGGAGCCGCTCGTCTCGCTCGCCGAGCGCGTCGCGGCGCTCGCGGACGAGGCCGACGACCTGCGGGAGTACGTCGAACGACAGACGCCGACTGTCGCGCCGAACCTCTCAGCGCTCGCCGGGCCCGTCCTCGGAGCGCGGCTGATCTCGCTGGCCGGCGGCCTCGAGGATCTCGCGAAGAAACCCAGCGGAACGGTGCAGATCCTCGGCGCCGAGGACGCCCTGTTCGCACACCTGCGAGGGCACGCGCCGTCGCCCAAACACGGCATCATCTACACCCACGACGCGGTCCGGGGCACCCACCCCGACGAGCGCGGGTCGGCGGCGCGTGCGGTCGCCGGCAAACTCGCCATCGCCGCCCGCGTCGATCACTACTCCGGCGACGTGAAGCCGGAACTCGAGGCCGAACTCGCGGAGCGGATCGAGACGATTCAGGCCCGGAGCGAGGACGGGAGCGGTGCCGGTGCTGACGAGACCGACCACGCGGGTGATTCCGATGAGTGACCTCCCCGACGGCGTCGAGCGCCGCCAGTTCGACGGCACCGAACGGCTCGCGACCCGCGGCGACCCCGTCTATGGCGAACCCACGGGCGGCGAGTGGCGCGCCTGGAATCCGAACCGCTCGAAGCTCGGGGCGATGCTCGACCTCGAGATGGACACCGGCCTCGAAGGCGGCGAAACGGTGCTCTACCTCGGCGCGGCCAGCGGGACGACCGTGAGCCACGTCGCGGACTTTGCCGGATCGACCTACGCCGTCGAGTTCGCCGCACGGCCGACCAGGGATCTGCTCGAGGCCGCCGACTCGCGGCCGCGGCTCTTTCCCTTGCTCGCGGACGCTCGGAAACCCGAGACCTACGCCCACGTCGTCGAATCGGACGTCGACGTGATCGTGCAGGACGTGGCGACGCGGGGGCAAGCGAGGGTGGCGCTCGAGAACGCGCAGTTCCTCGCTGACGACGGTCGACTCCTGCTGGCCGTCAAGGCCCGGAGCGAGGACGTCACCCGCGACCCCGATGACGTCTTCGACGACGTTCGGGCCGAACTCGAGGACGGCTACGAGGTGCTCGAGTCGAAGCGACTCGAGGAGTATCACACGGATCACCTCGGAATCGTCGCTCGTCCGCGATAGACCGACCGGGAACGGCGTTTTCGGCGCTTCACCTCCCCCTCGGTAACAAATATAAGGGCATTTGTGGGATAGTATCACGGTATGTCGGAACACCCCACGATAGGCGACACCCTCGAGCAGACGGTCGACCGCCACCCCGACCGCGACGCGATCATCTATCCGCGCAAGGACCAGCGGTGGACCTACGCCGAGTTCGACGAGCGCGTGAATCGGCTGGCCAACGCGCTGCTCGAGAGCGGAATCGAGAAGGGAGACCGCGTCGCGACGGTGCTGTACAACGGCTCGGAGATGGCGCTCACCGTCTACGCCTGCGCGAAGATCGGGGCCGTCTTCACCCCGCTGAACTTCCGGCTTCCGGCGGGCGAAATCGAGTACATCGTCGACGACGCCGCGGCCGAACTGCTGGTGTTCGAATCGGCGACGAAAGACGCCGTGGAGGGCGCGCGGCCGGCCCTCGAGACCGTCGACGACTACGTCTACATCGACGACGACGTGCCGGAGTACGCGACGGGTTTCTACGAGCTACTCGAGTCGGGCTCCGACGAGCGACCCGACGTGCGCGTCGCGGAGGACGACGTCTACGCCTTCATCTACACCTCGGGGACGACGGGCCGTCCGAAGGGCGTGGTCCACGAGCACCGGAACATGGTCGAACACAACCTCATCTGTATCGCGGAGGGGCGGATGACTCGCGACGACGTCGGCCTGTCGATCATGCCGCTGTATCACTGCGCCGAACTCCACTGCAACCTGTTCCCGCGGGTGCACCGCGGTGCGGCGAACGTCATCCACCACGAGTTCGAACCGCAGGCGGCCCTCGAGGCGGTCGCGGAGCACGACGTCACGCTCCTCTTCGCCGCACCGACGGCCTGGAACGCGCTGTCGATGACCGCGGCCGAACTGGACGTCGACGTTTCGTCGCTCCGACTCGGGATGTACGGCGCCGCACCGATGCCCGAGCAGGTGCTCGAGAACTGTCGGGAGCACCTCTGCGAGGACTACCTCCAGGCGTACGGGATGACCGAGATCGGCCCCGCCGGCGTCTTCCAGCCGCCGGAGGACCAGCTCTCGAAGCAGGGCTCCGCCGGCGTGGCCGCGCTCAACCACGAAGTGCGCGTGATCGAACCCGACGGGGACCCCGACCAGGAGGTCGCCGACGGCGAGATCGGCGAGATCCTGATCGCCAGCCCGTGTACGATGCGCGAGTACTGGAACCGACCGGAGGCGACCGAGCGGTCCTTACGGGAGGCTGACGGGACCACGTGGTACTACACCGGCGATCTGGGCCGATTCGACGACGACGGCTACCTCTACGTCGTCGACCGGAAGGACGATATGATCGTCTCCGGCGGCGAGAACATCTATCCGGCCGAGGTCGAGGACGTGCTGTTCTCCCACGACGCGGTCGAGGAAGCGGCCGTCCTCGGCGAACCCGACGACGAGTGGGGCGAACTGGTCGTCGCGTACGTCGTCGCCGACGGCGTCTCCGCCGAGGAGTTGGACTCGTTCGCCCTCGAGAGCGACCACCTCGCCGACTTCAAACGACCGCGGGCGTACTACTTCGTCGACGAACTCCCCAAGAACCCCAGCGGGAAGATCCAGAAGTTCAAACTCCGGGAGGACGAGGCGGACGTCGATCCCGAGGCCGAGACCGTCGCGTCCTGAACGTCATCGACGGCGGCTCCGGCTATCGCTCTCGGAGTCTGCCGTACACCGACTCGGCGAGGCGCGGAAACGCCAGGATCGAGACGACCGAGACGACGAACGCGACGCCGAGCGAGAGCGGCGCGACGTCGAGGACGTCGGCGAGCCACACCCCACCGAAGACGGCGAGGGACAGCGCGAGATTGTAGTAGACGAACCGGAGGACGAGCAACGACGGCGTGACAGCCACCCAGCCGAGCGTATCGGTGGCCAGCGGCCTGATCCAGCCGCCGCGGATCGCCGTTCCGACGGCGACCATCGTCGTCCACGCGAGGAGGCCGGCGGCGGTCGCGTCGTAGATTCCCGGTCCGGGTGCCGCCATGATCGCGAACAGCGTCGGGAGTGCGAGGATCGAGATATCGCCGAAGACGTGACTGCAGTCGTGCAGAGCCCGGCCGAAGCCGCTCTTCTTGGCACGCGAGAGTTTGCCGAGGCCGTACCAAGTGCGGCGCGTGGCGCTGTTGGCCGGTCGCGTCTGGCGTCCGGGATTGCGGTCTCGGCGCCGATCACGGCCCATGCAACCAGATACCACGACGCCGCCTATAAGTACTGCCGTCCGAACGTCTTCCCGCCTGTTGTGAGGCGGTGGGAATCGCTGGTGCCCGTAATCGTCCCTCGAGCCAGCCATCGAAAAGAAAGGTCCGGGTGCGAGAATTGAACTACGCGTCTCAGTCGAAACGGACTGAAGGATGGCCACTACCCCAACCCGGACACAGTGATACTACAGTTCTTGCTACCACGGTGTCGGTGTTATAACTCCGGACGCTCTTCACACCGTGCGAATTTCGGTAAGTATTGACGGAGATGCGTCTGCTCCGTGCTCGTTTTTGCGTTCGAACCACGGTATTTGAGTGGGAGGTTTTCGCAATACCCCGCGATGAGCATCGTGAGAACCGTCAGCAACGGCGCGAAGATGAATGCGTCCGATAGGTGACGTCGCACCAGCCGACTCGAGAACTCGCCGAGTCCGGTGAAGAAGCCGCGCACCATCCCTTTCTCGTTCGACGCCCCACTCATGTTCTCCCTCCGACCGCCTGCCAGCGTCCGGCGCGGCGGTCGCGTTCGCTGACCGGTCGCCGTGGCGGACCGTTGGTCCGTCGTACCATAGTTAGCTAACAGGAGCCAGAACCAGACAGATAAGTGACGTTCCAAAAATAATTGAGATCGACACGAGAACTGATGTGTACGTCGTCCTCACCCGATTTCGGTTAAACCGATCCCTGACATATCGGTGATGCGAATCGCTGTCGGACGATCGTTCGAGTGTGGATCATCCATCGACACGAGTCGATCCGACGCTCGTCGCCACGCCGCCGAGTCCAAACGGTATTTACCACCGCGGGCGAAAACGGGAGACGATGGAACGCGGGTCCCGGGATTCGTTTACGCGCATGGGCACGCTGGGGATCGAAGAGGAGTGTTTCGTCGTCGACGAAACGGGCCGTCCCACGAGCGGCACCGACGAACTCGTCTACGAACACGATCCGCCCGAAATTCTCGCGGACCGACTCGACCACGAACTGTTCAAGTTCGTGATCGAGACGCAGACGCCGCTGATCGAGGATCCGAGCGACGCGCGGGAGTCGCTGCTCGAGATCCGACGGGCGCTGGTCGACCACGCCACCGAACACGGCTACCGGATCGCCGCCGCCGGCCTGCATCCGCTGGCGAAGTGGCGCGAACTCGAGCACGCCGAGAAGCCCCGCTACCGGTCGCAACTCGACCGCATTCAGTACCCACAGCACCGGAACACCACCGCGGGCGTCCACGTCCACGTCGGCGTCGACGACGCGGACAAGGCGGTCTGGATCGCCAACGAACTGCGTTGGTACGTGCCGATCATGCTCGCGCTCTCCGCGAATTCGCCGTACTGGAACGGCTTCGACACGGGCCTCCAGTCCGCGCGCGCGAAGATTTTCGAGGCGTTGCCGAACACGGGGATGCCGACCTACTTCGAGGATTACGAGGCGTTCGACCGGTTCGAGCGCCGGATGCTCGAGACGAACTCGATCGAGGACCGCGGCGAACTCTGGTACGACGTCCGTCCGCACACGGCCCACGGGACGGTCGAACTGCGCACACCGGACGGACAGGCCGATCCGGATATCGTGCTCGCGTTCGTCGAGTACGCCCACGCGCTCGTCGAGGAACTCGCCGCGGCGTACGAGGACGGCGCGTCCGGCTACGCCCGCGATCACCGCCGCGAACTGTTAGACGAGAACAAGTGGCGCGCGATCCGCCACGGGCAGGCGGCCTCGCTCATCAGTCGCGATCTCGAGGAGACGATCGACCTGGGCGAACTCGTCGACCGCGAGTGCGAACGCCTCGGTATCGACGGAATCAGACGCGTCTACGAACGCGAGAGCGGGGCCCGCCGACAGCGGCGATTACTCGAAGAATCCGGGCCTGACGCCCTCTGTGAGTCGATACTGCTCGAAGCCGAGTGAACGGGTTCGACCCCCGCAAAGGTTTACTTCCGTGCGAGGCGTTGCCTTTGACGAGACAACAGATGGCTTCAGACGACACTGACGAGCACCGGGTAGACGACGGGAGCGACGAACAGCATCGAAACGAACGTGACGAAGACTATGACCTGACTGACGTAGACGTATTCGTGAACGACGAGAGCGACGGCGACGGCGTCCGAACGGTGGCCGTCGAGGAGGTCGACCAGCGAATCGTCGATCTGCTCTCGTGGATCCTCGATACGGAGACGCGGGCGAAGATCTACGTCCACCTGCTGGCGAAACCCGGCAGCACCTCCGAAGAGGTCGCGAAGGGGACCGGCCTCTACCCGAGTACGGTCCGCGAAGCGCTGGCGGAACTCCACGACGAGGACCGCGTGACCCGGGAGAAACGCGCGAGCGAGGGGGCGGGGAACAACCCCTACGAGTATACGGCGATCCAGCCGAGCGAACTCGTCGGCGGGATCGTCGATCAGGTTCAGCAGGAACTGAACACCATCTTCACGCTCGATCGCGTCCTCGATCGGCGCGACGAGTCGGAACCGAGTCTCGAGGGGGACGCCGAACCGGTAACGATCACCGTCGACGACACCGAGCCGCCCGAAGTCGGCACGCTGGGCGATACCGATGGTGACGATGCCGACGACGATGCCGACGAGACGACGACGCCCGAGACGGACGTCGAACTCCTCGAGGACGACGCCGACGAGTCGAGTTCGGACGACGGACAGTAAGGCTCGAGCCGTCGTCGAGTCGACTGCACCGTGCTCGCTGTCGTCTCCAGTCGCTGTCCACCCGTTTTCGGACTTCAGTGCTCCAGTCTCAGTCGTCGAGCCCCAGCACCGCCGGCCGCTCGAGTTCCAGGTCGGCGTCGACGGCTCGTGCGGTCGTCGTCGGCCAGCGGTCCGTCGACGTCAGCGGCTCAATTTCGTCGTCGTCGACGAGGACGGTCCCCTCGCTTTTGGCCCCCTGTACGGTCGGATTCCACGCGTAGGCCATCGGTGTCGCGACCGACGCCTCGTGGTCGGGGGTCGCGATCCACTCCCGGCCGGCGAAGCCGGCGGCACCGCCCTGATGGTGGCGTTCCCACTCGCCGTCGTAGCCGAGCGCGTCGTAGGCGTTCTGGATCGCTTCGAAGACGTCCCCGGCCGTTCCGCCCTCGGTCGCCGCCGCCTGCGTCGCTGCGAGCGCAGTCGTCTCGACGCGGGCCGCGGTCGCGTGTCTGTCCTCGAGCCACGACGGCGGATCGAAGGCGACGGTGCGGGTACAACTCGCGTGGAGGCCGGCGCGCTGGGTCGTCACCGAGACCAGCGCGTAGCCGCCCAACTCGGCCTCGGTGGGCGTGTAGTGGCGGTACTGCTGGGCGCGCTCGGCGCCGCCGACGAGCACGACGGGCGCCTCGATGTCGCGCGCCGAGAGGGCGACCCGCAGCGCCGACGCGACCTCGTGTTCGCTGTCCTCGGCCCGGAGTTCTCGACAGACCGATTCGACGGCCGAGGCCGTCTCCCCGCTCAGTTGTCGGTACCGCTCGATATCGCGTTCGGTCAGCGGCTGCCGAAGCGCCGTCGGATCGACGCGCTCGAGTCCCGGAACGTCGATATCGGCGGCGGCCCGCTCGTCGTCCGCGACACGGGCCGCGACGGCCTCGCCGAGCGAGGCGGTGTGCCAGGAGAACTGCTCGAGCGAGACGTCTTCGCCCTCGAGATCGGGGAGTTCCTCCGCAGCGATTCGATCCGCTTCGATGTTGTTCGTCACGATTCGCACGTCCGCCCCGTCGTAGCCGACGGCGGCGACGCCGGCGTCCGTCTCGCGGTCAACGACGTTGTTCCCGCCGGTCAGCCAGGCGAAGGCGTTCGGTCGGGCGAACCAGACCGCGTCGAGGTCGGTGGACTCGAGGTAGCGCTCGAGTCGCTCGCGTTTGTTCATATCTGGTGCTGGCACGGGCGACGCTTGAATGCGACGAACGCGAAGCCGTCGGTCGTGATGAGCGTTCGAAACGCAGGTGACGAGATCGTGGCCCTCCTCCGCCCAGTCGGTCGATTCCAGCGCAGTAAGAACGACTCGGGCAACATAAGTAGAGCTGGTCCTAATCACCGTCCGAACGCCCGTGTCGACCGATAGCCACACTTCCCGTCCGGTAGTTCGTCCGCTGATCGAACGGTTCGGCTTTCCCCAGCTACTCGCGACGACGCTCGTACTGGTCGCAGCGACGATCCTGCTCGGCGTCGCCGCGAAGGCGACCGGCTCGGGACTGGCCTGCGAGCAGAACTGGCCGCTCTGTGACGCCGGGCCATACAACGCGTTCCCGGCTAATCTTCCGAGTTTCTACGAGTGGTTCCACCGGTTCGTCGCCATGTTCGCCGGCCTCGCGATCATCGGGACCGCGGCCGCCGCCTGGCGACTCCCCGACGTCGACCGTCGCGTCGCCGTGCTCGTGGTCATGGGCGCGATCCTGACGCCGATTCAGGTCGTCCTCGGCCGCGAGACCGTCACGCAGTACACGATGGATATCCTGCAACTGCACTTCTGGACCGCCGTCCTCATCTTCGTCCTGTTCGTCGTGGCGACCGTGCTCGTCTGGGCGCCGCGGCTGACGGCGGGCCACGTCACCGGCGCGCTCGCACTCGGTGCCCTGTCGCTCCCCTTCCACGTCGCCCTCAGCCCGTTCGCGCTCGGCGACATCACGTCCTACGGGCCGTCGATGCAGATGGCCCAGTACGGCGTCACGCTCGCGCTGTTAGCCACCGTTATCGTCGCCGTGATGATCGGTCGCCGTCGGTTCCAGAACGGGCGACTGACGGGCCTGCTGAGCGCCACGGCGGGGCTCACGCTCGTCGTCGTCTTCCTCGGCCGTCAGGCCGTCAACCCGGCGTTCGACTACGTCTACCTCGCCACCGCTGCACTGCTCTTCCTGACGCTCGTCGTCGGTAGCTCTCTGAGCCGCTCCGCTCCGACCGAGGCGCACGGGCGCCCACGTTAGCTCTTCGCCGGTCGGTTTCGTGACGTGCGGGGTCGTGTTTCGATCAGCCGAGTGTGACCACGATGACCGTCGCGACGATACCCACCCCGGCACCGAGTCCCAGCAGGGCGTAGTTCGCGAGCGGGTTCGCCGCCTTCGTTAGTTCGAGCGTGTAGTGTCGCCTCGAGACGGGCCAGAACGGCCGGATTCCCATCGGCGTGAGCGCGTCCGCGAGGAGGTGCGAGGTGATCGAGAGCGCGCCGACGACGAACGCGAAGGCGGCGAAGCCGACGTCGGCGAGAGCCGAGGGGGCGTCGATGAACAGTGCGGTGACGGCGGCGAGTCCGGCGCCGACGAGGAGCGCGAACCCCACGGAATGGGTCGGGCCGCGGTGCTCGAGAGTCGGAATTCGATGGTCGCAGTCGGGGAGCGTCGAGAGGGAAACGCAGGCGAGTGCGCCGACGATAGCCGCCGTCTCGTGGCCCGCGAGGCCGACGACGGTCCCGAGTGGGGCGTACGCGAACAGCGCGGCCCCGTAGTGACCGACCTGATACATTGTCCAACGGGATTAGCTTCCGGGCAATAAACACATCGCAATCGACGTGGAATATCGGAATTTCAACCCAACCGATAGAACGGGTAATCCGCCCACGCAGCCACGTTCCCGACGAAGAGCGCCGCGGTAGTCGGACGCCGGCGACCGCTGGACCTTTTTCGTCTCCGCGCGAACGTCCGGGTATGCGAACTAGTCTCAACGTCCCCGAGGAGATGCTGGCCGAGTTCGACCGGACCTGGAAGGCGGAGGGTCTGGACTCTCGCTCGCGCGCACTCCGGGAGGCGATCCAGGAATACGTCGAATCCCACCACCGGTTAGAACGGGCACGCGGAACGGTTGCGGCGACGGTCGTCTTCGACTACGTTCACGAGGCGATCATCGAGGAACTCCACGAGATTCAACACGAGTTCCAGTCCGAGATCGACACGACCTGTCACGTCCACCACGGAGAGTGGTGTCTCGAGGCCGTCTTCTGTCACGGATCGGCCGAACGCATCCGTTCGTTCGTCTATCACCTGAAGGACTTCGACGCCGTCGGTCGCGTCTCGGTGACGTTGTTGCGTGCGGATTCGACGGCCGTCAACGAGCAGGGATACTGACGGCCGTCGACGTTCGATCCTATCCCCGCCGTTCGATGTCGCGGAACTCGGTTCTAGGATCGTCTCGTTCCCCTCAGCCGTCCGATCCGATGCTACCCCACCCGAAACTACGTCCGGTTCTCGCGGCCGAATACGCACCACGACTTAAACTACTTCGATATCCAACCGGCCAATTATTGTAAGCGCCTGTGGATGTTCCACCGAACGACTCCTCCATGTCCCGTGACATTCGGCGGTTACCAACGACGCAATCGACGAAGTCGAATCGACTCCGAGGGACGAATCGCCGCGGTCCCCGCGCCCCATCGCTCGAGAGGACGCGCGTGGAATGAGTATCATCGCGACAGTCGTCGTTCCGGCGGCGGAGTTCCCGCTCGGCTCGCTCTCCGAACTGGACGAGGACGTGACGCTGACCGTCGAACCGACGGTTCCCACGAGCGAATCGGTCGTCCCGTACTTCTGGGCTCCCGCATCCGTCGCGGACGCGGTCGTCGACGCCCTCGAGTACGAGCCGGTCGTCGCGACCGCTTCGATCGTCGACGAGACGGACGAGCACGTCCTCGTCAAGGTCACGTGGAACGACCGGGTCAACGGTATCCTCGAGTCGATTCGCGAGCGCGACGCGATCGTCACGAGCGCCGTCGGGACCGACACGGAGTGGACGTTTCGGCTGCGGTTTCCCTCCTACGAGGATCTCTCCGGGTTCTACACGAACTGTGTCGATCAGGGGATCTCGATGGAACTCGTCCAGTTACACGAGACGGTCAGTTCCGGCACCAGTCGCGAGTTCGGACTGACGACGGCCCAGCGAGAGTTGATCACTGCCGCCTACCGTGCGGGCTACTTCGACGTCCCGCGGCGGACGACGCTCGTCGAACTGGGGCAGCAACTCGGGGTCTCCGACTCGGCCGTCTCACAGCGGCTCCGCCGCGGCCTCGCGGCGTTGATCGGTTCGACGATCGCCGCGGATCAGTCGTCGGAGGGGAACGAGGCGTCGACCACGCTCGAGTACGGATTCGATACCGAACTGGAGACGGATCAGTAGCACGCGTTGCAGTGGGATCGTCGACGGGTTCGAAGCCGGCGACTCGCTCGCTAATCGTGGTGATTATGCTCCTCGACGGCTTTTCCACTCCCGTGAAGAACGTTACAGAGCGGACGAGCAACCCGTTCGGACTGCGACCGCCGTTCGACCGAACCGGTCCCGGCGAGCGGACCGCCGTCTTCGGCTACGGTGACGCCAACGCCGACTTCTACCTGATCGGCGACCACCCCGGCGTCCACGGCGGGACGTCGACCGGCGTGCCGTTCACCGAAACCGAGGCCGGCGACGCGATTCAGGACGTCGCTCGCGAGGTCGGGTTCGTCAGCGGTCCGGCGGATCGTCCCGTCCTCGAGAACCTGTTCTGCAGCTACATCCACATGTGCTGTCTGCCGGACGGCGAGACGCCGACCGAGGAGGACTACGCGGACCTCGAGCGCTACTTCGACGCCGAACTACGGGCGATCAACGCCCACATTCTGCTGCCGGTCGGCGAGCGCGCGACCGATCACGTCCTTCGGGCGTACACGACCCAGCGGGACCGTCTCGAACTCGACATGGCCCGGCTCCACGCCCGCGAGATCCGCGGCCGCGGCTTCCTGGTCGTGCCGATCAGGGATCCCACCGAGTGGGAGGACACGGAGCGAGAAGCGATCGTCGCGCGACTCGAGGCGATCCTCGGGCGCGATTATCGGCAGACGAAAGGCGTCGCGACGACGGTCGGCTGATACTGTCGGACAAACGTCCGTGAACGCCCGATCGCGTCTCGAAGCCTGTCGCCACCGGCGACGGCTTCTCGAGTGCGATCGGTGTGTGAACCGTTTTGTCCAACAGTATAAGCTACCAGCCGAAGCGTTTCCGGATCGTCGCCCGCAGCGGCAGTCCGAGTCCGCCGACGATCGGGAGGATCACGAACGCGAGGAGGTCGATCGGAAGCGTCGCGTAGCCGGCAGCCGCGACCGCGAGTCCGGCGAGCGGAGCCACCACCGGCAGGATATACAGGTACGACGGCTTCCAGCCCGGTCCGCGGCGGGTGTGCCGGACGATGACGGTGAACAGCACCGGCATGAGGACCGCACCGGCCAGCAGCGGCCCGCCGACGAGGACGGTCGTCGCGGTCACCGCGAGCGCGAGGACGATCGTCTCGTCGATCGATATCGAACCCCACGTCTCCACGTCACGAACGACTCGAGCGCCGAGCAGGCCGAGGACCGTCAGAGCGACGACGCCAGCTAACGCGCCCTCCCAGAGCGGTTGCTCGAGCGGCGGCGCGACGAGTTCGAACGCGGCGAGATAGCCGACGGTCGAATCGACGCCGTGGCGACCGCTCGAGAGGACGTCCCGGAGCGCGCCGGGATCGGCACCGACGGCGCTCAGTTCGGCCGCCAATCCCTCGAGTGCGGAATCGTTCGCGAGCGAGAAGTGAGCGATACCGGCGAGGTAGACGAACACCGAGGTCCAGATCAGCGGCAGCGAGAAGTTCTGGCGGCGCCACCAGCGGACGGCGGCGTTGTCGCCGAACCGTCCGGAGTCGGCGCGGGACCGGCCGCCGGTTCGGGCGCTCGCGGTCGCGCGACTCGTTCCGCCGTCGGTCGACCCGGCGGATCGGTTCGTCCCGCCGGAACCGGTGGCACCGGCCCCGCTCGTCGTTCCCGTCGCAGTGCCAGTTCCCGTCGCTCCCGCGGCACCCGCCGACGACGTCGTTCCCGTCGTCCCCGTCGCCGTCGCACCGGCGGTCGACGACGCCTTCGCCTTCGATTTGGATTCGGATGTCGACGAGCCGGCGCCGCTCGAGGCGCTCGAATCGGACGAGTACGTGAAGGTCTTCCCCGACTCGTCGTCGGACGCGTCCTCGGTCGCGGTGCTCGTCTTCTCGTCGTTGCTCTTCCAGACGTCGGGCGAGGGGAGCCCGCTGGTTCGCTTCGCGACGTAGTCTTCGTGGCCGAGGCGGTCGTAGGCCTGTCGCTCGACGGGATCGCCGAGGATGTCGTAGGCCTTCTTGACCGCCGTAAACTGTGCTCGGGCCCGCTCGTCGTCGTTGTGATCGGGGTGGTAGACGCGGACCTGTTCGCGATAGGCGTCCTTGATGTCGTCCTGGGGGGCGTCGGACGGGACGTCGAGAAGGTCGTAGAAATCCTCAGTCATGTGAGAGTCAGAGTGTCTGGTGTGGATTGTAATCGAAGGAATATAATTACGCCGTTCTGTTCAGTCAGTTCGAGTCGTCGCTCGAGCGAGTTTACTATTGTGGCCGCGGGCCGGGATGGACGGGGTCCGGCTGCCCTCACGAGAAGTCCGTGAGCGACGATTGCCCGTCCGCGTGGGTTGTCGAGTCGGGTTCGTCAGCTGTCGGCTCCGATTCATCGGCGGTGGGGGGTTCGCTGCTGGGGTCCGGTTCCTCCTCGGCGGGGTCGGTACCGGTCGCGTCACCACCGTCGGCTCGCTGTTCGGCCGCGTGGCCCTCCCAGCCGTCGAGGCTCGCCTGATCGGCTGCGGCGAACTCGAGGTTGGCCACGCGGACACCGACCTTACGGACGGCTTCGGACTCGAACTCCGTGAACAGGTCGCGGGCGATCCGGTCGACGAGTTCGGGGTCGTCGATCGGCCCCGGCAGGGAGCGCTCGCGGGTGTTGACGTCGTACGGCGGCGTGACGGCCTTGACGCCGACGGTCCGGTAGAGCGCGCCCTCGCGCTGTGCGCGGTCGGCGACGGCCGCCGCGAGCGTCTCGATCTGCTCGTACTTCGGCTCCGCCGCCTCGACCGGTTCCGCGAACGCGGACTCGCGAGAGAAGCTCTTGGGTTCGCCCTTCGGTTCGACTCGGCGGTCGTCGTCCCCGCGTGCGCGGTCGTACAGTTCTCGGCCGCGCTCGCCGAACCGCTCGACCAGGGGATTCGGATCGGTTTCGGCGACGTCGCCCGCGGTCTCGAGCCCCATCTCCCGAAGCGCCCGCGCGGTGACGGGACCGACGCCGTGGAGCAGGTCGACCTCGAGCGGCGCGAGGAACTCCCGCACCTCCCCGGGCCGGACGACGATCAGCCCGTCGGGTTTGTCGAAGTCGCTGGCGATCTTGGCCGCGCTCATCGTCGGCGCGACGCCGACGCTGACGGTGACGCCGACCTCCCGGCGGATGCGATCCGTGACGTGGCGAGCGAAGCCGTCCGCGACCTCCCAGGCGGTGCGGTCGGTGACGTCGAGGTAGGCCTCGTCGATGCTCACCTCACGGACGGTGTCGGAACACTCGTGCAGGATCTCCCGGACCTCCCCAGCGATCGACTCGTAGTAGTCCATGTCGACGGGCCGGTAGTGGCCGCTCTCCTCGGGCGTCAGATCGGGGTCGTGATCCTCGGCGTCGGGGTCTACCGCGGCGCGTCGGGGCAGCCGCTCGAGCGCGCTCGAGATCGCCTGGGCGCTCTCGACGCCGAACTCGCGGGCCTCGTAGCTCGCGGTGGCGACGGCACCGATGGTGTCGCCGGGTTCGTAGCCCATGCCGACGACGACGGGTTCGCCCCGCAGTTCGGGCTCGCGAAGTCGCTCGCAGGAGGCGTAGAAGCAGTCCGCGTCGACGTGACAGACGATTCGGTCCTCCTCGTCGTCCGTCCGGATCCCCGGTAGTCGCGGCCCGTCGGTCATTCGTCTACTGATCGGTTCGCGCGAATCGTTGTGAACGTTGTGTCCGACGGCGGCGCGACCGACGCGGCGAATCGTTACTCGACCGTTCCGGATCGCGAGGGAGTCGATACAGTAGTCCCGCCTCGAGCGCCTCGGATTCCGACGCGGAGCAACCTCCGTTACACGGAGTACAGGAGAAAGGCCACGGCTTTAGTCGTGGGAGGAGGTCAATCGACCTCCACCAGTCCCGTCTGGTAGACCGTGATGCGATAGCCCTCGTACGTGAACGTGATCTCTACGTCCGCCCGCGAGGCCGGCGGATTCGAGGCGAACTCGTCGAGGAGGTCGTTCATCGTCGAGTACAGCGGGGGCAACTCGAGCGTATCGACGTCCTCGAGATCGGCGATAACTTCCACGACGGCTCGAGTCGGGGTGGTGGTTTCGGGATCGAACTCGCGTTTGTCCGCACAGTCGTCTGAATCGCCCACCATACCCAGACAGCCGAGACTCAATTATAAAGAGTTATGTCAGACATATATTATGAGGCGTGAAATTCTTCGGAGCGGGTTACTAACAGCGTGAGACATACCGCCGATTCCGTCTCACTTCGGTACCGGCGAGATCGACCGTATCGGAGTCAGTCATTTCAGCGGCACGCGGCCAGCGGATTCATCGTTTCTCGGCGTTCCTCGTCGAGGGAGGTCGCCCCGATACGAACGGAATGATCCTTCGAATCTGTCCACGCTCGCAGCCACCTGCCCTCCCGCCGAGAGAGCGCGTGATGATCCCGTTCTCGTCTCGATAACGACAACTATTTTACCTGTAGGGCGAGAATCCGTGCTATGGACTCCGACACAGCCGACACGCCGCCACCCGTCGACACCTACGGTACCGATCCGGACGGGACCGAACCCGCGTCCGGGTTCGGTACCCCGCTCAACGCGCTGATCGGCGGCGCCGCCGGAGTCGTTCTCTCGTTCGTCCCGGGGTCGACGCTGCTCGGAGGCGGGATCGCCGGCTACCTCGAGGGCGGCGAGCCGGCGGACGGACTGCGAGTCGGCGCGCTCGCCGGACTCGTCATGCTCGTCCCGTTCGTGGTCCTCGGCTTCCTCGCCTCGATATTTTTCCTCGGGATTGGGGACACGGCACCGGCGCTCGGCGTGCTGTTCGTCGTCTTCCTGGTGTTCGGCGCGTTCTACACGGTCGGGTTGAGTATCCTCGGCGCGGTGCTGGGCATCTACGTCAGGAACGAACTGTGACCGGCGGTAGTCGCGCGATTTCGGGATTCGACGGTACCTGTACACGTCGCGGTCGGTACAGGGTGTGTACGTCTCGCTCGAGGAGCGACGGCGAGTCGCGCTATTTATATACATACCTTTAACACGCCGGGTGACTTCCTATCAAACGGAATAACGATTCATCTCGTGTGTTCGCGCCCGACTGCTGAAGGGGCCGTTTGAACCGGATACTCGTTCCGTCACGGAACGCACCTCGTTCTCTCCACGTCACGGTTGTGGGACGCATCGTAGTGGACACGGACTCCCTCATATGACCACGAACAACGCAGTCACGACGGACGGAACGGGACTACCGCTCCGGGTATCGAATACCCACAAAGACGAATTGTCGACGGAATGGTCGCAATGAGCCCCGAGCAACGTACTGAGAGGATTCGTATCGCGTGTACCGAGTGCGCCTTTTCGAAGGTGGTCACGAGGGAAGGGAACAAATCTTCGGAAGTGATGATCGAGCACGGTCGGGAAACGGATCACACGCTCGTCGCCGAGGATCCTGACGACGTCGAGTAAGCGGCGCTACGCCTGGCACTGTCGGAGAAAGCGCGAGATCCGCAGGTTCCGGGAGCAGCCGAACGGGTGCGACGCACCCGAGAGACGTGGTCTTAGTTGTAGCCGCGCCACCGCTTCCCGCACTCGGTGCACTTGAAGAATCGCGTCGGCGGCTCGTCGGCCGAAGCCGTCTGCTTGAGCGTGTACCAGGCCTCCTGATTCCCGCACTCGTCACAGACCACGTCCGTCGCCTTCGGTTTCCCCTCGAAGTTGGCGTTCGCGTCCGACTCGATCACTTCGTCGTCCGTCTGGGACTCGGTCGAGACGAACTCGCTCTCGCGATCGCGGTCGCGCTCGCTCGAGGCGCCACAGTCGTCGTTCGTACAGACCATGTGGTCACCGTCGGCTTTCATCATCGAACCGCAGTCGTCGCAGAACTGCATACCCGCTCGTAGCGGGTCGAGGCGCAAAAGGATACTGACGTCCCGATCCCCGTCAGTGGCCTCGCTCGAGTCGCTCGTCCTCGAGAACCACGGGACAGTCGGCGACCCGAAACGTCTCGAGTGCGGGCAGCTCGAGAATGTCGGTCTCCTCGCGGGTACACGCGACGACCGGCGGCTACGAGAAGTGCTCGCACTGGTGGCAGTAGCTCCCGCTGTCGATCTCGCGGATTTCCCGGTCGTCGAACCCGCCGGGCGGAGCGCCGTCGTCGGCCTCGAGCGCCGCCCAGAGCCGTTCGGCGTCGATCTCGGTGACGTCCTCGCGGTCGAACAGTTCGTCGAACTCCGGGTCGGACGCCGACCGAGACGCGACGTCGCCGTCTCGCTCTCGGGTCCGGTCCGTCGCTCGCCGTTCGTCGGCCGCCGTTGCCAGATCGCTGAGCGGACCGGTCCGGTCGATCGGGTCCGACTCTGCGCCGGTATCGGGGATCTCGGTGCCTCTTTTACCAGAACCGGCGGTACCGGTGTCTCGATCACCGGAATCGTCGGGATCGATCATCGAGTCGACCCCTCCGGGTTCGCGTCGGCGACGGATCCCACACTCGAGCCGTCTCGCTCGCCGTCGACCGTCGATTCTTCCGTCGCAACGTCCGCTTCGACGGCGTCGAAGACGGCCGCCGCCGACGCGTCGGCGGGTTCGACCTGGCCCTCGAGCGCCGGTGGTTCGCCCGTCTCGAGCGTGTGCGAGCCGAAAAAGGAGGTGCGCTCGACGACTTCCGCGATCCCGCTCGCGCAGTGGGGACACGCGGCTTCGGTCAGGAGCGCGATATCGACTCGCTCGTCGCAGGCGTCACAGACGGCCGTTCGGACGCCCAACTGATTCGCCGCGCGCTTGAGCCGGTCGGCCGCCGCTCGGCGAGCACGACGGCGAGCGGCGGCCTCGCGTCGTTCCCGGAGGTCGACGACGGCGGTCGCCAGCAGCGTCGCGTGCTCCGCGAGCGTCTCGGTCTCGTCGAACAGGTGCTCGAGGACGGCTTCGAAGTTCTCGAACCCGTCGTCGACGGTCGACTCGAGCGTCTCGAGATCCGACCGGAGCGCCCCGAGGTCGTCGTCGCTGGCGTACGCGGCGTGCTCGTGGCCGACCGGCGCTTTGGCGTCGGTCTCGCGTTTGACCTGCACGACGCGAGCGCGAACGTCCTCGAGGAGGTCCGTGAACTCCCCACGCTGGGTCTCGATCTGTGTCTGCAGGGCCGCGACGTCCTCGAGATCGGTCGGGCTGAAGTCGTCGTCGGTCGCGATGGCGTGGGCTGCAGCCACCAGCTGTCGGCAGACGTCGTCGCGACTCTGTCCGCGTCGGTCGGCTTCGCGAGCGAGCCAGTCGTTCACCTCGCCGGGGACCGCAAACGAGATGCCGCTATCGTTCTCGCTCGACATGATATGCGATAGTCGGTCGAGACGGGCTTAAGGGTTGGTTCGGACTCACCGCTCGATATGCGTCCGAGAGGGCGTCTCGACGGTGTTCTCGAGATTAGCGTAGCCGAAATCGTACGGTCGGCCTGCCGAACCCGGTCGTCGGCGTGCGAGATCTGGGGTCGATACGCCGGCATTTTGCGGCTGACCCACCGGATCTCGCGGCCGATCTACCGAATCTTGCGAACGTTGCTGATGTCGAACCCGCTGTCCCGAATTTCGGTCTCGAAGCGGACGATGTTCTCGTCCTCGAGTCGCGAGAGGACCCCCCGGAACTGCTCGACGACGAGCGTCCGGGCCCGCTCCGAGCCGCCGCTCTCCCACTCGAAGGAGAGCGTGCCGTCGGTCGCTTCCTTCAATCGCCCGTACTCGGTGGGCTCGAGGACGTCCGTGGTGACCAGCAGTAAGATGACGCCGCCCCAGCGGTGGGCCGCGCGCTTGAGCCCCTTCAGGAGGACGGTCAGGTCCGACCACCCGAACTGCTCGTCCGCGGCCGCGACGAGGTCCGAGACGGAATCGATCACGACGAGGCTGTCCGCCGCGTGCTCGGTCAGGTAGTCCCCGAAGGTCTCGAGGACGTCGCGTCGACCGGTCCGGTCACCGAGGTCGGTGATATCGGTCGTCCGATCGGCGTACCACGCCGTCGGGACGGGCGTCACCTGAAAGTACGCCTCGGCGAGTTCGACGACCGAGACGTCGGCCATGCCCGCATCGACGAGGTCGTCCTCCAGGACGTACCGCATCTCGTCGACGATCGCGCCGCGTTCGTCGGTGAACGAGACGTAGTGCACGTCGTCGGGGAGTGTCGCTTCGGCCTCGAGGTCGCCGTAGTAGCGCTCGAACTGGCCGGGATCGGCCCTGACGAGGCCGTTCATCGCCGCGGCGGTGTAGCAAAACTCCCGCGCGCCGGCCCCGGCCTCGCCCGCGATCAACACGACGCTGCCGGCGGGGGCGCCGCCGCCGATCGTCCGATCGAGCCGCGAGACGCCGAACGGAAGCCGTTTCATAGGGTGGGATTCGTTCGAGTCCGCTTACTCGTTGTGGCAGTTACGGTGGCCGTGAGTCTCTGTTACCGATTCGGGGAACACGCTGCACACACTGGCACCGGTGATTTCCACACCCTCCCCAGCCGATTCGCTCGTTCATTCCTCACGCAATTTCGGACTCCGGCTCGCTGTTCGCTCGCCGCCGCCCAGCGCGCGCCACCGCACGGTGGATGCTCAATTGCCGTCAGTCCGGACTCGAGCCCCGCTCGAGGCCGCTTCCGCCAGAATAACCCGTCCCTCGAGTCCGTTATCCGCCAGCGCATCTCGAGCCGCCGATTCGGCTTCGTCGGCGTGCGTGCGGTCCGTCACGCCGTAGACGACGGGTCCCCACGACGACTGGCCGACGCCGGTACAGACCGGGCACTCTTCGAGCGTTTCGACGAGCGTCCCCGCGGGCGGCCGGAAGACGCCACCCTGGGCGTCGGCGTACCACGCCCCGTTCTTGCGGCCGATCTCGGCGATGGCCTCGCCGAAGGGCTCGAGTCGGCCCTCGGCGGCGGCCGGGAGCAGTTTCCGGGTGACCACACCGGCGATCTCGTCGGCGACGGCGGGATCGGCGCGTTCGACGACCGAACGCATGCTCGCGTCCTCGTCGTCGCCGCTGCGGCCGGGTTCGGCGTCGGGCACGACGACGAGGAATCGCCACTCGTCGGGGATCTCGTGTCGGGCGACGACCGGCGGGACCGTCCAGTCGCCTTCGGCCGGCGGCTCGGTCGTAAATCGATTCGTCGGGTGGCCGGCGTCGACGACGAAGCCGCCGTCCTCGAACGTTCCGACGCCGACGCCGCTGCGACCGCCGCGACCCATCGCGGGGGCCTGCTCACGGATATCCGGTTCCAGACCGTGTGCGCGCGCCGCGGCGGCGAGCACCGACAGGGCGAGTTGGGTCCCGCTTCCGAGCCCGACGTGGCGAGGGAGGCGATCCTCGAGCGCGACTGAGACGCCGGGAACGTCGAGGACGTCGACGGCTCGGGAGGCGTACTCCCGGACCAGCGGATCGTCGCTCTCGACGCCGTATCCGGGTTCGGCCGTGACCGTCATGCGCGGCTCCTCGAGACCGACGCCGATGCCGCCGTAGAGTCGTCGCCGCGCGAGCGAGAGGTTCTGAAAGCCGACGTGGAGTCGCGCGCCTGCGGTGACGGTCGCGGTCGTCATGCACGGCGCTACGAAGCCCCCCGGGAAGGGGATTTCGACGGTGGCAACGACTGTGAACGTCGCGGCTACGGTGGACGCGACGTGGCTACGGTGGATCGTGCAACCCGCGGAGCCGACGGCCTACGAATAGCGGAGACGCAGCGACTATATCGCTCGCGGCGACAGTCACTGCTGATGAACTCCGCCTCGGTCGTCGTCCCTGCCCGCGAGGAGGGGCACCTCGAGCGAACGCTCGACTCGCTCGCGGATCAGGTGTTCGACGGCAGTCTCGAGGTCGTCGTGGTCGCCAACGGACCGGCGACGCTGGCCGCCGCTCGCGAGCATTCGATCACCGACCGCGTGCTCGTCGACGAACGGGAAAACGGGCCGGGGACCGCTCGAAATCGGGGTGCGGCGGCGACCACCGGAGAGTTACTGTTGTTTACCGATGCGGATACCGTCGTTCCCCCAACGTGGGTTCGACGCCACTGGCGCCACTACGCGACCCCGTCCGTCGTCGGCGTCGGCGGGCCGTTTCGCCCGCTCACGGACGCGATCCGGCACAGAGCGCTCTTTCGGGTCCTCTCGGACTGGTGGTACCGCGTCAGCTGGCCCGTCGGCTTCGTCCAGCAACCGGGCTGTAACTGTAGCGTCCGCCGCTCGGCGTTCGAGGCGATCGACGGCTTCGACGAGTCGCTCTCCTTTCTCGAGGACACCGACCTCTCGCTGCGATTGCGCGAAGAGGGCCTGGTCGTCTACGACCACACCTGCCCGGTCGAGACCTCGGCTCGTCGCCAGCGCGAAGAGGGGTATCTCCCCCTCTTTCTCGCGTACTGCGTGGGTTACCTCGAGTACGTGATCCCCGGACTCTCGCCGACTCGAGCCCACTTTCGGTGACCTGTCGCGGACTCGAGCGCACATTCGTTCCCCTGTCGCGGACTCGAGCGCACGTCCTGCAACTCCGATCGGCGAGCGGTGATCGACCCACCGTAGTGTGTCCCCCGACCTCCAGCGGAACGGGAACGTCGATGTGTCTTTATACGACCGTGATACGTAGCGACCGGACGTGACGAGCAACGGCTCACTCGGGGGCGTCGTTCTCGCCGGCGGCTACTCCACGCGCTTCGGCGAGGCCGACAAGGCCGTCGCCGACCTCGCCGGAACGCCGATGATCCGGCGGGTCGTCGACCGGGTCGGGTCGGTGACGGACGACCTCGTGGTCAACTGTCGGGCCGACCAACTCGAAGCGATTCGACGCGCGCTCTCGGACAGCGACGTCGCCCCCCGCTACGCGACCGATCCGATTCCCGACCGCGGCCCGCTTTCGGGGATGCAGGTCGGTCTCGAGGCGTTCGATCGCGAGTACGCGGCCGTCGTCGCCTGTGACACGCCGTTCGTCGATCCGACCCTGCTCGAGCGTCTTCACGAGCGCGCACGCGGACGCGACGCCGCCGTCGTCCGACTCGCGGACGGCTGGTGGCAGCCGACGCAGGCCGTCTACCACGTCGAGACGATGGCACGAATCTGCGAGCAACGACTGGCGGCCGAGGACGGCCGAGTGATGGATGCACTCGAACGTCTCGATATCGTGACGGTCGACGAAGCCGATCTCGAGGACGTGTCCGACCGAACGTTCGATAGCATCGACACGCGGGAGGCGCTACGGGGCGCGACGCGGTGGCTCGAGCAGTCCGCAGCGAGCGTCGATAGCGAATAACCACCGCTTCGAAAACCAGTTCCGAACCGTCAGTCCTGCTTCGCGCCGGGGTTCGTCACGGCACCAGTTCCATCTTTTTCTCCTCGGGTGTCCGCGCTCGCTTCGCTCGCCGCGGACACCCCTCGTCCAAAAACGTCTCCAGAAATCTACGATTTCTGGCGGGCTCGCGAGAGCCTCGCTCTCGCGAACGTGGTTGAAAAAGCTGCCACCTCACTGCGTTCGATGACAGCGAAACCGCGCCTTCGGCGCGGTATTTGTGGTCAGTCCTGCTTCGCGCCGGGATTCGTCACGGCACCGTTGGCCGCGGAGTCGAACGTCTGGCCGTACTTCGCCAGCACGCCGCTCGTGTAGTTGGGTTCGGGCAGGTCGTGGTCCTCGAGTCGCTGCTCGATTTCCTCGTCGGAGAGATCGACGGACAGCTCGAGTTCGTCGATGTCGATGGTGATCGTGTCGCCGTCCTCGAGTGCCGCGATGGGACCGCCGGCGGCGGCCTCCGGTGCGACGTGACCGATGGAGAAGCCTCGAGTGGCACCGGAGAACCGGCCGTCGGTGAACAGCGCCACGTCCTCGGCGTGGCCCTGACCGGCGACGGCCGACGTGACGCCGAGCATCTCGCGCATGCCGGGACCGCCGCGGGGGCCCTCGTTGCGGATGCCGATCACGTCGCCGGAGTCGACGCGGCCCTCCTGGACGTACGCCATGGCCTTCTCCTCCTCCTCGAAGATCCGGACCGGTCCTTCGTGATGGAGGTGGTCCTCGCCGGTGATCTTGATGACGGCGCCGTCGGGCGCGAGGTTCCCCGTGAGGATGCGGATCGCACCGCGCTCGTGGATCGGGTCGTCGACGGTGTAGAGGAAGTCGGCGTCGACGGTTTCTCGCGGCTCGTCGCCGTTGTCTCGCGGCTTCGCCGCGTGACTGTCCGCGGAACTACGTTCCGCGCTACTCGAACTATCCGAGGCGCTCCGCGCCTCGCTGTCCTCGATTCGCGGCGGGTCGATGCGCTCGAGCGCCTCGGCCATCGTCTCGCCGGTGACGGTCAGCGCGTCGCCGTAGAGCAGGTCAGCCTCCAGCAGCTCCCGCAGGACGACCGGCACGCCGCCGACCTCGTGGAGGTCGTTCATCACGCGCGCGCCGCTGGGCTGGAGCTTGGCGATCTTCGGCGTTCGGCCGCTGATCTCGTTGAAGTCCTCGATGTCGAGGTCGACGCCGGCCTCGGCGGCCATCGCCAGCAGGTGGAGCACGGCGTTGGTCGAGCCGCCGATGGCCACCTGCAGCGCGATGGCGTTCTCGAAGGACTCCCGGGAGAGGAAGTCCGAGGGTTTCCGTTGCTCGTGGACGGCCTCGACGGCGAGTTCGCCGCTCTCGCGGGCGACCTCGTAGCGGGCCTCGTCCTCGGCGGGCGGCGAGGACGAGCCGAGCGGCGCGAAGCCGATCGTTTCGGAGATCGACGCCATCGTGTTGGCGGTGAACATCCCGCCGCAAGAGCCGGCGCCGGGGCAGGCGTTGTGCTCCATCTCGTCGAGTTCCTCCTCGGACATTTCGCCGTTGGCCACTGAGCCGACGCCCTCAAAGACGTTCTGAACGGTGATCTCCCGTCCCTCGTGCTCGCCGGGCATGATGGAGCCGCCGTAGAGGAACACGCTCGGCAGGTCGGTCCGGATCGCGGCCATCATCATCCCGGGCATGTTCTTGTCGCAGCCGCCGATGGTGACGAGCCCGTCCATCCGCTCGCCGAAGGCGACCAGTTCGACGGAGTCGGCGATGACCTCCCGCGAGATCAGCGAGGCCTTCATCCCCTCGGTCCCCATCGAGATGGCGTCGGAGATGGTGATCGTTCCGAACTCGATGGGCATGCCGTCGGCGTCGTCGACGGCGTCGTAGGCGGACCGGGCCACGTCGTCCAGATGGACGTTACAGGGCGTGATGTCGGCGGCCGGGTTCGCGACGCCGATCATCGGCGAGGACAGATCCTCGTCGTCGTACCCCATCGCGCGGAACATCGCACGGTGAGGGGCCCGCTCGACCCCCTCCGTGACCTCGTTGCTCGGCAACTCCTCGGATTTGCCCTCCGCGGGCGATCGCTGCTCGGGCTGTTGGCTCATACCGGGAGATAGCCACGTCGGCGCTTAAAGGCCCCGGATACCGGAACTCGCTCCCTTCAAATCGCGATCGAACACCTTCGGTCGGTCGCCGCGACGAATCGGCCGCCGATTGCAGTCACCCCGCGACGGGTCGATCGCCGACGTGTTCGATCGCCAACTGCGCCATCGCGTATGTTACACGGCGGCGTGGGCGGACTCGCGCTCGGGAATTCGATCGCACGCTCGACGACCGTATTCGATCGCGTGTTATTCAACTATTCCTCACGGAATGTGACTCGTTTCCACCCGTGACTTTCCTTCGCAGGCGAGCGCATGGACCGTCGATTTCCTGCACGACGCTTTCAACCCTCTATCGTCGAGTACTGTGTAAGACCGACAGATGTACAAATACTGTCTGGAGTGTGACTGGCACGCGAGCACGGAGGAGGGATTTACGCCGGAGGAGGTCTCGAAACGCGCGATCGACCACTTCGTAGAGACGGGGCACACGGTCGACTCGATCAGACTCCCGCCGCCGGTCGTTCTGGAAAACTGAGTCCGTACGCGCTGTCTCTGCCGGTAGCGGGTGACTCACGGCTCTAGTCTGCATCCGACTCCGCGGTTCCAACGGCCATCTCGGATACTACCTCGAAAACCGACCGTCGACTACTCCCGCCGCCGAACTCTGTGAGTTATTCGCCGTCGGGGTCGACGCCGGCGAAGTGCGATCCGGCACCGGTGTCGAACTCTCCGACGATCTCGTAGTCTTCGACGCGGACGATCTAGGGTCTTCGCGCCGCTGGCACTCGGATTCTCGCTGTAGGGTTCCGTTGAAACCCTTAGAATATGATAGGTTTGCCCCTTCGGGGTACGTACAGGACAATCATAGCCCATCAGCATCTTCCAGCAATCGTAGCAGCATACCCAGAGTCAGCACCATCGCAACGACGAACGTAATTGCGATAATAAGAGTCCCTGTGCCGATCATAGCTGTTCTCGAGTGTATAACCCCAATAAGATACCGGCTCGAAGTTTCCCTCCGTGGTACCGTTCGGACCGATCAGTACGCACGTGTAGTGAGCGTGTGTTTCACGCTAAGAATATATCTGAAGAATGGAATTTCAACAGAGCCGCCGTAGCGGAACTCGGAGTCGGAGTCGACTACGTACGGTGTCTCTCGCGTTCCGTCATCGAGACCGATCTCTTCGGTGGCCGCGAAGTCGTCACCGTCCGGTTCGATGACGTACAGCGTCGCAGCACCCTGGTCGACGGCCCACAGTTCGCAGTCGTCGTCGCTATCGCCGGGGACGAGGCCGAACCCGCGGCAGTCCGGAATCGCGACATCCTCGTCGGAGTAGTCGTCGACCGGGTCGGGTTCGACGACCTGACCAGTTCGCGGCTCTCGCTCAGCTGAACCGTTTTTGCCAAAACCTCCCTCCGAAGCCGACCGTAGCCGTTAGCCTCGCCGCTCGAGGATCCGATCGATGATCAGCCGCGTCGAGAGAATCTCGTCCTCGTCGGCGGCTTCGCGCCCGCTCGCGCGCTCGACGGTGCAGTCGATCCCGCGGCGCTCGAGTTCGGCCTCGATCGCGTCGTCGTCGTGGTGCTGATCGTGGCCCAGCGTGATCACGTCGGGATCGATCTCCTCGATCGGGACGAAGATGTCCTCCTCGTGGCCGAGGATCGCCTCGTCGACGGCCTCGAGGGCGTTGACGACGTCCCGACGTTGCGTCGCGGGACAGATCGGCGCCTCCTTGTGGTCGACGTTCGCCTTGCGAGCGACGATGACGTACAGTTCGTCGCCCATCGCCGCGGCCTCCTCGAGGTAGTGGACGTGGCCGGGGTGGATGATGTCGAACGTTCCCTGGGCGATGACCGTCCGCGTCATGTCCGCCTCCGGCGGCTGGCCGAACGGCTCGTCGCGAGTGTAGTCGTGGATACGGTCGTCGTCGTCGGAGTCGTCTCGAGAATCATACTAACGTCTGAGTTCGTCGTCGATATCCGCCTGCGTAAAGTCGAAAAAGTCCTCTGTCTCGGGGAGGTCCACGTCGACCACGTTCAACTGGGTGGGCTGGCCCCGCGAATCGAACGCTTGCCAGTCGGAGCGGCGGTACGGCGCGCCGATGATGATGTGGACGCTGCCCCGACCGAACGTCTCCAAGTCCGCGGCGCTCGGGCTGATCACGCCGTTGGGGTGGGAGTGGACGCTGCCGAGCGCCTTCACGTCGTTCGGAATCTGACTCGTCTTGACCGTCGCGCTGACGCTGTTGGACTCGGTGCCGGGAACCACGAGAATGTCCGTGATGACGAGTCCGTCACTGTCGAGCCCCAGTCGGTCCGCCTCCGTCCCCCGGAGGAATCCCATGTACTCGTTCGGGTGAGACGCGTCCGAGGACTCGATGGCGAACTCGAGCGTCTCCTCGGCGATACCGAGAATCTCGCTCGAGCGAAACAGCGCGTCGAACAGCCCCATGTCACGACCTGAGTGCTTGCGGTTGCTAAACGTTCCGATGGGCGTCCCGTTCGCGTTCCGGTCGAGGGAGTCGCCCGGCGCATCGACTGGACGGACTCGACGGATGCGCGGACTCGACGGATATTCCTGTCTGACCACCCCGCGTGAAGCGTCCCGTCCTTACCCAGCGCTGTTATTTCCGCCAACCATATGAATCGTACGTGATATTTATCTGGTGTCAAATAGGTCTGCATACACTCTCAGGCAGTACTAGCGAGCCGTTTTTCCGAACGGTGTTCCTCTCTCCCGGTATGTCATTAGACGAAGACTCACTCGAGTACCACCACGACGATCCGCCGGGGAAGATCGAAATCCGGACGACGAAATCGACGAGTACCCAGCGGGATCTCTCCCTCGCGTACTCGCCCGGCGTCGCCGCACCGTGTCGCGCGATCGACGACGACCCGAACGACGCCTACCAGTACACGGCGAAAGGCAATCTCGTCGGCGTCGTCTCGAACGGCTCCGCGGTTCTCGGTCTCGGCGATATCGGCGCGCAGGCGTCGAAACCCGTCATGGAGGGGAAGGGCGTGCTGTTCAAGCGCTTCGCCGACATCGACGTCTTCGACATCGAACTCGATCACGACGACGTCGACGCGTTCGTCGAGTCGGTCGCGGCGATGGAACCCACGTTCGGTGGCGTCAACCTCGAGGACATCGGCGCGCCCGACTGCTTCCGAATCGAGGACCGGCTCAGAGAGCGCATGAACGTCCCCGTCTTTCACGACGACCAGCACGGGACGGCGATCATCTCCGGAGCGGCACTGCTGAACGCCACCGAAGTCGCCGGGAAGGATCTCGAGGAGCTCTCGGTCACCTTCGCGGGCGCGGGCGCAGCGGCGCTCGCGACCGCCCGATTCTTCGTCTCGCTCGGCGTCCGCAAGGAGAATGTTACGATGGTCGATATCGACGGCATCCTGACGACCGCTCGAGCGGAGGCGGGCGACCTCGACGAGTACAGCCGCGAGTTCGCTCGCGACGTGCCCGACGGCGAGTTGGAAGACGCGATGGTCGACGCGGACGCGTTCGTCGGCCTCTCCGTCGGCGGCATCGTGAGCGCGGAGATGGTGCAGTCCATGGCCGAGGAGCCGATCCTGTTCGCGATGGCCAACCCCGACCCCGAGATCGACTACGAGGAGGCGAAGAACGCCCGCGACGATACCGTCATCATGGCGACCGGCCGCTCGGACTACCCGAATCAGGTCAACAACGTGCTCGGCTTCCCCTTCATCTTCCGCGGCGCGCTCGACGTCCGCGCGGCCGAGATCAACGAGGCGATGAAGGTCGCGGCCGCGGAGGCCATCGCCGACCTCGCGAAGAAAGACGTGCCGGACGCCGTGCGCAAGGCCTACGGCGACCAGCCGCTGCAGTTCGGCTCCGAGTACATCATCCCGAAACCGCTCGATCCCCGGGTGCTGTTCGAGGTGGCCCCGGCCGTCGCTCGCGCCGCGATGGAGTCCGGTGCCGCCCGCGCCGAGATCGATCCCGAGGAGTACGTCGAACGCCTCGAGGCCCGCCTGGGCAAGTCCCGGGAGATGATGCGGACCGTGTTCAACAAGGCCAAAAGCGATCCGAAGCGCCTCGCGCTGGCCGAGGGCGGCAACGAGAAGATCATCCGGGCGGCGGCCCAGATCGAAGAGCGCGAGATCGCCCGGCCGGTCCTGATCGGCGACGAGAACGAGATCAAGACGACCGTGGCGAACCTCGGGCTCGAGTTCCAGCCCGAGGTCGTCGATCCGAGCGCGGGCGACTACGGAGCGTACACCGACGCGCTCTACGAGCGCCGCCAGCGCAAGGGCGTGACGCGCACCGAGGCGGCGGACCTGATCCGGGATAGCAACT
Source organism: Natronorubrum halobium (assembly GCF_051351675.1). Classification (NCBI taxonomy): domain Archaea; kingdom Methanobacteriati; phylum Methanobacteriota; class Halobacteria; order Halobacteriales; family Natrialbaceae; genus Natronorubrum; species Natronorubrum halobium. The sequence goes on from NZ_CP195595.1 coordinate 3,373,206, forward strand.
ACTTCGCGTCCGTGATGGTCGATCGAGGCGACGCCGACGCGATGCTGACCGGACTGACGAACCACTATCCGTCGGCGCTTCGGCCGCCGCTGCAGGTGATCGGGACGGCACCGGATACCGACTACGCCGCGGGGGTCTACATGCTGACGTTCAAGAATCGCGTCGTCTTCCTCGCGGACACGACCGTCAATCAGGACCCGGACGAGGACGTGCTGGCCGAGATCACGCGTCACACGGCCGAACTGGCCCGACGGTTCAACGTCGAGCCGCGAGCCGTGTTGCTCTCGTACTCCGACTTCGGCAGCGTCGACAACGAGGGGACGCGAAAGCCCCGGCGAGCCGCCGAACGACTCCGCGAGGATCCGAGCGTCGACTTCCCGGTGGACGGCGAGATGCAGGCCGACACCGCCGTCGTCGAGGAACTGCTCGAGGGCAGCTACGAGTTCACCGATCTGGACGAGCCGGCGAACGTGCTGGTCCTGCCGAACCTCGAGGCGGGGAACATCTGCTACAAACTGCTCCAGCGCCTCGGCGGTGCCGAAGCGATCGGACCGATGCTCGTCGGCATGGGCGAGCCGGTCCACGTCCTTCAGCGCGACGACGAGGTCACCGATATCGTCAACCTAGCAGCGGTCGCGACGGTCGACGCACAGGACGAGTAGCTCCTCTCACGGCTCTGTTGAAACCTCATTCTCCAGATATATTTTAGCGTAAAATGAGCTCTCACTGCACGTGCGTACTTACTGCTGACTCGAAATTGTCTGTTTGACTCTGTCCGGCTTCTTGATCACACAGCACCCACAGTTAGTGAACATATAAACAGATAATCGGAATATTCTTCATAAATCACCCTGCTGCAGAAGTGTTGAAGTTCAGTCTGTCATCTGATAATAGAAATAGTTACGCCCATCAACAACTAGGTAGAATCAACAGACCTCATAATGACTCTCAGCGCGAAGTTTCGAATTCCAGTCAAAGTCCTTCCGTTGGGATCTATTCTATCAAATTTCGATAATATTATGTTTGAACTCGTTCGTGTTATCCCGACCCGAGATGGATTCATTCCATACTTTTGGGTCTCAGGTGAGAATTTGGATGAGTTTGAACACGCCCTTCAAGACCATCCTCGTATCCTCTCACTTGAACTGCTTGATACTGTTAACCACGACCACCTCTATCAAGCCGAGTGGGACGTGAAACATGGAGAATTCTTCGCAGGCCTTATCGACACGGATGCCGCAGTTCTGGAGGCATATAGCACCGACAGATACTGGTTTTTTCATTTCCGTTTCCCGGATCATGACCAACTGACTCAGTTCTACAACTATTGCGTGGAGAACGAGATCACGGGAATTGAACTAGAACACGTCTATTCGTTTACTGAGCGGTCAAGGCACTTTTTCGAGTACAATCTTACTTCAGAACAGCGAGAGGCGCTTGTCCTTGCCGCTCAACGTGGATACTTCAGCACACCACGTGAGGTGACTCTTGAGGAACTCGCTACTGAACTTGACATCTCTCAACAGGCGCTTTCACAACGGGTTAGAGGTGCCACCGAAAAAGTCGTATTAGGCGCGTTGAACCTGCCCCTCAAACCGGAATAGGATTGGAGTGATATGCCAACTTCAAATCCCCCTTACTAAGGCCCTTGTTTGGACAAGGGTTAAAATCAGTGCCACGAGGGCCAGTGGACTATATGAATATGGATACCCATCCACAACAAGATCAGTTATTTGACTGTCTGGCACATCACCATCGACGGATGATCATAGATGTATTGCGGAACTCAAACTCACCAAAGCCAACTATCGAATTAACACAGGACATCATAGAGAGAATCCGCGAAACATCCGATAAGGAGATTTTGTCTATCGAAGCTCTGCAAACATCCCTCTATCACTCGCACCTTCCGAAACTGAAAGAAGCGGGTCTCGTCGAATATGATGAGGAGAGAGATCTAGTAGCACCTGTCGAGTACGTATCTCATTTAGGTATTCTTGTGGATATGGCAGAGCTAATTGCTGGGGAACGTCGCCAACTAGATCTTGAGGCTCATGACTGGGATGATGAACCGATTATGGGATAGGAAATAAGAATACTATTCAACACAATATCTGGTCAGTGATTCACCTGTACTTACCGCAGAGGGTGCCAAACCTATCATGTTCTAAGTGTTTCAACAGGGCCATTCTCACCGGTCTCGCGGTCGGTCTCGAGGACACGAGACGGTCGGTGGCGACGAGCGGTGGTGACGACCTCCGGCGAACGGCCTCGTCGCTTGCGGGCCGAACTGTGCCTTCGCCGACAGCCTCCGGCGACAGCGCCGCTCCTTCTTGACAAGGGTTATACGCGACCGTCCCAAACTACGGTTCAAGATGACACGTGAGTCCGCCGGGGAACCCGGCGCAGACGACGGGGATTCCGTCGTCTACGATCTCGCTGCCGAGTGTACTGCAGAGGACGTCGAACACGGCCAGGACTACCTCGCCGAAATCAACGGCATCGTCGACTACGGTGTCTTCGTCGATCTCTCTGAATCCGTCTCCGGACTCGTCCACGAATCCGTTCTCGAGGGCACCTACGGCGTCGGCGACGAACTCGTCGTCGAACTCGAGGCCGTCCGAGACAACGGCGACATGGCGTTCGAACCCGCCGACGTCGACGACTACACCCTCGAACCCGTCGCCCACGATTACAGCCTGACCGGCACCGACCGCCTCGAGGCCACCATCGGCGACCAGATCCACCTCGAAGGCGAAGTCGTGCAGGTCAAACAGACCGCCGGGCCGACGATTTTCCACGTCGCCGACGAGTACGGCGTCGTCCCGTGTGCGGCGTTCGAGGAGGCCGGCGTTCGCGCCTTCCCCGCCGTCGAGGTCGGCGACGTCGTTCGCGTCACCGGCACGCCCGAACACCGCGAGGGATCGGTCCAGATCGAGGTCGACGGCCTCTCGACGCTCGAAGGCGAGGACGCCGACGACGCCCGCGAACGACTCGAGGACGCCCTCGAAGAACGCGCGGAGCCCCACGACGTCGAACCGCTGATCGACTGGCCCGCCTTCGAGAAGCTCCGACCGAACCTCAAGGAGGTCGCGAAACTGCTCCGTCGGACCGTCCTCGAGGGCCGTCCGATCCGCGTCCGTCACCACGCCGACGGCGACGGGATGTGCGCCGCCGTTCCCGTCCAGATCGCGCTCCAGCGATTCATCGCCGAGGTCCACGAGGACGAGAACGCGCCGCGACACCTGATCAAGCGCCTCCCCGCGAAGGCCCCCTTCTACGAGATGGAAGACGCCACGCGGGACCTCAACTTCGCGCTCGAGGACCGCGAGAAACACGGCCAGCAGCTTCCCCTGCTGCTCATGCTCGACAACGGCTCGACGGCCGAGGACGTCCCGGCCTACGAGACGCTCTCTCACTACGACATTCCGATCGCGGTCGTCGACCACCATCACCCCGATCCCGAAGCCGTCGAGGATCTGCTCGACGCCCACGTGAACCCGTACCTCCACGACGAGGATTACCGGATCACGACGGGGATGCTCTGCGTCGAACTCGCGCGGATGATCTACCCCGATCTCACCGACGAACTCCGCCACGTCCCCGCCGTCGCCGGCCTCTCGGACCGCTCGAAGGCCGACGCGATGGACGACTACCTCGAACTCGCCAACGAAGAGGGCTACGACGATGAGCGGCTGCAGGACGTGAGCGAAGCGCTGGACTACGCGGCCTTCTGGCTGCGCTACAACTCCGGCGATCAACTGATTCAGGACCTGCTCCAGATCGATTCCGATAACGAGGAGCGCCACCGCGAACTCGTCTCGTTCCTCGCGGACCGCGCTCGCGACGACGTCGACGTCCAACTCGACGCGGCGATGCCCCACCTCGAACACGAGGATCTGGACAACGGCGCCCACCTCTACCGGATCGACGTCGAGAACTACGCCCACCGCTTTACCTACCCTGCGCCGGGGAAGACCACGGGCGAGATCCACGACCGCAAGATCGAGGAAACCGGCGACCCCGTGATCACGGTCGGCTACGGTCCCGACTTCGCCGTCCTGCGCTCCGACGGCGTTCGACTGGACATCCCGCAGATGGTCACGGAACTCGAGGCGGAAATCTCGGGCGGCGGCGTCTCCGGTGGCGGCCACCTCGTCGTCGGCTCGATCAAGTTCGTCAAGGGCAAACGCGAGGAAGTGATCGACGCCCTCGTCGACAAGATGGAAGACGCGGAGATCGACGAAGCGCTCTCGAGCGCCGCGCCGATCGACGACTGAGCAGCGTATAGCACCGTTTCGATCCTTTGTATCATCTACATCTTCGTTCGACAAGGAGATCCTGTAGACGATCCACGTGAGGTGGCGCGCGCTGTTTTTCGGTGAGCGGAACGCGAACCGCGAAACGGACCCACTGCGAAAAAAAGGACATCACCTTCAAGGTAGCTGGTCGCAACGGTACGGTCTGAATTCAAACCGAGGGACGAAGAGTATCGGTCTCTACTTCAACTCGAGTCTAGTCCGCGCCGTGACGTGGCGTGTAGCCACAATCGACGCACTCGAGCGAGTCGTGCTGGGACTGGAGGGAGCCGGTACATTCGGGACAGCGGTAGTCGGGGTCGGTTGCGGATTGACTGGTTGCCATGTTCGGACCGGGGAACTCGACGGTAATAAGCTCGCCTATTATCGAGATAGAAGTATTCTGTGGCAATAAGATGCGTATATATGACGGTGGTAGCTGTTGAACGGTCAACCGAGTAGACGTTCTCGACGGTCGCTCGGTGCCGTCTGCCGGATCGCACTCTCGTCGACTAGAATTGATAGCGCCGCTCGTCGTCCATCGTCGGATACTGGTCCGCACCGGTCATCTGCTCGAAGGTCATTCCCGAGAGATACTCGTCGTAGGTGACGTCGTAGGCCGACCGTAGTTGGAAGTCGAGTTTCCCCGTTTCGACGGTCGACTGGAACAGCATGTGGATCGCCCGCCGGACGAGTTCGTCCGTCTCCTCGGGCTCGAGGGCCGCCTCGAGCAGGGCGAGTTCGTTTTTGGTCTCCCGGTCGAGCGAGACGCTGAGGTCGTCGTCGAACGCGGTGTAGGACTCCTGTACGTCGTCGTTGAGATCGTCGAGGCTCATAGGAGGGAGGACTCGAGCCGACGGGATAGGGCTTTCGTGCTTAGATCGTTCGATAGCAATGATTGCGGAGACGAGCGTCCTGCTCACACTGGCAATGATGATTGCCACGTCCTCCCCAACCGATTCGCTCGTTCACGGGGTTCACTCGCTCATCCCTCGCGCGGCTTTGCCCCGCGCCTCACTGGGCTCACGGTTCCCACCGGTCACCGTTCGCTTTCCGAGACACTCGCTTCGCTCGTGTCTCGCTTTCGTTCGCCGCGGTGCAGCGCGCGCCACCGTACGTGGCCCGATTGGATTGCAGAAACACGTACCACCCTGAACCGAGACGCTCGAACCAGAACCGCCACCAGTAAGACGGCCCGGTCGCTAGCCCGAGCAATGAGCGAGCGCGACGCGGACGGGGACGACTGGTCGCTGCCCGAGGACCTCGAGGCCGTCCAGAACGCCCTGATCGACTGGTACGAGGGGGACCACCGAGACTTTCCCTGGCGGCGCACGGACGACCCCTACGCGATCCTGGTAAGCGAGGTGATGAGCCAGCAGACCCAGTTGGATCGCGTGGTCGACGCCTGGGAGGAATTTCTCGAGCGCTGGCCGTCCACGGCGGATCTCGCCGCTGCGGACCGTGCGGACGTCGTGGGCTTCTGGACGAGTCACAGCCTCGGCTACAACAACCGGGCGAAGTACCTCCACGAGTCGGCCACCCAGATCGAAGGGGAGTACGACGGCACCTTCCCCGAAACGCCCGACGAACTGCAGGAGTTGATGGGCGTCGGTCCCTACACCGCCAACGCCGTCGCGAGTTTCGCGTTCAACGAAGGCGACGCGGTCGTCGACACGAACGTCAAGCGGGTGACTTACCGCGCCTTCTCGATTCCGGACGACGATTCGGCCTTCGAGGACGCCGCGAACGACCTCATGCCGGAGGGCGAGTCGCGGGTCTGGAACAACGCGATCATGGAACTCGGCGGCGTCGCCTGCACCCAGACCCCCCGCTGCGACGAGGTGGGCTGTCCGTGGCGCGAGTGGTGTGACGCCTACGCGAGCGGCGACTTCACCGCCCCCGACGTCCCCACCCAGCCCGCTTTCGAGGGGAGCCGTCGCCAGTTCCGGGGGCGCGTAATCGGGACCCTCCGGGAGTACGACGAACTCGAGTTGGACACGCTCGGCCACCGGATCCGCGTCGACTACGCGCCCGAGGGCGAGTACGGCCGCGAGTGGCTCACGGGGCTGCTCGAGGACCTCGAGTCCGACGGACTGGTCGCCCTCGAGCGAACCGAAACGAACGCCGAACTCGTCGCGCGACTGCGACGGTAAGCCGTCGATCGACGGCGAACGTCCCCGCCGTCTAGACGACGAGGAGGACGAGAATCGCGACGTCGAGACCGCACCGGGACCCGAAATCGTGCCGCTTGCCCCGTCTATTTGGATCTTGCAGCCTACCCTAGCAGCATGGCAGACGTCCACGTCACCGCAGTTTGTGGCAGCCTCCGCGACGCGAGTACGACCCACATCGCCCTCGAGCGCGTCCTCGAGGCCGCCGAACGCGGCGGTGCCAGCACGGAACTGATCGACCTCCGCGAGTACGAACTGCCGGTCTTCGACGCGGATCAGGATCGGGAGGACGCGGGTGACGCGGCGGAACTCGCGGCCAGCCTGCGCGAAGCCGATACGATTATCCTCGGCTCGCCGATGTACCACGGCTCGTACTCCTCGCCGCTGAAGACCGCCCTCGACTACTGTGGCTTCGACGAGTTCAGGGACACAACCGTCGGGCTACTCGCGGTCTCGGGCGGCGCGTTCCCCGTGACGGCCTTAGAGCACATGCGCTCGGTCTGTCGCGCGCTCAACGCGTGGGTGATCCCCCACGAGGCCGCGATCGCGAACTCGCACTCCGCGTTCGAGGACGGCGAGTTCGTCGACGAGAAACTCGAGGAGCGCGTGGCGACCCTGGGACGGCGTGCGGTACAGTACGCGACGATCGAACCGGACCCGGACTCGTTTCAGGGCGACCAGAACATCGGTGCCGAGGGCAAGTAGTCAGGGCTCGAGAAGCTGTTCGAAGCGCCGCTGGTGGGCGAGGAAGGCGAAGAGCGCGAAGACGACCACGCCGACCTGAAGCGCCTCGATTCGGACGACGATCGTGGTGACCTCGAGCGCCAGCGGCGGCGTGGCGATCGCCCACTCGGTGAGCCAGGCCGATGCGAGCAACGCCGACGCGCCGAGGGCCAGCAACAGGCCGGGGACGAGCGGCGTTCGCGTCGTCCGGGACGGCGACCGGTGGCGGAAGACGTGTCGTTCGAGGGAGAGTTGCCCGACGAACACGCCGGCGAGCAGGATCGTCGCGACGAGAATCCCGGCGGTACCCCCGATCAGTTCGGCGACGAGCAGCCAGACGATCCACCCGCCGGTCAACAGCAGCGCGGCGCCGAGTCGCCGCGGTTCCAGGAGGTCGCCCAGTTCGCTGATGGTCGCACCGAAGACGCCGGCTCTGAGGAGCGCACCGCAGAAGAGGATCCCCAGTCCGGCGAGTGCGGTCGACGTCGTCCGGGAGTCGACGACGAGCGTGAACCAGAGGCCGACGGTGATCGCTTCCACGGTGGCCGCCGAGAGCGCCGCAGTCAGCCCGACGACTCGCCGACGAGTCGTTCGGCCGAGGACGCCAGGCTGACGGATGACGCTCATACCCCGCTCCACTCAGCCGACCCCTTTCGTTATGTGAGCCATTACGTCACACAGTACCACGGTCGTAATCGCGTATTTGCCGGGTTCGAATTTATACGGCGGTAACGTGTTGTTTATCCAATATCTCCTCGGAGTTGGAACTCGCTCGAGCGGATATCGGGAACAGATTCGTCGAGTCGGTCACGGATCGCACGCGAGGTGGAAACGAAGTTGACCGGCTACTACCGGCGTTCTCGCTCGTGTCCGGATCATTCAGTACTCGCCGGCCGGTCAGTCTCGGACCCTCGCGCGGCCACTCGGCCGACCGTTCGATCGAGTAGGGAGCGGTTACTCGGTCGAGCGCGGTGCGGTAGTCGGCGTGTACTGATCGAGAAAACGATTCGCGCGAACGAAACGTTGGACAGAACTATTTAGGGGGATGTGGTCGGGACTGATTATGCCCGAAACTGAGCAACAGGACAAGACGCTGGCTGAGACCGTCGTCAGAGAAGCAGTCGGAATGGGGATGGAATCACCGCTTCGAGACTCCATCCTCGAGGCCGTCGAAGAGGCGGACGGGTCGACATCGGGCGGCAAACGGAACCTACCGATAGCAGGCGCTCTCTTCGGTGCCGGTGCCGCGCTCGGCTTTCTCGCGGGCCGACAGTCGCCCGAACTCGAGGACACCTCGCTCGAGGACCTCCAGGAGCCGGAGATCATCGACGACGTCGTCGAGGAGACGACGGAGACCGCCCAGGAGACGATGAGCGAGGGCGAATCCGAGACGGAGATGGAAACCGAAGACGAGGGCGGTTCGAGTCGGCTGTCGCGAATGCTGCTCGCCGTCGGTCTTATCGCCGGCGTCGCGCTCCTTCGCCGTCGGCTGTCGTCCGGCGAGGAAGACGAGTGGGAGCCGATCGAGGAGTTCGAACCCGCGACGAGTGCCGACCCGGAGGAATCCGAGGACGAGGGCGGGCTGGAAGCCGAAGCCGACGCCGACGAGTCGGACGAATCGGAAGCGGAAGAAGAGGAGGAGTAAGCCGCTCATTCCAGCGCCGATAGCCGTCGAGCGGTCGACGCTCGATACACTGTTTTCACCGGAACGGATTGCTGACGCGACAGTTACGACGCGAATGAGCGGCTCGAGCCCGTTATTCGCGATCGAAACGCGCGAAGTCCCTGCCGAACGGCAACCGGCCGGTCCCTGACGAAGGAGCTAAGAGGGCGACGCCGACAGTGTGAACCCAATGGAGACGACCCACCGCGTCTTCGTCGGTGACTCTCGAGATCTCGCCGCGATCGACGACGCCTCCGTCGAACTCGTCGTCACGTCCCCGCCGTACCCAATGATCGAGATGTGGGACGAGCTCTTTACGGCGCTCGATCCGGCGATCGGCGACGCACTCGAGTCCGGCGACGGCCGCGCGGCGTTCGACGCGATGCACGCCCAGCTCGACCGCGTCTGGGCGGAGCTCGAGCGCGTACTCGTCGACGGCGGTATCGCGTGTATCAACGTCGGCGACGCGACGCGAACGGTCGACGGAAGCTTTCGCGTCTACCCGAATCACGCGCGCGTGCTCGAGGCGTTCGAGTCCCGCGGCTTCGATCCCCTGCCGGACGTGCTCTGGCGAAAGCCGGCCAACAGCGCGGCCAAATTCATGGGCAGCGGGATGATCCCGCCGAACGCCTACGTGACCCTCGAACACGAGTACGTCCTGCTCTTTCGGAAGGGCGGCGAGAGCCGCGGGTTCGAGCCGGGTGCCGACCGGCGCTACGAGGCCGCGTACTTCTGGGAGGAGCGCAACCGCTGGTTTTCGGACGTCTGGACGGAGGTCCAGGGCGAACTGCAGGCCCTCGGCGGCGGGAACGGCGGGGAGGACCTCCGCGACCGCTCGGCCGCCTACCCGCTCGAGATCCCCTATCGGCTGATCTGTATGTACTCGGCCTACGGCGACACCGTCCTCGACCCCTTCTGGGGGACCGGGACCACGACGCTCGCGGCCATGTGCGCCGGCCGTCACTCACTCGGCTCGGAACTCGAGGAGCCCTTCGTCGAACTGTTCGACGACCGCGTTCCCGACATCCCGGCGCTGTCGCGCTCGGTCGGCCGGACGCGCCTCGAGCGTCACCGCGAGTTCGTCAGCAGCCGGCGCGAGGCGGGGAAGGGGTTCGAGTACGAAGCCGACTACTACGACACGCCGGTCGTGACCAAGATGGAGCGCGGGATTCGACTGCGAGAAGTCGAGGCGATCGAGGCGCTCGAAGCCGCCGACGGCGACGAGTACGGCTATCGAGCCGATCACGTCCCGCTGAGCCGCGAGTGACGTCGCTCGCCGGGTTCGAGTGGCTACGTTTTTTGAAGCGTACCACGAACGGGCAGCTATGGCGCTCGACGAATACGCGACGGCAGTGACGGACCTCGAGCCGGCCGACGGCGAGATCGAAACGGCGGAACTGGTCGTCACCGACGACGTGCTGGTCAAGGCGTTCGCGCTCGGTCCCGACGCCGAGCTCGAAGCCCACGAGCACGCCGACAGTACGAACGTCTTTCACGTGCTCGAGGGGACGGTGACGGTCGTGCAGGGCGACGAGAGCGAGCGTATCGACGCTCCCGGCGTCGTCCACCACGAGCGCGGCGCGGTCCACGGCGCGCGAAACGAGACCGACGAGACGGTCGTGTTCACGGCGAGCCTCTGTCCGCTACCGTCGTGATCGCGAGCGGCGTGCCGCTACCGTCGTAACTTAGTCGCGGAGTGCGTAGGTCGAGTGTGAACGACGATATCGATCTCGACCGATTCGACTCGAGACGGTCGACGGTCTACGGAAACCGAGGGATGGTCGCGACGAGTCAGCCACTCGCCGCAGAGGCGGGCCTCTCGATCCTTCGCGACGGCGGCAACGCCTTCGACGCCGCCGTCGCGACGGCGGCCGCGCTCAACGTCGTGGAACCGACGTCGACCGGACTGGGCGGCGACGTGTTTGCGCTCTACCGGACCGCCGACGGCGAGGTCGGGGCGATGCGTTCGTGCGGTCCCGCGCCGGCCGACGCGACGATCGAGAACGTGACGCGCGCGCTCGAGGATACCGACGACGAGACGTTCGAGAGCTACTACCCCGAGTCGCGAGGCTACGCCGTCGATAGCGGGGCGGACGCCGACGACCTGGGGATGCCGTTCCTCGGCCCGCACGCCGTGACGGTTCCCGGCACGGCTCGCGGCTGGGAGGCGACGGTGCAGGAACTGGGCCGACGGTCGCTCTCCGAGGTCCTCGAGCCGGCGATCCACTACGCGACGGAGGGGTATCCCGTCTCGCCGATCATCGCCCACCACTGGGCGGGAGCGGAGCGACTGTTCACCGACGACCACGCGCGCGAGGCGTACCTCTTCGACGGCGAAAGCCCGGCCCCCGGCCAGACGGTCACGCTCCCGCGGCTGGGTGAGTCCCTGCAGCGGATCGCCGAGAACGGCGCGGACGAGGTGTACGAAGGCGATATCGCGGACGCGATCGTCGACGAGATTCAGTCCGCCGGCGGCTTTATGACTCACGAAGATCTCGCCGACTTTGAACCCGAGTTCGTCGACCCCGTCAGTACGATCTACAACGGCGCCGAGGTCTACGAACTGCCGCCGAACAACCAGGGGCTCGTCGCGCTCGAGGCGCTGAACATCGCCGAGGAGATCGGTGCCGGCGAGCACGCGTACGACTCCCCGGAACGGATCCACGCGTTCGCCGAGGCGACGAAACTCGCGTTCGTCGACGGCCACCGCTACATCACCGACCCCGAGTACGAGACGATCCCACCCCTCGAATCGAAATCGTACGCGCGCGAGCGTGCGACGGCGATCGGTGACAGTCCCATTCAGAATCCCGCGGTCGGCGTGCCGAACGCCAACGCCGAGGACGCCGACACCGTCTTGCTGACCGTCGGCGACGAGGAAGGGAACCTCGTCTCCTACATCAACTCCCGCTTCGCCGGCTTCGGCAGCGGCCTCGTCGCGGGCGAAACCGGCATCGCCCTGCAGAACCGCGGCGCGTCGTTCTCGCTCGAGGCGGCCCATCCGAACAGTCTCGAACCCGAGAAGCGGCCGTTCCACACGCTCGTTCCCACCGTCGCGAAACTCGACGAGGACGACTGGATGGCATTCGGCGTCATGGGCGGCTACATGCAGCCCCAGGGTCACGTCCAGGTGCTCTCGAATCTCGTCGACTACGGGATGACGCCGCAGGCGGCGCTCGACGCGCCGCGCTGGCGCTACCGAGAGAGCGGGTCACTCGGCATCGAGGAGCGCCTCCCGAACGCGGCCAAACTCGCACGGATGGGCCACGACGTCGGCGTCCTGCCGCCGGTCGTGTTCGGCGGCGCACAACTCGTTCGCCGCCGGGGCGAGACGCTCTCCGGTGCGACCGAGCCCCGAAAGGACGGTGTCGCGATCGGCTTCTGAGTTCGCACGGCGGATCCGGAACTCGAGCCTGGACCCGCGAGTAACACGAGATTTTTACCCACGCCGGTTCCATCGGAGGTATGAATCGCGGTCTCGAGGTCCCCGAGACGGCCCAGGTTCGAGTGCTCGCAGTCGGTTCCTCGTCCTGGCTGCAGACGGCGACGAGCGAACTCGAGGACGGTGATTTCACCGTCGACGGGCCGTTCGACAGCGGGTCCGAACTCGACGCGGAACGACTGGACGCGACGGATTGCGTCCTCACGGACGAACGCGAGGTTCTCACGTCGCTCGAGACGTCTCCGGTCGTCTACGCCATCGATTCGGCGGCCTCCAAGTCGATCGATCAGTTTCGGGCCGACGGTGCGACCGACGTGATCGTCAAATCGACGACGGGTGAGTCCGAGACGGAGCTTCTCAGCCACCGACTACGGCAGGCGGCGCAGTTCGCTGCCGCCCGCCGAACGGCCGCGCGACGGGAAACGTGGTATCAGGCGTTGCTCGAGCAGTCGTCGGATCTGGTCGTCGTCACGGACGCCGACGGGACGGTCACCTACGTCGGACCGTCGGTCGAAGGAGTCGGCGGCTACGATCCGGAGACGTTGCTCGGCGGTCACGTCACGGAGGTTGTACATCCCGAGGACACCTCGACGGTCCGTGCCGCGTTCGAGGAACTCCGCGAACGAGGCCCTGAAGCGACGACTTCCATCACGTACCGGTGTCAGCACGCCAACGGCTCCTGGTACGTTCACGAAGCCGACCTCACGAACCGGCTCGAGGACGACGTGGGCGGTATCGTCGCGTCGATCCGCGATATCACGGAGCACCACCAGGTCGAACAGGAACTGGACGACGCGCTCGAGCGCGTGACCGACGCGTTCTTCGCGCTCGATTCCGAGTGGCGGTTTACGTACGTCAACGATCGGGCCGCGGCCCTTCTCGATACCGAGCCAGCGGCGATCCTCGGGCGAAAGATACACGATCAGTTCTCGGAACTTCGGGGAACGGAGTTTCAACGGGCGGCGATCGATGCGATGGAGACGCAGGAATCGGTCACCCTCGAACGATACTACGAACCCACGGACGGCTGGTATAACGCACGAATCTATCCCTCCTCGTCCGGCATCTCAGTGTACTTCACGGACGTCAGCGATCGGATCGAACGCGAACGGGAACTTCGGGAGCGAACGGAGCGGCTGGAGACGCTCGTCCAGAACGTCCCCGTCGTGCTCTTCGTGCTCGACGCCGACGGAACGATTACGCTCGCGGAGGGACGCGGTCTCGAACGGATCGACCGTCCCTCCGACGACATCGTCGGCGAATCGGTGTTCGACGTCTTCGAGGAGTACCCCGACGTTCGCGCCGATAGCAGGGCTGCACTGGAGGGGGAGACGGTCCACTCGTCGGTTCGACTCGAGGGGAGGGTGTTCGAATCGTGGTACCGACCGATCGTCGACGACGGGTCCACCGACCGCGTCATCGGCATCGCCGTCGACGTCACCGAGCGCGCCCAGTATCAGGACGCACTGAACGCCCTGCACGAGGCGACGAGCCATCTGCTGACCGTCGAATCGAAACAGGCCGCCTGTGAGTACATGGTCGACGTCGCGGCGGACGTCCTCGACATCGAGAGCGTCGTCTACCGATTCGACGACCAGCACAACGAACTCCTGCCAGCCGCCTACTCCCAGCAGTTCGAGTCGACCTTCGGTCGGCCACCTCGCGTCCGCCCCGACCAGAGCTCCGTCTGGCAGACGTTCGTTAGCGGGACCCCCTCACGCCTCCACGACACGCGGGAAGCGGATCGATGCTGTGAGGCGGCCGTCACCGCTCGCAGTGGCCTCTACGTTCCGATCGGCGAACACGGGACGCTCGTCGCTCTCGATCCCGAACCGGCGCGGTACGACGACGACACGTTCGAACTCGCCCAACTGTTCGCGACGACGGCCGAGGCCGCCCTCGACCGAATCACCCGGACGCGCCGACTCCACGGTCGCGAACGGGAACTCCAGCAACAGAACATCCACCTCGAGCGGTTGAACGCCGCCAGTCAGGTCCGCCAGGACATCGAGCAGTTACTCCTGATGGCCGACTCCCAGAGCGAGATCGAACGCGGCATCTGTGATCGCCTCGCGGACCTCGAGGCCTGCTCGTTCGCCTGGATCGGCGAACCCGACCCGAGCGGCAATCAACTCGGCACACAGGCACAGGCCGGACGCGAGCGCGAGTATCTCGACGCCGTCTCGGTGACGACCGTCGACGACTCCGCAGCCGAGCCGACGGGCCGGTCGGCACGGACGCAAACCCCGACGTACGTCGAAAACGTCGCCGATTCGATTCGCGACGGGACGTGGCGCGTCGAAGCCCTCTCGCGAAGCTATCAGTCGGTCTACGCCGTGCCGCTCGTCTACGACGGGTTCCTCTACGGCGTCCTGTCGATCTACGGCGACGACCGCGACGCGTTCGACGACCCGCTTCGTGAGACCCTCGCGGAACTCGGCGAAACGATCGCGTACGCGATCGACGCGGTCAAACGGAAGGCTGCACTGCGCGACGACGACGTCTCGACCGCCGAGGTCGAACTCGAACTCACCGGCGAGTCGTTGCTGTGCCGACTCGCCGACCGATTGGGCACGCGCGTCGCGTTCGAGGGAGCGACGATACGCGAGGACGGACCACCGATCGTCTTCGCCGTGACCGATACCGCCGTCTCCCCCGATCAGACGGCCGATCTCGCGGAACTCGACGGGATACACAACGTCACGGTCATCGCCGAGACCGAGGACGAAACGCTGTTACAGCTCCAGTGTACGGAGCCGTTTTTCGGTACGGTCGTCGACGCCCACGGCGGAACGCTCCGGTCGTTCGTCACCGACGAGTCGACGACCCGCGCCATCGTCGACGTGCCGGAATCGATCGAAATCAGGGAGCTTCTGTCGGGACTCAACCGCCGCGGGTTCTCGGCCTCGATGGTCGCGCGCCGCGAACAGGCGACTGCGGATCGGTCGACGATCGACGCCGCCGCGCGCAACTCGCTCCTCGAGCAACTCACCGATCGGCAACAGGAGGTCGTCCAGACGGCGTATCACGGCGGCTTCTTCGAGTGGCCGCGCCAGACGAACGGCGAAGAGCTCGCGGACTCGCTCGACATCTCCTCGCCGGCCTTCCACAAGCACGTGAGAGCCGTCGAACAGAAGCTCTTCACCACGCTTTTCGACGAGACACTACTCCGGGGTTAACTGATTAACCCTTCTTTCGAAGGGGAGGCTATACAGTTAACGATCAGGCTCTTCAGTGCTACTCGTGAACTGGGATTTGTCTTCCCACAGACCGCACTGGGGGTGCGCAGAATTACATGACCGAGATGACTTCACGATCACCGTCCGTTCCAACGGAGGAACAGTACGCTGTGCAGTACGATAGACTCGACAACGAACCACTGAGCGTCGCCGTCGTCGATGCGGTTGCGACGTTCAGTAACGAAGACGTAACCGAGCTCGAGCCGCTTCACTACACGATCAACGCCGACGCGCTCGAACGGTTGTTCGAACCGCGAGCGGACAGACTCCGATCCGGTGGCTCAGTGACGTTCGAATACAACGACTGTCTCATAACCGTCGGCGCCGACGGAGAAATTCAGGTGAAATCGGCGTAGCTCGATCGACGCGCCGACCGTTCGATACGGGGGGCCGAAAATTGACCTCTCTCTGATTTCGGCTTTCCTTTCGTCTGTTTTTTCTACGCAATCGTCAGGACCGTCGGTACTGAGCAGTCCGAGCGCACAGTCGGCACGCCCGCTCTCAGGAGCACTCGTCCGCCAATCGATCGGCAGTTCGATTCACGCGTGGCTCACGACGTCGAAGCGAGACGGCTCCCGCCGATATCAGTCGCCGTGAGATTCCTCCGTCGAATCGCTGGTCGAACCGGAACGGTGGTCCGTCGCAGTCAGCTCGACAGCGCCCGTGCTATCGACCCGGATGAGATACCCCCGATAGGGAAACTCGACCGTCACCACGTCGTCGGTCGAGCGGAATCCGCTCGATTCGACCAATCGATCGAGCGCGTCGGGATCGACGACGTCGTGAAGCGGCGGCTCGAGGTCCGTCGGTGAAACGCCCTCGGACGATGCGACCTGCGTGAGTACTTTGTGACTCGGTGAGACCCCCGTCCCCATAGCATGCCATGCTATCGTGTGTCGCATAAAACTAGCGAAGCGCTCGCGAAAGAATTAGTTGCCGCGCGGGCGCCTCAATCGCAAGGCAGCGAGTCGCTCAAGCACCCGATACCCGGTGCGATCGACGGGACAGCGGGCGGTTTCGGGCTACAGTGCGATGACGGCTCGTCCAGGCGACGGCGTCGAGGCGGCCAGTACATTTAATCGGCGATGGTCGAATATCCATCCGGCGAGGGGAGGAATACTGTCGTTGCCGATGGTATCCGGTCGCTCGAGACGGCCGGACCTCGCCAGTGATCGAGATCGGTTTCCCGTCGACTGTTTCAGTCGACAGCCGATCACCGATCGACCTGTCCACTGACACACCACAGCGGATGGAGTACGTTGGCGCCGGCCGCTGGTCGGCGTTTTTCGAGTGAGTATCGATCCGTCGAGAAGTAGCGAGACTCGAGCAGCGTCGCCGGTAGGGTCCCTTCGGAACGCTAATACAACGTTACTGGAATGTCTGGCGCATGAGCGCACGACGATACTCTCACTTCAGACGGAAGACCTTCGAACTGTTCGAACCGGAGTTAGGCGACCGGATCGGGCACTACGTCGACTGGTTCATCATGTCCTTGATCGCCGTCAACGTCGCAGCGGTCATCCTCGAAACGGTCGACGCACTGGGGACCACGTACGCGACGGCGTTCTACTACTTCGAACTCTTTTCGGTCCTCGTATTCACGATCGAATACGTCTGTCGCGTGTGGTCGTCGGTCGACAACCCGCAGTTCGACGGCCCGATCACGGGTCGCCTCGAGTTCGCGTCGCGACCGCTACTGATCGTGGACCTCCTGGCGATTCTCCCGTTTTACCTGACGGTCGGCGGCGTACAGGCGGACTTGCGGTTCCTCCGTGCGCTGCGTTTGATCCGGCTCTTTCGGTTGCTCAAACTCGCACGCTACTCGACGGCGATGCAGTCGTTCGTCCTGGTGATCGAGGAGAAAAAGGAGAAGTTGGTGCTGGCCTTTTCGGCCAACCTGCTGTTGCTCGTGATCGCATCGAGCGCGATGTACTACATCGAGAACCCGTACCAGCCGGAGGCCTTCTCGTCGATCCCACGGTCGTTCTGGTGGGGCGTCGCAACGCTGACGACGGTCGGCTACGGTGACGTCCATCCGATCACTCCGCTGGGCCAGTTCGTCGGCTCGATCGTCGCGATGCTCGGTATCGGACTGTTCGCACTGCCGGCATCGATCCTCGCCTCCGGGTTCATCGAGCACGCGGAGGACGATACTGCGAAGCAGTACTGTCCTCACTGCGGGGAGAAACTCGAGTAGTCACTACGGGTATCTCGGTCGTTCGCTCGAGTTTATGAGGAACTAGGAGGAGGGCTCCGAACCTACGAGAGAGCAAAGCTCTCTCGAGCCTTCGTTTGCTCGCTGTGCTCACGGCTCCGCCGTTCGCATTTCCGAGGCGCTCCCTCTGGTCGCGCCTCGCCTCACTCACTCGCGAAGACCACCGGGTTCTCCGCCTCCCCGGGCATTTTCAGACTCGTCACTCACTGCGTTCGTGACTCGTCGTCGAAAAATGCCCGGGAAGAGGTTCGAACCTAAGGTTCCGGTACCCATATATAATACCCGCCCGTTGCTCGAAGTATGCCGGATCGCGACTACCGGACGGTGATCGAAACCCATCGCGAGCGTGCACGCTCTTCCGATGACATCAGCGATGAAGACGGCGAACTCCTTCTCGAGTTCAGCGACACGATGGATCTTCTCCGCTCCGAGTACGGCGATGCCCGACACAAGAAGTTGCTCGGCAATTGCGTCCGCCTCGCCGAAGAAGTCGGCGGCCTCGCTGACGCACTCGAGGACCGTGATGCCGCCGAAGAAATTGTCCGTTACATCAACCGAACGTACGAGAACGAAGAATCGAACCGGGACTATCGAATCGCCTTCCGTATGTTCGGTGAGCGCGTCACCGATGGCAACGGGAAGCCCGATAGCATCGATTGGGTCCCGAGTACCTACTCGAGTGATTACAATCCCGTCCCCGATCCGAACAAGATGCTTCGATGGGAAGAGGAAGTCCTGTCCATGATCGACGAGACACGTAACTCGCGTGATGCTGCGATCATTGCCGTCGCCTGGAACCTCGGGGCGCGCCCATTCGAATTTCAAGACATCACCATCGGAGACATCACCGACAGTAGATACGGTATGCAGGTCACCGTCGACGGTAAACGGGGCCAACGATCCCCGACGCTCATCCTCTCGGTCCCCTACCTCCAACGATGGCTCGACGATCATCCGGATCGCGATGACGGCGAGGCTCCCCTGTGGTGCAAGCTCAGCAAACCAGAGCCGATCAGCGACCGAATGTTCCGAAAGATCCTGGAAACGGCCGGCGATCGCGCCGGTATCACCCGTCCGGTCACGCTCTCGAACTTCCGCAAGAGTTGTGCGAGCTATCTCGCCAATGAGAACGTGAATCAGGCTAATCTCGAGTCTCATATGGGATGGAAACGCGGCAGCGACGTCGCCGGCCGATACATCGCCGTCTTCAGTGGCGAGAGTGAACGGGAGATCGCGAAGGCCTACGGTGCCGACGTCGAAGAGGACGAACCCGAACCGCTCGTTGGGGTGGAATGTCCTCGGTGTACTCGAGAGACACCGCGGCACAAAGATCGATGTATGTGGTGCGGTCAGTTGATGGACCCCGCTGCGCAGGACACCATCCGCGAGAACGAAAGCGAGGTCCGAAGTGCTGCCCTCCAACTTGTCCAGCAGGATCCCGAGACCGTCGACCGAATCGAACGATCGGAACGACTGATGGACCTTCTCGAGGATCGTCCGGAACTCGAGGAGGAGGTTTTTGAGCTTGCCGAAGAACTCACTGGCGACTAACTGCATCGTTCCACCTCCCGCTTCACTTCTTCAACATCTCGTTCAGTTCCGCCGTGTTGTAACAGAACGAGCGCGCAAGCTCGAGCGTACGGCGCCGGTCTCGAGGAGTGACTTCCCGACCTCGAGCCGACCGAACGGTGGGGCGGCGTGGACATCCAGGGAGAGAAGCGGCCAAAAGCGTCGACGGATGACCTGCAGCTCGCCTATGACTCACAAGAGGACGTCGATCTAGACGCCATCCTCGAGGGATGGCAGCCGGGGCGTACACCACAGGAGCGGCAGGCCCGCCATGAGAGTGGGCGTGCCGTCCTCGAGTGGATCCGAGAGCAGCCCGAAGCCGTCCGCGCCAGTCACGTCAAAGAAGCGCTGTACGACGACCACGCCCTCGAGGAACAGAGTGAGGCGACGTGGTGGGAGCAGACCGCGCGGCCAACTCTGAATCACGCCGCCGATCAGGGATATGTCGACAACTCCGGGCGGACCTACGAGTGGGCCGGCGACGAGTGACCCCACATGCCTAACAACTCAGATTGTAACGATATGTTTCATTAGAATTATATTGTGGGGTGTTGTCACACACCACATGGTTGGAAGAATTGTAGCCTTGATTGTCACAGCGTTATTCGCGGCATTTCTCGTATTTGGACCAGTAGTTGCCGAAACAACAGCAGCAGGCGTGTGCGGCCTGTTTGAATCGATCACATGCTGAATTTGAGAATCCAGTATCCTCGCAGAACGTCACTTCATAGCCTGCCTTGGGGAGGGGTGCGAAACATTAACAAGCACAGAGGTGGACTGACGGACTGACGGGACCATACTGGGTCATCCGTCATGTTCCACGAGGACGATCGCCGGGACGTATCGCGGCCCAACTGACACAGTCCGGCGGTCCTGTCCTCTCGTACCGCTCGGCGGCCTAAACGGCTGCTGTGACTACCGCGGGTAATTCCTGCTCGCACCAGAGGGGCGTCTGTCCCCTCCCCCACCCCGACTGCTTTCGGCGCTGATTGTAGTTTAAGTACGAACGGTACTCGTCAAGTATCGCGCCGGTCATCACGATTACCGATGGGTCGGCAAGTAGCGCAGCCGGCTATCGCCGACTATTAACGCCTTTCCAATAGGCTTGGATCACCCGACGTCGCCGGCTCGTGTGACGACCTTGATCACGGAACGTGGACACTCGTATAACACACTTTAAATCCGTCGTTGCAGTTGGATTTTGATTTAAGTAGTAGTTGGATGGATGTGGATTCTACCCCATCTGTTTTATAGGCCTCCAAAAGGTAGAGGATTGTGAGATGGAATGACTCATGATGACACTGAACACCATTTTGAGTATTTAGATGAATCAGCCTCGGTAGCAATTGTCCAAGCCGTCGCTACGCTGTCCGATAGTGATCCGATGGGCCTGCCTCCATTGGAGGAGACGATCCCGTGTGACGAACTCGAGACTCTTCTTGACTCTGGGAATGATGTTACAGTGACGTTTTCCTATGAAGAGATGTCAATCACTATCCACAGTGACGGTCAGTTCGTGATTCGCGATCGGAGATAGGTCAGTCAGGAAGGTCCTGCGACGCACAATGGTCGAGACACATCTCGACGAGATCGGGCGCCCCGCGGAACACGACCATCTTGGAGCGAGCGTCATATTCAACGATCTTCGCCTCTCGCAACTTCGGGAGATGGTTGTGATACAACCGAATCTTGTAGGTAGCGGTCGTCTCCTCTGAAATGTCGTCGACAGAACACTTGTGTTCCCACGCAGCAATCTGCTGGGCGATGGCGGTCAGCGAGGCTTGATTCTCGTCCTGTAGATAGTAAAGGATATACCGTCGCCGAATGTCGGAGAGGGCAGTCAAAATCTCGTCAAAACTGCGACCACCGTCAAATGCGATATTATTTAAAAATCTCTTCTCTTTGCATCGGCAGTGGCAGTCATCATTTGACATATGTTATCATAGAATCACGGACAATAAATATGTGAGGCATTGGCTAACAAATCTCCCTGTGCTTTTCTTCGGGTAAAGAGTGATTCGCGGCGCTCTCAAGGCACTTCTACCGGAAGGACGGCGTCGAACCCACCCCCTCATCACCAGTTCGGATAGTCACAGAATATAACTATCACCGAGTTACGGCCCGGCCGGTCGGAAGAGTCGCTCTCGAGTGGCCACAGCCGGCCTATCGAACGATCCGATACCCGACGCTATGCTAACATAGCGTGAGTCCGGCCCGGCTGGATCGGCCACTGACGCGCTCACGCGACCTCGTAGACCCACTCCACGGCCCACTTAGAATGTGCGAAATATTAACAACCATGGGCGTGGACTGCCGAATTGACGGAGCCCCGATGGCCATCCGTCACGCTCCAAAGGACGACCGCCGGACGGTATCGTGCCCAACTGACATAATCCGGCGGTCATGCCATCTCGTACCGTCGGCAGCCTGCGACGGCTGTTGTGAATACAGAGAACATCCCCACCATTGTTCGCCGTTGAGGGGTCTGTCATGTCCCCCTCACCCCACTCTGCTTTCGGCGCTATTTTGCCTGAGGACGGGCGAGTCCTATCAGATATTGCCAGCCATTAACATGGATCGGTGTGAAAGGTAACCTATGCCCCATTGTAGCGACTGTGACGCGTTCGTCACGCGTGACTTCATTCGGGTATTCGGTGTCAACGGCGAAGTCAACGGTTGCCCAAGTTGTATGACATACCGAAAACTGCACCAAGGGAGGGGGATACCGTCAGACTTCGCGTAACCTGTCCGATCAGGGCTATTACGTCTCTCCCAGAATACGGGGACACGCCAATCAGATCACACTGTCTTGAGTCAGTCGTCGGCCGTCGACGGCCGGGGCCACGGATCCGATCGCTCTCGGTCGCCTCGAGACTCCCCGATCGCCACGAGCGTCTGGTAGTGGCCGCCGGATCCATGATCGCCGCCGACGCCGTCGCCGTCACACCGCGGGCAGGGCGACAGCCCCCACCCGATCGCCGTCTCGAGGTCCCACTCTCGGAGGGTCGATCGGACCGCCGGACACCCACTCGAGACGTGAAAGACCCTGTTGCTGCTCTGACTGCCGGCGACCAACACCGTCTCGAGGTCGTCGACGTCGGTCATCGGTTCGGTGCCGCTCTCGCCGCATGTGGATTTACGTGTCATGAGTGGCTTCGTGGCCAACCGCTAGGTTTTAGTCTAGCGCCTTGCAAATGCAAGTGTGGCCTACGAGGGCGGCCACTGATTGCTGCCTCCTGGGACAGAGGCACCACCCACCATTCTGCTCTCAAATCTCCTGCGCGTAGATGGACGACTGCAGGTGACCGGTATCGACGGGGACGTCCCCTTTGTAACCGGCCTCGATGTCGAGAGCGATCAACTGGATTAGTTCGTCGCCGGAGTCGGCCTGCTCAGCAAGGCTATCGAGATTACCCATCGTCGCGTCGATGGCGTTTTGCAGCGCGGGCGTTCCTTGCATCCTCGAGGTCCCCATCTCGACGAACACCGCGTAAGAGGCGCTCGCACCCACAGCATAGCCCGTCGTAAACTCCCAGTCCTCGAACTCCTCCTCGAGCGCGGCGGCCAGTTTGTCGGCGCCCTCGACGTTTGCCCCCCAGCCGCCATTGCCACCGGAGAGTTTATCGAGAGCACCGAGGGCCTTTGTCAGGCCTTTCAGTGGACCCGGCATTAGGCCATACCTCCGGTTTCGTAGGGATAGTCGATCGTCGATACATCCACAGAGTGTGTTGCGATAGTCATGATGAGTTAGTATTCGCGGTACTCGTCTAGGTAGGCCGGTTTCTCGGTGTCCGATCGCGACGTCTGTGCGTTCGATCGGCTACCGGAGGGGGCCGTCTGTTCGGTGCCACGGTTCGCATAGCCGCCGGTCGGGATACTCGAGTCGCCGGTCTGGTCGCCGTCGCTCCGCTCTTGGTAGCTGTCGTGACCGGCGCTCGGAACGTCCAGATCCTTCTGACTTCGCTCGGTGAGGCGGGCGTTCTGCCGTTGCTTGCGCTGGTCGGCTTCGTTCGCTCGAGTGCGCTTGCGTTCGCTCCGCTGTCTCGCGTAGTAGCTCTCACCGTGTTCGGCCTTCTTCTGGCGATACTCGTCGTACGAGTGGCCGAAAGAGGTGGTCGCGTTCGCTTGATCGCCACCGGAACACTCACAGCCCGCTGCGTTCTGGCGACTCCCCTCGTCGCGGTCCTTGACGTCGGCTCTCGAGAGGTCGACGAATCCGCCGGCGTTGATCCGCATTCCGGGGACCTCGTCGTGCGTGAATCCTGCCTTTCGAGCGGTCGTACTGTGGAGTTCGACGCCCTGAGCGGCGACGAGTTTCTTCTTGTCCGTGAACGAGAGCGGCGAGAGGTCGGCAGTGACGCCGTTCGCTCGGAGTTGGTTGTCGAGAATGGCGTGAGCTTGGTCGTCGGGCTGTGCGGTCGTCTGTGGTGGGTTCGATTGCATGGTATCAGTCTCGCAGGGACGGTCGGAGGTACAGTTCGCTCTGCCAATGCCACATCCCTCAGATAATGAACAGCGGGCGTGGCCGTTGACGATCAGCCCCACGTGATCCAACGAGGGGGATTTCTGGACCGCGGCGTAGCGCTCACCCGACTGGGTTCGGCCTGACGTCGGGTCGATCTCGGGGTTATATCCCGGCGAGGTCTCGACTTCCCCGCCGTTCTCGAGCGTCTCGAGGGCATCAGCGTAGCCGGGGTAGAGATCCCGCTTCGACGTGTCGAGCCAGTACTCGCCGACAACGTGAGCGCCGTCAGTGTCGTCGACGACCGCGGCGTTCCGGAACTCGCCGACCACGTCAGGCGAGGCACCGGGAGACGAGACGCCGACGAACTGGCCGTTCGCGACGGGGTGATCGAGAACGATTGGGGCCTCGTCAGTCAGTCCCTCGAGTTCCTCTGGTGGGAGCAATTCGCTTCCGTGATCGTATTCGTAGACGTGGGGGGCGCGGGCGGGCACGCCGTTGACGACGAGGTACTCGATGCCGGCCTCGGTCTCATGCCGGACGTCGTCGCTGCGGAGGGACCCGGTGGCGTGGGTTCGGAGAGTGGAGGGCGCCATCGAATCACCACCAGACGTGATGCTCTGGCCCGTCGCCGGCGACGGGTTTCGATTGGACGGTGATGTTTCTCGAGACGTTAGCCCGGTCAGTGGCGGCCTCGAGGAGTTCGAACGCCGTCTCGAGGTCGACGCCTAACTCGTCGGCCACCTCTCCCGTCGTGATCGCCGGGTTCTCGTACTTGTGCCATTTCTGCTTGACTGCGCTTCGGGCATCGTCCGGAGTCGGTGCATCGTCGCTCGGGCGGTCGGGTTTTGCTGTCATAGTCTGAGTTGCGTATCGAAAATAGGCGGCTCGAGATCGACACCGGACGGAATACCCGCCCGGCGAAATGGGGTCCAGTGGACCCGCTGACCTTGCCTCCGTGCAATGTACCGCTTTGTGCTCGCGCCAGTGGCGGGCGGTCATCACACGCCGGGGTCAGTCTTCGGCCAGCGCGTCGATGATGTCCGCCGGGTCGTCGTTGCCGTCGACGCCGTCTTTCTCCGAGAGGGCGGCGACCACGCGCAGGTCATCGTCAGTGAGTTTCTCGAGGTGGGCTCGAGGGTACAACTCATCACCGGGATCGCAGAACGGACACGGGGCGTCGTCGCCACCGAGTGTGATCGGATCGAACTTATGCCCGAAGTTCTCGAGGGCGGTTTTGGTCGGGACGATTACGTCGCCCTTCTTGTGGCCAGCATGGTTCGAGCCGACCATGATGTACTTCTCGTCGGCGTAGTCGTCGTCTTCGAGCAGTTCGTCGAGGTCGTCGTCAGTGGTGTCGGATTCAGTCATCGTCCTCCTCGTAAATGTCCTTGATCGCCGAGGCCAGCGTCGTCCCCGACCGGTTGTACGTCCAGTCACACGCGATTTTGATGATCTCTCGCTGTGTCCCCCAGTCGTACTCGTCGAACTTCTCCAGGTCGTAGCCAAAGCCATCGAGCGAGGGGGAATCGCCGGCAATATCGTCTAGCCGACGCTCGAGTTCTCGGGGGGATTTACGAGTCATTCAACACTCCATTCGGCAGTGTCCGGGTCAATCTCGTGATCGACGTCGAACTCTAGTTCCTCGGTGTGCCACTCATCAGATTCGTCGCGCCACCTCCGGAACCCCGAGACCACATGTACGTCGCCGTTCTCGTCGACAACATGGTCTCGGACTACGACCTCGAGGTCGTCGGTGTCGTCGCCATCCTCGAGTTGGTCCAGGGACGCCTCGATCTCGCGCTTTGACTTACGAGTCATCGGCCCACCCCACAGCGAAGTCGAAACCAGTTGGGGCCTCGCCGGGCATCCGTTCGCGTCCCTCGTCTGACCTGTAAACGCCAGCAACGTCGTCCCACCTGTAGCGCTCAGTGCGCTCTGTCCGCGTCCCACCTGTCGCGTCGATTTCCACGACGACAAAATCGTCTCTGTGCCCCTCACCCTCGATTTGGGCGAGGGCGTGCTCGAGTTCTCGCTTCGATTTGCGAGTCATCGGCCATCACCCGCCCACCGATCACGGTACTCCTCGAGCGAGAGGTTCCCGCGAAGGAACTGACGCCAGTCCTCGACCTGATCGCCGGTCGGGGCGTCTAGATCGTCGAGGCTCGACTCTATCTCCCGGGCCGATCGGCGGCGAGTCATCGATCCACCCCACGGGCGTCCTCGAGCTGGTCGATCCGCTCGCTCAGTTCCTCGAGCGTTCGATCGTTGGTACACTGCCGGCGGACGTTGACCGCGTAGGCCAGCGCTCGAATCCATTTGATTCGGACCTTCTCGTTCTCGGCGTCGTAGACGCGACCGTTCTCGACTTTCCGTTTCGCTTCGTCGATCGCGACGTCGAGAACCTCGAGCATCGCGTCGTACTCGTCGACGTCGTTGGACGAGTCCCGCGCGCCCGCACTCGCGTCGGGGGTCATCGAGCGGGCACCCCGGGGGTAGCTGGCAATATTTGGGCGTCTCGGGTCGCCAGGAGGATAGTTTCCGTCATCACGTGATTGATTAGAATCGGTATAGGTGCGGTCTGTGAACGATCACTTCTTGGAGTCATCCTCATCGCCCCGGACACGAGCGGCGAACGCGGCGTCGGTAGCCGCCCCGCCACGGACGATGTGGGCCATATCCGAACAGGCCGGACAGGCGTAGACGACGTGGGCATCGTCCCCGAACACCGCCGTAAAACGTTCGCTGACGTGTGCCCCACAGTCCTCACAGGCCGGCATCGGCCTTCTCATCTCGATCGCGCTCTCGCTCGAGACGTTCGTGAGCGAAGCGTTCGACGTCGTCTGCGATCGACTCGGCGAGGATCACACGGGTTCGGTCGGCTGACATGGTCACTTGTCGGCCTCGAGAAGCCGCCTCACGACGGCGTCGTAGGTGTCCCCCGGACCACGTTTACGATTGTATAGTTCGTCGCGGACGTCGGGTTTGACCGGGACGTTCGTGTACTCTGTTCCGGACTTCTCGGAGTCGTGGCTTTGGCTCATAGTTTGGATTAGTCAAGGTCATCGGCCCACTCACGGCCGAGACGGATGGCGTTCTCGAGGATTTCGTCGTCGTTGCCACCGGCCTCCCCGGCCTCGCGGTATTTGTCGACGAGGATCTGTGCCGCACCCGACGAGTGAGCGAGGCCGGCCTCGGCGAGTCGATCGGAGAGGTTCACGACCGCCTCGAGCAACTCGTCGACGGTTCGGTCATCGGTCGGATCGACGTCGACGACACCGCACTCACAGACGACGTGAGGCCGAGCGGGATCGACGACGTCGCCCCGTTCGTCCGTTCGCGCCGGGACGGTCTCGTGCGATGCACTCGGATCGACGTCGCGATCAGGGAGGCCGGCGCTCGGATGGGACGGCGAGTAGTGACAGCGCCGGCCGAAACACCACCGGCAGATGCCGTCGGCGTCGGTGAGGGCTTCGAGGATGGTTTCAGCGTCGTCGGTCGTGTTAATGTCGAGATCGATGCTACTCGAGAAGGTGGTGACAGGTTCGGTCGACATGGAAAAGGGCAGACTCCCCCCGGATGTGATCCGGACGCGCCCTCGTTTTCGAGGACGGCCGCCGATCCCGACCACCGACAGTTGCCGGCGATATAGGGGGCGGGGTATCTACTCTGGTCTAGTTCAGACTGACATATAGAAGTTTCCACTTCATAACTCTCCCACTGGGGTAAGACCACTAAATCTTCTTTTTAACACTCATATTTTGATAGTTATCGGTGGATCCGCAGACCCATCTCCTTAGCCTTAGACGGACTGATGGGGCCACGAGATCGACCAGCCCCCCGATCGAGTGGTGACTACCCCTACGCCGTCTAAATATTAGTTGGGAAATAAATTAAATCTGTTAGGACCTATAGCGGAGTTCGTGAGTGACAACTCTCGGAAATCAGATACCTCTGCCATAACAGTAGCTCGTGATAGCGTTTCTTTACTCAGAACCAGGCGTTACTGGAACTCGCGGTTCGATAACTACGTATGCGAACTGATCACCGAAATTTCGATCAGGTAGAGATGACGTTCGTTGAGACGTGCTGAAGAGAAGGCGCAAGTAATCTTCAGTGCCAACTACTAACACGCTCCGTTGCGTATTCTGACATAGGAGGGTTTGACACGAATGAATGATACTGACGGTAACGAGAAAGAACCGACGACAGTCCACTTCATCGATGGAACAACGGAGGTGTATAACGTCGTTGTACGGCGATACGACTCGAATTGGCTCTACGCATTGCGCCCGGACACGGCAGCGAATCACTGCATACTAAATAGTGAGAACGTAATCCGCATTGAGTCCCAGACTGTTATCCAAGTTGACGAGGGCATCGGGTACTGTGATTTCGACTGGCGTGACAATGTCGAGACGTGGGTTGAGCAGGAAAACTGGATTGCCACGCCGAATGATGGCGATTGATCGTCGGTCGTCGATCGAAGATAAGGCGGCGAGTTCGGCGACCTCCACGTGAAAGACGAACAGGAATCCACATCACTCGTGAACACATTCTCTCTATTCAGCACGCCGCTCTTGACGGATGACGGATAACAAGCCGGTCGGCGCGCTACATCGTTCGTCTGTACTGAGCGCGAGTTTTACAGCCAGTTCTGAAAAAACCGTACTACTATCTACCGATAGCAGCTGCCGTGACGGTGCCATCGCTCATCGAAGGCATACAACCGGACCGGAGAGTGCGTCAGTCAGACGGAGAGGGGTGGGATTTCCAGTCCCACACCTCCGTTGAGGGCCTGTCGTGATCGTCACTCACTGTACGAGCAGCGGCGGTGGAGGGGCTGGGGTCACGAATCGCCAACGCCCACCTACTAGAGTCCCTATAGGGTTCAGTTGGCGATTCCTCCAGATCCACAAACCCGGTGGAAGGAAGCCCAGACTCACTGTACAGCGTCGCTCCGTGGGATCCGGCGCCTTCGGAAATGTGGACCGCGGACTCGCCGAACTCACTATCGGACAACCGCTCGAGCGTCTGGCGGACGTGCTCTTTCGAACAGCCGACCGCTTCAGCGATTTCTCGCACCGTCTTCGAACGCTTGCTCGAGCGAAGTTCCTCGACGATTTCCTCTTGGAGGTCGGTGAAAACCCACTCGACACCAGGCGTCTGGACGTCGGCGAATCCCGCGGGCATCGCATCGGTCCGAACGAACACCGTGGCGGTGACGTCGGGGTCGGACGGATCCCGCGCATACCGACCGGCGGCCTGAGCGATGTGGTTCTCCCGCACCGAGGCGAGGATCTCGTCAGCGGCGTCTGCATCCTTGCCCTCGAAGCCGCGGCCACGGGCCCGGTACTCCTCGCCGGCGTCGTCGACGGCAGTCTCGGCTTCGGCCTCGAGGTCGAGTTCGGCGAGGAGATCGAGGACGTAGTCGTCGCCCGGGTCCATACAACCGTTGACCAGACCGATGCGCTCGTTCTCGAAGTCGTTGCGCGACTTCTCCTCTCCGAAGTGCATCAACTCCGGCCGGTGGACACCGGCTTCCGCCATGAGCTCCTCGAGCCGGTCCTCAACCTGCGCGGTCGTGATCGCTGTGCGGAACTGCGGGCCGTACTCGTCGACGAGGTGCTCGAACAGCGCCTCGAGTTTGTCCTCGTTGAGCCACTCGAGGGCCTTGTCACCGGAGAGGGGACGGGTCGCGTCGCCGACCTGGACAACGCGGAGGCCGCGCTCGTAGCGGCGCCAGAGCTGGCGCTGCTCGGGCTCGAGGATCTGTGTAGTCTTGATCCACGGGAGCGTATTCGCCTGCCACAGCGGCACCGCGGGGTGAGCGTCCATCCCGATAACCGACCGCGCAGAACCGAAGTCGGGGACGACCCGGACCGAGCGGACGTCGTTCGACTCGTCGAGGACGATCGAGACCCACTCGCGGTTCCAGTCGTCGTCATCGCGAACAGTCGCCTCGAGGCGCGGCGGTTCGTGCATCGTCTTCCCGAACCGGCGCCCGTTCGCGCGGTCTTCGGCGCGGAAGATCGCCCGCGCCAGTGCCGGCGCGAGGGTGTGGGCGTCGGGGTTCTCGAAGTACCAGTCGTGATCGGGCTCTTCGTAGAGGACGTCCTCAAGGGCGTCGCGTTCCTTTGCGGCGTCGCCCTGATAGTCGTCGTGGCGGGACAGCTGGATGAACGCCTCCCAGGTAGTGACGGGGGCGTCGATCTCGTGGAGGTACGCGCCGACTGCCCGGCGGATGCGGTCGGTCGAGAGGTCGGTCTCGAAGTTCGGCTGTTCGTCAACGACGACGTTGTTGTGCATCCGCAGCCCGGGCGCGTACGCGAAGTTGTGCGTCGCGATGACGAGCGGCCAGTACTCGAGTTCTCCACCTGGTCCTTCGCGATACTCGTCCCACTGCTTGGTCGCCGTACAGTGGCCCTCTTCGGTACAGGGAAGGTGGATCCCCTGGTCGTTGTGCTCCTCGAGGTAGCGGTGGGCAGCACTGAAGGCCATGCCCTTCCCGTCGCACTGGGAATCGAGCCAGTCGCTCGCCGGCGTCCCGTCAATCGTGATCTCGTCGTCATGCTCACCGCCCGCGACCGGACAGGCCTCGTGGCGCCCGAGGAGAACGTGGTACTGGCCGCCGTGCTCTTCGGCGACGTCGACGGCCTCGTCACGGGCGTCACGCGTCTCGAGGAGGTGGACGACCGGGCGGTCGCCAGTGATGTCCTGGCGGGCACCCCAGCGTGTTGACGCGATCGTGTAGGACTTCCCGAGCGACGTCGGCGCATCGATAATCCAGTTGTCTTCGTACCGGATCACCTCGGCGATCGCGTCGAAGAGGTCTTCGCGAGCGTCGTCCGTCGACGGCCACTCAAGGCCGCGTTTTTTCGCCGCCCGCCGGCGTTCTGCGGGTGAGAGCGCATCGAGTTGTTCGATCGGGAGGGCCGAGACTGCCCCAGCATCGTCGCTGGCGGGGTCGAACTCCGGGATGTGCGCGCCGCGATCGCGAAGGGCG
Source organism: Natronorubrum halobium (assembly GCF_051351675.1). NCBI lineage: Archaea > Methanobacteriati > Methanobacteriota > Halobacteria > Halobacteriales > Natrialbaceae > Natronorubrum > Natronorubrum halobium. The sequence goes on from NZ_CP195595.1 coordinate 3,403,994, forward strand.
TCGACGGCATTCCAGAAGCCCTCGCTGGTCGGGTACTCGTCGACGTGCGAGATGATGCGCTCCTCGAGGGCGACGAGCTGGAGTGCGTCGAGGCCGTGCATCCCCTTCCGGTAAACCCAGCCGTCGTCGACCTGTGCGAGACGCGTCCCGCTATCGGAGTTCGCCCAACTCGGGTCGAGTGATTTCGTCCCGTCGGCGCGCTCGTGCGTGACCGTCGATCGAAGCCGGATGTCGTGGGGTCGGACGTGCTGTATAGCGTCGAGGACGTCCTGAATGTCAGTCGTCGTCTCGACGTTTACGATCTCGTCGCGGGATTTCTCAGGTTCGCGGGTGAGTTCATCGGGCGTCCCCTCAGCGACCGTTGCGTACTCGTCGGCGAGGTCATCGATGAGATCCTGCGCGTCGGTCGTCCGGCGTGGCGAGGCGGCGATGTGAGCGCCCGTCATTGCCGAGTAGCGCGCCGAGTCGTAGACTTCGATCTCGGCCTCTCCGAAACCGTCGACCGCCGGGAGCGCTGCCTCGATCGCCTTCACGCCGTCCGGGAGCGCGCCGCGAGCAAAGATGTGGACGCCGGTCCCCGACGTCGAGACGTCGGCGTATGACTCGGCGCGCTTGATGTGGTCGCGAACCGTCGGGTGGACCTCACGGGTCTCCGGGTCGCGAACGTTGTCGTAGTCGATGAGGACGAACGGGTCGTCAGAGTACTCGTCGGCGTCCGGGATATTGAACGCGAGGCCGTAGTCACGCCGGTCAGCGACCGCCGTTGACGCGGTCTCGAAGTTGGTCCAGACGTCAGGGTCCTGTGCCGAGACGAACTTATCGGGCCAGTCCGGGTTTGCGTACGGCGCTCGCGGAACCTTTCGCCCGTCGTCGGTCGGCTTCCACGTCAGCCATCGATCAACATCGAGTAGGTCGCTCGGGTAGACGTCGAGTTCGACGTCGAGAATTGCCTCGGGGTCGATCGAGTCGGCGTCGGGCTGGTCTGGTGAGCATGTATCCCGGCTTGGGCTTACGGGGTCTGAGTCGTCTTCACCTGTGTCTTCGCCGATTGGGATGCACTCGTCGCAGAGATAGCCGTTGCCGAACGACTCCGTCGCTTCGCCCCCGCAACGGAAGCATTCGGCCGTCACGGCGAACACCTCCTTTGAGAAGAAACGGTAGACCCCGCTCTCGGGGCCTTATTCTTGGGCACCGGAACGAATAGTTTTATGCCCGGGGAGGGCTCCGAACCCTCGATCTCCGCATGTCCCAGGTCCGAGGCTCGGCATGAGTCCTCGTGGGGACACGGAGGCTTCCAAGGCGAAACCGCACCGAATCTCTGAACCCTATGAGTGCGGCGCTATGTCCAGCTAAGCCACCCGGGCTCACTCTCAGATAGCGCGGTGTGTTTCTTTAACCTTCTCATTCGGCCCCGGCGTGTAACGCCGACCCACGGATTTATGGCACGGCCTTCCCAACTACCCGCGCATGAGCGTTCCCGGCATCGTCCAGTCTACTCTCAACGGCGAGGAAATCGCGGCGCGCGTCTCTCTCGGCGGCGAAGACGAACTCTTCATTACGCCCTCGAGCACGCTCGTCTACAGCTCCGAAGGCCTCCTGAGCGACGAATCGATCGACGAATACCCCCACGAGGCGGACCGCCTCACCCTCTCTGCGGGGCGACGCAAGACGAAGTTCACGCTCGAGTACCCCCTCGAGGGAACGAAATCGTTCAGCATCCCCAGCGGCAAGACCGACGCGGTCTTGCACCCGGTGCTGGCCGGCGTGCTGAACGGCAACGGGATCACCGATCCCGGCGAGACGGTCGTCCAGACCTACCGCTTCAGCGAACTGACGCTGATCATCACGAGCGACCGGCTCGTCAAACACATCGGCGCGGCGGTCTGGGACGGCGACTACGAGGAGTACCACTTCGGGGACGTCACGAACCTCGCGTTCGAGGACGGCAGCGTCGCCACGCAGATCGTGCTCACGGCCGACGGCCGACCGCAGCGGATCAAGGCCCCCAACGAGGAGGCGAACGACCTCCGCGAACGGCTCAAACGGGCCCTCTTCGAGTACCACGACGTCGGCTCGCTCGAGGAACTCAACGAGACGGTCGGCGGTGACGACGATGCCGACCCGACCCAGCGCAACGCGTCGGTGGACTTCGGTGAGGGAGTCGATCCCCTCAACGCCAATCCGCCGTCGCTGGACGATCACGACGACGTCGATGAGGCGGTCGGTGGGACGGCTGAACCGGCACAGACGACCGATCCGCTCGCAGACGAGCCGACCGTCGCTGGCCCGGAGACGAGCGGGTCTCAACCGGCGGCGGACTCGAGCGCGAGCGAGACGCAACCCTCTCAGGAACCCCAGCAAGCGTCCCGGCAACGACAGCAGACCGAGACGCAGTCGGCGACGCAAGCGCCGGCCCGGACCGATCCGGTCCCGACCCAGGAGTCCGAGCCGGCGTCCGACGAGACCGAAACCACGTTCGAAATGTCGACCGACACCGTAACCGAACGGGACCCCGATCTCGAGCGAACCGAACCGGCCGAGGTCGACGCGGAGCCGGCCGAGATCGAGACGGAGCCGAGCCGGGACGACGGCGGGCTCGGGGCTGGGTCGACGCCGCTGCTCGGCGCCGAACCCGACGGCGAGTCCGAACCCGACGACGTCACCGCCGAACTGCTCGAGCGCGTCGAGTCACTCGAGGGCGCCGTCGAGCGACAAACCGAGATAATCGAACGCCAGCAACAGACGATCGAGCAACTGATCGCCGAACTCCGCAAGCAACGCTAACGGCGGTTCAATCCTCTCGGCCGGTCACCTTCCGAATACACGACGAGCCGAAGGGTCCCAGTTCGCCGGCGTCGAGATCGATGAAGTAGCCCGTCGAGACGCCGGTCCCACAGCGCTGGCAGGAAAAGTCGCCCTCTTTCGTAATGACGTCCTGTTCGAACCGAACGTACTGCCGGCTCTTCGGTCGGATGATCCCGTCCTCGCGCTCGATGATGCCGCGGAGTTCCGCCTCGTCGAGAATCGTCCGCGCCACCGTCGGGTCGGTCGTCACCGTCTCGATCCGGTCGACGACCTCAGGCAGGGGCAGCGACTCGTGCTCGAGTCGCTCGAGCAGCGCCAACCCGAGCGCGACCCGGTCGTCGCTGGCGTCGACGGCTGTGTCGGGTCCGGTCTCGTCGCGATCCATCGATGAGTGCTGTCGGCTGCGAGCGAATAAACGTTGTGTCGTCCGCCATCGACGGCGACGGGTCCCACCCGTCGAGACACAAAAGTTTCAACACTCGAGGGGAAACTGGGACCGATGTCGCTGTCGTCGGTGAAACGCCGCGCGCTCGTCGGGACGGTCGTGATCGGTGCGATCGTCGCGATGGGCGTGCTCGTCTCGCCGTCGACGATACTCGGCGCCGTCGAGTCGGTCTCGGCGGACCCCTATCTGTTCGGACTCGTCGTCGGCGGTCTCTACCTCGTGCGACCGCTGCTCGTCCTGCCGACGACGCCGCTCGCCGTCGTCGTCGGCTACGGCTACGGCGTCGCGCTCGGGCTCCCGATCGCGCTCGTCGGTGTCGTGACGACCGTGATCCCCGTCTTTCTCGTCGCTCGCTGGCTCGCGGGGACCGAGACGAACACCGCGAGTGGGACGCACGCCGACTCCGCCGCGGAGTCGGCCGGCGGGACGTTCGAGTCCCTTCTCGAGCGGGCCGGTAGCGTCGGTACCCGGTATTACGATACTGCCGGACCGACCCGAGGCGTCGTCGTCTCTCGATTGGCGCCGATCCCCTCGGACGTCTCGACGTGTGCGGCGGCGGTCAGCGGCGTGCGACTCCGACAGTTCGTGGTCGGCACGGTCGTCGGTGAACTCCCGTGGACGGTCGCTGCCGTCGTCGTCGGCGCGTCGGCGGCGACCGTCACCACGGACGGCTTCGGCGAATTCGGTGCCACGCTCACCGTCGCCTGTCTCGGTGCTGCCGTGATACTGCTCGCGGGCCCCGCCTATCGCGTGGTTCGGATGCACAGGCGGGCGCGGAACGCCGGGCGGTCGGCAGAGAGCTAGCTCGAGGGCCCGCAGTTACGCTCCGTCTCCGTTCTCGACCAGCGAGTCGCTCAGTTCCTTCAGGTCGGACTCCAGTTGCCGGTAGGCGTCCGTCTCCTCCAGTTCGCTCGCCGACTGTTCGTCCTCGAGCGTCTCCATCTTGTTCGAGAGCGCGGCGAGTTCGCGACGACCGCCGTTGCTGAACTTGGCCTGCACGCGGAGGTTCTCGATGATTCGCGTCAGTTGGGTCCGCGTCACCGGTTTGGTGACGTAGTCGTCGATATCCAGTTCGACGATATCGAGTCCGGGGTCGACCGCCGTGACCATGATCACCCAGCAGTCGTGGCCGACAGCCCGAATCCGGTTGAGGACTTCGTCGCCGGTGATATCCGGCATGTGGCGGTCGAGCAGGACGACGTCGACCGCCGGACTCATCGCTTCGAGAGCCGATCGGCCGTCGTAGGCAGTTACCACCTCGTACTCCCCGTCGACCCACATCGCGTAGAGGTCGGCGAGTTCGCGCTCGTCGTCGACGACGAGGATCGTCGGTTGTGTAGACATACAGGTCGCTTGCTCGAAAGGAGAACGCGTCGGCTTGTATCAGTACCGGGCAACTCACACCCTGAGTCGGGTGCTGAGTCGCGATCACAGGAAGGGGTCCGAACAATCGATTATGGGACCGTGCTGGGGACAGACGTACTTGCAGTGGCGTTTGTACAGGGGGGCATCACAGTGAGGGCAGGTCGGTGCGCCACTCGAGTCGGCACCGAACCCGCCCGTCGGGTCCGCCCCGGCCCCGTCTCCATCGTCGTCGGCAGCCATACCTCACGATTCCGTCCCGAGCGTGCTAAGTGTTGCTGGTCCGCTCGGAACGGCGCACGGTTTTACGAGGCGCCGCTCGAGTGTCCCCTCCCTGTCTGATCGTTTAGTGTCTGGCGCGCTCGAGATCGACCGCTACCGATTCGCTCTCCCAAAAAAGATGACGCATCCGTGAGTCGACGTCGAACGCTGCGTGACTGTGTCCGTCAGCTCAACATTCCGACCAGCCACAGCCCTCGCACGTTTTGCAGCCTTCGGAGAAGTACAGCGTCATCGAGCCGCAGTCGGGACACTCCGGCGATTCGCCGGCGTCGATGAGGTCCTGCGTGGCGTCGTCCGCGTTGGAGCCACCCTGAGCGGCGGCCGCACCGCCGTCGGTCTGCGGGCCGTCGTACTCGACTTCCGTGTCCGCGTCGGCGGACTCCTCGAGCGTCTGCTGTTTGGGGTACGGCTTGTCGATCTCGTCGTCGAGATAGCGGCGCATCGCGGTGCCGATGGCGTCCGGAATCGACTGGATCTGCTCGCCCTTGTCCCAGGCGACCTTCGGACTGCGCGTGCCACAGAGTTCGTCGACGATCTCCTCGGGGTCGACGCCGGAGCGCAGCGAGGTCGAGATGACCTTCGCGAGCGCCTCGGTGAAGGAGTTCGTGAAGCCGCCCGAGTGGCCGATGTTCGCGAACAGTTCGAACGGCTGGCCGGTCTCGGGATCCTCGTTGATCGTCACGTAGACCTTGCCGTAGCCGGTGTCGATGCGCTGGCTCACGCCCTGCAGGGCGTCGGGTCGCTCGCGCTTCTCGGTGAAGTCGACGGTGACGTGGTCGTGATCGCCGGCGGTCAGCGAGCCGACGTCCTCCTCGAGCACGTCTCGAACCTCGTCGCTTCCGAGGAACGCCTCGAGGCCGCCGAAGATCTCGTCGATCTGTTCGACGAGCGCCTGCGCGGCTTCGGTCTCGTCGGCGAAGTCCGCGTTGTCGGCGCGCGTGGTCAGCACCTGCTTCGAGCGGGTGCCGTCGCGGTAGTAGGTGACGCCCTTGCCGCCGTTCTCGTAGACCCACTCGAAGACCTCCTTGGCGTCCTCGAGCGTGGAGTCGTTCGGCGCGTTGACCGTCTTCGAGATGGCGGAGTCGACGCCGTTCTGTGCGGCACACTGGACTGCAGCGTGCTGTTTCGCCGAGAGGTCGCTCGTGATGACGAACAGTTCGCCGATGGCGTCGGGAACCGTCGAGAGGCCCTCGACGCCCTCGAACTGGTTCGTGGCCATCTGCTCCTGAGCCTCCTTCTTGACGGCGTCGACGTCGATGTCGTTGTCCTCCAAGGTGCGCAGGAAGTAGTCGTCGAACTCGACGAGCATTTCGTCGCCCTGCACGTCGTCGGTGACGTTCTTGTAGTAAGCGACGTTGTAGATCGGCTCGCAGCCGCCCGTCGTGTTGCCGACCATCGAGGTCGTGCCGGTCGGCGCGATGGTCGTCACGTTGTGATTGCGGATGGGGAAGCCGTCCGCCCAGTCGTCGGCGTCCTCGCCGGTCTGGTGTTCGAACCACTCGCGGTACTCGGTCGGGTCGGCGTACTTCGAGTCGTCCCAGTCGTTGAACGAGCCGCGTTCGGTCGCGAGGTCGTGGCTCTTGGCCTTCGCGCCGTGGTTGATGTGGGTCATCAGCTGGCGGGCGACCTCGTTGCCCTCGTCGCTGCCGTACTTGATGCCGAGCTGGATGTACAGCTGTGCGAGGCCCATGACGCCGAGCCCGATCTTGCGCATGTTCCGGACCTTCTCCTCGATCTCCTCGACCGGGAAGTCCGACATCGTGACGACGTTCTCGAGGAATCGGGTACCGTACTCGATGCGCTCGTCGAACTCCGCGTAGTCGATGGCCTCCTCGAGGAAGGCGTCGACGGCTTCGGCCTGGGAGTCGTACTCGTCGCCGTGGTTCTCCGACCAGACGCGCCAGTCGGGCGCCTCCTGGTCGGCGAGCGTCGAGAGGTTGATGTGGCCGAGGTTGCAGGCTTCGTACTCCTCGAGCGGCTGCTCGCCACACGGGTTCGTCGCCAGAATCTGGTGGTCCTCCTGCTTTTCGACGTCGAAGGAGTGCTGTTTGTTCACCCGCTCGAGGTAAATGACACCGGGCTCCCCGTTCTCGTGGGCGCCCTCGACGATGCGTTCGAAGATGAGTTCCGCGGGGATCGAGAGCGGCTCGCCGACCTCGACGTGCTCGCCGAGGTCGTACCGGCTGTACATCTCCTTGGTCTCCTCGGTGGCGATGTGGGGCTCCTCGGTCCGCGGGTTGGTGAAGGTGTACTCCTCGCCGTTCTGGACGGCCTCCATGAAGTCGTCGGTGACGCCGACGGAGATGTTGAAGTTAGAGAGGTGACCCTCGACGGCGTTGCGCAGGTGTTTGGGGACGCGGCCGTCCTCGTCGATGAGGCTGCGAGCTTCCTCGAGCGCTTCGGAGAAGGTGGTGTAGGTGTAGTCGTCCGGATCGTTCAGCCGGAGCGTGTGCGCCAGCGAGACGTCCTTGTTTTTGGCGTGGATGAACTCGATGACGTCCGGGTGGGAGACGCGCATGATGCCCATCTGAGCGCCGCGGCGGGTCCCGCCCTGGGCGATCGTCTCACAGAGCTGGTCGTAGGTCCGCATGAACGTGATCGGACCCGAGGCGATGCCGCCGGTCGAGCCGACGCTGTCGCCGAAGGGACGGAGCTGCCAGAAGCCGTAGCCGACGCCGCCGCCGGACTGGAAGACCTCCGCGGCCTTCTTCGCAGTCTCGTGGATATCCGAAAGGTCGTCGTCGGGCGACATAACGAAACAGGCGGAGAGCTGCTGGAGTTCGTCGCCGGCGTTCATCAGCGTCGGCGAGTTCGGCATAAAGGAGAGCTCCGACATCCCTTCGATGAACGTTTCCGCGACGTCCTCGACGTGTGCGCGCACCTCGTCGGGGAGTTCGGGGACGATGGTGTCGTAGGCGAACTTGTTGACGTTGCGTTCGGTGAGAACGGTTTCCACGTCGTCCGCAGCCGTGGTTCCCTCGCCGAAGACTTCCGCGGCGAGTTCGTCCCGGCGCGGGTGGTCCGGCTTGAGCTGGTCGGGCGTGACCGTGATCTCGAGGTCGCGCTTCTCGGCCTCGTAGACGGCTTCGGCCAGCGCGATGTTCGTGCCGACGCGTTCGAAGAGATCCTCCTGGGTCTCGACGAGGTCGCCGTCGGCATCCTTCCGCAGGTAGCGTGCGGGGAGGATGTTGTGATAGGCGTTGTCGGTCATGCGCTCCTCGAGCGTGTTGCCGTCGGTGCGCTTGATCGGGAGTGTCAGTTCTTCCGCGGAGAGCTCCGATTCGCTCATGCGCGGGTCACCTCGTGACGATCGTGCCGCAAGGTGGCGATTCTGTCGTGGGTCCGGGTCCTGCATTTCATCGTTCGTGACGAAGGTTCGGTAGTCATCGATACATCTTAAAACTGGGTGTTGTTGTCCTGCTTTTCTTGTATTAGGACAACTGTGGTTGTATAGATGCCTCTGTACGCTATGGTTTCGTGTTCGACCACGACGTTCGAGACGGCCGTGATCGGTGCTGTCTGGGACTACAACGGCAACGCTCTTAACGATTTTCAGACCGGACTGAAAGTAGCGTTGAGTCGGACAGTTCGCCGCGCTATCTGGTGATTTCCAGTTTCGGACCGGTGATTATTCGCTCGAGCGGAATGGATCGCATCGATAGCAGTCAGGAATCGAATTCTGTCACGATATCCAGAAAGATTACGTCCCTGTAGTACGGGGAGTCGATATGGTCGAACCATTGACTTCATCAACCGTCCTGATCGCGCTCGCAGGACTGGCTGCCGTCGCGGTCGCCATCATTGCGATCCGTATCGCGATCAAACTGGCAATTCGAGTCGGAATCGTGTCCGCCGTCGTTCTCGCCGGCCTCTATACGGCCGGCGTCACGGACCTGTCGTTCATCCCGTTCTTCTAGCCTGTCCGAGAGCCGGGTTTCTCGGCTACTGATCCGCGACGTGTGCATCCCTTCTCCGGAGCGGTCCGGCGTATTCGGGACCTCGGCCAGCGTGCGACAGCACGCGCTACTGACGGAGAGAGCCGAGACGGACGCCGCTGGGAGCAAGAACGTTCAGTTATCCGCGACCGACTCGAGGAAGTTTTCGATCACGTCGTGACCGGGCGCCGTGAGCACGCTCTCCGGATGGAACTGCACGGCCTCGATCGGATACTCGCGGTGGCGCACGCCCATGACGAGCGTCTCGTCGTTCTGCGATTCCGCGGCGACGTCAGCGGAACGGATCGAAAATCGTCCCCGACGATTTTCATCATCACGAGAGACGGCGTCGCCGTCTCTCGAACGACGCCGTTCCGCGCTCCCGTGTTCGGCCGTCGCCGACACCTCGAAGCAGTCCGGAACCTCCGTCGCGACCAGCGAGTGGTACCGACCCGCCCGGAACCCTTGCTCGAGCCCCGCGAAGACGCCCGTCTCGTCGTGATCGACGGCGGAGGCCTTCCCGTGGATCGGGTCGGGCGCCCGGCCGACGGTGCCCCCGTACTCGTAGACGGCCGCCTCGAGACCCAGACAGACGCCGAGCGTCGGCACCTCCGGACTCAATTCCCGAAGAACCTGCATCGTGACGCCGACGTCGCGGTCGTTCTTCGGGTGCCCCGGCCCGGGGCTGATGATGATGGCGTCCGGATCGACCGCGCGCACGTCCTCGAGCGACGCGGTGTTCTTCAGCACCGCGGTCTCGGTGCCATCCTGCTGGCTGACGTACTCCACCAGGTTGTACGTGAAGGAGTCGTAGTTGTCGACGAACAGGACCGTCAGCGGCGCCGTCTCGCCGTCTCCGTTCGCGTCCGCCGCGCGCTCCTCGGCCGTCGAACTCATCGGCTCACCTCCGGGGTCTCGAGGGACTCGTCTGCCGGTCCGCTACCGTCCGTATCGGCGGATTCTTCGATCTCCTCGAGCGCAGCGAGCACGCCACCCATCTTCTTCTCGGTCTCCTCGTATTCGGCTTCGGGATCGCTGTCCGCGACCAGTCCCGCACCGGCGCGAACCGTGATGCGATCCCGATCGCCTTCGTCTTCGACTGTGGCCGTCCGGATCACGATCGCGAAGTCCGCGTCGCCACACCACGAGTAGTAGCCGACGCCGCCGCCGTAGAGGCCGCGCGGTTCGGCCTCGAGGTCGTCGATGATCTCCATCGCTCGGATCTTCGGGGCCCCCGAGAGGGTGCCGGCGGGGAAGGACGCGCGCGTCGCGTCGAAGGCATCGGGAGACTTCGTCTCCCGGCTTGCCGAACGTGGTTCGGCAACATCGGCGTCGCTCGCGAGGTCGCCCGTCACCGTCGACTCGATGTGCTGGACGTGGCTGTACTTGAGGACGTTCATGAACTCGTCGACGCGGACCGAACCGGCCTCGGCGACCCGGCGCACGTCGTTTCGGGCCAGATCGACCAGCATCGTGTGCTCGGCGCGCTCCTTCTCGTCGGCCAGCATCTCGCCCGCGAGCCGCCGATCCTCGACGGGTCCGGTTCCTCGGTCGCAGGTGCCGGCGATCGGATTGGACATGATCTCGCGTCCGCGCACGGACACCAGCGTCTCCGGACTCGCGCCGACGACCGTCAGGTCGTCGTGCTCGAGCAGGTACATGTACGGCGAGGGGTTCACGTCGCGCATCGCCTCGTAGAAGCCGAGCGGGTCGACGTCGCCGTACAGCTCTCGCGTTCTGGAGATAACGCCCTGGTAGATGTCGCCGTCGAGGACGTGCTCTTTGGCTCGGTCGACGCTCTCCTCGTAGGCGTCTTTGGGTCCGGCGATCTCGTTCTCCTCGACGAATCCGCCCGTCTCGGGCGGCTCGGCCCCGCGCAACGTCGCCGCGACCGCACTCGCCTCCTCGAGGAGCGCGTCGTAGACCGCGTCCGGATCGTCCTCGGCCTCGAGGATCGGCGTGCAGACCAGCGAAATCGTCCCGTCGCGCTCGTCGAACGCGAGCGTCTTCGTCGTCAGGACGAACTGGGCGTCCGGGAACCGCGACTCGGGCCGTTCGAGGCCGACCTCCTCGAGCCAGAGGTCGTAGACCGCGTCGTAGGCGAGGAAGCCGACGAGACCGCCGGTCAGGTGCTGGCGGTCGTGGTCGGGCGCGTTCGCGAACCGAACGTCCGGCATCGCCGCGCGGAGGGCGTCGACGGTATCGCCGTCGTCCGTCGTCTCGACGAGGTCGAGCGGCACGTCGTCCCGGAGCGCCTCGACGGTCGTGCCGTCCGGTTCGACCGTGACGACGGCGTCCGGATCGTAGCCGACGTAGGAGTAGCGGGCGTGGCGATCCGTCTGGGCCGAACTCGGCCGGAAGGCACCGTCCGGGTCGCTCGAGGCGGTCTTCTCCGCGCTCTCGAGCAGGAAGGCGTAGGGGGAGCGCTCGCGATCGCTCGAGGACGAGCGACCGGTGAGCGCGGCGTACGCTGCGAGCGGCGTCGTCTCGACGTCGAGCGTCGCGACGGCGCGGACGACCACTGGCTGCTCGTCGCGGTCACCCGCGTGCTCGCGGAAAGTTTCGCGGTCGAGGTCGAGCGTCGGCATCACGTCGGATGGGGGAGCTGAGTCATTCATACTGGAATCGGCTGGTCAGAGTTCCGCGGGTCGGCGGGCGTTCTTGGCTCGGTCGATGAACGATCGGACGGCGTCGGGATCCTTGACGCCACCGTTCGCCTCGACCCCGCTCGCGACGTCGACGGCGAACGGTTCGACCGTCCGCACCGCGTTCTCGACGTTGTCGGGGGTGAGCCCGCCGGCGAGGATTAGCGGGGACTCGAGGTCGGCGGCGGCCAGTCGGGTCCGGTCCCAGTCGTGCGTTTCGCCGGTGCCGCCACCGCCGTCTTCGCCCGGCGTGTCGACGATGAGGCCGTCGACCACGTCGTCGTAGGTCTCGGCGGTCGCCGCGTCGTCGGCGTCGACCGCGAGCAGGAGCTGCGAGTCGATTTTCACCCGGAGATATGAGAGGTCGCCCGGGCCGATGCTGCCGTGGATCTGGACCGCGTCGGATTCGATCGCCGCGGCCAGTTCGATCGCGTGCTCGGGTCCGGCGGGCATCGTCACGAGCACGGTCGTCACGAACGGCGGGGCAGCGGCGACGAGTTCCTTCGCTCGCTCGATCGTCACCTCCCGGGGTGTATCGACCGGCACGTCACAGATGATTCCGAGGGCGTCGGCCCCCGCTTCGACGGCCGTCCGGAGGTCGTCCTCGTTCGTCAGGCCGCAGATCTTGACGCGGGTCATCGCCGTACCTGCTTCGCCGTTCCCGAACGGAGTTGCTCGAGTTTCGTCGCCGCCGCGCCGGAGTCAATGGCCTCGCGTGCGGCGTCGGCACCGGCCTCGAGCGAGTCGGCTTCGCCGGCGACGTAGATCGCCGCGCCGGCGTTCGCGAGGATGACGTCCCGTTTCGCGCCCGTGACGTCGCCCTCGACGATGCCTCGCATGTCGGCCGCGTTCGCTTCCGGTGTGCTGCCAGAGATGTCCTGGATGTCGTGTTTCTCGAGACCGAGATCGGACGGCTCGAGCGGATATTCCTCGACGTCGGATCCGGTCACTTCCGCCGCGACGGTCTCGCCGTGGATGGCGATTTCGTCGGTGCCAGCGCCGTGGACGACCAGCGCGCGGTCGACGTCCATTCGCGCGAGGGCGTCCGCGAGGACGGGCACGAGGTCGGGGTCGTAGACGCCGACGACCTGTGCGTCCGCGCCGGCGGGGTTCGTCAGCGGTCCGAGGACGTTGAACACCGTCCGCATGCCGAGTTCCTTGCGCGGACCGATGACGGCCTTCATCGCGGGGTGAAACACCGGCGCGAGCATGAAGCCGATGCCGTCGCGTTCGATCGCCTCCTCGACGGCCGGCGGTTCGGCCTCGACGTCGACGCCGACTTCCTCGAGGACGTCCGCGCTGCCCGACGAGGAGGAGACGGAGTAGTTCCCGTGTTTGGCGACCGGAACGCCGGCGCCGGCGGTGACGATCGCGCTCGTCGTCGAGACGTTGATCGTGTCGTAGTCGTCTCCGCCCGTGCCGCAGGTGTCGACCAGCGGCTCTCGGTCCGGCGAGATGGTCCGGGCCGCCTCGCGCATGCCTTCGGCGAAGCCGGCGATTTCGGCTTCCGTCTCGCCTTTCGCGCGCAGCGCGGCGAGCAGCGCACCGATCTGTGCCTCCGTCGCGTCCTCGAAGACGGCCGTCGAGGCCGCTCGAGCGCCGTTCTGTGTGAGATCCTCCCCGTCAGTTACCCGTTCGACGTACTCCTGCATAGTGAACACCAATGTACGTAGTTGTCTTACAATGTCCAAATGAGTACATCAACTTAAGCGTATCGGCGGGGTGCGTGGGTGCGAGTCGCGTACGGCGGTCGATTCGAAACCTTCAATTACGGTGGTGGCCAATCAATGAGTGCAGACGAGATGGCGACGGAGGCCACGCAAGCGAAACCAGGCGGGTTGGTGGTCTAGTCTGGTTATGACACCTCCTTGACATGGAGGAGGCCGGCAGTTCAAATCTGCCCCAACCCATTTCCCTCACGCTGTTATCCTAACCAGCCGACGCCGTCGGGTTCTTTATCAGTAGTCGCATTGCGTGGGTGAATCACTTCGACTGGAAGTACACCTGCCAGGGTTGGTCTCGGGCGTTCATCTCGTGTGTCTGTTCTGTACACAACGGGATAACAGTCGTACTTGATGTACAGATCTTGTACATCTACTTCGCGGTTGTCTGTAGCGACACCAAGGACGAACTCTCGAGAGTCAGTCGATTCCCGCGTGGACCTCGGTGTACATCGAAGGTCGAACATCCGATCAGTGGCAGAAACTCCAGACGGGCGAACTTGATGAAGATCCCGACCCAGAGCTGGTTGATGCGGTAGAAGATCGATTGCGGGAGGAGGGCGTACTAGCCGGCGGTTCTGACGCGACGGAACAGGTGGACTTGTCCGGTGCCGTGTCGCCGCCATCGGCTAGTACGACAGGCTCAGTCTCTGTGGAAGACGTGATGGAAGTTCGGGAGAAACTGGAGTTATTGTTAGAGCAAGCCGAGTACACGGATGATCAGCGTGCTGAATTCGTCGCGAAAAAGGGAATCGAATGGATTGACGGGCTTGTTGAGTCGGCTATAGTAACAACTGAAACGATTTACACACTGATCGCACAGCCGTTGTGCGATCAGGTGTGCATTGACTTTCAATGGCTACTATAGTTAACAGTAGATAGTAGTACGCTTTCTTTATTCAGAATTGCTCGTGAAACTCGCGCTCAATACAGGGTGTGCAGTGGCTCTTCGCCTTGTGTTTTGTACAGTCCCATTTAAGTTCTCACTCCTATTTAGTCCGGTAAGACGGGTAACGAGGGGAATTCCACGTGGGATGGGTTTATAAGTGACTTAGGAGGACACCCGATAGTGATTACTCTTGTTCCCCAGAGGGGAGTAATGCGTCACCGATAAGGTTTCGATTGCCGCGTCGGAGGCGCTCCGAGACTGCCCGATAAGAGATGTCAAACTGTTCGCCAAGTTCTTCCTGTGTTGTTTGCCGCGGCTTCTCATAATAGCCATCTTGATAGGCAGCTATCAATGTCTCCCGTTGTTCTGGTGTTACTGACCGATGGTTTCCTTCTACTACCTCTGCAAGGTCATAGAGGCGATTCAGACTAATAGAGATTCCTTGTTCATCAAATATTCGTTGGAAGTCAGTAAAGGCATCTTGCTCTTGTGTTCGCACTTCAAAGCGCCAATGTTCGGATGTGCCGACTGCTTCAATAATGGTTGCATCCAGACGTCTAATACCTCTAATTAATTCTGCATTCGGTGACCATTTTGCCCGAAACAATGCTCCGTCCTCGACATGGTCTAATAGATGGACGTTTGCGACATTTGGTTCAGCTTCAGCAGCGTCCATAAATGCCTCTGGTTCACTCCCCCAAACCCAAAAGAACGGGAACGCTGATTCCTGCGTCGGAACGATTCGTTCGACTTCTATTCTTGTATTCGGTGCCTCTACAAGCGTGTCGCCAAATGGCAGCGCTTCCGGCGGAATTGTGAACTCAGCTATGATGCTCATGGTAGAGTCTACAACACGTTCTTACAAGGAATCCGGGGTTGGACGTCACATTGAATTGGTATCCAGATAATACCCTTTATTGATACTCTTCTGAATAACAGAAGTAACAAAGTGTCTATCATCACAAGGCCGTTCCTACTCATATATACCCCCCTCCACATGGAACCTTAGATGTTACCCGCATGAGGAGGATAACGAACTTGTTGACGCCCCATCATCGACTACAGAACGAAACTCGAAATAACACTACTACTGAAATACCACTATTGAGGTTTCTCCTATGAGTTGCCTCGATGTACCGGTTGACATTCTGCTCGTTGAGGACAATCCCAGGGACATTCGTCTCACACATGAGGCATTCAAGGAAGCAGACCTCGATACATCACTTCAGGCTGTCAGGGATGGGCACGAGGCACTTGAATTCCTCTTTCAACAGGGGGAATATGAAGCAGCCTCCTATCCAGACCTCGTCCTGTTAGATTTGAATCTACCGAGGAAAGATGGTCACCAAGTTCTCAAGGAGATTAGAGATGACTCTGAGCTATCCCCTCTTCCGGTACTCGTATTAACCAGTTCTGAAGCTGAAGAAGATATACGCGAAAGTTACGAGTTAGCAGCAAATGCGTATCTTACTAAACCGTCTAACCCTGATGAATTTGTCTCGTTGGCGCAGGCCGTTGCGAACTTTTGGCTGAAGTCCGTTCAGCTTCCACCAGTTTCAGCGTAGAAGCACTTGACAATAACCCGACGACTCAATATTGTATGACTGAGTATCGCAGATTTGGCATCTTCGCCACAGCTATCCGCTTGGCAAATTGGGGTGGCTGTAAGATTCTGGGCAACGACGTGCACGGAAAGAAGGGAAATGGATAACACGCCCTCCAAAAGGCTTCTCAACAGACGATGGGTACTTGCGACCAATCATCGATCCCGACTATAATGGGGCGAAACCGGATTTTGGGATATGGTTGTGGCAATCGAGACGATCGAGGCTGGTGAATCCTACCGGGCTGTGGCTACGGACACACCGAATGTGACACGACAGATACTCTCTACAATAATGGGCGATGATGGGCGGAAGGGCCGTATCTGTCGCAGGAATCGGATGATAAACAGGCTAGACTAAGCAAAGGGTCGCTCTTCTTTGCAGCGATTTCCGGTCAAAATACCGTGTTCAGTACAGAGAATGAGTTCAACAACCAACGAACTAGTTGCTCAAGCGGGCTTTATTCGACTCCGTGCTATACCACCAGATATGGTATCATTTGACGAAGAGCAGGCCGAAGCTGAGGCTCTCAACCGATTACAAGATCTCGGGTTGTCCCAGTACGAAGCCCAGACACTGATCAACCTCCTTCGGCTCGGTACAGGAACCACACAGGACATTACTCGCGTCAACGGTGTGCCCCGCACTCGCGTGTACGAAGCGACTGATCGGCTCCACGAACTGGGCTTCATCGACATCCAGCACACAACGCCACGGGAATTCACGGTGATCTCAGAGGAGACGATCATCCGGATGCTCAATGTGAGACGTAAAAACACGATTACCGAACTTGCGGAGTGTCTGGAGGTGATCGGGCCAGCCCAACCACAACGCGAACAGTTCGGCGTCTGGACGGTGACTGGACGGGAGGCGGTCGCGTCTCGTGTCGGCGAGTTCATCGCCAACGCAGACGAGCAAATCGTCTATATGACCGTCGATGAACTACTCACCGACGACCATCTCGATCAGCTCCAGGCCGCCGATGACCGTGGAGTAGACATTTATCTCGCGGGAATTTCAGACGATGTTCGAGACCAGATTCAGGAAACGGTACCGTCAGCCGAGCTGTTCGAAACCTTGTGGGAGTGGCGAGATACGCCCGCCGGGAGCCTGTTGATCATTGACGAAGAGACGGCACTCGTGAGTGCTCTCGTGGACGGTTCCGGCGGCGCTGATGAGATCGAAGAAACGGCAATCTGGGGCGCAGGTGATCGAAATAGCCTCGTCGTCGTTCTCCAAGCGATCTTCACGTGGCGACTCAATGGAGAGCAAGCAGCGTAAATACACATCGGCAGTCACTCAGAAAATTACAGTACATTTATGAGAATCATTAGCATAGGCTGGCTATGGGTGGAGACACTCAAGCAGGCGATGGGCGCGGGTCTGATTCAACCGCTATTCACTTCCACAGAGCGAGAATCGGCCAGAATTAGTCGTTGTTGATTGATCGGTCTTCTAGTCGTTGTTCTGCACGGGTACGTTCCTCTCGTAGTCTCTTCATTTCTTCCGAATTCTCACTATGGTAATCAAGCGCAACATGCACTATCCCCTCCGAGACATCAGCATATGCCCTTGAAATCACCTCTGGCGGCATATCGGAACGGAGGACTAGATCGTGGATTTGCAACACACGCACCTTCGCCCCCTCCAAAACCGGGACACCTCGGTCGTTTTTCGTGATCATCGAATCCCAGCGGCCTTGTTTAGATGCGAAGCAACAGCCTGTTCCTTTCGCTAATGGTATCCCCTGGGCCAACACCGGACGTGACAATAGATGATATCCGGGGGTTCTTCAGCCAAACAAGCCAGCCGTTGACACCAGTCTTCACTGAGGAAGTCGCTGAGGCGCTGGAGTGCCCCCGTCAAACCGCACGTCACTGTCTGGAGGACCTCGCTGAACAGGGAGAGATACAAACCAAACAAGGAGACGATTCGAACAGGATCTGGTGGAAGTCCGAGGAAAACCGCTCAGATGACCAGCAGCAAGACGAAGCGCAGTTCAGCGCCCTTGTGAGTGCTGTCAAAGATTACGCTATCTTCATGCTTGATCCTGAAGGGACGATCGTCACTTGGAACGAGGGGGCCGAGCAGATCAAAGGCTATTCGGAAGAGGAAATCGCTGGCGAACACTTCTCGACGTTCTATACCGAGGACGATATCGCCGACGACGTGCCCGATCAGAATCTCGAAATCGCTGCGGCAGAGGGCCGTATCGAAGACGAGGGGTGGCGGGTCCGCAAGGATGGCTCGACGTTCTGGGCAAACGTCACGATCACCGCTATCCGCGACAGCGAGGGCACGCTCCAAGGATTTACCAAGGTCACACGTGACATGACCGAGCGGCGCGAGTACGAACAGCAACTAGAGGAGCAGGCTGAACTGCTCGAACGGCAGCGAGACGAACTTGAGCAGGAACTCGATGATATCTTCGAGCGAATTGACGACGCATTCTATGCTCTTGACAACGAGTTACAGTTTGAATATGTGAATGAGCGCGCCGAGGCTTATCTCGGCAAGTCGGCAGGGGAACTTCTTGGACGAAAACCCTGGGAGGTGCTCAATGTCGATGAATCCAACCCGCTCTTCGAGAAGTTCGAGACGGCGATGGCCACTCAGGAACCGACGAGTTTCGAACGGAACTCTGACCCATTGGGAATCTGGGAGATGGTCCGGGTCTACCCCTCAGAATCCGGTCTCTCCGTGTATTTCCGTGATATAACAGATCGCAAGAAGCGCGAAGAGGAACTCGAACGGACGCATGAACTATTGGAGAAGGCCGAACGCATCGCGGACGTCGGCGGCTGGGAGATCAACACAGAGACTCGTAGGGTGTTCTGGACCGAGCATCTCTTCGAGATTTTGGGGATACCCGACGACGAAGAACCCCCACTAGACGAAGCCCTCAACGTCTACCACGAGGAGGACCGACCGATCATCGAGAACGCCGTCGAGGAGGCACTCGACTCCGGCGAGTCGTTCGACGTAGAGGTTCGATTCATAACACCCGATGGCGAGGTACGCTGGCTTCACGTCAAGGGTGATCCCGACGTAGATGACGGAGAAGTCGTCTTGCTTCGTGGCGCAGTCCAGGACATCACCGAGCGGAAAGAACAGGAACAGGAAATCCAGCACGTCCGAGACCAGATGGAGTTTGCCCTCAATGCTACCGATGCGATCGTCTGGGACTGGGACGTCGGGGACGATGAAGCCGCGTTCTATCCCTCGGCGGAGTCGCTCTATGGGACTACAGTCGAAACGTGGGAGGAGTTCATCGATGTAATTCACCCAGAAGATAGACAAAGAGCACAACAGAGTATCGAAAAGGTTCTCGAAACGGGCGAGCCGAAGCATGAAGAGATTCGGATCATTCGAGACGGGGAAGTACGGTGGATCGAAGCCCCTGGGCACCCTGTACAGGATGATGACGGTTCGACGCGAGTGGTTGGTGTCGCTCGTGATATTACTGAACGGAAAACGTACGAGCGCAAACTGAAGGAGTCGAACGAGCGCCTCGAACAGTTTGCCTATGCGGTCTCGCATGATCTCCAGGAACCTCTGCGCATGATCACCAGCTACCTCCAGTTGCTCGAAAAACGGTATAGTGACGCTTTCGACGAGGACGGCGAAGAGTTTCTTGAGTTCGCCGTGGACGGCGCTGTGCGCATGCGCGACATGATCGATGGACTCCTTGAGTACTCCCGTGTCGAGATGCGAGGCGATCCGTTTGCTCCCGTGGATCTGGATGCGGTGCTCGAGGACGTGCTTGCGGATCTCCAAGTACAGATTGATGAAAGCGACGCCGAGATCACCTCTGAGTCGCTCCCTCACGCTGAGGGTGATGCCAGCCAATTACGCCAGCTCTTTCAAAACTTGCTGTCGAATGCGATCAAGTACTCAGGCGACGAACCACCACGCATCCATATCACTGCCGAGCAGAGAGGGACAGAATGGACGATTTCAATCGAGGACCAGGGGATCGGAATCGACCCCGATGCGACTGACCGTATCTTCGAGGTCTTTCAGCGACTCCACACGCAAGACGAGCACGCTGGAACCGGTATCGGCTTGGCTCTCTGTCAGCGCATCGTCGAGCGTCACAGCGGCGAGATCTGGGTCGAATCGACCCCTGGCGAAGGGACCACATTTTCATTTACCCTGCCAGCAATCACTGACCGCGATCCATAATCCTCAGTACGAGCATTCGACCCGCGCCCGTACTGCTTGTGTCAAAGAAGGGAAACGTCGTGTCGTTCCCGGCCTCCTGCTAGAGGGGATACAGGATTCTCTGGTCAACTGGATCAAGATCAACCATGTACAGCGTGTCATAGAACGCTTCTCGTACCCGTCGAAGTGATAAATACTGAGTGTGTATGTATCACCGCAGTGATTCAACTACCAAGACCAATTAGAGTACTGTAAACTGAATACGGTAGGGTGAAAGGTTGTCAGAGGCACCCTTTACCGCAGTATAGGTGTCCTGATGATTAAGTAAAAGCCCTTGGTATCTATTCACAGTCAAGACCCAAATATTGATGAAACATTCATGTGATACATAAACACATGCCATTCGCGAACCATTACTCATGTTTCAGCCAATCACAGACGGATTCTCGTAATCAGTACAGATGACATACGTATCGAGAGAGAGAGAGTTGTGAAGACACCAATTGATGAGGGCAGAGTAAGATAGCTTGTTAGGTACCGATACAGGTTTTTATCCCTTGGCTCGTCGAAGAGCTATGAATCCAACGAGGCCTTCTACATCTTCTAAAGGAGCGCTATTACCAACATTAGCTGGATACGCAGCCTGCGTATGGGCATTCCTTTTTGGTGTTGTACATATATACTGGGCAATCGGTGGGACTGTCGGTTTGCAAGGTAATCCCATGACCGGAATGTTATTTCTCATAAACTTGGCCGCGATACCTCTTTGTTTCGTCGCTGCGGTCGTTGCATTGGGGCTTGTAAGATCTTGGACTCAATACCTGTCTCATTGGATGTGGCTCACCGCAACTTCCGGGGCAGGTCTCCTGCTGACTCTCCGAGGGGGAGTAGGTCTCCTTCAAACCATGCTTTCAGAAAATCACGTGCCACTGTTGCTCATGGCTTACGATTCGTGGTTCTTGCTTGGAGGAATCCTATTTGGAACGGTTTCAATAGCGAGATGGCGTGAATGACCTATCGTGACCTTCCTTCTCCTGAGCTATTGGCGAACGTTCGTAACCCGGTTAGTAAGCAGGCTAGACTACGCACAGGGCCGCTCTTCGTTGCAGCCAGTTCGGCAGAATACCGTGTTCAGTACAGGGCACAGGCTAAGCATCCAACCATATTCACCAAAATCATCTCACAATCATTATGGTATCAGAAGTTTAAGGATCAGCACAATGCCGAATGGGGAGCGTGAAAGAACGGTCGCCATGTGTCAATCCTGCGGTTCCGCCTATGCTGCTGAGTTCTGGACTGATGGGACGATTCAACCGATTGGAACAGGAACTGGCTGTGATTGTGGGTCAACGAAGTTTTAAGTCGTCAAAGATTCGGCAGACACTGGTCTCCAAGAGGAGAAAATCGATTAAGCATTGCTGTATTGCTCAATGCACAGACTATATGCAGCAAACGAACGAGGGCCGTTTCGAATAAAGATGGACGAAACAGCTGATCCGTTGAGCCTGCATGTCGCGGTGATGTTTCATGGGTAAGTCCCGAGAGCTACATGTTGCGCTTGCTGTTGCATTTAATCGTAAACGCCGACATCGAGTGTCTGTTGCAACTTCTACGGATCGATAGGATCTGTATCGGTTGATGCTGGAGTGAATGAACCACCACGCGACCGAAGGATAACGCTATTATCTCATGCGGCGATATACCTTGGGTCAAAATGAACAAGTACAAATGGAACGCACGGATAGCGGGAGCACTAATTATTGCCGGGTATGTCACCTACGGAATCCCGGATGTAGCTATTTTACAGCCTCTGTTCGGTACTTCGGATGTCCTGACCAGCATCTCGGAAAATGAAATCCAAGTGACAATGGCGGCTCTCATTATGGCGATAAATTGTGCTGCTGTTGTAGTCATCAGCTTGGCTCTGTATCCGGCATTGAAAGAATACAGTGAACCGATTGCTCTCAGCTACGTTGTAACCAGAGTCTTCGAATCCATCGTCATGGCTGTAGGTATCATATGCCTCCTATTGTTGGTACCATTAAGCCAAGAATACGTTCAAGCGAATGCTGCTGCTACGTCATCTCTTCAGGCAGTAGGAGTTCTGGCTATACAGGGCAATTTCCTGGCATATCATGTTGCTATGATTGGTCTTGCCGTAGGAAGCCTCCCATTCTGTTACTTGCTGTATCGGACAGAACTTGTCCCGAGAATCATCCCTGTCCTCGGCTTGATCGGCTACCCGGCGTTATTGGCCCTCATGGTGGTTGAGATATTCAATCCAGGTGTGGACCCGATGATATATGTACTCTATGTCCCTGGCGCGATATTCGAACTAGGACTCGCCGTGTGGCTCATCATGAGAGGCTTCAGTTCACCGGTAAGCGTTTCCAAGGATGAATCGCCAGTCGTACCCGAACCCCAAAATAGCACTCGATAAGCGCTATCTATTCAGCACGGCTCTCTCAACACCCCTATTATATGATAGAAGTATTCGCGTTAGGTTCACATGCCCACATACTGACTAGTTCATCGAAAAGTGGATAAAACCAATCCTTGGGAACAGTTCTATGACACCCTCCGCCAAGCTGTGAAAGCGGAAAGGCGCAATAGTGCCAAGGCGCTTTAACGCCAGTTAGCCGTCCATCCCGAACTCGTCCCGCCGAAGTTTGCGCTTCTCGGCTTCAGAACGCTTGTCGTAATGTTCTTCCATCGTGCGTACTGAAAGGTCCACTCGATCCGCCACCAACTCCTTTCGATGGCCTTCATCCAGCAGGTACGTTACACTGGATCGGCGTAGATCGTGTGGTGCGATAGAGCTTGGACAGCGTGCGGCGTGCAGCCGTGTTGTGGCTTCGCAATTAGTGATTTCTCGGTCATGTGGGCACTCACGCGTGTAGTCGCACGGGCGTGTGATCTGATTGATATGGTCTCGAACGTTGGAATGGCTCACCCTTCCTTGTTCGGTGGTGAATAGCGGAGTGCGGTCATAGTTGTCTGTGACATCGTGGCGTCGTCCTTCGATGTAATCATCGAGGATCGAACAGCACCAGAGAGCCAGGTTCACTTCTCTCTCGCTGTACTCCTTGTTCTTCAGTGGCGTCCCAGTTTCAGGGCGGTGATGCAGCTCGACATAGTGTTCTTTGGGGTGGAAATCCTTGAGATCGATTGCGCGAAGAGCGCCGAGACGCATTCCTGTATGCCAAAGGAAGGCGAACACGACATGTCTGAGGGAGGGGTACTCGTACTTTTCCAGATAGGACAGGATTTGCTGTGCAGTAATCGAGTCGATCTTTGTGTTGCGGCTAGCGTCGTCGGGCTGTGCGACGACCATCCCATCGGCGAGTCCGTTCGCGACGAGCCCGCGGCTCTGTAACCAGCGCGTGAACACACGCAGGACGGTCATCTGGTTGTACAGCGTGACTTCACCGACCTCCATCTGCCGGTCAAGTCGGAAGTATGCGAGGTCGAATCCATCAATGTCGTTCACGTACTCGATATCCTGGCTCTCGCACCACTGCCACCATTGTTTGAGGAGCGAGCGATGGTTGTACAGTGTAGCGCGTGCGACGTCGGGCTCTCGTTCTCTGAGGTAGCGTTGCGCGGCTTCTTTCGGAGTCAGCTTTCGTGTCATAGTGGTCGTGCGACCACGAGACTGTGAGTCCCACGGGGCGACGGCCTGGTCCAATTACCCACATGGGTCGGCCCTACTGAGTGCACACCCGCAATGGCGTGATCGCCACGGAGTCGCGATGGCCAGATGGTTGGTCAGCCCGCGATGGTGGATACCTCCTTTTAGGAGGCCGGCAGTGAGGGGTGCAGCGAGCGGAGCGAGCGAACCGCGAACGTTAGAAAAGGCGTGAAATGCGGTTTATTTCACGTCTTTTCGAGCAGTTCAAATCTGCCCCAACCCATTTTTGGCGACACAATGACGACGAGCGTAGCGAGGAGTCCGTGTCATCAAAATTGGTACGGGCAGATTTGAATCAGGAAGTGAAGCGAAGCGGAACGACCGTGGTTCAAATCTGCCTCGATCCATTTCTGACGGAACAATACCGACGAGCGGTGCGTGGCGCGTAGCGCCCCGATACTGCGAACGGCGAAGCCGTGAGCGAAGCGAGTCGCTCGTCGCTGAACAGTCGTTACGAGGGATTCGAATTAGACCGAGGTTCTGCGCCTGTGGCGCAGGTTCACGGACGTAGTTCAGATCTGCCCGCCTCGTTTCGACTACGCTGGTATTCTACTGAGACGACGTGGCCAGAATCGATAGTTCATCAGTCAGCCGAAAGCGCCGGTCCGCGCCCGTCGATGGCTCTCGAGACGCGATGGAGGAGCTGTTCGAGCCGCGGGCGCTCGAGTTCCCACCACGTCGGCGAGTGATGGTACTCCGCGAGGATCGCCTGGATCGCGTCGAGCTGTGCGATCGTAAAGCGAGTGTGGCCCGCGTCGAGCGTCTCGAACGCCTGGAACACCTCGACTGGCGGCGGATCGACGGTCGTCGGATCCGTCGCCGTGAGCTCTCGTTCGATACGATCGAGGAGGACGTGATGGAGCGTCCACTGTTCCTCGAGCGGCAGCGATAGCGTGACGGACTGGGTGTGTTCTGAATTCTCTGGCATGGCCACCGATCTCTCGTCGGCTGGATGTACTCTATACCGTGTGTAGTGTTAACTCTTACCATGAACGGGCTCGACGTCACTCCGATAGACGCTCAGTGGCATCACGGCCACGTCGAATCGCAACTCGTCGAGGCCCGTTCGGACCACTCCTCGTCGAGCGGACGATCCTCGCATCGGGCGGACGACCGCAAGCACTCGAGCGGCCAAAAGGATCGCTTCTTCACGGTGGGTGAGATCGTCGATCCGCGAGTGCGCCGTCTCGAGCCCGCCCCACCTCAATCATCGGCAATCACCGCATCCGGCCGGTACGTCTCGCTGATCGATTTCCACTTATCGGTGTGGAACCGCCAGTAGTTGATCGCGGCCGGAACGGTCGTCTCCGCGACGAACGCGAGGTAGAGTCCCCAGTAGCCCAGCCCGGTCGTCGCGCCGAGGTACGCCAGCGGGATGGAGCCACAGAACATCCCGACGAACTGGCTCGCGAACGGCACCTTCGTGTCGCCGCTGGCGTCGAGCGGCCCGGCAGCGGCACCCGCGACCCCCTGAAAGACGACCGCGACGCAGGCGGCGTACACGAGGCTGACCGCAATCGGAATCTCGGGGCTCGTCGGATCGTCCGCGAAGAGCACGACGATCTGTTCGGCGAACACCGCGATGAGAACCGCGCTCACGACGTAGGTCGCGACGGCGAAGCGAATGATGTCGCGGCCGTAGGCCTCGGCCGTCCACTCGTCGTTCTGGCCGAGCGCCTGGCCAACCAGACTGGAGGAGGCCAGCCCGAAGCCCCAGCCGGGCGTGTTCATCAGCCCCCAGATACGCCGCGCGATGACGAACGCGGCGACGGTGTTCTCGCCGAAGATATCGAGAATCCCCAGCATCGGAAACTCGGCGACGGTCCAGACGAGGTTCCGACCGCCGACGGGGAGTCCGATCGTCACGATGTCGCGAAGCGTGGCGGGATCGAGGTACGGTCCCAGCGGATCGACCTGTACCGGAAGGTCGCCGATGCCGGGGAGCCGACCGGCGGTGATCCCGAGCGCGAACGTGGCGGTGACGGCGACGTTCGCGAGCACCGTGCCGAGTGCGGCACCGGCGACGCCCCACCCCAGCCCGAAGATGAACAGGGTGTTCAGCCCGATGTTGATGATCGCGCCGCCGGCGCGGATCTGCATCGCGATGTAGGAGTCGTCCGCGCCGACGAGCGTCCGACTCCCGACGAGGTTGAGTCCCGCGAAGGGGATGCCGAGCGCGACGACCTGCAGGTACGTCGCGCCGTAGTCGATCGCCGATTCGTTGCTACTGAGCAGCGAGATGAGGTCGTGCGAGAAGACCCAGAAGCTCGCCGCCACCGGGAGGCTGATCGCGACGACCAGCACGGTACTCGAGCGAACGGCCAGCCCCAACTCGTCGTACGCCTCGGCTCCGAACCGCTGTGAGACCAGCGCGATGGTGCCGCCGGCGACGCCGCCGCCGATGGCGAAGGCGAGTCCCCAGAACGGCCCCGCGAAGCCGACGCCCGCGACGGCGGACGTCCCGACCGCGACGCCGACCATCGCGACGTCGACGGCGCTCTTGGACATCCGCGCGATACCGGTGACGATGCGAGGCCACGCGAGGGCGGTCGTCTGAACGGCGCGTTCGCGGTCGATCAGCCCGAGACGAGCGAGCGCAAGACCGATGTAGAGGATCGTTAGACGCAGTGGATTTGGAACCCGACTCACGGAATATCGGTCCATTATCGAACAGGTTCAAAGGGCTTCGCGACCCGGCAATCCGCAACGAAACGCATCGATTGATCGATTCGTTCGAGCAGCCGCTCGAACCGTGTCACACCCTCACACTGTCTGCGGCAACCGAACAGTAGAAAAGTCCGAATCGACTCGAGACTCCTATGGAAGTCCTCGGTCGGCTCGCGGCGTTGCTCGTCGTGCTCCTGCTCGGAACGGGACTGCGAGCCTCCGGTATCCTCGACGCCGGCCGAACCGCGACGCTGAACGCGGTCGCCTACTACCTCGCGCTGCCGGCGCTGATCTTCGTTTCGACCTACGATCAGGCGGTCGCCGAGTTGCTATCGGTCGCGCTGTTCGGCGGGCTGTTGGTCGTGCTGTTCGCGACGGCGGGGCTCGCGTGGCTCGTCCACCGCCATCGGCACTCGAACGGACAGCAAAGCGTCGCCGTCGTTCAGTCGTATCACTCGAATCTCGGCTACCTCGGCCTGCCGCTCGTCGCGGCGACGTTCGGCGCGGAGGTGACCGCGATCGCGAGCGTCGTGCTCGGCGTGGTCACGCTCGTCCAGCTCCCGCTGACGGTGCTCCTCCTCTCGACGTTCAACGGCGCCGACGCGGCGCTCGGCGACGAACTGCGAGGACTGGCGCGGAACCCCGTTCTGGCGTCGCTGATCGCGGGGCTCGCGATCGGCTCGAGCCCGGTCTCGGTTCCCGGACCCGCTGCGACCGGACTCGACGCCGTCGGCTCGTTCGCCCTGCCGCTCGCCTTGCTCTGCGTCGGCGCGTCGTTACAGATCGACCTGCCGGCGATCGATTTCGGCGCGACCAGCTCCGTGATCGCGCTGAAGATCGTCTGCATGCCGGCGCTCGCGTGGCTCGTCTTCGCCGCGTTGCCCGTCGACGCGGCGACGCTCACCGCGGTGGTCGTGATGTTCGGGACGCCGACCGCCGTCTCGACGTACGTCTTCGCGGCCGAACTCGGCGGCGACGAGGAGTTCGCGTCGCTGAACGTCTTCGCTACGACGCTCGTCTCGATGCTGACGCTGTTCGTGCTGATCACGGTGGTCGGCTGACTCGGTATCGCAGCGAGCGAAAGAGGCCGCGAGTCGCTACCCGCCGAAGAGCCGTTTGAGTCGTCCGAACAGTCCGGCGGACTCGCTCTCGTCCTGACCGTCGTCGCTCGAGTCGCCGTCGTCGCGCTGGATCGACCCGGCGAGCGGCCCGGCGTCGTCTCCGAGGTCGGCCCCGCCGGCACTCGATCCGCTGTGGCCCGACTGGGCCTGCGTCGTCTCGAGGTCGTCCATCGAAAGCTCGATCTCGTCGACGTCGGGCGTCGACTCCCGACCCTCGCCCGCTTCGGCGGCTCGGACGTCCGCGCCGGTGACGCTGCCGGTTTCGATGCGAGCGGCCAACTCCTCGATCGAGGCGTCTTCGTCGTCGGCACGGGCCGTCTCCGCCTGGAGTGAGGAAGCAGCCGAGTCGACCGAGGCCGCGGTGTCGATTTCGGCGTCCGTCTCGTCGCTCGAGTCGGCATCCGCGGCTTCGACCCCCGACCGCACGTCGGTGTCGTTGGGTTCGCCGGTGCTGTCGGCCTGTCCGTCGTCGTCCGACTCCGCATCGGTACCGTCTTCGACGGCCGCCTCGGCGTCGGTCGCCGCCTCCTCGGCTGCCGGGACCTCGTCCTCGTCGAACTCGACCGCCACGGACTCTTCAGTTTCGGTCGAATCGGTCGATTCCGTCGCGTTCGCTTTCGTCTCACCGAGCGAGTCGAGGATGTCGTCGACGCTCTGGTCGGAGACGACGCGCCGGGGGCCGCCGCTCGGCTCGAGAGCGTCGGCGGCGTCGCCGTCCGCGTCGTCGGCTGACTCGCTCGCGTCGGCACTCGAGTCAGCGGTGGCGGACCGCTGTGACTGTTCGTCGCTCATTGTGCAGGTCTGTCCGTGCCGGAACCATAACTGTTCCCCACGGGCTCGAGGCGACACCCGACTCGCGGTGTCGCGTTTTCGGCCACCTACTCGGCGAGGGACGGCTTCGAGAGAACCACGTTGAGCACCGCGCCGAACAGGATGAGCATGCCGGCGAAGTAGAGCCAGGTGACGAAGAGGAGGACGGCACCGACGGCGCCGTAGGCCTGATACTGCCCGGCGTTCGCCGCGTACAACTGGAAGCCGGCCTGAAGGATCGTCCACCCGACGGCGGCGAAGACGGCACCGGGAAGGATTTCGATCGCGCCGACCGGAATCGGCGGCAACACGTAGTAGATCGGCAGGAAGACGAGGACGAGGCCGACCAGCAGCGTGACCCAACTCAGCAGGCCGGCGAAGGGAACGACGTCGGCCGCGAGGCCGATCACCGTCCCGACGACGATCATGAGCGCCAGCGCTCCCGCGCCCGCGAGGATCACGGTGACGCCGTCTCTGAGCTGGTCGACGAGCGTGTCCTCGACGACCTCGTCGTAGACCTTGTCGAAGGCCAGACTGAGTCCGCGAAAGACCTTGAGCGCACCCCACGAAGCGACGCCGAGCGCGACGACCGTCGCCTCCGCGCGACCGGATTCGGTCGTCAGTGCTTCGACGACGAGGTCTTCGCCCGCTTCGGGAAGGAAGTCGCCCGCGACCAGAATCAGCCGTTCGGCGGCGTCTTCGCCGCCGAGGAACGAGCCGACGACGAGCGCGAGGATCACCAGCGGAATCAGCGAGACGAACGCGTAGTAGGCGAACCCGGCCGCGAGAAAGGAGATGTCGCGGTCGCTTGCCGTTCGATAGACCGACGTAGCCGTCTCGGAGACGTCCATACTGGAACCCGGCGGTCCAGCCCCAAAGCTCTGTCAATCTCCCTCAGATTCCGTACCGCGTGTATGTCGTCTCAGCTACCACTCGTGGCAGAAATTGTGTGACGCGTAGGCCTCGCCGTCGTCCGTGAGGTAGACGCCGACGCCGGCCCGGTCCCAGTCGGGGACCTCGTCCTCCTCGAGGATCGCCTGTCGGTGGGGCGTCGAGTTCATCCACTGGTCGACGAGTCCGGTCGCGAGCTCCTCCGCGGTCTCGTGGCGCTCGGTCTCTCCGGTATCGGGGTTCTCGACCGGGCGGTCGATGTAGGTCAACGCGATGTTTTCGCCGTACCCCTGACAGTAGTCGTCGACGTCGTTGAAGCGGCCCATCGGCTCCTCGCCGTCGGGGTTGACGTGATCGAAGTAGTCGCGCTGGGCCATGTCGTAGCTGTGGGCGCGTGAGACGGAGGCGACCGTGGCGTCCCACTCGAGCGGCTCGAGGCCGTGCTCGGCCCGCCGGTCGTTGACCTCGGCGTGGACGAAGTCCTCGACGGTCTCCGAATCGATCGTCTCGACGTCGGCTTCGTACGTCGATTCACCGGGGTCGTCCGGATCCGTAACGTCCGGATCGCGCTCGCCGGCCGGTGGCGGGTCGGAACTCGGCGACGGCTGCGTGCCGATGTCGACGCTGTCGGGGCCCTCGAACTCGTCGCCGCCGAGATCGTCGACGACCGTCGGGGCGAACAATACAGCGCCGAACGCGAGCGCGCCGACCAGCGCGACGGCGACGAACAATCGCAGAATCCCTCGAATCAGGGCACGATCGGTGGGATCGCTGTCGTTCGGATCGGTCGACGGACGCCGGTCTTCCATCGCCCGTACGGTCGTGAGGCCGGGATAAGACAGTCGTGGTCCATTGCAGCGACTGACACTCGAGTGTCAGCCCGTAGGTGGCGACTACTCGTCGCCGAAGAGCGTCTCGTGGAAGCCGATGACGAGTCCGGGCACGACCGCCATGAAGAGGTGTTCCTCGAGCGGGATCCCCGCGATATCGATCCCGGTCCGGAGCTTGATGTCGAAGACGCCGACGGCGAGGGTGTAGCGGTCCCAGAGGTAGGCGACGGGGTAGAGTGCGAGGATCGTGACGCCGGCCTTCCGGAGCGCGTTCGCCCGGTGGAGCAACAGCACGGCGACGCTCCCCCAGAACAGCTCCGTTGCGAGGTAGGTGTACCGACCGAGGACACTGATATCGAGTGCCATGGACCTAGTACGAGTGCGACTCCCAAAACGGTCGACCCTGCTGCCACCCGGCTAGAACGTGCGGTATGTTCAAAAGCCCGGCGACAGTATACCCAGATAGAACGATGAATATCGCTGATATCGCCACCAGGGACTACATCGAAGTCGACGTCGGGCAGCGTATGGGGAAGGTTCGTTCTACGTTCGAGAACGGTAACCCCAAGGGAATTATCGTCACGGACGACGGGGCGTACGAGGGCGTCATCAGCGAGCGGGAGGTCCTCCAGTCGCACGTCGAAGACGACGCGAAGGTGGCGGCGCTGATCAAACCGAGCCGGAACGACCCGGCACCCAAGGTCGACCGCGACGAAGACGTCCGGGAGACCGCACGGCTGCTGATCGAGAGCAACTCGAAGGTCGCACCCGTTTTCGAGAACGACGAACTCTGGGGGGTTATCACCGACGACGCTATCCTCGAGGCGGTGATCGACAACCTCGATGCGCTCTCCGTCGAAGACATCTACACGGACGATCCGGTCACGCTCCAGGAGGACGACGGGATCGGCAAGGCGATCAACCATCTGCGGGAGCACGGGATCTCGCGGCTGCCCGTTCTCAACGAGAACGGCTTCCTCACCGGGGTCGTCACCACTCACGACATCGCGGACTTCGTCATCCGGGAGAACCACACGACGACGACGGGCGACCGCGTCGGTGACACCCAGCGACTGCTCGACGTGCCCGTCTACGACATCATGAACAGCCCCGTCGAGACGACGACGCTCGACGTGACGGCCGAGGAGGCCGTCGAAACGATGCTCGAGAAGGACTACGCGGGCCTGATGGTCACCCCCGAGGACGACGACCGCGTCGTCATCGGCGTCATCACCAAGACCGACGTGCTGCGCGCGCTCACCTTCACCGAAGAGGAGCACATGGACGTCCAGATCACCAACATCTCGATGCTCGACACCATCACCCGGGAGTCGATCGTTCAGAGCATCGAGGAGGTCTCGGACAAGTACGCCGACATGCAGGTGATGCACGCCCACGTCCGGTTCCACGAGCACAACGAGAAGCTCCGGGGCACCCCGCTCGTCCAGTGCCAGATCCGGCTGCGAACCAACAAGGGTCAGGTCGCCGGCACCGGCGAGGGCTACGGCGCCGAGAACAGTTTCCGCGTCGCCATCGACAAACTCGAGCGCAACGTCTTAGAGGTCAAAGGCGTCACCAGCGACGAGGAGTACCGCGGACAGCTCCTGCGGAAGCTGAACGAGCTGTAACGCCGCGCCCACTGCCGCTTTTCGACACCGATTTCAGAACGTGCGGGCCGGGCCATCTTACAACCGCGCCGACTCGTCGCCGCCCTCGAGTCCGCGATCCGTAATTCGGAACTGGACGGACTCCCCGACGGCTTTCGAGCGGTGTTTCTCGAGCGTGGCCCGCCGGTTGCCGCCGCGGAAGCGCTCGAGACGGAGGACCACGCCGGTCCAGTGCTCTAAGGTATTTCCTCCGAGCGCGCGCGTGCGATCGGCGTCGGGGTCCGCGAAGACCTGATTCGTCAGGACGACCGCGAGGTCGTGTTTCCGGGCGAGCGAGAGCAGGTGCGTCACCTGTCGGGTGACGCTGCGAAGCGCCTCGCCGTCGTCGCTGTCGCCGGTGCGCTCGAGTCGGTAGAAGCCGGTCGCGCTGTCGAGGACGATCAGGTCCGCCCGTTCGGCGAACTCCTCGGCGTCGCGGACGGCTTCCGCCTGTTCCTCGAAATCGAGGGCGTCCTCGACGACGATTCGGGAGGCGACGGCCTCGACGTCGTCCTCGTCGACGTGCGCCGAGAGCAACTGCTGAAAGCGGTCGACGGAGACGCCTTCGGTGTCGATGTAGACTGCGGTCCCGTCGTCGACGGCCGTCTGGACGGCCGCCGAGAGCGCGAGGTTCGTCTTCCCTGCGGCCGGCGGGCCGTACACCTGCGTGACGGTCCCGCGTTCGAATCCCCCACCGAGTAACTCGTCGACCGGGGCACAGCCGGTCGGGATCGCCTCGTCGTTCACGGTTCGAGTTGGCAGGTTACGTGCAAAAAGCCCCCGGAATACGTCGGTGATCGGCCGAATCGCGATCTGCCGGCGATTTTCGATCGGACTCGAGCGGCCAGCAGCTCGCCCCCACCCTCTTCGGACCGATCGAACCACGAATCGGTTGGGGAGGACGTGGCAACCCTAGTCGCCACGAGACGCAGAAGACTCCACTTCCTTTGTTCTCTCGAGTCACAACTGGTCCGTCCGAAGGTGAACGGAACGCTCGAGTGTATCGATTACTGACAGCGACGACGATCGCTCTACAGTTACTGGCAACAGGGATTTCCACGTCCTCCCCAACCGATTCGTTCACTCCGTTCACTCATCCCTCGCACGGCAACGGACCGCGTCTCACTTCACGTTCGCCGCGATCCGGCGCGCGCCACCGCACGCCGGCTTATCGGGCCAAATTGACACACGTTTATTCCCGACGAGGGCGAAGTCGACACGTGATCGTCGTCGCCACGTCAGATTTCGAGGTGTACCACGGCGTCGTCAACGAACTCCGAGACCGCGGCTCCGAGTTCACGACCGTCGAACCCGACGCCGCGCTTCCCGAGCACACTGCGGTCGTCGTCACCGGGGCTGACCACGCCGACGAGTTCGAAGGCGTAACGACGATCGTCGCCGATCCGGACGATCCCCGACGCGCGGTCGACCAGGCGCTGACGGCGGTCCGCGGGGACGGGGGTCGAACCATCATCGGCGTCGATCCGGGCCGCAAACCCGGCATCGCGATCCTCGCGGGGGAGATGGTCGTTGCGGCCTTTCAGGTTCCCTTGTCCGATGCCGTCGACGTGATCCAGCGCGAGGCCGACGAGGCGACGTCGCCCGTCGTCCGCGTCGGCGACGGCTCCCGACTCGAGAGCGCGAAACTCGTCAACGACCTCGAGGACGTGACGGTCGAACTCGTCGACGAAACCGGGACGACGCCCTACCTCGGCACGGGCTCGAGAGGGATGGGCGACGTGCTGGCCGCGGTGAACATCGCGCGCCTCGAGGGCGAGGTGGTCGACACGCGCGAGATCGAACCGACCGCGGGCGAGTTACAGGTGATCAAAGATCGGTCGCGCGAACGGAGCGAGAACAATCGGGCGATCGACGAGTTACTGGCTCGACGGGTCGCCTCCGGCGAATTGACGGTCGACGAAGCGCTCGCCGAACACCGTGACGCGGACGACGATCCCGACCCGTCACCGGACGACGATCCCGGCTCATCGGGCGCCGACGACACGACCGACTGAGCGCTCGAGTACACCGGCGTCTCGCGGTCGAAGTGGTCGCGCTCCGGCGGCACCGCTCTCGGTGGCGGATACGCGCGGAGAAAATGAAACGCTGAAGTTGAATCGCCGAACTCTCGCGGTCAATTCCGACCGGCGCTAGTTCGTCGGGAGCAGTGCTCAGTGCTGCCCGAATCGGGCGAACAGTGCGGCGGCGAGCACTGCGACGAGCGCAACGACGACACCGAAGCCGGGCACCGAGTCATCCTCCTCTTTCTGCTCGTCGTCGTCAGAGTCGGATTCGGACGCTTCGATAGTGGACTTGTCATCGTCGTCGGTCTTCTTCTCGTCATCGTTCTCGTTCTCGGCCTTCTGGTCCTCGTCGTCGGTCTTCTTCTCGTCCTCGTCGCCCTCGTCGTCGACTGTGCCTTCGTCGACAGCCGTCGATTCGGCGGACGTGAACTGGACGTTCTCGTTCTCCTGGATGGTCATCTGGAACGCGAAGGCGTCGCCCTCGTCTTCGGCGATCGCGAGCGCGTTGTTCGACTGCAGGTTCGTCTGTGCGACCTCCTGGCTCTGTTCGATCTCAGCACTCGAGTGCTGGTGGACGTCGTTGAGCTGGTCGTTGTCGCCGTCGTAGTCGAACGTCGTACGGTCGGCGTCTTCGACGCTGTCACCGTTGACCATCGCGGTCGTCGTCGAGGTCTTGACCGCACCCTCGTACTGGTCCTTCGTGTCTTCGTAGTCGATGTCCTCGCCTTCCAGGAAGACGTTCAGCGCTTCGGCGGAGCCGATCTGCGCGTTGATGTTCTGCTGGAAGGTCAGCTGAACCGCTTCAGCCTCGCTGCCGTCCGTGGCGATCGCCTGGGCCGAGCTATCGAGGTTGATGTTCACCTGCTCGACGCTCTGGTACTGCGTGACGCTGGCCTCGGCGGTCTGGTTCACGTCGTCACCGTCGTCCTGTTTCTTCTCGGTGGAACTGTACTCCTCGTCGGCGTCCTGGGTCATGACTTCGGTAGCGCCGTCGGCGCTCGCGGTCGCGACGTGCATCCCTGCGGAGTCCATCAGGACGTTCATGGCTTCGGCGGTTCCGAGCTGTTCGTTCAGGTTCGTCTGCTCGGAGATCTGGACCGCCGTTGCCGACGAGTCCTCACCGACTGCGATCGCGATCGCACTGCCCTGTTCGATGCTGTTCACCTGCTCGACTTCCTGGGCCTGTTCGACGGTCGAGTCAGCGTCCTGGTCGACGCTCGGAGCGGTGTCGTCACCGCTGGATTTCTTGTGTGCGTCGTGTGCGTCCTTGTCTTCGTCGAGGTCAGCGCCGTAGACGTTCGTGGCGCTCGCGTAGCCTTCCTGAAGGTTGATGTTGGACTGCTCGGTCAGCTGAACCGCGGTGGCCGAGCTGTCGTTCTCGGCGAACGCGAACGCGGTGTTGTTCTGAATGATGTTCGCCTGGCCGACGGCCTGTGCCTGACTGACCGACGCTTCGGCCGTCTGGCTGACCGTCGTTTCGCCGTCGTCGCCGACGGCTCCCCAGCCGTTGTACTCCTGCCCGTTGTCGTTGCCCATGATGACGTAGACGTCGCCGACCTCTTCGAGCGTCGTCTCGTGGCTGACGCCGGCGGAGTTGTCCGCGCTCGCGTCACCGACCTGGGAGTTGGTGTTGTCCTGGCTCGCTTCCTGGATCGCCGTCGCCTCGCCGCCACCCATCGCGATGGCGACCGCCTCACCTTGCTCGTTGATGTTGACTTGGCCGACGTCCTGGTACTGGATCACTTCCGAGTCGCTATCCTGTTCGGCCGTAGCGACTCCGGGATCGTCCGATACGTGGGCGTCGATATACTCCTCGAGTGATTGTTCACCGAGATCCGCACCGAAGACGAGGTAGACGTCCTCCCCGTCCTCCATCGTGTGCACTGTCTGGTCCGAAGCGGTACCTCCGTTCGCGCCGACGGTGCCGGCCATCCCGACCATCGAGATAGCCACCATCGCGGCGACGAGAACTGCCGTAAGCTGTGATCGTCTGTTCATGGTTATTGTCGCATCAGCTTTGAAATTCCCTGTGAGGGTCTTTCGTCGCTGAATGTCTGCGACGCAAACCGGTCTTCCCCGAAGAACGTCTTTGTTATCTGTTGGTTGCTTGGAAGAAGAAGGTGACTAGAGATCGATTGCGACTTCATTATGTCCGCTAACTGGGTGTTATCTCGACGGACCGAGAGCCGGTCGATCGTGGGACGGATATCAGCGATAACACAGTGAAACCGCAGTACGTAATCGGTGTGAAACGATTCGATCTCGGATCGGTGCGAGTCGTGAGACCGTTTTGGACCGATTACTTCCAATGAATGTCAGTATCGAGAGACCGAATCGCCGGTGGGACTGCTGCTCTCCACCTCACCTCGCTTCGTCCGCCGCCGCCATCGAGCGTGCTCGTCTCGAGGTCCGATCGTGGCCAGTGCTCGAGGTCGATCGCCCCGCGCTTCGCTCCTCGTGGTGTTTCGCTGGACGCACTGCTCGGCGCGTCACGGTCCGTTCACCCCGCTGCGAGAACGCCGGACGGGGTGGTTCCTCCCGACCACTGATCGCCCGCGCGGGAGTCACTGCGTCACGGCTTTCCAGGCGTTCCGAACCGATCGTCGGGTCGTCAGCCACCAGCCGACCGCCCCGCCGACGCAGCCGACGAACGCCAGCCACCCGTCGGTGGCACCGCCGCTTACCAGGACTGCGGCGCTGCCGAGCAACGCGGCACCGGCGAACGCCGCCCTCGGTTCGCGCCCGGTGAGCCGTTCCGCGAGCAGGAGGTACCCGACCCCGAACCCGACGGACGCGAGCACGTCGACGAGATAGTGCACGCCGAGTGCGAGCCGCGAGAAGCCGACGAGTCCGATCAGTATCGCAGCCAGCCCGAGCCGTCGCCGACGCGTGAATCGGCCGCTCCAGAGCGCAAGCGCGCCCCACAGAATAGTTGCGGCCATCGTGTGACCGCTCGGGAACCCCTCTCCCTCTCGAGGGATCGCCTGCAGCGACGCCGGCGGACGCGGGAATCCGAGCGTCGCCTTCACCACGAACGTGAGCGCCAGGCCGCCGAGGACGACGGCCGAGACGAACGCGACCCGATCCGAAACGAGGCGATCGGATCTGCGCCGGACGGCCCCGTACATATCCGCCGTCACGAACAGCAGTAGTACGCCGACGACGACGAGTTCGTCACCGAACAGGGCTGCGAGTTCGAAGAGCCGGACGGTCCACTCCGGGAGGACGCTTCGTATCAGTTCGGTAGCGCCGACGGATCGATCCATAGCGAGGTGTGACAGCATCATTGCGGGCTAACCAACGGGCCGGGAGTCGACTCGTTACGTTCGTCGTCGTGCACCCTCTCGAGGAATAACCTTTCGACCGGCGACGGCTATCGCGGGGCTCGCCGCCGCGGAGCGACACCCTTCGACGGCGCGTTCCGCACGCTCGCCGAGGGCAGTGCGGTGTCGGTCACGCGGATTCGACCGTCGGCAGCACCCGATCGAGGACGTCCTCTTCGCTGAGTTCTCCCGCCAGGTACGCCTCCGCCCAGTCGGATTCGACGTGCCAGTAGGCCTCGTCGCTGTCGTCGTCCTCGTCGACTGCGGTGACGTCCATTCGATCGGACTCGAGGCCGCCTTCGACGATATCGATGTAGGCACCGATGAGCGTCCCTATCTCACTGGTGACTTCCTCCTCCGTCTCTCCGCCGACGTAGTATTCGACGGTGAACGTGTCGTCCACCATCTCCGTCGATATCACCTCGACGCCCCACTGTGACGCGATCGTCTCGAACAGTACGAGCAGCTCCGCCTCCGAGATGTCCTCGTCGATCGACTCGTCAGCGGGTCCCGTCTCGTCGATAGTAGCGGCCGGATCGGATTCGGCACCGTTCGATTCGGATTCGGCACCGTTCGGTTCGGACTCGGCACCGAGGTCGACGTACAGCATCCCGCTCCACAGTATCACTCCCCAGAGTGCAAGCGCGTAGAGCCCGGCGGCGAAGCCGGTTTGCACGCCGCCTCCGGAATCGATACCGGGGAGCCCCGACAGCCTTCCCGCGACGTTCCGATAGTTCGATTCCACGGCCCACACGGCGAGCAGCGGGAAGAGAACGACGACGATCGGGAGCACGACGAACACGTATCCGATCCCCACCACGGTATTCCGGAGCCGGTGTCCGGCTTTCATGCCCGGAAATCGGGCCACCCATCTCATGCTCTCCGGTGGTAGACGCCGTCATATTGTTAATGGTGAAGCCACCGTTCGATAATTTGCTATTAGCCGTGAATTATGCTGGCGGCGTCCTGGGTGGCCGACGCCTCGCAGACGGCCCGACGACTCACCACGCGAACGGCTCACCGACCCCTCACAGAGGGGCATCGGCTCACTACGCGGACGGCCCGACGACTCACCCCACAGACGGCCTCCCGACTCAGTACACGGACGACAGTCGACGGCGTCTCGATCCGCGGCGGATTCGTCGGACGGTTCCGTAACCACCGCCCATCGGCGCGTTGTCACATTCCGCGATCGCTGTACGCTGCTCATATATAGGGTGATCGAGGTGGAGGGACAGTCCGATGGTGACGCTCCTCACCCCGAGTGATCGTCCGGTCGAGGCCGGACACGGTGGTCCGCCGTCGACCAGTGACGAACTCGCAGGCCGGACCGGTACCGAACCCGAGACGCGACCCGCGGCAGCCGCGTGGGCGCTCGTGCCAGCGCCCACGGTCGGTTCCCGATCGCTCGAGACCGAAACAGCCGTCTCGAGCGGATAGCCATGGGATCGTCGAGCACAACACTCGGCAGCCTCGGTCGCCGCGCACTCCTCACCGGCATCCTCGTCGGCGCCGTGCTCGCGGTCGGTGCGCTCGCGGGACTCACGATCGGTGGCGGAAGCGACGGGGGCGGTCCGGCACTCGAGAGCGGGGTCGCCGCTCAGGACGACGTGTCCGAAGACGCGTACGAGGAACCGGTGCCCGAGGAGGGGGACCTGTACCACGAGGAGACCGCCGACGACGGGAGCTGGATCAGCTACGTCAACCCGCGCGACGAGTATCGCGATCCGTATCTCGATGACGGCTCGGGGAAGATTTGCGTGACGCTGGTCAACGAAGCCGGCGAGCCGGTCGTCGGCGAGAGCGTCCCGAACACGAGCGTCACGATTCCGACCGGCGAGCCGCTGGACTGGCACTCGGAGGCCGATCCGTTCGTCGTCGAGTTCCCGATGACCGACCACTACACCCGGCCGCTCGACGCCGACCAGTTCGGGACGAATCCGGACCTGCCACACGGGGACGGCACCCTCGACTCCCACTGCCTCGAGTGGCACGGGCTGCCGGAGGACGAGACCGTCGAGTACGGCGAGGCCGAACTCGAGGGCGCGCACGCGGACGATATCGAACTCGTCGGCTACGTACAACAGACCCACGAGGCCTGGGATGCGGACGTCGATCCGATAGCCGACGCCGAGTCCTACGACGCGACGGAGGGCGGGTGGACCTACCACCCCGACGGCTCGCACGGCCAGACCGTCGTCGTCTTGCAACTGAACGAAGAGCTGGCCGGCGAGCGGAGTCACAGCGATGGCGAGGACGACGGCGTGCTCTCCGATCGCAACGGCGTGATCGGCGTCGGGGCGATCGCCGCACTCGTCGCGCTGGCGGGGATCGGGGTCAGTCGATACCGCCGGTGAGAACCCGTGTCGCGGGCGCCGGTGCCGTCATCAGCGGACTGGTCGGTCGCCCCGATCGATCTCCGTCGTCAGACCGGGCGTAGTCGTCGCCTCGAGCGCCGTTAACGTTCCATTCAACCCGACGTCCGGCGATTCCGGCGGCTACTGTTTTCCCGAGTAAACTCTCCAATACCATACAGAAGCCCGACAGTATAGTTGTACGAATCCGTGTATTTGTTGTTTCACTGAAAAAACTATATCGGCCGGGTCGAGGATTGTTGGCGTGAACTGTCGCTCCGACGAGGTTGCAAATGAGTCAGTCACCATCATCAACAGGAGAACCACGTGAGCGTAGCACCACCGTCCCGCGAGCGGTCATTCACAAGAAAATCCTCGACGTCGCAGAGTCGCGGCCGACGGCCTCGATGGAAGCGATCGCGGACGACGTCAGCGGTGCCACCGTCGCGATCGTCGAACAGGTCCTCGAGGAGTACGGCGATCCGGGGACCGCCGACGGCGACGACTCGACCGGCGACACCGACGGCGACGAGCGAGAGGAGTCATTTGCAGCCGATTCGACGGACGCGGAGAGCGTCACAGCCGTCTCAGACGAAGCCGAATCAGCCATGAGTGAACACGATAGCCGATCCGACGCGCGTCTCGAACTGTCGCTCGAACCGGCGGACGTAACCGAAAAACAGCTCGAGACGCTCGAGGAGATCTACGATCGCCCGGACGCGACGCAGGCGGCGCTCGCGGACACGCTCGGTGTCAGCAGTGCGACGATCAGTCAGCGGGTCAACGCGATCGACGGGTTCAGCTGGTCGAACCGTCGCGAGTTCGTCGAGGTGCTTTTCGACGACGGGGCCTGGTTCGAGGAGACCGACGGAACGGTCGACGAGACCGACCGAACGGATTCGGAACCGGAGTCGGATCTCGTCGCCGACGGAACGACGACTGAGGAACCAGCGACGGACGGTCCCGAGACCGACGGCGAGGTCGCTCTCGAACGGACCGAATCGAACGCTGGAAGTGATACCGAGAGCGCCGAATCCGATGGTGAGCGCACCGCTGTGCAGACCGAGCCAGGTGGCGAGCGAACCGCTGTGCGGACCGAATCCGGTGGTGAGGGTACCATCGAGCGGACCGAGGCTGACGGTGAGAGCACGATCGAGCGGACCGAAGCTGACGGTGAGAATACCGTCGAACGGGACGAAGCCGACGGTGGAGACACCGTCGTGCGGGCCGAATCCGACGGTGAACGAGCCCCGAAATCCCACGCCGATGGCGGCGTCGACGCCCGCGCGCCGGTCCGGTCGACGGAGTCGGACACCGGCGAGATGTGTCTCGCTGCCAGCGAGTCGGTCGGGGAGCTCTCCGAACGACTCGAGGCGGTCACGCAGCGACTCGAGTCGCTGGAACGACGGCTCGCGGACGACGCCGCGTCGTCCGGCGGGGTGCTCTCCGACCCGGAGCTCGCGCACAAAGTCGTCCACGCGTGTCTCACCGCCGACCACATCTCCGAGGAGGAAGAGCTGCAGCTCCTGAAGGAACTGACGACGGCCGACGCCACCTAGCCGTGTCGTCATTCGGGCACTAGGACGGACTAGTACCGTTCTCGGCGTCGATCGATCGACGCACTACTAGTAAACACGGGTCTCGGTTGATCGACGGCCGATCGGTGTGATGGTCGATACTAGTACTAGGACGACGCTGCTCGAGAGACGCCGATCGGCGAGGCGATCGGGAACGGCTGTCGATCGGCCGAACTGTCCCGCCGCATCGCGGGAGGCGGTTCACGACTCCGCCTGTCGACTCCGCTCCCCCGCTCGATTTTGGGATGGGGAGGCCGACCGCCCTCGCGACCGGCCGTGGTGGATCGGTCGGTCAGCCGCGAAGGATCGGTCGGGAACCGCCTTCCACGGGGCTGTAGCGGACGTTCGTACTAGCGGCCGCGAGTACAGGGGACAGTTATTTACCGGCGTTCGAAGTGTGCGTCGCACATGCAAGCTGTTGTCTTATCAGCAGGAAAGGGCACCCGACTCCGCCCACTGACCGAGGACAAACCGAAGACCCTCGTCGAGGTCGACGGGCGTCCGATCATCGAGGACGTGTTCGACAATCTGCTTGAGGCCGGTGCCGACGAGCTGATCGTCGTCGTCGGCTACCTGAAAGAGAAGATCATCAATCGGTACGGGGATTCCTACAGGGGCGTCCCGATCACGTACGCCCACCAGCGCGAACAGCTCGGGCTCGCACACGCGATCCTGCAGGTCGAGTCGCTCATCGACGACGACTTCATGCTCATGCTCGGCGACAACGTCTTCCGGGGGAACCTCGCGGACGTCAGGAACCGCCAGCAGGAGGATCGCGCCGACGCGGCGTTCCTCGTCGAACAGGTCCCCTACGAGGAGGCCTCTCGGTACGGGGTCCTCGACACGAACGAGTACGGCGAGATCGTCGAGGTCGTCGAGAAGCCGGACGAGCCGCCGTCGAACCTCGTGATGACGGGGTTCTACACGTTCACGCCGGCGATCTTCCACGCCTGCCACCTCGTGCAGCCCTCGGATCGCGGGGAGTACGAACTCTCGGACGCGGTCGACCTGCTCATCCAGTCCGGTCGCACCATCGACGCGATTCGGATGGAGGGGTGGCGAGTCGACGTCGGCTACCCCGAGGATCGAGACCGCGCCGAGGAACGACTGCGGGACGAAACGGGTCGGCTCGCCGATCCGGGGGCGGAGACCGACCAGGCGTCGCAGTCCACGACCGACTGATCACCAATGACACACGTACTCGTCACTGGCGGTGCGGAATTCATCGGTTCACACAGTGCTATCGGACTTCTCGAGCACGGATACACCGTTCTCAAGGGGTATGAATCGCTTGCGGGAGTGTCCCCAGGCGACTCGCTCGCCGTTATGAAATTATTATCGGACTAAGAAAAACGATGAAAAAATACAACCCACGACATCTGAAACCTAGCTCTATAGATGGGATTCGAAAGCATGTTAAAAAACTAAATTCGCGGATCGACGGATATCTTGCTCCCCCAAAACAAAGCAGAATAGATACCTACAAAGCAATACTTTCTGGCATAAATTTTTCTAAGGCGCTACATTTTGGATCAGGGAGAGATAAAAGAGGGATAAGTACACAACTCGGATCGCGTGACAGCGAAGTTGTTTCA
This sequence comes from Natronorubrum halobium, assembly GCF_051351675.1. Lineage (NCBI taxonomy): Archaea > Methanobacteriati > Methanobacteriota > Halobacteria > Halobacteriales > Natrialbaceae > Natronorubrum > Natronorubrum halobium. The sequence continues at coordinate 3,446,375 of NZ_CP195595.1, forward strand.
ATCGATCCAGATATGAACGGTCTGGAACAAAATCAGATGGACATGAAAGTAAGAGGTGACGGACAACGACTCCCTTTTGAGGATAACTCGTTCGATTTGGTTTTCTCAGAATATGTTTTCGAGCATCTGCCGGACCCCCAATCGGCGTTGGAAGAGATTGATCGGGTATTACGACCTGAAGGATCATTCGTCGTCCTCGTTCCGAATCCTAGACACTACTACGCCCGAATTGCTGATATTACCCCGTTTTGGTTTCATAAGTTCTGGTTCAGACTACAGGGCATCGAATCCGCCGAAGACGATCGCTTCCCGACGCAGTTCGAATGGGGAACATATGCGGATGTGAAATCTTCTAAATTCGATTGGTCCCTAGAGCACTTCTATAGTTTCCCGGGCCCAACAGGATATACGAAAATATTACCGGTCCACTTTATATTCACGCTATTTGCTCGAGCAATGAGTGGACATCCTGAGTTCCATGTTTCTTATATTGCACATTATAGAAAAGGAATTGAGTCTGATGATCGTCCACTAAGGGAGGATGCCATGAATATTAGAATGTAAGTGGTTCCAAAATAGGATAGTTCAACAGAACTCTTCTTTTAGAGTAGAGATCGAGAAGTAATTCAGTCCGAGTACAGTGCACTATCGAGACAGTTCACTAGTGGTGTTACCACTTTTGGATAAATAATGAATACACCGGTTTCTGACAGACCATGTATGTTCTCTATCGCTTAACTTCTATCTGAAAGCGAGTATTCGCTCGCAGTCTTTATCCTATCACACATAGACGTACGCCGCAATGGCCGACAAACCGGATCCTGCTAAAGTCGCTGACACGGCAGTTACCTTCTGCAAGGAATACGATAACGGGGACGATGCCCTCAGGACTGTCCTCGCGGTCGACGCCGAACACGACAGCTGGACCTTCGACGAACTGCCGCTCGACTCGGGGACGTTCGGCGAACTCGTCTCGCGCGACATCGTGACGAAGGTCGACGGCGAATATCGGGTCTCCAGTCGGCGGGGCATACAAGCGGGGCTTGAGGACGAAGAAATTTCCGCAGACAGGTCTGTGTTTGACCGCGAGTTCTCGAGTCCGATCGCGTTCGATCCGCGTGCCGCTGTGGGGCTCGTCGCCGCGCTCGGCGTGCTGTTCGCGATGCGACTGTGGAACTATCGGTCGGTGTTTCGCGGCGACGAAGTCGTTTCGCCGGCGAACGATCCGTACTACTACCGTTACTGGACGGAAGCGCTGCTCGCAGAGTCATCGGGGGTCACGGACACGAGCGTGATCACGACCCTGCCTACGGGGGCGATTGAGCGACGCCCACTTTCGCACTCGACACACTGGTTTCTCGCCGAGTTGCTCGGCGGCGACCAGTGGGCCGCGGATACGGTCGCCGCGTGGCTGCCCGTCGTCGGGACGGTGCTCCTCGGCGTCGTCGTCTACTGGCTCGCCTTCGTCGCCACCGATGACGTTCGTATCGGTATCGCGTCAGTCGGCATTCTCGCGCTCACGCCCGTTCACGCCGTCTATACGCAGGTTGGTTTTCTTGAGCACCGCCTCCACCAGTACCTCTGGCTGGGTGTGACGCTATTGACGCTCGCCTGGTTGGCCGTCGACCTCCAGCGGCGAACGCTCGAGTCGACGTCGCGATCGGCGGTTACCGATCATCTGCGGAGCCCGTGGACGTGGCTCGCTGGCGTTGCGTTCGGGATCGCGCTCACCCTATCGATGTTCGCCTGGGGCGGCTCGATACTGATGCTCATGCCCGTCGCGGCGTACGTCGGGTTAAAGGTCACCGTCGACGTTCGAGCAGGTCACCCACCCGTACTGACAACCGTGCCGATTCTGGTCGGACTATGTGTGACTGGGTTGTTCGCCGCGTTTCTGCACTTTCATTGGGGCTGGCACGCTCGGTTTACCGCAATTGTTTCCCTGCTCGTCGTGTTCAGTGCCGTGACCGTCACTGGATTCGGAGAGCTGTGGCGACGGCTCGAATGGTCTGTCGGACTGTTCGTTGGACTCCAAGTGATTGTAGCCGGCGTCGGTCTCATTGCGTTTCGTTACGTACGTCCAGAGGATTGGATGAGGCTTCGAACCCGGGCCGACGACCTGTTTTTCAGAGAGGGGTTCGCAGAATCGAAGTCGCTATTTGCAGTAGATAACGCGATAATCTTCGGACCGTTGTCGCAGTTCGGACTCAGTTTTTATCTCGCTATCCTCGTTCTAGGTTGGGCCTGCTGGGTCGCGTACCGCCGCTACGAACCCGGCTGGCTGTTGCTTGCCGTCTACGTCGTCTTCTGGCTCGCGCTGGCGGCGATTCAGGGGCGCTTCGCGGCGCAATTAGCGGTTCCGCTCTCGGTGTTCGGCGGGATGGGGCTCGTCTGGCTGCTGTCCTGGGCCGATCTAGCCCGAGATCCGGTGCCGTTCCGCGAGCGCGGGGTGGGCGAGCGCGACGGCGGGTCGAGGGGCGCTCGAGGCACCGCGGCGGACGGCGGCGAACGCCGGCCGAGTTTCGTCGTTCCCGGGGACGCCAAGACGCTCGTCGCGCTGGTCTGGATCGTGCTGTTGGTCTGTGGCATGAGTCTGTTCTTCGTGCCGTCGATGCTCGGCCAGACGACACACAGCGACGCACAGTTCGAGGCTACAGCGGTCATCGACGACCACGCCGAGAACGTCGACCGGGAGTACCCCGAGACCTTCGTCCTCAGCGAGTGGGGCGACAACCGGATGTACAACTACTTCGTCAACGGGGAGTCGGAGCTCTACGTCTACGCGCAGGCCACTTTCGAGGAGTTCGTGACCGGTAGCGATCCGGACGGCTGGTACGAGGAGTTCGCGGAGAACGACGTCGGCTACGTCGTGACGACCGATTTGAGCGACGAGTACCCGGAGACGAGCACGCAGGCACAGCTCCACGACGATCGCGGTGCCGGCGGGGACGAGCACGAGCCGCTCGAGCACTACCAGGCGATCTACCTCGGCGACGATGCGACGGCGTTCGCCGTCGTCCCCGGAGCGACCATCGCGTCGACCGGCGAGCCGGGCGAGACCGTCGTTGTCGAGACCGAGGTGACGGTCTCGGGTGAGACGATCTCCTACGAGCGAGACGTGACGGTGAGCGAGGACGGCTCGCTCGAGGTGACGGTGCCCTACGCCGGCGAGTACGCGGTGGGCGACCGGACTGTCGACGTGACGACGGCAGCGGTCGAAAACGGCGAGACGGTTCAGGTCGAGTGATCGACCACTCGGGCACCGTGACCGTTCGGCCCGTGCGAGCGACCCGTTCCTCGCGATCGGTTCCGCACGCGTGACCGATCTGGAACGGCCGCCGCGCACTCCGACGGGCGGCGGAACGGGTGTGCATTCGGTTGGTTTTCGGCGGGTTATCGACGAATTTTCGGCGAGTTTCGGGTATTACGTCGATTTTTCGGCGGGTTCTCGAGGGAGTGTTCGCGTTCGACGACCTCGATATGGACACTAATTTAAATGTGGTGTCAGGTGTACAATTAACGTTCCGGGAACAAATGTTCATGAAATAACATAAAATACACTATGTAACCCCCGGTCGTGTCAGGTAATGAATGTTCACGGGATGGAAGTACCGCACGGTCAGCGTTTTCGGCGTGATCTCGCTGACCGTCGGCGCGGTGCTCGTCGCGAACCATCAGCTGTCTCAGGCGGCGTTTACGACGCACGTGCCGCTGTTCAATCGGCTCGAGGTAATCGTTCTGTCCGGCGAATCGCTGTACTGGGCCGTTCTGCTGAGCGTCCTCGCGGTCGGCGGGAGCCTCGTTCCGCTGTACAAACCCCAGCCGCGGCGCGTCCTCGACACGATCTTTCTCACCCAGCGGCGCGTGATCGTCGGCGGACTCGCGCTCGCCACGCTGGGCTACTTCAAGTGGTCGCACCGACTGCCGCGAGCGACGCTGGTCATGACGATCGGGGTTCTCATGCTCGCGGTCCCCGCGTGGTTCGTCTGGATCCACCGCCGCCCGGCCGGCGATCCCGGCCGGACGCTAGTGGTCGGCGACGACTTAGAGCAGATGGAGCGGATCACCCCCGCGATCGACGTGCCAGTACTAGGGTATCTGTACCCCTCCGTGCTCGGCGTCAGCGACGACTCCGTCTCCGTGCGGACCGTCGCGGACGGCGGCGTCGCCGCGGTCACTGACGGCCTCGAGGGCAGCGTTCAGGACGACCTCGAGGCACTGGAGCGCCTCGGGGGATTGTCGCGCCTCGAGAACGTGCTGCTGGCGTACGACGTCGACACGGTCGTGCTGGCGTTTCGCCACCCCGACCGGGCGGAGTTCTTCGGCGCGCTCGACGTCTGTCACAAGCTCGGGGTCGACGCGAAGCTCCACCGGGAGTACGCGGATAGCGTGTTGGTCGCGGAGGACGACATGGGCGGGATCGTCGACGTTGACCTCGAGCCGTGGGATCCGCTGGACCACCTGTACAAGCGACTGTTCGATATCGGGTTCGCGCTCGTAGGGTTGCTCGCGTTCGCGCCGGTGTTGATCGTGATCGCCGTCGCGATCAAACTGGACAGTCCCGGCCCGGCGTTGTACAGCCAGGACCGCACGGCCGGCTTCGGCGAGACGTTCCCCGTCTACAAGTTCCGGACGATGATCCCCGAGGGCGAGTCCGCGGTGCCGTCTTCGGACGAGGAGAACGACCGGATTACAGCCGTCGGGAAGCTGTTGCGGCGGACGCACCTCGACGAACTGCCCCAGCTGTGGTCGATCCTCGTCGGGGACATGAGCGTGGTCGGGCCGCGGGCCGCCTGGACGGAAGAGGAGGTGTTGCTCGAGGAGGACGCGCCGGCGTGGCGCAAGCGGTGGTTCGTGAAGCCCGGGTTGACCGGGCTGGCGCAAGTGAATGGCGCTAAAAGTACGGATCCGAGTGAGAAGTTGCGGTACGATCTGGAGTACATTCGGAAGCAATCGTTGTGGTTCGATCTGAAGATCGTTATTCGGCAGGTTTGGGGGGTTCTCGAGGATGTGTGGGTGATTTTATGGCGGTAGTGAAAAGCAGACGAACCGTCGTTCGGTAGTGAGATTCGGGTATCGTCTGCCGTTGTTGGAGGGCATTTCTCGTACTAGGACGACACATACGGTAGTGCAAATATTTCTCTTAGCCGAATTCAAACACCAGATAATTAACTGTATACCTGATCCCTACGCGTACGTGGATACCAAATGACGGACGATACTGACTCGATTCTCGTCGTAACACAGTACTTCCCACCGGAAACAGGGGCCTCTCAGACGAGATGGGACGAGTTATCTAAACGTTGGTCTGACGACGCTTCTGTGACCGTTCTCACATCGGCACCCGATTATCCGGAGGGAGAAATTTACGACGGTTACGATAACCGATGGCTGCGACGCGAACAACGAGATGGCGTCGACGTCATTTACACGAAAACGATCACCTCGCCCAGCGGAAACTTGATCCGACGCAGTCTGAAGTTCGTCTGGTTCATGCTTATCTCGATGATCGTTGGAATTCGATACACGTCTCCGACAGCAGTCGTCGCAACATCGCCACAGCCGCTCACTGGGGTTTCTGCCTGGGTAATTGCTCGTGTTCGTCGTGCGACGTTCGTATTCGAAGTCCGCGACCTGTGGCCCGAGTCGATCCTGGCAGTCAGCGACTTCGATAATCAGCTTGTGATCTGGGTTTTGAATCGAACGGTGACGTTTCTGTACCGACGGTCTGATCACCTCGTCGTCGTTTCGCAGGCGTTCATCGACCCGATCGTCGACTGTGGAGTTGATCGATCGAAAATCGCGTTTCACCCCAACGGGATCGACCTCGAGTTCTATCAAAGCGAAGACGGCGGCTCTCCAGTTCTGGACGAGTTTGACGACGAATTCACGATCTCGTACGTCGGGACGATCGGTCGGGCACACGGGTTAGCAGTCGTCCTCGAGGCCGCTCCGAAGTTAGACGACGTCCAGTTCGTGCTGGTTGGCGATGGGGCTGAACGCGAGGAACTCGAAGCCCGAGCGACCGATCTCGACAATGTCGTGTTCACCGGACGTCGACCGAAAGAGGAAGTGCCAGATATTCTCCGAGAGTCTGAAGTTGCACTCGTCCACCTGAAGCCACGTCAGGTCTTCGAGACGGTGATTCCGTCGAAGCTACTCGAGTCGATGGCGGCGGAACTTCCGGTTATTTTGGGAGTTCACGGAGAGGCCGAACGGATCCTCACGGAGGCAGAGGCCGGGATCGTTATCGAACCGGGTGACAGCGATGAGCTGGTTACGGCAGCTAGACAACTCCAGAGTAATACAGACGAACGACGGGAACTCGCTGTCTCTGGGCGGGAGTACGTCGTCGAGCACTTTAACTGGGAAACGATCTCCAATGAGTATTTAGCGACCATCACTAGGAATTCGGGTCGTTCGTAACGAATACGAGTTTTTAAGTCCGGTCGCAGAATTCACACACCTGACGAAAGACCAAGACGATGTCTTCTACCCTATGTTTCGTACTAGGAACGAGACCGGAGATAATTAAACTCTCTCCGGTTATTCGTGCCTGTCAACGACGGAATGTATCGTTCTCGATCATCCACACCGGTCAACACTACTCCGACGAACTCGATTCGGTATTCTTCGACCAACTCGCACTCCCGACACCGGAATATAATCTGGCGGTGGGATCGGGTGACCACGGAGAGCAAACCGGGAAGATGATCGTCGAGATCGAATCAGTTCTGGAGGAAGAACGTCCTGAAGTCGTACTCGTTCAGGGTGACACCAATTCGGTGCTCGCCGGAACGATTGCGGCGACCAAAATGGACGGAATCGACGTCGGTCACGTCGAGGCAGGACTCAGAAGTTTCGACCAAGACATGCCGGAGGAAGTTAATCGTCGGCTCGCGGATCACGCTGCCGATTATCTGTTTCCCCCGACCGAGACGTCGCAGGATCAGTTACTCGAAGAGGGACTTTCAGAAGAGTGGATCACGGTTACCGGAAATACGATCGTCGATGCCGTAATGCAGAATGTCGAAATCGCTCACGAACGAAGTGACGTTCGCTCTAGGCTGGGCGTAGAAGATCGATTCGCACTGCTGACAGCTCATCGTGCAGAGAACGTCGACGACAGAGAGCGGTTCGTTTCCTTACTCAATGGGGTAGCGACGGCCGCCGAAGAGGACGATCTTCCCGTCGTATACCCGATTCATCCTCGGGCGAAAAAGCAGATCGAGGCATTCGAAATCGACGTACCCGAATCCATCCAACTCGTGGAACCCCAGGAATTTCTCGACTTCCTCGTTTTGGAAGACGATGCTACGATCGTCTTCACCGATTCAGGAGGTGTTCAAGAGGAGAGCTGTATCTTGCAAACTCCCTGTGTGACTTTACGAGACAACACCGAACGACCGGAGACGGTGGAAGTTGGCGCGAATAAGATCGTTGGCGTAGAGGCAGCAGGGATCACGGATGGGACTCGAGAAATGCTTTCGATGAAATCAGATTGGGAGAACCCCTTCGGTGACGGAACGGCAGGAGAACGAATACTCGACACTCTCGGATACGAATGACAGACAACAAACCACGCATTTGTGTACACGGACTCGGATACGTTGGGCTTCCGACAGCAGCCATCCTCGCGAATTCCGGCTACGAAGTATACGGATTCGACGCGGATCCACAGCACCGTCAAAATCTCGAGAACAGGGATTTCACGTTCGAGGAGCCGGACCTCGAGCGGTTCGTGAGTCGAGCCCTCGACGATGATTTGTCGATCGTTGAGGATCCCCGGCCGGCGGAATTTCACATAATTTGCGTACCGACACCGTATGATACGGATCTCGATCGAACGGACCTCTCGTACGTAGAGGTTGCTGGAGAGACAGTCGCCGGATTATTACGTCCGGGTGACACTGCCATCCTCTCCTCAACGGTACCGCCAGGGACAACGGCTGAGAGGCTCCGAGAAATTATTGAACGAGGAGGGCTCTCGGTGTCAGAGGATATTGTACTTGGATACAGTCCGGAGACGGTGTTACCCGGAAATACGTTGAGAGAGCTTCGGGAGAACGACAGACTCGTCGGGACGGTTGGCGGTCAGCCTACGGACAAGATCGTCGCACTGTACGACTCGTTCGTTTCGGGGGATATCAGGACGACGGACGCCACTACAGCAGAATTCGTCAAACTTATTCAGAACGCCTACCGAGACGTGAACATCGCGTTCGCGAACGAGATAGCAAAGTTATCTCAGGAGTTCGGTATCGATTCTCGAGACTCGATAGCACTTGCAAACGAGCACCCGCGCGTGGAAATCCTGCGTCCGGGTCCGGGTGTAGGAGGGCACTGTATCCCGATCGATCCACTGTTTTTGAACCACGGAAACGATATTCCGATGCTGATTGAGACTGCTCGGACAGTTAACGACGAGATGGTTGCATTCGTCAGACAACTTCTCTCGGCTGCGCTTGGGGAGGTAGCGGGTTCAACGATAACAATACTCGGAGTCGCCTATAAAGGAGGTGTCGCAGATACGAGAGAAAGTCCAGCGTTCGCACTGGTTGATCGTCTCGTGGAGTCAGAGGTCGGGGACATTCGGCTCACTGATCCCTACGTGAAGGAGAAGATACAGAATATAGAGTTGTCGTCGCTGGAAGAGAGCCTCGACAGGAGCGATGCTGCCGTAATTGTGACCGATCACCCGGAGTACGGGGCACTCGACCCAGACACATTCGCGGATCGAATGAAGGGGCGCGTGATCGTCGACACACGAGCAATGTTGGACACGGACCGCTGGGAGGCCGCCGGTTTCGACGTGTATCAAGTGTAGTTCTCATGACCGACTATTTAACGCTCTTCGGCACTGCGATCAACAGGCGTCCCGAACAGCTTGCCGGGGTTTTTAAGCGATCACTCAAGGCGGAGTTGCTTCCTCGACTTCCCGTAGACATCAATCAACGATACGAACAGCGCGTTCCTGAGGATCCAACAGCAGTTGTTGGACCAATTCGGGAAAACACGGTACAACTCCAACAGAGTACGGTGTCGCAAAGCGGAATGTGCCGGGAGAAGGCAGCGGAATCTGCAAACGGAACCCTGACGTTTCTAAACGAGTCTGTAGAGTGCCCTGACGGCGAACACGTATCGTTATTGCCTGACAGGCTGGAGAACCAATCCCTGCATTGGAAACTGAAGTGCTGGGGATTCGAGCATTTGCAATGGGTCTGGCTTGGGTATTCGGAGCCGGAGTCGCTTCCCGACGAACAGCAGCGAGTTCACCGCCACTGGCTCAACGAGTGGATCGACGGCCATCCGGTCGCGGCAGAACCGGGCTATCTCCGGCAGGAGTGGATGCCGCATTCGGTCTGCCTACGTATCTGTAACTGGAGTCGGTACGAAGCGGCGTTCAGTGAACAATTGTCACCGGAATTCTCTCGAGACATCCGAAGATTCGTATACAAAAATGCGGCGTTCCTCTCGGACAACGTCGAATACGGTGTCGGTGGAAACCACCTGATCGAGAACGCGGTTGCCCTCGTGATTGCAGGCGTCTATCTCGACGAGGGTAGATGGCGCCAGCAGGGTCGGCGACTGTTTGAACGAGCGGCCTCGAATCAGTTCTTTGAAGATGGTGGCCACTTCGAGCGGTCCCCGATGTATCACGCAATCGTCTGTCAGCGGTATTTGACTGCGCACTCACTATTGGCCATGATTGGTGAGGCGTCGAATGAGATTTCTAAATGTGCTGCCGAAAGTGTACGCTTTCTGGAACGGTTACGGCCGCCGGACGGTCGGATTCCACTCCTAAACGACTCCGCGTTCGGTGAGGCGCTTGCTCTGGATAACTGTTTGACGTACGCTCAGGAAGTCGGAGTGATTGATTCCCCTGCTGAGGCAGAGACGGTGCGGATGGATGACTCCGGGTTCTACTGGCTCGGTGACGGGGATGACAGAATGCTCGTGGCGGCACACGAGATCGCAGTTCCACATATCCCCGCCCATGCCCACGCTCATCCCGGACAGATTTGCTTGTGGATCGATGGGCAGCGAGTGTTTACCGACACGGGGGTTTATGAGTACGCAGCGGGAGCTCGTCGCCAACGTTCTCGAAGTATTCGAAGCCACAACACGGTACAGGTAGGTAAGGATGAGCCAGTTCGAATGGCCTCGTCGTTCTGGCTCTGGGGTCGCCTCGATCCGACAGTGGTATTCAATGAGTCGACAGAAACAGTAGAGCTTTCTTATTCAGTAAATGGGATCGGTCGTCCGAGCTATAAGCACAATCGGAAGATCGAGCATGAGTCTGGCGTCTGGACAATAGCCGATCGGATCGACAGCGAGGATTCTCTAGTAATAAGTCGGTTGCATGTGCATCCGGAGTTCGACGCGCGGATGGTAGATAATCAGATTGAAGTTATGAATTCGACAGAGGAATCAGTGGTTTCGGTAGTACCGTTCGGACACGAAAAGGTTACCGTTGAGACAGCTCCGTATTATCCTGAGTACGGCAAAGAAATGTTACGGAATGTGATTATTATCTCCTCGTCAAGGTACGAAAAATTCGGGGCTCGTTTCCTATAGTCAGATAGATAATGATATTGGTTTGAATGATCTGATAGAGGTTCACAGCAACGACTTATAAATGGAAGTGAGTTTTTCTGCTTCTTGTTCCCAGTTATATTCTTCTACGACTTTCTTTCTTGCTTTTTCTCCCATATTATCGAGTCGCTCCCGATCTGAATTGAGATTTTGTATTATATCTGCCTGGATATTAACATTTGATTGACTCACAAATTGACCTGTCTCTTCTGTAATGAAAGAGCGCGTTCCAGTGGCGTCAGTCGCGAGTACAGGGGTTGAGGCATACATATACTCAAATATTTTTGTTGGAATAGCATGTTCAAAGCGTTTTTCATCCACCAAACAAAGACCAATATCTGAGGCTTCTAAATACGAAAAAATATCTTCGTATGGTACGTGTCCAAAAAGCTGGACATTGTTCTCGATATTGTGCTTCTCTATGAATTCTTTTGCACTTTCCTCGTTTTGTTTATTTGAAAATGTTCCAAGTAACCATAGTTTGACATCTTCATTACGATCAACGAGTTCACGTACGAGTTTGAGCATTGGTAGAAGACCACGCATTTGATCAAGGCTTCCTACGTAGACTAATGAAATGTCACTAGTTGGTAATTCTGGTGGGTCTCCTATTGCAATATCCTTTGTTCGAGGATAGTTATGAATTACTTCAACTCGTTCATGCCCGAGATCACGGAATTGTTGCGCGATTGACTCAGATGTTGTAATAACGGTATCTAGACGGTTTGCAAGCGCGGATTGAATAACTGGAAACGACTTAGCTATGGCCGGGCGAATCGGCGACGGAATCCAATCCCGAAATTCGAGAGCATTGTATCCATAATCTTCATGTGCATCGTAAATGACGCTTGCATCGGTTTGCCGCTGTAACAACACTCCGACGGGAAGCAATTCAGGGTCATGAAAATGATATATATCCGCATCTATTTTCCGTGCAAGTTTGTATGCGCGGGGTAAATGTGACCATCGATGAATACGGCTATTTTCTTGACCTAGTGAGCGAAAGCTAACTTCCGTATCAACATTCGTAGGTGGATCATGGACTACCATAGAAACGGCAAATCCGCCTTCTACTGCTGCTTTTATCTCTTTATGATAGACTCGCGAATTCAGTGCAGGATGAACTGTCGTAATCACACAGATTGATGGCATATATGTTCTGTAAGTTTGTAGGTTTTATTCGGCGAGATACCCAAGCTGTTTGAGTCTCTCTTTTTGTTCATCAGAAAGTTCGACAGAGGAAATAACTTTATCGGTATCTTTCACTTGTTCAAGATGATTTTCGATTACAGATTTCAATCTATTGAACTTTCCGTCTGATATTTGTTCCGGAATTTTTTGGTAGTTGTCATCTGTTCCATCAAAGATGACTCTAGTATTGTTTGTTCGAATGGAACACGCGGGAGCGGCTGGATCGACATCAGTTAGCCAATATTCGCCAAATACATGCTCTTTTTTGCCACCTTCAAGCACAGAGGTGCCTTTCCAACTATCAGGAGTAGCGATATTTGCAATGTCCGTTATCGTTGGTGGGAGGTCGATCAAACTCACGAGCCTATCATCAATTGTTGTTTGATTATCATTACTTGACGGAATGATGATGAGCGGAACATGAAGAAGTTCATCTCGCAGTTTCGATGCCTTTCGAGCAGATGGGCCAGCATGTAAGAAATCACCATCTTCTTTGAATTCTTCGCCGTGATCAGATGTTACGATCATAGCAGTATTATCTAGCAAGCCCCCATTTTCTAATTTCTTATATATATTTCCAATTTCCTTATCAACATAACGAATTTCACCATCATATAAATTTTTCAGTATTTCTATATCTTTATCAGATATGTCTTTAGGATTAGAAAGGATCTTATTATTTAGTTCAGATCTCTTTTTTACCCCTATGTGGTCTCCCATGATATGCTCATCTGGAGGATCATACGGAGAATGTACATCCATATAATGAATCCATAAAAAGAATGGTTCAGAAGGGTCATTTGAGATCCATCTCTCTATATTTTTATTCACTGATTTTGAATTAGGAAAATGATCTGTATTTGTAATCGACTCAAAATATCTCTTCGATTTCCGCAAGGTGTTGTATAAATGTCCTTTTTCGTCCACATATTTCTTTAATTCCTTCCCAATCTTTGTTGTATATGACGTATTATCTTGTGAATCGTCAAATTCATCAAATCCTCTGTCATATCCATAAGACGTTGATAAATACGGGTTTGAATGGAATCCTGCTGTGAGATAGCCTTCTTGTTTGAATTGCTCTGCTATTGGTGTGTGATTTTCTGTAAGCTCTGTAGTTGTTCCAAATTCTAGAGGATATCGGCTGGCAAGAATAGATTGAAAGGATGCTGATGTACGGGGGCCATTTGCATATGCCTTAGTATATTTTATGCCGGTTTGAGCTAGGTTATCAAGGAATGGAGTAGTATTTTTAGAAGAATTATAGCATCCCACGTGGTCCGCTCGTAGTGAATCAACAGTTATTAGTATGATGTTTTTTTGAGTCATATCCGACGTTTGTTTGTCCACCAGTATATATATTCGGATACTGGAAGTGCCTGTCGCTAGTAGTCTGTTTGGCTATTGTCTCTATCAATTTTTCAAATACTGGGAATGGAGTCAATAGTTCTTTTGGCACATCTTGATCTCTCGTTTCTCACTAATTGCCCCTATTCACGTATTTGTTCGTGTTGAGCGTCGCGAGTACGACATTAGCATGGTTGCGAAAGCGCGCTTTGGAAGGTAACGCCAACTACTGGTAGAACCTTACCCGCAGAGAGTAACTTGTCCACTGTAGAGTTATATCTTTGCTTGAAGGAACTGATCATCAGTCTTGCCTACGAGAAACCCGGTCTGATGAAAATACTTTAATTTGTAGTCAGTCAATATGGTGTGTGGCTAATAAGACGCACTCTTGGAGTCTACGACAGATCTTGTCATTTGAAGCAATTTTTATAGCGTTTCTCTTCTCAGGCGCTTATAAAACCCATCCTGTATTGACTTGGATTCCAGTCGATATTACAATAATATTGTTGGCTCTTTCAGGATCGATCGCCATTCTCCTTTGGTTTCGAGATGATTGGAAAATAAGTCCTATATTACAGATATTTATTATGATCTATTTGATATTTATACTATATGTGGTCCTATCAACCACTTGGTCAAATAGTAGTACCTATGCACAATTTAAATTATTAAGATTATTTACTGTAGTCCCTGGGTCGATTGGTGGAGCATTAATTATTGCCCAATCAAATGTCCGGTTTGCTCGCTTTCTTCGGCTTATTGTAACATTTGGGATTTTATTATCAACTCTAGTCATTTTTCAGTACATATCAGGAACGCTTAATGGAGGATTTTCCATTGGTGAGGGAGCGTATCTACTTCCAAGCCGGATAATGGGGATTGCTGGTCTAATATTCATCTACTGGTTGAGTAAAACTCAAAATTTCTATAAACGGATAGTACTTATTATTTTAACCAGCATTCATATACTGGGAATTTTCTTAAGCAGTTCCCGCGGCGCTCTAGTAGCTCTCTTCGCTGCTATTGGGTTGTTCGTACTATTGCAGATGTGGTACAACCGGTATCATATACAATTACCACATGAGGTTCGTGATCTGGGACTTACCGGACTTATTGGAGGAACTGGAGTAGCTATTGCTATTTCCGCAGGTGTGGTTGATTTGACTTCTTTCCGTATTGTTCGACGAACACTTCGTCTATTTTTACCCAATCAGACAGAAACTTCGTTATTAGCGCGGATAGAACACTACCAATTCTCGTTTGAACAATGGTTGCAATCTCCTCTTTTTGGCCATGGTATTGGATCCTATGGAGTTTTACGGACAGGAGAAGACATTATACTATATCCACATAATATCATCCTAGAAATACTAATAGAGCTAGGGCTTATTGGATTTGGTTTAATGAGTTCTCTGGTATTTATAGGGATAATTCGCATATACCGATATAAGCAGGCTGCGTCAGATTCGACTTACTCATTCTTAATTGCTTTTGCCTTCTTTTGGTTTGTATCTGCTCTTTTTTCGTTCGATATTACCGGGAATAGACATTTTCTGATGAGCGTTGCGTTACTATGTGTATCAAGTGAAATACTAGAAGTCAATGGAAAGACAGAATGATGGCAACATCTATAGTAGCAGTTAGAACTTTTTGTTCAGAGGGCACTGTCTAGTTAGGCCAGTTTGAGAGGTGAGCAGGTCATAGATTAGGTTTGGAATAATGCTCACAGACCTGCTCAGCGAGTGCTACGCGGCGGAATTTGACAAACCTTGGGAGCGGACGGCGAACACCCTGACGGGCGTCGCCGTCCGCCTCCACGCGACCAGATGTTCACTTTGAGAGACACAAACAATTCTCCGCTTGATCCCCGTCAAACGTTCTCATCAAGCGATCAGTCACTGGGTATATCGGCTGGCTGATAGCGCCCCAGACCCGCCGACGGCGAAGCCGTCGTGGGTCGCTATTGATGAAACCGCTGTCAGGATAAACGGGAACGGGTCTTGGGTATATACTGCAATAGACGTAGGCTCTATACTAATTCTCGATGTCGCAGTCTTTGGACGACGAGGAACTGATCCAGCAGCTGCATTCCTTCATTGACTGGCCGAGAAACACGATCTCTCCGTCACCGTGTTTCTCGTTGATGGCTACGGCCATCTGACTGCCCTCTCTCGATTAAGACTGAGCGGTCAACTCGACTACGTCAATCAAACTACGTCAAAAAATGGATTTACACCCTCAAAGCTTGAGTTGACCGCTTCCATAACTTCTAGGTTGACAGTTGAGCAAGCGTTGGAGAAGGCTTTGTCCAGTTCGCACACACTGCTATAACGTCCAGCAGCCGCATCAATCAGCAAATATATAGATCCAGCGGTTATCAATCTATACAATACCGGTTGAATTTACTCATTCAAAAATCGCCTTTTTAATATCCCTACTAACTCGTTTCAGTGTATCTATGATTCCTCTTTTACTTATTGAGCTAAAGAACCGTCCACGATATGTATAATGTTTCTGTTCTTCAGTAAATATTGTCCGCAGGTAAAAACGGATACTTGGAGAACTAGTGTCAATTCGAAGTGGGTAGCATTTATATGAAAAAACCCGCATTCCAGATTTTGAATTCAGTAGTTTTGCGATCTCTGCTAGGTTCTCAGGGTGACGACCATGTACAATTTTAACGTCTGATGTGAGGAACCCTGTGGAACCACCGTATCGAACCCGGCAGTTGTATTCGTTAGATAATGTAGCTATTTGGACATCACTGTGATAAAGCGCCTCTCGAAATGCTGGTTGGTTGAGTGCGCTCTCTGTTTTAGAAACATGCTCTTGATAGATTGATTTCCAATTCGTTAACAGATCGAAAACAGATTCATTTCGTTTAAGAACTAATACCCCTGTATTATAAAGGGGAAAAGATTCTGGGACGTTCTGAGCAGGATATCCTCTATCTTCTGAAGTTGTTCTGTTTCCTGGATTATGTGCTGCAGCAACATCAAACACATCCAATAAGCAAAATAGTTCAGAAATATCATCAGTGATGTATGTATCTGTATCGATAAAAAGTGTTCTTTCATAGCAAACCATTTCGGGTTGAAGAATGGAATCACCATAATCACCTCTTGTATCTTCTATTAGATGAATTTCATCAAAATATTCTATATCCATATAAACATCAGTGAATAATGAAATCTTGATATTTGGCATATGGTCTTTCAAACTCTTTGCAGACATAGTGGCCTCTCTAACGTATTCTTCGCCAGTAGCAATATACACGACACCTTTACTTGGTTTCATATCGGCTATTCCGAACTCCTCCTGTTGTGGTCTTAAACTCTTTCTCTTGTATCAGTTACTCCAAGATGTACTCGGTGGTTGCACCGTAAGGTCCAGAGAGATTTCTTCTAAACAGATCTCACCATTCTCTAAAGTCTTCCGTGAATTCGCTGGTAAAAGCATTAGCAAGAAGATCAAAAACCTGATTTCATGAATTACATTACTACTCACTATAGCTTACTATGATATTTGTGCTAGATGAAAGATTCATTTTTCCGAAGGACTAAAACTATTGGGACACGATAGCACAAAGACTGTAGTCTTTTATTGATCCATCTCTTATATACTATTACGATGATCGATATGGTGGAGTTCAGGGAGTTTGAACGTGATTATTCTTTATTCAATCTCAAAATAGATGGAGTCCCCATCTGGGAGCGACTTCGATTTAGCACCTACCAAGAAATCAAACAGCAATCTGGTACCGGACAAGCACACACTTCGGTAAATCTAGATAACAATGACCACGTCAAAGGTGCAAAAATTTGGCTTCGGAATTTGTTCCATCGGAATCCATTTCTAACATCGAAAAGCGACGTGATTTTCGTCGGACATCAACGGCGAAAGAAGAAATTAGACGGGTACTGGTGGGACATCTACTGTGATCCGATTCACGAAGAGGGATCGCTCAATAGCGTCCACTTCGAAAAACCGTACCTGTTAAAACATCGAACACCAGCGAAAACGGAGTCACTACGATATCTTGAATTCATAATCTACGGAGGGACAATCCAGCGTAAACTCGGCTTGCATAATATCACTCTCTCTCCCGAGGAAAAGGACTACCTTAATGACGTTCAAGAGGGGATCCATCAACGATTTAATACTGAAATCAAACTCTCAAATAAGGTACAACGTCTTTTGCGGAACAGACGATGCAGGCTCTGGTTGTACAAACGGTTGCTTGACAAAATAGACCCAGAAGTCGCTGTCGTCGTCGTCAGCTATGGAAAACATATGTTCATCGAAGCCTGTAAGCAGAAGGGCATTCCTGTTATCGAACTACAGCACGGCGTGATATACCCAGATCACCTTGGGTACTCATACAGTGGTGATCGGACAAAAACAACATTTCCTGATTACCTTCTAACTTGGGGTGAATTTTGGGGAAAAGATATTGAGTTCCCTATACCGGACAATCGCGTCATTCCTGTTGGGTATCCACATCTGGATCAATCCACGAACCAATATGAGAACGTTCGTCCTCGAGACCAAATCCTCTTCATCTCACAGGGGACGATCGGCAAGCAGCTCTCTAAATTCGCAATGGAACTTGATCAACATCCGGGGGTCGATTACAAGATTGTGTACAAACTCCATCCCGGTGAGTATGACCGATGGGAAACAGAGTATCCATGGTTGCTCGAGGCTGACTTCGAGATCATAGATAATTCGGATCGTCAGCTGTACAAACTGTTCGCCGAATCAAGCGTCCAAATTGGCGTCGGTTCTACAGCCGTCTATGAGGGATTAGCGTTTGGACTCGAGACATACGTTTACGACTGCCCAGGATCGTCAATACTGCAGCCACTAGTTGATGATGGTGCAGCTACTATTATCTCATCAGCGGACAAACTTGCCTCGATACTTGGAAGTGGCAGTTCGTCCTTTGATCGGGAATACTACTTTGCATCTGGGTCAACTGAACGCGCGTGCACCGAAATCGAACGTTTAGCTAACGAGGGGACACCATATAGAGTGCGAGAAACCGACTACCCCAACTAGCTGAGAAAGATTTCGACTATTGTCGTCACGATATTTCTATAAACTTTACATCTCTGTTCACATATAACCCAGATCTTTCAGACGTTCTTCCGTCTCCTGGGATGGACGCGTTGCAGATGCAGATGACTCATCTCGCCCTTTAACCTCCAACTTTGCAAACTCTTCGGCAATCCGTTCTAAATCAGATGCATTCGACGGATTGTCGAGCTCCGAAAAGTTTCCTTTTCGGATATCTTCGAGATCATAGAACTCTGCTAAGATTGGACCGGCGTCAATTACATCGGCTGTAGGCCGGTCGGGATATCCGGAGCCGTACGTAAAGATTGCTTTGATACCATCTAACTCGACGGCAACATTGTATCGTTCAGGCGTGATTCGCTCAGTTATCCGAGGCTCTGAATCGTCATTTTTGGTCTGTAGAGGCTCACCAGCACAGTGTTCCGGTACGTCTACACCTATTTCGTGGGCGATCGTCGGCAAGAAGTCGATCGTGTCGACGGCGTCAGGAACGGACCATTCAGCAGATGCTGGTGGTTTGATTGTCATGAATGGACGAATGTTCCGATCGTATAGTGAATTATGAGTGAAGAATCCTCGCTCACCGAACTCTTCGCCGTGATCGCCAGTGATGATGATCAATGCATCATTGAATAGGTCAACTGACTGGAGATAATCCACAAATCGGGAGACCTGTTCAGCAGTATACTCAATCGACTGCGAATGATAGCGTTCCATCTCAGCGGCTAGTTCAGGATCTACGTTGTGGTCGTCCTCGTACATACGGAAGTAATCGCCTGTCTCTCCACGGGCAGTATCGAATTGTTCGCGGTACTGAGATGGTTTGGAGAGATCCAAATTATCGTCTTCAAGTCGCTCGAGCGGCGGAAGATACGGATAGTGAGGATCGAAGACGTGCATGAAATAGAACAAGCTGTGATCTCTCACCTGCAGGTCAGCGTCAATCCACTCGATCACCTGAGAGATACTCTTGCGGGAATCGTGGGTTCTGGTTATCCAATCACTGTATCCCATCACATCTGCGTGATATCTGTGACATGCCCGGCCAAATCCAAACTCGGGAAGAAGACGTGTGTGACTGACTAGGCCAGAGCATTTGTACCCATTGTCAGTCAGCAGTTCAGAAATCGTTGTTCGATTAGGGTTGATTGGTCGTTCGTCACCTGCTGCTTTTCCGTGACCAACGTAACCATGATCCCCTGGATGTGTTCCTGTAACCATAGACGCGTGTGATGGTGGTGTCCAGTGTGCTTGTGTTCGTGGTTCAGTTGGCACTGCTGCATCTGGTCCGAGGGCATTCACAATCGGCTGTAGGGACTCGTGTTCAGAATACGGAAGCGTATCGATAGAGATCAAGAAGATTGGTGGTTGATGTTGTTCTGGACGAATAGCAGGTAGCCCTACGCGAGTACCGGTATCAGTATTGTTACCGATGGGAAACCGACCGAAAAGACCCTTTTCGGTTGTAGATCCGGTTGACGACACTTGCAGCGGTACACTATCCATTGACTCGGATACATCAATTACTTTCCATATATGTAATGGGTAATCATATGTGTCATCAATAGCTATTCGGTGATTCGTAGTTGGTGTAGAAATCGTCACTGAATGGCTGTTTTCGGCACCAACAACTGGCACTTCAATCGCATCTACATCCGACGTATCGATTTTCAGCTCAATATCTTGGTTAGCTTGTGTTTGAGCGATCATATATTCAGTGTTGTCGAAACAATAAGAGTTTAGATCCATATCAGATGAAATCCATACAGGCTTATTGACATTGTGAAGACTACGGAACGGATTAGCAAATACTGATGAAATTTTTTCCCCACCTTTTTCGGCAACTGCTGAGAACCCCTGCCTTCGCAACAACGAAAGTACAGCCTTGAATGTCTGGAGAGCCATTAACACTGGCCTGCTACTATCCGTGCCTACATTTCTGTTTTGACTGTCCGTTAGATTGAATACATTATGCATGTTTGATGTATGGTTGCTACACCTATACCTTGTAGTACCAATAGTAGTAAGATACCTCCCCCGGTATTTCCTCACCAATGACTGACGTGACTGCCGTAATACAGGCTCGAGTGGGTTCCACTCGCCTTCCTGGAAAAGTCATGTATCCACTCGATGGCCGACCAACACTTGAGCACGTCACAAAGCGCGTTGCCCAAGCTGACAGCGTGATCGATGTCGTGGTCGCAACTTCCACAGTGCCTCAGGATGACGTTATTGAACAGTGTGTACCGGAGTTCGGAGCCGAGGTCATACGCGGAAGCGAATCGAACGTGCTGAGTCGGTTCGACCAAGTCATCAATCAGTACGATCCCACGGTTATCGTTCGTGTGACCGGTGACTGTCCGCTTATCGATTCACAGACTATTGATACGGTCGTCGAACGTCTCGAGAGATCTAACGCCGACTACGCGACTAACACATTGGACCGTACCTTTCCGCGCGGTCTCGACGTCGAAGCGTTCACAGCAGAAGCGTTCAAAGAACTCTCCCAGAAGGCGACGAGATCCCACCACCGAGAACACGTTACCCCGTACTATCGGGAGAATCCTGACCAGTTCACGCTCGTCAACGTGACTTCCGAGCAGGTCTTTGACGAAGAGTGGATGCAAAATCGCTCGGATCTCCGATTGACTCTCGACGAGTCTGAAGACTACGAAGTCATTCGACGTATCTACGAAAACGTTCCGTACAAAGACACCCTTCCGGTTCGTGATGCAATTCGCTACGTCGACGACAACAATTTAATGACGATCAACGAGTCAGTTGAGCAGAAAGAGGTATAATGGACGTTACGATACGTGCAGACGGTAATTCGGAAATCGGATACGGACATCTCTTCCGCAGTAGTGCGATAGCAGAGGAATTGCTCAGGCGTGGTCACCGGGTGAGATACGCGACTACGACACCGGAGAGCGTTACATCAGTGTGTCCGACGACCGTGGATATTATTGAACTTCCCTCGCGAACTAATGCTGGACAAGTTGTTGACCAGTTAGGCAAAGAAGTCGATGTCATACTCATCGATTCGTACGCAGCAGATGCTGACTACCAGCGAGAAATTCGAGACGAGGTTCCAACCGTACTCGTTTCAGATGATACACGGTACCAGGTTTGTACGGACGTCGTTGTTAATGGAAATCTGTATGCACCGACACTCGAGTACGAAGTACTCGGTGACGAACCTGTCTGGTGTCTTGGTCCGGATTACCTCTTACTCCGACAGTCGATCACGGAGCAAGCTGTGCAGGACCCACCGTGGCGCGAACAGCCCGAGCGAACCCTCATAACGATGGGCGGAAGCGATTTGTGCGAACAGACGCCTAAAGCGATTAGGGCGTTCGATGGAATCGATATACGTGTCGATGCAATCGTCGGCCCGGGATTCTCCGAAAGACAGGAACGGGATATCCACCGCGCTGCTGAAGAAGTCTCCACTCCTGTTCGACCGATCCGCGATCCCGACGATCTGTCACAGCGGATGTTCCAGGCCGATTTCGCCGTGAGTACGGCGAGCACTACCACCTACGAACTTCTCGCACTTGGAACACCGATTGTGAGTCATCCAGTCGTAGACAATCAAGAACGTATCGCGTCGGCCCTCCACGACCGTGATATCGCAACCGTCCTCGAGCGTGAGGCTGGAGAAAGCGCCTTTCGGCGTGCGATCCAAGAGTATATGTCGAATGCTAGGCTCCGACGAGAGCGCCAGAAATTCGGTCGAGAACTCGTCGATGGTCGAGGTACAAAGCGGATTGCAGATGTTATTCAGGACATTGCCGACTCGTAATCCTTTCTGAAACGTGGTGTCTTTGCAGACACTCGACGGACAGCACCTCTCATTTGCTTCCGAGTGGACATTCGAGAGATCGAATTCATTTAGCAAAATCCAGTAAGATGATGAATACGTATTTTGCACCGGGCGTGTCTCGTTCATATGATGACTACCTGTGACGACTGTCGACTCCCAACCGAAGCCAAACAGGCCCACGATGGGGACGAAACACGCACGCTCTGCAAGCCCTGTGCAACACTCGTTGATAGCGATCGTTCGATCTACGTTTCGCCGCTCGAACACGACGATCTGGAACTCATTTTGGCATGGCGATCAAACCCTAAAGTGTACCGTCACTTCCGCTTACAGGACGGTCCTCTTGATTGGGATGAGCACGTTGCTTGGTTTGAGTCGAGAGGACCTGACCGCCACGACTTCGTTATTCACTACGACGGACGCCGGGTCGGAGTTGTTAGCATAGACGGAGAGAATGAAGTCGGAATCTATCTCGGCGATTTCTCTGCGCATAGCCATGGAGTGGCAACGATGGCCCTCAACTGGCTCTGTAACCGCTTCAATGAACGCACACCACTGACTGCGGAGATCCACGAGCAGAATGGCGCATCAAAACAGCTGTTTACCAGGTGTGGATTCCAACAAGAGAGTATCGACAACGAGTGGCTTCAGTATGTTTACGACCCATAATTGACGAGGTCATCCCACTGAATGCCGTCACCTTTCTGTATGTCGCGAGCAGCAGTTGCTCCGAGTATTTCGTCGTAGAATTTCGGATCAAGACCTGTCTCATGCTCACCGGGACGTAACACCTTCATATTCTCTGTCGTGAACTGCTCTCCAGCGTCAATGTCGGAGACGGCATGAATAGCGCGACGTGCCTTTTCATAGAGTTCCTCCTCGATCTCGAGGACATGTTTCTCACCGGTGCCGAGTGCAGTCTCAGTATCACGGATAGCCGAGACCATCTGATATAGCTCACCTGGTTCAAGCGCATATTCGTGATCTGGCCCTTCCATCGAATTATCGAGTGTAAAATGCTTTTCAACGACACTTGCACCTAGCGCGACGGCAGTAGTTGGTGCTGTAACAGGATCAAGCGTATGATCAGAAAGTCCTGAAAGGACGTCAAACTCTGCTTGGAGCGTTTCAACGACACCGACGTTAATTTCTGAGAGTGGAGTTGGATACGCAGCTACACACTGCAGCAAGACCAAATCTGACATACCTGCTTCTCGAAGTGCGTCTACGGATTCGGCAATCTCTTTGAGTTCGTGCGCTCCCGTAGACATAATCGTCGGCTTATTAGTTTCTGCAAGGTATTCAAGAAACGGAATATGACTACTTGTATAAGAGGCGACTTTCCACGCCGGAACATAGTCTTCCAGTTCCCGTGCAGATTGTTTATCAAATGGAGTAGACATGAATTGAATATCCTGATCGTGACAATAGTCGTGTAATTCGGGAATCCACTCGTAAGGCATCTCCATTGATTCGATAATTTCGTAGATACTACGGTCGTCCTCAATATATTCAACTTCACCACTTTTTTCTATATAAAGATTCTCTGCCCGAAATGTTTGGAATTTCACAGCATCCGCGCCGGCATCAGCAGCAACGTCAATAAGTTCTTTTGCCGTCTTGAGATCACCGTTGTGGTTCGAACCAGCTTCGGCTATAATATACGTTGGACAATTCCTACCGATTTGTCGACTTCCAAGTTTGAATCGGGACATAATATTGTGTACTTTTGGACTTGGTAACTACTACGGAAGGCTATTTAAAAAAGGTTTCATTGACTTTTCATAAGTTGAATCAAACAATTCAGGGACTGTGCTATAACTCGAAAAGTCATTTTGCATTTCTTGCTGCAGAAATCGGCGGATTTTATTGGGAACAGTCATATCTTGGGGAGCGATCGCTTGTCTGAAAGGGTTTGGGCTGTTGAACTTTGTCTGCAGGATACTTCGGACACCTTTCCCAAGAACTGACGCAGAAATTCTCCTAACAGTAGAAGCGGCTCTTGGACCAATTCGTCTCTCAGTGGCTTGGAACCCTCCCACGCCAAGGGTCGCATTGAATCCATTTCCTCGACCGTCTTCTCCAATAAGAACAGACGGAAGCCGCCGTCGTAGGAAGCTTAAGTGACCATGTAATCGGTATCCAACATGTAAGTCACATTCATCATAGAACGCTATGTTATCAGTGTCGTGACTCGCTAAAACAATCTCAAAACCGTGTTCTTCAGCTGACGTTCGCAGCTTTTTATCAGAGTCTGATAATGAACTGTGAAATGAACATGTCAATGTTGCATTCGGGAACTCATCAACGAGCATATCCATAAGAGCCTCTGCTTGATCAAAGTAATGTGAATTATGAGGCGTTGTCATAACTACGTGATCAATAGTTTCTGGAACACGCATTGATTCCCCCATATAGTCTTCATGATACCAAGCAAGGTCACCAACTAGTGTTACGTTATTGAAACCATGGCGCTCCAATATCTTCTTTGTATAGATATCACGTGTCGTTAGTTTTTCGAGAGAATCTTGTTTATTGAGATTCTGAATGAATGAGACTGTTTCAGGATGATAGGTATACGTAGAATTTCCTATCCTTCCACCGGGATAGTGTGACCAATTAGCTGCTAGAGGAATTATGGGGACATCAATGTCATTTAAGTTTTCTACAAGAGCGTACGTGTTAGGATGAATTGGCTCTCGAATCGCAAAAGCTGGTAATATAATCGCATCTGACTTATTTAGGTCATCAATAGTTGATGAGAAGTCCCGACTACGGAATGCAATGTTAAAATCGTCTTTCCCGGTTTCTTTTTTAATTAGGCTCTGCGTTTGCTCTTCAAGAAGTTTATCCCCTACATTGCCACTAGCATGCGGTGGAAATGTTGACAGAATCGTGTACATAACTCACTGTGTTAACCTGAAGTGGAATAAATGCTCCTACTTAAGATGATATTCGTAAAGTGTCTTGACAGCAGTCACAACATCCTTAATATCCTTTCTATCCATCTCGGCATGTAACGGGAGACTCACTAGTCCGTCGTACACTCGTTCCGTCTTGGGAAATGCACCCGGTGCGTATCCGAACTCTTCCTGGAAGAGCGGATGGTAATGCAACGGCACGTAATGCACTTGCACGCCAATGTTCTCGGCGTGCATCGCGTTCACGAACTCCGTCCGGTCGCAGCCAAACGCTTCGGTTACTTCAATCGCATAGAGATGGTACATCGGATCCGATTCAGTTGATTTAGGCGGTGTCCGGAGTCCCTTGATCTCGTTTAACGCTGAATCGTATTGCTCGATAATCTCATCACGTCGTTGCTTGAACGCCTCCAGTCGATCGAGTTGAGCGAGTCCAAGCGCCGCCTGCAAGTCTGTGACATTGTAGTTGTGGCCCACCCCTTCGGTCACCTGATACCACGGCTCGTCATCATGGTCTTCGAGGTCGTAATTCATGTCGAACGATCGCAGTCGACGAAGTCGGTCCGCCAGTTCGTCGTCGTCGGTCACGACCATGCCACCCTCACCCGTCGTGATGCTCTTCACTGGGTGAAAACTGAAAACGGCCATATCTCGTTGTGCCCCGATCGGTTCGCCACGCCACGAGCCGCCGAAAGCGTGACACGCGTCCCAAATCACCGTCAGATCGTGTTCGTTGGCAACCTTGAGTAGTCCATCAATATCGGCTGGGTGTCCTGCGTAGTGCATCGGGACGAGTCCAGCAGTCTCCTTGGTTACGTGCTCTCGAACTGCCTCAGGGTCCAGTGTGCGACGGTGGGGGTCGATATCTGCGAACACCGGCTCAGCATCATTATATGTCGCCGCATGAGCTGTCGATACGAACGTAAGTGGCGTCGTGATCACCTCATCCCCGGAACCAAACCCAGCCGCGTGGCCCGCCAAGTGCAACGCCGTGGTCCCCGAGGTCGTTGCTATCGCATGCTCGACGCCAACATGCTCTGCTACGCGTTCCTCGAACTCCTCTACGGTCGGACCACGGGTAATATAGTCGCTCTCGAGTGCTTCTAGTACGGCTTCCTTCTCGTGGTCGGTGATACTCTGAGCACCGTATCCCAAAACATCGTCCCGAATGGGTTCACCGCCGTAACGAGCCGGTAGTCCTTCTGTCACACTTAATCACCCCTGTTCTGTGTACGAAGCCAGTCCCGCAAGTGATCGACACCTTCCTCAAGAGAAACATCTGGTTCCCAGTCTAACAGTTCATTTGCCTTGCTAGGATCGCAACGGAGTTTTTGAACTTCGCTCTGAGGATGGTGATGCTCTACGTGACGAATGTCGGTTCCGTCAGTTGCAATCAACTCTGCGAGATCGTTGATAGAAATATCTGTGCCGGTACCGGCGTTGAATACCTCTCCGACCGCGTCATCGCTGAATGTTCCATCAACAATGAACCGAGCGCAGTCAGTTGCGTACAGCAAGTCCCTCGTTTGAGTTCCGTCACCGAAAATTTTCAGTGACTCCCCCTGCAGATCGCGGTTAGTAAAGATCGATACTACACCGCCTGCCATCCCGGTCTTCTGGTACGGGCCGTACGTGTTGAACGGACGTAGAAATGTGATCGGAAGGTCGTATCCGTGATAGTAGCCTTCCGCGACATTCTCCGCACCAATCTTCGATCCGGCGTACGGCGACGCAGGCTTGACAGGGTGACTCTCGTCGATACCGTCGCCAGAATCTACCATGTCGTAGACCATACACGTACCAACGAGTCCGAGACGAGTGTCCGTCCGGCGGCACGCTTCCAGAATGTTCTGGGTGCCAACGACGTTGGCATCGAAATGGGACTGTGGATCGTCAAGGCTTTCTTGGACATCGATCTCCGCCGCAAGATGGATACAGGCGTCGGTGTCTTCATGGAGAAGGTCATCAACTACCTCTTCGTCACATATGTCGCCAATCTCGAGCGTAAACTGGTCAGAAGTACTGAACTCTTCTACGTTACGACGAGATCCGTTCGAGAGATTGTCGAGACCGTGAACAACGTAGCCACGATCTAGTAGCTCCTTGACAACCCATCGACCGATGAAGCCAGCAGCGCCGGTTACTGCAACTGTCCCTCGAGTCATTGGATGATCCCTCCTTGAGACTCCGATTGTAGCAAGGCAACGATCTCTTCGCGCGTCAGTTTCTCCGCGTCCTTCGAAGAGTGCACGATCTCGTCTACTGGTTCAAACTCTTTGATTCCGTCGTGCGTGAGATACCCCTTCTCACTAGCCTGTTCGGGGGGCACAGCGTACAGCGAATCGTTCTCGATAGTTCTGGTAATTTCTCGTTCAGTCATGATCTCTTCGTGGAACGTTTCAGCCATCCGGCGGCCTGTCTGCTGGATTTCGATATCCTTGGGATCGTGGCTGAATTGGGGTGCGAGCGTTTCGATCATTGCCTCCGCGAGATCCTCAATTCGGATCGCATCCATCCGCTGAACGAACACTTCACCACCCTCAGTGTATTCCATTGCGCCGACGACCAGATCTGCAACGTCCTCGTACGTGAGGAAAAACCGCGTCATACGCGGATCCGTTAGCGTAACTGGTCCTCCCTGTTTGATCTGCTCTCGAAAGACAGGGATTACCGATTTCGAGGAGTTGATGACGTTTCCGAAACGGACAGATGCCAGTCGGATATCGTGCTCGCCGCTGTACTTGTTCGCTGCAGTCACGAGTTTCTCGCCGAGGAGTTTCGTCGTTCCCATGGTGTTCGCTGGATTGACCGCTTTATCGCTACTGGTGAACACGAACCGTTTGACGCCAGCGTCGATCGAAGCATCAATCAGGTTCTGCAGCCCCATCACGTTCGTTTTCACGGCCTCGAACGGATTGTATTCGCAAATATCCACATGCTTCATGGCTGCTGTATGAATGACGATATCGATCCCATCAACGGCTCTGGCGAGCCGATCCGTATCGCGGACGTTTCCAGCGAGGAACCGACATCGATCGTCGTTGAGTTCTGCTTTGAGCGCTGCTAGCCCTGGTTCACTCTGATCGAAAATTCGGATGACGTTCGGATCTCGGTCAAGTAACCGATGTGTGAGGAGTCGTCCTACGGATCCGGTACCGCCGGTGATGAGAACGTTCTTATCAGCAATCATTACGTCGGCCTCCGTCGGAGTGTGTGAAAGGAACCATACATTGCTATTATCTCTGGGACTGAATGGTATACAGTTCGGCATACTGTCCGGCCTTATTTACCAGTTCCTGATGCGACCCTTTCTCGATGATCTCACCGTTATCGACAGTGTAGATGCGATCCGCGTTCTCGACGGTCGACAGTCGGTGAGCAATCGCGATCATCGCGTAATCGCGGTCCATCTCTTCGATCGCGGCCTGTACCTCTTGCTCGAGGTTTGAGTCTAGATCACTAGTAGCCTCGTCTAATACTAGTAGATCGGCATCCTGTAACAGGGCTCGGGCGAGTGCAACACGCTGTTTTTGTCCACCCGATAACCTGACACCATCGTCACCGAGCATTGTCTCGTAGCCGTTTGGCAACTCGTCGAAGAACTCGTCAACCTTCGAAATCTCACAGGCGCGCTCCAGTTCGGTACGCGTTACGTCTCGATTGCCAATCGTGAGGTTATACTCGAGTGTATCGTTGAATATGAACGGATTCTGCCGAACGATAGCGATTCGTTCGCGCCAGTCATCGATATCCATCTCGTCGATCGGAACGCCGTTTGCTCGAATCTCGCCATCGTCGAGTTCGTACAATCTTGCAAGTACTGAGACGATCGTCGATTTACCGGCACCCGACTGTCCGACGAAGGCGACGAACTCGCCCTTGTCGACCTCGAAATCGATCCCAGACAAAACCTCTTCTTCTTGATCGTACGAGAAATGAACGTCGTCAAACTCGACATAATCGACGACATCAGGTACGTCACTGGTCGGGTCATTTGGCTCTTCTCGAGCCTCAAGTTCCTTGATGAATTCCTGTGTCCGAACGAGGTGCGGAAGATCGTTTTCAACCTTGTAGAGTAACTTGTTTACTTGGCTCACTTTCGGCCCAAGCTGGAACATCGCAAAGAGGAACACACCGAGTGCACCGATCGAGAGATCAGCGAACGTCAGTGCGAGATAGATAAGTACGAACACGGAAACAGCGACACCGAGATTGTAGAAGTTATTGATCGCAGCCTCGTTACGCCGGAGCGTAATCCGTGCGCTAGTGAACTGGTCAATCGCGTTGACAAAGTCCTGACGAAGCTCATCAGCAAGCCCGAAGATACGAACGTCACGGATCCCTTGGGTTCCCGCCTGTGCAGCTTCCTGTCGCCGTTCGTTGGCGTCAGCGACGAGATCACCGACTTCGTAGCCCGGTTCGACGACACGCCGAAGGAAGATCGTCAAAAACCCGAGTACACCTGCTGCAAAGAGTGTGAGCAATGGCGAGATGACAAGTGCGATCAGCAGATAAACGAGCGAGAGAAACAGTGACTCGAGTAATTGAACAACCCGTTGGATAACTCGACCCGCATAGGTGGTCTGTGTAACGATCGCATTTAGAATGTCGTCAGACCCCTCCTCGTCAAAGTATTCAACACGCGCGTCAAGCGCGTTGTCGTAGGCCCGAAGCTGTAGGTCACGAATGTAGTAGGTTCGCAGGGCTTCACGGAACCATGCAACCACAAAACTCGTCGTGTAGCGGACGGTCATCACGACGGCCACACCGACGACGACGTAGCCAAGTGTGAACGGAACGCCAAGGGTCGCGTAGGCCGTTACGAACGCACCCATCAGTCCGTCAGCCTCGGCTGTGGGGTCATCCAACTGCACGATCTCGATGACCGGTAAAATAAAGCTCAGTCCGACACCCTCGAGTATTGCCGCAGCAAGCCCCAGCACGACGATTAATGCTGTGAACTTCGGATTGAAGCGAGCGACGTCGAGGAGGGCATCTAGTTTTTCGCGCCGAGAGACGGAATCGGGTTTAGATGAGGACATGCGGTGACTGGTTAGGTAGTAATTTGGCAGAGTGTAATAACCTCGGCGGTCTGATGCGGTAGCAGAACTCTGTTACTGTATATGCACGGTATCATAGCCTAGTTACTATTCTATTTGTTGGCAAAAACTGGAGTACTACAGTCAGTCTCGCTATCACTACAGGATTGAATTGGCACTAGTAGAAATTGACATAGTACTAGTGGCTGTCCAGCAAGGCATTCTCAGTGCCTCGTAAAACAACTTACTGCTGACGAACGTCGGCATCACAATATAGAGAGTACAGCGAACCGCAGTTCACTACCTCATCAAAGCTTCCTCAATAACTCCCAAAACGGGCAATTCCAGCAGTTAGAGATCGCACTATTGATCCATCTCGAGTTCACTCACATCGAGCTCACCCTCGAGATACGCAAATCCACGATCTGTAATCCTGTAGTAGCCCCGCTTCTCGTCGATCTTCTCGAGCAATGCTGCGTCCGAAAGCATGTTCATACGCCGCGAAACGGTATTCTGGCTCCGATCTAACACCTCGAGTTCCTCGACAAGATTGTACCAGACGACGGTAGGGTGGAGCGAGATCCGATGGCCCGTGTCTGTCTCGAGTCTCCGCCCGAAGATACCGACCGTCCGCAACCGACACCTGATTATTGCGCCTCCCGAACGAAGCACCTTTACAGGACTCTCCGAAAGCCTGAAGTAATGTGGCCGTGAGGACGCTTACTGTCACGTATCTTCTCTATTCGATCTACCGGCACCTTCACAACGATCGTTCGCCGCGAGCGCTTCCGGTGATCGTCCCGGTGATCGGGTCGCAGTTCCCAATCTGATCGACATGCCTCTTGCCTGGTCGAAGGTCCGTACGAGTGGGCTCAGTTCGGACTGGCTAACGTCATGCTGATGGTCTAATACCGGGATTTCGGCAACGTAGAGCGGATCGCCACCAAAGCGGCGTGAGAACGCCATCGCGAGGTCCGTTGCAGTCACACGGCGGACCTCTCGGGAGTTAACTTGAGCCTCGAGTCACGGATTCCGTTCGAAAGTCGATACCATCTATTCGAGGCTCATAGCGAGCAGCCCTCCGTCGGACGACTGTACGCCCGTACTGCCAGTTCGGTGAGGCAGAGTCGGTGTATCCGCGACGTGGGTAATGCAGTTGAGCCGAGACGACCGCCGACGAGAACCTCCGTCGTCCCGAGCGTCGGCGACTGAATCGTAGCGGGCGAATAGCCGTGACAAAACAGACGCGGAACGTTCCACTGCACCGACTCGGCACAACGATACGCGTACGCGAACACAATGTCCGTCTCGTAGAGCGCCGCATAGCAGCCAATGCAGACCATGTTTCTGGGTACGGACCAACGGGATGACCCGCCAGGACCTGTTGTGGCGTCGCGATGACAACCGGACTGTCCTCGAAAGTGACCTCGTCAGCCGAGGGAGGCTAACAGGCATCATTATTATCGAACCGATTCAAATAACCGATATGTCTTGGCAGACGTTGAAGATCCCAAGACGCATGCTCTGATCATCAAACTATCGCGAATGCAAGGGTGTCGCGATCGAGGTTCGAAACAACGTCTACGTGGATGGAGCAAGGGGGCAGCGAAACCTCACAGAGTGAACTCTTGAGCACCGACGAAATACCGGTTCACTGTAAATATCTACGTCTCTTGATCATTGTTCTCTCGAGGATCACTAACGAGTTCGAACAGTCGTGTGCCGTCGTGAACACAGTTGATGTGTCCGGCAGCCTCAAGCACCTCAAGACGGTTGTAAATCGTATTTCTCGAAAAATCCGTCCAGTCGACGAGTGCACCTTTCGTTGCTCGTCCCTCCCGGAGCTTATCAAGAATTTGTTCATCTGCCGGTCTGAGATCTTCGGGCCCCATCGGTTTGCTGACCTGTGGAGTGGCCATATGCATATATCCCATCAGTACGCACTTAGAACTATACATGTGACTATTTGATCTGCATATGCAGTATGCACAATCACTAAGGGAGAAGAGAGCGTACTCGATAGTAGCACGGACTACCTCGGTAGATCCGAGGCCGGTGTTTCAGGCACCGACCCCGTGCTGGAGCAACCAGCGATGTCGAATACACCACCTACTACAGTAGATGTTTCGGACGGAGATCAGAACAATATCGTCCTCGAGCGATCGGGAAGCTATTACGGCTATCTCGGAAAAGACGGCGAGGGCTTCCATCATCACGTTGACGAGCGTACGAACACCATCTACGTGACACAGCGTCGCGCCGAGCGATTTCTTCCTGACGATGCAGGTCTGTACTGGTTCCGCATCCGAAGTCCGATCGACCACATCAAAAATCTCGAGCAGTACGATGACCGTGATATCGATCAGTGGATCGCCTACGTTGACTCGATCCGAGGTTGGACGGCCCGTCCGCTCGAGCTGCAGGCGATCCTCGACGAGGTTCTCAGAACGCGAGGTGGGCTCCGATGAGCGATGAGCGCCGAGTCACGATCTCGCTCGAACTCGAGCGCCCCGTTACGTCAGGTGATCTCGAGCGCGCCTACTGTGAACTACTCGAGCAGGTGGATCGATGAAGAGCAAGATCGTCGTCAAATGGACGCCCGTCCATGGCCGGTCGCGAAAACTCGTCTTCGAGCCTCGACCGGACGGCGACTGGGCGCGTCTCGAGTTCGAACTTCGCGAGTCACAGTGGCGCGAAGTCGGGTTCGAATCCGTAACGGAGGTTTCGGTCACCACTCCTGCTGACACAGACTCCGACCAGCCCGTCTCCGAAGAGGGTGACGCCGATGAGTAGCCTCGCTGGCGGGGACGTCGATATCCAGACGCTCGCTCGAGCGATCGACCAGCTTCGCGAGCAAAACGAGCGACTCACCGAGCGGGTCGACGAGCTCGAGTGCCACCTCGAACGGACCGAAGCCAACCTCGTGACACTCGAGAGCGAGAATCGGATACTCCAGGCGACGAACGACCAGCTTCGTGATCGTCTCGAGGAGTGTGAACGAGCGATCACTCGCATCGACGCACTCACGGATGCTGCGCGCAAGCGAACGGGCGTGAACAAACAGCGGATCGAAGAGATCCAGGCACGCGAACTCGAGAAAGGGGCTCACCTCCTCGCGGAGACGATCGACTGTTGCGAGATCGACATCGACGGCGATCGGCTCGAACAAATCACGAAAGACGACGGACGGACCTACTATCGCGTCCCCCAATCTGCGGATCCACTCGAACGCGGCGGAAACGTCACGCTCGCGCACGGCGACTTGCTCCCGATCCAGCAACTCGCCCGGATGGACGAAGAGATGCTCCGGTCAACATAAAATTCGCTGCCGACGCGACTCGCCGCAAAGTTGTGGAAAGCGCGTACCGACTCGACCGTTGGCGACAATCCGTGGGAGGCAGGCTGTAAGGGGATCAGGGAGTACGTCAAAGCGAGCGATCTGAAACACTGGATCCGTCGACAGGAACCCGGGACGAGCGAGACCTACGCAAAAAAACTCGTCTCACGGATGATCGACGCCATGCTCGAGTTGTCGAAGAACCGAGTCGCGATCCGCAAACGAACCCAGCGCAAGAACGGCCTCGAGTACACCGAACGGCGATTGATCCTGCCCAAGGATGCAGCGATTCCGGGTGAACGCACGGCGCCACCCTCAGCACAGCCGGGGACAGCCGACGTCCACAGCTAACCACCGAGCGGTTCGTACCGCTCCCGCGAGAGCGGGCCCATCTCACTGACGCAAGCCACACGCATCCCAGAACGCGGGTATGGTCACAGTTGGATAGCTGGTGGTGTATCCCTCGAACAGTCGTCGACAGTCTACACAATGGACGGGGGTGGAGTGGGTCTCCGAAGACGACAGGTGTCTCCGGAGGAGAGTCGCTGCGGGAGATCCACCCTCGTTTCCGCATCGTTTCACAACGTGTGGACTGAGCCGTCGGTCGCTGCAGTCGGGGTTGCTGAGATGGGGGCACTTGATCATCGAGATGTCCGCTGTGGTGGCGTCTCCGCAGTCGTGGGGCTGAAACCCCTCGAGTACGACCCGCTATCCACACTACCTCGAAGGCGTGTGGGGCGTACCGACCGACTGTCGCCGGTGCAGCGATCACCACGACCACCGGCGTTTCGCGGGCGCCACCTCGTTGGGGCTCTTTAAGCTAATCGCCCTTCCGTGAATGTGCCACACGGGCGTTGAAGGGGGCGCTAAAAGTCAGCACTGGTGACGATTGCGGCCACACAGTTGGTGACGCCCTCGCAAGTGACGGCCGCTGGGTTCGGAGGCGTGTTTGTCTTCGAAACACCGCCCCACTTCAGATGGAATCTGCGAGTTCGTCGATCGTTTTATCAGTCCCCGAGAGTGCCGTTTTGATATCTGATTCGAGCAGTCGGCGCTCGAAATTGAGTGCCCGATTGATCTCCTTGCGAATCTTCCGTTCTTGAGTGATATCCTCATCATCGCGCGCCTGATCCGCAAGTTGCTGGAGCTGTTGACGGTTCGCACGGAACTCTAACAGCAAGGCAAACCCACTCATGTCGCGGAACTCGTCGAGCCGTGGTAACCAATGAGTGATCGACTCGAAGTCCTCGTGTATCGTCGCCTCATCAACGTCGAATTCGGCTGCAATTTCCGTAACGACCTCCTCACGCGGCTCACCCCGGAGTATGAAGCGTTCCCAAATGCGGGTCCGTCGAGCACGGTCTGATGGTGTCATGATTGAACGCGAGTTGGTGTGTGTTAGCTATACACGCGATAGGGGAACATAGGTGTTACATTATGCTCTTAGTTATCGCCGATCAGTCCGCAGTGAGTGATGCTAGATAGGTTGACTCCGTCGTATAGGGATCGATTGCTTCGTGAATCAACTGTGGATCAAACGTCGTCTTCAGTTGCTTTACTCGCCCCTCCCGCCCGCGGGAGTCGATCCACGTCTCGACGAGGCCCATTGTCTCGAGGTCAGTAACCACATCCCGAATCGCCCGCTTGCCGAGGCGTAACTCGTCGGGAAGATCGGTGGTATGGAGGACCTCATAGACCTCGGCCGTCGTCACGGGTTGCTTGATCTCGGGACCCTCTGTCCAGCCAGTGAGACCCGTCAGAACCACAAAATGGTTGACCGGCAGGTCGAGCAGTTTCTCGATGGTCGCTTCCTGTTCGGTCGCCTCGAGATTCGCGTCGATACAGTCGTTGGTGAGCTGCTCGAGACCTTGTTCGGTCGCCGTCTCTCCCGCTTGGCGAAACAGCGTCAGCGCCTTCCGGGCATCCCCCCAACGTCGGGCCGCTTCGCGAACACCGAACGCCCGCACGTCGTCGGGCACCGCCCCTTCGCGGAACGCCCGCTCGAGGCGCGGCGCGACCACCGCATTCAACGCCTCAACCCCATACGGCGGGAAGAACACCGCTTCGTCGCTCATCGCGCTCTCGACGCGGCTATCCAGTCGCAGATCCACCTCGAGCAACTCGTTGCTCACCAACCAGACCGACAGCTGGATCCCACGTGAGAGTTTCCCCTCGCCACGCAGCAGACGATAGAAGAACTCGTTAGGATCGTAGTTCGTGTCGTGACAGACGTGGTCGATCTCGTCTAACAGGAGCACCGTCCAGTCGGGGTACCTCTCGAGTGCGTCCCAAATACCGTCGAAGACACCATCTAGACCCTCGTAGGCGCCTTTCTTCGCCCCCGTCAACTCGAACAGGATCTCGTTGGCGGCGCTGAATAGCGTACGACACTCCTTGAGATTCACGTACTCGACAGCGATTCGCTCGTGACGGGCAGCAAACTCCCGACAGAGCCGCCGAGTCGTGAGCGTTTTACCAGTACCTGGCGGCCCGTAGATCGAGACCGTCGGTGGAAGGTAGCCGTCGTGGATGCCATTTAAGATGGTCGCGAGCGCGCGTTCCTGGGACTCACGTGCGTGGATCTCGTCGGGTTCGGCGAGTGGGTCGAGCGCGCCCTTCTCTAGGAAGACGCTGTTGGTGGGCGCGGTGTCATCGAAGAGGTCGTCGTATTTCGTCATAAGCGTGATCGCACCGGCTTCCAGCGGAACTACGAGTATGTATGGGTACGATCGCTAAAGCGATTACGGACCTCGAAACCCGTACTCGAAAGTTAGACAACGATGACAAATCGAAACCGGACTGATCGAACGACTACCGAGCGAGTCTGTGAATCCTCGTGTCACCTACGGAAGCCATTTGACCGCCTACCACCCGTTTGGATGGCGTTCCATCACGTGGCTCAGACCGCACCTGAGCCACCGAAGGCAAGCTTCCCCGTGTGGGTACTCCGGTTTACGGGGTTCTCGTTGGTCGAGTGATCCCGGCGTTGCCACCGGTGATCGTCCCACTCGAGACACGGCACCGAACGGTGTCCGTCCCCACGCCTGTTCTGCCGTGGGGCCGCGGGCCGGGCCATCGGCCCATCTTCATCAACGTTGTCGGCAAGCAAATTCTCAGACGCCACGAGATCGGCGTGGCCCTCGAAACCACAGTCAGAACACTGGAACGCATCGCCCCGTCGGACTACTGTCCGTCCCCTACACCGGGGACACGTCGACGAGGAGCCACATTCCGCCACCTCGCGGACTCGGATACTGTATTCGCCGTCGAGGACCTCACGGAGTCGACGGCGGAACCGACCGTGAGCCCAGAATTGGTGGGTATTCTCGTTCACTTCGGCCGCCCAATGCGGAGCGAGGACGTCATCGAGGTCGCCGACGATCACCTCCGTTACGGTATGATTAGTGAGCCAGTCGGCGAGATCACGAACGAGTGCGTCCTGCAGGTGATTTCGATGTAGATTGCGTTTCCGGTAGAGAGTTCGGATCCGTTCGCTCGACCAATCCCCCTCCTCGAGACAACGTTGCAGGTCGGCGATCCGCTCCGTGGTACGGCGAAATTGGTGGAACGCGGGTCGCCCGTGGTATATGCGTTGATCGCCGGTTGTAGTGGTGACGGCGGCGAGATTGTTCGCGCCGATATCCAAGGCGGCTACCGCACCGCTGCCGCTCGGTGTGGTGGCCAGTGAGTCGTCCCGTCGAAGATGTGCATCCGAGACGGGTTGTCGTGCCCTGAACGCATCGGCGCTCTCGTCGTACACCAGTTCCAATCGACTCTGATCGCCCGTCCACCGAGGGTTCCCGCGGGCTTCTAGCCGTAGGCGCTCGTTGTACCCGAGGCCGTACGCATCCTTCAACTCCAATCCAACCGCGATCTCGAGGCGACTTCGATTGCCCCATTCCAGGGTGTAGTGGTCGTTACGAATGAGTGTCTGCAACTCGCGTTGATCGTCGTCTTTCCAGTATCCAGGTGGGGATGGCTCCTCGCCGGCTTCGAGGAGAGCAAAGAAACTCCGCCATGCCCCATCATTGCGGCGAATAAGTTGCTGGGCGGTCGCCGAGCCGAGGATCCCTTTGTACTGAACGCGATACTGGTCGGCGTCGACCGCCCAGACGTCTTGCTCCTGGAAGAAGGACTGGCGGCGGGCGTAGGTGAGTTCGTTCCAGAGCGCAGCAGACGCATCCAACACTTCGAGGAGTAACAACTTGTCTCGCGTCGACTGCGGTCGTACCTCGAAGGTATTGGTGCGCCGCATATTAACTCCTACGTGTCTAATAATCATAAAGGCTGCGATTCGGGTGGTGAACTGTTACGACCGTTGCCTCTCTAGTGGTAGATATGACCGATGAAGCCGATCGCGGTCGGCCACCTGCGGTGAGCGATGAGGAGTTACTCGACATCTTCTACGAGTCGGAATTACCCGTTCTCACTGTCGGCATGATTGAGGACGAGGTCTCTATCGGTCGGAAGGCCGTCCACCAACGTCTCCAACAGCTCCACGATGCTGGCCGGGTAGAGCGGTTAGAGGTCGGCGCCCGGGCAGTCGTCTGGTGGCCCAGCGAAGACAAGTAGCAAAGACATTCTCCGCAAATTCATCCCACTCACGGTCTCCGAGAGAGAATAGCCAAGACCGATATTTTCGAGTCCCAGCTCGCCGCCCTCACCGACCGCATCGAGCGACTCGAGGCCGAACTCCGGCGGAAGGACGAGCGGATCGCCGCTCTCGAGGCACGCTTCGACAGCCACGACGACCGCCTCGATAGCCACGCCGACCGCTTCGACGATCACACCCAACGTCTCGAGGACCACGAGACGACGCTCGAGGACTGCCAGACCAACAGTACAACCACGGCCAAGCAAACCAAAGCAGCCCTGAAGAAGGCGAACACCAACAAGACGCGGCTCCGCGAACTGCAGTCGCGCGAACTCGAGAAGGGAGCCCACCTCCGGGCCGCCACCGTCGACGAACACGAACTCGACGTCCGGGGCGATCGCCTCGAGCGGATCACGAAGGACGACGGCCGTCCGTACTTCCGCCTACCCGAACACACCGATCCCCTCGACCGAAACGACGTCTCGCTGGCGTACGGCGACCTGCTCCCGATCCAGCAGCTCGCGCGCATGGACGACGACATGCTCCGGTCGACCACGAACGCGCTCCCGACGAGATTAGCCGCGAAGCTGTGGAGAGCACGGACCGACTCGAGCGTCGGCGACGATCCCTGGAACACGGGCTGCAACAGCATCCGAGAGTACGTCAAGGCGAGCGAACTGAAACATTGGATCCGCAGACGGGAGCCAGGGACGAGCGAGGCCTACGCCAAGAAGTTGGTCTCGAGGACGATCGATGCCATGCTGGACCTCTCGAAGCATCGCGTAGCGGTCCGCAAACGGACCGAACGGAAGAACGGCCTCGAGTACACCGAACGAAGACTGATCGTGCCGCAGGACGCCGAGATTCCCGGCGAAACGACTCGCACCGACGAGGGGTCGCCGGAGACGGCTGACGTCCTCGGGTGACCGTGGACGGGACGTAGCTAACCGCCCTCGAGAGAGGTTCCCCTCTCACAACGAACCCTGAAACGCCTCGCGAAGCGGGTGGGTGATCGGTCGGGTAGCCGTCGGTCTTTTCCTCGAGCAGTCGTTCGGCAGTCTAGAGCGAGGACAGGTATGTATCCGTTCCCGACGACGACAGCTGTCTTCGGTCTCGTCGAACGGCACCCGTCCCGAAGCCGGAATCTCGCGCCCCTCGTCGAAACGCTCCGGGATCGTCGCCCGACCCGTTTCGGTGACGGCTCGCTCCCGGCCACCGCGCGGTTGGGTGGGACTGAAAGAAGCGGGGGCTTTCGAGGTGTGCGTCTCTTCGAGAGCCGTGCCGACTCCATCTCGACGATTAAACTACTCCCGGATCGTCACCGAGTATCTTCGCCATCCTGTCGCGACTCGCTCTCGACTCCCTCCGGCGGCTCCGGCGGTTCGAACGCCGCCACGAGCACCCGTCCGACTCGAGTCTCGAGCAACTCCTTCAAACTCGATCGCGACCGAAGCCCGAGCGTGGCAAGACCGGCGACGAGCAGCTGCGCGAGAAGAATCGGTTCCGAAGCCAACCCGCGACTCACGACCAGCGCTAACGAGGCGATCACCGCAGACAACACGACTGCACTCACCGCCCGGATCGGCCGCGCCCGGACGACCGAGACGAACCGCCTCACACAACTGACGACGGTCGAGGTCGTACTCCGTGCCTCGAGTTCGCTCCCCACCCGATCCACGGCTCGAATCACCGGTCCGACGGCCCGGGTCTCGCGGAGGTCGATGACGATGACCTCCGGATCGGGTTCAGAGGTGAGCCACTGGTAGGCGAACGACGACTCCAGGACGTCTCTCCCCTTCGTCCCGAAATCCACGAGCCGCGAATCCTCCCACCAACGACCGATCCGCGTCCCG
The DNA here is from genome assembly GCF_051351675.1 of Natronorubrum halobium. NCBI lineage: Archaea > Methanobacteriati > Methanobacteriota > Halobacteria > Halobacteriales > Natrialbaceae > Natronorubrum > Natronorubrum halobium. The sequence goes on from NZ_CP195595.1 coordinate 3,486,158, forward strand.
ATAGTCAACCCACCGGCGACCAGTGTGCTTCCCGCGATCAGTGCGATCAATCGTGAGTTCGTACGCGCGCGCTCGAGACGAATCCCACCGGCAGACTCGTCCGCTGCTCGAGCGCGAAGCCTCGAGAACCAATCAACTCCCAACTGCAGGATCGCGGATCCTCCGACTGCCGCTCGAATCCGGTTACGAGCGTCGCTCACCAGACCCACAACCATCGATCGATCCCGTGCAGAATCGAACATAGCTGACTAGTTACTCAACCTCGGACACCTCTCCCTGGACGTTCATCCCGTCGAAGTTGAGGACGATGGACGAACCGACGCCGAGGCGCTCGCCCCGGAACTCCACGCCGGTCTCGGTTTCCGTCGTCTGCAACTCGACGACGATCGTCACGTCCCGGTTCTGCGGATGCTCGCGCTCGTAGATGTTGCCGTCCTCGCTTTGTAAGACGACGGACGCCGGCTCGCTCTCCACGTCCTCGACGGTCGCGACCGTCTCGCCGCGCATCGTCTCGGTCATGCCCTCCTCGAGCCCGTCCGCGACGGCCGGTCGGACGTTCTCGAGTTCGACCGCTGCCCGCGTGGTGGAGGTCGCCTCGGCGTCCGAGAGCGTTTCGGCGTCGCCCCCGAGATCGGTCACCGTGCCGGTCGTGGTGTACGTCCCCATATCGAGCCGAATCTCGTTGCCGAGCATGAGCGGATTGCCGGCGACCTGGAATCGGTCTTGCTCCCGGCTATCGTCCTCGATGCGTTCGCCGTCGACTTCCGCCCGGATCGTCACGTCCGGCTGGCTGCTGTTTCCGCCGTCCGACGCCGACGGAGTGATCTGGACGTCCGTTACGGTGATGGAGTCCTCGGAGCCCTCGAACGTCGCGACGTCGCCCTCGTCGATCCGCTCGACGACGTAGTCGGGTTGATTCTCGAGTTCGATCGTCGCGTATCTCGTCTCCGATTCGCCGCTGTCCAGGGCCGCGACGACCGCGATGCCCGCGACGACCACGGCGAGCAACACGACGACGATGAGCGCGTCGATGACGTTGATAGCCCCGAAGAGGTTCCCGTCCTCGTCGATCAGCGGCATGGATCACTCGAGAGACGGCCGAATCGGCCGAACGACTGCGTCACTGGCGTTCCGCGCAGCTGGTGGTGAGTGATCGCGCTCGCCGCGAGTGACGGCGTACTCACCTGCGCGCTGCAACGTCTAAAAGACGAAATACCGCCGATCTCGGCCGGTTCGTTTCTCCCGCCGTCTATCGGCGGTCGCAAACGAGTGCCGGATCTCGGTGCGAGTCGGAGTCGGTGCATGCCACGGGCCACAATCTGGGACCACATAATTAGCAATTCCTTACGTGCCTGCAAGAAACATTCGCCGTTCGCTCCTCGCCGTCGGACTCTGATACCCACCGGGGCGAGTCCCGTCACTCAACATCGTATCGACGTATCGATTCCGATGCCGCCCTCCCGGAGCGTCATGACCGTCCGGGACTCCTCGCAGTCGGCACTCGGTCGCGTGATCGAGGCGGTGCTCCGCGCCGTCTCGGACTCCACGGTCGTCTCGTAGGTCCCCGGATCGGCCAGGACGACCTCGAGGTACCCCTCGGCCGGAATCGTTTCGGTTCGCTCGAGCACGGTCTCCTCGTCGTGGTCGATGTGAATCGTGGTCGACCGCTCGTCCGCCGTCCCGTTTCGGATGTAAAGCGAGTAGGATGCGGCCGTCTCCGACTCGTCGCCGATCGTGAGCCGCTCGACTGGCTCGTCTTCCGACGACTCCCGCTCCGACGTGTTCCCCTCGTCACTCCGCGCGTCGGTACCCTCGTCGGTCCACAGCGACGCATCGTCGGACTGATCGGCCCCGGGACCGGCGCTCCGACCGAAACAGCCGGCCGTAACGCTGGCACAGACCCCGGCACCGAGACTGATGATGTCGCGTCGATTCATACCACCGATCACACGACCGAGCCGCAAACAATTTTTTCACGGAAACCGGACGGTCACAGCCGCGGCAACGTCGTACGGCGGCGGTCGCGGCCTGCTCGGGACTCTCGAGACTCGAGAATCGGACCTAACTGCCGCAACAGTCTCGAAAGCGATCATCAATTCGAGTCGACATCGGTTCTGCTCGAATCTGTCACAGACCGGAGACCTGAACCTCCTGTTCGCCGTTCGAACGCGCTGTCGCTCCGGCTGACGATGATCTGGCGACCAGTGACGGATGGTGAGGAGACGCCGCGTAATAGTCAACTAACGCACCGTTTCACGCTGGTTCGTGGGACTCTCTCAGTTCGCGTCCGGAGCAAGGATCTTGAGCCGTGAGAACAGTGAACGGGGACTACTGAAGCGCGAATCAGCGACGTGCCGGATCGTGGCGATAGGATAATGATAACTGAACTCACACGAAGAGCGGCTATTCACTCGTACTAACCAAGGTCGTTGTTTCGCGCCTTTAATCCACTAATTTCCTCGAAACTGTTCTCCGGCTATAAGTGAGACACAGTGATGTACCTCAATCGGGCATCGCGTCACATGCATCCGACGAGGGCTTGCCATATCAGTGCCTTCGTCTCCCATCGGGAGTGAGTGTGACGAACGGTCCATGAAATCACGTGACTACCATGGAAATGAAACGAACGCTTGCGCTCACGCTTACAGTAGCAATGGTCGGCGGACTCATGTTTATGGGGTTCGCAGGAACAGCAGCGGCACAGGAAGCGGGCGTCAACGACGATGACGGTGGGTTCGACTTCGGCATCGATATCGGAGAAATCGACCAGGAGACTGGCGATGCCGAGGCAGGAACGAGTGTTTCCGTTGACCAGAACAACAACAACGCCCAGATAGGCGAGTCGGTTGCAGTCGCGGACAGCACTAGTGACGATGGCACTGCCTCATCGGCAGCTGATGCTACCTCTACGGTCACTCAATCTCAGGAAGTCGGTCAGTCTAACACTGCCGACGTAGACGCGGTCTCGTACGCTGAGTCCGGTGACAACAGTGTCGACGTTGGCGGAACGTTCGACTTCGACCTCGACTTCGATGACGGCGACGACGGCGATGACGGCGACAACGGTGACGAATAACCGCTCTCTGTAGCGGTTCTCTACGCCTTTGACTGATTTTTATTTGCGAATGATACATTGGTCCACAGCAGAGATATCTCCGTACACTACGCAGCCGTCACTGCTGTACCACCCGTGATTGGACACAGTGGCGTGGCAGTCCAGAGACCGCGGACCGCATAATCCCGAACCCACTCTATCGTGCGCTGGGTGGTCGCCCGTATCAGATGACTCGACTTCGATCCGGCAGCTACAGCAGCACGTCTTTCTCGCTCGGAGCAATACCTCGCCGTCGTTGCCGGCGATTTAGTGAGCGGTATGTACCGTCCGCAAGTTCCTTCGAGGCAGTCGTCCCGAGCGTCAGCTTCCGTAATCCACCGGGAGGATTCCACGTCTCTCGACGCCGAAGTTTTCGCCGTTCTGCGATCGCAACTGAAGGAGGGTTACAGCGATCTGACGACTGGCCATGCAGTGACGGTCAGTGTACGATCGGTTCTGCAGCCGTAGCCCCCTCGTTGACGGTGGAACTGTCTCGAGCGGTGGTGCCCCCCGTGCTCGCCACCGGATGAAAGCCGAACCCGGAGTGTTCTGGATTTCGTCACTGGGACTCGTCTCGAGCGCCACGAGTGCGTGCAGCGAACGGTCCCGCCGTCTTCACCGCGCCTTCCGTCGTATCGATCCATCGGTTTGGCGATCAGTAACTGATCCCGGACGGCGATCCCGGTATCGCTCGGCTCCGCAACGGGTCGTCTCCGTTGAAAGAGTCGACGATGCTCGCACCTGTGCGTGCGATTCGTCGAGGGTGGGCTCTCCACTTCCCACAGCAGTATCGCCTGAGAATCCGCTGCAGTGAGCGTATCCGTCCGTCGCCTCGACGACCCAGTCGGGCACAGTCCGATGCGTACGGCGCACCCGCGGGCGGTGTCGCTGACCGGGTGGGACGACGTGGCGGTACTGCGTCGTTGTGCGGACGATTCTAGACGCTGTAAATCCGGTTTGGCACCCCTGTAGGCCGACCATTGTCTCTCCGAGCGGCGTTCCGGGAGCTGTTGTACGGAGAAACGTTCGCCAACTCGTGAAAGTCGGGTGAACGACGAACCGGATAGTGGCAACGTACCGACGACAGAAAGAGACGCACGAGCGACTGACAGTCACTCGAATCGATCAATGGGACCGTTACAGCGTTCTAATCCGCTGATTCCCCCGAAACTGTTCTCCGGGTATAAGTGACAAGCAATAATGTGATCCGACTGGGCATTGCGTCACAACGCCAATCGGTGCGAAATGAGTCGTACCCTGCAGCCAGGTGCTGCACTAAGGGGGCACGTGTGATGCAAAGCGTCCGAATCAGTTCGATGTGACAAATCATGGAAATGAAACGAACACTTGCACTCACACTGACAGTAGCGATGGTCGGCGGACTCATGTTTATGGGATTCGCAGGAACAGCCGCAGCACAGGACGCGGGCACTAACGTCGGTGATATCGACTTCGGCATCGACATCGGCGAAATCGACCAGGAGACTGGCGACGCCACGGCGGTAACGGACGTTAACGTCGATCAGGATAACAACAACGAACAGGTCGGTGTCTCTAGCGCAACCGCCAACGCGGACGCGTACAGTGCCGGTTCGAACGACGATCCGAAGGACCACGGCAGTGCTTCGGCCTTCGCTGATGCTACTGCTGCGTCCTCGGTGAACCAGGATCAGACCGTCGTCCAGAACAACGATGCGGACGTGGATGCGGCCTCGTACGCTGAATCCGGCGACAACTCCGTCGACATCGGTAACGACTTCGACGTCGACGTCGGCTTCGGTGACGGCGACACGTAACCGCCATCCGTCGCAGTTCTATCCTTTTATTTCGGCGACGACAGGGAACCCGAGTAGCGGCTGGGCTCTCCCCATCGCCCGGGCGAAGCCCGACGGATCCCGCGTCCCGTAATCGGTAGTCAAACGTTCGTATCGGTGACCCGGGGCGCCCGGTTCCGACTCGTCTCTCGTCGATCCGCGCCGGTGTTCGCTGACCGACCGCCAGTATCCGTTCTCCACCGCCGATCCGACAGGAGCATCTCGCCCGCCGTGCGCCCGACTCGAGAGTCGGTTGTCATCGCTAGTGTCGATCCCATCCCGCTGTACTGTGGACCCGAGAGAAGTCCGCCGGTTTTGGTTGCCGTCACCGATGGAAGAAGCCCGATTGTTTTCGCGATCGGTTCATTCCCTGAGGTTGCCGTCCGACGCACCCGGTCCGTCACCGCTCGTGGAATCGACTGAATCTTACGCACTGACGGTTCCTCTCAGTTTCGGACGAGCGGCCAGTGGCACGCTGTAGGCCGACCATTGTGGCTCCGTCCAGTTACTGTTACGGAGGGAAACGTTCAGCAACGACTAGAGAGTGACAGTACGCCGACGGCAGGCGGACGCACACGAGCTGTTGAAAGTCACGTAAATCGGTCAAAGAGTACGTTACAGCGTTCTAATCCGTTAATTCTCTCGAAACTGTTCTCCGTCTATAAGTGCCAGGCAATAATGTGATTCGACTGGGCATTGCGTCACAGCACCAGGGGTGCGAAATGTGTCGTCTCTCTGCAGCCGTTTGCAGCACTCAGGCGATATGTATGATGCAACCGTCCGAATATACCAATGAACCGAACGCTTGCAATCACACTGACAGTAGCGATGATCGGCGGACTCATGTTTATCGGGTTCGCGGGAACAGCAGCGGCACAGGACGCGGGCATCAACGTCGGAGATATCGACCAGGAGACTGGTGACGCCACGGCGGTAACGCAGGTTTCAGTCGATCAAAATAACAACAACGCACAGGTCGGTGAGTCGGCCGCAGTCGCAACCTCCTACTCCGACTCCGACTCTGGCAGTGCGACGTCCGTCTCCGATGCGACGTCCTCGGTGACGCAAGGTCAGAGCGTCGGCCAGAGTAACAGCGCCAACGTGGACGCTGTCTCGTACGCTGAGTCCGGCGACAACACCATCGATATCGGACATCTGTTCGATATCGATCTCGATCTCGGTAACAACATCGCATAACCGCTCCCCGTAGCGGTTCCAGAACGATTCTATTTCGGGTCTTGCGTCGAGTCAGCGCAGCGGCTAGACTGAGATCGATCGAAAGCCGGTCAGACACCGTATCCGGTCCCGATGCTCGGAGAGCCGTGCCGGCACCCAGTACGTGCAACTCGGCAGTTTTTCTCTGATTCGTGTGGACCGATCGCCGGTACCAGACGTATCGAGTCGACGAGACCTGCAGTAACACCGTCCATCAGGTCACCAGCTGCTGACCTGCAGTGCTGGCGGTTTCCGAGATCGGTCTCTCCCGCGCACCGTCATGCATCGAGACGACACCCCGATCAGGCCGTGACTACCGACGAAACGATTCTAGGCGTTCAAAACGAGTCAGGTAGACGATCAGTTCGGCGATGGAACGACGGATCGCTCGCAGGAACGGAGCCGCCGAGACGGAGCTCCAGCCGTCGATCGTACTGGTCCGTAACTGGCGATAGCGAGTCTCGGTACCAGTCGCTCGAGGAGTGTCCCTCTCGCGGCCCACTGGTCCGTCGATGACGACCGTTCGAACGATGCGACCACGCCCCGGAAATACCGATGACAACGACCGAATTCCCGTGGGGAACGGTGACCCACACGACCGATCCCGAGACCGGCGACACGACCGTCGAAATAACCGTCGAGACCGAGGGGAGCACCTCACTCTCGGTGACGACGGCTCCCGACGCAGCGAGCGACCGGCTGGACGAGGTGGCCGACACTGAACCGGACACTGAGACGGCGACGTTCCCGTGGGGTGCAGTGATCCACGCGGTCGATCCCGACGCGGGGACCGCGGATCTCGAGGTACTCACCGATGCCGAGGCCGACGTCTCCGTCTCAGTAAGAGCAATCTCCGACGGCGAGACGCACTCGGAGTCGACGACAGTCGTCCAGTCGTCGGGTGAGACGGAAGCGAACGCGAGCGTCACGCGGTCCGTCGCGTCCGCGACGAGTTCGACCGCCAACTCGGTGGTCACTACCAGTTCGTCGAGCCACTCGCAGTCGACGAGTGGCTCGTCCGGAACGTCGATCGATATCGACGACGAAGACGACGACTGACGAGGAGTTGCCACCGAATTCCGTTGGAGAGCACGAACACCGAACAGTCACCACCGTCACTGTCGCCGGCTCCGCATCTCGAGCATTTCGATCGCGGCGGAGCCGGTAGTGCCGTCGAGATATCAGCGATCTACTCGCCGGTAGTACTATCTGACAAAGAAATTGCCCGGGAACGATGCAGCGAAGATTCCCGAACACGCCGTCGCCCGCAGTATCGAATTACACGTCAACCGATTCCGCTGGGGAGAGGTCCGGCATCGGCGGGGTCTCCGGCGTCACTGGCGTCACTGGATCGACGTCGAACTCGTCGGATACTCCGGACTCGTCCGGTAACTCGACCGTCTCCTCCTCAACTTCGGTGGTCTCCTGTTCGGAAATCTCGTTGAGTTCGTCTTCTTCGACGACGTCGGCGATCGATTCTTCCACTGCGTCGCCGGTCTCCTGTTCGACGACGGCGGACTGGGCCGCTGCTGTTCCGACGCCACCGCTCAACGCGAGCAGACCCGCTGCGATCGCGACGACGAATACTGTTCGGCTGACCGTTCCGTACCGCTGTCCTGTCCGTCTCATTAGTAGTCTCACGGGGCACGAACACGTCACCCGTATCGGACAATAAATCGACAGAACCGTTCGCCGGTCGAACGATCGATTTCGTTGCGGAAACCGATCCGAAAAGCGGCATCCGAGCGAGGGGTCTCTGGGGTGGCTACGGTCGTTCGAACCGTGCGAAAGTGATCGCCGAGCGGCCCACGGAACGAAGGGGATACGAGACGAATAGGCCGCAACTACCCGCTTCCCTCGAGGCAATCGACTCCGGCGATTCGGCCAGTTGAAGCCGCGAATAGCCGCCCGCTCTTCGACGTCGCTCAGCTACATCCGCGATCGCTGCTGGCCGTGATCTACCACGGGCGCCGAGCGGTCGTTTCAGCCGGTGGATCATCCCGCGTATCCACGAACTGGACATGCTACCCTGTAACCTAGTAGGTACTGTTCCACTCCACCCTCATCGCCTGGCGATGTCGGATCGACGATAGAGAACGAAGCCGTGTCCCGCGGAGCGATCACTCGATTTCGATGGTCCACTCCGCAACAGCGTCTACAGTAACGTAGCCGACACCGTCGGTGTGAACGGAGGTTACGCCACCAAACGCACCGATTGCATCGAACACCAACTCCGTCCCGTTCCAGACGAAGTCGTTGTTCTCGACTTCTTGTGGAACGATATCGACGCGAAAGAACGATTCGGCCTCGTACGCCGCTTTGACGGTCGTGTCGCCGTCGAACAGGATCGGACCAATCCAATCCGTCCCGGAATCGGTAATCGAGAGAGGCGGCTCTTCCGCCTCAGTTTCAGACACGCGCGATTGTCGGACGACCAGTTCCCACGGTCCATCGGCGTCGACGTAGAACACGTACGTTCCCTCCTCGATATAGGCGCCGGTCGATCCGTCGAACGATCCGGTTTGACTGAAAAGTGAATAGTCTTGCCCGTCTTCACTCGGAACGGCCCGCACGTCGAACGTCGACTCTCCCTCGTGGATCGCGTCGATAAGCGTCGGCCCTCCTTCGGTTTCGAACTCCTCAGTCACCGTTACGCCGTCGCCGACGAACTCGACCGGATCCGGTTCTTCGCTTTCGTCGTCACTATCGTCTTGTAGCATAGCGGTGGCTAGGGGCGTTCCGAGGACGATTCCACCACGCTCTAACAGCTTTCGGCGACGCATAGTTGTGCATCCCCGAATGTGGTATTTAGTTCGCTATGATCGCTAGGAGGGTACAATCGAATCCAAACTCCGCTCACGTCTGTTTACTCGGTGTATCGGCGACTAAATTATTTCCGGTGTTACCATTCTCTGACTAATGTGAACGTGGACGGAAAGAACCGTCGGTAATTGGTCTCCATTAATTAACACCGCGAATACAGAAAGTGCGTGAATTCGACACTAGGGCTGGGTCGTCGGGGCAGGGTGACGGTCAACTATCGAATAGCTGTTACAAAGCGTACGGCGGACCCGAAATTGACGCTTTCTTCGCTCCGTCTCTCGACGCGTAATCGGTGCTATCGAATTGTCAGGTTCCACTCACACGTGGGCAGTACATACAACTAAACAGCTCTTTCGTGCTATCTCATCGAGCGAATACATCCGGCCGTTCAAGACCCGCAACGATATCTTTCGTCAAATGATGGTCGTAGCGTCTGTGCAACTACATCGTGTACCGAGACAGAACGTTCAATCAGAACGCATTTTTGTGACTTCGGGCCGTTCATCTAGTGCCAGATCGAGGTGTACGTACTTGTCTTCGCCAATTTTGACCGTCAGTAGGTCAGGAGCGTCCCCGGAGCGAACGTGGACGTCGCTGACCGTCCCTTCCCGATAACCGAGTCCTGTCGAATTGTTCGAATCATCGACGTACGGCACCACGACGCGCTCTCCGAGAAGGTCGTGATTATCGTCGCGCTGCGCGTCTCGGAGCCGATATCGGACTGGAGACGTCGTCAAGGAGAGGCCGATTCGACCCATACAGAGGAAACAACAGTCGCTCAATCGTTCATAGTAGCAGCCACTTCGATATGCCGGAGCATGGAGTTTCCCCTCCGGGCCGCGTTCGAAAACCATAGTAATTTTCCTTCTTGGAGATCTATAAATATAACGTCCGTATAAGAGAGTAATCAATCTGGAAACCTATATGTTATGAGGGGTCATGGCGCTATATTTGTACATTTGGTAAACGGATATTCTGCCGAAAACGTGACTGAAAAAGTGGATCTCAATAGATTCGGCTGGATGTGTTTTCGACGCAAGTCCCCCGAAAGGTGGAGACGTCTCCCTACTCGATCAACGAACTCCGACGAGTAACTTCTGCGTCCATCGGACACGATCACTCGTTCGGACTACAAAAGATACGTATCACAGGTGCGACTATTCAGGCGTCCCAGCTAACGACAAGCGACCTCGTTCAGGTCGTGACGAATCCCGCCCCTTTCCGTTTGTTCTCCGACTCTCTCGACTCAGTGCGGTTATCTCGACTGTCGGTACGCATTCGGTGAGACGGAGTGAATTACCCATCGAGGAACGCAGAATATCGTATCGTTGAACTCATCTCATTTCTCGCAAACCATAATATTTCGATAACTTATTGCAGGATACCGAGCGCAGAGATGATCGAATAGTTGTTCAGTAAATGAAAGCTCAGAATCCACGCCACATCCGACAACACGGCGTACCGCGAAGCCGTGTTTTCTCAGCGTCTTTCGGAACAGTTTGAGGGTGAGTATGTTCACTCGCTCTGCCGTCATCTCAGTTCCTAATCCGTGCTCGTAATAACAACAATCGAACTCGGGTCGTAGCAGGAACGGCATCTCTCCTCTCAACAAAGCGACTCGATTGTGGAGTGATGCCAGGTTAGGAAAGGAAATGATAAAAATCCCGCCCGGCTTCAACACGCGGTAGATTTCTCGAAAGTAATGACTATCGTTTTTGATGTAATCAAACACCTCTCCGGAGTGGATGCTGTCGAAGGTCCCGTCTCTGAACGGAAGCCCTTCGTGGTCAATATCCAGAAGTACTGCATTCACACCTCGGTTTTGAGCCGATTTTACGCTACCTCTGGAAATATCGACTCCGAAAATGTCGAAAGCACCACACGACTTTCCGATTCGCATCGTGAGTTCTCCGTCTCCACATCCGACGTCCAAGATCCGGTCGAAGGTATAGTCGGAGTACACAGTAAGGAGCCTCGGTTCGCGATTTGTTTGAGCAATATATTCGTGTATTTTACCCATAGCTGACATGATTATGGGTGGCTATTCTCGACTCCAAGCTTAAACACGTACCTAAGGTTATCCACGTAATTCGCTGAATACGAGGCGAACGGTAATAAATATCCGATATTATACAAGCGTCTCGAATATTACAAATTAAACGTATTGTTGGGGGTGTGAAACGTATCTATTGTATTTCTGAATTAGTTCATTCGGCGAGATTTCGGTCGGTGAGTGTGAGAAGTGGAGAATATCGTGTCCCCCGTGACAGATATTGAACGTAGTGATAGAACGGTTAGCGACAGAAATAGTGACGATGATTCCGGTTAAACACGCTTTTGTTGTCAGCCGCTACGGTACTGTAGGCGATGTCACCGGTACGATCCGAACTTTTCGAACGAGCTGTGCTAATGGCATCAGCGGCGATTGCTCTACCGTTCCAGATAATTCGCTGCCCTTCTCTACATATCAGTTCGTCGCGGACGCTTCACTCACCCCGTCTCTCCCCGCGACGACTCGTTCCGACGCTATCCGCACGTACTCGTCGGACCCATATCCAGTATATTCCGACGTCGCGTTCGAGCGTAACGACGGCGACACCGACAACGGTCACGGCCGACCACTGATCGATGCTGCGATACAGTCCGACCGTCGGCAGCCGATACTCCATCAGTGGCCGCTGGACCGCAGAGGACTGAGAGGCTGGCTGGACTAACAGAGGCGCCTGTGTAGTCGTACGCTCGAGACGCTCCTCGCTTCGGATAGTCCGAACGGCGTCCGGGTATCTCTCCAATCGGTCGCGTGGCGGCTACGGTATCTGTTGTCACAGTAGCGCGGTAATCCATGGTGGCGTCCTACTATGGTGACGCTAACAAAGCAGATCCTCGGCTCGTCTCCTGTCGCCGTCATGACCTCCCTCGAGAACCTGCGCACAGCTGCCCGTTCGTCGCCAGCGTCGAACGCCGAGACGACTGTGCCACACGACCCGCCGTCGGTCACGAACGTCCTTTCGTTCGATCTGGAACACTGGTACACTGCGACCTTGATTCGGGACGAGGTCAGCGCGCCGACCGATCGACTCGAAGAATCCGTCCGCATCGTTCGGGAGCTACTATCCGCTCACGACGTACGGGCGACGTTTTTTGTCGTCGGCGAGGTCGCAGCCGAGTATCCGGAGGTCGTTCGAGCGCTCGCCGACGACGGCCACGAGATCGCGACGCACGGCCACACTCACACGCCGCTATTCGATCTCACCCCCGGCGAGTTCGAGGCCGAACTCGCCGATAGTGCTGACGCGATTGCCGACGCGATTGGGACCCGTCCAGCAGGGTTCCGTGCTCCGAACTTCTCGGTAACGTCGAAGACCCGATGGGCGTTCGACGTTCTCTCGAAGTCGGACCTCCGGTACGACTCGAGCGTCTTTCCGGTTCGAACGCCGATGTACGGCGTCTCGAGCGCGCCGGTTCGACCGTACTACGTCGATATCGACGACCCGTTTTCGACGGAGGGACGCGGTGAGGCCGGACTGCTCGAGTTTCCCCTGGCGACGTTTCATCCGACACTTCGAATGCCGATAGCGGGCGGGTTTTATGCGCGTCTGCAGCCGACGTGGCTGTTGAAACGCGGCATCCAAAATCTCAATCGGCGGGAGATCCCGGCGACGTTATACTTTCACCCGTGGGAGTTCAACCCGGCCGTCGCGACGACGGAAATCCCCGCTCACAAGCGGTTCGTCAGCTTTCGCGGAATCGAGACGTTAGGACGGAAACTCGAGGCGTTGCTCTCGACCCACGAGTTCGGCACGTTCGAGCAACTGCTGTAGCGAGTCGATCGTTAAACTCGGCCGACAGTTCGGATCTGCGGTCCCGCGATCGAGCGTTACCCCGCTGTTTTGATCAGCTCCATCGCGACGATCCCTCGACAACAGCCGCTCTCAATGCCGATCGTACGGGCCGATAATCGGCCCCGTCCGTTCGAGCGATGGCTGCTCTCGGTTGGCCGCGACGCCGCCGTCTCGAGCGAAGGCGCCAATCGGCTACTACGTCCCCGGGTCATCACGAGGAGTGCCGATGCGATTTCGATTACGCGACCGGGGATATGAGGCGGTATCGTGATCGGCGAGAACTCGTATAGTAAAACGTGAAAGTCAGTACGAGCATCTATTCGGAGAGACCGTAGTATTCGAATTGTACAGCCGACTCCCCTGAAACAGCTGATATTGACGGTTTGGAACGGAAATTCACCGCTACAGATACGACAACAAGACTGAGATTATCGATACGCTCACAGGGGCTGTCGCCACTGGCCGCACGAGACTCGCGCGTTCCGACTGAGTAGCTACCTAAAATATTGTATTTATTACTTCCACACAACATGGTGGTGGATTTGTTAGCTGTCTATCGGCCGGGCTTTCCGACCAATTTAATGAAGTATCCATTCTTTCGGCATATTACAAAAAAGATCTATAAGTAATCGTTTCTATCTGTTGACCGCGACAATGGCACGCGAACGAAGTTCCGGAGAACGAGAACGTATCGACGAAACGTCCCGAATCGGACGACGAGACTGGCTGAAGACGACTGGGGCAGGCGTCGGAGTAGCGCTCGGCGGACTGTCGTTAGGCACAAGTTCTGTTGCGGCGAACAACGACGGTGGACCCGTGGATCCCGAGAACTGGGAGCTCGCGTTCGAAGATCGATTCGAGAACGGTACCCTGGACTCCGATAGCTGGGGAATCGGTTTCGGATGGGGAACGACCGCCAGCAACGACGACGCGACGGTCGCCGACGAGGACGTCTACATCGAGAACGGCGAACTCGTCCTCGAGATCAATCACCACGGCGGCGGCGAGTTCACGCAAGGAGCGGTGAATACCGGATCTCCCGACGCGGTCGATTATCCTGTTTCGCGTCCCAACGAGGGCGTTCAGATCGGTCCGGGGATGTATATCGAGGCGCGGATGAAACCGGCCACCCGGAACGGAGTGCTTCCAGCGTTCTGGTCCAAGCCCGACAACGAGAACTGGCCTCCCGAGATCGACTTCGTCGAAGTCTTCCACTACGGGAACGCGAGCGACTCGGAGGTGGCCCACGGGGAACTTCACTACTCGGAGAGCGGCCAGTGTAACGACGAGAGCACCCACACGGCAGCGGGGATGGGATCCTACGACGCCGGCCACGACCTCAGCGAGGAGTGGCACGTCTATGGCTGCGAGTGGCAAGAGGACGAGATCCGCTTCTACTTCGACGGCGAGTTATACGATTCGACGGACGATTCGGACATCCTGAGCGCGTTCAACAACCAGGGCTGTCTTCCGCACTACATGATGTTCTCTAACCACGTCAACCGACTCGGAACGGCCGACGAGTCGACGACGTGGTCGGACGAAACGCGGGTCGACTGGTGCCGTGTCTGGGAACACGCGCCGGGATCCGGGTCGCCACCCGAAGACGAGGATGAGGAGCCGGACGAGACGGACGACGGATCCGAGGACGTACTGGTGGACGACTGCAGCAATCTCGAGACCTTGCATCCGTCCTCCGATAGCGACGCGCTGTTCGTCGACACGTCGAATAGCCAGCACTTCAAGCGGAACGACGGGAACTGTTCCGACGACGATGCTCGAATCGCTCGCTCGGGATCGACCGACGACGCGTCGATGATCTACGAGCCGGGAGGATCGATCTCCGACTTCCGTGTCGAAGCACACGATCACGTAGAGTACGGGGGATCGTTCGCGTTTTACGCTTCCACTGACGGCGGTGACTCCTGGACGGAGCTCTCGCCCGAACGGACCGAGTACTGTGACGTCCAAGCGGGATGGCGTCACCTCGAGTACGCCGCGCAGTCGGTGCCGTCCGGCACCGATCGACTGCGCATCGTCCTCAGCGGCGCCAGTGCCAACTGGACGGGGCAGGTCGGACACGTCGAAATCGAGTACGGTGAGGAATCCGAGACCGACCCTGATACCGGAGACGACTCGGAACCGGACGACGAGGACGATCACGACGAAGAGACCAGTGAACCGGACGGCGAGGACGACAACGATGAAGAGACCGGTGAACCGGACGACGAGGACGACAACGATGAAGAGACCGGTGAACCGGACGACGAGGACGACGAAGAAGGTGATGACGATCGAGAGGAGGAAACCGATGACGGGTCCGACGACGCCGACAGTGAGCCAGTAATCGAACACTCTCTGGTCCGCTGGAACACCAACGGTCGATGGAACCGCGCTCGCGTCAGTTGGATCGTCTCAGACAAAGGGAGGGACCTGAAATCCGTGACAACCGAACTGCTCGCCGACAGGGACGTCCTCGAGACGGAGACGTCGTCGGTTGACGGGTTGATCGAATCGGGCGAGCACAGGGTTCGCTCGGACGAGGACGTCTCCGCGGTTCGTATTACCGTTATCGACGAAGCGGGTACCGAAGAACGTACGATAGAGACGTACTGATACCAAATTCGGACGGGTTCCCACCAATTCCGTCCTTCTTCCGGAGGATAGCTCGGCGAGGTGATGCGCGTTCGCACCTCCCGATAACGTGCGCTACTGCCAGACGTTTACTCGATCGATTCGCATTTCCGCCGGAAAGGAGTCCGCGTTCGGTTCGTCTATAAAGTCCGCTCCGATCCCGAAGTTAAGGACGATCGATATCTCCACGTCGGAGACGTACGATCCGTCGTATCGAAACTGCTCCTCGCCGTCGATGAACCAAACGATTCGGTCGGTGCTCCAATCGACGGCGTACTCGTGGTAGTCGTCACTGAACCGTTCGTCGCAGACCTCCGCGTTTCGCTCTTGCTCTTCTCCATCCGAATCTTCGTAGTGGTATGTCAATACGGCGCACGGGTCACTTCCGAAAAACTCGAAGATATCTATCTCCGGGAATATCCGCTCCGGCTCGGTGGGCGTAAGCCAGAAGGCGGGCCAAAAACCCGGTTCGGTCGGCGGGATCTGTATGCTTGCCTCGAAGTAACCGGTTTCGAACGATTCCTGGGATGAAGCGACCCCGGTCGTGTACGAAAGTCCGTTCTGTGGCCGGTCCTCGCCCTCGAGAACGAGGGTTTCGTCGTTGACGTACGCGTTCTCCGCTGACACGTACGCGTCAAAGTTGTGGGTTCTGGCATCCCAGGGGAACTTGGTCTGCCACCGGTCGTGGTCGAGGCGGTCGCTCTCGAAGTCGTCCGAAAAGATACGGTTCAGCTCCGAGGTGTCGACCGGTCCGTCCGTTTCCGCTGGGTCGTCGCGATCCGGTTCCGGGGTGAGACAACCCGCAACGACGCTGCCGAGACAACAGGCACCGAGCCGTAGCAGGTCACGTCTGTCTACTCGTGATTCGTCTGGGCCCGATGCCGGCCGTTCGTTCATCACCATACGATTTCTCACCGCTGACCCTAATGAAACGAGTGTTGGAATTTGCTTACCAGTGCTTCTCTCCAATGTGTCTCGTACGGACCAATTGCGGCCGATACCCTGTGCCGGAACCGACGATAGTCAGAGACCGTCGGAACGGTTGCTAGCATCCGTGGAACGTATCGAACCCGACCTACTCTCGCAAGAACGCGATCGGTGGACCTGCCAGTCGTCTGGTCCGACCCGACGACGGACAGATCAGGTCAAGACTTTGATACCGGGCACGATTATCTGTTCCCTGAGGGTCGGGAACGCCACAGCGAGCAACACGTACACAAAAATTCCAAAGAGTAGCTGCGACAGTAGCAGGGGGACGCTGTAGACCGGGACGATCGCCTGACTAATCAGGAGTGCTCCCGCCATGAGGACCGACGTCAAAACGCACAACGAGAGGAGACGATACGGGACTCGAAAGGAGATAATAGTCGAGAGATAATATCCCTGGAGGAGCGTGTGGACGATCGCTGCAGTCGTCGTAGCGATCGCCGCCCCTATCAGTCCGATCGACAGCACGAGTACGACGTTCAAAACGATATTGAGGGCGATCGCAACCGACATCGCCCTGGCGGAGAGGTTCGGATAGTTCAACGCTTGCAACGCACCGCCCAGAACGTCGTTGACCGATTGAAAAACCTTCTCCACCATCAGGACGAACAGGACGAGCGACGCGGCGGCGTACTCGGGGCCGAACACGAGCTGAAGGATGTCGTTCCCGAGCACAACCGCGCCGAGCAGCGCAGGGATCGAAACGAACAGTGTGACGCCGACGGCTTGAGAGACGACGCGCTCGATCCGGTCAGTTGCGTTCTCGGCGTCCCACTGACTGAGCTGCGGAAAGAGGGTCGTCGAGATGGCGTTGCTCGCGAGGAGGACGAGCAACGTCACCTGCCACGCGATCTCGTACATCCCCACGTCCGCGTACGTCAGAAACAGTCCGATGATCGCAACGTCCATCCACTGGTAGACTTTCCCGCCCAGCGAAGAGACGAAATAGTACTTCGCGTACGAAAATAACGATACCGCGTAGTCTCGTGACGGCCGACCGACACTCGTTTCGACCTTGACGACCGACCAGCACAGTGCCACGACCTCGCCAATGATCAATCCGTAGACGAGTCCGATAACGCCGAAGTCGGCTAGTATCAACACTGCACTGACGACAACCCAGACGAAGTGACGTGAGAACTCGATTACCGCCGTTTCGCCGACCCGCAGCTCGCCGCGAAGCGTCTGAATGAATACGTCCGCTGCCTCACGAAGTACGAGCGCAAGGGCGAGATAACCTGCGAAATCGCCACCGAGGTACTGGTTGAGCGGATCGCGGACGGCGAGAATACCGCCGCTCATGAGCACGATCGCGATGAGCTTGATCAGTATCGCAGAACCGAGCGTTTCGGACGGATCGAGCCCCTGGCTCAGACGCTTCTCGAGCCCCCCGCGAATGCCGATGTCGGCGGCGATCGTCGTCAATCCCAACACCGTCTGAAACAGAAAGAAGATCCCTATCTGGGAGGGGCCGAGTTCTCGAGCGAAGAACGTGATACCGAGGAAGAACAGGACCGCCCCCGCCGACTTCGCGAAGAAGATTCTGAGTGCCGACTGGGAGAGATTCATCACCAGACCTACGATGTAATTCGGCTTATGTTCACGACTCGATTCGACGGCGAAGTACCGTATTTACCGGCGATTCGACCCGACGCTACCGCGGTAACGCGTCCGCTGTGATCGGTCTCATCTCTCCTCCGCCGGAGTTCGGACCGTAGCAACGGGTGCGTGATCAGTGACATCGGAGACCAGTGTACGGATCTTCCCGAGCGTATTCTTGTACTGATACCGGACATAATCGACGGCGTTCGGAGCGGTGTGTACCGGACCGAGCGACTCGAGTCGCTCGGGCTCGAACGACTCGTCCTCGAACCGTTCGATCGCGGCTGCGAGGAATGGCACCGAATGGACGTACTGTCGCCGCTGGACCTCCCGCCACGTCGGCGCGTCCGACGTATCGACCTCGTCGTAGACGACGATTTGCCCGGCGTCCAACGTTTCGGTCAACTGCTGTAACAGTATCCCCGCGGTATCCGCTCCGTCGAGAAATTCCCAGAAGCCGGCCGGACCGCCGCGGTAGGCCGTCGGATCACCGTGGTGAAAGCTGACGACGCCGTGTTCTGTCACAGTTAGAATCTCCCCTTTGATGACGTTGAACCCCTCACGGAAGACGATATCGGCGTTTGCTCCAACCATCTTCACGACGTCGTCCGGTAGCTCGTTGCCGAACCCGTCGGTCGGAGTCGGTGTACAGTACACGCGGGGAACCCGCTCGAGCCCGTCGATTTCGTCGATCGGTCGTGGTTTTCGGTACCCTGGTTCGCCGAGAAGTCGATCTATGAGCAGTTGTCCACCGGTGATCCGCGCCCAGTGTGGGCTCTCAACGGACCGTTTCAGCAGTTCGCCGGGAGTTCGATCGGGTTCATCATTTATTACCAGCAGCGTAATTTCGGCGTCGGTTTCATCGAGCATCCGTTCGATCGCTCTTGCGACCCACTCACTGATCGTTTCCCCGTCGAACAGCACACAGACTCGCATCGACTCGTCCTCAGTGTTTACATTCATCAGTGTTGGTATCGGTTACCGTGAGTTCGTCCAGCGTTCGAACGGTTACGTCGTTATTTCGGCTGGCAGTTCCCACGTTCTCGAGAAATGGGCCGACGAGCGACCACTGATCGTCGTTCGAAAGGTCCCAGAGATGGGTCCACAGGTGGACGTTCGATCCCGTTCGCACGGCGTCGAGCGCGCGCTCGAGATACCGACGATGAACTCGCTTTCGGACGGCTTTCGGCAGGATGCGAAAACCCGGATGGGGGTCGAGCTGTCCCATCGGGAGCGTCACCGCTGTCAGCGACGGCGAGTGCGTCGTCGAAACGCGCGTCAGACCACCGGTGTTTTCGGGATCCGCTCGCGGGGGATCCCGTGTAAAGTGCCATCCAAACCGCCGTACGATGTTTCTCTCCGACGGATAGGTGCCGTCGGGCATTCGAATCACGTCGATCCCGTGGTCGCACAGCACGTCGACCGGTGGCTCTCGGTGCATCGGCGGGACCAGCGTGGTCGGCCGCTCGAGGCCGGCCCGTTCGTGAGCAGTTCGAACGTTCGAGATCTCCCAGTCGACCGTCTCGGTCGACACCGTGTCGCAAGGGACGTGTGAGAACGTGTGTGTGCCGAGTTCGTGGTCGACGTCTGCATCGATGATATCTTCGACCAGGTCCGGCGCGTAGAACAGCGGGTCCGTCCGGACGTCCGTCCCGGGATCGGCGTCGAACCATCCCGCTTCGTGTGGGCTGAGACGGTGCCCGTCACACGACTCGAGCAGGAGATGGCCGACGATATCGAACGTGATTGGGATGTCGTAGCGGTCACAGACCTCGAGAACGGCCTGTAAGGTTTTCGACTCGCGCGTCCGTTGGCGATCGCTGAACGCGTCGAGGCGACGGGCGGGTGGCTCCATTACCCGTCCCCACCCGAGTTCGATTTCGATGCTCAGCGACAGAGAGTTCATGAGCGCCCGTACCGACCACAGAGATGCAATTAAATCCCCGCTGTCCGACCGGTCCGGTTTTGCCGCGTTACTCGACTCAACGACTAGTTGACATCCTTCCCGCGTTGAATGCGGGCGTCGCGTCCGTTTCAACGTACGGACCGAACCGTCTCGAGGTCACGCATCTGACTACGCATCGGCCCGATACTCGTAGATCTGCATCTCCCCGTTGTCGAAGAGCATCTCCGTCCGCTCGTCCTGAGCGATTCGTTCGCGCTCTCGTTCGGAGAGTTCACCGCCGGCTCCATCGTCGCTGACGGAGCGCTCTCTGATAACGATGTATCCGTCGTCAAACGCGGTGTCGTTACCGACTGCGGTCGGAATTGGATGCATCTCTATCTCGTAGTAATCGGGTGGCACGACCGACCTGAACAGCTGGGTCGTGTGCCTATCAGTGTAGACAGTGACCGAATCGCCGCCCGTTTCATCGATTCGATCGACAGCGACTCGCTGATCGAACCATTCGACCCCTTCGATCTCCTCGTCCGTGTACGCGAAGTCGGAGACGTCGTCGTCGAACGTGAAATCGGTGGGTTCCCCGACGAGTTGCGGAGCAGCCCCCACGTTGATGACGAAGACCGTCAACAGCAGCGCCGCGAGTGGCGACCAGCCGAGGGATCGCTGGACTCTCCGAGCGTTCGAGTGAAGAACACCGTATCCGAGGACGACGAACGGAGCCAGAACGACCATCGAGATCTGGAAGACCCGATCGGCGTCCAGGTTGTGGATTGCGACGACCGAAAATCCGAGGAAGCCGTACAGCGGGATGGCGAGACAGACGAGCGAACTGGCTGCAACCGAAGACGATCCGTTCCACAACTCGGCACGAGCTCGACTCGCCAATCCGATTCCGGCGAGAGCGATCATACCGGCGTAGAGAACCGTCGTCAGTCGCCCGAGGGTGGTTTGTTGCTGTTGAACGATGCCCGCCCCGGTGCCACCGGAGAGGTATTCGAACTCGAGTGCGACGAGGTGCGAGAGCTGTCGAGCCATCGATTCCGGGACCAGTGCCAGTACATCTATCAACGCGGGTGAGATAACCCAGTACCACCCGATCGTGATCGCAAACAGTATACCGACGAACGGGAGGGTGATCGTCCTGTCGGCCCGACGGTGATCGATGCCCGGTGCCAGTCGTAACAGTATCGCACAACCGGTCAGCGCGATAATGAAGATAAACGACGTCGCGTAGTGTGACATGACCATTCCGAGACCGAACAGTAGCGCAAAAACCGTCGCTCGAGGCCCCGAGCGGTCGCTCACTAGTACGAGTAACATGAGAACGACGAATAGTTCGGAGACGTGTTCTTTACCGGGCGTAAAGTAAAACGTCCCGTGATAAAACAGAAAAAAGAAACTGCCGAAGTACGCCGGTGCCGTTCCGAATGAGTCACGAACGAGATAGTAGATTCCCACGGGAAGCAACGCGACGATGAGTGAGTAGACGACTGTGAAGGTGACCGTGAGATCGATCCCCATGATGGTGGTAAAGACGGTCGGTGCGACAGTGACGAGTGGAACCGACGCAGACTCCCCCGCCAATTCGACGTTCCAGTATCCCGTCTCCTGAGACGTCGCTGCGAGATAGTAGTGTAACTGTACGTCCGCCCCGACCAGCGAAGGGGTAGCCAGGTTACGGTGAAGAAACGTCGCGAGAGCAACCGATCCGATCACGAGGGGGTAACGCCGACGTGAGAGTAGCGGGTAAGAAAGGACGGCGACACCGATCGCGATTACGAGCACGTACATGAGTTCGTTCCGTCGATAGACCGCCCACACGCGAGCGGCGACGACGGCAAGCACCGGGAGTGCGCCGAGCAAAACGGCAGTCAATACGTCACCGCGGGTGGCGGGTATCGACGGGAAACGGATCGATCGACGACCGCGAGTCGACAACAGCGTCAGTGCAATCACCGACACGCTCATTCCGCCCAGTAAGACGAATGGAGTCAGTGGCCGAACGAACTGGCCAACCGTCCACTGGAGGACTACTAGCAGGACGGAAACGAATACGAGGCCGAGTCCGATCGAATACAGAACGAACTCGCCGAACCCGTCAGATCGGTCGAACAGTTCGTAGAGCAATATGCCGGGTACGACTACCAGTAGTACCCCCCCGGTCACCGCCTGAAGGAAGCGGACGTGGACGTCGAAGGCCGCTCCGAGAACGCTCACCCAGTAGACGACCAGTAGAACGGCAACCGTGGTTCTGATAGTTCGCCCCGAGAGTGCGGTCGGTCCATCGGAACCGATGTCGTCGACGATACGGAACACTCGTGACGGAAATACGCTCGAGTCGTCAGCTTCGGTACCGTCTGTCATCGGAGAATCGGAGCCTCGAGTTCGCTCTCTTTCATTTCTGCGTTCTATCGATTCCCCCCGTTATGAATCTGGTTTCAGTGAGAACGATAATACACATTGGTGTGAACGATCCGCTCCGTCGAATGCGGTATCAACTATCGATTTACCGGATCTGTGCGGTCCCATCGATTCGTCGAGTCGACTGTTATCTGGTGTGTGACCGTTTATCCAGGGAACGGTCATCAGTGTATATGACCGCCACTGTCGGAAGCCATCGACATGAAGGTTGAACACGTTGAGCAGCCGGAACGATGGAATCAATTCGTCACCCGGCACTCAGGACCGGTATTCGATCTGTGGGAATGGGGACAACTCTGTGAACACTACGGGCACGAAACCACGTATCTCGGTGCGATCGAGAACGACGAACTCCTCGGTGTGGTTCCGCTCGTGTTTATGCGGAGTCGACTGTTTGGGGACAAACTCGTCTCGATGCCCTACAGTGAGTACGGATCGATCGTCCTCGCCGATCGTGCGCCCGCTGAGACAACGGCCCACTTACTCCGACGAATCCGTGAGATGGCAGACGAGTTGAACGTGGAGTTCGTCAGTCTCCGTGGCCGGGATATCGATACGACCGCTACACCCGCGTTTACACGAGAGCGTCGGTTCGTCACGTTTGAGATCCCGCTCGAAGACGGCGATCCCGACACCGTCTGGAATGCACTGGATAGCTCTCGTCGAGGACACATCCGGACCGCGAGGAAAAACGAGCTTACGATACGGAAAGCAACATCCGTCGACGACCTGCGTCGTTACTACGATCTCTTTCTCAACAACATGCAACACTTTGGAACACCACCGCACTCGTTCGGGTTCTTTGAACGGCTTTGGGAGGAGTTAGGAGACAATGTCGTCGTCGACCTCGTCGAATACGACGGGTCGCTCATCAACGGGCAGATCGTGCTCTTTTCCGAGGACACCGGTTTCCACTGGGGTTCCGTTTCTGACCACGAATATCGTGATCTTCAGGGAGGGAGTCTACTCCTGTGGAATTCGATCGAAGAGGCCACCCGTGATGGATACTCGACCTATTCGCTCGGCCGAACGCGAGAGGGAACCGGGGTCTACTCCTTCAAGAAAAGTTGGGGCGGAGAGAAGGTCTGGTTCGACGACTATCACTACTTCCCTGATGACGAGATCACGCTTCCGAATCCGGACGACGACAAATACGATCGTCTCAAAGACGTCTGGCAGAGACTGCCAAGGCGGGCAACGCGAGTGATCGGGCCGCCGATACGAAAGAATATCAGCCTGTGATTATCGCGCTTCGAGCACCCGCTCGTAGAGATCGACGTGTTTCGCCGCGATAGCATCCCACGACAGGGACACAGCCTGCTCGGCGCTTCGGTCGCCCATCCGCCGACGGCGTTCGTCGTCCTCGAGAAGCGTTACGATGGCATCGGCCAACTCCTGCGGATTTTCCGGCGGTACGGTCAGCCCACAATCGGCATCCTCGACTAGTCGCGGAAAATCGCCCGCATTCGTCGCGACGACCGGCTTCCCGAACGAGTACGCGGTCGAAAGCACGCCGCTATGTCCTTTTTCGCCGCCCTCGCGGTCCCGGTACGGAAGCGCCACGAGCGCCGCACGGGAGAAGTATTCTCCCACGCGTTCGTTCGGAATGAAGTAGTCGTGGATCTCGAAGTGGTCTTCGTATCGGTCGATAACCCGTCGTGACCGCTTCGAGAGTCGGCCGTCGCCGGCGATGGTCAGCGTCACGTCGGGAACGCGGCGCCGGACGATCGGAATCGCGTCGATGAGCGTGTCGACTCCCTTTTCAGGGATGACGTTGCCGAAAAACAGGATCGAGTTTCGTTCCACCGGTCGGTCGTCGTAATCGTAGGCGGTAAAGAGGTCGTTCGCCCCGTGTGGGACGACGTCGACGGGCGTCCCGGGGTGTAACCGCGTTGCCGTCGGCACCTGATTGTTTCCGTGGACGATTACCTGATCGAGTCGGAGGTCCGGAATTACTGACTCGATGACGTTCTCGACGGTTTCAACGGGCCGAGAAACGGCGAACCGTCGATCGTCGACCTCGTGGTACGTGACGACGAACGGGTAGTTCCTATCGACGCCGTACAGTTTCGAGAAGAACTTCACCTGTGGAAAGAGATCGGTCGGATCGTGGACGACGTCCGGATCGAGGCGATCGATCAGTTTGAGGTGTCGGTAGGAGTACAGCCCTCGCAGATTTCGTCGGACGGGGACGTTGAATCGGTAGAAATCGGGTAACGAGAGGTCCATCGATCGGAACGCGTCGACCGTTCGAACCGTCTCTTCGAAGACGTCGTCTGCAGACGTTTCGTCCGGCTTGAAGACGGTCACGTCCGCGTGCTGTGCGACAGCATTTGCGAGTTGGGCAGCATAATGTGGTAGACCTCCCTTGTTCTGTGAGAGAACGTACGCGATCTTCATGGTTCGTACGACCGGTGTCGGTGACTGTTAAACGGACAGTCAGTTCACGTGAACACCGCTACGTTAATCTCGAGGCTGGTCGACCTGCGAGCGACGTTCGCGGAGAAACCCGTTTTTGAACGTCTCCAACGACGCTTCGTCGGGGAGATGGCTGCCCGCGCGCCACGTTCGGTACGGTCACTGTGAGAGTGCGTTCCGCAGTGGTGTCACGAGCGTCGAACCGACCAAGAATACCGTACTCCCGACTAATCCGATCACTGGATACGGAGAGAGACCCATCTCCAACGACCGCACGTAGTACGTGATCGCCCGACGGTACTCCCTATCCCGATGAAAGTACACTCCTGCTGCGAAGTACATTCGTCTGTAAAAGACGGACAGAAACGGTCTCGCCTCGGGAACCCGGTCGAATGCGAAGGCGAGGTATCGTTTCCCCTGTTCCAGGTAGTACGACGGGTCGAGGCCGCCAGCGGACATGCTCTTCTCGTGGTACCGAACTCGAAACGTATCCCGACTGAAACAGACGCCGGCGGTCGACGCCTCGAGCGCGAAGAGATGGTCTTCCCATCGACCGAGCCGTTCTTCGAACCTGGCACCGACTTGCTCCGTGTCGACGACGACCGACGACATAATCTCGTTGAGGTCGCCGAGCAGCAGTTCGTACACGAAGTCGTCTCTCGTCATCTGCGGCGCATCGAGACAGAGGCCCGCACCGGTGGATCGCATTCGGGCGAGTTGACGCGACAGTTTGTCGTCGACCCAGATATCGTCCGCATCGAGAAAGGCGACGTATCTCGTGTTCGCTCGCTCGAGACCGATATTTCGGGCCGCGGCGGGACCCTGCTGCTTCCGATCTTCGACGACGATGATCTCCGTGGGTACCGACTGCCGGGAAGCGGATCGTTTCGCGGCCTCGAGCATCGTCTCCGGCGTATGTGCCGGACTATACGGGATGACGACGGATACGGTCGGTTTCGAGTGACTCCTCGGGGAGTCGTCGATCGACGCGGTCGTCCGGAGGCGTTTCGTCAATCCGTTCACCGCTGATCGAGCGACGGGTATTCGATCCATGACACTCGTCACTCGTCGCTCGACCAGCAGCCGTGTATCTTGAACACGAAAATGAGAACTGCGGTGAGGGAAGCGAAGATCCCGAACCAACCGAATGCCACGGAGCCGACGAATACCGTGGTCCACACGACCTCGCTTCCGTTCGACTGCATCAGAAACGTCGTACCGAGCCAGAGTCCGAGGATGACGCTCACGAATCCCGGTGTGGCGAGGCCGAGGAGTGGGCGCTGATACGCGGTCGTTTTCAGGATATTCCCGACGAGGGCCGCCCCGTGAGCGATCGGGTGCTGGCTGCTCGGGTTCTCCACATCGTAGGAGATACTGGTACCGATCTCTTCGATGCCGTAGCCGCACTTCCGTGCGTGATAGAGAATATCCGTGCTCGCGCTCATCTGGGTCTCGAGGTCGTGATCCTCGCTGAGCGAACGGATCGCTCGATCGCTATACGCACGAAACCCGCTCTGTGTGTCCGTGATGCGATTGTGCGGTCGAACGTAGCCGAGACTCGCGTTCGTCAAGAGGTTGATCGCCCAGACTCCGAAACGACGAACTGGTGAGATATCCGTGTTCGCCCCGTCGGCGAACCGGCTGCCGATTACGACGTCTACGGTAGGCGTTTCGAGCGTCTTTCGCAACGCCGGTATGTCCGACGGATCGTGCTGTCCGTCGCCGTCGATCGTAACGAGAGAGCTCGCACCGCGACGAGCAGCCTCGTCGAACGCCGTCTTGATCGCTGCCCCGTATCCCTGGTTGTAATCGTGTTGGATGACCGTTGCCCCGGCCTCGCGTGCTCGAGCTGCCGTTTCGTCGTCGCTTCCGTCGTCGATCACGAGTACACGGTCGGCGTAGGCGCGTACCTCCTCGATGACGGTTGCGATCGCTCCTGCTTCGTTGTAGGCCGGGATGGCGATGATATCTTTCGCCGGTCCATCAGTCGATCGTTCTGTCGCGATCTGCGTGGCGTTCGACGGGGTGGTCGTATCGGTACAATCGATCGATTCTCCGATCGTGCCATCGCGATCGGGGAACACGATTCGTGAGTATCCCTTCCGTCTGGCAACGAACGCGAGCACGTCTCGGAGCGCGTCCTCGTCGAGTTCGATATCGTAATCGAGATCGACGACCTGTGCGCCGATGGTTCGAGCGACTTTCGCCAGTTCGGGCGATCGGTCGCTCGAGAGCGCGACGAGAACGTCGTACCCTTGGGCCTTCGCGCGGTGTATCTGGTTGATCTCTTCGAGCGATTCGTCTGCTGCTGTCGTGACAACACCAGTTACTGTCCCGCCGTGAGGTTCGTGCTCTCGTCCCGTCCTCCACGCGTTATGGCTCTGATCACTCATGATATCTCTCGACACTCCCGATTGTTGGTTTGACCGCCGAATCCCTCTGCTCTACACTCGCTCGATGCCTCCGCGGACTCCAGTCGTTGCGACCGAAAGTGACGGGCGTTCTCACTCGAGATAGCAGGTGAGCGTACGCGTTCGATACTAGTAGGAAGGCAACATATGTAGACTCGACATCGTCACAGACGACGGTAGCCCCTAAAAGGAGATAATACCGTTTCATTCACACACCCAACCATTGTGTCAGACTAGACCCTATTATATCGAACAGAATCACGATAGTATTAGCGTGCGCGTCCCGGATTATTCGCGATGCGATACCCGTGCCGACGGTCAATTTCTCCGGGCAGGGTATCGATCAAAACACGTATTAAACGGACCTGTCCTCGGTGTAGGGTGCACAAACCCGACGTATCCCCTCGTGAAACTCGATTTCCGGTTTCCAGTCCGTCGCCGCTCGAATCTTCGAGATGTCCGCGCAGGTGTCGTGGACGTAGACGTCATCCGGAATCGGATTCTCGACGTACCTGGGTTCGACGTCGGTCCCCAATTCGTTGTTAATCAGTTCGACGACAGTGTTGAACGCGTACCGATCGCCGGTTCCGAGATTGTAAATGCCGTCTAGACGGTGATCCGCGGCCAGTTCGAGGCCGCGAACGATATCATCGACGTGGGTAAAGTCGCGCGTCTGCGTGCCATCACCGTACAGGTCCGGGGATCGGCCGTTCGCGATATCGTCGGCGAACTGCGAGACGATATTCGCGTACTCACCTTTGTGTTCTTCCGCCCCCCCGTATCCCTGATAAACCGAAAAGAAACGCATGCCTGCCACCTGCACGTCGTAGTGATTCGAAAAGTACTCGCCGTAGTGTTCGCGTGCGAGCTTCGACGCCTCGTAGCCCGTCTTCACCTCCACGGCCATGTCTTCCGTCGACGGCTCAGTCTGGCTTCCGTAAATCGAGGACGTTGAAGCGTACACGACCGTATCGCAACCGTTGTCTCGCGCCCGCTCGACGACATTAACGAACCCCTCGACGTTGACTCTCACGCCCCGCTGTACGTCCGCTTCGTGCATATCGTACGACGAAAGCGCGGCAAGGTGAAAAACGACGTCTACGTCCGACGGAAAGTCCGAGTCGAGCACGTCCGTTTCGACGAATTCGACGTCCGACGAGAGGTGAGCTGGCGTACCGAGATAGCAGTTGTCGACCGCAATAACCTCGTTATCGGTTGCCAGTTTATTGGCGAGGTTCGAGCCGATAAATCCGGCACCGCCCGTCACGAGGACACGTTGACCCTGCATGCGCCTTACGTCCCCCACTCGCGGCTAAAGTAACCACTTCCGTTGCAGACGGTAATCGGTATTTTAGCGCAATTAGGTGCGGTAATTAGCAACTGTATCCGACTTACAGGACCGCTTATCCATCGGCGACCGATCGCCACTCTGATGAATACGCGGATAGCTGCTTCGGCATCATCCGT
Organism: Natronorubrum halobium; assembly: GCF_051351675.1. Taxonomy (NCBI): domain Archaea; kingdom Methanobacteriati; phylum Methanobacteriota; class Halobacteria; order Halobacteriales; family Natrialbaceae; genus Natronorubrum; species Natronorubrum halobium. The sequence continues at coordinate 3,514,789 of NZ_CP195595.1, forward strand.
ACGGTTCTGCTGTGCGTTTGCGAGCGACATTACCTGTGAGACTCGGCGTGGTTCACGACGAGGTCGATGAATCGGTTCCCCTCGATGCATTCGAAGTCGATCCGGCCGTCTCTCTCCTGACGAGACGCTCCGCCCGGTCGAGGACGTCTCGAACGGCGAGGTTCGTCCTGCCGGCGACTGCCAACGCGTCGTCGTACTCCGCGCTCACGTCGTACACCTGATCGTCCGCGTCGCTGGCGATCTTCACGGTCACCTCGTAGATCTCTTCGTCGACCTCGAGCTCGACCGTCTCGAATTCCCGGTTCGCGATCCACCGGTGGGTTGCCCCCGCGTCTCGAACCCCGAGCGTCCCGGTCTCCTCGGCCAGCGCTCGAGCCACTCGCTCCCGATCCGCGGGCTTGCAGATCACCTTCACGAGATGGCCCGGTCGGGACTTCTTCATCGTGGCCGGCAGTATCGAGACGTCTCTCGCGCCCGCGTCCGAGAGCGTCTCCTGGAGCCCACCCAGGACCTCCGGCGTCGCGTCGTCGAGGTTCGTCTCGAGGACGGCGATATCGTCCTTCACCAGCTCGCCGCGACCGTCGCCGTCGCCGATCAGCGCCCGGAGGACGTTCGGGTGTGGATCGAGGTCGTAACCGCCGGCTCCGTAGCCGGAGGCCTCGAGGTCGAGCGACGGCAGCGACGCCACGCCGGCGGCGAAGTGGCCGAGGATCGCGGCCCCCGTCGGCGTCAGCAGTTCGGTCTCGACGGGACCGCCGCGGAGCGACCAGTCGGCGCGCTGGGCGATCTCCACGACCGCCGGCGTCGGGACGGGGTACTCCCCGTGGCTCATCGAGATGCTGCCACCGCCAGTCGTGAGCGGCGTCGTGACGATTTCGTCGGGCCCGAGATCGTGACACAACAGCACGGCCCCGACGATGTCCGCGATGGCGTCGTCGGCCCCGACCTCGTGGAAGTGAATCTCCTCGAGCGACTCCCCGTGGACGCTGGCTTCGGCCTCGCCGAGCAGTTCGAAGATCGCGAGCGCGTCGCGCTCGACCGCCGGGTCGAGTCCCATCTCCTCGACGATCTCGCGGACCTCGAGGTAGCTCCGGTGGGGGCCGTGGCCTTCGGCGTGAACGTGGTCGTGGCTCTCCTCGCTCGCGCGGCCGCGTTCGTGATCGACACCGTTCTCGTGGCCGTGTTCGTGGTCGTGACTGTGGCCGTGTTCGGCCGCGTGATCGTGGCTGTGTTCACTCCCATCGTGGCTGTGACTATGTCCGCCCGCGCGCTCGTGGCCGTGATCGTGGGTGCAGTCCTGCTCGTCACCGTCGACACCGTCCCGATCGGTCAGGTAGACGTCGACGGTCGTCGAGGAGATGCCGCACTTGACCGTCTCGTCGATTCGGTACGCCACCTCGAGGGCGTCGGTGACGGGCTCGAGGACGTCGGGGTCGGCACCGGCATCGAGCAAGGCGGCGAGGATCATGTCGCCGCTTGCGCCCATGCGGCCGTCGAACGCGAGGATGCTCATGGTTAGGAGGCAGGGTGGCACGGCCAAAAAGGCATCTGTTCGCCGCGAGGCACACGACCGTGTTCAAAGACGAGAGACGGTGTCGGTAGCACCAAAACCAACCGATGCCGGTACATCTATGTAGTTTCCAGCCCCAGGTACAAATGGTAGCATCTAGCATACCGTGCGGTGAAGGCTAGCAAAAAACCTATCCGCTCACGAAGCGGAGTCATTGACATCACCGTCTACCCCGAATCATGAATGAAGTTCAACTGGAGGTTGCGAAGGCGTACCCGAACGACTCGGGTCGTGGTATCGCCCGACTCGACCCGGACACGCTGTTGCATCTGAAGCTGAGTCCGGGCGACATCATCGAGATCGAAGGTGCAGACACCACCGCGGCGAAGGTGTGGCGCGCCGACCGGCAGGACTGGAACACGGATACGGTCCGGATCGACGGCTTCACCCGCCAGAACGCCGACGTGGGAATCGGCGAACGCGTGACGATCCGCAAGGCGGAGGCGACGAAGGCGGACAAACTCACCCTCGCACCCCCCGAAGAGGCGTCGGTTCAGTTCGGCTCCGACGCGGCGGGCATGGTGAAACGCCAGATCCTCAAGCGGCCGGTCGTCGGCCGCGACATCGTCCCGGTCATGTCCTCGACGAATCATCCATTCATGCGGTCGCCGGGCCAGGCGATTCCGCTCATCGCCGTCGAGACGGAGCCGGAGGGTGTCGTGCTGATCACCGAGGATACCGACGTCGAACTCCGCGAGGAGCCGATCAGCGGCTTCGAGAAGACCGGAGGCGGGATCACCTACGAGGACATCGGCGGTCTCCAGGGCGAAATCCAGCGCGTCCGGGAGATGGTCGAACTCCCGATGAAACACCCGCAGATCTTCAAGAAACTGGGGATCGAGCCGCCACAGGGTGTCCTGCTCCACGGGCCGCCGGGTACCGGGAAGACGCTGCTCGCGAAAGCGGTCGCCAACGAGACCTCCGCGAGCTTCTTCTCGATCGCGGGGCCGGAGATCATCTCGAAGTACTACGGCGAGTCCGAACAGCAACTCAGGGAGATCTTCGAGGACGCCAGCGAGGAGTCGCCGTCGATCATCTTCATCGACGAACTCGACTCGATCGCACCCAAACGGGAGGACGTCACCGGCGAGGTCGAACGCCGCGTCGTCGCCCAGTTGCTGACGATGATGGACGGCCTCGAGGCTCGAGGCCAGGTCATCGTCATCGCGGCGACCAACCGCGTCGATTCGGTCGACCCGGCGCTGCGCCGGCCCGGCCGATTCGACCGCGAGATCGAGATCGGCGTGCCGGACGAGGTGGGTCGCGAGGAGATCCTCCAGATCCACACGCGCGGCATGCCCCTCTCGGACGACGTCAGCCTCGGCCACCTGGCCGACGAGACCCACGGCTTCGTCGGCGCCGACATCGAGTCGCTGACGAAGGAGGCCGCGATGAAGGCCCTCCGCCGGTACTTACCGGAGATCGACCTCGACGAGGAGGACATCCCGCCGAGCCTGATCGATCGGATGATCGTCAAGCGGGAGGACTTCCGCGGCGCGCTCAACGAGGTCGAACCCTCGGCGATGCGCGAGGTGCTCGTCGAGTTACCGAAGATTTCGTGGGACGACGTCGGCGGTCTCCACGACGCCAAAGAACAGGTTCAGGAGTCCGTCGAGTGGCCGCTGAACAACCCCGAGCGGTTCGACCGGCTGGGGGTCGATCCGCCGGCCGGCGTCCTGCTCTACGGGCCGCCCGGCACCGGGAAGACGCTGATGGCGAAAGCGGTCGCCAACGAGACCAACGCGAACTTCATCTCGGTGCGCGGCCCGCAACTGCTCTCGAAGTGGGTCGGCGAATCGGAGAAGGCCATCCGGCAGACCTTCCGCAAGGCGCGACAGGTCTCGCCGACGGTGATCTTCTTCGACGAACTCGACGCGCTGGCACCGGGCCGGGGCGGCGAGACCGGATCGAACGTCTCCGAGCGGGTCGTCAACCAACTCCTCACCGAACTCGACGGCCTCGAGGAGATGGAGAACGTAATGGTCATCGGCGCAACCAACCGCCCGGACATGATCGACCCCGCACTCCTGCGCTCGGGTCGATTCGACCGGCTGGTCATGATCGGCCAACCCGACGTCGACGGCCGCGAACGCATCCTCGACATCCACACGGAGGATACGCCGCTCGCAGCCGACGTCACGCTCCGCGAGATCGCCGAGATCACGGACGGCTACGTCGGCAGCGACCTCGAGTCGATCGCTCGCGAGTCGGCCATCGAGGCCCTGCGCGAGGATCACGACGCCGACATCGTCGAGATGCGTCACTTCCGACAGGCCATGGAAAACGTCCGGCCGACGATCACCGACGACATCCTCGAGTACTACGAGCAGATCGAAGAGGAGTTCCAGGGCGGCGGCTCGGGCGGACCGGGTCCGTCGGGCCGTCGCGGCAGCCGCATCGGCTTCCAGTGAACTGACGCGCTCCCGAAGAACCCCAGCGGTCGCTCGATTTCGACGCGACGACACCAGGTTCGCGGTTCGGTACCGATGTCCCTTCGACCGACTATTGTCACTCGCCGATCAACTACCGAGTGAGACGTGGCCGTAACCGGATCTTAGAGACCGGAGAATCAGCTTACACCGCGGCGTACCGCGGACCGCCTCGGCTACCGATTGGCCGCTCTGCGTACCGAAACCGAAGGTGTTCGTTCAGGACGATCCTATCGCCGGTGAATCTCACGTAGCGTTGTCAAACGGTCTCGCCGTTATATGTGCTGGTCATCGGATATGTGATACGTACCCGCTCAGATCAATGTCGAAACCCTCCACTGCTCGCGACCCGGCCGACACGGAGCCGACCGACGACGAGCAGCGCGGCGACCGTGAGCCGTTCGACGAATGGGATAGCGGTGATCGCAGGTCGGAGACCGACGGGTGGGCGCTCGAGGACGTCGCTCCGTCTCTCGCGAAACCGATCCGCGTAACCGGGTTCTGGGGTGCGATCGTGCTGCCGGTTTTCTACGTGCCGTTGCTCGCGAACGGGCTGTCGACGGCCCTCGAGGCGTTGCTCTTTTGCGGACTGATCGCGCTGAACCTCGTCGCGCTGTACGTGGGTCACGCGCACCGCCGGTAGGGTCGAACGACCGGAGGCTCGTCTCCCGTCGGTTCGGATCGGTCACTCGCTCGAGCGCCACTGCTCGAAGTGATCGAACTCCTCGCGCAGGGCCTGACGCTTGACGAGGACGAAGCCGACCGCGATGAAGCCGAAGCCGACGACGGTCGTCACGTCGATGACTTCGCCCAGATAGAGCCAGCCGACGACCGCGGCGAAGATCGGGGCGACGTAGGAGACCATGTTGATCTCGACGGCCCCCAGGCGCTCGAGGAGGTCGAAGTACAGCAAGAAGCCCACCGCGCTCGCGACGATCGCGAGGTAGCCGAGCGCGCCGAGCGCTTCGGGGTGGGTCCACGTCGACGGCTCGATCGGTTCGCCGAGCCCGAGGCTGACGAGGTGCATGAGGATCGCGCCGCCGATCATCGACCAGGCCTCCATCGTCTCGATCGGAAGCGCGGCGTCGATGGTTCGCGTGAGGACGCTCCCCAGCGCGAACGCGGCCGCCGCACAGAAGACGAGCAGCGTCGCGACGACGTTGGCCGTCAGCACGTTCGAGGGGTCCGGTCGAGCGATGATGGCGACGCCGACCAGTCCGATGAGCAGGCCGGCGACGCCGACGGTCGAGAGCGCGTCCGAGGGGGCGAACACGCGTGCGAACCCCGTCGTCAGCACGGGCGAGAGACTCACGACGATCGCCGCTGCGGCCGCGGTCGTGTGTTGCTGGCCGACGAACAGGAACGCGTGATAGGCCGCGATCAACAGAACGGCGCCGGCGGCGACCAGTAGCCACTCGCTACGACCCCGTGGATGCCAGTCGTCGACGGCGAAGGCCGCGTACGCGAGCATGAACACCCCCGCGATGTCGTACCGGAGGGCCGCGAACAACACCGGCGGGAAGTGCTCGAGGCCTGCACTGATCGCGACGAACGCACTGCCCCAGATCGCTGCGAGGGCCAAAAAAAGTGCGAGGTTTCGGTATCGGCTCACAGGGAACGTCTCGCCAGTACGCTCCTACGTGTTTCGATTCGCCGTGGGGCACGCTGGACCGCGAGCGCCGACCCGGACTCGAGTGCGTGAAGAATCGCCGACCTCGAGGTCAGTAAGCCGCCGAAAACGGTGGTGATGCAGAGTCGCTAGAACAGCTCGGATCCGGCTTAGAGCGGTGGGAGTTCCCGAATCTCGGGCTCCTCTTCGGTCTGCTTGAACTGCTCTAACAGCGGCTTGATATCCTCGAACCCTTCGGCGAGTACGATGTCGCCGCTTCGCAGGTCGTACTCGATGATGTCGTAATCGGCGAGTCGCGGCAGGTGGTTGTGCACCAGCGAGACGTAGACCCGCTGTCTGGTTTCCTTGTCGATCTGCGCCGGGCGTACGTCGACCTCCCAGGCGGCAATCCCGGTGACGACGTCCTCGAGGTTCGCGTCTCGGTGCTCCACCAACTGGTAGAGCAGGAACCGACGCTCGGACTCGGCGAGGAGAGAACAGGCAGCTTCCATTCGGCTGGCGTTCGCGTCGTTCATACCTTACGAAGAGTCCGGGTGATATTACACCTGCTGCCAACACAGATTGGCTCCCCGATCCGGACGGTCGTCTCTCCGTAGGCGCCAATTTCGGGTACGACGGCCGTTTCAAGGGCTGGTACCACCAGATAATGATTCGTGTACGCTCCCCATTCGACCGCTCGATACTCACGAAAGCCGTCACGTCCAGGAATCCGGCTCGCCGGTCCGCTCGCTGGCCTCGCCGTGAAGGTGGCAGGCGACCGGATGGCCGCCGTTCCCGAGTCCCGGATGCTCCCGCTCGCAGACGCTCTCGTACGTCTCGCGCAGTCGTTCGGCGGCGGCGTCCCAGTCTTCGTCGGCCAGTTCCGCCAGCGCTTCCTCGAGAACCTCGTCGTGACGCGGCGGCAGGGCCTCGTCGAGCAATCGGTCCTTCACCGCCGCGACGAACTCGGGAACGTCTGCGGCGGGAATGCCGCCGTCACCGCGTTCGAACTGATCGTCGTCACCGACCGACTCGAGGGAGATGTCTCGGTCCTCGATCCGCTGCCGAACGGTCATGAGTTCGCGGTACGTATCCTGTTCGATCTCGAGGTCCGCCGGCGGGATCACCATCGGACACCGGGTCCGGAACCGACAGCCGCTCGGTGGATCCCGCGGCGACGGCACGTCACCGGCCAGCGTCTCTCGTTCGCGCTCGCGCTCCTGGGTCGACGCCCGCGGGACGCTCTCGAGTAGCGCCTGCGTGTAGGGGTGTTTCGGGTCGCTGAACAGGTCGTCGACGGGGCCGATCTCGACGATCTCCCCGAGGTACATCACGGCCACGCGGTCGCAGACGTGGCGAATCACGGAGAGGTCGTGGCTGATCAGCAGGTAGGTCAGATCGAACTCGTCTTGCAGGTCGTCGAGCAGGTTCAGTACCTGGGCCTGCACCGAGACGTCGAGCGCCGACGTCGGTTCATCCAGGACGATGAACTCCGGTTCCAGGGCCAGCGCGCGGGCGATCCCGATCCGCTGGCGCTGCCCGCCGGAGAACTCGTGGGGGTATCGATCCAGCTGGTCGGCCGAGAGGCCGACGCGCTCGAGGAGGTCGCGAACCCGCTGCTGGCGCTCGTCGCCGGTCCCGACCCCGTGAATGTCGAGCGGCTGTCTGACGATCTCGCCGATCGTCATCCGCGGATCGAGACTCGAGAACGGGTCTTGAAAGACGACCTGTGCCTCCCTGCGGAAGTCCGTGAGTTCGGTTCCGTCCAGTTCGTAGACGTCGTGACCGTCGAACTCGACGCCGCCGCCGGTCGGCTCCTGCAGTCGTAACAGGGTCTCCCCCGTCGTCGACTTGCCGCAGCCGGATTCGCCGACCAGTCCGAGCGTCTCCCCTTCGTAGATGTCGAAGCTGACACTGTCGACGGCGCGAACGGGGACGGGCTCTTCGCCCAGCAGTCGGTCGAGGATGGAGTCGTTCTCCCAGAAGTACTTCTCGAGGTCGTCGACGCGAACGAGCGGCCGATCGGCACTCATTGGTGCTCACCTCCGCTGGTCTCGGCGTGCGGAGCGGTCCGATCGTCCGGGTGCGTGTCATCGGTGCTGTCCGAGTCGACGTGCTTGTCTCCGGCCGGCCGCTCCGTCTCGCCGAAGTAGCCGTCGGGCAGCGCCTCCGTTTCGTCGTACTCCGTCTCGGCGAGGACGCACCGAGCCGTGTGGTGGTCGCTCCCCTGGGCCGGGTACTCGGGCGGATGCTCGAGACAGCGTTCCATCGCCTTCGGACACCGGTCCGCGAAGTGACACCGATCGCCCATCTCGTGATCCAGCAGGCTGGGAACGTTCCCCGGAATCGGCTCGAGTCGGCCGCCCGCGGCCTCGAGGTCGGGAACCGATCCGAGTAATCCGTCCGTGTAGGGGTGGACGTGGTCGTCGAACACGTCCTCGAGGGTGCCGCGTTCGACGATCTCGCCGGCGTACATGACGCCGACGCGATCGCACATCCGTGCGATGACGCCCAGGTTGTGCGTGATCAGGAGGATCGTCATGCCGGTTTCCCGCTGAAGTTCGTCGAGCAGGTCCAGAATCTGGGCCTGGATGGTCACGTCGAGCGCGGTGGTCGGCTCGTCGGCGACCAGCACGTCGGGCTCGCCCGCCAGCGCCTGGGCGATCATCGCCCGCTGAAGCATCCCGCCCGAGTACTCGTGGGGATACTCGTCGGCTCGTTCGACCGGATCGGGAATGCCGACCAGCTCGAGGAGTTCGACGGCTCGTTCGCGACTCTCGTCGCTGACGTATCGCTGGGACGGGACCACCGTCGAGAGGAGGTACGAAGCGAACGAGTACTCGGATGACTGCGTCCGTGCCCGCGTCGACCGAGGGTTCGCACTCGCTCGTCGCTGGACCTCGACCGCCTCCGCGAGCTGTTCGCCCACCGTGAGACTCGGGTTAAAACTGCTCTCGGGATCCTGGAAGATCATGCTGAAGGAGGTCCCGCGGAGCGCGCTCCGCGTCCGTTCGGGAACCTCGAGGAGGTCGACGAACTGGTCGTCGACCGCATCGGGATGATCGTCTCGAACGGCCTCGGCCAACTCGGCGTCGTTGAACCAGATCTCCCCGTCGGTGATCCGGCCCGGCGAGTCGACGAGGTCCATGAGCGACCGAGCGGTCACGCTCTTGCCGCTCCCGCTCTCGCCGACGATGCCGAAGACCTCGCCGCGTTCGATCCGCAAGTCGAGGTCGTCGACGGCGTTTACCTGCCCCTGTTCGGTGAAGAATCGAGTCGAGAGTCCGTTGACGCGAATGATATCGTCTGTCACGTTAGACACCTCCCTCTCCCTCGATGTTCGGGTCGAGGGCGTCCCGTAGCCAGTCGCCGAGCAGATTGATGCTGATCACGGCGAGCACGATCGCGACGCCGGGAATCGTCGAGATCCACCAGGCGCTGCGCAGGTAGTCCTGCCCCTGGCTGATCTCGTACCCCCACGAGAGCGTGGTCCCCGAGAAACCGAGGTACGACAGGGAGCTCTCGAGGAGGATGATCGCCGCGACCTGAATCGTCGCGAGCACGATGATCGGCGTGAGGCTGTTCGGAAGGACGTGTTTGCGGAGAATCGTCCAGTTGCTCGCGCCGAGACTCTTGGCCGCCTTGACGTACTCCTCGTTGCGGATCGAGAGCGCTTCGCCGCGAGCGACGCGGGCGAACCAGACCCAGTTGACGAGCGCGACGACGAGCGTCACGGTGCCCGGGAGGACGGCGTACTCGGGCATCCCGTCCGCGATCCCCGCCAGCACGATCGGATCCGGAATGTACTGGACGCTCCGGCCGAAGACGCCGATCAACGCGATCGCGAGCACGAGCGACGGGAACGCCAGCATGATATCGGCGATCCGCATCATGGAGTCGTCGGTCCGGCCGCCGAAGTAGCCCGCGACCAGTCCGAACGGAACGCCGACCGCCGCGGCCAGTCCGGTTCCGACCAGCCCGACCAGCAGCGACGTTCGGGCACCGTAAAGCACCCGCGAGTAGACGTCCTGTCCGAGGTTGTTCGTTCCGAGGACGTGCTCTCCCGTCGATTCGACCGTGTGGGGAACGCGCTCGCGGTCGCCGTTACTCTCCTCCCACGTGTGGGTTTCGTAGGTGGTTCCGATCGGCGGATAGGAGCTTCCCTCTTCGTCGAAGTGACCGGTCGTGCTCGGGTTGTGCGTCGCGAGGATCGGTGCGAACGTCGCGACCAGGATGATGACGATCGCGATCGAGAGCCCGATTTTCGCCATCAGACTCCGATCGAACTCCCGCTTGAGACTCGATTTGAGTCGGTCCGAAATCATTCGTCGACCACCCGCGGGTTGAGGGACGCGTACAGCGCGTCGACGACGATGTTGATGAGGACGAACCCGACGCCGACGAAGATGAGGATGCCCTGAATAACGGGCCAATCACCCGCGTACAGTGCCGATATCAGCCTCGTTCCGAGCCCGGGCCAGTCGAACACCTGCTCGGTGATGACCGCACCGCCGATCAGCGTCCCGAGCTGGAGGCCGAGCACCGTGATGATCGGGATCATCGTGTTACGCAACACGTGTTTGAACCGGATTAGAACGTTCGGTAATCCCTTCGCCTCGGTCGCCGTCACGTACGGTTTTCCGAGTTCGTCGATCATTCCGCTGCGAGTCAATCGTGTGATCAAGGCCGTGAAATACGTCCCCAGCGTGATCGCCGGGAGTGTGACGTGTTTGAACCACGTGATAATATCGTTGAAGTAGCCGGTCGTCACCAGCGCGACTATCGCGTCCGTGAAACTGACCGGTCGTTGGCTCACGGGAAAGAGCCCGAACTGTACCGACAGCACCAGTATTAACATGATCCCGAGCCAGAAGTTCGGCGTACTGATCCCGACCAGCGAGAACGTCGTCGCGCCGTAATCCGCCGGATCGTGACGCCGCGTGGCGCTGACCACGCCCAGCGGAATCGCGATCACGACCGCCACGACGGTCGCGGCGACCGCCAACTCGAGCGTCGCCGGAACGCGTTCGAGGACCATGACCGAGACGTCGCGACGCGACTGATAGGAGAACCCCAGATCTCCGACGAGAATTCCCTGGAGGTAGTCGAGATACTGAACGTAAATCGGTTCGTGTAAGCCCATCTCTTCGCGGATCCGGTCGCGGAGTTCGGGTGACGTCGAGGGATCGACGATCAGGTCGACGGGGTCACCCGGGGCGATCGCTCTGAGGCCGAACGTCACCGTGACGACGCCCCAGATGACGAACACACCCTGGAGAATTCGTTTAATAAGGAACTTGCCTGTAGACATCTGATACGTGTGCGTTTTGCTGCTGTAGTGAATGAATATTGGACTGCTACGTCACCGACCCGACGTAGCGATACTGTACCCTCGAATCGTTACCTGCTCATCTCGTCCAGGAAGATACTCTCGTCGGCACGGGGGTCCCAGTCGACGTCGGATCGGATCCCGTAGATGCTCTCCTCGCGGTGGAGGTAGACCCACGGTGCCGCCTCGTGCAGGTCGGCGTTGATCTCCTGGAGCAGTTCCTCGCGTTCGTCGGGCTCGGCGGTCTGCTGGCTCTCGAGGATTTTCTCCTCGATATCTTCGTCCTCGAAGTTGTACGCGGCCTGTCCGCTGACGAACCACGGAGCCAGTCCGTAGTCCGAGTCGTACGTCGGGTTCCCCCAGCCGATGAGGAAGAAGTCGGGAGACGTCGACGGATCCGCGTCGAGCGACGACTCGGTGAGGCTCTCGAAGTCGGTGATCTGGAAGTCACAGGAGACGTTGTCGAGTTCGTCGATCTGTTGGGCCGCAGTCTCCGCGACCTCGGTGTCGTTGAGGTAGCGTCCCTCGGGGGACTCGAGCGTGATCTCGACGTCCGCGTAGCCGCTTTCCTCGACGAGCGCTTCAGCCTCGTCGGGGTCGTGGGGGTACGGGTCGAGTTCGTCGTTGTAGCCGAAGATCCCTTCCGGAACCGGCTGCGAACTCGGTGCGCCGAACCCGTCGAGCACGTTGTTGATGATGGCGTCGACGTCGACGGCGTAGTTCATCGCCTGCCGGAACTCCTGGCTGTCGAACGGTTCGTCGTCGTTCGGCATGACCAGGAAGATGTTTCGAAGGCTGGTGACCGTCCGAATTTCGGCGTCGTCGGTCTCGTCGATGGTGGCGACGTCGGACGGCGGAACGTTGACGATCAGGTCGCTCTCGCCGGTCTCGAGTTCCGAGACGCGGGTGCTCGCCTGATCGGCGCCGCGGAACCGGACCTGTTCGATATCGGGAACCTCTCCCCAGTAGTCGTCGAACGTCGTGAGCGTGATCTCCTCGCCCGGCGTGTACTCTTCGACCTGGTACGGACCGGTGCCGTTCAACTCCTCGTTGGCCGGTTGTTCGTCCAGACCTTCCATCCACTCCTCGCTGGCGACGGTGGCGACGGTGGCGACGTTGAATTCGACGATCGACGGAACCGACTCGTGTTCGATCAGGACCGTCGTCTCGTCTTCGGCCTCGGCCCCGGTGACGCCGGGGTATCGGTCGGCCTGTTCGCTGACGATGCCGACCTCCTCGTCGACGGCCCGGTTGATCGTGTAGGCGATGTCGGACGCGGTCATGTCCTCGCCCTCGTGGAAGACGACGTCGTCGCGGATGGAGAGCTCCATCGTGTTATCGTCCGGATGATCCCACTCTTCGACGATCCGTGGCTCGAGTTCGCCGTCGGGCGTGATGTTCCACAGCGGCTCGTACACCTGATCGAGGACGTTGTACGTCGGCGAGTCGTTGTGACCGTTCGGATCGACGGTCGAAGCGAACTCGCCTTGCGTGACGACGAACTCGCCGTCGCCATCGCTACCTGAGTCGTCGATACAGCCTGCGATGGCCGCGAGACCGGCGATACTCGTCGCTGCACCAGTACGCCGGAGAAGCGTTCTACGATCGAGCGAATGATTGGCACCCTGCATACCCCATAGCAAACAAGGAGATTATTTATAAATACTGGTGTCTCGGGAGCCATATACGTCGATACGTACACTGGTGTATAATTTTGTACAGTGAATGGGAAGTATTAAAATCGCCTCGGTCTGTCGCACGGACCGATTTCTGGGATAAGTTTAAGAAACCTTCAACTCGTAGTACGGGTATGGCCGCTCACGGCCGGTCCGCACTGCGGGACCTGTTCGACGAGTCGCCCACACCCCACATCGCCCACCCGCCACGGACCCATCATCGTGACTTCTACGTCGCTACCGACGGGTCCTTCCGGCAAGCGGGCGGTGGACTGGGCGCCGTAATCGAAACACGCGACGGCACCCGTGTCGCCCGCGTCGCGACCACGGATACGCCGCCCGACAACAACGTCGCGGAGTATCGAGCGCTGCATCTCGGACTCGACGTACTGGCTGCCCGTGCGCCACGAGACGCCCGTGTCGGCGTCCTCATCGACCACGACGCACTCGCCAGCAACGTCAACAGCGCCATTCTCGCGACGAATCACCCCGACGGGAAAGCACCGCGTCCCATCTCCGTCCCGTCCGCCACCCGGTATCACTGGCGGGGCATTCAGGCGCGGCTCAACGGCTTCGGAGAGGTCCGGGCCGCGCGCATCGACAGCGACCAGAACCCCGCCCACCCCCTCGCGAACGCACCCGATCAGTATCGGCACGTCAATCGGGAACCCGACCGCTGCGTCCTCCCGGAGACGCCCGAACCGACCGCGACCGAGTTCCCGCCGCCGTCTCGAGCCAACCGCAACGGCGGCGGTCGAGCCTCGGACTGAGGGCTAACCCAACCGATCTCCATCCCCGAGGATCGCACACCTCGACGCCGCTCGAGCGGGGACCGAACCGATCCGGCTCCCCCGAGTGAGACTCGAACCGACCCGTCCAGCGGTCGGAACCGCCACCGTTATCTCGTCGTTCCGGCCATCACAGTGCATGAGCCTTCGCGTCGCGATCGCCGCGCCGTTCGTTCAGAACGGGAGCCGGCAGCTGCAGGAAAACGAACTCGTCGTCGCACTCTCGCTCGACCGCGACTGGTTCTCCCCCGACCAGTCCAAACGGCTGATCGACGTCGCGACGCGCGAGGGACTTCTCGAGCCGACCGACGACGGTCTCGAGGTCACGTTCGACCCCGCCGAGGTAACGGTCCCCGACGAGTTCGTTCCCGACGACGACCTCCTCAGGGAACGCTCCGCGTTCGAGCGCGTCCTCGATGCGCTCGTCGCGGAAGGAGTGGAGAAACACGAGGCCGTCGGCGCGATCAACACGCTGCAACGGGACCTCGGCGTGACGATCGAAACCGCCGCCGTCGTCTACGCCCGTCGGGAGGGGATCGACGTCTCCGACCTGGTCCCCGTCGCGCGGTCGGCGTTGCGAGACGAGTCGGAAGCCGAAGGGCGTTAATCCCCGGCCGCCCGAGCGAGTGGCATGGTCGAAGAGCGGATCACCGACGGCCGCCGGATCGCCGAACTGCTCGCCTCCGAACTCGACGGCCGCGAGGACGGCACGCTCGAGTCGACGCGCGTCACGAACGCGGATCGCGACGTCGAATCGACGGCCGACGGCGCGCGTGCGTACGACGTGGAGTTCGCGGCCGAGCGGCTCGCCCGGGTGTTCGTCCACGAGGAGCGGGCGCGTCTCGAGTTCGAGACCGGACAGGACGTCGCAGCCGAGACGGCCGACGACCTCGAGTTACGCGTGCGGCCGAAGGCGACGGAACCGCCGCGGACGCTCGTCTTCGTCGAGAGCGGCGCGGCGGTAAAGCGAGCGACGGACATCGTGCAGGCTGTGAGCCGGTCGCTGTAGCAGGGTTGCGCGCTCAGAATCAGCCGACACTCGCGGTCAAGCGAGAGACGGAGACGACGTTATCCGATCAGGTTGGGCATATCCTCGTCCCACAACAGGCGAATCCCTGCGTAGACGACGGCAAATGCGAAGCCGACCGTCACGGCGAGCGCTATTGCATCCATACGCCGACTTGTTTTTCACGCAACATATACGTTGTGTGTCAGTCACGAACGTCCCGACACCGCGAGTAGCCGAACGCGTCGAAAATCTGCAAACGCGAAAACGGGTGGACCGGTGTCGTCTCAGTAGTCGTCGGGCGAGATACGGTCGGAGTCGGCGTAGACGAACGCCGAGCCCTCCTCGAACGAGAGGTCGGTGATCGAACCGGCGTAGCGGAAGCGCTGGTAGCCGGTTTCGATCTCGCCGCTCACCGTTCGGTCCGACTCCACCGTCGCGTGCCGACTGGAGGCGTCCCAGGCGATCGTCTCGATCCGACCGTCGACGCTCACTTCGTAGGAAGCGGACGAGCCGTTACTGACGATCGTCAGAATGTGTGGCAGTTCGTCGCCGTACTCGCTGGGGTCGATCCGCTCGCCGTCGAGCGAGACGCGAGCCGAGCCGTGAATCGTGATCGACTCGAGATCGCCGCTGAAGCTGAACGCGTCGCGCCAGCCCTTGAGAGAGCCGGAGACGTGTCCGCCGTCGATCTCGGTGTCGTCGTTGATCGACGCGGCCTGATCGGTCGTCGGTTCGACGTCGCCGCCGACGACGAATTCGTACTTGGTCTTGCCCGAGGTGCCGACACCGTCGATCAGCAGCGTCCGATCGAGTTCGTCGCCGCCGTCCTCGTCATCGTGCCACGGCATGCCGCCCTTCCAGTCGTCGCCGGTTGCACCGGACCGCGGATAGCGACTGAGGTACGACTGCTGGTCGTTGACGATCGGTTCGGCCGGCCCCTCGACCGTGACGTCCACGAGCATCGTGTCGAACTCCCAGGCGTGGCGGCCGTCGACGACGCGACCCGCGGCGCGGGTGCCGTCGTCGCTGACCCACATGTAGTCGTCCTCGATCGTCGCGCCGTTGTACGTCGAGGGCTCGATCGGCCCGTTTTCGATCTCGAAGTAGTAGTCGGTCGGCTCGTCTTCGCCTTCGGCGACGAACTCGTAGGTGTGTTCGAACTCGTGTTCGTCCTCGTCGTCCTCTTCGGGTTCGTCGTCGGCGTCCTCCTCGTCGTGCCACGGCATGTTCCCCTTCCAGCCGTCGCCGGTTGCGCCGGAGAGCGGGTATCGGTCGAGGTTCGAATCGACGTCGTTGACGACCGCGTGGGCCGGCCCCTCGACGGTGGCGTCGATGATGTTCGTGTCGAACTCCCAGGCGTGGCGGCCGTCGACGACGCAGCCCGCGGCTCGCGTGCCGTCGTCGCTGATCCACATGTAGTCGTCCTCGACGGTCGCGCCGTTGTACGTCGAGGGCTCGATCGGCCCGTTTTCGATCTCGAAGTAGTAGTCGGTCGGCTCGTCCTCCCCTTCGGCGACGAACTCGTAGGTGTGCCGGAGGTCCTCGTGGTCCCCGCGGGGTTCGCTCGAGCCGCCCGAGCTACCCGACGCGGCCGCTTCGGCCGAGGTGGGGACGCCGTCGGGGACCGAGAGGTCGGGGGTGGAGCCCGCCCGAGACGTGTCGACGCTTCCTTGCGTTCCGCCGGAGATGTTCCCGCCGTCGAGGACGATCGTGCCGCTCTCGTGGGTGATCGCCGCGGCGCCGTACGATCCGGCGGCAAAGTTGCAATCCGTGGCGGTCATCGTCTGGTTGCCCCAGTGCCACAGCGGCCGACCGTGACTCTCGGAGTAGTTCCCCCAGCCACCGTAACTCGTCGAGTAGTCGGTGTCGTCGTTGTACGCGACGCAGTTCTCGAGCGTGTCCGACCCCGACCCCGTTCGGAACGTGGTGACGCCGTTGTTCTTCCCGTAACAGTCGGTCCAGTGGACGCTCCCGCCGTGGGCGGTGTTGGAACAGTAGAACCCGTTGTTCGGGTAGCCCTGGACGTTCATCCGCTCGAACTCGACGCGGCAGTTGGCGCTCCGGTGGTAGAAGACGGCACCGGGGCCGTGGACGAAGCTTTCGCCGCTCTTGTTCGCGCCGTCGCCGATGTAGACGTTCTCGAAGGTGACGGTCCCGCCGGTGTTCGTGATCGAGAAGATGAAACTGCTTCCCTGGTAGAGCCCCTTGACGCCGACGTTGCGGATCGTGGCCGCGCCTTCGACGATCATGGTGATGCTCCCGCCGCCGGTGACGTCGATGAGTTTGTTCTCCCACGTTTCGTTACCGATCCGAATCGTCTGTCCGCGCGCTCTGATGACGTCGTAATCGTCACCGCTCGCACTCGCGGTACCGACCGCTGCGGTCGCCGCCACCGTCGTCGCACCCGCAAGCTTCAGGTACGAACGACGGTCAAGCAACGTGTTATTATCTTCAATATCTCCGTTAAAGCCCCGTTTACCGCCATTTTCACCGTCATCCGGTTCTGCAAGATCGCGTGCCATACGATCCTGTAATTCTCCGTTTCCTATATAAGCTTTCTCCTTAAAATGAATAAAATAAGAAGAATATCATAGTATCGTGACTGGATATGAAATTATGATTGTATCTGATTCACTATTTTTTATATACCGGCGGCGTCTAACAGGGCGGACGCTTCTCGAGTCGTGACGGCCCGACGCAGGCGGTCGACTTCGGTGAGTGAAGTCGGTAGACGAAGGTGAACGCGTTGGACCGGTCGGCGACCGCGTCGTAGCTGTCTTCCTCCTCGGAATCGACGGCGAAGAGCGAGCGCTGACGGACAGTCTCTCGACTGGCTTCCTAAAACGGTAGTGAAGCCCCGAAACGAGGCGTCGTCCCCTACGCGACCGGAGAATCGCGCGCTTCGAGGATCGACGGCAGTTCCGCGGCGATGGTCGACTGGTCGACGTGATCGATGGCCCGCGGATCGGGCTCGGGGCCGTCCTCGAGGACCACCTGTACGGCGTCCAGTCCGGCGTCCGTTGCCCCGTGGATGTCGGCCCGAACCTCGTCGCCGACGTAGACGGCGTCCTCGGGGTCGACGTCCAGTTCGTCGACGATGGCCTCGAACGCGCGACGGTCCGGTTTTCCGGCCTCGAGTTCGCCCGTCACGAGCGCCGCGTCGAAGGCGCGTTCCCAGCCCAGCGTCGCGATTTTGTCCCGTTGGGCTCGGACCGGGCCGTTTGTGAGCAGTCCGACGCGGTACTCCCCTCGGAGGCCCTCGAGCATGGCTTCGACGCCCGGCAACGGCTCGAGCGACGCCGCGATCGTCTCGCGGTAGGCGTCGGCGACGGCGGCCGGGTCTACGTCCGTCTCCCGATCCTCGAGCAGGTCGGCGAAGATGGGCTCGCGCGTCTCGCGGGTGAGGTTTCGCCGGTGGGCCTCGAGGTAGGCGTCGCGGCTCAGGGCCGGCGCGCCGGCTTCGGCCGCGGCCTGCTGAAGGATCGTGGATCGGTCCTGCGTGGGCACGGCGAGCGTGTAATCGAGGTCGAAGACGACCGCCCGTGGCATGGAAGTCACGGGGTGCTCGAGGAGGTTGAAGCTATCCCTTCTGTGCGAGCAGCGAAAACGGGGCTGTCGTCACCGAAACCGATACCGTCGGCTGCGTCCGCCGGTCAGTCGTCGCTCGGCTGTGGCGTCGCGTCGGAGCGACCTTCGAGTCGCGGCACGACGACGGACTCGATCTTCCCGGAGTACTGCATGAACGTGGTGCCGAGAATGCTCATGAACAGGACGTAGCCGACGGCGAAGGCGTAGATATCGTTGGCGACGCCCTCCGCGAGTCCGGTGCCCGCCCCGGCGAGTGCGATACTCGCGATGATGAGCGAGAACTCGCCGCGGGTGGACATCCCGAGTCCGACCCGGAGCGATCGACGTTCGTCGAGGTCGTAGATCCGGCCACCGAGGTAGCCGCTGACGAACTTCGTCGGGGTCGTCGCCACTACCGCGACCGCGATGAGGCCGGCGACGCCGAAGAACAGCGACGGATCGGTGCCGAGACCGATCCAGAAGAAGAAGATCGCCGCGAAGGTGTCCCGGACCGGCTCGAGCAGATTCTCCAGGTCGTGGACGTGTTCCGTCGAGGAGAACGCCATGCCGACGAAGAAGGCGGCGACGGCCTCGCTGACGCCGATGGAGAGCGCTACACCCGAGATCAGCACCGTGATCCCGAGCGCCCGTAACACGATGAACTCGTGCGTGTCGGTCTCGAGGCTGCGCTGAAACCACTCCGTGCCGAAGTAGACCAGCACGAGGAGGACGAGGATGAAGCCGATCGAGACGCCGATCTGGCCGAGCGCCTCGGCGATATTCCCGCCGCCGAGAACCAGCGCAGTCGCGATCGCGAGGTAGACGGCGATAAAGAGGTCCTCGAAGACCAGCGTCCCGAGCATCGCGTCGGACTCGTTGTTGGCGATCCAGCCGAGATCGATCAGCGACTTCGTGATGATCGCGCTCGAGGAGATGTAGACGATTCCGGCGGTGAGGAAGGCCGGGAGGAACGACCCGAAGAGCGCCCACCCGAGGACCAGTCCGGTCCCGAAGTTGATCGCGAGGTCGACCGCTCCCGCCTTCCCGATCCGCTCTTTCGACGCGATGAGTCGGTCGAGGTTGAACTCCAGGCCGAGGAAGAACAGCAGGAGGACGATCCCGATCTCGGCGCCGGCGTGGATGAAGTCGGTTCCGGCGAGCGACAGCGCCGCGAGTTCGGCGAAGAGATCGGAGCCGAGGACCGTGATTTCGGATTCGAGGACGAGGTCGAAGCCGACGAACGCGGCTCCGTCCTCGAGAACGGTCGCGATACGCTCCGCGATCGACGGGAGCGCGCCGAGGACGTGTTCGCCGAGGAGCATACCGATCACGATATAGAACGGGATCACCGATTGGCCGATCCGGTTCGCGACGAGACCGGCCAGCGCGACGGCCGCGAAGAGGACGCCGACGTCGATCAGGGCGGTCGATTCAGCAGCGGCCACTCGCGGTCACCTCCGACAGAATACTCATCGACCGACTACGCTCCGTTATCGGCTCCGAGAAGGGTTTCGAACTCCGCACAGTCCTCGCGATCCCCGATGACGACGAGCGTATCGCCGACCTCGAGGACCGTCTCCGGTCCCGGCGACGAGATCAGGTCGCCGTCGCGCTGGATCGCGACGATCGAGACCCCCGTCCGTTCCCGAACCTGCGCGTCAGCGATGCTCAGACCGGCGATCTCGGCGGCATCGGTGACGTTGTACCACTCGAGGTAGGTCTCGTCGGAGAGCATCGTCTCGACCTGCTCGGTCTGGACGGGCTGGAAGTACGCACCCTCCAGAATCGTCCCGATCTTTCGAGCGAGTCGGTCGGACGCCTCGAACACCTTTTCGCTGTCGGCGTCCGCGTCCGCTTTCGTGTAGACTTCCCGTTTCCCCGTGTTGTGGGTCACGATGACGAGTCGCTCCCCGTTCTCGAGTTCGACCTCGTACTTCTTTCCGACGCCGGGGAGGTCGCTCTCGTAGATAGTCATACTCGAACCGTCGGAGGCGGCGATAATAAATGGCGTGACACGGGTCGTGACGACGAGCGGTGTCAGTCCGCGAGTCCCTCGATCAGAAACTCCGCGGAGGCGAGGTTCGTCGCCAGCGCGGTGTCGTGAACGTCACAGATCCGCAACAGCGCCGAGATGTCGGGTTCGTGGGGCTGGGCCCGAAGCGGATCCCGGAGGAAGACGATTCCGTCGAGGATCCCCTCGGCGACCTCCGAGCCGATCATCAGATCGCCGCCGAGCGGTCCGGACTCCTTGCGTTCGATCTCGAGGTCGGTCGCCTCCATCAGTCGCTTGCCGGTCGTCCCGGTCGCGATCAGGTCGTACTCGCGCAGTTGCCTCTCGTGAGTCCGTGCGAACTCGATCAGTTCCGACTTCTTCTCGTCGTGGGCGATGAGTGCGACGCGAGTCATACCCGACCATCGATTTGGACGGGGATAACGATACTCCCCCGAATCCGTCGGGTCGACCACACAGCCGCTCGCCTCGAGCGTCGGCCGAACGTTTTTCCTGCGTGCTCGCCCGATTGCTTCCCATGGCAAACACGGAACTCAGTGCCCACCACGTGGGGATCACCGTCAGCGACCTCGAGGAAACGCTGCCGTTCTATCGCGACGTGCTCGGTCTCGAGGTCGCCGACCGGTTCAGCGTCGGCGGCGACGCGTTTTCGGAGGCCGTCGGCGTCGAGGACGCTCGCGGCGAGTTCGCTCACCTCGAGGCGGACGGGATCCGGATCGAACTCGTCGAGTACGACCCCGAAGCGCGCGGTTCGCCGGCCGCGGGGCTCAACCAGCCCGGGGCGTCACACGTCGGCCTCTCCGTCGACGATCTCGACTCCTTCTACGCGGCCCTGCCCGACGACGTGTCGACGATCAGCGGGCCGCGAACGACGGAGACCGGGACCTCGATCGCGTTTCTTCGTGACCCGGAGAGTAATCTGATCGAAGTACTCGAAGCCTGATCCGGACGCCGCGCTCGCGGGGCTGCGATCGAATCGAGAGGATCGCGGTCCGAACGGACGGGTGGACGTCAGTCGCGGCCGACGCTAGGGACGAAGGGGCGAGGATTCGAGCGTCGACGACACCTGCTCGACGTCCTCGTCACAGCTCGTACAGCTGTTCTTCTCGGAGTCGATGTAGACGTTTCCGCACGTCGAGCAGTGAAAGAGATTTCCGGGCGCGTCCGGATTCGTCGGTCGCTGCTCGGCTGCCGACTCGTGCTCGGCGGCGTCGTCCGCCGTTGCGTTCCGTCCGGCGAACAGCGTCGAACGGATCCGATCTCGAAGACGACCGAGACGCGAGTTAGATTTTTCGTTGGTTCGAATAGCCATACTGTAGTCGACGATTATAGTACCGAAGTACCTGATGTCTAAAGTATTTGGAGGTAGCTCGCCTCGGGATCGCCCGGTCTCGAGTGGCAACTGGCTACTGCGCTCGAGTGAACCCGTATAACGCCTGAATTGGGCGTATCAGTTGCTGTATGTGGTGCCTGTTAACAGGAGAGCCCACTCCGAAACGGGAGAACCTACTCCGAACTATCAACGCTCTGACTCCCTCGGGGATAGCAACCTTTTCGACCACCGCAGAACCACTCGGAGGTATGAACTTCTTCGATCGGCTGCACGACCGCATTCGGACGGTTGACAGCGTCGTCAGCGTCGGTCTCGATCCCGACCCGTCGCGTATCCCAGACCACCTCCAGGACTACGACCTCCCACGCTGGGCGTTCAACCGGCGGATTATCGACGCGACGCACGAACACGCCGCGATCTACAAGCCAAACGCCGCATTCTACGAGGACCCCGACGGCTGGCGTGCACTCGAGGAGACCATCGCGTACGCGCACGGAAAAGGCGCCCCGGTCCTTCTGGACGCCAAACGAGCCGATATCGGGAATACGACCCGTCAGTACGCCCAGATGCTCGACACGGTGGACGCGATCACGGTCAACCCCTACATGGGTCGTGACTCCCTGCAGCCGTTCCTGGCGGACGAGGAGTCCGGCGTGTTCGTCCTCTGTCGGACGTCGAACCCCGGCGGTACCGACCTGCAGGACCTCGAACTCGAGACCGGCGAACCCCTGTACGAGCGAGTGGCCGCGCTGGCCGACCTGTGGAACGAGAACGACAACGTGGGCCTCGTCGTCGGCGCGACGAAACCCGAAGAACTCGAGGAGTTGCGCGAACGGGTTCCCGACCTTCCCTTCCTCGTCCCCGGCGTGGGTGCTCAGGGCGGCGACGCCGAGGCCGCGGTCGAGTTCGGTCTCGCGAACGGCGTCGGCCTGATCAACTCCTCGCGCGGGATCATCTTTGCGGGAGAAGACGACGGAGAACAGTTCGCGAACGCGAGCGGGCAGGCCGCAAAGCGACTGAAAAAGCGGCTCAATCGGTATCGCGACTGATCGCGGCTGCTACTCAGTCGGTGCTTTCCCCCGTCGTCCCGCCACAGTCGAGACCGACGACGCGTCCGGCGATCCGTCCCTCCACGGACCGACCGAGCAGTTCGACTTCGACGGGGTCGGTCGGCGGTCGCTCCTCGAGTAACGCCAGTCCCTCGACGACGGCGACGTCCATCGGACTCGAGTCGCGCGGGTGCTCGGCGACGAGCGTTCCGTCCCGCTCCTCGAGCCGAAGACAGAACTGCTCGCCGACACCGAGCGCTTCGTCGAGGAAGTTGCGGATGGACGTCACGGGAGCTCAGAACCGGTGGATGTCGACGTCGTCCGACTGGCGACTCGGATCCGCCTGTGCGGCGCACTCGACGCACAGCTCCTTCGGATCCTCGAAGTGAACGTCACACGCGAGCGTGCCGCAGTTCGCACACCGTTTCTGGGCCGGCCGTGACTCACAGATCTGACAGAGGCCACTGACGCTCATAGGAAATATAGCGCCTCGAGTGACTTGAAACCGAGGCTGGAACGATCCAGCGTCGCCGGAGCCGACGCCGGCGCGTTCACGAGTAGCGACCGATCCGTTCACTTCCAGGAGTAAGTCGTTGTAATTCGAAGATCGCCCCTTTCGGTATCGATGGAGTTTCGCTATTCGACACAGTCGTGATGTATGTTAACAATGTACGGGAAGGTTTTTGCCATGTGAGCAGCTACCGGACTACATGAGCCGTGACCGGGCTCTCCTCGAGCGAGCCCTGGACCGTGGTGAACAGGACGGTGGCAACGTCGAGTTCAAGGAACGACTGTCACGTGACGTTCACCTCGAGGGTGGGCGCCGAGAGAGTTTGGCCGCGCAACTGCGCCATCGGCTGCTCTCCGGAGACGGCGAGGCGACGTACGTCCTCGGCGTGACGGACGACGGCGGACTCGCCGGCATCGATCCCGACACCTTCTCCGAGACGATGGACGTCCTCTCCTTGCTGGCCGAAGAGGCCGACGCACACATCGACGACGTCCAGACGTGGGGTATCAACGACGGGCTGGTGGGCCTCGCCCAGGTGCAGGAGGGCGGCGTCCTCGAGACGGACGACGAACACGTCGTCGTCGGCACGGCGGGCCACGTCGACCACGGGAAGAGCACGCTGGTCGGCTCGCTCGTGACCGGCAAACCCGACGACGGCGACGGTGCGACGCGCGCCTATCTCGACGTGCAACCCCACGAAGTCGAGCGCGGACTCTCCGCGGACCTCTCCTACGCCGTCTACGGGTTCGAGGACGACGGTAGCCCGGTTCGGGTCGGCAACCCGAACCGGAAGGCGGACCGTGCAGCAGTCGTCGAGGAGGCCGACCGGCTCGTTTCCTTCGTCGACACCGTCGGCCACGAGCCGTGGCTCCGCACGACGATCCGCGGCCTCGTCGGGCAGAAACTCGACTACGGTCTGCTCGTCGTCGCCGCGGACGACGGTCCGACCCGTACCACGCGCGAACACCTCGGCGTCCTGCTCGCCACGGATCTCCCGACGATCGTCGCGATCACCAAGACCGACGCCGTCGACGACGAGCGCGTCGAGGAGGTCGAACGCGAGGTCGAACGCCTGCTGCGCGAGGTCGAGAAGTCGCCGCTGCGCGTCGCTCGCCACGGCATCGACGCCGCCATCGACGAGATCGGCGAACGGGTCGTCCCGATCGTCGAGACGAGCGCCATCACGATGGACGGCCTCGACACGCTGGACGAACTGTTCGACCGACTGCCGAAGACCTCCCAAGACACCGGCGAGTTCCGGATGTACGTCGATCGGAGCTACTCGGTGACCGGCGTCGGCGCGGTCGCCTCCGGGACGGTGATGTCCGGCGAGGTCGAGGCCGGCGACGAACTCCTTCTCGGACCGATGCCCGACGGCCGGTTCCAGGAGGTCGAGGTCCGCTCGATCGAGATGCACTACCACCGCGTCGACAAGGCCCAGGCCGGCCGCATCGTCGGCATCGCGCTGAAAGGCGTCAAGGAGAGCGCCATCGAGCGCGGAATGGTCCTCTTACCCCGCGACGCCGACCCCGATCCGGTTCGGGAGTTCGAGGCCGAAGTCATGGTGCTCAACCACCCGACTCGGATCGGCGACGGCTACGAACCCGTCGTCCACCTCGAGACGATCGGCGAGGCCGCCGCATTCCACCCCGACGACGGCCGCCTCCTGCCGGGCGATACCGGCGAAACCACGGTCCGATTCAAGTTCCGGCCGTACCTCGTCGAGGAGGGCCAGAAGTTCGTCTTTCGCGAGGGTCGGAGCAAGGGCGTCGGGACGGTGACCGAGGTCCACCCGATGGACTGATTGGTTCCGTTTTCACTCGGATTCGGCGCTCGAGATCGTCCCCACCCCGATCGGCGACGAGCCGGTGATCGTTCCGCCCAGCGTGACCGCGTCGGGTTCCATGAACAGCACCGTCTCGTCCGGCATCGAGACGTCCGTTCGAATCTGCCGGTCGAGAAAGTCCATGGACGCGGCTTCGGGGCCGTACTCGACGAGTCCGCGTTCCATCTCGCGGCGGGTGTTGAGACTCATGTAGAACTCACAGTTCGCGTGATCGGTGTGGTTCCCGAGGCGACGATACACTGCCTGACAAACGTCGACGGGATCGGTTCCGGTCGCGTTGACGATCGTGGTCGATTCGGCGGTCGACTCCTCATCGCTGCGTATCGACGCGACGATTGCTCGAAAGTTGAGCGCGCGGTCGGTCATCGAGTACGACGTCGAGCGCGAGCGGGTAAAATCGGCCGGTCGAGCCTCGAGCGGCCGCGGACCGGCAGTCGTTTCGCGAGACCGGTGATACCGGCGCTAAAATTCACGCCTGCGGGCGTTTCGTCCGAGAAGAAAGTACAGGACGAGTCCCAACAGCGGCGCGAGGAAGACGACGATCGCCCAGAGAAACGCGGGGTGGTCGCTGTTTTGCTCCGCGTCAGTGTACACCCACACGACCATTGCGAGAAAGATGACCGTGAAGACGATGAAGAAGAGAAAGGCGAACGCGGCACCACCTTGTTGTAGTACGACATTCTCGAGCATAGGATAATGCGGGAAAGCGACTACAAAATACTTTTTGGTACCCAATCGCGACCGCAAACTACCTCGAAAACGGGTTGTCGACGGCGTCGCCGGACGAATTCCCCGTCGAGTCGGTACACCCGCTCACGAAACCGGAGGATGCCAGGCGGGCCATCAACTCCTCGCGGGGAAACAGCCTCTCCGACTCCTCGTGGAGCGTTACCAGTGGCCGGGTGCACCGAAGCGGAACCTGCAGTGACAGCTACCTGTACCGACCGTCGTCGGTTCGTTCTCCGAGTCCCAACAGCGCCGCCCACTCGAGCAGACGGTGGACGCGAACGCCGTCATCGAGCCGATTTCGACCGACGTTGCTCCGACGGTCGGAAGCGGTCGACTGCTGATGAAATTCGGCAACGACCTCCTCGGTGGACAACGGCGTCTCGGCCCGCTCGAGTATCTCGAGTACCGAATCCACCCCGTAGACGCGGGCGCGAAATGCCCGCTGGAGTCGGTCTGAATCCGGCGACGCCCCGTCAATCACACCTTCAGCGCCCGAACACCGACGATAGCCCGCCGGGTCCGCCGTCACGAGTTCGAGCGCTCGCAGAAAGGTGAGCCAGGTCTCGGCCTCGCTTCGGGTCTCGAGGTGTGTCTCCGCTAAGAGATGCTGACAACAGTCGTCGACGGCTCCGGCCCTCGTGGGAACGGCCTCGAGAATCGGCCGGATAGCCTCGATATTGCTCGGCGGTTCGGGAACCGGTTTGAACTGCACGGTTACAGGTCGAACGACTCGACGAGCAGTTCCTCGTCGGTTTCACCGTGGACGTACGTCGGTCCGCCGATCACGTCGACCGTCACCTTCGCGGGCGCGAAGAGATCCGAGGGGACCTCCGAGAACTCCCACTCGAGGTCGTCGAAGATCTCGCCGAACGGCCGCCCGTGACCCTCTGCGGCCGTCGACGGCACCGAATCGAAGACGTCGGCGTCCTCGCGGACCGTGAGGTGGGCCGTCCCGCCGTAGGCGATGGCGTCGTTCGTGCGGGCGATCGCCGTCTGTTCGTCCTCCGCGACGGGGGCGACCGGCGCTCGGCCGGTCGCCGAAACGACGTCCAGCGGGTCGTAGCCCAGTTCCGAGAGGCGGAACGTCGCCAGTTCGGCCGTCCGGGCGGCGTTCGTCACGCTCCCGACCAGACTCGCGGTCGGATAGGCCAGCAGGAAAACGCCGCTGGTCTCGACCTCCGCGAGGTCCGCGACGTGTTCGGCCGCGGCTTCGGTCGGATCCTGATCGGTCTCGACGGCCAGCGCCGTCAGATCGAAGGCGTCCGTGTAGCCGACGCGGTGGAACTCCTCCTCCTCGGCGACGAGCGCTCGGGCGGGGCCGCTGCCCAGCCCCTCGAAGTCCTCGGTCATCACTTCCCAACCCGCCTTCTGCGAGCAGAGCAGCGACAGGGCCGGCTGATCGGTCGACAGTTCGACGAACGGGATCGGCGCGTCACCGATCTCGCCGAGTCGGTGACTCGGGGTCGCCATCCCCGCCGTCTGAATCTCCGTCAGCAACAGTCCGGCTTCGATTCCGCCGTCGAATTCGAGGCCGAAGTCGAGTACGGACGCCTCGTTCTCGAGATCGTAGCCGCCGATATTCAGCTCCTCGGCGTACTCGAGGGCCTCGTCGACCAACTCGATCGCCATCCGGTTGAGACTCTCCATAGCCACTGGTTCGCTCTCCGTCGTAAAACAGTTTGGTAGTTCGCGCTCCCGGCTATCGGAACCGCTGCCGGCGTCTCTCAGGCGGCGACCTCGTAGCCGGCCTCTTCGATCGTCCCGCTGATCGTCGCCTCGTCGACGGTCGCCTCGTCGTGTTCGACGCGAACCTCGTTCCCCTCGTGGTCCGCCGTCACGGACGAGACCCCCTCGATCGCTTCGAGCGCCTCGGTTACGTTCGCCTCACAGCCGTCACACGCCATGCCGGTGACCTCGAGTGTCGTTTGTTCCATACGTGTACATAGGCTCCCGTAACGAGTAGAACGTTCCGACTTCTTCTCCCCGCACGGGTTTCGACGGGTGGTTTGATATGTGACCGGGCTGTTCGTTTCGCCATGTACACCGTACTCGTCCCGATCGACGACCACGCGGAACGAGTGAACGCACAGGTCGAGGCCGTTCTCGATCTCCCGAACGCGGCGGACGACGTTACGGTCGAACTCCTGCACGTCCGAACGGAACTCGAGTTCGCCGACAGCGACGACGACGTGGAGATCGGGACGATCCGATCCGATATCGGGGCCGACGAGATCGACGACCTGGTCGAGACGGTCTCGCTGGCCGTCGACGAACTGGCGGACGCCGGCGTCGACACCACGGTACACACCGCGACCGGCAACCCCGCCGCGGCCATCGTCGACGTCGCCGACCGGTTCGGCGTCGACGAACTCGTCGTTGGCGCCCGCCGCCAGTCACCGGTCGGCAAAGTCCTGTTCGGCAGCGTCGCCCAGTCCGTCATCCTCGACACCGATCGCCCGGTCAAAGTCGTTCCCGCCTGAGACGACGTCTTCGCTCGCCGACTCGCTCGAGCACTGGATTGCCGACGTATGATCTTTGCCGTTACTCGTCTTTGTTCGTCGCCGGCCGACCCAGTTGTTCCTCGACGGCCTCGACTTTCTCCGACGCAGCCGTGTCTCGATTCCGTTTGTCGTCGATCTTCAACACGGTGCTGACCCGATCGTGGTCGACCGCCTCGTGGGCAGCCTGCGCGGCCGCGAAGAGTTCCCCGATGTCGTCCGTCTCGATTACCGTGCCCATCGGATTCGTCTCGTACTCGACGTCGTACGCCTCGAGCGCGTCGACGGCCTTCGCGATCTCGCCAGCCATGCTGTCCTCGGTCACCGGTGCGACGCTCAGTAGTCCGATTACCGTCATGAGTACGCCGACGACGCGAAGGCCCCTAAATTCGTTCCATGCGGATTTCGGGTCTCCGGTCCGTCGGCGTGTCGCGAGTCTCCGCGTTTCGGCGGCTCACGGCGTTCCGGAACTGTGGCTCTCGAGCGTGGAAAAACGGGGAGTAGAGATCAGGGACCGGAACGGACAGGAGCCGTGATCAGTTCGGCTGGCCGGGACGGCTCGTCTCCGTCGGCGGGTAGACGATAACGTCGCCGTTCGCGTAGACGTACACCTCGTGCTCGAGTGCGGTGAAGGCGACGTGGCCGCCCGAGCGTTCGGTGCCGTCAGCCTTCTTGCTGAACAGGCGGTCGAGGGCGTCCGGGTCGACGCTGTCGTAGAGGGAGAACTCGCCCTGGGAGACGTCGGTGTCCGCGATCGAGGCGATGGCGTGGACGATCGTCGTCGTAATCGTCGCCGTGCCGTCGCCGTCGTGGTGGAAGACGTAGCGATCGTTGGTCTGGTCGTACTGGAGGTCGTTTGCGTCGTCGGTGGTAGGGAGTTCAGTTTGCATTGCTAAATCACGAGTTCAATTGTCCATTGCCCCGTAGCAAGCCACGCTATAAAAGCCAATCGCAGGCGGTATTGGTTACTGATTTTGACCCAAAAGCCGTGATAACTGTCCGTGCAGTCGAATAGTGAGCTTAAACGATCATTCAGCTATTCGAATAGCTCTGTTCCCCTGCCAGTCCAATCACCTGTTACCGATCGTCAGGGGGACCATATCGAGCCCAGTGTCGAACGTCGTGCCGGTGTTTTCGGCCCTGTCACAGGCTGGTAGTGCTCTCGGGCCGATTCGAAATCTCGACGCTACGTCCCCGCTTGCGTGACTCACAGCGACGCAGTAATTGGTCGTTCACGGTCTCGATGGCCGCGTTCGTCCGTCGATTGCGTTCTCGAGGTGTCGGGTTGGGCTTGAGGATCGGTCGTCAGAGATTGGCGCTGGCTGGGATTTGAGCCGCGCCTGAGGACCTGTTCGCTTCGCTCGCAGAACCTCAGTCTGACTCGAATTCAGGGCGACTTCACGGTCCACGGGTGACGAGCGCACGCTACGCGGTGCTCGTCGAAGTTGTTCGCCATAGCAGTATGTTGGCTGGAATTTGAACCACGGTCAGACGTTCGCCTCGCTTCGCTCGGCGCTGCGACTGACCTAATTCAAATCCAGGGCGACTTTCTGAATTCAATACGTACTCGCAACACGCTATCGCGGTTGCTCGTGGATTTAAATTCAGAGAAGTGCGCTGGCTGGGATTTGAACAACGCGAAGACACTCCGGGTCGCTCACTCCGTTCGCTTCGCAGTCGTCGGCGCTTTGCGCCGACTGCTCGAGGGATCGGAGATCCCTCGCTGGCTGTGACTTCTCTCGTTCGAATCCAGAACAATTTTTGGGCGAACGGACTCCTCGCTTCGCTCGTCGTCGTTGTTTATCGAAAAATGCGCTGGCTGGGATTTGAACCCAGGTTGTGACCATGGCAAGGTCACGTGATACCACTACACTACCAGCGCCCTGCTGCACTCTATTCTACACCCGGAGGGATGTATAAGGGTTGCGAATCGACCCGGCATCGGCATGCCGGCACATAACGATGACCGACCGCCTGCTATCGGTTCTCGAGTCCACGCAGGCAACCCAACTAGCCCGTTATCCCCGAAACCAGTATATAATTATCACCGATCACGAGTGTGTCGCTGTAACACACGAATTCGAGGGTGTGAGCCGTTCACAGCCGGAATCGAATCCGCTATCCTTTTAAGACCTTGACCGCAACACATCGCTACAGTCTAGTGACGCGGCGCCGAAGCGTTTCGGCATGACCGTCAGCATACTCGTCCCGTCGTCGCTCACCCGTGAAGCCGAGGACAAACGCGAGGCAACTCGCAAACTCGGATACGTCGCCCGCGCGGCGACGATCTTCCGGGCCGATCGCCTCGTCGTCTACCCAGATCGGGAGGGCGAAACCGGGCGATTCGACGGCGGGTTCGTAAGCACCGTCTTGCGGTACGCCGCAACGCCGCCATACCTCCGCAACGAGGCATGGGGGATGCGGGACGAACTGGAGTATGCGGGCATCCTGCCGCCGCTCCGCGCCATGTCACAGACCGGCTCCGAATCTACCGGTTCGGGGTCGTCAAGACAAGGAATCGTGACCGAGGTCGGACCTGAAGGGCGCGTCCGGGTCAATTGCGGCTTGCAACACCCGATCTCCCTCAACGTTCCTCCAGCAATGGAGGTCGAGGAGGGGGAGCGCGTGACCGTCAGGATCTCTTCGCGACGACCGGTCCGGGCGAAACTCGTCGACGATCCCCTTCCGGGACTGTCGGTCGAGCGGACGGACCTCTCCGCAGCACTCGGCCGTGAGGACGCCGGCGTCTGCATCGCCGCCTCCCGATTCGGTGAAGAGCTCACCGTCGGGCGGCTCGAGACGCTGGCCGGACGCACCGAACGCGATGGGATGACCGTCGCGTTCGGGGCGCCCGAACGAGGGCTGCCGGATATCCTCGACATCGAGGCTTCCGCCGTCGCCCCCGCGGATGGAACGGGCGACGCGGACGACGGAGTCGAACCCACTGCCGATCCGGGGTTCGACCTCTGGCTAAATACGGTTCCGGACCAGGGAAGCGAGGTCGTGCGAACGGAGGAGGCTCTGTTCGCGACGCTCGCTCCCCTCTCACTGAGAGAGTGATAGAATGCCACAAGCAAACTCACCACGCAAAGGCTCACTCGGGTTCGGCCCACGACAGCGTGCGACCAGCGAGGTCCCACGCTTTAACTCGTGGCCGGACGACGACGGACAGCCAACGCTCCAGGGCTTCGCGGGCTACAAGGCCGGCATGACCCACGTCGTCATGGTCGACGATAAAGCGAATTCGCCGACCGAGGGGATGGAACAGACCGTTCCCGTGACGATCGTGGAGACGCCGCCGATGCGCGCGGTCGCACTGCGAGCGTACGAAGCAACGCCATACGGCATGAAGCCGGTCACCGAGGTTTGGACCGATGAGTTCGTTTCCGAACTCGATCGCGTCCTCGACGTCCCCGGTGATGATTACGACGCCGACGCCGCCGAAGACGAGCTTCGGGGCTACCTCGAAGAGGGACGCGTCGACGACGTTCGCGTCATCACGCACACGGTTCCGGGGGACGTTCCCTCGATGCCGAAGAAGAAACCGGACGTGATGGAAACGCGAGTCGGCGGCGGCTCCGTCGAGGACCGCGTCGACTTCGCGCTCGAAACCGTCGCAGACGGTGGCGAACACGTCATGAACGACGTGTTCCGCGCGGGCGAGTACGTCGACGCAAGCGGCGTCACCAAAGGGAAAGGGACCCAAGGCCCCGTCAAACGCTGGGGCGTCCAGAAACGCAAGGGCAAACACGCCCGGCAAGGCTGGCGCCGCCGCATCGGGAACCTCGGCCCCTGGAACCCGTCCCGCGTTCGGTCGACGGTCCCCCAGCAGGGGCAGACCGGCTACCACCAGCGGACGGAACTGAACAAGCGCCTCGTCGACATCGGCGACGGCGCAGACGCGACGGTCGACGGCGGCTTCGTCAACTACGGCGAAGTCGACGGGCCGCACGCGCTGATCAAGGGCTCGCTCCCCGGGCCGAACAAGCGTCTCGTACGCTTCCGCCCGGCGATCCGACCCGGAGACCAGCCGCGCCTCGATCCCGAGGTACGCTACGTCTCCACCGCATCTAACCAGGGATAACACATGGAAGCAACAGTACGAGACCTGGACGGCGACGACGCGGGCTCGATCGAGCTCCCGGCGGTCTTCGAGACCACGTACCGCCCGGACCTGATCGCCCGCGCCGTTCGCGTCGCCCAGGCAAACCGAAAACAGGCCTACGGTGCCGACGAGTTCGCTGGCATGCGCACGCCCGCGGAGTCGTTCGGTAGCGGTCGCGGGATGGCTCACGTTCCACGTCAGGACGGACGCGCACGACGCGTTCCCCAGGCGGTCAAAGGACGGAAGTCGCACCCGCCGAAGGCCGAGAAGGACCAGTCCGAATCGATCAACACGAAAGCGAAGAAACTCGCCGTTCGCAGCGCCATCGCGGCGACGACGGACGCCGACCTGGTCGCCGAACGCGGCCACCAGTTCGACGACGGCGCGGAGATTCCCGTCGTCGTCTCCGACGAGTTCGAAGACCTCCAGAAGACGCAGGAAGTCGTCTCGTTCCTCGAGGCCGCCGGCCTCGCGGACGACATCGAACGCGCCGACGAGGGTCGGAGCGTCCGATCCGGACAGGGGAAAGCCCGCGGCCGGAAGTACAAGACGCCCACGTCGATTCTGTTCGTCACCTCCAGTGAATCCGGCCCGTCCCGTGCGGCCCGGAACCTCGCTGGCGCCGACGTGACGACGGCTGCAGAGGTCAACGCCGAAGAGCTCGCACCCGGTGCACAGCCGGGTCGACTGACCGTCTGGACCGAGAGCGCACTCGAGGAGGTGGCCGACCGATGAGTTCGATCATCGAACACCCCCTCGTGACGGAGAAGGCGATGAACGACATGGACTTCGAGAACAAGCTCCAGTTCGTCGTCAACCCCGACGCGGCCAAACCCGAAATCCGGGAGGTCGTCGAGGAGCGCTTCGACATCACGGTCGACGACGTCAACACGCAAGTGACGATGAAAGGGAAAAAGAAAGCGATCATCAAGCTCTCCGAGGACGACGACGCGCAGGAAGTCGCCTCGCGAATCGGGGTGTTCTGAGAATGGGACGACGCATTCAAGGACAACGACGCGGTCGCGGTGGCCCGACGTTCCGCGCCCCGTCGCACCGATACAAGGCGAACCTCGAGCACAAGAAACAGGAAGACACTGACCTCGTTCGCGGGACGGTCGTGGATATCGAACACGACCCAGCGCGATCCGCGCCGATCGCGGCCATCGAGTTCGAGGACGGCGACCAGCGCCTCGTCCTTGCACCCGAAGGTATCGCCGTCGGCGAGGAGATTCAGGTCGGCGTCTCCGCGGAGATCAAGCCGGGCAATACGCTGCCCCTCGCTGAGATCCCCGAAGGGATTCCGGTCTGTAATATCGAGTCGAACCCAGGTGACGGTGGCCGCTTCGCCCGAGCCTCGGGGACCAACGCGGACCTGATCACCCACGACCGCAACGCTGCGGTCGTTCAGCTTCCGAGCGGCGAGGTCAAACGCCTCGATCCGCAGTGTCGAGCCACCGTCGGCGTCGTCGCCGGCGGGGGTCGAACTGAGAAGCCGATGGTCAAGGCAGGGAACAAGTATCACAAGATGAAGGCACGAGGCACGAAGTGGCCTCGCGTCCGCGGTGTCGCGATGAACGCCGTCGACCACCCGTTCGGTGGCGGCGGCCGACAGCACCCGGGCAAACCCAAGTCCGTCTCGCGGGATGCCCCGCCGGGACGGAAGGTGGGTGACATCTCCTCGCGTCGTACCGGCCGAGGTGGAAACAAATGAGTCAGGAGTACCGAACCGGCCGCGAAGGTGAGTTCACCTACCGCGGCTACACGCTCGAGGAGTTGCAGGATCTGGACATCGACGAAGTTGCAGAACTGCTGCCCGCTCGAAAGCGGCGAAGTATCGAACGCGGTCTCTCCGTCGAAAAGCAGAAGCTGCTCGAGGAAGCCCGCGAGAAAGAAGAGGAGCAGACGGCGAACGCGCCGATTCGAACGCACCTGCGGGATATGCCGATCCTGCCGGAGTTCGTTGGCCTGACCTTCGAGGTCTACAACGGACAGTCGTTCGAGCGCGTCCGCGTCGAGCCCGAGATGATCGGACACTATCTCGGCGAGTTCCAGCTGACCCGAACGTCCGTCGAGCACGGACAGGCGGGGATCGGTGCGACTCGCTCCTCGAAGTTCGTCCCACTGAAGTGATCATCGTATGGGAATCAACTACTCAGTCGACGCCGACCCGGACGCCACCGCGAAAGCGATGCTTCGGGAGCGTCACATGAGCCACAAGCACAGTAAAGAGGTCGCTCGCGAACTGAAGGGCCGAACCGTCGCAGACGCACAGGCCTTCCTTCAGGACGTCATCGACGAAGAGCAGTCCGTTCCGTTCAAGTCGCACAACACCGGTGCGGGTCACCGCTCCGACATCGACGGCTGGGACGCAGGAAAGTACCCCGAGAAGGTCTCGGGCGAGTTCCTCGACCTGCTCGAGAACGTCGCGGCGAACGCGGACCACCAGGGCTTCGACGGCGAATCGATGGAGATCGTCCACATCGCCGCCCACAAGGTCGGCGAATCGGTCGGTCGCAAGCCCCGCGCAATGGGGCGTGCCTCGGCCTGGAACACGCCGGAAGTGGACGTCGAAATCGTCGTCGAGGAAGTCGACGAAACAGCGGAGGACGATAACTAATGGCTGACGAACACCAATTTATCGAAAACGGCCTTCAGCGGTCCCAGATCGACGAGTTCTTCCAGGAAGAGCTCGGCCGCGCGGGCTACGGTGGTATGGACGTCGCCAAGACGCCGATGGGTACGCAGATCGTCCTCAAGGCCGAAAAGCCCGGGATGGTCATCGGCAAAGGCGGCGAGAACATCCGGAAGGTCACGACGGCGCTCGAGGAGAAGTTCAACCTCGAGGACCCGCAAATCGACGTGCAGGAGGTCGACGAACCCGACCTCAACGCACGCATCGTCGCGGACCGACTGGCCAACGCGCTCGAGCGCGGCTGGTACTTCCGGAAGGCCGGTCACACGACGATCGACCGGATCATGGAAGCCGGCGCGCTGGGCGCCGAGATCGTCCTCTCCGGGAAGGTCACGGGTGCACGCTCACGCGTGGAGAAGTTCAACCGTGGCTACATCAAACACAACGGCGAACCCGCCGAAGAGGTCGTCGACCACGGACAGGGCGTCGCAGTGATGAAACTCGGTACCATCGGGGTCAACGTCAAGATCATCCCGCCGGGTGCCGAGCTGCCCGACGACTTCGGTGTCCACGAAGATATGGACCCCGCAGAGGTCGTTCCCGACGCCGTCGAGGCCAACGAGGCCGAGGGTGTCGAGGAGCTCCTCGAGGGCGAACCCGACGAGGCCGAGGCCGCCGACGAGGGCGTCGAAGCGTCCGCCGAGGACGCCGTCGAGCCCGAGACCGATCTCGAGGAAGAGGACGTCGAAGAGGTCATCGAAGCGGAAGTCGAGGCCGACGAGGAAGATGTCGACGTCCCCGACGAGTCCCCGATCGAAGAGGACCTCGACGAACTCGAGGAAGACGTCGAGGCCGAAGCCGAAGAACTCGTCGCGGAGATGGACGAGGAAGAAGCGGACGAAGACGAGGGAGGTGACGCCTGATGGCGATCCTCCACGTCGAAGAAGTTCGCGACATGACGCCCGCCGAACGCGAAGCGGAACTCGAGGAGCTCGAGACGGAACTGCTGAACCAGAAGTCCGTCCTCGCCGCCGGTGGTGCCCCGGAGAATCCGGGTCGCATCGGCGAACTGGGCCGGACGATCGCCCGGGTCAAGACGATCCAGCAGGAAGAAGACGACCTCGAGAGCGAGACGTCGGAGACATCTCGAAACGAAGGCGGCGAAGCCGCCTGAGACGAAGCGTAATTCAACAATGGCACTGACACCCGAGACCCTACCGCGACACGAACTCAACGGACTGCCCGTCCGCGTCGTCGAGAGCGACGACGCCTCACGGGTCGGCCTCGAGGGCCGCGTCGTCATCGAGACGACGAACACCCTTTCGATAGAAGTTCGGAACGACGGCGAGTCTCGGGTGCTGATGGTGCCGAAGTCGGGCTCGACGTTCGAGTTCGCGATCACAGATGAAGCCGCCGACCTCGAGAAGGGGTCGGGGACTGCGTCCAAACTGGCCGATACTCAACCTGGGGCAGCCGAGCAATCGGATGGCCCGGACAGTGCTGGCGAGGATGTAGCCTACGTTACGGTCGATGGATCGCGGCTGCTCTCACGACCCGCCCGACGCACGGAAACGAATGGTGACTCACCATGGCAATAGGACTAGACGTTGAAACCCCTCCGGAACCCGAAAACCCGGAGGAATACGACTACGAGACGTGTCCGTTCTACGGCGACCTCCCCGTTCGAGGACAGATCCTCGAGGGACAGGTCGTCTCGACGGACATGGACAAGACCGTAGTCGTCGAGCGAGAGTACGACGTGACGGTTCCGAAGTACGACCGTCAAATGAAACGTCGCTCGCGCATTCCGGCACACGTGCCGGGCGTGCTCGAGACGCTCTCGGTCGGTGACACGGTCAAGATCGCAGAGACCCGACCACTGTCGAAGACGAAATCGCACGTGGTCGTCGAAGTAACCGAAGAAGCGACTGCAGAAGACGTCGCTGAACTCACTGGCGAAGCGGAGCCAGACCCACAGCTCTCGGCTGAAGACCTCAGTAACGAGAACGACGAGGGTGATGAGTGATGGAGGCACTGAAAGCCGACGTCACGCAGGGACTCAAGAAGGGGTCGCTGGTCACGTGTGCCGACAACACCGGCGCACGTGAGCTGAAGATCATCAGCGTCGCGGGCTACCACGGCACCAAGAACCGCCAGCCGAAGGCGGGGATCGGTGACAAAGTGACCGTTTCGGTCACCAAGGGTACCCCCGAGATGCGCCGCCAGGTCCTCGAGGCCGTCGTCGTCCGCCAGCGGAAGTCGATCCGCCGGCCCGACGGCACGCGCCTGAAGTTCGAGGACAACGCGGCGGTCATCATCGACGAGAACGAAGAGCCCCGCGGCACGGAGATCAAGGGGCCGATCGCCCGCGAAGTCGCAGAGCGCTTCGGAGCAATCGCCTCTACCGCAACGATGATCGTATAGAACTATGAGCGAACAACCAACCAAACAGCGAAACGAGACTGCGCGTGCGCCGCTGCACAAGCGGCAGAAGCAGCTCCACGCGACGCTGTCCGACGAACTCCGCGAGGAGTACGACACCCGTCGAACCCGCGTCAACGCGGGGGACACGGTCGAGGTCATGCGCGGAGACGACGCCGGCGAAGAAGGCGAAGTCCTCCGTGCGATCCTCGAGGATGGAACCATCCACGTCGAGGGTGTGACGGTCGAGACGGCAGACGGCGAAGAAGTGCCGCGGCCACTCGCCCCCTCGAACGTCCGTATCACGGACCTCGACCTCGAGGACGAGCGTCGTGAAGCACGCCTCGAAGGTGATAGCGAATGACGAAACACCAGAAACGACTGTCAGTACCGAAGTCCTGGCCGGTCGAGCGCAAGACGGAGACCTTCACGGTCAAAGCCGGCGCTGGACCACACGGTAAGGACGGCGTCCCGCTCGTCGTCTTGCTGCGGGACGTACTCGGCTACGTCGACTCGAAGAAAGAAGCACGATACGCCCTCTCCGAGGACGCGATCCTCGTCAACGGGGAACCGATCAACGACGAACAGCGCCCGATCGGCATGTTCGACATCGTTGCGTTCCCCGGCCGAGAGGAGTACTACCGCGTCTTCCCCGACGAAGGCGGTCGGCTCGCGCTGACCGAAATCGACGAGGACGCCGCCGGAAGCCGCCTCGGCAAGATCGAGGGCAAACAGCAGGTCCCCGGTGGGGACACGCAGCTGTCCCTCCACGATGGCACGAACGTCATCGTCGACGACGGCAACGAGTACAACTCGAGTGACTCGATCGTCGTCGACAACGAGGACAAGTCCATCGTCGCTCACTTCCCGTTCGAAGAGGGTGCGCTCGTGACGGCCGTCCGTGGCAACCACGGCGGCAAGATCGGCGAGATCGACGCGATCGACATCACGCCGGGCAGCGGCCCGAACACGATCGGTGTCGATACGGACGACGACGGCTTCGAAACCATTCAGGAGTACGTCGTCGTCATCGACGAGAACTTCACGGGCGACGCGGACGCGTCGGAAGACGCGACCGGTGAAACCGCGAGCACGGGTGATGACGAATGAGCGAAGCTGAAGCCGGCGAGTTCCACGAGATGCGCGAACCCCGCGTCGAGAAAGTCGTCGTCCACATGGGCGTCGGCCGCGGTGGCCGCGAACTCGGGAAAGCCGAAGACATCATCGAGGCGGTTACGAACCAGCAGAGCGTTCGAACCCAGGCCAAACGGACCGAACCCGACTTCGGTATCCGTCAGGGCGATCCGATCGGGACGAAGGTCACCCTTCGTGGCGAGGACGCCTACGACTTCCTCGAGAAGTCCCTGCCGCTCTCGGAACTCTCCGCGAAGCAGTTCGACGACACCGGCAACTTCAGCTTCGGTGTCGAGGAACACACGGAGTTCCCGAGCCAGGAGTACGACCCGAACGTCGGGATCTACGGGATGGACGTTACCGTCAACCTGGTCCGTCCGGGCTACCGCGTGGCCAAGCGCGACAAGGCCAACCGGTCGATCCCGTCGAACCACCGACTCACCCCCGAGGACGCCATCGCGTTCCTCGAGGCGAACTTCGACGTGAGCGTGGAGGAGGCAGACGATGAGTGAAAGTGAAACTGACGTAGAACGCGAGCGCACGGGCGAACACGCCGCAAAGCGCACGGGACAGGAAGCGGCCTGCCAGCGCTGCGGCCGCAAACAGGGGCTTGTCGGCAAGTACGACATCAACCTCTGTCGCCAGTGTTTCCGCGAGATCGCTCGTGACATGGGATTCAAGAAGTATCGATAACATGACCGGAAACGATCCACTCAGCAACGCGCTCTCGGGGCTCGACAACGCCGAGAGTGTGGGTCATCTTACCCACGAGGTAACGCCCGCCTCGAACGAGATCGGCAGCGTACTCGAGGTCTTCTACGACCGCGGGTACATCGACGGCTTCGAGTACGTCGACGACGGTAAAGCCGGTCAGTTCGAGGTCGAATTGAAAGGAGCGATCAACGAGTGTGGCCCCGTCAAGCCCCGCTACGCCGCAGGTGCCGAAGACTTCGAGAAGTGGGAGAAACGCTATCTCCCCGCTCGGGACTTCGGTGCGCTCGTCGTGACGACGAGCAGCGGTATCATGAGCCATTACGAGGCTCGTGAGCAGGGGATCGGCGGCCAGGTGATCGCATACGTCTACTAACCATGCGAGTCGAACTGGAAATCCCCGAAAACGTATCCGTCGAGATCGACCACCTCGACGTGACCGTCGACGGTCCAGAGGGTAACGTCACGCGACGTCTCTGGTACCCCGACGTGTCCGTCGAACTCGAAGACGACACTGTAGCGATCGAAAGCGACAACGAGGACGCGAAAACGAACGCGACCGTTGGCACCTTCGAGAGCCACATCCGCAACGCCTTCCACGGCGTGACCGAGGGCTGGGAGTACAAGATGGAAGTCTTCTACTCTCACTTCCCGATGCAGGTCCGCGTGGAGGGTGACGACGTCGTCATCGAGAACTTCCTCGGCGAAAAGGCACCGCGACGTACGACTATCCACGGTGAGACCGACGTCTCCGTCGACGACGAACGGCTCGTCCTCTTCGGTCCGAACAAGGAGGACGTCGGCCAGACGGCGGCGGACATCGAGCAGCTGACGCGCGTCAGCGGCAAGGACACCCGCGTCTTCCAGGACGGGGTCTACATCACCGAGAAACCCGCCAAAGGAGGTGCCTGATAGATGGCAGACGAAACCAACGCGGCCGAAGACGAGCCCCAGGAGCTCGAGGACATCAGCGGTGTCGGCGCGAGCAAGGCGGAAGCCCTGCGCGACGCCGGCTTCGAGTCCATCGAGGACGTCAAAGAGGCTGACCAGGACGACCTGGCCGAAGCCGAAGGTATCGGGAACGCACTCGCGGCCCGTATCAAAGCCGACGTCGGCGATCTCGAGGTCTCCGAGGAGACCGACGCCGAGATCGAAGACGAAGGCGTCGACGAAGAAGAGCCGGACGAAGACGTCGAGACCGAACTGCAGCCCCGCGGGCTGACCGAGAAGACGCCCGAACTCTCCGACGACGAGGAACGACTCCTCGGCCGACGGAAGAGCGAAGGGAAACCGCAGTTCAACCGACAGGACTACCACAAGAAAAAGCGGACGCCGGAATCCTGGCGCCGCCCGCGTGGACAGCTGTCGAAGCAGCGTCGCGGTGTCAAAGGCAAGGGCCCGAAGGTCCAGGCCGGCTTCCGCACGCCCGAAGCCGTGCGAGGGAAACACCCCAGCGGCTTCGACGAGGTCTACGTCGAGAACACGAACGACCTCGAGGGCGTCGACGGCGACCGCGAAGCGGTCCGAATCGCCTCCTCGGTCGGCGCGCGAAAGCGCGAGCGGATCGAAGAGGAAGCCGAGGAACAGGGCGTTCGCGTCCTGAACCCGACCTACGAAGAAGTCGAGGTGGAATCAAATGACTGATCTGAGCGCACAGAAGCGACTCGCAGCCGACGTCATGGACGTCGGTCAGAACCGCGTCTGGCTCGACCCCGACGCCCAGTCAGAGATTGCCGAAGCGATCACCCGTGACGAGATCCGCGAACTCGTCGACGAGGGTCGCATTCAGGCCGACGACGCCTCCGGTAACTCTCGCGGCCGCGCCCGTGAGCGCAACGAGAAGCGCGCGTACGGCCACCAGAAGGGCCCGGGCAAGCGCCGCGGCAAGAAGGGCGCACGCCAGAACGAGAAAGATGAATGGCAGAACAAGATTCGCGCACAGCGACGGAAGCTGCGTGAACTCCGCGACAAGGGCGAGCTGACGCCCACGCAGTACCGACAGCTCTACAATAAGGCTGGCGGTGGGGAGTTCCGGAGCGTCCAGTACCTGTTGAACTACATCGACGAAACCTACGGTGACCAATAATGGCGACAGGACCACGATACAAGGTACCGATGCGGCGTCGCCGTGAGGTCCGGACGGACTACCACCAGAGGTTGCGCCTGCTTAAATCGGGAAAGCCCCGCCTCGTCGCTCGCAAGAGCAACAAGCACACTACGGCGCAGCTGATCACTCCCGGACCTCAGGGAGACGAGACGCTCGCAAGCGCACACTCCAGCGATCTCGAGGAGTACGGCTGGGAAGCCCCGACAAGCAACATCTCCGCGGCCTATCTGACCGGCCTGCTGGCCGGTAAACGAGCCGTCGACGCCGGACTCGAGGAAGCGGTCCTCGACATCGGTCTGAACACGGCCACGCCCGGAAACAAGGTGTTCGCAGTGCAGGAGGGCGCGATCGACGCCGGTCTCGAGATTCCGCACAACGATAGCGTGCTCGCAGACTGGTCGCGTACCCGCGGCGAACACATCGCCGAGTACGCCGAACAGCTCGACGAGCCGCTGTACAGCGGGGAGTTCGACGCAGCGGATCTCCCAGAACACTTCGACGAGGTACGAGAGGCGATTCTCGAATGAGCAACTACAACGACAGCGGATGGGAACCCGTCACCCGTCTCGGTCGGAAGGTCCAAGAGGGCGAAATCGACGACATGGAGACCGCCCTCGCCTCGGGACTCCCACTGAAGGAACCCGAGATCGTCGATCAGCTCCTTCCGGGGCTGGACGACGAAGTGCTGGACATCAACATGGTCCAGCGGATGACCGACTCCGGACGACGCGTGAAGTTCCGGTGTGTCGTCGCGGTCGGTAACCGCGACGGCTACGTCGGCTACGCGGAAGGCCGAGACGATCAGGTCGGCTCCGCCATCCAGAAGGCGATCGGTATCGCGAAGCTGAACATCATCCAGGTGCCACGCGGCTCCGGTTCCTGGGAGGACCGTTCGGATCGGCCACACTCGCTGACCCGGAACACGACCGGCAAAGCCGGTTCCGTCGAGGTCGAGGTCATCCCCGCCCCCGAAGGGCTCGGACTGGCCGCGAGCGACACCGTCCGTCACGTCCTCGAACTGGCCGGCATCGAAAACGCCTGGACCAAGAGTCACGGCAACACCCGAACGACCGTGAACCTCGCGAAGGCGACGTTCAACGCACTCGAGAACGCTTCGCAGTCGCGCCAACCCCAGCAACACGGCCGAGAAGACGAAGCCGAGGTGGCTGATCAATGAAAGCGATCGTGCAGGTACGCGGTGAGGTAAACCGCAATACCGATATCCAGGACACCCTGGAGATGCTCAACATCCACAGCGTCAACCACTGTACGCTCGTCCCCGAGACGGACGCCTACCAGGGGATGATTTCGAAGGTCAACGACTACGTCGCCGTCGGCGAACCGGACGCCGACGTCCTCGAGACGCTGCTCGAAAAGCGAGCGGAGCCCCTCGAGGGCAAGCAGGCAGACGTCGACGAGGAGTGGCTCGCCGAGAACACCGACTACGACGAGTTCGGTGGACTCGCCGAGGCACTGCTCGACGAGGAGACGACGCTGCGCGAGCAGGGTCTGTCGCCGACGCTTCGACTTCACCCACCACGAGGTGGCCACGAGGGCATCAAGAAGCCGACTGCCGAAGGCGGCCAACTCGGAAAGCATACAACAACGCAGATTAACGACCTGCTAGAATCGATGCGATAACCATGACGAGTAAAAAACGACGCCAGCGCGGATCGCGCACGCACAGCGGCGGCTCCCACAAGAACCGACGTGGTGCGGGCCACCGCGGTGGCCGCGGCCGTGCCGGACGTAGCAAACACGAGTTCCACAACTACGAACCGAAGGGCAAACACGGCTTCAAACGACCGCAGGATATCCGCGAAGAGGTCGCGGAGATCGACGTCCAGAAACTCGACGAGGACGCGATCCTGTACGTCGCCGACGATCTCGCCGACGAGACCGACGGCGGCTACGCGATCGACGCTCGCGACGTCGTCGAGGACGGTCACGAGGTCGACAAAGTGAAAGTTCTCGGCTCGGGACAGGTTCGAAACCAGCTCGAGATCACGGCAGACGACTTCTCCCAGTCCGCTCAGGAGAAACTCGAGGCTGCCGGCGGCGAGGCCGTGCTCACGGAACGAGCACAGGAGGCTGCAGAAGCTGAGGACGCCGAAGCCGACGACGAACAGAACGAGGACTAACATATGGGATGGAAGGAAGCCGCCGAACCGGTCTTGACGCGGATGCCCGCAGTGCGCCGTCCGGAGGGACACGTTCCCTTCAAGCGCAAGCTGATGTGGACGGCCGGCATCCTCGTGTTGTACTTCTTCCTGACGAACATCGCCTTGCTCGGGTTGCAAGGCGGAGAGGCGAACGACATCTTCGGTGAGTTCCGCTCGGTGCTCGCCGGCGAGATGGGGTCGTTACTGCAGGTCGGTATCGGACCAATCGTCACCGCCAGCATCGTCTTGCAGTTGCTCGGCGGTGCGAACCTGCTCGGTCTCGACACGGACGACCCACGAGACCAGGTGCTCTATCAGGGGCTGCAGAAGCTACTCGTCATCATCATGACGGCGCTGACTGCGCTCCCGATGGTGTTCGCCGGTGGCTTCCTGCCAGCCCAGCAGTCGCTGACGCTCGGCGGACTCGAGTTCGGCGCGACGCAGGTCCAGATGCTGATGTTCACCCAGATCTTCATTGGCGGGATCCTCATCCT
This sequence comes from Natronorubrum halobium, assembly GCF_051351675.1. Classification (NCBI taxonomy): domain Archaea; kingdom Methanobacteriati; phylum Methanobacteriota; class Halobacteria; order Halobacteriales; family Natrialbaceae; genus Natronorubrum; species Natronorubrum halobium. The sequence goes on from NZ_CP195595.1 coordinate 3,558,509, forward strand.
CTATATGGACGAGGTCGTCAGTAAGTGGGGGATCGGCAGCGGGATCGGGCTGTTCATCATCGCCAGCGTGAGCCAGCGACTCGTCACCGGGCTCATTCAACCCAGCGATGGCGGGTTCTTCTACGACTGGTACCGGATCTTCACCGGGCGGATCGAGACCGGCTCGCTCGTCTCCGGTGACGGGCTCTACACGCTCTTGTTCAACGAAGGCCAGATCGTCGCCCTGTTGACGACGCTGTTGATATTCGGAATCGTCGTCTACACGGAATCCGTGCGGGTCGAGATTCCGCTCAGTCACGCCCGCGTCAAGGGTGCTCGCGGTCGCTTCCCCGTGAAGCTCATCTACGCGAGCGTCCTGCCGATGATCCTCGTTCGCGCGCTGCAGGCGAACGTCCAGTTCATGGGTCAGATCCTCAACAGTCAGTGGGCCGGAATGCCCACGTGGCTCGGTGTCTATTCGGGCGAGGAACCCGTCAGTGGGTTCTTCTACTACACCTCGCCGATCTACTCGCCACAGGACTGGATGTGGTGGACCGGTGCCGTCACGCAGGACGCGTGGATGGTGTTGATCCGTATGTCGATCGACCTGACGTTCATGGTCGTCGGCGGTGCGGTCTTCGCCATCTTCTGGGTCGAGACCACCAATATGGGTCCCGAAGCCACCGCGAGGCAGATCCAGAACTCCGGGATGCAGATCCCCGGCTTCCGACAGAACGTCGGCGTCATCGAGAAGGTCATGGAGCGGTACATTCCGCAGGTGACCGTCATCGGTGGTGCACTCGTCGGCCTGCTGGCCGTCTGGGCGAACATGCTCGGGACGGTCGGTGGCGTCACGGGGACCGGGCTGCTGCTGGCCGTCTCCATCACGTACAAACTGTACGAGGAGATCGCCGAGGAGCAGATGATGGAGATGCATCCGATGATGCGCCAGATGTTCGGCCGAGAGTAACGAACTCTCCCTTCTCCGTTATTTTCGACAGTACAGAGACATCTGCATCGGTATCCCCGAGTCCACTACACGAGGTGGAGACGGTGACCGTCCGGACGTTTCTACGGGGTCGACGGCTATCTGCATCGCTCATCTGACGGTCTGAGGCCGTACGACACGCTCACTGCTGTTCGGAGACTCGTGACTGACGAAGGAAGATCACGCGGTACCGTCGACTCTGGAACGATTCGGTCCGCCCGTCTCAAGGACGGTGACCGGTCGATCCTCCCGCGGGATGATCCATCCGATACCCTCGACATGGCATATCTGCCCTTCAGCGCACCGTCTATCGATATCTGGGGACAAGATCGACCATCGAACAGATCGTCGACCGTTCCCATCCCCGTTGCCAACTCGAGAGGCTAGTAACGAGTACCCGAAGAATGCAACTGTCGACTCAGACGACCGGCAGCGACGGCCGTTCGAGCTAATCAACTGGTCACTCCAGAGAGCGAACGGTTCCGCCTAACTGGCTGAAGGCGTGGTGGCTATCAGAGGACGATGCTCTTCTTGCGGAGCATCGAGTGGATCGAGGCGTCGAGCCCCTCGCGACCGATTCCTGAATCCTTGTTGCCGCCGAACGGAACATCACCGAGTCCGTGGCTCGGCGCACCGTTGATACGGACGCCACCGGCGTCGATTCGGTTCGCCATCTCCATTGCGCGGCCGTGGTCCCCGCTGAAGACGGCGGCGTCGAGCGCGAGGTCGGAGCTGTTGGCGATATCGATGGCCTCCTCCTCGTCTTCGAAGGTGGTGACGACGGCGACGGGGCCGAACTGCTCTTCGTCGACGATGCGGGCGTCGCGAGGGACGTTTGCCAGGAGCGTCGGTTCGAAGAACTGGTCGCCGAGTTCGTCTGGAACGCCCTTGGGTGCGCGCCGTTCGCCCCCGCGGACGAGGTCTGCACCCTTGTCGATGGCGTCCTCGACGAGTTCCTCGACCCAGTCGGCCTGCGCTTCGCTGATGAGGGGTCCGACAGTGGTGCTCTCGTTGAAGAGATCGCCAGCCTGCCAGGCGTCCACCTGCTCGTCGATCAGGTCGACGAGGTCGTCGTGGACCGACTCGTGAGCGAGCACGCGAGACACGGCCGAGCAGCGCTGGCCGGCGTACTTGAACGAGCCCTTGGCACAGTTGCCCGCGACGTCGGTGAGATCGGCGTCGTCGAAGACGATCGCGGGCGCGTTGCCGCCCAGTTCCATGTGCAGGTTGACCATCCCGCTCTCGCGCGCGACGTGTTTCCCAGCGCCTGAGGAGCCCGTCATGGCGACGGCGTTGATGCGGTCATCGCCCGACAGGAGATCGCCGATCTCGCTGGCCTCGCCAGGAACGAAGTTGAAGGCACCGGCAGGGATGCCGTCGACGTCGCTGATGACGTCCGCGAGGATCGCGGCCGAGATCGGGGTCTTGCTCGCGGGTTTGAGCAGGACGCTGTTACCGGCGGCGAGTGCAGGGGCGACCTGCAGTACCGTCGTGGCCAGCGGGTAGTTATACGGCGTGATACAGAGCACCGCACCGATCGGCTCGTGTTTGACGATAGCCTGCCAGCCCTCGTGGCCCTCGGTCGACCCCTCGCGATATTCGCCCTTGCTGACGATGTTTCGGGCCTCCTCGGCCGCCCGATCGAACCGTTCGGCCGCACTCCCAACCTCGCCGCGGGCCGAGGAGATCGGTTTCCCAGCTTCTCGGACGATGGTGTCGGTGAGCGTCGCTTCGCGCTCGCGAAGCCCCTCGGCGATCGCCTCACACCACGTTGCGCGTTCGACGACCGTCGTCTCGCGCAGTTCGGGCTTGATCCGGTGGGCCGCCTCGAGCGCGGTCTGTACTTCGACCGGGCCCGCTATCGCCATCTCGGCGACGGTTCCGCCGTCAGCGAGGTCGGATACCGAGAGCGTGTGACCCGTGTCGACCCACTCTCCGTCGATATAGATCCGTCTGTGTTGTATCTCTGCGTTCATTTCCATGGTTCTACGTATTAGTTTTCGTATGAGTTATTCGGACGTCGTTTCTAGCTGTTCTTCTAGTACACTGATCAGGTCAGTATCCCCAAAGTAAGCCGGAACGCGTTTATGGAGGTCCTCAGGAGTGCTGTCCAGAATCGATTGCTGACCGGTCGAAGAGTGCCCGCCGGCAGTCTCGACGAGGTGTGCAATCGGATTGGCCTCATACTGGAGTCGGAGATCACCGCGTGGGCTGGACGAACGTTCGGGATATCCGAGCAGTCCACCATCGGCGAGAAGATGATCGACATCACCGACCATCGCTCCGGTATACCGAAGTTTGTACTCGTGGTTCAAATCCTTCCAGAACTCCTGAACCGGGTCCGACCACTCGTTCGTCGCTCCGGCGAACCCACAAATTCCGTTCTCCGTGGGGAACGCCAGCGGGTCGGAGTCGACGACCTCGCCATCGTCGATCACGTATCGGGTGACCTCGCCATCAGTGGCAGCCGTCATCGTTGTCAGCGGTCCGTACGTGAGGAAGGCACTGGCGACCAAATCGCGGCCGCTGGCTGGAAGCGGGGCTTCGTATACGCCCACGACCGTACCGACGATATTGTTCGAACGAAGGTTCGACGATCCATCGAGCGGATCGACGGCGACGCTGACTCCCTCACCAACGTGTTCGACGGTCTCGCGCTCCTCACTGGCAAATGCACCAACAGCGTCGATTGAGACGATCCGGTCGTGGATCCGGCGGTCAATTCCGAGGTCCGCGGCCGATTGGGCGTCGCCGCTGGGGTTTTCCGTCGTGGTTTTTCCGTGAGCCTGCCGTAACTCCTCGCGGATCGAGGGTGTTACCGCCACCAGGGCGTCCAAGATCGGCTGCACGTTAGTCATCGGTTCTTCCCTCTCCCGGTCTCGGCCGGCTTCGCGCTGTCACTCCGTGTCGTTGCACCTGCATCACGAGAACAGCCTCTTCAGACGGGCGAACAGTCCTTTTGACGGATCTCCGCCGAGCTGCTCGGGGGCAGATTCGCTCGAGGAGCCCGTACTGTCCTCCTGTGCCGCCGTGCTGTCAGTACCGGTCGTCCCGCCGGCCTCGATGACGCCTGCGTCGCCGGCTTCAGCGCCTTGGACTGCCTGATCGATCAGCCCTTCTGGATCGTTGACCGCATCTTTCACGGTTCCCTTGACGAGCGGCTTTCCGTCGAACCGATCACGGCTGACTGACGTGTCCGCGGCGATGACGACCGCCGCTGCAGCCTCGATATCGTCGGCGGTCAACTCGTTTTCGGCACCCATCGCACCTTGGACTTCGACCTTGATGTCGTGGCCCTGGGCTTCGGCGGTTGTCTCGAGGTTCTCTGCTGCCATCTGGCTGTGAGCGATACCGGTCGGACATGACGTGACTGCTACGAGTTTCATGGGTTGTTGTGGTTCTGAATCCGTTCGAGTACCTGTTCTCTGGTGGCCGCTTCGAGCGCTTCGGACGCCTGTTCGACCGCCTGGGCGGTACCGATCGACTGGACGGCCGCTTTCACTTCCGGCACGGTGACCGCGCTCATGCTCAGTTCGTCGAGTTCGAGCCCGAGGAGCAGTTCGGTCAGCTCGGGGTCGCCCGCCATCTCCCCGCACATACCGATCCACGCGTCGTTCTCGTGGGCCGCCTCGACAGCCCGTGCGATGGCCCGCAATACGCCCGGTCGGCGGGGGTCTCGGAGATCGGCAACGCGTTCGTTTTCGCGCGCCGCGGCCATCGTGTACTGAGTGAGATCGTTGGTCCCGATGCTGAGGAAATCCACTCGGTGGGCGAGTTCCGGAGCGGCGAAGACGGCACCGGGCGTCTCGATCATGACGCCGAGTTCGGGAACGGCGTAATCGACACCGTCCGCCTCGAGCGCGTCAGCGACCGCGTCGACCGTTTCGAGCGCACTGTCGAGCTCTTCGACCGTTGCGACGAGCGGGAACATGATCGAGAGCCGACCGTCACCATCGGCGGCTGATCGGAGCAGTGCCCGCAATTGCGTCTCGAAGAGCTCCGCGTCCGGACCGAGCGATCGACGGATCCCCCGTTCGCCCAAAAACGGGTTCTCCTCGTCGGGAAGATCGACGTAGGGAATCGGTTTGTCGCCGCCGACATCGAGCGTTCGGACGACCACGCGGCCGTCCGGGAACGTGTCGAGCGCTTCCACGTACGTCTCGTACTGTTCGTCCTCGTCGGGTGGCGCCTCGCGGTCGAGGAACAGAAACTCCGTGCGGTAGAGACCGACGCCGTCGGCACCCTGTGCCTTTGCGCCCTCGAGTTCGGCGGGTTGACCGACGTTTGCGGCGACCTCGACTGCGATGCCGTCAGTGGTCGTCGCCGGCTCTTCGTGGATCTCCACCTCGTGGGTGGCTCGCGCCGTCTCCTGGCGCTCGTCGCTTGGATCGACGATGAGCTCACCCTCCTCTCCGTCGACGACGACGGTCGTGCCCTCGTCAACGTCGTACAGTTCCTCGTCGACGCCCACCACGGCAGGGAGCGCCAGCGATCGTGCAAAGATCGCCGCGTGTGATGTACGACCGCCAGTAACAGTGGCGAATCCAGCGATATGATCGGAATCGAGTTGGGCAGTATCACTGGGTGTGAGGCGCTCGGCGAGTACGACCGCCCCCTCGGGCAGGTCGCCGAGGTCGATCCGCTCGCCACCGGTGAGCAGTCGGACCAGTCGATCGCGGACGTCGCGAAGGTCGTCGGCCCGCTCGGCCATCCGTCCCTCCATGCCCTCGAACTGTTCGATCGGGTCGGCAAACGCCCGCTGGACGGCGTGCTCGGCGGGCAGCCCGTCCTCGGTCGCACTCTCGACACCGCTCTCGATCTGGGGATCACCGAGGAACTGCAAATGGGCGTCGAATATTTCGGCCTCTTGCTCGCCGATGCGCTCTGCAGTCCGCTCGCGCTCGGCCTCCAGCTCCGAGCGGGCAGTTTCGCGAGCAGCCTCGAAGCGATCGCGTTCGGCTGCTGGATCGACGTCCACCCCGTGGGGGTCGGGAAGATCCGCGTCCGGACTGTACCAGACGACCGTCCCGACGCTCGAACGGGGCGTCGCACCGGTGCCGGTGAGAGTTCGTTCGGCCATCTGCTCAGTTGCTAGCGTCAGCGAGTTCGTCCTCGGGAGTGGTCAGCACCCGTTCGAGAGCGCCCAGCGTCGTCTCCTCGTCGGGACCGTCCGCGACGATCCGGACCGCCTCACCGCTTTCGACGCCGAGGCTCGTGACGGCGATCATGCTCCCTGCGGGGGTAAGGTCGTCCTCGTCGACGTGACCGATCTTGACGTCAGACTCGTGGTCGTTCACCGCCTCGACGAACTTGGCGGCTGGACGAGCGTGGAGGCCTGCTTCGGGCACGACGGTAACGGTGCGCTCGAGACTCATGCTACCGCCTCCGCGATCACGGCCTGTACGTCTCCGGGGGTCTCCGCATCGAAGAGGTCTTCCCGGACCTCGTCGTGCATGAGCGCCCGTGAGAGAGTGCTGAGAATCGTGAGGTGATCATCGGCGCCCGACTCGGGAACGAGGATCATGAAGATGAGTCGTGCTGGCTCGTCGTCCATCGATCCGAAGTCGACGCCGTCCTCCGAGCGTGTGAACGCTACTGACGGTTCGGCGACGGCATCGGTCTGGGCGTGTGGAATCCCAATCCCCATTCCGACGCCGGTCGTCGTCTCCTCTTCGCGTGCGAGCAGGGCCTCGAGAGCCACCTCGCGATTCTCGACGCGTTCCGCGTCGACGAGCAGGTCCAGCAGGTATTCGATACAGGCTCGCTTGTCAGCGGGCGGTGGATCCAGTGTGATGTGGTCGGTCGGGACGAGTGAGTCGATGCGAACTTGATTGAGTGTATCTGCCATAGTATACGTTTGATCTGTGTTCGTAAAGTTGAGTGGGATCAACTTCCAGTGTTTAGTCGTTAGTCTGTGTCGCCGCCTGTGCGCCCGTGTTAGCCCCGGTTTCGACATCGGCGACAGTCTTCTCGAAGTCGGGTTTGATGGCCGTCGCGACGGCCCCGGTCACGAGCGTCCCGAGTGCGATACAGCCGAGGAAGAGTAGCGCGTTGCTCGACAGCAGGAACACGAAGATACCGCCGTGGGGTGCGGGCATCGTGACACCGAACCACAGCGCGGTCGCTGCGGCGGTCGCACTACCGATCATACAACTGGGGATCACGCGCAGCGGGTCGGCCGCCGCATAGGGGATCGCCCCTTCGGTGATGAACGACAGGCCCAGCGGCACCGCGGCCTTCGCGTTCTCGTACATCTCGGCGGAGTACTTCTGCGGTGCGATGAAGTTCGATAATGCCATCCCCAGTGGCGGTGTCATGCCGGCGATCATCACGGCTGCCATCGGACCGTAGATTTGGTCCGCTACGAGCGCGACACCGAATACGTACGCAACCTTGTTGACGGGGCCGCCCATGTCGACTGCCATCATCGCACCGAGGATCGCACCCAGCACGAGGGCGTTGGCACCCTCCATCCCCTCGAGGAAGGTCGTCAACGCATCGTCGACGATTGCGATCGGCACGCCCAATCCGAGGATTACGACCGGGGCCAACAGCGCTGTCGTAAGAACCGGAATAATCAGTACCGGCATCATCGGTTCGATAGGGCTCGGAACCGACCAGTTCTTCATCCATCGGGCGACGTACCCTGCGAATAGGCCGGCTACCAGTGCACCGAGGAATCCGGCGACGGCACCGTCGGCGGCAAAGCCGACGATCGACCCCGCGGCTTCGATGATCTGTTCTTGTTGGATTGCCCACGAGAGGATGAAACCGGGTGCTAGTCCGGGTCTGTCCGCGATAGCGTAGGCAATGTACGCCCCCAAGATAGGGACCATCATTGTGAGGCCGAGCAGGCCGACCTCGGCCAGGTACCACGCGAGCGTTCCCTGCTCATCGAATACCGTTTCAGTGGTTGCAGCGGTGAACGGGAGCTCGGCGACCATGAATGCCACAGCGAGGAAAATCCCCCCGATCGTGACGAACGGGATCATGAACGACACACCGGTCATTACGTCCTCCTTGACGGTGGTGACGTGTGACCGAAGTGCGCTCTCTGCTTTGTCTGATCTTGCCATGCTTCGGGTAGAGTTCCCATCCATTATTCAAAGTAGTTTTCGAACACGATTATTTCTAACCGTATGTTCCGAATTATAAATCGAGGTGTTCACAGTGATCAGTAACATATCGTGTTAATAGTGGTAATATTGCGCTTAGATCGGTAAGGGGGTGTCTGCACGATCAAGGGAGACGATCAAAAATAAAACCAGATAAACAGCAGCTACGCACCCCAATCACAACCAGTCACACGGAAACGACTCATCGCGTCGAGACAGACACTCGTTTAGTCGTGTTCGCCACGTCGTCAAGCGGCGGAATATCTGTGCCCGGTACCGAGACGACTCGCGAGGCGACGGCCACTCCTGACTGTAGTGCTTCCTCATCCGTCGCACCACGGTTGAGCGCGGAGAGAACGCCTGCCAACAGGGAGTCCCCAGCACCGACCGTATCCACGACATCGGTATCTACCGCCGCCGCATGAAGGAGGCCGTCCGGTGTCGCCATGAGAGCACCGTCAGCACCGAGCGAAGCGACCACTCGGTTGTAGCCCATTTGGCGGAGTTGTTCGGCCGCCTCGTAACAGTCTTCCACGGAAGTGACCGGATGTCCTGTTGCCACAGCGAGTTCCTCGCGGTTCGGCTTGCACAATGCGTAGGACGCGTTCAGATCGCGGAGGACGTCTCCGCTGACGTCGACGACAGTCTTCCAGTCGCCGGTTTGTGCGATTCGATCGATCACAGTTGAACCGAGGCCCGGCGGAAGGCTACCCCCTATGACGACGATCTCTGGATTATTGCGTGCTATTGTGTCGAGGAGATCATCGCTCACGTTTCTGTCGACCGTCGGACCGGTATGATTAATCTTGAACTCAGCGTCGTCAGTCAATATTGTGGTGTTTAGGCGTGTTCGGCCCTCGATTTCGACGAAGTCGTTGGCGATTTCCTCATCACTCAAACTATCCCGAACGAATCGTCCGAGGAAGTCGCCGACGACACCGGTCGCGACCGTCGCCGTATCGAGTTCGACGAGATACTTCGAGACGTTGATTCCCTTTCCACCGGGGTCGACGCGCGCGGCATCGGTCCTTGCGACTCCGCCAGAATCGGGGAGATCGTCGACTTTGAGCGTGTGATCGACTGCGGGGTTGAGAGTGACGGTCAAAATCACTGTTCGATCCCCTCGACGATTTCCACGTCAGCGGTTTCGAGCGGTTCGCGCTGGTCGTTCGACAGTGTGGTATCGGTGATGAACACGTCTATATCCTCGAAATCAGCGAATTTTACGAAGCTCTGTTTGCCCAGTTTGGAGCCATCGGATACGAGTACGACACGTTCCGAGTTCTCGATCATGAGCGATTTTAACCGCGCTTCATCCTCATTAGGGGTCATCAATCCCTCGGATGGCTCGATTGCGTTAGTACCCAAAAACAGCAAGTCAAAATTCGTGCGCTCCATGAATCGCTCCGCACTGGGCCCGGTTAGCGCGCGGGTTTCGTGACGGAGTGACCCACCGGTGAGTTTCACGTCGTCGTTCCGTTTCCCTAGTTCCAAGGCTAAGACCGGAGAGTTAGTGACTGCGAGAAACGATCTCTCTCGAGGCACGTTTTTGGCGACCTGCATCGTCGTCGATCCCGAATCGAAAAACACTACCTGGTTCTCGGTGATCTCCTCGACGGCCCGCTCACCGATCGCCATCTTTCCGTTGAGGTTCTGCACCTCCTTCTGGCCGTAGGTCTGTTCCTCCCCGACAGTCGTCGCCGGCACCGCACCGCCATGAGAGCGTTCGATCAGTTGTCGCTCTTCGAGATTGGTGAGGTCGCGACGGATCGTCGCCTTCGAGCAGTTCATTTCCTCGGCGAGTTCGGCGACGGAACACTCGCCTCGTTTGGAGACCAGCTCGACAATCTCGCGTTTTCGCATTGCCGGTAACATAGATGTTTGTTCACGAACGGATAGTACGCCATTGTTCATATTCTTATCTGAGTGTGATCGTTTTTGACCGCCTTTTGTGTAACAACCGATGAGACGAGTTCGACGAGTGCGCGACCGACATCGTATTTCGACCACCAATCACGCCATTCGACGGAAGCCGAGTCTCGACATCGTCTCAATTGTCGAGCGCCTCGTTTGCGGTCGCCCCGTCGAAAACGATCGCCTCGAGGGCATCGAGGATTCGCTCGGGATCGTCTCGCTGCCAAACGTTGCGACCGACTGCGAGGCCACTCACTCCCGCGTTCATCGCTGTCTCCACTAATGACAGGAACTCGCCATCGTCGGTTTTGGAACCTCCGCTCAAGACGACGTTCGTGTCACCTGCCGCGTCCACCGCCTCGGCCATCGCGTCGCCGCTGCGCGGGTACTTCACTTTCGCGATGTCCGCACCGAGTTCGAGCGCGATCCGAGTGGCATACGAGATTACCTCGGGCTTTCGGTGTTCTTTCAGCGCCTGTCCACGCGGGTACGACCACATTGCCACTGGAACGTCGTGTTCGCGGGCCGACTCCTGGACCTCTCGGAACTCGTCGAACATCTCCGGTTCACGGTTGGTGCCTGGATATACCGTGTATCCTACTGCGTCAGCGCCGAGTTCGAGCGCGTACTCTACTGAACACGTCTGCGGTGAGTACGGTTCGCCCATCCAGAGGCTGCTGCTGCCATTGAGCTTCGCCAGCAGATTCACGTCATCGGCATAGGAGGGGTAGTACGCCTCTGCGAGCCCTTTTTGGACTGCGAATCCAGTCACGGCATCGTGAGTCGCCATCTCGAACACCGTCTCCGGGGCAAGTCGTTCGGGAACGTCTGCGAAAGCGGTCGGTCCGTGCTCTAACCCATGATCGTGCGCGAGGATGATCGACTTGCCGTCCCGTACAACCGGTGAGTCATTGAGTGATCGCATTCAACCAAAACTGAACACAGACAGGGGCAAAATATTACTGAAACCGATTATTTCCAATTGTATGTGCCTGAAACGTACGTCGGTCGAACACGGAAAACGACCGGCGATCATTCTTCGAGTCCGCCTACGTAAAACGAATCGAGTATACGGTACGGAACTGACTCGAGAACGACACCTCACTTACCCGGTACCGCTGTTATGGGGCTGCACGATGGTGATGGAAGCGTACAGATACGAAAACGACTCTATGATACTGTTGGATAAAACGGTTCACACACCGATCGCACTCGAGAAGCCGTCGCCGGTGGCGACAGGCTTCGAGACGCGATCGGGTGTTCACGGACGTTTGTCCGACAGTATACCTCCCCGGCCACCCGCGCGGCCCCGGCGGCTCGAAGCAGGTGGAAACGATCGATCTGAGCGCGTACACCGCAGCGGTCGCCACCTGGATGACCTCGGCCGCGACGCCGCCGGGCGTGCGGGAACCGAACACGCTCGCGATCGGCGAATTCGACGTGGACGACAAGCCGGTCCGAGCGATCGGGCGGGCTACGAGCGACGAGGTCGAAACCGGCGACGAAGTCGAACTGATCTCCGTCGACGAACTGCGCGAATCAAAGGAGTAGCATCCGCGAACCCGAGAGCCGGCGGTAGGACGTTATCGGTTCGACTCGATCTACCGTGGTCGGATCGTGGACGGCCGTCTCGAGAACCGAGATCACTTCAGGCTCCGATGCGGTCACGCTAAACAGGGTGGAGAACAGAAACGGACGCTCAGAGCGTTCGGAACGACGATCGGAAAACGGTGACGAGACGAGCGATTACTGGATGGAGTACCCTGCAGCGATGGTTAGCAGGAACACCATGAACACGGCGGTGAGCATCAGGTAGGTGATCGAACGCGGTTCCTCCCGCAGGTGCTGGAAGTAGCCGGCGATCAACAGCGACTTGACGACCGCCAGAAAGACCGTCGCTCCGATCGCGATCTGTTCTGGGATGTCGATGCTGAAGAAGACGAACTTGGCGGTCCCTAACACCAGCAGTACGACGTATATGAGGGCGTATGTCCGAACGTCAGCCATTGGTGTACAATGTGGAAGACGGCCACTTATACCTTCCTCATGCGACCGGCACCGGTAGTTCGACGACGGCCTGTAGCGCACCTGAACGCAGGGTTCGGCGAACACCTTCGGGCTCGTCGTCATCCAAAACGACACGTAGATGGGGCCACAGCCTAACGCTCGAGCAATGAGTAGACGTTCGGCCCTCCTTCGCCGGACCGGCATCGCCGGCGCGTTCGTGCTCGCCGCGCTCGCCGTCGGCGCTGGTATCGTCGCAGCGAGTAACGTCGCCGCCGGTCTCTCGGGGCAAAGCGGCGAAACGACGGTCCCGACGTGGCTGTATCTCGCGACGGGCGCCGGCGTCATCGGTGCGTCGGCGCTGATGACGATGCTCGTGACCGATCGCGAGGTCATCGATAGCTTTCACGACGATTCACTTGCGTTCGCGATGGCGCGTCTCCGAGCGGCCGGATCGCTGTTGCTCGGTACGATCGGCGTCGCTGCGCTCGTCTTCATCGTCGTCGTCGGATTCCTCGGCCCCCGACTCGGCAACTTCAGTGCGGCCGTCCTGTTGACGTTCGTCGGTGGCCGCGCGCTGTTGACGATCGTCGCGTACACCGTGGGCAGTCCGTGGCGCGCGGTCAACCCGTGGCGTCGGATCGCAACTGCGCTCCCGAACGGTTACGCCACCTATCCCGCGTGGCTCGGCTCCTGGCCCGCCGTCGGCACGCTCCTGGCGCTCATCTGGCTCGAGTTAGTCGCGCCGTTGAGCAGTTCTGCACGAGCCCTCGCGGTCGTCGTCCTCGCGTACTCCGCGTTCACGATCGCCGGTGCCGTCGCCTTCTCTCCCGAAACGTGGTTCCGGAACGGGGACCCGATCTCCGTCTGGTTCCGGCTCTACGGCGCGGTGGCGCCCATTCAGCGGACCGACGACGGACTCGAGTTTCGCTATCCCGGCTCGAGACTCGGCGACGACGACGTAGTCACCGACGTCTCACTGATCGCGTTCGTCCTCGTGCTCATCTGGGAGTTGACCTACAGCGGATTCGTCGTGACCGAGCCGGGGATCCGAACCGTCGAAGTGCTCGTCTCTATCGGTGTTCCAGCTCAGGTCGTCTATCTGGCGCTGTTGCTGGCCGGCTTCGCGCTCTTCTGGAAGATCTACTGGCTCGCGGCCGCCAGAACTCGCGCGCGTGCTGAGACGTACCTCTCACGGCGCTATCTCGCCCTCCGATTCGCACCGCCGCTGCTCGCCATCGCGGCCGGCTACCACTTCGCCCACTACGTCGGGTTCTCGATCTCGCTGTGGCCGTCGCTCGTCGATACGATGGCGTCCCCCCTGAACCCGCCCGAGAACCCGACACAGTACGCGCTGACGTCGTGGTTCGGCTACGTCGAGATCGCCGGAATCCTGATCGGTCACATTCTCGCCGTCTGGATCTCCCACGCCGTCTCGTTCGAACTGTTCCCGGGAAAGCTGCAAGCGATCCGGAGCCAGTATCCGTTCGTCGTCGTCATGATCTTCTTTACGATAGTGAGTCTGTATCTCGTCTCGATGCCGTCTATGGAACCCGCCTACGTGCCGGGCTGAGTCGTCTCGTGTCACCACCGCTCGTCGTCGATCGAACACCGACATACACATTATCGAACCGCCGTAAGCCACGACCAACGAATGCGCCTCGAGCACCACACGGACGTCGAGTTGTATCCGGAAGCCGTCACGGAGTACGAGTACGACGTGCCGGCGGACGAGACGACTGCGACGACCTGTCCCTACTGTGGGCGCCCGTTTCGCACCGAGCGGTACGCTACGTTCCACCTCGGCGTCTCACATTCCGACGAACTCACGGCGGACGAACGGACGGCGTTCGAGGACGAACGCGACGACGAGAAGCACGATCTCTTCACGTTCCACCTCAAAGCGGCCGTCACCGTCTTTCTGACCTATTTCATGTTCACCTTCCTCTACGCGCTCGTCTGGGCCGGCTGAACGAACGAGTTCGTTCTCCAGAATCTCTTTATCGGGTGACTACCCAGTTGGCGTATCATGGCGGTTCACCGTGCGGTCTCGAGTGCAGGGGCCGTCCGAACGCTCACCGTTGCAGTCGTCTGTCTGTTGCTAACGACGGCACTGCTCACACCGGCGTTGGCTGCCAGCAATGAACTCGAGCGTGACACCGCGGACAGTGGCGGAGCAGACCGTGAGTACACCGCGGACGATACTGCCGAGAATACGACCGCTCTCGAGATCGACGAGTCACTCGCGTCGGCCGACGGAACGATCGAGGTCGTCCTTCGCCTCGAGGAAGCGACCGTCCCCGCCGACGCGAGCGAGGCGGAGACTGAACGGCTCCTCGAAGAGCACGCCGAGGAGACACAGGAATCACTGGTCGAGTACGTCGCGAACACGCCCGGACTCAGCGTCGAGTCGGAGTTCTGGGTGACTAACGCCGTCCTCCTCGAGGTCGATATCGAGCGGGTTGACCTCGACAGCTTCGAAACCAGCGCGGGGTTCGAACCCGTCGAAGCCGTCCACGAGAACTTCGAACTCTCGGTTCCCGAGGAACCGGCGGTCGACGAGACGACGAGCACCGCGGAGACGCCGATCGGTGGCGACGAGCTCGCGGGCGTAACCCAGCCGACGACACCGGGTATCGCGCAACTGAACGCCCCCGGCGTCTGGGAGTCGTACGACACTCGCGGGGACGGCGTCAGGGTTGCAGTTCTCGACACCGGGATCGACGCCGATCACCCGGCGCTCGATCTCTACACGGAGGATCCGTCGGATCCGACCTACCCGGGCGGGTGGGCCGAGTTCGACGCGACGGGCGAGCGCGTCGAAGGATCGACGCCGTACGATTCCGGCACCCACGGCACCCACGTCAGTGGAACGGTCGCGGGCAACGCGGCGAGTGGCACACAGATCGGCGTCGCACCCGATGCGGAGTTGCTCCACGGACTCGTCCTGAACGGGACCAGCGGCTCGTTCGCACAGATCGTCGCCGGCATGGAGTGGGCGCTCGAGGAGGACGCGCACGTGATCAGCATGAGTCTCGGGACGTCCGGCACGCACGGTCAACTGATCGGTCCGGTACGAAACGCCGTAGATAGCGGTGCCATCGTCGTCGCGGCGATCGGTAACGACGGGGAAGAGACCTCTAACACGCCCGGAAACGTCTACGAGGCGATCAGCGCCGGTGCCGTCCACGCGAACGGAAACGCCGCCTCGTTCTCCGGTGGTGAAACGATCGACCGAAGCGAGTGGACCCACGCACCGGAGACGTGGCCGTCGTCGTACGTCGTCCCCAGCGTCGTGGCACACGGGGTCGCCGTTTTCAGCGCGGTCCCGGGCGGTGGCTATCGGGCCATGCCGGGCACGTCGATGGCGACGCCACACGTTTCGGGAACGGTCGCGCTGATGCTGTCGGCCGAACCCGACGCCGCTCCCGAGGAGATTTCGACGGCGCTCTACGAGACCGCCTGGAAACCGGACGGCGAGGACGAAGCCACGATGGATGCGCGCTACGGGCACGGGATCGTCGACGCCGAGGCTGCGACCGACGCACTCGTCGGCGCTCGCGAGGAAATAAATACGGCGACGGCGGACGGAGCGAGCGAGACGGGTTCCACATTACCCTACAGCGGCTTGTTCGCCGGTTCCGTCTCGGTCCTCGTGCTGCTCGTCGGTACCGGGGCACTGTTCGCTGCGCGTTCGCTCTCTCGAAAGACCGAGCGCTGAGACCGTCGGGTTCCGTCGGATCGGAGGGGCGATCCCGATCGCCTCGGCAGCTGGATACAGCAGAACGTGGTGGTTAGTGCTTCGTCCGGCGTTGTGTACCGATGCATCCGCCGGTGAGCGACGAGCACCCGGACTACGTACTGTCTGGTTCGAGTCGCGGCTCGCCACGCCGTCGGTGCTCGCCACCCGCTGAAGCGGTCGCAGGTAGTGGGAGAATGCAGTGTCTCGTTTGCTCGAGTCCGGCGAGGTGCCGGCGAATTCGCCCGGCGTGACGCCCGGTGTTTCTGACTGGCTGTCGCTCGAGGCGTACTGTGATTCCAAACCGCAAAAACGAACCCCGTGTAGCGGGAGGCCGCTACATCAGGTAGAACAGCGGGAACAGGAAGACCCAGACGATATCGACGAAGTGCCAGTAGAGTCCGAAGAACTCGACCGGCCGGTTGTCCTCGAGATAGGCGTCGACGCTGATGATCCGGTAGATCATGAAGACGGCGATGAGCAGCCCGAGGATCACGTGCAGAGCGTGTAACCCCGTCGTGACGAAGTAGACGGAGTACTCGATACCGTTCCACCACCAGTCGCCGTGGGAGAACTTCACGCTGTACTCGTAGGCCTTCACGCTCATGAACGCCAATCCGAGCAGGAGCGTCGCGCCCATCGCGCCGAGCAGCCCCTTCTTGTTCTGGCGCTCGGCGAACGCCAGTGCCAGGACGACCGTGAAACTCGAGGTGAGCAGGATGTAGGTGTTGAGCAGGCCGGGCCAGGAGGCGAACGGAACTTTCGTCCAGCTACCCCAGCCCATGTGCAAGCGCATGAAGATGAACGCGCCGATCGCGGCCCCGAAGACGACGACGTCCGACGCCAGGAACACCCAGACACCCATTTTGGTGTTTCCGACGCCCTCGAACGGCCAGCGCTCGGCGATGGCCATCTTGGGGGCGTTGAACTCTTCGACGCCGAACTTGAACAGCGAGGCCCCGAGGATCGTCGCTCCGAGCGCCGTGATGACCGGGTACATGATGTTCGGCTCTTCAACCGCGTGGCTGACGTTCTCGAGTCCGCGCTGCGTGGCGAAATCGATCATGTACGGCGTCAGACCGGTGAGTCCGAGGAAGAACACGAACATTCCGAGTCCGATACCGAGCGGCCAGATACTGGCGTGGTCGGCGTGTTCCTCTTCGTGACTCGTGTCGGCCGCCATCGCTTCACCGTGGCCGGTGGCGACGCCGCCGTCGGTGGCTGCCTTCGAGTCCTCGACGAACTCGAGACGGCCGCTCGCGTAGCTCGGACGGCCGTCCCAGTTTTCGAGCGGCGGGGGCGAGGGGATCGCCCACTCGGCGGTGCGGGAGAATTCCCAGGGGTTGTCGGGTGCGTCGGGGCCCGAGACCCAACTCTTCGCGAACGTGAAGAACATGAGCAGGAACGACGCGCCGAGGACGAACGCTCCGACGGTCGCCATCTGATGGTAGATCTGCACCCCTTCGCCGTAGTTGAAGACGCGGCGTGGCGTCTCCCAGGCGAGGAACATCGGGAAGTACAGCAGGTTGAACCCGATGAAGTAGACCGCGAAGTTGATCTTACCGAGGGTTTCGGAGTACATCTTTCCGCTGATCTTCGGCCACCAGTAGTAGAGGCCGGCGACCAGCGCGGTGACGCCCGAGACCATCACGTAGTGGAAGTGAGCGACGACCCAGTAGGTGCCGCGGAACTCGTAGTCCAGCACCACGGCGCCGAGGAAGACCCCCGTAATGCCCCCGAGGATGAACAGCACGAGTGCACCGAGACTGAACAGGAACGGTGTCGTGAACCGAACCCGCCCTTTGACCATCGTGTAGATCAGCGCGAAGACCATCAGGTCGAACGGCAGCGAGATCCCGATCGTCGTCGCCATGAACAGCGTCTTGATCTCGAGGTTGATCGTCGTCAGGAACATGTGGTGCATCCAGACCAGGAAGGACTGGACGGCCACGAGAACCATCGCGATGATGACCCACTTCCGACCGACGAGCCGTCGACCACAGAAGGTCTGGAACGTCTCGAACATGATCCCCAGCGCGGGGAAGAAGACGATGTACACCTCCGGATGGCCGAAGAACCAGAACAGGTGCGCCCACAGCAGGCCCGATCCCTGATCGGTTGCGAAGTACTGGGTCAGGAAGATGCGGTCGATCGACAGCAGTAGCAACGCCGCAAGCAGTGCGGCGAACGCGAACAGCATCATCCAGACGGTCAGCAGCCACGACCAGGTGAACATCGGCATGTTCCAGAGGCCGAGCCCCTCTGCGCGCGAGCGGTGAATGGTAACGAGGAAGTTCACCGTCCCGATCGTGATCGAGAAGACGAACAGCAACAACGCGACAACCGTCGCGTTGCTGCCGGTCGTCGCCTCCATCGCGGGCGTGTACGTCGGCACGTTCAGCGGTGCGTACATCGTCCACCCGCCGGCGAACGATCCGCCCTGGAAGAACGAAATCGCGACGAGGATGCCCGAGAACAGGTAGAACCAGTAACTCAGGGCGTTCAGCCGCGGGAACGCGAGGTCCTTCGCACCGATCTGTAACGGAACGAGATAGTTCGCGAAGCCGGTCGCGATCGGCGAGAGGAACCAGAAGACCATCAACAGTCCGTGCATAGAGACGGACTGGTTGAACTCGTTGCCCGAGAGAAGCCCCGTTCCACCCGCTTCCCACAGGTGTGCGCGGAACACCAGCGCGAGGACGCCGCCGAGTAGGAGGAAGAACAGGGACGTCGTCAGATAGAGAATCCCGACGTCCTTGTGGTTCGTCGTGACGAGCCACCGCTTGACGGACGTCATCGGAGGGAGATCACTCATCAGTTCTCACCTCCATCGTCACTGTCGTTCGCTTCTTCATCGTCGTCGTTTTCATCTTCTTCAGTTTCCTCTTCGTCCGACTCACCGAGCGTGTAGGTTTCGCTCGTCGGACTGGTAACGCTGATTTCGTCCTCGACCGTCTCGAACTCCTCGTTTTCGAACTCGATCGTCAGATTGTAGTCGCCGCCCTGCTCGATATCCTCGATGGAAATCGTGTTGTTTTCGAAGTCCTCGTCCGTGTACGAGTACTCGAGGTCTTCCTCGTACTCGTCGTTGTCCACGTGGACGAGTTCGAGTTCGAGTTCGAGTTCACCAGTCTCGTTGATGGGTTCTCCATCGGGGTCTTCGAATTCGATTTCGACGTTGAGTCGTTCGTCGAGCCAGCCCTCGAACTCGTCTTCGGGCAGTACCTGAACGGTGCCGTCCATCTGCGTGTGCTGGTCACCGCAGAGCTCGAAGCACTGGATTCTGTGCTCTGCATCGGCGTCGTCCGCGATGAACCACGTTTCGTCGTACTCGCCCGGGATCGCGTCCGCTTTCACGCGGAGATCGGGGACCCCGAAGCTATGCCAGACGTCGCCTGATGTCACCTGGATTGCAACCGGATGATCCTCAGGAACGGTCATCGTTCCTCTCTCTACAGCACCGTTCTCGTATTCGAAGGACCAGGCGAAGCCGTTACCGACGACTTCGATGTCGACCGGCTCTTCTTCGAAGTCCTCCTGTGGATCTTCGACGTACAGCAGCATTCCGTACGTCCAGATTACCAGCGAAATAACGATAATGGCGCTGATACCGAACGATAGGAATAGTTTCTTTCCACCCTCTCCACCTGTCGGTAACTCTCCGAGTGTGGGCAGCGAATCGTCGGCTTTCGCGTCGTCACTGTCGCGATACTTGTACGCGTTGTACAAGGTGTACGCGATGACGACGACACCGACGAGCGTTCCGAGTGCGAGAAACACCTGAAAGATGCTCTCGAACACGTCTACGCGCGTCTGCACCTGCATCGGAGTCGTAAGTGCGCTGAAGATTGTATTCACCTCGTTTGTATACCGCTTATATGTCGGACGATGATGGCCGGGGCCACTTATCTATTTGGAAACGGCCCGACTGAATCGGTCTCATACGCTGCTACCGCCAGTATTACTGCTCCGGGCAGTGACCCTTGCCATTAGTTCTCAGTCCCTCACCATCCGCTTCGGGGGAGAGACCTTTTTTCTATCGCTGTCGCTCGGAAATCGTGTCTTCAATCGGACAGCTATCCGCGGAATTTTCGCACGGAAGCGAACGTGTTCGGACCACCGCCGTCGTCGGAACTGCGACGACGACTCGACCCCCGTCGTACCACGGGGGAATACGCTCGCGCGCGGTTGGCACCCACCGCAGGATGCACGCGGACCGCGGCTTCAACGTCCGTTCTGCGGAACGTTCTATACCCTTCGTCCCGTTCGGTTACATATGCCAGAAGAAGTCCTTTTCAAATTCGAACAGCGGATGGACCGCACCGACATCGCTGACTACCTCCGATCCGTCGCTGACAGCCTCGAAAGCGGCAATTCGATCTCGCTCGAGGCGGGCGGCGAGTCGGTGACGATGAACCCGCCGACCCGTCCGACGTTCGAGATCAAAGCCGAGCGAGAAACCTCGAGTTCGGCGCCCGACGGCCCGGGCGAACTGGGACTCGAGTTCGAACTCGAGTGGGACGAAGACGAAGATGGAGACGGGGCCGGTGACGGCACGCTCTCGATCGAGTAGCCGCCAGACCGCCCTTCCAGCGCAAGTCAGTCGGTTTCTCGCTCGGCTTTCGAACGATTTTCACCGAGCCAGAGTCACACCTCGACGACCCAGATCCGAACGTCGGTCGGGAGGTCGTAGACCCGCTGGAAGATCGCGTCGAGACACTGGGCGATGCGGTTGGGATCCGCCTTCGCGCTGACGCGGACGTTGACCCCCTCGGCATCGTCCGGTCGACTGATCTCGTCGATCTTGAACGCCGGGAACTCGCCGAGGACGGTCTTGAGCGTCTCGAGTTCCGCATCGGTACAGTCGACGTTGATCGTCCCGTCACCGAACTGGATCCAGGGGAGACCGAGTTCCGGATCGAGGCCGCCGCCGTCACCGTTTTCGTCACTCTCGACGTCGTCGAACGTCGCGTCGTCGCTATCGGCCTCGAACACCTCCTCGTCAGCCTCGAGGGTCAGAAACCCGCTCCCTCGGTGTCGGTGAGCCGTGATGGCATCGACGTACAGTTTCCGCCGCTCCGCCGGTTCGGCCGCATCGAAACGCGTCATACCGTATTCGATGTGAGCGTTTCTTTAAGCCTTTATGTGACGCCGGTGAACGAGCGAGTATGGCACAGCCACGAATTCTGATCCTGGGGGCACCCGGGGCAGGCAAGGGGACCCAGAGTGCAAAGATCACCGAGGAGTTCGACGTCGAACACATCACCACCGGCGACGCGCTCCGAGCGAACAAGGACATGGACATCTCGGATATGGACACCGAGTACGACACGCCACGAGAGTACATGGACCAGGGCGAACTCGTCCCCGACGACGTGGTCAATGCCATCGTCGACGAAGCGCTGTCCCAGGCCGACGGCTTCGTCCTCGACGGCTATCCGCGAAACATCGAACAGGCCGAAGAACTCGAGGACATGACCGATCTGGACGTCGTGCTCTACCTCGACGTCGGCGAGGAGGAACTCGTCCACCGGCTTACGGGTCGGCGCATGGATCCCGAAACCGGCGAGATCTATCACGTCGAGTACAACCCGCCGGAGGACCCCGAGGTCGAGGAGCGACTCGAACAGCGCGACGACGACACCGAGGAGACGGTCAAGGAACGACTGCGCGTGTTCCGCGAGAACACCGAGCCGGTTATCGAGTACTACGAGGACGAGGGATCGCTCGAGCGCGTCAACGGTGAGCAGGCACCCGACGAGGTCTGGGAAGAAGTGAAGGCGACGATCGAAGACGCAGCGTAAGAAGCGTTGTAGCAGTTTTTAGTCACCTACGACGTCGACCTGATGTTCGGCGACGTTGAGGTAGGTGAGCTGTGGTGGAAGTGCGTCTGGATCCGGATAGATCGAGAGATCTGCGTCCTTGAGACGGTCGTCGTAGTCGAAGTCGATGCTTCCTTCACCACCCTTTAGGTAGACGGAGGAAGCGACTAGCGACCCATAGAAGTTCGGGTTCGAATGGATACAGATTTGTTCGTCACAGGAACTTTCACTCTCCCAATCCTCGTTAGCTCCGCCTGCATAAATTACACCCTCGAATCGGGAATTACCACCCGGTCCAAACTGAATCCGTGATTCAGAGGAGGCAACTAGCTGAATCACCGTTCCATCCTCGTTCTCTTCACACTCCATCTCGTTAGCAACACATGTGTTTCCACCGTTGCTGGCGTCGTAGTCACCCGTCATGTAGATGCTCAGATCGTTTCCACTGGCGTATTCGCTCACTGTGATCGTGTCGTCGTTTGCATCGATGTTACCATCGACTACGAGCGTTGCGTTACCATCCGAAAGGTTGAAATCGAGGTGTCCAGACTCGGTTATCCCTTCGGCAACGTAAATACCATCCCTGAGATCTTCGCGCTCGGTCACTGTTCCGAGGTCCGTTACGTTCTCACCTTCGTAATCCTCATTAGATGGATCCGTCTCGTTTACGTACTTCTCAATTTCGTCGTCCAGCGCTGGATACGTAGCTTTCTCTGTCAGATCTTCGTCGAGATCGTAGTTCCCCTCTATATCGGTTGCATAGATAGCACCGGTCCTGAACGCATCAGATACCTCCTGGAATCCGAACTCGGCTGTCACAGTCCCACTTTTTTCGTCGTGGATCTCGATACTTTGAACGGTCGTCGCACCACCCTGTTGTTCGAAGTAATCTTCCCAGCCACGATAGTATTTGCTCGTCACCTTGATCGTCACAGTATCGTTCTCAACGAGACTCGTATTTTGCATCGAGTTGGTGCTATGATGGGTTACAGTAATGTCGCCGGAATTAAGCTCTGCTTCGTCCCGGGTCTTCACGATTGGAAAGGAGAGTGTCTCGGATTCCGCATCGTACTGAATCGGCGGGGCAGAGACGACTCGAGTTTCAGAACCTGTTTCACGGAAGACACCACCCGACTGATACGCGATTTTGGTCCCGTCGTCGCCGGTGTACTCGATCGCACCGATCGAGATATTCTCGTCGACGTCACCGCCCTGGATCCGGATGTTTCCAGTATCACTCATGATGATGGCACCACTTTCTCCAACGTCCATATTCATCGAGCGTGGGACGTCCCCGTTCGTCGATGCCGACGCCATCTGCTGACTCAGTTCGACGAACGCACCTTCGACACGGTCGTGTTCGGACTCCTGTTCGACGTCACTGATCGCATCACTGGCAACGAGCAATACGCCGATGCTGCCAGCCGCAACCATCCCGATCAAGAGGACGATTCCCAGTACCGTCGATTGCCCTCTCCGTGACGGTGTCGTTGACCCGTCCCCGAACGGAACACTCATGCGATGAATCTGCACAATCAGTATAATAGTAATATCGGTAGATCAAATACTTCTGAATAGTTTATATTAGTTCACAGACGCTATTTTCCACGAGTAGAGCCATCATCGCAACAATGTCGAACCGAGAGCGGAAACTGTCATTTTCCTTAGCACTCGAGCCATCGCGTGATTGTGAGCCGATCACTCGGGCGCCAGCCGAAGATAAACACTTGTATACCGAACGTACCCTAGCCCAACACAGATGACGCGTACAGCGGAGAAGATCAACGACCTCGTCCGCGAAGATTCTTCGATGACGGACGCTCTCGAGGCCATCCGCGAGGCGGCCGATCGAAACGGCGGTGAGGTCGAGTGGGCCGACGTCCGCGAGGAGCTTACGAGCGGACAATGGGGCCGACTGATCGAAAAAGGAGTACTAGTCGACGGCGACGAAGGGTTCGAAATCGCCGATCGCGAGGCCTACGACGAGGCCCTCGACGGCGATGGCGACGCCGAGAGCTACGACAGCGACGTCGATATCGACGCCGAAGAATCCTCGTGGTCACAGTGGGACAAATTAGCTGGCATGGGCTCGCTCCTGTTGATGTTCGGCTACTGGATCGAGTCCGTCCGAGATACGGTTGGTGCAGCGCTCAACACGGCACTGGGCCCGCTCGACGCTGCACTACCGTTTTACGCGGTGATTCTTTCGGTTGCGCTGCTGACGGGGCTGTACTCGACGCTCCTGCAGGCGAACCTCATGAACCCCGAAATCATGGGGAAATACCAGGAGCGAATGAAGGCCATGCAGCAGAAACAGAAAGACGCCCAAGAGCGCAAGAAAGAGGCCGAAGAGCGCGGCGCCAGCGAGGCCGAAATCGAGCGTCTCGACGACGAACTCGAGGCGGTCCGCGAAGAGCAGATGGAGGCCATGGCGGAGAACCTCGGGATGTTCAAAGAGCAGTTGCGGCCGATGGTCTGGATCATGCTCTTTACCATCCCGTTGTTCCTCTGGATGTACTGGAAGATCCAGAGCGTGGGCATCGACGGAACCGTCGTCATGCCGCTGGTCGGCGAGACGGACTGGAACTCCGGACTACTCGGTCCGATGCAGGCCTGGATCGTCTGGTACTTCCTGTGCTCGATGGGCTTTACGCAACTGTTGCGCAAAGCGCTGAACATCGATATGACGCCGTCCGGGGCCTGAGACTCGACGGTCTATCGACTTCGATCGACCCGTTCCGAGCCGATTCAGTGACTGATCGTTCGCTCGACGCCGCCGTACTCGTCCTGTCGATCGATTCAAAACCCATTTTACCGGTCACCGCACAGTTCGACTATGTTACTCACCGTCTCCGGCCCGCCAGGGAGCGGGAAGAGCACGACTGCGGAGTTGCTCGCTGACTCGTTCGATCTCGATCACGTCAGCGGCGGCGACATCTTCCGGGAACTGGCCGACGAACGCGGATACACCCCGCTCGAGTTCAACAAACTCGCCGAAGAGAACGACCAGATCGACCGTGATCTGGACCGTCGGCTTCGCGAAATCGCCGTCGAAGAGGAGGATCTGGTCCTCGAGTCCAGACTCGCGGGCTGGCTGGCCGGCGATCAGGCCGATTTCCGTTTCTGGCTCGACGCGCCGGCACAGGTACGCGGCGAGCGGATCGCCGAACGTGAAGAGAAAGATCCCGACCGCGCCACCGAAGAGACGAAAGCGCGCGAAGCCAGCGAGGCGAAACGCTATCAGGAGTACTACGGGATCGACATTCAGGATCTGACGATCTACGATCTCTCGGTGAATACGGCTCGCTGGGAACCCGACGCAGTGCTCGATATGCTCGTCACCGCCGTCGGCGAATACGACGCCGCCGGTGACGAAGGGCAGGCACCAATCCCGATCGAGTACGAGTTCTAACTCCCATGGCTGATCGCCCTCGTCTCCGTGGCCCGCCCGACGACCGGTCACCCGTAGAACTGCTCACGTTCGGCGTCGTCAACCTCGACAAGCCGCCCGGCCCCTCCTCACACCAGGTGAGCGGCTGGTTGCGCGATTCCGTCGCCGAGACGCTCGCCGACCGCGGCGCCGACGCCACAGTCGAGCAAGCAGCCCACGCCGGGACCCTCGACCCCAAGGTGACCGGCTGTCTCCCCCTCATGCTCGGCGAGGCGACCCGACTGGCACAGGTCTTCCTCGAGGGATCGAAGGAGTACATCGCCGTCCTCGAGTGTCACGCACCGGTCCCGGCCGACGTCGAATCGGTCGTCGCCGAGTTCGAGGGCCCGATCTACCAGAAGCCACCGCGGAAGAGTGCGGTGTCGCGACGCCTGCGCGTCCGCGAGATATACGACCTCGAGGTGCTCGAGACCGACGAGCGGCAGGTCCTCTTGCGGATCCGCTGTGAGAGCGGTACCTACGTCCGCAAACTCTGTCACGATCTGGGGCTCGCGCTCGGAACGGGCGGACACATGGGCCACTTGCGTCGATCCGCGACCACCCCGTTCGACGACACCGACCTTCACAGCACGTCCGACTTCCTCGACGCGCTCGCGTTCTGGGTCGAGGACGACGACCCCGCCCCGCTCTTCGAGGTGGTCGATCCGGCCGAACGGATTCTCGAGGGGATCCCGTCGGTGACGATTGCCGAGAACGCGGCTCGGGAGGTGGCTAATGGGGCACCCGTCTACGCGCCAGGCGTACTCGAGGTCGACGACGGGATCGATACTGGTGGACTGGTCGCCTGTTACACGCCGAACGGGGCTGCCGTGTGTCTCGGCGAGTTCGTCGGCGAACCGGATGCTGAGGAAGGGGTCGTGGTCGACCTCGAGCGGGTGCTAGTTTAGCGGGTGACAGCCTGCGTTCGCTCGCGTGACTCGCTCGGAAATAGACTCGTAATCGGCACAAAGCGGTCAATATCTCCTGTCGTGTTTACGTGTTAACCTTCCACTCTTTGTTGCTATCATGATATTATACTACACAGTATGCCACGATCTACCACGCGGCGAAGCGTCCTCAGACGGTCGAGTGCACTCGCGGTAGTCGGAACCGGTGCACTCGCAGGCTGTGTCACCGAAGACGGCAACGGAGATCCGGACGAACAGACCCTCCGGATCGGTGCGTTCCAGCCGACGTCCGGCGACCTGGAATACTACGGTCAGACGGCCCTGCAGGGGTTCTACGGCGGTCTGGCCTACAAATACGACGACGTCGATCCGATCGACGGACTCACCGTCGGTGAGTATACGGTAGATCCCGACGACGGGCCGACCTACGAGATTATCGTCCAGGATACGGAGTTCAGCCCGGACACCGCACAGCGCGTCGCGGAGGATCTGGTCGTCGACGACGAAGTCGACGTGCTGTTCGGCGGAACGTCATCCGACAGTGCGCGACGGGTGATCGACACCGTCGTCGCACAGACTGACGTGCCCTACCTCTGTGGACCGGCGGCAGACGGGGACATTACGCTGTCAGACGAGTACTGTCACGAGCAGGTCTTCCGCGCGAGCGAACACACCGCGATGGACGCCCGATCCGGCGCCACGTACGTTGCCGAGGAGATGGACGTCGAGAACATCGCGATGTTCGGATCGGACAACTCGTTCGGCCGAGGTGGCGTCGAAAACTATCAGACGGTCTTCGAGGAGTACGACCACATCGAATTTCAGGAGCCGCGGTTCACCGAGGTCGGCTACGCCGAATTCGAGGGACTTCTGGACCAGGCCATCGACGACGGCGCTGACGCGGTTGCTGGCGTCTATACGCTCGCGACGCTTCCGAGTTTCATCCCGACCGCGATGGACTACGACGTCGACATCTTCGGCGGGTTCGCCGAAATGCTGACCGTCGGGGCGCTCGGGGGTGCCGTACAACAGGCCCTCGGGGCGGAGTCCACTGCCGAAGACATCGAGGACGCAGGGCTCGGGCCGTTCACGACGCGGTACCACTGGAATCAGTTCGACAACCCGATCAACGAACAGTTCATCGACATGAACATCGAGGCGTACGATCAGGTGCCGGATCTGTTCCACTCGGGGACGTTCACCCTCGCGTCAGCCCTCGTGCAGGCGATCGACGAATCCGGTTCGGTCGACACCGACGATATCATCGACACGATGACCGGGATGACCGTCGAAGACACCCCCAAGGGCGAAAACGGGTACGAATTCCGCGAGGCGAACAACCAGGCAGCATCGGAGATGGCGATCGCGTATCCGGTACCGACGAGCGACGAGTGGGAAGACACCTGGGATGCAAGCATTATGCCCGGCGAACCGATCCAGTTCATGTCGGCCGAGGAGTCGATGGTACCGGAAGACGAGATGAGCTGTAGCCTCCGATAGCACCAATGTTACTCTCGACGTCCGGATTGACGAAAACGTTCGGTGGCATCACTGCCGTCGATGGAGTCGATTTCAGCCTCGAGGAGGGAGAGCTCTGTTCGGTGATCGGTCCGAACGGGGCCGGCAAGACGACGTTTTTCAACCTGATCACGGGGGAACTCGAGCCGACGAGCGGGATGATCGAGTTCGATTCCTCCACGGCGGGGCGCACCGAGATCACGAACGCCGACCCGGCGACGACGGCGCGGTTGGGACTTCATCGATCGTACCAGATAACGAATGTCTTTCCAACGATCTCCGTGCTGGAGAACGTTAGAATAGCGGTACAGGCCCACAGCGGGACAGATTCGTGGCAGTTCTGGCGAAACGTCAACAGTTTCAACGATCACTTCGAGGAGGCCTACGGAATTCTGGAGCGAATCGGCCTCGCCGAAGACGCCGAGACCGACGCCCAGAACCTCAGTCACGGCGAAAAACGGAGCCTCGAGATCGGTATCGCACTCGCCGGGGAGCCGGACCTGTTACTGCTCGACGAGCCGACCGCCGGCGTCTCGAGCGAGGACATTAGCCGACTCACGACGCTCATCGACAACGTCGCCACGGATCACTCGATCATGCTGATCGAGCACAACATGGACATCGTGATGGACATCAGCGATCGCGTCATCGTTCTCGACAGCGGCGAACTGATCGCGGACGGCGTCCCAGCGGAGATTCGTGATAGCAAGCGGGTCCAGCAGGCCTATCTCGGCGGTTACGGGGACGACGCGACCGATACCGACGACGGTACCGAATCGGGGGTGGCGAGCGGATGAGTTTCCTCGAACTTGAGGACGTCCACACCTACTACGGTGAGAGCCACGTGTTACAGGGCGTCACCCTCGAGGTCGAAGAGCAGGAGATCGTCGCGCTGATCGGTCGCAACGGCGTCGGGAAGACGACGACGCTGCGCTCGATACTCCAGTTGACGCCGCCTCGAAAGGGGACGATCCGGTACAAGGGTGAGGACATCGTCGGCAAAAGCACCCACGAAGTCGGGAACGACGGGATCGGCTGGGTTCCCGAAGAACGGCGCATGTTCGGCTACCTCACCGTCGAAGAGAACATCCGGGTAGCGGTCAAACCCGGCGGCGACTTCGAGGGGCAACGCGATTACGTCTACTCACTGTTCCCCGCACTGGAAGACCTCCGGGACAAGGAGGCACGGAACCTCAGCGGGGGGCAACAGCAGATGCTCGCGATCGCACGCGGAATGGTCGGTGAGAACGACCTGTTGCTGGTCGACGAACCGAGCGAGGGACTGGCACCGATGATCGTCGAGCAGGTCGTCGACGCGCTCGAAACCGCCTCGGCGGAGACGACGATGATTCTCGTCGAGCAGAACTTCCCGCTGGCGATGGAGCTCGCGGACCGGTTCTATCTCATCGACCACGGGACGGTCGTCGAATCCGGTTCGACGGAGGGAGTTACCGCGGACGACGAACGGATCCAGAGGTACCTCAGCGCATGATCTGGAGTAGAGACGACGGAGAGCGGAAGTACTGGCGGACGACCACAGCGCTCGGGAGGGATCGTCGGCAATGACGGTGGAGTTGACTACAGAACTCCCGCTGGTAGTCGAGACGCTCGGCCGACTCTTCCAGCCGGATACGCTGGCACGAATCGTCATCGAGGGTCTCGGGAAAGCCGCCGTCTACTTCGTTCTCGCGGTCGGGCTGACGCTCGTCTTCGGACTGATGGGCGTGCTCAACTTCTCTCACGGTGCGATGGCGATGCTCGGTGCGTACATCGGGGGGCTAATTATTGTGCTGTCGGTCTCCGACGGAACGGGAACGATAACGCGGATCCTCCTGTTCTTCGTCGCTGCTGCCGTGGTGTTCGCCCTCCTCACCGCGTTCGGAGGCGCGCTCGAGTACTCGCTGATTCGGCCGATCTACGACCGGACGCCGATGTATCAGATTCTCCTGACGTTCGGGATCGCACTGATCTTAGAGGAGGTAACGCGCATCGTCGTCCTCTCTCAGGGTATTCAGCCGGAACCACCGTGGTCCGGCGCGATGGCGACGGCACCGGCCGTACTGACCGAGCGATACGATCTCCTGGGCGCCCCGATCCGGGGGCTGTACGCGTTCGAGATTGTCCTCGGCGTTCTCGCCGTCGTCGGCGTCTGGTTGTTCCTCAACAGAACGCTGTACGGGCTCTACATCCGGGCCGGTAGCGAGGATCCGGAGATGGTCGAAGCGCTGGGCGTCGACGTTCGCCGCGCGTTTACGATCGTGTTCGGTCTCGGAACGGGGCTCGCCGCCGTCGGCGGCGTGCTCCTGATGTGGGATCCGCTCTGGGGGCCGAGCGCGCTGCTCGCCATCGACGTGCTGTTGTACGCGTTCGTCGTGGTCATCATCGGCGGACTCGGCTCGTTCAAGGGGACCGTGGCCGCGTCACTTCTCGTCGGCATCACCGACTCGTTCACGACGTGGTTGTTCTCGACCGGGATCGTGACGTTCACCGGGCTCCCCGAACTGACGATATTCGGATTACTCGTAATCATGCTCATCATTCGTCCACAGGGACTGTACGGCGTAGCGGAGGTGGGTGGCCATTAGCCCCGCCGACCGCGAACCGACGGCGGACGGCGGGGTCGATGCGACCACCGAGGAGTCGACCGACCGGCGATCCGTGGGGGATCGGGCGGTCAGCGACGAACACTGGAGCCGGTCGTACGTTCGCGACCACATCGCCCACGTGCTGGTCGTCCTCGGCTTCGCACTGTATCCGATCCTTCTGGGCGTGCTCAACCGAACGCCGCTCGCGTCCGAGGCGTCCGCGTTCCTGCCGGGGCTGACGTTCATGATTATCGTCCTCTACATGGGGCTGTTCGCGATCAGCTTCGACTTCATCAGCGGCTACACCGGCTATCTCTCGTTCGGTCACGCCGCGTTCTACGGAACCGGCGCCTACTTCGTCGTCCTCGCTGCGAACGGGCTCGTCCTGGGCATCAGCGAGGGAACGCCGTTCATGATCACCATGTTCCTAGGTGCGACGCTGGCGTTCCTCGTGGCACTCGCGATCGGTGCCGTCTCGTTCCGCCTCACCGGGGTCTACTTCGCGATGATTACCCTTGGATTCGCCCAGGTGATGTACGAGTTCATCCGCCACTGGGGGTACGTCGGCACGAATCCCACGGAGGGGGCGACGATCCGCGGCTCGGCGGACCTCTCCATCGGCATTCCCTACATCGACTCGCTCAACTTCGCCGTAGGCCGGCTTGCCGGGGATAGCTTCGAGAACGTTCTCGGACTGGGCATCGACGTCTCGGCGACGATGACCTCCTACTACGCACTGGGCGTCGTCGTCCTCGTCTCCTACTTCGCGATGCAGCGGATTCTGCACTCGCCGTTCGGCAGGGTGATGATCGCGATCCGCGAAAACGAAGAGCGCGCGCGGGCGATCGGCTACAACGTATTCTGGTACAAGATGGGCGCGTTCGCGGCCAGCGCCTTCTTCGCCGGCATCGCGGGTGCCCTGTTCGCCGCGTACGCGGGTGGTGCCTCGCCGGACAATTCCTTTTACTTCCTCGTCACGGCGGACGCACTCATCATGGCGATCATCGGCGGGATCGGGACGCTTGCTGGCCCGTTTTTCGGCGCGCTGTTCCACGAGTGGCTCGAGGACATCCTCTCGACAGAGAGCGACGGCATCTCGACGTATCTCGAGCAACTCCTCCCGGACTCGGTGCTCACGGCGGAGGTCGCTGGGCTGTCGCTCAACGATTTCCTCGGAACCGTCTTCACCGGTCGGGCACCGCTGTACCTGGGGATTATCTTCGTGCTGTTCGTGCTCTTCGTCCCCAACGGACTGCTCGGATCGGTTCGCGACCGGCTGGGCGGTCCCGTCAGCAAGCGGCTCCCCGACGTCCTCGAGCGCTACCGTCGGTAAGTCGGGGACTCGACGGTATTCTCTTCGGGTTCGTATCGAGGCGTCGCTCTCGAGAGCGACGGTTTGGGAAGGGTGTTCCGTCTCACGTTCGACTCCAAAACGACACGCTTAAACAGCAGACGGTCGTCGATTTAGCTACGGGACCGTGGGGTAGTGGTATCCTCTGCGGATGGGGTCCGTAGGACCCGAGTTCAATTCTCGGCGGTCCCATACATTCTGCCGCGAACAAATACGTGAGCGGCAGTACTAGGGAAAGAGCCGTGAATTGAACACGCAAGTCGCAGCCGACGAGCGACCAACGAGAGCGAGTTGGATCGTCTTGCATCTGTTCAATTCCCGGCGGCCCCACTCGAAATCATCTACGTGTTCAACTCTTAGACGCTCGTACCCCCGAGCGTGCCGAAAATCCAATTCTCGGTTTCGGTATATTACCACGTAGCCGACAGACCGTCCGGAGGTGGTCGGCGTGACGATCGCGCCGTGGCCGTCGACCGACACCTCGACGACGTGCGAGCACTGCGGAGCGTACGTTTCGGATCGCTTCTGTCGCGTCTACGGCGACAACAGCGACCGCGCCCATCGCTGCGGAGAGTGTGACTCGTACTGCCGACTAACCCGCGGGTCCGCAGCTGGTGTCTATGTCGGTATTCCCGATCCGGAGACGGCCGCCGGTCGCCACGGAGGTGAGGCCGATGTCTGAACGCCTCGAGTGGTCGGACGGGTTCGAGCGGACGCCAGCCGGCGACCGCGAATCCTATCCACACGGGTTCCGCGTCTCTCGGACGCGAGCGTTCGAAAACATCCTCGAGGAGGTGGGGAAGATGAACGCTCGGAACGTACAGGTGAAAACGGCTGCACCACACACGCAGGCGGAGCCACATCGTCTGTACGCCGACCGTGACCCTGACGATCCGGGCATTGTGGTCTACTTCGAGCGTGACGGCCAGCAGTTCGCGGTTCCATGCGATCGGTGGGATAACCTGCGAGATAACGCGCAGTCAATCGCGAAGTATCTCAACGCGAAACGCGCTCTCGAGCGAAGAAGAAAGAGCATCATCCGGATTTGGGTGGCGATCGCGAGCGCTTTCAGCGCGTCGTCGAGGCCGAGGAGGCGATGCTCGATGCGTGAGTTCGTCCCTGCGAGTCAGCTTACGACGTCGACAGTCGGACGCCCATAGCCCATCCAGCCCATCAAGCGACCGACGAGCGGGTTCGCCGTGCCTTCGAGGATCGAGAGATTCGAACTGACGTCGGTAACGCCTCGAGCGCTACTGATCAGTCAAAACGACGAAAATCGCCACTGCCACATGGGCATTCCTTCCCCGATCCGATCGGGAGAAGCACTCCGTCTGGTAGTTCTCGCGAAGCTATTGGCTTTCCGCAACTTTCACAAATAGCGATAGTAGTTGGGCGATCTTGCAGTGATGTCATCGATTCGGGTAGAGAATGGGCAGATAATAGCTTAAATCGAACTAGGATGCAGCAATCGTTATACATACATCTATTGGGCGCTATATTCCAGCGTCCACACCGCACACTACAACCGGGAATGGAACGCGAGCGGGGTGATCGATGAGCCGCTCGAGTCAGTCTCGACTCGCCGCCTCGAGACAGGCTGGCGATCGATCCGAGACGGTCGTCCTCGAGGAACTCCCTGGAACCCGTTACGTCCCGGACTCGGAAGTTAACCACTACGACGCGATCGCCGAGGAACTCATCGAACCGAGCGCGGCGCTGCCGTTCGTCGGCATCGTCGTCCTTGAGTCCGGGACGCCGGTCGAGATTAAATCCGTCTCCGTCGTCTACGGGCAGGAACAACGACGGGGCCGGTTCCAGCCGCGTCGTGGTCAGCATGAGGCGCTTCTCGAGTCTGGAGGCGTCTACCTGTTCGCGATCTGTGCACCGCACGACCGCGACCTGATCGCCATGAAAGTCGTTCCTGCGACACAGGTTGACCATCTTATCGACGTCGTCACGAACGGCTGGCGATCAGCGGGTGAGGATCGGAGCGAGGAGTACGTCCAATTCAGTTGGGGTCGCGTCTTCGACCCCAGCGAGATTCTGGAGAATTTGCGATGAGTGTCGACCGCGACGATCGCGACCTCGAGGCGGAACTCGCGAGCGCGGGTGCGGGCCGCGTCGGTATCCCCGTCGACGCGATCTGCGTGGGCTGTGGGCGGATCCACGTCAAGCGCGCCGAACCGGGGGAGTTATGTCAACATCCCCAGGTCG
This sequence comes from Natronorubrum halobium, assembly GCF_051351675.1. Classification (NCBI taxonomy): domain Archaea; kingdom Methanobacteriati; phylum Methanobacteriota; class Halobacteria; order Halobacteriales; family Natrialbaceae; genus Natronorubrum; species Natronorubrum halobium. The sequence goes on from NZ_CP195595.1 coordinate 3,592,076, forward strand.
ATCCGATAACGCTCGAGTCTTCGGACCTCACGTCGTTTAAGCATATTTGTCATCTCTGCCAGCACGCAACGTGGTGGAACCCGGTGGCGGTTCTCTCGGGCCTGCTCGAGCGCGAGCGGGGTGAGTAGCGTGTCGCAGGTCGAGACGACGCCTCACGAGATCGAGGGCCGCTGGAAGTGGCCTGACTGGGGTCGCGGTCCGTACGACGTGCTGGCGTCGGTCGGTTCGAGCAGTGAGATCTGTGAAGATCAACGACGGTCACGGACAGGCCCTCGACCGATCAGGAATCGTATGCGAGGTGTTCGACGGCGGAGACCGGTCGGTAGCGGAGACAGACCAGCCCAGACAAACCGGCGAGCACCGCCCGATCACTAACTCTCCGGCGATGATTCTCCTGTCGTGAGGGTGCTATTCTACTGGTCGACTACTTGATGTCGTAACCGGCTACTACAGATAGAAACTGATCGCACGAGCCCCTCGAGAAGGTGCCGAAGCCGGCCAGCGGGGATCCTCGGCAAATAGATTCAAGCGCACGCACTTCCATGACTGCCTACAGGTATCGGATCCGATGCGCATCCCTCTCGAGCCACCGATCGATCGCGCTCTCAACCCCGTCGTCGGCGGACTGCTACTCGTCGGGCTGACGGTGCTCTGTTCGGCCGCCGTCGGGACGGTCCTCATCGGCTTCGAGAGCGACATCGAGGGGGAGAACGTGCCGGATGCAACGGTCGAAGCGAGCACGCTGGTCCGGGACGATACCGAGGGGTTCGTCACCCTCGAGGTGACGTCGATGACGCGCGCCGATCACGTGGACCTCACGGCGAGGACGATCGACGGAACGGCGACGATAGCAGACGGCACGGCGAACGGAACTGCAGACCTCGTTCAGCGTCGAGAAGCGGTCGCCGAGTCCGTGACGATCCGGAAAGCCGTCGATTCGGCCGAGGCACGCGACGTCGAAATTCGTATCGTCGCTGTAGCTCACGGCGACGACGCCGAGACACGCGTCTTCGATCGGACGGTGAGGCTCTAATGTTCGGGCTCGAGGAGCACGTCCCAGCGCAGGTGACGAAAACGACGCTGTACCACGTCGTCGGCTGGGGACTCCGACTCTACGTCTGTTCGCTCGTCGTCGTCAGCGGGTACAGTCTCCTCTGGGTTCTCGAATTGGCAGGGGTGGTCCCCGAAGCGTGGCTGTCGACGATCTGGATCGCGATCGCCGTGATGGGGTGTCTCTTCCTCGTGTTGCTCGTCCCGCTGTTCTATTCGGCTCGATCGTCCACCCGCTAGTCGCGATCGCGGTTGCAAGGCTCGCGGGACCCGAGAGCGTCGCGTCGGGACCAGTACACGGCTGGAGGAGGTCACCCGTACTCGAGTGCAACCTGTGTCGCTGGTACCGAGATTCATCCTCGGCTTCGCTGCGGCGCTCGGTTGGCGAGGACTGCATCCGGTTGGCGATGATCTCGTGAACCGTGGCCGGTTACGGTTTCGGATACTTTCGTTCGTCACCGTCGTGGCTACCGTCGGTAATCTCGTCACCGTCCCCCGTATTACTCTCGCGGTCCCCGACTACCTCGAACGATTCTCCCCCGCAGGAACACTGGGTTCCCGTTCCGATCGGTCGGATCGATCCGTCGGCCAGAATCCGCACTGCGAGGGCGCTCTGGCACTGGCGACAGATCGCTATCGACCGTCGACCCTCAACAGGCATGACCTGTCGTATTCTACTGTATTATTTCAACATTTTGCTGATGAAATGACTAATCAATCGTTTGAAAGCTGATCGAACGGATGGAAATAGCGGATACTGATTCGACGGAGCGTTCGATTATCGTCGTTCGAATCACCGGACCGGATTGATGCTTGTAACGAGTCCGTGGCTGCAGTGTCTACTACGGTCGTCGAGTGCCCGTCCCAGCTACCGCGACCGTCGGCTTTACGTCCCGGCCATCCCCACGGACGACTAATGACGGTCGTTCTCGCGGGGGTCGGCGCAGACAGCACGAATCTGGGCGCGCTCGCGCCGTTATACGACGACGGACGCTTCGAGTACGTCCCGATCCCCGAAAAGACCCGTGAGACGGACGAGACGGCGACGCTCGGCTCGTGGGACCTCCGGAGGACTGACGGAACTGCGGCGGACCTCACGACCCGGATCACCCCCCAGCCGATCGGCGACGCCGACCGTACCGTTACCGGTGACGACCTCGAGTCCTGGCCGTTCCATCACGACCCGAACTTCGAGGCCCTAACCTACGGCGAACATCGCACTAGCGGCTACGTGTCGAGACTGAGAGCGCTCGAACCGGGTGACGTCGTCGGTTTCTACGCCGGCTTGCGCCGCCCCGATGGCGACCGTGCCCATCGCTACCTGATCGGCTACTTCACGGTCGACCGCGTCGACGTCGTCACGCCCGAACAGCCTCGGGACGAACGCGAAGCGATCCTCGCGGCACATCCGGATAACGCCCACACCAAACGCGCCCGTAACGGCGACTGCTACCTCGAGAAACCGGTCGTGCTCGTCGACGGCCGCGAGCCCGGCGGCCTGTTCGAGCGGCATCCGGTCCGACTATCCGACTACTACGTCAAGCCGGGTAACGAACGGTCGCAGTACTATCTGCGAGAATCGATCTCGAACGAGTTCGGCGTCCGTGCTGGGGGTGAGAACATGATGTACAAGCCGGCCTACCGCTGCGGCGTCTCCGGCGATACGTTCCGTCGGCGCGTCGGCGTTCCCGGCGAACGAACCGCCGACGACGCGATGATCGGTACCGCATAGCAGCGCTACTGCGGATCGGCCGGAATATCGAGATCAGAGACGTACGGTTCCAGTACCTCGAAGTTCGAACCGGGGGTGATCACCTCGTTTGCGCGATCGTACTCGACGACGTCGTACTGATCGAGACGCGGCAAGTGGTTGTGGATCAACTGGACGGTGACCGCTTCCGTTCCCGTTTCGAACGTCGCCGTGGTTTCACGGTGCCATTCGGTGATCCGCTCGGCTGCCTCGGATACCGTCGTCCGGTCGGTGACCGACAGGTATCCGAGTAAATATTCGCGGACCTGGTCCGCGAGAAGCGAATAGATCGTTTCCCGCTCGAGGGTATCTCGTTGGAGCGACATTACAGCCAGCAAAATGACCCCATCTCGGACAACGATTGGGCCTAACTGGTTGGGTTCCCGACTATCGTATCCGAATCCCGGACGGTCAACGAACGGTGATTGTTTATTGTAATTATCACCCTTTTCGGTACCGGATTCCACAGCATGGTTCCGAACTGAAACATCGTGGGGCGACCGACCGACTCGATGTCGACCGTGATCCGATCCGGGACTAGCGGTATTGTGACCCCTCACTGGTTACTCGAGCCATCGACCGAACACAGACGCCAACCGGTCGGTTTCATGTAGTGATAGGTCATATCCCCAGCCTGTGACTGACGAGACGACGTCCCGCCACGACCGCGTCCGGCGCCATCCGACACCGGGGCCGGGGAACTCGCTCGCAGACTGGACGCGTGCTCGCAATCCGCTTCGAGTCGCGATCTCGTACGTCGTCGTCTGGCTCGTTCGGACGTCCCCGAGTCTACGACTCAAACGCTGGCTCCTCCGACGGCTCGGCGTCACCGTGGGTCCGGGGGTTTCCTGGGGACTGGAGGCCACGCCGGACGTCTTCTGGCCCGAACTGATTACGGTCGAAGCCGAGGCGATCGTGGGCTACGACGCAACGATCCTCTGTCACGAGTTTCTGCAGGACGAGTATCGGACGGGAGAGGTCCGAATCGGCGAGCGAGCGATGATCGGTGCCGGGGCCATCGTGCTTCCCGGCGTCCAGATCGGTGCGGATGCGCGCGTCGCGGCGAACTCGCTCGTGACGCGTGACGTGCCACCGGGCACGACGGTCGCGGGTATTCCCGCCGAGCCGATGGGATCACGCGGCGACGACGACGCGACGGGGAGCGATGACGGGAGCGGAGACGGCGACTGATATGGAGGGGACGAACTGAACGGACTGACAGCTATAGTAACAACTGAAACGATTTACACACTGATCGCACAGCCGTCGTGCGATCAGGTGTGCATTGACTTTCAGTGGCTACTATAGTTATCGTCGATCGCTGTCGACTCGCAGTCGAACCGGGCCATCGGGCTGTAACGTCGCACTCGGAGTGACAGATAGCGTCTCCGTGACCGGTTCGAACCGATACCGCGAGAGGAATACTGCGAGGGTCAGTCGGAGTTCCAGGAGCGCAAAGCGCATCCCAATGCAGTGGCGCGGTCCGCCGCCAAATGGGAAGTAGGCGTACTCCGGACGAGGCGGTTTCGACTCCGTTTCCTGTTTCGGCCCCTGTTCGGTCCGCGTTTCCCAGCGATCCGGACGGAACGTCTCCGGTTCGTCCCACCAGCGGGAGTCCCGATGGCACGTCCACGGCGATATTGCGAGAACGGTTCCGGCCGGGATCTGCGTTCCGAGCAGTTCGACCGGCCGGGCGGGCTCGCGGAAGAACACGTGAACCGGCGGATACAGCCGGAGCGTCTCGTCGACGACGCGATCGACTGCCGGGAACGCGTCGCGTGCGGCTGCACCGTCCGGATCGTCCGCGGGATCGCCGAACTCGTCGATTGCGTCGAGAACGCTCGCCTGTTCGGTGGGGCTGTCCGCGAGCGAGTAGAGCGCGTAGGTTAGTCCGAGTGCGGTCGTTTCGTGACCGGCAAACAGGAACGTGACGACGTTGTCGCGGAGCGTCTCGTCGTCCATACTGCCGTCGGCAGTCGCGGCGACGAGCATCGATAGGAGGTCCGTTCCGGAACCCTCACCGGCTTCGATGGCGGTTCGTCGGTCGTCGATGATCCGGTCGATAGTCCGGCGGAGATTTCCGAGGGCATTTCGGTAGCGGCGATTGGTCGGTGAGGGGATCCACTCCGGGAGAAACGCGCCGACGCGCCGGGAGTCGTATCTGGCGGCGATGGCATCGGCCGCCCGAGCGACGACGTCCCGATCCGAACCGGGATCGATCCCGAGAAGGGTGTCCGCGAGTACTGCGAGGGTTAACTCGCTCGAGGCCTCCGCGACGTCGACGACTTGCCCGTCCGTCCAGCCGTCGGCCATCGCCGCCGACGCTTCGATCATCGCGTCGGCGTAGCCGGTAATCCGGTCGCGGTAGAACGCGGGTTGCATCGTCGCTCGTTGGCGGTGCCAGTCGTCGCCTTCGGCGAGGAAGATTCCGTCGCCGAGGAGGCTTCCGACCCGTCGCCGCATCATCTCTCCCTTGCGGTATGTTTCGTCGTCGTCGACGAGGACGGTCTGCACGCCGTCGGGATGGGCGACGACGTAGCACTGGTCGGTGAACATCCGGTACGCCATCAGGTCGCGTCCGCGCGCTGCGTCGAAGAACCCGAGCGGATCGCTGGTTATCTGATGGAGATTGCCGATTACGGGGAGCGGTCTCGGTCGATCCGACTGGTCTCCGTCGATATCGATGGGACCCCCGCGGTCGTCTGAGGTGGGCGCTGCGTCGCTACTATCGCCAGCAGCCGCGGGAGCACGTGTATCCTCGGACATAGTAGCGAATCGGTCGACTGGACCCCTCGTCGTTGTCACGGATACGTCCGGTTATTTATAAAGTGGTCCCGTCGGTATCGGTATGCGCTCGTTCACGGTGACGATTCGGATGCCAGAGTGGGCGCAACATCCGATGCACCGACTGATCGACGACCACGAGGCCGTCCACCGGAGCGAGATGCTCGAGTGGAACGTCACGAGCGAGGACCGCATCGCGTTGATATTTCGCGTGCTTGCCGACCGAGACGTGTACGAGGGAGCGTTGCAGGAGACGACGTCGATCCGTGAGTACGAACTGGTCGACGGTCAGAGCGGTGAACTCTACCTCTACGTCAGGGACGCACCCTCCGAGAGCGACCGGACGTTGTACGAGGCGTTCGTGGAGACGGACCTCGTCGCCGTGCCACCGGTCACGTTCCTGTCGGGTCGTCGACTCACGCTACAGGTGCTGGGAAGCGCCGCTGACGTCGAAGTAGTAGTGGATGCACTCCCGGACGGCTTCGACGTCGAACTCGAGGCGGTGACCGCGATGCAGCCAACTGGCGGTCGCGTCGGACTCACCGGCCGGCAGCGAGAGGCGCTGGCGGCCGCCGAGCGAGTCGGCTACTACGAAATCCCGCGTGAGGGGTCCGTGAGTGATGTTGCAAACGAGTTGGATATCTCGACGAGTACCGCTGGCGATCACCTGCGGAAGGCGGAGGCGTCGCTCGCACGGAGCTATCTCGACGGCCGGTTCTGAAACGGGACGGACACCGGCCGCAGCGGTTGCGACGCGCTCGTTCACGACGAACTCGATCGAGGGTGTGAAAACGGTCGGCTCGAGCACTCGGAACGCAAAAGGGGCCGGTTTATAGCGACGACCAGGACTTCCGGGCGACGTTCCAGGAGGTGATGTCCGCGATCCAGCGGGCGGCGATCATCTTCTTCAGGTTCTTCGCGGGGAAGCCGCCGAAGGTGTCGACGGGGAGCATCTGCACGTCGTGGGCGACTGCCTTCTCGCCGACGGAGACGACGGTCCCTTTGTCGTTGTACTCCCAGGTCTTGAGCGGGCGGTTTTCGATGGCGCGCGAGATGTTCTCGCCGGCGACCTCCGCGGCCTGCCAGGCGGCCTGTGCCGTCGGCGGGGCGGGTCGGTCGCCCTGGTCGATGATCGCCGAGTCGCCGATGGCGAAGACGCGTTCGTCGGACGTCTGGAAGTTCGCTTCCGTGTTGACGCGGTTGTGTTCCTTCTCGAGGTCGGCGCCGCCCATCGCGTCGCGGCCCGTGATGCCGCCGGTCCAGACGAGCACGTCGTGGTCGAGGGGTTCGCCTTCGTCGAACTCGATGACGTCCTCTTTGGCCTCGGTGATCGGATCGTCCGTGTGGATCTGAACGCCGGCCTCCTCGAGGAGGTCGCGCAGGGCCTGCTGGACTTCCGGATCGTTACCGGGGAAGATCTCCTCGAGCGCTTCGACGAGGTGGATCTCGATCGGTGCGCGGTGGGCGTCGCGGAACTCCGCGATCTCGCCGGCGGTCTGGATACCCGAGAGACCGGCACCCCCGATGACGACCTGTGCGGGTTCGCCGCGGGTGGCGTTCTGACTGGCTTCCTTGACGGCCTCGTGGATCTCGAGGGCGTCGTCGAGGCTCTTCAGCGTCAGCGAGTGGTCCTCGAGGCCGGGAATGCCGTAGTAGGCGGTCTGGCTCCCGAGGCCGACGAGGACGTAGTCGTACTCGACGTCGTCGGTGTCGGCGAGTTCGACGACCTGTTCGTCGACGTCGAGACCGGTGACCTCGTCCCGGACGAACCGGGTCGACGGGTCGGCGATCTCCTCGACCGGGAACGTGATGTCCGATCGGACGTCGGGGTCGCGGATCACGCGGTGGGATTCGTGCAGGACGAGATGATAGTCGACGTCTGCGATCCAAGTTAGCCGCGCGTTGCCCCCGAGCTCCGATTGGAGCTTGTTGATCGCACCAGCACCGGCATAGCCAGCGCCGAGCACGACGACGTTCTCAGTCATATTCGACAATCTGATACACTACGATACAAAGGTGTTGGAACACGCATTGGCTTGTTGCGTGTTCTCAACCCGCAGTATAGGGTCTTCGGAAATTCGGGTTACTGATAGGCGCCGAATTCAGCATAATTCAAGGTGGAGCCTCCGACCTCAAGGAGCGAACGAAGTAAGCGAGTAGGTCGGAGAGGAAACCGACGAAGGACGACGCAACCGCACGACGGTGGCTATCCGACTCCCAAGCGTATAAATAACGTTAGGTAGTAATCTGAAATATGGAGGTGCGTCGAACCGCGCCGGTCAAACTCATCGTTTCCGATGAGCGCCGCGACGACCTCCACGAATCCGCCCGTCAGTTCCTCCACTGTGCGAATCGTGCCGCCGAGTTCTGTTGGGACGACGACGCCTACACGAACTGCGTTACGGCGAACTCGACTGCACGAGACGTGCTCTACAAGGAACTACGAGAGGAAACCGACCTCACTGCGAACCTCGTTCAAGAAGCCATCCGACGCGCCGTCCAAGCGACGAAAGGCTGCGTTAAGCGATGGAAGCAGGGCAAGCGGGTGAGCCAGCCGGAGTTCACATCATGGAGCATGGTCTACGATAAGCGGAGCGCGACGTTCTACCGCAATTATGTTTCCCTCTCGACCGTCAATGGACGTGTCGAGTGCGACTTTGAACTTCCGGCGGATAGTCCGACACCCTACGAGCGGCATGTTCTCTCGGAGGAGTACGAGTTCCGGGCGAGTACACTACAATACGATAAGGCGACCGACGAGTTCTACTTCCACATCACGACACGGAAGTACGATAGCGACGAATCCGAGGTTTCGGCAGATACCGAGTACCAAACAGTCCTTGGCATCGACCTCGGCGTCAACAGCCTCGCAGTAGCTTCGACCGGCACGTTCTGGCAGGGCGACGAGTACGACCACTGGTGCCGTGAGTTCGAGAAGCGACGTGGTGAGATGCAACAACGTGGGACGCAAGCCGCTCACAACGCGCTTCTTCGCCTGGGAAAGCAAGAAGAAGCGTGGCGAAAGCAGTACATCCACACCATCGCTAACGAGATCGTCACGGAAGCTGTCGAAAACGGTTGCGACGCGATTGTGTTCGAGGAGTTAACGGACATCCGCGAACGACTCCCGAACGCGAAGTGGCACCACGTCTGGGCGTTCCGACGATTGTACGAGTACGTTGAGTACAAGGCCCCGGAGCGGGGTGTCTCGGTCAAACAGGTTGCGCCAAATCATACATCTCAACGGTGTTCTCGGACGGATTGTGGGTTCACGCACCCAACCAACCGTGATGGTGAACAGTTCTGTTGCCAGAAGTGCGGGTACGAGGTGAACGCGGACTACAACGCGGCGAAGAATATTGGGCTACGCTACGCCCGGAAGCGGAAACACAGACTCCGCTCCTCGCCCAAGTCGGGGAGCGGAGACGCACCAGTAGACGTGCGTATAAATGGTGGGACGTTGAACGGTGAGAGTCACCAGCCTATTGCTGGCGACTGATCACTGGGAGTCCACATCAAAGCCCCACCCTCAACGAGTGAACCTCGTATGAGGTGAGCGAAGGAGGGTGGGGTAGTTTACAGAATACGGTTTCCGAACGCGCTCGCGGTCAGTTCGGCTCCGAGCGTCCCCGTCTCGTTCCCCTCGTCGAGAATCGGGTTCACTTCGACGACGTCCATCGATCGCAGGATTCCCTCGCTATCGTGGCGCTCGGAGACGGTCTCAAGCGCGGCGTGGGCTTCCCGGTAGGTGACGCCGCCGCGGACGGGCGTCCCGACGCCGGGCGCGGTCTTGGGGTCGAGCCAGTCGAGGTCGAGACTGACGTGGACGCCGTCGGTCCCGGTGGTCGCGACGTCGAGCGCGTCCTCGACGACGGCCGTCATGCCGCGTTCGTCGATGTCGGCCATCGTAAACGCGGTCATCTCGCTGTCTCGAACTAGCTCGCGTTCGCGCTCGTCGATGCTTCGGAGACCGACGTACGCGATCGACGCCTCCCGGACGCGCGGCGCGTGGGCCCACTCCATCTCCCCGAACGCGCCGTGACCGAGGGTCGCGGCGAGGGGCATTCCGTGGACGTTGCCGCTGGGTGAGGTCTCGGGCGTGTTCAGGTCGGCGTGAGCGTCGAACCAGATCGCACCGAGGTCGACGTCTCGAGCGGCCCCGTGCATCGACCCGATGGCGACGGAGTGGTCGCCGCCGAGGACGAGCGGGAACTCGCCGTCGGCGAGCGTCTCCGCGACCTGGTCCCCCAGGCGCGTACAGACGTCTTCGACCTCCCGGAGGAACTTCGCGGTTCCGCGAGTGGGCTGGTCGGCATCGGGATCGCGCTCTTCGGCTCTGGGAATCAGGAGATCGCCCGCGTCGACGGTGGTGACGCCCGTCCGCTCCAGCCGGTCGGCCAGTCCCGCATACCGGATTGCCGACGGCCCCATGTCGACGCCACGACGATCCGCGCCGTAATCCATCGGTGCACCGATGATTCTGACTGTCGTGCTCATACGCGTCGTTCGATTCCGTCCGATTTTATCGTGGCGATTGTGGTGGCGACAGATTTAGGGTTAGATGGGGCTAAATCTCGGACAGAATGATGCTGAGCGACGTGATGGAAGACTACCTCAAAGCGATCTATCAGCTCCAGCGCGAGACCGACGAGCGGATCAAGACGTCGGCTATCGCCGAGGAGTTAGACGTCACGTCGCCGACCGTCACCAGCATGCTCGACAAACTCGAGGAACGGAGCCTCGTCGACCGCGAGAAGTACCGCGGCGTTACGCTGACGGACGAGGGCGAGACCGTCGCCCTCGAGGTGGTCCGACACCACCGACTGCTCGAGGCCTACCTCACCGAACATCTCGACTACGACTGGGCGGAGGTCCACGAGGAGGCCGACCGGCTGGAACACCACATCAGCGAGGCCTTCGAGGCCCGCGTGGCGGACGCGCTCGGCCAGCCGACGGTCGATCCCCACGGCTCGCCGATCCCCAGCGCCGACCTCGAGCCGCCGGAGCGTCCCGACGGCAAATCCGTCATCGAGTTCGAGGAGGGCGATGTGGTCGTGGTGGAGGAGGTCGCCGACCGCGATGCGGAGGTTCTCTCCTATCTCGCAGACCACGGCGTCGAACCGGGTGTCGAGCTCGAAATCGTCGAGGTCGCTCCGTTCGGCATGGTCACCGCGCGCTCGAGCAACCACGAGAACCCGGTCTCGCTTCCCGAATCCGTCGCACACCACGTACGCGTCGCTCGAGGGGCGGAGATCGAACAATAGCGTGAAACGGCCCATATACGTACAAGAAACCGATCAACAAGTTTGTTTAGATTCAATCTAACGGAAATTGCGTGGAAAAGGTATAAGTTTAGATGCCTCTAATCAAGGTGTACTGATGAGCCGAGTTTGCGTTGCTGGAGGTCTCGATATGCGATGACGGGTCGATCGATACGCGATCTGCCCCGCTGGCTGTTAGCGATCAGTCCCCTCCTCGTTTTGGGAGCGATTTTCGGCGCGCTCTATCTCACGTCGCCGTTCGCCGATCTCGGGGGCGTCGACGAGGCCGGTACGCTCGACATGATCTGGATGCTGACGGTAATCGGGGCGATCGCCGGCATCATTCCGGTGCTGATCGGGATGCTCTGGTTTCCGTTCATCCGTGATCTCGATCCCCGCTACCTCCACGCCTTCATGGCGCTCGCCGCCGGTGTCCTCGTGTTCATCGCCGTCGAGATGAGCGAAGAAGTCTTCGCGTACAGTGCCGACGCCGAGCGCACTGTCCTCGCTGCCGTACTGGCCGTCGTCGGTGTCGCCGGGACGTTCCTCCTCATGCACGCCGTCAGCGAGTGGCGCCAGCGCAAGATGGCGGACCGCCGGAAAAGCGGCCTCGAGATCGCCTATCTGGTCGCGCTCGCGCTGGGCCTGCACAGCCTCGGCGAAGGGCTCGGCATCGGCGTCGCCTACGTCGCCGGGGACGCATCGCTGGTGATGTTGCTCGTGCTGGCGTTCGTGATGCACAACGTGATGGAAGGGCCGACCATCGTCGCCGCCGTCGCTCGCGACCGAGCGACGCCGCCCCTGTATCACTTCGTCGCGATGGGTCTCATCGCGGGGGGCACCGTTATTCTCGGTGGCTGGGTCGGCAGTTTCGCCCAGTCGAACCTGTTCGCCGTCCTGTTCTACGCCATCGCGATCGGGGCGATCCTCCAGGTACTCATCGAGGTCGCGGAGCTCATCCGGTTCGACGCCGAAGCCGTTCTCACCCGAACGAACGCGGCGACGTTCTCCTTCGGTTTCGTCCTCATGTTCTTCCTCGAGGACGTGCTCACCGACGTGGTCCTCGAGGGCTGGCTCGTCCCCGCCTAGTCCGGTCGACGCGAACGAAAACGGACTCTCCGTCGATAATCGAAACAAAACGCCTTACTATGCCCGGTTCAAACAGCAAAATCTGCGTGTATCAGCCCGGCTCACCCGTCGGGTTTAAGGAAGCCAATTACGAACATCATAGTATGTCATCCATCGAACTCACACCCAGCCAGAAGAAGATTCTCCGCGCATTGACAAATCTCCACAAGGAGTCCGAGTCCGCGATCAAGGGGGAGGACATCGCCGAACAGGTCGACCGGAACCCCGGAACGATCCGCAACCAGATGCAGAGTCTCAAAGCCCTGCAACTCGTCGAAGGTGTACCAGGCCCCAAAGGTGGCTACAAGCCGACTGCAGCAGCGTACGAGGCCCTCGAGATCCAGCAGATGGACGATCCGGCCTCCGTGCCGCTCGAGCACGAGGGCAACCCCGTCGAGGACGTCATCGTCGAAGAGATCGACCTCTCGAGCGTCCACCACCCCGAACTCTGCCGTGCCGAGATCCACATGCAGGGCTCGATGGGCGAGATTCACGAGGACGATTCGGTCGTCGTCGGTCCGACGCCGCTGTCGAAACTGGTCATCGAAGGCCGCGTCGACGGCAAGGACGACACTAACAACATTCTCATCCTCCGCATCGACGACATGGCCGCACCTGCCGAAGAGCCGGCACACTGAACCGCTCGCGGTTCTCGACGATCTCTCGTCTCGCGTTCTCTTACCCGACGGTGACCAGCGACCGCACTCTCGAGGGCGGTCCCGACACCGACTCGGTGCGTGAGAAAAATACTGCCGACTCGATCAGTTCTCGTCGGCGTCAACGTCCGCGTCTGCATCAGCATCAGCGTCCGCATCGGCATCGGTTGCAGCAGCCGCCGGAATGTCGTCGACGCTGGCGACCGCGTCGCCGTCCTCGACGGCCATGACGATCACGCCCATCGTGTTCCGTCCGACCTCGGAAACCTCGTCGACGCGGGTGCGGACGATCTGTCCGCGTTCGCTCATCATGACGAGCTGGTCGTCGTCGGAGACGGCCTTGACGGCCGTTACGGGACCGTTTCGATCGCCCGTCTTGATGTCGATCAGGCCCTTCCCGTAGCGCGACTGGGTGCGGTACTCGGAGAGGCGCGTTCGCTTGCCGTATCCGTTCCGCGTTACGGTCAACAGCGCCTGGCCGTCCTCCTCGTCGGTTGCGACGAGTCCGGCGACGGCGTCGTCGTCCTGCAGTTTGATCCCGTTAACACCGCGGGCGTTCCGCCCCATCGATCGGACTTCGCTCTCGTCGAACCGGATGGTCATTCCGCCCTCCGTCGCGACGACCAGATCCTGCGAGCCGTCGGTGACCTCGACGTCGACGAGTTCGTCGCCCTCCTCCAGATCGGCCGCGATGATCCCCGTCGTACGGATGTTCTCGAAGTCGTCGCCGGCGGTTCGCTTGACGTAGCCGTGGCGAGTCGCCATGGTCACGTACTCGTCGTCGCCGAAGGCGTCGGTGTCGACGATAGCCGTAATATCCTCACCGGGGTCGAGATCGAGGATGTTGACCGCCGACTTCCCGCGGGCGGTCCGTCCCATCTCGGGGATCTCGTAGGTCTTGAGCTGATAGACTTTGCCCTGATTGGTGAAACAGAGCAGGTAGTCGTGGGTGTTCGCCCGGAACACCGTCGTCACGCGGTCGTCGTCTTTGACGTCCGCGCCGATGATCCCCTTGCCGCCGCGTCCCTGGGGATCGAAGTTCTCGATGGGCATCCGCTTGACGTAGTCGTCTTCGGTCATGACGACGAATACCTCCTCCTCCGGGATGAGATCCTCGTGGGTGACCGTCCCCTGATCTTCGACGATCGAGGTCCGACGGTCGTCCGAATACTCGTCTTTGATCTCGCGGAGTTCGTCCTTGATGACCGCGAGCAGTTCCTGCTCGCTCTCGAGGATGGTCGTCAGGCGTTCGATCTCGACCTGGACCTCCTCGTACTCGTCTTCGATCTCGGCCGTCTCCATCGACGTGAGGCTGCCGAGTTGCATCCGGACGATGTGCTCGGACTGGGCCTCCGAGAAGTCGTACGCCTCTTGCAGGGCTTTCCTCGCGGCCGAACGGTCCTCGCTGTTACGGATCAGTTCGACGACGTCGTCGGCGTTCTCGACGGCCGTCAGCCGTCCCTCGAGGATGTGCGCCCGGTCCTCGGCTTCCTCGAGGTCGTACTCGCTGCGGCGGCGGACGACCTCGCGCCGGTGGGCGACGTACTCCTCTAAGGTCTCTCTGAGCGAGAGCACCTGGGGCTGGCCGTCGACCAGCGCGAGGTTGATGACGCCGAACGTCTTCTCTAAGTGATTCTCGAGCAGTCGGTTCTTGACGACCTCGACGTTCGCGCCGCGTTTACACTCGACGACGACGCGGACGCCGTCGCGGTCGGACTCGTCGCGCAGGTCCGAGACTCCCTCGATCTGGCCCTCGTTGACGTCTTCGGCGATGCGCTCGACCATCCGGGCCTTGTTAGCCTGGTAGGGGAGTTCGGTGATGACGATGCGCTCGCGATCCGACTTCCACTCTTCGACCTCGAACTCCGCACGAACGCGGATGCGCCCGCGCCCGGTCTTGTACGCCGAGTAGATGGCGTCCCGGCCCACGATGTTGGCACCGGTCGGGAAGTCCGGGCCCTTGACGTGGTCCATCAGGTCCTCCACCGTCGCATCGGGGTTGTCGATGAGTTCGATCGTCGCGTCGATCACCTCGCCGAGATTGTGCGGCGGGATGTTCGTCGACATCCCCACTGCGATCCCCGAAGACCCATTTACGAGGAGGTTCGGGAACGCCGCCGGGAGTACGTCGGGCTCTTGCAGACGGTCGTCGTAGTTCGCCGAGAAGTCGACCGTATCCTTGTCGATGTCCTCGAGGAGTTCCTCGGAGACGGGGGCCATCCGCGCCTCAGTGTATCGGGGCGCTGCGGCCGGATCGCCGTCCATGGAGCCGAAGTTCCCCTGGCCGTCCACGAGGGGGTAGCGCATCGAGAAGTCCTGAGCCATGCGGACCAGGGTGTCGTAGATCGCGCTGTCGCCGTGGGGGTGGTAGTCACCCATCGTCTCCCCGACGATCGAGGATGATTTCCGGTGGCTGCTGCCGGAGGAGACGCCCATCTCGTGCATCGCATAGAGGATGCGCCGGTGGACGGGTTTGAGGCCGTCCCGGACGTCCGGGAGGGCGCGACCCGCGATGACGGACATCGCGTAGTCGATGTAGCTCTGCTCCATCTCGTTTTCGATGCGGACGTTTTCGACCGCCCGTGCCTCTACGTCAGTCGGATCGGGTACGTCTGAACTCATGTAGTTACGTCACCTCGTCTCTCAGATGTCGATCCACTCCGCTTCCGGAGCGTGATCCTTGATGAACTGCTTGCGCGGTTCGACGGCGTCGCCCATCAGGACGGAGAACATCTTGTCCGCTGCGGCCGCGTCCTCGATCGTGATCTGTTTGAGGATGCGGTTGTCGGGGTTCATCGTCGTCTCCCAGAGCTGTTCGGGATTCATCTCACCGAGCCCCTTGAACCGCTGGACGCGAGTCGGGTTCCCGTCGCACTTCTCTTCGATGATCTCGTCGCGTTCGGCTTCGGTCATCGCGTCGTACGTTTCGCCGCGGTAGCGAACCCGGTACAGCGGCGGCTGGGTCGCGTAGACGTAGCCGCCCTCGAGCAGCGGACGCATGTGTCGGTAGAAGAACGTCAAGAGGAGCGTTCGGATGTGAGCGCCGTCGACGTCGGCGTCCGTCGCCATGATGATCTTCTTGTAACGGACGTCCTCGACGTCGAACTCGTCGCCGATCCCCGCGCCGATCGCGGTGATCATGTTCCGGATCTCGTCGTTCTCGAGGATCCGATCCAGACGATGTTTCTCGACGTTGAGAATCTTCCCCTTGATGGGGAGGATGGCCTGATAATCCGGATTTCGGGCCTGCTTCGCGCTGCCGCCCGCGGAGTCACCCTCCGCGATGAACAGTTCGGCCTCGTCGGGGTCTTTGGTCTGGCAGTCCGCCAGCTTTCCGGGCAGCGAGGTCGAGTCGAGGGCGGACTTGCGCCGCGTCAACTCCTCGGCCTTTCGGGCCGCTTTCCGGGCTTTCGCGGCCTCGACGGCTTTCATCACGATGGCCTGTGCGGTGTCGGGGTGTTCCTCGAAGTAGGTGCCCAGTCCCTCGTGCATCGCGCTTTCGACGATCCCTCGGACCTCCGAGTTGCCGAGCTTCGTCTTCGTCTGTCCCTCGAACTGGGGATCCGGATGTTTGATCGAGATCACCGCGGTGAGTCCCTCGCGGATGTCTTCGCCCGTGAGGTTCTCCTCGAGATCCGAGAGCAGGCCGTTGTCGCCCGCGTAGTCGTTGACCGTCCGCGTCAGCGCGGTTTTGAAGCCGGTGAGGTGCGTGCCGCCCTCCCGGGTGTTGATGTTGTTCGCGAAGGCGTGGATCGACCCCTGCAGTTCCTCGGTGGCCTGCATCGCGACCTCGATCTGGATGTTCTGCTCCTCGTCCTCGAAGTAGATGATGTCGTCGTGCATCGAGGAGCGCGTCTCGTTCAGGTACTCGACGAACTCGCGGATGCCGCCGTCGTACTCGTAGGTGTCCTCGACGAACTCGCCGTCGTCGGTCCGCTCGCGTTCGTCGCGCAGCGTGATGCGAACCCCCGAGTTGAGGAAGGCGAGTTCGCGAAGCCGATTCGAGAGCGTCGAGAACGAGAAGCCTTCGGCCTCGAAGATGCCGGTGTCGGCCCAGAACCGAACCTGCGTCCCGGTCTCTTCGTCCGGCTCCATGTCGCGAACGCGCTCCATGTCGCCGACGGGTTCGCCGCCCTCGAAGGCGTGTCGGAAGACGGCACCGTCGCGTTTGACCTCGGCCTCGAGGCGTTCGGAGAGCGCGTTGACCACGCTCACGCCGACGCCGTGGAGGCCGCCGGAGACCTGGTAGGACTTGTTGTCGAACTTCCCGCCCGCGTGGAGGACCGTCAAAATAACCTCGAGCGCCGGACGGTCGTACTCGTCGTGTGTGTCGACTGGGATCCCACGGCCGTCGTCCGCGACGCTCACCGAGTTATCGTCGTGAATCGTGACGGTGATGTCGTCGCAGTGACCAGCCAGTGCCTCGTCGATCGAGTTGTCCACCACTTCGTAGACCAGATGGTGGAGTCCTCGAGAATCGGTAGAGCCGATATACATCGCCGGCCGTTTTCGTACGGCCTCCAGGCCCTCGAGGACCTGAATCTGTCCGGCGCCGTACTCACTTTCCTGGGACATGTAAAACCTGCTTTCGGGTAGTGGTCGGGCCCTAATAAAAGTCACGTACGCGCGCGGGCGACGAACGATCAATACGTGATTGCCGGCATCCGCAACGTGTCCAACCGGGGATTACCAGCACCTGATACGCCGTCACCGGCGGGTTGGCGGTACGCACGGTCCTCGACGCGACGTCACGGAGTGTGAAACGGACGGGCGTAAGCGGTCTCGATTTCGTGCCCGCGCGTCTCGTCGACGGATCCGAACTCAGTAATCGCCGAGTACGCCCAGCCGACGGGCGCGCCTCGTCGCGAAACCGAACACGACGTACCCGAGACCCAGATAGCCGACCGCCGTCGCGACGAGGACGGCCAGCGCCGCGGGACCGAACTCCCAGAGCCGAACTCCCTCCGTCATCGCCAGTTGGAGCAGCGCGCTCCCCTGGACCAGCGGAAGGGCTGCCGTCCACGGCAGGTCGAACGCGGGCGCCGAGATCAGGCCGATGAACGCGAATCCGAGGAGGTTGACCACGCTCCCGATGCGCTTGTACAGCACGCCCAGCCCGCCCATCGCGAGGCCGAGCCCGAGCGCGGAGGCGATCGCCAGCGTCGCCACGGGAACGACGGTCACGAGGTGAACGTCGAGTCGCGTCCCGGTCATCAGGAGCATGACGACGAGGACGACCGACGACGTGAGAAACGTCCGGAACACGATCGCCACCGCCTTGGCGAGAACCACCGGCCCGAAGCCGAACGGCGTGATGTAGTGGCGCTCGAGCGTGCCCCAGCTGGCCTCGGCTCGCACGTCGTTGGTGATCCCCGAGTAGGCGCCGGTCGACAGCGTCCACAGGAAGTAGCCGACGATCAGCCCCTCGATACTGTCGCTGAACGCCTCGCCCGCGACGAGCCGACCGCCGTAGAACATCAGCCCGAAGAAGAAGACGGTCATGAACAGCATGAGCGCCGCGTTGATGGGATACCGGAGCCAGATCAGCAGGTCGCGGACGATCACGGCCCGCAAGAGGTGGGCGTAGCCGCCCGTCCGGAGCGGTCGCCGGGCGGCCGTCACCGAACGCCTCCGTCGTCGGTTTCGTCGGTACCGCGCTCGTCCTCCGCGCGAGTCATCTCGACGAACGCCTCCTCGAGGTCGGGCTGGACGGTCTCGACCGCGTCGAGTTCGAGTCCGTGACGTTCCATGGCGTCGGTCAGCCGGTAGAACGTCGCCGAGTCGGCCGCCACTTCGAACCGGGTCCGGTCGTCCAGTCGCTCGAGGTCGGTCACCTCGAAGCGCTCGCGGAGGTCGTCGAGTATCGGCTCGTCGACGCCCCGAACGGTGAGCCGGTAGCCCTGGGTCTCGAAGCCCGCGAGCAGGTTCGCGACGGTGTCGTGGCGATGATCCGCCCCTCGTTCACGATGATTACGCGGTCGCAGACGGCCTCGATGACGTCCATGTTGTGACTGGAGATCACCGGCGTCAGCCCGCGTTCGTCGGCGAGTCTGCGGAGTTCGTGCCGGAGCTTCAGCGAACTCTCGACGTCGAGTCCGAGCGTCGGCTCGTCGAGGAAGGCGACGGAGACGTTTCCGGCGAGGACGCTCGCCAGCGAGACCTTCTGTTTCATTCCCCGCGAGAGCTCTCGGACGGCGGTGTCGGCCCTGTCGGCGAGATCGAGGCGCTCGAGCAGTTCGTCGTGGCGGTCGGCGATCGCGTCGGGGTCCTGTCCGCGGATCGCCGCGAAGTAGCGCAGGTTCTCCCGGACGGTGAGCCGCCAGTAATCGTTTCACGCGCCTTCGAGCATCGCATCGACGTGCTCGTAGGCCGCCCTCGGTCGGTCGTAGACGTCGATTCCCCGAATCCGAACCGTACCCGAATTGGGGAGGATCAATCCGAGGATCGACTTGATCGTGGTCGTCTTCCCGGCGCCGTTGGGACCGAGCAGTCCGATCACTTCGCCGTGCTCGACGGTGAAGGTGACATCCTCGACGGCCGTCACGGCGTCCGCGCCGCTCCCGAAGGTCTTCGAGAGTCCGTCGACGGCGAGCGCCGGTTCGTCTCGCTCGTCCGGCGGCGGGTTGCTCGTCGCGTCAGTGTCGGCCGTATCGACTGCAGCGTCAGCGAGGGTATCGTCGCTCGCGGATTCGCGGACGACTTCCGACTCACTCGATTCGCTGCTCATGGCGGTGGTGATACACCGAGTAGTGCCGGCGAAACGAAGACGGTTCTGGTGGGCGTGATCTCGAGGGGTGACGAACGGCGTGACGGCTTCGTCGCGATACGGGTTCACTCCGAGGTCGTCAATCGACCGTAGAGGGTACTGGCTACGACCGCGAGGACGTAGAAGTAACAGAGCGTCACGAGGAAGTGCACCCAATCGGGCGCCCACTGCTCGTACAGCAGTCCGACCAGCCAGTGTACGGGATCCAGGAGCAATCCCAACAGTCGGTCCGAGACGACGACGGGGAGCCACGTCTCGAACCCCGGCGGCGTACTCCCCCCGACGATATTCCGCAGGAAGTACTGGACCTCGAAACCGACGAGTAGTCCGAATACGACGAGGGTCGAACGTGACGGTCGAAGTATCGAAGCGAGAGTCGACAGCCGCGTTCGCGTCTCCGAATCGCTATTCATTACGTGATTGTTCAGCAGAAGAAATATACGTCTTCTGGATGTCAGGATGGTCACTATGCGAGCGACGATTCTTTTTTAGCCGCCTCCCCGTACCGGGTCGCCAGTGGCTACCGAGATCGCCTCGAGTAGCGAGTCATGAGTGGTTCGTCCCTCCCCACGAAAGGTCGTGTGCGGACGGTACGGACTCCTGCGGAGGACGCTCCACCGCTCAGAAGCCGATCGCCTGCCCGTCTCGGCGGGGCTCCGAGCCGCCGATTACCGTCCCGTCCGAGTCGCGGTAGATGAACTGCGCGCCGCCGAAGTGGTGGGCGTCCGGTTCGAAGAACTCCGACTCGAGGACGATCTCGTGGCCCCGATCGTGCAGGTCCTCGACCGTCTCCTCGGGGAGTCGCGTCGTCTCGAGGGCGACCTCGCGACCTTCCTCGAATCGGAACCGCGGCACGTCGATGGCCGCCTGGGGATTCAGCCCGGAGTCGAACATGTTGACGAGCAACTGGAGGTGTCCCTGCGGCATGGTCGAGCCCCCCATCACGCCGAACGAGCCCCGGAACTCGCCGTCGTCTGCGAGTAGCGCGGAACGAAGTTCCGCGGACAGTCGAGCGGCGGAGCCGCGAGAAGACATCGCGGGGATGAGCGTGTGGTAGGGCCGCTTTCTGGGTTCGATCGCGTTCGCGTCGTCGGGGTCGAGGCTGAACGACGTCCCGTGGTTCTGAAGGGTAAAGCCGTCGACGACGAGTCCGCTGCCGAACGGCTGGTAGCCGCTGCCGAGCATCGAGACGGCGTTGCCGTCGCCGTCGACCACGGTGAGGTAGACCGTGTTCGCGGTGTCGCCGGCCTTCGGCTCGTAGTCGCCGATCGAGTGGCCGATGTCGGCCGCTCGCTCGCGAGCGTACGCCTCGTCGAGTTTGGACTCGAGCGGGATCTCCTCGTCCTTGATCCCCGAGGTACTCCTCTGCGTCCGCGAACGCGATCTTTATCGCCTCTATGAGTTTATGGAGCCGCTCCGGGTCGGTCGGTTCGACGGGCAGGTCGAGGTGTTCGACGATGTTCAGCGCCTCGAGGGCGACGACGCCGATCGTGTTGGGCGGGTGTTCGAGCACCTCGTACCCCTGTACTCGATGCTGATCGGGTCGTTCCAGTCGCTCTCGAACTCCTCGAGATCCTCGAGTTCCAGCAGGCCGCCGTGGTCCTGGACCTGATTGACGATCCGCTGGCCCAACGCGCCGCCGTACATCGTCTCGATCCCCTCGCTTGCGATGCGCTCGAGGGACTCGGCGAACTCCCGGTTGGTAAAGAGCGACTCGGGCGGCGGCGTCTCACCGTTCTCGAGGAACGTGTCCCGGAACGAGTCGAACTCGGCCACTCGCGGGGCGGCAGCCTCCCACTGGGACGCGATGTACTCGGTGATCGGCACGCCCTGTCGGGCGTGGTCGATCGCCGGCTGGAGCAGTTCGCCGAACTCGAGGGTGCCGTCGCGGTCGGCGAGTCGGTAGAGGCCGTCGACCGCGCCGGAACCGTGACCGACAGCGCTCCCTCCGACGGGACGATCGGATTCCCCTCGTCGTCGCTCTCGTCGGTCCGGTCGCGGTAGGTCGCTACGTCGGCGGCCCCGGCGCGTACCCCGTCCCGTTGAGGGCCTTGTACTCCCCGTCGAAGTGGGTGAGTGCGACGACGTCGCCGCCGAGACTGGTCATGTGGGGTTCGACGAAGGAGAGTTCGGCGGCGACGGCGACGGCCGCGTCGGCCGCGTTGCCGCCCTTCTGGAGGACTCGCGCGCCCGTCCCCGCGGCCAACGGGTGACTCGTCGCAACCATCCCGTTTCTGGCCATCACCGCCGACCGCCGGCCGATGAACTGCCAGGGATAGTCGAACTCGCCGGTCGAGGACGGACTGTACTCGTTTCGTTCGGTGGCACCGATCCCGTCGCCGGTCGGGGCGTTCGCCCCGATGACGCCCGTCGCCGCCGTCTCCGATCCAAATCGCTCGAGAAACGTCCGTCGGTTCGACACACGCGTGCTACCAGAAGGGGTTACTAAACGATTTTTGCGGGTCTCGTTATACGTTCCGACGTGATTTGTTGCGGCAACGGGAGTCGAAGCGGGCAATCGGTCGGTACCGACGCGCTCTCCCCGTTCGCCTATCGCTCGAGTTTCTGATGTCTCGACGTTCGCCTCGAGCCGACTGTCGATCGTACGTGATCATTTATTCTAACATCGGACATTTCAAGCTCATCCCTCAATCCGACTGCCACCGTTTTCGTCGATACACGAAACTGTTACACACAGTTGCCAAGGTCGGCCCGCCGACCGTCCTCGGAACCGGATCGTCATCGTCGAGTCCGCACGGGCTCGTCTCGATGGCCGTCTCGAGGCGGTCGGGCGGTGCCCCGCTTTTTCGAGTGAGTCAATACACATGGAGGAAACCAGTACGGCGGTCGATATTCCGATCAGTAAAGCGAAGGAAACAATTCACCAGTACGGGCTCGGCCTCCTGTTCGCGGCGAACATCTTCGGGGCCGGGTCCGTCTACATCCTGACGGAGGCGGGGATACTGTTCGGATTCGGGCTGCTGTGGGTGTTACCGCTCGGACTCGGCGTCGGCCTCGTGATGCACGAGATGTCGGCGCGGCTGGCCGCTGCGGACCGGCCACTGATGACCTACATCACGGACGTGATCGGCGAGGCAGCGGCGAAACCCCTCGCCCTCGGGATCGCGTTCATCATGCAGTTCTGGAGCGTCGCCAACTACGCGCTCGCGGGTGCGGCGCTCGTCTACCTCACGCCGCTGTCGAACCTGTACGTGGGGATCATCGTCTCCGCGGCGCTCGGGATCTCCCTCGTCGAACTCCGCGTCTACAGCCGCATCGAGGGCGTGATCGCGACGCTCGTGCTCGCGGTCTTCGCCTCCTACGCCGTCATCGTCGCGAACCTCGAGCCGTCGGCCGGGGCCGTCGCACTCGGGTTCGTCCCCGCAATCGTCCAGGAGTTCGAGTACATGACGATGATCATCGCCCTGCTAGGGACGACCGTCTACTATCCGAACTTCTTCATCCAGACGAGCATGCGCCACGAGAAGAACTGGGACGTCGTCTCGCGGTACCGGCGGGATCACACGGTCGGACTGGCCGCCGTGGTCGCGCTGAGCGCGACGGTGATCGTCGCGGCGGCGGTCTCTGTTCCCGACGCCGATCTTACGCTGACGGCTCCCGCCGAACCGCTCATCGACATGATCGGCCCGTGGGTGCTCGGCGTGTTCATCCTCGCGGTCGGCGCGGCGTCGTTCAGTAGTGCGACCGGAACGCTGTTCGCCGCCGGCTTCATGGTCCCGCAGTCGTACGGGCTCACGACCCGGTTCGGCGACCTGCGCTTCCGGCGAACCGTCCACGCCCTGATCGGTCTCTCGGTCGTCCTGGCGATTCCGATCCTCGCGTTCACCGACTTCACGCCGGTCAGTCTGGCGTTGTTGATGCCCGCCGTCAACGGCGTCGTCGGACTGCCGATCACCGCGCTCGCGCTGTTCGCGGGCGTACGGCACTACTTCGACCCCTCGCGAACCGAGCAGGCGGTCTTCCTCGCGGCCGTGGTCCTGATGTTCCTGACCTCGCTCGTGACCGCCCAGTCGCTCATCCGATCGATCCTCGAACTGCTGTGATCGCGCGATACGGACTGTTTCGATCGGATTACGTTCTCCGCTGCTGACGACGGATTCGCAATCGGAAGAGTCACAACTCCCGGCCTAATCGACCCGATAACGTCCGTAGATGCTCGGATTCCCGTTCGATCTCGCGCTGGTCCTGTTGCTCGTGTCGATCGCCTTCTTCGCCGGCATCGGCATCACGACGATCGGTCCCGGCGGGATCTTCGTCACGATCGCCCTCTACTCGCTGACGCCGCTGGCCTCGAGTCAGGTCGCCGGCACCGCCCACGCGACGTTCGTCGTCACCGGTCTCGTCGGCAGCGCCGCCTACCTCCACTCGGGCGAGATGGACACCGGTGAGAGTCGCGCTATCGCGCTCGTCCTGAGCGCCTCGAGCATCGTCGGCGCGCTCTTCGGCGCCTATATCAACGCGTTCGTCCCGCGATCCGTCTTCGGCGTCCTGCTCGGCGGCGTCTCGATGGCCGTCGGCGGGATCATCCTCTACCGGGAGCGCCGCGGCTTCAGCCCGCTCTACGACCTCGAGCCGCTCGAGCCAAGCGGGCAGGTCGCCCTCGGCGGGCTCGGCCTGTTCCTCGGCATCTGTAGCGGCCTGCTGGGAATCGGCGGGCCGGTGCTCGCCGTGCCGGCGCTGGTGCTGGTCGGCGTCCCCATGCTGCTGGCCGTCGCCGTCGCGCAGGTCCAGTCGATTTTCATCGCGGCCTTCGCGACCACGGGCTACGCGCTGCAGGGAAACGTGATCCTCCCGCTGGCGGTCGTCATCGGAACGCCGCTTTTACTGGGTGTGATCGTCGGCTGGAAGGTCGCTTACATGATCGATCCGGAGCGGCTGAAAGTCGCGCTGGGAGTCGTCCTCCTCGGCGTCGGCCCGTACCTCGCGCTGTGAGCCGGTCGACGCCGCGGTGACCCGGGTCGTCACTGCGGTCGAGTACAGCACTCAAGTCCCTGCGACTCGATAGCGAACGATACCGCCCCTATGTCATCGCGGATCCTCATCCCGTTCGACGACTCCGAGCCCGCACGCGACGCCCTCAAGTACGCCTTCGAACTGTTTCCGGACGGCGAGTTCGTCGCGCTGGCCGTCGTCGACACCACGACGCTGCCGTTCATCCCCAACGCTGCGACCGACGACGAGGCCCACGAACAACTCGAGGAGGTCTTCGGGAGCGTCGACGATCGGCTGACCGTGCCCGAAACGCTCGCCGCCGAGCGTGGGGTCCCCCTCGAGACGCGGACCCGAATCGGCTCGCCGGCACAGGAGATCATCGACTTCGCCGAAACGGCACCGATCGACCACGTCGTCATGGGAAGCCGCGGTCGCTCGGGCGTCAGGCGGATCCTGCTCGGCAGCGTCGCCGAGGTGGTCGTCAGACACTCTCCGGTGCCGGTGACGGTCGTCCGGTGAGCGAGAGTCCGGACTCGAGCAAGGGGAGACGATCGCTCCTCGAGCGGCCTTGCATGGACGGGCAGCACGTTCTTCGACTCGAGTCACCTACGGATAACGAGAGAGATGGGTGAACACGATCCGGACGCGAAACACGACGAGCGCGGGGGCGCCGACGCGATCGACCGCGACAGGATCGAGTACGATCCGAACCCGGACAAACGGGGCCTGTGGCTGTCGGCGATCATCGCCGTCCTCGGGGGGTGGATGGTGGTTCAAGCGGTCGCATTCGATCTCGCCGCGAGCCAGTTCTGGAACGCCGTCTTCGCCGGCGCGGCCCTGCTCGCCGTCGGGGCGTACAACTCCTATCGGCGCTCGAAGGCGGAGTTCGGCAGCGCCGGCCTCGCCGTTTTTGCCGCGCTCGTCGGGCTGTGGCTGGTCGCCGCGCCGTTCCTGATCGGTCCCGGCGAGGGGATCGTCGCGGCCCAGAGCGACGTCGGAGCGTGGAACGACGTCGTCGTCGGCCTGCTGACCCTCGGCCTCGGTCTCTACAGCGCCTCCAAGATCCGCGACCGACGACGGGACGCCGACGCTCGTCAGGCGGCGACCTTCGACCGGCGCGGTCACTGATCGCCCGACCGCCGGTTCGAAATCCGCTTCGGCCGACAGTCGGATCACGAGGGTCCGAGTTACCCCGAGCGAGTCCTCGAAGCGGTCTCGTTTCGGTCCGCGTTGCCGAGCGGAAACCACCCTGTATACGTTTCACAGCCCACGAGAGTGGAGCATGACGGCACAATCCACTTACCGCACGTGCTGGTAGTCACGCTCGAATGCTGCCATTCGTCGCGCTCGCGTTCGTCGTTATCACACTCGTGATCGTACTCGAGGTAATCTCGTATCAGTCTCTCAAACGGATTCCGGCGGTGGCAACGGAGGAGTTCCCCGAGATCGACCGAAATCTGTTGGACAAGTTCAGTAGCTTCGACTCGGAGTTGGGCTGGTGTCCACAGCCCAACCGGGAGAAACAGAAGGACACCGGCGACCACCTCCCCGGTGAGGAGGTTCGCAGCGTCGTCACCTACTCGACGGACGAGTACGCGAGTCGGGTCTGTCCTGCCAGGGAACGGAACGAAGACGCCGACGTCACCGTCTCGACGTACGGCGACTCCTACTGTTTCTGCCGGGAGGTCGACGACGACGAGACGTTCCAGAACTACCTCGCACAGGAACTGGACACCCACGTCGCCAACTACGGCGGCGGGAACTACGGGCTCGATCAGGCGCTGATGCGGATGAAACGCCAGTATCCCGAGGAGGAGACCGACTACGTCTTCGTGGTCGTCACCGCCTCCTCGATCGCCCGCATCCTCAGCGTCTGGAAGCACTACCAGGAGTTCGGGAACATCCTCGCGGTCAAACCCCGGTACGTCCTCGAGGACGGAGAACTCGAGCGAGTCGACAGCCCCGTCGACGAGAAGGAAGCGTTGCTCGATCTCGAGTCGAAGGCCGACTTCCTGCGGGAGTACGACTTCCACTACGACCACTGGTTCAAACCGCACTACGCGTCGTTCCCGTACACGCCCGATTTCGTCGACAAACCGGAGTATCTCCGGTACGCCGCGATTACGGGCGGGAAGGAACTCGAGCGACGCGTCGGCCGGTCGATCCCGGGAATCGACTTCGACGCGGCCCAGACGCAGTCGGCCTTGCGGATGGAACAGCCCCGGGTTCGGTACCACGAACGGCTGTTCGACACCCACGAGTACCTCTTCGACGCGCTCATCGAGGAGTTCGTCGAGTACGCCGACGAGCAGGACTTTACACCGGTGTTCGCGATGGTACAACAGCTCCGGTACGCGAAGTACGAGTCCGAACACGGTCCGATCTACGGCGACCTGGTCGATCGGCTGGGTGAGAAGTACGACGACCTCGAGACGGTCGACATGGCTCGCCACCTCGATCCCGACGACGGCGTGGAGTCGTTGTACGTCGAACGCGGAGAAGGGGGTCACTACAGCCCGGAGACGAACCGGGAAATCGCAGCGGTACTGGCCGAGATCGTCGACGACGACCGGTAGATCGGCGTCTCTCGAGAGCGGTACTCGAGTCGACTGATCGGGATCGGCGGGCGATGATCCGCGGACTCCCGACTCGGTATCGCCTGGGTACCGCTTGAAGCGGGGGCGAGGTCCATCTATACCATTGCAGGCAAAGGACGGAACCCGTGTGGATCAGTACCGACCCGTATGACCAACACGGAACAGCTTCACGGCGCTACCGCCGACCGAGCGATCGCGGACGGGGAAACGTACGTTCACGCCGAACACGGACGCGTCGAAATCACGGGGATCTGGCAGCAAACCCAGCGCATCCGGCGCATCGACGCGACGCGCAACGGAGACGAGCGAGACATGATCGTGGTTCGGTTTATCCCCGGTGAAGACGGGGAGTGGATCGACGGGCTCGCCGAACCGCTGGACGACTTTCTCGACGCGATCGACTGAATCCCGAGCGGTCAGTACGCGAACGACGCGTAGCGAACCGCGTCACGACATTCTGTTCGGCCCGATCCGACGGTACCTGAACCGACGTTCCTCACTGGTTCTCGGCCACCGGCAGCGTAAACGAGAACGTCGAGCCCGCACCCGGCTCGGCGTCGACCCAGATATCGCCGCCGTGACGTTCGATGATACGCTGGCAGAGCGCAAGGCCGATCCCCGTCCCGGAGTGTTCGCCGCGACTGTGGAGCCGCTGGAAGACCTCGAACACGCGCTCCTGATCCTCGGGATCGATGCCGATCCCCTCGTCGCGGACCGACACGATCCACTTTCGGTCCCGTCGCTCGGCCTCGACGTGAATGCGGGGCGGCTCGTCCCCGCTGTACGTGATCGCGTTCGTCAGGAGATTCTGGAACACCTGCCGCAACTGGCTCGCGTCACCCTCGACGCGGGGCAGTCGGTCGGTCGTGATCTCGGCGTTCGACTCCTCGATCTGGAGCTGTAGATCCGCCACGACGTCCTCGAACACCCCGTCGAGGTCGACGGGCTCGAGCGGGTCGCCGCGCGTCTCGACGCGAGAGTAGGCGAGCAGTCCCTCGATCATCTCGCGCATCCGGTCGGCGCCGTCGACCGCGTACGCGATGAACTCCTCGCCGTCCGAATCGAGATCGTCGGCGTAGCGCCGCTCGATGAGTCGGAGGTAACTCGAGACCATCCGGAGCGGTTCCTGCAGGTCGTGGCTGGCGGCGTAGGCGAAGTGCTCTAACCGTTCGTTGGACTCCTCGAGTCGCGAGATCGTCTCCTCGAGGCGTCGCTGGTACTCCGTGCGTTCGGTGATGTCGCTGAGCGTGATCACTGCACGCGTCACGTCACCCCGTGCGTCTCTGATCGGCATCCCCCTGACGCTGATAATTCGCCGCTCGCCGTCGGAGGCCTCGATTTCGAAGGTCCCGGGATCGGTCACCTCTTCGCCTCGAAGCACGCGAGCGATCGTCCACTCGTCGCGCTCGAGCGGCTCGCCCGTGTCGGCCCACCTGACCGGGAACTGATCGGAGTCGTCGAACGAGTCCGGGTCGAACACGTCGCCGCCCCAGATCTCCTTTGCGGCTTTGTTGGCTTCGACGAGTTCGCCGTGCCGATTCGCGACGACGACCCCGACGGGGAGGATCTCGAACAGGGACTGGAGCTGTTCCTTGTTCCGCTGGAGTTCCAGTTCGGTTCGCTTTCGCTCCGTGATGTCCGTCAGCGCGCCGGGGAACGTCTCGGGGGTGCCGTTCTCGTCACACTCGACGTGCCCGCGGGCGACGACCCACCGGAGTTCGCCGTCGGCGTTCCGGACCCGATACTCCTCCTCGTACTCCGCGCCCGACTCGATGGCGGCCTCGATTCGTCGCTGGACGCGCTCGCGATCCT
The DNA here is from genome assembly GCF_051351675.1 of Natronorubrum halobium. Lineage (NCBI taxonomy): Archaea > Methanobacteriati > Methanobacteriota > Halobacteria > Halobacteriales > Natrialbaceae > Natronorubrum > Natronorubrum halobium. The sequence goes on from NZ_CP195595.1 coordinate 3,620,833, forward strand.
CCTCGTGGATCGACGACGTGATTCGATCGATCGAGACGCCCTCGCGGGCCGCGTCCGGATCGACCCCGAACGTCTTGGCGAACGATCGTCCGGCGACGAACTGATCCTCGGGAATGTGCCACTCCCAGGTGCCGACCGCACCGGCCTCCGTCGCCGCCTCGAGTTGCGCTTTGGCGTCCTCCAGGTATCGCTCGCGCTCCTTTTGCTCGGTGATGTCGTGTGCCATCGTCATGCCGGCGAAGACCTCGCCGCGCTCGTCGGTGATCGGGACCGCGTGGATCATCCACTCCCGGTCGGCGTAGGTGAGTTCGATCGACCGTTCCTCTCCCTCGAGTACGGCCACAAACGCGGGCTCGAGCCGGTCGTTCGTCTCGTCCGGCCACGCGTCGTAGACGCTCCGTCCCTCGAGATCCTCGGGCTCGACCGGGATCCGATCGAACCCCTGGCCCGCTGCCAGCGTGTACTCGAAGTCGTGATTGAACAGGGTGACGATCCCGTTCGGGAAGTACTCCGCGAGGGTTCGGTAGCGCTGTTCGGACTCCTCGAGGGCCTGTTGACGCTCTTTCCGCTCGGTGATGTCGCGGAAGTAGACCGAAATTCCGGTTTTGGAGGGGTAGAGATTCGCCTCGACCCAGAAATCGAGCGTGTCGTAGTAGAGTTCGTAACTCGTCGGCTCCTGTGTCTCCAGTGCCGTGTGGAACGAATCCCAGACCTCGTCCAGATCGACGAGGTCGGGGAAGACGTCCCAGAGTTGCTCGCCGAGCAACTCCTCCTCGCTGTGTTGTAAGAGCTGTTCGGCCCGCTCGTTGACGTGGGTGAACCGGAACTCGTCGTCGACCGCGTAGAACGCGTCGGAGATTCGGCTGAGCATGCGCTGGAGTTCGGTCTCGAGCTCCTGTTCGTGCTCCCACCGATCGGTCATATCGCGAGTCACTTTCAGATAGCCCTTGTGGGTGCCGTCGTCGTCCAGTATTCGCGTGATCGTAATGTTCGCCCAGAACTGTGTGCCATCCCGTCGAACCCGCCACCCCTCGTCCTCGGTGGAGCCGTTCTCGGCCGCCGCCTCGAGATTCCCCTCGGGGACGTTCGCCGCTCGATCCGCGTCGGTGTAGAACGTCGAGATGTGTTCGCCGAGGATCTCCTCGCGGTCGTAGCCCTTGATCTGTTTCGCGCCCTCGTTCCAACTGATGATGTGCCCGTCCGGGTCCAGCCGAAAGATCGCGTACTCCTCGACAGCGTCGACCAGCGAGTGAAACTCCTCCTGGCTCTCCTGTAAGGCCCCTTCCGACCGTTTCCGATCGGTGATATCGTAGTAGATCTCGACCCGTCCGCCGGCGTACTCGCCCGACTCGATCGGTTTGCTCTGGTACTCGAGCCATCGCTCCTCGAGATCGTCGCTTTCGGCCCCGGAGACCCGACACTCGAGGCGGTCGACGTAGCTGTCCTCGTCGTACGTGGTCAGGACGGTCTCCGCGAACGAATCGGGTTCGGTGACCGTCTCCGCAAGGGTGTCTTCGATCACCGTCCGGCTGTCTCGACCGATGGTCGACCCGCGCTCGAGACCGAGAAAGTCCTCGACCGTCTCGTCGACCCAGGCGACGTCGAGCGCGTCGTCGAGCACGACGACGCCGATGTTGGCCTCGTCGAGAACGGTCGTCATCGACTCCAAGGACGTTTCCGCCGTCTCCTGCGGTGCCGATCGCTCCGCGTCGTTCGCGTGTAACTGCCGGGTCGCTCTGGACCGATCGCGGGCGACGCCGATGGTACCCCGAAACTCGTCGCCGTCCACGATCGGATTGATTCGAACGTCGCAGGGCAGCGTGTCTCCCTCGGCCGTTCGAACGTCGAGTTCGAAGGTCGAAGCGCCGCCGTCGTCCGTTCGCAGTCGATTCGAGATTTCGCGTTCGATAGCGTCGACGGCAGCGTCCTCGAGAAGGAGGGAGACGTGTTCGCCGACGAGTTCGTCGCGAGTGTAGCCCGTCGCCTCGACGAGTTCGTCGTTGACCGCGACGAAGGTCCCGTCGGTATCGAGTTGATAGAGTCCGTCGTCGATCGTCTCGACGAGCGTCCGATACCGAGTGAGCGCCACGTCGTCGTCGACTTCCCCCCAGAAGAGTCCGTCTGTGGCACCCGTTCGTGTACTCATAGTCGTTGGTGTGGCGTGAATAGTATAAAACCTCTGCACACAGAGATGCCCTGTCAGACAGTCTCCCGGTCGCTGCGACACTGCACCCAGCTCCGGAGTACTAAAAACCCGCGTCAGTGACCGGGGCATCGTTGACAGGCCTCCGTCCTGTAGACGCAGTGAAATGGAACCGCTGTATCTGGCCGTCGGTATCGTCGTACTCGTCGCCGTAATCGTCGACATTCTCTGGACGACGCTCTGGGTCGACGGGGGGTCCGGTCCGCTCTCGGGTCGACTGACCACCTGGACGTGGCGCAGCCTTCGGGCGGTCAGTAGCGATCATCCGCGAGCGTTGAGTATCGCCGGACCGCTCATCCTCGCGCTCACGCTCGCGATGTGGATCGGGCTGCTCTGGCTCGGCTGGACGTTTCTCTTCGCCAGCCACCCGTACGCTCTCGTCAGCACGCGAACCGGAGCCGTCGCCGACTGGCCGGGTCGGTTCTACTACGTCGCGTACACGATGTTCACGGACGGGAACGGCGATTACACGCCCGTCGGTGACGTCTGGGAGATCGCCAGCGCGTTCACGACGGCCTCGGGGATGGCGTTCGTCACGCTCGGCGTCTCCTACGTGCTCACCGTCCTCGGGGCCGTCTCCGAGAAACGCTCGTTTGCCAGCGACGTCACCGGCCTGGGCGAACGCAGCGAGGCGTTCGTCCGCGCGGGCTGGGCCGGTGATGCCGAGGAGTTCGAGGGGCTCGACCTCCCGCTCGAGTCGCTCTCGACCCAACTCTCCCTGCTCGCGGACCAGCACAAGGCCTACCCGATCCTCCACTACTACCACAGCGAACAGGGCTCGCGGGCCTCGGCCATGGCCGTCCCCATCTTCGACGAGGCGCTGACCATCTTCCGACACGGCGTCGCCGAGGAGGCACAGCCGAACCCTACGTTAGTCGAGAACGCCCGATCGAGCGTCGATAGCTACCTCGACACGCTCGGGACGGCGTTCATCGATCCCGCCGACGACGTTCCGCGAGCGCCGGATCTCGATCGACTCCGCGAGGACGACATTCCGATGGACGACGCCGAGTTCGACGAGGTGCTCGAGGAACTGACGGAGCGACGCCGGAAGCTGCTCGGTGTCGTCCGGGCCGACGCGTGGTACTGGCCGCCGCTCGAGGAGTAAAGGGGTTCGACGGTCGGATTAGCGACGGGATCTCCGCCTTCGTCCACTTTCACTCCGGTAACACACACCTTTTAGCCCCGCCGTTAGTATGGAGGGACAATGACGTCGTTTCAGTCGACACTCGAGGACGAGGCTGGGATCGCCGAGGAGTTGGCCGAGAGCCAGCAGGCGATTTCGATCGCCGAGTTCTTCGAGAAGAACAAGCACATGCTCGGCTTCGACAGCGGGGCTCGAGGTCTCGTCACGGCCGTCAAGGAGGCCGTCGACAACGCCCTCGACGCCGCCGAGGAGGCGGGCATTCTCCCGGATATCTACGTCGAAATCGAGGAGGCCGGCGACTACTATCGGTTGATCGTCGAGGACAACGGGCCGGGTCTCACGAAGGAAACGCTCCCGAAGGTCTTCGGGAAACTGCTGTACGGCTCGCGCTTTCACGCCCGCGAGCAGTCCCGCGGTCAGCAGGGGATCGGAATCTCTGCCGCAGTTCTCTACGCCCAACTTACCAGCGGGAAACCCGCCAAGATCACCAGTCGAACCCAGGGTGCGAGCGAAGCCGAGTACTTCGAACTCATCGTCGATACCGACGAGAACGAACCCGAGATCAGCGTCGAGGAGACGACCACGTGGGACCGCCCACACGGCACGCGCATCGTCCTCGAGATGGAGGCCAACATGCGCGCCCGCAGCCAGCTTCACGACTACATCAAGCACACCGCGGTCGTGAACCCCCACGCGCGCCTCGAACTGCGCGAACCGCAGGAACACTTCAAGTTCGAACGGGCGACGGACCAGTTGCCCGAGGAGACCGAGGAGATCCGCCCGCACCCGCACGGCGTCGAACTCGGCACCGTGATGAAGATGCTGTCGGCGACCGACTCCCAGACGGTCTCCGGCTTCTTACAGGAGGAGTTTACGCGCGTGGGCAAGAAGAGCGCCGAGTCGATCATCGACGAGTTCCGCGACCGCCACTACGGTCGCGAGATGCGCTGGCGACCGCCCGCGAGCCACGAGGATATCGACCTCCACGCGGCGATCACGGACGCGACGGTGAACAAGGGGTCCGACGCGACGGCCGCCTTCGCCGACGCTATCGTCGACGCGGTCGACGAGTACGACCGGATCGCCCACCACGAACTCCTCGCAGTCGTCGATTCGGCCGCCGACGACGTCGAGGCCGACCACGGAACGACCTTCGGCGACACCGTCCGCGAGAACGCGGTCGACGTCGTGTGGCGCGCGTTGATCGGCGCTTCCGAAGTCGACGAAACGGCGGACGAGGACGGGGACGAAGCGCTCGGCTTCGACGAGGAAGACGCCGACGCCGAGTCGCGACTCGTCGCCGACCTCTACGCCCTCGCCGACGACGCGACGAGTACCCGCAAGGACGACGAGGTGATCCACGCCTTCGCCGAGCGACTCGCGGCCAAGTTCGAGGACGAACACGAGGAGACGGACGAAGACGACGGCCCCGTCCGCCACCGGCTCACCCACACGCAACTCCAGTCGTTCGTCGACCGAGCCGCGGATCTGACCGAGGAGTACGACGACGTTAGCTTCGGGGACACGGCCCGCGAAAACGTCCTCGAGGCCGTCTGGGAGGTCATGGCGACCGTCCCGGACGATCCGCCGCTCGTCCGCGAGTTCACGGGCGACCGCGACGCCACCAGCAACCTCGTCGACGGGATGCGAGAGACCGACATCATGGCACCGCCGACGCGGTGTCTCGCCCCCATCTCCGAGGACCTGATCACGGCCGGCCTGGAGAAGGAGTTCAACGCGGACTTCTACTCCTCCGCGACCCGAGACGCCGAGGTCCACGGCGGCGATCCGTTCATCGTCGAGGCCGGTATCGCCTACGGCGGCGACCTCGAGGCGGAGGGGAGCGCTGACGTCATGCGCTTTGCCAACCGCGTCCCGCTGGTCTACCAGCGCGGCGCGTGTGCGACGACCGACGTGGTCAAATCGATCGGCTGGCGCAACTACGGTCTCGACCAGCCCGGCGGCTCCGGCCTGCCGAACGGCCCGGCCGTCATCATGGTCCACGTCGCCTCCACGAACGTTCCCTTCACCAGCGAATCGAAGGACGCCGTCGCGAACGTCCCCGAGATGGAAGACGAGATCGAACTCGCCATCCGGGAGGCCGCGCGCGAACTCAAGAGCTACCTGAACAAGCGCCGCTCGATGCAACAGCGCCGAAAGAAACAGAACGTCCTCGGCAAGATCCTCCCCGAGATGGCCACGAAGGTCGCGGAGGTGACCGACCGGGACGAACCCGACATCGACGACGCGATCGCCCGCATCATGAACAACGTGCTCGTCGAGCGATCGATCGAGGAAAACGGCACCGGCCAGGCCGTCTCGCTCACCGTCGAGAACAACTCGAGCACGAACGAATCGCTCGAGATCACCGACATCGTCTCGGTCGAACCGACCAGCCTCCCCGACGACGCGAACGTCGTCGAGATGGACGGCGAGTGGTTCGTCAAGTGGGAACCCGACGTCTCGAGCGGTGAGGACACCGCCCTCGAGTACGAGGTGGCCGACGACGCCGAGTTCGATCTCGACGTGAAGGGTGTCGAAAACGAGAAACTCACGGTGACAGACCAATGAGCGCAGACAACGACCAGCAGGCACGAGAACAGTTGATCGATCTCGCAGCACAGTTCTACGACCAGTTCGAACTGGGCGAGATCCCGCACATGTCCGTCCCGACGCGGACGAAGAACAACATCGAGTACGACGAGGACAGCGACGTCTGGGTCTACGGCGACCGGGAGTCGACGCGCTCGGCCAACTCCGTCCGCGGGGCCCGAAAGCTCCTGAAGGCCGTCTACACCATCGAGTTCCTCGCGGACCAACTCGAGCAGGATCGCTCCTCGACCCTGCGTGAACTCTACTACCTCTCGGAAAGCTGGGACAACAAGGAAGCCCAGTTCAACGACCAGGACGAATCGAACGGCCTGATCGAGGACTTAGAGATCGTTTCGGGGGTCACCCGCGAGGACTTCCACATGCGTCCGGAGGAGTCGGGCGCGAAGGTGATGGGCCCGCTTCGCATCCGCGAGCAGACCAACCGCGGCGACCGCGACATCCACTGTCAGCTCGACGTGGGACAGGGCGGCTACCAGATCCCGAACAACCCGGACACCATCGAGTTCCTTGACAACGACGCCGACTTCGTCCTCTGCGTCGAGACCGGTGGGATGCGCGACCGACTGGTCGAGAACGGGTTCGACGAGGAGTACGACGCCCTCATCGTCCACCTCGGGGGCCAGCCGGCGCGGGCGACGCGGCGACTGACCAAGCGACTCCACGACGAACTCGACCTCCCCGTCACGGTCTTCGCCGACGGTGACCCGTGGTCGTACCGCATCTACGGCTCCGTCGCCTACGGCTCGATCAAGTCGGCTCACCTGTCGGAGTACCTCGCGACTCCCGAAGCCCAGTACATCGGCATCCAGCCCGCCGACATCGTCGAGTACGAACTCCCGACCGATCCCCTCTCGGATTCGGACATCAACGCGCTCGAGAGCGAACTCGAGGACCCTCGCTTCCAGACCGATTACTGGGAGGAACAGATCGAGTTACAGCTCGAAATCGGGAAGAAGTCCGAACAGCAGTCGCTCGCGGCTCGGGGTCTCGACTTCGTGACGGACACCTATCTCCCGGAACGTCTCAGTGAGATGGGCGTGCTGTAGACGGCCGTCGAACCGACGTTTCGGGAGATGAACCGGAGCGTCTCACCGAGATGGGCGTCCTCTCGAAACTGATTCTCGACACCGACGACGGAGGTTCAGCCTCGTTCAGGCGTGATCCGGTTCGCGATCCGTTTCTGTTGATTCGACCGGCCGATTCGTCTCCGATCCGGATCGCGACTCGGCCGCCCGCCGTTCGCTCGTACCGGACGCCGGAGAGTCGGCGGTCGCACACCGCTTGCAGTAGTAGTTTCGCCCCTCGGAGACCGTCAGCGGGACGCCGAGCAGGCAGAACTCCTTTCGGTAGATTCGCTCGAGTCCGCGACCGACCGGATCCGCACACGCCGCACACGGTCTGTCGTAGGCGACGACGGTGTGTTCGTCGACCGATCGGACCCGGCCGTTGGCCGTCACCGAGTGGCGGTTCTCGAGTCGTCGCTGGACCGACGGCAGGGTGCTCACACCCATTGCCGCGAAGACGAACGCGAGGAGGAAAAGGGGGAAACCCGCCGCCGACGGTACGAACTGGAGGCCGATCACGGCGACGATCGCAGCCGCGAGCCAGCAGACGGCCGCCGTCACGCGCCAGAGGAGCGCCGATCCGGTGGCCTCGTCGGCGTCGCGACCCTCGACGTGGTCGGTTCGTAACACGATCCGCTCGGCGTCACCGAAGTACCGGTACGCGCCGTAGAGCGCGTTGCCGATCCCCATCGTGAACCAGACGGTGATCAGTGCGACCACCAGGTGTTCGTCCATGCTGCCGAACGACCGCCGTACCATGACGGCGCGATCGCCGAAGTCGTGCTCGAGTTCCCAGCCGTTCCGCGAGGCCTTCGCGATTCGGTGCTCGAGGACCTCGCGATCCGTCACGCCGCCGCTCGAGTTCTCGTTCGCGCTGGTACCGAGGCCCGCTCGTCCTCGTGTGGTCGACGTTTCGGCACTCGATCGGCCGGTCGAACTGCCGTTCGGCGTCCCGCAGTTCGGACAGTAGTTCACCGACGGCTCGAGACCGGTGCCGCAGTTCGAACAGTACGGCGGCCCACCCCCGTCTCGATCCGACCGACGATCGCTGCTCATAGGTGTGGAGTCGACAGCAGTGACAGTAACGCTTTGGTCCGGTCGGATAGCTAACCAGTTCTCACTCGCTCAGACGCACTCTATCGACCGAACCGGATCGGTGTACGCCAGCGATACCGCCGCGAGTGACAAGCCCGAACGGCGTCTCAGCCGATGAACCCGAGTCGGAGCGCCGCCCCCATCGCACCGAAGACGAGGACGAGCGCGAGGCTGACGACGTAGTAGACGTGCCAGGCTCGCGACGGGCGGAACGGCTCGGGCAGGTTCGTCTCGACGACGTACCAGTTCGCCGGATAGAAGAAGATCTCCGTGACCGCGAGGATCGCGGCGACGTAGAGCAACAGGGTCACCGGGACGTCACCGAGAGCGACGACCATCGCGCTGCTGACGACGACGACGCCGACGACGACGAGCTTTCGAACCCGCTCGCTGTCGATGCGCTCGTCCTCGAGCGCCATCGGGAGAATGTCCCCGGTCGCGCGGGCGGCACCGTCGAGGAGCGTGATGACCGTCGAGTACAGCGCCGCGAACGCACCGATCAGCATGGCGTAGTACGACCACTCCCCGAACGAGTCGCTCAGGATGTTTCCGATGGCAAAGGCGAGGTTGGCGTCCGTCGGCGGGTTCGGGTAGAGCACGTTCGTCGCCAGAATCACCATCGCCGCGATCAGGACGAAGCTGAAGACGTAGCCGACGTTGAAGTCGCGTCGGCCGGTCCGGATCCACGCGCGGATGTAGTCGTGGTTGGCGGGATCGTTCGGATCGAGCCCCTTCTCGCGGAGTTCACCGGCGCCTTCTCCCTTGGCCATGCTCCAGCTACCGATCAGGATACTCGTGCTGAAGCCGGTCGGTGCGAAGCCCGCCGCGGCGGCGAACAGCGCGATGAACGCCGGACCCGTGAGGTCCGGGACCGCGAACGCCGTGGCGGTGATTCGTTCCGGCGACGGCGGGCCGACGAGCACGCCGAGGAGGACGAGCACGCCCACCGCGATCGTAAAGCCGATCAGGGCCTTCTCGAGGACGGAGTATCGCGACGTGATCACCAGGGCACCGGCAGCGCCGACGAAGAGCACGTACGCCCAGGCGGCGGTGAGCCATCCGGGCGTGAGTGCGGCGACGAACGCGGCGGTACTCATCCCGACGCTGGCCGTGATGAACGTGTACATGACGGTGAACACGACGATCGTCAGCCAGAGGGCCCAGTTCTTCGGGCCGGGGAGGTCTCCGTACGCCTCGATCGGGTTCGCCCCGACCCCGTAGTTGTAGCGAATGCCGAGTTCCCAGGCGCCGTACTTGGCGGCGTAGATGAGGCCGAACATCCAGATCGCGACGAGCCCGAACGTTCCGCCGAGCGTCGGTGCGAGGACGATGTGGCTCCCGCCGATGCTGATCAGCGCCCAGAGCATCGACGGTCCGAAGTGATTCTCGAAGAATCCCCGCCAGTCGGACGACGGATAGGTGAGTTCGGGATCCGGCGTGCTGCTCTCGTCGGCCGCCTTATTGGACACGTCGGTCACCCGTTCGTGGACCCGACAGAGCCCGTCTCGATCGACTGTTCACGCGGTCGTATCCGGAACGTGTCGGAGTGGTACTAGTATGCACGGTGGATACGTGAGAATTGGTAACCGTCGACTTATGCTCACGGATTCGTCCCCGAATGTACACGAGCGGTCAGTTCTGTTCGTCGAGAACCACCGGGACACCTCGATTCGCGACGTCGACGACGAACGCGTCCGCGTCGATTTCGATCGCCTCGAAGGTGTCGTAGTGAACCGGCAGGACGAGATCCGGCCGGATTCGGTCGGCCAGGTCGGCGGCCTCGTGACGGTCCATCGTGAACGTGCCGCCGACCGGCGGGCAGAAGAGATCGATGTCCATCTCCTCGTGGAACGGGAGCACGTCGGTGTCGCCGGGCCAGAACGCCGAGACGCCGTCGACGGTGACGGCGAAGCCACAACCCTGCCCTTCGGGATGAAAGGGCGTTCCCGTCTCGTCGACGTGTGGACCCGCGGGATCGTTGTACGCAGGTGTCGTGAACAGATCCAGCGGTCCGAGGACGAACGACTCGTCGGCGCGGACGCGTTCGACCTCGAACGGCAGACTTTCGGGCTGTTCGACCTGCCGATCGATCTCGCGGGCGTCGATCGATTCGTGGACGACGACGATGGCGTCCTCGTGGGCCACCCGCCGGATCGAGTCGGGATCGTAGTGGTGGTCGTGGCTGACGAGGATCAGGTCGCCGTCCCGCGGCTCGAGGCCATCGAGGACGCCGTACGTCTCCGGGCCGGGATCCACGTAGATGACGGCACCCGTCTGGCCCTCGAGCCGAATCGTCGCGAGGCCGAACCAGTCGACGGTCACCGCGCCGAATCGAACGGTCATACGACTACCTTCACCCGAACGGGGCGAAAACGGTTCGGTTCGAGTCGGTCGGACTGATCGACTTGATGGCTGAATGATCGGAGCGTCGGAGCCGAACCCTCTCAGGGACGCCGAATCGAGTGCGACAGCGTCCCGACGCCTTCGACTTCGATCTCGACTTCGTCGCCGTCCTCGAGCGGTCCGACGCCTTCGGGGGTTCCAGTGGAGACCACGTCGCCCGGCTCGAGGGTCATGTACGTCGTGATTTCGGCGATGAGTTCCGGGATGGTGAAGATGAGTTGTTCGCGAGAGCCGTCCTGTTTCAGCTCGCCGTTGACGCGGGACCGGACGCTCGCGTCGTCGGGCACCTCGTCGGGCGTCGCGAGCAGCGGCCCGATCGGCGCGGAACCGTCGAACGCCTTCCCGCGGATCCAGTTCTGTTCCTGTTGCTGGTCGTCCCGATTCGAGACGTCGTTGAGGCAGGTGTAACCCTCGACGACGTCCATCGCCTCGGCTTCGGGGACGTGGCGACACTGTTCACCGATGACGACGGCGAGTTCGGCCTCGTGGTCGATCCGCTCTTTTCCCGCGGGGGCGGTGACGGTGTCGCCGTGACCGGCGAGCGCGTTCGGCGGCTTCAGGAAGATCGACGGCCGGTCCGGCACGTCGTTCCCCATCTCGGCGGCGTGGTCGGCGTAGTTGCGGCCGACGCAGACGATCTTCGACGGGTCACACGGTGGCAGGACGTCGATCGCGTCGTCCTCGAGACTGTAGCTCTCGTTCGCGAAGTGAACGTGGCCGCTCTCGAACTCGCCGCGTCGGACGGCACCGGCCGGGTCACGGAATCGAACGTATTTCATGCGAGAAGCGTCGTGGCGGGGCTTCAAAAACGTTGAGATGGCGGCGGACTGTGGTGAACGCTGGTGTGTGTATCGTGCGTGAAGTTCAGGTACGTCAGCGTGTGCCACCGTCGACTCGGAACGGAACGCTTTTTACTAGGCCTCGGCAATGACTGATTGCAGAGTAACACACGCTCCGTTGTTGAGACGGACGGAGTCCGTCGAGGCTCGGTGCGTGAACGAAGTGAACGCTCCGTTGGTGTAGTCCGGCCAATCATTTCGGCCTTTCGAGCCGATGACCAGGGTTCAAATCCCTGACGGAGCATTTTCCGACGAGCAAATTCGCGAGTCGTAACTGTGACCCGAACGGACCAGACGAAACGTTTCGAAAACAAATCAGGCCGTTATCGCTGATCTCCGTTCACTTACTCGAGACGTCGACACCAGTGCGGTCTCTCTGATCTGCCCCGAATATCGTCACGTTCTCCTCGCGGAAACCCACTGAAACCGACTCACCCGTCGGCGGTGGTGATACTGTCTGCTCGAGAACGATCTCGTCACCGGTCTCCAGTCGAACGACCACGTCGTAGCGGCGGCCGATATCGGTGACGCGCGTCACTGTCCCCGGCACCGACGACGCCGTGCCGTCGGGCCCGGTTGCGCTGGCAGCGTTCAGTGTGAGATCCTCCGGACGGACGTGACACGTGACGACAGAACCGGACGAAACGTCCGTTCTCGAGTCTGACAGCGCAAGTTCCTGTTCACCGAGTTCGAGCGTCAGCGGCTCCCGCCGGGCGACGGTCGCCGAGAGCGTGTTCGATCGACCGAGGAAGGACGCCACGAACGGCGACGGAGGAGACTCGTAGAGCGTGCGCGGCGTCCCGGTGCCGGCGACGCTCCCGTCGTCCATCACGACGAGTCGATCGGCCAGCGCCATCGCCTCCTCCTGATCGTGCGTGACGAACAGCGTCGTGACGCCGGTTTCCCGCTGAATGCGACCGATTTCGTCTCGCAGGCGTTCGCGAAGCGACCGATCGAGCGCCGACAGCGGTTCGTCGAGCACCAATACGTCCGGCCGTGGGGCGACCGCTCGAGCGAGTTCGACCCGGCGCCGTTGCCCGCCGCTCAGTTCCGACGGGTACGCATCGCGCTGCTCCGAGAGGTCGACCAACTCGAGGTACTCGCGTGCGACGTCGGCCCGCCGTTCCGGTTCGATACCGCGCGCTCCGAGACCGTACGCGACGTTCTCACGTACGGTCATGTGGGGGTAGAGCGTTGACTGCTGAAAGACCACGCTCACCCGTCGGGATTCGGGCGGCGCGTCGGTGACGTCCGTGCCGCGGAGGGTCACTTGCCCTGCCGTCGGGCGAACGTGACCGGCGACCGCCTGAACGATCGTCGTCTTGCCACAGCCGCTCGGGCCGAGCAGCGCGACGAGTTCGCCCTCCTCGACGCCGAACGAGACGTCGTCGACGGCCAGTTCGGTTCCGTATCGGTGGGTGAGCGACTCGAGTTCGAGCATCATCGATCGATCACCGTCGGAACCCGACCGAACCGCTGGACGGCCGCGAGAACGACGAGCGTGATCACGAACAGGGCGAGCCCCATCGGCACGATCGCATCGATCCCGCCGGTGATGAAGTCGACCCAGATGCGCGTCGGCATCGTGCGCGGGTTGTAGGCGACCATCATCGTCGCGCCGAACTCGCCGATCGCTCGGGCGAACGTCAGGCTGATTCCGGCGAGTATCGCGCCGCGGGCTAACGGCAGCGAGACGTTCCAGAACGTCTCGAGCGGCCCGTAGCCGAGCGATCGAGAGGCCTGTTCGAGACGTTCGTCGACGGCACCGAATCCGGCTCGAGCGGTGATGATGACGAACGGGGCGGCGACGAACGTCTGGGCGAGGACGATCCCCACCAGGCTGTCGGTGAGCGGGATGCCCGCAGCGGCCGCGGCGGAGCCGATCGGGGTAAATCGTCCGACGGCCGTGACGATCATCGCGCCGCCGACGACGGGCGGGACGACGAGCGGAAGGATCACCAGCGCTTCGACGAGGAGCTTTCCGGGGAACGACGTCCGAGCGAGGACGTACGCGAGCGGCACGCCGAGGATCGTCGCGATCGCCGTCGAAACCGGCGCGGTGAGCAGCGAGTTGCGAATCGCGGCCCGTGCCTCGGGCGTCGACAGCCCGGCGGCGACGGTCGCCGTCCCCGTTCGAGAGAGAAAGGTGACGAAGGGAAGCGCGAAGTACGCGACAACGAGTCCGCCGAGCGCTGCGGGGACGAGTAGCTCCGGCGTCCGACTCCGCCGACGGAGTCGAGTCGTTTCGGAGCGGCTCATACGTCGACCGCCTCCGGAACCGCACCGCTCGAGCGGGGGACGCTCGCTCCGACCGTCAACCCCGCGTCCTCGAGCAGGTCGGGTCGATCGACGAGGAACTGTACCAGTCGGTGGCCGGCGTCCGGTTCGTCGGCGTCGTCGGTGACCGTCGCGTTGTAGCAGATCGGACGGCCCTCGGCCGTGTAGCCGTCTTCGTCCGTCGTGAACGCGACCGTCGCGTAGTGATCGGCCAGCTCGGGGTCGGCGAAATTGTACTCGTCGGGGAACTCGAGGAACGGTATCCCGTGATCGACCGCCATATTGCGATAGACGATCGCACCGGCGCGCGACCCGCTCTCGACGCCGACCATGAGCTGTGGCTCTTCCGGTTCCTCGTAGACGATCTCCAGCAGCTCCTCGCGAAACCCGTCGAGACCGTGCTCGTTCGCCGCGAGTTCGAACGCCTGGACGGCGCGATAGCCCAGCGGATCGAGGTTCGGATCGCCGATCGCGAGGTCACCCTCGTCGGCTTCCCGAGCCAGTTCGTACCACGGCTCGCCGTTCTCGAGGCGGCGTCCGAACGCCGTCTCCTCGGTGTACCCGATTCCGACGCTGTTGGTTGCGAATTCGACGTCCCAGTCGGTGAATGCACCGTACAACCGATCCCGGAGCAGCGTGGCGTCGGCGCTCACGACGACGTCGGGGTGTTTGGTCCGGTCTTCGACCATCCGCATCACGGCGTTCGCGCCGTAGTACTCGCCGCGGACCTCGATTCCCGTTTCCTCCCTGAACGCTGGGCCGACGTGCTCCTCGACGGTACGTGCCAGACTGCCCGCTGCCAGCACGCGCACCGCGCTCGTAGAGCCGCCGAGACAGCCCGCGACACCGAGGCCGGAGAGGCTACCGGTCGTCGCGAGCACCGTGCGGCGACTCACACGAGTTCCGACGCGGTCGCCAGCGGTGTTCATACAGTGCTGTTCGCACTCGCCCACATATATAACCACCTTCGGTTCCTATTTTCCTGGAAGATAACCATAATTGGTTTCGTTCAGGGAGCCGTTCGATAGCGGAGCGTGCGACTGTGCCCCGTGCGTAACTGACCTCCGTTATGTTGTCGTCGAACGAACAATCCGCCGGAGCCCCGGAGAATCACCACGGTGACCCACAGTCACTGGGTAGCAAGAGAGTGTATCGACCGAACGCAGTGGACGCGTTTCGTCCTCGTTCGCGAGCCACACCCACTACGTCGAGATCGCCTCGAACGAGTCACCGCCACATCGACAGCCGTCTTTCCGTCCGATCGGTTGAACCGTGTCGTCGGAGAGTATCCACGCGGAGTAGACCGCCCCGCACTCACAGCATCGGGCAGCCACTTTCGATCGCTCGCTATCCTGTGACATGGGTGGGTCGAATTGCCGATCGAACGTCCTCGAACTGTTCCGCTCGTTCACTCAACGCAGCCGTATCCCGTTCCTGACTGTACCGAACGCAGTCTACAGCCGCTAACGTCGGAATATGCGTGTGATACAGCGAGAGATAGACCTGCTTCACCGTCTCTGCAGAGATCTCCCTGAGCGGCTCCTCGTACTCCCGAACTGCGATCTCGTCGGCCAGATCGGCCAGCGCCATCGGCGTGTCGTACTCCTGGAGACACCGAATCGCGTACCGACGACGGGGATGTGCGAGGCCCTCGAAGAGGGCAGTAGTGGCTTCGTGTGACTGTTTGGGGGAGTGCACAGGTGAACAAAGCGGTTCGTTTCCCAAGAGGAAGGGGGTTGTATAGACAACCTCGATGGGTGACGTGTGAATTCTCCGCCTCCGGAGCGTTACTCGTCGTCCGGATGACTGATCGTCAACGTGCTCGTGATGAGATTTTCGTGTGCAGCGTGAAATCGTTTCGAGAGCGCCTGCTGGGTGATGTCCATGCGGTCTGCCAGTTCGCTCATCGTCACCTTCTGCGGAACCTCGTAGTAGCCCGCCTCGAGTGCAGCCAGTAACGTCTCGCGCTGCGTCGGCGTGAGATCGTACTGGGCACTGGCCATCGGCTGTTCCTGTTCCTGGATCCGGTTGAGTTCGTACGAGATTCCGTTCTCGTCACAGTACGATCGAAATTCCGAGAGACTGCCTCGATCGTCGAATCGCATCCGAAGTTCCCAGTTGTTGTCCCGCCCGATCGCCTGCAGAATCGTCGCTCCGAGTTCGACGTAGGCGTAGACGATGCTTTCGACGTTCTGCGTCCACTCCCCGCGATACAGTCTGGCCCCCTCGACTTCGTCGATCGCAGCGATGTCCGTCACGGATTCGTCGGCGTGAAACGAGTCTTCGAACTCCGCGTGATCACCGCCGATAACCCAGAAATACGGCATAATTCGATCTTCCATCGTCGCCACGACCTGCTCGATCTCGACGACCATCTGCGGTGCCGCCGTGAGGGCGTGATACAGGGCAAAGTCGTCGGATTTGACGGAGAACTCCGCGATGACGCTCATGCGTTCAGTTCTCCGGCGAACGGGATAAACGAACCGTCCGACGGGATTCCTCGAGCCGCGACGAGCGCGCTCAGTGGTCGATTCCGGGTCGCTGAAACGTGGTCTCGTCGGACATCGGTTCCTCGAGTGCGGCGTCGATCTCCGGTGCGGCCAGCACGTCGTTTCGGTCGGGTTCGTCCGGCCGTTTGAAGTAGTACGTGTCCGCACAGCCAGCGACCATCTCCGAGAGCGGTCGCTCCTCCTCGTGAACGATCGAGACGAGGTCGCCCGTGACTGCGATCAGCGCTGCGTCGGCTGGCTTGTGCAGTTCGTCTCGAAGGTCATCGACAGTGCAGTCTGCTGGCAGCTGCAGGTGAACTCCGTCGACGGTCGCCCATCGCGTCTCCATGTCCAGTGGTTCGTGCGTTACACCCTATACCGTTGGGCCCGCAGCTTCAGGCCGGCTGCGCTGTGGGTTCGGCAATCGCGTACCGTCGCTCGCAGTTCAGACACTGGTAATCGCCCTCGATGTGCTCGTAGAGGCGTTCCCCGCAGTGTTGACATCGTCCGATGGGGTATCTCATCTAGCTTCGATACGGAACCGTACGGCGATAAGCATCCGGCTGTCCCACTGCCGACATTAAACGGTAATTCGGGGCTCCCGGACGGTCCATGCCATGGAATTACCCGTCGTCTCGGCCAACGATGGGTATGGACGACCACACCAGCGACCCGTCGGTTGCGCCACCCGCCGGGAGCGACACGCCGACGGGCTGGCTCGCCGCCGACGGGCGCTGGGAACACGCGACGCTCCGTCGAGCGACGGTCCACGGCGTCCGGCTGTTCAACGTCGGGGCGTACCACGAGAGCCACGACTGTTTCGAACTGGAGTGGTACAACTACGGCCGCGGAACTCCAGAAAGTGCGTTCCTCCACGGGATGGTTCAGGTCGCCGCCGGCGCGTACAAACGCGTCGACTTCCACGACGACGGCGGCATGCGATCGCTCTTTCGGACCGCGCTGCAGTACTTCCACGGCGTCCCTCGAGACTACTACGGCGTCGACCTCCTCGAGGTCAGGACGACGCTGACGAACGCCCTCGAGGAGCCCAGCCGGATCGACGACTGGCGGATTCCCATCGACGGCGAGCGACCGACGGCTCGAGCGGTCGATTTCGAGTACGTAGACGGGCTCGAAGAGTGACAGGTCGATGCCGGTCGATGATGGGTCACGCTGACAATGGCCGTACTGTACCGTGGTAGACGGCAACGAGTCTCCGTTCCTGAATTCTCGCGTACGTGAGAGACCGAATCGCCTTTTGCCACCGAGCCCGTCCATTCGACAATGAGAGTTGCACAGCTCGGGTCGGGAACGCCGGAGATCGCCGTTGTCGCGGGCGTCCACGGGGACGAGCCCTGCGGCGTCCGCGCCGTCACGCGGCTGCTCGACGAACGTCCGCCCGTCGAACGGCCGGTCAAGCTCGTCGTCGTCAACGAGGCCGCCCTCGAGCGGCAAGTGCGGTTCGTCGACGAAGATCTGAACCGCGCGTTCCCGGGCGACCCAGACGCAGAGACTCACGAAGGCCGGCTCGCACACGAACTCATCGAGGAACTCGAGGGCTGTTTAACGTTCTCGATGCACTCGACGCAGAGCCACGCGGAGCCGTTCGCGATCGTCAACGAACTCAGCGAGACGGCGACGGAACTGGTCCCACAGCTCCCGGTCGCCGCGATGGTCGAGACGAGTAACTTCGCGGAGGGACGGCTCTTCTCCGAGATCGAGACGATCGAAGTCGAGTGCGGACTCCAGGGCTCCGAGACGGCCGCCCAGAACGCCGATCGTCTCACGCGAGCGTTCCTGACGGCCGTCGGCGTGTTGCCCGGCGATACGGTGTCCCGCGATCTCCCGGTCTACCGGCTCACCGACGTTATTCGCAAGGAACGAGCCGATACCTACGAGGTCTTCGTCGAGAACTTCGCCGAAGTCGAACCCGGAGACCCCTTTGCTGCCGCCGACGGCGACACGCAGGTCGCACAGGAGCCGTTCTACCCGGTTCTCATGTCGCCGAACGGCTATCGCAACGTCTTCGGCTACGCCGCAGAGAAGATCGACGTGCTGTCACCGTCGCCGGCCGCGGATTGAGCGGTCCCGATTGCCGTACCGGTTCGAATCGCCGTCCGATTTTCGAGGCTACTGGGAGTACTTGCCCGGCATGTCGTTCGGTGGCCACGGGTCGAGTTCCTCGGCGGCCTCGAGCAACACGTCGACGTGCTCGGTATCGGCCAGCGACACCTCGTCGTCGGTCCAGTCGACGGAGATGATGTTTCGCTCCAGCAACTGGGGGAAATGCAGATGGATCAGTCGGACCTGTGCTCGGTCGACTTGCGCGTCGCTCACCGACTCGGTCGAAATGCGGTGTCGCCGTGCGGCGACCTGTTCCGAGAGCGCGTCGACGGATATCGATCCGTCGTGATCGACTAACTCGTGAAGAATGAGTTGACGGTCCGCACTTGCGAGTACTCGAAACGCATCCCGTTGATCCATCTCCACTACGGTATCCCACAGCCCTCACGGACATAGATGCGACACCTACACACCTTGGCTCACAGCGATCGGTGGCGAACGAAACGTGTCGAAAGGCCCGACCGTACCCACGTGAGCGCGCTCTCGAGCACGATTCGGTACTATTCACTGTACGGACATTTTTCGCCGTGGATACGTACGCTATCGGAGACAGTCACTGTGTTCAGGCAGTGCCTTCATCCGTCGTCGGATCGAATAACCGGGGTATGAGCGATTCGTCCTCGCATCCGAGGCGGCCCGCAGATCTGCTGTTGATCGAGGACAATCCGGGGGATGCACGGCTCGTCGAGGAAGCGCTTCGCGACTGTCCGAACGCGAATCGACTTCACATCGTCTCGGACGGAGACGAGGCACTGGATTTCCTCTACCGACGCGGCGATCACGGGACCGCGCCGAGGCCGGATCTGGTATTACTGGACTGGAACATTCCACGGACGAGCGGCGAGAACGTGCTGACGGAAGTGAAAGCTGACCCCGATCTCAAGCACATTCCCGTCACCGTCCTGACCGGCTCGAAAGACGACGGCGACGTCCGTCGATCCTACGAGAAACACGCGAACGCCTGTCTCCACAAGGCGGTCGAACCGGGTGAATTTATGGACACCATCGAGGTGTACACCGATTTCTGGCTCTCGGTTGCCAAACTGCCGACCGGCGAGGAGGGAAGCTAAGTCGGGACGCGAGCCGCTTCGAGCGACGCCGGGATGCAAGCTGCTTCGAGCGACGCCGGGATGCAAGCTGCTTCGAGACACCAGAGTGTCAGCCGTTTCAACCGCTCGCGGGATGCGCCGAGATCCCAGTGCGGCGACGCGGGCTCGCAGCGGCCGGCCGGTCGACCGCCACGCTGGCCGGCTGTCTCACGGAATCCGTCTCCGACACCTCGAACCCGGCCCCGACGGCTCGTTGTACCTGCTTACGTCGAACCGGCGTGGGCGTGCAGGCGGCGAGTTCCCGCTCGAGGACGTCGATCGAATCGTCAGGCTCGATCCGTCCTGACCCACGTCGGTTTCCGTCGCCACGGGGTCGATCACAACGGTAATGACGCAAGGTCTATCCCCCTTCGCCGACATACGACGACCATGGACTTCCCACCGAACCAGGGTCTCGATCAGGACGAAGTCGACGAACAGGTCGACGAACTCATCGACGAAAACGAGGTCGTTCTCTTCATGAAGGGGACCGAACTGATGCCCCAGTGTGGCTACTCCCGCAAGGCACTCGGCCTCATTTCCCAGTATCGCGACGAGGTCGAGGTCGTCGACGTCCTCGACTCGCTCGACGAGTACCGCACCGCGCTCAACCGCCACAGCGGGTGGGAGACGATCCCGCAGACGTACGTCGACGGAGAGTTCGTCGGCGGCTCGGACGTCCTCGAGGAGCTCGAAGAACGCGACGAACTGGCCGAAACGCTCGAGGCGGCGTAATCCGAACGCGGAGTTCGGCATTAAATTTATCCGGGCGAATCGGCCACGTATTCAATAGCAGGTCATATAAGTCACGCACTCGTACTAGGAACTCAGCGACTATCGCCGCAGACCATCCCACTATGTCAACAGAGGAATCCAGACACGTATATCGGCTGCACTCGACCCTCGAACTGCCCCTCGAAGACCTCCGCGAACACATCGATGAGGCCACGTATCCGGATGGCGTCACCGACGTAGAGATAACGCGGCGAAACAACACGCTCATCCTCAAGGCCGTCGCCGAGGACGAGTCGGTCAGCAAGTACACGCCGACCGCCCAACTGAAGGCCAGCGTCACCGAAAACCGGGTCTACGAGGAAGATCCGGACGAACGCCGACAGAAGTCCTTCAGCTGGGACGAAGAGGAGGAAGAGGAGATCGAATCCGAACTCGTCGAGTTCGCGGCGTTCAAAGGCGACCGCGAAACCGTCCTGCAGAACTCGCTGTTACAGTACCAGATGTTCCTCGTTCTCTGTGGGATCGCCGAAGCCGCCGAGAAGGGGACGCTGACCGCGATTTCGGAGCGCGACGGCGACCTCGAGGCGACCCGGATCGTCGAGGGCGAGCCTCGGCCGGCCGACATCGAAGTCGTCGAAGGGCCCGGCGAGAACGCCTCGGGACAGAGCGGTGTCAACTGGCGGGATAACAAGTTCATCAGCGACTGAGCGTAAAGACGAGATACAGATCGTCTCGGCTGTCCTCTGAGCGAATAGTTGTGACTCCCTCACTCGAGACACTTGTACGCCCAGAATCCCGGGGAGTAGGGTGTTGGAGGCCTAGGGGAAGACAGGCGTGTATCCCTTTCCAAAATGCCTGCGCTCGAAGGACAATAACAATACTGTGAGTACGGATGATGCCCATTAAAATAATTGATATGTCCCTCCCCCCTCAAAGCTCGAGACAATTCGGTGATGGGGATGCAATGTGTCGGTGGAAACAGATGCAATGCTGAGGTGCAGGGAAGTCCAGGCGAGACATGGAAGGTCCAGGTTCAAGCGATAGGACGGAAGTGACTACGCCCCCTGAGAAGATTCCGCCTACACCTCTCGAGCCTGAAGGAACTCAGGAGTAAGACGCTTTTTAAAATACGCGAGGATTATACGCTTACGGAAGCTCTGGCTCACCGATTTTAGAGATGGCTCAGGTTTGACGAAACATGGGGGTCCGTTGGCTTTGTTGAACCATTCTTTAGACCTGTTTTGGTATGAAACACACGCACACTACAGATGCATATTGACCGTCGTCTATGCTCTACACAGGACTGAACAGAACAGAAGTACCACGTCATTCAAAGATGACTGTGAACGATCTCACAGCGCAACTGGTGGGTCAAGATCAGGGACAGCGTCAATGATGGCTGACAACTGGGGTTGCAACTGATCGAACTGGGAGGTAGGTTCAACCAGTTGGCGTTCCTGATCGTATGTAACAAGCGATAGGTCTTCTAACTTCGGGATATGGATGTGGTACAGTGACAGCCGAATCTGCTTTGATTCTTCTTTGGAAATCTCTGTCAGCGGTGTGTGATGATTATGTTTGACGATTGCCTTCGTGAGATCGTTCACTGTTAGCGACCGCTGTTCAGTTGCAAGTACGGCAAGAACGATACGACGATGTCGGTCCTGACACAGTTCGAGAAGTGTATTGAACTCGGTAGCGGTCCCAACCATAAAGGGATAAAAAGTCCCCTTGCGGAAGAGGTGAAGGGCTGTATAGTACTACTTTGGCAGTAGAATCGAGACATTCTGTAGTTGACAAATTAGTCTTCCTCCTCATCTGGATGGCTGATCGTCAACGTACTCGTAATGAGATTGTTGTATGCAGCGCGAAATCGGTTTGAGAGTGTCTGCTGGGCAACCCCCATTTGTTCCGCCAATTCCTTCATTGTCACTGCCCGTGGGACCTCATAGTAGCCTGCTTCAAGCGCAGTTACCAGTGTCTCCCGTTGCGTTGGTGTGAGATCGTACTGGGCGCTCGCCATCGGCTGCTCCTGCTCTTGGGATCGATTGAGTTCAAATGAGATGTCGGTTTTATCACAGTATTCTTGAAATTCCGAGAGTGAGTCCCGATTATCGAATCGCATTCGTAATTCCCAATCTTCCGCTTTGCCGATTGCTTGCAAGAGTGTCGCCCCGAGTTTGACATATGCATAGATGATAGTCTCAACGTTTTCCGTCCACTCGGCACGATACAATCTCGCTCCCTCTACTTCGTCGATAACAGTGGTGTTTGTCACGGATGCATCGTCGTGAAACGCATCTTCAAACTCCGTGTGATCACCACCACTCACCCAGAAATACGGCATAATCCGATCTTCTACCGTCGCCACAACCTGCTCGATCTCGACAATCATCTGCGGAGCCGCTGTGAGTGCGTGGTTCAGTGCGAAATCATCGGATTTGACGGAAAACTCGGCAATAATGCTCATACCGCTGGTTAGTGGTCAAGCACAATAAGTCACAATCGAAATATCGCGTACCTGTGCTATCCACATAGAGTGTTCAGTCCATCACCTGTACTTACCGTGAGGGTGCTCAACCTATCATCTACTGAAAATTTCAACAGAGTCGATTTTTATCAATAGGCGGCCCACCAGCGACTCGAACCTGAGGCAATCCCCACCCCGATCGGTATCGCATGGGAATATGCGAACTCCGCAATGGTCTGTGCCAGATATGCTTCATCCAGCGGCCACGGTAGCAGTTTTGCTACATAAAAGTCGAACAGGAATCCGCATTCCTCGACTTCGTTAGGCAGATCCATTAGGGCCGCAGATCCCTCAACGACCACTTCTCGCGGAGCATCCCAGCCGAGCTTCCTGTAGCAATCTCCTCGTTTCAGTAGCTCGAGGAGATTTGCATCTCCATCAAAGTCCGAATTGTCCTTCTCGTGTTTGAGTTCCTGTTCGATAACATCCTTACTGGCCTCGAGTTCTGCAACCATCAAATTAGATACCATAGACATAGTCATTCTCGCTCATTTTCTCGAGCCACGAGTAGCGCGTCGTCTCGCTGGTTCGTACACTCCCTTCGAAACGAACGTCCAATTCTCCAATCAGTGGCCGTCTCGACCCGATAGAAGCCGTTTTGTACGTCTCGAGTGGTACCGGTCCACATGGACGATCCCGGAACCCTGACGACCATCGGTCGTATCGCCGTGGCGGTGTTCGTCATGATCGCACCGACGCTTCTTTTTCTGGGGCTGATGCGCGGATTGGAGCGGTTGCGGGACGATGCCGTCATCGATCGGTGGCTGTACGAACAGGGACGCGGCTCCGACGACGTGCTGGCGTCTGTCGCGACGGTCGACGGTGAAGCGTCCTCGAGCGTCCCGTGTTCGGCGTGTGGAGCGACGAACCCATCGCACGCGACGTACTGTCACGGCTGTTTTGACCGGTTGTCGTGACTGACGATGGGATCGACCTCGAATGCGGCACGGGCGTGCTATCGGAGACTTACCCGATGTAGGCTGGTGTTACTCCCGACCCCGTGGTCGTTTCTCGAGCGACGTCCCACGCCGGACTGCGTAGCGTCAGTCCGAGGGCGAACGAACCATCGACAGTTCGACCCCGTCGGGGTCGCGCTGGTGGACGGAGACGCTGAGCTCGCGATCGAGTTCCGAGTCGACGTCGACGACGAACCGAATCGTCTCACCGTCGACCGTGTTGATACTGAGGTGCGTCTCGCGACGCCTGTCGAACCCCACGTTTCCGAGGTCGGTCCGGTAACGGAACGCGTAGCCGACGAGAGCCAGCCCGCCGAGTGTCACGAGGGCGAACAGCGGTGCGAACGTACTCGTCGCAACGAGACCGAGGACGACGAGTATCACCAACGCGAGCACACCGGCCCCGACGAGGACCGGTTCGTGGGCCCGTGCGACGCCGGGTCGGTTACGAACGCGGTCGATCCCGACCGCGACGGCGATCGTTACGGCGGCGAGTCCACCCGTGACGACGCCTTGGAACGCACTCGCCGTCGTGGTCTCGACGACGCCGACAGCGAGGACGACCAGTGCGACCAGTCCGGCCACGAGGTGGGTCAGTCGGTTCGGGCCGTCCGGTGACCGATACGTCACTTTCGAGCGCTCCCGGCTTCGGATCGAACAGATGTAATCGTATCTGACGTCCACGAACTCGTTCGACGTCGAGACGCACAATAGCCGCCGGTCGGTCAGTCCGATCACCGTCCGGCTACCGATGGCGTCCTCCAAGAGCCGCCCGGAGTCGAGCGTTCGTACGGATTCCCCCTCGACGAGGTGGCTCTCGAATCGGTCTTCCACGGGTCTCATTCGGGTCGCTGGTACCCCAACGCGATACATAGTAAGCCACCCCTTTCTCCGGCGATGGCTCCGTAGATCCCGCTCGACGATCGTCTTCGGAACTGCTGTTACACGGTAATCCTCTCCGGCAGCGGTTCGCAGAGGACGGTCGAGCCGAGCCGCGCTCGGCCAGTACACGTTTACGCTGCCGAGACTATCCACGGCTATGGTACGTCGGGAAGCCGACCGAGCAGTCACCGTCCAGATCGGGGCGATACTGCTGCTCGCGATCGTCTTCTCCGCGCTCGCGCTCTATCAGGTCAACGCCGTTCCGGAGCAGAATCGAGGAGTCGAGTTCGACCACAACGAGCGCGTTCACACCGAGTTGCAGGACCTTCGCAACGCGATCCAGAACGTGGGTACCGAGGGCGGGACCCAGTCGACGTCCGTCACGCTCGGCACCCAATACCCGACCCGAACGGTCGCAACCAATCCGCCGGCACCGACGGGGACTCTCGAGACGACGGGAACGAAAACCATCCGCATCGAGAACGCGACGATCGCGGGTAACGATGCCGAGTACGACGGAACCCCGGACGACTTGCTCGGCGATCACGAGACGACGACGCTCGCGTACGCGCCGTCGTACCACGAGTACCGGACCGCGCCGACGACGCGGATCGAACACGGGTTCGCGTTCAACGACTTCGACGACGCACAGGTCTCGCTGACCGATCAGCCGCTGCTCTCGGATCGATCGATCACGCTCGTCCTGCTCGAGGGCGAATTCTCGAGATCGGCCAGCGGAACCGTCTCCCTCGATCCGACCGCGCTCAGCGGCCCGTCCGACGAGGTTCCGATCGAACCCGACGGGAACGAGACCATCACGATGACAATTCCGACCGACTCGCCGGGGGTGTGGAACGAGACGGTCGGGACGACGTTCGACGACGGCGAAGACGGCGCGAGAGTGGCTGGATACGACCGCATCGAGGGAAGCGGCACGCTCACGATCGAACTGGCGAACGACGAGTACGGTCTGCGAGTCGCTCGCGTCGGGATCGATGGCGCTGGGGAATCGAGCGACGAGTTTGCCGTTCGTCGAACGGAGTCGAACGTCGGCGGTACCACAGGGGTATACGAGACCGTCTGGGAAGACACCACCCCCACCGAAGTCGACGCTGACGATCCGCTCAGCCTCACGATGAACGCGGCAAACGAAGGAAGCGCTGTCGAGGGTGCGAGCGTCTCGTACGCAGTAAGCGACGACGACGGAGTCATCGACGCGTTCGATAACTCGGGAACGACGAACGCGTCCGGCCGGAACCGGACGACGCTCGAGTTCGACTCGAGTGCGGTTTCGAGCGACGGCTCCACGATCGACGTGTACGTTTCGAGCGGCGGGAGCAGCGACCGACGCGCCGTGCGCGTGAATCCGCCGACCCACGATTCGGAATCAGGGACGGACGGACTCAGGTGGTCGGTTACGGACGAGACGACGAACGACGTCGTCCACTACTCGGTGTCGTACGAGGTGACCGATCCGTCGTTCGAGTACGTCAAAGTCGAGTTCACAAACGAGGTCGACGACTCGGCGACCGACGAAGAGCGATCCGACTCTCGAGGCACAGTTGCGTACAGTCAGGGCGGTTCGGCGGGCGATACGTACTCGATTACGATCACCGCGTTCGATACGAACGGCGACGTGCTCGACGAGAGAACGGTCACCGACACGGCGGACGGCAGCACCCCCGATACGGGCGACGATCCGTCCTCACCGTCGTCACCGCAGTTGGACGGAAGCCGGGTCGACGACTGGAGTCAGCCGAACGACGACTCCGCCCGATACTTCGTTTCGTACGACGTCGACAACCGGGACGAGTTCGATCGAGTCGAGGCCAGTTTCAGAAACCGCAACAGCGGTGCGATCACCACCGAAACCGACTCGAGTCCCCGCGGACGGCTCGAGTTCTCGGGGAACCGAATCGACGACGAGTTCGAGATCGAACTCCGCGTCTACGATACCGACGGTGTGCTGGTCGATAGCCGGACGTACGACGATACCGCCGACGGCACGAACCCGAGCGGAAACGACGAGCTCGATCTGGCGACGAGTCCACAGTTCGACTCCCCGTCCGTTACCGACGGCGGAAATCCGGGGCAGTCCCAGTACACGGTCGAGTACGACACTGCGGAGTCGGCAGCGGTCGGCTCCGTCTGGGCGGAGTTCCGAAACCTCGATAACGCGTGGGCGACGGACGTACTCGAGCAATCGGATGCGGACGGTACGTTCGACCACGACCCCGGTGGCGGTACCGGCGGAGATGCGTACGAGATCACCCTCCTGCTCTTCGACTCGGACGGGGCGGTGGTAGATCGGTGGACCGACGACGATCCGTGAGACGGTCCCCGTCGGTCGTCAGCGATGTCCGAAATGTTTCACTCGCTTCGATGATCGACAGCTGACGAAATATCGAACGACAATATCATGTATCTCGGCCCGCATTCTCGATGCATGACTGCAGTCGGTATCGACGCCATCGAAATCTGGACCGGGAATCTCAAACTCGACTTACCCGGGACCTTTGCGCCCGAGAAGGGCGAGGACCCCGAGAAGTACACGAAGGGACTCGGTCTCAACGCCAGTTCGTTCCCCGACAGCTACGAAGACATCGTCACCATGGGTGCCAACGCCGCCCACCGGCTGATGGAACGCAAGGGCCTCGAGCCCGACGATATCGGTCGCATCGACGTCGCGACCGAGAGCGCCTTCGACAACTCGAAGCCGGTTTCGACGTACGTCGCTGGCTGTCTCGAGCAGGTCTACGGCGAGGACTTCCACCACGCGAACAAGGGCGAGCGGAAGTTCGCCTGTATCGCCGGGACTCAAAGCCTCGACGACGCGTTCAACTGGATCCAGGCCGGCCGAAACCGCGGTCGCTCGGCGCTGGTCATCGCCACCGACACGGCGCTGTACGCCCGCGGTGACGCCGGTGAGGCGACCCAGGGCGCGGGTGCCGTCGCGATGCTCATCAGCGAGGACCCCGACCTCGTCGAACTCTCGACCGAGCAGGGCTACGGTTCGGCCGACGAGACGGACTTCCTCAAACCAAACCAGCAGTTCCCGTCCGTCGACGGCAAACGCTCCGTGCAGGTGTACCTCGCCCGCATGCGCGAGGCACTGGAGGACTACGAGAGCGTCGCCGGCGAAACCCATCCGGACCAGTTCGCCTACATCCCGTTCCACACCCCGTTCCCGGGGATGGTCCGCAAGGCGGGGATGCTGGTCTACCGGCACATGATCCGCGACACCAGTATCGAGGACGAACTGGCCGACGAGATCGGTCGCCAGCCCCGCGCCGAAGCGTTCGACGACGACGAGGCGTTCCACGACGCGCTGCGGGAGTATATGGACGCCCTCAAGGACACCGACACCTATCAGGAGTGGTACGAGACGACGATCGATCCGACCCTCACCCTCTCCCGCGAGGTCGGCAACTGGTACACCGGCTCGGTCCACGTCGCCCGCGTGAGCGCGCTGAAACACGGCCTCGAGAACGGCCTCGATCTCGCGGGGAGTAAACTCCTCGTCGGCTCCTACGGCTCCGGTGCCCAGGCGGAGGGTCACGCGGAGACGATTCAGGAGGGCTGGGAGGACGAAATCGAGGCCCTGAACGTCGACGAACAGCTCGAGAACCGCTACGACATGAGTTGGGACGATTACGAAGAGATCCACGACGTCCACAACCACGACATGGACGTCGACGTCGAGGAGTTCACGGCTCCCGAGTCGGAGTTCGTCTTCGACGGCTGGGGGCGAATGGGCGAGCGGAAGTACCGGTACGTCGAGTAGCGTAGTGAGCGGTACTCTTTCAATCGACTAGCTGCTGTCTTCTCTGTCCTATCGTCTCAGATATCGTTTCGAAAGCCCGCAGCAGGCTCGCGGCCGCTGCGGTGGATATCCTCACTGCGTTCGGATAGAGCCACCGCAGCGACGCTCTTTCAGCGCGAGCCCGCTTCGCCCTTTCAGTCCGCCAGGATCGGCCATAACCCTGCCCTTCCCCGGTTCGCGCGGCTCTCGCAGCGCTCGAGCCGCACTCTCGGCCACGTGGCGCGCGCTGACGGTGCGCCCGAGCACTTGCGAGGGTGCGCCGGCGATGCCGTGCGAGGGACGAGTGAGCACAGCGAGCGAGTCGGCTGGGGAGGACGAGGCTATGGGTGGACTGAAAGGGGCCGGCGCGGTCGAGGATGGCAGGCGACGCAAGGACCGCAGCCGACCAGTGGGAGGCGAGGACCGCAGCGAGCCTCCCGACTCGACCGCGTCGGGGGCTTTCGAGGTTGTGTTGCCCGTTTCTATCTGTATACCATCATTTATCAGAAGATGATACCAAGACAAACCGACTGATAACGCCTCAGCCTATACTGATCGACGCGCCTCGAGGTACGATCCTCGAAACCCGTTCCTCGAGCGAAACGCACTACACCGTTGGCTGACTAGGTCGACCAACGATCACCTCGAGAGTAAAGATATGGACCCGTTCACGTTCCTCGGCGTCGACGTCCTGCTGTTCCTTCTCATCGGCGTACTCGCCGGCGCCCACTGTGTCGGAATGTGCGGCCCGCTCGTGACGGTCTACGCGAGCCGGATGGATGGCGCCGCGACCGACGGCGGGACGACCGCCTCGAGCGCCGGACGCGCGGGCCACCTCTCGACCTACGAGGTCCGCCAGCACGCGCTGTTCAACCTCGGGCGGACGGCGAGCTACACCCTCCTGGGTGCCTTCTTCGGCGCGCTCGGCGGGCTGTTGTTCGTCACGACGGCCGAACTCACGCCGGTCGTCGAGCTGATCCGCGGCGGGATCGGGCTCCTCGTCGGCGCGTTCGTCATCGCGACGGGCGTCTACTACGCGCTGGGGCGGACGACCGGTGGAATCTCGCTCCCCGGACTCGAGCAACTCACCGGCTGGCTCGCGGGACGCGTCGACCGGCTCGCGAACGGCCCCGGTATCGTCGGTCTCGGCGCGGTGCACGGGCTGCTCCCCTGTCCGATCCTCTACCCGGCCTTTCTCTACGCGTTCGCGACCGGGTCGCCGGTCAGCGGCGCGCTCGCGCTCGCCGCGCTCGGGATCGGGACGGTGCCGGCCGTCTTCGCCTACGGGACGATCATCGACTCGGTCGACGTGGCCCACCGACGACGGGTCCACCGACTGCTCGGGGTCGCGTTCGTCGCGCTGGGCTACGTGCTCTTCGCCCACGGGCTGATGAGCCTGGGAATCCACGTTCCTCACCTCGAACTGCCGTTTTACGACGGACTCGGCGCCCCCGGCGGCCACGAAGCCCACTGACGACACTCACGGAACTCACGACCATCCATGTCGAACCAACGCGCCTGCACGCTGTGTGAACTGCCCGTCGAGGAGAGCGGCGTCACCGCCGACGGCGAGGCGTTCTGCTGTGCCGGCTGTCGCGAGGTATACGACGCGCTCGGCGACATCGAGGCGGTGGAAGCCGACGACGTCCGCGACGCGCGGGACGAATCCGACGAGGACGAGACCCGAGTCGTTCCCGACGGTCACGAGACGACGTTCCTCGAGGTCGACGGGATGTACTGTGCGACCTGCGAGGCGTTCATCGAGTCGGTCGCCGGCGAGACCGACGGCGTGAGTTCGGTCAGTTCCAGTTACGTCACCGACACGGTGCGGATCGACCACGATCCCGCGGTCGCGTCCGTCGAGGACCTGAAAGCCGAGATCAGCCGCCTCGGCTACAGCGCCTACGACCGCGAGGACTCGATCAGCCGTCGCCGAGCCGACAACTGGGCGACGGGACGGATCGCGGTCGGCGTGCTCATGGGAATGACGGTGATGATGCAGTACCTGCTCATCATCTACCCCACCTACTTCGGCGGGCTGTTCTACGACGAGCGGACGACGGAGTTCTTCACGCAGGCGCTGGCGAGCGACCTCGCGACGCCGTTTTACGTCGTCATCGGTGCGCTCACCACTATCGTGCTCGCCGTGACTGGAAAGCCGATTCTGCAGGGGGCCTACGTCGCCGTGAAGACGCGCTCGCCGAACATGGACCTGCTCGTCGCGATCGCGGCCGTCAGCGCCTACCTCTACAGCACGCTTTCGATCGCCGTCGGCGGCCCTCACATCTACTACGACGTTACGGTCGCGATCGTCGTCATCGTCTCCGTCGGCGGCTACTACGAGTCCGAGATCAAGCGGAAGGCGACCGAGCGGCTCTCGGACCTGACGGCCGTCCAGGTCGACGAAGCCAAACGCCTCCTCGAGACCGGCGAGACGGAAGAGGTCGCCGTCGACGACCTCGAGCCGGACGACCGCGTGGTCGTCCGCGCGGGCGAGCGGATCCCGATCGACGGGACGGTCGTCGACGGCGAGGCCGCGGTCGACGAGGCGGTCGTCACCGGCGAGTCGCTTCCTGTCACCAAGATTGGCGGCGACGACGTTGTCGGCGGCTCGACGGTCTCGGACGGCTCACTTACGATCCGCGTCGGCGAGGACGCCACGAGCACCGTCGATCGCATCGGTGAACTCGTCTGGGACCTCCAGAGCGGGACCCACGGCATCCAGAAGCTTGCGGACAAGCTGGCGACGATCTTCGTCCCGCTCGTGCTCGTCCTTGCGACGGTCGTCACGGTCGTCTACCTCCTCCTATGGTTCGGTATCACCACCGCCCTCCTCGTCGGACTCACCGTCCTGATCGTCTCCTGTCCCTGCGCGCTCGGGCTGGCGACGCCGCTGGCCGTCGCCGCGGGGATCCGCGACGCCCTCGATCGATCGATCGTCGTCTTCGACGACAGCGTCTTCGAACGGCTGTGCGACGCCGACACCGTCGTCTTCGACAAGACCGGGACGCTGACCACCGGCGACATGACGGTCGTCGACGCCGACTGCGACGAGGACCTGCTCGAGCGGGCGGCGACGCTCGAGCACCAGTCGGCCCACCCGATCGGTGAGGCAATCGCCGCCGAACGGCCAGTCGCCGACGGCGGTGCCGTCGAGGGAGATGCGGTCGCGGCGACCGACTCCGAAACCGGTGCGGCCGATAGCGACGACGACGCCGCCGAACGCGTCGAGTTCTTCGAGAGCCACAGAAACGGCATCTTCGGCGTCGTCGACGGCGACGAGATCGTCGTCGGCCACCCGAACCTGTTCCGTGACCGCGGCTGGACGGTTCCGGACGCGATCGACCGACGGATCGCCGAGAGCCGCGAAACCGGCCGCGTTCCGGTCGCCGTCGGCCGAGACGGTATCGCGGAGGGCGTAATCATCGTCGGCGACGACCTGCGGGAGGGCTGGGCGGAGACGCTGACGGCGATCTCCGAAACCGGGACCGAGGTCGTCGTCCTCACCGGCGACGACGCGCGTGCAGCGACCCGCTTTCGCGAACACGACGCGGTCGACCGCGTGTTCGCGGGCGTCCCGCCGGAGGGGAAAGCCGAGACCGTCGAACGGCTCAAACGGAGGGGCCAGACCGTCATGATCGGCGACGGGACCAACGACGCGCCCGCGCTCGCGGCCGCCGACCTCGGCATCGCGCTCGGCGGCGGCACCGCGATGGCGGCCGACGCGGCGGACGTTGCCCTCGTCGACGACGACCTGTCGTCCGTCGACACGGTCTTCGACCTCGCTCGAGCGACCGACCGGCGCGTGAAGGGGAACATCGGGTGGGCGTTCTGTTACAACGGCATCGCGATCCCCCTCGCCGTGACGGGGCTGCTCAACCCGCTGTTCGCCGCGGTCGCGATGGGTGTGAGTAGCCTGCTGGTCGTCACGAACTCCTCCCGGTCGCTGCTCGACGACGAGGCGTGACCGAGTACGCCGAGCGGGAATCTTCCAGTGCAGTAATCTGTTAGGTGGCCGTATGGTGGGCTATGCCCGATCGATCCACCCGATCGGAGTGGCTCTCCGAACGGACCGGATTGACGCTGCTCGCGCTCGTCAGTGCTACTCTCGCGATGCTAATTCTCCTGCCGTATCTGCAGTACATCCTGCTCGGCATCGTGCTCGCGTACATCCTTATGCCCGCCCAGCGCCGCCTCGAGCCCGCCGTCGGCTCGATGACTGCAGCGCTCACGCTCGTCGTCGTCGCGATCCTCGCGATACTGCTCCCCATGATGTACGTCCTCGCGATCGCACTCAGAGAGGCCCTCCAGGTGCTCACGGCCGTCCAGGAGGGATCGATCGGGATGGCCGACATCGAACAGCGATTCGAGGGGACCGCCTATCCGATCGATCTCGGCGAGATGTACGGGACCTACCAGGAGCCGATCGGAACGGCGGTACAGGGGATCGCGACGAGCGGAATCGAGATCGTGAGCGGGTTGCCGGGGTTGCTCATCGGGCTCACCGTCACGGTGTTCGTCCTCTTCGCGCTGTTGCGGGACGGTGATCGACTCGTCGCGTGGATCCGCTACGTTCTCCCGATCGACGACGACATTCAGCGGGAGCTCCTCGCCGATCTGGATCAACTCATGTGGGCGTCGGTCGTCGGAAACGTGCTCGTCGCGGCGATTCAGGCGGTCGCTCTGGGCATCGGGCTGGTCGTCCTCGGGGTTCCGGCCGTCGTCTTGCTCACGGTCGCGACGTTCGTCCTCGCGCTGCTCCCGTTGGTCGGGGCGTTCGGCGTCTGGGTTCCCATCGCGATCTACCTGACCGTCACTGGCGATGTCGTCGGCGCGGCGGCGCTCGTCGTCTACGGCTCGATCGTCAGCGCCTCCGATACCTACCTGCGGCCGGCGCTCATCGGTCGGACGAGCGCCTTCAACTCCGCCATCATCGTCGTCGGTATCTTCGGCGGCATCGTCGTCTTCGGCGCGGTCGGACTGTTCGTCGGTCCCGTCGTGCTCGGCGGCGCGAAGGTCACGCTCGACGCCTTCGCTCGAGAGCGAGCCAGGGAGACGGCGTCGAAAGCGGAACTCGAGGACGGCGACGCGACCGAAGACCCGGCCGTCGACACCGAGCACGAAACCGGTATTCGAGAGGACGCGGACGAGGGGCCGGACGCCGAGAGCGACGGTGCTCGAGAGACACCGGTCGACACCGGCGATGAAACGAGTGCCGAGACCGATACTGCGACCGATCCGAGCACGGACGCCGACGTCGACCGCGAACGCGGCCGAACGTCCGGCACAGATGGCGATTCCGCGGCCGGTTCCGATTCCGACCGATAATTCGTCCGGCTCGAGCGACCGTCTCGGTCTTTTGTCAGTCGTTCTTCCAGTCGCCGGGCTCCTGTCCGTAGATTTCGCCTTTCGCCCTGCGCTCGGCCGGCCACAGTGCGAAGACGAATACGCCGGCGAAGAAGACGGCGAGCGCCGCTGCTACCGCGATCCCCGGAATGCCGGGCAGTTCGGCCGCTTCCGTCCACTGTTGTTCGGGCGTGAACAGGGTGACTTTGAACGCCCACGCGATTCCCGTCACGGCGAACAACAGTCCGTAGACGCGGCGAAGCCGTCGTGAGAGCGCTTCCGCGACCGAGACCTTGAACGTCGGATTGCGCAGATCGTCGCCCAACTCTTCGCGCCAGTTCGGATGCTCGACGCCGACCGGATCGAGCGCGTTCGCGAACACGTTCTCCTGGACGAATCGGACGCGAGCGCGCCAGTGGTCGTAGAACCGATACCGTCGAACCTCGAAGAACAGGAAGATACAGAGCGTGAAGACCCCGATCAGGAGGAGGAACGCGGGCATCTCAGGACTCGAGAAGACGAGCGAGAGCAACGCGGCGAGCAGGGCGATCGCCCAGTCGGTCGTGCGGTCGATCCGGTCCTGTGCGCCGTTCGCCTGACTGACCTCGCCGCGGTAGAAGTGCGGCAGGACGCCGAGAAAGGAGTCGGGATCGGTGGCGGCCTCGGCGCCGACCTCCTGATCTTCGCGCTCGAGCGGCGACTCCCGGCCTTCGGACTCGTCGTCGAACGGCGGCGTTCGGTCGTCGTCTCGAGTACCTGAACTGGCCATGCGGGTGGCCGACACCGCCGGCGGGGAAAGGTGACGAGGGCGCGTCTGCAGGGCCGTCGCCGCGACTCGAGCGTTCAGCCGTTCGTCGACAGCCTCGTTACCTCTCGAGGTAATCCATCGTTTTCGTCGACAGGGTCCCAGAATCGAAGAGGTGCGTTCATTACCCCGTGACCGCTACTGGCTGGTATCATGTCTCGAATCGAACCGCGCGGACCACGTCGGAGACGGACCGCGGCGTTCGATCGGGACCGCTACTAACTATGCACGGATCACACGCCACGGGGAGTCCGTACGCTCCCCACACGGACGCGGAACGCTCGCGGATGCTCGAGGCCGTCGGCGCCGAAACGGAGGCGGACCTCTTCGACATCCCGACGCCCGTCGAATTCGACGGGGAGTTCGGTATCGACGCGCGATCTGAGCGGGAGACGAGACGGCTGGTCCGGTCGATTCTGGGCCGCAACACCGATCTGACGGAACTGCTGGGCCGGGGCCACTACGGCTACTACGTCCCGT
Organism: Natronorubrum halobium; assembly: GCF_051351675.1. NCBI lineage: Archaea > Methanobacteriati > Methanobacteriota > Halobacteria > Halobacteriales > Natrialbaceae > Natronorubrum > Natronorubrum halobium. Next base: position 3,655,711 of record NZ_CP195595.1, read on the forward strand.
CGCTGGTCGACCACCTCGCGGACCGCTCGGAGTTTCTCACCTCCTACACGCAGTACCAGCCCGAGGTCTCCCAGGGGTTCCTGCAGGCCCTCTTCGAGTACCAGTCGCTGCTGGTCGAGCTAACGGGTCTCGAGGTCGCCAACTGCTCGATGTACGACGCCGCGACGGCGCTGGGCGAGGCCGCCACGCTGGCCGAGCGCGTTCGCGACACCAGCGGCCACCGCGTCCTCGTTCCCGACCTCCTGCTCGAGGGACGGCGCTCGACCCTCGAGAACTACGTCGCCGGAACCGACCTCGAAGTGGAGGAGTACCCCACCGACGACGGGAACGTCGACCTCGCAGCCCTCGAGGAGGCGATCGACGAGGAGAGCGTCATGGTGTACGCGGAGAACCCGACGGTCCGCGGAACGATCGAGGAGGGACTCGAGTCGGTCGGCGACCTCGCCGCGGACGACGACGCGCTGTTCGTCCTCGGCTCGGATCCGGTCGCGCTCGCCGTGCTGCAGCGGCCCGCGGACGTCGGTGCCGACGTCGTCGTCGGCGACGCGAGCGTCCTCGGCCTGCCCACGAGCTACGGAATGGGACTCGGCCTGTTCGCGACGACGGAGGAGTACCTCCGACAGGTACCCGGCCGACTGGTCGGCGCGAGCGAGGACGCGACCGACCGTCGGGCGTACACCCTCACGCTGCAGACCCGCGAACAGCACATCCGTCGAGAGCGCGCGACGAGTAACATCTGTACGAATCAGGCGTGGGTCGCGCTCCGAACGGCGATGCACGCCGCCTATCTGGGGCCGAACGGCATGGTCGACCTCGCCGAACGCGGAGTCACTCGCGCCCGGGACCTCGCGACGCGAGTCGACGACTTCGTCGGCGTCAAGGCGCCGGTCCACGACCGACACCACCTCCGCGAGTTCGTCGCCCACGTCGACCAGCCCGCTGGTGTGATCGCCGAGGACCTCGAGAGGCGCGGCTTCGCGGTTCACGTGGTCGGCGAACACGAGATCCAAATCTGCGTCGCCGGCGTTCCGGACGAACGGATCGATCCGTTCGTCGCGGCGTTCGAGGAGGTGACGCGATGAGCGATCGAACCGACGATACCGCTCCCGACCCTCGAGCGGAGCAGGTCCGCTACGATCAGGCTCGCTACGTCGAGAACGGCCAGTACGAACCGCTGCTCTCCGAGAAGGATCTGACGCGAGTCGAAATCGGTGCCGAAGGTGGCGGGACGGACGACGGCGACGGCGGCGACTCGCCGCTCCCGGACGACCTCACCCGCGACTCCCTCGAGTTACCCGAACTCTCCGAACCCGAACTGGCCCGCCACTACACGCGACTTTCGCAGATGATCTACGGGATCGACAGCGGTCCCTACCCGCTGGGCTCCTGTACGATGAAGTACAATCCGAAGTTCACCGAGGACGTCGCGGCCCTGCCGAAAGCGGCCGTCCACCCCGACCGGTCGGAACGGTCCCTGCAGGGGACCCTCGAGTTGCTCTACCGGCTCCAGGACTACCTCGGCCGAATCGGCGGGATGGACGCGGTGACCCTGCAGCCGCCCGCCGGCGCGGCCGGCGAGTTCGTCGGCATCCGCGTCGCCGCGGCCTACCACGAGCACAACGGCGAGGGCCACCGCGACGAGGTCATCGTGCCCGAGAGCGCCCACGGAACCAACTTTGCGACCGCCGCACTGGGGGGCTACGACGTCGTTTCGCTGCCGAGCGACGACGAGGGTCGGGTCGATCTCGAGGCGCTCGAGGCCGCCCTGAGCGAGAACACGGCCGCGCTCATGCTCACCAATCCGAACACGCTCGGACTGTTCGAGCGCGATATCGAGCGGATCGCCGAGATGGTCCACGACGTGGGCGGGTTGCTCTACTACGACGGAGCCAACCTGAACGCCCTGCTCGGACGCGCTCGCCCCGGCGATATGGGCTTCGACGTGATGCACTACAACGTCCACAAGACGTTCGCGACTCCCCACGGCGGCGGCGGTCCCGGTGCGGGTCCCGTCGGCGTCGTCGACGAACTGGCGCCGTTCCTGCCCGCGCCTCGAGTGCGCGGAGGGGACGAAAGCAAGAGCGGCGAGTCAACGTACGAGCTGTTCGACCCCGAGCACACCATCGGCAAAGTCCACGGCTATCAGGGCAACTGGCTCGTGTTGATCAAGGCGTTCGCCTACATCGCGCGGCTCGGCGACGCGGGCCTCGCGGACGCCAGCGCGAAGGCGGTGTTGAACGCGAACTACCTCGCGAGCCGGATCGAGTACGACGTCCCCTACGAGCCGTTCCACCACGAGTTCGTCGCCAGCGCGGGCGACCAGGACGCCGCCGACGTCGCCAAGCGGATGCTCGACTACGGCGTCCACCCGCCGACGACCAAGTGGCCCGAGATCGTCTCCGAGGCGCTGATGACCGAACCCACGGAGGTCGAGAGCGAGGCCACGCTCGATCGGCTCGCCGCCGCGTTCAACGCCGTCGCGGCGGAGGACGACGAGACGCTCGAGGCCGCCCCCGACCGCACCACGGCTCGCCGGATCGACCAGACCAGCGCCGCTCGAGAGCCGCGGCTCTCGTGGCAGGCGCTCGAGGACGAGTAGATCGGCACCTGAGACTCGGATCGCCGTTCGAACTCACCGTTCTCCGTCTCCTGAAACCTTTTTAGCTACCGCACGGAGGTGTGCCCATGGCCACCGAACTCCCCGACTCGGCGTACGACACCCGTCTCGAGCGTATTCGCGACGAAATCGCCGAAACGGACGCGGACGCAGGCGTCTGGTTCGGCGCGACGAGCATCGAGTACCTGACCGGCTTCGACCACATCCAGACGGAGCGCCCCGTCGTGCTGGCCGTGACCCGTGATCGCATCGAGATCACCGTGCCCCGACTCGAGGTCGAGCGCGTCGAGCCGAACCCGCGGATCGACGCGGTACACCACTACCGCGACTACCCGGGCGGCCGACCGATCGCGGTGGCGGTCGAGATGCTTTCGGGTCTCGACGCGGAGCGCGTCGCGGCCGACGCCGAGGGCGCACCCGGTACGATGGGCTACGAGGGGCCGCCGCTCACCGACCACGTCGACGTCGACACGCAGTCGTGGGTCCCGCGGCTGCGCTGGGAGAAGTCGGACACCGAGGTCGACCTGATCCGCGAGTCCGCGAAGTGGGCGAATCTGGGTCACCGGTATCTTGCGGAGTACACCGAACTCGGCGCGAACCCGGTGACGGTAAGCCAGCGCGCGTCGACGGACGCCTCGCGGGCGATGCTCGATACGCTGGGCGATCGCTACGTGGCGCGGACGCGCGGCGGCGGCCCGGTTCACGCGGGGTACATCACGGGGGAACAGACGCGACTCCCCCACGGTCACACCGCGAATCGCCGGCTCGGGGCCGGCGACGTCCTGATCACGGGTGCGACGGCGACCGTCGACGGCTACTACTCCGAGCTCGAGCGGACGATGTTCCTCGGCGAACCGAGCGACGAGCAGGTCCACTACTTCGAACTCATGCTCGAAGCACAAACGATCGCGATCGAGGCGCTCGGCCCGGGCGTTCCGATCGCCAACGTCGACCGAGCGGTTCAGGAGTACTTCGAGGAGCAGGGGGTCGCGGACCTCGCCCAGCACCACGTCGGGCACAACATCGGGCTCGACGGCCACGAACCGCCGTACATCGACCGCGGCTGGGGCACCCATTGCGAGAGCGAGTCCACGAGCTACGACGCCGAGGACGCGGTGATGCGACCCGGACACGTCTGGACGATCGAGCCGGGGCTCTACACCGACACGGACGGCTACCGCCACTCGGACACGATCGCCGTCACCGACGACGGCATCGAGTGGCTGACCTACTATCCGCGCGACCTCGAGTCGAACGTGATCTCGCTCGAGTAGTCACCGCCGCCCGTTTTCCGGGCGAGCTACCGCGACGGCGTCGTGACGCTCTCCTCTAAGTGCTCGAGCAGTGCTGAATGAAGCGAGCCGTTCGAGCCGAGCAGGGCCGCACGGTCGTCGGTATCGAAACTGAACGCGTAGGGGTCGCCCGTCTGATCGGTGATCGTCGCGCCGGCTTCGCGGGCGATCACGAGCCCGGCCGCGATGTCCCAGGGGTAGGTGTCGTGCTCCCAGACGGCGTCGGCGCTGCCGCTGGCGAGGTAACACAGGTTGAGCGCGGCCGAGCCGAGTCGCCGGACGCCGCGGGATTCCTGGTAGAAGTGCGAGAGGAAAGTGCCGTCGGGGTCGTACCCCGAGATGAGCATGCTCTCGTCGAGTTGGTCCCGGTCGGTGGTTTCGATCGGATCGCCGTCGCGCCACGCGCCCTCGCCGGCGATGGCGGTGAACAACTCGTCGGTCTCCGGAACGTAGACGACGCCCATCACCGGGTCCCCGTCGTCGACGAGGGCGATCGAGATCGAGTAGTTTGGGTTCCCGTGGGCGAAGTTGCCGGTGCCGTCGAGCGGATCGATCACCCAGGTGTAGTCGGTATCCTCGCCACGCTGACGGGTGCTCTCCTCCGAGAAGACCGCGTGCTCGGGGAACTCGTTGTGAACCACGGTCGTGATGATCCGGTCGGCCTGATGGTCGGCCTCCGTGACGATGTCGGATTTATCGCCCTTGACGGTGATCGACTCGACCTGACCGTGGAGTTCGCGGAGGGGCTCGCCGGCGGCTTCGGCGGCCTCTTTTGCGACCGTGAGTGCGTGCTCGAGGGTGTCTTCCGTCTCCGACGACGCCGACGCGGACGGCCGGCGTTCGCGGAGCTTCTCGGGTGGCACCTCCGCGTCGCGGAGATCCCAGCCGAGTTTCTTCGTGATCGCGGTGAAGAAGTGGTCGTCGTAGCTGGTTCGGACGACGTGTGCGAGCGTCTCCGCGCCCGTCACGACGATTTCGTCGTCCTCGGTCAGGATGGTGTGGGCACGCCCGCCGTCGACCAGGAGACTCGCCTGTTCCTGCGTGACGATGCGTAACTCGGTCTCGGGCGAGACGACGATTGGACGGACGCCGAGCTTGTGCGTGTGCAGCGGGACGAGCTGAAGCGTGTGGTTGTTCACGGGGTAGTGGACCGGCCCGTTGGCCGACAGCGAGATTCCGGTCGACCCCGTCGGCGTCGAGACGGCGATGCCGGTTCCCTCGAACTCGCCGACGTACTCGTCGTCCGCGTAGACGTCGAGTCGCGTCACCTTCCGGTTGATCGGATTCTCCGGCGGCACCTGCTGGATCATGACGTCGTTGATCCCGGTCGCCTCCACGCCGGGCCCGTGGACGTGCAGTTGCTGGCGGCTGTCGACCGAGGCTCGTCCGCGCAGCGTCTCGTCGAGTGCGTGTTCGAGATCCTCCGGTTCGACCCTGGCGAGAAAGGCGAGCGTACCCGTATTGACGCCGAGCAAGGGAACGTTCCGCGGCGCGAACGTCTTGATCCCCTCAAGGAAGGTCCCGTCCCCCCCGAACGTGACGCCGAGCGTCGCTCGGTTTTCGTCGTACACGTCGTCGATATCGTCGCCGACGGCGACGGTCGCGAGATCGATTCCATGCTCGTCGGTCCAGGCGGCGAGCGTCTCGAGGGGGTCGTCGCTGTCCGGGCTAACGATCGCGATGAGTTTGTCCGTCGTGGCGAGTCTCCGTCCTTGCATCCGTCTTATTACACCACCACTAGCCGCAGTCGTATAGTCCCCGTTACGTCGCTGTCGCGCATACGGAGACCTCTCTCGGCGGAACGCTTGTATCTCTCGGCGGAAACGTGCGCATATGGCTGTTATCGACGTCGCGCGGAAAACGGTCGTCACCGTCGAGCCGGAGGACACACTTGCCGACGTCGTCCGGACGATGCGGACGGAACAGGTCGGCTGCGTCGTCGTCGCAGCGGACGAACCGATCGGGCTCGTCTCCGATCGCGACCTCGCGCTCGAGGTCCTCGACGAGGGCGGGGCGACGAAGTCGACCCCGGTACGCGAGATCGTCTCCGGCGACTTGCTCACCGTCTCCGCTGGCACGGGCGTCTACGAACTCCTCGAGCAGCTGTCCAGCAAGGGCGTCCGACGGGTACCGGTCGTCGACGGCGGCGACCTCGTGGGTATCGTCTCGTTGAGCGACATCGTCGTCCTGCTCGGGATGGAACTGCAACTGGTCGCGAACACGATTCGGTCGGTGTCACCGGCCTACGAACGACTCGCGACGGATCGGCAGCGCTGAATCGACGTACAGAACAGGGGATTCGTCGTCGCTACGTCGCACTCGAGTCGACGGCCGTCCCGTTGTCGCCGATGCGGACGAAGCCGTAGTCGCAGTCCGGGCAGTGCCACTTGACCTTCTCGCCGAGGTGCAGCGTCGTGCTCGCAGCGCGGTAGAAGGTCCGCTCGCCGCCGCAGTCCGGACACTCGTGGTCGAGTTCCATAGCCATACGCGGGCGTTTGGCGCGACGCCTGTTTAACGTACCGATCGATCCCACTCGAATCCCACTCGAGTGCGAGCCCGTTCGAATCGTCACAGCGGCCGACCCGACAGCAGTTAAGTGCTCACCGTCCGTCGAATCGCGTATGACGATCTACACGGGTCGCGGCGACGACGGGCAGACCGATCTCCGGGATATGACCCGCGTCTCGAAGACCAGCGCGCGCATCGAGGCCTACGGGACCGTCGACGAACTCAACGCCCTGGTCGGAACGATTCGACCGACCGGCTACGACGACGTCGACGAGCAGTTGCGAACGGTCCAGAACCACCTCCACGTCGTGCAGGCGGACTTCGCGAACCCGGATCCCGGCGAGGACGACCCCGCCGTTCGCGCCGACCACGTCGAAACCATCGAGGACTGGATCGACGCGTACGACGACGAACTCGAGCCGCTGACCTCCTTTATCCTGCCGACGGGCAGCGAACACGGTGCGGCGCTCCACCACGCCAGAACCGTCTGCCGACGCGCCGAGCGCCGGGCCGTCGCCCTCGCGAGCGAGGAGCAGATCAACGAGCAAGCGGTCCAGTACCTGAATCGGCTCTCCGACGGCCTGTTCACCTTCGGTCGCGTCGTCAACAAGCGCGACGGCGAGCCGGAAGACTCGCCGCAGTACTGAGTCGTTCGATACCGCGCGACAGCGGTTGCATCCTAGGCGTCTGAACCGGGCTCGAGACCGACTCGCGTCTGGCCCAGCACGTCAGCATACCCCGACGCAGTGAGTTTCAACGCGGGCACGCCGGGGAACGTCAGCGTCTGGAGGGTGAGCAACGGCCGCTCGACCTCGCACCCGTCGTCGCGGAGTGCCTCCTCGAGCGCGTCGTAGCCCGCGACGACCGCCTCGAGGGGTGCGTCGGCCGCGACCGCCGCGACCGGCATCTCGAGGTCGGCGACGATCTCCCCGTCTCGGGCGACGGCGAACCCGCCACCCATCGTCGCGACCCGTTCACTGGCGACGGCGGCGTCGGCGGCGTCGGCCGCGACGGTCACCAGACCGAGCGTCTCCCACGTGAGCGTCGTCGCGACGGCGCCCTGCTCGAGACCGAAGCCGGTGAGGAACCCGGTGAATCCGCGGTCGTCGGTCGCAGGGTTGCGATCGAGCAGCGTCGCCGTGAGAACGTCCGCGTCGGGATCCGGACCGAGTCGATCGGCCTCGCCGTCCGTGGCCGTCCCGCCGACAACGGCGGGTTCGACGACAGTCTCGGTCGTCACGAGCCCCGGACCGACTTCCATCGCCCGAACGCTGCCGTCGGCTGCGGCCGCGAGCGGAGCGGTAAAATCGTCCGGCGCGGGATCGACCGAGACCGTGTCGTAGACGTAGTCGGGGTAGGGATCGGATCGGATTCCGACGGCCGGACTGCCGTCGGTAACGACGGGTTCGCCCTCCGTGAGTACCGTTTCGACGGTCATCGACTCGAGGTCGTCCACGACGACCAGGTCCGCGACCGCACCGGGTGCGACGACGCCGCGGTCCTCGAGACCGAAGTGGTCGGCCGGGTTGCGGGTCGCGGCGTCGATCGCGTCGGACGTCGGAACGCCGGCCTCGATCGCTCGACGGACGACGTCCGCCATCCCGAAGCCCTCGAACAGGTCCGCCGGCCAGACGCCGTCGGTCGAGAGCGAGACGCTGGCCCGGTCGACGTCAGGGACGGCTTCCGCGAGGGCCGCGAGATCGTCGCGGTTCGACCCGCAGCGCCCGACGACGTGGATCCCGTTCGCGGCCCGCTGGCGAACGCCCTCGGCGGCGATCGCCTCGTGGTCATTGTCGACGACGGTGGCGAACGCCCGGAGCGAGTCACCGCGACAGCCAGCGCCGTGGCCGACGATCTTCACGTTTCGCTCTCGAGCGCGCTCGTAGAGCCGTTCGACCGGCGCGTCCCGTCCGACGACGTGGATCCAGTCGATTTCCCCGACGCCGACGACGCGCTCGTGAGAGAGGAGATCGGCGAGGGCCTCGCGTTCCGCGTCGTCGCCCCGTGCGGGTTCGAAGGTATCGACGAACGGCTGTGGCGGGAGCGTGAGATAGGGCGTGATCGGGAGGTCGGCAGTCCGCTCGAGCAGCGTTTCGATACCGCGACTACCGAAGTGAAGCCCCATTCCCGAGGTCTCCGTGACGACGGCTGTCGTCCCGCTCGCGAGCATCGCCGGCACCGCCCGCTCGAGGATCACCTGTAGATCCGCGTGCGTGTGGGCGTCGATCAATCCCGGAAGAACGACGCGGTCCGAGGCGTCGACGACCGTCGTCTCGGGGCCGGTGACCGACGCTGCGTCCTCGAGCAGCGCCGCGATCCGATCGCCGACGACGGCGACGTCTCGCTCGAGGAGTTCGCGACGGTTCGACGCGTAGACGCGGCCGCCCTCGACGACCAGATCGGCGGTCGCGTCCTCGGACTCGAAGGCGACCGACTGGAGTTCGTTCATAGCGAGTGCTGTACAGCCAGCGTGGTATGTTATCCGGTCGACGGTCGGCGCGATTCCGGGCACGGTACGATCCTGTTGCCTACGAAAGGGCTATATCGGATGGGGTCCTCCCCTTGGTAGAGTACCACATGAACAAACACTTCGACGACAGCCGCTACTACCTCAGCCGCGCCGGCGAACACGCGAAACTCGGCCTCAGTGAGGCCGTCGAACCCTATGCAGTTCGTCTCCGTGAACTGGTCGGCCGCGAATCCGAACCGGAACCCGAGCCGACCCGTCTCGAGGCGGTTCGCGACGGTGTGGTCAATCTGGAGCGGAACGCAGCGGGACAGGCCCGTGAGGTCGTGGGGAGCGCTCGAGCGACGCTCTCGAGGACCGGTGCGGACGAACCAGCCGGCGACCGCTGAAAGGAAGTCTTAAGTCGAACGCCCGGATACGATTTCGTGCGGGTTGGTGATCTAGTCCGGTTATGATACCTCCTTCACACGGAGGAAGTCGGCAGTTCAAATCTGCCCCAACCCATCAAATTTCTTACTGGTTTTGAAGGATAGGATAGCGGAGCTGTCTTGCGATTTCCCTCTAAGAGGGGGTTTGGTTTCATGTAATCAGCACCTCTTTTCGTCCGAACCCGGTGACAGGGTACGGTTCGCTCAGAAGGACTCGCTCAAGGTCAGAGAATCTTTTCACTGTATCAACCGGATAGTCTCATTGTCTGTTGACTGCTGCCACCTTATCGAGGCTAACGAATCAGAAGCACCTTATCGGTAAGTACAGAGGGCATAAACATCGTTCGTAATCGGAGAATTAAATCCTGATACAGAGAGAGAGACACCACACCTTTTCCGGCTAACCGGCGAAGTACGAATCAACGAATGGAGGACCGGTTCAGTCGATGGCTTCTCCTCTCAGGGGATCGGATCAAAGTCGCTACTGGGATACTCTTCACTATGGCTGTGGTGGTGCTTATCCCTCTCTTCTCCCAGTTCGCCATCCGCAATCTCACGCCGTTGATCTATATCGCGAGCGCGTTGATCGGGGGGAATATCACACTCATCACCCTTGTGGTCGCGATCAACCAAGTAATTCTCTCCCAAGAGCTTGAGTCACCGGGGTCGCTCCGAGATGAGATCGACCAATCAGACGACTATCGGCAGGCTGCACTTGACCAGCCAGCACCACCGACCGATCCAGCCGACTTCCTGCAACAGCTCCTTCAACAGACCCGAGAACGCGCCAGTTCGCTCACGGAATTTTTTCCCGACTCGAGCAGTGAACCAGATACCCACCTTATCGATGAGCTACCGGAGGAATGTGCCCAGATTAGCGAGGAACTCGGGACAGGAGCGGATAAGCTCTCTTCGGTGATCGTTCCCCTCCTCGGTATCGAATACGCAACCTACATTCATGAATGTCATCAGCTTGAATCGGCATATGAGGAGGGTGAGCATGAAGAGCTGCTCTCCACGCTCGATGGCTTGAGCGCGGATTTGAAGAATCTCGACATTGCTCGACAGTACTTTACGACTGCGTTTATGAAGGAGGAACTCGCGGAGCTCTCTCGCTCGCTCCTGTATGTCGGTGTGCTGGCTATTTCTCTCCCAGTCGCGTTACTCATCCAGCTCGCTACCTTTCCCGCGGCTGCTGCCCCGATGCCAACGGTATTCGTTTTCACTTTCCTGACGGTTGTGGTTGGTCTCATCCCTCTTGCACTCCTGATAGCGTTTGTCCTCCGGGTAGCAACAGTGGCCCAGCATATCGCGTCAATCACTCCATTCATGACGTAACAACAACCGCGACTGGGATTGATTTTGTCGCCGTACTGGAGGACGAGTTAGTTGTATCACGCTTCCCAAGAGAGAAGGCATCCGTTGGATAATAGCACGGATTTCGATCAGTAAGCAGATATAGTGAACAGTTGTTTCAATCTATAAGGAATCTAATGAATTGGATGCTAACGGAGCCGGATTAACCGTTATTCATCTCAAAGACTTCGGCGCGAAGTTCTCGCTTCTCACCCTGTGTTCGTGCATCATAGTGCTTTTCCAGTGTTTTCGTGCTGACGTTCATTCGGTCGGAGAGGAGTTCTTTGCTATGACCTTCGTTTAACCACGCAGTGATGGCACTCCGGCGGAGTGCATGTGGTGGTACTGACGATGGACACCGCTGAGCTTGCTCCATTGCCGCTGCTTCGCAAGTCTCGAAATCCCGACCATGAGGACACTCCCCGGAGTAGTGACAGGGACGGGTGAGTGCATTGATATTCGCACGAAGGTTGGAGCTGACCGGACGGCCATGTTGAGTAGTGAACAACGGCTCACGTCCATGCTCGTCCGTCACATCGTCTCTGTGGATCTTGACGTAATCATCCAGCACTTCACAGACCCAACCGTGGAGATTCACTTCTCGCTCAGCTTTGGCCTTATTCTTGAGCGGCGTGCCCGTATCGGGTCGATGATGTACTTCAACGTACTTTTCATCAGTATAATAATCACGAAGATCGAGAGTTCGAATAGTGCCAAGACGGAAGCCGGTGTCCCATAGTACGGCGAATAGAGCGTGACGGAGAGTTGCGTACTCGAACTTCTCCAAGTATTCCAGAATCTCCTCGGCGATGTCCGGCTCAATCTTATCATTTCGTGCGTCATCGTCGGGATTGGGGAGAATCATATTTTCTGCTATATCCGAGTCTACCACTTCCATACTTCCTAACCAACGGACGAATACGCGGATCACAGAGAGATTGTTGGAAAGGGTGACTTCATTGATGTCAGCGTTCTCCCGTCGGTGAATCTTGAAGTCATGGATATGAAACCCATCAAGATCGGAAATGTCATCCAAACCGGCCTTATCGGACCACTCCACAAACTGGTTTAGAGCGTATTTGTGATTACGATGGGTCAATCTCGAGACTTCGGGTTTCCGTTCTCTGAGATACCGTTCAACTGCCTTACTGACCGTCATTTTCCGAGTCATGGTTGGGTGATCACCATGACGGGGTGGTCCGTGGAAGCCTCAATTGTAGCGGTAGGGAGGACCGTAGGCGGTGCGGCACGGAACCGCGAGCGCAGCGAGCGGTGCAGTTCAAATCTGCCCCAACCCATTTTTGACGACACAATGACGACGAGCGTAGCGAGGAGTCAGTGTCGTCAAAAATGGTCGGCAGTTTGAACCAGGGAGTGAAGCGAAGCGGAACGACCGTGGTTCAAATCTGTCCCAACCCACCCGTCGCCTTGTTCCTCGTAAAGTAGTGAATCGCAAGAGGACGGCGTGTCGCCGTTGTACCCCTCAAACGATTCACTGGGTCGCTTCCCAATTCCGTGTGAAACCGCGGTACGGCATCCCGATACTCATTCAATACAGTCGCATATCCTAGAATACTCGTCAACCAACAATATCTGTCGTATCCCAGTTTGCTGGTGGAACAATAATGAATTCACGTCTGAACTAGAGGTTCTACGGCAGGATCGGCTAAACTCTACAAGAGGCAGCGCAAACTAACGTGAACAAACACATCGAGCGGGAAGAAGAAATCAACTGCTCGGCGGCGGCGAACAAGGATGGATTCTCCAGAAGCAGTATTCAAATCTCCAGAACGGGTACGGAGATATGCGCAACCTGAGCGATTCCACTCGTAGAGCAAGGTGAGTCGAGAACGATCCCTCGGTAAGTTAGAACATCACCCAGTACGCGAGCGCGTATTCGGTAACCCGGTCAGCGAAAGTTCCGGTTGGGAGTCAGAGTTTTCGTCGTACCAGCTTAGTAGAGGACTTTAACAGCGTCGGAAGTTCTCGAGAATCGGCGCGAGGACCTCCGTTTGGGCGGAAGTGACAGTATTCGTCTCGGTGGCATAGTCGATGACGTCAGCGTCGTCCAGTTTCGGCAAGTGAACGTGGTGTAAGGTGGTGGCGATCTCGTCGATCGTATCTGCTGATATATCGTCGGGATCAGCCCCTCTCTCCAGTGATACGACCGGGGTAACAAGATCGTAGAGTGCTATCGGCGGTTCCTCTTCGGAAAGGGCATCGACGACGTATCGACGGCGTTGGTCGCTCAGGAGGGTAAAGATTGTATCAAGGGACTGGACCTCGGTTGAGAGTGATTGAGTCTTCTTTTCCATGGTGTGTCACTAAGGGATTCTCGGTGGACGTTACCTGACCCCTTCTCTGAGAAGTTGGTCAGGATCGCTGGTTTCCCGTACGAGCATTACTCTACCCATACATTTAAACGAGTTGGCAGTTCTATAGGAACACTACACCTCGTGTTCCTCTCGGAATAACACGCCAAAGACACTACCCGCGGCGACCCCTACAGACCGTATGGGAGAGGCCGAAGAAGCAATAGAGGCATTAGAGGAACTGGGATTGACTGAGTACCAAGCTCGGTGTTTCGTCGCGCTCGCACAGCTCCCTCACGGGACGGCCAAGGAGATCGGACAGGTGGCCGACATTCCCCGATCGCGGGTGTACGAGACGATGGACCGGCTTCGAGAGAAGGGACTGGTTGAGGTTCACGAGACGGAACCACGGATGTATCAAAGCGTTTCGGTCGATACTGCGATCCAGATTCTCCGCAAGGAGTACGAATCGTACTTCGATACCGCAGAACGGACGCTCAACCAGTTAGAGCCAACGTACAAGGAGGCTCAACAGGGGGTGTGGGCGATCAATACGTACGAGCAAGTCACCGGACGGATCGTCGATCTCATTACTGACGCCAACGACGAGATCGTGCTGATCGTGCTGGACGAAGACCTGTTGGACGAAAATAGCCTCAATGCGCTGGCAGAGGTCGGTGATCGCGGGGTCAATATTCACGTTGGAATGGTCTCCGAGGCGACCGATGAGCGTGTAGAGAACGCCGAGGTCGACGCAACCGTATTTACTACCGACCTGATCGAGTGGTTTACCGCCATGTCCGGCTCCCCCCGACTCGGACGACTTCTCATGGTTGATCAGGGACCGGTACTGGTGAGCGCCCTCCACGAGGAACAGCTGCCGGGGGTGCCGAACGAAACGGCGGTGTGGAGCGACGGTATTGATCACGGCTTCGCAACCTTTGCGGAACGGGTTTTCACCTACGAACTGAAAGATAACGTCCCAATGGAGTACGACGAGGATAGGTGATCGATAGACGAGCCATGTTCTCTATTAGCCCTTTTTCCAACTTCTTCCGGATTGTTTCATGATTAATACGGATGCCAATTCAATTGTTCACTCGAGTACTCACAGGTCGCACGGTTATTACCGGTTGAACGTGGCGGCCGAGCACGAAACCACTGCGATTCCAGATCTAAGACACCTATCGACGTGAAATGCGCGTCTTAGCCCACTATTGTAGCGAAATTAACGAAAATTGTGACGTCACAACCGCGGTGTTTCCCGTCGATTCACACCTCTCTCCGAAGGCCTCACTCCACGATTACTGACCCCGATCTCGAGATAGACCACCCGGATCGGAATCTTCGGTACTGTATCTGTTAATTGATATTTGTATCGATACCACAGTTCCATGACCAATGTATCGGATACGCTGCTGTACCGACTGGGACCCGACGCTCCTGGCCAGTAGCCTAAACGAGAGCAACTGTACCGCGGCGTGTGAACCGAATGCGTAGAAGCCAAACTCACGTTGCAGACGAGCACACTGACGCAGTGTGTAGACGAGAACAGCCACGGCCCCGCCAGAATCACCCCAAGTAGCCCCACAGCCGATAGAAGCGCAGGGGGACGACCTCGGTCGCTACCGGGACGAGAACGCTACTGATCTCGTGAGCGAGTCGATCGCCCTGCGGACGCTGAGGGTGCCCACAGGCGCGTCTCGTTCCCTCGAGTTAGACCGCGTTCGAATACGGAATTCCGTTCGATTGTCTCGCACGCAGCGTCGGCGACCGGGCGGAGACGCGTCGCGGTTCGCGTGCCTAGCATAGTATCGTCGGTCGACGGACCCGTCTCTCGGCTCGAGACGGCCTCATCAGGTGGTTTCACGCCTGCGATAGTCGGACGGAACGACAGTCCTGCAAAGTCTGCTGAACACTTACAAAATGTCGCGTGGTACGCTGGTGTATGGCGTACCAGCTACAGTGTGATAGCTGTACTCTCGACCGTGAATGTCCGGACTGGCCCGAAGCCAACAGCGCCGCCAGCGAGCACGAGTTCGAGTACCCCGACCACTGGGTGAGCATCTACGATCTGCAAGAGATGTAGCGGGACAGTCGACCGAAGTCCCGCAGTTCTCCTTTCCATACACTCTTGGTCACGTGCGCCTCAGTTGGGAGAAATGCAGTACTACGAGGACATCGAGGTCGGAGACACCCGGGAGTTCGGAGAGTACCACGTTACGGCCGACGAAATCGTCGAGTTCGCCGAGCGGTACGACCCGCAGCCGTTCCACACCGACGCCGACGCGGCGGCGGAGTCCGCGTTCGGTGAACTCGTCGCTTCCGGCTGGCACACCGCGTCGATGTGTATGCGGATGCTCGTCGACGGACCGATCGACGACCGCGCGAGCATGGGTGCCCGCGGCGTCGACGAACTGCGCTGGAAACGGCCCGTCAAACCGGGCGATACGCTCTCCGTTCGGACGGAGATACTGGACAAGCACGTCTCGGAGAGCGACCAGAAGCGGGGGTACGTCGACAGCCGCGTCGAAGGATACAACCAGGACGGTGACGTCGTCGTCTCCTTTATCGCCCTGGGGATGATCGAGCGACGAGGACCCGACCAGTAGACCGTCGGTCCCAGCTACTCCGTCAGTTCAGTCTCGAGGTGAGCGGCGAGGATCGCCGTCTGGACCGTCCGCAGGTCGGTCTCCTGAATCGTCGCCGCGGCCTGAAAGCGTTCGCGGAGCTCCGTGACGTGACGCGGTCCGGCCGCGAGGTGGACGAGCGTGAACGAATCGGGATCGACGTCCTTCGCCGTCTCGAACGCGGCCTGGTCGTAGCGCGTGGCGAACGATTCGAGGACGTCCGCGAGGAGTGCGTCTGTCGCGTCGGCACCGGGATCGCCAGCGGGAACGAAATCCGCCGTCTCGTCGAAGTACGTCTCGAGATCGACGACACCCGCCTCCTCGTACAACGACTCGGCGAGCGCGTCGACGGTTGGTTCCGACAGGTAGACGCCGAACAGTTTGTACCGATCGTCGTCAGTCATACTCCCTCCTTCGCGGTCGACGTACAAGTAGGGTCGCGAAGCGTCCCGCTCAGAAGCGCCGCTGCAGTTCCGACCGCTCCATCGGGGCGAGATCCAGTTGCTCCAGCAACTCGTCGCGTCGTGCTGGCTCGCCGTGACCGGCGACGTAGCCGTTGAGCCGCGCGACGACCGTCGAGTCGACAAACGCGTCGCCGTAGCGGGCCGCGAGTTCGTCGCCGACGACCGGCGTCGAGCGGAGTTCGTACTTCTGGTGGTAGTCCTCGGCGCGGACGAACGTCTCGAGCCGTTCGATATCGGTCGCGACCGACCGGCCCGCTCGCTCCTCGAGGACGCCTCGACGGCGCTCGGCAGCCGCCAACTGGTCATCGTCGGCCGCGAGGACGACGCTCCGATACTGGCGTTTGGGCGCCGTCGAGCCCCAGTCGTGATTCGTCCAGAAGGCCTCGAGCAGGTCGTCGTACTCCAGTTCCGCCGGGTCGTACTCGACCTGCACGACTTCGGTGTGGTCACCGAGCGAGTAGTAGCTGGGATCCGGGGTCGTGCCGCCGGCGTACCCGACGCGCGTTCGAACGACGCCCGCCATCGCACCGAAGCGGGCGTCGGGACCCCAGAAACAGCCCATGCCGAACGTCGCCGTCTTCGTCTCGTCCGCCGTCAGCGCGTTCGCGTCCTGCTCGAGCACTGCCGCGGTCGTCGACTCTCGACTCGAGTGGTCCATACCGTCCTCTCGCCCTGCAGACGGATGTCTCCGTCGCCGACGTCGTGGACCAGCGCTGCGGTGCGCAAACGGCCGGCGGGCCCGGATTCGACACCGCACGCTGTACGGTCGACTTACGGGGTCCGTTCGTCCGACGCCCGACGCGGTACTCAAAACTCGTAGTGGGCGATTTCCGCGGACTCGCAGGTCGGGCACGCGCCGGGTTCGTGGTCGAACTTCGTCCCGCAGTTCCGACATTCGTACAACTCCCCCTCATCGTCGATGAGCAGCCGGAGTCTCGTAACCACTCCCATCCCGTCGAATCGTTGGACCCAGACAGCTATTAATCGAACTGCCAGCATTGTGCGAAAGTTAATAGGATTAGTGATCCTCTCGATTGACGATGTATTCTGTATGAGAAACATAAGCTATAATACATATATTAAATACGTCTATTACTCTATATCGATACTTATTCGAGTCCAGTCGCTTTGGTTGCGACTCGAACGTGACCGAAATGCGAATTCGAGTCACACGGATCGAGAGATCGAATAGCGGAAAACGACTTTAAGGCCACAGAAACTGCATTTTATCAGCAGTATATCGGCATACCCATTTTACGCCGGTATCGAGTACCGATCGAATCGAACGAAAGTACCCACTGCCAGACGGGGAACTAATATTATCTATAATGGACTATTCTACATTACTCTAATTATTATTTCATATACTACTTCTATTTCATATATTATATTAATAGTATTAAAGGGCGGCATCACTGACCCCCCGAGGTCGACGGTACTCGAGCGACAGAAACTGCCTGCAGCGAGTCTAGATTCCGGCGCCATACTATCGACTCCGGGAGGGAGGAGTACCCTCGTGGAGCAGCGCGACGACGAGACAGTCGACGTACTTCTCGAAGGACGCGACGAAATCGGCGATTCGGTCGCGCCGATCGACGAGCGCCGTTACTCGAACTCACGACGCGACTCGATTCGCCTCGAAACGTCCGCTCGGGATGATCCATCGACGCGAAGCGGTCGGTGTCCGGCAGAACGTTACAACCGTATGTTTGTAATTAAGCTCGCGTTCAGACAGCAGGAACGTCGAAATGCGTATTCAAGACCGGTTCTCGGGGCTTTCGGAGTGTCTCGTGCTCGATGTCGCCGAGGAGACCCGTTTAGTCAGGCTGAACGCCGTGTCGAATCGCGAGGCGAGACACTCACTCCGAAAACAGGAGATTAACTTCGACCGTGTTCGCAGCCGAGAGCAACTGGTTGTGCAACTCCTCGTGCTCCCACTCGTTTTCGAGTCGGTGCTGCGGGCCGGCGACGGTAATCGCGCCGTGGACGCCACCGTCGTTATCGAGTATCGGCGCCCCGACGGCGCTGATACCGGGCAGATACTCCCCCCGATTGTACGCGACTCCCTCCTCGCGGATCGTCTCGAGCTCCGCCGCCAGCGTCTCCCAGTCCGTGATTGTTTTGTCGGTAAAGGCCGGGAGCCCCCAACTGTCGATGATTCGATCGATCTTCGGCTGATCGAAGTGTGCGAGCATCGCCTTGCCGCCGGCCGAACAGTGGAGGTACGTCGGCGTTCCGACGTCGATACGCGACGAGATCGACCGCTCGCCGTCGCAGGCCCGGATGACGGTTCCGAGTCCGTTCTGCTCGGTCGAACAGAGTATCCGCTCGCCGGTCCAGTCCGCGAGGTCTTCGACCGGCGTCTCGGACGCGTCGTACAGCGGTTCGGCGTGTTTGACGTGCTCGCCGAACGAGAGGAACCGAAGACTCAATCGGTACTCGTCGCCGTTCTGGACGACGTACCCCTTCGAGCGAAGCGTCGTCAGGTGGGCGTGGACCGTACTCTTCGGGAGTCCCGTTCGCTCGGTCAACTGGGTGACACCGGCACCCTCGGCCTGCCAGAGCGCCTCGAGGATGTCCAGCGTCTTGACGACCGATTGCACCCTATCGCCCTCGTCCGTGCCCTGAATTGTCATACCAATAGGTTGCCGGTAGAGTGACATAATTGTTCTGTTCTGTCGAACGCACACTCGTGTTCTGTACTCGAGACTGACCGTCTCGCACCGCCCAGCAATCGTATGCGGCACGATAACACTTATGTGGCACGTTCTGTCATATAGGCTATGGACTTTAGCGAACCGTCCGAAGCGGTGCAGATCAAACAGGCGCTCGACGACTTCGTCGACCAGGAAGTCAAACCGCTCGAGAACGAGTACGACCAGTTCCTCGGAGCGGATTACGAGAAACACATCGTCGACGAGAATCACCGGCAGGTGCCCGAGTACCGCGACATCGTCGAACAGATCCGGCAGAAGTCGGTCGAGGCGGGCTTCTACGGGATGACGATGCCGGAGGAGGCGGGCGGCGGCGACGTCGATATTCTCACGCGTGCGATCGTCGGCGAACACATGTCGAACCGGCCGCCCGGGTTCCACAGCGCCATCTTCGGCGGCGCCGGCGGGCCGACCCCCATTCTGTTGGCCTGCGACGAGGACCAGCGCGAGGAGTACTTAGCGCCGCTGATGGACGGCGAGATCACCACCTGTTTCGCGCTCACCGAACCGGGTCACGGCAGCGACGCCCACTACATGGACACCGGCGCCGAGAAAGATGGAGACGAGTGGGTCATCAACGGTCAGAAGTGCTACATCACGAACGGCCCGTACGCGGACTTCGCGATGGTCTTCGCGCGGACGAGCGGCGAGGACGGAGACCTGGA
This sequence comes from Natronorubrum halobium, assembly GCF_051351675.1. Lineage (NCBI taxonomy): Archaea > Methanobacteriati > Methanobacteriota > Halobacteria > Halobacteriales > Natrialbaceae > Natronorubrum > Natronorubrum halobium. Next base: position 3,675,164 of record NZ_CP195595.1, read on the forward strand.
GGGCATCACCTGTTTCTTGGTCGACGCCGACAACCCCGGCTTCGAGGTGGGGACGATCCACCGCGCGATGGGGATGACGCCCGGAACGCACTCGGAACTCTACTTCAACGACTGCCGGGTCGGCGAGGATCAGGTGCTCGGCGAGGTCGGCAGGGGGTTCCAGTCGGCGATGAGCTGGATCGGCGGCGGCCGGATCAACATCGCCGCGGGCTCCGTCGGCACCGCCCAGTTCCTGCTCGACATATCCGTCGAGTACGCCCGCGACCGGAAGACCTTCGAGAAGCCGATCGGCCACCGGCAGGGCGTCTCCTTCCAGATCGCCGAACTGGCGACGGACATCGAACAGGTCCGTCAGCTCTACCGCTACGCGGCCTGGAAGATGGACAACGGCGAGCGCGCGCGAAAGGAGGAGTCGATGGCGAAGCTTCGGGGCGCACAACTCGCCAACGATGCGGCCGACATCGCGATGCAGGTCCACGGCGGCGCCGGCTTCATGAAAGAACTCCCGATCGAACGCAACTACCGCTCGGCGCGAGTGTTCCGCATCTTCGAGGGTACCGACGAGATCCAGAAGCGAACGATCGCCCGCGAGCTGATCTGAGCACGGACCAATGAGCAAACCGACGGACCCGACGACGGGACCATCCGCGACGGAGATCACGCGACTGGAGTTCGACATCGAGTGGCCGCCGAAACACGCCGCGGCCTACCTGCTCGAGACGCCGGCACCGATCCTCGTCGACGCCGGTGATCCCAGCGACCGGGCCGAGGAGACGATCCGCGAGGGATTGGCGGCGAGCGGCTACGAACCGGCGGACGTCGAGGCGGTCGTCGTCACCCATCCCCACAGCGACCACATCGGACAGGTGCCGTTGCTCCGCGAGGCGGGTGCGTCCGTCTACGCGCCCGCTCCCGTGCTCGAGCGACTCGAGCGCGACCCGACCGACCTGGCCGACGGCGTCCGCGAGATCGGCCGCTCCGCGGGCTACCGGGGCGAGGCGATCGAACGCGAGGTCGAACGCGCTCGGGATTCGTTGCAGCGCAACCGACGACTGCTCGCCCCCGACGAGGCCGTCGGCTTCGCGTTCGACGACTCGTTTTCGGTCGCGGGCCTCGAGTTCGATCCCATCCACACGCCCGGCCACCAGATCCACCACGCGAGCCTCGCGACGACGGTCGGCGACCAGCGCGTGCTCTTCAGCGGCGACGCGCTCGTCGAACCGTTCCGGCCCGGGGCAATTCACGTCGGAATCGACCATGGCGCGTACGAGGCCGTCGACGCGTTTCACGGCGCCATGGACCGGCTCGAAGCCCGCTCGTTCGATCGGATCTTTCCCGGACACGGGCCGATCTTCACGACGTACCGGCAGACCATCGAGTTCACGCGGAACGAACTCGAGTCGCTCACCGCCGACACCCTCGAGGCCGTGGTAGCCGTCGGGCCGGCAACGCCGATGGAGATCACCCGCCACCGCGTCGGCGAGGTTCGGTATCCGGCGCAGTTGCTCGACACGCTGGGAGCGCTCGGAACGCTGGAGGGACGAGGGCGCGTCTCCTCCGACAGCGCCGACGGCGTCCGCCGTTACTCGTTCGTGAAGGCCTCGCCGTGATCGAGGGGAAGGACGAGTCGGTCGGCGACCCCGCCGTAGGCGTCTCGAGCGCGCTCGAGGAGTTCCTCGGGCGGCGCTTCGATCGCGAACGTCGCGATCATCTCGTCCGTGACGCGGGCCGCCATCTCCTCCCATCGCTGTTCTCGCGAGAGGTCGTGGAGTTCCTCGCCGATCGACCGCCAGCCGTGGTGCTCGAGGACGTCGTGGTAGGTTCGGGTGCTGCCGTAGAAGGCGATTCGGCGGCGAACCGCCTCGCGGGAGCGGTCTCGTTCGGCTTCGGTCTCACCGGTGACGACGAACGGACTCGCCGAGAGCGCCACGTCGTCGAGGGACCGGTCGCCGCGGTCCGCACCCGCCGCGACCGTGGGGGCGATGACGTCTTTCGCGTACTCGGGCGTGTTGAACGGATGCATCGCCAACCCGTCGCAGAGCTCTCCCGCCAATCTGATGTTGTACTCGTTGACGCCGGCGACGTAGATCGGAACGTCGGGGTGGTCGATCGGTCCGGGATCGAAAGTGTCCGTCATCAGGGAAAACGAGTAGTGGTCGCCCTCGTAGTCGAGTTCGGCCTCACCCTGGAAGACGTCGAAGATGTGACGCAGCGATTCGACGACCTCGCGCAGTCGCGGGCCGGGTGACTCCCACGCCACGCTGAACCGCCGTTCGTTGTGTCCCTTCACCTGCGTGCCGAGCCCGAGGACGAATCGCCCGTCCGAGTATCGCGCGAGGTCCCAGGCGGTGTACGCGAGCGCCATCGGACTGCGGGTGAACGCGAGCGCGATGCGCGTTCCGTGCTGGATCCGCTCGGTCCGATCCGCGATGATCGGATGCGGCAAGAACGCGTCGTGGTCCGTTTCGGTCGTCCAGACGCCGTCGAAGCCGAGTTCCTCGGCGCGTTCGGCGGCGTCGCCGGTCTCGGTGGACAGACTCGGCACGTTCGCGTCGATGCGAAGTGTTGACATACGATGTGGTCGACGGTTCGGTCCTTGAATCTATCGACGAAACCGAACGTCGACGAGTCAGCGTACCGACTCAGATGACCCGGTTCTCGAGGTCTTCACCGCCCCGAAACCGATCGTAGTTCCGGACGAACACGTCGGCACACCGCTCCCAGTAGTGTGGAGTCGACCCCGCCATGTGTGGCGTCACGAGCACGTCGTCGCGATCCCACAGCGGCGACGCCTCGGGCAGCGGTTCCTCCTCGAAGACGTCCAACGCGGCGCCGCCGAGGTCGTCGGCCTCGAGGGCGTCCACGAGCGCCGACTGGTCGACGACCTCGCCGCGGGCGACGTTGACGAGCACGGCGTCGTCGGACAGCGTCGCCAGCGCGTCGGCGTCGATCAGTCCCCGCGTCTCCTCGGTGAGCGGACAGGCGAGCACGAGGTAATCGCTCTCGGCGAGGACGGTCTCGAGCCCGTCCGGACCGTAGACGGCGTCAACAGCCGCCGGCGCGTCCGTCGGATCGCGTTTCGTGCCGACGACGCGCGCGTCGAACGCGGTGCAGTAGTCCGCGATCTGCGACCCGATCGCGCCGACGCCGACGATGCCGACCGTGCGGTCGCCGAGTTCCCCGCCGGTGTACCGCTTCCACGTCCGGTCGCGTTGCTGGGCGATCGCACGGTCGAATCGGCGTTCGAAGTGGAGCAGATAGCCCATCACCTGCTGGCCGATCGGCCGCGCGTGGATGCCGGAGACCGTCGTCAGGGCGACGTCGCGGTCGGTGAGCGCGTCGTGATCGTAGGCGTCCGTACCAGCGCTGATCGCCTGCACCCAGCGCAGGTTCTCGGCCGCGTCCAGTACGTCCTCCGGCAGGCGTCCGGTCACGACGATTTCGGCGTCGACGACCGCCTCGAGAACGTCGTCTTCGTCGGCGTGCTCGAGGTCGATCTCGGGCCGGCGGTCGCGAATCTCGTCGACCAGTAGCGGACCGCCCCGCTGGAAAACGTACGGGGTTACCACGACGGTCATCGGCTGGTATCCTCGCGATCGGTTTCGCGTCGGATGCACTCGGTAACGCTCGGTGGGTGACGGTGTGGACGGGGTAACATACGCGTGCCAGTCGTTGCATCGACAGCGATAAAATAGTACGTGTCGGCGATCTCCGTCCGGGAAGCCGGTGACGGTTGCGAAGCTTTCATGACCGATCGCCCCCTATTGTCAGATAATGTCACTCACTCGGGGGACAGTCGTTCGCGTGCGGCCGTGGCTTCCCCCGGTCTCCGTGGCGCTCGCCGCGGGACTCGCCGCCGTGGGGGGCTCGTATCTGTCCGTCGGCCGTCGACCGGCGTTCGTCGCGGCGCCGGTCGACAGATTCGTCCTCGTCGTCAGCCCCGACGCGCTGGTGACCTTCGCGATCACCGAACTCGGCACGCTCGGGCACCAGGTGGCCTTCCTGACGGCCATCGCACTGACGTGCGTTCTCTTCGGACTGGCGGCCCTGCCCGGCGTTTTGATCCTCGGTGGCCGCGTGCCCGTCGCCGACGTGCTGGCTCTCCGGGGCGGCACGACCGCTGCCGGCGTGGTCACCGGGACGGTCCTGTCGGGTGCGGTCGCGTTCGGGCTAACGGGTTCGCCGGTATCGAGCGCCGGCACCGGCGCCGGTGCCGGACTCGTCTTGCTGGTAACGGCCGGAACGGCCAGACTCGAAGTGAGTGAAGGCGGGACCCTCGAGGCGCTCGGCCGACGGCGCGTCCTCGGCGCCGTCGGATCGGCGATCGGCCTGAGCGCACTCGGTCTCCTCGTCCGCGGCTCCGGCGAGGAGTCCGTCCCGTCCGGCCTCGACGTCCCCGAGGACGCCCGGCCCGAGGTCCGGGAGTTACTCACGCGGGCGAGAGATCAGTCGCTCGACGTCGAGGGGCTCGAGCCGCTTGTCAGCACGGACTTCTACGAGGTCGACATCAACAACGTGAACCCCGACGTCGACCGCGGGGAGTGGACGCTCTCGATCACGGGAGCCGTCGAGGAGGAGGTGGAGTACGACTTCGCGGACATCCAGGCCATGGACGTCGAGGACCGGTTCGTCACGTTACGCTGCGTCGGCGACCAGCTCAACGGCAGGCAGATGGACACCGCCCTCTGGAGCGGCGTGCCCGTCGAGGCACTCCTCGAGGCGGCGAACCCCGACGGCGACCGAGTCGTCATGCGCGGGGCCGATAGCTACTACAACGAGTTCCCGATCGAGGCGCTGTGGCCGGGGCTGTTGGCCTACCGAATGAACGGTCGACCGCTGCCGCGAGCACACGGCGCTCCGCTGCGCGCACTCGTCCCGGGACACTGGGGCGAGATCAACGTGAAGTGGCTGACCGAGATCGAGGTTCGCGACGAGGACACCATGGGCTACTGGGAGCACCGCGGCTGGCACGGCACCGGTCCGGTGGAGACGGTCGCCAAGCTCTGGCAGGTCAATCGCCACGGCGGCGGCCGCGTCGAGGTCGCCGGCCACGCCTACGCCGGCACCCGTGGGATCGATGCCGTCGAGGTGTCCACCGACGGCGGCGATACCTGGGTCGAAGCCGAGCTATCCGAGCCGCTCCCGGGTGAGGACGTCTGGCGACAGTGGCGTCACGAGTACGGGGCGACCGGGACCCACGACGTGATCGTCCGGGCTCGCGACGGGAGCGGGGACCTCCAGATCCCCGAGGAGGACGGCCCGAAGCCCGACGGTGCCACCGGCTGGGTGACGGAGACCGTCGGGCTGCAGTGAGCACGAGGGTGGTGTCCGCGAATGGACTCCTTCACCCGGCACGACACTGTCCGTCTCACAACGCTCCGTCAGCGGGTTTCGGGAGACCGAGACTGCCACCTTCTCCCCGACGAAACGATACCTCGCTCGGTGACCTCCCTATAGTAACAGCTTGTAATACCCGAGCGAAACCGTTACATAAATAGTGAAGATTTATATGGATGGACCATCCTGTTAGCAGTGTACGAGTGTGGATTGATCACGTATGACAAAGAAGACTATCAGCAGGCGTCGGGTGCTCGCGGGAACGGGTGTAGGAATCACTACAGCGATGGCTGGCTGCATAGGTGGCGGTGGTGGCAATGACGGTGACGTTCACTTCATCACGGACTACTACAACGACTCCTGGGCAGAGCTCTGGGGAGAGTTTGAGGAGGAGTTCGAGGACGAGACCGACGTCGGCATGAACATCGAGGAAGGCGGGATGTCCGGCACCCAGGAGGGTCGGCTCGCGCAGCTGATCCAGGCGGGCGACCCGCCGGACGCGAACACCTCCACGTTCGACCAGGTGGCCGACATCTGGGAAACCGACCAGCTCGAGACCGTCAACGACGTCGTCTCGTCGATCGAGGAGGTCAACGGGGAGATCAACACAGAAGCGTTCCTCGGGGAGGGAGACGAAATCTACCAGATCCCCCACGGCCTGTACGTCTCGAACTTCCAGTACCGGGCGGACGTCTACGAGGCGCTCGACCTGGAGGAGCCAGAGACCTTCCAGGACGTCCTCGACAACGCCGAGGCCATCGACGAGTCGGACGAATATCCCGATACGCGCGGGTACGGGCTGGCTGGAATGCCGACCGGCAAGAGCCAGGACGAGTTCCTGGTCCTCCTGGCGAGCGCGGGCGTTTCGGGCATCGGCCTCCGCTGGAAGGACCCGGACGCGCGAGACGAACTCGAGATACACTTCCCCGAAGAGGAGGTGACGACGGTACTGCAGTACATGAAGGACCTCTCCGAGTACTCGCCCGACCCGACCAGCATCGGCTGGGCGGAGTCGCTCAGCCAGTGGGTTCAGGGCCAGTACGCTCAGTGTTACCACCTCAACGCCTGGCCGGTCGGTGTCACCGCACTCACGGCTGAGGCCGAGGACAGCGACGCCCTGCGAGGGCTGGCCGAGGCCACTCAGGTCAGAGCGTACCCGACCTGGGACGAGATCGACAAGGACGAGAACTGGCTGAGCTCCCCGGCGCCCGACGGCTACCACATCTTCTCGGGCGGCGGGAACACGGAGGGCGCCAAGGAGTGGTTCGAGTGGCTCTACGCCGACAGCATGGAACGGACCGTGCAGTTCTACGAGGCGGACCCGGGCCGGTTCCTGCCGACCTACGCCGACGTGATCGACTCGGACGCGTTCCAGGGCCAGGGCATCTTCGAGGCCCACCCCCACCTGCTCGAGAAGCTCCGGTACTGCCAGGACGAAATCTGGGGCAACCACTACGGGAGCGTCGACGAGGCTAACATCTCCTCGCCCGAATCGCTGTACATGCAACGCCAGTGGTTCTACGGCGAAATGGTTAACAACGTAGTCACCGACTCGATGACCGTCGACGAAGCCTACGAGTGGGGATACGGACGACTCGAAGAGGAATTCGCGAACGCCCAAGAGCAGTTCGGATAGTCGGCTTCAGACGCGCCGACACCTAATTTGGCCGCGTTCAGCGCTGAACGAATTGTTTACCGATGACCGTGGGATTAACATACATGGATGTGGAGGATACCTAGATATGGCCGGTGAAACTGGAGAAACGATTCGACCCCGCAGGGAGTATATCCCGTGGGACGACTTGCCCGTGGAACGGGAGACCGTCATCGGCGTCGGTACCGTTCTCCCCGTCGTCGTACTGTACGTACTCATCGCGGTGTTCCCGATCGCCTTCGCGTTCTGGGCATCGCTACACGACATTCACACGCTCAATCCCGAGTGGGAGTGGGTCGGCCTCGCCAACTACTACGAGGTTTTGGAGATCGCCTCGTTCAGGGGCTCGCTGTGGCGCGGAATCGTCTACATGGTCGGTAGCACCATCATCCAGCTCATCGTCGGCCTCTGGATGGCGCTCGTGCTCAACCGCATCACCCGCGGCCAGAAGCTCCTCACTGCGGTGGTCTTTACCGCCTACCTGATCCCGACGATCATCGTCTCGCTGGTTGCGCTGCGGGTGTTCGACCCGGCCGGCGGCGTGTTCCAGATGATGGGCGCCGAGTGGTTCGGCATGTGGAGCGGCAACGAAGCCCCGCTGGGATCGCGGGACTGGGCCATGCCGCTGCTGATCCTCATCGGCAGCTGGAAGTTCGCCGTTTTCGTCACCATCTTCACGCTCGCGCAGCTGCGCGCGATTCCCGACCGGTTCTACGAGGCCGCGAAAGTGTGCGGCGCGAACCGATGGCAGATGTTTCGGGACATCACGCTGCCGCGTCTCATGGGGATCGTCCTGGTCGTCGTCCTGCTCCGGTCGATCTTCATGTTCAACAAGTTCGACATCATCTGGCAGCTCACGCAGGGCGGCCCCGGTAACGCCACGACCACGCTGCCCGTGCTGGCCTACAAGACCGTCTACACCAATCAGGCCTACGGGCTCGCCAACGCGATCGCCATCGTCATGTTCCTGTTCCTGCTGGCGTCGGCGATCGTCTACTTCAAGCTCTTCAATCCGAGCGAGGAGGTGGAGACGACAACATGAGTCAGAGCGAACCACCGGGAGGCGTATTCGGCCTCTCATACGACGGCGAAAGTACAGTCTTCGAGACGCTGAAGCTCGTCAGCACCGCGATCATCGTGCTCGTCGGCGCCTGGCCGATCTACTGGATGACCCAGCTCGCGTTCACCGAGTACGAGACCGTCGAGGGCACCGTCACGGTCTTCCCCACGCTCGACATATTCACGTTCGGTAACTTCTCCGTTCTGTTACGGCCGCAGATGTACACCTACATGTTCAACACGGTCGTGGTGTCCATCGGTACCATCGTGACGGTCGTCATCGTCTCGCTGATCGCCGGGTACGGCCTCGCGCGGCTGGACTTCCCTCATAAGGAGAACTTCGCACGAATCCTCTTGATCGGGTACCTCTTCAGTCCCATCGTCATCGGCATTCCGCTCTACCAGATCTGGCGGTCCATCGGGCTGCTCGGAACCCGCGTCGGGCTCATCATCGCACTGTCGGCCGTCTCGATGCCCTTCGCGGTGTGGTTGATGTGGAAGTACATCATGACGATTCCGGAGGCCCACGAGGAGGCCGCGTGGGTCGACGGCGCCTCGCGCTGGCGGGGCTTTCGCGACGTCGTCGTTCCCCAGTGCCGACCGGCGATCATCGCCGCGGCCCTGTTCGCCTTCGCGCTCGCCTGGAACGACTTCACGTTCGCGCAGATTCTCCTGCCGTCGACCGAGACCACGACGTTCGCGCCAGGTATCCTCCGGGCGATGGGGCAGGCCCAGTTCCTGCCGGACGCCTACCTGATGGCGATCTCGCTGGCCATGACGCTGCCACCGCTGATCTTCGCCTACTTCATGCAGAGCTACCTGCTGAAGGGATTCCAAGTCAGAGCCCTCTGAGAGCGCGCACAGACTTTTAGTCACTATCCACGAGACACAACAACATATGCCAGACATCAAGATTCAGAACCTGACCAAAGTGTACGAGGAATCGGGCAACAAAATCGTCGCAGTCGACGACGTGAACCTGACCATCGCGGACGGCGAGTTCGTGACGCTGGTGGGCCCGTCGGGCTGTGGCAAGACGACGACGCTTCGGTGTGTCGCGGGACTGAACGTGCCGACGAGCGGGAAGATCTACTTCGGCGACCGCGACGTGACGGACAAGCCGGTCCAGGAGCGTAACATCGCGTTGCTCTTCCAGGACATCGCGCTGTACCCGCACATGAGCGTCCAGGAGAACATGGCCTACGGCCTCAAGATCGTCGGGTTCTCGCGGGAAGAGCGCATCGCCCGCGTCACGGAGGCCGCGGAACTGCTCCAGATCACCGACCAGCTCGAGAAGATGCCCGCGGACCTCTCCGGCGGGCAGCAACAGCGCGTCGCGCTCGGCCGGTCGCTCGTTCGCGACCCGGAGGTCTTCCTGTTCGACGAACCCATGTCGGACCTGGACGCGAAGCTCAAGGCCGAGTTACGGCCGGTCATCGAGAAAGTGACCGACGAGATCGGCTGTCCGACGCTGTACGTGACCCACGACCAGGAGGAGGCGATGACGATGTCCGACCGGGTCGCGGTCATCAACGACGGCGAACTCGCACAGGTCGCCCCGCCGAAGGAGATTTACGACGAACCGAGCTCGCGGTTCGTCAGCCAGTTCATCGGCCAGCCGTCGACGCAGTTCTTCGACGGGAACGTCAGGGCCGTCAACGGGACCGCCGAGCTGGTGGTCGGCGACTACGAGTACCAGGTCGCCCGTGACGGCCTCGAGGGCTGGGACGGCGACGACGTCAGCGTCGGACTCCGGCCGCAGTACATCAGCGTCAGCGACGACCCCGAGGCCGGCATCCCGGCGACGCATCTGCTGGACGAGCCCCTGGGCGACGCGACGCACAGCTTCTTCGAGACCGAGTTCGGCGAGATCGTCGTCGTCACCGACCCGGACTTCGAGGGCAACGGCGAGGAGTACGGGCTCGTCTTCCAGACAGACAGCATTCAGCTGTACGACGCCGATACCGGCGTCCGGCTCGCCTGAGTTCCCGGTCAGTTCTCACGTTTTCCGCTCGCCCGAGCGGTCGCACTCGTGTCCACGTCGGCCGAGACCGCTCCGTCGCGATCCGTCGGCGCCGTCGAGCGAACGACGACCGTCCCGGCGGCGTGGTCGCCGAGACGACGGCCGTCGGTCACGAGGGCCGTCAGGAAGCCGATCACGAGCGGCGGGACGCCGATCAGATCGACGTACAGGAGGAGGTTCCGCACGGCGCTGGCACGGTACGTACACGGATGGCCGTCCGCCATGACGACCAGCAGGCCGCGATTGACCTTCCCCGGCGTCCGGCCGTAGCGCCACTCGAGGACGAACGAGTACGAGGCGAAAAGCGGCAGGAGCGCGAGCAGCGACAGGGCGACGGCGTACCCCCCGAGCGCCTCGTAGGTCTCGCTGAATACCGTACCCAACACGTAAATCAACGGGAATTCGATCAGGACGTAACAGACGAACAGGTCGATCGCTGCCGCACCGCCACGGGCGAGCAACACGTCGCGGTCGCCAGCGGTCTCCAGTGCCGGTGCTGGTTGCCGCTGGGTCGGCAGAAACCCGTCTAGCTTCCAGTCGATCACGGTGTCACCGCCCCGCCGTTCATGACGGAAACATTTACCGGGGTGTACCAAATACCTGCCCCTCCACCGTCGCCGGGGGTCGGCTTTCGGTCACTCCATCCTGACGTCCGATCGGAGCGTCGCGAGGAAGTAAATCAACATGAGGATGGTGATCCCGCCGAACACCTGTGCGTCGATCGATAGGTATCCGTCTACTCGAACCAGCAGGACGCTGGTAACTGCGAGCACGACGATGGCGCCGGCGGTTCGCCAGCGTTCACGGACTTTCTCGACGGCCACCGACTTCGAGGACTTCTCCACCGCGTCCGATGCCTCGCGGATATTTTCCAGACCGCCACCTTCCGAGGTCCGCCGCGTCGTATCTCCACTCATATGTAACGGTTGTTCCCGGCTGGACGTAAATAGCTGTGGGTACTAGTGACGTGGAGGAGACCGCGGCCGACAGTCTTCGGTGGACGGCGAGGACGGCTCGTCAGGGATCGAGTCGGTCTCGTCCGTCCGACCGTCACGAGGTCCGGACTCGACGCGTTCCTCCTCGTAGTCGTGGAACGACGTCATTCGCCGTTCGAGGTCGACACCTCTCTTCTCGCGAAGCGAGCGGACGCGGTACCGGTACGCCGGGTAGGGGAGGACCACCCAGCCGAGGATGATCGCGAGCACCCAGCCCAGCTCCAGCGAGACGCCGGCGAGGAACACCGCGGTCATGACCGCGCTCGCGACGGAGAGAACTGACGGAAGTCGACGGCCTACTCGGCCGGCAGTTCGCCGGCGTCCTGGAGGCCTTCGACGATGTCGTCGGCGACCTCCTCGGGACCGTGGTACGGGAACCGATCCCCGTCGCCGTCGGACGCGTTCTGCAACTCCATGACCGACATCGAGAAGTCGCCGGATTCGAACGTGGTCGCGGGGCCGTTCGGCAGCGCCGGCAGGAACTCCATCGGGTTCGAGACGGGGTAGTCCGCGCCCTCGAACGCGTCGATCAGCTGTGCTCGGATCTCCTCGGGATCTGGCTCGGACATGGTGCGATTCGTGATAACAAAGGCCACTCACATAATAGTTTACCGACGGAAACGCAGTCTTATTTCAACGAACGGCGTCTTCGAACTACCCGACTGCGCGTCGGTGTGGTCCCGCCGGTGATCGCATCTCCAGTATCGTCTCTCAGTTGTCACCAGTTACCGTGGCAGTCCACCACAACCTATTTGGCGGCCGTCGGAAAAACGGAGGCTATGGACGCACTTGCCGTGCAGAGGGATTACCGTGGCTGAGCCGATCGTCGCCGGCGTCGCCGAGAGCGACCTCGGCGAGACGCCCGATCGAAACTGGGTTGACAACGCCGGAATTGCGACGGTGCGAGCGCTCGAGGACGCCGGACTCGCGCTCTCGGACGTCGACGGCGTCGCCGTCGCCGGCGGCGACGACTACATGCCCGCCCTCGTGCTGGCGGAGTATCTCGGCCTCGAGGCGCCGTCGGTGCTCGAGGGCACCGAAATCGGCGGCTCCTCGTTCGAGCACTTCTGCGGGCACGTCGGCGACGCGATGGCTCGCGGACGGGCGGACGTCGTCGTGATCGCCTACGGTTCGACGCGGAAAACGGGGCCGGGACGGGACCGGTCGCTCGAGGTCACTCACCCCGTCGACGGCTTCCTCCGGCCGACGGGGCTGTTCCGGCCGCCGGGTGCGTACGCGATGGCCGCCAAACGGCACATGCACGAGTACGGGACGACCGAGGAGCAACTCGCCGAAATCGCGGTTTCGACTCGCGAGTGGGCCGCGATGAATCCCAAGGCCGAGCATCGGGAGCCGATCACGGTCGCTGACGTCCTCGAGTCGCGGCCGGTTGCCGAGCCGTTCAACCTGCTCGACTGCTGTCTCGTCTCCGACGGCGGCGGCGCGGTCGTGCTGGTCTCCGAGCCGAAAGCTCGCGAGCTTGGCGTTCCGGAGATTTCGGTCGCGGGCGTGGCCTCGACGAGTACCCACCGCCAGGACGTCAGCGAGATGCCGGACATGACGACGACCGGGGCTGCGGTGACCGGTCCGAAGGCGTTCGACGAGGCCGGGATTACGCCCGAGGACGTGGACGTCGCGCAGCTCTACGACTCGTTTACGTACACTGCGCTCGTGACCCTCGAGGATCTGGGCTTCTGCGAGAAAGGCGAGGGCGGATCGTTCGTCGAGGGCGGAACGACCGCACCGGGCGGCGAGTTGCCGATGAACACGCAGGGCGGCGGGCTCTCCTACTGCCATCCCGGCCACTTCGGCGTCTTCGTGTTAATCGAGGCGACGCGGCAGTTGCGGGGCGACTACACCGGTGACAGGCAGGTCGACGGCGCGGCGGTCGCGGTGGCGCACGGCACCGGTGGCGTGTTGTCCTCGAGTAGCACCGTCGTCTTACGGAGGGATGACGCATGACGGCGCCAGTCGAAGACCATCGCGAGGAGTGGGAGGGACCGGTTCCGGTTCCCTCTGGGGCGAATACGGCGTTCTGGGCGGCGACGCTCGAGGGCAATCTGCTGTACCAGCACTGCGGGGAGTGCGGGACCGCGCAGTTGTACCCGCGGGCCGTCTGTACCGGCTGCGGGGCCGTGGATCCGTCGTTCGAGTCGAGTGTGGGGGACGGGACAGTGTATACGTACACCGTGTGCCACGTGCCGGGCGAGCCGGGCTTCGGGGATCGGACGCCGTACGTCGTCGCGGCGGTGGAACTTACAGAGGGGCCGCGACTGCTTGCACTGGTGGACTGCGAGCCTGATGCTGTCGAGATCGGGACTGCCGTCGAGGTCACGTTCTGGCAAGTCACTGACGAGGCTGCACTCCCCGTGTTCGTTCCGCGGTGAGGGGAAATCGGCGGTCTTCTTCGCGGTTGTGGGCATCAGGTTTGGTGGTGACTCGAGCAAGCTAGATTGAGATGATTGTAACTCGAGGAAACTACTCACACTGGCAACTAGGAATCTCCACGCCCTCCCCAACCGATTCGCTCACTTCGTTCGCTCATCCCTCGCACGGTGTTCTCGTCCGTCCTCACTCTCGTTCGAACGGACGACAGCGCGCGCCACCGCAGATAGATGTCTCGGCACGCAGTACCGCGAAAAGAGACGAGGTGTGTCGAGACTTCACTCAGTCGTCGCCCAGCGTCGCCGTCGTCGAGCCCGTCAGCAGCGTCTCGCCGCGCTGGTTCGTCGCCTCGAGGTCGGCTTCGACGACGCCGTCATCGGATCGTCGGTCGACGATTTCGCCGGTCGCGACGATCGAGTCGCCGGGGAAGACCTGCGACTGGAAGCGGACGCCGAACGAGTCGATCGACTCGAGGCCGAACCAGTCCGTCACCACTCGAGAGGCGACGCCGGCCGTGAACATCCCCTGGCCGAAGACGCTCTCGTTGCCCGCCGCCCGAGCGTAGGGCTCGTCGTAGTGGATCGGGTTGAAGTCCCCGCTGGCACCCGCGTACTTGACGAAGTGCTTTCGCTCGAGGTCCTCGACGACGACCGTCGGTCCAGTGTCGCCGACCTCGATTTCGTCGATTTCGTGGACGGTGTCGACCGACTCGGCGGTCGGTACCTGTCCGCCGTTAGCTGTCGTTTCCGTTTCCTCGGTGGCATCGCCCGAGTCATCAGTGTCGTCGCTCCCCTTCCCGCCGTCCTCGACGGCACCGGACGTCTCGATAGCGGTCGCGCGGTCGGTGAGCACCAGATCACCGCTCTCGTCGCGGTACTCCGTCTCGTAGACGGCGAAGGTCATCGTGCCGGCGCGACCGCCCTCGCGCTGGAAGACCTTCGTGAGGGTGGCCGTCCCCGTCAGGACGTCGCCGACCTGCAGCGGGCGCTCGTACTCGTAGGCCTGCTCGCCGTGGAGCACGTACTCGGGCTGGAAGCCGAGATCGAAGCCGTATCCGTCGATATCGTCGGGTCGATATCGCGGAAACCGACTCACGCGGGGGTACGTCAGCGGTGCGGGAATGCGATCGAAGCCGCGTTCCCGGGCGGCATCCGCGTCGCGAAACACCGGGTTCGGCTCCGTGATCGAGCGCGCGAACTCCTCGACTTTCCCCGGTTCGATGCGGAACTCCTCGACGGTGACTCGAGAGTCGCCGACCATCGCCTCGAGATCGGCCATCGGCTTATTCGGCACGGGTGACACCTCGTGCGAGCGAGCACCGCGGTGATCCGTCCAGACGATCCGTCGTCCGCGACTGGTGTGGGCTCCCGGTCCGGTTTCGATCCATATTCAGAGGGGTTTCTCGACGGCTCCCATAATTGTATTCCTCACGGACGATATCGGCGTTCGTGTGACGAACCGACCGCTTAAGCGGGGATCACGACCTCACTCGAGCCCTGCTCCGGTCGAATGACTTATCTAACGGACTGTTGAAGCGTCGTATTGCACTATGTCAGCAATTGCCACGAGAGAGTCGATACGCTCCCGGACGACCGAGGGGGCCGGCAGATGACGACCAGCCAGTTCAGTCTCGAGGGACGGACGGCGATCGTCACCGGCTCCTCGAGCGGACTCGGCGAGGCGATGGTGAGGCGGTTCGCCGACGACGGCGCGAACGTGGTCGTCACGTCGCGAGAGCTGGAGAACGTCGGCCCCGTCGCACGCGAGATCAACGAGAGCGGGGCGGACGGACGAGCGATCGCTCTCGAGTGCGACGTCCGGGACCGCGAGTCGGTCGACGAACTGGTCGAGCGCACAGTCGAGGAGTTCGGCGGGCTCGATATCTTCGTCAACAACGCCGGGGCGAGCTTCCAGGCGCCGGTGGCGGAGATCAGCGAGAACGGCTGGAAGACCATCGTCGACATCAACTTACACGGCACGTTTCACGGCTGTCAGGCCGCGGGAGCGTACATGCGCGACCACGGCGGGGGCAAGATCATCAACATCGCGAGCGTCGCCGGCCAGCGCGGCTCGAGGCGGATGAGCCCCTACGGAGCCGCGAAAGCCGCCGTCATCAACTTCACGTCGTCGCTGGCCGCCGACTGGGCCGAAGACGACGTCTGGGTCAACTGTATCGCGCCCGGTCTGGTCGCGACGGAGGGCGTCAAGTCCCAGATGGGCGTCGAGGACGACGCCGAGGAGATCGATCGGACGGCCGCCGACCGAACGATCGGCACCCCTGAGGAGGTCGCCGACCTCGCGCAGTTCCTCGCCAGCCCGGCCTCCTCGTACATCGTCGGCGAGACGATGACGATCAAGGGAACGCCGCGGCTGGAGTGAGCCGCAGAGCCAGTACTCTGTTACCAAGACCCATACACTTTTCAGGGTTATCGACAAACCAGCTGTCACATGGAAGATCTCGAGCTCGTCCCAGCGGAGACGCTCCTCGAGCCGCCGTACGACGGGAACGTCGCCCGACTGCTCGACAGAGTGGTCGCCGAACGGCCGGATCGGGTCGCGATCGAACACGCCGGCGAGACGGTCACCTATCGCGAGTTCGCCAACCTCGTCGAACGGTACACCCGCGGCTTTCGAGCGCTCGGACTCGAGCCGGACGACCGCGTCTGCGTCTACATTCCGAACGGCATCGCGTTCTGTGCGGTCGTCTGGGCGTGCTGTCGTGGCGGTATCGTCGCGAGTCCGCTGAATCCGGCCTATCGACGGCGCGAAATCGGGTACCAGGTCGACCACGCGGACGCGGCCGCCGTCGTCGTCACGGGTGAGGCGAGCGAGCACGTCGCGAGTGCGGTCGCGGAGCTCGAGGCCGAAATCGTCAGCACGAGCGCCGACGGCGGGCACGAGTCGCTACCCCGACTCGCGAACAGCACTGACGAGAGCACCCGCGACGAAACGCTCGTCGAGCGACGCGACGACGACGTCCTGCTCCAGCCCTACACGTCGGGGACGACGGGCGACCCGAAAGGCGTCCTGCTCACCCATCGAAACTTCCGGGTGCAGATCGCACAGAGCGTCTCGAGTTACAGCGCGAGTCCCATCCAGGGCGACGGGCTGATAATCCTCCCGATGTACCACATCACGGGCCTGCTCCAGATGATGGCCTCGCTGTGTGCCGGGCGGACGCTCCACCTCATGCGACCCGATCAGTGGGATCCCGAACGGGTTCTCGAACTCGTCGGGAAGCACGATATCCCCGCGTTCGTCGGCGTCGCGACCATGTTCAACGATCTGCTCGAGGCCTACGATCCCGATGCGTACGACCTCGAGACGCTCCAACGCGCCGGACAGGGCGGCGACAAGTTGCCGAAACCGGTCCAGCGGGAGTTCGAGGAGACGTTCGACGTCTCGCTCTCGGAGGGGTACGGCCTCACGGAGACGACCGCGACGACCCACACCATTCGTTGGTCGACGCTCGGCAACCGGCCCGGCAGCGTGGGACAACCGACGGGTCACACGCGCTCGAAGATCGTCGATGAGACCGGCGAGGAGGTCGGCGTCGGAGAGGAGGGTGAAATCCTCATCGCCGGCCCACAGGTGATGAAGGGGTACTACGAGAACCCCGAGGCCAACGAGTCGGTGTTCACCGAAGACGTCCCCGCGAGCAGTGCGAGCGGGGAGTCGGAAGACTCGTCTTCCGGTAGGTTCTTCCGGAGCGGCGACATCGGCTCCCGCGACGCGGACAACTACTACTACATCAAGGGCCGGGAGAAGGAGATGATCCTCACCGCGGGGTACAACGTCTACCCCCGCGAGATCGAGAACGCGCTCTACGACCATCCGGCGGTGCTCGAGGCCGCGGTCTTCGGCGTGCCGGACGAGCGTCGGGGTGAGACCGTCGCCGCGGCCGTCGTTCCCAGCGAGGGCGCGACGATCAGCGAGGACGAGGTCGAGGCGTACGTGCTCGGCGAACTCGCACCCTACAAACACCCGCGATACGTCGAGGTCCGCGAGGAACTGCCAAAGACCGGCAGCGGGAAGATTCGCAAGACGGTGCTTCGCGAGGAGTTCACGGACGTATACGGAACCGAGTGATCCGTGCGGACGACTCGATAGAGTGTACTGGTGCGAACGTGACGGAGAACGCGACGCCGCTCGAGCGATCGGACGGTTACTGAACGCAACCTTGAACACGACGTGACGGAAAGGAGCGACTACCTTCGATGACGGACGACGCGACGACGGACGACGAACCGTACTCTTCCGGCGAGATTAGAACCATCGCCCTCGCGGTCATCGCCGGGATCTTCTTCGGCGGCGTGGCGACCGGCGTCGCCTTCCCGACGCTCCCCTTGCTCGACGAACGGCTCGTTATCAGCGCGGTCATGCTCAGCGTGATCCTCTCGGCCAACCGCATCGCGCGGCTGTTCATGAACACGCCGGCGGGGACGATCATCGACCGCGTCGGCGCGCGAACGCCGATGATCGCCGGCCTGTTTACGCAGGCGCTCGCTCCGTTCGGATACATCGTCGGGTTACACACTCCGTCGTACATCGTCGGAACGATCCCCTGGTTCGGAGAGGTATCGCTTCCGGGGCTCGTCTTCGTGTTCTCACGGCTGTTCTGGGGGATCGGCAGCGCGTTCGTCTTCATCGGCGCGTTCGCGACCATCACGTACGTGACGACGTCGTCCAACCGAGGCCGGTGGGTCGGCTACATGCGCGGCGGTCAGTCGCTCGGATTCCCGACGGGACTCGTCCTCGGCGGCGTCCTGACCGACGTCGCCAGCATGCAAACGGCGTTTTTCGCCGCCGGCGGCCTCGCGCTGACCGCCGGTATCGTCGCGACGGTCGTCCTCCCCGACGTTCACGGCGGCGCCGACACCAAGTCGGCAAAACTCCGCGAACTTCCGGCGCTGCTCTCGGGTCGCCCTACCGTCCTCATCATCGGGTTCGGCAACTTCACCGTCCGATTCCTGTGGGGCGGCATCATCCTCTCGACGCTCGCACGCTACGCCAGCGTCCACGAACTCGAGTTGAACGTCCTCGAGGCCGCCGGTATCAGCGGCGTCGTGATGGGCGTCGGCGTCCTCACGATGGGCGGCACGACGATCGTCACGGGCAGGGTCTCCGACATGGTCAGCGATCGAACGCTGCTCACGATCCCCGCGTTTCTGTCGATGACCGCCGGATTCCTGCTCATCGCGTACGTTCCGACGATCCAGGCGCTGTTCGTCGCGCTCGTGTTGATCGGTGCGGGAATGGGTGCGGCCGCACCGGCGATGCTCGCGATCCTTGGCGATCTCACACCGGGCGACGAACTGGGCCGGATGGGCGGCGTGTACAACGTGCTTGGCGATATCGGACTCAGCCTCGGCCCGCTGATCGCGATCCCCGCCGTCGACATCTGGTTCGGCTACCGGTTGACGTACGTGCTCTGTGCCGCGCTGGTCTGTAGCTGCCTGCTGATCGTTTCGCTCCCCCTGTTGCGGAATCCGGATGTCACGACCGGCACGGTGAAAGCCGACTGAACCGATCGAAACTATTATCGGATACCGTGTGGGTTGTGCGTTCATGGCACACCAAGCAGCAGCCGTCGTCGGCGGCGGCATCATGGGCGCCGGCATCGCACAGGTGCTCGCACGCAACGGCTACGACGTTCGCGTTCGCGAGATCAACGAGGAACTGGCCGCAGAGGCCGAGGAACGCGTCGTGGAGGGGAACTACGGTCTCGAGGACGCCGTCGAGGGCGGCTATCTCTCCGAGGAGGAGAAAGAAGAGACCCTCGAGCGACTGACGTTCACGACGGATCTCGAGGAGGCCACCGACGGCACCGAGTTCGTCATCGAAGCCGTGACTGAAAAGCTCTCGATCAAGGGCCAGGTCTTTCGCGACCTGGACGAGGTGACCGACGACCAGCCGCTGTTCTCGAACACGAGCGGCTTCTCCGTGACGTCGATCGCGAACGCCGTCTCGGACCCCTCGCGCGTGGCCGTGACGCACTTCTTCAACCCGGTCCCGATCATGTCGATGGTCGAGATCGTGAAAGCGCCGGAGACCGACGAGGCGGTCGTCGAACGCGCCGAGGAACTCGTCGACGAACTCGACAAGACGCGAGTCACCATCGACGACGATCCGGGCTCCTACGGGTTCCTCGCGAATCGGTGCCACGCGGCGATGCGTGCCGAAGCCCAGAAGATCGTCGACGAAGGGATCGCGACGGAGGAGCAGGTCGACAAAGCGCTCGAGGAGGGCTACAACCTCCCCGTCGGGCCGTTCTCGCTGCGCGGCATCGGCGAGGAGTGGGACTAGAGTCATCGCCTCAGTACGCCTTTTGATGGAGATACGCTCGAGCGAGAGCCGTACTACGCGACCGGAGCAATCCATCGGCGGTGGCGCGCGCTGTGTCGTGGTTCGTCGACGACGAACCGCGGCGCGAAGCCGTGCGAGGGATGAGCGAACGACTGGAAGGAGTAAGCGAATCGATTGGGAGGGCGTGGAAATCATCGGTGCCAGTTTGAGTAGTGTGTTCACCATTTCAGATACGTAGAAGCCAGTAATGATGGCTACTCATGCTGGCGGCTAGGAGTACCACATCCTCCCCAGCCGATTCGCTCGCTTACTCGCTCATCCCTCGCACGGTGTCGTCGCTCGGCCCTCGCTTTTGCTCGGGTCCGATCGACAGCGCGCGCCACCGCAAGGCGGGTTGATCGGCCCGGAGAAATCTGCAGGGCGCTCGTCGACCGCCTACTTGCCCTGGAACTCCGGTTCGCGGTCCTCGCCGAACGCGGCGGCGCCCTCCGCGTGGTCCTCGGTCTTCAGCAGGTCCGCGAAGAGTCGGGAGTCGTACTCGATTCCCTCCTCGAGTCCCGCGTGAACCGCCATATCGGCGGATTTCTTGATCGCCTGAATCGCGAGCGGTGCCTGGCCGGCGAGTTCCGTGACGAACTCGTCGACCTCGTCGTCGAACGCGTCCTCGTCGTAGACGCGGTTGATGATTCCTTCCTCGGCGGCGCGCTCGGCAGAGATGTGGTCGCCGAACATGGCCAGTTCCTTCGCGACGGACGGGCCGGCGAGTTTCGAGACGTACTGGACGCCGCCGGCACCGGGGAGGATGCCGAGGTTGACCTCCGGGAAGCCGAACGCGCTGCCCTCGCTCGCCAGTCGGAAGTCACACGCGAGCGCGGTCTCGAGGCCGCCACCCAGACAGTAGCCGTCGATCTTGGCGACGACGGGCACCGGGAACTCGCGGACGAAATCGTAGTGCGAACGCGCGGACGTGTCGCCCGCAGACTCGTCCGAGAAGCCGCCGATGTCCGCACCGGCACAGAAGGCCTTCTCGCCGGCGCCCTCGAGAACGACCGCCCGAAGCGCGATCCCCTCGCGCGCTTCGTTTTCGGCCTCGAGTTGCTGCAGTCCCGCGACGATGTCGTCTCTGAGCTGTCCGTTGAGCGCGTTGAGCGCGTCCGGCCGGTTCATCGTGAGCGTGCCGACGCCGGTTTCGCTGTCGAACTCCACTACGACCGTATCGAGGCTGTCGTCCATGCCCGATGGTCACTATCGATCACTAAATAAGTACGCGAATCGAGCTGACGAGCCGACCCGGAGACGGCCGCAGAACCGTGTACGGCTTGCCGGGTCACAAAACGTATCACCGCCGGGGTTCGTATGGGACTTCGTGTCACGGACGAATCGACCGGGCGCGGACGGCCCCCGGTCACGTGTTCATCGCCTCGAGTTCACCGTCGACTGGCCGCCGGGCCATACGGCGGCGTATCTCCTCCCCGGTGCGGAACCGATTCTGGTCGACGCCGGGATGACCGGCGAACGGGGGAGAAACGAACTGATCGACGGCCTCGAGGCCCACGGCTACGTCCCCGAAGATATCGAGCATCTCCTGCTTACTCACTCGCATACGGACCACGTCGGACAGGTCCGGACGCTGCTCGAGGCCGGCGACCCGACCGTTCACGCGCCGGCGGGCGTTCGAGAGCGCTTCGAACGAGGCCTCGAGACCGTCGAGGGGGCGACCAGACGGAACCTGACCGAAGCCGGCGTCGGCGAGCGGTATCTCGAGTCGGCGGTCGACCGACTCCTCGACGCCCACCGATCGCATCGCGACGCCCTGCCGCTCGAGGCGGTCGACGTCTGGTTCGACGGCGACGACCCGGTACGCGTCGGCGACCGCGAATTCGACCCCGTCTACACGCCCGGCCATCACGTGGCCCACCACTGTTACGGGACGACGCTCGGCGACGAACGGGTCGTCTTCGCCGGCGACATGGCCATCGAACCGTTTCGCGCGGCGGCGATCCACGTCAACTTCGACGATGGCGTCCGCGACGGGATCGCCGCCTACCTCGACGCGCTCGAGCGAATGCAGCGGTACGCCTTCGACCGCGTCTATCCCGGCCACGGCCCGGTTCACGAACGCTACGACGAGGTCGTCGAGCGGTCGATCGCGGACCTCGAGGATCGGATCGACCAGTGTGTCGACGCCCTCGAGGACCGTTCGAAGCCCGCCACTGTGACCCGAATCGCGGACGCCCAGACGGACAGTTTCAGCGAACGGGCGCGGGTCATGCCCGAACTCGTGGGCGCGCTCGAATGCCTCGAGCGCGAGGGGGAGGTTCGGTCGTGGCTCGAGGACGGGGTTCGATACTACGAGTCGGCGTAGGTGGGGCGGATACGACGAGTCGGCACAAGTGTGGAGGGCCGACGGTGGATCGGTCGCGGTCCGACCGAACCGAACGATTTTCAGGCTCGCCGTGGTAGTTGATCTATACCATGCACGACGCAGTCATCGTCGACGCGGTTCGAACGCCCTTCGGCAAGCGAGACGGCTCGTTCCGCGACACGCACCCGCAGGATCTGGCAGCGAAACCGCTCGAGGCGCTCCGAGCGCGCAACGACTTCGAGCCCGAGACGATCGAGGACGTGATCTACGGCTGTGTGACGCCGATCGACGAACAGGGGCTCAACATCGCCCGAATCGCGCCGATGGTCGCCGGCTGGGGAGATATCGTGCCCGGCGTCCAGCTCAACCGAATGTGCGGCTCCGGCCAGCAAGCGCTCAACTTCGCGGCGGCGAACGTCATGGCCGGCCAGCACGACGTGCTGGTCGCCGGCGGCGTCGAGCACATGACCCGCGTCCCGATGGGATCCGACGGGGCCGACGGCGTGGACGGCACGAGCGCCGTCACGGACACCTACTTCGAGCACTTCGACGAGCTGACCCACCAGGGAGAGGGGGCCGAACGCATCGCCGAGGAGTACGGCTTCTCCCGCGAGGAACTCGACGAGATCGCCGTCGACTCGCAGCGGCGGTGGGGCGAGGCCTGGGAGGACGGCCGGTACGACGATCAGGTGGTTCCCGTCGAAACGGAACTCGAGGGCGAGCCGATCACGGTCGAGCAGGACGAACACCCGCGGCCGGAGACCGACCTCGAGACGCTGTCGAACCTCCCGCTCTCCTTCCGCGAGGAGGGCAACGGCCGCCACCATCCCGGCAACTCTTCCGGGATCGTCGACGGTTCGTCGGCCCTGCTGGTCGCCAGCGAGGCGGCCGCCGAAGAACACGGCTGGGAACCCATGGCCCGGATCGTCCAGACGGAGGTCGTCGGCGTCGATCCCGTGACGATGCTCACCGGCCCGATTCCGGCGACCGAGCAGGTGCTCGAGAAGACCGATCTCGAACTCGAGGACATCGACCTCTTCGAGGTCAACGAGGCGTTCGCCGCGGTCGTCGCGGCCTGGCTCGAGGAGACCGGCGTTTCCTGGGAACAGGTCAACGTCAACGGCGGCGCCATCGCCCACGGCCACCCGCTGGGGGCGACCGG
Organism: Natronorubrum halobium; assembly: GCF_051351675.1. Lineage (NCBI taxonomy): Archaea > Methanobacteriati > Methanobacteriota > Halobacteria > Halobacteriales > Natrialbaceae > Natronorubrum > Natronorubrum halobium. Next base: position 3,698,450 of record NZ_CP195595.1, read on the forward strand.
CGCGGCGCTTACGACGAAATTGGCGCACGAACTCGAGCGCACCGGGCAGGACCGCGCCCTCTCCACGATGTGCATCGGTTTCGGGCAGGGAATCGCGACGATCCTCGAGCGGGTCTGATCTGGCGGTCGTCGAAGTTTGGTCCCGATTTTCTGTGGTGATCGCTCGAGTGACTGAGAGCGTGACTGGCCCGTCCGTGATCGTCTACTCCAACGCTGCGAACTGACTCGGCCCTGATTGTCTACTCCGACGTTGCTATCGTGGCAACAGGGGATTACCACGCCCTCCCCAACCGATTCGCTCCTTGCAGTCGCTCATCCCTCACGCAGTTACGTCGGAGCCCCTCGCTATCGCTCGGTCCTCCGACAGCGCGCGCCACTGCAACTACCGAAACTGCAGCACGGTCGACTGAAAAAGTCGCTCGCGGCTCGAGTCCCCTACTCGTCCAGTTCGTCGATGCGCAGGTCCTCGTCGAACTGCAGCGCGTTCTCGATCTCCGTCTCGTCGACGTCCTCGAAGGCCCACCGGGCGATCGAGCGGCGGTGGACTTCGTCGGCCCCGTCGACGATCCGGAACGCGCGAACGTTCTCGTAGAAGTGCGCGATCGGGAGGTCCTTCCCGATCCCGTTGCCGCCCAGGCACTGGAGCGCGAGGTCGATCGTCTCGTTCGTCACGTTCGCGGTGAACATCTTCGACATCGCGACCTCGATGCGGGCGTCGCTACGGTCGAGTTCGCGCGCGGCGTGGCGGACCATACAGCGGGCGGCGTGCAGACGTGTTTCGGCGTCCGCGATCCGGTGGCGAAGGGCCTGTTTCTCCTCTAAGGTCGTGCCGAAGGCCTCGCGTTCGCTGAGGTAGGCCTTCGCGACGTCGAGCGAGCGCTCGGCCATCCCGGAGTAGCGCATACAGTGGGTGAGTCGGCCGCCGCCGAGTCGCATCTGGGCGATCTGGAACCCTTCGTTCTCCTCGCCGATCGTGTTCTCGACGGGGACGCGAACGTTGTCGAACTTCACTTCGGCGTGGCCGCCCTCGCGTTCGGTGATGCCGTGACCGCCGAGGTGGGGGACGTTACGGACGACTTCGACGCCGTCGGCGTCGGCCGGGACCATGATGATCGACGTCCCCGAGTAGGGGTGGGCGTCGAGGTCGGTCCGGACCATCGCCAGGTAGTAGTCCGCGTTCAGTCCGTCCGAGGTCCACCACTTGTGGGCGTTGATAACCCACTCGTCGCCGTCCTTGACGGCGGTGCTCTGGAGCATCTTCGGGTCCGAGCCGCCGCCCTGTTTGGGCTCGGTCATCGCGAACGCCGTCTGAATCTCGCCCTGGACGAGCGGTCGGAGCCACTCCTCTTTCTGGTCTTCCGTGCCGACCATCTCTAAGGTGTGCATATTCCCCTCCTGTGGGGCGTTCGCGCGGATGGCGAGCGCGCCGATGAGCGAGCGACCGACCTGTTCGAACGACGGCAGCATATCACTGAAATCGAGACCCTGCCCGCCGTACTCCTCGGGAACCTGGGGCGCGAACAGGTCGCGCTCTTTGGCTTGGTCCCAGAAGTCGTAGATCTCGTCCATCGTGATCTGCTCGCCCGTGGCGAGCGCTTCGCGCTCGCGCGGGATGACGACGTCGTCCATGAACGCCGCTACCCGACCGGCGACCTCCTTCGCTTTCTCGGAGTCGTGGTACTCCATACCGGGCTATTCACATACAACATTGTAAATGTACAACATAGCGGTCAGATACAACGTTGTGGCAGAAAGTCGTCGTCGGTGTCCCAGGGCGGTCCAATCGAACGCCTCGAGCGGAATTCGATCGCTCGATTCCCCCAGTCCGGGGCTCGAATACGGCGAAAACGGAACTTCACTGGTACCACTACTACATCAACTCGACTCGGGATACGTTTTAGTACCGTACTATGTTATGTGAGAACATGGAACTGGAAGATGTTCGCGGCGAGGCCAGAGCGGGGAATGCAGCGCGATTGCACGACGAGACGGCCCGCCACCACGGCCCGGCGACGGCCGTCGAGTACCACGCGACGACGCTGACGCACGAAGAACTCCGCGAGGAGAGCGCGCGGTTCGCCGGCGGACTGGCCGATCTCGGAATCGAGCCCGGCGACGTACTGCTCCAGTATCTCCCGAACTGTCCGGCGTATCTCGTCGGCGCGCTCGGGGCGTTCAAGGCCGGCGTCGTCGTCTCGCCGGTCAACCCGCAGTACCGCCGGCGAGAACTTACCTACCAGCTCGAGGATACCCAGGCGACGGCCGTCCTGACCCACGCGGCGCTGTTACCGCACCTGCGGGAAGCCCTCGAGGCGATCGACTGGGACCCCGTCGTGATCGGCGTGGGTAGTACCGACGAGGGCGTCCACATGTTCTCCGACGTTCGGGGTGAGGAGACGTTCGTCGAGCGCGCGGACGACGACCTCGCGCTCCTGCCGTACACCTCGGGGACGACCGGGAAGCCGAAGGGCGTCCGGCTCACCCACCGGAACTTTCGGGCCCAGATGTTCTCGGTGCTCTCGCAGCCGAGCGATCTCGCGGGCGAAGACGTCCGCAGCCTCGTCTGGCTCCCGCTGTACCACATCACCGGCTTTACGCACACCGCGTGGCAGCCCCTGCTCCGCGGCGGCAGCGTCTTCCTTCGAAGCGCCGCGAACTGGGACGCCGACGCGGCGATGGAACTCATCGAGGCGGAGGGGATCACCCACTACGTCGGCGTCACCGCGATGTACGTCGATATGGTCAACAGCGATGAGTTCGGCGAGTACGACCTAACCTGCCTCGAGTCCGCGGGCGAGGGTGGCGCGAAGATGTCCGTCGCGGTCCAGGAGGAGTTCGAGGCGGTCGCCGGCGTCGAGATGACCGAGGGATACGGCCTCACGGAGACCCACGGCGCGACGCACACCCAGGGGAGTTCGACGTTCGGCCTGCGCCACGGGACGATCGGCCAGCCCACCCGACAGACCGACTGCAAGATCGTCGACGGGTCGGGCCGGGAAGTCCCACCGGGCGAGGAGGGAGAACTCGTCGTACGCGGGCCACAGGTGATGGCGGGCTACCACGACATGCCGGATGCAACGGAGCAGGCTTTCACCGAACACGGTTACTTCCGGACCGGCGATATCGCCCGCAGGGACGCGGACAACTATTACGAGATCGTCGACCGGAAGAAGCACATGATCAACACCGCCGGCTACAACGTCTACCCCAGCGAACTCGAGGAACTCCTCGCGGAACATGAGGCCGTCGCCGAAGGTGCCGTCGTCGGGATTCCGGACGACCGACGCAACGAGGTGCCGAAGGCGTTCGTCGTCCCGGCCCCCGATATCGAAGCCGGCGTCGACGTCACCGAGGAGGCGATCAAAGACTACTTCCTCGAGCGGGTCGCCGCCTACAAACACCCGCGGGAAGTCGAGTTCATCGACGAACTCCCGCGAACCGCCAGCGGCAAGATCCAGAAGTTCAAACTCGAGGAACAGCATGAAGACGGCGACTGATCGACGACGACGAACCGACAGAGACGACTGATCGACGAGCGTCGGTTGTTCATCGCCGTCGAACGACCGCTCGAGTACCCTCCGAGTACGAGACTCGTCGAGGAAATGTGCACCTCAGGGACGGTACTCGCGCCGATCGTCTCGTTCGATCAGTCGGAACGCCATCGTTTTTCGGAGTGGTGCCACACGGACGAACTCCACGGGCTGAATTACGCCGTCGCGGAACCGGACCGGCTGGAGGTGTCCGATCCGTGACGGTCCATCACCCGTTCGACTTGTGAACAGCTGTTCAGTCAGACAGAACGGACAGAGAGATTGCAGTCCGCGCGTTAGCCCTCCACTTACCCACTCCCGGCACACTCTCTCCGAAACTGTTTGTTCGGTGCTATCGAACGGCTGATCGCGAGTGACAGCCTACGCGATCACGCTTCCAGCGAATGAGTAGGTCTGAGCCGAAAATCGGTGTTACAGCCATATGGATGTAACGGATAGCCATCGTCGAACGTTCTGGGGAGCCCCTCCAGTGAGTTATCCTTGTCTCGCCGGCGACGATTATCGATAGGGAAACAATCATAATTCCTATACTATAGTAAAACATCCCGATTTAATATATTAGGCCGCTCCCGATCCGACGCTGCGGTGTGAATCAGCAGTGGATTTCGGGTCACCTCCCAGTAGATTTCCGTCTGCCCTTGTAACCCGAATAGATGGGGCCTCAGCGGTAGTAATCCCTGTTCGGGACCGATCGACCGAAATCGTCTACTCGATGATTATTGATCGTCGTAAATCGTCAACTCACGCGCCCATATGCCGTTTTTCACCACAATACGTCGATATCAGTCAAGAAGACCTGGTGTGAGTGTTCGCCGATCGAAATAGTTTAGAAAATAAAAAGTCGAGACTATTATCTGGAATTTGAGTATTATTCAGATAAGGTAGAAAATGCATCGAACTTCGGGATCCGACCAATTATCGGACGAGAATCGAAGACGACGAGTTCGAACGAGCGTCGTCTCTGGATCGAAACAGTCGATACTGCGAGGAGGAATCAGCGTGGTCGACCGACGAGAGGCGTGCGCCGACGGCCCTTGACCTCGACTCTCACGCGTTCGCTCGAGCGGAACTCGCCGACGAGCTACAGCAGAAATCCGCCAACGAGCGCTAGAATGAACACGGCTGCGAGGACCGTGAGCGCCTCGTATCGGTAATCGCGTTCGTCGGCGACGTCCGGCGTGCCGAAGACGACCCCGAGGAGGCCGCCGACGGCGACGAGCAACACTGCCACGGCGTAGATCGAGTATAGGATGCCTGCCATGCTTTGGCATACGTTGCGGATTTACGTAAATCCCCTCCTGGAACGATCGCCGTAGCGATTGCATTGGACGGAATCGGCCGAGTACTCGAGCGGATCGATCCGAAGAAATGTGGAGAAGCGCGACGGGGTGCTCAATCGTCGCCAAGGACTCACCTCCGCTCGCGATCGGGTTCACCGCCGTCAGAGCGAGGCTCCGACGAGGATCGCGATCCTCCGGATCGCTCACTTCCGGACGACCTGCGGTCGTCCGACGTTCGCCTCGTTTCACTCGGCTCACCGCCGTCCGCGGCGGGCGTCCGAGTCGCCTCCTGCTCCCGCTGGCGCTCGTAGCGCGCCCGGAGCACGTTACCGTACATCGAGAGCACGAGGCCGACGAACAACACCAGAATGCCGACGTTGATGCCGATCGTTCGAAGGACGCTTCCCTCGTTGAACACCAGACTGTCGGAGACCGGGTAGCCGCCGTACTCGAGGCTCGCCATCATCACGCTGACAATGCCGACGACGACCAGGATGCCCATCACGTTCGTCGCCCACCGCCAGGACGATTTGAGGCGAAGCCGCTCGATGCCGGTCGTCTCGTACTCGTCGGCGTCGCCGTGGAAATTCGGCGTCCGCTCTTTCGGCAGGAACGCCTTCATCTCCACCGGGTAGAACGCCGGATGGAAGCCGTGTTCGAAGGTGTGAAACATCACGCCCATCAGCATGATGATCCCGAGCAGACCGTGGAAGGCGACGAAGGCCATCACGACCGACTGGGAGTTGTAGAAGTCGATCAACCAGGTCTTGCGCCAGATGAGCAGGCCCGAGATCATCAGCAGGATGAGTTCGACGGTGAAGATCCAGATGACACCCTTGCCGACGTAGGAGATGAGCGGGACCTCCTCGGCCTTGTAGCCCGCGAACTGGCGGGCCGCCGGGTGGCGCTCGTCCGCCCGACCCAGGGCGAACTTGACGTCCTGAACAAACGCCGCCAGATCCGTCCTGAGGTTCGGCAGGATCTCGGTAAAGTTGGATCGGCTACTCGAGCGAATGAGCATGTACGTCACCCAGAACCCGGTCAGTGCGATCAGCGTGAAGCCGGCGAGGCGGTGGATCGAGAGCACACCCTGGTTGCCGCCCATCAGTTCGACCAGCCACCACAACTCCGTGTTGAAGGCGATGGCGTAGCCCGTGAAGAACAGGATAAACACCGTCAGCGCCAGCAACGAGTGGAACATCGTGGTGGCGCGCGAGAACTTGCCGTGGTCGAGATTCGTCACGACGGATCACCTCCGCGGGAGGGCGCACCGTCCTCGCGTGACTGCTCGTCGGGCCCGTGCTGTCCCGTATCACCGTCGCGCTCGCACTGCCCCGTCCCGCCGTCCGTCGCCGCGGCCGTCTCCTGCGTTCGGGCCCTCGCATCGGGCGGTTGCATCCGCGCGGCCAGTCGCCTGAACGCCGCCCAGTGGACGAACACCATCACGAGGATGAAGATCCCCAGGACGACGTCCGCGAAGTGGACGATCGCTATCAGCGCCTCGAGAACGGGTTCCGTGTTTCCGACGATCCAGTCGGCGCCGACGCCGCCGCCTTCGACGGACGGCCGAACCCGTAGGACGTCCTCGAAGAGGGGTGCTCGTCCCGAGACGAGCGCGACGGCGCCGAACGCGAGGACGAGTCCGATCAGCGCGCTGAGCCAGAATGCGACGCGGTCCGAGAGGCCGCCGCCGTCGTCGCCGGCCCCGCTGCCGGATGCCGGATCGGGGTCAGCGTCCCCTCGTCGTTCGTCGGACGGGTCCCCGGCCTGCGCGTCGCGTCCCGTGGCAGCCGCTTCGGCGTCGCGATCGGTCCGGTCGACCGCATCGGTCGTTCGATCCGGATCCGTCGCGGCGTGGACATCGTCGCCCTCGTGGGAGTCGGGTGGTCGTTCGTCGCTCATGGTTACTGGAAGAGCTGGGCGTCTTCGGCCCCGAAGATGATCTCCATCGCCTCCTCGTTGAAGAACGGGCGACTGTCGCGTTGCTCGAGTTCGTCGGCGATCTCACCGGCGCCGCCGACGAGGATCGCGTCGGTGGCACACTCCTCGGCGCAGGCGGGTCCCTTCTGGGCCTCCTGGCGTGAGCGACAGCCGGTACACTTGTCCATGATGCCGCCGGTACCGAAGATCCGGGCCGTGCCGTCGTTGCTGTCCGGGAACTGCGGCGCGCCGAATGGACATCCCGAGAGGCAGTACTGACAGCCGACGCAGAGGTCTTCGGTCACCGTCACGAAGCCGTCGTCTTCCTTCTGGAGCGCGTCGGTCGGACAGACCGAGACGCAGGGGGCGTTCTCGCAGTGGTAACACTGCATCGGGAGGCTCGTCTCGCCGGGATTCTCGCCGGCCTCGAGCCGACCGGTCTTGTCGGCGTTTTCGCCCTGCGGCCCGGCGGTCCCTTCCGCCATGGTCGTGATGTCGATACGCTGGTTCTGGACCTCGCGGTCCCAGGTGCGCTTGCAGGCGACGACGCAGCCGCCGCAGTCGATGCAGGCTTCGACGTCGGGGAAGATCCGCATCCCGTCGCCGGTGCTCATCACGCCCTGGCTCATTACGTTGCCGGATGGGGTGTCCTGTGTCATAGTCGCTCACCGCCTTCCATCATGTCCCACTCGCGGACGTCGTACTGCTTCTGCGTCCCGAGGCCGAGTTCGTCCTGCGGGTAGTCGATGAACTGCATGTCGAGGTCGTCGACCACGTCCTGCGTGGCCTTCTGGACGTGGACGACGCCCGACTTCGTCTCCTGCATCTGCGTCTCGGCGTCGAATCCGCTCGGGGTGATGATGTTCGCGCTCTCGCCGATCGCCAGCGGTTCGGTGCCGTGAGGCCAGTTCGGGCTCCTGTCCTCGCCGTGGAAGATCCCGCCCCAGTGGTAGGGGAGGAAGATCTCCTCGTCGTTGACCCGGTTGGTCACGTTGGCCTTCACGAGGATTGCTCCCTTGTCGGCCGAGGTGACGACGACGTGGTCGTCGCCGCCGACGACGTCCAGGTGCTCCGCCAGTTCGGGGCTGATCTCCGCGTACATGTGCGGCTGGCGGTCGGCGGTGTACTTGTTGTTCCGCGTCTCCGCCCCGCCGCCCTGGTGTTCGACCTGTCGGCCGGAGGTCATGATCACGGTACGTCCGCTCTCGGCGTCGCTGCCGAGTTCGGTGTGCACCGCTGCTGTCGCCTGTTCCTGGACGCTCGCGTTGTTCTGGTCGAGCCGCCAGAAGTTGGTCTGCTCGCCGTTGGCCGGCCACTCCTCGACGAGATCCGGACGCGGGCTCTCGACGGGTTCCCGGTGGACCGGCACCGTATCGAGGAAGTTCCAGACGACCGCCCGCGCCGTCCCGCGTCCCGTCGGCGGGTCGGGCTGAGCGTAGTCGTACTCCTCGTAGGCCTCCGGATCGATATCCACCTCGTCGCCGTACTCTTCGTCGAGTGCGACGGCCGCGTCGTAGACCGACTGCTCCTCGTCGAGCGCCATCTCGACCGGCAGCGTCTGGGTCGACGCGTCGGACGGATCGTCCGGCAACATCGTCGCGTAGTTCGGATACGACGGCACGCCGTTGATCTCCTGGTCGTCCCACCACGGCGCCTCGAACGAGCCGGCGATCAGGTCGAGACCGTCCTCGCCGTCCTGGTCGTACGTCTCCTGGAGCGGGTACTCCTTTTCGATGTCCAGGTCCTCCCACTCGTCCGGCGTGGGAGCCCTGACCCCCCAGTTCTCGCGGAAGTCGTGCCCGCCGTCGCGGGGATCGGCCTCCTTCGTCCAGATGATCGGCGATCCGGGGTGGTCGTCGCCCCAGTAGGGCCACGGCAGCGACCAGTAGTCGCCGTCGACGGGCGTCCCGGTGTTTTCGGCCCGCAGATCCTCGGTGCTGAACGCCCAGTCGTACTCCGCGTGCTGCTGCAATTTCTCGGGCGACTGCTGGTACCCGATCGATCGCACACCGAGATTGATCTCGCGGAGTGCGTCCTCGTACGAGGTCCGGCCGTTGTGAATCTCGGGGCCGGTTCCCCAGTCGAAGTGCTCGCCGAAGCCCATATAATGGGCCAGTTCCTGGAAGATCTGGAGGTCCGGCTTGGAGTTGTGCGCCGGCGACGCGGCGGCCTCGCTCCACTGAACCGACCGGTGGGAGTTCGTCACCGAGCGCACGTGCTCGTACTGGCTCGAGGCCGGCAGCAGGAGGACGTCCGCGTCGTCGGGGAGCGTCCCGGCGACGGCCGGGAAGACGTCGACGACGACCAGCAGGTCGAGTTCCTCCATCGCCCGCTTCATCCGATCCATCTCGCTGATGGAGTTCGCCGAGTGCCCCCAGAAGAAGGCCATCTTCAGCGGCTCCGGTTGGTAGAGGTTCGACTCGAGCAGCCGATCCCCCTGCCCGAGCGCGGCCTCGTACCAGCGGGCGACCGTCAGCCCGATTTGGAACATCATCGACCGCTCCTCGACGTCGTCGATCGGCGCCTCCTCTTCCAGGCCCTCGTCTTCGTCTTCGGCGTCCGGCTCGTCACCTTCCTCGTCTCCCTGGCCACCTTCGCTCTCCTCTCCTTCGCCTCCTTCGTCCTCTTCTTCCTCCTCGACGTCGACACCCGCACCGCCCGCCTCGACTTCGGCCGGCGGCTCCATGCCGCTCCACATGTCATCCGGCATCATCTCGAACTTGTCGTACAGTTCCTCGAACGACGTACTCCCGCTGGTCCAGGGACTCTGGTCCCAGACGTCAGCCCAGTGTTCCCACGAACCCGGCGAGTCGACGCCGTAGTAGCCGGGCAGGATGCTCGCGTCGACCCCGAGGTCGGTCGCCCCCTGCACGTTCGCGTGTCCGCGCATGACCTGCAGGCCGCCGCCGGAGCGGGCGGCGCTCCCCGTCGCGAGGCTGAACAGCGCGTACGCGCGGATGTTCTGGGTGCCGTTGTTGTGCTGGGTACCACCCATCGCCCACTCGACTTGAACGTGAGGCGAGCTCTCGATAATCAGGTCGCCGATCTCCTCGAGATCGTCCTGATCGATCCAGGTGATATCGGAGACCGTCTCGAGGTCGTACCGATCGAGTTCGGCTTCGGCGTCCGGCCAGCCCATCACCCGGCCCTCGAGGAACTCGTCGTCGAGTTCGTCCTGCTCACGGACGTAGTTGAGCAGTCCGAAGACCAGCGCGACGTCCGTTCCGGGTCGCAACCGGTAGAAGTAGTCGGCGTGGGCCGACGTCTTCGTGTACCGGGGATCGATCGAGACGATCGTCCCGCCCCTGGCCTGTCCCTCGAGGATGTGTTGCATCGCGATGGGGTGGGACTCCGCGGGGTTCTGCCCGAGGATGATGAGCAGGTCGAAGTTCCGGTAGTCGTTGATCGTGTTCGTCATCGCGCCGAAGCCCCACGTGTTCGCCAGCCCCGTCACGGTCGGCGAGTGACAGATTCTCGCCTGGTGGTCGACGTTGTTCGTCCCCATGAACGCCGCGAACTTGCGGCTGGCGTAGGCCGCCTCGTTGGAGTGGTGGGCGCTGCCGAGAAGCATCGCGCTCTCGCGGCTGTACTCCTCGATCGTCTCCTCCCAGGTCTCGGTGATCTCCCGGTAGGCCTCGTCCCAGGTGACCCGTCGCCACTCGCCGTCTTCCTTTCGCATCGGATGTTTGAGCCGCTTAGGCGAGTGTTCGGTCTCGAGGATGCCCGCACCCTTCGAACAGAGCGAGCCGTTGTTGATCGGGTTCTCGAACCACGGCTCCTGGGCGACGAAGGAGTCCCCGTCCTTGACGGCCTTGAAGCCACAGCCGACGGCGCAGTAGTTACAGATCACCTTCGAGGTCTCGGCCCCCTCGGGGACGCCTTCGCCGTCCTCGTCCTGTGCGCCGCCGAGGACGTGTCCCGTCACGCCGCCGCCGAGGAAGAGTCCGCCGGCGAGCGCGCTCGCCTTCATGAACGACCGACGATCGAGGTCGATCGTGACCGGCTCACCCTCGACGCTCATGTCATCACGTCCGTTTCCGAGTGTGCCCCTTCCTGTCGCACCGATCGTATGCTATGACGACACATACCTAGACCCTTGCGATTGACCACTATGAATATTTCCTCAAGTAATACGCGAAGAGTTTGTGTCGTAACTAGGTTATTCTCGTATTATCCCTAATATACACCACATATTACCGATTTATTCCGTCAAAACTGTTGAATTTCCGTTCGACCGGACACAACGCTATTATCGTGGCACGGTATAGCATAACGGGATGAGAGTGGGGAGTTTCGCCTGTTCGTGTGCCGACACCTGTGACGTCGACCTCGAGGGCGTCCGAGAAGGGATCGAAGGCGTCGACGTCGCGGCGAGTTCACGGCTGCTCTGCGGGGACGGCGTCGCCGGGATGGAACAGGTGATCGACGAGTACGACCTTGATCAGTTGATCGTCACCTGTCCGGAGCCGACGGCCCAGCGGAAACTCGAGCGGGTCGCCGAGCAACGAGGATTGCACCCCGACGCCATTTCGTTCGTCGATCAGCGCGAGGGCGCGGGCTGGGTCCACGACGAGGCCGGCGCGACGGCCAAAACTGCTCGAATGGTCAACGCGCGGTACGCCGGCCTCGAGGCCGAGTCCGTCTCGCGGTCGGTCTCGAAGGAGGCCGGCGAGCGCGTCGCAGTCGTCGCCGATCCCGACACCGCGGCCGCCCTTTCCGACGACGCCGAGGTGACGCTGATCGCCGACGGGACGGAGTTCGTCGACGCCGCGGCGGAACTCGACGACGTCACGATCGAACGCGGGCGCGTCGTCGACGTGGCCGGACGATTCGGGGAGTTCACCGTCCACCTCGAGTCGCGCGTCACCGAGGACTGCATCTCCTGCATGAAGTGCGTCCACGAGGGGCCCGACGGGCAGGTCACTCGCTACCCGGTCGATATCGACCCCGACGCCCCCGACGGGGAGTGGACGGCCGTCTGCCCCACTGACGCGATCGAGATGGACGGCACGCGGCGCACCCTCGAGTTCGACCAGATCGTCTATCCGGCCGCGAGCCGCCGGACGCGCGGCGGTCGGATCGGCTTCTACACCGCGCCGATCGACGCGGCGACGATTTCGGCCGTCGAGCGTCTGCTCGGCGGCGTCGAGAAGCCGGATCACCTCGATCTGGAGATGGACGTCTGCGCGTCGGGTGCCTCGAGTCAGATGGGCTGTAACGAGTGCGTCGAGGCCTGTCCGCACGACGCGGTCGAACGCGACGGGATCGACTCGGTCGAGTTCGACAGGGCGGCCTGCCAGAACTGCGGGGCCTGTACCAGCGCCTGTCCGACGGGGGCGACGATGCTCCGCGAGCCCTCGAACGAGCGCATCGCTCGCGAGGTCGAGGCCCTGCTCCGGCCGACCGACGAGGAAGGTGGCCGACTCCTGAACCGGTCGGGTTCGGACCTCGACTCTCCCATCGTCGCGTTCGTCTGCTCTGAGCGGGCCGACGACGCGCTGGCCGAGTACGGGCGACTGGCGGCCGCGGGGAAAGCGGACGTCGAGTACCCGCCGATCCTCCCCGTGCGCGTGAACTGTACGGACACGGTCGGCGAGGCCCACGCCGTGCACGCCCTCGCGTGCGGTGCCGACGGCGTCGCCGTCGTCGGCTGCGGCGGCGACTGCCTGCACTCCGGTCCGGACCCGAAGGCCGACCTCGTCGACCGGCTGAACCGGGCCAGTCGGGACCTCGAACTGGGCGAGCGGTTCGCGTTCTTCGCGCCCGATCCGGACGACCACGAGGCGTTCGTAGAGGCCGTCTCGGCGTTCGCCGCGGACCTCGAGGAGTCGCCCTCGCCGATTCCCGCGGGCGAACACGAAGCGACGGGTGGGATCGACGCCGACCGAGAGAATCCGGCGTTCGACAGCCACGGCTGGACCCTCGAGAGCGTCCGCGCGATCCTCGAGCACGTCGACCCGGAGCGGAACGTCATCCGCGGCCTGAAGGACTTCGGCCGGATGGAAGTCGAGGAGGGCTGTACGCTCACGCCGACGTGTTCGAACCTCTGTCCGACCGACGCGATTCGGCGGACCGAGGGCGGTGCGACGCTCGAGTTCAATCACGAACAGTGCGTCAACTGCGGGCTCTGCGAGGAGGGCTGTATCGAGGACGTCATCACGATGCGCGACGGGCTCGATCGGTCCCTGTTACCGGAGAACCGAAGCGACGAGGGCGACGCGGACTCCGCCTGGATCGAGGTGTACGAGGGGGAGATGCGCGAGTGCAACAACTGCGGCACACCCTTCACGAGCGAGGGCTCCGCACGCAAGATCCAGTCGGAGGTCGGCGACGCCGTCGCCGGCCTCGTGCCGAACGCGCAGGGAGGTATCTTCGAGTACTGCGGCGACTGTCGCGCGCAACTGCTCTACGATCGCGGAAACGGCTGAACCACGGACACGACACCCACGACTCATGAGTCTGGACCAACACGCACTGTACGACGCACGACTCGAGCTAGTGAACTTCCTGATCGACGCGTTCGCGGACGTCCCGAGCGAGTCGTTCGTCGAGACGATCTGCTCGGCGGACGTCCTGTTGCCCGACGAGAGCGTCGGCGGGGAACTCGATCGCGGATTCGCGGCCCTCGAGACGTTCATCGAGGAGAGCCGATCCCGGGACGTAGCCGCCGTCCAGAACGACCTCGAGCGCGAGTTCACCCAACTGTTCATCGGGCCGCGACCGCCGATCCTTCCCCACGAGACCTACTACCGCGAGGATACGGACTTCCGGGGGGCCGGGCTCGCGAAGGTCGAGGCCAGTTACGGGGCCGCCGGCTGGTCGCCACCCGACGACTATCCGGAGGAGAACGACTACGTCGCCGTCGAACTCGCCTTCCTCCAATACCTGATCCGTCAGCAGCGGGCCGGCTACGAGGAGACCGTCGGCTACCAGCGAGTGTTCCACGAGGAGCACCTCTCCGAGTGGATCCCCGCCCTCGCGGACGACATCCGCGACCGGACCGACGAGCAGTTCTACGAGGCCGTCGCGTCGATCCTCAAGGGGGACGTCGCGTTCGAAGGAGAGATCGCGATGCAGATGGCCTGACCGTCGTGGACGTACGGGTCGCTCGAGGGTTCGAACCGGCGACGATCGGTGTTCGAGCGCTGAACGTTCATCGCTAACGCACACCAATTGTGTTGGTGACAGCGTTATACATCAGCCACCTGTGTCACAAGGCGATGCGCCGCATTCTCAACACCCGGACGAACACGGCTCACAAACCACGCGACGACAGAAGCGTTCGAACCACGAAGTGCGGCTCGCTCGTGACCGCGACGCACGACAGCACTCGAGTCGTCTCCGACGAAGAGATCCGAACCACCTGGGCAATCGACCGGTGTGGTCGCTGTTTCGAGGATGCATCTGGGTACTGACGCACCCGTTCGCGCGTCGGGTCCGTCTCGGATCGTCTGCGACCGATCCGACGAAAGCGGTGGACGTTACTCGTCTTCGTCGTCTCGGAACCCCTCGAGGACCTCGTCGCTGAACTCGATCTCGCCGTCGATCTCGCCGTCGTTGATGTCGTGTGGGGCCCGGTGATCCCAGACCTCTTTCCCACGCTTCGTGTCAAGTGTCGGGTTCGGTCGCCAGTTGGTGTGCGTCATAGATGTGTGTGCACCAGTGACACAGAAATATGTTTGCGGTGATTCGCGTACACGTCGCCGATCGTCCCGGAGCCGACGGCCCCGTGACTCACCAGGGCCGTGGATCGTCCGGGGTATTCGACTCCGAACCGGTCGTCTCCCCATCGGTCTCGAGAAACACCCGCGCGAACAGGTCGACGTGCAACGCGAGGACGTCCGCGGGTTCGAGTCCGTACGCGTCGGCCTGCTCCTCGAGAAACGACTCGAGGTCGTCGCTGGGCTGGTGGTGGATCTCGTGATCGTCGACGTCGAATTCGACCTCGGTCGCATCGGCGACGAGGTACTCGATCTCGAGGAGCGCCTGTTCGGCCTTGGTCTCGATAGCGTCCCGTTCGTCCAAGAGGCGATTGTCGCCCCACTGGGTCGCCGCCTCGCGGAACCGGTCGCTGATCTGGATGGTGAGCGTCACGGCGACTCACTCTGGTGGCCACTCCTCGGGTCTCGGTTCGGGTTCGCCGAGCGCGCCGAAAGTGGCGATCGCCAACCCGACGAAGGCGGCGATAACGAGGAGTCCCATCAGCCCGCCGATGCCGTGTCTGCCGACCCAGTCGCCGCCGGTGATCGACCCCATCTGGTTGTAGATCTGCAACCCGATCAGGAGGCTCCAGCCGAGGGCGAACAGCAGTCCCGCTGCTACCAGCGGATTATGCTCGATCGCAGTACGTATCCCCATGTGCGCGTTATCGATACCCACGGCAAAAATACCCTACACTACCGGTACTCGAGCGTGACGGTCGTCGGAATCGAGATTTCGAGTGTGCCGACCTCCACTCGATCGAAGCGTCACGACGAGTCCCCCTCGAGTCGCCAATCGGCTTTCTCGGCCGCCGTCTCGAGCGGGACAAACTCCCAGTCGGCCGCTTCGGTGATGGGTTCGTCCTCGCCCGCGATACCGACCACGACCATCCGATCGGCGTAGAACATCGAGTTGCGATCGATTTCGGCGAGTCGTTCGCCGGGGCCGGTCCCGGTCCCGTTGAAGAAGTCGACGTCGATCCCGTGGTCCCGTTGGAACTTCTGGACGACGTGGGCGGGCACGTCTCCGATGATGCCCACCCAATCGCTCCACTCGTACGCACTCGCGAAGACCGCCGCCGGGTGCTCGAGTCGCTTGATAGCGTCGTAGGTGATAGCCATCGTCATCTCGTCCGGGCCGCTCCCGTGGGGGCCAGAGGCCGTCTCTTCCGCTGGATCGCTCTCGTTACCCCCACCGGACCCCATCGGTCGCATCGACGCCGATCCGGGCGCCGACTCCGATTCGGGCGCGCTCGCCGCGGTGCTCGAGTTTCCGTCGCTCCCCTGCTTCGGAATCCCGACGGGAGTACTCTCGCCGGTCTGGGGGACGTGCGGTACAGGAGTTCGGTCCGGTTCGGCCGCGTCTGCACCCGCACTGTCGGATTCGTCTCGATCCGCGTTTTCTCCCGCGTGCGAACCGCTCGCGCTACCGGTCGCCCTCGCGGGTCGTGATTCGAGTTCCGCTTCCGTCTCGGCGGGTCCGTCGTCGCGCCACAACCAGTCACCTCGGTTTCCCGTTTCCTCGTCGTCGTCCGTCGCCGTCTCGAGGTCGTCCAGATCGATCCGGTCAGTCATCGTCGGTCACCTCGGCGGGATGGCGGTCGGAATCGTCGTCCAGCACGGACTCGGCGTCAGTCTCCGGAACCGGCGTCGCGTCGTCGACGACCGACTCGAGCCCCAGTCGTCGGAGCGTCTCTCGAGTCGGCCGTCCCTCGTCGCTCCAGCCGCGGTATCGGTAGTAGAATTCGAGTAACGCGTCGAAACGCTCCGGATCTAGGGCGGACCCCCCGGTCCCGGCACGTTCGTCGGCGTCGGTCTGGGGCTCGAGCAGCGCTTCGGGGAGCGAGTCGTCCGCCCGCGCGAACCCCTCGCGCACGTTGAACAGTCGAACCAGGGTCCAGATCCGTTCGCCGACGGTTGCCAGTTCGGCGCGGTCGTACTCGCGGCCGACCGCTGCGAGCCACTCGGCGCCGAGGTCGTGGGACAGCGCGTCCTCGAGGAAGTCGTCGGCGATCAGACTCCAGCAGACGGCCCGGCGGTTCTGTTCACCGGCGACGGCGGCGACTCGAGCGCGGTCGTTCGGCCAGGCGCGACCGAGGGCCTCGGACTCGACCGGACGCGCGCGGCGGTGGCAGGCCCCGCGGTCGCTGGTCGCGTACGCGAGGGCCATCGTCTCCGCACCGCGGGGGTCGTACGACGAACAGTCCATTCCCTTGACCGTCGGAACGAGATCCTCGCCGCCGAATTCGGCGGCTGCGGCCTCGATTCCGTCGGCCAACGTGTTACCCAGCGGTGTCTCTCGGGTCGCGATTTCGCGAATTACTGCTCGGGCCGCGTCTTCGTCGCCGAACGAGAGGTTGCGCTCGAGCAGCCCCTCCCGACTCGCCCGGATCGCCCAGGCGACGGCGTTGCCGGCGGTGATGACGTCGACCCCCAGCCGATCGCAGGTCGCGCCGAGGGTGGCCACGGCGTCGAAGTCGTCGATTCCCAGCCCCGCTCCCAGCATGATCGGTGTCGCGCCGCGGGGAACGCTCTCGCCGTCGTCGCTCTCGATCCGGAACCCTCCCGGGACGGCGTCGTCTTCGCGTTCGCGTTCGTCGGCCCGGTCGCGAACCGCCTCCACGCCGAGTTCCGACGCGCCGTCGAACCGCCCCGCCTGCCAGCCCCGCGTCGGTAACACGCCGACCTCGTTCGCGAAGTCGATCGTCTCGAGCGTCCCGCTCGCTGACTGCCAGCGTCCCGTCTCGCTCTCGGCGAATCGCCGTTCGTAGCGCTCCCGGAGGGCCTCGAGCCCCGTCGGTGCCGCGTCGTGCGCGACGACCGCCTTCAATCGCTTCGACCCCATCACCGCTCCGGCTCCCCCGCGGCCGGCGTGGTGGTCCCCGCCGTCGGCCGCGATGGTCGCGTACTGGACCGCGCGCTCGCCCGCGGGGCCGACGCAGGCGACCGCAGCGTCCGGAAACGCCTCGCAGGTTTCGACGGCGTCTACGCCCCAGAGATCGCCTGCAGGTTCGATCGACGCGTCGCCGTCCGCGACCGAGAGCACGACCGGCTCATCGGCTCTACCCGTGACGAGAACCCCGAGGTGGTTCCCCAGCGACCCCGCGAGCCGGTCGGGGAACGAACCGCCGCTGTAGGAGTCGAGAAACGTTCCGGTCAGCGGCGACTTCGTGACCGCCGCGTATCTGGCCTCACCCGGCGTCAGCCCCGACACCGGTCCCAGTAGAAAGAGGAGGACGTTCTCCGCCGAGAGCGGCTCCGTCCCCGCCTCGAGTTCCGTGTAGAGGTACCGCGCACCGAGTCCCTTCCCCCCGACGTATCGCTCGAGCCACGCCTCCGGAATCCGTTCGCTGGCGACGGACCGAGACGACAGGTCGATCCGGAGGAGATGTGTTGGATACTCCCGCGTCATTGGATAACACGTACGTATCGAACGTCCTTTAACAGTTCCCCATCGTGATGAAATATAGCGGTACACTCAGCATTCAGATATAGTGCTCGACGTCAAATATTCGCTTTGCGTAACTGGTTTGATCGACTAGTAGTTCGATTACTACTCCTCGATCTGGTACGTGTCACTGGGTAGTCGAATCTGCGCTGAAAGACGCGATCGCCTGCACAATTTCCTTGCGTGACGATCACGAACCACACGGTATGCGGATGGAACTCCGGGTCTGCAAACACTGTTACGACGGCACCCACGGGAACGACCAGAAGACGGCGATCACGCGCGACATGGTCGCGTGTGCCGAGCGCGTCCGCGAGTACAAGGACCTGATCGGTCTCGACTCGCTGTACGTCGCGAAAGTCGAGGAGGGCGACGTCGGCGGCGCGGAGGCGTTGCCGGCCATCGTCGCGCACATCGAGGACGATCAGGTGACGCTCGCGGACACGCAACTCGTGATGGAAGACGGGGAGGGCAACCTGCTCGTCTATCCCGAACCCGAGGACATCCTCGAGGTCCTGACACGGAACATCGACCAGATCGCAGAGCAGACGCGACAGGACGTGACGGTCGAACTCTCGGTAGAGAGCGCGGAGTTGCTAACCTGAATCCCAAATAAACGGCTTACACGTTTTTATTTCGGTACTGAGACGATACCTCATGAACTTTTGTACTATCCTGCAGAACAACGAATACATGCGAGCAGCCGTAATCGACGAACACGGAGAACCGCTCGAGATCGAAGACGTGGCGTATCCGGAGCCGGCACCGGATCAGGTCGTCGTCGAGACCGAAGCCTGCGGCGTCTGTCGCAGCGACTGGCACGCCTGGCAGGGCGACTGGAGCTGGATCGGGGCGGGCGTCCCCGAAGGGCAGATTCTCGGGCACGAACCGGCAGGGATCGTCTCCGCAGTCGGTGACGACGTCGAGACGCTCGCGGAGGGCGACCGGGTCGCCGTGCCGTTCCACCTCGGCGACGGCACCTGTCCCCACTGCCGCGAGGGGCGAGCGAACAACTGCGAGACGGTCCTCCCACTCGGGCTCTCGGAGTACTCCCAGGGAGCGTTCGCGGAGGCCTTCGCGGTCCGCGAAGCCGACTTCAACTGCGTCAAACTCCCCGACGAAGTCGGCTTCACCGAGATGGCCGGCCTCGGCTGCCGGTTCATGACGGCCTACCACGCGCTGGCCGACCGCGCCGACCTCCGACCCGGCGACTGGGTCGCCGTCCACGGCTGCGGCGGCGTCGGTCTCTCGGCGATCCACATCGCGCAGGCGCTGGGTGCCCACCCGATCGCGGTCGACGTACTCGACTCCAAACTCGAGCGGGCCGAGGAACTCGGTGCCGTCGAGACGGTCAACGGCGCCGACGTCGACAGCGCACCGCAGGAGATCAAGAAGCTCACCGACGGCGGCGCCGACGTCTCGATCGACGCGCTCGGAATCGCGGAGACCTGCCAGAACTCGGTCAACAGTCTCGGAACCCGCGGCAGTCACGTGCAGGTCGGCCTGACGACCGGCGAAGAGCAGGGCCAGATCGACCTCCCCGTCGACGTCATGACGATGCAGGAGATCGACTTCCACGGCTCCTTCGGCATGCCGCTGGTCCGCTACGAGGAACTGTTCCGACTGATCGCGAAGGGAACCCTCGAGCCCGGCAAGATCATCGGCGAGCGGCTTACGCTCGACGAACTGCCGGAGACGCTGGCCTCGATGGACGACTACGAGACGGTCGGCATTCCCGTCATCACCGAGTTCTGATCGGCGACGCGTCGCTGATCAGCGTTCGATTGTCGTCCGAAAATCCGTTTTTTGCCGCCGCTGCTGGAGCGTGAGTACATCGGCGTCGGATCGAGTCCCGACTCGCCTGTGACAGGGCCCGCAACCGCGGTTCGGCGGCGAGTCTGGGTCGAAAACCCGGGCGGGGGCGGGAGCCCGCCCCGGCGTGAGAGACATGAGCTAACTCGAAGCGGGGGCGAGTCCACTTCCGAGCGATCCGGGCACGGACACGCAATCGGCTGGTCAGCGCGTCGTAGTCTGTTGGAGCGTGTACCCGGCGGGGCCTTGCGTCCCCGCAACCAGTACATTGCAAGTGCAACCCATTGTTATGCAGCCACTTGCCCGCCAGTAGCGGGGACGAACTATCGACAGGCGGCGGATACCGACGTACAGTATCCGCCTTCGACGCGTTTGGCACTCCCTTCGGCCGCGATAGACGGGTGACAGGTCGAATTCGCTCGTCGAAACTCGCTCGAGCGACCGGTGGCTTGCCTGTGACGACCCCCAGAGGGATGGGACTGTAGCCCATCTGATGGGCCATGCGCGAAGATCAGGCTTCGTCCTCGCTTCGAATCGGTATCGTCGGACTCGGATACATCGGCACCACGGTCGGCGGACAGCTTCATCAGCACCCGGACGCGACCGTACGGGCCCTCTGTGATCTCGATACGGACCGACTCGCGGAGACGGGGACCGAGTTCGGGGTCTCGAGCGACGGGCAGTACACCGAGTACCTGACGATGCTCGAGGACGCGCCGCTGGACGCCGTGCTCGTCGGCACGCCGCACACCCTCCACTACGAGCAGGTCGTCGCCGCACTCGAGCGCGGCTATCACGTCTACTGCGACAAACCGCTCGCGACCGACCTCGAGCACGCCCGCGATCTCACCCGGCGCGCCGAACGGGGCGAGCAGACGCTGATGGTCGGCTACCAGCGCCACCTCCAGACGGCGTTTCGAACCGCCCGAGAGCGATTTCGAGACGGCTCGCCGAACTGGCTGACGGCCTCGATCACGCAGGACTGGATCGACGACTCGATGGGAACCTGGCGGCTCGACCCCGACCTCTCCGGCGGCGGCTTCCTCTACGACACCGGGAGCCACGTCCTCGACGGGGTGCTCTGGACGACCGGTCTCGAGCCGGAATCCGTCGCCGCGAGTATGGACTTTCACGACGAAGACGAACGGATCGACGAACGGGCACACCTCGACGTCCGATTCGAAAACGGTGCGACCGGCACCTTCTCGTTCAACGGCGACGCACCCTCGGTCCGCGAACACATCCATCTCTGGGACGACGAGGGGGCCGTCTACCTCGAGGGCCGCCAGTGGGGCTCTCGAACGGTCACGGAGATCGATTCCGGTGCGGGGGAGTACGACCCCTACATCGACTTTCGGACCGAACGGAACCGCGCCGAGGCCTTCGTCGAGAGCGTTCGGACGGGCGACGATCCGCCGGCGACGGCTCGAGACGCCCTCCGGGTGACCGCGCTGACGGAGGCGGCCTACGAGGCGGCTCGAACCGGAGAGCGAGTGTCGGTCTCGCTCGAGAACTGACGTCGGTAGTGCAGCGTATCGCCATCGCCGACGGCAGCAAACGGTGGCGATCGCGTCACCCACGTCTCGATAGATTCGGACGCGAGTGGAGCACGAAATCGGCCGCGAGAAGTGACCCGATAACACGATTGAACGACGACCCATAGGCGATTTACCGGTTGCTAATTCGGTTCCACGGGCTACGACACAACCCGACGCAGTCGTGCGGTTATGCGGTGTTTACTCCCGTACATGACGCCGCTGACAGGACGAAGCTGAGTCGACCGGAACCCGTCGTTCGGTCGCCGGTCGAAACCCGGGTAAGAAATGCATAGTCCGTCGCGGCTTTCCGTTACAAGCCGGATAACTACAACTGGTCCTCGCTTTCGATCGAGTATGATCAACTGCAGTAACTGCGAGACCGCCCAATTCCTGCAGATCACGCAGAGCCGCGTCTACTTCGAAGACGGGGAAATGATCAACGAGATCTCCGAGACCTACGAGTGTACGCTCTGTGGGGCGACCGGACAGTACATCTACGACGAGGACCACGACGAGGAAACCGTCACCGGCGACGTCGAACTCACGACGGAACGACCGAAGTTCGCCTGACGGCGCTCTCGGTAGCGGCGCCGCAGTCGTCAGCGACGTTCGACGGACGCCCTCCGTTTCGCTCGTTCTGTTCCGTCTCTCGATAGGTTGGGATCGAGTCCTCGAGTCGGCCCTTGGGCCCGTAACGTCCGGTTTGTCTCGGCTCACGCGGAGCCGTCGTCGCTCGGGGATCGATCCCGGTCCTGATCGTCGTCGACCGTGATCTCGTCGAGACCCTCGAACTCGCGGTTTTGTTCCCGTTCCTGGTGCCGACGGGTCCGTTTCTCTCGCTGACCGGCCTGTCTGTGCTGCCGACGGGTAACCGCCGTTTGCCGGCGTTCGATGTCCCACTGCTCGAAGAGGCCGTACTCGTTCATCGTCTCCATCCCGGCGATGGCCGCCGTCAGCTTGATCCCGACGAGCGGAATCTCCGCGACCGAGACGATCACGTCCGCGCGGAGGACGGCCCCGTCCCTGAGCAGGACGTCGAGGACGTCGACGAGGGTCTCTTCGTTCTTTTGCGGTCTCATGATTGGGACTGATCCGTCGATTCCGACTCACCGCCCAGTTCCGGTGCGAACGTGTACGGCGGCCACGGGCCCGTGAACCTGACCTCGATGCCGTCGTTCGCGGCCACGTCGTCGAGCACCGAGCCGACGGCTCCCTCGTCGTCCTCGTGAGCGAGCAGGGTGAGCCGGCAGAGCGTCTCGCCGTCGGACGCATCCCCGGCGACTTCGTCGGAGAGCGACGCGCTCGGCGACCGCTCGAGTTGGTGAACCTCTCGCGCGTGTTCGTCGAGTCGCGCCTGGAGGTCGCCGGTGATCGACTCGCGACGGGCCGCCCGCAGTTCCGTGAGTCGCTGGTCGAACTTCTTCTCGAGCAGGAACGCCGTCCCCTCCTCGGAGTCGCCGATCTGTGCGTCGAGTTCGGCCAGCCGTTCGTCGCGCTCGATCAGCGCCTCGTCGCTGATGGGATCGGTTTCGACGACCTCCACCCGGTACTCCCAGTGGTCCGCCAGACCCGACAGTGCGCGCTCGAGCGTGTCGGACTCCTCGCGGAGCCACTCGCGGACGCCCTCGTCGTCGTCCCGGAGGATCGTGTCGAACTGGAACGGGATCGGCGTCCCGAAGGCCTCGCCGGCCTCGTCGACGACCGTCTGGTGGCGGACGAGCCAGCGTCTGACCTGCGTGAGGTTCCCCGAGTCGTAGATGCCGTCGCAGGCGTGGACGACCGCGCCGATGCCGTCCTCGACCACGACCGAGACGGGTTCGCCGTCGACCCCGGTCGTCTCGAACGTCGTACGCTCGTCGTCATCGTCGACCTGTACGATGCAGTAGAGGTATCGTCCGTCGTCGATATCGGGAATGACGTCGTCGTCGACGGCCGTCTCGACGTCGTCACGGTCGCCGGTCTCGAGGGCGTCGAAGTCGTCGATCCCGTCGACGTCCTCGAGTTCCTCGAGCCGATCCGACGCGCGGTCGGAGCTCACTGCTCGTCACCCCCGAACACGGAGTAGCCGGGTTTGTTCGCGACGGTGTGATCGCCGTGGAGCTGTTCGATCGCGTCGTTGACCAGCCCGTCCAGATCGCCGCGGAGGTTGTCGACGCCGTCCTCGATCCCTTCGTCGTCTTTGAGCTGTTCGATCTCGGCCTCGATCGACGCGAGTTGCTGGCCGAGCCGTTCGATCTCCTCGTCGGAGAGGTTGCCCGACTCCATGCGTCGAACCGCTTCGCGCTCGAGGGCTTCGATCAGGATCTCGACGACCGTGATGACGAGGGTAACCAGCCCCTGACGGGCGTCCTCACCGTCGCCGACGTCGATCTGTTTCATGCGTCCTCGGCCTCCGCGTCCGCCGTTTCGGCGTCCTCGTTTTCGTCGCCCGCGTCGTCGTTACCGGACTCTCCGTCGGCGTCGCCGGACGCTGCTTCGCTCTCGTCCGCATCGTCACTGAGCAGGTCGAACCCGCCGCTCGTCGGCCGCTCCGGATCCGGCCGCGCGCCGACGTGTTCGGTCCCGCGGTCGGGCTGTTCGTAGCTCTCGGCTCCCTCGCCCGACTCTCCGTCCTCACCGTCCCCGGCGTCGTCCGAACCCTCCTCCCGCGTCTCGTCGGCATACCGTTCGTCGGCCGTGACGTTGACGCCGCGGGTCGGATCGACCGGCGCCTTCGGCCGGTCCATCTCCGCGAGTTCGGGTTCGTCGACTGCCGCGGCGACCCGGCGCATATCGGTTCCTTCGGGGAACTCGAGGCCGTACTTCGCCGCCGTCTCGAAGGAGGCGATGGCGGCTCGGACCTGCACGCCGAGCAGTTGCGTGTCGCCGATCGAGACGGCGATGTCCGCGTTGATGACGATTCCCTTGTCGAGCAGCATCTCGACGACCTCGGCGAGATCGGCCTTCTGCCGACTCGGCTGGAAGTCGTCAACCATGGGTCTCACCTCCGTAGCCGGTCGATTCCGCGTTCCCGCTCGAATCAGTCGTCTGGCTCACCCCGCGTCGTCCGGTCGTGTTCTGTGGTGGGTCACTCATTATTGTCTCTCCGTTGTTTCTCCCGTTCGATCTCGAACCGGCGGCCGTAGATGCGCTTCCGACTGGGCGCCGTCGAGAGTTTGACCTCCTGTGGCACCGTCGAGTAGCGAGCGCCGCCACCGAGGTCGCGCCGGTCGGTCGGGATCGTCGCCGCCGCGGTCGGGTTCCGCGAGTTCGTGCTCGTATCCTGGCGACGCATCTTCTCGCGGTTCATCTCGTACAACTGCTCGAACTTCTCGTGGGTCTCGAGCAGCGCCGAGCGGAAGGCGTCGATCCCCTTCATCGCCTGCTCCTGGATCGCGACCTGGTAGGCCTCGGGGTCCTCCGCGACGTTGATATCGCCGAGCGCCTCCTTCGCGTCGCCCGCGTCCATCTCGATCACGTCGTCCTCGTCGTCTCCGATCAAGTCGCCGTCGTCGTCGCCGTTGGTGACGTCCGAGATCGCGTCCTCGACCATCCCGGCGTCCTCCCCGTCTTCGAGTTCGCCGACCGCATCCTGGAGTTCGCGTTTCTCCTGCCACAGGTCGGTGAGATCGGTGGCGTCCCAGGCGTTCAGCAGATCGATCGCTCGAAACAGCTGCGTGAAGTTGACGAGGTCGCCCGCGCCCTGCTCTTCGTCCGCGAGTATCTCGGGTATTTCTCCGACCTCGATCGCCTCGAGCAGTTCGTCGCCGTCGACGGCGTCGGGAAGGTCGGTGAGATCGATCGCCTCGAGCAACTCCTCGGTCTCTCTCACGACGGTTACGAGGGTCTCGACGTCGCCGACCACTGACTCGATCGTACTGTCGTCGAGTTCGTCGACGTCCTCGACGCCGCCGAGCAACTCGTCGACGTTGGAGAGGGCGTCTTCCGCCTCGTCGAGGAGGGCGTCGAAGCTCTCGGCCCCGTCGGTCGTCTCGTCACTCATCGTCGCCCTCGCTCTCGGTCTCCGTGCTCGCGTCTTCGCCGGTCGACGGCTCGATCAGGACGGTGAGCACGCCGTTCTTGATCGTCGCTTCGGCCGTTCGGTCGCGCCAGGGAACCTCGATCCGATCGAGTTCGCTTCCCGAGACGGCGACGACGAGCGTCGAGTCGTCGAAGCCGACGGTAACGTCGTCCGGGTCGGTGCCGGCGACGTCGGCGGTGACGAGCAGTTCGTCGTCGTGACGTCGGGTCGTCAGGTGACCGTCCGACGAGGACGACCGCCGACGCCGCTTTCGGGACCGGCCCCTATCCTGATCGGAGTGGCGGTTCCGGTCGTCGGATCCCCCGCCGGTGAACGACGTCCGCTCGAACCGCGACTCGTCGGCGACGTCGTCGCCCGAACGGACCGAGATATCGTAATCGAGGACCGTCCGATCCGTTCGACGCCGTCCCGACGTCGATCCGCTATCGAGAGACTCGAGGGCGGACAGCAGGCTCGAGAGCCAGTGTGACCCCCCTTCGTCCGTGTCAGCGTTGTCGTCGCCGGGACCGGATCCGGTCGGCGAGGCGCCGACCCGCGACTCGTCCACGTCTCGTTCGTTCGACCGTCGATCGGCCGATTCCGAGTCGTCTGATCCGGACGGGTCTCCGTTCGACATCGGGTTCTCGTCCGAAGTTGGGTCCCCGTCGGCCGACGACGAGTCGTCGATCGGGACGTCCGTCGATTCGTCACCACCGACGGAATCGGCGTCCTCGTCGAGATCGTCGTGCTCGTCGGGCGATTCGTCACGTCGGTCGTTCGGATCGGAGTCGTCTACGGTCATTACGATTTTACCTCCACACGGCCGCTCGCGAGTCGTTCGTGGACGTCGCGAGCGATCTCGATCTCCGCCTCGAGTTCGTCCTTTCGGCGCTGATACTCCTCCTCTGATCGTTCGCCGAGTTCGTACAACAACTGATTCTCCTTGAGTTCGTCCTCGAGACCCTCGATATCGTACATCTCGCTGAGCGCCATCGTGTGCAGCGTGTCGACGATGCCGACGAACGGGCGAATCAGGAGGTCGTCGAGGATGAACATGGTTACTGTTGGGCTCCGATCTTGACGTCGACGAAACTGTACGGTGCGAACGGCCCCGTGTACCGGAACATGAGGTCGTCGTACTGTTCTTCGAGTTCGGCGACGGCGTCGTCGAACGCCTCGCGGTCCTCGCGCTCGACGAGGTACGAGCGATTGAGCACGAGCCGGTCGCTGAACAGGTCGTTCGGGACCGACTGGGCGGCGATGGACTCGAGTTCGTCCGCGACGGCCTCCTCGACCGCGTCGTCGTCGACGTCGGCGTCCTCCTCGCGGACGACCTTGAGACCGAGTTCGACTCGGTCCTCGACGTCGTTCAGTGCGCGCCGGAACGCCGGTCTGGCGCCGCGCAGAACGTTCTTCAGTGCTCGATCGCTCTCGAAGGCCATCCCGAACTGCATCGGGACGATCGCCCGACCGCCGTCGCGCTCCATGATCTCCCGGAGCACGTCGTCGTGTCGCTGGGCGTCCTCGTCGGTCTCCTCCGGATCGGTGGTGTCGATATCGGAGACGACGGCGTTGAGGCGGCGATGCGAGACCGTGTAGACGCGTTCGGCGCCCCCGACGGCGTCGGTCTCGAACTCGACGGGGTCGTCGTCCATCACGCCGTAGACGTATCGGTTGGTCATCGCTCGATCACCCGCGCATCGGGAGTCGACCCGACGGCTCTGCCGCTCGATGCTGCATCGGTGGTCGGTACCCGACGGCTGTCGCTCGGGGCTACTCGTGCCCGCAGGCGCGGGCCCGGTTCGTCACTGGGCTCGAGACGGATCGATCGAGATATCATGGGAGCGGGATTCGACTACCCGGGACGCGACCGAATCGCAACACGGATCGGCCGTCACCCGCGGGTACTCGAGGAACTCGTCATCTGAAAATCGACGCTCCGACGGGTTATCGTGGTGCTTGCAGGTGCAGCCCCCGACGGCGAACGAAGCAGTCGCGAGCGCGGTCCTCACTCGGTTCCAGCGTCGAATTCGGTGGACTGGCTTGCAGTCGCAGTCCAAGCCGTGTTACGAACACGCGGCAAACCGTCTCGTGTACCATGGCAGCATCATCAGGTCGACGGCCCGACTCATCGAGTCTCGCGGAAGTACTGGACCGTATCCTCGACAAGGGTGTCGTTATCGACGTCTGGGCGCGCGTCTCGGTCGTTGGTATCGAACTGCTGACGATCGAAGCCCGCGTCGTCGTGGCCTCGGTCGACACCTTCCTGCACTACGCGGAGGAGATCGCAAAAATTGAGCAAGCGACGGCGGAGGGCGACCTCGAAGAGCTGGAAGAGCTCGAGGTCGAGCCGCGTCCGGAATCGTCACCACAGTCCGCCGAATAACACTCCATGGCCGACGATTCTTCGCGCAAGCGCAAGGTCAGGGGGAGAAAAATCGCAAGCAGCCGCTCGAGCAAAGAGGGGCGGCGCGCGAAGAAAGAGCTCGCTCGCAAAACGTCGAGCGCGGGCAAAAAGAACGGCGACAGCCCCCTCACCGACCCCGAAGACGTCGTTCCCGAGCCGTTCGTCGAGACCGACGCCGTGGCCTCACTGCGAGGCCGAATCAACGGCTGGCTTCGGGCGGATCAGCCGGTCCACCTGATCGGCCCGACGGGCTGTGGGAAGACGGCGCTTGCGCTGTCGGCGGC
The DNA here is from genome assembly GCF_051351675.1 of Natronorubrum halobium. Classification (NCBI taxonomy): domain Archaea; kingdom Methanobacteriati; phylum Methanobacteriota; class Halobacteria; order Halobacteriales; family Natrialbaceae; genus Natronorubrum; species Natronorubrum halobium. Next base: position 3,726,390 of record NZ_CP195595.1, read on the forward strand.
CGCCGAACGCGGCCGGCCGGTCGTCTGGATCAACGGCGACGAGTCCGTCGACACGGCCGCTCTCGTCGGCGCCAACGCCGGCGGAGAGAGCTACAAGGAGAGCGACCAGTTCGTCGGCGGGGTGAGCAAAAAAACCGAGATCGTCCGGGAGCGATGGGTCGACAACCCGCTCTCGGTGGCCGTCCGGGAGGGCGCGACGCTCGTCTACAACGAGTTCTCGCGCAGCGATCCCTCCGCCCACAACGTCTTGCTCTCGGTGTTCGAGGAGGGGGTCCTCGAGCGACCGGGCAAGAAGGGCGCGGATCGATCGATCGACGTCCACCCCGAGTTCCGGGCGATTCTGACCTCGAACGACGTCGAGTACGCGGGTGTCCACCGGCAACAGGACGCGCTGCTCGACCGCTTCGTCGGCGTCCACATCGACTACTACGACGCGGAGACCGAACGCGAGATCGTCAACTCACACGTCGATCTCTCCGAGGAGGACGTCGAGACGATCGTCAACGCGACGCGAGCACTGCGCGACGAACTCGACATCGTCGTCGGCACGCGAGCGGCGATCACGGCCGCGAAGGGACTCACGGTCTTCGACGACGGCAGCGAGAACGGCGAGTTCAAAGACGAGTTGCTGACGGAGGTCTTTATGGACGTCCTGGCCCCGAAGATCGCCGGTGAAGGCCCCGACGACGTCACACAGCTCCGGTCACAGATCGCCGAAGCGCTCTGACCGGTCGACGACCCCGAAATCGAACCCACACCATCCGACAGCCAGACACAAAACCGACGATAGGTTCACCACACACCAATGGCCGAAGCCGACACAAAGCAATCGACGGATCAGTGCAAGGCGCTCACCGAGGACGGCGAGCGCTGTTCACGGCCGGCCCGAGACGACGGTTTTTGCTACCAACATGACGAGAGTGATCAAACCGTGAGCGACAGTCAGACAGCCGAAGCAGAGCAGGACGAACAGGACGAGCAAGCGCAATCCGAACAGGACGAGCAAGCGCAATCCGAACAGGACGCCGAGAGTCAGGAGCTCGGAGCGGCCGACATGACCGCCGACGAGAAGACGGACCCCGACGATGTCGACGCCGACGTCGAGACCGACCACGACGAAATCGCCGGCGTCCTCGCCGTTCGACGGACCGTCGAGTCGACGGCGGGCGAACTCATCGGCAGGGAGTTCGACGCCGTCAGCGAGATCTCCCCGACCGACGACGGCTGGCGCGCAGTCGTCGAGGTCGTCGAACGTCGCGCCGTTCCCGATACGCAGGATATCGTCGGGCGCTACGAGATCGAACTCACCGAGGATGCGACCGTCCACGGCTACCGACGTCTCGACCGTTACCGCCGCGGCGACACGGCGACGTTCGAGTAACGGACGGCCGCTCTACGGTGATTTCGAAAGCGCCCCGTCTGCGGCCACCGCGGCCGCCTGAGCCGCGGGTACCGCTCGAATCGTCACTGCACCCGGCCGATCGCTCACACCGTCGCTGTCCGGCCATCACCCACGCCGCCGAGGGATCCAGGTCGCAACGCTGAGGATCCCTCCCTCCGTGGGTACGGCCACCAACCCGTGTCTGGCCCACCCGTTCACGGCGTCGACGTCGGTCCGGAAACCCGGTGCGCCCACTACCACACCGACCGCGACGTCGTCGCCTTCAAATTCGACTGTTGCGAGCAGTACTATCCCTGTTATCGGTGTCACAAGGAGACGACGGACCACGAGGCGATCCCGTGGCCCCGCGAGCGCTTCGACGAGCACTCGGTGCTGTGTGGCGTCTGTGACACCGCACTCACCGTTCCCGAGTATCTCGAGGCCGGCCATCGCTGCCCGTCGTGTGACGCCGCGTTCAACCCCGGCTGTCGCGCCCACGCGGATCGCTACTTCGAGACGGACGGATCGACGGAGTAGCCGTCGGTGCGAGAATCGTCGTCCGCGAATTCGACACCGGTGATCTCGAACCGCGCACCGCCCGCAGTCCCCTCCGTCACGGCCCGATCCCAGCCGTGAGCGTCGACGATGTCGTTCACGATCGCGAGTCCGAGCCCGGTGCCCGTCTCCCCGGTCGAGTAGCCGCTCTCGAAGACCGTCTCCCGTTCGGCTTCGGGGATTCCTCTGCCGTCGTCTTCGACGTAGAAGCCGGTGGCGTTCTCGAGCGCACCGACCGTCACCGTGACGTCGTCACCGTGTTCGACGCAGTCGTCGACCCGCGGCCGACTGTTCGTGGAGCCGTGCTCCACACAGTTCCGAAACAGATTCTCCAGCAGTTGCCGGAGCCGAGACCGGTCCGCCCGGATCGTTCGGGTAGTGTCGGTGACGAGCGTCGCCTCGGCGGTCGCGACGGTCTCCCAGCAGGTCTCCGCCAGTTCCGAGAGGGGAACGGGTTCCGGATCGCTCACGGCGTCGCCCTGACGGGAGAGTGCCAGGACGTCGTCGATCAACGTTTCCATCCGCTCGAGCGCCGTCGCCACGTCTTCGAGGTGTTCGCTGTCAGTTTCTTCGCAGGCCAACTCGAGTCGGCCCTCGGCCACGTTCAACGGGTTCCGGAGGTCGTGGGTGACGATACTCGCGAACGCGTCGAGTCGGTCGTTCTGTCGCCTGAGAACGTCCTCGCGTTCGAGCTGTTCGATGACGCTCGCCGTGTGACTGACGAGTAGCTCCGCGAACTCGACGTCCTGTGCGTCGAAGGTGTTCGGTTCGGTACTCACCGCCTGAAAGACGCCGCGATCGCCGATCGGGACGCTGATCGCGGAGCGATACGACACCTTCGCTGGATCAGTTCCGTCGTCGTCCACGACCTCGTCGACGACGTAGGACTCGCCGCGCTGGAACGTTTTGCCGGCGAGACCCTGATCGATCCGCATCGGCCGACTACCGCCCGGTTTCGCGCCCGCTGAGACTGCGTAGGGGACGAGCCACTCGTCCTCACGCACCATGACGCTGCACATGTAGAACTCGAGGATGTCGGCCGCTGCAGTGACCGTCCGCTCGCAGACATCCGCTACCGTCTCCTCGGTCTGGAGCGTCGTCGCGACGTCGTGAAGGGCTTTCAGGGCGGATTGTCGCCGTTCTCTACCCGTATCGCGGCCGTCGACGGCGGCGACGATCCGGGTTGCCAGCGTCGCGTACTGCTCGCGACCCTCGGTTCGTTGGAGGTAGTCGGTGACGCCGGCGGAAATCGCGGCGCTAGCGACTGCCTCACTCCCGTTTTCGGTGAACAAAACGAACGGTAAGTCGGCATACGCCGCTCGAACGGCGTCGAGAAATCCGATCCCGTCCATTCCGGGCGTCTCGTACGCACTGACGATGCAATCGATCGCAGCGTCGGCGAGCCGGTCGAGTCCCTCGCTCGCACTCGACGCCGTTTCGACGACGAACCGGTCGTCTTCGCACTCGAGACGAGTCGCGGTTTCGGTCGGCCTCGTACCGACGTACAACACCCGAATCGAACCGCCCATGCTATTACCAGAACCCACTGCTGAGGACCATATAAATCTATTAACAAATAAGCGAGTAAACCGCGATTAGATCATCGATCTGCGTCGCTGATTCAGTTCCCAGGGCGGTTCTCACTACACCGTCCGTCCGAAAATCTAATCGGTGGGTGGGGCGCCGCCCGGATACCGGCTCCCCGAGTCCCAGCTATCGACGAGCGTGACCAGAACGAGTACGATCAGTCGTCTGCAGGCGCCGACGACGACGCTGCCGAATCGTCCTCGAGCGACGGGTCCGCGTCGCGTAGCGCGGCCTCGACCGGCGGTGTCAGTTCGTTCGTCACCGACCGACCGTCTTTCTCGCGAACGACCAGTCCGTTCTCCTCGAGCGCCGAGAGGTGGTGCGAGACGGTACTCGGATCGCGCTCGAGTTCGTCCGCGAGTCGGCCGTTGTTGACCGCGCCGAGTTCGGCGAGCGTCTCGAGGACGTCGCGTTTGGCCGGTTCCTCGAGGGCGGCGTGGAGTTCGACGGTGGCGACGGTGTCGCTCTCGTCCGTGGCTTCCGTCGGCGTCTCACCGTCGGCGAGGAAGTACCGCCGCTTGCCGTTGACCTTGGCCGTCGTCACCAGCCCCTCCTCCTCGAGGACGCGCACGTGGTGGCGAACCGTCGAGAGTGCGACGTCGCTCTCCTCGCTCACCTGCGAGAGATAACAGCCGGAATCGGCCTGGATGGTCTCGTAGACCGCCCGGCGACGGTCGTTCTCGAGCGGGTCGGAGTCGTCGTATCGGCTGTAGCCGAAGATCGGTGCGAGCTCCCAGGGGAGGATCGAACCGACGCGCCGGAGGTGTCGCAGTCCGCCGGCCTGGCTCAGCCACCTCGCGAGGAGACCACTCGCGCCACCCGCGGCGCCCGACGCTCCACCCGCGGCGCCCGACGCGCTGGCACCAGCACCAACACCGGCTCCCGCGCCGGCACTGGCACCGGCTCCTGCGCCGGCACCGCTCGCCGCAGCCCCGGACGCGGTGATCGCCCCGAGCAGGCCGACGAGCACGGCGTCGGTCGCCGTCGACGTGCCGCCCGAGGAGTTGCCGTCGTCCGAGTCGGCGGCGCTCGCACTCTCGCCGTCGGACTCGTCGCTCGAGTCACTCCCGACGTCGGCGCTCGCCTCGAGACCGACGTCGACTGTTTCGGGGAGCGCGCCGACCGTCTCGACGCCACCGGTCACGACGTCTGCGAGGAACACGACCGGGTCTGTGGTGACGTTCTCGGCAGTCTCCGCGACCCCGCCGGTAAGCGAGTCGATCGGTTCCGTGACTGCCTCCTCGAGTCGCTCAGTCGTTCCACCGGCCGTGTCCTCGAGGTCGTCGACCGTCTCGTTCGTCGTGTTTTCGAGACTATCGATCGTCTCGTCGGTCGCGTTCTCGAGATCGGCCGTCGTCCCGTTCGTCGATTCATCGAGGTCGTCTGCCGTCTCGTCGACCGTTGCTTCGAGGTCGGCGGTCGTGTTTTCGACCTCGTCAGTGGTGTCGTCCGTCGTGTTCTCGGATTCATCACCCGTCTCGTTCGTCGACACCTCGAGGACGTCAGTCGTGTTCTCGAGATCGCCATCCGTCTCGGTGGTGGACGCCTCGATCGAATCGCCGTCCGGTTCCAGATCCGTCGACCCGCTTGCCGGCGGTACCGCTGTCACAGCGCCGGCTATCCCGGCACCGACGAGCAGGACGGCGACGAGAGACACGAGCAGCCGACTCGCGACCGACGAACGGGTGCGCATGCTATTCACCTTCCCCTCGGACGCCAACCGTAATACGCTTTTTCCGTTCTCGTGACAGTCACGCTACCAGACCAGTCCGTGAGAGCGATCGAACGCGGTCGATCCAGCAAGCTATTTCCGCGTTCGAAGCCGGATTTCGGGTATGGATCCGGCGCTTGGCCCTCCCGAGGCGATGGCCGAGAAACGCGACGAACTGACGCCCATGATGGCTCAGTATCACGATCTCTGTGCCCGCTACGACGACGCGATCGTCCTCTTTCAGGTGGGGGACTTCTACGAGACGTTCTGCGGCGCCGCCGAGCGAACCGCGAGACTGCTCGAGATCGCGCTCACGAGCCGCGAGGACAGCACCGGCGAGTATCCGATGGCCGGCATCCCGATCGACAACGCCGAGTCGTACGTCGAGGAGTTGCTCGAGGCCGGCTACCGGGTCGCCGTGGCGGACCAGGTCGAAGAGCCGGGCGAGACACCGGGCGTCGTCGAACGGGCGGTCACGCGCGTGGTCACACCGGGAACGCTCACCGAAGACGAACTGCTCGCGAGCGACGACAACAACTTCGTCGCCGCAGTGGCTCGTGACGGCTCCGGCGCGGGGAGCGACGACCCCGAACTCGCGCTCGCCCTCCTCGACGTCTCGACCGGCGACTTCCTCGCGACGAGTTCGACCTCGAGCGAGGCCGTCGCGGACGAGGTAAGCCGATTCGACCCCTCGGAGGCCGTCGTCGGCCCGAACGCGCCGACCGATCTCTTCCCGGAAAGCTGTATGGTGACGCCGTACGACCCGTCAGCCTTCGACCGCGAGCGAGCGGGCGAGACCGTCTCGCGGTACTTCCGAAACCCCGACGCGCTGCTGGCCAGCGACGCCGAGATTCGCGCCTGTGGCGCACTGCTCGCCTACGCGGAGTACGTCCGCGGCGGCGCACACGAGGGCGAGCGAGATACGACGCTCGAGGACGAGGAAGCCGACGAAACGACGGATGGAGACGCCGCAGAAACCGACGATCCGGACCGCAACCGCCTCGAGTACATCACCCACCTCACGCGGTACGACCCCCGCGAGTACCTCCTGCTCGACGCGGTTGCCCTGCGAAGTCTCGAACTCTTCGAACCCCGAGCCGTCGACGGCCGCGAGGAGGCGACGCTCGTCGGCGTGCTGGACGAGACCGCGTGTGCACTGGGCGGCCGGAAGCTCCGCGACTGGATTCGACGGCCGCTGCTCGAGCCCGACCGAATCGAGGCGCGCCTCGACGCCGTCGAGGAGTTGACGGCCGACGTCCGGACGCGAGAGACGCTGCACGACCGGCTCCGGAACGTCTACGACCTCGAGCGGCTGATCGGTCGCATCTCCCGCGAGCGGGCGAACGCGCGCGATCTGCGCTCGCTTCGTGACACGCTGGCCGTCGTGCCCGAAATTCGCGACCGGATCGCCGACGCCGACTGTACGCGGCTGCGTGAACTCCACGAGAGCCTCGATCCGCTCGTGGACGTCCGCGAACTGATCGACGACGCGATCGTCTCCGACCCACCGATCGAGATCACCGAGGGCGACATCATCGCCGAGGGGTACGACGACGGGCTGGACGACCTGCGCGCGACCGCTCGAGACGGCAAACAGTGGATCGACGACCTCGAGGACGGCGAACGCGAGCGCACCGGGATCGACTCGTTGAAGGTCGGCTACAACTCGGTCCACGGCTACTACATCGAGGTGACGAACCCGAACCTGAATTCGGTCCCGGAGAACTACGAGCGCCGCCAGACCCTCAAAAACTCCGAGCGGTTCGTCACGCCGGAACTCAAGGAGCGCGAGGACCGGATCGTCGGCGCCGAGGAGCGCGCCGACGACCGCGAGTACGAACTCTTCCGTGCGGTCCGGCGCGAGATCGCAGAGGAGGTCGAACGCGTCCAGCAACTCGCCGACGCGCTGGCGACGCTCGACGCGCTCGTCTCGCTCGCGACCGTCGCCGCGCAGTACGATTACTGTCGCCCGGAGATCGTCGAGCGAGGGAGTCGGGACGGCCTCGAGATCGACATCGACGGCGGCCGTCACCCCGTCGTCGAACGCACCCAGGAGTCGTTCGTCCCGAACGACGCCCAGTTGACGGACGACCGGCGACTGGCGGTGATTACGGGGCCCAACATGTCGGGCAAGTCGACCTACATGCGACAGGTCGCCCAGATCGTCCTGCTCGCACAGGTCGGTAGCTTCGTCCCCGCGAAGTCGGCGCGACTCACTCCGGTCGACCGTATCTTCACCCGCGTCGGTGCCAGCGACGACATCGCGGGCGGCCGCTCGACGTTCATGGTCGAGATGGACGAACTCGCGACCATCCTGCGCGAGGCCGACGAGCACTCGCTGGTCCTGCTGGACGAAGTGGGTCGAGGCACGTCGACCGCGGACGGCCTCGCCATCGCGCAAGCGATCACCGAGCACCTCCACGACGCGGTCGGCGCGACGGCGCTCTTCGCGACGCACCACCATCCGCTGACGGAGGTAGCGGACGACCTCGAGGACGCCTTTACGCTCCACTTCGAGGTCGATCAGGAGGACGACGGGGTCGTCTTCCACCACGATATCGCACCCGATGCGGCGACGGGCTCCTACGGCGTGGAGGTCGCGACCGCTGCGGGAGTGCCCGAGGACGTGGTCGAGCGCTCTCGAGAACTGGTCGCGGCCGAGAACGAGACGATCGACGAGCGCGACGACAGTGGTTCCGAACGGCAGCCCACCGAGGCCGAAGAGTCAGTCGCGACTGCGACCGCAGACGGTGGAGATATCCCGACCGACGTCGCCGCCGAACTCCGCGCGCTCGACCTCGCGCATCTCACGCCCGTCGAGGCGCTGACGGAGTTGGATCGGCTAAAGCAACTGCTCGACGAGTGAGCAGGGACGAGCGTCGGCGGGGTCAAAAACGAATCCGCGCCGATCAGTTCTCGCGCTGGCCGACCTTCAGGAAGGCGAGAGCGGCCCCGAGCAGCGCGGTGTTCTTCAGGAAGTGGATCAGCTGCTGTTGTTGTTCTTCGGGGTCGTCGACGTTCCAGAAGTCGTGCATCATCGGCGTGACGCCGATGAGGAAGCTGGCGATCGCCGCACCGGCCGCCGCCGGAACTCGCCAGAGTGCGATGCCGATGCCGCCCATCAGGAGACCGCCGCTGATCGCGGGGACGGACAGTTGGGGAGCCGGTACGTCCTTGGATTCGGCGTAGGCGATTCGCCCCTCGAGATTCCGCAGATTGTCGAGGGCGTTGAACGCGAGGATGCCGCCGAACAGGAGTCGTCCGAGACGGAACAGGGTGCTTTCCGTAACTTCGGACCCGGTTCCGCTCGGGTCGGTTCCGACCGTCGATCCGCTGTCGCTTTGCTGTCGCTCCTGAGAGAGGAAACTCATGGTCTCTCCTCGCGTCCCGATCGGATTAGGTGACCGGGCGGCAAGTGCAGGCGCTCGTCGAGTTCACTCGCCGGTCGGCTCGAGCGAGACGAACTCGAGACCGTGGTCGGCCAGCAGCCCGTCCGCCCGGTCGGTCACCGAGGGCGCGACCAGAACCCCCCGGACGGACGCGTCGGCGTGGAGGTCTCGCTCCAGGGCGTCGACGTACCGCCGCAGTTGACTCACCGCGTCCGGCCCGACGCGACGACGTTTGAGTTCGACGACGACCGTCCGCCCCGCCGCGTCTTCGCCGTAGATGTCGATCGCGCCCGCTGCCGTGTCGCGTTCCGTCGCGAGCGGGGTGAATCCGGCCTCGAGCAGCGCGGGCTCCTCGAGAATCCGTTGGCGGAGATCCTCCTCGGTCCCTGAAAGGGCGAGTTCGTTCTCGTCGGAGCCGGAGAACGTCGAGACCTGCAGGACGCGCTGGAAGCGAACGAGCAGTCGCTCGTCGGGGGTCGATCGAACGCTCTCGAGGACGAGTTCGGGTTCGGCGTCGGTGTCGTCGTTCTCGTCGGAGCCAGCGTCACAGAAGACGTCGTGGTCGCAGCCCGGCGGCTGCCAGTTGACCGGCTGTTGACCCTCGTCGGTGTGGACCAGCGCCGCGCCGTCGGGTTTGAGCATCACGTGGCGGTCGCCCGCCTCGAGGGTGCTCGAGGCCCGCCCGTCGTAATCGACCGTACAGCAGCCGAAGACCGTCACGAGGGCCTCGCGCTCGAGTCCGTCGGCGATGGCCTCGCAGGCGGCCTCGAGGGCGGGTTGCTCGAGGGTCACCGCCTGTGAACGCCGCGTCGTCGGTGTACCGGAGGTCACTGTGACGGGATAGCCCGCGAGCGAATAAAAGGAATCCGGACCGCGTACCGGGGCGTGTGCGCGGACACACCGGTACTTCGGAATCCGGTGCAGATCGAAAACCGGCGTGGATCTCCCTGCAGAGGGAGCGTGGTAGTTGTCCGTCGGGTCGTTTCGGAAAGTACGAGGGTTTATTCGCGCTCGCCTCTGAAGCCGGCACGATGACACCCGACCCAACCCGACGCCGCGTGCTGCAGCTTTCCGGCGCCGGGGCGACCGCATCACTCGCCGGCTGTACCAGCATTTTTTCGGACTCCGAGCGCGAACTCAACGCGGATTCGGAACCCGATATCGATCCGGCAGCGGGAATCACCGCGATCGTACAGCCACCCGAAGACGCGCTTCAGGGCGTCCAACAGGAGGTATCCACCGAACTCGAGTCGGGCGAGATCAGCCGGGAGGAAGCACAACTCGAGATGCAGGAACGCCAGCAAGAGCTGTTCCTGTCGCGGTCGATCGAGTTCGAAGGGGAGCTGTCCGACACCAACGTCTCGATCGAGGCTGCGATCGGCGAGCACGGTGCGTTTTTGCTGACGGGTTCGGACGAAGGGTTGGTCGATCTGCTGCGCAACAACGACGTCGAAGCGTTGCTTCCCGGTGAGGAGTACGAAGCGGCACTTCAGGCGCAGTCGGGCGCCGACCCCGGTGCTGAGCCGGAGCCCGAACCCGACCCGGACGAAGACGCCGGCAACGCTGACGATGCTGACGACGGTGATGCGGATTCCAACGACAGCGATTCCGACGACGGATCGACCGACGACGAGGAAGACGAAGACGCCGACGACGGATCGGACGCCGACGAAGAACCGGGCGACGACACGGATACTGAGAACGAATCGGCGGACTGATCACTCGACGCCGAACGGACTCTCGCGCTCGGTCCAGTTCCAGCCCGGAATTCGCTCCTGAAAGCCGGCCGCGAGCGCGGCCTCGCAATCGTCGACGCCCGCGTTTTCGTCCCCGTCTCCGTGGACCCGCAGGTCGGCGTAGTGGAACGTCGCCTCGCCGAGGGTCCGAAGGGGCTGCGTGCCGGAAATCGTCGCGGCGAGTTCGCGACCGAGAATCTCGTCGACGACGAAACCGGGATAGTCGCCCTCGACGTCGAGACCCCGGAGAATCGCGACCATAGCGGCGACGTTGACGGCCAGATCGCCGTCGGCGAAGACGGCGTCGACTTCCTCGAGATACTGCGCTTCGGTCACGTGGTCGACGTCGGTGTCGAAGGTCTCGCCGAGGTCGTCGCGGACATCGTTGATGATCGGAACGACGGTCTCGACCCGTTCAGCGACCCAGTTTCGCTCCGTAACGACACGCTCCGGTGTCAGGTTCATGCTCCCCGTTTGCGCCGAACACCCCTGTGTTTTGCGAAGGCTTATATACGACGCAAAGAATAGCGTCGAATAAGCGGGTTCTCCCTGGAATCTTCCCGCACGAACCAGGACAACCGTTCTGGGAGCGTGTTTGTCACAGCACGGTACAACGCGATGATCCGGGATACTGGACTGCAGACGACCGACGTTGTTTCACCACGACGGCTCTCGACGACAGTGAGGCCGACGCGTAGCGACGTTCGCATCGTCCTCATCTCGAGGGCTGGTTCCCGACCGTCCGTATCCGGCTGGACACCTGCTCCCCGGCGGCGAGTTCACGCAAGCCACAATTGGCGATTATGAGTACTGTAGAGCAGCAACTCGACGATTTGAAAGCAGAGATCACGAGCGAGTTACCGAACGATATCTCGGTCTCCTCGGTGAAGTACGAAGGCCCCGAACTGGTGGTCTACACCCGCGATCCGAAGAAGTTCGCCCAACAGGGCGACCTCATTCGAAAACTCGCGAGCAAGCTACGCAAGCGGATCACCGTTCGTCCGGATCCGAGCGTCCTCTCGCGGCCCGACGAAGCCCGCGAGCAGATCATGAACGTCATCCCCGAAGAGGCGGGCGTCACGGATCTGGACTTCCACGCCGACACCGGCGAGGTCGTCATCGAGGCCGAGAAGCCCGGCATGGTGATCGGCCGCCACGGCTCGACGCTCCGTGATATCACGAAGAACGTCGGCTGGACCCCCGAAGTCGTTCGGACGCCGCCGATCGAATCCTCGACCGTCTCGAACGTTCGGAGCTTCCTGAAGCAGGAACGCGACGATCGACGGGACATTTTAGAGAAGGTCGGCCGACAGATTCACCGCGAGGAGATGTCGGACGACGAGTACGTCCGCATCACCACGCTCGGCTGCTGTCGCGAGGTCGGACGGGCCTCTTTCATCCTCTCGACCCCCGAAACTCGAATCCTCATCGACTGCGGTGACAAGCCCGGCGCGGAGGGCGAAGTGCCGTACCTCCACGCCCCCGAGGCGCTCGGCGCGGGGCCCCAGACCATCGACGCGGTCGTGCTCACTCACGCTCACCTCGACCACTCCGCGCTCATCCCGCTGCTGTTCAAGTACGGCTACGACGGCCCGATCTACTGTACCGAACCGACGCGGGATCTGATGGGGCTCCTGACGCTCGACTACCTCGACGTCGCGGCCAAGGAAGGCCGCGCCCCGCCGTACGAATCGGAGCAGGTTCGCGAAGCGATCAAACACTGCATCCCGCTCGAGTACGGCGACGTCACCGACATCGCGCCGGACGTCAAACTCACCTTCCACAACGCCGGTCATATTCTCGGCTCGGCCGTCTCCCACTTCCACATCGGCGACGGTCTCTACAACGTCGCCTTCTCCGGCGACATTCACTACGAGGACACCCGCCTGTTCAACGGCGCCGTCAACGACTTCCCGCGCGTGGAGACGCTCGTCCTCGAGTCGACCTACGGCGGTCGCAACGACTACCAGACCGATCAGGAAGACTCCGAGAAGAACCTCAAAGAGATCATCACGGAGACCTACGAGAAGGGTGGCAAAGTCGTCATCCCCGCGTTCGCGGTGGGTCGCTCGCAGGAGATCATGCTCGTCTTAGAGCAGGCGATGCGCAGCGGCGACATCCCCCGAATGCCGGTCCACCTCGACGGGATGATCTGGGAGGCGACCGCGATCCACACGACCTACCCCGAGTACCTGCGCGACGACCTCCGGGACCGCATCTTCCACGACGACGAGAACCCGTTCCTCGCCGAGGAGTTCAACCACATCGACGCCGGCGAGGAGGAGCGTCAGGACGTCGCCGACGGCGAACCCTGCATCATCCTCTCGACGTCCGGTATGGTCACCGGCGGTCCGATCATGTCCTGGCTCGGCCACCTCGGCCCCGACCCGGACTCGACGCTCGTCTTCGTCGGCTACCAGGCCCAGGGAACCCTCGGCCGCCGCATCCAGAACGGCTGGGACGAGATTCCGACCAGCGAGGTCGGTGCCATGGGCTCGAACAGCAACGGACGCGGCACCCTCTCGCTCAACATGAACGTCGAGACCGTCGACGGCTTCTCCGGCCACGCCGACCGCGCCGGCCTCGAGAACTTCGTCAAGACGATGAACCCCCGTCCCGAGAAGGTCCTCTGCGTTCACGGCGACGAGCGGTCCACCCAGGACCTCTCGTCGGCGCTGTACCACGACTACAACATGCGCACCTTCGCGCCGAAGAACCTCGAGACTTTCCGCTTCCTGTAAAGTCTCCGAAAACGCGAAGCGATTTTGAGCTCCCTCGGCGAGCGCTGGCGCGCTCGCCATCTCGAAACTCGCGCCGACGCTCCTCTCCGAGCAGTTCGATCCGTTCACCCTCGTACAGAAGGCGTCCGCATCCGTGATCATCTTCGTTGGCTGTGCGCTGATCCAGTTTAGCTACGTCTGAGACGGCTGCTCGAGACCGAGTCGACGAGCGAAATCGCGCCGACAAGAACGAGAAGCGGTCGGCCGCCGATCGCCTGCCGGTCAGGACAGTTGCTTCGAGACCCACTGCAGGTTCGTCGCGAGCGCAGCGAGCGCGATCGCGCCGATCGACATGAGGATCAGGAACGTCGAGACCACGCTCACCATCGGATCCAGCGACTGCCGTACTTCGGTCCAGGCGACGACCGGGATGGTCTCCGTACTGTGACTCGAGAGGAACAGCGCCATCACGAACTCCTGAAGGCTGACGATAAAGGCGAGCAGCGCGCCGACGAAGATCCCGTGTTTCACGTTCGGGAGCACGACGTGGACGAACGACTGGATCGGCCCGGCGCCGAGGTCGCGCGCGGCGTCGAGCAGTTGCCAGTCGAACCGGCTGAACACCGATCGCATCACGAAGTAGACGAGCGGCGTCGCCCACAGCGAGTGCGCGAGGACGATGCTCAGGTAGGAGGCCTCGAGGCCGACCCTGTTGAAGTAGACCAGCATCGTGATCCCGAGGATGATCGGCGGGATCAACAGCGGCAGGAGGACGAGCGGCGCGAGCAGCCGACCCGCGGAGCCGTCGTCCAGTTCCTGCCCGAAGGCGGCCGTCACGCCGAGCGTCGTCGCGACGACGGTCGTCCCGGCGCCGACGACGAGGCTGTTGTCGAACGCCTCGAGCCAGAGATCGTCGGCGAAGAACTCGCGGTACCAGACCAGCGAGTAGCTCTCGGGCGGGAACGCGAGTTGGCCCGACGCCGCGAACGAGGTGACGACGACGACGACCAGCGGCAACAGCATGAACGCTGCGATCGCCAGGTATCCCGCCCGGAACAGGGCGTTCTCGAGCGTCTCTCTATGCATACTCGAACTCACCTCCGAAGCGGCTGAGCGTCGCGTAGAGGACGGCCACACTCGCGAGCATCAGGACGAGCATGATCGCGGAGAACGCGGTCGCGAGCTCCCACTGGAGGTCGCCCAGCAGGCGCTGCTCGACCTCGATCGCGAACGTTCGGTCCCCGCCGGTGCCGAGCAACCCCGGCGCGGCGTAGGCACCGACGCTCCAGGCGAAGGAGATCACCGTCGCGACGATGATCCCGGGCATCGCCTGCGGGACGACGACCTCGAGGACCGAGCGCGGACGGCTCGCCCCGAGGTCGCGGGCGGCCTCGACGACGTCCCAGTCCATCGTCGACAGGACGCTGTAGATCGCCAGCACGGCGTACGGAAGCACGATGTAGACCTGCCCGACGATCACGCCCGTCGTCCCGGGGACGAACTGGATCGGATCGGCGATCAGGTTCAGCGACAGCAGCAGGTCGTTGACCGTGCCGCTCGGCGCGAGCAGCGGCCAGAACGCGTAGGTCTTGATGACGAGCGTCGTCAACAGCGGCAGGACGACCGAGAACAACAGCAGCGACTCGACCAGTCCGTCGGCTCGCCAGATCGCGTACGCGTAGAACAGCGCGACGACGACGGTGATCACCGTCACCGCCAGTCCCATCGCGAACGAGTAGGCGACGATATCCCGTAACAACCCGCTGGTGAGCACGTCGGCGTAGCCGGAAAGCGACCACGTGCCCTCGAGGTAGCGGAGGTCCGCCGACCCCTCCGCGACGCTGATCCGCAGGAGGATCAGGAACGGCGCGACGAAGATCAGCAGTTCGAACAGGGCCAGCGGAGCCATCAGCAACAGCGCCCGCTTCGAGCGCGACCCCTCGCGGATGGGCTCCCAGACGCGGCCGAGCGGTCCCGGAAGCGACGATTGCGTTCCGGACATCGTTACGGATCGACCCTCGAGCCGTCGTCGCGGAACGCGAGGACGTCCGTGCCGTCCCAGCCAATGCGAATGTCGTCGCCGACGTCGAACGCGCCGGAGTCGGAGACGGTCCGTTCGACGAACACCGGCGTGTCGTCGACCGAGACGGAGTACCTGACGGTGGAGCCGCGGTAGATGACGTTCTCGATCGTGCCGACGACCGCGTTCCGCGTGCTCCCGTCGGTCATCGCGGGTTGTGCGTGCTCGCCGTCGGTCGCGGTCGACTCGGACGCCGGATCGATCGCGAGCACCTCGGGACGAAGCGAGAGCGTCACCGATTCGCCTTCGGCGAGGGCGTCGCCATCGGCGTTTTCGTCACCGTCGTCCTTCACGTCGCCGTCACCGTCGGCCTTCACGCCGCCGTCGCCGTCGACCTTCACGCCGCCGTCGCCGTCGGTCGTCGGGAGAACCACCGTCCGTCCGAGTTCCGTCTCGACGTGCGCCGCGTCGGCGGTCGTCCGCGTCACCTCGCCCGAGACGAAGTTCGTGTCGCCGAGGAAGCCCTCGATGAACCGGTTTCGGGGATGCTCGTAGACCTCGTGCGGGTCGCCGATCTGGACGAGTTCGCCGTCGGCCATGATCCCGATCCGATCGGCGAGCGTGAACGCCTCGTCCTGATCGTGAGTGACGTGGACGAACGTCGTTTCGACGTCCTCGTGGATCTCCCGGAGTTCGATCTGCATGTCCTCGCTGAGCCGCTTGTCGAGGTTCGACAGCGGTTCGTCGAGCAGGAGGACGTCGGGTTCGACCGCGAGCGACCGCGCGAGGGCGACGCGCTGCTTCTGGCCGCCGCTCAGGTTCGTGGGGTCGTCGTCGACGTACTCGCCCATCTCGACGCGCTCGAGCATCTCCCGGGCCCGTTCGCGGCGCTCGGCTTTCGAGACGCCGTCCATCTTCAGTCCGAAGGCGACGTTCTCGAGGACCGTCTTGTGGGGAAACAGCGCCCAGTCCTGGAACACCGTCGCGGTGGCGCGGTCGTAGGCGGGACGATCGGTTACGTCCGCGTCGTCCACGCGTATCTCGCCGTCGGACGGCGTCTCGAGGCCGGCGAGCATTCTGAGCGTCGTGGACTTGCCGCTGCCGCTGGGACCGAGCAGGCAGAGCAGTTCGCCGTCGTCGATCGTCATCGAGACATCCTCGACGGCGAGCGTCTCTCCGTACCGTTTCTCCAGTCCGGAAATCGTAATGTGTGACATAAGTAGCGTAGCGCCGCGTCAGGAGTCCGTCTCCATCTCGGTGAACGCGCTGGAGAGGTCGTCGCTGTGCTCGGAGAGGAACTCCCAGTCGGGGAAGGCGATCTGTTCGGCTTCCTCGCTGTTGCCCGGCAGATCGTCGGCCAGATCGCCGGCGTACTCCGTGTTCTCGTTACAGAACAGGGACGGGAGCTCCTCGGACCACGTCGACTGGACCTCGGCGTCCATGAGGAAGTTGATGAACTCCTCTCCCTGCTCGCGTTTGTCGGTCCCCTCGACGACACACCAGTGGTTCAGGTAGCCGGTCGTCTGCTCCGGCATCGTGTGTGTCAGACCGTCGTAGTCGTCGATATCGTACGCCGTCTGCTCGTAGTACCACTGGGCGACGTCGATGATCTCGCTCTCGAACGCCTGCCAGATGTCCTCGCCGGAGCTCGCCCAGCTCTCGATCGGCCAGTCGGCGACGGTCTCGAGAACGTCGTCGTGTCGGTCCGCGTCGTGCATCTCGCCGGCGAGCGCTTCGTCGTCCATACCGACGGCGGCGGCGTACATCGGATACCACCAGAAGCCGGTGTCGACGCCGACGCCGTTGCTCTCCGCGACGGCCGACGACGAGAGGTCCGCCCACGAGTCGGGCTCGAAGTCGAGATCCTCCCGGTGGATGATCGTACAGGGGGCCCCGTCGATCGGCATCCCGTACTCCGTGTTCCGGAACTCCCGGTAGTGGTCGATGACCGCGTCGTAGTTGGGGACGTTCTCCGTCCTGATCTCGTGGAAGAGGTCGTCCTGTCGGCCCAGATAGTAGAAGTTGCCCTCCGTGACGGTGACGTCGAACGGCGGATCGTCGTCCGGCGCCGTCTGGATGTCCGTGAGGATGCCGTCCCAGCCGCGGTGGATTCGAACCTCCGCGTCGAACTCCTCCTCGTACATCGGGACGACTGACTCCTCGAATCGGTCGGCGTAGTTGCCGCTCCAGACGCTGACGTCCAACGTGTCGCTGCTGCTCGAGAGCAGTTCCGTACAGCCGGCGAGGGCGGTCGCCGAGCCGACCCCTGTCGCGGCGAGCAGTCGGCGACGCGACACGGAAGATGTGTCAGATGGAGTTGATACGTCGGTCTCGCTCGTCTCTGCAACCCGGTCCGGGTCTGCAGCCATTGGTACCCCGGGTCTACCCCGACGGTGACATAAAATCGTTGTGGACTTCGAAGAACGTCTCGGTTCGATCCCAGTCCGGCCCGTGATCCGCGACGGAGTCTCGGCGGGAGAGACGGTCGGTCGACTCACTCGTCGGTGCCGTCGGTGCCGCCCGACGGCTCGCCAGCGGTTTCGCCTTCGCCGGCGGCCGCCTCACCGTCGCCGTCGCGTTCGGTATCGCTCTCGACGCTCTCGGACGCGTCGACGTCGCTCCCATCGTCGGCCTCGACCGATTCGTCGTCCACCGACTCGGCCTCCCGATCCCAGACCCGGACCCGAAAGCCGACGTAGCCGGGAATCAGGCAGAGGTAGACGGCGACGACGGCCATGGTTACGGTCGACCGACCGAGAACCGCAACCGTCGCCAGCAGTCCGACACCGATCAGAAGCAGCGCCTCGAAGGAGCGGTTCGAGGCTTCCTCGAAGGGAGCCTCGAGAAACGGCTCGAGATCGACCACTCAGACCACCTCCTCGTAGAGGATCTGGGCCGTGACGAGCACGGGCACGATCTCGAGGCGACCGATCCACATCGCGAGGACGAGTGCGACCTTGAGCGACGAGGGAATGGTCGCGTCGACGATACCGCTACTGAGACCGACGTTCCCCTGGACGCTCGCGACTTCGAAGAGGACGTCCGCGGTCGCCTCGCCGGGGAGGACGAGCAACGCGACGACGCTCGTCGCGAACAGGAGGACGAACCAGAGTACCGCGATGATGGCGGCGGTATCGAACGCCGCCGAGGCGCCGCCGGCGGTATCCGCAGTCGACTCGCTGGGGTCGTAGACGTCCATCCCGTGTTCGGGCGCGTCGAGGAGGAGCCGTCGGACTCGAATGACTTTCACGCCGCCGGCGGTCGAACCGGCCGCGCCGCCGACGATCATCGATAGCGTGACGACGAGCAGTCCCGACGAGGCCCACGAATCGCCGAGCGCGCTGTCGGTCTGGAAGCCGGCGCTGGTCGTCCCCGAGACCGCCTGAAAGACGCCGTATCGAATCGCCTCGGTCGGCTCCGGATACGACGCCGAGACGACGAGCGAGCCGACGACGACGACCGTACTGACCCCGAGCGCACCGAACAGCCACGTCGTCTGGGCGTCGCCCCGGACCTTCTCGAGGTCGCCGCGAAAGAGGAAGAAGAGGAGGCTGAACGACACTGCGCCAACGATCATAACGGGGAGCAGTGCGAGTTCGACGACCGGATCGTCGTAGGAGCCGATGCTGTCGGCGGTGATCGTAAAGCCGCCGGTCGTCACGCCGGTCATCGCGTGGTTGAGCGCCGCCCACGGCCCCATCCCGACGAACCAGAGCCAGAGCGCGCTCGCGACGGTCAACAGGGCGAGCAGCCACCACAGCGCGGCGGCCGTCCCGGCGGTCGTCGATCGGATCGTCTCGGTCGGCGCCATGTTGCCGTGGATCGCCGAGAAGGAGTCGCTCTCCTCGCTGCTGACGAACGCCGACGCGAGGACGATCACGCCGATGCCGCCGACCCACTGGATCAGCGAGCGCCACCACTGCAGGGTTCGCGGCAACTCGCCCGGATCCGCGGCCATACTGAACCCGGTTCCCGTAACGCCGCTCATCCCCTCGAACACGGCGTCGATCGGCGTGAGGAAGGTCTCGAGCGACCCCGTCATCACCGGGACGGCGACCGGCGGCGGCTGAAGCCGAACCGTCCAGGCGACGAGCAACAGCGGCAGGGCGCTCAGGAGTCCGGCGACGAACCAGCCGACTGTGACGGTGATGACTCCCGAAGACATGCCGTCGACGTCCTCCGGGGCGTCGAAGAAGGACTCGAGGCCGAGGCCGATCCCCGCTGCTACCGCGGCGGTCAGCAGGAAGGCAGGGATCGCGTAGAACTCTCCCCACGCGATCGCGACGACGATCGAGAGCGCCGGCAGAAAGGCGTAGACCTTGACGAGCGTCCCGAAATCGTAAAGTGCGCGACGAAAGGTCTCGTCCATCGTGGCCAGGTGGCGGCGACGATCCGCTTGGGAACAGTACGAAAACCACGCGTAAGAGGGTTGGTCCGGGATACGCAGGGAGCGCCTCGAGTCGCGGCCGCTACGACGTTGCGTCAGTCGCCCGATCGCTCGCCCTCCCACCGCCCCTCGTGGACGAGTTCCTCGACTGCGAGCCGCTCGCGCCAGCCCTCCCGCTGGAGGACCGGTTCGTCCGGAAAGCCGTCCTCGGGGTAGCCCAGACAGAGGTGCGCGACCGGTTTGACGTGCGGCGGAATCCCCAGCACCTCTCGGACCTCGGAGGGATAGAGGACGCTCACCCAGCCGACGCCGACGCCTTCCGCACGGGCGGCCAGCCAGAGGTTCTGGACCGCGAGACAGGTGGAATAAACGTCCATCCGCTGCATCGAACTCCGGCCGAGCACGTGGGGCGCTCCGCGCGTCGGATCGCAGGTCACGCAGACGTTGATCGGCGACTCGCGGATCCCCTCGAGTTTCAGGTCGGCGAACTCGGACTTCGTGGGTTCCTGATACCCCTCTCGAGCGGCCGCGACGGCCCGATCGGCGATCTCGGCGATCGCCGCTTTCGTCTCGTCGTCCCGGACGACGATCAGATCCCACGGCTGGGAAAAGCCGACGCTCGGGGCGTGGTGGGCGGCCCGAATCAGCCGCTCGAGGGTGTCCTCGGGGATCGGATCCGCCCGAAACCGTCGAATGTCGCGCCGAGCGTAGATCGTCTTGTAGACCGCCTCTCGCTCGGCGTCCGTGAACGAAACCATTGATTCAGTAGATAAAGCTCGGTTGTATAAACGCGGTGATCGGTATCGAGCGACGACGGATACCGATCGAGTACCCGTATCGACTCGAGAACGTGGAAGGGATCACTCGCCCGCTTCGGGAGCCTCGGCCGGATCGACGACCTCGTCCGTCTCGGGATAGACGCCCACCTGATCGCAGAGATCACCCATGGGACAGGCGTCGGGATCCTCGAGACAGGCCGGCTTCCGCGCCGTGCAGTACTCGCGGCCGAACTGGATCGTCGCCGTGTGGGCGAAGCCGCACTTCGCGGCGGGGACGTCGCGCTCGAGGACGGCCCGAACGCCCTCGTGATCCGCGTCTGCCGGGGCGATCCCCAGCCGTCGATAGATCCGGTGAACGTGGGTATCGACGGGGAAGACGCCGCCGCGGCCGCCCGCAAAGAGGAGGACGCAGTCGGCGGTCTTCGGCCCGACGCCGCGCACCTCGAGGAGGGTGTCGCGAACCGTCGACGGCTCCTCGTCCTTGACGAAGGCGTCGAACGCGGCGGCGGAGCCGAACGCCTCGAGGACCCAGTCGGCGGTGTCGATGAGCGTCTCGGATTTCTGGTTGTAGAGCCCTGCGCCGCTGATCGTCTCGGCGAGTTCGGATCGTTCCGCGTTCGCGAGCGACTCCGCGAGATCGACACCGTCGGCTCGCGGCTGGCCGCTCGCACTGTCTGCGTCGCGTTGTGACGCACTGCCGCCGTACCGGTCGATTAACGCGTCGTGAGCCGGCTGACTCGCCTTGTCGCTGGTGTTCTGGCTCAGTATCGTGCGAACGAGGCAGGTGAAGGCGTCCTGCCCGCCGTACGTCTTCTCCCAGTACAGTTCGCCCAGTCGGTCGACGACCTCCTCCGCGCGGGTGTCCGCGGTCGCGGGGTCAAACTCGGCGGCGATGCCGCCACCCTCGGCGCCGCCGCTGATGTTCATTGACGGTTCGCGATCCGACTCGCGGCCAGGGTCGTCGCTCATACGTCCCGGTACGACCTCCGGAGCCAAAACGTCGCTGAAACGGCACCCGTTCGAACCGCTCGAGGGTCCGTCGGCAGCCGATCAAGGGCTTTTGTCGTCGCCGTAAAGCCTGCATACGGATTTGTCACCGCTCGATGCGATCGAAAGGCGATCCTGTACCACCTCCAACAGGACGCGATGCAACCGATCACGGGCATCGCGAACGAACTGAACGTGGCGGACAACGCGGTTCGAAACCGGATCGCCAAACTCGAGTCGGCGGGCGTCATCGACGGCTACACCGTCACCGTCGATTACGACCGCACCGGCGTCCAACACTACTATCTGTTTATCTGTACGACGCGCGTCGGCGATCGAGAGGCGCTGGCGGCGGACGTCCAGCGAATTCCGGCGTCGTCGAGGTGATCACCGTCACGACCGGCAAACAGACCGTCCACATCAAGGCCGCGGCGCCGACCAAGCGCGAAATCACCGCCTCGCGTACGAGTTGGACGAGCTCGGCCTCGAGAGCGTCCGCGAACACCTCATCTGGAGTCACACGCACCAGCCGTTCTCCGGGTTTCGATTCCCGGACGGCGGCTGACGATTCGATATCGTTCTCTCGTCCGCGTTTTCACCACCCCTCGGGTTGCGATATTTTCAACCCAACGATGTTCGTAGTGCCGTATTTATACGCCGAACGCGCCTGTACTGGCAGTGAACCGCGATGCCTTGGCGGAATAACGCTCGAACCGCGACGAAACACGTGCTGCTGATCGATCCGAACACTGACGACGCACGTCGATTTCGGGACGCGTTCGAGACCGTCGATACGGTGGCCCGTCTTCACGTGGTCGCTACCGGGGACGATGCCGTCGGGTTCGTTCGCCGAGACGGCGAGCACGCGGAGTCCCCGCGTCCGGATCTCGTCCTCCTCGATCCGGATCTCCCCGATTCAGGCGGGTACGAACTCCTCGCGACGCTCAAAGACGGATCCGAACCGCTGTCGACGCCGGTGATCGTTCTCTCGCGGTCGGAGTCCGACGACGATATCGTCAGATCGTACGACCTGCAGGCGAACGCCTACGTCCTCAAACCGGACGGAACAGACGAGTTCGAGCAGTTCGTCCGCCTGCTCGAGCGGTTCTGGCTCGGCTGCGTCCGACTCCCGACGGTGACCTGAACTCGCTACTCAGTCGACGCTGATCGTCACCGTCGCCTCGGCACCCTCCGCCAGCGCGGCGACGAGCTCGCGATCGAATCCCGCCGCGGCGAATTCGGCGTCGTTGACGATCGTTCGATCGTCGACGTACTCGCTCGTTCGGCCCACCGCACTTCGCTCGTTCGTGAACTCGAGGTCGGGATCGCCCCGTCCCGTCACCGAATCCGTACAGCCACCGGCGTCGATCATGACCGTGATCGTCGCGTCCGCATCCTGGCAGGCCGCGACGAATGCGGGATCGAAATCCGCAGGCGTGCGGTCGGCATCGATCGCGAGAATACAGTCTCCGGCCGGTGTGAGGAAGTCGTCGGTCGTAATTTCGAACGTGCTCGAGTGCTCGGCGGAGACGTGCTCGTGGCCGCGGGCGTGGATGACTTCGTCCATGCCCGGCAGTTCGTTGCGGGGCGGAAAACGGCCTCGAATGTCGCTCGCCATCTCGAACGCGTGACGCGACAGCGTTCGGGCGAACTTCGTTCCGTGTCGGGCCGAGTAGGCCACGTGCGGCGGCGCGCACTGTCGATCCGGCCCGAGCGTAAGTGAGGGGCGATCGACGCCACTGCGCGAGGTCGTCGCGAGTAACACGAGCGACTGCGTGGAAGACGCGAAGCGTCTTCCTGTGGACGAGTGAGCGACTGAAAGGAGCGAACGAGTCGGCTGGGGAGGGCGTGGAAATCACTGTTGCCAGCGTGAGGAGCGCTCGAGTTCATTACAATCGCTACGGGGGCGCTCGAATCCACCACAATCGCTACGGGGGCGACCTCGAGCCCACCACAATTGCTCCGAGAGCAACCTCGAGTCACGACCGCGTCCGATAGCCGGCACGGAACGCTCGGATCCCGGAGCCGATCAGCACCCCGAAGACGAGGAGGAAGAGGATCGGCACGATTCCGAGACGCCACTCTGCGGTCACGGATCCCGTCACGGCGCCAGCGAGTACCGACAGCGCGGCGCTCCCGACTGCGAGGACCGCCAGCCCGAGTCGAAGCGGCGATCCGGTCCGCCGAGAGAGCACGTACTGGGGCAATCCGATCCCGACGGCGAGGTAGATCGCCAGCCCGATGGGCGTGTGTCCGAGGATCGCGAAACTCCCGGTTACGATGCTGGCGACGCCAGCGAGGACGACGGCGAGGAGTACGGAGAGACCGAAGACCCTCGAGTCGTTCATGACGGACAGTTCTCTCAGGTGACAAAAGACGTTTCGATCGCTAACGGGGGACGCCGCTCAGACCAGACTGGCGCCGTCGAACTCGCCGCGACCGTACTCGACGTCGAGCAGGTCGAGGATCGTCGGCGTGATGTCGAAGAGGTCGGCGTCGCCGATCGTCGCGTCGGGGTGGTCGATGTACAGCGAGGTGTCGTCGAAGCTGTGCATGCCGTTTCGCGGCCCGGTAGTGAAGATCTCGGAGTCGGCCTTGAAGCCGGACTTGAGGTCGAAGCCCTTGTTCGGAATCGCGACCAGATCCGGTGCGATGTCGTCGTGGTCGCCGCGGAACGCTTCCTCCTTCTCGACGACGCGCTCGACGACCTTGTTGCCGTCCGGACCCTCGAGCGCCTCGATATCGGTCTTGAGCTGGTCGCGGACCTCGTCGTACTCGTCTTCGGGAACGGCACCGCGCGGTTCGCGGTTCTCGAGGTTGACGTAGAACCGGCCGGGGATGAACGAGTAGGCTTTGGTATCGTCGGAGATATCGCCCAGCTCCTCCGGTTCGTCCGTGCCGAAGGAGAGCCAGCCCTCCTCTCGGAGCCACTCGTTGAAGTGGACCTCGTAGTCGAGGCTGGTGAAGCCGTGATCGGAGGCGACGATCATGGTGACGTCCTCGGGCAGCGCCTCGCGAAGCCGGCCGATGTAGTCGTCGACCTTCTGGTAGAACTCGACGAACTCGTCGTGGTAGTCGCCGTCGCGCTCGTAGTCCTTGAACAGGAAGTGGTTGACCCGGTCGGTCGTCATGAAGACGCCGAAGAAGAGGTCCCAGTCGTCCTCCTCGATGTAGTGTTCGAACGCCTCGAAGCGAGCGTCGATCGTCTCGTGGGCGTCCTGAATGAACTCGCCCTTGTCGCCCTGATGGCCGAGTTTCGGATTGACGTCGATCCGGTAGTCGAGCGTCTCGAGGTAGTCACGGACGTCGTCCGGATAGGCGGCCTTCTCGAGGCCGGGCGAGAGGAAGCCCGAGACCATCCGCTGGACGTCGCGCTGGGGCGGGAAGGTGACGGGGACGTTCATCACGGTTGCCCGTCGGCCGTCCTCCTGAACGCGGTCCCAGACGCGGTCGGCCTGCACGTCTCGACCCATCGGGACGTAGGTGTCGTAGGTGCCGACCTCGCGGTCCTGAAAGCCGTAAACGCCCGTCTCGCCGGGGTTCATCCCGGTCGTCAGCGACGGCCAGCAGGCGCTGGATTCCGGCGGTACGATGCTCGAGATTTCGCCAGCCGTCCCCTCGTCGGCGATCGCAGCGAAATTTGGAAACAGTTCCTCGTTCTCCGATAGGAGACTGTACGGCACGCCGTCGACCCCAATAAATGCGACTCGGGGAGCTCCGTCGCCCCGCAATCGATCGAACAGACCCATGGACGGACGTAGTTCGACCGCATACAAGAAGGTTCGTTTCGAGACACTGTGTTGAGACGGTGTGGCACCGACTCACGCATCTACCGATGTCGACTGCGTTCCGAACGATCGCGACGGGGACCGGTATCGCCGGTGCTGCTCCAGCGACGTCCTCGTGAGGCCTCGAGCGGACGTTCGTACGAACTGATTCGAGCGGAGGTGGCTCGAGTGAGCGGTTCGAACGCGACTCGGCGTCGTCGACCGAGTCAGTCGTCCTGTCCGTCCCGATCGGTCGCCTCGAAGTTGGTGGGGACGACCGTCAGGTGTGCCATGCCGGCACCGGATTCGGCTGCGTCGTCTGCCGCGGAGGACGTTCGTGCGGACGGGTTAGTTGCTGCCATGACGAGTCTAGAGAGGACACTCACCCGGATAAAATTACCCATACTCATAATGCATGAGTCGAACGCGGGAATATAACTCCCGTAAATCCGGCGGCGACTGCGACAACGGAACGAGGTGGCTCAACGGCGGATTGCGGGACGTTCCGGACAGTGACGGAACGTGAACAGTACCGCAAAGCGATAGAGCGGACGGCGTATCACGCCGACGAGATGTGGGCGGGAGTACACACCGACAGGTCGGGAGAGCGGTCGCTGTGTCGTCTCGGAAAACCGGCGTCTGACGGGGCGTCAGACGGCTTCTAGAAGTTCTCTTCGTAGAGATCCTGGGCGTGCTCGATCGCGTCGTAGGCGGCCTGTTTGTCCTCCCAGCCCTGCGTTTCGACCTCCTTGCCCTCCTCCAAGTTCTTGTAGGTCGCGAAGAACTCGTCGATCTCGTCGAGTTGCTGCTGTGGGATGTCGTCGAGATCGTCGATGTGGTCGTAGCGCGGATCTCCGCTCGGAACGGCGATGACCTTGTCGTCCTGCTCGCCGTCGTCGTCCATCTTCATCAGCGCGACGGGTCGCGCTTCGATGATACAGCCGGGGAACGTCTGGTCCTCGACGAGCACGAGCACGTCGAAGGGGTCCTCGTCGTCGTAGTACGACTGCGGAATGAAGCCGTAGTCGCTCGGATAGTGGACGTTGCTGTGAAGGACGCGATCGAGGACGACTCCCGGAACGTCCTTGTCGTACTCGTACTTGTTGCGCTCGCCCTTGAGACACTCGACGACGGCATAGATCTCTTCTGGCGGATTCGGTCCAGTCTCGAGGTCTTCCCAGAGATTAACCATGTACCGGAGGCTTCACGGCCGATCAAAAAGTATTTTCGTAATCGATGTCACCTTACGTGTGAAGGTCATCAGATACCACCAAGACGTGATTCGATCGATTCCACCAGTATTCGGCGGCGTCGTACCCGATCTACCCTGGTATGATCGATGAATACCGAGAAATGGTTGACAAGTCTTAAATAGTCTGATGACATTTGCACAGGTATGTCAGAGGCACAATCAATCACCGGCGATCAGAGTATTGCACGCGAACTTACCGCGTTCCAGAACAACATCCTCGTCATCCTCGCGAAAGAACCGATGTACGGGCTGGCCATCAAACGCGAGCTCGAGGAGTACTACGGAACCGAAGTGAACCACGGTCGTCTCTACCCCAACCTCGACGAACTCGTCGAACTCGGTCTCGTCGAGAAGAGCGAACTGGACAAGCGAACGAACCAGTACTCGCTGACCGACGACGGCTACGACGCCGTCCTCGACGGCATCCAGTGGACGCTCTCGAAGGTCGTCACCGGTGACGATCGCGCGGACGAGATCAGCGAGATCGTCGAGAACAGCTACTGAACGCGCGACCCGACCAACTCCACCAGAATTTCTTATCGGACCCGCCGTTCAGGGACCGATACCCCGGCCGTCTCGTAGACGAGCGCGATCGATTCCTCGATCGCGTCTCGTTGCGCGTCCGACGGCCAGGCGTTTCGAACGAAGTACTCCGACCGAAACTCCCGTAGCTCCGCGCCCGTCAGGTCCTCGATGCGTTTCGCATAGTGGTTGCCGACGAAATCGGCGAGCAGCGAGGCGTTGTCCCCGTGGACGTCGCCGTGGTGTTCCCTGACGCGCTCGACGAGGTTCCGATTGTGCGCTTCGACCGCGTCCCAGTCGTCGGGGTCGGCCGTCCCCTCGAGGGGAACCTCGACGCCCCGCGAGATGTCGTCGATGCGATCGGTTCGGATGACGCCCTCTTCGTCGTCGTGCCACTCTTCGGGGTGGAGTACGAGCACGTCGTCGCCGTCGTCGTCGCGGATCCGAGACGTAAAGTCGTGTTCGTCGAGCAGTTGCTCGCGTCGCTCGGCGTGTGCCCGCGCTTCCCCCTCGTCGGAGACGGTCCGCTCGAGTCGTGTGAGCCGTTCTACCTCGTCGACGATTTCTGGAGGAAGGTCCTCACCGGCAGTCTCCTCCGCCGCAGTTCGGGCACCGTCGGTTTCACCGCCGGAGTCGGCAGGCGGTTCGTTCGAATCGGACATAGCCACCGATAGGCGCTCGAGGGTTTTTCCCTTGCTGGTCCGCGGTGACGTCGGTCCGGGATCAGCCCTGATCCAGCGCTTCGTTCGCGAGGTCGTCCGCGCGGTCGTTGACCTCCCGGGGGACGTGCTCTAAGGTCCACTCGTCGAACGCAGTAAGGAGTTCGCGGACGGTCACGCGCTTCTCGCGCAGTTCGGGGTTGTTGGTGTCGTACTCGCCCCGAACCTGCTTGACGATCAGTTCGGAGTCACCGCGCACGTGGATCTCGTCGTAGCCGTAGTCGCGGGCCGCCTCGAGGGCCGCGATCAGCGCCTCGTATTCGGCCTGATTGTTCGTCGCGGTACCGATCCGCTCACCGCCTTCGGCGACGATGCCGTCGCCGCTAACGATCACCCAGCCGGTGGCTGCAGGGCCGGGGTTTCCGCGACAGGCGCCGTCGAAGTAGACGTGTGCGCGACCGCCACCCTCGCGCAGGAGCGCCTCGATGTCCTGTGGATTCCCGCCCTGGATGACGACCTTGTCGTCGTACGCGACCGCCGTCGCGCCACCGCGGCTCGCTCGCCACCGCTCGTGATCCGTATTTCCGGATTCGACCGTCACACCCGCTTCCTCGAGTCGTTCTCGAGCCGTCTCGACGTCGCACTCGATGACCGGCATTCGTGGCTGTTGTCGTCGAGAGTCGGATAAAGTCTTTCCGGTTCCGAATCGTAAACCTCGAATCTGAAGCCCTGTATCGCTCTATTTCGGCACATTCGGCTGAGTGAGGCAAAACGCCTCCCGAGGATTTATATACTATGGTGATACTACTATAAAAGTGCGATGACACGGTCCACCCGCCAGCGGGAGCGAACGCGTGAGACGGACGAGACCGAGGATCAGGAAGGGGTGCGTGCGTGCCCTGAGTGTGAATCGGACAATCTCGTAAAGGACTCCGACAGGGGTGAGCTCATCTGTGAAGATTGTGGGCTCGTCGTGGAGGAAGAAAAGATCGATCCGGGTCCTGAGTGGCGTGCGTTCAACCATCAGGAACGTCAGGAGAAGTCCCGCGTCGGTGCGCCGACGACCCAGACGATGCACGACAAGGGGCTGACCACGACGATCGACTGGAAGGACAAAGACGCCTACGGCCGTTCTATCTCCTCGAAAAAGCGCAGTCAGATGCACCGCCTGCGCAAGTGGCAGGAACGCATCCGAACCAAAGACGCCGGGGAACGAAACCTGCAGTTCGCACTCAGCGAGATCGACCGAATGGCGTCCGCACTGGGTGTTCCGCGCTCGGTTCGCGAGGTCGCGTCCGTCATCTATCGACGCGCGCTCAAAGAAGACCTCATCCGCGGTCGATCGATCGAAGGCGTCGCGACGTCCGCACTGTACGCCGCCTGTCGGAAGGAAGGCATCCCGCGCAGTCTCGAGGAAATTTCGGAAGTTTCACGCGTCGAACGGAAAGAGATCGGTCGCACGTATCGGTACATCTCACAGGAACTCGGTCTCGAGATGCGCCCCGTCGACCCGAAAAAGTACGTCCCGCGCTTCTGTTCCGAACTCGAACTCTCCGAAGAGGTCCAGACCAAGGCCAACGAAATCATCGAGAAGACGGCCGAGGAAGGGTTGCTCTCGGGTAAATCACCGACCGGCTACGCCGCCGCCGCGATCTACGCTGCCTCGTTGCTCTGCAACGAGAAGAAGACCCAGCGCGAAGTCGCCGACGTGGCCCAGGTCACCGAGGTGACCATCCGGAACCGATATCAGGAACAGATCGAAGCGATGGGAATTCACGGCTAACTCGTCCGCTCACCGGTTTCTCATTTTTACGTGACGGCTCAGTATCCAGCGACTGCAACGTCGTCTGCCGGTTCGTGTCTCTACCCGTCAGTATTCGTCTCGTTGTCTCCGCCGGTATCGCCGTTTTCGCCCCCACCGTCACCGTCTTCGCCGTTTTCCGATTCGTTTCCGTTCTCGCCGTCCTCGACGACCTCGATCGCGATCTCGTCGGTCATCTCGTAGGCGTTGTGCTGGTCGTCACCGGTCTGTGCACAGAGTTCGTGCTCTCCCGGCTCGAGGTCGAGTTCGACCGTTTCTTCGCCCTCGCTTAGGTGGTGGTAGCCGTCTTCCTGCGGGATCACGCGTCCCGGATCGACGCAGCCTTCATCGACGATGACGTGCAGGTGTCCGACACCCTGGTCGGGCGGGTCCGCCTGGTCACCGCCGTCGTCATCGACCGCTTGAAGTTCGAAGTCCTCGACTTCCATCTCGACCTCGACGGGTGAGGTCACCTCGTCGCCATCGTCTGGACTAACGAGTTCGACTTCCCCTTCCGGGTTCTCGTGGTCGACGTCTTCGACCGCCTCCTCCTCGCCGTTTTCCTCCTCGGGCTCCTCGTCCTCGTCGTAATCCTCCACCAGGTCGCTACAGCCTGCGAGCGCCGCAATACCGGCTGTAACGCCCGCAGAGAGGTATCGTCGTCGTGTCGGTGTTCGTGTCATAGTATCTCGGTCGTTCGAACGCGTGCTGCGGCTCGAAATCGACTGATCACCCCCCGTTAGCCACCACGGTCGCTCCCCACTCGACGGGAACGGTAGCAGCCGGATGATCGCTACCGATAGCTTGCGCTCTCGCGGTCAAAAGGCCACGCCCTGCCCTCGCTACGGCTTCGAGATCGTCCATGGTCGACAGTAGCACGACTGCATTCGGCCGTACGAGAGCTAGGGGCCGCCGCGCGTGGTGCCGGCTCGAGCACCGTCTGCAGGAGAAGAACGAGCCGTCTCCGTGAACCGCGACCGACCGCTCGTGCTCTCGTGTGAGGACTGACTCTTCCTCGCTTTCTTCGTCATCGTCGTCGAGACCGGCTTGATCGACCGCTCGAGAACTACGTAGACAGGGACCGAGGCGTCGTCTGCGGGTGGGCTCGGAATCGACTACTCTTCCTTGCCGACGCTGATGACCTGCAACAGCGAGTAGACCGGGACGCCCTCGAGCTCCTCGAGCCCCTGTTTGTCCGCGAGCACGACGCAGGCGAGCGGTTCGCCGCCTTCGGCGCGGATGGCTTCGATGGTCTCGCGCATCGTCGTCCCGCTGGTGATGGTGTCGTCGACGATGTAACACTCGCGGTCGCGAATCCCCGCGAAGTTCCGGCTGAACGTCCCGCCGAGTTCGTCGATGTCACCCTCCTCCCACTGGTGTTTCGCGGGCGTGTAGGTCCCCAGATCCGTCTCGAGTTCGCGCGCGATCAGCGTCGCGATGGGGCCGCCGGCCTTCTCGATACCGATCGTCAGATCGACGTCCTCGCCGTGTTTGGCGAGCATGTCGGCCATCGCTTCCGCGATCGCCCCCATCCGTTTGCTGTCCCGACCGATCGCGGACCAGTCGACGTGAATGTCCTGCGGGCCGCCAGCGGGTTGGGCCGCTTCCGGTGCCGACTGCTCCGTCGGCTCCGTCGTCGCGCCGCTGCGTTCGACGAGCCAGCTCGCCGTCTCCCGGGAGACGTTCAGTTCGTCCGCGATCTCGCCCTTCGAAAGCCCGCGCGCCGCGAGCTCGGCCGCGCTCTCGATCAGGTCGTCGACGTTTTTCATATAGCTACGATTTCGACCGCCGTTTTTATAGTCGTGTCGTCGTGAATCGAGCATCGATTCCCGCCTCTCGGGCCCGCGATGGATTTCCCGAGCTCTCGGTCCGCGGTCGACGACAGTCGACCGGTACTGAAAACGATTATCTGCCTGCTCCCGTCTGTTGTACGCATGGAACGGTACGATCTCGTCTACCGGCTGTACGACGACTACGATACGGAGACGTTACGGGAGTATCAGGCGTTCGTCGACGTCTTTCCGGCGATCGACTCCCGCGTCGCACTGGAGCACTGGCAGGGCGCGAACGAGGAGCTCGAGCACCGCAAGGACGAGATCCGGTCCGGCTTCGCGGCCGGAGAGACGTTCGCGGAGGTCGCCTCGCGGGCCAATCGCGATCAGGCCTTCACGGCACTCGATCTCGACGCCAAGTACGGCCGTGCGGTGAACGTACTCGTCTTGGACGTCGACGAGACGCTGCGCTCGGCCGGCGGCACCGACAACGAAATCCCTCGCGACACGCTCCACGTCCTGACCGAGTTTCACGAGGCCGGGGTCCCGATCGTCATCTGTACGGGCCAGACCCTGGAGAACGTCAAGGGGTTCGCGATTCAGGGACTGGGCAGCGAGATCGTCCACTCGGGCGAACTCTCGATCGTCTACGAGGCCGGGACGGGGGTCTTCACGCCGGGCCACGGCGCGGACACGAAACAACTCCTCTACGAGGAACTGAACGAGGAGATCCGGGACGTCTTCGACGACGTTCGCTCGCGGGTACTCCCGGAGGCCCCCGAAGCCCTCCGGCGGGGCTGTCACCTGCAGGGCAACGAGTTCAACGTCACGATGAAGCCCAACTACGAGACCGGCTCCACGAAGGCCCGGGATACCATCGATACGGCGCTGGTCTACCTGATCGACCTGCTCGCCGACGCCGTCGGCACGGCGCTCGAGGGAAACGGCGACGGCAACGGCACCACCGTCCTCGACGACGAGACGGTCGTCGACTGGACGCGCGCGTTCTACGCCGACCAGGATCCAGAGATCAGAGCCGTCCTCGAGAGCGAAGGGGAGTATCCGGACCTCGACGCCGACGCCGTTCCGGACGCTCTCGCGGACGTCCTCGAGCGGATCGACGTCGCCTACTACGAGGCCGACGCGGCCGAGATCGGCAGCCTCGAACTGAACAAGGTCGTCGGCGTCGAGCGAGCGCTCGACGTGTTGGGCGTCGACGATCCGTTCGGCCTCGTGATGGGCGACTCCAAGAGCGACCTGCGCGTCATGCAGTGGGTCGACGAGAACGACGCGGGTATCGCGGCCGCTCCCGAACACGCCTCACAGGATACCCTGGAGCACGTCCTCGAGACGGACGAACTCGTCTTCGACCGCGGGAAGAGCGTCGATATTCTGCGCACGGTGTACGCGCTGAACAGGCTGGCCCGCCTCGATTGAGGGGCGGTTCCGGCTTCGATGCCGCCGGACTGACGAAAGCTGTCTCGCGCGCAGTTCGACACTGACGCCTCGTTGACGGTCATCGGCCGTGAGATGCTGTCTTAAAGGGCTGGAACACAAAGGCCTGCTCATCAATCGGATCCGCGCGCTACCGAGTAGTAGCACGATCCGAGCGGGAGTGTCACGGGCGAGCAGCTACCTCCGCTGACACCGGTGAGAGCCGTCGAGACACTCTCGCCACCCCAGTGAGTGGATCGGCGTGGTACTTATGAGACGATTCGAGTCCCGACACACCCACGATAGCCGCACTGTTCATCAACCGGACTCGAGCCTGCCGTACGGGGTGATCGACCGATGACGACGATCGCAGAGCTCACGCTGTCGACCGACGAGTTCGCGCTCGCGAAGACGCTCGATCGACTGCCGGAGTTGGAGATCAGAGTCGAAAGCGTCGTCGCCGAGGGACCGACTCGGACGATGCCGCTCGTCTGGTTCTCGGCCGTCGATCCCGAGGAACTCGAGACGGCACTCGAGGCGGACCCGACCGTCGACGACTACCAGTGTCTCCTCGAGGCGGCTGACGACGGGGAGTGGTTCTATCGACTCCAGTACGGCGAAGACGTCAGCTCCGTCTGCCACTCGGTCTACACCAACGGCGGCACCGTGCTCGACGCGCAGGTCACCGACGGACAGTGGACGCTCCGACTGCTCTTTCCCCACCGCGAGGAACTCTCGGAGACCGTCTCCGCCATCGAAGAACAGGGCGTCCACATCGACGTCCGCCGGATGGTCGAGGCCGGGCAGGACGACGACCTCGAGACGACGGCCGCGCTGACCGAGCCACAGCAGGAAGCGATCGCCGAAGCCTACCGCCAGGGCTACTACGACGTTCCCCGCGAAATCTCGCTCGAGGAACTGGCGAACGAACTCGACATCTCCCACCAGGCGCTCTCCGAGCGGCTTCGTCGCGCGAACCGCGTCCTCGCGAGCGAGCAACTGGAGGAGCCGACGGGCGAACTGGCGACCGACTGACGACTCGCCACTGTCTCCGAACGGCCGTCCCAGCACCTGACGGCTGGATTTTATACGCGCTCGTCACGGACGAACGGCTATGACGTTTCACGATCCTGGCGTCGACGATCCGCTTTCGTTGCACGGCGTCGTTCCGCCGACTGTCACCGCGTTTCACGACGACGAGACGGTCGACTACGAGCGGACGGCCGATCACGCTCGCTTCGTCGTCGACCGGGGCGTCCACGGCGTCTTTCCGCTCGGGACCAACGGCGAGTTCCCGCTGCTGACCGGCGAGGAACGGACGGGCGTCGTCGAGGCCGTCGTCGACGAAGTCGGCGGCGAGGTGCCGGTCATCGCCGGCGTCGGCGCGCCGAGCACCTACGAGACCGTCGCGCACGCCGAACACGCCGAATCCGTCGGCGTCGACGGTATCGTGGTCGTCACGCCCTACTACTATCCGCTCGATCACGAGGCCGCGCTCACGCACTACCGGCGCGTCGCCGAGGCCGTCTCCGCCCCGGTCTACATCTACCACATCCCGAGCAAGACGGGCAACGAACTCTCCCTCGAGACGCTCGCCGATCTCGCGGGGATCGAGAACGTCGCCGGCGTCAAGGACTCGAGCAAGGACGTGCCGTGGCTCGCACAGGCCATCGACGCCCATCCCGAACTCACCTTCCTCGCCGGCTCCGACTCGCTGCTGTTCACGGGCCTCGAGATCGGCTGTTCCGGTCTCGTCAGCGCCGTCGCGAACGCCTTCCCGGAACTCGTCGTCGACTGTTACGACGCCTACGACGAGGGCGACGAAGACCGCGCCCGCGAACTCCAGAGTCGCGTGTTCGACGTTCGCGACGCGTTCAAAGCCGGCGGCGCGTACATGTCCGGCGTCAAAACCGCCCTCCGGATGCGCGAGTTCGACGTCGGCCCGCTCCGCAGTCCGCTTCGACTCGCGGACGACGAGTCGGCGGCGACGATGCGCGAGCAACTCGAGACGCTCGAGTTGCTGTAGTTGCTGTCGGTACTGTAATCGCTATCGTGCTATCGGTGCTGTCGCTGCCGTCTCGACGGACGATACCGGGGACGATTCGCAATCTCGTCTCGAAAAATCGCTTCGAATCGACCGGTACGACTGCCCAGTCGGCCGGTTAGAGCAGAGATCGGGTTCGGACTCGTCCGGACAGGACGAGCGCCCGTCCCTCGTCGTCGATCGAGAGGTCCTCGATCGTCGCCCAGTCGTCACCGATGTCGCGGTTCGATTCGACGTGGTCGCGGAGTTCGTCCGCGTCCGCATCGCTCTCGCTCTCGTAGAGGTAGACCTCCTGTACGTCGGTCGTGTCGCCGTCGAACTCGTACGCGCTGGCCGATCCGACGAGTTCCAGTTCCCAGTCGTCGAGGCGGTCCTCGAACTCCTCTTCGAGCTCCTCGAGTTGCCAGTCCGACATGTCGTCGATATCGCCGTACTGATTCTCGATTGCGGATTCGATCGACCGGGGCTCGTGGAGTTCCCCTTCCGCGAGGTGTGCCGAGTCGAACTGCGCCAGCAGCGCTTCGCCGTCGTCCGTCTCGGACCAGCCACCCACCGACGTCGTCCGGACGTCGATCGCGACTTCGAGCGCCTCGAGCAGATCGAGGTACTGACCGCCGGCGGCCTCGACGACGTACTCCTCGCTGACTCCGAAGGCGTGGGTCTCGAACTCGTACAGATCGAACCCTTCGTACTCGCCCTCGCTGGAGAGTTCCTCGTCGTCGACGGCCTGATCCTCGGCCCAGTCCTCGAGATTGTCTTCGACGTCCGCGGGGTCGAACGCGCCGGCGACCGTGCCGATCTCGATCGACGTCTGCCGTTCTTCGTCGTACGTCTGCTCGCCGCCCCAGGCCGTTTCCGTGTAGCTGAACTCGTACTCCCACTCCACGCGCTGTGTGAGTTGCCAGTCGATATCCGTCGCGGCCACGCCGGCCCTGCTTCGCAGTCCCGACCCCTGCTCGAGCGGCCAGTAGAGAAGGAGGTCTTCCTCGTTGTCGAAAACCGCCTGCGGGACGACGGTGTTGAACTCGAACCCGGTCTGATCGGACTCCTCGAGTTCAGCGTCGTCGTACTCGTCGGATAGTTCGTCCTCGTCGAAGAGAGCGGAGAACGAGAGATCAGCGAGCCAGTTTTCGACTGCCGGTCCGGATGCACCGTCTCCGTCGCCGATGATCGGAACACTGCTCGTACAGCCGGCCAGTCCCGCACTGCTCATTGCCACGAAACCGATCCCACCATTTCGAAGAAGCGTTCGTCGTGAAATCTCCTCAGACATCACTCCTGCAGAGACAGTACGTATAGATAATATTTCCGGCTCGCTTGTATACTATACGAAGATACATGTTATTTATCGGTTCGTTACGGCCCGCTATTGAGGCAATAGCTGCTATCGCGCGAAAATAGCGGACCGCACGTTTCAGTTCGAACGGTGTCCGAGAGGACACTGCGGGTGTAATCGATAGGACCGCGGGTTCAGAGCGGTCGTTGCCGTCAACGGCCAGATCCGATCGTCACTGGTCGCTGTCAGTCGAACTTCGCCAGCGAGGCAGCGATGTTCGTCACGAACGAGGCCGTTCAGATCCACGGGGGTACGGCTCCGTCACCGAAGGCGAGGTCGAACGGCTGTCTCGCGACGCCAAGATCACGGAAATCTACGAGGGGAGGACCGAGATTCAGAAGACCGTAATCGCTCGGGAACTGCTCGGGAACGACTAGGATCGGCGGCCACCTCAGTCGAGACTTCGGGTCTCCGTCCGCTGTCCGTTCCAGCCGGACTGGTCTCGGACGAGGCGATCTCCCGGTACCCCGACCTCGGCGGCCGACGAGTCGCGCGGAGCGAACATATTTATATTCGAACGGTATCGTCGGATATACTGACAGTGACCGAAAAGACCGCCGAAGCACGCCGGAAACCGGCCAGCGAGTATCGGACCGATACGATGTCGCACACGCCCTGGCGATTTCCGGACGGACTCCACGAAGCGGGCCTGCTGATCGGCTCCATCCTCGTCCTGATCGGGCTCTTCCAGCTCGTAGTCGATCGCATACTCGTAAGCGGTCTCGTGATCACCGCCATCGGTGCGGTGAGTATCGGTCTCGTACTCTACACGAACCGGTCCGACGGAACCCGGCGGCAACTGCACATCGTCAACGTCGACGACGAACCGCTCCGATTCACGCTGGAGATTTGCGAGCGCGATGGTGACGAACGACTCGTTCGCCACGAGTACGAACTCCCCGCCGGAGAGTGCGCCGTCTACCCGGATTCGTACGAAAGAGGAACGGCGTACACGGTCGCTATCTCCTTCGAGGACGGGGAACGGATGCGAACGACCGCAACGCCGGTCCGAGCAACGGCCGACCCCGATGCATCTGCGGAGTTCGTCGTCGAAATCGATCGGACGAGTGTTCGAAGTCGACTCCGACAGACGCGCCGATGATCGACGCACCCGTTCGTCGGGCGCGGACCGAAGTCACTATTCTCCTGCCGAACCTATCGTGAGCCGTGACCGATTACGACGCCGTCGTCTACGACCTGGACGGAACGCTCGTCGACCTCGACGTCGACTGGGACGCCGTGGCTACAGACGTCCTCGAGGTTTACGAGAGCGCGGACGTCGAGCCGCCGAGCCGGGACCTGTGGGAACTGCTGGGAACGGCGAACGACGTCGGGTTGGCCGACGACGTCGAATCCGCAATCGCCGCACACGAGCGGACGGGTGCCGAGGCCGCACCGCGGCTGACGCACGCCGACGAACTCCTCGAGCAGGCGGTTCCCGTCGGCGTCTGCTCGCTCAACTGCGAGGCGGCGTGTCGGATCGCACTCGAGGCACACGGCCTGATCGACGCGGTCGACGCAGTCGTCGGCCGGGATACGGTCGAAACGCAAAAGCCACACCCGGATCCGTTGCTCGAGACCGTCCGGAAGCTCGACGCCGAGCCGGAGACGGCGCTGTTCGTCGGTGACTCCGCGCGGGATCGAGTGACGGCAGAACGAGCGGGGGTCGCATTCGAGTTCGTCGACGATAGTCCCGCCGGCGTGTGAGGGGGTGATCCGACTACGTCTCCTGGTTCTGCTTGCGTTTCGCGTACGCGAAGACGGCGACGGCCGTCAGAAACCAGATCGGGGCCCCGACGCGAATCGCGAACTCGGCTCGAGCGCCCCAGCTCGGCAGGTCGGCGTTCACCGAGAGCAAGGCGACGATCGGTGCACCGACGAGGATCGTGACGACGAACGTGACCTGCATCACCCACCCGTAGTCGACGCCCTCGGGTGTGGTCGTTTCGACGGGTTCTGG
Source organism: Natronorubrum halobium (assembly GCF_051351675.1). Taxonomy (NCBI): domain Archaea; kingdom Methanobacteriati; phylum Methanobacteriota; class Halobacteria; order Halobacteriales; family Natrialbaceae; genus Natronorubrum; species Natronorubrum halobium. The sequence goes on from NZ_CP195595.1 coordinate 3,764,189, forward strand.
CACGACCGACAGTGTCGACCCAGCCCTCTTAATTTCTCCGTGTTCGACGCTACGGCGTCCGACCGCACGAACGCCGGAGACGTAGCGACACGTTCGGTCGCACGAACGCTGGTTTCGTGACGGCCTCGGATCGCCTCACGTGAGCGCCGACGAAGAACGGTGGCGTTTAATCGTCGGCGACGAACCTGTGGGTATGGCTACCGTGCGGGATGTCAGAGAGAAGGCAGGCGACGAACCGATCACGATGCTGACGGCCTACGACGCGCCGACGGCCGGAATCGTCGACGACGCCGGCGTCGACGTCATCCTCGTCGGCGACAGCGTCGGCAACGTGGTGCTCGGCCACGAGACGACGGTCCCCGTCTCCGTCGACGGGATCGCCCACCACGTCGGCGCGGTCTCACGCGCGACGGAAGACGCGCTGGTCGTGGCCGACATGCCGTTCCTCTCCTTCGGCGTCGACGAGAAGGACAGCCTCGAAAACGCCGGACGGATGCTCAAGGAGGAGGGCGCACAGGCCGTCAAACTCGAGAGCGGACCCCACACCGTCGATCTCACCGAAAAGATGGTCCAGTTGGGCATCCCGGTGATGGCTCATCTCGGACTCACGCCCCAGCACGTCAACCAGTACGGCGGCTACCCCCGCCAGGGGACCGATCAGGCGGCCGCCCAACGGATGCTCGACCTCGCGATCGAACACGAGGAGGCGGGTGCGTTCTCGCTGGTGCTCGAGCACGTGCCGGCGAATCTGGCGGCCGAGATCACCGACGCACTGGACATTCCCACGATCGGTATCGGTGCGGGACCGGACTGCGACGGCCAGGTGCTCGTCTTCGACGACGCCGTCGGCATCAGCGAGTGGACGCCTTCGTTCTCCGAGCAGTTCGGGAACGTCCGCGCGGAGATGGAGTCGGCCGTCGACGACTACGTCTCGGCGGTCGAGTCCGGCGAGTTCCCCGCAGACGAGCACAGCCACGAGGAGACCGACCTCGAGGACATCTACTGAGTCTCGCCGGGGAGCCGATGTCACCAGTTCGGCTTCGATCTCGACGCACTCGCCTCGTTCGTCCGCGAGTTCGAGACGCAGCCAGTATCAGCGATCGCTCCACGCGTTCCCCAACCCCGTCTCGTTCCGCTGGCGTCACTCCTCGGTGGTGTCGGTCTCGTACTCGTACACGATATCCAGAAACTCGTCGATCGCCGCGTTGAACGCCTCGGGCTGTTCCACCATCGCCAGGTGTGCGGCGTCCTCGAGGCCCGCGATCCAGGCGTCGTCGATCTCTTCGGCGAGATACTCGTGGTACCTCGGTGGCGTCAACCTGTCGTACTCGCCGTAGGCCGCGAGTACGGGGCAGTCGATCGCCGAAAGCTCGCCGCGGATATCGAACTCGTGACACGTCAGAAAGTCCCTGCGGGTGACGGCCCGTCCGGTCTCGCGGAGTTGTGCTATCGACTCCTCGCGGAGGTCCGATTCGGGGTCGTGAAAGAGGCGATCCGGCTCGTGAAGGAATTCGATAGCGCGCTCGAAGTCGTTCGCGAGCCAGTCGAGGAGGTCCTCGAGGACGCCGAGCCGCGCGCCAGTGCCCACCAGCACGGCCGCGTCGAGATCGAGTTCGCGTTCGACCAGGAGCTGCATGACGACGGCCCCACCGAGCGAGTTCCCTACCAGCACCCGACTGTCGGTGGCGTCGACGACGGCCAACACGTCGTCGGCGTACGCGGAGAGCGTCGAATAGCCGGGGCGGGCGTCGATATCGTCGGAGTCGCCGTGGCCGCTCAGATCGAGCGTGACGACGCGGTTTCGATCGGCGAGGCGGTGCTGAGCGGACCAGACGTCGCGCGACCCGCCGCTTCCGTGGACGAAGCAGATCGGCGGGCCGCCCCCGCCGCGATCAGCGACATCGTAGGCCGTCTCCCGGCCGTGGTGTGTTACCGTCTCCATACGTGTTCGAACGACGGGCGTGGGCTTAAATTCTCGAGAAGACTGGACACCGATAGCGACCGGCAGTCAGCCCGCCCCCTGTTCGAATCGTTACCGGGAAAACCGTCGACGCCGCGGGCCCGTGATCCGGCCGACTCGAACCCCCTCGCCTCGAGGATAACTGTCGCCGATTCGGTCCCAAATCTGGTGTGAACTACGAACAACGATCTTTCTTCGAAAACGGTGCCGTCTCCGCCTTCGCTGGCGAAAGATTTATATACTCTGAAAGCTTACCTTGGGTTAGTTGAAGCATGACACTCGAACAATTTACCCGGAACGAGGGACAGGTAGCACGCCGGTACCAGTACGACGACAGTGCGGTGGTGGCCGTCGACTTCGGGGCCCGCGAAACCGAGGCCTCCGTTGACCTCGTCGACGACACGGTTATCGTCGTCGTCGGCGACGAGCAGTACGAATTCGATCTTCCCGACGGTGCAGACGACGCGCACACGTTTATGAAAAACGGCGTCCTCACTGTCGAGATGGAGGGCGACCTATGAAACTCACCGTTAAACCACTGAAACAGAAGGACGCAGGACGTGGACTGGCCGCGATCGACCGCGTCTCGATGCGCGAACTCGATCTCGAGAACGGCGATTACATCGTCATCGACGGCAAGGGCGACAGCCAGGCCGTCGCGCGAGTCTGGCCCGGCTATCCCGAAGACGAGGGTCGCGGGATCGTCCGAATCGACGGCCGCCTGCGCCAGGAGGCCGACGTCGGCATCGACGACCGCGTCGAGATCGAACCCGCGGACGTCAACCCGGCCAAATCGGTCACGGTCGCACTTCCCCAGAATCTCCGTATTCGCGGGGATATCGGCCCGCTCGTGCGCGACAAGCTGAGCGGCCAGGCCGTCACCGAAGGGCAGACGGTACCGTTCTCGCTTTCGTTCGGCCCGATGGCCAGCTCCGGCCAGTCGGTGCCGCTGAAGATCGCGAGCACGTCTCCCTCGGGAACCGTCGTCATCACGGACTCGACGAGCATCGAGATCTCCGAGACGCCGGCCGAACAGGTCAGCTCCGGCGGTCCCGGCGCGTCCGCTGAGGGCGTTCCGAACGTCACCTACGAGGACATCGGCGGCCTGGACGACGAACTCGACCAGGTCCGCGAGATGATCGAACTGCCGATGCGACATCCCGAACTGTTCCAGCAGTTAGGGATCGAGCCGCCGAAGGGCGTCCTGCTGCACGGCCCGCCGGGCACCGGGAAGACCCTGATGGCCAAGGCCGTCGCCAACGAGATCGACGCCCACTTCGAGACGATCTCCGGCCCGGAGATCATGTCGAAGTACTACGGCGAGAGCGAGGAGAAGCTCCGCGAGGTCTTCGAAGAGGCCGAGGAGAACGCCCCCGCGATCGTCTTCATCGACGAACTCGACTCGATCGCCGCAAAGCGTGAAGACGCCGGCGGCGACGTCGAACGGCGCGTCGTCGCCCAGCTCCTCTCGCTGATGGACGGCCTCGAGGAACGGGGTCGCGTCACGGTCATCGCCGCGACGAACCGCGTCGACGACATCGACCCCGCGCTCCGTCGCGGCGGTCGGTTCGACCGCGAGATCGAGATCGGCGTCCCGGACAAGGACGGCCGCAAGGAGATCCTGCAGGTTCACACCCGCGGGATGCCGCTCGTGGACTCGGTCGACCTGGACCACTACGCGTCCAACACGCACGGCTTCGTCGGCGCCGACCTCGAGAGCCTCGCCCGCGAGAGCGCGATGAACGCGCTGCGTCGCATCCGTCCCGACCTCGACCTAGAGGAGGACGAGATCGACGCCGAGGTGCTCGAGTCGCTGCAGGTCACTCGAGGCGACTTCAAGGAGGCGCTCAAGGGCATCCAGCCCTCCGCGATGCGCGAGGTCTTCGTCGAAGTCCCCGACGTCACCTGGAACGACGTCGGCGGACTCGGCGACACCAAGGAACGGCTCCGCGAGACGATCCAGTGGCCGCTCGACTACCCGGAGGTCTTCGAGGCCATGGACATGGAGGCCGCCAAGGGCGTCATGATGTTCGGTCCGCCGGGGACCGGGAAGACGCTGCTCGCCAAGGCCGTCGCCAACGAGGCGGAGTCGAACTTCATCTCGATCAAGGGCCCCGAACTGCTGAACAAGTACGTCGGGGAGAGCGAGAAGGGCGTCCGCGAGATCTTCGAGAAGGCGCGGTCGAACGCACCGACCGTGATCTTCTTCGACGAGATCGACTCGATCGCCACCGAACGCGGGACGAACCAGAGCGACTCCGGCGTCGGCGAACGGGTCGTCAGCCAGCTCCTGACGGAGCTCGACGGGCTCGAGGAGCTCGAGGACGTCGTCGTCATCGCGACGACCAACCGTCCCGACCTGATCGACAAGGCCCTGCTCCGTCCGGGTCGCCTGGATCGTCACGTCCACGTGCCCGTCCCCGACGAGGAGGCTCGCAGGAAGATCTTCGAGGTCCACACCCGCAACAAGCCGCTGGCCGACGCGGTCGACCTCGAGTGGCTCGCCAGCGAGACGGAGGGCTACGTCGGTGCCGACATCGAAGCGGTCTGCCGCGAGGCCTCGATGGACGCCAGCCGCGAGTTCATCAACACCGTCGATCCCGAGGATATGGCCGACTCCGTCGGAAACGTCCGTATCAACACGGAACACTTCGAACACGCACTCGAGGAGGTCAACCCGAGCGTGACCCCCGAGACGCGCGAGCAGTACGAGGAGATCGAAGAGCAGTTCCAGCAGGCCGAACCGGCCCAGGAACAGGATCAGCTCGGCCGCACCTTTCAGTAAGGGCGGCCCTGAGCGATCGAGAGCGCACTGAAGCGCGCTCGGTCACCGCGTGCGGTTTTTTTGGACGTCTCTCGAGTCGACTGCGGAGCGACTGCTCCGTCTCCATCGACTCGAGACGGCCTCCGCGTTCTACGTGTCCGAGGGCGTTCTACGTGTCTCAGGCCGTTCTACGTGCCCGACGTGTTCGTCTTCCTCCGCGTCCGTTCAGTCGTCAGCGGCCGTCGGCTCCGGTACCTCGGTGTCGGTCGGCGACGGGCCAGTCAGTAGTCGAACCGAGAGTCCGGCACCGATCAACGCGAGTATCGAGAGCGTCCCGAAGAACACGCCCACCGTAGCGCGATCCAGCAGGACGCCGCCGAAAGCGATACTGAGCGAGCCGAGTCCGAACATCCCGAGGTAGGTGTAGCCGTAGGAGAGCCCGCGGCTCTCCGGCGGGGTGTAGACCGCGACGGCCTCCTGATAGAACGGTTCGATCGCGAACAGCGAGAAGCCGAGCACGACGCAGTAGAGGACGATCGCTGCGAGCCCCATCGCAGACACCGGGACGAACGCGACGGCGAGTATCGCGAGGCCGACGAAGACCGCGACCAACCCTCTCGCGACGGCCACGCGACTGGTCAGTTTCCCGGCGGCGTACTGTCCTGCCATCCCGGCGACGAGCAGTCCGACGTAGACGTAATCGCCGAGCGAGAGTTCCTCGAGACCGGCCGGCGGTTCGATTCCCTCCATCGCCGGCAGACCGCCCAGGAGTTCCGGCAGGTAGGTCAAGACGCCGCGGTAGTAGAGCCCGACGAACGTGACGACCGCGAAGACCAGCAGGAACGAACTGGCGAACAGCGTCCGCGAGTTCGAGACGAACGCGGAGCCGGCACGCGAGCCCGTGTCCCCGTCGGCGTTCGTATCGCTCTCGCTGTCGCCCTCGAGCCCCGCGGTCGGATCGAACTGCAGTCGAAGCCCGTAGAGCGTCGCGAGGAGTCCGGGAACGGCGAGCGCGACGGCGACGAGTCGCCACTCCAGGACGAGCAACAGGGTCGCGGTCGCGAACGGCCCCAGCGCGATGCCGACGTTGCCGGCGATGCCGTGCCAGGCGAAAACCGTCCCTCGATCCTCGACGCCGGTGCTGATGAGCGCGAGCCCCGCGGGATGGTAGATGCTGGCGAGTATCCCCCAGCACAGCAGGCTGGCCGCGACGGCGTAGATCGACGTCGCGACCGCGAGCGTGACGAACGACACGCTCGTGCCCGCGAGACAGAGCACCACGAGCCGCTTCGGGCCGTATCGATCGGCCAGCAAGCCGGCGGGCAACGCACCGAGGCCGAACGGCACGTAGCCGAGCGCGACGACGACGCCGACGACCGCGACGCTCACCTCGAACGCGTCGAGCCAGACGACGAGAAAGATCGGAATCGCCAGTTCGAACCAGTGGACGACCGCGTGTGCGAGCATCGTGAACGTCGCGATCGATCGATCGTTATCGGTGAGTTCCATATCGATTCAGTCCGCCGATACTGGGTGATTCCCGGCGAGCTATTTAGGGACGCGGAAACGGCCGGCTCTCACGGAGCGATCGTCGATAGAAACACGGTCGGACCGGCGGGAACGCGCGCTGGTTGTCTACGGCGAGACTTCGGCCGACGAGTCTTCGAGGTCCTCGAGAACCGCTTCGGCGTGGCCCTCCGGCGAGACGCCCTCGTAGACCGCCTCGACGTGGCCGTCCGGGCCGACGACGTACGTGTTGCGGAAGACGCCGTCGAAGGTGTTGCCGAACATCTGCTTCTCGCCGTAGGAGTCGTACAACGTCGCGACCTCGCCGAGTTCGTCCGAGAGGAGGTCGAACTCGAGGTCGTACTCCTCGGCGAAGGATGCGATGTCGTCGACCGGATCGTCGCTGATGCCGACGATGGTGACGTCGCGGTCGTCGAAGTCGGGTTTCGCGTCGTTGAACGCACGGGCCTCGGTGGTGCAGCCGTCGGTGTTCGCCCGCGGATAGAAGTAGACGACGAGCCATTCGCCCTCGAAGTCGGAGCGCCGGACGGTCTCGCCGTGCTGGTTGGGCAGTTCGAACTCGGGTGCTTCGTCGCCGACGTCGAGCATGGCCGTCTGTTAGCGACGGTCGATGTATGCGTTGTGGTTTGGGGACGGCTCGATTTCGGATCGAATTTCGCGCTCAGTACAGGGACCGGAACCGTGCTCAAATGAGTATCAGATGTCCCGTCGCTGAAACAGTCCCTGGCTGATAATCAGTAGCGCGAGGAACGCCGCGAGCAGAACTCCGACGTGGATCGACTCGAACGATCCATCGATGAGAACCCGAGTCGGGTCGTAGTAATGCGTCGGGCTGACGTATTGGATCCACTCGAAGTCGGTTCCGGCACCGACCACCGACTCTACGAGGAAGAGAGCGAATACGACTCCGACGGCCGCTCGCTCCGCGACAGCGGCCCGATCGACGAGGACCGAGAGAACGACACCGATCGCCGCACAGACGAGCAGGTACGGGATCGACAGTAGGTGAGCCAACGCGAGATGCACCGGATCGATCGTCTCGCCGATAGCCAACACGAGAACGTAGATCACGCCGCCGACGACGACGTTGAGTGTGACGATGGGGAACAGCAACGAAGCGAACTTCTCGGCGAGCAGTCGCGACCGGGAAACCGGGAACGAGAGCAGTAAATCCATCCGTTCGTCCTCAATGTCACTCGCAATGAGTCCCCCAGCCACGTACGCGAAGTACAGCCCCAATCCGAGCAACCAGACGAAATTAAAGATCTGGCCGCCGAGGAAGCCCTCGATCGAACCTAACGCCTCGATTCCGAACGCTTCGATCATCGCGGGCGGCATATCCTGGGCTATCGTCTCGAAATCAGTCCCCTCCAAGACGGTGAAATACCAGACGATAAAGGCGGCGTAGAGACTGACACCGGCAGTGAGTACCGCCGTTCCTCGAACGCGCTGGCTCGTCTCGTACCGGGTAGTTTCAAGCATCGGGCACCACCTCCTGACCGGATTCCGATTCCCCATTTGCCCCGTAGTAGTGCATGAAGACGTCTTCGAGCGGGGGTTCGCTGATCTCTATCTCACGGACGTCGTGGGTCGCGAGCTCGCGAAGCAGTGTGTTGTACTCGCCGGTGTAGATGAACTGGATCCCTTCGGCGAACGCGGTCACGTCGATAACGCCGTCGAGAGCCGCTAGCTTCGAACCGGCCTCTTCGGTCGTCTGGATTCGGACTCGCTTGCCACCTCGATCTAGCAACGTTTCGACATCCTCTAGCCCGACGAGCGTCCCCTCGCGGAGAATCCCGACTCGGTCACAGACACGACGGACCTCACTCAGCACGTGCGAAGAGAAGAAAATCGTCTTCCCTCGCTCACGCTCACCCCTGACGAACTCGTTGAACTCCTCCTGTTTGAGCGGATCGAGCCCGGCGGTCGGTTCGTCCATGATCACGAGTTCGGGATCGTGCATGAACGCCTGGACGATCCCGAGCATACGCTTGTTTCCGGTCGAATACTCACGGATCGGCCGTTCGACAGGGGGCGTGAACACGTCGAGGAGTTCGTCCTGCCGTTGGCCACCTTTGATCGACGCGTGGTAGTCGAGCACCTGCTGACCGGTTACCTCCTCGTCGAATCCGAGATGAGCCGGTAAGTATCCGATTCGTTGCTTCGCGTCGATGAGTGCATCCTCGTCACGGACGTCCGCGCCGAGTACTGTCGCCGTTCCGGACGTCGGTTCGAGCAATCCGAGAAGCGTTCGAATCGTGGTCGTCTTTCCGGCCCCGTTCGGGCCGAGAAAACCGAATATCTCACCCGTTTCCACGGTGAACGAGAGAGCGTCTGCGCCGAGAACGCTCCCGTAGTCTTTCGTCAGGTCTTTCACTTCGATCGTAGCCATACTATCGATAGGTTCTATGACCAGATATCTATTTTGGTTATAGAGTAATAACCGAGAACCGGTTTGGTTATAGGTTTTCGAGAACTAACTGGCATTCATGCGTAAATTCAGCGAGGAAGAACGAGACCGGATACGAGAGCAACTGATCCAGACCGGGCGTGAGCTGTTGCTGACGTACGGACCGGCGAAAACGACCGTGAAAGACATCACTGAACCGGTGGGAATTGCTAAACCCACGTTCTACCAATTTTTCGACGCGAAATCCGACCTCTATATCGAGATTTTCGAACGGGAGTTCGACGAGTACGTCGAGACCATGCAGTCGGAACTGGAGGGGGTCGAAGATCCGCGAGAACGACTCGAGCGGTTCTTCCGGTGCTACGCCGAATTTGGCGAAGAGAACGAATTTATCCAGCAAGTATTCCTCAGAGGCGACTATCGAGACGTCATCGGGAACTTGTCGTCCGAACAGATCGCGGAGATGGAACGGAAAGAGATGGAAGCGTTGATCCCCCCCATCGAAGACGTTCAGGCGCAGAGCGAGGGCCCAATAGCGGAGATGGATCCGGTAACTGTGTTGGGGATTATGGGTTCGTCGCTCGGTCTGTTAGTGCTTCATAAGGACGACTACGATGAATACGAGAATGTTTTCGACGAGATCGACGGCGGGGTCTACGATCACGTTCAGGAGGCGCTGATAGCAACGCTTGCGAGAGGTCTCACAGTCGCAGACTAACGGATCGAGAGTGGACGTCGTGGTGAAGAGTCTCGCTGCCGTGCGAATTTTGCGCGGGCAGTTCGCATCGACCCACGGACGTGTTCGAGACGGACTCGCCGGCAGGATTGCGTTCGAACAGTACCTGTTACTCGAGCGATTCGGCCGCTTCCTGCTCGAGCAACGGCGTCGCGTTCTGTTCGGGCAGGGTAACGATGTCGTCGGTCGAGAGCGAGTACTCGCGGTCGTCGACACCGAGAATCGAGCCGATGTCGCGGGTGATCTTGACGGTCACGCGCTCGACGTCGTCGGCATCGTTCGCCTCCGCTCCAGAAGCAGTACTGACATTGTCCGACGGTGTCGGTGCCGCCTCTGACGGCGAATCGGCGTCGTCGATCTCCGGCCCGTCGCCGCCCATGACGTCCGCGGGCGTCACGCCACTCGAGCCGTCGGACCCCTCGGTGGGCGTCTCGCTCCCGTCGGCCGCGGGAGGGGAGTCGACGTCGGCCGGTGGATCCTGCGGTGGCACCGGCGGCGCGTCCTCGGACGGTGCGTCGGGGTCCGTCGTGCCGGAATCGTCGATCGGATCGACAGTCGTCGGATCGGGGTCGACACCGGCGTCGGCTCCGGCCGCAGGATCGGATCCGTCGCTGGCACCGGTCCCAGCCTCGGTCTCGAGACCCTCGAGGACGTCGAGCACACGCGTTTTGTTCGAGGAGATTCGATCCACGAGGTCGTCGAAGAGGTCGGCCTCTTCCGCAGTGAGGCCGTCGTCGTCGGCCGGCATCCCGGCCGCGGCGAGGCTGGCCTGTTTGACGAGTTTGCCCATGCGACGCTCGTAGATGGCTTCGACGACGTCCTTGGCGGTCTCGATCTCGTCGGTGAGTCGGCCGACTTCGGGCGAGGAAAAGGGATCGTCGGCCTGCTCGGCGACGCGGTCGCGTTCGTCCTCGAGGTCGGCGATGTACTCGCCGACCTCCTGGTAGAACGAGGGGCGCAGATTCTGGAGGCTATCCTTCTGGCGCTCCTTGCTCTGGACCGAACGCAACTCGTCTAAATCCATTCTTTCTCCTTCTCGGCGCGGCCGCGTGCCATCAGGAACACGGCGACGTACTCTGGTAGTGACTGGTCACCCTCCGTGACCGTAAAACTATCCCCACCGAGTTCGACCTCGCCGCCCCGGGTCACGTCGACGCTGATCTCGTGGCCCCGAAACGTGTCGGGGACGGCGTCGTCTAGGGGGTCGAAGTCCTCGATCTCGTCCCGCTCGAGGCGAACCGTTTTCAGTCCGCTGCCGCCGTGCAGGCTCCCCGGCAGGCGGATGAGACGGTTCGTGTCGGTGGTTACCGGCTCGTCGATCGGCGCGTTGTCGCGCTCGACCGCCTGGGTGGCGAATCGCTCGGCCAGTTGGGAGACCGCGGTGTGGACGGTGACGTTGCCCGCCTCGAGTTGCTCGCGGTTGTTACGGGCGGCGTTGAGCGTCGCCGTCGCCTTCCCCTCGCCGATGCCGTCGAACGCCTGGAGACGCTCCAAGGCGTCCTCGTCGTCCATCTCGAGCAGTTCGTCGACGAACGCCATCAGGTGGTCGTGGGTTCGCGCGCCCCAGCCGCCGTCGATCTCGAGCGTCCGTCGCTCCGTCGGCGTCTTGCGGCCGAGTCCCGCGACGGTCTCGGTCTCGATCAGTTCCTCGTAGTCCATCCCGATGCCGCGAACGTAGTCGACGATCTCTCGGCGGTGCTCGCGATCGAGGTGGAGCACGTTCTCGTCGCGGACGTGGACGTGGTAGCCGCGGCCGCCCGAGAAGACGAACTCGAGGTCCTCGAAGCCGAAATCGTCCTCCAGGAACTCGAGTAACCGAAGGAGCGCGTCCTTACACTTGGCGAGCATCTCGGCGTAGGAGTCCTCGCCGAGCGTCACGCTCGGCAGGTGGTCCGCGTCCAGGTCGAAGACGAGGTCGGCGGACTGCCAGTCTTTCGCGCTCATCGAACTCGCGCCGGGGTCGCGGAACCGGCCCGCCGAGAAGTAGACGTGCTGTGGCCGTTTGCGGACGAGGAACTCCGAGAGATCGCCCAACTCGAGGAGCGACCGGTGGCGGACCATCGTCGTATCCGGGCCTTCGGTCCAGGGGATGTAGCCCCACTCGCGCTCGTTGGCCGCGGGCGGCGGCGTGATCTCCGTCCGCCGGTAGTGATCGCGAAATCGACCGCGAAGATAGGCCCTCGTTCGCTCCTCCATGCGTCTGGGGTAGTCGTGGGTGAGGTGGTATAATCCTGCCGAATGGTCGACTCCGAACGCACCTATTTCCGCGTCGTAGTCCTCGGTTGAAGTGAACCGATGATCGGATCACTGCACATGGGCTGGCGGCACGTCCTCTTCGCTAACTGGCCAGTCGATCCGGCCGCAGTCGAGACCCACCTCCCGAAAGCGCTGACACTCGATACGTACGACGGGCGGGCGTGGCTCTCGGTCGTTCCGTTTACGAACGTCGACGTACGGCCGCGGCTGCTCCCGTCCGGCGCAGGGCTCCCGCTCCCCGAACTCAATCTCCGGACTTACGTGACGTACGACGGCACGCCGGGCGTGTACTTCTTCAGTCTCGACGCCGACGGACTCCTCGCGGTTCTCGGCGCTCGACTCTTCCACCACCTCCCGTACTATTACGCTACCATCGATCTTCGCACGGTAAACGGTCGAATTCGATTCGCGAACCGTCGTCGTCATCCCGGAGCCCGGCCGGTTCAGTTCGACGCGACGTACGGACCGGTCGGCGACCGGTACGCTGCCGAACCGGACACGCTCGCCCGATTCCTCACGGCGCGATACCGCTACTACACCGAAGCGCCGGACGGGACGCTCCGCTACGCCACCATCGACCACGACCCGTGGCCACTGTACGATGCGGACGTCGAAATCGAGACCAACACGCTCTTTCGAGCGAACGGGTTCGCGACCCCGGATTCCGATCCCGTTCACTTCTACAGCCCCGGTGTCGAGACGATCGCTTCCGAGAGTATCCGTACAGGTGACTCGGAGAGAGCCGATTCGAACGCGAGATAGATCCGATGGAGCCCGGTTCCTCGTGTAACAGTTATCCGGTTGCACAGTGTACTCACGTGACAGACAGATGGTTCCGTCACTCGACGCGGTAATCGACGACGTCGATCTGGAGAACGAACTGCTCCAACTGCTCGTCTCGGAAGCGGTGCGCATGGCACTTGAAACGCCACTACGCGAGCCCATTCTCGAGGCCGTCGGCGAAACGACTGGTGACCCACTCGACGAACGACGCGACGGCGACGAACCGACTGCAGACGAGGAATCCGATACCGGGGGCAAGAGCGGGCTCACGATGGCCGTTCAGGGACTGGCAGTCTTCGTCGTGCTGTTCGTCGCGCTGTACGTCGCGCTCAGGTACCTACTCGGCGACGAAGAGGAGTGAGACGTGAGAAACCGACCGTACTGGTGCCCCGCACGGACGACGCATTCGGTGGCAGTAGTACGTTCGCCCCGCTCAGCTAGCGTCGGTCGATGAAACTCTTCGAGTTCGTTCGGCAGCGGCAGTGGATTCCGGTCACCGGCTATCTGATCTACATTTCGGCGCTCGCGGCGGGCTACTACTACAACCTCACTTTCGTTCAGTTGGGACTGATCGATCTCGGGACGCGACTCGCCGGAATGCGTTCTCGGGAGGTATCGATGGCGATGGCCGCGCTCGCACTCCTCACGCTCGTGGTCGCCGTGGCGAGCGGTGTCCTGATGGACCGCCGCGGCTGGAGCACCGACCTGTACGTGAAATTCAGGCTGCTCTTTTGCGTGCTGGCCGTCCAGTTGGTTCTTACCGTCGCCGCACCCGCCGTGAGCACGCCGGAGCAGTTCCTCCTCTGGGTGGTCGTCTGCTCGACGACGCTCGGACTCGGCATTCCGGTGACGTTCAGCTTCACGATCGACTTCGTCCCGGTCCGTGATCGCGGCTACGTCGCGGCGATCGTGGCGGGGCTCTCCTTTTTCGTCGCGGCGCTGTATCCGATCGAGTGGCGGATCGAAGAGTTTAGCACGGTCGTGGCCGTGGCGATGGCGCCAGCGCTCCTCGTGCTCGGCGTGCTCTCGGTCAGACGATTCGCGGTTGTAGACGTCCTGGCCCGTCAGCACGAGCAGTTCGGCACCGGACGGTTCTGTCGGCCGACACTGGCGGCGAGGATTGCCACGTCCTCCCCAGCCGATTCGCTCGTTCGCAGGCTCACTCGCTCATCCCTCGCACATAGTCGTCGATCGCCCCTCACTCTCGTTCGGGACGATCGACAGCGCGCGCCACCGCAGCGGCAGTGCGAGGCTCGAGACACGCGTCGGTAGCCGAGTCACACTCCCGAGCGGCCGTTCGGCTGAACGACTTTTACGACTCGCCCGCCAACCCCAGATAATGGCCGAATTCACGTCGGACGTCACGGTCGAAGACGTCGCGGTCCGGGACACGAACGTCTCGAGCGCCGTCGACGAGCCCGTTCGCGCGATGATCCTCGACATGCTCGCGGAGGGGGAACGCTCCGTCGCGGAGATCGACGACGACCTCGAGGCGCGGGGCTACGACCGGACCCGCAACACGGTGCGCCACCACGTCAACGAACTCCGGGACGCCGGTCTCGTCGAGGTCGCACGCCTCGAGGAGCGCAACGGCGGGACGACGAAGTACTACCGCGCGAACACGATCGTCCTCTCGTACGCGCTCCCCGACGGTGCGCGGGAGGACGTCGCGGAAATGGCCGCGTTCCTCGCACCGGAGGTGGCGGAGCTCGTGGCCGGCCTCGAGTCGGAGTACGGCGAGACGATCGACCGGATCGCCGACGAGATGGCGCCGTGCGAGCACTGCCGCGACCAGAAGTACGAGACGTATCTGCTGTTGACGGTTCTTCGCCGAGCGTTCATCGAGGGGGCCGCCCGAGGCGATACCGACGGATAGTCCGGGCTCGTCGAGCGTTCGTCTCAGCGCCGCCGCAGTCGCTCGATCCGTCGGCTACCGACGCATCAGTTCCGAGATCTTGTCGGTGATCCCGACGTCGGAGCCGAGTTTCAGGTAGTAGGCGTCGCCGCCGTCCTCGTAGTAGTCGTCGATGCGGCGTTTGATCTCGAACCCCAGGTGTTCGTAGAACTGGAGGGCGTTCTCGTTGCTCGTCCGGGCGTGGCACGTGATCGTATCGTGGTCTTCGGCGACGCGCGCGACGAGTTGTTTGCCGATCCCCTCACCGCGAAGGTCGGGCGAGACCGCCAGAAAGAGAATGTAGCCGTCGCGTCGAACGGCCGCGAACCCGATCAGTTCCCCCTCCCGAACGTAACAGTGGACCGTCGAGCGACGATACGCGTCGGAGAAGAAGTCGTGGCGCTGTTTGAGCACGCCTTCCTGCTGATTGATCTCCTCCTTGAGCTGCCAGGCTTCGTCGACGAAGTCGTCACTCCCCGGCGTGACGACGCAACTGTCGATATTGACGCTCACTATTGCACCCTACCAGCGTCGCCAATATAATTCCACCGGCAGTCAATCGTTCGAAATATCAGACGAGTGACCCGCTTCGAGAGCGCTCTCCGTCGATCGCTCGTCGAACGGTGCGTTCCGGCGGTGCCGTTCGCCACGAAACCGACGGGCATACCACCCCGGTCGTCGAACCCCTGGCCAACGACCGATGACACGAGCACAGGGCGGACGCTTCGAACTCCGGGATCACACGGCCGACGTCGCGGTCGCAGCGACCGGCGACACGCTCGAGGCCGTCTTCGCCGCGGTCGCCGACGGCCTCGCAGCCGCCTCGGCGGACGACGTTCCCGACGAGACGGGTGACCGGTTTTCGCTCTCCGTGAGCGCGGAGAACCGCGAGGCCCTGCTGTTCGATTACCTCGACGAACTGATCTACGAGCGGGACGTGCGCGCGGAACTTCCGGTCGACCACCGCGTCGAGCGAATCGTGGAGTCGGACGGGAACGACGTTGGGGGCGACGAGGACACGTGGACCCTTGAGGCCAGCACTCGCGGCGTCCCGCTCGACGAGATCGACGCGCGCGAGGTGAAGGCCGTGACCTACTCGGAGATGCGTCTGGAGCGAGTCGGCGACCCGGAATCCGACGGCGGCTGGGAGTCCTACGTCGTCTTCGACGTCTGAGCGCGTCGAAACAGTCCCGACCGGCGGCGACTGACGGTCTCGCGTCTCTCGATCGCTCGAGATCGGTTTCGAACGTCCGGTGACAGCGATTCCGACCGGCGACGGCGGCGGCAGAGACGAACTTCTTTCACCGTCCGGCGTCGAGATGTGCGTATGAGCGACACCACGTTCGACGCCGACGGCATCACGCTCGAGAAAGTGCGTGACTACGTCTGGGAGATTCCGCGGGAGGGTGACATGCGCGTCCCCGCGCGAGTGCTCGCGAGCGAAGCGCTCCTCGAGCAGATCGAGGACGACAAGACGCTCGAGCAGATCACAAACACGACCCACCTGCCCGGAATTACCAACTACGCGATCTGTATGCCCGACGGCCACCAGGGCTACGGCTTCCCCGTCGGCGGGGTCGGCGCACTGGACGCCGAAACCGGCTGTATTTCGCCGGGAGCGGTCGGCTACGACATCAACTGCTTGACGGGAGATACGGACGTACTTCTCGAGCACGGTCGTCGTCTTCCGATCGAAGACCTCGAGGACCGGTTCGAAGAAGAGAACGCGATGGTTGCCGGAGACGAACTCACCCCGTCACCGATCCGTCTGTTCACCGAACGGGAAAACGCGACGGTGTACAAAGTAGAAACGGAAACCGGCGATCGGATCACCGCAACTGCAGATCACCCCCTCCGAACGCCGAACGGAATGCGCCCGCTCGAGGATCTCACCGAAGGCGACGAGGTACTCCTGCAGCCGTTCCGCGGCCTCCCCGACGAAGAACCCGAGGAGTTCACGGTTCTCAGCGAGGACGACTTCGCCGACGAGAATCCACAACTCGTTCGGGCACTCGAGGAGCGTGATCTCCTGCCGTTGAAGTCGACCGACGACGCGTTCAATCGGTTCCTCAAACTCGTCGGATTCCACACCGGAGACGGTGCGATCGGAAGTGGCGGGCAGACGTGGTTCTACGGCGAACCTGTGGATCTCGATTCGATTCAAGACGACATCGAAGCGACCGGATTCACCCCATCGAAAATCTACGAGCGAGAGCGATCACACGAAATTGACGGCAAATCGTTCGAGACGACGGAGTACAGCGTCCGGTCGACCTCGAAAGCGTTCCAAAAAGTCCTTCTCGCACTCGGTGCACCCGACGGACGAAAGATCGAATCCGACTTTACGACACCGTGGTTCTTCGATCGGCTGACGAACTGGCAGAAAACGCTGTACGTCTCAGCCTATTTCGGTGCCGAAATGAACGTCCCTGCGGCCCAGCACGACAAGAACCTGTACTGTCCGAAAGTGTCGCAGACACGGGTCGCCGATATGGCAGACGCCGGTGAGGAATTCATGGCGGGTCTTGCCTCGTTCCTCGGTGATCTCGACATCGAAACGAACGAGATCGAACGTTTTGAGACGGACTCGAGTGCCGATAGAGAGACCATTCGGCTTCGACTCGGAATCAAAAACGACTCCGAGAACCTGATCCGGTTCTTTTCGACCGTCGGGTACCGCTACAACCACGAAAAGCGCCGAAAAGCGGCCAAAGCAGTCCAGTATCTCAAGACGAAAGAAGCAGTGATCGACCGTCGGGCGACGGTCGCTCGTGAGGCCAAAGCGATGGCCGATGGCGGAACGCCAGCGAGCGATATCAAGTCGGAATTCGAGATCAACGAACGATTCATCGAACGAAGTATCTGGGGGGGACGAAGCGGTCGACCGCGACCACCTTCAGAGTTTCCGGGATTCGACGATTACTGTGAAACAATCACGATTGGTGACGATTACACCGTTTCAGCTCAGATTCGTTCGGTCGATACGGTCGATGAAAAGCAGCCAGTGTACGACATCGGTGTTGCCCACGACGCACACAATTTCGTGGCCGACGGATTCGTCGTTTCCAACTGCGGCGTCCGGATGATGCGGACGAACCTGACGTACGACGAGCTGCAGGGCAACGAACGGGAGCTCGTCGACTCGCTATTTACCAACATCCCGTCAGGACTCGGCGGCGGCGGCATCGTCGAAGCCGGCGTCGACACGGTCGACGAAATCCTCGCCCGGGGCGTCGACTGGGCGCTCGAGAACGGCCACGCCGTCGAGGAGGACCTGCTCCACTGCGAGGACGAAGGGATGCGCGAGGGTGCGGACCCCGAGAAGGTGAGCCAGAAGGCCAAGGACCGCGGGAAGAACCAGATCGGCTCGCTCGGGTCGGGGAACCACTTCCTCGAGGTCCAGCGCGTGACCGACGTCTTCGATGGCGACGTGGGCGCGGCGTACGGCCTCGAGGAGGACCAGATCGTCGTGTTGATCCACTGCGGCTCGCGGGGGCTGGGCCACCAGACGTGTAACGACTATCTGCGCAAAATCGAAAAGCAACACCAGGGTCTCCTGGACCAACTCCCGGACAAGGAGCTGGCGGCCGCACCGGCCGGCTCGCAGCTCGCCGAGGACTACTACGGCGCGATGAACGCGGCGATCAACTTCGCGTGGGTCAACCGCCAGCTGATCATGCACCGGACGCGCCAGGTCTTCGAGCGCGTCTTCGACCGTTCCTGGCAGGAGATGGAGATGGACCTGCTGTACGACGTGGCGCACAACATCGCGAAGAAGGAGACCCATACGGTGACCGACGATGGTGAGCAGCGGGAACTCTACGTCCACCGCAAGGGTGCCACGCGCGCCTTCCCCGCAGGCCATCCCGAGGTCCCGGCGGCCTACCGGGAGGTCGGCCAGCCGGTCATCATTCCCGGCAGCATGGGTGCCGGAAGCTACGTTCTGCGGGGCGGCGAGAACTCGATGGATCTCACCTTCGGTTCGACGGCTCACGGGGCGGGGCGACTGATGAGTCGCACGCAGGCCAAAGACGAGTTCTGGGGCGGCGACGTCCAGCAGGAGCTCGAGGAACAGGACCAGATCTACGTCAAAGCGCAGTCGGGGTCGACGGTGGCCGAGGAGGCCCCCGGCGTCTACAAGGACGTCGACGAGGTCGTCCGCGTCTCCGACGAACTCGGTATCGGCGACAAGGTGGCGCGGACGTTCCCCGTATGTAACATCAAGGGGTGACAGCAACGCCGGACCGCTCTTCGTTCGATACGTACGGGAGCACTGCCTCCGTCTCGGGAGTTACTGCCCGAGGCCCGAGATTTGACGTCGAATACGACGCGGAGCACCTCATACGGGCCGCTGTAAGTCATTTTCGGAACGACCGTGAGCCGTCCTGCGGTCGCTCCGGTAAACAGTTACAGCTGACCGTATCACGAGTCGCGGAGAGAGTGGCGTGCGATCGAGCGAGCGATCGATAGATCGAGTTCGTCGAACGTATCGTCTTCCTCGAGCGTCTCGAGGACGGCCTCGACCGGTTCCGTGAACGTGAACACGAGGTGGACGCCGCTTTTGAACCCGCCGCTCGTCCGCTCGCTCTCGAGAACGCCGTACGTTCCCGCCTTGTTGATGTGGCTGTTGACGGTCTCCTGGGTATAGACGTCGCGGTCGGTGCGCTGGCAAATCTCTCGATACAGCGTGTAGACTGCCGGACTCGGGGCGGCCCCGTTATTCACGTCCGCGACGACTGCCGCGGCGTAGAGCGAGAGCTTCTTCTGGAGGGTCATTCCGCCGACCATCTCGAGCACGCGGTTCTTCACGACCGAATCGTTGGCCGCGTGGACGTGTTGTTCCGTGACGACCGTCTCCCCGTTCCGGTTCGCGATCTCACCCGCGTCGCGAAGCAGGTCGATCGCTCGCCGCGCGTCGCCCTCGTTTTTCGCCCCGTAGGCGGCCACCAGTTCGATGACGCCGTCCTCGAGCGCGCCCTCCTTGAACGCGTCGCGTCGACGGTTGAGGATCTCGATGAGTTCAGTCGCGTCGTAATCGGAGAAGTGGATGCCGGTCGGATTGTACGAACTGTCGGTTCTGCTGTCCAAGTTCTCGCGGAACTTGGGGTGGTTGGTGATCACGACCGTCGAGACGAGGGTATCCACGTGTTGTTCGGCCATCACTCGGCTCAGGCTATACAGCAATCGGGAGTACGCGGGCTCGTCTTCACCGACGCGGCCGGTGAGGGCGTCGATCTCATCGAGAATGAACACGAGCGCGTCGAAGTGACGGTCGACGATCTCGTAGAGGCGAACGTATTTCGCGTCCGTTGAAACGCCCTTCCGCGGGATGTCCCACGCGACGCCGGCCTTTTTCGCGGTCTGATGCCCGAGTTTCCAGACGGCGCGATCCAGCGAGTGCGACTCCATCGTCTTGAAGTTCACGGCGACGAAGTCGAAGGTGATCTCGTTCTGCGTGGCGCGTTCTCGCACCTTCTCGGCGACCGCTTTCACGGTGAGACTTTTCCCGGTGCCGCTCGGTCCGTACAGCAGGAGATCCGGAGGACGTTCGCCGTCGAGGGTATCGCGGAACGCACGCGCTTCGGCCGCCAGTTGTTCGTCGCGGCCGTAGATCCGGTTGTGATCGACGATCGTGTTCGAATCGACGAGTTGCTTGTTCTCGAAGACGGTCTTCCGTTCGCCATCGAGGATGCTATCGACGATAGACGACTCGGGGGACCGGGGCGTGCCATCGTCGTCCCCGTCTCCTCGAGCGGTCGATGGCTCCTGATCCATTATCGGCACTGCTCACGAAACTGCAATACCTCTTTCGAAATGAGTGGGCTGTGGTCGTAATGAAGGGTCCGTGGTCGAAATGATTCGGGAAGAAGCCGTGTCGGTCTCCGAAGTGCGGCGACTCCCGGCGAAATGAAGGCACCGTTGTCGAAATGAATCCCCGGTACCCACCGTCGCCGAAATGAAGACACTGTGAGCGAAATGAAAGTCGAAGCGGACCGTTGTCGAAATGAAGGCACCGTTGTCGATATGAAATTGGAAGGGCGCGAGTACGGACGAACGTCCTGGATCAGTCCCACACCGTGATCGAAATGAAACGGAGAAATGGAGGGATCGGTGACCGCCAACAGCGAACTAGGGAGCACCGTGACCGGCGCTCGAGTACCGTGATCGAGATGAAAAACACGGAACCTCGCGCCGAACCGGTGTTTCCGCCATCTACGATGGCTAACGGGCCAAAAATCGGATCCGGCGGCTAGATTTCATTTCGAACACGGTGTGTGAGGGTCACTCTCTAGACGCTGCTAGAAGGAATTTCATTTCGAATACAGTGTGAGGGACGACTCGGAACGGAGATGCTACGTCCCTCGAATCAATCCACGGAGCAGTCACGGAGCGTTCGGTACCGAGTTCGAATCCGTCGGATGATTTCTCCGAAACGGAGTCGCCTACTGAGACGGAGCCGTCCCGTACACGTCCACGTTACTTCAGCCGAAACGGATTGTCGTCGTTCGCTCCGTCGCCCTCGTCGTTCTCGCTCTCGTACGGCTTTCGCGCCGTAATCGTCACCGTCGCCTCGGGGTCGTCCTCGTCGGCCCACGGGCTGTCGTACGCCGAAATTTCGAGATCGGTCACGTCCCAGCCCTCCTCCTCGATGAGTTCCACGAGGCGGCGCTGGTCTTCGAGCATGTCCTCGTCCATACCGCCTCGTTCGAGGCTGATCCGGGTAGTTCTTGTGCCGACCGCTCGAGCGCTCCGAACCCGCTCGAACGACTGGGTCCTCTCGAGCGACGGCGACCGAGCGCACTATCGCTCGTCGTCGGTGCCGACGTCGATGGCCTCCTGCACGAGCGTCTGATGTGCGCGCCGGAGCCGTTCGGAGAGCGCCTGATGGGAGATCCCGAGTTCGTCCGACAGCGCCTCCATGTCCATATCGCGGGGGATCTGGTAGTAGCCGCGATCGAGGGCCGCGACGAGCGTCTCGTACTGAGCGTCGGTCAGGCCGTAGAGGCCGTGTCGATCGTCCTCGAGCTGGTGGATCTTCTGAATATCGACGGTCAGGCCGCGGTCGGAGGCGAACTCGTACGTGCTCGAGAGCGACTCGCGTTCCGGGAAGAGCACCCGGAACCGCCAGTGTCTTTCCTCGACGCTCGCGTCCAGAATCGTCGCCTGCTCTTCGGTCAGGAGGTGGATGATGACGGTGACGTCGTCCACCCAGTTCAGTCGGTAGAGCCGCTCGTCGTCCAGATCGGTGAGCAACTCGTACTCCTCGACGCTCGGGTCGTCCGCGAGCGCGTCGTGAAGCGTGGAAAGCGTCGATTCGTCGCCGTCGAACCAGACGTACGGCATGACGTAGTCGGGATCGTACGCGACGACGCGCTCGATCTCGACCCCGACGGCGTCCGTGGCCTCGAGCGTCTCCCGGAGGGCGAACTCCTCGGCGGGAATCGTCAGTTCTGCGATCGTACTCATGTCACTATCTACCACGTCCTTCCCCAATAGTAATCGATCCGAAACCGAGACTGGAATCGATCGCGTCTCGACTCGGGACGCCGAGACGCGACGCGGGAGTGCGACCGCTCCGACCGAGAACGCAACCTAAACCGGTTACGTACGGGTGGAAACACCCGGCGTGTTTAAGCGGATCCACCTGCAATCGGATGGTATGCTCACCGACGAGTTCGGGCGGGAGGTTACCGGGGTTCGGGTTTCTCTCACCGATCGGTGTAACTTCGACTGCGTCTACTGTCACAACGAGGGATTGGGCGACACCCGAGGACCGATGGATCCCCAGGACGACGAGATGTCGACCGACGACGTCGTCACGTTTCTCGAGGTCGCCGCGGAGTTCGACGTCGACGCGGTCAAGTTCACCGGCGGCGAACCGATGCTTCGGCAGGATCTCGAGGAAATCATCCGACGGACGCCTGACCAGATGGAGGTCTCGCTGACGACCAACGGCACCTTCCTTCCCGGACGGGCCGAGGACCTCGTCGACGCCGGCCTCGAGCGGGTCAACGTCTCCCAGGACGCGCTCGATCCGGAGGATTTCGCCGCCGTGACCAAGAGCGGGGCGTACGACAAGGTGCTCGAGGGCGTCGACGCGGCGCTCGAGGCCGGTCTCGATCCGGTCAAACTCAACATGGTCGTCTTCGAGCACACCGCGGGCTACGTGCCGGAGATGGTCGACCACGTCGCGGAAAACGAGGGGCTGCAGCTACAGTTGATCGAATACATGCCCGAGTTGACCGGCAAACCGGAGTGGAACATCGACATCCAGCGCGTCCACGACTGGCTCGCCGATCGAGCCGTCGAGATCGAACACCGCGAGATGCACGACCGGAAGCGATACTGGGTCGGTAGCAGCGACGCGGACGACGGAAACGGACGCTCACCGGACTCGCCCGGTATCGGCATGGTCGAGATCGTCGACCCCGTCGAGAACGCCACGTTCTGTGCGAACTGCCACCGGGTCCGCGTCACCCACGAGGGCTACCTGAAGGGCTGTCTCAACCGGAACGACGACCTGAAGCCGATGGGCGAGATGACCAAACCCGAGATCCGGGAGGCGTTCCGCGAGGTCGTCGCGAACCGGGTGCCCTACTACGGCGAATACATGGTCAAAAACGGCGACGACGAGTGGGAGCTCAACGACAAGTACGTCGGCGAGTACGCCGAGATCTGAGCCTCGATCGCTCCCGGCCGATTTTCCGGACGGTTCGCGCTCACCGGCCTCGCGAGAGACTCGTTCCACTTCTGGCGGCGGATCGGTCGCGGCCCCGACCGAGACCGACGATCAACAGGACCGCGGCGAGCAACAGAAACACGGCCGCTGCGGCCGGCTGACTGCCGCCAGCGACGACGTAGACCGCGTAGCCGACCGTCCCCGCGAGCAGCCCGATCAGGAGACTCGAGACGACGTGGACCGCCTCGAGTCGGACCGTCTGGGCCTCCCGACCGAGTTGGTCCCCGAGGGCGACGGCACTGTGGCCGAGATCCCACGCGACGACGACGGCGATCGTTCCGACGACGGTGGGTTCGACCGCCGTTCGATCGAGGCCAGCGACGACGATTCCGGCGAAGAGGATCACCGCGCCCGCGTCGAGGGCCGATCGACGCGACCGGACGAGCCCGATAGCGAAGACGACGGCACCGACGCCACCGAACGCGAGCGCGCTGGACGGTCCGACGACGGTCGAGAGGAGTCCGATCAGGACGGCGACGATCGCAGCGGTGCTCAGGACGAGGGTGGGCCGCCGCGTGATCCCCTCGCCGCGGTCGTCGACACGTCCGTCCTCGGTCATCGACGACCACCCGCGTGGCGTGCGAAGACGGTGTCCAACGACTCGTCGTCGGGCCAGTCGACGACCGGAACCCCCGCTCGCTGGAGGTCGATCGCTCGGACGCGGCGAGCGACGCGCGCCAGTTGCTGGCCGGCCGTGCGATCGGCCGTCGGATCCGGACTGACGACGGTCACCGGGTGGCCGTGGGCCTCGAGTTGCCGGGCGATTGTGACGGACGCGTTGTCACAGAGCGGCGTCAGGAAGACGATCTGACTATCGCTGGAGAGCCGGCGTCGAATCGTCCGCAGTTGGCCTCGCCAGCGACACTCGTCGTCCGGGGGGAGCGTCGCGAACTGGGGATGTGTCGCGAGCCGCTCCCGAAATCGCACTTCGTGATGGCGACCCGATGCCGGCGCGAGCCAGCACGGGTCGGTCGTCGACGAGTTGCCTCCGTCGCGGTCGACCGGTCCGATCGCGGCGAGACCGACCGTTTCGCCCGTCGCGAGCAGCGATGCACCGATCCGCCCCGCGGCGTCGACCGATCGATCGACGGCGTGGGCCGCGTCGGGCGTCGGCGCGCGGTAGGCCGCCAGCCGCGTGTCGACCAACACGACCACGCGGGCCGCCCGCTCCTCGTGGAACTCGAGGGTCGCGAGGTCGCCGGTCTTGGCGCGGCGGTTCCAGTCGATCCGGTTGAGCGGATCGCTCTTGCGGTACTCCCGGACGGAGTGAATCGTCGTCCCGGAGCCGCCCTCGGCGGTCCGTATTCGACCGGCGTAGGCCGCCGTCGCGTCCCGGAGCGGCACCGCCGTCGCGAGCGGACGCATCGAGGGCTCGCAGACGACCGTCGTGTCGGCGCCGACGACGTACTCGCGTTCCGTCGATCGCGAGAGATCGAGGGCGAGCACGAGCGCCGGATCGAACTCGTGCGTTCCTCTGCGGGCGGTCACCGTGTACTCGAGCGTCACCGACTCCCCCGGTCGCAACGCGGTTCCGAGCCGACTCGTCCCCTCCGTGACCGCCATCCCCGCGGGAACGCCGTCGACGAGTCGCAGGTCGGGGACGAACGCGCCGCTCTCGTTCGTGACCGTCAGGGTGACCGCGAGGTCGTCACCGGGGTCGGGATCGTCGTCGCTCAGCGTCCGCTCGAGGGAGAGATCGAGTTCCGGCGGCTCGAGGGCGCGGGCGAAGCCGGCGTACCCGACGCCGACGACGCCGGCGAGGACGACGGGCGGCGCCTCGGCGATCGCACCGATCCCGACGGCGAGCAGCGCGATGGCGCCGACGCCGGTCCAGTGGCCGGTCGGGCGACGCCGACGGGATTCGATGTCGTCGACGGGGTCGGTCGCCGTCCGGTGTTTCGACCGCGACTGGGTGCGCGGTCCGGTCGAGCGTTCGTAGACGGGTAGCGGCGGCGGATCTCGATCGCCGGTCGACCGGTCGGATTCGGCAGTCGAGTCGTCGGTCTCGTCGGCGAAATGCTCGGTACCGATCGCAACGATCGCGGCGACCGTGTGCTGGACGCCGCGCTGGAACCCGCTTTCGCTGGACCGTCCGACGATGGCCGTGAGCCGTTGCCGGATCGATCGCGAGGGGAGCCCCTCGGACTCCGCGAGGAACGCGGCTGCGGTTCGGTCGTCGGTCCAACTGCCGTCCTCGACGCGACGGATCGCCTCCTCGTCGGAGAGTCCCTCGAAGCGTGTCAGTGCGGCGACTGCGGCCGTCCTGAGCCTGGCGGTGAGCCGGTTGCTGTCGACGACGTAGCCCGACTTCATCCCGCGGAACTCCTCGACGGCATCGACGAGCGATCGGCCGGGAACCGAAACCTCGGTCCGTCGCTCGGGATCGGGCGTGCCGGCGTGGGTGTGGTCACCGTAGCCGCGCGAGAGACCGATGAGTCCGATCCCGAGCGCGAGGAGTGCGACGAAGACGATGGTCTCGCTGGCCAGATCGACCTCGAGTGCCCCGACGACGATGCCGATCGCCGCGAGGAAGGTGACGCCCCCGAGCAGGACCGCGATACGGGCGGTGTTCACCGGTCGTCACCTCGGAGTCGATGCTCCTCGACGGCCCGGGAATCGATGCGCTCGTCGCTCGAGTCCGCGGTCGCGGACTCGGCGTACTCGGCTTCGATCCGGCGAAGCACCTCGATCGCTCGGCTCTCTCGCTCCGAGGTCGTCGGTGCGTCCCCGTATCTGACGTCCTCGAACAGCCGAGTGAGTTCCTCGACGTCGGCGCGGTCCATCCCCGCGTCGGTGGCGGCGCGAGCGAACTCGCGCGGCGTGCTCGAGTCCGGCCGCTCGACGTCGAGCGGCCGGGTCATCTCCCGCCAGGCGCGATAGACGGCGTTGTCGAACTCGTCGGTCTCCTCGAGTCGGTCGGCCGCCGCTCCCGCGGCCGTGCCGACGGCCGCTGTCGTCTCGGTGTCGGCCTGCGAGTCGTCGGCGAGGGCAGCGTCGTACCGTTCCTCGTCGGAGCCGTCCGAATCTCGCGAGAGGAACAGTCCGACGAGGAAGATGCCCGTGATCATCGCCAGGAGGGCGAGTAACGGACCGCTCGAGATCGACGTGTCCTCCTCGCCGGATCCGGACGGGCCGTCTCCGCCGGTACCGCCTCCACCACCCGAGGGATCCGGCGGTTCCATCTCGCCCGCGGGGAACGGCATCACCGCTATCACGGCGTACACCATCACTGCCGTGATGAAGAGGACGACCAGGCCGATCGCGATCAGTTTGACCGCCTCGCGTCGGTGCGCGACGAGATACCAGACGAACGCGACCGTGAGGAGCACGAGCAACAGGACGATCAGGTACTCGAGAAACGGCGGGATACCCCCGTCAGGTGCGCCCTCCGCCGCCGGCTGGGCGATACCCTCTCCGTCACCGCCTCCGCTGCCGTCGCCCGTGCCGTCGCTCCCGGGTTCGAGCGGCGAGCGGACGGTCGCCGCCGCGAGCGCGATGGCGACGATCGCACAGGCTGCGGCGGCTAACCGACGGAGGGGCGTAGAGTCGATCACCAGTTACCGGCAGCTAACGGCCGTATGATAATAAATTGACCCATTGGGTCGATCGTTCGACCGCGATGCGGTTCGAGCGGCGCGTCGTCACTCGTTCCGTCGATCGATCGGCAGTTAGTCGGCCCGAGTGCGTTCGCCCTGGTCGCGGCCACCTTTCGTTGCGCTTAAGTACCCGTCGGGGGTAAATTCGGGTGCAATACGTGTAGGGGACCAGTCCCCGAGTCCGCGAGGGCGATGATAGAGACACGGTGTTGTGGTAGCCAAGCGGCCCAAGGCGCATGGTTGCTAACCATGTGGCGTCAAGCCTCCGGGGTTCAAATCCCCGCCACAACGTCGGCTATACTGGCGACTCGTCGTCAGTATTCAGTACGCTGGCGCGCTTGCGCCAGACGCTTGCAACGCGCGCAGACCAGACAGACATACACGACACATGAGCGAGGAAGAACCTCAAGAACAACAGGACGACGAAGACCTTCAGTACTTCGTCCGCATCGGTCAGACCGACCTCGATGGGACGAAGTCCGTCGAGCGCTCGCTCTCGGAGATGAACGGGATCGGTCGACGGACCGCCCGGCTCATCGCCGACGAAGCGGGTGTCGACCGGACAGCGACGTTCGGTCGACTCGATGACGACGTCATCGACGAGGTCGTCGAACAGGTAGAGAACTACGCTGACGAAGTTCCCGAGTGGCTGAACAACCGCCAGTCGGACTTCTACACCGGGGAAACGACCCACGAGATCGGCAACGATCTCCAGTTGACCCGGCAGCACGACATCAACCGGATGAAGATGATCGACTCCTACAAAGGCTCGCGCCACAAGCGCGGACAGAAGGTCCGCGGTCAGCGAACCAAGTCCACCGGTCGTACGGAGGGCACCATCGGAGTCAACGTCGAAGAGATCCGCGAAGAACAGGCGGAGGAAGCCGCCGCCGAGGAGGATGACGAATAATGCCGCTCGGAACCGACACCAAACAGTACGAGACGCCGAACCACCCGTATCAGGGTGAACGGATCGCCTCCGAGCACTCCCTGCTCGACCGCTACGGGCTCGCGAACAAAGAAGAGCTCTGGCGCGCACAGTCCGAGCTTCGCTCCTACCGGCGCGAGGCTCGAGAACTGCTCGGCCAGGCCCAGGACGACGAAGTCGTCATCCGCCGCTCCGAGGAGTTCCTCGGTCGGCTCAAACGCGTCGGCGTCCTCGACGAGGGCGACGAACTCGGTGACATCCTGTCACTCGAGATCGAGGACGTCCTCGAACGACGGCTCCAGACGGTTGCCTACCGGAAGGGACTGGCGAACACGCCACAGCAGGCGCGCCAGTTCATCATCCACGGGCACATCGTCGTCGGCGAACAGCGCCACTGCATCCCGTCGTACGTCGTCGACGTCGACGAGGAGGACCTCGTCGCGTTCGACGAGAACAGCCCACTCGCGGACGATCTCCACCCGGAACGAGCGGAGGGTCAATAACATGAGCCAGAACGACGATAAGTGGGGCGTAGCCCACGTGCACGCATCGTTCAACAACACCGTCATGACCGTGACCGACCTCACGGGCGCGGAGACGATCGCCAAGTCCTCCGGCGGGACGGCGGTCAAACAGAACCGCGACGAGGCGTCGCCGTACGCGGCCATGCAGATGGCCGAGTCCATCGCCGAGGAGGTCAAGGCGGCCGGCATCACGGGCCTGCACGTTCGGGTCCGCGGCCCCGGCGGCAACCTCCAGAAGTCTCCCGGTCCTGGCGCACAGGCGACGATCCGCGCGCTCGCCCGTGCCGGCATCGAGATCGGCCGCATCGAAGACGTCACGCCGATCCCGCACGACGGATCGCGCGCACCGAAAGGCAAGGGCGGCTACTAACCCATGACAGCAGAGTACGACGTCGAGTTCGTCGAAGACGGGGACCGCGAAGTTCGCTTCCTCGTCCGCGGCGTAACGCCTGCGTTCGCCAACGGGATCCGCCGCGCGATGGTCGCCGACGTCCCGACCATGGCGATCGACACCGTCCGGTTCGTCGAGAACTCGTCGGTCATGTTCGACGAGCAGCTCGCGCTCCGGCTCGGGCTCGTCCCGCTGACGACCCCGCCGGAAGGCGAGTTCGTCGAGGACGATACCGTCACGCTCTCGATCGACGTCGAAGGGCCGGCCACCGCCTACTCGGGCGACCTCGTCTCGAGCGACGATCTCGTCCAACCCGCGGACGAGAACGTGCCGATCATCGATCTCAAGGACGGTCAGCGCCTCGAAGCCGAGGCCGACGCCATGCTCGACCGCGGGAAAAACCACGCGAAACATCAGGGTGGCGCCGCCGTCGGCTACCGACACCTCCAGCGTGTCGCAGCCGTCGAGGACCTGCCGGAGTTCGAAGAGCAGGAGTCACAGATCGTCCGTGGCGTTGTCGAAGACGACGGCGAACTCGTTCCGACGAGCGAGTTCGACCACGATCTCTCGAACCGATACCCCGGCAAGCAGATCGAACTCGAGGACGTGCCGAACGCCTTCGTCTTCCACGTCGAGACGGACGGCTCGTTCACCGCTGACGAACTCGTCACGCGAGCCGTCGATTCGATCGAGGCGCGCGCGGCCGAACTCGAAGACGCAGTACAGCTGTAGACATGATCCACCGCCCCCACACCCACACGGACGAACGCCCGTTCGCCAGCGCCGTGAGCGACGAGACTGGCGCGGCTTCGTCCACTGGAATCGAAAGGGGTTTGAAGGGGCGACGGATAGACAGAAGTGCGAGCAGGGATAGCCAAGTCAGGCCAACGGCGCAGCGTTCAGGGCGCTGTCTCGTAGGAGTCCGCAGGTTCAAATCCTGCTCCCTGCATCCACTTCTCACCAGTCGATCGAAACCCGGTAGAGACGCGATCAGCCGAGATTCGCGTGTCCGGCGTTCCGATCGACGCGATATCGATTCCACTACCGCTCGAGGCCGCGAGCACTCGCTCGCCCTCGAGATTGCAGTATTTGGAGGAAACCAATGAGTAGCAAAACTAATCCGAGGCTCAACGATCTTATCGCCGAGCTGAAGTCGACGTCCCGCGAAGCGGACGCCGACGTCTGGCGAGACGTTGCGGATCGACTCGAGAAGCCCCGGCGCACCCACGCAGAGGTGAACCTGGGCCGCATCGAGCGATACGCACGCGAAGAAGAGACCGTCGTCGTTCCCGGCAAAGTGCTGGGCTCCGGCGCACTACAGAAGAACGTCACCGTGGCCGCCGTCAACTTCTCTTCGTCCGCAGAGACGAAGATCGATCAGGTCGGCGAGCCGGTACCGCTCGAGCAACTGCTCGAAGAGAACCCCGAAGGGTCCAACGTACGGGTGATTCGATGAGTATCGCGGAGTTCGACGCGGACGTCGTCGTCGACGCCCGTGACTGCATTCTCGGTCGCGTCGCCAGCGAGGTCGCACAGCGCGCACTCGACGGCGAACGCGTCGCGATCGTCAACGCCGAAGATGCCGTCATCACCGGCGACAAGGAGGACATCTTCGACAACTACCGCACGCGAGTCAACCTCGGCTCCGACCGCGGCCCCTACTACCCGAAGCGACCGGACACGATCTTCAAGCGGTCCGTTCGCGGGATGTTGCCGTACAAGAAGACGCGCGGTCGCGAGGCGCTCGAAAGCGTCCGCGTCTACGTCGGCAACCCCTACGAGGACGACGACGATCACGAGGCCGAGATCCTCGAGGAGACGTCGCTGGATCGCCTGTCGAACATCCGCTTCGTCCACCTGGGCGAAGTCGCCGATCAACTCGGTGCTAACGTCACATGGTAACGAACACGAGTGGGAAGAAGAAGACGGCCGTCGCCCGCGCGACCGTTCGCGAGGGCGAGGGTCGCGTCCGAATCAACTCCAAGCCAGTCGAACTGGTCGAACCGGAGATGTCCCGCCTCAAGATGCTCGAGCCGTTCCGCATCGCCGGCGAGGACCTGCGCAGCGAGATGGACATCGACGTTCGCGTCGAGGGCGGCGGCATCAGCGGTCAGGCAGACGCCGTCCGCACCGCCATCGCACGCGGCATCGTCCAGCACAGCAACGACGCCGAACTCCGCGACGCGTACTTGGAGTTCGACCGGTCGCTGCTGGTCAACGACGTTCGCCAGTCCGAACCGAAGAAGTGGGGCGGCCCGGGCGCTCGGGCTCGCTACCAGAAGTCCTACCGCTAAGGTGATTCAAACATGATGGTACCGGTCCGGTGTTTCAGCTGTGGCACTGTCGTCGGCGAACACTGGGAGGAGTTCGACGAGCGAGCAAACGAGGGCGACGAGGACCCCGAGAAGGTCCTCGACGAGCTCGGCGTCGACCGCTACTGCTGTCGGCGGATGCTCGTCAGTCACACCGACCTCGTCGACGTCGTCTCTCCATACCAGTAACATGCAACAGGAACGTCACAATCGCTACGAGAAAGCACGCATCCTCGGCGCACGAGCGCTGCAGGTGTCCTACGGTGCACCGGTGTTGATCGAGACGAATCAGACCGAACCGATCCTCATCGCCGCCGAAGAGTACGATGCCGGCGTCCTGCCGTTTACCGTCAAGCGGGGGTACGACCGGAAATGACGCTCATTACCGACGTTCGGCTCCGACGGATCCTCGACTCCCGGGGCAACCCGACGGTCGAGGCCGACGTCGTCACCGAGAGCGGCGGATTCGGTCGCGCTGCAGCACCCAGCGGTGCCAGCACGGGCGAGTACGAGGCCGTCGAGCGACCCGCCAACGAGGCGATCGCTGCGGCCCGCGAACGCGCCGTCCCCCGACTCGTCGGTGAGGCCTACGCGGGCAACCAGCGAGAAGTCGATTCGATCCTCCACGCGGCGGACGGAACGGACGACTTCTCGGAGATCGGCGCCAACAGCGCGGTCGCCATCTCGATGGCCGCCGCGAAAGCCGGCGCCGACGTGCTCGGCGCGCCGCTGTTCCAGCACCTCGGCGGTGCGTTCCGCGGCGAGAACTTCCCGATTCCGCTCGGCAACGTCGTCGGCGGCGGCGAACACGCCGCCGACGCGACCGACATTCAGGAGTTCCTCGTCGCCCCCGTCGGGGCACCGAGCGTCGAAGACGCGGTCTTCGCCAACGCCGCCGTGCACGACGCCGTCGCCGACCTGCTCGAGGAACGAGGCGTTCCGTCCGGCAAGGGAGACGAGGGCGCGTGGGCGCCGTCGATCGACGACGACGAGGCGTTCGAGATCGTCGACGAGGCGGTCTCACTGGTCGAGGACGACGTCGGCTTCGGTATCGGGTTCGGGCTCGACGTCGCGGCCGCCGAGATGTACGACGACGACTCGGAAACCTACGAGTACGAGTCCGCCGGCATCAGCCGCGACACGGACGAGCAGATCGCGTACATCGCCGATCTGGTCCGGGAGTACGATCTCGTCTACGTCGAGGATCCCCTCGACGAGAACGACTACGACGCCTTCGCCGACCTCACCGACGAGGTCGGCGATCGGACGCTGATCTGTGGTGACGACCTGTTCGTCACGAACACCGATCGGCTCGTCGAGGGCATCGATCGCGACGCGGCCAACAGTATCCTGATCAAGCCGAACCAGATCGGAACGCTGACCGACGCCTTCGACGCGATCGAACTCGCGACCCAGAACGGCTACGACTCCGTGATCTCTCATCGCTCGGGCGAAACCGAGGACACGACGATCGCACACCTCGCCGTCGCGACCGACGCACCCTACATCAAAACGGGTGCCGTCGGCGGCGAGCGAACCGCCAAGCTCAACGAGCTCATCAGAATCGCAGACGACGCGACATGACAGATAACGACGCAACCCAGGAAGGGCTCGACGCTGCCGAAGACGAGATCGACGAGGAGCCAGCCGAAGGGCCTGGCCCCGCCGCCGATCCCGAGGAAGACGTCGAGCCAGCCGACGAACAGTCCGCCGACGCCGAGGCCGAGGAGGCCGACGCCGACGCAGAACCAGCCACGGACGAGGACGTCGAAGACGAGGGGCCGACCCTCGACGACGACGTGATGTCCGACGAGGAGGCCGACCTCCTCATCCCCGTCGAGGACTACCTCGGTGCCGGTGTCCACATCGGTACCCAGCAGAAGACCAAGGACATGGAGCGGTTCATCCACCGCGTCCGGACCGACGGTCTCTACGTCCTCGACGTCTCGAAGACCGACGACCGCATCCGTACGGCCGCGGACTTCCTCGCCAACTACGACCCGGAACAGATTCTGGTTACCTCGAGTCGCCAGTACGGTCGCTTTCCGGCGGAGAAGTTCGCCGAGGCCGTGGGCGCTCGCGCCCGCACCGGCCGCTTCATCCCCGGTACGCTGACCAACCCCAAGTACGACGGCTACATCGAACCCGACGTCGTCGTCGTCACGGACCCGATCGGCGACGCCCAGGCCGTCAAGGAGGCTATCACGGTCGGCATCCCGGTCATCGCGATGTGTGACTCGAACAACCAGGTCAGCAATGTCGACCTGGTCGTCCCGACGAACAACAAGGGTCGCAAGGCCCTTTCGGTCGTCTACTGGCTGCTCGCCAACGAAGTCCTCGATCGACGCGGCGCCGAGCCGTCCTACTCGCTCGAGGACTTCGAGAGTATGGTCTAACGCGTTCGAATTCGGATACTGTTCGTTTTTCGGTGCTGATTTGGAGATGGCTAGCGACTGCGACGGCGGAACGCTGACAGTTGTTCTCGTCGGCACCCGCTCGTGAAGCGGCGCAGTTCGACACGCTCACGAACAACAGAGTTACGTAGGGACCGTTCCAACGACGGGTATGCTCGAATCACTGTTCGATTTCGAAGAAAAGACGATCCCGGTCCCGGTCGTGCTCGCGACGACGGCACTGATCGCGATTTTCGCGCTCGGGATTCCGTATCGGATCGTCGTCGGGTTCTGAGTCGGTTGCTTCGTCGCCGCCGATTGGGAGTCGCCCGTCCGATCGATCACGGGTGGACTGGACCGAACGGAGCGGTGAAGTACGTTGCAGTGGTGTCGGTTTCTAGAGACAGCGCTCGTAGACGCGACGGAGGCGCGTTCCCATCTCGTCGGTACTGTACCCGGTGATTTGAGCTCTCCCGTCCGATCGGGCACCGGTCTCGAGTACGGCGGCCAGCCGGTCGCGAAGAGCACTCTCGCCGGTTGCGATAGCGGAGTTCGAGACGTGGGTGAGTACTTCTCGAGCGAAGCCGACGTCGCGCGAGACGACCGGGGTGTTACAGGCGGCGGCTTCCTTGATCGTCATCGGTCCGCTCTCGAATCGCGACGTGATCAGGACGGCGTCGGCGGCGTTCAGATAGTACGGCACGTCCTCGTAGGGTTGGTTGGCGACGGTCCGGAGGCTGACCTCGCCCTCGAGTCCGTCGACGATGCGTCTCGCCAACGGGTAGTTCTTCTCCTCGCGCGACGGCGCGTAGGGGAAGAGGACGATCCGCTCGTCGGTCCTCCAGCCGACGTGCTCGCGGGCCTCAGATCGTGGAATCGGCCGGAACTGCTCCGTGTCGACGGGGAACGGAACGACGTGGCAGGACCGGTCGACGCGATCGGCCATCGCGTTCGAGGGGACGACGATCTGATCGGCACGAGCGCTGAACCGTTCGATGAGCGACGCGAAGGGGTTGTCGCGATACTCGCCGCCCCAGAGCGTACAGACGACCGGTAGCTCGGCCCGCGAGAGCGAGGACGCTGCGACGGCGAACGGAAGGGTGAGCCCGTAGTTGGCGTGGACGAGGTCGTAGTCGTCACCTGCCTCTCGGAGCACCTGCGGCAGGTATCTGGCGTAATCGACCGGCGTCCGTCGCTCGACGTCGTCCTCTCGCGCGCGGTGTTCACCGGGAACGGGGAGGGTCGTCACCTCGATATCAGCACACTCGAGGGCCGTCAGTTGACTCTGGTAGAAGCTGCGCCAATCGGTCGTGGTGAGACTCAGGACGCGCGTGGTCGTCGTCATCGGTTCGAAATTGGCTCGCCGTGCTCGCCTCCATCTGGCTCTGGCTTGCTCCACTCTTGCGTTCCCGGAATCGGCTCGCTGCCGTCCTCGAGAAGCTGACTGAGTACGTATTCGCTGACATCGATGGTCTCCTCGAGGAGGGTCTCGCGTCGGTCCGCCCACGTCTCGGCGGCGTCTGGATCGCGGTAGAGCCGCTCGATAGCCTCGATACCCTCGGCTTCGCGAGTCGTGTGGAACGACTGAACGAGTCCGTACTCCTCGAGTTCTCGGAACTTCCCCATCTCGTTCGACCCGGCGAACGGGCTTATTCGAACGGTCGGCGTCCCGAGGACGCCGGCCTCGAGTGTGGTCGTCGCGACCTCGCCGACGACGATGTCGGCGAACGCGAGCAAGTGGTGGAACGCCTCGGGCGGAACGGGGAGCGACTCGCTGCCGCCGGGTATCGGTCCATCACCCTCCACGGAGACGTACACCTGCCCGTCGGCCGCGAGCACGTCGACGATTTCGCGACGCCCCTCGGGGGAGATCCCCGCTTTACCGACGTCGTGATTGCCGTTCCACGCACCGAATCGGAGGACCGCGTACCGCTCATCGGGATCAACGCCGTTTCGTCGCAGAACCGACGGATCGGGTTCGAACCGATCCGGGTGGAGGTAGGCGAGTTCGTGGTAGCCGGAGTAGGTGACGTGATTGTCGCCGTACTCCTCCCGGAAACTTTCGGGAGTGTAGAGTGCGTCCGCGAACGGGAGGGTCAGTCGGTTACCGGTGTTGACCGCCGTCTCGGTATCGATGTACACGTGGCTCTCCGCGCCGACCAGCGTGGCGACGTGAGTTGCAGCGATACCGTGGCTGCTGACGATGTAGGCCGGGTCGATAGCGCGCGCCCGTCGGAGCAGTCGCACCTCGTACGACAGTTGTGTCAGTCCCAATCCGATCCAGCCGTCGGGCTCCCCGCAGAGCAGTTCGTGATCGATATCGTAAGCGTCGAGAAGGCGTCCAGCGACTCCTTTTTCGCGAGCGAACACGTGCACGTCGTGGTCCGCAGTCTCGAGTTCGCGGACGACGTGCTTGAAGAAGTGGACGTTCGCCGCGTGCTGGATCGTGATGATGATATCCATTCGTACTACTACAGATAAAATCACGCAGTTGACACGCATTACTATCGTCGTCTTAGAACCGTATCCGAGCTCGAAACCGCGATAATTGGTATCTAACTGATATCCACAACTGTTTCAATTGCGATGACAGTACGGGAAACTCGCCGTGGGCTGCCGCCTCGAGATGCATCGAAACTGTCGGGAACCGTCAACCTGAAGATGAGTTATGGCGATGATGGAACGGTTTCAGGCAGTTCAGCAACGAATTCGACCGCGTCGACGACTGACAAGACGACGAACTCGAGTCCGATTCGAGAATACGCCGACCCGGTTCCGATGCCCGCAGGCCGACGCTGGTCGTTACGACGACGCAATCGCGACCAGTTCGTCCACGAGTTGGGCTGCGTCACCGGCCGTCGACCCGAACACGAACGTCGTCGGTTCGATGCCGAACGCCCCCTCGTGGTAGGCCACGAGCGGAACCCCGCCCCGGTCCTCGAAGCGCGACCGGAGGTGGGCCCCGCGGTCCTCGTAGTCGGCGTCGAACTCGAGCGGTTCCTCCCCCAGTTCTCGGGCGGCCTCGAGAAGGCCCTCGTCGGTCGCGATGTTGGTCGCACCCTGAACGTCGGAATCGATCGCGTTGGCTGCGAGAATAGCCGTTGCGACGTGTTTCGACGCGCCGAATTCGGGATTCGCGGGAATTTCGATCCGGCGACCCATGGCGTAGATCCGGCCCGGAATCGCGGCGATGTCGGTCTCGTCCCGCGGATCCGGCAGACACATCCCGACGTTGGTGCCGACGTTCGGCACGTAGGTCGCCATCTCGGGGATCGTAGCGAGCGTTCGCGCGGCCGTCCGAACGTCGGCGAGCACGTCGCGTTCGGCCCGCACGTCGGGATCCAACCCGCGAACGCAGAGGTCACAGCCGAGTCCGCGGAGCGCGGGCATCTCCTCCTCGTGGAGTTCACAGATCGGTCCGCGGTCCTCGAGACTGCGGACGAGCGCGAGGAGTTCGGCCAGCGCGTCGTAGCCGTCCATCTCGCCGCTCGAGAGGCCGTCGGCGATCCGGTCAACTGTGGCGACGGTTTCGGGATGGTCGCGAAAGCGGTCGTCGCCGCCGCTCTCGCCGCCGACGTACTTGCTGACGGCGGCCTGCGTGACCCCGAGGTTGGCCGCGATCTCCTGTTGGGTCATGCCGCGGTCGGCGAGACGAGTCGCGAGCATGGCGCGTACCGTCGGGAGAAACCGGTCGACGACGAGTTCGCTCGGCAGGACGAGAGACATACGACCGCGTAGCGCGGACACCGGCTTAAATCCGGCTACCGCGGCCGAACGGCTCCCTCGTCGGTGACCGATTGGGACGACCGCGAGAAGATAGCTATTAACCGTCGTCGTGCGAACGGCCGGCCATGGCAGTCTCGAGCGCTCCCGGGAAGGTGTACTTGTTCGGGGAGCACGCGGTGGTCTACGGCGAGCCCGCGGTTCCGTGCGCCATCGAGGTACGGGCGCGGGTCGGCGTCGAGAAACGGGCGGACAGCAAACTGCGAATCCACGCCGAAGATCTCAGTCTGGACGGCTTTACCGTCGAGTACGGCGGGACGGCCGACGGACCGCCGGACGTGGACGTCCAGGAGTCGCTGCTCGACGCGGCGATGGGGTACGTCGACAGCGCGATCGAGCAGGTTCGGGACGTCACGGGCGAGGACCAGGTCGGCTTCGACGTCACGATCGAGAGCGACATCCCGCTCGGTGCGGGTCTGGGATCGTCGGCGGCCGTCGCCGTCGCCGCGATCGACGCCGGCACACGCGAACTCGGGACGACGCTCGAGACCGACGAACTCGCCGAGCGGGCCTACCAGACGGAGTACGAGGTGCAGGGCGGACAGGCCTCCAGAGCCGATACGTTCTGTTCGGCCACGGGCGGTGCCGTCCGCGTC
Organism: Natronorubrum halobium; assembly: GCF_051351675.1. Classification (NCBI taxonomy): domain Archaea; kingdom Methanobacteriati; phylum Methanobacteriota; class Halobacteria; order Halobacteriales; family Natrialbaceae; genus Natronorubrum; species Natronorubrum halobium. The sequence goes on from NZ_CP195595.1 coordinate 3,801,782, forward strand.
GAGGGTGACGACTGTCGGTCGCTCGACGCACCCGACCTGCCGATCGTGGTCGGCTTCGACGGCGGGGCCGGCGACACCGGGAAACTCGTCGCCGGCGTTCGCAGCCTCCGCGAGGAGTACGAGTTCGCGGCCGACACGGTCGAATCGATCGGCGACATCGTCCGGAACGGCGAGCAGGCGCTCGCCGCGGACGACATCGAGGAGATCGGTCGACTGATGGATTTCAACCACGGTCTGCTGTCGGCGCTCGGCGTCTCCTCGCGCTCGCTCGATTCGATGGTCTGGGCGGCCCGCAACGCCGGGGCTCACGGCGCGAAGCTGACGGGGGCCGGCGGCGGCGGCTGTATCGTCGCGCTCGATCCGACCGACGAGACCGAGACGGCGCTGTCGTACACGCCGGGCTGTGAGGACACCTTCCGCGCCGAACTCGCCGAAACCGGGGTGGAACGACTCGAATGATCGTCCTGAAACTCGGCGGCAGCGTCATCACGGACAAGGACCGACCCGAAACGCTCGACGGCGAGGCGCTCGAGCGAGCGGCCGCTGCGGTCGCAGATGCGGTCGTAGAGGGGACCGAGAACCTCGTCATCGTCCACGGCGGCGGCAGTTTCGGCCACCACAACGCCAGCAAACGCGGCGTCTCCACGACCGCGGGAACGCACGACGCCGCCGCGGCGCTCGAGATCCACGGCGCGATGAAGACGCTGAACCAGTTCGTGCTGACGCGGCTGCTCGAGCGCGACGTTCACGCGATTCCAGTACACCCGTTCTCGGCGGGTCACCGCGACGAGGAAGGGCGTCTCGAACTCCCGACCGGGCAGGTCGAGACGCTGCTCGAGGAGGGGTTCGTCCCCGTGCTTCACGGCGATATGATCGCCCACGCGGGCGCCGGCGCGACCGTCGTCAGCGGCGACGAACTGGTCGCCGAACTGGCTCGCGACCTCGAGGCAGACCGGATCGGGCTCTGTTCGACGGTCCCGGGCGTCCTGGACGACGACGACGCGGTAATCGAGCGTATTTCGGCGTACGAGGACGTCGAGGCCGTTCTGGGTGCCAGCGACGCGACCGATGTGACCGGCGGGATGGCCGCGAAGGTACGGGCATTGCTCGATCTCGAGGCCGAGGCGTCGATCTTCGGCCTCGAGGAATTGGACTCGTTCCTCGGCGGGGAGCGTTCGGGAACGACGATCGAGTAATCTACTGTACGTACGGGGATCGTTCACCCGACGACCGCTACTGCGACGAGGCCGACAGCGATCCCTGCTAGCAGCGTAATCGCGACGGTGAGACCGACGCCGACGACTGGCGAGAGGGAAGTTACCAGGTCGCGTGTCACCGATCTCGGGGTCATAACTGTGGTATTGCAGTATCGAATCCCTCGCGATAAAAACGTACGTGTCGACTCAGCACTCGATTCGTGCTCCGTGTCCGCAGGTCTCCGATGCGAACGGGGGAACAATTCTAACGCCAGATACGTCGGATACGGGACAATCGACCAGTACTCACCCCATCGAGGTCGAGGAGGATGGGAGTGATTCGCGACGTGTTCGCCCCCATTCCCACGGTCGGTCCGCTCGAGGATTCAGTTCGCCGAATTACCGGTGGCTGGTGCGTTGGCCGGGCTACCGTTCGTTTGGTCGTCGCGGTCGGAGGCGACTAACCCACTGTGTTTTTAACACCCCGGCGTGTATGAGCCAGTAGCGAAACCCGCGGGCAAGTGCGTCCGCGACCGACGGCGGTGCCGTCGGTCGGTCGGCGGCGATAGTCGCCGCGGACGCATAGCGGGATGGCCGACGCGCTGCAAGAAGCCGGGGCCGCACGACCGGGAGTCCGCGGACCGTTTCGACGAGAGTCCACTACACGGCTTTCAGTACAACGAACCATGGAAATCGAAATCGCAACAATTGGCGGCTACGAAGAAGTCGGCCGGCAGATGACTGCCGTCCGCGCCGGTGAAGACGTCGTTATCTTCGACATGGGTCTGAACCTCTCGCAGGTGCTGATCCACGACAACGTCGAAACCGAACGGATGCACAGCCTCGACCTGATCGACATGGGCGCGATTCCGGACGACCGGATCATGTCCGATCTCGAGGGCGACGTGCAGGCGATCGTTCCGACCCACGGTCACTTGGACCACATCGGTGCCATCTCGAAACTGGCTCATCGATACAACGCCCCCGTCGTCGCGACGCCGTTTACGATCGAACTCGTCAAACAGCAGATCGAAGGCGAGCAGAAGTTCGGCGTCGAGAACGACCTAATCAAGATGGACGCCGGCGAGACGATGTCGATCGGCGACTCCGGCAACGTCGAACTCGAGTTCGTCAACGTCACCCACTCGATCATCGACGCGATCAACCCGGTCCTCCACACGCCCGAAGGGGCCATCGTCTACGGACTGGACAAACGGATGGACCACACGCCGGTCATCGGGGACCCGATCGACATGAAGCGCTTCCGCGAAATCGGGCGCGAGGGCAACGGCGTCCTCTGTTACATCGAGGACTGTACCAACGCGAACAAGAAGGGGCGAACCCCGAGCGAGAACGTCGCCCGCGAACACCTCCGCGACGTCCTCTACAGCATGGAGGACTACGACGGCGGGATCGTCGCGACCACGTTCTCGAGTCACATCTCGCGTGTGACCTCGCTGGTCGAGTTCGCCAAGGACATCGGCCGCCAGCCGGTTCTCCTCGGTCGCTCGATGGAGAAGTACTCCGGAACCGCCGAGCGACTCGACTTCGTCGACTTCCCGGACGATCTGGGGATGTTCGGTCACCGCAAGTCCGTCGACCGCACGTTCAAACGGATCATGAACGAGGGCAAGGAGAACTTCCTGCCGGTCGTCACCGGCCACCAGGGCGAGCCGCGCGCGATGCTCACCCGGATGGCCCGCGGCGAGACGCCGTACGAACTGGACGACGGCGACAAGGTCGTCTTCTCCGCCCGCGTCATTCCGGAGCCGACCAACGAGGGTCAGCGCTATCAGGCCGAGAAACTGCTCGGCATGCAGGGCGCCCGCATCTACGACGACATCCACGTCTCCGGCCACCTCAACCAGGAGGGCCACTACGAGATGCTCGACGCGCTCCAGCCCCAGAACATCATTCCCGCCCACCAGGATCTGAAAGGCTTCTCCGGATACGTCAACCTCTGTGAGAGCGAAGGCTACCAGATGGGTCGAGACGTTCACGTGACGCGCAACGGTAACCTCATCCAGCTTGTCGACTGATATGACGACCCCAGAGGCACGAGAAGAGGCGGTGCTCGAGGCGGTTCGGAAGCGCCGCGAGCAGGTCAACGAGGCCATCCCCGAGGAGTTACCGATCCAACGACCCGAACGGCTCTACGAGGCGTCGCGGTATCTGCTCGACGCCGGCGGAAAACGACTCCGCCCGACGGTGCTCCTCGCGACGGGGGAGGCCCTCGTCGACGCCGAGCCACTCAGCGAGGAGTACCGAGCGTTTCCCACGGTCGACGGCGACACGATCGATCTCATGGACGCCGCCGTCAGCGTCGAGGTCATCCAGTCGTTCACGCTGATCCACGACGATATCATGGACGACGACGACCTCCGACGCGGCGTTCCGGCCGTCCACAAGGAGTACGACCTCGAGACGGCGATCCTCGCCGGCGACACGCTCTACTCGAAGGCGTTCGAGATTATGCTCGAGACGGGTGCGGAACCCGATCGGACCGTCGACGCGCTCGGGATCCTCGCGACGACCTGTACGAAGATCTGTGAGGGCCAGTCGCTGGATGTCACCTTCGAGAATCGCACCGACGTCACTCCCGAGGAGTACCTCGAGATGGTCGAACAGAAGACGGCCGTGCTGTACGCGGCCTCGGCGTGTCTCCCCGCGATCTTGCTGGGAGCCGACGACGAGACCATCGACGCCCTCTACGGCTACGGACTCGACATCGGCCGCGCGTTCCAGATTCAGGACGACGTCCTCGATCTGACCGTCCCGAGCGAGAAACTCGGGAAGCAACGCGGCAGCGACCTCGTCGAGAACAAACAGACGCTGATCACCGTCCACGCCCGCGATCAGGGCGTCGACATCGAAGGGCTGGTCGATACGACCGACGTCGATGCGGTCACCGAGGCCGAGATCGACGATGCCGTCGCCGAACTCGAGGAGGCCGGCTCGATCAGCTACGCGAACGAGAAGGCTCGCGATCTCGTCGATCAGGGCAAGGCGCGACTCGAGGTCCTCCCGGACAACGAGGCCCGCGACCTGCTCTGTGATCTGGCGGACTACCTGATCGAACGCGGCTACTGATCGGCTTCTCGTCAGCTTTTCTCTCGGGATAGCGTGCTGACGTGCGTCTCGGATCGACTTCGTATCGTGAGTGTAACTGACCGACGAGCCGTCGGTACAGTGCGATACGGCTACACCGACTTGCAGGCCTTGAGAACCAGTTCCGGATTATCGACGAGTTCGTGAATCGTGTGCGCGCCTTTCCCGTGACCGCGTCCCTTCCGGGTCTGTTCGATAATCGAGAGAAACGCCAGTTCGCTGAGCAACTCGCGGACCCGTCGGATTCGAAGCGGATCCGCACCTTCCTGTTGGCAGAGCACTTCGTACGTCGAGTAAATATTCGACGTTGGAACCGCCGGGTCGTCCTCGGGAGCCTGTTGGGTGCGAAACGCGAGCGCCTGCAGGAGCAGTTTCGAGTGTGGCGGCTGTTTCGAAATGAGTTCTGCCAGCCGATTCTGCTTTTCTCGAGTGTGGGCCTGATTGACGTGTTCTTCGGTGACCGTTTCCAAGGCGTTCTCGTCGGCGATCTCGCCGGCGTACCGGAGGATGTCGATCGCCTTTCGTGCGTCGTCGTGTTCTTTCGCGGCCAGCGCCGCAACTCTCAGGATCACCGAGTCCTCGAGCACGCCGTCCTGAAACGCGTCTTTGCGTGACTCGAGGATCGCACGGAGTTGGTTCGCATCGTAGGGCGGGAAGACGTAGTCCCGCTCGCTCAGGCTGGATTTGACGCGCTCGTTCAGTTTCTCCTTGTATCGGATCTTTACTCCCCGTCCGCTTTGCCAAAAAGTAGGACTGATCTATAGAAGACTAGTGAGAGCTTCGTTCCTACTATCGTTCGAGGTGCCCACGTCTCTCATGATGATGAGATGTCAGAGCCGTCTCGAACCAAACCCAAAAAGCATAGCTTTTCGAGGACGGGATGAAGCTGACTAACAACTTTATCGTCAATGACACTACTAAGTATTCTACTGACACGCAATCCAAACATTCAAGAATTCTAATAATGAAAATTATGTATGGGGAACAGGTCGTCACGCGTACCTATACCGCTTCCATACGAAACCACTCACAGGTGCAAGACGACCTTGACGCCCTTGGGTTCGGCGCTTCAAAACTCTGGAACGTTGGACGGTGGGTTTGTGACCGTGTGTGGTCGGAAATCGGCCATATTCCCGGCCACAACGAACTCACCTCGTACCTGAAGTCGCACGAACGCTATGATGACCTGCATTCTCAGTCAAGTTCGTTCGAGACGGCAAAGCCGTCTCGTGATGCCAATGAGCTTCGCTCATTGAGCACAGCGAGTATTGCAAGAACTTGCTGAGGCGTTCAACGGATGGTACGTAAAACGACAAAACGGAGATCATCGAGCGAACCCACCAAAGTACCGCAAGCACGGCGACGAACACCCGCGTTCAACGGTTACGTTCAAAACCGCTGGCTTTAAACTTGACACCAAGTACAACAGAGTTCGATTCAGTAAAGGCTCAAACCTCAAAGGCTACTGGTCAGATTTCATCCTCTGCGAGTTCCAAACTCGCCCGAACGTTGACCTCTCTACGGTGGAAAATGTCCAACAAGTGAGAGTGGTTTGGAACGGGGACGAATGGGAACTGCACTTCGTTTGCAACGTCCAAATCGAAGTTTCTGAATTCCCCGGCAAAAAGACCGTGGGCATCGACCTCGGCATCAACAACTTCGCCGCGCTCGCCTACGAGGACGGCTACAGCGAGTTGTACCCGTTAAATTGTCTCAAGCAGGATGACTACTACTTCAGCAAGAGACTCGCCCGATGTGATGACTCTGATTCAGAGCAGGCCACTCGGCTGAACCAGAAGAAATCGAACCGTCGGACACACTACTTCCACACGCTCTCAAAACACATCGTCCAACGATGTGTCGAAAAAAGTGTTCGCACCATCGTCATTGGAGACCTTTCTGGTATCCGTGAAAATGAGGGGAACGGCGAATCAAAGAATTGGGGCAAGCACGGCAATCTCGACTTGCACTCATGGGCATTTGATCGGTTCACTGAGATGCTTGACTACAAAGCTGAAGCTGCAGGAATCACAGTGGAGCAGGTGTCAGAGCGCAACACATCAAAGTCGTGTTCGTGCTGCGGTTACACGCGGAAGGCAAACCGTGTTGAACGCGGATTATACGTGTGTGACGAGTGTGGTACGACGATGAACGCTGACGTCAACGGTGCTGAGAATATTCGACAGAAAGTATCTCCGAGTCTCGCCTGTGATGGGGGAGATAGGAGTAACGGCTGGTTGGCACAGCCATCAACGTACCTGTTCGATTCAGAGAGCGGCTGCTTTGCACCGCAAGAACAGGCCACGTTGTAAACCACAAGATCCCAACGCGGGAGTCCTCGTCCCGAAAGACGCTTCGCGTTTTCGGGTGTGAATCGAGATGGCTTCACCATCTCGTCACGCCCCTTCAGGGCGAGGAGGATGTCAAATCGGCACTCCGGGGAAGACCCAATTGGTTAAATCGATTCTGACGTACCATTCGCTGGATCGGTCAAGCGCACATCGCGGAGGTTTTGGGCTGGGACCGAATACGTCTCGGTAATGGACGACGAGTTACGAGAGCGCGTTGAGCGCGAGGCGGAGAAACACGCGCTGTTGAACGCGGTCAAACACGAGAGCGACGCCGACGTCGGCGCGATCATGGGGCCGCTGATGGGCGACAACCCGGACTTTCGCCAGCACGGCGACGAGATTCCGGGCATCGCCGGCGGCGTCATCGGTCGGGTCAACGACCTTTCCTACGAGGAAAAACGCGAGCGCCTCGAGGAACTCGCTCCCGAGGAACTCGCGGAGATCGAAGCCGAGGACGAGGAAGACGAACACGACCTGCCCGACCTCCCGCACGCAGACGATCACGACGAGATTCGGATGCGCGTCGCGCCGAACCCCAACGGCCCGTGGCACGTCGGTCACGCCCGAATGCCGGCCGTCATCGGCAGCTACAAGGAGCGCTACGACGGCTGGTTCTGCGTCCGATTCGACGACACCGATCCCGAGACGAAACGCCCCGATCTCGAGGCCTACGACGCAATCCTCGAGGATCTGGACTACCTCGGCTTCGAACCCGACGCGACCTACCGGGCGAGCGACCGCCTCGAGACCTACTACGACCACGCCCGCGAGTTGATCGAACTGGGCGGGGCCTACACCTGCTCGTGTTCGGGCGAAGAGTTCTCGGAGCTGAAGAACTCGGGCGAGCCGTGTCCGCACCGCGACAAGGACGTCGACACCGTGCTCTCCGAGTTCGAGGCCATGGTCGACGGCGAGTACAGCAGCGGCGAGATGGTCCTGCGGGTCAAGACCGACATCGAACACAAAAACCCCGCCCTGCGCGACTGGGTCGCGTTCCGGATGATCGACACGCCCCACCCGCGCGAGGAGGCCAGCGAGTACCGCTGCTGGCCGATGCTCGACTTCCAGTCGGGAGTCGACGACTACCTGCTCGAGATCAGCCACATCATCCGCGGCATCGACCTGCAGGACTCCGCCAAGCGCCAGCAGTTCGTCTACGACTACTTCGGCTGGGAGTATCCCGAAGTGGTCCACTGGGGCCACGTCCAGATCGACGCCTACGACGTGAAGATGAGCACCTCGACGATCGCGGAACTGATCGAGAAAGGCGAACTCGACGGCTGGGACGACCCGCGCGCGCCGACGCTCAAGAGCCTCCGACGTCGCGGGATTCGCGGCGAAGCCATCGTCGAGTCGATGGCCGGCCTCGGCACGTCGACCAGCGACGTCGACCTCGCGATGAGTACGATTTACGCGAACAACCGCGACCTGATCGACGAGGAGACGGACCGGCGGTTCTTCGTCCGCGAGGGTAACCAGGTTCCGCTGGGCGGAAGCCCGCCCGACGAGGCGAATCCGCCGCTCCATCCCAACCACGAGGAGCGCGGCGTCCGCGAGATTCCCGTCGGCGACTCCGTGATGCTCGAGTCGGACGACCTCCCACAGCGCGAAGACCGGATCTGGCTCAAGGGACTGGGCTGTTTCCAGTTCACGCGAGACGTGCTCCAGTACACGGGCGAGGACATCGACGTGGTCCGCGAGGGTGACGTCGACGTCGTTCACTGGGTGCCAGCGGACGAGAGCGTCGCCGTCCGGATGCGAACCCCCGACGGCGACGTCCGGGGCCACGCCGAACCCGCCGTCGGCGACCTCGCCACTGACGAGGTCGTGCAGTTCGAACGCGTCGGCTTCGCGAGAATCGATCGCCACGACGAGGACGAGACCGTCGTCTACTACGCGCACGACTGAGTTAGCTACTCCCCGTTCGGTACTCGAGTTCGGTTACTCTTCGGTTTTCTCGGCTTCCTCAGCCTCTTCGATTACCACGTCGTTCTCGGTTTCCGCAGTTCCGTCGGCGGTCCCGGCTTCTTCGACTGCGGCCGTTTCCGTAGTCGTCTCGACGGTTTCAGTCGTTTCGTCCGTCTCGGGTTTCCCGGTCATCTCGGGTTTCTCGGCTGTCTCGGATTCCTCGGCCGTCTCGGTTTCGACGTCTGTGACGCGCTCGATTTCGGTACTGCCGCACTCCGGACACTGCTCCTGGTTGCTGTAGATCTCGGTGTCGCAGTTCCGGCACCGATAGTCGGCACTCTCGTCTCGAGCGGACACCGCCTCCTGTTTGAATCGCTCGACCGTCTCGCCAAGCCGCTCGAACATTCCCATAGTCCCGAGATGGTTCCACAGACGGATAAATTCCGTCGATGGAAAAACGGATCCGAAACGCGGTTCTTACCGGCGGATTCCACCCGCTCGCATCGGCGGAGTATCCGTCCGACTGTTCGCGTTGGCGGGCTTGCATCTCGGCTGCTCGCTCCACGTCGATCCGTCACGAATCCCGTGTGTACGTGGCGCCCACGGTGGTCTTCCGACCGATAGTCGATCACTCCGCCTCGAGCGTCACGTCCCGCTCCGTCACGCGGCCGAACCGGACGGCGACGTCCGTCTCGAGGCGCTCGTAGCCGTCTTCCGAGATATCCAGCGTGTACTGACCGTGTGGGAGTTCGACGGTGAACTCGCCCGCCTCGGTCGTCGGTTCGATCATCGTCGAGCGATCGGTCTTGATCCGAACCATCGCGTTCGGGATCGGCTCGCCGTCGTCGTCGGTGACCGTACCGGAGAGCCAGCCGTCGCCGTGGATCGTTCGCGCTTCGGTGGGGAGTTCGACCAGCGATCGAACGCTCTCGTCCGCTTCGACGTAGACCTCGTCGTAGCCGTCGCCGTAGCCGTCGACGTCCGAGACGCGAACCTCCCACCAGCCCTCGGAAACGACGAACCCGCGCGTCCAGCGGTCCTCGTCCGGGACCCGACCGTCCGGAGCGATCACGCTGTGTTCCTCGCCGTTCCCGTAGACGGTCACTCGAGACTCGATCGTCGACCCGCCGCCCTCCTCGATCACGGCGACGTCGAGTTCTCCCTCGCCCGGCCCCCACTCGCGCTGGAGGTCGAAATCGGCGGTGACCGCCCCTTCCGACTCGACCTCGATCTCTCGAGAGTCGCGGACGTAGCCGTCGGCATCCACCGCGAGCGTGTACGTGCCGGGCTCGAGTGCCTGGTCGTACGAGCCGTTGCTCGCGCTTTGGGTATCGCGTTCGCCGTCGAACGTGACCGTAACGTCCTCGACGGGCAGTCCGCCGTACGTGAGCCGACCTTCGACTCGACCCGTCTCCGCGGGCTGAGACGCGGCTCCGACGACGTTCGTACTGCCTGCAGCGGCGAACAGCCCTGCAGTGACGAGACTCGAGCGCTGAATGAAGGTTCGTCGATCGGCGTGCATGGTGTACTGTGATGTGCAAGCAGTCATCCCGTCATATCTCTTCTGGAAACGCTCGTTTCCGCCGCCGAGAACGTCTCTAACCCGTGAACGAGTCGAGGAGGTTGGATAGTAACTCGTCAGCGTATCGACGACTCGAGTCCGACCCTACTCGCCGTTCTCGAGGAGGTCGTCCCCGGTTTCGACGATCGGATCGGCGACGACCCCGTCTCGTCGGCCCAGGACCCGCGCGTGGGCGGCACAGACCAGCCGGTTGTCGGTCCAGGGGATGTGGAGTTCGACGGCGGCGGGCCGGTCGCAATCGTCCTCGGTACACTCCATAGTGACCCGTACGACGGCAGCCGACTCAGTGTTTGCGCCGAGTGGACTCGAGGGACGGTCGGACGACGGCCGGTAGGGTACGAGCGGGGAGTGGACGACGAGCGAGCAACGCCCGACCGGCTCAGAACACGAAGACCGCGACGACGAACCCGAGCAGGATCGTGGTCGTCAACATCGCCTGAATCGCCGTCGAGGCGAGGGTGCCGACGGTCGCGTAGAGCGCGGAACGGGTGCTGTGGGCGGCGTCCCCCCGCCTGACGTACTCGAGGACGAACACCGTCCCGAACAGGCCGACGAGTAGCCCGAGGGGACCGACGACGAGCATCGAGACGACGGCGACGACGGCGGCGACGGAGGTGGTCGTCCACGACGCGCCGCCGGCTCGAGCCGCGAGCGAACCGGCGAAGAACTCGGCGAAGAGCGTCAGGAGGCCGAGGACGGTGAGGACGACGAGCGTGATCGTCCCCGGGTCGGCGAAGCCGGAGTGCCACCAGTAGAGGTACAGCCCCGACAGCGAGAGCAACCCGCCGGGAACGAGCGGCAGGAGGGTCCCGGCGACGCCGCCGACGAGCAAGGCGACTGCGAGGATCGTGATCGCGTCGACCATACCGTCCTCGACCACGGGACGGGCCAAAGGCGTATGGCATTCGGCACGGCCGCGGCGAGTTCGCGGCAAGTTCCGCCTCCAGTATCGTTACGTCGTCGCGACCGGACCACTGGTGTATGACGGAGACACGCGGGGCGATAATCGTCGGCGCGTCGTCGGGGATCGGCGAAGCGCTCGCACGGAAACTGGCCGACGAGGGCTACGAGATCGGACTGGCGGCTCGACGAACGGAACGGATGCGACGGATCGGGAGCGAACTCCCCACCAAATCGTACGTCGCGACGATGGACGTCACCGACACCGACGACGCCCGCGAGGGCTTCTTCGAACTCGCGGGCGCCATGCCGTCAGTCGATCTGGTCGTCGTCAGCGCCGGCGTGGCCGACGCGAACTACGACCTCGAGTGGGAGCGCGAACGCCGAACCGTCGACGTCAACGTCCGCGGCTTCGTCGCGATCGCGACGGCCGCGATGGAGTACTTCGAGGAGACGCCCGATCACGCGAGCGAGCGGGACGGTCACCTCGTCGGCATCTCCTCGGTCGCGGCCCACTTCGGCAACGGCGGCACGCAGGCGTACAACGCGTCGAAGGCGTTCGTCTCGACGTACCTCGAGGGGCTGCGCGAGCGCCAGACGGGCAGCGACGCCGACGTGACGATCACCACGATCGAACCGGGGTTCGTCGACACCGACCTCTCTTACGGCTCGTTCTGGGAGTGTTCGCCCGAGACGGCGGCCGCGGGGATCGCTCGAGCGATCCGCAAGGAGCGCGACCACGCCTACGTCACGCGGCGCTGGCGGCTGATCGCGTGGGCCTTCGATCTGTTGCCGGATCGGCTCGTTCGGCGGGTGCTCTGAGAGCGGGCGTCCGCGACCGGCGGCGTCCGTACTGATCACCGCGGATGGTTACGCATCGGGTCGTCACCTTCGCGAGCGAAGCGCCACTCGAGCCCGAAGCGAAGGCGGTCTGACCGCACCGATCGCCGATCTGTGCACGAAAAGCGATCTCGAGGAGTTCGACGGTCGCCGAGGATCTGAACATCTGAACGAAAACTCCAAATATTCATACGGCCTACCCAGTGGCATGAAGCCCACGCGGACGGATCGAGTCGGGATCGCGTTCGAACGCGCGCTCACTCGCTCACGAGTGCCGAAGTCGGAGAAACTGGAGGACGATCGTGCCGACCTTTACTGACGAGAAGCGAGAACGGGTTCGCCAATCGCTTCGAGACGCCGGGCGCGAGCGGTTCGCTCGTCAGGGGGTGCGCAAGACGACGATCACGGAACTCACCGAATCGGCGGGGATCGGTACCGGGACGTTTTACCAGTTCTACGATTCCAAGGAGGACCTCTACCTCGATATCCTCGAGCGATACGCCGAGGAACTGATCCCCCGGTTGCTGCGCGTTTCCTTCGAGACGCACGACGATCCGGAAACGGCGATCGCGACGCTGCTCGAGGAAACCCTCGACGAGCTCGAATCGAACCCGCTTCTCCGGAAGGTCATTCTCGAGGACGAGGTCACGTACCTGCGAAACCAGGTCTCGGACGACGAACTCTCGGAGAAGCGAGCGCAGTCGGTCGAAGTGTTCCTGCCGTACATCGAGCGCTGGTACGACGAGGGGAGAGTCGTGGGTGCGAATCCCGAGGCCGTCGCGCACGCGATCCGGGCGACCACCCGACTCGTCCAGCAGAAGGAACAGATCGGCGAAGATCGATACCCCGCCGTCCGAGATACCCTCATCGCCGCCGTCGCGGCGGGGTTGACGCGGGACTCAGATACGACGGAGACGGCAGATGACTGACCGGGATCGTCCCCGGACGAGCGGCCCCTACGTCGTCTCCCTGACGGATCCGGAAGCGACCGACCGCGCGCTCGTCGGCGGCAAGAGCGCGAATCTCGCTCGACTCACCGCTGCGGGGATGCCGGTTCCGTCGGGGTTCTGCGTGACGACCGTCGCCTACCGACGACTCGTCGACGACGAGGCGCTCCGAGACTCGATCGGCGAGCTCTCGGACCTCGACCCGACGGACACGGAAGCGATCGCGGCGGCCGGAGCGGCCGTTCGCGAACGAATCCGCGACCTTGAGGTGCCGGCGGAGGTCCGCGATGCGATCGAGAACGCCTACGACGAGCACGCGAGCGGGCCCGAGGACGCGTACGCCGTTCGCTCGAGCGCGACGGCGGAAGACCTCCCGGAGGCGTCGTTCGCCGGGCAGCAGGAGACGTTCCTCAACGTTCGCGGGATCGACGATCTCGTAGATCGGGTCCGCGCGTGCGTGGCGAGTCTGTTTACGGACCGCGCGATCGCGTACCGCGCCCGAAACGACATCTCACACGAAGAGGTCGCGCTCTCGGTCGCCGTGCAGCGGATGCTCGAGCCCGACACGTCCGGGATCCTCTTCACCGCCGATCCGACGACTGGGAACCGTCGAATCACGTCGATCGAGGCCGGCCTGGGCCTCGGCGAGGCGCTCGTCTCCGGCGCGGCGACCGCCGACTCAGTCCGATTCGACACTCGATCCGCCGATATCGTCGACTACGAGGTCAACGACCAGCGCGTCGCCGTCCGTTCGAATCCCGAAGGCGGAACCGAGACGATCGAGCTTCGACCGCGCGATCGAACGAAGCGCGTCCTCACCGACGAACAGGTTCGAACGCTAGCGGCGCTCGGCGAGGACGTCGAGGAACTGTTCGGACGCCCCCAGGACGTCGAGTGGTGTCTCGAGGACGGGGACGTCTATCTCGTGCAATCGCGACCGATCACGTCGCTGTTTCCCGTTCCGTCGCCCGAACCCGACGACGATCGCCTGCACGTCTACGTGAGTCTGGGACACGCCCAGGCGTTCGCGGAAGCGATGCCGCCGCTCGTTCGCGACATCTGGCTGTCGTACACGCAGACGACATTCGCCGAGTTCGGATTCGGGGCCGAAACGCAGTGGGCGGCCGAGGCGGGAGGTCGCGTCTACATGGACGTGACGACGTTCTTGCGGACCCCGGGCGTCCGAAACGGCGTTCCGAACTACATGGCGGGAACCAGCGAACCGATGGGCGACGCGCTCGAGGATCTCCTCGAGCGACGCGGCGATGCGTTTCGCGACGATCGGTCGGTGGTCGACACGGTCGCCGCCGCTCCGACGCTCGCCGGGTCGGCGTGGACGGCGACGAAGGCGTCCGTGCCGTTCGTCTCGTCGATGCTCGACGGCCTCCCCGGCGCGTTCGTCGGGGACCCCGCCCTGCCGGCGAACGAGGAAGCCAAGTGGACCGCCTGGGGAACGAACATCGCCGCGGCGGTCCGAGCCACCGACGACACCGCCGACCGCGTTCGCGCCGTCTTCGATTCCCTGGACGAAGCGATCGACTTCCCGCCCGCCGGCCCGCTCTTCGCGGCGTTGATAGCCGGTGAGGTGCTGGCGGGACTCTTCCCGGACGCTCCCGAAGACGTCAACGCCGTCGGCCGGGGTTTTCCCAATGAAGTGGTGACGCGCATCAACCTCGGGTTGGGGGATCTCGCGGACGTCGCTCGCGCTCACCCCGCGGTCGCCGATGCACTCCGACGGGACGCCTCCCTCGAGGAGATCGAATCGGTGGACGGCGGCGAGGTGTTCGCGGCTGCTCTCGAGGAGTTCCTGGCGGAATTCGGTCACCGGGCGACCGGCGAAATCGACGTCAGCCGTCCCCGATGGTGCGAAGACCCGTCCGGACTGATCGCGACGGTCAGAGCGAACCTCGAACACGGGGCGGCCGGCGAACACCGCGAGCACGTCCGACAGATGCAGCGCGAGGCGATCGCGTCGGCCAGGCGACTCGAGCACAGGGCCGATCGGGGCGCTCTCGGACCGATTCGGCGGCGACTGGTCCGTCGACTCGTTCGGACTTATCGCGGATACATCCAGACGCGCGAGTACCCGAAACAGGGGGCCGCGTACATGTTCGCGGCGTGGCGCGACGTGCTGCGTGAGGCCGGCGAAACGCTCGCCACTCAGGGAACGCTGGACGCCGCAGAAGACGTGTGGTTCCTCCGAGCGGACGAACTCCTCGCCGCGCTGGCCGGCGACCCGATCGAGGTCGACATCGGGGTTCGACGCGCCGAGTTCGAATGTTACGCGTCGATGGACGCACCGCCGGTGTTGACCAGCGAAGGCGAAGCGCCGAGCCCGAAGCGCGACCGCGAGGACGTCCCGGACGGTGCGCTCGTCGGGACCGGCGTCTCGGGCGGCGTCGTCGAAGGTCGCGCTCGAGTCGTTCGCGACCCCACCGAGGAGACGATCGAGAAGGGCGAGATCCTCGTCGCACCGTCGTCCGATCCCGGCTGGACGCCGCTGTTTCTGAACGCGTCGGGAATGGTCGTCGAAGTCGGCGGCCGAATGAGCCACGGCGCGCTCGTCGCACGCGAATACGGGCTGCCAGCGGTGGTGTCGGTCTCCGAGGCGACTCGACGTATCGAAACCGGACAGCGGATCCGCGTCGACGGAACGAACGGGACCGTCGAACTACTCGAGTGACCAATCATATTCGATATCTTGTAATATAGGATTGATATTACGTTCGGCGTCGGAATCGGAATCGCGTCGTGTTGAGAGGGGTCGTGTATACACTGTTACCGCTGATCGTCGCGGTCAGTTCGCACCTGTCGTCGACAATTCCACGAGAACCCGTCAAAAAGTAGCATTTTCGTGGAGTCGGTGCCGCGGATCTGCGCCCATCGAGCCCCTAGTTTTCGTTGCGGAACAGGTACATCGTGAGCGGCCCGAAGACGGCAACGAATACCACCGACATGAGCAGCACCGTCCCGATTTCGCCAGCCGTCGCGGACCCGTGCATCAGCCCCCGCATCGCGACGACGAGGTGGCTGAAGGGGTTGACGTCGACGAACGCCTCGAGCCAGCTGGGCAACGTTGACGGGTCGACGAAGATGTTGCTGACGAACGTGAGCGGGAACATGATCATCATGCTCACGCCCATGAGCGACTCGGGGCTGCGCATGACGAACCCGAGCGCAGTCCAGATCCACGAGAGGCTGAAGGCAAACACCAGCAAGAGCGCGACCGCCGCGAGCACGCCGACGGCGCCGCCGTCGGGCCGGAAGCCGAGCACCAGCCCGAGTCCGACGACGATCGTCGAGGCGATCATGTAGCGGACGGCGTCGCCGAGCAGCGCGCCGACGATGACCGAGGGCTGCCAGACCGGCAGGGTGCGGAACCGATCGAAGACGCCCTCGTCGATGTCGTCGTTCAGCGTGACGCCGGTGTAGATGGTGATGAACACGACCGTCATGGCGAGAATTCCCGGCAGGAGTTCCTGCAGGTACGCGCTCGTCGATCCCGCGAGCGCGCCGCCGAACAGGTAGGTAAACATCAGCAGGAACATGACGGGGAAGACGGTCACGTCGAACAGCTGCTCGGGGACGTGCTTGATCTTCAGCAGCGCCCGCCAGCCGAACGTGAGCGACGCGGACAGGGCGCTCGGCCGCGGCGGGCGCTGCCGGTCCGACACCACCGACCGGAGCGTTTCGACGTCGGGCTCGGCGGTCGCGGGCTCGTCGCTCATCGCGATCCCTCCTCGGCGTCCGCGACCGCGGGCGCAGTTGCCGTTTCGGACTCTCGATCCGGCCGATCGGTCAGCGAGAGGAACACCTCGTCGAGACTGGGCTGGCCCAGCGCGAACTCCGTCACCTCGATCTCGGCTCGAGAGAGCTCCACGAACGCGTGGGCGATGCGATCGGTCTCCTCGACGCGGGCCGACAGCGCCGCCGGATCGGCCTCGAGATCGACGGGGACGTTGAGGATCCGGGTCAGCGTCCGTCTGGCCTCCTCGCGCTGATCGGGATCGCGGACGCGGACGTCCAGGACGCCCGAACTGATCGACGCCTTGAGTTCGCTCGGCGTCCCCTCGGCGACGATGCGGCCGTCGTCTATGACGGCGATCCGATCGGCGAGTTGGTCGGCCTCCTCCAGATACTGCGTGGTCAGCACCACCGTCGTTCCGTTCGAGACGAGCGCGCGGATGATCTCCCACACTTGGGTGCGGTTTCGCGGGTCGAGGCCGGTGGTCGGCTCGTCGAGGAACAGCAACTCGGGCGTGACGACGATGCTCGCCGCGATGTCGAGGCGCCGGCGCATCCCGCCCGAGTAGGTCTTCACCTGTCGGGATCCCGCGTCGGTCAGCCCGAAGGCCTCGAGCAGTTCGGCCGTCCGCGCCCTGGCTCCCGACCGCGAGTAGCCCAGCAGTCGCGCAAGCAGGACGAGGTTCTCGCGGCCGGTGAGGTCCTCGTCGACCGACGCGAACTGGCCGGTCATGCTCACCCGTCCGCGAACGGCGTCGGCGTCGCGCACCACGTCGTCGCCGAACACGCGCGCCGTCCCGGAATCGGGACGCAACAGCGTCGCGAGCATCCGGATGGTGGTGGTCTTCCCGGCGCCGTTCGGGCCGAGCAGGCCGTAGACGCCGCCCGACGGGATCGCCAGGTCGATCCCGTCGACGGCCGTCGTCTCGCCGAAGCGTTTGACGAGTCCCTCGGTTTCGACCGCGAGGGCTGTTTCACCCTCATCGTCGACGCTCCCGACGGCTTCGCCTCCGGCAGTTCGGTCGGCGGTGCCGTTCTCCGACGTGGTGGCCGCGCGGTCCGATTCCGTCGCGAACGGCTCTGACAGACTCGAGAGCCCGACGAACGCGGCGGGACTCCTCGAGGATTCGTGTTCCGTCATCCGACGACCTCCGGGGTGACGGCTCGCGGCCGATCGGAAGCGGTGGGACGCACTGATCGTCTCTCGAACGTGATAGAATTACTCATCGACTCTCCCTCATTCTTTCATAGGCTCTCTGAGCGTATATACTCGCGCCACGGGCGGAGTGAAAGTGGACGAACGGGGTCTCGAGGTGGCCGATATCGTGCGTTACGTCGGCTCTCGACTCACTTTCACTCGCCGTCGACGGTGACTCTCGACGGCCGCCTGGCGGGGCATCGCGGCTCCACGTCGACGGGACGCCGCGACGCTGTGACACCGGATAGCGTCGGTCTGGCGTCTCGTCGAAACGCAGGGCCGAAGGCGCCGCGACGACTCCGAGAGGCGCCTTTATGCCGTTCAGGCGCGTTCTCTATGTACCCACGAACACGCTACCGACGGCCGGTATCGACGGAGAGACGCCCGCAGTCGGAGACGACCACCCATGACGAGCACTACACACAGCAGCCGAACAGGTAACGTGCGTTCGAACGACGGCACCGACATCGCCTACGAGCGATCCGGCGAGGGGTCCCCGCTGATCGTCGTCGGCGGCGCGCTCACCGACCGCTCTGCGGGCGCGCCGCTGGCCGCGCTGCTGGCGCCGCAGTTTGCCGTCTACACCTACGACCGCCGCGGACGAGGAGACAGCGGCGACGTGGAACCGTACGCGGTCGAACGCGAGATCGAGGACCTCGAGGCGCTCGTCGACGACGCCGGCGGCTCGGCGTCCGTCTTCGGGATGTCCTCCGGCGCGGTCCTCGCCCTCGAGGCCGCGGCTCACGGACTCGCCGTCGAGAAACTCGCGCTGTACGAGCCGCCGTTCCGGGTCGACGAGGACGGTCCCCGACCGCCGGCGGAGTTCGCGTCGCGACTCGAGGACCTCATCTCCGCCGATCGCCGGGGCGACGCGGTCGAGTACTTCCTGACGTCGGCGGTCGGGATGCCTGCCGACGCCGTCGCCGGTCTGCACTCCTCGCCGATGTGGTCGTCGTTCGAAGCCCTCGCGCCGACGCTCGCCTACGACACGGCCGTCGTCGGCGACGGGTCGCTGCCGACGGAACGGCTGGCGTCCGTCACGGCGCCGACGCTCGTGCTGGACGGCGCGGAGAGCCCCGAGTGGGCGCGAAACGCGACGCGAGCGGTCGCGGACGCCCTGCCGGACGCGCAGTACCGCTCGCTGGAAGGTCAGACGCACGACGTCGAACCGGAGGCGCTCGTCCCCGTGCTGGAGGAGTTCTTGGACCGGTAGATCGGCCCTTCGAGGGTGCACGCTCATCCGGCAGGGCTACCCACCCGCCGGTAGCACCGTCGTAGTCGCGGAGGGTGTTCGAGTCGCGGATTCGGCCGCCTCGGTTGCGAACGAAGGGTACTGCCGTCGACACCCGCCACGCGACGCGGTTGGAACTGTGCTTGGATCTCGTCTTCGTCGTCGCCATCGTCCAACTCGCTCACGGGCTCCACGACGATCTCTCGTGGACCGGTGTACTCGGGTTCGTCGCGCTGTTCGTTCCGGTCTGGAGGACGTGGGTTAGCTCGACGTTCTACGCGACGCGTTTCGGCACGGACGACGTCGAATACCGGATCCTGATGGCGGTACTCGGGTGAGTTCGACGCCAGTGAATGAGGGGGCCAACCGTTCGCCAACGCACCCGGCGAGCGAAGCGCGACGATAGCTCCCGTCTCCGGAACGAGGTGGTTCGCGTCCCGTCTTCACAGCGAGGGGGACGTCACCCACGTTCCCCGGCGGAACCACCCCGCCGAGATCGCCGTCGAGACGACGTACGACAACGCGATCGCGTACCAGACGCCGACGATACCCATCTCGAACCACACGAGGAACGCGTAACTCAACGGCAGACGGAACAGCCACAGTTCCTGGACGGACAGTACCATCGCGAGTTTCGTGTTACCGCTTCCGCGAAACGCTGCGAGCGTCACCTGGAAGACGCCGAGGAAGATTATCGCGGGGCCGACGATCCACACGTACGCGGCTCCCATCTCGACGATGGTCTCGGCGGAACCGTCGCTCGTTTCGCCGGCGAGAAAGACGCTGACGATGGATTCCGCGAACGGATAGGCGACCGCGACGACGAGTACGAAGACGACGACCACCATTCCCGCACTCAGGTACACCGCGTGTTTCGCACGCGTCACCTGATCGGCTCCGAGATTCTGCCCGACGGTCGTCTCCGTCCCCCTCGCGAGCCCGAGCGCCGGTAAGAACAGGAGCGCCGCGAGGTATTCGGCGATACCGTACGCCGCGACGGCGGCGTCGCCTTCGATCGCGATGATCGCCGTCAGAATCGCGATGCCGCTCGCGCGAAAGCCCATCTCGACCGCCGTCGGGACGCCGATCGTGACGATCTCTGCGAGCGTCGATCGCCCCAATCGGAGGGTCTCGAGCGTGACCTTGAGTCCGACCCGGCCGGAAAAGAGGAGGGAGAGGCCGAGCGCGGCGGCGATCGATCGAGAGAGAACGGTCGCTACGGCGGCCCCTTCGACGCCGGCGCCGGCGAATCCCGTCCACGCGTAGAGCGTCGCTTCCACCGAGTAGAGACCGACCCGGTCGAAGATCGGGTTGGCCGAAAAGCCGTGGATGAAGAACGGATCGACGAGGACGTTGACGAACACGCTGACTCCCATCAGTTTGAGCGGCGTTCTCGTATCGCCCCAGCCGCGGGAGACCGAGTCGAAAACGAAGAACCAGAACATGGGCACCAGACCGAGGAACGTGACGCGCGTGTACCGTACGGCGAGCGTGTGCGGTTCCGTGCCGGGGGTCGCGCCGACGAGTGCGAGCAACCACGGCGTGAGCACGTACCCGGTGATCGCGAGCGCGATCGAGACGGTCGTCACGAACGAGACGGTCCCGCCGGCTACCGTGTTCGCGTGAGTTATCCGGCCGGCTCCCTTGTTCTGTGCGACCAGGACAGTCCCCGCGGTCGTCAGCCCGAGCCCGATACTGATGACGAGAAAGATGACCGGCCACGAGTAGGACATCGCCGCGACCGCGTCGGTCCCGAGGTGACCGATCCAGTAGAGATCGACCAGGTAGTAGACGATATCGAGGGCCTGTGAGAGGACGATCGGCGCAGAGAGGAGGACCAGCGGTTTGAATAACCGGCCGTCGGTTACGTCGACCGACCGATCTCTCGAGACGGAACTCGACGTCTCTTCCTCGGTGGCCGCGTCCGTTCCGGTGACCGACTCGCTCCGAACCGATAGCTTCTCATCGTTCATTCGCCACCCCGATTCGATCGCGGCGGTCACGGAAGTCGCCCATTATCGGAGTAGCCCCCCTCCCAGTACCGTTTCGGCGAGTCTCCCTGGTACGAGCCGAGAGAGACCCGTTCGTTTCGGGTGACCCACGACGACGTGATCTACCCCGAACGTTTCGATCGCTTCGGTTATCGCTTCGTTCGGCGATCCGCGTGAGAGCACGGTGCGTACGTCTGTTCCGTACGTCTCGGCGAGTTTCCGGTGTTCCTCGAGTAACCGCTCCGCCTCCCGTTCCCGGCGATCCGCGTGCTCGTCGTCCCAAACTGCGGACTCGGTGACGGATTTCACGACGAACGACTCGAGGACGTAGAGAACGACGACCTCGTCCCCGCTGAATTCGACCGCCGCGTCGATGAGCGCTCGTCGCGACCGTTCCGAATCGTCGACCACTACGAGCACGGTCCGTCTGCGACTGTGGATACGGTCACCAGCCATGGTTCACCGTTCGAGACGATCGACGATGGATTCTCGTTCGGTGATCACCGAATTCGTTGCTGAGAGTCAGCTGTTCGTCGTTTCGTTACGACCCGTTCGGTCCGCCGAGACCGTCCTGAAGGGGCTGTTACGCTCGGACAGCGACCGAACTCACCCACCGAACGCAACAGCCTTGTTCGGTGTACGCCAACACTGCACATGCGAGAGTTCATCTTCACGATCGAGTACGAACGAGGGGCCGATCCCGTCATGGACGTCTTTATCGACCACCCGAGCGCACAGGCGCGAACGATTTCGTGCCACGTTTCCGCGAACGGGTTATGGCGGCTCGACCGAATCGCCGGCCCCGAGACGGCACTCGACCGGTTGGACGACATCTTCACCGATTCGGTTCACTGCAACGAGTGCATCGGCAGACGACACTGCCACACGAACTGGGAGTACGAGATCCTCGTGAGAACGCCGACGTGCCGACTGATCTACACCTATCAACCAGCTGGAAGCGATTGCTGGTCCATCCCCCATCTCGCGTCTTGTTACCTCGGCGACGGCTTGATCTGCGACGCCGAACGGCGGGAGAACCGATACGAGTGGCGATTCCTCGTGTGTGACGACGCTCCCGTCGGGGACCTCTACGACGGGCTTCGTGAAGAACTCCGAGACGACCTCGAACTCGGATTTCAGCAGGTCGGCCGGCCGTCCTACTGGACCGACGAAGCGATCACTATCGCAGAGCTCTCACACGAGCAGCGAGTCGCTATCGAAGCCGCCGTCGAGTACGGCTACTATCGGACGCCGCGCGACATTTCGCTAACCGACCTCGCCGACGAATTGGATATCCCGTTTTCGACGCTGCAGTACCGGCTGCAGCAGGCTGAAGGCTGGATCGTTCGTCGTTTCGCGACGCGATCGACGACGGGTCGGGTATAGCTGCGGAATGTCGGAAGGGAGCGGGGGTGCTGATCGCGCTGGGGTCGGCTATCACGATAGTTTCCACGTTTCCCGTTTCCGATCGTGATTCGAAAGCATTCGACCAGAGACTGA
Source organism: Natronorubrum halobium (assembly GCF_051351675.1). Lineage (NCBI taxonomy): Archaea > Methanobacteriati > Methanobacteriota > Halobacteria > Halobacteriales > Natrialbaceae > Natronorubrum > Natronorubrum halobium. Next base: position 3,824,278 of record NZ_CP195595.1, read on the forward strand.
GGATCGAATCTCTCGACGGCGTCTCTCCGCGGACGATCTCGAAGCCGACGACGAGTGGGCCGACACGATCGGCGAACGTTCGGTGCGTGATTCGGCTGTGACTCGTGCCTTCGTTCCCGGTCGAGACCGGACCTCGACGTTCCATCGAGATCCCCGCGGGTGATCGGGCCGAACAGGATCGAGAAGGCCACTTTCAGGCACCTATGCGGTCATTCATGCATGTTTAACTAAAGAGTTAAATATACCAGCGGCGTATATTCAACCGGATGGTTGAACGACAGTCGAACGATCCGGACCTCGACGCGATCTTCGGGGCGCTGGCCCACCCGACCCGACGGGCGCTCATCGAGCAACTGGCCGGCGGTCCCGAGAGCGTCGGCGATCTAGCGGAGCCCCACGACATGTCCCTGGCGGCGGTGTCGAAGCACTTGCAGGTGCTCGAGGACGCGGGCCTCATCGAAGTCGAGCAGGACGGCCGCGTCCGCCGCTGTCACCTGGACGCCAGACCGCTTTCCGACGCCTTCGGCTGGCTGACCCGGTACCGCGTGTTCTGGGAGGATCGGTTCGACGCGCTCGCAGACCATCTGGAGGACGAAGACCAATGACAGACTACGAGACGGCCGACGAAACCGAGTTCGACCCGAGCGAGTACGACCTGACCATCGAGCGGACGTTCGACGCGCCGCGCGAACGCGTCTGGGAGGCGTGGACCGACCCCGAGCAGGTGGCCCAGTGGTGGGGTCCGAAGGGATTCACCGTACCCAACTGCGAGATGGACGTGCGACCGGGCGGCTCCTTCAGTATCGACATGGAAGCTCCGGACGGAACCATCTACCCGGACGAAGGCGTCTTTCACGAGGTCGACGAACCCGAGCGACTCGTCGTCACCAGTCGCGCCTTCGAGGATGAGGACGGCGAGTTCCAGCTCGAGGTTCGCCAGACCGTGACGTTCGCCGACCGCGACGGTGCGACGGAACTCACGCTGGAAGCGGAGGTCATCACGGCAACCCCCGAGGTGGCCGACGCGCTCGAGGGAATGGAACTGGGATGGAGCCAGAGCCTGGACAAGCTCGACACGTACGTCGGGCAGTCGGCGGGTGATTCGGAGTGACGCCCGTGACCGCGAGCATATCGACGTCGCTGGACGGATACGTCGCCGGGCCGAACGACAGTCCCGAGAACCCGCTGGGAGACGGCGGCGAGCGGCTCCACGAGTGGATCTACGACCTGGAGAGCTGGCGCGCGCAGCACGGCCTCGAAGGCGGCGAGACGAACGAGGACGACGAGATCGTCGCGGAGCTGAGCGAGAACGTGGGTGCGGTCGTGATGGGTCGGCGAATGTTCAGCAACGACGAGGGTCCGTGGGGAGACGATCCGTTCGAGGGACACTGGGGTGCGGACCCGCCCTTCGGCGTACCGGTGTTCGTCCTCACGCACCACGCCCGAGAGCCGCTCGAGATGGACGGCGGAACGACGTTCACCTTCGTGACCGACGGGCTCGAGAGCGCCGTGGAGCACGCGAAGGAAGCGGCGGGTGACGCGGACGTCTCGATCGCGGGCGGCGCGAACACCATCCAGCAGAGTCTCGAGGCGGGGCTGCTCGACGAGTTACAGATTCACCTCGTGCCCGTGCTGCTGGGCGATGGAATTCGCCTGTTCGAACGGTCGGATGGCGAGCACGTAGAACTGGAACGCACGAGGGTGGTCGAGTCGCCGGACGTCACCCACCTTCGGTACCGCGTCTCGAGGTGACCATATGAGTTCAACGACGCGAAGTAGACCGATAGAAACGCCACACGAGGTGCACGATATCCTCGCGCGGATCCTGGAGGAACCGTGACCGAAATCGAAACGGCCGAGTCGAGTCTGACGATCCGGCGAACGTTCGACGCGCCACTCGAGCGCGTCTACCGTGCCTTCACGGACTCGGACGAACTCGAGGCGTGGTACAACCCAGGTGACGGGACGACGAAGATAGACGTCCTCGAACTGGAGCCCGGTGGCGACCTTTCGCTCACCTTCGTAGACGGGAAGAGCCGAACCGACATCGAGGGGACGTTCGTGGAAGTAGTCGAGAACGAACGACTCGTCCACACCTGGCAGTACCCGGGGGAAGAAGAGAGCCGCGTCACCTACGAGTTCCGGGACGTCGACGACGGGACCGAGGTCGTCCTCACGCACGAGGAGATCGGTCCGTACCGTGATTACTCCGCCAGCGAGAACGTCGACGGGTACGCCGAGGGCTGGTCGCGTGCGCTCGAAAACCTGAGTGCGGTGATCCGCGAATGACGGAGACGCACGTCGGAAGCTGTCACTGCGGTGCGATCCGCTTCAAAGCGGACGTCGATCTGAGCGAGGGCACCAGCAAGTGCAACTGCTCGATCTGCGCCAAGACGAGATACTGGAAGGTCGTCGTCACCGCCGACGCGTTCCGGCTGCGACGGGGTGCGGACGCGCTGACGGACTATCGAGTCGGCAGTGACACCGTTCACCACCGCTTCTGCAGCCGTTGCGGCGTCAAACCGTTCGGACGGGGGTCGGTAGACGAACTCGGCGGCGACTTCTACGCCGTCAACGTCGCCTGCCTGGACGATGTCACGGACGAGGAGCTAGCGGAAGCGCCGGTCACCTACGAGGACGGCAGGCACGACGACTGGGAGTCGACGCCCGCTGAGACTCGCCATCTTTGATATCCGCCGAGTACCGTCAGCGCTTCGTCGACGGGCGCGTCAGGAAGGGGAGCGTGCTCCTCGACGGCTTCTTCGACGGGTTCTGGAGCGTTCAACGGGACCACGACGCGACCACCCTGCTCATCGAACCGTTCGAACCGCTGTCCGGCGGGACCCGAACTGCCCTCTCCGACGAGGGGACCCGGTTTCTCACCTTCGCCGCTGCGGAAGCCGATTCGCGAGAGATTCGGTTCGCCGATCCCTGCTGAATCCGCTTCGCCGCCTCTCGAGAGACGGGTCGATCCGAGTGACTTCAGACGCCGGGTTCGGGAACCGGACGTCGGAGCTGATCCCAGTTTCGATACCCCTCGACGAGCAGGTACGCGACGACGAGCGCTATCGCGAGTACCCCGTCGGCGATGGCGACCGACGTCCCGTCGATCGCTTCACTCCCAATGACGACGAGGAAGACCGCCATCGCGGCCTTGTGGAAGATCACCAGCTCCCAGATCCCCGGATACGCTCGAGGGCGATAGGCCAGGAGCAAAAATAGCCCGGCGAACACCAGGAAGCCGAACATGCGCCAACTCTCGACGACGATCGTCTCGGGGCCCGCAGCGCGGACGGCCGACACTGCTACGGCGAAGGCAGACAGCGCACTGAGCGCGGCGAGTATCAGAATCCCGGTCGCCACGTTCCGTCTCCACCGTGGCATCGCTTCCAACCCGCTCGTCGCGTGGGCAGTCACGGAGAAGATACGCGGCGGTGCTAAAAGCGGGTTTCGGTGGCTCTATTGCCTAATACCCGTCTTCCCGTCCGTCCGACGACCGTTCACCGCGGCACCGATGACGGCGGCGTCGACGGCGGAGTCGTCGTCGGAGACGACTGGGTTCGACGCACTCACTCGTCGGCGAACCGCCCTCGCTCCTCGAGCGCCGCATCGGATCCGTACCGATCGACCAGCGGACGGACGGCGTCGCCGAGCGCGCGCATGCACTGCCCCGTCGAGTGGTACTCGAGTCGCTCGGCGACGGTCGAGACGTCGCGGCCCTGGAGCGCGCGTAGCACGAGCAGCCGTTCCTCACGTTCGGTCAGGTCGATTTCGGGCGGATCCTCGACGAAGTAGCGGACGACGAGTCGACGGAACGGACCGGGATCGACGTCGAACAGTCCGGGGCCGTAGGCCGCGCCGGCGACGACGCGCCAGTCGTGATCGGATAGCTCGAGCGGCGGTGCCGCCGCGTCGTCGACTGATCGTAGCAGTCCGCGAGCCACGTCGGGATCGATATCCGACAGCGCGTCCGTACAGAGGGCCGAGAACCGCCGGGCGAACCACTCGGCGTGACGGTCGTGGAGGTCGGTTCCCGAATCGGCCGCCGGGGAGAGCATGAGCGCGGAGTACTCGCCGCTGGCGTCGTTGCGAGTCGTCGAGACGTGGACCGTACGGTAGCCGTTCTCGCGCCAGAACTCGAGCAGGCCGGGCGTCGCGCCGAACCCGGTGCCGAGCCAGTCGATCGCCTCACGGGACCGTCGGTCCCGTTCGCCCTCCGAGACGCGCCGCGTCTCGCTCGTGAACTCCTCGCGGATGCACTCGAGCAACTGCGACCCCAGTCCGCGGGACCGCACCGCGTGGTGGGTCGCGATGCGAACGACGCGAAGGCCCGCGGGTTCGCCCGCCGATTCGTCGCGCAACTGGCTCGTCAGCACGTCGGGGAGCATGTTCCCGCGGACGCGGCCGCCCTCGTACATCATCGCCTGCGTCTCCGGCGAGAGGTTCCCCTCGCGAGCCAGCAGGGCGACGCTGACGACGCGGCCGTTCCGACTCCCGTCGTGTGCTCCGGTACCGTCGCCGCTGTCGTGGACGAGCGCGCGGGCCTCGAGGTTCGGCGCGTCGAGCAGTCTCGCGAGGTCGTTGGGCTCTGTGCGGTAGTGGGCGAGCACGAGCAGGCCGAACGCCTCCCGGAGCAGGTGTTCGTCGGCGAGCAGGTCGTCCGGTTCGAGGGAGCGATACTCGACCGACCCGGGTGTCGCATCCTCGACCAGCGACTCGACCGGCGGCCGGGCGTCGAGGAGCAGCGCCCGAAACGCCCAGACTTCGACGGGGTCGCCCGCTGCGTACCGGATCGGCTCGAGAAGCGTGCGCTCGACCACCGCGTGATCGCTCTCCGCGAGCCGATCCCGGAACCGGACCGAAAAGCCGCGGCCGGCTCCCTCGTAGCCGTGAATCGTCGTCGTGAACGCGACCCGGTCGGCGTCGAGGAGCGACTCGAGCATCGAGACCGGCAGCGCGGCGGCCTCGTCGACGATGACGACGTCCGCGGTCGCGAGTCGGGTCACGGCGTCGGTCGGCTCGAGAAAGCGGATACGGCCGCCGACGGCGGTCTCGAGGCGCCGGGCGGAGTCGACCGTGGCGTCGGCGTCCGGGAGCGTCTCGCAGAGCTCCGCTGCCCGGTCGAAGATTTCGGCCGCGTTCCGGGATCGGGGTGCGGTGACGAGGATGTCCAGTCCGGCGGCAGCCATCGTACCCGCCGCGAGTCCCGCCGCACTCGATTTGCCGCGGCCGCGGTCGGCCTCGAGGACGACGGCTCGCGGCTGGTCGCGTTCGGTAGCTTCGATGCCCTCGAGCAGCGATTCGAACGCAGCCACCGCGTCGACCTGGTCGCCGGTGAGACAGGCCTCGTAGGTCTCGGCGGGGAATCGTGCGTTCGTCGGCGCCTCGAGCGACGATTTCTGTTCCTGGCTGCGTCGCGGTGCCGGGTTCGTCGATCCGTCGTCGACGATCGTCCTGTCCTCGAGGTCGACGATCCCGATTCCGCGATGCGCGCGAAGCGTTTCGACGAGTCCCCGTCTAAATCGCCCGGTGACGTCCGACAGCGAGAACGGAGGGACGGCGAGCGACTCGTCGAACTCGCCGCTGCGGTCCGGCCAGTCCTCGAGGGGCGGCGTGAGCAGGATCAGCAGGCCGCCGCCGTCGACCGCGCCGACGACTTTGCCGAGCGCGTTCGGCCGGAGTCCCTCGTGGGCGTCGAGGGCGACGACGTCTCGAGTCGTTCCGAGGAGTTCGCTCGCGTTGGCCTGCGGGAGGTGTTCACATCGGAAGCGGTCGTCGGGGCCGACGAGCGTGGTGGCGGTGATCGCGACCGGGAGGGTGTCGAGGGTCGACTCGAGGATATCGTAACCTCGTTCGCGATTGCCGGCGAGTACCAGCAACCGTCGCTCGTTCGTCCGGGTCGCTTCGTCGAACAGCGACTCGACGAGTTCGACGACATCCGCGTCCATGTGGTCGAATTGGGGGCTCGAGAGTAATAGGCATCGGAGTACAGCGCTCGAGACGTTCGGTGAAGCTGTAAATGGAAGAGCTGAGTCATGCCACGTCCTCCCCGACCGATTGCTGCTCGCGGGCCGGCGGCCCGTCTGCTCACGGCGGCAAAGCCGCCGTTCGCACGGTCTGCGGGACCTCCGGTCCCGCACTATTCGCGTTTCGAGGCCATCACTGCGTTCCGGCCTCGCTCCGCTCACCGCGGCCCAACGCGCGCCACCGCACCGTGGATTCCGCGCGTGGATTGGTCGGTACGGGTCACAGTCACGTCTGTCTAGACCCTGTCCAATCGGCCCGTGCGGACCCATCTCACAGCCCCGGTCGTTTGAACACGCTTTTAAGGGGGGCAACGCTACTGGCGTAGTACACCCTACGCGGGGTTGATGATGCTCCTAGCCTCACAGGACTTCCGCCGGAAGTGATCCGGCACGGGGTGAGACCACCCCGGACGGCAGGGGAGCGCGAGCCCACGTGTAGGAGAGGTGAACAACCAATGTCAGTCTACGTAACAACCGACATCCCGGCCGACCTCGCAGAGGATGCCCTCGAGGCACTCGAGGTCGCACGAGACACAGGACGCGTAAAGAAAGGAACGAACGAAACGACGAAAGCGATCGAGCGCGGCAACGCCGATCTCGTCTACGTCGCCGAAGACGTCTCCCCCGAGGAGATCGTCATGCACCTGCCCGAACTCGCCAACGAGAAGGGCATCCCCGTCGTCTTCATCGAGACGCAGGACGACGTCGGCCACGCCGCCGGCCTCGAGGTCGGCTCGGCCGCCGCGGCGATCGTCGACTCCGGAGAGGCGGGAGACGACGTCGAAGACATCGCCGACAAGGTCGAGGACCTCGACTGAGGTGATCAGAGATGAGTGCTGAAGAGGAAGAAAGCGGCTCTACGCCCGCCGAGGTCATCGAGATCGTCGGCAAGACCGGCATGCACGGCGAAGCCATGCAGGTCAAATGCCGAATCAAGGAGGGCGAGAATCAGGGACGAATCATCACCCGAAACTGCCTCGGGCCGGTCCGCGAGGGGGACGTACTGCAGCTTCGCGAGACCGCCCGCGAGGCCGACTCCATCGGAGGACAATAACCAATGGTCGAGAAACGCACTTGCGACTACACGGGCGAAGAGATCGAGCCCGGCACGGGCATCATGTACGTCCGCAAGGACGGCAGTGTGCTCCACTTCGTCGACTCGAAGGCGGAGAAAAACTACAAGCTCGGTCGCGAACCGCGCGACCTCGAGTGGACCGAAGACGGTCGCCGCAACAAGGGGCCAGCCGAGGCCGCCACGCCCGCTGCCGAGGAACCTGACCAGGACGAGGTCGCCGACGCCGCATCGGACGACGACCTCGAGACCGAAGCGGAAGCCGTCGACGAAGACGACGACCTCGAGACCGAAGCGGAAGCCGTCGACGAAGACGACGACTCCGAACCCGCCGGTGACGAGGACGTCGCCGAGGGCGAGGATGTCGAAGGCGAAGCCGAGGAAGCCGCGGAAGGCGACCTCGAGGACGTCGAGGGCGGACAGGAGGACAGCGACGAAGCGGAAGCCGAGGAGACCGAGGCCGAACAATGAGTGACCACGAGCGGACCTTCGTCATGGTCAAGCCCGACGCCTTCGCGCGTGGGCTCGTGGGCGAAGTCGTCTCCCGACTCGAGGACCGCGGTCTCAAACTCGTCGGGATCAAAGTGATCAACATGCCCGAGGAGCGGGCGCAAGAACACTACAGCGAACACGAGGACAAGCCGTTCTTCGACGATCTGATCGAGTTCATCACCGCCGGTCCCGTCGTCCCGATGGTCTGGGAGGGCCAGGACGCGACCCGACAGGTCCGTCAGATGATCGGCGAGACCGATCCGCTCGAGGCCGCCCCCGGAACGATCCGCGGCGACTACGCCCTGGACCTCGGCCGGAACGTCGTTCACGCCGCCGACCACGAGGACGAGGGCGCGAACGAACGCGAAATCTCGATCCACTTCGACGACGACGAACTGATCGACTACGATCAGCACGACGCCGAGTGGCTCTACGAGTAACGAACGCAACCGTATCGATCGGCGCCGTCTCGGCACGAGTACGCCGAACGCATCGGTCGACATTTTCGTTCTTCTCGCGTCTCGTGAGCGACGGCGACGAACTCGGTGAGTCGCCGAAACTATAGTAGCCACTGAAAGTCAATGCACACCTGATCGCACGACGGCTGTGCGATCAGTGTGTAAATCGTTTCAGTTGTTACTATAGCTGCCGCGATCTCCATTAATATACGCCAACCACTCCGTAATTACACCCGCGATTATATTACGGAGAATGCACATGTGTTTTTCTAGGTAGACGTAACATCTAATGTGACGGCTGCAGAAGGGACGGTTGGTGGTTTCGAATGGTAACACACGGTAGGTGGTTCGTGGATGCGTGAAACTGAGCGAGAGCCGGCGAAGATCACGGCCGAGGTGACGCCATCGCTCGATCTGATCTTCGACCTCCTCTCGAACCGCCGTCGTCGGTACGCGCTTTACTACATGCACGACCAGCCGGACGGCGTCGCGACGCTCGACGAGCTCGCGAACGCGATCGTCGCCCTTCAGGGGACCGACTCGAGCGAGGAGTCTGCAATAGCGAACGAGGCGTCGGCGACGGCGAGTGAGACCGATACGAGCGACGCGGCCGACTCCGACACGGACTGCGATCAGCGTCGACTGCAGGTGCGGACGGAACTGCAACACACCCACCTGCCGAAACTCGAGGATGCGGGCGTACTCGACCACGACCAGCGCAGCGAGACCGTTCGATACTGGAATCAGCCGTCGCTCGAAGAGTGGCTCGAGCACGCGAAACACAAGGAGCTCTCGTAACGCAGCGTCACGGCCGCGAGTCTCGGCAGACGTGGGATGGCTGATACGGTCTGCTGTAACGATTTACCGGAGCAACCGCAGGCCGGCTCGCGGTTGCTCCGGAAATGACTTACAACAGATCGTATGAAAGGTTTAACCCGTGACTCGTGGTGAGATCACTGGCGGCAGCGTATCACGCGAGGCGAACCACGTGAGGGGAGGCGGATCGGCTGTGCGGTGTGATACCGTTTCTCTCCTCAAAACTTAACAGGCGAGATGCAGATACAAAACTACAGGTGAATTCCAATGACTGACCACGAACTTCCACCACTACCGTACGATTACGACGCACTGGAACCATCGCTTTCCGAACAGGTGCTGACCTGGCATCACGACACCCACCACCAGGGCTACGTCAACGGCCTCAACTCCGCCGAGGAGACCCTCGAGGAGAACCGCGAGTCGGGCGACTACGGCTCGACGCCCGGTGCCCTCAAGGACGTCACCCACAACGGCTGCGGACACTACCTCCACACGCTGTTCTGGGAGAACATGTCGCCGAACGGCGGCGGCGAGCCGGAGGGCGACCTCGCCGACCGTATCGAGGAGGACTTCGGCTCCTACGAGGGCTGGAAGGGCGAATTCCAGAAGGCCGCCGGCGCCGCCGGTGGCTGGGCACTGCTGGTCTACGACCCGGTCGCCAAGCAGCTGCGTAACGTCGCGGTCGACAAGCACGACCAGGGCGCACTCTGGGGCTCCCACCCCGTCCTCGCGCTGGACGTCTGGGAGCACTCGTACTACTACGACTACGGCCCGGACCGCGGCGACTTCATCGACGCCTTCTTCGACGTCGTCAACTGGGACTCGGCCGCAGACGAGTACCAGAAGTGCCTCGACCACTTCGAGTAACGGAGCTGACTGGAGACGCGACGACTCGGCGATCCCGACGTTTTTTCGACCGCATCCCGGAGAGCGGTGCCACCGATCGCTCGCGACCGGCAACATCGTGTGAGGCTGACACGCACTGTTTTGGTTCTCGGTGGTCGAGTGGCCGTATGGCTACGGAACGAGTCGGAATCGAGGGCCGACCGCTCGAGCGCACCTCGAGCACGAACGGAAACGAGGGAGACGGCGACGCAGACGCCGCGGACAGCGACCTCGCGGCCGCTCTCGACGTCGCGGTCGACGGTGACGTTCGCTTCGACGAGTACACGCGGGTGCTGTACGCGACCGACGGGAGCATCTACGGCGCCCAGCCGGCGGGCGTGATCTTCCCGCGAGACGGGGACGACGTCCGGTCGGCGATCCGCGTCGCGGCCGACTACGGCGCGCCCGTCCTCCCTCGCGGTGCCGGCTCCTCGCTCGCCGGGCAGGCGGTCGGCCCGGGCTGTATCATCCTCGACCTGTCCCGGCACATGAACGAGATTTGCGAGATCGACCCGGACGAACGGCGGGCCACCGTCCTGCCCGGCGTCGTTCAGGACGACCTCGACGACGCGCTCGAGCCACACGGCCTCCGCTTTGCGCCCGATCCGGCGTCGTCGAACCGAGCGACGATCGGCGGCGGCATCGGCAACAACTCGACGGGCGCCCACTCGGTCCGCTACGGGATCACGGACGCCTACGTCGAGGCCTGCGACGTGGTCCTGGCGGACGGATCGCTGATTCACACGCGGGACGTCGTCCTCGACAGCCCGGAGTGGGAAGATATCGTTTCGAAGGACGACCTCGAGGCCGAGATCTACCGAACCGTCCGGGCAATCATCGAGGACAACGCCGACGAGATCGAGGCGCGGTATCCGACCCTCAAACGCTGCGTGAGCGGCTACAATCTGCAGAAGGTGCTGCGGGAGAACGAAGCTGGGGAGGATGTTCTCAACCTCTCGAAGCTCGTCGTCGGCGCGGAGGGAACTTTGGGCGTCGTCGTCGAGGCAGAACTCTCGCTCGTGACCCGTCCGGAGAAGACCGCACTCGCGGTCTGCTGTTACGACGACTTGCTCGACGCGCTGGCCGCGGTGCCCGAGGCGCTCGAACTCGAGGCCAGCGCGGTCGAGTTGATGGACGACGAGGTGTTCCGACTGGCGGCGGAGTCGCCGGAGTACGCCGAGTACGCGGAGCCGATTCCCGACGGAACCGCGGCGGTCCTGATGGTCGAGTTCGATTCGGAGGTGGTCGACGACCTGTCGGCGGCGCTGACGAACGCGACGGAGCGACTCGTCGACGACGGCGCTGCGTTCGACTCGATCGAAGCGCTCGAGCCCGAGACCCAGGACCGACTCTGGAAGCTCCGCAAGGCGTCGATTCCGCTCCTGATGAGTATGGACGGCGATCCGAAGCCGTACCCGTTCGTCGAGGACGCCTCCGTCCCGCCCGAAGAGCTCGCCGAGTATGTCGCGAGCTTCGAGGAAATCCTCGCGGACCACGATACGACGGCGGCCTACTTCGCCCACGCCGGTGTCGGAACCCTCCACATCCGACCCGTGCTGAACCTCAAGGACGACGACGGCGTCGAGACGATGCGATCGATCGCCGAGGACGTCACCGACCTCGCGCTCGAGCACAACGGCGCGTTCTCGGGCGAGCACGGTGACGGTCTCGCGCGAACGGAGTTCAACCCCAAACTGTACGGCCCCACGCTCTGGCAGGCGTTCAAGGACGTCAAATCCGCCTTCGATCCCGACTGGCGGATGAACCCGGGAAAGGTCGTCTACCGCGAGGACGATCCCACGGATATCCGGGAACACCTCCGCTACGGCCCCGACTACGCCTCGCTCGAGCCCCAGACCGCGCTCGACTTCGAGGACGACGGCGGCTTTTCCCACCTCGTCGAACTCTGTAACGGCTGTGGCACCTGTCGCCAGACCGACGGCGACGTGATGTGTCCGACGTACCGGGCGACCGAGGAGGAAATTACGACGACTCGCGGACGGGCCAACCTGCTTCGAGCGGCGATCAGCGGCGAAATCGACCCCGAGGAACGCTACAGCGACCGGTTCCAGGAGGAGGTGCTCGACCTCTGCATCGGGTGCAAGGGCTGTCAGAGCGACTGTCCCACCGGCGTCGACCTCGCGAAACTCAAAGCCGAGGTGAAACACCAGTACCACGAACGCGAGGGCACGAGTCTCCGCGAGCGCCTCTTTTCGAACGTCGACCGGTTCGCCGCGGCCGGGAGCACCGCGGCTCCGGTCGCCAACCGGGCCACGAACCTGCCGGGCGCGCGGACGGTCCTCGAGAAGACCCTCGGAATCGCTCCCGAGCGGACGCTGCCGTCGTTCCAGCGGGAGACGCTGGTCGACTGGTTCGCCGACCGGGAGTCGACCGTCGATCCCGAGACGGCCACCGCGGGCGTCGTCCTCTTCCCGGACACGGACACGAACTACTCGAACCCCGATCCCGGTAAGGCCGCCGTTCGGGTCCTCGAGGCCGCCAATATCCGTGTCGCGGTCCCCGATCTCGGGCCGACCGGCAGAGCGGCCTACTCGACGGGGATGCTCGACGACGCGGCCGAGCACGGCGAAGCGCTGCTCGAGGACCTCGAGCCCTATCTCGAGCGGGACTGGTCGATCCTCTTCGTCGAACCCTCGGACGCGGCGATGGTGGTCGACGAGTATCGGTCGCTGCTCCCGGATCGCGTCGAGGAGGACCGACTCGAGCGACTCGTCTCGAACGCCTACGGCGTCTGCGAGTATCTCGACGCGAACCGACTGGACGAACGGCTCTCGGTCGACTACGAGGACGCTCACGGGCGAGTGACCTATCACGGCCACTGCCACCAGAAGGCTCGCGGCGCGGACCACCACGCGGTCGGCCTGCTCAGGCGCGCGGGCTACGCCGTCGACCCCGTCGATTCGGGCTGCTGTGGCATGGCCGGCAGTTTCGGCTACGAGGCCGAACACTACGACCTCTCGCGGGCGATCGGTGACCTGCTTCGGGAGCAACTCGAGGCGAGCGCGGCCGAGACGGCGACGGCGGACGGAGGCGAGTCCACGGTCGTCGCACCGGGAACCTCCTGTCGCACGCAGATCGGCGACTTCGAGGGGTACGACCGGCCGCCGCATCCGATCGAACTGCTCGCGGCGGCGCTCGAGGCGTAGTCTCGACGGGCGAGCGCCTCCAGTTACGACGTGGGGGTCGCTCGAGCGACTCGAGTAAATCAGACGGTCCGTCATCGGGCCAACGCAGACGTCTAACGGTCGTCCACCGGTATCGAAATCGCGACGCCGTCGACGGCGTCGCGACGAACCGAGGGCCGGAGAGGGGCGTCGATCCGAGCGGGATCGCGTCGCGACTGAGTGCCATCGCCGGGGTGATGTGCTCGAAGCGATGCGCCCCCGTGACCCAGCCGACGGACCGGGAACGAACGATTTAGGCGTACGAGACCGATAGCATCCAGTAGATGCCCGTTTCCAAGTCCGAGTTCGACAGTCTGCCGCCGTGTGACTTCTACACGCCCGCGGAGCTGCTCGAGGACGACCAGATGTACACCGTCTACGAGATCGCTCGTCTCCTGCAGGGGCTCGACCCCGACGCGGAGATCGACGAAGGAACCGAGGACGTCCTGCTCGACTGGACGATTCCCTGGATCATGAACAACGCCGACGACCTCGTCGTCGCCGAACCGCGGACCGACAACGAACCCGCCCATTACGGACTGAAGGGGACGGCGGACGGCGACGAGAGCGACGTCGGCGACGAGAACGAATGATCCTCCTCGTGGTCGGTGCCGATCGCGTCGACGCCGGCAAGACCACGTTCTCGGCCGGCCTCCTCGAGCGAACCGGAGCCGTCGGCTACAAACCGCGTGCGGGTAACGATTACTGGTTCGACCACGACGACTGTCGAACGGCGCTCGCCGAGGGCCGACTCTACGGCAAGGACGCCGAACGGCTCGCACGGGCCGAAGCGCGCGGCCGCGAGCCCGAACGGCTCAACCCGGTCCACCGCCTGTGGCGACCCACGCCGGGCAGCGGAACCGGGCTCCTGGGGAAGTCGGATCGCGAGTTCCTCGTCGACCGCGTGGGTCGCCCGGGTACCGACGGTGAGACGCCGACGTTCGTCCGTAACGCGACCGCGGACATCCCGGAGGCGGTCGCCGACCCGCTCCCGCTCGAGGACGCGATTCCCGTCGAGACCGTCGCCGAGTTCAACGAGGTCGCCGAGAACCGCTACGTGCCGGCGTTCGAGCGACTGGCGGCCGAGATCGAATCGACCGACGTCGCCGTCGTCGAATCCTACGGCGACATCGCCCAGCCGCTCCAGTCCCTCGACCACGCGGCGATCAGCGCCGTCGCGGCCGTCGAACCCGCCCGCGCGCGGATCTACGCCAGCGATCGGTACTGTCGCGCCTGCGAGATCGCCAGTTCGAGCCCGAAAGACGGCGCGCTCGAGAAACGCGTCCCGAACGTGCTCGACTACCTCGAGCCCCTCGAGCGGATTCGGCTGCCGGCGCTCGGCGGCGACGCGCGGGACGATTCGGCGCGGATCGCGCGGGCGTACGAGGAGGCCTACGACGCGATGCTCGAGGCGGCCCAGCGGGTCTGAGAACCGATGACACTGCCGAACACCGCTTTCGCCGTCTGAGCGCCGCTATCGGAAAAATCCTCACTCATCGCCCCTGTATTTCCGTACCCTCGAACTGTCGGAATCACTCGATTCCGGTTCCAGAGACGCCAATCTCAGTATCAGAGGGATTAAGACCACCCAGTGGAACAACCGTGTAATGAAACGACGAACGTTCGTCGGTGCGATCGGTGGTGGGGCGGCGCTCGGACTGGCCGGCTGTCTGACGCAGGACGGCGACGGATCGAGCGATTCGAACGGTGATCCCGAACCCGAGGAGTTGGATTTATCGGGGACGCTCGAGGTCGTCACCTACGAGTCGATGCTCGACGGCGACAACCCCGCAGGACCGTGGCTCAAGGAGGCGTTCGAGGAGGAGTACCCCGACGCCGAACTCGAGTGGACCCAGCTTCCGGATCAGGGAATCAACCACTATATCCAGCGCGGGGAACAGGACGACATCGACGCCGACGTCTACTTCGGGCTGAACGTCGACGATCTCGTGAGCGTCGACGACAACCTCGAGGAGGGCGGGCTCTTCCGCGAACTCAACCGGGATCGAATCGACCGATCGAGCCGCGTTCGCGACGGTCTCGACATGGGCGACCCACACGACCGCGTCCTTCCCTACGACACGGGCTACATCAGCCTCGTCTACGACGAGAACGAGGTCGACGAACCCACGACGTTCGACGATCTGACCGAGGCGGTGTACGAAGACGCCTTGCTCGCCCAGAACGCCCAGAGCTCCGATCCTGGGCAAGCGTTCTTGCTCTGGACGATCGACGCCTTCGGCGAGGACGGCTATCTCGACTACTGGCGGGACCTCCGTGAAAACGGCGTCCGCGTCCTCGAAGACTGGTCCGAGTCCTACAACGGCGCGTACATGAACGAGGAGCGACCTATGGTCGTCTCCTACTCGACCGACCAGGTGTTCGCCGACGAGTTCGGCTACGACTTCGCACGTCACCAGATCGCCTTCCTGAACGATCAGGGGTACGCGAATCCGGAGGGAATGGCGATCTTCGAGGGTGCGACGAGCGTCGATCTCGCCTACGAATTCCTCGACTTCGCGCTCTCGAACGACGCCCAGGCCGAGATCGCCGAGCGAAACGTCCAGTTCCCCGCGGTCGAGGACGAACACGTCGACTTGGGCGACGAGTTCGACCAGTACGCACACGTCCCGCCGGAGGCGGTGACGGTCGGCTACGACGACCTCCGCGGGAACCTCGATGAGTGGGTCGACGACTGGGCGCGCGAGTTCGCCAGCCAGTAACCGACGGCCGTGTCCGCTACAGGTCGCTTCGCTGAGAGTCGCGTCCGCTACTGGCTCGAGCGCCACGCTATCGGACTGACCGCGTTCGCGACGGCGGCGATCCTCGCCGTCATGCTGTACCTCCCCGTCGGCGTCGTCTTCGTCGAGGCCGTCCTCGAGGACGGCGTGCCGACGCTCGGCCACTTCGTCGACGTTCTGACTGATCCGTTTTACTTCGGGGTTCTCGCGGACGTCTTCGCGGAGCCGCTCGCGATCGGCACCCACCTCGCATCGGTCGCGAGTTGGATCGCGGCGATCTCGCTGTCGCTGACGCTCGAGTATCCGATCCCCGGCGTCGACCTCCCCGTGCCGTGGCTCGCCGTCGACGCGCCCGGCGTCCGGAAGGGACTGTTCGGCTTTACGGCCTACCAGGCCGCGCTCTCGACGGTCGCGAGCGTCGCAATCGGGCTGCCTGCTGCGTACATCCTCGCGAACTACGAGTTCTACGGCCGACAGACGCTCCGGTCGCTGACGATCCTCCCGTTCGTCATGCCGGGGATTCTGGTCGCGGTCGGCTTCTACGCGATGTTCGGCCGGGCGGGAACGCTCAACGGTCTCCTCGGAACGGTCGGTCTCGGCCCGTTCGCGTTCGTCGAGACGAGTCCGCTCGCGATCGTCATCCTCGCCCACGCGTTCTACAACGCCCCGCTGGTCGCCCGGCTCACCGTCGCCGCCTGGGAGTCCGTCGACGCGCGGACCGTCGAAACGGCTCGCAGCCTCGGCGCGAGCGAGCGTCGGGCCTTTCGGGACGTCATCGTTCCACAGCTCGCGCCGGCCGTCCTCACCGGCGCGCTGCTGACCTTCATTTTCACGTTCATGACCTTCCCGATCGTGCTCGCCCTCGGCGGCCTCCAACTGGCGACCGCCGAGGTCTGGATCTACGACCGCATCCAGCGACTCGACTACGCCGAAGCCGCCACGCTCGCGGTCCTCGAGACGATCCTCTCGCTGGGACTGACCTACGCGTACCTCCGGTACGAGTCCGCGCAGTCGGGATTCTCACAGGCACCCTCACCGCCGCCGAAGGAGCGACTCCTGCCCGACCTGCGGACGGCCGTTTCGCCGCGACGACTCGCGATCTTCGGCTACGGGCTCGTCGCGCTGGTGCTCTTCGTCGGCCCGATGGTGAGTCTCGTCGTCGGGAGTGTTACCGACGGTGCCGGCTTCACGCTCCGGAACTACGCGTTCCTGCTCGAGCGCCAGCTCGAGGGCGCGAGTTTCCAGACCCTGCCGTTGCCCGCGATCCGGAACTCGCTGCTGTTCGGGGTTGCAACGCTCCTGATCGCGGTTCCGATGGGGGTCGTCATCTCCGTGTTGACGGCCCGCAACGGCCGCAGTGGAACGGTCGTCGATACCCTCGCGATGCTTCCGCTCGCCGTCAGTGGCATCGTCTTCGGAATCGGTCTCCTGCAGGGGCTGGTGTTCGGGATCCCGCTGCCGGGCGGCTGGCGCTTTCAGGTCACGGGCGCCGTCGCGATCGTCGTCGCCCACGCGGTCGCGGCCTATCCGTTCGTGACCCGAAACGTCTCGCCGCTGCTGACGAACCTCGATCCGGCGATGGTCGAATCCGCTCGCGCGCTCGGAGCCTCGCGGTTCCGGGCGCTGCTCGACGTCGAACTCCCGCTGGTCGCGAACGGCATCGTCGCCGGCGCGGCCTTCGCCTTCGCCATCTCGATCGGCGAGTTCTCTTCGACGGTGATTTTGGCCAGCGGCAGCGAGAGCTACACCATGCCCGTTGCCGTCGAACGCTATCTGGGCCGTCGATCCGGACCCGCGATCGCCATGGGGACGCTGCTGTTGCTCGTGACGGCGGCGAGTTTCGTCGTCATCGACCGCGTCGGCGGGAGGTACGAACTGTGACGAAACTCCGACTCGAGGGCGTCTCGAAACGCTACGAGACGGGAACGGACGAGACTGCGACGTCCGCACTGCAGAACGTCGATCTGACCGTCAGGGACGGCGAGTTCTTCACCCTCGTCGGTCCCTCGGGCTGCGGGAAGACGACCACGCTCCGAACGATCGCGGGCTTCGAGGAGCCGACCGACGGCGCGGTCCGCTTCGACGGCGAGTCGATGACGGGCGTCCCGCCCGAGGAGCGCGACGTCGGCGTCGTCTTCCAGAGCTACGGACTCTTTCCGCACATGAGCGTCGCCGAAAACGTCGGCTACGGGCTCCGATTCCGGGACCCGCCGAACGGGGTCAGCGTCGACGAGCGTACCGAGGAGTTGCTCGAACTGGTCGATCTCGAGGGGATGAGCGACCGGGACCCCGACCAGCTATCGGGAGGGCAACAGCAGCGGGTCGCCCTCGCCCGCGCACTCGCGCCGGCACCCGACCTCCTCTTGCTCGACGAGCCGATGAGCGCACTCGACGCCCGACTCCGGGAGTCGCTGCGCCGCCAACTCACGCGGATCCAGTCACGACTCGGTATTACGACCGTCTACGTCACGCACGATCAGGAGGAAGCGCTGGCGATTTCGGACCGCCTCGCGGTGATGAACGACGGCCGGATCGAGCAGGTCGCCTCGCCCCAGGCGATCTATCGTGAGCCGGAAACGCGCTTCGTCGCCGAGTTCGTCGGCGACAACAACGTCTTCGAGGGGTCCGTCGTCGCTCGAGACGGCGATCTGTGCACGGTCGACATCGGCGGGGCGACGGTCGAAATCCCGGCAGTTCCGGACGGGACGGGGCGAGTGAGCTTTTGCGTCCGGGCGGCCGCGTTGTCCACCACCGTCGAGGACAACCGGTTCTCTATCACCATCGAGACCAGCGAGTTCCGCGGAGAAACCGTCCACGCGTACGGGCGGTGGAACGGCGTTCCGATCGTGTTACAGCTCGAGGAGGTTCCCGACACCGAGGTACGTGTCGGATTCGCGCCGGAAAACGCGCACGTACTGGAGTCGGCCTAACGGAGACGACTCCGTGCGCTGGGCCGACGCGGACCGGCGTACCGGGGCAGTGCGGACTGGCGTACCGGGACGGCGCGGAACCGGACGACGCGGCCCAAACCGACTTCCACGATGTCGTCCCACGACACAACGTCGAGTGAGCGGTCAGGCCTGCCGGGCCATTCGCGCCGATAGCTCCACGTGATCGTACGGCTCGTTCGTCACGCTCGGGCCGTGTCCCGTGTGCATCTCCTCGAGATCCTCGTCGATCCGCTCGCGGAGTCGATCGATGCTCTCGATCAACAGTTCGCGGTCGCCCTCCTCGAGATCGGTTCGTCCGAAACTCCCGTTCTGGAAGACGAGGTCGCCCGCGAAGAGAACGTCCGCGTCGTCCGAGTAGAAACAGAGGTGGTCGTTCTTGTGTCCCGGTGTATGGAGGGCGACGTACTCGTGGTCGCCGAGTCGGACCGTCTCCTCGTCCTCGATCGCGTGGTCGACGCCGTCGATCGAGGTATCGTAACCCCACGCATCGACGTCGAAGGCGTCTTTCACGGCCTCGAGGTTGCCGACGTGGTCCCGGTGGGTGTGCGTTAGCACGACGGCGTCGATGTCGTCGACTCGCTCGCGAATGGCGCTGACGACGTCGAAGTTCGCGCCCGGATCGACGAGGACGGTTCGCTCGCCGTCGACGAGGTAGACGTTGCTCGTAAACACCTGGACGCCCTGCGCGAGATTGGCGATCATGGCCGTGGATACGCTACCGACTGGTTTGTGGGTATCGACACGCGACGAGGCCGTGTCCCTCGGCGGCCACACGATGACAGTTCGATGATATCAATGCGGTTCCCGTATTCACAAGCATTTTTAGCTCCGCCACGTAGTGGTAGACGAATGAACCGGTCGGTCTCCGTCGGCATCGTCGTTCTCGTCGTCATCGGTTTGCTCGCCGGTATCACCGGTGTCGGTGTCCCGATGGCGATATCCGACACCGATGTCGGCGAGAGCGCCCCGTCCCAGTCGGCAGCAGCGCAGCAGGGGACCGCCCAGCACTCGAGTACAACCGACGCGATGGCCGACGAGTCGATCGCCAGCGAATCGCAGGACTTCGATACGACGACGTTCGAGATCACCGTTCACGAAAACGGCAGTGCAACGTGGACGTTCCGGCACGTACAGCGGTTCGACACCGAGAACGAATCCGAGGAGCGCGCGGCCTTCGAGGAGTTCGCCGAGGAGTTCGAGGAGGAAGAAACCGGGCTCTACGAGCGATTCGTCACGCAGGCCAACCAGATGACCGACAGCGGGGCCGATACGACCGGCCGGGAGATGGAAGCGGGGAACTTCAATCGGACCGCGACGGTCGAAGATCAGTTCGGGACGCAGGGCGTCGTCGAAATGTCGTTTACCTGGGCGGAGTTCGCCGAGGTCGAAGACGGCACCGTCAAAGTCGGCGACGTCTTCGAGAATATGTACATCGGTCCGAATCAGTCAATCGTGATCGAGGCCGGCGATGGCCTCACTTTCGATCGCATCGGACCCGAACACGAGGCCCAGCCCTCACACAATACGCTCGAGAATGCCAATTCGGTAGAGTGGAGTGGCGAACAGCAGTTCCTGGACGGGAATCCGCGCGCCGTCTTCGTCCAGAACGGGGTGGCCGACGGGGGTGACGAGACCGACTCCGCTATCTCGGCGCTCACGAACGGCGACGACGCAGCGTGGCACCTCGCTCTCGGCGCGCTCGTCGCGTTGGGACTCGGTGGTGGAGCCATCTGGTATCGACGACGGGAATCGAGAACCGGCACCGACGACGGAACGAGCGTCGGTGCCGGAGCGACGACTCAAACGAACGCTGCATCGACCGAGACGGCAGATTCGAACACGGCGCCGTCGGCCACTCGTGAGAGCCGTGACGAGGATCCGGCCGCTGCACCCAGCCCACTGGCCGACGACGAACTCCTCACCGACGAGGACCGGGTCATCAAGCTCATTCGCAAGAACGGCGGCCGAATGAAGCAGGTTAACATCGTCGAGGAGACCGGCTGGTCGAAGTCCAAAGTCAGCATGCTCCTCTCCGATATGGAGGAAGCGGGCACCATCAGCAAGCTTCGCGTCGGCCGCGAGAACATTATCAGCCTCGAAGGCTTCGAACCCGAGGCGACGAAGTCACCGTTCGAGGAGTAACGGTCCTGTCACCGCTCGCATCTGTGGTACGGCGGAACAGTGCCGAATCGAAACGGAATCCTTAAACTGTACAGCCCACAACAATGGGATGTAACCCGCTCCGGTGGTGAGACGGACGACGTCCGTCGAGGCTCGGAGCGAGACCGAAGTAAGCTCCGTTGGTGTAGTCCGGCCAATCATATTGCCCTCTCACGGCAATGACTAGGGTTCGAATCCCTGACGGAGCACTACAGCGAACGAGTTTTACGAGTGAGCGAAGCGCGCACAGAAGGGATTCGGAGTAGAGAAACGCGAGCGATAGCGAGCGTTTCGCGTGGTTCGAATCCCTGACGGAGCATCGTTTTCCCGACTGTTCCGGAGAGCCCCAGCTACGATCCCGTTTCGACGAGTTCTGCTTCCCCGTACGTTTCATCGATGGAAGTCACTCGGACCGTCGCTTCGATCGCCGCAATCTCTTCCTCGAGAAAGAGCACGAAGCCGCTCTCAGTTTTGCAGACGAGCGTCCCGTCGGACTTCTCGTCGACGATATCGACGGTGACCGTGTCGCCGAGTTCGGGTTTCCCGCCGAGCGGTTCCCCGCACCGCCAACAGTCGGTATCGTACTCTGCGGATCCCTCCGGGGCGTTGCTTGCCCCGCATCGGGGCGTATCACAGCTAATAAACGAGTCGTGCTGTCCTGGTTGATAGCGTCCCACAGTGCCATCGACACGACTGCCTCCTAAAAACGTGCCGCTGGTTCGCGACCAGCCGTCTCGCTGACAGCGGGTCAACGACTCTCCGATGCGTTACAGGTAGCAAGTGGCAACCTCACCGTCGACGACGGATACCGGTGCAGCCTCCGCCACGTACGGTATTCCAATCGGATCGAGTTCGGTACCGTCGGAGCCACGACCCGCAACTGTCCGACCGGCCTCTGTGTGCATATGGCCCGCGACCGAATCCGCGCACGGGAACCAATGCACGACCTCGAGCGGTGGTCTGTGGGGACGATCGAACACGTCCGCGAGCGGGACGGGCACTGCATCTTCGAGGTTCAGGCTGACAGCGGAGAGACGGTCGAACTCGCCGTCACGGCTGCTATCTAGGAGTTAGTTCCGCGCAGATTGAATCTCGGCGAGGATGAGTCACCGATCGGCGCTCGCGTCTGGTATCGAAAACACGGCGGGTGACGTACTGGACGCACTCAACGCGAGAGCGAAGCGCAACCCTACCCGAAGACGACCCCTGCGGTCGGTGCGCGCGCCAGCTCGCTCCGACCGGTTCCGCTCGAAAAGCAAATATAATAATTCTAAATAATTGAATGATGGTACCGACGTCGGATGCTGTCGTTCTCGAGAAAGGAACTCGAAATCGAGTTTCAAATTCGGGAGCAGATCGCCGGTCATACGCCCGAGCCGAAGGGTGATCATATGACAGATTCTCGAACCGGGAATTTGTCGATCCCGCCCGAATCGATCACCGTCAGTAACTATCACGGAAAAGGATGAAATGGGAGATAGCGACCCTACACGGGGGTTTTTGAGGTAGAAGCCGTACGATTTGGGTATGAGACTTCACAACAGGGAGATCCGACAAGACGTCCGAGAACTCGGTGCGTTACTCGGAGACGTCCTCGAGGACCAGACCTCTCGACGAGCGTTCGAAACGGTCGAATCGTGTCGGCAGGCCGCGATCGATTACCGATCCGGCGAACTCGAGTCGCGCGACGCGCTCATCTCGGACCTCCGCGGACTGTCGCCACACCACCAGCGAGTCGTCGCCCGCGGGTTTACGACCTACTTCGAACTGATCAACCTCGCCGAAGAGCGCGAGCGGGTGAGAACAATTCGAACGGAGTCAAACGAGGGGACCCTCGAGGACAGCCTCGAGACCGCGGCCGAAGAACTGGGTAACAGCGACGTCGACACCGTCAGACAGGTCCTCGACGACGTCCTGATCGAGCCGACGTTTACGGCACACCCGACGGAAGCCCGACGCAAGACGGTCAAATCGAAGCTGCGAACGATCTCGACGGAGCTCGAGACGCTCGACGAACGGCTGCTGACGGAGAAGGAAGAAGGGCAGGTCTGGCGGGATATCGACGCCGAAGTGACGAGCCTCTGGCAGACGCCACAGGTCCGGAACCGACAGCCCGAACCCGAGGACGAGGCGCGAAACGTGCAGTGGTACCTCGAGAACACGCTGTTCGACGTCGTCGGCGAAGTATACGACGAACTGGCGGACGCGATCGACGAGGAAGTCGAGGGGAACCTCGAGATTCCCAAGCTGTTCGAGTTCCGGTCGTGGGCGGGTAGCGACAGGGACGGAAACCCCTACGTGACTCCCGAAGTGACGGCGAACACCCTGGAACGGCAGCGCTCGGTCATCCTCGAAAAGTACCGCGAGCAGCTCAAACGGCTGTCCGGCGTCCTCAGTCAGGACGGGAGCCGGATCGACCCCGGCTCCGAGTTTCTGGTCTCGCTCGAGGACGATCGAGAGCGACTGCCCGGCAGCGCCCGAACCGCCGAAGAGCGGTATCCCGACGAGCCCTACCGCCAGAAGCTCAAACTGATGCGCGAACGGCTCCAGCGCGTCGGTGACGTCCGCCCCGGCGGCTACGACGAGGTCGACGACCTGCTCGACGATCTCGAGATCATCACACAGAGCCTGCGGAACAACGGCGCGGAGAGCGTCGCCGAGGCGCACGTGGATCCGATCCGGCGGCAGGTCGCCACGTTCGGCTTCTCGCTCGCCAGTCTGGACCTGCGCGAACACCAGCAGAACCACACCGACGCCATCGCGGAAGCCCTCGAGAGCGAGGGTATCGACTACCACGGCATGGACGAGGCGGAGCGCGCCGACCTGCTGACCGAAGCCATTCTGCAGGACGAACCCGTCATCGACCTCTCCGAGACCGACGACCTCTCCGAAGCGTCGGCGAAGGTCCTCGACCTGTTCGCTACCCTCGGGGACTGGCAGACCGAGTACGGCGTCGAGGCCATCGACACCTACGCCATCTCGATGACCGACGAACCCAGCCACGTGCTCGAGGTGCTGTTCCTCGCCGATCAGGCCGGCGTCGTCTCCCTGCCCGAACACTGCGGACTCGACATCGTTCCGCTGCTCGAGACGGAGTACGCCCTCTCCGGGGCCCGGAGGATCATGGGGAGCCTCTTCGAGAACGAGGCCTACGCGCAGGCCCTCGAGGCTCGCGGACGCACCCAGGAAATCATGCTTGGCTACTCCGACTCGAACAAGGAGAACGGCTTCCTCGCGGCCAACTGGTCGCTGTACAAGAACCAGCGCCGACTGGGCGAGATCTGCGACGATCACGACGTGACGATGCGACTGTTCCACGGCCGCGGAGGCTCCATCTCCCGGGGTGGCGGCCCGATGAACGAGGCGCTGCTGGCGCTGCCGAACAGCACGGTCACGGGACAGGTCAAGTTCACCGAGCAGGGCGAGGCGATCGCCGAGAAGTACGCCAACCCGCGTATCGCCGAGCGAAACATCGAACAGATGGTCAACGCACAGCTTCGTGCGCGGCTGTACGCCGAAGAACAGCCCGAAGAGGAGGTGCGCGACGAGTGGGTCGAGGCGATGGAGACCATGGCCGACGCCGCCCGTCGGGAGTACCGCGATCTCCTCGAGAGCGACGGCTTCGTCCGATACTTCGAGCAAGCGACGCCGATCACGGTCATCGAGAATCTCGATCTGGGGTCGCGTCCCGCCTCGCGAAGCGGCGAGCGGACCGTCGAGGACTTGCGGGCGATCCCGTGGGTGTTCTCCTGGACTCAGTCCCGGTGTATTCTGCCGGGCTGGTACGCCCTCGCGACGGGTCTCGACGCCTACTTGGAGGGCGATGAGCCGCGAGACGACGGTGGCTCGATGGAGACCCTTCAGGAGATGTACGAGGAGTGGTCGTTCTTCCGGACCACGCTCGACAACGCCGCGCTCTCGCTCTCTCGAACCGAACTCGAGATCGCCGAGCAGTACGCGGAGTTGGCGGACGAGGACCTCCGCAGTCGGTTCTTCCCGCGAGTGACCGAGGAGTACCAGCGGGCGACGGAGTTGATCACTACCATTGGACAGCGCGAGACCCTGCACACTCGCGACTGGCTCGGCGAGAACCTGGCGCGGCGCAACCCCTATGTCGATCCGCTGAACCTGCTGCAGGTCTACCTGCTCGATCGGACTCACCGAACGGACATCGAGGAGCGAACGCTTCGACTGACGGTCAAGGGAATCGCGGCCGGAATGAAAAACACGGGATAACGAGCCGACAGGAGCCGGTTTCGGTCACTCGTCGCCGTCCCCTCCGTCACCGTATCGTTCCGCAGCCGACTCGAATCCCAGTTCGTCGTACTCGCGACCGCGGCGCTGTTCGAGTGCGGCGATCGCGTCCGGTTCCGGCGCGGCGTCGTCGGTGATTCGCGCCCACGAGTTGTGGACCTTGGCGTGACACCACCGACAGAGGTAGATCGTAATCTCGTGGGTCAGTTCCTCGCCGTCGCGAGCGTACGAGAGGTGGTGTTCCTCGAGCAGCGGCCGCTCGTCGTCGTGGGCCATGCGCTTTTCCTCGAGGCCACAGCGGACGCAGTCCCGGTCCCGGTTTCGCGACCGGAAGTGCGGACAGTCGGCCCAGGTGTCGTCGGTTTCGGGATCGACGACGGGACAGGCGTACTCCTCGCTGGCGCGTTCGCGGGCGAACTCGGGGTCGTGCTCGTAGTGGTCGAAGGCGTAGCGACACTGCCCCTCGCCGGTGAGATAGTCACAGACACCCGCGAACTCGTACGGATCGTCGACGCCGACGGACGTTCCCTGGGGTGTTTTTTCCATGGCGCTCTCACCGGCTTTTCGACCCCGCTCGATTTGAATGCATCGAGCGGGAAACCGCGAGCCGGTATTCACTGCAACTTACTGTTACCGACCAGTTGGCGATATGGTCCCGAAAGTGATGACAAAATTAAATATCAAATGGCAACACTTTTTGAATGCTAACACTCACTCAGTTCGTATGTTCGATATCGTTCGTCGGGTCGTCCCCTCGAGTATTCGACGAAGTTACGCTCTCAAATTCGGAATCGCCTTGCTGATACTGGGTCTCTCGGTCGGTCTGATCGGATTCGTTGCGACCGCCCAGATCACGGATAGCGTCGAACAGAACGCGCTGGACGATCAGCAATCTCTCGCCGCTCAGGAGGCGAACACGATAAACAACTGGCACGGAGAGAACGAACGGCGCACTGCCAGTACGTCGGATACTCCCGTCGTCGAATCGGGTGACGAGGAGGCGATTCAGTCGTATCTCTACGATCTCCAACTCGAACTCTCTGGTCAGGTCGACGCGATCCACTACGTCGATCAGGAGAGTCACGACGTTCTGGCCACGACGACGGAGGATGCGACGACGCTCGAGGACGTCGAGTTCCCCGAGCCGGACCGGATCGATTCGGACCTTTCGGCGTCGAACGTCGAGCGAACGGAGCCGTACGCTGTCGACGACACGCCGGTCGTCTCCTACTATATCAGCACGGGCGGCCAGGCGGAAACGGCGATCGTCGTGTCGTTCGAACTCGAGCACGTGATGGCCGACCTCGGTGCTGCGGTCGAGGGGGAGCGGTCGACGGTCGTCGTCGACCGCGAGGGACAGATCGTTCTCGACGACAGACTCACGGGAAGCGGCGGGGACGGCCTACAGGACAGCTTCGCCAGCAGCGGATTCCTGCAACCGTACGCCGACGATCACGCGCTTCTGGACGAGGCGCTGGCGTCCGAAAACGCGTCCCACGCAGGGTCGATGACGCTCGACGAGGCGCCGGTCGGTGCACTTCAGTCGTCGCCCCACGACTTCGATCCGGACGGCTACGTCGCCGCCTACCACGGAACCGAAACCGGGTGGGTCGTGTTGTCGCACACGTCGACCGACGAAGCCTACGGATTCGTCAACTCGGTCAATCAGTACGGGAACATGGCGACGCTCGGTGGCGTGGTCCTGATCGGACTCATCGGTGCCGTTATCGGTCGCAACACGGCATCGTCGATCGATCACTTGACGAGAAAGGTCAGAAAGATGGAGGACGGCGACCTCGACGTCGAGTTCGAGACGAAGCGGATCGACAATATCGGTCGGCTCTACGACGGCTTCGCCTCGATGCGCGACGAACTGAAACAGCAGATCACCGAAGCCGAGGATGCGAGGGCCGACGCCGAGCGCGAACGCGAACGCGTCCAGGAGATAAACGAAGACCTCAAACGGGCGGCGACGACCTACTGCGGCGTGATGGAGGACGCTGCGGACGGCGACCTCACCGTTCGGATGGATCCGAACGCGTCGGACAACGACACGATGGAAGAGATCGCGGTCGATTTCAACCAGATGCTCACCGAAATCGAAGCGACGGTCGAGCACCTCAATCGGTTCGCGACCGACGTCGCGACCGCCAGCGAACAGGTCACCGCTTCGAGCGAGGAGGTCCGGTCTGCGAGCGAACAGGTCAGCGAGTCGGTCCAGGAGATCTCCGACGGGGCGGACAAGCAGTACGAGTCGTTGCGGTCGGTCGACTCGGAGATGAACAACCTCTCGACGACGACCGAAGAGATCGCCGCCTCCTCGAACGAGGTCGCCGACGTCGCCGAACGAACGGCCCAGACCGGCCGCGACGGTCGTCAAACGCTCGAGGACGCTATCGAAGCCTGTGAGGACCTCGAGCAGGATCGAGACGCCGTCGTCGAGGAGTTCGAACAACTCCGCGACGAGGTCGCGACGGTCGACGAACTGATCGACCGGATCGCCGAGATCGCCGAGCAGACGAACATGCTCGCGCTCAACGCCAACATCGAGGCGTCCAGATCCTCGGCCGGCGACGACGACGGCGGGTTCGCCGCCGTCGCGGCCGAAGTCAAGGAACTCTCCCAGGACGTGAAAACGGCCACCGACGAGATCAGCAACCGTCTCGAGCAGATTCAGGATCAGACCGAACGATCCGCCGAGGAAGTCGATCGGACGAGCGAGGAGATCGAGGAGGTCAACGAACTCGTCACCAACGCCGGATCGGCACTCGAAGAGATCGCTGAGTACGCACAGAAGACGAACGACGGCGTGCAGTCGATTTCGGCGGCCACCGAAGAGCAGGCAGCGTCGACCCAGGAAGTCGTCGCGATGGTCGACGAGGTGGCGACGATCTCCGAGGAGACCACCGCCGAAGCCGAGAACGTCGCTGCATCCGCCGAGGAGCAGACCTCCGCGCTGTCGGAGGTGTCCAACTCGGCGGACGATCTGTCCCAGCAGGCGGTGACGCTCTCGGAGGCACTCGACCGGTTCGAGACCGACGGCGACGCGAGCGCCTCTGCGATCGAACTCGACTCCCTCGAGGCCGTGACCGAACCGGCTACCGTCGGCAACGTCTCGAGTCCGACCGATACCGCTGACGGTCCCGACGAGAATTCTGGTGACGACACGTTCTCGTTCGGCGGGGAAGCGGTCGAGACGGACGCTGACCCGGCCGAGGAGACGACCGACGACGACTCCTTCTCGTTCGAGGAGTAAGCCGACGACGTCCTCGAGTTTTGTTTCGAGCGGAACCGCTCTCGAGCGACAGCGAGGCGTGTCTCTCTCCCCGACCTATCGGTGAATAACAGCGAATCGGTGACAAAAATAGAGGTCGAGAGAGTCCTGATGTGATTTTTCGTAAAGGATAATAGGAATGGGGAACGCCATCAGCTATGCGGGACAGAGTTCACAACAGTATTCCGGGGGTCGTTCGGCGAAGCTACGTGCTGAAGTTCGGGCTCATTCTGCTCGTACTGGGCGTATCGATCGGTACGCTCGGTGTCGTCGCGACGGGAGCACTCACCGAAAGCGTCGAATCGACGGTCCTCAACGACCAGCAGGATGCGGCGGTTCAGGAGGCATAGGCGCTGGATAACTGGGACGAACGGAACACGCAACTCGTCGCAGCGTCAGCCGGAGCACCGACCCTCAAGGTAGACGACGACGAAGAGCGGCAGGAGTATCTCCAGAACGTCTATCAGGACCTCCCGGAGGAGCGAGTAAACGCGCTGTACGTCGATACGGCCACCGGTGAGGTTCTCAACGCCGTCGATACCGACGACGAGACCACGGTAACCGACGACGCAGACGACGGCGAAACGGCCGACGACGAGACGTTTTCGTTCGGCGGCGAGTGAGCCCCGGGAGACCGGTCCGCGTTCGGTGTCAGCGAGAAGGTTTTTGCTACTCCCCGCCAGAGCCGAGAGCGTGCAGCTGGTTCACCACTCTACTGTCGGAAGCGATACCGGTTCACGGACGGATACCGACGGGGTGAGCCGCGGCAACGTACTGGCGACCGACGTCGATCTCGCGGAGTCGCTCCTGAGCCAGACTCGAGGGCTGATGTTCCGTCGATCGCTCCCCGACGGCTCCGCGCTCGTGTTCCGGTTCGAGACGGCCAAAACGCGCGACGTCCACATGCTGTTCGTCTCCTTCCCCATCGACGCCGTCTGGGTCGTCGACGACGTCGTCCAGCGCGTCGAACGACTGCAACCGTGGCGCAGTTTTGCTCGAGCGGAGTGTGACTTGCTCGTCGAACTTCCCGCCGGGACCGCGGACGACGTCGAGGCCGGCGATCGACTCGTCCTCGAGGACGAGTGAGTTCGTCCGGCGATCAGTCGACGACTTCGACCGCCCCGTCCCGAACCCGCACGTCGAGCAGACTCGTCACGTCGCGCGAGATATTTTCGTGGTCGGCGTCGACCCGGCGGAGCACGGCTACGACGTCGACGATCTCGGCGTCGACGGCCTCGAGCGCCGTACAGACGGCTTCGATCGTCCCGCCGGAGGAGAGGACGTCGTCGACGACTACCACGCGATCACCCGCGTCGACGCCGTTCAGGAAGAGTTCCCCCTCGCCGTAGCTGGTCTCCTGGTGGACGGCGACCTCGTCCGGAAAGCCGTAGGAGCGCTTGCGGACGACGACCAGCGGCACGTCTGTCGCGAGCGAGAGCGCCGTCCCGTGGTGAATGCCCATCGCTTCCGGCGCGACGAGCGTGTCGACGGACTCGAGGTCGACCCGCTCGCGGATGCCGTCGGCGATCGCCCGCAACACCGACGGATCGACGGGCGGGACGCCGTCGGTGACGCCGTGGACGAAGTACTCGTAGCCGTCTCGGTCGACGACCGGGGCCTCGCGAAGCGATCGCGCGAGCGGCTCCAGGGTTGGATCCATACTCGAGGAGTGCTACGACGGGAAGTGGAATGGGTGTTCGGGTCCCGACGGCGCGTCGGCTCGCGGACGACGCTTCGCGCAGATGGTACCGTGACCGGCGGAGTTAAGTTACCGTGATTCGATAGGGGGAGATACAATGGCACGAGAACCCTTCTCAACGCCGGAGTCCGAGGATAGAGGAAGTCGGGGCAACCCGGCTGGGCGTGAAATTCAGCGATGAAAGCCCTCACTCTTCACTCTTACCTGTGACTCACTCCGCCGAGCAGACGATTTCCCCAGACCGTACCGTCCGCCTTCTCGATACGACGCTTCGCGACGGCGAGCAAGCGCCGGGTGTCTCGCTTTCACCAGACGAGAAAGTCGAAATCGCGCGCGGACTCGAGCGCGCCGGCGTGTCGGTCATCGAGGCCGGCAGCGCCTGTACCGGGGCCGGTGAACGTCAGGCCATCTCCCGCGTGACCGACCTCGATCTCGACGCCCGCGTCACCAGTTTCTGTCGCGGGATCCGGACCGACATCGACCTCGCGCTCGACTGCGACGTCGACGGCATCCACCTCGTCGTCCCCTCGAGCGACCGCCACGTCGAGGGCAAGGTCGGTACCTCTCGCGAGGACAACCTCGCGAAGACCGCCGAACTCGTCGAGTACGCCGCCGACCACGATCTCTGGATCGAGGTCATCGGCGAGGACGGCTCCCGAGCCGATCTCGACTACCTCGAGGAACTCATGGGAGCGTCCCTCGACGCCGGCGCCGATCGGGTCTGTTTCGCCGACACCGTCGGCCACACGGGCCCCGAGCGCACCGCCGAAGCGGTCTCCCGACTCGCCGCGCTGGGGCCGGTCAGCGCACACACCCACGACGATCTGGGACTGGGCGTCGCGAACGCGCTGTCGGCCGTCTCCGCCGGTGCCGACCTCGTTCACTGCACCGTCAACGGCCTCGGCGAACGCGCCGGCAACGTCGCCCTTGAGGAAGTCGCCATCGCGCTCTCCCACGTCTACGACGTCGAGACGCTCAAACTCGAGGAACTGTACGGCCTCGCACAGACGGTCTCCCGAGCGACGGGGATCCAACTGGCGCCGAACAAGGCCGTCATCGGCGAGAACGCGTTCACCCACGAGAGCGGAATCCACACCGACGGCACGCTCAAGGACGACAAGATGTACGAGCCCTACGCGCCCGAGACGGTCGGGCGAGAACGACGGCTCGCACTCGGCAAACACACCGGGCGCGCGGGCGTTCAGGCGACGCTCGAGGAACACGATGTCGACGCGGACGACGACGCAGTCGCCGAAATAGCGAACCGCGTCACCGAACTCGGCGACCGCGGCCGCCGGGTGACGGACGCCGATCTGCTCGCCATCGCCGAAGACGTTACCGGCGACGACCGCGAGCGCGTGGTCGAACTGCTCGACCTCACCGCGACGAGCGGTGGCGCCGTCCCGACCGCGAGTATTCGACTCGCCGTCGGCGGCGAGGAACGCGTCGCCAGCGGCACCGGTTCCGGTCCCGTCGACGCCGCCGTCTCCGCGGTTCGCGAGGCGCTGGGCTCGATGGCCGACGCCGAACTCGACTCCTACCACGTCGACGCCGTAACGGGCGGTACCGACGCCGTCGTCACCGTCGAGGTGACGATGGTCCGCAACGACCGCTCGGTCACCGTCGCTCGCAGCGAAGCCGACATCACGCGCGCGAGCGTCGAAGCGATGGTCGATGCGCTCGATCGACTTCTCGCGGCCGATCAGCAGCCGCTCGCGCCGGCCGACGACTGACGACCGTCCGCGGCGATCCGTTTTAGCGACCCCGTTCGTCCCGCTCGACTACTCCTGATCGAGCAGCAGTCGACTGTGGATGTTCCAGGGATCGAACAGGTAGATAGCGGCGAGAAACAGTGCGACGATCACGACGAACAGTCGTGCGATTTCGCCGACCGTCGACGGAACGCCCGGCTCGAGGGTAATCGCCATCAGCGCTGCGACCCCGATCCAGAGACTCCCGACGATCAGTCGCTGACGAGTGTCCATACGTGGACGTTCGAGCCAGACGTAATGAAGCCGGCGAGTCGAGCCGCCGGTCCGATCAGAGCGACAGGCCGTCGATGCCGACGGTTCCCTCGTCGAGGACGTCCTTTCGGTTGTCGACCTGACCCACGTCGTCGTAGGAGACCGGTCCCTCGACCTGGTGGGCGTCCGGCCCGGGCTCGTTGCCGAGATAGACGACGTTCGGGTCCGTGCCGATGTTGTCGAGCAGTTTGAACTCCGAATCGGGATCGCCGGCGAACGCCTCGAGTCGCTCCTCCGCGAGCTCCTCGGTCGCCCCCTCGAACTCCTCGTCTTCGTCGGGCTCTTCGGCGAGGTCGAGTTCGATCAGGAGCTCTTCGTCCTCGAGGTCCAGCCCGTGATCCTCGAGAACGGTGACCAGTTCGGTGACGGTCGCTTCCTGTTCGACCAGACTACTGTTCCCCTCCACTTCGGGTTGGTCCGGATCGCGCAGCAACTCGACGGCGAGCATCAGTCCGATCGTCTCCTCGTCGAGGTCCTCGACGGCGTCGACGATGGCCTCGAGGTCTGCGTCCTCGCCGTCCAGTTCTTCCTCGAGAGTCTCCGGCTCTGGTACCGCGGCCGCGAGTCGGACGAGCGTTCGGCTCCGTGCGGTCTCGTCGATATACCGCTGCGGATCGCTGTTCGGATTGTTCATATCGCCGAACTGGATGACCTCGGGCGGACAGGCGTCCTCGCAGGCGGTCCTCCCGACCAGTTCCTCGCCTTTCGACCCGTCCTGACGGGTCGGACAGAACGTACACTTCTCCATGACGCCGCGCGGTCCGCGGGCGCTGACCGGTCGATTACGATCGTCGTAGACGTGATCCTCTTCGAGTTCACTTTCGTCGACCTCCGGTTCCTCCCACTGGAAGTAGTTGACGCCGTACGGACACGCGACCTGACAGTAGCGACAGCCGATACAGACGTCGTAATCGGTCAGGACGAGGCCGTCCGAATCGCGGGTGTGTCGGGCCGTCGTCGGACACACCTTCTCGCAGGGAGCGTCGGTGCAGTGCTGGCAGGGTCGAATCAGGAACTCGAAATCCTCCGTCGACTCGAACTCGTCGGCATCGGGCGACGAAACGGTGTCGTCCTCGTACGCGAGGATGTACATCCAATTCGCCCCCTGATCCCAGTCGTGTTCCGCCTGACAGGCCACGACGCAGGAGAGACAGCCGTCACAGTGCTCGAGATCCAGCGTCATCCCCCACTGAACGCCGTCGCCGTTCGTATCGTCGGGTTCGTCCGCCTCCTGCTCCTCGTCCTGGACGAACGCGGACTCCGCGTCGTTTCCGCCACTGTTAGCTGCGCCCCAGGCGCCGAGTCCCACGGCCCCGGCACCCCCCATCTTCTTCATCACGCTGCGGCGGGAGTCCTCGCCGACGCCGAACCGCGAGAGCGTCTCCTCGAATCGCCCGTCCTCCCTGGACGCCTCGATCTCGTCGGCCATAGGGCGGCTGTCCTCGCCGAACTCCTCGACGACGTCGTCGTGATACCGGTCGTAGAACGCCTCCTCGGAGAGCTCCCCCTCCGTGACGCGCATGGCGTCTTTCGCCATCTCCATCCCTAACTCCGCGTCGTACTCGGTGTCCTCGAGCGCGTCCTCGAGGCCGTCCTGCCACGATTCACCGAGCGGATGGAACGTCTCCTCGTCGTCACGCTCACGGCTGTCGTCGTCGTTCATCGTTCCACCTCACCCCACCGTTCGGTGCAGTTAGTCCGGTTCCGTTTCATTGCTAGTTGCTGGCACGCAACTACCAGCCAGATATCGATAAACGGGGTGCTTGCGAATGACATGCAATCGGAGTCGACGATCGGCCGGGTTACACGCGATACCCGGTCGACGTCCGACGTTCGAACCGGCGGAGAGTCCGTACCGCCCGCAACGCCTCCCGGCCCGAACGGGAACAACGTTTTCTCCGTCGGCCGACTGTGACCGTCCATGAAATCTCGAGAGCCGGAGGCTCTCGTTCCAGCGGCAGTCGACACGCTCCCGATCAACTTTGCGATCCTCGACGAGGAGGGGACGATCCTGCATACGAATCGCGCGTGGCGGGAGTTCGGCAGAGCGAACGATCTCGAACTGCAGCCGGATACCGTCGGCACCAACTATCTCGAGATCACCGCACACGGGGAGACGGAGACCGCACGGACCGCCGCCGTGGGGTTATCCGAGATTCTCGAGGACGAACGGGAACTGCTCGAATTCGAATACCCGTGTCACTCCCCCGACGAACGGCGGTGGTTCCTCATGCGGGCAGCACCGTTTACCGACGGCGATCGGCGGTACGTCGCCGTCGCGCATTTCGATATCACCGAGCGCCACGAGTACCAGCGTCGCTTAGAGGAGTCCAACGAACGCTTAGAGCAGTTCGCCTACGCCGTCTCCCACGACTTACGGGAACCGCTGCGGATGGTCACGAGCTACCTGGAGCTACTCGAGCGCCAGTATGCCGGCGAACTCGACGCCAGCGCCGACGAGTTCATCGACTACGCCGTCGACGGCGCCGAGCGGATGAAAGCGATGATCGAGGGACTTCTCGAGTACTCTCGCATCGATACGCGGGGCGAGTCCTTCGATTCGATCGATCTCGAGGCCGTGCTGGACGACGTCCTGCTGGATCTCGAGAGGCGGATCGAGGAGTCCGACGCCGAAATCACCAGCGAGTCGTTACCGACCGTCGCGGGCGACGCCAGCCAGCTCCGCCAACTGTTCCAGAACCTGCTGGACAACGCCATCGAGTACAGCGGCGAGCAGCCGCCTCGAGTGACGATTTCCGCCACTCGCGACGAGGACGAGTGGATCGTTTCGGTCAGCGACGAGGGGATCGGCATCGATTCGGCGGACGAAGACCGGGTTTTCGAGGTGTTCCAGCGGCTCCACAGCCACGAGGAACACGCCGGGACGGGAATCGGTCTCGCCCTCTGTCGGCGGATCGTCGAACGCCACGGCGGCGAGATCTGGATCGACTCCGGCCCGAACGACGGAACGACGTTCTCGTTTACGCTCCCTGCCGTACGCGATCGTACCGACTGAAAACGCGATACCCGTTCTCACGCGCTTCGCTGAACGAGCGCAGCGTCTATCGTAGTGCACCTCGTACGCAACACGTAGTTGCGGCAGGCAGCGCTCTCACCGATCAGTTCGGACGTGTGCGTACTCGAGTCGGTCTTGCTCGCTCCTTCGGTCGCTGCGCCCCGTCCAGTTCAGATCTCCGGGTCGTTTTCCGCTTACGGATACCGAGCGCACGCTACGCGGTGCTCGGTGGTGCTGGTCGCAGAAAAGCGCCGAGAGGGAGATTTGAACCACGCCCGAGAACCTGCGCCGTAGGCGCAGAGCCTCGGTCTCATTCAAATCTCCGCTCCCCGTTCCAGCGACATAGACGACTCACTTCGTTCGTCGTTGTCTGTCGCTGAGAAGCGCCGAGAGGGAGATTTGAACAACGCGAAGACGGTCGCTCCCGTTGGTCGCGCTGCGTCTTCTCTCGTTCAAATCTCCCCGTGCGAGTTTTCAGCAGCACGAACGGCTCGCTCCGCTCACCGTTTTGTGCTGCTGAAAACGCCGAGAGGGAGATTTGAACTACGCCGAGACGTTCTTGCTCGCTCCCTTCGGTCGCTGCGCGAGCTGCGACTCGTCTAGTTCGGATCTCCGTTCCGCGTTCCAGCGACACGGACGACTCACTTCGTTCGTCGTTGTGTGTCGCTGAGAAGCGCCGAGAGGGAGATTTGAACTCCCGAGTCCGTGAGGACAGTAGATTTCGAATCTACCGCCTTGGCCGGGCTAGGCTATCTCGGCTCATCCATACCTACCCGGGAGACGTTTTTACCCGTTTCGATTTTTCCGCCCGAATGTGACTGGCTCTCGTCCCTCGAGAGCGAAATCCATTTGACACGAGCGTGCGACCCGTGAGCTATGAACGGAACTCAGGCGACCGCCGACTGCGAAGCCGTCCTCGAGGCGGTCGGCGACGCCGTCATCTGTGATCGAGCCTTTCTCGAGGAGATCCTCCTCGGCGTCGTCGGCCGCGGCCACGTCCTCGTCGAGGACGTACCGGGAACGGGGAAGACGCTGACCGCACGCACGGTCGCGAGCGCGCTCGGACTCTCGTTTTCGCGCATCCAATTTACGCCCGATCTACTTCCGTCCGACGTCACCGGCACGCACATCTTCAACGAACAGGATCGGGAGTTCGAGTTCTCGGAGGGCCCGATCTTCGCCAACATCGTGCTGGCCGACGAGATCAACCGCGCGCCGCCGAAGACGCAGGCCGCGCTGCTCGAGGCCATGGAGGAAGGCCAGGTCACGGTCGACGGCGAGACCCGTGTGCTCCCGGATCCCTTCTTCGTCATCGCGACCCAGAACCCCGTTGAGCAGGAGGGGACGTTCCCGCTGCCGGAGGCGCAGGTGGACCGCTTCCTCGTCAAGACGGCGATGGGGTATCCCGACGAGGGCGGCGAAGTCGAACTGCTCCGACGCCGGGCGAGTCGCGACACGACCAGTCCGTCGGTCGACCCCGTCCTCGAACCGGAGCAGGTCGCACAGTTACGACGGGTACCCGAGACGGTTCGGGTCGACGAGGATCTGCTCGAGTACATCGCAACGTTGGCCCGAAAAACCCGGACGGACGGCCGCGTCGAGACCGGCGTCTCCCCGCGCGGCACGCAACGGCTGTTCGAGGCGGCCCGCGCGTACGCCGTCGTCACGGGCCGAGAGTACGTCAGTCCCGACGATATCAAACGGGTTGCTCGGCCGGTCCTGGCACATCGACTGGTCCTCACGCCCGACGCGACGGTTAACGACGCCGACAAGGGGCGGATCATCGAGCGCGTCCTCGAGTCGGTGCCCGTGCCGACGATCGACTGACTGGCCGGTGCGGTGTTCGAACGAGAAGCCGGCCGACGCTCGCGCGAACGTCTGCGTCGCCAATCGGCCGGCGCTCAGTCGAGAATATCGCCGACGCGCCGCGGTTCGCCCCGCAGGTTCGGCTGCTCGGCGACGATCTTGAGCACTTCGTGGTCGGTCACGTCGTAGTAGGACTTCTCCGTGGCCTCCTCGATAAGTTCTTTCTCGAGGCGGAACTCGGTGCCTTCGTAGACGACGTCGACGCCCTCGTCGTCGAACGCGAGTGTAGTCATATGCGAATGTACGCGAGGGGACCCATAAAAGAGAGGCGACTGCCCCCGCACGAGCGTAAGACGCGCGTCAGACGGATGGCGGACGACGCGCGAGATTTATTACTGGATAACTCCTTTGGGCTGAAACGTGGCATTTAGCAGGGATCCGCTCGACGAACTCGTCATTCCCGACGGGACGGAAGCCAAGGAAGTCGACCTCGTGACCGACGGTGACGTCCTCGTCGGGACTCGATCGACGATCGACTTCGGCGTCCGCGGCCGGAACGTACTCGCGGGCGAGAGCGTCGAGTTCGGCGGTGCCATCGAAGCCGAGGGCGACTGCCGACTCGACATGTGGTGTGACGTCGCCGAGAACGTTCTGGTCGGACAAGACGCCTACATCGGCGAGCGGGTCCACGTCGCCGGCGAGATGAAAGTCGCCGGCGATCTGGACATCGGTGACGACGTCGAGATCGAGGAGGGGTTCGAGGCCAACGGGTGGATCGTCATCCGCAATCCGATGCCGACGATCGTGCTCCTGTTCGTCTACCTCAAACACCTCCTGCTCGTCGGCGAGGAGGACACGGCCCAGCGACTCGTCTCCGAACTCGTCGACG
Source organism: Natronorubrum halobium (assembly GCF_051351675.1). Classification (NCBI taxonomy): domain Archaea; kingdom Methanobacteriati; phylum Methanobacteriota; class Halobacteria; order Halobacteriales; family Natrialbaceae; genus Natronorubrum; species Natronorubrum halobium. The sequence goes on from NZ_CP195595.1 coordinate 3,862,029, forward strand.
AAGAGGGGGACGCCCAGCCCGACGTCGAACCGCTCGTGATCCCCCGGAACGCGACCGTCAGCGACGACGCCTGGCGGGTCTCGACGCCCGCAACGATCGGCGACGACTGCCGCCTCCACGGCAACGTCCGTGCCGAAACGATCGACGTGGGCACCGATACGACGATTTTCGGCAGTCTCCGTGCGCGAGGCGACGTCACCGTCGGCGAGGGAACGCGAATCCACGGCGATCTGACGACCCGCGACGGCGACGTCACGATCGAACCGGACGCTCGCGTCCTCGGCGACGTTTCGTGTAACGACCTCGAACTCGGACCCGAAGCCGAAGTCGACGGCACGATCCGTGCCAACGGCGAGATCACGATGGGGACGACCGAACGCGACCCCGAATGATCGTCGGTTGAATCGGGTGATCATCGGCCGACCATCGGATGACAATCGGCCGAACACCCCCTCGTCGTCCGTCTCAGGGACGTACTCGTCCGTTCTCGAGCAAATTCTCATCGGGTAGGGGCCCGTGTTATACCGGTGATCGGCTCCGATCGAACGACTAGCAAGCGAAACGCGGACTTCTCTGGGCGATTTTTACCCCTATTCTTAATACCGATAATTACGATAGGGGTTGACAGGCATGGGAATGACAGACGCGAAACCGAAACGGAGGGTGCGATGCGATCGATCGTGCTGACAAAAGGGGTGCCGGACTTCTCGGAAGGGGCCGTCTCGTTCGACGAGGACGGCCATCTCGAGCGCGGAAAGACGCCGACGGTGATGAACCCGAACGACAAGTTCGCCGTCCAGGCGGCGCTGCAGACGAGGGTCCGCCACGGCGGGCACGTCAGCGGAATGAGTATGGGACCGCCGGGCTACGCCGACGTCCTGAAGGAAGCCATGGAGTCGGTCTACACCGACGACAACTACCTGCTCTCCGACCGGGAACTCGCCGCGTCGGACACGTGGGCGACGGCGATCACGCTCAGTGCCGGCCTCGAGACCTATCAGGAGGAGGTCGGCGACATCGACCTCGTCTTCGCCGGCTTCAAATCGGCCGACGGCGAGACGGGGCAGACCGGGCCCCAGACCGCGTGGGCGATGGACTGGCCGATCGTCACGCACGTCCTCGCGCTCGACATCGATCCCGACGAGCGAGTGCTCCGGGCGAAGCGACTCGTCGAGGGCGACGCCGACGAGATCGAGACCGTCGAAGCGCCGTTGCCCTGTTTCGTCGTCACCGACCCCGAGTTCGAACCGACCTACCGCAGGGCCTCCCACCGGCTGACGCACAAACGACTTCGAGCGGAGACCGAGGAACGCGCGGCCGACCACGACGAGCACCTGACGACGTGGAACCACGAGGATCTGAACCTCGATCCGGACTACATCGGACTCGACGGCTCGCCGACGATCGTCTCGTCGGTCGATCCGATCCCCAAAGCTCCCTCGGAACGGGAGGCGACGATGATCGATCCCGGGGACGAGGACGGGATGAGCGAGGTGCTCGAGGAGATGCAACCCTTCGCGGCAGGAGCGGGTGATTGAGATGACCGACGTAGACCCAACCGAACACACGGTCGACGAACTGACCGACGAACTCGAGACGATCGACGACGCGGACGAACTGCAGGCGATCCTCGAGGCCGAACAGGCCGGGCAGGATCGACAGACCGCTCGAGAGGCGGTTCACCGCCGTCTCGAGGCCGTCGGCGCCGTCGATGCGGACGACGACAGCGGCGGCGTCGAGGAAGGAACCGAGACCGAAGGCGAGTACGAGGAGACGAAGGAAGACACCGGCGACGAAGCCGAAGGAGAGGAAATCAGCGACGAAGAGATCGACGAATCGGAGTCGGAGCCCGACGAGGCCGACGAGGAGGAAGAAGACGACGGTCTCTCACACCCGACGCGCGACAAGCGCCACGTCAGAGCCCTCGCGGACGGCGAGTATGCCGACATGTGGGTGTTCTGCGAGACCCAGGGCGGCGAGTTGCTCGACGTCTCGCTCGAGATGCTCGGCAAGGCCCGGCGGCTGATGGACCAGTTCGAGGAGGACTACAACGACGAAGAGCGCGTCGTCGCGTTCCTGATGGGCGACGACTGCGAGGGACTCGCCGAGGAGTGCATCGCCTACGGCGCGGATGTCGCGGTCTACCACGACGACGACCGACTCGAGCGATTCCTGCACAAACCCTATACTGAAATTTCGGCCCACATGGCCCGCGGCGAGGGGACCGTCGAGAGCACCGACTGGCGCGAGTACGACAAGCCGCGCTACGTCCTGTTCCCGGCGACGAACAACGGTCGCGACCTCTCGGCGAAGGTGCAGGCGGAACTGGATTCCGGGCTCGCCTCGGACTGTTCGGACCTCTTCATCGAGGAGAACGAAGTGTCCAATCCGGTCAAGACCGGCGAACCCGGCGTCAAAAAGACGTTCGAGAAGGTCCTCCACATGAAGCGGCCGGACTTCTCGGGCTTCGAGTACTCGACGATCCTCTGTCTCGACAATCCCGGCCGGGAGTTCCACCCGCAGGGGGCGTCGATCATCCCCGGCAGCTTCGATCCCATCGAACGCGACCCCGACCGCGAGGGTCTCGTGATCGAGCACGACATGGAACTCGAGGAGGAGTGGTTCCGCGTCGAGATCGCCGAGTACGACCAGCTCGAGGCCGGGATCGACCTCACCGGCCACGAAGTCGTCGTCTGTCTCGGTCGCGGAATCGCGGACGATCCCACCGAAGGGATGGAGCTCGGACTCGACCTGGTCGACGCCTTCGAAGACGCCGAACTCGGCATCACGCGAGGGATCGTCACCTCCTCCTACCAGTTCGACGGACACGTCGAGCAGTACTCGAAGGAGGAGCGCCAGATCGGCGAGACGGGGCAGGTCGTCGCCCCCGACCTCTACATCGCCGCCGGCGTGTCGGGCGCCGTCCAGCACAAGGTCGGTATGGACGAGTCCGATACCATCGTCGCGATCAACACGGATACCGACGCCCGGATTCGTGACTTCTCGGACTACTTCGTCGAGGGCGATCTGTTCGAGGTGTTGCCGCGGCTGACGAGGGCGGTCGAATCGGGCGAGATCGAACTCGAGGCAGTCGCAGACGGCAGCGGAGGTGACGACTGATGAGCACAGAGAGTAACGAGTACGAACACTACGAGGCCGTCGTCGTCGGCTGTGGGCCCGGCGGGGCCGCGGCCGCCGCGCGACTGGCCGATCACGGCGTCGAAACGCTCGTCTTAGAGCGCGGGACAGAAGCGGGATCGAAGAACGTCTCCGGCGGACTGATCTACGCCGAGGAGTCGGCCGCCTACACGATCGACGACCTCTTCGACGGCTTCCGCGAGGCGGCGGCCGAACGGCCGGTCACCGACTACCACATCCACAACATCGCGGGGAACAAGGTCAAGAGCTACGACCTGACGGACCTCCACGAACACGACACCGACTGGTGTGACGCGGTGCTCCGCCGGCAGATGGACTCCTGGCTCGAGCGACGGGTCCACGAGAAGACCAGCGAGACCGGTGGCGGCGTGTTGACGAACGTTCGGGTCAACGGCTTGCTCCGCGAAAACGGTGAGATCGTCGGCGTAACCTGCGACGAACTCGATCCCATCAAAGCCGACCTGATCGTCGGCGCGGACGGCGTCAACTCCGAACTCGCCCGCGACGCGGGTCTGATGGACTGGGAGGAACCCGACGAGTGGTTCCAGGGCGTCAAGGCCGTCGTCGATATGGATCCCGACGTGATCGACAACCGATTCGATATCGACGCGGACGAAGGCGTCGCCCACCTGTTCTCGGGCGATCTCTTCGAGGACGTCCGCGGCGGCGGGTTCCTCTACACGAACGAGGACTCGCTGTCGATCGGGACCGTCTTCCACCTCGACAGCCTCGTCGAGCAGGAAGCCGAGCCACACGAGCTACTCGACGCACTGCTCACCCATCCGCTGCTGGCCCAGTGGCTCCGCGACGACTATCGGGAACGCGAGTACTCGGCGAAACTCGTCCCCGACTCGAAGAAGGTCGCCCACCCCGAGCCGTACCAGGACCGCCTGGTGCTCGTCGGCGACGCCGCCGGCCAGATGCAGGCCCAGGGGCCGATCATCAAGGGGATGAACCACGCCGTCACCGCCGGCGCGCTCGCGGCCGACGCCTTCGTCGTCACCCGCGGCAACGTCGCGTCCGAGTCAGCGGGTCGGCGCTACGCACAGATGCTCGAGAAATCCGGCACGATGGACAAACTCCGGCCTCGGCGCTACGAACTCAGCCGGACCGTCGGCGAGCGAGACGCGGTTGCAAACGCGGTCGACCGGGTGCTCGAGTCGCCGGTCGGTTCGCTCGCGGTCGGCAACCCGATCGCGAACGGCCTGCTGAAGCGAGCCTACAACTCGCCGTTCCTGGTGTCGATGCTGCCCGACACGAGTACGGGCTACGTCACGCTGCCGACGGTCATCGCCGAGGAACACGGCCGAGCGATTCACTGGGGCAGCGAGATCGAGCCGCCGTCGCTCGAGGAACGCATCGGGGATCTCACCTACGATACGGACGTCGGGAACCCCCACATCAAACTCAAGGACGAGTCCGCCGAGGCCAGCGGGGCGGCCGTCCACGCCTGTCCGGTTAGCGCCGAGGACTTCGGCGGCGGCTGTTACCGCTCGGAGACGGTACAGACGAACGGCAGCGAGGAGACGCTGGTCAGCCTCGACACCCAGCCCTGCATCGAGTGCGGAACCTGTGCGATCGTCGCGGATACCGAGTGGGACCATCCGCGGGGCGGCAAGGGCGTCGAGTACCGCGAGGGATAGCTATGAGTCGCTACGGCCCTCGAATCGCGGCCCTCGAGCGCCGTGCGGAGCGAGATCGGACTGCCGTGGCGGCCGACGACGGGGCCGAAGGAGCCGAGCCGGACGACGCCGCGACGTACCTCCGCGAGGGAGCGGGGCAAGCGATCTGGCTCTACGTCGAGGCCAGAACCGGCGGTCGACTGGTTCCGTTTTCGCCGGCCGAACTCGCCGCCCTCGAGCGGGCGATGAACCGCTGGTTCGAGTGTTACACCCGCTGTTACGGCGTCGAACTCGAGGCCGAGTTCACCGTTCGAGAAGCTGCGGACCTGCTCGTACAGACGCGAAACGTCGACGACGTCGGCCAGCTACTCACGGGGACGCCACCGCGAAATCATCGCTGAGGGCGCTCGTTCGCGCAGCTACCTGCACGAAACCGTCGATAACCGAACGTACCGTTCGAGTAGGGCGTCTCGCCGCTCGAGAACCGATGGATCGCGAGTGCCGTCTCACCAGCACGATCGGTGCGGTCTCCGCCTCGTTGCTCGCCGGCGATCGGTCTCGTCGAATTACTGATCGCCGCTGGCGTCCCGGCGACCGGATCTCCTGACCGGCAGTTTCCGCACCGACAACGGACGGTACTGCGATCCCGGCTGTCCGAACGATTCGATTCGAAAAACGGGTCGAGGGCCGACTCGAGTTCGGTCCCGAAATCGCCGTTCTCAGTAGATCAGTTCGTCGTCGTTCTCGACCATGTACAGCGTTCGCGCGGCGATGTTGACCGCGTGGTCGCCGACACGCTCGAGATCTCGAATCGTCAGTAACAGCCGAGAGACGTCCTGCAGAAGTACTTCGACCTCCTCGGGCGAGTCGAGTTCGCGCTCGATGAGGTCCCGGACGACGATCTCGCTCGCCCGTTCGGCGAAGTGATCGAGGTCGTCGTCGCGTTCGGCGAGTTCCCGACAGGCCTCGACGTCTTCGGTGTCGTAGGCGACCATCGCGTCCTCGATCATATCGAGCGTCAACTCGCCCATCTCCTGGACGTCCACGTCCGGGAAGAGGTCCTCCTGGGCATCGAGGGTGTACTCCCCGAGGTTGACCGCGAGATCGGCGATCCGTTCGAGGTCGGTTATGATCTTGAACGAGGCGGCGATGAACCGGAGGTCGCTCGCGACCGGTTGCTGCAGCGCCAGCAGATCGATACACTCCTGCTCGAGGTCGAGATACATCCGGTTGATCTCGCCGTCGCCCTCGATCACCTCGAGAGCGAGTTCGTCGTCTTTCTGCTCCAGTGCGTCGAGTCCCATCCGAAGCCGCTCCATGACGACCTCACTCATGTAGAGAATATCCTCGCGGAGTTCCGTGAGTTTCTCCTGATACGATTTCCGAGCCATGATTCACGCACCTTTCCGGGCGAAGATATAGCTTGCGCTCACTGCGACGGCACCAGCCGCGTCCAGAAGCGACACTGGGGTGCTGGTGTGGGGACGAGACGGTGACGAGAACCGGCGAACCGAGACGATCGCCAACGTTGCCCGATCGGGAACCGCTCTCCCCACTCCGTAGGCCGCTCTCGAGGCGTCTCCCTAGTATCCGAGGCCGAGTGCTCGATTCGCGACCAGGGCGAGAAACGAGGCGAAAAAGAGGACTGACAGCGTTCCGAAGGCCACCCCCCAGCCGAACAGGTCGGCAGTGAGACCGACGCCGACCGATCCGGCAGCGCCGAGGACGGTGTACACCGTTCGAACGAGCCCGAACCCCGTTCCGCGTTCCTCGACGGGGAGGGCGTCCATGAATCGCGGGTCGATCGCCGCGAAGAAACTCGAGCCGATACCCGCCAGAACGACGCCGACGGCCATCGCGAGGCGTCCGGGGTCGAGGATGACCAGCGGCAGCCCGACCGCGCCGGCGAGCATCGATCCGCCGATCGCGACGTCCCGTCCGTAGGCGTCGGAGGCCCGGCCGAGGACGAGCTGGCCGCACGCCCGGATGATGAAGAAGACGGAGAACGCGACGCCGGCCGCGGTCGGCGTGTAGCCGTGAAACGCGATCAGGAACGCCGGGAAAAACGACAGCAGTCCCTGGACGACGTACGTGCCGGCCATCGCGATGAGGAGTGGAAACGCGATGGTCGATCGGGAGAGCAGCCCGACGAGCGAGTCGAGTTCGAGGCTCTCCCGCAGCGGTTCGTCCGGCCGCCGCGGTTCGGTCGGGCGGATCCGCCAGGCGAACAGCACGAAGATCGGAACGCCGACGATCGCCGTCAACGCGACGGCGGGACGCCAGCCGTACCGGACCCCGACCCAGGCCGCCACGACCGGCGCGACCAGCCCCGCCAGCGGTCCGCCGATCGAGTAGAATCCGATGGCAGTCCCGATATCGTCGAACGTCCTGGACAGCAGCGTCGTCGCGACGGCGTAATGAAGCCCCGCGACGCCGCCGAGAGCGACCGAAGCAAGAACGAATACGCCGTACACCGGCGACAGTGCGAGCAGCAGACTCATCACCGTCGTCCCGCCGACGGCGACGAGGATGATCAGCTTCTCCCCGTATCGGTCGGCGAGGATCCCGCTCGGAAACTGCGCGAGACCGTACGCGAGCCACATGCCCGTCAGGGCGATTCCGATCAGCGTGTTCGAGATCCCGAAATCCGCCGTGATAAAGGGGACGACCGGGCTGATCGCCAACCTCGCGAAGTAGGTGACGAAGAAGGCTAACATACACAGGACGAGAACCAGATGCCGGTACTGCCAATTCATAGGAGAGTAGTGTGTACGTGATCGACTCAAGCGAACGCCTATGAGGGTGGTGTTTCCGGCGATGCGTAGCCGTTCGGCGGACGGCGAGGGAACGTCTGCGAGAGCCGGTCCCGTATCGGTGCGTCTCGGTGCAGCAGCCGTATTCGATCGGTCCTCGAGCGATCAGTTCGCTCGGCGAACGAACGGCCGCAGAGAACGTCGAAACCGAGCGCCGGCCGAACCGACGACCGTGAATCCGAAGGTGGAAGCGAAAACGAACGGCTCCGGAATCGCCGACTATCCGAACTTGCCGGTAATGTAGTCTTCGACCCGGTCGCTCTCGGGGTTCTCGAAGATCTTGTTCGTGTCGTCGAACTCGACGAGGTGGCCGCCGGTGAGGAAGACCGCAGTCTTGTTCGAGATGCGGGCCGCCTGCTGCATGTTGTGGGTGACGATGACGACCGTATACTCCTCGGCGAGCTCCTCGACCAGATCCTCGATCTTCGAGGTCGCGACGGGGTCCAGCGCCGACGCCGGCTCGTCCATCAGAATGACCTCGGGGTCGGGGGCGATCGCTCGCGCGATACAGAGCCGCTGTTGTTGGCCGCCCGAGAGATCGAGGCCGCTCGAGTCGAGTTGGTCCTCGACTTCCTCGAGCAGCGCCGCGCGCTCGAGTGCCGTTCGGACCTGTTCCTCGACGTCGTTGTCGTCCTTGCCCTGGACGCGCAGTCCGTAGGCGACGTTGTCGAAGATGCTCTTGGGGAACGGGTTGGGTTTCTGGAAGACCATGCCGATCTTCCGCCGGAGGGCGACGGGGTCGACGTCGTCGTCGTAGACGTTTTTCCCGTGGAAGTAGAGGTCGCCCTCGACGCGGGCGACGTCGATGAGGTCGTTCATTCGGTTGATACACCGGAGGAACGTCGACTTCCCACAGCCGGAGGGACCGATGAGTGCGGTCACCTGCTTCTCGGGAATGTCCATATCGATCCCGTGAAGCGCCTGATCGTCGCCGTAGAAGACGTCGAGATTCCGTGATTCGATGACGGCATCGTCGACGCGTGGTGAGCCGAGCGGCGCGTTGTCGGCCATCGAAGCGTCCGACCGAGCGCCGTCGGATTCTGACGTCGATACGGTTCGGGGTCCGCCGCCATTCGCGGTCATATGAGGTGATTGATTCTTGGGGCTCACGCAGTTACCTGTTGCGGAACGTCGTTCGGTTCGATCACGATCACGCTGTCACTCGTACGTGCCACGACGGGCCGATTGGCGGGCTGAACGGTTCGTATTCGGTTGTCTGGCCTCTCGGATCGAGACGCAGTTGTCATCGTACGATACGATCGGTCGATCGGATAAATAGTGTACTATGACTGCTCTATTCGGCTGTTGTCGTCCCTATACCGCTACTGATTGCTATATAGGAACGGTCGGTGTCAGTTCTGCTCCTCGCTGCCATCGCTCGGCGCTGAGTCCGGAGCCCGCGGGAACTCGAGGACGACGGTCGCCCCGTCGTCACTCGCAGCGTCACTCGATTCGCGCGGCGGAATCAGGAGGCTGCCGTCGTACTGGCTGACGATCCAGTCGACCAGCCACAGCCCGATGCCGCCGGTGTGGCTGACCTGCGAGATCGCCCGGTTGCCGGTGATGACGGCGGCTTCGTCCGCCGGAATGCCGGGGCCGTCGTCGGCGATCCGGATCCGGACGGTCTCGTCGTCCGTTTCGACGGTGACGGCGACGGTCGGCTCCGACCCGGCGTGATCGGCGATGTTCGCGAGCAGTTCGTCGATCGCGACGGCGACCTCCGGTCCGCAGACGGCGACGGCTCGATCCGGAACCGTGACGGTCAGATTCGGCTTCGCGTCGTCGTCTCCCGTCAGCCCGAACTGGACGATGCGTTCGTGAACGACGGCTGCGAGATCGATCCGCGGCGACTCCTCCCCGACCGGATCCAGCAGCTCCTCGGTCATCCGAGCCCGGTCGGCTAACGTGAGCAGTTCTCCCGTCGCCAACCGAATCTCCCGGGCCGACTCCTGCTCGGCCCCGTCCAGTCGCTCCTCGAGGTCGCTGGCTCGGCCGGCGACCACGTTGAGCGAGTTCCGGAGGTTGTGGCGCAGGATTCGATTGAGCACGAGCAACATCTGTTCCCGACGGGCCAGTGCGGTCCCGAGTCGCTCGAGCGCGTCGTCGATACGGCGCCACTCGGTAGCCCCCTCGAACGACGGCCCGGCGTCGTACTGCCGCCGTTCCAGCGCCTTGACGCGGTCGGCGAACTGGCCGATTCGGCGGATCTTCGAGCGGTACACCCAGCCGCCGAAGACGACGATCGAGCCGAGCAAGGCGACGCCCGAGACGGCCTGAAAGACGGCGAGTCGGTTGATCCGGTCGTCGACCGCCGCTCGATCACGGTGCGCCGTGACCGTCCACTCGACGGTCTCGAGGTCGGCGCTGCGTGTGACGGTCTCGTCGAACCGATCGGCGGTCGAATACAGCGTCTCGGTTTCCGTCGCGACGGTGATAGCCTCTCGCTCGTCGTCGCCGTTCAGTATGTCGAACAGGCCGGTCCGTTCGAGCTGGGAGGCACCGTTGAGCGATCCGACGACCTCGCCGTCGACGACGATAGGTGCGCTAATGACGACGACCGTGTTGCCGGTCTGTGCGCGGAACGGGTCGCTGACGTGTTGCTCGCCCGCGAGTCCGCGCTGGACGTACGTGCGATCGCTGAAATCGGCACCGACGACCGCCTCGGATTCGAACCCGGGCGTCGTGGTATCGAACGACTGAACCTCCCCGTCCTCGTCGACCAACGAGGCCCCGTCGAACGCCGTCGACTCGACGAACCGCTCGAGCGCCTCGTCCTGGCGATCCGTTCCGTGTGCGGCGAGATCGGGATTGATCGTCCCGACTGCCACGGTTCGCCGTTGTTCCTCGAGGCGGTCGTCGAGGATCGATGCCGATAGTTCCGCCCGGTCGACGACCGACGCGTTCGTGCTCTCCTCGACGTCGGTTCGGTGCGCGTCGAACGTGACCGCGAGTACGGCTCCTGCAACGAGAATGACGACGAGAAACGCGATACCGAACCGATACACGAGCCTCATTCGAACATGTCTCGATACACCGTACAGATAACGGAGATATTATTCTTGTGGCTGTAATGAAAATGCACAAACAGGAACGCTGTCGTAAATATCAGAACGCTACTGCGTGGCCGAGTCACGAGCGCGTTCGATTCGAAGCACTTCGGCCGGGTTCAACTGCGACGGTCGTACTTGTTCCGGATGTAGATCGCCGTCGCGTTCATGAGCAACAGGAGCGTCAAGAGGACGACGATCCCGGCGGCCGTGACGTGTTGATACTCCGCTTCGGGGAGCGTCGCCCACTCGAAGATCTGCATGGGCATGGCGCTGAACGCGCCGGTGAGACTGTACGGCGGCCGAAACATCGCCGTCGCCGCACCGACCATCAGGATCGGTGCCGTCTCACCGATCGCTCGAGACAGCGAGAGGATGATCCCCGTCATGATGCCGGGTAGCGCCTCGGGGAGAACGACGTTGCGGATCGTCTGCCACTTCGTCGCCCCCGTTCCGTACGATGCCCGGCGCATCGAGTCGGGAACGGCCCGGATCGCCTCCTGTGACGACACGATGACGATCGGCAGAATGAGCAGTGTCAGCGTCAATGCACCCGCGATGAGGCTGCTGCCCATCTGCAGTGCGCGAGCGAACATCGCCAACCCGAGCAGTCCGTAGACGATCGACGGAACGCCCGCGAGGTTCGAGATGTTCGCCTCGATAAACTTCGTCAATCGGTTGTCGGGTGCGTACTCCTCGAGATAGATCGCCGCGCCGACGCCGAGGACCAGCGTGAAGACGGCGGTGAGTGAGATCAGGTAGATCGAGCCGACGAGGGCGGGGTAGATCCCGCCCGGCCCGGTCTCGAGGTCGCCGTAGTTCGCCGGATTGTAGTTCTCGATGAGATTCGAGGGGGGATAGGTCAGGAACTCGAGCGTGAGCCAGCCCCAGGCCTCGACGATGACGTCGGCGAGCAGGGCGATCAGCGCGACGACGCCGACCATCGTCGCTGCGATACAGGCCCCGAGGAACACCTTGCCGTACAGGCGCTTTCGTCGCACCGACGAGCCGTCGAACTCGAACTCGGTGGGGTCGGTTCCGGAGTCGATGGAATCGGTCTCTGCGCTCATTGGTACTCCTCCTGATAGCGGGCGCGGACCCACATGCTGAACACGTTCATCGAGAACGTCATGACGAACAGCGTCAGGCCGACGGCGAACAGGCTCTGGTAGCCGATCGAGCCGACCGAGACGTCACCCGTTCCGATCTGTACCATGTAGGCCGTCATCGTCTGAATCGGTTCGAAGGGGTTGGTCGTAATCTGGGGCAACATCCCCGCCGCGAGCGCGACGATCATCGTCTCGCCGATCGCCCGCGAAATCGCGAGGATGTAGGCGGCGATGACCCCGGAGATCGACGCCGGGAAGACGACCTGCGTTGAGACCTCGAAGCGGGTCGCGCCGAGCCCGTAGGCCGCCTGTCGGAGTTCGTCCGGCACCGAACTCATCGCGTCCTCCGAGAGCGAGGAGACCATCGGAATGATCATGATCCCGACGGCGATCGCAGCGCCGACGGCGTTGAACGTCCCCGTATCGGGGTAGAACTGCTGAATGATCGGCGTAATGAGCGAGAGTGCGAAGAAGCCGTAGACGATAGTCGGGATCCCGGCGAGGATCTCGAGGGTCGGTTTCACCGTCTTTCGCACCCGCGGATCGGCGTACTCGGAGAGGTAGATCGCCGTCAGCGTACCGACCGGTAACGCGACCGCCGCCGAGATGGCGGTGATCAACAGCGTCCCGTACACCAGCGGGAGAACACCGAAGCTCTGCGGTTGAATCCGCGGTGACCAGTTGGTCCCGGTGAAGAACTCGACGAACGAGACCTCGGCAAAGAAGTCGATCGAGCCCTCGATGAGGACGAGGATGATCGCCGCGGTCGTCACCACCGAGAGGAACGCGCAGGCGAAGAAGACGTATCGGGCGACCTGATCGCCGAGCGTTCCGACGTCGTTACTATCGCGTGAGAGATCGATATGGTCCTGGCTCATGCGAACTCCTCGATTCTGTCTTCCAACTTCTCCCGTTGTTCCTCGATCGTCTCGTCAGGAACGGCGTAGTAGCCGACCTCCCTCGCCGTCTCCTGCGTGTTGTCGAGATAGAAGCGAGCGAACTCGCGGACCTCCTCGCGCTGGAGTTCCTGCAGTCGGATGTAGAGGAACATCGGCCGCGACAGGGGCGTGTACTCGTTGCCCTCGATCGACTCTTCCGTCGGTGTGATACAGCCGTCGCCGTCGTCCACGGCGATCAGTTTCAGATCGTCTTCGTTCTCGTAGTAGTAGCCGGCGCCGCCGAAGCCGATCGCGTTCTCGTCGCCCCGAACGCCGCGAACGATCACGTTGGTGTCCGGCGTTCCGGTGTAATCCGATCTGATGTTGCCCGCCTCACCGTTGATCGCCTCGGTGAAGTAGTCGAAGGTACCCGAAGCGGAGTCCCGCCCGAACAACGTTACCTCCTCGTCGGGCCAGTCCGAATCGAGATCGCTCCAGGTGTCGACGTCCGACCCGGACTGCCACAGTTGATTCAGTTCGTCGACGGTAAGGCAGTCACACCAGTCGTTGGCCGGGTTCGCGAAAATCGCGAGTCCGTCCATGACGACCTCGAGTTCGAGCCAGTCGATACCGTTTGCCGAACATTGGTCCTCTTCCTCGGACGTGATCTCCCGGCTCGCGTCCTGAATGACCGTTTCGCCGGCACAGAATCGCTGGAAGCCGGCTCCCGTCCCGGAGCCCCGAACCGGGATGCGAACGCGGTTGTTTTCCCACATGAACCGTTCTGCGACTGCGGCACTGTTCGGTAGTAGCGTGTCGCTCCCGTCGATGATGATCTCTCCCTCGAGGCCACTGTCCTCGCCTCGAACGAGACAGCCAGACAATCCTGTCAAACCAACACCGGCGGTACCGAGCAGAACGCGACGGCGAGAAACCGTGCCGTCTGAACCAGACCTCGGCTCGTTACCCATCAGTGAACTCTATAGGAGATTCTATCTAAATACTCTACTATGTTATCTATATATCTCTACGTTAGGTACAGCGTATCAGTGACGCAGGTCTCGCCGACCGTTTCGTCGGCTCTCGCCCCGGCGACAGCGTCGAACGCGTCTATCGGTGCGATTCGATCTCTATAGAGGAAGGTGGATTTATAGGTACCGGCTCGAAAGCGCGGCGTATGGAGACGCGAAAAGTGCAGGTGACGGGTGGATCGACGTACACCGTCTCACTGCCGAAACCCTGGGCGACGGAGAACGGCGTCAGCGCCGGGACGACCGTCGAGTTCTACCCCGAGAACGACTCGCTGCTGTTGACGCCACAGAACGAAATCGATCGCCAGAAAGGGACGCTCGACATCTCGGATCTCGAGGGCGAACGACTCACGCGGGCCGTCATGACGATGTACGTCAGCGGCTTCGACATCATCCGGCTCGAGGCGGGTCGGATCACGACCGATCAGCGCAGCGCGATTCGGAGCGCGACCCAGAGCCTCGTCGGGGTCGAGGTCTTGGAAGAGACGACCGACAGCGTCGTCATCCAGGACCTGCTCGATTCCTCCGAACTCTCGATCGTCAACGCCGTCTCGCGAATGCGTCTCATCGCCCGCTCGATGCTCGAGGACGCCGTCACCGCCCTCGTCGAGAACGACGACGACATCGCACAGGACGTCATCGAACGCGACGACGACGTCGACCGGCTCTGGCTCGTCGTCTCGCGAATCTTCCGGGCGACGCTGCGCTCGCCGCGCGCCGCGGAGGAACTCGGCGTCCCCCGCGAGGACTGCTTCGACTACCACTCGAGCGCCCGCCAACTCGAGCGGGTCGCCGACCACGCCGCCAAGATCAGCAACCTCGCGCTCAAACTCGAGGAGATCCCCGAAGCCGTCGCCGAGGCGCTCGTCGAACTCCACGGGGACGCCTCGGACGTCCTCGAGAAGTCGATGGACGCGCTGGTCGCCGCGGAGGCCGAGGAGGCGAACCGACTGGGCCACGCCGCCCGCGAGGCCGTCCTCGAGATCGACGAACACACGCGGCGGATCGACGACATGCTGCGCGAGTTAGCGCCCGTGCAGGCCCAGTCGCTCGGGCTGATCGTCGACTCGCTGTCACGCAGCGCCGACTACGGCGGCAACATCGCCGAGACGGCGCTCCAGAAGGCCGCGCCGCGGCCCTGAGGTCGGAACTCGCCGTCGCGACGAAGGTGTACGGCCCGATGCGCGAGGGGCCGAACGGACAGGGGCTCTCCCGCAAGCACGTCCTCGAGCAAGCCGAGGCGAGCCTCGATCGGCTCGGACTCGAGTACGCCGATTTGTATCAGATCCACCGCTGGGACGACGAGACGCCAATCGAGGAGACGCTTTCCGCGCTCAACCGGTTAGAAGCACCCGTGACGCCGGTCTGGAACCCCGATATCGGGGACGTCTGATCGGGAGTTGGTGCCGGATCGCAGAGAGCGAGGCTACTCGCGATCGAACGGGAGTGTCGGATTTCGCCCGTATCCGTAGGACGAACCGAGAAACAGGTCGGTTACTCGAGGAGAACGGCGTTGACGTGACCGGTCTGTCCCGGGCGGGACGTGACGCGGGCCCGTCCTTCCGAGGTCTCGACGACGGCGCCCTTCGTGATGATGTTTCGGCGGACGTAGTTCGGGTTCGCGTCGTTCTCGACGACGTCTTCGATCTCGGCCGAGACGGTCTCGCCGCCCTTGTTGACGCTCGCGACGTTCGTGGCGAGTGCGCGCGTCTTCGTGCCGTTGCCGCGGACGTCGACGGTTCGGAATCGCTGTTCGCCGACCTGCGTCTCGGTCGGCAGTCGACCGAGTTCGTCCTTACGGCGTTTGCGGACGTTCTTCAGTCGGCCACCGGTTCGCTTGCGCGTAGAGCTTCCCTGGTCTTGCATACCCGTGAAGAATCTCGGCGGATATTTATATGCAACGGCATGGACGCCGGCAACGAGCGATGGTGGCATGCCGAGGCCCCACACGGGTGTCGTCCTCTCGAGCCGTCCTCACCCGCACACATTCATCAGTGCGCTGCCTCACTCGGTCTCGCTCGTCCGGTTCGGGTTCACTCGTCGCCGACCAGACAGTACGCGTGACCCGGGACCTCGGTCGTCTCCTCGCCCCCGTCGTCGGTCGAGACCACGGCCCGTTCGGCGTAGTAGATCCGGCCGTCGACGGGTACCGCCGCGCTGGTGACGCGACCCCGGTTCTCGACCCGCCAGTTTCGGTCGCCGGTCTCCTTGTCGAGCGCGTAGAGGTGCGAATCGTACGAACCGGCGAGTACCGTCTCGGCGGTGACCGTCAGCGCACCGATCACGCGGCCGTTGACGTCCGTCGACCACAGTTCCTCGCCGGATTTCGCGTCGAGGGCGTAGACGTACTCGTCGTCGCTGCCCATGTAGACGACGTCCTCGTCGACGTCGACGGCCGGATTCGACATGATCGATCGGCCCGTCTCGAACGCCCACTCCAGCGCGCCGTCCTCGAGGTCGAGGCAGTAGAAATTGTCGTCCCAGCTGCCGACGTAGCCGTAGCCGTCGTGGGCCGCGACCGTTCCCTTGATCTGGGCACCCTCGCGGAAGGCACCGTCCGCCCGTTCCTCGCCGTCCGCTTCGGCCTGAAACTCCCAGGCGAACTCGAGCGAGGGGAACTCCCAGCAGTAGACGACGCCGTCGTTCGAGCCGGCGAGCATTCGGCCCGCCTCGAGGTCGATCGTCGGCGACGGGTGGGGCTGGCCCCACATGCGGTCGTCGCTCCAGAGCGGGTCGCCGGTGTCCGGATCGATCTCCCAGATCGTGCCGGTGGAGGGCGAGCCGAACTCGGAGACGACGTAGAGCGACCCGTCGTGGTAGGCGGGACTCGAGCCGATCGCGAGGGCGCCGTCGAGTTCGTCGCTTCGGGTTCGCCAGACGATCTCACCGCTCTCGACGTCGAGCGCGTAGAGGTCGCCGTCGTAACCGCCGATGTAGGCGGTGTCGCCGACGACGGCCGCCGAACCGTGGAAGCCGAGTTCCGTCGCGCCCGTCCGCGTCGACCAGCGCAGTTCGCCCGTCGGCGCGTACGCGTAGACCCAGCCGGTATCGCCGGCGAACAGGATCGTTTCCCCGTCGGGCGTCGGAACGGGGCTGGACTTGGCCGCCGTGTGCCAGACGTAATTGAGCGGGAACGCCCAGTTGACGGCCACCGAGTCCGGAACGCTCTCGTCCGGGTAGTAGCCGAGTCGACGCAGTCCGCCCTGGAATAGCGACACGTCGTCGGAGCCGTCGATGCGGTCGCCCAGCGTGGTCGGGAGGTCGGCACAACCGGCGAGTCCCGTCGCCGCGGCCGCTCCGCTCACACCGAGCAATCGTCGTCGGGAGATACCGGGGCCACGGTCTCGATCGGCCCCCGGCGCGGGGGAGTTGTTCGGACGTCTCATTCGGGATCTACTGACAATCAGCACCCGCGATAGCTAAAACGCGGCGGTTGGCCGCTCCTCGAGTCCGGTTCGAACGCGGTAAATGAACGGTTCCGTCCCTACTCCTGCTGGGCGTCCACGACCGCCACACCGGCCAGGATCACGATGTCGCTTGGACCTTTTTCCGCTCGGGTTCGTTCACGCCGTTTGCTCGCCACTCGCGCAAAAACCCCCACCAAAAACGCCGGAAGAGCGCTGCTCTTTCGAGCCCCCGTTCACCGCGTTCACGAGGAAGCCGCTCGCTTCGCACTCTGCGGCTTTGCCGCTCCGTTTCCGCGGTTCTCGGCATTCGGCCTCCGAACTGCGCTTCGCTCGCGGGACTACTCTTGCTGCGCGTCCACGACCGCCACGCCGGCCAGGTTCACGATATCCTTGACCTCGTCGCCTCGCTGGAGGACGTGGACCGGCTTGTCCATCCCGACCAGCATCGGACCGATCGCGGCGGCACCGCCCAGTCGCTGGAGGAGTTTGTAGCCGATGTTCCCCGACTCGAGGTTCGGGAAGACCAGCACGTTCGCGGGGTCCTCGAGTTCGGAGAAGCCGTAGGTACCCTCGAGGATGTCCTCGACGACGGCGGTGTCGGCCTGCATCTCGCCGTCGACGGGGAAGTCGACCTCGGGGTCGTCCTGGAGCATCGCCGCAGCGTTGCGCGGCTTGCGGGTGCCCTCGTTGTCGACGCTGCCGAAGTTCGAGTACGACAGGAGTGCCGCGCGCGGATCGATGTTGAACCGACGGGCGAGTTTGCCGGTCTGTTTGGTGACCTCCGCGAGGACCTCCTCGTCGGGGGCCTGGTTGACCGTCGCGTCGGCCACGAAGATGACGCGGTTCTTGAACGCCAGCAGGTAAACGCCCGCGGCGTAGTCGACGTCGTCGGCGGTGCCGATGACCTGCAGCGGCGGCCGCAGAGCGGAGGGGTAATGATGGGAGAGGCCGGTGAGCATCGCGTCGGCGTCGCCCTGTTCGACCATCACGCTGCCGAAGTAGTTCGAGTCGCGTTCGATGAGTTCGCCCGCCTCGCTGCGCGTGATTCCCTTTCGCGCGCGGAGTTCGTGAAGCCGATCGGCGTACGCCTCGTAGTCGCCGACCGACGGATCCGCGACCTGCGGATCGAAGTCCAGGCCGAGGTTCGCCGACGTCTGGCGGATCTCGCTCTCGTCGCCGATGAGGATCGGCAGGGCGATCCCCTGCTCCTGGATCTGGTAGGCCGCCCGGATCATCTTCTCGTTCTCGCCCTCCGCCAGCGCGACCGTCTTGGGGTCGCTCTTGGCCTTGTTGAGCACGACGCGCATCATCTCGCGCGATTTGCCGAGGCGGGCCTCGAGTTCCTCCTCGTACTCGTCGAGATCGATCTCGGTTCGGGCGGCACCGGACTCCATCGCGGCCTCGGCGATCGACGGTGCCACGCGGAAGAGCACCCGGGGGTCGACCGGCTTCGGGATGATGTAGTTCGGCCCGTACTGGATCGGCTCGTCGCCGTAGGCCTTGACGACCGCGTCGGGAACGTCCTGCCGGGCGAGTTCGGAGAGCGCCTCGGCGCAGGCGACCTTCATCTCCTCGTTGATCTCGGTCGCACGCACGTCGAGTGCCCCGCGGAAGATAAAGGGGAAGCCGAGTACGTTGTTGACCTGATTCGGGTAGTCCGAGCGGCCGGTCGCCATGATGACGGTGTCGTCGCGGGCCTCCTTGGCCTCATCGTAGCCGATTTCGGGGTCGGGGTTGGCCATCGCGAAGACGATCGGATTGTCGCCCATCGACTGCACCATCTCCTGGGAGACGATGCCGCCGATCGAGAGGCCGACGAAGACGTCCGCGCCGGCCATCGCGTCCGCGAGGTCGCCTTCGGGGACGTCGCGAGCGAACTGCCGCTTGTACTTGTTGACGTCGCCGCGTTCGGCGCGTTCCCGGGTGATGATCCCCGAGGAGTCACACATGGTGATGTTCTCCTTCTTACAGCCCAGCGAGACGTAGAAGCGGGCCGTCGCGATGGCGCTCGCGCCGGCACCCGAGAAGACGATCTCGAGATCCTCGAGGTTCTTTCCGGCGATGTCAGCGGCGTTGAGCAGTGCCGCACCGGAGATGATGGCGGTGCCGTGCTGATCGTCGTGGAAGACCGGAATGTCGATCTCCTCGCGCAGGCGTTCCTCGACGGTGAAACACTCGGGGGCTTTGATGTCCTCGAGATTGACGCCGCCGAACGTCGGTTCCATCATCTTGACGGCTTCGACGATCTTATCGGGATCCTCCTCGTCGAGTTCGATGTCGAAGACGTCGATATCGGCGAAGCGCTTGAACAGGACGCCCTTCCCCTCCATGACGGGTTTCGACGCCTGCGCGCCGATGTCGCCGAGGCCGAGGACGGCGGAGCCGTTCGAGACGACGCCGACGAGGTTGCCCTTCGCCGTGTAGGTGTAGGCGTCGGTCTCGTCCTCGTCGATCTCCAGACACGGCGCGGCCACGCCCGGCGAGTACGCGAGCGAGAGGTCGCGCTGCGTGTTCGTCGGTTTCGTGGTCGAGATTTCGATCTTTCCGGGGGGATCGGTTCGGTGGTACTCCAGTGAATCCTCGTCTAATCCCATACCGGGGACACTGCAGGCGACTACTAAAAACAATGCGAAGGGGAGTTTCGACGATCGTCGAAAGAACGTCCTTCCGATCCGTCGTGTTGCGTCGACTCGTTCCCCGATTCGACCGTTTTATACGCACCGCTCGAGTGAGGTGGAGTATGGACGTCGCGCTTGGTGGGACGTTCGACCCCGTCCACGATGGCCATCGTCGGCTGTTCGAACGGGCGTTCGAACTCGGGGACGTGACTGTTGGACTGACGAGCGACGAACTCGCACCGAAGACACGACACGTCGAGCGACGCGTCAGATCGTTCGACGAGCGAAAGGAGGCGCTCGAGGACGAACTCGAGTCGATCGCGGCCGAACACGACCGCGAGTTCGAGATTCGCTGCCTCGAGGGGCCGACCGGTATCGCGACGGAACCGCAGTTCGACTATCTAGTCGTCTCACCCGAGACCAAAGACGGCGGCGAACGGATCAACGAGATCCGTCGGGATCGCGGTCACGACCCGCTCGAGGTCGTCGTCGTGCCGCACCTCCGTGCCGACGACGGCGATATCATCTCGAGTACGCGAATCGTCATGGGCGAGATCGACGAACACGGGAACGTTCTCGAGGACGCGGAGAGCGAGACTGACGGCCTCGAGTAACTCGACACGGCCGTCTCATCGCGTACAGTGTACGTAGCCGTTCACCGCTGTTGCGCTCGGTTTCGGCTGCGTATCGTCTACTTACAGTGGCCCAGTGTGAAACTGTCTCACTGAAACGGTCGAAACAGTCGGTCGAAACAGTCGGTTCGGTCGACCTACCACTGTGGTGGCTCGAGGCCCGCCGCCTCGAGTAACTCCTTCCAGCGGGATTGAATCGAGAGTCGCGAGACGTCTGCGGCATCGGCGACGGTGCCCTGGGTTCGACCGTCGCCCGCGACGAGCGAGCCGGCGTAGACGCTCGCCGCCAGCACTGCCCGTTTCGACCGGTCTTCCTCGGGAACGTCGGCCAGAAAGAGGTCCACCGCACACGACCGCGCATCGGTCGAGAGCTCCAGTCGCTCCGCGACGCACTCGAGTTCCTCGAGCCACTGTTCGTATTCGATACGATCTCGAGCGCTGTGCATACGACGGGATATCGTCGCATCGTGGATAAAGCTACGGAATCGGGGTGTCAGAGAAGGAGTATTTCTTCGGTTCTCGATCCGTGTACTCGAAGAAACGATGGGCCAATGGGACGCTATCCCGGACAACGTTCAGCTACGAACGAGTAGGAAAACTGGCCGTTCACTGTTAGTTCCACTAGGATACAACTACTAAACCGTCACTGTCCCGGAGTTCCGATAGACGCTCGTCGTCCGGGCACGATCCGCGGCTGCGTCTCGTCTATGAAAGAGCCAACCTGCAAGCTCGTCTGCACCGGTTGCGGCCTGGAAATGCCGTACCGGAATCGATCGCTGGCCGAACAAGCGGCGGAGCTACACCAGCTTCGGGATTCGGAGCACGTGACGTTCATCGTGCCGCCGGACTGGTCGCCCGAGGAGCCAGTCACACAATCGTAGTTCGTATCGACAGGTTCTTACTGGGTTCGTGGATAGCTGAGTGTGAGCGCGGGTAGCCAAGCCAGGCCAACGGCGCAGCGCTTAGGACGCTGTCCCGTAGGGGTCCGCCGGTTCGAATCCGGTCCCGCGCACTGAGCGAGTTTTCGAACGAAGTGAGAAAACGAGTGAGGGAGCAGGACCGGATTCGCGGCCCAGAGGACGAGCGAAGCGAAGTCCTCGCGGTTCGAATCCGATCCCGCGCATTGGTGTCGCGAGCAAAACCGCGAGCGACGGCAGTCGTCGACCGGTTCAAACAAGACGAGTCGTGGTTCGAAACGCCGAAGGCGTTTCGTCATCACGAGAGAGCGAGGCTCTCTCGAACGAAGCGCCCGAACAAAGTGAGGGCGACCGTCTCGGCGAGGTTCGAATCCGGTCCCGATCAGTTTCGACCTGACCTCACTCGAGCAACGCCTGCTCCGAACACAGTCTCGAGGCCACAACGATGGCGAGAGACCGCCGAGGCGGGACGTACAACGACGAAACACGGACGGAGCAGCCGCTGATCAGTATCGAGACGGGATGACGGAGACGCCACGTGAGAAGTGGTCGAGTCTGACCGGTCGCATCGACACCATCTACCGGACGGCGCCGAGTCCGACGACAGGGACAGGAGCGACCGATCACGCGACGTACTCGGATGCCAGACGACAGACACACGTCAGACGGTCCACAACGCTTATTCACGCGGACGCAACTTATACGATCAATGGATGGGTTAGACGACGTCTTCGGGGATCTTCATGCGAATGTCGACGCAGTCGTTCTCTTTTCACCGAGTGGCTCGTACTACGAGCGCTTTGCGGATATCGAGGACCTCGATCTCATCGTCATCGGAACGGAGAACGCCGTCGGTGCGGAGACGTTCGTCGAACTCCCGCTGGCGTTCGACGACATCAGAGAGCGGATCAAATTCGGGATCGAGGGCGCCCTGGAGCAGGATTTGATCGACGGCGGTGACGAACTGTTGTGTGCGACGAACACCTTTAGCGACAGCATCGACACCATCTCGCGCGTCCGTGCGGATGCCGAAGCCCACACGGGAATCTACGATCTCTTCGTCAAGTCCCGCGCGGAGCCGGAGGTCGTCAAGGCCGTCCTCGAGCTGGCGATCGAACTCGGGAAGAAAGGGCAGAAGGGGAAACCGGTCGGTGCGCTGTTCGTCGTCGGCGACGCGGGCAAGGTGATGAACAAGTCGCGGCCGCTGTCGTACAATCCGTTCGAGAAGTCACACGTCCACGTCGGCGATCCGATCGTGAACGTGATGTTGAAGGAGTTCTCGCGGCTCGACGGGGCGTTCGTCATCTCCGATGCGGGGAAGATCGTCTCCGCGTACCGCTACCTCGAGCCGTCCGCCGAAGGGGTCGACATTCCGAAGGGACTCGGTGCCCGCCACATGGCGGGCGGGGCGATCACGCGGGATACCAACTCGATAACGATCGTCCTCTCCGAAAGCGACGGGCTCGTACGGGCGTTCAAGGCCGGCGAGCTCATTCTGGAGGTCGATCCGGAGGCGTACTGATATGGACTGGCAGATCCTCATCGACGAACCGGCCGTGATAGCCGCGGCAGTGCTGGCGCTCGGAATCGTCGTCGGCTATCTGGTCGGGCGGCTCAACGAGGAGCTGCTGACGGCGTCCGGTGTGCCCGAGACGGTCGAGGGGACGCCGTTCGAGCGGACTGCCCAGTCGATCGGTACCTCCACGGTCGGGATCGTCGCGCGATTGAGTTCGTGGTTTATCTACGGAATCGCCGTGCTCACGGCGATTCACATCGCGCAGTTGCTGGATACGGACGCGTTCTGGCTGCGAGTGACGGAGTTCATCCCGCAGGTGTTCATCGCCGTTCTCGTGCTCATCATCGGCTTCATCATCGCGGACAAGGCGGAACTGGTCGTCGGCGAGTACCTCCGGGGCGTCAAGCTTCCGGAGGTGTCGGTGCTCCCCAAACTGGTCAAGTACACCGTCCTGTACGTGACCTTCATCATCGCGCTGGGTCAGATCGGGGTTCACGTGGTCGCGCTCTTGATCCTGTTGACGGTGTACGCCATCGGAATCGTTCTCGTCGGCACCGTCGCCTTCAAGGATTTTCTCATCTCGAGTGCGGCGGGGATCTATCTGTTGCTCAACCAGCCCTACGGGATCGGTGATCAGGTTCGGATCGGCGAGCAGACGGGGATCGTCCAGGAAGTCGACCTCTTCGTGACGAAGATCGAGGACGACTCCGAGGAGTACATCGTCCCCAACCGGAAGGTGTTCGAGGATGGGATCGTTCGGATTCGGGAGTAGGGCGGTCCCTTCGGGACCGCTAACGAGCGGGGAGCAAAGCGACCCGCGAGTAGCGAGGTGCCTCCGGCACCTCGAACGAACGGCGCGCAAAGCGCGCCGTGAGTAGAGAGGTTCCATCGGAACCGCCGACGAGCGGGCGTTTCACGCCCTCGAGTAGCGAGTTGTGAGGTGAGTGACCGACTCGAGACCGATCGGGAGGCGACGAAACCCGGGAATATCGAGGACAAACGGGATCACTCAGTTACGCGACCGACGTGAGGACGATCGATCCGCGAGGTACTGGCTCGAGAAATTCGAGCACGGGTCGGACCCGATGCATTCGTACGAGTGCCAAGACACACGGATAGCCACGGGTTACCGAGTGCGGCAAATATTGATACCAATGTTATTGTATGAATCGATAATCCGCAACACTGTTATGGACTACCGGACATGTCTCGAACAATCTCTCGAGATAGATACAATGTCTGAACACGGGATAATCGACCAGAAAGTCGGGCTGATCGGAGCGACGGTACTGATAATCGGAAACGTCATCGGGGTGAGTGCGTTCGTACTTCCCGGGCCGCTGGCGGGCGATGCCGGCCCGGGAATCATCTTCGCGCTGTTGCTCGCGCTGATTCCGTTGACCTTCGGGATCCTCATGTCGCTACAGTTGGGGAGTGCGATACCCGTCGCCGGGGGGAGTTACGTCTACGCGTCACGGCTCGTGGGGCCGTTCTGGGGGTTCTTGCTCCCGTGGATCACGATCCCCGGCGTCTGGGCCGGAATGCTGTTCATCGGACTCGGGTTCGCCGAGTACGCCGGGTTCGTCGCCGATAACATCTCTGCCATTCCGTCGATCCCCGATCTCGGCCTGATATACGGGCTGCTTATCCCGTTCATCGTCTTGAACGTCCTCGGGATCAAGATGGTCGCCATCGTCCAGTTCCTGATGGTCTCGTTCATCGTCCTCGGGATGCTCGCGTTCATCGTTCCCGGCGCGTTCGTGATCGAGACGAACAACTACACGCCGCTGTTCCCGGAGGGGACCGGCCCCGCCATCGTCGCCGTCGTCTCGCTGTACTTCCCGCTTCGCGGCTTCCGACTCGTCGTCGAACTCGGCGAGGAGATGGAGAACCCGGCGAAGAACATCCCGCGCGTGCTCGGGCTGTCGGCCGCAATCTCGCTCTCGCTTCTGGTCGGGCTCGTCGTCGTCCTCGTCGGGACGACGAACTACGAGGTGCTCGGCGGTATGGACGCCGCCGTCGCGGAGGTCTCCCTGCAGAACTTCCCGACGGCGCTGACGGCGCTCGTTCTGATCGCCGCGGCGATGGGGGCGCTCACGTCGATCAACATGACCTACACCGCGTACTCGAGGCTCCTGATGCGAGCCGGGCGTGACGACATCATTCCGGGGGCCATCGCCCGCATTCACGACCGCTACGACTCGCCGTACGTGGCGGTGCTCCTGTTGGGAATCCCGCCGCTGCTCGTCGCACCCTTCTCACCGGGAACGGTCACCCTCTCCGTGGCGCTTTCGCTCACGATCCTGTTCGGTCTCGCCGTCGCCGGCGTCGCGCTGTGGAACCTGCCGAAGGTGTTCCCCGACCGGTACGAGTACTCGCTGTACAAGCTGCCGCCGTGGCTGCTCAAGACCACCGCCGCCGGTGCGGTCGTCTCCGCGGCGATCCTCTGGGTGCTGGTGTCGACCCAGCTTCCGTTGATGGTCGGCGTGCTCGCGGGCTGGATGCTTCTGGGCTACGTCTTCTACCGGGCCCGCATCGCGTACTTCGAGAAACGCGGTGTCGACCTCGAGGGTCGGATGAAACGCCTCCACGACAACGAGCAGGCGTAGGCCGGCCGTCCGCGGTTCGGCGACTAGTTTCGGGTTCGTTCGGTCACGCGTCCTCGAGCGAGAGCCCGGCGTGCCACCGTTCAGCGCCGGCTTCGCGTTTGACGGCGTCCATCTTCGCGAGCAGGTGAGTCGCGAGCGTCGCCGTCTCGGCGGCGCGAGATTCGCCCTCGGTCCGGAACTCGCCGGTCTCGCGGTTGGCGTAGACGGTACAGACCGCGCCGGCCCGGAGGCCGTAGATGTTCGCGATCGTCACGATCGCGCTCGCTTCCATCTCGATGTTCTTCACGTTCGCCTCCTTCAACTGATCGATGAGTTCGTCGCTCCCGGCAGCCTCGAACCCGTCGAAGCCGGGGCGACCCTGGCCCGCGTAGAACGAGTCCGCGCTCATCGTGATGCCCGTGTGGTAGTCGTAGTCGAGTCGCTCGGCGGCCGCGACGAGCGCGCAGACGACTTCGTGGTCGGCCGCGGCGGGGTAGTCCTCCCGGACGTACTCGTCGCTGGTCCCCTCCTGACGGACCGCGCCGGTCGTGATCACCAGATCGCCGACGTCCATCTCGGCCTGGATCGCGCCGCAGGAGCCGACGCGGATGAACGTGTCACAGCCGACGCGAGCCAGTTCCTCGACGGCGATGGCGGCCGACGGACTGCCGATGCCCGTCGACGTGACCGAGATCGGCGTTCCCTCTGTCGTCCCCGTCGCGGTCCGGTACTCGCGGTGGTGGGCCGTCATCTCGTGGTCGTCCCAGAAGTCGACGATCTTCTCGAGTCGCTCCGGATTCCCCGGGAGGAGCACGGTCTCCGCGACGTCGTCGGAGCCGACCTCGAGGTGGTACTGTACGTCGGCGTTCGGATCTTCGCTGTCACCGGTCATTCAGACGCTGAGATTCGCACCGCCGCCGTATATAACTGCAGGGCCGACGTACCGTCGGTATGGCACGCGGATCCGAGGGGACGGACGAAACTGACGGCGAGACTGGGATCGAGGGCACGCTTACGGACACCTACGTCGCCGCGCTACAACACGACCTCGTCGATCTCCCGCCCGAGACGACGCTCGTCGGCGTCGTTCGGAAACCGACGCCGTGGTTTCACGCCGCCGTCGACGAGAATCTGGCTGCACTCGGCCCACCCGCCGCCGTCCTCGAGTCGTTCCGGACGACCGTCGACGACCTCAAGATGCGCGGCATCTGCGAGGAGGGCGCGCACAACGCCGCGTGGGACGAGGTCGGATTCGAGGAGCGGTACCGGGAGCACCTCGAGGAGTCGGCCGACGCGCAGGCGGCGCTCGAGGGCCTCGAGACCCGACTCGCGGACGGCGAGTCGCTGGCGCTGGTCTGTTACGAGAACACCGACAAAAAGCGGTGTCACCGGACGGTGCTTCGGGACGTGCTCGAGAAGCGGAGATGACGCCGTCGTCGCGCACTCATCTCGAGAGCGGATCGAGCGTTCGCGGGACGAAATCGAGCGCGTAGGCCGCACAGTAGACGCCGAGCAGGATCATCGGCACTGCGAAGAGGAGCCCGTCGGCCCCCTGACTGGCCGCATTCTGTACGCCCGCCCAGACAGACGCCAGGCCGAGGGCGAGCAAGACCAGCGTTCCGATCACGTCGAGCAGGGCGTCCCGAACCGCCTTGCGAACGGCGGTATAGAGGGCCTTCTCGTCGAATTCCGAAGGCTGATCCGGGTTCTGATTTCGGTCCGGTGCTTCGTTCGGAGATGACATGATGGGAGGTTGAAACCAACTTCACAAAGTGGTTTTGGTCGACTCACTCGCCGCGAGTGCCACCTCGAGGACCGCACCCGAACAACTCGCCGGAACCCATCGAACTGATGTGGTGAGCGCCCCTATCCGCGCTTCATGCACGAGTTCGACACCGACGAGCGGTCCGAAGACGAGATCGCCCGGTTCGTCAAGACCGTCGTCACCCCGCGACCGATCGCCTGGATCAGTACGCGAAGCGCCGAAGGCGTCGACAATCTGGCGCCGTTCAGTTCCTACAACTACGTCTCGCTGCGCGAGCCGACGGTGCTGTTCAACACGCCCAACGGCGACCGCAGCGAACTGAAGGATACGGCGCGAAACGCCCTGAACACGGGCGAATTCGTCGTCAACGTCGTCACCGAGTCCGACATCGAGCGGATGGACCACACCTCGGCGTCGATCCCGCCCGAGGAGAGCGAGTTCGATCTCGCCGACGTCGAGCGCGCCGACTGCCGAACGGTGTCGGCGTCGCGGGTCGCGAACGCGGCCGTCTCGATGGAGTGTACGCTGCACGATTCGCTCGAGGTGCACGACAAACTGATGATTCTCGGCGACGTCCAGCACATCCACGTCGACGACGAACTGCTCGCCGAGGGTGATGGAAAACTCGATATGCGCGACCTCCCGACCGTCGGTCGACTCGGCGGGCCGTACTACACGGTCTCCGATCCGGTCGAGTTCGAGCGGCAGTTCTGAGCGGCGACTGATCGGATCGCCGGGAGTGCGGTGAGTCGAGTACACCGGGGAATTATGATCGCTGCCAGTGTCGACGCGCGTACGGAGCTATGGCCCCCTCGAGACTCGGTTCGAGCGATCATATCGAGGACGTAGGCGATCTGCTGCTACTCGTCTCGGTACCGTTCCTCGTGTTGATCTCCTTGCTGTGGGTGTTCGGTTTCACCACGCTGGCAACCATTGTCTCGTTCTCGTCTTCGTCGGGGTCGTCCCACTCTTCGTGCTGTTCGGTGACTCGCTGCTGGCACAAACTTGCGACGAATCGGAATCCACGGACGCAGTCGCGAACCTTCGAGAGCAGTACGTCGAGGGAGATCTCTCGGAAGCGGAACTGGAACGTGCGATCGGTCGTGAGCTCTCGGTCGACGAAGCCGATCCTGATGAGGGTTCAGCAACCGAACGGGAGCGGCTCACGGAACATGAAAAACGGTGACTGGCACCGTTTTCGAGGGACGGCTGTCCGGCCTGGGCGTTCGCTCGAGAGCAACTGTCTCCTCTCGAGGAGGCGAGGACACCCCTATGGCACGCTTACTCGAGCATCTCCTCGGTGATCGTGTTCGGTAGCAGGCCACCGAGCGTGTACTCGCTCGGCTCCTCGTCCTCGCCCTCGTCACACAGCACCACGAGGTCGCCGTCACAGAACTCGGACAGCGTCTGGCGACACATTCCGCAGGGGGTGACTCCGTCCCGGCGGCCGGAACTGACGGCGAGTCGCGCGAAGTCGCGGTGGCCGTTCTTGACCGCCTCGGCGACGGCGACCTCCTCCGCGTGGAGGCTGTTGCTGTAGTTCGCGTTCTCGAGGTTACAGCCGACGAAAACCTCGCCGTCGGCCGTCTCGAGGGCGGCACCGACGGGGTACTCGGAGTAGGGAACGTGTGCGGCGGACTGGACGTCGCGGGCGGCCTCGAGCAACTCGTTCATGGCCACTAGTGGCTCGAGGACGCGCAAGAAGGCATCGACCGCGACGAAACGCCGATCGAACGAGACGCGGATTCGAATCGACGCGAGCGCGGGGCGCTCGCGATCAGTCCTCGCCGGACTCGTAGTTATCGCCGGCGGCGTCCGGCAGCCGGGTTTTGCCGACGAAGACGAGCACGACGATCACCGTCACGTAGGGGATCGTCTGGATGAGATCCGTCGGGACGGCGTAGCCGGCCAACTGCAGTCGGATCTGCAGGGCGTCGAGGCCGGCGAAGAGGAACGAACCGGCCAGCGCGCCGAGGGGGTGGTAGTTCGCGAACAGGTAGGTCGCGATGGCGATGAACCCGCGGCCCCCGATGTCGGTCTCGCCGCCGCCGGCGAACGTCTGGAGTTGGCCGAGCGCGAAGCCGGCCCCGCCGAGTCCGGCGAACACGCCGGAGAGGAGCACCGCCGCGTAGCGGACCTTTCGGACGTCGACGCCGGCCGTGTCGAGCGCCTTCGGATTCTCGCCGCTGGCGACGACCCAGCGACCGAAGCTCATTCGGTTGAGGACGTACCAGCCGACGACGGCCGCACCGAGCATGATGTAGACCTGCGGCGGCGTGTCGAACAGCAGGTGGCCGATCAGCGGAATCTCGGAGAGCACCGGAATCGTCACGGCGTCGAACCGACCGACTCCGGCCGTGTTCGGGCTGTCGAAGACGATTCTCGAGGCGAAGGGTGCCAGCCCGAGCGCGATGAGCCAGAGCGCGAGTCCCGCGATGATCTGGTCGGCCTTGAACTCGATACAGACGATCGCGAACAGGAGGGCGAACAGCGTGCTCACGAGCACGCCCGCGAGCAGGCCCCACCAGTGGTGAGAGATCGCGAACGTCGACTCGCCGGAGCCGAGCCAGAAGGTGACGACGATCGCGCTGAACGCCGAGACGATGAGCAATCCCTCGATACCGATGTTGATGACGCCGCTCTTCTCGGCGAAGATGCCGCCGATCGCCGCGAGCGCGATCGGAACGGCGAGGCGAAGCGTCGCCGCCTGCCAGCCGCCGGGGGTCGCCCAGAGGAAGAGCGCGAGGGCGACCACGCCGGCGAGCGTCACCGCGACCGGATTCCGGTCGAACAGGTCGTGCGCCGTGCCGATCGGATTACGCATCGGTCTCACCTCCGTCGTCACCGCCGTCCGCCCGGACGGGTTCGGACTGTCCGATGTCGGTGAACTGCGCGCCGATCATCCGGAAGAACTCCGGCATCGCCACGAAGAGGATGATCAGCCCGCTCAGGATGCCGACCAGTTCCGGCGGTACGTCCGTCGCCGTGTTGATCGACTGCGATCCGCTGTCGAGGACGCCGAACAGGAACGCCGACGCGCCGACGCCGATCGGGTTGTTCCCCGCGAGAATCGAGACGGCGATGCCGTCGAACCCGTACTCCGGGACGCTCTCGAGCCAGCGGCCGGGGACCATGAGCACCCAGAAGGCGCCGCCGATCCCGCCCAGCGCGCCCGAGAGCGTCATGCTCGCGACGACCATGCGCTTCTCGTCGACGCCGCCGTAGGCGGCCGCGTCCGGCTGGACGCCGCTGGTCCGCAACTCGTAGCCGAAGGAGGTTCGGGCGAGCAGCCAGGCGATGCCGATCATGAGCGCGACCGCGAACCCGAGCGCGAGCAGCGAGAAGTTCATCCGCCCGCTGAAGCCGACGACGGGGATGTTCGGAATCTCGGCGTATTCGGGGACTCGCCGGGTCCCCGGGTTGGGGCTGTCGGGATCCTGGAACTGCCAGGACAGCAGCGTCGAGGTGATCCCGACGGCGACGAAGTTGAGCATAATGGTCGTAATGACTTCGTTCGCGTCGGCGTAGGCCTTGAGCGCGCCCGGAATCGCACCGAAGAGCCCACCGGTAATCGCACCCGCGAGCACGCCGAGCGGAATCAGCACGAGCATGCCGACGAGTCCGCCGGGGACGATTACCGCCGCGTAGAGGACGGTCACTGCCGTCGCGAGGCTTCCGACGACCAGTTGCCCCTGCGTTCCGATGTTGAACAGCCCGGCACGGAACGCGACCGCGACCGAGAGCCCGGTGAAGATCAGTATCGTCGTCTGCTGCAGCGTCTCCGACATGTCGAAGTTCAGCGGGTGCCAGCCGCCCTCGAGCGGATGGCCGAGCGCCCCGAGGAACAGTTCGTAGTAGACCTGCATCGGGTTGTAACAGAACGTCCAGCCGCCGAGGGTGAGTCCGGTCTGACAGGAGGCGAAGCCGCCGGAGACGAAGACGAGGACGCCGCCGATGAGGATCGACGCGAACAGCGCGGCGAAACTGATCGCGATTCGCTCGAACGCCGACGCGCGGATGAGTCGGCCGAGGAGTCGTTCGATCGTCCCTCTCATCGGTCACCTCCGGTGTCGGCGTCCGTGTTCGATGCCGCGTCGTCGGTAGTCGGCGTCGGAGTGGAGCCGACAGCCGAATCCGGCTGTTCGCCTGCCATGAGTAAGCCGAGATCCTCTTCGGAGAGGTCGTCGGGGTCCGTTACGTCCATAAAGGAGCCTTCGTAGATGACCGCGAGTCGATCGGAGAGACTTCGAACTTCGTCCAGGTTCGACGAGACGAGCAAGATCGCGACGCCCGCTCGGCGGAGGTCGAGCAGTCGTTCGTGAATGAATTCGGTCGAACCGATGTCGACGCCGCGGGTCGGATGGGTCGCGACGAGCAGTTGCGGATCGCGCTCGAACTCGCGGCCGACGATGAACTTCTGCTGGTTGCCGCCCGACAGCGACTCGGCGTCGGTGTCGGGGTTCGGCGGCCGAACGTCGTAGGTGTCGATAACGTCCTCGGAGTGATCGCGAACGCTGCTCCAGTCGATCCGACCGCCGTCGGCGAACTCGGGCGCGCGCTGGCTGCCGAGGACGCCGTTTTCGACGAGATCGAACGGCATGACGAGCCCGCGCTCGTGGCGGTCCTCCGGAATGTACGACATGCCGGCGTCGATTCGGTCTCGGCGCGACCACGCCGTAATGTCGTCGCCCTCGAGCGTGATCGCTCCCTGGTCGGGGGGCTGGAGGCCGGTGATCGCGTCGACCAGTTCGGCTTGTCCGTTGCCGTCGACGCCCGCGATACCGAGGATTTCGCCGGCACGAATCTCGAGATCGATACCCGAGACGACGTCGACGCCGCGGTCGTCCTCGACGGCGAGGTCGTCGATCGAGAGGATCGTTTCGCCCGTCTCGTTCGGCTCGGTTTCGGCCTCGAGGAGGACTTCCCGTCCCACCATGTATTCGGCCAGTTCGTTCCGATCCGTGCGAGTCGGATCGACCGTGCCGACGGACTTGCCGTCGCGGAGGACGGTCACTTCGTCCGCGGCGTGGGTCACTTCGCCGAGTTTGTGCGTGATGAAGATGATCGTCTTCCCCTGTTCCGTCAGTTCATCGAGGACGTCGTAGAGGCCCTCGACCTCCTGCGGGGTGAGGACGGCCGTCGGTTCGTCGAGGATGAGGATGTCGGCGCCCCGGTAGAGCGCTTTGAGAATCTCGACGCGTTGCTGGGCACCGACGCTCAGATCGGCCACCGTCGCGCGCGGATCGACGTCAAAGCCGTAGCGATCACAGAGGTCGCGAATCTCGCCGTCGATTCGGTCGCGATCGATCGCGAGTCCGAACCACTTCGTGGGTTCGGTACCGAGCGCGATGTTCTCCGCGACGGTCATCGTGTCGACCAGCATGAAGTGCTGGTGGATCATCCCGATCCCGGCGTCGATGGCGTCCCGCGGCGAGTCAAACGATCGTTCGGTACCGTCGACGACGACCCGCCCCTCGTTCGGCTCGTAGAGTCCGTAGAGGACGTTCATCAGCGTCGTCTTGCCGGCCCCGTTTTCCCCGAGCAGCGCGTGGACGGTCCCGCGCTCGACCCGGAGATCGACGTCGTCGTTCGCGACGACGCCCGGAAAGCGCTTGGTGATGCCATCGAGGTTGACGGCGAAATCGCGACTCATTGCTGTCCCTGCCGTTCCCCCGTCGTCAGTTGGTCCCGTTCCCGAACCGGTCATATGCGATTACAGGTCGTCAGGGTGGTCCGGAACGTCGATCTCGCCGTCGATGATCTCCTGTCTGGAGTCGTCGACCTGCTCCTTGATCTCGTCGGGGATCTCGTCACCGAGCGTGTTACCGTAGACGGCCTCGATACCGTCGTCTTCGAGGCCGAGTTGTTCGACTTCGCCGCCTTCGAACTCGTCGTTGACGACGGACTCGACGGCGGTGTAGACGGCCTCGTCGACGCGCTTGACCATACTCGCGATGACCACGTCCGCGTAGTCCTCCTCGAGCGACTGGTCGGAGTCGACGCCGATCGCGAACCGGCCCTCCTCCTCGGCGGCCTGGAAGACGCCGATGCCGGACGCACCTGCCGCGTGGAAGATGATATCGGCGTCTTCCTCCTGGTACATCGAGAGCGCCATCTCCTGTGCGGTGCCGGTGTCGTTGAAGTCATCGACGTACGACGTGACGACTTCGGCGTCGTCGTTCGCGTACTCGACGCCGGCCGTGAAGCCGGCCTCGAACGACCTGATCAGCGGCGACGTAACGCCGCCGACGAAGCCGACGACGTCCGCGTCGGGGTTGGTCTCGCTGTCGCCGGCCGAGAACTCCTCGGCGGTCAGCAGTCCCGCCAGGTGGCCGACCTGGAACGATCCCGCCGGTTCATCGAAGGTGTAGCTCCGGACGTTGTCCTCCTCGAGGACTTCGTCGATGATGATGAAGTTCTGTTCGGGATACTCGGGGGCGTTGCCCTCGAGTGCGTCCTTCTGTGCGAAGCCGATGCAGCTGATCAGGTCGTAGTCGCCGTCTTCCGCGAAGTCGCGCTGTGCGCCGTCGAACTCGCTGTCGTCGCCCGGCTCGGCCTCGCTGTAACTGACGCTGAAGTCGTCTTCCGCATCCTGGACGCCCTGCTGGGCCATGTCGTTGAACGAGTTGTCTCCCAGTCCACCGCTCGCGTACACCATGCCGACCTGGAAGTCCGTATCGGCGTCTTCGCCGAAGCCGCCGACACAACCGGCTATCGTTGTTAGTCCTGCGACACCTGCACCAGTAAGGAACCGCCGTCGATTCTGCGCCATGGCCCTGAATAGCGTAGACCTCCGGTTTATACTCGTCGGAATCGACGAATGTAATAGTAAAAGAACTAGCGAGACCACGTTTGTTATTCCTTGCGAACACAACTAGTGCGAAAATCACGGCAGGAGGAGCAATCCGCGGTTCGATCGCGAGCCGCTCGGCCCCGATCGACTATCGCGAAGCGGCGATCGCGGCCTCGACGACGTCACGAGCGTCCGCGACCAGATCGTCGACGCCGTCGCTCTCGGCGTAGATCCGCACGTAGGGCTCGGTCCCGCTCGGACGAACGAGGATCCACGAGGCGTCCTCGAACTCGAGGCGAACGCCGTAGCTCGTGTCGACCGCTGCCGCCGGGAAGGCCTCGGAGAGGTCGGTCTCGAGGGCAGCCATCGCGTCGGCTTTGGCGTCGTCCGGACAGTCGACGCTGACCTTTCGGTAGGGGCGCTCGGTGACCGGGTCGCGGAGCGTCTCCGTATCGCCGGCCGCCGCGACGAGGGCGCTGACGACGGCGGCGCTCGCGACGCCGTCGATCCAGCCGCCGAACGCGGTGTGGATGTGCTTCCACGGCTCCGCGGCGAAGACGACCG
Organism: Natronorubrum halobium; assembly: GCF_051351675.1. NCBI lineage: Archaea > Methanobacteriati > Methanobacteriota > Halobacteria > Halobacteriales > Natrialbaceae > Natronorubrum > Natronorubrum halobium. The sequence continues at coordinate 3,896,488 of NZ_CP195595.1, forward strand.
CCGTATCGCCGTCCGCCGTGGCCGCGCGGCGCTCTCGAGCGATTCCCTCGTGGAGCGCACCGAGACGAACTCGCTCGACGCGTCCGCCCGCGTTTCGGACCTGTTCGTCGATGCGCGCCGACGCGTTGGGCGTCGTCACGACGACCGGGTCCTCGGCGTCACTCGCCGCCGTGTAGTGGGCCGCGACGACGGCGAGCACCGTGTCCTCGTGGATCGCGTCGCCGTCGGGACCGAGGACGACCAGCCGATCGGCGTCGCCGTCGTGGGCCAGTCCGACGTCGAACGAACTCGCTTCGAGGAAGGCAGAAAAGTCCGACAGCGTCTCCGGCGTCGGTTTACTCTCGCGAGCGATGAAGTGGCCGTCGACGTTCGCGTTGAGCGCGACGACGTCGGCGCCGAGCCGCTCGAGGACGTGCGGCGTCGCGACCGATCCCATTCCGTTCCCGCAGTCGACGGCGATATCGAGGCCGTCGAGGGGCGTCTCGTTCCCCGTCGGTGCGTCGTCGACTGACGTCTCGTCCGCCGTGTCGAACTGGTTTCGCACGTAGGTGACGACGGCGTCTCGATACTCGTCGAGGACCTCGAGTTCCGCCGAGCGGCCCCAGTCGTCCCACCGGGTCGATTCGAGCGTGCCGTCGCCGTCGACTCGGTCCTCGATGGTCCGTTCGGCGTCGCGGTCAAATTCGACGCCGTTCGCGAAGAGTTTGATTCCGTTGTCCTGGGGCGGGTTGTGACTCGCGGTGAGCATCACGCCTTTGCGTCCGCGCGAGGCGAACGCGAGCGCCGGTGTCGGTACCTCGCCGATTCGATGCACGTCGGAGCCGGCACTCTCGAGGCCGGCTTCGACCGCCGCAGCGAGCGCGGGGCCGGTCTCTCGGCCGTCTCGTCCGACGACGAACGTCGTGTCGGGGTCGCCGGCGGCCTGTCCGACCGCGAGCGCGAGCGCTGGCGTTACCTCGTCGACTGGGCCGCGGATCCCTGCAGTCCCGAAGAGCGTCATAGCAGGCCGTTCCGCGAGGAACTACTTAGCAACGTTGCACACGAATCGGGAGAACGGCCGTCGCCGATTCCGGGGGACGGTGTCGTCACTGACTCCGATCGACAGTACTCGCGGGTTCGAACGGCGAGGGAGGGCTAGACTGAAAACGATGGGCTGCCAGACCGGCGACTAACCCTGATTCGTGACGGTGTCGACTACGCTTCGGGCAGGTCGTCGATCAGGACGACGGCTTCGCCGTTGATGACCGTCGCGTCCTCGCTCTCGTTTCGGATGATCGTCTCGAGGCGGTACTGCCTGTTGCCGAGGTCCTCGACGATCTCGACGCGAGCGGAGACGCGGTCGCCGATGCCGACGGGGCCGCTGAACTCGAGGTCCTGCGAGAGATAGATCGTCAGGCCGGGGAGTCGAGCCAGCGCGGCGCTGATGAGACCGGAGACGAGCGTCCCGTGGACGATCCGTTCGCCGAAACGGGTGCCGGCGGCGAACGCCTCGTCGAGGTGAAGTCGGTTTGTGTCGCCGCTGACGTGGGCGAACGCCCGGACGTCGTCCTCGCTCAGGACCTTCTCGAAGGTGACGGTGTCGCCGACGCTGATGTGCGCCGGGTCGTCGACGGTTCGGTCGAACTGCCAGTCGAGATTCGAGTGATCGATCGAGGGGATCGAGGCGGCGACGGTCTCGTCGTCGGACCCGTTCGATACGCTCGGTGCCAGCATCGCGGACATGGCCGCACGGTTGGCAGCGGTCGCACCTTCGAAGAAGGTCTGGGCCATCGACGTCCACGCGTCGGTCATGGCAGCGAAGTTGTGTTTCGCAGTCTTCTCGTGGGACATCTACCGGCCGGTAGGTGTGTGGTGGTTATGACTTCTTTGGCTGCGCCGAGCGGTCTTTAAAGCGATAGTAAACGATTATTAGGCGTTTTCCCGCCCGCGTTCGTCTAATCGCCGCCGCGGAACCGGCGGCCGATGGAAGCCGCGAGAACGCATCCCGATCCGTCGCGTTCCATCAGATGGTATCAGATGGCATCTAGTGGAAACCCTTATCAGGTCCGAGCCCATATGTACACTCGATGACGGACGACTCCGACCGATCGCTCTGGTTCCCGCCTGCGATGTTCACCGAACAGATGCAGGAGGCAGGCGAGCAGGTTGCCGAATCCCAGCAGGAGATGATGAAGAAGATGATGCAGGCCAGCGGCTCGAACCCGTTCGATACGGGCTCGAGTTTCGGCCCGATGAACATGGGAACGGCGACGTTCAAGGCTCGCGTCCAGAGCGGCGGTCGGATCAGCATTCCCGGTCCGGAACGGGAAGCCCTCGACATCGAAGAGGGAGATATCGTCCAGACGATCGTCGTTCCCGTCAAACGAAACCGAGAAGATCAATCATGACTCAGAACCCATTCACCGCCGTCTTCGACGCACAGCGCACCGCACTCGAACAGTCCCAGAACCTCACCCACGACGCCCTCGAGGCCCAGAAGTCCTCGATCGGCGCCTTCGGCGACGCCGTCGAGAGCTCCGGCGCACTGTTCGAATCCAACGCCGAACTGACCAAGGGCGCCGTCCACGCCTACTTCGACGCCCTCGAGGCCTCCATGCCCGAGCAGGCCGCCGAGTTCGACGAACTCCGCGACCTCGTCGACGAAGGCTTCGACTCCGCAACCGACGCACAGCAGCAGTCGCTCGAGGCCGTCGTCGAGGCCATCGACGAATCCGAAGCCGCCTACGACGAGTTCGCCGCCAGCTACTCCGAGGTCGTCGACAACTCGTTCGACGCCGCACTCGAGGCTCACGAACAGGTCGAAGAGAACGTCGTCGCCGCCGCCGAAAACGTCGAAGAAGCCGCCGAAGAGATCGACGTCTCGGCGTAAACCGCAGAATCAGGCGCAGCTTTTTCAGCGCCGCTCCCACAATTTTAGTCCAATGACAGATTCACAGCCCCAGGCGCAGAACTGGAACGCGGTCGTCGAACAGTGGAACGAACAGTTCATGGATGCCCTCGAGGAGAACATGGAAGCCCAGGCCCAGTTCGTCGAGAGCTGGTCCGACGCCGTCGGCGAGGCCACCGAAGAGAACGAGATTTCCGACGGCGTGGAGGGCTACGCTCGCGCCTACGAGACGTGGATGAACGCCTCCCAGCAGATGGTCGACCGGATGAACGACAGCATCGAGGGCGAGGAGGTCGACATGGAGGAGTTCCGCGACATCTGGCTCAACACGGCCAACGAGGCGTTCAAGGACGTCATGTCGACGACCGCCTTCGCGAAGATGACCGGCGAGACCGTCGGCGACATTCTCGAACTCCAGCAGCAGGCCGACGAGGCCTCCCAGGAGACGCTCAGCACGCTCGGCTTCGCGACCAGAGACGACGTCGTCGAGGTCGGCGACCGCCTCGTCGAACTCGAGCGCCGTCAGCACGCCGTCGAGCGGAAACTCGACCGCGTTCTCGATCACCTCGAGGAGGAATGATGAACCCGTTCACATCCGTCCTGGACATGCAGCGCCAGGCCTGGGAGGCGACCGCCGACCTGGCCGACAAGAGCAAAGTGACGCCCGACCGGACCGAAACTCTCGAGAACGTCGAGGTCGGCCAGACGCCGAGCGAGGTCGTCTACGAGGAGAACAAGCTCACACTCCTCCACTACGAGCCGATGACGGAGGAGCAACACGACATCCCGATCCTCGTCACGTACGCGCTGATCAACAAGCCGTACATCCTCGACCTGCAGCCCGACCGATCGGTCGTCCAGACGCTGCTCGAGGCCGGCTTCGACGTCTACCTGATCGACTGGGGCGAACCCTCGCGGCTGGACCGCACGCTGGGGCTCGACGACTACGTCAACCGCTACATCGACAACTGCGTCGACGTCGTCCGCGAGCGCTCCGGTCAGGATTCGATCAACATCCTCGGCTACTGTATGGGCGGCACGAAGTCGGCGATGTACGCCGCGCTCTACCCCGAGAAGGTCGAGAACCTCGCGCTGATGGCTGCGGGTCTCTGCTTTGCGGGCGACGGCGGCGTGCTCGAACTCTGGGGTGCCGAGGACTACTACGACCCCGAGACGGTGACCGACACGTTCGACAACGTCCCCGCAGGGTTCCTCGACGTCGGCTTCGCGCTGATGGATCCCGTCGCGAACAACATGACGAAGTACGTCCGGTTCTACGACAACATGGAGGACGAGGACTTCGTCGAGAACTTCGCCCGCATGGAGCGCTGGCTCGACGAGGGGATCGACGTCGCCGGCAAGGCCTACGAGGAGTTCATCCGCGACATCTACCAGGAGAACAAGCTCTACGAGAACGAACTCTACCTGAACGGCGAGCACGTCGACCTCACGAAGATCGATATGCCCGTCCTCCAGATCGTCGCGGAGTACGACCACCTCATCCCGCCGGAGGCGTCGAAGCCGTTCAACGACGTTATCAGCTCGGACGACACCGAGATCCTCGAGTTCGCGACGGGCCACATCGGGATGTCCGTCTCCTCGAGAAGCCACGACGAACTCTGGCCGCAGGTCAGCGAGTGGTTCGAGGCGCGCTCGAACGGAACGGACGTCGAGGCCGAACCCGAAACGCCGGAACCCGAGGAAGAGGACGCGGCACTCGCCGAGGACGTTACCGGCGACGAAACCGGCCCTAGCGATCTGACCGACGGGGGCGCGGCCGTCGAGTCCGAGGACGGCGCGGAGACGGACGAAACCGGCATCGGAACCCAGACGGACGAGTCCGACGTCGACGCCGAAACCGACGAGCTCGACGCCGAGACGAGCGACCTCCACGGCGAGGATCGAACGGACGAGGAAGTCACCGCACGCGGTGAAGACGATATCCAGGACGAACCCGCGGAGCCGGGTGAGATGACCGTCGACGAAGACGTCGTCGAGGAAGTCGCCGGCGAGGACGCCGCCTCCGAGATCGAGGCCGAAACCGACGATCTGACCGATCTCTCCGGTGTCGGACGGGCCTACGCGGACGATCTGACCGAAGCCGGCATCGAAACCTTCGATCAGCTGGCCGACGCCGATACCGCGGAGCTAGCCGCCGAAACCGGCATCTCACCGAGCCGAATCGAAGACTGGATCGAGCAGGTCCAGAACCGATAACGCCGCTGCGGTAGCCGACGGCTCGCGCGACGACGCTGGGTCGTCGATCTGTCTTCCCCGTTCTTCTCACCGAAGTATGTCCTGATAGCCAACATGTCGTTATTTATCGCCGGACGTTGACGGGTGAACCATGTCTATGGATGGGCGAACCTGCGTTATCACGGGCTCGGCGCGCGGTATCGGACGGGGCATCGCGGAGTACCTCGGCGAGGAGGGCGCAAACGTCGTGATCAACTACCGGTCGTCGGAGGAACCGGCGCTCGAGGCGGTCGACGCCATCGAAGCGGTCGGCGGGAGCGCCGTCACCGCACAAGCCGACGTCTCCAACCGCGACGAAGTCGTACATATGCGCGAAGTCTGTCACGACGCGTTCGGTCCGGCGGACGTCCTGGTCAACAACGCCGGCATCACGGCGGACGAGCAGTTCACCGAGATGACCCGCGAGGAGTGGGATCGGGTCATGGACGTCAACCTCGGCGGGATGTTCAACTGTACCCAGGAGTTCTTCGACGACGTCTGGAACGCCGACGAGGGCCGCCTGATCAACATCTCGAGCGTCGTCGGCAAACAGGGGAACTTCGGGCAGGCCAACTACGCCGCCGCCAAGAGCGGCATGTTCGGTTTCACCCGCACCATCGCCCTCGAACTCGCTAAAGGCGGGTCGACGGCTAACTGCGTCGCCCCCGGCTTCACCGCGACCGACATGCTCGAGAGCGTGCCGGATCACGTCCTGGAGCGGATCATCTCGGGAATCCCGCTCGAGCGACTGGCGGAAGTCGAGGACATCGCCGCCGTCGTTCGCTTCCTCGCCAGCGAGGAATCCTCATACGTGACGGGCGAAGTGATCGACGTCAACGGCGGGATGGACCTGTAGTCGGCGTCGCGACGTCGATCCAGTCGACCGATCACAGCTCTCAGTCGCCGCTATTCGCGCTCCCTCGATTCTGCTGCAATCCTCGAGACGGGTTCGTACACCGTCGCGGCTAAAATATATTTTAGCTAACACATATTCCGACAGGGGCCGTCGTTGCTACTGATGGAATCGAATACCAGATTAGAGACGAGCGATTTCGGGCCGAACGGCGTCCCGGGAATCGGGCGTCGTTCGCGCTCCGATCGAGAGGACCGGTGGACGAATTCGGAACTGACCGACTCGAGTACCGCCTCGAAGGAGATTAAAACGGGAACCACGACGGTCGGTGCCGTCGGTGCAGACGGCGTCGTCCTCGCGGCGGACAGGCGGGCGAGCCTCAGTGGGCAATTCGTGACGAACCAGTCGGCGCGGAAGATCGAACCCGTCGACGACCGAACGGCCGTCGCGTTCTCGGGCAGCGTCAGCGACGCACAGTCGTTCGTCCGACAACTCCGCGCCGAACTCCGACAGTACGAGTTCCGCCACGGCGACGCCGCGTCGGTCGAAACCGCCGCGACCGTGGCCGGCGACCTCGTTCGACGCGGTCCCTACCGGATCCTCGACCTCGTGCTCGCGGGCGTCGACGACGACCCGGCCGTCTACCAGATCGGCGGCGGCGGTAGCGTCATGGACACCGCGTACGCGGCCAGCGGCAGCGGCATGCAACTCGCCTACGGCTCGCTCGAGGGGGCCTACGAACCCGACCTCCCGCTCGCGGACCTCCGTCGCGTCGTCGCGGCCGCCGTGCAGAGTGCGACCGAGCGCGACACCGCCAGCGGCGACGGGATGACGATCGCGACGATCGCTCCCGACTCGCTCGACCTCGAGCAGTTCGACGATATCGCCGCGGCCGTCGCGTCGACGGCGGCTATCGAGGGCGACAGCCGGCCGAACCCGGACTCGACGTCCGAGGAGGGGCGCTGAGATGGAGTCGAGTGCACCCCAGCAGGCCTACGACCGCGGCAACACGATCTTCTCGCCGGACGGCCGGCTCTACCAGGTCGAGTACGCTCGCGAAGCCGTCGAACGCGGCTCGCCGAGCGTCGGCGTCGTAACCGACGACGGCGTCGTCCTCGCGGCGCGAAAACGCGTTCGATCGCCGCTGCTCGAGGCGGACACGATCGAGAAGATCCATCGGGTCGACGATCATCTCGCGATCGCGACTGCGGGGCACGCCGCCGACGCGCGACAGCTCGTCGACGTCGCACGCCGCGTCGCACAGCACCATCGGGTCCGATACGGCGAGCCCATCGGCGTGGAATCCCTCGCGACGCACCTCGCGGATCACGTCCAGGAACACACCCAGACGGGCGGCTCGAGACCGTTCGGTGCGGCGCTGCTCGTCGCCGGCGTCGATCCCGATCGACCGGGCGGGAGCGTCGGGCGGCCGCGACTCTTCGAAGTCGACCCCAGCGGGACGCCCTACGGCTGGCGGGCCGTCTCGATCGGGAACGGGTCCGGCGAGATCAGCGGGTTCTTCGAGGACCGACTGGACGGCGATGGTCCGCTCGATCGACGTCGGGGAACGACGGCGGCGCTCGAGGCGCTCGAAGTGACGGCTGAAGGCGATGGTGACGCGGACCTCGAGCCGGAGAGTATCGACGTCTGGACGATCGACTCGGAAACCGGGACCGTCGACGAGTTCTCGACCGGCGAGATCGAAGCGGTGCTCGGGGAACTCGAGTCGTAGTTCGCTTCTCGGGTACGTCCTCGGTCGATACTACTGTGAACCGCCTCGGGGTCAAGTGGTTCGAGAGAGCAAAGCTCTCTCGTTATCAAGCGAACGCTTCGCGTTCGCGGACATCGCGAATCTCCGATTCGCTCAGTCACGGAAGATCAAAGATCTTCCGTACGACCCCGAGGTACTCGGCCTGCTACGCCTGTAGATTCGTCATCTGACACGGATTCGGAATCGACGTTCTCGATCCGTTTAGTCTCCGTACGAATGGAACGCTCGAGCCGATACCGTACGGACGACGACAACGTGTGTTCTGCAACCGCTGGCGGCGATGATTTCCACGTCCTCCCCAGCCGATTCACTCACTCTCTTCGTTCGTTCGCTCATCCCTCGCACGACTTCGGGCCGCGGTTCACTTCTCGCTCACCGCGGCCCAGCGCGCGCCACCGCAACGTGGTATGACCGGTCCGGAATAGGATGTGAATTACCGCCGCAGACTACGGACTATTAGCCTTCGACGCTCGCCCGCTGGACGTCGACCACGTCGAGCCCTTCGTCGACGTACAGCGCGAGCACGTCGTCCTCGAGTTCGACGACGACCCGAACCGCGAGCGGGTCATCCGAGAGCACCGTTTCGGCCCACTCGTGACCGACGTTCCAGATCGGGCGGTCGCCGACGTCCCGGTCGTGATCGCGGTAGAACGAGACGACGTCCGCGTGCTCGAGCAGCGCCAGCGTGACGGGACAGCGCGCTTCGGTGCCGCAGGTGGAACACTCGAGGACGGCCTGGACGTGGTCCGTGTGTTCGGCCGGCAGTTCGTCGGCGACCGCAGCCGAGGGAGCTCCGAGTCGGGTGTCGACGGTGCCGGCACACTCGGGACAGACGCCGTCGCGCATGAGCGCGAGCCGGTGACGGTGGTGGCGGTCGAACGCCTCGGGAAATCGCCGTCCGTGAGACTCGAGTCCCGACGGCGGAAAGCCGAGTGCTAACAGTCGGCGCTCGCAGCCGGCACAGGCCACGGTCACGATATTGTCCGTCGATTCGGCCTCGAGCGCCTCGCGACCGCAAAACGGACAGGCCTCCTCGAGCGCGATCGGCGGGTGGTCGACCCGGTGGGTGTAGGTGCCGGTGGCGATCGCCCGGGCGATCTGCAGTCCGGCGTAGGTGAGTTCGTAGCCCGCCGGACTCTCGCCGGCCCCCTCGCTCTCGTCCGCCTCGTACTTCCGAAGGTACGGACCGGCGAGTTGCTCGAGGTGGTACGCGAAGCCGGCCGACGTGTCGACCTCGGAGGCTTCGAACAGCTCCGAAAAGGAGATGCGCGACGGCTCGTCGCCGTCGGTTCTTTCGAGCATCGTCTCGAGAATTCCCATCCGAATCTCGTTGCCGAGCGCCTGAAAGGCGTCGCTGGGCGCGGATAGCTGCTCGGTCCGGGCGGACTCGAGGGCGGGCTCTCGGGGCGAATCCGCCGGGTTCGGACCGGACTCGTTCCCTCCAGCGGTTGGCGACGGCTCGTCCGTGTCCTCGAAGGACATGCCACGGTGTTTGGGTCCGGGTCCCAAAGTAGGTTCCGTGTGCGGCAAGTCGTCCGTCGTTCGATACTGATCCGTCGTCTCGACTGTCCGATCAGCCGTCCCGATCCGACCACCCCGCTGTCCTCGAAATTGCCTCGCGTGTCTCCGAAACGAGGGCTTCGACCGCGTCTCCCGCCGGACGAACGTCGTCAGTTAGGCCGACGCTCTGGCCCGCGTACAGCGCCATCTCCCCGATATCACCGTCGACATCCGGCGTCGCCAGCGCCTCGTCGTAGCGTTCGATCGGGTCACCAGCGCCGGCGTCCGTTCGCGCAATCACGTCGGTTTCGCCGGGTCGTTCCCCGACGGGTGGTCGATCCGCGTCCTCCCATCGCTCGAGCGTCTCGTTTCGCAGGACGCGGTGCGCCATCCCCGGCCACCCCTTGTCGAACACCGTCGTGTAGCTGGTGTCGGTTTCGTCGCTCTCTCGAACGCGGCGCTGGTACTCGTCGTGGACGTTCGCCTCCGCCGTCGCGACGAAGCGGGTGCCGAGCCACGCGCCGTCGGCCCCCAGCGCGAGCGCTGCCGCGATTCCCCGACCGTCGGCGATGCCGCCCGCAGCGACGATCGGCACCTCGTCTCCGACCGCGTCCGCGACGCGGGGAACGAGCGCGGTCGTCGCCACCTCGCTCTGGACGTGACCACCCGCCTCGAGGCCCTGCGTGACGACGACATCGACCCCAGCATCTACAGCCTCGCGTGCAGCCTCGGCGCTGCCGACCGTCTGGAGCGAGAGCGCGCCCGCCTCGCGGACCCGATCGACGTAGGGGGCCGCGTCGCCGAACGAAACGGAGACGATCGGTGCGCCCGCCTCGAGGACGGCCTCGAGATGCGCGTCAGTCTCGACGAGCGTGGTCGCCTCGTCGAGCGCGAGGTTGACCGCGAACGGCTCCTCGGTCCGCTCGCGAGTCTCACGGATCACGTCTCGCGTCTCCTCGAGGTCGCGCCACGTGACCGCGAGATGCCCCAGTCCGCCGGCGTTCGAGACGGCCGCGGCGAGTTCTGGGGTCGTCGCGCTGCCGATCGGCGCCTGCACGATCGGGTGGTCGATCTCGAGGGTCTCACAGAGGGGTGTCCGGAGCGTCATCGTACACCCGTCGGTTTCCGTTAGCCGCACATCACTTCTCGTGTTTCTCCTTCGCGAGCACCCGCACGTTCTCGATGCCCGTCGACGGGTACTGTCCGTCGTCGTCCTTCTCGACGGCTTTGACCATATCCCAGACGACGTTCAGGCCCGTCGTGACGCCCTCGAGCGCCTCCATCTCGCAGCCCGTCTTCCCCGTCGTTTCGACGCCGACCTCGAGTTCGATGCGGTCCTCGGCGAGCGAGAACTCGGTGTCGACGTTGGTGATCGGAATCTGGTGGCACATCGGAATCGTCTCCCAGGTGTGTTTGACGGCCTGAATCGCGCCGATACGGGCGGTCGCGAGCACGTCGCCCTTGCCGACCTGATCCTCCCGAATCGCCTCGATGGTCGACGGCTGGAGGCGGATCTCCCCGACCGCGACGGCGCGGCGTTCGCTGTCGGGTTTGTCGCCGACGTCGACCATCTGGACGTCGCCGTCGTCGGTGGTGTGCGTGAGTTCGTCGGCCGCCGCTTCGCTCGAGTCCGCCTCCTGCGTTCGATCGTCACTCATCGGTCTCACCCCAGAGCGCCGCGGGAATCTCCTCGAGCATCTCGGAGGCGAGGAAGCCGAACTCCTGGGTCTCGGCCAATCGTTCGCCCGCGAGACCGTTGACGTGGGCGCCCGCCGCCGCGGCGTCGAGCGGGTTCGCGTGCTCCATCAGGGCCGCAACGATGCCGGCCAGCGTGTCGCCGGTGCCGCCGACTTTCATGCCCGGGGTGCCGGAGCGGCTGATCCGGGTCCGCTCGCCGTCGGTGATCACGTCGTTTGCCCCCTTCGCGAGGACGATGTGACCCAGTTCGGCCGCGAAGGATTCGATCCCGTCTGCGACCGCGGCCAAATCGTCGGTGTCCGGGCCGCCCATCCGCGCGAGTTCGCCTCGGTTGGGCGTACAGACCAGCGTCGCATCGGTCTCGACTTCGGGGACGACTTCCAGCGCGTCGGCGTCGACGACGACCCGCCCCGAATAGGACTCGAGGAACTGCGCTGCGGCCTCGAGCGTCTCGTCGTCCGTACCGAGTCCCGGCCCGAGGACGACGACGTTGTCGTACTGTTCGGCCGTCTCGAGGAGGTCCTCGGCCACCTCGGGTGTGAGCACGTCCTGTTCGTAGGGCTGGACGATGAGGTCCTCGCTGTATCCCTGAATCTCGCCGGCGACGGCGTCCGGTGCGGCGACGAAGGAGAGTTCCGCGCTGGCTCGTAACGCGGCCTGTGCCGCCAGCGCCGGCGCGCCCGTGTACGGGCCGCCGCCGATGATGTTAGGTCGGCCGTCGCGACCGTCTGGTCGGGCGAGCGAGATGTCACCCGGACCGACGTAGCGCTCGGCTGCTGCGGGAATACCGATGTCCGCGACCGAAACGTCGGCTGCGAGTTCGTCGAGCCCCGGTTTCGCGTCGTGGAAAGTGACGACGCGATCGGCGTCGACGCCGTTGTCCGCGTGGGCACCCTCGTTCGCGTCGAAGCCGGAGGGGACGTCGACCGAGACGACGGTGGCGTCGGCGGCGTTGATCGCCTCGGCTGCAGTCGCGACGGGCTCCCGGAGATCACCGCTGATTCCGGTGCCGAGCACGGCGTCGACGACGACGTCGCAGTCGGGGAGGTCGAACTGGCTCGAGTCGGTCACCTCCCGGGTGTCGTACTCGGCTCGCTCGAGGGCCTCCCAGTTCTCGTGGGCGATCTCGGTCCCGATGTTCTCGGACTTCCCGAGCAGGAGGGTGGTAACCGAATAGTCGTCAAGAAACCGCGCGGCGACGAACGCGTCCCCGCCGTTGTTTCCGCGACCGGCCACGATCGCGACGCTCGAGCCCGGTTCGGCGACGGTTCGAACCGCGCGGGCGACCGCGTGCCCGCTCGACTCCATCAACTGCTTTCGCGGCACCCCGAGTGCCGCGGCGTTCTCGTCGACCGCGGCCATCCGCTCGCCTGTAATCATGTGGGAGCGTTCGACGGGCCGACCGTTGAAGATTGCGGACGACACGCTGAAGCGATCGCAGCACCGAGAGCCACTGTGAACGTCTTCTGGCTCGACGAGGACCCGCGGCTCGCGGCGCGGTATCACTGTGACCAGCACGTCAACAAACTGCTGCTCGAGGCGGCTCAGGTGCTCTGTACCGCGGCCCGCCAGAACGGCTACGAGGCCGACTTTCTCTACGAGCCAACCCACACCGGCCATCCCGTCACGAAATGGGCCGCCGAGTCTCGAGCGAACTGGCTCCGCTTGCGCGAGCACGCCGAAGCGCTCAACAGGGAGTTCGTCGAGCGATACGAGAAGGACGACGACCACGCCTCCTGGCAGGTGATCGAGCGAATCGATCCCGACGCGATCGCGTTTCCGAGCGACGAACCGACGCCGCGGCCCCAGACGATGCCCGACGAGTACAAGCGACCCGGCGACCCGGTTGCGGCCTATCGAGCCTACTACGCCGGCGAGAAGGCCGACTGGGCCGAGTGGCGGCACACCGACGAGCCGCCGTGGCTCGCGGCGTATCTGGCCGACCTCGAGTGATCGGTCGACGCGCGGTCGACACTCCTTCGTCGTCGGTTTGTCCCAAGACCGCAGTTCAGTACTGAATTTCGAAGCCGTCCTCGCCCTGTGGCTCCTCGTACTCCGTCTCGACGTCCTCGACTTCGGCCGCGGGGCTGCCCGTGTGACACCACTCGATCATCGACTCGACGGCGTCCTCGGGCCCCTCGAACACCGCCTCGACGCGGCCGTCCTCGAGGTTCTTCACCCAGCCGTCGACGCCCTTCTCCTGCGCCGTATCGCGAGTGTTCGCGCGGTAGTAGACGCCCTGTACCGTGCCCGAGACGAAGACGTGTGCGCGGGTTCGATCTGCCATGTGCGGGTCATCGACCGCGACCGTCAAAAATCCGGGTCAACGATCCGGCTCGTATCCGTGACGAGAAATCGGCTGGGGAGGACGCTGAATCCCTAGGTGTCACGAGTCGCGGACGGTTTCCTCACAGATTTCGTGTCGTCACTCGAGCTACTCGACCCGCTGATGACGTTCGAAAAGCGAGATGTAAACGTAGCTCGAGCTCCAACCGGTACTCAGTGACCGTACGGTATCGAGACGGCATCCACTTCGAACGAGAGGGCGATTCCGAGCCACACGTCGTCGCCGACGCCCGCAGCGCCGTCGGCACCGTGAACGTCGTCAGCCACGCCCACGCCGATCACACCTTCCGGTCGGCCCCGGAGACGGTCGTCTGCTCGGCCGAAACCGCAGCCATCGCGGAGGCCCGCACCGGGACCGGCTTCGAGTTCGTCGACGCCGCACCCGGCATCGAACTCGTCCCGGCGGGCCACGTCGTCGGCTCTCGAGCGGCGATCATCGACCGCGAGGACGCGAGCGACGGTACCGACTCGCAGCGATACTGCTACACCGGCGACTTCTCGACCCGGGATCGGTGCTACCTCGAGGGGTTCGACCCCCACGCGGTCGACGCGGACGTCCTCGTGATGGAGACCACGTACGGACTTCCCGAGTACCGCTTCCCGACGCAAGAGACGCTCGAGGCCGAAATCTCCGACTGGATCGGCGACAACGACGACCGGCCGCTCTTCCTCTTCGGCTACTCGCTGGGTCGGGCCCAGAAGCTCCAGTGGATCGCCCGGAGCGCATCCACCGATCGCGAGACCCTGGTCTCCGACTCGATCCACGACGTGAACCGGGCCATCGAAACGGCAACGGATGGCCGACTCGAGTTCCTCGGCCGCCCATACGACACCCTTCGAAACCTCACGGACGAGATCGTGATTCTGCCGTCGAACCAGGCTCGAGCGGACTGGGTCGAGGCGGCCGTCGCCCGTGAGAATGCGCTCAAGGCGGGCTTTTCGGGCTGGGCCGTCGACTCGTCGTTCCGGTATCGGGGGAATTACGATGTGACCTTCCCCCTTACCGACCACTGTGACTTCGACGAACTCGTCGCCACGGTGCGGGCGATCGACCCCGAGGTCGTCTACACCACCCACGGCTTCGACGAGGCGTTCGCAGACGTCCTCGAGACGGAGTTCGGTTACCGAGCCAGACCGTTGAAGCGAGATCAAACGACGCTCGAGGAGTTCTGGTAACGACGATGGGCATCATCGATCACTTCGAAGAGGAGTACCTCGACGTCTCGAGTAGTCGCGCGACGGTTCGCGAGTTACTCGAGTTGTTCGTCGGTGCCATCGGCTTCGTCGTCGCCGCGAGCGCCCTCGCGTACTACCTGCTCGGCGGAACGGTCGCCCTCGCCGTAGCCGCGATCCTCGCGGTGATCTTCGCCATCACGCTCGTCTCGCAGGCGTACTGGGCGCTCACCGGACGTGAGGACTACAGGCAGTAGTCGTCGTCCCTCGCCGAATCCCTCTCTCACACGCCACAGCGCGCTCGTCAGGCCGCGCGTGGACGGAACTCTCACGCCGCGTCTTCGTAGCGGCGAGCGCCGACGAGCATGCGAGCGGTCACTGCCGCGACGCCGACGAGGAAGCCGACCCAGATCAACTCGGTCCCCGCGAACGGCCCCGTATACTCGACGACGGCGACGAGCACGAGCAGCGCAGCGACGTAGAGGGTGTTCGTTCCGATGAACGTCGCCAGCCCCTCCTCGTCGGTGACGCGGTCGGAGTCGTAGCCCGCGATCAACTGGACCATCCCGAAGTACTTGATCAGGACGCCGAGCGCGCCGACGAACCCAGCCGCTGCGAGGAGGGAACCGATCGTCCCGTCGACCATACCCACATAGTGACGCCGAAACGACAAAACGATTTCGTGGACGAGCTCACTCCCCGGTTCGCAGGTGGTGGAAGATGTACTTCTGGCCACAGGCAATTTGTAGTAGTAGCGCTTCAGATAGTCTCCAGTATGGGAGATATCAATGACCCTCAAGATTTCGCCGGGGGTCTCAAACGCCAACATCGCTTGCTCCAGGAGTCGGAGGCCGTCTTCGACGTCGACCGCAAGGCGATCGGACGCTGGCTCCGCAAGAAGGACGGCTCCGTCGCGATCTCGAGTCTGAAGACGTACCTCCGACGCGTCCGTGCTGCGAGCGAGCGATCCGAAACGCCGCTCGTCGAGATGGAAGAGTCGGATTACCACGACCTCGTCTTCCGCCTGCGACACGAACACGAACTCGCGGACTCGACGGTCCAGAGTTACGAGAACGCCGTGCTCCTCTTCCTCGGAGATATGACCGACTTCGAGTGGATCGACGACGTCGAGCGGACGAAGGTCGAACGAAGTGGTCCCGAGGTCGATGAGATGCTGGCCCCGAAAGACATCCAGGCGCTGACGTCGACGGCTCGACACCAGCGCGACGTCGCCTTCATCGAGTTCCTCGCGGACACTGGCGCCCGTCTCTCGTTGGCCCTCTCGCTGCGCGTGCGTGACATCGATCTCGATGATCCGCCGACGTACAAGCCGAACAGTGACGCGGTCGGCCTGAAGGGCGCACCGATCACCGAGTACCCGCTGATCGACTCCGCAGCTGCGATCCGTTCGTACCTGCGGACCGCACACCCCAGACCGAACAACCCGGATGCAGCCCTCTTCCACAAGCTCAAACCGCACAGTCGCGGGGAAGATGGCGAGCGCTGGACCGACGACGGCGCCGTCGTCCCGAACGCAGCCCGCCAACAACTCGTCCGAATCTCCGATCGTGCCGATCTCGAGAAGCCGGTCAAGCCCCATGCGTTCCGACACGCTGCGATCACGCGAATGGTACGCGAAGGCTACAGCCGATCGCAGATCGAGCATCGAGTCCACTGGACGCTCGATACGAACATGTGGGAGACGTACGAGCACATTACGTCCGAAGAGCACAACGAGGACATCTTCCGCGCTGCTGGCATCCTCGACCCCGAGGATGGCCCGGACCGAATCCGGAAGAACTGCGGGAACTGCCAGCAACCGCTGGCTCCCCATCACGACTGGTGTCCGAACTGCGGCCAGCCTGCGGCTCCGGGTGCCGCAGACGAACACACCGACGCGAAGGATACTGTCCTCGAGGAACTCGTCAACGAGACGAACCCGGCGACGCGCCGGGAGCTCCGAGCCCTCCTGGACGAACTCGACGAGCGGCCGGACACTGCTCGCGGCGACGCTCACGACGATCCCTCCTGACGACGCTCGAGTGCGCGGCGGGCCATCGCCGTGATCTCCGGGTTGATGTCCTTGCGAACCAGTGCTTTCAGTTTCTCCTCGCGGCTTCGGCTTGTGTCGATGTCTTGGCTTTCGGTACTCATAGGTCGCTCACCAGTTGGTCGCGGATGTGCTGTTGTTCATCTCGCGGGCGATTCGACAGTGGATAGCAGGTCACGAGCCGGCCGTTTGGCTCGGCCAACAGGATCGTCTCGGTCACTTCGTGTAGTCGCGCACACTCTGCCGGCGGCTTCGCGCTCGGGTAGTCGATCGGGATCGCCTCGAGCCACGCGATGCGCGGGTTGAGGTTCGGGCGACCGGAGCGCTCGGACCACCGCTTCGGGAAGTGAGGATCGACGAAGATCTCGTCGTAGGTCGGTGTGTGGGAGACGTCGATGTCAGTCTCGACGATACTCATACCGGGACCACCCCGATCGCGCCGACGATGATGCCGCTGGCGAAGCCGATCGTCAGTGCGATCAGAACACGGAGGACGGAGAGCGGCATCTAGCGCTCACCTCCCGGCTGTAGTGATCGAATTTCGATAATCGGTCGAGGGGATGGTACATACAGCCCCAGTTCGTAACCGTCTCCAGACCCTTCGATAAAGTGGCGGTCATCAACAGTTTCGGTGGCCCAACCACGAAACGGACCGATGACTGCCATCTCTTCATAATCGACATTGCGTTCAGTACCGCTCGAGGACTGTCCGCCATCGGTGGCGACGTCGTCGGGGTGTGGCAGAACTCGGAAGCCGTCGTCGGTTCGGACTTTGAGCCCCGCGGTGCGTTCCCCGTCGTGACGTTTCTCGTCGTGCGTGTGAAGTTTCTCTCGAGATTCCTCGGAGGAAACGGTCGTCTCCGTACCGCAATCGGGACAGCGGATTCGGACCAGCTCCGGGAGTTGGGCGACGTCAGCGCTCATCGCGACCCACCCTCCTCGCGTTCGTAACTCTCCGGGTCTGGACCGAGGACGGCCTCGGTCGCCTCGTCCTGGTCGTCGGCCATCGGGACTGCGTCTTCGCCGATCGCGATGCCGTCTTCAGTTCCAACGATCGTCTCGCGGCGGAACACTTCCTCGAGGCCGCCATCGGTCGCGATCTCGCTCGCGCGTTCGAACTCGCCACCATCGGGGATGGCTGTCTCGGCTTGGTCATCCTCGAGGGCCGCATCACACTCGGGGCACACCTGACAGTCGAGGTACCGGCGCGGATCGATTTCCGACCGCCGGACGGGAGCCTCGATGATCTCGCCACACCGGGCGACGTCCCGCTCGTCCTCGCTATAAGGACAGTGGTGATAGACTTCCTCGACATCCGCGACCCACCACTCATCGGGCGTGTCGGCGTTGCCGTCGAACCGCTCGGCGAGAGCCCCCTCTTTGCAGCGCTGGCAGAGGTAGTCGCGGCCGCGACACTGGTCGCAGCTCATGCTTCCGCCCCGTTGTCCTCGAGCGTCGACTGTTCAGCCTGGTCGTCCTCTTCGACCTCGGCGTCATCGCCGAAGTACGCGATCGGGACGATCTCCTCGTCGATGAACCGCCCGAGCAGCTCGGGCTTCATTTCCTCGGGCTCCCAGATCGCGATGTAACCACTCGCGTAGATGACCAGTCGGACGAACTGGTCGCGCCAGTGTGTCGTTAGGGCGACGCCGACGTCGGCGTCGACGGCCTTGGACTTGAGCGCACCCGCGCCCCACTCGATCGTGACATCGTCGAGGTTGGATTCGTGGGTCGCCATCTCGACGGTCCACTCCCGTCCGGCGTCACGCTGGTTGCGGACGAACTCCCACGGTTTGAGTCGGACCGGCGCGATCTCCTGACCGATGCGTGTCGAGAAATCGTTGAACGGCCAGTCCGGTTCGTGCTCGAGGTCACTCGTGTGCGTGCGTTCGGCGAGGATCCAGCCACCGCCGTCGACGTCGGCGACCCACTCAGAAGCGACCTTCCGCCGGACGTCTCGAGTCTCGGTTTCGATATCGTGACCGTTGATCAGGACACGTTCGTCCTGCTTGACGACCTCGCCGGCGACGTTACCCGACTGGATGACGAGATCGTCGTCCAGGTAGGTCTGGGTCTCGACGACTTCGATGGCGCGGGTGTTGCCCTGGTGGTAGTTCTCGAGCGGCTCGTCGGCCGGATCGGCGAGGAGTGCGAGCTGGCCAGCGATCATGCTGGCTCACCTCCGGTGAGCTCCGCGATCGCATCCTCGTCGCCGTCAAGCGCAGCGCTGACGGTTTCACTGATATCGTCTTTGCCGACGATGACGGTGCCGACTAATTCGCGCTGTCCCTTTGTCCGAACGGCTTCGCCGAGTGGGTAGCACCCACCGTCGAAACTGAAACCTGCGAAGCCGACTGTCGAATCGATTTTGAAATGGTCGCGGTCACCATGCGGAGCACTGACATCGAGGTCCCCGATCACCTGGCCGATCAGGGCAATCGGTTCGTCGTCGTTGTACTCTTCGTACGTGTCGAACAGCGCATCGACGCGATCGTGCATCTCCTCGCGCGTGAGGAAACTCGTGGTCATCGAACCGCCTCCACATCGATGGTCTGGCGAGTCCAGATGTAGGCCTCGTCTGCGTTCGTTGGATCCGCAAGCCAGTAGCGTCCGGTCTCGTCGACGCGAGCCTCGCAGCGGCGTTCGTCTACCGGGTCGCTGTCCTCGATCGTCTCGAGGGAAGCGCGAACGACGCCGATGGTTTCGGCAAGGTTGGTACTCGTTTCTTCGGTACTCTTATTCGAATCGTTGGTGTCTGTATTCATGGTTACAGCTGCCCGGGGCGGATTCCTGCCCCGGCGTTGGTGTCTGTAGCCCGCGGACAACCGGAGCGCATAGACTGGTACTCTTGGGCGCTCCGGTGGTTGCCGCGAGTGGCTGGTTCTGCAGTTGATCACGAAACCCTACTAAGGTAACCCGCGTCATTTCGAAACAACGACTACGCAGTAATCTGCGGTTGTCGGTCGTACTGGCCGCTATAGCCGCCGCGTAACAATATCGTCCGATGGTGTCCGTGACCATGCGAGCAGGTGTTTCTGACTTCGAGTCGGGCGCTGGTGACGCCCGGCTCACTGCAGTTGATTGGTGAGCTATGCTCTACAGCGCGTTCGTCTCGACAGTGTATGATTCAGGGGCGTCCCATTCGCCACTGTCTTCTGCCTCAAATCGCGCGACGAGGGCTTCGCGAACGTATCGACTTTTGTTCCCATCCTCGCCAGCGCGACTCTCGAGGTCCTCCAACATTTCATCGGGCATCGTAAACGACGGTCGCGCCATAATACTGCATTACTACTGTACCACCATAATAATACCGTCTCGTACCAATGCAGAGTAGTACTTCCGAATGCTACATTCTTATATTACTGTGGCAGAATGGCAAAACCATGACCGAGCGCGATAAGCAGCTAACAACGTATGTAACGGAGGAGGAACAGCAAAAGATTCGTGTGAAAGCCGCGGAAGAGGGGTACTCTGGCGTTTCTGGATGGCTGCGGGATTTGGCACTTAGCGAATTGGAGGACGAAGAGGGAAATCCGAAGACGGAAGCAATGATGACAGCTGACTAATCCAGTTCGACAGTCTCTCTCGGACCGAACTTGACCGGAGCTTCTAACTCTTCATCGACCACCTCGTAGACTTTCGCGTTCGTTTTCCCAGGCATCGTGATCAAATCGTAGTCCTCCATTTTCGAGAGGTAGTTGCACGCCTGTCGCCATCCCACTGGATTCTTGTTTCGGCCAGCGAAGATCGCCTCTTTGTGTGTCTCGTACGCCTCGGACATCTCATCACCACTGGCGGGCCCGATCTCTCGGACCAGTTCGTACAATCGAAGATGCGGAACGGGTAGTGATCGAAGGTTCGCTTTCCGAATTTTCGCTTTCGCGCGATCGAACGCGTCCGTAACATCGCGTTCGTGAAAATACTCGTGATGGCGCTCGTCGGCCAGCTCCGCAGCGGCAAGGACGGTCTTGATCGCCCAGCGAGCTACCCCACCAGTCTCGTCTGCGATCCACTCGAGTTGATAAGAATCGGCCGGCTGGCCCATCAGCCCGTGCTCGACACGCGGCTCGAGGATATCGATCAACTCGGGGACGTGGTATTTCTGGTACTCGATCTGGCTCTCACCGCGGAACCGGGGTCGAATATCCCGATCGACGCGGTTGAGCCACTCATTATCCTCGTGCGTGATCGCAATCACCGACACCAGGTCAACCGAGAGCAGATCCTCGAGGATGTCCAGGTCGGGAATGACGTCGGCCTCGTCGAGCACGATGATGAACGGCTCGTCGACGATCGTCTCGAGCGTCGCGACGAGTTCATCGCGTGGCTGATTCCGTTGGACGACCGTCCCCTTCGGATACTTCTCGATGGCCTCGTGGATGATCCCGTTAGCCGTCTGTCCCGAGCACTCGATCAACGCCGAACTGACAGCAGCCCGCCTGCGGAGATCGCGAAGCATCCAGCGGGCAGTCGCGGTTTTCCCGACACCGGACGGTCCGTGGATCAGAACGTCACCAGCCCTTCCACCAGCAGTCGCTGGTTTGAGCAACCGTGAGAGTGAGTTGAGTTCTTCGTTTCGATGAAGGATATCAGTCGGATACGCGTCGTCGAAGACCCACCGATCTTTAATCATACGTGACTATTTCTAACGGTGATATAAAAGGCGTAACGGGCGTCGTTTCGAAACAGTCCCTGAAGGTCGCAATCTAGGCCGACGGTGATTGGGAACTAGTTCTCGACAAACCGCGAAAAGAGCGACTCTATTGAAACATTCAATAGGTGACAAGAGTTGCCTGCTGAATATAGAGGATGTGTTCAACACAACGACTTCGTTTGTTTCACGCTGAATCCAATGGATCAGCCGATCAGTAGATCTGCTTATTGAGCGGTGAGGTATGGTCGGAGCAGTTCAACGTACTTCTCGGGCTCGGTTGGCTTCTCGATAATCTTGTCTGCCCTTGATACCGATGCATTCTCGGACTCCATTTGTGTTTTCGAGCTTGTCATTATGACGACAGGGATGGGTGGGGTGACTGACTTGGCAGCATCCAATACCTCTTTGCCAGTCGTCTGAGAGAGCCTCCAATCGAGCAGCACCACGTCGAGGCGGGGTGTATCCTCGTACTCGTTTCGTCGATGGATGAAATCGAGCGCCTCATCCCTCGTATTCGCAGTATGAATAGTCGGGGTCAGTTCTAAGACAGTGAACGCCTCCTCAATGAACCGAATATTCCCCGGATTGTCATCGACGACGAATAGTTCCCCACCACTCATCACAATACCTCCATTGGAACGCACAATGTTACTGCTTCTTATGGATGTTTCGAACCGTCAAAATACAATAGAATGGTAGTTTCCCTATTGCAATACGTGTGTCCTCTGTACTGAGCAGTAACTATGTGGGCGAAGTAGAATCCAGAGACAGCTGCCACTATAATTTGGGCGAATAATAATGGTGAATGCCGCGGCAATAATCCACATGAGCAGTCTTGAAGACGGGCCACAAAAAACCGCTGGCGTCTGTAGAAATTGCGGGGAGATGTATGTTGTTCACGTTAATCCAGATGGAGATGTGAACCCGATTGGCATTACTGAGTGTACCTGTGGTGAGAGTAACCTACAAATCATCGGTAAACAGTAGTTCACCTGTACTGAACGATCAACACCTTCGCAAATTGAGCCAGAGTTCGTACTGCACTCGCGCCCTGTATTCAGCAGAAACTGAATCTTCTACTCAGATTCTGTCAGTAACAGCGTGCTGAATAGAGAAGATGGATGCAGCAAACCAGCATCGTTTCTTCCACCGGATTCGTATTGAATCAGCCGATCAATAGACCTGCGAACTTGCCATTGAGGGTAGCTATCTGGCTCTAAACCACTAAGAACAGGGAGGCAACCGCACCCTTTCAATCCAAAACCCCTCAACAGTCTGTACTAACTCGACAAACGACTCAGGATCGTCTGGTTTCGTCAAGTAAGCGTTCGCGTGTTGCTCATAACTCGAAATAATATCCTCGTTAGCCGTCGAACTGGTCAGTACAAGTACCGGAAGATGCTTCAGTTTAGCATCGTTCCTGATTTCCTCTAACACGTCAAATCCATCTCTACGGGGCAAATTCAAATCCAATAATATAAAATCAGGACACGGTGATTCCTCGTCCCTTAAGAAATCAATTGCTTCAATGCCATCGGTGGCAATATGCATTTCTACGTCAAACTCCGCATCTTGGAATGCTATCTGAGTTAATCGAACGTCTCCGGGATTATCCTCTACAAGCAGAATATCAGGGATAGAATTACTTTCACTCACGTATATCAATAAAGTCTCTCAGATAATCGGGGTTGCTTGAGTCTTATTGCTTTTTCTCGGTTAAAACTTCTTCCCAACTACTTTGGTAGCTGACCGGCTAAATTGATAGCCGCTTCAGTAACTACCTCCCCTGTACTGACCGGTCACACCTTTGCAAATTGGGCCAGACTTCGTGCGATATTCGCGCGATGTATTCAGCATGCCTCCAGAACCCCGTCACCGATTAAGGGTTTCAACAGAACCAAAAGAGCAGCTTTTCTACTCGCCGGTCGTGACGCTGCCCGCAGCCTCGAGGCCGACGTCGGCGACGATCTCCTCGCCCGTGATCCGCCAGCGTCCGCGTCGGTGTTCGTACGTGATCCGATCCCAGCCACCAGCTGATCGTGGTTCGAAGACGACCTTCTGGGCGCGGCCGTGCGGTGGCGTCCAGCGGATGGCGAAACTGTCGCGCGAGTCAGTCATCGTCGCCCTCCAGGTACTCGGCGATCGCCCGGCAGCGCCCGGCGACCTGCTCCTCGGTGAGCGGCCGCTCGAACGTGAGTGTCATCTCGATCGTGTCTCCGCTGGCCGCCATCAGAGACCTCCGTCGACGAGATCTATGTCACGCTCGGCGCGATCAAGTCGGCGCTCGACGTCCTCGAGACGGTCGTCGATCGTCTCGTGAGCGTCGACGATGTGCTCGGCGATGGCCTCATCCCCTGCTCCGAGGTCGTCCAGCTGCTCCTCGATCTCCTCGAGGCGTTCGGCGAGCGTACACGATGGACAGCTGCGACCAGTGGGGTTGCGAACGAAGATCGTCCCGCAGCGCGTACAGTACACCGACTCCTCGAGATAGTTCTGGTTGCCGTGGAGCTCGCGGCCGGGGCCGTTGAACGCCATCAGTCGCTCACCTCTTCGTCGCGGTCGTGCACCCGACCGACGACCTCGAGCCTCGATCGAGGGAACGCGTATCGTTTCTTCCCCTCGAGCTTGAGATCGGTCCGCTGCGGGTATACCACTTCGATGACGTCGTCGGTCGCCGGATACTCGGGGTTGACATCCGCGACCGTCGGCCCACCGTCACCAAGCTCGTACGCGTCAGCCTGGAGGGTGTCGAATCCGACGACAACCATCGTCGCGTCTGGATCCTGTTCGTCCTGGACGTGATCGCCGACGTCGATCGGCTCCCGGTCCTTGCCCTCGCCGTCAGCCATCGCCAATTGCTCGGCGATCCGTGAGGCGTGGACGTTGTCTTCGCCACCGTCGGCGCGGACACCCTCGGCGCCGGCGACCGCCTTCGCGTGTTCGATCTCCTCGAGGTCGCTCTGGACACGCTCTTCGGGCCACTCATCGACGTCGGTGGGCTGCTTCGCGACCGCCATTTCAGCACACCTCCTCGAGCACATCGTTCAGTTGGTCGGCCGCCGAGACAGGTCGGTCGGCCCAGCCGCCACACTCCTGGCCGATGAAGGCGATCCACTCGCGGACGTCGTCCCCGCCGGCACCGTTCGATGCGAGTTCAATCCCTTCGGTGTGCAGGATCGGCCCCTCGAGCGAGAAGACTGGAACCGCGCCGGAGTCGTCTCGTTCGGCGCGGGACTTCGTGACGACGATGCGCCCGCGCTTTCTATCCACGTGGTGGTGTCGCTGCTTGTTGTCTGCGCCGAGGTAGCCGAAGTTCCACGAGCGACGCTCGAGGACGACGTCGTCGATCTGAGCTTCCGAAACATCTTGGTTCGTGCGTTGCGTAGTAGCCATTTGCCTTTCACGAGGCACGGGAGGTCGGTGCTGTAACACCGGCCTCAGATTTTCCGAGGCGTCCCGTGCTCATCCTATAGTAATACAGCCGACTACTTAACCCTTAGGGTCTATGGATTATGGCATAAGGGTTAAGTCCAAAGCCATTGTCCCTTTAGACGTGAGCGTAACAACTACCAACCAAGGTTCAATGCTCGACTCAGAAGACCTTGGTCCGGCCGACGAGAAGTTGCTCGATATGCTCAACGAGGGACGCGTGACGGCACCATACGCCTCTGAAGAGACCGGCTACAGTCTACAGTACGTCCGCGATCGACTTGGCCGACTCGTTGAACACGGGAACGCGCGTAAAGTGTATGAGGGACTCTACGAACTCGTTGACGACCCGAGGGACGGTGATCCCGATGAGTAGTCAGCAGTACGCTGACGGCGGCTCACTCCAGTGGCCTGACGGCTACGACCGCACGGACTCAAACGATCGCGAAGCCTACCCCGGAAACATCTCGCTCAGCCACAAGCAGGCATTCGAGTCGATCGTCGAAGAACTCGAGCGCTGGGGGAAGACCGACGTCGAGATCGAGACCGCGGGAACGCACTACGCGAACGATCCGAACATCCCGCATAAGTCCGCTGACCCGAACGACGTCGGCGTCGTGGCCTATTACCGCGACCTCGAGGCCCGTGCCGACGAACAGTCGGCGATCGCCTGCGACCAGTGGGAGAGCCAGCGCGAGAACGCCCGCGCGATCTCGCTGTGGGTTCGACGCATCCGACTGGCCGATCGCTGCGGGGTCGAGACAGCGAAGGACATCGACGAAGTCGCGCAGCTGCCGCCCGCCGACGAGGAGGCGATCGCGGCGCCGCCGGCCTCGAGTAGCGATGGTCTCGACCAGGAGCCGCACGAGATCCTCGAGATCTCGCCGGACGCTTCGGACGACGTCGTCACGGCGGTCGCTCGGCGGAAGTCAGCGAACGTGCATCCGGACGGTGACACGCCTGACGTCGAGGAGTACAAGCGGATCCAGAAAGCAAAAGAAGTACTACTCCATTAATACTCATCTATATTTCAATATAGAGGAGGAGAATCAATAACGCAGGAACAGTTCCTAACACGACATGGATCAATTTACTGTTAGTAGTATAGTTCGAGTACCTTTCCGATATTACTGTATAGTAACTGCGAAACGCAGCAGCAAACAATATCCCGGGAAGGATCACGATTGGAAATAAAATCATACCGTCATTATACGAAAATGATTCAGATAATCTTGAAAAGATGGGTGTTAGAATTGTGAAAGGCGTGTATGATATCGCAAAGTTGAATAGAGAAATCAATGGATTGTATCGAGGAATCTCCCTTAGCAATCTTGTCTCAATATCCAAATACAGGAATATGTTCATTAGCGGGAAATAAAAAACAATACCTCGGAAAAACCACCGATAACTCTTTTCCAGATGTGTTCGCTTTGCGGTTGGAAGATCTGGTAGCTGTTTCGTAGTTTTTTCACTATAGTCACCTGTTGACTTCCAAGGATATGAAATAGCCCTTGCAGAGATGCCGATAAATTTCACTCCATACATAATTATTAGCCCGAATATCAGAGGGGCTATCAAGAAAAACCATGATAGGAAAAAACCATCGTATACACGGTAATTTGAGAGAGACGGGTTGAAAATAGCGATGTAAAGCATTCCAGGGAGTGGCAAAAAAATGCACAGCCATCCAAGTTGAGAAAATATAACCAATTGTTTCACTAATTCCTTAGAACGGCTTATTAGAATGGTCAGTCCCCTAACCCAATATCTCGGGTCTGATTTTAATACTCGCCGTAGAAGTTTCCAATCCATCTTATGGACTACTTATCAGTCTAACTTGTATATCACACGGTATTTAATTCTCATTTATGTGATTGGGTCTATATCGGTATATTATCTCTATCTAGATAGACCCGGTTCGTCGCGATGCTCCTCGAGCCACTCTTCGAAATCGCCGTCGACGAGGCCCTGGACCAATTAGTTGACCATCGCCTCGACGTTGCCACCGCGGAGCTCCAGGAGTCGTTGGCCGAGCTCGTATCTGACGACGCGCCGGCGCCGCTCGCGTTCTCCATACCTGCTGATGTTGATGTAATGTTTTAGCGGTCACGGGGCCGATTCCGTTTCTTCCGGCTTTGAAATTACTATTATACTGAAGTAGTGAGAGTCATCCGTTATGAGCGATCCAAATCTAACCACTCATCCAATGAAGATAGCTGAACTAATCGGAATCGGCTCCCTTGCAGGTTATATCGGTGGGTCAATGGGGCAGGGGTTAACACTAACCGGGCTAGGTGAAGTAACTCTAATATTCTTATATGTGACCTTGATTTCAATTTCAACAAACTATATCCACAAACGAATCAGAAGTCGGATGAAAAACGATGAGGAAGAACGTATTCGATACGACTGGCCACCACATCGGGGATCTTGATCTGCCAACACGTTTAATTTAGCGTGGTCGAATGCACCATCCAGCGCGAGTTGGATACTGTCGTTGCCGACAGGTTCCGTTCGATGTGAGACATCGTAAACTACCCACCACTGATCGGAGATCGTTCCAACGTCAATAGCCACCGACGCCTGATCTCGGATTGGTCCGTCCGATTGACACACCACTATTGGATAGGAAGAGTTCAAGCGGATTCAGAAGGCGAAAATGTAATGGTTAGAGACTAAACATTTAAATGCGGCACCAGATAACACGGTACATGCCGCTCGCGAAACGACCGCATTCGTACCTCCTCACGGTAGAATTTGATCGGGAATCGCAGAAGTTTCTATTGAAGACCCCAGATCCTCTTGCGACTCAACTTCGACATGCCGTTTCTCTGTATGAGAAATGTCGAGATTTGCCCGTACGGATTGAGCACATTGGAGGACCGGGTGTTATTTGGGCATTATGTGAGATTTCGGTCAAAATCGCTGCGCTGATGGTCTCTGTATCTATCCCTCGTTTGATAACGTGGATAGTCGAGAAGAACGCACGTATAGTACGAACCGTCGATTTGTCAGGTACTGCAAGCGGTAGTGGTTCTGCTTCAGGATCTTTTGAAGTGAACTCGCACAATTGTTGATTGTTTCAACTCGCACGTTCCGTGTTTGAGAACAGAACTGCTCACCGCCATTCGTAGTGTACCCAATCCAGTTCATCGCGATGCTCCTCGAGCCACTCGTCGAGATCACCACGCCAGAGGCCCGTCTCGACGCGCGATACTCCGTTGCAATGGATTCCGTAGATGTCCAACCGTCCCTCGAGGACACTCGACACGTCATCGTACACCAGCGCCTCGCGACTGTGGTCCCGGATCGCGACGAGGTCGCTCTAATGCAATTGAGGCCGTGAAGGGCAGAATCCCCCTCAAAAATTTGCCAGACCACATTTGGATAAATGCCAATAATATCACCACATTTACTTTATTCGGCCAACATAGTTATGATCTTTAGGGAACACTTCATAGATAATGCAAATCGAAGCAGACCGGGTTTGTGAGCAATTGGAGTATCGATTTGGTGATGACCTTCGAAGCGTTGGTTACTACGATAATGGTGACAGTGAACACATATATATTCGAGATGATGTCAAAAAGAAGTATGACACTTCGGATGTGGAGAAGGTTTTCCGAGATGCTCGGCTAGAAGCAATTGATCGAGAGCACCAAGAATCCCTGTATATTCACGGTGACTTACAATGCACTCTACGATGTTTCAAGAAAGCGATAGAATTACACCTCATCAAAGACCAGCGTAAAGGGGTAATAGCCGCTATTGAGACTGGCGCAATAGACGATCTTCAAGGAACAATCGAATCTGCAGTAGTTGCAATTGAAGAATCGGATTCTTGATGGACTTCAATCTGGGTACTAATTTATGAGTAGCTCAAGCATGTCAAACACCACCAATAGCCATTGAAACGTCTGTTTTCGGCCAATAAGGTTTACATCACGTAGCCGAATGTACTAGTTCCATGGGTAATGATATACTCGCCATTTTCGGTGTGTTCGGTGCAGCGTATGGCGTTCTGGTCTTCTTCGTGGGCCGTCACGTTCTGCATACAATGTTTGACGGGGGTGTCATCAAGACTGGCGCCACACAGGGGATGCTCATCCTAGCTGGCGGGGTCATCCTCGCGCTCTTATTCGTATCCGGAATCGTTATAAAATTGATGGTGATTCTAAATGTACACAAGATGTAGAGAGCGCGCAACCCACAAGTTGATCAGTCACTGAGTCGGTCCCATTTCTTCCGATATCGAACTCGCCTGTGCGGCCAGTAGACTTAATCACCGATGCTCGAATGCTTCAGCCGGCGGGATGAGGAGTACTGTCGCTGGGACGGCGGTATCAATCCGACGTGAGACATCGTAAACCGCCCGCCACTGATCGGGGATCGTTTCAACGTCGGCAGCCATCGACGCCAGATCCCCGATCGCCCGTCCGATCGGCACACACCAGTGGATGGGGAGCTCCGACGTCGGCCCACTACCGACGTCTCTCAGACAGGGAATACCTACACGGTCATAGGAAATGTCCGGGTGGGGGTGGGGGAAGATGCTAAAGTTACCCGGACAGATCTTAGTACCGTGGAGTGTGTATTAAACTGCAGGTCGATATCGAGTCGTGAGTCGCGACCACGTCTGGTTATTTTCGGCGGCCATAATCCATCACGAATACAGTCGTGAAACTTGAGGAATTGGGGTGTCCACCTTACGACTCAATCCGGCTGTAGGCAGCTACCGTCCGCTCGAGTTCACTGATCGAATTGTTCAGGTTCCAGAGTTGGGGGAGGTCATCCTCCAACATCTGGACCTCGTCTAAGACCCGTTGTAGCTCCTCCTCTGTGTCGTCGGTATATTCAGGCTCAGTAGCCATAGATAAACCTCCTATATGAATCCTCATTATATTATCCAATAATACCACTGCCTACACAGTTACTTTTCGAAGATCTCAACTTGAGAAAGATGACGCACTACGGTCGAACAAGCTCGAGTGGGCTGGCAGCTGGCCGCCAATCGGCTCCTGGACTCCAACCTCCAGGCCGAGGAGATCGTCGACGAACTCGAATTAGGCAAACATGATAGATGTGGTGATTTTGCAGAGCGTTTATGATACTGCTTGAATATGTGATGGTATGGCAGAAAATCGTGACTGGCTCTTGAGGGTCGGTGCTACGCTTCTGGGTGGCACCGCTGTAGCTGATTTAGCCGGATATCCGCTGGGAGAGGCACTTCTCGTTGGCATTGTCGCAGCACTGAGTTTTCTCGATCCGATTCTGGGGGAGGTAGGAGGGGTTCTGTCGGAGTACATTTTCGGCATCGATATCGTCCCCGGCCTTCTCGAAGCAGTGAGCTATCTCATTGAGCAAGCGGCTGCGTCCGATATGCTACTTTTTGTGGTCGCAGCGTCTGGAACGGTCCTTATTCTACGGGCCGTAGGCATCCTCTGGCACAAACGCAGTAGCTCGTAACAACTCTGGTTCACCTGTTCTTTTCGCGATGTGATAGCCAACACTATTATCACAAACACATCCAATAGATATGATATGAACCGACGAAAGGTGCTTCTTACGAGTGGCGTTGCACTATCGGCCGTCCTAGCCGGCTGCACGAGTTCGAGCGACGATGGCACTAACGGCTCCGGCGGTAGTGAAAGCGACGACGAGGCCCTCGAGGATGCTGCCGACCATATTGTAGAGGCAAGCAACCGCCTTGAGGAAGAGACCACGATTTCGTTCGAGACCGATCCCGGTGACCCACTCAATACCAGCGCAATCGAGCAGGGTATCGAGAACGCCGAGGAGTCGTTAGACGATTTCAACGAAGATGAAGCAAGCAACGATCAGCTGACTCAGTACGAAAACATCGAAGCGGCAATCGAGTATACCACTGACGCGCTGGAGGTTCTCACCGAACTCGAAGAGGCGTTTGACGCGTTCGATACCGCTGTATCGTACGAAAACAACGAACGATATGATGATGCTGCCGATCAACTCGAGATTGCTCTGGATCACTTCACCAAGGCAGATGACCTCGTTGACGACGCGGCAGAATCCTGGTCATCAGTTGAAGTCGAAAACACCGAGGGGAAACTCGACATCGCGGACGGGGAAGACGACCTGGACGAACTTGACGATATCTGTGATGCTTATGCCCGACTGACTGAGGCTGCGATAGACTTCGACCGTGGCCTGGAAGCGTTCAAGGAAGGCACAGAGTCGATTGAGCAAGGGCGCTACAGCGCAGCCGCTTCAGCGTATGGTGATGCAACAATACACTTCGAAGATGCCAGAGATCTGTATCAGGATGCCGAAACGGAGGTGCCGTCGTCATACCGAGAAGTGTTCATCGATATGACGTGTGTTTCCGAGGCAATTGTCGAAGCAAGCGAACTGTTCGTCGAGGCCAGCGAAGCCGCCGACAGAGGAGACTACCAGACCGCCGATACTCGAGCTAACGAGGCCCAGGAGGCAATGGACGTGAGTTGCGGAGGCCAACGGTTCTAACGGGGTCCCCCTAAGGATCACACCTGGAGAGTAGATAGCGCTAAAAGGAGATCCGTCATACCAGATCCGTCGCCGCCAACAGCGGATTCTGGATCCGACCGACAGTCTCGGAGACCGGCTGGCGGTTCCCCATCCGCAACTAGATCTGACCGGCCTCTTCGTCGACGTCGTAGAATTTCACATTCGGTTTGACCCCAATAACGAACGCCAGTAGCGTGAAGATCGTCACACCCGGTCGCTGGTCGCGCTAACCGTCGACCTGATCTGCCGAATTGCATCTTCCGCACGTTTTCGCGACCCCAGTCTGGCCGATAGTTGGCCTGCCGAGACGTCGAGATCGTAGACGCTCATCGCCTCGCCAGCGACGCCGTCGACGTCGAACGCCTCGAGCAACCTGTCGACGTGCTCGCCGGCCGGGATCTCGACATCAGCCTCCCAGCGTGGCGTCGACGTTGTGTCGACGATCAGCTTCGCTGCGAGCTCGCAACCGCGGACAGTCGTGAGACCGTTGATGGTCTCGACGCGATCGTGGCGTGGGTCACCGTCGTAGTCGGCGTGTTCGAAGGTTCCCGAGACCTTGAAGTCGTACTCGACGTCGAGTTCCTGACCGTCTTCGATGTCGCCGGTCGCGAGCGGTTCGATGGTGCCGCTCGAGTTGTCCATCGTGTAATCGCGGAGGTACTCGTAGCGCTCTTCACTCTCGACATCGCGGACCGTCTCCGTACCGGGGATGACGTTCTCTTCGGCGAAGGCGACGTCCTCGTCGAGAGCGGCCGTGACCGTCTCTCGTGTACTCCGACCGCCGCCTTTGACCGTGCATCGCAGCGTTCGGTCACCGCGTTTCGTCACGCTGTAGTTCGCGAGCGGCAGGTCGCGGTCACTGGACCGCTGGCCGGCCTGCGCCCAGTGGACAACCGTGTCGTCGCCGTCCTGACGCACCTCGAGGAGTGAGTCGGACCGCTCGGCGTAGTCGACCAGGATGTCGATCAGGTCGGCATCCCGGCTGTCGTTGATGACCAGCGGCGTGTCGTCGCCGTCGAACCGAAGTTCGTAGCCCTCGAGGCGGTGTGGCTCGTAGCCATACCGGGGGGTCGCATCGTCTCGAGGCCCGTTTGGAGCGTGCCCCCCGGCGGCGATCCGAAGCCGCAGGGACGCCCCGAGCGTCTCGAAGTCCGTCTCCAGCGTGTCGGCGTTCTGGACCTCGGTCCACGACCGGCCGCCGTCGTTCGAGATGGCGATCGCCTGCTGTCCATCCGTACCGCTCCACGACGTGGTCGCGTAGCCCGTGAGCACCGAGTAGATGGTCTCGGCGTCACTGGTCTCAATCTCCGCCTGGCGGGCGTATAGCGTCGGAGAATCAAGGTGCCCCGCTGGCTCGTGGAGATCGTTCGCGAAGTCATCGCTATCCTCCGAGTCGTGGAACCGCTGGTCGAAGAACGTCACGAGGTCGATCAGTGAATCTTCGCTGTTCTCCTCGCCGTTGACCTCGAAATAGTAGTCGCCACTGGGGACATCGCCGCCCGCCCAGTCGGAGCCGAACG
Source organism: Natronorubrum halobium (assembly GCF_051351675.1). Lineage (NCBI taxonomy): Archaea > Methanobacteriati > Methanobacteriota > Halobacteria > Halobacteriales > Natrialbaceae > Natronorubrum > Natronorubrum halobium. The sequence goes on from NZ_CP195595.1 coordinate 3,929,126, forward strand.
TACTATTGTTGAAGTCCCACGTCGGTCCGAACGACCCACTACCGACGGTGAAGTCGATCGTTCCGACAGCGGAGTCGTCGCTGGCGTCGTAGAGCGTGACCGAAATATCCGTCCCACCGGACGGCACCTTCCAGCGCACACCGATTCCGACGTCGTCGGCGGCGACGTCCATCTCGTTCGTGAACGTGCCGAACTGGATGTAGTCGGATGCCTCGTCGATAGTACGACCGCGCCCATCGGTCAGTTCGTCATCGTCGATCGCGGAACCAGCGTTTGTATCGACAATCTCGCTGACGTCGGAGCTGCCGGCGTCGTTGAGAAACAGCGTCTGAACTTGCTCGAGGCCGTCGTCGATAGCCTCGAACGGATCGGCGGCCGACGGTGAGAACGCCTCGTCGAACTCGCCGGTGGTCTCGACCGCCTGGAGGAGCTCGTCGACCACCTCCTCGACGACGGGCTCATCGATGACGGTTGCGTAGTCCGTGCCCTCGGCGATCAGGTCGCCGACGAGTGTGTAGGTCTCCTGCTGGATGACGTTCGTTCCGACGCGGCGCTCGAGTTGTGTCCCACCGACGCCGACCAGTTCGCACTGCCCAGGATCGGTGACGATGTCCTCGAGTTCGTCGATCGGCTTGCGGTCGCCATCCTTGTAGACCCGCATGTCTGCGCCCTCGTACGACTCAAGCGAGTAGGCCCCGTCCCGTGGGACTGGGACGCGGACCCGTGGGAGATCGTTGACCCGCGGCTCGAACTGGACGCCGTCGAGGATCTGCGGTGTGATCGTCTGACCCGACGGGTGGTCGATCTCCACGTGCCAGCCCCGCGGTGGAGCCGCCTGATGGGGCAGCCCGTTGTCGTCGGTCTCGGCCGAGTCGCTCACACTGCTGTTCGCGTACTGCCACTGAGTGAGCGTCTTGACCTGATAGACGTACTCTGTGTGGGGTGCAGCGGTATCGTCAGTGAACGTGTTGTTGCCGTCGCCGACGGTTCCCAGTAACCGACCGTCGACGGCGGGATCGTCGTCGTATTCGTATTCCGTCCGCTGGCGGTAGATCAGATGTGAACCTCGGAACTCGTTGTTGATACTCCACGAGATATCGACCGTCGTCTCTGACGTGGCGTCGAATGAGATATCGCCCGAGGGGACCAATTTCGTCACCTCCTCGACAGTCAGCCACGAACCGGTCTTGTAATCGGTCTCTGTCCGGATACGGACGGAATACTGCTCTCCACCGAGGATGTTTTCGATGACGTGGTCAGGAGGGGAATCGTGAGCGCCGGTCGCCTCGTGTTCGTACGGTGGGTGATCCCCGTCGGGATCGTCATCACGGATCTCGAGTCGGTACTGGCCGTTATTCAGGACGGCGTCCCACGTCGCTCCCAGTGATTCGGGGTTACTGGCGTCCAGTGAAAGCGATTCGACGTCTGGGATGTCAGTCGTGAAGGAGGCAGGCATTATTGATCCTCGCGAACGCTGGTGTCGGTTGTGAACGTCTCAACAGTCGTATCGTACTGCTGACCGTCCAGCAGTTCGGTTGTTACGTACTGGACGGATCCACCTTCACTCACGCCGGTTACCGAATCGTCGTCGATTACCCACTCGGTCGATCCATCTTCGCTGAGTAACACTTCGTAGTGATCGGTGTTGTTTGACTGGTCAGACCACGAAAGAGTGGCGTAACGCCCATTGACATCGTCGACCGTGAGATTTTCGACTGGGGGAAGATCGGTAAGTACGGTCTCTGGACTACTCTCCGACGACGTATCAGGCGTCACACGCCGAATCGTGTACTCGTACGCCTGTCCGTCGAGGAGTCCGGTGTCAGTATGTGTCACGGTGGACAGCCCGGTAATCGTCTCGACAGTTGTCCCGTCGCGGTCGATCTTGATCTCCCCATCGGTATTGTTGTCTTGGACACTCCACTCGAGATCGGCCAGTCGATCACCCCCAGTCGCACTGACGATCGTGGGACTCGGGAGCGTCGTCGTTCCACTTGTTCTGTCTGAGGGGTCAGACTCTTCGCCGTTGTACTGAGTCGTTACTCGGTAGTGGTATTCCCGTCCGTTCGTCAGATTCGTATCCGTGTACGATGTCGATGTCGTCGATCCGATCTGGGTATAGTTGCCGAACGTGGCACTACTATCCGTCGTTCGGTAGACGTTGTACCCCTCGATCGTCGCCCCACCCGAGGTGTTGGCTTCGTCCCAGTCGAGATCGATTTCCGAATCACGCTCGTCGACGACCGATACGCTGGGTGGATCGGCATCCGGGGTCTGATAGGTGATGACGATCTGACCGTCACCTGTGTTCCCACCGACTTGCATATCCGTCGACGGATCGGCGTTAATCGCAACCGATTCGTCGATGTATCCGGACCCACCGCCACCTGATCGGCGCTGGCCTGAGTATTGACCAGAACCGCCCGAACCGCCACCGTACCATCCGCCGCCACCGCCACCGCCGCCATACGTCTCGCCAGAGACGGATCCCCCATAGAAAAATTCTCCGTCCTCAGTCGTGCTGTCATAGGATTCGCCACCCGACGTTTGCGTACCACCACTATCCGCGTTCGATTCCCCCGGGCCACCTTCAAGTCCCCCGCCGTCACCACCATATTCGCCGTAGACCGCACCACCGCCACCACCAGCTACAAGGATTCGATCATTAAGACCAGTCCCTCCGACACGGACGTCAGTTCCCCCACCAGCGTCACTACCCCTTCCGCCACCGTCACCACCGCCATTGTACCCGTTTGCTCCTCCGACGTACAGATATAGTGTATTAGAGATGTCACCGGGGAACGTTGCTTGGGCGTACCCACCTTTCCCACTCGTACCATCGCCACCGTAATCGCCACCTTCCGCTCCGTAGCACTCAACGGTGAACTCAACGGCTTCGTCGGGAACATCCCACTGATAATTCCCCGGACTGCTGTATGTCTCCGTCGGCATTGTTACCTCCGCACCTCACGGCGTCTGACGAGTGTTTTCGCCCCCTGTACATCCACGATCCCTCCCGAGGCGATCGGATTCAGCCAGTCCTCGAGGTCGGTCGGGATCGGCCCGGTCTCACCGTCCGGGATCGAAAACAGGACGTCCTCGGCACCGGTCGCGACGATCGCATCCAGGGCGAACAGATCGCCGGCGACGTCGAACGTCAGCTGGGCGTGATCGCGAATCATCGAGACCGACGTGAGGTCGACGTCGAACAACTCGACAGAGGCGGGCTGCTCGAGGCCGACATCAATCCAGGAGTCGGTGCTCGAGTCCCACTCCTGGGCGTCGACCGTGCCGGCGTCCTCGTCGATCCACAGGCGGAGGAGGCCGTTCGACATCACAACCGGATTATCGATGTCGTGCTCGGTCGTGTGGACTGTCTGCCACTGACGTGGGCCATCACCACTATTCGAAAACTTCCCGTCGTAGCCGCGTGTGTCGTATACACGAGCGCCTGCGCGGACGTCGTTGCTATAGGCAGACTCGTATACAAGCACCGGTGCGTCCTGATCGAACGGCGGAGGATCATACCACGATGCGTCCGTGAGATCGTAAACGCCCATGTCGGTGTTGGCCGCTGGTCTCGTTTCGACCGGCTCGGCCAGTTCGGTTGACTTGTCGTCCAGGTTCATCCATCGGACCTTTCGAGCCGACGTCGGCACCGCGATCATTGTCTGGAGACCGTTGCCGAACTCGTGGTCGACCTGGAACGGGTTTGTCTCCACGGCTCGGAAGTGAGTTGCCTGCCTACCGACAAATGTCAAGTCGAGCGTCCAGGCCCACACATCACGCTGGTTGGCGTGGAGTGGGTCGACGTCGGCCGACGCGATTTCATAATAGCCAGCGTTGGAGTAGCCGCCACCGCGGCGGAATAGGGGCAGGTTCCCCAAGCTCGAGTCCGCGAGTTCGTCGAGCTCCGTCGCGATCATCGTCGAGATGTCCTCACCCCAACGGATCTGCCCCTCGAGACGGAGGTCAGCAGCCTCAGAGGCGATCGACTCGACGGAGGTACTGTCTTCGCCCAGGACCCCCATTTCAGCGAGTCGCTGGCCGAGTCGGTCGCTCTCGTTATTCGTCGATGCTTCTGGCAGGGGCAGGTTGTACAGGTATTTCATAGGTGTGTCGCGCTAATAGTCGGGGATGAGCTCCCCGAGTTCGTCCAGGCCGTCCTCAACCGCTCCGAGGATGTCGACGTCGGGGAACGTAGAGGTCCAGGTCCCTTCGAGTGAGACCTCGATCGCCGACGGGTCGTCTGCGCTTCGGGTCACCCGGGCCTCGGTGATCGCGAGCGGTTTCGGCCGCTCGAACGCCCCGGCGCCGTTTGAGTAGTCGCCATTGGTCCATTCACCGATATGGAGGCGAGCCGGCGCGGTCGAATCTGTCGGTGACTGTGCAATACAATACTCGAGTACCTGCCGCATCGCACGCAGGTTCGAGCCAGTTGCGTCGTACTTGGTTACGCTGGACTCGTCGCTCGGATCGCTCGAACCGTCGCCCCAGAGATCTCCGATACCTGCCTCGAGCGTTAGTGACGTCTTGTAGGCGCCCATACCTCCGTCGACGTGGTACCCTTTCCGACTCTCGAGGTCGGCATCGGCGACGTCGTCCGGGAGCAGGTCCGTTCCGATATCATAGGCCTCCCGAAGGTACTGGCCGCGGTTGCTGAGGAGGTAGTCTTTGGTCACCTCACCAGTGTCTGAGAGGTTCTCGCGGAATCGGAAGACCGCTGTCGTATCGTCGACGTCGATCTCGAGATATGCGTCTGTTTGTAAGGTCATGCGTGGAAAACAGTGCCGCGGTGACCGCGCGGCGGCGGTGTCGATGAGGTTATTCGACGACGTCGGCGAGCTTGACGAGTGCTACAGTATACCAGATGAGAAGGCACAGCAAGAGCGTCTCGACGGCCGAAGGGTCGAGGAGAGCAATAAAACCGATCGCGAGTACGATGTATCCGAGGACCGCCGCTGGCACGACCAGCTGTGCCGAGCGATCCGAGAGCTGTGACACATCGCGCAATTTCATGATGTTTGTTAGTTCTTCGAGACATGATAAAAGCGTTTAGGCGTTTTTAGGAGCGTCAATTTCGGGCGATCTCCCGTTCGAGGTCGTCAATCTTCCCTTCAAGGTCGTCACGTAGCTCCTCGATCTGATCCTCGTTCGCCTGCTGGACCTCGTCGACGACACGCTCGAGGTCGCGGGCGTCAACGTTGACGTCGCCCTGGTTGACTGTGATCTCGACTGGAGAGGGGTCAACAGTTGTTTCAACCGATGTTGTAGACTCTTCTTGCGATTCTGCCAACGTGTGCAACCGCGCGTCGCCCCCTTCCTTAGAAGGGGATCCGCTGTTACTACCCGGTTCTGTGGTTGGGTTGAGGTCCTGTGCGAATTGCTCGCCCCCGCGCGCAACCTCCGCAGCCCACTGGTCTACCCCTCCAAGACCAACATGTTCAAAGAAGGGGAACGTGTCCGGGTCATCAGCATCTGAGTCAGCCGAGGGTGAGGGCGAGCCAGACCCACCACCCCCGCCGGTGTTGGTAGTTACGTCGACGGAGATCTCGATCGGATCCAGTTCCTCTACCTCGAGGGGATCGATCGCTTCGATCTCGAGCGGGAGTAGCTCGTCCGAAAGCTCATACGGCTCCTCGGGGTGGTCCACCGCGTACGGATCGTCTGGGTGATCCAAACCGTAGGGATCCTCGGGATGGTCGACGTCGTACGGATCTTCTGGATGATCCAGGCCGTAGGGGTCCTCGGGATGGTCGACGTCGTACGGGTCCTCGGGGTGATCGACGTCGATCGGCACCCACTCCGGCTTCTCGAGTGTGAGATCAACACCTTCGCCATCGACCTGGAGCTCCTCGTCAGAGAGCGCGTCGGAAATTGCTGGTCCTACTGCCGACCCGACAGCGCTGCCGATCGCCGGACCGATCGCGCCACCCAGGAGACTGCCGGCACCACTGCCGAGGCCACCACCGAGTCCGCCCAGCAGTTCGCCGAACATCCCGCCACCGTCGCCGTCCCCCTCGAGGTCGTAGAGGACCTCGAGCATCTCCTCGAGGTAGTCCGTGCGCTCACGGGCCCAGCGATACTCGCGGCGTCGACGTCGACGTTCACGGCCGCCGCCCCCAGCGCCACCTGCAGCCTGGGCAGACATCGACCCGCCGTCGGTCATCCCGATCTCGGTGGTGCCGATCTCGGACTCGATCTGCTGGCGAGCGTTCCGGAGTTCCGACTCCGGGATCTCGATCGACAGTTGGGCTTCGGTATCGAAACTCATAGTCTGGGTCGTGTGGCCGCGTATGCGTCAAGCAGTCGCAGGTAGTCGAGCGGTACCTCGAGGACCTCCTCGTAGCTCATGCCGTGGGCGAGTCCGACGACGATGTAGTAGTCGAGTTCGGCTCGTCCCTCGAGGTCTCCGACGCCTCGCTCTCCGCCGAGGACGTCGAGGATCCGTTTCCCGACTCATCGGGGACGCCGAGGCCGTTCGCCTTGGCCTCGGCCCACTCGACGAACGCCGGGTGACAACCAGCGAGTTCGGAAAACGTCTCCTCGAGATCGGCGCCGGCGTAGGGTGCCGTCTCTGTGCTGGCGGCGACGAACCACAGCCGCATCTCGTCACGGCCGGCGTTGTCGGGCGCCTCGCGGTGCATCATCGCATTCTCGCCGGCAGTCATCGCACCGAGTTCAATCTCGGCGCCGCCGCCCCAGCCTTCCTCGTCACGCTGCCAGCGGAGGCCGCGCGAGAGGTAGCTGACGCGATCGCGGCGGCCCTTGATCAGCTTGAACTTGTCCGTCCCCTGCTCGAGGTCCCCGAGCGCCTCGTCCAGGTCGGCGATCCGATCGGTCAGTTCCTCGAGCGCACCGTCGAGCGTGTAGGTTTCGGTCTTGAGCATCGGTTAGACCTCCTCGACGTCGGCGACGTGGTAGTCGATCGGCTCCGAGAGGTCGCTGTCCGGGGCGACGAGATCGCTCCAAGAGTACGACGTCGGCTGGCAGTCTGTGAGACTGTACTCGATGGTCGTCCCCTGGCCGTTCTCGAGCGAGAAGGTCGCCGGTACCTTTCCGACCGGTCCGTCGCGAGAGTTGTCGACGGCCAGCGCCAGCTGATCGCGCTCGGTGAACGTCGCGTCCGTGCTGAAGCTGGGCTCGATCGCGTCGACGACTGCGTCGAACGGGTGGCGATCCTGGCCGCGGCGGAAGCGTGCCAGTCCGGACAGCGACAGCGTCGCCGACTGCATGAGCGGCTGGTTGAGGGCGTCGACCTGGAACGTCGCGCCGTGCCAGCTGAAGACGTCCTCGTCAGACGGCTTCTGGATCGTACCCGGCGCCGTGATGTCGTTCGGCTCGTCGCCGAAGAGCAGCGTCAGTTCGACGGTGACGTCGCTGCCCTGTTCGTAGCTGATCGTCGCGTCCTGGACGACCGCGCCGGTCGGCGTCCGCGTCTCGGTCGTCCCGTCGGGCATGTCGACCGCGCAGTACCATGTCGACGACGGCGCCGCCATCGGCGAGTTCGGGAGTGCCGTCCCGCCGTCCGCGAAGACGAGGTCGTGCCAGTTGGTGTCGGTCAGCGAGAACGATACCGACATGGCACCCTCGAAGTTACCTTCTCGAGAGCCCGACGGCGTCGGATCGTCCGGTTGGCGAGACCGCTCGAGCGCCTGCTCGATCGTCAGATCGCCGACTGTGATGTTCATACCAGGTTGATACCATTCGACTGTCCCATCGCCGTCGCTGTCCACGAGCGGGCCTCCATAAGAGTCCTCGAGGGCGTACGCGACGGCCGCCGAGCCTGCACCAGTCATCTGCCGATACCTCCGTCTATAGTAGCGCTATCTGTCATGGTCAGATTGTGTGTCGAAAAGACAGCAGTGCTCGCCGCTTCAGCGGGTCATCGCAGTAGATTTAGTCAATAGGATCGTAATATCTGTGACTAGTAAGAAAATTCCCAACCCACAGAACTTCATCGCCTTTCTTAGCAATTCCGATCAAGCCAGTCCAAGAACCGCTGGAAATCCTTCATCCCTGCTTGTTCACCAATATCTCGAAGCGTCCCTACTGACACTTCGTCATGGCGGGGGACAGGTACCGTTCGAGCATCCGAATCGTGGTCATCAGGAGGTTCCCACCTGAGAATGAAATGATCACCATTCACGCGATCAACGTAGAATGGGCCATGATTTACTAATACCTTCATTACATCGTCGCCCGAATACGTCCGCCGCGTCATCTCGAGAACTGTAGCCTACTGAAACTCGTCTGGGAGAGGTTTTCCAGATACATTTTTATCGGGGTCGATACCGATTTCGCGGAGCTCTTCAGGAGTCGGTTCTCGTCCCTCTCCCTTGTACCCATCGACAGCCTCATTGAGGTTCTCGAGAGCCTCAAATCGCGTCTTCCCTTGGCTTGATACACCGGTATATTCGTCTGTCGCAACCCACCATCCACCTTCGTCCTGTCTAATATCGATATCGTTTAAAAGATCAGGATCAAGCATATCCGCGAGTACAGAGATTAACTGTAGTGTTTTACCGGACCCCGCAAGACCAGAAATGGCGATAGATACGCGTGCGATATCTTCAATATTATCAAGATGATTGATAAGATCGACTCCTGCATCCTCCTTCGTCTTACCAGTCCCAGACTCGCCAGTCTCTTCGTCAACAGCCCTAATCCGACCATTCTCCCTTTCGAACTTGACTGGGGTTGTTGCACTCATGATTCGATGATAGGCGGTATCAGTGGTATCATGCCGCCCATGCTGGTTGATGGATGATATATGCCACGCGTCCATAACGCTTTGCATGCCCATTGCAATAGCGTTGCACGTGAATACAGACTACAGGCTCTGTACCCTGGATATATTCCGTTTCTACGGAACGGATGCTATTGCATCCAACGCTAAATGATAGATATGACATAGCTATGCCATACTTATGGTAGTGACTCGTAGCCGCGGAACACGCAGTCCAGTTGGTAGCGATAGAAGTCCCGGTACTCACTCGACTGCGGGTCGTCATTCGTGATCCGCAGGTCCGTGTACGACGTGTGGGGCGTTCCGGGATCGGGATAGCCGCGACTCTGGAGCAGCGTCCGCCGGATCTGACGTACGAGCATGCTGAACGGCACACCGTTCTCGCCGTCCGGGTCGACGTGACCCCAGTTGTCGCCCTGGGACGTCATCCCCTCGAGAGTGATCCCGACGACCGTCTCGATCTGATGGTCGTACTCCGTTCCGACAGGGCCGGTCGCCCGATCGGCGAGAGTCGCGCCGACATAGACGCCGCTCTCGAGACTGTCTGAGCGCTTGTGCATCGGCTCGTTCAGGTCGAGACCCTCAGAGCCTTCGTAGACGCTGCTGCCGTCGCAGTTGACCCGCTTGACAACGACCGGTTTGCCATTTCGATCAGTGTAGCTGTTGGCGACGTCGTCGACGACACTGCCCAACTGCTCGAGGATCCAGTTGACTTCGGTCATGATTCAAGCCTCCGACGCGCGTAGTTCAGCGCATCACGGATAAACCGGGCCTCTGGCAGCCCCGAGGGTTGTGTTTGGGGTAGGAACACGCGCCAGCCGTTGCCCTCACGATCGAACTCGTCGCGGACCCACTGCGGTGGGTCGTGGCGGCGCTCCCACACGAAGGACAGTATCGGGTTGCCCGATATCGGCTTCGAGTGGGTCGTTCCCCTTTCGAAGTAGATCGCCGGTTCAGGCCACCCCCAGCGCACGATGACGCGACCCTTGCGCCTCTCGACTCGGGTCACACCGGCCTCGATGATCGTCGAGACGTTGTACTCGTGTCGCTGGCCGTAGTTCTCGAGGATCTCGTGGGCCTTGGCCTGGACCTCCGGCGCGATCTCGTCGCGGGCCTTCTTCTCGACGTCGTCCAGGACGGCCTCGCGAAGGTCGTCCTCGAAGCTGCTCTCGAGTTCCATCAATGGTAGACCTCGAGCTTCTCCTCGGCCTGGCGCTCGAGAGCCGAGACCTTCGTCTCGACCGTCTGCAGATTGGCGTTATCGGGGATCCCGAGGTTCGCGTCATCGTCTGGGGCGAGCAACTCGGCTGCTGCCTTCATCGCGACGGCCTTCCGGACCGTCTGCGGGATGCCCTCGCGCCCGTACTCGTAGGTCACGTAGACCGCGTTACTGTAGGACTCGAGAAGCGGCTCGCCATCCCCGTCGAGGAGGTTCTCGGTGTCGAGATACAGCTGTGAGACACCGTCGTTGTTGACCCTGACGTAGTAGTCATCGCCGACCGCATCGGGCCACGTACCGCCGCTGTAGTCGCCAGCGGTCCAGTCTTCGTAGCCCTCGGGTGTTCGGACGAGCAACTGTGAGACCGACCCGGCATACCGCCGCTCCAACCGGATCCGCGTGTACGACCCTTGCCAGGTCTTCGGCGTCGCAGGTTCGCCAACAACGAACGCGCCGCCGGTCGGGATGTCCTCCTCGTCGTCACGAGACTTTGGCTCGGTCGGGATTAGGTCGTGGTCGTCCTCATCGATCCCGCCGGGTTCGTACCAGTGGCGCTCGGTCGTCTTCTCGAGCCACTCCTGTTGGCTGGCGATCGCGTCGACGACCGCTTTGTGGTTGTCCTCCTCGAGCGCACCCGAGAAACCGGCCTTCTGAAGCACGCGGCGGACGTCCTCAACGGTGCAGGTTCCCGAGTCTGACATGTGTTAGTTCTCGCGGAGCGCGTCGATCAGTTCGTCTTTGGTCATGCTCGACCGGCCCTCGATCTCGGCCTCGGCAGCGAGGTCTGAGAGTTCGTCGACCGTCTTATCCTCGAGGTCGTCGACGGACGGACTGTCTGGTTCCGGGAGCTCTTCGGCAGCCCCGTCTTCGTCGACAGCGCCGTCCTTGACCTCGGTAAACTCGACGTCGGTCGCTTCGACGCGCTCGAAGAGGCCGCGATCGTCGCAAAGGTACTCGGCTGCACTCTCGGTGACCTCGTGTGTGTCGCCGTAACCGGAGACGTGGTCCAGCGCCGCGTGGCTGAATCGTCCTGGGCCGTCAACGTGGCGGATGGTTTCCATCAGTGGTCACCTCAGGCATCCGCTGTGACGTCGAACGAGACGTAGCTCGAGCCGTCGTAGCCACGCCAGGCGCTGTCGGTCGTGTTGAACCACATCTCGCCGCCCTCGAGGTTGCCGGCGGCCGGGTCCTCCGAGAGCACACGGATGACGCGATACTCCTCGAACGCCTCGCGAACGCGTGCGTTAGTAGTGGGCATCAGCGGTCACCTCAGGGCGTGGTCGGCGCGGCGATGGTCGTGCCGAGCGCGCCGGCCTGGAGTTCCTCGATCTGGTAGTCGAACTGTCCCTCGATCAGGTTGCGGCTGTGGAGGCGACGCTCCATCGTCTGGTCCGTCTGGGTGAGCTGCGTAATCTCGACCTCGTCGTAGAGCCCGTAGACGAGGTTCGACGGGTCGACGAGCATTATGACGTCGTCGGGCCAGTAGGAGACGCCGACGATGTCGTACTCGAAGGGCGTGACGTCGTTGTCGCCCAGAAGCGCCGCGACGCCGAGACTGTCCTCTCGCTCGGTGAGCTCGTAGTGGTAGCTCTGGACCTGGGACTTGCTGGTCAGGAAGACCAGGTCGTCCGGGTCACGGTACCGCTCCGGCACTGTCTGGATCATGTTGTTGAACAGCGCCGTGTTGACCGCCTGGGCGTTGCCGGAGCCGTCGCTGTGGTCGTAGGTCGGCATCGTGGAGGCGTCGGCCTCCTCGCCGGTGCCGATGCGATCCGAGGCCGTGTCGTTGCCCTCGGCGATCGCGATCCAGCCGTCGAACGTGTCGTTGAACGTCGCCGGCAGGCCGCTTCCGGATCGGCCGGCGTTGATGCCGATGTTCTGGATGTCGTTACCCCACGCACGTTCGAAGTGCGAGAGGATGACGTCGGCGACGCTGTTTTCGTCCGTGATGACGTTCTTGACCGAGTCGCGCTTGAGGTCGTACTGGATGTAGTACGACTGGTCGGTCGCGTTGAACTCGACCGAGCCGGTCTCCGCGTCGGAGTTGGTCGTGCCAGTCGCGTCCTCGCCGCCCTCGGTGCGGACGTCGCCCGAGAGTTCGGGGACGCCGATCTTCGGGACGCCCATCTCGAGGCGCGGTAGCGTCTCGACGCGGACCATCTCGAGGAGCCCCGCCTCCTTCTGCTGGCGTTCGATGAACCGCTCGTAGAGATCGCGCGGGAGCTGGGCGCCGTTGAGGCTCGAGGTGTCGATCGTCTGCTTCTGGACCGAGTTCTTGTTCTGTTCGCGTGCGCCTTCGATGTTCGTGCTCATTAGATGTCACCTCCGCCGACGCCGCCGCCCAGTGCCTTCTTGAACTGGGCCGACTCGTCGTCCATGTCGCCGTTTTCGTTGCCCTTTTCGACACCGGGAAGCTGCTGACTTGCGCCAGTTTGCTTCGAGATCGCGTCGATCTGCTCGGCGTTCTTCTCCTGCTCCTCCTTCAGCGCCTTCGCCCACTCCGGGGCCTCCTTGAAGGCGTCTTCGTCACCGCCACTCTCCCCGCCGTCAGCACCCTTCTCGGAGAGTTCCTCGGTGATTCGGTCGCTGTTCTTCTCCTGCTGTTCTTTGAGCGCCTTCGCCCACTCCGGGGCGTCGGCGAACGGGTCGTCTCTGCCGTCCGTGTTCTTGTCCTTGCTCATGGTGAGATCCGCATCCGCGTCTGATTCCGTGCCAACCCAGTCGACGAAGTCCTCGGTGACTGGGGTCTCGTCGCGCCGTTCGCGGACGAACTCGCGATACTGCCAGGCGGCCTCGTCGGCCGCGAAAGCCGTGTCGTCATCGAGGACGTCCGTCTGCCAGACCCAGTCCTGGAAGTCCGAGAACGGGGCCTCGCCCTGGGCGTCGACGAAGCGCTGGAGTGCGTTGACGACGAGGTCGCCCTGCTCCTCGGTCAGCTTCTCGAGGGGGGCAGCCTTCTCGTCGCCTTCGCCGTCTTCGTCCTCGTCTTCGCCGTCACTGCCGCCGAACTTGTCGGCGTAGTCGGTGAGGTCGAAGTCCGAGTCTGGGTCGTCTGTAAACCGATTCGTCTCGAAGTCCTTGTCCGACGCCAGCGACGCCTCGACCGCGTCGTGTGCGGCCATCAGCGCCTCGCGGTTGTCTGCGTTCAGCGGCCGCCCCTCCTTGGCCGCATCGAGGGCCTTCGAGAGGGACACCTCGGAGACCTCGGACTGCCCAGGCTCGGGACTTACATCGTCATCGGGCTCCGGATTCGCGTCCGTCTTGCTGAACGCCTTCCGCAGGCGCTTGAGGAAGCCGACGTCCTCATCATCGAGGCCGCCGGCGTCGGGATCTGTTTGTGATTTGCTCATAGCATGTTTCGCGTCGGCTGCCTCGATCGACTCGAGGTAGCCCCACAGGTCGCGGGCGTCCTCCTCGGAGTGGCCGCGGCCGGGCGTGTCCTCGTCACCAGCCATCACAGCGACGAACTCGTCCTCGCCGGCGACGTCATCGACGATCGATTTGTCGGCCTTCGTGGTCGCGAACTGTGCCGAGACCACGGCCGGGATATCGACGTCGGAGATCTCGCTGACGAAGCCGTTCGTGACCTGAACCGGCGGCCAGTACTTGTCGCCGACGGCGTCGGGGTCCACCGTGTCGGGGATCTCGACGTCGTCCGGGAGGTCCTCGATCGAGTCGAACTCGATACCTTCCGTGACCTCGCCGCCGATCGAGTAGCCGTTGAGAACGCCCCGCTCGACGAAATCCCACAACTCGTCGTTGTGGTACTGACGTTGGACAACCCAGTTGCCAGCCTCGAACTCGGCGCCGTCGATCGTCTCGTCCTCGTCAAGCACTTCGTTGCGGACGAGTTCGGCGTCATCGTCCGGAAAACGGCCGTGCATGACGCCATGGTCAGGGTCGGGATTGAACATCGCCTGGACGCCCTCCGCGCGGAAGAAGTCCAGCTGGTGATCGACCTCGTCAGCCGTGAGCGCAAGGCCCGTGGCTATCTGCTCGGCGTCGTCGGTCGCTTTGATCGCGACCTGTTTGGTGAACTGTCGTCTCGAGTTGTCTGTCATCGTAGGTCCTGTGAGAACGCCGGAACAGATCTCGGGCAGAGGCCCCGACGAGGGCGTACCGTCATCGCCGCCAATCTATTCGTTATCGTATGATGACTACAGAATATCAAAATTCAAAAGATAGTCAATATATATTTCACAAGGGCAACCCAATCATCACCAGATGTCTGGTAATAGTAACATTGAGACCTCAATTCGACTTCGTATTCGAGACACTGAAAGTAAGGAACAAGATGCATCTTGGAACGATGTCTACAGCCTTTTCGTGAACAAGGACGGTGACGTGTTCGGATCACTGACCTATGAAACAGACCGGCCAACATTTGATGTGTTTCATGAATATGAGGCCGTTGATCTCGTGGATATTCCAGATCGGGTGGTGACTGTCATGCAAAAGTATATAGATAATTCGACAGTCAATTGGCCGTCGTCTGTAAACGCCCAAACGGCAGATATTGAGCACGAAGAGGCAGAGGTGATTTTGAAAGATGACGACAATAAGTTTAGCTTTTCAGTCTATAGCGGAGAGTATGTCCGTATTACGAAGAATGGAAATCCAATCCGAATCAATAGTGTCCCACCTAATATCCAATCCAAGGTAGATCAGTTCATCCCAAGTGAAGCAGAATATCTGTAAATATTTTAGGCTCGCCTGCAATCAGGGTCACTGCCTACTAGACTAGGCACCGATCTGCGGCCAACCGGTTGTGTTGGTCAACTCTTCGTACGGGTAGCTCATCCGGATCGAGTCGTAGTGATACGAACCCGCGGAACTGGCGCTGGTCCACGAGTCCCACTCCGATTCGTCGACGCCGAGGTAGACGTAGATCCGATCCTGGCTATCCTCGCCACCGTGGAAGCGGACGTACAGGTCCTCGGTCAGCGACTGATAAAGGGCGCTGTGGATGTTGCTCGAGTCGAACTCCTGCATCCGGACCTGGTCATTCTCGTCGTCTTTGACCGCCTCGCGGTCGACGTCAATCGACTCGCGCGTGCCGACCATGTTCTTGACCGGCGGCGCATCCTCCGGCCGATCGTCCGGGACGGCGGCCGCCTGGTCGCCCAGGTTCGCGAGAAGTGTCTCGCCATCGATCGGGTGGTCCTCGGGCAGCGGGTCCTTCCCCAGCTCGGCTCGAGCCTCGTCGACGGTCAGTGTGCCGTTCGACGCACCGATGCGCTTCTGGGCGATCGTCGCATCCCGGTCGGGGCGATCGGCACCCTTTAACTCGAACTCGATCGTCCAGTCCGTGACGTCGAGCGCCTTCTTGTGGATGATCTCGTAGAGTCGTGCCTCGAACTTCTGCTGTTCAGGGGCGATGGTCTCCTCGGCGAACTCGCGGACCTGCTCCTCCGAGTTCGACCGGTTGGACTGGCCCGGTCGGTTGTAGAGGACCGGCGGCACACCGTGGACCTTCGCGATGTCCTGCTCGGCCTCCTTTCGGAGTGTCTCGTAGTCCATCTGCCCGGCGTTGTCGCCCGCGAGTGGGCGGAGCTCCACTTCGATCTCAGAGCCGCCCTCGCCCTCGAGGCCCATGCCGCTCGCCTCCTCTTGGAGTTTCTCAACTTCGAGGACCGACGCCCGATGCGGGTTGTCCTCGAGATCCTCCAGCATCTGGCGGAGTTCGTCCTTCGAGTCCTCAGTGAGCGTGCCCCCCTTTACGATCACCGCGAAGTGGCTGATCCCGAAGTGCTCGAGCTTGTCCTTGTTGTATTGCTTCGCCGCCTGATCCATCGCGAGCGTCTCCATCGAGCTGATCCAGTCGGGGATCCCGTAGTAGGTCGCGATTGGCGACGGGTTCGGGATGAAGATGAGTTCGTTCGCCGGACTGTTCTTGAGCCCCTCGGCCGAGTCGTAGGTGACGTCGCCGGTGACCTTGTCGACGAAGACGCGCCGATCGCTCGGGTCGTCCTCGTTCAGGTAGCGGTCGCCGGCCTCCGCGTAGTATCGGCGCTGCCCATGCCGGCGCTGGACGTAGCCGTGACCCGACGTCACGATCGTCTCACCATCGTCAGTTTCCTTCTCGGTCTTGCGAACTCGGACCGTTGTCGCTGGGACGTGTGCCAGCCCGGTCGGCGTGCCATCGGGGGCGACGAGGATCTCGAGCGCGCACCACCCGATCATGTGGTAGTCCATCCGCGCGAGTTCGAGGACCTCTGTCGGCGTCGTCGCCGGCGTGTGTTCGGGTCCCGTCTGCCACCGCGACCCACTCCCGTACCAGAAGTCGTCGACGGTGTCGCGCTGGTCGTCGCTGGCCTTCTCGGGGTCAACCGACGTGTGCGGGACGATGTCGAAGCCGTAGCCCGCCTCCCAGCGCGCTTTCTTACGGATCGCTGCCGCGTGGGTTTCGTTGAGCTCCGAGAAGGCGGCCAACGTCTCCGGTGGATACGGCGGCCGGATCCCCCAGCCCTTCCCGGTCGCGATATGACGCTCGTCGAGCTGGGTGGTCTCGCGAGCCTTCGACATCGCGTCGTTGGTGCCCATCTTCGATACCGTGACCGAGACATTGCCGTCGTCGGAGTCACTCATCGTCTTCGTCCTCCTCGAGACTATCGCGGATCTTATCAACCGTGTCGGTGCCGCCGACGGTGCCGTGTTTCTCTCGGGTGTTGTCCTTGTCAGAAGTCATAGATGGGTCACCGCACTTTCGCTGTTGTCGTCTTCGTCGCGCTTCTGTTGGCGGCGCATCACTGCCCCGATCCGCTCGAGTTGTGACGAGGCCAGGGCGAGCGCGTCGACCGTGTCGTCGTGGAAGCCCTCCGGCGCGTCGTACCGGACCGTCCCGCTCGGCGTGACGTCGTACTCGAAGACGGACATCTCGTGACGCAACTGCGGGATTTCCGGGGCCGTGAGTTCGCCGCCCTCGACGCGGGTGATGAGGTCCTCGATCAGCTCGCGCTTGCGCTTCGGGCTGAACTTGACCGGCTCGATCGCGAGGCCGGCGTCGTGGAGATCGCCCACAATCTTGTTGTCCCTAGAGGCGTCGATCGCGACGATGCCCTCGTACTCGGCGGCCGTCTTCTCGATCCGGTTCTGGATCTGCGGCCAGCTCTCGTTCTGGGTGCGCTCGAAGTGAACGACTCGCCCCTCGGCGTCGAGCACGATGCCGACGAGAAAGTCCTGATGCCGCGCCAAGTCCCAGCCGTGCGCGTACGGCGGCGTCCCCTCGAGGTCGTCGACGTCACCCTCGAGTGTGAATACGCGGTCGCCTAGGTCGGAGAACACGCCGCCGCTCTCCTCCTTGAACTCCGCGAGATACTCCTGTTCGAAAACGTGCTGCGGGAGTTCGCGCTGGGCGGCGTCGACCTCCTCGTCCGGCACGTACGGGTTCTGGTAGGTCGGCGACTGCCACGACTCGACGTCGTGATCGTCGCTCGAGTTGCCGCGCTCGAACCACTCGAAGAACCAGTTGCGGCCCTTCGGTGTCGAGATGGCGATCATGTCGCCCAGCGTGTCCGACAGCGTCGGCCGAAGTTCCTTCTGCCATGCGCGATCGGGGACCATCGCCGCCTCGTCGATTATCAAAAAGTCGACCCCCTCGCCACGCAGTGAGTCCTCGCGGTCCGTGCTCCGGAACGAGATCAGCGAGCCGTTCGTGAGGCTGATCTCCTTCGGCTTCGTCTTCTTCGGCTCGCCGTCCATCAGCGGCGCCGGGACGACGTCCTCGACCGCGTTGAACCCGAGGTCCGCGATGTCGTACGTCGGAGAGACCCACCAGACGAGCGTATCCGGCTTGCCCAGCCGGCGGAGCGCCTCGTTGGCGCACATCTCCGTCTTCCCCCAGCGCCGGCCACAGCCGACGATCCGAAACCGCGAGTCTGACTCGAGGACGTCGACCTGTCCGGGGTGTGGGGACCAGTCGAGTTTGACTGTCGCTGACACCGTCACACCTCGTCGGCGAACTCGACAACGAATCCGTCTCCTTCGATCTTGTGCGTGTTCTCGCTCTCGACCTCCTGGCGTTCGGTCTTGATGAACTTGAACGAACGCTCGAGGAGGAACCGGACGAACGAGATATCGATTTCGTCCTCGGGATCGAGGCCGCGCTGGATGAGTCGATCGGCAGTTCGGCCTCGCGCGCGCTTGAACTCGTTAAAAAACTCTTCGTGCTCGTCCAGGTACGTGTAGAGTGTCGGCTTCGAGACGCCGCCTCGGTTGGCGACCTGTTCGTGGTTCAGTGGCTTCTCTGCAGCCTCGAGGAGATCGTCCTTGACCGCCTCGAACTTCGACGGTCGACCGCCGTGGGCCTCGGAATCGCCCTCGAGGATCGCTTCGGCTGAGGACTTTCCGATCATGTGGACGTCGACCAGGTCGTCGGCGCTGGCGGTCATGACGTCGTCGGCGGTTTCGAAACCAGACTCGCGCAGCTGCTCGGCGATCGCTGGGCCGATGCCGTCGATGTCGGTGAGGTCCTCAGTCATGGGTTAGTCCTCGCAATCGTCGTCTCGAGGCTGGCCGCCATTGGTCGAGATTGTGATCCCGTTGAGAAGGCGCTCGACCTCGAGGTTCCACATCCGACCGAGGATGGAGAACGCGAGGGCAGTGATAGCGATCTGGAGCTCCCACCGGGGCGGTTCGGCATCGAAGAACATCGGCCCGAGGACGATCAGCGCCCAGACGACGAAGAGGAGGATCGTACCAACCGTCTTCTCGAGGGTCTCTTCGTCAGGCATCAGCGCCCTCCCGAGGCAGTACATCTCGCATCGCAGTCGTTCGATCGGTCGGTTCCAGTTCTCCAACGCAGTCGGGTCCAGTTTCGGTGCATCTCTATGGCTCATGGTCAGTCGGTTATTCGGTGATCGAAAGTCACTGTCTGAACGGTCAGTGTATGAAAACGGGGTGCGCCGGGTCGCGTCTGCGAGGCTTGTGCCGAATCCCGGCGCGGGTCGGGACGGACCGTGGAGTCTGTCAGTCGCGGTGTGCCAACCGCCCCGAAGCGAGTAGTGTCAGCGGGTGCGATGACGTCCCCTTCAGCCCGGCGGGTAGGGGCAAGCCGGGCCACATCGGGGACTACTGGAGACAAACGTTCGCCCTACCCGTTGCGATGGTCGTGCCGTCAGCGTCGACGACGATCTCCGAGCGTGGGTTGTTCCAGGAGGCGTGCCAGCGGACGTCTTCGACGACGCCCTCGACGTCGCGACCGGCGAAGCGAACCTCGACCGGCTGGCCCTTGGCGATGGACTGGACCGTCATGGGACGATCACCGCCGACGCGAAGGCCTCGCGGATCGACTCGCGCTCGAGGACGGCATCGAACAGTCGCTCCTGATCGAGGCGGACGTCCGTCTTATCCTCGCGGCGGAGTTCGCGGGCAGCGAGTGCCAGATAGTACGCTGTCTGGAACGGGTAGCGCCCCCGGAGCGTGTCGTCCTCGTGTTTGTGATCCGTCTGACCGCAGCAGCAGACGGTGCCGACCGGGATCGGTTCGGCGGCGTCGATCGAGCGCGGCAGTGGGTTCCGAAAATCGGCGTAGGTGCCGACGTTGTGATCTTCGCCGTCGACGTCGTAGACGTAGACCGGATCGTGGCCGTCCTCGAAGTCGAGATCGGGCACGTCGAGATCGTCGTCACCGTCGTCGCGGATGTGGGACTTGATGCCGAACTCGCCATGTTCGGTGATGTGTTCCCAGCCGATCGCGGCGTCGGTGATCGACTTCCCCTTCGAGTTGCGCTCCGGAGGCTTCTCGATCTCCTTGATCTGACGCCCACACGTCGAGCAGAAGCGGTGATCGTGCTCGAGCGTCTCGAAGAAGTTACCTGCGTGCTTTTGACGCCGGTGATCATCGTGACACTCTGGCGAGCAGAACGAGCCCTCGACTGCGGGGAGGGTGAACTGGTCACCACACTGTCCGCACTCGACGCTCTTCGGTCGGGTGGATGCGTGTACAGACATAGCTCTGGAGGTACCCGGGCCGCTACCAACGACCCCAGGAGGAACGCGTTGATATCAGGTATAGTGATTGTAGTGCTTAAGAGACTATATTGTCACGAAATTCGTGACTTTCAGTCTGGCAAAACAGTAGTTAGTAATACTATTTCTTTATCCAGAATCGAATTCGAAACTGAGGGGCCCAATTCGGTAACTACAGATGCTTTTAGTCCGAGCAATAATAGACTACCTGAAAGGATCCATCAAGACAAGTAATTCCTCTCGAGTGGACTGTGCAACTCAACAGATTGCTATATATTCCTCATATCAAGATTCATCTAAAGAAACCACAATCGGCTATTTGATGGCGACATACTACAGCCGGCGTGGTGCACTGTCACTTCTTACCGCACTCGGTCTCGGAGCTGGGGCTTCGACAGGGAGTGCCAGCGCTAAGTCCGATACCCACACCGAAGAAGGGCCGACCTTAAACCGGTTTGCGACGACCGTCCGCGGTGCGGAGATCACCGGAATGTTCCTGACTGATAATGGTCGCTTCTTCTTCAATATCCAACACCCGAGCGGATCGAACGAGGAACCGTTTGACAAGGGAACCCTGGGTGCGCTCACGGGCGTTGACCTCCACAATCTTCCGAGCGACTTTGGGAGCGTCCCGGTTCCCGACGACGGTGACATGACGACAGTTCACACAGCGGCGGGAGAGTACCAGCCGCTCGCAAACGGCGGCGACGAGACCGACGACGGGGAGGGACTCGGGGTCCCCTATAGCCCGGACGGCAACCCGCTGACGAGCGCGAATAACCCGGATTTCAACGGGTTCGTCCCGGCTGAACATCCGAACGAGGGATACCTATTCAGCAACTGGGAAGCTCGGCCAGGAATGGTGAGTCGGCTCCACCTCCGGATGAAGGGGCGACGTGGAAACAGTCAGAACCACCAATGGGAGGTCCTCGGGAGCGAGAACGTCGACTTCCGGGATGTCGAAGGGACGTGGACCAACTGTTTCGGTACCGTGAGTCCGTGGGGCACACCCCTCACTTCCGAGGAGTACGAACCCAATGCGAGAAACTGGTTCCGCAGCGGGAGCGGCGCAGGCTCGATGACATCGTACCTCGGGCGGTTCGCGAACGCCTACCGGTACGGCTATATTGTTGAAATCGAAGAGCCAACCGGCGACCCCGAGCCAGTGAAACACTTTGCGATGGGCCGATTCTCACACGAGAACGCCGTCGTGATGCCCGACGAGAAAACCGCCTACATGAGCGACGACGGGACCGGCACCGTCTTCTTCAAGTTCGTCGCCGACGAGGCAGGCGACCTCTCGGCAGGAACGCTGTATGCAGCACAAGCGACACAGGACGACAGTACTGACGTGGCCGCAGCAGGGTTCGATCTTGAATGGACCGAACTCGCCCACGGTACTGATGAGCAGATCGAAAGCTGGATCGCCGAATACGATGATCAGGAGCCGGGTCCGAATGCCGACTACGTCACCGACGCCGAGATCGAAGCGTGGGCGAACGGGAACGCCGAGGACGACCGCGCAGCGTTTCTTGAATCCCGTGCGGCCGCGGCGGCCGTCGGTGCAACCGATGAATTCCGCAAAATGGAGGGCGTCAACATCCGTCGGGATGCGATCCCGGGCGATTACCTCTATATGGCCATGTCGAACACGAATGCGACGATGGCTGATGAACAGGGCGATATCGCAATCGAGGGCGACAGTTGGGGCGCAATTTACCGAATGGAACTCGACGAGGACTTCGATGTCGGGCGCATGGAACCAGTGATCACGGGAGGGCCTGACGCGAACATTTGTGGGGGCTGTCCCTATGATGCACGTCCGGACTCTGCGAGTACAGTCTGTCAGGACTGTGCATTCAATCCGATCCCAAATGACGAGGACGAGGAGAAAAGTATCGTCGGCCGTGGCCTTGAGCGAATGAGCGAGTCGTTCGACTCTGCACAGCCGTTCGACCCTGAGACGACGATCTCAGAACCGGACAACGTGGTTGTCATGGATGACGGACGTGTCGTGATCGGCGAGGACACGAACAACGAAGGACACGATCCACCGAACATGATCTGGATTTACGATCCTGGCGACGGCGAGCGGGGGCCGGTGAAGAACTCCGGTCGCGGTCGTAGTCAATCATAATCGGAGACTCGTCGCTCCTAATCCCCTTACGATTGGATCAGGTGGCGAGATCGATTTCATCATGAACAAAACTCGGGCAAAATCGACCGCTATCATCGAGATTTCGTTCCCGACCTCCGTTACCTGCTTCACCTACACTTGCCGCGATTTTCACAGGCCATTCTGAAGAAAGAAATCGTGCTGCTATCTACTGAAAGAGTAGAGACTCTGCCGGGCATCGGATGGGTTCGGTCGGGAGTCGACGAGACTTTCCTCTTCGAGTCGATCGAGGGCGTACCGGAGCGTACGCTGGTGGAGTCGCGTTTCTTCCATCAGACCCTGTTGCGTGAGCTCCCCCTCCGCCTCGAGGACCCAGACGACAAGCTTCGCACTGGGTGGGAGGTCATCAATCTGGTCTCGGTGTTCCTGTTCAGGCATCGATTGTGTCACCTCGAGGGAGATCACGACAGTTCAAGCACGGGACGAACCGGAGTGGGTCCCCGCAGCGCTGGCAGTGACCGTCGGGGTAGCGCACTACTGGTCACCCCCTTTATTTCGCGTTGAGTTTCCTGACTGGTCACGCTGTGTGTCCGGTTGTAGTGTGCGATGTGGACGCTGGAATATAGCGCCCAATAGATGTGTGTATAACGATTGCTGCATCCTAGTTCGATTTAAGCTATTATCTGTCCATTCTCTACTCGAATCGATGACATCACTGCAAGATCGCCCAACCACTATCGCTATTTGTGAAAGTTGCGGAAAGCCAATAGCTTCGCGAGAACTACCAGACGGAGTGCTTCTCCCGATCGGATCGGGGAAGGAATGCCCATGTGGCAGTGGCGATTTTCGTCGTTTTGACTGATCAGTAGCGCCTGTGGAGTGTGCATTCTGGTCACTCATTCTGACCACCGTCCACCTGCTTGCGCAGGTACTGGATTCGCTGATTGGCGATTCCGATCACATCCCGTCGCGGATCATCACAATGCGAGCGGTTCGTTTCGATCTTCTCGAGCAGTTTCGTGGCGTCGTTGATCCCGAGTCGGATGCAGCCTTCGGCGTCGTCGGTCTGGAACAGATCACCGTTCCGACGAGCGGCCGTGATCGCTCGAGAGATCTCCTCGAGCGAGTAGCCCGATCGGCAGAGCGATCCGACCACCGACGGTTTGCTCGCCAGCGGTGGTTGTTTGCGCCCGCTGTTGTAGTCGATGACTCGGACGACGGTCTCGTACACCTCCTTGGTTCGCTTCCGGCGCTCTGCTTCCGTCTCTTGCTGTTGAGTTTGCATCGACATGATCAGGCCACCCTCCCGAGGTATCGGATGTGGTCATCCTGTGGCTCAGTTGCCTCGCCGGCTTGGAGCATGTTGTCCATATCTGTGTGGAGCCGATCGGCGCTGTAATCTCGCCGAAGTTCCTCCTGAACGTGTTCGATGACGGCCTCTCGTGGGACTCCATCACTGTAGTCGGCTGTGAGGTCGGCGATCGCCTGGGCAAGTGTTTGCATGCGGTCCTTCTGACTCTTTGACTGGCCAACTTCCACCACGTCAGCGTCGAACTCGCCATCCTCGTTCTTCCCGACGTCTTGCATCGACCGACCGGCCATCTCCGTCGCGATCTTCGCGTGACGCTCTTTGATCGTCTCCGAGAGCTCGAACTTCGCTGCTGCCTCCGCGATCCGGACCAGTCCCTCAAGGTCGCGGAAGGTGACTGGAACCGGGGAGTTGTCGCTGACGTCGTACAGCTTACGGATCTCGAGAAAGCTCTCGCGCAGTTGTTCTTTGACGTCCTGGCTTTCGAACGGCGGGTTCGGTTGCTGCTTTGCGACAGCGATCCACTTCCGGAAGATCTCAGGGTCGACGATCGGCTCCGCTTTGTCCTCGTCCTCGTCGAGATTGTCATCGCGTTTCGCCCCATCGCGGACGTCGAGGACGTGATCGGCCAGTTGCCGATCGCTCTCCTCGTCGGGGACGTCCTGGACGGTGAAGATCAGGTCGAAGCGCGACAGCAGGTCAGACCGGAAGTCGAACTGTTCCGGGATGGGTTCGTACGGATCGAATCGCCCATGTTTCGGGTTGCCTGCAGCGATCACCGAGGCCTGGGTTTCGAACGTCGCCTGCTCGCCGGCGATCGAGGCGTTGATCTTCTGTTTCGACATCGGCTCGAGCATGAACGCGCGGACGTCCGGGTCCATGTCGTCGAGTTCGTCGATGCAGACCGTCCCACCGTTCGCTTTCACGAACGCACCGGCTTTCAGTGACCACTCACCGTCGCCGAAGTCGTCCTGTTCGGCAGTGACCGTCAGACCAGGCCCGGTCGCTCGGCGGCTCGTCACGCCGACGGTCCGCCACCCGATCGACTCGGCACGGTCGATGAGCTTCGACTTCCCGGTTCCCGGATCACCGATCAGAAAGACGTTCAGTGTCGACCGGTCGCTGTCGCCGTCAGCGTACTGAATCTGTCCCCCAGAGACCATCGCGAGGATGAGCGCCTTCTTCTCGAGATCGTAGCCGAAGACCTTCGTCGTCAGCGACTGTGCACCTACGTCGAGCGGGAGACCCTCGGTACCATCCGCGAGCTCGCGGATCCGTTTGCGCTCTTGTGAGGAGACGTCGAGATCTTGTTGATCGGTCTGTTCGATCTCGATGTGGCAGCCCTCGAGGTAGGGATCGAACTTCGGCTGCTTTTGCGAGTTCTTCGTCTCCTGTTCGAAGTGGATGATCCCCGAGACGACGACGCGGTCACCGACCGTGACGTCGCCGGCGATATCGTCCTCGACGAACGCATCGATCTTCTGGCCGGCGCCGTCAGCCAGTTCCGGCGGCACTTTGATGCGGAGTTTCTGCGCGTCGACGAACTCCGACTGATCGAAGTTCACTTTGAACGGCCCCTGTCGCTCGCAGCCCTGGCACTCGTGAGGCTCCTGGAAGTCTCCATCGGCCTGCGGGATCCGGTTGAGCGTCGAACAGAGCTGGCATTCGAACGCCGCTTCCTCGATCTTCGGATAGACGTCGGATGTCTTCGTGATCTCACCCCGGATCGAACGGTAGTCAGCGAGATGTTCGGATGGGGAGAACTCGCCCGGGTAGAACGTGTGTTCCTCCGGGAGATTCCCTACGCGTATGTGGGCGTTGAGCGTGATGTCGATCGAGAGGTCGAACATCCGCAACGCCTCCTCGAAGTACCGACGCATCTGCTCCGGTTGTGTGAGGAGATCGTCGGCGACGTCGGGATCGAACTTGTGGACGTCCCGCCAGTCGACCTCGAGGGAGCGCTGTTCGTTCGGATACTTCTGGGCCAGTTGCCCGATCGCCTCTTTGTAGTAGCGACGATAGAACTTCGTCGCCAGGCGATCGGTGATCGGTTCGTCTTGGGATTGTTGGGTTGACATTGGATCGGTCACGGTTTTCGTCTGCGAATAAAACCGAATCGAGCCTTCGTGACGTTGAACGACGGCGTCGGACGGCGTCGGATTCGGCGTACTCACAGCTAACGGACACTTATTTACACAACACCACTTGTACTGAGTTACACTCAGATTTACGGAGGGGGAATCCCTCGATGGAACGAACCCATCCTCAGATCACCCCCTCCGAATCCGTTTTATTCGCGGACGAAAACGCGGCTCCTGTTCTCGCCTCATCTGCGTCGACGGCCAGTTGCTTCCCTTTCCCGGCAGGATCTCGGTATTCGAATCCGGGAGCGTCTGCGGCGAGTCGCATCAACTTGTAGCAGTAGTCTGCGCTAGGTTCGCCGTCGAAGACACTCCACATGACGTCGTTGTAGTCGAGCGTCGCTTTGCCATGGCCGTTGGTCGCTCGCTGGAACGCGTGTTCACGGACGCGGCCAACGCGACCGTCGCGATCGAGATCGTCGTACGACTTCGTTTCCTCGAGGTCCTGGTAGCGCAGCTCGAGTGCGGTGACACGATCGGCGAGGTCGCCGTTTTCCTCCCGGAGCTTTTCGACCTCATCCTCGAGATCCGAGCAGCGGTTCATCGCACGCTGGGCAACCTGGAGCGCATCCTCTGGGCTGACCTCTGGCGTCTCACCCATCGAGATCACCTTCGAGGCGCTCGATGCGGGCATCGATTTCGTCGGTTTCTGCGTGGAGGACGTTGATCTCGTCCTCGAGGAAGACGCACTTACCGAGCGTGCGTTGGGAGATCACGACCGCGTCTGCAGCCGGCGATTCAGACAAAGCGGATCACCTCGCAGTCCTTGGCGTGGGTCGAACAGACCGTTCGCTCGCCGTGTTCTGGGTGATCGATGACGTACTCGGCGTCATCGGTACAGCCGAGCGCTCCGCAGAACGGGCCGAACCCGTCGGTCGCGGAGCTCACACACAGACACCTCCTACAGGAGTAAACCCTATACTGGGATACTGACCGGAACGGTTTCCGTGGGTTTCCGATACAGCGTTATGTTCCGATATTACCTCTCTAAGCCTCTCTTCCACCAGTTCTGAGGAAATGGAAGATGTACGTCTGGGCGTAGCCCGCGTACTCGCCGCCCAGTTCCGCCCGAAGTGCCCGCGAGGTCGCGGCGTAGGAGCCCCGATCACAGTTCGGGTAGTAGTCCTCGATGGCCGACTTGATCCACGTGTCCAGCGGCACGGCTTCGTCGAAGCCCAGCGAGAACAACAGGACGCAGTCGGCTACCTTGTCGCCGACGCCGACAAATCGTGTCAGGTATTCGCGGGCGGCTTCGTACTCGAGGGCCCGAGCCTCGGCCGGATGCGCCTCGCCGCTCGCCACCATCTCGGCCGTGCGGACGACGTAGGGTGCCCGGTAGCCGAGTCCGAGGTCGCGGAGTTCGGCTTCGGTCGCCGCCGCCAGTTGATCCGGCGTCGGAAACGCGTGGTAGGTCTCCCCGTCGAACCCGAACGCGTCGCCGTACTCGCGGGCCAGCGTCGAAACCATCGTGTGGATCCGGCTGACGCGCATCTGCGCCGAGCAGATGAACGAGATCAGACAGCCGAAGGGCGGATCCTCGACCAGTCGCATCCCCCGGTGGGCCTCGTAGGCCTCGTGGAGGAGCGGATCGTCCGGCGCGGCCGCCACGATCGCCTCGAGGTCGTCGTCCAGTCGAACCAGTCGACGGACGGTCGCCTCGGCGTCGGTCGTCGACTCCCACTCGAGGACCCCATCGAGTTGCCGGATACGGATTACCTCACCATCGACGACGGTGTAATACCACGCCTCGCCGGGCGGCGTGCCGCTGTACATCTCGCCGTCGCTCCGTCGCCAGCAGTAGCTCTGGCCGCTCTCGAGCGTCCGGTACAGGTCGAGTCCGCCGGAGAGGCTGTCGATCGGAATCGTCCCCGTCTCCATCTGTCCGACCCTTCGGGAGCGGAGGCTTTTGCCTTTCGAACCGAGCGCCGCACCGATCCCCAGGGCGTCGCGGTCGAGACCGTCAGCGCTGTCCCCGGTGCTCGTCGGTACGGCATCGAACTACCGCGCTCGCGGTCACACCGTCACGATCCCCGTCCTCGATTACACCGTCCCGATCCCCGTCCTCGATTACACCGTCCCGATTGTCGTCACGAAACCGGCGTACAGGGTCGCCGCTCGTGGAATCGGATTCGTATGAGGCGAACCTTCATACTGCAGGCGACACAATGTCTAGGTATGCACTGCAGGGTTGTCGTCGAAGCCGCCGTGCCGGTGTTCGACGTTGAGACGGAGGACGAGGCGATCCGTATCGCCATCTCGAAGACGGGCGAGATGCTGAACCCTGACTTAAATTACGTCGAGATCAACATGGGCGAGCGCACCTCTCCATCGGGGGAGGAGTTGCCACCCGCCTTTATCGCGGCCGACGAAGCGCTCGTCGCGCTCGAGCTGGAGATGACCGTCTTCAACGTCGAGCGCGAGGAACACGCCTCACGAATCGCCCGCAAAGAGATCGGCCAACTGCTCGAGAATATTCCGCTCGAGGTCATCAGCATCGAGGAGTTCGAGGACGAAGACGACGCGGAGGACGACGAGTCGGCGGACGATGACGACGCGGAGACGGCCGATCGGGACGACGAGAGCGAGCCGGACGAATCGGCTGGCTCCGAGACGGAGACCGAAGCGGCGGACGACGACGATGAGATCCTTCCCGAGTTCGAGGATCTCGTAGAATAATCGCGCCACCGTTTTCGATCGGATATCGGTTGTTACCCGCCGAAACTCCCAGCTGAGCCGAATTGAGCGAGTACAGGAGCGAGTGTCGTCGATAGAAACGGTTCGAAACGGTCGGCCGGACGACGAGTCTCGCCAGTCACAGTGTAGAGTACTCGAAGGAGACGATGTACGTTTCAGTCTGCAGTAGCGGCAACTGCTTCCTGCTCCCCCTCGCGCATATTCATCGTGATTCCCCCCGCGAGTGCAAAGACAGCAGCTTTGTGATCTGTTTTCGACTTGTGGATAGATGTCGGCCGGATCCCGAGTGTCTCGTACTCCTCGAGGTCGATCTGACAGTCATCCCATGCCGCACACTGGTTCGATACCTCCGCGAGAAGGCCGTGAAGGTGAATGAGCTCCTGCTTCTTCATAACCATGCAATCCTACCCACTGCAGGGTTATATTATTATCTTGAGTCGCGTTAACACGCAACCCGTACTCGAGGCGGAGTATGTCACCGACTAGAGGTCACCGAAGGTCGCACCTACCGTTCGGAAATCGCCGGAAGGGAGCGACTACAATCGGTTGTTACCTCCATAACGACGGTTTTCGTTTCAGTTTCCAAGGGGACTACTTAGGAGAGTTAAACGGTCACTACTGTTGGACCGAACGGCCGACGAGCGGGGCCGCCGATCGTTACCCGAGTTGCTTCAGCGTCTGGAGATCACGGTCCGTTCGCATGAACTCGGACATCCGTCGAGATGCGTGACAGTTCGGGCAGTGGAACATCGCGGTGGATCCGGGAAGTTCGCCCGGAGTAATCTGCCACTCTTTCGTACATTCAGGACACAACAGTCGGACGGTCGTCTGGTCCATGTCACGGTGTTCCACACCACGCCTCAAAAGTGTTGTCGCACGTTCGCTCACGAATCGGCCGGTCGCAGATCCCGACGTCGCACCGATACCGCCGATGACAGGTCCCGAAAGCCGTCGTTTACGCCGGGGCTGCCGTGTCGGAGGCTTCGAGTAGCTCCTTGTAGCGGTTGCGGATCGTGACCTCGGAGATGCTGGCGACCTCGCTGACGTCGTTCTGAGTGACCTTCTCGTTGGTCAACAGCGCCGCGGCGTACACCGATGCGGCGGCGAGGCCAACCGGCGATTTCCCGCTGTGGACGCCTTCCTGACGCGCGGACTCGAGCAGTTCGCGGGCCATGCGTTCGGTCTCGTCCGAGAGATCGAGGTCGCTGACGAACCGCGGCACGTAGTGTTCGGGGTCAGCGGGCTTGACCTCGAGGCCGAGTTCCCGGATGATGTACCGGTACGTTCGGGTCAACTCCATCTTCTCGACGCGGGACACGGCCGAAATCTCGTCGAGGCTGCGCGGCGTGCCGGCCTGTCGGGCGGACGCGTACAGCGAGGCCGTCGCGACGCCTTCGATCGAGCGGCCGGGGAGGAGGTCCTCCTCGAGCGCGCGGCGGTAGATCACGCTGGCGGTCTCGCGGACGTTCTCGGGGAGACCCAGGGCGGAGGCCATCCGGTCGATCTCGCCCAGCGCCTGTTTGAGGTTGCGCTCTTTCGAGTCGCGGGTGCGGAAGCGCTCGTTCCAGGTGCGTAGCCGCTGCATCTTCTGGCGCTGGCGACTCGAGAGGGAGCGACCGTAGGCGTCCTTGTCCTGCCAGCCGATGTTGGTCGACAGGCCCTGGTCGTGCATCATGTTCGTCGTCGGCGCACCGACGCGGGACTTCTTGTCTTTCTCGGCGGCGTCGAAGGCGCGCCACTCCGGACCGCGGTCGATCTCGTCTTCCTCGACGACGAGGCCGCAGTCCTCACAGACCGTCTCGGCGTGTTCGGCGTCCGAGAGGACTCGGCCGCCACACTCGGGGCACACCTCTCGCTCACCCGATTCCTCGGTCGTTTCTTCGCCCTCTTCCTCGCTCGTATAGGTTCTGATTGTGGTGTCTGTCATGGTGTATCGGGACGCTTACTCGCGGCTCCCGGGTGGGGTAACCAGAAGAAACCCGGTCGCCTCGGCTAACATATAGTTAGGCCGTAAGCCATATAAAGATTTCGCCTTCTTTATAAACTAATCGGGAAAGCTGTTATATATGTTTTGGTTATATAGTGATTGATCGTTACCGATGCGGGCCGCAGTGACCGACTACTCGCTCCGACGGGCGCCCCGGCCCGCGGCTCTCGAACCGGACTCGACTCGCGCCGGTCGCCGATGACGATTCGCGTCACTTCGTACGCGTAAACGGCGTTCAGATACAGAAAGGTAGTGTCCAAACACGTTGGTACTGTCACCGACGTCACCGTTCACGTCCCGCATAACCGAGTGTGGGGCGAGACTAGACCGTGAACAGATGCCCGTCCGTGGGCACGTCGAACAATCCGACTCGCGCTCCGGCGTCGAGCCACGCGTGCCCGTAGGAAAACGAGGCCAACGCGTTGACGAGGTCGCCCTCCTCGCGGAAGTGACGGCCGTCCTCGAGGTACGACGCCGCCATCTCGTAACACTCGTCGGCCGCCTCGGCCATCGGCGTTCCCTCCGGCGGGGCAACTGAAGCCGCCTCGAGCGCCTCCGCGAGCAATTCGCCGTAGCGATCCGTCTTTTCCTCGAGATCCGCAGCCATAGTCGATGCTCGGCCGTCGGCACCGTAACTGTGTCGTCAGCGGACCGCCGTTCCCCGACCGCGCGGAACCCCGAACGCCGATGGTTCGACGACGGATACGTGAACGCGTTCGGCCGGTTAACGACTTCATAGGCTTGAGCCGTCCCGGCGTGGGCTCGAGCGTGCGACTGATCGAACTGTTCGTGCCGGACCACAGGTCCGACGACGCGCTGGCGGTCCTCGACGAGGAGGGGATCGACTACGTCCGGACCGCGGAAGCCAGCGACGGGACAGATGGAGAACTCGTCAGCTTTCCGGTCCCGCCGCAGGCTGTCGAACGCGTTCTGTCGTCGCTTCGCGAGGCCGGGATCGACGACGATTACGTCGTCGTCTCCTCGATCGAGACGGCGCGAACGCCTCGGATCGACGAACTCGAAGACCGCTACGTCAACGGGCGGGCGGAGGACGACAGCATCGCCCACGAGGAGATCAGGTCTCGAGCGATGAACATGACGCCCGGACGGGTCACCTACTACGCGATGACCGTGTTGAGCGCGGTCGTCGCGACCGCGGGACTGTTGCTCGACTCGCCGGCGATCGTCGTCGGTTCGATGGTGATCGCGCCGCAGGTCAGTGCGGCGTTGACGGGGACCGTCGGGCTCGTCCTCGACGACCGAAAGATGATCGTCGACGGGCTGACCTCCCTCGCCGTCGGACTGGTCGCCGCCATCGCCAGCGCGTTCGCCTTCGCCTGGCTGGTTCGCTCGGGCGGGATCGTCCCCTCGACGATCGACATCACGGCCATCGTGCAGGTCCAGAACCGGATCTCGCCGGGGCTGCTCGTGTTGATCGTCGGGATCTGTGCCGGTGCCGCCGGCGCGTTCGGTCTCGCCACGGCGATTCCCGTCTCGCTGGTCGGCGTCATGATCGCCGTCGCGCTCATCCCGGCGGCCGCGGCGGTTGGTATCGGCCTGGCCTGGGGCGATCCGTCCGTCGCGCTCGGCGCGTTCGTGCTGGTCGCCGTCAATGCCACGTCGATCCTCTTCTCCGGGCTCACCGTCTTCTGGTATCTGGGTTATCGACCCGACGGCTGGACGCGCGGCTCGATTCGGGAGAATATCTCCGGTGACTGGGTCGGTACCCTCGCCGTCGCCGTCGTTCTGGGCGTGATCGTGCTCTCCATGGGCGGCTTCGTCCTTGGACAGTACGTCCTCTACGAGAACAGCGTCAACGACGAGGTTCGAACCGTCCTCGACGACGACGAGTACGCCGACCTCGAACTCGTCGAGGTCCGAACCGAATTCGTCAGTACCGGCGTGGACGACGGAACGGAGGTCACCGTCGTCGTCCAGCGACCCGCCGATGCGCCCTACCCGACCCTCGTCTCCGATCTCGAGACGGCCCTCGAAGACCGGACCGACCGCGACATCGCCGTCGTCGTCGAGTTCGTCGATGCGGGGCGGTCTACTGCGGTCTAACGACGACTCGGGACGTCACAGGAGGGGGCGCCGCGTTGCTGAGAACGCAAGCGGTTTAGGCACTCTATCCCAATCCGTAGCCATGAGCGAACAGCCTCGAGTCGAGATCTATACCAAAGAGGACTGTCCGTACTGCGACAAGGCCAAGGATCTCTTCGACGCGAAGGGAGTCGAGTACGAGACGTACAACGTAACCGGCGACGACGACCTGTTCGAGGAGATGGTCGAGCGAGCGAACGGGCGCAAGACGGCCCCCGAAGTCTTCATCGACGACGAACTGATCGGCGGCTGGGACGACACCAGCGCACTTGACGAGACGGGCGAACTGGACGCGAAACTCGGTATCGAAGACGATACCGAAGCGGGCGAGGTTCTCGAACACCGCAAGCTGATCATCGCGGGAACCGGAATCGCCGGACTGACGGCGGCGATCTACGCCGGCCGGGGCGACAACAACCCGTTAGTCATCGAAGGCGACGAACCCGGCGGGCAGCTCACGCTGACCACCGACGTCGCGAACTACCCCGGTTTCCCGGACGGCATCGGCGGCCCCGAACTGGTCAACAACATGAAAGAGCAGGCCAAACAGTTCGGCGCCGACCTGAAAAACGGCATCGTCAAATCGGTCGATGCTGACACCAAGCCGTTCCGCGTCGAGATGACCAACGGGGACGTCTACACGGCCGACGCCGTCATCGCGGCCTCCGGTGCGAGCGCACGAACGCTCGGCATCCCCGGCGAGGACGAACTCATGGGCTACGGGCTCTCGACCTGTGCCACCTGCGACGGCGCGTTCTTCCGCGGCGAGGACATGCTCGTCGTCGGCGGCGGCGACGCCGCCATGGAGGAGGCCTCGTTCCTCACGAAGTTCGCCGACACCGTCTACATCGCCCACCGGCGCGAGGAGTTCCGCGCCGAACAGTACTGGATCGACCGCGTCCACGAAAAAGTCGAGGAGGGAGAGATCGAGATCATGAAGAACACGGAAGTGACGGAGATCCACGGCTCACAGGAGGCGGGTGTCGACCACGTCACCCTCGTCGAAAACGACAAGGGTCATCCCACGGACCGACTCGACGACCCCGAAACCGACGAGTTCGAGTTCGACGTCGGGGCCGTCTTCTTCGCGATCGGCCACACTCCGAACACGGACTATCTCGAGGGTACCGGCGTGAAAATGGACGGCGAGGGCTACCTCCGGACCCAGGGCGGCGACGGTGGC
Organism: Natronorubrum halobium; assembly: GCF_051351675.1. Classification (NCBI taxonomy): domain Archaea; kingdom Methanobacteriati; phylum Methanobacteriota; class Halobacteria; order Halobacteriales; family Natrialbaceae; genus Natronorubrum; species Natronorubrum halobium. The sequence goes on from NZ_CP195595.1 coordinate 3,962,595, forward strand.
GGTCAGACGGAGACCGACGTTCCCGGCATCTTCGGCGCCGGCGACGTCGTCGACTTCCACTACCAGCAGGCCGTCACCGCTGCTGGCATGGGCTCGAAGGCCGCACTGGACGCCGACGAGTATCTCGAGGACCTCGAGCGCGCGGAATCGACGAGCGAGGGCGAGGCCGTCGCTGCGGACGACTAACTGGTTACTAAACCGCTACGCGGACGGTTTCTCGTTCCCGTTCGACCGAATCCTCGCTCCGTTCGAGACGCATTTTCGTTCCGGTTGCGACGGTTCTACTGCTCTCGAGGAACCCACAGTACGGTATCGCAGACAGTCCGTTCGACGACGGTTTCGGGAGCTATACCGGCCAAAATACCGGAAGACATACACAGGCTGTGCGACGAAAAGGCACGCATGACTGTTCGATCCGCTATCGTTCTCGCTGCTGGGGAGGGAAAGCGGCTCCGGCCGCTGACGGAACACCGGCCGAAGCCCATGCTTCCCGCCGCCACGGAACCGATTCTGGCGCACGTCTTCGATTCGCTGATCGCGGCCGGAATTACGGAGCTAACGGTCGTCGTCGGCTACGGTCGCAACCGCGTGCAGTCGTACTTCGGACCGACGTACCGTGACATTCCCGTGACGTACGTGACTCAGGAGAAACAGCTCGGGAGCGGACACGCGCTGGCAGCCGCCGAGTCGACGGTAACGGGCCCGTCGCTCGTCGTGAACGGCGACCAACTCGTCGACCGACGAATCGTCGAGGACGTCGTTGAGGCTCACGGCGAGGCCGACGACGCCGCGGCGACCATCGGCGTGATCCAACACGGGACGGTCGCGGAGTACGGCGGCGTCCTCCTCGAGAACGGCGACTCGGCCGACTCGTCCCGTCCCGTCGCCGAAATCGTCGAGAATCCGCGCGACGATCGGAGCTACCTGCTCAACGCGGGCGTCTACGCGCTCGAGGAGCGCGCGTTCGATATCGTCCGGAGTGCGAACCCGCGGAGCGGGGAACACTCGATCGTGGACGGGCTCGACGCACTGATCAACGGCGGCGAACCGGTCCGGGGCGTGCTCTCGGAGGGGATCTGGATCGACGCGACCTATCCGTGGGACTTACTCGAGGTCGCCGACGCCCTCCTCGAGAGCGGCGAGCGCGTCGAGAGCACGACGGCGTCGTCCGCTCGAATTCACGAGAGCGCGACGATTCGCGGCCCCGTCGTCATCGCCGACGATTGCGTCGTCGGTCCCGGCGCGGTGGTCGGTCCCAACGTCTGTCTCGGCGAGAACGTCACCGTCGGCTCGAACGTCGTCTGCGAACACAGCGTCGTCGACGCCGACACGCGGATCGGCCCGAACGCGACGCTCGTCGACTGCGTGACCGGCCGCGGCGTCCGCGTCGGAGCCGGATCGACCGTCGTCGGCGGTCCCGGTGACGTTCACGTCGGCGACCGAATCCACCGAAACGAAGAGCTCGGCGCCCTCATCGCCGATCGCGTCCGCGACGAGGGCGGAGTGACGTACGCGCCGGGGACCATCGTCGGATCGAACGCCGTCATCGGGTCCGGAACCACCGTCCGCGGCACGATCGACTCCGAGACGGAGGTGCGATCCTGATGTGTGGCATCGTCGGCTACGTCGGAACGGGCGACGCCATCGACGTCCTGATGAACGGCCTCTCCGGCCTCGAGTACCGCGGCTACGATTCGGCCGGGGTGGCGGTGGCGAACCCGTCGCTCGCGGTCTACAAGCGAGAGGGCGAACTCGCCGAACTCGAGTCGGCGCTGCCGACCGCGGAACTGCACGGGAAACCGATCGGCATCGGCCACACCCGCTGGAGTACGCACGGGCCGCCGTCGGACGTCAACGCACACCCGCACACGGACGGCGAGGGGCGCGTCGCCGTCGTCCACAACGGGATCATCGAGAACTATCAGTCGCTGCGCGACGAGCTGACGGCGGACGGCGTCACGTTCGAGAGCGAGACGGACACCGAGGTCGTGCCGCACCTGATCGGCCGTGCCCTCGAGGAGGGGATGACCCCCGAAACGGCGTTTCGGACCGCCATCGATCGGATCGAAGGGAGCTACGCCGTGGCCGCCGTCTTCGCCGGCTCGGAGACGATCTACGCCGCCCGACAGGCGTCGCCGCTGGTGCTCGGCATCGGCGACGACGGCTACTACCTCGCGAGCGACGCGCCGGCCTTCATCGAGTACACCGACCGGGTCGTTTATCTGGAGGACGGGGAGTTCGCGCGACTCTCGCCCGAGGAAGTCGTCGTCACGGACTCGAGCGGATCCGTCGTCGAGACGCCCGTCGAGACGATCGAGTGGGACGCCGAGGACGCCGGCAAGAGCGGCTACGACCACTACATGCTCAAGGAGATCCACGAACAACCGACGGCGCTCCGGCAGTGTCTACGGGGCCGCGTGGACGAACTGAGCGGGACGGTGGCTCTCGAGGAACTCGGCGCGCTCAAGTCGTCGTCATCGGTGCAGTTCGTCGCCTGTGGAACGTCCTACCACGCCGCGCTGTTCGGGGCCACGCTGTTACGCGAGCGCGGCGTCTCGGCCCAGTCGTTTCTGGCCAGCGAGTACTCGACCGACCGGGTTCCGGTCGACTCCTCGACCCTCGTCGTCGGCGTCACGCAGAGCGGCGAGACCGCCGACACGATGCGGGCGCTGCGCGAGGCGAACCGCGCCGGCGCGGAGACGGTCGCCGTGACGAACACCGTCGGCAGCTCGGCGGCGCGGGAGTGCGACCACGCCCTGTACATTCGTGCCGGTCCCGAAATCGGCGTCGCCGCGACGAAAACCTTCGCGAGCCAGCAGGTCGCGTTGACGCTGCTCGCGTGTCGGCTGAGCGACGGATCGAATCACGACGTGATTCGCGCGTTGCGCGACGTTCCCGACCAGGTCCAGACCGTCCTCGATACGTCGCAGGCGACCGAGATCGCCGCGGAGTACGCCGATTCGGACGCCTTCTTTTTCATCGGACGGGGCTACCAGTACCCCGTCGCGCTCGAGGGCGCGCTCAAACTGAAGGAGATTACCTACTGCCACGCCGAGGGCTTCGCCGCCGGCGAGTTGAAACACGGCCCGCTGGCACTCGTGACCGAGGAAACACCCGTGTTCGCACTCGTGGTTGGCGACGACGAACGGGCACACAAGACCGTCAGCAACGTCAAAGAGGTCGAGGCCCGCGACGCGCCCGTCGTGGCGGTGACCGACGGCCGGACCGACGTCGAACGCTACGCGGATCACGTCCTCGAGGTGCCCGCGTCGAACGCCATCGGCGCGGCGGTCACCGCGAACGTCCAGTTGCAACTGGTCGCCTACTGGGTCGCCCACCGCCTGGGTCGATCGATCGACAAACCGCGACATCTGGCGAAGAGCGTTACCGTGGAGTGATCCCTCGGCTTGACGCCGATCGTTCGCACGCGGCGATGCGGGATCACCAGTACCGGCCCGGAGCGAAAACATGATGAGTGCTTACACTCACGTCATGGCCAATGACCGACGCCGACTCGAGCGCGCTCGCCGATGCGACCGCCTCGTTTCTCGCAGATCACGACGAGGGGGACCAGGCACTCGAGGCCGTGCTCGAGGTCGATTCCGGCTCCGAAACCTGGACGTTCGACGATATTCCGCTGGATTCCGGGACGTTCGGTGAACTGGTCTCTCGAGGGATCGTCGAGAAGGTCGACGGCGAGTACCGGGTCGTCGATGCGGCCGTCGTCCGGGCCGTGATGTCGGGTGAGGCGGTGGATGTGGACTCGAGCGACGGCGAATCGTTCGACCTCCGCTCGGCGTTCGACCTCGGTATCTGGGGTGATCGACGGGCGCTCGCCGGAGTCGTCGGCGCGTTGCTGCTGGTCGTCGCGATGCGGATCACGCAGTACCGGTCGGTGTTCCGCGGCGAGCACGTCGTTTCGCCGGGTAACGATCCGTACTACTACCGGTACTGGACGGAAACGCTGCTGGCGGAGTCGACGAACCCGACGGATATCGGCGTCCTCGCGGAGATGCCGGCCGACGCCGTCGGTCGGCGACCGTTGACCCACGCACTGAACTGGTGGTTCGCGACGTTGTTAGGCGGCGACCAGTGGGCCGCCGACGCGGTCGCGGCCTGGTTACCCGTCGTCGCGTCGGTCGCGCTCGCCGTCGTCATCTACGCGCTGGCGGTCGTGGTGACGAGAGACGTCAGGGTCGGCATCGCCTCCGTGGTGCTGTTCGCCGTCACGCCCGTCCACGCCGTGTACACGCAGGTGGGCTTTCTCGAGCACCGGCTGCATCAGTACCTCTGGCTCGGCGTGACGCTTCTGACGCTGGCGTGGCTCGCGGTCGATCTGACGCGGCGGCGGGAGACGAACGCCGATCGGGACGCAGTTCGCGACCACCTCTCGTCGCCAGGGGCGTGGCTCGTTGCGGTGGTTCTGGGCGTGGCGCTCGGTGTTTCGGTGCACCTGTGGGGCGGCTCCTCCTTGCTGTTCGTGCCGCTGGCCGCGTACGTCGGACTTCGAGCCGTTGTCGACGCCCGCGAGGGGATCTCGCCGACGCTGGCGAATCTGCCCGTCGTGGTCGCTATCGCGATCGGGACCGGAATCTCGGTCTGGTTTCACACCAACTGGGGCTGGCACTACGGGTTCGTCGCGTACACGCCCGCGATGGTGCTCGGCGGTGCGGTCGTCGTGCTCGCGCTGGGCGATCTGTGGCGTCGCGTCGATATCCACCCCGGCGCGCTCGTCGCGCTCGAGACGGCCATCGCCGGCGTCGGTCTCTACGCCCTTCGCCGGTTTCGGCCGGGCGACTGGGCGGACGCGCGAACTCGAGCCGACGATCTGCTCTTTCGGGAAAACATCACGGAGACGGCGTCGTTGTTCACCCCCGACTACGCGGTGATCTTCGGTCCGTTGATCCAGCTCGGGGTCGGCTTCTATCTCGGGGCCGCAGTTCTGGTGTGGGCCGTCTGGCTCGTCTCCCGTCAGTACGAACCCGCGTGGTTGTTGCTTGCAGTGTACGCGTCGTTCTGTACGCTACTCGCCGCGATACAGGTTCGGTTCGCCGCGCAACTCGCGGTTCCGCTGTCGGTTCTGGGCGGCGTCGGCTTCGTCTACGCGCTGTCGACGATCGACCTCGCGCGGCGACCGGTACCGTTCCGACGGGGCACCGAACGACCGAAGGCGGTGGCGGCGGACGGCGGCAGCGACGAGCCCTCGATCACGCTTCCCGACGCGCGGAAGATGGGGTACGTTCTCGGCGTCGGACTCCTCGTCTGCGGGTTCAGTCTGCTCTACGTTCCCGGCCTCTCCGGACAGATAACCCACGGCGACGCGGAGTTCGAGGCCGCGCTGGCGATCGACGAACACGCGGCCGAAGCGGATCGGGAGTATCCCGAGAGCTTCGTGCTGAGCGAGTGGGGCGACAACCGGATGTACAACTACCACGTGAGCGGGGAGTCCCAGCGGTACGGGTACGCGATGGCTAACTTCGACGACTTCCGGTTCGGCGACGATCCGGACGGCAACTACAGCCAGTTCGAAGACCGGGTCGGCTACGTCGTCGTGACCGAGCGGGACCGCGATCTGCCGGCCGAGAGCGCACACGCGCAACTGCTCGAGGAACTCGGTACCGGTGGCGACGACGGCGAGGCGCTCGCACACTATCAGTTGCTCTCCGTCGACGACGATCGATCCGCCGCGGCGTTCGTCGTGGTCCCGGGTGCAACGATCGAAACCACGGCCGAGCCGAACGAAACCGTGACCGTCAGCACGTCGGTCTCGGTCGACGGCGAGTCGTTCACCTACGAGCGCGCGGTGACGGTCGGGGAGGACGGCCGACTCGCGGTGACGGTTCCGTACGCCGGCACGTATTCGGTCGGCGACGACAGCGTCGACGTGACCGAGTCGGCCGTCCTGGAGGGGGAGACAGTCGAGGTCGGTGCTGGCGACGGCGACTCGAACTGAGTTCCTGATACCCGCCGTATTCGGACCACCGTTCTCGAATCGGCGGCGATCGATACCGTGAAGGCGGCGACAGTCCAGCGTAGAGACGAATGCGCCTCGCCGCCAGACTCGTCGTCGCCGCCGTCTTGGTCGCAGCGGTCCTCGGCCTCTGCGTGCACTACGGAGGGACCTACGACGACAACTGGCCCCACCCGACTGGCGACCAGTTACGGGACGAGTACGACGCTTACGAGGGTGAGCGCGTCCTGCTGGTCGGCAGCGTCCAGTCGGTCGATCGCGATACGATCGTGATCCACATCACGGACTCCGCCGACGAGGTCGCGGCCGAACTCGAGATCCACGGCGTCGACGAGTCGGTGGCCCCCGGCGGCACCGTCCAGGTCTACGGCGTTCTCGAGCCCGATCGAACGATGACGCCCGAAGAGACGGTCGTCGTCGACCGCGACGCGAGTGCGTTCGGCTACAAACTCGCTACCTCCATCGTCGGCGTCCTCCTCGCGGTCGGCTACTTCGGCCGCCACTGGACCGCGAATCCGAAGACGCTCGCCATCGAACCGCGACGGGCGGAGACCACCGAGACGGGGGACGATGGCTGAACTCCTCTCGCACGTCCTCGTCGCCTACGCCCTCGGTACCGTCGTAAGCTGGCATCTCGACTGGGTGACGAAACGCTGGGTCGCCATCGCGATGATCGGCGCGCTCCTGCCGGATCTCAACCGCGTCGGCCTCTTCGTCGCGGATGCGACGCTCGAAACCGTCCTCGGCGTCCCGTTCGGCGTCGACGCGATCCACACGCTCGGTGGCGTCGTTCTCCTGGCAGGTATCGGCGCGGTGGTCGTCGCCGACCGACACCAGCGAGCGTTCGCCACGTTGCTCGCGGGTGCCCTCTCACATCTGCTCGCGGACGCGCTCAAGGCGTACGCCGACGGTGCCGCCGGCGCGTGGCTGTATCCGGTCACCTGGGCCCGCCACCCGGCGCCGAGTCTGTACGTCTCGTCGGATCCGATCGTCCTCGGTGTGATCGCCGCCGGTGCGCTTCTCGTCTGGTGGCTAGACCGCGCTCGAGACGATCGAGCGACGGCATCGGCCGACGAGTGAGAACGGAAGCGAAGCACCGCTCTCCCTCCCGCAGGTCACAATACCTATGTGGATGCGAGAAACTCAGCATTGGTATGAACGATTCGGGTGAGCCATGGAGATAATCGACGAAAACGGGAACCTCTTCGGGGCCGTCAACGTCGTCGATGCGCTCGCCGTCTGCCTCCTCGTCGCGGTCGTCGTCGCCGGCGTCGCGGCCGTCGGGACGCTCGGAGCGGAAGACGAGACCGAGGCCGACGATGGGCCCGCCGTCGAGACTCGCTACGCGACGATCGATCTCGGGACGCAGTCGTCGTCGCTGGCCGAAACGATCTCGGCCGGCGACGAGATGACTCGCGACGACCATCCGCACAGCCTCACGATCACCGACGTGTACGCGACCCCGGTCTCGAGCGGCGCGGCCGACGTGACCGTCCGCACGGAGGTCGAGGGAACACAGTTCGAGAACGGGACCTACGCCTTCGGTGACGCCGAGTTCGCGACCGGACGGAACGTCTCGATCGGGACCGAAGCGTACGACGCCACCGGAACCATCGAGGCCGTCGAGAACGAGGGAACCGAACTGCCGGTCGCGGAGACCGACGCGTTACTCGAGACGACGGCCTCGTCGGAAGCCGCCGCGGACGTCCAGGTCGGCGACGAGGTCCGGATCGGAGACGAGACGGTCGCGACGGTCGAAACCGTCTCCGTCTACCCCGTCGGCGACGGCACTCATCGGGTGCTCGTCGGCGCGACGCTGACGACGCTCGAGCACGAGTACGACCGTCGGTACGGACAGATACCGGTCGAATCCGGCTCGACGATCCCGCTCTCGACGGCCGACTACGACCTCGACCTCGCAGTTCTCGATACGGGTGTCACCGACGAACCGGGCGAGCCGACGACGACGACGGTCGAGATCGATCTCGAGAAACTGGGGGACCGCGAAGCGGGGCAGTTCGAACCCGGACTGACCGAGACCGCCGGCGGTGAGACCTGGGCGACGATCGAGGACATCGAGCGCGAACCCGCCTCGGTTATCGTCGAAACCGAGAACGGCGAACTCCACGAGCGCCACCACCCGACAAAAGACGACGTGACACTCACCGTCGAGTTGCAGACCCGGGAAACCGCGCTGGGGCCCCGGTTCAAGGGTAGCTCTCTCGACAACGGCGACACCGTCTATCTCGACTTCGGCATCGCGTCCATCGAAGAACGACTCTGGGTCGTCGACGACTGACCATGATCGATTCGAACGCCGGCTCCCCGAGATCGACGCTCGAGACCCTCGGAGAGCGACTGCGGACGTCCGTCTCGCAGTCTCGGCTCACCGGCAGTGCCCGAACGCTCACGCGCATCGTTCGTCACTCGCGGCTGTATCGCTGGCTCACGACCGAACCCGAGTCGGACGTGATCGTCATCGACCTCCGCGAGACCTACACGGTCGGTCCGTTTATCCGCGTTCTCGATCGCTGTCTCGAGCAGCTCTCGGACGCCGCGGCCTCGTCCAGAACGGCCGATATCGCCCGTCGAGTCGACGCGACGTTCCAGCACCGGCCGCTGGGAGTTGTCGGACTCACGCTGATCGCGGCGGGACTCGTCTCCCTGCTCATCTCCATCGTGCTCGGTCGACTGGGGACGACCTGGATCGCCGTACACGTCGGCCTCTTGCTGGTATCGCTCCTGGGGCTACGTTCGGAGCGGACGCTCGACGATCTCACCGAGACTCGAGCCTGGGAGTTGCTCGCTGCCGCGTTCGAACCGCCCGAGCCGCCTCACGGCGGATAACAGCTTTGGAAAACTGCGAATCACCCCTCTGTATTGGTCACAGTTTGGGTACCTGCGCTGGACCGAGTAAGTTCGACTCGGGGACTGCTACGTCGATCGGCGAACATTTCGATAACTGTCTGCAGCGACTCGAGAACGTCGTCCACTTGTCAAACGGAACACGTCGCAGCGTGTGAGCAACCACGACGAACTATCCGTGAGAATTTATAAACACTCGGCACGCATATCACTACACAACCATGACGGACGATCCGGAAGTGGCACTTCCGTCCGAGGAGGTCACCGCTCTTCGCGAGATTCTCACGGACCACGAGGTGCGCTTTGCGGTGGTATTCGGTTCGGCGGGACGTCCGGACGGCGATCCAGCGGATGTCGATCTTGCAGTCGAATTTGCGGAGTGCCTGCCGACGGACGACGGATACACGGACACGTATCTGAGGCTCCACTCGGCGCTCGAGAACGAACTCGGCCGGGATGTCGATCTCGTCGACGTACACTCAATGTCGCCTCGGTTCGCCAGCGTCGTGTTCGACGATGGCGTCCGAATTCTCGGTACTGTCGACCGGCGGCACACCCTCGCGGAGCAACTCGCAGGCGAGAGTCAGTCCGTCGGCGACGCCCGAAAACGTGTCGCTGCTGCCGTCGCTCGTCTCCAGGAGGGGTCGTCGTGATCGACAGATCGTTCGCGGACGGCGATACAGACCGATGAGTTCCGACGACCTCCCCGCCGACCGAGCCAACCGAATCGCGGATGCCGTCGAGGATATCGAACGAAACGTCACTCGACTTCGCACCCACCAGCGTCTATCGCGGGACGAGTACGCGGCCCCTGGCGAACAAGACCCGCGCGATGCGATCGAGCGGAAGTTCGAAAAGCTTGCCGAGGCGGTAGTCGACATCGCCTCGGAACTGTGCAAACAAGAACGCGGTGACGTTCCCGACCGCCGAAAGGCCACCATCACAGCGCTCGAAGACGAAAGGCTCATCCAGCAGGAACTTGCCGAGCGCTTCGTGACGCCGTTGGGTTCCGGGACGTTCTCGCACACACCTATGGACCGATCGTAAACGATGATATCGTTTACGACGCACTCCAGAACAGCATAGAGCGCTACGTCGAGTTCGTCGAAGCGGTCCACGAATATCTGAACGGATAGCTCGATCTCGACATCCAACCAAGGGGTTCACGACCCTCGGGCCTATCCTCGGATCATCTCCCACACGTCCGCGAGCACGTTCCACACCTGTCGGACGACGATCTTCACGTCGACCCGGAACGACTGCCGGCGGATGTACTCGAGGTCGTACCGCAGCTTCGCGTTCGGATCGGTGCTCTTCGCGTCGTTGATCTGCGCCAGCCCGGTCAGTCCCGGTTTCACGAACCACCGTTTCCGCCACGCCGGCGCGTCCCGCTCGAGCAGCACCTCCTCTTCCGTCCAGACGGCGCGCGGTCCGACGACGCTCATGTCGCCGACGAAGATTGACCACAGCTGCGGCAATTCGTCCAGATGCGTCTTCCGGAGGACGCGTCCGACGCGCGTAATCCGGTCGTTCTCCGCGTCGTCGGTGGGCGTCGCGTCCTCCCCTTCGGGAACCATCGACCGGAACTTGTAGACCGGGAAGGTTTCGCCGAGTCCGGCCGTCCGGTCTTGACTGTAGAAAACCGGTCCGGGACTGTCGTACTTGATCGCGGCGGCGATCAGCAGCATCACCGGCGCGAAACCGAGTAATCCGACCGTCGCGAACAGGACGTCGAACACGCGCTTGAACAGGTGATCCAGCGGGTCCCAGGGCTCGAGGTCCACGTCGACCAGTTCGCCGACGTCACCCGCGGAGACGAGCACGCTGTCGGCGTACTCCCGGTGTACCTTCGCGTTGACACCGTGTTCGTGACACGCGTCGAGCGCGCCGAAGAACTCCGCGCGGTCGGCCTGCCGGAACGCGAGCACGACGGTGTCGACGTCGTACTCGACGAGCACGTCCTCGAGGCGGGAGAGCCCGCCGAGTCGCGTCAGTCCGGCGAGTTCCCGCGGCTCGTCGGGTTCCGACTCGAGCGCGCGGCCGGGGACGGCACCACCGGTCTCTGGCGTCTCTACTGCGACGCCACCGTCGGCCCTGACGTCGCCGGTCTTCGTACCGGCGTCGCGACCGTCGATATCGTCCTCGTCGAATCCGTGGTAGCCGACGCTCGACGGACAGAGGTAGCCGAGCACGGGGGCGTTCACGGTCGGCGCGATACGCTCGACCTGGGCCAGGTCGTCCCCGACGAACAGCGTGCGGCCGCCCGCTTCGGTCGGTCGGCGGCGGATCCAGACGAACCACGCCGGGATCAGTATCGCGAGGAGGCCGACGATCATGACCAGCGTCGCTCGAGGCAGCCTGTGGGACCACTTGAAGTAGCCGAGGGTCGAGAGCGCGAGCCCGGCGACCAGCACCCGTTTTTGCGCCAGCACGACGGTATCCAGGATTCGCCGCGGGCGGGGCCGATAGAGCGGCAGGAGACACACCGTCACTGCGACGACGGTCAGGGCCACCGCCCAGTGGAGCGACGCACCGGTCAGGACAGTTACCTCCAGGCGGTTGAACAGCGGGACGTACGTCGTAAAGACGTGCTGGGAGAACGGATGGTTGGTAGCAGCCACGGCGGCGACGGTCAACCCGACCACGCCGAGGACGCTCACGATCCGGAACCGCCACCCAGTAAGCATTCGTTACGAAGAACGAGTCGGCAGTGTCATAACTTTGTTGAAAGCAGTGTCAGTCAGGGTAGGCGTCGACGTGACGCGAGTCGTTTCTCGGGTTCAGCGTCGACCAGACAGTATCCGATATATCGGCGAATATTGGCCATTGAGACGTTCATACGACGCATCTCCGAATTCGGTTCGGTAATTATTCAACCAGATACTACTGTATAACAAGAATCAAACATGTTTTATCAGTGTTCGTTCGCATAGAATTATGCCCGCTACGCGGTGAGCCGGAGCCGAACCACGCGGAACTCCTCTCTCGAGAGGGTGACTCGAGTGCTGAACTGGCGAGTTCAACTGCATCGACACGCACGTCTCGGTAGTAAGCGCGGATTACCAGAACCGCCGGCTCACCGCGAGTCGAGAAGTCATAACGTTACTAACCAATAGTCCCGGGAACGCCCTGACGACGGTGTCCCTCCGAATTCCACTGCTCCCGCGGCTCGTTCGCTGGCTCCCGTCCGTTGTCGTCGCCGCGCTGATCTGCTACTGGTCGGTGATCGCGACGCCGCCGGCGGGTCCGTCGCTCGAGACGGCGGCTCTCGTCGGCGACACTGCGGCGCTGGCCGACGATACCGTGGCGAGCGGCGTCGGAACCGGCGTCGCAGATTCGATTCCGGACTCCTACACCCGCCACGCGACGGCCTACGCGACGCTGACGCTCAGTCTCGCGTACGCGCTCGCGGATCGCGAGGCCCCGATCGCTCGGAAGGCGCTGTTCGTCTTCGCCATCGTGACGGGCTACGGCGCGCTGATGGAGGTCGGACAGCTGTACCAGCCGGCTCGCACCACCGCCCTCGCGGACGTTCTGGTCAACGCCTGCGGGGCCGCGATCGCACTGGGCTGGTACGGCCTCGAGCGACGAGCGCGGGTCGTTCCCGTGCTCGAGTCCCGTCGGCGCGACGCGGTGTAACTGACGACACGTCCCCAGCATCGCACACGCCTTCCCCCAACTGCACGTCAGCATCCGTTTCCTGCCACGATAACGAATCTTGAACGGGGCCAGTCTCCTCATCGGCTAACAGCGACTCAACGCGCTCGACAGCATCAACGACGTCTTCAAGCCCCATCCGCGAACACCTCCTGTTTCACTGCGTCAAGAACCGGGGCGTCGTGAAGCGTGATCCCTTCCACGAGCACGTCACGGATTCGGTCGTGCGTCACTGCTGAGCCGCGCGTCTCAACGACGATGTGCGGCTCGAACCGGTCACCGTCAAACTGTTCCGACGCGATCTCTTCCTCAATGCCGTGTGCCGCTCGCTGCGCCGCCATTCGGCCATCATCGACGATGACGAATACGTCGATATCGCTCGCTCGGTCGGCGTCACCGCGAGCGACACTCCCGAACAACACGATCGCTGCGTCATCCCCGATACGATCTACGAGCCGGTTCCGAACGGCTCGCACTGGGTCGTGGTACTCGAGTTGCGGGATCGTGGTAACCGGATCGTCGCTGCGGACGAGTTTCTCCGGATTGATCTGTACGGCATTTGACCTGCCGTCACGGTCGACGTGAATTACACCGAGCGCTTCGAGGGAGAGGACAGCGGCGTTCACGTTAGACATTCCTTTCCCAGTCAGTCGGTGGAGTTCACGGTTCGAGAAGGTCGTGTCGGGATTATCCGTGAGTACATGGAGGATGTCAGTCGCTGCGCGGTGCCGGAACGCGTCGCGGTCACCGAGCGGGATCGGGAGACAAACGTGCGTTCCCTCGCATCCACCTGACGACTGAACGGTCTTACGGTTCATGAACGGGTAGATGGTTCAGTACCCATTAAGTATTCCGCTCACGAGCACCACGTCCGGTATTCAATTTTATCAGAGCCGACAATCTCGATCGGACCGAACAGGTACGAACCGGTCGCTGTGGAGCGGATAGGGTACTATTCGTATAGGAAACGGAACCGACGGCGACGAACGCGATGGCTGTCGCTGGGTGGTGTAGCGTTCGAAAGAAATGAAAGTGCGTCGGAGCCGGACGAAGTCCGGTGGTTAGTTACGAGTTAGTTCTGACGTCGCAGGGCCAGCATGGCGGCTGCGAGCAGCGCGACGACAGCGACAGCGACACCGAAGCCGGGCGTTCCGTCGTCGGAGTCGTCATCGCCATCATCGTCGGAGTCGTCGGAGTCGTCAGAGTCGTCGGAGTCGTCGGAGTCATCCGAGTCGTCGGAGTCGTCAGAGTCGTCGGAGTCATCCGAGTCGTCAGAGTCGTCTTCATCATCGTCGCCAGCCTCGGTGACGGTCAGCGTACCGTCGTAGGAGGCGTCGTCAGAGCCGCTCTCTGCGGTGATGGTGAAGTCGAAGGCACCCTCGCCGAGGTCTGCACCGTCGGCGGTGGTGAGCGTCACGGTCTCGGAGTCGTCTCCGTCAACGTCGACGCTTTCGGTGTAGGTTTCACCGTCGAGCTCGAGTTCAACATCGACCGTCTGGTTGTCGTCGCCGTTGTTGGTGACGACTGCGTCGATGTCGGTCGACTCTTCGGTGGTGATCTCTTCATCGTAGTCAGCGCCGAGTTCGATGCCCGTAGCATCGTCAGCGCCCGAGAGGGTCAGGTCCTCGAGGACAGCATCCTCTGCGGCACCATCGCCGCTATACGTTTCCGAGGCAGTGATGTCGAAGAGCGAACCAACCTGTTCGCCTTCGAGGTCGAACTCAGCGGCGAAGGTGTAGTCTTCGGCGACAACAGTGTCGGTGTAGTCAACGAAGCCACCTTCGTCACTTGGCGAGTCGGCGTCAGCTTCGAGCTCCGTACCTGGTGCGACGTTCGTCGTACCGGTTGCGGTTGCGTCCGACTCAGCTGGGAGCGAATCGATGTCGTCCCACTCAATGTTACGCTCTTCGAAGCTGGTGTCGAGTTCTGCTTCGTACTCGTCGTCTTCAGCAACGTAGTCGTTGGTGTCGTGTACCGTGAAGGAGACTTCGTGGTTTGCTTCAGCGAAGTCGAAGTCCGTAGCGTCGTTGATGTTAACCGCGAAGACGAGGTCTCCGTCGTAGTCGTCTTCAACGTCGATCAGACTGACGCCGAGTGCGTACTCGTCCGCGCTGGCATTATCACCATCGAACGTGCTGTTGTACGTATTCACGTCATCCGAGACAATACCCGATTTCTCCTGAACGATCTCAACGGAGACGTCGTCCAGGAATGCGTCGTCAATGTTAGCGACTGCAGCATCAGCACCAAAGTCCTCGAGGGTCAGGAAGAGCTGATCTCCCTGTGCGATGGTGTCCGCCTCAGTAGCGGATTCATCGAAGTCTTCGAGGGTACTAACGTCGTCGTCAGCTGGTGCAACGGAGCTTACCGTATCACCGAAGCCACCGTGATCATTAACGACGAGTCGATCTCGGTCGTAATCGTCGAAGTTGTCCATATCGACCGTTTCTCCCTCATCGAACTGATCCGCTGGACCGATGTTCAGGTTCCAGTTGTGGGATGGGAGTGGCTGGTCAATACTGCTATTGCCGTTGTTGGCGTCACGCACCTCAGCGTCGGAGTCCTCGTGGACAGTCCATGCGTCGGCGGCGTCAGGTGCGTCCGTGTTGTAGAGGAGGACGACTTCGTCACCCTCGATGTCGGTCACTTCAACAGCAGAAGCGAAACCGTTGCCGATCTGTTCTTCGTGGATGACAACAGTGGCGCTGTCAGCCTGGTCGACACTGATAGTGATCTCAGCGAAGTCACCCTGATCGACATCCTCGACGTTGACGAATTCGTAGTCAGCATCGTCGTCGGTCACGGTAACCGAAGCGTTGTCCGATGCCGTTGTGTCGGTCACATCAAACGTGAATTCGTAGTCGCCGACGTCGCTGTTAGCGAAGGTTGTTTCGAAGCTATCTTCGGCGGAGACGCCCTGAAGTTGGACAATCTCATCATTTTCATCTTCGACATCCACGCTGTCAGTGAAGATAGCGTCGAGTTCCTCATCACTGAGGGTCTCGCCGTTATATTCACCGGTCACGTTGAGGTCGACATTGTCAGGTCGTTCAACGTCACTAACATCATCGTAGCTGACGTTGACAGGGTTATCCTGGCCAGCGATAGTGGACTCGAATTCAGTGTCGACTTCGTGATCGTTCACCCAGAAGGATCCAGTCTCATTTTCGTCACCGTGTGCGATGTAGTACCGACCTTCGTCGAGGCCGCTCGTGTCGATGGTTGCGGTACCATCACTGAGACGGAGGTTCTGGACGACTTCGTCACCCTGCATCAGGTCAGCAGGGGAATCGAGGCCGCTAACGCTAATCGTTTGTCCTGCCCATACATCATCGTCATCGAGTGCTGTCTGACCGTCTTCGTCGAAGTTTTGGTCAGCATGGTTACTGGCCGCTGCCGCCCCCGCAAACGCTGCGGACATGGCGAAAACGGACATAACCATAAGCGCGGCCAGGAACACTGCGCGTCCCTTTTCGCGATATGAGATTTCGTTTGTCATTTATGTTGTCTTGTGTTTTGTGTTGGTTGGTTTGCGAGCGATACGACAGGAGTGCGAGTGAGCGACCAGTGCAACCGCCGCACTGTCTCGCACCGGGTAGGGGTATCAGAAATGTATAAAGCATCACGTAATAAGCTTTCTGGAACACTCAGTGTTCGATTGTCTCGAGTAATGCTAGATAAAAACGCAAGACGGGGGCGCGATAGACTGATCGAACCACCGATTAGTCAGAACCCGTGACTGACGATTCTAAGTGCGTGTTACTCATAAAGGGGCCTGAAATTCTCGAGTCCACGTATGTATTTGGTCTGTCTCTAGCATTCCCGATCACTCCTCACAACCGAGTCAATCGCTCCTAATTGTAGATTACCACCTCGAGAACCGCAACGAACCCCCATTCGAGCGGACCGTCCGTCCGACTGTCTCGACCGGGTCGAGGACCGACCCTCCCATCGACTGTCCGAAGGAAGATCGCTACTCTCAGGGACAGTGATAGTCTCGATCGAAACCACTTTTACTCGCTGTCTACCAACAGGATCGAGTATGAATCTGGACAGACGACAGCTGTTACGACTCACCGGGGCGACGACGGCCGGCTCGGTGGCCGCACTGGCCGGCTGCACGAGCGACGGCGACAGCAGCGACGATACTGGGAACGGAGACGACGGAAACGGGGACGAAAACGGCGAGGAAACCGACCCGAACGGCGACGCCCTCGAGACCGCCGAACTCTCCTACGAGCGGTGGCTGACGAGCGACGCCGACGGCGAACTGCTGTTCAGCTACTTCGACTGGACCGGACTCGAGGACGTCGACGAACTCGAGGACGACGAGGACGAGCGGTTATCGGAGTGGAGCGAGGACTCCGAGGTAGCGGACCCGATGATCGACCTGCCGATGACCGGCGCGTTCCTGGTGGTGTTGACTGCGGCCTTCGCGATACCGGGCACCGGGCTGGAGCGGATCGTCGATATGGAAGACGACGCGCTGGCGGCGACGGACGCCGAGACGACGCTCGACGAACTGCTGTTCGTCAACGAGACGCTGTGCTTCCTCGGCGATGTCGAGACCGGCGAGGTCGTCGACGCGCTCACCGACGACGGGGGCGACGACCCGTACGCGTCCGAAACGGCGTTCGAACACGCCGACGATATCGGCGACTTCGAGATCTACGAGCCGGACGACTCCGGCGACGACGACGGGTACGGGACGGCCTCGAGCGAAACCGTCGCCGTCGGCGAGAATGCGATACTCGTCGCCGACGATTCGGAAACCATCGACGGGATCGACCACGTCCGATCCGTCCTCGAGGCGTCCGACGGCGAGACCGCGGCGGACGAACGAGACGAGTTCGACTGGACGCTCGAGACGGCCGGCGACGGCCACATCGTCCTCGGTGCGTACAGTAACGGCGACGAACTCGACGACGTCGAACCGGGCGACGACGTCGAGGACGCGAACGCGATCGTCAGTTCGCTCACGTTCGACGAGGACGGCGGCGCGGCGGGCGACTTCGCGGCGACGTTCGAGACGATCGACGACGAGACGGAAGCCGAAATCGAGAGCGACCTCGGCGCGACCGCCGACGACCTGCGCCTCGAGATGGAGGACACGCGAGTCTCGGCCTCGGCCTCGTGGGACGCGGACAACGAGGTGCTCGAGTAGCTGACGCCGGTGATATCTCGCACGAGACGTTCAGTATCGGTCTACGAGATGCGCACGCCGTCGGGAACGAGCGTGAACCCGAGCGTTCGAAAGTCGCTATCGAACGCGAAGACGCCTATCGAACGCGAAGACGCGTTCGACCCCGTAGGCAGCCGCGAGCGATCCCGTCGCGTGATCGACGAACGGAATCCGCTGGTCGTCGACGCGAGCGAACTCGTCGCAGATCACCTCGAACTGCTGGGAGGAAGAGAGTCGTCCCGAGCGTCGCGTTAGAACCGGTGAAACGACCGTTCGTCGCTCAGAACGGGAACAGCGAGTCGGCCTCGAGGTCGCGCTCGAGCAACTCGATCTCGTGGCCGTCCTGGTCCGTCGTGAAGGCGTACATGTTGTCGTTGCTCGCGGGGTCCCGGTAGTCGGGCGCCTCCCGTTCCAGCAACTGGTCCCAGTCGTCCTCGAGGTCGTCCATCCGAACGCAGAGGTGGCCCCAGGCGTCGCCCATCTCGTAGCTCCGGCCGTCGTAGTTGTACGTCAACTCGACGGACATCGCCTCGTCGGCGGCGTCCGACGGCTCGACGAAGTAGTTCGCGAACGTGTCGGACTCCCAGCGACCGACCTCGTCGTACTCGAACTTTCGGGTCCAGAAGCCGAGCGCCTCGTCGGCGTCCTCGACGCGGATCATGGTGTGGTCGATCGACCACGTCGCCCCCTGATCGCGCTGGACGATTTCGATCTCGTGGCCGTCGGGATCTTTCACGAACGCGTACCGGCCGCCGCAGCTCTCCGGATCGCGGTAGTCCTCGACGCCGTCGTCCATCAGCTGCTCGTAGTGGGCCTCGAGTTCGCCTTCGGGCACGCGAACCGCGATGTGTCCCCAGGCGTCGCCCAGTTCGAGGTCTGCACCCTCGTTGTGGGTCAACTCGAGCATTGCGCTCTCCTCGTGCATGTCTTCGGGACCGAGGTAGACGATGGTGAAGCCGTCGCCCTCGTAGCGGTCTTTCTCCTCGTACTCCAGGTGCGTCTGATACCAGTCGAGGGACTCCTCGAGATCCTCGACGCGCATCATCGTGTGGTCGAGCGTTCCGTCCATGTGAAAACCGTCGCCTGCAGGCGGCAAAAACGTGGCGAAGCCGGCGGTCTACTCGTCCCTGCGGCCGCGCTCGGCGCGCTCCTCGGGCGTTCGCGACGTGATCGGATCGAGGCCCTTGCGAGCGCCGTCGAGTTCCGACAGCCCGCGGACGAGCGCGTAGAGGAGGACGAGTCCCAGCGGGAGGAAGAGGACGGGCGAGACGTCGAGATAGCCGTAGAGCAGGTAACAGACGACCACGACGAGCATGACGGTGCTGGCGTAGTACAACTGCGTGCGCACGTGATCGATCAGGTCGGCCCCGGTGAACGTCGACGACAGTACGGAGGTGTCGGAGATGGGTGAGGTGTGATCGCCGAAGATCGCCCCCGAGAAGACGGCGCCGACGATGACCGGCATGATGTCGAACGATCCCGTCAGGTTGTACGCGATTTCGATCGCGAGCGGCGTCACGATCCCCATCGTGGCCCAGGACGACCCCATCGTGAACGCGATGAAGGCCGCGACGAACAGAATCGCGATCGGGAGCACCTCGACCGGGATCGTGTCCCCGACGGCACCGGCGACGTAGTCGCCCGTCTCGAGGGCCGACGCGACGTCGCTGATCGCCCACGCGAGGACGAGGATCGTGACCGCAGTCACCATGAGCTTGAACCCGTCGAGGACGGTGTCGACGCCGTCGCCGACGTCGAAGAGGTCGTAGGCGACGCCGATCGCGATCGCGGACGCGACCATGGCGAACGAGCCCCAGATCAGCGCGCCGGCGAAGTCTCCCGCGCCGACGATATCGACGAGTACCTGCAGCCAACCGTCCTCGCCCGCCGCAGCGCCGATGGCCGTCGGCGCGCCTTCCTCGGCCTGGTCCGCGGTCCACGCGTCGTACCCGGTCCAGAGCGCACCGGCCATCGTGACCGCGATGAGCACGACGACGGGCGCGAAGAACGTCCGCAACATCGGCCGATCGTCGATCGGCTCGCCGAGATCCTTCTCTACTTCCTGTAACGGCTGGGCGTCCTCTCGGTTGACGTTCCCGGTCGTCCAGGCGCGGTGTTCGGCGTCGAGCATCTCGCCGAAGTCTCGGCGAGTGTAGACGACGATCCCGACCATCGCGATCGCGAGCAGAGCGTAGGTGTTGAAGGGGATCGACCAGACGAACGTTTCGAAGGCGGTCGGGGCCTCCTCTTCGACGCCGAGACCCTCGTAGCCGTCGGCGATCAGCGAGAGCTGGAAGGCCACCCAACTCGAGAGCCCGATCGTCGCCACGGGCGCGGCCGTCGAGTCCACGATGTAGGAGAGCTTCTCGCGGGAGATGCGCATCTGGTCCGAGATCTCGCGCATCGTACTCCCCACGATAGCGGTGTTCGCGTAGTCGTCGAAGAACATGAGCAGCCCCAGCACCCACGTCGTCAGCCCGACGGTTCGCTGGGTCTCGAGTCGGTCCGTCGCCCAGTTACGAACCGCGGTCGCGCCGCCGAGTCGCCAGATAAGCGCGACCCCCGAGCCGAGCAGGATCGTAAACAGCAGGATCTGGACGTGAAAGCCGTCGTCGGCGATGATCGCGCCGACGATCCAGTCGAATGTCTGTGCGATACCGTGACTCTCCGTGTAGATGACGGCTCCCGACCAGATGCCGAGGAACAGCGAGAGCATCGGCCGCCGGGTAACGATCGCGAGGCCGATCGCGAGCAACGGTGGAACCAGCGACAACGCGCCGAATTCGGACATATTCGAGACTCATTGAGGATTCAGATAATCCTACTCATTCGATAGCTATGATGTTTCACACAGGACGGGAGTGAATAGTACGGCAAAACCGCGCACGAATCGTCTTACCGGCGCAGAATCAGTTTGAGCACGTCCTCGTCCTCGAGCACGTGATCCTTCCCGACCTGTTGTTGGTCGTGGGTCGCGCTGGGACCCGTCACGCGGGCGAACCGGAACCGCTCTTGCATCTCGCCGCCGAGTTTGTCGATGGCTTCGCCGACGGTGGCGTCTTCCTCGATGACGAGCGGTTCCTCCCAGTCGATTCCGCGGCCGGGCTTTTCCATGTAGACGCGGATGAGCCCCAGGTTGTCCCAGATGCGGTCTTTGAGGACGTCCAGTCCCTTCTCCTCCTCGGCGCTGATGAACGTCACCTCCTCGGGATCGAGGTCGCGCTCGCGGAGTTTCTCGTCGACCGTCTCCTTGTAGGAAGGTTCGATCAGGTCGACCTTGTTCACGCACGTGATCGACGGAATGTACTCCCGATTCTCCATCAGGCCGTCGACCAGTCGGTCGATGTCGACGTTCTCCTGGAGGTTGAGGTCGGCGTTGACGTACCCCTGATCGCGCAACACGTCCGAGATCGTCTTCTCGTCGAGATCCTGCTCGGTGCTCGAGGTGATCTTGATGCCGTCTTTGATCTTCGGACGGACCGTCACCCGCGGCGGTTCCTGATCGACGCGGATGTTGATGTCGTACAGCTCCTCTTGGAGTCGGTCGTACTGCTCGATCTCGAACACCGAGAGCATGAAGATGATCAGATCGGCGTTGCGGACGACCGCCAGGACCTGCTGTCCGTCACCGCGCCCCGACGCGGCGCCCTCGATCAGCCCCGGCACGTCCAGCATCTGGATGTTCGCCCCGCGGTGCTGGAGCATGCCGGGGTTGACGTCCAGCGTCGTGAACTCGTACGACCCCGTCTCGCTCTCGGCGTTGGTCATCGAGTTCAACAGTGAGGACTTCCCAACACTCGGGAACCCGACCAGTGCAACGGTCGCGTCGCCGTGTTTCTCGACGGAGTAGCCGGTGCCGCCGCCCGCCGAACTCTGGTTCTGGAGCTTCTCTTTTTTCTCCGCGAGCTTCGACTTCAGCCGGCCGATGTGGGCCTCCGTCGACTTGTTGTAGGGCGTGTTGGCGATTTCGTCTTCGATCTTCTCGATCTCCTCCTCGAGCCCCATTTGTCTGTACCCAACCGCCCGTGCCGAAAAACACTTTCGACCCCTTCGCAGGACGATGACACTGGCGCCGTCGTGCGATCGGTCGGTCGCGCCGCCACGCTCGTCGTCGAGTCACCGCTCGTTGGACGGACGGCCAACCGACGTGACGCCGCCGCTCGAGCGACGCGAACCCGAAGCCGACCCGCTCCGATCAGTAGTCGACGACGATGGTATCTTTCACGACTCGAATCCGATCGACGGGGACGAGCACCCGATCGTTCTCGTCCGTTTCGAAGTCGAGCGACCGGGATTTGATCCGTGGAGACGGGTCGATGACGAGGTCGTTGAGTGTCCCCGACGTCGGATTCAGCGTGAGATTGTGAACGGTTCCGAACTTGGTGCCGTCGACACCGACGACGGACTTTTTCGTAAGCGATCTCGCGAGCAGTTCGCCCATGCATCTCGAGCCATCGGTCTCATTCATAACTACCCGGGAGCTTACGACGCTGCAACGGTTTCACTCGACAGTTTCGCTTTCCGGAAGAGACGATATGAGTCCCTTAGGGGCCGACGAGAACGACGCCGACGACGCTGGAGAGTCGACTCGAGTGGCGAGCGGGCCGTTCCGGCTCAGTCTTCGGGAAGGACGAGCGGACGTTTCACGAGGTTCGCGAGGGCTTCGAGCAGCGAGCGTTCGTGATGGACGACCACACCGTCTTCCACTGGCGAGATATTCAGGACCACGTTCGCTTCGGTCGGGAGTTCCCGGTCGACGGCGCGACCGCGTTCTTCGAGTGGCTGGCGACCGTCGATACCGACGCGATCACGGAGTCGGTGACCGAAGCGACACACCGCAAAGTCGTCCGCGGCGTCGCGCGTAACATACCCTACCCCGTCTACAACTCGCTGTACCCCGTCTACGGTTCGCTCAAGAAGCGTATCTGAGTCGGCCCTGTGTTCGCGGTAGAGGACACGGCGACGAAGACACCCTGCTCACGAACGGGCTAGCGCTCGGGGTGTGTCGGCGCGTCGAACCCGCCGCGGACCAGCGGCTTCGAAATGTGTCTTCGCGCACACGGAGGCACTTCGTACCAGCCCGTCTCGAGGGCCCGCTCGAGGTCGCGCTCGACTTTCCCGTCCGTGCCGGTCCCGCAGTCCCGACAGCGATACCCCTGATTCCGCCCGGCGCTCTTCATCGTCCGCTCGCAGTCGGGACAGGTCGGCGTCGCGCGCTCGGTCGTCACCAGTTCTCGAACCGCGAATTTCTCGAGTTTGAGCGTTCCCTGCGAAACCTCGCCGCAGGCGGTGAGCCGATCTCCGACCCGCAGCGCCCGCACCCGATCGCGGAACCGTTTCGTCGGTTCGAAGGCGGCACACTCGAGCCGCGAGGTGTCCGCCGCCCCACTCTCGAGTTCGAAAAAGACGTGCCCTCCTCGACGCGTTTCGGGATCGCTCGCGACGCGGCCGTCGATCCGATACGCCCGGCCGTCCGCGGCCGACTCGAGATCCCCGTCCTGCAGGTGAACGTCCGTCCCCTGGTTGGTCACGAACAGCTGACTCGAGGCGACCGGTTCGCTCTCGATCCGGTCGGCGACGGCGCGAACGGCGTGGGGGTCGTCGCCGCGGATCCCGTACAGGATCGGGCCGGGGGTGTGGGGCACGCAGACGGTCTCGTCCTCGCCGCGGTCCACCGTGTCCCAGACGTCGGGGTAGCCCCAGTCGGCCGCGGCGAAGACGCTCTCGCGGTCGACGTTGCGCGGGGTTCCCCACCGGCTCGAGTCCCGGTAGGAGATGTATTCGTACGTCCAGTCCGACAGCGCCCGTCGACCGCCGATCGCGGCCAGCGCACCGATCCGTCCGCGGCCGTCGCCCGCGTGCCACGTCCGGTAGCCGTGGCGCTCGACCAACGCCGTTGCGTCGGCGATCTCGAGGTGTTCGCGAATCGCCCGACCGGCGAAGGCACTCACGTCGTCGGGGACGTCCTCGGCCTCGCCCGCAGCCACCACGAGCCCCGGATTGGTTCGCTCGTCGGCCGTTTCCGAGAGCGACTCGAGGCGCTCTCGAGCGATCGAAAACGCGCACTCGGGATCGGCGTCGGTGTGGATCGCGAGTGCAGCGTTCCCCCGCGTCTTGTACGGAACGGCGGGATTGAGCCGGACGAGCAGCAGTCTCGAGACCGCAGTCCCCCGCCGGCGCAGCCGCTCGGCCACCTGCGCGGCGACGTACGTCGTACACATCCCGCGCTCGCGGGAGTCGGTATCGTCGAGGCCGACTAGGGTCATCGCCCGGAGTTGGGACGGGAGCGAGTAACCGCTTTCGGGACGGCTTCTCGAGTCGGCGATCCGAACCGGAGCGAACCGATCAACGGAGGCGACTTATCACCAGCGGGGCGTATAACAGATATATAAGTATACTGCCGGTACGTATCCGAACCGCGACACGGCACGGATATCCCGGGGAAAACGTCTTATACGAGGAATCGCTTACATCCCCCTATGTCCCGCTCCGCACTGGTCGGCAACGTGACCGCGATGTTAGAGGACGCGGGATTCGTGGTGAGCGACCGGTGTGCGATCCGACCGAAGAGTTTCGATATCGCTGCGCGCCGCGGTGACGACCTCATTCTGGTCAAGATCCTCGGCAACATCGACGCGTTCAACGAGGCCACCGGCCACGAGATGCGTCGCCTGGGAACCTATCTCCGGGCGACGCCGCTGGTCATCGGCCTCCGGAGTCGCGACGAGGATCTCAAACCCGACGTGACCTACTTCCGTCACGGAGTCCCCGTCCTCAGCCCGGACACGGCGTACAACCTGTTCATCGAGGAGGTCCCGCCGCTGATCTACGCCGCACCCGGCGGCCTCTACGTCAACATCGACGGCGACCTGCTCGCGGACGAACGCCAGGACAGAGAGTGGAGCCTCGGTCAACTCGCGACCGAACTCGGCGTCTCCCGGCGAACCGTCTCGAAGTACGAAGACGGGATGAACGCCTCCGTCGAGGTCGCGATGACGCTGCAGGAGCTGTTCGACGCGCCGCTGACGAGTCCCGTCGACGTGCTCGACGGGGCCGACGAGGTCCACGAGAGCGACTCGACGCCGGACGACCCCGACGCGGACCCGGACGACGAGCAGGTCGTCGCCGTCCTCACCCGGGCCGGCTACAGCGTCCATCCGACGCTTCGATCGCCGTTCAAGGCCGTCAGCCGGGACGACGAGGACGACGACGAAGACGTCGTGCTCACCGGCCACTCCGAGTTTACGAAGGCGGCCGAGAAGCGGGCCCGGATCATGAGTTCCATCGGCCACGTCACCCACACGCAGTCGGTCTACGTCGTCGACCGAGCGAAACAGGAGTCGGTCGACGGCACCGCGCTGGTCGAACGCGAGGAACTCGAGGAACTCCGCGACGCGGCGGAGCTTCGGAAGGTCATTCGGGAGCGCGCCGAACACGAAGAAGCGGCCTGAATCGATTTTTGCGGCGGTGACTCGAGGTCGGGACGGTACGACCGATGGCCCTCACACTGGAGGAGTGAAAGCTGAACGAATCGACTGAGCAGAAGTGACTCGGGAGCGGTGGACTAGGCGTACGTTTCTTCGAGGTACTCGACGATATCGTCGCTCTCCGACATTCCCTCGACGCCCTGGGACTCGTCGGTGATGACGGGGACGCCGGTCTGGCCGCTGACCTTCTCGACCTCGGTGCGCTCGTCGTGTGATCGGGGTACCTCGATCACGTCGTACTCGAGGTCGAGATCGTCGAGTTTCGTGCGGACTTTCGCGCAGTACGGACAGCCGGGAAGTTCGTACATCGTGATGTCAGCCATGGGCGACGGTAATCGACTAACGCGTAAGAGGCCACCGGTCACCTGTCGAATTGCCGGAACCGAGAACGGACCGAGGACGAGACGTAGGATCGAGAACGAGAGGCGGAATCGAGAACGGACCGAGAACGAGATACGATGCCGATACCGGTCAGAAGGTGACCCGTCCGGCCTCGACCGCGAAGTAGACGACGAAGTAGCAGATGAACGAGACGGCGAGGGCCCACTGGCCGAGCGAGACGTCGCGATACTCGCCCATCCCGGCCTTGACGAGCGGATAGCTGATGATCCCCGCCGCGAGCCCGTTGGCGATCGAGGTCGTCAGCGGCATGACGGTGATCGTCAGCCCGGCGGTGATCGCCCACGAGGGATCCTGCCAGTCGATGTCGGCGACGCCCTGCAGCATGATGATCCCGACGACGACCAGCGCCAGGTAGGTGGCGTACTGCGGAATCGCGGCCATCAGCGGGACGACGAGCAGTGCGAGGAAGAACAGGCCGCCGATGACCAGCGCCGTGAAGCCGGTTCGACCGCCCTCTTCGATCCCGGCCGAGGACTCGATGTACGTCGTCACGGTCGAGGTGCCGATCATCGCGCCGACCGTGGTGCCGACCGCGTCGGCCATCAGGGGCTTCTCGATCTCGGGCAGGTCGCCCTGCTCGTCGAGGAAGCCGGCGATCTGGGAGACGCCGATGAGCGTCCCCGCGGTGTCGAAGAAGTCGACGAAGAAGAACGTGAACACGACCAGCACGAAGACGAACGGATCGTCGGTGATCATCCCCAGTCCCTCGACGAAGCCCCAGAACAGCGGCGTAAAGTCGTACTGGACGGAGGTGAGCATCGAGACGACGCCCTCGTTGGTCACCTGGTCGTACGAGCCGTCGGGTGTGAGCACGTCCGGTGCGACGACACCCGCCAGCGTGAGGAGCCAGCCGGAGACGGCCGTCGTCACGATCCCGACGACGATCGATCCGCGAACGCCGCGAGCGTACAGCAACAGCGTCAGGAACAACCCGGCGAGCGAGAGCGCAGCGACCGGACTCTCGAGGACGTTCCCGAGCGTGACCAGCGTTCCCTCGTAGCCGACCACGACCTGCATCTCCTGTAAGCCGAGGAAGAGCAGGAAGACACCGATACCGGCCCCGACTGCGAACTTCACGGGTTCGGGGAACAGTTCGATGACGTACTTTCGCGCCCCGACGGCGGTGAGCGCGATGAAGACGAGTCCCTCCACGAAGACGGCCGCGAGCGCGAGTTGCCACGGAACGCCGAGAATGACGACCACGGTGAACGTGAAGAAGGCGTTGAGTCCCATGCCCGGTGCCAGCCCGAACGGACGTTTCGCGTACAGCGCCATCACGAGAATCCCGGCGATCGAGGCGAGAATGGTCACCACCGCGAGCATCTGGAAGATCTCGCCGCCGGTGTACGTCGTGCCGTTGATCACCGCCTCGTCTCGGAACTCGCCCGCTTGGTGATCCCAGAGGATCGCATCGCTCAGGATCGCGGGATTGACCACGATGATGTAGGCCATCGCCAGGAACGTCGTCACACCCGCGAGTGTTTCTGTTCGATAGTCGGTATCGTACTCCTCGAAGTCGAAGTAGTCCGCGATCGTATCGGAAGCCCCCATATTGGACGTTCGAGCATACCCATACCGATTAGTTAAACGTTCCCGTCCGCGGATGCGAGCTATGTGTACAAGCTCATGTACAACTATCCCTCCGCGGTCCGTCTCTCGTCGACGGAACGCTCCAGTAGATAATGTTCTAAATTTGAAGTAAACCCGCTGCTTTTACTCGGTGTGTGGAAAACGGTTGGCCATGAGAACTGACGAGGCCATCCGATTCACCACCGAGTCGAACGGCCGAACGTCTCGATCCGGAATCGCGTCGGGTGAGCAGCCGTGATCGAGAACCGAGATCAGGGAGCGACGACCGACGAGCGCGACCTCGCCCTCGAGTGCGTCGAGGCGGGAATCGCGGCCGGACACCCGCGACGAGTGATTCGCGAGACCGTCTCGCTCGAGGGTAGCGAGACTCCGAACGAGTCTCGAGCGGGCGACGAAGCCGCCGGCGACACCCTCCGAGTCGCCGACGCGACGTACGACCTCGGCCGGTACGACGAGCTAGTCGTTCTCGGCGGCGGAAACGCCGCTGCACACGTCGCTGCGGCGCTCGAGAGTATCCTCGGCGATCGGATCGGCGGGGGTATCGTCGTCGCGGACGATCCCGCCGACACCGACCGGGTCGCGGTACTCGAGGGTGACCATCCGGTACCGAGCGAGCGCGGCGTCGAGAGCGCGCGCGAACTGCTGGCGGCCGCCGACGCCGCCGACGAACGGACGCTCGTGCTGGCGGCGATCACCGGCGGCGGCAGCGCACTCGTGCCCGCACCCGCGGGAGACGTCTCGCTCGAGGATCTGCAGTCGACGACCGGCGCGCTGCTCGAGAGCGGCGCCGACATCCACGAGATCAACGCGGTCCGAAAACACTGTTCGGCGCTGAAGGGCGGCCAGTTGGCCCGTCGCGCTGCTCCGGCGACCGTCGTCTCGCTCCTTCTGAGCGACGTCGTCGGCAACGATCCGAGCGTGATCGCGAGCGGACCGACGGTCCCCGATGAATCGACGTTCGCGGACGCGGTCGCCGTGCTCGAGCGATACGCGATCGACGTTCCCGATCCAGTTGCAGATCGACTCGAACGGGGTGCGACCGGCGGCGTTCCGGAGACGCCGACGGCCGACGACCCCGCTTTCGAAACCGTCTCGACGCACGTCGTCGCCGACGGGATGACGGTGCTCGAAGCGGCTCGCGACGTCGCCGCCGAACGCGGGTACGAGCCACTCGTGCTCTCCTCGCGGATCCGCGGGGAGGCGCGCGAGGCGGCCACGACACACGTGGCCGTCGCGGAGGAGGTACTGGCCACGTCGACACCCATCTCGCCGCCGGCCGTGCTTCTCTCGGGCGGCGAGACGACCGTGACGGTCACCGGCGACGGGACGGGCGGACCGAATCAGGAGTTCGCGACGAGCGCGGCGCTCGACCTCGTGGATGGGGGATCCGTCGAGGGCAGCGTCACCGTCGCGGCCGTCGATACGGACGGGATCGACGGCGCGACCGATGTGGCGGGCGCGCTCGTCGACGAGACGACCGTCGAAGACCGCGAGGCTGCTCGCGCCGCGTTACGGGACAACGACGTCTCACCGTACCTGGCCGAGCGGAACGGACTGATCCGCACTGGACCGACGGGGACGAACCTGAACGATCTGCGGGTGGTCGTCGTCGAGGGGGACTCGTCGGACGGCGACTGACGGTCGAAGCGCGTTCGCGTCCGGTACTCGCGGCGAATCCGAGCCAACGTATTTCACCGCGGAGCGTGTATTACTGTACCATGAGATTCGTCATCGTGGGTTACGGACGGGTCGGTTCGCGAACGGCGTGCATTCTGGACGAGGAAGGCCACGCGGTGATCGTCGTCGACAACGATCCCGACCGCGTCGAGCGAGCGGAGAACGACGGGTTCGAGACGGTTCACGGCGACGGCGCCGACGAGGAGGTCCTGATGGAGGCAGGAATCGACGCGGCCGACGCAATCGGGGCGTTCACGCCCGATCTCAACGTCAACTTCGCGGCCTGCATGGTCGGCGGTCACCACGACTGCCGCACGGTCTTGCGGATCGACGAGGACTACCGCGAGGACATCTACGAGAAGTACGCCGCGGACGTCGACGAGATCATCTACCCCGAACGACTCGGTGCCGCGGGTGCCAAGACAGCCATGCTCGGCGGCGACTTCAACGTCGTCGCGGATCTCGCGACGAACCTGCAACTGACCGTCCTCGAGATCACGGACGACTCACCGGCCGTCGGGAAACGGATCAGCGAACTCGAGTTGCCTGCGGACGCGCGGATCTACGCGCACGGTCGCGAACGCGAGTCGTTGACGATTCCGTTACCGGGGACGGAGCTCGCGGGCGGTGACGAGGTCGCGATCATCACCGAAACGGATCGGGCGGACGACGTTCGGTCGGCACTGCTGTCGGCCAGCGCTTGAAGGGAGTCGCAGGAGAGGACTCCCGCTGTCCAGCGACCGGTCGTCCGCACGAAAGCGAGAGGGGAGGAATGCTGGCGCGCGGATGGGGTGGATTGGAGTGGGATGGGGAGCGAATCCGCCAGTGCGCGCCAGTTGAACCAATCGTATTGAGTCCCAATAAAACCGCGTCAGACGTCCGAATGACACGAATCAGATCCTGATTACGCGTCCGATTCCGGCCGGAAGACGAGCACGTTCTGGTGGACCATCGATGGAACGAACGAGAACGGATAGCCGTAGACGTGCAGATCCTTCGTCGGATCGTACCAGATCAGGTTCGCCGCGAGCGTCACGGGTGCCGCCGACTCGATCGCCCGCGCGAGATCGGCAGAGAGGAACTCGTAGGACTGCTCGCGGTACATGTCGCCGATGAAGACGACGAGGTGGCCGTCGGAGGCGACCGCGTCGGTAAACCGGTCGAATTTCTCGGCCATGTCGGCCAGCCACTCCGCTTTGGTCCGGGTTTCCGTTTCGTCATCCGCCGTGCCGTCGCGTTCAGCGTCGGCAGCCGCATCCGTCGATTCGGCCGCAGCGTCGTCGCCCGCGTCGAACGAGCCGAGTTTGCTCTCCCGAGTCGCGCGCTCGTTTCGCGTCTGCTCGAGTTCGTCCATGTGCCAGTAGGGGACGTCCGTCAGCAACAGGTCGACCGAGTCGTCCGGAATCTCCCCGATCAGGTCGGCACAGTCCCCGTGACGGACGTTCTGTTCGGCCAGCGGCGGCTCGCCGCGGCTCCGTCGCTCCTCGTTCTCGCGCTCGAGGACCGTCTCGTAGACCTCGATCCAGCGTTCGGTGCGTTCGAAGCCGATCGCTTCGCGTCGTCCGGTCCCCTCGTATTCGCAGAAACTCGCGCCCAGCAGCGTGCCACCGACGCCGGCGAACGGGTCGAGGACGGTGTCCCCGGCCTTACTGAATCGCTCGATCAGGTCGGCACAGAGCCGCGGCGGCTTCTGGCCGCCGTGTTCGCCGCGCAGGTCGTGCTGGACGTCGGGCGGGTAGCCCTCCGCGATCACGGACTTCGTCGCGTACTTCCACTCCTTGCCCGTGAGGTCGTTGACCCGATTGCGCTCGTCGTAGATCCCCCGACCCTCGACGTAGCGCTGGTGGTCGGCGAGTTCGTCGGTGTCTACCACCTCGCCGTCCTCGACCGGGAGCGACTCGTTTCGCGCGCGCTCGGCGTCGAATTCACCGTCGTCGTCAGTGAACAGGCGACTCTGCCGATGCCGGTCCCCGTCGTCTGCCATATACCTCGAGTGGGTATCGCAGTTGCATAAATCCGTGTCTCTCCGTCGGTGCTCGAGCGACCGCAGAACGTGAAAAGCGAGGAGACACCTACCCGGTGTAGGAACTCTCGCCGACGACCTCGAGGAACTCGCCGCGACCGGTCGACTCCGTCTCGTCGAACTCGGTCACCCGCAGTCGGACGCGTTTCTCGACGGTCTCCGGACCGGCACCGTCGATGAACAGTTGCGTGTCGCCGACGTAGGCGAGTCCCGCGTCGGTGCCGTTCGTTTCGGAGACGAACACGCTGATCTCGTCGCCCACGTCGAACGACGGGCTGGTACTCCGGAACGTCCATCCGCTGAAGTATTTCTTGAAGATGCTCATAGTCGTGCCACCTCTTCGGTTTCGCGGTCGGTCACGTACTCGCGGCCGAAGCCGGTGATCGCGGCGACGACGAACACCGCGACCAGCAGCCAGCCCTGGAAGACAAACGGAACGACGTCGATCGGCGTGACGAGCATGTCCGTCTCGAACCAGTCGTACTGGCCGGGCAGGTCCTGCATCGCCGTGTAGCCGGCGAGGACGCCGCCGGACCACGGGAAGATGTAGCCGAGCGCGGCGGTCTGGCCGTCCAGGATGTTCGCCCGCCGGTAGCCGTTCAGGTTGAATCGTTCGCCGATCTTCGAGATGTACGGTCCGATCGCGACCTCGGCGGCCGTGTTGATCGTGATGACGGCGTTGATCAGCGCCGCGGAGCCGACCATCGTCAGTTCGGCGTTACGGACGTTCGTCGCGAGGTTCTCGATCGACCAGTCGAGGATCGCCTGAAACGCACCGCCGCGGATCATGATCTGTGCCGCGGCGATGATCAACAGGACGAGAATCGCGAGTTCGAAGAAACCCGCCGCGCCGTTGATCAGGCTCCCGCCGACGCCGACCGCGTCGGCGTCCTCGACGATGGTGAGGAACGGGAGGAACTCGAGCGGTTCGGCCAGCGGCGCGTCCTGCGGCGCGTTGAAGGTCACGATGTCGCCGACGCTCATCAGCCCCAGTACGAGACTGAACGCGATCGCGGAGACGATCCCCCACGAGATCGCCTCGACGATGTGTCGGCCGGCGACTGCAGCACCGATGACGATCCCCATCGAGACGAGGTGGATCAGGCCGATGGGTTCGCTCTCGGCGACCAGAATATCCTGTGCGTCGCCGGCGATTCCGAGACCGCTCATGAACTGGCCGGCGACGACGTAGCCGACCAACGCGATGACGGCGGCGATGATCACGTACTTGAATCGCGACGCGACGACGCCACCGATGTCCGAATCCTGGGTGACGGCGCTGACGATCGTCGTGTCACTGACCGGCGCGAGGTTGTCGCCGAAGATCGCCCCCGACAGAATCGCACCGAACAGCAAGACCGGGTTCGCACCGAGCAGGATGCCCGCCGGGAAGAACAGCGTGACGAACGCGATAGCCGCGCCGTATCCGGTCCCGATCCCCGTCGTGAACAGCGCTGCGAGGACGAACGTCACCGCCGGGAAGAGCGTCGCACCGATCCCGGCGACGTCGGCGAACCAGACCAGTCCGTCGACGAAGCCGCCGTCCTGTAACACCTCGGCGAACATCCCCGCCCAGATCCAGGCGACGATCGCCGTCACCGCGACGGGCTGGGTCATCCCCTCGAAGATGGTGTTCGCGTACGATTTCCAGTTCCCGCGGACGAAGAACATCCCGGCGATGAGGCCGATCAGGATGCCCACGATCAGTCCGCCGGTGTCCGAGATTCGCCAGAGCGCCGTCTGTGCGACGGCCCAGACGATGAAGAACGCGATCGGTAGCGCGCTCATTCCGCGGCCGCCGTAAAACGCTATTCGTGGTTCGTCGTCGCCGGTTCCCTGAACGAACGCATCCGTCGGATCGCCATCGGTCGAATCATCACTGACACCACTCATTTGAACTCACGAGATGTATAATCAAACTCTCGCTGAAAAGTCTTGCCTAAAAACGAGTGAAGTGCCGCCAATCGACATGTTGCGACGCCAATCACTGACCGTCCGCTGGAAAACATCCTCCAGCCGTGCCGTACCTCCACGAGCCGCCTCGAGTCGGCTCGGTTCGTTTATCGGTTTCTGGAGCGGGACGAACTGATCGGAGTCCTCGAGAGCCTCGCACTGGTGGTCGGCGGCAGTATCGCCCTCCGGTTCGGCGCGACGTGGCTCGTCGCGGCCGCCTCGAGCGTCGCGGAGTCGGTCGGTATCTCCCCGCTCGTCGTCGGCCTCACCGCCGTCGTGCGTCCGATGACCGTCGACCCCGCCGTGTTCCACGGCGTCGCCTGGCTGGTCGCCCTGACCGCCATCGCGACGGGACTCCTCGCGACCGGCGGACGCGTGACGCGATCCGAGGGCGCCCGCCTCGTCGGGATCGGCGCGAGCTACTGGATCGCGACGTGGACTGACCGCCGACAGTGTTTCCACGGTGGTAACACGGATGTCAGCGAGACGCTTTGACCCTCGAGCCCGTACGACGCGTATGAACATGCTCGTCGACGGCGAGTGGCGAACGGACGCTGGAGAGTACACCGACGACGACGGCTCGTTCGAACGCCAGGAGACGACCTTTCGCGACCGGATCCGGGACGATCCGGACGCCGAGTTCCAGCCCGAAGCGGGCCGGTACCACCTCTACGTCTCCTACGCGTGTCCGTGGGCGCACCGAACGCTCGTGGTGCGGGCGCTGAAGGGACTCGAGGACGCCATCTCGGTTTCGGTAGTCGACCCCTACCGCGACGAGGACGGCTGGCAGTTCACGCCCGAGAAGGAGGGCTGTACGCGAGACCCCGTTCTCGACGCCGACTACCTGCGACAGCTGTACGTCGAGGCCGATTCGGACGTGACGAGCCGCGTATCGGTGCCCGTCCTCTGGGACACGCAGGAGGGGACGATCGTCAACAACGAGTCGAAAGAGATCATGCGAATGCTCGACACCGAGTTCGGGGAGATCGCCGACCGAGACGTCGATCTCTATCCCGAGGGCTTGCAGGACGACGTGGACCGAATCATCGACGAGATCTACGAGCCGATCAACAACGGCGTCTACCGGGCCGGCTTCGCGACCAAACAGGAGCCCTACGACGACGCGGTCGACGATCTGTTCGCCGCGCTCGATCACTGGGACGACGTGCTGGCCGATCAGCGGTATCTCGCCGGGGACCAGCTGACGGAAGCCGACGTCGCCATGTTCACGACGCTCGTCCGGTTTGACAACGTCTATCACACCCACTTCATGTGTAACGTCCAGTACGTCCGCGAGTACGACAACCTCTGGCCGTATCTGAAGGACTTGTACCAGACGCCAGGTGTTGCACAGACGGTGAATATGGACCACATCAAGGAACACTACTACACGACCCACCCCGACGTGAATCCGAACCGGATCGTCGCTCGAGGGCCGGATCTCGCGTTCGACGCACCCCACGACCGCGACGAACTGCCCGGCGGCCCGCCGTCGGCGCTGGCCGGCGCGAGCGCGGACGACTGAGGCTTGGTGGACGATCCACGTGCGGTGGCGCGCACTTTCGTCCGACCGAGCGAAAGCGAGGGTGGACGATAACACTGCGTGAGGGATGAGTGAGCGGAGCGAGGCGCGAGCAACGCGAGGGCCTCGGAAAGCGAATGAATCGGTTGGGGAGGACGCGGAAATCCCCGTTGCCAGAGCGAGCGGAACGCTCGTCTATGCGTTGCATCAGAGCTCCCATCTCACCGCGTACCGCGTAGAACCAGGTCGAATTGAGAGTCAGAACGATTCGCGATACAAGTTCTCCTTTACGAGCCGCTAGGCGGGCGACCCGACCGCTCTCGCCACGCTTCGAAGCTGTGTTCGCGCTCCTCGCTCCCGGCGACCGCTCGCCAGATGATGTACGCGGGAATGATCACCGGCAGCAACGGGAGCGCGATAATCACGAGAATCCCCGCCATGATGTACCCGAACAGGGACATCTGAGTGTTCGGTCCGTAGCCCGACGATTCGGCTACCTTAGTCGACATATGTCTCGGTACGTACCAGTCGCTATTCGGTCTTACGGTCTGCGAATCGGCCGACGCCGAACGGCCCCACCGCCTCGAGTTACCATTCCCATCAGTCACCCAACACGTCCGCCGAGTCGTCCTGCGGGCGATAGCCCAACTCGAGCATCGTCTCCGACAGCGAGAGAAACCGCTCGGAGTTGTCCGAGATGCCGTGGGCTGTCGTCGGGTTCGACTCGAGGCTCGTCGTCGCGGCCGCCTCGATCACCCGCCGACAGTCGTCGGCACTGAGCCACATCGCGCGGGCGAAGCGCTCGCCCGCGCCGTCCCGGTCGGCGACCTCCTGCTCGAGTTCGTCTTCCGAAAGCAGCCACCCGATCCGCAGGTTCACCACGTCCATCCCGTGACGCTTCGCGTAGTAGTGGCCCATCGCCTCCCCGAAGACCTTCGTGACGCCGTAGTAGGTGTCCGGATCCATCTCGTCGTCGGGCCGGACGATCTCGGGCTTGCCGACCGTCGACTCCGGCCGAATCGGCGAGACGGTGTTTTTCATGTTCACCGCGTGGTTCGAACTCGAGAAGACGACCCGCTCTACGTCGTTCTCCGCTGCGGCCTCGAAGGCGTTGTAGACGCCCTCGACGTTCGGTCCCGAAACCTCGTCCCATTCCGCCCGCGGGTTCGGGTTGGCCGCGAGGTGGATCAGGACGTCCTGGCCCTCGAGGGCGTCGACGAACTCCTCGCGGTTCGCGATATCTATCGGCGTCGTATCCAGGTCCTCGGTCTCGCTGTGCGAGAAGAGCGTGAGGTTTTCGTCGGAGAACGCTTCGATAGCCTCCCTCCCGACCCGTCCTGACGCGCCGGTGATGGCGATATCGGTCATAAGCGGTCGACATCGGGACGGGGGAAATAGCTCCGGCCAGCGCGTTCCGGCTAGTCCCAGCTGGGAAAAAGACGAATACCGCGAGTGCAAACGGGAACACCCTGAAAGCCCCTTTCGACCTCGGCTCCCGGGACTCGCTGTGCTCCTCGTCTCACTCCGTTCGACTGCGGTGCTTACTTCGTCCGGGTTCGCCGACGCCGAAAGCCCCTTTCATTCCCGCCCGGCGGTGGATGGCCGGGGCGGCCGAAACCCGCCCGAGGGAGGCTGCTGAACTACGGTTCGACGACCAACTTGCCGATGCTCTCGCGGTCCTGCATCGTCGCGAAGGCGTCGGCGGTTTCCTCGAGCGGGAACGTCCGATCGATTTCCGGCGACAGCTCTCCTGAAGCGGTCAACTCGACGAGCCGTCGCAGATCGTCCTGGGTTCCCATCGTCGAGCCGACGACGCGCTTGTGGCCGAGGAAGAGGTTCGCGACGTCGACGGTCGACTCGTTACCGGCCGTGCGGCCGCAGACGACCATCGTCCCGCCGCGGCGCAGCACGTGCTGTCCGAGTTTCGTGTACTCGCCGCCGAGATGGTTGATGACCGCGTCGGGATCGCCGATATCGGCGACCGCATCCCGAATCTCGTCCACGTCGGTCGCCTGGATGGCGTAGTCGAGACCGAGTTCCTCGACGCGCTCGAGTTTCGCCGCCGACGAGGACGTCCCGATCGTTCGCGCGCCGAGGATATCGGCCAGTTGGACGGTCGCGACGCCCACCCCACCCGTCGTGCCGGGAACGAAGACGAGATCGCCCGGACCGACGTCGGCCCGCCGGAGCATGTGGTAGGCGGTCATATACGCCGTGGGCAGCGCGGCGGCCGCGGTGGCGTCGATGTCGTCCGGCAGGACGATGAGGCGGTCGGCCTGCACTCGAGCCCGCTCCGCCAGTCCACCGTGATAGAGCGAGAAGCGTTCGCAGGTGTTCTCCGGTCCCTCGCTGCAGAACCGACAGGAACCGCAGGTCTCGTTCGGACAGAGCACGACCCTGTCACCCGGTTCGACACCCCTGACGGACTCGCCGGTCTCGCTGACGACGCCGGCGACGTCCAGCCCCGTGACGAACGGGAGGTCGTCCGCGTCGATCATCGCCGAGTCGCCCTCGAGGATCCACAGGTCGTGCCGGTTGATCGCGCTCGCTTCGACGTCGACGACGGCCTCGTCCGGGCCGGGTTCGGGATCCGACTGGTCGATCACGCTCACGCCGTCCGGGCCGATCAGATCGGTGAAGGCTGCGGCTCGCATCGGTTCGTGAGTCGGTCTCGAGGCTCAAGACCGTGGGGGCCGCGGAAGAGTACGCATCCGCCACGGGACGAGTCACCGGCAGGAACGTTTTAGGCGGTCTTTCTCGACGACTCGAGTATGCTGGACGATACCACAGCGTTCGTCACCGGTGCGAGTCAAGGACTGGGCCGCGAAATCGCCGTCGCGTTCGCCGACGCGGGCGCGAACGTCGCGCTCGCGGCCCGCAGCGACGGGATCTACGAGACCGAAGAACTGATCGACGAGCCCGAGCGAACGCTGACGGTCGAAACGGACGTCACGGACTCCGAATCCGTCGCCGACGCCATCGAGGCCACCGCCGACGAGTTCGGCGGGCTGGACTGTCTGGTGAACAACGCCGGCATCGCCGGGCCGACGGCCCCGGTCGAGCGGACGACCGACGAGGAGTGGCTCGAGACGCTGGACGTGAACGTCGTCGGCATTGCCCGTGCGGTCCGCGAGGCATCCCCTCACCTCCGGGAGTCGGACCGCGGCAGTATCGTCAACGTCTCCTCGATCGGCGGCAAGCGGCCGTATCCGAACCGAACGCCCTACGCGGCCTCGAAGATGGGCGTCATCGGTCTCACTCGCTCGCTCGCGTTCGAGTTCGGCCGGGACAACGTCACCGCGAACGC
The DNA here is from genome assembly GCF_051351675.1 of Natronorubrum halobium. Lineage (NCBI taxonomy): Archaea > Methanobacteriati > Methanobacteriota > Halobacteria > Halobacteriales > Natrialbaceae > Natronorubrum > Natronorubrum halobium. The sequence goes on from NZ_CP195595.1 coordinate 4,000,231, forward strand.
GATCTGTCCCGGCCCCGTCGAGGGCGAGCGCATCCGGAACGCCTTCGAACGACAGGCCGAGGAGCGGGGGATCGAGTTCGAGGACGCCAAGGACGACGTGCTCGACACGCTCGCGATCCACGAACTGGTCCCGCCCGAGGAGGTCGCCGCACTGGCGGTCCAACTCGCGGGTTCGGACGCTCGTCACGTGACGGGCCAGGACATCAACGTCTCCTCCGGCGGGGCCTGGTACTGATCGGTCGAGTTCTCACGCCAGGCAATCTGACAGAAGGCCTTTTTACGAACCTCTCCTTGATTCGGATGCACTCGTGTCCGGGTTGGGGTAGTGACCATCCTTCAGTCCGTTCCGACTGAGACGCGCAGTTCAATTCTCGCACCCGGACCTTCTCGGAGACCGTGAGTACCATCGCCCATCGACGAACCGAGAAGAACCGGTAGTCATCGGCGAACCGAGAGAAATGGACGTCTACGGACTGCGCAGGCCGAGGCGGTTCACCGGTGGGGCCAGTACAGCGACCGACCCGTTTTGAGCACCTTCCAGAGCGGGTTACAGCCGCGTTCCCAGACGAGGATGGGGATCAGTCGACCGCCGAAGCCCTCTTTGAACCTGAAGACGCCGTCCTCGAAACTCGAGTTCGTGCTCCCGAAGTCGTACGTCTCGTAGCCGTTCTCGATCCCCCACCGAAACACGTAGTCGTAGAGCAGTTCCGACGCGTGCGCGTCGAAGTACTCCTGTGGCACCGCAGCGAAGAAGCCGTGGATGGACGACCGATCTTCGTCGAGGAGTTCCAGAAATCCGCCGGCGTACTCGCCGTCGATCCGGATCGTCAACAGGAGCAGTCGCTCTCGCATCGCCAGCAGCTGTTCGAAAAAGGAAAGCGGATAGACGTCGCCGTCGACGCGGTCCATCACCTGTCTGTACACGCGATGAAATCGCTCGAGGTTCTCCAGTGTGAGTTCCTCCTCGACGATTTCGTAATCGACGTCCTGTCCCTGTTCGATCCCTCGCCGCCTCGTCCTGCTCATCCCGTTCCAGATGTCGTCGTACCCCCGTGTCAGATCGAGCAGAAACCGACACTCTCGTCGGTACGGATCGTACCCTTCCGACTGCAGGTAGTTGTTGTACCGCAGATACTTCGTATCGAGCGCCCGAATCTGATGCACGACCGACCGGCCGGTACAGAGATCCGGAACGGCATCGGTGAGCAACGCGAGCGTCTCGCTCACGTCGGTCGTGGCCAACGGCCCACCGAATCCCGGGTAGACCGACGAGAGCCGCCGGAAGGGGGTCTTATCGATATCGACGACGAAGTTCGGTAAGAGGCCGATGAGGTTGCCGTCCTTTTCGACGACGAGATGCCGCGGCGTGTATCCGAGTCCGGTCTCGATGGCCTCGAGCCACTCGTGGCGATGAAAGACGCTGCCACACGTCGCTCGCTCGACGACGTCGTTCCACTGGGACGCCGACTTGGCTCGTATCGTATCGAGAACACGTACCTCGAGTCCGGTCGTCGATTCACCCAGCGTCGTGATCGACATATTCGTGCTGGTGGTTGATTTTCTGTCCGAAGAAGTAGCAGTTGCGGTCGTCTGGGCCATTCGTGACCCATAGCACCCGAGGGATCGGTTTAAGTTATCTTCATGTACAGTGATATGTCCGGGTTCGGGACTCGCTGCGTCGCCCGTTTCACTGCAACCGGACCGATGAGGGGGTTCTGGGTGCGGAAGACGCGACCGCAGCGGGAAGTAACAGTCCCGTACTGGTATCCGTCGGCTCGTCAGTCCCGTACAGAGCAACCGTCGGTTCGTCAGCCTCGTCGTCTCACACCGGCTCGTCGGTCCCGATTACGTCGACTGACGTCTCGGCCGCGTCGTCCGCACCCTCGACCCGGACGGGGAACGTCTGGCTGTTCGCGACGGTCGCCGTCTCGAACTCGAGCGTCACCGTCTCCGTCTCGTCGACCGTCATCGAGGCGGTGTCGACCACCGTCGGATCGTGTCCGACGACGAGGTCGACGGCAGCCGTGGTCTCCGACCCGGAGCCGTTCTCGAGTTCGGCCGTTACCTCGAGTGTCTCGCCCGCGGGGACGGGAGCGTTGGTTGCGAGCAGTTCGACCGTAATCTCGCCGTTGCCGGCATCCTCGTCATCGTCGGTGCCGTCACCGCCGTCGAACTCGCGATCGAACGAGTTGTATTCGTCCCAGAACGGCTGCGAACCGCCTTCGCTGGCACCCAGCGTGATTCCTCGGCTGCGCGCGTCTTCGACGTCGTCCCAGACCGCGAGCGGCCACGGCTCGTCGGTACCGTTTTCGATCATCGACGCTTCCATCCGCACGTCGGTTGCGACCGCCTGACTGATGCCCTCGAGATAGCCGTCGTAGAACTCCCGAAGCATCTCGGCGGCCCGTTCGTTGTCGGCACTCGTCTCCTGCGCGCCGGTCGCGGAACTCCCGCCGATCGAGAGCAACGCCGCCGCCGCACCGGCCTTGAGAACGGTTCGTCGCTGTGGACTGTGTTCGTCCATGAATGGTCTCGCAACGATACCAGTGGAAAAGCTACCAGAACGTTTCACTACCACGAGTACCAGTTAATCCGGAATTAGTGGACGATTTAGTTCGTAACGAAGGGAGGTTTCTCCCGACGGTGGTCGTCGAGACGCGTCGATCGCCGAACGCTAATAACCGACGACCACAGTCGCACAAACCGATTCTCTGAGGCGATCTGGACGGTGATAAATCGAGAGCACTGACGGCCGAATCGACGGCGGACCGATCCGGATGGCGGTCACTACTGTCCGTCAAGGACGTATTTCTGGTTGGCTGAACTCTCAACGGTCTGACTTTACGCCGGCCGTGACGATCGCGGCGCGGTCGAGCCACCCTCGAAAACCGGTACCGGCAGCCGCGACGTCAGTCGACGAACTGATCCAGCGTCGCGTCCAGCCCGTTTCGGACCTCCCGCACGAGCGCGCCCTCGATATCGAGTCCGAGCGCGTCGACGGCCGCCCGGCCGACCCGTTCGCGCATCTCCGGTGGCGAGTAGACGCCGAGTCGCCACTGGGAGTACTGGGCGGCCCGCAGCGCCTCGACGAGCGGCGACTGCTGACCCAGTCGACGAATATCGCCGTTGACGAGCACGCGCGTCGTCGATTCCTTCATCGACGGCCGTCCGGGAACGTCGAGGATCACGCACTCCGGATCGACGCTCGCCTTCTCGGCTACCTCGCGTTCGAACTCTCGGATCGATTCGTGGTCGGACTCGATGATCCCGCCGGGGACGTCGTCGATCTCCGCCCACACCGCCCGTTTGTACAGGTCTCGCTGGTCCAGCCGACGCGAGAACTCGCTCGTCTCCGGACACGTTCGAAGGGCGACGATCAGGTCGTGATCGTCCATCCGCTGGAGCGTCTCGGCGTCGACGTCGGTGTCGGGGGACTCGAGCAGCCGTTCGGACGCGCGCCTGAGCATCGCCTTGGTGAGTCTGGCGACGCTGTGACTGTAGACGGTGGGGTTCATCAGCGCCCGTGCGACCAGCAGGCTCTCGGCGGCCTGGACGTTCCCCTCGTCCAGCACGAGTTCGCCGTCGGTAAAGGTGAGTTCGCGGACGAGTCGGCCGTGATCGATCGTCCCGTAGGGGACGCCCGTGTGGTGGGCGTCTCGCACCAGGTAGTCCATCCGGTCGACGTCGAGTTCGCCCGAGACGAGCTGTCCGAACCGGCCCTCGCCCGCGACGAGGTCCGCGACTGCCGCCGGCTCGAGGTCGTGGTCGCGCAGGACATCACCGACGTCCCCCTCCGAGAGGAGCTCGTGAACGTCGTCGTGGTACCGGCCCGTTCGTCGGTGTGTTACCGACTCGAGGTTGTGACTGAACGGACCGTGACCGACGTCGTGGAGGAGGGCCGCAGCGTGGACCCGTTCGGCCCGCCGGCCGTCGATACCGAGGTGATCGAGGGCTTCACAGGCGAGGTGATAGACGCCCAGACTGTGCTCGAAACGAGTGTGGTTGGCCGAGGGATAGACTAGCGAGACGGTGCCGAGCTGACGGATGTTTCGAAGTCGCTGCACGGCGGGGGTATCGAGGAGTTCGCGCGCCACGCCGTCGACCCGAATGTGGTCGTGGACGCTGTCCTTGATCGTCGTCATACCCCTCGGTTCGGCGCTATCGTACAAAAACTGTCGTCTGAATCGGGGGTATCGCGGCCGTTTCGACGGCGACGGTGCGGATCGACGGTCCAGCGGTCGAGCGGTCGCTGGGTTAAAAGCGCCCGTCGTCTGACGCGGGGTCACTTACCGGCCTCGCTACCGTCTTCCCGTATCGACATGACTGAACTCACTGTTCCGCCGGACGCCGACGAACAGACGGCCGCGGACCTCGTCCGCGAACACGTCTCGGTCGGTGACGTCGTCGAAATCTGGAACCGAGAACGAACGGATGCCGACGATCCGGAACACTCGGGGGAGGTGACGAGCTTCGAACCGGCGTATCTCGAACTCGACGACCAGTCTCCCGAGGGCAAGAGCGTTCGGTACGACGAGATCGATACGGTCATCAAGGCCGAAGCGTCCGGCTCCGGTCACCAGTAGGTGGATTCGAGACTGAGTCGTCAGTTCGGGACTGTCACGAGGCCGATCGGCAGCCAGCGATCGTCGGCCACGAACTCTCGAGCGTGTAGCACTACCGACGAACTAGTCGGCAGACACCCGCACTACGTCGAGGTATCCCGTGCAGAACTGCGGATCGGTCGAACGTACCGGCGCGCGATCTCACTCGATTATCGATAGCCCGTCGTGATGTGCGGCCAGTAGCTCCAGCGTCGGTTCGATTTCGTCGAAGCGAGGCCCCCGTTCGACACAACTCACGTCGGGGCTCCAGTCGATGAAATCGCGGTCGTCCAGTTTCGGAAGGTGGACGTGTCGGTATTCGATCCTCGCCGTGCGAGTCTCTCGGTCACCGTCGGGCGGCGTGTCGAGTTCGTTCAACGAATCGGTTACGAGATCGTCTTCCAGCAAGGCAAACAATAGCTGCTGGCGTCGTCTGTTCGACAATGCGTCGTATAATTTGCCTTGCCTATCGAGCATGTGTAAATAACGATTGAGGCCCTATCCTGATATAGTTGCTCCCAACTAGCACGCGAAAATATGTTTTGATCATTTGGGTGAATCATCTCGCAGCCGGTATTCCAGCGATAGAGAGCGTGTGACTCGCGTCAGAACGCGGCCAACGAGGGGGTTGCTACCGCGATACCGTCGGCCTCTCGCCGTCGATCTGCCGCTCGTTCCGGGACCGGCCAACGGACGGTGACGAGCGTCCTCACTCGAGCGAGACCCACTCCCGATTCTCGTCGCTCTCCTCGATCGCCGCGAGCACGCGCTGGGCGGCGAGCCCGTCCTCGAAGCTCGGCTCGAACTCACCACCGCTCTCCACCGAACTCAAGAACTCGTAGTTCTCGTGGACGAACGTGTGTTCCCAGCCCAGGACGTGGCCCGGCGGCCACCAGTGGTCGACGTAGGGGTCGTCCTCGTCGGTGACCAGGATCGTCTCGTAGCCCCGGTTCTCGTCCGTGCGGAGGACCTCGAGTTCGTTCAGCCGCTCGAGGGAAAACCGGAGACTCCCCTCGGAGCCGTGGATTTCGACGGTGTGGTCGTTCTTGTGGCCCGTCGCGAAACGGGAGGCCTCGAGGGTCCCCATCGCGCCGTTTTCGAACTCGACCTGCGCGGAGTAGGCGTCGTCGACGGTAACCGGTCGCGTCTCATCCGAATCGGGGACCGGCCGTTCGTCGACGAACGTCTGCAAGTGTCCGCTGACGCGCCCCATCTCGCCGGCGAGGTCGTCGTCGCCGACCAGGAACCGAAGCAGGTCGACCGTGTGTGCGCCGAGATCGCCGAGCGCGCCCGATCCGGCCAGCTCCTCGTCGTTGCGCCACGACCACGGGGCCTCGGGATCGGCCAGCCAGTCCTGCAGGTACCGCCCGCGGACGTGGTGGATCTCGCCCAGTTCGCCCGCCTCGAGGAGCCGTTTCGCGTACCGAATCGCGGGTACGAACCGGTAGTTGAACGCACAGCCGGCTGGGACGTCCGCTCCGGCGTCGCGGGCGGCTTCGGCCATCGCTTCGGCGTCCTCGAGCGTCGGTGCAAGTGGTTTCTCGCAGAAGACCGGTGTGCCGGCCTCGAGCGCCGCGATGGAGGGCTCGGCGTGGACGTGGTTCGGCCCGAGATTGTAGAACGCGTCGACGTCGTCGACGACCTCGGTCCAGTCGGTCGCGACGGAGTCGAACCCGAGTCGGTCCGCCGCGTCGGTCAGCGCGTCCTCGTCGCGGCCGACGAGGACGCTGCGTTCGACGTCCGGCGCGTCCGGGAAGAACATCGGCAGCCGCGCCATCGCGTTCGCGTGTGCTTTCCCCATGAATCGGTAGCCGAGAACGCCGACTTCGAGTGACATGCGTATTCGTTCACAACGAGTGTAATTAGTGGTTTTCGTCGCGAGGGCGTTCTCTGTGGGACTCTCGGGAAACTCGCGCAGACTCGACGTGCTTATCGTTCGAACACGAGCGCATAGTGATACGGCGGGAGTTCGATGGTATCTTCGAGAGCGAACGCTGCCGCGTCGAGAACCGTCCGTTCGGTCTCCTCGGGGGACATCCGCAACTCGGTCGGCGGTCCGCGCGGCTCACCGGCGATTCGGGTCGTCTCCTGAGGGCGGTCCTTCCAGTTGATGATGATGAATCGTCCCTCGGAGCGAAGTGATTCGAACGCCTGCTGAACGAACGCTTCCGGCTCGTCAATGCCGTGGAAGGTGTTGGCTATCAAGACGACGTCGGCGGGTTCGGGAACGTGCTGTGATAACTTTCGAGCATCACCAGTGAGAACGGTGACATTTTCGATGGCTTGCTGGTCGGCGAGGTGCGATAGCTCCGCCAGTAGTGACTCGTCGATATCCAACGCGTAGACCGATGCGGGCGCGACGATTCGAGCAGCCGGGAGCGCGAAATAGCCGTTTCCGCTTCCGATTTCGGCAACCGTGTCACCGGATTCGAGGCCGAGTTCGCGGAGTGTTTCCCCCGGCGCGGGCCACAGTTTCCCCCACCAGTCCCAATCGGGTTGTCTCGTGTTCTGAAACCGGTCCATGAGCACAGCTTAAAAACACACAACGATAAGTCTAACCGGAGCTGACCGATATGACGTCTCATATACTGGGCGGGACGTACCTCACCTGTACTTACTCGGCCCAGTACGCGTTCCCGGGCTGCTCTCGGAATACTGCTCGATCGAGCAGATCGACGGCCTTTTCGAGGCCCTCGCGCGAACTCGTCAGGGAGTCCTCGTGCTCGATACTCAGCGCGCCGTCGTAGCCGACCATCCGGAGCGTCGAGACGATCTCTTTCCAGTGGGATTCGTCGTGGCCGTAACCGACCGACCGGAAGAGCCACGAGCGGTTCGGCTCGTCGTCGTAGGCCGTCGTGTCGAGGACGCCCTTTTCGCGGGCCTGCTCCTCGTACACTCGAGTGTCCTTCGCGTGGAAGTGATGAATCGCGTCGCGCTCGCCGAGATACCGGATCGCGTCGGTGATCGAGATGCCTTGCCAGTAGAGGTGCGAGGGATCAAAGTTCGCGCCGACGCGATCGTTCGTCTCCTCGCGCAGCCGGGCCATCCCGTGGGGCTCGTAGACCAGCATATTCGGGTGCATCTCGATGGCGAGGTCGACGCCGTGCTCGTCGGCGTGTGCGGCGAGGTTCGACCAGTACTCGAGGGCGACCGCCCACTGGTACTCGTGAGCCTCGGCGTGTTCGGAGGGCCAGGGAGCCGTGATCCAGTTCGGGACTTCGTCGTCGGGGCCGCCGGCTGGCAGTCCCGAGAAGCAGGTGACCGCGTTCACATCGAGCTGGTCGGCGAGGCGAATCGCCTCGCGGAGTTCGGTGTCGGCCGCCTCAGCGCGGTCTCCGTCCGGATGCAGCGGGTTGTTGTGCGACGCGAGCGCGCTGATTCGCATCTCGTAGGTCTCGAGCAGCTCCGCCAATTCGGCCTGTGCGTCCTCGTCGTCGAGGTACTCCCGGCGAACGAGGTGATCGTCGCCGGGATAGCCGCCGACGCCGGGTTCGATCGCGTCGACGCCGATATCGGAGAGGGAGGCGAGTGCTCCTTCGAGCGATTCGTCCGCCAGCGGTGGCGTGTGTACACCGATGTCCATACGAAACGGTAGCGGAGCCATTGGAAAATATATTTCTATCTATCGTAGTAAAAATAAAATCGCGGTAGCGACTACGCTGTTATCGGCCGATTGCTCGACCGTCCGACGACGCACCCGCGCGGGGACCGCCCCTACTCGAGCCGTCAGGTGTCGTCAAGTGCGACCGACCGCCCGTCCTCGCTCGAGCGGTAGATCCCGTCGACGATCCGCTGGACGGTCAGCGCCTCTTCGACGCTGGAACCCGCGTCGCCGCCGTTCTCGATCGCGTCGAAGAACGCGGCCTGTTCGTCGGCGTGGGTGTCGTTCTCGCGGGTCTCGACCGTCGTATCCAGCATGTGGTCGGTGACGTCCGCACTCGCGGAGTGGACGGTGGGTTCGTTCGTGAGGAGGTCGAACCGCGCACTCGAGGCGGAGCTGGGGACGATCCGTGATCGTCCTCATGCCGGAGACCGGCGCACCAGTCACGCTCTCGCGCGGTATCGCGATCGCCGAACTCGCCGCCGCGCGTGCCCTCGAGTCCCGCGTCGAGTCCGACGCGGTTCGCCGCGCCGCGGGTCGGCCGCTCCGAACGCTCCTCGAGCGGTGTCCGCTCTGTGACGAGGCGGTGACCATCAGTCGCTCGAGTTGCTGCGGCGAGGTGACGCCGATCGGCAAACTCCCGTCGGAGAAGCTGGTCTGTCCCGCCTGCGACGAGCGATTCTACACGTTCGAGGATACCGGGCCTGATCGGTAACCCGCCCTCGTGGCCGCTCGAGCCGGTCGTCCACGTTCGGGAGCGGATACAGTTTCCCGTCTGTAAGACGTACGACCACCTATCGAGGGAGTATGAGCATCACACTCACCGTAAACGATACCGACAGCGTCCAGTTGACGGACGAGCGCGTCGTCCGACAGTCACCGGATCGCATCGGGTTCGCCGTAGAGGGTACCCTATCGGTAACCGAAGCGCTGCTAGCCGCGTTCGAGGGAGCGACGCTGAACCCCGCACGGGTGACGATCGCCGTCGACGAGTCACGGACGGTCGACATCGATCTCACCGACGAGGCGTCACTCCGACTCGAGACGATCGACGTCGGCATCGCGACCCCCGACGCGGACGACCTCGTTCCGGAGAGCGACCCGATCTCCGCCGTCGCAAACGACGACCCGGCATCGGCCGCACCGACGCCCGACGTGCTCGCGTTTACCGTCGAGGGCGTGATACGAGGCGTGCCGGCGGAGACGGTCGAAGCCGTCGCGGCTGGCGATCCGGAATTCGTGTCGCTCACGTTCACAGTCGACGACGCTCGAACCGACGGGGGGTCGAAACCGGACGTGGTTCTCGAACTCGCGCTCTTCGGTTACGGCATCGTCGTTCGACGGAACGGGCGAATATCGATCGGGACGAGCCGGGAGGGTGATCGCGAGGAGCGAGCGTGACCTGACGGACTGGAGGTGTGAGGAGAGGATGGTTCCCCGAGCCCCGCTACTCGTCCCAGTCGATGGCCTCCGTTCGTTCCGCGTGCCGCAGGATGAACGGCCCGAGCGATCCCGTCCGCTTCGAAATCGTCGCGATCCGCAGGACGTAGGCCGCGAGCAGGAAGAAGGGGACGAGCGCGACGGTCGCGCTGGCGCTGACCACCCACACCATGTTGTCCACGCCGAGCAGCGTCCCCGGCACTGACTCCGGGTCGAGATAGAGTACCGTTGCCGTCGCGGCGACCACCCCCGGCAACCCCGCGTACAGGATCGATCGCGTGAGGTGGACGAGTTCCCACTGGAAGTACAGCGATTTGAAGTGCTCGAGCGCCGGCCCGAACAGCGTCAGCACGTCGATCAGGTCGCCGAAGGCCTCCTGTTCGTCGTCGTCGAGCGTGTCCTCGTGCTCGTGGCGGAGTCGTCGAACCGCGTAAATCTTCCAGGAATAGTTGTAGTTCAGCCCCGATCGGAGGACGCCGAAATCGCCGAAATCCGACGTCTCGAGTTGAGAGTGGATCTCGTCGGAGTTTCGACAGACGTTCTCGACCAGTCGATCGGTCCGGCGGCGGAGGACGTCGTCGTCGCTGTCGGCGACGGCCGCTTGCAGGTCTTGTGCCCGGTCGCTGCTCGTCTTCACGAGCGCCTGCAGGAACTGCGAGGGATCGGGTGGGCCGACCGATCCGAACAGGTCCTCGACGCCCCGTCGGTACTCCATGGCCTCGTCCATCCACTGTTGTTGGTCACCCAGTCGACCGAGTTCCTGCGAGAGCACCAGCTGATTGATCGAGACGACCAGCGTCACGCCCGTGAGAATCGCGGCGATCAGCGCCTGAAACGCCGTGTTGACTGGTGTCCCGTCCGCCATCGCGTCGCGAAGCGGCACGGCGACTGCACCGAGCGCGACGAAGGCGGCGAACGCGACGACGGACAGCAATCCCGCGAGGATCCACCGGTTCGCATCGAGCAGGAACCAGTGTGCGATCCCGCTCTCGCCGGTTCGTCCCCGGAGCGTGTCGCTCGAGAACGGATCGTCCATACGGGTCGTTCGGGCCGCGGCGGAAAAGCGGTTGAGCCTGAAACGGAATCTCGAGCGGCGTTCCGACGAGACGGTGCGCGTGGATCGGAGACCGGCAATCCGGGCAGATCCAGCGTTGACGGCACGCGCGATCAGAGGTGGACGGCCCGAAACCGTAGCCGTCGATAGTCTCCCGTCCACGTCTCGTCGTCGTGGTCCTACAGGACCGACTCGAGTCGATCTTCGGCGGCCTCGAGCACGGTAGGCATCCGCGTTCCAGCCGTTCGGTCCGGATGGCACTTCGACCAGACACCGTGAACCGGATCGGCATACTCGAGAATTCGTTTCGATCGAGTTCGTCCGACACCGTTTTCGGGGGACAACAGCAACAGCAACAGCGAGGCGACCTGATTACTCGAAGCCGCCGCGGTGGAGGAGTTCCTCGAGCGGCTTGCGTCCGCTCGGCTGCTCGCGTTCTTCCAGCTCGTCGGGAAGCGTCTCGGGCGGTGCGCGCTCGCCGATTGCGGCCATCGCCTCGACCGCGTACTCGTCGGGAATTTCGAGGACGTCGGCCGCACGCTCGTAGTCGAAGCCGGCCATTCCGTGGACCGCGAGACCGCGGCGCGCGCCCTCGAGGGCGAAATTCTGCCAGGCCGCACCGGTGTCGAAAGAGTGGACAGGTGCGGGTTCATCGTTGTGGTCGAACGTCGTCTTCGAGACGATCACCACGAGCACGGCCGCGTCGGTCGCCCACGCTCGGTTTCCTTCGGACAGAAGATCGACGTAGGTATCCCACTCGTCGTCCTCCCGCGTCGCGTAGCAGAACCGCCAGTGTTGGTTGTTGAACGCGGACGGTGCCCACCGCGCGGCCTCGAATAGGGGGAGATACTCGTCCTCGTCGAGCGGTTCGCCGGTCATCGCACGCGGTGACCACCGGTTGACGAACAGTGGATCGACGTCCTGGCCCGGGCTACGATGTTCGGCAACGTCGTCGCGGAGTTCGCTTCGCTTCGGAACGCGTTCTTGCATCACGCTCCGCTTGGATCTCTCCTCCCGTATACCTTTTCAGACATATGTGTTACCTGGTAACGGCCACGTCGTTGCCTAGTGTCCTCGTTTCACACGAATCACAGGTGTGAAAACAAGATGATAAGTCTGGTGGGAGATACTGCAGATGACCCGTTCACCGTTTCGAGCAACGAGCTGATCGACGGGAGCGAGTCCGGAGCCGATCCACGACCGCAAAAACACGCCAGGGACGGCTTCCGAAAGGAAAACCAACCGGATACCGTAAGAGGGTCGTCAGTCGTCGGCCGGCGTCGGCGCACCGCGTTCGACGTCGACGTTGCCCTCGTCGAGGTCGGCCTCGACGTTGCGGGCGGCTTCGACCATGTTCGCCATCTTGCCGTAGGCGACCTCGCGGGGCAGCAACTTCACGCCGCAGTCCGGCGAGACGACGAGCTGCTCCGGCGGGACGACCTCGAGTCCCTTCTTGATGTTCGCCTCGATCTGCTCGACCGATTCGACCTCGGCGACGTGGACGTCGGTGACGCCGAGCGCGAGATCGGCGGTGAACTCGGGGTCCTTGAAGACGTCGAGCTGATCGTAGTCGCCGTTCGCGAGTTCGAGGTCGAACTCGTCGACGGGGTACTCGAGGATCTCGGGGTAGATACGCGAGTAGTCACCGTAACAGACGTGGAGGCCGATGCGGACCTCCTCGGGAATATCCTCGACGATGTGCTCGAGCGCCTCGCCGACGATGGCGTGGTCGTCGGGCGTGGTCGCTAGCGCGGGCTCGTCGATCTGGATGTAGCGCGCGCCGGCGTCGACGAGCTTCTCGATCTCCTCGTTGACGAGATCGGCGAGTTCGAGCGTGAGTTCGTCGTCGTCGTCGTAGGCCTCGTTGAACGACCAGTTGGCGAGCGTGTAGGGACCCGTGATCGGGACCTTGACCGGTCGGTCGCTGGCCTCGGCGGTGAACTCGTACTCGTCGACGAGCCAGCTCTCGTCGTACTCGACCTCGCTGACGACGCTCGGCTTGTCGAAGTAGTTGTGTCCCCAGACCTTGACGGGGCCGTTGAACTCGTAGCCGTCGATGCGGTGGGCGAAGAACTCGACCATCTCGTTGCGCCGCATCTCGCCGTCGACGACGACGTCGAGACCCGCACGCTCGTGTTCGTTCGTGATGAGGCGGGCCGCGTCGTCTTTGGCCTCTCGATAGTCGTCCTCGTCGAACCCGTGGTCGGGGTCCTGGTAGAGCTCTTTCGCGCGGTTGAGCCACTTGGGCTTCGGGTAGCTGCCGACGACGGTCGTCAGCAGGAAGTGGTCGTTCTCGTGATTCTCCGGTCGGAACTGATCCTTGTTTTCGTTCTCGTTCGTGCTCATGCGGCTGTCACCTCCGCGAGGTCCGCGGCTTCGGCGAGGACCTCGAGTTTCTCCTGGTACTTGGCGTACGGCAGGTAGAACGTCTCCGTGTTCGTCGTCAGGTAGACTGTCTCGAACTCGGTGACCTGCAGCTGGTCTTCGACCCAGTCGACGCGGTCGCGGATCGCTTCGGGATCCTCGACGAGCGTGTTCTGACCGTCGGCGAGGCCGAGCGAGATGTCGCCGGTCGCGCCGTACTCCTGAATGTTGTAGACGTTGTCGTCCTGGTTGGCCACGAAGTCGAACCCGACCGCGTCGATGTCGGCGTCGAGCAGGTGGGCGTAGACCTTCTCCTCGAGTGCGCCCCAGTAGGGCTGAACGACGACGTCGGCGTCCGTCGCGCTCGCGACCTGATCGATCGCCTCGCTGGCGCGTTCGTCAGCGCCGTCTTCGGGCGCGTCCTCGACGAGTGACGGCTCGAGCAGGAACAGCGTCTCGTGCTCGGGGAAGGCGTCGACTTCGCCCTCGAGGAAGTCGGCGATCGCACCGAGGAACTCGGCCTCGTCACCGTACTGTTCGTCGGTTGCGAGGTCGGCCAGCGAGTACGGGCCGGGAAGGACGGCCTGCAGGTCGTCACCGTCGGACAGTTCGGCCGCAGCCTCGAGTTCGTTCGCGACGTCGCCGGAGAAGTCGAGTTCACCGTCGACGACGGGCTCTCGATAGAAGTTGTTGTTGTCGTAGTAGCGGACGATGCCGCGGGTTTCGACGGCGTCGTGGACGGCCAGCGGGTGGGCGAGCATGTCGTCCCAGCGCAGTTGCCCCTCGACGATTCGGTCGAGGCCGGCCTCCTGCTGGTCCTCGATCACTTCGGTGCGGGCGTTCTCGTAGGCCGCGGCGATCTCCCCGCCTTCGTCACCACCGATGAGGTCGTGTTTCTGGTGTCCTTTCAGGTCCGAGAGGTCGTCTTTCGCCCAGTCCGGGAGCGGAAAGAGCCCCGGCGTGGTCGAAACGTACTCAGTCATCGTGCGACCGGGTAGGGTATACCGACGCTTAATATTTTCCATATCAACAAATACGTGGCAGTAATTGTCGGTGGGGTAGTAGAGTGCGATATCGCGTCCAGAACCGCCACTGTCGTCCGTCGAGCGACGTGGAATCGACGCCGATACAGCGTTCGAGTATCCGAGAAGCATCATTAGTTTTATGTGACCGCTCAAATATTTATACGGTCTCGAATTCCTAATTGTTATTTACCTCGTGCTGGATGCCAGCGTATGGCGTTTGAAAATCCCCTGATTGTCTTTGCAATCGGGTTGATCGCCGTAATCGCGCTGCTCGTGTGGCTTCGATTACCCGCCGTACTGGGTCTCATTATCGCCGGCCTCATCGTCGGTATCGTGACGGCCGAGGTTCCGCTCGGTGACGTCCCGTCGGAGTTGGCCGTCGGCCTCGGCGAGACGTTCGAAGGGGTCGGTATTCCGATCCTGATGGCCGCGATCATCGGCAAGGCGATGATGGAGAGCGGTGCCGCAGAACGGATCGTTCGGGCGTTTCAGTCGTTGATCAGCGAGGAGCGCTCCTACCTCGCGCTGTGGGGAAGCAGTACCGCGCTGTCGATTCCCGTCTTCTTCGACAACGTGTTCTTCCTGTTGACGCCGCTCGCACGCTCGATGCGGGCCCGCACCGGCCGCGACTACGCGCTGTACATCGCCGTCATCGGCGCCGGTGCAGCGACGACGCACGTGCTCGTTCCACCGACGCCGGGCCCGCTCGCGGTCTCGCTCGAACTCGGAGCCGATCTCCTGTGGACGATGGTCATCGGTGCGATCGTCGCTATCCCGACGGCGATCGTCTCGGGAATCCTCTACGGAAAGTGGATCAACCGCCGACTCGACGACATTCCGCTCCGCGAGACGGTCGGATCGACCGCCGAAGACGCACACGAACTCGCGGAACGAGAGCTGTCGGCACTGCCCGGCGTCTTCGAGGCCTCGCTGCCGATCCTGCTCGCGGTCGTCCTCGTCGCGTCGAACACGACGCTCGACTACCTCCTCGATCTGGCTGCGGACGGTTACTTCGGTCTCGACGCGGTCGAGGGACCGCTCGAGGCGGCACAGCCGGCCGCGGCCTTCGTCGGCGATCCGAACTTCGCGCTCACCGCGGCCGCGCTGGTGGCCGCGGTGACCTACTTGCGTATCCGGAACCTCGATCAGGACGTCTGGAACGACGAACTCGTCGAAGCGCTCAAGAGCGGCGGACACATCGCGGCGATCACCTCCGCCGGCGGTGCGTTCGGCGCCTTGCTCGCGGCGTCCGGCATCGGTGAGTACATCGTCGACCTCATCAGCGTCGGCGGCGCCGGTATCTCGGTGCTGGTCTCGGCGTGGGTCATCGCGGCGGCGATTCGTATCGCGCAGGGCTCTGCGACCGTCGCCATGATCACGACGGCGGGAATCATGGCCCCGCAAGTGCCGGAACTCGGCGTGAGCGCGGTCTACCTCGCGCTGATCATCGGTGCCGGCGGAAACATCTGCTCGTGGTTCAACGACAGCGGCTTCTGGCTCATCAAGGAGATCGGCGGCCTCACGGAGGGCGAGACGTTGAAAATCTGGACGGTGTTGACCACGATCATCTCCGTGACGGCGTTCGTCATTATCCTGGCGCTGGCGACGGTGCTTCCGAACCTGCCGGCCTAAACGGCCTCGAACGGTTTTCGTTCGCCGCCGTCGAAGTACTCGTCGTCTGGAACCAGCGCTACTCGAGGGCCAGCAACGCGTACGACTCGTCTTCGACTGCTGCAACCACGTACAGGGTGCCGTCGTCGAGGACCGGTCCGGGACCGACGCGTCCCTCGAACTCCCGCTCGAACCGGAGTGCGGGCCCGTTATCCGGGTCGCTTCCGGGCGAGGGATCGAACGCTCGCAGCCGGTCACCACCCACGAAAACCGTCTCGCGGCCGTACGCCGGGGCCGTGTGTCGCCAGTCGCCGATGTCGTACTCCCAGTAGCGCTCGCCGGTGTCGGAGCTGACGGCGGAGAAACCGTGAGTACCCGCGACGAGGACGAGACCGTCCGCAACGCCGATCCCGCGTTCCGTCCATCCCGTCTCGACTTCCCAGTACACGCCGTCCGCGTGTCCGTCATCGTCCGTCAGCGCGTACGTCCTCCCGTCTCGGCAACTCACGTAGATCGAATTCGCGTCCGCACTCGGCGGACACATCGGTGGGGCCGGGAGTTGCCAGCGCCGCCCCCCGATCCCGTCTTCACTGAGCAGGTAGACCATTCCGGCTTCCGTCGCGACGACGATCGAGTATCCCATGAAGAAGGCCGCGTGATGGAGAACCTGTCCGAACACGTCGCGTCGCCACGCCACGGAACCGTCCTCGGGATCGAGCGCCACGACCTGTTCGCCCGCCCCACAGATCAGTTCGTCACCGGCGTACGTCGCCGGCGTCGTCACGTTACCGGGCGTCTCGAACTCGCGTTCCCACAGCGTCTCACCCGTTTCGGCCTCGAGCGCGTGGATCGCGTTCCCGATCGAAACGTACGCGACGCCGTTCCGGACCAGCGGTGCCGTCCTGCCGTCCTCGACCGTCCACAGTTCCGCACCGTCCGCGGCGTCGAGGACACGAAGCGTTCGGAAATCGGGCTGATAGACGCGACCGTCGGCGACCGCGGGTGCGTGGTAGGCGAGTTGTGCCACCTCGACGCGCCAGCGTTCATTGACGCCGTCGACGGGTGCCTTTCCGTCGGCGACTTCGCGGGTGTTGGACGCGTTACAGCCGAAATTCGACCAACTGCCGTCCGCACCGTAGATGTGATCCTCGGGATCCGGCAGTTCGTCGACGCCCGCCGCCGGCGGATCGTCGGGCGAGGGCGAGCGAGTCAGCGTCGAACAGCCGGCGAACGCGACGCTTCCGGCGGCGATAGCCGTCAGAACCGTTCGTCTCGAGGAGGGCATTAGTCCGACCGTTTCCAATCGGACACAAAATAGATTCGGGTCCGATACCGGGTTACCGGACTAACTCGAGCACCGTCAGCGTCTCGAACGGGAACGACTCGTCGGCGACGGCGACGGCGCTGAACCCGTGCTTGCCGGCCTCCTCGACGACCTCGTCGACCCCTGTCAGGCTGCTGACGAGCAGGTAGACGACGCCGTCGGGGGCGAGCACGCGACCGATGCTGGCGAGGAAGGGATCGATGACGGCCCGGCCGTCCTCCCCGCCCGACAGCGCGCGTTCCATCCAGTCGTCCCACTCGTTGTCGGGATCGGTCGGAAGGTACGGCGGGTTGAAGACGACGGCGTCGAAGGCGCCGTCGGCGAACGGCGCGACCAGATCGGCGCGGACCGCCTCGAGTCCCTCCTCGCGGGCCTGTCGAACCGCGTGCGGGTTCAGATCCGCGGCGATCACGCGCGCGGTCGTCTCCTCGTCGATCCGCCCCGCGACGTAGCCGGAGCCCGTGCCGACCTCGAGGACGAGCGGTTCGCCCCCGCCGTCATCGGCCGTGAGCCGCTCACAGGCCGCCTGCGCGAGCAGGTGGGAGTCCTCCGCGGGCTGGTAGACGTCCGTATCGACGCCGCGCCGGTCTTCCAGCCCCATCAGTCGTCCTCCGAGGGCGTTCCCGTTTTCGTCTCTCGAGTCGGTTCGTCGGTTGCGTCGGGTTCGGCTGAGTCGTCCATATCGTTCTCCTGTGGATCCAGCGACGAGTCGCTCGCCGCTCGAGTCCCGTCTTCGGCGATCCGGAACCCGCCGGTTTCGGCCCGGCCGGTGAGTTCCCGCTGCGGGTAGGGGATCTTGATACCCTCGTCCTCGAATGCCCGCTTGATCGTGTGAATCGCGACCGTTCGAGCCTTCAAGAAGCGTCTCGCACTCGGATTGTCGATCCAGAACCGCACGCCGAGCACGACCGCCGAGTCGGCAAACTCCTTCGTGATAACCTGCGGTGACGGAGCCATCAGCGACTCGTCGAGATCGGAGACCACCGTTTTCGCGATCTCGCCGGCCCGTTCGGGATCGGTCGAGTAATCGATCCCCACGTCCACTTCGACCCGCAGTCGGCCGCGCTTCGACCGATTCGTCACTATACTCGAAGAGATGACGTCGTTGGGGATCATGATGTACTCGCCGTCGAACGACTGGAGTCGGGTGTTGACGATCGAGATGTCGGTGACGATCCCCTCCTCGTCGTCGACTTCGATCCAGTCGCCGATCTCGAACGGCCGATCGAACATCAGAACGAAGCCGGCGATGACCGTGCCGAGCGTCTGCCGGGCGGCCATACCGATGACGATACCGAGAAATCCGGCCCCAACGAGCAGGCCGCCGAGGTCGTCGACCCAGACGCCGAGAATGATAACGAGCGAAACCGACCAGATCAGCACCTGTGAGAGTCGATGAGTGATCTCTCGCTGATGGTCGGTCACGGCCGTCGCCGAGCCGAGCACCTCCCGGAGCACTCGGCGGACGAATCGAGTGGCGATGAGCGTCCCGATGACGAGAACGAACGTGAACACGCCGCGCGCGATGACGTCGCTACCGAGATCCTGATCCGCGTAAACCGACTGAATTTGGCTGGTATAGTCCCAGACGCCCAGGACGACGGCCAGACTGAGTAGACAGGTCGAGATCAACACGCTCACCGAGATGATGTCGCTGTACAGCGGCCGCGTTCGCTCGGCGAGCCACCCCTGAAGCCGGCGATAGGAGAGGAGGACGACGAGCAGGACGCCGACCGCTGCGAACGTGACCGCGAGTCTGCCGTTGGTCGTCTCGAAGACGTTCGAGAGCCAGTCGAACCCCGTCAGTATCTCGGACATAGGTAGTCGTCGTCTCTCGAGGCTGTCGTCCGCGTAGCTACGAGTATCCGTCGGTCGGTGTCGATACTGCCAACGGTTCTCGTCCGCCCGAGAGTGGCCGTCACGGCCTTACTGTCCCTCACCCACCGCGCTGACGTCGGCCGCGAGCTGGGCCAGCGCCGCGAACTCCGCCGGTGCCATCGCGCCGGCACGCTTCTGCAGAATCTCCTCGTCGGCCGCCTCGACGACCGCGTCGGGCTCCTCGAGTCCGGAGATGTGGGCCGTGTTCCGGATCCCGTTTCGGATCGTCTTCCGGCGCTGGGTGAACAGCGCCTTGACGAATCGCAGGAAGAACTCCTCGTCGTCGACCGCGTAGTCGGGATCGCGAGGCACGAGTCTGACGACCGCGCTCCGGACCGCCGGCGGCGGCGAGAACGCTTCCTTCGGAATCGACTCGACGAGTTCGGCGTCCGCGTAGTGCTGGGTCGAGACGGAGAGCCGGCCGTACTCGGGGGTCCCGGGCTCGGCGACCATCCGCTCGGCGAACTCCTGCTGGAACATCAGGACGAGGGGGCGTTTTTCGGGCAGCAGGCGGAACGTAATCTCGCTCGAGACGCCGTAGGGGAGGTTGGACACCGAGGCGGTGAAGTCGGGCAACGCGACCTCGAGGGCGTCGCCCTCGATCACGGTCAGTTGTCCGGCATCGATCTCGTCGGCGAACTCCTCGCGGAGAAAGGCGGCGAGGTCGCGGTCGCGTTCGACGACGGTGACCTCGTCGTCCTCGTCGCCCATCGCCAGCAACCGATCCGTCAGCGCGCCCGTCCCGCCGCCGATCTCGAGCAGATGGCTGGTGTCGGCGTCGATCTCCGCTACGTAGGTCGGCAGTCGATCGAGGACGCGGTCGTCGACGAGGAAGTGCTGATCGCGGTCCGGATCGCCCCGGACGCCCGCCCGCGCGATCAGTCCGTCTGGATCTCTCATTGGCGGCGTTTCGGCGGGGGCAGGTGTAAACGCACCGTCTCGGCCGGACGAACGGGGACGGGAGAGACTCGATCCGTAGCCCTCAATACGCGCTGCCGCGTGGGTGAATGCAGTGACGCTGAAGTTCGTCGAGATCCTGTTCGGGAACCCGTTTGCGACGATGAACACGATCGGGTTAGTCGCGTTCGCGGTGGTCGGGTCGACCAAAGCGATTCGCGAGGAGTTCGATCTGTTCGGGGTGACGATCGTCGGGCTCGCCACGGCGTTCGCTGGCGGGGCGACGCGGGATCTCCTCGTCAATCGCGTTCCGCTCGTACTCAGGTCGCCGATCGAGATCGGGCTCGGACTGCTCGGCGTCTGTTTGGCGATCGGTCTGAGCCTCGCACTCGATGCCGCGGACGAACATCCGGCGACCGTCCTCTCCGACGCGATCGGACTGGCTGCGTTCACGACGACCGGAGCGATCGTCGCCACCGAAGCCGGCGTCTCGGGGTTCGGCGTCGTCGCGATTGCGACGATCAACGCCGTCGGCGGTGGCGCCTTCGCGGACATCCTGCTGGACCGGTCGCCGTTTATCCTGTTGGGAGATTTCTACGCGAGTTGTGCAGTACTCGGCGGGTTCACGTACTGGCTCGTGGTGACGCTCGGGTGGACCGGTAGTACCGCCGCAGCCGTCTGTGCGAGCGTGACCGTCGGGACGCGAGTCGCAGCCGTCACGTACGGCTGGGAACTCCCGACAGCGCAGACGCTCGGAGTGGGGGCGCAAGAACGGCAGTAACGAGTGAGAGGTCGACGTCGAACGCTTCTCGACGCCACCGGACCACCGGATGCCTCTCGAGGGCGATTACGTCGTCCCGCACTCGAAACGCTGCGAACTGCAGGAGCCGACCTACTGGTTCTGTTCCTGCTCGCGCCGGCCGACGAACGTCTGGTATTTGAGGTCGTCGTCGCGCAGTTCCTCGAGAATCCGCTCGACCAGCACTTCGTCGGGGTCGTGCAGCCCGGAGACGCGTTCGGAAAGCTCGTCGAAGCTCTCGAAGGGCTTGCGTTTGCGTTCGTCGAGGATCCCGTTGCGGAGTTTCTTCCCGATCCCCGGCAGGAGATTGAGTTGGTGGAGACGCAGCGTGATCGGCTGGGCGTCGTTGTAGAAGTCGACGAACCGCTGTTCGTTCTCCTCGACCAGATCGGCGACGACGTACTCGAGTTCCGACTGGGCACCTGAGGAGAGGTTCTCGTAGTCGACGCGGTGGGCTTCGGTCACGATTTCGCGCTCCCCGGGCGGTTCGACGACGACTTCGCTCCCGATCGTCAGTCGCTCCTCTTCGTCGAAGGCGACCTGATAGAGCTGAAAATCGTCGACTCCGAGGGCGTACCCCGCCGGTGACTTCTCGTACTGTGGCCGCCCGTCGTCGGAGAGCCCGTGTGCGAGATAGTCCAACACGACTGCGCGCCGGATATCCGTCCCGTCGCTGTCGGCTTCGCTCATTGGTTTTCGATACGACGAGGGCGTACTTAAAGAGTCGGCCCGGTCGCCGTCAGACGTACTGCGCGAGGACGTTGAGAATCTCGTCGAGTTCGTCTCCCGAGAGCGAGTACCGCTGTTGGGCGTACACCGAGCGAAGTTCGTCTCGGTTACGCGGCAGGAGATTGGCGATCTTGTACGCCGTCGGTTCGTCGACCTTCTCGAGCGCCTCGAGGTCGTCGACGAGTTCCTGCGCCTCTTCGGGCTCCAGGACCGCAAAGCGGTTGGCGTGTTCGATCGCTCGCGCGAGTTCGTACCGCAGCTCACGCTCTTCGTCCAGCGCGCGTTCGGCTTCGATGTCGGCGAGCAGCTCCTTCGTCTCCGAGATCGTCAGGAACTCCTCGTCGACGATCTCTTTGAAGATCGTCATTCCTGGCTTAGATCCGGTTCTTGTCCTGGTTCTGTGCGTGCATGTGTGCCGCGGTGACGATCAGGGTCTTCTCCTTGCCGCGGTCGCTGATCTGCACCTTGAACGCGTCGCCCTGTTTGCCGACGACTTCGCCGGTCTGACCGTCGAAGCGAGGGTGGTAGCGTCCGTTCGGAACGCTCGGGTCGATCTTCAGGTGGACTTTCTCTCCCGCTTCGTACTCCTGAATCGCTCGCTGTGGCGGAGACGTCCCGCGGTCTCGAGGATCGTTCGCGAGTTTTCGCCGGGTTCCCTGACGGGGGCCATTAGAGTGTGGCATAGTCGTACGGGGCTCTTGATCGGTGACGGTTATAAAACGCACGTCTTCCGCCCACCGGTCGTCGCGCGGCGCTTGTTCGCGAGTAGTTGAACGCGGCGCGCTCGCTTCGCTCGCACGTACCGACTCGAACGTGACCGCTTCGAGTCTCCCGAGCTGTCAGTACGCCCACTGTTGCATCGTAGAATACTCACGCTGGCCGTCGAAAACGCCTGTTTTCGGGCGTTCAGGAAAGCTGGCCTTAACCCCGGTTTTGCGAACGGATAATAATGAGTGGACGGTTCGGACGGATGGGTATGCGTCACTACGACGTTCGACTCGCTCCGGACGACGGGTGGTTTCACCCCTTCGAGAGACGGATCGACCGGCGGGAGGGAGTCGAACGGGTCGCGATCCACCGGATCCGCCTCGTTACCGACGACCTGGGCGTGATGCTGTACGAACTGGGCGGCGAGTTCGACCGGGTGGAGGCGTTCGTGGACGACGAACTCGGCGCGCTCGGCTACTGGCTCGAGGCGTTCGACGACCGGATCTTCCTCTGTTCCCTGTTCGTCCCGAACGAGACCGTTCGCGCCCTCCTCCGGGTCACACGGGAGTTTCGAGTCTTCCTCGATCCCCCGATGACCTACGTCCGAGACGGCGACCTGCGGGTGACCTACCTCGCGACCGAACGCTCGTTCAAGCGCGCGACGTCGGTGATCCCCGACGACGTCGAGGTCGTTCTCGAGACGAAGCAGGCGTTCGCGCCCGACGAGAACGTCTTCCTCGCGAAACTGACCGCACAGCAGCGGCGGCTGTTCGAGACGGCCCTCGAACTCGGCTACTACGGTTCGCCGCGAGACGCGACCTACGAGGACATCGGCCGCGAGGTCGGTATCGCCGGAGGGACGGTCGGCGAGCACCTCCGGAAGATCGAGGCGAAACTCGTCGACCACGTCGTCTCGGAACCGAGCTCCGAGTCCACGACACCCCAACGAATCTAGAGCGCGCCGGCCGCCGACCGAATCGGCCGAAAGCGAAAGCAAGAGTAACCCCACTCGAGTCCGTTGAGCCCGTATGGACGACCGCGAGAGCGACACCGGTGACGGAAGCGACGGCGAACAGTTCCGACTCGAGACCCGTTCGATCCACGCCGGACAGGACCCCGACGAGGAAACGGGCGCGCTGATGACGCCGATCCACGCCAACTCGACGTACGAGCAGGACGCGCCGGGAGACCACCGGGGCTACGAGTACTCCCGAACGGGGAATCCCACCCGAACCGATCTGGAGGCGAACCTGGCGAGCCTCGAGAACGCCGACTACGGTCGCGCGTTCGCCAGCGGCATGGCCTCGATCAACACCGTGCTCAACCTCCTCGAGGCCGGCGATCACGTCGTCACCGGTAACGACGTCTACGGCGGCACTCACCGCATCTTCACGCAGGTGTACGAGGAGTACGATATCGAGTTCTCGTTCGTCGATATGACCGACCTCGACGAGATCGAGGCGGCGTTTCGGGATAACACGGAACTGCTGTGGCTCGAGACCCCGACCAATCCGCTCATGTCGATCGTCGACATCGCGGGCGCGGCCGAGATCGCCCACGCGAACGACGCGCTGTGTGCCATCGACAACACGTTCGCGACGCCGTACCTCCAGCGACCGCTGGATCTCGGCGCCGACATCGTCTCCCACTCCCTGACCAAGTACCTCGGCGGCCACTCGGACGTCGTCGGCGGGGCGCTCCTGACGAACGACGAGGACCTGGACGAGCGATTGGGGTTCTACCAGAACTCCGTCGGGGCGACGCCCGGTCCGTTCGACTGTTTCCTCGTCCTGCGGGGCACCAAGACGCTGCCCGTCCGCATGGATCGTCACTGCGAGAACGCCCGCGCGATCGCTCAGTGGCTCGACGGCCACCCCGACGTCGATCGGGTCTACTACCCCGGCCTCGAGTCCCACCCCGGCCACGAGATCGCCGCCGAACAGATGGACGACTTCGGCGGCATGCTGAGTTTCGAACTCGACGCGAGCCTCGAGGAGGCCGGCGAGGTCGTCTCGAACACCGATGTCTTCACGCTCGCGGAGAGTCTCGGCGGCGTGGAAAGCTTGATCGAACAACCCGCACCGATGACCCACGCCGCAATTCCCCGCGAGGAGCGCGTGGCAGCCGGCCTCACGGACGGTCTGATCCGGGTGAGCGTCGGCATCGAACACGTCGACGACCTGACCGGTGACCTCGAGCGATCGATCGAGTCGGCGCTTCACTGATCGAATCGGTCTCGGAGCAAGAATCGTCGCACGTAGGTTACTCGGACCGAAACGAGCTGCGCCAGCTCACTGAGCACCGGACTCCGCTCCATCGATCGATACTGACGAGTGATACGCCCGCTGCGCGGCGCTTTGCGCAATTCAATCAGTTCGACGGCCGGTTCGCGAGCTGTGCCCGAAAGATCGTCTCGAACCCCTCGAGATACGCGCGGAGATCGACGCTTTCGACCGCTCCGACGAACTGCGCCGCCTCGTCGTACTCGCTGCGCCAGCGGTCGACGAAGTAGGCCTCGATGTCGGACTCGCGAATCGCCGCGACGACCGGTTCGACGACGTCGTCCGTCGGTCGCCTCCGGAGCGCCTGCAGTTCCGCACTCGAGACGACGCCGGTTTCCAGCGCACGGACCACGACCCCCGAACTGCAGTCGCCTTCGGCGAGTTCGCGTTCCCAGGTGGCGATCCAGTTGCCGACCCGGGCCATCCGTTGGGCTCGAGTGACGACCTGCCGAACCGGCGCGAGTTCGGCAGTGTCGAACGACGGCGAGTACGCGAGATCGATACCGGCGAAACAGAGCACCATCATGTTGTGAGCGTCGTACGTCCAGAGTTCGCGTTCGGAGGCGAGGGGAGGATACTGCGCCAGCAGCGCGGAGTAGTCGACCGACTGGAGCGCCTGACGGAGGTCGAACCGGAACAGATTCGCGAACTCGCCGGCCCGCGGCCCGTCGTCGTACAGCGCCCGCAACGCCGTCCAGAGTTCCCGCTGGAATCGGACGTACTCGCCGGCAGCGCCCGCTCGAGTCGGATCGGCGTCCTGGTGCTCGAAGGGGACCTTCAGCAGTTCCGCGAGCGTCTCCCGGTCGCCGTATCGCTCGGCGACGTCGTCGACCACGGTGATGAACATCGTGGCGAGGACCTTCGCACTGCGGGCGTGCTCGACCCGGTCGGGTTCGACACACGAGAGTCCGAACTCGGCGGTCGCGCGGTAGAGCCAGCGCCAGAGGGACCGATCCCGATCCGCAATACGCTCGTCGTAGGCGGCAGCTAGCGGCCGAACGGACGCCGGGAGTGACAGCGCGTCGGCGTCGGCAAACGGGTCCGTCTCTCCCTCGAGGGTGGGAAACCCGGAGGCATTTTTCATACTCGAGAACAACAACCAATATTATTTATATTCTTCTACCAATTAAATTATTGTTAGCATCAACCCACTAATGCAGCGATCGGATCCGCCGACCGACGGACGACAATCCTTTCGTTCTGGCGGTGAACGTCTGGCGTATGGGAACGAACGAAGATCGCGAGGCAGGCGTCCACGCGCTCCCGATCACGGTCGACTACGGCGGCCGAGAGCTGACGATCACCCCGACGCTCGTCGAGACCGAGCGGGGACTGATCCTGATCGACGTCGGCCCGGAAGGGGCGGTCGAGGCCGTTCGAACCCATCTCCGATCGCTGGGCTACGAACTCGAGGACGTCTGGCTCGTCCTCCTGACTCACCACGACGGCGATCACGCCGGCGGGCTCACGGACCTGCTCGAGCACGTCGACGCGGTCGTCGCAACCCATCGCGAGGAAGCGCCGTACGTGACGGGGAAACGGGACCCGATCAAGGGTGACGGCGATCGGTACCCGCCCGCCTCGGTCGATCTGGAACTCACCGGCGGCGTTCGGATTCCGACGTTGGCGGGGCCGATGGAGGTCGTCGACACCCCCGGACACGCGCCGGGCCACGTCTCGTTGTACTTCCCCGAGGGCGACTTGTTGCTCGCCGGCGATGCGCTCGTCGCCGACGGTGATGGTGACGAACCGCTGTCCGGTCCGAAGCCCGAGTTCACGCCAGACATGGACCGCGCGCTCGAGTCCGTCGCCGACCTCGCGGCTCTCGAGGTCGAACACGTCGTCTGCTTCCACGGCGGCTACGTCGACTCCGGTAACGAGCGGATTCGAGCGATCGCCGCAGGACGCGACGAGTGAGCGGCCGCGGACGAACGACCGCTATTCGAGTGATTCTCTCCGACGGTCTCACTCCCGGACGATGTGACCCTCGAGGTAGTTTTCGGTCCTGTCGTTGGTCGACTGCGTGCGTTTACAGAACGTACAGACGCGGTCGCCGTCCTCGCGACGGTCGGCCTCGATTTCGATCTGGAGCCCCTGTCCGCGGAGGTGCTCGAGCAGGACGTCGACAGTCTCGGGGCTGGCCCGAACGGTGTGGCGCTCGCCGACGGCGTCGCCGTCGGCGACGGTCCGGATCGTCTCCCGCATCGAGAGCAGGATGGCCTCACCGAGTTCGTGGGCACGGTCGCGCGCGACGTCGTCGGATTCGTCCCACTCGACGGTCTGGAACCCCTCCCTGATGAGTCGTCGGAACATGAACGGTTTGCCGTAGTCGAACGGTAACGAGAACGCGTACGCCAGATCGCCGCGGTTCGAGGCGGACGTCGTGTACTTCAGTTGCTCGGTCCCGTCGGGGGACTTCATCACGACACCCTCGCGGCCGTCGGCGTCGAGGTCGTCGACGATGCTGCGAACGTCGTCGGCCGCGTCCCCGACCGCGTAGGTGCCGAACAGTCGCGTCTGGGGTACCTCGAACCGGTCGTAGCGCTCGCGGCGCTGCTCGACCGCCAGGGGGTCGCCCGACACCCGGTCGCGCCAGTCGAACGCCCGAAAGGTCAGCGAGTCGACGTCGGGATAATCGTGTGCCGTGTACGGGTTCTCGGGGCCGATCATCTCCCCGCAGACCATCGCCCGCGGATACGCCTCGAACAGGGCCTCGAGGTCGACCAGTCGATCCAGAACGCGCGTCGTGAACGGACAGACGATCCCGCTTCGCGAGAACGCGAGGACGTCGCCGTCGATCCGCGCCGCGCGGACGTTGTAGCCGTTCAACTTCTCCTCGACGGCGATCCGGTCGCAGCGGTCGGCGAATCGGGTCGGAATGCCCTCCGCGAGGACGAGCGTCCGCGAAATCTTCGGAAAGCCGCGGACGACCTCGCCGGCGATCAGGGCCGTTCCGCGTTCGACTCCGTGCCGGGCGTCCGAGAGGTGCCGGTACGTCCGCCCCTCGTAGTTTCGACGCTCGAGGTGTTCCTCGAGGGTCTCGAAGGCCGATTCACCCATCCCGAGCAGCCTGTGGTACTCGGTGTCATCCATCTGTCGGACTACGGGACGAAGCGTAAAGAAACGGGCTCCATCCGGACGGCGAATCGACTGGAACGGGTGGATCGACTCCGACGCCGTCGCTCCGCTCGGCGTCTCGAGCACCGCGTCGAGAGGTCCGGAACGGAATTCTCATCGGTGTCCAGCCACAACGCTCTCCCAATGCGAATCGAACTTCGCGTCTGCCAGCACTGTCTCGACGGCGACGACGGGCACGGCGGCCACCAGAAGTCGGCGCTGCTCCAGGATATGGTCTCGTGTGCCGAAGTGATCCGGGAGCACAAGGAGGTCCTCGACCTCGAGGCCGTTCACATCCGAAAGGTCAAGGACACCGAGCAGGGCAAGCCGGAGGCGCTCCCGGTCGTCGCGGCGACGATCCAGAACGACCAGATCGTTTTGAACGACACGCAACTCGTCGCGGAGGGCCAGGACGGCAACATGTTGCTGTACGCGAACCCGGACGACATCCTGACGGTGCTCGCGGGCAACGTCGACGAAATCAGCAAGGCCGTCCCCGGCGACATCTCCGTCGAACTCTCGTCGACGGGCGCGGAGATCATCTCGGAGGCGGGGCTGGGTGCGGATCCGGACCGGCAACCGGACCGCTGAGCGACGGCCGCCGACGGTTCACTTATTTCTTGGTTCGTCCCAAACGTTTCAGTATGTCCAGTGAGGCGTTCAAACAGCGATTCGTCCTCGATACCTCGCTGTTCATCACCGAGGAGATCCGCCGGGACGACGAATCCGTCGAGGAGGCCGTCCGCCGACTGCTCGAGTTGATCGCGAACGCCCGGCTCAACCTCGGCATCTCCTGTTACGTGCCGCCCACGATCCACGACGAACTCACGACCATGCTCGAGGCCCGCGACGTCGACGACGACGTCTACTCGAAGCTGAACACGTGGGTAATCCGCAAGCATCCCGACCGGTACGCAGTGTCGGTCCCCGCGAACGTCGTCTACAGCTTCGTCGACGAGATGAGCCAGCGCGTCGATCGAGGGCTGCGCGTCTCGGAGAAGGCCGTCCGCGAGGTCGACGATGCCGGTGACGAACCCCTCGAGGACCACGAGCACATGACCGAGACCGACGCAGTCATCTCCGACCTGCGCGACAAGTACCGGCGAGCGATGCGCACCGGCGTCCTCGACTCGCGCGAGGACTTCGACCTCCTGATTCTCGCTCGGGAACTCGAGGCCGGCGTCGTCACCGAGGACAACGGGATCATCGACTGGACCGAGGAGTTCGGGCTCCGCTACATTCGGGGCCGGGAGTTCCCCGATCTGCTCGAGCAGTATCTGACGGCGGTCGATCCGGAGTCGAAGCGAACGATCGACTGATTCCCTACGGCGCGCTCGAGCGGTCCCGCTCCGGCGTGGACGTCGCCGCGCGGTCGCGCACGAGCAGCCAGCACGAACACAGGAAGCCGACGGCGACGGTGCCCGCGAGGATACCGAAGGCGACCCGGTAGCCGAACTCGGTGTAGGCGACGGTGCCGCCGACGGTCTCACCGGTCTGGTAGGCGTCGAGTGCCATCCCCATCACCGTCGGGAGGATCGTCCCGCCGACGAACCCCGCCGTGTTCACGGTCGCCGTCGCGACGCCGCTGGCGCCGGCCGGATACCGTTCCTTGACGACCGACAGCGAGAGCATCGAGGCCCCGAAGAGGAAGCCACAGGCCAGATAGGAGACGGCGACGATCGGAAGCGGCGGTCGCCCGAAGACGGGGACGGCGGCGAGTGCGACCGCGAACAGCCCGATACCGACCGTCATCGGCAGCAGTCGCTGGCCGCGTCTGTCCGAGAGCCAGCCGATGGTCGTCGGGCCGAACAGGACGCCGATCGACGCGAGGAGGGTGAAGTAGGACGCCGTCGTCACGTCGAACCCGTAGACCACGACGATGTACGGAACGCCCCACATCCCCACCAGCGTCAACATCGCGCCGTTGCCCGCAAAGAAGACGATCGAGAGCAGCCACTGGTCGACGTCACGGACGAGCGTTCGCAGGTGGCCGCCGATATCCTCGAGCGAGACCGTCGGCTGCTCGGGGACGCCCTCGATCGGCTCGAGACCCGCGTCGGCCGGCGACTGTCGCGCGAGGACGTAGACGGCTCCGGCGGCGACGAACCCGACGACCGCGAGTCCGAGCATCGTCTCCCGCCAGCCGAACAGGTCGACGGTGACGGCGAGCGGCGTCGTCGCGAGGATTGCGCCGAGACCGGCCACACTGCCGGTCAGCCCCGTCATCGTCGCGAACTCGTCGGCGCGATACCAGTTCGCACAGAACCGCAGGATCGAGACGAAGATGACCCCGCTGCCGAGGCCGATGAGCGCGCGCGATCCGAACGCCGCGAGGTAGCTCCCGCTGAGTGCGAAGCCGACCGCGCCCAGACTCAAGACGACCCCGCCGATCGAGCCGACGTACCGCGGCCCGAGTCGGTCGGCGAGGACGCCGGTCGGAATCTGGATGGCGGCGTAGATGAGGAAGAACGAGGCGTGCAGCGTGCCGAGTTGGGCCGCCGTCGTCTCGAAGTCGCTGGTCAACCGCTCCGACAGCACGGCCGTCGAAAGGCGGTGCAGGTTGACGAGCAGGAAGACGATCACTAGCGCGCCCCACGCGAGCCACCGGCGTTTCATCGGATCCGACAGGACGTTCACGCCGAAACTGTTTCTCGAGCGGGATAGTAAGAATTGCGAGACACCTACGGACCGTGAGACGCGACTCGAGGGGTGCCGCGACGCCGCCGATCAGTTCGCCGCCATCGCGATACCGGCGGCTCGTCGTGCGAAGAGCCGTTGAGAAATTCGGCCGGAAACCGGATCAGATACGGCCGACGTTCTCGACGCCGACGCTTTCGACGCCCTCGACGTCCGCGAAGTTCTCTTCGACGGTCTCCGTCCCGCCCGATCCGTCGGGGACGATCACGGTGGGGTAGAGGGCGATGAGACCGAACGCGACGTCCTCGCGTTCGACGCCGTTAATCTTCGCGCCTTCCGGGAGGGCGCTCTCGAGACGCTCCTGAAGCGCGTCCAGGTCGATCTCTGGGCTGTCCGGCATGACCTTGATTTTGGCAGCTACTTTTCCCATGGGTATCTTACGGGCCGGTGAATCCGCAGTCGGGGCACTCGTAGAGGTTGCTCTGCTTGCGGCACTTGGCACAGCGGTAGATCTGGGCGCCACAGTCGGGACACTTGAACGCGGCGGCGTTCGTGCCCGCAATGTTGATCCCGCAGGAAACGCAGGATCGCGTCTGCTTGTCGTCCGTCGTACTCATACCCCTCCCTTTCCGCCCGCCGTTTTTAACGGTTGTCTTTCGAGGGCTCGAGGTCGACGACCGGATCGCGATGCGTGTCGGCAAGCGCCACGGTACGCGACCCCGGGCGTTTTCTGATCCAGAAAACACTCGTCCGGATACTTTATGTGGCGCCCGAAAGGGGAGGATGAGGTTCGGTGGGTGAACGCCAGACCGGACCTCTGCCTCTGACATTCTGCCGCTGGAGTTACCCCCGTTAGTCGTGCGGATGGAACCGACGAACGGCCGCCCTCACCGCGTCCTCGCGACCGAGGAACGTCACTTTGTCACCCTCCTCGAGTACCGTGTCCGCGCTGGGAACGGACGTCTCTCCTTCGCGGGCGATGACGGCGACGATACAGCCGTCGGGAATCTCGGCGTCCAGTTCGGCGATCGTCGAGCCGCCCAGATCCTCGGCGGTGACGGCGATCTCCTGGGCGTCGTGGCCCTCGCCGAGTTCCGTCATCCACTGGGCGAGCGCGGGCCGTTCGATCTGATTGTCGAGCGACCACGCCGTCGCGCTCGAGACGTCGATCGCCCGAACGCCGAGCGTCTCGAAGGCGCCGACGTTGTCGGGTTTGTTCACGCGAGCGACGACCGTCTCGACCTCGTACTTCGTCCGCGCGAGCTGGCAGACCAGCAGGTTCGTATCGTCGTCCGCGGTCGTCGCGACCGCGATCTTGGCGTCCTCGATCCCCGCGTCCCGCAACGTTTCGTCGTCGGTGCCGTCGCCCTCGTGGGCGGTAAACCCGTCCTGCCGAAGGTCGTCGACGACGGTGGGATCCTCGTCGATCAGGACGACGTTTTCGCCGCGATTCTCCAGCCGTGTGGCGAGCGCCCGGCCGACCCGGCCGCCGCCGACGATGATGGTGCGCATTGGAATGACGTCGAAGTAGTCCGCGATCTGGCGGGCGAGACCCGCCTGCAACACGACGGTGATGAAGATCACGAGAAAGACCGTCCCCGCGAGCGTCTGGGCGGCCTCGAACTGCCCGGCCGCCTCGAGTTCGAGGGCGAACAGCGTCGCCACCGACGCCGGGATGATGCCGCGGGGACCGACGAACGAGAGGAAGAGTCGTTCGTCGCGGCTGAACTGGCGGTCCGTCGCCGAGAGGGCGACGAGGATCGGGCGCACGAAGAGGGTAACCGCGACGACGACGGCGATGCCGCCGGTTCCGAGCCCGAACAGCGAGTCGAAGTCGATCAACGCCGCGAGCGAGATGAACACGAACGAGAGCACGATCAGCGTGAGATCGCGGTTGAACGTGAGGATTTCCTCCCGGTGGGGGAGATCGACGTTCCCGAGGACGAAGCCGGCGGTCGCGGCCGCGGCCACGCCGGTTTCGGGGAACACCGACTCGGCGAGGCCGAACGCGATGAGCGCGCCGACGAGCGTCACCAGCCGCGCCATCTGCGGGGCGTCGCCCGCGGGCGGTTTCACGTGAACGAGGAGGACCCAAACGACGAGCGCGGCGACGATGCCGATACCGACGCCCGCCGCCAGCCGCTGGAGAAACGCCGGCGGGATCAGTTCCGGCGAGTCCGCGACGACGAGGACCTCGAAGATGACGATCGCGAGGACGGCGGCGGTCACGTCGTTGAAGATCCCTTCGGCTTCGAGGGCGGTCCCGACGTGTTCCCGAAGCGTGAGCACCTCGAGCAGCGGCGTGACCACCGTCGGCCCGGTCGCGATCAACAGCGCACCGATCAGGAAGGCCACGTCCCAGTCGGTGCCGAGGAAGAAGCGGACCGCGACCGCCGTACCGACGAACGTCAGCACCGCACCGATCGTCGCCATCTTGAGCACGGCCTGCGGGGCCTGCTCGAGTTTCTCGCGACGGAGGTGAAAGGCCCCGTCGAAGATGATGATGGCGACGCTGACGCCGACGACCGTCGTGAGCCCGTCGCCGAAGGTCTCGATGGTGACGAAGCCGAACCCTTCGGGACCGACGACGACGCCGATAGCGATGAGAAAGAGCACGCTGGGGACCTGCAAGCGCTTTGCGAGCACCTGCGCGCCGACGCCGAGCGCGAGGATCGCGATCACGACGAGCAGCAGCTCCACGGGTGTCGGTTTCCCACCACCCGTCGAACCATAACGTCTCGGCCGATTTCGCACCGTGAGACTGTTTCCATGGTCGGACACTAGCTACCGCCGTCTCGCAACTCAACATTCAAAGCCGGTGGCTCCCTACACCCAGTGAATGCGCCTCGACGACTACATCGAGGATCTCGAGCCCGACGAGGAGGCCGAGCGACGGCGCCTCGCGAAGGAGAAGTCCTACGCGATCACGGACCACTTAGCGGAGTTCGAGCAACGGTTCGACGACGCGCTCAGCGGCGACTCCCTCGTGGGATCGACGGCCCCGTCGATCTTCGTCGGACGGTCGAACTATCCCGACATCCCCGTGGGGCTCCTCTCGCCGGTCGGCGACGAGGACGCGGCCGAGGAGTACGTCACCGACGGCAACTGGTACCGGCAGGGGTACGACATTCCGGACGTGCTCCAGCGCCGCACGGGACTGTTGAACTCCAGCAAACGGGCGAACGTCGACTCGCCGAGCATCGCGAGCCGGCTGGCGCCCTCCGTCCACGACACCTGGGACGGC
This sequence comes from Natronorubrum halobium, assembly GCF_051351675.1. Taxonomy (NCBI): domain Archaea; kingdom Methanobacteriati; phylum Methanobacteriota; class Halobacteria; order Halobacteriales; family Natrialbaceae; genus Natronorubrum; species Natronorubrum halobium. Next base: position 4,033,542 of record NZ_CP195595.1, read on the forward strand.
TTCGTCGGCGTCCAGCGGGAGGTCGCCATCGCCGGAAAGCCGGTCGACCTCGAGATCGGTCTCGACGACGCACCGGATCTCGGCCTCGACACGGGCACCGACGTCGCCACGCCCCGCGGTCCGCGGGCCAACGCGCGAAACGCCGAACTGCGGGAGAATCCCTACGTCCCGAAACAGGTCAAGAAGACCCTCGAGGACGACGACTGGCAGGCCCAGGGCGCGATGACCTACCTCTATCGGCGCGGCTTCGACGTCTACGAGATCAACTCGATCCTCTCGGCGGGCGCGCTCGGCGAAGCGAAACAGCGCCGCCTCGTCCCCACGCGGTGGTCGATCACCGCCGTCGACGACACCGTGGGTCAGTTCCTGCGCGGCGGCATCCGCAACGAACCCAGCATCGACGAGGTCCAGGTCTGGGCCAACGAGTACGTCGGCAACCGCTACTGGATCGTCCTCGCGCCGGGTAACTGGGAGTTCGAACTCGTCGAGATGAAAGCGCCCGGCAGCATCTGGAATCCCGACCCCCACGACGACATCTGGCTCGCGAGCGCCTCGGAGGGGTTCGAGGGACGCTCGAGCTACGTCGAGGAAACTGCGGGAGCCTACTACGCGGCCCGGCTTGGTGTGCTAGAGTACCTCGAGTCCATCGGTCGCCAGGCGAAGTGTCTGGTCCTCCGGGAGGTATCGGACGACTACTGGGCCCCCGTCGGCGTCTGGCAGGTTCGCGAGAGCGTCCGGAACGCCTTCGAGGGCAACTACGGCGAGGCCGAGACCTTCCACGACGCCGTCGGGGAGGTCGCGACGCAGTTACCGGTCTCTCACGCCCGTCTCCGGCGGAAATCGGAGCTCGCAGCGGGGCTGCAAGCGAACCTCAGCGCCTTCTCGACCGGAGAGAATCCGAGTTCCTAACTCGCTCGCGCTCCTCCGCTCGGTATGACTCTCGCGCTCGTCAGCGCCGAACTGCTCGCCGTGATGGCGGTGCTCGTGTTGCTCGTCGGGGTTCCACTGTTCGTCGTCGCAGTCATCGCGGTCTTTTCGGCGTACGTCCAGTACGACGGCGAACGCCGACTCGAGGAACTCGCGGACGACGAGGGGTCGATGCGCGAAGAGGAGTCCTGACGTCTCCGCGCTGACACCGTCGTCCTCGAGCAGGGCACCTCACGCGCCGTTCCGGGTGGATCTCCTCACGCGTCGTCTCGAGCAGCGTTCTCGTCGACTCGCCAATCAGTTCCCGGCAGTCGAGCGGACGGCGCTGGATCCCGCGATGAATAATTATGGATAATAAGACGTGTCTCTTTTATTCCTCGATTGCATACCACGGCCGATGACACTGGATTTCACTCCGACGACGTTCGACGAACTCGATCCGGAGCGACGGCCGTCGTTTCGGCTCGCGCTCGTTCCGGTGCTCGCGGTCGTCGTCTTTCTCGGCGTGGGCTCTGCGGTGCTCGGCCTCGACCCCCACGTCCCGCTGCTCTGGAGTATCGTGGCCACGGGTGCGTTCGGCACCTATCTGGGCTACTCCTGGGACGACCTCTACGACGGAATCGCAAACGGACTCCTGATGGGGCTGCAGGCGATCCTGATCATCTTCACCATCTACGCGCTCATCGCGACCTGGGTCGACGCCGGGACGATCCCGGCGATGATGTACTACGGCCTCGAGTTGCTGACGCCGACGGTCTTCCTCCCCACCGCGGCCGTCCTGGCCGCCGTCGTCGCGTTCGCGATCGGCTCCTCGTGGACGACGGTGGGCACCCTCGGCGTCGCGTTCGTCGGCATCGGTGCCGGACTCGGCGTCCCCGGTCCGATGACCGTCGGTGCGGTCATCTCGGGCGCCTACGCCGGCGACAAGCAGTCGCCGCTGTCGGACACGACGAACCTCGCGGCCGGCGTGACGAACACGCCGCTGTACGACCACATTCGCCGGATGCGAACGGGGACGGTCGTCGCGTTCGGTATCGCCCTCGTCATCTTCGCCGTCCTCGGCCTCCAGGCCAGCGGGGCCGTCCCGACGGACGACGTCGCCGAGATTCAGTCCGCACTCGCCGGAACGTACGACGTTTCGGTGCTGGTCTTCCTGCCGCTCGTCGCCACCTTCGCCCTCGCGCTTCGGGGCTACCCCGCCCTGCCGACGCTCGTCGCCGGAACGATCGCCGGCGTCTTCACGTCGATGCTCCTCCAGGGCACCGGCTTCGTTCCCGCGTGGGAGGTCTTCCTGAACGGCACCGAACCCGGAACGGGCTCGGAACTGGTCGACGATCTCCTCGAGACCGGCGGGCTCACCGGCTCGGCCTGGACGATCACGGTCGTCGTGGCCGCGCTCGTACTGGGCGGACTGCTCGAGAAGACCGGCGTCCTCGCGGTGCTCGCACACCGCCTCTCTCAGGGCGTCACCAGTTCCGGTAGCCTGGTCGCCGGCACCGGCCTCTCCGCGATGGCGATCAACGCGCTCACCGCCCAGCAGTACATGAGCATCGTGCTGCCGGGGATGACGCTGCGGAGCCTCTACGAGGAGTTCTCGATGGATAGCGACGAACTCTCCCGGGCCGTCGAGGCGGCCGGGACGCCGACCGGCGCGCTCATCCCGTGGCACGCGGGCGGCGTCTTCATGGCTACCGCAACCGGCGTGCCGACGCTGTCGTACGCGCCGTACTACCTGTTCGGAATCCTCTCGCCGCTCGTGCTGTTCGCGATGGCCGCGACCGGGTTCGACATCCCGACGACACATCGATCCGAACAACCCCAGACGGCGGACTGATCGCCGTCTCCGACCGACGTCTCGCTGACTCGCGACGGTTCGCGAGAGATCCGCGGCGAGACGGCCTCACGGACACCGTGTTAATCTGCACCGTCCGACTCCGCCAACCGTTGCTCCGTGCCGGCCGCCGCCGATCCCCGACCGGCCTCGAGACCGGCCGCGGACCGTCGCTCGTCCTCCTCGAGGGTCACCCTGTTGAAGACGTTGAGCCCGGCTTTGAACACGGCGAGCAGGACGGGGCCGAGGAACAGGCCCATGATACCGAGGAGGTAGATACCGCCGATGACGCCGACGATGACGACCGCCGGGTGGAGCCCGGAGCCGCGGTCGACGAAGACGGCTCGCAGGTAGTTGTCGACGACCGAGAGGACGGCGACTCCGTAGATCAGGAGCGCCACGGCGGGCCAGGGGCCGCTGGTCGCCGCGAGATAGCCGACGGCGGGTCCCCAGACGAGCCAGACGCCGATCGCGGGCAGGAAGGCGACGACGATCATGATCACGGTCCAGAACGCGACGTTCGGGACGCCGAGCAGGTAGAATCCGAGCCCGCCCAGCAGTCCCTCGACGACGGCGACGAGCACGTGACTGTAGATGACGGCCCAGGTGACGGTGCTCACTTCCTCGAGCAGTTCGTCGCGCACGTGCGGGTCGATCGGTGCGACCTCACTCAGCCAGGCGACGAGCGCCGGGCCGTCGACGAGCAGGTAGTACAGCAGAAAAACGAAGACGATCAGTCCCAGCCCCATCTCGATGCTGGCGTTCAACAGGCCGACCAGTTCGAGTAACGCGATCTCGACGGCGTCGGAGAGCGACGATTCGACCTCGGTGAGAATCGCCGCCTCGATGGCCTCGACGTGGTCGATCTCGAGTCCGAGATCGTCGATCGCGATTCCGCGGGCGGTCTCGACGGCGTGTTCCTCGTCGAATCCGTTCAGGAACGAGACGACGGTCTGCAGGACGACGACGGAGATAACGAGCAGCGGGACGACGGCGGCGACGATCGCGAACCCGGTCAAGGCGAGTGCGGACAGCCGCGGCCCCAGCCGCGGCTTGAGACGATCGTGGGCTGGATAGAGGACGAACGCGAGCAGGGCTGCAGCCATGACGTACTGCAAAATGGGGGCGATCATCAGGGTCGCGATCGCACCGAGAACGACGAGCAGGAGGGCGAAGAACGCGGTTCGGACGTCCATACGGAACACTGACACGAACGTGACGTAAGTGTTGACATTTCGGCTCGCTAATCAGAATCAACAAGGGTCAACGGCGACTGTGCGGTTCGAGAGACGCGTCGCGTCCTCGGCCGAGACTGACGGCTGCCGGTAGATAGTGGTCCGCTGCTCGAGACGACGAGTAGCGTCAGTCGGTGACCTCCGTTTCGACCGAATCGAACCGCTCGAAGGCTTCCTCGGTGAGGTCGCCGGTCGTGTCGATGATATCCGCCCACGCCTCGTTGTCCGGCGCCGCGCCGAGCAGGCGGGCGATTTTCATGATCGAGGCGTGGTAGACCCGCTGTCGGCCCGGTTCCTCCTGCCAGACGATCATGTTACAGGGGAAGAGGCCGCCGATCTTCATCGTCTCGTCGAGCGCCTGATCGGCGATCTCGGGGTTGCAGGCGCCGAGAACGTAGTAGGGGTCCCGATCTGCGTCAACTTTCTCGTTCAACAGTTCCGACGGCGAGAACTCGACGGGAATGCCGAAGCCGACGTCCTCGCAGACCTCGCGGACGTGTTCGATCGCTTCCTCGTGGTCCATCTCGAGGACGGCCTGCTTCTCGCCGAAATCCTCCGGGTCGATCGCGGCGGGATTGATTGGCAGTGACATACCTGACCTTCGCCGTCGTGGCTCAAATACGTGTGGTCGGAACGCGGCTAGCAGTCGGTGGATCGCGTCCGCGAGCCGCGAACCGGACGCGGTTTTTGGAGTCTCACTCGGTGACGGGGCTTCGACCAACGTATCTCGAGGAAACTGGTGGAAAACGGGATACAAATCGTCGAGAAATCGACGCAAACCGAGGCAACGGAGTGACGGATTAATGTCTATGAGAGTCTTTCAAACTGGTGTGATGAATCGATACCTACTCGTCGTCATGATCGCTCTCGTCGTCCTCGTCGGGGGGACGGCTGCAGCAACGGCACAGCCAACTGATGGGGCGACAGCCCAGGGAGAGGGGCCGCCGGTCGACTTGCCCGATCCGGTTCCCGATTTCGTGACGGATCTGCTCCAGTCGATTAGCGACTTCGTTAGCGGCGTGCTCTCCGCACTCGGCGAGGCCATCCAACGTATCGTCCCGGGTGCCGGCGATGCCCCACCGTCTGGAGCGTAAGCGGTCGTCGAGAGTCGGTCACTGAGAGATGAAACGGCTAACACGTTGACTTTCGTTTTGACAAGAATTAGCGAGGACCGATTATTTTAAGCACCACTGGTAGCACGGTGGCGTATGAATCTCCGCGTCGCGCTGTTGGTCCTCCTCGTTGGTGTCGGGACCGTCGCTACCGCGCCGATGACGGCCGCCCAACCGAGTAGCTCGGATTCGGTCTCCGTCGCGGGAGAACCGGAAGAGATCGACGCCGACGAGACGCGGCTCGATATTTCGCTGCAGGAAGACGGCAGCGCCGAGTGGTCCGTCGAGTTCTGGGTTCGTCTCGACGATACCGAGAGCACCGAGGCCTTCGAATCCATCAGGGACGATATCGACGAGGATCCGGACGCGTACACGGACCAGTTCGCGGATCGAATCGACGACACCGTGGCGACGGCGGTCAGCGCAACGGATCGGGAGATGTCGGCCGAGGAGTTCACCGTCGACACCGCCCGTCAATCGTTCGGTGCCGAGTACGGGGTCGTCAGATACACGTTCAAGTGGCACGGCTTCGCCGCGGTCGACGGCGACGAACTCCACGCCGGCGACGCGATCGAGGGACTGTATCTCGACGACGAAACGCGGCTGTCGATCAGTAGGCCCGACGCGTACCACCTCGTCTCGGTCGGCCCGGAGCCCGACGATGAGCGCGATCGAACCGTCATCTGGCACGGAAGCGAGACCGATTTCGTCTCCGGTGAGCCCCGCGTCGTCGTCTCCACGGGTGGAACCGGACTCGGTGTCACGGCCATCGGTGCGGCGGCTCTCCTCGTCGTCGTCGTCGGCGTCGGTGCTGCCTGGTGGTACCGGACTCGTACGCCGGTGTCGACCCAGTCCGACGATTCACCGTCCCACCCGTCAGCGGAGGCGAGCGAGACGACTCCTTCGACCACGGCCGCGGGGACCGACGCCACGCCCGATCCGCGAGACGATCTGCTCAGCAACGAGGAGCAGGTCCTTCGCTTGCTCGAGGAGTACGACGGCCGAATGAAACAACAGGCGGTCGTCGAGGAACTCGGGTGGACCGACGCAAAGACGAGCAAGGTCATCAGCAGCCTCCGAGAGGACGGGGACCTCGAATCGTTCCGTCTCGGACGCGAGAACGTACTCTCGCTCCCGACGGACGACGGTGCGTCCGATGCGGCGGCCGACTCGGTACAAAACGGGTGAGCAGCCGTTGTCGGCGGGGCCTCAGCAGTTAGCGATCGGACTCCAGCGGTTACCGCTGCCGGTACCGGCGAGTCATCGACGCTGTCGGCATCGATCTGAGAAACACGACGGAGTGTTCACGGACTATTCTTGACGGGAATTGACGCCGTCGAACACGCTTTCGCGCTTCGAGCGGTTAACTCGAGAAATCGCCAGACTGCAACGGGTCGAAAATGGGCGAAAACGTCGGAAACGGTCGTTGAACCGGAGTAATCAACTCGAGCATATATCACCGGATAGTCCATAGGATGGGCTGTCATGAAACGACTCCCAACGATCACACTGACGGTCGCACTCGTCGTCGCGCTGGTGGCGATGCCACTCGGCGCGGCGGGTGCCCTCGCGAACGAACAGAACCAGGACGACGACGAATCGATCGCTCCTGGCGAACAGCTCTCCGGTGCGGTCGGCGTTCAGGAGGCGGAGATACAGGGTGAACTCACGGAGCGAACCTACGGCATCAAACTCGCGAACGCCCAGTCCGACGACGAGCGAGCGGCTGTCGTCGAAGAACAGTTCGCTGACGCCGAGGACCGATTCGCAGCACACGAACAGCGACTCGAGGAACTCGAGGACGCCCGCGACTCCGGTGAAATCACCGAGGGGCAGTACCGAGCCGAAGTAGCGACGATTGCCGCTGAAACGGCGACCGTCGAACGCCTCGCAGAGGATGCAAACGCAACCGCAGGCGAACTGAACGAATCGGTCCTCGAGGATCGAGACATCAACGCGAGCGCGATTGCGGAGCTACAAACCAATGCCGCCGAACTCGGCGGTGACGAGGTTGCGGCCATCGCACAGTCGATCGCTGGTGACAGCGTCGGTCAGTCACCCGTTGCGGACCGTGAGCCAGGAGCACCGATAGATACGCCGGGCATGGATCGGGGCAACGATGCCCCACAGCAGAACGAAACCGCTCCTGATCGCGACGCTGATGCCGGATCGGGTGGCGACGACGCGGACGAAACCAATTCGACCGACGGCGAAGACGTAGCAGACGAACCAGAATCTGGTAACGACGACTCGGAAGCCGCGAACGAAACCGAGCAAGAAGAAACCGACGGCTACAGTGGTGACGAGTAACGATGCAGCGCGAACTCGCTACCGTGGGCGTCATTTCGCTGCTCCTCGTGAGCGCGTTCGCACTGCCAGTCGCGGCATCGAGTCCGAACAGCGGTGAGTCCGTCGAGGAATCGGCGGTTCACGTCGATCTCGACGCAGACGGAGATGCCACCGTGTCGTTGGTTTCGATATACGACCTCACTGACCCGAACGAACGTGATGCGTTCGAGACGCTTCGGGAAGACGAATCGGCACAGGAAGAGTTACTGGACCGGGCCGCCGATCGGTTCGATTCAGTTGCGACAAACGCGGAAGCCAACGTCGAGCGTGAGATGACGGTGTCTGCCGAATCGGCCGACGTTTCCGTCTCCGACGACCGCGGAATCGTGACTCTCTCGGTGAACTGGGAGGGACTGGCGGCCGTCGAAGACGACACGCTCGTCGTCACGGAACCGTTCGCAAGCGGGTTCGACGCCGATCGGTCACTCGTCGTGACCGCTCCAACTGAGGCGACGATCGGATCGTCGACACCGGAACCGACGACGCAAGACGAGACTCGGGCGACGTGGGACGCCGAAACCGATCTCGACGGATTCGAGTTGACGGTTTCGGGAGCGACGACGGCGAGCGACGACGCGAGCGATGGAACTCCCGGATTCACCGGGGGTGTTGCACTCGTCGCCGTCGGTATCACCGTCGCCTCGCTCGCCGCGAATCGTCGCTGATCGGTCGATAATCAGTCGGTCGCTGATCGGGCCGCGACCGTCCCGGTATCGGTCGCGATGGATTTCCTTCATTTTTCGAATCGAGTCACAACGGGACCGGCAGCCACTCGAGAGACGCCAACACCGAGGTCGGATCGAACAGCGGATCGTGGACCACGAGCCAGTCGAGCAGGACGAGTCCGGCGCCGTGGGCGATGACCGACGGGAGAATCGAGTTCGACTCGTAGTCCACCGCGCCGAAGAGGATATCCGTCGGTCCCGAGAGCAGGAACTCGATCGGCGGTTTCCCGGCGTGGTGGATCATGTAGACGACCGGGCTGATGAGCACCGCCTTGAATCCGATCTCTTTGACGCCGACACAGAGCAGGCCGCGATAGTACGTCTCGGCGGCTAACGCGAGGACGAATAGCTGCACCGCGTGCGGCACGAACTCCCCCAACGCGGCCGAGGTCTCCCACATCGGATAGAATCCCCGGATCGTCGGCAGCGTCGAGCCGACGAGGTAGAACGGAAGGACGAACAGCGAGAGCAGTATCGCGTTCCGGACGGCGACGCGGTCGATCTGCCAGCCGATGCGGTTCCCGTGCGTAATGCCGAGGGCGAGCGGTCCCCCGATCAACAGCAGTCCGTCGACCCAGACCCGGCGCTCGAGTTCGCCCGGGACGGTGTTCATCCACACAATCGTCAAGATCGCGCCGGTCAGCAGCGACTTCTGGAACCACGACAGGCGATCGAACTGGTCGCGAAGCCACCGACCGCCGCTCCGGGAACCCTCGGTCGCCACGGATAGTTACTCGTCCGCCGTCGGGATCGGTCCGGTGCCGATAACCGCTCGAACGTGGTTCTCGAACTCCTGGTGGCGCTGGAAGTACGTCTCGTCGACCTTCTCGAGGACGGTCGACAGCTCTCGCGGCCCGTCGGGCGTCCGGACGACGCTGTCGCCCTCGAGTCGGTCGATCTCGCTCTTCTCTTTGGGCCAGACCAGTCGGGACGTGACGCGGGCGAGGGGGGCGCCCTCGACGGGGGTCGACTCTCCGAGTGTCACGGCTGGCTCCTCGTCGTCCTCGTCGCTCATGAACGGGGGTTTGCGAGCGCGTCGATTCAAGCTTTCGTTTCCGAAGGGGCGGAGTGGCGGGACCCGAAAATCGGCGGGTCGTTTCGCCGGTCGATCGGACACGTCGACCGGCGAGACCTCTCCGGCGCACGACGTGTGTCTGACGTATCGTTTTGTGGTGGGAGCCCAAACTCCCGTTCATGACAAGCCTGACGGAGGCCTACGACGGGAGCGCAGGGGAGGTGGCGAGCCCCCAGCGCCTGTACGCGGGGACGGGACTCGTCCTGCTCGGGGCGATCCTGGCGGTCGCGGCCGTACTGATGGCGACGACTGACCTCTGGAGCGGGGTTGCCGCCTCGCTCTCCTCGGGGATGGAGGCCCACTACGCGTCCATTCGCGTCGCCGGGGTGCTCGCGGGCCTCGGGGTTCCGACCGCACTCGTCGGCGTCTTCCTCGTGTTGCCGGCCGGCCGCCGCGTCCAGGCCGCCGCCGCGATCAGCGTGAGCCTGTGTCTGCTCGGGGTCGTCCTCTTCTGGGGCGCCTACCCCTACGACTGGCGATCCTACGGCGACGACCACACGCTCCGCGTCTCCGCGATCTACCTGCTCGGGCTCTTTACCGCCCTCTGGAGCCTGTTCACCGCCGTCGTCAACTTCAAAACCCGCAACGACCCCGGCGGCGCACTCGAGATGAACGTCACCCGGCACAACCAGACCGTCGTCGAAGTGACCGAGTCGAACGAGTCGACCGGCTTCGGCGGCATCGGCTTCTTCGGCGGCACGCCGGACGGCGACGTCGAAACGCAGACCAACGGGCCCGAATCCGACGGCGAGCGCCTGTCGTACGACGAATCCTCGAGCGTGTCCGGATCGAAAGCGCGGTCGACGACCGGATCTAGCGCCGGTACCGATCGTTCCAGCGGCTCCAAGCGTCCTCGAGCGCCGACCGCCGGCACCCCGACCAGCGACGGCGGGACGGCGGCGTCGGACCTCTCCTCGCCGCTCGACGCCGGCGACGGCCACGACGCCGAAATCGTCGGGTCGGAGACGACCAAGCCGGACGAGCCGACGGATCGCTACTGTGGCAACTGCAGTCACTTCGAGTACGTTCGGTCGTCCGAGGGGATGGTCCCCTACTGCGGCCGCCACGACGAGGCGATGGACGACATGGACGCCTGCGAGGAGTGGACGCCGAATAACTGATAGGGTCGGTTGTAACTGCTTACCGGCGCAACTGCAAGGCGGTTCGCGGTCGCGACGGAAATGACTTACAACCGACCCTATGAGACCGCGGGCTCGGTTTCGCGTCTCGGAGTCGCTCGCGTCGGGGACGTATTGCCGCGAAAAACTCTTATTGACGGTTGTTACGGTCACGAATCGATACCCGAACACTGGCTACCTCGTACCGACGTGCGATCGAACCACGGCTCGGACTCGAGGGGTACGGTGTAGTTGTCCACACGCGGGAACGGCGGTGAGAGCGCGACGATTCCGATCGGAAGGCGATGGCCGACAGCCAGAACAGCCGCGTCGTCCCACTGCGACGGCGAAGAACAGCCGCGAATTTCCGACGGAGACGGACGTGTTGCCGATCGTTCGACGTGACGGCGTTCACACGCTACGTACTGGCGGCACGCGGGTAACGACTCGAGAGATCCGGGTCCCAAACGGTCGTGGCCCAGTACGCCCTATATGCCGAGCGCCTGTCGTCCCAGCTCGAGGCCCCACTGCGGCACCTCGTAGAGGACCAGTCCGACGAGCACCAGTTCGAGGACGGTGATGACGACCGTCACGCCAGTGGCGTGTTTGCTGCTGACCGCGACGCCGACGGGCAGCCCGAATTCCTTCTTCCAGAGGGGATAGAAGAGCCCGATGCCGCGTTTGCTCCCCGCGACGTCGAGTACGTAGTGGGTCAGCACGCCGATCCAGACGTACTCGAGGTTTCCGAAGACGTACGGAAAGGCGACGAAGCCGGCGAGAACCGGAAGGCTGTGCAACGTTTTCCGGTGTTTGCCGAAGGCCGTATCGACGTCCGGAAAGAGGGCTCCCAGCGTCACCGGCACGCCGATCATGATGATCGCTCGAAACGTCTCGAGGTCGCCCGCCGGCTCGAGGAGGTAGCCCAGTCCGAGACTCAGGAGAATGGCGTTGAGAACGTGTCCCTTCTTGTTCATCTATCGCTACTGGAGAGGCAACCGCCGAAAAGGTTTCTCTCGACGACTGTCATCGACCCGTGCCAGTTGACAGTAACCGTGCGAGGGGAGAACGTTGGAGGGTGGTTCTCGTCGCGAACGTCGGTTGGAATCGGTCCGCTCGAGTCAGTCGATCTCGCTCCGAGGATTACCGTTCGGTGACGGCGAGCACTGTAAAGAGCGCGAAGGCGCCGAACTCGGCGAGTTTGGTCGACAGGGCCACCACATCGTTTCGCAAGTGGTCGAGCGTTACGCTGACGACGCCGCCTTCGCCGTCGTGTCCGTGATCGTCGTTGTGATCGTGGTCGTCTCCACCGTGGTCGTCCTCGTCGTGCTCGTGATCGTCGCTATGGCTGTGATCGTCGTGGTCGTCTCCGTTGTGGCTGTGGTCGTCACCAGTGTGATCGTGAGTATCGCCGCCGTGGCTGTGTTCGTGCCCCAGTTCGGCGTCGTCGACTCCGAGGGCGGACTCGGCGATTCCCGCCGCGTGCCAGTCGGCGTAGCCGACGATCGGGAGGACCATGACGAGCGCACCCGCGGCGTAGGCCTGCGCCTCCCAAAGCAGGCCCTTTGAGTACGTGTAGATCAGGAGGAAGACGACCAGCGAGAACGCGACGAAGGCGAACGGGAGTATCGACGCGGAGTCGCCGTTGACGAGCCAGTGGTAGAGATCGACCATCCCGAACACTAGATGGACGACCGCAGTGAACAGCGCGAGGGCCCCCGCTGCGAAGACGGCGTATTGGCGCTTCATAGGGACAGTAGCCCGCTAATTCATAACCCGGTTCTGGTCCGGCAGTCGAAACCGCCGTCGCTCGCTCGAGACTGGTCTCTCGAGCGACGCGTTCACGGATCAGCCATCGAGACGGTCACCGACGGTCGATCGCCTCGAGCAGATCCTCGAGCGCCCGATCCACCGTCTTCGCTCGGACGGTCGCCCGATCGCCGTCGAAGACGTAACGCTCGACCGACGAAAACGAGGACTCGCTCCCCCACGGGCCGGCGTACGCGATCCCGATGTAGACGGTTCCCACGGGGTCTTCCTCCGTGCCGCCGGTCGGCCCGGCGACGCCGGTCGTCGAAATACTCCAGGTGACGTCCGCGACGTCCCGCACGCCGCGGGCCATCTCGTGGGCGACGGGTTCGGAGACGGCCCCGTACTCGTCGAGCGCCTCGCGGCTGACCCCGAGATGACGCCGCTTGGCGTCGTAGGCGTAGGTCGTCAGTCCGGAATCGAAGTGATCGCTCGCGCCGGGGACGGCCGTGATCGCAGCGCCGATCAGCCCGCCGGTACAGGACTCGGCGACGGCGAGGGTCTGCTCGCGGTCCCGGAGCGCGTCGGCGACGGCCATCGGCAGTTCGCGATCGATGTCGTCGTTCATACCCTGAGACAGAGCGCGGCGCCTTGTCAATCCGCCGGCTTCAAGGGAAGACAGAATCGACGACGGCCGGTCCGACCGAACTCAAACCGTATCGCGGTCGGTGTACGACCACCGGTCGACGATCAGTCCGTCGTCGTCGAACTCGTGGTGGTCCGCGAAGCCGAACGCGATATCGTCGCCGTCCTGAACGCCGGAGAACCGCCCGCGGACGGCCGCGTAGTTGTCGTCGACGATCATCCGGTCGACCTCGTGGCTCCCGTCCTCGAGCGGGCGGTCGTGCTCGTAGAACGTGCGCAGTTCATCGATGCCGTCGATAGCGCCCTGTCCCGGCCGCTCGTACCGGATATCGTCGGCGAACAGTTCGAGGAGCGCGTCGGTGTCCCCGGCGTCGACGTACTCGTAGTACGATTCCAGCACGGATCGCGGATCGCGATCGACTGTCATACCGAACCGACACGCCGGAGGAGTATGTCTGTTTGCCTCCCGGCGGTGCCCCGAAGCGGCGTGGATCGGCGCTCGACGTCGGCTCGTGACGAAAGAACCACGGCCGGTGATCGCCCAGACTCCCCTATGGAGTACGAAACGCCGCTGTTCTTTCACGTCATGCAGTACGCCGACCGGGCCGACCGCGACGTCATCGACATGGTCAGCGGGAATCCCGACTGGGAGCCCCCCGAGGCGCTCCGCGACGGCCTTCGGGAGTACGCCGACCTCGAACCGGAGCAGTTCCAGTACCCGCCGAGCGAGGGATTGCTCGAGTTGCGCGAGGAGATCGCCGCCCGCCGGGGCGTCGACGCCGAGCAGGTGGTCGTAACGAACGGGGCGGGGGAGGCGAACTACCTCGCGATGGCGCGGGCGCTCGAGCGCGAGCGCGGGAGCGAGATCCTGCTAACGGATCCGGTCTATCCGTACTACCCCGGAAAGACGACCATGCTCGGCGGCACGCAGCGATTCGTCGCGGCGGACGACGAGGGGCGACTCGATCCGGCCGACGTTCGCGAGGCCGCGAGCGAGGAGACCGCGGCGATCGTGATCAACTCGCCGAACAACCCGACCGGGGCGGTCTATTCGGAGGAGACGGTTCGGGAACTCGTCGCCGTCGCCGAGGAGTACGACGCGATCCTCGTCAGCGACGAGGTGTACGACCACTTCGACCTCTCGAGGGAGTTCTCGAGCGCGCTCGGCGTCGACTCGGACCACCGGATCGTCACCAACGCGTTCTCGAAGTCGATGGCGATCACCGGCGTGCGCGTGGGGTACGCGGTCTTCCCGCCTCGCCTCGTCGAGAACGCCAAGAGCCGTCACATGCTGGTCAACGTCGCCACGACCCGCCCCGGCCAGTACGCGGTCCTGCAGGCCCTGCGCGAGACCGGTCCGGACTACTACGAAGCCAACCGCGACCTGCTCCGCGAACGCGTCGCGACGTTCACCGACGCCTTAGACGCCGCAGGAGCGGAGTACACCACGCCGAAGGGCTCGTTCTACGTCATGGCTCGCTTCGAGGGCTATCCGGGGACGCTCGAGAACGTCGAGCGATTGATCGACGAGGCCGGCGTCGCCGGGATGCCCGGGGAAGCCTTCGGCGACTCGCGGACGGAGTGGCTCCGATTCGCTCTCGTGACGCCGCGCGTCGAGGAGGCGGCCGAGCGGCTGGCGGCGTACTTCGACTGACGGCCGTCGAGTTCGACATCGACCCAGTACAGTCCAGGACCCATCCCTAATGCAGGACCCATTTCGGCCGCAGTAACGAACGCACCGGCCGTAATACAGATACGAGCGGCTGAGAGTGTTGCAGGGAGATGCTGCTCGAGGTCGTCGTCGCCGCGTTCGTCCTGACGCAGCTGTGCTACGTCGTCGTCAACTGCGGGCTGCTCGGCCTGTTCGTCCGCCGGCCGACGAACGAGGTCGACGAACGGACGCTCGGACGCGTCCTCGAGACGACGACCAGACGGTGCGAGCGACGGCCGACTCGAGCCCACGCCGACGGGGGCTCCGAACGGTCACCCGGTCAGCCCGCCATCGTGTCCGCTCTCGACCACGGACCCGGCCCTCGCTGTCGGCTTCCTGCCACGCAACTCCCGCGGATTCACGTCCTCGTGCCGGTCGCACACGACCAGTGGGACCTCCTCGAGCGGACCCTCACGAGTATCGCGTCCCAGAGCTATCCGGTGTCGCTCGTGCGCGTGACCGTCGCGTACGATCCTCGCGAAACGTCCCCGCCGGAACTCGAGGGTACGATCGGCGCGGATCGTCCGTCAGGGCTCGAGGTCGTGACCATCGAAACCGACCCCGATGCGCTGGCGAGCGAGCGGTCTCCGGACGAGTGGTGTTTTTCGGGAACCGGCGTCTCGCGGGCGCAGGCCAGTGCGCTCACGTACGCCTACGATACCCAGTCCCGGACGTTCGCGGACGACGACGTCGTCACCGTCCTCGAGGCGGGCACGCGACTGCCCGTCGACGCGTTCGAACTCGCCGTCGCCGGTCTCGAAGCGTACGACGTCGTACAGGCCAAACGGACGGCCGGAAACGCCGACGACGGCGTCCTGCCGCTGCTCGAGTCGATGGCGAGTGCGGGCTGGTCGGATCTGTGTTACAAATCGAGCAAGGGACCGTACCACCTCCTGGGATCGGCGTTCTTCACCGAAGCGCGCGTACTGGCCGATCTGGATCGCTGGCAACGGGAGGCCGACGACGACATCCCGCTGGGGATGGCGGCGTCCCGTCGCGGCTACGGCCTCGGGATCGTCGATCGATACGCTCGCGTACACTGTCCCACCGCTCTCGAACCCTGGATCGCCCGGAAACGACAGCGGACCCGCGAGCCGTACCGGTATCTGTTCGCGCGCGGGTGGGCCGGCTTCGACGACAGCCGGTACTGGACGGGGCTGTTTCTGATACAGGCGCTCGCACTGATCACCGTCGTCGGCTTCCCAGCCGCGCTTCTCGTCGGACTCCTGTCCATCGGCGGCGGGCCCGTCGGCTCGCTCTCGGTGCCCGTCCTCTCGCTCGTCGGCTTCAACGCGCTCGTCTGGGGATACTCGAGCGTGCTGGCCTACCGTGCGGCCTGGGACGCGCTCCCCTTCCGGAGTCGCTGGCACCGCCTGGGCTACTCGATCGTCGTCAATCCGATCGCGCAGGGACTGTTCCTGTCGGCGCTGGCGGTTCCGACGGCGCTGGCGATCGTCGACGTCGCTCGAGGGCGAGCGTGACCGGATCGGACCGATCCGAACCGAGGGAGACCGACGAATACTCGTGTCGGGACGGAGAATCGGCTGGCATGAGTGGAATCGACGTCGAGCCGGTCGACGAGGAGGCCGAGGACGCTTCGAGCGGCGACGACGGCGCACACACCATCGAGGTGACGCCCACGGACTCCGTCGCAGACGACGAACGCGAGACGGTCGACGTGGAGCCGTCCGACGAGCCGATCGACGGCCCCGACTACGTGCTCTACGGCGGGAAAGGCGGCGTCGGCAAGACGACGATGGCCGCCGCGACCGCCCTCGACAGCGCCCGCGGCGGGACCAGCACGCTCGTCGTCTCGACGGACCCCGCACACTCCCTCTCCGATACGTTCGAGACCGAGGTTCCGTCGGAACCCGGTCGCCTTCGCGACGACATCCCCCTCTACGCGGCCGAGATCGATCCCGAGGCCGCGATGGAGCGCGGACAGGCCGCCTTTTTGGGTGGCGGGGGTGGCGCGGACAGCACCGGGACGGACGACGGGAGCGCCGGCTTCGGCACCGGTGGCGACGACGCATTCGGCGACAGTAATCAGGGGCCGTTCGGCGGCGACTCCGAGAGCGGTGGAATGGGCGGCATGGGTGGACTCGGTGACATGCTCGGCGGCGACTCCCCGATGGACGCCATCTTCGGCGGCGCGATGCCCGGCGCCGACGAGGCCGCCGCGATGCAACTGCTCCTCGAGTACTTGGACGACCCCCGGTTCGAGCGCGTGGTCGTCGACACGGCGCCGACGGGACACACCCTTCGGCTGCTCCAGTTACCCGAACTGATGGACTCGATGATGGGGCGAATCATGAAGTTCCGCCAGCGGATGAGCGGCATGCTCGAGGGCGTCAAAGGGATGTTCGGCGGACAGGAGCCGCCCGAGGAAGACGATCTCGGCGATCTGGACGAACTGCGCGACCGAATCGAACGGCTTCGAGCGGTCCTCCGCGATCCAGCACGAACGGACTTCCGGATCGTCATGGTTCCCGAGGAGATGAGCGTCCTCGAGTCCAAACGGCTTCGCCAACAGCTCCGGGAGTTCGACATTCCCGTCGGCACCCTCGTCGTCAACCGCGTCATGGAACCGCTCTCGGACGTCACCGACGACGTCGAGGGCGAGTTCCTCCAGCCAAATTTGGACGACTGCGAGTTCTGTCAACGACGGTGGGACGTCCAGCAGAAAGCGCTCGCGGAGGCGCAGGATCTCTTCCGCGGGACCGACGTCCGACGAGTGCCGCTCTTCGCCGAGGAGGTTCGCGGGGAGGGGATGCTCGAGGTCGTCGCGGCCTGTCTGCGGTAGTCGACCGGACTCGTTTCGTTCCTTCCGTTCAGTTCACGTCGATACAGTTACACCTATGTGTCAGCTGTCTGGATTCTGAGTATGTCGACGACCCTCCAACGAAAAGGAACGATCGGATCGATCGGGGACGGAATCGAATGGGTCCGGCGAAATCCGATTCTGATCGGCGTGTTCTTCCTGTACGGAACGCTCGAGTTCGTCGCCGAGATACTCGGACCAGCAGGGTTCGGTCTCTCGGTCGTCGGCTTCCTGGTGTTGCTCTACCTCGACGGCCTCGTTCACGTAATCGGGGAGCAGGAAGCAACGGGGGCGACGAGCGACATCGGACGGGCGTCTGCGACCGTCCTCGGACGATACGTCTCGCTCCTCGGAATCGCGATCGTCTACGGACTGGTGGTCTTCGTCGGGTTCCTCTTTCTCGTCCTCCCCGGCATCTATCTCGGGGTTCGTCTCTCGCTGGCGTTTCCCGCCTGTGTTATCGACGATCGGGATGCGTTCGAGAGCCTCAGCACGAGCTGGGACGTCGCGAAGGGAAACCTCCTGAAACTGTTCGGAATCTCCGTCGCCTCCTTTCTCGTGATCGCCGGTGCCGGACTCGTCACCGCGTTGCTCACCGGCGTCGGCGACGAGTTCTACCTCACGTTTCTCGGCGTCTCCGCCGTGGTAACCGCGGTCGTCAGTCCGGTCGTCCAGTTCGCGTACGCCCGCGTCTACCTCGAGAACCGGCCGCTCGAGAAATCGGCCGGGACCGAGGACGACGCGTGGGGATCGACGACCGACGACGGGACGCGAAGCGAGCGCGACGACGATCGCTGGGACGACGCCAACTGGTGACGGGCGCGAGCGGAGAACGCCGTCGCAGTTAGTCCTCCGCTCGGTGCTCCGGCACGACCGTCACCGGCCGATCGCTGGCGAGGATCACCGCTTGCGCGACGCTGCCGAACAGGACCTTGCCGACCGGTGACCGGTTCCCGATGCCGAGGACGATCGCGTCGCTGTCGCGCTCGTCGGCGAACTCCAGAATCGCCTCGGGTGGCTCACCCGTCGTCTCGTCGAGCGAACACTCGACGTCGCCCGACTCGAGGATATCGACCGCCGTCTCGATCGAGTTCGGGAGTCGCTGCGCGTTTCGGACGGCCTCCGACATCTCCTCCACGTAGGTTTCCGAGAAGCCACCCGCCGCCCATTCGGCGTTCGGTTCCGAGACCTCGTCGTGGACGTACAGAACGTCGACGGTGCACTCATCTGCGGCCGGGTTCTCGAGGATCGACTCGGCCTGTGCGCGCGCTCGAGCGTCGTTCTCGTCGATCGGAAGCAGGACGCGATACATGGTCCACTCTTCGGGCCCCGGGAGCAAAAATCGTCCTGCGTCCCTGCTGCTGAGCCGTTCTGTGCTCCGTTCCGATAGTTCGCGTTACTCTCTCGTCCGGTCCAACGACCATCACTCCTGCATCGCCGGTTCGTCGATCGGGGGCTCGAGTCGGACGGCGTACAGCAGGAGAACGACGGCGAGGCCCATCCCGGTGGCGAGCAGCCACCACGAACCCCGATAGCCGACGGTGTCCGCGAGATAGCCGAACGCGGGCGGAGCGACGACCGAGCCGATGACGAGCGAGAGTTGGCCGGCGGCGGTCGCGCCGCCCATCTCGTCGGCCGTGACTAACGTCGCCATGTACGAGTAGTAGATGCCGGTGTTTCCGAGCACGAAGAAGCCGAGGACGGAGAAGGCGATGGCGGCGTTCAGCGCGCTGTCGCTCGCCGCGACGACGACGAACAGGACGGCCCCCGAAACGACTTGCAGGATCAGGATCGCACCGATCCGAACCCGCGGGTCGCCGGGCAGATTGTCGCTCAGCCAGCCCGTGACGATGCGGCCGACGCTGCCGAACAGTTGCACGAGCGCGAGCACCGCGCCGCCGAAGGCGACCGAGGCGCCGATCTCCTCCTCGACGTAGAGAACGGTGTAGCCGGTCGTCGTAAACAGCGCCGCGCCGAGGAAGAAGCCCGCCGCGACGAGCACCCGATACGGGCGGTTGTGCGAGAGTGTCCGAAAATCCGGATACTCCGCCCGCCCGCCGTCGCTCGCGTTGCTGTAGAGCGCGGCGAAGAGGAGTGCGACGACGAAGCCGACGCCCGCGGCGATCAGGAATCCGACCTGCCAGAAGAGCACGCCAGCCAATCCGGTCACGAGTAGCGCGCTGATGCCGCTCCCGGCGGTGACGCCGACCTGTTTGATCCCCAGCGCGAAGTTCTGGCGGCCCGCGGGAATACTGTCGTAGATCGCCTTGTTCGTGCCCGGAATCGCGGACGCGTACATCGAGCCGAGGAAGAACGCCGCCGCGAGCAACAGAGCGTAGGTCGGTGCGCCCGCGACCGTCACTGCACCGGCCGCCAGTCCGACGAGTCCGAGCGTGAGCGAGCGCTTCTCGCCGAAGCGGTCGATCAGCGCGCCGACGGGGAGCAAGCAGACCGCGTAGCCGAGCGTCAGGGCCGTCACCACGAACCCCACGGAGAACCGGGAGAGACCGAACTCGTCGCGAAAGAACGGCGTCGCCGCGAAGACGGTGTAGTAACAGATACTCGCCGACACCTGCCACAGCGTCACGAGAGAAACCGTTCGCCAGTACGACCGATCCATCGAACGTCGCGTCCTTTCTCGAGGGCACGCTTTACTGTCCCGGTGGCGGAGAGGCGTTCCGGGTCGTGAAACCCGTCCCGTTACACGGTTCCCGCGACTATCCGAGGGTCACTCGCCGTCCCACTCGCCGCCGACGCGGTCGACTCCCATCATGTTCTCGCCCGAATGTTCGGTAAAGACGACCTTCATGTTCTCGTCGGGAACGCCGAACGTTTCGCCGACGTAGGCCATCGTCTCGAGTGCGAACGCGCGCTTGCGTTCGAACGGCCTCCCCGCCCGGATCTCGGCGTCGAGAAAGAGGATCGGCCCGTCCACTGCGCGGCCGAGGTGGAGGTCGGCCGACTCGCGGTCGCGAATCGTCACCGCGACGTGACCCGCGGTCGTCGCCATCTCGTCGGTGTACAACGCCGTTACTCGGTCCGCGATCGCCGTTTTCTCGTCCGCGGCGAGCGACAGCGTCGTGTCGAACTGTAACAACGGCATATCCCGATTTGGTCGGCCGTCTGCTTGTGGATTCCGGCACCTCGTCCGTCTACGTGTCGTTCCCATCATCGGACAGCGGACCGTAATTAGTCCTTATCCGCACAGGATCGAGCCCGCTCGGCTGCTACTTACTGGTTACTTATTGGGTGTACCGACCAAGCGGCCTGTGAACAGTCGATCCCCGTCGACGAGACCGACCTGAGCGCCGATACTGAAGGAATTATATGGCGAACGCAAAGCCCGACGACGGACTGGCGTATCACTCTCGAAACGCTTTCGGACCGCTACACAGCGACTGTGGGCGTATCTGTGGCGGCTCAACGAGCAGACGAAGGCGTACCTCACGCTCGACGGCCCCGCGATTGTCGAGGATATGGACGGGCTGACCGAGGAGGAAAAACGTCTCGCCAGGAAGGCCTTCGCGGACGGTGGCCGCGATCTCGACGAGACGGCCGCCGACGGCCGTGATCGGGACGCTGGTGGTGATCCCGGCGGTACCGGCGGTGATGACGGGACCGATGGCGGCGACGACGGCTCTCCGTTCGACATCGGCGAGGGCTACGGGCTTCGCCAGAAGATCGGGTTCGGCCTCGGACCGCTGCTGTTCGCGCTGATTTTCCTCTCTCCCACGCCGGAGGGACTGACGCCGGAGAGACAGGCGGTCGCCGCCGTCACGGCGTGGGTCGCCGCCTGGTGGATGTCGGAGGCGATCCCGATTCCGGCGACCTCGCTGCTCCCGATCGTCCTGTTCCCGCTGACCGGCGGTCTGCCGGTCGAGGACACGACGCCGTCGTACGCCGATCCGCTGATCTTCCTGTTCATGGGCGGGTTCTTCCTCGCGATGGCGATGCAGCGGTGGGGACTCCACCGACGGATCGCACTTCGGACGATCAACGCCGCCGGCACGGCCCCGTCGAGACTCATCCTCGGGTTCATGGTCGCGACGGCGTTCCTCTCGATGTGGGTCTCGAACAGCGCGACGGTGATGATGATGGTCCCCATCGCGCTGGCGGTGATCTACCAGACCGCGGACCTGGTCGAGGAGACCGACCTCGATATCGACACCAGTCAGGGGAACTTCTCGTTCGGCGTCGCGCTGATGCTCTGTATCGCCTACGGAGCGTCCGTCGGCGGCGTGGGTACCCTCATCGGAACGCCGCCGAACATCCTCTTTGCGGGGCAAGCGGGCGAACTCTTCGGCGAGACCATCGGCTTCGCCGAGTGGATGCTGTACGGCGTCCCCATCTCGATCGTCGGACTCGCGACCGTCTATCTCTACGTGACCCGTCTCGCGATGTCGCCGCAGTTCGAGGACCTGCCGATCGGCGCGGACACGATCGAGACCGAACTCGAGGAGCTCGGATCGATGTCCACGCAGGAACGGATGGTGTTGGTCGTCTTCGTCGGGATGGCCGCGTCCTGGATCGGGGCGAGCCTGGTCGATCAGTTCGGGCTCCTCCCCGTTCCCGAGGACGTGGACTCCATCGTCGCGATCGGCGGCGCGCTGGTCCTCTTTGCGCTGCCGACGACGACCGAGGACGGCGACCACACGTTCCTGCTCGACTGGAGCAGCGCCGTCGAGATTCCGTGGGGCGTAATCCTCCTGTTCGGCGGCGGGCTCGCGATCGCCGCCGGGTTCGGCGACACCGGCCTCGCGGCCTGGATCGGCGAACAGCTCGCGCTGCTCGAGGGCGTCTCGATGATCCTCATCCTGTTCGCGGTGGTGCTGTTGACCGTCTTCCTGACCGAGGTCACCTCGAACACGGCGACGACGGCGATGTTGATGCCCATTCTGGCCGGCGTCGCGGTCGGGATCGGGATCCACCCCTACGGGCTGATGATCGTCGGTGCGACCGCGGCCTCCTTCGCGTTCATGCTCCCGGTCGCGACGCCGCCGAACGCCATCGTCTTCGGCAGCGGTTACATTACACTGCCACAGATGGCCCGCGTCGGAATCGGGCTCAACGTGATCGGGATCGTCCTGATCACGCTGGTCGCGTTTCTCTGGTTGCCACTGGCCTGGGGGATCGACCTCACGACGCTGCCGACCGAGTTCGTCGAGGCGTGGGAGTCGTAACGATCGAGAGCTGACTCGAGATCCGCTCGAACCGACGCTGTGATTTCGACGGCAATGCGACGCGACACCGTGATACTCCGGATCTGCCCTCGACAGAACGGCTCGAGAATTACTATCGGTAACCACGTTCCGACTGGCTGGGAACCGGGTGTGCGGTTGATACACTCGTCCGAACACGTGATGAATGAGACGGTATGCCAGACCACGACCACCCAGATCGGACGCAGACCCGCGCGATCCTCGAGGCGCTCGAGGACTCCAGTCCGGCGACGATCGCTCAACTCGCGACCGCTCTCGATACGCACCCGGTAACCGTCGAGCGCCGCTGTCGCGGCCTCCAGCGGGACGGGGACATCCGCCAGTGTACGGGTGGGGTATACACGCTCGTCGAGACCGACGGAGACCGGCAGGCGGCCCTCGCTGACGCTTCCGTGGACCGGCACACGCCATCGAACCCTGCCGACTGACCACCGTTCATCCCTCGGGCAGACCGAAATCCGGTCGTCCCATAGCAACGATCCCGGTTATCGGCGCTCGAGGACGGTATCGTCCGCGTTTCGACGGCTGCGTTCGGTGTCCCTACTGCCGTCGCTGGCTGCCGACTCACCTAGTAGTTCGCTCGTCGCGCACTCGAGACAGTAGTAGTTGTACGCCGCCGACCGCGTATAAATCGGAAGCCCCGCGAGCGCGTACTCCTCCCGGTAGCGCCGAACCAGTCCCCGCTCGACGCGAGAGTCACAGGCGATACAACGTTCGTCGCAGTCCTCGTCGGGGCGGACGACCCGTCGATCGACCGACCGAACGCGTCCGAACGTCGACGGCGCGTGTCGACGGTTCAATCGGCTTCGCATCCCCGGATTGACGAAGATGCCAAGTGCGACGAGCACGAACGAGACGGCGAGCCACAGCGCTACCAGCACCACGTGTCCGGCCGCGACGCCCCGTGTGGCGCCGGCGACGAGGTTGCCGGTCCCCGCCAGCCCGAACAGCAGTCCGAACCCGACGAGGAGCCAGCCGGCGATGCCGTACAGAAGCGCCGAAACCCGATCCGCGAGTTCGACCGCATCCGATTGGGTGCCGGACATTACAGTGGTCGGAGTTCGAAGGGGGATCGTGTAAACGTTCCGAACGAATCGGACGGCGGTTCAGACCAGTTTTTGGAGCAGCCGGTAGCCCGCGTCGCGGAGGGTGTCCGGTAGGTATCGGGCGTAGACGCCGTACTGGGCGAGCGGCCCGACCGGGTAGCGAGCGGGCGGCTCGGGCGTCGTCGCGGACTCGAGAATCGCCCGCGCGACGTCCTTCGGTTCGGAGGCGAAGGGACCGCCGCTGCCGCCGCCGATCAACTGCATCTCGTCGTACAGTTCGTACAGCGTCTCGTAGGCCGGCGTGCGCTCGCTCTCCGGTAGTTCCTCGTCGACGCGATCCGTGAAGTTCGTCTCGACCGGACCGGGTTCGATCACGGTGACGTCGATGCCGAACTCCTCGACCTCCGCGCGCAGCGAATCGCTCATCGCCTCGAGGGCGTGTTTCGAGCCCGCGTACGCGCCCGACCCGGGGAACGCGATCCGGCCGACGACGCTCGAGACGTTGATGATCCGGCCGGCGCCCTGGGCGCGCATGTGGGGCAGCGCCGCGCGGGCGAGTCGGTGCGGTCCGTAGACGTTGACGTCGAACTGCCGGTGGAGATCCGACGTCGAAACGTCCTCCATCGGCCCCATCTGGGCGTAGCCCGCGTTGTTGACCAGACAGTCGATCGCGCCGGCGACGTCGACGACCCGTTCGACCGCCCGCGCGACCTGGTCGGGATCGGTGACGTCTAGCGCGAAGGTCGTACAGCCGGCCTCCTCGAGGACCGCGATATCGTCCGGGTTGCGCGCCGTCGCGAAGACCTGCCAGCCGTTGGCGAGGAACGCCTCGGCGGTCGCCCGGCCGATTCCCGAGGAGCAACCGGTGATCAGGACGCCCTTCTTGCGCGCGTAGCGATCCCGGTCGTCCTCGTCGTCGGTCGACGTGGTCTCGGACGGCGTGCGCTCGGTCGTCTCACTCTCGACCGGGGTGCGCTCGGTCGCGCTGGTCTCGGTCGTAGTCGATTCGGCCTCGCGATCCTCCACGACGACGGAGCCATCCGGCCCATCGTCGGCTTCCTCGACGTCATCAGCGGTGGCCATACGTGACCGGTTCGAGAGACGATACCTAAGTATCGACGGTTTGTCGCGCTGAACGTACTGTTCGGTTCGGCGGGTGGCCATCCACCGCCGCGACGGACGCGTCGCGGGTCGATACCAGTCACCGATGCTGACGTTCTCGGGAACTAACCGAGAGGTATTCACTACCTTGCTACGAAGTTACACGCATGAGTGCCACGACAGCGGACCGGCCGGTACTGGTCGCCGTCAGTAACCCCGACTACGCCGGACAGTTGGTCCGAACGGCCAGCGACCTCGCTCGAGCGAGCGATAGCACCGTCAAGATCGTTTCAGTCGTCGTCAAATCGCACGACTCGCCGTTTTCCGTCTATTCGGACGAGACGATCATCGACCGGTACGCGGGAAACAGTCGGCGACTGCTGGACAGGGCGATCGACGTCGCGCCCGACGACGTCACCGTCGACGATGCGCAGGTCGTCAGTGGATCGGTCGCCGACGGCATCCTCGCGGCAGCCGAACGGACCGACGCGCGGGCGCTCGTCGCCGGCTGGCAGGCGCGGGGGAGCCGAACCGATGCCGTTCTCGGGACGACGGTCGATCGGCTCATCGAACGCGCACCGTGTGACCTCTACGTCGAGCGCATCGGTCACGAGGCGAACGGTGTCGACTCGATTCTGGTCCCGGTGGCGGGCGGTCCGCACGTCCGCCCGGCGGTCGACGTCGCCAAAGCGATCGCCGTTCGCAACGATGCGACCGTCTCTCTCGCGTCGGTCGTCGATAGCGAGACGGATTCGACGACGGCCGACGAGTACATCGATCAGGCGCGGGCCGCGCTCGAGGAGGCACCCGGTCCGAGCGTGCGGACGGAGTCGGCGACCTACGCTGGCAACGACGTCGCGACGGAACTGCTCGCGGTCGCCGCCGACCACGACGTCATCGTGTTCGGTGCGACGCGTCAGGGGGTGCTTCAGCGCCGTCTCGTCGGCACGATTCCGCGGACGGTGACACGGCAGACCGATAAGACGGTGGTCCTCGCTCGCGACGGGGAGACCGTCGGCGGGTCGGTACTCCGCCAGATTCGACAGCTGCTGACCTCGTCGTAGCGATCGCCGTGTCGTCTCTCCTCGCGGCGTCTCGCCGAGTTCGCGGTTATTTCGGTCTCTCGTCGAGCCCCTGTTTCGCCTCGTCGGCGTAGCTATCGGCCAGTCGGACGGGTTCCGGGAGTTTGTACGACGACGCAAGCGCGAGCGCGACGTCGGCCGCGGTCTCGGGGCCGACGCGGTGTCCGGGGCTGACGTACAGCGGATTGATGTACCGATCCGGGGACTCGTACTGGCGCGTCTGGACCGCGTAGCCGATCAGGGTGCCGTCGGGCGCGTCGACCCTCGAGTTCGCGTCGATACCGACTCGAGTACCCGCCGGGAGGTTCTCGGTGTCCTCGCGCGGCGTGCCACAGAGCAGGCTCTTCGCGACGCCGATACTGGGAACGTCCCGAACGACGCCCATGTGGGTCGCGATGCCGGCCTGCCGGAAGTGGATCCGGCCGCTGCCGTCGAACAGGAGCAGGTCAGGCTCGACGGAGAGCGCCTCGAGCGCCTCGAGGATCGGCCGCCCTTCGCGAAAGGAGAGCAGACCGGGGATGTAGGGGATCTCGAGCGGCGTCACCGCGTGGACGCGTTCGATCACCTCGCCGCCCCGCATCGCGACGACGGCGCTCAGGGCACGGTCCTGGTCGCCCTCGGCGTTCGTGAGAAAGGACTGGTCGACGCCGGCGACGATGGGTGGGTCGCCGGCGCTCGAGGCCGACGCGAGCGGGTCACCGAGCGTCGTCGGGTCGAACTCGAACGCGTCCTCGAAGACCGCAGTGTCGGCGATTTCGCGCTGGAGGGCTTCCATGTCGTCGCGCTCGAGCGAGGCGTCGGGAGCGAGGTCCGGTCGGGGTGGAGTCATCGATAGCGGTGCATTCGCAGCGGGTGAAAATCAGTTCCGTGGTTGCGACGGGGGTGCTCGAGTGTGAACGGCGAGCGACGGAGATTAGAACCGACGACGACCGCCGGGACCGCCCGGTCCGCCGGGACCGCCGCCGAGTTGGAGCTGGCTCGGCGCGCGAACGTTCTGGGTCCGCTTGATGTACTCGCCGTAGGCCAGTCCGACGAGGAGGCCGATCAGGTGTGCCGCGTGGGCGATGTCGAACGCGCCCGCAGCGCCGCCGCCGATGAAGCCGAGGCTCAGGATCGCGAAGCCGGCCGTCAGTATCCACAGCGGCATCGGGATCATGAAGAACAGGTAGACCCGGAGGTTCGGGTTCAGGATCGTGATGACGCCCAGGACCGCGAGGCCGGCACCGCTGGCCCCGAGGACGCTCGACGGAGCTCCCTGCGCCATCGAGATGCCGACCTGTCCGAGTCCGGCGAGGGCACCGCTCACGACGAACAGGATCGCGAACTTCACCGAGCCGACGTAGCGCTCGACGAGCGGCCCGAAGAAGAATATCACGATGCTGTTGAACACGATGTGCATGAAGCTGCCGTGAGCGAAGGTCGACGTGACCCACGTCCAGACGTACTCGATGTTCCACGAGGAGAGGACGAACAGGTCCTGAGCGACGCGCGGACCGGCGACCACCGTCGTGACCATCTGCGCGAAGAACGTGATCCACATCAGCGCCAGCAGCGTATAGGTCATGTTCCCGCGGAAGTACGCGAGCGGCCCGCCAGCCCCCGTATCGATGGGAAGTTTGTCGGTGAGACTCGAAACCTTAGATTTGCTCCCACCACCGCCGTTGACGGAGTCGTCGAAGCCGCTATCGAAGACCCCGTCCGGGTCGTTCCAGTTCTGGAGCCCCGTACAGTCGTGGTTCTCCGGCAGACGGTGTTCACCACAGTAGGTGCCCCCGCAGTGCCGACAGTTGTAGGGCATGCTTTCGTCTTTCCCACACACGTCGCACTTCGCCATTGACCGGGGGTATGTGTGGCACCGCTAAGGGATTTGGGGTTCGTTCCTCGCACTGAGTAGCGACTCGAATGGAACGATTACGGCCGTGTTCGCGACAGTTCGCCGGGCCTAACCGTTCTACGAAAACGTCAGTCACGACTTACAGACTATCGCGGACGATCGCACGACCGAACCTGCCGTACCTGGAACCTGCCGCACCCCCGTCGACCCGAGAGCGGTCGAAGCGGGTCGACGGGCCACACGACCACGGACGAACTGTACATTTTTGCCCTCCCAACCCGGATATCGAGACGTGCAAGAGTACGAGCGCAAGCAGCTGCTCGAGCGGGTCGAGCGCGAGGGCGCGACCGTCGGCGCGGACATCCCCGAGACGATCACCGTCCAGGACGAGGAGATCGACCTCCGGACGTTCGTCTTCGAGATCAAACGCCGCGAGACGGTCCCGACCGGCGAGCGCGACCGCGTCGAGCGAGCGAAGCGAAACCTGCGACGGGAGCGACTGGACCGCCTCGAGCGAATCGAGGAGGGCGACATCTCCCGCGAGGAGGGCGACGAACTCGCCCAGAGTATCATCGGCATCGATCGCGCGCTGAACGCCCTGGAGAGCCTCGGGCCGACGGATATCGAGCGCGAGCAGCAAGCCCAGCAGGCCGCCGATCGAAAGCGCTGGATGTCGTTCCTGAAGCAGGCCCTCGGCGACGACGACGGCGGCGGCAAACGGAGGGGGCGATAATGGCGACCAACGCCGAACTCGCCGGCCGCTTCGAGGAGTTCGCCGACCTGCTCGAGGCCGACGACATCGAGTACAAGCCCCGCGCGTACCGCCGCGCGGCCGAGAACATCCAGGCCCATCCCGTTCCGATCGCCGACCGCGTCGAGGCGGGAGACGAGGCGGTTCTCGAGGAGATCGACGGCGTCGGCGACGCCATCGCGTCGAAGGTGGTCGAGTACGTCGAAACCGGGTCGATCGAGGAACTCGAGGAACTGCGCGAAGACCTGCCGATCGACATCGCCGACATCACGCGCATCGAGGGCGTCGGTCCCAAAACGGCAGGAAAACTCTACCGCGAACTCGGCGTGCGGACGCTGGACGACCTCGAGGAAGCCGCCGAGGCCGGCGAGATTCGGGAGATCAAGGGCTTCGGTCCGAAGACGGAGGAGAACATCCGAGAGGGGATCGAGTTCGCCCGCGAAGTCGGCCAGCGGCAACTGCTGGGCGAAGCCCGTCCGCTCGCGGACGACGTGCTCGCGTTCCTCGAGGGGCTCGAGGCCGTCGAACGCTGCGAGGTCGCCGGCTCGATCCGGCGCTGGCGCGAGACGATCGGCGACGTGGACGCCCTCGTCTCGACGGAGCGGGGCGAGGAGGTGGTCGAGGCGTTCGTCGACTGGGAGTCGGTCGACAGCGAGATCGAGTCCGGGCCGGAGAAGGCGAGTATCCGCGTCGGCGAGATCCGCGTCGACCTGCGGGTCGTCGTCCCCGAGGAGTTCGGCTCCGCGCTCCAGTACTTCACGGGGAGCAAGGACCACAACGTCCGCCTGCGAAACTACGCGATCGCCCGCGACATGAAGCTGAACGAGTACGGCGCGTTCGACGTTTCGGCGGTCGACGATCCGGAATCCGGACAGCGCGTCGGCGAGCGCGTGGCGGGAGAGACCGAGGAAGGCATGTACGAGGCGCTCGGCCTGCCGTGGATCCCGCCGGAACTTCGCACGGATCGCGGCGAGATCGCCGCCGCCGAGAGCGGCGAGTTGCCCGACCTCGTCACTCGAGACGATATTCGGGGCGACCTCCACAGCCACACCGAGTGGTCCGACGGAAACACCCCGATCGAGGCGATGGTCGACGCCGCCGCGGAGATGGGGTACGACTACTACGGCGTCGCGGATCACGCCGAAGGTCCGGGGATCGTCGGCGGCATGGGTCTCTCGGACACCGAGACCCTCGAGCAGGTCGAGGCGATCCGCGAGGTCGCCGCCGCGAGCGAGATCGAGGTCTTCGCCGGCATCGAAGCTAACGTCGACGCCGACGGCGAGATCGGTCTCACCGACGAGGTGATCGAGGCGTTAGACGTGATCGTCGCCTCGCCCCACAGCGCGCTCGATCAGGACGCGGAGACGGCCACCGAACGGCTCGTCCGCGCGATCGAGAACCCCGCTGTCGACGTGCTGGGCCACCCCAGCGGCCGCCTGCTCAACGAACGCTCCGGGTTGGACTTCGACGCGCGACGGCTCGGCGAGGCCGCCGCCGAGCACGACACCGCCCTCGAGATCAACAGCAATCCGCACCGACTCGACCTCTGGGGGAGCGCGGTGCAGGCCGCCATCGAGGAAGGCGCGCCGATCTCGGTCAACACCGACGCCCACCAGCCCTCGACGCTCGAGTACGTGCGCTGGGGCGTCCACACCGCCCGCCGCGGCTGGGCCGAGCCCGCCGACGTGATCAACACGTGGGAGCTCGAGGAGCTGCGCGAATTCCTGCACTGATCGCCGCTCCGTACTGATCTTCACATGCGCCTGCTCCTCGACGTCATGTGCGGTGGGGTGGTTTCCTATCTGCGGATGTGCGATCACGACACCGTCTACGCCGGCGACCGCGGGGTCGAGGCCGACGACGCGCTGCTCGAGATCGCTCGAAACGAGAGCCGAACGCTGATCACCCGGGACGTCGCGCTCGCGAATCGCACGGACGATTCGATCTTGCTCGAGTCGCGCGAGGTCGAGGGCCAACTGGCTGCACTCGCCGATTCCGGGCTGGAACTGACGCTCGCCGACGTGCCGCGGTTCTGTGGCCGGTGTAACGGGGCGCTCGAGCGCGTCGATCGAACGGTCTCGACACCGGAGTACGCGCCGGATCCCAGCGACATCGAGATCTGGTGCTGTGAAGCGTGCGGACAACACTTCTGGCGAGGGAGCCACTGGGAACGGGTTGCGGACACCCTGGCGAAAATAGACGGGGCCGGCGCGGATCCGATCGAGGACCGGTAGCTGGCCAGGGATCCGTACGCGTTCTGGCTCGACGGCGAGCCGATTCCGGCTATCTATTCAGCACGAACGCGACGTCGAGGGTCGTCCGGTACTCCTCGATCGTGCCGCCGTCGACTTCCGCCGTCTGTGACTCGATTTCGATCCCGGTGATGTTCTCGAGCGTCTCGTCCGCGTCGTCGAGAGCGTTCTGTGCGGCATCTTCCCACGATTCTGTCGAGTTACCGGTCAGCTTGATGACTTTGACTGTTTCTCCCATAGTCCAGTGGATAGACAGCGCGGAACGAGGTAGTCGTTCGGCGTGAGAATGCCGTCCTCGAACGGCATACTCTCCGCCGAGGACGAAATCACCGTATCGACCCAAACCGTTTCACGTCTCGATGGTGAACCCCTCAGCGATCATGGCAACCGATAACGAACACCTCGACCGAGCGGGGAAACAGGCGGCGTACATCACCAACGAGTGGAGCGACGATCCCGCGATCATGCAAACGCAGGCGCTCTGTTACGTCGGCATACAACTCGAGCGGATCGCCGACGCGCTCGAGGAGAAACAGTAACCCGCGTTCCGTCCTCAGTCAGTAGACCGAGACGTCGTCGAATCGCCCGTCGTAGGCGATGTGGTGTGGATTCGTCGGCTCGGTCCCCGAGAGGAAGAGTCGGTCGACCTTCTCCCAGGTGTTCTCGTAACAGAGGTGGGCGAGTTCGGTCACGGTCGTTCGCCACCGTCGGCTCCCGTTCTGGTGGACGACGCGTCGGGCGACGCCGTCCGTGAACGCGCTCACGAGGTCGGCCTCGGAGTCGATCGACGCCTCGAACGCCGTGTAGGCGACGCCGACCGTGCTCGGAAGATGGGCGTACGACGACGCGAACGGCGGGTAGTCGAACAGGTCGGCCAATTCGCGTGCGCGGCGGTTGTGCGACGGGAAGTGCTTCGGATTGAAGATTTCGACCGCGTCGATGACGTCTCGATACCGGCGCAGATCCGCTTCGGTGAGGCTCACGGTCGCAAACTCCGGATGGGGGACCAACACGGCGGCCCCCTGTCGCTCGAACTCCGCCATCGCGGCCTCGAGCGGGATGAAATCCGGCACCGACTCTTCGAGGCCGATCCCCAGGACGTGTTTCCGATCGCGCCACGAGCCGGTGAACACCTCGCGTGCGGGGATGACCAGCAACTCCTCGCTCGAGAAGCGGTCCGCTCGGCGCTGGATCTCCGGTAGGCGGGTGAAGTGTGGCGCGTAGACGATGGCGTCGAGGCCGGCGTCGATCGCTCGCTCGACGACCGTCTCGTCGAGCACCTTCACGTGACAGTCGACTCGAGTCTCCACGGCTGTACCCTCGCTCACGACAGTCCCTTTCGAGACGGCCGAGTTATGAATTCTGATTCGGCGGCCGGCCGACAGTCTCCCTGATCACGTCGACGATCGGTTCGACCGGTTCGTCGGACTCGAGCGCGAGGAACAGTCCGTCCTCACCCACGTAGACCCGCAGCAGCTTCAGCACGTCCATCGCCGTCGCGATGTACTCGACCCGTTCGGCGTCCGGAAACAGCGTGTTCCGAAAGAGTTCGATCTGCATGAAGTCCATGTGAACGTGCGTGTGGATTCGCTCGAAATGTGCGAGCATCTCGTCGCTGTCGTCGTACATCGCGATCGTTCGGTCGTCGATGTAGAGCGGCCGAAACGACTCCGTGTTGTACTCACAGAACGAGTAGAGTGGGCCGGAAACGGTGTTTTGGACGGCACGGCGGACACTGTCGGCATCGAAGCCGGAGAGCGCCGAGTGATTCGTAGCGGGCATAGCCTCTCCCTGGAGCCGACCCGTTGAAGCCCTGTCGGGCGCGGAGCGACGTCGGGGACGACCGATAGCTATCGAACCTGGCTGCGAAAGGATCATTAGGCCGGCCACTCGATAGCTTCAGTGAGAGTGAATGGCCTGGGAATGCGGAATCGACGGCTGTGGAGCGGTGTTCGAGGACGTCGAATCGACCGTCGTCCATCAGGCGACGGAGCACGAGCGACGGGAGTGTAAGGTCTGTGGCACCGTCGTCCCCGACGGCTACCTCGCGATTCGACACGCCTTCACCGAGCACAGCCGCGCCGAATACGTTCGCGCCTACGGCGCGAACTCCGAAGACGTCCGTAACCGCGAGGAACTCCTCGAGGAGATCGAAGACGTCGCGGACATGCAAGCGATCGCCACGGAGCTCAAACGGTAGCGGGGTTTTCGGACCGGCGACTCGACTTACTCCGTTCGACAGCCGTCAGGCGAACGTACGATAACCGCTGTATCGATCAACACCACGAATATTGGACCAGCAACGACTATCTATGTCGAGTCGATTGACGACGATTGGAAATGGATTCGTGTTGAGCGGGGTATTTCTGGCGGGCGTTATTGCACTCGCCTTTCTGCTGCTCTCGACCCCTGTATTGCCACTGTCTTCCTGTACTGATGTTGGATATGTCGACGGGCCACCGGGTGGCTTCGAGTATTATGCGTACTCCTGGATATGGATGGAGTACTCACCGGATGGTGGCGTGAACCGGTGTAGCACATCGATTGTGACGATTACGGTCGGGTTATTCGCGATCGGAAGCGGTATTCTCGGAATTGAACGGTGGAATCGATAACCCTTCCGCCTGTACCGAACGGATACCGCGACTGAGACTCGATACCGCGAACACTACTCGCCACGACAGGCACAGATAGGAATCGCGCCGGAAATCCGACGAGAACAAGTACAGTTCGTCTCTCGAGGCCCTACCGCTCGTCACTGTCTGCTCACGGGTGCAGAGCACCCGTTCGACTGTCCGACGAACTACCGTTCGTCCGAGTCGAGCACGCGAATCTGGTCGCCCCGCACCGTCACCGGAATCGGAACCGTCGCCTCGTACAGTTCGACGGTCACCTGATCCTTGCCCTCGTCGATGCGCTGGACCTGGGCCTTCTCGCCCTTGAAGGGGCCGGCGATGAGTTCGACGATGTCGCCCTCGGCGATCCCCTCGACGTCCGGCTTGGGCGAGAGGAAGTGCTCGACCTCCGAAATGTCGGATTTGCCGGGCACGATGCTCCGGGCGTGGGGGATGTCCTCGAGGACGCGGTTCAACACGGCGTTGCCCTCGGCCTCGACCATCACGTAGGAGGTCAGCGAATCCGGGGCGAGTGCGGCGTGGATTTCGGGCTCCTCGCGGTTGATGATCATGTCTGCAACGGTGCGCTCTTGACTCGCCGTCGTCTTGACTGCGAAGATCCCCATCAGAGACCACCAGTCAACAGGATCATGAGGCCCCCGATGAGGAAGCCCATCAGCCCGATGAGCAGGATGCCTGCGCCAGCGATCTTCGATACCTGAAGGAACTCCTCAGTCGTGGGTGTCGTCGCCATCTTCAACACCCGAACGTACGAGGTCAGGTCGTACGGAACGTCCATATCTATCCGTTCACACTGCGGCGTCTTTTATCTGTCTTTCGTGTCCGGCGACGATTCGGTTCGCGAACAGGTCCCGACGTTGCATGCGACGGCCCGACGACCAAACCGCTCGAGGACGAATCACGCAGCATGGCTGAAGACGACGCAGACCGAAAAAACGAGTACGAGGCGGAACGAGAGGCCGAAATCGAGGACGAACTCGAGCGCGTCGATCAGGACCCCGATCAGGT
This sequence comes from Natronorubrum halobium, assembly GCF_051351675.1. NCBI lineage: Archaea > Methanobacteriati > Methanobacteriota > Halobacteria > Halobacteriales > Natrialbaceae > Natronorubrum > Natronorubrum halobium. The sequence goes on from NZ_CP195595.1 coordinate 4,067,766, forward strand.
CGACGACGGGGACGACGACCTCGGCACGCAGAACGCACCCCGCGAAGACGCCGAGGAACTCGAGGATCTCGAGGACGCCGAAGAGACGGACGAGGAATCCTAACGGCGGACGGCTACCGCACCGCCGGCAGAACGGTTTCGTCGTAGAACTCGACGAACTCGGCCTGGTTCGAGCCGATCTGGTGGACCGTCACGCGGTCGAAGCCGGCGTCGACGAACTCCTGAATCGCCTCGACGTGTTCGTCGGGGTCGGCTCCACAGCAAACCATCCCTGCAATGTCGTCCTCCGAAACGGCCGCGGTAGCCTGTTCGAAGTGTGCGGGCGTCGGGAGTTCCCACATGAGTTCGCCGGGAAGTCCCTCCTGTGGCCACAGGTCGTGTGCCCGTTCGATCGCCGCCTGTTCGTCTTCGTCGTAACAGACCGCAACCTCGCCGTATTTCGGTTTATCACCGCCGCCGGCCGTCTCGAACTCCTGAACCAGGTCCTCGTCGGGATTGACCGCGATGAGGCCGTCACCGACCTCGCCCGCGACGCGGGCCGTCTTCGGCCCGTCGGCAGCGATCGGGATCGGGGGCAGTTCGTCCGGGAGCGTATACACGCGGGCGTTCTCGACGGTGTAGTACTCGCCGTCGTAGCTCGCCGTTTCGCCCTCCCAGAGCGTGCGTATGATGTCGATCGCCTCCTCGAGTTTCGCCAGTCGAACGTCGTGTTCGGGCCAGCGGTCGCCGAGGACGTGTTCGCTCAGGTTCTCGCCGGTTCCGACGCCGAGGAAGAACTGGCCGGGAAGTTGCGTGCCAGCCGTCGCCGCTGCCTGCGCGATGATCGCCGGATGGATTCGCGTCGTCGGACACGTCACGCCGGTCCCCAGCCGCAGGCCGTCGGTCGCCTGGGAGATGGCGCCGATCACGTTCCAGACCATCGGGCTCTGGCCCTGACTCGAGGTCCAGGGATGGTAGTGGTCGGAGATCATCGCGAAGTCGAAGTTCGACTCGTCGGTGAGTTGTGCGTACTCGACGAGGTCGTCCGGGCCGTGCATCTCGCAGATGAGTTTGTGACCGATCTGTGTCATAGGTGTGAATGAGGGCGGTCGTTTTCGTCGGCAGTCTCCGTCGGTCGGTACAGAGCGGTCGACCACGACGCCATCCGTAAGCCCTCCACCTGCATCCGTCCGATCCGACTCGGGGTACTTCCCTTCGACCGTGATTCGGCTCGTTGCGGGCTCCGATCTCGCTGGCGTTCGCTACCGCCACCGTTCCGAGAACGGTAATCTCCCATTCGATGACGGAGAGACGATCACGGTGTGTAGATACGGCTGTATTCCCATGATGAATGGCGATTTTGGGACTGCTGCGTGGCGATCACGGCGCGTCGACGTCCGGCCGCGACTCGAGCGTCAGTTCGACCGTCCCGCGCTCGCCGTCGCGGACGATCTCGATCGGAATCGTCTCGTCGGGCGAGGTCTCGAGGGCGAGCACCGACGAGAGCAGATCCTGGTTGGGAATCTCCTGCTCGTCGATGGCGACGATCACGTCGCCGCCGACGGGGACGACCGAGCCGTCGACGGTGGTGCCGCCGGTCGCCGGCCGGAGGACGTCATCGGCGGGCCCGTTCGGGATGGTTTCGGTGACCAGCACGCCGCGTGGCTCCTCGAGGTCGTTCGCCTGGGCGATTTGCGGGCCGACGGGCGTGACGGTGACGCCCATGTAGGGGTGTTCGTACGCGCCGTCTTCGACGAGCGTCGGGACGACGCGATCCGCGAGCGCGGCGGAGATGGCGAACCCGATCGTCTGGCCGGCGCCGGCGAAGACGACGCCTTCGACCTCCCCGTCGAGGTTCACGAGCGGACCGCCGCTGTTGCCCGGATTGACCGGTGCGTCGGTCTGGATCGCCGCCGGGATCGAAAACCCGGTCGGACTCGGGAGCGATCGATCGATCCCGCTGACGATCCCCTGTGAGATCGACGCGTCGAGCCCGAGCGGGTTGCCGAGGGCGAGGACTTCGTCCCCGATCGTCGGCCCGCCGGTAGCGAACTCGAGCCCGTCGGGACCGTCCGGCATGTCGTCGACGGAGAGAACGGCGAGGTCGCTGTGAATGTCCGTTCCGACGACGGTCCCTTCTCGCCACTGTTCGTCGCGAAACTGGAGTTCGACCATCTCCGAGCCGCCGACGACGTGGTTGTTGGTCACGACGTACTCGTCGATCACGAACCCGGACCCGAGGCCGCCGGGCGTCTCCCGACCGGGTTCGCCCGTGCCGAAGACGTTGACGAGGACCACGTCGTCGATCGTCTCCTCGTAGACCTCGGCGTACCGGCCTTCGGCGTCCGCCCCTTCGTCGTCCTGTAGCGTCCCGCTCGAGACGTCGACGGCGGTGTCCCGTGCGCTTGAACTCGCGGATGCGGTCCCGCCGAGACCGATCACTGCGGCGGTTCCGGCCGCAGACCGAAGCAACCGGCGGCGAGTGACGTGATGCTGATCCGGTGACATGCCAGAATCCACCCCGACGAGGACAATAAAACACGACCCGGCACGACCATCCCGTCGAATGCGGGGCCACGGCCACCCAGACGCGCGAGTTCCCGGGGAGGGACCCGGCCGCTGCCGGCCGACGCTTATTGGACGGTCCGTAGAATAGCTAGGTATCTGCACCGTTCGCTGACTACGTCGCTTCACACTGCTTCACAAACTGCCTCCGTATGGCGTATCCACCACTTCGTGACTACGGCGTCATCGGCAACGACGACCGCTGTGCCCTCGTCAGCCGACAGGGATCGATCGACTGGTGTTGCTTTCCACACCTCGAATCAGCCAGCGCCTTCGCCCGGATTCTCGACGACGAGCGCGGCGGTCACTTCGCCGTCCAGCCGTCGGGACCGTCCGAATCGAGCCACCGCTACGCCGATCGAACGAACGTTCTCGAGACGACGTTCGAGACCCGAGCGGGGCAGGCGACGGTGACCGACTTCATGCCGCTCCGCAACGGTCGCGAGCACGAGGACGAGCGGTTCCAGCAGGCGATCTACCGTCGCCTCGAGTGCGACCGCGGCAGCGTCGACTTCGACGTCGAGTTCGCGCCGCGATTCGACTACGCGCGGACGGAGCCGGCGCTCGAGCGAACCGAAAACGGCGTGCTCGCCGAAAGCGGTGGACCGACCGACGGTGACGCCGCCGGCACCGGCGACGGACCCGACGAGCAACTCTTCTGGTACGCCGGCGACGAACTCGAGCCCGCGATCGAACTGACGGAGTCGGAGACGACCGCGACGGGAACCGTCTCGCTCGAGTCGGGTGAGTGCTGCTGGACCGGCGTCCAGTACGGCGGCCGAGAGCCGCTGTCGTCGATCGACCGACAGGAGACGCTCGACGAGACGAAACGCTACTGGCGCGAGTGGGTCGGCCGCCGCGACGGCGGCCCGGAGTCGATGCCCGAACGCTGGCACGAGATGGTCGTCCGCTCGGAGCTCGTCTTGAAACTGCTGATCCACCACGAGACCGGGGCGATCCCCGCCGCAGCGACGACGTCGATTCCGGAAGCGATCGGCTCCGATCGGACCTGGGATTACCGGTACAACTGGATCCGCGACGCGAAGTTCGCCGTCCAGGCGCTCCACGACACGGGTCACCGTCAGGAGGCGCGGGACTACTTCGACTGGTTTTCGGCCGTCGCACGGTCCGACCCGGCGGAGATCCATCCCCTCTACGATCTGCACGGAAACACCGGCGAGGCCATCGAAGAGGAGACGCTCGAGCACCTCTCGGGCTACCGCGAGACGGGACCGGTCCGAATCGGGAACGCAGCGGCCCCGCAGCAGCAACTCGACGTCTACGGAACGATCGTCCAGGCCGTCTACGAGACGGTCCAGTTCGACGCGGAGACGACGGTCGCGGACGACGAATGGGTCGCCCTCCGTGACATCGTCGACTACGTCTGTGCGCACTGGGACGAACGCGACGCCGGCATCTGGGAGTTCCGGGACGAACGGCGACACTTCCTGCACTCGAAGCTGCTGTGTTGGGTCGCCCTCGATCGCGGCATCGCGCTCGCCACCGAGAACGAGTTCGACGCTCCCCTCGAGAAGTGGCGCGAAGACCGCGAGGCCGTCCGCGACGCGATCGAGGTGCGCGGCTTCAGCGAGGAGGCCGACAGCTTCGTCCAGCACTTCGAGACCGACGAGGCGATCGACGCGACGGCCCTCCTGATCCCCATCTACGAGTTCCTCCCGCCGGAGGACGACCGCGTGCAGGCGACGATCGACACCGTCCTCGAGCGACTCGCGACGGACGACGGTCTCGTCGTCCGGTTCGTCGACACCGATATCCGCCGCGACGAGGAGAAGGCGTTCCTGCTGTGTTCGTTCTGGCTGATCGACGCGCTCGTGCTCTCGAACCGGCTGGAGCGCGCCGAGGAGTACTTCGAAAACGTCCTCGAGTACGCGAGCCCGCTGGGCCTCTACTCGGAGAAGATGGATCCCGAAGACGGCCAGTTACTGGGCAACTTCCCGCAGGCGTTCTCCCACCTGGGGCTCGTAAACAGCGTCACGTACCTCGCGCGGGCGCTCGAGGCCGACGGCGAGGTGCGGCCGGCGGATTTCGATCCCGAGAACGTCGAGACGCTGTTCCGACGCGGCGATTCGCCGGAGTTGTAAGTAGTAGCGGGTAGCCAGTTGCGAGCGCTATTCCTCGTCGAAGAGTTCCTCTCCGTCGACCATGTGCTCCGCAACGACGTCCATGTCGAGCGTGACGCCGAGACCCGGCTCCTCGGGGATCTCGATGTAGCCGCCCTCGATGACGTCCTCCTCGACCAGGTCCTCCCACCAGCCGAGTTCGTAGGAGTGGTACTCGACGGCCAGGGAGTTCGGAATCGCCGCGCCCACGTGGGAACTGGCCATCGTGGCGACGGGTGAAGCGACGTTGTGCATCGCGACGGGAACGTAGTACATGTCCGCCAGATCCGCGATCTTCCGGGTTTCACGCATCCCGCCGACCTTCGGCATGTCCGGCGCGATGATGTCGACGGCCTGCTCCTCGAGCAGTCGGCGCTGGCCGTGCTTGCGGTAGACGTTCTCGCCGACCGTGATCGGGGTCGTCGTCGACTGCGTGACCTCCCGCTGAACGTCGTGGTTCTCCGGCGGCACGGGGTCCTCGAGCCACCAGATGTCGTACTCCTCGAGACGCTTCGCGAGGCGTTTCGCACTCCCACCGGAGAACGTCCAGTGACAGTCGAACGCGACGTCGGCGCGCGACCCGACGCGTTCGGTGATCGCCTCGACGATGCTGGCTTTGTGCTCGATCTCGGGCCCGCGGAGGTGGCGGTTCGCGCGGTCCTTCTCGTGGCCCGAGGGGACGTCGAGGTCGAACTTCAGCGCGTCGTAACCCAGTTCCTCGACGACGCGTTCGGCCTCCTCGGCACACGCCGTCGGATCCGCCTCGTCTTCGGTGTGACAGTCACAGTAGACGCGAACCTCGTCGCGGTACTTCCCGCCCAGTAGCTGGTAGGCCGGCGTCTCGAGGATCTTGCCCGCCAGATCGTGCAGGGCGACCTCGATGCCCGAAATCGCCGTCACCGTGACGCCGCCGATCGAGCCCTCGCCGGACATCTTCTGGACGAGGTGCTCCGTGAGTCGATCGATATCGAGCGGGTTCTCGCCCCGGAGGAAGGGTCTCATGCGCTCGATCAGTTCCGGCGCGCCAGCGCCCCAGTAGGCTTCGCCGGTGCCGACGATGCCCGCGTCCGTGTAGATACGAACCAGCGTCCACGGGAAGTTGCCGTCGACCATCGTCGTCTGGATGTCCGTGATCTCGACGTCGCGACCCTGGCCGCGCTCGCGGGTCACGTTCATCGTCTCCGCCGAGAGGTCCCGCATCGTGTACTCGGCGTTCGGATCGTGCAACTGCGTATAATCGACTCCCATGGCACAAATACTTACTTCAGTAATAGTAATTGTTTCTATTCGCTGGTCGACGACGACTGCACCGAACGACGGGAGAAGCAGCGCCGCGAGCGTGACACCGAACCCGACTCAGATACTACTGAACTCGACCGCGGTCTTGACGATGTCGTCATCGGTTTCGAACGCCCGCTCGAACTCCTCGAGTCCGTAGACGCCGGTGACGAACTCGTCGGTGAACCACGTCGGGAGCTGTGAGAGCGTATCGATCGCGGCCTCGAAGTGGCCGCGGTGGGAGTTGACGGTCCCCAGCAGGGCCTTGTTGTGGAGGACGAGTTCCCGGTGGAGTCGGCCGCCGTCGACCTCGAACTCCCAGGGTTCGGGGACGCCGAGCAGGACGCCGACGCCGTTCGGCGCGAGCGCGTCGACCGTCTCGAAGGCGTGTTTCGCGTACCCGGTCGCCTCGTAGACGAGGTCGATCGGCTCGTGGACCTCGGGAATCTCCGGAACGGACGTCTCGCGGGAGTCGACGTACGTCGAGCCGAGTTCGTCGATGAGATCGATCGTCGGATGCGGGCGATCCCGCCGGCCGAGACAGTAGGTCCGATCGATGTCGAGTACCTCCTCGAACATCGCGAGCGTGATGAGGCCGAGCGATCCGTTCCCGAGGACGATCGCCGACTCCGGTTCCCAGTCGAACGCCGATCGGGAGGCGATCGCGTGCTCGATGGCCTTCTCGCTGATGCTGATCGGCTCGACGAGAAATCCGAGCGGTGCGAGCCGGTCGGGAATCGGCACGAGATACTCCGCGGGGCTGGTGAAGTACTCCGCCATGAATCCGTGTCCGTCGACGATCCCTCGCTCGACGTACTCCCCCTCGGGAGCCATATCGGGCTCGCCGCGCTCGAAGTACTCGTTGGTCCCGTTCGGCGGCCGTCGAACCGTCGGGACGACGAACTCGCCCTCCTCGAGATCGGTTCCGTTCGCGTCGTCGACGACGCCGACGGCCTCGTGGCCGAGCACGAGTCGCTCCGCGCCGTCGGGGAGGTTTCCGTGGTGGCCCGCGATGACTTCGTGGTCGGTCCCGTCGACGCCGACGCGAAGCGTGCGCACGAGCGCTTCGCCGGGCTTCGGGTCGGGACGGGGCTTTTCGACGAGGACGGGCGTTCCGGCCCCGGGTTCGACAGCGATCGCTTTCATAACTCGTCCAAGGACGCTCCGATGCAAAAAGTTTACCCTATTCGTAGTAAATATTTGAACAGCGGTCGGCCACCGTCAGTAACTATCGGTTCAGTGAGACTGTTCGTACCCAGTACCGACGGCTGTCGCTCGAAGAACGAAACGTAGAACCGGGATTCTGTACGTCGAAACCGGATTCCGCACGGCGAAACGGTAGTTGCGAACGAGGGCAGCGATCAGTCGTCTCGGGCGGATTCGACGGCCTCGACGAATTCGGCCGCGGTCTCTCGAACGCGGTCCATATCACCGTCTTCGATCGCGTCGTAGTCGACGAGTGCGCTGCCGGCACCGACGGCGACCGCGCCGGCGTCGAAGAACGACTCGACGTTCGCCGGCGAAACGCCGCCGGTAGGTATCACGTCGACGTCGCCGAGCGGGCCTCGAATCGCGCCGATATGGCCCGGCCCGACGGTCGAGGCCGGGAACAGTTTGAGTGCGTCCGCTCCGGCCTCGAGCGCCGTGACGGCTTCGGTCGGCGTCATGACGCCTGGCGCCGAGAGCACTCCCTGCCGATTACACAGTTTGATGGTCTCGACGTCGGTGTGCGGCGAGACGACGAACTCGGCGCCCGCGTCGATCACCGACTGTGCCGTCGGCGCGTCGAGGACGGTCCCCGCACCGACGACCGCGTCGGTATCCCCGAGTTCCCGGTCGACGGCGGCGATCTGGTCGCTCGCACGCGTCCCGTCCGCGGTGATCTCGAGCGCGTCGACGCCCCCCTCGTGAATCGCTCGAGCGACCGGAACGATCCGATCCTCGTCGATTCCGCGGAGCACGGCGATGACGCCGCTCGCGACGACTCGATCCCTGACCGATCGACGCTCAGACATCGGCGATCCCTCCCGCTGTGTGGCAGTGACGGTCCATCACGACGAGACGTTCACGCCCCCGTCTCAAGAAATTTACTCACGATCGAAAAACCAGTGCGATCAGTCTTCTCGCTCCTCGAACGGCCGGACGGTGACCGACTCGGCCTCGAAATCCTCGAGGAACGCACCGGTGCCGCCGATCGTGTAGCGCTCGCCGTCGACGGCGAGTTCGAAGGCGTTCTCGATCGGCACCGTCGACGAGACCGGCCGAACGAGGCTCTGTCGGACGGCCACGATCTCGCCGGAGAGCGTCGACGGGAGGTCTCGGTCACCGACCGGCGATCCCGTAACGGTCGCTTCGATCCGGCTATCCGTGGCGCGGTGGAGCGCGATCTGGAAGACCGCGTTGCGAAATCCCTCGAACGTCTGCGGCAGTTCACCGGGCGCGCTCACGTAGCGTTCCTCGGCGGTCGGCCAGTAGTTCGCGAGGAACGAGCCGGCGAAGACGGGCGCGAGCTGCGGTTGCGAGATGCTGATCGCTTTGGTGTCGCTCGTCGAACTCGTCAGCAACTGACTGGGGGCGAGCAGTCCGTGCTGCGCGTCGACCGTGAGCATCGTCGGCACGAGCGCATCCCAGGTACGGACCGTACTCGCCGTGCCGGCCAGCGAAGCGATGTCCTGGTCCTCGTCGGTTCCGCCCAACAGGAGCAAGACGAGTACACCCCGATCGACGGTGTCCTCGAGGGTCGAGCGGATTTGCGGCAGGATTTCGGCCGGGAGCGAGAGGGTGACCTCCGTCTCGGCGCCGGCCAACAGCTCCTTGATTCGTTTGAGCACCGTCTGGCGGGACTTGATCACCTCGAACTGCTCGCCCGTCCGCTCGGTCGTCGTGTACCGCGATCGCAACTCCGGCTCGATCGCTTCGACGCTCTCGGTGAGCTGTCCGATGACCGTCTCGGGCTGGACGGGGCGGATAACGGTCGGAACGGAGTGATCGTCGACCTCGACGAAGCCGCGGTCCTCGAGCTCTTCGCTGATGCTGTAGACGTATCGCTTGGAGACGTCCGCCGCGTCGGCGATCGTACTCGCCTTCGACTCCCCGTGATCGAGTATCGCGAGATAGGTGTCGATCTCCTTCGCCGAGAGGCCGAACTGTGCGAGCAGTTCGGCGAGATCGTCGGTATCCATGTGTATTCAGTAGTTCACAGATTGTTCGGTTACGCTAAAAGATTCCCGATCAATCGGCCGCGATACCGCTGGACGCCTCCCGTCGGGGCCACCGCTGTCTCTGGAGGACGCCCACACGGTCAATAGAGTCTCCGGCGGCGTCTTCTGGCGCGTGTGAAAAGTAGGAACACATTTTTCAACAAGATTTAATGGCCGGGGCGCGAACTGGGTACACGATGGAATTACACGGCGCCCTCAACGATTTCAAGCGTTCACAGGGCGATCCTCGGCGGTTCCCCGGGGAGCGACGCTCGACGACGGGACTGTTCTCCGGTCTCGACGACAGACTCGTCCGCGTCGCGCCCGACGGATCGATCAGCGATTACTCCTATCCCCTCTCTGGCGTTGCCGGCATCGAACGCTCCCGATTCGGGCTCGTGCTGGACGACGAACTCCACTGGTTCGACGGCGGAGACCAGCGGTACATCGAGGACACGGCAGTCGTCGAAACGGTGCACGAGGTCGCCGGCTACAGCTGTATTCAGTACGACCTCGCGGTGGAGCGCGGCCACGTGACTCACTTCGTACTCGAGGGCGTCGCGGCCGACGTCGACGCCTCGATCAAGGCGTGTTTCGGGTTCGCCCCCGAGGGACGGGCGAGCCGAATCGGCCAACTCTGGCACGGTGACGCCGTCGAGGTCTACCACGACAGCGAGCGCGACTTCGTCGCCGCGTCAACCGAAATCTCCGTTTCGGGTCAGGTGCCCGAGCGATTCGAGGAGTTGCTCGAACCCGAACCCGCGGAGTTCCCGCGGTCCGAAGACGACGATCGGTACGAGGAGGCCCGACTCAGTCCGATCACGATGGTCGAGTTCGAACTCGCCGGCTCGACGCCGAGCGCGACCGTCGCGACGCTGCTGACGGACGCCGCCGATCGCACCGACGCGCTCGAGCGCGTCCGGTCGGAGGCGCTCGCTCACGGCGACCGCGAGTCGATCGTCGACGCGGGCCGGAGGCAGGCCCGCGACCGGCTTCCCGACGCGGTGACCGGAATCGACCGCGGATTCGCGGATCTGCGGGCGCTCTGTCTCCTGCGGACGTCGACGGGCGCGCGGATCGCCGGCCCCGAGTTCGACCCCTTCTACCGGTACTCCGGCGGCTACGGCTACACCTGGTTCCGCGACGACGCCGAAATCTCCCGATTCCTCCTCGACGCCGACGAACGGACGGGGCTCGGTCTCGAGGAGTGGCACGAAGCCAGTGCGCGCTTCTACGCCGACACCCAACGTCCCGACGGGACGTGGCCCCACCGCGTCTGGCCGTACAACGGGCGTCTCGCACCGGGCTGGGCGAACGGTCGGCTCGAGGAGGCGAACACCGCGGATTATCAGGCCGACCAGACCGCGAGCGTCGCGGCGTTTCTCGCGACCTACCTCCGCCGCGTCGATTCCGGCGACGAACGGGTTCACGAGACGCTAACGTCGGCCCTCGGGGGGATGGACGCGACCCTCGGCGACGACGGCTTGCCCGAACGCGTCCAGAACGCCTGGGAGAACATGACCGGGCGGTTCACCCACACGACGGCGACGTTCCTCGAAGCCTACGCCGCGATCGCCCGGGCGCCGGTCGACGAGGACGTCGCGGCCCGCGCGAGAGCGCAGGCCGAACGCGTCTCCGAGGCGCTCGACGACCTGTGGGTCCCGGAACGCGACTGTTACGCGATGCGACTCGACGGCGACGAGATCGACGATCGACTCGACGGGAGCACGCTCGCGCTCGCGTCGGCACACCGGGAGTACGACGCGATCGCGACCGTCGACGACGAGCGGTTCGGTCGTCTGGTCTCCCACGTCGAGACGACGCTCGACGGACTCTATCGCGATCCCGACGGGCCGATCGAGGGGTTGGCCCGCTTCGAGGACGACCCCTGGCGGCTCCGCGAGCAGACCGGCGCGAAGATCTGGACGGTGACGACCGCGTGGGGCGCCCACGCGGCCGTCGAACTCCGCGATCTACTGGCCGCGACCGGCCACGAGCGCGCCGACGAGTTCGACGAGCGCGCTCGAGCGTTGCTGGCCCTGGTCGCGCCCGGCGGCTCGCTCCGACGACCCGGCGACTACCTCCCCGAGCAGTTGTTCGACGACGGCACGCCCGACAGCGCGACGCCGCTCGGCTGGCCGCACGCGATTCGCCTCGCGACCGCCAGCGCGCTCGAGGCGGCTGACGCGGTCGAGTCCTCGAGCGTCGATACCGGCGGGAAAGCAGCCAGCCACGAGTAACGTCGAGCGGATCACGCCCGACGCTTCCGCTCGACGGGAGCGTGCGTGCACAGCGACGGCTCGTCCACGACGACTCGTTTTCAGCCGTGGCGAACGCGGGACGAAATCAGACGAGAGAGAGCGGCTCGAACCCGGATCTACTGCCGCTCGAGCGGCCGAGAGCGCAGCGGACCGTTACGGGGCCGGCGCTTCCGGCGGTTCGGACTCGGCGCCGAAGATATCGATCCCGCTGTCCGGATCGAAGAGGTGGAGATCGGACTCCGAGAACGTCAGCGTCACCTGTTCGCCGGCCTCGGGGTTGATCGTCGACTCGACGCGGACGATGAAGTCCTCGGCGACGTCGACGTGCAGATAGTTGTCCGAGCCGACGGGTTCGACGACCTCGACGGTGGCGCGGACCGTGTTGTCGGCCGTCCCGTCGTCGACCGAGACGTTCTCCGGTCGGATCCCCAGCGCGTATCGATCGGCCGAAAGTTCGCCGGCGTGTCGATCGACGTACGCCGCCGAGAGATCGAACTGGAACCGTCCGTCGGGGCCGAGCAGCCGGATCCGATCGCCGTCGCGTTCGACGTCGACGTCGACGAAATCGGCGCCGCGATCGGAGGTTCCGCCGTCGGTGACGATTCGTCGGTCGGATCGCCTGTGGTCGCTGTTCCAGTTCACGATTCGACTCTCGGCGGCCACCGAATAAATATGTGGTGTATGAATACATCACGCCTAAAACTCCGGGGCAGACCTCGCTACGAGGGTTCGGGAGATCCGTCTCCAATCGTTTGCTGGAGCACCGGATAGCGCAAATCGAAGATTTGCTGGCTTGACGAAGCGTGAGCTTCGTCAAACAACGCCGAGCAGAGCTCAGCGAGTTTGACTTCGGCTTACGCCTCGTCAAACAACTCCTCACCGTCGACCATATGCTCCACGACGGCGGCCATATCGAGCGTGATGCCGAGCCCCGGCTCCTCGGGAACCTCGATGTAGCCGTCCTCGATGACGTCCTCCTCGACCAGGTCCTCCCACCAGCCGAGTTCGTAGGAGTGGTACTCGACGGCCAGCGAGTTCGGAATGGCGGCCCCGACGTGGGCGCTCGCGACGGTGGCGACCGGCGAGGAGACGTTGTGCATCGCGACCGGCATGTAGTACATGTCGGCTTTGTCGGCTATCTTCGCCGTCTCGCGCATGCCGCCGACTTTCGGCATGTCGGGTGCGATAATGTCGACGGCCTGCTCCTCGATCAGTCGGCGCTGGCCGTGCTTGCGGTAGACGTTCTCGCCGGCGGCGATCGGCGTGCTCGTCGACTGGGAGATTTCGCGCTGGACGTCGTGGTTCTCTGGCGGCACGGGGTCCTCGAGCCACCAGACGTCGTAGGGCTCGAGCGCCGCAGCGAGTCGCTTCGCGCTGCCGCCGGAGAACGTCCAGTGGCAGTCGAACGCGACGTCGGCACGCGAGCCGACGGCCTCGGTGACAGCCTCGACGATGCTCACCTTGTGATCGATCTCCGGCTCCCGGAGATGGCGGTTCGCGCGATCTTTCTCGTGACCCGACGGTACGTCGAGATCGAACTTCAGCGCGTCGTAGCCCAGTTCTTCGACGACCCGCTCGGCCTCCTCGGCACAGGCGATGGGGTCGGCTTCCTCCTCGGTGTGGCAGTCACAGTAGACGCGAACTTCGTCCCGGTACTTGCCACCCATCAACTGGTAGGCCGGCGTCTCGAGGATCTTCCCAGCCAGATCGTGGAGGGCGACCTCGATCCCCGAGATAGCCGTTATCGTGACGCCGCCGATCGAGCCCTCGCCGGACATCTTCTGAACGAGATGCTCGGTGAGTCGGTCGATATCGAGGGGGTTCTCGCCCCGGAGGAACGGCGTCATCCGTTCGATTAGCTCGGGCGCGCCTGCGCCCCAGTAGGCTTCGCCCGTGCCGACGATGCCCGCGTCCGTGTAGATTCGGACGAGCGTCCACGGGAAGTTGCCGTCGATCATCGTCGTCTGGACGTCCGTGATCTCGACGTCTCGGCCGTTGCCGCGCTCTCGAGTGACCTGCATCGTTTCCGCCGAGAGATCCCGCATCGTGTACTCGGCGTTCGGATCGCGCAACTGTGAGTAATCGACTCCCATATCGAGTTGGTCGCTCGCAGGTCAGTAATAACTCGGGGCGGCGTTGTCAGGAGGTGGCGTGAGACATAACGAAAACGGCGTGATAATCGGTTGCTCGATCAGGCCAACGGAACGATTGTCGCCGCGACTATCGCGTTCGACCCGCGGAAGTCCTCGTACTCGCCGACATCTCGGACCTGCTGTCGACGCGTTCAGCTGCGATGACGCTGCATCAACAGGAGGACGACGAATGTCGATTCCGCGGCGAGGTCGGCTACCGAGAGCGGATCGGCGCCGACTCCGACGTTCGGAACCTCGAGCGAGGGGACTTCGGAATCGATGCGGTAGTGACTCGCGGATTCCCTCGGCGGACGACACGAAAAAACGACACTCCAGCAGACGTTGGTACGCCGCGGTAGACGCTGGGGAGCCGAACGCCTCGCTACTCCTTCAGGCTCGCGACGACCTCCGCCGGCGTCGCGTCGAACCCACCCGCCTTCGCCAGCGCCGTCGAGCCGCCGCCGCCGCCGCCGAACTCGTCGGTCAGGTCGTCGATCACGGCCTCGGCGGAGCACGATCCGTCCGCGGCCACGACCGCGTACGGCGATCCGGCGTCCCCGGCGATCACGACGACGTCGGCGACGTCGCCCGCTGCGGCGCTCGCGATCTCTCCCGCCTCGTTCACGTCGACGTCCGCGACCGTCGTCGCGACCCACTCGCGTCCGTCCCGCTCGAACGGCTCCGCCCGCTCGAGGTCCGTTTCAACGAGTTCCCGGCGGAGCGATCGAACCTCGGCGGCGAGTTCGTCGCGTTCGCCCTCCAGTCGGGCGAGTTCGTCCCCGACGTCCTCGAGGGGAACGCCGAGCGCCCGTCGCGACGAGAGCGCGACGCGCTTTTCCGTTTCGCGGCGATCGATCGCTCGCGGTCCGACCGCGAGTTCGACTCGCGTCAGTCCCTTTCCGGGGTTCGACCGGTTGAGAACGGTCACGGGACCGACCTCCCGCGTGTTGCGGACGTGGGTCCCGCCGCAGGCCGCGACGTCCCACAGGTCTCTCGAGCCGCCGTCCCTGCGGAGTCCGTTGACGGTTCCGTTGTCGTCCTCGCTCCCGATCGTGACGATCCGGAGGCGGCCCTTCCGGAAGGCCCCCTCTTCGGTCGCCTCGTTGAACGCGATGTCGTCGCGCTCTCGCGCGTCCGCGACCGGGATATCGTCCCACGTCACCGGCCGGGATTCCCAGACCACCCGATTGACGAGCGTGTCCAGTTCGAGCAGCGTCTCGTCGTCGATCTCCGTGCTCGTCTCGAGGTCGACCCGGACCTTCTCCTCGCTGATGTCGAAGCCGCCGTAGCCCAGATCCTCGAGGAGCCGCCTCCCAGCACCGTAGAGAACGTGACTGGCGGTGTGCGCTCGCATGCAGTACATGCGAAACGACCAGTCGATCGAGCAGAGCACACGGTTGCCGACCCGGAACGACGGCTCCTCGGCGAGGACGTGGACGTGTTCGCCGTCGTCGTACTGGACGTCCGCGACCTCGATGCCGCCGATCGTCCCGCGGTCGGCCGGCTGACCGCCGCTTTCGCCGTAGAAGTAACTCGTCTCGAGCCAGACCTCGCGACCGTCGATGGACGTCACCTCGGTCTCGAACCGCGTGGTGTACGGCTCTCCAGCCGCCCGTTGCCCGGTCATTGCGTGGACTCTGTCGTCCGCCATAAAAAGTCTGCTTGCCGAGCATCGCCCGCCGGCGTCGTGTTCGAACGCGGCGACCCGTCGGTCGCGTCAGTTGGTCGAGTCGTGCCGGTCCGCCGAACCGCGTGGATCGACTCTCGTCACTCCGCGAGCGTCACGTCCAGGCGCTCCTCGAGCGCCTCGATCAGTCCGCCGCCGACGCCGGCCTGCGTCGCCCGTCCCTGTTCGACGGCGAGCAGTTCTTTCTCGCGCGCGCCGAGTTCGTCGGCGAGTTCGTCGCGCTGGAGGCCGGCTTCCTGACGCGCCTCGACCAGCACTTCGCCGTAGTCGGTGACGAGATAGGGAAGCGGGTCGTCGTCGTAGTTCGTTCCCTCCTTCTCCCAGTGTTCGGAGTCGCCGTCCCAGACCGGGTTCGCTTTAGCCACGTTCTGGGCCGCCTTCTGCTTGCGGCTTGGGCCGTCGCTCGAGCCACTTCTGCCGCTGTCCTGGGAACTGCGTCGCTGTTGCTGTGAACGGGATTTCTGCTGGTTGTCGTCGTGGGGTGCGCAGTCGGGACAGACCTCGAGTTCGGCGCCGGCGACGGTCGCGAGCCGGAGCTTGTTGCTCTCGGCGCCGCAGAGTTCGCAGTTCGTCCCGCCGCCACCGGACGAGGACCCGGTCGAATACTTAGCCATGGTATCCTTTGGCAACTGTCGCATTTCAAATCACCGCCTCGACGCGGGTCAGTCCCGTGTGACCTCGCCGCAGGCGCGCCTACAAAGGAAAGGGCTTTTATAATCACACTGGATACGATTGAGTGCAGAAAGACAAAGATACCGCGAGCGTGGGTAGCCAAGCCAGGCCAACGGCGCAGCGTTGAGGGCGCTGTCCCGTAGGGGTCCGCCGGTTCAAATCCGGTCCCACGCATCGCATGCGCGGCGCTACGCGCCGCGAAACGCGAGGCGAGCGCGGAACCTTAGGTTTCGCGAGCCGTCGAACGGGCGCTAAGCGCCCGTGAGACGACGGCTTTGCCGCCGAGCGCATCGATGCAGGTGATTTCCCTTCGCGGACATCACCCACGCATAATCCTTCAGGAAACTACCACCGAACAGCGAACGCGCTATTTGAAACTGTATACCGAGCGCCGACACCCCGTCATCGGCGACACCGCTCGAGTGGCGGGCCGTCTAATCGAGACAGTAACCACTTTCCTCCCTCGGTCGAACCTCGAGACATGGAGTACGTCCCTCGAGAGCGCGTCACCCCGCTCACGGCAGTTCTGAGCGTCGTCTCACTCGCGGTCGTCTTCGCGGCGGCGGGCGGGCAGATCCCGTCCTCGACGGTGCCGACTGCGCCCGAGTGGGTTCTCGACGCGATTCCACACGTCAACGTCCTCATTAGCGCGACGGCGATCGGGACGATTACGCTCGGTTGGCGGGCGATTCGTCGGGGCGACATCGATCGACACCGCGTCGCGATGCTGGCGTCGTTCGGCCTGTTCGCGGCCTTCCTCACGTTCTACCTCTACCGGCTGGTCGCGACCGGCGGTCCGCAGTCGTTTCCCGGTCCCGAGACGGTCTACCAGTTCGTCTACCTCCCGATACTCGCGATCCACATCTTCCTCGCGATCGTCTGCGTGCCGCTGGTCTACTACGCCCTGCTGCTCGCGTTCGCCTACCCCGTCGAGGAGCTGTACCAGACCAGTCACGCTCGCTTCGGTCGCCTCGCGGCGAGTTTGTGGCTGATCTCGTTCTCGCTTGGAATCGTCGTCTACCTCCTGTTGCACGTCGCGTACTAACGTTCTCGAAACGGCTTACGGCACGCCGGCACGGTCGGTCCGCTACGGGACCAACACGACTTTCCCGTCCGGCCGTCCGGAATCGAGCAACTGCAGTGCCTCGGACCCCTCCGACAAGGGGGTGCATAGGTACGCCCCCCTCGAGTGCACCCACCAGCGACGCGTAGTCGACGTGATCGGCGCACCGCTCGTCCCCCGAGCCCGAACGGCGGGTTGAACCATTCACTCGCAACGGACACGTCCAACAACGCTCCGGCGGTAGTGGCGTCCATGACACGTCAGGAGGCGCGCGAGAAGGCCGAGGAGATCGAGCCGCAGGAACAGGACTGGCCAGCCCGGCCTCGAGAGCGAGATGGAACCGCCCGCCGAGTTCATCCGCGACGAATACCGGGGCAGCGGCAAGCTCGAGGGAAAGGTCGCGATCGTCACCGGCGGGGACAGCGGGATCGGCCGGGCCGCCGCGGTACACTTCGCCCGGGAGGGCGCCGACGTCGCCGTGCTGTACCTCGACGAGGAGGAGGACGCGGAGACGACGGCCGAGATGATCGAGGATGAGGGGCGAGACAGTCTGGTCATCGGAGGCGACGTCCGCGACAGCGCGTTCTGCCGGGCGGCCGTCGAGGAGGTCGTCGACGAACTCGGCGGCGTAGACGTCCTCGTCAACAACGCGACGATTCAGGTCGTAAAGACCGACCTGACGGACATCTCCGACGAGCAGTGGGAGGAGACGTTCGCGACGAACATCCACGGCTACTTCTACATGACCCGGGAGGTCCTCCCGTATCTGGACGACGGCGACGCGATTATCAACACGACCTCCGTGAACGCCTTCGAGGGGAAGGATATGCTGGTGGACTACTCCACGACGAAGGGCGCGATCGTCGCCTTTACGCGCTCGTTGTCCCAGCAGCTCGCGGGCGAGGGGATCCGCGTCAATCAGGTCGCTCCCGGTCCGATCTGGACGCCGCTGATCCCCGCGACGATGGGCCAGTACGATCCCGAGATGGTCGAGGAGTTCGGAACCGACGTGCCGATGGGACGTCTGGGCCAGCCCAGCGAACTCGGGCCGGCGTACGTCTTCCTCGCCTGCGAGGACTCGTCGTACATGAGCGGACAGACCCTGCACATCAACGGCGGTTCGATCGTGAACGGATAGGCGTTCACCTGCCGTTCGACGGATTCGGCGAGCTCGAGTGGACGGTCTCAACGGCTCGAGCGGGGCGACGATCACGTTCGAGTCGGGTTCCTGCACCGCTTGTCGATTCCTCAGTCGTCGCGCGATGTCTCCTCCGCGTCGCTCGGTTCGCAGTCCGCTTCGGGCGGAAAGAACAGGTCGCGTCGGTGCAGGAGGTAGCCGGCCACGATACCGGCGAGGATGACGGCCACTCGACCTGGCTCCGTCTCACCGCTCAGCAACCAGTAGGCGCCGAAACCGACCAGGAACAGACAGATTGTGATCCCGCCTGCGAATCCGATCGGTTGGTGATTCAATACGCCTCGGAAGGTCTCGAGAAAGAGGAGGAACGTTCCGGAGAGAAGGCCCACTCTGCCGAGTCGCCACGCGGAGAACTCGGCGTACACCGACGGGAGTGCGTCGATGAGGAGGAAGAAACCGGTGCCCGCGTTGGCGCCGAAGAAGAACGCGAGGAGGTAGATTCCGACGGGCGATCGCCCGTCCTTGTGACTCCGGTACCACCACTCGCGCGACGGCACGCCGGAAGGGAGCGAGGGGACGGACGACGGCCCTGCCATTGTCGAACGGATGGGCTACGGATGTGATAAACGTACCGTCAGGAGTTCGGTGAGATAAACGCCGTCACTTGGCCTCAGTCGTCGGCGTGCAGCGCTTGCCCGCCGAGTTCGGGTCGGCTCACGTCGCGGTCGGTCTCCTCGCCGTCGATGTCGTAGGGGTACTCCCCCGTCACGCAGCCGAGACAGAGGTCGATCCGCTCCTTGCCGAGGACTTCGGCGACGGCGTCGGTCGAGAGGTACGCGAGACTGTCGGCGTTGATCGCGTCGCGAATCTCCTCGGGCGACTTGTCCGAGGCGATCAGTTCCTCGCGGGTGGCCATGTTGATCCCCATGTAACACGGCGCGACGATCTCCGGCGCGCCGATCCGGACGTGGACCGCCTCTGCTCCGCAGTCCTTGAGCAGTTGCACGAGCTGCGTCGAGGTGGTCCCGCGGACGATACTGTCGTCGATGACCGTGACGGTCTTCCCCTCGATGGTCGATTTGATCGGGTTGAGCTTGAGTCGCACCGCGCGTTCGCGCTCGTCCTGGGTCGGCATGATGAACGTCCGGCCGACGTACCGGTTCTTCATCAGCCCCTCGGCGAACTCGACGCCGTCGTCGTCCTCGTCGCGGGGTTCGCCGTCGGCGGTGGTTTCGGTCGCCGCGTCGGCGTAGCCGGCGGCGAACGCGCGGCCGGAGTCGGGCACCGGCATCACGACGTCGCTCTCGACGCCGCTTTCCTCCCAGAGCTTGCGACCGAGGTTCCGCCGCGCCTCGTAGACCAGCGTCTCGTCGATGACGCTGTCCGGCCGCGCGAAGTAGACGTGTTCGAAGAAGCAGTGGGCCGAGTTCTCCTTCTCGATCAGTTGGTAGGAGTCGAACCCCTCGCCGTCCTCCTGCAGGACGACGAGTTCGCCCGGGCGAACGTCCCGGACGAGTTCACCGTCCAGCGTGTCGATCGCCGCCGATTCGGAGGCGAGAATGTAGCCGTCCTCGAGTTTCCCGATACAGAGCGGACGGTTCCCCTCCGGATCGCGCACGCCGAGAATCGTATCGTCGTGGCTGATCGTCAGCGAGTAGGAGCCGTGGATGCGCTGCATCGTGTGCTTGACGGCGCGCACGAGATCCTCCTCGAGCAGGTTGCGCGCGAGGTCGTGGGCGATGACCTCGGTGTCGCCGTCGCTGGTGAACGCGTGGCCCGTGGCGGCGAGTTCGTCCCGGATCTCGTCGGCGTTGACGAGGTTCCCGTTGTGGCTCAGGCCGAGCGAGCCGCTCTTGAACGAGACGGAAAAGGGCTGGGCACAGCAGGAGTCGACGGAGCCGGCCGTCGGATACCGAACGTGCCCGATCCCCGACGCCCCGTTGAGGACGTCGAGGTCGTCCTCGTCGAAGACGTCGCCCACGAGCCCCATCTCGACGTGGCTGTGTTGTTGAAAGCCGTCGTGCGTAACGATCCCTGCGGACTCCTGGCCGCGATGCTGGAGTGCGTAGAGCGCATAGTACAACGGTCGTGCCGCGTCTCGACCGTTCAGTGAGACGCCGACGACGCCACACTTCTCGGTCATTCCTGTTCGCCGGGGAGTCTCGCCCCGCCCATCAGTCATGGACGTGAGTAGGCGGCCGAGTGGATAAAAATCCCCGTGTTTGTGCCCCACCCGCGGTGGTCAATACGCCCGAATATCCATTATCGTGCATACCTTCCCGGACATCGGCCGAAGGACTCCGGATCTCGACGCACGCCGACCAACACGGACGAGCGGGACAATGCGTCCGACGAGCCGTTGCTCACCGTGAATAGTCGGGCACGAACGTGAACATCTGGGGAGACGGCCGCGAGCCGCTCGTTCAGCCAGCAGTCGACGGTCGAGCCACGAGGACGGCGGCCGACTCCTCGCAAGGCGATGACACAGTGTTCAAGACGGTTGCCCCGAGTCCAGAACACATGCGACTCGAGGAGTACTGGGGCGTCGGGCCGAAGACGCGGGAGACACTGGTGGAGGAGTTGGGCAACGAACGCGCGATGCAGGCAATCGAGAGCGGCGACGTTCGGGCGCTCTCGGACGCCGGTCTCGCCCGCGGTCGAGCGACGCGTATCCTGCGACGAGCGACGGGTGGCGACGGGATGGAAGTGCTGGCGACGAGCGACGCGCGCTCGGCGTACAAGGAACTGCTCGATCTGGCAGTCGATCACGCGGTCACCCGGCGCGCGGCCGACCGGATTCGCGTGCTGACGCCGCTGACGTCCCGGGAGGCCATGGAGGAGCGACTGGACGACGTCCTCGCGGCCCGCGACGCCTGGGCCGCGCTCGAGGACGCCGACCGCGACGCCGTCCTCGAGGCCTACGACCACTACGACGAACGCGACGAGAGCGAACACGCGGCCGTCGAGGCCGCGCTGGCACTGCTCGAGGCCGGCGTCGACTCCGGTCCGTTCGAAACGATCGCCGATCTCGAACCCGACCGACTCGCGGAGGCCGCCGACGCCCTCGCGGCGCTCGGTGGGGATCGCGGGCGAGTCCGTGCGGGTGCCGACGACGAACTCGATCGGCTACGCGGTGCACTCGGGACGATCGAGGATATGGACGCGAACGCCCTCGAGTTGATCGACGAACTACGGGCGGACGGCGTCCGCGACGTCGGGCAGTTCCGGGAGTCCTTCGAGGATCACCTCCTCAGCGAGACCGAGGTGACGATCGACCAGGTCCGGGACGCGATGCCGACCGATGCGACCGACGCGACGGACTTCGTCGGCGCTACCCTGCGGACCCTCCGAAGCGATCTCACCGCGGCGATCGACGAACGCGAGGAGACGGTCGCGAGCGACCTCGAGGAGACGCTCGAGGAGACCCGCGACGCCACCGACCGGGCCGTCGCGGCGGTCGACGACATCGCGCTCCACCTCTCGCTGGCGCGGTTCGCGCTCGCGTACGACTGTACGCGCCCCGAATTCGTAGACGATCCAGATGGTGCCGTCTCCGTCGTCAACGCGCGCAACCTCACGCTCGCCGCGGCCGACGAGGAGGGCGTCCAGGCGGTCACGTACGCCCTCGGCGAGCACGACGTGACCGAGGTCCCGGCGAGCGTGAACGCGGTTCCCGGCGAACAGCGCGTCTCCGTCCTCACCGGAGCGAACAGCGGCGGGAAAACGACGCTGCTCGAGACCCTCTGTCAGGTCGTCCTGCTGGCGACGATGGGACTGCCCGTCCCGGCCGACCGGGCCGAGGTGACGCCCGTCGATTCGCTGGTCTTCCACCGCCGACACGCGAGTTTCAACGCCGGCGTCCTCGAGTCGACGCTGCGCTCGATCGTGCCGCCGCTGTCGTCGGGCGGGCGCACCCTGATGCTGGTCGACGAGTTCGAGGCGATCACCGAACCGGGCAGCGCGGCGGACCTGCTCCACGGACTCGTCACGCTGTCCGTCGAGCGCGACGCGCTCGGCGTGTTCGTCACCCACCTCGCGGACGATCTGGAGCCGCTGCCGCCGGCGGCCCGCGTGGACGGCATCTTCGCGGAGGGGCTGAACCCCGACCTCGAGTTACTGGTCGACTACCAGCCGCGGTTCGACACCGTGGGCCGGTCGACGCCGGAGTTCATCGTCTCGAGACTCGTCGCCAACGCGGACAGCCGAGGCGAGCGGGCCGGCTTCGAGACGTTGGCGGAGGCGGTCGGCAACGACGTCGTGCAGCGAACGCTGGCCGACGCCCGCTGGAGCGAGATCGACTGATCAGGTGGCGTCGTGCCCCTCTTCGTCGCCGTCCCCGTTTTTCCGGTTCTCTCGAACCCGCTCGTTCTCGAGCCACCAGTCCGACGTCGGCGCGTACGACGGGTCGTCCAACTCCGACGTCCCGTACGTGTACACCGTTCCGTTCTCGTCTTCGCAGACCCGCGCCTCGAGGTAGGCCTGCGCCGCGCGACGCGAGAGCGCGCCCATCTCGACGACGTCGGCGAGCGCCGTCTTGGTCGCGCGAAACCACGTACGGACCCGCCGGTCGGCGGCGTCGTCCGCGACGGAAATAATCGCGCCGCGGCCGTCCTCGCGGCCGTCGCCCCACTCGAGCCAGCAGACGCGGTAGGCCGAAACCCGGTAGTCCGCGCCGGGGGAGACGAGGTACAGCAACTCGTAGATACAGGGGTCGAGGTGGCCCGTCAGAACCCGCTCGCGATCGATCGCGTTCGCCAGCAGGTCGGGGTCGACCGCGCCGTCGGCCAGCGGGTTCTCGGCGGTGATCCGCTCGCCGAGGGAGACGCCGTCGCCGCCCCAGTGGCTGTAGCGGACGTCGTAGCGCCGGTCGGGTCGCCGGTAGGCGACGAGCGCTCTATGCCCCATCGTTCACCCGGGGCGAACAGCGGGGCTGGCCGTGTGCGTTCCTCGGGCGGTGGAGGACGGTGATCGGGGAATCCATCGCCGGTGCTGGCCGCCCGTCCGTACTTGAACCTGCGGACCGATCACCGACGATACTCGAAAAACGGTGGCGCGCTCGAACGCGGAATTCGAGTGACGGTTGCTACTTCGGTTCGAGTTCGAAACTCCCCCGTTCACGAACGTCGAGTTCGCCACACTCCGGGCATCGTTCGTCTGCCGTGTCGAAGACGTGTCCACACGACGGACACTGATATTCGACGCCTCCAGTACCGATCGGCAGCGTTTCGCTGAGTCGCTCGAGAAGGCTCACAGTGACGGTAGTAGCGAACCGCGCCAAGTGAGCGGCGAGGTTGCATATGCACCGTGATCGGTGAGCGAGTTCCCCGCCCCGACGGAACGCTCACGAGGGACGGACGGCGAGCACAACGCCGAAATCCTCTCGGTTCCTACGTACGGACGAAATCGATGGCTACGGAATACGACGCGGTCGTCTTCGACAACGACGGCGTACTGACGACACCGACGGATCGAGCGGTACTGGTCGACGCGATGCACGACGCCTTCGCGGACGTGGGCGTGACCGACCCGCCGGACGACCACGTTCGCACGCTGATGGGACCGAACGTCGACTCGCTGCACGATATTTCTGACGCATACGACGTGGATCCGCACGACCTCTGGACGGCGCGAGAATACGCGGCGATCGAGGCCCAACTCGAGGAGATCGAGGCCGGCCGAAAGCGCCTCTACGACGATATCGACACGCTCGCGGACCTCGAGGTCGCCACGGCCATCGTCAGTAACAATCAACACGAGACGATCGGCAATATCGTCGACCACTACGACCTCGACTGGTTCGACAGCTGGTACGGCCGCGAGCCGACCGTTCAGGGGATCGATCGCAAGAAGCCGACGCCGTACTATCTCGACCTCGCGCTCGAGGAACTCGAGACCGAGAACGCGCTGTACGTGGGTGACAGCTGGGTGGATATCCAGGCGGCCGAGGCGGCCGGAATCGACGTGGCCTTCATCCGCCGAGCGCACCGCGAGGGGTACGAACTCGAGCGAGCGCCGACGTACGAGATCGGGGGACTCGACGCGATTCCGGAACTGGTGTGAGCGTTACTCCGTCACTTCGATCCGCGCCTCCGCGCGCTTCTTGACGGCGGCGTTCATCGCCGCGAACCCGGCCTCGAGCGACTCCTGGTCGAGCAGCAGCGGCACGAGCACGCCGCGGAACGTCTCGCGATGGAGGAGTCGCGTTCGCCCCGCTCCGCTCGACTCACCACCGTCGGAGTCCGACTCCGACGTGGATCGCGATCCTTCGGATCGCTCACTCCCGGAAGAGCCGCCGTCTTCCGTCGTTCGCCTCGCTTCACTCGGCTCACCGCCGTCGATCGGCTCGAGGTGGAGTTCGTGGTAGCCGTCGAAGGCGAAGGGGACCACTAGTCGGCCGAGCCACGCCAGCCGGCGGTTCTCCTCGACGGCGACGACCTCCGGCTTGAACGTCATCCCGCGAGAGTTCGGCGGATCGATCCGCACTCGGAGCCGTTCGCCTTCGCGGGGGATCCCTTCGATCGTCCGGACGAACGGGTTCCACTCGGGGTAGCTCTCGAACTCGAGGAGGACGTCCCAGACGACCTCGGGCGGGGCGTCGATCTCTTCGAACACTTCGATTTGGTTCATGCTAGCACGGATGTACTCGAGTGATATGCCTGTGTTGCCGACGCAGTCCGGTACGCGAGAGCCGTGTCGGTCGAACGACGGTGCTGTCGCGAAATCGGCGCCATCGCTCGACCCCGAATCGTTGAAGGCACGCAGGGCGAACACAGTGGTATGGAACGAACGGGGACGATCCTCCGGGGACGCGGATTCGAGCCCGTCGAAGGGCGAATCGTGATCGACGACGACGGTCGGATCGAGGCGATCGAGGAAACGTCGGTCGACGGCTCGGATATCATCCTCCCGGCGTTCGTCAACGCCCACACGCACATCGGCGACTCGATCGCGAAGGAAGCGGGACGCGGACTCTCGCTCGAGGAACTGGTCGCGCCGCCGGACGGGCTGAAACACCGGCTGCTCCGGCAGGCCTCGCGCGACGAACTCGTCGGCGCGATGGAGCGGTCGTTGCAGTTCATGCGGGCGGGCGGCACCGCGGCCTGTCTCGACTTCCGCGAGGGCGGCGTCGAGGGAGTCGAGATGCTCGAGGCCGCAG
Organism: Natronorubrum halobium; assembly: GCF_051351675.1. Classification (NCBI taxonomy): domain Archaea; kingdom Methanobacteriati; phylum Methanobacteriota; class Halobacteria; order Halobacteriales; family Natrialbaceae; genus Natronorubrum; species Natronorubrum halobium. Next base: position 4,093,017 of record NZ_CP195595.1, read on the forward strand.
CCGACGGCCTCGAGATCGACGCGCTCTCGTTCGCTCGGGGATCGATCGACGCGATGCGCGCGGGCGACGGGTTCGGCGCGAGCGGAGCCAACGACGCCGAGTTCGGCGAGGAGCGGGCGGCGACGCGCGAGGCGGGCAAACCCTTCGGCATCCACGCGGGTGAGGTCGACGCGAGCGACATCCACCCCGCGCTGGATCTCGAGCCCGAGTTTCTGGTCCACGTCGTCCACCCCGAATCGGATCACCTCGAGCGGATCGCCGAGCAGCAGGTACCGATCGCCGTCTGTCCTCGATCGAATCTCGTGACGGACGTCGGCCTCTCGCCGTACGCGGAACTGAACGAGCGGACGACGCTCGCGCTCGGGACGGACAACGTGATGCTCAACTCCCCGTCGATGTTCCGGGAGATGGAGTTCCTCGCCAAACTCTCGGACCTACCGGCCGACGAGATCCTCCGGATGGCGACCGTCAACGGGGCAGAGATCGCCGGCCTCGAGTACGGACTGGTCGAACCCGGCCGAAAAGCGCGATTGGTAGTACTCGACGGCGACTCGCACAATCTCGCGGGCGCTCGTGACCCCGTCCGGGCCGTCGTCCGTCGTGCCGGCGTCGACGACGTGCGCGAAGTCGTCCTCGAAGCCTGAACGCGCCGGTCATCGCCGCGCTCGAGTTTCTCCGTCTTCGGCAAACAAGTCAGCGACACCACAACAACGTTATTATATCACAGGGTGATATACGTTCACACGTAGCATGTACGACTGCATCCTCGTCCCGACCGACGGGTCACCGGAGGTCGAGCGTGCCCTCGAGTACGCGTTCGACCTGGCACAGGCCCACGACGCAACGGTTCGGGCGATCTACGTCGTCAACGTGGCCGGCTACGGCAGCCTGCCCATGGAAACTGCACTGGAAGGCATCAGCGGCGCGCTTCGCGAGGAGGGCGAGGCGGCCGTCCAGCGGGTCGAAGAACTCGCACCGGCCGACGTCGAGGTCGAAACGAGGGTGCTCGAGGGATCGCCGAGTCGCGTCATCGTCGAGCACGCCCACCCGAACGAGTGCGAACTCATCGTCATGGGAACCCACGGCCGCGGCGGGATCGATCGACTCCTGCTCGGCAGCGTCACGGAACGCGTCGTCCGTCACGCGCCGGTTCCGGTGCTGACCGTTCGGGTCGATCAATCGACGGTCGACGACGGGACGGAGCGAAAACAGGTCGCCGTCGAGTGATCGAAACGGGTCCGTCGGGTCGGGGTCCTCACCGAATCGTCAGACCGGTCGTAAGTGCTCACAGTCGCCCGCCGAGACCGTCTCCCGCCCGTCCTCGGTCTCGACGACGAGCGCGCCGGCGTCGGTGACCGCGACGGCCTCGCCGACGAGTTCGCCCGTTGCTCGATCGACTCGCACCCGTTGGCCCAGCGTCAGCGCCAGGTCGCGCCACGCCGGGACGACGGCCTCGAGATCGGTTCGGTAGCGGTCGAACTCCTCGAGCACCCGCTGGACGAATCGCCGCCGATCGACGTCGCCCGCCTCGTCGCGGACGCTCGTGGCCCCCTCGGGCAGCGCGTCGGCGTCGATGTTCGCGTTGACGCCGATACCGACGGCGATCCAGTCCACCCGGTCCATCTGGCCTTCCATCTCCGTGAGAATTCCCGCCAGCTTTCGGTAGTCGCCGTCCTCGCCGACCGGGACGACCACGTCGTTGGGCCACTTGATCCGCGCATCGACGCCGGCCTCGCGGGCCGCCCGCGCCGTCGCGACCGACGCGGCGAGCGTGTACAGCGGCGCCTGCGCGGGCGCGATGTCGGGCCGCGTGACGAGACTCAGCCAGACGCCGCCCGACGGGGCCGACCACTCGCGCTCGAGTCGACCTCGGCCACCCGTCTGTTCGTCCGCGAGCACGGCCACGTCCGCGGCTCCCTCCGAGGCCAACTCGCGTGCGCGGTCGTTCGTGCTCCCGATCGAGTCGTGGTACTCGATCGAAAACGGAGCCTCGAGTTCGTACTCCACGGCCGGGGCGTTGTACGCCGTCACCGCCGCCAGTTCGTAGCCCGTCGGTCCGCTCTCGATCTCGAAGCCGGCGTCGCGGAGCGCGTCGATGTGTTTCCAGACCGCCGCCCGCGAGACGTCGAGCGACTCGGCCAGTTGCGGTCCCGACACCGGCCCCTCCGCGAGCGCCTCGAGGATCGTCCGCCGCGTCTCGTTCGTGGTCATGGGATCGAGAGGGGCGCGCTCGCACTTGAATCGGCGGGATCTCCGTACGGTTCACCACCCCGGAATTGCGATGTTCTTCGACGACGAGGAGACGGCACCGTGGCCCGCGTTCGTCCTAGTCGTCGCTTTGATGGCCATCGGTTGGGCCGGAAAACGGCTCCTGTCGATGGCGTAATTCGACCGTCAGACGCCGCGACCGTTCGGTCCGCTGGCTGATCCGTAGACTTTTCCTCGTCGTTCGCGGAGCTACGGATGTGGGGTGAGGTAGCAATACCCATGAAACTCGGACGACGCTGCACGACCTGCGAACGACGCATCGAGGAGACGGAGATCGAGGTCTGTGAGACGTGTGGCCGGGAGGTCCACGAACCGTGTGACGAATACAGGACCACCTTCGAGTGCCGCGACTGCGGGGACGAGACGGCGATCGGTGCCGTCGAGTTCTAAGAGATTTTTTCGCGGATTCGGGAGCTACAGCAACTGGTCGGCGATGATATTCTTCTGGATCTCGCTCGTGCCGTCGTAGATCTTCGTAACCCGAGCGTCCCGGTAGAACCGTTCGACCGGGTGGTCGGTGACGTAGCCCGCTCCCCCGTGGACCTGCAGCGCCTCGTCGGTCACCTCGACCGCACGCTCGCTCGCGAACAGTTTCGCCATCGCGGCGAGTTTCGTGGCCCGGCCGCCGTCGCCCGACTCGAGGCTCGCCGCCGCCCGATAGGCCAGTGACCGACCGGCCTCCACGTTCGTCGCCATCTCGGCGAGTTTGTGCCGAATCGCCTGGAACTCCGAAATCCGCTGGTCGAACTGCTCGCGTTCGTCGGCGTACGAGATCGCTTCCTCGAGTGCGGCCTGAGCCACACCAGTGGCCTGGGCGGCGACGTCGACTCGAGCGGGCGCGAAGAACTCCATCAGCTGGTAGAACCCCCGATCCACCTCGCCGACGACGTTGGCGTCGGGCACGCGGACATCATCGAGACCGATCTCCGCGGTGTCCTGCGCTTTGATTCCCAGTTTGTTCGTGATCCGCGTCGCCTCGTAGCCGTCGACGTCGGTCGGCGTGAGAAACGCGGTGATGCCGCCGTGGCCCTGCTCCGGCGAGGTCTTGGCCATGATGATCGTCACGTCCGCCACGGTGCCGTTCGTGATCCACATCTTCCGGCCGTCGATGACCCATTCATCGCCCTCCTTCTCCGCTCGGGTCTCCATCCCCGCCACGTTCGAGCCGTGTGCGGGTTCCGAGATCCCGGTCGCGATCGAGGTCTCGCCGGCCGTAATCCGGGGCAGCCACTCCTCGCACATCCACTCGTCGCCGTACTCGAGGAGCATGCCGGTCCCGAAGTCGGCCGCGGCGATCGAGCCGCCGACGCCGGGATCGGCGCGCCACAGCTGCTCGGTGACGATCGCCGTCGAGATCGCGTCCATCCCGGCTCCGCCGTACGCCTCGGGGACGTGTGGCGCGACGAGATCGAGTTCGGCGGCGTCCGAGAGGAGGTCGGCGGGATACCGCTGCTCGGCCTCGTACTCCGCCGCGACCGGCCGGATCTCTTCGGACCCGAACTCGCGGACCGCATCCCGAATCGCTTCCTGTTCCGGCGTGAGATGAAACGGCATAGGACGATACTCGAGGCCGAGAATCGTCAACCCATCGGCGAGTAGCAAGCGGGACGGTCGGTTTGGAGAGACTATCAATCGCGAGGCCATCGATTCGGCGGGGGAAAACGGCGTATCGAATCGGAAGCGGTAACGCTTGCCATGGAAGGGGAAACGGAGCAGTGCCGTGCCGACGAAACTAGCGCATGGAACGCGGCGCCCGTCGGGAGAAGGACGCTGTCGAGGTCGAGTTTCGCGTCTGCGATCCGTCGTACCCGTTCGTCGGCGCGTCGCGGGCCGAGAGCTGTCGGCTGAACCTCGAAGTCGTATTTCCGCACTCGGACGAGGGGGTCGTCGAGTACTTCACCGTCGATAGCGGCTCGCCGGAGCGAGTTCTGGACGCGATCGACGGTACCGACGGTGTCGACGCGGACCTCGTCGCACGCCACGACGATGGCGGTCGAGTGCAGCTCCGCGTCCGCGAACGCTGCGTCGCGATCACGCTCGTCGAGTTCGGGGCGATCCCGCGGGTCGTCGAGGCGGAGGACGGCGACGGTCGCGTCGTCGCGGAAGTCGCCTCGCGGGCCGATGCCGCCAGGCTCGTCGACCGATTCGAACGGGAGCATCCGACGGTGACCCTCGAGGACTGTCGCGGCCAGCGGCGATCGACGCCGCTCTTTACGCATCACGATTTCAAACAGACCGCCGTCGAGACGCTCACCGACCGGCAGCGAGAGGTGTTCCTGACGGCCTACATGAACGGCTACTACGACTGGCCGCGAAAACACGAGGCGAGCAAACTCGCCAACAAACTGGATATCTCGCCGGCGACCTTCTCACAGCATCTGCGGACCGCCGAAGGGAAACTGTTCCATACGCTTCTCGGTACCGACGACGAGCGTATTTTCGTCGAGTGAGTTCGACGCTCGAGGGGCGTCTTACGGTTACGATCTGATCTCGCGCAGCTTCTCCCGGCCCGGCGCGATCAGTTCGTCGAGGTAGCTCGCCAGCGTCCCCTTCGCGTCGGCGGGGTGGAGTTCGCCGGACTCGAGGTCCGCGGCCAGGTCCTCGTAGACCTCGTAGGTCAGATCGCCGCCGTACTTCTCGGGCCGCTCGACGACGACCTCGTCGAAGCGCGGGAAGACGTGGTACTCGAACAGTTCGAGGACGGGGTTCTCGAGGTCGCCCTCGGGGTCTCGGGTCGGCGGGCAGAACGCCGAGTTGACTTTGTCTTCGAGGTCCGCCGTCGAGTCCTCCATCGAAATGGTGACACCCTCGCTCGAGGACATCTTCCCCTCGCCGCTGGTGAGGTCGGCGACGATGGGGGTGTGGAGGGCGGGCCGCACGTCGTAGCCGACTTCGGGCAGCTTCTCGCGGGCGATCATGTGGACCTTGCGCTGGTCTAAGCCGCCGACCGCCAGATCGAGGTCGAGGTACTCGATATCCAGCGTCTGCATGAGCGGGTAGACGAGGTGGCTCACCTTGGCCGTCTCGCCGCCCTGAATCTCGGCCATCGCGCGCTGGGCGCGGTTCATCGTCGTCGACAGCTCGAGTTGGTGGAGATCGAGGGTGTACTCCTCGTCGAGCTGGAACTCGGAGCCGTAGACGAACTCGGTGTTCTCCTCGTCGAGACCGTAGGCGACGAACTGGGCTTTCATCTGCTCGGCGGTGTCGCGGATCTCCTCGAACGTGCCCTTCCCGTTGAGGTAGGCGTGGACGTCCGCGAGGAGCACGACGATCTCCATCCCCGCGTCCTGCAGGTCGATGAGTTTGTTCGCCGTCAGCAGGTGGCCCAGATGAAGCACGCCGGAGGGCTCGTAGCCGACGTAGGCGCGCTTGCCCGCGGGATCGTCCGCGAGTTCGCGCACCTCCTCGTCGGTGACGACCTCCTCGGCGTTTCGCATAATCAGATCGTACGTGTCCATGTGTGGAGTGAAACCGGAGGAGGAATTTATACCCGATGAATCGTCCGGGCCGTCGCTGACCCGTCCTGCTCAGAGCGACATCCCCGATTCTTCACGGTTCCGCCTCCGATCTGTCACGCCGTTTCGTCCCGAAACACGGCCGTCCCGTCCTGCTCGACGTGGATCCGATACCCCTGATAGGTGAACTCGAGTTCCGCGTCGGCGGTGCCGGACGGCGGGGAAGAAAAGAGCGCGTCGACGACGTCGTCGATACTGTTGTAGATCGGGTCGAGTTCGGTTTCGGGAACGCTCTCGAGGTCAGCGACGATTTCGACGAGCCGAATCTCCGGCGATTCCTGCGTCGTATCGAGATCCAGACTGGCAACAACGTCGTCGTCCGGCGGATCGATCCACTCGGTCATCGGTACCCCAACCGAGTACAGCGATGGGTGTAACAGTTGTACCGGCGGTGGCATGGCCGCGTCTCGATCGGTCGGTCGCGTCGCGTATGCCTGCCGAACACCCTTTGGGGTGACGCTCGTACCGCCCCCGATGGGTTTCACGGAGGACTTCGTCAACGGCTTTCGTCGGAGTCTGTGGCCGCAGATCCACTACCTCGTATCGGGACGGTTCGACGGCTACGCCGTCAGCCACACCACGGCGGACGAGTACGTACTGACGACCCACTGCTCGGAGAACCGGATCGAGGAGATCCTGGAGGAACTCGGCTTCTCGCGCAATCCGATCTCGTCGCTGAAGGTTCGCACGGACGGGAACACCTCGGAGGGATCGTGGGTCTGGCGGGCGTCGCCGCTGGCCGACATGCAACTGCACATCGTCCTTCACGCGGTCGAGAACGCCGAGAAGGTCGACGTCTACGCCCACTGGGAGTGCTCGTGGATCCGCCATCCCTACAAACACTACGTCGCCCGCGGCTACGACGCCGAGAAGGGCGTCGAGTTGGCTCGCCGCTGGCTCATCAACTACGACGAGGAGTGCCTCAACGGCTCCGACGGCATCGACTACGAGGTCGACGACTCGCTGTCGCGCAAGGCCAGCGAGTATCTCTCGGTCTCGTACTATCAGGTCGAAGAAGCGGTCGCAAGCGCCAGATATCGGCTGCCGTACGTCAACGGCTCGCTCGAGATCGACCGGGAGGGTGAACGGGACGGCGTGTCGCCACGGGTCGTCGACCGTTGAGGGAAAGGGAACTACACGAGTACTGTAATCGACCGTCGGGAGGCCGCAGTGAACTATCGTAGCCACTGAAAGTCAATGCACACCTGATCGCAGGACGGCGTTGCGATCAGTGTGTAAATCGTTTCAGTTGTTACGATAGTTATTGCCATTTGGCGGCCGCCAAATCCGAATATGGGTTTATATCCCCAAAGCAGAATGCGCTAGGACAGAGGCAAATGGCTTCCCTCCCGCCCTGGATCGACACCCGGATCGACGACGACCTGAACAAGAAGCTAACCCAGCGACACGTCGTCGAAACGATGCTCGCAGCGGACCGGCCGTACTTTTCGGCCGAACAGATCCGTGCCCGGGTGCGCCCGGACGTGAGCAAAGAGACCGTCCGGCTCCGGTTGAACGAACTCCTCGAGATCGACGTCATCGCCGCGGAGACGTACCCGGAATCGATCACGCTGTACTACGTCAACCACCCGGAGTCGGCGTGGCCGCTGAGTCCCGAAGGGAAAGCCGCCCTCACCTACGAGACGCCGCTGGATACCCTCTCGGTCAGCGATTTCGTCCGCCTTCGGAACCCGGCGGGGATCAGAACCCTGGTCCTCGCGGGCTTTCAACTGAGTCTGGTCCTCTTTGCGGTGGGGATCGTCGCCCCGCTACTCGCGAGCGATCCGATCGTCCAGAGTTCGAACGGCTACTGGGAAGCGGCTGGAAATCTCTTCGCCGTCTGTTTCGGTATCCTGATCCTCGAGCGGCTCGCCCGCAAACTTCGGACCGACGGTGTGCTCGCCGGGGGCGTGCGCTCTGGGCGAGCAGACTCGAACTGAACGCGACCGTGCTGACGCAACTCACTGACTGACTACAGAACACGACGCACACATGTCTAACGAACACGATCACACGACGACGGCATCGACATCGACGACGCAACCAGGACCGGCTCTCCTCGAGGAGCGGACGCTCGCGGGCATCTTCGTCCACTTTCTCGGGCTAGGAACGGGATTCGTCCTCCCGGCGCTCGTCTATCTGGTCGCCGAGCACGAGTTCACGCGCGAGAACGCCCGGAACGCGTTCAACTGGCAGGTGATCGTAACGGGCGTCTTCGCCACGCTCTTCGGTCTCCTCGCAGCCGCGATCGCAATCGATTCGACGTTCCCAGAGCGTTCGCCCCTCCAGTACCTCGCGATGGTGTTCTTGCTCGTCTCTGGGATAGGGTTGTTCGCGTCCATGTTCGTCTTTCTGGCGAATTTCGCATTCGGGCTGATCGCGATGGGGAAAGCGATCTTCGGGAGCACGTGGTCGTACCCGCTCGCACCTGATTTCGTCGGCTGGCTCGCCTCGAGGGTCGGCAGTGACATCGGCTGGTGGAAACTGCTCGTTCCCCACGCCCTCGTCGCGCCGGCTGCGGGGGCGTATCTCGGCTGGTTGGTTCTCGAGCCGGGGGCAGAAAGCGACGCGATGTTCTTCGCCGGGTTCGGCCTCGTACTGGCACTTCTTCTCACGTCAGCGCTCACGCCGGGCGTGCTCGTCCGGGATATGCGAGCCGTCGCGAAAACCAGCGCGTCGTGGCGACCGAGTTGGCTCACGTACGTCGTCGGTCCGGCGGTACTCGCCGCGCTCACGTACGTCGTGGCAGCGCTGCAGTTCAACTCGGTAAACCCGGCCGGCGATGCGATCTACGGCTTCGCGGGCGCGCTCTGGCTCGCCGTGATCATCTACCTGATCAGACGATATCGGCAGGTTAACTCACTGTAACAGGTGCTACAGTCCGTTTCGAATCCGTTCTTCCGCATCCTCGAGCGCCTGCTCCCGATCGAACGCCTCGATAATCTCGTGCAGTTCGTCCGTCTTAGCATCGGCCAACTCCCGCGCGTGGGCGGTCATATTTGGCACGGCGCGGATGATGTTGTCCACGATCGGCACCTCGGCGACCTGTGGCGACCGCGAGAGCGGGTTCAGGTCGATCACGATCTCGGTCTTCCCCATCTCGTTCAGCGCCTCCGCACGGTCGCCGTCCTCGAGGGGGACGAGCACGACGTCAGCGGCATAAATTCCGTCCTCGTCGACCTTCGCCCGCTGGTGGTCGAGGTTCGGAATCCGTGCGTCGGCCTCGAGGCCCTTGACGTCCTCGGCGCCGTACTCGCGCAGGTGATCCGCGATGGCCTCGATCCGCTCGGGCGTGCGATTGAAGAGGTTGACCTCGAGGTCGGCGCCGGTCGCCGCGGCCAGATCGGCCATCTCGCCCGGAACCAGCGCGGCGACGTTGCCGTTGATCGAGAGCACGGGATGATCGGCTAACAGGAGGTGAGCCGCGGCCGCCCGCTCGGCCGCGTCCGCGCTGGGAATCGTCTCCTCGCCTAGCAGATAGTCGAACGCGCTTCCTCGGCCTTCGGCGTGCATCCCCTGCAGGTGGGTGATCCCCTTCTCGACACCCTTCTCGATCCGGTGGCGGGTGAGCAGGTCCTGATATCTGGGATGGTCCTCCGGAATCTCCTCTTCGTGTTCGACGTCGGCGGAGACGGTGTCGTAATCGGTCACGATCGATCACTGGTTTCGGTCGATAAAAAACAGACCGATCCGCCGAATACTCGCGGATCGGTCAGGAATCGTCGGTTCGATCGGACCGGGCGGAGTCCGTACCGACGGATCGACTCTCGTTCGTCGGTTCCACGCATAAAGACGCGATATGTTTCGCGTTAAATTACTCACCCGTCTACCGCCATTTTCGAGTATGGCCACGGACCCTCGAGATCGAGAACCGACGCCGGCGAACGCTACCTCAAGCATCGACGACGAGCACGCCGACCACCTCGAGCGCAGTCGCACCGTCTGGGATCGGTGGAGCGACTGGTACGAGATGAGCGAGAGCGACTTCGAACCGATGCGCGAGGCAGCCATCGACCGACTGGCTCTTCAGCCGGGTGACCGCGTCCTAGAGGTCGGCTGCGGACCGGGCGTCAACTTCGAGCGGATCCGCAACGACATCGGCGAGTCCGGAGAACTCGTCGCCGTCGATTACAGCCCGGAGATGATCGCGAACGCGCGGGAGCGGATCGACTCGCACGGGTGGGAGAACGTCGAGGTCCGGCGTGCCGACGCGACGACGGTCGCGTTCGACGAACCGTTCGATGCGGCGCTCGCGACGCTGTCCCTGAGCGTGATGCCCGACGTCCCTCGTGCGATCGAGACCGTCTACCGGTCGCTGGTCCCAGACTCGACGTTCGTCGTCTTCGACGTCAGACCGTTTCCCGACGGGCCCGCTCGAGTCCTGAATCCGTTCGTCTGGCGCTTCCTGCGCTGGTACGCGAACTGGAACCCCGATGAAGACGTCGTGGAGTCGCTCGATACCGTCTTCGATGCGAGCGAGATCGTCGACACCTATACTCGCGGGACCACGTACACCGTCGTCTGTGAGAAAGGCGACGCGGACTGACCGAACCGGCTCTATCGAATTCCTCAGAGGGCGATCTGTGTCCCACCCTCTACGGTAAGTATAGACGAAGGCGTTACCGGATCGTGCATCTACCACTCTGATGGCTGCCAGAAACGGCGTGCTGAATACAGCGGTTGCAACAGGCGGCCGTCGCTCGTTTCATACCTAGAGGTAGAAACAACCGTTGGGAAGGTGTGCGTCCCGAACAGGAAATTCACCGTAGTTGGCTGCGAACGGCCCGCGCTCCCGTTTGATCTGCTCGCGGAGTTCTAGCCCGGACTCGTCGGGCGGTATCGCCACGTCAAATCCGCGTTCCACCATCGCTATGATTATCCTCGACCAAGAGAATCTGGATTCCCTCCTCCTATGCCGTTCCCTTCTCAATACTGTCAGGAACCGTGAAGAAGAACGTTGTTCCCTCGTCAGGGTCGGACTCGACCCAGATACGGCCATCATGCGTCGTCACAATGCGTTTGCAGATGGCGAGACCGATACCAGTTCCCCCGTACTCGTCAGGAGTGTGGAGGCGATTGAATACATCGAAGATGTCGTCCGTCTTCTCCGGGTCTATCCCGATCCCATCGTCGCGAACCGAAAACATCCACTCGCCGTCCCGTTGCTCGGCGGAGACGTGGACGGTCGGTGGACCATCGCCCGCATACGTGATGGCGTTATCGAGGAGATTCTGGAAGAGCTGAATGAGTAAGCGTTCATCGCCGCTCACAGTGGGCAGTTCATCCGACGTGATGGTGGCATCACTTTCGTCAATTGCCATCTGGAGATTCTCCATCGCCTCCGCAAGGACCGTCTCGCAGTCAATCGGCTCAAAGTTCTCCTCGTGGGTATGTAGCCGTGAATATTCGAGTAACGCATCAACCATTTCCCGCATACGGTCCGCGCCATCGACAGCGAACTCGATAAACTCTTTTGCGTCAGCATCGAGGTCGTTTCCGTAGCGATTTTCGAGTAGCTGGAGGTAGCTAGAGACCATTCGTAACGGCTCCTGGAGGTCGTGGGAGGCGGCGTGGGCAAATCGCTTGAGTTCTGTGTTTGAGCGTTTCAGTTGGGCGTTGGCTTGTTCGAGTTCCCGCTCGTACTCTTTGCGCTCGGTGATGTCGCTCGCCATACCGATCCACTCGACGATGTCACCGTCCTCATCCAGCATCGGTACCGCACGCGAGAACGTCCAGCCCAGGCTACCATCGACCTGCTCTACCTGATGTTCCAGTTCGAAGATGCTCTTGGTCCGGATCGCTTCGTCGATAGCCTCCGTGACGCGCTCCTGATCGTCCGGATGAATGTATCTATCGAGCCAATCACTGGTCGATTCGCGTGTATCGGCGATGAACTCCTTGCCTTCGAGGTGGTGCATTTCGCTCCAATCGGGGCTCATGCGATACACGACATCCGAGCTAGCGGCGACCAGCGCTCGGAATCGCTCCTCGCTCTCCTGAAGCGCCTCTTCAGCCTCCTTGCGCTCGGTGATATCGCGCGTCGTCCCGGCGACGGCTTCGACTTCTCCCTCGTCGTTTAGTACCGGTGCAAAGATGTAGTCGTAGATTCGGCGGCCGCGCTCAGCATGTTGGAACGCTACCTCGCCGCGGATTGGTTCTTTTGTCTCCAGGACTTGGTCGATCTCGCGTTCGTGCATCTCCGCGTGCCACGGCTCGTAGCCATTTTCTCGCAGAGTTTTCCCTATGGATTCTTCAAAGGTTTGGCCCCACATTTCCAGCAGTGCATCGTTAGCGAATATGAAGCGGTAGTCGAGGTCGAACGCGTAGACAAGATCGGGAGTACTGGAGATGATGGTCTCGTAAAGCCGTCGCTCCTGTTCGGACTCGACGGTCACTCTCGTCATCTCCGCCTCCGCTTCCTTGCGCTCGGTGCTATCAGTATTCGCGGGCGACTCCGCATTTTCGAAGGCGTACGCGATTGTTACCCCTAACTCTGCGACCGATTCTCGCTCAGCCGTACCAAATCCTTGCGAGCGGTTGGAAGCCAGATGCAAGACACCGTATAGCGTTTCTTCGTAAGCGAGGGGGATGAACGCACATGTTCGGTAGTCGTGTTTGAGGGCGTGGTCGCGCCAATCCTCGCAAGGTGGGTCGGTAACGAGATTCTGTCTGACCGTGACCTCCCGTGTGCGTACTGCCTCGTTTGACAGTTCCTGTAGGAGTGGTTCCTCCGTGGTGAGAATCCCATCGAGCGTATTCTCTGCAATCCCGGAGGAAACTGCCGGAATTATCTCCTCTTTCTCTGGATTATAGCGCCCAATCCACGCAAAGGAGTACAACTCCGACGCTGCGAACTGCTCACAAACGCGTTGTTGAATCTCATTTTCGGTGATAGCGGGAACCAACGCTCGGGTGACTTCTCCTATCACCTCGTTTATGGAGTGTCGTCCGCCAAGACTCATTGATGACCCCATAGTACTAGAATTGTTTACTCCTACCGGTTTTGGAAGTCGGGATTTTATATTTGTTGCCGAATGTATTTCAATCGAGAGCAAGAAATTCTCGTACGTTCAACGTATCAAGTGCTGAATATGCGCTTTCTATTCAGCACGATCCTCTGAACATCAGCTACAGACGATACCATCCCAGCGGTATATCCGCACACGTAGTTATCGTTCAGTACAGACAAATGAGGTAACGCGACGAGTCAAAACGTATTCTATTTCTGGTAAGCGTCTTGTGTGGGCTGTCATTCGGACTCGTGCGTTCGTCACTACTACTCCCTCCCGCTCTCTCACTCGATGAAGTGCCGAAATGCGCGGAGAACGTTTTTCCCGTCCGACGTCAGTGAGGCGAATTTCCGTCGACCCACCTTCTTGATCTCGATGTACCCGTGTTCAACGAGCGGGACGATAACGTGTCGATCCAATAGACTGTAGTACCCTTTCTGCGAAGTCGTCTCCGACTTGACAGCGAAGTCGAACTCCTGATCGATAGCGAACTCGATCAACTCTTTTTTCGGAACCCCGCGATACCGGCCGTGCGTCTCGACGGTCGTTCCCGCTTCGATGCGGGCCAAAAACTCGAGGTGTCTGTTCGATGGACGGTCGATCGGATACGTCGGGAGTTCGAACACCTCCGCGACCTCGTCGTGTAGCGGCTCGTCCGGAATCTGCTCACCATCGGGCCCGTAGTCCGGCCGCGCGTAGATCGGCGACGCTCCGGAGGCCATGCAAGCGATCATCCCGGCGATCGCGGTGATCTTGCTGCCGGCCGAGAGGTTCACGTAGACGTCGTCCATTTCGTAGTCGGTGATCGCTTCGGTAATCGTGCCGAGCGCGTCGTACAGCTCGAACAGGTCGCATTCGCGCCGATCGAGTTCGATCCGTTCGTTTTGTTCGAGCCCGTCCACCAGCGCCGAGAGAAAGGGTATCTCCCGATCGCTCTCTGCGTATTCGATGGCAACGACCACGTCCGCCTTCCAGTGCAAGATCGGTTCCTTCAGTCGGGCGTGTTCGAAGCCGAGTGGAACGATTTGTACTCGGTTTCGAACGGGAGCGTCGTTCGTCATAGTGATCTGTTCGGCCACACGTAGTAAGGAGTATCCGTTACTGTCGTCGCTGTCCCGTTCAGTCGAAGAGTTGGACGGCCATCGAACTCACCGTGACCAGCGCCAGTCCGATGAAATCGAGTCCGTCCAGCGATTCCCCGAGAAACAGCCAGCCGAGTACCGCCACCTGTACCAGCATCGTGTTATTGATGACGCTCGACTCGGTGGCGGACAGCGTTTGGAGCGTTCGGTTCCAGAGCGTGAACGCGAACGCCGTGTTCACCACCGCAAGCCAGATAACAATCGCCCAACTCTGGGGCGAGAGCGATGGCAGACCCTGGACCGCAACGCCGCTCGAAAGCAGTACCCCTGACCCGAATCCCATACTGACGGTCGTAATTGCGAGTGGAGAAAGCATTTCCTCGCGGTTGAATCGTCGTCCCAGAACGGATGAGAGTGCGTTTGCGAGGAGGCCGAACAACATAACGGCGAGACCGAGCAGGGCTGCTGTTCGAAGATCGAACGGATAAAAGTAGATGCCGACGCCGAGGAGTAGCACACTGATCCACAACCACTGTCGAACCGACGGTGGCTCGTCGAGCATCGGTACCGCAAGGAATGCGACGACAGCGGGCGTGAAACTCAAGACGAGGCTGACCGTGGCGGCGCGGAGGTACTGGAGAGCGACAAACTGAGCGCCCTGCATGACGGTATAGAGGAGAAGGCCGAGGAGTAGGAGCGGTCCGAGGTCGCGCCAGTTGAGGGTTCGAACCGTCCGATGCTGACCGCGGTACACGAACAGCGGGAGTAACACGACGGCCGCGATGGCGTAACGCAAGCCTGCGAACGTCAGCGCGGGAATCTCTTCCAGACCGATCGTGATCAAGACGTACGATGACGACCAGAGAAGTGTGACGAACAGCGCCTGTGTGACCGACCACAGGTGCTCGGACACGATGCCTGACTCGACCGGAGACCGCCGTACTACTCGTAACCACTCGATCATCGTGGAGCGCTTACGGGGCGACAAAAGTAACGATTCAGACGTTACTATCGTTACTATCACTCAACACCTGCGATGGCCGGCCCCGAAATATGCTCTACGCCGACCGTCTATGCAACCTTGAATATCCAATATCACGCTGACAGTAGCTCCAGTGATCAGTACGCACGTGTAGTGAACGTGTGTTTCACGCTAACTCACATCTGAAGCAGAGATCGATAACAGAACTACCGAACCGCCCTACGGGCCGCTATCGAGTACTCGTCCGACCGCGTTCGCTTCGCCGCGACGGACGAGTTCCGACGCCGTCGAGACGGCGCACTCGAGTTCGTCGGCGACCGCTTCGATACCGCCCTCGCGCGGAACCTCGTAGAACCCGACGTCCCGGGCGGCCTGCAGTGCGGTTGCCTGTCGATCCGACACTGCCGTGTCGGTGACCGCGATCTCCTGGCTGACCCAGCGGACGTCCAGTTGCATCCCCTCGGGAACCGCCTCCACGACGGCGGTGAGCGACGACGGATGGCCGACGACGGTCAGTCGGATCGTCCTGTCCGAGCGGATCTCGATGGGCGGGACGACCACGACGGTGTCCTGTGCGAGCGCGTTCAACAGCGACAGCCCCTCCGGCCCGAGATCCCGGCGGAGGTACAGAAAGAACCCGTCGCCGGACGGCGTGATGTCGTACTCGAGAACCGTCTCGAGGTCACACAACAGCGACTCGTAGGCCTCGGGCTCGCCGTAGACGAACGACGTGATCGTCTCGACGCCGTCGACCGTCTGTCCGCCGACGATGATCTCCCGATCGATGTCGGGCGACTCGCAGATTCCCTCGTGTAACGGTGGAATCGTCGCCGACGCGTAGCGAAGTTCGATGCGCATCGATTTCATGGCTCGAGAATGCGTCCCCGTATACTTCAATGCCCGATAACTATCGGGGGTACTGCGACGGCGCTGACGGGACGATCGTGAGTATGGATCTCCGACTGCCGCGACGGTGGCGCCAGTGGAGTTTGCTCCTCGGCGCGGTTCTCGCCGGGGCGTACTACCGACAGCGTTCTCGAACCGAGCCGTCGACCGACGAGGGGTCGGTCATCACGGAACGCCATATGACCGCGTTTCTCGTCGGTCGACGGCTCGACTCCGGGCGCGTCGAGGCGATCGAAACCGAAATCTCGCAGATGATCACCGGATGGGATCCGAGTCGGTTGCTCGGACTCGAGGACGCCGGTACGGGGTCGCTCTTCCTCGATCGAAGCGGTGTCGACCCCGAACTCCTGTGGTACGTCGAACTGCCGCGCGCCGTCGTCGACGAGTGGGCCGATCCCGAGACGAGAGTGGCGGACGCGTTTCCCATCACGCACGACGGTCTCGAGTCGGTCGACGGAACGGCCGAGCGGGGGTTGCTCGTCCACGCCGTGAATCCGGACCGACCGCGAACGATCGGCGCCGATCGACTGGTGCAGGCACCTATCGTTGAGGGCCCCGACGAAACTACTCGGACGACCGTCGACGTCGAACTGGTTCGGATGCGTCTCAAACCCGGTACCCCCGAACGGCTCGCGGACTGGTTCGCCGGACTGACGCGGCAGGTGATCGACGGCGAGCGAACGCTCGATCGAGTCCAATCCTGGAGCGCCGAGATGATCGATCTCGAGCGAATGTACACGGAATCGATCGTTCTGGAACGGGGCGAGCGATACACGCTGTACCAGTACATGGAGGCCGCGGAGATGCGGCGGGTGTACGACGCCTACTACGACACCTGGAATCCGGTCGCGCGGGCGTCGGAACTCCTGCTCGGACGACTCCTCGAGAATCCGGATCGGATCCTCGACTATCCGCCGGAAACGGAGATCCGACTCCTCGCACACGCGATCGATCCGGAGCGGCCGCGGCGGGTTCAGGAGTGCCTCGAGCGGTGAAACCAGCGGAAAACGGAAACCGACGAGACGGGAAAACGGACGGGCGATCGACGATCGGTTCGGGTCGGAACGCCGGTTACTCCGTGAAGGTGATCCAGCCGTCGGGAGCGTGGGCCTTCACGTCGTTCATCGCCTCGCGGGCGTCGGTACGGCTCTCGTAGGTCCGGGTGCTCTCGGCCATCGTCGAGCCGTACTCGTCGACCAGCCGCCAGACCCAGCCGTCGTCCTCTTCGGCGGTGTGCAACTCGAAGGAGACGCTGTCGATCTCGAGGATGCTCGCCTCTTCGATCAGTTCGCGGACGTCCTCCAGGGCCGCGCGTGCGGCCTCGGTGGACTCGTGCGTCTCGGAACCGCTCGCGATCGTCCGGCCGTCCTCGTCGATGAGCCGCCACTGCCAGCGCTCGTCCTCGTCGGCGACGAGTTCGAAGGAGGCGACGTCGAAGTCGACGCGGCCGGCCATCGGCGCGAGCTGGCGGACGTCCTCGATGGCTCCCATGGCGGCGGCCTTAGTGGAGACGGCACCGACCGCGCTCGCGCTGACGCTGCGCTCGCGGTCGATGAGCTCCCACGTCCAGCCGTCGTCGCCGGACAGCCGGATCGCGGCGTCCTCGATCGCGAAGATCGGCGCGTCGACGGCGTGGGCCTTCAGGCTCTCGGCGCCGTTCATGGCCTCGTCGCGGGTGTCGTAGGTGACGGTCGAGTCGGCGACCTCCTCGCGGTCGCGGTCGAGCAGTCGCCAGTGCCAGCCGCCGCTGTCGTACAGCTGAACGGCGACGTCGCCGATCGTGTGTTGGTGAGCGGCGGCGGCCGAGTGTCGAACGTCGTCCAGTTCGTCGACGAGTTCGTCTCGAGTCGGGTGGGCCTCGCCGGATTCGGCGACCGTCTCGCCCGAGGGCAGCACGAACCGCCACTGCCAGTCCTCGGCCGCGTAGGTCTGGAAGATCGCCCGGTCCATCGTCCGGATGTCGGAGTCCAGGTGCTCGAGCAGCCGGTTCATCGCCTGTCGTGCAGCGCCGCGGGTCGGGTGCGTGGCGGGGTCCTCGGCGACGAGTTTGCCGGCCTCGTCGATGAGCCGCCAGCCCCACTCGTCGTCCTCGTTGACGAACAGTTCGAACGCGGCGGTCTCGATCTCGAGCAGTTCCGCGTCGGGGGCCTGCTCTTTCAGCGTCATCATCGCCTCGGCGGCCTCGCCGCGCGAGGTGTGTTCCTGCCCGCTGTCGGCGAGGACGTTGCCGTCCTCGTCGATGAGCCGCCAGCGCCACTCGCCGGAGTCGGCCTCGTAGACCTGGAACGCCGCGTGCTCGAACTCGATGAGGTCGGCCTCGCTGGCCTGCTCGCGAACCCGCTGGATCGCCTCGGACGCCGTCTCGGCGTTCGGGTGGGGTTCGGTGCTGCCGGCGACGATCTCGCGGTCGTCGGTGACGAGCCGCCAGTGCCAGTCGGGGCCGGTCTGATCATCGTACTCGAGCGTCGTGCCGCCGTCCGTCTTGGCGACCGCGTCGTCCACCGTCGCCGGGAGGTCGTCGTCCGGGTCGGCGGGCGTCGACGCGCTGTCCGTCGGGTAGACCTCGTACTCCGCCTCGTCGATCTCGACGACGTCGGCCTCGAGCGCCTCGTCGCTGAACTGGTCGGCGCCCGATTCGACGTCGGCCTGCTCGGTGACCTCGGTCGGACTACGGGCGACGACGTGCTCGGTCTCGTCGACGAGCCGCCAACGCCAGTCACTGCCCGACTCGTACAGTTCGTAGGTCGGCTCGCCGGCCACGGTGACCGACGCCGACTCGAGGGCGGGGAGCAGCGCCTCCGCGGCTTCCTCGGCGTCGCGACGACTGTCGAAGGTGTCCGAGGCGCTCGCGACGACGTCGTCGCCGTCGTCGACGAAGCGCCAGGTCCAGCCGCCCGGCCGCTCGACGAGTTCGACGCCGACGTGTTCGATGTCGAGCAAACGCGCGCGGTCGAATCGTTCCGCGAACGTCTGTGCGGCCTCCTCGGCCCGGTCCTGGGTTCGGTAACCCGAGTCGCTCGAGGCTAACGGATTCCGCTCGTCGTCGACGAGTTGCCAGAACCACTGGTCGCGTTTCTCCTCGTAGGTGAACGCGGCGCCCTCGATCTCGATGACGTCCGCGTTCGGACCGCGGTCTTTCAGGAAGCTCACGGAGTTCTCGGCGCCGTCGCTCTGGTCGAACTCGCCGGTGCTCGAGCCGACGACGCTGCCGTCGTCACGCGCGAGCGTCCACTGCCAGGTGCCGTCGCGGTCCTCGTAGAGGCGGAACGCGGAGGTGGTGAGCTCCATCAGCCCCGCGGAGCTGATCTGGGACTGGACGCGCTCGATGCTCTCGGTCGCGTCGGGTCGCGTGACGGCGCTCTCGTCGCTCGTCGCGAGCGCCTCGAGGTGGAGGACGTTCCACTGCCAGTCGCCGTTCTCGTCGCGGAAGACGGCGAACTGAGCGCTCTCCATCGCGTCGCCGGTCAGGATGTCCGGATCGTCGGTCGCTCCTTCCTCCTCGACGAACATGCCTTTCTGTCCCGTGAGGATGGGTACGAGGGCGGTGACGCCCGCGATGATTCCGATTCCCAGCGTATAGACGGAGATGACCTGAACGCTGTAATCCACCCCCAGATCTCGCCAGTTGTTCGGATACGCCCAACCGAAGAAAACGATGCCGCCGAGCGCGATGAGTACGCCGAGCACGCTCGCGTAGATCCCGATCCGCCGAACCGGGAGCATGAGGACGATTCCGAATAGACAGAGCGCGAGCCCCGTCGCCGCCGTGATCCCGGAGATCCGAATCAGCGTATAGGAGTCCGCGCTCCCGGCGTAGCCGACGACGAACGTGAATATCCCGGCCGCGCCGAGGAGATAGCCGGCGATGAATATCCAGTAGCCGTAGACGTCCTTGCTCGAGTCGGGTTCACCGACGTAGTGTTCGTACAGCCGAAACAGTTTTTGGTGAATTTCAGTTGTCGAGGACATTCGTAAACTTGACCGGATAACTGAAACCCATCGTAATAAAGCTCCGGCCACAGTTCTTCCTTCTGATATGTGGCCACCGAACGTGTTCGTTCGATCGGGTCGACTCGTCGAATCGTCTGACTGCTCTTATCTGGGGTATAGCGGCATTTAGGCGGCCGGAATCGAGTAGCGAGCTATCGAAACTCCCAGTACTCCAGTAAATCAGGTGCCGTTACCTTTCGAGTCGACGATCGTTCGAGTTCGGTACGCGGCGTCGACCGACGATCGAGACGAACGGAGTCCGGCGGCGATCGAGACGGACCGTCCCGCTACGCCGGACGAGATGGGTGCCGTTCGGTGGAGAATCCGGAGAACTTCAGCCGCGGCAGCAGTCACTCAGTCACTTCAACATCGCGCCCGCGGGATGTGTCGCACAGACGGTCGGCTCGTAGCCGGCGTCCGACAGCCCCGTCCCGAGCGCGAAGACGGTCTCGCCGAGCATGGCCATCGAGGCCTGGCCGTCGACCTCCGTCACGTCGCCGATCGTCCGCGCGACCTCCTCGGTCAACAGCTCCGCTTCGCGGGCGAACAACCGAGAGGCGTACATAAAGGAGAGCAACGTCGGCTCCTCGACGACCCGTGAGAGCGCCTGTTTTCCGGCGGCCGAGAGCGGCTCGGTTTCGCCCGAAAGCACGTCCGCCGTCGAGAGTTCTCCGAACGAGACGTACTCGACGCGCGCTCGCGCGGGAATCGCGTCGAGCTTGTTCACCTGTGGAGCCCCCGGCTCCAGCCGAATCGGGACCCCCCCGTGAGCCTGTGCGACCACGTCTCCCAGTCCGGTTCCCGCCTGTACTTCGGCCCCGTGTGCGATGGTCACGAGTTCGTTCCACGAGAGTTTGCGATCGAACACGCGGTTCGCCGCGAGGGCCGTTCCGAGCGCCATCGCGCCCGAGACGCCGAAGCCGGACCCGATCGGCAGTTCCGATTCGGCCTCGACGCGGGCGCTCACCTCGAGCGTCTCGAGAACCGTGTCGACGGGATCGATCCCGTACTCCTCGCCGTCGAGGACGACCGTCGACGTGCCGTCAGTGGCGGGTTCGACCGTCACCTCGACGCCGTCGGTGAGCGTCACTCCCGCCCCGCGGGAGCCCGCTTTCGTCGGATCCTCGTCTGGATGAGCGCTGAAAAAGCCCGTGATGTGCCCCGGTACGAACGCCGTCGCCTCCTCGCGCATTGGACGGTATTTCGACTCGGACGATATAACAGTGAAGATTTGGTACCGACCGACTCGAGTATGTCATCGAGTACGAACCGAGTGACGTCCTGTGGGTCCGATGACTGGTCGGTCACTCTCTCGGGGGCCGCTGTGTCCTCTGGGCGGCGACGAAACTGAGTTCGAGCTACGAGATCGAGACCGTCGCCCCTCTCGGTGCGGCCGCCGACGGCTCGGAGCTCTGCGAGGATCTCTGGATCGACGGTATCGACAACACCGGTGAAGTTCGCAACTACCACTCCGAGAACGACTCGACCGTCGGCAGCGCCTACGGCGGCTGGGGCGACACCGCGCTCGGAAACGAGGGTGCTGACTGCGATCCAGACGGGTATACGGACGTCGACGTGACCGACAGCGTCGGCAGTCACATGGGCTTCCTGGGTGATTCCGCCGTCGGATCCGACCTCGCGGACGCAATCGACGGCGACACCGATGACGGCGACGACGACGACCGCTGGTGGTAACGCGACGACCAATCGCTGTTCCAGAACTGAGCACTTGTCCGACGACCGCTTTTCCCGAGACGCTCAGCAGTGAAAGTACAGAGTGTGGCTCTGCCAGGCACACATCCTTACTAGCGTTACCGAAAATAGATTATTAGCCGCGACTAGATGAACGATTATTCCTATTTCGGACAACTGAATAGTATTTGGAAGACAAACATAGCGTATTAATTAACAGTTCCGCCTCACGCATATAAATAGATTCGTTACTGAGCGAGTAAAATGAATACATATACTTTCGATCAACATATTGTCGATGACAGATAACGACACACCGCGCGAAACGGACGAATCGATGACGCCGAGCCGACGAACGATGCTGAAAGGAACCGGCACGGCCATCGTGGGCACAGCGGGCCTGGCCGCGTCGTCCAGCTCGGCCGCCGCCGTCTCGAGTTGGGATATCGAAGTCCTCGAGGTCGGTGACAGCGTCTTCGGTATCGGCTCGACACCGTCGATTCCCGTCGACGACGAAGTGTTCGTCTTCGCCCACGGCTGGTTCGGCGATACGACCGTCGCGAGTCAGGCCGCGGACGTCGCGACCTCGATGGAGGACGCCGGCTACGAGGCCGACGAGTACGTCGCCATCGAGTGGGACGCGACGACGATCAACTTCCCGGCCGCGGAGAGCGAGACCGAAGACGTCGGCGAGGAACTCGCGGAGATGGTCGAGGAGTTCTACGACGACGGCGGTGGCGACCTCCGACTCATCGGTCACTCGTTGGGTGGTCGCGTCGTCCTCGAGACGATCAACGCCCTCGACGACGACTACGAAATCGAAACCGTCGCCCCGCTCGGGGCCGCAGCCGACGGCGATATGGTCTGTGCCGGCGGCGACGGACTGTTCAGCGACAACTGGTACGACGGCATCGCGGAGAACGCGGACGAGGTCCGCAACTACCACTCGAACAACGACTCGACCGTCGGATCGGCCTACGGTGGCTTCTTCGGTGCCGCACTGGGCAACGACGGTGCGGGCTGTCCGGGCGACACGGCGGACAACTACACGGACGTCGACGTGACCGACAGCGTCGGCAGCCACCTGGCCTACCTGGGTGACGAGGAGGTCGGTGCCGACCTCGCCGAAGCGGCCGGCGTCGACGTTGACGACGGCTGGTGGTGAGCTCGCTCGAGTCTTCCGTCGGTGCTCGATCCGAACCCAACCGTGTCATGCACTTTTCTGGAGTTCGTGCTCGCGAGTAGCTGGCCGTCAGAGCGGCTCCTAAAAAAGATGGTTCGGTAGTTCGACGAGACTCTCACGCCGTTCGAGTCCTGCTAGCTCCCAGAGATCGCGCCTTACGGCGACAGGCGCTGCCGGTCCTGCAAGACGTGGCTCTCTACGTTCGCCACGCCTTGCTGGCTCCCAGGTTTGTCGCCTACGGCGACAAACGCTGGCGATCTCGCGGAAAGAGTACAGCCTCCCGAATGTTGTCCAGGCCGAGAATCGTCATCACCAGACGCTCGCCGCCGAGACCGAAGCCGGCGTGCGGTGGCATCCCGTACTTGAACATCTTCGTGTAGTACTCGAACTGATCGGGGTCGAGACCCTGCTGTTCGAAGCCTTCGATGAGCTTCTCGTGGCGGTGTTCGCGCTGTCCACCGGAGACGAGTTCCATCCGCGGATGCATCAGATCGAACCCGGTCGAGAGCTGGTCGTCGTCGTCGTGATCCTTGATGTAGAACGGCTTGATCTCGCTCGGCCAGTCGGTGATGAAGTAGTGGCCGCCGACGTCGTCGCCGAGCGCCTTCTCGCCTTCCGTCGGCAGGTCGTCGCCCCAGACGAGTTGCTCGTCGAGTTCGCCCGTCGCGTTGATGCGCTCGATGGCCTCCTCGTAGCTGAGCCGCGGGAACGCCTCGTCCGGGAGTCCGAACTCCTCGTCGAGGCCGAGCGCTTCGAGTTCCTCGCTGCAGTTCTCGTTGACCGCCTCGTAGGCGGCCGTGACGACGCCTTCGACGACGTCCATCGCGTCGTTCTGATCGCAGAACGCGCCCTCGAAGTCGATCGAAGTCGCCTCGTTCAGGTGTCGCGGCGTGTTGTGTTCCTCTGCGCGGAAGATCGGACCGATCTCGAAGACGCGCTCGACGTTCGAGCCCGCGATCAGCTGTTTGAACAGCTGTGGCGACTGGTTCATGAAGGCCTCCTCGCCGAAGTAGGTGATCGGGAAGAGCTCGGTGCCGCCCTCGGTCCCCGTGGCGACGATCTTCGGCGTGTTGATCTCCGTACAGTCGAACTCGCGGAACTGCTCGCGCACGGCGCGCATGATCTCCGCGCGGATCTCGAAGATCGCCTGCACCTCCTCCTTGCGGAGGTCGAGCGTGCGGTTGTCGAGTCGCGTCGAGAGTTCGGCGTCGACCTTTCCGGAGGGGTCGAGCGGCAGTTCGGGGTCGGCCGGTGCGACGACCTCGACTTCCTCGGGCGTGATCTCGACGCCCGTCGGGGCGCGCGGTTCCTCCTCGACCGCGCCCGAGACTTTGACGACGCTCTCTCGAGAGACGCCCAGTCCCGTCTCGACGAGGTCTTCGTCCATCTCGTCTTTCTCGAACTTGATCTGAATCTTTCCGGAGCTATCTCGGAGAATCAGGAAGGCAATACCGCCAAGATCTCGGATTTCGTGAACCCAGCCGGCGACGGTCGCGTCGTCGCCCGGCTCGGCGTCGGCAGTGTGAGTTCTGTCCTGCATACCACCCGATTCCGGTCGCCGGAACTTAAGCGCAATCGTTCGAGTCCGCGACTCGTGACTCGCCGTTCGGTGGTACCGAGGCACTCGTCGACCGCGAGCGAGGACGGACTACCGATCTCGATCCGCCCGCTCGAGGACACCGAACCGTCCGCTCGCGTCCGCACGAAATTCGGCGGATCGACGTCGGCGGTTCTCGAATTCGGATTCGTCCACGAGTCCGGCGAGTTCTCGAAGCGGATCCGCGTCCCTCGCCATCTCCGTTTTCAGTTCTCTCGCGGGATCTGTCAGTTTTCCGTTCACGGGTATCACGACGAGTTTTGAACCTGCAGTCCGACGATCCGGTATGGACGACCTCGAGCGACTCGCCGACGAGATCCGGCGCGCAGAGACCGTCGTCGCCTTCACGGGGGCGGGAATCTCCGCACCCTCCGGCGTCCCGACCTTCCGCGGCGACGACGGCGTCTGGGACGAGTTCGACGAAGGACAGTTCACCTACGGCCGGTTCCAGCGCGATCCCGAGGGGTTCTGGGACGACCGCGTCGAACTTCAACGAGTGATGTTCGACGAGGCGTACGAGCCCAACGCGGCCCACGAGGCGTTGGCTGCGATGGGGAACGGCGGGGACCTCGAGGCGATTCTCACGCAGAACACGGATGGACTGCACGGCGAGGCCGCCGAATCGGTGACCGGCGGATCTGCAGACGGCAGCCCGGACGACACGACGATTCTCGAACTCCACGGCAACTCCCAGCGAGTGCGGTGTACCGACTGCGGGAAGCGAACCGACGGCGATCCGATCTTCGAGCGCGCGGCCGACGGCGAACGCCCGCCGACCTGTGACTGCGGCGGCGTCTACAAACCCGACGTCGTCCTCTTCGGCGAGCAACTGCCCGGGGCGGTCATCCAGCGCGCCCGCTCGCTCGCCCGCGAGAGCGACGTCTTCCTCGCAGTCGGCTCCTCGCTGGTCGTCGAACCCGCCGCGTCGCTGCCCCGACGCGCCGCATCGTCGGGGGCGACCGTCGGGATCGTCAATCTCGAGTCGACGCCGGTCGACGACGCGGCTGACGTGATCGTGCGCGAGGACGTCACCGACGTGCTGCCGCGACTGCGCGATCTCGTCGACGATACCGAGTAGCGTGGACGAACGGAGCGACAACCGCAGAGAGAGCGTTCCAGCGGGCGAGACGATATCGGCTGATCCTCAGACCGGGTAATCGATCGACTGCGTGAGATCTCGAACGAGCAGTTCCTCACAGATCGCCGGCGTCGTCGGTCGTCCGACGGAGTCACTCGAGTCGATCGAGTGACCGGTTTCGGCGAAGTGCTCGAGGGCCAGTTGCGAGCGCTCCCGTTCGGTAGTGCCGGACTCCCTGCCGGCGAACCAATCGCAGTTGTTGCAGTACTTCATCGGGAGGGCTGGCGTCCGGCGTGGTGGTCCGATTCGATCGTGACGTTGCGGTCGCTGTCGACGGTGATCACTTTTCCGTCGTGGGTGAACGTCACGCGTCCCCTGCGGGATTCATCACCGCTCGTCGGTTCGAACAGCGAGTCCAGCGCGGCAGGATCGACACTGTGGAACAGCGGAGGTGACAGCTCCAATGGATCGACGCCGTCGTGAGCCGCGATCTCTCGAGTGACGCTGATCGACAACGGTTCGCCGTTGGCAAGGGGTTCGTCACCGAACGAGTTTTGTTATGCCGACGCTGATCGACAACGGTTCGCCGTTGGCTGGGTGGGAGGGTGATCGTGTTGCCATCGTCAGTGTAAGGCCGCGGTAGTGTATAAGAATGCTGGACAGTGCCGTTTCGAGACACCAGAAGGAAAGATATATTCTGTCTACTGTCCACTGATTTTAGTCCCGTGCTACCGACGCTTACTCCGGTTCCGACTTCGAGTCGAGTTCGTCGCTCCCGAACTGGTCGAACGGCTGGTAGTACTCCGATCGGAGGATCTCCGAGTGATGGATTTCGAGTCCCAGTGCGTCCAGTTCATCGGTGACGGTCTCGATCTCCGAGGTGTCCATCGCGACGACCTCGACGTGGAGATTTCGCGACCCGGTCAACAGTTCGCGGACGTTGACGACGCCCGGAATATCGATCGTCCGTTCACAGATGGACTTTCGGTCGGTGATCGGCGTCGTACAGATGAACATGAGGTGGTGTGGGATGCCCGCCGCTTCGTAATCGATCAGCGGTCGGTAGTCCTGCAACACACCCTGTTCTTTGAGTTCCTGCAGTCGATTGCTGACGGTACTCGACGAGACGCCGATTTCCTCGCCGATCTCGTCGTGAGTGAGATGGTTTCGATTCTCCTCCTGTAAGAGCTGTAGAATGGCCCGATCCGTGCTGTCGAGATTCATACACGCTGCTACGACTGCAAGGAGGATGATTCCTGTACCAGATGGCCGATCCGCTTACAGTCACCGAGTTCTGACTGTGTCCGTCAGCGGCAGTTCGAGCGATCGGCTCAGGCTTCGTTCGCCGCCTCGACCGTCTCGCGGACGGCCTCGACGCCCTCGTCGTGTGCGAGGTCGCCGACGACCACGACGTCGGCGTGTTGGGCCATCGTCGCGGCCGAGTCGTAGTCGTGGATGCCGCCGCCGTAGAACAGCGTCGCCTCGTCGGTCGCCTCGCCCGCGGCCTCGACGATCTCCTCGTCGCCGAACGTTCCGGAGTACTCCACGTAGACGATCTCCTGACCGAACATCCGTTCAGCGACCTCGGCGTAGGCCGCGACGTCGTCGGCGTCGAGGTCGCAGTCGGCCTCAGTATAGGTCGCGACGTCCGCGTCGGGGTTCATCACGATGTAGGCCTCCGTCCAGGTCCGGTCCCAGTCCATGTCGCCGTCCAATCGCACCCACTCCTTGTGGGCGCCCGTGATCCAGAACGGCGAGCCGGCGTTGAAGACGGTCGGGATGAGATAGCCCTCTAGCGCCCGGTTGTCGATGACGACGTCGGGACTCGAGGGTTCCTGATAGAGCGGCACGTCGTGTTCGGCGCAGGCGTCGACGACGGCCTCCATGTTCGTCTCGGTGATGCCCATGGTGCCGCCGACTTCGATCGCGTCGGTTCCAGTCGCACAGAGATCGCCGTAGGTGACGCCCTCGGGGAGTTCCTTGTCGGGATCGATCTTGAGAATGTGGTTCCAATCGTCCCAGGGGCCGGTAGTCATACCGCGTCGTTTCCCGAGAACCGGCAAAAACGCTACGAATCCGCCGGCCGCGCGAAAACGCGCTCGAGCGGCCGTTACTCGGCGCTTGCGGCCGATCTCGGACTACCCCGTCCGCTCCGCGATGCGCTCGGAGACCGCGAGCAGATCCCGGATCGCACCGAGCGCGTCGTCGGTTACCGTGTCGACGCTCGAGTCAGCCGATTTCGGCTCCAGCGTCGGGACCGACAGGCGAAGCACCAGCGTCTCGCCGGACTCGAGGAATTCCGTCGTCGTCGGGAGCACGTCGGCGTACCGGGCGGCGAACGGCTGGAGGTGCGGCGCCGCGCCCGGAATCCGCGGGTCGACCGTCCCCCGCTCTACCGCGTGGACCAGACGGTGGTCCGGTGCGAGCGGCGGCGCCTCGAGTGCGATCCGCGTTGCGGCGTCATCCGCTCCGTCGGGCGACGACTGCTCGAGGCGACACTCGAGATTCGGGTCTCGATCCGCGACGGCCGATCGATACGCCTCGAGGAGCGCGTCGGATCCCTGCCGACTCCCGTCGAGTGCGGCCGCGACTAGCGCCGCGCGGTAGTTTCCGCGGTCGGTCCCTCGCGCTGCGAACCGGTCGCGGAGCGACTCGAGGGTGATCGTCGCGTCGACCGTCGAGGGCTCGCCACCGCGTCGAGCCTTGAGCGTCGCCCGTGCCAGTCGAACCGTTCGGCAGTCGTCCCACTCCTCCTCGAGGGCGCGTTCGCGACGCGTTCAAAACGGTTCGAGGGCGTCGCTGCTGTCCGAGCGATCGGATGTACCGGCGGACCCGATCTCGAGCGTCACCGCGAGGAGAACGAGTGCCGTTCGCCGCCGACCTCGAGTCCGCACTCGACGCCGGACGGGACGGTGTCGGCCGCCTTGCAGTCGACCGCGTCTCGAGCGTGAACGAGCGACGGCTCGTGGGTCTCGACGCCCAGCGACTCGCACAGCCACGAGAGAAACGTCGGCGAGACGGCCAGTTCCTCACAGACGAGTAACTCGAGGTCTCGAGGGCGGATCGACTCGAACCGAACGGACTCTGCGAGCATGTCTCGGTGCTGGCGGCCCGGTCACAAGAGCGTTTTCGGTCTTCGTTCGGTGCTATTTCGGTTTACCCAGTGCTCAGTACGGGCACACAGTTACCAGCGCCGAAAATAGAAGAGATATGTCCATTCGGTTTGTTATATCGACTATGTTCCCCCTGTCTCGTCGTGAAGCCATCCGGTTGGGCAGTGTGGTCTGTAGCACGAGTTTAGCTGGATGTATTGATCTGTCTTGGTCCGAAGAACAGGAAGCGAGGCTGACGAAAATAGCGCTTCAGAACCATACAGCGGACGAACAGTCGGTGCTGGTGATCGTTGAAGACGAGGGCGAACAGGTGTACGGTGAGTTCACCGCTGTTCCGCCTGCAGATGGTGATTCCCCGACGGTTCGGGAAGTGGAAGACGTACCCGAAGAGCCCGGCGTTTACGACGTGTACTTCAATCTCGCTCGACGGCCCGAAGATATCGAAGGGGAGTTTTGGGCTACCGCTGATAACACGGATATCACGTGCCGTGAGTATCGTCTCGATATCAAACCAGACGATCGTGGGGAACCGCAGTTCGGAATCTATCGTTCGGACGGCTGTTGAACCGCCGGGACGAATAGCTCCTCACTGTTTCTCCGCGCTATTCGTATCAACCAGTTTAGAGTTGGTGCCACGACTGGATTCGTTACGGCGACTCGAGAAGCAACAGGAAGAGAACCGGGTGACCCGTAACCGAGATGGGTCAGCTCAGACGTAGTCGAACCACTCGTCGTAGGCGTCGGTCCGCCGTTCGACGACATCGAAGAACCGCTGCTGGATGTCCTCGGTGACGGGACCGCGAGAGCCGTCGCCGATGACGACGTTGTCCACCTTTCGGATGGGCGTCACCTCGGCGGCGGAGCCGGTGAAGAACAGTTCGTCGGCCGTGTTGAGTTCGCCGCGGGAGATCGAGACGCTGTCGTGGACCGTGTAGCCCAGGTCCTCCGCGATCTGGATCACGGTATCGCGGGTGATACCGTCGAGAATCGACTCCGAGAGCCCGGGCGTGTGAATCTCGCCGTCGCGCACGAGGAAGATGTTCTCGCCGGGCCCCTCCGCGACGTTGCCCTCCTTGTTGAGGACGATGGCCTCCGCGTAGCCGTTCCGGCGGGCCTCCTCGCCCGCGAGCATGCTGTTGACGTAGAGCCCCGTCGTCTTCGCGTTCGTCGGGATCTGGCTCGAGGCGTGCTTGCGCCACGAGGAGATCATCACGTCGATCCCCTCCTCGAGTGCCTCTTCGCCGAGATACGCGCCCCAGGGCCAGACCGCGATCGCCGTCCTCGTCGGGCAGTCCTTCGGACTGACGCCGAGCGAGTTGTAGCCGTAGAAGGCGACCGGGCGGATGTAACAGGACTCTAAGTCCTGACTCGTGATGAGTTCCGTCGTCGCCTCGGTGAGTTCTTCTTTCGTGTAGTCGATGTCCATCTCGTAGGGCTTTGCCGACTGGAAGAGTCGTTCTAAGTGTTCCTCCCAGCGGAAGATCGCCGGCCCTTCTTCGGTGTCGTAACACCGGGCACCCTCGAAGACGCCGCTGCCGTAGTGAAGTCCGTGGGTCAACACGTGGATCTGGGCGTCGTCCCAGTCGACGAACTCGCCGTCCATCCAGATCGTGTCGACGTCCATCTCATCGAATCCCATGGTCGAGAGTGTTGAAAGCCACCGTACTAAGTGTTCGCGATTTTGGGTTCGGAGCGCGAGCGGGACGGCCCAGTGGTCGCTGAATTCGACTCCGCCCGCGCTGTGTGCATCGAGGTCGTCGCGATTACTCGACGCGCTCGCGGAAGCGACTCGACTCGAGTGCAACGGCGACGGAGCCGACGAGTCCGACCGCGACGGCACCGAACCGGAGCGCCGTCGCAAACGTCGAGTCGGCATCCGAGTCGGCGCTGTCATCGTGATTGTGATTTTCGTCACTGTGATCGTGGCCTTCGTCGCCGCGGTCGTGCGTTTGGGCGTCCGGATCCGGCACCACGCGAACGTCGACCCACTCGTCGACGTACTGGCCGTCCGGTTCGCCGGTGAGTCGGAGTTCCCAGTCGCCCTCGACAGGGAGCGTCTGGACGGTCGCGTAGGTCCCGTCGTCGGTTTCCTCGAGTTCCACCTCGAACCGATCACCGTCGGCGCCGTTTGCAAGCAACCGGACGGTGCGATCCGAGGCCGTTGGCTCGCCGCTATCGCCAAGGAAGGCGACTTCGAAGACGACCGGCTCGTTCTCCCGAACGAGGAGTCGTTCGTCGTCCGCACCGTCATCGCGTTCGGCGGGAACCGCCGTCAGTTCCATATCGACGTCCCCCTCGCGTTCGATCGTCGCCATCTCGAGGCCGTCGTCTTCGCCGACGACGGCAGCCGTCGGGACGGACGTCAGCAGCCCCGAGATGAGCAGGACGAAGACGAGCACGCCGACTTCGAAGCGAACGGCCCGGGTGAACGCGGTGATCGTTTCCGAACCTGCCTCTGCTTGGCCGCCGTCCTCTCGGATCCGCGTTTCGGCATCGGAAACGGAACCACCGCCGAACAGTCGACCCGCGAGTCCGTCTCGGTCGGTGTTCGCAGGATCCTCGAGACGTCGAAGGAGGACGAACCGAGTGACGCCACCCAGTCCGAGCGCCAGCAGGACCAGCAGGGTTTTCGCGGAGAGCGCGACGCCGTAGACGCTCCCGACGAGCGCCGCGAGATCCGGCACGTGCCAGGCCGCGAGGAGGAGGCCGGTCGCGGCCGCGAGCGTCACGCCGCCGAGTGCGAGCAGCGAGTAGCGTCGGATCGTTCCGGCGGCGAGCGCCGAGCGATCGGCGGGGTCCGTCTCGCGAAGCAACGGGGGCACGACGAGCGCCAGGACGAGTAGCCCGCCGACCCACAGGCCCGCGCCGCCGATGTGCGCGAAGTCGACGGCCGTTCCCTGCAGACGATCGATCGCCGTCGCGGAGTGGCTCGTCCAGCTGACGGCCGCGCCGACGCCGAGTGCGCCGACGAGCGTCGCGGGGAGCCAGACCCGACGGGAGAGCGAACCCGAGACGGCGAGTGCGAGCACGACCGCGAGCGCGGCCGCGAACGCCAGTTGCGCCAGCCAGGCCCGTCCGAGGGACATTCCGGTGAACTCGGTGAGGGTCTCGAGCGACAGCGAGTCGACTGACGCTGCCCGACTGAGTCCGAGCGCGACCACCGAGACCAACAGTAGTCCGCCCGTGGCGGCGAACAGTCGGGTGAGGCGACGATCGGCGCGCTCGGTTGCTCGACCCGACGAATCGACTCGGCCGGCGACCGGGTAGACCGCGACCGCGGCCGCGATCGGACCGCCGACGAGTCCGACGAGCGCGACCAACAGGAGGCCCTTCGCGGCGGTCTCGACGGGCGGAACCGACTCGTCTGCACCCGCCTCGTCGTCCTCGTAGGCCTCGAGGACGGCGTCTCGATCGAGCGGCTCCTCGCCGACGCTGAAGACGAACGAGCCGCTCGTCTCGTGGCCGTCGTCGGCGAGGATCTCCCACCGGACGGTGTACATACCGTCGGCGTCTTCGCCGTCGGCCGCGTCCTCGAGCGGGACGCGGACGATCCGCGAGTCGTCGGAGTCGACCGCGGCCTCCCCGCTGACGTCCTCGCCGTCGGGACCCGTCACCGTGACGTCGGCGATCTGGATTCCGTCACCGCCGAACGTCAGCGTCACCTCCTCGGGGACGGACTCGACCTGTTCGCCGTTCGACGGGTCGGAATCGCTCAGGTAGGCGTGGGCCGCAACCGGCGTAGCGACGCTCGAGCAGACGAGAACCGCCGCGACGAGAACAGCGAGGAGCCACGCTCGACGCGCACGGACTCCGTGCGAACGGCGGTCGCGACCGCGCTCGAGCGATTCACCCGTCGTTATGGTCATTCGGGAATGTACGCGACGGTGGCGACCCCGTTTTCGACCTCGACCTGTTCGATCAGTTCCCGTTCGGCCATGTCGATCACCGCAACCGTGCCGTCGGCTTCGGCGGACGTGAAGAAGTAACCGCCACCCGAAACGGCCGATCGGTGGAGGTGCTCGGCGTCCTCCGGACGCTCGATATCGCCGGCGTCGATCCGGTCGACTTCCTCGAGTTCGTCCATATCGACGACAACCGAGTCGGAGTCCATCGTGTTCGCCGTGAAGCCGTAGAGCGTGCCGTCGGCCTCGTAGTACTCGAGGTCGTCGGGACCGCCCTCGACCTCGAGGGAGCCGATCTCCTCAGTCTCGTCCGTCACGTCGAACAGGTGGATCTCGCCGTGGTCGACGATCGCCATCCGCTCCTCGTCGGGCGTGAGGTACATCCCGCCGGCGACGTCGAGTTCGTCGACGACTTCGTCGGTCTCGGTGTCGACGACGGCGGTCACGTCGCCGTACTCGACGTACGCGAGGCCGTTCGCCGGACTGTAGGCCTTGTAGTGGGTCCCGCCTTCCTCACCGAGTTCGATCGAGTTCGTTCGTTCGTAGTCGTCCAGATCGATGACGTGCAGCGCCGGGTCGTTGACGTTGGTCGCGTAGCCCTCGTCGCCGAAGTCCTCGTGGTAGAGGAGTTTCCCGTGACCTTCTCCCTCGAGGCCGGCCTCGACGGTTTCGGTGACCTCGTGGGATTCGGTATCGATGACGTAGAACGTTCCCTCCTCGTCGGAGTGGGCCCACATCTCGTCGTCGTTGGGGTGGTACATGTGGGTCCCGTCAGGACCCATTCCGACCTCGGCGACGATCCCTCGAGACTCGGTGTCGATGACGAGCACCTGACTGAGCGTCTCCTCGATGACGAACAGTTGACTTCCGTCGTTCGTCACCACCGCGTCGCCGTACTCGTAGCCGTCGACGCCCTCGGTGATCTCGTCGACGACTTCGCCGTCGGCCGGGTCGACGAGCGCAATCGTGTCCGGACCGAGCGCGTAGGCGAGTCCGGCGCTTCCGTCGCCGTTCTCACCGTCGTCGCCGTTCTCGCTGCCGTTTTCATCGCCACCGTCGTCACCGCCGAGACACCCGGCGGCCCCGACTGCGAGACCGCCGCCCATCACCTGCACGAACCGTCGTCGATCGATTGATCGAACCATGGACTGTCATCGTCCTCACGGGCTGTTTTCGGTTCTGGTACGACAGTCGAAATTATGGTTCGATCGTCGAAATAGCGTGTCACGGCAGGGATCTGTCTCCGGGAGTGATAGACGGGTTCCACCGCTCACGGAATCGTCGGGAGGCTCGAACGGTGGCCGTCGATCACCGCGATTCGGACGCGTTTTCGAGCAGGCCGTCGACCAGACGTGTGAACCGATCGACCAGCCGGTCCGGAACCGTCGGCGTGACCTCGGAGAGCAGCGGCGCAGTTCGCTCCGGGTTCGCGAGCGCGAGCGTGACGTGATTGCGCTCGTCGTAGCGTTTGTCGACGATGTCGCGTTCGACCAGGTGGTCGAGGTGGTACTCGAGCGTGCTGCGAGCGATGTCGAGGTCGTCCGCGACCGTGGCCGGCCGACACGGCTCGTGTTCGATCAGGTAGACGACGATCTCGCGGACGGTTTCACGACGGAACAGCGCCAGCGCACCGCGTTCCCACTCGTCGTACTGCGGCGGGTAGTAGTGGGTCTGCCCGTAGCACTCTTCGCGGACGAGTTCGCCGGCGTCGATCAGCCGACGGACGTGATACTGAATCTGTCCCGGCGCGTACGCCGACTCCCTGACGAGTTCGTTGAAGTGAATACCGGCGTTCGCCCGGACCTGCGCCCTGATCTGTCGTCGAGTGTCGCTCATTGGAATCGGTCTGTGTCCGTGATTTCGACGCTCGTGTGACCGAGAGTCGACTGCTACCACCAGCTAGCGCTGCCGTCTTGATAACGGCTTTTGATCGTTCCCGACGGCTGGGAACGGCTTCGAACCCGTTCGCCGACTCGAGGCAAACGGGCCCACGAGATTCGTCTGCGAGAGTCGGAGGGAGATGACCGAAGCACATAGGTAGCTCACATGCCATGTAGGGTCGTGTAGATGGATCACACCAGTCCCTTCGACATCCCGTGGCTGGATCCGCAACTGGCCCCGGTGTTGCTCGCCGTGCTCGTCCTCGCCGTCATCGGGACGACGGTCCTCTTTTGCTGTGGCATCGTCGCATATTCGCGACGGCGATCGACGCGCTACCTGTTGATCACGGTCGTTCTCGGGCTGCTCGCCACGCGCTCCGTTATCGGACTCGGAACCGCGTTCGGACTGGTTCCGATGACGATCCACCACCTCGTCGAACACGGGTTCGACTTCACGATCGCCGTGCTCGTCCTCTATGCCGTCTACCGAAGCGGTCCAGCGAACGACACAGACGCGGAGGATGAACGGACATCTCACGGCTCCGGTGGGGACTGACTGTCGATGGATTTCGTAGCCGAACCGCCCGAGAACGTGACGCATGACTTTCGGCAATCGACCGCCGAATTACGGGAGTCGTCGAGAAAAACCGCGTCGTGGCTAAGCGGTTGCAATCACAGCAGACTCTCACAGCTTCTCTCGAGCGGGCAATCGCCGCACGAGGGGGTGTGAGGCGTGCAGAGGCCGCCGCGCAATCCAGCGAGTGAATCGAATTCGACGGGAGGTGATCTGCTATCCGAGTCGCTCGAGGACCTCGCTGCCCTCGAGATAGCTGAACCCGTGGCGATCCGCGTAGGCGCGGGCGTCGACGGGGGTCAACGCCTCGCCGGTTTCGTCGTCTAGCATCTCACAGACGACGACGGCGGGCGAGAGGTCGGCCGCTTCGGCGAGCGCCACGCCGAGTTCGGTGTGGCCCTCGCGCTGGTCGACGAGGTCGGGTGCGGCTTTCAGCAGGTGGACGTGGCCGGGGACGCGGAACTCCGCGGCGAAGTCGGTCTCCTCGGGTGCGCTGGCAGCCTCGCCCAGCGCCCGAATCGTCAGCGATCGATCGTTGTCCGTGATGCCGGTGTAGGTGTCTCGGTGGTTGACCGTCAGCGAGAACGACGAGCGCTCGTCGTAGCCGAGTTCGTGGTCGCCGCTCGCGGGATGGTCGACTTCGTCGGTGTAAAAGGGCAGATCGAACGTCTCGGCGAGTTCGTGCCCGAGGGCGACGCAGACGAGGCCGCCGGCGTCGTTTCGCAGGCGAGCGACGGCTTCCGGCGTGACGCTATCCGCGTGGTAGATGATGTCCGTCTCGCCCTCGCGGTCGGCCGCGTCGTGGACGAGAATCGGCTCTCCCGCTCGCAGCGAGTCGAGCGCGTCCTCGACGGGGTCGGTCGTTCCCGCCGGACTCGTCCCGTCGTCCGCGCTCGCGTTCGATCGCGTGCCGGCGTGGTGGCCCGTCATCGGCGATCACCCACGTAGACCGTGACGTGATCCTCGTCCTCGAGGGCGAGTTCCTCCCGCAGTTTATCCGGCGCGATGACCTCGAGCTGGTCCTCGTCGTGGTGGGTCCGTTCGGGCGCGATGATGTGGGCGTCCTCGTAGCGGTCGCCCTCGGCCGTCTCGATCGTCGCTCGGTGACAGACCGCTGGGCCGTAGGTCCGCTCGTCGTCCTCCCAGCCGTCGATCGGAACCGGCTCGAGCGAGGCGATGGCGCTGCGTCGCCGAACGCTGTCCTCGCGCAGGTCGACGTTCAGCGTGCCGGGGAACGGCTCGTAGCCGAGGCGCTCCTCGAACTGGCGTTTGTAGCCCGGCAGGGAGATGTAGTGGCGGCCCTCACCCATCCCGCTGGTGACGGTGCCGTCGAGTTCGATCTCGGAGTCCGTCTCGAAGATGCGACGGTAGTCCTCGTACTCGGCGTGAAGCGTGTGTTCGCCGTCGTCGGTGATCGCCACCCACTGACCGTCGCTGACCGTATCGCGCTCGAGTAATCCGGCGCTCTCGAGGCGCTGGAGTCGCCGCGAGGCGGTCTGATTCGACGCGTCCAGTCGATCCGCGAGGTGAGAACAGGAGATCTTGACGTCGCCCTCGAGTCCGCCCTCGAGTGCGAGCAGTTTGAGCACGGCGAGTTCGTCGTGCCCGACGGCGGACTCAGCTGACACTGACATACCGAAGGCTATGGGACACCACCCTAAAAGCATACCGAATGTGGCATGCGTAACAAAACTGTGATGCGGTTGGCGAGCGTTTATCGCCGGTATCACTCCGTTGGTGAGTCGGGGCAAAAAGCCACCGGTGACTCCCGACGAAGTGGCGCAGTATTTGGCCCAGTATTCGAGCAGTAGGGAGTTAGGGGCCAGTCGAGGGGTGTCTCAGTCTCCGGTGACCGGATCGCGCTCCCAGAACTCGCTGTCCTTCTTCAGTTTCGGGACCCAGGTGTCTTTGGTCTTCGAGAGGAGCGCGACGCGCGAGGCCGGCACGTCCTTTACTTCCGTAAACTCGGGCATGTACTCCCCGATCCGCTCGGTGAAGTCGACGACCTCCTCGTGGTCGGGCATCGCCGTGCGGTCGAGTCGGCCCCGCGAGTGGCCGACGTGCATGTACGCCTTCATCTCGATGAAGTCGGGGTCGGCCTGCTGGTAGAACCCGGCGTACCAGTCGGGGTGGTGCATGTTTTCGCCCTTGACGAGCGTCGTCCGGAGCACCGTACGGGTCTCGTCTTTCTCGGCGAGGACGTCCATCGTCTCGAGTAGCTTCTCCCAGGCGTCGTCTTCCATCGCGCCGACGACCTCGTCGAAGGTGTGGCGTTCGGGGGCGTCGACGCTGACGTACAGTTGCGTGGGATCACACTCTCGGAGTACCTCGGGACGGGTACCGTTGGAGACGAGGAACGTCGTGATATCGCGGTCGTGGAACGCGTCGATGAGTTCCGGCAGGTAGGGGTAGAGCGACGGTTCGCCGTCCAGGGAGATCGCGACGTGACGGGGCTCCATCGACTGCTCGAAGACTTCGCGCGGGACCTCGTCGTTGCCGCCGAAGCCCGAGAGGAGCCGCTTTTGCAGTTTGAGCGAGGCGTCGACGACGGCTTCGGGATCGTCCCACTCGACGTCGTCCATCTCGTAGGAGTGGCCCTGGTGGTCGCGCCAACAGAAGACGCAGCGCTCGTTACACCGGACGACGGGCGTCATCTGGATACACCGGTGGGACTCGATGCCGTAGTAGATGTTCTTGTAACACTTGCCCTCGCCGCGCAGGGCGTTGGCCGTCCAGCCGCAGGTCTGGGCGGCCGTGTGGTTCTCGCTGTGGTAGTCCGGACTCGAGACCTGCATCGGACCGCCGTCGTCGTCGCCCTCGTCGGTGTCGGCGTCGGTCCCAGCGTCGACGCCCGACTCGGCGGAGTTACTCATGTTGCCCACGCTTGAACGGGGACAGTCAAAAGGTGTGTGGTGTCGTGCGTCGGTGTCGGATCGCGAGTTGTGAGCCGAGCGCCCAGGCCCAGGCTACTCGAGGACGACGACGCCTTCCCTCGTCCCGAAGACGACGACATCGTCGACGAGCGCGAGGGGGTGACCCGTGAAGGCGCCGACCGTCTCGTGCTCCCAGCGGACGGCTCCCGTCTCGGCCTCGAGGGCGAACAGGTGACCGGTCTCGCTCGCCGGTTGGGTGGGGTTGCCACCGCCCGCGTAGATCGTCCCGTCGGCGACTGCGGGCGGTCCGACCGGTTCGGGAACGGTCGTTTCCCAGATCGATTCGCCGGTATCCGGCTTCAGCGCCGCCACGGTGCTCTCGTCGAGCGCGTCCGATCCGTTGTTGTAGCCGGTGACCAACAGCCGATCCTCGAGAATCGCGGGCGTTTGCACTGCCGGCTCGAACGGCCGCTGCCAGACGAGTCCGCTCCGCTTCAGGGACCGAACCGGCGTTGGCTCTGAACCATCGGCCCGCCCGCCGAGTGCGATAGTTCCGTCGACGATAGCGGTTGCTGTCGGCACCGTGTGCGAATCGAGGCCGTCAAACGAGATGGACAGCCGTTCCGTCGGGCGGCCCGAACCGTTCGGGCCGAGGATGCGATGTGCGCTCGGCGTCGTCCAGTGGAGTTCCCTGTCGGCGACGGCGAGCGTTTCCCCTCCCCCGTAGCCGTCGCCGTCGACGGACCACCGGTGCTCGCCGGTATCGGCGTGGACGCCGTGTAGGTCTCCGTTGCCGGTGTAGTAGACCGTCCCGTCGACCTCGAGAAACGCCTGTAGCGGACTGGAATCGGCCGGTTCGTGTCGCCACACCGGGTCGCCCGTCTCGGCGTCTCGGGCGATCAGTTCCTCCAAGTTGGCGGTGTAACAGCGTCCGTCGACGACGGTGACGAAGGACGCTTCCCCGTCGTCGGCCCAGCGCAGATCGCCGTCCTCGAGTCGGCGGGCTTCGACCCCGTCGCGACCGCCGACGAAGACGACCCCGTCGAAGACGGCGATACTGAGGACGGAACCGCAATCACCAGCACTCCAGCGTTCGCTCGGTTCGTCCCGTGGCGGCCGGGCCGTCGGCGAGACGATATCGTTGTCGAAAGAGCGGGTCGAACGAATCCACTCGCCCCTCCCCGGTCGGTACGAGGGAGAGACCCGCCGGTCGGCCGGTGACGTGTCCTCGTCGTCGCTATCGCGGCCGAGCAGATCCGTACAGCCAGCGACGCCGCTGGCGACGGCGACGCCGAGGAACGCCCGGCGACTGACGGTGGGCATGCAGTCCGGTGTTCTCAGAACGAAATAATATTTGTTGCGGTGTCATTTTCGAGAACGCCGTCGTCGAGCGACGAATCCGACCTACTCGGGCAACTCGCCCGGATGGGCCGGTTCGTCGTCCTCGTTGGTCACTTCGCGCTCGAAGCCGTACAGCACCAGGCCGGTATTCGCCGTCATGATGACGCCGGTCGTCGGGGCGGACGTGAACAGGAACAGCGCTGCTCCGACGGCGACGGCACCCCCCGAGAAGGCGGCCCACAGCAGCGGCCTCGAGACCTCGTTACGCGTCGCGTCACGGTAGGTCCAGGCGAAGAGTCCGGGCGCCACCACGAGGCCGAAGACGGCGACGAGGGTGTCGACTACCATACGTGGAGGTTGGACGGTCGGAAGAAAAGCGTTCTGTGTGTCGCATCCGGCCGTGGGTCGGTCCGCCGGTAGGATCTCCGCGGGCTGGCGATCACGCGGACCCACGGACCCGCTCGAGCACGGCCAACGTCCCATCGGCGTGAACCTCCTCGAGCACCTCGTCGGCCGCTGCTTTCGCCGTCTCGTCGGCGTTCGCCACGGCAAAACTCCGGCCGACGGCTCGGAACGTCGAAACGTCGTTGACCGAGTCGCCCACGGCGACGGCCGCCCCGAGGTCGATACCGACGCGGTCGGCGATCGTCTCGAGACCGTCGCCCTTGTTCGAATTCGTGTCCTTGACGTGGTAAGCGTAGCCGGTGTCGATCACCTCGAGGCCGTGTTTCGCGGCGATCTCGCGCAGCGGGCCGACGGGCTGCTCTAAGTTGACCGCGATCTCGGTCTCGCGCCACCGGTTGACGGTGTTCTCCGGCCCCCACCCGGACGAGTAGCCGGCGGCGCGGTAGTCCTCGAGGACGGCCTGAGCGGCCTCGCGGTCGGCGGTGAAGAAGACGTCGTCGCCGGTGTAGACGACGCCGCCGTTCTCCGCGACGACGAGTTCCGGAACGGCCATAAAGTGACAGAGCGCGACGGGATAGGGGAACGCCTTCCCGGTCGCGATCACGACGGGAGCCTCCCAGTTGCGGATGGGATCAAAGACGCGCGGATCGATACCCCACCCTTCGGGACGGGTGAGCGTGCCGTCGATGTCGAGGACCAGCGGCGGATCGGCTGTCATGGGAGGAGATCCGGTATCCGTCGCCTAAAGCGGACGGATATCCCGTCCGGGCTAACTGCGTGTGGAAGTCGCCGCGACGCTGGCAGATCCGAGATACTGACGGATCCGCGATACTGGTGGATACGCGATATTGGCGGAGAGGCGGCAGGGGTATCGACGACGGGAGTGGTACTCGAACAGCGTCCGGTGGTGCACTCGAGTGTCAACGGCGGCGCGGCTACTCGAGTTCGACGAGACGATCAAAAAATCGAAGTCGGTAGTTGACGCGCCGTAGAGCCGCTCAGAGCGTCGGGACCCACACCGTCTCGGGGAACACGCCCGCGAAGTACAGGAGCGCGATGACGAGCGTCCCGAAGACGATCGCCGCCGCGGGTGGGTCCACGTGGGTGTCGCCGTGGGCGTAGAAGACGCGCTGGAACAGTTCGCCGAACAGCGCGCAGATCACGCCGAAGACGAGCGCGACGATCAACGCACCCGACTGGCCGAGGCCGGCGATAACGGCGTCTCCGCTCGCCATCACGGCCAGCGCGGCCGTCCCGGCGGGCAGCGTGATGTGGTGGGTCACCGGAACCTTCTCGATGCCGAGGTTGAGGAACAGCAGCGACGCCGCGCTGACTCCGAACGCGAGGAACGGACTCTGCGTCGCGATGGCGATCCAGCCACCCAGAATGCCGGCAAACGCACCGAGGGTCGCGACGTGGCCCCACTTGTACTGGTGGGGGAG
The DNA here is from genome assembly GCF_051351675.1 of Natronorubrum halobium. Lineage (NCBI taxonomy): Archaea > Methanobacteriati > Methanobacteriota > Halobacteria > Halobacteriales > Natrialbaceae > Natronorubrum > Natronorubrum halobium. The sequence goes on from NZ_CP195595.1 coordinate 4,133,850, forward strand.
CCACGGTTCGACGGCGAACCGGCCCGACGGGGCGGCCGCCTCGCCGGAAACGTCGTCGTCTTTCTCGGGCGTGATGACTTCACCACCCTCGACGCTGTGATCCGATGAGGGTTCCGAATCGGCCACTCGCTCACCGCCGTCCGTCGAGGTGCGGCGTTCCTCCCGTTCAAACGGACTCATGTCGAGGATGCCGCTCCCGCGGACCTTGCCGATGATGCTGTAACCCAGAATGAGTCGGTGGAAGATCGCCGACAGCACGACACCCATCGCGATGGGGTCGTACGGTAGCGCGAGTACGTCGGAGGCGACCTGCAGCCACCAACCGAGCAGACCGAAGGCCGCGCCGACGAGGAGTACATCGGGTTTGGTTCCGAGCGCCTGCGCGATGTTCTTCGCCTGGTGATAGTCCCATTCGAAGCCCTCCATATACCCCTTCTTCGCGGCGTAGGCCGTCGCAGCCACACCGCCGGCGAAACTGACCGCCGGGGAGAACGCCGGTCCGAAGGCGACCTGCCCGGTGATCGCACCGCTGTCGGCGTCGACGAGGACGGCCGACTCGCCGGCGATCACCATGAAGCCGGTGAAGACGAACGCCGGCAGCGGGCCGAACGCCGCGCCGAAGGCACCGCCGCCGAGCGCGGCGATGATCTCCGGGAGACTCGAGAGCGCGTCGACGAGTTCGCTCGTCGTCATTCGTCACCACCGCCGTCCCGGGCCCAGTCGAGCGACCGCTCGACGGCGTCCTGCCAGCGGCCGTACTGCTCGTCAGCCTGATCGCCGTCCATCTCGGGTTCGAACTCGCGGTCGATCTGCCAGTTGTCGCGCAGGCTGTCGACGTCGCTCCAGTAGCCGACGGCCAGTCCGGCCGCGTACGCCGAGCCGAGTGCCGTCGTCTCGTCGACGACCGGGCGAACGATCTCCGAGCCGATGATGTCCGACTGGAGCTGACAGAGGTAGTTGTTCTTGACCGCGCCGCCGTCGACCTTCAGACTCGTCATCTCGATGCCCGAGTCGGCCTCCATCGCTTCGGCGACGTCGCGCGTCTGGTAGGCGATCGACTCGAGCGTCGCCCGGACGACGTGTTCCTTGCGCGTGCCGCGAGTCATCCCGACGATGGTACCGCGTGCGCGCTGGTCCCAGTGGGGGGCACCGAGGCCCGTGAAGGCCGGCACGACGTAGACGCCGTCCGTCGAGTCGACGCTGCGGGCGAGTTCGGCCGTCTCCGCCGGATCGTCGATCAGCGTCAGATCCTCGAGCCACTCGATCGCGGCGCCGGTGATGAAGATCGAGCCCTCCAGCGCGTACTGAACGTCCTCGCCCGAGCGCTGGAAGCCGATGGTCGTCAACAGGCCGTGGTCGCTCTCGACGGCCTCGTTGCCGGTGTTCATCAGGAAGAACGAGCCCGTGCCGTAGGTGTTCTTCGCGTCGCCGGCGTCGAAACAGGTCTGGCCGAACAGGGCCGCCTGCTGGTCGCCGAGCGCGCCCGCGACGGGGATCTCGGCCTCGAGGAAGCCCTCCGGGTCGGTCGCGCCGTAGGTGTCGTCGTCGCTGGACGGGCGGACCTCGGGGAGCATCGCTTTCGGAAAGTCGAACTCCGCCAGCAGGTCGTCGTCCCACTCGAGGTCGTGGATGTTGTAGAGCATCGTCCTCGAGGCGTTCGTGACCTCGGTGATGTGATTGCCCGTGAGGTTGTAGATCAGCCACGTGTCGATGGTACCGAAGAGCACTTCGCCTTTCTCCGCCCGGTCGCGGATGTCCTCGGGACGCGAGCGCTCGAGTTTGATCGGATCGGCGTTGTCGAGCAGCCACTCCGCTTTCGTCGCGGAGAAGTAGGCGTCGGCCTCGAGGCCGGTCTTTTCACGGATCGTTCCGACCAGGCCGTCTTCTTCGAGCTGTTCGACGCGGTCGGTCGTTCGTCGGTCCTGCCAGACGATGGCGTTGTGAACCGGCCGCCCGGAGTCGGCGTCCCACAGCAGCGTCGTTTCGCGCTGGTTGGTCACGCCGATGGCCTCGAGCTGGTCGGGACTGATGCCCGCCTGTCCGAGCGCCTGCGTGATGACGCTCTTCGTGTTCTCCCAGATCTCCGTCGGGTCGTGTTCGACCCAGCCGGGTTCCGGATAAATCTGTTCGTGTTTTTCGTACGCGTTCGCGACGACCTGTCCACCGTGATCGAATACGATGAAACGCGTCCCGGTCGTTCCTTGATCTACCGCACCGACGTAGGTATTGTCTGTCACTGGTAGTCACCCCTTAGGCTGTCCACGCGAGTTTACTGATGGTCGCGTGATACTGGTAAACAATATCCACTATCATTATAAATGTTACTACAAACATAATATTACATTCATAATTTCCCCATCACGCCGGGTTTTCTTGCTTCTCTGCGACACAACTGGCCGATGGTTCGGGGTTTTCCGAGCGTTTTTGACTGGAAACCAACGCTTTCTCGTGTTACTACCTATCACATTCTAACAGATGTTATGGCCGTTGGTCGACCGTCGATAAAATAAAGAGTAGGGGGACCTAGGTACGAACGAAGGGATGGCAGACCACACCGAGGTTCTCGTTCTCGGGGGCGGTTCGACGGGCTGTGGTATCGCCAGGGATCTGGCGATGCGCGGGCTCGACGTAACCCTCGTCGAACGAGGAAACCTAACGGACGGGACGACTGGCCGCATGCACGGCCTCTTACACAGCGGTGGGCGGTACGCCGTGTCGGATCAGGCCAGTGCGACCGAGTGTATCGAAGAGAACGAGATCCTCCGGGATATCGCGGGTCACTGCGTCGAACTGACGGGTGGCCTGTTCGTCCAGCGACCGGAGGACTCGGACGAGTACTTCCGGGAGAAACTCGAGGGCTGTCGCGAGTGCGGGATTCCCGCGCGCGTCCTCTCGGGCCGGGAAGCCCGCGAGGTCGAACCGTACCTCGCAAAGGACGTCGAACGCGCGATCGAGGTTCCCGACGGCGCGGTCGACCCGTTCCGACTCTGCGTCGCGAACGCGCTCGACGCCGAGAATCACGGCGCACGCGTCGAGACCCACGCCGAAGTGGTGGACCTCCTGCGCGACGGCGACGACATCTACGGCGTCGAAGTGCGCCACGAATCGGGGCCGGGGAAACGAACGCACAACGCCGCCGGGACCACCGAGGAGATTACCGCCGAGTACGTCGTCAACGCGACGGGCGCGTGGGCCGGACAGATCGGCGCGATGGCCGACCTCGACGTCGAGGTCCGACCGTCGAAGGGCGTCATGACGATCATGAACGTCCGGCAGGTCGACACCGTGGTCAACCGCTGCCGACCGAAAGGCGACGCCGACATCATCGTCCCCCACGAGACGACGGCGATCCTCGGCACGACGGACGAGGAGGTCTCGGATCCGGACGACTACCCCGAGGAGCAGTGGGAGGTCGACCAGATGATCGACACCCTCTCGGAGCTCGTTCCGATCCTCGAGGAGGCCCGCACCATTCGCTCGTTCTGGGGCGTTCGACCGCTGTACGAACCGCCGGGAACCGGCACCCAGGACCCCACGGACATCACGCGGGACTTCTTCCTGCTCGATCACGACGACCGCGACGGTGTCACGGGGATGTCCAGCATCGTCGGCGGCAAGTTCACGACCTACCGCGCGATGGCCGAGGAAATATCGGACCACGTCTGCGACAAGCTGGGCGTGAACGCCTCCTGTGCGACGGCCGACGAACCGCTACCCGGCAGCGAGAATATCGAGACCCTCGAGCGAGGGATGGACGACTTCGGTCTCCGCTCGCCGGTCGCCCGTCGAAGCACGCAACGACTCGGGAGTCGGGCGAGCGACGTGCTCGGAACGGACGAAGCGAACCCCGTCATCTGCCAGTGTGAGGGCGTGACGCGCGCGGAAGTCCAGGATGCGATCTCCCAGTCGGGATCGGACCTGAACGCGGTCCGCATCCGCACGCGCGCCTCGATGGGCAACTGTCAGGGCGGCTTTTGCTGCGCGAACATGGCCAACGAACTCCACCCCGAGTACGACGAGGCGACGGTCCGCGCGTCGCTCGACGAACTCTTCCAGGAGCGCTGGAAGGGCGAACGCCACGCCCTCTGGGGGGAACAGCTCTCGCAGGCGATGCTCAACTACGCGCTACACGCGACGACGATGAACCGGGATCGGGATCCGGCGAACGCGGACGACCCGGACGCACTCGAGTACGAGGCCTTCGATACCGGCCGTCCGGCGGCGGAAATGCGTGCGGACGGCGGAGGTGATCGCTGAGATGGCGATCGAAGACGACGTGCTCGTCATCGGTGGCGGACTCGCCGGCGCGAGCGCGGCGCTCGCGGCCGCAGAGCGGGACGTCCGAGTTCGACTCGTCACGTACAAGCAGAGCACGCTCCGGCACGCGAGCGGACTGATCGACGTGATCGGATACACGCCGGACGGGGAGGGACCGCTGGTCGATCCGTTCGAGGCGCTCCCCGACCTTCCCGAGGGCCACCCCTACGAACGCGTCGGGAGCGAGGCCGTCCGCGAGGCGCTCGCGTTCTTCGACGAGATCGCTGGCGAGACGTACGCGGGGTCGCACACGGAGGCGAACGCGCTCGTTCCGACCCACGGCGGCACCGTCAAGCCGACCGCGCGATACCCCGTCTCGACGGCCGCCGGACTGGCGAGCGACGCTCGAGACACCTTACTCGTCGGCTTCGAGACCCTGCCGGACTTCGAGGCCCCGCTGGCCGCGGACCACCTCGAGGCCGCCGGCGCGCCGTTTTCGGCTCGCGGCGTCACCGTCTCGTTCCCCGGCATCGTCCGGGACGACGCGAAGGTGACGCGGTACGCCCACCTGCTCGATCACGACGAATCGGTGGCGACGGGCGACGGAGAGACCGGCGCACGAAACGCGCTCGCGACGACCGTTTACGAGCACCTCGAGGACGAGTCCCGCGTCGGATTCCCCGCAATTCTGGGCGACGATCACGCCGACGAGGTTCGGGCAGCCCTCGAGGACGCACTCGGCGTCGACGTCTTCGAGGTCCCGATGGGGCCGCCGAGTCTGCCGGGGATGCGACTCGAGGATCTGTTGTACAACGCGCTCGAGGAGGCCGGCGTCCGGATGACGTCGGGCGTTCCCGTGGTCGAGTACGAGACTGCGGCCGAGGGGGAAACGGACTCGAGCGACGGCGACCGGATCGATCACGTCGTCGTCGACCGAAACGGAACGATGGTTCCCCACCGCGCCGATCAGTACGTCCTCGCGACGGGCGGACTGGTCGGCAAGGGCGTCCGCTCCGAGCGCGAGCGCGTGTTCGAGCCGCTATTCGATTGCTACGTCCCCCACGCTTCGGACCGCTACGACTGGTTCGTCGACGACGTCTTCGGCGAACAGCCCTACGCGCGCTTCGGTCTCGCACCCGACCGCGAGCTCCGGCCGCTCGACGCGGACGACGAGCCGGAGTTTTCGAACCTGCGAGCGGCCGGTGCCGTACTGGGGGGCTACGACTTCGCGGCCGAGAAGTCCGGTGCCGGCGTCTCCCTCGCGACGGGGTACGTCGCGGGGACGCGGGCCGGAACGGAGGCGGAGCGATGAGCGCGACCGACTCGCGACCGGCGCTCCGACCGCGCGACTCGAGCGATACCGACCGACCGACTGTGGTGATCTCGATTTTATGAGCGACGCAGAACGACCGACCGACGACCACGTACCGGGCGACGACGAGTTCGAACCGATTCAGGTCTTCCCCGAGGCGGAAGAGATGGACCTCCGGCCGGGCGCGGACAACTGTTACAAGTGCTCGACCTGCGACACCAACTGTCCCGTCGCCGAGGTCGACGACGAGTTCCCCGGACCGAAGTTCCAGGGACCCGAGCAGTGGCGTCTCAAGCGCCAGGACGACCACGACATCGACGACTCGGTGATGAAGTGTTCGAACTGCATGCGCTGTGACAGCGCCTGCCCCTCCGAGGTCCCGCTCTCGCAGATGCACAACACGGCGCGTGCGGAGTACGTCGAGGAGAACATGAGCAAACTCTCCCGGGAGTACTGGCGCAACCGGATGCTCGCGAACTACCGACAACTCGCGCCGCTGGCGGCGACGTTCCCGCGGACGGCAAACTTCGTGATGGGACTCTCCGTGACGAAGTGGCTGGGCGAGAAGACGCTCGGAATCACGAGCGAGCGGGATTTCCCCGAGTTCGCGACCGAGACGTTTCGGGAGTGGTGGACCAAGCGAGGTGGCGCGCAAGTCGAAAACCCCGACAAGCGCATCGCCTACTTCCACGGCTGCTACTCGAACTACAACACCCCCGAAGTCGGGAAGGCGCTGGTCCGCGTCTACGAACACTTCGGCTACGAGATCATGGTCCCCGATCAGTCCTGTTCGGGGACACCGATGTTCGCCAACGGGATGCTCGAGGACGCCCGTCGGGCCGCCGAGACCAACGTCCGCGAACTCGCCGCGGCCATCGAGGACGGCGCCGATATCGTCGCCTCCTGTAGCTCCTGTTCGATGTCGCTGCGCCAGGAGTATCCCGAACTGTTCGATTTCGAGAACACCGAAACGGTGGCCGAGAACACCTGGGACGCCGTCGAGTATCTCCGGGTTCACGAGGATCTCGAGGGCGAACTCGAGGGCACCTCGGTCGAGGGCGAGGACGTCGCCTACCACGCACCGTGTCATTCACGTAACCAGGGCCTCGATGGACAGACGATCGAAGTGGTGGGAGCAATCGAGGGCATCGACGCCCACGACGTCGGCGATTCCTGTTCGGGGATCTCCGGCACGTACGGCTGGAAGGAAGAGAACTACGAGACGTCGATGAAGATCGGCGAGGAGATGTTCGACCACATGGAAGAGTCGGCGGCCGAGACCGGGCTCACGGAGTGTCCGACCTGTTCGATGCAGATGGGCCACGGCACCGGCTACGAGATCAAGCACACGCTCGAAGTGCTCGAGTCGGCACTCCTCGGCACGCCGCTCGAGTCGAACGACCGCGGGACACGGGAGGCATAGGGATGGATCTGGACGAACGCATCGCTCGGCGACGATCAGCGCGACAGGGACGGACGGTCGTCGTCGACCGGAACCACCTCAGCCCGGTCGTCCACCGGCCGGATCCGGTGGGCCGCGGTCCCGTTCTGGAACAGTTGCTCGACGAACTCGAGCCGGTGTTCGACGGTGAGTTGCCGTCACCGGTCGCGGTAGTCGGGCCGACGGGCTCGGGAACGTCCGCCATCGTCACCGCGCTGTTCGACGCGTTGAACGACCGCCTCAGCGAGTCGACGCAAGCGATCGGCACGACGACGCGTGCGGGAAGCACCGAACCGGTGACGTGGTTCGTCTACGTCGACGCGCGACGCGTCGGGAGCGCCTTCGCCTTCTACCGGGCGGTTCTATCGGTGGTTTCGACCGATCCCGTCCCCGAGAGCGGCGTCGGAACCGGCGAGTTGCGCGAACGGTTGGGTGAGCGAGTCGCCCGACCGGACCGCCGCGCGGTCGTCGCGATCGACCATCACGACGAGCCCGAGACGCTCTCCTACGGCCGGGTCTGCGAACTGCTCGAGCCGGTCGCCGACAGCGTGTCGACCGTCGCCGTGGGCCAGCGCGTCCCCGACGGCTGGTCGGACGACAACCCCACCGTTCCCGTGCCGGCGTACCGCCACCACGAACTCGTCGACGTGATCACCGACCGCGCCTCGACGGGCCTCGCCGCCGGCGTCCTCGACCACGAACCGATTCGCGAGGTGGCGATGTGGGCCGACGGCAACGCGCACGACGCGCTCGCGGCCCTGTTCGGCGCCGCCGTCCTCGCGACCGAGGACGGCAGCGAACGGATCGAGGACGACCACCTCGAGACGGCTCGAGCCGACGTTCCCGACGACGGCGTCCACCTGGATCGGGTGCTCGCGCTCTCGGAAACGCGCCAGCGGGTACTGCTGGACCTCGTCGCCGTCGACTCGGCCGAGCGTCCCATCCGCGAGGTCGCGGCGGAGATCGCCGACCGCTCCTCGCTGACCGCGGGGACGGTCAAACGGTTCCTCTACGAACTCGCGGATCGAGGCGTCATCGAACGGGTTCCCCTCCCCGCGAACGGAAGCGGGCGGCGTCCCAGTGCCGTCGTTCCGCGGTTTCCGACGATCGCGTTCCGGGCGCTGGGCCCGGCCAGAGACGAACCCGGCGTCGACGACGAAACTAGCGACGCGACCGCAACCGACGAGCCGAGCTAACCCGAGTCAGTACTCGAGGTCGTCGGTATACCGATCGACGAGCAAGACGGAACCCGCGCCGACGACACCGGCGACAACGGCGATAGTCGGCGTTCCGAAGGCCGTCTCACCGAGATTCCCGACCACTTCTTCGACCGGCAATCGGAGCGCGCCGACCATCAGACTCACCAGAAAGGCGAGCGTCGCGGCCCGGTAGTGCTCGAGGGCGTAGCCCACCGCGTGCGCCATCGTGAACAGCCCGATAACTGCGCCGACGCCGAAAACGGCGACGATGGTACCCGCGTCGAGCACGGGCGAGAGCGCGTCGCCGGTGAGCAGCCCGAGCATCCCGTCGACGAACTCGCTCAACACGCCGGTCATGTACTCGTACTGGCCGAGAATCAGGAGGAAGAACGCCCCCGAGACGCCCGGCAGCACCATCGCACAGATCGCAACCGCGCCGGCGGCGAAGACCATGAGCGGACCGTGGGACGCGCCACTCGCGGTCACCCCCGTCACCAGAAAGGCGATTACGATTGCGACGGCCGAAATGAGGAGTCGTCCCGGCGTCCACGATTCGACGTCGCCGTAGAGGACGACCGCCGACGCGGCGATCAACCCGAAGAAGAAGCTGTACGTCGGCACCGGGTACGACGTCGCCGCGGCGTGCATCACCCGCGAGAGGATCACGATCGCCGTCGCGACGCCCAACCCGAGTGCGATCAGGAACGGAATGTCCATTCGGTCGACTGCCGATCGAAGCTCCGCTCGAGCCTCGGGCTCGTGAATACGCAACGCGGGCCGAACGGCCCGCGGATCGATCGCCGTGATCGCCTGAATCATTCGATCGTAGATACCCACGATCAGTGCGATCGTCCCGCCCGAGACGCCCGGGACGACGTCGGCCGCACCCATCGAGAAGCCCTTGAGATAGATGACGAGAAGCTCCCGCATTGATCGAGGATATTCCGGACGGGTGCAAAAGCCTTCTTACTCTTGTAGGCGCCTGCATCGAGCCAGCGGCTCCGTTGGACGATGCGTTCCGGCGGTATCGTACAGCAAAATCCGCTCGAGCGTCTCCGAACGGTCCGTGAGTGGAGGGAGGGTTCGAGAAGCGATTACTCGTCTTCAGTCTCGGCGCCGTCGTCTCCGTCGGCGCCGTCAGTTTCGTTGTCGTCGGTTTCGTTCCCGTCGGTTTCGTCTGCGTCATCGTTCTCGCCGTCAGCACCCTCCTCGTCCCCGTCTGCGTCATCGTTCTCGTCTGTGTCGTTCGCGTCCGGGTCTTCGAGTTCGACCTGCTCGAGGTCGACGGTGACGGAGTCACCCTGGACGACTGCGGTCTCGGAGACCTCGGTCTGTCCTTCGAACCCGTCTTCGCCCGGTTCGCCGATGGTCACGTCGTACTCGCCGTCGAGCGCCTCGACGCTGCTGTTCGTGTAGCCGTCGTCGACGCCGAGTTCGTCGTTAGTGGCGTACGGGACGGTCAGTTCGAAGCTGCCGTCGTCTTCGACGTCGGCCGTCTGCTCGTAGGTGAACGTTCGCCCGGGTTCGGTCTCGAGTTCGACTTCCGCCGTCACCGTCGCGTCGTCCGCGAGTACGTTCTCCTCGTCGTCGACCTGTCCGGTGATCGTCGCCCCTTCGACGCGCTCGTAGGTTTTGACCGTCGAGACGACCTCGGCGTCCCACATCGGGGCCCCACCGATACCCTGGTAGATCTCGTCGTTTGCGCGGGCCTCCTCGAGTTCGGCGGCGTACGTCTCGGCGTTCTCACTCCAACCCGTGTCGATGCCGAGTCGCGAGAACTCGAGCGAGTAGTGCGGCCTGAGACTCTGGCCGATCTGCATCGCCCCGACGAACGCGTAGTCGTCGTTCTCGTGGACCAGCCGGTAGTGTTCCATCCCATCCGCATCGTCGTGATACAGCGAGGCCATCGTCGTGTTGTAGTAGTTCTCGTTCGGTGCCGGGAGCCCCTGCTCGCCGCCGCCGACCTGGTAGTCGGTCGTGCCGTAGTAGTGTTCGTAGTCGGGCCCCGTCCACTGGGAGATCGCGCTGAACTTCCCGCCGGCCATCTCGTGATCGATCATCACGTACCGCATCTCCTCGTGGGTCGCGTCTTCGGCCATGGACTCGAGTTCCGCGTCCGTCTGATCGCTGGGCGATTCGCCCGCGGCGATCGCATCGAGGATCAGTTCGGCGCGTTCCTCCGAGTCGGCGGTCAGGTACGCCGACGAGGAGACGGCGTTCTGCTGGAACGGGTTCGAGTGCGGGATGCGTTCGGCTTGCGTCGTTATCAGGTGGCCGTAGTCCCACCACGACATCACGCCGTAGGCGCCTTCGGGGTACTCGTACCCGTCGTCTGGATCGTACGTGCCGTAGTAGTCGAGTTCGTCCGCGTTGTCCGCACCGCCCCAGTTACCCGGCTCGGGTGTGTTCCCCGCGAGCCAGTGGTTCGCTTCCTGCCAGGTCATCGCTCCGCCGGACGGACCGGTGTTTTGTCCGCGCTCCCACGTCGTCGTGTCGTCGGCCGCCATCGGCGGCAGCAGCGGCGCGAACAGGAGTACGACGACCAGCAAGAGGACGATAACCTGGTACGTCTCGATCCCGCGGAGAGAGTCGAGTCCCGGCCGAATATCAAGGTCGAAGAGACGAATCACGTCCGCGACGAAGACGGCGTTGACGACCGCCACTGCGACGGCGAGGTAGTACATGAAGCGGACCTGCGTCGCGGCCATGCTGATCATGAACAGCGCCCAGACGACGATCAGCGTGTACTCGGCACGGAGTTCGCGGCCGAGGAACGGCCGCGCCACGAGGAGCGCGAGGCCTGCGAGCATCGTGTAGAAGGCGGCACCGAACTCGTCGAAGGCGCGACCCGTGAAGTCGTCCGGCGGCTGGGCTTCCGAGATGGTGAGCGCCCCCGTGCTCGGATCGAGCGGAAGCAGTCGGCCGGTCACGTTCCCGACCAGGGTACTGTACAGTTCGGGTATCGCGAGCCACATGACGAGCATCGAGGCGCCGATAATGCCGACGATCGCGACGGGGTAGTACCGGCGATCGAAACCGCGCGCGTTCCAGGTTCGCGCGAGCCAGGCCATGAAGAGGCAGCCGCCGGCCACGAGGAGCGCGGTCAGCGGTTGGACGTAGCCGAAACTCGAGACGCTGAACCCGGGGTCTTCGATCAAGACCGTCGAGACGACCGCAGTCACGCCGAGACTGATCGCACCGACGAAGGCGACGTGATCCGGGGAGATGCCGCGGAGGTAGTCGAGAGAGAGCTGGACGACGAAGAAGACGCCGAAGATGCCGATCAGGACGACGGCCGACGGCCACACCCAGATGTAGAACGAGAGTGCGAGTCCAGCCAGGACGCTGTAGATTGCGGGCTCGCGAAGCGCGTCGCGGTCCCGATCGGCGACCAGTTCGTAGATCGGCTGCTCCCGTTCGGCCACGCGAACGGCGACCATCATCGCGAGGACGGCGATCGCCATGAACAGCGCCTCACCGACGTGGTGGTCGAGTTGACCCACGAGCGATCGCGAGAAGAACGAACCAGGCGTCAATGCGAGGACGACTATCGAGACGATTCCGCCGATCGTCCCGCCGAGCCGACGCCCCATGTAGAATACGGGGATCGCGACCAGCGCGGCCATCGCCGGGATCGAGAGCAACGCGACGGTGTACAGGGTTTCCGGCGACGGATCGCCGAGTCCGACGATCATCGCGACGGTGACGATGAGCTGATCGAAGAGCGTGCCGAACTGACCGACCTGATTCCCGTCCGGGAACCCCGTCCAGACCTCGTACGGCATCGTCCGCGGGTAGTTCTCGCTCGTCCACTGTATCGTTCGCCAGTGGTACCAGGAGTCGACGCCCGCCAGCGCCGGCGTCCCGTCGTCGGTGACGAACCGATCGTACGATTGGGTTCGCACCCAGAACATAAACAGCATCACCGCCCCGATGATCGGGAGGTGATACCAGTCGGCCCACGACTCGAGGACGGACGAGGACGTCTCGCCCCCTTCCTCGACGTGTTCGGTATCCGTACTCATTAGGTTCCACCAGTGCCAAGCCAAGAATAAGCCTTGTCATCTGTTCGCGTCCTTTTCATGTACCGATCGGCGACAGTCACCGAGCGATAGTCGTTTTCTCCACAACACTGACGGCGGAAGCGATGGTACGTACGCTCGATGGACGTCTCGGTCGTACTCTGCACGTACTCCCTCGATACGTACGACGACTTCCGTGAAGCCGCGACGAGTGTCCTCGAGCAGACGTACGGCGAGGTCGAACTCGTCGTCGTCGTCGACGGCGTCGAGGCCGTCTACGAGCGCGTGCTCGAGGACTTCGGCGGGCGTGACGACGTCGTCGTCCACTGTAACGACGAGAACCGCGGGCTGCTGGCGAGCCGCAATCGCGGCGTCGAACTCGCGAGCGGCGACGTGGTGGCGTTTCTCGACGACGACGCCGTCGCCGACGAGGCGTGGCTCGAGTCGCTCGTCGACGCTTACGACGAGGAGAACGCGATCGCGGCGGGCGGGAAGATGACGCCGCGATGGGTCGCCGGAGAGCCGGACTTCCTCCCCGAGGAGTTCTACTGGCTCGTCGGGGTGACCCACCGCGGCTTCGCCGACGGGGAAGGAGAGGTGCGGAACACGTTCGGCTCGAACATCTCCTTTCGTCGCGACGTGTTCCAAACCCTCGGCGGTTTCGATACGAACATCGGCGGTCGAAAGGGCGACAGGAACCTGCAGGGAGGGGAGACCGAACTGTGCGCGCGGATGCAACGCGAGTACGGTCGCGGCGTCTGGTACGTCCCCGACGCCGCGGTCGAGCACAAGGTCTTCGAGTACCGAACGGACCCGACGTGGCTGCTCGAGCGGGCGTTCTGGCAGGGCTACTCGAAGCGGGCGATGGAGACGCTCGTGCCGGACTCGAGCGACGAGGAGAGCGAGTTCCTCGGGAAACTCCTCTTCGACTCGGTTCCCGAACGAACCCGCGGCCTCGTGACCGCCCCGCACGCGGGACGGGCGACGCAGTTGCTCGCACTGTTCGTCTTCACCGCCGTCGTCGGGTTCGGCTACCTGTACGGACTCGCCCGGTACCGATGACCGCCGCGAACGCCCCGCCGTCGGTGCTCTGGCTCACCCCCGACAAACCGGCGGACATCAGCGTCGGCCGCCAGCGGATCGCCGACCACCTCTCGAGCGAGGGCGTCGACGTCACCGTCCGCGGAACCACGCCGAAGACGGTGTTACGATCGCTTCGGGAGCGCGAGCGGTACGACGTCGTCGTCGGGACGACGCGCGCGGGCGCCATCGCCGGAGCGGTCCTGAAACTCGCGACCGGGACGCCGCTGGTCGTCGACCACGTCGATCCGATCAGACAGTTCGAGGAGACCAATCCGCGCTGGCTCGCCGAAATCGTCCGCCGCCTCGAGAACGCTGCGTTCCGCGTCGCGGACCACGTCCTGTACGTCTACGCCGAGGAACGAGCGCGCGTCAGTCGCCTCGCGTCCGCGACGAAGACGGATCTCGGCGTCGAGTTCGATCGGTTCGCGAATCCCTCGCCGGAGGCGCTCTCGAGGGCCGAGTCGTCGCTCGACGCGGACGGTGCGGAGCGCGTCGCGATCTACGTGGGCGGACTCGAGCCGATCTACCGCATCCGGGAACTGCTCGCCGCGGCGACGGCACTCGAGGAGGACTGGACGCTCGTCGTCCTCGGTGCGGGGTCGCTCTCGGACCTCGTCGAGCGAACGGCGGCGTCCCACGACAACGTGGTCTTTCCCGGGACGGTCCCGCACGAGGACGTGCCGGGCTACCTCCGCGCCGCCGACGTCGGCGTCTGTCTGGTCGACGACCCGCACACGCTGAAGGTCCTCGAGTACGGGGCGGCGGGACTGCCGACCGTGCAGGTTCGCGGTCGCGCCGAGGATCGGTTCGACGGACTCGTCGAGTTCTGCGACCTGACGCCGGAGGGTATCGCCCGCGCCGTCGAGCGCGCCGCGAGGACGGACCCGGGCCCGCTCCGGTCGTTCGCTCGGGACTTCGACTGGGCGGAGATCGCCGAAACGTATAAGAAAGCCATCACAACCGTGAAATGATGCGACATTGCAGTTGTCCGCATGGACGATATCCTGTTCGTGACCGTCGACTCCCTCCGCGCGGATCACGTCGGCTGGCACGACTACGCCCGGGACACGACGCCGAATCTGGACGACCTCGCAGATCGCGGACATACCTGTACCAACGCGTTCGCCCACGCCTGCAGCACTCGTCCCTCGTTCCCGTCGATTCTCACGTCGTCGTACGCGCTCATGTACGGCGGCTACGAGCGGATCTCCGAGGACCGAACGCTGCTATCGGAAGCGTTCGACGACGCCGGCTACCGGACGGCCGGGTTTCACTCGAATCTATACCTGAGCGCCGATTTCGGGTACGACCGCGGGTTCGACGAGTTCTACGACTCGAAGACGGATCCGTCGGCGACCGCGCGGCTTCGGCAGTTCGTCAAGGACCAACTCGACTCGGACGGCCTGCTCTACCAGACGCTCGCGCAGGCGTTCGAGACCGCCGAGCAAACCGCCGGCGTGAACGTCGGGTCGGCGTACGTCAGCGCCGACGAGATTACCGACCGCGCGCTGGAGTGGGCGAACTCCGTCGAAGGCGACGGTCCGCGATTTATGTGGGTCCACTACATGGACGTCCACCACCCTTACGTCCCCCCCGAGCGCCATCAGCGCGCCTTTCGGGACGAGCCGATCGGCGACCGGCGGGCGATCAAACTGCGCCGGAAGATGATCGAGTCGCCAGACGAGGTTACCCGGGATGAACTCGAGGACATCGTGGACCTCTACGACGCGGAGATCCGGTTCACCGACGAGCAGATCGGTCGCCTGGTCGAGACCGTCCGGGACTCGTGGGACGGCGCCACGGTGACGGTCACGGCCGACCACGGCGAGGAGTTCCTCGACCACGGCCAGTTCAGCCACTACGCGACCTTCTACGACGAGGTGCTCCACGTCCCGCTGCTGTACGACGACGGCTCAGGCGACGGCGGGGAGCACGACGACCTCGTCGGCCTCCTCGACGTCGCGCCGACGCTGGTCGACGGCGCGGGGCTCGAGCAGCCGCCGACCTTCCGCGGGGAGAGTCTGCACGCGCTGTTCGACGGCGACGGGTGGTCCCGAGAGCACGTCGTCGGCGACTGGGAGAACACGAATTCGGGAGAGCGACGCTTCTCCTACCGCGACCGCGAGTGGAAGTACATCCGCACCGGCGACGGCGAGGAACTGTACGATCTGACGGCCGACCCCGACGAACGGGAGAACCTCGTCGACGCCGAACCCGAGCCCCTCGAGCACGCGCGGACCGTGATCGACGAGCACGAACGGGCGGTCGAGGAGACCGCGACGGACCTCGGCGAGGTCGAGATGCAAGAGGAGGTCAAGGAACGACTGCGCGACCTCGGCTATCAGGAGTGAGATGACCGACCGAACGCCGCTCGTGAGCGTCGTCGTTCCGACGTACGACCGGCCCGAGCGGCTGGTCCGATCCCTCGAGAGCGTGGCCGAACAGACCTACGAGACCCTCGAGATCGTCGTCGTCGACGACGGATCGGAGACCCCCGCTAAAGCGGCCGTCGAGCCGCTGCGCGAGGACTTCCCGTACGAGATAGTCGTTATCAGACACGACGAAAACCGCGGGGCGAACGCGGCGAGGAATACGGGCATCCGCGAAGCGTCGGGCGACTTCCTCGCGTTTCTCGACGACGACGACGAGTGGGCGCCGTCGAAGGTGTCTCGGCAGGTAGAGACGTTTCGGCGATCGCCCGCCGACGTCGGACTGGTCTACTCCGCGCTCCGAATCGTCGACGACGACGGGACGGTGGTCCGGACGACCGACGCGTCTGCCGCCGGGGACGTGACGCGGACGCTCCTCCGCCGGAACGCGATCGGCTCGTTCTCCTGCGTGATGGTTCGGGCCGCGGCGGCCGAAGACGCCGGCCCCCTCGACGAGGCGTTCCCGAGCTGGCAGGATCTCGACTGGTACATTCGGATCGCCGAGCGCTGGCGCGTTCGGCCCATTTCCGAACCGCTCGTCACGAACCACGCGGGGGGTCACGACCGGATTACCGACGACCTCGAGTCGTTAGTCGAGGAGACGTATCCGCGGTTCGTCCGGAAACACCGGCCTCGAGCGGCGGCGTACGGCCGCCTGTTCGAGCGCGAGATGCTCGGCTGGGCCGCGTTCCGGGTCGGCGCGTGGTACGCGCTCCCCGCGGGGGAGTACGAGACGGCGCGTCGGTTTCTCCGGCGGGCGGTGACGCTGTACCCCGTGGAGCCGCAGTTCTTCCTTTACGCCGCGGTCGCTGCCGGCGGTGAACCGGCGCAATCGGCGTTCGAACGGGCGAAACGATCGATCCTCCGCGATCGATCGTGATCCCGCCTCGAGCCGCCGTTCCCTTCCGTCTCGTCGGTCGTTTCGGATGCGGCTGTAACCCGATAGGGGCACGATACCGGATTACGAATACTAGCACGGTAACGAATCACGAATAATAACTTGACAATGCATCGGAGTCGGTTAAGCCGCGCGCAGTCGTAGAGCGTTGGTATGCGACAGGTAGGCGCAGTTCTCTCAGTATCGTCGTCGTCCGCGCTCGAGCAGGTGTCGTCGTTCGGTCGCCTCGCGTTTGCACCCGCACTCACGGCGGTTTCGACGCGCACCGACCAGTACAGCGACGCCGAAAAGCGGCAACGATGACCGACGAGCCTGCCGATCCTCCGAACGGCGCCGTGGCCAGCGACGGCGGACGGATCGAAAGCGAAGTGGCGACGGTCGAGACGAACGATTCCCCGTACCCGACGGACGATCCGGTACTGGCCCGCATCGGCGGAACCCCGCTCGTCGAGTACCCCGAACCGACGGACGGCGGGGACGTCTTGCTCAAACTCGAGTCCGACAACCCCACCGGGTCGATGAAAGACCGCCTCGCGCTCGGGATCGTTCGCGAACTGGAAGCCGATGGCCGATTGGCGGACGGCGACGTCGTGGTCGAGGCGTCGTCGGGCAATACCGCCGGCGCGATCTCGCTGGTGACGAATCGACTCGGCTACGACGGCGTGTTGACCGTCCCGGCCGGAACGAGTTCGCAGAAGATCGGCTACGTTCGATCGTTCGGGAGCGAAATCGTCGAGTGCCCGAACGTCGACGCGGACGACGAACGACACTATCGGAAGACGGCGGAGCGGATCGCTGCGGAACGGGACGGGATCTGGATCGACCAGTATTCGAACCAGTTGAACCCGACCGTTCACTACGAGTGGACCGGCCCCGAGCTGTGGGACCAGGCTCCGGGCGGGCTGACCCACGTCGTCTGTCCGATGGGGACCGGCGGGACGGCCTCCGGCATCGCCAAGTTCGTGAAAGAACGGAAGCCGGACGTGCGCGTCATTGGCGTCGACGCGGAGGATTCGAACATCTCGACCGCGTTTTACGGAACCGATTCCGGGGCGTACGACACCGAGGTCGAGGGACTCGGGAAGGACCACGAACTCCCGACGATGTGGTTCGAGTACGTCGACGAGGTGCGAAGCGTCGGCGACGAGCGGGCGTTCGTTCAGGCCCGGCGCGCCGCCGCCGAGAGCGGGGTTCTCGTCGGCGGCTCGTCCGGAGCCGCGATCTCCGTCGCTCGAGACGTCGCGAGCGATCGACCGGACGCGAACGTCGTCGCGATCGGCTGTGACAGCGGCGATCAGTACTTCGACACCGTCTTCGACGATGCGTGGATGCGAGAGCGCGGTTACCGAACGGACTACCGCTGACCGATTCGGGAGATTCTCTCAGAGTCGAACGCTCCAGTACGCTTTTCTCGCTCTCCGGACAACGACGAACCCATGGTCGGCATCTGCGGGGTTCTGGGCGATCCACAGCACGATATCGACGCGATCGCGTCCACTATCGAGTGGGGTGTCGACGAGGAAACGGCGGATTACAGGGACGACGGTGCTCGAGTACACCTCTCGGTCCACCGGGAAACCGACGCACAGCAGCCCGCGACGGCTCGAGGAACGGGGGGATCGGAGCAGTTGCTCTGGATCTGGGGCGACGTCATCGGATTCGAGGACTCGACGGGGTACGCGCCGAGACGAAACCGCGAGACGGCCGACGCGAGCTACTGTGCGGAGTTGCTGGCCGAACACGGGCCGTCGTTCGTCGACGGTTTGAACAGCGAGTTCGCCGGGCTGGTACTCGATCGCGACCGATCGGAGGCGACGCTGTTCACGGACCGACTCAGCGCTCGTCCGATCTACTTCACGGAGGCGCTCGACGGCCGCGTCCTGTTTTCGACGAACCTGAACACCGTTCTGGCGCATCCGGATTTTCGCACCACCGTCGACGACGAACTCATGTCGGAGTACCTCAAACTCGAGCGCGCGTTCGGCGTTTGCACGCCGTTCGAGGGCGTGTCTCAGCTCCATCCCGGATCGAAACTCACCGTCGACCTCGAGAGCGGTAAAACCTCCCTCGAGAAATACTGGGTACCCCGATATCGACCGACGGACAAGTCATACGACGCGTTCGTCGAGGAATTCGCGTCGATCATCCGGAACAGCGTCGACGAGCGCCGGGAGCCGTCGGCCGAGGAGGGACTGTTCATCAGCGGCGGGAGCGACTCGAGGCTCCTCCTGTCGCTGTTCGAGGACCGCGACGTGACGGGCTACCACCTGAACGACTCGATGAACGACGAAGCGGAAATCGCGCGGAAAGTGTGCGAAACCGTCGGCGTCGAGTTCAGATTTCTTCGGCGCGAACCGGACTATCTGACGGACGTCCTGGAGCGCGTGGCAGACTCCCACGTGTTCTCGTCGTTCTTCGATCAGGCGCACTTCGCGGGGTTCGAAGACGAACTCACGGACGACGTCGACGCCGTGTTCGCCGGCCACACGGCCGACACGGTGCTCGAGGGCTTTTACATGCCGACGCTGGAGGTTCCCGTCCCTCGCCTCGGGTGGACGATCCCGCTGCCGATCCTCGATCCCGTCGAGGACGTCGACTCGTACGCCGAGCACATCGTCCGCAACTACCAGTACCACCGCGGGCCGTCGACGAACGAGCAACCGGAGTACGTGACGCTCGAAAAGAGCCCAATCGAGGTGTTGCGCGACCGCATGACGGAATCGGACGGAACCGTCGTTCACCACGGCGTGACGTATCCGTCCCTCGAGGCGCTCACGCACGCCGGCGGCTTCTACCCGCTGACGAACAACAAGGCGTATCTCATGTACTACACCGCGAACCAGATGCTGCCGACGCACTATCCGTTTCTGGACAATCGCGTGATCGAGTTCTCGCTGTCCGTTCCCCACCGCCACCACGTGCGCCGGAGCGTCGTCAACCGCACCCTCACGGCTCGAAACCGGACGCTGGCCGAGATTCCGAAGTCGAGCGTCGGTCTCCCGCTGACCTATCCGAGGACGGTGTACAGCGCCGCGCGGCTGTGGCGGAGTTTCAGCGGCAAGTTCGGCTCCGATTCCGAGTCCGGGAGCGGCGGCGGTTCGTGGAGCGACGGCGATCGCGTGTTGCGAGAGACCGACATCGCCGAAACGCACCTGCTGACGCCGGAGAACCCCGACCGCTGTCCGGCGATCGTCGACTGGGAGACGGTCGAAGACCTGTACCGGCGCCACCTCGAGGGCGAGAACAACTACTTCGACCTGTACGGCGTCCTCTCGCTCTGTAACTCGTATCCGGCTCGACACGGGCTGTTTTCTCCCTGAAAGCCGTCGGCGTCGGTCCGCGCGACGGCGCGCCGTGCGATCGATCCGACGAACCGCTCGACTCTCGCTGTGCGCGAGAGCAGTGACCAGTATAATGTGTCTCTCCGTCGTACGGGAGAGAAAGATGTGCGCCATGCACGAACGAGCGGAAACGCTGCTGTCCTCGCTCTACGCGGGACCGGTTCGGCGCCTCTCCGAACGGGCCGGTCTCCACCCGTTCGTCTTCGAGATCCACCGTCGAATCCAGACGGGCACGAAGATGATCGATCATCGTCGCGCCCCGAACCCGTACCCCGTCGACGTCGCCGGCCGATCGGTTCGGTTCGACGTGTCGACCCTCGCGGAGTACAATCGCGTCTCGAGTTTCCTCGAGGAGGAAGCACTTATCGACGAGATCGTCGCGGAAGTGAGCGCCGACGACGTCTACTGGGACGTCGGTGCGAATATCGGGACGCACGCGTTGCTGCCGGCGGCGGCGAACCCGGAGGCCAGCGTCATCGCCGTCGAACCCCACCACCGGAATATCGCGAAGCTCATCCGGAACAAGACGCTGAACGACCTCGAGAACGTTACGATCCTCCCGGTCGCGTTGAGCGACCGGAACGGGACGGCCGCGCTGCACGGCGAGGAGGACCGGCCCGGCTACGGGTCGTTTTCGCTGGTGAATACGTCGGCGGACACGGTCGCAGACGTACCCGTCCGGCCGGGTGACGACGTGATCGAAGACGGCGTCCCGACGCCGTCGGTCGTGAAGATCGACGTCGAGGGCGGCGAGCTCGCGGTTCTCGACGGTCTGGAGGGAACGTTGTCCTCGAGCGCGGTACGGACCGTGTTCTGCGAGGTCCATCAACAGGAAGGCGTCACCGAGGACGCCGTCGAACGCCGATTTCGGGAGTTCGGATACGACGTGAGTCGCATCGCGGAGCGCGGACCGATGGTGTTTCTGCGAGCGGACCGTGACTAGGATTCGACGGCGGTTTTTCGCGAGCACCCGTCGGACGATAGCCGTTCACGCCGGGACCGGAGTATGAAGCTAGGCCAGATCTCGTTCATCAACTTCGCGTCGCAGATCGCGTCGTCGATATTCGGGTTTCTCGCGACGATCTACCTCGCACGGACGCTGGGCGCGGGCGTGTTGGGAACGTACTTCCTCGTCGTGGCGATCGTGATCTGGCTGAAAGTGATCCTGTTCGGCGGCGTCCAGTCGGCGCTGACGAAACGTCTGAGCGAGGGCGGGGAGAGCGGGTCGTACGTCACCGCCGGAATCGGTCTGTTCCTCGGGATTTACGCGGTACTGCTCGTCGGGCTGTTCCTCGCGCGGGACCTCGTCACCGCCTACATCGGCCAGCCCGTGGCGCTCCCGATCGCCGTCGTCCTCCTCGGATCGCTGTTGCTCATGTTCGTCTCGGGCGCGCTCCAGGGACAGCACCGCGTCCACATCTCCGGCGCGCTCACCCCGGTGGACACGTTCTCCCGGAGCGCGCTCCAGATCGGCGTCGTCGTCCTCGGCTTCGGGCTGTACGGGCTCCTCGCCGGCTACGCGCTCGCGGCCGCCATCGCGGGGGTCGTGGGGGCGGTTTTCATCACCTGGACGGTGGACCTCCCCAGTCGCCGCCACCTGTCGAGTCTGTTCGACTACGCCCGGTACTCGTGGCTCGGGCGGCTGAGCTCGCGCACGTTCTCGTCGATGGACACGCTCGTCCTCGGCGTGTTCGTCGCGCCCGACCTCATCGGCGTCTACGAGATCTCCTGGAACCTCGCGTCGCTGCTCGCGATCTTCAGCCTCGCGATACAGCAGACGCTGTTTCCCGAGATCAGTAGCGTCGCCGAGGACGACGAGCACGACCGAATCGCGAGCCTGCTGGACGACGCGTTCGCGTACGCCGGCCTGTTTCTCATTCCCGGACTGGTCGGCAGCGCGCTCATCGGCGATTTCGTCCTCCGGATCTACGGTCCCGAGTTCGGCGTCGGCCACGCCGTGCTCGTGATACTCGTCGGCTCGCGGCTCGCCTACGCGTACGGCGAGCAGTTCCTCAATGCCCTCAACGGGCTCGACAGACCCGACCTCTCGTTCCGAATCAACGCGGTCTTTTTCGTCACGAACATCACCCTCAACGTCGCGCTCGTCTCCGTCTACGGCTGGATGGGCGCTGCCGTCGCGACCGCGGTCTCCGCGCTGGTAACGCTGGTGATCGGCTATCGGGTTCTCGATCGGTTCATCGCGGTCTCGTTCCCCCTCCGCGAAGTCGGGACGCAGGTGCTCGCCGCGGTACCGATGGCCGCCGTCGTCGGCGCCGGACGCCTGTTCCTCGAGCCGAGCGAGCTGGCGGCCGTCGCGCTGGTCGCCGTCGGCGCGATGACCTACTTCGCGGCGCTGCTTCTCCTGTCGGGGCGCTTCCGGACGACGGTGGTGCGCAACCTGCCGACGGGGTACGGCGGATCGTAGCGCTCGCCGGTCGTCCGGTCGCGACGATCGATCATCTCGAGGGACGCGTCTCGAGGCTCTCGTACTCCCAGATCAGATCGAAGTACCGCTTCATGCCCGCGACGAACGAGCCGTTCTCCGTGATCGCGGCCTGGCGGCGGTGGTCGGGAACGTCGGTCTCCTCGACGAGGAAGATGGCCTTCCCGGAGTCGTACTCCATGCTCGGATCGACGAACGTCCCGCGCCACGGGAGGAGCTCCTCGCTGAATCGGTACTCGATCTCGGGAAAGTCGACCGCGAGGCGGTCGACGACATCCGCCTGCACGGCGGCTTTCTCCCGCGGAAGCTTTCGCGGTTCGAGGAAGAGCACTGAAACGGAGACGTCGTCCTCGAGCGCGCCGGTCACGGCCGGTTCGACGTCGTCGAAGTACGCGAAGCTGTTCGTGATGACGAAGACCTCCTCCGACGCGTTCCGGTAGAGCTGCCGAGTCTCCGTCTCGCTCGGGTTTCCCACGTCGACCACGTGAAACAGGTCGGCCGTCGGCGTCACGTCTCCGTCCGCCCGCTCGTACAGCGGGCCGAACTCCTCGAGGAACTCCTCGCGGAGATCCTCGATCTCGGTACAGTAATCCTCGTATCGCTGTCGTCGGTTCTCCTTCGCTCGCTCGAGAATCTCCTCGGGCGATTTCGGCTGGTACTGCTTCGGTCGACCGGGGATCACCTCGATGAAGCCGCAATCGGCTATCGAATCGAGGACGCCGTACACCCGCGCCTGCGGGATGTCCGTCGCCTCGGCGATATCCGGTGCCGTCGTCCGACCGGCGCTCAGTAAGTGGGCGAGCGCCGTGGTCTCGTACTCCTTCAGGTTCAGTCGCTGAAGCAGTTCCGTCGAACCGGTTCGCGGACCCATTACCGTCCGATTGGCTGCGGACGACCGTAAATCCGAGTGGTCGCACGGCTCGAGTCGTTCCGAAACGGTCCGCGGATCGACTACGTCCGTCGTCGCAGTAGCTCCCGGACCGACTCCTCGACCGTGTGACGCGCTTCCCACTCGAGTTCGTCGTTCGCTCTCGAGGTGTCGACCGCGAAGTCCTCGACCAGCGTCTCGGCGCTCCGGGGGTTCTCGACGAGTTCGACGTCGACCGTCTCGCCGAGTTCCTCGCGGGCGAGCTCGCGGACCGTCTCCGCGACCGACATCACGGACGGATCCTCGTTGCCGGCGATCTCGTACGTTTCGGCGCCCGTCTCGCCCGCCGCGAGCTGCTCGAGCAGTCGCTCCGCGCTCCGGACGTAGGCGCGGGCGACGTCCTTGACGTGGACGAAATTGCGCGATTGCGTCCCCGGCTCGTACACCGTCAGCGTCTCGCCGGCCGTCGCTCGATCGACGAAGAAGTTGATCACGGTGGGTTTCGAGACGACGGTCCCGTCGACGACGTGGTCGCCGTAGAGGTTCGACTTCAGGAACGCGTGGGCGGGGAACGAGCCGTCGGCGAACGTCTCGACGGCCCGCTCGCCGAGGAGCTTCGTCCGCCCGTACCAGTTGAACGGCTCGCGCGGCAGGTCCGCGGTGATCGGGAACGTCTCGGGATCGCCGAGGACGGCCATACTGAACGGGAACACGAGGCCCGCCCCGGTCTTCCGGCAGAACCAGGCGACGTTGTTCGTCCCCGTGACGTTGACCTCGTAGGCCAGGTCCGGGTTCTCGTCGCAGTCGTCGACCCCGCTGACCGCCGCGAGGTGGAGGACGACGTCCGCACCCTCGAGCCGTTCCTCGAGCCGGCCCCTGTTTCGGACGTCGACGTGGTCGATCTCCACCTCGCCGACGGACTCGAGCTGTCCGCGGTACTGGTTGTCGAGCGCGAGCAGGTTCCAGTCGGGGTGCGCCGACCGAAGCTGGTCCACGACGCGACTGCCGATGAACCCGGCCGCTCCGGTGATCGCGATCGTCGGCTCGTCTCGATCGTTCGTCGTCGGTTCGCCTCGATCGGCCGTCGTCGGTTCGCCTTGATCGGCCGTCGATTCCGTATCTGCCGTCGTCTCCGTCGTGTTCGTCGATCCCGTCATGCTTCGATCGTCATCGGTCGAGTCTGCCGTCCTCGTAGCCGATCCGCGAGTTCGCGGACGCCCCGCCGAACCGTCCACTCGGGTTCGAATCCCGTCTTCTCGAGCCGGTCGAAGTTCACGTGGTACGACGGCCCGGGATGTTCGTCCTCGAGGTAGGTGATGTCCAGATCGCGGTCGAGTTCGTCGCGGACGATTTCGGCGATTTCGGCGATTCGATAGTTCTCGTCGTTCGAACCGACGTTGTAGACCGTTCGCGGCCACGACTCGGGCTCGAGGGCGGCGTGTGCGTACGCCCGTGCGGCGTCCTCCACGTGGATGAACGGCCGCCAGTTGCTCCCGTCGCCGTACACCGTCAGCGGACGGTCGGTCAGGCCCCGGAAGACGAAGTGGTTCACGACCAGGTTGAACCGGACGCCGGGCGACCAGCCGTAGTTCGTGCTCATTCGCAACGCGGTGCCGTCGATGCCGTAGTCCTCGATCGCATCGGTCAGCAGTCGCTCGGACTCCACTTTCGACTCCGCGTAGGGGTTCAGCGGATCCTGCTCGGTCGTCTCGTCGATGTTCGTGCTGGCCGCCCGCCCGTAGTTGTTACACGACGACGCGAACACGACCGAGTCGACGCCGAGTTTCCCGGCGGCGGTGAGCACGTTCTCCGTCCCGCCGCGATTGACCGCGAACGTCTCGTCGCGACGGTCGTGGGTCGAGGCCGCACCCGTGATGGCCGCCAGGTGGACGACGCTGTCGACGCCGCGCATCGCGCTTTCGACGTCGCCGTACTCGCGAACGTCGCCGCGGCGGAACTCCAGCGCGTCGCCGATACTCCTGCGGAGGTTCGCCGGCGATCCCGATTCGAGCGAGTCGAGGACGACGACCTCGTCGACCCGCTCGTCGTCACACAGCAGCGGCACGAGCGCGCTCCCGATGTAGCCGCACCCGCCCGTGACGAGAACGCGCATCCTACTCGGCCTCTGTGTCGATCGGCTGTGCTTCGTCGGACGACTCGCCGGTGACCGTCTCGGTCGCCTCATCGCCGGTCAACACGTCGGGCAGGAACCGGTCTTCGTGGGCTTCGACCGTGTCCCGGTAGTCGACCAACGACTCGAGAACGTCTCTGACGCCCTCCTCGAACGTCGTCGACTGGCCGTCGATCAGGGCGGCGTACCGATCGTTCTCGATCTCCATCTTGTGGGTTTCGTCCTCGTCGCGCGGGTTGTCGAAGTGCTCGACCTCGACGCCGAGATCGAACTCGCCGGCGACGTCGGCGACCGTCTCCGCGATCTCGACGATACTGATCGCTCGAGTCACCTGATTGTAGACGACGTGGTCGTCCGGTCTCTCGTCGGGATCGGAGAGCGCCAACCGAGCGAGCCCTTCGACCGCGTCCTCGAGGGCGACGAACGGTTTGCGCTGTTCGCCCTTCCCGTAGACGGTCATCGGGTAGCCGGCGACGGCCTGCGCGCAGAACCGGTGGGCGACGACGCCGAAGTAGTAGTCGAAGTCGAACCGGGTGGCCAGCCGCGGATCCGCGGCCGTCTCCTCGGTCTCGGCCCCGTACGTGATCGCCGTCCGGACGTCCGAGATCGGCACGTCGAACTGCGTGTGCGCGAGACGCATGTTGGCCGCGTCGTGGCTCTTGGTGAGGTGGTACCAGCTGCCGGCCATCGCGGGGAACGGCACCTCGTCTCGCTCGCCGTGGTTCTCCATCGTCGCCCCGCCTTCGGGGATCTCGAACTCGGGCGCACCGTAGACGCCGGTCGTCGTCGTCTCGATGAAGTGCGTGTCGGTCAGGTCGTGTTCCTCGAGCCCCCACAGCAGGTTTCGCGTCGCCTGCATGTTGTTGTGCTGCGTGTAGTTCGCCCGCTCCCCGTTGATCTGGGAATACGGCGCCGACGGCTGTGCGGCGGTGTGGACGATCGCCGTCGGTTCGTGGATCGTCAACAGCCGATCGACGGTCTCCTTGTCGGTCAGATCTCCCCGGATGAACGAGAGATTGGAGAGGCCGTGGACCTCCTTGGCGGCGGCGATACGCTCGTCGATATCGGCTATCGGAACGGCGCTCGTCGAGCCGACGGATTCGACCCACTCCCGTCTGGCGAAGTTGTCGACGAGCACGACTCGATCGCTCGTTCGATTCGCGATCCGCAGCGCCGTCGGCCAACCGATGTATCCGTCGCCGCCTGTTACGAGCACGGTCATAGTGACTCGAGTCGTGAGTAAGTGGCAAAAGGGGTCCTGTTCGTTCAGGGATTGTACATCGCATTTACTCTCGCTTTCGCGGATTTTCGACGAGTACGAGTCACTTATCCGCTCGCAAAAACTCGCTCGAGAGCGCTGCTACTGGTGACTCGCTGTCACGGATGCTGTAGCGTGCACCTGAGTAGTCCGTTGCACCATCCGAAAGCGGGATTGCGTTACGCCCAACACCGCTACGACGGCTTACTTCGTTCTACTCTTCGGAACGGTCGGTGACAAACGAACGTTTCTCCGTGGGGTTAATGGCCTAGTCCGAGTTACTCAAATCTTGAGTACCATGGACACCGAGAACCAGCCGGGTGAGGACGGCGACCAGCGGCAGGTCGATCACCTCTCGAATATCGACGACGGCTGCGGTTGCACCGAAATCTGGGAACGCCTCAGCGAGATCAGAGAGTCCGAGTAGTTCCTCCGTCTTCGGCACCTGAACTGGTCTCGAGCCCTCGACGGTCCTCCGAGAGATCGGTCTCGATCCGTCGCACGTGATTTCGCCACCACACGCGCCCGCTTCGTCGGGACGTCATGTGCGCTTTCTCTCGGAGCCACCAGTTTGATCCACACCGGCCGCTCGTGGCGCGAGTACCGCTCGATTGGACTTACAGCAAATTGTCACGACAGGGGCCTGGCCGTGACAATGGCGGCCTGGTCGTCACGAGTATGACCAGTCGCGAACGACGCACCACTCTCAAGCGAGCGTCGACGGGCCCCAGTCCGTGGGTTCGACCGACCCGATAACGAGCGATTATTCGTGACTTCCGGGTTCGACGAACGACGCTCGCGAATACAGGCTGGAACGCATCGGAACGAAAAAGCTTATCCTCCGATCACAGCAATCGAGGCGCGATGAAGGTCTCCGTCGTCGTCTGCACCTACGCAATGGACCGTTACGACGTGTTCTCCGAGTGCGTCGACAGCGTTCTCGCTCAGACGTACGATCCGCTCGAGGTCGTCATCGTGGTCGACGGGAACGACGACGTCTTCGAGCGCGTCCGTACCGATTACGGTGCCCGCGACAACGTACGCGTACACTGTAACGACGCGAATCAAGGCATCTCCTACAGCCGGACTCGCGGCGCCGAGCTCGCCTCGGGCGAGGTCGTGGCGTTCATCGACGACGACGCGGTCGCCGAGGACGACTGGGTCGAGGAGTTGGCTCGAGTCTACGAGGAACGGGACGCGATCGCCGTCGGCGGCCACGTCGCACCGGACTGGGTGACCGAGAAGCCCGACTTCTTTCCGGCGGAGTTCTACTGGCTCGTCGGCTGTGACGAACGCGGGATGGGCGACCACATGGCGGAGTTGCGGAACACGTACGGTTCGAACATCTCGTTTCGACGGGACGTGTTTCTGAGCGTCGGCGGCTACGACGAGAACACGGGTCGGCGCGGCGACCGGCACATCCAGGCCCACGAAGCACCGGTCTGTATCCGGATGGCGAACAAGTACGGGAGAGGCGTGGTGTACAATACGGAGGCCGTAGTGCACCACAAATTGTTCGACTACCGCGGCGACTTCCGGTGGCTGGTGTTCCGATCGTTCTGGCAGGGCTACTCGAAACGGATCATGGACCTTCTGTTGCCCGAGGCTTCGGGAGATAAGAATGAGTATTTGAAGCAGTTGCTGCTCGAGTTCGTTCCGGGGCGGATGTCGGACCTGGCTCGGGGGCCCTCGAGTCCAAAAGTGAAACAGCTCGTGACGATTTTCATTTTTACTGCTGCAGTCGGTTTCGGTTATCTGTATGGGCTGATCGATGTAAATCACTCCCAATTGACAGTCGATCCCGACGCCGCTGCGGGTAACTAATCTCCTTCGTTCGTCGTACGCGGTCGGAAACGTCGCTCACTCCTCGAATCTCGGAACTCCGTCCTCGAGTTCAGGCTCTTGACCGTCTGCGAGGTACTCCTGGTAGTAGCCGAGACCGCGGACGCCGGTGAGGACCCTCGAGAGCGCGCCGAAGGCGAGACGATCGCCGCGCGGCAGGTCGCGATCGGGGGACTTGACGCCACTCGGGCGGGGAGGGACGCCAGGGGTTCCGTAGCGCTCGGGGTGATAGCGCTGGAGCTGACAGAGCCCGCGACCGACGCGGAGGTCCTTCTTTACGAGCGCTTCCAGTGAGTTCCGCGTTGGATGGTACATGGTGACGTCCTCGGCGAAGTGTACGTCGTAGCCCGCCTCGTGAACCCGGTTGCCGAACTCCTTGTCGCCGCCGGAGATCAGTCGGTGGTCGAAGAGGCCGACGTCCTCGAATACCTCGCGGCGGACGAAGAGGCAACAGGTCGGGGCGAAGTGCTGGCGTTCGATGTACTGTTCGATAGGGAATCCGGTGTGGTGGTCGTAGCGGGCCGCACGGGCGGGGTCGTCGGGGAGGATGAGTTCGACGTTGCAGCCCATGTAGTCGGCGTTCGTCGATCGGAAGGTGGAGAGGGCGGACTCGAGCCAGTCCTCGGGGACGGTCATATCCGCGTCGACGAAGGCGAGGATTTCGGCGTCGGTGTTTCGGATGCCGGTATTGCGGGCGGCGTAGGAGGATTGGATTTCGGTCTCGGTGAGGTAGGTGATTCGTTCGTTGGTATACTCGTCGATGACTGTCGGAGTCTCGTCTGTGGAGTCGTTGTCAACGACGTACAGGTGTGCTTCGTTGTTTTGGAGGAGGGGACAGATCGACTCGAGGGTAGTTCGGATGCCGTCGGGGTCGTTGTAGACGGGGACGACGATCGCGACCATCGTGGTTCACTCTCCCCATCGGATCGCGACGGCCTCGCGGAGTGCGTTCGCTGACTGGGTCAGTTTCAGGCCATACTCGAGCGCGTAGAACCCGATCATCTCCGACGCGGAGACGGACGTCCCCGAGTATCGATCCCGGAGCCGCCAGGGACTCGGCGGGAGGAACCGCGTCGGGTGCAACGGGTGAGCGTAGTCGTCAATCTCCGAGTGGTAGTGGCGCATCTGCGCTCGCCCGCGGCCGATTCGCTGAGCTTTCGAGCGCAGCTCGGCGAGCGAGTCTCGAGCCGGATGGTAGGCGGTTATCGACTCCGCGTAGCCCTGGTCGAAGCCGGCCCGGTGGACGCGCTGGCCGAACTCCTTGTCGCCGCCGGACTCGAGGCGATGCTCGAAGCGGCCGATCTCCTCAAAAACTTCGCGCCGTACCGCGAGCGCGCAGGTCGGGACAAAGTACTTTCGCTCGAGGTAGCTCTCGACGGGGAAGGAGAGCGACTGCTCGTAGCGTTCCCATAAATTGGGTTGGTCGTTGACGACGACTTCGACATTACAGCCGACGTAGTCGTAGTCGTTGCATTCAAGGACGGTAGCCATATCCCTGACCCAGGTTTCGGAGACCCACATATCAGCATCAAGAAAAAGCAAAACATCACCAGAGGCGTGTTCTATCCCGGTGTTGCGAGCTGCATAGGAGGACTGAACGTCAGTTTCTTCGAGTGGGGTAACTAAGTTTGGATTCTGCTCGGTAAGATTCTGGATCACATCCCCTGTTTTGTCCGTCGAATTATTATCAACGGGCAAAATTTCGTACTTTTCATATAACTGGTTAGATAGCGACTCGATTGTTGTACGTGTACCTTTTGGATCGTTATACGAGGGAATTATCACAGAAACATCGAGGGTTCCTTGAGTACTACTCGTCATGAGGATGTTGTTCTGTATTGTTAAACGCAAAAATATAGGACTTCTGAATGACAATCATGAGAATAAAAGACAACCATCAATATAAAGTGTGAGACGGTTTAGAATCTCTCGTTGAAATCTATTAACCACTGCTCGGTATCACGGGGTCCAAAACCACCATTCCATCACTGACGGTTCCCGCCGGAGACAGCGTCCCTGCACCGTAATCAGAAAACGTTGTGTTCGTTGACTCTACTCTGTCGGCGATGGAGCTTCAGTTCGCGCTCAAATTAATGGAATATCATCATGCACGATTAACTGGCTGTAATTCCGTCCGAGGATTATCAAACCCGCTGCATACTTGACCTTAGCAAGGATGAAATAACTATCACACTGATAGGAGGCGGCTATCCCGATCCGGATAGCAAAGTACCGTACTTGAAAAAACAGAATCACGACCAGCTTCGCAGCTACAACTGGCAATGACTCTCATCAATGATTGACTAACCGGTAAATCACCTCTCGTGCTGATCAACTGTGATCGTCAGTTCCGGCAGTCGGGTCAGCTGATAGATCCGCGCGGCGAGTGTCTCCTCGTCGTAGGGGGTACGGTCCATTCTGTCGCGATCAAACGAGTAACACCGGGAGAGTTGCTCTGAAACCCAATCCTCGGCAGCATGCTTGTTCTCGTGTAGTTCCCACTCCCAGTGAGCGATTTCAAATCCAGTCGGGTTGTATGAATAGCAGAACTGGTTATCGTTGATCGCTACGCGATAGCGCTCCGATCGCGTGTACTCAGTGAGTGTTTCGATCAATGGATCTTCCCAGGTTGGATGATTCGGATACTGTTCATGGAGGATGGCAAGACTACTTAGAATGAATGAGTGGTATCCGTAGGACCGTCGTTCAATCTTACGCCTATACTCTGTCCGAACCCTGTGGAGAATTGGATCAGGAATCCGTTTCAGGCGGATATTTTTGACCAGATATGGGACGAACAATTTTGGATCCAATCCTGGAGCGACCGAGTGGTAGACTGGCCCTTCACGGAATTGCGTCAGGATCGATGGTACCCTATCAAGAACAGCCTGAACCTGTCGTTCGATTCGGTCGTTCTCCCGCCGATCACACACCTCCGCACCAACAGCCGCGAACCAGAGCTGCTGGTTGAGCGTGAAATGGTAACCGAGGTCGGTACCGTCAACATCGATTGCGTGCCAGCCAGGAAGGGATCCATCATAGGGATGGGTTTCGATCAGGCTCTCAGCGATATCGAGTAGCTTGGGATTGTCAAGAAGTTTACCCAGGCGGATCAGAGATTCGATCGTCCATGCTTGTCCGATAAGACCGTTACACTGGTCTTTTTCATCGGACTGCCGATGTCGGTAACTGTATCCCTCCGGCTGGACCTCATCCGAGCATAGGTACGTCGCGCACATCCGAGCCGCATCCCTGTATTTCCTATCCCCGATCTGTTTAGCAGCCCAAGCGAAGGTGATCCCCCAATGAGCCGTGTTCCTGACTGGAGTGTCCTCGTCGTTCCATGGTCCGTTGGATCCTGCTGGCGCGTGGCTTTCGTTCCCGAACCGCTTGATAGCCGTATCGGCAGACCGTCTGAGCAGATCTGTCGTTCGCATGTATTCGCACATTTGTTTGTCGGTCGCGTCAATTTAACCCTCACGAAGGAAAGGACATCTTGTCGCGTGAAGGCACATACGCTTCTATTCCAGTAGTACAAATGAAGTGCTTAGCGAGGATGCGCCTTCGGAACGCCCCCGACGAGCGAAACAGAAACTTTGCGACGACGGCGTCAGTGCCCTCGTTTGTGATAGGAGTTGTTTCTTCCTTGATGACTTGTTTTAGTACCGGCTTCCGTATCGGCAGAGATACCGAAACCGGATCAATGTGCTGGACGGTCTGGGCTTCTTGAGCAATCGACCTGCGAACGGTACGAACCGTAGGTTCGTTTGATCGCTGCCCACGCGTGAAAAGCGCTGCTGGGACCCAATCGGGCGCTGTTCAGATTAGAGTCTGAAGGAGAGAGGCGATAGCAGTTTCTGGGGTGTGGCTAGAACCGACCGGCTCACGCGTCCTAACACGGACATTCAGTTAGGATTTGTGGAGTGCGCAGACACCGCGCGAACTGATGCACCTCAGTATCCACCTCTATATGACAGGCCTCTCGCTTTCAGATACTGTTCATTTTTTGGAAAAATTTCGGTGTCAAACGAGTTCGTTCCATCGACTACAACTGTGCAAAAAGCAGAGCTACTGCCCAGCGGCGGTAAATCACCGGATCACGTCG
Source organism: Natronorubrum halobium (assembly GCF_051351675.1). Lineage (NCBI taxonomy): Archaea > Methanobacteriati > Methanobacteriota > Halobacteria > Halobacteriales > Natrialbaceae > Natronorubrum > Natronorubrum halobium. Next base: position 4,166,479 of record NZ_CP195595.1, read on the forward strand.
GGCTCAACGAGACGGTGATCCAACTCACCGACCAGCGGTACTGGCTGTACGCCGCCGTCGATCCCGATACAAACGAATTCCTCCACGTGCGGCTGTTTCCGGCGCGGAACTCCGGCCTTATGTCGATGTTTCTCGCCGAACTGCGTGAGAAACACACCGTCGACGACACCGTCTTTCTCGTCGACTCCGCTCCATGGCTCCACGCACCACTCCACCGCCACGGACTCCGATTTCGATACGAGACGCACGCAAATCGGAATGCCGTTGGACGTCTCTTTCAGGAAGTAAAACGAATTACATACCAGTTCCGGAACTGCTTTAGGAACGCCAAGCGAGAAACCGCCGAAAGGTGGCTCCAGAGCTACGCATACTGCTGGAATTAGCTAATCTGAACAGTGCCATATTATGTAATGTCGCTTAATCTCTTGATCAGTTGATTATGATGCTATCCGGTGAGGTGGGCGTCACGGCGACGGTTGTTCGACAGAAGCGAGGACGTCGAAGTACTGTTCGCCTCCATCACACGCGATGAGGGCGACGACCGAACCGGGATTATCACTGGCGATGGAATGGGCGATCTTTAACGCAGCACCGCTCGACGGTCCAATTAGCACACCATTTTCCTTCGCGGACTTTTTCGCCCACCTGATTGCCACATCGTCGCTCACGTCGAACACATCGTCGACATACTCGAACCACATTGTCGGCGTTTTTGATCCTTTGCCGAGTCCCTCGATTTGAGTTTCGTAGGAAACTGGATCGTTGTCGTAGAAGGCGGTGCTAATGTTCGAATTTATCGCATCAACGCCGATGATCTCCACAGTGGGATTTTGATTCTTAAGATACTTTCCGATGCCCGAGAGCGTTCCTCCAGTACCCATCGGGCAGACCACATGAGTTACATCCTCCAATTGTTGGTACAGTTCCGGACCTGTCCACTTAGCATGTACCTCCGGATTGAGCTGGTTGTGGTATTGGTCTAGAAACACGCCGCCACGATTATCTGCGATCGCATCCGCTTGATTTCGATAGTGGTCCGCGGAGTCGGAATCAACTGACGGGCACTCAATCAGTTCTGCACCGAGGGATTTGACGTAGCCGATCTTTTGTCTGCTTGTTGTTTCCGGGGTCGTGATGACACAGTCATGACCTAACCGGTTAGCGACGAGCGAGACGCCACCCGCAGTGTTCCCTGAGGACGCCTCAACTATGAGGTCGTTGCGATCAATATCGCCGGTTTCGTACATTTCCAGGGTCATACCGAGAGCGATTCGATCCTTCATCGAACCCGTAGGATTTTCCTTTTCCAGTTTGACGTAGAGATTGTCGTTCACCGCGTCAGGATACTCGATCATTGATGTGTTGCCGATCAGGGAGAGAATAGGATCGTCAACATCATACGGAGAGGTCGCGGGCGAGACTGCGGTCGATTCAGGATGACGGGGACCACCGAAAACCTCGGCGGGGGTGCCGCACCCACGGTCCTGATCGCTGCCGGGATTTTTCCTCATTGTTTCACCCGCAGGTGCAGAGATCGCTTAAAAGGTGGGGTTATACCAGAAGACCATTCTATGACTAAATCCTTGGAACGGTCGTACGAACAATGCCAGCATCAATTGCGTTGGACGACCGGCTATGGGAGACGCGAGGGGACGTTTCGGTTCGCGGGCGCGGCTTTTACAACGGTGAATATGTCGATACTACGAGCATCGCAGAACTAGTCGAATCCACGTCAGGTCGTACGGAACTTAAATCGCTCCTCTCCTCGATAAACGGCTTCTACGCGGTAGTCGTTGTTCGGAATCCGGAAACGATCCTCGCTACCGATCGGATGCGCTCGTGTCCGCTCTTTTACGCTATGCGTGGCGACACGATTCTCGTCTCAGACGATTGTGGATGGCTTATCAAGAAGACTGACGTTCAAAATCGGTCCAAACAATCCCAAATCGAATACGAAACTTCGCGATTCGTCATGGGTTCGAACACACTCTACGAAGACGTCTATCAAGTTCAGGCGGGAGAGTTGGTCACACACGATACATCGAGGGATGACCTCATAAGGGAGCCATATCGTTTACACACCGTGACCGAACAGCAGTACACTACTGATGGTCTCCGCAATCGCTTTTTGTCCGTCCTTGACGCGGCTTTCAAAAGATTGACCCAGGTCGCGGGGGGCCGACCGATCGCAGTCCCGCTAAGCGGAGGATACGACTCACGGTTGATCGCGGTTATGCTCAAACGAATCGGATACGATAAAGTCATCACCTACTCTGTCAATACCGGTGAGGACATTACCGTTGCGAGAGACGTCGCAGAGAACCTTGATTTACCGTGGGTCACGGCCGGGTTAACGCACGACGATTGGCGCTCCTTCTACGACTCGCCTCGCTGGAACCGCTACTTTGATCGGGCAGGGTGGATTGGAAGCCTTCCTAGTCCGACCCATGTCCTCGCGCTTAATCATCTCGTTGAGCAGGGCAACCTTCCAACAAACGCTCTGTACGTCCCTGGTGAATCCGCGCTCGACACGATGAAAGCCACGCCGACAGGCCTAGAGGGTGAACGCAAAATCGACCTGCAAACACTCACTTCACTCATCCTTGACCAACATTTCAAGTACAACGAATGGACGACGATTCCCCGCGACGAATTCACAGCACGAGTCGCGGAAACCATCGAACTCGGGTCGTCTGCTGAGCCTCAATCCATGGTCGAGGCGTTCGAACGTTGGCGATTGAAGGAACGACGGGCGAAATTAATCGTCAACGGTGTCCGTTCCTTCGACTTCTGCGGACACGGCTGGTGGCTACCCTTGGAGGATCACCGACTGTACGAATTCTGGCGTCGCGTCCCAATCGAACAAAAACGCCACCGTCACTTCTACGAATCATTTATCAAGGATCTGTACGCCACGGTCGCCGATGTAGACGAAACCACGGCAAGCACCGTCGCGGATACGACCTTTCGATCGAGAGTCGCGTCCCGCGTTCGCGGCCGGTATATTTGGCCTTACGCGAAGCGCGCCTACAAAGTCTGGGATCGAAGTTGGCTAAAACGACTGTACCTGCGGCGAGTTTGCGGCGACGATATTTACAACAAGGACCCGCGATTCGGCATTATGAGCAAGACGACATTTCGATCGGTGTACAAGGGGCAGTCGTATCCCTTCTTCTCGCTGCTCGCAGGTGAAACGACGGGATCAATCGAGTTCGAGACGTGATGACGGTATGACCACCATGAGAGGGTAGGACATCAGACGGCACCCGAGGTTACGGGACAGTGCTCCTCGCCCAACGGTACGATACGCCCTCAACTAAAGGTTCCCGGTCGCATTTATACCCGTGGCAAGCGCATCGGGAGATATGATCTCCGATCAAATTTCAGTTTGCGATGATACGAAAGGGACTTGTTTCGTCCTCTTTGAATCATCACGTTTGAGAGATTGGAATCTACATCAATTGAAATTTGTGATTATTATGACCGAAAATCTGTACGTTTGAGATGTCCCGGTTAATACTTGAAGGAGTATGACGGAATGAATCGCAGTTCTATGTTAGAATTCACCTACTTGGGTAGACCCGGTGTCAACATTCAGTTAGTCTTTGCAGGGTGCGAGCAGACACTGTGTGAACTTATGCGATCGAGTAATCAGCTATGCGGCTTCCCCTTTTGGAGATACTACCCTGGAAAGTTGAGCAATTCCTCTCACTAGAGGTAACCGAGTTGCTCGAGACGATCTTCAACCGACGCTGTATTCGAAACGGTCTCGAGACCGGGCGCTTCGGGATCGTACTCGCCTTGATCCTCCGACATCGTCTCCACCCACGGAACGCGACGCATACACGGGATCGGACACCCGATGACGTGCCTGTAGAAGCCGTACTCGCCGAACGCCTCCCCGTGGTCGGCGGTGATGACGACGTTATCCCGGTCGAGATTCTCGAGGAGAATCTCGACCTCGTCCAGCACGAACCGAAGGTTATCGAGGTAGGCCTCCCACACTGTGTCCCTGGAGACGGTTCCGTTCTTGAGCGCGTCGAACGGTTTCTGGAGTGGGCCATCCTCGAGCGGGAACGGATCGTGCGGGTACATGTAGTGGACGATCAATCGATCTACGTCGGTGGTGCGCCCGACGTCGATAGCGCGGTCCGTCGCGTATCGTGGGTGGACACGTCGCCCATCTCCACTCCCGACGGACCACTCTGCCGTGTCCTCGAAGTCCGCTCGCCACAGCTCCTCGAGGTAGCCGAAGTCGGCAGACGCTACGGTATCGTAACTGCTCGGACCGAACGGAATCGCGGCGTTACCGGTGTGACCGTCGTCGTCGAAAACCCGTTCCGTGTACCCGTTACCCGTCACGTATCCCGTTTGTTGGGTTTCCTCGAGGTATTCCGCAGAGAAGGTGTGGTTCAGCCACTCGAACGACGTGCTCCCGATAGAGGTAATCGAGTCGACCTCGCCGATGAATTCGTACTCGTCGGCCACTTCTTGCATCGCGTCGACGCGACAGGCATCGAGGATAACGAGTAGATCCCAGTCGCGCTCGAAGACGTTTGTTCCGTATGGGTACCGATGAGTCACAGTGAGGAATCCGCCGACGTATAGGTTGTATAGCGGACGGAGGAGACGTGCGGGCAGCGAGCGATCGCCGGATCTGAGCGTAGAGAGGCTCTCCGAGATCCACCCAGAGAAACTAATCGTCATGGTGGAAGGTGTCGCGAGTAATCACTTATATTTGCCGTCCCCGCTCGAGTCCGGTTTACGCGTAGCCGAGGGCCTCTAACCGTTTCTCGATGGCGACCTCGGCGTTCGATTCCGACTCCAGATCCGGCGTTCGCGTCTCCAAATCCTCCGCCGAGGCCTCGATCCATGGCACTTTCTTCACAACCGGGTGCGGGAATCCTTCGGGGTGGCCGTACGCGCCGAACTCTCCGAACGCCTCGCCGTGATCGGCCGTGATCGCGACGGTCTCGGCGTCGACGTTCTCGAGTAGGACCTCGATTTGATCCAGAACGACTCGCAAGTTGTCGAGGTACAACTCCCAGATCTCAGCCCTGCTCGCCTCGCCGTCCCGGAGACTACGCCAGGCGCCGGATTCGATCTCGTTCGGCTCCTCGCCAGTCTGGACGGCGTTCGCGATGTAGGGGCCGTGGGGTTGCATGTAGTGGGCGATGATTCTCGTGGCCTCATTCGAGCGTCTACGATCGATCACGTGATCGGTTACGGCGTGGGGTGGCGTCACGCCGAACGTGTCGTTGCGGTGAGTGTCCCAGACATCGACGACCTCTCGAAACGCGTCGCTGTCGACGACGTCCCAGTCCGTCCAGTAGAACGGTACGTCGATCCGGTCCGGCGGCAGTCGCCGATCGCGAAACACGAATCCGGAGTGGAAGTTTGCGGTAACGTACGTCGTCTCTGCAATTTCTTGAGACCACGCCTCCGAGAACGTCTGTGCAAGCCACTCGTGAGAGTTGCTCCCGACGGAGACGATGCTATCGACTTCAGTAATAAATTCGTACTCGTCAGCGATCTCGCGCATCGCGTCGACGCGACAAGCGTCGAGCACGACGAGGAGATCCCAATCGCGCTCGAAGACGTTCGTCCCGATCGGATACCGGGAGGTGGCGGTGTACCAAAGCCCTTGGTAAGGTCGAATGAGGGCTTCCTTGAGCGCCCGGGTCGGGTCCTCGAACAGGAGTCGGGCGCTCGAGCGGGAAGGCAGATTGAAACCGACGGCCATACTCGAGGTACAGATGATTACGTTATAAGTTAGTTGGATCAGAAAAGACGGCAACTACGAATGAGAATCGGCCAGACCTCAGCAATCCATTTCGCTTCCAACATGCTCGCGTCGGCGATTTCGTTCGTCGCCGTCATCTATTTCGCGCGCGAGGTCGGCGCAGATATCCTTGGACAGTACTATCTCGTTATCGCCCTGCTCGCCTGGCTCAAGATCGCCGGTAAACTGGGTGTCGGCACTGCGATCACTAAACGAGTGAGCGAAGAACGGGACCAGGAAGAGTTTATCGTGGCGGGCGGAACTCTCATCGCCGCGCTCTTCATTGTCATGGCGATCGGGTTGTTCGTCTTTCGCGGCTACGTCGACCGATACGTGGGCGCGGACGTAACCGAGTTCGTCGTCCTGCTGCTGTTCACGTCGCTGTTCTACTCGTTCTTTACGTCGGTTCTCAACGGGAAACACCTCGTCCACGTCGCCGGAATGCTCTCGCCGGTCCGAATCACGACCCGGAGCCTCTTCCAGATCGGCGCGGTGTTCGCGGGTCTGGGGCTAACCGGGATGCTGACCGGCTACGCGATGGGGTGGATTCTTGTCGCCCTCGTCGCGGTCTTCGTCGCCGGTTTCACGATTACTCGGCCGCGAAAGCGCCACTTCGTGAGCCTAATCGAGTACGCGAAGTACTCTTGGCTCGGGAGTGTCCAGTCGAAAACGTTCAACTGGATCGACGTCGTCGTCCTCGGATTCTTCGTTCCGTCGGGGTTGATCGGCATCTACTCGGTCGCCTGGAGCATCGCGATCTTTTTTCTGCAGTTCAGCCACTCGGTCAGCGCCAGCATCTTCCCCGAAATCAGTCGAACCGCCGTCGACGAAAATCGAGAACAAATTTCCAACCTCGTCACCGACGCGTCCGGTTACACAGGCGTTATCTTGATCCCCGGATTCGTCGGAGGTTCAATTCTCGCTGATCGCGTGTTACGGATCTACGGCGAGGAGTTCGTCGAAGGTGGCGTCGTTCTCATGATCTTGATCGCCGCGGTCCTCGTCTACAGCTACCAAAAACCGCTACTGATGACCCTCAACGCGCTTGATCGTCCAGATCTTGCCTTCCGCGTAAACGGGGCGTTCATCCTCACCAACGTCGTCCTCAACGTCGTGCTCGTCTATTTGCTCGGGTGGCTCGGTGCCGCCGTCGCGACGGGGATCTCGGCCATTGTCGGTCTGGCCGCTGCGTACGTGTACCTCTCGAGCCTACTCGAGTTCTCGATCCCATACCGGGAAATCGTTTGCCAGTGGATCGCAGCAGCCCTCATGGGAGGTGTCGTCTACGGCGGCCTTCGGATCGAGGAAACGCAACGAATCCTTGGCCACAACTCCGCTACCGTCCTTACCTTGGTTGGAATCGGAACCGGGATCTACTTCGGCACATACCTCGTCATCTCGAGCACATTCCGAACAACAGTAACCAATAACCTCCCGTTCGACATTCCATTCCTCGCCAACTAATCTCGTAATCGCTCACAAAGTATATGTCGCCCCACCAGAACCATTGCAGACATGCAAGCAGTCGTCCTAGCAGCCGGAAAGGGGACCCGGCTTCGCCCACTCACCGAAGACAAACCGAAGGTGCTCGTCGAGGTCGACGGCAAGCCACTCATCGAGGACGTCTTCGACAACCTCCTCGAGATCGGCGTCACCGAACTGATCGTCGTCGTCGGCTACCAGAAAGAACAGATCATCGAGCGCTACGGCGACAAGTATGAAGGTGTGCCGATCACCTACGCCCACCAGCGAGAACAGCTCGGACTCGCCCACGCGATTCTGCAGGCCGAGCCACACATCGAGGACGATTTCGTGCTCATGCTCGGGGACAACGTCTTCCGCGGGAACCTCGGCGACGTGATCAACCGTCAGCGAGAGGATCGCGCGGACGCCGCGTTCCTCGTCGAGGAGGTGCCCTACGAGGAGGCCTCCCGGTACGGCGTCCTCGATACGAACGAGTACGGCGAGATCGTCGAGGTCGTCGAGAAACCCGACGAGCCGCCGTCGAATCTCGTCATGACCGGCTTCTACACCTTCACGCCCGCGATCTTCCACGCCTGTCACCTCGTGCAACCGTCCGACCGCGGCGAGTTCGAACTCCCGGACGCGATCGACCTGCTGATCCAGTCGGGCCGGACGATCGACGCGATCCGCATGGACGGCTGGCGCATCGACGTCGGTTATCCCGAGGACCGAGACAGGGCCGAAGAACGGCTCGCCGACGACGAATCCGCCACCACAGAACAGAAGGCGTAGGCCGCTACGGTGAGTCCCCGGAGGAAGAACGTTCTCCATGGGGATATCGTCTGGAGAGGGCGAACTATCGATACTCAGAGTACATTGCAGCAGTTCGTCTCCGGAGGAAGAACTCGTCGCGGTGCTCTCGCGTCGGTGAGTTACGGCCCGAGCGTCTCTGCCGCCCATCGAGACAGTCGCGCCCATCCCGAGTCGCGCTCCGTGCGTTCGATGTAGCGCTCGAGAGTCATCTCCGGGTTTCGAACCCACTCGGATGGGATCGCACCGGCGAGACCGTAGTCGTACTGCGTTTCGGGTTCTCGAAAGACGGTATCGGTCGTCTCGTCGTAGTAGTCGAGATAGCCGTCCGCACGAGTACCGATGAGTCGGAGTTCGGAGTCGTCGGTCGCGGTCATTTCAGACCATCGCTCCGTCGGGTCCAGTCGTGTCTGCCATGAGCGTTGTCTCCCGTCTGGTGTAATCTCTCAAAGGCTTTCTGGAACGGAACGCCGAGGGAGGCGGACCGAGGTCGTGAGCGACGGACGAAAGGAGAGAGGGTTTCAGGATGGTTGCAGTGTCTCAGCGAACGATCGATCCGTTCGCTCACTAATTCTCCGAAGAAACATCTCTGCAGGTGAAGAGCAACAGATCGTATGCAAGCAGCGTGCTGGCCGCGGGCAAGGGCACCCGTCTCCGTCCGCTGACCACCAACAAGCCGAAGGCGCTCGTCGAAGTCGTCGAGAAGCCCGACGACCCGGCATCGAACCTCGTCATGACCGGCTTCTACACGTTCACGCCCGCGACCTTTCACGACTGTCACCTCGTTCAGCCGAGCGACCGCGGAGAGTACGAACTCCCGGACGCTATCGACCTGCTGATCCAGTCCGGCCGGACCATCGATGCGATCCGGATGGACGGCTGGCGGATCGACGTGGACTACCCCGAGGACCGCGACGCTGCGGAGGAGCGACTGCAGGACGAAGCCGAGGCCGTCGCCGAACAGTAGACCGACTTCGGTACGGACGAGCGTAATTCTCGACGAGACGTTGGAACTGACTGACTGGAACGAGTTACTCGAGTCCGTTTACTACCGGATCAATTCCATCGAGCCCGGAAACGAAGAAACCCTCCTAAACCGTCGAATCAGCCCTACCAGGGCTCGTTCTTCAAGCCGAGTTTGTAGGCGATCATGTTCGTCGCCACGTGTAGAATCGGCGTCAGAATAACGACGACGGCGATGACCTCCCACGTGAACACGTCGAAGAACCACTCGCTTGCCAGCAGTGCAGTCAGTGGCAGCGAGACGACGACGAAGTCGAGCTGATCGAGTCCGGGGAACATCGCTCCGCGCTGCCGACCGGTCCGTCGCTTCAGGAACGACGCGAGGATATCGCCGAGCATCGCTCCGGCGGCGAGACCGAGCGCAGCGAGCAGTGTGAATTCGGGGACGTCCACACCGGTTGCGGACCTCACCTCGCCGGCGAAGAGACTCAGAAAACCGGCGAGCGCGAGCCCAGTGACGATCCCGGCGGCGGTGCCGCGCCAGGTCTTGCCGTCGCCCAGCATGCGCTTATCGCCCCACGTTCGACCGCCGTCGATCGGCCGGCCGCCGCCGGCCAGCACCGCGGCATTGTTGGGCACGTATGCGGGTAACATCGCCCAGAACGCGATCACGATCGTCTCGAGTATTGCCATATCCGCGGCAACGAACCCCCGTGTCTTAACCGCCGGTGGTTCGGAACGAGGATCCAGCAGCCGCGATCGGAGAGTCGCGAACGCCGTTCGAACGGGTCTGGAGTCGATATCACATGCCGCTGTACTCGACTACTCGGTCGCTCGAGCACCCGTCCTATCTGTAAACAGTATCTGTATCTACTATACACGAAAAACTTTTAGCACTCCTGATCGATTTCCTTCGCAGGGCCTGTTATCATGTCACGAGATGTCTTCGACGAGGCGGAGTACGAACGCCGGGTCGCTCGGGCGAAAGAGCGATTGCACGAGGCGGACCTCGACGCGATCGTCGTGTCCGATCCGGCCAACATGAACTACCTGACGGGGTACGACGGCTGGTCGTTCTACGTCCACCAGGCCGTCGTGGTCACGGCCGAACGGGACGAACCCGTCTGGGTCGGCCGCGAGATGGACGCGGGCGGCGCGCGGGCGACGACCACCCTCTCCGAGGAGAGCATCCGCTTCTACAGCGACGATCACGTCCACTCGCCGCACGACCTTCACCCGATGGATTACGTCGCGGGCGTCCTCGAGGATCTCGAGGTCGCGGACGGCCGCATCGGCCTCGAGATGGACGCCGCTTACTTCACCGCGAAGTCCTACACCCGACTCCAGCAGAACCTCCCCGACGCCGAGTTCGAGGACGCGACGCTGCTGGTCGGCTGGGTCCGGATCAAGAAGTCCGAGCAGGAACTCGAGTACATGCGCGAGGCCGCCCGCATCTCGGAGAACGCGATGCGGGCCGGTCTCGACGCGATCGAAGAGGGCGTGCCGGAGTACGAGGCCGCGGCCGCGATCTACGAGCAACTGATCCGCGGAACCGACGAGTACGGCGGCGACTACCCGTCGATCGTGCCGCTGATGCCGTCCGGCGACCACACGGACACGCCCCACCTGACCTGGACCGACCGCCCGTTCGAGGACGGCGACCCGGTCATCATCGAACTCTCGGGCTGTCGCCACCGGTATCACTCCCCGCTGGCGCGGACGACGTTCGTCGGCGATCCGCCCGAAGAACTCGAGCGCACCGCCGATATCGTCGTCGAGGGAATCGAAGCCGCGCTCGACGCCGTCGAACCGGGCGTCACCTGCGAGTCCGTCGAGAAGGCCTGGCGCGATACCATCGCACAATACGGTCTCGAGAAGGAGGACCGCATCGGCTACTCGATGGGACTCGGCTACCCGCCGGACTGGGGCGAGCACACCGCGAGCATCCGTCCCGGCGACGAGACTATCCTCGAGGAGAACATGACCTTCCACATGATCCCCGGCATCTGGACCGAGGCGGTCGGCATGGAGATCAGCGAAACGTTCCACGTCACGAGCAGCGGCGCGGAGACGCTGGCCGACTTCCCCCGGAAGCTGTTTACGGCGTAGTCCACGATTCACGTCCACACCCAATTCACAATGGCTACGACACCGACCCAGGAAGAAGCCGAACCCGAAACAGAGTACGACTCAGCGCTCGTCACCGCTCGACGCCAACTCGAGCGCGCGGCGACCCACGTCGACGTCGACGAGGGCGTCATCGAACGGCTGAAACACCCGACCAAGGTCCAGCAGGTCTCGGTTCCGCTCGAGCGCGACGACGGCGAGGTCGAGGTCTTCACCGGCTACCGCGCTCAGCACGACGACGTCCGCGGGCCGTACAAGGGCGGTCTCCGCTACCACCCCGAGGTCACCGCCGAGGAGTGTACCGGGCTCTCGATGTGGATGACCTGGAAGTGCGCCGTAATGGATCTCCCGTTCGGCGGCGGGAAAGGCGGCATCGCCATCGATCCCAAGTCCCTCTCCGCGGACGAAACCGAACGGCTCACGCGCCGGTTCGCCGAGGAACTGCGCGACGTCGTCGGCCCGACGAAGGACGTTCCGGCACCGGACATGGGTACCGACGCTCAGACGATGGCGTGGTTCATGGACGCCTACTCGATGCAACAGGGTGAGACTATCCCCGGCGTCGTCACCGGCAAGCCCCCCGTCATCGGCGGCTCCTACGGTCGCGAGGAGGCACCCGGTCGCTCGACCGCGATCGCGGCACGGGAGGCGATTCAGCACTACGGCAACGAGGTCTCCGAGATGACCGTCGCCGTCCAGGGCTTCGGCAGCGTCGGCGCGAACGCCGCCCGCCTGCTCGAGGATTGGGGAGCCACCGTCGTCGCCGTCAGCGACGTCAACGGCGCGATCTACGACCCCGAGGGACTCGAGACCCACGAGGTCCCGACTCACGAAGAGGAACCGGAGGCCGTCCTCGAGCAGGACGCCCCCGAAACGATCTCCAACGCGGACGTGCTCGAACTCGACGTCGACGTGCTGATCCCGGCCGCCGTCGGCAACGTCATCACCGCTGACAACGCGGACGCCATCGAGGCCGACATCGTCGTCGAGGGCGCGAACGGGCCGACCACGTTCGCCGCGGACACGATCCTCGAGGAACGCGACGTGACAGTCATCCCGGACATCCTCGCCAACGCCGGCGGCGTGACGGTGAGCTACTTCGAGTGGCTCCAGGACATCAACCGTCGCCAGTGGACCTTAGAGGAGGTCAACGAGGAACTCGAGGACAAGATGCTTTCGGCCTGGGCCGACGTTCGCGAGGAGGTCGAGTCGAAGGAGCTGACCTGGCGCGACGCCGCCTACGTCGTCGCGCTCTCGCGAATCGCCGAGGCGAAGGCGACGCGCGGGCTCTGGCCGTAGGTTAGCGGCAGTTTTCCGTTTTGCGTTCAGTTCGTCGAACGTTCCCCGAGTTACTCGTCGTCTGTATCGGATTCCGCCGCTGCAGCCAGCCATTCTTCGCGATCTTCGTAGCCGACTCTCTCGTTGAGAGACTGGACCGTCGAGTGGAAGGCGAACGCATCCCGAACCCGCTCGAGAGTACCGATCCTCCAAGTGGATTCCTCCTGCCGGACGAGACCAGACGATCGAAGTCGATCGAGAACCGGCCGAACGGAATTCTCGTCGAGATCCGTGTTGTCGGCGATTTCAATCGCTTCGAACGCCTGATCACGGTTCTCGGCGAGGAACAGAAGAATCCGTTCCGCATCCGTTTCGTGGTCCTTTGGCATATTCCTGTGATCGGACTCGTCGTGGTCGGTCGGCATGGGAGACTTCCGATGACAGACAGTAACGATCGGTGTCGGTATAATCCTTCACAATGATCAGTAGAGATGCGAATTGAGCAGTATGTTCGAGACGAGGTGCGTGAACCGAAGCAAAGCGTCCTGCTAGCGTGGCAACAGGGAATCGCCACGTCCTCCCCAGCCGATTCGCTCGCTCCGCTCGCTCATCCCTCGCGTGAGTTCGTGCCGCGGTTCGCTCTGCGCTCACCCCGGCACAGCACGCGCCACCGTACGCCGGTTGCTCGGCCGAGCGGTAGGTAGATCGCCTGTATGGATCATTTCGAAGTTCGTGCGAAGACTTCTCTGACCCGCTCCTACATGCGGTGGCGTGCGCTGTCGGCTGGGGAGGACGTGGCAATTCCTAGTGGCCACGTGAGCAGGACACGCTTCTTGAACAATCCGACTTTACAATCCGAAGACCGTTTCACTCAACCGAAATTCGAGTCGATACAATAGCGAAAAGAACCTACCACCTTACTCCGACGAAAGCGCCGCAGCAACCTTCTCGATCGGATGCGGCGGATCGTCGCAGCCGTCGTATTCCGACAGCTGTGACCGACAGGACGCACCGGGCGCAACGACTGTCTCTCCGTCACTCCCCTCGACCTGATCGAACAGCACGTCCCCGATCTTTCGGCTCAGCGAGTAGTGTTCGGCCTCGTAGCCGAACGAACCGGCCATTCCGCAACAGCCCGAGTCCAGCGCGTCGACCTCGTAGCCGACGGCCTCGAGCACCGTCGCCGCGTGGCCGTCCTTCTTCGTCGCCTTCTGGTGGCAGTGGCCGTGGTAGGTCAGCCGCTCCTCGGTGCCGTCGGACCCGCCAGTCGGCAGTCCACCGGCCAGATCGAACTGATCGAGGTACTCGCAGACGCTGTAGGTGTTCGCGGCGACGCGCTCGACGTCGCGACCCGAGAGCAGGTCCAGATAGTCCGACTGGAACATGACGGCGTCGGAGGGCTCCACGAGCACGACCTCCCAGTCGTCCTCGAGTTCGGGCGCGAGGGCGTCGACGTTCGTCCGCGCTCGTTCGCGCGAGCGGTCGAGGAACCCCTTCGAGTGCGCCGGCCGTCCCGTCGACGTCACGCCCTCGGGAATCCGGACGTGGACGCCGGCCGTTTCGAGGACCTGCACGGCCGCCTTCCCGGCCCGCGGGTGGTTGTAGTTCGTGTAGGTGTCGGGGAACAGCAGGACCTTCCGGTCGGCCTCCGCTTCCGAAACCCGCGGCCCGCGCGTTGCGAACCAGTCTTCGAAGCTCTCGTTCGCGAACGTCGGCAGATCGCGCTCGCGGGCGATCCCCACGGTCTTCTCCGCCATCGTCCCTGATCCGGGCAGCGACGCGGCCCAGTTCGAGAGCGGCGCGAGCGCGGAGCCGACGGCGTTCAGCCGGTCGACGTTCGCGAACAGCTTGTCGCGGAGGCTCGAGCCGTTCTCCTGGTGGTTCGCGTGCTCCACTTCGGCCTTGAGCTTCGCCATGTCGACCTCGCTCGGGCAGTCCCGCGCACAGCCCTTGCAGCCGATACAGAGGTCCATGATCTCCGCTAAGAACTCCTCGTCGGTGGCCTCGGCCTCGAGTTCGCCGTTCATGGCGCTCCGGAGCATGTTCGCCCGGCCGCGAGTGCTCAAACTCTCCTCCTCGGCCGCGCGGAAGGTCGGACACATCACGCCGCCGGTCGTCTCCTGATCGCCGCGACAGCCGCCGCAGCCGTGACAGAGTTCGGCCATGCCCTGGAAGCCGTTCTCGGTTTGCCACTCGAGGGCGGGCTCGAAACCGGCCTCGAATTCATAGCTGGGATCGAACCGGAGGTTCTCGGTCATGTCGTGGTCGCCGCAAACGTTCCCCGGATTCAGGAGCCAGTCCGGATCGAAGACCGTCTTCAGCTCCCGGAAGAGTTCCCAGACGTCGTCGCCGTAGAGTTTGTGGTTCCACTGGGTGCGGGCGCGGCCGTCGCCGTGTTCACCCGAGACGCTCCCGCCGTACCGGACGACGAGGTCCGTGACGGCGTCCGAAATCCCCTCGAACTCCTCGAGTCCCGCCTCGCTCTTCGTGTCCACCAGCGGCCGCATGTGCATACAGCCCGGCCCGGCGTGAGCGTAGAAGCTGGCGAAGGTGTCGTACTCCTCGAGGACCGCCTGAAAGTCCGCGACGTAGTCCGCGAGGTTCTCGGTCGGGACGGCCGTGTCCTCGATGAACGAGATGTGTTTGGCGTCCGAGGTTCGCGAGAGAAGGATCGGCGCCGCGCTCTTGCGGAGTTTCCAGAGTTCGGCGATGCCTTCTGGGTCGTGGGCCTCGAGGGCGTCGAACGCGCGGACGGGGTCGGTCTCGCCCCCGGACGCAGTTACGTTGCCGTCTTCGTCCGCCTCGGCCGCGTCGGCCGTCGGATCCGGCACCTCTTCGTCCGGCAATCGGTCGGCGAGCAGGTCCGCGACCTGCTCGCGGCCGTGGTCGTCGTCCTCGGCGTAGAACTCGACGAGCAGCGCGGTTTCGGTGCCCGCAGGCAGTCGTTCGACGAGTTCGGCGAACTCTTCGGTGTTCTCCGCGAGTTCGATCAGGACGTCGTCGATCGCTTCGACCGCTGCCGCGTCGTGATTTCTGACGATGGTGTCGACGTCGGCCATCGCCTCGAGCAGGTCGTGGTAGGTCAGGAGGACGACGGACGTCGTTTCCGGCACGGGCTCGAGCGAGACGGTCGCCTCCGTCACCACGCCGAGGGTCCCTTCGCTGCCGGCGAAGACGCGCGCGAGGTTGACCGTCGCGTCGGGATCGGGCTCGGCGCCGTCGTCGATCGCGGCCGAGTCGCCCGCGTTCTCGTCGAATGCGTCGGGCTTCCCGTGGGCCTCCGCGACCAGCCGATCGAGGTTGTAGCCCGAGACGTTGCGCTTCAGTTGGGGGAAGACCTCGCTGATCGCCTCGGCTTCCTCGTCGACGACGCGGCGCAGGGCGTCGTAGATTCGCTCGAGCAACTCCCCCTCCGGATCGGCCCGCTCGCGAAGCTCTCTAACCGTCATCTCGCCGAAGCGTTCGACGGAGCCGTCGGCGAGGACGACCTCGCAGGCCTCGACGTAGGCGTCGGTCTTCCCGTACTGCAGCGAGTGTGCGCCGGTCGAGTTGTTCCCGATGGCGCCGCCGATCGTGCTGCGATTGCCGGCGGCGGGGTCCGGTGCGAACTTCAGTTCGTGCGGCGAGAGTTCGTCGTTGAGGTCGGCGAGCACCGTCCCCGCCTCGACGGTCGCCTGCCGCTCGTCGGGGTCGACGGAGAGCAGATCGCCCATGTGCGTCGTGAAATCGAGGACGACGGCCTCGTTGACCGCCTGCCCGGCGAGACTGGTGCCGCCGCCGCGCGGGAGCACCGGGATCTCGTTGTCCGCACAGTATTCGACGACGCTCGCGACGTCGGCCGTCGAGCGCGGTAACACGACCCCGATCGGGGTCATCTCGTAGGCGCTGGCGTCGGTCGCGTACAGCCGACGGGAGTACTCGTCGAACCGGACCTCGCCGTCGATTCGCTCCCGGAGCGCGGAGACGAGTGCCGGTCGGTCGACGTCGCCGCCGACGTAGTCGTAGGTGGCTCGCGAATCCGCTGCTGGATCACCCTCGCGCGGATCGTCTGGCGGCCCGAGATGGGCTTCGTCCGGGGTCGACGTCTGGTCGCTGTGGTCGGTCGTGGACCGCGAGTCGTCGGTCGCGGACGGCGGGTTGTCGGTAGCCATCGGTCTCGTCAGTTCGACTCCGGCCGATAGACGGCGTTCTCGAGGTCACTCCCCGTGCCCTCGTCGAGCACGCCGACGTTGTGCGCGACGATGTCGGACAGCCGATCCCAGTGTTTCGGCGTGTGGCCGCCCGTGTGGGGCGTGATGAGGCAGTTCTCGAGATCCCAGAGCTCGTGATCGTTCGGGAGCGGTTCGGGATCGGTGACGTCGAGTGCGGCGCCGCGGATGCCGTTGAACTGCAGGGCGGAGACGAGCGCGTCGGTGTCGACGATGCCGCCCCGGGCCGCGTTGACGACCACGGCGTTCGGCGGCAGCGTCGCTAGCGCGTCCTCGTCGACGAGGTTGCGCGTCAGATCGTTGAGCGGACAGGCGAGGACGACGTACTCGCTCCGCGAAAAGGCCTCGTGAATGTCTTCCTCCTCGAAGCTCAGGACCTCGTCGGTCGGGCCGCCCTTCGAGGGCGTGTAGCGAATTCCGATCGTCTCGACCTCGAAACCCTCGAGCCGCTGGACGATCTCCTGGCCGATGGAGCCGAGGCCGACGATCGTGACGGTGCTGTCCGTGAACTCGTGGGACTGGAAGTGGCGCCACTCGCCGTTCGACTTGCGCCGCCAGCCCTCGTGGAGGTTCCGCGCGAAGACGAGCATGTTGGCGATCGACTGCTCGGCGATACCGGGGGCGTGGATGCCGCCCGCGTTCGTCACGGCCACGCCGTGGTCGGCCAGCGCGTCCATCGGGACGTGATCGGTGCCGGCGAACGTACACGCGAACAGTTCGAGTCGGTCGGCGGCCTCGAGGAGGTCCTCCTCGATCGTGATGCCGGTCACGACCCGCGCCTGCGGGACGAGTTCGCGCTCCTCTTCCGGCGTCCGCGCGAGCGCGACGGTGTGATCCGGGAGCCGTTCGCGCAGCGCGTCTGCGTACGATTCCATCGACAGCCCTTCCGTTCCCTCTCGCAGAACGACGACGTCTGGATTCGTGCTCATTGTGATGAATGTGCGCGTTACCGCGGCCTGTCGCCGTTGCAACGCAGCTATACCCTACGGTTGTCATCGTCTCTCTTATCTTTTTTGTGTAGTCGGCGTCAACACTGATTGTGTATAATTAAGTCGCTGGGGCGCGTCAGTGACTGGCATGAGCGAGCCGATACGGGACCGCCTCGTGTCCCTCCGTCGCAGTTTGCACCGCCACCCCGAGCCGGCGTGGCGCGAGTTCTACACGACCGCGCGGATCGTCGAGGAGATCCGAGCCATCGGCGTCGACGAGTTGGCCGTCGGCCCGGACTCCTACGATCCCGCGGACCGGATGGCCGTCCCCGAGGACCACCGACTCGCGTCGTGGGACAAACGGGCGCGCGAGCGCGGCGCCGATCCCGACCTCCTAGAACGGATGGCCGGCGGCAACACCGGCGCGGTCGCCGTTCTCGAGCGCGGTGAGGGCCCCGCCATCGGGCTGCGGGTCGACATCGACGCGCTGTTCATCGAGGAGTCGGACGAGAAGGGGCACGATCCGGCCGCCGAGGGCTTTCGATCGGAGATCGACGGGACGATGCACGCCTGCGGCCACGACGTCCACATGACCTGGGGGCTGGCCGTCCTCGAGGCGATCAAGGAGAGCGACTTCTCGGGCCGGCTGGTCGTCTTCTTCCAGCCCGCCGAGGAGACCAGCGGCGGCGGCTGTCCGATGGCGAAGAGCGACTTCGCCGCCGATCTGGACTACCTGCTCGCCGTCCACGTCGGCCTCGATCACCCGACGGGAGAAGTCGTGGCAGGGATCGAAAAGCCCCTCGCGATGTGCCACGTCGACGCGACGATTCACGGCACCTCCGCACACGCCGGCAAGGCGCCCAACGAGGGCGACAACGCGATGCACGCGATGGGTGCGGCGATCGAGAACGCCTACGGCATCCCCCGCCACAGCGACGGGATGACCCGCGTGAACATCGGCTACGCCGAGGCCGGCTCCGCGAGCAACGTCATCGCCGAAGAGGCTCACATGGAGGCCGAAGCGCGCGGCGAGACCACCGAACTGATGGAGTACATGAAGGAGAAACTCGAGCGGACGGTCAAATCCGCCGCGACGATGCACGGCTGTCAGGCCGACGTCGAGGTGGTCAGCGAGTCGCCACGGGCCGACAGCGACCCCGAGTTGCAGGCGCTCGTCAGCGAAGTCGCGAGCGGCGTCCGCGGGGTCGATCACGTCCTCCCGGCCGCCGACTTCGGCGCGAGCGAGGACGCCACGTTCCTGATGGAGCGCGTCCAGCGGGACGGCGGGCTGGCGACGTACATGATCGTCGGTACCGACCACCCCACCAGCCACCACACGCCGACGTTCGACGTGGACGAGGATAGCCTCGAGCACGGCGTCGATGTCCTCGTCGAGTCGATCCGGGAACTCGAGCGCCGGCATCCGGTTCCGCACGTCGAGGACGAACGGACGGACGTCGAAGACGAACGGACGGAGGCCGACGAATGAGCAGGGACCACCGGACGGACGCCCTCGTCACCCTCGAGGACGTCGAGGACGCGCGCGAACGGATCGACGACGTCGTCCACCGGACGCCGCTGGACACCTCGCGGACCTTCGCGGAACTGAGCGGTGCCGCCTCGGTCGGGCTCAAGCTCGAGAACGTCCAGCGCACGGGCTCGTTCAAGATCCGCGGCGCGTACAACCGGATGGCCCAGCTATCGGAGGCGGAACGCGAGGTGGGCGTCATCTCCTCGAGCGCGGGCAACCACGCCCAGGGCGTCGCGCTGGCCGGGCAACTGCTCGATATCGACACGACGATCGTGGTCCCCGAGGTCACGCCCGCCGCCAAGATCGAGGCCACGCGGGGCTACGGCGCCGAGGTCGTCGTCGAGGGCGACATCTACGAGCGATCCTACGAGTACGCCCTCGAGCGCGCCGAGGAGACCGGCGAAACGTTCGTCCACCCCTTCGACGACGAGGCGATCATCGCCGGCCAGGGGACGATCGGGTTCGAGTTGCTCGAGCAGTATTCGGAACTCGATACGGTCCTCGTGGCGATCGGCGGCGGCGGACTCATTTCGGGGATCGGAACGGTACTGAAGGCTCAGGACTCGGATATCCGTGTGATCGGCGTCCAGCCGGCGGGAGCGTATCACGCGAAACCATCGCTCGAGGCCGACGAGATTCGGGAACTCGAGGACGTCGACACCGTCGCGGAGGGCATCGCGGACACGCGACTGCTCGAGACCACCTTCCTGAACGCTCGCGAGGTCGTCGACGACGTGGTGAGCGTCAGCGACCGCGAGATTGCGACCGCGGTGACGCTGCTCGCCGAGCGCGCGAAGACCGTCGTAGAGAGCGCCGGGGCTGCGCCGCTGGCCGCCGCGCTGTCGGACGAGAGCGGGCTGGACCTCGAGGGAGAACACGTCGGCGTCGTCGTCTCCGGCGGGAACGTCAACCTCACCGAGCACGCCGAACTGACCCGGACGGGGCTGCACGAACTCGAGCGCTACGCCGACGCCAGACTGGCCGTCGCGGGCTGGCCGACGACGGTGGGAGACGTGGTGGAGACCGTCGAATCGGAGGGAGCCGAACTGGACGTCCTCGAGCGCGCGCGTCGGGGTCCCGTCGACGAGCCGAATCGGATTCCGGTGACCGTCGGGCTCGAGGGGAGCGGACGGGAGCATCTGGATGGGGTACTCGAGGCGTTATCTGCGCTCGATGGCGTTTCGGTGGTCGAATGCTCGCTCGAGTAACCGCTCCGAGCACACTGTTGGCGCGCTGAACCGCGACGAGCGAAAGCGAGGCGCGGTTCGAATACCGCGAGGGATGAGCGAGTGAACCTGTGAACGAGCGAATCGGTTGGGGAGGACGTGGAAACCCTAGTTGCCAGTGTGAGCAGGACACTCTGTCTTGTTTCCGCCACCACTGCCAACAAACACTCTCTAATCGTGGCAACGGGGATTCCCACGTCCTCCCCAGCCGATTCGTTCAGTCGCACCCTCCTTCACTCACCCCTCGCACGCCTTCGGACCGCGCCTCGCTATTCCGAGGCCGTCACTACGTTCAGGCCTCGCACCGCTCGTCGCGGCCCAGCGCGCGCCACCGCACGAGGATAGTCCGAACTGGGCGAACAGCGGACCAAAACCAACTCGAGAATACAAAACCCGATTACGCGGCCTTCGCGCTCGGACCGACCGCCTCGATCGCCTCGAGGAAGATCCCGATCCCCAGTTCGATCTCGCGCTCGCTCGAGTCCAGCGGCGGCAGCAGCCGGATCGTCTGCTTGCCACAGCCGAGGGTGAGCATGCCGCGTTTCAGCGACTCCTTCACCACGGCGGCCCGCCGCTCGGGCGTGTCGAAGGTGACCGCGAGCATCAGGCCCTTGCCGCGGACGTCCTCGACGTAGTCGGGCGAGTCGTCGCGTAGCAGTTCCTTCGCCTGCTCGCCGCGCCGCGTGGCGTTATCGAGCAGGTCGTGTTCCTGGATCGCCTCGAGCGTGAACGTGCCCATCATCGAGCCCAAGAGATCCCCGCCGCCGAACGTCGACCCCAGCCGGTTCTTCTCGCTGGGGAAGATCTCGGATCGGGAAATCGTCGCGCCGACGCGGAGGGCCTTCGCGCTGGCGATAACGTCGGGTTCGATCGGGTAGTGATCGGACGCCCAGATCTCGCCGGTGCGGCCGACGCCGGCCTGAATCTCGTCGACGACCAGCGGGATGTCGTACTCGGCGGTGACGTCCGCGACCTCCTGCATGAACGCCTCGCTGGGGAAGCGGTAGCCGCCGACGCCCTGGATGGGCTCGAGGGTGAGAAACGCGATCTCGTCGGGGTTGATGTGCCCGCCCTCGGGCGACAGCGAGTTCCGGAGCTGCGAGCCGGCGCCGGTGAAGAAGCCGCAGTCACAACTCGCGGCGTCACAGCCGCGATCCGCACAGAACGGTACCGTCTCGATCCCGCTGATTTCGGGGTAGTGGCGCGTGTAGACCTCCTTGGACTTCGTGATCGAGAGCGTCCCGAAGGTGCGGCCGTGGAAGCTGCCCGCGAAGGCGACGCCGTACTTCGACGGCGCGCGGTAGTCGTTGGTGATCTTCATCGCGTTCTCCATGGCCTCCGCACCGGAGTTCGAGAGGAAGACGGTGTCCATGCCGTACTGACTCGAGACCTCGGTCAGCTTGTCCATCAGGTGACTCGAGCCCGGTACGTCCGACTCCTCGGGGGTCGGGCCGGCGCCGAAGTACATATCCTGGCCGGCGATCTTCATCGGTTCGACGAGGTCGAACTCCCGAAGCTTGTCGGTGACCTTCGGGTTGTTGTAGCCGAGGGGTGCCGCACCGATGTGACACGTAAAGTCCAGCAGTACGTTGCCGTCGACGTCGGTCACGAACGGGCCGTCGGCCTCGCGCGTAACGTCCCAGACGAACTCGTGTGAGTACTCGCTCGGGGCCGCGTTCGCGCCGTGGAACTCGACCCACTCCTGAGCGTTGGGCCCGGGGAAGGCGTCCACGTTCGGTTCCGCTGTGTCCCTATCCATACACAGATAATGTGTACGTCATACATTAAATCTTGTTATAGATGGGCACGATAGTCGGCGGCGTTGCTGTCATCTTCGCAGCGTGGTACCGTACTCTCGAGTACAACGATACGAGAACAATACCGAGAAGAGGATATTCGGATCGATCCCAGCGTCTTAGTCGTCGTCGTCGCTGGGCTGGACCGCCCCGCCGACGGTCGGTGCTTCGTCACTCGAGCCGTAAATCTTCGTTTCGTCCTGAAGGAGGACGCGCCCGTGCGTCGAGCTGAAGTGTTTGATCAGCCCGAGCATGGCGAGGAAGCAGACGAACGCGAACGGACCGCCAGTGATGATTGCCGCCGACTGCAGGGCGTCGACGCCGCCGAGGATCATGAGGATCGCTGCGGTCATACCGAGGACCACACCCCAAAAGATTCGATTGATGTTCGACGGTTTCGCTTTGCCGCCGGTCGTCATCATCGAGACGGCGAGCGTCGAGGAGTCCGCAGACGTAATGAAGAACGTCGTGACGAGCAGCATGAACGCGATCATGAACACCGTCCCGAGCGGGAACGCGTCGAACATGATGAAACCGGTCGTTTCGGCTCCGAGTTCGAACGCCATGACCTCACTGAAGTCGGCGACATTGTTGTGTTGCATCCAGACGGCCGTTCCGCCGAGCGAGATGAACCACGGAATCGTCGCCGCCGAGGTCGCGACGATGCCGGTGAACGCGACCTCGCGGACGCTTCGGCCGCGGGAGATTCGTGCGATAAACAGTCCTGCGAACGGAGACCACGAGAGCGCCCACGCCCAGTAGAAGACGGTCCAGGTATTGGCCCACTCGGTGCCACCCTCGACACCGGCCCCGGTGAAGAGACTCATCGAAACGAAGTCCGTGAGCATCCCACCGATAGCCTGCGTTCCGAGCAGGACCAGGAAGATCGTCGGACCGACGATGAAGGTCACGACCAGGAGGATGAAAAAGAGGACCATGTTGAAGTTCGAGAGTCGACGGATCCCCTTGTCGACCCCGAGCACCATCGAGATGGTAAACAGCAGTGTCATCATCGTTACCACGAGGATGATTCCGGTGTTGCCCAGATCGATTCCCCACTGGTAATCGAGGCCGCTGACGAACTGGCTCCCGATGAATCCGAGCGAGGTCGCGACGCCGCCGATGGTCGCGAACACGGCGAGGATGTCGATGACCTTCGCGGCCGGTCCGTCGAGGTTCTCCTTCCCCAGGATCGGCGTGAGCGCCGACGAGACCCGGAGCGGGACGTTCTCGTAGTTGTACGCGAAGTAGCCGATCGCGATCCCCATGATCGTGAACACGGCCAACTGGGGTAGCGCCCAATGGAAGAGCGTCTGTTGGACGGCGATGCTCATCGCTTCACCTGACTGGCTACCGACGTCGAACAGTGGCGATGGATCGTCGTAGTAGAACAGCGCCTCGGTCGGCCCCCAGAACACCACACCTGCGGCGAACCCTGCGGAGTACAGCATCGCGAAAAACGACAGGAAACTGTACTCCGGCGGTTCGTCACCGAATCTGATCTTCCCCCACGGGCTGAGGATCAGGAACAGGAGGAAGAGCACGATCATAAAGACGATTGCGAGCAGTGCCCAGTTCAGGTACTCGAGCATCGACTCGTTGAGTGTCGCGATCGTGTTCTCGACGGTCGTCGGACTGATGAAGAACATCGCGATCACGCCGACCGTGATTCCGGCACCGAACAGGAACACGATCGGATCCAGTTCGTCGGAGAACCGACCGAACGCCCCCTTCTCGTCGCTGCTCATGCTCCACCACCCCTCGCACTCGGGCAACCGGTTAGCGTTTGCACACACCGTCCCCGTATCGCATCTCCCATGCTTCGCGATAGCATACCGAACCAATTGTCAGTATCTCGCATAAATATTTCCTTTTTGTATCTAACATACACAGATTACGTTTATTGGAACCGTCCGTTATGCAGAGCCTCAACGATATATTATAGTGACCGTTCGTCTGCCTATCAGCTACTCATTCTACAATTGTTTCATAACACCTAAAAACACAACAGAATAATGTTAGGGGTGGCGCAGTATACGCACGGTTGCGTGAAAGTGTTGGAATGGATGACAATCACATACTGTAGTCGCCGCGGACGACAAGAACGGGCCGACGGGACGACGAGAACGAGCCAGCGGGCGGCAATGACGGTACAGCAACAATAGTAACGCAAGGGAAGACGTATCGACGGTCCGGCCTCGAGAAGACCCTAGACCGTCACACGGCCGTCAGTTCGTGAGGTCCTCGAGTTTCCGCTCGCGTTCCGCGGCGCTTTCGCTGACCTGATTGGTGTACTCGTCGACCCGGTCTTTGATCTCCTCGCGTGCCGACTCGGGCGAGAACTCGTCGGACATGGTCAACAGTCGGACGAACGCCCGGAGTTCCTCGTCGGTAAGCTGGGCGAACTCCTCGTTCTCGAGTTTTTCGATGACTTCGTCGACGTCGATCTGGCCGACCGGTTCCACGTTGAACTCGACGTTGACCATCCGGTAGTTCGAGCCGGCGAGCCGCTGTTCGGCCTGTCCGACGCCCTCCGAAAGCATGTCCTTGAACGGCGTGTGATAGCCGATCGTGCCGAGGTGCAGAAAGGCGAGCATATCGGTGATGCCCTGCGTGTAGGCGTCACGTTCGTCGTCGTCGGGATCGAAGACGGTCTTGCGGTCCCGCTCTTCCATATACTCGAAGAGAATGCTGAAATCGAGAACGGCGTTTCGGACGCGGCGGCGAATCCGGTTCCGTTTCTGTTTTTTCGAGTGGTCGGTGTAGTCCGTCTTTCGCCCGAGGAGGAAGTCGCGATCGGAGGGCGTGAGAATACCGCGCGGTCGGTCGGCATCGGCTGCGGTCTCTAGTGACGCCGGCACGTCATCCTGACTCATACAGGGTACACGGGTATCCCGCGAATTAACTTTTCTGATTCATCAAACATGTGTTTTGAAATACAATTAGGCGATAGTGACCCGATCGAGAATCGAAATTGCGGTACACGAATGCTGTGTATCGGACGAGCCACCTTCGCAGTCAGATGCTGCGGCGCACACGACGTCCATTCGTGCAACCGAGAACCGCGGGGCGCACACTACGCAGCCGAAAGCCACGGGACGCATACCGCGCAGCCGAAAGCCACGGGACGCATACCGCGCAGCCGAAAGCTGCGGGGCGCACTCCGCACAGCCACGATCAGGGTCGTCGGCGCGCACACTCGAGGACGGCGTCGGTCAGCACCGAGACGCCGATTCCGAGACTCTCCTCGTCGATGTCGAAGGTGGGCGTCTGATGGTTGGTCGGCTGATCCGTCCCGACGAGGACGTACGACGCCAGTCCGCCCGACTCCTGGACGCGTTCCATCAGGTAGGTCGCGTCCTCGCTCGCGCCCAACTCGGCGGTCTCGAGGACCTCGTGGACCCCGTTGGTCGTCCGCGCGACGTCGCCGACGAGATCCCGAAGCGCGGGGTCGCTGTCGACGCTCGGCGATTCGCTGATCATCCGCGGCGTCACGTCACAGTCGTGCATCTCCGCGGCGGCGTAGAGGACGCGCTCGAGTTCCGTTCGCGTGTACTCCATCAGCGCCGTGGTCTCCCCGCGGACCTCGCCCTCGAGGGTGATCTCCTCGGCGATGACGTTGCTCGCGGTGCCGCCCTCGATACAGCCGAAGTTCACGCGCGTCATGCCCTCGTCGTGGCGGGGGATCGCGTAGCCGTTCTGAATCGCGGTCGCGACCGCCTGCATCGCGTTGGCCCCCTCGTTCGGTGCCTTCCCGGCGTGTGCGCTCGCGCCCTCGAAGGTCACCGTGATGTGGGCCATCGCCAGCGGCTTCTCGACGCCGGCGACGACGGTCCCCGTCGGGTTGTCCAGCCCCAGATGGACGGCGAACAGGTAGTCGACGTCGTCGAGATAGCCCCCTTCGGCCATCGCCTTTCCGCCGCCGGAGATCTCCTCGGCGGGCTGGAAGAACACCGTAAACGTCCCCGTAAACTCGCTCGCCTTGACCGCCTCGAGCGTTCCGAGCCCCATCGCGACGTGTGCATCGTGGCCGCAGGCGTGCATGTAGCCGTCGTGTTCCGAGCGAAAGTTCTCGTCGGCCGGGCGATGGCCGGGTTCGTCGGATTCGCCGATCGCGGTGGCGTCCATGTCGACGCGCAGGCCGACCGACGGCCCCTCGCCGCGCTCGAGGACGGCGACGACACCGGTGTGTCCGTCGGCCGTCCGTTCCAGGACGTCCTCGCGAACCCCGGCGTCCCGGGCGCGCTCGAGCCAGGGTTCGATCGCCTCGTCGTCGGGGACGGCCATCCGCGCGTCGCTCGCGAGACAGTCCCGGCCGATCGCGATCTCGTCGACGCCGATCCGCTCGAGTTCCTGGACGATTCGCCCGGTCGTCCGGAACTCGCGCCAGCCGGGTTCGGGATAGCGATGGAACTCCCGCCGGAGATCGGCCAGTCTGTTTCGTACGTCGTAGGCCATTCTTGCCGGTTGTAGGCGGGGGAGCTACTTAATCGTGATCGATACTCGGAGCCGAATCGTAGCGCTCGACGGGACGGTCCCGATACCCCTCGCCGAGGACTCCTTGAAGTCGTTTCGCGGGTCCCAATTTGCGTTTGGCGTCCACCAAATCCGCCCCGGGGTTTAATTTATCCCCCTCCGACTGCTGAGATAGTGATGACGACCCTCCCCGCGTGGATCGAAGACCGCATCGATCCCACGCTCGAAAAGAAACTCACGCAGCGCCACGTCGTCGAGGTGATGCTCGAGGCCGAAGCCCGTTCTTCTCCATCCAGCAACTGCAGGCGCTGGTGGGGCCGACGGTGAGCAAGGGGGCGGTGCGAAACCGGCTCAACGAACTCCGCGAGATCGACATCGTGGCCGCCGAAACCTACCCCGAGACGATCACGCTCTACTACGTCAACCATCCGGAGTCGAACTGGCCGCTCTCTCCCGAGGGCCAGCGGGCGCTCGCGTACGATTCGCCGCTCGATACGCTGTCGCTGCGTGACTTCCTGCGGCTTCGGAACTCGGCCGGGATCAGAACGCTGGTGCTCGCGGGCTTCCAGCTCAGCCTCGTGCTGTTCTGTACCGGAATCGTCACGGCCGTGTTCGGAATCGACGCGCCGGTATCGGCGACTTCCGCGATGGTGGGGCCACCGGCAACCTCTTCGTCGTCTGTCTGGTCCTCCTCGTCGCGGAACGGATCGCTCGACGGATTCGCGATGGCGGTCGCGGCGGCCCCGTCTCGACTGCCCAGCGGTTCGCGCCGAAGTGACGAACTGAGGGTACCACACACGAGAACGCGGCAGTAGATTACACCGATACGATGTCCACGAACACGTCACCGACCGACTCGCCGTCGAACGAACCGTCTCCGTCCGAACAGTCGACGCCACCCGGCCCGACACTCTTAGCCGAGCGATCGCTTCTCGGCATCTTCGTCCACTTCTTCCCGATCGTTCCGCTGTGGGGCGTTATCGTCGCCGGACTGGTGTACCGGTTCTCGAGTCACGAGTTCACTCGAGCCAACGCGCGAAACGCCTTCAACTGGCAACTGCTCGTCACGGGATCGATCGCGGCGGCGTTGCTCGGATTGTTCGGCCTGTCGGCACTGGTCGACCGAGTCGCTCTGCCCGGATCGATCGAAACCCTCGTCTCCCTTCCAGTGCTCGCCGTCGTGATCCTCATGTTCGCGCTCACGTGGTTGAACTTCGTCTTCCCGTTCGTCGCGATGGGAAAGGCCATCTTCGGCGGCGCGTGGGACTACCTGTTCGTCCCGGACTTCCTCCGACTCGTCGCGACGCGCACGCGGTTCGGACAGGAATAGTGTGCAGGTGGTCCTAGCCGAGGTAGGCGGTCGCGTCCAGTTCGACGCGCACGTCCTCCGGCAGGCGCGAGACCTCCACGCAGACGCGTGCCGGCGGTTCCTCGCCGAACTTCGCGCCGTAGGCCTCGTTGACCGCGTCGTAGTCCTCGAGGTCGGTCAGGTAGACGGTGACTTTGACGACGTCGTCGAGGCCGTCGCCGCCGGCCTCGTCGACGACCGCTGCGATGTTTTCAAGCACGCGGTCGGTCTGCTCCTGAATGTCGCCCTCGACGACCTCGTCGGTCTCGGGATCGACGGGGCCGTAGCCGGAGACGTAGAGCGTATCGCCGGCCCGGACGCCCTGCGAGTAGGGGTTGTCGTTGCTCGGTGCGCCGTCGGTTTCGATGGGATCAGTGTCGGACATGGGTTCGGTCGAAATCGTCTACAGAATCGATGTTGCGTGTGCTGGTCGGTCGTTACGCGTCGTCGACCGCGTGCTCGATTCCGTCGACGACGACGTCCAGTGCCGTCTCCGCCAGATCGTGGGTGAGCACGAGCGGCGGGAGGAATCGCAGGATGTTGCCGTGGCGGCCGGCCGTCCAGACGAGGACGCCGTGTTCGAAGCAGTACTGCTGAATGTCGTCCACGAGGTCGCCGTCCGGCTTGCCGTCGCTATCGACGAACTCGGCGCCGATGAACAGCCCCTTGCCGCGGATTTCGGCGAGGCGCTCGGTCTCGTCGGCGGCCTCCTGCAAGCGGCCCTGAATATAGCCGCCGAGGTCGCGGGCGTGGGCGAGCAGGTCGTGTTCCTGAATGTACTCGATGGCGCGGGTGCCGGCGCGCATGCCGACGACGTGGCCGCGGTAGGTGCCGGCGTGATCGCCCGACCCCCACGTGTCGAGTTCCTCCTTGTACATCGTCGCGGAGAGCGGGAAGCCCACGCCGCCCAGCGCCTTCGCGGAGGTCATCACGTCGGGCGTGACGCCCTCCCAGTCGCTGGCCCACCACTCGCCGGTGCGGCCGAGGCCGCTCTGGATCTCGTCGAAGACGAGCGTGATGTCGTTGTCGGTGGCGATGTCGCGCACGCCCTGCAGGAATCCCTCCGGCGGCGTGACGATGCCGCCCTCGCCCTGGATCGGTTCGACGATGATTCCGGCCGGATTCGCGAGTCCGCCGTAGGGATCCTCGACGATGGACTGAACCTCCTCTAAGGCGTGATCGACCGCTTCCTGCGGCGACTTGTCCTGGCGGAACGGGTACGGGTACGGCGCGTGGACGACATCGGAGAGCAGCGGCGTGTAGTGGCCCTTGAACTTCTTGTTCGAGGTGACGCTCATCGCGCCCGTCGTCGCGCCGTGGTAGGCGCCGCGGAACGCGATGAGGCCGTCGCCGCCCGTGTTGTATTTCGCCAACTTGATCGACGCTTCGATCGCGTCGCTGCCGGTCGGACCGCCGAATACGACCCGGTTGTTCCCCTGCAGGCCGGCGGGTGCGATCTCGTCGAGCTTCTCGATCAACTCGAGTCGCGCTTCCGTCGGGAAGTCGACCGTGTGGACGAACTTGTCGGCCTGCTCGTGGACGGCCTCCAGGACGTAAGGGTTCGAGTGACCGACGTTGAGCACGCCGATCCCGGCGAACATGTCGATGTAGGTGTTGCCGTCGGCGTCGCGAACCGTCGCACCCTTGCCTTCCTCGAAGGCGATCGGAATGTCGTTGGGGTACGCGACCGCGCTACTGTCGATCTCCTCCTGCTTCTCGAGCAGCGCTCGCGTGTTCGGTCCCGGGACGGAGTCGACGTTCGGTGCGTCATCGAAGTGTACGTCGTCGATCGGCGGTCCTGCCGTCATACGTGATCCCAGGTGAAACAGATATTAATAACTTGTCCACAGTATCCATACAGAGCATATACAGATTTTGAATACACATCTCCCGAGGAACGAGGTCGACCGTCGAACGAGGTCCCGAAAGCGATGAAATTAACGAGCGTCCTCGAGTCGACGATCCGCTCGAGAAGAGCGGGTTCGACGGGAATCAAACGCGAGTCGGTTCGGCCGATCGCCGCGGCATCCACAGGGCGTAGAGGATCGCCGCCAGTCCCGAAACCTGGCAGAGCTGGCTGACGATCACGACGGCCGTGACCGGGATCGTCGGCACCGCGGCGTACACCAGA
Source organism: Natronorubrum halobium (assembly GCF_051351675.1). Lineage (NCBI taxonomy): Archaea > Methanobacteriati > Methanobacteriota > Halobacteria > Halobacteriales > Natrialbaceae > Natronorubrum > Natronorubrum halobium. Next base: position 4,196,548 of record NZ_CP195595.1, read on the forward strand.
AAGACGATGAACGGAACCGCCAGCACGAGGAGGAACCCGACGGCGATGAACAGCATCGGACGACTGTCGTTTCGTCGGTAGCCGCGATACGCCTGATACGCGATGAACAGGCCGAGGACGACGCTGAGTACCTGGGTCGAGAACTGAAAACTGACGACCCAGTCCGGCGGCACTTCGGGTTCCCAGAGCTGCAGTAGTTGCGACCGCATCTCAGATCCCCTCGATCAGTCGCGTGAATCGATCGGCGATGTCTTCGCGGCGGTCGATCTGGAGCCGGAGTTCGCCGTCTCGAAGCTCGACGGTGATCCGATCGAGATTCGTCGCGTACACCGATCGGTGGTGGCCGCGGTCCGTGTCGAGTTTCGTTCGCTCGACGAGCAGCCCGCACTCCCGGAGCTCCTCGAGCCGCCGGTACACCGTCGGTTTGGAGACGTCACAGCGCTCGCTCAGTGTGTTCGCAGACATGGGTTCCTGACTCGTTTCGGTGAGGATCGTCCGCGCTGTCGAGTCTTCCAGCACGGTCGCGATACGCTCGATCTCGCTCTCCTCACTCACGGTAGCCATATCTTCAGAGAACGGATGTAAAGAGATTACCACGGTTACACGAGCTGAAGTCGTGCTCGAGCCGTTTTGCCCGTCGGGGGAGAGTGGACAACCGTGATGGGATCACAGCACACCACCCGCCCGATGGCACGAGTTCGCCCGACGTCGATCGGCGGCCTTCTCGTCGTGTTCGCGAGCGCCGTCGTGAGCATCGTCTCCTACGGCGCTCTCGCGGAAACGATACGCATTCGCTGGACCGTCGGTACCCACTACCAGTACGGTCCCGAACACGCCCCGGCGATAGCAGTGCTCGTGGCGTTTCCGGTCGCGTTGCTCGGGCTGTACGTCGGCTTCCGGTGGCTCGAGCGAACCCTCGAACGGACCGACGAATTCGAGGGACTCGGGATTCTCATCGAGATCACCGCGGTAGCCGTCCTCGCCACGGTACTGGCCGCCCAGTTCCTGATCGTCGCGCTCAACCTCTGGCTGTAGCGCGAATCGAGCGCTCATCCGACACTGATCGGTGGGTTCGGAGCGGTTGCGGGGGTCGGTCGCCGACTGCTATCGGCGCGACGAATCGTTTCGTACACAAACTCCCTTAGGACTGGCAGTCCAACTACCGAACATGATTCCGCCGATCGCGAACCGCTTCGTCGCGGGGGAGTCCCCGGCAGAGGCGCTCGATCACGTCCGGCGACTCAACGACAGCAACGTTCGAGCGATCGTCAACCTGCTCGGCGAACACTACGACGAACGCCCGCCCGTTCGCTCCGACGCCGCGGAGTACCGTGCGCTGGCCGGCGACATCGCAAACTCGAACCTCGAGGGCACGATCTCGGTCAAACCGTCGCAACTGGGTCTCGACCTCGGCGAGGACGTCTTCCGCGAGGAACTCGAGGGCGTCGTCGCGGCGGCGGCCGACCACGGCGTCTTCGTCTGGATCGACATGGAAGACCACACGACGACCGACGTGACCCTGAACGCGTTCGAGGACCTCGCTCGCGAGTACGGGACCGACGACCGGTATCGGGTCGGCGTCTGCGTGCAGGCGAACCTGAAACGGACCCGCGCGGACGTCGAACGGCTCGCGGACGTCCCCGGGAAGGTCCGGTTCGTCAAGGGAGCGTACGACGAACCCAACGATATCGCGTACACGAGCTCCGAGCGAGTCAACTACGAGTACGAGGCGCTACTCGAGTACGCGTTCGAACACTACGACGGCGGCATCGCGGTCGGCAGTCACGATCCGGCGATGATCGAACGCGCGATCCACCTCCACGAGGAGCACGGCACCGAGTTCGAGATTCAGATGCTCATGGGCGTCCGAAACGACGCCCAGCACGAACTCGCCGCGGAGTATCCGGTCTATCAGTACGTCCCCTACGGCGACCGGTGGAAGTCGTACATGTATCGTCGCGTCACCGAACGCAAGGAAAACCTCTGGTTCGCCCTCCGCGCCATTCTCGGGCGCTAAAGGGAAGGGCTCATAATCCCCTAGTGTGAGTTGGTGTACATGGCTTCGTGGAAGCGAGATTTCGCGAGCGGGCTGATCGTCCTCGGCCCGATTCTCGTCACCCTCTACGTTATCTACTGGCTCTACGGGCTCGTCGCCGGCCTCACTCCCGGCCTCATCCTCGAGCCGGACGCCCTCGAGCCGCTGATCCCGGGGGACGGCACGCAGGCCGAGCAGACTCGCGAACAGCTCGCGCAGTTTCTCCGCGTCATCGTCGCACTGACCGTCTTCACCATTCTCACCTTCTCCGTCGGCTACCTCATGCGGACGACCGTCGGCGGCCTCGTCGAACGCGTCGTCGACAACGTCGCGAATCGCGTTCCAGTCATGCGAGTCGTCTACAACGCCTCGAAGATGGCCGCCGAAACGGCCTTCGGCGAGCAAGAGACCCTCCAGAAACCCGTCAAACTCGAGACCTGGAACGGGCTGCGGATGACGGCGTTCAAGACGGGCAAAGTCACCGACGACGGACGAGAAGTGCTCTTCCTGCCGACCTCACCGAACATCACCACCGGATTCGTCGTCGAGGTCGAATCCGACCGGATCACCGAACTCGACGAGGACGTCGAGGACGCCCTCACCCGCGTGCTGAGCGCCGGGTTCGGCGACGCGAACCGGAACCGCGGGATGGAGGCCGGCGTCTCGATCGACGTCGTCGACGAGGCGAAAGCCGGCTCGCTCGAGGAGTCGAAGACGGGTTCCAACGAGGGCGCGACGGCCGAGAACGACGACGACTGACGGCGACGCTGACCTCGCGACTGTCGATCGCGGTACACTTATCAGTTGGACGGCTGTCATCCCCCACTAACGATGTTTCCGGTAGCCTCCACCGAATCGATCTTCAGCGGCGACATGAACCCGCTCACGCGCGCCTATCGAGACGTCGTCATCTACGACGAGGCCGGCGGGGATGCGGAGCTACTCTACGAGGGACCGATCGTCGTCCACGGGAACGGCTGGCTCGAACTCGAGGGCGGCCGACTCCTCTCGCCGAGCGCGGTCCACCACGTCGACATCTATGACAATATCGACGAGAGCGGGGACCGGAACGCCGACGACGACACCGGCGACGACTACCGGACCGGCCGATTCAGTCCTCGCTGACGTCCGGTGAGTACCAGTAGTCGGTAATGCGGTTTCGGTATTTGAAATTAGATCGGAAATAAAACACTCGGTTCGGCGACTGTAGATCCGAATGTAGCACGAGGTTCGACTCGAGTTGCGAAGATGGTGATCTCTCAGTACGGACGTAGTCAGCGGGGGATCCGAAATGGAGTTCGGGCAAGATACGCACCCCCTATGTAGGAGCGACGAGTATACGGTGGTGCGTGGCAGGTTGCTGATGGTCAGTCTTTATGCCGGTAGAACGCTTCCTAAACCCCGGTTGAAACGATGAAGACCCAATACTACACGGCAACGAGCATCAACGGGTATCTCGCCGATGAAGATCACTCGCTCGACTGGCTCTTCCAGTTCGGAGATATCGAGGAGATCGAGGGTGTACAGGACGACTACCCGCCGTTCATAGATCAGGTTGGTGCCTTGGCCATGGGCTCGACGACCTACGAGTGGCTCATCGAGCATGAAAACCTACTGGAGGAGCCGGAAAAGTGGCCGTATGAGGTTCCGGCCTGGGTGTTTAGCAGTCGGGAGTTACCGGCGGTTGATGGTGCGGACATCCGCTTCGTGCGGGGAGACGTTGCGCCAATCCATGCGGACATGGTAGAGGCCGCAGGCGGCAAGAACGTCTGGCTTGTCGGTGGCGGTGACCTTGTAGGACAATTCCACGACCACGGTTTACTCGACGAGATTATCCTCACCGTTGCCCCCGTTATGCTCGCTTCGGGTGCGCCACTATTGCCACGCACGATCACTACCCCGCCACTGAAACTAGTTAATGTGCAACAATATGGCGATATTTTTGCGGCTCTAACCTATGAAGTGTGACGGCTCAGTCCGGACTCCTCAAAGGATACCTTCAGCAGACCGGTATCGGCAGGACGTATTTTCAAAATATTGGCTGTATCGAAACATTCCATAGATGATGTGTTTTAGTCGTCGTGCTGAATACACAGCGCGAATGTCGCACGAGGTTCGGTTCAATTTTCGACGGTAGTGATCGGTCAATACAGGTGGTGTAGATATCGTCCCCCGGAATTAATTCGAGAGAACGTTTACAGTATATCATGGGCTCAACGTTAATCCGCGACGCAGATTCTGACGATATCGCGGGGATCTTGCGAGTCACGGAGCGTTCGTGGAACTCGGCGTATAGCGAAATCCTTTCGACGGAGACAATCGATCAGACGATATCGGAATTACACGAAGGGGACGCAACGCTCCAACTAATAGAGCGTGAGGATGTCGCGTCCTTCGTTGCAGAACGTGGCGAAGACATCGTCGGTTACCTCAGTGGCGGACCAAGTACCGACGAGACCGTGGCGCGACTCGGGGCGCTCTACGTCGATCCTGACGTCTGGAACGACGGGATCGGAACCGAACTGCTGCAGACGTTCGAGGAGCACTGTCGTCAACAAGGCGTTGAATTGATTCAGTTTTCCGTCCTCGACGAGAACGAGATCGGGCTCTCGTTTTATCGAAAGCACGGATATACGGAGACCGAGGAGCGAACGACGGATCGGTTCGGCGAACCGATCACCGAGCGAGTGTTCCGTGGCGAGGTCGAGTGACGTCCATCCCTTCGTTCAGTGATCCGCCCTCATCCGCTCGATATGCAGGTGTACTGTGCAGATGGTTCACTGCTTCCGGCGTGAAACAAATGAAATCGACGTGCTGCACTGATGCTCTGGATGTTGCACGCCGCTTGTGACACTTGAGACATGGGTCGAGCAAGACGTGTAAGATACAGGGCGCGTGTGTGTCAACACACCTTCGGAGAGGTCGATACCGGGGCACAACTATATCGTTCTGTTCAGAGTATGCACATCCGTAATGCCAACTTACGTGTTCTTGACGTCTTTCACTCAGCAAGGCGTCGAAAACGTGCGAGACAGCCCCGAGCGGACGGAACACGCGAAAGAGATGTTCGAATCACTGGGTGGGACGTGGAAGGAATTTTTCGTCACGATGGGTCGATATGACGGCGTCGTCATTGCTGATTTCCCGGACGACACGACGGCAGCACAAGGAGCGCTCATGCTTGCGGAAAGCGGCAACGTGACGACCGAAACGCTCCGAGCGTTCACCCTCGATGAGGTCCGCGACATCGTTGAAGCGATGTCGTGATGGATCCGCCTTGTCCGCAGATAGCGCACCGATCCAACCCGCAATGGTGCTGCATCTATTCTCTGTATTCAGCACGCGACTCTTAGCAGCTAGCAGATAGATTGGTAGCCCTACTGGTAACGCTTTCACCTGTACATACCGCGAGTTTCACGGATAATTCGGAATACCGAAACCGCACTCCTATCGAATCGAGTTTCGGAGAGCAGCGAACCGTAGCCGGACGGCCCCTCGAACGCCCCGCGACGTCAGCTACACGCCCTGACTCATCAGGTGACTGCGCAGCACGTCGCCCTCCTTGTTCCCCGAGGCGGTGTTGACGACGACGACCGTTTCGCTCCCGTCGAATTCGCCCCGCTCGGCGAGTTCCCAGACGCCGCTGGCCGCCGCGGCCGGACTCGGGGCCATCTCGAGGCCCTCGTGCTGAGCCACCTGCACCGCGGCCTCGAGGATATCCGGGTCCTCGGTGGCGACCGCGCCGCCGTCGGTCTCGTGCAGCGCCTCGAGAACTTGTGCACTCGCCGGCGGATCCGCGATCTCGATCTCCCCGCAGATCGTGTCCGGCGTTTCGACCGGCTCGTGTTCGTCGCGGTCGGTCTCGAACGCGTCGACGATGGGGGCGCAGCCGGCGGCCTGCGCGGCGTACAGTCCGGGGAGATCGTCGACCAATCCGAGCTCCCGAAGCTCCGTCGCGGCCTTGTACGCGCCGACGAGGCCGACGCCGACGCCGGTCGGATACGCGACCACGTCGGGGACCTCCCACTCGAGTCCCTCGACGATTTCGTACAGCGTCGTCTTGGCCCCTTCGTGGCGATACGGCGTGACGAAGGAGTGGACGGAGTACCAGTCGTCGTGCTCGGCTAGCCCCTCCTCGAACGCGCCGACGGCGTCGTCGTACCGGCCGCCGACGACGTTCATGTCGCCGCCGTGGACGTTGATCATCGCCTTGTTCGAGAAACTCGAGCGAGAAGGAACGTAGGAGTGGGAGTCGAGTCCCGCTCGGCCGGCGTACGCGGCGGCGGCCTGTCCGCCGTTGCCCGTCGTGGCGAGCGCGACGTCGCTCGCGCCGTGCTGGCTGGCGGCCGTCAGGGCGACCGACTGGCCGCGATCCCTCGTCGCCCCCGTCGGATTCCGCCCGTCGTCCTTGATCAGTAGCCGCTCGACGCCCAACTCGTCGGCCAGGGCGGGACAGTCGACCAGCGCCGTCCCGCCCTCGTTCGTCGTCACCGCGGACTCGCGCGTGAACGGCAGCAGTTCCTCGTAGCGCCACAGCGAGTCGAACGGCCGGCCGGCGAGCGTCTCGCGATCCAGTTCGATCGCGTCGTAGTCGTAGGTCGCGTCGAGCAACCCGCCGCAGTCCGGACAGGTGTGGTGCTCCTCCGCAGCGTCGTGGGAAGCCCCGCAGTCGACGCATGCGAGGCCGGTAAACGCGTCCGTCGTCTCCATAGAAGAGTGTTCGCGGCCCGGGACTTGTAGCCACTGAAAGGCGATACGCGCCGACGCCGTGTTCGCGGCCGGCTATAGTAGCCACTGAAAGTCAATGCACACCTGATCGCACGACGGCTGTGCGATCAGTGTGTAAATCGTTCAGTTGTTACGATAACTCCCGTGACTGCCGTTGCACTCGGTGCTCGAGTACGCCGAGCACGGGAGTCGGACACCACCGACCCCGGAATTCCGAAGTCGGGACTGGAGGGCAGTGGAAACAGAAGCGAAGACGGCAGAATCGTCAGCAGTTAGTTGTCGCCGGTCTTCTTCTGCCACTCGTAGCCGCGGCGTTTGGCGGATTTGCCGAAGCCGCACGACGAGCACTCTTTCTTCTTGGTGTGGTAAGACTTCTCTCCGCACCGACGGCACTTCGTGTGTGTCGTCTTGTTCTTCTTTCCTTGGCTCGGGGTTCCTGCGCCAGTCATGGAGTGATCGAAACGACGTTATCGCCGCGTATAATGGTTGTGTCTTCGGCCGGCGTCTCTGCGTCGACTTCGCCCTCGAGGGGGATCGTCGCGTCCTCGAGCACGAGATTCATGTGCTGATCGTAGCCAGCGAGGTCGCCGTCGTACTCGTCGCCACTCTTGAGTCGTACCGTGACACGTTCGCCGAGCGACGCCTCGAGGACATCCAGCGGTCGTCCACTCATACGAAAGAGCGCAGGTGACGGACACTTAATCGTACCGGTCCTGACTCCATCGAATCCCATTTCAGGGGGGACTAGCCGCTCGTTTTCCGATCCGGAGGGGTGGACGCTCCGTGATGAACGATACCGATGTACGCGGTTCGGCGGTGCAACGGGTCCGATCTGTGACGTCCGGCAAACAGTATAAGTGTCCACTCGTTGAACCACGGCGTATGGGCGACACGAAATTCACCCTCATCGAGTTGCATCTTGACGGCGACACCCAGTTCGGCCTGGGTGCGCTCGACACCGCACTGCCGTTCGGCTCCACCGAGGAGTCGACGGAGACACCGGAGTACGAAACCGAAACGGAGACCGAGGACGACGCCGAGGAGGACGGCTCCGGCGGCAAGGCCATCGGCGCGGTTGTCGCGCTCGTCCTGTTGGTCGCCGCCGGCGTCGCCGCCAAGAAGTTCCGCGGCGACGACGACGAGTCCGAACTCGAGGAGGAGGAGCAGCCGGACGTCATCGTCAACTAACGCGACCGACCGCTCGCGTCAGCCGATTCGGCCGAACGCTTTTGCGCGTGCTTCCCGTACCGACTGTCGTGAATCTCTATCGTAGCGCCCGGGCCGTTGCCGGGGCGTCCGGTGACGACGTGATCGACTGGGAGTCGGCCGCTGACGCCGCGAAGGCGGTGACCGATCCCGGCTCGCTCGAGCTCGAGCCGGGCGAGCGCGAGGCCTACGCGCGTGACGTTCGCGACGCGCGGGAGGCCGTTCGAACGGTGGCGGACGTCGAGTTCGACGTCCCCGACACCGTCGAAATCCAGAACCGCCACCACTGGATCGACGCCAACATCGCGACCTTCGAGCGCGTCATGGGGACCCTCGAGAGCCAGTTCCAGACCGGTGCCTTCCCCGGCGTCGCCCGGACCGTCAACACGGGCACGATGACCGTCCTGCTCGCGTTCCTCGGTCGGAACGTCCTCGGCCAGTACGATCCGCTCCTCCTCGCGGAGAACCCCGAGGAGAGCCACGCGCTGTACTTCGTCCGACCGAACATTCTCAACGCCGCCGAGAAACTCGACGTCGACGCCGACCGGTTCCGCCGCTGGATCGCCTTCCACGAGGTCACCCACGCCGCGGAGTTCGGCGCCGCACCGTGGCTATCGGACCACCTCGAGACGCGCATGGAAGACGGCATCGCGGCCCTCTCTGACGGCTCGTTCGACCGGAACGCGTTCCGCGACCTCGACGCCGCGATGACCGTCGTCGAGGGCTACGCGGAACTCCTGATGGATCACGCCTTCGACGACGAGTACGAGGATCTGCGCCGGAAACTCGACGCTCGACGACAGGGCCGCGGCCCGATCCAGAAGCTGTTCCGCCGACTGCTCGGGCTCGGACTCAAGGAGCGACAGTACGAACGCGGGAAGAACTTCTTCGAGACGGTCGTCACGGGCCACGGCCTCGAGACGGCGACGCTCGTCTGGGAAGGCCCCGAGATGCTGCCGACGCAGGACGAACTCGACGATCCGACGCTCTGGCTCCAGCGCATCGATCGCTAGCTGAATCGGTTCGGCCTCGGGTTCGACCGTCGGTCGCTCGTTTCCCTTGTGACGACCTGATTACGAGCGTTGTACAGTTGCTATGCGAGCGATCGCGTCACTCGAGGATCCACAGCAGGTACCAGAGCAACGCGCCGCCGGCGGCGATGCCGCCGATCGTCGTCAGACCGACGACGGCCAACGAGGCCCCGCCCTGCAGCGCCATCGTGCCACCGGAGAGGCCGACGAGCAGGACGAACACCCCTTTGAGTCGGTCGGAGGGGGTCGTGAGTGCACTCGAACGGGCGGGACCGCGTCCGTCCGGGCCACGACCGGACCCGCGTCCGCCGTCGCCACTCGAGTCACGCCCCGGGCCGCGGCTCATAGGTCGTCCGGCGTGCTGACGTGCATCGTCGTGAACAGCCACTCGTGATCGTCCGTCTGATCCGCCTCCGACGCTTCCGCAGCCCGGACGAGCGCCCCGCTCCAGCGCGTGTCGAAACGGCGTCGCTCACCGCTTTCGGTGTCCGTCCAGGCCATCGTCACCTCGTCGGCGAACGTGGCGACTTCGTCTCGGTCCGTCACGACGAGATTCTGGCTCTCGACCGACCACTCCGCCGTCGTCTCGGTCTGTTCCCGCAGGGCGTCGCTCACCTCGTCGTAGCCGAACAGCGCCTCGCTGATGCCGAACTTTACCGTCGACTCGTCCGCGCGGAAGAACGGCTCGAGGGGGTCGCCGTTCCGGAGCGCGTCGTAGTAGTCGCGAACAACGGTTTCGGGACCTTCGCTCATGGGCGGACTGTCGAGGGCGTCGGGCAAAGGCCCACCGGACGCAGACGCAGGTGGCGACTCGAGCGGTCGCTCGGTCCCGGAGCGTTGCAGTTGCAGCGCAAACATCCAATGGACGAGTTATCCGGATTACCTATCGGAGCCAAGAAACATGTCAGCCACCGACAGTCGTCGTCTGCGAGCTGTATCGATCAGCGTCGAACGCGAACAACAGCGGTCGATACCCTCTCACCGATGAGCACGGACACTCGAGAGAGCGATCTGGGGGAACAGCCGTGGGTGGAGTGGAGCTCGACCGATCAGTCCTCGCGGACGAACGTCGGCCGGTGGGAACGGGCGGCTTCCGCCGTCGTCGGCGGCGCGCTCCTGTGGCGCGGTCTCCGGCGCCGGTCGCTCGGTGCGACACTCGCCGGCGGTGCGCTGGTCGCCCGCGGTATCAGCGGCCGCAGTCGGCTCTACCGACTGTTCGACGTCGACACCGCGACCGATCGCGAGGGAGTGGACGCCGATTCGACGACCGACAAACCGACGATCAAACGATCGATTACGGTCGATAAACCGCCCGAGGAACTCGAGACGTTCTGGCGCGATCCGGAGCAGTTGAGCCGGATCGTCGGCGAGTTCGCCGACGTCTCCTCGACGATGAGGGACGGGGACCACCACCACTGGCGGGTCTCGGCCCCCGCCGGTCGACAGTTCGAGTGGCAGACGCGACTCGTCGAGGAGCAGTCCGGCGACCGCCTGCGGTGGGAGACCATCGGGGGAGCACCGGTTTCCTACGAGGCGACGGTCCAGTTCCGCCCGGCCCCCGGTGACCACGGAACGGAGGTCACGCTCGAGATTCAGTACGACCCACCCGGTGGATCGCTCACCGACGGTGCGATGCACCGTCTCGGGATCGTTCCGGAGAGTCTCGCGGGCACCGTCCTCGACCGGTTCAAAAGCCTCGCGGAGACGGGCGAAATTCCGTCGCTCGAGACAAACCCCTCCGATCGCGGGAAGGGAGACCGTCTCTGAGATCAGTCGGTCGGCCGTTCCTCCGGACTATCGAAGCGCTCGGGCCGGTCGCGTCTAGCGGGTCGTTCCTCCGGCCGCTCGAGCGACCACCCCGAGTTCGGGCTGCGTTCGCGCGGTCGGCTGGCGCCGGCGTCGGAGCCGGTATCGGGCGAGTTCACGTCCACCCCCACCCGACCACTCGTCTCGTCGAAGACGTGGTGCGTGTGCGGATAGGCGATCTCGACGTCCTCTTCGTCGAACGCGTCCCACGTTCGCCGGTGGATGGCGGAGCGAACTTTCAGGGGGAGATACGGGGCCTCGATCCAGCACTTGAGGTCGATCAGAACGCCGTGGTCGGCGAACTCGCGGACGAACGCCCTCGGACCCGCGGGGAACTTCGATCGACCGACGCGGATCGGCGGGCCGCCCCCGATGACGCCGTCGACCCCTCGAGCGGAGCGCTCGAGGAGTTCGCACGCACGCTCGAGGTCGCCCTCGTAGGTGACGCAGACCTCGAGCGAGAGCCTGCTGCGTTCGTCCTCGGCCGAGAGGTTGCGCACGTCGCGTTCGCGCATGGTCTCGTTGGGGATGACCAGAAACGAGTTCTCGAGGGTGTAGACTCGCGTGTAGCCCAGCGTGATGTCGTCGACGTAGCCGCGTTCCTCCCGGTCGACGAGTTCGATCATGTCGCCGACCTCGTAGGGCCGGTGGACGAGGATGAACAGCCCGCTGATGTAGCTGCGGCCGACGGGGGCCAACACGGCACCGAGGACGAGCGAGATGACGGTAAACGAGAGGAAAACGTTCTGCGGTCGGAAGCCGAGCAGACCGGCGATGGGGACGAACGCGTAGGCGACGACGGCGATGCGAGCGCCCAGCAGGACCGCGTTGGCGGTCGACGGCCGGAGCACCCGCTCCTCGAGTCGCGGTCGGAGCCGCTCGGAGAGCAGCCGCGAGCCGAACCACGCGGCGACCACCGCGAAAATTGCGAGCAGCCAGGAGACGTCCACGAGATCGGCAACACCTCCGAGAATCGCGACCCCGCCGGGGTCGGAGAGCGACAGTAGTAGCGAGGACACTACCGCTTCTATCGTCGGCGGCTGAAAAAAGACGAGCGTGGCAACAGCCGGGGTCCGCTCGTCGACCGCGTTCCGACCCGCCGCTCACATGAAGCCGCGATCGACTTCGTCGGTCTCGATCAGGTCCTCGAGTTCCGCGCCGAGTAACTCGTCGGCTTCCTCGAACCGGTCGGCGAGGTCCTCGAGTTCGTCGGGTCGGTCGTACTGGTCGTACTCCATCGGACCGAACGCGGGGCTCTCGATGGCCTCCATGACGTCGTCGAAGAGGTCTTGCGGTCGGGTCGGAGCGTCCGCGTGGGTCTGGAGGACGGTCTCGAGGCGCTTCGAGACGGTCTCGACCTGGGCTTCGTCTTCCGGCGGTGATTGAACGGCGAAGCGACCGCCCGCGTCCTCTCTGGGGAGGAACGAGCCGATCTCGTCGTCCAGGTTGCGGGCGACCCGCGTGCCGACCCCGCGGACCTGGAACGGGTTCTTCGCGTAGGTCTTCAGGAAGAAGACGCCGGCGCGTGGATGGGCGAGATACATGTCCTCGCCGACGCCGCCGGCTCGGTCGCCGGCGACCGCACGCCAGCCTTCGGGATCGACGTCCCGCTCCGTGACGTCCTCGAGTACGTCCTGCCACTCGCGAATCCGCATACGCGACCATTGTGACGCGGAGAGAATGAACGTATCGGTCGCGACGAACGATGCCGGCCGACTGACTCGTATCCACCGAAACTGACTCAAATCGAACCAAAAGGAATACGATGATTCCCCCGACAGGGTGAGTAACCGACGTTTGATTATGTCTGTTGGCCGATCACTCTCGCTCGTCGAACTGTTTCGGGCCACACCAGCGACGAGTAGCCTTCTCGCGCTGGGGCCGCTCGCGCTGGCAGTCGGACAGCTAGCGAACAGCTACGTCAACGGCGTCTCTCCGGCCGTCTCGGTCGGATTCGCCGCCGTCATGGTCGCGTTCGCCGTCGTCGCGATGCGCCACCACGCGTCCGAGTACCGACTGCGCCGGCTCGAGACCGACCTGGACGACGACCGCGAGTCAGCGGCTGATTCGACGCGGTAACCTGTCGCCTCACGTTTCGAACTGCGCGGACGGCCCGCTAGCAAACGGATCCCGCTGACCACGGTCTATCCTCAAGCGCGCGTGGATTCGGTCGCGACGCGCCGCGCGTCTCGAGCGTCGTACGCGTTGTAGCCGGCCAGTGCCGCGACGAGCAGCCCGGAGACGAGCGTGCTCCAGAACGGACTCGTGGTCATCCCCAGCCCCGCCTGCATCTCGAGGAGTGCGGGCGAGACGATCAGCCAGATTCCCAGCAGCGCGACCAGTCCCGAGACGCCGACGCTGAGCGGGATGTCGTTGACGACCCGGTAGTAGTTGTAGCCGGCCGCGAGGAAGACGAGACTCCCGACGAGGACGTTGTTCCAGAACGCCGCCTGCGAGACGTCGTAGAGAGCGACCACGGAGAGCGCGACCCACGCCCCGATAACCGCGACGATCGCGCTGATGACCGAGACCTTGCGCCGCCGTTCCTCGTTCGCGATCTGTGTCGCGTCGTCGCGCGGGTCGCGGCCGGGATCGTCCCGATCTCCGACGCCGGTTCCGGAGTCGACGTCGTCGGCCGGGCCCCGAGCGCGCTCCTCGCGCCCGGTTCCGCCGTGGGTTCCGCTCGCCGTTTCCGGATCGCGGTCGTCTCTGTTCGAGTCACTCATGACGGTCTGTGGCTTCCGCTTCGCCGTCAAAAAACGGCAGCGACCGTTCCACCACACGGCGGGGAAACTCGTCGGTAATCGGTCGTTACACTGATCCGTCTCCCGATTCGACTCTCTACTGTCGTTCGAGCGGCGCACTCGTACGCGACCGATAGCGTTTTTGACGGCTCGCCCCTGACGAACACTCGTGCACGTACGCGGAACCGTCGCTGGCGAGGTCGAAGTGAAGTCGGTGTCGACGAGCTACGGCGAGAGCGATCTCGCCGAAGTGCCGCTACGACTCGCGAGCGACGGCGACGATTCGACGCGATCAGAGACGGCGTCTCGAGACGCCGCGCCCGACGTCGCGGACGGCCACGACGTCACGACGGTGACGCTGTGGAACAAGTGGACGGAGTCGGCGGAGTACCTCGAGCCCGGGCTGGAACTGCTCGTCACGAACGCCGAAGAGAAGGAGTACCAGGGCGAGACGCAGTACTCGACGACGGGCGACTCCTACGTCGTCGTCGAGCCGACCTTTCTGGTGAACGTGACGTCGATTCGCAACTGGGTCGAGTGTCCCCGACTCTACTTCCTGAACAAGCTCTCCGGCGTGCCGCTGAACTACCCCGTCGTGAAGGGGACGCTGGTCCACGAGGTCTTCGGCGACCTCCTCCGCGGGCGGGACCTCGAGGAGTCCATCGACGCCCGCGTCGACGAACGCGGTCTCGAACTCGGCCTGCTCGGCGAGACGGCCGAGTCCGTCACCGAGGACGTCCGGGAGAACGCGAAAGCGATCGAGGGCTGGCTCGAGCAGGGCCGGCTGACCGAGGAAGACAGCTGGCGATCCGAACAGTTGCTCATCAGCGAGACGTTCGGCATCCGCGGGCGGGCCGACGCCATCCGGCGGGGCGCGCCGGTCGAACTCAAGACGGGGAAGAACCTCAAGAAAGAACCGCGGTTCAAGGACAAGGTGCAGGCCGCCTGCTACGCGCTCTTGCTCGAGGAACACGGCGGGAGCGTCGACACCGGCACCCTGCTCTACACCAAGAACTCGGCGCTCGACAGGAACGAGGAGACCGGCGATCTCACCCCCGCGAAGGACTTCTCGATGGGCGACGGCCTGCTGAAGTTCGTCGTTCGGCTGCGCAACGAACTCGCGGCCATGGAGATCAAGGGCGAGATTCCGACGGGCTACGAGGGCTCGGCGAAGTGCGAGTACTGCTTCGAACAGGACACCTGTATGGTCGTCTCGGGGCGACTCGATCAGGAGTCCAAGGCCGGCCAGATCGGACAGGCCCTCCCCGAGGAGGAACGCGAGTACTTCGACCGCTTCTATCACGCCATCGAGGAGGAACGCCGGGAGGTCCACCGCGAGTACGCCAAACTCTGGGAGCAGGACGCCCAGGAGCGGGCCGACGACGACCGCGCGTTGATCGACCTCGAGTTCGTCGACAAACGGCCGCTCGAGGGCGGCCGCTGGGAACTGCGCGCGCGTCGAACGAGCGGCGCGAACTCGAAGATCAGGGAGGGAGACTTCGTACTGGCGAGCGACGGTCATCCGGTGCGCGGAAGTTCGGAACTCGCGATAATCGAGCGACTGGACGACGAGGTCGTGCTCACGGCCGACGAGCCGGTCGAAGTGACTCGGCTGGACGTCTATCCATCGGAACTGACGACGGACCGGCTGCTCGCCGCGATGCACGACGCGCTCCTCAAGGGCGACGAGCGTCGGAAAGACGTGCTGTTCGGCCGGACCGAGCCCGAATTCGAGACGATCGAGGAGACGTTCATCGACAACAACGCGGCCCAAAACGAGGCCGTCACGAAGGCCGTCGGCGCGCGAGACTGCGCGCTGATACACGGCCCGCCGGGCACCGGGAAGACCTACACCATCGCTCGCACCATCCGCGCCATGGTCGAACGCGGCGAGCGCGTCCTGCTCTCGGCGTTTACGAACCGGGCCGTCGACAACGCCCTCGAGGCGCTGCTCGAGCAACTGGAAGACGTAATCGAGGAAGACCGCGTCGTCCGCGTCGGCTCCGAGAGCGGCGTCCGCGAGGACATGCAGCCCTACCGCCTCGAGCGCGCCGGCGACCCCGAGGACCGACTCGCCGAACTCCAGAACGCGCAGGTGGTCGCCGCGACGACGGCGACCTGCGGCTCGCGGGTCATGAAGGAACAGCAGTTCGACGTCGCGCTGGTCGACGAGGCCGCCCAGCTCACGGAGCCGGGGACCTGTGCGGCGATCAACCTCGCCGAGCGGTTCGTCCTCGTCGGCGACCACGAGCAGTTACCGCCGGTCGTCCGGGCGGAGAACGACCTCACCGAGTCGCTGTTCGAGCGCCTCGTCGACCTCCATCCCGACGCCGGCGTCATGCTCGATCGGCAGTACCGCATGAACCAGCGCATTCAGGCGTTCGCCTCGACGGAGTTCTACGACGGCGAACTCCGTCCCGCCGAACCCGAGGTCGCGGCCCGCACGCTCGACGATCTCGAGGGCGTCTCCCGCGACGATCTCCCCGGCGAGCTACGTGACCCGGTCGCGTTCGTCGACGTCGAGGGCGACGGCAGCCAGTACACCGACAGCGAGGAGGCCGCACGCATCGCCGACCTCGTCGAAACGTACGAGGCGGCGGGGGTCGACCGGACCGACATCGGCGTCATCGCCCCCTTCCGCGCGCAGGTGTCCGAAATCTCGAGTCACGTCCCGGACGACGTCTCCGTCGACACAGTCGACCGGTTCCAGGGCTCGAGTCAGGAGGTCATCGTCGTCTCGTTTACCGCGACGGGGTCGCTCGAGGGGCCGATCTTCGACGATTACCGGCGAATCAACGTCGCGCTGACCAGGCCCAAGCGCGCACTGGTGCTGGTCGGCGACTCGGCGGCGTTGGCGTCGGATCCGGTGTACGAGCGGATGCTCGAGTGGGCGCGGCAGTGAACGCAACAGTACCGCCGTAGCGACGACGATACCGCTTCGAGCGCCCGATACACCTTCGCTTTATCGACGAATTTGACCACCCGCTAGTTCGGTTCGTGAACCGTGATTTCGCCCGTATCGTGTACGTGAACGTAGTAGCCGCGCACAGTGAAGGTGATCTCGGTACTCCCGGTACCCTCGTGTTCGATCAATTGATCGAGTGCTTCGGGATTCACGTAGTCGTACAGCGTGATCTCGAGTTCGGTCGGATCGACGTTCTCGATCGCGGCGATAGATCGGATGATGGCGATACTGATCGACGATGTATCGTCGGGAGTGTGTTCAACCACGATCGGCCCGTCTCTCCCGGGGCGGTTCTGATGATCGACGCTCATTGTTTTCGTGAGTGTGTTCGTGACTCCCGGGTTTCACGCTATCATGTGGACAGCAAGGTGTTTTAAGTGGTCACCTCTCAGTGATGCGACCGGTCGGTCGCTGCGCGTCGTGAGCGTCCCGAACCAGTTCGCCAGAGAGACGGTGACTATTGCTGACGTCGGCACGACGGCAACGGCGTCTCGGTCTGACCGACGCGTCATTCGTTCGATAGTGAATCGTGACCGGCGATATCGCTCTCACCGGAACTCAGCGAGAACCGCGTCACCTGTCTTCGTTCTGGGAGCGCGCGTCTTTCACGTTCAGTTCCGTGGACAGAACCGTCGAGGAAGCGCGTCTGAGGCGTTCGGATACCGATTGATTCGAGATATCGAATTCGTCGGCCAATTCCTGTATCGAAACTTGCCGGGGAATCTCGAAGTATCCGCGATCGACCGCCGTTACGAGCGCCTCGTACTGTTCGGGTGTTAACCCGGGTTGATTCGGATTCTTGTCGCGACACTGTCGAAGGCTCACAACATTGACGTCGACGTCTCGCTCGACGAGTCGATGATAGCTCCGAGTTGCACTCTCGTGATCCGGAAAGCGGAGTTGAATCGACCACGTCCCGTCGTCTGCCGATGCTGCGAGAATCGTTCCGTTCTCCTCGAAAATGAGGGAGACGATTTCGCAAACCTCGTCTACGAACCTGATCCTGTACAACCACTCGTCGATACCGGCGCGCACATGTGAGTACGTCTCGACGGATGGGTCGTCATCGAGAGCGGTCTCTATGTCCGACCGTTCACTACCGGCGAGCCACAGGCCGGGAAACTCGCTCGCGGCCGCCTGTTCCATCCTGCAGTGAAACGATGGAATCCGATCGAATACCCTGCCCAGTGCAGTATCAGTTGCGGACAACGCTAACTCCACGAACGTCGCCATCCTCGTTCCTGTCTCCCCATACAGCACTGTATAAAGACAGTGCTTACCCTTTGATTCTCAGACGTAATTGACACTATACTAATAACTATACAGGACTGATCTCGGATGAGACGAGCAATCAGCCGACCGTCGCGGACTCGAATACGGCAAGACGAACGTTTTTCTTTCAGAAATCTATACAAGAAGACGACATGCGACTCGAGGAGGAGAGCGAGATCGTCCGCGACGCTATTTCGGCCGAGTACGCCGATATCGTCGTCGCCGTCACCGAACTCGGCAGTCCGGCGACGTTGATGGTGTTACTCGCAGTGCTGTTCTGGTGTGGGGGCCGCCGCCGGAGCGCGCTCGTGATCAGCTACGCCGTCGCCGGACTCGGGTTTATCCTGGCCCTCGAGACGCTGCTCGGACTCCCGCGACCGCCGGAAGCGGTCTATCTCACGTCGATCGACGTCGAGGGCTACGGCTTCCCGAGCGGCCACGCCTTCGCGTCGGCGGTCGTCTACGGCGGTCTCGTCTCGGTGTACGACCGACTTCGAGATCCGGTCGCACTCCTCGGTGCCGGAACGCTCGTCGTAGCCGTCTCGCTCTCGAGGGTCGTACTCGGCGTCCACTACCTCGGTGACGTGATCGTCGGCGCGATACTCGGCGTCGCGTTCGTCGCCGCGATGAATCGGCTCAGTCGCGGGATGCCGACCGTCGGCTTCGCGGTCGCGGTCGCCCTCGCGATTCCCGCGGTCTACGTCACCGGCGCGGCCGTCTACGCGGTCCTCTCGCTCGGCGGCGCGATCGGCGGCCTGCTCACCGCCGGCTGGATCGATCGGCTGCCGCCGCTGCGCTCCCGACTCGAGGGGGCCGTCCTCGTCGTCGTCGGGAGTGGGGTCCTCGTCGCCCTCCAACTCGCCGAAGCGGTCGTCGACCTCACGCCCCTCCTCGCCGCACTCTACGCCGCGCTCGTCGCGTGGATCGTGTTCGCCCCGGCCGTCGTCGGCTGGTTCCGGACCGGTATCCTCGAGGTGGCACGGACGGAGTCGTAACCGGAGCGTAGATCGTCCCGTCTTCGAACTGAATGGGGGCTGAATCGCCGACGTTTTTCTCGTCCGCGGCCGAACGAGGAGTATGAACATCCCGCTGGGGACCGGAACGACGGCCGTCTCGCTCCCGGACTGCGACGTCACGGTCGCCGAACCGGCCGGCGGTTCACCCGTCGACGTCCGCGAGGCCGCCGAACGCGCGCTCGAGGATCCCCTCGGCCCCTCGCTCGCGTCCCGCGTCGATCCCGACGACGACGTCGCCCTCGTCGTCACCGATATCACCCGCAACGCGCCGGACGACGTGTTGCTCGACGTCTTACTCGAGCGGCTCGCGGACGTCGGCCTCGAGCGCGAGCAGGTGACGGTCGTCATCGGACTCGGACTGCACCGACCGATGACGGACGACGAAATCGAAGCGATGCTGGGGCCGCACGCCGATCTGGCGGTCAACCACGATCTGGACGCGGTCGTGGAGGTCGGAACGGTCAGTCGCGACGACGAAGACGTTCCGGTCGAGATCGGCGAACCGGCCGCGAACGCCGACGCGGTGCTCTCGACCGGCGTGGTCGAACCCCACCAGTACGCGGGCTTCAGCGGCGGCGCGAAGACGGTCGTCATCGGTGCGGGTAGCGAGTCGCTCATCCGGTACACGCACGGTCCCGAAATGCTCGCCCGCGACGGCGTCCGACTCGGCCGCGTCGAGGGCAACCCCTTCCGCGAGACGGTCGACGAGGCCGGCGACCTCGCCGGCGTCGACTTCTCGATCAACCTGTCCTACGGCCCTGCGGGCGTGCTCGGCGTCCGGGCCGGGGAGGGCCGACGGGTCGTCCGCGAACTCGCCGAAATCGCTCGAGACGCCCTCTCGGTGCCGATCGACCGCGCGTACGACGCCGTCGTCTGCGGGGTCGGCGCGCCGAAGGACGCCAACCTCTATCAGGCGACTCGCGGTGCGACCTACGTCGCGCTCGGCGATCGAAATCCGCTTTGGGAGGACGGGCGCCTCGTCGTGCCTGCGGAACTCCCCGAGGGTGCCGGCAACGGAACCGGCGAGCAGCGGTTTTACCGTCGATTGAGCGACGCTACGGACGCCGATTCACTCTACCGTGAGATGCGCAAGGGGTACGAACCCGGCGCACAGCGCGCGTTCGTCGTCGCTCGAGTGCTACGCGACCACGACCTGTACGTGACGAACAGCGAGGCGGCCGAGGTCGTCGACGACTGTCTCATGCACGCTCGAGACGACGTCTCCGATGCGCTCGAGGCGGGCAGCGAGGTGCTCGTGGTGCCGGACACGATGAACACGCTGCTCGTCGAGAAGTGAGGATCGCAGAGCGGGTACGCCGCAGGGACACACCCGGACGAAGCGTCAGTTTTGCGCCGAGGGAAGGGTCATCGTAAACGTCGCTCCCTCGCCGGGCTCGGACTCGACACCGATTTCGCCGCCGTGACGCTCGACGATCCGTCGACAGAGCGCGAGACCGATCCCGGTTCCCTCGTGTTCCTCGCGACTGTGGAGTCGCTGGAAGACCTCGAAGACGCGGTCCTGTTCCGCGGGATCGATTCCGATTCCCTCGTCCCGGATCGACACCGCCCACGTTCGCCCGTTCCGTTCGGCCGAAACGTGAATGCGGGGCGGTTCGTCGCCGCTGTACGTGATCGCGTTCGACAGCAGATTCTGAAACACCTGCCGTAACTGGCTGGGGTCACCCGCGACGCGCGGCAGTCGGTCGGCCGTAACCTCGGCGTTCGTCTCCTCGATCTGCAGCGAGAGGTCCTCGAGCACGTCGTCGAGGAGACACTCGAGGTCCACCGGCTCGAACGGATCGCCGCGCGTCTCGACGCGCGAGTACTCGAGTAACCCATCGATCATCTCGCGCATCCGGTCGGCGCCGTCGATGGCGTACTCGATGAACTCCTCGCCGTCGTCGTCGAGTTCGTCGGCGTAGCGGCTCTCGACGAGCTGGAGGTAGCTGGAGACCATCCGCAGGGGCTCCCGGAGGTCGTGGGAGGCCGCGTAGGCGAACTGTTCGAGCCGCTCGTTCGACTCCTCGAGTTCTCGTTCTCGCTTCCGTCGCTCGGTGATGTCGCGCGCGATCCCGATCATGTACGCGCGATCCAGTTCCACGTGAGCGACGTTGACCTCCGCCGGATAGGTGGTCCCGTCCTTCCGCTCGTGTTCGCCGGTAATCGTCACGGCGCCCTCGGCTTTCACCTCCTCGACGTGGGATCGCCACTCCTCGACGTCGTCGAATCGCCGTTCCATGTCGGGGACCGTCAGATCGAGCAGTTCGTCCCGGTCGTAGCCGAGCCGGCGACAGGCCGTCTCGTTGACGTCGATGAACTGGCCCGTCTCCGGCTCGATCACCAACACGCTGTCGTTGGAGTAATCGAGCAGCGTCCGGAACAGTTCGCGTTCACGGTCGCGCTCCTTGCGCTCGGTGATGTCCCGGAAGTAGACCGAGAGCCCGGTGTCGGAGGGGTAGGCACGGACCTCGAACCACTTGTCGAGCGGCTCCGGATAGTAGCCCTCGAACGAGACGGTCTCCTGTTCGTACATCGCTCGCTCGTACTGCTGTTCGAACTGCTGTCGGATCGCCGCCGGAAACTCCTCCCATATCGTCTTTCCGAGCAGTTCCCGATCCTCGGGGTTGATCAACTCGTGTGCGCGCTCGTTGAAGTACGTGAAGTTCCAGTCCTCGTCGAGGGCGAAGAACGCGTCCGAGATGCGGCCGTAACTCTCCTCGAGTCTGCGCCGCGTCTGGACGCTCTCGATCGCCGTCGCGAGGATGTTCGCGATACTCCGGACGAAGGTGGCGTCGTGGTCCGTGAACTCGCGTCGGTCGGTCGTATACGCGCCCAGCACGCCCCACGGGTCGTCGACCGAGCCGATTCTGACGCTGATCCCGCTGACGACGTCGTGGTCGGTGAGCAACGCCGGTTCGGAGAGTCGCTCTTCGCTCCGGAGATCGCCGACGATGATCGGATGTTCGGTGAGCAGCGTGTATCCCGCCTGCGAGTCCTCGTTTGCGGGAACCGTCGTCGACCCGATCAGTCCGTCTCGCCACCCGACGCCGTCCCGGAGAAAGAGCGTCTCACCGTCGGGGAGCAACTCGAGCGTCTCCACGTACTCGGTGTCGAGCGTTTCTGCGACGGCAACCGAGGCGTCGTGCAGTAACCCGTCGAGGTCGTCGGTCTCGAGTGCGTGTTGTCCGAGTTCGGCGACGACTTCCTGCTGGCGGACCCGTTTGCGGAGTTCTGCGTCGGCCTCGGAAGTCGAATCCATTCTATCCTTGATAGCCAAGAATGACGTGTAAATGCTTCTATTTATTATCACGTCAGAATGACGTTCTCTGAAGCGATAATGAGGCTGCAAACACGGCGTCTCCGATTCGGTCCCAGCGCGACCGATCGACCGTCGGGTAGACCGTGACCGCTACGCAAAACGCACCGAGACCGCTGCGCGAAAACGGATCGGAACCCCTACGCGGACGAGTAGTCGGCTTTCCCCTCGTCTTCGCTCATCCGAACCCAGTAAACGCGGGTGTACGGCAGGTGGATGTAACTCTCGTCCTCGAGTTTGATCCGGAGACCCTGTACCTTGCCCGAATCCGTGATGTTCCCGGCGTCGACTGCTTCCTCGGCGGTCCCGTCGGGTGCCTCGTACGCGACTTTCGCCATGGTGTGATGACCGTACTCGCGTCAATAAGAGGCATGCACGCGAATTCGGGCACACGGTCGGATCCCGCAGACTCGAATCGAGACGCCGGAACGGTCAGTCCTCGCTATCGGCCGCCGCCCAGAGGGGATAGAGGTCGTCCTCGACGGGATCGGTGATCGACTCCCCGTCGAGACCGAGTGCGAACGCCCCTTCGTGCACCGAGCCGATCTCGGCACCCTCGAGTCCCGCGTCCGAGAGGGCCGCGAGACAGTCGTCCACCGCGTCGCTCGGAACGGTCGCGAGCAACGCTCCGGAGCCGAAGATTCGGAGCGGATCGACGTCGGCCGCCTCGCACAGCCGTTTCGTCTCGTCGCGAACCGGGACGGCCTCGCGATCGATCTCGAGTCGGACGCCCGAGGCGCGGGCGATCTCGAGCAGGCCGGCCGCGACGCCGCCCTCCGTGGGATCGTGCATCGCGGTCGCGCGGTCCCGGATCGCTCGAGCGTCGGGGGCGACGCTGATCTCCTCGAAGAACGTCTGGGCGCGCTCGCGGGTGTCGTCGTCGACCCCGAGATCGTCCCCGAAGTCGGCCGCGAGGATGGCCGTCCCCTCGATTCCCGCCGCCTTCGTGAGGAGAACGCTGTCGCCGGGTTCTGCGCCGCCCGTCGGGACGAACGACTCGGCCGTTCCCATCGCCGTCAGCGAGAGAATCGGTCGCTCGAGTTGGTCGACGTACTCCGAGTGACCGCCGACGATCGACGCGCCGATATCTCTCGCGGCGGCGTCGAGATCGCGCGTAATCGTCTCGAGGGACGTCGCCTCGTCGGGGAGCATGATCACGGCGGTCAGCCAGCGCGGATCGGCTCCGGAGGCCGCAACGTCGTTACAGGCGACGGGGACGGCCAGCGTGCCGACCCCCTCGGCCGCGAGCGAGATCGGGTCGGAGCTGACGACGAGCGTGTCGTCGCCGGAGAGTGCGATCGCGGCGGCGTCCTCGCCGTCCGCCGGTCCCTGCAGGACCGTCTCGTCGTCGGCGGCCGTTCCCGTCCGACCGAAGACGTGTGCGAGCAAGTCGTCCGGGCTCACCTTGCCGGGCATAGCAGGAACTGGGACGGTTCGAGGTTTGTAGCTGTCGGGAGCGTGTCGGCTCGCGGCCGGTGGAGGAGAGAACGAATAGCGGTTGGGCGGCGTATCGAGCAACGACGCTCAGGCGCGATCGGGAGCAACGGCCTTCATCGTCCGTCGAACCTCGTCCTCGTCGGCGCCGCGCGGGAAACTGATCGCGACGGCATCGAGCCCGTCGACGGCCTCGTAGGCCTCGAGTTGCTCGCGCGTCTCTTCGGGCGTTCCGAAGGCACAGAGATCGTCGAGGATGCTCTCGTCGACCAGTTCGAGCGCGCGCCCGCGGTCGCCCGCCTGCCAGGCGTCGTGGATTTCGGGCGCCTCGTCGTACCCCTGCCGTTCGAGCGCGTCGCGGTAGAACGTGCCCATGCCGCCGATATAGAACCCGATGTGCTGGCGGGTGAGTTCGCGCGCACGCTCGGGATCGTCCAGCGCACAGCAGGTGACGCCGGTCGTGACGTGGACGTCGTCGGGATCTCGGTCGCCGAGTTCGGCCCCACGTTCGATGTCCTCGAGGCGGTCGGCCATTCCCTCGGGGGTGAGCATGATGCCGTGCCAGCCGTCGGCGAAGCGACCGGCGAGTTCGACGGCCTTGGGACCCATCCCGGTGACCTCGATCGGCGGGGACGGCTCCGGCGCCTCACAGCGCAGGCGGAAGCCCGAGAGCTGGAAGTCGTCGCCGTCGTAGTTGACCGGCTCTCCGGAGAGCACCTCGCGGACGATCTCGACGGTTTCGCGGGTTCGTCGAAGCGGGTTGCCGTACTCCATGCCGTGCCAGTTCTCGATCACGACGGGGCCGCTCGGGCCGAGTCCGAGGCGGAACCGGCCGTCGGAGATCTCCTGCATCGTCGCCGCCGTCTGGCCCAGCAGGGCCGGCGAGCGCGAGTAGGTGTTGAGGATGCTCGAGCCGAGATCGATCGACTCGGTCCGTTCGGCCATTGCGGTCAGGACGACCACGCCGTCTCGACCCCAGGTTTCGGGGAGCCAGGCGCAGTCGTAGCCGCCCTCCTCCGCCAATTTGGTGTAGTCGACGATCGAGTCGACGGTCGGTTGGGCCGCGACCGGGAGGTGAACGTCTCTGTCTGTCATCGTTGTGCACAGAGAAGAGCCGCCCTTTTGGATGTATGGGAACCGGTGGCGCAGGGTGAATCGTTTACGCTGGACCCGAGTGAAAGCAGCGTCGACGGATCCCGAAAGCCGAAATCCCGTCGCGTGCGACCGGTTCGGTCACTCGTCGTCGCCGTCGGCTGCCGGGAGCGTCACCGAGAACGTCGTTCCCTCGCCGGGCTCGGAGTCGACGGTGATCTCGCCGCCGTGGCGCTCGACGATGCGTCGACAGAGCGCGAGTCCGATCCCCGTTCCGGCGTGTTCCTCCTGACTGTGGAGTCGCTGAAACACCTCGAAGATTCGATCGGCGTCGTCGGGATCGATGCCGATCCCCTCGTCGCGCACCGATATCTCCCACTCGCGGCCCCGGGGCTCCACCGATATCTCCCACTCGCGGCCCCGGGGCTCCGCGGTCACGTGCACGCGCGGCGGCTCGTCGCCGCTGTACTCGATCGCGTTGTCCAAGAGGTTCTGGACCACCTGCCGCAACTGGCTGGGGTCTCCCGCGACGCGCGGGAGCGGCTCCGCGGTGATCTCGGCCCCGCTCTCCTCGATCTGTATCTGGAGATCGTTCCGGACGTCGTCGAGGACGGACTCGAGGTCGACCGGTTCGAACGGATCGCCCCGCGTCTCGACGCGCGAGTACTCGAGTAACCCGTCGATCATATCGCGCATTCGTTCGGCGCCGTCGACCGCGAACGCGAGGAACTCGCGGCCGTCCTCGTCGAGCGTCTCATCGTAGCGTTGTTCGATCAACTGGAGGTAGCTCGTGACCATCCGCAGGGGCTCCTGGAGATCGTGGCTGGCAGCGTAGGCGAACTGCTCGAGTCGTTCGTTGGATTCCTCGAGCTTTCGCTCGTACTCCCGGCGTTCGGTGATATCCTGCGACATTCCCAGCGCGGCGAAGACGTCGCCGTCGTCGTCCCGAATCGGGACCGTCTGGAACTCGTAGACCTGACTGCCGAGTTCGATCTCGAACGAGTCGGACTCCCCCTCGAGTGCGGCTTCGTACCGCGGGACGAGTTCATCGTCTAACGGCGGTGAGAGCGCTTCTTCGACGAACACTCCGTCTTGAGAGCCGACCGTGACGTCGGCCTCGTCGAGCGGCGTCCCGCCGATCGTCTGGTAGCGGAGCTCCTCGTCGACCAGCGCGACGGCTCCGTTCGGGAAGTGTTCGATGAGGGTTCGGTACCGCCGCTCGGACTCCTCGAGTTGCCGCTCGCGCTCGACGCGTTCGGTGACGTCCCGGAAGTAGACCGAGAGGCCGGTCTCCGACGGATACGCGTGGATCTCGAGCCACGAGTCCAGCGGGTCGGGATAGTAGAACTCGAACGACGTCGGTTCCTGCGTCTCCATCGCTCGTTCGTACTCCTCGCGGAGCCGCGTATTTGCGACCCAGTCGAAAACGTCCCAGACGTACTCGCCGACCAGTCCCTGGTTCTGGAAGTCGATCAGTTCCTCGGCGCGCTCGTTGACGTGCGTGAACCGCCAGTTGTCGTCGAGCGCGTAGAACGCGTCGGTGATCCGTCCGAGGATTTCGCTCAACTCGGTCTCGAGCTCCGTCTTTCGCTGCTCGAGCTGTCGCTCGCGGTCCTTGAGTTCCGTGATGTCTTCGCCGGCCACGATGACCCGCTCGACCTCGCCGTCGTGGCCGAAAAGCGGCGCCGCGTTCAGGTGGAACTGCATCCGGTCGCCGTTCGGCGGATCGATGACGATCTCTTCGTTCCGTAGCGTGACGCCCGTCCCTGCGGCGCGGGCCGACGGCGTGTCGCTCGGGGCGAGCGGGTTCCCGTCCGCGTCGTAGAGGTCCCACTCGCCCGCGTCGTCGGGTTCGTCGATGAACTCCCGCTCGGAGAGACCCAGGGCCTCCTGCGCTCGCTGGTTCGCCATCACCGTGTCGCCGTCGGCGTTCTGGACGGCGATCGCGATCGGCGCCGTTCGCAACAACTTCTCGGTCTGTTCGGACTCGCGGCGGAGCTGGTGCTCGCGTTCTTTCTGCTCGGTGATGTCGGCGACGGAGAAGACGATGCGTTCGTCCCCGTACCGGCTGTCGTCGATCGACGCCGCATTGATCGAGAGCCACCGGCGGCCGACTCCCGGGATGTCGGCCTGACACTGATAGTCGATCACCGACTCTCCGGTCTCCGCGACGCGCATCCACGGCCACTCCTCGAGGGGAATCAGTTCGTCGTCGCCGTCGTAGAGATCCCATGACGCGAGATCGTAGTCGGAGAGCGCCGACTCGCCGACGTTGAGGCGATCGAGCAGTTCCTGATTCGCACGGATGACCTCGCCGTCGACCGTACTCACGAGGATACTGACCGGAACGGTCTCGAGGATCTGCTCGACTAAATCGCGCTCCTGCCGGAGTTGCTGTTCGTTCTCGCGGCGTTCGGTCATGTCGCGAGTAACCTTCGTAAACCCCCGCAGGCGACCGTCGTCGTCGCGAATCGCGGTGATCGTGACGGACGCCCAGAACCGGGAGCCGTCCTCGCGAACCCGCCACCCCTCGTCTTCGACGTCGCCCTCTCTCGCCGCCGTCTCGAGGTTCCGTTCGGGAACGCCGTCGTCGACGTCACCGTCGGTGTAGAACGTCGAGAAGTGGGTCCCGACGATTTCGTCCTCGTCGTAGCCCTTGATCCGTTCGGCTCCGGCGTTCCAGCTGACGACGCGACCGTCGGGATCGAGCATGAAGATCGCGTACTCTTCGACGGCGTCGACGAACGAGGTAAACTCCTCCCGGTCGGGCCGCTTCGGCTCGGACGGACGCCACCAGACGCGAGTCGTCTCGTCGACGTCTCTCGTCCGGAGCGTCCCCCGTTCGGCGAGGGTCATCAGCGTTCGGCGGGCGGTCTCTCGCGGACACGCCAGTTCGTCGGCGACCTCGGCGGCCCCCACCGGTCTGGACGGGTCGTCGAACTGCGCGAAAATCCGCCGGATGTCCGCTGGAGAGATATCCGACGTCGAATCCGAGGAATCCATTAACGCGAGTATTGTACCCGGATCGTAAACGTATGTTGGTCGGATTGTGAGGGCCGTTTTCGTCTTCGGATTCCGTCACGGGCGACGCCACTGGGAGATTGGGTCGCGATGTGTGAAAATTCACGGATGCGATCGCAATCCGATCGCCGGGCTCGCGGCGATCGAGCCTCGAACCGCGTCGAGCGGCGGTGACGCGGTCCCTCAGACCTCGCGGTCTTCGCTGATCTGCGGGACGCCCTGGACGGTGATCGTCTCGCCGACGACGTACGACGAGGCGGGGCTGGCGAGGAACTGCGTGACGTCGGCGATCTCCTCGACGGTGCCGATCCGGCGGGCGACCTCCTCGCGGTCGATGTTGTCCGCGGAGACGCCCATCTGGCTCTCGACGCCGGGCGTGGCGACGAAGCCGGGGGCGATACAGTTGACGCGGACGTCCTCGTCGGCCCACTCGTAGGAGAGCGTCGTCGTGAGGTTGATGACGCCCGCCTTCGAGGCGCCGTAGGGACTCATCAGCGGCGAGCCGCGCTGGCCGGCGACGCTCGCGAAGTTGACGACGGTGCCGCCGCCGTCCTTGAGGTGCTCCGCGGCGGCGTGCGTACAGTTGTAGGTGCCGTGGAGGTTGATGTCGACGATGGTCTTCCATCCGTTCTCCGAGACGTCGTCGAAGTCGGCCATAAACGACGCGCCGGCGTTGTTGACCAGCACGTCCAGCCCGCCGAACTCCTCGACGGTGGCCTCGACGAGCGCCTCGACGGCTTCCCGCTCGGTCACGTCACACTCGATCGCCAGCGCCTCGCCGGGGCTGGTGCTCGCGTTGATCTCCTCGGCGACGGGGTCGACGTTCTCCTGCTCGCGCGAGCAGACGACGACATCGACGCCGTCGGCGGCGAAGCGTTCCGCGATTCCGCGGCCGATCCCGCTCGAGGAGCCGGTGATAATGGCGACGTCGCCGTCGACGCTGAACTGTTCGGTGCTCATACGCGGTCACCTGCGAACCGGCGCTGGTGAGTTACCATTGTTAGATACACCCGGATATATGAAGACACTGTTAATAAAGATAGGCATCACTCCCGAAGAGCGTAGGATTAAGTGAGTGGCAATCGCTGACACGAATACACGGACAGCGACGGGGTCGCACCTGACACCGGATATCGGCACAGACGGCCCGTCGCCGGAGAATCCATGACAGACGACACCCCAGCGGACACCCCACAGTACGGACCGAAACGGCAACAGGACGTGTATCGCAAGGGCATGCTCGAGGGCCAGCCCCCCGAGATCCCGGTCTCCTACGAGGATCTGGTCGACCGCGCCCGCGAGGAACTGAGCGACGAAGCCTTCGCCTACGTCGCCGGCGGCGCGGGCTCGGAGTCGACGGTCCGAGCCAACGACCGGGCCTTCGACGCCTGGCAGATCGTTCCCCGGATGATGCGCGACGTCTCGAGTCGCGACCTCTCGATCGAGCTCTTCGGTCACGAGTATCCGGCCCCGGTCATGCTCGCACCGATCGGGGTCCAGGGGATCCTCCACGACGAGGCCGAACTCGCCGTCGCCCGCGCGGCGAGCGAGTTCGATGTTCCGATGATTTTGAGCTCCGTCTCCTCTTACACCTTCGAGAAGGTGGCCGACGAACTCGGCGACAGTCCGGGCTGGTTCCAGCTCTACTGGAGCTCCGACCGGGCGGTTGCGGCCAGCTTCCTCGAGCGCGCCGAAGACGCGGGCTACGAGGCCGTCGTCGTCACCCTCGACACGCCGAAGATGGGCTGGCGCGAACGCGATATCGAACTCGGCTACCTCCCCTTCCTGCAGGGCCAGGGGCTCAAAAACTACTTCGAGGATCCCGCATTCTGTGACCGACTCGAGGGCGACGATCCGTGGGCCGATCCCGAGGCGTCGATCGAGTCCTGGAGCGAGTGCTTCGGCGACGCGTCGCTCACCTGGGACGACCTCGAGTGGCTGGACGAGCAGACAGACCTGCCGGTCCTCGTCAAGGGGATCCTCCACCCGGACGACGCCCGCGAGGCGGTCGAGCGCGGCGTCGACGGCATGGTCGTCTCGAACCACGGCGGGCGACAGGTCGACGGCACGATTCCCGCGCTCGAGGCGCTTCCGGACGTGGTCGACGCCGTCGAGGACGCGACCGGCGACGACGAGGACGTCCCCGTGCTCTTCGACAGCGGGATTCGCCGCGGGAGCGACGTCTTCCGAGCCGTCGCGCTCGGTGCCGACGCGGTGCTGTTGGGACGGCCCTACGCGCTGGGTCTGGGCGTCGACGGCGAAGACGGCGTCCGAGCGGTCCTTGAGAACCTGCTGGCCGACGTCGATCTGACGGTCGGCCTCTCGGGCTGTTCGAGCATCGAGGAGGTTGACCGCTCGAAACTGCGGAGGGCGCAGCGGTGAGTAGCGACGATCGGAAGCGCGGCGACACTGCCGCGACCGGCACCGCGGCGTGGGACGCCGTCTTCTGGGACATCGGGGGCGTCATCCTCGAACTCGAGTCCGTCCAGGGCGCACACGCCGCGTTCGTCGAAGGGCTCGTCGAGGAACACGATCTCGAGGTGACGGTCGAGGAGGCCGTCGACACGTGGCGGACGGCCGTCGGGGACCACTTCCGCGAGCGCGAGGGCACCGAGTTCCAGTCGGCCCGCGAGGCGTACGCGACGGGAGTCGAGGCTCTCGTCGGCGAGGATCTCCCGCGCGAGCGATGGGAGTCCGACTTCGAGCACCACGTCGAGTCGTCGATCGAACCGGTTCCGGGCGCCGTCGAGACGATCCGCGAACTCTCCCGGCGCGACGTCCACGTCGGCGTCGTGAGCGACGTCGACGACGAGGCGGGGAAGGAGATGCTCGAGCAGTTCGGCGTCCGCGAACACTTCGACTCGATCACCACGTCCGAGGAGGTCGGCCGGACGAAACCCGATCCGGCGATGTTCGAGACCGCGCTCGAAAAGGCCGACGCCGCGCCCGAGCGGTCGCTGATGATCGGCGACCGCTACGACCACGACGTGAAGGGAGCCGACGATGCGGGCATCCGCGGCGTCGCCTTCGGCGCCGAAGACGGGCCGGCGGTCGCCTATCGAATCGAGTCGCTCGAGGAGATTTTGGAGATCGTCGACGAGGACGGTCCCGGGGCGTAAGCCGGGACGAAGACGTTTCCCGGCGGAAGGCGGACGGTGGGTGAGGCTCGACGCTCGAGACGGGATCGAGCCGACGTCGACCGTGTTACTCAGCCGATACCCAAACCCTTTTTTGGATATTTTGCGACGGAAGAGATAATATGGGGGTCAACGCCGACGGCGAGCCCGTCGACACCGAGGAGGCGATCATGCGGGCCACGTATCGGGCGCTGTGCAAACACGGCTACGCGAACCTGACGATGCAGGCGATCGCCGACGAGTTCGACAAGACGAAAGGCGTCCTCCACTACCACTACGACACCAAGGAAGCCCTGCTCGTCGCGTTTCTCGAGTACCTACTGGACGCCTTCGAGCGAAACATCGCCGTCGAGGGCCACGACGACCCCGTCGAGCGGCTCGAGGCCCTGATCGACACGCTGCTGTTCGGCCCGCCCGAACGGACCGAGTTCGATCACTGGGAACTCACGACCGCGATGCTCGAGGTTCGCACGAAGGCCCCGCACAACGCCGAGTTTCGCCGGCAGTTGAGCCGCAACTACGAGACCGTCGAGGCGACCGTGATCGCGATCGTCGAGGACGGGATCGAACGGGGCGTCTTTCGCGACGTCGATCCGGAACAGGTCGCGACGCTGCTGTTGGCCAGCATCAACGGCGCGCGGATCTATCAGGTCACCCTCGAGCGCGACGACGTCGCGGAGATCACCCGGGCGAGTCTCGACGCGATCGTCCACGAGTGGCTCCGTCAGTCCGATTCGACCGACGACGAGAGCCGCTGAGGTGCGGCGAGCGGTTCCGCGTACTGCGCGCCGATCGATAACTCAGTACGCTACGTCGAGAGAGGTTGCACCGATTCGGCGCGCTACTCGGACTCTCGCGGTTCCCGATTCTCGCCGATCCACGTCGCTTTGACGTCCACGAGCGACTCGCCGATCTCGTGTCCCCGGTAGCCGAAGATGTCTTCGGCGCCGTCGTCGGACATGAGTATCGGCCAAAACGGCTCGTCGGCGGTTAGCTCCTCTCCGTCGACGGTCGCGTAGACGGTCCCCTCGGGAACGCGTTCGAAGTTCTCGACGTGGAACTCTGAGGACTCCCCGTCGGGCTTCGGAACGGGCTCGCCCATGTGGAAGTAGTCCGGATCGGCCTTCGGTGGGTCGCCGGGGAGCGCGTCGACCCGCTCGAGGAACGCGCGCGCCTGATATTCGGCGGCATCGGCCGCGTCCTCGGAGTCGTCCGCGGCGAGTTCGATCTCGACGGTGAAGCCACACGTCGTGATCGTGTGTTCGTTGACTCCCCAGTGATCGACGACGTGTGGCACGGGTAGCTCCGAGGCCAGTTCGAACTCGCGCTCCTGAGCGCTGTGTACGAGCGCGAACGGCGTGGGTTCGGCCTCGGTACCGTGCAGCGAGAGTGACGTGCGGCCGTCGACGACCTCGCAGAGTCGGGCGGCGATCCGTTCCTCCCGGTCGCCGTCCGGGTCGCCGGGAAACGCGCGGTTGAGATCCGAGTCGAGGTACCGCTCGCCGGCCTCGATCGCGGCCGGGTTGGCGAGGACGAACGCGACGCCTCGCTGGAGGTCGAGGTCGGCCCCGCGCAGGCGGCGCACCGCGCGGATGCCGCTCATCTCGTCGCCGTGGACGCCGGCCACGACCACGACCTCGGTTTCTCCCGGTCCCCGAAGGGGTCACGTCGAGCGGACCGAACTCCTCGTCTGTCGTTCTCATACGGATGTCGGACGCAGTAGTTCGCATTCAGCAAAGACGGCGGTGCTTGCGCCTGTCGGGAAGACTGCGCGCCGGATCCGTTCGGGATTCGACGTTCAATTCGAGCGGGCAGGAATCGACGATGCTCGCCGCGTTCACCGGATGTCCAGACCGATCAATCGGCGTGTTCCGACGTTCGACTCGACGCGCGGGCCGACTCCTCGAGCGTCTGCAGATTCGGGAGGAAACGGCCGGTCTCCCGATAGACGCCGCCGAGTAAGATCGCGCCGGCGAGAACGGGGAGCGTCGCACAGGCGACGTAAATCGGGACGAAGCCGAACAGTTCGACGAGCGGCAGCGAGACGATCGGTCCGAGGCCGCCGCCCACGTCGCCGAGGACGTTGTTCGTGCCGACGGCGCGGCCCATTCGATCGTCCGGCGTCAGATCGGCGAGCAAGGCCATCAACGGGCCGCTCGTGCCGCCCTGTCCGGCACCGATCAGGAGACAGGCCGCCGTGAGCGTCGCGATCGAATCGG
The DNA here is from genome assembly GCF_051351675.1 of Natronorubrum halobium. Classification (NCBI taxonomy): domain Archaea; kingdom Methanobacteriati; phylum Methanobacteriota; class Halobacteria; order Halobacteriales; family Natrialbaceae; genus Natronorubrum; species Natronorubrum halobium. The sequence continues at coordinate 4,229,570 of NZ_CP195595.1, forward strand.
CCGTCGCGAGCAGGACGAACCCGACGAAGGACGTACCGAGGAAACACAGCAGCGTCGGGATTCGAGACTCCGTGCGATCGCTGACGTAGCCGCCGAGGAACATGAAGATCCCCGCGGAGACGACCGTCACCGCCATGAAGATCCCCGACGACGCCTGGGCGTCGAACCCGAAGACGCCCAGATCGTTCCGGTCGAGAAAGAGGACGAGCGTCGCGAACAGCGCGCCGATGTAGGCGAACAACACCGTGAAGTTCACCAACCCGACGGTCACGGCTGGAACGCTCGTGTCGACGTCCCACGGCGAGACCGACCGGTGTTCGTCGCCCTCGATGTGCGTCTCCGGAATCGTCGCGTACGCGATCACGCTCGCGACGAGCGCGAACGCCGTCGCGACGACGAACGCCGGAACCGTTCCCGAGAGTTCGCTGATGATCCCGCCGATGACGACCCCGCTCGGGAACCCGAAGAGCATCCCACCGCGGATGAGCCCCATGTTCGCGCCCCGCGAACTCCCGTCGCTGACGTCGGCCGCGATCGTGTACGCGGTCGCGAAGACGGCCGCGCTGCCGACGCCCCAGACGATCCTCGAGCCGAGGAACCAGGCTGCGGGGATATCGGGGAGGAACCACAGCGCGGGCCTGGCGGAGATCATGGCGAGGACGTAGCCGAACGTCGCGACGGACTGGACGATCATGCCGGCGACGAACGGTTTGCGCGTCCCGACGCGGTCGACGAGGACGCCCGCCGGCGCGTTCGCGAACAGTCGCGAGAATCGGTTCGCGCTGAGAATGATGCCGACGAGGAACGGCGAGATACCGAGCACGATGCCGAGGTTCGGCAGGATCGGGAAGATCACGCCGCCGCCGAAACCGACGAAGAACGTACTCAGGATGACCGCACCGACCACGACGGTCCGACTCGTCTCCGCGCGGCTCGCGGCGTCCCGCAGTCGCCGGACGGGGTTTCTCGATCCCACGGCGTCACGCCCCGCAGGTGTGACTCGCGGTCGATCGATCGACGGGGCTTCGACAGTCGGTCGGTCTCGAGAATCCGGGACCGTCTCTGCGTTCCAGCTTCACTTAACTAACCAGTTAGTCAGTTCCGTTCAAAAGGGTTTGGGAGCAGGGGTAACGTGTGTCGAGCCAGCACCGAGCACCAGCGTCGTCGACCGACTGGCGCTGCCAGACACTCGACCGCGACGTCTCGCCGAAGCCGACGGAGAACCCGGTCGATGAACGGAACGCAGCCCGCGCGGTTCGCGCCGCTCCACCCGATACACCGACGATTTCTAGCGCTGACAACCGTGGTACTAGATACCTTCAGTCTAGGATACGATGTGAATTTAAACTCGAGTCAAAACTACTTTCGTTAAGCAGTGAAGTAATGGTACTGTACATCATCAGTACGAACCAGCGTTCGAGAGACGACAGCGCGGTCGTCCGATCGGACGGAGTTTACGAGCTACCTATGAGCGAGAACTACTACGAACGCCTCGTCGACGAGGACGCGCTCGCCGCGCACCTCGAGGAACACCTCGGTGAGGCGGACGACTACGACGTCGAGCGGCACCAGGAAGGGCATTCGAACGAAACCTTGTTCGTCACGTGGGGCGACCGGGAACTGGTCATCCGCCGACCGCCGCCGGGCGAGACCGCCGACACGGCCCACGACGTCATCCGAGAGTATCGGGTGATGAACGCGGTCTCCGAGACCGACGTTCCGGTCCCCACCCCGGTGCTCGCCTGCGAGGACCACGACATCATCGGCAGCGACTTCTACGTGATGGAGCAACTCGAGGGCGACGTGCTCCGGGAGGACGAACCGGAGCGGTTCGCCGACCCCGAACAGCGCGAACGGATCGGCGAGGAACTCGTCGACACGCTGGCGAAGATCCATCGACTCGATTACGAGGGGATCGGTCTCGACGAGTTCGGCCGGCCCGCAGGCTACACGCAGCGACAGGTCGACCGCTGGGGCAAACAGCTCTCGTGGGCGTTCGAGGTCACCGAAGACGAGCGGGAGGTACCCGTCCTCTACGAGGTCGGCGACTGGCTTCGGGACAACGTCCCCGAGGACCACCCCCACACGCTCGTCCACGGCGACTACAAACTCGACAACGTCATGTTCGCGCCGGGAACGCCGCCGGAACTGATCGCCGTCTTCGACTGGGAGATGTCCACGCTGGGCGACCCGCGCGCCGATCTGGGCTGGATGCTCTCCTACTGGCGCGACGCGAAGGATCCCGAGCCGTCGATCCCCGAACTCACGACGCAGTTCATGGAACGAGACGGCTACTCGAGCCGGTCCGAACTCGTCGAGCGCTGGGAGGAGCTCACCGGCCTCGAGTTCGAACACGAGCGGTTCTACCGCACGCTCGCCGTCTACAAGCTGGCCGGTCTCGGCGAGATGTTCTTCCGGCGGTATCTCGAGGGCAACAGCGACAACCCGATGTATCCGAAGATGGAGGAGCGCGTGCCGGCGCTGGCCGACCGCGCGAAGCGGATCATCGAGGGCGACGAGCCGCTCTAACGGGCTTTCGAACGAATACCTGACTTTCGTTTTGCGGCCGACGCTACTCGAGCGGTCGCAACGAACGCTGTTGGCGCGCTGAACCGCGACTCCGTCGCGGTTCGAATCGCGAGGGATGAGCGAGTGAAACGAGCGTAGCGCGGAACCAACGGTTCCGCGGACCATTCGAACGGGCGCGTTGCGCCCGTGAGAAGAAATCGGTTGGGGAGGGCGTGGCAATCCCTAGTAGCCAGCTCGAGTTCGAATTACCTGTTCCCCGTCCCCTCAACTGTAGCGGCCCTTGCTGGAGTATTCGAAGTCTCATCTATCGTTTTGCGACCGTGGCAACGGGGACTTCCACGTCCTCCCCAGCCGACTCGCTCGCTTACGGGTCGTCCCTCCCCGTTCACTCGCTCGTCCCTCACACGATATCGCCGGCTGACCGCACTTTCGTTCGGCAGCCGACAGCGCGTGCCACCGCAGAGCGGTTTTTCAGTGATCGATATGTTCGGGAGGTCGATATCATTCCGTTCATCCTACCAGAGCCCGCTCATCCTGATCAGCATCCGTGACGATATCGGGGAATAAACTCGAGCCACCGTTACCGAAGTTCACCGAAACCTCGAGGAGACGTACGAGCGGAACAACCGAGAACAACGCGCTTAACATTGCTAAGTCGGTGTCGGTGGTATTAAGACGATTCCGGTAGACAGCACGACCATGTCACTGGACAGCATCGACCGCGTCGCCGTGCTGGGCGCGGGGAACATGGGGCACGGAATCACCGAGGTAACCGCGATGGCCGGCTACGACGTCACGATGCGCGACATCAAAGACGAGTTCGTCGAGGACGGCTACGAGTCGATCGCCTGGAGCCTCGAGAAACTCGAGGAGAAGGAGTTGATCGACGAGGCGGCCGACGAGGTCCTCGATCGGATCGAGATCACCACCGATCTCGAGGAGGCCGTCGAAGACGCCGACCTCGTCATCGAAGCGGCCCCGGAGAACCTCGACCTGAAACACGACATCTTCGGCGACCTCGAGGAGTACTGCGACGAGAAGACGCTGCTCGCGACCAACACCTCGAGTCTTCCGATTTCGGACATCGCGGAGGCCGTCGACACGCCCGAGCGCGTGCTCGGTCTGCACTTCTTCAACCCGCCGGTCAAGATGGACCTCGTCGAGGTCATCTACGGCGAAGACACCAGCGACGAGGCGGCCGAAGCGGGCTACGAGTGGGTCGAGTCGATCGACAAGACGCCGATCTACGTCCGCAAGGACGTCCGCGGTTTCGTGGTCAACACCATCGTCGGCCCCTTCGGCGGCGAACCCGCGTTCATGGTCTCGGAGGGCGAGGCGACGATCCGCGAGGCCGACGCCACGATGGCCCACGAGCGCGGCTACCCGATGGGGCCGTTCGAACTCGCCGACCTCACCGGCATCGACGTCGGCTACCACGTCCGCAAGGAGGGCGGCAGCCCGATCCCGCCGATCACGGAGGAGAAGGTCGAGGCCGAGGAGCTCGGCCAGAAGACCGGCAAGGGCTTCTACGACTACGAGGACGGCGACGGCGCCGATTACCAGCCCGAGGACGCGGGCGACTTCGACTGGCTCCGCGTCGAAGCCCGAATGATCAACCGCGCGGCGTTCCTCGTCGGCGAGGACGTCGCCACACCCGAGGAGGTCGACACCGGCGTCCAGCTCGGGCTCGGCTTCCCCGAGGGCATCTGCCGCCGCGCGGACAAGATCGGCCTCGATACGGTCCTCGAGAAGCTCGAGACCCTGTACGAGGAGACCGGCTCCGACCGCTTCGAGCCACACCCGTACCTCGAGAAACTCGTCGAGGAGGGCAAGACCGGCGAGGAGGCCGGCGAAGGCTTCTACGAGTACGACGGCGACGACGGTGGGCTCGACTCCTATCACGACCTCAACGCGGAACTCGAGGACGGCGTGCTGCGAGTCGAACTCGACCGCCCGTCCCGTATGAACGCCCTCTCGGGCGACCTGCTCGAGGAAATCGACGACCTGTTCTCGTCGGTCGACACCGACGAGGTTCGGTGTGCGACGATCGAGGGGGCGGGCGACCGCGCGTTCAGCGCCGGTGCGGACATCTCCGGCTTTAGCGGCGTCGAACCCACCGACCTGATGGACGTCACGCCGGCCTTCGAGACGGTCAACGACTTCCCGCGGCCCGTCCTCGCGAAAGTCGACGGCTACTGTCTCGGCGCCGGACTCGAACTCGCACTGGCCTGCGATCTGCGGCTCGCGACCGAGCGCTCGGAGTTCGGCGCCCCCGAGATCAATCTCGGCCTGATCCCCGGCGGCGGCGGGACCCAGCGACTCCTCCGGGTCCTCGGCGAGACCCGCGCGAAGGAACTGGTCTTCCGGGGCGAGCACATCGACGCCGACCGCGCCGAAGACTGGGGCCTGATCAACCGATCCGTCGACCGCGAGGCGTTCGACGAGACCGTCGACGAGTTCGTCGACGACCTCCGTAACGGCCCGCCGATCGGCCTCGAGATCGCCAAGAAGGTCATGAACGAGGGCGAAGACGCGAGCCTCGAAGCCGCCCTGACCATGGAGAGCCAGGGCTTCGGACTCCTGACCAGCACGGACGACGTGCTCGAGGGAACCATGGCCTTCGCCGAGGATCGCGAACCCGAGTTCGAAGGCGAATAAATGTCACCGGAACCGGGACCTGAGCCGGACCCCGAACCGGAGCCGAAATCGGATACGTCGACCGACTGGCCCGAGTGGGTGTCGTTCGTCGAGCGCCACGGCTATCTGTCGTGGCTCGACGTCAGTGTCGACCAACTCGAGGACGGGGCGGCCGTCCTCACCATCGACCGCGACGAGGAGTTCGAGAATCCGGTCGGGAACGACGGCTACAATCCGGTCCACGGCGGCATCGTCGCGACCCTGATCGATACCGCCAGTGCGTTCGCGCTGCGGACGACCTTCGAGGAGCCGAGTCGGGCGCGCCTGACGACGACCGATCTCAACGTCTCCTACCTCCGCCCGGCGACGGGTGATCTCCGCGCCGAAGCGTCGGTGGTACGGGCCGGCGGGACGACCGGCGTCACCGACGTCTCCGTCACCGGCGCCGACGGCGAGGCGGCCGTCGGTCGGACCACCTACCGGCTGTTTCGGGACGGAGACGGTAACGAGAGCGGGACCTGATCGACCCGGTCCCGGTATCGAGTGCCGTTTCGGAGACGATACTCGAGCGCGACGGATCGCGTCCTACTCGTACTGCTCCTCCCGCAGATCCTCGTAGATTCGCGGATCCGTCCGGAACTTCAACACGTTGTGGACCGACGAGTTTCGGATATTCGCGATCACGTCGCCGTGTTCCTTGTAGCAGTTGTGGATCCACTTCGAAATCTGTTCGGAGCCGCGGAACATCATGACGGTCTTCCACTGATACTCCCCGTCGGAGAGGAAGAAAAACAGGGTGTGTTTGTCTTCTTTGATGTGCGTCATTGCGTCTCGCCAACTGTCGGCGAAGTGTTCGGCGTTGAACTTGAACTCGAACAGCGCGAAGGTGTAGTACTCCTCATTGGGAATAATCGCCTCGCGGAAGACGCCCTCGTCGCGCATTCGGCGGATCGATTCGCTAACGGTAACGTGTGAGACGTCGATATCGTACTCCGACTTGAGCACGTTCGTTAGCTCCCGCGAGGAGAGCTGCGGATCGTCCGCGAGCTCACACAAAATGGCGATATCGCGGTCTTTGAAGTCCCAGCTCGGTGATTCGTCGTCAGTCATGCTATCGTCTCCATCTGTAATCTAGTGGTTTGTATCCGTTCGTTCCAGACCGTCGAACGACCGATCGCCGCAGGCGGCCGGTCTCGGAGTCGCGACCCGCTCGGACGACGGTCGCGGCAGTCCGCCGATCGCACCGAGTTCCGTGATCGACCAGCAGACCCCTCCGTCCGCGTTCGCGGGGGTCGTCGAGCGAGTGACGGTCGTCTCCCCGGGTTCAGTACCGGGTAGACGCCGATACTGATCGCTCCAGTCGGACTCGAAAGGGCGACACGGGTTCGAATCGAACCGATCGTCCGGGCTCGATCGCGGTTCTACCTGTGTCACATCCCAGATTGGATTTCCATTGTAAAGTTATTTTGGAATAGTGTTTCGAGTTGGGGGCAGCCCATCCGCCGATACCCTCGCGGGTAATAGCTCCGACCAGCCAAATATGTCTGCGTTCTAGGTATTGTTCGATATACTATGAGAAGTGGTATCTTCGTGGATCTCGTTCGCGGTCGCATCCCGTATTCGAATCGATCGATACGATACAAAAGAGCGGCAGAGTTCTACCGTATAGATTTGCTACGGAGAACGGCAGAAATTCTCCGAAATATTCAGAGATCGGTCCATATTAGCTCTCATTCCGATATGACTATGACGTTTACACTACTACAGTCGATTCACTCCACAAATCTACCACGATCTTCCGTCAGCTATACGGATTTCCCAAATCGGTTATAGAGACGTACAGGCCATATACCCATATAGCATAGTATTAGTTAAATCTGATAGCATCTGCGGAATTGGCGGTGTCGAGTGAGTTTCAGGCGCTCGAGTCACACTGACAGCCTGACCGGATGCTAATCGTGGAACGAGAAGGCACCCGCGTCCCGTACCCAAAGCAACCCCCGTAGCCCATCGGATCGAGCGTGAGGATCGCCGACCGCGAATACTCGTCGCAGTCGGACGACATTTCGATGGCTCTCTCGGACCGTGGCCGCATGCCGGCCTCGTCGGTCACGTCGCGTGCGTTACTCCTTTCGCTTGATGAGGAACTTCATATCGCCCTGGAAGACGACGGTATCGTCCTGATTCGTCATTTCGGTGTCGAGGACGACGATCCCCGCGTCGTCGTGGTCGACGTCCTTCTTTCCGCTGACTTCCATCTCGAGCGAGATCGTATCCCCGATGTAAACCGGATTCGGGAGGTCCATGTAATTCATCCCGAGGAACGCGTACGCCGTGCGCTCGACGATCCCGGTCCGATAGACGAAGCCGGTCGCGTGGACGAACGTCATCGGGCCGTGGGCGATTCGGCCGTCGAAGGGACCTTCTTCCGCGTACTCTTTGTTAGTGTGCAGTTCCGTCCAGTCGCCGGCCAACGCCGAGTGCATGACGAAATCGGATTCGGTGACGGTTCGGCCGACGCTCTGGAACTCCTGGCCCTCTTCGAAGTCTTCGAAGTGATGTGGCTCGTAGCTATATGCCATACGTGGACATCCCAATCACGGTACAAATAGTTTACTTCGGTAAGGGGAATCGGAGACCCGGCGCAGGATTGATACGAGGAGTGTAACGGATCGGCGGCGATCGGACATCGGACACCCACTCTCGCGGGCCCCGAAACCGGTCTCGACAGCGAAACCCGCAGTTGCTCGAGACCGAACGCCGTCGTTCATCGACGCCCGACGGATCGGCTGACGACGCGTATCCGTTCGAACCGACAGCGGACGCCACTCACCCGACCGTCGTCGCGACTACCGGTGATCGTAGACGCGCTTTACCTTCCCGACTTCCGTCCGTTCGATGCTGTCCGGATCGACGATGTCCAACTCGTCCGGCGTAAACGAGAGGACGTTCGACAGGCGGGTGAGGATGCGATCCCGAAGGTCTTCGATGTCACCGTCGAACTCGGGTTCGCGCTCGATCGTCAGTTCGAGGCGGTCGAGGTTGCCCTCGCGGTAGAGGTCGATGCGGTAGTAGGGCGCGACCGCGTCGAACTCGAGGACCACGTCTTCGATCTCGCTGGGATAGAGGTTGACGCCGCGGACGATCAGGAGGTCGTCGGCGCGGCCGGTGACGTTGTCCATCCGGACCATCGTTCGCCTGCACTCACACTCGTCGTACGTCAGCGTCGTCAGATCGCCGGTGCGGTACCGAAGCGCCGGCAGCGCTTCCTTCGTGAGCGTGGTCAATACGAGTTCGCCCTCCTCGCCCTCGGGAACCGGCTCGCCAGTCTGCGGGTCGACCACCTCGGGATAGAAGTGGTCCTCCCAGATGTGCAGGCCCTCCTGGGCTTCGTGGCACTCGTTGGAGACGCCGGGGCCGATGATCTCCGACAGCCCGTAGATGTCGATCCCCGTGACGTCGAGTCGCTCCTCGATCTCCTCGCGCATCGGATCGGTACAGGGTTCCGCGCCGAAGATCACCGTCGACACCGGCAGGTCTTTGATGTCGATACCCATCTCCGCGGCCGTCTCCGCGAGGTACAGCGAGTACGACGGGGTGCACGTGAGGACGTCGCTCTCCAAGTCCTGCAACAACTCCACCTGCCGCTGGGTCTGCCCGCCGCCGATCGGGATCACCGTCGCGCCGAGTTCTTCGATCCCGTAGTGGAGCCCGAGACCACCCGTGAACAGGCCGTATCCGTAGCCGTTCTGCACCGTATCCCCCGGTTCGACTCCGGACGCGGCGAGACAGCGAGCGACGACTTCGCTCCACACGTCCAGGTCGCCCTGGGTGTAGGAGACGATCTTGGGTTTGCCGGTCGTCCCCGACGAGGCGTGGATCCGCCGGAGTTCGTCGTCGTCGACGGCGAACAGGCCGTCCGGGTATTCGGCGCGGAAATCCTCTTTCGTGGTAAACGGTAGCTTCCCGATATCGTCGACCGTTTGCACGTCCTCGGGTGCGACGCCCGCCGCGTCGAGTTCCGTCCGGTAGTAGTCGACGTTCTCGTACGCGTGGCGCACCGTTTCACGGAGTCGTTCGTTCTGCAGCTCTCGAATCTCCGTTCGAGGGGCTGTCTCTATCTGCTTATAACTCATCCTCACTCAACAATCCGGAGCGCCTCGATAAAAATCATGGGGTATGCACACGTGGCACTGATTGACATTTGGAGTGATAGAACGCGGCCGGTCGAGCGCTCGCTGTCGGTTCCGAGAGGACGAACGAGCACCGGTTATCCCACCGTCCGAACCCGCCCGCAGCGGTGCCGACCGAAAAACCTCCCTTCGTACCGATGTCCACCGGCAGGTCGCCGTCGGTCAGGTCGGTCGCTCCGCGGGCGGTAACTGAACCGTCTCGACGATCGGTTCGTCGAACGACAGTCGCATTCGGAGATCGTTCCCGCTTCGCTCGATCGTCTCGAATCCCATTCGGCGGTAGACGTGGACGGCACGCTCGTTCGCTGCATCCACGTCCAGCACGAGCGCCTCGTGCCCGGCGTCGGCAGCGGCAGCGATAACGTGACGGCAGAGTTCGCTCCCGATTCCGCGATCGTGGAAGGCCGGATCCACGAACACGACGAACTGGGGCTCGACGCTCAAGCACGGCGAGTACGCCGCGTGGCCGATAACGCGGCCCCCGTGGGCGGCGACGATGTTGAAGCCGCGCTCGAGCAGCCGTTCGAGCCAGTCTTCGATCCGAGCGCGCGTGGCCGGCGGGATCCCCATCGAACGGTGACGCTGGGGGTAGTCGACGTACATGGAAACGAGGTCGTCGAACCGCGAGAACGAGTACGGTTCGACGAGGACGGGGTCGCCGCGCTTATCGATAAACCGGGGACATCGGGGCGGACAGCCCTCGGTTCCCGTACAGTTCGCCGGATCCCACGCGGAGCAGGTGTCGGTCGTCACGAGCGTTCACACTCGAACGATGGTGTCGAAGCCGCATCACGATCGACCCGTGTATTTACGGCATTTATAAATGGGCGAAACGTGGGTAGCTCGAGGGTCTCGAGATCGAAACGGCCACGATCGCCGGTGTTCGAGGTGCCAGTCGGCTGCTTACTCGTCCGGGCTGACGGTGACGACCGGCCTGTCGGTTCCGAGAATGACCGACTGGGTCACGCTTCCGAAGACGACTTTTCCCGTCGGCGACCGTTTGCGCCCGGAGAGACAGAGCATGTCGGCGTCCAGTTCGTCGGCTGCCGCGATCAGCTCCGGTGCCGGTTCGCCGCTCGCTTCGTAGTACTCGTAGTCGATACCGCTTTCGTCGAACGCCGCGGCTGCGTGGCGAACGCCGTCGAGTTGTGGTATCGACCGTCCTTCGGGGTTGTTCTGGAACACGTGCATGAGTACCGCCGTGATCTCGTTGCTCGCCCCCGGAAGCGATTCGATCATCGACGCCTGTGCCAACGCCCGGTCTTCGTCGGTCTCGAGCCCGACCAGTATCCGATACATAGAACGGTAATTGTGTGCATCTCACATAACGTTCCGGTCTCGTTCCCACGCACCGGGCCGGTACAGCGGTATCGGAGCCGTCCACCGGCGGGCACGGTTGTACGCGAAAGCGAATCACCCTCCGTGGCTGACGAAAGTAAAAGCCCCGCGAGACGTCTGAGGGCTACCACGAGCACCGGTCCGCCGCTCGGGAACCGAACCTGCCCGTCGGACGCGAGCGCGGGCGGGCAATGGCTGCGTCGGAGCTGCTGACAGGTATCTGGTAAACCGGCGGACACAGTGATCTGTATATCGATGGTGGACCCGTATATTGCCGACGTATACTTATAAAACCGCCATAAAACGGGGTCGATTTTTATAGTCGGGTGTAATCTACTGAAGGTATGACTCGAGGTGGCAAATCACAGGGGCGGAGACGTGATATTCTCAAGGCGATTACCGCCGGTAGCGTCGCCGGAATAACCGGGTTAGCCGGCTGTGTCGGCGATCCGGACGAGATGGGGAACGGAGACGACGATGACTTCGATACGGTGCAGTTTGGGGTCCTCGAACCGTTCACTGGTGAGTTCACCGACCTCGCCAACGAACGACACCAGGGGACCGAACTCGCGATCCAAGAGATCAACGAGAGCGACGAGTACGAGTTCACGATCGAGTACAGCGAGTACGACACCCAACTCGATCCCGCGACGGCGACCCAGCGGGCCGAACAGGCGGTGCAGTCGGACGGGGCGCAGTTCATCACGGGGTGTATCTCGAGTTCGGCCGCGCTCGCGATCAACGACTTCGCGCTCAATAACGAGGTCCTCTACACGCCCGGAGCGGCGGACACGTCGATCACGGGAGAGAACTGCAACGAGTACGTGTTTCGATTCGAGACGAGTACCGCACAGGTCGCGGAAGTCATGGCCCAGTGGACCGCCGACGAACTCGGCGACCAGATCGTCTACCACATCGCCGACTACGCCTACGGCGAATCGGTCCTGAACGAGGTCGAGACGCGGATGGAGTCGATCAGCGACTCCTACGAACAGATCGGCGTGACGCGTTCGGATCCGGGATCGACGGACTTCGAGGCGTTCATCAGCCAGATCGCCGACGTCAGCGACGAGGCCGACGCGCTGGTCGTGGGAATGACCGGAGCCGACCTCGCCATCTTCCTCTCGCAGGCTGGCGCACGCGGACTACAGGACGAACTCCCCATCGTGACGACGACCGGCTCGTTCCGGGCAGTTCGGGCGGGCGCCGGCGAGGGGGTCTACAACACCTACAGCGGCGTTCGGTACATTCCAGAAATCGAAACCGGCGACAATCAAACGTTCGTCGAGGCCTACGAGAGCGAGTACGGTGATCCGCCCGATAACTTCTCGCGCGTCGGCTACGAATCGATTCGGATGGTCGCGAACGGGATCCGCGAGGCAGGGTCGCGGAATCCGTCGACGGTCGCGGAGACCCTCTCGGGGATGGAACACGACACGATCTTCGGCCCGAACGAGTTCCGCGAGTGCGACCACCAAGCGATGAACCCGGTCTGGATGGGCGAGTGTACCGAGCCGGACTCGGGAGAACTCGCCGACGTCGAACTCCTCGAGGAACTGTCCGGCGAAGAGGCCGCACCCGATTGTGAGGACACGGGCTGTGAACTGTAATACGAGTATTCGTTCCTCGATTCGTTAACCTATGATTGGCTCACTCTCGCAGGCACTGTTCGACGGGTTGACGATCGGCGTCGTGTACGTGCTGTTAGCCGCCGGGCTCTCCGTCATTTTCGGCGTCATGCACGTCATCAACTTCGCACACGGGGAGCTGTTCGCGCTGGGGGCGTACTTCGCACTGGCGCTGGTCGTTCCGTTCGGCGGGACGGGGTTCTTCGTCGCCCTGTTCGTCGCGCCGTTGCTCGTCGGTATCGTCGGCGTCGCGATCGAACGGTACACGGTGCGGCCGCTGTACGGGCGAAACCCGCTGTATCACATCCTGCTCACGTTCGGACTGGTACTGGTGATAAACGACCTGATCTACCTCGTCTGGGAGCCGGGCAACGTCAATCTCCCCGTTCCGGCGATCCTCAGGGGAACGATCGACGTACTCGGGATCAACGCCAGCGTGTACAACATGTTCATCATCGTCTTCGGTGGCGCGATGGCGTTCGCCGTCTGGGCGATGCTCGAGTACACGAAGTACGGGCTGATCATTCGCGCCGGCTCGCAGGACCGGCAGATGGTCCGCAACCTCGGGATCGATATCGACCGGTACTACTCGCTGGTCTTCGGCATGGGTGCGGCCCTCGCCGCCGTCGCCGGGATCATCCTCGGCGGCTACCAGTCGGTCAGCCCCTCGATGGGGATGTCGGTCATCATCCCGGCGTTCGTCATCGTCGTCCTCGGCGGACTGGGCAGCTTCAAGGGGGCCGTCGTCGGCGGGCTGCTCGTGGGTGTCATCCAGACGCTCCTGCGGCACTACGCCCCGATTTTCGAGGGGACGGTGATCTTCCTGCTGATGATCGCCGTCCTCCTCCTTCGACCGCGCGGACTGTTCGGCGTCGAAACGGAAGAGGAAGGCGGCGAGTTACTGACCGGGACGGGAGGATTCCTCGACGCCCAGACGCGGAACCGACTGGGGATCGCCATGATCGCGCTGTTGGCACTAATACCGCTCGGCGTGGGGACGCTGTACTCGTCCTACGCGGTCACGCTGATGATCGAGATCATCATCTGGGGCCTGTTCGCGCTCAGTCTGGACTTCGTCATGGGCTACACGGGACTGGTGTCGCTCGGTCACGCCCTGTTCTACGGGCTCGGCGCCTACGCCGTCGCGATCACGCTGGTACACGTGAGCCAGTCCGCCTTCGTCGCGATCGGTCTCGCCATCGTTATCTCCGCGGCCATCGCGTGGTTCGTCGGCTTCCTGTCGATCCGGGTCGGCGGCGTCTACTTCGCGATGATTACGCTCGCGTTCGCGGAGCTGTTCTACAACATGCTGTACCGGCTCGACATCACCGGCGGCTCCGAGGGGCTGTTCGGCATCTCGACGTACTACGGCCTCGCCGGGATGGGAATCGAACTCCACGACATCGGGTTCTTCGTCGGCCCGGTGGCACTGACCGGCCAGTCGCTGTTCTACTACATCGCACTGGGAGCGCTCGTCGCCTCGTTCCTGCTCACTCGTCGGATGCTCAACTCGCCGTTCGGCTCCGTGCTCAAATCCATCCGAGAGAACGAACAGCGGGCCACGTTCATCGGCTACGAGACGACCGTCTACAAGCGACGCGCGTTCGTGATCAGCGGCGCGCTGGCCGGTCTGGCCGGCGGGCTCTTCACGCTCAACTCGGGCTACGCGACGCCCTCGTTCGCCTACTGGCTCCACTCCGGCGAGGTGATCGTGATGGTCATCCTCGGCGGCATGGGAACGCTGTACGGACCGATCATCGGTGCGGGCGTCTTCTTCGGCCTCGAAGAGATCCTCACCGGCTTTACGGCCCGGTGGCGGCTGGTCCTCGGGACGATCTTCGTCCTGTTCGTGATCTTCCTCCCGCGCGGGTTGGTCTCGCTGCCGGCCCAACTCGCCCCGTACGTGTCGGGTGGCTCCGGACCCGGTCCGGAAACGGAACCAGCACCGGACGAGCCGAGCGTCAGAGGTGACGATTAATGGCTATGGAAACCACCGAAACGAATCCGCGAACCGCCGGGGAGACGATCCTCGAGACGGAAGACCTGGTCAAGAAATTCGGCCAGTTCACCGCGACGGATCGGATCAACCTGACGGTCGAACGCGGCGAGTTCCGGAGCATTATCGGCCCGAACGGCGCCGGCAAGACCACGCTGTTCAACCTCATCACCGGCGCACTACCCGCCACGGACGGCGCGGTGTACTTCGACGGCGAGGACATCACGACGCTCTCGCCGTCCGAACGCGTCCGCCGCGGCATCGGACGCTCGTTCCAGATTTCGAATATCTTCGGCGGACTCACCGTCCGCGAGAACGTCAGGCTGGCCTCCCAGTCGCTCGACCGCGACCGGTACAACTTCGTCGAATCGCTGTTCAAACCGACCGATCGGTACGGCGAGACGAACGAGCGAACCGATCGAATCCTCGAGCGGATCGAACTACAGGACGTCGCCGACGAGACGGCGGATGCGCTCGCCTACGGCGACAAGCGACGCCTCGAGATCGGCGTCGTCCTCGCGACCGAACCCGAACTCGTCCTGTTCGACGAACCGACGGCGGGCATGAGCGTCGAGGAAACGCAGGCGACGATCGATCTGATCGAGGAGGTCCTGGTCGATCAGACGCTGTTGCTCATCGAGCACGACATCGAACTCGTCATGGAACTCTCGGACCGCATCACCGTATTGAACCGAGGCGAGATCCTCGCGGAGGGGACGCCCGACGAAATCGCCGCGGACGGGGACGTCCAGGACGCCTACCTCGGAGGGATGATGGAATGAGCGCTCCGGAACTGCTCGAGGTCGAGGGGATCTACTCGGGGTACGGCGAGACGCAGGTCCTGCGGGACCTGTCGCTGTCGGTCGGCGAGGGCGAAATCGTCTCGCTCGTCGGCCGCAACGGGGCGGGCAAGACGACGACGCTCCGAACCATCATGGGCATTCTCACCCCGACGAGCGGGCGCGTCACCTATCGTGGCGAGGATCTCTCGACCCTCGAGGCCACGGAAACGGCGAAGAAGGGGCTCGCACTCGTGCCGGAGGAGCGCCAGATCTTCCCGGAGCTGACCGTCCGCGAGAACCTCGAACTCGCCAGCTACGGGGGTGCACCGGACGTCGACTCGCTCTCGGTCGGCGAGGCGCTCGAGATGTTCGAGAACCTGCAAGCGCGGGCGAGCAACGCCGGTTCGTCGCTGTCGGGCGGCGAACAGCAGATGCTCGCGATCGCTCGCGCCCTCGTCGGCGGCGCCGATCTCATCCTGCTCGACGAACCGACCGAGGGGCTCGCTCCGTACATCGTCCAGGACGTGATGGACATCGTTAGCGAACTCAACGAACGCGGGATCACCGTCCTGCTGGTCGAGCAGAACGTCCACGTCTGTCTCGAACTCGCCGACCGCAACTACGTCATCAATCAGGGCGAGGTCGTCTACGAAGGGACGTCCGAAGCGCTCCGGGACGACGAGGAGATCCTCGACAAGTACCTCGGCGTCACCGCCTAAGGTGCGGTTCGACGGTTCCGTCTGTTTTTCACGCTCGTCCGGTGGAACGCTACGGCTTGTACACTCGTCCGCGGAAGGTTGCGATCCGGTCGTCGTCCTCGTCGGTGACGACGACTTCGTACTCGGCGGTGCGCTTGCCGCCGTGGGTCTCCTCTGCGGTAGCGGTCAGCACGGTCCCCACCTCGACGGCCTCGAGATACGAGACGTTCGTCTCGAGCGCGACCGCCGTCTCTCCGTAGGAGTTCGAAGCGGCGGCGAAGGCCGCGTCGGCGAGCGAGTAGATCGCCCCGCCGTGGGGCGTTCCGTGAAAGTTCGTCAGATCCTCGGTGACTTCGAGTCGGGTACTCGCCGCTCCGGGCTCGAGCGAGACGAGGTCGATCCCGAGCGTGTCGCAGTAGGCGTCGCTCTCGATGCGCCGGCGAACGGCTTCTGTATCTGCCATACGGTACCACACTAACCCGGGAGTAAAAGTATCTAGTGGACGGACCTGGGAACGGCGCAGTGAAGCCTCGTTAGCTGAAGAGTTGGTGGAACAGCGCCGCCTCGCCGCGTCGGAGTCGCTCGAGAAACGCCGATTTGCTGATCCCGAGTTCGTCGGCGACCGCCTCCGAAGTTGCCTCCCGCGGAATCGAGAAGTAGCCCAGTTCGAGGGCCGCGCGGATGCACTCCTCCTGGGCCGGCGTGAGGTCCCACCGATGGCTGGGGGATTCCTTCGCTTCGGACTGCAGGGGATAGACGCGCTCGAGTTTGACGCCGACGGTTTCGCCGGCCGCCTCCATGACGCCCTTGAGGACGTCGCGGCCGACGACCGCGCCGAAGATCATCGCCGCACCGTCGCGGTACCGCAGCGTCTCGACGATGAGACCGCCGTCGATCAGTCGGTGGACGACGCACGGCTCTTTGGACAGACAGCGATACCGGTAGCGACCGTCGGTTTTCGAGACGTGCAGGTACGAGATCCGATCGTCGTCGTCGAGGACGCGAGTGAGTCGCTCGCTCTTCGGCGAACCGAACTGGAGCAGATCGTAGCCGTCGCTGCGGTGTTGCGGTGGCTGGGCACCGATCTCGACGTCGACCGCACGCGTCGCCTCCGAAAGCGGGCAATCGTCGTTCTGAACGCGGAATTCGACCGCGAGACATTCGTCGATCATACCGGGTATGTGGTCACCGTTATCATCCACCATTATATAAAACCTCGTTATATGGCGGTCAATTTCTAAGGGTGTATACAGCGTTCATTCGAATGAAACGATGGACCTGGACACAGTCAAAGACCGGGCGGGGCCGCGGGAGTTTAGCCCCGCCGACGACCTCCCCGAGGAGTACCGGAAGGCGGCGACCCGGATGATCGAATTCCACGCGAACAGCGAGATCATGGGCGCGTACCTGGAGCGTCCGTTCATCCGACAGGCGCCGAGTATCGACCGAAAGCTGGCGTGTTCCGCGAAGGTTCAGGACGAGATCGGCCACGGGCAGTTGCTCTACCGCGCCGCGGAGTCGCTCGGCGTCAAGACCCGAGAGGAGATGCTGGACGACCTCGCGAACGGCGACGGGAAGTTCCTGAACTGCTTCCACTACCCGATGGAGAGCTGGGTCGAGACGCCGATGATTGCCTTCTTCGTCGACGGGGCGGCGATGCGCCGACAGGCGACGCTCCGCCGCACGAGCTGGGAGCCCTACGCTCACGCGATGGACAAGGTGTGTTTCGAGGAAGGGTTCCACGTCAAACACGGCGAGGACATCCTCCGCGAGCTCATGTCGGGCTCGAAGAAAGAGCAGGAGCTGACCCAGGAGGCCTTCGAGGAGTGGTGGCCCCGCATCATCCAGTTCTTCGGTCCGACCGACGACAAGAGCACCCACCACGACTTCGCGGCCTCGGTGGGGCTCAAACAGCAGTCCAACGACCAACTGCGCAACGCATTCCTCGATCAGTACATCCCCAAAGCGCGGAAGTACGGCCTCGAGATTCCCGACGAACCGCGCATCCGCGAGCTGGACGACGGCACCTACGAGGTCGAAGAAGGCGACCTCGACTGGGACGAGTTCTTCACGATCGCGAAGAACGACTACGAGCCCGGTCTCGGCCAGATCAACGGCCGCAAGGCCGCACAGGAGGCCGTCCAGTGGGTCCGTGACACGATCGAGAGCGACGCCACCGCCGCCGGCGGCCACGCGCCGCAGGCGGCCGACTGATCATGATCTGGGAAGTCTTCCGCCAGGAGAAAACCGGCGGCTACCACACCCACTGCGGCAACGTTCACGCGCCGGACCGCGAGATGGCGAAGCAGTTCGCCGCCATCCAGCACGGCCGGCGCAAGCCGACCAACAGCCTCTGGGTCGTTCCCAGAGACGAGGTCGGCGAGATCGACGCCGAAGACGTCGCGTTCGGCGGGACGACCGACAAGGCCTACCGCTGGGCGACGGCGTACAACACGACCGGCGAGGACGCCCGCGAGGTCGTCGAATCCGAAGGCGAGCAGGCGACCGCCGAGAGACAGCGGGGTGACGACTGATGGCGACGAGCCTCGAGAACCCCGACGAACTGGACGAGCGCGAGCGGACGGCCCTGGAGACGCTGCTGAAGCGGCTGGCCGACGACGAGTTCGTGTTGGCCGAGCGCTACACCGAGTGGCAGGTCCGCGCGCCCAGCCTCGAGTCCGACCTCGCGCTGGCGAACAACGCCCAGGACGAACTCGGCCACGCCAGACTGTGGTACGACGTCCTCGGCGACATCGGCTTCGAGGAACGAGAGCTGGTGTTCGAGCGCGATCCCGCCGACTTCCGGCACAGTACGCTCGTCGAACTGCCCTTCGAGGACGGCAACTGGGCCGACGCCATCCTTCGGTCGTACCTGTACGACGTCGCCGAGGACCTCCGGCTCGAGGCGCTCGTCGACTCCACCCACCCGAAGATCGCCGACCGCGTCGGCAAGATCCGCAGCGAGGAGGAGTACCACCTCGAGCACGCCCAGAACTGGCTCGAACGGCTCGCCGACGGCGACGAGGGGCGCGAGCGCCTGCAGGACGCGCTCGATCGGCTGTTCCCGTACGCCTTTACGCTCTTCGAACCGGTCGATCCAGATGTCGAGGAAGATATCGTCGACCTCGGACTTCGCGACGCGACCCTCGAAGAGATGGGCGAGGAGTGGCTGTCGATCGTCGTTCCGTACCTCGAGTCGCTCGACCTCGAGCTGCCGGTGGACGGCCGCGTGGGCGACGATACCGACGAGTTCGAGTTCGAAGTAACCGAGGAGATGCTCCCCGAGGAGCGCGGTCGCGACGGGACCCACACCGACGCGTGGTTCGACCTCTACGACGAGTTTACCCACACCTACCGCGAACTCGAGCGCACCGAGACGACCAGAATCATGGACAAACCAGAGTAACCGTAATGAGTAGCAATATTCCGGACGACACCGACGCCACGCCCTGTGCGTACACCGACTACAACGAGGGCGAGGCCGTAGACGACCTTCCCGCAACCGGCGCCGACGCGACCGGCCTCGCGGCCGACGTCTGGGAGGCCCTCTACGGGATCGAAGACCCCGAGATGCCGATCAGCATCGTCGATCTCGGCCTGATCTACGGCGTCGGCGTCGACGACGGCGTCGTGACCGTCGACATGACGCTCACCTACTCGGGGTGTCCCGCTCGAGACATGCTCACGGAAGACGTCGAAGACGCGGTCGCCGCCGTCGACGGCGTCGACGACGCCGAGTTGCGACTCGTCTGGAGTCCGGAGTGGACCGTCGAGATGGTGACCGAACAGGGGAAAGACGACCTGCGAGAGTTCGGGCTCAGCATATGAGACGGAACCTCGATCCGAGCGTCACGACCAGCGGGGAGACAACGGGTGCCGAGTGTCCCTACTGCGAGTCGACCGACACCGTCCGCGAGCACCCGAAAGGGCCGTCGCTCTGTCGGTCGATGCACTACTGCACCAGTTGCGAGCAACCGTTCGAAAAGTTCGAGTGATACTGTCGAACAAACGTCCGTGAACACCCGATCGCGTCTCGAAGCCTGTCGCCACCGGCGACGGCTTCTCGAGTGCGATCGGTGTGTGAACCGTTTTGTCCAACAGTATGAACCGCGCGAGCCGTCGTCGCGTTCGCTCGTCGATTTAGTTAGCGGGCGATCCGCCAGGTCCATCGTCCGCTCGAGCGCTCGATAGCGTCAGCCCGCACCGTTTTCCTCGAGTCACTCGACCCCGCGGCGACTCGTTGACAACCGGCTATCGACGGCCGAACCGTCGAAAAACCAAGTTCTTTGGTAGTTGATACCGTGACTCGAATACGGGCACATGGCAGACACTACCCAGTACAGGTCTCGCGACGAACTGCGGCAACTGCAGTCGGCCCGGCTTCGTGACACCGTCGAGTACGCCTTCGAGAACGTCCCGTTCTACCGGCGGACCCTCGACGACGCTGGCGTTTCTCCCGCGGACGTCGACTCGATCGAGGACGTCCAGTCCCTGCCGTTTACGACGAAAGCCGACTTCCGCGAGACGTATCCCGACGGCCTGTTCGCCGTCGACGACGACGAACTCCGGCGGATCCACGCCTCGTCGGGGACGACCGGCAAACCCAAGATCGTCTCTTACACCGAAGGCGACCTCGAACTGTGGAACGAGGTGATGGCCCGCTCGATGGACGCGGCGGGCCTCGACTCGAGCGACACGGTGCAGAACGCCTACGGCTACGGCCTGTTCACGGGCGGCCTGGGCTTTCACGGCGGCGCCGAGGAACTCGGCGCGACGGTGATTCCGACCGGGAGCGGCAACACCCAGCGCCAGGTCGAACTCGCACGGGATCTCGAGAGCGACGCGATCGCGTGTACGCCGTCGTACGCGCTCTACTTCGCCGAGACGGCCGCGGAGATGGGCGTCGATCCGCGCGAACTGCCGCTCTCGACGGTGCTCTACGGAGCCGAACCCTGCACCGAACCGATGCGCGAGGAGATCGAGGAACGACTCGGCGCCAGGGGGTACGAGAACTACGGCCTCTCCGAACTGATCGGCCCCGGTGTCGCCGTCGAGTGCGAGGCTCAGGCCGGCATGCACGTCTGGGAGGATCACTTCTACCCCGAGGTGATCGACCCGCGGACCGGCGAGCCGGTTCCCGAGGGCGAGGAGGGCGAACTCGTCCTGACGTCGCTGACGAAGGAAGCGCTGCCGGTGCTTCGGTACCGGACCGGCGACCTGACGACGCTCACGCGGGAGCAATGCGACTGCGGCCGATCGATGGCTCGCATGGATAGCGTCACCGGCCGCGCCGACGACCTCCTGATCGTCCGCGGCGTCAACCTCTATCCGAGTCAGATCGAGGACGTCGTCCTCGAGTTCGACGCGGTCGCGCCCTACTACCGCATCGACCTCTTCCGGGAGGGGAGTCTCGACACTCTGGAGTTGACGGTCGAACTGACGGACGCGTTCGACGGCGACCGGGAGCGCCTCCGGAGCGAGATCCACGATCGGTTGCAGAGCGTGCTGTCGTTCAGGCCCGACGCGCTCGAGTTGGTGGAGTACGGGACGATCGAACGGACGGAGGTCGGGAAGGTCAAGCGAGTCTACGATCACCGCTAAGGCGGCTCCCGTCCCCGGTCATCCGCGTCACCTACCACTTTTATCACGGTTCGTGAGGGACGGTGTGTATGGATATCGAATCCTTCTTCGAAGGGATGCCGTTCGCGTCCCTCCTCGGGATCGACATCACCGAATGCGCCGACGGTACCGCCGAGGGTCACCTCGAGATGTCCGAGGAACTCTCCTGGAACGAAGACCAGTTGATGGCCCACGGCGGGGTCACCTTCACGCTGGCAGATACCGTCGGCGGTGCGGCGCTGGTCTCGCTGGTCGATCAGCCCGTGCCGACGATCGATATGCGTATCGACTACCTCAACGCCGGCACGGGCGACCTGTACGCGGAAGCGGACGTCGTGCGCTGTGGCAGCGACGTCGGCGTCGTCGACGTCGAGGTGTACGCCGCCGACGACGACACGCTCATCGCCGACGCTCGGGGGGTCTACAAGACCGGGTAACTCGTTTCGACTGATTCTCGAGGCCGTCGACCGTGACTCCGCGTCTCGCGCAACTATTAAGTGTAATCTCCACGATTGTATATGATATGATATCCGCCAGTCGGCAGGAAGGACGCGCCGTGACCGAGCAACTGCGACGTCTCGTCACCGATTTTAGCGCAAAATTCTTCTTCACAGGGAAACTGGCGGCCGAGACGCGGACGCGAGGCGACACACGCGCTCGCGTCGGTCCCGCGCTCTGGCCCTGACTCGAGGATCGTTTACACCGATCCCGGGGTCACCCGGACCGACCGTGGTACAGCATCACGAGCAGCCACCGGTCCACTCCCACCACCACTACCAATGAGCACGCACGAAGACGTCGACTCGAGCGAACAGACCGAACTCACGCGAACCGACGACGAACCGATCCGGATTCTCGACGCGGACGGGAACGTCCTGCCGAACGCGGAGGTACCCGACCTCTCGGCCGAGGAACTGCTGGCGATGTACGAAGACATCGCGCTCGCGCGCCGGTTCGACGAGCGGGCGATCAGCCTCCAGCGACAGGGGCGGATCGCGACCTACGCGCCGATGACGGGGCAGGAGGGCGCGCAGGTCGCGACGAGTTACGCCCTCGAGGAACAGGACTGGCTGTTTCCGACCTACCGGGAGCACGCGGCCAAGTACGTCCACGGGATGTCCCTCGAGTCGCTGTTGAAGCCGCTTCGGGGCCACCGCGACGGCTACGCGATTCCGGACGACGTCAACGTCCTGCCGGAGTACATCCCGATCGCGACGCAGTTGCCACAGGCCGTGGGGATGGCCTGGGGCCACCAGCTACAGGGCCGGGTCGAGGAGGCCGTGCTGTGTCACTTCGGCGACGGCGCAACGTCGGAGGGCGACTTCCACGAGGGGCTGAACTTCGCCGGCGTCTTCGACGTGCCCGCGGTGTTCGTCTGCAACAACAACCAGTGGGCCATCTCCGTCCCCCGCGAGCGCCAGACGGCGAGCGAGACGATCGCCCAGAAGGCCCGGGCCTACGGACTCGAGGGGGTCCGGGTCGACGGCCTCGATCCGCTGGCCACGTACGAGGTCACGCGGGCGGCCCTCCGGAAGGCGAAGAACCCGACCGACGACGAGCGGCGGCCGACGCTCATCGAGGCGGTGCAGTACCGGTACGGCGCGCACACGACCGCCGACGACCCGTCGGCCTATCGCGAGGACGACGAAGCCGAGGCGTGGCGCGAGAAGGATCCGCTCGAGCGCCTGCGAAACTACCTGTACGCGGAGGGGATCCTCGACGAGGAGTACGACGCCGAACTCGAGGAGCGGATCGAGGCGACGATCGACGACGCGGTCGCCGCGGCCGAGTCGGCCGAGACCGACCCGGACCGCCTCTTCGATCACGTCTACGACGAACCGCCGGAGCGACTCCGCGAGCAGCGCGCGGAACTGAACGCGCTCCGCGAGAAGTACGGCGACGACGCGTTCTCCGGGGTGCTAGAATGAGTTCGGCTGCGTCCGGATCCGAGCCCGAGTCCGGCGAGACCGACACGGATCGCCTCACCCTCGTCGAAGCGGTTCGCGACGGACTCTACACGGAGCTGTCGGCGGACGACCGCGTCGTCGTCCTGGGCGAGGACGTCGGCAAGAACGGCGGCGTCTTCCGCGCCACCGAGGGCCTCTACGAGGAGTTCGGCGGCAATCGGGTCGTCGACACGCCGCTGGCGGAGTCCGGGATCGTCGGAACGGGGATCGGACTGGCGCTGTCCGGCATGCGGCCGGTCGCGGAGATACAGTTCATGGGCTTTTCGTATCCCGCGTTCGATCAACTCGTCAGTCACGCCGCCCGATTCCGGAGCCGAAGCCACGGCGCGTACACGGTGCCGATGGTGGTCCGGATGCCCTACGGCGGCGGGATTCGGGCGCCGGAACACCACTCCGAGTCCAAGGAGGCGTTCTTCGTACACGAGCCCGGACTGAAGGTCGTCACCCCGAGCACGCCCGCCGACGCGAAGGGGCTGCTCACCGCGGCGATCCGGGATCCCGATCCGGTCGTCTTCCTCGAGCCGAAGCTGCTCTACCGCGCGTTCCGGGAGGACGTCCCGACGGGAACCTACGAGGTCCCGCTGGGCGACGCCGCGATCAGGCGGGCGGGAAGCGACGTCACCGTGTACACGTGGGGCGCGATGACCCACCCGACCCGCATCGCCGCGGACAACGTGGCCGACGAGTACGGCGTCGACGTCGAACTCGTCGATCTGCGGACGCTGTCGCCGCTTGACGTCGAGACCGTCGTCGACTCCTTCGAGAAGACCGGCCGGGCCGTGATCGTCCACGAGGGGCCGAAGACCGCCGGCCTCGGCGCCGAAGTCGCGGCGACGATCCAGGAACGGGCGGTCCTCCATCAGGAGGCGCCGATCCAGCGCGTGACCGGCTTCGACGCGCCGGTTCCGCTGCACGCGCTCGAGGACTACTATCTGCCTCAGGCGGTCCGCGTTCAGGACGCCATCCTCGAGACCGTCGACTTCTAACCGCTCGAGTGCCGTCTCGTCACCGGAGCCGCGGGGCGACCTCGTCACCGAGTCGGTGGACGCAGTCGACCATCTCCTCGGTGCCGACGCCCGGGTGGTACGTCCGGAGGATGAAGTGGATATCGTCGCCCAGCGCTTCGCGATAGGTCTCGAGTTCCTCGCGAACCTGCTCCGGCGTGCCGAAGATGGCCTGCTCTTTCAATTCCACTTTGCGCTCGGCCTCGAGTTCGTCGACGGACTCGCCGGAGAAGAGCTCCTGGTACCGTCGCTGGATGTAGAAGTAACCGTCGCGCATCGTCTCCCAGGCGTTCGCTCGGGAGTCGCCGACCCAGCCGTGCTGGAGGACGTAGACCGTGAAGTCGTCGTCCCCGTCGGCGAGGCCCTCCTCCTCGCGAACTCGTCGAATATCCTCGACGCGCTTGCGGACGCCCTCGACCGAGAGCGCGGAGGGGGCACACCACGCGTCGGCGGTTCGGGCCGCCCGACGGACGGCCGGCTTTGCACCGCCGCCGAGCATGATCGGCACCGACTCATCGGTTGGTTTCGGCGTGATAGAAACGTCCGTCGGCACGTCGTGAAACGACGAGTCGTAGTCGAGGTCCCCCTCGCTCCAGCCGGCCCGGAGGAACGGCACGAGGTCGGCGAGACGCTCTGCCCGCTCGTCCTGCGGGACGCCGAAGACGTCGAACTCCCGCGGGTTCGAGCCGATCGCGAGCCCCAGCGTCAGTCGGCCGTCGGCGAGCAGGTCGACGGTGGCGGCGTCCTCCGCGAGGCGAATCGGATCGTACAGCGGGCCGAGCGCGACGCAGCTACCGATCTCGAGGTCGCCCGTCTCGGCGGCCATCGCCCCCAGGGTCGGCATCGTCGCCGAGAGGTAGCCGTCGTCGGCGAAGTGGTGTTCGGACACCCACGCGCTGTCCAAGCCCGCGGCTTCGATCTCGCGGGTCAGCGTCAGCACCTCGTCGTACAACTGGCTCGCCTCGCGGTCGTCGTCCGGCCGCTGCTGGGCGGTGAACAGGCCCGTCCCGAGTTTCATACTCCCGATATCACGCGGAATCGGCTTAATTGTTGGTACCTCGGTTATCAGTCACAGGACTCGGTTTGGTGGTACGCATCGCCGTTGAGAACACCACGAAAGCCCCTGGCGGTATCCGGTCGAAGGGCTCGCTGCGCGCTCCTTCCAGTCGCGTGCTTGCGTCGCCCGTCTTCCCGGATACCGCCAGCCCCTTTCATTCCCACCCGCGGTGGCCTGCCCGACCGGCCGATACGGGTGGGAATGAAAGGGGCTGACTCGCTCGAGGAACCCGGCCGACGGAAGCACCGAACGAAGTGAGGCGCGCAACGAGGCCTGGGAGTCGAGCGAGTCAGGGGCTTTCGTGGTGTTGGTGGCTCGTGTGAGATCGAGAGCGGTCAAATCAAGTCGAGTCGTACTAGCGACTCTAATAGTCGATAACGGTGATCTCCTCGACCGGCCACTGGCTCAGGATTTCGACGCCGTTCTCCCGGACGACGACCATCTCCTCGACGCGCACGCCCTGTCGACCGGCCGGCTCCTGGGTCTCGACGGCCATCGTCATCCCCTCCTCGATCTCGATCGGATGGTCGGGCGAGAGCCCCCGCCAGATCAGCGGCACCTCGTACAGCTGGAGCCCGAGCCCGTGGGCCCAGTGGTTCGTCGTCATCTGCCAGTGTTCGTCGGCGTCGTAGTAGTCGGCGTGTTCGCCTTCCATGTCCGGGAACCCCTGTGCGATCTCGTCGGTCGTCGCGCCGGGTTCGATGCGCTCGAGGACGTCGTAGAGGTTGTCGCGGGCGGTTTCGTACGCCTCTTGCTGTTCCTCGGTCGGCTCACCCATCGAGAACGTGCGGTAGTAACACGATCGGTAGCCGAGGTAGCCGATGTTGTAGAAGTCGGCGTAGACCAGATCCCCCGGCCGAATCGCCCGGTCGGTGGTGTTGGCCTGGTGTTTGGGCCACGTGTTCGGCCCGGCGGTGAGGTAGCCGCCGCCGACGAACGCGCCGTGGCGCCACAGTTCGCGGACGGCCTCGCCCCAGACCTCCGTCTCGCGCATCCCCGGCTTCGCGGCGTCTTTGATCGTCTGGAAGCCCGCCTCGCAGATCGACGCGACCATCCGCAAGCACTCGATCTCGTCTTCGGTCTTGACCTTTCGGGCGTCCTCCATGATCGCGTTGCAGGCCTCGACGTCGGTCTCGAGGCCCTGGTCCTCGAGCGCGGCGAGCAGCCCCCGGTTGCCGACGTCGACGCCGAGTTTCTCGTCGGCGACGCCGTACTCGTCCATCGCCTCGGCGACGCCCTCGGCCATCGTCGAGAGCAGGAAGTCGCGGGCCGAGTCGCGGCCGGACGCCCGCGGAACGTTTCCGAGACCGGGACAGGCGTAGCGGATGTCGTGCAGCCAGGGACAGTTGAACCGCTGGTTGCTCGCGTGATCGGCGGTGTCCCAGTGGACGATATCGCCCTCCTCGGTCAGCAGCGTGTAGTGGTCCGCGCCGCTGCCGCCGGTCATCGCCAGCCCCGTTACGTAGCGGATGTTGGGGTCCGACAGCAGCAAGACCGCTCCAAGGTCCGTCTCCTGAAGGCGCTCGAGCGCTCGTTCCTTGCGTTCGTTTCGGAGCCGCTCGGTGTCGATTCGCTTCTCCCAGTCGACGGCCTGCGTGCCCCGGGTACCCTCCATGAAGCCTCGTTCGTAGAATGACATGGACAGGTACTACCAACCGAAGCGATCCACATAAATGGTACCGCTCTGCACGATCGAAGCGGTATTGCCGTCCCCGATGTGGACGTCGAGGTACTCGGATCCGACCGTCTCTCGGTCGTCTCGCGCAGATCGCCCGAATCGTTATGGGAGATCCTGCGTAACGTTGACTCACATCATGGAGAACGACCGAGCAGTGCTAGCCGACGATACCCCGAACGACTACTCGTTCGAGCACCTCTTCGAGCCGACATCGATCGGGAACGTCGACCTCCGAAACCGGCTGATGATGACCGGCCACACGACCAACTACGCGAGCGGAACGGAAATTACGGACAAACTGATCGACTACTACGTCGAGCGGGCCGAGGGCGGGATCGGCCTCATCGTGATGGCCTACCTCGCCAACCACCCGTCGTCGGTGAGCGGGAGCGCGATCCACGGGTGGGACGCCGAGACGATGGCTCCCCAACTGCGGGACCTCACCGACGCCGTTCACGACGCGGGCGCCAAGATCATCTGTCAGAACCTCCACTACGGCCGCCAGATAACGAGTCTCCAGAGCGAACGGCCGGTCCTCTCGGCCAGCGACATTCCCGGGCCGGTAAACGGAGAGATGCCGCACGAACTGACGCCCGACGAGATCGACGAGATCGTCGACGCCTACGCGCACACGTCGGAAGTGATTCGGGACGGCGGCTTCGACGGCGTCGAGATCCACTCCGGCTACGGCGGGTACTTCCTCTCGCAATTCATCTCTCCGTATTCGAACGACCGCGACGACGAGTACGGCGGGAGCCTCGAGAACCGCCTTCGGGTCGTCTACGAGACGCTCGAGGCGACCCGCGACCGCGTCGGCGACGACTTCGTCGTGGGGTTGCAGATCAACGCGAAGGACTTCGCTCCCGGCGGCATGGATGTCGACGAATACACGGAAGTCGCTCGCCGACTCGCCGCGACGGGACAGGTCGACTACCTCGTCGTCAAGGCCGGGACGTACCTCAGACAGGATTACATCGTCCCCGATATGCAACACGAGCAGGCGCTGTACGCGCCGCTCGCGACGGAGATCGGCGAGGCGGTCGCAGCCGAAACCCCCGACGTCACGGTCGCTGCAGTCGGGCGGATTACCGATCCCCGCGACGCAGACCGAATCGTCGGCGAGAGCGGCGTGGACCTCGTCGCCATGACCCGGGGCCACATCGCCGATCCGGCCGTCGCGGAGAAAGCTCGAACGGGCCGACTCGACGAACTCATCGAGTGCATGGGATGCAACCAGGGGTGTATCGAACGGGTGTACGACGGCGCGGAGTGTCGATGCGTGCTCAACCCCGCGACGGGGTTCGAAGACGAACTCGGGCGGGGAACGCTCCCGACGGCGACGACACCCCAATCCGTACTCGTCGTCGGCGGCGGCCCCGGCGGGATGAAGGCCGCCGAAGTTGCCGCCCGGATGGGACACGACGTCACCCTCTACGAACGCGACGATCAGTTGGGCGGGCAGGTGCGCGCCGCCAAGGAAATCGACGGCCGAGACGAGTTCGAGAAGCCGATTCTCTGGTTGCGGGCCGCCCTCGAGCGCGAGGACGTCGACGTCCGTACCGGTGTCGACGTGAGCGCAGACCTGATCGCCGAGCGCGACCCCGACGCGGTGGTCGTCGCCACCGGCTCGAGTCCGCCCGACTTCCCGCATGGGTACCGGAGCTTCGGTATCGAGCGGACGGACGTTCCCGGCTGGGACGACGCGAGGATTCTCCACAGCGCGGATGTCCTCGGCGCAAACGAGCGCGAGGCGGTCGATCCGGGCGACCGGGTCGTCGTCGTCGACGACGGCGAGCACCACTGGAAAGGAATCGGTACCGCGAAGACGTTGGCAACGGCCGGCCACGACGTTCGCTTCGTCATGCCGGGCGCAGAGCCCGCGAGCGACCTCACCGGTCCGACGAAGTCGAAACTCCACTCCGAACTCTTCTCGCTCGAGGAGCCCGTCGATCTGCACACGTTCGCGACGGTGAGCGCCGTTGAGTGGCCCGATGTCCTGCTGGAGGAACAGGGGCGCGAGACCCGCGTCGAGGGCGTCGATAGCATCGTCCTCGCCGGCTTTCACCGCGCAAACGACGACCTCTGGCAGGCGTTAGACGATCGTCCCGTCGAACTGATCGGTGATGCCGCGGCGCCGCGAACGATCATGGAAGCGATCCACGAGGGCGAGCGGTCGGTCCGGCGGTTGTTGGCCTAATCAGTCCCGTCTCGAAGCCGGTGGCAGCGGCAGCGTGTTAGCGCTTTCATCGTCGGCAGGGTTGAAATCCGGAGTAATCCTTATTAACGCCCATAATGACCCTTCGAGACATGCGGTACGTTACCTCGAGGCAGTGGCCGGTAAGGTGTGAATGGGTATCGAACGGAACGGGAGGGACGCAACGATGATGGGGTTCCTGCTCGGATTTCCGACGCCCGTCGTCGAAATCGTCGCGGTGCTCGCCGGAACCGTCGTGGCGTTGGCGATCTACTACGGATACGCCTTTGAGACCGTCGAGACGCGCGATCGGAGAGTGGATGAGGGAGAGCCGCCGACCGACGACGAGAGCGATCAACCGACCGGCGAAGACGTAGATCCGGAGGTGACCGGATGACCCTCTCGGCGGTCACGCCGCTCCAAACGTGGGGCGGCGATATCGGCGTCGAGTACTACTCGCCGACGGCGGTCATCTTTCTCGTCATCTTCTCCGTGCTAATGGTCGGTATCGGCGTCCTCGCTTCCCGCTATCAGACGAACCGGGAGGAGTACTTCGCCGCGGGTCGCCGTGGCGGGGTCCTCGTGATCGCGCTGTCGATGTTCGCCTCGATCCAGAGCGGGTGGGGAATGGTCGGCGTTACCGGAACCGGGTTCGCCGTCGGTGTGGAGTACCTCATTATTGTCGGCGTCGGGACCCCGCTCGGGTTCGTCATCTCCTACTGGCTTCTCGGGCGGAAGATGCGGATGCTCGGCGAGTTTCGCGACGCGATGACCGCGCCCGACGCGATGTACTATCGCTTCCAGGACGAGCGGGTCCGCCTCCTCGGCGTCGCGTCGGTGATCCTCGGATCCATGGGCTATCTCGCCGCCCAGTACGCCGCGCTCGGGATCATCGGCGCGCTCATCCTCCCGGTCAGCTTCTTCGAAGCGCTGGTGCTCGGGCTGATCGTCGTCGGCTTCTACACCGTCGTCGGCGGCATGCTCGCGGCGATCTGGTCCGACGCGATCCAGGGCGCGATGATGGTGATCGGCGCCCTCTTGAGCACGTTCTTCATCGTCACGAACTACCCCGGCGGCACGAGCGGGATGGTCTCGACCATCTCGACGAATCAGCCGGCGTTCTTCGACTTCACGCTGCTGGGAATGAACGGCATCGCCCCGATCGGCCTGCTGCTGTCCGTCATCGTCATCCAGTTTACCGTCGCCGGCCAGCCCCACGCCATCACGAAGTTCTACATGATACGGGACGTGTCGCTGTTGCGCTGGGGCGCGGTCATCACGGCGGTCGGCTACATGTTCACCGCGCTGTACTGGGTCGCCGCCCCGTTCGTTCAGGCGGGGATTCTCGAGGGTGCCGTCCCCGATCCCGGAAACCCCGACGCGACGCTCCCGCTCGCGCTCGTCGAGTTCGCGCCGGATATCGTCGTGGCGTTCGTCCTGACCGCAGTCATCGCCGCGATCATGTCGACCAGCAACGCCTTCCTCAACATGAGTTCGGCGGCCGTCGTCCACGACTTCTTCATCGAACACCGCGGCAGGGAGCTGACCGACGACCAGGAGGTCCGCTACGGTCGTCTCACGACGGTTGTCGTCCTCGTCGCGGCCGGCGTCATCGCCGCGACGTTCCCCGGCCTCATCTTCGTGCTGGGCGCCGCCGGCTGGGCGATTTTCGCCGCGGTCATCTTCCCCTGTATCGCCGTCGCCTACAACTGGAAGGGCGCGACGGCCGAGGGGGCGCTGTGGGGCAGCGGGACCGGACTCGTCCTCACGCTCGTCTTGGCCTACGGCGCGGAGTATCTCGGGCTGAGCCTTCCGATGGGGATTCTCGGGGGCCAGCTCGCGATGGTCGTCGGCTACGTCGTGTTCGTCACCGTCTCGCTCGCGACATCCACGAGCGACTACGAGGACCTCGATCGGGACATTCAGGAAATCGTCGATCTCGGCCGGATTCGGGGCGGTCGCGTTTCGGCGCCGACGCCCGCCACCGATGGCGGGACGGACGTCGAAACGGCGGAACCGGACGCTACCGACCGATGACCTGACGGGACATCGGTCTTCGGCAGACGAGTTTTCGAGGGACGTTCGGGACGAAACCCGAGCGGGTCAGCGACATCGCACTGTTGACGGTGATCGGCACGAGCACCGGTCTATAAGACCGTCGGAGTGCTGTGTTAGCGTATGCCAGTACCCGGCTACGATCCGGAAGACCTCGACGACGTACTCGAATCGCGCCTCTCGGACGACGAACTCGAGGACCGACTGACCGAATCGGAACTCGAGAACTACCGCGCCGGCGACGAGAGCTTAGTCGACCTCCTCGACGAGGACGAAATCGAACGAACGCTCGACCGGGGGGACGACTCCGCCGAGACGCCGCACTGAATTGCCGTCGAGCGGTTGGGAGCGAGCGGAGTGAGATGAGCGGGGGCCGAGGTCGAGGATCAGTCGTCGTCCGCGTCGGCCTCGCAGTGACCGTGTCCGGGCACGTCCTGGCCCTCGATCGCGTGCTGGGGCGGGACGTCGATCGCCGGACTCTCGTCGAAGAAGTTGGCCGGCTGGAGTTTGAAGCTGTAGACCTGCACCGGGAGGATCGGCCAGTCCTCGGGCCGAGTGACGTGATTGACGCCGAGCGTGTACCAGCACACGAGGTCCTCGCGCTCGAGGTTCCGATCCCGTGCGGTCCAGGCCGGCAGCCCCGCACCGCCCGGATGCTGGTTCGGATACCGCCCCGACGGGTACCGCTCGTCCTCGCGGAACGGCGTCGCCCACAGGTGGTACTTGATAAATCCGGAGCGGTTCATCACGCTCGAGTCCGACTGCACCGCCGCCTCGACGTTGTCGCCGGGCACGAGCCGATACCCCGTCGGTTTTCCGAGGCCGTTCGCCGCGGTCGGGTTCTCGATCTGCCAGTACCGACCCTTGAGCGAGTCGATCAGGTCCTTCGCTTGCTCCTCGCTCGTCAGTTTCTCGCGCTTCGCGTAGAAGGCGTTTCCGCCGGGGTTGTGCGTTCGATCGTCGGCCTCGCCCATCGGATCGAGGCCGTCCGGCCCCGACGGCACCTGCTGATTTTCGACGCGGTACAGCGTGTTCGGCCCGTCGTCGACGTTCGCGTCGAGACGGAAGTTGAAGAAGTGCTGGTGGATCGGCCCCGTAAGCTGCGGGGCGACGAGTTCCCCGTACCCCGACGGATCCTCGTCCGGGCCGACCGCGGAGACGCTGTCGATTCCCGTCAACCGCACCTCGACCTCGATCGAGGCGTCCTGGTAGAAGTACCAGTTGAAGATGTAGTCGTAGTTGCCCACGGCGGCGACGAACGAGACCACGAGGCGGCGCCGACGCCGAACCTCTTCGCTCCCCGTCCGCCAGTCGCTGCGCTCCCAGAGCGTGCCGTTGTCCTCCTCGTGGAGGCAGATGGCGTTCTCGAGCACGTTCGGATCGCCCTCCGCGGTGTTCATCACGGCGTCCCAGTAGTGCATGTGCCCGAGGCAGTCACAGCCGTTCGTCAGCGACTTGGCGAGGCGGCCGATGTTGTACTCGCCGACGTCCATCGCGTTCTTGAACCGGTCGTTGATATCGGTCGTGCCGTACGGAACCGACATCTCGGCGCAGGAGGCGCGGTCGATGATCGAGCGGACCTCCCCGTCGTCCTCGTAGCCGATATCGTAGAGCACGAGCCCCTCGCGTTGGGTCCAGCCCACGCGCATGTGCCACCCCTGCCACTCGAGTTTCCGGCCGTCGACGCTCCAGCTCGGACCGTCGGGCTGATCCACGTTGTACGGCGTCAGGTCGTCGCGAAGGTCGACGTCGTCCTCGCGATAGGCCATCCCCGTCGGTGGAAGCGGCTCGTCCTCGTCCGGCGGACCGTAGTCGACGACGTTGACGACCTCCATCCGGTCGAGGTCGACGAACGTGTGGATACCCGTCAGCGGCTTCGCGTACCCCTCGTCGCCGGCCTCCTCGCTCGGTCGGAGGAAGGACAGGCCGTGAGCCAGTCGCTTCGACCGGTCCACGTCCTCCGGGACGAACTCGTGGCCGACCGACCACGGGTCGACCATCGCCCGGTCGGTGTCCTCGACGCCGCGTCGCTCGACCGCCGCCTGCCACTCCGCGTTGGCCTTCACCGTCTCCTCGCAGGCGATAAACTCCTCGATGGCGATCGACGGCTGTGCGCCCTCGACGTGCTCCCAGGAGACCACGGTTTCGTCCCGAAGCGAGACGACCGCCTCGATCGTCTTTCGGTCGGTACCGTTTCTGATGACGATTCGGGCTCGCCGGTCGGGAACGTCATCGCCGTCGTCGTACGCTGCGAGCGCCTCTTTCGAGGGTTCGGCCAGTTCGATCTTGATACAGAGGCTCTCCGACCCGACGTCGCGCTCGTCGGTCAGGATCTCGTACGCCGATTCGATCTCTTCGGGTGCGAGCGGATCGAGCGGGTGGTCGGTCTCGGGAATGGTTTCCGTTGCCATGGTACACTGCTGCACGGTCTGGTATAAGAAACTTCCCGGCGATGACAGTTGCTCGAGCCCTCCGGTCGGCTCAATCAGCCCGGTTGACCCAGTCGACCCGGTCGGCCGCGAAACCGATCGAAACTCGATGGGGGACCCGACGCTACACCGGCTCGAGCCCCGCCTCCTCCCGAAGCACGTCGATGTACTTCCGGAAGCCCGACTCGAGGTCGTACTGGACCTCGTAGCCCAGATCCTCCTGGGCCTTCGTCATGTCCAGGTTCTGTGTCCAGGGGAGTTCGCCGTCGTCGGAGACCTCGAGGTCGGCGTCGGGGAGGATCGACTCGACGGTCTCGGCGGCCTCGCGGACCGTCGCGAGCACGCCGCGGACGTTGTACACCCGCTGCGTCAGGTCGGACGCCGGCGTGAAGGCCGCCCTCCGGAACGCCTGGGCGATGTCCTCGACGTGTTGCCAGTCGATCGCCTGATCGCCGTACTCGACGCTGTAGGGCTCGCCGAGCGCGGGCTTCTCGATGATATTCGCCAGAAAGGCCGAGCCGCCGGTCTCGCGGTAGGGACCGTAGGCGACCGTCGGCCGCAGCGCGACGTGGTCGAGACCGTAGTCCTCGTGGTAGACCCGCGCCTGATGCTCGTTGTACTCCTTCGTCGCGCCGTAGAGCGTGTCGGGGTAGACGAGTTCCGACTCGTCGACCCACTCCGCGTCGTAGTTGTGGGGCGGGGCGTAGGCCGCCGCCGAGGAGGCCCACGCGACGCGATCAACCTGGTCGTCGAGCGTGCGTGCGGCCTCGAAGACGTTGTTCGTCCCCATGATGTTCACGTCGGCTGCCGCACGCGGGTTCTCGCGTGCGGTCGTCGTCAACAGCGCCGCGAGGTGGACGATGTGCGTCGTGCCCGTCTCCTTGACCGCCCGGATCACGTCGGTCGGCTCGGAGACGTCGCCGCGTCGCACCTCGGTCTCGTCGACGACGCCGAGTTTCTCGAGGATCTCCGTATCCGTCGAGAGGTCGTACGCCACGACGTCGTGGCCGTGTTCCAGCAGGTCCTGTACGACGTAGGAACCGATGAAGCCGGTTCCGCCGGTTACCAGTACTGTCGTCTCGTCGGTCATGTGTGCCTCGTATTCGGCTCGGTCATGTATAGATTGGTGATCGTTCGGTCCGTTCCGGTCCGATTCGTTTCCGTCCGGTCCCTCCGCCGGGACTCGCTACTCATGCAGTCCCCCGATCGAGTCGTAGAACGAGGAGGCTAGCGTGGCCGCCATATCCTCCTCGCGGTCGATTCGGACGTCGATCACGTGGGGAACGTCGGCCGCCTTGCCGTCCTCGAGCGCCCCGACGAACTCGTCGGGGTCGGTCGCGCGCGTGCCGACGGCGCCGAAGGCCTCGGCGACTTTGACGAAGTCCGTGTCGTGGAACTCGACGCCGGCGATGTCGCCGTCCTCGTGTTGCATCTGGCGGACCATCCCGAGGCTGGTGTCGTTGAGGACGACGAACGTCGGCGCGACGCCGTACTCGACGGCGGTCTCGACGCTGTTCATCGTCATCGAGAACCCGCCGTCGCCGGCGACCGCGATCACGTCCCTGTCCGTCGTCAGCGCCGCCGACACCGCGGCCGGGTTCGCCCACCCCATCCCGCCGACGCCGCCGCTTCCGAAGTAGGTGCGGACGGCCGGCGTCCGGAGGTAGTACAGCAGCCAGAATCGGTTGTTTCCCGAGTCGGCGGTGACGATCGTGTCTTCGTCGACGACCGACTCGATCGCCTTCGCCGCGCGCTGGGGTTTGATCGGCGCCGAATCGTCCTCGCACTCGGGCGCGTCGAACCACTCGCTGGCCTCGGCCGCACGCGGTGTCGCCCAGTCGTTCGTCCCCTCGCCGGCGTCGGCGAGCGCGGCCAGACTCTCCGCTGCGTCGCCGATGAGGCCCACGTCCGCGGGGTAGACCCAACCGGCGTTGCGCGTGTCGACGTCCGCGTGGACGATCGTCTGCTCGTCCGGCCGGATGAATTCCGGCGCTTGCCAGTTGGTATCCATCGGGTTCAACCGACAGCCGACGACGAGGAGGGCGTCGGCCTCGCTGACGACCTGGTTCGCCCCTTCGTGGCCGAACGAGCCGATGACGCCGCCGGCGCGCTCGTCGGTCTCGGGGTAGGTCGATTTGCCGAGATACGAGGTGACGACGACGCAATCGTAGGCGTCGGCGACCGCCGCGAGTTCGTCGTAGGCCTGTGCGGCGTGGACGCCGTTCCCCGAGATGATCACCGGTCGGTCGGCATCCTCGAGCGCCTCGGCAGCCGTCGCGACGGTCGCTGCGGTCGGCGCGGCGTCCCACGTGCGCGTCTGTTCGCGTGCGTCCCACGCGGTAGGCGTGGGGTCGTCGGGAACCTCGTCGGTGATCGCGTCCCCGTCGAGGATGACAGCCGTGGGGCCGGGGCGGCCGGCGACGGCGTGTTTGAACGCCAGTTGCGTCGATCGCAGGGTTTCGATCGGCGTGCGCGGGAACCACCACTCCTTGGAGACGCCGTCGAGGATCGAGGGGAGGCTGAACCCGCCGTAATCGCCTCTGGCCTGCTGGTACGGGGCCAGCGTCGAGTACTCGCCGCGCTCGGAGGCCTCGGTAAGGACGACCATCGGCGACGAGGACAGCCGCGCCTCCATCTGGCCGATCATCCCGAGGCTGCCGATCCACGGTCCCTGACCGGCGAGGACGCCCGGCTTGCCCGTCAGCCGACCGTGCATCTCGGCCATGACGCTCGCCTCGCGTTCGTCGCGCGGTCGAACGAGATCGACCGTCGAATCGGGGAGGTGCTCGAGCAGTTCGATGACTCGACCGCCCGGGTAGCCGAAGACGTACTCGACGTCGAGGTCCTCGAGGGTCTCGACGAGTGCGGACGCAGTGGCCGTCATTCGTCAGCGTCCACGTGTACCGTTTCTTCGACGACCATCCGCGGCCCGGCGCCGGGGTCGATGAACTCGGCTGCGTCGTCCATGACCTCCTGGCCCACGTCGGACTCGAACGCGTCGTTCAGCGCCCGTCCGTCCTCGAACGTGAGCTCGAGCACGCCGTCGTACTCGGCGTCGTCGGGGTTCACCGGCACTGACGTGCTGTACCGTTTCAGTCCCGGCATCTCGCGGGCGATATCGGCGTGCTCGCCCTGCCATCGCTCGACGAACTCCTCGTGGCTGTACTCGTCGTTCCTGACGAGAAACTCGACCAGTTTTGTCATGCAACGTCACTGTTGCGTTCCGCCGACTTTGTTCTATCGGTGCGGTGTGTCAACAGAGAACAAATCTGTGCGTCTACGTCAACAGTGATGACTGTGGACGCGTACCGAACAGTTATGTGCGCCGGCCGTCGTGTCCACCGTATGTCCGAGATGCCAGCGATGCGCGTCGATCACGTCGGCATCGCCGTCGAGTCGATCGACGACGCCGAAGCGCTGTTGTTCGTGCTCGGTTGCGAGAAGATCCACGAGGAGGCAAGCGAGTACGGGGCGTTCACCTGGGCAACGTACGTCCTCGGCGACGCCTCCCGACTCGAGCTCATCGCCCCCGAGGACGGCTCGGAGTCGTTCCTGACGGACTTCCTCGAGCGGACGGGTCCCGGACTCCACCACGTCACGCTCGAGGTCGCGGACCTCGAGCGATCGATCGACGCGCTCGAGGCGCACGACGTTCCCGTCGCCGACTACGCCGAGTTCGAGCACTGGGGAGAGGCGTTCGTCCCGCCGTCGAACCCGACGGGTGCGTTGCTCCAGTTGATGGAGTACTACGACGGCTACGCGGACCACCGCGAGGCCGGGAAGCGACTGTTCGTACGCGACGGGCCACTCTAACGGACGCTGTGACGGTCCCGTCGTATCCAGTGCCGAGAGCCGGGAGCACAGTAGCGGCCTGCCGCGTGATCACAGCCCTCATCATTTATTGTACTGTGCGAAAAACACGCTTGTGATGTACAAACACGTAGCCCTACTGGTCCGTCAGGACGGCATGTCTCACGAGGAGTTCGTCGAGCACTGGCAGACCGAACACACGCCGATCGCCCGTGAGATCGAGGGCGTCGTTCGCTATCAACAGGTGCTGCCGACCGAACCGGACCACGCCGAGTTCGACGGGATCGCGGAGCTCTACTTCGAGGACCTCGAGGCCCTCCACGACGCGCTCGGCAGCCCGGGCTCCCGAAACTACGATCCGACGAAGGAGATGGCGGCGAGAGCCCGCGAGGACGTGGACAACTTCCTCGCGATCGAGGACCGGCCCCGGTTTATCGGCGAGGAGATCGTCCAGAAGGACGACGTCGACGGCGATACGGACGGCCTCTACAAGCATTCGGCGTTTCTCGTCCGAAAGGAGGGGATGAGTCACGAGGAGTTCGTCGACTACTGGCAGACCAATCACACGCCGATCGCCCGCGAAATCGAGGGCGTCGTGAAGTACAACACGGTCCTGCCGACCGATCCCGAACACGCGGAGTTCGACGGCGTCGCCGAACTCTACTTCGATGATCTCGAAAAGCTGTACGACGCGCTCGGCGGCGAAGGCTCCCGCGACTACGACCCCGAGAGAGGCAAGGCGAAGGAGGCCCGCGAGGACGTGAACAACTTCCTCGCGATCGACGAGCGGCCGCGACTCATCGGCCGAGAACGCCTCGTCACGGACGAGCGCTGATCGCCATGTCGGAGCCCGATTTCGATTTCGACGGTCAGGTCCGCGAGGCCGTTCCGGAACTCGAGGAGATCGAGGACGACGACCTTCGCGAACGCGTCGTCGAGGCGTGGACGCTCGGCTTAGCGCGCGGCGGCTGGCGGGACGTCGAGGACATCCCCTACGCCTGGAACATCCACGAGGTCACGAACGTCGAGCACGTCCGCGGCGTCACGCGCATCGCACTCGAGTCCGCCCGCGAGCAACGGGAGTTTCACGGTGCCGACCCGGATATCGACACGATCGTCGCCGCGTGCCTCCTCCACGACGTGGGCAAGTGCTACGAGTATCCCGCCTTCGTGGACGACGAACTGCTCGCCGACCCCGACCCGAACTACGTCAGCGAGGAGATCCCCCACTCCATCTCCGGCTACGCGCTCGCCCACGAGGTGAGCTGTCCGCTGGCCGTCCAGCGCGCGATTCCGCACTTCCTCGGCGAAGTCCCCACGCGAACGCTCGAGGCCGAACTCGTCAAGAGCGCGAACTCCGCCTCGTCGAACGCCATCACCCAGGCGACGATGGGGATCACGCTGCAGGAGTGGGTCGAGGAGTACTCCCAGACCTCGTAGCCGGGTCGGCCGAGAGACGGCTCCGGAATCCAGTATCGGGTTCGAACGATACGAACGAAACCGCCGATCGTTCGAACAGCGGGAACAGGTTTTTGTCGGTTCTGCTCGAGTGTACGCACATGGCAAGCGACTCGCGACACAGACCGGTCGAAACCGTCGAAACCGCGTTCGACATCGTCGACGCGGTCAAGCGGGCCGACGGTGCGAGGATCACCGAGATCGCCGCCGAACTCGAACTGGCGAAGAGTACGGTTCACCGCCACGTCAAGACCCTCGAGTCTCGGGGACTGCTCGTACAGGAGGGTGACACCTACCGTATCAGCACGTGGTTTCTCGATTACGGGATTCACGTGCGCAACCGTCATCGACTGTTCGACGTCGCCAAGCCGAAAGTCGACGAACTCGCCGCCGAAACCGACGAGAAGGTCTGGTGCGTGATCGAAGAGCACGGCATGGGCGTCCACATCTACGGGGCCGAGGGACGCCACTCCGTGAAAACCCACGCTCGGATCGGGCAGCGGACGCACCTCCACCAGTTCGCCGCGGGGAAAGCGATTCTCGCACATCTCCCCGACGAACGGATCGAGGGGATTCTCGACGACTACGGGCTCTCCGCACAGACGGATCGGACGATTACCGACCGCGACGAACTCCGCGATCACCTCGAGACGATCCGCGAGCGAGGCTACGCGTTCAACCGCGAGGAGTCGGTCATCGGCGTTCACGCCGTCGGCGCGCCGATCAGGAACGAGTCGGGCACCGCGATCGGAGCGATCAGCATCGCCGGTCCCGCGAATCGGCTGCGCGGCGACCTGATGACAGAGAACCTTCCCGATCTCCTGCTCGGCGCGACGAACGAAGTCGAAGTCAATCTCGCCCACTCCTGAACCGGATCGAGCCTCGCGCTAGATCGCGCCCTCGTTCGAGCTATTCGAACACCGACAAACCAGAGCACCGTTACAGTTCGATTCCGATTCGAATAGTGGGACGTGAGCGTCCGATCGCTCGGGATTCCCTCGAATGCCCGCTGTTGAGAGGGGTGAGAGATATGATAGCAAAGTAAAACTATTCGCCGCACCTATTACAAAAGTACACCTGTAATCAATTCTCTCTGTTTGAGAGAGTACAAAACGATCATGATGAATAGTGGCGGAAAGCGCGTCAGATACCGCTCCGATCCGTTCCCGTAACTCGAACACCGTGCGAAGAGCGGTCGGGTCCGACCGACCGTTCGACGGCTTACAACTCGAGGAATTCCTCGGCGGTCTCCCAGAGAATCTTGCGCTGGACCGACTCGTCGAAGTCGAGTTCGGCGAACTGTTCGAGCCACGGCTCGGGCTCGAGCATGGGGTAGTCGGTTCCGAACATGACCTTGTCAGAGAGGAGGGATTGGGCGTACTGGAGCACCTGGTCGTCGATATACCTCGGCATCCACCCGGAGAGATCCATGTAGACGTTCCCCTTCTGCTGGCAGATCGCGAGCTGTTCTTTCTCCCAGGGATAGGCGGGATGGGCGATGAGAATCTTCAGGTCGGGGTGGTCGGCCGCCACGTCGTCGATCAACATCGGATTTCCGTGCTTGATCTTCAACCCGCGGCCGCCCGGCGAACACGCCCCGAGCGTCGAGTTGCCGCCGTGGAAGACGACGGGAACACCGAGATCCTCGATCGTCGCCCAGAGCGCCTCGTGTTCGGGATCGGACGGGTCGAATCCCTGGGCGATCTGCTGGAACTTGAACCCGGAGAGATCCAGGTCTTCGACGCAGCGGATCGCCTCCTCGACGCAGTCGTCTTTGAGCGGGTCGACGGAACCGAAGCCGACGAAGAAGTCGGCGTACTCGTCGCGAATTTCGGCGACGTAGTCGTTCGGAACGGGCGGATTTCCGGTGTTCGTTTCCGCGTCCCAGCCGAGCAAGACGGCGCGGCCGACGCCGGCGTCCCGATACTCCTCGATCATGTGCTCGTACGTGTCCGGCTCGAGGTCGGCACCGAACCGGTCGGCCGCGTCTTTCATCATCTGCCCGCCCGCATCGTGGAGGAATTCGCTCGTCGGCTGGTGGGCGTGCATGTCGATTGCGCGCGGCTCGTCGAGTACCGTGGGAGAACCCATACTACGAGCGATGGGATGACACTATATGTATTTTCGTCCGCCGAACGCCCGTTATCACTCGCGCCGATTCGACGGCCGATCACAGATCTGGGAACAGTTAGGTGCCATCGCTCTAGCAATCATATCAAATATGATTTCGCGTAACTACCAGATATAATAGTGTATGCGGACGAATATTCCCGTCAGTTCCAAAGACTGCGATATGGCGCCTATAGAGGGCGTAGAGGATGGGATAAGCGCAAATAATAACTTTCCCTCGAGAATTCTGACCGACCGTCTGAAAGAGATGAGTGAGACGTATAGCGCCTATATCAGCACCTTACCCGATAAAACGGATGTTGCGGTCGATCGAACAGATATCATATATGTTTCTAAAAAATGAATAATTTAATAATATCATATCAACACCTGTGACTGTGGCTTTACGCTACTCTCGACGATACGCTACACTGGTCATTCGGACCATGCGACGGACGGATCGGACCGCGGAATCCGATCGTCGAGGGTACGGACGACCGCCGTCGAATGCACGCGGAGTCGATTCCCGCGGAACGTCGATACCGGTCGGCGCGGACGGCAACCGACTCGAGCCGGTTCGCTCACTCCGAAGAGAGTCCCCGCAGCGACCCCTCGCCGATTTCGTCGAGGACGTGCTCGTGAAACGCCTGTAAGGCGGCGCTCTCGTCCTCAGCGAGGACGACGTCGCTGGCCGAGAGGGTGGCCAATCCGAACGCCCGCGGCGTCGGCGAGTCCAGCAGTTGGCGTTCGATCGTGATGTCGTCGGCGTCGAGCGCGCCGACGAAGTCCTCGATCTCCGCGACGTCGAGTTTGTCCTCGAGGATCTCCCGATAGGTCTCCTCGATGACCGCGAACTCCTCGAGGTCCTCGGCGAAGCCCAGTAGCATCTCGCTCGAGACCTGCTGCTGGCTCGCGGACTTCTCGTAGCCCTTGTAGCGTTTGAGGATCATCAGCGACCGCGTCGCGTTGATCCGGAAGTACCGCTGAAGGAGGTCGGTGTCCGAGAGCGCGGCCCGGAGGTCCTCGCGCACCTGATCCGGCTCGAGGTCGTCGACGATCCCCTCGATATCGACCTTGCGGTTGAGCGGCATCGAGAGGACGAAGCCGTTGTCGGCGACGGCCACGCGGACGTTGGCAGTCGCTTCCTGGGCACAGCGGTAGGCCAGCAGCCGCGAGAGGCCGTCGTTGAACTGCCGACCGTACAGCGAGTGGACGTAGTAGTGGCGTTCGTACTCGTCGCGGTCGCGGACGACTTCGATGGCCAGGCGGTCGTCGGTGCTCACGCTCTCGGCACCCGCGTATCGGAACTGGTGTTCGAACAGTCGCGCGATCGCCCGCACGCTGTCGTCGTCCAGCGGGAACTTCCGGAGCCACGCGCGGACTCGCGGCGGACCGCCCGCGTCGTAGCGAGCGAGGAGTTCCCCCTGAAACTCGAGGATCTCGCGGCCGAGGTCGTACGATAACGGCAGCCGTTCGGAGTACCACGAGGGGACGGTCGGCCGCGCGCTCGTGCGGTCGACGTACACCTTCGACCCTCGACGGTAGCGGTACTCGAAGTGGTCGCCGCCGAGAACGAAGACGTCGCCCTTCTCGAGCGTGTCGAGGTAGCTCTCGTCTAACTGGCCGACCCACTCGTCACCGGCGCGCGTGGAGACGTCGCAGGTGAAGGAGTCCGGAATCGTCCCGATGTTGGTCATGTAGATGACCCGCGCCAGCCGCCCCCGTTTGCCGATCAGCGTCTCGCCGACGGGGTACTCCTCGTAGTGGTGCTCGCCGTCGGGCGGGTCGTTCTCGTCGCGCCAGATCTTCGCGTAGACGTTGCGATCCTCGAGACCCGCGTATTCGGCCGTGAGGTACCGCATCAGCGATTCGTACTCGTCGTCGGTGTAGTTCCGGTAGGGATAGGCGCGCCGCAGAATGGCCTTCAGGTCGGACTCGGGCCGAATGTCCGCGATGGCCATCCCGTAGACGTGCTGGGCGGCGACGTCCTGGGCGTTCTCGGGGATCGAGACGGAGTCGACGAACCCCTCCTCGGCCTTTTTGAGCATGACCGCACACTCGAGCAGTTCGTCCCGATCCAGCGCGACGATCCGTCCCGTCACCGTCTGGCCGACGCGGTGGCCCGCTCGCCCGACGCGCTGGAGGAGAGACGCGACCGATTTCGGCGACCCTACCTGGACCACGAGGTCGACGTGGGGCATGTCGATCCCCAGTTCGAGGCTCGTCGAGGTTGTCACCACCTCGATATCTCCGTCTTTCAATCGGCCCTCGATATCCTGTCGGACCTCCTTCGAGAGGCTGCCGTGGTGACAGCCCGAGTTCTCCTCGTCGTAGGCGTCGAACCCCTCGCGGAGGTTGTGCAGGACTCGCTCCGCGCCGGAGCGGGTGTTCGTGAAGACGATCGTGTTCG
Source organism: Natronorubrum halobium (assembly GCF_051351675.1). Lineage (NCBI taxonomy): Archaea > Methanobacteriati > Methanobacteriota > Halobacteria > Halobacteriales > Natrialbaceae > Natronorubrum > Natronorubrum halobium. Next base: position 4,273,161 of record NZ_CP195595.1, read on the forward strand.
TGTGGTCCTGAATGTGCTCGTGGAGCATCCGATAGAACCGCTGTTGGACGACCTCGCGGGACGTGTTGATCAGGTCGTCGGTCGGACACTCGAGTTGCATGTCGAACTCGCGGGCGAAGCGGGCGTCGACGATGTCGTACGGGCGGGGCTCGCGGCTCATTGCATTCTCCGCTCGCTCTCCCGAGGTGCGTGGCACCTCGCTGGGTTCGCCGCCCGGCTCCTCGCGGCTCACGGTTCGTTCCTCACCGTTCGCACGTCCCGAGGCGCTACGCGCCTCGCATCCCACCAGAAACTCCGCGACCTGCGAGAGCGGTTCGATCGTCGCCGAGCAGCCGATTCGCGTGATGTCGTGGTCGACTAACGCCTCGAGTCGCTCGAGGCTCACCGACAGGTGGGTGCCGCGTTTCCCCGCCGCCAGCGAGTGAATCTCGTCGACGATGACGTACTCCACCGTCCGAAGCTTCTCGCGGAACTTGGGGGAGTTCAGCAAGATTGCGAGCGTCTCGGGGGTCGTGTTGAGGATGTGGGGCGTCTCCTCGAGCATCTGCTGGCGCTCGTAGGAGGAGGTGTCGCCGTGGCGGATGGCGTGGCGGATCTCCCCTAGCTCCGCGTCGTCGTCGCGATTTTCGACGATCTCCTCGATGCCCTCGAGCGGGACTTCGAGGTTCCGGTGGATGTCGTTGGCGAGCGATTTGAGCGGCGAGACGTAGAGACAGTAGACGGAGTTCTCGAGGCCGTCGGGAGAGTCCGTCTCCCGAGTAGACGGCCCCCGTCCGTCGACATCTTCGGACTCGCGGTTGCGCTTGTAGAGTTCGTTGATGATCGCACAGAAGGAACTGAGCGTCTTTCCCGATCCCGTCGGCGCACAGATCAACGTGTTCGTCCCCTCGTGGATCTTCGGAATCGCACCCTGCTGTGGCGGCGTGAAAAAGCCCTCGTTCTCGGGAACGAACTCGCCGAACTCCTCGAGCCACCACTCCTGAACTGCGGGCTCCAGGAGGTCGAAGACGTCGCGGTCCTCGATGGTGGTGGACGCCGGATCGAAGGGGAGGTCGTCGTCGGCGACCGGCAACTCGAGGCCGTCGTTCCCGCTCATTATCGTCGACTCGGGGGGCGGGAGGGAAGAGGGTTTGGTCAGCGGAGTGAAAGTGGACGACCGATTCGACCGATCGGCGAGACGAGCACGCGTGCCGGCAGTCGCAACCCCGTCGTATATGTACCAGACTGACGACGACCCAAAGCGCAGGACGGCTCGACGACGGCACCCGATCTCTCGACGGCCAGTCCGACCGGATCGGACTCGTGAGACGTCCGTCCGGTCGACTGTCGAGGCCATCGGTAGCCCGACCGTCGTCTCGATAGCGCGACCGCGGACGACACCCGACCGGTCGAGTCATCCGAACGCACCCTGAATAGTCCATGACTCGCCTAACGCGTCGGAATCTGCTCTGCGGGCTCTCGCTCTCGGCCGGAGCGGGAGCGCTGTCCGTCGCGGCGCGAGAGCGCCGGCCGTTCGATTCGGAGTCGGAATCGTCGTCGTCCTCCGGCGAAGTCGAGTTCGATCCGGCCGTCGACGGACTCGGGTTCGACAACTACTCGACGCCACCCACCGCTCCGAAACCGGACGATTTCGTTTCCGAGAGCGAGATCCGCGAGTATCTGACGGCTCAGTGGGACGGGACGGTCCGAAGTCAGTTCGGCCTCCCGATGGACGGCGTCTCCGAACGCTGGATTCGATCGCTCGCAGCCCACCTCTACGCGAACGCCAACCGGCTGTTCGGAACGAAGGGGTACTGCTACGGCATGGCGGCGACGGCGCAGTGGTACTTCGAGGAGCCGTCCGCCGTTCCCGTCGATTGCGATTCGACGAGCGAGATCGAACACGTCGACGCTCCGCTCGAAGATCGGTCCTCGTCGCCCGTCCGAGACGATATCGAGCGGTTCCACCGAAGCCAGTTCGTCGACCTCGAGTCGTGGCTCCGGCGGCGGGCGCTCCTCCGACCGGCGTGGATCGACTACCGGTCGCAGGCGCGAGCGCTCCGCGACGCGATCGACGAGTTCGGTTCGGCGGGCGTGACGATCACCGGCGAAAACGTACTCGAGGCCCACTACGTGCTCCTCTACGACTACGACGCGAGCGAGACCGCCGTCACGTTCGCCGTCTACGACCCGAACGACGCCGCCGACGAGTACGAGGAGACGGACGAATCGCGGATCATCGGAATCGACACGACCAGCGCCGAACCCATGCTGGGAACGTACGATGGGTACGATCGGTTCCTGTTCGATCAAACGGACCGAACCGTTAGCACTCGGGTCAGAGCGGATCGAGAGCGGTAGGGACGCGTCCGCCAGTTAGTGAGAGCGACCGTTCCCGTCGGGAGACGCGTACGGTCGCCGACGATCGGAGAGACGACGTCACAGCTCCGTCACGACTTCGACGCCTCGAGTCTCGTACTCGGTCATCGCCGCGAGTCGGTCAGACACGTCCTCGAGTTCCACCCGTCGCGTAACGAGCCGTTCGGGCTCGAGCGCGCCCGAATCGATCATCCGAAGCAGTTCGTCGTAGCGAGAGGGCGGCATCCCCCGAGAGCCGACGACGGTGACGTCCCAGCGGGTCATCTCGTCGACCGGCAGCGACACCTCCCCCTTCTCGGCGGCCGTCGTCAGCCCGATCTGGACGTGCGTGCCGCGGATGCGGAGACAGTCGACGCTGTTGCGACACGTTTCCGCGCGTCCGAGGGCGTCGACGGAGACGTGTGCGCCGCCCGCAGTAATGGTCTCGATCGCTTCCGATACGTCCAACTCCTCGCCCTCGAGTTCCGCCGCGTTCACCGTCTCCTCGGCCCCGAGATCGGTCGCCATCGCGAGTGGCTCGTCGCGGACGTCGACCGCGATCACGCGTGCGCCGAGGGCACTCGCGATCTGAACGGCAGCCAGCCCCAGTCCGCCACAGCCGTGGACGGCCACCCAGTCGCCGGCGTCGATGTCGGCCCGATGCGCGAGCGCGTGGAAGGCGGTTACGTACCGACAGCCCAGCGCGGCGACCGCTTCCGCGGAGACCCCGTCGGGGAGCGTCACGACGTTGAAATCGGCGCGGGGAACGTGGACCTGCTCGGCGAACGCGCCGGGAACGCTCGACTCGAATCCCAGCGCGTAGCCGTCCTCACACACGTTCCCGTGGCCGTTCCGACACTGATAGCAGGAGCCGTCGCCGAGGTTGAACGGAATCGCGATCCGGTCGCCTTCCTCGAGCGCGTCGACGCGCTCGCCGACCCGTGAAATCCGTCCGGCGGGCTCGTGGCCGAGGATCTGTCCGAGCGGCACCCGATCGTCGGCCCACTCGCCGTGGCCCTGCCAGGCGTGCCAGTCGCTCCGGCAGATGCCGCAGGCTTCGACGTCGACGACGATCCCGTGGGGAGCCAGGTCCGGTGGATCCACCGACTCGATCGACAGCGGTTCGCCGTAGGCCTCGAGTACTGCAGCGCGCATACCGTGGCTGTCGAGCGGTGACGTGTTAATCTATCCGGAAGGTGTGCGGCGAATCGCCGTCCGCTGCGCTCCGGAGAGGGTACGCTTATCGGCCAGGCCGTGTGAGTGTCCCGTATGCGTGTCACCTTTCTCGGAAGCGGCAGCGCGATGCCGACGGGCGAACGATTCCAGACGGGAATCCTCGTCCAGGACGACGGCCGAACCCTGCTCGTCGACTGCGGATCCGGCGTGCTCCACCGACTCCAGCAGTCCGGCGTCGGCTACGAGAGCGCCTCGACCGTGCTCCTCACGCACCACCACCTGGATCACGTCGCCGACCTGCTCCCGCTGATGAAAGCCCGCTGGCTCGCCGGCGAGGAACACCTCGAGGTCGTCGGTCCGCAGGGAACGAAGGCGCTGCTCGACGACCTGCTCGAGGTCCACGAGTACATGCAAGGGAAACTCGACCTGCAGGTTCGCGAGGTCGTCCCCGGCGAGTTCTCCGTGGCGGGGTTCGACGTCTCGGCCTACGAGACCCGACACTCGCTGCCGTGCCTGGCCTACCGCTTCGGCGACCTGTTCACCTTCAGCGGCGACAGCGAGGCCTTCGCCGGACTGGCGAACTTCGCGGAGGGATCGGCGATTCTGGCTCACGACTGTTCGTTCCCGGACGACGTCGACGTCTCGAACCACCCGACGCCGGAGACGCTCGGGAAGGAGTTGGCCGGCCGAGAGATCGGCCGCGTCTATCTAACCCACCTCTATCCGCACACCGACGGCCGACACGAGGAGATGCTCGAATCGATCGAGACCCACTACGACGGCGACGTACGGTTCGCCGAGGACCTCAAGACCATCTCGGTCGAGTAATCGGACCCGACTTGATATTCAACTGCGAATCCGTCCGCGTTCTGTGCTATCCACACCGATCACGAGACGCGGATCACGATCCGTCAGTCGAAGATGTGCTCTCGTGCGAATAATACACACGCTGACATTCGTATCCGAACAGGTATATAGCGAGAGTTTGTAGGATCGTAACAACAGCATGGTCCCCTGTACTCAGTTAGCCGATTTCGACGAGGTGAGCGGATGAGTATCCCGAACCGTCTCGCGGACGTGGTAACCAACCACTCCCGAATCGTCATCGTCGCCTTGCTACTGACGACGGCGCTCGTCGGTGCGGGGATGCCGATGGTCGACGACGACTCGTCGCTCGATCAGTTCGAGAGCGAATCACCGGAGGCACAGGCGCTCGAGGATATCAACGACCGGTTCGAATCCGAAGGTGACGAGAATACGACGTCGGTACAGGTGATAACCAGGGGTGACAACGTCCTCACGCAGGAGTCACTGATCGCGTCACTCGAGTTCCAGCAAGGGATCCGCGCGAACGAGTCGATCAACCAGACGCTCGTCGAGAACGACTCGATCACCGGCGTCGAGAACATCGTCGCGTTCACGGCGATCAGCCAAGAACAGGTCGCGGAACTCGAAGCGCAGGGTGCCGAACTCGAGGAGCGCGAGGCGGCGCTCGACGAGCGACGCGGCGCGCTCGAGGACGGTCTCAACGAGACGATCGAACTCCACAACCGGTACGAGGCGCAACTCGCAGCCGGTGACGAGGAGGGCGCTGCGGAGACCGAAGCCGAGATCGAGGCCACCGTCGAGGGCGCAGCCGAGGCGGCCGCACTCGATGACGAGCAGACCGCCGAGTACGAGGAGATGGTCGGACAGGCTCGGGCGATCGAGTCCGATCGAATCGAGATCCGCGAAGAGACGGACGACTACGAGGAGGTCGACGAATATCAGGAGCTGACCGAGAGCTTCGAAGACGTCTCCGCCGGCGCGACGTTCGGCGTCCTCGAGGACGAGTACGGCGAACTCGAGGAGGACTCCGAACAGTTCCAGGAGGAACAGGCGGCACTTCAGGAGGGTGAGAACGAACAGCCGTCGCTCGACGAGCAGATCGAAGCCCTCGAAGAACTCGACGACGACGAGTTCGAGGACGTCCTGACGGACGCGCTGTCGGACGACGAGAACGACGACGCCGCGGCGCTCGGCTTCATGGCGTCGTCGTACGAACCCGGATCGACCCAGGCGGACGCTCGCATGACCATGGTCATGCAGGAGATGGAGGGCGACGCGATGGGGATGGGCGGTGACACCGGAGGGGTTCTCGAGAGCCAGATGGACCTGCGCGAACTCGCCAACCAGCAGGACCAGGACTACATGATCTTCGGGATGGGCGTCATCACCGACGAGATCGACCGCTCGATGGGCGACAGTCTCGCGATCGTCGGCCCGCTCGCGCTGTTGTTCGTCGTCATCGCGCTGATCGTCGCCTACCGGGACCCGCTCGACATCGCTCTGGGTGTCGCCGGAATCGGTGCCGTCCTAGTCTGGACGTTCGGCTTCATGGGCTGGGCCGGAATCGCGTTCAATCAGATGATGATCGCGGTTCCAGTATTGCTGATCGGGCTCTCCATCGACTACGCGATACACGTCTTCATGCGACACCGAGAACAGCGTGAGAGCGACGGTGTCTCGAGCACCGTCCGCGGCTCGATGACGATCGCGCTCGCCGGCGTCGGCGTCGCCCTCGTCTGGGTCACGGCGACGACCGCGATCGGGTTCCTCGCGAATCTGGTCAGTCCGATCGGCCCCATCCGGGAGTTCGGCATCATCAGTTCCTTCGGGATCCTCGCCGCGATGATCGTCTTCGGCGCGCTGATCCCCGCGATCAAAGTCGAGGTCGACTCGTTCCTCGAGTCGCGCGGGATGAGTCGCCGAAAGCGCGCGTTCGGGACCGGTGAGGGACGGTTCAGCAACGCCCTCACGCTGGGGTCGACCGCGGCGCGAAAGATCCCGATGATCGTCCTGATCGCCGCGCTGTTGCTCACCGCCGGCGGCGTCTACGGCGCGAGTCAGGTCGACACGAGCTTCGACGAGGAGGACTTCCTCGCCGAGAGCCCGCCGAGCTGGACCGAACACCTGCCGGGCGGAATGGCCCCCGGAGATTACCAGGCCGCCGATAACCTCGAATTCGTCAACGAGAACTTCCAGCGCCAGGACACGCAGGCGCAGATCCTCGTCGAGGGAGATATAACCGACGACGACGCCTTACAACGGCTCTCAGACGCCCAGGACGAAGCGGCTGAGAGTAACACCGTCTACACGCTCCCGAACGGCGAGGCGGACGTGCAGGGGCCGATATCGGTGATGGAAGAGACGGCAGCACAGAACGACTCGTTCAACGAGTCGTACCAGGCCGCGACTGACGGCGACGGCGTCCCCGACGAGAACCTCGAGGAACTGTACGACGAACTGTTCGAAGCCGACGAGGAGGCTGCGAGTACCGTCCTCTACCGAACCGACGACGGCGAGTACGAGTCGGCTCGGTTGATCATCTCGACGCAGGGTGACGCCGGCTTCGACGAGACGACCGACGAGATGCGAGCCATCGCAGGAACGATCGACGCCGACGGGACCGGCGACCAGCGCAACCTCAACGCCGGTGACGGCGAACTCAACGCCATCGCGACCGGCGATCCGATCGTCAGTCACATCGTCGAACAGGACCTGCTCGATACGGTCCTCCAGAGTCTGATGATTACGCTCGTGGCCGTCTTCGGCTTCCTGACGGCGGCCTACTGGCTGACGGGCAACAGCGCGACGCTGGGGGCGGTTACCCTGCTGCCGGTCGCGTTCGCCGTCAGCTGGATTCTGGGAACGATGCACCTTCTGAACATGCCGTTCAACGTGTTGACGGGGATGATCACCAGTCTCACGATCGGACTCGGCGTGGCCTACAGCATCCACGTCAGCGCCCGGTACACGCTCGAACTCGAGCGCCAGGGCAACGTCTGGGACGCGATGCACACGACGGTCACCGGAACCGGCGGTGCGCTGCTCGGCAGCGCCGCGACGACTATCGGCGGGTTCGGGACGCTCGCCTTCGCCATCCTTCCCGTGCTCCGACAGTTCGGGATCATCACCGGGCTGACGATCGCGTACTCGTTCCTCGCGAGCGTCATCGTCCTGCCGACGCTGCTGGTGCTCTGGACGCGATACTTCGGGCCGGACGTCTCCTTCGAGACGCCGGGATCGATCGCCGGCACGCCGACCGCGAGTGACGGCGGGACCGACGCCCAGACCGAAACCGAAATGGAAGGCGACACGAGAGACGATTGAGAGGGAATACACGTGACTGACGACGAAAGTGAGGCCGTCGACGCGTTCGAACGACTCGGACTCACCAGCTACGAAGCCAAGGTCTTCATCGCCTTACATCGGCTGGGGTCCGGAACCGCCCGTGACGTCGCCAGCGTCACCGACGTGCCTCGCTCGCAGGTGTACAGCGTCGCCGAGAGTCTCGAGGATCGCGGGCTGCTCGAGGTCCAGCAGTCGAGCCCGATCCGCTACCGGCCGGTCAGTATCGACGAGGCGCAGGAAACGCTCGAGCGACGGTTCGATCGCGAACGAGAACGGGCGTTCGACTACGTGGATGCGGTCAAACGGGAGCCGGCGAACGAGGAGACCCAGGAGGACATCTGGACCGTTCGGAGCCGCGATCGCGTCGACGATCGCGTCGTCGACCTCCTCTCGCGTGCCGAGGAACAGATCGTCTTCGGAACGCGCCTCACGGAGTTCATCACCGAGTCGACGGAGCGCGCTCTCGCGGAACGAGCCGAGGCCGGCGTCCCGATTCTCGTGATCAGCCGGACCGATGCGGTTCGAGAACGACTCGGCGCCATCGACGGCGTCGAGACCGAACGGCCGCCGTCGTACCGCACCGACGATCAGCGATCGGGACGGATTATCATCGTCGACGACGACAGCCTCCTGTTGAGCGTGGTCGACGACGACGGCAGCGAGACGGCGATCTGGAGTTCCGGGTCGCTGTTCGCGTCCGTGCTGATCCAACTGATCGAGGCGAGCGACGAGCTACGCCCCGAATCGGACTGACGAAGAACCGGTCGATCCGTCCGCCGCCGTCACTCGAGTCGGTACCGCAACAGCGCCGCGATGCCGCCGAGGTTCGAGAGCTGCTGACCGGGCGGGAACTCGCTCGAGAAGACCGTCACGTCGCCGCCTTTCTGTTCGGTCGTGCGAACGATCTCGTCGACGCTTACGGCCCACTCGCCGTCGGGACCGCGCTCTTTCTGGAGTCGGTCGTCGAGGACGAGCAGGCGTTCGATTGCGCCGAACTCGGCGGCCTGCTGGACCTGGTCGGGACCGTAGGCGGCTTTCGCGCCCTCGGCCATGCGTCGGGTGAGTTCGTCGATGTACTCGGCCTCGCTCTCGATGCGGGTCTCCTGCTGGACGTCCGCGACGGCCCCGCGTTTGAGTACCTCGTGGACGCCGCGGTCGCCGACGCTGGCCGTATCGACCATCGTAATTCTCTCGGCGACCTCGGGCTCGTTGTTCTCGATGTACTTCCGGGCGTCCTGTTTCGTAAAGCCGGGGCCGGCGAGGATGATCGCGTCGACGTCCTGCCGTTTGAGAACGTCCGCGAGCTCCGAGAACAGCTCCGAGCGCCCGCGGGAGTACTCGCCCTTCCCGGTCGTGCCGGTGATCGTCGCTCGCTCCTCGGTGCCGTACTGGGCGACCGTGTGGACGTGGGCCTGCCCCTCTTCGACGGTCGCGATGGCGACGTCCGGGTTCTCGGTGGCCTCCTCGGCTTCCTCGAGTCGGGCCTCCTGATCCGGTTTAAACCGCTTCTCGATCGAGAGCTCCTCGCGCTCCTCGACGTTCAGCGTGTGGTGAAACCCTAACTGGTCCTCCCGCGAGCAGGCGACGATCTCGCCGCCCACGCGGAGCCGGTTGGCGAACTTGTGGAACTCGATGTCGTCGACGGCGATGGCGACCCACATCGGTTCGCGCTCGCCGCCCGTATCGCGCATCTGGTCGTCGTTGCGCTGGATCCGCCGGGTCGTATCGCCCGCGACGCGGTCGCCGGGCTCGAGGACGTACTGCAGGTGCCAGAGGTCGTCGACGCTCTCGGGGACGACGGTCACCCGTTCGCGCCCGCCCTCGACCTGCTCCCGGTCTTTGATCTGCATGGGCGTGGCTTCGAGCGGTATCGGTAAGTGGGCTGCGATCCCTCGAGCGGGCGGTCGACTCGAGTCGAGATCGCCTAACGCCGGGTCCATCCGGTCACGGTTCGTACCGAACCCTTCACAGTCACGATTGGGACCGTTTGGCATAGTTAGGGACGTGCGGTATCCCCATCGGGAACTAATCGTGTGTGTGAAACTCACACACGTCCAGTTCTTCGAAGCGTTCGGCACGCGCTCGCTCGCAGTCCACGCGGTCATGGTGCTCGCGTTCGTCAACGCGGTCCTGGCGGGACTGTTCATCGCGGGACAGATGGGACTCGTCTCGTTCGTCGCACTGCTCAACTTCACGGCGGGACTGTGAGTCGCCCACTCGATTCACTCGCTCGGCAACGTCTCGAGCGACGACGAGTACGACGGGATCCTGAACGAGTTGTTGGACACCGGCACCGGCGATACCAGCGACGGACTCGACACCGGCCGCTTCGGTCGCCTGCTCGCACTGATCGCGGCCGTGACCGCGGTTTCGCTGCTCACCTCCGCACAGGTCCTGCCGGGGTCCGTGTCCCCCATCGCCGTCGGCGCCGTCGCCGTCGTGACAGCGATCACCGGGTTCCTCATCGCCCTCGGTGCGTCCTACGACGAGTCGGAAGCCGACTGGGCCGGGGAGGTCGACCGACACCAGCGCGCGGAAGCCGACGAGCGGTCGTAACGTATCTGTGACCGACCGATCCTCATGTTCCCGCGATCGCGAGGCGATCAGTCGACGAGATCCTCGAGTTTCCCCTTCGTCTTGTCGACGGCCGTCTCGAACGTGTCCTCGATCTCCTCGACGGAGCGTTCGACGAGTCGAACCCGCTCCTTCGGTACGCGGCGAACCACGTCGTTGCCGTCGTCGTCGGTGCCGTACGCGAACAGCCAGTGGTCCTGAAAATAGGCGATGTGGTCGTTGTCGACGGTGGCTCGCTCGAGGTCTCCGGTCGCCGTCTCGTAGACGATCGTGGCCTTGCCTAGCTCGAGATCGGTCTCCGTGTTGGTATCCAGTTCTACCATGGTCGACGCGTCGACCGTCGGCGGTGTAGGCCTGGGCCCGGCACGTGCAGCCTGACTCGACGGGTGCTATCGCGGTTCCCTCGAGTAGCGTCTCCGGTGAATCCGCCCGCAGGTGCCGGTACAGCGTAGTACTGGTGTGCGAAAGTGGGTCGCTCGTCCCGGCAGTGACGAGTCTCCCGTCCCCGGCGTACTCGTGATCGGGCCGGCGACGAACTGCACCGTCCCGACCCACCGGTCGGACGTATCGGAAAGGCTATCCGCTATCCCGGTTTGCGCGGTCGTCACTGAAGCGACCGCCCTCGTGCGATTTTCGGGTAAACACGCGTCGTCGAATCGGTAAGCATTGCCCTGGTCGACGGATGAAGATCCGTCGCGGCCCAACCGGTCGTATGCCGATCGCACTGCGAACGCTCGACGACGGCGCGTGGATCAGCGTCAACGACAGCCGGCAGGTGAGCGTGAGCGACGTCTGGACCCTCTCTCGAGGCGTGTTCTGTAGCTGTGAGCCCGCGTACGTCCTCCTGGAAGGCTTCGTCGACGTCGGCGTCGACGGCTCGATCGTGACCGCGGACGCCGTCGGACAGTGTCTCGACTGCGGCACCCGCGACTCGATCGATCGGTTGCCCATCGGCCGCATCGTCGACGGCGAATTCGAACCGTACGAGCCCGAGAGCGTCCAATCGATCGTGGAACCCGGGCACTGAGACGGTGCGGACCGATACTGGCAAGGGTGTCCGGGACCGGCGAGAACCGGGGCAAACTGACGCCAGACGGAGGGGCTTATACGTCCCCGCCATATAACGGATCCAATGCCTACTGACGTCGAACAGTGGAAGGACGAACTCTACGGGACCGATATCCGCGCCGAAATCGAGCACTTCGCCGAGGAAGGGTGGGAATCGATCCCGGACGACGAACAGGACGCCTGGTTCGAGCGGTTCAAGTGGTACGGCCTGTACCACCAGCGAGCGGGCCAGGAATCGTACTTCATGATGCGAATCGGTCCGCCGGGTGGCGTCCTCGAGCCCGGACAGTTCCGACGCATCGTCGAAATCGCGGACGAGTTCTCCCGCGGGCCCGCGGAGAACCCCGAGTTCGGCAACGGCTGGCTCGACGTGACGACCAGACAGGCGATTCAGCTCCACTGGATCCGTCTCGAGGACGTCCCCGAAATCTTCGAGCAACTCGAGGACGCCGGGCTCTCGACGGTCCAGGCCTGCGGCGACTCCTGGCGGAACATCGTCGGCTGCCCGGTCGCCGGTAAGGACAAACACGAGCACGTCGACGCCGACGCGCTCGCGACCGAACTGCACGACACGTTCAAGCAGAACGAGGCGCACTCGAACCTGCCCCGCAAGTGGAAGGTCTCGGTAACGGGCTGTGACGAGGGCTGCGGACAGGGCGACATCAACGACCTGGCGTTCGAGCCTGCCGAAAAGGAGGTAGACGGCGAGTCGGTGACCGGCTACAACGTCCGCGTCGGCGGCGGTCTCTCGCGCAACGAGCCGCGCTTTGCGCGCAATATCGACGTCTTCGCCACGCCGGAGCAGGCCGTCGAGGTTGCGGGTGGACTGTCGGCCCTGTTCCGCGACCACGGCGACCGCGAGAACCGCTACAACGCGCGCATCAAGTTCCTCGTCGACGAGTGGGGGCCGGAGACGGTCCGAGACACGCTCCAGGAGGAGTACGTGGACTTCGAACTCGAGACCGCGGGCGACGACCTGCGCGAGTCCTACTCGTACAACGCGGGCGAGGCCGACGGCAAACACGACCACGTCGGCATTCACGAGCAGGTCGACGGCGACTACTACGCCGGACTGAACGTCCTCGTCGGCCGGATCGGCGTCGACGACGGCTACGCGCTCGCGGACGCGGCGGAAGAGCACGGCTCGGGCGAGGTTCGCCTGACCCAGCGCCAGAACATCATCCTCACCGACGTGGCCGAGGAGAACGTCGATGACCTGCGCGCGGAACCGGTGCTCGAGGACTACAGTCCGGACCCCCATCCGTTCCAGCGCGGCTCTATCGCCTGTACGGGCACCGAGTTCTGTTCGCTCTCGATCGTCGAGACGAAGAACCGGCAGGTCCGGTTCGGCCGCTGGCTCACGGACAACGTCTCCCTCCCCGAGGGCGTCGAGAACTTCCACATCCACCTCTCGGGCTGTACGGCCTCCTGCGCCCAGCCGCAGATCGCCGACGTTTCCCTGCGCGGCATGAAGACGCGCAAGAACGGCGAACCGGTCGAGGCGCTCGACATCGGCCTCGGCGGCGGCCTCGGCGAAGAGCCCCAGTTCGCCTCGTGGGTCACCGAGCGGGTCCCGGCGGACGAGGTCCCCGGCGCGATCGCGAACCTGCTCGAGAACTTCGCGGAAGCGCGCGACAGTGAAGAACAGAGCTTCCGGGAGTTCGTCGCCGACCGCGACGACGAGGAACTCGCCGAACTGATCGAGCCCGAGGAGACGGACTACGACGATCCGTACATGCACAACACGAAGCGAACGTGGTACCCCTACGCAGAGGACGACGACCTCGACGAGAGTCCCGCGCCCGCTCGCGCCGACGGGACGCCGATCCCGTCGGACGACTAACCCGCGCGACTGCGAGGGCCGTGGTCGTGTGCAACCGCGACGACCGCGCGCGACTACGATCTGCGGACGACGTTTTCGGCCGTTCCGCAGCGACTCGTTCCGACTATCGGTGGATGGTCGGACGAGTTTGATTTCTATCAGCCAGTTCGAAACTGAAACGTCAGGTCCGGTGGCACGTGTGCGAATCTACCGTTACCACCCGCTCATCTGCCTGCAAAACCGCCGAACGGAGATACGCGTTTACGTTTGGGACTTCGGAAGAGAAACGAAAAACGTAGACCCCTCTCCGCGTTCGGACTCGACCCATATATCACCACTGTGGCGCTCGACGATTCGTCGACAGAGCGCGAGTCCGATACCAGTGCCGGCGTACTCGACACGGCTGTGGAGCCGGTGGAATACCTCGAAGATGCTGTCTCGATCGGCAGGCTCGATGCCGATGCCCTCGTCACGGACGGCAATGACCCACTCTTGTCGCTCCCGTTCGGCCGAGATGTGGACACTGGGCGGTTCATCACCGCTATATTCGAGCGCATTTTCCACCAGATTTTGGAACAGTTGACGGAGTTGGTGACCGTCCCCTTCGACCTGAGGGAGGGTCTCGACGGTCATCTCGGCACCGCTTTCTGCTATTTGCCGCTGGAGGTCAGTTCGCACGTCCGCCAGCACATCGTTCAAGTCGACGGGTTCGAACGGGGCACCCTGCGTCTCGACCCGCGAGTATGCGAGGAGTCCGTCGATCATCGCGCGCATACGGTCGGCGCCGTTGACGGCGAACTCGAGAAATTCGTGGGCGTCCTCGTCCAAGGTGTTTCCGTACCGTTTGTCGAGTAACTGGAGGTGACTGGAGACCATCCGGAGGGGCTCCTGCAGGTCGTGCGAGGCCGCGTGTGCGAACTGTTCGAGCCGTTCGTTCGACCGCTTCAATCGGCTGTTCAGAGCTTCGAGTTGTTGCTCAGCGTGCTTTCTCTCCGTGATGTCGATGAGTGCGCCGGGGAAGGTAACGGGGTTCCCGTCCTCGTCACACTCGACGTGCCCGCGGGCGATGACCCACCGGAGTTCGTCGTCCTCGTTCCAGACGCGGTACTCCTCCTCGTACTCGCCGCCGGACTCGATGGCTTCCTCGATCCGTCGTTCGACCCGATCGCGGTCGGCCTCGTGGATGGCGGAGACGAACTGGTCGAGCGAGACGCCCTCTCGGGCCGCGTCCGGGTCGACGCCGAACGTCTCGGCGAACGAGGGTCCGGAGACGAACTGGTCGTCGGGAATGTGCCACTCCCAGGTCCCGACCGTTCCGGCCTCTACCGCGGCCTCCATCTGTAACTTGGCGTCGCGTAAGGACTGCTCACGCTCTCTCTGTGCAAGTTGGGAGTTCACCCAGTTACTGACGAATTCGACGAACGTCACGTCCCAGTCGGAGAACTCCTCCGTTCGTGCCTCCATCCCGTAGAAGCAAAAGGTTCCGTAGACCTCGTCGCCGGCGAACACCGGTGCCCCGAGATAACAGGCAATTCCCCAGGTCGGGTCCGCTAACTCCGTTGCTTCTGCCTCGACGTCCCGCAGAACGAGTGTCCGTTCGCTCTCGACGACGCGCTTGCAATTCGGGAGTTCCGAAAGCGGAACCGTCTCTCCCGCCTGCAGGTCGGCATCGGCCGGTACGTCGACCGCCTCGAAGATATGGGTGTCGTCCTCTACACACGAAAAGGTCGCGTAGTCCGTTCCAACCACGTCACGAACGAGCTCCAAAAGATCGTCGATTTGTTCGATAAACGATTGATCAGTCTGTGAGATGATCTCAGAGGCCTGTTGCAAGGCATCTTCACGATATCCGAGTTCGGCCAACAGATCCCTCTGAGAGTCGCTTGATCCGTCCCGTCCACTCATCGTCTCTCAACACGGGGGACGGACTGAAAGGACTGTTCCATCCACATCGGTTTGGAGAGGGCTATCACACGTATATCATCGTTTGTGCCTCCTCTGTACTGAATTTTACACGTATCACCCGTATTTACCGTGAGTTTCACGAGGGGCGATCGAATGCCGGAAGCGTATACCGTCCGCTGTTTCCCTGCAACGACTCGCTCCGATTGCCCCGCAGCGACTGTTTCCGGCTCCCGTCGAGTCGCCTAAGTGCGTTCGACGGCTCTCAGGAGACATGACCGACCGACTGATGAAAGTCAACGCCTACACGACGCTCGACCTCGTCGACGCCGTCGCGAGGGGACAGGAGTTCGAAACCGAGGCGTTCGCCGTCGCGAACGCGACCTCGGATAAGAAGGTCCCCGACTGCGTCCGACTGCAGTTCGAACTCGACAACATGACCGAGGAGCACCTTCCCGCTCACATGGAGGAACTCGAGTTGACCCCCGATCAGGCCCGAACGCTCGCGGCCGACCTCGAGAAACACGCGGACCGCGTCGATGACGCGAGCGACGGATAGCCCCGGACGGAAGCGAGCCCTGTCGTCTCAGGAAAGTTCGGCGGTAACGTCCGTCGAGGAAACCATCCCGACGTAGTCGTCCTTCTCGACGACCGGAAGGTGTCCGATGCCGAGACTGGTCATCATCGCGGCGACCTCTTCGAGATAGATGTCCGGCGGAACGGTCTCGACCGACTCCGTCATCACGTCGGCGACCTGCACCGCGGTCGGATCACGGCCGTCGGCGGCGACCGCCACCAGATCGGTGCTCGTGATGATCGACGGGGGGTCAGTCGCCACGACCAGTGCGTTGATCTCGTTTTCGCGCATCGCCGTCGCGGCCTCCGAAATCGTCGCGTTCTTCGAAACGGTCTCGAGCGGCGTCGACATTACTTCTTCGACGCGAGTACTGTTACCAGGCGACATACGTACGGATTCGTCGGCGAGGATTATTGACTTTGCGTCCGTCAGCGGGAACGACGGTTCCGAATCGATCACTCGTCCGCGATCCGACTGCCACCCGGCGGCATGAAGTGCTGGATCCGGTCCGGGCTGGCGATCTTGCGGACGAACGACTCGTCTTCGAACTGCTCGCGGAAGCGCCGATAGAGCCGCTTGGCCGCGTCTGCCTGGGCGTAGCGACCCGGCTCGAGTTCGATCGTCGTCGCCGCCTGATCCACGATGGCCGACGGCGGGCCGCCGATGACGCGCGTGTAGGGCTCACACTGAATGCCGACCGCGACACCGACCGGCGTGTCGTCGTAGTAGGTTCGATCGCCGCGGATCGCGAAGCCGCCCTTCTCGAGGTACTCGCCGCTCTCGGGCGTCTTGGTCACCTGATCGGAGTCCACGGCGTAGACGTCGCCCGCGTAGCGGCCGTCCTTCCAGACGGAGGCGTAGGAGACGGCGAACTGGGCGGCCTCCTCGATGCTCGACTCCGGCAGTTCGATGTCCGAGGAGGACGCCTCGCTGGGATCAGTGGCCTTCAACACGGTAACTGGGCCGCCGTGGGCCTGCGTGTGGAGGACCGTATCGCCCGGTTCGAGGTACTTCTTCACCAATTCCTCGTTCTGGTCGGCGTTGCGCCCGCCGATCACGAGGTAGCCGTCGCTGGTGTGGAACCAGCGGAACCGATCGTACCAGGGCTCGTTCTCGCGGATCGGAACGGAAGGCATCGAGAGCCAGTCTCGGTCCTCGCGCTCCGCCTCGTCCTCGTCGGCTTCGTCCTCGCCGTCGTCGGCCTCCCACTGGTCGCGGCGACGCTCGGCCTCTTCGAGGTCCTCTCGGGTGTTCTCGATGGCCGCCAGCGCCCCCTCCTTTTTCTCCTCGACGCCTTTTGCCTCGGTGTAAAGTCGGTCGGCGTTCTGCTCGACGCCCTGGTCGGCCTCGAGGTCGATGTACTCGCCGTCGACCTCGACGGTGACGATTCCCTCGCTGCCGTCGACGTCGATGACCGCCTCCGCGGCGTCGATGCCCTGCTCCGCGCCGGCCTCGAAGCGTTCCTCGATCTCGTCCCAGGGCCGGTCCTGGGCGCGAGCCTCCTGAATCGTCGAGAGAATCTCGTCGACCAGACCGTACTCGGCGTACAGCGACTCGGCCTGCTCGCGCAGCATATCGGCCTCCTGCTCGAAGCCCTCGATCGCGCCCTGCTGTTGCTCGATGATCCGTTCCTGTTTGGCGATCTCCTCCTCGAAGTCCGGCCGCTGATCGGTCGGATCCGGCTCCCCCTCCTCCTCGAGTTCGAGGCGGAAGAAGTAGTCGTCGAGCGCGCTCAGGAAGGAGTCGTACGGCTCCGACGCCAGTTCGACGTGTTCCTCGAGCGGGAACGGCGTCGCGTCGACGACGCGCTCGGCGCTCGAATCGGCGCCGTCTTCGCTGCCGTCTCCGTTTTCATCCTCGCCGTCCTCGACGTACAGTCGCGGATCGAAGTTGCCGTTGCGGAGGTCGAGCGCGAGCCGTTCGATCGCCTGATAGAGGCGGTCGTAGACGTCCTCGCCGGCGTCGCTGATGTTCATCGCCTTCTCGACGCCCGCACGGGTACAGATCTCCTCGGCGTAGAGCCCGCCGAAGTTGAGTTGGGTCGCCAGGGTTCGGACGACGTCGGTGTCCGACTCCTCCATCTCGTAGTCGAACGCCTCCCGGGAGACCGTCAGCGGATTCGTCCGGCTGTCGGGGAACTCGTAGCGCGAGCCCGGAACGACCGTTCTGGACTTCAGGCGAACGGTCTCGAGGCAGTCGATCACCTCGTACTCGCCGTCGGTGACGGCGACGTTCCCCTGTCCGAACAGTTCGACGATGATCCGGGTGGTGCCGTCCTCGCGCTCGAAGGTGAACTCGAGGATGCGGTCGAACTCGAACTGCTCGACGCCGGCGAAGTCGGCTCCGGAGAGCCGATTTCGGAGCATCATCGCGAACTGCGGCGGCCGGCCGGGCGCGTCTGGCACTCGCTCGGGGGCGACCGTGTGGGCGCGTTTGACCTCGCCGACCTCGATGAGGAGTTCGAGGCGGCCCCGATCGAAGTCCCGCATCTTGAGTCGGACGAGATCGTCGCCGTAGAGGTAGGCCTTGTCGAGCTTCGCTCCCTCGTAGGTCCCGAGTTCCCCGACGAGGGCGGCGAGGTCGACGCTCGTAAGCTCCCGCTTTGGATCCATATCATAACTGCCCGGCGCTGTCAAAAAGGCGTGTCGCTCCGGCCTGGCCGCGACGAGCCGAAATCACAGTCGAAAACACTAATCCGCGCCGACCTCCTTCGTCACCGTATGAGCGACACTGTCGACGCCGGACGGAAGCGGGACGGGAGCCGCGTCCAGCGGCGCGAACGGGTTACCGGAGGCCGCCAGCCATGAGCCAACCCGACGACCGGCCGTGGAAGCGCGTCTCCAGGTTCCCCACGTTCGTCGACCACCTCGAGGACGAAGGCGCGTTCTCGGTTCGAGAGATCGTCGCGAACCTCGACGCGGACATTCCCGTCGACGGCATCGTCTACCACGACCGGGGCATCCGCGCACCGGGGTACGACGCGACCTTCGTCCACGAGCCGTCGCGGAGTCGCCCCGCGTTCAGCCTCGAGGTCGACACGATCGGCCCGCGAAACACGTGGGCGGTGTTCGACGCCCAGCTCGGGTGGGACCTCTATCTCCTCCAGGCCGACGACGTGGCGGCGCTCGCGTGGGTGACCGACGAGGAGTACAAGACCGAGGAGGCGACGATGTTCGACTCGAAACACGACGCCCTCGCCGCGGGTCGCTTCTCCTTCGGCGTCTTCCTCTACGCCGGCAGCGACTGGGAGGAGCGCGTCGACCGAATCCAGCAGACCGACGCTCCGGCGTATCTCAAGCGCGACGACGGCACGCCGGTGATCCCGCAGTCCCCCTCGGAGTTCTACGAGTACATCGGCTCGAGCGCGACCGAGTTGCGCCAGAGCGGCGGCAACGCACCGCCGTATCTCGGGATTCTGGAGCTCGAGGTCACGATCGACTGAGCCCCCGGCGAAGGGAAAATCGTCGGTTCGGACGCCGTCGTTCTCGGTCCCCAGAATCGACCCGCTCACTGCGAGCGGGACGCGCGGTAGCCGGCGACCGACTCGCTCACGAAGTAGGCGAGCAGCGTGAGGACGATCGCGGCGAGGCCGACCATCTCGAGTTCCACCGTCGCGACGGTTCGCTCGCCGCCGTAAAAGACCACCGCGCCGGCGACGAGCAGGACGGCGAGCATTGCGACGTACCGCCACCGCGCGTCGACCGGGACCAGTCCGTCCTCGCCGCGAACGGCGAGGTAGAAGTGTGCGCCGCCGAGGACGAGGCCGTAGAACAGGAGGAACACCGAGACCGGCGTCGGCCCCTCCGCCGGCCCGATGCCGACGTATTCGACCATAACGAGGACCGCGATTCCCAGGAGGACGGCACCGACGTGGACGGACGTGTCACGGGAGACCATATTACGGATTGACGTGAACGGTCAAAAACACTTTCACAACCCGTCGCCCCGGGAGAATCGGCCGGCACTCGGCGTCTCGAGCCCGGCGAGCGGACGGCGAGGCGTCGAGGCCTCGAGCGTTCCGGTCACAGCTCCCACCCCTCGAGCGTGTACGCCATCTCCCAGAATCGATACTCGAGTTTCGCGCTCGTGAGGAACGCCTCGCGCATCGCGTCGTGCTCGCCGGGATACCGCTCGCCGCACTGATCGACGAACTCCCGACACCACGCGGTGGCCTCGCGGAACTCCTCGCCGGTGTACATCTCGATGAAGGGCGTGTACTGATGCTCCTCGGCGGCCAGTTCCGCCATGTGTTCGGCGACGTCGAGGTAGCCCTGCATGCAGGGGTAGAGCGCCGCGGCGATTTCGGCGATCGATCCCTCATAGGCCGTTCGAACGAGAAAACTGGTGTAGGCGACGCAGGTCGGGGCCTTCTCGACTGACTCGAGTTCTTCACGGCTAGTTCCGTAGTCGGCGGCGAACTCGCGGTGGAGGTCCATCTCGTGATCCAGTACCTCGTAGGCGACGCCCAGTAGGTGGGTCATCGTCTCCTCGTCGCGGGCTTTCGAGCCGGCGATCGAGAACAGCCGCGCGTAGTCGAGCAGATACCGGTAGTCCTGTTTCACCCAGTGGCGAAACGCCGCCTCGTCGAGGGTTCCCGCCGCGAGTTCGCGGACGAACGGGTGGTCTTTCTGTGCCGCCCACACGTGCTCACCGTCCGCGAGCAGTCGGTCGCTGAAGGCCATCGTGTCTCGACCGAGGCGTTCCACGGTATTATAACCAGCCAATACAAGACGCTAATACGACTCGCGAACGGCAAACTGCACTCGAGTCGACGGAAACCAACGAGAACCGAACCGCGCTGGGAATCGGCGAGACGGCGGAAACGGAAATCGACGCGCCGAAGTTCGTTCGGTGGGGGAGGAACGAACCGGGGAGTGCGGGCGCGCCGAGAGGCAACTCGGTGTGCCGCTGTCGGTTTGGGGAGTGATGACAACGGTGCCGACGGGCGTCGGCAGCTAATCGTGCCAGACGACACGGTATAAATTTTATGTACCATCTCGTTATTTTACTCGGACTAAGAGGCGAGACACGGAACGGCGTTCGGAGACGAGGACTCCCGGACCGAGGAGGATCGTCCGTCGCGCCGATTCCCCACCGGAGGCCTTTTCTCGCGAATCGGCGAACACGGTGGCATGACGTTCCACTCCGCCCTCCGTGACCGAGAGCCGCTCGTCGGGACCTGGGTCGCGCTGAGCGACCCGGCGATCGCCGAACTCAGCGCCCACCTCGAGTTCGACGCCGTGATGATCGACGGCGAGCACTCGACGAACTCGATTGAGACGATCACCGAGATGGCGCGAGCGATCGACGCCGCGGACGTCGACACCGACCCCGGAGCGATCGTCCGCCTCTCGGAGAACGACCCGACGGAGATCAAGCGCGTCCTCGACGCCGGCGTCGACGGCGTGATGGCGCCGATGATCGACACGCCCGAGGACGCTCGAGCGCTCGTCGAGGCGACCCGCTACCCGCCCGAGGGCGTCCGCGGCGTCGGCTACGGCCGCGGCACCGAGTACGGCGAGGCGTTCCCCGAGTACGTCGAGCGCGCGAACGACGAACTCGTCGCGATCGCCCAGATCGAGACCGAAGCCGGTCTCGAGAACGTCGCGGAGATCGCCGCCGTCGACGGCCTCGACGGACTGTTCGTCGGCCCCGCGGACCTCTCCGCTGCGCTCGGCATCTTCGGCGAAACCGCGGGTGACGAATTTCTCGAGGCCGTCGATCGCGTGCTCGAGGCGGGCCACGCCGCCGACAAGCCCGTCGCGACGCTCGCGTTCGAGGAGGACGAGATCCAGCGCTGGGTCGACCGCGGCTTCGACTTCGTGCTGGCCGGGGTCGATATCGACTACGTGAAGGCGGGCGGCCGGCGGGCGAAGGCGATGTTCGAGGACGCGATGGAGAAGCGAGACGAGTGATCCGTGCGCGTCGGTTCGAGAACGGGAAAGAGCGAAGCGCCGCCCGTCAGAGCCGCTTGCTCACGTACGGCCCGTCCTGATGGTACCCCAGTTTCTCCCGGTAGTACTCCCGCGCGCCGATACCGGAGATGACGCTGACCTTGTCGTAGCCGGCGTCGGCGGCGAGTTCCTCGGCGTGCTCCATGAGTCGGCGGCCGTAGCCCCGGTGTTGGTGCTGGTCCGTCTTCCCCTCCTCTCCCATGGCGACTTCGGTGCCGTAGACGTGGAGTTCGCGGATGAGCGCGGTGTTCTCGAGTTCCGGTCGTACCGGATCTACGTCGGACCAGTCCGACGAGGATCGCCCGGCTGCGCCGGCCTCACCGCTCGGGAACCGCAGTCGGCAGAAGCCGATCAGCAGGTCGTTCTCGAAGTCCTCGAACGAGATGAAGTGTTCCGTGCCGCCGCAGGCGTCGTACGTCAGCACGTCGAGTTCGATTTCGTCGGGTTCCTCGTCGTTCATTCCGGCTTCGCGACAGCGGATACACTCGCACTCCCAGCCGTGCTCGTCCATGCGCTGTCGGGCGAGCTGTCGGAGGTTGGACTTCCAGACGCCGGCGTCGATGTAGTCCGCCGGAATGTCCCGCTGGACGCGCTGGAGGCGCGTGTAGCGCGGGATCATGTCCTTGATCTCGGCGACCAGATCGGCGGCCTCCTCGTTGTCGAGCGGGTCGTACTCCCCTTCGTGCCACCAGTCGTAGGTCGCCGTCCCGCGGACGATGAGCGTCGGATAGATCTTCAGGAAGTCCGGTTTCCACTGTTCCTGCTCGAAGATCCGCCGGAAGTCCTCGAGACACATCTCTTTCGACATGCCGGGCTGGCCGGGCATCATGTGGAAGCCGACCTTGAACGCCGAATCCCGGAGTCGCTGGTTGGCCTCGATCGACGCCTGCGCGCCGTGTCCGCGGTGCATCTCGCGGTTGATGCGCTCGTAGGTCGTCTGGACGCCCACCTCGACTTTCGTCCCGCCGAGGTCGAGCATCCGATCGATCTGCTCGGGGTCGCACCAGTCGGGTTTGGTCTCGAACGTCGTCCCGATGTTGCGGATGTCGTTCGTCTCGTTTTCGGCGATGACGTCCTCGAGATACGTCCACTCGTACTCCTCGGGGTCCTGTGCGAAGCTGACGCCTTCCGCGGGTTCGGGCTCCTTGTCGACGTCGAAGTCGTTCATCGCCTCGAGCGCGCGCTTGACGAACCACTCCTGGTAGTCGTGGCTCCGGGCGGTCATCGTCCCGCCCATCAGGATGAGTTCGACCTTGTCGACGGGGTGGCCGATCTCGCGCAGTTGCTCGAGTCGCAGCGTGACCTGTCCGTACGGGTCGTAGTCGTTCTGCACCCCGCGTGCGGCGGCGGGTTCGTCGCCCGTGTAGCTCTGCGAACTCGAGAACTCCGAGTCCGGGCCGCCGGGACAGTAGAGACACTTCCCGTGGGGGCAGCGCTCGGGCGAGGTCATGATCGCGACCGGCGAGACGCCGGAGGCCGTACGGACCGGCTTGCGCTGGAGGACCGCCTCGAGTTCCTCGCGGCGCTCCTGGGGCGCGTAGTCGAGAATCTCGGAGTTCTTGGGCACTTTCGGTGCCGAGTACTCCGAGCAGGTCTCGAGTTTGGCCGTCTCGACCTCGTCGCGTTCGATCTCGCCCGCGAGGATCCGCTCGACGAGCGTCGCACAGACCTGCTCGAACGCGTCGGTCTCGGTTGGATCGGAATCGGGCGTCTCGGTACTCACTGTACGGATTTGGTCGTTCACGGCGAATAAGCGTGTCGGAGTCGCGCCCGCTCGCTCGGTACGCGAGCACGCGAGAAACGGACGGCGTTTCGGACTCGAGTTCGAGCGTGGGGAGCTACCCCCGACTCGAGTTACGAGCGTGAGCGGAGCGCGGCGAGTTCGACGTACGGGTCGATCGTCTCGGGATCGGGCACCAGCGTTACCGTCTCTCGGTCGACGTCGTACCGAACGATGGCGGCGTCTACCAGATGCGGAACGTGCTGGTGAGAGAGGCTGACGAGGACCCGCTCGTAGCGGTCGCGCGTCGGTTCTCCTTCCGCGATGGGATGTATTCGGCGACGTCGCCGAGCAGCACGGCGCCCGGTCTGTGCGCGAGATACTGCAACAGCAGTTGGCGACGCGGCGACGCGAACGCTTCGAAGAGCGTCGTGGGTGACGGATCTCGCAGGTCGGTACCATCGTCCGGGGTAATCGTGTTAGTCTTCATAGTATCTTCCAACTCGGCCTACGGCGGCACGGCAACGACGTGGTCATCTCTCCCGGCGACTTCAGCGGAGTACACGCAACGATGTGTCCACCACCACTATAAATTCTATGATTCGTTAACTGAAAATTTCCGATACAGTCTCCGTATGCGGAGTGTACGGGAAAGTGTCTGATGCTTGACCTCCTCCACACGACTGAAGTCGTGGGATTCCGCGAAGCGGAGTTCAAGGTTGCGCGTTTCCTCGGTGGTCAAGTCCCCTTTCGGGAGCCACGTCGACGGTTGCCATCCAATTATGACTGAGGACGTGTGTTACAGCGCGTATAGCCCGGTCAAACGGGCCTTCCGTCCGACGCGCGGTCGGCGCTTCCACAAGACGAATACCGTTCGCCCCTCCACGGCGGGGTATTCAGCCCGCACGGTACCACGATTCGCGTCGGCCAAGCCGTTACGTCGTGGACTGGTTCGGTCGGATTTGTTACCACGCGAGAAGTCAGAGCAAAGCTCTGGTGCCGTCGAAGACGGCGTTGCTCGACGTGGGAACTCCGGTACTGCCGTCTCCGGTGGAGAGTGGCATAGGGCTTACAGATTCATCCCACGGCTAACGCCGTGGGCTTTCTCCTGCCCTACTGTAATCCGCGCCGGCTCGGTCGGTCCTACTCGTCGAGGAGTTGCGGTTCGTACGACGGATCGTCGTCCCCGTAGATCTTCTCGATCCTGACGCTCCAGTTCGGTGCACCCGTCACGGAAGACGGGATCTCCCAGGTTCGCTCGAGCGCCGCACCGCGGGCGAACGAGTCCGCGATGAGGTTGCGTAACTCGCGTTCGAACCGACGCGTCGGATCGGTGTCGGCGGCATCCGGGGAGGGGGTATCTGGCTTCATTATCGGGAACGGGCGTCGTAGAGTGATGGCCGATCGGGAGCCACGCTCGAACGCTCAGCCGTTTACAGGTCGCGGACGGGGATAACCGAACCGGTCGTGCTCCGCCGCCGTACTCGCCGCAACAGCTGCACGAGGGGTCGTAGTGCTGGACGACGCGCTCGTCGGGACGCGTACCGGACCCCGCCCAGTCGTCGACGTTGCTCGACCCGCCGAGACCGAGACGCCCGCTCAGTTCGACGACCGCGGGCGATGTGCCCACAGTACAGAGCCGCCGCGCGATCGACACGAACGATCGTAGCGACTCGATAGCGTCCGCGGCTGGCAGGCCGTATCCGATCGACCGGCTTCCAGATACCCACCAGTCGTCGGCCCGCTCGAGACGGGGATGTCGACCGAGCCGCCGCGTACTCCAGCGGAACCGTTAAGCCGTCCCTGCTGGTAGCCACACTGGACTGAATGTCCCCGGAGCTGTCGGTGGTCCTCCTGGCCGTGGCGCTACCGTTCGCAGTCGCGGCTGTGACGCCGCTGCTGTTCCGACTCCTCGGCGAAAAGACGGGGTACGCCGGGACGGCGACGGCGCTGATCTGTTTCGGCTTGCTCGCCAGTCAGTACGGCACGGAGGGGACCGTCGCCCTCGAGTGGATCCCCTCGCTCGAGGTCGCGCTGCGGTTCACCGTCGATAGCTGGGCGCTGCTGTTCGCCTTGCTCGCCAGTGGCATCGGCGCGCTCGTCTTTCTGTACTCGACGGCGTACATGCACGGCGAGTCGGGGCTGGTCCGGTACTACGCCGCCCTGCTCGCCTTTATGGGATCGGTCATCGGCGTCGCGATGGCCGCCGATCTGCTCTCGATCTTCCTCTTCTGGGAGCTCACCAGCCTCTGTTCGTTCGTCCTGATCGGCCACTACACGGCCGACGACTCCTCGCAGTACGCGGCCCGGATGGCCATGTTCGTGACCGTCGGCGGCGGGCTCTTCCTGCTCGTCGGCTTCCTCCTCCTGGCGCTGGTCGCGGGCGACGCCCTCGGCCCCACGGCGGCGTTCGACCTCGCAACGATGCTCGAGAATCCGGACCAGATGCAGTCCGCGCTTCGCGAGGAGGGGCTGTTCCTGCCGGTGCTCTGCCTGCTCGCGATCGGCGCGGGGACCAAATCGGCACAGGTCCCGATGCACTTCTGGCTGCCCAACGCGATGGCCGCACCCACGCCCGTCTCGGCGTTCCTCCACTCCGCGACGATGGTCAAAGTCGGCGTCTACTTCGTCGGCCGCGTCCGCCCGCTGCTCGCGAGCCTCGAGTGGCTCCTCCTCTTTGCCACCCTGGGGCTGACGACGATGACCGTCTGTGCGCTCCTCGCGGTCGCCTCGACGGACATCAAGGAACTGCTGGCGTACTCGACGGCGAGCCACCTCGGGCTCATCACGGCCGGCTTCGGCTTCACGTCGGTACTCGGCGCCGAAACCGGCGTCTTCCACCTGCTCAACCACGCGATGTTCAAGGCGGCCCTGTTCCTCGTCGCCGGCATCGTCGCCCACGAGGCGGGCACGCGGCGACTCGAGAATCTGGGCGGCCTCCGGCACGACCTGCCGATAACGGCCGCCATCACCGTGATCGTCGCACTCAGTATGGCCGGCATTCCGCCGTTCAGCGGCTTCTACTCGAAGGAACTGCTCTTCGAGGCGGCCGTCGAGGCGAGCCACGTCCACGACATCGGCGTGCTGGGCTGGCTCTACCCGGCCGTCGCCGTCTTCGGGAGTATCTTCACCGTCCTCTACTCGCTTCGATTCCTCTCGCTGTTCTTCGGCGGGCGACCCGACGCGCTCGAGCACGTCCACCGGCCGTCCGTCTTCCTGCTCGTGCCGCCGGCCCTGCTGGCCGCGCTCACGGCCGTCGTCAGCGTCGATCCCGAGATCGCGGTCCGCGCGATCGTTCAGGGCGGCGTCGACGCGACCGCCGTCGACACCCACGAGATGCACGTCGGCATCCCGACCTCGTACTCCCCCGCGGTGGGGATGAGCATCGTCACGATCGGGCTGGGATTCCTCGCGTATCCCTTCTACGGCACCATCCACGACGGAATTCGCTCGATCCCGCGGACGGCCCCGCCGATCAGTTCGAACTGGTGGTACGACGCGATCGTCAACAACCTCACGGACGGCGGCTCGTGGCTCGCAGGCCAGATTCACAACGGACTGCTCAGGACGTACGCGAGCTGGACGCTCGCCGCGACCTGTGCCCTCGCGCTCGCGGGCTTCGCCGCGACGGGGGCGATCGTTCCCGTGGAACTCGTCGACATCGACGCCCCGCCCGTGATCGTGCTCGTCCTGCTCGTCGCGGTGATGGCCGGCATCGCCGTCGTGCTCTCGACGTCGCACATCGCCGGTATCCTCACGCTCTCGATTCTGGGGTTCATGATCGCCATCTTCTACATCCTCGCGAGCGCCCCCGACCTCGCGCTGACCCAGCTCGTCGTCGAGACGCTCGTCCTCGTGATCTTTCTGCTCGTGATCGAGGAGATCCCGGAGTACTACGAGGTCGGCCTCGGCCGGGTCGCTCGCGACGCCGCCCTCTCCGTCGCCGTCGGCGTGACCGCCTTCGTCACCGTCCTCGTCACGACCGACGCGCGCCCGGAGGGAAGTACCGCCATCGCCCGCTACTACGCCGAACGAGCCGTCCCGGAGGGCGGCGGGACGAACATCGTCAACGTGACCCTCGTCGACTTCCGCGGCTTCGACACGCTCGGCGAACTCGTCGTGGTCGCGCTGGCGGCCATCTCGATTCTGACGCTGATCGTAATGCGCGAGGGAGGGGCCGACGAATGACGCGAGCCGACACCCGCACCCGAGGTGAGACGCGATGACCACCGTCATCATGCGCACGACCGCTCGAGCGGTCGTCCCGATCATCTTCGTCGTCGCGGCCTCGCTGTTCGTCGAGGGCCACAACCTCCCCGGCGGCGGCTTCATCGCCGGCGTGCTCACGACGACCGCGTTCGCGATCATCTATCTCGCCTTCGGGCTGGATTTCCTGGAGAGCGGCGTCCTCGGCCGCGACGTCGAACCCGGAAAGGAGCCCTCGCGGGATCGCGTCGTCGTCGCCTACCGGCGCCTGTTCGAGTACGGGCTGGCGGTCGCCGTCCTGAGCGGCCTCGTACCGCTGCTGTTCGGCCTCCCGTTCCTCTCGCAGTCGTACGTCATTCTCGAGGGGGTGCCGATCTACGACCACGTCGAGATCGCGAGCGCGATCGCGTTCGACTTCGGCGTCTTCTGCGTCGTCGTCGGCGGGCTCCTGACAATTCTCTCGGTGGTGGGAGCCGAATGACGGCGTTCGTCGTCGCGCTCGTGGTCGGCGCGCTGTTCGCGCTCGGCACGTTCTTGCTCCTCAGGCGCGACCTGATCCGGGTCGTCTGGGGGCTGGCCATCATCAGCCAGGCGGCGAACGTCTACCTGCTGGCGATGGGCGGGATCGCGGAGGGAACCGCCGACACGGTTCCCGTCCTGGCCGGCCACGGCGAACACGTGCCGGAGACGGCCGATCCGCTGGTGCAGGCGCTCGTCCTGACCGCGATCGTCATCGGCTTCGGCATGACCGCGTTCGCGCTCGTGCTGTCGTATCGGGTCTACGAGGAACACGACACGCTGGACGTCTCCGACCTGGGTGATCGCGACTGATGATACTTCCACTGGCCACACCGCCGATCGGCACCGAATCGCAACTCGTGATCGCTCCGATGCTCGTCGTCCTCGTCGCGGGCGTCGGAAGCCTGCTGTTCGGCCGATGGCCGCGGGCGCGAATCGGCGTGAGCCTCGCGGGCGGCCTCGCCTACACGGTCGCCGTCGCGGCGATCGACTGGTACATCGTCCTCGCGCCGGACGCGCCGGGGATCGCGACCTACCAGGTCGGCGACTGGCCGGCACCCTTCGGCATCACGCTCGTCGCCGACGGCCTGTCGGCGTTCATGCTGACCATGGTCGCGATCCTCGGAATCGCGTCGCTGGTCTTCTCGACGCGCATGTTGCCCGAGATCGACCGCCGCAGCTACTACTTCCCGCTGTTTCACTTCCTGGCGCTCGGCGTCACCGGCGCCTTCCTCACCGGCGACCTGTTCAACCTCTTCGTCTGGTTCGAGGTGATGTTGATGGCCAGCTACGTCTTCGTCGCCTACTACGGCGGCCCCCAGCACACCCGCGCCGCGTTCTGGTACGTCGCGCTCAACCTGCTCGCGAGCGCGGTCTTCCTGCTCGGCGTCGGCGGTATCTACGCGACGACGGGCACGCTCAACATGGCGGATCTCGCCCAGCGACTCGCCGCTCCGACGGCGTACGGGATCGATCCCGGCCCGGTCGTCGGCCTGCTGGCCCTCCTCCTGTCGGTGTTCGCCATCAAAGCCGGCCTCGTCCCCTTCCAGTTCTGGATCCCGACCGCCTACCGGGCCGCACCGCCGCAGATCACCGCCCTGCTGGCCGGCGCGACCAAGAAAGTCGGCATCTACGCGATCATCCGGCTCTCCTTTACCATCTTTGCCGGAGCGCAGGTCGGGGTCTCACTCGAGGCACCGATCGTCGGAACCGTCGCGTCCGGGGACTCCCCCACCGCGTTCGTCGGGACCGCGCTGTTCGTCATGGCCGCCGGCAGCATCCTCGTCGGCGGCATCGGCGCCGTCGGCCGCGACTCGATCGAGGGGGTGCTGGCGTACTCGAGTATCGGCCAGGTCGGCTTCATCGCGCTGCCGGTCGCCGTCGCGGCGACGACCGCGAGCGCCGAGTTGCGCCACCTGGCCATCGTCGCGGCGCTGGTGTACGCGCTCAACCACACGCTGGCGAAGGGGCTGCTCTTCCTTGCGGCCGGCGCGGTCAGATCGTCGACCGGAACGAGCCAGTTCGTCGACCTCGGCGGACTCGCGGGGCGGTCGCCGCCGATGGCCATCGCCTTCTTCGTCGGCTCGCTCGCGCTCGTCGGTATCCCACCGCTGTCGGGCTTTTTCGGCAAGTTGCTCGTCTTCGATACCGCGGCTCGAGCCGAGTTGGCCTCGATCGTCGGCCTCCTGCTCGTCGGTTCGCTGCTGACCATCGCCTACGCGACCCGGATGTGGAACCGGAGCTTCTGGGGCGCGCGGACGACCGCCGTCGAGAACGCGACCGTCGATTCCGTCCAGGTCGGCGTTCTGATCACGCTCGCGGCGGTCATCGTCGCGGTCGGCATCGGCTTCGAACTGGTCTACGAGTTCGCAGACGCCGCCGCGACGGCCGCGCTGGACGGGGAGGGATACATCGACGCCGTCGATCCGACCGATCCCGGCGATCTGAACGAACTGGACGAGACTAGCGATGGTAACGGCGGTGAGCACGCGTGAAGGTTCGAGCCTGGCCGGTCGCCGGCGTCGGCTTCGCCGTGCTGTGGATCTTCGTTCGCGGCGTCGCCCTCGCGCCCTCGGTACTGCTCGGTCAGTTCCTCTTCGGCCTCGCGGTCGGCTTGCCGACGGCGTACCTCTTCCGGCGGCTGTACGGTACGCGGGTCGATCTCGGACGGGGCGTGCTCGCGCTGCCCTACGTCGGTCTCTATCTCGCGACCTTCTCGTGGGAGATCGTCCGCGCGAACGTGGACGTAGCCTACCGAGTGCTCTCGCCGGGGATGCCGATCGAACCCGAAGTGATCTTGGTGCCGCTGCGCGTCGAAACCGACCTCGCGGTCACGACCATCGCCAACAGCATCACGATCACGCCCGGGACGGTCACCCTGGACCACGACGAAGAATCGAACGCCCTCTACGTGCACGCTATCGAAGGCCGCGATCCGGAGGCGATCGTCGCCCCCATCCGAACGTGGGAGGGCTACGCCCTCGAGATGTTCGACGAAGACGCCTCGCCCGACGATCCGCCGCGCGAGTTCGTCGTCTCGGGCGGGGAGCGGAGTCAACGCTACGGCGGGGAACCGCTGGGTGAGAACGATGAGTGAACTGATCGGTCCGGACGTCCTCGAGCTGACGGTTCGCGCGGCGCTGATACTCGTCGGCCTGCTCTGCGTGCTCTGTAGCTACCGCGTGATCCGCGGGCCGACGAACCCCGATCGGGTGGTCGCCTTAGACGCCATCGCGACGAACGTCGTGGCCATCGCCGTCCTCTTCGCCATCCAGACCGACCGCGGGCTATTTATCACCGTGAGCCTGGTGCTCGCGATCATCGGCTTCATCGCGACGGTCGCGGTCGCGAAGTTCGTCATCGAGGGGGAGGTGATATAATGATCCGAACCGCCGTCGTCGTCGCGCTGATCGTCGTCGGCGTCTTCTTCCTGACGGTCGGCACGATCGGCCTGCTCCGCCTGCCCAACGTTTACAACCGGATGCACGCGACGAGCAAGCCCACGACGCTCGGCACCGCTGCGATCTTCCTCGCCGGCTTCGTCCAGTTCGGACCGGGCAACGAGGGACTCACCTCGATCATCGGGATCGTCTTTCTGTTCCTGACCGTTCCGACGGGCGCGCACATGATCGCTCGCTCCGCCGAACGGATCGGAATTCCGTTCCTCGGCAGCGTCACCTGGCCCGACGAGACGGTGTTGATACGAGAACGGCGAGAGCGAGACGAAGAACCGGACGACTGAGTGTTCGGCCGCGCGCTCGCTTACGAGTCGTACTCGAGGTCCCGATCCCGAGTCCGGCGTCGGTGCTCGGGTGGGCGCTCCTCACGGTGACGCTGCACCCGTTCCTGAACGTCCTCGATCGTTTCCGTCTCCAGCAGTCGCTCGAGTTTCCGTTCGAACTGCTCGTCGGTGAGTTCGCCCGCGGCGTAGCGCTCGCGGAGGGTCTCGAGGGCGTCGCCGGGCGCGGTTTCGTCGGCGCGTTCCGGGTTCGAACTGGCGCTCGGCGAGTCGTCTCGTTCGTCCCCGTCTCCCCACCACTCGTCCCAGGAGTCGTCGTCCCACCAGTCCCACCACTCTTCGCGGTCCGATTCGTCGCCGTACAGCAGGGCGACGATGGGAACGACGACGATGTACCCCACGAGCAACGCGGCGAGCCACCACGACTGGCCGGTGAACATCGCTGCGAGCCAGATCTCGGTGACGATCATCGACGTAATCTCCGTGATATGCTCACGGACGCGGGTCGCGGGATCGTCGCTCATGGGAGTGGATACACCCGCTGAACCGAAAGCTGTTTCCACCGAACGGCGTCGCCACTGCGCGAGTAGAGCGGTGTGGAGGAGCGGGACTGACGCGTGTCCGGTGTGCGTTGGTTACGCGAGCGTCTCGCCGAGTGCCTCGAGTGCCGCGTCGCGAACGGCGTCGCGTTCGCCCGGCAGGAAGGCGACGTGACCGTCCCGTCCGCCGACGACGTGCACGCCGGCGTCGGGTGCAGCGGCGGCGACGTCGTCGCCGAGTGCGCGGACGTCTAGCTGGTCGGTCGCGCGGACGTGCAGTTCGTCGTCACCGACGCCGAGGGTGACGAACGGTTCGTCGTTCGCCTCGCGCTGCTCTCGGTGGAGCGCGTCGAGCAACAGCGTCGTCGTCGGGAAGTTGTACCGGTGGGTGAACGCGCCCGTGTCGAGGACGGCGACGGTGACGCCGTCGACGTCTTCGGTCGTCAGGTTCTCCCGGGCCGTCTCGAGTTCGGTCTCGAGTTTCGCGCGGAACTGTTCGGAGACGTGGGCCGCGAGATCGCCGTCTCGAGGGATCTGTGATCCCTCGCCGTCCGCGAACAGCAGGTCGATCACGAGTTCGCGCTTGTCCTTGTACGACTGGTAGTAGGCCTCGAGCGCGACGGCTTCGCGGCGCTCGGAGACGCCGGTCTCGTCGTAGCCGGCCTCGCTCGCGAGGTCGACGTACGCCTCGGGGGCGTTCTCCCAGTAGCTGACGGCGGGGAGGTGGACGAGGTCGTCGCGGACGTCGTCGTTGACGTGAGCGGCGACGTTCGCCGAGAGTGCGGTCGACGTGACGTCGGCGACGTCGACGCCGGCGAGCGACGGCGCGACGGCGAGCGAGACCGCGTCGGTGATCTCGTCGTCGGCGCGACTGTCGTCGATCACGATCGTCTCGGCGTCGTACAGCGAGAGCAGATCGTAGCCGTCGACGGACTCCTCGGTCGAGCCGGCGTCGACGAGAAGCACGAGCGGCAGTTGCTCGCCGTGTCGGTCGCGGGCCTCGAGCATCGAGGTGACGTCGTTGGTCGCGGCGTCCATGTCGTAGACGCGGCCGTCGAGCGGTCGGCGCTCGAAGTAGTGGTACTCCGCGTCCTCGCGGGTGTGTTTCTCGCGGATCAGCGGGAGGACGGCGCGCTCGATGGCGGCACCGGCGACGTAGCCGTCGGCGGTCGCGCCGTGGCGCACGACGATCGGTCGGGCCTCCATGACGGCGCGACGGATCGCGGTCGCGGCGTCGACGAGTTCGTCCTCGACGGCCGCCACGGCGTCGTGGTCGGCCAGCAGGGAGACGTCGGCCGGGCGGGCCTCGGACTCGATGGCGTCCTCGAGTCGCTCGCGAACAGTCTCGCCGTCCTCGCCGTCGAGGATCTCGAGCGTCTCGGTCTCGATCTGGAGGTCGCCGTGGTGGCGTTCGACCTCGCCCTCGAGTGCGACGACGTCGTCGATGTCGACGTCGGGGTAGGCGCGGACGCCGGCCTCCTCGAACGCCGCACACTCGACGGTAGCGGTTTCATCGCGCAGTTCGAAGACGGTCGGGCCGCTGGTCTGACGGACGCCGGTGATCTCGCCCTCGAGACGGACGACGGTGCCGACCTGATTGTCGATAGTGTCGATCGTCGTTCGGTTGAGTGCCGGTTCGGCGTCGGCGGCGTCGTCGGTCGCCGGCGTCGACGCGGCGGCGCTCTCGGTCGCGACGGAGCCGCTGCCGGTGGTGACGGTCTCGGACGCGTTCGGCGCGCCGGTGTCGTCGCTCGGTCCGGAGTCGTCGACGGCCGTCTGCAGGTCGCCGGCCTCGACGTCGGCTTCGTCGGGTGACTCGCTGGCTGCAGCGGCGTCCCCGGTGGCTGCAGTAGCGTCCTCGTCGGACGCGGCTGCGGAGCCACCGTCGTCGGACGACTCGCTATCGGCGGCCGACTCGCTCCGGTCGTCCCCGAACTCCTCGGGGAGCACCTCGTCGTCGCCGGTGTCGATCAGTTTGCCGCGGAACTCGCGTTCGCGCTGGCGGATCGACCAGCCGAGGTCGACGTTACCGTTGTCTCTGACGCTGAGGACCTGGACGTAGACGTCGTCGCCGGGTTCCCAGTCGAGACTCTCGAGTCGTTGGTCTAGTTCGCTCCTGTGCAACAGGCCGGTGACGTGGTCGCCGATGTCGACGAAGACACCGAAGTCGGCGTAGCCGTCGACGGTGCCCCGGTAGTAGCGTCCGGGGGAGAGCTCTGAGGCCGAACTGCCTCGAAATTCGAAGACAGCATCCTCCTCGTGACTCTTACAGATCTCGCCGTCAACGGGTGTGCCACAGATGATACAGTTACCCATCTACTCGAACCAAGCAGTTTCGCCCTAAAACGGTTGTCGAAATGCGCTCGGCACTCGATCACCGAGCGCGAACGGTTCAAACGCTTACTCGAACACCGGTGAATCGTCCTCGAGTGCCTCGATATCGCTCGCGATCTTTCGAACGTCTTCGGGAAAGAGCGACACCTGCACCTCGTTTCCGTCCGCGTCCTCGAAGACGAGTTTGACGCGCTTGTCGCCGAACTCCCGCGCTTCGGCATCCTCGACCTCGAACAGCTTGACCGTCGCCGACTTGTTCGTCGGGCCGACGTTCTTGATCGACCCCTCGTTCAACTCCACCATGAACTCGTCGAGGTTCAGCGTGAGCATACGCGTCGTACGAGTCGGGGGTAGAAAACGCCACGGCATCGCAGCCGTCCCGTTTCGACGAGCACCGTGACCGTCGCGATTCGACGGCCACCGTCACCGATCGAGACGACCGCTCGGCCAGCTTTAAGATGAATTCGGACCAACGATTGGCGTGCTATGCAAGTCACCTGGCACGGCCACTCGACGTGGCACGTCACCGTAGGAGAGACGGAACTGCTGATCGATCCGTTTTTCGACAATCCGAAGACGGATCTCGAGCCGTCGGACGTCGACACGCCGGATTACGTGTTGCTCACGCACGGCCACGCCGACCACATCGCCCACGCCGGCGAGTTCTCTGACGCGACCCTGGTCGCCACGCCGGAGCTCGTCTCCTACTGCGAGGCGGAGTTCGGCTTCGATGACGCCGTCGGCGGGATGGGGATGAACCTCGGCGGCACCGTCGAGTGCGACGACGCGTACGTCACCATGGTCCGTGCCGACCACACGAACGGCATCATGACCGAGAACGGCAAAAGCGGCGGGATGCCCGCCGGCTTCGTCGTTTCGGACACGAAGCCGACGCAAGTCAGTGACGAAGAGTCGACCACCATCTACAACGCCGGCGACTCCTCGCTAATGTCCGAGATGCGTGACGTCATCGGCCCCTATCTCGAGCCCGACGCGGCCATCGTTCCGATCGGCGATCACTTCACGATGGGGCCACAGCAGGCCGCAATCGCCGTCGACTGGCTCGACGTCGATCTGGCGCTCCCGCAGCACTACGACACCTTCCCGCCGATCGAACAGGATCCCGAAGACTTCGAGCGCGAAGTTGCGGCGACGGGCAGCGACGCCGAGGTCGTGACGCTCGAGGCCGACGAGCCGTTCGCAATCGACTCCTGAGCGGTCGCTCGAGCGGCGGATTCGCACCGTCGTTTTTTTGGGTCCCGAACGTCGATCCGAGATCGCTGAGGCGAATCGGTTCTCCGTTCCAGTGGCACTCGAGGAGAACGTAATTTGCCGGCTCTATTCGCTTCGATAGCCGATTATTTGGCGCCTCCGACGGTACGTACAGGTGAAGGAGATACCGAAGAAGTCGTACCCGTCAGTCCTCCCGCATAACGGCTAACCGGAACTTCTCGAACGACCGAATCACCTCGACAAACTCGCCGGGGTCAACCGGTTTTTCGAGGATCGCATCTTCGTCCGCATCGTGATCGAGGTCACGGGATTCGATCAGGTCTTCATCCATCCCGGTCAGGACGATTACGGGAACGCGATCCAGTTCGGGGTGGTGTTTGATTTCGTGTAGAACATCTTTACCGTCCACTTTCGGGAGTTTCAGGTCGAGTAATACGATGTCCGGTCGAGGCGCGCCCTCGTATTCCCCGCGTTGATTGATGAAGTCGAGTGCTGCTTGGCCATCGGTGACGGTGTTGAGTGTGTTAGCGATATTGCCGTCTGAGAAGGCTTCTTCGATGAGGCGAACATCACCAGGGTTGTCTTCTACCAGCAGTATTACCGCTTCTGATTCCCCGTTTCCCATAGTGTAATTATCTGGGTTAACGGCATAAGAGATTCGGTGAAGCGCTTCATAGGCGGAATTTCACGGATTCGGAGTTAGCCGTTGCTACAATCATCGTTCGGTACGCAGATCGCGTCGTCGAGACGTTCGGATAGAGTACGTCGAAGAGACGACCGACCC
Organism: Natronorubrum halobium; assembly: GCF_051351675.1. NCBI lineage: Archaea > Methanobacteriati > Methanobacteriota > Halobacteria > Halobacteriales > Natrialbaceae > Natronorubrum > Natronorubrum halobium. Next base: position 4,309,317 of record NZ_CP195595.1, read on the forward strand.
CGAACGTCCCGATTCGTCTCAGTCGACCGGACGGTATCGCTTCGGAGAGCAACGTTTACACCGTAGGCTGTGGACGTCTCGAGTGCTATGGCGAAACAGGTCACCACCGTCTCCGAGGAGGGATACAGCGCGACGAACGAAATCCGCGATTTCGAGACGACCATCGACGCGACCGGCGAGGAGGCACCCGATACGCTCGAGGCGCTGCTGGCAGCCTACGCCTCCTGTTACGTCCCCGCACTGCGGGTCGGCGGCGAACAGCGCGGCGCCGGCGATCTCGGACGGGTCGAAATCGAGTCGACGGGTGACCTCAACGACGACGACAAACTCGAGTCGGTCTCCTTCGACATCCGCGTCGAGGCGGACGTCGACGACGAGACGGCGGACGAGGTCATCGAGCGCGCGAACGAACTCTGCAAGGTCCACGACGCGCTGAAGTCGGACCTGTACGCGGAGACGAGTTTCGAGAGCGGCGCCTTCTGACGGGCGAATCGATGTATCGAGCGGGGTCAGTTCGACCGTACCCGATGGACGACCGCTGCTGATCTCTCGGTCGTCCGTCGGCGGTTACCGACTCGAGGACGAGTCCAGAGATGATAGTTTTCAGAACAGTACGGGCTGAGAGACGGTCCCAACCCACATATTGGGTGACGCCGTCGGGGTGAGTATGGGAGGGCGACGCGGTCTGGTAGTCGTGTCAGTTGCTGGATTACTCGTGCTGTCCGGGTGCATCGGTGGCTTCGGCAGTAACAGCGACCCCGAATTCGGCGACGAGGGCGACGACGCAGTCGATGGTGACCTCGAGATTCACCACATCGACGTCGGACAGGCCGACGCGACGCTGCTCGTCACCCCGGCCGGTGAGACGATACTGATCGATACGGGCGACTGGCGACAGGACGGCCAGGGGGTCATCGACTACCTCGAGAGCGAGGACATCGACCGGATCGACCACCTCGTCGCGACGCACGCCCACGCGGACCACATCGGCGGTCACGCGGCCGTCATCGAGCACTTCGAGGAGAACGGCGAGGGCGTCGGCGCGGCCTACGACTCGGGCGTCGTCCACACGAGTCAGACGTACAACGACTACCTCGACGCCGTCGAAGCGTACGAGGTCAGACTCTTCGAGGTCGCCGAGGGCTCTACCCTGCCCCTCGAGGACGACGCCGTCGAGGCGACCGTGTACAATCCGCCCGACGGTGACACCAGTGGCGGATTTCACTCCAATAGCGTCGCGCTCGCCGTCGAGTTCGGCGACTTCACGTACCTGACGACCGGTGATGCCGAGCGAGACGTCGAACAGCGACTGGTCGAGTCCCACGGCGACGACCTCGCGGCCGACGTCTATCAGGCGGGTCACCACGGCTCCTCGACGTCCTCGACGGATCCGTTCCTCGAGCGCGTAAGCCCCGACGTGGCCGTCGTCTCGGGCGGACTCGAGTCCCAGTACGGACATCCGCACGACGAGGTCCTCGAGTCGTTCGCCGACCGCGGTGTCGCGACGTACTGGACGGGTGTCCACGGCGACGTCGTCCTCACGACCGACGGGAACGACGTGTCGGTGACCGCCGAGCACGACGAACCGACGGATCCGGAGACGCTGCTCGAGCGAAAACACGAGGCGCAGTCGGAGTCGGCGTCACTGGAGCCGCCCCGACCGTCGGTGGGGGCAGGAGTTGATGGTCCGTCCCCCCTTACACTCACCCCATGACCGAGACCTACACCGCGGTCGTCGATCGGATCGTCGACGGGGAGACCGCCGTGCTCCTGCTCGAGGCCGACGAAACCGTCGTCGAGGAGCGCACGCTCCCGGTCGGGTCGCTCCCCGAGGACGGCCGGCACGAAGGGGCGGTTTTCGACGCGGAACTCGAGGCCGACGAACTACTGGACCTGACACACCGGCCATCGGTGGAACGAGAGCGACGACGGAGTGCACAGGAGCGATTCGACCGCCTCTCGGAGCGACTCCCCGACGAGTAATCGGGCAACTCGCTACGCTGGCGGTCGTGTGACGGAGAGAGGTGGAAGGAAGGTGGGGTTAAAACCCCAACTGGTGGTTCGGGGTGCGTGGGATGACACGACGACGGAGCCCCGTCAGTCGGAGGGACGGATGTCCGTCGTCAATCGGTACTTGGACGGACGACGCATTAGCCGTAGTGCCAAATTATGTTGGAATTGCTGTGCGGATGACTATCACGACACGAACTCGGTGTCGTCGGATGGGACCGCAGCGCCTCGCTGACTCGACGTGACGTTCGACTGCGAGAGCGAGGCCCCGACACCGATGGGCAGTTTCAAGACGTTCCTCGAAGCAGGGGCAGGCATGTTACGATCGTTCGACGGGAAGGAGCCGCAGATCGCCGACTCGGCGTACGTCGACGAGGCCGCAGTCGTGATCGGGAACGTCGCCGTCGAGGCCGACGCGAGCGTCTGGCCGAACACGACGCTTCGAGGCGATCACGGCCGGATCGTCGTCGGCGAGGGTGCGAACGTCCAGGACAACGCGGTCCTCCACGAGGACGCCGAACTCGAGGCCTACGCGACGGTCGGTCACAGCGCGATCGTCCACGACGCGACCGTCGGGGAGCGCGCGCTGGTCGGCATGAACGCGGTCGTCCTCGACGGCTCCCGCGTCGGCGAGGGTGCGGTCGTCGCCGCCGGCAGCGTCGTCACCGAAGACACCGAGATCCCGCCGTCGACGCTCGTCGCCGGCGCGCCCGCCGAACCGAAGACCGAGATCGACGATCCACGACTCGAGCAGACGGCCGACCGGTACGTGGAACTCTCGCGGCGGTACGCGGAGACGTCCGAGCGATTCGACTGAGACGCAAAGCGAGACCGATCCGCTGCCGGGAGGGCACGCCGAGTACGCGAGTCCGCCTCGCAGCCGAAACTCGTGGCTGTTCGTCCACGAGCGATGAAAACCCTGATAGCGCTACCGTTCCAAACAGTGAGTATGAGTGACAGCCCGTGGACGGACCGGATCGTCGGCGCGCGAATGACCGTCGATCAGGAGTTCACCTCGCGGATCACGGAGTCGCAGTTTTCCAGCCAGCAGTGGAGTCTGATCATGACCGCCACGGAGTTCGAGATCGAACACCCCGACGATCCCGACCGCGCACGGATCGTCGCCAACACCGAGAAGGTCGAGCAGATCATCCCCGAACTCGAGAACGTCGCCACCGGAATGGGTGCGATGACCGGACAGGGACAGGGTCAGCAGGGAGGCCCCTCGGGCGGCGGGATTCTCGGCTCGATCAAAGGCGCACTCGGCCTGGACGGCGGCGACGGAAGCGATTCGCACGCCGAACAGGAGCGGGCAGCCGAGCAACTCACGCAGGAGTACGCCGACCAGTTACAGTCCCACCTCGAGTCCAACGGGCAGTGGGACTCGGTTCGACAGGTCGCAGCGACGGAGGAGTAGGACCGCAGATCCGATCGGTCTCGAAACGAGTCACGTCGTCATAGGGTCGGTTGTAACTGTTTACCGGCGCAACCGCAAGGCATTCGCGGTTGCGCCGGAAATGACTTACAACCGATCCTATCAGTGACCGACGCGGGAGACCGCGTACTCGCTGGTTTTGGAGTTCGAATTCGACAGGAAGCCACCTACTGCATCGACGTCAGCGAGCGAAACCGCCGGAGTGCCCACGAACGGACACACCCGACGCTCCGCTTCAAGCCACAGCACCTTTACGGACGCTTCACTACGATAGGGGTATGACAGACGACATCGAGACGACGACGTTCGAGATCAGCGCCGACGACAGCACCGACGAGGTAACCATCCCGTCCGGACTCGTCGATCTCGTCGCCGAGGGCGACCAGACCGACGCCGAGACGATCGCCGACGTCACCCTCCTCTCCTTCGCCAGCCGCGCCCACCACATCGTCCACCACGGTGAGGGCGCAGACGAGGAACTCGAGGCCCAGGAAGACCGTATCATGGACCTGTTCGAGGAGCGATTCGGCGTGACCTACGGCGAAGCGACCGGCCACCAGCACTGAGTCGGCGACTCGAACGCACGATCCGAGTTCGAACCGAACTCGAGTGGCGTTTTCCGCGACAGTATCCGAAACCGACAGCGCGTCGTTCGCACCTGATTCGAAGCCGTACCGAACCGGTACCGACGTAACTATCGGCGGCTACTCGGCCGCTTCAGCCGGTTCCGTACCCGAATCCGAATCCAGCCCGTCGGGTTCGTCAGGTTCCGTCGACTCCTCGGAAGCATCGGACTCCTCGGATTCAGCAGTGTCCGTCGGCTCCGCAGATTCCGTCGGCTCCGCGTCGCCACCATCGTCCGTGCCGGTCGCCTCGTCCCCTTCGGATTCGTCAGACGGACCGTCCGTCTCGTCCGCTTCCGCAGGCGATTCCTCGGTGGTGTCCTCGGGCGTCTCTTCCTCGATCGGCTCCTCGGTCGGCGTCTCGTCGTCGACGGGGTCGTCAGCTGGCTCGTCGACTGGTTCTTCGTCCGCTGGCTCGTCAGTCGGATCGGCCGCGTCCTCGGTCGGATCGATCTCGCCTGCGGGCTCCGTCGCGGCGGGCTCGACCGCGTCGTCCTCGTAGTCGTAGTTGCTCACGTCGACGGCCCAGACGAGTCGCTCGTCGTCGTCTTCGGGCGTCCACTGGACGGTGAACTCGTTCGTTCCGGGCTCGAGTTCGTCGACCGGTTCGTCGTCGGTCGTCCCCTCGACGAACTCGCTGCCGACGAGCAGTTCGGCGTCGTTGGGGTTCTCGTAGCCGAACGTGACGTCGATGCCGTCGTCGGTCGACTCCGTGTCCTCGACGGAGAGGTCGGGCAGGTCGGGTCGGACCTCCTCGATGCAGTCGCTCGCGTCGGGGTTCGGATGATCGATCGATCCCGGAATTGCATCCGGCGAGGCGAAGCCGGTGATCGCGGTTCCGAAGTTACCCTCGGGGACCGTGACGGTCGCGCCGTCGTCAGTCTCCTCGACGGTGAATTCCTCGCCGGTCTCGTAGGTGATCGTCCCCTCGAACGGCGCCTCGACGTCCTCGCCGACTGTGATCGCGTACTCGCCCATCGTGTTCCCGAAGCCGCCCGATTCGTAGAATCCGGTGGCGACGATGATCATGTCGCCCTCTTCGAACGACCCGGTTACCTCGGCCTGCGAACAGTCGACGAACGTCGCCTCGAACGCCTCCCCGCCGTCGACCGTGTACTCGATCGTCTCGCTCGCGAGGACGCCGTCGGCGTCGGTGTCGGCCACAGCGCCGTCACCCGCAGTGTCCGCCTCCGTCTCCGCTCCGACCGATTCGACGGCCACCTCGAGCGTCGCGTTCTCCTCGAGCGGCGGCTCGAGGTCGAGCGACTCGAACTCGACCGTCTCGTTGGCCTCGAACGGCTCGCTCGCCGCGCGCTGCTCGCCGTCCTCGTCGGTCACGGTGAGCGCGTACTCGACGTCGGCGCTCGCTTCCTCGACGGTGACGGTCTCGCCGTCACCCGTCTGATCGCTCACGTTGAGCGTCGCGTCGGGATCCGGGGTCGGTGGCTCGTCCTCGAGCGTGTACTCGAGCGAGTCGTTCGCGAGTTCTTCGTCGTCATCGCCGACGACGCTTACGTCGACGGTCGTGGACTCCTCGATCGGTGGCTCGAGGGCCAGTTCGAGCCCCGTTTGCGTCTCGTTCGCTTCGAACTGCTCGCTCTCGACCTGCTCGCCGTCGTAGGCGGCAGTGACGGTGAAGTCGGTGTCCGCGCCCGCTTCGTCCACGACGAGCGTCTCGCCGTCACCCTCCTGGTCGCTGACTGCGAGGGTCGCTTCCGGATCGGCCGGATCGTCCGGGTCGTCAGGTGCATCGACCGTCACGAGCGCCGTGTCGAGCACCGGTGCCCCGGCTCCGGTGACGTACGGCTCGTCCTCCTCGCCGTCGGACGCCGCGTACTGGAACGACTCGTCGTCGGTCGTATCGTGGTGGGCCACCGCGACGAGCGGCTGGTCCCCCTCGATCGGCTCCTCGAGATCGATCTCGACGTCGGTGTGCTCGCCCGCATCGAGGTAGCTCGAGACCCCGATCACTCCGTTCGGATCGGCGGCGGTGTCGCCCGCGTAGATCGCTACGAAGCCGCCCTCGGAGAGATCGACGCTGTCGACGGTGACGCTCTCGCCGTCGCCGTCCTGATCGGCGAACGCGATCGACGCCGTGCCCTCGAGTTCGTCGACCTCCTCGATCCGCTGTTCGATCTCGATTTCGATGTACTGGCTGATCTCGATCGGGTTGCTGATCTCTTCCTGAACGGCGTACGCCGTTGCGTCACTCGCCGTCTCCTGGGTCAGGATCTGCAGTTGCGTGATGCTGATCTGCTGGTACTGGACCACCTGCGCCGTCTGCTGGCAGGCACTGCTGGCAGCGAACTGGATCTGTTCGACGGTCGCCTCCTGGTGTTGTACCAGGACGCCGCTCGCGCTCCCGCTCGCGAGGCTCTGGACCTGCGTGACGTCGACGACCTGCGTCTGGATCACCGCGCCCTCACCGGCCCCGAACGCGGCGTACTGAACCTGTTCGACGTTGACGACCTGCTGTTGGATCGCCCCCTCGATCGCGCCCTCCGACGCGCCGAACGCGGCGTACTGGATCTGCGTGATCGAAATCTCCTGTTGCTGGACGAGCACGCCGCCCGCGGCGCCTTCAGCCGCGGCCTGGATCTGCTCGACCGTCGCCTCCTGGCTCTGGGAGATCGATCCCTTCGCCGCACCGAAGGAGGCCTCCTGGATCTGCGTGATCGAAATGCGCTGGACCTGCTCGACGGTGACCGTCTGCACCTGTTTCAGCGCTCCCGCACTCGCCCCCCGTGCCGCGGACTGGGTCTGCTCGACCGTCACCTCCTGTTGCTGGACGAGCGCGCCCTTCGCGCCGCCCGTCGCGGCCTTCTGGATCTGCTTGATATCGACGCGCTGGTACTGTTCGACCTCGACGTCCTGTTCTTGCTCGAGCGCCTCCTGCGTGGAGCCCTCGAGTGCGCCGCCCGACGCGCCCGCCGCGGCGTGCTGGACGTGCTCGAGCGTGACCTGCTGGCGTTGCTCGACGGTGATCTGCTGGTACTGCGCTAAGACACCGTACGCCGCGCCCTGTGCGGCCTCCTGGATCTTGGGCTTCTCGTCGATATCTCGAGCGCCGGCCTCGAACGCGGCACCGGCGGCGGCGCCGCGCGTCGCGACCTGGATCTGCTCGACCTCGACGCGCTGTTCCTGGGCGAGCGCGCCGTGCGTCGCACCCCACGTCGCGCTCTGCATCTGGCTCGCCTCGACCGTCTGGTACTGGGCGAGCGCCCCGTCGGTCGCGCCGCCGACGGCGTACTGGATCTGCTCGGCCTCAACCTGCTGCGATTGCATCAGCGAGCCGTGGACCGCACCTTTCGTCGCCTCCTGGACCTGCTCGACCTCGGCTTCCTGGTGCTGCGTGACCGACTCGCTGGCCCCCTCGATCGCCGCCGCTCGCTGCTCCTGCGTCACGTTGACGCCCTGGGACTGGGCCAGTTCGATCCCCTCGTCGACGCCGGCTTCGACGGCGTCTACCTGCTCCTGTGCGAGGGTCGCCTGAAGATCCGCATCCGTTTCTGTCGTCTCCGCGGCAGCACCGGATTCCGGCTCCGAGTCGGCCGCGTCCGCGTTAGCGGTCTCCGCGGCCGCCGTCGTCGGCCCCATCGCGACCAGTTCGAGCGACTCGCTCGAGTCAGCGCGCTGGGCGTCCGAGGCACCGTTCGAAGCCTGTTCCTCGCCGGTATCGATCTCGGGTGTGTCGCCGTTCGAATCGTCGGGTCCCTCCTGACCGGCATCGAACGGAGCGACGGTGCCGCCGAGCAGCGGCAACGCCATCACGCTCGTCACCATCAGGAACGCGACGAGAAGCGTCGCAGCGAGTGCAGTCCGTCCCTTGTTCATGCCTCGACTCCCCCGCCGATAGTCGTCACGCGCCGTGGACTGCGGTCCGCGTGCTGTCGACTGGCGCTTCCCCGCCGTCGGCTGTCGGTCGGCCACCGCCGGTCGTCGTCGCACCCACGGTTCGGCTGTTGGTCACGGTTCTCCCGCCGGCACCCACGATCGAATCTCATACTCACAGATCGCATCAGTTCTCAGTCATCGGGCCGAACGAGTGCTTAAGCTACGTCGGTCGTTTCAGTTAGAAACGGAACACAATCACTCATTACGACCCTCGAGACCGTCGAATTCGCGGTGTCTATCGAACGACCGGATCGAGGGCCGACAGTTCGTCAAACGGCTCGATACTGCGCCTCGATCTCCCGAGAGTATGACAGGAATCCGCCGTTTTGCGTCGTTCTCACGTCACCGGTATCGCTACCAGACGACCGATATGACGGCCTTCTGTCGTATTTCTCGGAAACCGAAGTGTTGAACTGGGTTTACGAACGAGTCGACCCATGGAAACGGAACGGAGTTCGGTGGAACTCGTGGAGGGTGACGTCGTCCGGCAGTTCGCGCGGGCAGCGGTGCTCGCGGCGCTACTCGGGGCAGTGGCACCCGTGTCGATCCCGATACCGCTGTCACAGGCACCGATCACGTTGCAAGTACTGTTCGTCTTCCTCGCCGGACTCGTACTTGGGCCGGTCTGGGGGACAGTGTCGATGCTGCTCTATCTCACCGCCGGTGCGATCGGGATTCCGGTCTTCGCGGGATGGGAGGCCGGAATCGGAACGCTGTTCGGGGCGACGGGAGGCTACCTCTGGTCGTATCCGGTGGCCGCGGCGCTGATCGGCGCCGTCGTCCATCGCGACACCGATCTCCGCGACCCCGCCGACGTTCCGTTGCCGATCGTCGTCGTCGCGCTCGTGATGGGAACGGTCGTCATCTACGCCATGGGAACGGCGTACGCGGCCTGGCTGCTCGAACTCGAGGCCTGGGAGGCGATCACCGCCTTCGCGCTCCCGTTCATTCCCGGCGAACTGCTCAAGATGGCCGCGGCAATCGCCATCGTCCGGAGCGGCCGGATCGAGCCGATCCAGTCGTGAACGGAACGGAAACGCAATGATCGAATTTCGCTCCGTCTCGTACGCCTTCGACGACGTCTCCGTCCTCGAGGACGTCTCGCTCACCATCGGTGACGGCGAGTTCGTCGTCCTCGCGGGCGCCAACGGCAGCGGGAAAACGACGCTGTTGCGTCACTGCAACGGCCTCCTGACCCCGGACTCCGGAACCGTTCTCGTGAACGGGACGCCCGTTTCGGACGACCTCATCGCCGCCCGATCGAGCGTCGGTATGGTGTTCCAGCACCCGCGCGACCAGTTCGTCGCCGCGACGATCGGAGCCGACGTAGCTTTCGGCCCGGAAAACCTCGGCCTCGAGCGCCAGGAGATCGATCGACGAGTCGAAGAAGCCCTCGAGGCGGTCAACATGGGCGGCCGCGAGGACGAGCGCATCGACCAGCTCTCAGGCGGCGAGCAGTCCCGCGTGGCTATCGCTGGCGCGCTCGCGATGGAACCGACTCACCTCGTGCTCGACGAACCCTTTACCGGGCTCGACGATCCGGCGCGGCGATCCGTACTCTCGCGCCTCGAGTCCCTCGTCGCCGACGGCACCGGCATCCTCCTCGCGACCCACGACCTGCGGGACGTCGTCGGCCTGGCCGACCGCATCATCGCCATGCGCGACGGCCGCGTCGTCGTCGACGACCCGCCCGAGGGCGCACTCGAGGAACTCGCGGGACTCGAGGTTCGCGTTCCCGACGCCTGATCGACTCAGTTCGACGACTCTCCCGACGATGCTCACCTACGACCCCGACGACACGCTCGCACACCGGCTCGATCCCCGCTCGAAGCTGGCGGTCCAGATCGGGTTCGCCGCGACCGCACTGGCTCACACCGGCTCGCGCGCCCTGCTGATCCTCTCCGTCGTTGCCGCGCTGATTCTGCTCGCCGCTCGCGTCTCGGTGCTCGGGACGCTCTACGCCTACCGGTTCGCGCTGGTCTTTCTCGGGCTCGCGCCGCTGCTCGCGGGGCTCACCCTCGGCTCGCCGTGGTTCGCTCTCGAGGACGCCGAAACTTCCGCCCGCGCGAGTTACCGAGTCCTACTCGTCCTGCTCGTCAGTGCGGCCTACATCCGCTCGACGCCGATTCGCGCGTCTCGAGCCGCGATCCAGCGGACGATCCCCGGCAAACCCGGCCAGCTACTCGGCGTCGGCGTCTCGCTCGTCTTCCGGTTTCTCCCCGTGCTTCAGGCCGATCTCCGGACGATCCGCGACGCGATGGCCGCCCGACTCGGTGACGAACGCGGCGTCGTCGAGCGCGCGAGCACGATCGGCTTGCTCGGGCTCACGCGGGCCTTCGATCGGGCCGATCGACTCGCGCTCGCCATGCAGGCGCGCTGTTTCGCCTGGAATCCGACCCTTCCCGCGCTCTCGTTTTCGCGGGTCGACTACCCGGCACTCGGGCTGGCTGCCGTCCTCGCGCTCTTGGCGCTGCTCTAACCCGCGTGTCTCTCACGGGGGACGCCCGCGGTCCGAAGGAGAGCGATCGACGAGCGGCGTCCGGTCGCTATCGGTTCGGAGGGACGATATCGTTCGGCCGGCCGACGACGCCGTAGGCTTCGATCGGCGGGTGCTCGTGCACGGGCGATCGTTCGAGGACCAGAACAAAAAAAGCCGGACCACAGACCGGAGGCGATCAGCCGCGACTGACGGCGAATCGAACTCCTGAGCTACTGCTGACGCGGTCGTGTGCGGTCACACTTCCGCTGAGCGCTGTCCGCGCCTCGAGCACGCAGTCGCCGCGCCAACCCCTTTCGGGCCGGATACTGCGACTAGCGATATGGACTACGAGACCTGGTCCGACCGACAGGGATCGACGACGGTTACGGTCGACGAACACGACCTCGAGGTCGCCTACGACGACGAGGGAGATGGAGAACCGGTGGTGTTCTGTCACGGCATTCCGACCTCCTCGTACCTCTGGCACCGCATCGCGCCCGAACTGACCGACGAGTATCGCGTTATCGTCCCGGACATGGTCGGCTACGGACGGTCGGCCATGCACGACGGCTTCGACCGCTCGATCAGGGCTCAGGAGGAGATGATCGACGGACTCCTCGAGGAACTGGACCTCGAGTCCGTCTCGTTCGTCGGCCACGACCTCGGCGGCGGCGTGGGCCTTCGGTACGCGGCGCATCAGCCCGATTCGGTCTCGAAACTGGTCCTCTCGAACGCCGTCTGCTACGATTCGTGGCCCGTCGAAACGATCCTCGATCTCGGACTGCCGGACACCGTCGAAGACACGGGCGTCGACGGACTCCGAGAGATGCTCCGCAAGATGTACCGAAACACACTCTACGGCGACGATCCGAGCGACGAGTTCGTCGACGGCATGGTCGCCCAGTGGGATTCGGAGGAGGCGATGATCTCGCTCTCCCGCAACGCCATCGGGACGAACACGAGCCACACCACCGAGATCGATCCGAGCGAGATCACGGCCGAGACGCTCATGCTCTGGGGTGCCGAGGACGAGTTCCAGCCCCTCGAGTACGCCGAGCAACTCGAAGACGATATCTCGAACGCCGACGTCGTCGGACTCAAGGAAGCCTCCCACTGGGTGCCGGAGGACCGTCCCGAGGCGTACCTCGAGCACCTCGAGGAGTTCCTGGCGCAGTGAGACGAGGACGGGAGCGCCGCCGTCTCAGTCGCGCACCTCCGGCGTCACTCACTCGCCGACGTTGATTGCTCGTCCGACGATGGCGATTCGCTCACCCGAACGAACGCGCGTTCGAGCAGGTCGCGGACGATGAACTCCTCGTAGTGTTGGGTCTCGCAGTACTCGCAAGGTTTCAATTCCCGGGCGACCGCCTCGATCTCGTCACCGTGCTCCGCCGAGAGGGTTTCGACGAGATCCGCCACCGCGTCCGTCGCCGTCTCTCGAGCCTCGGCGAGCGTCTCCTCGCCGTCGTCGGGAAGGTCGTAGGAGTAGAGCCGCGTGTTCGATCGGTAGTACTTTCGCGTCCCGCCGCCGGCCTCCTCGAGCCGCGAAATTTCGACCAGTTCGGCCTCCTTCAGGACGTTGACGTGGTGACGAACCGTCGTTTCGGCCTTCGTCTCGCCCCGTCGCTCGAGTTCGTCGTGGATCTCCTCGATCGTCAGCTCCTCGTCCGCGAGGCTATCCACGATCTTCGCTCGGACGTCGTTGTCCAGTGCTTTGGCCGTCCCCGGATCGGTCGTCACGACCTCCCGGATCGGGACGTCGGATTCGAGCAGCGTCATCGTATTCGTGAGAATTAGGAGAACGACGACGGTAAGAGTGTCGGAACGATAGTCAATTCGGCCGCACTAGTATTGAACCGCTATAATATTCGTCATAACGATTTTCCACGCGGAGCGAGTAGGCGACGATACGATGGGAGAGACGCGAGCGCAGTTCGACGTCGGCGGGATGAGTTGCTCGTTCTGCGCCGAGAGCATCCGAAAGGCGTACGATCGAACCGACGGCGTCGACGACGTCGACGTGAGCCTCGCTCACGAGGAGGTGCTCGTTCGCTACGACGACGACCGGGTAGACGAGGTCGCACTGACGGACACGCTTCGAGACCTCGGCTACACCGTCCGCGATCCGGATAAGCAACGGCGGTTCGACGAACAGCGGGCCGAACTCGAGGACGCCCGTCGAAAACTCCTCTTGGTCGGCGGCGCCTCGATCCTCACGGCGGTGCTGATGGGCTGGATGCTCGTCGGCACGGGACGGTTCCACTCGCAGTCGCTCGCGATGGATCTGACGACGCTCGGCCTCGCGCTCGCGACGATGTTCGGTCCCGGCCGGTACATCGCGACGAAAGCTTACCAGAGCCTCCGACGCGGCATCTTCAACCAGCACGTCCTGCTCGAGGCGGGCGCGTTCGCCGGCCTGCTCGGCGGGCTGCTGGGACTGACGGTGTTCCCCGGGTTCCCAACCGTCCACTTCTTCGCCGTGTCCGTCTTCATCACCGCGTATCACGTCCTCTCGGAGTACACCAGCCTCGTCGTCCGCACGCGCGCCTCGCAAGCGGTTCACGACCTGCTCGACCTGCAGCCCGATACCGCACGCCGCGTCACTGACGACGGTCCGGAGGAAGTTCCCGTCGACCGACTCGAGGTCGGCGATCGCGTTCGCATCAAGCCCGGCGAGACCGTCCCGGTCGACGGCACCGTCGTCGACGGAACGTCCGCCGTCGACGAGTCCGTCGCGACCGGCGAGTCGATCCCCGAGGAGAAGACGCCCGGCGACGAGGTGGTTGGCGGGAGCGTCAACCGAACCGGCACGCTTCTCGTCCGCGTCACCGCGACCGGCGACGACGCCTTCCTGAATCGGGTTGCTCGCGAGATCGAGGAGGCCCGAGCGACGAAACCCGGAATCGTTCAGCTCGCCGACCGCGTTCTCAAGTACTTCGTTCCCGGCGTGTTGACCGTCGCGGCACTGTCGTTCCTGTTCTGGCTCGTCGCCCCGGCCGTCTGGCCCGGCGGCCCGTTCGGGACGGGACCGAACGTCCAACGCGGCGCGTTCGCGGCGCTGGCCGTCCTCGTCCTCGGCTACCCGTGTGCGCTCGGGATGGCGACGCCGCTCGCGCTCATCCGCGGCGGCGGAACGGCGGCGCGTCAGGGCATCCTGATGCGTTCGGGCGACGCCTTCCAGATCTTCCCGGACGTCGATCACGTGGTCCTCGACAAGACCGGGACCATCACCGTCGGCGAACCCGCCGTCATCGAGATCGTCGCGCTTGAAGCGACTCGCACGGACGTGCTGACCGCGGCGGCGAGCGCGGAAGCGTTCAGCGAGCACCCGCTGGCCGACGCGATCCTCGACGACGCCGGCGAGCGAGATATCGCGTACGGCGACCCCGAGAGCTTCGACGCGGTGACCGGGAAAGGCGTGCGGGCGACGGTCGACGGCGACGACGTGCTGGTCGGCAAACCGGGCTGGCTCGCGACCGAGTCGGCCGACATCGACGCCACATCGGACGAGATCGACCGCCTTCGAGACCGCGGGCTCACCGTCGTCGGCGTCGTCCGCGACGGCCAGTTCCTCGGACTCGTCGGTATCGGCGACGAGATCAAGGACGACGCGACCGAGACCGTTCGCCGGATGGAGCGCGCCGCTATCACCCCCGTAATGCTCACCGGCGATAACGAACGGACGGCCGCGGCGGTCGCCGACGAGGTCGGCATCGATCGGGTGATGGCCGACGTCCTTCCCGAGGAGAAACGCGACGAGATCGGACGACTCCAGACCGGCGAACACTCTGCGGACGGGTCACGATCCGCCGCGGACCGACAGTCCAACGGCGGCCACCGCGTGGCGATGGTCGGCGACGGCATCAACGACGCGCCGGCGCTCACGCAGGCCGATATCGGTATCGCCATCGGCGCGGGGACGGACATCGCGATCGAATCGGCCGACGTCGTCCTGATGGGCGAGCGCCTCGGCGGCGTGATGGACGCCTACGAGATCGGCCGCGAGAGTTACCGGAAGACCCGCCAGAACCTCGTCGCAGCCTTTTCGTTCAACGGAATCGGCGTCGCCGCGGCGACGACCGGACTCGTCCATCCGATTTTCGCGATGATCGCGATGGTGCTCTCGGTCTCCGTCGTCCTCGCAAACAGCTTCGCGGGCCAACTGCTCTCTGGCGAGGGCGTTACCACCGACTTCTCGGTTCCCGAAGAGGGACCGACCGCGGATGACAGCTAAGTAGATCGCGCCTCTACGCCACGACTTCGTAGCCGGCGTTTCGAATCTTGTCACCGAGTCGGTCCTCGGAGACGTCGTCGTCGGCGACGATCTCGACCGTACCGTCCTCGTGATCAGCGTCGATCCGCTGCACCCCCTCGAGGGTCCGGAGCGCGTTCTCGACGGCCCGTTCGCAGCCGGTACACGACATCCCCGTGACGGCGATCGTTTTCCGTTTCATACCGGAGAGTTGCGCTCACGGTTAGAAACCACTTTTGCCGGCGACTGGTGCCCACTTGAGACGACGTTACCGGACGGTTATCCACTAACTAGTCACTCAGCGCACACTTACACCTTACCAGTCCATAGTTGGTTACAGAAGGTAATCACGCAATGGTGACTGAAACGCAAACGACGACGGCGACGACGATCGGTAACGCAACGTTCGGTGAGTGGACGGCGGGCGCAGTCGGCGGGTTCCTCGGAAGCATCTTCTTCGGTCTGCTCATGCGGTACGTGATTCCGGCCCCGATGCTCGAGATGGCGATTCCCGCGATGTACGGCATCGAGGGACCGGCGCTGGCGGCCGGGTGGGCGATCCACCAGTTCCACGGCGTCGCCCTCGGACTGGCGTACGTGGCGCTCGTCCAGTGGGAACCGCTCCGTGACCCGGCGAGCCGTCTCGGTCCGGCGATCGGACTCGGAATCGGCTACGGCGCACTGACGACGCTGCTGCTCGCCGTCCTAGTGATGCCGATCTGGCTCGCGACGCTCGGGTTCCCCGGCGCGCCGCCGTTCCCGAACCTCGCGATTCCCGGCACCATCGTGAGCCTACTCGGCCACGTCGCGTTCGCCGTTCCGGTGGCGATCGCGTACGCGCTGGTCGCCCGAAACTGAACGGCGCGAACCGGCCTGTAGTCCCGTATTTTACCGAGTAAGAACGAGCCTCGATCAGCAGCAGAGCCGGTTACCGCAGTTTACCCGCGAGCACCTTCGCCGCGACGAGCACCGGATCCCACGTCGTGTTGAACGGCGGGGCGTATGCGAGATCGTAGTTTTCCAGTTCGAAGACGGTCGCCCGCGCCTCGAGCGCCCCGACGATCGCGTGACTCCGGTGGACGGCACCCTCGCCGTACTCGCTGACGAGGCTCGCGCCGAGTACGCGCCCCGTGTCGCGGTCCGCAGTGAGCGTGACGGTCACCGTTCCGCCCTCGGGATAGTAACCCGCACGCGATTTCGCGTCGATCGTCTCGGTGATCGGATCGAACCCGGCCTCGAGTGCGTCGTCGCGGTTCAGGATGCCGGTTCGCGCCGCCTCGACGTCGAACGCCTTGACGGCCGCCGTCCCGGCGACGGCACCGCCTTCGGCCGGCCGTCCCGCGACGGTTTCGCCGACCGCGCGGCCGTGACGATTCGCGGTCAACGCCAGCGGAACGTAGACCGACTCACCAGTAACGGTGTGGGTCGCCTCGGCGCAGTCCCCCGCCGCGTAGACGTCGGGGACGTTGGTTTCGCGGTATGCGTCCGTCGCGACCGCTCCCGTCGGACCGAGTTCGATCCCGGCCGCTTCGGCGAGGTCGGTCCGCGGTCGAACGCCGGTTCCGACCAATACCATCTCGACGTCCACCCGTTCGTCGGCGGTGACGACGGTCTCGACGGCTCCGTCTCCGCCTCCACCGGTCTCCCCGCCCTCGAGCGCCAGCACCTCGCTCTCGAGGGACAGCACGACGTCCTGTTCCCGAAGGTGGTCGGCGACCGCCTCGCTGGTCGCCTCGCTGAAGCCCGTCAACACGCGGTCGCCGCGCTGGAACAGGTTGACCTCGAAGCCGTTCGCGGCCAGCGCTTCGGCCATCTCGAGGCCGATGTACCCGCCGCCGACGACGCCGACGGGGCCGGTACAGTCCTCGAGATACCGACAGGCCGGGCCGCGGTCCGGCTGCTGGAGCGACTCCCCGTCGCGCGCTCGAGCGACGTACTCGCGTAGTTCCTTCCCGTCGCTCATCGATCCGAGCGTGTAGACGCCCTCGCGATCGATCCCCTCGATCGGTGGCACGACCGCCTCGGCACCGGTCGCGAGCAGCAGGTGATCGTACGACTGGACGACCGTCCCGGCCGTTCCGTCGGCCGTGACCGTCCGGTCGTCCGGATCGATCGCGACGACCTCGTGGCCCGTTCGCAGGTCGATGTCCCGTTCCTCCCGGAACTCCTCGGGCGTGATCGAGACGAGCGCCTCGAGCGATTGGATCTCACCTTTGACGTAGTATGGGAGGCCACAGGCGCCGTAGGAGACCCACTCTCCCTTTTCGAAGACGACGACCTCGAGGTCGGGATTCTCTCGCTTCGCTTTGCTCGCGGCGGACATTCCCGCCGCGTCGCCGCCGACGACGACGAAGGTCTCCGTCATCGATCGATAGCGTCACCCATTAGCGGGACGGGGCTCGTACTTGCTCGCCGGTTTCCGTCAGCGAGTACACGGATTGGCGCGCGTCCCTGAACGACACCTGATCTTCGACTAACCCACCCTCCTTCAACCGAGAGAGGCCGAATCGAGCGGTCCGTCGCGGCAACATCGTCTCGTCGGCGATCTCTCCTTGCGTCAGCGAGCCGTTGTACTCGAGCACTTTGAACACCAGTTTCGCGCTCGGGGGCAGGTCGGACAGCGTCTCTGAGGGAGGTTCCATCGACGTGTGCTTCGACTCGACTACGTGTAAACCATTGCCTGCTCGTGCACCCCTCGCACACAACCGAACGTGTCACCGCGACGTTCGCGTTGAACACGCAAGCACCTCGGATTTATCTTCTAACGCCGCACGACGGGAGAAACGACCACCGAACGGGATCTCTCTGCCCGTCGCCCGCCTGGGGACGACATCGACTTCGCGCTCCGGCAGCGGATCGTCGAACGGCACGGCGGCAGCATCCGGGTCGATCCCGAGGAAGCAGATGGGGCGACCGTCTCGGCTACACTTCCGCCAGCGTCCGACGTGGCGAACCGGCTCCCCGAAGACGGCACATCGATTCGGCTTATTCGGACGCGGGAAGCGGGACGTCGACGGCCGTAATCGGGTGGTCGCGTGACCGGATCTCGACGGTCATCGTCTCGTAATCGACGGGGATCCAACTCCACTCAACGTCGATCGTCGCCGTCCCGCCCGGCTCGACGACGGTCTCGTTTTTCGGCGTCATCTTCTCGTCCCCATCGTCGAACGAGAGGAGGATCTGCGTCACGGGTAGCTGCGTCGTGGTTCGGTTTTCGACCGTCACGGCGAACGCCTCGACGGCGCGTTGGGTCCCTTCAGTTTCGAGCTCGAGGTGAACGTCGGTGATTTCGGCTCTCGGATCCTTCGATTCCGCACGTCGGTCGAATCCGGTCCCCCGTTCGGCGGACTGCGCGTCCTCCTCGTCGGCCGGCGTGAACTTGTGAAAACACCGCCAGCACCGGTAGTACTTGTTCTCCGGCGGAAAGAGCGCCCCACCCGTCCGAATCCTCGACACGAAGAGCCGTCTCTCGCAGCTAGGACAGGGCGGACTGATCAACACACCTCATTAAACGTGTAACTCGTATGAGCTTTGTGGAAGGGGTAGGTTGTAACCCACAGTCGCAGCGAAGTTGATCCCTGCTGTAGCGTTCCGTTCGTAACGCGGGAAGCGCCGGCGAGTACCTACTCGTACGGGCAACTGAAACGGCGACTACTGCTAGTCGCCGATCGCGACGCTGTCTGCGGTCTCGAGGCCGAAATCGGCGTCATCGATGCACACGAGTGTATCACAGAACGGGCCGAACCCGTCGGTTGCGGCGTTCGTACCGAGCACCCCGGGCAGTGCCGCTGGAAGAACGGCGTCGAATCTCGTATTCGGACCGCAGAAACACAGAATTCCGGGAGTTCCGAGGGCCGCAGGTAGACGCTTTGAGACTGATGAATGATGCCGGTGGAGGGGATTGTGAACCACGGCGAGACCGCTCGCTTCGCTGCGCGTCTCGTCTGGTTCAAATCCCTCCAGAATATCCTTCCGGCTCACGGATTTGTTCGCCGGAAGAAAGCCGGTGGAGGGATTTGAACCCTCGACCTAATCCTTACGAAGGATTCGCTCTGCCAGTCTGAGCTACACCGGCACACTCGTTCTACTCGTGTCCCGTGCTTCGACGACGGACGTCGTCTCAACACCGGCGCGAGTGTCTACTTCATTCGTAGGGTCGATACCAGCCATAAGGATTGCGAATCGATACGGACGTGCGACGAACTCGCGTGCCTTCGATTACCGCACGGGTCGCAGTCCGGACACACGTTCCACTCGTGTAGCCCGGAGACCGACCCGTCCTAGCCAGTTCCACGGATGGCGAGGATTCCCTCGTCGGTAATCGCGTACACCGCTCCGTAGGCGACCCCCGGCATTCCCTGAAGTCGTCGGTCGAACTGATCGCGGAGCGAGCCGTCCTCGCGGTCGAAAATCGCGATTCCGCCGCGTCCGCTCAACACGACTGCGTCGTCGGTGACGATCGGTGGATACCACGCGTCCGGGTCGCCGGTGAGTGACTCGAGCAACTCCTCACTCGTACCGGTCCAGCGACGGCTGCCGTCGTCGCCCTCGAGTGCGATCAGCCCGGCTTCTTCGTGAGGCAGATAGACGGTTCCGTCTTCGTCGACGGCGGGACCGATCCGCGCATCAGGCGTCTCGGCGCGCCACAGTTCGGCCCCCTCCGTCGCATCGAACGCGATCGTCTCGCCGCCGACGCACCTGATGGACTCCCGACTCGAGTCGGTGAGTGCGACCGCCGTCCCGTCGTGGATCGTCGGCGCTTGCCAGATCGGATCGGCGACGTCGGTCTCCCACTCGAGCGACCAGTCGCTGGTGTCGTAGCCCGCGAGCTGACCGCTGTGGCCCTCGTTCGTTCGGACGACGACGACGGCGGCCGAATCGCCGACGGCGAGCCCTTCGAAGACGCCGTCCAATCGGAACCGATGGCTGTCGAGTTCCTCACCGTTCTCCGGATCGAGTCGGCCGACCGAATCCCCGTTGTACAGTTCGCTGTCGGTGCCGGTACGCGGCGATTCTCTCGGTACTCCCTGGCCGACGTCCCAGACGAGTTCGCCGCTCGGGCCGTCGATTCTGGCTAACCGCCCTGAGGTACTAACGAAAATGTCGTCACCGATCGCGATCGGGACCGGCGTTCGATAGAACTCGGCGTCGTGGACATCGTCGATCACGTCGTCGAACCGCCACAGCACGTCGCCGGTAGTCCGGTCGAGCGCGGACGGCGATGTGTGCATGTCGGCGGCGGTGGCGTACACCGCAGCCTCCGTGACGACGATGCCGGGTTCCGGATACGGCCTCGACGACGAGGGCATCGAAATCGATCCCGAAAACGACCACAGCGTCTCGAGTTCGTACGGCGACTCGAGCGTCGTATCGGCGGAGCCGGTCTGTGCGACGTCACCGCGGTATGTCGTCCACGCCGACGGGTCTGTCTCGCCGAGCGGGACAGCAGTCGATCCGTCGTCACGACCGAGGGCCGAGCAGCCGGTGAGCGGAACGGTTCCGCAGACGGCGAGCAGTCGTCGTCGCATTCGTTATTGCTTGTTAACTTGTTATGGCCGTATAAATGGGTTGGGAAGCCAATACGTGAACTCAATGCTGCGGATTCGAGTCGGCCCGCCGATTCACTGACTCGCTCCGCTAGTCGGTTCGTCTCAACCGCACGTCCAGACACACGTTCAGTTCGTGTGGCGCGTAGGACCGAACCGTTCGCCGCGTCTCGACGGAAACCTCGTACTCCGGTTCGGCCGCATCCCGAATAGCGCGCTCGCCCGGACCGAACGGGTCGTCCTCGTGCTGGATGTCGTAGTAGTGGATCACGCAGTCGTCGCCCGCGAGGGTAACGGCGCTCTCGAGGAACTCGTCGGCGCTGTGGGGAAGGTTCATCACGATCCGATCGGCCCAGTTTGCGTACTCGTCGGCCACCTCGCGCACGTCCCGACAGATCGCCGTCACGCGATCCTCGACGCCGTTCCGACGCGCGTTCTCGCGCAGGTACTCGATCGCGTCCGCGTTGACGTCGACGCCGACGCACTCCGCGCCGCGTTTCGCGAACGGGATCACGAACGGACCGACGCCGGCGAACATGTCGAACGCTCGCTCACTCGCCGAGACTTGCCCCGCGACCCGATGGCGTTCGGTCGCGAGCCGCGGCGAGAAGTAGACCTCCGCGAGGTCGAGCGCGAACTCGCAGCCGTACTCCCGGTGGACGACCTCGGTGTTCTCGCCCGCGAGAAGGTCCCAGTCGCGGATCCGCGTCTCGCCTTTGACCTTGGAGGCCTTGTTGAGGACCGTCTCGAGGGGGAGATCCGACTCGAGAACGGCGTCGGCAATTTTCCGTGCGCGCTGGTCGTCGTCCTCGTCGAGCAGAGCGGCTCTCCCCAGTCGCTCGTAGGACGGCTCGCACCCCAGCAGGTCGGCCGGCGTGGTCTGCGTCTCGCGCTCCTCGACGGGTCGGGAGACGACCTCGAGACCGTCGGGAACGGCCTCGGGATCGGTGATGGGAACGTAGAGACTGCCGTCCGCCACCGAAATCTCGTACTCGTCGTCGATCAGGTCCGCGTCCGCGAGTTCGCGGCGCGTGGCTTCGCCTTCCTCGCGCGGGACGCGGACGCACGGCACTTCCATACGCGAACGAAGCCGGGCCGCCGCCGTAACGGTGACGTTTTCCCGACCTCGGCCGTGAACAGTTTTCAGGCTTCGTGCCGATCCGTCCGTATGCACAAACTCACGACCGTGGAGACGGTCCACGAGGACGGCTCGTGGCTGTTCACGGTACGGGACCAGTACGGCGAGCGAGAGGAGGTGATCCTCGTCCCCTGTGACGACACTGTCGAGCACAGTTCGACAAGCAGTCAGAACGGGAACCGTTCTGACGACGGCGTGGAGGCGTGGATCAACCGCTGTACGCACGAGGCCCAGCGGTTCGATACGGGTCGGGGCGTCCCAATGCGCGACGGCCAGCTCATCTGTCCGCGTCACGGCTCGCTATTCGACTCCTGTTCGGGCTACTGCGACAACGGCGAGGCGTCCGAGACGACGCTCCCGTCGGTATCGATCACGGTTCACGGCGACGGGACCGTGTTTCTCACCGACGACGACGCGACGTTCGTCCACGAAGGCGGGATCGACGACGGCGGTCCCGACTCGACGTCGCACATCTCGCTCTGAGGGGAAAGTTCGACGGACGCTTTTCACGGTAGCCCGTCTGCTCACCGCATGGAACGGACACGCGTCTCCAGTGGCACCGAGTGGGAACCGAAAGTCGGCTACTCCCGGGCCGTTCGCGCCGGCGCACAGATCCACGTTTCGGGGACGACGGCGACTGACGGAGACGGAACCGTAGTCGCTCCCGGCGATCCGTACGAACAGACGAAACGCGCCCTCGAGATCGTCGCGGACGCGCTCGCGGAAGCCGGCGGATCGCTCGATGACGTCGTCCGGACCCGGCTCTACGTGACCGACATCGACGACTGGGAGGCGATCGGGCGGGCCCACGGCGAGGCCTTCGGCGATATTCGACCCGCGGCCAGTATGGTCGAAGTCCGGCGGTTGATCGACCCCGATCATCTCGTCGAGATCGAGGCGGTAGCAGTCGTGAGCGACGACGAGTAGTGCCCCGTTCCGACGGAGAGGAGACCCCACACAGCCCGTCTCGGCAGTACAAGGGACGAGTTTTATTGATTCGTTCGTGATAACCGACTGGTGGCCGGTAGCTCAGATCGGACAGAGCGTTCGGTCCCGTACCGAACGGTCGGGGGTTCGAATCCTCCTCGGCCAACTCTCCTCGCGGTCGCGACCCGCGGCGACCGTCTCGAAAACGTATTCCCACCGCTCCCACTACGGGCCCTCATGCTCACGTTCATCGGCCTCGGCCTCTACGACGAGCGATCGATCACCGTCGAGGGCCAGGCGGCGTTGCGGAACGCCGACCGCGCCTACGCCGAGTTCTACACCAGCAAACTGATCGGAACGTCCGTCGAGGACCTCGAGTCCCACCACGACGTCGAGATCGAGGTCCGAGACCGAGCGGGCGTCGAACAGCATCCCGAAGACGTCCTCGAGGCCGCCGAGAGCGAGGACGTCGCCTTCCTGACCGCGGGCGATACGATGATCTCGACGACGCACGTCGACCTCCGCCTGCGGGCCCACGACCGCGGCATCGAGACGCGGGTCGTTCACGGCGTCACGGCCCAGACGGCTACGAGCGCCCTCACCGGGTTACAGAACTACCGGTTCGGCAAGGCGACCACGCTCCCGTTTCCCTACGCTCACGGCGCCGAGGGACTCCCCGCCAGCGTCTCGAACACGATCGACGACAACCGGGCGGACGGCCTCCACACGGTCGTCTATCTGGATATCAAGGTCGACAACGAAGCAGCGGCCCGTCGAAAGGGTCGTGACGACGGCGACGAACTGTACATGACCGCCGACGTCGGTGCCGAACTCCTCGCCGAGGAGTACCCCGACCTCGTCGGCGTCGTCGTCGCCCGCGCGGGGAGTCCGGATCCCCTCGTCGAGGCCGGGACGATGACCGAACTCGCGGATCGGGAGTTCGGCGATCCCCTCCACCTGCTCGTGGTCCCCGGCGACTGTCACCTGCTCGAGGCCGACGCGCTGGTCGAACTCGCCGGCGCTGATCGGGACGCGCTCGACGTCGTCTGAGTGCCGACCGTACTCCCGTTTTCCTCGCTCACTCGAGCAAATCCTCGATCCACCTGTCTCACTCGAGCACGCCCTCGAGTTCGCCCAGAAAGTCCCCGGGCACTTCGAGGTGTGGCGCGTGTCCCGTATTGCCGAAGACGACCTCCTCGAACTCCCCGCCGGCGTCCGCGTACTCCTCGAGCACGGCGCGGGTCTGATCGACCATCGGCTGGGGCGGGAAGACGTCCTCGCCGGGCCAGCCGGGCACCTCGCCCATCTGACCGAGCGTGCCGACGTCGAAAAAGGACTCGTTGGAGACGATCTGATCCGAGTCGCCGCGAATCCAGAGCACGGGCGGTTTCGCGTCGGGGTCGACGTCGGTGATCGCCTCGAGCGAGCAGTACTTCGGCGAGATGGCGTTGTTCACGCCCTGCTCGCCCGGCGCGGCACCGGGCCAGTTCTCGCTCGGCGTCGCGTCGCCGGGATAGTTCTCGTCCCCCGTGGCGGTGTCGAGCATCCCCGTCAGATACGACTCCTCGCGTTCCGCGTCGAACTCGTGGGTCGGATCGACGTAGAACGTTCGCAGCACCTTCCGCGGCGAGGATTCGCCGTTCTCGCTGCGGTCGCGCTCGGCGAGGCCCGCGACGAACTCGTCGTTGCCGAGTCCGCCGCCGGAGCCGGCGTGGTCGTCGAAACACGGCGTTCCCGCCTCGTCTTTCGTCCCGCCGAAGCCGTACGGGGAGAGCGGGTTGATCAGCACGAGCGAGTCGACTGCGTCCGGGTTGTCGATCGTGTACCGCATCGCGACCCCGCCGCCGTTCGACCAGCCGACGAGCGTGATGGGGTCCTCGAGGTCGAGTTCGGCGATCAGCGCGCGGAGATCAGCCTCGAAGTCCCCGAGTCCGTTCGTCGCATCGACCGGCTTCGTCTCCGAGTCACCGTAGCCGCGCAGGTCGGGAGCGATCGCGTGATATCGAGTCGGCAGTTCGGTCATCGCGTCCTCGAAAAACCGGGAGGAAGAGACGTTTCCGTGGACGAAAACGACGGTCCCGTCGACCCCGTCGGAGCCGGATTCGCCACCCGACTCGAGATAGTGCGTCTCGAGTCGATCGGTCTCGACGGTTTGCGACTGGATGCCAGCGAGCGTATCGTCTCGAGTCATCGGATCCGGCTACCACGTCCGTCGCCATAATTGTCCGTCCGGCACAGACGGTCGGTCGGCTCCCCTGTGCGGTTCCCGCGTCGACACCACGGGCTGGCTCAGACGCGCTCGAGCAACTCGTACAATTCGCTCTCGGTCGCGTTCCCGTCCCGGATCGCCTCCCGCGGCGCTCGCGGCCAGGGCCGCGTTTCGACGGCCTCGGCCGCCGACTCCGGCGTGCATCCTCGCTCGCGGACCAGCCACCCCGCGGCGACGACGCCCGTCCGCCCCAGTCCGGCGTTGCAGTGGATCGCGACGCGGCCGCCGTCGGCCGTCGTTTCCTCGAGGAAGTCCACACCGTTCCTGAGGCGGTCGACGTCGGGAAGGTGGCGGTCTCGAATCGGAACGTGAGCGGTGTCGAACGTCTCGTCGTACTCCCCGGGGAGTCCCCAGCAAGACGCTTCGCGCTCCGAGAGGAGACAGACGACCGCTGAGACGTCGTGATCGGTGAGGATCTCGGTCCACTCCGCGAGACTCCCGCCGAGGTGGCCGGGACGGCAGGCACCGAAGAGCGGGCCGTCCGCGACGATCCGGCCGAAGTTCGCGGTCGTCATCGTCTCACCCCCGTGCATCGCTGCTCG
This sequence comes from Natronorubrum halobium, assembly GCF_051351675.1. Classification (NCBI taxonomy): domain Archaea; kingdom Methanobacteriati; phylum Methanobacteriota; class Halobacteria; order Halobacteriales; family Natrialbaceae; genus Natronorubrum; species Natronorubrum halobium. The sequence goes on from NZ_CP195595.1 coordinate 4,334,432, forward strand.
AGCGGACTCGAGCGCACTCGGACGGATCGAACGGCAATCGGCATCACGGCGAAGATACGCGGACAGAGGCGGTGATCCCACTTGAATCTGTATCCCAGCGACGCTCTCGCTGGGAACCGTACTCGAGCGTACTCGAACGGAACGGCGCGAGGCGAGCGTTACAGCCGATCGATGATCGCGTTCGTCACGTCCTCGGTCGAGGCGTCGCCGCCCAGATCCGCCGTCCGCGGTCCCTCCTCGAGCGTCGCTTCGACGGCCTCGCGGACCGCCTGGCTCTCCTCGTCGTAGCCGAGGTACTCGAGCAACATCGCGGCGGAGATGATCGTCGCGGCCGGGTTCGCGACGCCCTCGCCGGCGATATCGGGTGCGGTGCCGTGGACGGGTTCGAACAGCGCGCGGTCGGGGCCGACGTTGGCCGAGGGGAGCAGGCCGAGGCCGCCGACGAGGCCGGCGGCGAGGTCCGAGAGCACGTCGCCCGCGAGGTTCGGACAGACGATCACGTCGAACTGCTCGGGGTCGAGACAGACCCGCGTCGCGAAGGCGTCCATCAGCACCTCGTCCGTCTCGACGCCTTCCTCGTCGGCGACCGACTTGACGGTGTCGCGGAAGAGCCCGTCCGTCTCGCGCATGACGTTCGCCTTGTGGACGATGGAGAACCCGTCGTGCTCGTCGGCCTCCGACACGTAGTCGCAGGCGAACTCCGCGAGGTCTCTCGAGGCGGTCTCCGTGACGACGCGGGTGAGCGTCGAGACGTCCTGCGTGAGTCGGTCCTCGAGCCCCGAGTAGACGCCCTCCGTGTTCTCGCGGAGGAAGACGAGGTCCGTCTCGGGGCGGACGGCGTCGATCCCCGGATACGCCTTCGCGGGCCGGATGTTGACGAAGGAGTCGACCGCGTCCCGAAGCGGGAGGATGACGTCCGCGGCGGTCTCGCCGGCCGCGCCGAACAGGGTCGCGTCGGCCGACGCCGCGAGGTCGTAGGTCTCCTGCGGGAGCGCCTCGCCGGTTTCTTCCAGCACGGCGTCGCCCGCGTCCGCTTCGACGAACGCGAAGTCGATCTCGAGGGCCTCGAGGACGTCGACCGCGGCGGGGGTGACTTCCTGTCCGATTCCGTCGCCCGGGATGACGGCGATTTCGTGAGTCATGCTCGACCATCTCGTGGCGGCCGAAAAGAGGGTATCGATACGGCGACTCACCGGGTCGTCTCAGGGCGATCCGACGCCCGCGGAAATCCCCACCGCATCGACGATGGCGCGTCGCTTGAGCAGGGCGAATCCGACGGCGACCAGTCCGAACCCGACCACGGTCAGCGCGCCGATCGACTCGTCGAGCAGGAAGACCCCGGCGACCGTCGCGACGATCGGGACCAGATAGCCGATGAGCGCCGCCTCGAACGCCCCGTGCTCCTCGAGGATCGTGAAGTAGATCATGAAGGCGATGGCGGTCGCGAAGACGCCGAGGTAGAGCAGAGCACCCAGCGACACGGGGACGATCACGTCGGCGCTCGGAAACTCGCCGGCGCCCAAACTGACGAGGTGCAAGACGAGCGCGCCGACGAACATCGACCAGCCGACCAGCGGGAGCTGCTCGAGGGACGGGCCGGCCCGCTGAATCAGGACGCCGCCGAGCGCGACGCTACAGACCTGACCGACGATCAGCAGCCTCGAGGCGGTATCGCCCGCCAGCAGGTTTCCCGGATCGGGCTGGACGATCAAGCCGACGCCGAGAAAGCCGATCGCCGCGCCGACGGCTCCGAGCGGCGAGAGCCGTTCGCCCAGCAACGGGATCGCCCAGAGCGCGGTGATGATTGGGACCAGCCCCTGCAGGATCGCAGCGACGCCGCTCGGAACGACCTGCTGGCCGAGAAAGAGGAGCCCGTTGCCCGCGATGAGGAACACGCCGCCGCCGGCGACGGCCAGCAGGTCGTTCCGGGCGGTCGGCCGCCACTCCTCGACCCGGACGACGGCGGCGACCAGCAGCAGAACCGCCGCGATGTCGTAGCGAACGGCCGCGAACAACAGCGGCGGGAGATACTCGAGACCGACCGAAATCGCCGGAAAGGACAGCCCCCACAGCACGGCGAGCACCAGGAAAAGCGATGCGTCGAGAGACCGAGACATACACGCAGTTTCGGACAGCCGCCGAAATCACTGACGGTGGCCGGACGGTCCTGCCGCTATCCGTGCGAAGTGATATCGTACGAATGCGGTGATCGGCGGTCTCGCTCGAGCGAAGGAACACCGTGAACAGCGAAAAGCGTGAGTCGGGTTACTCGGATTCGGGAATCGCGTCGTCGGTGACGTACGGCAGTTCCTCGGCCGTCTTCCGCACTTCACCGGCGTTGGACTTCATCAGCGCCGTCGTGTCCCAGACGCCCTCGACGAGCGCCTTGCGCTGGGCGTCGTCGACGGTGACGTCGATCGTCTCGTCGCCGTACGTAACCTGTTCGGCTTCGACGTCGATGTCGATCTCGCCGTCGGGATTCGCGTCGACCCAGTCCTGCAGGGCCTGGATCGTCTCGCTGTCCGCCGTCACGGTCGGAATACCGAGCGCCAGACAGTTGCCCGCGAAGATCTCCGCGAAGCTCTCGCCGATGATCGCGTCGATGCCCCAGCGCATCAACGCCTGCGGGGCGTGCTCGCGCGAGGAGCCACAGCCGAAGTTGCTGTTGACGACCATCACCGAAGAGTCCTGGAAGCGGTCCTCGTTGAACGGGTGCTCCTTCTGGTTGTCGTCGTCGTCGAACCGCAGATCGAAGAACGCGAACTCGCCCAGTCCGTCGAAGGTGACGACCTTCATGAACCGCGCGGGGATGATCTGGTCGGTGTCGATGTCGTTGCCCCGAATCGGGACGGCCGAGCCGGAGACGTAGTTGACTTCCGGAATTTCGACTTCGTCGCTCATACCGTACGCACCTCCTTCAGATCGCGCACGTCAGAGACCTCGCCGTTGATCGCCGCCGCGGCGACCATCCGCGGGCTCATCAGAACGGTCCGTCCGTCCTTGCTGCCCTGACGGCCGACGAAGTTTCGGTTCGAGGAGGAGGCACAGGCCTCGTCGCCCTCGAGTTGGTCCTCGTTCATGCCCAGACACATCGAACAGCCGGCGTTGCGCCACTCGAAGCCGGCCTCCTCGAAGATGTCCTTGAGTCCTTCCTTCTCGGCGGTCTCCTGGACGCGCTGGCTCCCGGGAACGACGAGCGCGCGGACGTCGTCGTGGACCTGCTGGCCCTCGACGAGTTCCGCCGCACGACGCAGGTCGGGCAGTCGGGCGTTCGTACAGGAGCCGAGGAAGGCGACGTCGATGTCGTACCCTTCCATCGTCTCGCCGGGTTTGACGCGCATGTGCTCCTGGGCGCGTCGCGCGGTGTCCTGCTTGTCAGCGGGCAGCGATTCGGGTTCCGGAATCGGATCCGTGATGCCGATACCCTGGCCGGGCGTGGTGCCCCAGGTGACGACCGGCTCGAGTTCGTTCGCGTCGATCGTGACGACGTCGTCGTACTCTGCCGTCTCGTCGCTGCGGATCGACTCCCAGTACGGTTTCAGTTCGTCGAACTTCTCGGGGTTCTCCTGGAAGTAGTCGGTCTCTTTCATCCACTCGTAGGTGATCTCGTCGGGGTTAACGTAGCCCGCGCGAGCGCCGCCCTCGATGGACATGTTACAGATCGACATCCGACCCTCCATCCCGAGGTTCTCGATGGCCTCGCCGGCGTACTCGTAGACGTAGCCGACGCCGCCTTCCGTACCGAGTCGGCGGATGATCTCGAGGATGATGTCCTTCGCTTCGACTCCCTCGCCGAGCTCGCCGTCGACCTGGATCTTGCGAACCTTCTGCTTCTCCATCGCGACGGTGCCCGTCGCGAGCACGTCCCGGATCTGGGAGGTCCCGATCCCGAACGCGAGCGCGCCGAACGCGCCGTGGGTCGAGGTGTGGCTGTCGCCACAGACGATCGTTTTACCGGGCTGGGTGAGCCCCTGCTCCGGACCGATGACGTGGACGATCCCCTGATCGCCGGTCGTCGGGTCCGAGAAGTCGATGCCCGCGTCGCGGACGTTCTGCTCGAGTTCGGACATCATCTCCTCGGCCGCGTCCTCCTCGTACGGACGGGACTGGTCGGCCGTCGGCACGATGTGATCGACCGTCGCGTGGGTCAGTTCCGGGAAGGCGACCTCGAGGCCGCGCTCGCGGAGCATCCCGAACGCCTGCGGACTCGTGACCTCGTGGATGAGGTGGAGACCGATGAACAGCTGATCCTGTCCGGTCGGCAGGCGGGTTACTTTGTGTCGATCCCAGACCTTGTCGTACAGTGTGCCCTCGCTCATTCCTCTTCCTCTACGGTGGGTTTACGGCCGCGTTCGAAGACGCGGTTCGCGTCGTCGGCGTCCTGTGGCGGGGTGTGTTCGACGTCCGCCATCGTCTGTGATTCCTCGTCTGTGCGTCCGTTCGAATCGGTCGCCGTCGGCTCCTCACCGTCGGTTCGTTCTCCGCCGTCAGTGACGACCGTCGGGCCGCGGCTGAACAGCTGACCAGCCGTCTCCCCGGTGAGGGGATTCTTGTGGCTGACGTCGGCCATCGTGTCTGTGTTCTCGTTCTGGCTCATTGGTTCCTAATCGTGTGCTGATCTCAGTCGTCCGCCTGCACGCGGACGGAGTCGTCTTCTTCTTCCGTGTCGTCCTCCTCTGCCCACGCGAACAGGTCGCGCAGTCGGGCGCCGACCTCCTCGATCTCGTGGTTCTTCTCGGCCTGTCGGAGCTGGGTGTAGCTCGGTCGGCCGGCCTGGTTCTCGAGGATCCATTCGCGCGTGAACTCGCCGTTCTGGATCTCCTCGAGGGTCTCTTCCATGTTCTCGCGAACGTGCTCGTCGACGATGCGGTCGCCGCGGGAGAGGCCGCCGTACTCCGCCGTGTCGCTCACGGAGTCCCACATCTCGGCGTGGCCGCCCTCGTACATCAGGTCGACGATCAGTTTGAGCTCGTTCAGGCACTCGAAGTAGGCGATCTCGGGCGAGTAGCCCGCGTCGACGAGCGTCTCGTAGCCGTGTTTGACCAGCGAGGTGACGCCGCCACAGAGGACGGCCTGCTCGCCGAAGAGGTCGGACTCGACCTCCTCCTGGAACGTCGTCTCGATGACGCCCGCGCGGGTACAGCCGATCGCCTTCGCGTACGCGAGGGCGCGCTCTTCTGCATCGCCCGTCGTGTCCTGATAGATCGCCAGCAGGCCGGGCGTCCCCTCGTCGTTCTCGTAGTTCCGGCGGACGAGGTGGCCCGGACTCTTCGGGGCGACCATCGAGACGTCGACGCCCTCCGGGGGCTCGATCTGGCCGTAGTGGATGTTCAGGCCGTGGGCGAACTGCAGCGTGTCACCCGCTTCGAGGTTCGGCTCGATGTCGTTCTCGTAGACCGACGCCTGGACGGTGTCGGGGACGAGCACGGAGACGTAGCCCGCCCGTTTGACCGCCTCGTCGGGCGTCGCGACCGTGAGGCCGTCCGCTTCGGCGGCGTCGCGCGAGGCCGACCCCTCGCGGAGGCCGACGATCACGTCGACTCCACTCTCGTGGAGGTTCAGCGCGTGAGCGTGGCCCTGGCTCCCGTAGCCAAGCACGGCCACGGTCTCGTCGTCGAGCGTCGATACGTCTGCGTCGTCGTCGTAGTAAATCTCGGTGGTGAATTCGTCAGTCATCGTCAGCTGTCTGTGTGTAAGTTCCGTCTTGGTTCGCCCCGTCGGCGGCCGATTCGGTCGCGCTCACCGGCGCGGCGGTCTCTTCGGTGCCGCGGGCGAGCGCCGTCGTGCCGGTTCGGGATATCTCTCGAACGCCGAACTGGCCGAACGTCTCGATCGCGGCCTCGATCTTCTGGCGGGCCCCCGTGATCTCGAAGGTCGCCGTCTCGGGACTCGAGTCGACGGTCGTCGCGTCGTACATGTCCGCGACGGCGTTGACCTGTGCGGGCTCGTCGGCGGTGACTTTGACCAGCGCCAGCTCCCGCCGCATCGCGTCGGGCTCGAGCTCTCGCACCGAGATCACCGGCACGAGCTTCCGGAGCTGTTTCTTGATCTGGTCGATGCCGGGATCGGGCTCTTCGACGACGACCGTGATCCGCGCGCGCTCGTCGTCTTCCGTCGGTCCGACGGTCAGGCTCTCGATATTAAACTGCCGTCTCGAGAACAGTCCCGAGACGTCCGAGAGCACGCCGGGTTCGTGGGTGACCAGCGCCGAGATGACGGTTCGGCGCGGCTCGTGTTTCGCTTCGACCTCCGGGTCGATGCGAATACCCTGCTTGTTGCGCCGACCGTCGGGGGTCGGTCGCTCTTCCGGGGCGGGGCCGTCCAGCCCTCGTTTCATAGGTGATCATCCTCCAGCGCGAACTGGCCGTTGTCGCCGCCGCTCGGCACCATCGGGTAGACGTTCGCCTGCGGATCGATGTGGACGTCGATCACGGACGGGCCGTCGTAGGCGATTGCCTCCTCGATGGTGTCCGCGACGTCGTCGTACTCGTCGATGCGGAAGCCGGCGGCGCCGAACGCCTCGGCGAGCTTGTCGAACTCGGGCATCCAGTTGTAGTTCGACGCGGAGTGTCGGCCCTCGAAGAAGGCGTCCTGCCACTGTCGAACCATGCCGATGTACTCGTTGTTGAGCACGGCGACCGTGATGTCCAGGTCCTCGCGGACGGCCACGGAGAGTCCCTGCAGCGTCATCAGGAACGAGCCGTCGCCGTCGATACAGACGACGTCCTGCTCGTCGTCGGCGGCGAGTCGCGCGCCGATGGCGGCGGGCAGTCCGTAGCCCATCGTCCCGAGACCGTGACTCGAGACCCACGTGCGGGGCTCGGTGTAGGTCCAGTACTGGCAGGCCCACATCTGGTGTTGGCCGACGCCGGTGGTGACGATGGTGTCGTCGTCGGTGGCCTCGTCGAGCGCTTCGACGACGAACTCCGGCTGGACGGGTCTGTCCTCGGGCGCGTCGTAGGCCATCGAGTAGTCGGACTTCCACTGCTGGCACTGGACGCGCCACTTCTTGGCTGCCGGCGAGGCGTCGACGGCCTCACTGAGCTGCCCGACGACCGTCTCGGCGTCGCCGATCAGCGGATAGTCCGCGTGGATGTTCTTGCTGATCTCCGCGGGATCGATGTCGACGTGGATGAGCTCCGCGTCGGGGGCGAAGGTTTCGATGCCGCCGGTCAGGCGGTCGTCGAATCGGGTCCCGATCGCCAGCATGGTGTCACAGTGGGTGATCGCCATGTTGGCGTAGCCCGTGCCGTGCATGCCGGCCATCTCCATCGAGAGTTCGTGATCCTCGGGGAAGGCCCCGATGCCGGGCATCGTGGTGATGACCGGAATCTCGTGTTCCATGGCGAACTCGCGGCAGGCCTCGCTGGCCTCGCCCTTGATGACGCCGCCGCCGAGCAGCATGACGGGGCGGTCGGCGTTCTCGATCCGCTCGGCCGCGGCGTCGACGATCTCCGGATCGGCCCGCTCCTGAACCTGGTAGGTGTCGGGCGTCTTCGGCGCGTCGGGTTCGCGGTCCGTTTCGGCTTTCGTGATGTCTTTCGGCAGGTCGACCAGCGTCGGCCCGGGTCGTCCTTCGCGGGCGAGCGCGAACGCCTCGCTGACGTCGCTCCCGACGCGGTCCGGATCCGACGAGAAGGTGTTGTCCTTCGTGACCGGCGTCGTGACGCCGGTCGTATCGGTCTCCTGGAACGCGTCGTTGCCGACGAACTCCGTCGGCACCTGGCCCGTGAGTGCGACCAGCGGATCCGAGTCCATGTCGGCGTCCGCGATGCCGGTCACGAGGTTCGTCGCGCCCGGTCCGGACGTCGCCAGACAGACGCCCGGCTCGCCCGAGACGATGCCGTAGGCGTCCGCCGCGTGGGATGCGCCCTGTTCGTGGGCCATCGTCACGTGGTAGATGTCCGAATCGTACAGCGCGTCGTAGACGGGCATGATCGCCCCGCCCTGCACGCCGAAGGCGTACTCGACGCCCGCGTTCTCCAACGCGCGAACGACGGACTCGGCACCGGTCGTGACCGGTGCTGGCGTCGTCGCTTCGTCAGCGTCGTCGTCGACCTCGGTGGCCGCGTCCGGCGCTGCGCTGTCGGTGATCTGGTCGTCCGTCTCTTCCTCGGTTTCCGCTGGAGTAACCTTTGCTGCGCGTTCGCTCATCGATTGCCTCCCGCCGCTGTGCGGCGATCCGTTCTGCGTGCGCTGTGTGTGTGATATGCTGTCATCTGCTGGATTACGTGTCGCTCTGAAAACGATGCGACGAATTCCGGTCCGGAGCTACGAGGTACTAGAGATGGGGCGAGAGTGCCCCTACAATACGAATCGGAGCGAGCGCGCTGACGTCGACCGGCTGCGTACGAGCCGACAGTGAAGCGCGGACCGTCATTACTGATACCATAGGTTGCTCGAGGGTCATAATGGTTGCGAGTCCCACGGGTCTTGCAATTTTTGCGCGAGCCGTGAACCGCGGACGTTGGACCGCTCGAGCGCGACAGCAGAGGCTCGCGGCCGGTGGCAAACGAAACGGACATCCCTCAGACGCGCACCTCCTCTTCCTCCTGTTGCTGGCGTTCGACGCCAGCCTCTTCGGCGAAGCGCTCCAGATCGTCGACCGTGACGCGGCGCTTCTCGGCACCGTAGTCTTTGACGCGGCGGGTGACCGCTTTGACCTGCTCGTCGGTCGGATCGAAGCCGGACTCGACGAGGCGTTTGCGGACCGAGTGCGTCCCGGTGTGTTTCCCCATGACGAACTGGCGCTCGGCGCCGACCATCTCCGGGGTCATGACGCCGGGCTCGAAGGTGTCCGAGTTTTCGATGATGCCGGCGGCGTGGATACCGCTCTCGTGGGAGAAGGCGTTCGAGCCGACGACGGGCTTGTTGCCCGGCGTCCCCATACCGCTCTTTTCCTCGACGATCTCGGAGAGTTCGGTGATGCGGGTCGTGTCGATCCCCGTATCGGTCTGGTAGAGCGACTCGACGGCCATCACGTACTCCTCGTAGGCAGCGTTGCCGGCCCGCTCGCCGATGGAGTTGACCGAGACCTGCGCCTGGTCCGCTCCCGCTTCGATGCCGGCCAGCGCGTTCGCGGTGGCCAGCCCGAAGTCGTCGTGCGTGTGGACGTCGATCCGTGCGTCGGTGTGGTCGCGGATTTTCTCGACCAGCACCTTGAATCGCGTCGGCGTGGCGACGCCGCACGTATCCGGAACGTTGATCCAGTCGACGCCCGCCTCCGTGACCGCTTCGATCACGTCGATCAGGTACTGTTCGTCGGTTCGCGTCGCGTCCATCGGCGAGAACATGCAGGTCGTTCCCGATTCGACGACACGTTCGACCGAGTCGACTGCGCGCTGTACAACTTCGTCCCGCGTCGTATGCATCGAATCCTCGATCTGGACGTCGCTGGTGCTGACGAACAGGTGCACCATTTCGACACCGGAATCCAGTGCGGCTTCGATGTCACCATCGACGACGCGGGCTAACCCGCAGGTCGTCGTCTGGGTCGATGACGCGATATCACGAACGGCCTCGAACTCGGCGTCCGAGTTGACCGGGAACCCCGCCTCGATGACGTGGGTACCCATATCGTCCAAGATGGACGCGATCTGCCGTTTATCGTCGTAGGAGAACGAAGTCCCGGGCGACTGTTCGCCGTCCCGGAGGGTCGTATCGAAAACACGTGCTGACTCTATTTCGTCAGTGGAATCTAACGTGCCCTGGAAGAACTCGACCCCCCTGACTGGTGTCAGAGGACGGGTTGTCTTGTGAAGACATTGTATCTGAACCCGAGGTGCGACGTCCTATATAAACTTGACGCTGCGAGAGCCGATCACTGCACTGTTACTGACACGCACGCTTCCCTCAAAGACGGAAAACCGCACGACACCAACGGCCTAATACACAGCCCACATCCTATTATCATACAGTTGCCCGTTCGGAAGTCGGCCCGTTATTGGCTCGAGTCGACCCGAATGACCGCGCCCCGACCGACGCGAACGCTCGCGCGCACCACAGTGGACATCCGGACAGAACGAGACGCCAACTGCGGCGGTGAGATTGGGTTTTCACGAAGTTACAGGGTTTTTCGTCCGTTCGTCCACCACCGCTGCCGCCCTCGCGTCTCGTTCTCGGTTCCAGCAGGCGGTCCGCCGTCTGCCGCTCGACGCCCGCACTGTCACGATTCCCTCTCTGGCACGCGACGTCCCGTTCTGGTACTACTCGAGGGCCTCCTGGTGCGACTCGTACTCCTCGACGTACCGGGCCTCACACGAGGGACAGCAGAACGTCTTCACTTCGCCGCCGACGGTCCGCGTGACGCCGTCGTCGGTGATCCGCTTGCCACAGACGACACACTCGAGGGAAAAGCCCGCCGCCGAGAGGCCGGCGACGCGATCCGACCGGGCGAGCAGCGTGACGTCGTACCCCGAGAGCCACGCGAGGTCGAGTTCGGACTCGAGCCACGAGCGCGCGGTCGCGTCGGGTACGGTCGCGTCGGGTACGGTCGCGTGGACGATCACGCGCCCGTCCATCGCCTCCGAAACGCTGTCGACGCCCGGCAACTCGGCTGCGGCCGCGTAGACGTCGTCGACGGCGTCGGGTTTCGCTTCGAGTTCGACCAGCACGGGCACCTCGTCTCGGAGCTTCTCACGATCGACGTCGATCGTAAAGCCCTGGACGATTCCCTGCTCCTCGAGTCTCGAGATGCGATCCGAGACCGCCGGCGGGGTGAGATCGACCCGGTCGGCGATCTCCTTGTACGGTCGACGGGCGTTCTCGAGGAGGAGTTCGAGGATCTCGAGGTCCGTGTCGTCGAGTTCGCGCATGATCCGCTATTGGAGCGGCGCGGACAAGAGTGTACGGAGCCGCGATCCCTTTCGAGAGCGATGGATCGCTATCGGAGACCGACTCAGCAACTCGGGAGTGGCGTGCTACTTGTCGATTCGATCGCCGTAATCGGGGGAGAGCCATCCTGCACACGCCGGCTACGGTGATGGGCCACGTCCTCCAACTGATTTCTCCTCACGGCGCAAGGCGCCGTGAGAATGGGTCGCGGAACCGCCGGTTCCGCGCTACTCGCGGCAACCTCGCACGAAGTCGAATCACGGTTCGCCAGGCTCACGGTTCCCGTTGGTCACCGTTCGCGTTCCGAGACGTTCGCACTACTCGCGCCCCGCTCTCGCTCACCGCAACACAGCGCGCGCCACCGCACGTCGGTTGACCGATCGACTGGGCGAAACACCAACGACAGGCACGCGCGGGTGGTACCACTTTGGGCCCTCCTGTGGTAGGGACTTCGGCATGACAACCGACGAGATCACCGACCTCCTGAAGGAGGCCTACGTCGACGAACTCGAGACCGTGATGAACTACCTGACCAACGCCATCGTCCTCGACGGCATCCACGCCGAGGAGGTCAAGGAGAGCCTCGAGGCGGATATTCAGGAGGAACTCGATCACGCGCAGATACTCGGCGAGCGTCTGAAGCAACTCGACGAGTCGCCGCCCGGCTCCGAGGGGTTCGAGGCCAACCAGCACAGCCTCCAGCCGCCCGAGGACACGACCGACGTCCAGGCGGTCATCGAAGGCGTTCTCGAGGCCGAAGACGACGCGATCGAAACGTACCGATCGCTCCACGAGGCCGCCTCGGAGGCGAACGATCCCGTCACCGAGGACGTCGCGGTGACGATTCTCGCCGACGAGGAGGCCCACCACACGGAGTTCCGCGGGTTCCACAAGGAGTTCCCACAGAACTAGGGACGCGGTGAGAGTTCGAAGAGGCGAACGTTTTTCTCACCCCGGTTCGACCCACCCGGTATGAGCGATTTCGACCTCGACTTACGGACCGTCGAGGAGCACATCGACGAAGAACTCGACATCGAGGGCAGTATCATCCTCGGAATGCTCGATGGAACGACGCCCGCCGAGGAGTGGCTCGAGGCGATCTCGAAGGGGAACGTGCTCGTCCTCAACGTCGAAGGCGACGTCAACGAACTGGCCGCCGGATTCGCCCGCGACATCAAGGAGTCGGGCGGCAACCTCGTCCACTTCCGCGGCTTCCTGCTCGTGACGCCGCCGGGCGTGGACGTGAGTACGGATCGACTCTAGCACCCGCATCTAACCTACGTGCGGTGGCGCGCGCTGAGTCGCGGCGAGTGACTAACGAGTCGCGACTCGAAGTTGCGCGAGGTCTTCGCGAACTCGTGAGCGAAGACTTGTCAGAGCCAGCTCTGACAGTGGATGAGCGAACGACTGAAAGGAGTGAGTGAATCGGCTGGGGAGGACGTGGAAATCCTCGCTGCCAGTATGAGAATCGAGGTCACCTTCGACTCGATCCGTGAACGTTCACTCCCAAGATCAACACTCGAGACCCGTACGCCTACTCGAGCGGCTGCTCGAGTCCGATCACTCAGTCATCACGAAAAAGATCGAATTCGACCGATCCGGCCGCTACCCACTCGATCCGCGAAGTTTAGGCCTCGAGTTCGCCGTAGTCGAACTGCTCGCCCATTTCCGAGAGGGTCTCGAGTTCGTCCTGCTCCTCCCGAAGCGTCTCCTCGAGGGTGTCGGCGGCGTCGTCCATCCCGAGCTGGTCCGCCATCGGGATGAGGTTGCCGTAGACCGAGATCTCGTAGTGTTCGGACTTCTGTCCGGCAGCGATGTTGAACCGATCGATAGCCTGGTCGCTGGGGTCTTTGTCCATAAACTCCTCGTGGGCTTCGATCATCCCCTCGACGACGGGATCTTCCTCGGCTTCCGCCTCGGCGTCGAGCTGGTCGAAGACCTGCTCGATGCGGTCGATGTGGATCTGCGTCTCCTCGCGGTGTTCGGCGAACCCGCTCTGGAGCTCCTCGTTGGAGGAGGTCTGCTCGAGTTCCTCGAGGGCGTCGACGAGTCGCTGTTCGGTGTAATACGCGTGCTTGAGTCCGGATACGAAGAGGTCTTCGGTTGATTCGATGCTCATGTCTCCGTCTGTGAGGACAGCGCTGATTTCGATAAACAGCAGGCTTGCGCTGGGCAGGCAGTCGCTCGAGTGCGTCGAGAACGCGGTACTGAGAGTGACTGTTACCTACGGCTTCGAATGTCCCGATTCGGTTTTCGAGTTGCGCATCACTGGGCTCACGGGTCGCTGTGCTCCCCGCTCGCTTTTCCGAGGCGCTCCCGCCGGTCGCGCCTCGCAGCCAGCGCGCGCCACCGCACACGGATCGACCGGTCCAGAGCGATCTGTTCACGTCGTAAACGTCAGGAAATGCCCGTCCGGATCCCGAACGACGACCACTTCGTCGTCGACCCGATCGACACGCTGGACGCGATCCGAGACCGCCTCGAGCGCCGCCGTCGGCTCGCTGGTTTCGAACCCCAGATCGACGTGGACGCCGCCGCGGGCGTCCGCGATCCCCAGGTGTGGCTCCCAGAGCTCCAGCGCCATCGGCCCGTTCATCCGGACGCGCTTGCGGTTCGCCCCGGTATCGACCGTCTCGAAGCCGAGATCGGCGTAGAACGACTCCGCCCGCTCGAGGTTCTCGACCTCGAGGACGACCTCGAAGATGCCGTCGATCCCCGGCCCCGCGACGTCCTGCTGGCCGAGTTCGACGCAGTTGCCGTCGGGGTCGTAGAGGTAGAGCGAACTGGCGGGACCGAACTGGGCCTCCTCGAGGTCGTACCCCTCGCTCAACCGGTCCCACCAGTCGTCGTACTCGGCCTCGGGAATCGAGAACGCGTAGTGCGTGTGGAGCCCGCCGCGAGGGAACTCGTCGGGGCGTCGCAGAACGAGATCGGTCTCGCCCGCCTCGAACGCGAGTTCGTCGTCGCCGCGCTCGTGACAGGTCAGTTCCAGCGTCTCCTCGTAGAACGACCGCGACCGGTCGAGATACTTGGCCTCGAGTGCGAGCCAGGAGAGCCCAGTGAGCATAGCTGGACGTAGTTCCGGGAGGGGCATAGAGGCGTCGCCGACACGCTCGCGGTGAATCGGTGTCACCGTGCGCCGAGTGAACCGTCTCCGCCGGGACACCCACGTTTATGCTCGAAACGGCCGTAGCAGTCGGATATGACTATTCGAGCCGACGAGCGAGCGACCGATTTCGCGGAGTGTAACCGCTTCGATGGCGGCGTCAGCTGGATCGCTCACCCCGACGAGGCCATGCAGCGAGCGAGCCACGCCCTCGAAATCGACGGCGAGGTCTGGCTCGTCGACCCGGTCGATGCCGCGGGGATCGACGACCTGTTCGCCGAGTTCGGCGACGTGGCCGGCGTCGTCGTCCTGCTCGACCGTCACAAACGCGACGCCGCCGAGATCGCGAACCGGCACAACGTCCCGGTCTACCTGCCGCGGTTCTTCGAGGGCGTTACCGAGGAGGTCGACGCCCCGGTGGCCCGTTTTACGGACGAACTCTCCGATACCGGCCTCGAGGCCCACACCGTCGTCGACAACCGCTTTTGGCGGGAAGTCGCGCTCTACAATCCGAACGATGGAACCCTCGTCGTGCCCGAATCGGTCGGGGCGGTCGACCACTTCCTCGCCGGCGGCGAACGCCTCGGCGTCCACCCGATGCGTCGTCTCGTCCCGCCACGGGACGCTCTCGGCGGGTTTTCGCCCGAACGGATCCTCGTGGGCCACGGCGCCGGAATCACGTCCGACGCGGCGAGCGCACTCGAGGAGGCGCTCGCGAACTCGCGGCGGGGGACGCCGCGACTCGTCGCGGAGATGCTCTGGCAGTTCAGTCCGATCTAGTCGACGCCTGCGGGGATACAGCTAATTACGCTCCGCACGTACAGTCGGTGTGGTCTACATCACGCGCGCCCTCGTCGACGTGTTGCTCGACCTGGCCAGCGACGCCGACCCGGATCGCGTGACGACGGGCGTCTCGATCACGTCCGCGGCCGAACTCGCGGGCGCGTCCGGGCTCCCACCCGAGACGCCGGTTTTTACGGACTTCTTCCTTCCCGACCCCGGCAACGCCGTCAACGCCGTCTTCGGCGTCGACCTCTCGACGCCCGCTCGTCAGGCGCAGGGACAGTTCGTCTCGCACCCGGTCCGAGAACTCGAGGTGACGAAACGGGACGACCTCGCGGAGGTGATCTTCGTCGCCGTCCCGCCGTGGGAACTCGACGAGCGCTCGTTCGCCGCCTTCGACCGACGCGGCGAGCGCCGGCCGCTCGAGATCATCGACGCCCGTCCGCCGGACCAGTCGCTGTCGGAGTGAGCCGTCGCCGAACTGAGTCGTCGCCGAGGGACATCGCTGCACGACCGAATCGAGTCGCCGCTCGGCGCGGTTTCGACCCTCGAAAAAACGGACGATTCGGCCGGACCGCTATCGAGTGGGACAGAGGACCCGATAGCAGTCAGCCACTGGGTGTCGACGGTCCGTCGCCGATTATTCGGTCGATGATGCTCCCGCGGTTCGACTCTCGCCCGTCCTCGTCGTCGTTCGATCGCGATGGAAAGTCAGGAATGTGTGGCATGCATCTCGACCTCCGTTCGCAACTAGGTGGCTCGAGTCGGATAAGCGGTCGGCCCGTCGTCGGACTGAAACGACCGGCGAAGCCGAATGCCCGTTACTCGAGGTAGCCCAGTCCGCGAAGCTGTTCGGTGATCTCCTCGAACTCGGCTTCGGTGAGTTCGCCCCGTTTCTGATGCTGGATAACGATGCTTCGGAGCAGGAATCGGGTGAGGTCGCTCGTGCTCTGGAAGCTGGTGCCTTCGATCGTGTCCTCGACGCGGTCCGCGAGATCCTTCGGGATCGAAACCGTCGTGTACTCGGTCATACGCGATACTCCGTCGCCGGCGTCAAATGCGTGTCGACCGTCGGCGCTGAGCGCAGTGACGGCGGCCGCCACTTCGGGGGCGTGTTCTCCGCGAGTCCTCGAACGTTTTTCTCCGCGAGTCTTCGTAGCGGTTTTGCTATCGGACTCCCTACGGGTCGGTATGGGAGTCCGGCCACCCTCGGGCGGAGACGACGAACCGGAGAGCGTCGAGTTCGGAATTGCCGCCGTCGACGCACGACTCAGACACGCCGATCTCTCGTTTCCGGCGAGCAAAGACGACGTCGCGGCGGAACTCGGTCACGAACAGATCCCCTACGACGTCCACGGTAACACCGTCGCGCTGGGCGAGATGCTCGAAAGAGTCCCCACGGCGGAGTTTCGCTCCCGCCAGGAGCTGCTCAATCAACTCCACGAACCGTTCGAGGAGCACCGTCGGAACAACTCCGGCGGGGTCTTCCAGCAGGTCCGCTCGATGTTCCCCTTCTAACTCACCCGACCGCCACTACTCGTCGTCTCGCTCTCGAGACTTTCGCGTGATCTGCTCGAGACGGCGCCGCTGCTCGCGGTGGAGCGTGACGAGCATGTCGGAGAGGACGCCGAACATGAGCAACTGAACCCCGAGCAGGATCGCGGCCGCGGAGACCATCGCCAGAATCTCGTGGCCGATCCCGTGTTGCACCCACTGCCAGAGGACGTAGGACGCGACGACACCGCCGGAGCCGATACCGGCGGCGCCCAGGCTGCCGAAGTAGAAGAGCGGATTGTTCGTCTTGGCGAGCGAGTACAGCGCGAGGATGATCGTACCGCCGTCTTTCAGCGGGTGGAGGTTCGTCTCCGACTCCTCGGGTCGGGCGCCGTAACTGACCGGAACGACCGCCGTCTCGATCCCGTGTTTGACGCACTCGACCGCGAGCTCCGTCTCGATCGTAAAGCCGTCCGAATCGAGTCCGAGCCGCTCGAACGAATCGACCGTGAATGCGCGGTACCCCGAGAGGATGTCGTCGTAGTCGGCGCCGTGAATGAACCGGAACGATCTGTTGATCAGCCGATTCCCGAAGCCGTTCAGCGCCTTCATCGCGTCGTCGTCCATCTCCGCGAAACGGTTCCCGATGACGTGGTCGTACCCCTGCGAGAGCGGCTCGAGCATCCGATCCGCGTCGGCCGGATCGTACGTCCCGTCGCCGTCGAGCATCAACACGTAGGGGACGTTGATGTACTCGAGCGCCTCGCGGACGGCCTGCCCCTTCCCGTCGCCGGACTGGACGAGGACGTGGGCCCCGCGGTCGCGGGCGATCTCGCGCGTCTCGTCGCTCGAGTCGCCGTCGACGACGAAGACGTTCGTGTAGCCCTCCTCGTGAAAGCCGTCGATGACGTCGCCGATCGTGGCCGCTTCGTCGAGGGTCGGAATGAGGATACAGACATCCTCTGCGCGGATCTCACGCGTCTCGCGGCTCATAGCAATGACCTCTCCGTCGCCGACAGAGATACTGGACTCCGCGCGAACCGCGTCATCTTCCATCGGGAAGCATTCCCGTCCGTGACCGCAAAAGCGTACTGATTGAGCAGTAAGCCGTTTATTAGCAGCATATCAACTCGAATGACGGTCGTTCGGTCGTGTCAGACGTGTTTACCGTTACCAGAGACATTCAACGGCTACCAGGTGAGGCCCTCGTAGACCTCGAGGTCGTCCTCGTCGACGTCGATCCGACGGCCGTCGATCACCACCCGCCGGACCATCCCGTCGAACGCGAGGTCGTCGAACTCGGGCCAGTCGGTCGCGACGACCGCGCCGTCGGCCCCCTCGAGCGCCGCGGCCGCGGAGTCGGCGTACTCGACCTCGGGGTAGTCGGGTCGGACGTTCTCGATCGCGACCGGATCGTAGGCGACGACGCTCGCGCCGCGATTCTGCAGGTACTCGATCACGTCCAACGCGCGCGATTTGCGGATATCGTCGGTGCCGGGCTTGAACGAGAGCCCGAGCACCGTGGTCCGAGCGCCCTCGAGCGGAACGTGGTTCTCGAGCAGGTCGACGAGTCGCCGCGGCTGGGCGTCGTTGACCGCGACGACGGCGTCGAGCAGCGCGGGGTCGTAGCCCTGGTCGCGCGCGCCGGCCCGCAAGGCGT
Source organism: Natronorubrum halobium (assembly GCF_051351675.1). Lineage (NCBI taxonomy): Archaea > Methanobacteriati > Methanobacteriota > Halobacteria > Halobacteriales > Natrialbaceae > Natronorubrum > Natronorubrum halobium. The sequence goes on from NZ_CP195595.1 coordinate 4,352,308, forward strand.
CGACGTCCTTCGGGAAACAGGAGCCACCCCACCCCAGCCCCGAGCGCATGAACCGATCCGAGATGCGGTCGTCGAGGCCGACCGCCTCGAGCACCTCGTAGGCGTCCGCGCCGTACTCCTTGGCGATGTTTCCGAGTTCGTTCACCAGCGAGACCTTCGACGCGAGGAAGGCGTTGTTGGCGTACTTGATGAGTTCCGCTTCCCGGATGTCGGTCTCGACGAGATCCGTCTCGTCGCGCGCCAGGATCGGCTCGTAGAGGTCCCGCAACGTCGCTGCAGCCCCCTCGCTCGTCGCGCCGACGACGACCTTGTCCGGCTCGAGGAAGTCCGTGACCGCCGTTCCCATCCGCAGGAACTCGGGGTTCATCGCGAGCTCGAGGCCGTCGCCGATCCGTTTTCCGGACTCCTCCTCGAGGATCGGTCCGACGACGTCCTCCGTGGTTCCGGGCAGGACGGTGGACTTGACGACCACGAGGTGGTCGCCGGCTTTCTCGGCGAGCGCCTGCCCGAGGGATTCGGAACCGGCCCGCATGATCGCCAGATCGAGGCTCCCGTCGTCGGCCTGCGGCGTCGGCAGACAGAGGAAGGTGACGTCGGTCTCCCGAATTTCGGCGTAGTCGGTCGTGGCCCGGAGGTTCGTCCCCGCGTGTTCGGCGATGCGGTCCGCGAGACCCGACTCGTGAATCGGGGCCTCGCCGGCGTTGATCGTCTCGACGATCTCCTCGTCGATCTCGATGTTGATCACGTCGTGGCCGAGATCCGCGAGGCAGGCGGCGACGGTCGTTCCGACGTAGCCGCTGCCGACGATAGAAACGTGCATGCTGTAAGCGATGTACGCCCGTCGTTAGATGGTTTTGGATTGGTCGTTCCCCGGACGAATCGCGTCCTTCGAGCGTCGGCAACTACACGAGACACGACGGGGTACGCCGTAGAACGGCGATAATCGAGACGTTCGTACTGATTCCGGCTTTCGCAATCATGCTGCTCGGCCGCCGCCAAAAGCTGGGCGCTCGTTCGGTACTCGTCGCGAGAGCCAGACGACGGCGATTCTGACGATCCGTAACTCCCGCTTGGTGTGACGGAAGCGACCGAGAGGCGGGTCACTCGAGCGCGCGCCGTAAATCGCTCACGGCATCCTCGTGGGCCGCGTGGGCGCGGTCGAGGTTCACCGGCTCCGAGATCATGCCGAAGAAGCCGTGGACCATGTCGTCGTAGTTGCGATAGATGACGGGAACGCCGGCGTCCTCGAGTCGCTTCGCGTAGGCCGCTCCGTCGTCCCGGAGGGGATCGAATCCGGCAGTCAGCACCGTCGCGGGCGGCAGCCCGGAGAGATCGTTCGCGAGTCGCGGCCAGGCGTAGACGTTCCCCCGATCGATCTCGCGCGCGAGGTACTGTTCGCGGAACCAGCTCATGTCGTCGGCGCTGAGAACGTACCCCTCGCCGTTTTCCTCGTAGGCGTCCGTCTCGGTCGCGTCGCCCGTCCCGGGGTAGACGAGTAGCTGGTAGGCGATCTCGGGGCCGCCGCGGTCCCGGGAGAGGAGCGCCGTCGCCGCCGCCAGATTTCCGCCCGCGCTGTCGCCAGCCAGAACGATCCGGTCCGGATCGGCCGCGAGGTCGGGCGCCGCGTCGACCGCCCACTCGAGGGCGGCGTAACAGTCCTCGAGGCCGGCGGGGAACGGGTGTTCGGGCGCGAGCCGGTAGTCGACGCTGACGACGGGGTAGCCCGAGTCGTTGGCGAGTTTGCGACACGTATTATCGTGGGTTTCGATGCTCCCGATGACCCAGCCGCCGCCGTGGAAGTGCAGAATCAGCGGTCGGCCGCCGTCGGCGTCAGTACCGGCACTCGCATCGCCGACCGTTCCGGGGTCGTAAATCCGAATCGGTACCTCGCCGTCGGGACCGTCGATGGTGCGATCCTCGACGGACTCGAGGTCGACCACCGGATCGCCGCCGAGCTGCATCTTGTCGAACATCCGGCGCGCCTCTTCGGCCGAGACCTCGTCGAACGAGGGCGTGTCGAGGGAGTTGTACATCTCGAGGAAGGTCTTGACGTCGGGGTGCGGTTCGGGTGCGCGAGATGCTGTCATAACTCGTTACACTCACCGAAGAGAACAAAAAGCTTCGTCCGCAGCGGGGGCAGGTCGACGGCGACGGACGGGTTTCGGGTCGCCGGCATTCGATCGCGACCCGCGCCGATCCGCCGCGCTCGCCACCGCGCCGTTCCACACCGCTTATTTCGGTTCGGTGCGCCCCTTCGAGCAATGACGAACCAGGCACTCATCGACGCCCTGCGCGAGGCGGAGGCCGTCCAGTTCGGCGAGTTCGAACTCTCCCACGGCGGCACCAGCGAGTACTACGTCGACAAGTACCTCTTCGAGACCGATCCCGACTGCCTCGAGACCGTCGCCGACGCCTTCGCGGAGCGCGTCGGCGCGGACGACAAACTCGGCGGCGTCGCCCTCGGCGGCGTCCCGCTGGCCGCCGCAACGAGCGTCGCGGCCGGGGTTCCGTACGTCATCGCGCGCAAGCAGCGCAAGGAGTACGGCACCGGGAACCTGATCGAGGGCCGACTCGAGGAGGGCGAGGAGGTCGTGGTGCTCGAGGACATCGTGACGACCGGCACCAGTCTCGTGGACGCCATCGAGGCGCTCCGCGAGGCCGGCGCGACCGTCGACCGCGCGCTGGTCGTCGTCGACCGCGAGGAGGGCGGCCGCGAGCACGTCGAGGACGCCGGCGTCGAGATGGAGTCGCTCGTCACCGCGAGCGACCTGCTGGCCGACCGGGACTAGTCTGCGTTCGCCCGTTGAGTAGTGAACGTCTCGCGTGAATAGCGCGCGACACTGCGGCTGCGGAGAGTCACTGTCGATCACGTTTCGTCGAAAACGTCACAGAAAGCCCTCCCCAGGCTCGCGGTCGCTCAGACGGATATCCTCACTGCGTTCGGATAGAGCCGCCTGAGCGACTCACTTACAGCGCGAGCCTGCTTCGCCCTTTCAGTCCGCCAGGACCACGCTCGGCCGTACCTGCCTTCCCCCGGATCGCGCGACTCCGCGCGAGGTGCGCGGAGCCGCGTTCTCGGCCGTATGGCGCGCTGGCGAGTCGTTCGAGCGACCGCGAGAACGACTCGCTGACCCGCGAGGGGCGAGTGAGTGACCGAGGGGAACGAGCGAGTCGGCTGGGGAGGGCGAGGCTGCGGTGGGTGGGACTGAAAGGGGCCGACGGGTTGAGCGAACGCCCTCGCGTTCGCGATGCTCGGGAGAGCAACGCTCTCCCGTTGGTCGAGGAAGGCGGACGACGTCCTCGCGAGCGAAGCGAGCGAGGGGGAAGCGAGACGTGCAGCGTCTCGCAGAGTAAGCACCACAGCGAGCGAAGCGAGTGCGGAGCGCAGCGAGGCCCCCGACTCAATCCCGTCGGGGGCTTTCGAGGTGTTCACGATCGTATCGTTCTCCCGCGTGTGAATCGATACGAGACTGGTACTCGAAATTACTGCCCATAGGACTCGAACTTCTCGAGCACCGTCTCGAGCTGTTCGTCCGAGAGCGTCTCCGGTTCCAGCCCAGCCGCGCGGGTCTCGAGGTACAGCCGAGCCAGACTCTCGACGTGATGGGTGTTCTCGAGGGCGGTCTCGAGATCCGAGGCCGTCACGACCAACCCGTGATTCTCGATGAACGTCGCCGTCGAATCGGCGTCGTCCATCGCGCTCACGATGTTCGCGGCCAGCGCGTCGGTGCCGTAGGGTGCGTACTCGGCGACCGGCACGCGCTTGCCGACCGCGACGATCATGTAGTGGATCGGGGGCAGCGGCTGGTGGGCGACCGCCATCGCCGTCGACCAGGGCGAGTGGGTGTGGACGATCGCGCCGACGTCTTCCCGTCGGTAGATCGCGGCGTGCATCGGCACCTCGCTGCTCGGCGCCATCTCTCCGTCGCGGTGCTCGCCGTCGACGCCGACGACCGGGGTGTCTTCCGCGTCGAAACTGTCGTAGGGGACGCCGGTCGGCGTGACGGCGAAGGCGTCGCCGGTATTGCCATCGCGAACGCTCAGGTTGCCCGTCCGGCCGGGCGTCAGCGCCGCGAGGTCCGGCGCGTGCTCGACCACCTGTCGTCGCTGGCTCTCGAGAATCACAGTACCACCTCCGGAGCGAGCTCCGGCGTACTCGAATTCGCTACGCTCATTCGACCACCCCCGTTAGGTCGCCGAATGCATCTATCCTGTGGTCGGGCGCTCGGTGGCCCTCGAGCGGGTCGTCGTCCTCGTCGACGTCAGCATTGAACAACACCGTCTCCAGGCCGACGGCGTTGGCACCCACGACGTCCGCTTCGACGTTATCGCCGACCATCACCGCTTGCGACGGACAGCACTCGAGTCGCGCCAGGGGCAGCGTGAACATGGCCGACCCCGGCTTCTCCTGGCCCGTCTCCTCTGAGGTCAGCAGCAGATCGATCGAATCCTCGAGTCCCAGCGCCGCCAGTTTCTCGAGTTGGATCCGTGTGGTGAGATTCGTGACGATGCCGACGTCGATTCCGCGCTCGCGCAGGGTCTCGAGGGTTTCCTCGACGCCGGGGAAGAGCGCCATCTCCTCGATGTACGCCTCCCAGTAGGCCTCGCCGAGCGCGAGCGCGTCGGTCGGTTGCGGACGGCCTGTGTGCTGCTCGAGGGCGTATTTGAAGTACAGAAACCGCTCGTGAGAGGCTGCCGTGCCGGGGACCTCGCGCTTTATCGCCCGACGTCCCTCCTGGTAGAACGCTTCGAACGACTCTTGATTGAACTCGTAACCGAGATCCTGAGCGACCTCGCGGGCCGCGTCCTTCCCCGCCTGATTGCACGGCGAATAGGGGTAGAACGTGTTGTCGAAGTCGAAGAGAACGGCATCGACGGTCATACTCCGATATCACGGGGCAGCGAAAAACGAGTATCGGTCCGAACGAGCGTGTGACACACGTATCGATCCGAGCGGTCGGGCAGACTCGCACGCGCGTGGTGCCAGATAACGGAGCCGGTGAGGACGGCGGCGTGTTCGCCGAATTCGGGCGACTCGTCGAGACCGTCACCGAGGACGACCCGGTACTGACGTTTCCCACATCGGATCCGGCCGAACTCGAGAACGAGATCGGGAGCGACGAGACGATCGCCACGACGATCGACCAGTTCTGACGCGGGCGAGGCCGGTTCTTATCCGTGTGAGGAAGCAACGATCATTTCAGAACAGACAGCAGAGGGAGCAATCGAAACCGGGTCAATCGGTTCTAGTTCTCCGGCCAGATGGCGAATGTTCGCGTCGTCGATTGGAACGGTGTCTCCGCACAGGAGTCACCGAGCACACCGGATATTCGCATTGATTACGGCGTTCCTGTCCGGAAAGATAGCAACTAACCAGTAGCGGTAGTCACGCTGCCTGCGGGGAGCTGAGCTTGTTGTGTCTGCTGCTTCAGTTAGGGAGTTGGCCGTTGTGGACGAAGATCGGCTCTTTCGCCTCTTCTGCTTCGCGGAGCGTCTTGAGTAACTCGTCCACCGTGGAGGTCGAGTGAGAAGGCTCAGTACCGGATCTCGCGGAAGTAAGGTTCGTGAACCGCAGATACCCAGGGCCGAAGGGCCGTAGAAACGTGCTCCCATTCGGATCCAAATCGTAGGCTTCGTCTGCTTATTTTTAAGCAGGACAACTCATTGGTTACTTCACCGATATTATAAATTTTGGATGAACTGTAGACTAGCGACACGTGTGGAGAGACGGAGACGTTCCTTGAGCGCTAGGCCGATACTGTGGGTAAGACTGTCTAATTTAACATTGTGAACAGTTATTCTCAACTGGCGTGTTACGCGCTGTACATGACAAGCCGATTGTCAGCACTTCTCCACCGCCGGCTCGTTACTTTTCGTGATCGCATCGACACTGCCACAGGAAAGGCGGCAGCGGTAGGCGATTATCGCCGTCTCTCTCATGAGCAGAAGTTCATTCACAGATTGCGAGCTCATGAGGTCTGTTCACAAATTCAGACATAAATCGAGCGGCGGCTCATGAGATTACTGAGTCTAGCGCATCGGTTTCGTCTTGCCAAAAACCGAGAAAAGGCTAGGTCGACCACTGGACCGACTCCTACGCCATCGCTGACGGGAGCACCGGATTGATGAATAGTAAGATTGGAGATCACAGCACGTTAATATCAGATCTTGTCGGTTAGTAGTCCAGAGCCGCTTACAGCAAGCAGATTGGTTCTGGACTCCTGCTCTGTGGAAGATCTGCGGACGTATTCTTGGTCAGTCTGACGCCATTATTAACTACAAGATTGACGGGATACCCCTTCATCGAGAAATACCCAGCCTTGGATAACATCTTCGGCTAAAGGAGCCAATGCTGAGAGCAGTATCCGAATCTAGAGATTGGAATTGCGTCGGTTCACAGGGATCGTTTCTCCGACCCTCCGTCAGTTCCCAGCTTAATACATTCAGAACGAGGATATTGTCGGAAGCGTTCGCTTTCCAATCCCTCCGTGCTATTAACGGATGTCTCTCTTACCTCTGGTGGGGTCAACAGGGCTCTTACCGCCCTATTATCATTGGAAACATAGAGTGTTATCACAGCTTACGCTCGAAAGATACCGGACATCCCCAATTATGTTGGAGTCACGGATTTCCCCTTTGAATCCATGTGATTACTATGCAGTTGATCCAGATCTTGTGTCTGGACCTGCGCACGGCTGGCCGTCCAATGGCGGCCACTCGTGGACATCATATCGGGCTAACTCATAGCTCTGTACTCTTCCGATCATAATTCTCAGTCAAATATATATGTAGTATAAGAGATCGTAGCTGAAATATACTGCCTTGGATTTGCCATAGACTGACGTTCTTACCGAGGGAAAATTCCTGGTCAAACTGTCTCTATAAGATACAATAATCTTTTTGTCCTTTGATATTCCTTGGTAATACTATTTTATTATCGTAGTTCCCTCTGTTGGTTTCCACAAAAGTATGTGTCTTCCTCTCACCCTGAATTTATATAGCCGGTCGTGGCATTGGGATATGATGTCCACGAGTAAACCGTCCAATGAGCAACGGTTGACGATGCCGGACGAACTTGCATCAGCCCAGGCCAAACTTGTCTATCTCGCTCTCCATATCGCGGAGGAGGCGACAGCGACTGATCTCCAGCAGTTAGTGGGACTGTCCAAACTCACGCTCTTCGCCGTCCTTGAGACGCTTGTCACGAAGGATCTCGTCCAGCAGACGGAGGATGGGTATGCCATCCAGTAAATTCATGAATTCTCCGACCCCCACTGTCGGTCAACAGGAGAACCTCAAGGTCAACTGCTACATCCGGTCCACTGTGCCCACGGCCATCGCCGAGACGATCGACACTATCGTCGAGCGCCTGCAGCGCCTCTGTGACCACGGACACATCACCAACTGTCAGGTTTCTCCCTGGCCGCCGGAATACCACGCAGCCACCGAGACGAACGAGACGCACGAGTCGACGAGACAAGAATTGGTGGCCGAGTTTAACCGCTGGGCCAAGCAAGATAGGTACTCGCTTGAGCCAGCGTTCCGTCAGCAGGAGACTCCGCCATCACCACTCGGACCCGCTGAACTGCGCGAGCAGGGACGGGTCCCCCTCGTGGCGCTGGCCCTCTACGAGGACGGCACCACGACAGACACAAAAACACTCCGTGGAGTCATTCCATATTCGGAACAATCTCCCACGGGTGACAAGCAAACATACACTGTCGACGACTGGCTCACTGCAGTCGAAACAGAAGGAGACGAGAAGGTCACACGGGACGCACAGGCCGATCGACGGTCACCTCTGGAGGGCCAGCAATGACAGCGGAGCTCACCGAGCGGCCAGCCGACGTGAAACAGCCGACTCGCCAGCCGCTTGCAGGACAGACGTGTCTCGTCACCGGCGCCTCACGTGGGATTGGACGCGGCATCGCCCAAGAGCTGGGGCGGTACGGCGCGCTCGCGCTCGAACTGGCGGGGACGGGAACGACGGCGAACTGCATCGCACCCGGATTCACGCGAACAGAAATGGTCGAAGCTCTTCCTGACCACATTCAGGACGAGCTCCGCGCCGACATCCCCCTTGAACGGTTCGCCAGCGTGGACGAGATCGCCGGGCTTGTCCGCTACCTCGCCAGCGAGGAATCTGGCTATATCACCGGCGAAGTGATCGACATCAACGGAGGGATCGATCTATGAGGTGCACGGTGTTCCAAGAGCCGGGTAGACAGCACTCCGCTAACTGGGCGATACAGCCCAAGGACTCCCTGCTACCACTCGAGAGGGAGTGCGAATGACGACTCGCCACCAATCCGCGGACGGACAGACTGATCGTGTGGCGGTGATCGGCGCCTCGATGACTCAGTTCGGCCAGCGTGAGGCGTGGATCCTGGACCTCCTGGCAGAGGCCGGAATCGAGTGTCTCGAAGATGCGGGCGTCGGCGCTGACGAGGTCGACCACCTGTACGTCTCGAACATGGCCAGCGGCGAGTTCGAAGGGATGACAGGTGTGATGAACGCGCTGGCGCACGATCTCGACGCGATGCCGGCCTACACCCAGCGCGTCGATCAGACGAGTTCCAGCGGTGGCGCCGGCATCTACACCGCCTGGCAGTCGATCATCAGCGGCGCAAGCGAGATGACACTGCTGGTCGGCGGCGAGAAGATGACCCACAAGACGACCGGTGATACGACCGATATCATCGCCTCAGTCGGCCACCCCGTCGAATACAAACACGGCGTAACGCTACCGTCGTTCGCCGGACTGACGGCGCGCCATTATCTCGAGCGGTTCGATGCGCCACGAGAGAGTCTTGCCCAGGTTGCTACCAAAAACCATCGAAACGGTGTCGATAACCCCAACGCGCAGTTCCAGAAAGAAGTCGACGTTGAGACGATTCTCGAGTCGCCGATCGTGGCCGATCCCCTGCGATTGTACGACTTCTGCCCAATCACTGACGGCTCGGCCGCGCTATTGTTCTGCCCGGAATCGATTGCCCAGGAGTACACCGACGAGTACGCCGTGATCGCGGGTGTCGATGGCGCGACTGACACTCACGTCGTCCACGAGCGCGAGGATCCGACCGTCATGCGCGGTGTCGTCGAGAGCGGCCAGGGCGCCTACGAGATGAGCGGCTACGGACCCAGTGATATTGACGTCGCGGAACTGCACGACATGTTCACGATTCTGGAGTTCCTGCAGATGGAAGGGCTGGGCTTCGCCGAGCGGGGCGAAGCCTGGCAACTCGTCGAAGACGGCTACACAGAGAAGGACGGCGAACTGCCGGTCAATACGTCCGGCGGCCTCAAATCGAAGGGGCATCCGTTGGGCGCAAGCGGCGTCGCTCAGGGCGTCGAGATCTACGAACAGCTCGTCGGCGAGGCCGGTCCGCGTCAAGTTGCGGCCGACGTAGGACTGTGCTGTAACGTCGGCGGTTTTGGAAACTGTGTTATTACCACTATCATGGAGGCAGCACGATGACGATGGAAGCGACGCGCTACGAGGACGGTTCGATCAGTTACCCCGGTCACCCGCGTGGCCCTGGCGGCGCAGAACCGGTGGACACGATTGACCTCAGCGAGTACACCGCTGAGGTTGTTACCTGGACAACCAGTACGGCAACACCGCCCGGCGTCCGCGAACCGAACACGCTCGCGATCGTCGAGTTCGAGATCGACGGCGAATCAGTCCGTACAATCGGCCAGTTGACCACCGGCGACGTTGAGACGGGCGACGCAGTTGAGCCGGTCTCCGTCGACGAACTCCGCGAACCGGGTGAAGGCATCAGAGAGCCAGAGAGCCAGAACTGGGACGGCTACCGCTTCAACCCTATCTGAGAACACGCTGAACTGCCAGTATCTGGCCGTCACCCATCCTCCCTGTAATCAGACTGCGAGTTGCCTCCTCGCATAGGATATACCTGCCGCAGCCAGCAGTGACGGATGCCCGATGCGGAGAATATACGGAAACGGAATGCAGTGACGAGTGGAGGAAGCCGAGGCGGAGGCGACAACCGAGTTCGTGGAGCGTCCCAGTGGGTGCTACGACACAAGAAAAAGGTCTTGAATGGCGGATCTCGTCGGCCTCCTGTCCCGGACTAATCTCATGACGGCGTTCGACATTATCCAGGCTAGCGGGACGCCGTCGCAGCTTATCGACCGCACCGTTCGCACTGATGGCGAACAACCAGAGAGCGAGCCATGCTGACAAACTAGCTGATCCCGTGGGTTGTGCTCTGTGTGTTCCGTTTTAGCGGTTCTGGTGATCTCCGCAGAAAGTGATCAGGTTATCAACCCCACTGGCACCGATAGCAAAGCTATCTATTGGGTGCTGTTGCCAACAGCGTCTTCGGTCCACGGTTCACTGAGTTCGTCCATCTCGGCAGTGGCTTCCCACCGACATTCTCATCACCCGTGGCTGCGTCTTTGGAGTCCAAGGTTCCTTCTTCTTCTTCGCCAATGACCGCGGTATCGAGTCTCTGGCGGGGTTCGCCCTAAAACTCACGCTGATCTTGCTTACCCTGACGAATGCTTGACGAGGAAGATAACCAGGATGTGTCTGACCGAGAGCCGCCCGGACGCCGTGAAGAGCCCTCACTGTTCCTGTATGGGTTCCCGGTATATGACGGGACAGACCAGCCAGAGTCACCGCTTAACCCTGGACAGTGTCCTACCTGTGGCACCCTCAATGACCTGTTTGATAGCTATTGCTGGAGTGTATTACCCGGCTTCAATGAACGTAGCTGAGGACCGCACCGATAAGATCATGTCGCTCTAGACTGCGGATCTGGACTGACACCCACGACTGGCTGCTCCAAGGTCCGGTGGTTCTGCCACGGTAGCAGGACATGGTTATCTCCAAACGGTAACAAAACGGGGGTCTCTGTTTCTGTTTGGCGGAGAGTGGCGACCGAACAGGGTTGGTCCTTATTTGGACCCGATCAGAGAATTAGAAACAGGCGCTACATTTATTCTCCACTAGTATTACTAGGACATAGCAGGTCACTCTGCCGATTTTTATACAACTGCATGGGAGTTTTTAACAGTGGGTTTATGTGCCTATCCGTCCATGCTCCGGTGATGTCCACGAGTGAACACCAATTAGCGTTGTCAGACAATTCTGTACTATTACAGGCCAAATATGCCGGGTTAGCCGTCCACGTGACGGAAGAGACGACAGAACCCCATCTCCAGCATTGGTTGGGGCTGTCAAGACGGACACTTCGACCAGCCCTCCGGTCATTCGACGGGAGGGAGCTCGTTCGGGACACGGAGGAAGGATATGCCAGTCAATAAGCCCGTGGCAACTCCCGCCATCGCGATCGATACAGCGGAGACTCTTCGGATCGACTGCTACGTCCGGTCCGCTGTCCCGGCCCCGCTTACCGAGACAATCGATGCAGTCATTGAGCGGCTGCAGCGTCTCTGCGAACACGGGAGTATTGCCGAGTACCATATCTCCTGCTGGCCGCCAGAAACGGTCGAGACGAACGCACCAACGCGTGATGAACTCGTGGCCGCATTTGAACGCTGGGCCGAACAGCACGGGCATTCACTGAAGCCGGCGTTCCATCGGCAGCGGATCCCGTCCTCACCGCTTGGACTTAACGAACCATACGAGCGCGTGCGAGTACCCGTCGTGGCGCTGGCCCTCTACGAGGCAGGTACTGATGAAGAAACCGACACGGAGACACTCTGCGGCGTCGTTCCATACACGGAACAGACCTCTGCAGGCGACAAACGAACATACACCGTCGAGGAGTGGCTCGCTGCAGTCGAACCGGTCGGAGATGAGAAGAAAATGCACGGCTGCCAGGTTGAACAGTGGTCGCCCATGGAGGGACAGCAATGACGGTGATGCGCGGGTTACCACCGTGCAGGAGATCACTGGGCGTGTCCGCCATCTCGCGTCTCAATAGTGAAGAGTTGATTTCCAGTACTGGTAAAGTCATCAAGATCAACGGTGGTCTCAACCGCTATAACGTATGAAAGACGATAATAGTGATCAGGAGCCCGTATCAGAGGAACCCATCGAGTCGAGCGTCCCCACCAACGACCTGTCGGTGACGGTAGTGCTCGAAGTAATTGCACACCGTCAGCGACGGGAGATCCTGAGATTCCTCATGGACAGTTCTGATACCACGACGACCATTGACACTCTTGCAGCACACCTTCGTAGCCGAGCGGTCGAGCAGACCGGGAACCATCTGGGGCGCTCCCAGATCCAGATCAAGACGTCTCTCTACCATACCCATCTGCCGAAGTTGGAGGAGGCCGGTATCATTGAATACGATAGGCGGTCGCAGGAACTGCGGTACTGGAATTATCCCATTCTCGAGGACATTCTTGAGTGCCTCCCGGCCGAAGGGAACGGATAGGTACTGCCCGGGTTCCTCCCTGCAGTAGCCAAACTACTGGCCTGCTGTTGTACTCTAGCTGGGCCTGCTTCTATTTGCGGTTTCTACCACGGAAACTGATAGACGATTACGCTACAAATCCAGTATTGAGTTTCGAACCGCGTCCACGGTTATTCTTCCGGCGTCGTCACACGAAGTTCGCCGTCGACCTCGTAGAAGTAGCCTCGCTCAAGCAACCGGGTGAGTGCATGGTTTGCGGCCTCGGGTTCGAGGACCAATTCATCGGTACTGCAGAGGACCTCGAGCGCTTGCTCTCGAGGGATCGACTGCACGTCTTCATGCTCAGCCGAGCTGAGACTGTGAGTACAAAGGAGATCGTACGCGTCCAAGATCCATTCCGGAAGCGGTGGCCGTGGATCAGAGAGATCATTCATCTCGACTTCGTGCTCCCAATCTTTGCTATCGACTTGCTTAAGAATATCCCTCAGTGGGGTACAGGACTGCCGCCGTGAGGTATCAAACGGTCTCGGGGTACTACTTCGAACAAACTGAAACTGAGATCTCATACAAAAAGGCACTGTCTTGTTCAGCACCTCCTCGGCAGGCGTTCGGCCATTTAGTGCCTGATTCGGTCGATCGTGGTTGTAATGGTGTCTGAACCGTCTGAGCCAACGGCGAGCACTGGCTGGACTGCCCCGCCAGAAGGAATGAAAGCGGTCAATTCGTATTGAGACAGTCTGAAACCGCTTTTCAATGTGGTTTCGGTCGCTGTAGTCGAGTTGACCGCTCAATTCGTGGCGAGCAAGGGCAGTCGGATAGCCGCCAGCATCAACGAGAAACTCTGTCTCGTCGGTTTCGTGATTCTCGGTGAGACGGTACAAGAATGCCGCCGCGGGGTCAGTTCCGCGGCGGCTGAAGACGTCGATTTCGAGCAGTAGCTTCGGTTCTATGTCGATCGCGGCGTACAACCACTTTTTCTCACCATCGACCTCGATCTGTTTCTCGTCGACCGCGACCCGCGACGGCGCAACCGTCGGCGGGTCGCTCTGAGCTTCTGAAAGCGTATGCGCCCAGTTCCAGATTCCGCCATGAGAACGGTCAATACCGATTACTTCGAAGACTACGACGGCCTCTCGAACTGATAATCCCATCGAATGCAGGCGCACCCCGAACACCCTGACGGGTGTTGGGGTGCGCTCGTCCATCCAGAAGGCTTTTATCCCGCTCGAGACAATTCGAATTCACGATGGTAGGTGTCCGCTTTACAGGGGCTTTCGCCCGCTTCTAATCCACACCTACCGCTCGCTGTGTCGGCCCGAACGCACAGCCGAGCGGCACACGCGGACGCCCGACCGAACTTCTGTATGAAGTTCACCAACCAGCCACAGCTTCACCCATGTCAGAATCAGATTCCCAGTCAGAAGAACGGATCGTAGTCGTGCTACCAGACGGTTCCGAACTCGAGGTCCCGTCCGACGCGACGGTCGAAGACTGCGCCTACGAGATCGGTCCCGGTCTCGGCCGCGACACGGTCGCCGGTAAACTCGACGGCGAACTCGTCGCCAAGGAAGCGCCGGTCTCCGACGGCGTCGACCTCGAAATCGTCACGGACCAGTCCGACGAGTATCTCCGAGTCATGCGCCACTCGGCGTCGCACTGCCTCGCTCAGGCCGTCGAACGGCACTACGACGACGTCGACCTCGCCATCGGTCCGCCGACGGACGACGGCTTCTACTACGACTTCGACAACCTCGACATCGACGAGGAGGACCTCGCCGCCCTCGAGGACGAGATCGAGGAGATCGTCGCCGCGGACTACGAGATCGAGCGCGAGGACGTCTCGATCGAGGAGGCCGAGGAGCGACTCGCCGACGAGCCGTACAAGCTCGAGTTGGTAGAAGAGTTCGCCGACGAGAACGACACCGTGAGCTTCTACAAACAGGGCGAGTGGGAGGACCTCTGTGCCGGCCCGCACGTCGACTCGACGGGCGAGATCGGGGCCGTCAAACTCCTCGAGATCGCGGGCGCCTACTGGCGCGGCGACGAGGAGAACACGATGCAGACGCGGATCTACGGCACCGCGTTCGAGGACGAGAGCGACCTCGAGGACTTCCTCGAGCGAAAGCAGGAGGCTGAGAAGCGCGACCACCGCCGGATCGGCAACGAGATGAACCTGTTCTCGATTCAGGACGTCACCGGCCCCGGACTGCCGCTGTATCACCCGCCGGGGAAGACGGTGCTCAAGGAACTCGAGGACTTCGTCGAGGACCTCAACCAGGACGCTGGCTACGACTACGTCGAGACGCCCCACGTCTTCAAGACGGACCTCTGGCACCGCTCGGGCCACTATCAGAACTACGCCGACGACATGTTCATCTTCGACGTCGGTGACGACGAGTTCGGCCTGAAGCCGATGAACTGCCCCGGCCACGCCGCAATCTTCCAGGACCAGTCATGGAGCTACCGCGACCTCCCCATCAGGTACGCCGAGAACGGCAAAGTGTACCGAAAGGAGCAGCGCGGCGAACTCTCCGGTCTCTCGCGGGTCTGGGCCTTCACGATCGACGACGGCCACCTGTTCATCCGGCCCGACCAGATCGAGCGCGAGGTCGAGGAGATCATGGACATGATTACTGAGGTCCTCGAGACGTTCGACCTCGACTACGAGATGGCCCTCGCAACGCGCCCCGAGAAGTCGGTCGGGAGCGACGAAATTTGGGAGAAGGCGGAAGAACAACTCGAGAACGTCCTCGAGAAGCGCAACCTCGACTACGAACTCGAGGAGGGCGACGGCGCCTTCTACGGGCCGAAGATCGACTTCGCGTTCGAGGACGCCATCGGCCGCTCGTGGGACGGCCCGACGGTCCAGTTGGACTTCAACATGCCCGACCGGTTCGACCTCTCCTACGTCGGCGAGGACAACGAGGAACACGAGCCGGTGATGATCCACCGCGCGCTCTACGGCAGCTACGAGCGGTTCTTCATGATGCTCATCGAGCACTACGAGGGTCGGTTCCCGCTGTGGCTCGCGCCCGAACAGGTCCGCGTGCTCCCCATCTCGGATAACAACCTCGGCTACGCGCACCGCGTCGCCAACGAGTTCGACGACTTCCGCGTCGAGGTCGACGACCGCGACAGCACCCTCGAGCGAAAGATCCGCGCGGCCCACGACGACCGCGTCCCCTACCAGATCATCGTCGGCGACAACGAGGAGGAGGACGAGAACATCTCGGTCCGCGACCGCTTCGAGGACCAGGAGTACGACGTCGAAATTGAGGAGTTCCGAAGTCATCTCGAGGCCGAACGCGACGAGCAGCGGACGGAGCCGGACTTCCTGCAGGGCTAACCTCTCCTCGCTGATCTTCGTCCTGTCCTCGTGCGATGCGTCGATCGACGGCCGACGAGAAGTTATTTATCTGACGTCACGAATCTGATCGTATGTTCTCCCTCTGGTCCTCTCGACGCCAACCCCTCGGCACGGTTCTGGCGGCGACCACTCCGTTCATTGCGGGCTGTGGGAACGACGCAACCACCGAGAACAAATGCGACGGCGACGCGGAGAATGACGAATGACGGGTCTCGGTCGACGAACCGTGCTCGGTTCGATCGGGACTGGCGTTCTCGGAGCGACCGCCGGCTGCCTCGAATTTTTCGAGTCGGACGACCCGCGGCGACGGTTCGAAGCCGACGAACTCGCGCCGATCCTCGCGATGGACCGCCCCGAAATCGAGCGTCCGGCCCCTGTTCAGCCGAACGAGTCGTCCGTCGGCGAGGCCATCGTCCGTCTCGACGAACTGATCGACGTCGTCCCGGAGCCGCTCGAGGCCGACGACGTGCCGAACGAGGCCGTCCGAGACGAAATCGATCGAACGCACGAGATCGCACGGGACAGACGCGACGCGCTGGAGGACTCGTCGGATCGGTTCCACGCGCTTCAACGCAGCGTCGTCGCGCGTCGGTACGCCGGAGAGGCGGCGGTTGCAATCGAGGCGGTTCGAGACGAGCGCGCCCTCGAGGATGTCGAATCGGAACGCGACGATATCAGAACGCGAATCGAGAACCGACGCGCCGCCGTCGACCACGTCGGCGACGACGTACAGCGAACGCTACTCCTCGAGCACCGTCTCGAGAGCGAGTTGGAGATCGCCGAGTGGTGGCTCGACAATCGGCCGCGCGACGGCACGAGCGGCACCTTCGCTGTCGGATCGATCGGCGGCGTCGTCGAGCGGGCCCGAGCGGCGGTCTCGTTCGCCGAGGAGCTCGAGCGGCGACACGAGGAACGGCTCGAGGACGAGCGCTCGTTCGAATCTCGATTCGAAACTGCACTCGAGCGATCGCTCGACGCGATCGAGGAGGCGGACGTCCCGAACGACTCGACCGAACCGACGGACCTGGTCGACGCCGAGGTCTCGGAGACGATCGCCGAACGGGTGCTTCTCGAGGGGGAGATCGCGGTCGTGAACGCGAGCGAACAAACGACGGATGCGGCGACGAACGACGAGACGTCGACCGCCCTCTGGTACGCCTGCGCGTTCGAACGTGACCGACGCGCGCTCGAGACGATACGCGAACGGATCGAAGACGGCGCACACCGATCCCTCGAAACGGCAGACGATGCCCGTACCGTTCGCGAATCCGCGCTCGAGTCCGCAGCTGACGTACCGTTCGAACCCGAAGAGCCGTCGCTCGGCGGGGATCACCTCGCCGACGGGTACGAACGGCTCGGACTGGTAGATTCCCGAATTCGGGGTACGATCGACGACGGCTGGCGTACGGAGCTGTTCAGCGAGTACGCGGACTACGTCGTGATCGGCGCACAACTCGAGGCGTTGCCCGAAGCGGTCGTCGTTCTCGAGGATCGACTCGAAGCGTAGTCACCTCGAAGTACTCACCCCGTCAGTCTCGGCGATCGCACGTACCGTCCGAAGTCCTACGAACCGGGGCACCCGCTCGACGTAGCGTTCGTACTCCTCGCCGTGCCGCTCGTGCAGCCACGGCTCCTCGGCGAACGGCAGCGCGAGCCACCAGCCGAGGAAGCACGCGCAGATGATGGCCACCAACGAGGAGTTCGCGAGGAGTACGAATCCGACCGTCGCCGCGATGTAGCCCACGTACTGGGGATTCCGCGAGTACCGATACCAGCCGCCGGTTCGCAACTCGCCGGACAGCCCCTTCGTCTCCTCGACGCCCAGATCGTAGCCGGCCGCGAGCGCGACGGCGAAGCCGCCGACGAACAGGGTCGCACCTGGGACGAGACTGGGAATTCGCGGGAGTCCGAGGCTGTTCCAGTCGAGGTACGCGACAACCGCCAGGACGACGTTGAGTAGCTGTGAGATTCCCCAGTGGGCGTAGAACTGCCACCCTCGCTCGCCTGGCGGCCAGTAATCGGCGACACCGAACGCGCTGGCGACGATACCGGCGAGGTTGGTGAGTACGAGACCGAGGCCGACGATGAACGCTACTGTCGTCGGCGTGAGTGCGAGCGAGTCGAGCACGGTTACGGGCGCACCTCCGTCGACCGTTCGATCGCTGTCCACCGCTCGATCGCTGTCTGCTGGTGCAGACGCATACCCGATCGTTACCCCACGATCACCCTGGGGGTTCTCACGGCTCTACTAGTCAATTTATAAGCGTATCGCGAGTGTAACTTCGAACGGTAGCCGATGAAGTACCTCGACGTCCGACTCTCTCAGCCCGACTGGATGCTCCATCCGATGCAGCGGTTCATCCGCGAGGAGGACGCGGTCACGTACGAGGAACTCCAGACCTGGAACGTCGCAGGCCGCGAGGACGGCCTCGAGTACGAACTGTTCTACGCCGAAGCCGAGCGCGAACCCTACGAGAAGACACTCGAGGCGGTCGACTCGGTTCGCTGGTACGACCTCACGCCGATCGACGACGATTCGTTCTACGTCTACGTTTGCCAGGAGACCCGACCGGAGGACGTGCGCTGGCGCGAGGCGTTCGCCGCGCTGGATCTCGTCGTCGTTCCGCCGATCGTCTACGATTCCACTGCGGCGTTTTACATGACGGTCGTCGGCAGCGGCGACAACCTGCAGGCGATGCTCGACGGACTGCCGGACGAGATCGACGTGACCGTGCGGGCGATCGGAGAGTACGACCGCCGGCACGCACCGCTCACCGACGGGTTGACCGAACGACAACTCGAGGCCGTCGAAGCCGCCGTCGAGGTCGGCTACTTCGAGATCCCTCGCGACGCCGGCGTCGAGGCCGTGGCCGACGAGTTGGGCTGTGCCTCGAGTACGGCCGCGATGCTCCTCCAGAGGGCACAGGCGCGAGTCATGCGACGGCTGGTCGACCGCTACGGGCGCGAAAAACGTCCGGACGGCCGGTGAGTTTCGGGTCACGAATTCGGGATCCGATCGTGGCGAGCAAACCTGTCACGTTCGTGCAGATCCGGTGTGAGTTTTCGATCGAAATACCCATAGTTGCGGAATCGTGCATATCCGTATGAACAGAGCCGAGAAGGCCGCCCTCCAGCTGCGGGCCGTCGACGTGTTGCGGATGTTGAAAGAGACGCGGACCTACGACGAACTCGCCGAAACCACGGCGCTTCCGGCGGGCGACCTCAACCGGTACGTCAACGGGCACGTCCTCCCGGGAACCGATCGCGCACGCGAGGTCGTCGAGGATCTCGGCCGGGAGGCACTCGGACAGGAACTCGAGGCCCGGATCCGGGTCGACGACGAGGGCTACGTCGACAACAGTTCGGCCGTCTTCGATCAGCCGTTTCTCGACCTCGTCGCGCCGGTCGTCGCCAACGGCTTCGAGTTCGACCGTCCCGACGTGGTCCTCACCGCCGCGACGGACGGCATCACCCTCGCCGCCTCGCTCGCGAGTTACTACGGGACGCGGTGTGCCTACGCGAAAAAACGCAAGGAGACGGCCGTCGAGGAGTTCATCGAGGCACGAGAACGACTCCAGTCGGGGATCGAACTCACCTACTATCTGCCCGAGTCGGCCATCGACGAGGGCGAGTCGGTGCTCGTCGTCGACGACCTCATCCGCTCCGGCGAGACCCAGGAACTCCTCCTCGACATCGTCGAAACCGCCGACGCCGACGTCGCCGGCGTCTTCGCGCTCATCGCCGCGGGCGAGGACGGCATCCAGCGCGCCCGGGACCGAACCGACGCACCGATCGGTGCCCTGACGACCGTGTGATCGGTCCTGGTACTCACCGCTTCAGCCGCCTCGAAACCGCTACTGTCTGTTCTGCGATCGCGTGCGAACGTTCGACCGGTCCACGCTCACGTCTCGACGTGAGCAAATTTCGGATCACGACTCTCATCGCAGCCTGAACGGACTGTCACCGGCCGATGCGAGTCGAACGGTGGGATTTTGCCTCGAGCACGCGCGCACACGACCGAAACGAATACCGATCCGTCTACAGTGGCACCAATCGCACGACGGCCTCCGTGTGAACCATTACCACATTATTAATCATTAGGTTTATGGTGGTCGCCGTATTCGGTGGGAGTACGAACATGACGAAGACAGTCATCCTCGGCGTGATCGGGTCCGACGCCCACGTTGTCGGGATCACCATCCTGGAACAAGCGTTTGAGGCGGCCGGGTTCGACGTCGTCAACCTCGGAGTGCAGACCTCCCAAGACGAGTTCGTCGACGCCGCAACCGCCCACGACGCTGAGGCTGTACTCGTCTCCTCGCTCTACGGTCACGCCGAGCAGGACTGTGAGGGGCTCCACCAGGAGATGCTGGACGCCGATCTCGAGGACGTCACGACCTACATCGGCGGCAACCTCGCCGTCGGGCAGGACGACTTCGACGAGACTCGCAAACTATTCCGCGAGATGGGGTTCGACCGCGTCTTCGACTCCAAAACTGATCCGGAGGATGCCATCGAAGCGCTTCGGGCCGATCTGGACGTTCGTCCGTCGGAATCCGAGCAAGAGAGCCAGACCGTCTCGGCGTAATCGAACGTCCCGGTAGCTGCCGGCGCGGTTTCTGCGGTCCGAGATCGGGAGCGGCGGTGCTGCCGGTTTCGATCAGTTACTCGCCGCGAGTCGCTTCGATCTCGTCGAACAGCGACTCGACTCGCGTTCGAATCTCCTCGCGGATCTCGTGGATCGTCTCGAGGTCCGCACCGTGGGGGTCGGGGAGGTCCCAGTCGCGGACGTCCGTCTCCGCCTCGAGGTCGAGCGTCGAACAGCCCATCGTCGCGACGTACTCACAGGACTCGAGCGTCTCGTCGGCGACGTGCTGTGGCTCGCGGTCGGAGAGATCGAATCCGACCTCGTCCATCGCCTCGCGGACGCTATCGTGAACCGCGTCGGCGGGGTGCGTGCCACCGGAGTGGATCACGACCTCGTCGGTGAGATCGCGCGCCTCGCGCTCGCGTTCGGCGTAGGCCGTCGCCATCTGGCTCCGGCCGGCGTTCTGGACACAGACGAAGGCAACGCGGGTTTCGCCGTCGGTCATATTCGGGAGGAGTAGCTGGGACGTCCTAATCGTTCGTATGTGCGTTCCTGTGCGTACTATACACACGGGTATCGATCACGAGAGGCGGACGCGATCGACCCGACGGCTGACACGCCGCGATCACCGAACGATGGTCACCGGAACGGGCGACCGACGCGCGACCTTCTCGGCGACGCTACCGAGCAGGATTCGGCTCGCGCCCGTCCGGCCGTGACTGCCGATCGCGATGTGATCGACGTCGTTGTCGTCCGCGTACTCGACGATCGACCGCGAGATGCCGCCGACGATGTGGTCCGTCTCGATTTCGACGCCGTGCTCGGCCCCCAGTTCGCGCGCGTGATTCAGGATCTCCTCCGCCCGGGTCTCGTGGGCGTCCTGAATCTCCTCGTAGTTGGCCATCGCACCGCCTTCGATTCCCGTCGCGGCGTAGAAATCGCCCGGGTCGAGGACGTGCAGCGCCGTGATTCGGGCTTTGGGGTACTCCCTGCAGACGAACTCGAGCGCCTGCGTCGATCGATCCGAGTCGTCGACTGGAACGAGGACGTGGTCTACCATATCTCGGCCTACATCGCCCTCCAAAATAAGCCTCGGGTCGGAATCGTTCGGAAACCGGAACCGACAGCGGCGTGACCGGCGGCTACAGCGAGACGACCCGTTCGATCGCCGTCCGGATTCGCTCCTCGTCGGGTCGGTAGGCGTCCTCGCGACCGAAGAGCGGGACCGGAACGTCGTATCCCGCGACGCGTTCGATCGGCGCCTCGAGGTGCCAGACCGCTTTGTCCGAGATTCTGGCCGCGATCTCGGCGCCGAAGCCGCCCGTCCGCGGCGCTTCGTGGACGACGACGCACCGGCCCGTCTTCCGGACCGACTCGAGGACCGTCTCGGCGTCCATCGGGCTAATCGACCGCAGGTCGATCACGTCGGCCGACACCTCGCTCGCTTCGACGGCTCCCTCGACCTCGCGGACCATCGCGCCCCAGGTGACCACGGTGACGTCGGTTCCCTCCTCGACGATGCGTGCCTCGCCGAGGGGAACGGTGTGCTCCTCGGGGACCGGCCGGCGGGCCGCCCGATACAGCGGCATCGGCTCGAGGAAGAGCACGGGGTCGGGATTCCGAATCGCGGACCGAAGCAATCCGGCCGCGTCCTGTGCGGTCGAGGGAATCACGACCTTGAGCCCCGGCACGTGGGCGTAGCCGGCCTCGTAGCTCTCGGAGTGGTGCTCGAGGGCTTTCACGCCCAGTCCGTAGGGCGCCCGAATCACCATCGGACAGGTGAGCGTACTGCGGGAGCGACTCCGAAGCCTCGAGACGTGCTGGTGGATCTGGGAGAACGCCTGAAAGCTAAAGCCGGCGAACTGGATCTCAGCGACCGGCCGGTAGCCGGCCACCGAGAGCCCGACGCCGAGTCCGACGATGCCGGCTTCCGCGACCGGGGCGTCGTGGACCCGTCCCGGGAACGTGTCGAGCAGACCCTGCGTCGCCCGGAAGACGCCGCCGTCGACCCCGACGTCCTGCCCGTAGACGAGGACGTCGTCGTCTCGTTCCATCTCCGCGCCCAGCGTCTCGCGGATCGCCTCGACCATATTCAGGCGCTCGACGCCCTCGGTGACGCCCGACTCGGTCGCCGTCGAGCCGCCGTCGCCGCGCCGGCTTCCGTCTGCGGGGGCGACCTCGCGTCCCGAATCGCCGGTGAACGCTTCGCGCTGGCGCTCGAGGTACTCGGGCGGATCGCCGTACGCCGTCTCGAACATATCGGCGGGATCGGCGTTCGAAGCGGTCTCCCGCGCCGCCTCGAGGTCGTCCTCGAGAACGTCCTCGATGTCGCTCTCGATCTCCGCGACGGTCTCGTCGTCGAGGATCTCGCGGTCGCGGAGGTAGCGTTCGAATCGCAGGATAGGGTCCAGCGGCTCCCACTCCGCTTCCTCCTCGACGGTGCGGTAGACGGAGGGGTCGTCCGCGGTGGTGTGCATCTCGCGGCGGTAGGTCGTCGCCTCGATCAGCGTCGGGACGCCGCGTCGAGCGCGCTCGATCGCCTCCTGCGTGACCGTATAGACGCCGAGAATGTCGTTGCCGTCCACCTGAATCGGTTCGATACCCGCAGCGACCGCCTTCTGGGCGAGGGTGGCGGCCCGCGTCTGCTTCGACAGCGGCGTCGAGATCGCGTACTGGTTGTTCTGGCAGAAGAAGATCGTCTGGGCTTCGTAGACCCCCGCCAGATTCATCGCCTCGTACACCTCGCCCTCGCTGGTCGCGCCATCGCCGAAGTAGGTGAGCGCGACTCGCTCGCCGTCGTTCATCGCTTCGGCCCAACCGATCCCCGCGGCGTGGAGCGGCTGGGTACCGACGGCGATCGACGGCGGCATGATCGGGACGTCGTCGGGCGGTTCTCCGCCCTCCTCGAGCCCCATCGCGTACTCGAAGATCCCCCGTGCGGAGAGGCCGCGGGCGAGCGCCGAGGGGTGTTCGCGGAACGCGGGGACCGTCCAGTCGTCGTCCGAAAGCGCCGCGGTGCTCCCCACCTGGGCGGCCTCCTGTCCCGTCGACGGCGCGTACGTCCCCAGTTCGCCCCGCCGCTGGAGGGCGATCACCCGCCGATCGAGTCGGCGGGCGTGTTTCATCGTCCGGTACCACTCGAGCAACCGCTCGTCGGCGACATCGGGTTCCAGGGACTCGTCGACGCGGCCCTCCTGATCGAGCACCTGCACGCGATCGATCGTAAACTCGGCGACCGGCGATCGTGGCATACTCGCCGTACCACGGACGGCTACTTAGTGTCCGTCTCGGATATCGCGCGGATGAGGACGGACGTCCGCGACTGGACCTCCCCGACCCCCACGGTGCACTGGAGCGCGGAGCGTCTCGTCGCCCGAGAGTCACACCGCCGTCTCACGACGCCGTCGCTCTCGAGTGGAACCGAGTCCGATAAAAATCGACGTCGGCGCGAAGCCGGCCGTAATCGGCGGACCGGGTTACTTGCCGCGGCCTTTGCCGCCGTTGTTCGACGGTCGGACCTTCTCGGCGCCCTTGCCGCGGTTGTTGAGACCGCGGTTGGCCTTGCCAGCGTTGGTGAGGCCGCGGAACGCGCGGTTCTTGTGCGCGTCGTCGCAGATCCAGTTGAGATCGTCGTCGTTCTGGATGGCGGGGTGTTCCGGATCCACGAGGATCACTTCGAACCACTTCTGCGAGCCGTCTTCCCCGACCCAGTAGCTGTTGAGCACTCGCAGGTTGGGGTACTTTCGGGAGACGCGCTCCTCGCCGATGCGCTGGATGTTCTTGCGCCGCCCGATGCGGTTGACACCCTGGCGCTTGGTTCGGCGACCGGCCGTGAATCGCTCCTTCCGGGCGGTCCCCTTGCGGACCGAGACCCGGGTCACGATGATGCCCTGCTTGGCCTTGTAGCCGAGTTCGCGCGCCTTGTCCAGGCGGGTCGGGCGCTCGATTCGCTCGATTGCGCCTTCCTTTCGCCATTCCTGTTTTCGCTGCCACTGCAGCTCCCCGAGCTTTCCGTCGTCGGGGTCCTTCCATGCGTCCTTGATGTGGGAGTAGAAGCTCTTTGCCATAGCTATCACCGCGGGCGTTTCCTGGTTCAATCCCGACCGGGGCCGGTCCCCGCGGATCACATCCCGACCTGTGGTGGCGTCGACGCCGAACAGGTGCCCGCTGATGCCCGCGACTCAGCGAGTCTACGTCATGCTACCCAACTCTCGAGTATAAGGGCTTCGAACTCCGGGGACGCAGACGCGGTCGAAACGAGGAACCGGTGCGCACGCGAGCAACCGGTAGAGACGGTCCGCATGAGTCGACGCGGCCGCTCAGCGCTCGAGCGGAACCCGCTCGCGCAGGCCGACCGGTGCGACGCCGTTAACCGTCGCGAACACGGCACCCAGGAGCAGCCCGTAGACGAGGTGGCCGAGCGCGAACAGCAGTGCACTGATCAGTTCGGCGGCGACGCCGGGCACCGGCAGGAACGGCAGCGGCAACGTCGCTACGCCGGCCCCCTGCATCGCGACCGGGAACAGGACCCCGCCGGCGAAGAGTCCCAGAACCGCCCCGAAGAGCAGGCCGACGACGACGTAGTCGGTGAACGTGACCAGTAGTTGTTGGACCGTACTGCTCGAGGCGATGGCGGCGAACAGCAGTCCGAAGACGACGCTGAGCAGCAGGTGAACGGTCCAGCCGACCGCGACCGCCGTCCCCGTTCCCGGCACGAGGCCACCCAGTAACTCGATCTGGTTCGCACCGAGGTGGAGGACCAGTCCCATGGCGATCCCGCCGACCAGGCCGCCGGTGAAGCCGCCTCCCCAGATGCCGATACCGTCGAGTGTGCGCGTGTCATTCTCACCCATGATAGTGCCTATGTGCGCGAGCCAAATTAAACAATCAACTGTCAGTGATAATGATAGGTATTGGATCGAAGATGTTCGTGTCACTCGTCGTCAGTACGGCGAAAGCGATCGAACTCGAGATTCTCGAGTCGGAATCCGACGCGTAACGATCCACTCACCGATCGATACGCACTCGAGACGCACCCGCGTTTTCGTCTCGCAAACACACTCGTTGCAGCGGTAGGTTCTGTCACTGGGACGTATCACTGCGCTAAAGTCGTCTGAAACTGACTCCCGCCTATGACAGAGAGACAGCGAGTACGCCAACGAATCGAAGAGAGCGGAATCGTCGCCGTCCTTCGCGGCGTCGACGCGGACCGAATCGTCCCGGTCGCACACGCGATTCACGACGCCGGCGCGGCGGCCGTCGGCGTCGGCAGTTCGATCGTCGATTACGACGCGATCGAAGCGGACGACACGGAACAGGTCCGCCGAACCGCCGCGACGGTAGTCGACGCAGTCGAGAACGCTCGCCAGTAAGCGGTCCGATTCGTCGCGGACGACTCAGCGCGCGATTCCGTCCGTCGTCTCGTCGATCACTCGCGACACCTCTGCGGGCGTCACGACGGCCAGATCGCCGTCGAGCGTCCGCTTCAGCGCCGCCGTCGCCGCGCCGTACTCGAGTGCACCGGCGACGTCGGCGCTCTCGAGAGACGCCGCGAGGAACCCGCCGACGAACGCGTCGCCGGTCCCGATCGGATCGGTCGTCTCCGCGGGGAACGCCGGCTGATCGTGAATCGAGCCGTCGCCGTCGATCGCGACCGCGCCGTCGGCGCCCTGGGTGAGGACGACCACGTCAGGCGCGTACCTCGCCGCGAGGTCCGCGCAGATCGACTCGTCGCTGCCCTCCCGATCGAGCACGGTGCGGGCGTCGCGCGCCGCACAGACGAAGATATCGACGTGCTCGAGGAGCGGCTCACAGCTCTCGCGAGCCTCGGCGGGCGACCAGAGCTTCGAGCGGTAATTGAGATCGAAGACCGTCGTCGCCCCCGCTTCCTGGGCCCGTTCGAAGAGCGCGCTCGTCGTCGCCTCGAGTTGCGCCGAGAGCGCGGGTGTGATTCCGCTCACGTAGCAGGCGTCGCCGGCGGCGAGATCGATCGCGCCGAACACCTCCTCCGGGGTCGTCGTGCGGACCGCCGCGTCGGTTCGATCGTAGATCACGTTCGTCCCGCGGGGCTCACCACCGTCTTCGACGTAGTACGCACCCTGTCGCCCGTCCTCGGACCAGACCACCGACGGTTCGACGCCGTGACTGCGCACCTCGCGAGTGACGCGGCGGCCGAGCGGCGAGTCGGGAAGCTTCGAGGTCCAGACGGCGTCGACGCCGAGGTTCGACGCGGCGATCGCGACGTTGCTCTCCGCACCGGCCGTCCGAAACTCCAGTTCGGTCGCCGTTTCGATCCGCTCGCCGGATTCCGGCGCGAACCGGAGCATCGTTTCACCGAACGTAACGAGTGACATACGCTCGAGAGGGCGCCGCCTCGGCAATAAATACCCCGCATTCCCTCGACCCGTAGCGACGGGAACCGATACGCGGCCGGAATCGCGCGCCGGTCGTACGACGGTCGATCATCCGGACGCCAGACGGCGATTCGCACGGCATCACACGGGTTGCTCGCCGACGGTGGTGATACGAAGCGCTCACCCACTTCGCGCAAGCGCCGGACGACGTCACGGACTCCGACCGGTACACGTTCGGTCCGCTCGCCGTCTCCTCCGACACGGACGAGGACGGGACGCTGACGGACGGGTCGCGCGGCGCCCCCAGACCCGAAGGCGGTATAAATGCGGTGTGATACGAGCAGATACAATTACATTCAGCATTGTATAATACGAACTCAGATGACAAATGGTGACACGGGACACCGACGGACTCGACGGACAGTACTCAAAGGACTCGGCGCGGGCATTACGGGCAGCGTCGCACTCTCCGGTACGGGCGCAGCGCTCGATCTCGGAGACGCGCTCGAGGGACTGACCGCTGTCGGCGACACCCTCGTCGACGAAACGCTCGACCTCGAGAGCGACGTGCTACAGGAGGTGTTGGTCGTCTTCGAGTCGAACGCGGACGTCGTCCGCCTCGAGGCCCTAACCGTCGAGGTCGCGGTCGGCTTCGACGTGCTGCCGATCGGCTACGCCGAACTGCCGGGGCCGCTCATCGAAACGGTCGCCGGCTGGGACGAGGTTCGGTACATCTCTTCGAACTACGAACTCGAGTACCACAACGACGACGCTCGCGGCGACACGAACGCCGACGCGGTGCAGGCGGGCGACGGACTCGAGACGCCCTACACCGGTGAGAACGTCCACGTCGCGGTCATCGATTCGGGGATCGACGGGCTGCATCCCGACCTCGAGTCGACCCTCAAGGCGAACTACCGGTACGTCGGTGTTCCCGTCGTACAGGACGAACCGCTCTGGTGGCAGGATGTCGGCTCGATCGACACTGACCGGAGTGGTCACGGCACTCACTGTGCCGGTAGCGTCGGCGGAACCGGCGACCAGAGCGACGGCGAGTACGCTGGGATGGCGCCGGACGCCGACCTGACGATGTACTCGGCGGGCGCCGGTGGATTGCTGATCGTCTATATCGTCTCCGCCTACGACGATCTGCTCCGCAGACAGCGCGAGGGCGAACACCGGATACAGGTCGTCTCGAACTCCTACGGTCCGACCGACGACGATCGGGCGTTCGTGCCCGACGATCCGGTGAACGTCGCGACGTGGCACGCCCACGAAGCGGACATCCTCCCCGTTTTCTCCGCGGGCAACGACGGCCCCGGGTACGGAACCCTGAACCAGTACGCGAAGGCACCGCACGTCCTCGGCGTCGCCGCGACCGACGACGAGGAAACCGTCGCGGACTTCTCCTCGCGCGGGCGTCCGCGAAACGGGTCGTACGACGCGGACAATTACGACCGAGCGACGGCCTACGAGAACCTCACGCGGCTCTACGAGGGCGTTCCCGAGGACGAAATCGACGGCCCGCTGGGCGTCTACCGTAACGGCGTCGCCGCCAAGGGCGAGGACGTGATGAGCACGCTCAATCCGGCGGACCCGCTGAACGCCATCGAACCCGACGAGGAGCCCTACTACGGGCTCATGTCCGGAACGAGCATGTCCTGTCCCGTCACCGCCGGCTGTGCCGCGCTGGTCTACGACGCCGCTATCGAGCGCGACGGCGCCGACGGCGCGCCAGATCCGATGGACGTTCTCGTGACCCTCGAGGCGACTGCCGACGAAGGGCGCCGCGACACCTACACCGCCGAATCGGTCGGCGCGGGATACGTTGACGCGCTCGCGGCGGTCGAACGGGCGGAAGCGGGTGATCTCGCGACGTTCGACGAAATCGACGTGGCCTGGAGTAGCGACGCCGGGTAACCGAGTACGAGAAAACCTGCGCCCGGCACATTTTATATCGCATTATGTGATTTACTATTCGAATTGACCAACACTCGTATCCGCACTTACGGCGCTTCTCAGACCGTCTCGCCGGCGAGATCGTCATCGAATCCGATACCTGTAATGGGTGCTACATATATCTACTCAGCGCGCGTATTACCCTCATGGTCTTTAGCATCATCGACGCGATGACTGATGGGTTCGACCGCACCCGCGAGCGGAACGGACTCATCTTCGTCGCCGTATTTGCCGTACTTGCCGTGGTGAACGCCCTCGTCGCTCCCACGAACCTCGGTCCCGCCGCGGAAACGGCACCGACGATCGGACTCGTCGACGTCGCTACGGGACTCCTCTCGTTCGCCATCACGATCGCGACGCTCGTCGCCGCGATCGTCGCGCTTCGAACGTTCGCTTCCAACGAACGGGAGATCATCCCGCGTGAGTTCCAGCGCAGAAACATCGGACTGGCCACGCTCAACCTCTTCGTCGGGGCCATCGTCTTCGCCCTCGCCGTCGCGATCGGGAGCGTCTTCCTGCTCGTGCCGGGGCTGTTCATCCTCGTCAGCCTCTACTACTGGAGCGTGTTCGTCGCGGTCGAAGACCAGAACTTCGTCCGGGCGTTCCGCAGCAGTTGGGCGTTGACCCGCGGCAGCCGACTCCGACTGTTCGGTCTCGGCGTCGCCGTCGTCTTCCTCGGACTGATCGTCAACGGCGTCGTCGGAGTGCCGGCGGTCCTGGCCGGCGGGGTTATCGGCACCGCGCTCCTCCAGATCGCGAGTGCCGTCGTCACCGTCTACGCCCTCGCGACGACCGCCCGCGCGTACGATCAACTTCGCACGCTCGAGCAGCCACCCGAAGCCGAGCCACGACCGGGCCCCGCCGGAACGCCGGCGTGAACCGGTTTCCGGAGAATGGGTTCTGAGACAGCGTTGTTTTTACGAGAATTGTACAGTCGGTTCGGCCGCTACGACCCGATTTCGGCCACCGTCTCGAACGACCCGTCGGCGATCGATTCGGCGACGTCGTCGCTCTCGAGTTCGTCGGGGACGCGCTGGGGGTACTTCCGACGGAAGTAGCCGAGAATGTTCGTCAGATCACGCCGGAGGAACTCGTCCGCGTTCTCGTGCTCGACCGGAACCGCCTGTGGCCAGTCGAAGACTTTCACGCCCTCCTCGCTGACGAAGACGTTGTACTCGCTCATGTCCGCGTGGACGTAGCCCTCCTCGTACGCGCGCGCGACCTCGCTCACGAGCAGGTCGAGGACGCCGAGTACCTGTGCGTCCTCGAGTCTCGTTCGCGAGAGTTCGACGCCGTCCATCTTCTCCATGACGATGGCGTGGCGGTTCTGGCCGATCGGACGGGGGACCGAGACGTCGGGATAGAGTTCCTCCAAGATGTCATACTCCCGTTCCGCGGCTTTCCGGGCGGTGTACATCCAGGAGACGTGTTCGTTATCCGATGTGTAGTCCCGCTCCTTGTGGACCTCCCGGAAGTTCGTGTACCCCTCGCGGTGGTACTTCAGCGCGTGGGGCTTGTAGGACTTGACCTCGTAGACGTCGCTCTCCTTGCCGACGCCCAGCGGCGAGCCGAACTCGCTGATCGTGTCCTGCTCGACGAGCGCTCGCAGCGCGAGGATATCGTACCCCTCGAACTGGAGCGTGTAGCCCTCGTACTGGATCGTTTTCTTCTCGATCAATCCCCGTTTGAGACAGCGTTCGAGCCGGTAGTCGACTTCCTCCTCGGTCAGGCTCGAGAACTTCGGGAGTTTCTCCCGCTGGACCCACTCGGAGAAGCGCATTCCCTGCTCGACCCCCGACAGGAGATAGAAGTCTTCGGCCTCGAGTTCCGGAAGTAATCCGGCGACGTTCCGCACCATAGCGCGTGGTAGCCGGCGTGTACGTAAAAACGTCGTGACGTACGGGTCGGAGACTGGAATCGATTCTCGTATTGGTATATTCTATGCTGCGATATGAAATCCGGTTTGATCTCAGTAGTCGACTACTCGCAGCCGGAACTAACGCTCGCAATATCGAGCAACCGGAAGTCCACGAATCGATCCGATAATAGTTGTATTTTTATCAGGAATGGGATCGGACGATCAGATATGGACCCGGGAACGCCACACTTAGACCGAGAATTCGACACGTGGTTCGCCCTCCAGAAATCGACGGATAGGACGCGTGCGAACCTCCTCGCGGATATCGTCGGACATCTGAAAGGCGCGCCGAGCGTCAAAGAACTGGACTACACGAATCCCAGCCTCGAGGCGGATGCGATTCGCCGCCACCTCAAGACGCTGCTGGAAGTCGGGGTCCTGGAGGAACTCGAGGTCGAACCGGGAACGCGCGGATTCGAGGCTATCCGTACAAGTTCTACCGCATCAGCGAGGCGGCGCGGGAATTGTTCGACCGAAACGATCTCTTCCCGGAGGACGCGTGGAAGCGACAGTACGAGCGAGTTCAGAAGACGGGTGAGATCGAAGCGATGCCTCGCCCGAGTCCGTAACGACCGTCGATACTGCACTGCGTTTCCGATCTGATCGACATCGAGACGAATCAGGCACTCGGTCTGTTCGCTCGCCGGGTCGCAATCACTAACTCGGTTGCGGATGATCGAACGGGTATGAGCGACCTCGCTGATCGAGAGTGGCGGTTGATTCGGGACGACCCCCGCGCGGGGGACGTACAGATGGCCATCGAGGAAGTGGCCGCGCGGACGGCACTCGAGGACGACCTGCGGACGGTCCGCGTCTACTCGTGGGAGCCGAGCACGCTCTCGCTGGGGTACCGGCAGGATCCCGAGACGGTCGACTGGGAGTACTGCGATCGGGAGGGAGTCGACGTCACACGCAGACAGACCGGCGGCGGCGGGATCTACCACGATCGCTACGCAGACATCTCGTACACGATCGTCGCGCCGGCCGACGAAGTGCCCGGGAACCTGATGGACTGTTACGACCTGTTCTGCCGGCCGGTACTCGAGGGACTCCAGCGAATGGGCGTCGACGCCGACTTCGCCGCGGTCGAACAGTCGTCTATCTACCAGCCCTCGTGCTATCTCCGCGATATCAATCCGGCCCACGACGTCGTCGCGCCGGCGAGCGCGGGCGAGGACGCGAAGAAGATCAGCGGCAACGCCCAGTACCGCCAGCGCGACATCGTCATCCAGCACGGTTCAATCAGCTACGACCTCGAGCCCGCCCATCACGTCGGCGTCTTCGACACGGGTCTCGAGCACGAGACGTTCACCGACCGGGTGACGAGCATCCGAGAGGAAGCCGGTATCGACCGCGAGGAGGCCGTCGATACGCTCGCGTCGGCGCTCGGGGAGTGGTGCGACGCCGACGAATCGGGATGGCAGGCGGGTGAACTCGAGGCCGCCCGCGACCTCGCCGACCGGAAGTTCGGTGCCGACGCCTGGATCCGGAATCGAGAGGTGCTCGAGGCGAGCGAGCAGTGACTCCCGCGGGCGGCGCCGTGGCTCCGGGTCAGTGACCGAAAATCGGAAACCGGGGACCGCCTCGAGCCACACCGTGAGACGATAGCGGATTGGTTCGTCGACGACGAGCGGGTCGTACCCGTTCAGCTTATAATCGCCTTCCAGCTCCAGCCGCCGACGATGATCACGATCAGCGCCAGGACGAAGAACACGCCCCACTGCTGACCTTCGGTCTCTGCGATCGGTGCGAAGACGTCGACGAGGCCGGTAACCTGCATCGCTGCGAGCATGATCAACAGCAGCGAGAAGATCGAGACGACGGCGATCCCGATCCAGTTCCGGGCCATCCACTGTCCCTCCTCCTCGGCTTGCTCCGTGGAGGTCGTGGTCGTCTCCGTTGGCTCTCGATCCGGTTCGGACATACACTGCTCTTGAACAGACTCGCGGGAAACAGTTCCACCTGCAGACTCCGGGTTCGGTGGTTTCGGCGGCGAAATTCCCTCCCTCGTCCCGGGAGCAGACCGCTATTCGAGCACGCCGTTCTGCCGGCGACGCAACGTCCCCTGGACGACCGGCGTCGCCGGGAAGACGCCGACGTCGAGCCGATCGACCTCCTCGACGGCGAGTCCGTCGTGACCGACGAACCGCGGGACGGTCTCGCGGGTGAGGTGACAGCCGCCGGCCCCGCGCTTCCAGAGCGGTTCGAGCAGTTCCTGTCCGGTCCCGCGCCAGCCGTCGGCGCGAACGTGCTCGAGGAAGCGGAACTCGCCGCCCGGTTTCAGTACCCGCACGGCCTCCTCGAGCGCCGCGTCGGGATCCTGCACGGTACAGAAGACGACGCCGGCGATGACGGCGTCGAAATGCTCGTCGGGGTAGGGCAGCGACTCGGCCCGCGCGTCCCGGAGGTCGACGTCGAGCCCGGTCTCGCGAGCAGCGTCGGCTGCCCGCTTGCGCATGTGCGGATCCGGCTCGATCGCGTGGTACTCGAGGTCGCCCGCGGCGCCGTCGACGACGACGGGGAACATATCGCCGGTGCCGCAGCCGAGTTCGAGCACTCGACCCGAGAGGTCCCGCGCGAGGTACGCTCGCTGTGCCGTGAGTTGATCGGGTTCCGGACACAGGTCATAGAGCGCGGCGAAGACGGGGTGAGCGATCTCGTCCTGCGTCGTCGCCGCGGGTGGGGAGTGCTGTTCGGACATCTCGCTAGAAGTGATGACGCGTCGAGAAGTAATTGTTTCCTGTCCCAGCAGAGGTGTGACTCAGCGGATCGTATCCGGAATCCGATCGATCACGTCGGTCGCGAGGACGCCCGGGCCGTACTCGGCCGTCGCCAGTTCGCCGCTCTTGCCGAGGATCCACGCGCCCAACTCCGCCGCGTCGCTGCGGTCCATCCCCTGACCCAGAAGCGAGGCGATGATGCCGGCCATCGTATCCCCCGTTCCGGCGACCGTCAGCGCCGACGTGCCCGTCTCGTTGCTCGTCCGTTCGCCGTCGGCGACGATCTCGTCGACGTTCCCGGTCAGCGTCACGACGGCCCCCGTCTCCTCGGAGAACGCCTCGAGCGTGCCGTAGGCGTCTTCGATGGGGTCGACCTCCTTCCCGCTCGGCGTGAGGATCGCGTTCGAGAGGTCGGCCTCGAGGGCGGGTTCGATCGCGAGGGCGTCGACGACGGTCGGAACGTCGACGGTCTCGATCGCTCGGCAGACGGCGTCCTCGTCGGCGTCGACGAGGCCGGGGCCGATCACGAGCGCGTCGGCCCACTCGCTCATCTCGCGGGTGCGTTCGACGGCGCTCTCCTCGAACTGTTCGCCCGCGTAGCGGTCGACGAGCAGGTTCGGCTCGTGGCTCGCGACGATTTCGTAGATCGGATCGGCGACGAACGCCCGGACGTGGTCCGAACCGGTCCGGAGCGCCGACCGCCCGACGAGTACGGGCTGGTTCGGATACTCGACGGCTCCACCGACGATGCCGACGCGACCGTTGTCGATGCCACTCTCCTCGGAGATATTCGACAGCGTTCGCTGAAGACGACCCATACACCAATTCCCGAACGGCGACGGGTAGCCGTTCGGCAGGCGTGTTCTGGTCGCTTTGCGACGCTGCACGAAACGACCGGATACACACCCCAACGGAATAATCAGTGCAGAGAACGTTTCGAACGTGCGCTACTACTGGCAACTAGGGATGTCCACGCCCTCCCCCAACCGATTTCTCCTCACGGCGCGACACGCCGTTCGCACGGTATGCGGGACCGTCGGTCCTGCACTATTCGCACGGTCTGCGAGACCTGTGGTCTCGCACTAGTCGGATGGTTCGCGGAACCGCTGGTTCCGCGCTAATGTTCGTTCCCTACGATCTCTCACTCATCCACCTGAAGACGCTTCGGAGCCTTCGTTCGCGAAGACCTCGCACGGGATTGTCGGTGTACTCTCGCTATCGTTCGAGCACACGACAGCGTGCGCCTCCGCACAGGCGCGCCACCGCACGTGGCTGACCACCCCCGTTTGAACACGTCCGTTGACGAGGGTGACTCTCCCCCGTCGTGTGCCACACCAAAGCATAGGCCGTAGCCGTCGTAGCTAGAGCCATGTTCGACGACAGAACCGACGCCGGCAACCGACTCGCCGCCGAACTCGAGTCCCGCGGTCTCGAGGCCGATATCGTCCTCGGAATCCCTCGCGGTGCGCTTCCGGTCGCCCGTCCGGTCGCGGACGCGCTGGACGCCGACCTCGACGTGGTAGTTGCCCGAAAAATGGGCGCACCGAAGAACCCCGAACTGGCGCTGGGAGCGGTCGCCAGCGACGGCAGCGTCTGGTACAACGAGAACCTCATCGATCGGCTCGGCGTCTCGGACGACTACCTCGAGGAGGTGCGAGCGTCGGAAGCGAACAACGCCAGCGAGAAGGCAGCTCGGTATCGCGAGACGCCGGGTCTCCCACCCCTCGAGGGGAAACGCGTGGTGGTCGTCGACGACGGCGTCGCGACCGGCGCGACCGCGACGGCCTGTCTCCGACAGGTTCGCGAGGCCGGTGCCGCACACGTCACGCTCGCCGTTCCGGTCGGCTCGCCGCGCGGTATCGAGGATCTCGAGGGGGAAGCCGACGACGTGATCGCACTCGAGGAGCCCCAGTCGTTCCGCGCGGTCGGGCAGTTCTACCGGACGTTCGGGCAGGTGAGCGACGAGGAGGCAATCGAGTACCTCGATCGGA
Organism: Natronorubrum halobium; assembly: GCF_051351675.1. Taxonomy (NCBI): domain Archaea; kingdom Methanobacteriati; phylum Methanobacteriota; class Halobacteria; order Halobacteriales; family Natrialbaceae; genus Natronorubrum; species Natronorubrum halobium. The sequence continues at coordinate 4,387,557 of NZ_CP195595.1, forward strand.
ACGCGTAGTCCGTCGTTGCGGGTATCGAATTGAGGTCCCGATCAGGGCCACAGTCCGCGCACTTCGTGGGCCTCGGCGACCCGCGACAGCGCGACGACGTAGGCGGCGTCGCGCCAGGTCAGCTCCTTCGACTCGACCTCGTCTCGCACGGCCGACCAGGCGCCGATCATCTCGGACTCGAGTTCCTCGTGGACGCGCTCGAGGCTCCACTTCCGGCGGTTGATGTCCTGGAGCCACTCGAAGTAGCTCACCGTCACGCCGCCGGCGTTGGCGAGGATGTCCGGGATGACGTGGATGCCGCGCTCCTCGAGAATGGCGGCGGCGGCGAACGTCGTCGGGCCGTTGGCGCCCTCGACGACCATGTCAGCCGCGATGTCGGCGGCGTTGTCCGCGGTGATAACGTTCCCGACGGCGGCGGGCACGAGGACGTCGACGTCGAGTTCCAGCAGGGCCTCGTTCGAGAGCCGCGTGATATCGGTCGCCTCGGCCGCGTACGCGGTCACCGCCTCCGGTTCTTCGTCGTGGGAGGGGATCGCCCCGACGTCGATCCCGTCGGGGTCGTAGACCGCACCGTTGACGTCGCTGACGGCGACGACGGTGGCGCCCCACTCCTCGAGCAGGCGGGCGGCGTTCGCACCGACGCTCCCGAAGCCCTGGACGGCGACCGTCGTGTCCTCGAGCGGGTAGTCGTAGTAGTCGCAGGTCTCGCGCGTGACGATGGCGACGCTGCGACCGGGTGCTTCCTCGCGGCCGTAGGAACCGCCGACGACGGGCGGTTTGCCGGTGACGACGCCGGGAATGGTCTCGCCTTCCTGCATGCTGTAGGCGTCCATCAGCCAGGCCATCGTCTCGGGATCGGTCCCCATGTCGGGTGCGGGGATGTCCGTCGTGGGACCGATTACCGACCGGATCTCCTGCGTGAACCGCCGCGTGAGCCGTTCCTTCTCGTCGTCGCTCAGCGATTTGGGGTTGACGACGACGCCACCCTTTGCACCGCCGAACGGGAGATCCATCACGGCGCACTTCCAGGTCATCCACATCGAGAGCCCGACGCACTCGTCGCGCGCGACCTCGGGATGGTACCGGAGCCCGCCCTTGTACGGTCCGCGGACGCTGTCGTGCTGGGCGCGATAGCCGGTGAAAACCTCGACGCTCCCGTCGTCGCGCTCGAGCGGGACGGTCACTTCGTGGACTTTCGCCGGGTGCTCGAGGCGCTCCAGAACGGCGTCGTCGATCTCGAGGTGGGCCGCGGCGCGCTCGAGCTGTCTGCGCGCGGTCTCGAGTGCGGTTTCGGGTTCGGCCGCGTCGATCGATCGCTGCTCCTCGGTAGACACTGCGGACGGTTGGTTTGAAGCCATGAGATCAAAAACTGGATTACTCGATCGGCGTTCGACGGTTGCGCATGTCGGCGCCGCAGTCGGGACAGCACGCGGCCGTTGTCGCACGGACGACGGTTCCACAGTCGAAACACTCGTAGCTCGATACCTCGTCTGGGTTGAACTGGACGTCTTTCATGGGAGAGGGGGACGTTGCATTTAGGAATAATAAGGATATTAGGATAGGTATATTCGTCAGATAACTAGCCCCGGCGCGATCGAAGGGTTCACTATTCAACCCCTGGTGCAGTATTTGCCGGGAGTCCGATCTCGTCGAACAGGATTGTGAAGAGTTTGCGCTGAACGGTCCGGATGTGGCGGTAGAACGCGGCCGGTGAGATACCCAACGTGTCGGCGACGTCTTCGCCCGACCGCTCTCGCGGTGAGGCGAAGTACCCGCCGTAGTACGCCAACTGGACGACCTCGAGCTGTCGCTCGGTGAGTCGCTCGAGCAGTTCGGCCCGGAGGTCGCGTGCGGTCGTCCGGTCGACGCTTCGTTTAGCGTGGAGGTCGACGTCGGCGAAGGCGTTCGAGATGACGTCGACGCTGCCGCCCGCGTCGACGGTCCGTGGCACGTCGACGACGACGCGCGTCCCGTCCGGATCGGCCTCGACGCTGCGCAACACGACGCCGTGGTCAGCGAGTTGCAGCGCCAGAAACGGCGGTGAGAGTTCGAGGAGTACCGTTCCGCTCGCGGTATCTGCAGTATCGTTGTGGTGGTCACCGGCATCGCCGTCACCGCCGTGATCGCCGTCATCGTGATCTCCACCGTCGATGACCTGGACGCCCTCGACGGCAACGAGATCGGCGGCCGCATCTACGACGGCGTTCGGTGAGCCACCGTCGACGGTTACAAACACGGCTGCACCGTCCTCGTGTAGCCGGATACCACCGTCGAACGAAAGCGTGCAGTCGGCTCGGCGCGCGAGTCGAGCGAAGACGAAGCTCTCGTCGCGGACGTCGAACTCGAGGCGGGTCCGGGAGTCGGTCAACAGCGCCCGTTTCCGTTCGACGGCGGCGATGGCGGAGGCGATCGTCTCGCCGAGTTCCGCGAGCACCGTCCGCGTGACGCCGTCGAACGCGTCGGGCTGGTCGGCGTAGACGGTCAAGACGCCGTAGGTAAACTCGTCGTACGCCAGCGGGACGCCGGCGACGGACTGGTACTCTCGCGACAGCGCCTCGGAGCGCCACGGTTCGTCGCGGAGCCGGTCGACGACGTTCGAGACCACCGTCACCTCGCGGGTGGCCGCCGTCCGGGCCGCGGGCTCGCTCGCGTCCGCCAGCGAGAGCGAGACGCTGTCGAGATAATCCTGTCCGCGACCCGTACCGCCGTGGGTGTTCGCCTCGAGGCGCTCGTCCGCGACGTCCGTCGTGCCGATCCAGGCGAACGAGAACCGGTCGGCCGAGGTGAGTCGCTCGCAGACGGCCGCCTCGATCTCCTCGCGAGTTTCGGCCCGAACCAGCGCCGCGTCGATCTCGCGGATGATCTCGTTCACCCGGTTGAGTCTGGAGAGCGTGCGGTTCTGCCGTTTGAGTTCCCGATCGCGCTCCCGAAGGGTTCGCTCCCGTGCGACGCGGTCGAGCGCCGCTTCGGCCGTCGCCGCGAGGAGATCGGTCAGTTCGCGAGTGACGTCGTCGAAGGCGTCGATTTCGGATGATCCGACCACGAAGACGCCGTGATCCCCTAGCGGGACGAATCCCGCGCTCCTGACGTCGGTCGCCGGGTTCGCCAGCGCCTCCGAGTCGTAGACGTCTGCGAAGAACCGAGCGTCGCCCTCGACGAAGACCCGGCCCGAGATGCTATCGCCGTTGGCTCGCCGGCGAGAGAGCGGGCCGTTGAGGCGGTTCAGCCCCGAGGACGACGCGGCCGGTTCGAGGACGTTCTCGTCCGTGTCGAACAGATACGCGCCGCTCGCCTCGAGGTCGAGGACGTCGGTCGCGTCGTCGACGACGATGTCGGCGATCTCGCGCTCGCTCTCTGCGTAGAGCAGTTCCCGCGCGGTTCGGTGGAGGGCCGTCAGCGCCTCCTCGCGGCGCTTGCGTTTCGTCACGTCCCGGCAGCTATAGAGGGTCGTCCCGTCCTGAATCGAGACCTCGCGGACGTTGACGAGTAGCGTGTGCTCCCGGCCCGACCGGTCGGTCGCCGTACACTCGATATTCGTCAGCACGCCGTCCTCCTCGAGGGCTGCGCGGTCGTACAGATCCGGTCCGAGCAGGTCGTCGATCGTCCCCATCTCGCGGATCTCGTCGTCGTCGTAGCCGAAGATGAAGTGGACGTTCGGACAGACGTAGGTGAACTCGCCCGCATCGTTCGTGATGAGGACCGTGTCGGTCATGTTGTTCAGCGTCACCCGGTGGAGCTCCTCGGACTCGCGTAGCTCCCGCTCGAGTTCCACGCGTTCGGTGACGTCGCTCGCCCGTGCGAACAGGGAGACGACGGCGCCCGAGTCGTCGCGGACCGGTCGAATCGTCACCTCGAGCGTCCGCGACTCCAACTCTGCGTCGCCGTCAGTTCCGACTTCGTACTCGTCCGACTCGGCTCCGTTCCCGTTCGCATCGCCGACGCCGATCTGTACCTCCCGGTGGACGACCGTCCCGTTCGCCGCCCGTTCGATCGCGCTCCGGAGTATCGTCGGCCCCGCCTCGGCACGCTGCCACCACGCCAGTTCCGGAAACGGCCGTCCGCGCACGTCCGCTTCGGTCGCGTCGATCGCCTCGAGTGCGGTCTCGTTGGCCCGCCGGACGCAGCCGTCGGGATCTACCACCCACGCGTACGTCTCCGGGTCGTCGAACACCGCGCCGAACTGGCGCGCTCGCGCTCGACGCTCCCGTCGATCCGCTCCGTGTTCGATCGCGCGCTCGAGGACCGCTGTGAGATCCGTGGTGGATCGGTCACTCGGGACGTACTCCGTGGCGCCCGCCGCGACGGCCTCTGCGGCGAGCGATTCGTCACCGTCTCGCGGCGCGAAGACGATCGGCAGCTCGGGCTCGCGCTCGCGAACTCGCTCGACGAGATCGATACCGCTCCCGTCCGGCAGCGTCTGAGTGGTCAGCACGCAGTCGACGAGGCGCTCTTCGAGTATCTCGAGAGCCGCGGCTGCGCTCGAAATCGTCTCGATAGCGCCGATGCTATTGTTCTCGGTCTCTGCTCGGTTCGTCCACCAGCTCGACGCCGTTCCCGCCCCCTCGGCGTCGAGTCCGACGATGAGTATCCGAGCGTCGTCGGCGATCCCTTCGGAAGCCATTCGTCGCGTGTACGGACGCGAGGTGATAGAACCCATCGATTCACCGGGACTCTCGGCCGAACATCACCTCGTCAAAAATGGCCACTTCCGCCGGACGCACAGCTCAGTCCGCCGTCGGTTTCTCGACCTCGACTCCGACCGACTCGGGGGTCATTTTCTCGGGAACGTCGACGTCTTCGCCGCGGATATCGTCCAACACCGGTTTGAGATACTCGATGAAGAGGTCCGGATTCTCGCTCATCGGGAAGTGGCCGATGGCAGACATCTCGACGGCCTGCGCCTGATCGCCGATCCCCTCTGCGACCTCGCGGGCGTCGTCGGGATCGGTCGCGAAGTCGTACTCACCGTTCATCACGTACACCGGACACTCCGGATTGACCTGATCGAGGTTACCCCTGTAATCGTGATCGACCGAGTAATAATACAGGTCACCGCGGAACAGTCCGGTCGAACTCTGCTCGTAGAGATGCATCGTCTCCCTGCGCGCTTGTTCCGGTCCCTGCGGGGCCATCAGTCCCCAACACGCGTACGCGCTCGCCTCGGCGATATTGACCTGCGGGTCGTGGAACCAATCGAGGTAGTAGCCGGGACTGTACGTCCCGACTTCGAGGCCGATGAGCGCGCGGAATCTGTCCGGATGCCAGTCACCGAGTTGCAGGATGACGTTGCCGCCGATACTCGAGCCCATGTAGACCGGGTCCTCGAGATCGAGCGCGTCGGCGATGCTGACGATGCTCTCGGCGAATTTGTCCTCCGTGAGCGTGTAATCTTCGGTCCACCACTCCTCGCTCGTCGGCGGCAGCGACTTCCCGTGGTGGGGCAGGTCGTACGCGATAACTCTGTAGTTCTCGGTGATATCGTCGTCCTCGAGCAAGTGTCGCCACTCGTGCCCGTGATTCCCGGCCGTATGCTGACAGAGCAGCGGAATTCCGTCCTCGGGCCCGGCCTCTTCGTAGTAAACTCGTTGGTTTACGCCCTGAATTTCGACGCCGATGTACCGGCCGGTTATCCCTACGCGTTCGCCGTGTTCTGGTGCTTCGATGGTCATTGGTCTACGAATGTTGCGTTTCTCGCATCAGTTCGAGCGCTCGCTGGAACGGGCGCAGGTTCTGGAAGATCTTCTTGTTGTCACCGTGCAGTTCGAGATAGCCGTCCTCGCCCCTGACCGCGGTCCGGTAATCGGACGCGATGATCTCGTTGTTGTGTGCCGGCGGAATCTCCTGAAGGAACTCCTCCCAGACGTCTCGGCTCCCCGCTACGCCGAACGACCACTCGCCGTTGACGCCCGGGTTCGCGACGACGTCGATAACTTCTCCGCCGTACATCTCGATCATGTACGTGTCGTCGTCGATTCGAACGAAGAAGTTATCATCAAACTGATCGTGCCCGCGAACGCTCATCTCCTGGTCAGAATTGACCGTATCCTTGTACTCGTTCCACCATTCTGAACTGGCTAGTTCTGCATTCGACATACGTTGTGACACCTATTCTTGGTAGTGAATGACTACCAAGACATGCTATCACGCACCTCCGAACGACTTATAACCACGAGGGGGCAGGCGCAACGTCGAGGAATTAGGCGTACTTCTGCCACACCTCCCGCATCGGAACCCATCCGTCTTCGGGATCGACGCGGTCCGCGAGGACGGCGTTGAGGACGGCACCCAGCAGGAGGCAGAGGCCGCCGAGGTAGACCCACGTCAGGATAATCAGGATGGCGCCGGCGAACCCGAACAGCGCGATGCTCTCGGAGGTCGCGACGTAGACGCGGAAGCTGACCGCCAGCGCGGTCCACGAGAGAGCGGCGAACGCGGCCCCCGGGAGGATCTCGCCGACCGAGACGTCGGGCTGGGGGAAGAAGTAGTACATCGGGAAGAAGACGGCCAGCAAGAGCACGGCGAGGAGGACGGCGCTGGCGGCCGTCGCCAGGATACCGCCGACCAGTATCGAGAGGCTGATCCCGACGACGCTGACCAGTGTAACACCGATCGCGACCGTGGCCGTCACGAGTACGACGTTGAGCGCCGTTACGAGCGTGACCGTCGCGGCCGTGTTGGCGTACGACTCTCGCTTTCGAGCGCCGTAGACGTCCGTAAACGCACTGTTGACCGCCTGGAACAACCGGACGGCACTCCACAGCAGGATCACCAGCGCGAGTAACGCGGCCCGCGTCCGGTCGGCGCCGTTTCCGGCCAACTCCTCGATGCCGTCGTCGGTCACGACACCCTCGAGACCCGCAGCCGACTCCAGCGCGGCCACCAGCGGTTCGAGCGCGTCGACGAGTGTCACGGCGACGAGGGCCAGGATGACCAGCGGGACGAGGGTGTTGAACCCGTGGTAGGCCAGCCCCGCGGACTTGACGCTGATCTGTCGTTCGCGGGCGACCGCGGCGACGTCGCGAGCGAGCGACGAGAGACTCGAGTCGGCCATATCTCGATATCGACGGCGTGGCGGAAATCGATTGGGCCGGCACGCGGGGCCGATAGTGGCAGACCGAATCGCGGTAAAAGGGTGGGCGACGAGGACTACTCGTCGTGGACGACCGACTGCACGTGACCGACGACGCCGTTTTTGAGTTCGACCTGTGGCCCTTCGGGTTCGTCGCCGTAGATCGTCGCGACCTCACCGATGATCGGTTCTTTATCCTCGGACTGCACGTCCTGGTCGCCCTGCACGATCTCGACGGTGACTCCCTGTCGCAACTCTTCGGCGGTTGGTCGTTCGTTGGACATGGATGGTGGTGAGTCAGTCCGCTCGAAAAGGGTAGTGCCTGCACTCGCGTCGATGTCCGGCCTGGTCGGTTGTTGATCAGCAGGCGGTCGTCGAACCCGTCGCCGCGTAGTAGTGATAGGCCGGTCAGCTTATCTCGAGAGTAGTAGCAAGAGGTGGGATCCCTGCGAAGTTCAGTTCAGGGCAACGAGTTGCTACTTCGGTTCGGCCAGACCACGTGCGGCGACGCGCGCTGAGTCGCGTCGAACGGACAGTGAGGCGCGGCTCGCAGCCGTGCGAGGTCGTCGCGAGCGGAGTGAGCGACGGCTTGGAAGACGCAGCGCGTCTTCCTGTGGATGAGCGAGCACCTCTGGTGCGAGCGGTAGCGCGGAACCGGCGGTTCCGCGAACCATCCGGATAGTGCGAGACCGAAGGTCTCGCATACCATGCGAACGGCGGCAAAGCCGCCGTGAGCAGACGGGTGCGAAGCACCCGTGAGGAGAAATCGGCTGGGGAGGACGTGGCACTCATCGCCGCCAGCGGCAGAAAACACTCGTCTTCATTGAATCCTCGTTGAAACAGCTCCGTTCAATACGCTCAGCGACTGAGAACCAGTTCCAGAGAATCGATCGTCGAGCGCTACTCGTCGTCGAACTCGAGCGCGGCCGAGTTGATACAGTAGCGTTTCCCGGTCGGTTCGGGGCCGTCCTCGAAGACGTGGCCGAGGTGGCCGCCGCAGTTCGCACAGAGGACCTCGGTGCGTTGCATCCCGTGGCTGTTGTCCGGTCGGGTCTCGACGATGTCGTCGTCGGCGTCGTAGAAACTCGGCCAGCCGCAGCCGGACTCGAACTTCGTCTCGGAGTCGAACAGTTCGGTCCCGCAGCCGGCACAGGCGTAGCTCCCGTCGTCCTTGTGGTCGACGTACTCGCCGCTAAACGGGGCTTCCGTTCCGGCCTCGCGCAGGATCCGGTACTGTTCCTCGCTCAGTTCCTCCCGCCACTCGGCGTCGCTCGAGGGGAGGTCGGCATCGGACTGGCCGTCGGAGGCGTGCTCGTCAGTGTCGTGTTCCATACGAGGTCCTACGGGCGAGAGCCTCAAGAGTCTGTCCGCGCACGCCCGTTCGCTCCGCTCGAGATCGTACCTGCCCAGGATCCTACCTGCTCGTAATGACGTCCGTACTCTCGCAGTCGGGACACTGCGTCATCCGACCCAGTTTCGGGACGTCGATCCGCCGCCAGGCGTCGTCACCGCCGGGTGCTTCGAAGCCGCAGTTTCGACACCGTGACGGGCCGAACGTGACTGAGTCGCTCACCATACGGGAGATTATGCTATAGAATGGCATAGTAATTGTCCACGACGGTCGTGAACGTTCCGATACCCGTACTGTACGACGCGGTATTTCAGAGCGGGCTCGAGAACGAGCGGGCGCCGGAGAACGAACGACCCCCCACAGTCGATCGACAGGCGTCAGTCGGAGCTCGGAGAGAACGGTTCGACGCGGCCCCGTCCGTAGCTGGTCGTGCGGCCGGACGGCCGATCGGTCATCACCTCGTCCCGTCGGCGATCACCGTCGGCGGTCAGATTCCGGTCCGTGCGCTCGAGCAGCGCGTCGAACCGATCGAAGACGTCGACGGTCCGCTCGTCGTTCCGGCACGGCGCGACGTGGAGGAGTTCGTCGTCCTCGTCGAACTCCGCGAGCGCGACCGTCGGGAGCCGCCAGACGTCGTGGGACGTTTCGGTGATCGTCGACTCGACGTGCGTGTTCCTGAAGAACGGCTCCAGCTGCCGGCCAGTGCTGTCTGCCCACGTCTCGAACGCCTCGAGACGCGTTTCGATTCGCTGGAGCTGTGGAATCCGAGAGGCGTGGTCCGTCTGTTCGACTTCTTTGCCCCAGACGCCGACCTCGACCGACTCGATCGGGTCGCTCGACTCGAGTTCCTCCAGTCGCTCGAGGGCGCGTTCCTGGGTCGGCCCCGCGGTGGCGGGGGCGAACGATCGGATCCAGAGTTCAACTGTCGCTGGGGTGGGAGTGGGGTTCGACACGTTGTCGTGGCTGTCGTCGGAAACGTACAAAAGTGTTGTCTCAGCTATCAATCCTCCTGAAATACCGTTTCAAGTCGTTCGTGGGGAATAGCAGCGTGCCACGCGATGACGCCGCGGAGCCGATATCGACAATCGGTGCTACGTGTGGGGACCGGCGGTTGCCAGTCGCGATAGCCAGCCGGTTCTCGGTAGGGATCCTCATAGACAGGTACCACCGGGGCTACCGGCGACCGATACCCGAACCGCTCGCTCGTCGGTCCACAACGCACACATTCACGGTCCCCGGTCGCCAACCCCTCACCGATGACAGTTGCGCGAACCGTCGAACTCGAGGGGCACATCATCGACTCGGGGACGATGGGCATGTGTTTCGGGGTCGTGATGGACATGGGTGGCGAGTTCGAAGTCGAGGAGTTCGAGGTCGGCCGCCACAAACACGCCGAGACGTACTGCCGAATGCGAGTGATGGCCGAGACCGAGGAAGAGCTGCGGGCCATCCTCCACGAACTCAACCAGCAGGGCGCGACCGTCGCCGATCCGCGGGACGCGACGCTCGAGGCGGCCCCCGAGGACGGGGTCGTCCCGGTCGAGTTCTACTCGACGACGAATCACCCGACCTTCGTCCGCGTCGACGGCGAGTACGTCGAGGTCGAGGACGTCGAGATGGACTGTGCGTTGATCGTTGAACGAGCGGGTCCGGAGGACCCGCAGGGAGCCGACAACGCCGACGGCAAGGGAGCCGACGACGCCGACAGCGACGACGGTGACAGCCCACGCGTGTACACGAAAGTCCTCAACGCCGTCGAGGAGGGCGACCTCGTCGTCACCGGCGAGACGGGTATCCGCGTCGAACCGCCCGAACGGCCCCGAAACGGCGGCGGCTCCTTCGGGTTCATGCAGGGCGGCGTCTCGAGCGAGCGCCCCTCCGCGTCGCTGATCGAGGAGATCGCCGACGAGATGCGCGAGGTTCGCGAGAACGACGGCAACGTGCTCGTCGTCTGCGGCCCGGCGATCGTCCACTCCGGCGGGCGAAACGCGCTGGCCGATATCGTCCGTGCGGGCTACATCGACGGGCTGAGCGCCGGGAACGGGTTCGCCGTCCACGACTTAGAACGGGACCTCTACGGCACGTCGCTGGGGGTCGACACGGAGAGCCTCGAGCACCCGCGAAAGGGGCACAAACATCACATCTACACGATCAGCGAGATCGCCCGTCTCGGCGGCATCGAGGCGGCCGTCGATGAAGGGATCATCGACGAGGGCGTGATGTACGAGTGTATCCAGAACGACGTTCCCTACGTCCTCGCGGGATCGATCCGCGACGACGGCCCGTTGCCGGACACGATCACCGACTCGATCGAGGCCCAGAACGCGATCCGCGAGCAGGCCCAGGAGGCCGACCTCGTACTCATGCTCTCGACGCTGCTGCACTCCGTCGCCGTCGGGAACTGCCTCCCCTCGACCACCAAAACCGTCTGCGTCGATATCAACCCCGCCACCGTCACCCAGTTGCTCGACCGCGGCAGCGCACAGGCCATCGGCATGGTCACCGACATCGGGACGTTCATCCCGATGTTGCGCGACGAGTTGCTCGAGTAACGACCGTCAGCCTCGCTCGTCGAGCGTCTCGAGGTCCATATACGTCGGCGACCCGGAGACATCGAATTCCGTCTCCTCCATGAGTGCCGATCCCTCGAGATGGCCGCTCCGATCCTTGACCTCAGTATACGTTTGAAAGACGATATCCCCACGTGAAAAGTTATTTAGTTGATTGGTTCGGATACTTCGTATAATATGACAGAGCGATCGAATCGAACGCGTCGACAGTGGCTCGCCGTCTGTGGTGGTGCGACAGCAGGACTGACGGCACTTGCCGGCTGTATGGGCAGTGACGACGATCCGGAGACAGACAATGGCGAAGACGATGAGACGGAAAAAACTGATAACGGCGAGTCCACCGAGACCGCTAGCGGCTCGTGGCCGATGGACCGGTTTACCGCGGACAATCGGATGGTGGCCGACGACCGGAGCGGTCCTGACGGGCCGCTCGAGGAGCGCTGGACGACCGAAGTAGAAGACGTGACCCTATCGGGCCCCGTCATCGATCACGGACTGGTATACGTTGCCGACGAAACACCGACACTGCACGCAGTCGACCTGGCGAGTGGTAAAATCGAGTGGACGTTTGAAGCAGAGTTGCCGCCACGGGCACCGTCGAACCCGCAGTGGGACCCGACGACACCAGCGGTAACCGATGACGCGGTATACTTTCTCACCGACAGGCTCTACGCGATTGAACCGGACGAAGGCGAGGAGTTGTGGTCGATCGAACTCGGTTCGTTGTACGCCGGCGATATTCGAGTCTTCGACGGGATCGTCTACGTCAACAACGACGGAGAGTTGTACGCGATCGATAGCAGCGACGAGGAAATTATTTGGGAGGGCGAAACTAGCGGAACAGAAGATATCGCGATTGGAGATGATGGAACGCTCTTCGTGATCCGGCGAACGAACAACGATTTCGAAGTGATCGCGTTCGACGTTTTCGAAGACGAAACACTGTGGACGTATTCGCCACCAGGAAACAGTCCAGCCGGGTTTGAGCTGATGGTCCGAGATGGAACGGTCTATACGCACGAAGAGACCAGCGTAGTTGCAATTGATCCCGAGACTGGTGATGCAGAAACACTGGCAGAGTACGAGCAAACAGAAGAGACGTATCCAGTAAGTGGTCCTGCACCAACAGTTTCGAACGGAACGATCTATTCGGGGGGTGCATATAATTATCCTGCAGTGTTTGCGACAGATTTGGAAACTGGGGACGAACCCAGCGAATGGGAGTCAAGAAACATTGAAGACGGCCCAAATGGGCATCAACCATTCGTTTCAGATGGTACGCTCTACGTCTGGCGTGATTTTGGCTACGTACACTTGGACGCGTTAAATCCAGACACTGGAGAACAACAGTGGACGACTCATACGACTGATCACGTCGATTTACTCGGTGGAATTGTCGAAGGGTATGCCCTACTCGAAAATTCCGTCGTATTTACGTACAACGCCGGCGGCGGGGGTGCGATCAGTGCCCTCGAGGCAGAATAGTACTACCTGCACTGTAGTCTGGTTTGGTCACACAGCAATTGTCAGCGACAGGACGGCCGTTTTAGCTACCGACTGGATTTGTTACTACGCTCTGACTGGAGACAAAACAGGCAAAGTAACTGTTAATCCTCACCGTCAGGGTCCTGTGGCCCAACGTCGTCGTACTCATCACTCGCTACGGGTTCTTCCGTTGCGACTGTATCCCCATCGAGAGCGTTTACTAACGTGCTAAATCCGATATCCTCACCGAAGGCAGGATCACCAGTGTTCGGCGGCGCACCTGTCTGCATCGGCATGAGCCCAGGCATGATGATCACGATCTCGAGGGAGGTCTCGAACTCGATCGGTTCGACCTCACCGATTTTCCGCTCGTTACCGTTTCCGAGATCAATGTCAACATCCATCCGATCGCGAACGTACGTCGTACTCTCACCGTCGGCCGGATCACCCGCCGTCGCACTGATCTCGAACCGAGAGTACTCGCCCTCGAGATCGACGTTGTAGCTGTTAACCTGCAAGACGTACAGCGCCGGTGGCCACGGAATCAGCGGCAACCCTGGTGTTGGAAGCCGTTGTGTGTATTCGGCACCGAGTGCCGCGTGTTCGCCGGCGACGTCGTTATCCATGACCGTAGAGTCCGGCGGACGGACCGACGGCACCTCGCTATCGTCGACCGTCTCGAGATCCATATACGTCGGCGACCCGGACACTTCGAACTCCATCTCGTTCATGAGTTCTGATCCCTCGAGATGGCCGCTCCGTTCCTCGACATCACCGGCGAAGATATCCTGAATGAACCCGAGGGAGTCGTCGAGTGCACCGTCGCCGCTGGACATCGCGTCGTCGACGTCCTCGACCGTCTCCTCGTGAAACTCGGCCATCTCTTCGATTCGATCGGTGAGAATGTCGAAGTAGGCCTGTCGAACCTCCATTCGAATCAGATCCGGAACGTTATCGTACGACCCCGTCGCCATGACATCGTTCTCAACGTCCTCGACCTCGTCTTCGAGTTCGTTGAACGGAGAGTCGCCACTCAGGAACTCGACCCGTTCAGCCGTAACCGGATCCGTCTCTTTCTTGACAAGCGCATTTATCTCGTAGAGATCGGCTTTCAGCCACGCTTCGAGTTCGTCCGTGTCGAGATCCGATCCGCTCTCGAGATCACCGAAGTCGTAGCTCGTCGAACTGGCTCCGTCGATCGAGTTTTCGATCGTGTTCTCGACCTCGTCCTCGGTACTCTCGTTCGAGTCCGGAATATCGATGGTCGATATCGAGTCGGTGATATCGGCTTCGATCTGATCCTCTAAATCCGCTCCCGAATCGAGCGAGCCGACGTTGAGCAACGTTTCGAGTGAATCGACGACCACGGGTTCGAAGTTATCGGGGTCCGAAAGTTCCGGGATATCGCCACGCTCGTCGTACCCCTCACCGGCTTCGAAATCGTCGTGAATCCTGCTTTCGGGGACCTCGAGGTCTTCGACGAGATCGGCGTCGATATCGACACTGACCGAGACCGTTTGCGTCTCAGGCGCTCGGAGTTCGGTTATCGTGTCGCTCCCGTTTTCCGTGGTGTTTTCGAAGACCGATCGCTCCTGGTACTCGAATTCGACGTCGATATCGAGACTGTGGATGTCACGGTCGGAGTAGTCGCCCTGAGTGGTCCGCCAGTCTTCCGACAAGGAGACGTCGACGTCCTCGAGTCCCTCGTACCTGTACTCCGAGTACTCGTACGAGTAGTTCTCCGGTGACCCGCTCCGATCCGTCGGAAGCGACCAGGACGACGTACTCGTCGTTCGCTCGACGTCGACGTCGTATACGCTATCGATGTACTCGTCCTCCATGGAACTGCCAGGGAAGCTTTCGTCGTAACCGATCGGCGACTCGCTGCCATCGATATCGTCGGGATTCATCGCGTCAGGTAGCTCTCCCAGTTCGTCGGTCAATGAATCGACACCGATCAGCTCGTAGTACGCGATATCCGCCATATCGTTCGGCGTGACCTCCTCTTCCGCCGTTAGCGGGTCCATATCGCCGAACATACTATCGATGATCTCGGCTAACGACGGTGCGTCGGGCAGATCACCGTCTTTGTCACCGAAGATATAGTCCCGGTACTCACCACAGATACTCTCTTGGATATCCGGATCCTCGAGGTGATCGAATATCCCAGCGTCCGCTTCGAGATCGTCGAGCGCCGCGTCATCTTCCGGCGTGAGTATCACGGCACGTGACTGATCGACCTCGACCGTCTCCGAGTAGTCCTCGTAGCCCTCGGCGAAAATCTCGAGGGTGAACTCCGTCTGTCCGTCGTCGAGGTCGAACGATCCGTCGACGCCCTCCTCGTAGGCGAGTCCGTCGTCCGTCCAGATGTGGACGTCAGCGTCTTCGATCGGTTCTCCGGTCGGACTGTAGATATCGATCGAACGGTCCGTCGATGAGACGAGGTCGACCGTCGTACGGTCGTTCGACTCGCCGAACTCGACGTTCTCCCGTTCGAACCGCTCGTGGTCGTCTTTCACGACAACAACGTCGTACGACCCCGTTTCGTCCAGTTCGAACGAGACGTCGCCGGAGGCGTCTGTCGTCCCCCGGTTCTCTCCGCCGACCGAGACGGTTGCACCGCCTCCCTCCCCGACTGAGACCGTCGCCTCGAACGAGTCGTCTTCGTCGTCGTCATCGTCGCCGACCATCTCGTCGATCATGTCTGCGGCGAAACACGCCCACGCAGGACGCATCACGCGGTCGGCGTACGGATCGACGGCATCGTCGCCGAACACCTCTTTCTGGACGCCGAAGATGGCGTCGTTCGCCATCACTTCCGTGTGATCGTGTTTGAGGATTTCGTCGAACGTCCATGGATTCAGGTCATCGCCGGTACCTGGATCCAAGCGATTAATGAACGACTTGAAGTACGCCATCGGGTAGAGACGCACAGCCGTCTTGTGGGCGAAATTGTCGAGATCGGACGGATTCCCTTCGAAGAAGCCCTCGTTGAGGCTCTCGTTGAACTCCTGGGTCTTCTCCTGCAACTCGAAGATCGGCGTGCCGACGGTGACGGTAAGCTCCTCGATCGTCCGCTCGCTGATGACTCGATCGTCGTCCTCGAGCGTGATCGTCACTTCCTCGAGAGCGACCTCGATCGTGCCGTCGTCGGGATGAGCGATGTCGACCCTGTCGTCGGCATCGCCGACCGCGGTGTTGGGATCGCTGGAGAGACCATCGATGGACACCGTCGTTTCGGCGTCACCGATCGTCTGGCCCGCGTTCGGCAGCGTCTGCTCCGCTCGCAGGTGAATCAAGAGTTTGAGATACGTTTCGAACACCTCGTCCGGATCGCCATCGAGGGTGTCCAACTCGGACGTCGTCACCGGCTGGGCTGCAGCCTGATGAGTCGCGTCGACGACCGCACCGCGGAGTTCGTTCTGGGCAGCCGATTCGGTCTGCTCCATCGCGAGCGACTGATCGATGTTCGTTTCGGGCGTATCGCGCGACTCGAGTACCCCCACGATCATGATGCTGCTGACGAGCATCAGGACGCCGATGATCGCGAACGGAATTCGTGCTCGGTCGTCGATCGAGATGGTGTGTGGTCGGTGTCGTGTCATGGGTCCCACGTATAAACGGTCAGTTCGACGGTTCCCGGCGAGACTGCAGCTTCGAAGTACGCTTCCAGTTCGTCCTCGTCGTCGCCGATCTCGTCGAGGTCGTCGCCGGTCTGTCCCGACTCGAGGTCGTCGGCGATCAAGTCGGCGAGACCGTCGACCAGTTCCTCGTTGGCGTCGTCGGCCCGTGCCTCGGATCGGGCCAGCGGAGCCTCGTTCCGGTCGAGGTCGGCCCCGACGATGTCGGCCATTCGGAGGTAATGCGTGGACTTGATGGCCCGATCGAGGTTCTGTCGCTCGAGCGCCAGTTGCGATCGTTCGGTGGGGAAGTAGCCCTCGACGATCGACTCCGCGATCAGTTCGGCGGCCTCGTCGGCACCCTCGGTGGCGTAGGTATCGGCCAGCGCTTCGTCGTCGACGGTCGGCATGCCGCTGTCGGCGCTCATGGTGACGGCACTGATGTCGTCGGTCACCGGCGGTTGGTTACCGACGGTGGTGTTGCCGTGTATCGACGCCTCGTCGTAGGGCTGCCAGGTGGCGGTGACGTAGACCTGGTGGTTGGCCCCGACGAGACGGCTCTCGACGTGTGCGGCGACGCTCTCGCTGAACGAGTCGGCGTACAGAATCAACTGCTTTCCGTCGAATTCCGCGTTCACGACCGCCGCTTCGGCGATCGTGCCGACCGCTGGGCCGTACATCGTTCGCTCGTAGCTCTCGATCCCTTCGGGTTCGTCATAGTGACTGCTGTTCGTCACGTTCTCGACGTCGTAGACGACCGAGACGGTCGACCCGCTGAGGGTTTCGGCGGTGTGATCGGCTCGATCGACCTCGAGATCGTCGTCGCCGTTGAGGTAGAGCCCGATCACGAGCACGCTCGCAGTGATCAACAACAGCGCCAGCGCGATGTCGAGGACGGTACTGACGGCGCGATCGGACGTCACCGGTTCGGTGCTGACGACTCGGTCGGCTCTCACGGCGACCACACCTCGACGTGGAGGGTCCCACCGCGGACGTCACCGGCGACGTCGGTCTCGACGGGGATGGGACGCTCGCTGACCTGCGTCTCGATACCGGAGCCGTCCTCGGGCGGGCCTTCCTGTGGGGATGCGCTCGTTCCGTCGGAGTCGAAGTGCAAGGAGTCGACGACGCGTTCTCGACCGTCGTCGTCGATTATCGTCACCTCGACGTAGACGTTCTGTCCCTGGGGCAGCGAGGCCATCTCGATGTCGGAGAGATCGGTGCCGCGGTCGGACGAGTAGACGCCGTCGTGAGAGATATCGTCCCAGATCAGATCGATCGCGACGTCGTCGGACGTTCGATCGGTGCGGTCCGTGAGCACGTCGGTGACGAACCCGCCGTAGAGGACGATCGCCATCCCCAGGACGATGATGGCGACCAGGGCCGCGAGCGGCTCCGTTTGGCCTCTAGACGACGACGAGCGTGACATGGTATTTCTCCGTCTCGTCGTTTAATTCGATCCAGGTCAGTTCGTCGACGCGTTCGTCGGAGTCCGTGCCGACCGAGCAGAGATATTCGTCGTCCGTCGAGGACGTGAGCGTCGCACTACACGTGGTCTCATCGAACTCGGCGGTCACAGTGAGCGGATACTCACCGATCCAGACGTTCTCTCCGCGATCCCAGGAGATGTGACTCGAGAACGTTATCTCGTCAGTTCCCTCCTCCGAATACAGCTTCACGTCTCCGTCACCGTTATCGATCTCCGCCACGTGACCGGGATTAATTTCGTCTTCCGGATCGACGTCGTCGTCACAGTCCGAGAGCCAGCAACTGACTGAATCGACCCAGTCCGAAAACGTGTCTTTGGCCTGTTCCCAGAACGAATCGGAGTCGTCGTACTCCTCTTCGATGACGGACTCACCCTCGATCGTGTAATCGACGCCAGTAAATCTGCTAAACCCTTCGTACGTCGCATCTATCGATTGAGGAACGTCGTCGTGGGTACTCGCAATGAGATCCACGGTTTCGTGCGACCCGACCTCCACGTGAATATTCGTCGTTTCGTCGGGCTCCACGGTAACTTGCCGAACAGTCAGTTCGTCCGACGCTGTGAGCCACTCGCCCGAATTGTTCTCCTCGGCGTCTGCGACACGCTCCATGAACACTGTCGCCGCATCTTCGTGTGGATCGTCGAGTTCGTCCTCGAACTCCTCCTCGAATACCTCGCCGTAGACGAGTCGTTCCAGTCGGTCGTCCCCGTTTACGACGACGACCTGCTCGTACGTGAGACTCGAGCGATCCGTCCCGCCCTCGTTTCGCAGTTCGATGGTTTTTCCGTCGATCTTGATCTCGTCGGCATCGTACCCGTAGGTCGAAGCGGCCTCGTAGGAACTGCCGGCCGTCTCCTCGATCGCGTTCGCCGTTCGATCGGCGTCCGGCGGTGGGGCCGTTGGGAGTCCGAGCACGATTCCGGCCATCGCGAAACTGACGATGGTGACCGCGACCCAGACGTACCACGCGTCAGCGGGAGCCTCCCAGTCCATGTCCACTGTGGCCGCCTGTTCGTATTTAAACTTCAGACGTAGCGCATAAATCAGATCGGAAGATGTGGGCAACAATACGGGTGAGTCGAGAACCAGTGGTGTTCCACCGGTGGCGGCTGTCAGTATCGATGTCTTCGAGCCGTCATCCGAGCACGACACGTCAGCCGATGTGAACGTATTTGGTACCGGAGACTCACGGTCGACGTATGCATCGGAGACGATTTCTGTCGACTGTCGGCGTATCGGCTGCAACGCTCTCACTCGCCGGTTGTACGTCCGATCTCGGCACCAACGGTTCGGACGACGGAACTGCGGATGACGACGATTCGGACGACGGAACTGCAGATGACGGCGATTCGGACGACGAAACCGAGAACGGTGACGACGAGCTAAACGGTAGTACTGACGACGCTGGGGATGCGGACACTGACGACGACGCTGTGAAGACGAATACTGACGACGGTGACGAGCCGTTGGACGACGCCGAGGACGAGTTAACCGAGGACCCCGAAGACGACGCAGTCGCGGGCGATAGCGAGACGGCCACACTGATCCGATCGGCCGAAGCCGAACTCGACGAGGCCGGCGACGAGTTCGATACGGCGCTCGAGGAAACCGACGATCCGATGGACGACGAGTCCCACGCGCTCGAGACCCGACCGATCGATGCGCGCCTCGACGCGGCCGAGGACGATCTGTCGGCCGCACGTACGGGGGCGACCGACGAGCAGCGCGAGACGATCGAGGCGCTCGAGGCGGTCGTCGGGTTCTTTCGCGACTTCGTCGCCGTCTTTTCGGCGTTGGGCGACGCCATGGACGAGTTCGAGCGCTGGGAGCAGTATCTGGAAGCCGACCGCTGGGACGACGCCACCAGTGCGGCCGAACAGGCGAACGACTACAATCGGGACGCGATGGAGCGGCTGGCGATCGCCCGGTCGACGTTCGACGATATCGACACCGGGGCGCTCGACGGACTCGACGAGATCGACCGCGTCGAGATGGAAACCTCGCTCGAGGAAATAGAGGGGGTCCTCGGGATGTTCGACGTGCTGTTCACGGGAAGCGGACGGATGGCCGCGGCGATGGAGCCGTTCCTGGACGGGGTCGACGCCCTCGAGGAGGACCGGTTCGACACTGCCGCGTCGGAGTTTTCGGCGGCGTCCGAACGGTTCGGGAGGGCGTATCGCACGTTCGACGAGAGTGAAGACGACGTTCCGGCGGAGTTCCAGAGCGACCTGACCGAGATGGCGTGCGAGATGGAGGCACTGCGCGACGCGACGGAGTACTATGCGCTCGGCGCTGAAGCGTACGGAAACGGGGAGTACGAACGCGGCCGAGCGTACTTTGCAGAGGGTGAGACAGCGGCAGATCGATGTGAAAACGACGAGATCACGCTGTCACTGCACTGACGGCGACGGCCACACCACTCGCGTTCGACTCGAGTCGTCCACTTTCGTTATGTGGTTCAAGCGCGAACGTCCAGTCGATACACTCCGGGAACGCACTCGCCGAGGCGACGCTCGAGACGCTCCCGGTTACCGTCGGTGTGATCGACAGCGACGGGGAGATTCTGCTGACCAACCGGTCCAGGCGCGAGTTCGGTCCTGACGAGTACCGGACGGATCACGTCGGCGTCAACTACATCGCAACCGCCCGGATGGGTGACGACGAACACGCCAGACGCGCGGTCGATGGGCTCGAGGCCGTCATCGCGGGCGAGCGAGACACGTTCGCGATGGAGTATCCGTGCCACTCACCCGACCGAAAACAGTGGTACGAGTGGCCGCGGAACGTCTCGGGGGAGGACCTCGCACGGTCGATGGATATCTCCCGATCGACGTTTCACCAGCATCTCCGGTCGGCCCAGCGAAAGCTCCTCGACGAACTGTTCGACGGAGACCCGCTTAGTAAGGGGTAGCCGTTTTATATGCACCTATCGTACGAATTACACCCCATAGCGGTGAGTTGGGCACGAGGAGAGAATGCAACAGGAACACATCGACGCAGGCAAGGCGATACAGAAGCGAACCGGGAAAACGTTCTATCTCGCGACGAGATTCCTCCCGGAGCGCGTTCGCCACGCCACGCACGTTCTCTACGCGTTCTTCAGGATCGCCGACGAGGTCGTCGACGACGCGAACGGTACGCCACCCGCCCAACAGCGCGCCGAACTCGAGGAGCTTCGCGCTCAGGCGCTCGGTGAGATCGAACCCGACGGCCCCGTCCTCGAGGCGTTCGTCGAACTCCGCCGCGAGTACGACATCTCCGACGCCGAGATTCACGCCTTCGTCGACGCGATGCAGTCGGATATCGATACCGACCGCTACGAGAGCTACGCCGACCTCGAGTCGTACATGCGGGGCTCGGCGTCCGCGGTCGGCGTGATGATGACCGCGATCATGGAGCCCGACGACCGAGAGACGGCGCTTCCGCACGCTATCAAACTCGGCGAGGCGTTCCAGATGACGAACTTCCTGCGAGACGTTCGCGAGGACGTCCTCGAGCGCGATCGGATCTACCTGCCCCAGGAGACGCTCGAGACGCACGACGTCTCGCCGGCACAGATCGAGCGACTGGAGTACTCGGACTCGTTCGCCGCCGCGATGGCTGCGGAACTCAAGCGAACGGAGGATCTCTACCGGGAGGGGGTCGCGGGGATCCGCTATCTCCCCGAGGACTGCCAGCTTCCCGTGTTGCTCGCGGCCGTGCTCTACGCGGAACACCACACCGTCATCCGGCGGCAGGACTACGACGTCCTCAGTCGTGACCCCGCGCTGTCGACGTCCCGAAAGCTGCGGTGTCTCGCGAAGACCCGCTGGCACTGGCACTGGAACCGCGACCCAGAGGCCGTCTTCCGACGGGTCTCCGCCGTCCCCGCACTCGAGACGGAGCGCCACGACTCCGGTCACGGCGGTCGCGTGCCGATCCAGTGACGCCGCCGGACGGCCACGTATCAACCCCCGCTATATCGTGGATGTCCCGTTGTGGACCCTCGCGTACTAGTCGATCCCGTATGTCCACCAGCGACCCACACGATCCGCTCGACATCGACCGCCGAAACGCCCGCACCGCCGCGATCGGACTCGGCGTCTGGTTGGCGATCACGTTCGCCGTCGTGATCCTGTTGCTCCTGTTCGGAAGCACGCTCACCGCCATCTTCGTCTGACCGCCGTCGACGTCCGATCGTCGTCACTCCGAGACGTCCTCGTCGCCCAGCGCCTCGGTTTCGGCGACGACGAACTTCGCTAACGTCTGCTTCGAGTGTGTCGCGACGAGGTGTTCCTCGAGATTCTGCCCACGCGTTAGTTCGTCGTGACAGAGGGGACATTCGAGCGGCGCTCTGGTCGCCATACACCCACCACCAGCGACACGAGCAAAAGCCTACAGCAAGCATGTTCCCCCGCTGAAGTTCCGCGTGCAAGGTCGGCGATTTGCGACTCGGATCGGCGTTATTACGCGCTGTCGTGCGGTTTTCCCCTTCGATATGTTCATATCCAACACACGTTGGAAGAACCGTAATCGTGACGACGCTCCTGACCATCGCATGGCACTTGCTCGCACACCGACGAAAGCCATCGTAAGCTGTACCCAGTGCGGCTGCATTCTCTGTGCCGAACTGGACGACGACGGCTCGTTCACGCCGCTCGGAACGGAGGACGATTGCGCCTGTGGCGGGGAGGCGTTTTCCCGGCTTCGGTGAGCCGGTTCGCGAGCGGGCGCGTCCGCCAGCGGCGAATCGAGATCAAGAATCGCGACCCCCGATGCCGCTCGAGGAGCGCGAGCGCCGGATCATCTCGCGGTCGTACCGGTCCGTCCGGAACAGGCCGAGACAGAACAGTCCGGCGACGCCGGCCGCCAGCCAGTTGCCGTAGAGCAGGTTGATCGTCCCCCAGAGCAGGACGAAGCTCACCAGATCGTCGAGGATGAACTCGCAGGTTCGGACCCGCTCGAGCAGCGACGCGCGCTCGAATGCGAGATCGACGAGCGCGACGGCGACGGTGCCCGAAATCAGCCAGCCGACGTAGTTCGAGGCGGGGACGCCGTAGTATCCCCCCGGGGGGACGAACTCCCAGAAGCCGATGGCGACGGCGGCGGGATCGAGCACGAGGTCGATCGCGACGACGGCCGCGATCGCCGACGGAACCCTGACGAGCGGATTCGCACTCCAGTCCTCGAGCACGAGCAGCGTGAGCAGGTAGGCGTTCACCACGAGCGGGATGAAAAACAGCGGCAGCGCCAGCGGCACCTCGCCGAACAGCATCGGTCCGAGCTGAATGGTGTACTCGAAGGCTCCGTAGGGCCAGTCAGTTCGCACCCCCACGGTCTCGATCGCGTACGTGTACGCCGTCAGCAGGCCCAGACAGCCCAGCGCCCACCAGCCGATCCGCGGGAGCAGGCCGACGACCAGCGGCGAGCGCATCACCATCGTGCCGAAGAAGATCAACAGCGGGTTGTACGCCAGCGGCTCCGGCACGAGTCCCTCCGCGCTGGCGACCAGCGTCACCGCGCCGACGAACGGAAAGACGACCGCGATCGTGAACCGGTTCTCGCGGATGACGGTCTCGAGGCGCCGCTGGATCCTCGTTCTGCGCTCACCGGCAGCAGCCGTCGAGTTCCGCCGATCCATTCTCAGATCAGCCTCCAGAGCCCGCCCAACGTCAGGAGCGCGCCGACGACCGTGTTGATCGCCGGGAACCACCAGTAGGCCCGGTCGACGGCGACGCTCGAGGTGACGATCGCCGCGACGAGTGCGGGGTAGATCAGCATGAGCGCGCCGAGACGGACGTCGAGCGCGGCGAACGCGAGGGCGCTCGCGAGCCAGCATGCGCCGCAGTAGGCGTACGTGCGTCGCTCACCCAGCACCGTCGCCGTCGTCCGGATGCCGGTCTCGCGGTCGGGTTCGATGTCGGGAATCGCCGAGAAGGTGTGCATCCCCATCGCCCACAGCCAGCCGCCGAAAATAGCGAGTAGGGGTGGTTGCGACCCCGCGACGGCGGCGTACGCTGCCGCACCCGGCGCGATGTAGAGGCCGTTCGAGACCGAGTCGAAGAGTGGGGTCGTCTTGAACCGGATCGGGGGCGCGCTGTAGGCCGTCCCGAGGACGAGAAAGACCGCGATCCAGGGCCAGGCCGCCGTCGAGACGAGCGGCACGAGCGCCAGCGCCAGGAGCGCACAGCCGGCGACCGCGATAGGAACGACTCGCTGGCCGCGATAGCGCGCCTCCTTTTCGTCCTTCTTGGGATTCGCGGCGTCGATGTCTCGGTCGTAGACGTCGTTGACCCCGTAGAGGAAGACGTTCGCTGGAACGAGGAAGTACCCGAACAGTGCGATCGCAGCGGGTGCGAACAGGTCGCCGACCGAACTCGCGGCGTACGCGACGCCGACGAGAACTGGTCCCGCCAGATAGAGCCAGAACCGGGGCCTCGAGAGCGTCAGCAGGTACGATAGCTGACCGGTGAGACTGTCGTCAGTGGTGGATGTCGATCCCGTCGTCATAGCTGACTGGCCGGAGACGCGATCACTGTTCTACCGGCCGTCCGTGGTCCTCGAGGATCTTCTCGGCGGTCAGTTCGCCGCTGATGAGACACATCGGGACGCCGATACCGGGCGTGGTGTCGCCGCCGACGAAATAGAGGCCGTCGACGCCCTTCGCGCGGTGAGGCGGCCGGAAGAGGGACGTCTGTCGGAGCGTGTGGGCCAGCCCCAGGGCGGTCCCGTCGTAGCTGTTGTACCGATCGGCGAAATCCTCGATACAGAAGCGCTCTTCGAAGACGATTCGATCGCGAAGTTCCTCACCGGTGTTCGCGGCGATGTCCGCGAGGATCTTCTCGCGGTACGCCTCGCGGATCTCGGGCGTGTCCTCGAGCCCCGGTGCGATCGGAACGAGGACGAACAGGGTGCTGTGGCTGTCGGGCGCGACGGTGTCGTCGGTTTCGGAGGGGACACAGCAGTAGTAGGCGGGCTCGTCCGGCCACTCCGGGTCCTCGAAGATCTGGTCGAAGTGCTCCTCCCAGTTCGTCGGAAGGACGAGCGTGTGGTGGGCCAGTTCGTCCACCTCGCCCTCGACGCCGAGGTAGAGCAGGAACGCGGAGGGTGCGTAGGTCCGCGACTCCCAGTAGTCGGCGTCGTAGCCCCGTCGTTCGGGCGGGAGCAGTTCCTGCTCGGTGTGGGCGTAGCTGGCGTTGCTGACCACCAGATCGGGCCGTAGCGGTCCCCGTTTCGTCTCGACGAGGAACGCCCCTTCGCGACCCTTGATCGCCGTCGCCGGTCGATCGGTGTCGTACGTGACGCCCAGTTCGCTCCCCAGTTCCGCGATCGCGTCGATGACGCCGCCGATCCCGTCCTCGGGGTACCAGACGCCCAGGTTGAAATCGACGTGGCTCATCAGGTTGTAGAGCGCCGGCGTGTTCGTCGGCGATCCCCCGAGGAACACCAGCGTGTACTGCATGATCTGCTGGAGTTTCGGGTGGTCGAAGTAGTTCTCGACGTGGCCCTGCATCGACCCCAGCAGGGAGAGGCCGCGAGCCTGTCGCGCCACGTCGAGGTCGACGTAGTCTCGCAACCGCGTGCGATCCTCGTAGACGAAGTGTTCCATCCCCACCTCGTAATTTTCGCGGGACTTCTCGAGGTAGCGCTCGAGCGCGTTGCCCGCACCGTCCTCGTACTCCTCGAAGACGGCTTTCGTTCGCTCGAGGTCGGGCGTGACGTCGACCTGATCCCCGTCTTTGAAGAAAATTCGGTAGTGCGGATCGAGATGCGTCAGTTCGTAGTAGTCCGACGGCGTTCGGTCGAACGCGGCGAAAAAGCGCTCGAAGACGTCGGGCATGAGATACCACGACGGTCCCATGTCGAATCGGAACCCGTCTTCCTCGAGTCGACTCGCGCGGCCACCGAGCTGTTCGTTCTTCTCGATGACGTGGACGTCGGCACCGGCATCGGCGAGATAACAGGCCGTCGAGAGCCCGCCGATACCGGCTCCGATGACGACGACGGACTCGCCGGCCAGCGGTTGCATAGTCGTACGTGAGTGCGGGCTCGCTGATAAACGTGGGTCATACTTACGTAGGGTTCCGACGGGACACCGCGCTCGCGGAAGCGTCGATGGGCAGCCGTATCGAACCCGACAGCCGCCCCGTCTCGTCGTCTTCAAAGCCAAGTGCTTAGTTCATCTACCGATTCGGACAACCCAATGAGTGATTCTGACAGCCCCGAACGCGTAGACAGGGGGGATTCATCTCAGGAAGCGTCGATCCCGCCGGACCAGTCGGAGCCGGAGTCAGAGACGGAGACGGTCCGCGATGCGGTCGAACGGTCCAGACACGGCGCTCCGGCAGTCGGCTCCGTCGTTCGCGATCGGTTTTCAGCCGACGAAGTCTTCCAGCGGATCATCGCGGCCGCCGACGAGGAAGTCACCTCCGGGAACCGCGAACTGTTCTTCAGCGGAATGGCTGCCGGCTTCGCGATCACGATCACGGTACTGCTCTACGCCTCGCTGTACGGCTCGACCGACGGCCACCCGATCCTGAGCGCGCTACTGTACCCGCTCGGGTTCATCTACATCATCATCGGGGGCTACCAGCTGTACACGGAGAACACGCTGCCGCCGGTCGCACTCACTCTCGAGCGACTCTCCAGCATTCCAGCCCTGCTTCGTCACTGGTCGATCGTCCTCATCGGTAACTTCACCGGCGGGGCGATCGGCGCGGCAGTGCTGGCCTGGGGCGGCGTCTTCTCCCCAGAAGCAGCCGATGCGGCGATGTACCTCGGAACGCACGGCGCGGAGACGGCGTGGTGGGATCTGTTCTTCAAGGCTACATTCGCCGGATTGATCGTCGCCGGCGTCGTCTGGGTGGAGTACGCCGCCCGCGAGACGGTCGCCAGAATCGTGATCGTCTACATGGCGTTCCTCGCGATTCCAATCGGCAACCTGTTTCACGTCGTCACATCCTTCACCGAGATGACCTACGTCGTCTTGCTCGGCGAACTCGCCCTTTTCACCGGTTTGTTCCACTTCGTCCTGCCGGTCTTCCTCGGTAACACCATCGGCGGCATCCTGCTCGTAACCGTTATCAACTACTTCCAGACGAGCGAGAAACGCCTCGAGTCCGCGCGTTTTTCCGGCATCGAACGCCGACTCTCAATTCAAGAGTGGACGTTCGGGAGCCTCGTCGGTCGCTCGTACGTACCCCTGATCGATACCGCCGATACGACTGCACCCGACGACGACACCTACCGGGTCATGGTTCCGATCGCGAACCCGCGCACCGAATCGCGGCTCGTCGAACTCGCGGCGATACTCGCAAGTATGCACGAGTCCGCGATCGTTCACGTCGTCCACATCGTTCAGACGCCCGACAGACCGTCGGCAGCAGGCAGCAACAAACAACGCGCCCGAATCGTTAACGAGTCCGAACGGCTGCTCGAGGACGTCTGCGGGTCCGTCAACACCGATATCGTCGATACCGACACCGTCGACTACGAGACCTCGACGATCGTCACCCACCGCTCGTTCGAAGAGGTTTTCGACACCGCTAATCGCCAGCACGCCGACCTCGTGATGATGGACTGGGGCGGCAACAGCCTGTGGGACGCTGCGCGCGCCGAACAGCCCCTCAGCGAGTTGACCAGCAAGCTTCCTTGCGACTTCCTCGTGTTCAAGGATCGCGGACTGGACACCTCGAGAATCCTCCTGCCGACCGCCGGCGGCCCGGATTCGGATCTGAGCGCGGAGGTCGCGAAGGCGCTCGATACGGCCGTCGGTGCCAACGTCTCCCTCCTGCATATCGTCGATACCCCCGAGAAACGCGAGGCCGGCGAACGGTTCCTCGCGGAGTGGGCTGCCGACCACAACCTGAGCGACGCCGAACTCATCGTCGACGACTCCGGCAACGTCGAGGAGGCAATCAGTCGCGCCGCCGCCGAGCACACGATGCTGCTCATCGGCGCGACGGAGCGCGGCCTGCTCTCGCGGCTCGTCACGAGTTCGCTCCACCTCGACGTCGTCACCGATGTCGACTGTTCGGTGTTGCTCGCCGAACGACCGAGCGGACGGAGCCTCTTCAAGCGACTGTTCGGCCGCTAGGCGACGGTCACATTCCGAACGATCGAGCCGTCGCTTTCGTCTCCGCGTTCGATGGTTTCCTGTCGGTGCCGTGCGTACGCAGCCTATGACTCTGACTGGAACGACAGCCGTCATCACTGGCGGGACTCGCGGTATCGGTCGCGCCGTCGCCGAAGCCTTCGCGGACGAAGGCGCGACGGTCGTGATCGGTGCTCGAGACGGCGACGCAGTCACGGACACCGTCGGTGCGCTCGAGGAACGAACCGAATCCGCCGACGCGATCGCGGCGGGCGTCCGCACCGACGTGCGCGACGAGTTCGACCTCGAGCGTTTGGTCGAGACCGCCTCGCGAACCGGCGAGTCGGGCGGGATCGACGTCCTCGTGCCCGCGGCCGGCGTCTATCACGGTGACCCGGGATCGACACCGACCGACCGCGAGTCGTACTCGGCGTTCGACGACCACTGGCGAATCAACGGGAGAGGGGTCTTCGCGACGATTCTCGAGTCGTTGCCGCACCTGACCGACGACGCACGCATCCTCGTCCCGACGGGATCGATCGCACGGGAGACGGAACCGGGGTACGGCTCCTACGCGATCTCGAAGGCGACCGCCGCGGCAGTCGCTCGAGGGTTCGCTGCCGATACCGACTACACCGTCGGCTGTCTGGATCCGGGACGGGTTTCGACCGGACTGTCCGGCGGTCAGGGACGGGACCCGGATCCGTTGCGGGGATGTTCGTCTGGGCGGCGCTCGAGGCGGACCCCGCGGAGATCAACGGCGCGGTCGTCGGGCTGGCCGACTGGAAGCGAGCCACGCGGTAACGCGCCGTCGGTCGAGAGCCGCTACTTCCGATCGGGAAGGTAGCCGAGATCGAGGTCGCCACGGGACCGGGCGTAGCTGTAGGACGCGGCGAGCAACACGGCCCCGAGGACGAGAAACGAGATCGTCCGGGCGACGGTATCGAGATCGCTCGTGTCGAGCAGGAACACCTTTGCAGTCGCGAGCACGAGGACGGCGATTCCGAGCACTCGAACGCCCAGACGGTCGACGGAGAGGCCGATCCCGAGCAGCGTGAATCCGTACAGCGCCCACGCGACCGAAATTCCGGTTCCTGAGAGTTCGAGCGCGAGACCGATCACGCCGAGCCCGGTCGCGGCGACCGCGTAGCTGCCGGTAACGGACCGGTCGACGCGACGTTCGACGGCAGTCAGTGACGTCTCGCGGATCGAGAACCACCGCGAAAGCGCGTAGAAGGTGGCGACGGCGAGCGCGAACGAGGCGGGGCGACCGGTGAGTGTCGCCAACGGATCCGCGGCGTCGAACGGCGAGAGCGCGGTCGCGTCGACCGCGAGCAGTTTCAGAACGAGCACGCCGGCGACGACGTGCGCCCCCGCTCGAAATCCGACACCGGCCACGTCGGATCGGAACGAGAGTCCGACCGCTCCGCAGACGACCGCGAGCGCGACGACGGTCGTCGCGAGCGGCTCGAGAGCCATCTGAAGTCCGCCGACGAGGAGGACCACCGAACCGGCTGCAGCCGCGACGTCGCGTCGGCTCGAACGCCGTATGACGACCGTGTACGCACCGGCGAGCGCGATCGCGACGGCGACCAATCCGAGACCCTCGACGGCCGCTTCTGGGAACGCGTCGCGGACGGATAGCTCGAGGAACAGCGCCGCGGCGACGGCGTTGACGACGGTCAAGATGATCAGGTGGATGCGATATCGGCGTTCAGTGACGCGGTCGCTTCCCCGAAGGACGTACCCCCCGAAGAGATAGAGCGGGAACGCGACTGCGGTGACCGCGGCGAGCGCGGCCGCTGGCGGGTCGACGTCCAGGAGCCACAGCGCGAGAACGCCGTAGGTGGCGAACGTACTCGAGACGACGGGACGGCTCCACGGTCGTACCGTCGCAATCGCGACCAGACCGGCGGCGAGCAACAGGACGTAGACCGGGGTCACCACGAGCGTCGCAGCGTCAGTGCTCAGCGAGGCGGTGACGTAGCCGAGCAGGAACGCCTCCCCGACGACCAGCGGTGCCCCGTCGCGAACGGACACCAGCGCCGTGACGGCTACGAGTACCGTCAGCGCGACGAGGACGGCCCACAGCGGCGTCCCGATCGTCTCGCGGTAGGTCTCGAAGCCGTAGGCCGCGTAGAGACTGAAGTACGCGACCGCGAGCCCCGCGCCGGACGCGATGCGACCCCAGCGGACGTACCGCTGGCGGGTCGCGGCGTAGCGGCCGCCGCCGAACAGCGCCGCGCCGCCGATCGTACCGACTGCGACGCGTCCGAGCGGACCGAGCAGCCCCGTATCGATAGCGAGTTGAACGAAGAAGACGACGCCGACGACGAGCGCGAGCGAGCCTGCGAGACCGAACCAGCGGATCCCGACGGCGACCTCCCAATTGCGGCCGTCGTCAGCCGATTCGACCGTCGAGTCGCTCGCGGCGTTCGACTCGCTCGTCGATTCCGTTCCGGCGGGGTGGCTCCCCGATTCAGGGTCGGTCTCGGCGGGAAGGCTTTCCGATTCAGGGTCGGTCTCGGCTGGATCACCGCCCGGTTCGACTGCCGTCGCATCCGAGTCGAGATCCGAAGCCGAAGAGTCGGCAGTCTCGGGTCCCGGAATCGGACTATCCTCCGACTCAGTCCCCGGCGCTGCCTCCGTTCCTGACGAGCCGTGGCCGCCATCGTCGCTCGCGGCTTCGAGCCTCTCGAGGCGTCGCTCGAGAGCAGCGACCTCCTCGCGAAGGCGCTCGATCTCCCGCTGGAGCGATTCGTCGTCCATAACCGAGTGGATATGTCTCGCAGCGGTGATAAATACCGGGCATAATAATACGTATACTGATACGTGTTCGAGGAGGCCGTCGCTTCCGCTGTGGAGGTGCTGGCGACTGAAGCGTCTTACAGAGCGGCCGCTCGTCTGCGTCGGACACGGGAGAAATCTAGTTTGCAGGCCGAAACCGAACGATCAATCGATGTGGCCTTCGCGACGCAGTTGATCTGCGTCCTGGCTGGTGTAGCGCCACTCGATCGTGGCCTTCTCGTCTTGCCAGTCCCACGGTTCGGCGACGACGATGTCGTCTTGTTCGATCCAGGTGCGGTACTTCATGCGACCTGGGATGCGGCCGAGCCGTTCCTCGCCGTCCTCACAGCGGAGTTGTACGTGGTTCCCTCCGAGGTGTTCGGTTACGACGGCGAATACTTCATCACTGTTGGGCATACGGAGGTTCCGTCGCCCGGATTCTTCTGTCACAACCGTACTACGTGGGGAGGACGTTTAAAACATTGGAGAGCCGTGGTAACATCTACCCATATCGTGAACGTTCGGCCGCGTGATCGGTACGTAGAGTACCACGTCGCCGGGGCCGATGCTACAGTTCTCGGTCCGAATCCGGGTTCTCGAGTTCCCACAGCACCTCCGGCAGGAACGCCTCGAGGTTGTCGACGACGCTCCGGTCGCTGACGTTCAGTCCCTCGCAGTGGTCGTGGGCCGAGTCCCGAATGTCGACGTGGAGGTCGCCGTCCTCGAGCCAGACGCCCAGCGGGAAGACCGAGCATCTGGTCGGCTTCCAGTCCTCCTCCAAGTGCAGCGAGCAGAGACCGTCCTCCCGGAGGAAGGCACAAGCACAGCCGTCCTCGTCGACGTGGTCGTCTCGGTCTTTCTCCTCGCGCGTGACGAACTTCTCGCCGCGAAAGTCGGTCGTGGTCTCCGCGAGGTTCGCCCGCTGGGCTAACTCGAGGAGGTCCCGGTCGTACAGGAGCACGCCGTGCTGGCAACACCAGGTACAGTCCTCGACGCACTCGAAGGTGAGGTCGGGATCGAACTCGACGACGACCTCTCGGTCGGGGTATACTTCGACGCGTCGCGTAGCGTCAGCGCTCACATCGGCTCGAAGGGGGTGCCAGCGGAAGTGCCTTTCTTCTCGACGGCTCGGTTCGGACCCGGACGGGTCGGCTGGCAGGGTCAGCGGGGATCACTCGATCTCGAGTGCGCCGTACATGAAACCCGCATGGGGTGAACAGTAGTACGGCTGGGTGCCAGTCTCGTCGGCGTCCCACTCGAAGCTGTCGCCCTCGCTCGAGAGCGTCTCGTCGAACTCGTCACCACCGCCGCTGCGGGTGTCGATCGAGTCGGTCGACGTGACGGTGTGGAAGACGCCGTCGGTGTTGACCCACTCGACCGTCGTTCCCGCGTCGATGCGGACGAACGCCGGATCGAAGACGAAGTTCGGTTCGTCCTCGGCGTCTCCCTTTCGAGTCTCGATCTGGATGCTGTCTTCGCCGGTCATATCGACGAACTCCTCGTCGATTTCGGTATCGTCGTTGACGTCGGTCGTGTCTTCGTCAGCGTCGTCTTCGTTCTTTTCTGGTTCCGCCGCATCGACGTCGCCGATCTCGATCGTCCCCTCCATGAACCCGGCGTGCGGTTCGCAGTAGTAGTGCTGAACCCCCTCGTCCTCGGGCGTCCACTCGAATTCGTCTCCGTCACTGCTGAGGGTCTCGCTGAACACTTCGCTCGGTGATTTCTCCTCGAGCGAGTCGGTCGCCGTAACGGTGTGGAAGACGCCGTCGGTGTTGACCCACCGAACGGTCGTGCCGGGTTCGATCTCGACGTGATCGGGGTCGAAGACGAAGTTCGGTTCGTCCTCGTCTTCCTCGCCCGCTCGGGTTATGATTTCGACGATACCCTCGTCGTCGTCTCCGTCTTCACCGTTCTCGTCGACGTCATCGGTCTCGACGTCGTCTTCCCCGAGACAGCCGGCAAGGGTCGCGGACAGGACGCTCCCGGTAGCGGCGACCGCAAGCAGTCGTCGACGGCTCAGACGTTCTCTGTCCATGAATTACTCGGGCGGTTCGGTGGGCATGAACTCGCGATCGATACCGACCTCGACCTCGCCCCACGGCATCTCGTGGTCGCGGGTCGCATGGTGGACGAGCCAGGCACCCCACTGTTCGGCGTCCTGCCCGCCATGACCGGCGTCCCAGCTGTCGGCCTCGTGCTTGTGGAAGTGGGTGAACTCCTCGTTCTGGCCTGCCGGGATGTCATCACCGGTGAACTGTCCGCGCTTCCCCATCCCGAAGTAGATGAGATTGTCGGCCTCCTCGGCGTTCGGTTCGTCGAAGTGGAGGAAGAGGAACGTTTCCGGGGACACCCACTTCCAGACGTGTGCTGGCGTGCCGTGCGGTGCGTCGTCCTGGCCTTCTGTCCAGTTGTCGTCGAATATTTCGAGGAGTGCATCGCGGTCCTCGTCCGAGATGTCGCCCTCACCGCCATCAGGTGCATCCCAACTGATGTCGTGACCCTCGCTACCCTCCTCGGGCGGCGTCGGCATGAAGCCGAAGTCGACCTGCGGCTCGATCGGTTCGTCGTGGAAGGGGTACTGAATCTCTCGGGTTGAAATGTGGGTCAGCCAGTAGCCCTCGTCGCCCGTTTCGCCGCCGTGAGAACCGTCCCAGCTGTCGCCGGTATGCTGGTGGAAGTGAGAGAACTCCTCGCTGGGCTGGCTCTCCTCGGTAAAGAGCCCCTTCTGTCCGATCGTGATGTAGTCGAGTTCGGTCGCCGCCTCCGGGTTCGGGTCGTCGAAGTGAAGCCCGATGAAGTTCTCGTCGCTAACCCACTTCCAGACGTGTCGCGGCGTGTAGGACCGGTCCTCGCCCTCGACTTCGTGTTGGGCCTCGCTCATTGGCTGATCGTCGAAGAGGTCGACGAGTGCGTGGATGTCGTCTCCGATAAGCGACTCGCCTTCGGGGGTGGGCTCGAGGCTCGCGAGTTCGGACTCCTCCCCGTTTGCATCGTCTTCGTCGCCGTTCATGGCGTCTGTTTCGTCGCCATTCTCGTCCGCGTCGTCCGCCGTTTCGTCGTCGCCAAGGCAGCCGGCGAGTGCGAGCGCGCCGCTCGCACCCAGCGCTTGCAGAAGCCGTCGTCGGTCGATCGATCGGAGTTGGTCGGTTGGCATACAGATGTACCCACGGCGGAACGGACGATGTCGGTATGCCGGTC
The DNA here is from genome assembly GCF_051351675.1 of Natronorubrum halobium. Classification (NCBI taxonomy): domain Archaea; kingdom Methanobacteriati; phylum Methanobacteriota; class Halobacteria; order Halobacteriales; family Natrialbaceae; genus Natronorubrum; species Natronorubrum halobium. The sequence goes on from NZ_CP195595.1 coordinate 4,421,199, forward strand.
GTGTGTGGGCATCGCACAGACCCGAAACGCATTATGGCAACGGCTACTCAGTCGGTCGTCGCTCACAATACCGTGCGAATCGAAGGAACTCTCGCGAAAAGTCTCCCCGCTGGAAGTCGATGTCACCCGCAGTAACAGTTGTCGTCCGGACAGTACGTCGGCTCCCGGTCGCCGAACTCGAGACCCAGCGAAGCAAGCGAGCCACGGAGCTGCTGACTGGTGCTCGTCTCCGGACGAATCATGCCGCCGACGGCACCCGTCGGCGACTCGCCGGCGTCGATCGTCGTCACAACCTCGCGCTGGGCGTGGTCGATGACCGCCACGTGGTTTGCCGTCTGGACGGGGACGTACAGTTTCTCCCGGTGTGGGCCCCACGCACCCGAGAGCGCACTGCCGCCGATGTCGAGTTCCCGGTCGACGGCCCGGTCCTCGAGATCGACGACCGTCACGCTGTCCGCGTCGGGCGTGAACACGTATCCCGCCTCGCTGTTCGGATCGATCTCGCTCGTAAGCGGCATCGCCGGGAGCCCGTCGTCCCGCGTGATTCGGTCGAGTTCTTCGGGTTCGTCGGGCGTGGAAATGTCCCAGATGCTCTCGGACCCCTCTCGGGGAACGTCGGGATCGGAGCCGAGGGTGCCTTCGCCGTTTTCGACCAGCAACAGGTCACCGGCAACGGAGGCCGTACACATGAACGGCAGGACGTTCCCCTCACCGACGGGGTCGCCGACATCGATCTCGGCTGCGGTCTCGAACGGATCGACGCTGATGACGCGTAGCGTCTCGGCGGCGATGTCCGCGACGTACGCGTACTCGCCGGTGGGCTCGAGCGTCACGTCACACGGGCCGGTGTAGCCGGTCCGAATCTCGTCGGTTACCTCGCCGAAGGTTTCGCTGTCGCGGTCGGCGTCGACGCGAGCGATCACGTGGTCGTCGGGGTCGTCCGGATTGGGATCGATCGTCGTCGTCCCGCCGGCAGCCACGATCAGGTGGTCCTCGTTCGGCGTCAGATTAGGGTAGTTCGGCTCGAAACCGGTCTCGACGTGGGCGAGTTCCTCGAGCGTGTGCGCATCGAGTGCCCTGACGCCGCCGCTGACGTTGAGCCAGAGGGTGTCGTACGTCGAATCCGCGCCGGTCCCGTACTGGTTGGCCGGAAACGACGCCGTGGTATCGACGTGGACGGTCTCGACCGCCTCGTCGCTCTCGGCGTCGATGACGGTTGCCGTTCGATCGCCGGTGTTGAACGCGTAGACGGTCGGAACCCGCTCGCTACTCTCACTGTCACCGAGACAGCCGGCCAGGGCGGTGGTCGCACCGACGGCGACCGACGATCGCATGAGGCGCCGTCGATCGATCCCGGCGGCGAACGGGTTTCGTCGGTCCGGGGTACTCGAGCGGTCGTCGGTCGTCTCCGTGTGATTTCGGGATGGATCCATGCGAAATTGTATCGGCGTCAGCTATCGGGCGAAAGCGGCTACTCCGCGGTCGCAGTTGCTAGACCTAGCGCACCAGTCCGACAAAAGTAGCGTCCCGTCTGGCACGGCGCACACACAACCGATCGACTCCGCCGGCTGATTCACGGGCAGAACCCTCACGGACCGAACTCGTCGATCCGCCCGTGTACCGTCTCCGCCCACTCGTCGACCGCCTCGTGCATGGATTGCTGTGCGTCCGGCACGGGCACGGCGAAATACTGATAGACGTAGCCGCCGCCCTCGAGGAGTCGGCGTTCTCGCTCCACCAGCCCCGTTTCGCACAGGGTCGATAGCGAGCGATTCACGTTGCTCCTGTCGCGCTCGAGGGCGTCCGCGAGTTCGGCGACCGTACTCCCCTGTAACTCGAGTAACCGAAAGTAGGTGCGCGTTTCGTGGGGCTGGATCCCGAAGACGCACTCCATTATCCGCTCGAACTCCGGGTTGTCGACGAGCATTAGCCCTTCCATGCCCTGATCGGGATCGGTCATCAGATACTAGAGAGACGGCAGGACGGAACCTATACATTGTGGACGCCTCGCGCCGCGATCAGTTCGGCAGACGGCACCTCACTCGCTGACGGACGACGCCGTTTCTTCTTCGGGCCCGTCAGCGGAGTCCGCTCTGGCGAGTCGATACCGCTCGAGACACCGTTGCATCTCCTCCTCGCTCTCGAACGTGAGCAGTTTCATCGGCGTGTCACAGTAGTACGTCCCGCCCTGGCGACGGAGTGCCATCTTCAGCGTCTTCCCGAGGATCTCGACTTCGATGATCACGCGGTTCCCGTTCCCGAGTTCCCGAAGGACCTCTCCCGAAGTGAGGTCCTTTCGGCTGATGTAGATGGTCTCGGTCATTGACTGACTCAACGGGCCACAGCCGTAATAAGGCACACGTACGGAGTCGACGAGCTCGGAGACAACTGGCTGTGTTAGCTATCGTGGGACGCAGGATCCACGACCGTATTCCGAAGCGTACCGACACCGTCGTAGGTAATTTCGACGGTATCACCGGGCTCGACCAGTCCGGGATTAGCGGGACTGCCGAAGGCGACTACGTCGCCGGGACGGAAGGTGAATCGGCGGGAGAGGAAGGCGACGATCTCGTGGGGGTCGAACAGCATCAGTTCGGTGTTGGCTTCCTGCCGACGCTCGCCGGCGACGTCGGTCCACATGTCGATTCCCGTCGGATCGACCGCGGTTTCGATCCACGGGCCGAGCGGGCCGGAGCCGTCGAACGCTTTCCGAGCCGTGCGCCCGGCCTGATCGAGCGCGTCCATATCGTTCATGATCGTGTAGCCGCGGACGACGTCCGGCACCTCGTCCGCCGAGAGGTTGCGGCAGGGTTCGTCGATGACCGCCGCGAGTTCGCCGGCGTAGGTGAGTTCGTCCGTAAAGCCGGGATAGGGAATCGGATCCCGATGGCCCAGTAGCGACGCCGGTGGTTTGATGAAAAAGTCGGGTTCCTCGGGTCGTTCGTACGCCATCTGATCGAGCGTCGCCGCGTAGTTCCGACCGACGCAGTACAGCGCCGACGGCTCGCAGGGCGGCAGGAACGTCCCGTCGGCACCGACTTCGTAGACGCCGTCGTCACCGTGGACGACGCCGTCCTCGTACTGGCCGCTGATCGGTCCGTCTTCCGTCGCGATCCGCGCGAGTTTCATTATCTACGGTCTCGAGTCCAGAACGGTAGTGGTATCGATTCGATCGGAGATCGGTTCGAAGCCGTCCGCTTCAGTCGAATCCGGTCCGCCCATCCCGTCGTCGATCACGTTGGCTCACGAACACAGGCACATGTAGGTCCGACGTATACCCCGTCCCTTGGCGAACGTGTAGGTATGTGCGCTAACCTCACAGTAGACGACGAGGAGAAGCCGGTCGTCAACACGAACGGAAAGGAAATCGGCGTCATCGACGAGGTCGGTGCGGGGGTCGCGTACGTCGAACCCGGACCGGAGATGAGCGAGTCGATCAAGTCGCGGCTGCATCGAGACCGGGACATCGCCGGCGGCATGGAGCGCTATCAACTCGACGAGGACCACATCGACGAGATCACGGCGGACGAAATCCAACTGCAGCGATTCTGAGCGGACCGCGCCTGACTCTCACCGGAGCAACCCCTCGAGGTTCCGGTACCGGATATTCGCCCACGCGTCCGCGGGAAGTTCGAATCGGTCGAACAGTCCCAACTGTGGCACTGCCTGCTCCGGAGCGAGGAAGTCCGTTCCGAACACCAGCCGTTCGTGGTGTTCCTCGAGGAACCCCTGCGCGTACTCCGCGTCGCGCGTGAGCGCGTTCCAGCCCGAACCGGCCGAGACGTCGCCGTAGATGTTATCGTAAGCGGACAACAGTTCGGGGACGCGCCCGCCGGGTTCGATCGGCCCCGCCGGATAGTCACCGCGGTCTTCCCGGCGTACGTCCGCGGAGATGTGCGCCCACCACGCGTGGGCGTGTGCGACGAAGTCGACCGACGGGAACGAGGCCAGCACGTCCTCGAGTCGCGGCAGCCCGACCTCGTCCTCCATCGCCTTGTCGTCGGTGTGAAAGAGGATCGGGAGCCCGTGGTCGGCACACGACTCGTAGAGCGTCTCGAGTCGCGGATCGTCGATCGGCAGCCCGGCCTTGAGCTCCCCGAAGCCGCGCGCGCCGCGATCGACGTATCGCTCGAGCAGATCGGTCACGGCCCCGAACTCCTCCTCGTAGACCAGCGTTCGAGGATCGATCGAACAGAATGGGATCAACCGGTCCGGATAGGCCTCGACCTGCTCGAGAACCCACCAGCTCGGCGCCTGCACGGGGTAGGCCTCGGGCGACTCGAGGGCGTGAACGACCGCCTGATCGACGCCGGTGTCGTCCATCCGCGAGACCAGTTCGTCGGCGTGCAGCGGATCCATATCGAGCGTTTCCTCGGGAATCACGTGCGTATGCGCGTCGACCAGTGGCAGGTCCGCGAGGGGATCGTCCTGCCTCGCTTCGACACGAGCAGTCATCTCGCCGTTGCCGTCCGTGTCGCGGTCCATAGCCCCTGCCGACGACGCTCCCATCCCAACGATACCGGCGGTGCCGACGAGACCGGCGACGCCCTCGAGAACTCGTCGTCGCGTCGTCGGACCGCGGGAGTGTATCGACTCTCGGTCCCGAGCGTCGGTCATGCGAACTTCTCCCACGATCCCGGTGAAAACGATACGGGTGACCGGTCACGAGCACGACCGGTCCGCGATACTGACGGAGGCCGAGAGTGCCCGTCGGGCGCGGACGGTGTCTGCATCTGACGACTGCGACGACTACCGCTCTCGTCACCGACCCACTACAGCGCCAACCCGAGAGGGGAAGCGATACCGATGCTCGCGACGGTCAAAACGCAGCATTTCAGTTCAGTCGAGAACCGAACTGACAGGGACTATACGCGGTCGAGCCGGACGCGAAATACGCTTCCCGGAACCCCTCTGCGTGGCTCCGGTCCGGAACCCGGCGCCGATAGCCGCTCGTCCCCGATCCTCGCGGCTCCCCCGGAGCGGTCGGCCGATTCGCTCAGTCCTCGAGGACGAGGTAGGTCCGCGCGCCGCGGTGCTCGAGCGAGACGTAGTCGGTGTCGACGTTCGACTCGACGAACTCCTCGATGCCGGCGGCGTGCAGGTCGGTGACGTCGATGCGGCGTCGCCCCGGTTCCGGCTCGAGTGTGGTCGCTGCGCCGGTGCGGTCGGTCTGCTCGGTTCGGTCCTCACTCCGGTCGACGATCAGTGCCATACTGGTCAATGAGACGGATAGTACGTTAATCCGATCCACCCGGAGTGAAAGTGAAAGTGCAGGACAGCGCGCGTGTGACGGAAAAATTCGGGAACGTCGCCGAGAGCGGGGCTCGGCTCGCGTCGCGCTAGCCGATCCGTTTGACGTCGACGGAATGCGGGCCGTCGTCGGTCTCGAGCGTGACTGCGTCGACGATCGCGTCGCGCGCTCGTGCCTGCCACTCTTCGACTGCCTCGGCGTGTTGCTTTCGGACGTGGTCGGTCTCCGCCGGAACGACGTCCTCGAGTTCGGTCTCGAGCGTGGGGTAGTCGTCGAGGACGTCGCGCTCGATGACGTCCGCTGGAGGGACGTGGACGGCACCGGTCAGTTCGGTGTCGTCGAGACGATAGACGTGGATGCGTGCCCGCATCCGGCCGTGAAACGGCGGCGTCACGCGGAGTACGGCCTCGCCCGGATTCTCCTGGGTATACGCGTAGGCGTCGGCGGCGTCCGCCGGCGAGAGCGCGAGCGAACGGATCGCCGTCGGATCGTCGTCTTCGTCCCCGGCCATTGTCGGAATGTTCGCCTCGAGACGGGTTAACGTTTCGAGCCGATGGGGATCAGCCAGTGAGAGACCAACGGGAGAGCGTTGCTCTGTCGAGCGTCGCGAACGCTTCGCGTAGCTCAACGCGTCGGTCGAAAAACGGCCGCCCTGGCGTCGGTCGAGACGCCGTGGGTCGCGTCCCCGATCGAGTCGGGGAGGGTCTCGTCGCGATCCTCGTAGTGTGCCCGAAGCGAGGCGGAGACGGCGTCCCGAACGCAGGCGCGCGTCGCCGCGCCGACGTCGGTCCCGCTACCGGAGAACTCGACGCGCTCGCCCGTCGGATCGTGGCCGACGACGACCGCGTCCGTCGTCGTGCCGGGAAACCCGGTCTCGGCGAGCAACGTCGCCGTCTTCGCCTCCGCGGCGACGGCGATCAGGTTCGCCAGCGCGCCGGGTGCGAGCGCCCGCGTCGTCCCGACGATCACGTTGACCGTTCCGCGGCCCGGCCGGGTGCTCGAGTTCGAACCGGAACCGTCGACGTTCGACTGTCCGTCCGGATCCACGGGTAACGCGGCTGGATTCGAGATGCCGGCGGTCGCGTAGGCCGTCACGGGACCGTACTGTGCCCCGCGGGCATCCGCCTGATCGACCCCCGTGAGCAGAACCGGGGCGTCGCCGGCGTGAGGAAATTCGGCCCGCTCGAGGCGCTCGTCGACGTACGCCCCGAGATCCGTCCGCCCCCACCCCTCCGGAACCGAGACGTTGTACGCGGAGTCGGCAGTCGTTCGACCGCCGTTCCAGCCGGTCGAGAGCCACTCAGTTCCGGGCCGACGCACTCGGAGGACGCCGTCCCGACGGATCGCACCGTACGCTGGATCGAAATCGGTCATTCGGACGTTCTCTGCTCGCTGGACTCGTCGAAGCGGTGGCTGTCGGCCTCGTACACCCCGAGCGCCGAGAGCAGTCGGTCGTTCCGTTCGCGATCCTTGACGGCGACGCGGACGTGCGAGTCGAGACCGCGGAAGGTCGTCGCGTCGCGAATCGCGACGCCGTGCTCGCGGGCCGACGCGATCACGCTGTCGACATCGCGGTCGCCGACGTCACACAGCAGGTACGGTGCGTCCGACGGCGCAGCGTCGAACCGTCGCTCGAGCGCCTCCCGCATCCGCTCACGCTCGCGTTCGACGCGCTCGCGCGTTTCGCGGACGAACGCGTCCCGGCGCAGACAGTGCGCACCGACGCGTGCGGCCGGCGTGCCGAGCGACCACGCGCGACGGGCCGTCTCAAGCGCGTCGCGCCGCTCGCCAGTCGCAATCGCGAACCCGGCCCGCAGCCCCGGCAGCCCGAACAGTTTGGTCAGCGAACGGGCGACGATCACGCGCTCGGTCTCGAGTCGGGCCGCCGATGGCAACTCCGTGAAGCCGAGAAACGCCTCGTCGACCAACAGCGTCGTTCCCGCCGCTCCACAGCGGGCCGCAAACGCCGCCAGCGCGTCCGGATCGGCCGCTTCGCCGGTGGGGTTGTTCGGCGTGCAGACCACCGCGAGCTGACAGTCCTCGAGGAGTCCGTCCTCGACTGCCAGTAGCTCGTCGTGCGGAACGAACCGGGGCGACGCACCCTGAAGCCGCACTTCGCGTGCGTACTCGCCGAAACTCGGGGAGGGAATCAGAACTTCGTCGCCGGGCTCGAGGGAGCACTCCATCGCCAGCCGAATCGCGGCCAGTCCGCCGGGCGTGGGGATCACTCGCTCCGGCTCGCAGTCGACGAACTCGGCCGCAGCGGTCCGGAAGTCGGGATAGTCGTCGTCCGGGTATCGACGGGACGCCTCGAGCGCCCCTTCGAACACCCGCTCGACGCCGTCGGGCGTGTACGGGTTGGTGTTGGCCGAGAAGTCGAGGACGTCCCGGTCGGGCTCGCCGCCGTGGGGGACTCGGTCCCCGGTTCGTATCGACTCAGGGTGCACGATCAGCCTCCGAATTCGAATTCGCGGGTTCGTCGGCGTACCCGTCGCCCGCTTCGTCGCCGCGATCGATCCCGAGGCGGGCACAGACCGCCTCGAACCGGTTCAGGACCGCGGGCATCTCCTCCTCAGGGACGAGCGAGAGCGCGCCGCCCATCGCGACGCCCTCTTTCGCCTCGCCGGCGCAGTAGCGCTGCATGGAGACGTGATCGCGCGCGTCGAAGCCGGGATCGGTCACGGTCAACTCGCAGTTCAGCCGATAGCAGGCCTCGCCGAGCCGGTCGCCCTGCTCGCTCTCGACGAACGAGGTGGTCGCGATCGAGAACGGGGCGTCGACGTCGGCGTGGCGTAAGACGGTCGCGACGGCCACCATCTGGGTGCCGCCGGCGAGGGTGACGTCGATACCCGACTCGAGCGCGCCGGCGGCGATCCCGGCGACGGTCGCCTGCACGGGGTCGCCGACGGCACGGATCGCCTCGAGCGGGCGGCCGTCGAAGCTCCCGGCCGCGGCGTCACTCGCTGCGAGCGCCTCGTCAACGACCCGGCGTTTGCGCTCGATGGGATTCTTCGGCAGCGAGGAGGAGACGCCGGCCGGCTCGCCGAGGGCGGTGAGAACTGCGAGGGCGGTCGTCGTCCCGCCGGGGACCGTCTCGCCGATCACGAGTTCGTCGTCGGGCAGATTCGCGCCGTAGGCATGGCCGCGGTCGAAGATTGCCTTCGCGTCGGGAACCGCGACGGGGTCGCGGATATCCGCTCCCGGCTCGACACCGAGATCGACGGTGGGTGCCCCGGTCGCCTGTGCGAGGCCGGCGTCGACGACCGAGACGTCGAAGCCGATCACCTCGCGAACGGCTCGCGTCACCGCGGCTGGCGTCGGACAGCCGCTCGGACTCACCGGCGTGACGGGGGCCATCGTCGGCTCGCCGTACTCGAGGATCTCGACGTCCGCGGAGGGCGTGTGTTCCATCAGCTCCGGGGCGGCCCCGGCAGCGCTGATGCCGTCGATCAGCGCCGTCTCGGTCGTGCCGGCGGGGAGGATCACGCGCATCTTATCTTCCCTCCGTGTCGGCGCGCCGTAGTTCGTTCGCCGCGATGCGGGCGTCTTCGGGTCGGTTCACGTTGATCGCGAGTCGTGGGTCGTAGTGTATGTCAGTCATGGTCTGAGAATCGGTCGCGTCGCCGACGACGTTGACCCCGGTCGGCGCGAGGTGGGTTTCGGGCTCGAACATCGAATCGACGCTCACGCCGAGCCGGCGTTTGAGCGCGACGGGGACGCAGACGGTCCGCGAGGCGTCGCGCTCGCCGTGGGTAGTGCAGATTCGGTCGATAACGGGGGCCTCGAGCAACGGCAGGTCCGCGGCGACGGTCAGCACCGGGGTCGATATGGCGGGCCGCTCGAGGAGGGTCAGCAGGTCGGCCACGTAGCCGTCGCCGGCCGTCTCGACGGTGATCACGCCGTCGACGAGGTGGGCGCGGGTATCCGGCGCGTTCGGCGAGGTGGCGGCGTAGATCGCGTCCACGCCGCTCGCCTCGAGAGCCGTCAACACGCGGTCGACCATCGCCACGCCGTCGACCGGGTGGAGCGGCTTTTCGTGGGCGCTCTCGAGGCGAGTGCCCTTCCCGCCGCACATCACAACAGCGTCCACGCGATCACCCCCGCGTGAACGCCGGCGATACGTCCGATTTCGTTCGCTGCGCCGAAGACGTCACCGTTGATACCGCCGAGGTGGCGGTTCGCCCAGTACCAGGGGAGGACGATGCCGGCGACGGCCCCCGAGAGCGCGACCGCAGCGACCGGGTGAGGCCAGGAGAGGGCGGCGGCCGGCAGGGCGACGACCGCTGGTGTGACGAACGAGTTGGGCGTAGCCCCGCTGGTGAACTGCCGTCCCATGCCGTCGTGGCTCGCGCGACCGAAACAGGCCATCGCCGCCATCCCGAGTTTCGTCCCGACTTCGGCGGCAATTGCGACGCTGATCGCGACGAAGACGGGGAGTCCGGCGAGTCCGAGGCCGCCCAGTGCGAGCCCCGCGACGGTGAGCGCCACCGCGAGCACCGCGCCAACGCCCGTCGTCGTATCCTTCAGGACCTCGCGGCGGCGGTCGACGTCGCCGTGGACGACGAGGGCATCGCCGAGGTCTGCCACGCCGTCGAGGTGGTGGATCCCCATCACGGCGTAGACCGCGAGCAGATAGCCGAACGCGACGGTCGGCGCGGCCAGCGTCTCGGTCGCCAGCAACGGGATCGCCGCGATAGCGCCCGCAACGAGCCCGACGATCGGGAACGCCGCGGGTCGGGTGCGAAAGGCCTCCCAGTCGCCGTCGCGGTAGCCGACGGGAAGCCGCGTCAGGAACCCGAGCGCGCCCCGGACGGCGGCCAGCCAACTCATCGACTCACCTCCCAGCGCCACGCAAACGGCTCGAAACCGCCGTCAGCAGCCGCCTCGAGAACCGCGGTGGTGGCCGACGGTACCGCCTGAGTTCCCTCGAGCGTCGTCACAACAGTCGCGACCCCTGCGGCGAGAGCGATAGCGAGGAGCACCGAGACGACGGCAGCCAACCCAACTACGGAAACGGCTCGCTCGCCGTCGTCGACGGTCGGTAGCTCGTCGGCGGTGTTCAGATCGTAAACGTCCGGCTTAGTGAGTCGAACCGAGAGTACGCAGGCGAGCGTCGCCATCGGCCACCCGGAGTTCGGTGATGGTGGATCGCGCGCCCACTCGCGTGCGCGATACAGCGCGAGGGGATCGGCTCCGGCAGCGGCGATCGTGACCGCCGCGATTCGGGCGGGGAGCCACATCACGAGGTCGTCGAGTCGCGCGCTCCCGGTTCCGTGGGGTTTCGACGGATAACCGAGCATCGAATCCAGCGTGTTGACGCCCTTGACCCACGCCGCGGCCGCCGCCGCCGCCGGCAGCGAAATCGGGGCGAGCAGGGCGAACGGAAGCAGCGTTGCGACCAAGCCGTCTGCAAGGTTCTCACCGGCGCTCTCGACGGCCGCGCTGCGGATTTCGGCGGGCGAAAGGGTCGAGGTGTCACGGCCGGCGAGGCCGCGGACCCGCTCGCGGGCCGTCTCGAGGCCGTCGTCGGTGTCGGCAGTCCTCCCGTCGGTGCTGGTCGCATCGCTCCCGTCGGGACGGAACTCGTCACCGACGTCGGTCGCTGCCACGACGGTCTCGGTCAACTCGAGCAGCGAGCGCAGGCTGGTCGTCAGGAAGAGCACGAGGCCGGCGACGATCGCACCCGCGAGCGGAGAGCCCACACTCGCCAGGAGAACGATGCTACCCGCGGCGACGGCCGGAATCAGCGGTGCGAACAGTGCGATGGCGACGCCAGCCAGTCGCTGGCCGCTCTCGCTGTCGGCCCACTCCCTGTCGAGCGTGCCGACCAGACGGCCGAACCACGCCACCGGATGGAACGCGTTCGGCGGCTCACCGATCAATAAATCGAGGCTGAACGCTAATCCGACCAGCGCGATCGTCGTCAGTATCACGTTTGGCCCTCCGATGGGTCGTCGCAGACGCCCTCGTCGGCGAGGCGGTCCACGCTACTCACACCCTCTACGTCCCGCCGTTCGGTCATGACTCCTGTGACTCCGCGCGCGCGTCCAATTCGGCCGGAATCGTCTCGAGCGGGTGCTCCTCGAGCAACAGCGCCGTCCCGCCGACCGCCTCGACGCCGCCGTCGGTCCGGGAATCGTCGCCGACGTGGACGAGTCGGGCCGGGTCGACGTCGAGCTGGGCGGCGGTGAGTTCGAAGATCTCGGCGGCGGGTTTGCGCCAGCCGCAGCCGACGCTCGTCACGACGGCGTCGAACTCGTCCCGATCGAACGCCGACCGGACGAGCGTCCGACCGACTAGCTCCGGAACGCTGCAGTTCGAGCAGATCGCGACGGGACCCCGCTCACTGGCGGCGTCGACGGCCGCTCTGGCACCGTCCCTGGTCTCGACGTCGGGGTCGAACGCGGCGACGACCGCCCGCCGGGCGGCGTTTCGCTCGTAGCTGACGTCGCGGCTCGCGAGCGCACGCGAGACGTGAGCCGGCAGCGGCACCTCCGCACCCTCGGGCGCGTCGATATGTGGCTCGGCGTAGGCGTCGGCCCAGTCCGCGGGTACGTCGACGTCTCGCTTCTCGAGTTCGGTCGCGACGGCTGCGGCCGGATCGGTCGGTCTGTCGGCGGTTACGAGCGTCCCGAAGAGGTCGAACGATACTCCCACGTACGTGTGACTACCACAAGCTGTCTTTAATTTCGCGGTCCGCGACGTGCCGTGTTGCCGTCGACTATTGGATGGTTTTGTGAATATCCCTATCACGTCCCGGTGGCCTGAGTCAGCCACGATGACTCATCGACGACCACCCGCTACCCCGCTGGCCGACAGAGCCCGCCGCATCGTTCAGTGGGGACTCGAAACAATCGGATCGCTGAGCCCGACGGTCGAGACGGGAGACCGCACTGGACGGACCGGCGACGGCGAATCCGCACCCGACATTCGTCACCGGTCGGCCGAACGGTCGACGTCGAGCGACGTCACCGATCCCGTTACGGGACCCACGAGTCGCAGCGAAATCCTCGAGTACGGCCTCTCGCCTGCAGAGTACGTTCGTGCCGTGGCCACCGAACACGGTGGCCGAGTCAAACAGTGCCGGTTCGTCGACGAGTACGGCTGGTCGTCGTCGACGATCAGCCGACTCCTCTCGGATCTCGAGGATCACGGCGCGATCGAACGCTACCGAATCGGCCACGAAAAAGTCGTCCAGCTCCCCGAGGCGGGCGCCGTCGCTCGGGAAGCGAGCGGACCCCGCAAAACCCATCGACGACCGGCCGAAATCGAATAGCCTGCGCGATCAGGCGAGTCGAGAGAACGCGAGGTTGCCGGAGATGTTCTTGATGTAGATTTCGACGACGTCGCCCTCCTCGGCGCCGGGAACGAAGATGGTGTACTTGCCTTTCTCGGCGACACCGTCGCCCTTGCGGCCGGTGCCGGTGATCTCGACGGTGTAGGTCTGGCCCTCCTCGACGGCGTCGGCCTGCTGTTGCTGCTGGCTGCTCGTCGAGCGCTTGGTGACGGGGCGGAACGCACCGCAGGCGTCACAGCGCAGCATCGGCGTGCGGTCCTCGCGGACGAGACGGGTGTCCGGCAGGCCACACTCCGAACAGAGCACGTACTCGTCGACGTAGGCCTCGACGGCCGCGTTGAAGTCCTGCTCGGAGAACGTCCCGTTGTACCGGCCGCGGCCCTCCTCGAACTTGCCGCTCGTCCCCATCTCTCGCTGGATGAACCGGTGCAGGTGTTCGTCCTCGCGCGAGAGTACGTCCGCGATCTCGCCGAGGTTCGTAAACCGCGTAAACGCACCGTCTTTCTGAATCGTCGCGTCCGGAATCTGTAGTCGCTGTTCGTCGCCGCCGATGTCCGGAACATCGTCCATCGCTCGGTCGAGACTCGCTTCGTAATCCATACTCGAGAACAGACGACGCTGACGTAAATCGGTTCTGCTATCACGATCGGGGGCGGGCGTGGCGTCTCTCGAACCCCCGTAACTCATCCGCTCAGAGCGAGTCGCTGCCGCTCTCGCTGATCGATCCCTGACTCTCCTCGTCCAGACTGGTGAGATCGCGTTCGGTATTGGCTTCGTTCGGACTCCCCGCCTGGCCGGTGATCTCTCCGTAGACCGCTTCCCGAACCTCCTCCGGACTGTCGTACTGTTCGCCGGCCAGTCGGTCGAAGACGCTCCCCAGCGACTCCGTCTCGTTGGGCATATCGATCGGTTCGCTTCCGTACTCCGAAGCGATCTCTTCGCTCGTGATCGGATACTCGAGTTCGCCGAGGTGGCGCTCGACGTCCTCGAGGATCGACTCCGTCTCGTCGGCCCGCTCGGACTTTCGTTGCTCGGCGCGATCCTGTGCACGGTCGCGGCTGGGGCCGTCGTCGCTCATACGCGGTGATACCCCTGGCCGACGGAAAAGCGACCGGCCAGCGATCGCCTGTGTCCGACCATCCGGATTCGGTCCCATCGAGAGCTGTTGTTACAGCAGTCGTAACAGTGCTGTTGTCCCTTGGATCCTCGAAGTAGATTCTTATCGGCGGTCTCGAGAATCAACACCACGAGATGGCCCACGGCGACGAGAACCGGCGGAGTATCGCGATGTGTGATGAATGTGGCGCCCTGTATGCAGCACTCGAGATCGGGGAGGACGATTTCCGGCCCATCGGCCGACGCGACGGCTGTCAGTGTGGGAGTTTGGAGTTCACACCCGTCGACGAATCGGTCTCGGATCTCTCGGTCGACGACGACGCGACCGACGAGTGACTCGGTGTCGGGGAGCCGACGGGAGTACGCTGTAAGACGAGTGTCTCACAGTGGCACTACTGGGGTCGTGGCTCGAGGTTCGATTCTCTCCGGACGGCCGTTTAGAAGTCAGTTCTCCCCGATTTGAACACTGTGAGACGTGCTCGCTTCGCTGCGCACGACTCACAAGCTCGAATCGGCTCGGGATAGATTCTCGTGAACTCGTTCGGTGAGCGGAGCGAACCCGACGGGTTCACGAGAAGTTCCCCTCCCCGATTTGAACAGATGCCAGACGGTCGCGCTCACTTCGTTCGCGCGCTGCGACTGGCGTGTTCAAATCGTGTCGGTCGGATTTTCAGAGAAAATCCGCCCTCCCCGATTTGAACGGGGGACAAGTCGATCTACAGTCGACTGCTCTACCAGTCTGAGCTAAGGGCGGTCGCATCTCAACGTAGCCGCTCTGGATAACATAAGGGTTGTTATTCTCGGCGACGGGAGAGGTATGACGATCAGTGAATAGAAGAATGATTGATATACCTAGAGTCACAATACCGGGTGTATATCGATATGAGCAAGATCACGTTCCGCGCCGACGATGATCTCGTCGACCAACTCGAGCGCCTCGACGTGTCGAAGAGCGAAGCGATGCGTGAGGCGCTTCGAGCGTACCTCGCGGCCGACGGTCCGACCGGAGCCGACCGAGGAGCGGGACGTGCGTCGATGGGGTCTACGGAACCCGAACGGGCCGGCGCCATCGATGACCTCATTCGAAGTCGCGTCGACGAACTGCTCGCGGACCGACTCCACGAGTACGGACTCGATGCCAGTAAACAGCGAGCCTCACACGCACACGGGTCACACACGCGCAGAGACCGTGCCGGTGACGTCACCATCACCGTCTCGCTCGAGGACGACCGACGGGTTCCGGAGCGGTCGACGCGAGTCGACGAGCGGACACAGACGGATGCACACACACGCGTAGATGATCACGACGGAGCGGCCGAGAGGGACACCCGTGACGGCGCCGACGGTCCGCAGTCACTCGACGACGACCCGACCGGCGAGTGTGAGCAGTGTGGAGAGCACGTCGACGACGAACACGTCTACTGTCCGAACTGTGGAGAGAAGACCTCGCGACGACTGTTCTGTGACTGCGGCGACGAAATTCGGTCGGATTGGGCCTTCTGTCCGGGCTGTGGCCGTCGAACCCCAGCCGCAGACGTACTCGGTCGTGACAGTCCTACTTAACGACCCGTGTAAGACACAGAAAGTCGCGCCCGACGAAAGATTTATTGTCTATGCCAGTATTTCACTTATTCGCGTAAGACGGTCGTCTTACAACGGTCGGCGAATGCCGGAAAACGCCCGATGTCGGGCGGATCCGTGTAAGACACGCCGCGTCTGACAGGGGCGCGCGCCGTCTTACCCCAAGGGAATACAACTATGGAGCGTGTGACACTGCGAATTCCGAAACAGCAGATCGATGAGGTAGAGCAGCTGGTCGACTCGGGCGAGTTCCCGAACCGGAGCGAGGCGATCCGGTCAGCCGTTCGAGAGATGATCAACGAACAACAGGACGCGCCGAGCGAACAGTCCGGCAAACGCAACTGGGCCAAGGTGTAACGATGCAGGATATCGTACAAGATGCCCTCGAAAATGCCGAACAGGAGTCCCGGGAGATGGAAGACATGGACGACGACGAGTTCGGCGATCCGCGGATCGTCATCGTCGGCTGTGGCGGTGCCGGTAACAACACCATCAACCGGCTGTACAACATCGGCGTCGACGGTGCTGACACCGTGGCGATCAACACGGACAAACAGCACCTCAAGATGATCGAGGCCGACACGAAGATCCTGGTCGGCAAGTCGCTCACGAACGGACTCGGCGCCGGCGGTGACCCCTCGATGGGCGAACGCGCGACCGAGATGGCCCAGGGCACGATCAAGGAGGTCCTCGGGGATGCAGACCTCGTGTTCGTGACCGCAGGCATGGGTGGCGGGACCGGTACCGGTGCCGCCCCCGTCGTCTCCGAGATCGCCAAAGAGCAGGGAGCGATCGTCGTCGGGATGGTCTCGACGCCGTTCAACGTCGAGCGCGCCCGCACGGTCAAGGCCGAGGAAGGCCTCGAGAAACTGCGCGAGCAGGCCGACTCGATCATCGTGCTCGACAACAACCGACTGCTCGATTACGTCCCGAACCTCCCGATCGGCAAGGCGTTCTCGGTGATGGACCAGATCATCGCGGAAACCGTCAAGGGAATCTCGGAGACGATCACCCAGCCCTCGCTGATCAACCTGGACTACGCGGACATGTCCACGATCATGAACCAGGGCGGCGTCGCCGTCATGCTGGTCGGTGAGACCCAGGACAAGAACAAGACCGACGAGGTCGTCAAGGATGCGATGAACCACCCGCTGCTCGACGTCGACTACCGCGGTGCCTCGGGTGGCCTCGTCCACATCACCGGCGGTCCCGACCTCACCCTCAAAGAGGCAGAAGGAATCGCAGACAACATCACCGAGCGCCTCGAGGCCTCGGCGAACGTGATCTGGGGCGCCCGGATCCAGGAGAACTACAAGGGCAAGGTCCGCGTCATGGCGATCATGACCGGCGTCCAGAGCGCTCAGGTGCTCGGTCCGACGACGCAGAAGCAGGCCGACAAGTCGCGACAGAGCATCGAAGGCGTGAAGGATACCGACTTCGACGCCAGCAAGAACGTCGACAACGGATTCAACGCCCACAGTGACGGTGGCCGCGAGGAACTCGACAAGCAGAACGGCGTCGACGTCATCCGGTAATCGGACCAAACGACACACCACTGCAGTCACGGCAGACGACCGACGGTACGCGACACACCACTTGACACACCACCTGCGTGCCGTTCGACGGTCGTTTTCGCCGTTCGCGACGTATCCTACGGGAACTCGAGTCCGATAGTCACAACACTCGGTACCGTGTACTATCCCGCCGAGCAGCCGATGCACGCACTCGTCTTCGCCGCCGGCCGAGGTACCCGTTTACGGCCGTATACGGACCGAACGCCGAAACCGCTCCTCGAGATCGCTGGCGAACCGATGCTCGTCCGGACGCTGCGATCGGTCGTCGACGCCGGGGTCGACGAAATCGTCATCGTCGTCGGCTATCGAGCGACCGACGTGATCGACACTGTCGGCACCTCGATCGACGGTGTCCCGATCGGATACGCCTCACAGGACGTTCGTCAGGGGCTCGCCCACGCCGTCTGTACGGCGTTCGAGGACGGATACGAGCTCGCGAGTCCCGGCGAGATCGACCGGAGTAACGACGGCTCGACCGACGTCGTGACGGTCAACGGTGACAACGTGTTCGATAGCGACTGTGACCTCTCGAAATTGGTCGACCGCCATCGCGAACCCGACGTCGACGGAACGCTCCTGCTCGATCGCGTCGCGAGAAACGAGGCCGAGACGACGGCTCGCTGCGTCCTCGCCGAGGACGGAACGGTACGATCGCTCGAGTCGTCGATCGGTGAGCCCGAACCGGGGTATATCGCCGGTGGGGTCCAGACCCACGACGCTCGGACGTTGTTCGAGGCGTGTCGCGCGGTCGAACGAGGCGACAGCGGGGAGTACGAACTCGCGGACGCCCTCGAGAGGCTGATCGCCGACGGCAGGCGGTACGTCGGCGTCGAACTCGAGGGCTGGCACCTGAACGTCAACACGCCGGCGGACCTCGAGCGAGCGCGTCGGTATTTCGGTGCGGACGATTCGACCCGGTAGCGACCGCCAGCGGCATCGACCGGTCGATCGTGCGGTCGGTGATCGGGAACCTGTTCGTTCGGAACTGTTTAATGGGAGTCAGCAGACACTATTCGATATGTCCCTCCGTACCGCCCTCCAGGTCGTCGGGCTCCTCGCCGCTGGCTACCTCCTGATCGTGGTGCTCCTCGCGATGGGGCCGATCGGACTGTTCGTTTTCGGACCGCTGCTCGTGATCGGCGCCGTACAGGTGTATCGAAACCGAACCCGGCGGGGCGGCTCCGAATCCGTATCCGAGAGCCCGAGCTATTGCCGACACTGCGGCGCAGCGATCGATGTCGACGCCTTCGACGACGAGCGGGAGGCCGACGGGCCGTGGGAGGTCCGCTACTGCCCGGACTGCGGTGCGCCGCTCGAGCCCGAAACGAAAACCGACCGCGGAGCCGACACCGTCGAAACCGGGTCCGCGGGTCGCACGAAGAACTGTCCCGACTGCGGCGCACCGAACGAACCGGATCGAACGACGTGTACACACTGCGATGCCGAGTTGTGACGGCTACCCGGTCGCAGTTCCGAATCAGACGAGCGACTCGAGCAGCGAGCACTTCCGACAGACCTCGCGGGTCGTCGTCGAGCCGCACTCGACACACTCCTGCAGATTGGCGCCGTCCTCGCCGCTGAACTCGTCGGACACGATGCTGGCCAACTCCTCGTAGCCCGAGAGAATCGAGTGGCGGGTGCCGGGATGGTTCTCCTCTAACCCGTAGAGCAACCGCTGAATCTCGCCGCGGTAGGCCTCGCTCGAGTGGGGGCACTCCGTGATGTGGGCCGGGAGGTCGTTGACGTGCGCGTAGAGGGCGACTTCCTTCTCCGGGACGTCGCGCAGGGGCTTCGCCCGCGGGACGAACTCCTCCTGTTCGTCGCGTTCGGAGAGGGGGCCGAGGCTGGCGTCGAAGTGTTTCGCCATCTGTTCGACGTCGCCCTCGAGGAAGTTCATCAGCGCCGTCTGGGCCTCGTCGTCGAGATTGTGCCCCGTCAGCAGGAGGTCCGCCTCGAGTTCGTCGGCGTAGTTCGACAGTAAATCTCGGCGGAAGACCCCACAATACGCGCAGGCGGCCATGTTCTCGGGGTCGTCCTCGACGACGTCGTCCATCCGAACCCCGAACTCCTCCTCGTAGCTGACGACCTCGTGGCGGATTCCGAGCTCGTCGGTCAGTTCGACGCAGGCCTCGAGGCTCTTGTCCCGGTAGCCCTCGATCCCCTCGTGAATCGTCAGTCCGACGAGTTCGATGCGGGGGTCCTCCGCGAACGTCTCGTGGAGGATCTCGGTGAGGACGACGCTGTCTTTCCCCCCGGAGAGGCCGATCACCCACGTCAGGGGATCCTCGGGCGTCACACCGTGGGGAACGAGGTCGTCCCGTCGGACCCGTCGGCGAACCCGCTTTTCGACCGACTCCCGGAAGTGATCCGTACAGAGGTGTGCCCCGGAGTAGGCGGCGTGCATGATCGCCTCCTCGTCACACCGGTTACAGTCCATTAGCGGTCCGTTGACGGGCTGTGCCCATCACGGTTTCGTCTGCGCGAGGTGAGGAGAACGCCAGTCGTCCCGTGACGTCGTTACATCCAGTCGGGAGCGAGGTGGTCCGCAGTCGCGACGAAGCGGGGGTAGACACGCTCGAGGTCGCCGTCAGACCGCCACTGCGTCACCGGGTAGTTCGTGATTCTGCCGTCGGCGTCCCGGGTTGGACGGACGTCGTGGGGGTCCGTTTCCGTCGATTCGTCGAGACATCCGGCAAACGCCGTAGCGACCGTTCCCGCTCCGGCGACCTCGAGAAACTGCCGTCGATCGGATCGTTCCCCAGCCGGTCTCCATCGGTCGTGTTCGTCGGTACCCATTACCGACTTCAGTTCTGTCACGATGCCATAACCGTTCGAGCGGCTATCACGTCGGGTGGCGGGATCCGTCCGGTCTCGAACGGCTGCCCGGTCCCCGCGTGCCGTCACTCGAAGAAGAGCCGGGTTCCCGGCGGCTCCACCGCTTCGTCCGGGAGTTCGTCGACCCACCGGACGGTGTCCGCGGTGGGCTCGTCGGACCGGCGCGCGGGCGACGAGCCGGCCGCGGTGTCGTCAGTCGCGGGCGATGCACTGAAGACGACGAACGTACGCGTCGCCACCCGGTCCGTCTCCACCGACCGCGCCTCGTACTGCCACATCCCTTCGACGGTCTCGAGGGTGATCGGGAAGCCGGCCTGCGATTCGACCCACTGTCGTGCGGCGTCGACGTAATCCTCATCGGGGCCGACGGACGCCGTGGGTACTTTCAGTTCACAGTCTGCAGTCACTCGTAACAGCAACACGTCGCCGTCGTCGTTCGTGACGCCGACGACGGCCATGTCGTCGAGACCGGCCAGCGTGTCGACTGTCGCGTCGTCGACGGAATCGGCTTCGTCGTAAACCGGAACGTCGGAACGGTCGCGCAGGGACTCGTGGTCGATAATCGGGTCGACGGAAGCGGGTGCTGTCGGCTCGTCTGCGGGTGTTGAAGTCATGGATATCGTTGTCACTCGGCGGCTCTGCGCTACGGCGCGGCGGCCGTGTTGCGGTCGGTTCCGCGGTCGATCGAATAGGTACTGTCGGTCGCGAGTGTCACTGCCGGAGCTGGCGGCTCGAACGCCAGTACTGCTACTGTGTCTGAAGTTAGGATAAAACCACCGTTTTCATTTCAACGGAATGCCACGTGTTCGAGTATGACGATGTACGACAGATCGCCGTCGACCGGCTACCGACTCATCGACGAGTTCGGCGGTGTCCTGCAGAGTGGCGAAGCAAGGCTCGTCGAACCGAGTTCGACGGTGGCTTCGGCTGGCTCGCACGCCCCGACGAGACCGGGTTGCGAGCGAGTTACGCGCTCTGAAAACGGCGAACGACGGCACGTACAGCACCGACTCGAGCGTCTCAGGCCGGAACCGGCTCTTCCTCGTCCGCCTCGTCCTCGTCGTCTTCGACGGCGTCGGCGCCGTCCTCGAGCGCGGCGAGTAGCGTATCGACGTGACGGTCGCGGCTCGCGGAGGAGAACAGTTCGTGGCCGCCGTCGTAGAGGACGACGTGTCTGGCGGGGACGCGCTCGCCGATCGGGCGCAGGCTGACGACGGGGTCGCGCAGTGAGCAGAAGACGACCGCGTCGTGGTCGATCGTCAGCAGTTCTTCCTGTGCGCGCCGCGTCTCCCGGACGAACGCCGGCGACACCCAGTTCGGCGTCGTCGCGATCTGGTGGTCGGTCGCCAGTTCGCCGAGAGCCTGCCGGTCCATCTCGCCGGTCGGAAGACACGGAAGCGTCGTCGGCAGTTTCGAGGCCGCATCCAAGAGCAGCTCCGAGTACTCCGCTCCGTACCCCCACCACGGACTCAGGTAGACGTGGTTCTCCGCCCCGTCGAGCGCCTGTGCGACGAGCGCGCCCGCGCTGTGGCCCAGCAGCTGGTACTCGTCGAGATCGACGACGTACTCGGCGATCGGCTCGAGCCAGTCGGCTTTGAAGTCGTCGATGTTGGTGGGGAGCTCGAACGCGTGAACGCGGTAGCCGGCCTCGGTGAGCGTCCCGATGAGCCAGCTGACGTTCTCGTGGGTCCAGCGGTTCCCCCAGCCCATGACGAAGACGAGTTCGTCGTCGCCGTCCTCGTTGAAGATGCGGTGTCTCATAGCGTCGTGTTCGCCGGGAACTGATAAAAAAGGTACTCTCCTGACACGTGTGTGACGGGTGAACACGATCGTCGTCGACGCCCTCGAAGCGGCCGTCCGGGAACCGTCGAAGAAACCGTTTTGCGACTCGAGCCCCGAATCCCGGTAATGAGTGGATTTGACCGCCGCGACGCGGTCGACCGGCTCGAGCGACTCGTCGACACCGTCGAGGAGGAACGCATGCCCGTGCCGGTTCGAGAGGTCTGGGCCTTCGGCGACGTCGCGCTCGGACTCGATCCGGTCGAGCGTCTCGATGTGTACCTGACGAAGGACATCCTGATGCGAGACGATAGCGCCGCCGGCGATCCGGACGCGGCGTTCGCCGTCGAGGGCGTCGGCAAGTCCGTCCGGGCCGACTGGGCCGCCGACCATCCGGAGTACCTCCGGGCGAACGCGAACGGCCACGCCGCCCCCGAGAAGTGTCTCGCCGCCCACCTGCTGGGCGATGCCAGTCAGGAGGAACCGATCCACTTCGAGGTCTGTAACGCGCCCTTCGAGGACAACGTCACGCAGCGCCTCCGCGGCGCGGCGATGCGTGAAGACTACACTCAACTGCTCGATCCCCGCGGCGTCTGTCTCTGGGCCGACGGCACCCGAAGCGAGGAAGCGTTCCGGAAACTTCGCGAGAGCGAGCTGGCGCTGCCGACGCTCTCGAGCGCCCTCGAGATGCTCGGGATGGACGAGGACGCGGCCGCGGACGCGGCCCGGGAACTGCACGCCTGGCGCGAGGAACAGGACGGCGTGACGGTTCGCGGCGACGTGGTCTGAGCCGGTTGCTGTCGTTATCGGTCAGTCACAGACTCTCCGTCCTGCAGATCTACTACCGTCGCGTGAACGGCCTCGAGGCGGTCCGCGACCGCGGATCGATCGACGCGGACGACCTCGTCTCGTCGATCGTACTCGATCAGCCCGGTATCGGCCAGCTTCGGCAGGTGGACGTGGCGGAGTTCCGTCGCGAGGTTCCGTCGTTCGAGGTCTCGGTCGGCCGTGTCCGGCGCTCGGTCGGCGATGTAGTCGACGAGCGTCCCCGGCGTGACGGTGTCGGCCTCCGTCCGCATCACGTACCGACAGAGGGCCCGTCGACTCGGATTGCGCAGTACGTCGAACGATGTATCGATCCGCGAAGGGTCCGCATCCACGTCGCTATGTGTCATCAGGTATCACTGGTTGATACCACCGGATAGCTCCGACGCGTAAGTATTCACGTCCTTTATGTGTGGGCGTCAACTGTACCGAGAGAGAAGACGGGACCACGGAAACCGTCCCGTGCGTCATCCATCGAAACCCGCTATGCAACTGGCCACGCTCCTGGTCGACTACCCGATTCTCCGCGAGGCGCTATCGCGCGCTCCCGGCGTCACCGTCAGGTGGGAACGGTCCACGCTCACCGAAGCCGGCGAGCACCAGCTACTCGTCTGGGTCGACGGCGGTGACGACGACCTCGAGGCGTTCGACGACAGCCTCGAGGCCGATCCGACCGTCCGGCCGCCGACTCGAACCGTCGCGTTCGACGACCGCCGCCTCTACCAGTTCGCGTTGACCGACGAGGGCCGCCGCGCGAGCGTCCATCCGCTCGTGATCGAAGAGGGCGGGATCTTACACGAGGTGACTGCCACATACGAGGGGTGGACCATTCGCGTCGCGTTCCCGACCGACGGGTCGCTCGAGCGGTGTTATGCCTTCTTCGTGGATCGGGGACTGACCGTCGAGGTCCGGCAGTTGTACGACAACAGCGAGACCGCCGGCGGACCGATCTCTCACCCGCGGTACGGGGTGACGGAACGACAGCGCGAGGCGCTCGTGGCCGCCGTCGACGCCGGCTACCTCGACATTCCGCGGTCGTGCTCGCTCGCCGAACTCGGCGACCGACTCGGCATCTCGCCGAACGCGACGTCCGAGCGCTTCCGCCGCGGGGTGACGACCCTCGTCGAGAACACCGTGTATTCGGACGACGAATCGTAGTACGCGGCCGCGAGCGAGCGACGCGATCCGTTATAGTAACAACCGAAGCGATTCACACACCGATCGCACAATCCGCGTTTCTCACTCTCGTTGCTCGCGGCTGTCGCCGCTCGTCTCGTCGCGGGCAAAACGCGCCGCACACGCCACCGTGCCCGACACTTTTGACCGTTGGATCGCATACTGTCAGTATGGTTCGCGGACTGATCGCCCGGCTACGCGAGTGGGTTGCCGTCGAGGACGCCGAAGAGCGTATCGAGGGCTCCGGTGATGCGATCACGTCGCCCCAGCATCGTCGCTCTCCGGAAGCGGAACGGGAACTCGACCGACTCGAGGAACTCTCCGACGAGCACCAACGCGATGACTCGTAACTCGGGTCGACGGACCGTTGAAAGAATACTATTCGATATCGCGCCGTCTGAACCAGAGCTGGCTGCCGACGACGCACGCGACGGTCATCGCGATCAGGACGCCGGCACCGGCGAGGTCGTAGGTGCTCTCGAGCAGGATTTCGTTCGGATCGAAGTACCGCATCGGCGCGATCGCACCGATCGCTTCGTAGTCGGTCCCCGTGAGCAGCGACTCGAGCATGAACAGCCCGAACGTGACGCCGAGGGCGATCCGTTGAGCGATACTCGTGCGGTCGACGACGACGGAGGTGACCAGCCCGATCCCGGCACAGGCGAACAGATACGGAATCGAGAGGAGGTGGACGGCCGCCAGATCCGCCGCCGAGAGCGGTTCGCCGACCAGGACCGCCGTGACGTAGACGACGGCCGGCGTGAGGACGTTGACGACGACGATCGGCACGCCGAGCGAGGCGAACTTCTCGCCGACGGTCCGGGCCCGCGAGATCGGCATCGACAGCAGGATGTCCATCCGGCCGCGCTCGACGTCGCCAGCGATCGTCCCGGCCGCGAGGTAGGCCAGATAGAGTCCGAGCAGGATGATCCAGCCGAAGACGTAGAGTTCGAACGCGAGAAAGCCCTCGAGGGAAGCCATCGTCTGGATGTCGAACATCTGGATGACCTGGTCGGGGTAGGCCTGCAGGAACTCATCGTCGACGTCCTCGAAGGAGCCGCTGAACGAGGGGTAGATCCAGATCACGATGACCGCCAGCAGCGACATCGCGACCGAGAGATAGACGCTGCCCTTCAGCCGGTGGCGGCCGTCGTAGCGGGTGAGTTCAAACATCGTCGGTCACCTCCGTCGCGCTCGCGTGCTGGTCGAACGCGGTGTTCTCCTCCCCGCCCTCCTCGCTGCCGTAAAACCGCATGAAGACGTCCTCGAGGGGCGCTTCCTCGATCGACAGGTCGAGCAAGGGGTACTCCCGCAGGCGCTCGAGTAACGTATTGACGTCGCCGGTGAACGTGAACGTACACTCGGTAAACGCTTGGCTCGTGCCCTCTCGAGTCGACTCCGCGGTCGATTCAGTGCTCGTGTCCGAGGTACGATCCGGCGTCGTCTCGAGGTCGTGGACGCCGTCGATCGCGAGGCGCTCCGTGGGGATCGGATCGGCGGCGCGCAGGCGAACCACCTTCCCGCTGCGGTCGAGCAGGGATTCGACGGGTTCGACCGTGACGAGGCGGCCGTTGCGGATGATGCCGACCCGATCGCAGAGCCGTCGCACCTCGCCGAGGATGTGCGACGAGAAGAAGACGGTCACGCCGCGCTCTCGTTCCTCCCGAAGGAACTCGGTGAAGCGGTGTTGCATCAGCGGATCGAGTCCGCCCGTCGGTTCGTCGAGGATCACCAGCTCCGGGTCGTGCATAAACGTCGTCACGAGTCCGAGTTTTCGGACGTTGCCGTGGGAGTAGTCCCGGATCGGTCGATCGATCGGTGGGTCGAACAACTCGAGCAACTCGTCGCTGCGCTCGTCACCCTTGATCGAGGCGTGTAACTCGAGGATTTCCCGGCCCGTCGCGGTCTCGTCGAACGCGGGACTGTCGGGGAGGTAGCCGAGTCGGCGTTTGGCCTCGAGGAGTTCGTCCTCGTCGGCGACGTCGCGGCCGAGTAGCCGGGCCGAGCCGTCCGTCGGTGACAGAAAGCCGAGCAGCGTCCGGATCGTCGTCGTCTTCCCGGCCCCGTTCGGTCCGAGATAGCCAAATATTTCGCCGCGCTCGACGGAGAACGTGACGTCGTCGTTGGCGAGCACCTCGCCGTAGTCCTTCGTCAGCCCCTCGAGTTCGATTGCTGCCATGACGAAGGATTGGATTGCAGATCATATGTATCCCCGCTGGATCAGAGGCGTCGAACGGGGACCTGGCGGCGCGTACAGCCCGGCAGTCTCAGAACTCGGTACAGACCGGGATCCCCATCGTGTCGTACTCGCCGAGGCGCTCCATCACCTCGGGGACCTCCTCGAGCGAGCAGGTCTCCGTGACGATCTTTCCGGGATCGATCTTCCCGCCGTCCATCATCCGAAAGATTTCGTCGTACTCGTTGGGCGGCATGCCGTAGGAGCCGTAGAACTCGCGCTCCTCGGTGACCATGGTGTCGACCGGGATCGAGACCTCGCCGCCCTCCTCGGCGGTCGTCATCCCGATCTGGAGGTGTTGGCCGCCCTTGGCGAGCGAGTCGATCGAGTTGCGGACCGTGTCCGCGATCCCGAGCGCGTCGACCGAAACGTCGACGCCGCGACTCATCTCGGTGACACCCTTTACGGTCTGGGAAACGTCGTCGACGGCCTCGGGATCGACCGTCTCGACGGCACCCAGCTCTCGAGCCAGCTCGAGCTTTTCGGGGATCACGTCGACGGCGACGACGTTCGCGCCGAGGGCGCTGGCGACGTGGACCGCGGAGAGGCCGACGCCGCCGCAGCCGTGGACCGCGACCCAGTCGCCGGGCGTGACGTCCACGCGGTGGACCACTCCGTGGAAGGCGGTCGCGAACCGACAGCCCAGCCCCGCGACCTCGGCGGGATCGACCGACTCGGGCACCGTCACGAGGTTCTGATCGGCGTTCCGCACGGGGTACTCCTCGGCGAACGCGCCCTGCTGGAACGGAACGAACCCCATCGGAACCGACTTCTCGCAGATGTTCGCCCGCCCCTCGCGACAGTACGGACAGGTTCCGTCGCTCAGGTTGAACGGGTTCGTCACGAGGTCGCCCTCGCTGAAGCGCTCGATGCCGTCACCGACTTCGACGACGCGACCGACGGGTTCGTGGCCGAAGATCAGGCCCGGCGTGGGGATCAACCCGATCCAGTCCCAGTCGCCCTGCCAGGCGTGCCAGTCGCTGCGGCAGATGCCGCAGGCTTCGGTTTCGACGACGACCCCGTTCTCCTCGCACTCCGGTCGATCGACGGCTTCGACCTCGAGCGGTTCGTTCGCGCCCTGGAATACCACGGCTTTCATGACCGATCAGACGACGGCGCCCGCCATAAAATTAATTATTGATGGTTATATTTATTCGAGTGGCTATCGCTGCACGGGGGCAAATTTCGCCCGAGATCGGCGCTCAACCGAGCTTCGGCACCCCGTCGAAGTTCACCTTGACCGTCTTCACCTGCGAGTAGTCCTCGAGCGCTTCCTCGGCGAGTTCGCGTCCCATCCCGCTCTCGCCGTAGCCGCCGTGGGGAGCCGGATCGAAGAGGTCGTTGTAGGTGTTGACCCAGACCGTTCCGGCCTCGAGGCCTGCGGCGAACTCGTGGGCGGTCCGGAGGTCGTCGGTCCAGATACCCGCGGCGAGCCCGTAGCTCGTGTCGTTCGCTCGCCGGAGGACATCCTCGGGGTCGCTCCACTCGAAGACCGAGAGGACGGGGCCGAACACTTCCTCGCAGCCGACGGGGTCGTCGTCGCCCACGTCGGTCAGGACCGTCGGCCGGACGAACGGGGCCCCCTCGAGATCGTCGTCGACTGCGGCGTTCTCCCCGCCGGCGAACGGCGTCGCGCCGTCCGCGACGGCAGTATCGACGTAATCACGAACGGTCGCCGCGTGCGAGTGGTCGATCATCGGTCCGATATCGGTCGTCGGCGAGAGCGGGTCGCCCACGGTCAGGCCCTCGATCGCCTCGTCGAGTCGCTCGAGGAACTCGTCTCGAACGTCCTCGTGGAGGTACAGCCGCGAGCCGGCGGTACACTGCTGGCCGGAGTTGAAGAAGATGCTCACGAGCGTCCCCTCGATCGCCCGCTCTACGTCGGCGTCGGGGAAGACGATGTTCGGGCTCTTCCCGCCGAGTTCGAGCGACGTCGGCGTGATCGTCTGGGCGGCGTTCTCGAGGGTGGCGACGCCCGACGCGTGCGAACCGGTCAGGGTCAGCTTGTCGACTCCTTCGTGTGCGGTCATCGCGGCTCCCACCTCCTCGCCGAAGCCCGTGACGACGTTGACCGTCCCACGCGGGAGGACGCGGTCACAGATGCGTGCGACCTCGAGCGTCGACAGCGCGGCTCGTTCGGAGGGTTTGAAGACGACGGTGTTACCGGCCGCGAGCGCCGGGCCGAGCTTCCACGCGACGAACATCGCGGGGAAGTTCCACGCGGAGATGGTGCCGACGACGCCGTAGGG
Organism: Natronorubrum halobium; assembly: GCF_051351675.1. Lineage (NCBI taxonomy): Archaea > Methanobacteriati > Methanobacteriota > Halobacteria > Halobacteriales > Natrialbaceae > Natronorubrum > Natronorubrum halobium. The sequence goes on from NZ_CP195595.1 coordinate 4,449,118, forward strand.
CTCGTGGCGCGTGAAGACGTGCTTCTCGTCGCCCGTCGGGACGACGCGGCCCTTGTCAACCGAGCGCGCGAGCGACGCGAAGTGACGGAACTGTTCGATCAGGATTTCACAGTCGACGAACAGCGCGTGGAGGTTCGGCTTCCCGGTCTCGAGGCTGTCGAGTTTCGCGATGTCCGTCTTGCGATCCTCGAGGCGATCGGCGATCTCCTCGAGGCGTTCGGCGCGTTGCCTCGGCGAGAGTTGGCCCCAGTTTCCCTCGAAGGCCTCGCGTGCGGCCTCGACGGCCCCGTCGACGTCCTCGGCCGTTCCGATCTGTACCGTCGCGAGCGACTCACCCGTCGTCGCGTCGATCACGGCACCCTCCTCGCCCTCGGCGGTGTCGACCCACTCGCTGTCGATCAGGTGGCCGTACCGGTCGCGCGAGAGGACCGTGTCGGCGGCCGACCGGTGGCGCTCGAGGACGTCGTCGCTCACGTCGTAGCGGTCCCGGTCGTAGTACTCCTCCTGCATGGGATTACTGCACCTCCGTCGCAGTCCGGCTACGGTCAGCAATCGGATCCGGTTTCGGCGAACGCACGACCGTTACTCCGGTGAGGTCGCCCGTCGACTCGCTGGCAGCGACTCCCAGTTCCGACGCTTCCACAGGCCGTGTGGAATTGGCACACATTGGATATGAACGTCCTATCATCTCCGGAAATCGTTAGTGTGACCCCTCGGAAACGCGGTTATCTTTAAGCGGTGGTCAAACACGTCTCGATAATTCTCGATGCGGAGCGAAGACACAGATCGGTCAGTAAGTGGTAACCAGTTATCGGAGTGACCGCTTCTGTCTCCGGTAACTGCCAGTAGTGAGACCTGCGAGATACAGAGATTGTACTCAGGAGAGTCTCGGAGGAAGCCGACTATGTCCGCGGCGTATACCCAGACGTTTATGCCATCTCTTGGTGAATGCTAACACGTCTAAATCACCCAGAGATGAGCTTACCGTTCGAAGACCTTCAGTCGCCGCTCGAGGAAATCGAGTTTCTCGCTCGGTCGCCGAACCGCGTCAGGGTGCTCGACGCGCTGAGAGCGGGGCCGATGAATCGACACGATATAGAAGAGGAAACCGGCGTTTCGAGAGCGACCCTCGCTCGGATCCTCGGCGACTTCGAACAGCGAGGGTGGGTAACACGAGATGTTCGGCGATACGAGACGACGCGCGTCGGCGACTACGTCGCGCGGGAGTTCACGGACCTCTTGCAGCGCTTCGAGCCCGTTCCGGGACTCAACGAGGTGGTCGAGTGGTTCCCCGAAGAGGGGCTGGATTTCGACCTCGGCTGTCTCAGCGGGGCGGAGATCATCCGCCCAACCAAGAGCGACGCCCTCGCACCGACGACACACATCACCCAACGACTCCGAACGGCCGACCGCGTCCGAGTCGTCTCCTATTCGCACCTTTCCGACGTCATGGAGGAATGCCGGCGAGGAACCGTCGAGGGATCCCTCAAACTCGAAAGCACTGTTGACCGGGAAGTGCTCAATCGAATCGGAACCGACCCGCGGATGATAGACTACGCGCGGGAGATGGTCGAGTCGGGACGGGCCGAGTTCTATTGGTACGAAGGCACGATCCCGTTCACCGTGTTCCTCGTCGACGACAGGGTGCTGCTGTGCTTGTCTGGTGGGGAGGGGGCTCCACGCGCGGTGATAGAGACTACGGACGAGACGATCCGCTCGTGGGCCGAATCTACCATCGAGACCTATCGCTGTGAGAGTGAAGTACTCGATCCGAGGTCGTTCACCGAGTGAGAGTCGGTTACGCTGTGGGAACTTCTCAGCGCGAATCTATACCACGCTACATCGCCTCCTTTCGATCGAGATCATGACGACTTCGACAGACCGGTGGACGGCGTACGCGAGAGAGCGCTGTATCACAGTTCGTGGGAAAGCGCAGTGGCGAGCGAACGCTGTCGACGGTGTCGAACGAGCAGGATCCAAAACTCCGTGAGGTAGTAACATGCAATCGAAATCCCAGATAGATCACACCTTGGAGAAACGGGACGAAAACGTCCATTCCGACTGGAACAACGACCGAGATCCCGCACTCGTCGTCGATTCCGGCGACGTGATACGAGTGGAATGTCGAGAACCGCTGAACGACCAGATTACACCGGAGAGCGACGTGGAGGACCTTTTAGCGGTGAATATGGAACACGTACACGCTCTCACCGGACCTATTTCGGTCGCCCAAGCATCGCCCGGAGACGTTCTATCGGTCGAATTACTGGAAATCAGCCACGAGGGCTGGGGATGGACCGGGTTCTTCCCGGGAGAAGCGGGAATCGGTCTCCTGTCGGAACGATTCCCCGAACCCGAGCTGTTCGTCTGGGAGCTACAAGACGACACCGGCATCTTTAAAGACGGAATAGAAGTGCCGTTAGCCCCCTTTCCTGGCGTCGTCGGGCTGGCTCCCGAAGCGAACGGGCCGCATACGACGATACCCCCGAGGTCCGTCGGCGGGAATATTGATATAAAACACTTGATAGAAGGAGCGACCGTGTACCTCCCTGTCGAGGTCGAGGGAGGCCTGTTGAGCATCGGGGATTGTCATGCTGCACAGGGGGACGGTGAAGTGTGTTCGACGGGCATAGAGGCGCCGATGGACGTCACGATCAGGGTACACGTCCACCACGACAAGGAGATCCGGCAACCCCAATTCGAATCGACTGGCCCGTACACGCCGAGCGGCGAAGACGAGTTGATGTATGGAACCGCTGGCATAAGCGACGACTTGATGGACGCCAGTAAAAAGGCAGTCTGGCACATGATCGAGTACCTCTCCGAGGAATACCACTTGTCGAAGAGCGAAGCGTACATCCTGTGTTCGACGTGTGTCGACCTGAAGATTAACGAACTTGTCGACGAACCGAACTGGGTGGTGTCAGCGTACGTATCGGAGGGATTGTTCCCGTGAGACCGTCGACGCCGGCGTCGGACATCGACTCTCGGACAATGAGCTCGAAACGTTGCCGACCACGACCGAACCGGAGGGTGATCCGTCTCCGACCGCAATCCGCTTCGAGAGCGTGCACTCGCCGGATTGGCAGCTGGAGACGGAGTAATCCAGCATGACTCCAGAGGCACCGTTTCCAGACGAGCGGGCAAAACGGGTGTGGTCCCTCGGATTCTATTCTGAGATCGCCCCGAATTTTCTGGGTATGGCGGCGCATCTCGTCGAGGCTGCCGAAATCAGTGCGACCGACACTGTCCTCGATGTCGGCTGTGGGACGGGAAACGCCGCAATCACTGCTGCGCGCCGTGGAGCGAGCGTTACGGGGTTCGACATTGTCCCGAAGATGCTCGACGAAGCCCGTGAGAACGCACGGATTGCTGACGTCGAAGACGTCGCCTGGCGGGAAGGTACCGCGACGGATCTTCCATTCGAAGATGACGCGTTCGACGTCACCCTCTCGTGTCTCGGCCATATGTTCGCAGAGCCGCCCGATGTCGCCGGTCGAGAACTGCTCCGTGTGACACAGCCGGGTGGTCGGATCGCGTTCACCTCGTGGGTGCCCGAGGGCCCCGTTCCCGCCATGGGCGCAGTCTTGGCCGACTATCTTCCGCCGGATCCCGATACGCCGGAGCCGCCGTACCTGTGGGCCGACCCTGATGTTGTGCGCGAGCGGTTGGATGACGGAGTCGGAGATCTTTCGTTCGAGACCGGAACGATCCTGACTCCGGTACTCTCACCGGCGCACTATTGGGAGAAGGCAATCACGGAATCCGGGATATTCATCGTGGCGCTTGACGCCATCAATGAGGCCGATCACCCGTCACTCCGCGAAGAGATGATCGAGACGATCGAGCACTTCTTTGTCGGGAGTCAGAATGCGATTCCCATGAGGTACCGACTCACGAAGGCGACGGTCAACTAATCGAATCGATCTCTATCTCTGTTGATTAGGGACGCAATTGGGGTCGTCTGTCCCTATCGATCTTCCGTCCTCGATGGAACGATCAGAGATCGAGAGATATGCGCTTCGGATTCAGAACCACTCCATCAATGGTCTCTCTATGTGCCAGGATTTAGAGGCAACGACGTCGCTGTTCGAGAAAACGGCGGCCGAACCCCGTCCGAATTGACGGCGATCCCGTCTCAGAGCGCGTCGAGGCCGAGCAGGTCGTTCTGTACCCGTTCACCGACCCGGATCTCGCTGTCCGCCCGCGGGTACGAACAGCAAAGCAGCACGTAGCCGTCGGCCTCCTGTTGGGGGGAGAGCGCCGTCCCCTCGCTCCCGTCGAGTTCGCCCTCGAGCAACTCGCCGGCACACGAGGTACACATGCCGTTCCGACAGGAGTGGGGAAGCTCGAGGCCGGCGCGTTCGGCCGCGTCGAGGACGTACTCGTCCGGGGCGACCTCGACGGTTTCCGACCGGTCCTCGAAGTGAAACGTGATCTGGTACATCGTGACGTTAGATTCGCTGGCGGAGTTTGTACAGTTCCAGCGCCTCCAGTCGCGGGTCGCCGGTGCCGACTTCGTCGTGCTCGAGGCTGGCGCCGCTGATGCTCTCGTTGAACGAGGTGCTGACGCCCTCGTCATCGAACGTCGAGTCCATGATGTAGGCGACGTTCTCGCGGACCTCCTCGAAGCTCTGCCCGAGTTCCTCGGCGGCGTCTTCGATGGCCTCGACGACCTCGTCCTCCGAGGCGGTGAACTCCGCTCCACGGGACAGCTCTTCGAGTTCTGTATCGTTCGTCGCGCCAGTGTCGTTCGTCGTGTCTACGTCGTCGCTCATGTTATCGCCCTCCATCGACCGCGACGCCGCGTTTGCGCTGGTAGATCTCCTGGTACTCCCGGACCTCCTCGTCGATGTCTTTCTCGAGACACTCCTGGTGTCGGTCGGCGACGACCCCGATGATCTTGCGGTGATCGATGTCGAGGTCGAGCGCCTCGTTGAACTGACCGTCGATGAGGTGGCCCACCCGCATCAGGAGGTCGTTGAAGTCAATCTCGAGGGGGTCTTCGACGGCGTCCGTGAACATGTAGCCGAAGTCAGCGACCGACGCCACGTTCTCGTAGAGGACGTTCTCGATGGCCCGGCCGACGCCCTGAAACTCGGGCTCGCCGGCGCGTTCCTTCGCGAGGAGTTCGCCCAGCGCCTCGACGCCGTGGGTCATGTGGCGCCCTTCGTCGGTGCTGATGAACTTGAACCCGTGGTTCAACAGCGGTAACGGGGCGTTCTGCGAGAGTTTGTTGATCGCGTAGAAACCGCCGCGGGCGAGCAGCCCCTCCACGATCATGTGGTACACCGTCAGCGCCTTCGCGATGTCGACCGGATCCTGCGAGTGGGCCGCTCTGGCGGTCAGCTGTCCCTGTCGATCGAAGATTTCGCCCAGCCCGGTCGCCTGTACGATCGGGATCCGAGCGCCCCCGCGTTTGGGGTTCAGGTCGGCGAAGACGTCCTGATCGCCCATCACCTCGTGCATGTAGACGTCGAGGAACTGCGTGTGTTTGTGTTCGGTCAGGGTGAACATCGTCATGTACATCTCCATCTCCTCGTTGTCATCGAAACACGGCGCGCCCACGATGCGCTGGAGGTGGTGACTCGCGTCCTCGCCGACGGCGAACTCGCCGTCGAGAAAGCCCGATACCAGATACCGAATCTGCTTTTGCTCGACCGGTCCGAGCGAATTCCAGATCTCGCGATCCTCCTCGAAGCCGACCTCCTCGAACAACTTCTCGACGTTCCACGTGCCGAGTTCGACCCCCTTCTGGAAGAGGTCGTACCACTTGCTCTGCGTGTCGATCCGTTCGGCCTGAAATCCAGGAGTTGTGCTAACTTGTGACACAAAAGGAGTTCGACAGTCCTAGCAATGAGCGTATCCGTTCGAATAACCGGTCATTGAAGGCACGCGGCCGTGGCCCTACCGCGACCCGCCGCTCAGAACAAGTACCGCGCGTCGGTTTCGCCGGCGACGTCACCCATCGCCCCCGCGGCGTCACCGTAGTGGAGGATGCGAGTGATCTCACCGTCGAGGTCTATCTCATTCGACATCACCGACGCGACGACGTCGGCGCCCTCGAGGAGTTCCTTCCAGGTCTCGTAGGGAGCCGCGAGTTCGAATCCCGGATCGCACCCTGACGGATCTTCGACGAGTTCCGCCCGTTTACAGTCGCCGTCTTCCAGTTCGAGATACGCGTGGACCCGCATGTCGTCGGTGACGTACGTCTCCAGTTGCTCGAGCAGCGACGCGAGGTCGCCCCGAATCAACTCCTCGAGTTCCGGCCAGACGACGGTCGGCACGTCGGCGAGCGCCACTTCCGAGAGGGCGCGCCGGAACCGTTCTCGTTCGCACTCGCCCGCCGTCGACTCCAGTCGTTCGTCGAACGCCGGCGTCGCCGTCTCCCGCAGGCGATCGAACTCGTCGTCGGAGAGCGCATCGATTCGGGCGTAGAAGTCGTCGGTCAATTCGTCGGGGAGATCCCCGAACGCCGTCGCCTCGAGCGGAAGGTTCGTGAGGACGAAGCGGAAGTCGCCGTCGAAGTCGACGCCCCACCCCTCGCTCTCGGCCGCGTACGTCTCGTCTCGATCGAGATTCGCGCGGTAACTCGCTAACCACTCGCCGGACGGAAACCAGTCTGTCATGCATTGAACAAACTGGATTCGACGGCATTAGCGTTCGTTCGCGCATCCGAGGCGATATATGTGTGTGAGGGACGCGGCGAGCCGCGAGAGGAACGGAACGTTCTCGAGCGGACTGCCCGTCCGGATACCAATTCCTCATAAACACCCTCGGATGACGGGAGAAATCACAACAAGAGTTCACAATGAGCACAGTTCTATACCGGGTCCGCAGAGACCCAGTTCCGACAATGAGCACGCAACAACGCCGATCCATCGAACGGTACTTCCCGACCGAACCGTGGCTCGAGGAGTATCGAGAAGCGATCAACGAGAACGACGCCTACGCCGAACACTCGGCCGGCTGGGGGGTCAACTTCGACGGCTCCTTCATCTTCCAGATCGAGGACGTTCCGCTCGAGTCCACCGCGATCGCCGACCTCCCGCCGGAGATCGTCGAGGCCGTCGAGGACGAACTCTCGGCGCTCGACGCCGACCGGATCGAAACGATTCTCGAGGAAGCGCCGGCGAACGTCTGCGAGAGCATCGAGGCCCGCGAGGGATCGCTCGAAGACCGCGTCGCCGCCGAAGTAAAGGAGACGTCGATGGCGGAGATTCCCGATCGGATCTGGCCGGAACTCCGGCCGGAACTGCCGGACCTCCTCGACGAACTGATCACGCAACTCGAGGAGAACGTGGCCGACGACGGCACCATCTACGCGTATCTCGACCTCTACGACGGCGAGTGCGAGGCGGTGGACACGGTCACCGACCTCGACGACCAAGAGTGTGGGTTCCGCCTCATCGGCGAGTACGGCAAGTGGACGAAGCTCGTCCGCGGCGACGGCGACGTCATCGACATGCTGATGTCCGGCGAGTTCGAGATCGACGGCGACATGCAGAAGATCCTGCAGTACTCCGACGCGGCGGTCGACCTCGCGGAGGTCGCCGCCGACGTCGACTCCCGATTCATCTTCTGAGGCCGTCTACACGACGTACGGTCTCCAGCCACTGGTCGACGGTGATCCGGTGGCGACCTCGTTCGTGGGAGAGACGAGACGTCTCTCTCGAACCGATCGTCTCGAATTTTCGAGCGAGTCTCAACGGCGGGTTTTTCCGGGCGGTGGCTTGCCGGCGCAACCCGAGTGGTCAACCGAACTCCCGCTCCACCTGCAGACGGAGATCACAATGGCATCACCACAGGGCCGACCGGACTCCTCGAGTCTCGCCGAGGTACTCGATCGTATCCTCGACAAGGGCGTCGTCATCGACGTCTGGGCGCGCGTCTCCGTCGTCGGAATCGAACTGCTGACGATCGAAGCCCGCGTCGTCGTCGCCTCGGTCGACACCTTCCTGCACTACGCGGAGGAGATCGCAAAAATCGAGCAGGCCACTGCCGAGGGCGATATGGAGCAACTCGAGCAACTCGAGGTCGATACTCGACCGGAGTCGTCGCCCCAGTCAGCGACCGAGTAACGCTCGAGAGCCACCGTAATCACCGCGATCTTTTTGCGAACCGACGCGGATCAGTACTCGAGGATCAATCCGTACACCAGCCCGAGCGTTCCGCCGTACAGCGCCCACGCGAGGACGCCGAAGAGTCCGTCGCCCGTGAGATTCGGGATCATCGTCGGGACGCCCATCCCGAACGTCAACCAGACCGGCATCACGAACAGGGAGAAGACGACGCCGACGGCGATTCCGTACCCGTTCCCGAGCGCGAGCGTCGTCGTCGTGAGCGCGGACCGCTTGAGCAGCGGGACGAGGACTTTCCGGAGGTAGTCGTTGCGACTCGAGAGCGCCATCACCTTCGAGACGAACGAGTCGATCGAACTCGAGACGAACGCGCTAAACGGCAACGCGAAGAGGACGCCGAGGGCGAACATCGCGAGCCACCCGCCGTCGAGCGTCGGCACGCCGAAGACCGCACCGACCCGTCTGATGGCGTCGGTGTCGTGAACCTGGATCACCAGCGCCGCCTGGAAGCCGCCGGCGAGTCCGCCCGCGATGGCCGCTTCGAACTCTCGAACGTCTACCTCGAGCGCCTCGACGGTCTCGACGAGAGAGTCCAGTGCGTTCCGAAACGACGACGCGTCGGCGTCGTCGCTCGAACCGGCATCGGCTCCGGTAGTGGCGTCGGTGTCTGCCATAGTGGTAGTTATTGACAGTGTTCGCCGCTCGCGCGCCTCAATATTGTTCCGGGGATCCGCGGCGCTTTATACGATCAGCGACAGCCGTACGCGACGGAAACGGGGAGGCGAAAACGAGCCTCGAGCGAGCCGCGCGGTCAGTAGGCGCTCATACCGGTCAGCTCCTTGCCGACGATGAGCTTCTGGATCTCGGTCGTCCCGTCGGGGATCGTCATCACGCGGGCGTCGCGGTAGTACCGTTCCATGCGGTTCTCGAGATCCAGCCCCGCTGCGCCGAGGACCTGGAGCGCGTCGCTGGTCGCCTCGATCGACCGCTCGCAGGCGTAGCCCTTCGCGAGCGACGAGAGCAGTCGCGCGTCGGGGTCGCCGTCGTCCAGCGCCTCGGCGGCGCTCCGGGAGATCCCCCTCGAGGCCTCGATCGCCGCTCGGACGTCGTAGAGCTTCTCCTGGACCAGCTGGTGCTGGCCGATCGGCTCGCCGAAGGTCTCCCGATCCTGGGCGTACTCCAGCGCGTCCTCGAAGGCCGCCTGCATGATCCCGACAGCCATGTACGCCATCCCCGTTCGCATGAACGAAAACATGACGTTGAGGGGCTTGTGTTCGAAGAACAGTTGACTGACGTTCTCGGGGAACGGGACGATCTCGGAGATCGAGTGTCCGTCGGCGATGGCGTCGCCGAAGATCGTCGAGAACCGGTTCTCGACCGGAATGCGGACGTCGTCGAAGACCATCCGTCCGTTCGGGACGCCCTTCCAGCCCAGTTTGTTCATCTCCTCGGTCTCGAAGGAGGCGTTCTCGCGGTCGATCAGGAACATGTCCTGGACGTCCTCGGACGCGTCGCGGGCGATGACGAGGGCGACGTCGGCGATCTGAGCGTTGCCGACCCAGACCTTCTCGCCGTTGAGGACGAACTCGTCGCCGTCTTTTCGCGCGACGGTGTTCGGGTGGGCCGTATCGGAGCCGCCTTCGGGTTCGGTCACGGCGAGGCAGCCGACACACCGGTTCTCCTCGAGTTTCGGTACCATCGCCTCGCGCGTCTCGTCGGCGGCGAAGCGGACGAACAGCGACGGGAACGACATCTGCAGGGCGACGTTCAGACTCGGCCACACGCGGCTGATCTCTTCGGAGGCGATGACGAACCGCCAGACGTCACCGAAGTACCGGTGGACCGTATCCGGCGTGAAGCCGATGCCGAGGTCCTGTAAGTCGTCGAGATACCCCACGAGGTCGTCGCGCGTTATCGGGCCGTTGCGATCCTTCTCGTCGACGATCGGTTCGATTTCGGTCTCGAGGTACGCCCGAAGCTCGTTCCGAAACGCCCGCTGGTCGTCGGTCAAGCGCATCCTAGGACTCCGCGGGGACCTTCTCGGACAGCGAGTTCATGATCGGTGCCAGACGCGTGCCCTTCTGGACCGGGCCGTCCATCTCGTACTTCTGTTGCATGAAGCCCTGAATCGGGTCGACGGTGCCGACGATGAGGCCGACGAGCGTGTCCGCCGGACCGGTGATCTCGAGCATCGGATCGTCGAGTTTCCCCGCACCGCCGTGCATCGTCTGTGCGTCCTTGTCGACCTCGAGGTGGCCCTCCATCGGACAGTCCTCGGCCTCGAAGTTGACGGTGATGTCCTCGGTGATGACGTCTTTGACCTCGGGGGACGTCTCGACGAGGACGTTCATGCCGGCCCAGAGCAGTTCCTGGAACTGGTCCGCGGTCTCGGGGTTCTCGGAGACGAACGACGCGACGTCCATCGACTCCATGCGCGTTACCACGCGACCGAACGTCTCGGGGTTCTCGCGAACGAGGTCCTCGGTCCGCCCCTCCATCGCCGCGAGCAGCTCCGGCAGGTCGTCTTCGAGTTCGTCGTCCGATTTCTCGAGCGATGCTTCGATGTCCTGAATTACGTCGTCTGTCATAGGTGTCGATTCGGGCTCACCGGGGTGAGTCCCGCTGAGAGTGAATAGGGAGCAACCGACGAACAGTTTGATCCGTGGAATACGCGGAGGTTTATATGGTATCTCGTGACAATCGCCGATCGGTACCGACTCGGGACGCGAGTATCGACGGATTGTGTGGATTCGGGTGCGGGTTCCGCCCGCCCGTTCAGTACGGGGACCGACGTCCGGTTATCTCGAGACCTGATTTCGAATCCGGCGGATACTCGGTAAGTGGGTCCCACCGATCTCGATGGCGCCGACGGTGTGCGCTGCGAGATAGACGAGAAGGGCCCCGAAGAAGGTCGCAGGAGTCAACACGAGATGCCAGAGAATCGTGTTTTCGACCGGGTAGCCGGCCGTTCCCAGCAGCTCGCCGGCCAACTCGAGCGCGAACAACACCGCGGGGTGTGTCACGTAGATGCCGACGGCGTACGTTCCCCACGACGGTAACGGAGTGGACCGTCCGAGATCGGGTCGCGAGAGGAGGAAGACGAACAGCGAGAGCGTCAGCAGCGCGGTGGTAATCGAGTAACTCGACGCGTAGACGGTCTGACCGACGCTCTCGCCGGTTAGCACGTATCCAAGTACGTATCGTTCGCCGAGGTGGAGCGCGCCGAACAGGACGGTCGCGCCGAGATACAGCGCGCTTCGTTCGGGCTTCGGGCGCCATTCGCGCGAGGCGATGTGGAAGCCGAGGCTCGTATAAAAGAAGCCGAAGAACAGCGCGTCTCTGACTTCGAACGGGACGTCCACGAGCATCGTATAGCTCGCCCCGAAGAGACCGACGACGTGGAACCCGAGCGAAATCGGCAACAGGTAGTCGGTCTTGTCGAAGACGATGAACGAACAGATGAGGCCGAGCGAAAACAGGAGCGCCGGGAGGAACCACAGGATCTCGGAGACGGAGTTCCCGTAGTAAAGGAGTTCGAGCGGGGTCGTGAACTCCGTCAGTTTCGTACTGACGATGCTCACGAGCGGTCGATTTTCGGCGCTCGAGCGCACGATGGCGCCCGCGAGAAACACCGGGGCGGCGAGCGACAACCCGAACACGTAAATCGAAGCGATCGTGGCCGCTCGTTTGGCGAAGTAGGTAGTCGCATTACGGCGGGTGGTTTTCCGGGCGAAGAAATACCCAGCGGTCACGAAGAAGAACGGAACGGCAAAGCGCGCAGACGAATCTATCACGAAGTTGAACATGTTTCCGTAGAAACCGATTCCGCGAAACAGGTCTGTATGGATCGAGACGACGAACACCATCGCGATGATTCGCATCGAATCGATACTATAGATACGATCGCCCATGACTCGAGGCCACCTTATTTCTGCGTATGATTCTTTCGCCTCAGTTAATTGGTTCGCCGGCGAACAAAAGTGTCGTTGAAAACACAATATCCAGAATATAGTATCTATTTGAGGTGATTGGCAGGAGCCGATTCCTCGAGAGAACACCGCGGCTGGCGTCGGTTCCGCGTCGCTCAGTACCGACGCAGAGACGGCGAAACGTTCAGTCGGCCGGATCGGCCGTTACACCCTCTCGCAGCGCCTTCTTGTCCGTCTTCCCGACGTCGGTCACCGGAATCGTCTCGACGAACGTCACGTCTGCGGGAATCGCGTGTTTCGGCACCTTTCCCTCGAGGTGGTTAATCACGTCCCCCTCGGTCAGCTCCGCACCCGGTTCCGGTTCGACGAAGACGCGCACGCGCTCGCTGCCCGGGCGCTCCGGGTCGGGAACGCCGACCGTGGCCGGTCGCTTGACGCCCTCGAGTCCGTACAGCACCTCGTCGACCTCCTCGGAGTACACCTTCAGCCCCGAGACGTTGATCATGTGCTTGACGCGGTCGACGACGTAGAACCGTCCCTTCTCGTCGACTCTCGTGACGTCGCCGGTGGCGACGTAGCCCTCGTCGTCGAAGGGGTTCTTCTCCGCGTCGAGGTAGCCTTTCATCCGTTGAGGGCCGTCGACCAGCATCTCACCCTCGAGGCCCTCTTCCGCGGCGCGGTCGATCGGAATCTCCTCGCCGGAGTCGACGTCGCGGAGTTTGACCTTCGTGTCGGGGACCGGGAGCCCGATGGTCGGATGATCCAGTCCGTCGTCACCGTCGGACCCGGCGAGGAGTTCGTAGAGGCCGTGGACGTCGAAGTGGGTGATCGGCGACATCTCCGAGAGGCCGTAGCCCTGGGAGACGCCGCCGGCCTCGCGTTCGAACTGGGACTTCGTCTCGTCCGCGAGCGGTGCGGAGCCGGAGATGCCGATGACCTCGGACTCGAACGTCTCGTTGACGAGTTCCATGAACTGGGTCGGCACGCCGAGCATGATCAGCGGCTCGTGAGTCTCGACTAACTCGCTCATCCGGGCCGTATCGCGCGCGTCGGGGACGATCAGCACGTCGAGTGCGAGTTCGAGCAGGCTGTTCGTGATCGAGTAGCCGTAGGCGTGGTACATCGGGAGCGCCATCACGCCGGCCTCGCTGCCGCGCATCATCTGGGCCATCCGCGACTGCGCGGCGACGCCCTGAAGCGCGTTGGCGACGAGATTGCGATGCGTCAGCAGACACCCCTTCGGCAGCCCCGTCGTCCCACCGGTGAAAAGCAGCGTGTGAACGTCCGTCTCGGCGTCGAACTCGACGTCCGGCGGATCGGGATCCGCCGTCGCGATGACCTCGGGGAGCCACTCGACGCCGTCGATCGCTTCGTGGGCTTCCGGCGGGTTGTCCGAGTAGTCGTCGAGCGACGTGAGGATCACGTGTTCGAGGCCGAGTTCGTCTTTGAGCGACAGGATGAGGTCGCGGTGTTCGTCGTGGCCGATCAGCACCTCGGGGTCGCCGCGCTCGAGTCGATAGACCAGATCCTCCTCGGCGTCGAGGAAGTCGTTCGGGATGTGGACGCCTCCGGCCCGCGAAATGGCGTTCGTGGCGACGACGAACTGCGCGGAGGTCGGCAGGATCGTTGCGACCCGGCTCCCGTTCTCGACGCCGCGCTCGCGCAGCGCCGTCGCCAACCGTTCGACGTCGTCGCGTACCTCGGGATAGGTGAACCGACGACCGAACTGGACGATTCCCTGCTCGGGGTGTTCGTCTGCCGCCTCGTAGAGGAAGTGGTGGACCGGTTCGTCCGGATACGGCTCGAGCGACTCCGGGATGCCGAACCGTTCGTACTCCGCGGACCAGCGTGGCGCGTCTCGGGACATTCGTTCTCGTTACCACTCTTGATTCGCTAAAGCGTACTCACTGGGATACGCGGTGGTTGAAGGTCGACGCCGTCGGATTCGCGCTCACCGTCTGCGAGGCCCGCGGACCCGTCGGACGGCGCGGTGTGGAATCGCGACCCCGTCGTCGGCCTCGACATAAACGGCCTGCTATCCGTCGAGCAACGTCCTTCGCCGTCGCCGCTATCCCACGAGATATGGACTTCGGACTTGACGACAAGACCGCGCTCGTCACGGGAGCGGGCGGTCGTATCGGCAGCGTCGACTGTGAAGTACTCGCCGAGGAAGGCGCCGAGATCGTCGCGCTGGACGTCGACATCGACGCGGCCGAGACGGTCGTCGACGACATCGAAGACGCGGGCGGCACGGCCCACGCCCTCGAGTGCGATCTGACCGATCGCGACGAGGTCGCGGAGACGATTTCGGCCGTCGAAGAGGACGTCGACGGCATCGACGTGCTGATCAACAACGCCGGGATGGTCGACGCCCGCGACAGGGTCGAGGACTTCGACGACGAGATCTGGGATCGCGATGTCGCGGTCAACCTGACGGGGACCTACAACGTCACCCGCGCGGTCTACCCCGGGATGAAAGAACGCGAGTGGGGCCGGATCGTCAACATGTCCTCGGTGGCCGGCTGGCAGGGCGGCTTCGGGCAGGCGTCCTACAGCGCGACGAAGTCGGCCCTGATCGGGTTCGGGAAGACGCTCGCCCTGGAAGGCGCCCAACACGGTATCACGAGCAACGTCGTTGCCCCGAGCATCGTTGTCGGCGCGCTCGCGGACCTGCCGGTCGAACAGTTAGCGCAGGTCGACGAACACTTCGCCCGAATCGCCAAGGCGACGCCGCAGCGGCGACTCGGACGCGAGGAAGACGTCGCGAACCTGATCGCGTACCTCTGTTCCGAACAGGCCAACTACGTTACGGGGCAGGTCGTCGGCGTCACCGGCGGCGTCGACCTCTTCAGTTTCTAACCGGCCGCGCCCGGTGCGTTCGGCCCTCGAGACGAACTGTAGCGCGCGCTCGTTGTACGGTTCGAGTACACTAACGTGAGAGATGCAGTTATCCGTCCCCCGTCGCACTGCCGCGGTAGCAGCCGACAACCCTCGTTCTCGGGTCTCGGTTCGCTCGAGCGTTACGGAACGATCTGTGCGAGAATTTTCGCTTCGATCTTTCGCAAGTGGCCGCCGACGGTCCCCCCGGTACAGCCGAGTTCCTCGCCGATGTCTTCGTGTGTTACCGCTCGGGGGACGCCGTAATAGCCCATATCGACGGCGGTCTGGAGGATCTCCTGTTGTCGTTCGGTCAGCTGAGAGAACAATCGGTCCGTGTCCGGTTCGTAGGTGCCCGTCTTGAGGAGCTTGAATCTGATTCCGTCCGGGACGTCCGGAATGGCCTTCTGGAAGCTCCCCACGTCGCCGATCATCGTGACGCGCAGTCCGCCACGACGCGTGTACTCGAGGGGCGTATCGAAGATGAACTCGAACTCGCGGAGCATGCCCAACAGCCCCACGAGCCGTTCGTGAGCCTTGACGTGAGCGTAGGCGTGTATGACGTCGTCGTCTCCCGAGAGCTGATACATGTTGACCATCGACGACTCCTCTAGAATCGTCTCGAGCGCCTCTCGGTCGCCCGATAGCTGGTAGAGGACGACGATCGTGTCGTCGTTGAGGAGATTGATGTTGTGAAGGAGGTCACGCGAAACGTCGGCGTGTTCGGCGATTTGCTGGTCGACGGGGTGCAGTCCCTCGTCGTCGGGAATGATGATGCATTTTGCGTATCTCATCTCGCGACAGTCACCACAATACGAACGTACTTCTTGTTACCGTTTGTCAGAGACATTACGGGCCGTACTGACAGACGTCGACCATTTTTCGGCTACAGTTCCCTCGAGGACGGCGGCGGCGCCGTTTCGTCGAATCAGTAGCGAGTCCGCTCTCACTACTCCGGCAGCGTGGCAGTGAAATCACCGTGGACCGCGATTCCCCGCTCGATGACGTCGTACTGGTGATAGAGCGTCACCCCCTGATCGACCGACGACTCGCTCTTGATGCCGAGTGCGGACGCGACTTTAAGGAGCGGCGTGACGCCGAGGGAGAGCCACCACTGGCGTCGAGCGGACGGGATAATTCGATCGTAGTGGTCGTCGAACGCCACGTCCGCGAATCCGAGGTCCTCGAGTAGCTCTCGAAACTCGCTGACGTGAGCGAGGTCGGGGACGGCCCACCCGTCGAGTACCGTCCGCATCTTCTCCGCTTCCGGCTCCGTCAGGTCGGTTCGGCTCATGTACCCGTCGGAGATCATGAGTCGGCCGCCCGGCTTGAGCACGCGCCGGATCTCCTCGAGTACGCGGTCCTTGCGGTCCGAGTGACACACCGTTTCGATACCGGAGACCGCGTCGAACGTCTCGTCGGGGTACGGTATCTCGTGGTAGTCTCCGACGCCGAACTCGGTATTCGCTGAGACGTCGCGTTTGCGCGCATTCTCCCTGGCTTCACTGACGTGAAGCGGATCGATGTCGATACCGTGAACCTCGGCTCCGCGGTCGGCCGCGACGTGCGTCGGAAAGCCCCCGCGTCCCGTGCCGATATCCAACACCGTGTCCGTCTCGTCGACGTCGAGTTTGTCGGCGTAGACGCTGTTGGAGTTCGTCATAGCCGCCCGATGGCCCGTGTGTTCGTCGTCGTAGAACCCGTAGTGAAGGTTGACGTCGCTCCAGAAGAAGCGATACTCCCACGCGGTTTCGTTGTAGAAGTCGACAATCTCATCCGGTCTGAACGATCGTGCGTGCATGCTCCAACACGCTCCGTTCCGTCCAATAGGCGTTATCCCGCGTTTACACGTCTATTTATATTACAGTTCGCTCGAGCGGCGAACCGTTCGGCCGCGTTCTCGCCGTCCCGACGGTCCGAGTCGGAGGTGTCAAACGGCGGAGATGGTGTCAATGTAGTACTATTTACGGCCGTTTTCAATATAAACAGCCCCGCATCAAAGGAGGAAAAATGATTATAAACCGTGTTGGGTGTGTTCTTGTGTCATATACGATGGACCAGTTACGAGGCCAGTTCGTGAACGAATCGGGTCCAGACCCCGCGAATCGACGTCAGAACGCGAAAATATCGGGCGGTAGGAGGGAGAACGATGTATAGCAAGAAGCGTCTCGTGACCGGCACCGGTGCATCGTTCCTCGTCGTCGCGTTAGTCGGACTCATCGTCCTCTCGTCGGGGACGGCCTACGCGACGGCGATGGCCAGCGCTGGCGGCAGCGGATTCACCGTCGAGGCCGACGAGATCCGATCCGACGAGTTCCTCCTCTATCCCAGCCACGGAGAGGACGACCAGGGCTCGACACCGGTCGTCGTCGTCGAACAACGCGGCGTCGAAATCGACGGACTGGTGCTGACGAGAGAGCAGGAAGTGCCCGGACTCGGAGGGACGATGGAAATCGCGTTCACCGCCGACGAGACGGTCGAAGCCGACGAGCAGTACATCAAACTCACCGGATTAGAAGCGGAGGAAGCGACGTTCGACGGTCAGGTCATCAACGCCCAGCAGAGCGACAATCCGGAAGTGCAGTTCGAGCAGACGGCCGGTGAGAACGCGGACCCCGAAGAGGGACGCCTCACCGACATCAACGGCGAAGGTCCCGGAATGGTACAGGAAGACGTCGAAATCGACATGGTCTATCTCGCCTCCAACGAGATTAGCCTCCCCGGTCTCGAGGTCGACGCCGATTACACTTCCGGCGGCTCCGACGACGGGTGATAACTGATGGCCACTCAAAACGGTCAGGACGACTCCGGACACCTCCCCGACGGCCTCGAGCGCCGATGGGATCGGGCCACCGAGTGGACCGGGAGCCGATGGAGCCGATTCAACGGCTGGCGATCCCAGCGTCCGTTCCTGGGCGGCGTCCTGCTGTGTCTGGCCGGGATACTCATCACCTGGGTACCGATGCAGATCCTGCCCGACCTCATCTTCATCGGCGGACGGATGGCAGGGCTTCTCGCCATCGGCGCCATGTTCGGCGTGTTCGTCTTCGTGTCGGGCGTGTTCGCGCTGACGAAACCGGAACACTCCGACATGATCGGCGTCGTCGGCGTCGTCCTGTCGATCTTCTCGCTGTTCGGCTCACTCGGTGGGCTGTTCCTCGGGATGCTCCTCGGCATCCTCGGTGGCAACCTCTGTCTCGCGTGGAAGCCCGACGACGAAGCGGCCGACGAGGGCGTCTCAGAGCCGAGCAGAGTCGACAAAGCGAGCGCGCGAGTGCGCGAGAGCGTACAGCACCTCGTCGGGAAATCGATCGTCCGACTGCGCGAGGGAGTCGATACCGTCAACCGAAGCGGAACCGACGAGAACACCGGCGAGACCACCTCGAGCAGCGACGGCTCCTGAGAGATGACCCGAACCAGATCACTCCTCGCCGCGGCGCTGGTCGTCCTCGGGAGTCCCGTCGCAGGAGTCGGGGTGGCACCAGCCGCCGCCCAAGAAGACGCACGCGAGAGCGTCACGCTCGAACTAGGTGACATCGAGGGAGCGACCGTCTGTGTTCAGCAGCTCGCGTCTGATACCAATCAGGTGGTCATCCGGGACGCCGGCTACGAAGACGTCACGATCTACCTCGACGAGAACAGACGGGTCGAACTCGAGCAGACGCAATCCGACGCGACGATGATACTCCACACCGACCGGCAAAACGAGGGACTCAACGACCTCTCGGAGGTCGGCGACTGTCTCACGACCGACGAGACGAACGCCGTCGTCGATGCCAATTCGGTCTCCGTACAGGGACTCGCAGCGAGCGGATATACGATCGAAGTCGGTTCGAACGGTGAGATCCCCGAGACCGGTGGGTTCGACGCCGAACGCAACAATAGTACCGAGGAGGACACCGACCGAACGGTGATCGATATCGGTGAGCCGGGCGAGAGCGAGGACGAGCGCGTCGGCAACGCGACCGAACCGGTCGACGAAACCGTCGAGGAAACGGAAGCGGCTGTCAACGAGACCGCCACCGAGGAGGCCGTCGACGACACGCTTGAACACACCGAGGAGACCGTCGACGAGACCGCCAACCATACCGAGGATACCGTCGACGAGACGGGTGATCACCTCGAGAACACCACGGACGACGTGACCGAGACACTGACCGAAAATCCGGACGAGACCGACGACCAACTCGCGGAGACGACCGAGGAGACGGTCGATCACACTGAAGAGACCGTCGACGATACCGTCGACCACACCGAAGAAGCCGTCGACGACACGACGGACGACCTTCGAGAAACGACCGCATCGACGCTGGGCGTATTGGCCCCGTGATAAAACGCCGCGTAATCGGCGCGCGAACTTCTTTCGGAGAGACGATGACTGTCACCCATGGCTGAATACGAAACGTACGACGGTGAAACGTTCGAACTCCCGCTCGAGGCGATCGACGGCTGGATCGTCCTCGGGGCCGTCGTCGCCGGGGCGCTCGTCAATCTCAACGCACTGATGGTGCCGCTGCTCGGTCGTATCGGTGGCGGCGTCGTCGCCGGATTCATCGCTGCGTACGCCGTCGGACGAATCGCGTCCGGCATCGCTCACGCGGCGATCGCGAGTGCGATCGTCGGCGGCGTCGCGGGGACGATCACGGCGTTCATGGGCGTGACGCTCGGCCTGTACAACGAGCCACCGCTGTTGGTACTCGCCTCGCTCGGCCCGATCAGTCCGCTGTTCTCGGGGCTCGGATTACCGAGCGTCGTGCTGATCGTCCTCACGTTCTCAGTTCTGACCGTCGTCGACGGCCTTCTCGGCGGGTTGCTGGGCGCCGGACTGCGAGCGCTGCTCCCGTGGTGATCGGTCCCGTCGTACGCTCGAGGCGTCGCCGAGGACTCGAGACTACGGCAGGCGACCGACCGTGACGAAAAACGGGACGGCCTCCTCGCGACGGTACTCCCGTGACTCCATCTGGTCGATCACGTCGCGGCCCATCTCCCGCCACGCACTCCGAAGGTCGTCGTACGCCGATTCGGTCAACGCTCCCGAGAGCATCGTCTCGCGGTCGTCGGCCAATCCGGCCCCGATCGCCTTTCGCCGCGCCGCGAGTAGCGACGCCTCGCTGTAGGGCGGTGCAACCGTCCGAACGTGGTCGTACCGTCGCGTCTCGCACACCTCGAGTCCCGCCTCCTCGAACGCCTCGCGAGCGCCGGCTCCGAGCGCGACGTCGGTCGAGACGCCCTCGAGGTAGGCCCGTCGGGCCCGCCGTTCGAGTCGGTCCTCGCTCTCGACGCTCGAGTCGATCTCGACGGCGGCGTTGTCGGGTTCGACGGCCGCGACGAGGTCGGTCGAGACGCGTGCGAACTCCTCGAGGGCGGCCGCTGGGTCGGGCAGGTTGATCAACAGCGCCTGACAGACCACGAGGTCGAACGCGTCGTCGGGGAACGGCAGGCGGAGGGCGTCGCCCGCGACGAACGGTGTCGAGTCGTCGCCCGCGTCGTGTCTGGCCGCCACCGCGAGCAACTCGCGGTCGGCGTCACAGCCGACCACCGTAGCGTCATCGGCCGCCTCCTCGCGGAGGACGCGGCTCAACTCGCCGGTCCCGCAGCCGACGTCGAGAATTCGGCTGTGAGCGTCGAGTGCGAGCGGCTCGAGGGCCTCGCGGGAGTCGTCCCACATGCCCTTTCGGGTCCGGTGCAGGTAGTCCTCGGAGAACTCGCGCACGTTCCGAAAAGACGGAGCCAAGCGTAAAAACGGGTCGTTTACCGTCTCGAACGTGTGTGGCTACCACAGGTCACGGAAATTGTGCGTAGCAGTTAAGTTACTGATACGTCGAATCAAGGCGTGGCGGAATTCGAACTCGAGACGACGATCCGCGCGCCGATCGGTCGGGTGTTCGACCTCTCCAGGAGCGTCGACGTTCACGTCGAGACGATGTCGGAACACGACGAGTCAGCGGTCGGCGGCCCGCCGAGCGGACTGCTGGCCGAAGACGACCGCGTGACCTGGCGTGCCCGTCACTTCGGCGTCCCCCTCGAGATGACGGTCGAGATAACCGCCTACGAGAATCCGACGTTCTTCAGAGACGAACTCGTCGATGGTCCGTTCGCTCGCCTCAGCCACGACCACCACTTCACGGAAATTTCACCCGGCGTGACGCGAATGCGAGACGAATTCGCGTTTTCCGCACCCGGCGGCCCGATCGGTACGCTCGCCGCTCGTCTCTATCTCGAGCGATACATGCGTCGATTACTGACGCGGAGAAACGCACGATTGAAGCGCGTCGCGGAATCCGAAGCGTGGAAATCGTTCCTGGACTGAAACCGGTATTTCTGCCTCCGCAAACCGACGAACGAACCTATGCTTCGCGAAGCGCTTTGACCTTCTCGATGTTCCACGCGAAGCCGCGGCCGTCTTCGGTGGGCGTCTCGAGCGCGAACGGCAGGTCCCGCAGGTCGGGGTGGTTCACGATCGCCTTCATCCCGTCCTCGCCGATGTAGCCCTCGCCGATGTGGGCGTGTTCGTCCTTGTGGGTCCCCACGTCGTGTTTCGAGTCGTTGAGGTGGATGTACTCGAGATACTCGAGGCCGACCTCGTCGTCGAAGCGCTGGACGGTCTCGTCGACCGCTTCGGGCGTCGTCAGATCGTTGCCCGCGACCAGCGTGTGGGCGGTGTCGATACAGATGCCGATGTCGGTCTCGGTGCGGTCGATGATCCCCGCGAGGTGCTCGAACTCGCCGCCGAGTTTCGTACCGCTGCCCGCGTCGGACTCGATGAGAATCTGGACGCCCTCGGGGACCTCGAGCTCGTCGATCAGACTCGCCGCGTTGTCGAGGCCGCCCTCGACGCCGGCACCCGTGTGGGCTCCGAGGTGGACGTTGACGTACGGAATCCCGAGACGCTCGGCGGCGTCGAGTTCCGCCTGCATGCTCTCCTTGGACTTTCGTCGGAGGTCGTCTTTGGGGGTACAGAGGTTGACCAGGTACGCCGAGTGGATCACCCACGGCCCCTCGAGGTTCTCTTCGGTCTCTTCCCGAAAGCCCTCGGCTGCCTCGTCGCTGAGTTCGGGTTGAGCCCAGACCTGCGGGGAGGTCGTAAAGACCTGTCCGCAGTTGCCGCCGAAGGCGAGTTGTCGGTGAACCGCGTTCCGCATGTCGTCGTACGGCGGTGTTTCGTCGTCGGACGAGACGCGCGAGCCGGAGATTGAAACGTGTGCGCCGACCTTCATGGACTCCCGTCAGTACCGATTCGTGATAGGGATACTGATTTCGGAGTCGAGAACGAACGCCGCTCGAGTACGCGTCTCACAGCCGGCGCTGCCCGACGGATCACGACTCGAGCGTCGCAATCAGCAGTGGCTGGAAACGTAGCGGCGCGAAAAATGAAGTAGTAGTCAGCGTCGCCCTGAGGCGACGTGAAGCCGATATTATAGACGCTCGACGTTCGTCGCGCGCGGACCCTTGGGGGCCTGTTCGATATCGAATTCGATCTCTGTGCCTTCCTCGAGGTCCGGACCGCCGACGTCTTCCATGTGGAAGAACACGTCGTCGTCTGCATCGTCCGTCTCAATGAAACCGTAGCCGCCTGTGTCGTTGAAGAAATCAACTTTGCCGTTCGCCATTACAACCAATCGTAGGGACACTGCAGGGATAACAGTTGCGAGGGTCGTGGTACCACGGTTGGGGTGTGGACCCACGACCGCGGTGTGGACAGGTGATTCACAGGAACACCGTCGAGCGATGGTGGTCAGATATCCAATAGTATGCCCACGAGTCGATTCTATCGGCGTCCGTCGCAGTAGGATGGGGTGGACAGGCTGTGTCCGTTGCGCGACCGAGTATCGGGAGTGCAGGGCAGTGCGGAGAATGCCGTACAGTGCAGCAGTACAGGGCGACGACGGTGCCGATGAATGCCGATGAACGGTGATCTCGAGCGGCACGTAACCGACCGAGTTCCGTGCTACGTCTTCCCACCACACTGCGAGAGCGGAAGGAAAACCCGTTTAATCGCCCCACTCCTGGGACGGATAATGAGTACGAGTTACCGGATCGGACTGGTCGGCAAACCCTCCGTCGGCAAGTCCTCCTTCTTCAACGCCGCGACGATGAACGACGTCCCCGAAGGCGCCTACCCCTTCACGACCATCGACCCCAGCGTGGGCGAGGCTTACGTCCGCGTCGACTGTGCGGCCCCCGAGTTCGACGAAGAGTGTACCCCCAACGTGGGCTACTGCGACCACGGCACCCGGTTCGTCCCGACGAAACTCGTCGACGTCGCCGGCCTCATCCCCGGCGCCCACGAGGGCAACGGCCTGGGCAACCAGTTCCTCTCGGACTTAAACGAGACCGACGTGCTCGTCCACGTCGTCGACTTCTCGGGCGAGACGGACCTCGAGGGCGAACCCACCGAGGGCCACGATCCGCGCGAGGACATCGCCTTCCTGGAGGAGGAACTCGACCAGTGGTATCTCGGCGTTTTAGAGAAGGGGATCGAACGCTACGCCTCGGGCTACACCACCGAAGACGATGCCATCGAAGAGGAACTCGCCGTCCAGATGAGCGCGTTCAAGACCAACGAGGACGAGATCAAACGGCTCATCCGACGGACCGACGTCGGCTTCGACCCCGAAGAGTGGGAGGACGACGACAAACTCGAGTTGGCCCGGGAGATCCGCAAAGAGACCAAGCCGATGGTCATCGCGGCGAACAAGATGGACACGCCCGAAGCGCAGGCGAACTACGAGGAGATCACGAACGATCCCGACTACGAGCACCTGACGATCGTCCCCTGTAGCGCTCACGCCGAGAAGGCCCTGAAATCGGCGGATCAGGCCGGCGTCGTCGACTACCGGCCCGGCGACGACGACTTCGACATTACGGGCGATATCTCGGGCGAACAGGAACAGGGCTTGGAGCAGATCCGTGAGTTCCTCTCCGAGTACGGAGCGAGCGGCGTTCAGGCGGCCATCGAGACCGCGTTATTCGACGTCCTCGAGGTGACGCCGGTGTTCCCCGGCGGCGCGAACGGCCTCGGGAACGAACGCGGCGAGGTGCTGCCCGACTGCTATCTGATCCCGCCGAACGCGACCGCGGAGGACTTCGCGTACAGCCTCCACTCGGACATCGGCGACGGGTTCCTCCACGCCATCGACTGCCGGTCGAACCGGCAACTCGGCAAGGACTACGAGGTCGAGTCCCGGGACGTGATCGAGGTCATCACGACCAACTAACGGGTGACTCCCCGTCTCGAACGACGTATCGGGTCTCCAACTGGTTGCGGGTCACGGGTACGTAATCGTCACTCCGAGCGGCGACACCGGGTGCGACGGTCGTTCGAACGAGACGAACGAGTTGCGTGACGGCGATCCCGATAGCGCGACGACGATCGTTCATTATTAATTCATCAATTGCGCTCGGCTGTGATCTTCGCAGTACCAACCCGGCTCACCCTCTTCCTTTCCTCGGTGAATTGCTAATTATAAGGCATACCATCGTATTTTGGCGAAAATATGATCGCATCCTCCGGAGACTGCAAAATCGTGATTCATGGAGCTAGATGACGTCAATAAGGCGATTTTGTTCTTACTCCAACAGGACTCCCGTCGGATCACGACACACGAGATGGCGGAACAAGTCGGTGTCTCGGCCAGTACCGTCCGAAACCGGATCGAAACGATGGAATCCGAAGGGATCATTCGGGGCTACCATCCGGAGATCGATTACGACAAAGCGGGTCTCCAGCTCCACATGCTCTTCATCTGTAGCGCACCCAACCTCGAGCGAGAAGCGCTCGCGAATCAGGCTCGAGGCGTGAGTGGTGTCGTTCGTATTCACGAAGTGCTCAACGGAACGGAGAACATTCAGATCGAAGCCGTCGGGACGGACACCGACGACATCGGCCGCGTCGGCGACGAGTTGAGCGAACTCGGTCTTACGGTCGTCAACTCGAAAGTACTCAAGAGTTCCCACATCCAGCCGTTCGATCACTTCGGTGAACAGATCGTCGAGGAGACCAATGACGAAGATGTCAGTTAACGCCGTCGAGATGCTCGAGTACAACTCGGATACCGAAACGTACCGGATCGCGTACGACGCTTCCACGGTGTCACCGAGTCTGGCCGTCGTCGCAGCCCTCGAATCGCTCGGCGACGAGTTCGACCACGAGGTGCCGTTGTACGACGCGATCGATCCCGACGCGCTCGACGGACTGCTGGCACCGTCCGCACCGGATCACCGGTCGGTCAAGTTCTCCTACCTCGGTTTCCGAATAACCGTTTCCAGTCAGGGGTTTCTCGAGGTGCGGTCGAGCGACACCGAGGAACGGGAGGGAGCGTCGAGATGACCGGTCGTCGAACGGTCGCGCGCCGGTTCGCGACGGACCGACAGAATCGGGATGGCCGCGAGCGGCGTCCCTTCAGTTTCGCCGCCGTCGCCGCCGCGTATCCGAGAGACGGTGCGTGGAAGAGCGGTATCTCCTGACCGATCGGCGGCCGACGCCGACGTGTCGGCGGCCTCCCGCTGGCGATCGGGAAACGCGTTCGACCTGTCGCGTTGTATCCGAGAGACATCTATATAATATCTATAATTAAAAGTAATACAAAAAAGCTTACGTAGGTCTGAGTCCCCCACTCGGTCGAGTAGTATGGCGACCTCAAACCGCCCCGTCCACGCCTCGTACGCGCCCTCCAGCGCGACAGCAGTCGAAGTATCGACGTGCCTCTCCGACGACGACGTGTTTCATCTCCTCCAGACCTTCCGACGGCGGGAGACGATCCGGTACCTATTGCACGAAAACGGTTCCGTCAGGATGCGCGATATCGCCGAACACGTCGCAGCGGAGGAACACGGGACGACCGTAGCCGACTTGACCTCGACACAGCGCCAGCGCGTCTACATCCCGCTCTACCAGTCGCACCTCCCGAAACTCGACGAAGCGGGCGTCATCGAGTACGACAAGGCTCGTGGACTCGTTCGTCCCACCGACGACCTCCAACTGTTCCGACCGTCTCTCGAGGCGCCGACGATTCCACTCCGAAAACGGATTTCGAAGGAGCGGACAGTGAGGGGCACGGCAATCAGCCGTATTACGTTGCGGCGCTCGCCGCGAGCGTCAGTTTCCTGCTCGTATTCGCAGTGGGGGAACTGCCGTTTTCCGGGCTGACGCTCGGCGCAATCGTTACGGCGCTATTCGTCCTCGCGACGGTGCTGGATCGAACGCGGGCCATCCGACGCGTCGTGGGTCGCCGCTATCGCTGACAATACCGGAACGACGACGCGGTCCGGAACTGCGTCCAGCGATCGAAACCGCTGCCGATCGTATCCGCAGACTCGGTTCTGCTGCCGGTCCGAACGGCCCCCTCGCGCGATTCGACTGATCGATACCGCCCGTCTCAGTACGCGCACTACCGCCGCCAGATCACGCGCTGGGCGACGTCGTCGAGGCGACTCGAGACGTCCGAAAGCCAGCCGCTCGGCGAGAACGATCGCAACTGCCCTTCGTCGACCTCGATTCGGTGCTCGCCGTAGGGGTCCCGATCGGCTCGCTCGTCGGCGGACCGGTCCGCGTTCGCGACGTCGGTGGCGACCGACATCGAGCAACGGCCGCACGCTTCGCGATCTTTGGTCATGGTCGTTCAGTAGGTGTTACCGATCCTTAAGTGCTATCACGGCCCAAGCAACTGGAGTCTCGTCCCGACGGTGCCGACGGACTTTTGGATACGTCGTGCCATCAGCCCACATGGACCGGCCACGCGCCGAGTCAGCACCGCTCGGCTGGCACGCCCCGGAGGACCGAATCGGTGACAGATATATATGAGTGACCGCACGCGCGACCCCGACGACAGCGATACCGCCGTAGAGCCACCCGAGGACACGGTACCCGGCGCTAATGCCGAGCCCTCCCCGAACGAGATGCTCGAGGCGGTCCCCGACTGGGACGACGAGTACGTCGACCGGGTGAGCGACCGGCTCATGCACAACTACGACCTCGAGAAGGAGTACGCCGTCGAGGGCGAACGGTTCACGCTGTACGGGCAGATGGCGCTCTCGAGTAAGAAGCACTTTCTCCACCCCGCGCTGTCGCTGGCCGAACACGAGTCGACCGAGCACCTGTTCGTCAGGCGGGTCGACCGAGTCGACGATCGGACCCTCGACCGATTCGTCAATCTCGGCGAGCGGCTGGCCGACAAGTGGATCGATCCCGACGAAGAACACTTCTCGACGGACTTTACGTTCGTCGCGGTCGCGCCCTCGATCCCCGAGGCGATCCGCGACCGCGTCTCGGGATTCGACGGCCGAACGCTGCTGAAGTACGGCTACCACGGCCACTACGAGATCAATCTGGCCGTCGTGTCGCCCGAGAACGAAGCGCTAGTCGCGAGCGAGAACGCCGACGTCGCGACCGCCTTCCGGCTCTGGGATCCGATCGAGCGGAACGAGCCCGGCATTCTCGATCTGATCTCTCGACGGTTACAGCTGTAGTCGGTATCCCCACAGTCGAGGTCCGCACGGGCGGATTCTCACTCCTCCTCTCGTTCCAGATACCACAGCCGACGGAGCGTGAGCTGATCGGATTCGAATCGACAAAAAACGGTATCGCGGTCGGAAATCGCAACCCCGGGTCGCGATCGGTTTCAGTCGTCGTCCGAACTCACGTCGGCTGCGACGCCGCCGCCGGTCTCTCGAGCCGACTGCATGTTGTCGTAGCCGATCTTGAACAGCGACAGCGCGAGGTAGATGAGGATCGCGATGATGGCGATCTGAACGACGGCCGAAAGCTGGCCGATCAGTCCCGTCTCCGCCTCGGCGGTGATTCCGAGCAGCCGTCCGGCGAGGATCTGATAGATCCCGACCCAGCTGAGACCGATCACCGTGATGAATCCCATCAGCGCCATCGGACCGCCGGTGGAGAGCAGCTGTTTGGACTTGCTCCAGTTGGCCAGCCAGACGGTGCCGGAAAGCAGCGCCAGCGAGGCCAGCAGCTGATTCGCACCGCCGAACAGCGTCCAGAGGTCCTCCCATCGGCCGCTGCCGAGCAGGAAGAACGCGACGACGGCGATGATCGACGTGTTGACGTAGCGGTTGGCCGCGTACTCCTCGACCTGCGTCTCCGGCGTGCCGACGATCTCCTCTAACATGTACCGTCCCAGTCGGACGGCCGTGTCCATGCTCGTCAGCAGGAAGCTCGCGAGCACGAGCGCCATGAACGGCGCGGCGTACTCGAACGGGATGCCGAGTGCCGTGAGGATGGCGCCGCCACCGGTCGCGAAGTTCGGCAGTGCGAGCCCGATCCCGCCGCCGGCCGCCGGAATCGCGACGACCGTCACCGCACAGAGTGCGACTGCCGCCAGCAGCCCCTCGGCGAGCATCCCACCGTATCCGATCAGTTTGGCGTCAGTTTCTTTGTTCAACTGCTTGGACGTCGTCCCCGAGGAAACCAGCGAGTGGAAGCCGCTGATCGTCCCACACGCGATGGTGAGGAACAGCAGCGGGAACAACGGCATGAGCGGAAGCATCTCCGCGAGCGGGCCGCCCTGGCCGAGGAAGCCGTACCACGCACCGGTCGTGATTTCGAAGCTCAGTTGATTGCCGGTATCGGGGTGAATGGCGTCGCTGCCCATCCCGGTGGCGAACGTGCCGACGATGACCGCGAGCAGACTCCCGCCGACCCCCGTGTACAGGAGGAACGACGAGAGGTAGTCACGCGGCTGCAACAGCATCCACACCGGCAGGATGCTCGCGGCTGCGCCGTATACGAGCATCACCAGCACCCACGCACCGATGTTCGCGCTGTCGAGCAGTTCCGGGAAGAACGCCGCCGAGTCGAGCAACACGAGCGTTCCCTCGGGGTAGTCGCCGGGGACGATCGCGAGCGGGTACTGGATACCGATCCAGACCGACGCGAAGACGCCCGCGACGAAGACGACCGTACCGACCGAGAACGGAAGTCCCAGCTGGTACAGCCAGATCCCGAAGACGAACGCGAGCGTGATGTACAGCAGACTCGCGGTCGCCGCCGACGGGTACGCGTTCAGCACGACCCCGATGACGAGTGCGAACACTGCCACGACCAGGATCGTCAGTAAGAACGCGAACCACAGGAGCATGTTTTTGCCCCGTTCACCGATGTACTCGCCGATGATGTAGCCGATCGACTTCCCCTCGTGTCGAAGGCTGCTCGACAGCGAGATGAAGTCGTGAACCGCGCCCATCAGCGGGTTCCCGATCGCGACCCACAGCACGGCCGGCACCCAGCCCCAGACCAGTGCCGCCGTAATCGGGCCGACGACGGGTGCGCCGCCCGCGATACTCGAATAGTGATGCCCCAGTAGCACCGGCTTCTTCGCCGGTACGTACTCCTGTCCGTCCTGGTACTTGTGTGCTGGCGTCTCCCGACTGTCGTCTAACCCCACGAACTGTGAAAGGTACCGCCCGTACCCGATGTACGCGGCAGTAAACGTCGTCAGCACCAGTGCCACGATCCAGATTACTCCTGCCATGGTATTGTCTCCCTAACCATCTGTTGAACGGGAGCAATATAAATATAATTTATTGTGGTTTCTACTAGCCCTGATCATACGCCCAATCACGGGCGAAACCGGCGATTCGTATAAACGGTCGCGGCAGATGGGGCTGAATATTAGTGCGCTGGCGAGAACGACCGGTGCGCTCAACTCGTCCGCGGCCGATCGTCCCCCACCGAAATCTCGAGGTCACTCGCGACATCCTCGAGAATAGATCCGCGGACCTCCTCGACGCGCGTCTCGATCGTCGCCACGACCGGCACGTCGAACTCCCGCTCGATGTACTCGAGACGTTCGCGCTCCGTCTCGACCCGATCGCGGAGGTAGGTGGCACCGCGTCCCTCCTCGTGGGACTCCGGCTCGGGCGTCAGCCGGTTGACGACGAGGCCGCGCACGGGCAAGTCGGCCTCGCCGAGCGTCTCGAGCGAGCGGCGCGTCTCCCGGATCGAGAGCTCGTCGGGGTTCAACACGAGGTAGAAGGCGGCGTCCTCGCGCAGCACCTCGCCGGCGAACTCGAAGCGCTCCTTGCGTTCCTCGAGTCGCGCGAGGATCGGGTCACCCTCCATCACGCGTCGGGGCTCCTGATTCCCGATCGCGGCCTTCTCGAAGAGATCGATGCTGCGCCGGCGTTTGTCCATCAGCCGGTCGATCCAGCGCTCGAGGAGTTCCGGCAGGGCGAGCAGCCGGAGCGTCGAGCCGGTCGGCGAGGTGTCGAAGACCACTCGATCGTAGGGGTCGGCGTTTCGCATGACCTCGACGAACCGGTCGAAGAGGGCGGCCTCGTAGGCGCCCGGCGTCTGGTGGGCCATCTCGAGTTGGATGTCGACCTCGTTGACCATCGCCGCGCTCAGTTGGGAGTCGAGCTGTCGGCGCAGGTCCATCAGGTGGTCCTGGACCTCCTGTTCCGGATCGATCTCCATCGCCGAGAGCCCGTCGTACCCCTCGACCGGTCGCGGTTCGTCGCTGAACTCCTGGTCGAAGACGTCGGCCGTGCTGTGGGCCGGGTCCGTCGAGACCACGAGCGTCTCGAGTCCGGCCTCGACGCACTCCAGTGCGTAGGCGCTCGAGACGGTCGTCTTGCCGACGCCGCCCTTGCCGCCGAAGAATGTGAAGGTCGCCATCGGCTCAGAAGTGGTACTGGTGGCCCTTGCGTTCGATCACGGATTGCCGGTCCCACATGCGCCGCTCCCAGGCCTGATACTCGTCCTCGAGGTAGGGCAGCAGTTCGGCCGTGTAGTAGGAGACGGGACTCGGAATGCCGAAGGCGTCGGGGAAACACGAGAGCATGAACGCGTCCTCCGTATCTTCGGCCTCGGCCTCGATCTTCTCGTAGGCCGGGTGCGTGAACATCCCGTGAAAGAGCCCGCGAAGCCACTCCTCGAGTGTCTCCCGGAACGAAGCGATCCGATCGGCGAGTGTCATCGTCGGTCATGCTCGGGCCCGAAGGCAAAAAGCTGTCGCGTCTGACACCCCGTCCGCGGGACGCGTCGGCCGCAACACGACGCTTCTTGACCCTCGAGTCACAACCTCCCCGGTATGTCATCAGCATCCGGTGGAATTCCCGTCACCGTGCTCTCGGGGAGCCTCGGTGCGGGCAAGACGACGCTGGTCAATCACCTCCTGCGCAACGCGGGCGAGCGCGACCTCGCCGTCCTGGTCAACGACATGGGCGCGGTGAACGTCGACGCCGAACTGGTCGCCGAGGGCTCCGACCTCGATCTCGAGGACGGCGTCGCCGAACTCTCGAACGGCTGTATCTGCTGTGAACTCCAGGACGACCTCGAGACAGCAGTGGTTCGACTCGCCCGCGAGCGCGACTTCGATCACCTGCTCGTCGAGTCCTCGGGCATCTCGGAACCCGAACCGGTCGCGCGGCTCTTTACGACCACCTCGCGAGTGGCCGCCAGCTACGAGATCGACGCGCTCGTTACCGTTCTCGATACCCGCCTCTTTCTCGACCACTTCGCCGGCGAGGAGGTACCCGAACGGCAGGGGGAGACCGCGGGTGACGGGGACGACACGCGACCGCTCTCGGACCTCATGATCGAGCAACTCGAGGTCGCGAACCTCGTCCTGTGCAACAAGGCCGATCTCTGTGAGGCAGCGGAACTCGAGGAGGCGGAGGCGCTCGTCCACGCGCTCCAGCCCGACGCCGAGATCGTCCGAACGGAGTTCAGTACCGTCGATCCAGACCGCGTGCTCGGCGTCGACCTGTTCGATCCCGACCGGATGGGGGAGATCGCCGGCTGGCAGCGCGCGCTGGCGGACGAGCGCGAGAACGGAGCGGGTGGGGACGAACACGACCACGACGACGGAGATAGCGGCCACTCGCACGCTCGCGGAGCGGACGATCACGAACACGACCTCGGAGAAGACGGACGCGGCCACGATCACCGCCACCCCGACGAGGTCTACGGCGTCGACTCCGTCGTCTTTCGCGCGCGACGGCCGTTCCACCCCGGGCGGTTCGCGTCGTTCCTGCGGGAGCTCCCCGACGGGATCGTCCGCTCGAAGGGAATCGTCTGGATCGCCGGACGGGACGTCAAAATCGACGTCTCCCACGCGGGCCCGTCCGTTCGCGCGAGCACCAGCGGCCCGTGGATCGCCGCCCTTCCGGAGATGCAACGGGATCTCTACCGCTCTAATCGACCCGACCTCGCGTGGCACGACGAGCACGGCGACCGACGGACGGAACTGGTCTTCATCGGGACCGAGACCGACGACGAGCGACTCGAGGCGGCGCTCGAGAACTGTCTGGTCACGGACGAGGAGTGGGAGACGGCGGCGGACCTCGAGAACCCGTTCCCGAGCGGCGAGGACGAAGACGTGGTGGTCCGAGCACCCTGATTACGTCCGCCGTCCGCGATTTACCCGCTCTCTCCGAACTCGTCCGCGAGCGAGTCGAGCGCTCGCGTCAGCTCCCCTTTGCGTTTCCAGGCGGCGATCCGGTCGCCGAAGGGCAGCGGTGCGGCGAGCGAGACCGACGACCGGATCGTGACTCGCGTGCCGTCGGGCACGTCCTCGAGGTCGATCCACGTCTCCATGTGGGAGAACGGCCCCTGCTCTCCCTCCTGCGTGTAGTATATCGATTCGTCGCGGTCCTCGAATCGCAGCGGCAGTCGCATTCCGGGGCCGCTGGCGACGACGACCGTCGCGTCGGCCCGCTCGTCGATCGTCTCGACGGTGAAGCTTCCCTCCGCCTCGACGATGGTCGGCGGATCGAGCCACCGGGATACCACGACCGGCGACGCATCGACGACTCGGGAGACCGTCACCTCGCGCATACCGGTGACCTTCGTGGGGACCGAGATAAATGCCCGTGTCGCCGGAGCCGCGACGGCCGCTTCCGGCAGGGAAACGGATAAGTGGGCGACGTTCCCGTATTCAGCCATGGCAGACCCCGACGCCGAGCCGAACGGGTTGCAGGAGGGACTCGAGTCGTCAGAGGGTGACCCGCGGGTGCTGGTCCTGCTGAACGCGGTGCTGTCGACGCTGTTCGCCGCCATGTTCGTCTGGGGTGCGGACCTCGTCGGAGCCCTCGAGTTCGGCGCCGTGACCGTCGCAGTCGTGGCGGTTGCGGTGTTCGTGCTCACTCACGTCATGACCCGGCCGTGACGGTATGACGCGGCCGTAACGGTATCAGCGCAGACGGGACTCGTGACCGCGACAGCAGCAGAAGGGCCCCGACTCCCGGACCGATACCGAGACGACAAGTACTCACCGCGGGACCTATTTCGGTCGGCTAATGGACGTGCGGACCGCCGCGAACTATCGGCCCACGAAACCCGAACTCGCCGTCTTCGTTTCGGGAGTCACGAGCATGGGTCTCGAGATCTTGGCCGTTCGACTCATCGCCCCGCAGTTCGGCAGCCACATCTACACCGTCGGTGGGATCCTCACCGTCGTTCTCGCCGCGTTGAGCCTGGGCTACTGGCAGGGCGGGAAGCGAGCCAGCACCGCGACGAACCGGGAGATGACGTGGCTGTTGCTCGGAACGGCGATGTACGTCGCCGTCGTGATCTACGCGAGCGACCTCCTCCTGCGATATACGGCGACGATCGCACTGCCGCCGCGGTACGCCGCGCTCCCGGCGGCGATCATCCTCTTCGGGCCGCCGACGTACCTGCTCGGCTTCATCAGCCCCTACGCCGCCGAACTCTCACAGAAGAACGGGATCGGTGAAGCGTCGGGACACGTCTACGCACTGGGGACGATCGGCAGCATCCTCGGCTCGGCCGCGACCACGTTCGTCCTCATCCCCGCGATGAGCATCGACACCATCGGCCTCCTGTTCGGACTCACGCTCGTCGGAACGGCGTTCGCGCTCGACGTTCCCTCCCTCTCGCGGAAACCGGTCCTCGCGAGCGTCGTCGCCGTTCTCCTGCTCGTCGCCGCGACCGGTGCCGGTCCGGTCGCGATCGACCACCGCGGCGACGTCGTCTACCAGACTCAGACCGCCTACCAGGAACTCGAGGTCGTCGACGACGGCGACGTCCGGACGCTGTACTTAGACGGCGCGCGACACAGCGCGGTGGACCTCGAGGATCCCGACCGACACGTCTTCGAGTACACGACGTACTTTCACCTGCCGATGCTCATGACGGACGACGTCGAGGACGTCGACAACGTGCTGTTCATCGGTGGCGGCGGCTACTCCGGCCCGCAGGACTTCGAGGACCACTACGACGCCGACATCGACGTCGTGGAGATCGACCCCGAAGTCACCGACGCCGCCGAGGAGTACTTCGGACTCGAGCACGACGACAACATGACCTCTCACGTCTACGACGGCCGGCAGTTCCTCCAGCAGACCGACGAGACCTACGATCTGATCGTCCTCGACGCCTACAAACAGGATCAGGTGCCGTTCCACCTGACCACCGTGGAGTTCATGACCCTCGTGAGCGAGCGGTTGGCCGACGACGGCATCTTCCACGCCAACGTCATCGCCGCACCGAACGGGCCGGCCGCCGAATTCTATCACGCCCAGCAGAACACGATGGACGAGGCCTTCGGCGACACGTACGCCTTCCGGACCTCCGACTCGAGCGCCATCCAGAACATCCAGATTGTGGGGACGAACGACGCGACCGGGTTCTCCGAGGCCGATTTGGCCGAGCGGAACGAGGAACGCAACCTCAGCGTCGACCTCGCGGACCAGATCGACAATCACCTGGGCGATCCCGATCCCGACGCACCCGTCCTCCGGGACGACCGCGGCGAGGTCGACAGTCTGCTCGATCCGATGCTGGGCCAGCGATACGTCGTCGAGGAGACCGACGGCGGCGCCTCGAGTGCCGGTGGCGAACCGGCTGGAGAATCCCCCTCGATCGCAGTCGATTCGGTGCCGCTCGCGCTCGAGGCCGAGACGGCGACGACCGAGTCACCCGAACTCGCGTCGTAGCCGTCTCGTTTCGAGTCGACACCAGCCGGTGGCCGTCACTCCGGGCGACTGTATTCGGGATCGAACAACTGCGCCGATCCGGGCGCCGGATCGCCCTCGGTCAGATTGTAGCGCGAGAAATCGTCCACACCGGCTTCTCGAAGCAGTTCCTCGTCGTAGACCGCATTCCCGGTGAACTCCGCGGGGTCGCGGCCGAGAATCTCGAGGACGGTGTCGCTGACGATCTCGGGCGTTCGCCAGTCGTCTTCGGTCCCCATCCCGAAGTACCGCGTCGCGCGGGTATCGATCGCCGTCACGGGCCAGAACGTGTTACAGCCGACGTCGTCGCCGCCGAGTTCGCTCGCCAGCGTGAGCGTGACGAACGACATGCCGAGTTTCGACCACGCGTACGGTCCCGACCCGGGGGATCGGTCGATGCCGACCGGCGGCGCGTTGGTGAGCAGCCAGGCGTCCTCGACCTCGCGGAGGTGGTCGGCGAACGCTCTCGAGGTCAGGTACGTTCCCCGCACGTTGACGTCCGTCAGGAGATCGAACCGCTTGGGTGGGAGGTCCTCGACGGACGCGAGCTGGATCGCGCTCGCGTTGTTGATGACGATGTTGACCTCCCCGAACTCGTCGATTGCGCGGTCGGCTGCGGCCTCGACGGCCGCCTCGTCGCGAACGTCGAGTTCGATCGGCAGGGCGTCGACGCCCCGTTCCTCGGCCTCGCGGGCCGTCCGCTCGATCGATCCCTCGAGGTCGCGGTCTTCGTAATCGTCGTCCGCCTCGCTCGTTTTGCCGGTCGAGACGATATTGCAACCCTGGTCCGCGAGGGCGAGTGCGATCGACTTGCCGATGCCGCGTGTCGTCCCCGTAATGAACGCCGTCTGACCGGAGAGATCCGGTTTCTCGAGTGCCATGCGTCCACATCTACCGTCGGACGGATAAGGGTCAGCAAACGGGCAGGTGAAACGCCGGAACCAGTCATACTCCGGCTCGAGTCGTCATCACAGCCGCAAACCCGGACCATCGAACGATGCGGAGAGCGTTCGACAAGCGGCCGGACGCCATAGCAAATCGGCGGACGGCACGACGAGCAACGTCCGCGTGAAAGCCGATTAGGGTGCGAACTCGAGGAGACGATACTCGACCGGAACGGCCACTCGCGCGTCTAACGGTCGGGAATCGCAGAACCAGTCGCGACGATCCGACTCAGTCCTGCCCGCCGCCCGTGACGACGACCGGCCGATCGGTCTCGAGGATCACCGACTGCGTGACGCTGCCGAACACCGCCTTGCCGACCGGCGAGCGTTTCCGGCCGCCGAGCACGATCGAGTCGACGTCGTACTCCCGGGCCGTCTCGAGAATTCCCCCTTCTTCGACCCCGCCGCTTTTCTCGAGGACGGTGACGTCGACGGAGGCCTCCTCGAGTCGCTCCTTCGCGCGGCGGACGGAGCCGATTCTCGAGGCCGACTTGTACTGCTCGAACTCCTTGGGCAGGTTCGCGCTCTCCTCGTCGAAGATGAACAGGACGTACGCTTCGACCGATTGCTCCGCATCCGGCAGCGAGGCGACGTACGTCGCCTGTTGGATCGCCCGACTCTCGTTCGTGTCGACGGGGAGTAGCACGCGGTGCATAGTGTGGATTTCACGCGGTGGACTGATAAAACCGACTTTGACTGTCGGTTCGTTGGAACCGGTTTCGTCGGAAACGACGCGGTGTGACTCGAGTCGGTCGGTTCGAACGCTGACCGAACGCTCGGCCGTACTAGTCGTCGGTCGCGTTCGATGTTTCCTCGCGATCACGGAGCGATCGGCGCCGGATCTTGCCGGTGGTCGTCGTCGGGAGTTCGTCGACGAACTCGACGTGCTGTGGGTACTCGTACTCGGCGAGGCGCGCTCGGACGAGGTCGCGAATCTCCTCCCGGAGTCCCTCGGGGTCGTAGTCGTTCGTGGTGGGCTGAACGTACGCTTTGATCGCCTCGCCGCGAGTCTCGTCGGGGACGCCGATGACGCCTGCCTGTTCGGCTTCGGGATGGTGGAGAATCGCCTCCTCGACTTCCATCGGGCCGACGCGGTAGCCGCTCGTCAGGATCACGTCGTCGGTCCGGGAAACGAACCAAAGATAGTCCTCGTCGTCGCGTTTCACGAGATCGCCGGTGAGGAACCACCTTCCGGAAGAGCGTCGCTCTTCCGACTCCCTGCTCGCTTCGCTCGCGGGGACGACTTCGGTCTGCTTTTCGGCCGTCTTTTCGGGTAGCTTCCAGTACTCGTCGAAGAAGACGCGTCTATCGCCCGGCCTGACCGCGAGTTCGCCCACCTCGCCGGTCGCGAGTTCCTCGCGGCTGTCGGGGTCGAGCACTCGCACCTCGTAGCCGGGAAACGGCTTCCCCATGCTCCCGGGCCGGGTGTCGAACCAGGCGTCCGAGTTGCCGACGACGAGGTTGAGTTCGGTCTGGCCGTAGAACTCGTTGATCGCGACGTTCTCGAAGGTGTCGTCGACCCAGTCGACGACCTCCGAGGTCAGGGGTTCGCCCGCCGACGCGAACGTCCCGAGGGAGAGATCGAACCGGTCCTCGGGGTCGTCGACCGACATCAGCATCCGGAGCGCGGTGGGCGGCATGAACGCCTTGTCCACCTCGTGGCGCGCCATGAGGTCGTAGGCCGCTTCGGGATCGAACCCGTCGCGCGGCCAGCCGACGATCGTACAGCCGTGGTGCCACGCCGCGAACAGCGTCCCGCCCAGCGCGGCGCCCCAGGCCCAGTCGGCGGGCGTCCAGAGCGTCGTTTCACCGGCCTCGAGGCCCTGATCGAAGTAGTTGTACGCCGCCGCGGCCCGGCCGAGCCAGAGGGCGTGGCTGTGGCGGACGCCCTTCGGCGGTCCCGTCGACCCGCTCGTGTACATGATCGCCGACGGCGTCTCGGGGGTAGCGTCGTAGACCTCGAGACCGGGGTCGTGGGTCTCGATAAGGTCGTCGAAGGCGTGGGCGTCCCCCGAAACCGAGTCGTCGGTTCCGAGTTCGATCACGTGCTCGAGGTCGGGACACTCCTCGCGAATCTCGTCGACGGTCTCGCGAACGCTCGGATCGACGACGACGGCGGCGGCCTCGCTGTCCGCGAGCCGATACCGCAGCGCGTCCCGCCCGAAGAGCACGGTGAGCGGAACGGAGACGGCACCGAGCTTCCAGTTCGCTAGATGGGTGATCGGATTCTGGGGTTTCTGCGGGACGACGACGCCGACGCGGTCGCCCGCCTCGACGTCGAGGCTTGCGAGCGCGGCCGCGAGACGATCGGATCGGTCGTCGAGGTCGTCGAAGGAGTAGGTCTCAAGGCCGTCGTCGGGGTCCTCGTACCGGAGCGCCGTCCGACTCGTGTCGTCGTGTTTCCGGAGGAAGTCGACGGCGGGGTTGAACTCGTCGGGGAGGTCCCACTCGAACGCCTCGCGCGCCTCCGCGTAGTCGTCGAACGTCGGCATCACCGTCCAGGTCATGGTCGCGTGTACTGGAGCCACCGCATAGCGTTTTTCGCCGCGTTCCGTCGGCGGTCGATTCTTCGCTATCCGACTGCAATTCCGGCACGAGTACCGTTATGTAGTCCGAACCCCACGGTGGAGTCATGTCAGAGAACACCCTCGAGCGCGCCGTTCTCGAGCGAGCACCGGACGATCGGATTCGGGTGCTCGACGCCGACGGGGCCGTCGTCGCGCCGGACCTCGAGCCGGATCTCGAGGACGAGACGCTGCTCGGGATGTACCGCGATATGCGCTTTTCGCGCCGATTCGACGAGCGGATGATCAGCCTCCAGCGACAGGGGCGGATGGGGACGTACTCCTCGCTGGCCGGCCAGGAGGGCTCACAGATCGGGTCGACCTACGCGCTCGCGGACGACGACATGATCTCCTACCAGTATCGGGAACACGGCGCGCTCGTCGCGCGGGAGTTGCCCTGGGAGTACCTGCTCTACTGGATGGGCCACGAGGACGGCAACGCGGCGATCGACGAGATCAACGTCTTCCCGCTGAATATCTCGATCGGCGCACACCTTCCCCAGGCGGTCGGCTGGTCGTGGGCCGCGAAGCTAAACGACGACGAGCGCGTGAGCGTCGTCCACTTCGGCGACGGGTCGACGTCGGAAGGCGACTTCCACGAGGCGATGAACTTCGCCGGCGTCTTCGATACGCCGACGGTCTTCTTCTGTAACAACAACCAGTGGGCCATCTCCGTGCCGCGAGAGAGACAGACGACGAGCACGACGCTGGCACAGAAGGCCGACGCCTACGGGTTCGAAGGGGTGCAGGTCGACGGGATGGACCCCCTCGCGAGCTACGCCGTCACGAAAGCCGCGCGGGAGAAGGCGCTCGAGGCCGACGGCGACCGGGTCCGGCCGACGCTGATCGAGGCCGTCCAGTACCGCTACGGCGCGCACACGACCGCCGACGATCCGTCGGTCTACCGGGACGACGAGGAGGTCGAACGCTGGCGCGATCGGGATCCGATCGATCGGTTCGGCGCCTATCTCCGGAATCGAGACCTCCTCGACGACGAGCGAATCGAGTCGATCGAGGCGGAGATCGAAGCAACACTCGAAGGCGTGATCGACCGCGCCGAGGACGCCGATGCCGACGTCGACCCCCGAGCGATGTTCGAGTACACGTACGCGGAACCGACACCGCGACTCGAGGAACAGCGAGCGGACCTCGAAGCGCTGCGAGAACGTCACGGCGACGAAGAGTTACTCGATTACGAATGAATATAACAGTTCGCGTATAAAGCGAGCACTGAGACAGCCCAACGACTACCGGGGAGTCCCCGACAGACGTAGACAAGATGCAACTCGAGCAGCCGACTCAGGCTCAGGCCCAGGCCCAAGAGGCCGGGTGGAGCGGAACGATCCCCAGCGCCGTCGACGCGCGGGTCCTCGGACTCGTCGTCGTCGTCGGAGGACTCGCCGCGTCGGTGAACGTTCCCTACGGCGGGCTGTCGATGGCACTCGTCGCGTTCGTCGTCCTCGTGGGCGGCGGCGCCGTCGTCCACCTGCTGGGCGAACGGAAACTGCGCCGGATCACCGACGGCCTCGTCGAACGGTGGGTCGCGGCCGGCGGCCGGATCGACGACGTCACCCGCTCGTCGGACGGCATGCGAACGGAGTGGACGGTTCACACCCCGGACGGCGAGATCACCGTCGGCGGTGTCGCACTGGTCCCGGTCGCCCAGCTCTTCGTCGAGTGGCAGGGCGTCGGCGACACGATGGCCGCCAGCGAGGCGGAGGAGAACATCGACGCGCTGGCTGAGAGCCTCTACGCGGAGATATTCGAGATCGGATCGGCACCGCAGCGGTCGTAATTCACGGTTCCGTTTCGGGACGGAGACGAAGAATACGGGGCAAAATGCGCGTTCTGTCAGCCACACGTGAAGAGCAGCTTTAGTAGCCGCGCCGACTAGTTTGTCGTATGGCAACGAAGTACACCCCATCCGAGCTGATGGATCGGGAGTCGCGATCGAACCGATACTACCGGAACGCGGTCGAGCGACACTGGGATCCCGGCGAGATCGATCTCGAGGACGATGTCGAGAACCTCCTCGAGTACATCGAAGGGGCCGAGGACTACGACGAACGGGCGTGGGACCGGACGCTGAACGGGATCGCCAAGTTCGGCGCGGGCGAGGACGCCGTCACCGAGGACCTCGCGCCGCTGGCGACGGTCCTTGAGAACATCGACGATCAGCTGTTCCTGACGACTCAGCTGTACGAGGAGGCCAAACACGCGGACTTCTTCGACCGGTACTGGCGCGAGGTGATCTGGGCGGTCGAGGACGAACTCGGCTGGGAGCGGTCGAACCCCCGCGCCGACAAGTGGTTCAACGAGCCCTACATCGAGCTGTTCGACCGAAACAAGCGGGCTCAGGACCGGCTGCTCGAGGCGGACACGCCCGAAAACCGCGCGAAGGCGTACTGCCACTACCACCTCACCGTCGAGGGGATCCTCGCACAGACCGGCTACTACGGGATGCAGACGTCCTACGGCGGCGAGTTCGATGAACTGCCGTATCTGCCGGGCCTCGTCGAGGGCTTTACGAAGATCCGCAGCGACGAGGGCCGCCACGTCGGATTCGGCATGAATCAGCTCAAGACGCTCATTCGGGAGGAGGGCGTCGATCCCGAACTGATCGAGGGGACGGTCAACGAACTGCTGCCGCTCGTCCAGGGCATCACCGAGGACGACCGGTTCCAGCCCGACGCCGGCGAGGAGCGCGTCGGCCTGCAGGACGGCGAACTGGCCGGCTACGCGGTCGGAAAACACACCGATCGGATGCACCAGATCACCGACGCCGCGGCCGACATCCCCGACGTCGACGAACTGGTGCGGTTAGAGGGCGACGACTGACGATCGAGGAGTCGTCTCGGCGGCATTCTCACCGGGGTACGATCGGCCGAACAGTTAACTGTTTGACCGTCAATATTTGCCTCAACCATGATGGGTGTACAGTTAACACTTGACAAGATCCTCGAGCGCGCGGTCGACCTCTTTCCGGAGCGAGAGCTGGTCACGAAGCTCCCCGACGGGAGTACGCACCGGTACACGTACGCCGACGCGTACGGGCGGATCTGCCAGCTCGCCCACGCGCTCGACGAACTGGGACTTGAGGACGGCACGCGAGTCGGCGTGGTCGCGACGAACCACTACCGGCACTTCGAACTCTACTTCGGCCCGGCCTGCTCGGAGCGATCGATCCACATGTGCAACATGCGGCTGCCGGATCACCACTTCGTCCACACGATCGACGACGCCGAGGACGAGGTGCTCTTCGTCGATCCGGCGTTCGTCGAGAAGGTCGAGGCGAACGCCGACGAGTTCGAGACCGTCGAGCAGTACGTCGTGCTCGGGAGCGAGGAGGCGGTTCCGGAGACCGACCTCGAGCCGGTGACCGACTACGAGTCGCTGATCGCGGACCACCCGACCGAGTACGACTGGCCCGACATCGACGAGGACGCGGAGTACGGCATGTGCCACACGTCGGGCACGACGGGTCTCCCGAAGGGCGTTCCCTACACCCACCGGGCGATGTACCTTCACAGCGTCATGGGCGGCCACGTCGACGCCAACGCGATCGGCGAGCGCGACACCGTGCTCCCGGTCGTGCCGATGTTCCACGCCAACGGCTGGGGAATCCCCTACGGGGCGACGTTCGTCGGCGCGAAGCAGGTGTTCCCCTCGGTCCACACCGATCCCGAGTCGATCGCCCACCTGATCGACGAGGAGGCGGTGACGTTCTCGGCGGCCGTACCGACGATCTGGCTCGAGATGGCCGAGTACCTGGACGACAATCCCGAGGTCGACATCTCGAACATCGACCGGCTGACGGTCGGCGGCTCCGCACCCCCGGAGTCGCTCATCCGCCGGTACGACGAGGAGTACGACGCGCCGATCCTCCAGGGCTGGGGGATGACCGAGACGTCGCCGTTGGGTACGCTCAGCACCCTCCGAAAGGAGGTCGCGGAGCTGCCGGCCGACGAGC
Source organism: Natronorubrum halobium (assembly GCF_051351675.1). Taxonomy (NCBI): domain Archaea; kingdom Methanobacteriati; phylum Methanobacteriota; class Halobacteria; order Halobacteriales; family Natrialbaceae; genus Natronorubrum; species Natronorubrum halobium. The sequence goes on from NZ_CP195595.1 coordinate 4,491,415, forward strand.
AGTACGAGTACCGCGCGATGGCCGGCTTCCCCGTGCCGGGGATGCAGGTCCGCGTGATCGGTGACGACGGCGAGGAGGTCCCGCGGGACGGCGAGACGATGGGCGAACTCGAGGTTCGCAGCCCCTGGGTGACCGACCACTACCACAACCGTCCCGAGGAGAACGAGCACGCGTTCACGGAGGACGGCTATCTTCGGACGGGAGACGTCGCCGTGCGGAACGAACTCGGCTACGTCGACGTGGTGGATCGGGACAAGGACATGATCAAGTCCGGCGGCGAGTGGATCTCCTCCGTGCAACTCGAGAACGAACTGATGGCCCACGAGGGCGTCGCGGAGGCCACGGTCGTCGCGGTCGAACACGAGCGCTGGCAGGAACGGCCCCTCGCCGTCGTCGTCCCGACGGCGGGTGCGGAGCTCTCCGAAGACGACCTCGAGGCCCACCTCGCCGAGACGTTCCCCGACTGGTGGCTCCCCGACGCCTACGAGTTCATCGAGGAGATTCCCAAGACCTCGACCGGCAAGTTCGACAAGAAACGACTGCGCGACCGCTTCGACGTCGTCCTCGAGGCAGAAGCGGAGGGGGACGCTGAAGCTTAAGCCGTTCCACACGGTCGTCGATGTATGTCAACGAACACCACTAGCGGCGTGAGCTTCGCCGTCGACGGCGAAACGCAACTGATCCTCGACAGTCTCGACGAGTTCGTCGCACAGGAGGTCGAACCGATCGTCGACGACCTCGGCGACACCTACACCAACCCGCGAAAGGGCCACCGCGAGGACGGTCGGTGGACCGACGAGTTGCTCGAGGCCCGCGACGAAATTCGACGCCGGTCTGCAGAGGCCGGCTTCTACGCGATGAACCTGCCCGAGGACGTCGGCGGCGAGGACGTCTCACCGGTCACCTGGTATCGGGCGAAAAAACGCGTCGCATCCCACGGTCCCGGAATGGCTCGCTACGTCCTCGCCGGGCCGGAGGGCCCGAAGCCGCTCCTGTTGCAGGCCGAGGGCGAGCAGCGAGAGCGGTACCTCGAGCCGACCGTTCGGGCGGAGAAGTCCACGGCGTTCGCCCAGACCGAACCCGGTGCGGGCTCCGACTCGCCGAACATGGAGACCACTGCTGAGAGAGACGGGGACGAGTGGGTGCTCGACGGTCGCAAGCAGTGGATCACCAACGCGCCGTACGCGGACTTCGTCCAACTCTTCGCGCGAACGACGCCACAGGAGGAGGCTGGCCGGTACGGCGGCATCACGTGTTTCATCCTCGAGCGCGGGGAGTACGAACTCGGCTCGTTCAACAACGCCGTCGGCTCGGTCGGCTCGCAGGCCGAGATCGTTCTGGACGAGGTGCGGATCCCGGAGGGGCGCGTGCTCGGTGAGGTTGACGGCGCCTTCTACGCGGCGATGGACTTTCTCTCGCTCGGGCGGCTCGAACTAGGTGCAGAAGCCGTCGGCTACAGCGAGTTTTTGCTGGAGAAGACCACCGAGTACGTCACCGAGCGCGAGGCGTTCGGCCGGTCGATCGGGGACTTCCAGCAGGTCTCGGCGAAACTCGCTCGCGGAAAGGCGAAGACGTACGCCGCCGACGCGGCGGGGCTCAAACTGGCCTGGAAGATGGCGCAGGATGAGCGGACCGTGATGGACTCGTCCGTGTTGAAGTGGTTCGCCACGAACGTCATGTGGGAGGTCGCCGATGCCGCCGTCCAGGTCAACGGCGCGAACGGGCTGGCCGAGGAGAACCCGTACATGGACCTGCTCCACCAAGCGCGGATCCTGCGGATCGTCGAGGGCACCGACGAGATCCAACTCAACACGATCGCGAAGTCGATGGGGATCACGGACTGATCGGCTATTAGCAGTTCAGTGGTTCAATTAGGTGTGCGTTCAGCGATCCGTCGAAATCCCACTCGCCGGATGAGTTTTGCTGCAACGACTGTCTACTATAGGGACCTACTGGGTCCCACTGGTTCTATTAAAAGAGACGTATCCGAGAAGTGTTCCAAGCGTTAAGAATAGCCCACCCAAAATCATCAGAAACGGGATAGCACTTTGTTCTACGCCGCTCAGGTGCTCCTCAATTGTCAGCAACCCACCTACTAACGAAATATGTAGTCCGATAAGACTAATATGTATTTTCTCCATGTAATGGGATAGAATAGTAACAAATAAAAATTCATCTGCTTCCGAGGGAACTGCAGGATTCAGATTCGATGATGAGGAGACCTATACAAACTGGGAAAATTCTATTCGTGACGATTTCGATTGTTGGGATGACGATACTACAACACGCAAAATAGTGCCCTCAGAAACTAAAGAGGTCGACGCCGCCCGTGACGCCGATCACCTGGCCGGTGACGTACGACGCCTGCTCTGAACAGAGATAGGTGACCATGTTGGCGACGTCCTCCTCCGTCCCGAGGTGGCGCATCGGGGTCGCTTCAGCGATCCGTGCGTAGTACTCGTCGACGTTCTCGCGGAGTTCGTCGGGATCCATGTCGGCCCAGTCGCCGACGACGATGTTCGGCGCGATGACGTTCGACGTGACGCCCGACTGGGCGCCCTCGAGCGCCATCGTCCGACCCAGCCCGATCATCGCGGCCTTCGTCGCCGAGTACGAGAGCTGTCCGAACCCGCCGTACCAGCCGGCCATCGAGGACATGTTGACGACGCGGCCCCAGCCGCGTTCGCACATCTCCGGAAAGACTTCCTTGCTGACGTTGTACGTGCCGGTCAGGTTGATCTCGACGTCGCGGTTCCAGATGTCGTCGTCGTAGTCGCCGATCCGCGAGCGGGCGTCGACCATCGCGGCGTTGTTGACCAGCACGTCGACCCCGCCGAACTCGTCGCGTACCGCGGCCATCGAGTCGCGGACGTCGTCCGCGTCGGTCAGATCGCACTCGAGGGCCATCGCGTCGCCCGCGTCTGCCGTCTCCTCGATCTCGTCAGCGACCTCGCTCGCCCCGTCGGCGTCGACGTCGAGGACGACGACGTTCGCCCCCTCGTTCGCGAGGAGTCGGCAGTCGGCGCTTCCGATTCGTCCGGCACCGCCGGTGACGACGGCGGTTCTGTTCTGTAATCCGAAGTCCATAGATCGCTGGGTATTCCACCGACGGAGGTAATACTTTGGGAGAGAACGACACGCGCGCTGCTGTTTCGCGAAGCCCTCGGGCCATCCCATACGATGAAGTACCGGTACATCGAGGACTCGGCCATGAGACTCGATGGCGTTCGCGTGCTCGATCTCTCGCGGCTGTTGCCCGGGCCGTACGCGACGCAGTTACTGGCCGATTCGGGCGCCGAAGTCGTGAAAGTGGAGGATACCGATGCGGGCGATTACGCTCGGTCCATGGGTCCACAGGCATCCCGTGGGTTCGGCGCGATCTTCGAGATGGTGAATCGGGGCAAGCGTAGCGTCGCGATCGACCTGAAGAGCGAGGACGGCCGGAACGCGTTCTACCGCCTCGTCGAGGACGCCGATGTCGTCCTCGAGGGGTTCCGCCCCGGCGTCGTCGATCGACTGGGGATCGACTACGAGACCCTCTCCGAGTACAACGAGGAGGTGGTCTACTGTTCGCTCACTGGCTACGGACAGGAGGGTCCCTGGGCGGACCGCGCCGGACACGACCTCAACTACGTCGCGCTGGCCGGACTGCTCGACATGACTCGAGAGTCGCCGGACGAAAAACCGCAGATGCCCGGCTACCCCATCGGCGACATGGCCGGCGGCCTGTTCACGGCGTTCGCCGTCGTCGAAGCGTTGCTCGCTCGCGAACTCGGAACTAGCGGCGGCGAGCACATCGACATCGCGATGGCCGACGTGGTGGCGTCGTTCGCCCAACCGGTCGCCCACCAGGCCCTCACCGGCGACCCCGCCGAACCGCGGCCCGGAGCGACGCCGCTGACGGGCGGCGTTCCGTGGTACGACAGCTACGAGACCGCCGACGGGAAGTGGGTGACGCTGGCGGCCCTCGAGCCCCAGTTCTGGCAGGCATTCTGCGACGCCGTCGACCGGGACGACCTCGTCGACGAACACGGATCGTCGGATCCCGACGTCCTCGAGGCGCTCGAGGACGAACTCCGCGACCTCTTTCGCGAGCGCACGCGAGACGAGTGGGAGACCCACCTCGCGGACGTCGACGCGGCGTTCGCCGGCGTCTACTCGCCCGCCGAGATGGTCGATCATCCCCAGTTTCGGGCCCGAGGGATCGTCGAGCGACCGGACGACGCGCCGTCGCGGATCGGATACCCCGCACGCCATCGCACCGATTCGGAGACCACTGCTGAAACCGTTCCAGCACAGGGCGAACACACTCGCCAGTACCTCGCCGATGCGGGGTACGACGACGGGGAGATCGAGGCGTTGCTCGAGGCCGGCGACGTTCGGTGACCCGTCGCCGCGTTTGCGCGGCACGGTGATCCGCCACAGCAGCCATCACCTTCTCATCGAGTTTTGACCAGGAAAATATTTAATATGTGCCACAACATCGCATTCTCTGGTGAACAGTGAATGAAACGGTACGAAAAACACTACGAGTGTAGAGATTGTTTAACTGAAGTCCATCCGGTTTCCTATCGGGCAAACTGTCCCGACTGCGGTGGGTCGCTTCGCTCGACGACGGCACGGTACAGTGGTTCCACTGGAAACTAGCGCTACCCCCGTTCTCGTGCCCGCTTCTCCGTGAGGACCGCTCGAGTAGTGACGGCCGGTTGCATCGGCGTCTCCGTCCGACAGTCGGTAATAACGTATTACACCGATTAGGGACAAAAGTGGATATGTAAACTAAAGAGGGCGGATTAACACCACATACACCATCTATATTAGGGAATATAGAGCGTATGTGCACAGCAATTATATGGTGCCATTCGGTACCAGTAGTCAAACGATGATCGAAACACCGATCGAACGCGTGCTGACCCGGACTATCCGAGCGATCCAACCGGCGACGTCCGTGAGCGAAGCCGCACAGCGACTTCGCGATCCCGACGTGTCGGTGCTGGTCGTCCTCGAGGACGAAACCGTGGTGGGTATCGTCACCGAATCGGATATCGTCGCCTTCGTGGCCGAAACGCTCGAGCCGCATCCGGTCGAGGCGGTCATGTCCACACCAGTGACCACCATCTCCCCGAGCGAATCGGTCACGACCGCCGCCGAAACGATGCGAGCGAACGGCGTGAAGCATCTGCCTGTCGTCGAGGGCGGGACCTACTGTGGCCACGTCTCGATTTCGACGCTCGCGCCGTACCTCTCGCGTCACCGACTCGAGATCGACTGGCAAGACGACCCGATCCGAATCGGTGCCGACGACAGTTCCGGAATTCCTGTCAGTGAATAGCGAGCGCGTCGGCTTCTCGTCCGCATCTCCTCGTCTTCTCGACGTTCTCTCGTTGCCTTCGTCCGCGAGACGTCTCGAGCGCGACCCGTTCCGCGCGTTTCCCTCTCGAGCACTCACTCGAACAGGTCCTCGTGTCGCCCGGCGAGGTTCGTGTACTCGCCCGACGCGAACTCCTCGAAGATCGCTTCCGCGTCGATCCCCGTCTCCTCGAGCGGCGTGCTCCTGGCGGGGACGCCGCGAGCGAACGACTCCGGCGGGATGTCGTACTCGTCGGGGATCACCGTGCCGGCGGCGACGACGCTGCCCGCCCCGATCGTCGCCCCGGTGTTGACCGTCGCGTTGAAGCCGACCAGCGCCCGCTCCTCGACGGTCGCCTCGTTGAGGACGGCGCCGTGTCCAACCATGACGCGCTCCTCGAGCGTCGACGCGTGGATCGTGGCGTTGTCGCCGACGTGTGCCTGATGACCGACCCGGACGGGACCGATATCCCCCCGGAGGACGACGCCCGGCCAGACGCTCGCCTCGCTCTCGATCCGGACGTCGCCGACCAGCGTCGCGTCTCGACTCACCGACGCGTCGGCGTCGATCGTCGGCCGTTCGCCCTCGAACTCGTAGGTTCGGCTATCGACCATAGGTGGTCGAACCACGATTCCGCTCATAATACTGAATCACGGTCGTCCTGACAGTCAGTCTCGAGTGAGGGGTGGGCGGAACGCAGTGCCGGCGATAGTTCATTCGGCACCATCTAATACCATACAGATACATTTGAGGGTATGCAAGCCCGGCACTTATCCCCTATCGGCCGCCACCTCTACTCGAGAACATGAGTCAGTCACAATCCCCGATTCGAGCGATGTTCGACGTCCAGCGAACCGCAGTCAAACAGAGCCAGCAGCTGTTCAAGCAGGGACTGGCCACCCAGCGCACCGTCGACACGATGGCGCTCACCGGCCTCAAAGGCCAGGAGTCGCTCCAGCGCCAGCAACTCGAACTCGCGCAGGCGGCCACTCACGGCTACGTCAACACGACGGCCGCACTGTTCCCCAGCGACGAGCCCGCCGACGCCCACCGAACCATCGACGAGACGTTCGCACAGCTGAAAACGACTCACGCCGAGTTCTACGACGCCATCGAGCAGGAACTCGAGCGAGACGTCGACTCCGCGACCGAGCTCTCCGGCGAGTTCGTCGACGTCCTCGACGAGCAGACCGAGCAGCTCCTCGAGATGTCCCACTCGATCGAAGACCAGACGGTCGAGAACGTCGACGAACTCTCGGAGCAGCTCCGCGAGCAACTCGAGCAGACCCAGGAGCTCCAGGACGAACTCGAGGACCAGCTCGAGCGCCAGACCGGCGACGTCGCGGACCTGCTCGAACGGCAGGCCGAACAGGTCGAGCAGTTCCAGCAGCAACTCGAGGAGCAAGCCGAAGAGGTCACCCAGCAGCTCCAGAGCCAGCAGCAGGTCGAGGCGCATACGAAGATCGACACCGACGCTGAGCACACGCTCGAGTCCATCGAGGGTATCGACGCCGAGACCCGTGACCAGCTCTCTGACGCCGGTATCTCGACGATCGACGACCTCGTGCGCGCCGACGCGGAGACCGTCTCCGAGGCCGCCGAGGTCTCGACCAGCGACGCCGAGGAGTGGATCGAACAGGCGGAAGCGTAATCGGAGTGAGGAAGACGGTTTCGTTATTCTGATTCTGTTTTGAGGGTCGGATGGTGTAGTTCGTCGGCACTCGTCAGCGTTTTCGGCCCCCAGATCGCCGTAATGAGAACGACGAATCCGATCAAGAGGACGGTGAAGATGACCTCCGCTCGCGGCACCGTCTCGATGGTCTGGACGGTGAAATTCGTCCACGAGTGCAGGAGGATACTGGCGAGGATGCTGAGTCCCGTCCCGTTGTGCACCCACGTGAACGCCACCGAAAGCGGAACGACCCCAAGCATGAACATACTAGTTGCACGCACTTAACACGGCGTGCTGAACAGGGGCTGTTTGCGGTGTTTTCTGTAAAGACGAGCGTTTTGCTGTCGTGGCGGCCTTGATTTTCACACCCTCCCCAGCCAATTTCCCGCTCGAAACCGTTCATCCAGCCATGCTCGTCCTCGGTGACGTCCACGCGTCCGATCCGGACCGTCGCGAGACCCTGCTCGAGCTGTATCGGTCCCTCGAGCCCGATCACGTGTTACAGGTCGGCGACCTCGAGCACTACGACCTGCCGGCGCCGACGTGGTTCGTCGCGGGCAACAACGAGGACCTCGACGTCGTCGAAGCGATGCGGGCCGGCGAGGAGCCGCCGGGAGCGGCCAACGTCCACCTGCTGGCGAGCACCGTCGCGACGGTCGACGGCTGTCGCGTCGCCGGACTCTCGGGCAACTACGCGCCGACGAAGTACGAGTGCTCGCGGGCGGAACTGGAGGGCGGTAGACGTCGCCACTTCACGCACGAAGACGTCGAACGGGCGGCCGAGCTCACCGATATCGACGTGCTGCTTACCCACGAAGCACCGACCGGTCTCCTCTCGTACGGCTACGATCCCGGCTGCGAGCACGTGAACGGCCTCCTAGAGGCGCTTTCGCCGTCGCTCTGTCTGGTCGGCCATCACGAGCGTCACCGCGAGGCCGAGATCGCGGGGACGACCGTCGTGAGTCTCGCTCCCGCCTGGGAACGGTACTACACGCTCGACGGACACGCACTCGAGGGCGAGACGATCCAACTCGAGGCCCACGACGACGATTTCGCCCCTCCGGACTCCCGGTGACCGGACGGCGAGCGTCGAAAATACGCGCCGTACCGACGCGTATAATTACACGTCGGACGGATGATACCAGTAATGTGGTTCGAGTCGGCGTACGTCGAAGCCGTGCGGGACGCCTTTCCCGAGTGGATGGCGTTCTGTTTCGCGTTTCTCTCGTATCTCGGTAGCGTCTGGTTCGTCGTCCCGATCACGGTGTCGCTGTACTGGTTTCACGACCGACACCGGTTCGGCCCGTGGCTGGGCGTCGTCGTCGGGTGTTACGGCCTCATGCACGCGCTCAAAGGCCTGTTCGAGACGCCGCGGCCGGGCGTCGGTCCCGCGATCGCCCCCGATAGTCTCCCGACGCTCGTTGCGGTGGTGTACGCGCCGCTCGTCGAAGTCGGGACGACCAGTTTCCCCAGCGGCCACGTCCTCGCCGCGACGGTCGTCTGGACGATGCTCGCCCTCGAGATCGGCGTCGGCACGACGCGACGATCGCTCGTCAGCGCGGCCGTGATCGTCGTGCTCGTCGGGATCGCTCGGATCGGTGCGGGTCTCCACTTCCCGATCGACGTGATCGCCGGGGCGGTCGCCGGCGTCTGTTACCTGCTCGTCGTGCTGGCTGTACGGCGTCGGGAGCGAGAGTGGGGGAGTCGCGCGACGACGAGTGCGACGTTCGCCATCGGTGCGGGACTGGCGCTCTTGTCGTTCGCGATCGACCCGTACTCGACCCCGGCGGCGCTGTTCGGCGGCGGTCTCGGCGGGTTGGCCGTCTGGCGATACGCGCCGCCGCCCCGGGGTTCCTGGTCAGTGACCGGACGAACCGTCGCTGCCGTCCTCCTGGGACTGACGGCGCTCGCGCTCGTCGGTACCGTGGGAGCCGTCGTCGACGTCACGCTCGGCTGGATGGGCGTCGGATTCGCTGCCGGCGTGATCGTCGTCGGCCTCCCGCGGGTCGTCGCCGCGCCGAACGCACCACTGAAACGGAACCTCGCCGACTTCCGGCGCTGACTGGGGTCCTCGAGTCACGAGACGGACCGCGAAGAACGGAGAAAAACCGCAGATCGCCGAATCGACGTCGTACGCCGCGTGGCCTCAGAACGTCTCGAGGTAGCGGTCGAGTTCCCAGTCGGAGACGTCGACGAGGTAGTCCTCGAACTCCTGGCGCTTGGCTTCGACGAACTTCGACGCGATGTGTTCGCCGAGCGCGCTGGAGATGGCCTCGTCCGCCTCGAGGGCCTCGACGGCTTCGCCGAGGTTCGCCGGGAGGGTATCGATGCCGTACTCGTCGCGTTTCGCCTCGTCGAACTCGTAGATGTTCTCGCGAACCGGGTCGGGCGCCTCGAGGTCCTGCTGGACGCCGTCGAGACCGGCGTGGATCATGACGGCGAGTGCGAGGTAGGGGTTACAGGACGGGTCGGGCGAGCGCAGTTCGACGCGCGAAGCGGCCGGGACGCGAGCGGCCGGTTTGCGGATCAGGGCCGAGCGGTTGCGGTCGGACCAGGCGACGTAGACGGGTGCCTCGTAGCCGGGAACGAGACGCTTGTAGCTGTTGACCGTCGGGTTGGCGATGGCCGTGATCGCCGGTGCGTGCTCGAGGATGCCCGCGAGGAACGAGTGAGCGGTGTCGCTCAGGTCGAACTCGTCGTCACCGTCGTGGAACGCGTTCTCGCCGTCCTCGGTGAACAGCGAGAGGTGCGTGTGCATCCCCGAGCCGTTGATCTTCGGGATCGGCTTGGGCATGAACGTCGCGTGCTGGTCGTGCTGTGCGGCGATGGCACGAACGACGGTGCGGAACGTGGCGACGTTGTCGGCCGTCGTCAGCGCGTCGTCGTACTCGAAGTTGATCTCGTGTTGTCCCTGTGCGACCTCGTGGTGGCTGGCTTCGATCTCGAAGCCCATGCTCTCGAGGCCGTAGATGATGTCGCGGCGGACGTCGCTCGCGAGGTCTTTCGGGGCGAGGTCGAAGTAGCCGCCCTGGTCGCCGGTTTTGGTCGTCGCGCGACCCTCTTCGTCCTCCTCGAAGAGGAAAAACTCCGGTTCCGGCGCGGCGTTGACCTCGTAGCCCATCTCGTCGGCGCGGTCGAGCGCGTTCTTGAGAACGCGTCGCGGGTCGCCCTCGAAGGGTTCGCCCGTCGACGTGTTGTAAACGTCACAGATCATTCGGGCTGCGGCACTCTCGTCCTTCTGGCGCCACGGCAGGATTGCGAACGTCTCCGGATCGGGAACCAGACGCATGTCCGATTCCTGAATGCGCACGAAGCCCTCGATCGAAGAGCCATCGAAGTAGATACCGTCGCTAAAGGCTTTCTCGGCCTGTCGAGCCGGAACAGAAACGTTTTTTACAGTTCCAAGAATATCGGTAAATTGGAGTCGAAGGAAGTCAACGTCGTTCTCCTCGATTTCGTCAAGTACGGCCCGTTCGGCCTCAGTAATGTTTCCGCTTGTCATCTTTCTCGTCGTGGTATCCAAGTAACTCTGCTACTAAAACCCTGCTGTTCCAAGCAAATCTTCGGTCCTCCCTCTGAAACTGCATATTCGTAAAGTTCTAAAGGCTTCAGTGAGAGGGTGGACGTGATGACGTACGAAAATCTCGATGCAAAACTAGTGAATGCACTCCTCGGCGATGGCCGGGCGAGCCTCCGGAGTCTCGCCGAGGAGCTCGACGTCTCCGTCACTACCGTTTCGAATCACCTCTCCGATCTCGAGGACGAAGGAGTAATCGAGGGCTACACACCCCGGGTGGATTACGATGCGGTCGGCTACGACGTCACGGCCGTCATCCAGTTGCAGGTCGAAGGGAACGCGCTGCCGGACGTCACCGACACGCTGCGCGACCACCGCCAGATGATCAGCGTCTACGAGGTCACCGGCGACTACGACGTGATCGCCATCGGGAAGTTCGAAGACACCGACGGCATGAACGACCAGATCAAGTCCCTGCTCACCGATCCGGATATCAAGGCCTCGAACACGAGCGTCGTCCTGAACTCGGTCAGCGAGAACGCACAGTTCGAACTCGACGTCAGGGAGTCCTGAGCGGATTGGTTAGCTGCCGGAACGCCGTATTCTGCGCGTCAGCATCATCATTTCGACCGACTTGAGTGCCACAGTTTGGCTCCGATCAGTAGTCCCCGTCGACCAGCGCTTCGGCAGCCGTTTCGCGATCCCCGGCCTGTACGTTCCACAGCGTCGCATATCGTCCGTCCATCTCCAGCAGATCCTCGTGTGTCCCCCGCTCGACGATCCGGCCGTCCTCGAGGACGAGAATCGTATCGGCGTCTTTGACCGTCGAGAGCCGGTGTGCGATCGCCAGCGTGGTTCGGTCCTCGGTGAGCCGATCGATCGAGCGCTGGATCTGCAGTTCCGTCTTCGTGTCGACGGCGCTGGTCGCCTCGTCCAGGATGAGAATTTCGGGGTCCGCGAGCACCGCTCGAGCGAGCGCGATCCGCTGGCGCTGGCCGCCCGAGAGTTTGACGCCCCGCTCGCCGACGCGAGTGTCGTACCCGTCCGGAAGCTCACTGGTGAACTCGTGGGCCTGCGCGGCCTCGGCGGCGTCGCGAATGGCCGCGTCGTCGGCATCGAAGTGACCGTAGCGGACGTTCTCGGCGATGGTGCCGTCGAAGAGGAACGTGTCCTGGCTGACGTAGCCGACGGCCGATCGGAGGTCCGCGAGTGCGACGTCTCGGACGTCGTGGCCGTCGATCCGCACGGCGCCATCCTGAGCGTCGTAGAGTCGAAGCAGTAGTTTCAGCACCGTCGACTTGCCCGCCCCGGTCGGGCCGACGAACGCGACCGTGTCGCCCGGTGCGGCCTCGAACGAGACGTCTTCGATGACGGCCTCCTCGAACGCCGTCTCCGCCGCCTCCGCGGTGCGACGGCCCGGCGTGTCGGCGTAGCTGAACGAGACGTCCTCGTAGGTGACGCGACCGTCGACCGACTCGAGAGCGACGGGGTCGTCGGGATCGTCGATGTGGACGGGGATGTCCATCAGGCCGAAAACGCGCTCGCTCGAGGCCTTGGCGTTCTCGTACTGGTCGACGATGTTCGAAACCTCCGCGAGCGGGTCGACGATTCGCTGGGTGAGCATCAGGAAGACGACGAAGTCGCCGACCGAGAGGGTGCCGGTGAGCGGTCCCGGCGCGGCGTCGGTCGTGAGCCAGAGGCCGCCGACGAGGAAGGTCGCGGCGAAGGCGATCCCGGCGAGCAGTTCCATCCCCGGCCGGTAGAGGTAGCTCAGTTTCAGGACGTCCATCGTCCGGTCGAAGAGGTTTCGCGAGGAGTCCCGAACGCGCTCGGTTTCGTAGGTCTCGCTCGAGGTCGACTTGGTCAGGCCCATCCCCGCGATGGCGTTCTCGAGGCGGGTGTTCATCCGTCCCACGGCGGAGCGCTGGCGGACGTAGCGGGGTTCGACGACCCGCATGAACCAGACGGTGAACGCGACCATCGCCGGCACCGCAAAGAGCGTCACGAACGCCAGTTGCCAGTTGAGGTAGAACAGCACGGCCGCGATGCCGCCGACCATCACCAGCAGGCGCGCGGAGTTCATCAGCGCGTTGTCGAGGAACATCTCGAGGTTCTGCGTGTCGTTGTTGAGGACGGCCATGACCTCGCCGGTCTGTTTCTCGTCGAAGAAGGCCGTGTCCAGCCGTTGCATCTTCCGGAAGCAGTCGACCCGCACCGCGTGCATCACGCCGTGAGCGAACAGGTTGGCGGTGACGCCGTAGATCCAGGTGAAGACGGCGACGACGAGGAACGAGACGGCGATCGCCGCGATCGTGAACCAGAACTGTTCGAGACCCCCCGTCGGCAGCCACGCGTCGGGGATCGCCGGCAGTTCGAACGCTCCCGCATCGAGGAAGATCGCGTCGATCGCAACACCGAGCAACAGCGGCGGCACGAGACTCGCCATCCGGGCGACGAAGTTCGCGACCATCCCCGCCGAAAACCAGCCTAACCGGCCGGGTGCGTACTCGCGGAAGAGCCTCGAGAGCGGGCGGTCGACATCCTCGCGGTAGACGTCGAAGGGAGTCTCGTCGTCGTGGGAACTCACTGCTGGGTGGGTTTCGGTTCGAAACGGAAATCTGCCTCGGTTTCGGCGAGCGGAGTACGAGCCGCTCCGCGCCTGCTGGCCGACGCGTTCAGGATTCGACTCCCGGCGAGAAGCAATCGACGCTCGACTATCGGCCCGCAGTTGCGTCGACGACCTCGGCCGGGACCGTCGTGTCGACGGGGTCGTCGAACGCGACGAACTCGACGTCGAAGGTGATCTCGCCGTCGCCGCTCATGTCGTCATCGAACTGCAGTCCGTCGACGTCGTAGGTCGCGGACATGTAGTCGATGCGCGCGGTCGAGAGATCGATTCCGAGTTCGACGGTGACCCGCTCGAGGGCTTCTTCCATCTCGTCCGACTCCTCGTCCTGCTCGCCCGGCGTCACGTCATCGTCGTCGAGGAGCGCCTCAAGCCGGTCGAAATCCTCGATCATCGCCTCGTAGACGACCGTCCCGTTGCTCACCTCGACGGGGTCGTCCTCGACTGCCGCCAGCGGGAACGCGTAGTCGACGGCGACGTCGTCGAACGTCGTGGATTCCGTCTCGTACTCGTACTCGGTGTCGGATCGGTCCCGCTCTCTCGTGTAGCGCGTCCCGTCCTCGTACCACTCCTCTTCGAGCGTGTTGAACTCGAACCCGAGGTACTCCGTGTCGGTCTCGCGGTCGAGGGAGGCCGTCTCGGCCGTCAGATCGTACCGTCCTGTCGCCGTTCCGTCCATCAGTAACTCGGCGTCCTGTCCGTACTCCGATTGCGTCGTCAGATCCATCGCCGTCCGCTCGCGGGTCTCGTACGTCTCGAGGTCTGCCATCGCCTCGGCGACAGCCGACAGCGGACTCTCGAGGACGGTCACGGATGTCTCGGCCTCGCCGACCGACACCTCGTACTCGCCGGACTCCTCGAACGCGTGCTCGAAGGTGACGGACTCCGTCTCGTCGGGCTCGAGACTCACGTTCTCCGTCGCGATCGTCTCGCCGTCTACCACGAAATCGACGGAGTGCGCACCCGCCTCGCCACCGTCGTTGGAGACGGTCGCCGTCGCCTCGTAGGACGTGTTTACGAGCGTTTCGTCGGCACTGTCGTCGACCGCCACGGAGAACTCGGCCGTCTCTTCGGACGCCGCACACCCCCCGAGTAGCACGATCGTCACGACCAGCGCAACCCCGATCCAGATCCGTTTCATACTCGAGAGTCATATCGCTGTCTAAAGAATGTTCGTGTTACTGACTGGTTGGAGAATCGGCGTTCCCGCGAGTGAGTTCGGTAGCCTCGAACGGAACCGCTTCGCACGACACCTACCGAATGTACAGAATCATCGCACCGAGCGCGAGGAGCAGGAGCCCCCACCAGAGCGAATCGCCGGGCATGAGCTTCAGGATGAGCGTGACGATGCCGGAGGAGAACAGCGACCAGCCGATAGTCGTTTGATAGGTCATGGAAGTCGTACGAGAGCGAGCACAAAAGATCACCGGCTTGCCAGAAATTAGGAGTGAGTCCGACGCCGAATCTGTGGAATTTTCCACAGAGCGCAACGGTACCTGAGTGACGTTCAATAGCTTCTATCGGCGAACGAGCGATTCGGAGAACCCGAGGGGTGCGCGGTTCGGAGCGAACGAAGTGAACGAGAACCGCGAAATTGCGAACGGGAACGGAGTGACCGTGAGTGACGCCGTTCACCGAGCGAAGCGCGGTTCGGAGCCCGAAGGGCGAGAACCGCGGAACGCGAACGGGCGGAACCCGTGAGCGCTCCGCGCTCGGGCCGACGAGCGACCGGGGCGCGGCGCGTAGCGCCGCGGAAAGACGAACGGCGGTAGCCGTGAGTCAGGGAGCGAGGAGTGCTTTTATACTAAATTTTGCCGAGGGCCGGCGTCGCCGGCCCGTAGAGCAAAATTTAGTTCTACATCATGCCGCCCATACCGCCGCCCATGCCGCCCATGCCGCCGGCACCGCCGGGGGCGCCTTCCTCGTCGCCGCCCTTGTCGGTCGACAGGTCGCCGGCGGAGATGATGTCGTCGATCTTGAGCACGAGGTTAGCCGCTTCGGAGGCGGAGGTGACGGCCTGCTCCTTGGCGTGAGCCGGTTCGACGACCCCTGCCTCGAAGGTGTCCTCGACGTCGCCCGAGAAGACGTTCAGTCCGGCCGTGACGTCGCCCTCGTCGTGGGCTGCACGCAGGTCGACGAGCGTGTCGATGGAGTCGAGGCCGGCGTTCTCGGCGAGCACGCGCGGGACGAGCTCGAGCGAGTCGGCGAAGGCCTCGACGGCGAGCTGTTCGCGGCCGGAGACGCTGTCGGCGTAGTCGCGCAGACGCGAGGCGAGTTCGACTTCGGTCGCACCGCCGCCGGCCAGCACGCGGCCGTCGGAGACGGTCTGTGCGACGACGTCGAGTGCGTCGTTGACGCCGCGCTCGAGTTCGTCGACGACGTGGTCGGTCGAGCCGCGCAGCAGGAGGGTGACGCCGTGTGCGTCGTCGCCCTCGACGTAGAACAGTTCGTCCTCGTCGTCGCGGGTGACGTCACCGAAGCCGAGGTCGTCCTCGGTTACGCTCTCGAGGTCGGAGACGACGTTCGCGTTGACGACTTCCGAGAGGAACTCGAGGTCGGACTTCTTGGCGCGGCGGACGGCCAGAATGTCCTCCTTGGCGAGGTAGTGCTGGGCGAGGTCGTCGATGCCCTTCTGGCAGAAGACGACGTCGGCGCCGGTGTCGACGATGCGCTGGACCTTGTCCTTGAGCTGTTTCTCCTCGCGGTCGAGGAACTTCTGGAGCTGGTCCGGGTCGGTGACGGAGACTTCGGTGTCGACGTCGGTCTCCTCGACCTCGATGGCCTCGTTCAGCAGCAGGATGTCGGCGTCCGTCGCCTCGGTAGGCATGTTGTCGTGGACGGGGTCCTTGTCGATGATGCCACCGACGAGGAGGTCGGATTCGCCGACGGCGCGGCCGGTCTGCGTCTCGATGTTGAGGAACTCGAGGTCGACGACCCTGTCGCCGTCCTCGGTTTCGACGGTGACCTGACGGACGGCGTCGACGATAAGCTGCGCGAGGTGTTCCTTGTTGACCTCGGTGCCCTTACCGGTCATCGAGGTTTCGGCGGTCTTCCGGAGGAGTTCCTCGTCCGTCGTGTCGATCTCGGTCGCGATGTCGTCGATCTCGTCGCGAGCCTGCTCCGCGGCCATGTGGAAGCCCTTGATGATCGCCGTCGGGTGGATGTCCTGCTCGAGGAGGTCCTCGGCGTTTTTCAACAACTCGCCGGCGATCGCGACGGCCGTCGTGGTGCCGTCGCCAGCCTCGTCCTCCTGGGTCTCGGCGACTTCGATGATCATCTCGGCCGTCGGGTTGTCGATGTCCATCTCCTGGAGGATGGTGACGCCGTCGTTGGTGATCGTTACCGATCCCATCGAATCGACGAGCATCTTGTCCATCCCTTTCGGGCCGAGTGTCGAGCGGACGGCCTCGGCGACTGCACGGGCCGCGCTGATGTTGTAATCCTGCGCGTCCTTGTCCTTGACGCGCTGGGAATCCTCGCTCATCACGATCATCGGCTGTCCCTGCTGCATTCGCTGGCTCATAGTCAGCTGATTCATTGTTTGTCCTTCTATATAAACTCTTCGCTTTACAGTATCCGTGATGATTAGCCATCGCCGAAAATACATCGAGAAAACCGCCGGAGGGGAAGGAATTATCCAGCAATACTTGGTGCATGGTAACAACCGTCTTGTCGGAACAGACGGCGGCCGTATCCGACACATTTAAACGATATTGTGTTGCGGTCGCGGCTCGAGTACGGTTGCAGCCGTTTCGAGAACCTCCAGTTACGACTCCACCGATTCGATCAGCGACGGTTCGTCGGTCGACGGGTCGTTGACCGCACGCGAGACCGGATACGCGCGCAGTTCGTCGGCGGGAGAGGGCTCGAGGAGCGATTTCGGATCGTCGGCCGTCAGCCACTCGCGTTCGCTCTCCGGGTCGAGAATGACCGCCATTCGGTGATGGAGGTCCGAGACGAGGTCGTTCGGCTCCGTCGTGACGATCGTGAACGTCTCGAGCGGTCCGTCCTCACCGTCCTCGTCAGCGACGCCGCCGCCGAAGGCGTCGAGGCCGGCCTGGCTCGTCTCGTCGTCGGGTTCCCAGCGCTCCCAGAGACCCGCCAGCGCGAAGACGCGGTCGTCCTCGAAGGCGACCCGGTACGGCTGCTTTCCTTCGTCCGTCTCGACCCACTCGTAGAAGCCGTCCGCGGGGACGATGCACCGGCGTTGTTCGTACGCCGCCCGGAAACTCGGCTTCTCGTCGATCGTCTCCGCACGCGCGTTGATGAGTCCGTTGCTATCGTCGTCGGCCCACGACGGCACCAGCCCCCACTCGAGGCGCTGGATCGTCTCGGACGCATCGTTCGTGATCACCGGAAGCTGCTGGCCCGGCGCCATATTGTACCGTGGCGTGAACTCCTCGCTCGAGTCCGCGAATCGGGCGTCGAATCGGTCCTCGAGTGCCGCCCGCTCGACCATCAGTGTGTAGCGACCGCACATACTCGGCTAGTCGACTGCCGCGGATATATGGTTGCTCGTTGGGTCCTCGCTCGAGTACTCGAGCGGTATAGAGGGCATACCCGGTACGGACGTCACGGTAGGCGGCGTGTTACCATAGTCGGTCCCGTCGGATCTCTCGACGAGAGCACGATGACCGATCAATACGAAATGCTGGTGTGCGAAAACGGCCTGTTAGAAATTCGCAACCCGGACGATGAAGATCGGTGGATCACGACCGATTCGCCGACAGAGATCAGGCGGTAGCCGATTCGACTCCGTGATACTGCGTGATCGCTCTTTGTCAGTAGATACATTCCCACGTGTCGGTCACTACGTTCACTAGTGATTTGATTTAGAGCTTCCTCGCAAAGCACCAGAACAGGGATATCAACTGCTCCATCGACCAGATGGTGCTTGTCAGTGACCTCGACCTCGATCCCGAACCGGGAGTAGCGTATCGTGCTAGCTCGGTGTCCTCGATCCTGACTTGAGGGCGTATTGACTGACACCCCTCCGCCGTGACGGCTGTTGGCCACGACGGAGATACTGTTCGGCAACGTTCTTGGCTGCGTTGTAATCCGCGTGATTTTGGTTTCCACAGGCCTGACACTCGAATTCGTGTTTCGTACGATTCGAATCTGCTGTGAATCCACATTTGGCGCAACGTCTCGACGTGTTCCGTGGGTTCACCGTGTCCACGAATATGTTCTCGATGTCGGCTTTATATTCGACGTAGCTCTTCAACGTCCGGAACGCCCACTCTGAATGCCAATCAGCCTCGGGCAACTGTGTCCGAATCTCTTCGAGGTCCTCGAGAATGATGCCATCACAATCGTACTCCAGTGCTTCCTCAACGATTCCGTTTACAACTGTATGGAGTACGTGACGTACGTGCCGGCGCTCACATCCGCTTCGCTCTTCGAGCGTTCGATGAGCGGATTGCGTTCCCGTTCGCTGTAAGCCGTTGCGTGTTTTCTCGAATTCGCGGCGGGCATGATTGAGTTTACTCGCGCTGAAAAACTGAGCGGTACTGGTAACGGCGATCTGGTTCACACCAAGATCGACACCAAGAACCGTCCCGTTCGTGGTCGTCGATCCAGTATCGTCCGCTTTCGGTTTGCGGAATCCGAGATGGAGGTACCAGTCACCTTCACGGTAGTGGAGTGTACTCTCCGTGTAGTCCCACTCCTCACTGTCCAGGAATTCGTACTGGTACCCCTCATCCGCTTCTGGAAGGCACAGATCGGCATGGACTCGAGAGTGGTCGCCGAGCGTGGTCAGGGAGACCGTTTCGCGCTCGGAGAATACGTTCATCGAACGCGTGTCGTACGTAATCGACCGTGACGTGAATCGTGGTTTGCTCGCTTTTTTCCCGTTCTGGAGTCTCTCCATACAGGATTTGATAGCCCGTGCAGTTTCGTGGCAGGCAAGTACTGCGTGTTGGCTGCCGAGTGCAGTTTCGTCGCGGATCTGCTCGTATGCGAGCTTTTGTACAGCAGATTTCGTTTGACACGATTGCCACGCGAGATCCGCTGCGAGATTACAACCGTCGCGCCACTCATCGAGAGTCTCGAGCAGTATTCATTCGTCTTCTCGGGTGAGCCCTGTTAATCGCGTGATCGCGGTGCGACGATAGTACGCATCGTTCGACGACACTGTAGTTAACTCTTTGACACTCGAGCATAATTATTATTTTGATTTCCAACCACCAATAAGAATAATATAAAACATTCCGAAGAAGCAAAATCAAGAATTTCGGCCGCTTACCGTGTTGAAACGCCAGGACTGGGATTTGAACCCAGAATCCCAAAGGGAACACGCTTTCCAGGCGTGCGCCTTACCGTTCGGCCATCCTGGCTCGAGTCAACGTTACGTGGTCCGTCGTTTAACTCTTACTTTTACCGTCGCCGCCGTGTGACTCGGTTTCACCCGTCACGCGACGGGCGGACCACGCGGCGATTCGATACTCGAGCAGATACGCACTAACTGCCGTTCCGGCCCCGACGACCACTGCCACGAGTGCAGCCTGGGTGATCGACACGAGCGACTCGACGAACAGCGCGTAACCCTGCACGAGCACCAGGAAGGCCATGAAGCCGACGGCACCCCAGAGCAGGGCAGACGTCACCCGCGGGTCGAGTCCGAACACGCCTCGAGTCACCTCACTCGAGGCTCGCCACGGCTTCGATTTCGACGCCGACGCCCTTGGGCAGGGCGGCGACCTCGACGGCGCTGCGGGCCGGTGGCTCGTCGTCGAAGTAGTTGGCGTAGGTCTCGTTCATCGCCTCGAAGTCGTCGATGTCGTCGAGGAAGACGGTGACCTTGAGCACGTCCGCCGACGTCGCACCGGCTTCGTCGAGGACGCCGTCGAGGTTGTAGAGGGCCTGTTCGGTCTGGACGTCGATGGGTTCGTCCGCGAGCAACTCCCCCTCGGTCGTCAGCGGAATCTGGCCGGCGGTGAACAACAGCGAGCCGTTGCTGGTCGCCTGGCTGTACGCTCCGACCGCGGCGGGCGCGTCGTCGGTCTCGATGATGCGTTTCACGGTAGCTACCTCACCTCGAGGCCGCTTAAAAACGGGGGAACCCCGGGCGAATAGCTATGTCGCTGCTGTGCGTACCAGTACCATGGTTCTGAAAACCGCCGAGTCACCGCTCGACGACGTCGAGTTCCTTGCGCGGTCGGAACACCGCGTCGTCGCGCTCGACGCACTGGCCGAGCAGCCGCAGCGCCGGGCCGACCTTCAGGCACTGACCGACGCGTCGTCGTCTACGATCGGACGGACGCTCCGCGCGTTCGACGAACGCAACTGGATCGGCAGGGACGGCGATCGATACGAGGCGACACAGCTGGGGGCGTTCGTCGCCCGAGGAATGCGAGAGTTGATCGAACGGATCGAAGTCGAACAGCAGCTACGCGACGTCTGGCAGTGGTTCCCCGGCGAAGCGGACGGGTTCTCCATCGAAATGGTTTCCGACGCGACCGTAACGGTCGCCGAGGCCGATGATCCCTACTGTCCGGTGAATCGGTTCGCGTCGCTGCTCCGGGAGACGGACCGGTTCCGGTTCGTCGGCTTCGACATCGCTTTGCTCGAGCCGTGTAAGGACGAGCTTCGTCGGCGAATCGTCGACGGCATGTACACGGAGATCATCGATCCGCCGAGCGTCGCCAGGTATATCATCTCGACCTACCCCGAGCACTGCTCCGATCCCCTCGAGAGCGGCAATCTCACGGTCCGTTTACACGACGACCTGCCGCCGTACGGCGTCAGTCTCTTCGACGACCGCGTCGCCGTCAGCTGTTACGATCAAGACAGCGGTACGGTTCGGGCCCTGATCGATACCGACGCGCCGAAGGCGGTCGAGTGGGCGGATCTGACCTACGAGTCCTACCGACGCGAAGCACGTCCGTTCGCGCTCGAGTCACGCGTTCTCGAGTCGAGCGAGTAACTCCCCGCCCGTCGTGGGTACCTTCCGTACCCCTCGTGGATGCGAGGGGACGCGATCGACTCCGTCCGTTCGTCGCGTCGGCCGCGCCGTCTGAGCGGGCGATGGACGCGGGTGACGTGACGATCTACGCAGCGGCGGCCTCCGCTTGCAGCCAATGACCGCAGGTCGTCGGCTGCATCGGAGTCATCGGCTGCGCGAAAATCGCTAGGTGCCTACATGACGTCCGGACTCGTAGCGTCTCTCGGAAGGTGAGAGAAACCATGGCTACCGACCAGCGAGCGGACGACGGTACGACGGCCTTGCAAGTAGCGTGCGACACGGAAGTTTCGGGATGCGTCTTCCTCATGCGTACCGAAGCGGACGACAAGGAGCGCCTGCTGGAGATCACGCGCGAACACGTCAGAGAACAGCACGGTAAGGAATACAGCCTCGACGAAATCGAAGAGCAACACGTGAACGAAGTCGAGGTGTAACGCGATATCAAGCGAGAAACAATCTGTAAAGACAATGAGCGTAGATCAAACAACAGTTGAGCAACGCGGGACCGGCCACGAACACGGATACGGAGTGCGGACCGGATCGCTCCTGATGGCGCTCGCGGGTATCGCCTTCGTCGGCTACGGGGTGGTCTTCCTCGCCAGAACGTTCTTCGGCACCGGTTTCGAACTCGGCGTCGCGACCCTGAACGGGGTCACTCCGGCGGACCTCGATGCGGTCGATCCCGCCGTCATGCACTACATCAACCACCTCCACGTCGCCACCGCGGCGTTTATCATCGCCACCGGGATCGCCATCACGGCGCTGGCGTGGTATGGCGTGCGAGGTGGACAGCTTTGGGCGTGGGCGACGGCGGTCGTCGCCGCCGTGGTCGGGCTGGGAATCGCCCTTCCGATGCACTACGCGGACCTCTTCGCCCACGACTGGGTGACGCACCTCGGCCCCATCTACCTCGCGACGATCGTGTTCGTCGCGGGAGCCGTCCTCGCGTACCGCGGTCTCCGATCCGAACCCCCGGCGGCGGATCCCGATCGAAACGCCGAGGCCTAACGGTCCCGGCCCGGTTTTTCAGAGATCACGAGTGTGCAGGACGAGCGGCGGCGTACACGCCCGTCCGACTTCGAGAACGCCGCCCCGTTTTTCGCGAGTCGAAGCCCGTCGCGTTGGCCACCCCGACGGTCGACGCCGGTAGCTCCCTCGGCTGTCGAGACGAGGAGACTACCGAGATGCGCTACCGAAGGGGGCTCCGCGTGCAACTGGCGCCCGCTAGGCATCGCTTGCACCGGGGTCAGCAGCTGCAACGGAGCCGGCGGTTGCACAGAAACCACTAGATGCCTACATGATCTGACGTCCCGTAGATGACCCTCGGGGACTCACCCATGAAACACGAACACCAACAGAAGCCGCACAGTACGGATGGCTACCCCGCGCTCCGATCAGCGTTCACGGAGAGAGGGACCGAATCATGACCACAACGAACGGCGTAGACGTCGAGCAGTTGGGACAGGCGATCGAAGCGATCACCGACGAACCGGCGGTTGGCCGGTTCGCGTTCCGAGCGACGACCGACTGGACCGACGCCCTGCAGTGTGTGACGACCATCGACGACTTCGATCAGGCCGGGGAGCAAATCACCACCCGGACGTTCGAGATCGAGGGCGACGAACCCGAGCAGATCCTGGGCGAGCGCACCGCGCCGAACGCGGTGGAGTTGCTGCTCGCCGCGCTCGGATCGTGCCTGAGCGTCGGGTACGCGGCCCACGCCGCCGCCATGGGTATCGAACTCGAGGAACTCCGGTTCGAACTGGAGGGCGATATCGATCTCCGAGGGTTCCTCGGAATCGCCGACGACGTCCGCGCCGGGTACAACGCCGTGACCTGTACGGCGTACGTCGAGACGGACGCTTCTGCGGACGAACTCGCCGAGCTACGGGACCGCGTCGAGACCACCTCGCCCGTGATGGACGTGATCGCCAACGCCGTCCCGCTCGAGACCGACGTCGTGACCGAATCGCGGGGTGTCCGCGCATGACGACGACGCTCGACGTCGACAAACTCGAGCGCGAAGTGAAGGCCGTCTACCGGGACGTCGCCGAAACCCCGGACGACGAGTTCCACTTCGAGATGGGGCGTCCGCTGGCCGAACGCCTCGGCTACCCCGCAGACGACCTCGATCGGGTCCCGAAAGCCGCGATCGACTCCTTCGCGGGAGTGGGCTATCACTTCGACCTCGCCGACCTTCGAGAGGGAGACGACGTGCTCGATCTGGGCAGCGGCTCGGGGATGGACGCGTTCGTCGCGGCGCTCCACGTCGGCGAAATCGGGAGCGTCACGGGCCTGGACATGACCGACGAGCAACTGGCGAACGCGCGTCGACTCCGCGACGAGGCGGGCGTCGAGACCGTCTCATTCGAGAAGGGGTACATCGAGGACCTGCCGTTCGACGACGGCGCGTTCGACGCCGTGGTCTCGAACGGCGTGATCAACCTCTCTGCGGAGAAAGATCGCGTCTTCGACGAGGTGAGCCGCGTGCTCCGGCCGGACGGTCGACTGGCGCTTTCGGACATCATCAGCGAGGCTCGGATGCCCGAGGGCATCAAGACCGACGCGGATCTCTGGGCGGCGTGCATCGGCGGTGCCGAACAGGTCGACGACTACGCGACGATGATCGAAACGCCCGGCTTCGAGATCGTCGAATTTCGGGACAACGCACAGTACGAGTTTACCTCGGACCAGGCACAGGGTGCGTGCCAAAAGTACGGCGTGAAGAGCGTCTCGCTCAGCGCCCGCAGAGAGAAGCGATGACGGCGAAGACGCGACCACGAGCACCTTCGCCTACGTGATCTTCCTGGGCATTCCGGACGGCGAACCGGCGATGAAGTGGGGCACGCCCGTCGAGTGCTGACGGCCCGCTCCGGCTAGTAGGACGCTCGCGTTGCTCGAGTGCGAGCACCCCGCTCCCCCAGCGGAGTCGAGAGCGACGACTCAGGCCAGAATGTCGACTTCGTAGCCCGCGTCGCGCAGATCCGAGAGGAACGCGTCGACGTGGTCGGGGCCGCGCATCTCGAGTTCGATCTCGACTTCGGTGTCGCTCATCTCGACCTCGCGGGAGGTCCGGTCGTGGTGGATGGCGTAGATGTTCGCCCGGTGGGCGGTGAAGATATCGAGCAGATCCTCGAGCGCGCCGGGGCGATCCTTCAACACGGTCCGAATCTTCAGATAGCGGCCAGTCTCGACGAGGCCGCGGACGACGACGTTGGTCAGCGTGTTGAGATCGATATTCCCGCCACAGAGTGCGGGAACGATGACCTCGTCCTCGTCGTAGTCGAACGCCTCGAAGAGAACGGCCGCCAGCGGCACTGCACCCGCGCCTTCGACGAGGGTCTTCGAGCGCTCGAGCAGGTAGACCAGCGCGACCGCGATCTCGGGATCCGAGACGGTGACGACCTCGTCGACGTACTGCTGAATGTGCGGGAAGGTCCGTTCGCCGACGCTGCGGGTCGCGATACCGTCCGCGATGGTGTCGACGCCGTCGAGCGAGATCCGCTCGCCCTTCTCGAGGGAGGCGGCGGCGCTCGAGGCGCCCTCGGCCTGCACGCCGATCACGCGCGTGTCGGGTTTCTGTTCCTTGATCGCGGTCGCGATGCCGCTGATGAGGCCGCCGCCGCCGATGGGGACGACGACGGTCTCGACCTCGGGGCAGTCCTCCAAGATCTCGAGGCCGATGGTGCCCTGGCCGGCCATGATGTCCTCGTCGTCGAAGGCGTGAACGTAGGTTCTGTCCTCCTCGCGTTCGATCTCGTGGGCGCGTTCGGCGGCTTCGTTGTAGTCCCGGCCCGAGAGGACGACCTTCGCGCCGTAGTTCTTCGTCGCCTTGACCTTCGAGATCGGCGCGTGCTCGGGCATGACGATCTTCGAGTCGACGCCCGATCGCGTCGCAGCGAGCGCGACTCCTTGCGCGTGGTTACCCGCGCTCGCGGTGACGACGCCGGCGTCCTTCTGCGCCTCGGAAAGGGTCGCGATCCGGTTCGTCGCCCCACGGATCTTGAACGCGCCCGTCCGCTGGAAGTTCTCCAGTTTCAGCCGGATATCCGCGCCGGTCATCGACGAATAGGTGTGTGAGTGCTCGAGCGGGGTGTGTCTGGAGGTTTCGCGGACCCGCTCGTGTGCCTCGAGAATATCGGAAAGTTCGAGCATACGCTCGACTACTCGGCGCGTATTGTAAGACTGTCGGGGATCGGTCGGCCGGTCGAACCAGCCTCCGCGTCGATCCCGACACGAATGTGTTGCCGAACTGGCAACACGACAGGGAATACAGGGAATGCACGGCGTGTGACGTGCGACTAAAGAACAGAACGCAGACCATATAAAGCTCATGGCTCCGCGGTGAAAGTGAAATCGCCAGACGGGACAAAGAAAACGACGGTGTCAGACGGTCGGCAGACGACCGTCATTCGTGACTTCGTACCACGGTATTTTCTCGCAGAATATACGATCGAACGGCGTCGCCGAACGACCCTTCGTCGGCCCACGCACCGTCGGCCGCCACGCCGAGTTGCGCCGGGTTACCGACGTAAACCGCTGCCGACCCACCGTCCGCTTTCGGCACCGAAACCCGAACGTACAGCCCTCGGTCGACGCCCTCGTACCGATCGAGTCGCTCGAGTGCCGGTTCGTCGACTGCGAGCAGTTCGCCCTCGACGCGCGCTCCCGGGAGGAGCGTCGGATACCGGCCGTCGACCCGCTGGAACCCCTCGAGCATCGCCGGACCGACGAACTCGTACGCGCCGGGACCGTCGCCGAGGAGCGCCGCCACCTGCTCCGGGTCGGTCAGTGTTCCGTAGACGAAGACCTGCACGATCGGACGTACGGGCGCTTCCGCCTTGGACGTACTGCCCGCCCTCACAGACTCGTCGGTCGCGTTCAGCCGACGTTCGGCTCTCTCCTACCCGCACTACTCGAACCAGCGGCGGACTCCTGTCGGAAGGCGAGGACCGGAATCCCGCCGGCTCACACCTCCTGTGCGATCGGATGCGCGCTTACAGTTACGGTATCAGATAATACTCTTCAGCTGACCACACAAAGCACTTATACAATTGATCGAAAGCGGCTGCTATGAACCGCGAGTCCGTGCTGGCTATCGCCGCACTCGTGGTCGTTATCGGAGCGCTCTCGACGCTCGCCCTCGCCGGCGCAGTGTCCGATCCCGACGACTCCGAGGCGGCCGCCGACGTGGAGACCGAGGGTGACGTATCGCTGGCGGAGATCACGATCAGCACCGAGGAGGTAACCGGCGGAACCGCCACGCTCGCCGTCGACACCCACCTCGCACACCGCGGCGATCCCGTCGAGAACGTCACCGTCGTCCACCGGGTGACCGACACGAACAGCGGACTCGTCGAGAACACGACCGAACGCGAGGTCGAGACGCTGGGCGAGGAATCCGACGCCGAAGCGGAGACCGTCGTCACGGATTCGGTCGCGGTCCCGCGGGAGAGTAGCTACGAGATCGAGACCCTCATCTATCGAGACGGCGCGCGAACCGAATCGACCAGTCACTCGATCCAGGGCGTCGACGCGCTGACGCCCGCCTACGCCGATACCGACGTCGAGTTCCACCGCTTCGGCGGGAGCGGGAGCCTCGCGGACGTCCCCGCGATCGAGTACGCCATCGAGTCGTCGACCGACGACCGGGCCTCGCTGGAGGTCGCGAGCTACCTCACTAACACGGGCGACGATCCCGAACCCGACCTCGAACTCGAGGTGAAGGCCCGACAGGCCGGCTCGGAGATCGTCGCCGACTCCGCGACCGTCGACCTGTCGACGGTCGACGCCGGCGAGACCGCGTCGCCGACGGTCGAACTCGAGGTCGCACAGGAGTACGACTACTACCTCGACGCGGTGCTCTGGCGGGACGGCACCATCGTCGAGACCGACCGCGCGGTCGCCAACCTCGGACCGGGATCGCTGTCCGTCGACGAGGCCGACGGCGAAGACGGACTCGAGGTGAGCGACTTCACCGGCGGTTCCGGCCTCTCCTCGGACGCCGCCGCCGACGCGGACGAATCGACTCACGACCGAAACGACGACCGCGACGAGGACGGAACGCCCGGCTTCGGGGGAGCCGTCGCCGCCGCTGCACTGCTCGCGACTATCGCACTCGCACGGAGATACCGATGACTGACACACCGACGAAGACAGACACCCCAGTCGAGACGGAGGCCGAACAGTTGACCGACCCGGACCGGCAGACGGACACTGCCGAACCGAGGCCCGATACGGAACCGCGTACCGACACTGGACTCGAGCCGGACTCGGAGCGGATCAAGCGATACCTCGCCTGGGGCGCGCTCGGCGTCTGTTCGCTGCTGGCCGTCTTCGCACTGGTCCAGTTCTACGGCAGCGCCACCGACGCGATCGATCTCTGGGTCGATCCGAAGTACCAGCCGCTGATGCGCGCGGCGTTTAACCTCGCCGTCCTGCTCACCTCGCTGATCGGCGTCTCGCTGCTGGTCGGAGAACTATCCGAGTAACGGTCCCGAAGCGAATCTCGAGCGGTGGCGGTTCTCGCGGACAGTGATCTGGCTGTACCCGTCGCTATCCGTGGTACGTCGCGTCCAAAACGTTAGTTCGGCGTCCGTGACGCGTCGTTACCGGTCTTCGAGCGGAACGAACTCCTGATTCTCCGGTCCGGTGTACCGCGAGAGCGGGCGAATGAGCCGGTTGTTCTCCTGGTACTCGAGGACGTGGCCGACCCAGCCGCCGACGCGGCTCATCGCGAAGATGGGGGTGTACATGTCGATCGGGATGCCGAGCTGATAGTAGACCGAGCCGGAGTAGAAGTCGACGTTCGGGGCGATGCCCTTCTCGGCGAGCCCCTGCTCCTCGGAGAGGTACTGCTCGATCGTCGTCGTGTAGTTGTACCACTTGTCGTCGCCTTCGTCGGCGAGTTCCTCGCTGCGCTCCTGGAGGATCTTCGCCCGCGGGTCCTTGACGTTGTAGACGCGGTGGCCGAAGCCGGGGATGCGTCGCCCCTCTTCGTTCGCTTGCTCGACCCACTCGCGGTGGTCGAGGTCGCTCTCGTCGATCTCGAAGAGTACCTCCATGACGTCCTGATTCGCGCCGCCGTGCAGTGGGCCGGAGAGGGCACTGACACCGCCGGTGACGGCGCTGTAAATGTCCGCCATCGTCGAGCCGATCACCATCGACGTGAACGTCGAGGCGTTCAGGCCGTGATCCGCGTGCAGGATCAGCGCCTGGTCGAACGTTTCGGCGTGGATGTCGCTCGGCTCCTCGCCGGTCAGCATGTACAGGAAGTTCGCGGCGAGCCCCAGATCGGGGTGGGGGTCGAGCGGCTCCTCGTCGAGCCGGTAGCGCTCGAACGCTGCGAGCGCGGTCGGAATCTTGGCCGTGATGCGCCGCCCCTTGCGGAGCGTCGCCTCGAGGTCCTCGGGCTCGGCGTCGCCTTCGGGCTCGGACGCAGAGAACATCGAGACCGCAGTCCGGAGTGCGGCCATCGGCTGCTCGTCGGTTGCCGCGAGACGTTCCATGGTGTCGAGTACGTCCTCGGAGACGGTGCGTTCCTCGTTGATCGACGCGGTGAACTCCTCGAGTTCGTCCGCGTTCGGAAGCTCGCCGTGCCAGAGGAGGTAGACGACTTCCTCGTAGCTCGCGCCCCGGGCGAGATCTTCGATCGGATACCCTCGATAGATCAGTCGACCTTCGTCACCGTCGATCGAGCTGAGTCCGGACTCTGCAACAAGGACTCCCTCCAGCCCTTTCTTGAGATCGTCAGCCATAGTCGAACTTCCGTACCCCATTGGAAAAGTATTGTCGTTTGTTCGGTGTCGCTGATCGACACTCCGGATGTTCGAATTTTGCCGATTGTACGACTGCAGACGAACGCTCGTTTCGCGATAAACGAACAGATAGTCAGTCGATAGCTCGCCGATTACCGTAATCGTCTTTCATGGAGGTTACGCGAGTATCGAGATCGGTGCGATCGCGAACGGGTGAAGAAACGGTTGGAACGAACGGACGAAAGAATCGTCGGTGACGGAACCGGTGCGACGAACCCGATCAGGGCTACTCGCCGCGACCGGTACCGGAAACCGTTCCGGTCGGCTCCGACCGTCCGAGCGTCGTCTGAAGGCCATAGAGGACGAGGATGAGGGCGAGCGCTCCGAGTTGCAGCATCTGTTCGGGGTGAACCATCGCGACGATCCCGGCCAGAGCGAACACGGCCCTGAGGCCCATCGTCGGGCCGCGGCCGAAGGTGAACTGGTAGTTGATCCCGTGGATGATCGCGATCGATGCCAGAAGCGCGATACCACCGGCCATCAGTGCGGCCGTGGTGAACTCTCCCGAGACCATCTCCGGATGGTAGACGAACGCGAACGGGAGAACGAACAGCGGCGCGGAGATCTTGATCGCTTCGAGACAGGTCCGCCAGAAGTCGCCGCCGGCGATCCCCGTTGCGACCGCGACACACGTCGCGATCGGCGGCGTCAGTCCCGCCAGAATCGCCGCGTAGAAGACGAAGAAGTGTGCGGCGAGTTCCGGGATGAAGAACTGGCTGATGAGCGTCGGCGCGATCAACAACGCGACGACGGTGTAGGATGCCGTCGTCGGCATCCCGAGGCCGAGTATGATGCAGATGATCATCGCGAGGACGAACGCGATGATGGGGACGCCCCCGGAGAGATCCATCAGCGTGAGCGAGATCGCCGTCGGCACGCCGGTCGCCATCAGAATGTCGACGACCCCGTTGATCGCCGCCAGGATGATCGCGATCGGTGCGACCACGATGACGCCCTGACGGAAGCCCTCGAGCGTCTGTTTGAGCGTGTGGGCCAGCGCCGCACCGAGATCCTCACCCTCGAGTTGCGCGTCGACGAGCGGAATCAGGATTCCGAGCGCGATCATGGAGGCGGCCGTCTGCAGTGCCGCCGTCATCACCGTCACCTGAACGATACCGAGCTGGTAGATCAGTATGAGCAGCGGCACGCCGTACTTGATCGACTCGAGAACCAGATCCTTCTGATCCAATTTATCGTCGAATATCCCGCCCATGGAGGGGTCTTCGATCTGCGGGGCGGCCACGTAGTGGACCGCGATGAAGATCGAGACTACGAGGATCACTGCGGGGATGAGGCCGGCCAGAATAACGTCTCCGTACGTGACGCCGTTGATCAGTGAGGCCATGATGAAGGCACCGGCGCCCATGACCGGCGGCAACACCTGACCCGACGTCGATGCGACCGATTCGATCCCGCCGGCGGTCTCGGGCTTGATGCCGCTCTTTTTCATGAGCGGGATCGTGAACGAGCCGGTCATCCCGGCGTTCGCGGTCTGGCTCCCGTTGACCGACCCGATGACGGCGCTCGCGAGGACCGCCGTCTGTGCGATGCCGGAGTCGATGTACTTCGCGGATCGAACGGCGATCCGGAGAATCAGATCGAACGCGCCGTACGCCTTCAACAGTCCAGCGTACAGCAGGAAGAGGGCGATCCAGGCCGCGACGAGCTGGGTCAAGAAGCCGTAGAACCCGTCGCCGCTGATGGCGAGGATTCGGAGCGTTCGCTCGAAGGTGAGCCCGCCGTGGCTGAGCGTTCCCGAGAGGTACGGTCCGGCGAATCCGTACCCGATACCGCCGAGCACGACGATCAGGAAGGTCATCCCGAACGATCGCCACGTGAGGTAGATCATCATCAGCGAAATCGCGAGCGCGAGTGCGATCTCGTAGTTGTGGGCGTGGCCGGCCCGGTCGATAATCACGTCCTGGTGGAACACGAACAGGTACACCGTCGCAACCGTGATGATCACGCCCGAAGCGGACAGCAGCGCCGTCTCGAGCCAATTGTTCTCCTCGATCGTGTCCGGGAGTTCGATCAGCAGGTACAACACGAGAATGCCGCCGAGGAAGAGAATACCGTACCGCTCCCGGGACATCATTTGCGTTTGGGAGTACCAGAAAACCAGCAACCAGAACGGGATCGAGCCGAGGATCACTGCCCACTCGAACTTGCCTCGGAGCCCCTCGGCGACCGACAGGGGCCCGCTGGTGTCGAGGATGTCCTCTTCTTCGGGGTCCGGAACATCCAACTCGTCGCCGTCTCTGGTATCGTCAGTGCTCTTGTCGTCGTCGTTTTTTACCATTTGTCAGGATTTACGAAAGGGAAATCGGTCTATTCGGCCCGGTTACTACTCGGAAGCCTCGCCGCGCTCCCAGGCGTCGTCCCAGACGTCGTTCTCTTCGAAGAACTCGGCGACCCCCTCGTGGATTTCCAGGTCCTCCATGACCGTCTCCGTCATCAGTTCGGGCGTGAACTCGAGCGTCGTGGAGTCCGACTCGCGGAGGGTGTCGTGGTGTTCGTTCGAAAGGCGGGCGATCTCTTTGGTCGCTTCGGCGGGAATATCGGGGCCGAACGCCCACTGCGCCGCGAGCGACCAGGAGGTGACCGTATCGGTAACATCGGTCACGTCCTGCTCGTAGCCGTAGGGCTCGAACTCCTCGAGCAGCGCGCCGGGGTGGTCTTCGATGGCCTGCCTGAAGTCGTCGTCGACCTCGAGCAGATAGAGTCCGTCGCCACTTCGGACGTCGACTTCCTGGCACCAGCCGGAGAGTTCGACGCCGTTCGCGCCGTACAGACAGAGCGCGTCGACGTTCCCTTCCTCGACCTGGCCGGGAATGTCGCCGGTGTCCGCGTTGTTGATCTCGTTCGGTTCCCAGACGCCGGCGTCCTTGAGGACTTCCTCCGTCAGCAGGCGGGTCCCGAAGCCGGGCTGAATCGGGTAGATCGTGTAACCGCCGTCCTGCAAGTCCGCAGTCGACTCGAGGCCGCTGCCCTCGAGGCCGACCATGTGAATCTGGAGCGACGTGAACATGAATCCCTGATGGGGGAGCGAATCGACGGGGTTCTCCTCGAACGGCCCTTCGTCGTTCATCGCCTTCGAGATCGAGTTGTTGTCGACCCCCATCGCGGGGATGTTGTCGTCATCGAACTCGCGAAGGTTCGCCGTCCACCCGTCCGTTACCTGGACGGAGATATCGACGACATCGCTGTGTTCGTTTGCGGCGCGAGCGAGCGCCTGTCCCGCTGCTTGTGTTGAACTTCCGGAGGACGTTCCGCCGATCGTCACGGAAATCGTGTCGTCGTCCCCACCGAGACAGCCCGCCAGTCCGATAACGCCGGCCGTCGTTGCACCCTTCAGAACGTCTCGCCGACTGTGATCTCTATTGGCACACATCTACGCCACTAATTTTGATTAACAATATAAAAATCTGTTGTTTAGCATTAAAAGATCATGGTGAATTTGGATTACATATGACGTATTTCGTGCTGATTGACCGTACCCGAGGTCGTGTCAAATTCGCCTAAGTATTATTCTACCGTACACAACGTGGTTTAGAGTTGAATCCAACAATGGTGAGAAGAATATGACAAGTAAGTTGCCACTACAGTAGCAAAATCGTGATTCGGCACCCTTTTTTAAGCCGTTTTCCAAGACTCATCAGATAATGAATCGGTCGTACTGGCGGACGGTGTTACTCGTCACGATGTGGCAGGTGTCCGCGAGCATCTGCTACTATTCGGTCTTCGCTGCGACGCCGTTCTTTCGGGACGCGTTCGAACTCTCCCGGTTCTGGGTCGGCGTCGTCGTCACGATGCTCACGCTCGGCTACGCCGTCTTCTTGCTCCCGCTCGGTGCGCTGGTGGATCGGTTCGGCGAACGGTTGACGCTCACGCTCGGACTGGTCGGGCTCGCGGCCGGGACCGCACTGGTCGCGGGCGCACCCACGTTCGGCCTGCTACTGGTGGCGGTCTTCGTCCTGGGATCGTTGTACGGGACCGCGATGCCGGGGACGAACAAGGCCGTCTTCGACAACATCGCACCCGGCAAGCAGAACCTCGCGATGGGGATCAAGCAGGTCGGCGTGACGGGCGGGAGCGGAATCAGCGCGCTGCTGGTGACAGGCCTCGCCGGGGTACTGTTCTGGCAGGCCGGATTCCTCATCGCGGTCGCCTTCGCGCTCCTCGTCGCGGCGACGTTCTACGTGACCTATTCGGGGGCGAGTGCCGGGGAGACGGCCGAGTATCCCGATTTCCGAGCGCTCCTCTCGAATCGGCCGTACGTCCTGCTGACGGTCGCCGGCCTCTTCCTCGGGGCCGCGTTGTTCACCACTACCGGATACACGGTGTTGTACGTCGAGGAGTCGGTCGGCGCGTCGGTCGCCTACAGCGGCGTCGTTCTGGCACTCGTGCAACTGTTCGGCAGCGTCGGCCGCGTCACGACGGGCTGGTTGAGCGACGCGCTGCCCGGCGATCCGCAGGTCAGAATCGGCAGCATCCTCATCGTCCAGACCCTCGCCGGCGCGGCCATGTTCGTCGTCGTCGCCTCGACGACGACCGCCCTCGGCGCGACGATCGCGTTCTCCGCGCTCGGCTTCTTCGTCCTCGGCTACACCGGAATCTACTATTCGGTCATGGCTACGCTCGTCCGCGCCGAGGAAATGGGGGGTGCGACTGCGGGTGGGCAACTCGCGCTGACGAGCGGCGCCCTCCTCGCCCCGCCCGCGTTCGGATACCTCGCGGATACCGTCGGCTACCGCGCGTCGTGGCTCCTGCTCGCCGGACTCGTCCTCCTGGCAGCCGGGTTGCTCGTCGTCGTCGTCCGGACCCCGGCGTCGGTCGCGAACCCGGCGGCTACCGACGCGTGACGTTCAGTGCGTCCCGCCGCAGAACTCGACCGCTACCGTCTCCTCCCGTCACTACTCTCGCTACTGACGCTCACGAGCCGTCGATGCGTCTCGAGCCCGTCTACTCGAGTCGCTCGACGAGTTCGACGACGTAGCCGTCCGGATCCTCGACGAACGCGACCCGACGATCGATCTCGTCCATCGTCGTCGGCTCCTCGCGAACCGGCGGATCTTCGCGCTCGACCAACCGGTCGAACGTCTCGTCGGTGCTGTCGACGCCGACGGCCACGTGTGCCATCGTTCCCGAATCGATCTCCGGCCCGCCGTCCGGATCGTACTTGAACTGGAACTCCCCGTGCTCGCCGCCGATGTAGACGTTTTGCACCCCGTCGTCCGCGGTGAACGCCCAGTTCTCGGCCAGTCCGAGCCCGTCGACGTAGTACTCCCGCGTCCGGTCGATATCCGATACCCAGATGGCCGTGTGAATAACGTCCATACCGTCGACTGGGGACGGCATCGGTCAAAGTGATACCGAATGCTCGAACGAGCGGTGAACGCTCGCCGCGAGGCGACGCGGTCCCGCCGGAGCGAAGCCACACGTGTTAAATCGGTCGGGCGAATCGACTCGAAAATATGGCGCAATCGGATCGTCGGATTGTTCTGTTCACCGCGGCGGCACACGGGCTCGTCCACACCTACGAGCTGTCGATTCCGATCCTGATGACGGTCTGGCTCGCGGAGTTTTCGACGACCGCCGCGACGCTCGGACTGATCGTCACGGTCGGGTACGGACTGTTCGGCGTCGGTGCACTCCCGGGCGGTATCCTCGTCGATCGCTACGGATCGAAACCGCTCATCCTCGCGTGTCTCGCGGGAATGGCCGGTTCGTTCGTCCTCGTCGGGCTGGCCGGATCGATCCTCGTGCTGGCGCTCGCGATCGGGTGCTGGGGCGTCACGGCGAGCGTGTACCACCCGGCCGGGCTGGCGTTGCTCTCGACTCGCGTCGAGCGAACGGGAATCGCGTTCGGGTATCACGGGATCGGCGGGAACATCGGGATCGCGCTCGGACCGCTCGCGACCGTACTGCTGTTGCTCTGGTACGACTGGCGACTCGTCTCGATGGCACTCGCCGTTCCGGCGCTCGTCGTCTTTCTGCTCGGCCTGTTCGTCGATACGTCGCCGTCGGATGCGAACGTGGAGACGCCGGCGACGACCGACGGCGGCGACGAACGCGCAGGCGATACGAAAGGACGGGTGTCGCTCGCGACCGTCCTCGAGGACACCCGTCTGCTCGCGACGGTCGGGTTCGGACTCGTCATCGTCGTGGTGATGACGAGCGGGCTCTACTACCGGGCGTTTCTGACCTTCCTGCCGGATCTGTTGAGCGACTTCCTCGAGCCGCTCGTCACCGTCGAACTGGTCGATCCGGACAGTCCGTACGCCGACGAGTTCGACCTCGCGCGCTACTTCTACGTCGGCATCCTCGTCTTCGGCGTCTTCGGGCAGTACCTCGGCGGCCATCTCGCGGACCGGATGACGATCGAACGGGCGCTGAGCTACGTCCTCGGAACGCTCTCCGCTCTCGCGCTCCTGTTCGTCCCCGCCACCGCGACGACCGGGACGTTCGTGGCCGTCTCGCTCCTGCTCGGGGTCGTCCTCTTTACGATTCAGCCGCTCCAACAGGCCGCCGTGGCGAAACACTCGCCGCCGGGAACGCGCGGCCTCTCCTTCGGCTACACGTTCCTCACGATATTCGGTATCGGCGCGCTGGGTGCCGGGCTCGCCGGCGGGGTCCTCACGTACGCCTCCGCCCAGGTCCTGTTCGTCGTCCTCGCCGCGATCGCCGCGACCGGTGCGACGGTCGCGCTCGTCCTCCGCCGCGTCGACCGCCGCTGAACGCGACGGGAACGCCTCGGTCGCTCGAAGGACTCGTCGATGCCGCCAACTCGCCGACTCGCCCCCACGTATATTGGACTGCGAGATGAAGTGTGTGTATGTTCGACGTACTCCTGCCGGTCGATGAGAACGGCGATCGAGCGAACGAACAGGTAGACGCGGTGCTCTCACTGCCCGGTGAGGCGGACGAACTGTCGGTAACGGTCCTCCACGTCATCGAAGAGATCGACACGATGCCCGACGAGGCCGGGACGACGTTTATCGACGACGTGAACGAGTCGTTGCCCGAAATTCGGGATCTCCCCGATTCGGTCGACGATGTCGAGCGACGGCTCGAGACGGCAGGCATCGAGGCGACGCGTGAGGTCATGGTCGGTCAGCCCGCCGAGGGGATCCTGCAGGTCGCAGCGGAGAACGATATCGACGCGATCGTGCTCGGGACCCGAAAGCGGTCACCCGTCGGCAAGGCGGTGTTCGGAAGCGTGACCCAGTCGGTGATCCTCGAAACCGACCGTCCCGTGATCGTCGCGAACTAGTCGGTCGCCGGCGTCCGGATTCCGTTCCGTTCCGGTCCGGTCCGTTTCGTTCTGCTCGGTACGCGTATCGGTCACGACACGCCAGCGATCACGCCTCGAGGAGCGCGTCGAGTAACTTCGTCTGTGCGGCCGCCAGGTGCTCGGTGAACGTCGAGCGAGCGATGCCGAGTTCCTCGGCGACGTCGGTCGCGTTTGCACCCTTCGGATACTCGAAGTAGCCCAGTTCGTGGGCCGTCTCGATGATCTCTCGCTGGCGCGTCGTGAGCAGGTCTCGGTCGACGATCACCCGGTCCGCCGACTCGTCCTCGTGGTCCTGCGTGAGCTCCTCGACGAGGACGCCGTCGAACCGATCGCGCAGGCCGTCGACGATGTCGGCGATCTCCTCGAGTTCGAGTGTTCGGAACGTCAACAGGAGCGAGCCGTTCTGGGCCCGGACCGACGAGATCGGTGTGCCGGTGCGTTCGACGACCTCGCAGGCGCAGTCGGCAGCCGACTCGCGCTCGAATCGATAGATCTCCTCTCGGTCGTTGGCCTGCACGGGCGTCAACTCGGCCTGCGTACTCGCGTCGACCGTCTCCGCGGACGAGTCGGCGGCGACGCCGAACTCCTCGACGACCGTGCCGTCCGTCGCGGCTCGAGAGCGCGTCACGGTGGTGATCGGATCGTCGGTGGTCGCCGAGACGTCCGCGATCGGACAGTCCGACGGCTCGTGGACGACGACCGTCGCTCGGAATCCAGTCATGCGAACGAGTTACACCCCGCACGTAATAACCCGACACCGGAATTCCCGCCCGGTGAAAACAGCTCCCGGACGGGCTACCCGACCGGCGGTCGATACCGAATTTCGACCCGGATCAGCACCACTCCTCGATGGACTCGAGTCGGATTCGGCGGCTCCGGCTCGCGGTCCGCGCCGTAGCTCTCGAGTCGAAGCGTCCGCAGAACCGACCGACGGCTCGTTTAGGCCCGCTGGCCCAGCTTTTCGCGGCTGATTCGGACGCCGGTCGGCGTGATGATCATCTGATCGTCGCCTTTCCGGACGATGTCGCCGTCGACCTCTTGGGCGACTTGGCGGAGTTCGTCGACGATGTGTTCGACGGTGCTGTCGTTGGTCCGCAGGCGCGTGATGTCTGCGATAACGATGTCGCCGTCGTAGACGGCGTCTTTGATGTCGATGGCGTCGGCCTGTCCGCTGACCTCGGCGATGTGTACTTCCATCGCTGCGTCGGCCGAGTCCGCCGATACGTCGTCGAGATCCAGTTCGACGTAATCCTCGGCAGTTCGGGAACCGCCCCCGCCGAGAATTTTGCTCATAAGTCCCATTGGCGTAACCCACCGCCGCCGTCAGTATAGTTCTTACGTCAGACGCGGTCTCGAGCGGACAGCAAAACCGCACGTTTCGGCTCGAACTGTCCGTCGACGGCGGGTTCGGGGACGGAGGCGGGAGCAACCCGACGGACGGGAGATTTTTCGGTCGTACCGACGAACCGTCGACCGATGACCTTCAGCATCTGCGTCCGCGAGGCGTACGAGACCGACGACGGCGACTCTCACCAGCGGTTCGGCATCGCCGTCACGACGCGTCTGCCCGGCGTCGGCACCCTGTGTCCGTTCGTCAGCGAACGCGGAGCCGTCGCGACCCAGAGCCTGGTCAACGTCGAACTCGGCGAACGCGGACTCGAGTACGTCGAAGACGGCCTCGCCGTCGACAACGTCGTCAGAACGCGCGCGTTCTGACGGCCCATCAGACGCAGTCTGATGAACGCGCTCGAGGCGCTGCTCGACGCCGACGACGGAGCTCCACACCGACAGCTTCACGGCGTGGACGCCGACGAGACCTTCGTCTTCTCCGGCGAGGAGTGCGTCGGCTGGTTCGGCCACGAAGAGCGCGACCGCTTCACCGTCGCCGGGAACATGCTGACCGGCGAGGACGTGCTCGAGGCGACCGCGGCGAACTACGAGACCAACGCCGTCCACGAGACGACGGATCGGTCGACCGGGCCCGGCGCCGTCGTGGCGGACGTCGAAACCGACCCCCTCGCGAAGCTATTGATCGACGCGCTCGCCGCGGGCGACCTCGAGGGCGGTGACAAACGTGACGACCTGGCGATCCAGAGCGCCGCTGTGGTCGTCGAGACCACCGAATCCCACGAGTGGGAGCCGCCGTACAACGATCTGCGAGTCGACGCGACCGAGACGCCGATCGCCGATCTGCGCGAGACCTACGACCTCGCGATGACCGGCTACGAGGAGACGCTCGAACGCTACGGCGACGTCTTCGAGGCGGATTCGCTCGAGGCGGTCGAGGAGTAGGACGGCTCGAACGTCGTGTCCGCGGGTGTCGAGTCCCGTACGGTGCGGCCGGAGCAGTTTCTGGCGCGCCGATCAGCATATTCGTTAGGAATTAAAAGCGCCCGTTTTCGATTCGATCTCTTTGCTTGTTCTACTGTCATACGTCTCTAACCTGACCAAGTGTTTACAAGCCAGCTATGCGATATCCAAGTGGATGGACGGCGTTCTCTGGTACCTGCTCGCGAGTTCTCGCGGCGGTCCGACTCGAGTACGGATCGTCCGAACGCTCGACGAGCGGCCGCGGAACGCCAACGAACTCGCGACCGAACTCGACATGGATTACACGACGATTCGCCACCACCTCGACGTGCTGCTGGACAACAACGTCGTCAGAACGGCCGGCGGTGACTACGGCACCGTGTACCTGTTCACCGACCGAGCGACGGCGAACTGGGACACCGTCGAGGAGATACTCGAGACGGTCGATCCGGAGGGACCGTAATGTGGGAGAGAGTTTGGATAGCACCTATAACGATGACGACGCAATAGAGATCTGATGGAGGTCTGGCTCCACGCGGCGAGGGTGGCGGCGGGAGTGAACGTAGTGCTCCTGCTGTCCCTCGGGTCGATCTGGCTTCGAAATTACCGTCAGCACGGCGCTCGTCACACGCTCGGTCTTCTCGTGTTCGGAACGTTCCTCCTCGTTCAGAACCTCCTCTGGCTGTATTTCTACGTCGTACACCCGGACTTTATCGGCTGGTTCGTAAACTCCGGTACGGACGTGCAGGCCGGCGTGACGATGTTGTGTGGTCTCGAACTCGTAGCGCTCTTGTTTTTAGCTCGGATCACGTGGCTCTGACGGAGCCCATGGACTTTGGACGAATTTTGGACGAACTTCGGAAAATGATCTTGTACTGAAACGACGACCGATCAGGTATGCGCCTGAAACGACGCACACTACTCGGGGCGACGGCTGGAGCGATCACTCTGACGGGATGTCTCGGATCCGTCAACTCGAACGACGAACCGGCATCCAATCCTGACGACGAGTCCGGTAACGAAACGGACAACGATGGTGAATCTGGTGACCCGGCAGGGTCGACAGTGCAGGTCTACTGCCACTGCGACCGTGACGCCGTCCTCGTTGGCCCGTCCGGCCAGACGCTATACCTGTTCGAACAGGACGAACGGGGTGAGGGGGAGAGCGCGTGTTACGACGACTGCGCCGAGAATTGGCCGCCACTAACGATCGAGGACGAACCGACTATGGGCGACGACGTTGCAGCCGACGTGACGACGTTCGAGCGGGAGGACGGCTCGCGGCAGGTCGCGGCGAACGGCTGGCCGTTGTACTACTTCGTCGGAGACGAGGAACTGGGCGACGTCGAGGGGCAGGGTATCAACGACGTCTGGTGGGTACTCGATCCCGACGGGGATCCGGTCACGGACCTCGAGACGCACAGCCACGACATCGAAGCGCTCGAGAATCCGGTCGAGAGTGCCGACGTCGCAATGGCCTCCGACGACGAACACCACTTCGAGCCCCACCTCGTCTGGATCGAACCCGGCGGTACCGTTACGTGGACGCTCGAGAGCGGGAACCACACGACGACCGCCTACCACGCAGACGCGGAGAAACCCCAGCGAATTCCCGACGAAGCGGAGAGTTGGGACAGCGGCATCCTGCGAGAGGAGGGACGAACGTTCGAACGAACCTTCGACGTCGAGGGCGTGTACGACTACTTCTGTCACCCCCACGAGGGAATGGGAATGGTGGGAAGCGTGATCGTCGGCGAGCCGGATCCGCACGAACAGCCCGCACTCGAACCTCCCCAAGAAGATCTGCCCGAAGGGGCTCGAGAGGTGCTCGAACAGTTGAATCGCGCGGCAAACGAGACACTCGGGCATACGCACGAGTAATACCCACTGGCGGAACCCTCATCGATCAGTAGGCCCGGCTACTGAACGGCTGTTTCAGTGCGAATGCGGTACAGTATTCTTACGAGAGCGATTCGACGATCGCTCGAGCGTCCACTACCCGCTAAATTCGTACAGATCGTCGCCGACGTGGTGCAGCGAGTCGACGACCTTGCCCTCGCTCCCGACCATGTCCGAACCCTCGACGCGGGCGCGACCGACGGCGAGGACCTTCCCGTGGGATTCCTCGGCGATAACGACGAGATTGCCGGGTTCGATGTCGTCGGTCGCCTCCGTGATTCCCGGCCGCATCACGTCCGCGCCGTCGCTGACGAACGAGATCGCCCCGGCGTCGACCGTCACCAGTTGCTTGTCGGGCTCGTAGGCGTTGGCCCCTCTCACCGTCAGAAACGGCTCGTCGTCGAAGTAGGCGACTCGCGGCTCGCCGTCGATGAGGACGACCTCCCAGTCGGTCTCCTCGAACTCGACGCGCTCGTAGGCGTCACCGTCGGGCGAGACGCCGAGTTGGTCCTCGAGCGTGTTCTCTACGTCCGAGACGGCGTCACTCCGGAGGTGATGTCGAGACTTGACCTGCATACCCGTGCTATCGCCCGTACGCATTTAACGTATTAGATTCGGCGCGGTGTGGCCAGTCGCGCCGAGGACGGCCGGAGTAACCGCTCACGGACGCCGTCTCCCGCCGGACTCGATCGACCCGTGGCCAAAATCGGACGGCGTTGTCAGGCACGATATCCGAACGAGCCGACGTCAAATCCGCCGAACCGTGCCACTGCACTGCGAGCGAGCCGGGGCAGGGTGTTCACTGCCTCGAGTGGAGCACAGCGTATGGTGCGGACACTCGGCGGGGAAGACACGGACCGGATGGAGGCGTTGAGCGACGGCGTGTTCGCGATCGTGCTCACGCTGCTCGTGTTGCAGTTCGAGGTACCGGACGTCTCCGCCTCGGAGCTCCCGTCAGCGGTGGCCGACCAGGAGACGCTGCTCGTCAGTTACCTCCT
Source organism: Natronorubrum halobium (assembly GCF_051351675.1). Classification (NCBI taxonomy): domain Archaea; kingdom Methanobacteriati; phylum Methanobacteriota; class Halobacteria; order Halobacteriales; family Natrialbaceae; genus Natronorubrum; species Natronorubrum halobium. The sequence goes on from NZ_CP195595.1 coordinate 4,532,864, forward strand.
GAGTTTCGTCGTCGTCGGGCTCTACTGGATCATCCACCACAACCTCTTTCGGTACATCGTGGCCCACGATCGGATCCTGCTGTGGCTGAACCTCCTGTTCCTGCTCTCGATCTCGTTTCTCCCCTACCCGACGGAGATGATGGGCGTCTACGGGTCCCGGTTCGCCTGGACGCTGTACGCGATCAACTTCGTCCTCGTCGGCGTGCTCATGACCGCCGTCTGGGCCTACGCCGCTCGAACGGACGTTACCGACGACGAGATCGGCGATGGAGCCGCGCGGCTGATCACGATTCGGGGACTGATCTCACCGGCAGCCTTCGTCCTCTCGATCGCCGTCGCCGCCGTGAGCCTCCCGGTGGCGTACGTCGTCCCGCTGTTGATCGCGCCGGCCCAGATGGTCTGGGTCCGGTACTATGAGGGGGTGACCGACGGCTCGAACGAGGGACAGGAGAATCCGTAGAGGACGATCATCCGGAGTAAGAACCGCGCATCCGGAGAGAGCGACGCGCTACCGCGCCACAGTCGTCGATCGGACAAAACACTATCCCCCCGCGGCTGGTAGGTTGCTGAAGCGAAATCGATGGCTATCGAGTACGTCTTCATCAGCGACCGCCACACGGGCGGCGACTCTCGTGCAGTCAATCCGGATCACGCAGCCGAAACGCACGGCGAATCCGGGTCGTCGTGACGAACGCGAGCCCGGCTCGCTTGCACTCCTCCTGCTGGGAACCGATTCGCGGCGAACGCTCCGTTCCGCTGACCGATTAGCCATCCGGACAGTCGTCTCGGCGGAGACGTGTGAGAATTGCTAAGTATTAGCACAGTGTTGTCGAACACATGTGGCCCTCCCGGACCCACACTGAGACGGTTACGTGTCTCGCCTGTGGCGATCAGGTGCCTCGGTCGAAGGCCCGCGAATACGACAAACACGGCGATCGCTGGGACCGCGCGGACAAATCGTTCGAACACCTCTGCAAGTCCTGTCACGACGACCTCTGTCACTACCCGCGGGGTGAACTCGAGGACTTACTGGTCGAACTCGAGGCGGGCGAACCGACACGGGAGCGCTTTCTCTCGGACTATCTCGAGACCGTCGAGGAGCGATACGGGACGCTCGAGGAGGAGTTCTGACGCGAGCGTCGGTCTTCCGGCGCGGCCACCCCGAGCGAGCCGTCGGCCTCCGTCCCTCTCGTGAGCGACCGATCGACGCTCTCGCGGGCAGTCTCGTTAGCTACTCTCGCGAGTCGGTTCCCGGTCCGCCGTGGCCGTCCCGGACGTGCCGTCGGTGTCGAACTCGAATCGAGCACCGCCGTCCTCGCTCTCGGTGATCCGAAGCGTCCAGCCGTGGCCGTCGGCGATCTGATCGACGATCGCGAGCCCGAATCCGGTTCCGGACGGCGACGACGTCTCCCCGTACTCGAGGACGCGTTCGCGCTCGTCGGCCGGAATGCCCGGCCCGTCGTCTTCGACGAAGAACCCGTCGGAAGTGGTGCCGATTCGTACGTGTACGGTCTCGCTACCGTGCTCGACGGCATCTTCAGAACCGGCAGGTTCTGAACGGTTCGTCGAGCCGCGCTCGACGGCATCCTGCTGAGCGCGCGACGCAGGGCTCGTGGAGCCGTGCTCCACGCTGTCGTCGGCCTGTGGCCGACTGCTCGTGGAACCGTGTTCCACGCTGTTCCGAAACAGGTTCTCGAGCAGTCGTACCAGCCGGTCCTCGTCGGCGACGATCGGTCGATCGCTCGCGACCGACCGCGTCGCCTCGGTAGTGTCGACGTTCGTCCACGCGCGGTCGACGACTCGGACGAGGTCTATCGGCTCGGTGTCATCGATCGGTTGTCCCTCTCGAGCCAGACGTAACACGTCCTCGATGATCGCCTCCATCCGGCCGTGGGCGAGCGCGATGTCTTCGTGATACGCGCAGTCGACGTCGTCGCCGGCCAGTTCGAGGTACCCCCGTGCGACGTTCAGCGGGTTTCGCAGGTCGTGGCTGACGACGTCCGCGAACTGCTCGAGCTGCTCGTTCGTGCGACGGATCTCGCGTTCGCGTCGCTTGCGTTCGGTGATATCACGCGTGTTCAAGACGACGCCTTCGACGAACGGATCGTCGAGCAGGTTGCTGCCGATCGTCTCGACGTCCCGCCACTCGCCGTCGGCGGTTCGGAGGCGATACTCCGCCCGATCGATCGCGATCGCTGCATCGAGTCCGCCGTGAAACTGCTCGACGATCTGCTCCCGATCGTCCGGATGAACCAACTCGAACGCCGACCGTCCCACCAGTTCCGACGGCTCGAATCCCAGCACGGTCGTACTCGAGGGACTCTGGTAGCGGATTATCCCGCCGTCGTCGACCATCGTGATGAGGTCGGACGCGTTTTCAATGAGGGACTGATACCGCTGTTCGACGGCGTGCTGTTGGGTCACGTCGCGAAGGAGAAGCAGCCGAATCTCGTCGGCGGTCGAGGGACGCTGGACTTGCACGTCGAAGAATCGGCGGCCGTCGTCGCCGTCGACGACGATTTCGGTCTGCCCCGTCGACGCCCCGGTGCGGACGATCGGAGCGATTTCGGGGAGGACCGCGGTCACGTCCCGGCCGACGATGGAGCTGTGTTCGTCACCGGAGATGATCCGCCGAGCGGCCGCGTTACTGTCCCGGATGCGACCGGCTTCGTCGATGACGAGGAAGCCGTCTCGCATGTCCTCGACGACGGCAGTGCGGGCGACGGGAGCGATATCCAGCAGGTGATGGCGATAGATCGCGACGGCGAACACGACTCCGGAGACGGTGAACGCGACGGGCGTCAGATCGAGGTTCCCCATCGGACCCAGACCGAGCGCCCACACGATATTGGGGACGAACGGAACGAGGACCGCGATCAGGACGGCGATGGACTGCAGGCGGTAGACGCGTTGTGATTCGTACACCGTCTTGAGCAAGAATCCCGCGGCGACGACGACGAGCCCGTACATGAACAGGAGGGTGACGATCGCCGCCGGCCCCAGCGTTCGATCCAGAACGACGAACCCGTCGACGACGGCGGTGTCGAGTGGTCGTTCGTACAGGTTTCGGTACTGAGTCGCGTGCAGGACGAATCCCACGGCGGGGACGAACGTCACCGCGAGGAGAGTCCGCCGGGTGAGCCACCGTTCGTTATCCGAGTACGCGACGGCGAAGGCGAACAGCGATACCACCACCAGAATAGAGCCGACGAAGGCGATGCTCAACCAGAACCGTTTCGTCGGCAGGTCGACGCTCAGTATCTGCAACGTGTACGCGCCCGACCAGAGCGCACAGCCGGCGTTCAATCCGACGAACGCCCGGACGCTCGGTTCGTCCATCACGTCCGACCGAGCCACCACGGTGTAGACGGCTAACGCACCGGAGATCGCCATCGCCAGGAGGAGAATGCCGAGATACGGGACGAGATGAGCGGAATACTGCCAGGACATGTCGTCGAATTCGTCCCCGTCTTTCGCCCGGATCGCCATACCCGTTCTGGCTGACTCGGAGACAGAACCGGTCGGCTATCAGGGCGACTCACGGACAGAGCCAAACGTCCGTCACCGTGGCTTCGCCGATCGCAGGGCTCGAGGACCACCCGCCCGTTCGGCGTCCACGATCGGCGGTCGAGCCGGTATCTGCGGTCCGTTTCCATCCCGACACGACTTTCACCCTTTCGTCCGTACCCCTCCGTATGAGTGACGACGCACAGGCCGAAGCCGGCACGGCCGAAGGGCAGGGCCCCGTCGAGATCAGCGAAGAGCTGGCACGCCACCTCGAGAACAAACGCGAGGAACTCTTCGAGAAACTCGAGATCCGCGACGAGTTTCCCTCGGCGGTGCTCGAGGAGGCCGAAGAGCGAACCGTCGACGTGCAGGCCGAGATCGCCGACGAGGTCGACGAGCGGAAGGACCTCCGGGACCTGACGACGTGGACGACGGATCCGATCGACGCCCAGGACTTCGACGACGCCATCTCGATCGAGGAGCGCGAGGACGAGTACGTCCTCTGGGTCCACATCGCCGACGTGACCCACTACGTCAACCCCGAGACGGCGATGTGGGACGAGGCCGTCGAGCGCGGGAACACGGTCTACCTGCCGGGCTACACGATCCACATGCTGCCACCCGTCCTCGCGGAGACCGTCTGCTCACTGGTTCCCAACGAGGACCGACTGGCCCACACCGTCGAGATGCACCTCGACAAGGAGACCCTGAGCTACGACGACATCGAGATCTACAAGTCCGTCATCGAGTCCGACGAACGACTGACCTACTCGCAGGCCGAAAACCGACTCGAGGACCCCGACGCCCCGCTCCACGAGGAGAACAAACTGGTCCACGAGGTCGCCGATCGGATGCACGAGATCCGCAAGGAAGACGGCTCGCTCGTCCTGAATCCCTCCCGCGACCGCGCCCACACCATCATCGAGGAGTGCATGCTGAAGGCCAACAAGGCCGTCACGCACGAACTCATGTGGAACCGCGGCGTCGAGGCGATGTACCGCGTCCACCCGCAGCCCAGCCCCGACGAGTGGTCGAAGGCCCTGCAGGAGATTCAGGACTTAGACGGCGTCTCGATCCCCGGCAGTACCTGGGACGACCCGCGGAAGGCCGTCAACGCGACGCTCGAGGACGCGCCGGGTCGCCAGCTCGACAAGATCCAGTGGGCGGTGATGAAGGTGATGCCGCGCGCGAAGTACATGAACGATCCCTTCGGCGGTCACCACGCGCTGAACTTCGAGATCTACGGGCACTTCACCAGCCCGATCCGTCGCCTCTCGGACCTGATCAACCACTGGATCGTCTACCAGAACGACGTGCCGGAGAACCTGATCGAACTCTGCGACCGCGCCAGCGACAAGCAGAAAGACGCCGAACAGGCCGAACGCGAGTACAAGACCTTCCTCCAGGAGGTCGGTCTCGATCCGACGGCGGTCAACAACCGCGGTATCGAAGTTGTGGAAGACGAGGAAGAAGCCGAAAAGACGCTATAGACGCCTCAGTATTGTTGTTTTGGCGTTCCGTTCTCATCGTAACGTTTGCTGCTGGTATACGTAATTCACGCACCACTTCGGAACTTCGTTACAGCCCTTCGTGCTCGAGGAATCCGAGAACGGCCTCGCTGAACTGCTCGTCGGGGACCGTCGTCAGGTGGTCGGCGTCCGAGACGACGACCGATTCGCCGCGAGGGAAGCCCGCCGCGAGTTCCTCGGAATCGCCGACGAGATCGTCGTGTTCGCCCGCGACGATCAGGACCGGGTGCTCGATCTCGGCGACCCGCTCCCAGTCGGCGGGTGGCGTCCGGGTTCGAGCGCAGGCCGCCAACGCCGCGAGGTCGTTGTCGCTCGTCTCCGCGAAGATCCGGAACCGTTTGCCGAGAGGGTCCGAGACGTCGGCCGAGTCGTCCGCCTCGAGCGCGTCGGCGATCACGTCCCCCGCGTCGCTCTCGGACAGCGTCGCCGACCCGATTCCGGCGAGGACGGCCGCGTTGAATCGCTCGGGGTACGTGTACAGCGCCTCGAGACCGATTCGACCGCCCATCGAGTACCCCAGCAGGTCGGCCCGTTCGATCTCGAGGTGGTCGAGCAGGGCGACGACGTCCGCCGCCATGGTCGCCGTCTCGTAGGCCGCGGGCTCGTGGGGTTTTCCGCTCTCTCCGTGGCCCCGGCAGTCGAGTGCGATCACGCGACGGTTCGCCCCGAGCAGCGTGTCGTACCAGTCCCGGTCGCGCCAGTTGTTGGTTCGGCTCGAGGCGAAGCCGTGGATCAACACGACCGGGGGTCGGTCGGTGTCCGGCGTCCCGTCGGGAGCGAGGTCGTCGTACGCAATTCGAACGCCATCGACGTCGAAAGAGCCGTCCGACATGATACCGACGTGACACGCGAACCCGTAACGTTTCGGTATCGGCGATGTTCCGATGGGAGCCGAGTTCGTCCGGATTATCGGCCGTCGTCGCCGAGTCGTTTCTCGTAGACGTACTCCTCGAGCCCCGCCGCCAGACCCGTCTCGCGGGTGCCGACGTGTTCGAACCCGGCGGACTCGTAGAACGAGATGCCGATATCGTTGTCCGCGAGCACGGAGAGGCGAATCCGGTCGAACGACGACTCGAGGTCGGCCTCGAGTCGTTCGAGGAGTCTGGTGCCCGCGCCGGACCCCCAGCGCTCGGGGCGGACGTAGAGCCGTGCCAGAAAGGCGACGTCGGAGTCCTCCGGCCACGGGACGGCGTGGGCAAAGCCCAGACAGTCGCGCTCGAAGTCGGAGTCGGTCTCCGACTCGCACTCCGTCGGCGTCGGTTCGACGACGAAGAACGCGGCGTCGTCGCGGTCGGTCGCGTCGCTGATCGACGACTCGAGGTCTCCGACCGCGTACCAGTCGTCGACGACGTCGTCGACCCGCTTCGAGCCGATGATCTCGTCGTAGGCGGCGTGCCAGCTCTCGCGCGCCGTCTCGTGGACGGCCCAGACGTCGTCGGTCGTCGCCTGGCGGACGACTCGAGTCACGCGTACTGCTATCACACCAGGAGGGAAAAGTACGCGGCCAGCCGGTGATTGGTTATACGGGTTCTGATACGTATTTCGAGTGTCTCTCGAAATCGTGATGCTGAATAGTTGAGGACGTATAGAATGGGCGATCAGTTTTTCCGCAAGTAGGTCTGTATACTGAAACATTCGTCGGCGTTCCGAACGTAAATCGCGGCCAGTGATAGCCATCGGTCGTACCGAAAAACGGAACGCAGGTCGTGAAGCGTGACAGAGACCCGGAACGAGACGACTCAGTCGGACGGGTATCGCGATCGCTCGATCGGATGAGCCTCGCGAATCACTCGATCTCGATGTGGTGACCGTCGTCCTCGTGGTCGCCCTCGACCGGGAGGTGGACCTCGAGGACGCCGTTGTGGTAGCTCGCGGTGATCTCGTCTGCGATGATCGTCTCGGGGATGGGGACCTGTCGGCCGACCCGTCGCGAACGGACGGATCGGTAGGCGTCGGAGCCGTCTTCGACGTCGGTGTGAGCCCGAATCGACAGCACGCCGCCGTCGAAGGTCAGGTCGATATCGGCCTTCTCGAAGCCCGGGAGGTCCATCACGTAGACGTAGCCGTCGTCGTCCTCCTCGAGCGTGGCCGCGGCGTCGGTGCCGAAAGCGGAGCCTGCGCTCCACTCGCCGCCGACTACGGGCCGGTCAGCGGACTCGAGTGCAGGCCGATCGGCGGCGTCGAGACCGGGGCCAAACCCGGACGTCTGGAACTCGTTCATCCAGGCCGATCGGAGCTGGTCGAAGCTGCGGTCCATCTCGCGGAACATGCGGTTCATATCGTCGAAGGATCTCATGGGTGATCGACACCGTATAGGACACGTTTAATAATAAGGATTGCTGGACAGTGGATAGCACGCGTCTACCGCATACATTCCGAATAGTAGCACTCGCGTTCGATCCCCAGTCGATCACCCGGTAGGAAACGGGACGGGTCGAGAGCAGGTGCGCCAGACTGATTTCGATTCTTCCACATGCCAACCTATTCCCGTCTGAGAGTCGTTATGCGAGCGTATGAACGAACGCGTTCTCGTTCCGCTCAACGACTCCGAACCGGCGCGAAACGCCCTTCGAGAAGCGCTGGAGATGTTCGGTTCGTCAGAGATCACCATCCTCCACGTCATCGAACTGGATACCCTCAGCCACGGCGTTTCGGGACCGGCCGCGGAAGAGCTCGACGAAACGCGCAAGGAGGAGGCGAGAGAGCTGTTCGAGGAGGCGCAGACGACGGCCGACGAGTACGGCGTCTCGCTCGAGACGACCGTCGAGAGAGGTGATCCGGCGGACGCGACCGTGAAAACTGCGGAAGCGATAGACGCAGATCACATCGTCATGGGGAGCCACGCGCGTTCGGGACTCTCTCGCGTCTTGGTCGGCAGCGTCGCCGAGGAGGTGATCCGGACCTCGCCCGTCTCGGTGACGATCTCCAGACCGAGATCCGATCACGGCGAGTGATTCGGGATCGTCAGGAGGGTACTCGCCGGTTCGTAAGGGCCAGTGGACTACCGCGCCGTGAGCGCTGGTCGGCCGCCGTCGCGGGAGCGTCAGTGAGCCACCGTCTCGTCCGGATCAACGTCGGTGTCGGGACCGACGTATTTCAGCGCGAAGGAGATGGTCGCACAGATCGCACTGAGCGCGACGAACATACTGAAGCCCCACGCGTAGCCGACCTCGCCGAAGACGTCGACGAAGACGCCCAGGAACGGCAACACGATGAGGGTTCCGGCGCCGCCGATACCGCCGATCCAGCCGGAGGCTCCGCCGACGGCGTCCGGAACGTACTTCGGAACGAGTTCGAAGATCGCCGCGTTCACGACGCCCATTCCGGTTCCGAGGACCATCATGCCGACGAGCGCCGGAACGATCGTTTGCGAGACCGTCGCGATCGCGGCGCCGACGACCATGACGGTGAAGCTCACGGCCGCGACGTTTTCGCCGCCGAAGCGGTCGCTGATGCTCCCGCCCGGGATTCTAATGAGCGAGCCGTAGACGACGAAGATCCCCGCTAGGAGACCGGCCATCGAGAGACTCAGACCGTGAAACAAGTTCCAGTACGTCGGATACCATGTGGACAGCGCCGTAAAGCCGCCGCCGTAGGAGACGGTGTAGAGGAACACGAGTACCCAGGTCCAACGGTTCAGCGAGGACTCTTTCAGCGATTCTTTCGTCCCGCCGGAGGGGAAGACCTCCTGACCGATCTCCGCCGCGATGCGTTTTGCCTCCTCCTTCTCGACGCCCTTCTGGACGAGCTGGAAGTAGTACGGGTTGACGCCGAAGACCGCGTACAGGGCCGCGATGGCCGCGACCAACGCGAGCCAGACCGAGTAGGCCAACGTCAGTCCCCAGATGCCGATCAGCACCGGGATGGCGAAGTTCATCACGCCCGGACCGATGTTCCCGGCGCCGGCGAACGCACCCATCGCGAACCCCTGTTTGTCCTCCGGGAACCAGTACGACGTCTGTGCAATCCCGACGGAGAACGTCGCGCCCCCGGATCCCGCCAGAATCCCGAACACGAGCAGCGGGATGTAGAGATGGGCGCCGAAGTTCTCAGGATAGTAGACGACGAGGGTACCGACGAGTCCCGCGATTCCGACCAGCGTCAGCGCAAAGAGGATGAGCAGCGGTTTCTTGCCGCCGACTTCGTCGACCCACGCGCCGAAGGGTACCCTGAGCAACACTTTGCTGATGTGGGGCGACGACAGGAGCAATCCCAGAAGCGCACCCGAGATTCCGAGCGTCTCACGGAAGGTCGGTCCCGCGACGCCGTAGAAGACGATGGTCGTCAGCCCCGCGAAGAACGCGAACGTCGCCATCACGAGTCCCTGCCGTGGACTTCCCGACAGATCGTACGCCGCTCTCGGTCGATCGTTGTCTCCCATCGATCCGATCCAGGCCCTCCGACGACAATACGTCGGTGCCTGAGAAAGCACGCATATCGTGAATACCTACTCTCGAGATAATTTACACGGCCTCGAAGGAGACGAGCGGGTCTGACATACGCTCGGGCCTCTCGACGGTCGTCTGAGAAAACGCAGTTCGCGAGAAGATAGTTGCTCCTCGAGACGATTCGACGTTTGGGGATGTTCGATGCTCACCGGTACTCGACCTCCGGCGGGCACCGATGAACTCCCGCTGAACGGACGAACCGGCCGATCGACAACGATCCGGAGAGCGCGAACGGGACGCCCGGTGCGCTACAGCGCCATATCTCGAGAGCCGTCGTCGCCGACACACTGCTGGCGGTCCTCGAGTTCGGCGCAGGCCTCCCGGAGGAGTCCGTCGAGAATCTCCGGCGTCGTCGGGTGGTAAGCCCGGTTGGGAACCTCGCGGACGTCGAGTCCCATCTCGACGACGACCTGCATCGTCTTGGCCATGACGTCGGCGTGGAGGTGTACGCCCTGGTAGCCGAGGACGGCACCGGTCTCGGCGCTGACGACCAGCGTCGCCCGCCCCTCGGCGTGATTCTTGGTCTTGAAGACGCCGTCGGACGACGCCTCGCGGGTGACGACGAAGGTATCCATCCCCGATTCCGCGGCCGTCGCGGGCGTGTGGCCGACTCGAGCGACCGGGTAGACGCCCAGTCCCGAGAAGATCACGTGGTGGGGAACGCTGGCGTAGGGCTCGAGGTCCTCGCCGCGATGGTGGTGGACGATGTTCTCGGCGGCCGCGAATCCCTGTTCCTTGGCGACGTGGAGGATCGGTTCGCGGCCGTTCGCGTCGCCGACGACGAAGACGCGCTCGTCGTCGGTCGCCTGCATCGTCGACTCGGTCCAGCCGTCTTCCGGCGCGAGTCGCGTCCGCTCGAGACCCAGTCCGTCGAGGTTCGGCCGTCGACCGGTGAAGCAGTAGAGGTGATCGGCCTCGAGCGTCCGTTCCGCACCGTCCCGGTGTGCTTCACCGGCCCGTTGCTCCTCACCGCTCCGTTCGGCGGCCGTGCGAACCCCGCCCTGCTCGGCAGCCGTGGGAACGCCGTCCTGCACGACATCCATGCGAACGCCGCCGTCCGCGGTCCGCTCGAGACGCTTTTCGTCGGTGTTCGTCAACACCTCGATCCCGAACTGGTCGCGGTAGATGTCGAGGATCGTCTCGCCGTACTCGGACTCCATCTCGTCGAGCGGGTAGTCGTCGTGTTCGACGACGGTGAGGTCGACGCCGCCGACTTCGCTGAGGTAGGGGACGAGTTCGAGCCCGATGTAGCCGAAGCCCATCACGATCCCCGAGTCGGGAAACGTGGTCGAATCGAGGACGTCGGCGCTCGAGGACCACTCGACGTCGTCGATTCCCGGTAGCTCGGGAACGTTGAGCGTGGACCCGGTCGCGATCACGACGTAGTCGGGATCGATCCGACGACCGTCGACCGCGAGCACTCCGTCGTCGACGAACCGTGCGGTGTCGTGGACGAACGCCACTCCCTCGCGTTCGGCCAGTTCGTGGACGTGACCCGTCCGGTGGTCGGCGAAGTCCGAGACGTGTTCGTCCTTCCGAGCCACGACGGCTTCAGGGTCGACCTCGGGGACGCCCTCGAGTCGGTCGTCGTGGCGGGCCTGATACCGGTGCTGGCCGGCCGAGAGGACCTCCTTCGAGGGCATACACCCCTCGAGAATACAGAGTCCGCCACCCGGTTCGCCGTCGTCGATCAGCGTCAGTTCGAGCGGGTCCTCGAGTTCGTCACGACGGTCCAGCAGTTCGTCCGCGACGGCGACACCGGCGCTGCCGTAGGCGCCGGCGATCGCAACGTGTACCATACGTCTGCTACAGCATCGACACAAAAAGGCGTTCTGCGCCGTGGAATCTGTTGCAAAACGGCGCTGTTGATATCGTAGTTAGTGGTCGGTTTGGTATCCTTCGCGGGAAGTACAGAGGAAAGACCGAACAGAAGACGGGAACTCGAAAACACACACACTCACGATAACAGCAGGAGTATCCGAGATACGAACGCTACGGAGGCAACGCCGGCAAAAACGTACAGTTAGGTTGGAGCAGACTCAGTCCTCTTCGGTTGTCTGGTGTAGCCCGAACGCGTACTCCAAACCGAACATGACGAGAGCCATCGTGAGCGCCTGAACGAGGATAAATTCCCCACCCAACAGTAGACCGACTACGAGAACGCCGACACCTGCCGACACCCCTAAGCAGACTGCATACGCTCCCTGAGAGCGGTCCATCAGCCACTCATCAGTACGATTGTAGAGACGTTTCATAGTATTCGTATTCAAACTAGACAGTTCCTCCAGATAAAATTATTACGGGTAGGGCTACATATCGAATCGCCCGATCCTCTTTGCAGGTCGTTCCGGCCAGAATGCCGTGTTCAGTATGCAGCTATCGCGTGCGGCTGCTCTACGGCAAACCACGGCTACCAGCGGATTTCAACAGCGCCGTGAAACGGCGAATCGAGAACCGATAGACGGGGGCATTACTGGGAGACTCGAGCCGCGACGGCGGTGAGCATGGCGACGAGCGCCGCGCCGACGCCGAAGCCGGGCACGCTGTCACCGGCAACTGTGTCGTCGTCCGCATCGGACCCGTCCGTGTCCGCAGCGTCGTCCGCATCGTCACCGTCGTCTGCGGTGTCACCACCGTCGTCCGCATCGTCCGTATCGGAGTCGTCCGCGGCCTCGCCGCTGCCGTCGATCGTCGCCGTCCGTTCCGAGAAGTGGTTGATCGCGATGTACACCGTCGCTTCGGCCGACGCCTCGGCGTGCTGGGCGACCATGTACCGGGACTCGTCGCCGCCGAGTGCGCTCTCGAGTTCGCTCTCCGAACTCGCTTCGGTCGCCGCCTCGCCGTCGACGCGGACCTCGAGGTCGTCAGCGGCACCCACCGCGTCTTCGGAGACGGTCGTCATCACGATCGTTCCCTCGTGGACGGTGCGGTCGACGGTCACCTCGACCTGGTTCCGGCTCTCCTGAGAGACCTCGACGGCGGTCTCCTCGCCGTAGGTGACGGCGTCACTCACGGTCTCGCCGTCGCGCTCTTCGGCGTAGACCTCGACGGCAGCCGAGCCGTCGGCGATCAGGGATTCCTCGTACTCGGCGGACTCGTCGCGGTCGCCGTCCGCGTAGGACCGGTAGGCCAGCGTCGCACCGGCTTCGAGTTCGGCCGCGACGTCGCCGTCGTCGGTGACGGTCACCTCGCCGTCGCCGACGACGAGGAAGACGCCCTCGTGTGCGTCGGTGTCGACGCGAACCGCGTCGCCCTCCGCCGACGCCGTCGCATCGCCGGCGAGTTCGGCCCGCACGAACTGGCCGTCGTCACCCGTCTCCACGACGAGCGTGACGCGTTCGGTGTCGTGAGCCGACAGCGTCGCGCCGCTTTCGGCCTCGACCTGCGCGCTCGTCTCCGATTGGGCGGCCATCGAGAGACCCGCACCCTCGAGAGCCGTCATCGTCTCGACGTCGACGTCGGCGCCGAGGCCGGCACCGGCGTCGGCCTCGTTCTGGGACTGGACGGCGACCGAGGAGAACGTCTCGTCGCCGCCGACTTGGTAGTCGGTGATGGCATCACCCTCCACGTCGAACGCGACGTGCGTACCCGCATACGCCTCGCTCTCGGCCTGACTGTTCACGCTCGGTTCCGCATCGGCTGTCGACGTCGGTACACCAGCACTGGCCCCCATCGCCATTCCGACGGCGCTCGTGACCACGAGCAGTGCAACGACCACTGCAGCACCTCGATTCATACTGTCGGGACTTTCAGAATGTCGTATAAAAGAGATTCTGGCAAAGCCGTCAAATGGTCAGTAGTGTGACTCGAGTGAGACCGAACGCGTCGGGATTGCCGGGAGTTAGCGTGACAGCGACGTCCCGCCGTCTTTGACGACCGCGTCGACCTCCGCTTTGGAGAGGAGCGCCACGTCGCCGGGAATCGTCCGCTTGATCGCCGCCGTCGCCGCGGCGTACTCGAGGGCCGTGGGAACGTCCTCGCCGTGAAGCCGGCGGGCGATAAACGCGCCGGTGAAGGCGTCGCCGGTGCCGATCGGGGAGACGGTGTCGGTCTCGTAGGCCTCCTGATCGTGGACGACGCTGTCGTGCCAGCCGATCGCCCCCTCCGAGCCGCGGGTGACGATGACGGTGGTGAAGTCGTACTGCGAGCCGAGTTTGTGCGCGAGCTGTCGCGGATCGCCTTCGAAGCCGAGGACGGTCCGGGCATCGCGGGCGGCGATGACGAGGACGTCGATTCCCGGAAACAGTCGCGTCAGCGTCTCGCGAGCCTCGTCGGGCGACCAGAGCTTGTTCCGGTAGTTGAAGTCGAAGGCGGTCGTCGTCCCGCCCTGTCGGGCCGCCTTGAGCATGTTCGCCGTCGTCTCGCGCAGCGTCGAGGAGAGCGCGGGCGTGATACCCGTCGTAAAGAAGACGCGAGCATCCTGAATCCGTTCGATGTCGAACTCTCGAGCCTCCGCCGTCGAGATCGCGGTGTTCTCGCGGTCGTAGATCACGTTCGTCCCGCGAGGATCCCCCGCCTGTTCGAGATAGTACGTCCCCTGCCGGCCGCGGTGGCTCCAGACGACGTCGGTCTCGATCCCGTGCTGACGGATCTCCCCGACGACGCGCCGCCCCAGCGGCGTCTCCGGGACCTTCGACAGCCAGGTCGCCGTCGCGCCCAGTCGATCCGCCGCGATCGCGACGTTGCTTTCCGCACCGCCCGCGTGAACCTCGAACTCGTCGGCGTTCTCGAGTCGCTCGTTGTCCGGCGGCGACAGCCGGAGCATCGTCTCGCCGAAGGTAACGATATCGCTCACGGCTCGGCCCCCCAGACCGGACCGCGTCTGTGTTCGTCGGCCATGCGGAGACCAACGGACGGCGCTGTCATAAGTTGTGGCGTTCTGTTGGACACCTGTTACGCCGACGGCGGGAGACGCCGGCCGGCCTATAGATCGACCGGCGATTCGACCGAGACGAGCGCCGGTTCGGCGGTATCTGCACGTTCGTCGTCGGTGCGCGCGATGTCGACCGTCGCACCGAACTCGGCGAGCAACTCGCAACTCGAGGCGACGTGTTCGGTCACCGCGGGAACCCGGACGCGGCCGCCCTCGAGTGCGAGGTAGACGAGCAACTGGTCGGCCAAGTGGGGGTCGACCGGTGCCGTCCGGGGACCCGACTCCTCGAGAAACCGATTCAGGGCATCTGCGGCGTCCTCGCCGACTCGCTCGGCCGGCTTCCCCCGCTCGCCGAGCGCGGCGAAGCCGGCGACGCCCGTCCCGTGGTCGAGTCGGAGCACGATCGCCGTCCCGGGAGACGGACTCGCAACCGTCGTCTCCCGACGCTCGAGGATCTCGAGTCCGAACTCGTCGAGCGCCAGTCGCTCGAGCGCCCCCTCGGCCTGCCGGAACGCCACGTCGCGATCCGCGAGCGACGCCGACTCGGTCGAGTAGAGCCGGACGCCCTCGAGCGTCCCGCGGTCGGTGAGATCGATCGGGCCGAGGGCCGAGGGGGCGAGGTGCAGCGTCACCCGCCCGCCGCCGTCGGGCAGGTAGCCGCGGCGGTCGACCTCGGAGGCCGCAGTCAGGCCGAGTCGGCGCAGCAGCGGGAGTTTGACGTGTCGCGAGTAGTCCAGCGGCGGCGAGAACGGCACGTCGGTCCCGCCCGTGACCGTCACCGAGAGCTGAGACTCGAGCACCGTCGCGAGCGGCAACAGGCTATCGAACAGCAGTGTCGTGCTCCCCGCCGTGCCGATATCGACGTCGTACTCGCCGCCCGGGAGGCGCCCCGGTCCCTGGCCGTGCCAGTCGGTGGCTCCCGCGGTCGACTCGAGAGCGGGGTCGAACTCGATGGTCTCCGCGCCGAGTTCGGCCCCCGAAACGTCGGCGTCGCAGAGTTCGGCCATCGTCCCGAGGACGGCCAGATGCTGGTGGCGGAGTCCGGGCGTCGATCGGTCGCCGCGGACGTTGTCGATGCGAACGGGTTCGTTCGCGAGCACCGACAGCGTGAGCGCGGTCCGGACGAACTGCCCGCCCGCGTTCGCGCCGTCGAGTTCGCGTACAGTGGGCATGAGTGGGGGTTCGGCCTCGAGTTCCCTACCGGTGGCGATGGCAGCCGACCTCCCGCCGAGTCGGCGTTCCCAGCGCGTCGCGTTCCGAGCGGAATCGCGACGCTCGCCGGTGCGATTGCGCTCTGCTGTACGGTCCGGCTCTATCGCCGCGAACGCGCGTAAACCGCCGTTCAACGAGCCGTGAAACCGACCGCAGGAGTCGTTGTCGTCTGTTGCAGGCTGGCAGGTTAGGACGGGTGAAAGCCAACGAGCGTCTATGAACCAACTCGGCGACCGACTCGTCATCCTCCTTATCGCAGCCACCGGATTCGCCGTATTGATCGCCGGCTGGGCGGGTGGGCTGGTCGAAGCGGAAGCGCCGATCGGATGGGAGATCGCGCTGATAGGCGGGCTCTTTCTCCTGTTGATCCTCGTTCTGGTCGGGTTCTGGACGGAGTTCAGCCTGATCGACCGGAAGCGAGAACGGGATCAGGAGCAGGACCGACCGAACTGATCGAATCGAACGCTGACGGTCGCTCGAGGCCTACCCCACCGGCCGATCGAGACCGACGCTGACGGTGCTCGAACACGTCTCACCCCTGGTGCCCCGGATAATCCCGTTCGAACCGCTCTTCGATCTCGCGCTCGTCGAACTGGACGATCACCGGCCGCCCGTGCGGGCAGGCGTACGGATTCTCGCAGTCATCAAGCGCCGCGAGCAGGTCAACTACCGACCCCTCCGTCAGCGACGTGTTCCCCGTGATCGACGGATAGCACGCCAGATCGCCCAGGAACTCGTCGGCCAGCGCGTCGACCGTCTCCGCGCCCGACTCGCGGTCGCCCTCGAGGAACGACGCTAACACGTCCCGGACGCGTTCGGGCTCGAGCGTCTCCTCGAATACCGCCGGAACGGTCGTCACGGCGACCGTTCGGTCGTCGGTCCGATCGGCGTAGAACCCCAGCCGCGAAAGGGCCTCGCGGTAGCTCTCGAACGCCTCGGCCTCGACGGCGGTCAACTCGAGTTCGACCGGCGACGCAAGCGCCTGCGCGGCGGGGTCGTCAGCGAACGCCCGGAGCAGCCGTTCGTAATTGACCCGCTCGTCGGCGGCGTGCTGGTCGATCAGGGCGAGCCCGTCGTCCGTCTCGCAGACGAGATAGGTGTCGTCGAGCTGGCCGAGGACCCGCAGCGACGGCAGCGAGTCGAACGCGGTCTCGTCGCCGGTCGCCGGCTCGCCCGTGAGCGTGCGCTGTTCGGTCGCGGCGGCGAACTTGCGCTCCGGGTCGGGGTCCGGACTCGAGGTTCGGGTTGCCGTAGACGTCTCGGCGGCCGCGGCGTCGGCCGAATCAGCCGTCGTGTCGGACGCGCGTTCCGCCGAGTCGGGTGCCGAGGGAGCGCTGTCAGCATCGGTCATCGACGAGCGGGCCGTCGATTCGGGACTCGAGTCGCCGGCGGGAGACGACGCACTCGAGGGGGACGTCGATCCGACGGCCGCGGAGTTGCCAGCGGACGATGGCTCGGACGTCGCTGCCTGCTCGGCTGTCGATCCGGACGACGCGGCGTTCGTCGCACCGTCGGCGGCCACGCCATCAGCGGACGAACTGTCACCAGCCACATCGTCACTCGTTGGGTCGGGCTCACCGCCGGTGTTCTCTGGCGTAGCGCTCTTGGACGCCGTCCGCTCCGTCGTGCCGGTCGAGCCGGGCTCGAGTCTGGCCTCCTCAGGAGCGGAGCGCCCTCGAGGTGCGCTCGAGCGGAGCAGCCCGTGCTCGAGCAGGGCCGACTCCACGGCGGCGTCGACCTGCCGGCGGACCGCATCGTCGTCGTCGAAGCGCACCTCCCGCTTTCGGGGGTGGACGTTGACGTCGACGGCGTCGCCGGGCACCTCGAGAAAGAGCGTGACGAACGGGTACCGGTCGCCGCCGAGTTGGGTTCCGTAAGCCCCCATGATCCCCTCGCGGATGGCGTCGGCGGTGACCGCGCGGCCGTTGACGTAGGTGGCGAGGTACTCCCGACTCGAGCGGTTGGTTTCGGGGTGGGAGACGAGTCCGGAGACGCGCTCGAGCGGGCCGGGCGGAAGTTCGTCGATAGCGACGTCGATGGAGATCATCGCGGCCGCGACTTCGCGACCGTAGACGGCCAGCACGGCCGCCTGCAGGTCGCCCTGGCCCGTCGTCGCGAACACCTCGCGGCCGTCGTGGGTCAGGGAGACGGCCACGTCCGGGTTCGCCAGCGCGTAGCGCGTGACGACGCGATTGACGTGCGCGAACTCCGTCGCCGTCGTCTTGAGGAATTTTCGTCGGGCCGGGGTGTTGTAGAAGAGGTCGTCGACCTCGACGATGGTCCCGTCGGGACAGCCAGTGGGCTCGACGCTCGTCACCTCGCCGCCCTCGTAGACGAGTTTCGTCCCCGCACCGTCGGCGTCGGCTCCGTCTCGCGGGTGACGATTCGGTCGCGCCCGCGAGACGGAGCCGATGGTGTGCAACGCTTCGCCCCGGAACCCCAGGGTTGCGACGCCCGACTCGAGGTCCTCGAGCCCCTCGATCTTGCTGGTCGTGTGTTCGCGAACGGCCGCGCGGACGTCTGCCTCGGTCATCCCGCGGCCGTCGTCGGTAACCCGAATCAGTTCGGTGCCGCCCTCTTCGACGGTGACGTCGACGGTGTCGGCGTCGGCGTCGAGGCTGTTCTCGAGGAGTTCCTTGACCGCGCTGGCCGGTCGCTCGACGACCTCGCCGGCGGCGATGCGGGCGACGGTGTCCTCGTCTAACTGGCGGATGTCGGTGTCCTGTGATGGGGTGTCAGTCATGGCTCGTTCTCCGAGTGAACGGCGGCGTCGTGGGACGGTCGGGAACGCGGGGTTGTAACCGACCGTGTTCGATTCCGCGCGTTCGGTTCATGGCGTTCGCTCTCACTCGAGCGTGGTTAAACTGTGGGTTGGTGGGGAGCGCGATCGCTCGTCTCGAGCGCCTGCAGAACGCCCTCGAGATCGTCGATCCGCGACCGATCACAGCGGATGGCGGGTCGCCGGCGCCGCTCCAAGACGAGGTGGTCGTCGGTCAGCCGGACGTCGGTAATCCGCTCACTCGGGACGAGTCGTCTGTACGAGGGGACGATCCGCGGTTCGAAGACGAGTCCCGTCTCGTAGGCGCGGATCTCGCCGCGAACGTAGTTCACGTCGGGTATCGAGAGCACCGTCCGTTTCGAGCCGTCGGAGTTCGGGATCGAGAGCGTCGGTGCCCAGCCGAACGCGATGAGGCCGGTTCCGAGGAGGCTCAACTGAAACGATCCCCGACCGAACCCGTTCTCGGCGGACAGTATCGCGACGAGCAGGAAACAGCCGACGCCGTAGCCGATCGCGGTGACGTCCGTTCCGGACTGATACCACGTCCACGTCGCGGCCGATCGGTTTTCACGTTCGATTTCGGCCCCGACGGCGGTGTCGTGGGCGACCAGCGCGAGCAGCCTGGCGGGGAGACCGATCCCGAGGACTGCGACGGCGACGAGCGGGAGCAGCCACCCCCTCGGAACGATTGCGGTCGTGGTGAGAACACCGAAGCCACCGGCGACGACCAGCGCCGGCAGACAGAGCGCGACGATGCGCCAGCGCCAGGTGCCGAGTCGGATCGCAAACGCGGGACCGTGACGGGCGGCGATCGCACCGCAGAGCAGCCCGCCCGTGAACACGGTCGGAATCAGCCCGAGGATCGCGTCGCTCGAGGCACCCGCAGCGACCGCGAGGAGGGCGACGAGGCCGGCCGTAGCGGTGGCGACGTACAACCCGACGGCGGCGGGCCAATCGATACCGGGGTCCACAGTGGCAGCCATCGGACGACGATTGGTGGCCGACCGATATATTAGTTCCCTGATTCGAGTACGCCGTCGACGCTCTCACCGATCGCCTCCCGACCGTCGTCCGGGACCTCGACGAGCGGCGGGCGAACGGCATCGGTGGGGATCACGTCGCAGTACTCGAGTGCGGTCTTCGTCGCCGGGGCGAAGCCGTAGTTCGCACACGAGTCGAACAGCGGGACGATGGCGTCCTGGAGGTTCTCGCCCTGCTCGTCATCGTACGTCTCGTACAGTTCGGCGTACTGCTCGGGGACGACGTTCGAGAGCGCGTTCACCCCGCCGTCTGCCCCCATCCGCAGTGCGGGGACGAGCAGCGCGTCGTAGCCCTGCAGCACGAGGAACTCGTCGGGAGTGTTCCGGAGGATCGAGAGGAAGTACTCGAGGTCGCCGCTCGAGTCCTTCAGGCCGATCACGTTGTCGTGGGTCGCGACGGCCGCGAGCGTCTCGGGTTCCAGTCGCTTGCCGGTACAGACCGGGATGTTGTAGAGGAGCAGCGGGAGCGGGGAGCGTTCGGCGACCCGCTCGAGGAACCGCTGGTTACCCTCGGGAGCGTTCGCCGTGTGGAAGTACGGCGGCGTGAGGACCGCCGCGTCGGCACCGATCTCGGCCGCCGTTTCCGTATGGGAGACCGCGTCGGCGACGCTCGTCGCGGCCGCGCCCGCGAGCACCGGCACCTCGCCGTCGACGTGCTCGACTGCGAGCTCGTGGACGCGGTCGCGTTCTTCTGTGGTGAGGCTGGCGAACTCGCCCGTCGTTCCGCAGGGGAAGAGCGCGTCGATACCGCCCGCGAGGAGGTGGTCGACGAGGTCGTCGAAGGCTGATTCGTCGATACCGCTCGAGTCGTCCTCGAACGGCGTGACGAGGGGACAGGTGATACCTTGCAGTGCCTGCTGGAGAGTCATACTCGGGTCATTTCGCGGTGGCTGCAAAAACGTACCTGCTCTCGACGGCGATCGGTGCCGGTACGGTGCGCGGCGGAGCTACCCGGTCGCGCGGCGGTGCACCGGTGTCCAGCGCTACCGCGGCTCCACGCCCAACTCGCGGTCGCGACTGCGATCCGTCCGGAGGAATTCGTCCGGATCGAAGGGGCGCGCTTCGCGCCGGTACTCCTCGTAGACCTCGTTCGCCCACTCGCGCGCTTCCGGAGCGGACGTGTCGATCACCGCCTCGAGTTGTGCCGATTCGGGATCGTGCCCGCAGATGCCGATGCGGTCGTCCATGATGTTGAGACCGCACCGGTCGTCGTCCGGCAACGCGTCGTGGAGCAGTATCGTGCAGTTCTCGCGCGCGAGGGCCTCGGCGGTCAGCTCCGGATTCCACGCCACGATCGTTCGGAGAATCCGGGGCGCGTAGATGTACTCGACGTCCATCCCGTCGATGGCGCGCCGACAGAAGACGTCGAGATTCCCGGACTTGTACAGCGTCGTCCCGAAGCCGCGGATCGCGTCGGTGGATTCGAGCAACTGCGTGACGCGCTCGATGGGCTGGTAGGGGTAGCCCGGTCCCGGAGACGCGACCTCCGCGTCCGCGAACAGGTCGACGGTGAACCCCTCCATCTCCCGCGGAAGCCACTGCCAGACGGAACGCAGCGTTCGAGCCGTCGCCATCCCCGTCCACAACTCGACGAAGCGCTCGGTGACGAACTCGCCCAACAGCGTCAGTTCGTAGCGTCCGTCGTCGCGAACGATCCAGCCGCGATCCTCGAGGTCGCGGATAATTCGCCCGACCGTCGGATTCGACGCGCCGGTTACGTCGCACAGATCACGGCGATCGAAGGCGTCTTCGGACAGTGCCTCGAGCACCGCGACTCGGTGCTCCGACCGCGCCAAAAACTCGATGTCGAGTATCGCATCGTCCATTGGTACCGATACGCACAGGAGCATAATACGTTTCGCGAGAAAATCGATGATAGACCGGAACGAAAGACTGCCCTCAACAGTAGTAAATCCAGAACTCGTGACCGTCTGCGCAGCGGGCCGTGCTGTACTCGCCGAAGGCCGCAGCGTACGGCCGCACGCGGTACTCGGCCTCGGTGTCCGAAAGCGAGACGCTCGTCGGTCGGTCACAGTGCGGGCAGGCGATCTCGACTTCTTCGGTCTGATCCGTCGAGGACGCGACCTCGTTACGCATCGCCACTCATCTTGTCCAGCATGTGGTCGAGGACCGCCGCGTGTTCGTCCTGCGGGCTGAAGAGGATAATCTCCGAATCCGCCTCGGCGCTGACGGTGTGTCCGGGTGGCCAGTAGAAGAGATCTCCGGCCGCGTCGGTCTCTTCCGATTCGTCCGCGTACCGAACGGTGAGCGTTCCCTCGAGAACGTACCCCCAGTGGGGGCACTGGCACGTGTCGTCTTCTAGACCTTCGAGGAGCGGCGTAATGTCCGTCCCGCTGGCCAGTGTAAAGTACTCGCCGCTGATTTCGCCGTATCCGCGGGCCGTACCGAAGCCCATCTGCTGGCGAGCGATCGCGTCCGGCGTGTCGATTTTGGTTGGGATGTCTTCTTTTGCTTGCTGCATTGCGTTCACCCGATCTGACCCGGAGATCGCCCGACAACCCGAGTGGACCGGGACCGTGGCCGATTCCAGATACCGGTCGATTCGGCGACTGTATCCTGCCGACTGTTCGTCGCTGTCGATCTCCGTCGATCAGTACTGGATCGGACGCGCCTATCGAAGGAGTAGTTACTCGGTGGAATATTTCAGCGGGTGAAACGGAGACGCGCCTCCGTGAGAGCGACGATCTCCGGCTACGAAACGGCGATCCGCCCCGGACTGCTGTGAACCGAACGCTCGCGTTACTCGAGCCCCAGATCCTGCGACATCGAGTTCCCGGCCCGCGGGACACCCTTCACGGTCACGGTCTCGCCGTTCATGAACGAGGCGGCGGGACTCGAGAGGAACTGGGCGACGTCGGCGATCTCCTCGGCGTGGCCGATGCGCCGATCGGTCTTCTCGCGGGCCGGCATCGATTCGCTATCGATACCGAGCGTTTCGGCGACGCCGGGCGTCTGGATCAGGCCGGGCGCGATACAGTTGACGCGGATGCCGTCGTCGGCCCACTCGACGGCGAGCGTCTCGGTCAGTCGGATGATGGCCGCCTTCGACGCCCCGTAGTGGCTCTCGCCGGGCGCGGCGTGCTGGCCGTTGACGCTCGAGAGGTTGATGATGACCCCGCCGTCGCCTTCGCGCATGACCTCGCCGGCGAGTTGCGTGCAGTGGACGGTGCTGTTGAGGTTGAGGTCGACGATGGTCTGCCAGCCGTTGGCCGAGATGTCCTCGAAGTTCGCGACGAACTCGCCGCCGGCGTTGTTGACCAGCACGTCGATATCGCCGAACTCGTCGACGGTTTCGTCGACGAGGTTCCGGACCTGCTCGCGTTCGCGGACGTTACACTCGACGGCGAGCGCCTCGCCAGTGCTCGCGGCGTCGCCGCTCGCAGTATCCGAGGCGTCCTCAGAAGTGCTTTGCACTTCTGATGGGCTGCGAGAATCGCTTTGCGATTCTCGAACGCTTTGCGCCTCGCTCTCGGCCTCGTTGATCCCCTCGGCCACTGGCCCGACGCGGTCCATCGATCGCGAGCAGATCGACACGTTCGCACCGCTGGCTGCGAGCGTCTCCGCGATTGCCTGTCCGATTCCCTGACTCGCGCCCGTGACGATCGCGGTATTCCCTGCGACGTCGAAATCCGGTTCGTGCATCGTGCTAACTCGTGCCCCATCGAGGCATAGATGTACCGATCTGCCGCGGCCGCGTCGGGCGATCACACCGTCCCCCGTCGGTCGTCGGACCCGGACGAACGTCGCGGCCGAAACGGGGGGTCGCTTTCCTACGGCGATTGCCGGCGGCGGCCTTTTCGGGTTCGCTCTCGTCGTGTCAGTATGGGCGTGCGACGGATCTACGCCGTCGCTCGAGACGTCGTGGACGTGGTCCGGGCCAACAACGTCACGTTCATGGCGGGCAGCATCGCCCACGCCGCGTTCCTCTCGATTCTGCCGCTGTTGCTCTTCCTGTTCATCGTCGTCGGCGCCGTCGGCAACGAGTACCTGACCGAACAGGTCGTCGCGATGGCCCGCGACCACCTCAGCCCCGCCGGCGAGGGACTGGTGTTCGAAGCGCTGACGAACGCCTCCGATCGCGCGGGCGCCTCGCTCATCGGCGTCGCCTCGCTGCTCTGGGGCATGTTGCGCATCTTCCGGGGCCTCAACACCGCGTTCGACGAACTCTACGGGGGCGACCGCAGCTCCATCCTCGAGAAGCTCGTCGACGGCGCCGTCGTATTCGTCGTCATTCTGGTTGCAACGGTCGGCGCCGGATTCGCCGGTGCGACGCTGGCCGCGGTCGACCACTCGTTCGTCGCGGCGCTGACGCCGCTGGCGCTGTTCGTCGCGCTCGCGGTCGCCTTCTTTCCCATGTACTACGTCTTCCCGGCTCCCGACGTCTCGGTTCGCGAAGCTCTCCCGGGGACGATCATCGCGGCGACGGGGTGGGTCCTCCTCGAGGCCGTCTTCGGCATCTACGCGGGCGTCGTCGACACCGTCGGCACGTACGAGACGCTCGGCGCGGTCATCCTGTTACTCGTCTGGCTCTACGGCAACGCCCTCGTCCTGCTGGTCGGCGCGGCGGTGAACGTCGTCGTCGGCGGTCACCACACCGGCCACGAAACCGACGACAGTCAGCACACGCCGGACACCGTTCGCGCCTGAGCGGGACACTCAGTTGGTCCGCTCGAGGCTACCGGGCCCGCTCGAGAACCGTCCGTAATTCGTTGCGATCGGCCGTTTCGCTCGTCTCGACGTAGTGTGCCGCACAGCAGTTACCGAGTGCGAGCGTCGGCCTCCAGTCCCAGTCGCGAGCGCGAGCGACGCCGAGCGCCGCACTGAACCGGTCGCCAGCGCCCGTTCGCCGACGCGGCTCGTCGACCGAGAGGTTCTCGACGACCGTCTCGCCCGCCCGCGTCGCGACCGCCGCGATATCGCTCGCGTGGAGGGCGGCGGCCGTGATCCCGGCCGTCTCCCGAACCGTCGCGAGGCGCTCGAGGGCGTCGTTGTCGTCGCGGTTGACAGTATCGCCCGACGACTCCGAGCGCTCGTCGACCGCCTCGGCCGTGTACTCGAGTTCCTCCCGGTTGATACTGTAGACGACGTCGACCGTCTCGTCGAGCCTTCCCAACGCCGCGAGGAGGTCCGCGACGGCCTCGCGGGATCTCGTACGCACCGGGCCGGGATCGAGGACGAAGACGTCGGCCGCGAGCGGGCCCGCCGCGAGCGTCGACAGCGCCTCTGTCAGCCCCTCGATCGACGCCCAATTTCCGCAACAGATCGCGTCGGCCGCGAGGGTGTCGTGCGGATCACCGCTCGGACGGGCGGCCTCAAGATCCGCGAGCGACCAGGTTTCGACGTCCGCCGACTGCTCGGAGAAGAGGAGGCCGTCGTCGTCGAACGGAAAGACGTCGATCCGTGTCGGCTCGCCCATCGACACCGTCTCGAACGGGAGATCCGCGAACACCGGGTCCTCGAGGTGGCCGAACAGCGTCGTCTCGTCGCCCAGGGCGTGGGCTTGCCGTGCCATATTCACGGCCTGCCCGCCGGGTTCTCGCGAGTCACGCTCGAGCGGAACCGGGGCGGACTCGGCGCTGGCGATTCGATTCCCGAACGTTTCGCGGTCGGTGATCCGGTCGCCCCGCTCGTCGAACGCGGTGTAGTAGGTATCGACGCTGCCGTCAGGAAGCGTCGTCACGCACCGTTCGGCGTCGTCGCTCGCGAGTCGATCTGCGAGTGCGTCGTACCCCATACCGGCTAGGCGTCGGCCGCGTGGAAAAATGGTCTCGCTGCATTCGACGCTCGGGGCATGGTTCCGTCCCCCTCGTCAACCGTCCGCTCGAGGGCGTTCGAAGTCGTCCGCCCGAGGGAGTTCGAGACGGATCGTGGTTCCCGTCGGCCCCATCTCCTCGACCGCGATCGAGCCCTGAGAGAGCTTCAGGATCCAGTAGACGTGCCACGCCGATCACGTCGCCTTCGGCCCGAAGCGTCGCATCCAGCATCGATTCCATACCCAGGGGCTCGAGATAGTCCGGCGACAGCTCCGTCGTTCTCGGGTCGTCGCGGGCGTCGACGGCGCTGATCGAGCGGTGGGAGTGAAGCGCCTCGAAGTACGCGGGGTAGTCCGCCGCGACTAACTCCATCCCCGCGGTGTGATCGTCCGTCCGCGTATCGTAGTGATCGACACAGCGGATCCGGTCGCCGTCGTCGGCGAAGAGCCAGACGCCGGCGCGAGTGGCGTCGACGATGTCGGCGGCCGTCTCCGTAATCGAGCGGACGGCCGCCTCGAAGCGCCCGTCGACGACGTCGTCGTCGGTCAAGAGGTCGAGGACGGCCTCGTGATGCCGTTGACGGGGCCGCTGTCGTCGTCCACCGTCGTCCTCGACTGTCATCGGGTCACCACCCTGTTGCGTAGGATGGAATGAAGCTTTGGGCCACCGACTGACCCGCGCGTTCGATGCGGTCGTCACTCGTCGTTCGCCTCGAGTCGCTCCTGTAACGCCTGGACTTTCGACACCAGTTCGATCGGCGGCGTCGTGTTGACGTCGAGCGTTTCGAGGTCCTCGAGCACGCGTTCGGTCTCGGGATCGAGGGTCTCACCCGTCTCGTCCGGTTCGCCGCCGTCGGAGGGAGCCTCCGACGAGGATCGACTCGCTTCGCTCGTCTCACCGCCGTCGGCGTTGGCCGGGCCGCGAAACTGGCCGTCTCCGAGGTCGAACACCGTCTGGACGGGGTCGCTCGAGCCGCCACCTTTCGCCTCGATGGCCTTCTCCTCGCGCAGACGGTCCAAGACGTCCCGCGAACGGTCGACGACGGGATCCGGAACGCCCGCGAGGTCGGCGACGTGGATCCCGTAGGAGCGATTGGTGGGACCGTCGCGCACCGTCCGGAGGAAGGTGACATCGCCGTCGCGTTCGTCGGCGGCGACGTGAACGTTGGCGACCCGGGGCAGCTTCTCGGCCAGCCCGGTCAGTTCGTGGTAGTGGGTGGCGAAGAGGGTCTTCGCCTGTACTTCGTTGTGCAAGTACTCGGTCGCGGCCCACGCTATCGAAATTCCGTCGTAGGTCGCGGTTCCCCGCCCCACTTCGTCCAGAATGACCAGCGACTCGTCGGTCGCGGTGTGGAGGATGTTCGAGAGCTCGCTCATCTCGACCATGAACGTCGACCGACCCTGCGCGAGTTCGTCGAGCGCGCCGACGCGGGTGAAGATGCCGTCGACAAGGCCGATCTCGGCGTTCTTCGCGGGAACGAAACTGCCCACCTGCGCGAGCAGGACGATACAGGCGACCTGCCGCATGTACGTCGACTTTCCGGACATGTTGGGGCCGGTCACGACGAGAAATCCGCGATCCTCATCGAGTCGAACGTCGTTGGGGACGAACTCCGTCGTCTGTTCGACGACCGGGTGGCGGCCCTGCTCGATCTCGAGGCGGTCGCCCCGATGGAGGTCCGGCTGGACCCACCGGTTCTCGGCGGCGTGGGTCGCCAGACTCGAGAGCGCGTCGACGGTCGCCAGCGCGCGCCCGACGTCCTGTAGCAGTTCGGCCCGCGCGGCAACGCCCTCGCGCAGCTCCTCGAAGAGTTCGTACTCGAGTTCGCCGCGCTGTTCCTCGAGACGCAGAATCTCGCGCTCTTTTTCCTCCAACTCCTCGGTGGTGAACCGCTTCGAGTTCTTGAGCGTCTTGATCTCCTCGTAGTGGTCGGGGACGCCGTCCGCCGCCGACTTGCCGACCTGGATGTAGTAGCCGTCGGTCTTGTTCCGATCGACCGTCACGTGACTCAGCCCGTACTGTTTCTTCTCGCGGTCGGCGAGGGTATCGAGCCACCGCTCGACCTCGTCGTGGCGCTCGATCACCTCGTCGAGTTCGTCGTCGTACCCCCGCTGGAAGAGGCCGCCCTGGGTCACCGTCGACGGCGGGTCGTCGGCGATGGCCTCCTCGAGCGTCTCCCGCAGTTCGCTGGCGGCCTCGCGGTCCGGACGGGCCGCGATCTCGGTCAGCGGCGAGTCGGCGAGATCGGGAGCGGAATCGACGGCGTCGGCCAGCGCCGGGAGCACGGCCAGCGTGTGCTGGACGGCGAGCAGATCCCGCGCGTCGGCGCTGCCGTGTGACGCTTTCGACGCCAGCCGCGCCAAATCGTAGGCGTCGCCGAGCGTCTCCCGAATCTCGTCGCGCGCCAGCGCGGCCGACGACAGCGCCGCGACGCTCTCCTGACGGCGCTCGAGCGTCTCGAGCGACCGACGCGGGCGCTGTAGCCACTCCTTCAGCAGCCGACCCCCGGCGCTGGTCTCGGTGTGGTCGATCGTATCGAACAGCGATCCCTTCCGATCGCCCTGCATCGTCTCCGTCAACTCGAGGTTGCGCTGGGTGGTCGCGTCCAGCGTGACGTGGTCGTCGCCGTGGTGGGCCTGAATGCGGGTCATCGAGGCGAGCACGCCCGTGCCGGTCTCCTCGACGTAGGAGAGGATCGCACCGGCGGCCGCGAGCGTCGACTCGCCGACCGAGAGGCGGTCGACGGTCTCCCGGCCGAACTGCTCGCGGACGGCGTGGGCCGCGCGTTTCGGGGCGAAGCTCTCCGTCTCGTGAAGCGTGAGCGCCGCGTCGACGCGTTCCCGGATCAGACTCAGGACCTCGTCGTCGGTTCGGACGGCCGGCCCGGGCAACACCTCGACGGGATCGAACCGGTACAGTTCCGTCAGCGCGTCGTCCGCGTCGTCGGCGTCGGCCACGAGGAATCGGCCCGTCGTCACGTCGGCGAACGCGAGTCCGTAGCCGCCGTCCGTGGTGCCCGCACTCGAGCCGTCGACCACGGCCGCGAGATACTGCGCGTCGGCGTCGCTGGTCTCGAGCAGCGTTCCGGGCGTCACGACGCGGACGACCTCGCGGGCGTGGCCCGACTCCGTCTCGTACTGATCGGCGACGGCGACCCGGTAGCCGCGCTCGACTAAGGCCTTGAGATACGGTGTAAGGTCTTTGAGCGGGACGCCGGCCATGGGATAGGACGAGCCGTGAGAGGATTTCTGGGAGATTTTCAGATCGAGTTCGTCGCTGACGAGTTCGGCGTCGTCGCCGAAGAACTCGTAGAAGTCGCCACACTGCATCGCCAGCACGTCGGCGTCGGTGTCCTCCTTGAGCGAGAAGAACTCCCCGACGATACCCGTCGCCTCGGTCATACGCGGTGACTATCTTTCCACCGCTAAAATCCTGCGGGTTCCGCGGTGGAACCGGTCACGCGACTCACTCGCGTCTCGCCGTCGACGTGCTGGCGGGGCTATATGAGGCTCACCGTGGTAGCACGACCCAACTGCCAGCCATGTCTTCACCCCGCGATCACCGCGTGCTGGTTCCGGTCGACGTCCTCGAGGGACAGACCGTCCCGTCGACGGTCGTCGACGCGTTCGCGTCGATCCCGATCGTCCTGCTGGGCTATCGCGAGATCCCCGACCAAACCGCGCCGGAGCAGGCACGCGAACAGTACGGCGACCGCGTGCGAGCCGAACTCGAGGAGCTCCGGACGGTGTTCGAAGACGCCGGCTGTGACGTCACGTCGCGGCTCGCCTTCACCCACGACCGACTGAAGACGTTCGAACGCGTCACGGTGGAGGAATCGTGTGACGCCGTCCTGTTGCTCAATCCGGCACCCGTCCTCGAGACGGTCCTCGTCGCGATCCGGAGCGACGTCAACGTCGACCACATCGCTCGACTGCTCCGGACGGTCCTCGACGGGACGGATCTCGAGGTGACGCTCTTTCACGTCGCCTCTGACGAGGACGGCCGGAACGCGGGACGGGAACTGCTCGAGACGGCACGTACGGCGCTGATCGACGAAGGGGTCGACGGCGGTCGCATCGAGAGCACGGTCGTCGTCGACGGCTCGCCGACGACGGCGATCCTCGAGACCGCCGCCGATCACGATCTGCTGGTCGTCGGCGAGAGTCGGCCGTCGATCCGTCGCTACGTCTTCCGGGATCGAGCCGAACGGCTGGCCAAACGGACGGTCGATCCGGTGCTCGTGATTCGAGGGGAGTACCTCGAGGCGCCGGGAGACGGGATGGATGGCGATACCGACGAGTGACGGATCGGATACCGCCACGGACGAACCGTCAGCAGCTGGTCGTACGTCCCGATTCGTCACGACCGATACCACCCCGTTGTCCGAATGACGTACCCTCGTTACTCGGCCGGGTCGTCCCCGCCAGCCCGTCGGCGCAGCCACTCGAGGCCGAGCGCACCGCCGAGTAGTCCCGCGCCGGTGGTGAAACCGGGCGTCCCGTCGCCGTCGTCCGTCTCGTCTTCGGCGTCAGTCGACCCGTCACCCGTCCCGTCTCCGTTACCGGTGTCGCCGTCGTCCCCATCAGCGCCGGTTTCGCTGTCACCTCTCCCGCCGTCGTCAGCGTCGGTTCCACTGTCGTCTTCCCCGCACGAAGATTCGGTTCCATCGTCCGGACAGTCGGGCCCGGCCTCGTCGGTGTCGCCCTGGTCCTCGTCGGTACCGTCCGCGTCTCCGTCGGTATCGTCCGTGTTGTCCGTGTCTCCGTCGGTATCGCCCGGCTCTTCGTCGGCCGTCTGGTCCCGGAGCGCGACGAGATCGCCGTCGTGATCGACGTAGATGGTCGCGCCACTGATCGCACGGATCTCTCCGACCGGCAGATCGTCCGTCGAGAGCGCCCACTTCTCGGTCCCGTCGTACTTGTCCAGGGCGACGAGTTCGCGACTGTAGTCGGCAACTTCACCCCCTGCAGAACGAGAACTGTCTTCGGGGAAGTAGACGTACACCGTCTCGCCGCTGATAACGGCCTCCCCGATATCGTAGTGAATGGATTTCTCCCAGCCGTATTCGGATCCGTCGAGTGAACTGGCGTTGATACTGTGGCTACTTCCGCCGATATAAATCTCGGTGCCGAGCGTGAGGCCCGCGTATTCCGTCCCGGCCCTCTCGATTTCCTCGCCCGTTTGCGCGTCCTGGATCGTCCGCGCGTAGTACGATACCCGGTCAAGGGCGACTGCAGTCGTCGTCGCAAGAGGTTGGCTGCCGCCTCCGGCTCCGCCGGCCCGCCAGACTTCGGCTCCCGTTTCGGGCTCGAGGGCGAGGGTAACCCCCTCGTAGTCGTCGGTAGCGTCCCCCGTTACGGCGTACACCACACCGTTCGCTGCCGCAGTGGATGCGGTAAATTCGTACGCTTCGTCGGACGACTCGGCCGTAACTGGTTCGTTGTCCCACAACACTGAGCCGTCATCGGCGTCGAGCGCGTACAACGCGCCGTCGACGACCACGTAGACCTGCCCGTACGCCACCGTTTGGTCGCTGATCGAGTCCTCGGGGTCGAAGTCGGACGTCCAGCGGACGCTCCCGTCCGACCGGTCGAGCGCCACTACTTCGTCGCCGGTGAGGTAGACGGTTTCGCCGACTACCGACGGCGCGCTCGCATCGACGCTCGAGTTCTCCCAGACGAGGGAGCCGTCCGCCGCGTCGAGGGCGACGGCGCCATCTACGGTAGTCGTATACACCGTCCCATCGGCGATAGCGACGGTACCGTCGTGATCGACGGCCCACGCGGCCTCGAACGACTCGCCGTCGAACTCGTGTCCGTCGTCGATGTACCTGGCGTGGCCGGCATCGCCGCGGTACGACGCCCAGTCTTCGTCCATCTCCGGATTGGGATCCAGCTCCGGATCCGGGAGGGCGCCGGCATCGGATTCGGACGTGGCTGCGCCGACCGACGCGAGTCCGCACCCAACTGAAAGCGCTGCACCTGCCGCAAGTACCGACCGTCGATTCCAGTTCGACATACTGTCGTCAGCACTGGATAGCACCGTTACTATCTATTCGCTATAACGAAGTTGTTCGCTGCACAACTGTTTCAGACGGGATGCGAATTCGATTCTCACTCCGAGCGAACCCACCAGCCCGTGGATCGACCCGGGAACCGCTCACGAGTCCGTGGAATCAGTGTTTTGGCCGATATCAGGCGGTTGAACGCCGCTTTCCGCCGCGTCGTTACGGTCCTCGAGGTTCCGTGCGACGAGCACCGGCGCGACCGACTCGACGGCGATTCGTTCGGCCTCCTCGCCGAGGAGGAACGATCGCAGCGACGGGGCTCGTTCGCCAACGACGATCGCGTCGTGGTCGGCTGCGGCCTCGAGGAGCGCCTCGAACGGCGGCGCGTCGGCGACCAGTTCGGTGCTGACGTCGATTTCGCGCGCCGAGAGGTCTCCGGCGGCCGACTCGAGCAACTCACGGCCGCCGGTCTCGTCGTCGGTCGCCAGAAAGAGCGTGACGCCGATATCGCGGGTGCCGACCACGTCCCCGACGAACGAGCAGATCCGATCGACGGCGACGTCGCCCGTCAGAGACACGAGAAGCCGACCGACCTGTCCGCTCGCGCCGGGAATGGCGTAGGCGTCGGCCGCCGTCTCCGCGGCGATCCGGTCGATCGTCTGCTCCCGATCGTGGGTGAAGACGAGCCGGTGATCGGCGCGACTGCCGCCGACCCGGAGCGTCGAAACGAGGTCCTCGAGCGCGCCGGTCGCTCGCTCCTCGTACTGGACTCTCGCCTGATCGGGCGGCGTCTGTTCGGGCAGGACGTGGTAGCCCAGCACGGTGACGTCGACCGCCTCGAGCAGCGTCGTCAGTCCGGGGGAGACCGATTCGCCCTCGAGGATCGCCAGCGGAACGAGTACCCGCGTCATAGTTCACCTCTCAGGGTCACGTCCCGAGCGTAATAGGCGTACCACCCGGCGGTCACGAGCATGATGCCGACGCCGACGATCTGGGAGGCTGGCTGCATGAACCCGATCAGCGCGAAGCTACAGACCGCGCCGAATGCGGGCACGACGGGGTAGCCGGGCACCCGAAAGTCGGGGTCGTACCACGCCGGTTCGTTGCGGCGCAGGGCGAGCAGCGCCACGCAGATCAGCCCGTACATCACCAGGTGCAGGAACGAGGCGACTTCGGCGAGGAGTTCCACGCGGCCCGTCGCGGTCAGCACGAGGATCGGACCGCCGGCCAACCCCAGCGCGACGTGTGGCGTGCCGTACCGGAGATTGATCCGACTCGCTCCCCGCGGGAGCAGGGCGTCCCTCGAGACGGCGTAGATGGCTCGCGACGTGCTGAGGACCGACGCGTTGGCACTGGACATCGTCGCGAGGAGGCCGCCGAAGACGATCGCGAACGCGCCGGCGGTGCCGAGGTAGTGACGACCGACCTCGACCATCGCCGTCTCGCCGAACCCCGCGAGCGCCTCGCTCCCGAACGCGCTCGTCGCGACGAAGATCGTCACGACGTAGAGAACGCCGACGACGAGCACGGAGCCGACCATCGCCAGCGGCAGGTTCCGACCGGGGCCTTTCATCTCTCCGGCGACGGTCGCGACCTGTGCGAAGCCGAGGTACGAGGTGAACACGAGCGCGGCGGTCGTCAGCACGGGCATCGCGCCGAAGGGGGTGAACTGCTCGGGGGCAGCCGACTCGCCGATCAAGCCGACCGCGTCGAGGCCGCCGTAGGCGAGGAAGACGCCGAGGATCGACAGCAGCAGGGCGACGATCCCGTTCTGGAGTTTCGCCGCGTTTTCCGTCCCCGTCACGTTGAGTACGGTAAAGCCCGCGCCGAACAGCAGCGCGATCGGGATGACGAATCCCGCTCCGATCGTGACGCCGAGTTCGGCGAGCGTGTCGACCGCGTAGTAGCCGAAACCGACGAGGTAGAAGGCCGTCGCGAACACCAGTCCGAACCACAGCGACAGTCCGACGACGGTCCCCGCGAGCGTGCCCAGTCCGCGCGAGATGAAGTAGTAGCCGCCGCCGCTTTTGGGCATCGCCGTCGCCAGTTCGGAGGTCGGCAGCGCGACTAACAGGGCGACCACGGCCCCGATGGCGAACGATCCCGCTGCCGCCGGTCCCGCCCGTCCGGCCGCCAGCCCCGGAAAGACGAAGATGCCCGCGCCGATCATCGTCCCGATCCCGATCGCCAGGCCGCCGGAGAGCCCGAGCGTTCGCTCGAGTTCGGCGTCCTCCGTGATCGTCGCCTCGTCGGTTTCGACCGTCGGTTCGACGTCCGGGGACTCTCCCGCGATGTTGGTCCCCTCCGCCGGCGGCGGTTCGCCACCCATAGTACTCGTGACGATTGCCGGACAGATATCACTACTGTCAGAGTACCCGAGTGACATCGAATCGGGACGGTCCCGATCAGAACAACAGGCCGCCGAGCGGGACGTCTTTATCCGGTTCCACGAGCACCGGATACTCCTCCTCACCGGGGACGCCGACGGTCAGCGCCTCGGATTTGAAGCCCGCGATGCGAACCGATCCGAGATTCGTCGCACAGAGGACCTGCCGCCCCTCGAGTTTCGCCGGGTCGTAGTGGTGATCTAACTGTGCGGCGGACTGTATCTCGCCGCGTTCGTCGCCCAGATCGATCCACAGCTTGGTCATCTTCGGCTTGTTCGCCTCGGGGAACGCTTCCGCCTCCAGCACCTCGCCGACGCGGATTTCGACGTCGAACGGACTTTCGACCATGCGTCTCGGTATCGCGTTCCTCGAGAATGAGCGTTCGGGTTCCGGTACCGTGACAGATCACTTGCAACGTGACATCTGCCAATCGGTTCCGCCGGGTCAGCCTCCGATACCGATACCAACCCGCGATCCGGTCGGTTACATCGGAGTAGGAACGCACTTACCGCCGGGATGTCTACTCGCAGACATCGATGGTCGAAGCTGCTGGTATCGATCTACTCAACCTTCTACTGGTCATCACCCTCGCGTGGATATTCGGGACGCTGGTCGAGCGCGTCGGCTATCCCGCACTGATGGGTGAAATCCTCGCGGGGATCGTCTTCGGCCCGGCGTTGTTGGGTCTCTTGCACCCGAGCGAAACGCTCGAGATCTTCGCGGAGTTCGGGGTCTTCCTGTTGATGATCTACGTCGGCATGGAAGTCGACATTCACGACCTGTTCGAACTCGGTCCCCAGTCGCTGATGGTCGCGTTCGGCGGCTTCGCGGTCCCGTTCGGGCTCGGGTATCTGGTCGGTGGCCTCATCGGCGTGTCAGTCGAACAGGCGCTGTTCATCGGTATCGCGATGGCAGCCACGTCGCTGGCGACGAAATCCCGAATCCTGGTCGACCTCGACGTCCTCGACACGCGGGTCGCGGGCGTTCTCCTCGGCGGTGCACTGCTGTCCGACGTGGGAGTGATGGTCGTCTTCACCGGCGTCATGGGCTTCGTCGAAACCGGCGACGTGACGCTCCTGGGTATCGGACTGGTCGCGGGAGAGGCGCTGCTGTACTTCGCCGCGGCACTCGTCTTCGGCGACCGTTTTCTGCCGTACATCTGGGTCCAGCTCGAAGACTGGATGGAGCGCCACAAGTACGTGGACAAGACGTCGGCGTTCACGGTCGCCCTCGTCGTCGCACTCGTCTTCGCGTTCTTCGCAGCGCTCGTCGACCTGCACATGATCATCGGGGGGTTCATCGCCGGGCTGTTCCTTCGGCAGGCCCAGCTCGATCCGGAAATCTACGATCACATGTACGACGTGATGTACGATCTGGCGATGGGCCTGTTCGCGCCGATCTTTTTCGTTACCGTCGCGTTCGAACTAACGCTCGACGTGTTCACGGAGAGCCTGGGGCTTCTCGCGCTGATCGTGGCGACCGCGTTCGTGAGCAAGATCCTCGGAAGCTGGCTGTTCACCCTCCCGACGAAGCTCTCCTCGAGGGAAGGGCTCGTCATCGGGTTCGGGATGAACGGACGCGGAACCGTCGAGATCGTCATCGTTTCCATCGCCCTCTCGGCGGGCGTTATCGGACAGGAACTCTTCTCGATTCTCGTCTTCACGGCGATTTTCACCACCGCGCTCGTCCCCCCGACCGTCAAGTGGGGTATCGACTGGCTCGAGGAATCGGGCGACCTCGTCATGATGAGGGTGGACTTCGAGGCCGAGTAAGCGATTCCGCTGTGCGATAGCGCGAACCCGTGTTCCGTGATTACGCCAGTTCCTCGGCCAGCAGCGCCAGACTCTCGTCCCCGTCGTCGGCCGCGTCCGGAACCGCGAGCATGACCGTCTCGATTCCGACGTCCGCGTACTCCGCTAGTCGGTCGCGCACCTCCGTCGGCGTCCCCGTCGGCGCCGTCTCGACGTAGCCCGCGAGGAAGAACTCGCGGGGCTCGGTCGGCTCGTCGGGCAGGAACGCGTCGGCGAACTGCGCTCGTTTGGCTTCCGCGGCCTCGGTCGTCTCGCCCACGAAGACGAACAGCTCGGCCGATTTTCGGATCTCGTCGTATCGCGCTTCGCTCTCGCAGTGGTCGCGCAGGACCTCGAGCTTCTCCGCGAAGCCCTCTGGTTCGAGGGTCCCGTAGTTCCAGCCGTCGGCCAGTTCGGCGGTGTATCGCAGGGTGAACTGCTCGCCGCCGCCGCCGATCCAGATCGGCGGGTGGGGGTCCTGGACCGGCTGCGGTTCGCAGAAGGCGTCCTCGAGGTCGACCGCGAGGTGTTCGCCCTCGTGGCTATAGGTCTCGTTTCTCCACAGCCCCTGAAGGATTTTGACCGTCTCGGCGAGCCGTCGGAGGCGCTCGGCCGGCGGCTCCCGGAA
The DNA here is from genome assembly GCF_051351675.1 of Natronorubrum halobium. NCBI lineage: Archaea > Methanobacteriati > Methanobacteriota > Halobacteria > Halobacteriales > Natrialbaceae > Natronorubrum > Natronorubrum halobium. Next base: position 4,568,838 of record NZ_CP195595.1, read on the forward strand.
CTCGTATCCGAAGCGATCGTACTCGGCTTCGTACCAGCCCGCGCCGAGGCCGAGTTCGAGTCGCCCGTCGCTGATCCGGTCGACCTGCGCCGCCATCTTCGCCAGCAGCGCGGGATGGCGGTAGGACTGACTCGTGACGAGCGTCCCGAGTCGTACCTCGTCGGTGGCTTCGGCGAGCGCGGCGAGCGTCGTCCAGGGCTCGTGGGTCTCCCGGCGCGAGTCGCCGATCCACGACTGGAAGTGGTCCTCGAGCCACACCGCGTCGTAGCCGCGGGACTCAGCCTCGAGTGCCGTCTCGCGAACGGTTCCGATATCCGTGCCGTACTGCGGGGGGATGATCCCGACCTCGAGATCGGCGGGACTCATGAACCCACCTCGTCCTCGAGTTCCACGTCGGTCTCGACCGCAGCCTCGAGTGCCAGCACCCGGTCCGCGAGCATCTCCGGATCGCTCGCGACGAGTTTCGTCATCGCTTCCTTCCCGACGTCGCCGCGGTCGATCACGGCTGCCGGCGGCTCCTCGCGGTTGCCGAACGCCTGTCGGGCACCCCAGCCCATCGTGTTGCCTTCGGTCTCTTCGACGTCCGCGGGCTCTTCGTCCCGGTCGTACGCCGCGAGTTGCCACTCGAGGTCCTCGAGGGCGTCCTCGACGTCCGGGCCGAAGCGGCAGTTGACCGCGAACCGGAGGTCGGGATGGAACTCGCGGGCCGACAGCAGGAATCGGGCCACGTGACTCGAGGCCCCGAATCGGACGCCGCGGTTGGGCTGGACGCCCGAGAGCGTCCGGGTAATTCGGCCCTCGACGGCCGCGGTCTCCGCGACGGACTCGGCGGCAGGCGTCGCGCCGACGACGTTCATCCCGACCTCAGGGACGAGGACGGAGACGTCGCGCTCGACGAATCGGTCGACGACTGCCTGCACTTCTTCGGCGGTGAGGTTCCGACTGGCCTCGTTTCGCAGTTCGACGAGGTGGTTGACCGCCCCGTGGCCCCGTCCCACGTCGGAGTAGTATCGCACCGCCCGCGCGAGGAAGTCCGTCGCGCCCTCGACGGCGGTCTCGAGCGGTTCTCCCTTCGCGAGGCGGGACGCGATCGCCGCGGCCAGCGTACAGCCGGAGCCGTGAGTCGCCTCGGTGCCGATCCGTGGGTGTTCGAACGCGCGGGCGCCGTCGTTCGTAACGAGCACGTCCTGAACCGTCTCGCCGGGGACGTGGCCGCCTTTGATCAGCACTGCGTCGACGCCGGTTTCGAGGATCGCCTCACCGGCTTCGCGGGCGCTCTCCTCGTCGGCGACCGTAATGTCGGTCAGTACTTCGGCCTCGTCGGCGTTCGGGGTCGCCAGTGTCGCCGCTCCCAGGAGATCCTCGTAGGCACGTTCGGCTTCGGGCTCGAGCAGGCGGTCGCCGGAGGTTGCAACCATCACCGGGTCGACGACCAGCGGGAACTCGAACGATTTCGCGCGGTCCGCGACGAACCGGACGATTTCCGTCGTCGCGAGCATTCCCGTCTTCGCGGCCCCGACGTCGAAGTCGTCCGTGATAGCCTCGAGTTGGGCTTCGATCTCCTCGAGCGGCAGAACGTGCGAGGACTCGACGCCGCGGGTGTGCTGGGCGGTGACGGCGGTGATCGCGGACGTCCCGAAGACGCCGTGGGCGGCCATCGTCACGAGATCGGCCTGAATTCCGGCGCCGCCGCCGGAGTCGCTTCCCGCAATCGTCAATCCTACCGGACGGGTCTCAGGTGCTGGCATTCTCATACCCGTAGGTATTCCCCGGTTATACAAAGTGGTCGTGGTCAGCGATCCTGAGAATCGTCGTCAGTCTGTACTACTCACCTTCGTTCCGTACCACCCTGTAAAACATCGCTGCGGTGGCGTGTGCGGGACCGCGGTGAGTAGCAAACGAACCGCAGTCCGAACCCACGCGAGGGATGAGCGAGTGAACAGCGTGAACGAGCGAATCGGTTGGGGAGGATGTGGTCTCCCTCGTTGCCAGTGTTAGCAGGACAGCAATGAGGGTGTCATAGAACGGTTCGCACACTTTCTCCGCGACTACCCGGCGAAGGATAAGTACGGAGTGTAGATCGAGCAAGACAATCTGCGTAATGATGATCCCTTTCGAAATAGTAGTAGCCTCCAATGACCGGGTCTGAGACATCGGGTGGAAGCCCTCAGCCAAGCTCTCCAAGAGGTGTCTTGGAGCGTGTAACTGATGCGGTCTTCGCACTTGACGAGGAGTGGCGATTCACATACCTCAATGACCGAGCCGAAGCTATGCTTCAGTGCGAGCAAACCGATCTCACGGGGAAGGTTGTCTGGAAGGAGTTCCCCGCGATGATCGACTCGAGGTTCCAGTGGGAGTACGAACGCGCGATGGAGACCCAGGAATCCGCCACGTTCGAGGCGTACTACTCCCCGCAGGATAGCTGGTTCGAGGTGCATGTCTATCCCTCCGAAACCGGCATTTCAGTGTACGCACGTGACGTCACCAATCCGGACGAGCGACAGCAGGAACTCGAGGAGCGCGAACAGGCCCTCCGGCGCGCCTACGAGGTGTTAGCGGACTCGAATCGGCCGCTCTCCCAGCAGATCGACTCCCTCCTCGAAGTAGTCCGGACAGCGATCGGGACGGACTACGCGACGCTCTCGCGCGTCGATACGGGCGCGGGCGAGTACCACTTCGAACACGTGGCTGTGCCGAACGGGGTCAATCTCGAACCGGGCGACACGACGCCGCTGGAGACCCTACCGAACTGTTCACACGTCGTCGAGACCGCAGAGACGCTCGTGCTACAAGATGTCGAGGCGGAGGCTCCGGAATTAGCTGATCCCGAATGGGGGATCTCCTGTTATCTCGGCTCACCGGTTATCGTGAACGGGGACGTGTACGGAACCTTCTGTTTCTACGGGATGGAGGCACGAATCGAGGAGTTCTCCGACTGGGAAGTGACGTTTATCGATCTACTCAGCAACTGGCTGAGCAACGAACTTACCCGCGAAGTGTACGAGGAGCAGCTAGAGGAGTCGAACGAGCGGCTGGAACACTTTGCCTACGCGGCCTCGCACGATCTTCAAGAGCCCCTTCGGATGGTGACGAGTTACCTGACACTTATCGAGGATCGGTATGCCGACGAACTCGACGAGGATGGGCACGAATTCCTCGAGTTCGCAGTCAACGGTGCCGAGCGGATGCGCAACATGATCGACGGTCTCCTCGAGTACTCCCGAATCGAGACGCAGGGTGACCCATTCGAACCGGTTGACCTCAATAGCGTGTTGACGGAGATTCAAACAGACCTCAAGCTGCTGATCGAGAAGAACGACGCCGAAATCACGGCAGAGGACCTCCCCCAAGTCAAGGGTGATGTGGATCAGCTCCGACAGGTGTTCCAGAATTTGCTGGACAACGCGATCGAATACAGCGGTGACGAACCGCCGCGAGTGTATGTCTCCGCCGAACGGGACGGGAATATGTGGGAGGTCTCCGTTCGCGACGAGGGAATTGGCATCTCCCCCGACGACACGGACCGCATCTTCGAGGTGTTCCAGCGACTCCACACGAACAGCGACCACTCGGGGACAGGAATTGGGCTTGCGCTCTGTGAACGCATCGTCGAGCGGCACGGCGGGGAGATCTGGGTCGAGTCCGAACCCGGGCAAGGGACGACGTTTTTATTCACCCTTCCGGTGACAGACGAACCCGGTTATTAATCACGTGTAGTGAACGGATAGTTCAGTCTAAATGAAGTGAAAGGAACACCATGCGAATCGTTTTATGACACCCTCGGACAGCAATAGTAGTATTAGGAGTGAAGATGACGAGACGTATCCTGCTAACGTGGCTGCTAGGATTCCCACGTCCTCTCCGATTTCTCCTCACGGACGCTGCGGGACGGCTTTGTCGTTATCTCACGGGTGCGACGCACCCGTTCGACTGCTCGCGGAACCTCCGGTTCCGCGCTAACGTTCACTCCCTTCGGTCGTTCGCTCATCCACCGGAGGACGCACTGTGCCTTCCGAGCAGTCGCTCGTTGCATCTGCTCACGGACGCGAAGCGCCCGTTCGCATGGTATGCGGGATCTTCGGTCCCGCACTACTCGCGACGACCTCGCGTAGGTTCGAGCTGCGATTCGCTAATCGCTCATCGCAACTCCGCACGCGCCACCGCACGGGGGTCAGACAGACAGGGTTCGAGCATCGACCGAACGCAAACCACTCGACCAGACCCGAAATCCCGTTACTCGCTCGCCGCGTCGGCCAGGTCGGCGTACGCAGCCCACGACGGGTCGACGTTCGGGTGCTCGAGTCGCTCCCCATCGACGACCACGTCGCCCTCGCCGGCCCCACCGTCGCCAGCCTCGACGCGGCCGATTTCGGCGACGACGGTGCCCCGGTCCTCGAGCGCCTCACGAACTGCGTCGACACCGGCGGGATCGACGGCGATCAACAGCGACCCGCTGCTGGTCGCCGCCCAGGGATCCATCTCGAGGGCATCACAGACCTCCCGAACGCCGGGGCGCATCGGGACGGCCTCGCGGTCGACCGCGAACCGAGCGCCCGCGCCGTCGGCCATCTCGTTGAGCGCGCCCGCGAGTCCGCCCTCGGTCACGTCGTGCATCGCCGTCACGGGACCCGCCGCGGCCGCCGTGAGGGCGTCTCGGACGCAGTAGACCTCCTCGAGTCGGTCCTGTGCGCTCGAGACGACGTCTCGGGGGAGATCCAGTTGGTCGCCGAAGAGGGTACTCAACAGCCCGACGGACTCGACGGCGGGGCCGGTCGTCAGGAGCAGTCGGTCACCCTCGCGTGCGCCGTCGGGGCGGACAATATCCGCGTGCTCGCCGACGCCCATCGCGGTCGCCGCACCGACCCAGGGATGCGAGGAATCCGAGTATCGGGCCGTGTGTCCCGTCACGACGGCCACGCCGAGGTCGGCACACTCCGCGTGAATCGTCTCCCAGACGGTCGCGAACTCGTCGTCGGTCATCGACTCGGGGAGCGTAAAACAGATCGAGAGGTGCGACGGTGCGATACCGCTGACGGCGACGTCCGCGAGCACGAGGTCGAGGGCGAACCGGCCCGCCCGCTCGAACCCCAACGCCGGGAGGATCGAGAGGGGGTCGGTCGCGGTTACCAGCGCTTGTCCGCCGATATCGAGGACGCCGAAATCGACGCCGTGGCGCGGCCCCACTGCGACGTCAGTGCGATCCGCGCCGAGGTTCGGCGCGATCTGCCGGTCGAAGAACTGCCGATCGATTTTGCCGAGGTCGCTCACGCTCGAGTAGTCCAATCGGGGCGGCTTAGGCGTGCTGATCCGACCGAGGTGATTCCGACGGGTGGGCGAATCGGAATCGCTTCGACGTGGTGATCCGCTCGGGATCGCTCAGGCGTGATGACCCGTGCGACGATCAGTCAGGCCCGAGGGTCACACCTCGAGCGCGTAGATCGCAGTCGGGTACCACTCGCCCGCGATTTCGAACTCGGCCGATCCCGTCCGTTCGAAGCCGCGAGCGTCGTAGAATCGGCGGCCGACGTCGTTCCCGTCCAGCATCTCGAGTCGCACACGGTCGATCGATGGCGGCAGGCATTCGAGTCCGCGCTCGAGCAGTGCGGTGCCGACACCCTCGCCCCAGTAGTCGGGTTCGACGTAGATCTCCTTGAGACCGGCCTCGCTCGGGCCGACGAAGGACTTGGTGTCGTCGCCCCAGCGAAAATAGCTGTAGCCGCGGGCGGCGCCGTCGGCGTCGGCGAGAACGATGCCGTCCCGATCGTCGCGCAATCGGGCAGCGTACTCCCGGACGGCCTCGTCGGGTGGATCGGGATCGAACTGCTCGAGGACGTCGGTAGGGAGCAGGTCGTCGTAGGCCGCGCGCCACGCCAGCGCGTTGATTCGAACGATGGCGCGCGCATCGGCCGGTCCCTGCAAGTGACGCAGTTGCATACTGACAATATTCCCGTGACAATCCAAAACAATTTCGTCGCCGTGGCCCCGCTGACCGTTCGCATCGGTCCGCACCACTGGCGCGGGTACGGCAGTTTCGCTCGCAACACGGTCGACGAGACCGATCCTTCGAGTCGTACCACTGCGTTCCGTCCGACGAGTCGCCGATTCTGTTATTCTATATAGCACTCAGAAGTTTACCAGTTCGGAAACGCACTCACACCGGAACCCGTCGGTTCACTCCCGCTCACGCCAACGTGGCGGGATCCAGAACTCGAGTGGCGGCCTCGAGTCTCTGCAACGGTTCGCCGCCAGAGCCGAAGCGACGGCTCTCGACGTTGATCGACAGCGGCGGTGTCGATGCCGCGGCGTTCACGGCCGGCGCTGACGGCGGTATCCACGCCTGGCGTGTACCCGCGCGTGCGAGTGGGATTCAAGGTTACCGAGACAGCCAAACCGACATCACCGTGAACCCGCCGACTTGTAGAACGCCGCCCTCGAACGACGCTCCCGATACGTAACCAGATTACCCGACGAATCCGGAGTGTCGAAACCACACGGAGTTACAGACAACAGTGAAGTGTGTCTTCACCATAGCAGACGTTGATGGCGTACTCGTCCAGTGTCGCTGCCGAATCCGACCTCGAGTTCTCCACGTCCGAACTGACGGGTGCGCTAGGTGATTCGGTTACGGTCCTGCCCTTGCTGGTTGCGCTGGCGGCGACGACGAGCGTCTCCCTGCCACACGTGCTGGTCGGCTTCGGCGTCTTCCAGATCGTCTGGGGAGTCTACTACGGGATGCCGATGTCCATCGAGCCGATGAAGGCCCTGATCGGGCTGGCGATCGTCGGCTCGCTCTCCTATCCCGAACTCGCCGCGGCCGGACTGCTCGCGGGCGGCGTCTTGCTCGCCGTCGGAAAACTGGGACTCGTCGGCCACCTCCAACGGGTAGTCGGTGAGCCGGTGATCCGCGGGATCCAGTTCGCCGTCGCCCTGCTGTTGCTCGAGGCGGCCGTCGGGCTCTCGACTGGAAACCTCCCGGTGGCTGTCGCTGGACTCGCCATCGTCGGACTGCTGGCGCTCGTCGGCTACCGAGCCGTAAGCGTCCTGCTCGTCCTCGCTATCGGCGGCATCGTAGCCGTCGCGACGACGGGCGTTCCGACACCGCGCCTCCCCGAACTCGCGCTCTTTCCCGCGGGGACGCCGACGCTGTCCGGGGCTGCGCTCGAGGGGACCGTCGCCCAGTTGGGGATGACGGTCGGCAACGCTGCCATCGCGACCGCCCTGCTCTGTGGCGATCTCTACGATCGGGACGTCTCGCCCGACACCCTCTCGACGAGCATGGGTGCGACCTGTCTCGCGGCGATCCCGATCGGCGGGGTCCCGATGTGTCACGGCAGCGGCGGGCTGGCGGGGAAGTACGCCTTCGGCGCTCGCACCGGGGGTGCGAACGTTCTTCTCGGGATCGGCTACCTCGCGCTCGCGTTCGTTGCCACCGGCGCACTGTTGGCCGCGTTCCCACTCGCCGTCCTGGGCGTCTTGCTCGTGGTGGTCGCACTCGAGTTGGCTCGAGCGGCCTTCGAACCCGTCACCGGCCATCGATCGCTCACGGTCGTCGTCGGCGTCGGGGCCGTCGGGCTGGCGGTCAACGTTGGCGTCGCGTTCGCGCTCGGTGCCGCGGTCTTCTGGGTGCTGTCCGGCCGGGACTGAGTGCCGTGATGCGTCCGGATTTCGGCATCTGCGAGGCGTTTCGCTCGTTCCTGCGTCGGTTCGGCGTCGTCAGCTCGTCGCAGCGCCGCCAGTGGTTGGCACCGCCGAGCGCGCCCGTGTAATACCGCGCTGTCAGTCGTTCTCGGACCGGACCCGCCGTATCGGGCTCCAGTGTACGGTCTGGGACGCATAGGACAGGTCTCTCGGTCATGAGTAGGCAGTATGCGTCTATCCGCTTCGCCGCCAATACACCTCTACGTGCTATACGAAATCTGCCCGACTCGAGAGACACACCCCTTTTCTCCCCGGCCGCCGAAGCGCTCGCAATGACAGCGAGCTGGGCCGACCTCTTCGAACGTGGGGCGGCGTACGATGTCGCCCTCGAGGAACTGCAGGGTGCAGCGGACGACCTGCCGACTGTGGCCGACACGACGGAGACCGACGATGGCTGAGCAACCGAATCCCGCGCGGATCGTCGCGGATGCCGAGGTGCTCGCTGCCGACCTGCTCGTCGGCGGCGACGCGCGCGACGCCCTCGATCACGTCCGCAGCCACTCCTGGGTCGACCTCGTCGCGAGCGATCCGCTGCTCGAGCGAACGGAACGACTCGTCTCGAGACTCGGCGACTCCGAGTTGGCGGCCGACCATCGGGAGCGACTCGAGGCCGATCGGGTCGCGGTCGATCACCCCGCCGGCGACCACCCGGCGCTGGCGTCGGCCTATCAGGGACGGGCGGCACACCTACTCTCGTACGACGAGGGCCTCCGATCGGCGAAGGCCGGGCTCACGCTCCGGCCCCGCATCTCCGTCAGCGTCCGCCCGCCGGACGCGTTCGCGCGGCTGTTCGATCCCGCCAGTCTCTACGCGGCGGTCGACGGCGGCGAGTATCCGGGGCCGGATCGGGATCCACGCGCCTGAGTGGGGTGCAAGTGTCGGCGACCGGACAGCGACGCGCCGAGACGCTTATCCGATAGCAGCGGTGAGTAGTGAGGGGTTATGAACGATCTTCGCACCGGGTTGAGTTACGGGGACGTGCTCCTCGTTCCGAACCGCTCGCCGGTTGATAGCCGGAGCAACGTCGACCTCTCGACGAATCTCACGCCGTCGATCGAACTGGAGACGCCGCTCGTCTCCGCTGCGATGGACACCGTCACGGAGGCCGAACTGGCGATCGAACTCTCGCGAGCCGGCGGGTTCGGCGTCCTCCATCGATTTCTCACGGCCGCGGAGCAGGCCGAACAGGTCGAACGGGTCCACGACGCCGACGAACGGGTGGGTGCCGCAGTGGGGATCGACGAGGACTACGTCGGGCGCTGCACCGATCTCGTCGACGCCGGCGTCGACGCCCTCGTCGTCGACGTGGCCCACGGCCACTTGGAACGGACGATCGAGGCCGTCGAACGGCTCCGGACCGAATTCCCGGAGACCGATCTCGTCGCCGGCAACGTCGCGACCCCCGCGGGTGTCGAGGATCTCGCGGCTGCCGGTGCCGACTGCGTGAAGGTCGGTATCGGTCCGGGTTCGCACTGTACCACGCGGAAGGTGGCCGGGACCGGCGTCCCGCAACTGACCGCGGTCGACGACTGCGCGGAGGCGGCCGAGGATCTGGACGTCACCGTCTGTGCGGACGGCGGCATCCGCACGTCCGGCGACGCGGTGAAAGCGCTGATGGCGGGGGCCGACACCGTCATGATGGGGAGTCTCTTCGCCGGGACCGAGGAGGCACCCGGCGCAGTGGTCGAGGTCGACGGAACGCGGTACAAACGCTCCCGCGGGATGGCGACCACGACCGCCGGCGAAAAACGCGACGACAAGGAAAACAACGTTCGCGCCGACGAGGGTGTCGAAGCACTGACGCCGTACAAGGGGCCGGTCGCCGACATCGTCGCGAAGTTCTGTGCCGGCATCCAGTCCGGACTCTCCTACTGTGGCGGCCACACGATCCCCGAGGCCCGCGAAAAGGCCGAGTTCATCCGGGTGGCCCCCAGCGCGAAGGAACGCGAGGGGTACCACGCGGACCACGACTGGGAGGGAGTCAGCGTCGATAGCAAAGCGATGGCCGGCAACGAACCGACGCCCGACGAGGTGGCAAACGCCACCGTGGAAGGCGACGACTGACGACCTCTGGGAAGAAACCGATCACCTCGCTGTCGATGCGTTCGACCGCGATCGAACGATCGGCCACACGGGCGTGTCTCAGGTGGGCTTTCTGGCCTCGATCCGCGCGGAGACGACCGGCAGGTCGTCGGACCACTCGCCCTCGGCGGTGATCGAGCCGTCCGCGAAGCCCACGTCGGCGAGCCACGCTTCCAGTTGGTCGATCGTGGCAGCGCCGCCGACGCAGGCGTCGACGGCGTCGGGATTGTCGCGGATTTCGTCGGGTAACGGCTCGGTCGCGACGAGATCCGAAATCGCGAGCGTACCGCCCGGTCGCAGGACCCGATGCGCCTCCGCGAGCACCTGTCGTTTGTCCGGCGAGAGGTTGACGACGCAGTTCGAGATGATCGTGTCGACGGTCGCGTCGGCGACGGGCAGGTGTTCGATCTCGCCGAGTCGGAACTCGACGTTCGCGAACTCGCTCTCGGTCGCGTTTTGGCGGGCTCGCTCGAGCATCTCCGGCGTCATATCGACGCCGATGACCCGTCCGTCGGGGCCGACCTCGCGGGCCGCGAGGAAACAGTCGAACCCGCCGCCGGAACCGAGGTCGAGGACCGTCTCGCCGGGTTCGAGGTTCGAAATCGCGACCGGGTTCCCACAGCCGAGTCCGAGGTTCGACTCGTCGGGCGCGTTCTCGAGGTCGTCGGGGTCGTAGCCGAGCGACATCGCGCGATCCGGATCGGCCGCGATTTCGGTGTCGCTAGCGGAGGCCTCGCAACAGCCGTCGTCGGTCGCCGCAGCATCGTCGGCGGACGTCTCACAGCAGCTGCCGCCGGTCGCCGCAGCATCGTCGGCGGACGTCTCACAGCAGCTGCCGCCGGTCGCCGCAGCATCGTCGGCGGACGTCTCACAGCAGCTGCCGCCGGTCGCCGCGATGTCGCCGTACGTCTCGCGGACGTGCGTTCGCTGGTCGGTCGGTGCGTCGTCGGGGGAAGAATCGTTCTCGGTCATGATTGGAAGTACGGGTCGTCTGTCTCCGTTGCGATCAGCCGTCCGCCGGGACGTCCACGGCGGCCCCCAGATCGAGCAGGTCGAAGGCCGCCGTGTCGGTGATCCGGTAGTAGGTCCACTTCCCCTTCTTGCGGCCCGCGACCAGTCCGGCCTCCCGGAGCGTCCGGAGGTGCGTCGCGACCGTCGACTGGGGGGCCTCGAGGACGACCTGCAACTCGCAGGCGCACAGTTCGCCCTCCCGGAGCGCCTCGAGGATACGGATCCGGTGCTCGTTCGCGAGCGCACCGAAGACGGTCGTCTGGGTCGTGACGGTGTCGTCGGCCGGTCGTCGGTCCTCGAGGCCGGCGACGGTCTCTTCGACGTCGTCGCACACGCCCTCCAGGGACTGGCAGGCCTCCTCGAGGGCGTCGGTGTTGGAACTCATATTGGGTTCGGTCGATCTGTCGTGATCGCGTTCGGCGGGACGGTATCGTTCGGGATCGTCGACGCCACACTAGACAGATCGGCTTGCACCGATATAAAGGTCTAGCCTGCTGAGACCACTCTCTCCGATCAGGGGTTATCAGCCGGAAATCGCCCGTACATCGATTAATAGGGGCCGATTCAGATCGAGAATATCCAATTCATCTATTTCATACGTCGCGGTCGCCGTACCACTCCGCGAACGCGGCGAGCGCGCGTCCCCGGTGAGAGATCGCGTTCTTCTCCTCGGTGCTCATCTCGGCCAGGGTCCGGCCGTTGTACTCGAAGATCGGATCGTAACCGAACCCGCCCTCGCCGCGCGGGGCGACGAGCGTACCGGCGACCGATCCCTCGAACGCCTCGGTTCCGTCCGCATCCGCGTAGACGAGGACCGTCTCGAAACGCGCCCGTCGGTTCTCCTCCTCGCTCGCGAGTCGCCAGAGTCGCTCGACGCCGACGGTGTCCTCGACGTAGGCCGAGTACGGGCCCGGAAAGCCGCCCAGCGCCTCGACGAACAGGCCCGTATCGTCGACGATCACCGGGTCGTCGCTCTCGAGGGCCGCGAACGTCTCGCGGGCGCCGTGGGTCGCGATGTCCTCGAGCGAGTCGCTCTGCACCTCGGTGTAGTCGTACTCGATTCGTTCGACGGTCTCGATGCCGTCGAAGTAGTCGCGCGCCTCGCGGACTTTCCCCTCGTTGCCGGTGACGAATCGGATGGCCATGCTCTACTCGAGGCGGTGGCTCCCGGGCGAATATAGCCGTCGGTTCGCCGATCACCGCTCGGCGTCGGCGGAGATCCTGATCGCCCAGCGATCGTCCGAGAGCACGGACTGTCCGAACCTGACGTTTCCGTCGACGGCGCACCCAGCCGTCCCCGGTGTACTAGCGTTCATCGGAGAACAGTTTCCTCCCAGAACTGTGCTGGTCCGCAACCTGACGGCATATCCGCTGCACTGGCAGCGTAGCAGCCGGTTTACGGCAGCGTTCGGCAACCAGTGCGGCTCACAGGATCGTCGGGTTATCTTCGATATCATCCACAGCAATACAACAGTATCCGCGGCCGTCGCTCGCAGGGGCTAGTTGTCGTCTTCGTCGACGATGACTTCGACGGGTTCGTCCTCGCGGTCCTGACTCTGATCCGAAGCGCCCTGTTCTTGCTGCCACAGGAGCGCGCCGGCGACGAGTACGACGACCCACGATCGCCAGTTGGCGAGGTTCAGCGTGTAACCGACGCCGAAGGGTTTCTCGACGAGCATCCCTTCGCCGGGCTGCCAGTACGACGAGAGCATGCGGCCCATGCTGGGTCGTTCGAAGTTGTACGGTACCCCGAGAATCTCTCCGGAACTCGGTTTGTCTGCCATACGCGAACGTACACCCTCCCCGGATATGAGTATTGGGTACTCGTCTCTCTGCTCGCAAGCAACCCCTCCGCGTCGCGCTCGAGCCGCTATCGACGCCGATTTCACCGTTCCGCGACCGCGCGCTCGAGTCCGGCGACGAGGCCGTCCGCCATCGCCTCGAGCGCCAGGCTGGGCTCGCCGTCGTCGCGTTCGGCCGCCTGTTCGTGCGACAGGGGGACGTGCACGAACCCCGCGCCGAACTCCCGATCGCTCGTTTCGACGAGATGGCGGGCGGCGTAGAGGAAATTGTTGCAGGCGTGCGTTCCGGCATCGGTCGACAGCGTGGTCGGGACGCCCGCCTCGAGCATCGCTTCTTTCATCGCTCGAAGCGCCAGCGTCGCGAAGTAGGCGTCCGGCCCGTCGCCGATCGCCGGCTCGTCGACCACCGTGCGGTCCTCGTTGTCCGGGGTCCCCGCGGTATCCCGGAGGTTGATTCCGACGCGCTCGAGCGAGAGCGTGTTCCGACCGGCGGCCAGCCCGAGTCCGCAGACGATATCGGGGTCGTGATCGTCGATCGCGGCCTCGAGCGCCGGGTGGAGTCGGTCGAACGCGACGGGGAGTTCCCGACCGGCGACGGTCGCGTCGCCGATAGTCGTGCCGTCGAGGCGTTTCGCGAGTCGGCTCGAGGGATTGGATTCGAACTCGCCGAACGGTTCGTAGCCGGTGAGCAGGACGTCGGTCATCGGTCGCACCTCCAACTGATCGGACATGAGTGCCCCGGTTCGTCCGGCGGACGCGACGAGCGTCTCGGCGGAGATGAACCAGCACCGCCGGCCGGTGAGCGCCAGCCGCCGAGCGGTGATCGCTAGTCGCGCATCCCACTCACGGCTCGAGGAGCGCAGCAATCAGCGTCGATTCGGCTTTCTGGAGGTGTTCGGCTGCGGTCGCGGACGCACAGTCGAGTTCGCGGGCGACAGTCTCGGTCGTCGCACGGCGGGGGACCTCGTAGTAGCCGACCTCGAGGGCGGCCTCGACGGCCTCGCGCTGCCGCCGTGAGAGCCGTCCGACCGCGCTCTCGGGGGCGACGGTCTCCCCGCCGACCGCCTCGACGGTGACGTCGACGCCGTCGGGAACGCCCTCGACCGCGCGCTGGATGTCGGCGTCCGCGCCGACGATCGAGAACGTGTTGCTCCCGTCGTCGTTGCAGACGATCGGCGGCACGGTGATGAGACTCCCCCGCGTGAAGTTCTCGAATAGCAGTCGCGCGGCCGCGGCGACCGCGCCCTCGAAGAAGCAGTGACACTCGCGGTCCGTTATCGGCAGGATTTCGTACTCGTCGACGTTCTCGCTGGCTGCCAGTTCGGCCTCGAACCGTCGGTAGTCGCCGCGGATCCACAGCAGGAACGCCGTCGGCGGCGCCGCGACGTTCCAGTTGATGATCCGAACCCGCTCGAGATACGACGCACCGCCCGCGAGCCGTTCGTACAGCGGCGGGGCGTAGTCGCCGGCGGGATCCAGCGTGAGGCGAATGCGTTTCATCGATCGTCCACCAGTTGGGTAGTCGACACGACGTGTAATAAACCGGGGCGACATATTCGGCCGCAGCGTTTCCACTCGGCCGCCCGTAGGAACGCCTATGCAGCGAAACGTCGGCGGTACCGATCGTATCGTGCGCGGAATACTCGGCATCTGGCTGGTCGTGGTGGCCGCGGCGGCCTCTCAGGACGGACAACGCGAGCGGGCCGTCATCGCAGGAGTCGCGGGACTCGGACTCCTCTGGAACGCACTGACGCGGTTCTGCGGCGGGAACTACCTGCTCGGCGTGGATACGACTACGGAGTCCTGTTCGGTCGAGTGACGAGGTCCTCGAGTGTCAGCCCGTCGAACGACGAGGTCCTCGTGCCGACCTACGTCTGGTCGTCGTCGACGACGTACCGACCCCGTCCCTCGACGTCCCGCAGGCGCTCGAGGACTCGCTCGTCACCGACCTCGCGGTAGCCCTCTCGGACCGCCTCGCGCAGCGGGTCGGGATCGTCCGCGGTGCCGACGAGGCTCTGGTCGAAGACGTGGATGTCCATCGCGTAGTCCTCGACGTGGTCGGTGTGGTAGCCGAGGCCGAAGTCGATGAGATAGGTGCGGTCCGTAGCCTGTTCGCGGCCGTCGCTCGCTCGCTCCTTCGAAGACCCGTCGCGTCTCCCGACCCGGACGTTCCGCGTCGTCGGATCCCCGTGGACGAACCCCGCTCGATGCAGTCGCGCGAGGTGGCGGCCGACGTCGCGAACGCGCTCGACCGTGAGGGCGTCGCGAAGGTCGGCGTCGCCGACGTACTCGAGACCGAGGCGCGCCTCGAGTGGATCGACGTCCGACAGTACCGGCGTCGGCACGCCCTCGCGACGGGCGAGACTCGTCAGGCGGGCCTCGAGGGTCGTGCGCTCGCGTCGGAGTCGGTCGTCGAGGGCGGGATGCCGGTAGGTCTTCGACTCGCGGCGTTTCGTAACCCGTCCGGCATCTGGCTCGAGAGTGACGAGTGCTTCGGCGCCGCGGACCCGACTCTCGCTCTCGTCTCCGCCGCGTCCCGCTCCCAGTTCGCGTTCCGCCGTTCTCCAGGTGACCGGCACCTGGTCGGGCCGGTAGTTCGGATCGACGCGCGAGTCCGCGAGCGCCAGCGTGTCGCCCGCGTCGTACATCTTCGCTCCGAGCACGGCGATCATCCCCGCGTTGTCCCGAAGGAATCGGGGCTCGGGGGCATGGAAGTCGGCCCCGCGCTGGGCGCACATCGACTCGAGCATCTCCCGGAGACGAGCGTTCTGTCCGACGCCGCCGCCGAGGACGAGTTCGTCGCTGCCGGTCAGCGAGAGCGCGCGCTCGGCGACCTCGGCGAGCATGCCGAAGACGTTCTCCTGGAGGGAGAAGCAGATGTCCTCGATCGGCACGCCACCGTCGGACTCGCGACGCTCGTCCGACGAGCCTCCGCTCGCACTGCTCGCGGAGACGCCGTCGTATGCCTGCTTGGCAGCGCTCATGATCCCCGAGAACGAGAAGTCCATCCCCTTGACGACGTAGGGGAGGTCGACGTACTCGCCGCCTTCTGCTGCCGCCTCGACCTTCGGTCCGCCGGGGTGAGACCAGCCGACGTGGCGGGTGAACTTGTCGATCGCGTTGCCGACGCCGGTGTCCATCGTCTCGCCCAGCACGCGATACCGGCCGTTTCGGTAGGCCAGCAGGTGCGCGTTCGCGCCGCTCGCGTTCAGGCAGACCGGGGAGTCGAATCCCGAGGTGTGGCGGCCGATCTCGAGGTGGGCGACCATGTGGTTGACGCCGACGAGGGGGACCTCGAGCGCCTGGCTCAGCGCACGCGCGGCCGTCCCGACGATGCGCAGGCAGGGACCGAGACCCGGCCCCTGCGAGAAGGCGACGGCATCTATCGGTGGCTCCGAGGACGGACCGTCGTACGTATCGCGAGCGTGGTCGAGTGCCGTCTCCACGACGCGCGGGATCGCGTCGTGCATGTGTTCGGCGGCCTCACGCGGATGGATGCCGCCGCTGTCGGGTTCGTAGGCGTCGCTCTCGATGAATACGTCGTCGGTAGCGGCATCGTAGACGGCCGCGCTGGCCGCCCAGGCGGTACCTTCGATGCCGAGAATTCGGGTGTCGGAACTCACGTGTGGGTATCACTGTACGAGCGAGGGAGCACCGGCGGTGCGCGCTCGCGGGTCGGTTTACTCCCCGCTCGCGTCTGCCGATGGCCCTCTCGTCGCTCGCTCACGGCTCCTGACGTCGCCGTTCGCGTTTTCGATGCGACTCACTGACGTTCGCCGCATCGCTACTCCCACTCGGTGTACCCGCACTTCCCGCAGTGGGTGCGGTCGCCGTGATCCGCGAGGAAGACGTCGCCACAGCGGGGGCACTTTTCGCGCTCCGTGGTGCCGTCGTCGTTGTAGAGTTCGTGTCGTGCCATTTCAGGCCTCCTCCGCTTCCGGCTCCGCTTCCTCGTCGGCGGCGCCGATCTTGTTGCGCTCGAGCATGTGGTCCTGCTCGACGTCGCGGGCGTTGTCGGCCGTGTCGTAGACCTTCGCCTGACCGACCGTCTTGCGCATCCCGAACTTAGTGTCGAGTTTGCGGACGACGACCTCGTCGGCGTCCTTGTTCAGTTTCGCCGCGAGACTGTCCCGAACCTGCAGACGCGAGGGCGTCGCGTCCTCGTGGGTCAGTTCGAAGGTAACGTCCGTTCGATGCAACATGGGGTTCTCCGTTTCGGAGATGATGTCGACGTCCATGATATCACTCAGTTACACTACTATCCCCGTGTAGCGCCTAAAAGGATTTCGAAGCCTCACCCCGAACGCGCCGTCACCCCGTCGGTCCGGTCCGTGCCAGTCGTCCCTCTCCTGTAGCCGGCCCGAACAGATGGAAGAGATTACATATTCGCGCCGAGACTGCCGAGTTGATGCCCTCCAGACGACGGTTACTCGCGAGCGTCGGGCTCGCCGCCGCCGGTTCCCTCGGCGCTCACGCTGCCATCGCCGCGCAGTCGGACTCGACGACGATCGACTGGCCGATGGACCGATACGACGCCGCCGGAACCGGCTACAATCCCGACGCGTCGGGACCGAAAGACGACGTCGAGATTTCGTGGGCGGCGTCGCTCGAGCGGACCGGGGGGTTCGCGATCGATCAACCCGTCGTCGTCGACGGGACGGTGTACGCCGGCACCGACGAACTCGTGGCGTTCGACGCCGAAACCGGCGACGTTCGGTTCTCCTACGGGAAGGCGTACGGCTCGAGTCCCGCACACGCGTCGGCGTCGGTCTACCGTACAGATACGCTGGCGGTCGCCACGCCGGACGGCATCGTCGGCCTGAACGCCGGCGGCGGAATCGGACTGTTCGGACACCGATTCGGCGCGGAACGATGGCAGGGACCAGGCCGAACGTCGGCGTCGTTTTTCGGCTCGCCCGAGACGCCGGCGCCCGTCGCGGTCGGTGAAACGGTGTACGCCGCCGTTCCCGACACCAGCGACGTCGTCGCACTCGAGGCTGGCAGCGGCCGCGAACGGTGGCGACGGCGTATCGAGTACGACGGCGGATACGGCGCCACACCACACCGGCCGGCGGTGAGAGACGGAACCGTCTTCGTCACCGCGCAGTCGGCGCTGATCCGTGCGTTCGACGTCGAAACGGGCGACGAGGAGTGGCGCGGCGAACTCGAAGACCCGACGATCCTCGCACCGACGGCGACCGAAGATGGCGTCGTCGTCCCGACGCGAAACGGCGCGGCAGTGTTCGAGGCCGACGGAAGTGGCATCCGCTGGGTACGAGACTTAACGGGAAACGCGACCGACGGTGCCGCTGCCGTCGCCGACGGAACGGTGTTCGTGACTGATGATGGAACCGACGGTTCGTTACACGCGCTCGACCTCGAGACGGGCGACGAGGAGTGGTCCGTCCCGTTCGGTCCCGGGGTCTTCCCAGTCGTCGCCGACGGCGTCGTCTACGCGACGGACGGCTACGAACTGGCCGCGTTCGATGCCGAGACTGGCGAGGAGCGATTTACGTACGAACCGGAGTGGTACCTCTCCCCGCCAGCGGTCGGCGACGGCGTGCTGTACGTCGTCGACGGTGATCGGGTCCTCGCCATGGAGGACGCATGACCGACGAACCGGTCGACTCGAGGACGGACGGTACGACCTCACGGACGCAATCGGAGACTGACGGCGTGGAGACGCCGATCTATCATCCGGGTTCGAACGGCGAAGTTGATACTGATGGGGAAGCCACGACTGGCGGCTCGTCGCCGCCTACGCCACTCGCGGCAGCGATAGGGCGGATACGACGGGATCCGACGCTCGCACTGCCGTTCGTTATCGCCGGCGTCCTCCTCGCCGTCGTCGACTGGGTCCGGCGACACGACCCGCTTCCGACGCTGGTATCCGACGACGGCGAGGGGATCTCGATCAGCGTCGAGTTCGTCGGCTATCCGACCGGAATCTCCGAGACGACGCGCTCGATCGAGTCACTCGTCGATCTGTACCTTCCGTATCTCGCCTGGGGGATCGGTCTCGAGGTCGCCGCGCTGGCGGTCGTCGCGGGCGCCGGGACCGTGACGATCGCTCGCGCCCTCGATGAAGCGGGTACCGCTACCGGTAGTGACGTGACGGGCCGGATTCGTCGACTGCTCGCGTATCTCGGACTCGTCGCGTTGTTCGCCTCGGCGGGGCGCGTGCTCGGATCGGTCGGGGAGGTCGGACCGGTCCTCGGACTTCCGCTGTTCGTCGCCGTCTGCGTCGCGCTAGTACGCTTTTTCGTCGCACCCGCGTTCGTCGTCACGGGCTCGGGACCGATCGCGGCGCTCCGTCGGAGCAATCGCGTCACTCGCGGCTCCGGGTGGTCGATCTTCGCGCTCGTGCTCGCGTTCGGACTCGCGGCGTGGCTCCTCACGCTCGTCCCGCTCGCGTACGCAGGACCCGTCCTGAGTAGCGCGCTCGTCGCGTCGGTCCACGCCGTCACGGTCGCTGTCGTCTGGGAACGCGCGGACGAGGCGGAGACGAGCGCCCGCTGAAGCGCATCAGGAAAGCGCGACCAGTCCGCGCGGTGCCTGCGTTTCGAGGCCCTCGTCCCAGTCGATATCGACGCGCTCCCAGCGGCCGCCGAAGTCTTCGCTCACGTACACGCCGCGGTTGTTCAGCGAGTAGACGACGCCGTCCTCGGTCGTGTCGAAGACGGCGCGAACGACGCCCTCGCCTACCGGAAGCCCGTGATCGTCGAGCCGTTCCCAGGGCTCGTCGTCGGTGCGGCGGTAGACGTACGACTCGGCCGTCCCGGCCGTGTGCGCGCTCCGAGCGCCGCTCGCACTCGAGACGATGATCGAGTCCGGATCGTCCGGATCGGCGGCGACTCCCCAGCAGTAGGTGTGCTCGAGGCCGTCCTGTGGATGCCGCCAGGACTCCCCGCCGTCGTCGCTCTCGGCGTAGCCGTCGCCCGCGGCCGTGTAGACGCGACCCTCTCGGTCGGGATGGATCGCCAGCGTGTGGTTGTCCCGGCGAGAGCCCTCGGGTCGTTCCTGCCACGTCTCACCGCCGTCGGTGCTCAGGACGAACGCGCCGGCCTCGATGCCGACGTACAGTCGGTCGGGGTCGAACGGATCGACCTCGAGCCAGCGGACGTGGTGGGTGTGCGGGCGGGGCGGGAAGTACCACTCCGCTTCGGAGGGGAGGTCCGTCAGTCCCGGCAGGTGCGTCCAGGAGTCGCCGCCGTCCGCGGAGCGGTAGACGCGACTCGGCTCGGTCCCGGCGTAGATCACGTCCGGGTCGTGGGGGCTGATCGCGAGCGACATGACCGCGTCGCTGACGAACTCGGTCTCGAGACGCTCGAACGACGGCGCGTCCGCGTCGGCGTTCGGTTCGTCAGCCCCGTCGTTCGTTTCGTCAGTCTCACCGTCCGTCGCTCGAGCGCGAAAGAGTCCGTCTTCGAAGGTGCCGACGAACGCGCGATCCGGCTTGACGGGGGAGGCGGCGACGCACTCGAGGTCGTGGCCCTCGAGTCCGGTCGTCACCGACCAGTCGGTATCGGTACGTCCGTCGGGCGTGCACACGAGGAGTCGATCGCGGAGTGCCGCGTAGAGGGTCGACATAGTGGGATAGACGGGCGCCACCTACAAACGATACAGGGGTGACCGCACGAACGGCGCGGGATGGTCGACGCGACGCGTACCGATTCGAGGATACCGGACGGACCCGTACCGATTCGGGAGCGACGAGCGAGGGACGTCCGCAGTCGATGATGGACGACGAGGTGTCGACGAGGTTGCCAATTGATTTATCATCGCCGTCTCCCCATCGAATAGTGTCCCAGCGATGATCTCGAGTGCTCGCTCCGCGGCGACAGTCGTTCGCGAGTACTCGGTTTCGAGCATCGGAATCGGATTACTCGGTATCGTCGGCGCGTACGCGCTCGTGTTCGGCGGCCCCCTCCCACTGCTGGTCGTCGAACTGCTGGTCCCGGGACTGATCGGATCGGGACTCGTCTGGTACGGGTTGCGAACCCGCGACCGCGAGAGCGGAACGCAGCGGGCGGATATCGTCACCGCCTCCTCGGTCACCTGCGGTGCGATGGTCGCGACGTTCTGTGCCTGGAGTATCTATCTCCTCTCGGTCAGAGTCGGATTTACCGGCGGGTTCGCCCAGCCAGTGATCAGTGCACTGAGCACCGGCATGGCCTTCGGCGGCCTTCTCGGCCACGTCTACGTCGAGTTCGCACACCACTACCGCGAGAACGAGCGACTGTCGCGGGCCGTCGACGCCTCGATGGACGGCATCGCCGTCATCGTCGACGATCAGCACGTCTACGTCAACGACGCGTACGCCTCCCTCTACGGCATCCGTGACGCCACGGCCCTCGAGGGAACGAACTGGGAAACGCTGTATACGAACGCCGCACGGACCACCATCGAACGCGAGGTCCTCCCGGCGCTCGACGACCGAAACTACTGGCGGGGAACGCTGACCGGCAAACGCGCCGACGGCACGACGTTCCCACAGGACGTCACGGTGAGCGTCCTCGAGTACGGTTCCGTCGTGGTCGCCCGCGACGTGACCGAACAGCGCGACCGCGAGCAGCGCATTCAGGTGCTGAATCGCGTCCTTCGCCACAACCTCCGGAACGCCGTCACCGTCATCCAGGGCCACGCGTCCCTCGTCGGTGAGCGGGATTCGATCCTCGAGCGCCGCCACGTCGCCCCCATTCTCGAGGAGATCGACGATCTGATGGCGACGGCCGACAAGGCCCGGAGCATCGAGCGGACCCTCGATCGGAACGGCACGACCGATCTGGTCGAAACCACGACGGTCGTCCGCTCGGTCGTCGACCGGGCACGAGCGGCGTACCCCGACGCTCGAGTCGTCTCCCAGGTCGACGAGCAGGGGTCGGACGCGACCAGACCGAGCGTCGACGGCAGCGTCGTCGACGCCCTCGACGAACTGGTCGACAACGCGATCCAGCACAACCGGTCGAACGACGACGGTCCAGTCTCGGG
This sequence comes from Natronorubrum halobium, assembly GCF_051351675.1. Classification (NCBI taxonomy): domain Archaea; kingdom Methanobacteriati; phylum Methanobacteriota; class Halobacteria; order Halobacteriales; family Natrialbaceae; genus Natronorubrum; species Natronorubrum halobium. Next base: position 4,590,422 of record NZ_CP195595.1, read on the forward strand.
TGCCGGGGACGACCCGACCGTCGAAGTCGCCGTTCGAACCGTCGCGTCCGAAGCCGAGTCCAGAGTGGAGTTTACGGTCACCGACGACGGCAACGGGATCCCCGACGCCGAACGTCGCGCGGTACTCGAGGGGCGGGAGACGCAACTCGATCACAGCTCCGGGCTGGGGCTGTGGCTCGTCAACTGGATCGTCCAGAACGCCGGCGGCGACCTTCGCTTTGCGGATCGTCCCGACGGTGGCACGGTCGTGACGCTCTCGTTCCCACGCGAGCACACCGTCCCGTCGGACCCGACGCCGAGAGCGTCGCTGTGAGCGGACTCGTCGCTGACGCCTACCGACCCGATTGCGGCCTCGTCTCCGTATTCGAATCCTCCTCCGAGGTCGATCTGCGCTGCGCGGCCGACTTCTCCCCGGTGATCACCGTCGACATGAGCTGGGATTCGATCCGACGGAGGTGCTGGCCGACGGTGCCGGCAGAACAGCCCAACTGGTCTGCGAGATCCTGATACGTCACCTCGCGCGGCTCCTGATAGTAGCCCGCCTCGATCGCCACGGACAACACCTCGCGCTGGCGGTCCGTCAGTTCGACCAGCGGCTGGCCGTCCGACGGATCGTACCTGCCGAGCCGTTCGATCTCGAGGTCGACGATCCCTCGCGTCTCCGCGACGAGCGACTGGAGTTCGCTCTCACAGCCAATCTGGGAGACGCGGAGTCGCGCGTTTCCCGGTCCGGTGTACTCCATCGGATAGTCGAGCAACACGGCGTGTCGCTGGTGGATCTCGAGGAGGTCCGACGTCAACTCGCTCGGCTGGTAGTGCATCTGCAGGATCGTACCGCCGTCGACGTCGCTGAGCAGGTACTCGAAGATCCTCGAGTCGGGATGCTCGAGTGCCCGGACGATGTCCCCTCGGTCCCCCTGGATCTCTCGTCGCGTGACGATCGTTCCGTCGGTGAGGTAGTCGATGTCCTGTATCGTTCTGAGGGTGACACCGCACTCGCACAACAGCGCTTCCCCCGGATCGAAGTGTCCCCGTCGGGCCGTGAGTACGTATGTCACGTATCGCATATCAGGTTCCAATATCGTACTCTCTAATAATATTTCTGTCTATCTATGAATTTAATAAATATATTAACATAAAATGACGAAGAATCGGGCGCGGGCTAACGGCTATTGGCAATAGTGGCACTCCGTCGCCGGAGGATCTCGCCCGGTTATTTCGGTGCGACGTGCGGACCACGGCCGTACCCGGCGGCCGTATCGCTCGCGGTCCGGGCGAACGAGCGGAAGCGAGTTTTCGTTCGAGCAGCGCAAAATATGTCGCGATTGACGGCATCGCCGGTCGGTCCGGGACTCGCGCGCGGTCGACTGTCGAACTCGCCGGTTCCAGTAGGGGTGGTCACGACCCAGGGTGCCCCTCGTGAATCCGGGATACCGGGAACTGCAGTGGGAGCCGACTCGATCCGGTCGTGTTTCACGGTAGTCACGATAGCGAGACTTCCACCAGAATTAATACTCCTCGAACGCCAACCAATGGCTCGACAATGACCGACCGGCCGCCGTCCCCGCCAGCGCCGACCGCCCTCCCCGCGACCGCCACCGACGAGGATCGTATCGTCGCGACCACACCCCAGCTCACCGCGCGCATCGAGGACGCGGTCGGCTGTCGACTCGACGAGAGCGTCCTCGAGGAGTTGCTCCTCGAGTTAGACCGCGGCGAGTACGTCGAGTGGGTGACGATGACTCGAGACGGCGAGTACGTCTGGGACCTGACCGAGTCGCCCGACCGGATCGCCGACGCCGTGGCGACGGTCGTCGTCGAGCGGTTCGAGGGGTGGGTCGAGGGACAACTGACGAGCAGTTCGTAAGCGACGACCGACACCACTACTCGAACCGGGTCACCGTTCAGTAGGCGCTCCGACAGACTCGGTCGTCGATTCACGGATAGCGTCCCGGATCGCAGTTCGGCGGGACGGATTCCAATCGACGCGTTTCCCCGTCGAGCACGGCTCGAGCGCGTCGCTCGCGATCACCTCGAGTCGGAGGGCACTAACACGCAGTTCGGCGAATTCGTGCGAGAGAGTCTCACTGTCACAGGATTGATAGCCGCTATCACACATCGAACACGCCTGACACCAACGGGGTTATAGCGACCCAGTTCGGACCGCTGGTATGACACTCCCCGCCTCCACCGCCGACCCCCCGGTAGCTGGCAAGACGACGCTGTACTGTTTCAACTGCGGTCACGAGAGCCCTATCGAGGGAGACTGGAACCGACGACCGGACGGCGACACGGTCGAGTACAGCTGTCCGGTCTGTCGGACGACGATCACCACCCGGCCGCGCCGGGATCGACAGCACCCGAGCGGCGAAGCGAGGGTGCTTCACTGCTCGAGCGACTGACCGACCCGTTACTGCGAACTCAGTCCCCCCGGAGCACGAGCGGCCCCATCGCGGACGTGCGCTTCGCGATCGTCGCCAGGCGGAGGATGTACGAGACGAACAGTAAGAACGGGAGGAGACAGGCCGTGTACGCGGCACAGATCGCCCAGAGCCGGATATCGGTCCCGAGGAGGGAGCCGGTGAACGTGGAGACGTCGACGAGCATCACCATGCCACCGGCGACGACGAGTGCCGGCACCGCGAGATACAGAATCCCCTGCGAGAGTTTGACGAGCGACCACTGGAAGTAGAGCGTCTTGATGTACTCGCGGGCGGGGCCGTACATCGTGAGCGCCTCCAGCGTCTTCCGCCCCGCCTCGCGCTGCTCGTTCGTGAGGCCGTCTTCGTGCTCGTTCAACAGCCAGCGCAGATCGTACATCTTCCGATCGTAGTTGTAGTTCAACGCCGCCTTCATCACGGCGAAGGAGCCGAAACTGGCGTCTTCTAGCTGGTCCGTCGCTATCCGCGCGTTCTCGAGGAGGTCCTCGACGTAGGCCTCGGTGTGCATCCGAAGCTCCTCGTCGTCGCTCCGTTGGACCGCCTCGTCGAACGCGCGGGCTCGGTCGCTGGTCGCATCGATGAGTTCTTTGAGGAACAGCGCGGGGTTGGCGGGGCTGGGGAACTCGAGCAACTCGTCGGTGTTCTCGTAGAAGTCCATCGCGAGGTCCATCCGCTGGCGTTGGCCGCCGAGCGGGCCGATCTCCTGGGAGAGGACCAGCTGATTGATCGAGACGACGAGCGTGGCGCCCGTGATGAGCGCCCCGATCAGCGCCTGAAACGCCATCTTGACCCAGTCGGTGGTCAGCAGGACCCGCTGGGCCGACGGCGGGCGGGACGCGCCCCAGATCATCAGCGCCGCGAAGACGCCGAGGGCGATCGCGGCGGTGAGCCACCACCGATTCGCGTTGAGCAGGACCCAGAGCTTGTAGCGGTTCTCGTCGGCCCGACCCCGCATCGTGTTGGCGGTCGAGAAATCCTTCATCTGGGTTCGTTCTCGAGGGACCGCTCGAAGATCAGGTACTTCGTACCGCCGCCGTCGTAGGAGACGGTTTCCACGAGTCGCCACCCCTCCGCGGCCAGTTCGTTGAGTCGTTTTTCGGGGTTCGCGGACTCGCGTTTCGTGAGTTCCGTCGGGGGCTCGATGGCTTTGTACTCCCAGTCGGCGGACTCGCTGGTCATTTTCGTAGACGATTACTCGGTGACAGGTGACGGTTGTCCCTGCACCTGATAGAGGTATTTGGGGTTAGGTTGAAGTCGGGGGTTGCGATATAGATTGGCGTGTTCAACGTAGTAATTAGGGTAAAGACGCAAGCAAGTGGTTAAACAAAACAATACTATGGTTGTTTTCTGTACATATCCTATCGATTATTATGGGTGTGAAAATTGTGGATGGGTTTTAATTCTCTTGGGGCATTTTCTCGTCGACCGCTGATTGTTTTTCACTCTCTGAATCTGGTTTAACTCTCTCCTTATACGTTGCCTTCATATCTTCTCGATTAGAACGATTCCTGTGCTTAAGGACAGCACTCACACCAGTGAAACCAAATCCACTAAACAAAAGTCCAATATATACCAAGTCAAGTAATATTATCGTCAGTATCTCTAACAAGACAGCGGATGAGGTTCTGGGGGCATCTATTTGGCCTGTAATAAGTGTACGATAATATATCGCAATTATAAACAGCCCAAGCCCAACGAAAAATGAAATAGCTCGAATACCATAATATCTATTTCTGCTACCTTTATACCTTATTTTGTTATTTGTATGTGTGGACTCTATTGACTTCGACACAATATACGACATGAGTAGAAGTAATACCGGCGTGAATGTGACCAATTCAAAAATTGACTTCAGCATGTCTATCCAACCTTCTGTTCCCCCAACTGTTAACGTGATGAATTCTCGTAATATGATAGACAAAATACCAATTGCCAGAAGTGCAAATCCTAGAATTATTAGATTGTATACAATAAGCCCCCATTTTATACCAAATAATGTTCTGTATGCCTCTCGCGTAGAATTATATGGGAGCAAATCACGCACAATAAGAGAGACTAATTCATCTAGACTTTTCATAAATCATCTACACATTTGACTAAGGGTACAAATCATTTCCGGAGTGCACAGATGTCATCTTCCAAATACGATGTCAAGAGACTTTAAAAACGGAACCAGAACCAGATGCCCAAAATCTCTCGTGATGACAAAAAGTGCATAGCGTCTTCCGGACCACGACTCCCAAGGCATCAAATCTGCTTCGACGATTTGCGCCGCTCGCGGATTTGCTCGCGGCGCAAAATAGTGGACTCGCTGGGATTGAGCAAACCCGAAGGGTTTGCGATGTACAGCGAGTCCACGACTGATGCGAACGAAGTGAGCGGAAGGAGATGGACTCGCTGGGATTTGAACCCAAAGGAAGACGGTCGCTCGCTTCGCTCGCGCTGCGACTTCCAGGGCTTCAAATCCCAGCTCGACGACGATGTGCGCCGCTCGTGGATTTGCTCGCGGCGCAAAATAGTGGACTCGCTGGGATTTGAACCCAGGGCCTCTTCCTTGCGAAGGAAGCGATCTACCACTGATCTACGAGCCCTCGACCGTTCCTAACCTCGGTTTCTATTTGTAGCTTGTGTTTCGTGGACGACTCGAGAGTCACCACCACTCGAGTCGCCCCACTCACTCGAACCCAGATAGTAAAATCGTAATTAGTATAATTGTGATTTTGTAATCACAATTATTATTGTCGTGGCCCGCGAGAGACCGGTATGAGTCAGCCACGGTTCGTCGACCGCGAGGACGAACTCGAGCGTCTGGAATCGGGGTTCGAGAGCGACGCAGCCGAGTTGCTCGTCGTCTACGGCCGGCGACGGCTCGGAAAGAGTGCGCTCGTCCGGGAGGCGATTCGAGACTGCGACGACGCGATCTACTGGCAGGCAACCGAGGAAACGGCGGCCGCCCAGCTCGAGAACTTCGTCGAGACGGCCAGCGAGACGGTTCCGATGCTCGAGGACATCAAGCGCGACTGGGAGGCCCTGCTCCGGGCGCTCGGACGACAGGACGCGATTGTCGTCATCGACGAGTTTCCGTATCTAGTCGAATCCGATGACGCGCTGCCCTCGAAGATCCAACGGGTCTGGGATCTACACCTCGAGGAGACGGCCGCGACGCTCGTACTCGTGGGATCGTCGATCAGCGTCATGGAAGAGAAGGTCCTCGGCGGTGGCAGCCCGCTGTACGGCCGCCGGACGGGGACAATCGATCTTCCGCCGCTCGAACTGCGGGACGCACGGCAGTTCTATCCGGAGGACGATCCCGATTCGATCGTCCGGACGTGGAGCGTGTTCGGTGGAACGCCGTACTATCTGCAGGCGCTCACCCCCGATGCGTCGCTGGCCGAAAACATCCAGTCCCACGTGCTCTCCGAACACGGCGTCCTCCACAACGAACCCGAGTTCCTGTTGCGAACGGAGTTCGGCATCCGAGAGCCCCAGACGTACTACACGATCCTCCGGGCGATCGCGACGGGGAAGCGAGAGTCGAACGAGATCGCGGACTTCGCCGGCGTCGACTCGAACGCACCCAGCTCGTACCTCTCGAAGCTGCGCCGACTCCGGTTGATCGAACGAGACATTCCGGTAACGGCCAATCCGAACGCGACCCGAAAGAGCCGGTATCGGCTGAACGAGCCGCTGTTCAACTTCTGGTTCCAGTACGTCTACGGACAGGAGGGGAAGATCGCCCAACTCGGCGACGACGCCTACGAACAGTTGGTCGAACCAAGCTTTTCGGAGTACATGGGGACGATGTTCGAGCGCGTCTGCCAGAACGCGCTCCCGTCGCTCCTTCCCAAAACCTATCAGGGAATCGGCTACTGGTGGCACGACCACCACGAACTCGACGTCGTGGGACTCGCGAGCGACGGGACCCTCGTCGCTGGCGAGTGTAAGTACACCACCAGAGAGATGACGAAGAGCGATCTGACCGCTCTCGAGCGACGGACGGCTCAGGTGCGGTGGACGCCACCCGAGGGCACCGAGCTGACACACCACTACTGTTGTTTCTGCCGGTCCGGATTTTCGGAGGAACTTCGAACGGTCGCCGAGGACCGAGACGACATCTCGCTGTTTACCCCGGCGGATATCGTCACGGACTGATTTCGAGCGCAATCCGACGGCGTACAGAACATACCACAATTCGTCGTGCTCGACCAACTACACCCTCGAGCCGCGCCCACCTGACCCGCCGACGTGCAACACGCGAGCCCGCCCGGCCAACAGCCCCAGCAAAAAGCCGGTGAAGTGCGCGAGCAGGGCGACGCCGGGACCGCCGGTCGCCAGCGTCACAGCAATCGCCAGTCCGACGAATACCACCACGGCCAACCACTGCGGGACGTCCACGAACGAGGCCAGCCCGGTCGACAGCCGGTTCGAGGCGATCAGGTAGCCCAGCAGGGCGAAGACGGCCCCGCTGGCCCCGAGTACGCCCTCGGTTCCGGGGACGCCGAGCAGGGGCGCCGACGACGCCACGTTCGTGAGGACGATCTGGGAGATGCCGGCGATCGCGCCCGTCACCAGGAAGAACGTGTGGAATCGAAGTCGGGTGGTCGCTCGAGCTACGGGCCAGCCGAAGACGATCAGCGCGAGGCTGTTCGACACCAAGTGACCGAGTCCGCCGTGGGCGTAGACGCTCGTCACGATCGTCCACGGGTTGGTCGTCAACGGCGGCGCGAGGACGAACAGGCCGGCCATCACGCCGATTCCGATAATCGCCGCCACCTGTTGGGCGACGAAGACGACGACGAAGACGATCAGGAGTTCGACGATGGGGCTGCTCGAGCCCTCTCTCGACCCGTCGTCCGTACTGGAGTCGGACCCGAGGTAGGTGCCCGACTGTGACCGTGACCGCGAGCGCCTCGACATACGGGTCACTGCGACGGGGACCGACAAAAGCCTCCGCACTGACCCGTGGGAAGTGAGAATAGCGGGTGCGACTCGAGTGGATTGTTACTGAATGCGTGAATCGGACTCCGAGGACGACCCGAGCGTTCTGTGCACGCTGGCGGCGATGGTTGCCACGTCCTCCCCAGCCGATTCGATCGCTCCTTTCAGTCGCTCACTCATCCAGTGGAAGACGCAAGCGTCTTCCAAGCCATTCGCTCGTGCTACTCGAGAAGACCTCGCGTGCGTTTGAGCGACGGTTCGCCGTCGGCGAACCGTAGCCCAGCACGCGCCACCGCACGTGGATCAGTCAGTATACACACAGTAAACGATTGAACCACACAGCTATCGCTGCAAGCCAGAATCGACGTGCAAAAACGGTGAAAAACGCGAATCGACCGTTAGTCTTCGAGGACGATCTCGATCGAGACGTCGTTCGGCACCTGAATGCGCATGAGCTGGCGGAGTGCGCGTTCGTCGGCGTCCAGATCGATCAGGCGCTTGTGGACGCGCATCTCCCAGTGCTCCCACGTGGCAGTGCCTTCGCCGTCAGGCGACTTCCGGGTCGGCACCTCGAGGGTCTTCGTCGGCAGCGGGATCGGACCGCTCAGGTTGACGCCGGTATTGTTCGCAATCTCGCGGACGTCGTCGCAGATGTCGTCTAAGTCTTCTGGACTCGTGCCCGCGAGTCGAACGCGTGCCTGCTGCATTTATTCTTTCTCGTGAACTTCGAGGACCTTTCCGGCCGCGATGGTCTGACCCATGTCGCGGATGGCGAAGCTCCCGAGTTCTGGGATCTCGCTCGATGGCTCGATGCTGAGTGGCTTTTGTGGTCGGATGGTGACCACAGCAGCGTCACCCGACTGGATGAAGTCGGGGTTCTCCTCGGCGACCTCGCCGCTTGCTGGGTCCATCTTCTTGTCGATGGATTCGATCGTACACGCGACCTGTGCCGTGTGGGCGTGGAAGACCGGGGTGTAGCCAGCCGTGATGACGGACGGGTGCTGCATGACGACGACCTGAGCCTGGAACGTCTCGGCGACGCTCGGTGGGTCGTCGGACGGGCCACAGACGTCACCGCGGCGGATGTCGTCCTTGCCGATGCCGCGGACGTTGAATCCGACGTTGTCACCGGGCTCGGCTTTCGGCACCTCTTCGTGGTGCATCTCGATCGTCTTCACTTCGCCGCCCACGTCGCTGGGCTGGAAGGAGACGTTGTCGCCGATGTTCATGACACCGGTCTCGATACGTCCGACTGGGACGGTACCGATACCCGAGATCGTGTAGACGTCCTGGATCGGGAGTCGGAGCGGCGCGTCCGTCGGTGGCTCCGGCGCTGGGAGGTTGTTCAGGGCCTCCAGCAGGGTCACGCCGTCGTACCACGGCGTGTTGTCGGACTCCTCGGCGATGTTGTCGCCTTCGAACGCCGAAATCGGGATGAACGAGGCGTCGTCGGTCTGGAACTGCACCTGCTTGAGCAGCTGGTTGACTTCGTCGACGACCTCGTTGAAGGTATCCTCTTTGTAGTCGACGACGTCCATCTTGTTGATGCCGATGATGAGTTCGTCGATACCGAGGGTTCGAGCCAGGAAGACGTGCTCCTGGGTCTGGGGCGCGACACCGTCGTCAGCGGCGACGACGAGGACGGCGTTGTCCGCCTGGGATGCGCCCGTGATCATGTTCTTCACGAAGTCGCGGTGACCGGGACAGTCGACGATGGTGAAGTCGTAGGCGTCCGTCGAGAACTCCTGGTGGGCGATGTCGATGGTGACACCACGCTCTCGCTCCTCGGCGAGGTTGTCCATGACGTAGGCGAACTCGAAGCCGCCCTTGCCCTTCTCTTCTGCTTCTTCGCGGTGCTGTTCGATGACGTGCTCTGGTACGCTGCCTGTCTCGTACAGGAGGCGTCCCACGAGCGTGCTCTTCCCGTGGTCAACGTGGCCGATAATGGCCAGGTTCTGGTGTTGTTCGCTCATTGTTGTAGCTCACGCGCAGAGGCGCTTATATCGGTCTCTTTTGCTCGTTGCGGTTAAAACCATTTCGAAAGCGTATTCTGCTGACCCCGGCGCCTTCTTGCGGTTTGCCTAGCATTCACACGATATGGGCAGTTCGATCGAGGACTGCCGTCGGCCGGCTGGCACCGAGAGAGACAGCGGTTAGGGCCCGTTCGCACTGCCAGCGAGGCGTCGATCGGTCGGTTCGCGAGTGGACTGGAAGAGCGTTCGGTGGCCTCGATCGGTCGCGGTAGAGACCCGGCGTATACAGGCGGTATCACGTCGGGATCCGTATCGAAACCCGAGTCCCGTCCGTCCCGGTGTCGAACCTGATCGAGGCCGCCGAGCGATCGATAATCCAGTGAATGATCCAGAGACCGATACCGCTGCCGTGTTCCAGTGGCGTCTCCTCGCCCTGTTCCAGCACCGCGAGTTCCGATCGGGGGATGCCGGGGCCGTCGTCGTCGATCGTCACGGTCGTCCGGTCGGTCGCTCGATCGACGCTCACCTCGACGGTCGGGTGGGAGCCGTCGTGGTGGTCGAGGGCGTTTTCCAGCAGGATGTCGAACGCGCTCTCGAGCCACGGGTCCGTCTCGAGGAGACACTCGGGTGGAGCGTCGAGCGAAACGGTCGCGGCCGAATGGGTCCCCCGATACTCGCGAACGAGCGAGTCCAGCATCGCCGAGAGGTCGACGGTGTCGGCGGTGTCGTCCCGATCGACGACGCGTTCGATCGTCCGGGCTTTCTGACTCGTCGCGAGGAGGTCGTCGCTCGTGTCGACGATTTTCGTCGCCATCGTCGCGGTGTCCCCGTCGGCCTCGTCGGCGATCGACGCCGCGTAGCCGCGGACGACCGTCAGATCGTTCCGAATGTTGTGTCTGAGCACGCGAGCGAGCACCTGACGCAGGAATTCGAGTTCGGCTTCCCGTTGCTCGAGCGCCTGCTCACGGCGTTTGAGTGCCGTGATATCCCGCAGGACGATCAACCGACCGGCGGCAGTCGTCGATCGCGAGTCGTCGAGTCGAGAGACCTTCAGGTGGAGGTGCCGACGCTCCTCGTCGACCGTGATCGTGACCTCGGTATCGACCCCGTCTTCGCCGGAGAACTGGCAGATGGGATCGGGAACAGTACCGAAGAACTTCTCGAGGGAGACACCGACGTAGTCGCGGTCGAGGGTGGACAGGCGACGCGCGGCCGGGTTACACTCGACGACGCGGTCCTCGGCGTCGACGACGATGGCGGCGTCGTCCATCTCCTCGACGATTCGTTTTCGGCCGACCGGGACGACGTCGAGGAAGTCCATCCGAAACAGCGCCCACGCGACCACGAACGCGCTGGTGACGACGCCGAACGGGAGGATCGAGTAGACGTATTCGTCGATCACGTAGATGTCGACTACCGTGATGAGGAGCGTGGGAACCCCGGCGGCGACGAGGGCACCGCTCTGTCTGCGCCGGACACCCGTTGCGGTCACGGCGTCGGCGACGAGCAACAGTGCGGCCACCGTTCCGATAGCTAGCGTGGACAGGACGATGAGCCGCCCCACCGGGCCGGCGGCCGCCGTGTTCACGACCGGGCTGGCCGTCGTTCCCCACAGGTGATAGTGCAGGGGGTCGGTGAGCGTAAGGAACTGGACGAGAATCGGAATCGCGGCGACTCCACCGACGAATCGCGGCGTGAGTTCGAACAGACCCGTGTACTCGATGGCCAGCAGCAGGTAGCCAAACGCCGCGAGTTGACCGCCCAGAATGACGAACGAGCCCAGTCCCAGAACCGTGAGATACGACGACGCCGAGAGAGCGAGTCCGTAGGCCATCGTCCAGATCGAGAGGCCGACGAGCGCCACGATCAGCCCCGTGCGACCGGGTTTCTCGCCGTGAGTCCGACTGTAGGGGACGAGAAAGAGCGGCAGTAGCCCACCGCAGAGATACGCGATGGGAATCAGCGACGTCGGGTCGATCATTGGATTCAATCGAAGACAGAACTATCACATAGAAATACGTTCCTGTTGTTGTGTCGATACCAACACGATCGAGACCGTCGCGGATACCGACTCGACCGCCGGTCGCACCGATGCGGAGTACTGTAAGATCGCGGTTACTATCGAGAGTCGCGAGATCAGCTGCGGTCACGACGGACGATCAGCGCCGAAAGTGCGTATCGAGTCTCACGTCCCGTTTGTGCCGGTCTCGAACGTGATCGACGCGAGTTGGCCCCGAGTCCGACGAGCGTGTCGAAAACGAGGAGCGTCGAGGACGCCGATTCTACGAACAGCAGGCCGATCGGAATCGCCCAGTCAACAGTCCGTCGAACTGACGAGGAGCCCCGTGCGGCCGGGCTCTTCACCGGCGGACCGAACAGGGGGGACGAGCGCGATCGGGAGCAGTCCACGGCGGACGTACGCGATAACTAGAATCCGTGGAATCCAGTTTACACGGAGAAACGAACGATGGACGAGAGTGAGTCGGCGGCGTGCTGCGGGACTCGACCGATCGGAGCGGCAGAACTCCCTGCAGGATCGTCCGTCTACAGCGGCGGGAGCCGCCCCACGTCCGAGAGGACCGCCGTCGCCGTCTCCGGGCCGCCCGCACCGCGTCCGCTCGAGTGGAGCGACCCCGCGTTTCGCGTCTCGATCTGGACGATGTTTCGGGTTCCGGTGACGGCCAGCGGGCCGTTCTCGGGGACGAGTCGCGGTCCGACGCGGATGCCGTCGCGGGTCGCCTCGCCGATGAGTCGGATCGTCCGGCCGTCCTCGGCCGCGAGGTCGAGCGCGCTACCGGGGATGTTCTGGATGCCGTCGACGGTCGCGTCCTCGAGTGCGAAGCCGCCGTCGGCGAGCACGTTCGCGAGGATGACGAACTTGAGCGCGGCGTCGGTGCCGTCGACGTCGAACGTCGGATCGGCTTCGGCCACGCCGAGGTCCTGCGCTTCCGCGAGGACGTGTTCGTAGTCGAGCCCCTCGGCGGCCATCCGCGTGAGAATGAAATTCGCGGTACCGTTGAGGACGCCTCGAACGGCCGTGACGGCCTGTGGCGTCGAATCTTCGATCGTCGAGAGCACCGGAATCGCGCCGCCAACCGTGGCCTCGAACCGGATCGAGCCCGCGCTGTCTGCCTCGAGCGCGCGGAGTTCCTCGTAGCGCTCCGCGACGGGTCCCTTGTTCGCTAACACGACGTGGCGGTCGGCCTCGAGCGCGCGTTCGACGTGCGAGAAGCCGGGTTCGGCGTCGCCCAGCGTCGTCGGCGTCGCCTCGACGAGGACGTCGTACTCGGTCTCGAAGACGGCCTCGGGATCGCTCGAACCCATCGCGTCGCCGCCGACCTTGCGCTCGAGTGCGCCCTCGACGTCGATCCCGTCTGGGTCGACTGCGGCGGTCGTGGAGTCGGCGAGCGCGACGACGTCGTGGCCGTAGTCGCCGGCGAGGTCGGCCACCGAGCGGCCGACGTCACCGGCACCGAGGATTGCGAGTTTCACTGGGAATCACCTCCGAGGAGGGGTTCGACGGTAGTGAGTTGCTTGTCCGAACCGATGGTGCGGATCGTCTCGAGCGTCGCGTCGGTCTGGCCGGAGTCGATGGCCAACCGAATGCGGGCGCTCGAGACGGCCTCCGTCCCCTCGGGTGCAGAGAGCGAGAGATCGCGGACGACGGCGTTGGCCTCGGTCTCGATTCGCGAGAGCGTATCCGAGAGGTCGTGTTCGACGATGTTGCCGACCAGCACGACGCTGATCTCCTCGCCGTAGTGTTCCGCGCCGGCCTGAATGACGTTGACGCCGGCGTCGCGCAGTGCGTCGACGATGCCGTCGAATCGGTCCGGCGGCGACTCGAGGTCGACCTCGACGGGGATGTGACCGCGAGGCGTCATGTTGCCGCGTTCGTGGTGGATGCTCAGGAGGTTCCCCCCGTTGTCGGCGATGGGTGCGAGCGTGCGAAGTAACTCGCCGGGTTCGTCGACGAGTTCGAGGCGGACGGTGTAGGCACGAACGCCGCCATCCGTCTCAGTCTCGTCCTCGTCGGCGGGGTCGTCACTCACTGCTGTCACCTCCCGGTTTCGGGCGTCCACACGTCATCATGGTATACGACTCCGTAATGGGCGCGTAAAAGGATATAGGAATTCCCAAAATGCTCCGGCCCTGTTACCGTCACGCACACCGTGCCGGAGGGAGGTTCAGTCGATCGGTCGAACGAAATTCGAAACGATTCGAAACTCAGAGGTGGTCTTCGCCCGGGTTCGAGGATCCCCAGTCGCCGCGGCCGCCTTCGGTGCGGTCGACTCCCATGATCGATTCCGCCTGATCGGGGCCGCCGAGCGTCTCGCGGGGGTCGGGAACGCGGACGGTGATGTCGTCGATCTCGGGCCACGTGAGGAGTTCGGCCTCGATGTTGCTCGACGTGATACCGCTGACCGAACAGCCCTCGCAGCCACCGCCGAGTTCGATGATCACTTCGCCGGTCTCGGGATCGGCTTCCCGGACGGCGCTCGTCCCACCGTGCATCTGGATGATCGGCATCTCTCGGGCGAGCCAGGACTCGACGCGCTCTTTGAGCGACGGCTCACCGTCGGTGTCGGCGTCGGATACCGCGTCGGCGTCAGTCATTACTCGACCTACGGGCTCGAGCGGTGAATAAGGTTTTGACAGCTGCTACCATCCATCAGGATCGATCCTGACGGTTAGGTGGGTCCGCGTGGGTGTCGTCGACCGGCGACGGGACGTGGCTCATCGATCGTCGCCGTCGCGATCGCGGCGCAGCCACTCGAGTGCGACGGCCCCGCCGGCGAGACCGGCGACACCGGCCACGCCGGTGAATCCGGGAATCGAATCGAGGAGCCCCTCGGACGCGTCGGTCGGGAAGGTGTACAGCGCCCCCTCGGTCTCCGCACCGGGAATGAGCGGCGTGCTGCTCGCGACGAACGTGTCGCCGGCTTCGGCGACGCGAGCCGTCCAGAACCCCGCTACGTCGGTGTCCCGCCAGTGGACGAGTTCCTCGGGGTCGGCCGGATCGCTCACGTCATGAATCTTCACGCCGCCCTGGTACCACGACGAGTAGAGCCGACCGTCGCGCAGTTCGAAGTTGTGGGCGGTCGTCCACTCCTCGCCGTAGTAGGACGCGTCGTCGGCAGGGGGTGCGTCGATGGACGACAGTGGCTCGGGGGCGGACGGATCGCTCACGTCGTAGAGGTCGATCCCGCCCGGGCCGTCGGGTTCGTCGCCACCCGTCGCCCAGGCCTCCCGGCCGACCGCGAGGAGGTCGCCGGTATCGTCGACCGCCGAGTAGTGGTCGTTGCCCGGGAGGCCGATCTGGGCCTCGTCGTCCGCGAGATCCAGCGTCTCATCGAGGTCGAGATCCAACACTCGCGAGCGGTACTCGGGGTCGGTCGGGTCGCTGACGTCGATCAGGTAGGTGCCGGCGTTCCAGTGGGCGAGATAGGCGATCTCGTCGTGGACGTAGACGTCGTGGTTGTATCGGGCGAGCCAGTAGACCTCCTGCCACTCGGGTTCGTGCTCGACGAGCGACCAGCGACCGATTTCTTCGATTTCGTCGTCGCTCACGTCGAAGATGACGAGCGGGTTCGCCTCCTCGCCGTTGGCGACCACGTAGAGCAGGTCGTCCGCGAGAAAACAGTTGTGGATGTGGTAGCCGGTCTCGTAGGGATCGCCGACGGCGACGGGATCGGCGGGGTCGCTCACGTCGTACAGTTCGAACCCGTGGAAGACGTCGTCGTCCCGCTGGTTCGCCGGACCGGCGACGACCAGCCGATCGCCGTCGACTTTCACGTCGAGGATCTCCCGAAACGGCCTATCGTCGACCTCGAGCGGGAATCGCTCCTCGAGAACCGCGGGCTCGGACGGGTCGCTGATATCGACCGTCGCGAAGCCGTCGGTGGCGGCGAGATAGACCGTCTCGCCGTCGTCACCGACGACGGCCTCTGCGGCTCCGGTGATCTCGACGCGCCCGAGCGGTTCGTAACCGTCGGGCGTGGCCTCGGCCGCGGCCGCCGTGGTCGTTGCCCCCGTCACGACGGATCCAGAGAGCGCCAGCCCGATCCCGCCGGCCGCGCTCCGTTGGAGGAAGTCTCTCCGCTGCATACGTCGAAGACGAACTGGGTATCCAAGTAAGGCGTGGTCGTCCTGCGTTTCCTGACAGTCACTCCCGAGTCGTGAACCGTAGCGGCCCTTCACAGTCGCTGGCGGTCGCCCGTTCCACCGGTCAGGGCGCTCGCGAGTGCCCCCTCGACGACGACGTCGTCGCCCTGATCGGTGACGCGGATCTCTGGAACGTTCGTCATCACCATCTCCGCGACCCGTTCGCGGATGGGGTCGACGACCAGTTCCTCGTTGTGCAGGGCGACGGCGCCGCCGAAGGAGACGACGATCGGCGCGAACGCGTGGATGACGTTCGTGACGCCCATCGCGTTCCAGTGAGCGAGCTGGTCGATCACGTAGTCGGCGAGTTCGTCCTCGCCGGCCAACTCGAAGACGTCTTTCGCCGTGAAGTCGGGCCCGTCGAGCGGCAGATCGGTCTCGATCGTCGGATCGTCTTCGGCGAGCAGTCGAGCGTAGTCCGGAATCGCGTTGCCCGAACAGTAGGCTTCCCAGTGGCCGTCGCGGCCACAGCCACAGGTCAGGCGACCGCGCGGGTCGACGACGTAGTGACCCACCTCGCCGGCGTTGCCGTCCCAGCCGCTCACCACGTTCCCGTCGCAGCAGACGCCGGCGCCGACCCCCGAGGAGATGGTGATGTAGACCATGTCGTCCGGGTTTCGGTCGGCGTGAAACCGCTCGCCGATGACGCCGGCGTTGGTGTCGTTGTGGAGGTAGACCTCGTCGCTGTCGATCAGTTTCTCGATGGGACCCGTCAACGGGATCCGGTCGATCGAATCGGGGAGGTTCGCGGGATCGATCACGGTCCCTTCCGCGAGATCGAACGGACCAATGGAGCCGATTCCGGCGGCGACGATCTCCGTCGGCGTGATCCCGGCGTCGCCACACGCACCGCGGAGCGTCCGAAGGACGCCTTCCGTGACGTCGATTCCCGTCGGACCGCGCGGCGTCGCCCGGCGGTCTGTGCCGATCGTCGTCCCGTCGTGTTCGGCGACGACCGCCCGGACGTTCGTCGCGCCCAGATCGACGCCGGCATAGTAATCCATGCTGTCCTAGAAACTGCCGTCGCCGTACTTAACTACACAGATCGTACTCGGCAACGAGTAGTAATTCCAATAAATGTGCCGTCCGGTCGTCGACGACGGCGTGGCTCGCGGCGACAACTGTATGGCATAGAATAACATAGTTTCGGCTATGGCCACCGACGACACATCCACCGAAGCGGGGGCAGTACCCGACCTCACCGACGCGGAGTGTACGGCGCTTCACGAAGTCGAACTCGGCCTCGAGTGGTTCCAGCGCGCGCAGGGATCTCTCCTCGAGTTTCACCACGCGACGGGCCACGGGATGGACCACCTCCGCGAGGCCGAAACCCTGCTCAGGGCTATCGGCCGCGACGATCTCGCCGACGCCATCCGGGACGACCTCTTACCGCACGGCGTCGTCGACGAGGATCGCTGGTCGTACGACGTCCTCGAAAACTATCAGGGGACGTTACTGGCCGAATCGCGGGCACTCGAGCGACGGGTGCGCCGAGAACTGGCTGACGGGGAGCGACACGTCGAAGAGCGTCGACAGGAGCGAGAATGGAAAGAGCGGTCGTCCAGCCGATAGCAACCGTGTGTGACGCGAGCGAAGACGGGTGTGCCTCGGCGGTTACTCCATGACGTCCAGATCGCGGAAGTACGTGACCGGACAGGGTGCCTGCAGGATGATCTCCTGAGAGACCGATCCGAGTACGGCCTTCTCGGCGGGCGAGCGGCGCCGGCCGCCGACGACCATCCGATCCGCGTCGACCTCGATCGCCATATCGACGACCTTGCTGCTAACCTCGCCGAGTGCGCCGCGTACCTCGTAGTCGACGCCGGCGTCTGCGAACATCTCTTCCAGATCCCCCACCGGTGCGCGTCGGGCGGCGACCTCGTCGGGATCGACGTCCTCGGCGCGGGCGTCGAAGCCGAGGTCGTCGCGGACGTCCTCGTACTCGTCTTCCGTGAACGCGTGACCGATCACGACCCTCGCATCGAGCGGTTCTGCGATCTCGAGGACGGTATCCGCGAGTTCGCCGGCGCGAACGGTATCCATCGGCCCGACGGCAAGCAGTATCGTATCGATCGCCATACCAGCACACTGCTGGTGCCACCCGCTTAAGTATTCTCGTCGTCGCAGTATTCCCGAAACGGCCGAAACAATCCGACGGCGCAGTCGTACCAGTCGGTTCGAAATCGGAATAGCAGCGTAACTACGGGCGTCGAGGGACGGCGATGTGACTGCAGGCGTCGAGAAATGGGAGTGTGTCTGAAAACCGAGAGGGAGCGGCGTGACTGCGGGTCGAAGACGTGGCCGGTCACTCCTCGTCGAAGTCGTCGCTTCGGACGAACGTCACCGGACACGGCGCCGACAGCAGGACTTCCTGCGCCGTCGAACCGAACACCGCCTTCCCGGTCGGCGATCGGCGACGGCCGCCGACGACCACCCGATCGACCTCGTCGCTGGTCGCGAGATCGACGATCGTCGGCCCGTGCTCGCCGATCGCGCCCTTGACCACGTAGTCGACGTCGTGCTCGTCGAGCACGTTACGGAGGTCGATGATCGTCTGGTGACGTCGAGCGACGTCGTCGGGATCGACCTCGTCGGTGGCGCGGTCGAACTCGAGTCGCGTGAGCACGTCGTCGTACTCGCTGCTGGTGAAGACGTGTGCGAGGATGACGGTCGCGTCGGCCGGCTTGGCTACTTCGACGACCGATTTGGCCAGTTCGTCGCTGCGATCGGCGTCGCCGGGTCCGACGGCGAGCAAGACGGTTTCTAACTCCATGCTGGAATCATTCCCAACGGAGTACCGTAAAGCCACGTTTTTGCGAACTTCGCTCACCGCCCAGTTCACCCGCGTTGCACCACGTACACCGGACAGTGACCGTCGTTCCGGGCGTTTTTTCCACGCAGTCCCCGATGAGAGAGACGAGACATGAACGGACCAGACCTCTCGGATCGGACGGTGCTCGTAACGGGGAGCGGAAAGGGTGTCGGCCGGGCACTCCTGTTGGCGACGGCCGACTGCGGGGCGAAGACGGCCGTTCACTACCACACGAGCGCCGACGCGGCCCGCGAGGTGGCCGACGCGGCCCTCGAGCGCGGCGCGAGCGACGCGATGACGGTTCAGGGGGACGTGACCGCTCCCGAGAGCGTCGACGGCCTCTTCGCGGCCGTGGAGTCCGAACTCGGTCCCGTCGACGTCCTCGTGAACAACGTCGGCGACTTCGCGCCCGCCCACTGGGCCGACCTCGAATTCGACACCTGGAACCGGGTGCTCGAGACCAACCTCAACGGCACCTACCTCTGTTCGAAACGCGCTCTGCCGAACATGCGCGAGGGTGAGTACGGCCGGATCGTCAACATCGGCTACGCCTCGAGCGAGAAGGGCCTCGTCAGTCCGAAGAACTTCCCGTACTTCGTCGCCAAGGCCGGGGTGTTGATGTTCACGCGGATGCTCGCGGCCGATACGCAGAACGACGACCTGACCGTCAACGCGATCTCGCCGTACGTCGTCGAGAATTCCGACGAGTTCCCCGAGGAGCTGCCTCGCGACCGGCCCGCGAGTTTCGAGGACCTGATTCAGCCGCTGTACTTCTTCCTCGATCCCGAAGCAGGGTACATCAGCGGTGAGAACGTTGAGGTCGACGGCGGCTGGTTGCCCGAGACGGTATGAAAGACGGTCAGGTAGTTGTACCGCGGCGCGAAGCGCCGCGGGACGTTTTTGGACCAGGTTTTTGCGAGGAGAGGTCTCGAACGGAGTGAGAGACCCGACGAAGTAAAAAGGTGGGTGGAGAACGTTGAGGTCGACGGCGGCTGGTTGCCCGAGACGGTGTGAGGAGGAGTAACCGATTGCCAGTGGCGTATCGACGATCGATCGTTCTCGGCTCGGTTCTCCAGTTACAGGGCTTCGAGATCGGCTCCAGTATGGCTACTCGAGATCCACGTCCGGTCGTTTTCCTCGACGAACGCTGTGAACTCCCAGACGGACAGTCCGGCCCGTTCGGCGGCCTTTGTGAGCGTTATCTCTCCATCGGCGAGTCGCTCACGGAGTCGTTCACGACGCCGGTTCTCGAGTCCTACCGTGAGGAGTTTTCGAACGGCCGTACTCCGATCGAGACGCGCGTTTTCCAGAAGCTCCTCGAGGGCTGCCTCGAGTTCCTCGGCCACTCGGATCGAAATCGTCCCCGTGCGTAATCGTCGTATCCAGTGTGCCGTATATATTACTGTTAGAATACAACTCGTGCGTACTTGCCCGTCACGTGTTCGCCGTGAGTGCGATGAAAATGGGCGTTTCTGCTGTCGCTGGCGGCGGTGATTGCCACGTCCTCCCCATCCGATTCGCTCATTTCATTCGCTCATCCATAGAAAAACGCTTCGCGTCTTCCACGCAGTCGCTCGGTTCACTCGCGACGACCTCGCACGGCTACGAGCCGCGTCTCACGGTCCGTTCGCCGCGGCTCAGCGTGCGCCACCGCACGTGGATTTCAGTTCCAGCAGAATGTACGCCACCTGTACTGATCAGTGAAAGCTCCGATTAGACCACTTTCGAAGTATTTCGAGATAGCCGCAAAATCACATCGTATAACTCGAGTCACCCCCACGAGACACGTATGACCGGCCACGTACACACGATCCACGTCGCACCCGAACAGGGCGCGCCGATGGAACGACTCGAGCGAGTAGCCGCCGTCGCCAACCAGGGGCTGGAGGGCGACCGCTACTTCGAAACCGACGGGACGTTCGCGGATCGGGACGGCAGCGATCTCACGCTCATCGAACGCGAAGCGCTCGAGGGCGTCGCGAAGGAGTACGACATCAGCCTCGAGCCGGGCGTCCACCGACGGAACGTGACGACCGAGGGAGTCGCGCTGAACCACCTCGTGGGGGAACGGTTTCACGTCGGCGACGTCGTCTGTGAGGGTATCGAACGCTGCGAGCCGTGTTCGTACCTCGAGCGACACCTCGAGAAACGGGGTGTCCGCGAGGCGCTGGTCCACCGCGGCGGGCTTCGAGCGCGGATTCTCCAGGGCGGATCCCTGACCCCCGGCGCGACCGTCGAACGGGTCGACTAGCGGACAGACCGACCGCGGATTCGGAATAATGACCACATATGTTCGGGAACTGGCGGTCGACAGAAACAAAAGCTACATTTTCGTGAGGACGAAGAACCACGTATGAACGAGCCGGGTATCCAGTCGTTGATGGATCAGGAGACGCTCGAGCGGCGGGTACAGGCCGGCGAGACGCCGGCGTGGGTCGCCGACCACTGGGAGACGTTTCGCGACGGACTGCTCGGCGAGCGAAACGGGACGCCGTTCCCGTGTTTCTTCGGGGCCGAATCCGTCCAGCAGGGCGACCCGCTCTACGCCGCCGTCCCCTCGATGAGCGACGCGGACGCGTTACTGACGCTCCGGGATCGGATCCTCGAGTATCTCGAAATCTACCGGGATCACTCCGAGCGCGCGTCGCTGGTCACCTTCTTCGAGCCGCCCGAGCGGTCGCTGTCCGAAGGGGAGTACCACGACGCGCTCTGGCACATCCTGCAGACGCTCCACCTCCATGATCCGGAACCCTGGCCCGAGGACATCCCGACCGATCCCGACGACCCCTACTGGGAGTTCTGTCTCGGCGGCGAGCCGATGTTCCCGACCTGTCGAGCGCCGTTCTACGAGCAGCGAAAGAGCCGCTACTGTCCGATCGGTCTCGAGATCACGTTCCAGCCGCGCGCACTGTTCGAGGACATGGGCGTCACGGGCGACACCGAGGCCGGCCAGCACGCTCGTGACGTGATCCAGGATCGACTCGAGAGCTACGACGGCGTCTGCCCGCACGCCGACCTCGGCGACTGGGGCGTCGACACCGACCGGGAGTGGTCCCAGTACCTATTTTCCGAAGACGAGGCGCAGGCCCCCTCGACGTGTCCGATTACGATCACGCGAGACCACCCGAAACCGGCCGCGAGGTTGCCGTAATGGAGGGCCGGAGCCGCAGAGACGGCCGACTCGAGGACGCCGCCCTCCTCCTGATCGACCTCCAGACCGGGTTCGACGAGTCCGGATGGGGCGAGCGAAACAATCCCGAGGCCGAAGCGAACGCGGCGCGGCTCCTCGAGTGCTGGCGGGAGACGAATCGAGCGATCGTTCACGTCCGCCACGACTCCACGGAACCCGACTCGCCGCTGCGGGGCGACGGACCCGGCTTCGCGTTCAAATCCGAAACGGCCCCGCTCGAGGACGAGCCGACGATGACGAAGTCCGTCAACAGCGCCTTCATCGGGACCGATCTCGAGGACTGGCTTCGGGAGCGAGAGCTCGAGACGCTCGTGCTCGTCGGCCTCACGACGGATCACTGCGTGTCGACGACGACGCGGATGGCGGAGAATCTGGGCTTCGATCCGATCGTCGTCGCCGACGCGACCGCGACGTTCGACCGCACTTTCGACGGCGACGCGTTCGATGCGGAGACGATCCACCGAACTGCGCTGGCCCACCTCGAGGGCGAGTTCGCGACGGTCGTGCGGACCGACGAGGTACTCGAGTGACTACTACCAGACACGAATGACTGCCAGCGGAGGTGCACGCACGGGTCCTGTCAGCTGTCGATAGTCGGCTGGCACAGTTATAGGGCTCACCGTCTTCGGCTGAGCTATGCGAGTCGCAGTCGCCGGGACGTTCGGTCCGCTTCACGACGGCCACCGAAACCTGTTCGAGCACGCGCTGCGGTTCGGTGACGACGGCGTCGTCATCGCCGTCACGAGCGACCACCTCGCGGTCGAGACGCGCCACGAACCCCGGGAAATCCCGTCCTTCGACGACCGCGTCCGACTGGTCACCGCCGCCGTCGACGACATCGACGAGTGGGATCGCGACGTCGAGATCCGGGAACTCACGGACGAGTACGGCATCGCCGACGACGACCCCGCGATCGACGCGCTCGTCGTCTCACCCGAGACGGCGCCCGAACTCGAGACGATCAACGATCGGCGGCGACAGCAGGGGCTGGATCCGATCTCCGGAATCGTCGCCCCCTACGTCCTCGCCGAGGACGGCGAACGGATCTCCTCGACGCGGATCGTCGCGGGGGAGATCGACGAACACGGAACGCTCCTCGAATGAGCGATTCGAACGCGAACTCGCGGCTGCTCCTGTTCGTGCTCCTCGCGAGCGCAGCGCTCGTGACGCTGGTGATCCACCTCTCGGTCGTCCCGCGACAGTACCCGGACGACGTGTTCACGACCGGACTGGCGCTCGTCTTCGGCTGGCTGACGTACGCGCTCGTGTTCTACGCGGTGGGCCGGATCGGCTCCCAGCCCCAGGAACTCCCCAGTATGCGCTTTGCGGACGTCGGCCTCGCGCTCTTTCTCGTCTCGGTACTGCTCGCCGCGGGGCTCGACGCGGCGGGATTCACGCCCGAGGTGATCCTCGAGGCCTACGTCCTGCCCACGCTCGGAATCTACGTCGGCCTCGCGTTGTTCGGCTGGTCGATCGGTCGACGGACCGAGGCGATCAACGAGATCGTCCGCTGAGCGAATTGTCGACCGTTAGAGCGGTGGTTTCCGGGTATCTCAGTATAGAGTAACGATACAGTCTCAGTCGTGTTCGTTCAACAACAATATGTAACTCCGTTCTGTAACCCGGAATGTGCGTCGTATCTATCTAGCCGTAACTGGAGCGAGCTTCCTTTGGGCCATAGCGGTGGTATTACTCATGCTTGGCCGGTATACTCCCTTTCCGATGTTTGACCTCGTACGCTCAACTGTCTTCCTTGGAGCCATTATCTGGACTGTTCTGGGGATAGGGATGCTCGTACGAGACGGGTATCAGCGACTCTCAGGCTGACAAGTACGCTTAGCGAGTGAGCGGCCAACGGAGGTAGCATCGGTGAGAGGTCGACGACCGGTTTTCAATCCGAGTGAGAACCCGAGTTCGTCACGAACACGGGAACCTCACCAAATCGAACGACGTGATCGGTGACGCTCCCCAGCGCCATCCGGTGGACGCCGCCCCGGCCGCGGGTGGCCATCACGACGAGGTCGACGCCCACCTCGTCCGCGTACTCGAGCAGTTCGTGCTCCGGCGCCCCCTCGAGGACGGTGCCGGTCACCTCGAGCCCGATCGACTCCGCCCGTTCGACGATCGCGTCGACGTGTTCCCGGGCGCGCTCGCGCATCGCGTCTTCCGCGCTCGCGGCGTCTCCGGGGAGCCGGAGATCGCTCAGCGGGCCGGTGTCAGCCACGCAGACGACGTGAACCGCCGCGTCGTGGACGTTGGCGAGCTCGAGGCCGGTTTCGGCGGCGGCGGTGGCGTGCTCGCTGCCGTCGGTCGGGAGCAGAATCGTCTCGAACATAGCGACGCGTACGACGGACCGGATGAAACCCTCTCGGATGTGTCCGAATAGCTATCTTTTCGGGGCGACGCCAGTCAGTCCAGCAGGGTCCGGTACTGCGCGACGACGTCGTCCGCGGGCGGGCCGTCGTACCGGAGGTCGCCGTCGACGACGACGGAGAGTCGATCGAGCTGGTCGGCGAACGCGGCCACGTTGTGCGTCGAGACGACGACGGTCCGGTCGGCCTCGCGGTACGAGTCGAGAAAGGCCGTGATGCGCCGTCTCGAGTAGTCGTCGACGTCGGCCAGCGGTTCGTCGAGCAACAGGAACTGCGGGCGCTTGACCAGCGCGAGTCCGAGGTCGAGTTTCTTGCGGAACCCGCCCGAGAGTTCGTCGGCCCGCCGGTCGACGGCGGGCTCGAGCCGAAGCGCTTCGATCAGGGTCTCGAGCCACGAGTCCGGCGGCGGGTCGTCGACGAACCCGCGGAAGATCTCGAGGTTCTCGCGGACGGTGAGCGAGGGGTAGAACCGCGGCTCCTGAAAGCTGTACCCGACGGCGGCAGCGGCGTCGGTCCGTTCGATCCGGCCGCTCGAGGGTCGCGCGAGGCCGGCGAGCAGCGCGAACAGCGTCGTCTTTCCGGAGCCGTTCGGGCCGATCAGCCCGTGGAACGTGCCGGGACGGAACTCGAGGGAGAGGGCCTCGAGCGCGGTCGTCTCGCCGTAGCGTTTCGTGACGTCGACGAGCGCGAGCGAATCGGCGGTCCCGCTATCGGGAGCGTCGGAAGCGTCTCGGTTCGCGGCGTCAGGTCCGGAGTCGTGGGTCGAGTCGGTGTCGGTCATCGTCATCGCCTCCGTTCGTAAACGATCAGTGCCAGTTTCAGGAGGACCAGCGAGACGAGCGTCGTCGCGACGAGCCACCACAGGTAGTCGGCGTACAGCGACGCCGGCGCGTCCCGTAACATCGCGCTTCGGCTCGTAATTGCCGAGTAATAGGTCGGCAGCGCTCGAGCGATCGTTCCCTGCGTCCGCGAGAAGAAGCCGGCTGGGTAGACGAGACTCGAGAGGCCGAAGACGGCCAGTGCGAGGCCGAGATTGACGAACAGGGCGGTCTGTCGGAGCCCGAGCGCGAAGAGCACGGCGAGCCCGAGCGCGGCCAGATAGACGAACGTGAGTCCGAAGACGGCGATCGACAGCGGCGACAGCACGGTCACGTCGTAGCCGAGCCACAGCGCCATCGCGGCGACGACGGCCGCCGGGATCACGAGCGCAGCGCCGTAGAACAGCAGTTTGCTCGCGACGACGGTATCCAGCCGCGACTCGGTCTGTAGCCGGTCGAGCACCAGCCGCTCGGAACGGACCTGATAGGGGAGAAAGACCAGCGCGTAGAGCGTGACGAAGGCGAAGAGGCCGGTGGGGACGAGGAACTCCGAGAGGCTTCGCGGCTCGCCGACCTGTTCGTGGTCGACGGTGACGTCGGCCTGGACGAGCCCGTCGATTTCGGACTCGGCGAGGCCGACGCTCTCGTTGACCGGCTCTTCGAACGGGACGAAGGCGTGATCGGAAACGATCGTCACGTTCGCCTCGCCGCTCTCGTTCATGACGTCGCCCGGCACGTGGACGACGAGATACACCTCCTCGCGCTGGAGTCCCTCGCGAGCCTCGGCCGACGACTCGTACTCGACCGGCGTCGCGAACGCGGCCATCCCCGCCTCGGCGATCGCGATATCGTCCTCGGTCGACCCCTCGTCGGCGACGACGCCGACCGGCACGTCGCGCGGAATCGTCTGCTCGAAGATGGCGGTCCCGGCGACGATTCCGCCGGGGAGCAAGACGAGCAGGACGACGATCAATCCCAGATTTCGTCTGACAGTGATCGTCTCCTTTCGCAACAGCGCCAGCAGGTCCACGCGACGTCACACCCCGTCGAGCAGGGAAAAGACGACGTCGGCCTCGCCCTCGTAGGCCGCCGTTACTACCGTTCCGTCGCGCTCGAGATCGAGGTCGTCGCGGGCCTCGTCGAACTCCTCGTCGAGTCCGGCGTAGGCGCTGATCAGCCCCCTGGCCACCCGCTCGAGTTCCTCGGCGTCGCGGTCGTCGTCGACGTGGAGGTCGACCTCGAGGGCGATGCCGGCGTCGACGACGGCGTAACTCCGGCCAACGGCCTCGATCTCGTCGAAAATATCGAGGTCCAGGTCGACGAACGCCTCGTACGCCGCGGGGATGGGTGACCCCGCGGACTCGGAAGCGACGGTCAACTGGCCGCCGCGGGCCTCGTCGTGCGCGTCGCGAACCGGTCCGGAAACGGGGTCGGCGTCGCCGTACCGAACGTCGAGCGAGGCTCGTACGGCCGTCCCGCTCCCGAGGACGAACCGTCCATCGCCGAGGACGCCGAGGAACGGTGCCTCCGAGCCGTCAGCCCCGTCGCCGCTCGGTTCGTACAGCACGGAGTCGTCCTCAGCGATCGTTTCCTCGTAGTCGAGTTCGGTGGTTTCCTCGAGCGATGCGACGACGTCGTCTTCGTTCCAGTCGCCGTCGACGATGGCGTCGTTGCGCTCCCAGTTGTCGGCGGCGGTCACACCCGAATCGGCGTCGGGCGCGCCGAAGAACAGTAACTCGTCCGCCTCGAGCGGGTCGAGTCCGGTTCGGGCTTCGAACGTCGCCATCGCGTCGGCGAGGTGTTCGGGGTCGGCCGAGCCCAGGTCCTCGAGGAGGCGTTCGGCGTCCGCCGTCGTGACCGCGCCGACGTCCAGGTGGACGAGCAGCGTCGTCTCCGCGGGCGCGTCGTTCGCGAGGTCGCCGTCCACCTCGTCGTCATCGTCATCTAAAAAACCGGCACAGCCGGCCGTTACGGAGACCAGAGCGGCAGTGGCGGCGAGCGCGGCTCGTCTCGAGAGGGGGCGACCGTCGGCGGCGGCGTCCGACTGGCGAGTCAACATACTGGCACGTCTCGAAGGCGAGGACCATTAACCGTTCGGTGACCCGGTCGATCGGACGGTCGGTGGCCGTGAATACGGCGGACAGAAACGAGCGATAGACCGTCGTTATCGGCTGATGTCGAATCCGAGCTGCTGTTTCGCGAACTGGGCGAGCAGGGAGGCGTCCCCGGGACCGAGCAGTTTCAGGACGGCCCGGACGTTCCCGCGATTCGCCTCCGCCAGCGTCTCTTCGTCGAACCGGTTCAGGTCGCGCATGAGTCTGTCGTAGCGCTCGTTGGACGCGAGATAGAGGAGCTGCGTCATGTACTGGCGGGTCTGGACGTTCGGTGCGACGTCGCGATGCCAGAGGTTCTCGTACACCGTGAGGTTCTCGGCGTTCGGCTCGACGTTGCCGTGCTTGAGGCATGAATCGGCTGCTATAGCCGCCATACGGCCGGACTTCATGCACTTGTTGATCCCCTCTCCCCAGAGCGGGTCGACCGTCGGCACGGTGTCGCCGATGGCCATGAATCGGTCGGTGTGCATCCGTCCGGGCATCTGGATGTGCGCGGAGCCGCGGTGTTGTTTCCCCTCGAGTCGCTCGGCGTTCGCAAAGCGGGGATCCGTCTCCATCCAGTGGTTCAGGTAGTCGTCGATCGCGTAACCGTCGCGCGCGTACTGCTCGTGGCTGTCGTTCTGGATGTAACAGAGGCCGACCTTGGCGGTGTCCTCGCCGGTGTGGAAGATCCACGAGTAGCCGCCGGGCGCGAGCTCGTGATCCAGCCGGAGCATCATCGCGTCGTGGAGGTCCGCGAAGCCGGGGCGGTCGATGTCGATCCCCTCGAACTCGTACTCGATGCCGATCGCGTGGTTCTCTCGCTTGAGATCGACGACGCCGAGTTTCTTCGCGAGCGGCGCGGCCGGCCCCGTCGCGTCGATGACGATTTCGCCGTAGACCTCCTCGTCGCCGTTGTATCTGACGCCGACGATCTCGTCGTTCTCCGTGATGGGCGCGGTGACGCGCGCGTCGAAGCGGTACTCCGCGCCGTCCGCTCGACTGTCCTCGACGAGGAATCGCTTGAAGTCGGCGAACTCGAGGACTGCACCGGGCTGTTCGTAGACGAAGTGCTCGGTCGGCGACTCGAGGACGACGCTGTCGGTGTACTGCATCACGACGTCGTCGGGCACCCCGAAGGAGGCCATCATCGAGGGGAACGTTCCCGCGGTCGACTTGTTGCTCTGGCGCGGGAACTCGTCCTCGGACTCGCTCTCGAGGACTACGACGTCGTATCCCCGGGCTGCGAGGTCGCGTGCACACTGGCCACCGGCCGGACCAGCACCTGCGATAACCACATCGTAGCGGTTGTTCATACCGCGAAACTGTTTCGGAGCCTCATTAGTTTATTCAGTTGCGACGGAGTGACTGGAAGTCCACACGTATCACAATTTATACTTACCTCGCGGGACAGGGCCGCTTCGATCGACGGAACGGGGAATTCGGTGATTACCGGCGCCATCGCGCGTCGAGTATTCAGCGAGCGATCGTCACGGGAACCGGTGCCCGTCTCGCGATACGCTCCGCCACACTCCCGAGGAGGACTCGAGAGAACCCGGACCGACCGTGACTGCCAACCACGATCCGATCGACGTCGTGATCGGTCGCGTACTCGACGATCGTCGGCGCGGGCTGGCCGGTCAGCAGTTCCGTTGTGATCTCACACCCCTGTTCGGTCGCTCGCTCGCGGGCCGTCTCGAACAGTTCGGACGCGTCCGCTTGCATGCGCTCGTGCATCGCCTCCGTGCCGAGATGGGCGAACTCGCCGTAGCCGCTCTGACTCGGATCGACGACGTGTGCGACGACGATGTCGTCGTCGGCGTGTTCGTCGAGCGCGTACTCGAGGGCCGTCCACCCCGGTTTCGATTCGTCGAGGGCCACCAGCAGCACCATACCGACACGTACGAACCGTGTACACTTGAGTGGTGCCCTCGGGAGCACACTGCACACGCGACAGCTGATCGGGTGACTCGAGTACGCGCCCCGGAGTGGACGGGACGGCCAGTCCAACGGTGCTTGCAAGGTCAACGGATGCAATGACGGGGGTGGCGAGAGTATGGTTGTGAGACTCTCGCACGATGAGTACGAAAACGCCACAGAAGGCCGATATCCTTCGGCCGATACAGAACACGTCGATGAAGTACTTCGCGCTGGTTGCCGTCGCCGGACTGGCGTTCACCCTCTTCCTGATCGGCTGGTTCTACCAGCTCTATCGGGGGATGATCGTCACCGGACTCTCCGACTGGGGGACCGGCGGCGGGGTGACCTGGGGACTGTACATCGGTGCGTTCATCTGGTGGGTCGGGATCGCCCACGGCGGGATCATCCTCTCGGCAGCCGTCCGCCTGTTGGGAATGGAACGCTACATGCCCGTCGCTCGATTGGCCGAACTGCTGACCATCGCCGGCCTCTCCGCGGCCGGATTCTACATCGTCGTCCACCTGGGTCGGCCCGACCGGATGGTCACGAGCATTATCACCCACTACCACATCACGGTCCATGCCTCGCCGCTGGTGTGGGACGTCACCGTCATCACGGCCTACTTCGTGCTGACGGCGACCTATCTCGCGCTGACGGTCCGGTACGACGTCTCACGGCTGCGAGACGACCTCCCGGATCGCTTCGGACCGCTCTATAGAATGATCACCGTGGGGTACACCGAGCGGGAAGACGAGGTCGTCCAGCGTATGGTCTGGTGGCTCGCGCTGGCGATCATCATCATGGCTCCGCTCCTGCTTCACGGCGGCGTCATTCCGTGGCTGTTCGCGGTGATTCCGACGTACCCGACGTGGTTCGGCGGCGTTCAGGGGCCGCAGTTCCTCACCATCGCACTCACGTCGGCGATCAGCGGCGTGATCCTCCTCTCCTACAGCTTCCGGAGGGCGTACGACTGGGACCACATCGTCACCGACGACATCTTCCGGGGGCTGCTCCTGTGGCTCGGGTTCTTCTGCCTGCTGTTCCTCTGGCTGCAGCTCCAGCAGAACGTCGCCGGGCTCTTCGTGGCCCCCGTCGATGCGACCCACGCGGCGGAGGCGCGGCTCGGTCATCCCATCTACCAGTTCTCGATGCTGCTGGTGTTGACGGTGCTCGCGTTCATCTTCGCGCAGACGATCCGTCCGAGTCTATTCACCAAGAAACGGGCCGTCGCGGCGGGTATCATGGTCCTCACCGCTACCTTACTCGAAAAGATCCTCTTCGTCGTCGAAGGGTTCTTCCACCCGACCTTCGACATCTACGGGGCGACGCCCGGGGAGTACATCCCGAGCTTTATCGAAATCGCGTCGATCATCGGTACCGTCGGAATGGTGATGTTGATCTTCCTGACGGTTTCCAAGGTTGTCCCCGTCGTCGAACTCCACGCGATCGAACACCTTCAGGAGAGACAACGCCACGAGCGAGAGCACGAACCGGCCACGCACGACGACTGATCGGCGTCGTCGATCCCTCTCGTTCGGCAGCAGTTGATCACGATGTGAAAAGGCCGCCGTCGAGGGGTTTCGCTCCGATTCGGCTGGCAACCGCTCGCTTCACGAGCGGTTACTGCTCGTTCTGCGACGACTGCCATCGTCCGCGATTACTCGGAGTACCCTTCCTGGAGGAACGCGCCGTCGGTCTCGTAGATCGAGACCAGTTCCTCGATGAACTCCTCGTGGGACTGTCCCTCCTCGCAGTGGCTGTCGAGTCGCTCTTTCAGGTCGTCGCTGATCTCGATAGTGTGAGTCATAGCTGGAACGAGGCGTCGTCACTAGTCACGCCGGCCGTCGTCAAATAGTCCGGGGGCGCGTGTGCAGCGGGTTGCGGTGACCCGCACAGTCAGCCGTCTCGACCGGCACGGGACGGCCCGAGAGTTATCCCGGTCGTCGTGATAGCACCCGATATGACAGCGACACTGTCCGACGACGAAGTTGGCAAGACGGTGATCGACGCGGAAGGGAAGGAACTCGGAATCGTCGCGAAAGTCGAGGGCGGACGTGCCGCCGTCGATCCGAACCCCTCCGTCGCGGAGCACGTGCTCGCGACGATCGGCGTGGAAGGGGAAGACGAGGAGGACTACATCGTCACGGAGGACATGCTCGAGTCGGTCGGCGAGGAGATCGTCCTGCGCGGCAATATCTGAGACCGTCGCGAAGGTGCCGATCTGACCGCCGCGTTCCCTCCGTGACAGGGCACACTGGCTCCGTCGAGGCCCGTACTGAGCGGTCGGTTCGCAGCGATGCGGACTGACAGTGGAAACCGGAGCGGTCGGCAACCGAGGTATTTAAAGCGTCGTCCAACATACTTTGGTCAATGGATTCTAACCCCTCCGCCTCTGGCCGAGAGGTGGAGATTCTACTGGTGGAAGATAATCCCGGAGACGCGCGACTCGTTAAAGAGGCGTTGGCGGATGCACATATCGTCAATACGCTTCACGTCGTCACCGATCGAGAGGAGGCTCTCGATTTCATCAATCAGCGCGACGAGTTCACGGACGCTCCGAAACCGGATATCGTGCTACTGGATTGGTATCTACTGCGATCGACCGGCGAAGCAATCCTCCGTGCGATGAAGAGCGATTCCGAACTGTGCCACATTCCCGTGATCGTGTTAACGGGTTCCGAGACCGGAGCGGATCTCATCGACACGTCGGAGATCCGAGCCAACGCCTATCTCACGAAGCCGGTCGGGCCCGACGACTTCATCGCACTGGTGCGCTCGTTCGAGTTCTTCTGGCTCACTGTCGTTCGCTCGCCGCCCGAGCTGTAGCACTCGTCCGCTTCCGACCAGTTCGCGCGTGGATTCGTCGAGAGTGAAGAACCACGGCGTTTCCGAACGCTACTCGTAGTAATCCAGCCGTTCCACCACGTCAGCGAACGCGACGTTTTCCTGCACCTGAGTGATTTCGATCCGCACTCGCTCCCCTTTCTCCGCACCCGAGACGATGACGACGAACCCGCGCTCGACGCGCGTGATCCCGTCTCCCTGCTCGCCGATACTCTCGATATCGACCACGCGCGTTTCACCTTCTTCGACGGGCGGCTCCAGCGAACCGTCGTTCCGTCCCAGCGGGCTATCGTTCCGCTCCGGCTCGCGTTCCGTCTTCGCTGTCGGTTCCGTGGGGGTAGACAGGACCGCTACCCGGTACGACCTGTCTTCGTCTACGTCGCCGAGGGAGAGTTCACGTTTCGGAACCTCGATCACGTACGACCCGTCTCGTTCTTCGATTCGCCCAGAAAACAGACAGAGGAGTTCTTCGGAAATCTGCATTGGTATACTCTGGTTCGCAGAATCAGGTCACACGTCCTTGAGTTTACCGACTGTGATGTGATGCCGCCGTGTTCTCGCTGCGTTCGTGTCCGACAGTATGCGGCCGCAGACGTCCCTGCGACGACGGTGCGAAATGAGCGTCTCTTCCGTCGAATCGGACGAGTGTACGCAGCCCCGTGGAGGCCGAGAAGGCCGCTCCCGTCGTCGACGAGTGCTGGGACGTCAGCAGCCGCCGACTGGACAGAGAAACGACTTGCGGTCGACGAACAGCCGACGGACATCGTGGTACTCGAGTAGCTCCCCGTCGCCGATTTGGACGAACCGGATTGGGGACGACTGAGTCGGCGAAACGAACACGGGAAAAGCGAGTTGCTAACACCACGGCCCGCGAACGCGGTTCCCATGATACCGCTGGACCTTCGCGAGACCGTCCCGGCCCTCGAATCCACCGCCTATCTGAACTGGGGCGCAGGCGGACCGAGTCCGCGTCGGGTCGTCGAGGCGGCCGAATCTGCCCTCGAGTACCACGAGTACGAGGCGCCGACCGAGGAGGGACAGTACCCCGCGGCGTTCGATATCTACGACGAGTCGCGGGCGGCGGTGGCCGGCCTGCTCGGCGCCGACGCGGACGAGATCGCCCTCACCGAGAGCACGACGGACGGGATCAACCGCGTCGCGGGAGCCGTCGACTGGGACGCGGGCGACGTCGTCGTCCGGACCGATCTCGAGCACTCCGCGGGGATCCTCCCGTGGCAGCGTCTCGAGCGGGAACGCGGGATCGAGAGTCGCACGCTCGAGACGGCGGGCGGCCGTCTCGACCTCGAGGCCGTGAAAGCGGCGGCGAGCGACGCGACCCTGTTCTGCGTGAGTTCGCTCACCTGGACCCACGGCACCCGGCTGCCGATTTCGGAGATCGTCGACGTCGCCCACGACGCGGGCGCGCTCGTGCTCGTCGACGCCGTACAGGCATCCGGACAGCTGCCGGTCGACGTCGGCCGGTGGGGTGCCGACTTCGTCGTCGCCGCGGGTCACAAGTGGCTGTGCGCGCCGTTCGGGTCCGGCTTCCTCTACGTTCGAGAGGGACTCGAGCGCGAACGGAACCTCGTGCCGTCCGCGATCGGCTACCGCAGCGTCGTCGACGAGAACGCCGCCGACTACCGGTACGAGACCGGGGCGAAGCGGTTCGAGGTCGCGACCTCGAGTCCGGCACCCTACGCCGGACTGACGGCGGCGATCGGGTGTCTCGAGGAGATCGGCTTCGACGCGATTCGGGACCGAATCGAGACGCTGACGGATCGACTCAAAGACGGCCTCTCGGACGAACAGTTGCTGAGTCCGCGGAGCTACGAGTCGGGGCTCGTGACCATCGCGGTCGACGACCCGGAAGCGACCGTCGAGCGACTCTCGGAACGCGGCGTCGTGATTCGGTCGCTCCCCGGCCCCGAGGCGATCCGGGCGTCGGTTCACGCGTTCAACACGCAAGCGGACGTGGACGCGCTGCTCGAGGGAGTGTAACCGACGGGAGACGAACCGTCGTTCCGAGAGACGGAAACCGGAACGCCGGTCCGAGTGACGGAAACCGGAACGCCGATCCGAGTGACGGGAGCCGTAATCCGCAGTCGAACAACGACACGCAGCACTCGTGTCATCCGGTGTGCCCGCCGTCTCCCGATCGTCCGGAACGGGAGGTAGCTGTAAGGCACGTCGGAACGACGAATACGTATGTTCGACCGGATCCTCGTTCCGACTGATGGCAGCGGCCCAGCGAACGCGGCGCTCGAGTACGCCGGCGAGCTCGCCGCCGCGGAGCAGGTGACCGTCCACGTCCTGTACGTGGTCGATCCGTACGCGGATCCGGACGATACGGACGACCCGCTCGCCAATAGTCGCGACTGGGCGGGGGAGACCGGCTCGCCCGTCATCGAAGAGGTCGAGACCGGCGAGCCGCGGGAGGCGATCCTCGAATCCGCCGCCGAGCACGACGTCGACGCGATCGTCATGGGAACGCGCGGCCGACGCGGCGTCGGGCGCCTCCTGCTCGGGAGCGTGACCGAAGCGGTCGTCCGCGACGCCGACGTCCCCGTCCTCGTCGTTCGGGGTGCCCCCGAGGTCAGACGCCCCTATCCGATCGAGACGATCGTGGTTCCGACCGACGGCAGCGCGTACGCTGACGTCGCAGTCGAGCACGCGCTGGCGATCGCGAGCCACCACGACGCGACCGTTCACTTCCTCTCGATCGTCGACGTGACGCCGGCGGGGGTCGAGGACCGGAACGACCTCAGACTCGAGCGACTCGAGCACTCCGCTCGGCAGGTCGTCGACGACGGTCTCGAAAAGGCCGAGAGCGAAGGAGTCACTGCGGAGCGCGCGGTCAAGTACGGATCGACGCACCGGAAGATTCGAACCTACACGGACGACGTCGATGCGGATCTGGTCGTGATGGGGACGCACGGGCGAAGCGGACTCGATCGGCTCCTGTTAGGAAGTGTTACGGAACGCGTGTTACGGACGGCGACGACGCCGGTGTTGACGGTCCGAGCAGCCAGCGAGGAGTGAGCGGCTGCTCGGGCCGGAGATGTCCGATAGCAGTCGTCTTCTGTCGTCAGTCCCGCTCGGCTGCATTCGAGTCCGCCGCGGCTTCGACCAGCGTCTGTCGCTCCTCGAAGTACGCCGGTGCGTCGCGGTCCGCTTCGAACTGAACGACGCGTTTCAACGCCGCCGACCCGTCGTCGGCGTCGGACTGGAGTTCCTCGGCGAGATCGGTGTACGCCGCCGCGAGATCCTGAAACGCCTGCATGCGCGTTTGTTTGGCTTCGACGAGGAGCTGCTTCTCCTTGACGTCGCTCTCTAACTCCTCGAGGGCATCGATATCGAGGTCGCCGGGTCCGGCCGGGGTCGACGGGCCGCCGACGCCTTCGACGCCCGTCGCGCGGTCCTCGAGTCGAGTCCGGAGTTCGGCCATCTCTTCGTCGATTTCGGAGAGCAGGTCGTCCGCTTCGTCGCGCATCGTCTCGACGCGCCCCGAGAGCAAGCCGGCCTGCGTGTGACAGTAGTCGACGAACTCCTCGACGACCAGTTCCGGGCCGGTGTCGTCGCTCATGGCCTCCCGTTCGTGCTTCTACCCGAAGTCAGTTTGGACTGACCGTCTCGGCGGCTCGTTGAGCGGGAGGCGAACTGGTATCCCGCAGTCCTCATGTAACAACGATTTTACCGCCGGGCCCAGAACCTGGGGTAATGGCTGCTGCTGCCGGCGATCCCGTCTACTACGTGATCAGTGACCTCCACATCGGCGGCGACGAGCAACTCGAGGAGGTGGAGTTTCTCGACGAACTGCTCGCCTTTCTCGAGCGGCTGGAAACGACCGACGAGGACGCGGAGCTCATCATCAACGGCGACGCGTTCGGCCTCTGGGAGTTCACCCGAATCGACGGCATCGAGAAGTTCGACGCGCTGGAGGGGACGTATCCGAAGCTGTTCACACAGCTCCGCGCGACCGGCGAGAACGTCCCGATCACGCTCTTGCCGGGCAACCACGACCACGAACTGGCCGCCTACGACGAGTACGTCGAGCGCTTCGCCGAGTACAACGTCGACCTCGTCCAGGAGAAATCGATCAGCCGTCCCGTCGGCGAGCAAGCGATCCACTTCGAACACGGCCATCAGCACGATTCCAACAATCGCATTGAGGACTGGGGGAACCCCCACGCGTCGCCGCTCGGCTACTACTACAACACGCAGGTGACGAGCCGAGCGGGCCAACTCTCCGAGCGCGGGCGGTACAACTGGCTGAAGGACGTGCAGGCGGTCACGCCCACCGAGCGGATGCCGGTCTGGCTGTTCTCGAAGTATTTCTACCGCGAGATGAACCCGCTCATGCGGTACGCCCTCGTCCCGTTCCTGCTAGTGTTCAACATCAGCGCCCTTCTCGCCGTGCTCGCGGGACTCGATCTGGCCGGCATCGTCTCGCTGCCGGTCGACCAGACCGAGGCCTATCTCGGCCAGTTCGGGCTGGCGGGGACGGCCGTCTGGTTCCTGCTCGCGATCAACATCGGGGTCGCCGGACTGCTCGTGCTCGTCGGTATCCCGGTCTACTTCCTCAAGCGGGACGTCAGGAAGACGATCGACCGCTTCGGGGTGTTCGAGACGGACATCACCGTCGACCCCGAAAAGCCGTACGTAGCGGCCGCTCGAGACGTCTTCGACGAGCGACCGGAGACGACCGTCTTCTGTTACGGTCACACCCACCGTCCGGGGGTACGGGACATCGGGGACGGGCTGCTCGTCAACTCCGGAACGTGGTTGAAACGGCTCCACCGCCGCGACGGGATCATCGGCATCCTGCCGCCGGTCTTCTACCCGTCCTACCAGCTGTGTGCCGTCCGTATCGCGCCCGCCGACGCGGGTGTCGCGGTCGAGTACGAGGAGATCCAGAAACCGAGTCCGAGCCCGGAAGAGCTCACCCTCACCGAACGCCTGCTCACCCTGGGCCGGAAACCCGATCCGGAACTGCCCGACCGCACGGTCGTCGAGCAGACGGAAACTGTCCAACCGGCCGAACCGGCCGAGTGAAGGGGCTGCCAGGTCTCGGACCGCTCGAGTCGCTCCGAACAACCATTTGCTAGCATAGCCCACGCTACCGGGCTTCCAGACCCGTTAAGTCCCTCCGGCCACTGACTCAATCACAGTGAATCGAGCAGCGAGTCGCGAATATCTGCAGTCACCAGTCACCACCAACACATGAGCAAGGACTACATCGAGGTGCGGGGTGCGGAGGAACACAACCTCAAGGACCTCGACGTCACGATCCCCCGCGAAGAGTTCACCGTCGTCACCGGTCTCTCCGGATCGGGGAAGTCATCGCTGGCGTTCGAGACGATCTACGCCGAAGGCCAGCGCCGGTACATCGAGAGCCTCTCGGCGTACGCCCGGAACTTCCTCGGCCAGATGGACAAACCGCAGGTCGAAACCGTCGAGGGACTCTCCCCGGCGATCTCGATCGATCAGAAGAACGCCGCGAACAACCCGCGATCGACGGTCGGGACGGTTACGGAGTTACACGACTACCTCCGACTCCTCTACGCCCGCGTCGGTACCCCCCACTGTCCCGAGTGCGGACGCGAAGTCGGCGAGCAGAGCGCACAGAACATGGTCGAACGCATCCTCGAACTCCCCGAGAACACCAAGGTCAAACTCGCGGCCCCCGTCGTCCGCGACCAGAAGGGGGCCTTCGAGGACCTGTTCGACGAACTCGTCTCCGAAGGCTACGCCCGCGTCGAGGTCGACGGCGAGGAACACGACCTCACCCTGGACAGACCCGACCTGGACGAGAACTTCGACCACACCATCGACGTGATCGTCGACCGCGTGAAGGTCACCACCGAGGCCCGTCCGCGGATCATCGACAGCGTCGAGACGGCGCTCGAGGAGGCCGAGGGCGTCCTGAAGGTCATCCTCCCCGACGCGCCGAAAGACGTCGCGAGCGATCTGGGCGACGCGGCCCGCCGAACCGGCGCGCTGGGCGACGAGACCGAGGAGGACGACCGCTTCGTCGTCGAGTTCTCGAAGGACCTCGCGTGTACCCACTGCGGGATCGACGTCCCCGAGATCGAGACCCGTTCGTTCTCGTTCAACTCGCCCCACGGCGCCTGTCCCGAGTGTGAGGGGCTCGGCGAGACGAAGGAGATCGACGAGAGCCTCGTCATTCAGGACGAGTCCAAGTCGCTCAAGCACGTCTTCGAGCCCTGGAGCTACAACCGCTCGTACTACCGGACCCGGCTGGACGCCGTCGCCGAGCACTTCGACGTCTCGCTGTCGACGCCGTTCGAGGAGATCGACGAGAAGACCCAGCAGGCGTTCCTCTACGGCACCAGCCGAAAGGTAACGTTCGAGCGCAACACCAAGAACGGCACCCGGCGCAAGCGCAAGAAGTTCGAGGGCGTCATTCCGAACCTCGAGCGGCGCTACCTCGAGACCGACTCCGACTCGACCCGCGATCACATCGAGGACTACATGTCGGCGACGGAGTGTCCGGCCTGCGACGGCACCCGTCTGAAGGCCGCGAGCCGAGCCGTCCTGGTCGACGGCACCGCCATTACGGAGATCAACGCGATGAGCATCGGCGACGCCCTCGAGCACTTCGAGTCGATGGAAGCCGATCTCACCGAGCGCGAGAAGGTGATCGCCGAGGAGATCTTAAAGGAGATCCGCGCACGGCTCGGCTTCATGTGCGAGGTCGGCCTCGAGTACCTCACGCTCGACCGCGAGGCCGCCACGCTCTCCGGCGGCGAGAGCCAGCGGATTCGCCTCGCCACCCAGATCGGTTCCGGTCTCGTCGGCGTCCTCTACGTGCTGGACGAGCCCTCGATCGGGCTCCACCAGCGGGACAACGACCGACTGCTGGACACCTTAGAAGAGCTGCGCGACATCGGGAACACCCTGATCGTCGTCGAACACGACGAGGAGACGATGCGCCGGGCGGACCAGGTCATCGACATGGGTCCCGGTCCCGGCAAGCGCGGCGGCGAGGTCGTCGCGAACGGTCCCGTCGAGGAAGTCAAGGGGACCGAGGGCTCTATTACCGGCGAGTATCTCTCCGGCCAGCGACAGATCCCGGTTCCGGACGAGCGCCGCGATCCCGACGGCGCGCTGACGATCCGCGGCGCCCGCCAGCACAACCTCGACGACGTCGACGTCGACATTCCGCTGGGTAACTTCACCGCGATCACCGGCGTCTCCGGTTCCGGGAAGTCCACCCTGATGCACGAGGTGCTCTACAAGGGGCTGGCCCGCAAGATGAACGACAACACGAGCGTCATTCCGGGCGACCACGACGCCCTCGAGGGCCTCGACGAGATCGAAACCGTGCGGCTGATCGACCAGTCGCCGATCGGTCGAACGCCGCGCTCGAACCCGGCGACGTACACCAACGTCTTCGACTACATCCGCGAACTGTTCGCCTCGACGAAACTCGCGAAACAGCGCGGCTACGAGAAGGGACGCTTCTCGTTCAACGTCAAGGGCGGCCGCTGCGAGGAGTGTGGCGGACAGGGAACGGTGAAGATCGAGATGAACTTCCTCTCGGACGTGTACGTCCCCTGCGAGGAGTGTGACGGCGCTCGGTACAACGACGCCACCCTGGACGTGACGTACAAGGGGAAGACTATCGCCGACGTGCTGGAGATGGAAGTCGAGGAGGCCTACGAGTTCTTCGAGTCCTCGAGCCAGATCCGCCGTCGCCTCCAGCTCCTGAAGGACGTCGGCCTCGACTACATGAAACTCGGCCAGCCCTCGACGACGCTCTCCGGCGGGGAGGCCCAGCGGATCAAACTCGCCGAGGAACTCGGGAAGAAGGACTCCGGCGAGACGCTCTACCTGCTCGACGAACCCACGACCGGGCTCCACAGCGAGGACGAGCGCAAGCTCATCGACGTCCTCCACCGGCTGACCGACGACGGCAACACCATCGTCGTCATCGAACACGAACTCGATCTCGTGAAGAACGCCGACCACGTCATCGACCTCGGTCCCGAAGGCGGCGAGAACGGCGGCGAAATCGTCGCGACGGGGACGCCTGAAGACGTCGCCCGACTCGAGGATTCGCATACGGGACAGTACCTGCGTGATCTGCTGCCGAAGATCGATCTCGAGGGGCCACGCGGCGAGCGCGTCGAACCGGTGTCGGCACCGATGGACGACGACTGAGCGAGGCTCGAGCGTCCCGGTGCTCGAGGCCGCAGAATCGACGAGCGGTCGATCGAACGCTCCCGCATCTGCTCGGGTTTCGCGCTTCTCGAGAGCCGACCGATGAGACGGATTCGGTCCGTTCGACGGTCCCATGGTCGGGTCCCAGTATAGGCCCTCGCGCGCTACGTACCGTACAGAGACGTCCGACATCGTCGAGCGATCCGAAACCAATGAGTCGAGAATCACGATACAACCGGCCAGCGTCGCGACCCCCAGGGCGCTCCCGTACGTCAGTATATCCCGCCGGTTTCAGAGTGATGTGTCATCAGTCGTCGTGCGATGGTTTGCGTTGGGAACGGTTCCCGTTAGTAGCACCACCGACCATGGACGGATTGGGCGCAGTATCTGCCAGATCTGTTACGTAATGTCCACTTCAGTCTACAACGGATCGGACTGTAGTAAACCGCCGACGTGCCGGAAACCGGATGGTAGCCCGGCGCTGAGCGTTCTTCGATCGGTGAGTCTGTCATCGAGCAAATTGTTTCAGCGGCGGGGACGCCACAGTCGGACCGGTCGTATTCGATCGGCGAGTCGTCTATGGTCGGGTGTCCGTTTACTCCCCTTTCCTTCCAAGTATCCGCCAATGCTCCTGCCAATCGCGAGCAATTTTGTTGCGGCTGAGGATCCCTCTGGGGCACTATCACACGTCGAGACTCTCAATCGGGACGATATCAGCGGTATTCTGAATCTGCTCGGCGAACACTACGACGATCCGTCGGACGCGACCGCCGACGCCGACGCCTACATCGACCTGATCGAGGCCATCGACGACGCCGGCCTCGACTGCTGCGTCTCGGTCAAGCCCTCGCAGATCGGGCTCGATCTCGGCGATAACGTCTTTCGGACCCACCTCGAGCGAATCGTCGACGCGGGCGTCGAGCACGACGTCTTCGTCTGGATCGACATGGAGGACTACACGACGACCGACGTAACCCTCGACGCGTTCGAACGGCACGCACGCGAGACCGATGGGAACGTCGGTGTCTGCGTTCAGGCGAACCTGAAGCGCACGCGAGAGGACGTCGAACGGTTGGCCGACGTTCCCGGAAAAGTACGCTTCGTCAAAGGCGCGTACGACGAACCGAGCAGCGTCGCGTACAAGAAAAAAGAGCGGGTGAACGAGGCGTATCGCGAACTGCTCGCGGTCGCCTTCGAGACGTTCGACGACGGGATCGCGGTCGGCAGTCACGACCCGGAGATCATCGAGTACGTCGAGCACCTCTCGGAAAGACACGAGACGCCGTTCGAGTTCCAGTTGCTCATGGGCGTTCGCGAGGACGCACAACGCGACCTCGCCGCGGAGTACGAGGTCTATCAGTACGCCCCCTACGGACAGAAGTGGCTCTCGTACTTCTACCGTCGCGTCCGCGAACGGAAGGAGAACGCCCTGTTCGCCCTTCGAGCGGTAGTCGGGTCGTAACGGAGCCGCGGAAAATCGGTACACGCCCGGTCGCACGACGGCTGAGAGACCGGTGTCTAACCCGTTTCAATTGGAACTACCTGACTCCGTTACCCGTTTGCGGTGAGATACGCGTTCACTATCTGTGCTTACTGACCGCTCGGGGTCAGTCTATCCCGTCAAGAAAGTCGTCCAACGGTTCGGCGAGTTCATCGATCCAGTTTCCATCCTCGCCGGGAATGTAGCGGACGACGATCATGTTTTGATCATCGATATTGCGCGTCGTATCGAGGGGCTGGGTTTGGTGCCAGATTCCTGTGACTTTGATCTGCCCATGTTCGGCGTGGTGGTACGTCTCACCGTCTTCGATGGCCCGGTCAGAGCCAGAACCGGGACGCTGTTCGTTGTTGTTCATTATGGTGTTTCTGGCTCACTCACTTTCCCTCTCGTGCTCATCAGAGGAGTTTGGATTATCCGGGAGCATATTCGGAGTCACTCGGATATTCCTTACACACCGAG
This sequence comes from Natronorubrum halobium, assembly GCF_051351675.1. NCBI lineage: Archaea > Methanobacteriati > Methanobacteriota > Halobacteria > Halobacteriales > Natrialbaceae > Natronorubrum > Natronorubrum halobium. The sequence continues at coordinate 4,632,129 of NZ_CP195595.1, forward strand.
TGGGGTGATACTGTCGGGTGCACTTGCAGGTATATTGCTTTAAAACACCGGCTACAATCCCTGTAGAGTGGCTTTCCGTTTCATTAGAGAATCTTGCTTGATGGTTGCTCTTTTACGATAGACACATACGCTGTACCGACAATCAATAGCTGCGGTAACTCTTTGCCCTGTACTTACCGATAGAGTCGGCACCCGCATCACTCATCGACGGACTCGATGGATCCTCCTGTCCCTCACTCGCTACCCAGATCGTCTGGATCCAGCAGTTTCGATTCGGCCTTCCGCAGGTGGTCGAGGAACGTGGTCTTCGAGATGTCGAGTTCACCGGCGAGTTCGCGGGTCGAGACGCCGCGGGGCCACTGATAGTAGCCTCGGCTGCGCGCGAGTTCGAACACCTCCCGCTGCGTACTGGTGAGCGCGTCCATCCGGTGTTTGCGTTCGGACTCATCCGTCGGCGTGCTCGTGATGGTCTCGACCGATACTTCCGCGTCGGAGTCCTCACAGACGCCGTCGATCGCGGCTTCGATTCCGTCTCGATCCCCGGCGAAACAGACCTCCCAGGACTCCTGTCCGTCCTCGATCCGGACGGGGGCGCTGTGGACGAAGCCGTGCTCTAACAGCGTCGGACAGATCATGTCCGCGGGATCGTACTCGAGAAAGAACTCGCGGACGACGTTTCCCGGGCGGGACGAGGACTGTCGCCGGCCGAACCGTTCCTGTAACTCGAGGACTTCGCCGGCCAGCGGCGACTCGTCGATCTCGTCGATTAACCCCTCGACCTCGTCGGTCGACTGGCCGAACGCGGTGAAGAGTCCGTTGACTGATTCCCCCTCCGTGGTCGGTGCCGTGTAGATCGCGTGTGCCAGGATTCCCCCGCCGACGCGCTCGGTGGATTCGATCGCCCAGCAGTTCGGATGCCACAGATCGAGCGTGATTCGCGTTCCGTGGAGTGGACGGCTCCCGTTCATTGTAGTCTATGCCAGTGTCTACCAATTCAAATAGTTCGTGTTTCACGAATCTCCACCCTCCCATGGACGGGTCGCGTTATTCGACACCTACAGACCAACCGCTATCCATGAGTCAGCAAACCACAGAGCAGGTGTACGGTCACCACATCGGCGGGCAGTGGACCGACGGAGCGGGACGAAGTCCCGAAAGCAGTCCGACGCAGTCCGACGACGGCGACGGAACCGAGACGTTCGCGAGCGAGAATCCGGCGACGGGCGAGGAGCTCGCCCGGTTCCACCGGGGGACCGAGTCCGACATCGACGCGGCGCTCGAGGCCGCCGAGGACGCGACCGACGAGTGGCGCGAACTCTCCTACATCGACCGCGCGGAGTACCTCTGGGGCATCTACCACGAACTGCGCGAACGCACCGACGAACTGGCCGAAATCGTCACGAAGGAGTGCGGGAAGGAGATCAGCGAGGGTCGCGCGGACGTCGTCGAGGCCTACCACATGGTCGAGTGGGCCGCGGGCAACGCTCGGCATCCCCACGGCGATGTCGTTCCGAGCGAAATCGGGAGCAAAGACGCCTCCATGCGCCGCAAACCCCGCGGCGTCATCGGCTGTATCACCCCCTGGAACTTCCCGGTCGCCATCCCGTTCTGGCACATGGCCATCGCCCTCGTAGAGGGTAACACCGTCGTCTGGAAGCCCGCCGAACAGACGCCGTGGTGCGGGCAAATCATCGCCGAGATGATGGACGACGCCGGCGTTCCCGACGGCGTCTTCAATATGGTCCAGGGCTTCGGCGACGCCGGTGCCGCCATCGTGGACGACGACCGCGTCGATACGGTCCTGTTCACCGGCTCCGCGGAGGTCGGCCACGAAATCTCGGGCAAGGTCGGCGGCCAGCCCGGCAAGCTCGCGGCCTGCGAGATGGGCGGCAAGAACGGCATCGTCGTCACCGAGGAGGCGGATCTGGACATCGCCGTCCACTCCGCGGTGATGTCGAGTTTCAAGACGACCGGCCAGCGCTGCGTCTCCTCCGAACGGCTGATCGTCCACACCGACGTCTACGACGAGTTCAAGGAACGGTTCGTCGCGGTCGCCGAGGAGATCACCGTCGACGACCCGCTCGAGGAGAACACGTTCATGGGCCCCGCTATCGAGGCTGACCACGTCGAGAAGATCCACCGACACAACCAGATCGCGCGAGACGAGGGTGCCGACGTGCTCGTCGATCGAGCGGATCTCGCGGACGACGAGATTCCGGACGGCCACGAGGACGGGGCGGCCACTGCCGCCGATGGTGAGCGAAGCGGCAGCTTCGCGAACGGCAACTGGGTCGGCCCGTTCGTCTACGAGATCGACTACGACACAGATCTGCGCTGTATCAACGAAGAGGTGTTCGGCCCACACGTGGCCCTCCTCGAGTACTCGGGCGACATCGAAGACGCGGTCGAGATCCACAACGACACGCCCTACGGACTCGCCGGAGCGATCATCTCCGAGGATTACCGGCAGATCCACCACTTCCGAGATCACGCGGAGCTCGGCCTCGCGTACGCGAACCTCCCGTGTATCGGCGCGGAGGTCCAGTTGCCCTTCGGCGGCGTGAAGAAATCCGGGAACGGCTACCCGAGCGCCCGTGAGGCTATCGAAGCCGTCACCGAACGGACCGCCTGGACGCTGAACAACTCGAAAGACATCGAGATGGCACAGGGGTTGTCGGCGGATATCGAGACCTCGAGCGACGACTGACCGGCGAGGTCGCGCGGTAGCGACCGAGCTGCAGGCGCGCTCGAGTGACGGCGACGACCGAGCCGAACCGACGGCGATCCGAACGGTTAACGGCGGCAGACAGCGAACGCCGCACGTATGAACGCGAAGAAGACCGTCGTCCGACACGGCCTCGCCGGCGGCGGCTTCGTCACGCTTCTTCTGGCAGGGATGTTCGTCGTCGCGCTCGGCGTCCCGACGACGCTTTCCATGCTCGGCGTGGTCTCGTGGCTTGTCCTCGCCGGAGCGACGATGCTCGTCGCCGGACTCCGGGAACGCGTTACGATCGGCTCGCGGACCGTCGGCTGGCCGCGCGTCGCCGCCGTCGCCATCGCGATGATCGCGGTCGGGTGGGGTACGATCAGCCTCGCGGCGCTCGTCGAGGGCGACGGTATCACCGGCCTCGGCGCGTTCGAAGTCGTACTCACAGCCGGCATGGTCGGCTACTTCGCGTGGTTCGCCCGCGAGTGCTGGGTCGGCGGCGGACGGATCGACGAGGAGACGTTCGCCGTCGACTGAGAGAGCGGCGAGGGCGACTCGTCGGACTGAGAAGTTCGAGAAGTGCCCGTTTGCAATCGAGCGCGGACTCGAGTCACCGTCTCGAGCATCGACCCGATCCGATGGCGACCTCACGTCGGTCGGACGTCCCCGAGTGAGTCGACTGCGCGTTCCGCCGGCAACGCTGAGCGAGGGAGGATCCCACCGGGAGTACAGCCAAGGCGAATGCGGTCGAAGTGCCGAGTATGGCGGATGATACCACGATCGATGAGGTCGAGGGCACGAACCGAGATCGAGACCGGGCGCCGATCGACGAAAAACCGACGGACTCGATCGATCTCGAGCACGCTGATCGCGTCCAGGTAGGCGTCACGCGCGGCGAGACCGACCTCGAACTCGGCCCGCCGCGGGACTATCCCGACCGGGCCGACGTTTCGGTCCGGCCGGAGTCGGCGGACGGCCACCGTCTGGTCCTGAGTATCGACGCGATGGCGGGCGACCACGGAACGGGCCACGCGGACGTGGAACTGACGCCGTCGGAAGCGCGTGCGCTGTGCGAACAGCTCGACGAGACGGTCCGCTGGATGACCGAAGACGACGATCACGCAACCGAGCGCTAACCCTTCCATTGGTATCGACTCGAGGGCCGGCGGACGGTCGCGGTCGGGCGCCACCCGCAGCAGCTTCGCGAGGAACACTGCAATTACAGCCGTTGAGCGACTGACGAGGCGACGCCGTCGACGACTAACTCGGTGCGGCGATGACCCGTTCCGTGCGATGGGTATCGTCGCGTTCGACTGGCCGTCGACCGTTGCGCATAGATTCGGGCAACTCGCTCGAAGCCCACCGCTCGAGCGTGCGAAAACGGGAGAAGATCGTGAGTCGATGACGACCGAAACGGCACGTCTCGGCCCGAACAGTCGGTCGGCGACTGTATCGACTACTCCGGGCTCGGCGTCTCTTCGCGCGAGAGGTACGCCGCCAGATCGGACGTCGTGACGATGCCGATGACACCCTCGTCCTCGTCGACGACGGGGAGGTGGTGGAAGCCGTGTTCGACCATCAGGTCCGCGGCGTCGCGAATGCTGTCTTGCGCCGTGGCCGTGGTGACGTTCCGGCTCATGTACGTCGAGACCGGCGTCTGATCCTTCGGCTTGCGTTCGGCGACGATCTCGACGAAGTCCGTCGTCGTCAGGATGCCCTCGAGTTGATTGTCCTCGTCGACGACGATGACCGAGCCGATTTCGTTCGCGAGCATCTGTTCTGCCGCCTCCTCGACGAGCGTGTCGGCGCGGACGGTCTGTAGCGACGTCGACATGACCCGCGCAACGAAAATATCCTCCATACATCTGTGTACTCTTTATACACTATAAGAATTGTCGATGCGGATATCGTCGTTTCGCGGCGGAGGTCTAAGTGGATGGTTTCCGAGATACCGGTATGGACGTCAGTCACGCGGTGATCGAGCGTCTGGCAGCGGCTGGAATCGACACCGTATTCGGGATCCCCGGCACGCAGACGCTCCCGCTGAACGAAGCGATCGATCGGCGAGGGGACGTGCGATTCGTGGTCGCTCGCCACGAGACCGCCGTCTCCCATCAGGCGTGGGGCTACGCCGAAACCAGCGGCAGGCTCGCGGCGACGGCCGTCGTGCCCGGTCCCGGCGACATGAACGCGATGAACGGGCTGAAGAACGCGTACAACGACTGCACGCCGCTGATCCACATCGCCGTCGAAACCGACCCTGAGATCCGCGGCGGTGACGGGATCCACGAGACGCCGCCGGACACCTACGACAACGTGGTCAAGGCGAACCTTCTCGTCGAACGGCCCGAAGGGACGGCGGCCGTCCTCGAGGAGGCTATCGCGATCGCCGAAACACCGCCGAAGGGGCCCGTCCGCGTCGGGATTCCGAAGGGGTACCTCTCGATGAACGTCCCGCTCGCGACGTCGGGCGAGTACAGCCGGGAGTTCGTCTCCAGCGTCCCCGAAGAAGACGTCGAGGCAGCTGCGGAACTGCTCGCCGACGCCGACGCGCCGGTGATCGTCGCCGGTGGCGGCGTGCGGACCGCAAACGCGAGCGACGATCTCCGTCGCGTCGCCGACGGTCTCGGTGCGCCCGTCGTGACGACCTACAAAGGGAAGGGAGCGCTCCCCGACGGGCCGGGCGGCTACGTCGCCGGCACCCTTTCCGGGAGCGCCTCGCCGGAGTTACTCACGCTGCTCGCGGACGCCGACGCGGCGCTCGCGGTGGGGACGGACTTCGACGCCCTCGCGACCCGCGCCTGGGACGTCGATATTCCGGAGGCGCTCGTCCACGTGACGCTCGAGGCGGCCGATATCGGCACCGGATACGACCCCTCGATCGGGATCGTGGCCGACGCCAGCGAGGCGCTGTCGTCTCTCGAGTCGGCGCTCGCTCACCGCGAGTATCCGAGCGGTAACGCGGTCGAACGCGCCGACGCAGTCAGGACAGCCACGAACGAGCGCCTCGCGGACCTCCGCGTCTCGTCCCCGCCGCTGACGTCGGTTAGCGCGCTCGAGGCCATCCGCGAGGGGACACCTCGAGAAGCGATCGTCACGGCCGACGCGGGCGGCTTTCGCGTCTGGGGGTTGAACGTCTTCGAGGCCGCAGGACCGCGCTCGTACGTCAATCCGGGCTCGTGGGCGACGATGGGGACCGGCCTGCCGTCGGGGATCGGCGCGCAACTCGCGAATCCGGACGACGACGTGGTCGTCCTGACCGGCGACGGCGGCCTCATGATGTGCGTTCACGAGCTACACACTGCGGTGGCCGAGGCGTTGCCGATCACCGTCGTCGTCTTCGTCAACGAGGACTACGCGATCATCAGCGACGACGCCGGGCGGAACTTCGAGTTGGGCGAGGGACGGTACGCGTGGTCCGACGCGCCGATCGACTTTGCGGGACTGGCCGCGAGTCTCGGAATGCGGGCCGAGCACGCGGAGACACCGGCCGAGATTCGAGACGGGATCGCGGAGGCAGTTGGGGCAGACGAACCGGTGTTGCTCGAAGTGCCGACCGATCCGAGGGAGCCACAGGCGAGCGACTGGATGAGCGAGTGAGGAACGCGGAGCACGGGCTACCGGAACGGCGTTTGTAGTGCGGGCTCGGCTGCGACGTGTTCGTCTCTCGAGGCGCGACCGGCGGGAGCGCCTCGCCGACAGCGCGCGCCACCGCACGCGGATTTGTCGTCCGTGCTGTAACCGGCGACCACATTCACGCTCCGCCGCACATTTAAATACCAACCCGGTCATACTCCGTGACGTATCAACCGATGGCGTCTCCTCCATCAGGTCTCGACGGGACCTGCAAACTCCTTCCCGAACCCGCGCCCAGCGACGTGCTATTCGATCGAATCGCGGAGGAGTACGCCGCCCTCGCCGACGAGTACGGCCCGCGGAACGTACTGGTCCTGAAACGCCACCCGGCAGGCCTCGAGTCACTCACCGAGGCCCTCGCCGGTATCGACGTCACGGACGGCTCGCCGCGATCACCGCGCGTCGAGTCGCTCCCGGAACACGCCTCGAAGGTGCTCGAGGAGTACGATCCGACGCTGGATCGACTCGAGTACGAGGAGCGTATCGAACTCATCTCGCTGGTGATCGACGGCGCCAGTCGCGACGTCCCGGCGTACCTCGAGCGGGCCGCCACCCACGAGAGTTTCGCCCGCGACGTCGGGCAACTGTTGCTCGAGGCGACGCGCCAGCAGTTGCGACTCGACGACGTCGCGGACCAGGAGCCACACGACTCTCTGGCCTTCCTCTACGCGATGAACGATCGGTTCCACGCGGAACTCGAGTCACGCGGGTACGTCGAACGAGCCGACGTGATCCCGCGGACCGTCGAGTTGCTCGAGTCGGACACCGATGGGCTTCGAACGCGGGTGACGGACTCGATCGACGCCGTCCTCGCCGTCGAGTTCGAGGAGTACCGCCGACTCGATCGACGGTATCTCGCGGCGCTCGCTCGAGACGCAGAACTCGTCTGCCTGGGCGAGCGCCACGCCAGCGTCGAGCGTACCCGGGTCGAACCGGGCCGTATCGAGGACCTCGTCGGCGACGAACTCGACGTGACGGTACTCGAGTCGGCGCTCGAGCGGACCGACGACGATCAGCGCACGACACCGCCCCACCACTCGATTACGCGACTGTTAGCGACGGGAGAGCCGTCCCAGCCAACAGGACCTGGTGGAGTGGAGCCGATCAACACTGACGACCGATTCGAACCGGCGGAACACGGACGGGCGCGACGCATTCGGACCCGAACGGCCCGCGACCAGGTCAGTGCCGTCGCGAGCGAGATTCAGGCGCTTCGGGACCGTCACGACTGGAGCTTCGACGCGTTCGCCGTCGCCGTGCCGCGGATCGAGCGCGTTCCCGAAACCAGACGGCAGCTCCGCGAGGCCGGGGTTCCGACGGCGACGATCGGCACGCCCTCGCTCGCCGAGGATCCGGTCGTCCACGAACTCTACGCGTTCGTGACGCTCCAGTGCGAACGCGAGCGAGACCCCGACAGAATCGACGCCGAACTCGTCGACGACGCTATCGACGACCGGACCGTTCGCAGCCGAGAGGGTACAGAGACGACGGAGCCGCGGGACGTCTCGATCGAGCGCCTTCGCGCCCGCGTCGAGGACGTGACGCCCGAGTTGCTCGCGTCGTGTACCGCCTCGAGCGTCGCCCGGTCGCTCGAACGCTGGATCCGCCTGACGGACCTGAAGGGGCGCATCGCCCGCGAGGAGGCGTGGGTCGACGCCCGCGAGCAGTACGCGAGCGTCCGGCGGGTGCTCGAGATCGCCCGGTTCGTCGAGGAGACGGACCTCGTCGGTCCTGACTGGCAGGGGCTGCGACGGATGCTCCGGCGGACCATCCAGTACGACGCGCCGTACGTCCACGCGGTCGAGACCCAGCCGCCGACGGGCGGCGTCACGGTCTGTGCCGTCGACGACTGCAAGTACGACTCGTGGGAGGCCGTCTTCCTGCTCGATCTGCTCGACGAGAACTATCCCGGCGAGCAGTTCCTCACGCAACTGTTCCCGACCGCGTGGCTGCGCGGGATGGACAGCTATCCGGCGGTCACCGATCCGTCCGTGAACGATATTACGGACACGTTCGCCACTATCGACGCCGCCGATACCGTCGGCGACCCGTTCAAAACCTATCACGCCCAGCGGTCCCGGCGGCGACTCGCCCTCGGCACCCGGGCCGCGCGAACGCATCTCTACTGCTGCTCGTACGAACGCGGCTCCGGCGGACTGCGACGGACGTACGACGAGTCGCGCTACCTCCAACTGATCGACGCGACCGCCGGACTCGACCTGCCGAACGTCGAAACCGACACCGCGGCGGCGATCCACGGCGAGACGAACGCCCTCGAAGCGCTGCTCGCCCAGCCCCACGGCGAACTCGAGCGGATCCTCCGCGAGGCGAGCACCGGCGGCGAGGCCGACCTCGGCGCGACCGAGGAGTTGTTCGAGGAGATTGCAGTCGTCCTCGAGAACGGCGACGTGGACGACGAACTGGCCGAAGCCGTGCGCTCGCAGTTCGAGTTCGCCGCCGGGGAGGTGGTGCGCGATGACTGAGCAGGAAACCGACCCCGGCTCGGGAATGGACGGTCCAGGCGTCGAAACACTCGATGTCGACAGTCTCGAGACCTACCTGCACTGTCCCCGCCGGTACGAGTTCGCCCACGTCGATGATCTCGAGGGAAGCGACGACGAGACGACGATCGACGACCGCATCGGCCTCCTTCGAACCGCGATCTGTGACGCGCTGCGGCGCGGCGACACGGACCGCGAGGCGCTCGCGGACGCCGCACGCGAGCGACTCGCGACGCTCTGGGGCGATCACGACGAACGGTTCCACTCGCTGGCCCAGCGACGTCACGAACGACGGGTGCTCGAGGCGACGCTCGAGGCGTACGTCGAGACGGTCGGCGTCGACCACGCGGCGGGAGTCGAGCGACTGACGGCCGAGGCGACGGCCGGCGAGGTGATCGGGCCGGATCTCCCGCTCTCGAGTACGGTTTCGCTGCCGGAGACCGAAACGGAGACGGGAGCGGAAACCGAGACCGAGACCGAGGCCAAATCGGTCACGATCGACGCCAGCGTCGACTACGTGTACGCCGACGGCCGATCGATCGTGGGTGTCCGGTTCGTCCCGACCCTCAGGTCGCTCGGCCTCCTGCGATACCGGTCCGACTGGGAGCGAGGGATCGCCGAACGCTTTACCGATCACTTCGATCCCGACGCGGACGTCTTCGACCCGACGTTCGTCACCTCGCTCTTCGAGACGGCCGTCGTTATCGACGGGCTTCGAAACCGCTGTCAGCAGCTGGGACTCGAGGATCGAACCTGTCGATACGTCCAGATCCCCCTCGCCGATCGCTCGCAGACCGCGATCAACTGGGTCCGCGAGACGGTCGAGACGAGCCTCGAGACGAAGGATCTGACCGACGGCTACATCGACCACCACACCTACGGAATGACCCACGAACACCGAAACCGAACGGTCGACGATCGGCTCGCGGCGGTCGCGAGCGAGATGGCAGCCGGAGCGTTCGATCCGACCGATCGCTGGGACGAGATTTCTGACCACGCCTGTCCGGACTGTGGCTACACGGTCTGTTGTCAGGACTACATCGCAGAGGAGGTGCGATTTGATGGGTGACGCGGATCGAGATCTCCACACGGAGGGTGGGAATCACGAGGGAGACGGCCTCGGGCCGAAGGGGAACCAGCCAGCCGTCATCGATAGCGACGCGGCCTGTACCTCCGTCGACGCCGGTGCTGGCACCGGGAAGACGACGACGATGCTCATGCGGATCGAGCGCGCGATCGAACGCGGCGACGCCGACCCCGAGGACGTGCTGGTCCTCACCTTCGCGAACGAGGCTGCGGGGAGCATTCGAGACGCGGTCGCCGAGCGACTCGATCCCGAAGCCGCCGCGGCGATCGACGTCTACACCTACCACTCGTTCTGTTATCGGCTGGTTCGGGAGTACGCCTACTATCTCGGCTACTCGCCGGAGTTCGACGTCGTCACCGAGCGCAAGCGCCGCCGGATCGTCGGCCGACTGCTCGCGACGAACGACTACGACTTCGCGACCATGGGGCGGGACTCGCCGGACGACCTCGCGACCGGCGTCGACCGATTCATCCAGGCGATGAGCCAGGAGGACATCACGCCGGACCAGTTAGCGGAGCAGCTTCCGGCGGTCCGCACCCTCGAGCTCTGTAACGAGTTCGTCCTCTGGCTCGAGCGGACCGCGGGGGACGACCTCTCCTTCGACAATCAGGCGCTGCGCTACTTCAACGCGGACGAACACCTCGAGGCGTCACGGCAGTCGCTGGTCGGCTACGGCAAGCTCATCACCTACTGTCGCGAGAAGATCGCGGAAGCACCGGCCGAGTTCCGCGACGACGACGTCGTTCGCGACGTCGATCGCTATCTTCGCGTGCTCCAGCAGTGCGTGACGAACACGATCGACGTGCTGTCGCTCGAGGAGCCGACGACGAAACAGCTGCCCCGGGCGCTGTTCGGGAACGAAATCTGGCGCACCGCGACGAGTCGGATCGAGCAGAGCCCGTTCGGTCGCCTGAAACACTACGTCGAGTTCATGCGACTGGCGCGCCACTACACCGCCGTCTACGCGGACTACCACGAGTATCTCGAGGACGAACGGACGCTGGACTTCGACGAACTGGTTCGGACGGCGACCGAGCTACTGACCGACGACGGTATCGCGACCGAGATCACGGATCAGTGGACGCAGGTGTACTGCGACGAGTTCCAGGACACCGACGAGACGCAGTTCGCCTTGATCACCGAACTCACGGACGGTCCCGATCGGCCCGACCTGCTCGCCATCGGCGACAAGGATCAGGCGATCTACGGCTGGCGGGGTACCGACCGGGAGGGCCTCGACAGGCTCGCCGACGCCTACGACGACCACGAGGCGATCGAACTCGAACTCAACTTCCGCTCGCGCCAGGAGATTCTGGATCTCACGAATCACTGCGACTACGGGCCACAGTCCTCGAAGACGCTCCGCGAAGTCGGACGAGCGTCCGGAGAGTACGGGAGCGGAGACGAGACCGAGAACGGGGCCGAGGACAGCGGGACGGAACAGCCTCCGGACCGCGTCGTCAAGGTCGAGAGCGACGAGATACACTGGACGACCGCCGAACAGGTCGCGACGACCGTCTCGCGGCTGTTGAACGACGAAGCCGAGAACGTCCCGAAGCGCTCGCTCGAGGACATCGCGGTCATCGTCCGAACGAACCGTCACGCGCAGGCGGTGGCCGACGAGCTCCGCGACCGACAGATCCCCTACGAGATTTCGGGCTCGCCCCGAGGCGAGATTTCGCCGGGAATGCAGACGCTCCTCTCCTACTTTCGCGTGCTCGTCGATCCGACCGCCGACGCCCACCTCCGGCGCGTGTTGCTCTACCGGTACCGGCTCACCGAGAGCGATCTCGCGACGCTTCAACAGCGGGACGGATCGCTGTACGATGCGGTCGTAAGCCTCGAGCCGACAGCGCTCGACCATCCCGACCGGCTCGAGCGAGCGCGCGATCACCTCGCCGAACTGGAGACATTGCGGGACGTCTACCCGCTCTCCGGCTTCGTCCGCCGGTTCCGCGAGGTGACGCGCCTCGAGTGGTTCCTCACGAGCGACGAACGCGAGGAGTTCCAGCGTCTCGAGCGGTTCGTCGAGGCCTACACCGCCGATTCGGTGGTCCAGACGCTGACGCCGGCGTTCGTCGACGCGCTCGAGGGAACACTCCGGGGAAGCGGGAGCGAACGGACACGCGGTACCCAGTCGACGGACTCGATCGACGTGATGACGGTCCATCAGGCGAAGGGCCTCGAGTTCGACACCGTGCTCGTCCCCTACCTCTCCGACGAGGAGTGGTGCGTCGATCGCGATTACGCCGAACGCGCGCGCTACCGACTGCTCGCCGCGACGCTCGACGACGAGGTGGACTCGCCGTTGCTCGCGGACCTCGCGGACGAGACGGTCGGCGAGGAGTGGCGCGTGCTCCACGTCGCGCTCACGCGCGCCGAGAACCACCTCTTCGTCTTCGGCTCCGAGTACGAGTACGACGGTGACGAGACGGAACTCGGCGTGTCGACCGCCGAGGCGTGTCTGTCGAACGAGATCGACTGGTCGGTCGCCGGCCAGCGAATGAACCTCTGGGCGTCGCTGATCGAGAGCTTTCGGCGCGTACGGGAAACCTACCCCGAAACGGTCGTCGACCGGACCGATGAAATCGGGCGCTCCGCCGGCATCAGCCCGGGGACGATCACCTACTACGCCGGCTACGAGGACCGGTCCATCGAACCGCTCGAGACGCGGGACGCGATCGAGACGGTGCACCGACTCGGGCGGCAGTTGCGCAGCGGAACGCTGCTGCCGGCGGCCGACGCGGCGAGCCACGGCAGATTCGGAAGCGGGGACGCCGAGGACGGAGCGACACGACAGGTGCCGAGCGGGCGCCGGCCGTCGGCGCTGACGACCGACACCGTCCGATTCCCCGTCGAGACGCTCTCGAACGCGACGGACGTACCGGCCGCGTTGCGCCACAGTTACACGGCGATGGAGACCCACGAGACCTGCGCGCGGAAGCACTATCTCGATCACGTCGTGCGGGCGATCGGCGACGCGAGCGAGCCATCTGTAGAGTCGGAGGAGGCCGACGACGGGGGATCGCGACTCGTCGGCACCGTCTTTCACGACGTCGCGGAGGAAGCCTTCTACCGCGACTATCGAACCCGCGAGGAGTGGCGCGAGGCGGCGGTCAGACAGCTGACGGCCCGGGATCTGCTCGAGCATCGCGAGGCCGTCCTCGCCTGCATCGATCGCTACTTCGAGGCCAGCGCCCCCGCGTACGACGAGCGGGTCGCCGACTGGGAGCAACTCGCCGCGGAGCTACCGTTCGCACTCGGGGACGTCGCCGGCGTGAGCGGCGAGGTCGTCGGGTTCGTCGACTCCGTTCGGCGGACGCCCGACGGCGATCTCGTGATTCTCGACTACAAGGCGACGGCAGATCGGATCGATCCCGACGAGGCGACGCAACTGGCGCTATACGCACGCGCCTGCGAGCGGCGGTTCGACAACCCAGTCGCTGCCGTCGGCTACGTCTACGTCGGCGCGGTCGACGGTCCCCGCGTCGACCTCGTCGATCCCGACGACCTCCCACCGTGGTCGTCGGTACGCGAGACGCTCGAGGCGGTCGACGATCCCGCCTTCGACGAGACGACGCCCGGCGATCACTGTCAGTACTGTCCGCACCGGTCGCTGGGCTGTGGCCCCGAGGAGGACACGGGTGAGGTGCCCGACGCATATCCGAGCGATATCGCGGTCGACGACTGATCGGCGACACCGTGCCCCACTACAGGGACATGAGGACGACCGCGAGCACGGCGAACACGATCCCCAGTCCCTTTCTGACCGTCAGCGACTCCTCGAGCGCGACGATTCCGATGACCGAACTGACCGCGATAAACAGGCCGTAGATCGGGACGACGACGCTGACGGGACCGAGCGCGAGCGCTCGGTAGTACGCCAACAAGCCGACGGCGAGCAGTACGCCCCAGACGACGATGTGTGGCAGTTTCGGATGCGAGAGGTACCGACGGGGAGACGTTCCCTGGTAGACCAGCAGTAGACCGAGGAGCGTGAGCATGACGGTGTTCGACATGAAGACGGCCGTCGTACTCGGAATCGTCTCCATCGCGACCTTCAACAGCGGCGCGACCAGGCTGTACGCGACGAACGCGACGAACGAAAGCAGCAGATACCGACGGCTCATCGGCCATCACCCGCGCTACAGACGATCGCGAGCATCGCACAGACGATACCGGCCGCCCGGGTCAGCGACATCGTCTCGCCGAGAAAGAGGATACCGAGTACCGAACTCCCGACGATGAACATTCCGAAGATCGGGACGACGACGCTCACCGGGCCGGTCTCGAGGGCGGCGGTGTAGGCCAGGATGCCGACCGTGAGAAAGACGCCGGCGACGTAGACGTAGCCGGCTTCGACCGACACCGCGTGGGAGGGATCGGCGGTGCCGGTCAGAAGCAGCACGCTGCTCGCGATCACGAGAAAGACGAACGTCGAGAGGAACAGCCCCGGCGTCGCCGGAACGTCCTGCATGATAACGCTCGTGAGGGGCGCGACAAACGAGTAGGCGAGAAGCGCTATCAGAACCCACAGCAGATACTCCATACCACGATGGTGCCAACGGACGGGCTTAAACGCCCCGAGACTGTCCCGGCTCCGGTACTGTCGCTTTATTTCCCGGCGGACGAACGGGTTCGTATGATCGAAGCGACGCTGTGTTTTCCGAGACGCACCCGCGGTCCCGACAGCGACGGAACGGAGGAAGTTCTCCTCATCGAGAAACGCCGCGGACTCGGCGAGGGCTGGTACAACGGCCCCGGCGGAAAACTCGAGGACGGCGAAACGCCCCGCGAGTGTGCCGTTCGCGAGACTCGCGAGGAAGTCGGCCTCGAGATCGATCCCGAAGCCCTCGAGAAGGCGGGCGAACTCACCGTTCTGCTCGACGGCGAGCGGCACACGTTCTGTCACGTCTACCGGACGCGCTCGTTTTCCGGCGAGCCGACTACTACCGAGGAAGCCCGACCGGAGTGGGTCCCGGTCGAGGACGTGCCCTACGACCGAATGTGGGAGGACGACCAGTTCTGGTTACCCGGCGTGCTCGAGGGGGAGACGGTCGTCGGCGAGTTCCGCTTCGAGGGCGGCCGGCCGCTCGACGAGGCGGCGTTCGTGGGCCACGACCTCGAGTGGAACGAGCACCTCGAGCCGACGGACACGTGAGGTGGCAGACAGTTTTCACGGATGCGCAGATAGAGCGCGTACAACGGTGAGGGTTGGCCGATCCGCTCCGCTGAGTACTGGACGAATACTCTTTTACCCCTTCGTGGTAGCCCGGATCGAGAACATGACCGATACGACTCGTCGGCGGACGCTCGTCGCTGTGGTCACCGGAACTGTCGGCGCACTCGCGGGGTGTCAGGACCTGTCGTCCGACGGCGATCCCGACGCCGAGACCGACACTGAGGAAGAGATTTTTTCGAACGATTCGGAAGCGGACGACGATGACGACGAGAACGGCGACGACGACGGCGACGTCACAGTCGAGGAAGATACTGACGACGACATCTCGGTCGACGGGACGGTCGAGGTCCTCGCCGACGTCGAGGTCGACGGCTCGGTCGAAGCCGCCGGTGTGCTCCTCGAAGCGGGCGCCACGGTCGAGGGGACGATCGATACCGGCGGTACCGTCGATCTCGGCGACGACAGCGAGGTCGGCGGCGACGTCACTGCAGGCGGTGACGTGACGACTGCCGAAGACGCGGAGATCGACGGCACGATCGATACCGATGGCGCCGTCGATCTCGGCGACGACAGCGGGGTCAACGGTGACGTGACGGCGGGTGGATCGGTGACGACCCGCACAGACGTGTCGATCGACGGCTCGGTCGACGCCGGCGGAGAGGTGTATCTCGGGAACGGCACCGAAGTCGACGGCGACGTCTCCGGTGAGTCGGTCGAGGAGGGTGACGACGTCGAAATCGGCGGAGACGGTAGTGACGACGATGATGACGATGGGATAGGTTGGTTCAGCTTCGGCAGCGATGACGACGACGAGTAAGCGAACGGGGTCCCGGCGATCCGTACAGTTCCGGTTGGAGGACGAACTGGGCTTCGAACTGGATTTTCACATCGGGAGCGAGAGACGCCCCTCGAGATGGAGCACAGGTTAGCGCGCTCACAGGAAAGAGTGAATGCGGCCATAGAGAACCGTTATTTCCACGCAGTGGGAGAGTTATCCGTCTGAGTACAGCACGAATACTCTTTTATCCCTCCGTGGTAGCCGGGTGCGAGAGCATGACCGATACGACTCGTCGGCGGACGTTCGTCGCAGCGGTAGTCGGAACTGTCGGCGCACTTGCAGGGTGTCTGGGCAAGACGTTCGACGAAGACCCCGAGGAGGACGGTGACGACGAAGAAGATATGTTCGGAGCCGACTCGGAGAACGTCGGTGCCGACGAGGATGACGGCAACGAGACCGACGACGAGGACGAACTCGAGGATGAAGACGGTGACGGTGAAGACGAGGAGAGCGACGACAGTGAGGAGGACGAGGAGGGCGACGAGGACGATAGCGATGAAGACGATGGTGATGGCGATGAAGACGATGAGAGCGATGGGGATGACGACGAAGACGACGATGAGAGCGAAGATGAGGGCGACAGTGGCGACGAAGAAGACGATGAGAGCGAAGACGAGGATGATAGTAGCGACGAGGACGACGAAGACGATGAGAGCGAAGATGAAGACGACAGTAGCGACGAGGACGACAGTGGCGGAGAAGATGAGGGCGACAGTGGCGACGAAGAAGACGAGGAGAGCGAAGACGAGGATGACAGTAGCGACGAGGAAGATAGTGGCGACGAAGAAGACGAGGAGAGCGAAGACGAGGATGACAGTAGCGACGAGGAAGATAGTGGCGGAGACGACGAGGAAGATGGCGACGAATAAGGAACCGGCCAGTCACCGGTCGACGTAACTCGAGCCGTTCGACGTCAGGGTTTCAGGACGACTTTCCCGGAGCTCTTGCGGTCCTCGATGTACTGGTGAGCGTCGGCAGCGTCCTCGAGTGCGAACGATTCGCCTAAGACGACCTCGAGGTCGCCGCTGGTCAGCCCCTCGGTGAGATCGGGGACGGCCTGCATGACCGTGCTCGGATCGTGATAGGAGGCCTGCCCGAGGTGGAACCCTTTGATCGTCTTGTTCTCGAAGAGGAGGCGTCGGTTCTCGATTTCGCCGGGGACGCCGCTGGCGACGCCGTAGGTGACCATCCGGCCGAAGTGGCTCATCGCGTCGAGGCTGCGCTCGAAGACGTCGTCGCCGACGCTCTCGAGGACGAGGTCGACGCCCTCGCCGTCGGTCTCCTCGTCGACGACCTCGCGAAAGTCCGTCTCGGTGTAGTTGATCGGGTGGTCACAGCCCAGGTCTTCGGCGAGGTCGAGTTTCGCCTGCGTGCTCGCGGTGCCGAAGACCTCCGCGCCCGCGTTGGAGGCCAGTTGGACGGCTGCGGTTCCGACGCCGCCCGCGGCGGCCTGGATCAGGACGGTTTCGTCCGCCTCGAGTCCGCCCCACTCGAACAGACAGCTGTGAGCGGTGAGGAACTGGACGGGAAACCCGGCGGCCTCCTCGAAGCTCATCCCCTCGGGAACGGGAAAGAGCATCTGGGCGTTTGCGACGGCGTACTCGGCGTAGCCGCCGGTGTTGAGCATCGCGACGACGCGGTCGCCCTCGTCTAATCCGACGCCCTCGCCGGTCGCGTCGATGGTTCCCGCGGCTTCCATGCCGGGGGTGTAGGGCGCGTCGGGACCGCCCGGGTAGACCCCGCGGCGTTGCATGATGTCCGCGAAGTTGATTCCGGCCGCTTCGACGTCGATTCGGACCTCGCCGGCATCCGGTTCCGGGAGGTCTGCGTCGGTGACCTCGAGTTGATCGCTGTCGCCGTACTCAGGTACTCGAATCGCTTTCATGCCCGCAGTTGTGTGACACAGCCGCATAAAGCTCCGAGAACCGGAGTGAACGAGTGTATCGTTGTGAGTCGGAGTAACGGACCGGAAGAGTCCGTGATAGGCGCTCGAGTTCGAGTACCGCTCCGTTCGCCGTCGGCTACTCCCCCGCACGCGTCCGCCCTTCGCATGGTTTAAGACCGCGCTGGCTGCATGTCGACACAATGAGCAACGAGAGCCAGGAACTCGGGATCACCGAGTCGAAATCGCACAAACCCGGCGAGTGGTACGCCGAAGTCGTCCAGAAGGCCAACCTCGCGGACTACGCCCCGATGGGCGGCTTTATCGTCACGAAGCCGCGCGGCTACGCGCTGTGGGAGGCCATTCAGGACGCCCTCGACGGCTGGTTCAAAGACACCGGCGTCGACAACGTCTACTTCCCGCTGTTCATCCCCGAGAGCTTCCTCGAGCGCGAGAAGGACATCGTCGAAGGCTTCGACCCCGAGGTCGCGTGGGTGACCCACGGCGGCCACGAGGAACTCGAGGAGCGCCTCGCCGTCCGCCCGACCAGCGAGTCGATCATCGCGCCCTTCATGGCGGACTGGACCCGCAGCCACCGCGACCTGCCGCTGCGGCTCAATCAGTGGTGTTCGGTCGTCCGGTGGGAGGCGACGGAGACGAAGCCGTTCTTCCGGACGAAGGAGTTCATGTGGCAGGAAGGCCACACCGCCCACGCGGACGACGCGGGCGCCTGGAAGGAGGTCTGGACCCGTCTGGGACAGTACGAACGCGTCTACGAGGACGTGCTGGCGATTCCGGTGCTTCGAGGCAAGAAGCCCGAACACGACAAGTTCCCCGGCGCCGACACGACGACGACGGTCGAGGCGCTGATGCCCGACGGCAAGTCCGTCCAGGGCGCGACGAGTCACAACCTCGGTCAGAGCTTCGCCGAGGCGTTCGACATTACGTTCTCCGACGAGGACGGAGACGATCGGACCGCCTACACGACCTCCTGGGGGCTCTCGTGGCGCGCGATCGGCGCGCTCATCATGACCCACTCCGACGACCAGGGGCTCGTCCTGCCGCCGACGGTCGCACCGACGCAGGTTGCAATCGTCCCGATCTGGCAGGAAGACACCAAAGACGACGTCCTCGAGTACTCCGAGAACATCGCCGAAGAGCTCGAAGACGCCGGCTTCCGCGTCGAACTCGACGACCGCGAGGAGCGCAATCCCGGCTTCAAGTTCAACGAACACGAACTCAACGGCGTCCCCCTCCGCCTGGAGATCGGACCCTACGAGGTCGAGGACGAGGAGGTGACGCTGGTCCACCGCCCCGATAGCGAGGAGCGCGTCGAAGACCGCGACGAGATCGTCGACGCCGTCGACGAGCATCTGGACGACATCTTCGACAAACTGTACGATGCGGCCGAGGAGAACCTCGAGGAGAACGTCCGCGAAGCCTACAGTCCGGAAGAGATCCTCGGCACGATCGGCAAACACGGCGGCTACGTGAAGACGTCGTGGTGCGGCGACGAGGCCTGCGAAGAGGCGATCAAGGAGAAGATCGCGGCCGAAATCGTCATGCAGCCGCTCGAGGACGAGGGCGGGGAGACGGCCGGCGAGGTCCCCGAACCCGACCGCGACGAGTGCGGCGTCTGCGGCGAACCCGCGGGCGAAATCGCGTACTTCGCCAAGTCGTACTGAACGACGCCCGCTCACACCGATAACTCGCTTCGGTTTCGTCGTGTAGCAGCCCCGTTTCGCCGCGGTTCGGCGTCACTCGCTGATTTCGACGCGCGAACCCGGTCGATCACTCGAGTGAGACAGTCACACCCACACCTAACTCTTTAACCCAATATTGCTTACCGCTGGCCGTAAATAGAACAGACGTGGTGTTCACTCTGGTGGGTGAGCACTACGTGCCTCTGACACTTCTGCCCTGAACGGGCAGTCGTTCTCTTTACCCGCGACTCGTCGTAGCAACTCCCGCTCGAGACGGACGATCAGTAGCGGTAGGACCTGAGACGCTCACTAACAGCAAAGAACCCCTCAACGAACGTGAGCGATGTTTGACCTTATATACGATTATATGTGTCTATAATACACTTAGTCATTATGGAACAGCCTCTTATAGCAGTTTTCGCTACGAGAGTGTATGCCACAGCCACAGATAGCGTCATCCACCGAGCGTTCGCGGGGGCTTGCAGATCCCACGGACGAACGGTCGAACTGCGGCGTCGGCGTCGTCATGGACCTCGATGGGGATGGGGGACACGACGTCGTCGCCGACGGATTGGAACTTCTCAAAAATCTCGAGCACCGCGGGACCACCGGCGCGGAGAAAAACACGGGCGACGGTGCGGGCATCATGCTCCAGACGCCCGACCGGTTTTTCGATAGCGTTCTCGAGGCCGATCTCCCGGACACCTACGCCGTCGGCTCGCTCTTTTTCCCACAGGAGGAGGCTGCACGCACGGAACTCGTCTCGATCGTCGAAGACGCCCTCGAGGCGTACGACCTCGAGGCGCTCGAATGGCGCGACGTGCCGACGAACAACGAGGATCTCGGCGCGACGGCCGTCGACTCCGAACCCGACGTCTGGCAGGTCGTCGTCACGCCCGCCGAGGACGACGTCGACGACGAGACGTTCGACCGACGGCTCTACGTCGCCAGACGGGCCCTCGAAAACTCGGTCGAAGACGCCGACATCGACGGCGCGGAGCGGTTCTACGTCTGCTCGCTCGACTCGGATACGATCGTCTACAAGGGCCTACTCAAGGGGGTGCAGGTCCCGTCTTACTATCCGGATCTCACCGACGAGCGCGTCGACTCTACGTTCGCGATGGTCCACGAGCGGTTCTCCACGAACACGCTCGGCGCCTGGCACCTCGCCCACCCGTACCGGAACATCATCCACAACGGCGAGTTCAACACCATTCAGGGCAACATCAACTGGATGCGCGCCCGCGAGACCGACATCGAGAGCGAGGTCCTCGAGGATCTCGAGGCGGTCAAGCCGATCATCGACGACCCCGACCAGTCCGACACCGCGAGCGTCGACAACGCGCTCGAACTGCTCATGCAAGACGGGCGGGATCTCGAACACGCGCTGCGGATGCTCGTCCCCGAGGCCTGGCGCGGCGACGACGGGATGGACGCGGACCGCAAGGACTGGTACGACTTCCACGCATCGCTCGTCGAGCCGTGGGACGGCCCCGCGCTCGTCGCGGCGACTGACGGCGAACGCGTCGGTGCCGTCCTCGACCGCAACGGCCTGCGTCCCTGCCGGTACGACGTGACGACGGACAACCGCCTGATCATGGCCAGCGAGGCCGGCGCGCTCGAGACCGATCCCGACCGGATCGAAGAGCGCGGCCGACTCCAGCCCGGACAACTGTTCCTCGCCGACCCGAGCGAGGGTCGCGTCATTCCCGACGACGAGGTCTTCGACGACCTCACCGACGACCGCTACGGCGAGTGGGTCGCACAGGAACAGGTTCAACTCGACGATATCACTACGACGGCCGACAGTTCGCCCCAGCAGGCGGTCACCGGGTTGCGCGACCACCAGGCCGCCTTCGGCTATACGCACGACGAACTCGAGAACATGATCGAGCCGATGACCCAGAAGGGGAAAGACCCCGTCGGCTCGATGGGCGACGACACGCCGCTCTCCGTACTGACGGAGTTCAACCGCCCGCTGTTCTCCTACTTCAAACAGCTATTCGCACAGGTCACCAACCCGCCGCTGGACTACATCCGCGAGGAACTGGTCACCTCGATGGAGTCGCGACTCGGATTCCAGCGCAACCTGCTCACCGAGTCCCCCGAGCACGCCCGCCAACTCGTCCTCGACTCACCGATCCTGACGGACGCCGAACTCGAGTCGATCCGCGGCTGTTCGGCCAACGGCATCACCGCGGCGACGATCGACATCACCTACGAACCCGCGAGCGACGAGCCCGGAACCGATCTCGAGGCGGCGGTCGAACGCGTCCGCGAGGACGCCGTCGAGGCTATCGAGGATGGCCACGACGTGATCGTCCTCTCCGACCGAGGCGTCGACGAGGATCGAGCGGCGATCCCGAGCCTGCTTGCGACCGGTGGCGTCCACCACCACCTCGTGCGCAACGGGCTGCGCAACCACGTCGGGCTCGTCGTCGAGTCCGCCGATCCGCGCACGGTCCACCACTTCGCGACGCTGGTCGGCTACGGCGCCGGCGCGGTCAACCCGTACCTCGCCTACCAGACGATCGAGGACATCACCGCCGGCCCCGACGGCGCGGACACCGAGGTCGCCATCGACGCCTACGTCGGCGCGGTCGAGGACGGCCTGCTGAAGATCATGGCCAAGATGGGAATCTCGACGGTCGAGAGCTACCAGGGCGCCCAGATCTTCGAGGCCGTCGGCCTCGACTCCGGGGTCGTCAACGAGTACTTCGAGGGCACCGAGAACCGCACCGAAGGGATCGGCCTCGCCGAAATCGAAGCGGACGTCCGCGAGCGTCACGCCTCGGCCTTCGGCGACGACGGCGAGGAGTCCAAACTCGACCGCCACGGCGAGTTCGAACACCGCTCCGACGGGATCTACCACCAGTGGAACCCACAGACCGTCGGCGCGCTCCAGCAGTCCGTGCGCTCGAACGACTACGAGCGCTATCAGGAGTTCGCCGAACTGATCAACGACCAGCAGCAGAACCTCCAGACGCTTCGGGGACTGCTCGAGTTCGACTCGGACCGCGATCCGATCCCGATCGAGGACGTCGAGCCGATCAAGGACATCGTCCGGCGCTTCTCGACGGCGGCGATGTCGCTGGGCAGCCTGTCGCCGGAGGCCCACGAGAACAACTCCATCGCGATGAACCGCATCGGCGGCAAGTCCAACTCGGGCGAGGGCGGCGAACCCCCGGAACGGTTCGACACCGAACGCGAGTGTAACGTCAAGCAGGTGGCGTCGGGCCGCTTCGGCGTCACCTCGACGTACCTCTCGAGTGCCGACGAACTGCAGATCAAGATGGCTCAGGGCTCCAAGCCCGGCGAAGGTGGCCACCTGCCCGGCGAGAAGGTCAACGAGATGATCGCCCACGTCCGCAAATCGACGCCGGGCGTCGGCCTCATCTCCCCGCCGCCGCTGCACGACATCTACTCGATCGAGGACCTCAAACAGCTGATCTTCGACCTGAAAGCGGCCAACGAGGAGGCCGACATCAACGTCAAGCTCGTCTCCGAGGCCGGCATCGGCACCGTCGCCGCCGGCGTCGCGAAGGCGAACGCCGACGTGGTCCACATCTCGGGTCACTCCGGCGGAACGGGTGCCTCGCCGCGGACCTCGATCAAGAGCGCCGGCCTCCCCTGGGAGCTCGGCCTCGCCGAAGCCAACCAGATGCTCTGTCGGACCGGGCTGCGCGACCGCATCCGCGTCTCCGCGGACGGCGGGATGAAGACCGGCCGCGACGTCGCCGTCGCCGCCCTGCTCGGCGCCGAGGAGTACATCTTCGGGACCGCCTCGCTCGTCACCGGCGGCTGCGTGATGGCTCGGCAGTGTCACAAGAACACCTGCCCGGTCGGCGTCGCCACCCAGCGCGAGGACCTGCGCAAGCGGTTCCCCGGCGAACCAGAACACGTCATCAACTACATGACGTTCATCGCCCAGGAACTGCGCGAGATCATGGCCGAACTCGGCTTCGAGACGATCGACGAGATGATCGGCCAGGTCGACGTCCTCGAACAGCGGACCGACGTCGACCACCCGAAGGCCCGCAACGTCGACCTCTCGGACGTCATCGCGGACCCCGGCAGCGACGTCCGCCGCAAGATCCGCGAGCAGGACCACGAACTCGAGGACCAGCTCGACCGCGACCTCATCGAGGCCGCGGCCGACGCCATCGAGGACCAGGAGCCGGTCACGCTCGCGGCCGACGTCTCGAACGTCGATCGCACCGTCGGGGCGATGCTCTCGAACCGCATCACCAGCCGCTACGGCGAGCCCGGCCTCCCCGAGGATACCATTACGGCCGATCTCGAGGGAACCGCCGGACAGAGCTTCGGCGCGTTCCTCGCGAGCGGCGTCTCGATGCACCTCGACGGCAGCGCCAACGACTACGTCGGCAAGGGGCTCTCGGGCGGGAAGATCACCATCCGCACGCCCGAGACGGCCAGCTACGATCCGACGGAGAACATCTCGATCGGCAACGTCGCGCTCTACGGCGCGACCGACGGCCAGCTGTACGTCAACGGCGTCGCCGGCGAGCGCTTCGCCGTCCGTAACTCCGGCGCCAAGGCCGTCGTCGAGGGCGTCGGCGATCACGGTTGCGAGTACATGACCGGTGGCGTCGTCGCCGTGCTCGGCGAGACCGGCAAGAACTTCGCGGCCGGGATGTCCGGCGGCGTCGCCTACGTCTACGACCCGGACGACGAGTTCGAAGCGAAGGCCAACACCGGCATGGTCTCACTGCACGACGACTTAGCGGAGAAAGACGAGGAGATGCTGCGTCGCCTCGTCGAGAACCACGTCGCCTACACCGGCTCCGAGCGCGGCGAACTCTTACTCGAGAACTGGGAGCGCGCGCTCGACGCCTTCGTGAAGGTCATGCCGGAGGCCTACTACGAGGCAATCACCGAGCAGGGATCGGACGACGTCCGAAGCGAACTGCCGGGAACGCCCGAGGCCGCCGTCGAAGCCGAATCGGCCAACTTCGCCGCGAGCGACGACTGACTGATCCGGACCACTCGGTATCTCTGGTCTACTCGGGATCACACATTTCGTTCCAGCCGACTACCGTTTTCTTCGGCGGACCGGCGTCGATACCGTCCAGCAGCTCCGTCTCGAGGAGTCGCGTCGATGGCGTCACTCGGTCGGTTCTCCGAGACGCCGTACGAAAATGCGGTCGGCGATCTCGGTCGGCAATTGGTGGGTAGCGCCGTCGACGTCGACTTCGATCAGGCCGACGGGAGAGACCGCCGTGACGCACAGCGTCACCGACGGACGGATTCCGATGTCGTCGAGAGAGGCGAGTTCCTCGTCGGTCGCTCGAACTCGTTCGACGTGGACCCGCGTCCCAGCGTCCATCGACCCGAGCGACGGCCACGCCGAACGCGGCGGTGACGGCGTCTCGTTCGGGATCGGATCGCCGTGCGGATCGACACGCGGTTCGCCGAGAAACGACCAGAGCTGTGCGGCGAGTCGGTCGCTCAGGTGATGTTCGAGTCGATCGGCTTCCTCGTGGACCTCGTACCACCGGTAGTCGAGACAGTCGACGAGAAACGTCTCGAGGAGGCGGTGGTTCCTGACGACGCGTACCGCGACCGCCTCGCCGCGCTCGGTCAGGGTGACCGGTCGGTGTTTCTCCCGATCGATCAGGTCGGCGGCCGCGAGCGTCTCGAACATGCTCGAGACCGTCGGTGGCGTCACGTCGAGGGCAGCCGCGACGTCGGCGGTCCAGACCGGCTCCTCCGTCTCGGTCTGGCGCTCGTAGATCGCCGTCAGGTAGTCTTCCATGACCGGTGTGATCTCGGCGTCGTCCGTACTCTCGGCCATCGTGGATCACTCCGTCAACTGGTCGTCCGGAACCGTTCGAGTCGCCTCGGTGCTAGCTCGTGACTGGACCTTCCCGAGGAGTATCGTCCCGATATAGATCCCGACGGCGACGAGCACGATCGTTCCGCCCGCCGTCGCCTCGTACTGGTAGGAGAGGGTGATACCGACGAGGACCGCGAGCTGTGCCAGGACGACCGACGCCAGCAGCGCCTCTCGAAAGCCGCGTGCGAACTGGGCGGCGCTGGCGACGGGGACGACGAGCATCGCCGCGACGAGGATGACGCCCATGATCTGCATCGCACCGACGACGACCATCGCCGTGAGCATCACCATCAGTCGGTTGTACCAGGGGACGCTGAGGCCGGAGACCCGCGCAGCGGTCTCGTCGAACGTCACGTACAGCAGCTGTTTGTAGGTCAGCGTGACGACGAGCGAAACGATGGCGAAGAGGACAACCAGAATGATGGCGTTCCCCCGAGAGACCGTCGCCAGATTCCCGAACAGGTACTGGTTGATGCCGACCGCGAGGCCGCCGGTGTTGATGCTGATCAACACGGCGCCGAGTGCGAACCCGGTCGAGAGGACGATCGCCATCGAGACGTCGTTGTACGCGTCCGTCACCTCGGAGATCAACTCGATCGCGAGCGCGGCGATCATCGCCACGACGACGGCCGTAACGTACGGCGAGATGCCGGTTCCGAACGTCGCGTTGACGAACAGTCCGACCGCGACCCCGGCGAAGGCGGTGTGAGCCAGCGCGTCGCCGATGAGCGCGAGTTGGCGGTGGACGAGAAAGGTCCCGATCAGCGGCGCCATCAGGGCGATGAGCGCACCGACGAGGAACGCGTGGTGCATGAACGTGTACTCGAGCATGCCGATACCGAACGTCTCGCCGAGCCACCCGAGACCGTCGCTCCACCGCTCGATCAACCAGTCGAGTGCGTCGTAGGGAGCGCTCGCGACGCCGGGAACGACCGCTGGAGGAGTCACGACATCACCACCCCGTCGTCGCGGCGAACGTTCGTCCCGTAGGCCCGATCCAGCGCGTCGCTGTCGGCGAACGCGACGGGGTCGCCGTCGAAGTACAGCTCGCGGTTGAGACAGATCACGCGCGAGGTGTGCTCGAGTACGGCCCCGATATCGTGTTCGACCAGCAGAATCGTCATTCCGTCGTCGTTGAGCGCCTCGAGCAGCTCGAAGAAGGCGTCCACGGACTCGGCGTCGACGCCGACCGTCGGTTCGTCGAGGACGAGCAGTTCGGCCTCGCCGGCGAGCGCACGAGCGATGTACGCCCGCTGGCGTTGGCCGCCGGAGAGGTGGGTGATCTTTCGGTCGGCGAGGTGATCGATACCGACGGTCCGGAGCGCCTGCCGGGTTCGCTCGCGGTCGTCGCTCGTGACGCGACCGAAGCCGGCGTGGGGAAATCGTCCCATCAGGACGACTTCCGCGACGGTGATCGGCATTCGTTTCGTGTTCTCGGTGACGTCCTGGGCGACGTAGCCGACCTTCTCGCGCTCGGCGAACGCACGCGCGGGGTGGCCGAGCAGCTCGACACTGCCACCGTCGGGATCGGACAGCCCGAGGAGAAGTCGCAACAGCGTGCTCTTTCCGGAGCCGTTGGGACCGATAATTCCGACGTACTCGCCGCGATCGACGGTGAGCGAGACGTCCTCGAGGACGGCACTCGCCGTGTACCCGAACGAAACGTCGTCAATGTCGACGACTCGGTCGGCTCGGTCTCCGCGGTCGTTGGTGGTGTCTGGAGTCATTGCAATCTCACGGCTCGAAGTTGCGGCCGTAGTCCTCGTGTGTCACTTCGTCGGGCGATGCGGCGTCTACGAGCAGGCGAAACGTCGGCATGTTGACGTTGCGTGCGATATCGAAGTAGCCCCAGTCGCGATCCACCCACGACTCCGCCGTGCCGGCGTAGGGTGTTACGGGGTAGTAGGCCTCGACGTCCGTCTGCTCGAGCAACTGTCGCGCGGGCCGGATCGGTTCGAACACCGCGGCACCGATGTGCCGGATGTCGTTGTCCGCGATCGTGTCCTGTGCCCGCTGCATATCGGCCGGACGGACGTCGTCGTTGGCGGCGAGATTGACCACGAGCGGCTCGAGCGTGGCGTCGTAGCGCCGACCCACGTATTCGAAGGCGTTGTGTGCAGCCAGGAAGACGACGTCGCGTTCGGCTGCGTCGAAGATGGCTTGCCACTCCTCGTCGAGGGTCTCGAGTTCCGATCTGAGGTCGTTGGCGTGCTCGGCGAACGCGTCCCCGTGATCCGGTGCGACCTCGGTCAGTCCGTCGGCGATGTTGTCGACCGACTTCATCGCTCGCTCGGGATCGAGCCAGAAGTGAGGGTCCTTCGCGTCGCCGACGGCCTCGTCGTCTTCGACGGTCTCGGCGAGATCGATCAGTTCGATCCCCTCTCGAGCGTTGATCAGGTGCGTCTCCTGGGCTTCGTCCTGGACGGTGTCGATCGCTCGATCGGCCCACGGCTGGAAGTCGGGCCCGACGTAGATGAAGGCGTCCGCGTCGGTGATATCTCGCTGGATGGATGGATCGGGCTCCCAGCCGTGGCCGTGCATCCCCGTCGGAACGAGGTTTGCGATCGTCACCGGCGTCTCGTCTGCGATCTGCCTCGCGAAGTCGTAGAACGTGAAAAACGACGCG
Source organism: Natronorubrum halobium (assembly GCF_051351675.1). Taxonomy (NCBI): domain Archaea; kingdom Methanobacteriati; phylum Methanobacteriota; class Halobacteria; order Halobacteriales; family Natrialbaceae; genus Natronorubrum; species Natronorubrum halobium. The sequence continues at coordinate 4,660,148 of NZ_CP195595.1, forward strand.
ACTGAGACGTTCCGTTCGTCGTCCGAGTCGCCGAGGCAGCCCGCAACGCCGGCGAGCGGTGCGCTACCGGCCGCCGTTAGGAACCGTCGGCGCGACCAGCGACGGTCGCGGGAACGATGATCGGTCATTGCGTGTGAAACCGGCACGACGAACGATATAATTATTTCTATCGAATTTAGAGATTAGATGAGTCTAATTCAATTGTGCGCGGTACATGGCAACGATCACTACGAATCACAGCGCACGGCCACACCGTTCGTTGACGATACCGTTCGGTGGCCGTCCCAGTACAGATTCGACGGCCGCTGCGATCGTTCTAACGGCGGAGCGCCAACGGGTGCAAAAGCGCAACCGCCGGCCGTCGGTTACGTCGACCGACCGCGTATCCGACGTCGCGTCGTAACCGGACGCCGGCTGCCGCTGCCTACCGGATGGCCGTCACCGAGCACGATCGTATCCGGTGTCAGAGTCGTCAGCGGGGTCCGGCTCCGTTCGTGCACGATCGCCTCCAACGGAACCTATTAGTTCGCTTCAGCTAACTCGATTGTTAGCACCATCTAAATCACTGCTATTTCTTCACCCGATTTGGAGGTTGCGGAAAGGAGGATCGAAATCCAGACACTACTCCCTGCCGAGCGTGTGGAACTCGTCGTTCGGTCGCATCCCTGCGAACATCGCCAGTCGGTTGCTCAGGTTGTAAAACGCCGTGACGGCCCCGATATCCCAGATCGCCTCCTCGCCGAATCCGGCCTCGCGGAGGGCCTCGAGATCCTCGGCTTCCACCGCGGTCGGCCGCTCGGTGAGCGTGACGGCGACGTCGAGCATCGTGCGGTGGGCGTCGCCGATATCCGCGGTTCGGTAGTTGGCGACCAGTTGGTCGGCCAGCGTCGGATCGTCGGCGTAGATCCGGACGAGCGCGCCGTGGGCGACGTTGCAGTAGTAGCAGTGGTTGACGCCCGAAACCGCGACGATGATCATCTCGATCTCCTCGCGCTCGAGGGCGGTGTCCTCGACCAGCGCGTCGTGGTACTCGAAAAAGGCGCGGAAGTGGGAGGGCTTGTGCGCCATCGCCGCGAAGACGTTGGGGGTGAATCCCGCGCGATCGGTTTCGTCTTCGATCCGCTCGCGGAGGTCGTCGGGGAGGTCCTCGAGGTCGGGAACGGGAAAGCGGTCCATCGCGTCCTCGTTCAACACCGGATCGTCGGCGGCGTCGCGTTCGGTCATAGCTCCCAATTCAGGACAGGAGACCATAACTCGTGGTGTGCGGGTCGTCGATCGACGACGGTCGTCTACTCGCCTTCGGGACAGCCGCCCTCGGCGACGGCAGCGTCACGGACGGTCTCGAGCCCCGGCGCAGCGAGCAGGTGGGCCGAACAGTCGCAGTCGGAGGCCCCGAACGCGGCGACCGGATCGCCGGGGAGTCGGTCGGCCAGTTCGCACTCCCGGTCGGCGTCGGGAACGTGATCGCGGTCTCGAGAGTCGTCCCGGGATGGCCGAGCAGATAGTCGATGTGCCAGTGGCGTTCTCGCGAGCGGAGCGAGTGAGAGCTTGTCGGAGCTTGCTCCGACAGCGAGTGTCGCGGTCGCCCGCGGCGAGTTCGCGGTGGTGGTCTCGCGAGCGGAGCGAGTGAGACTTCGTCGGTGCTTCGCTCCGACGGCTGTCGACGCGAGCGAAGCCGCCGGGGCCGAACGCGCTGCCGACGTAGGCGTACGTACCGGCGGCGAACTCGACCGCTCCCAGCGCGCCGACGTCGATGGTCGTCGCTCGGGGGAGGTCGGCGATGAGAACGTAGGTGCCGCTCATACGCGATATCGTGGATACTGCGGCAAAAACAGCGATGATTCGGACGGCTCGAGATGCGGCCGTGCGGATTAGTCGCGGTAGTGGTCGCCGCGGGTCTCTTCGTCCGCCTCTTGCTCGTTTTCGTGGACGTGCCGACGGTTTTCCACGTCCTCGTCGGATTGCTGCGTGTGTTGCTGGTCGCCACCGGAGCGTGGAGCGGTCCCCTCGTCGCCACCGCTCGTCGGGGACGGCCGTTCGCGCTGGCGGTTCCAGTCACGCGTGTGAGAGCCGCGGGAGCCGCGCGATTCCTCGCGCCGCGTCTCGTGATCCAGCGAGCTCCGGGTCCGGTCTCTCTCCGGTTCGTCCGTCCAGTCGCCCCGCTCGGATCGCTGGCGCTGCTGGGGCTGCTCGAGGCCGCCGCCGGACTGATTCCCCTCCTGGAACTGCTCGGGATCGTAGTCGGCGTCGCCGTGCTGGCTGGGGGACTGCTGTCGTCGCTGGTCCTGTCGGTCGGACTGGGACCGACGATCGCCGTGGCCGCGCTGTCGGCCCTGCCGACCGGATTGGTCCTGGTGCTGTTGCCCGCGCTGGCCCTGACTCTGCTGTCCGAACTGGGAGTCGCCGCTCTCTCGAGCCTCCTGGCGCCGTTCGTGACTGCGCTGGAAGCCCTGCTGGCTGCCGCCGCGCTGTGAGAAGTCCTGATTCTCGCCACGGTGCCCGCGCTGGCGGCGCTGTTCCTGGTGCTGGTCGCGATACCCGCGCTGCTGACGATCCTGCTGGTCGAGTTGGTCCTGCATCTCCGGCCCACCGCGGGGCTGGCGGTCGGCACTACCGCGGTCCTGTTGCGGTTCCTGTCGCTGCTGGGACTGCTGACGCTGCTGGCCCTGGGACTGCCGGCGTCGCTGCCCCTGAGGCTGTTGGCTGCGCTGCTGTCCCTGCGGTTGTCGGCCGCGCTGCTGGTCCTGCTCGCGACCCCGTCGACCCTGCTGGTCCTGTCGCTGGCCCTGTTGACGGAACTGCGACTGATCGCCCTGCTCTTGGCGCTCCGTTCGCCGGGCGACGCCGCCGTACTCGAGGTTCGCCTCCTCGCTCACGCCCGGTTCGAACTGACTGCCGGGGTGGTCCCGTCGCTCACGACGGGACTGTTCGCGACCGCCGTGTTGGTCGTACTGCCCCTGCTGTCGGCCACGTCCCTGCTCGTTCCGGGGTTGGACGCCCTGACCGGTCTGCCGGGCCTGCTGACCCCGCTGTCGATTCGGCTCGCGGCCCTGCTGGGGTCGCTGTCCCTGTGGGTCTCGCTGTTGGTCCCGGGACTCCGGCGGCCCTCGATGTCCCTGTTGGGGCTGGTGGCCGCCCTGGCTACGTTGCTGGGACTGTCCACGACCCGGATGGTAGGACTGCTCACCGCCGTGGTGTGCGCGCTGGTCCCGCTGGCCGCCCTGAGTCTGACCGGACTGCTGGCTGCGCTGTCCTTGGTCGGGCTGCTGGCTGCGCTGTCCCTGATCGCGCTGTTGTGGCGGCCCGTACTGCCCCTGCTGAGGCTGGCCGGCCTGTGGCTGCTCGTACTCCTGTCGATCCCGCCAGGCTTCGCCGCCGTACTCGAGGCTCCCTTCCTCGAGCGCGTTGGTTTCGAAACCGTCGCGTTGGCCGCCACCCTGCTGGGATCGGCCGCGAGTCGTTCGCTGGGAGTCCTGCTGGCCCCGCATCTGCTGCCGGTCCCGTCGGCCCTGCTGGGGCTGTTGACCCTGCTGTCCCTGCGCTCGCTGTCGATCCTGCTGACCGTGTCCGCCACGGCCGGCTTCCTCGCGCCGGCCCCGGCGACGGTCGTCCATCGATCGCTGGTCGCCGGACGGACCGCGGGCCTCGCCGCTGTCGCTCCCCTGACGGCTGTACAGGCCGTGCATCCAGCCGCGGTCGTCGGCGTCCCGTCGCTGCTCGTCTCTCCCGCCCGACTCGCGATACCGATCGCTTCGATCACCGCCGTCGCTCGCGTATTTACCGTCCCGGTCCCGCGTTCGTCGCCGGTCTCGTCGGTCGTTTCGGTCGTTCATGACGTTGAAGTGGATCCGTGTTCGGTCGCGAATCGCTTCGCTCTCGGTCGGTGTCGATTCGAGTTGCTCACGTCCTGTCTACCGCGTACCGGCCGCCGTTCGCCGACGGCGCTGTCGTGCCGGTATCGAACGTTCCAGCTTCGAGCGAATAAAACCAGAGCGTGAGTTCGCGTGCAGCGCAACCGGATCCGTTAGCGCCGGTCGAAACCGCCTCGAGACGAGGGTGCATCGCCGGAGCCCGTTCGCCCACCCGGCGGCGGCCCGAACGCCAGCAACCCGCGGACGGGTTCGTACTCGTAGGAGACCCACTGTGGAAGGTGCTGAGCGCCGACCAGTTTCCGGACGCCGAGCTGTCTGAACCGGGCGTCCGGCTCGCGGTGATCGGTCAGCCGAAGATCGACGATGCCGTCGAACAGCGAGTCGTTCACTGACGCCCGTTCGTCGTGTGCGTCTCGTCCGGCGACGATCGGCACGTAGCGGGCCTTACAGACCGTCGCCCGGGTCTCCGCGACGAAGTCGTGGACCTGTTGTCGCTCGTGACGGCGCTCGAGTTCGTCCAGCGAATCGATCGTCACCAGCCCGGTCTCTGTCATCTCGAGGTCGTCGAGCGTCTCGGTCAGCGTGGTCGTTATCGCCTCGATATCGGTCGGGTCCTCGACGGCGACGATCGATTCGGCGGCCGCCTCGCCGACGAACTCGAGCCACGAACTCCGCCGCTCGAGGAAGGCGTCGCGATCCGCGAGCTGGTGGGTGAAACAGTCGACGATCCGGAGCCGATCGTTCTCGAGGGCGGGCAGGACGTTCCAGCCGCTCTCGAAGAACCGCTCGAGGACCGCCGTCGGCGGCGTGGTGACGGTCACGACCACCACGGGTTCCCCTCGCTCGAGTGCGCGCCACGCGAGTTCGGTCAGGCACTCGTCCCGACGGGTGCCCGCCTCGCCGGCACAACAGACGAACGAGTCCGCCGGAACGCCGTTAGGAACGAGCGAGTCCAGGGGTTCGACGCCCGTGACGACGCGCTTGTACGCGTTCGGATCGGGCACCGTCTCCTCGCTCTCGACGGCCTCGAGACAGGCGGCCGAACAGACGTAGCCGTCGTCGGTCTCTTTCGGATCGCTCGGAATCGGATAGCGGCAGTGGTCACACTCGAGGGGACGGTCACCGGCCCGATCCGACCGCAGTTGCGATGACATGTCGATAGACAGTACGGCGGAGAGCGAAAAAGAACCAGTTCGCCGCGCCGGCGACTGTCTCGCTCGAGAGAACGTTCCTGCGCTGAGAGAACGTTCGTGTGATGGGAGGGCCTTCGTGTGCGCTGACCGGAGTCCGGAGCGATCCAACGGTCAACGGCCGGTTTCGAACGCCGCGACCGTCGGATCTTTCAGCGGGTGGAGCGACGGTCGGGTATGGACACGGCACTCGTCATCGGCGGCACGCGCTTTATCGGTCGCCACCTCGTCGAGGAGTTGCTCGAGCACGGCTACGACGTGACGCTACTGAATCGCGGCAATCACGAGAACCCGTTCGAGAGCGACGATCGAGTCGCGCGCGTCGAGGGCGACCGGACGAACGACTCGGTGCTCGAGGCGGCCGCCACCACGGTCGACCCCGACGCAGTGTTCGACTGCGTCGCCTACTACCCGAAGGACGTCCGTGCGGCCACCGGGATCTTCGCCGACTGTGAGGCCTACGTCTACATCTCGAGCGGCGCGGCCTACGGTCGCGAGGACATCCCCAAGCGCGAGGACGAGACGCCGCTCGAGTCCTGTACGTCCGATCAGGCCGTCGACGACGCGTACGAGAGCTACGGAAATCGCAAGGCTGAGGGCGACCGTGCGGTCGTCGCGGCCGCGGAGCGGGGAACCAGGGCGATGAGCGTCCGACCGCCGATCGTCTACGGTCCGCACGACTACACCGAGCGACTGGACTGGTGGATCGACCGGGTGAACCGGTTCGACCGCGTCGTCGTCCCGGGCGACGGGACGAACGTCTGGCACCGCGCGTACGTCGAAGACGTCGCGAGCGCGCTGCGGATCGTCGCCGAACGCGGCGAGGCCGGCGAGGCGTACAACGTCGGCGATCGGCGACTGGTGACGCTCGAGGAGATGGGAGAGCTAATTGCGGACCGACTGGGGACGGATGTAGAAATCGTCACCGCCGGCGCCCGCGAACTCGCGGCCTGCGATATCGCGCTCGAGGACTACGTCCTCTACCGGGAGTACCCGCACGTCCTCTCGACGGCGAAACTCGCCGCGCTGGGCTGGGAGTCGACGTCGCTCGAGGAAGCGATGGAACGGTCGGTTGACTCCCACCTCGAGAGCGACCGCGACGGCAGCGAACACGGGCCGGATCGAGCGGACGAGGAGCGCGTACTGGGGATTCTGGACACCGTCTGAGTCGAGACGCCGTTCGAATCGATGGACGGTCCGCCCCGACGACAGGAAAAACACATAGCCCGCCGGTGAGTCAGGGGTTGTATGTTCGAGAAATCGACGTGGATTCGCTTGCCGCGAAACGTCGTCGTCGGCCACGGCGTCATCGATCGGGTGGTCGACGTCATCGACGACCTGCACCTCCAGGGGCGGCCGCTGTTCGTGACCAGTCCGACGCCGCGAGAGGTCGCTGCAGACCCCATCGCTGCGGATTTCGAGGCCGCGGGGATCGATCCCGCGGTCGTCACGATCGAGGAGGCGACGTTCGACGCCGTCGAGGACGTGATCGATATCGCCGAGGCCGAGGAGGTCTCCTACCTCGTCGGGATCGGCGGCGGGAAGGCCATCGACATCGCCAAGATGGCGAGTCACCACCTCGAGATGGGCTTTCTCTCGGTTCCGACGGCGGCCAGTCACGACGGCGTCATCAGTAACCGCGGCTCCGTTCCGGACGGCGACACCCGCCACAGCGTCGCGGCCGAACCGCCGCTCGCGGTCGTCGCCGATACCGAGGTGCTGGCCCAGGCGCCGTGGGAACTCACGACCGCGGGCTGTGCCGACATCATCTCGAACTACACCGCGGTGATGGACTGGCGGCTCGCAAACCGGCTCAAGAACGTCGAGTACTCCGAGTACGCCGCCGCGCTCTCGGAGATGACCGCCGAGATTCTGGTCGACAACGCGGATCTCGTCCGACCCGGCCTCGAGGAGTCGGCCTGGATCGTCAGCAAGGCGCTCATGTCCTCCGGCGTCGCGATGAGCATCGCGGACTCCTCGCGACCCGCGAGCGGCGCGGAACACCTCTTCTCGCACCAACTCGACCGGCTGGCACCCGGTGCGGCGCTCCACGGCCACCAGGTCGGCGTCGGCTCGATCATGACGGCCTACCTGCACGGCGGCGAGAACGGCATCTGGCGGGATATCCGCGACGCGCTCGACAGCATCGACGCGCCGACGACCGCCGACGAGCTCGGCATCGACGACGAGACGGTGCTCGAGGCGCTGACGACCTGCCACGCGATCCGCGACCGCTACACGATTCTGGGCGACGGGATGGACGAGCGGGCCGCCCGCGAGGTCGCGACGGTGACTGGCGTCATCGACTGACCGCTGCTCCTCAATCCCGATCAGTTCCGACGCCCGATGTCTGAAACGGTCGCGACCGAATCGACCCAAACAATTATCGCCGGCATCGTTGGCAGTGTCTCTTGGTAGCAATGTCCAAAGATATCGCCGAGATCCTCGAGGATGCACCGAGCAACTGGGGGAAATGGGGAGACGACGACGAACTGGGCGCGTTGAACTATCTGACCGAGGAGGAGGTGCTTCGGGGCGTACAGGCCGTCGAAGCGGGAAAGACGTTCACGCTGGGCGTCCCGATCGGCCGTCCGGACGGCGACCCGGTCTGGCCGGGACGGTCGGCGGCGGACCACTACATGGAAGTCGACAAGGGCCACTTCGACGCCGGAAAGTTCGAGATGCCGGGCGCCGCCGGTCTCGAGTACGCCGACGACGTCGTCTACATGTTCCTTCAGGGGTCGACGCAGTTCGACGCGCTCGGCCACGTCTGGTACGACGAGCAGTTGTACAACGGCTTCGACGCGAAGACGACCACGGGCGGGCTCGAGAAGTGCAGTATCGAGCCGATGGCCGACGAAGGCGTCGTCGGTCGCGGCGTCCTGCTCGATATCGCCCGCCATCGGGACAAAGACTGGCTCGTCAAGGGCGAGCGGATCGAACTCGACGACCTGCTCGAGTGCGCCGACGAGCAGGGCGTGGAGCTCCAGAAACGCGACATTCCGATCATCCGCACGGGCTGGATCGAACTGTACTACGAGGAAGGCGAGGAGGCGTTCTACGGCGACGAGTTCGACGAGCCGGGGATCACCTACTCCGAAGAACTCGTCGAGTGGTTCCACGAGATGGAGATTCCCGCCTTCGGGACCGACACCATCGCCAACGAGCAGACGGTCTCCGACGAGACGGAGACCCTGTTACCGCTCCACGGCGCGCTCTTGCGCGACCAGGGCGTGACGTTCAACGAGATCAACCGGCTGGACGAACTCGCCGACGACTGCGCCGAGGACGGGAAGTACGATTTCCTCTACGTCGGCGCGCCGCTGAAGATCGTCCACGGCAGCGGCTCGCCGGTCAACCCGATCGCGATCAAGTGACTCAGACCAATGACCGAGACAACACGACTCGACGCGTATCACGTCTACGAGACGGAGTGGGACGACTACGACCACCTGCGCGAGGCGTTCGAGTGGGAGATGCCGGAGCGATTCAACATGGCGGCGTACGTCTGCGATCGGTGGGCGACGGCGGACCCCGTAGACGGCGGCGAGAGCGGCGACGAACGCGTGGCGCTCTACACCGAAACCGCGGCCGGCGATCGCGATCAGTACACCTACGAGGAGTTCCGCGAGGTGACGAATCGGCTGGCGAACTTCCTCGCCGACGCCGGCATCGAACGCGGCGACCGGATCGGCGTCAACGCACCGCAGACGGCGGAGACGGTGTTCACCCACGTCGCCGCCTGGAAGCTCGGCGCCGTCTCGATCCCGCTGTCGACCCTGTTCGGCCCCGACGCGATCGCCTACCGCCTCGACGACAGCGAGTCGCGGGTCTGCGTCGTCGACGAGTCCAACGTCGACGCGGTTCGCGAGGCGGCCGAAGGCGTTCCGTCGCTCGAGCGGGTGGTGACGGTCGGCGACGTCGATACCGAAAGCGGAGCCGACGAGGCGGTCGACGCGGAAACCGACTTCTGGGACGCGATCGAGGATCGCTCGAGCGAGTTCGAGACCGTCGACACGGACGCCGAGGACGACGCGATCATCATGTACACCAGCGGCACGACGGGCGAACCGAAGGGCGTTCGCCACGCCCACCGGATGCTGCTCGGCCACCTGCCGCTCTTTCTGACGACGTTCTGTAACCTCGAGTTGGGCGACGACGACGTCTACTACACCCCCGCGGAGTGGGCGTGGATCGCCTCGCTGTTCGACGTCGTCGTGCCGGGACTGTACTACGGGAAGCCGATCGTCGCGTACGATGGCGGCCAGTTCGACCCCGACGACGCCTTCGAGATCCTCGAGCGCTACGACGTGACGAACTTCTTCGCGCCGCCGACGGCGCTCCGGATGCAGATGCAGGTCGAGAATCCGGGAGAGCGGTACGACATCGACTCCGTCCGCGTGATCCCCAGCGGCGGGGAGTCCCTCGGTCAGAGCATCGTCGACTGGGCCGAGGAGACGTTCGACGGCGCGGCGGTCCACGAGGGGTACGGCCAGACCGAGGCGAACCTCCTCGTCGGCGACTGTACGGCCCTCGCGGAGTTCCGGGAGGGGAAGATGGGACTCGCCGCGCCGGGTCACGACGTGCGGATCGTCGATCCGGACACGGCGGAGCCCACGGTGGAAACGGGAGAGATCGGCGAAATTGCGGTCAGATACGAGGGCAATCCGGTCTGCTTCAAGGAGTACCTCAACAAGCCCGAGCGGACGGCTCGCAAGGTCCGGAACGGCTGGCTGCTCACGGAGGACCTCGGGACGGTCGACGAGGACGGCTACTTCACGTTCAAGAGCCGCAAGGACGACGTGATCATCAGCGCCGGCTACCGCATCGGCCCCGAGGAGATCGAGGAGAGTCTGGCCGGCCACGAGGCGGTCGCCGACGCCGCTGTGATCGGCATCCCCGACGACGAACGCGGCGAGGTGCCGAAAGCGTTCGTCGTCACCGCCGACGGGACGGATCTCGAGGACGGCGGCGGCGGCGACGATTCCGAGACGCTCGAAGACACGCTGCAAGAGCACGTCAGAACTCGGCTCGCCCAGTATGAGTACCCCCGAGAGATCGAGTTCGTCGACGAACTGCCGAAGACGGCGACCGGAAAGGTTCGGCGGGCCGACCTGCGCGAGGAGGAGGGACTCGAGTAGGGTCGGAACGGACTCCGAGGCCGCAGTCGCGGTCGGACGCCGGTCGCGACGATCAGACGTGTTCGTCGAGGAAGTCCGCGATTTCGGAGTAGGCCTCGATGCGGTTCTCGAGCTTCGAGAAGCCGTGCCCCTCGTCGTCGAAGATCAGTTTCCGGACGGGAACGCCCTGTTCGGCCGCCCGCTCGGCGATCTGTTCGGCCTCGCCGACGGGGACGCGGGGATCGTTCGCGCCGTGGAGGACGAACAGCGGCGCGTCGATCCGCTCGACGTTGTTCGTCGGTGAAATCTCCTCGAGGAACTCGCGGTCCTCGGCGAGGCTGCCGTACTCGGCTTCGCGGAGTTCGCGCCGCCAGTCGCCGGTGTTCTCGAGGAACGTGACGAAGTTGGCGATGCCGACGACGTCGATTCCGGCGGCCCAGAGGTCGGGGTACTCCGTCAGCGCGGCGAGTACCATAAAGCCGCCGTAGGAGCCGCCCTTGGCGACGATTCGATCGGGATCGACGGCCGGGTGAGCCTGCAACCACTCCACGCAGGCCTCGACGTCCGCGACCGAATCCATGCGCTTCTCGACGTCGTCCAGCGCCGCGTAGTCGGCCCCGTAGCCCGCCGATCCGCGGACGTTCGGTTCGAAGTAGGCGTAGCCGCGATCCGTGAAGTACTGCTTGACGCTCGAGAACGACGGCCGGCGCTGGCTCTCGGGACCGCCGTGGATGTCGACGATGACGGGGACGCCGTCGTCGCTCGCTTCGCCGTCACCCTCCTCGTAGCCGTCGGGGAGGGTGAAGAAGCCGGGGACCTCGAGTTCGTCGAAGCTCTCGACGTGGACCAGTTCGGATTCGTCGAACGATTCGGGCGGGATGCCGGCCGTCGGCGCGCTCGTCCACCGCTCGCTCTCGCCCGTCTCCACATCGACCACGAAGACGTTCGTGTTGACCGCGTCTCCGGTCGTCGACAGCGCGAACCGCTCGGCGTCGGGATCGAAGCTCACGCCGCCGGAGATGCCGCCCGGGAGGTCGGGTTCGGGGAACGTCTCGAACGCGGTCGGATCGTTCCGGTCGAACTCGCCGACGGTGAGGTCGGTGTAGCCCTCCACGTTTCGCGAGAAGACGAACCGGCCCGTCTCGTCGTCCAGCGCGATGCCGCCGACGTTCCACCCCTCTCCCTTCGCGACGGTCTCGAGTTCTCGGGTCTCGAGGTCCAGGTACGCCAGATAGAGCGTATCCGCGTCACCCTCGTCGGTAACGAGATAGATCCCGCCGCCGTCGGGTGCCCAACTGGCGCTCCGGTAGCGGACGTCGCCCTCGTGGGGAGTGAGGTGCTCGAGTTCGGGGTCGCGCTCGAGGTCGAGCACGTAGAGGTCCTGATCGAAGTTGGAGTACGCCTGCGAGACGAGCAGTCTGGAGTCGTCGGGGCTCCAGCCCGACAGCGAGAGCCAGCCGTCGCCCTCGTAGAGGAGTTCGGCCGCATCGCCGGTCTCGTCGCGGTTCTGGACGTAGATGTCGAAGACCGACTCGTCGCGGCGGTTCGAGGCGAAGGCGAACCGCTCGCCGTCGTGGCTCCAGCCGCCCCAGCGGTGTTTCGCGCGAGCGATGCGAGCGCGAGGCTCGTTGCGGCTCGCAGAGCCGCAACGTTGTTTGGCGTCCGGTTTCGCGGTCAGATTCGTGACCTCGCCCGTTTCGGCGTCCAATCGGAAGAGTTGGGCGCGCTCGTTGCCGCCCTCGTCCATCCCGAAGATCAGTTCCGGCCGCTCCGGCGACCAGGAGGCGAACGACACCTGCTCGTCGTAGAACGTTCGCTGTTCGGGCCAGGAGCGGGGAGCCTCGAGCGTCCAGAGCTGTGCGGTTCCGGTGGTGTTCATCAGAAACGAGAGGCGCTCGCCGTCGGGGCCGAACGACGCGCCGTACGCGCTTCGAATGTTGAGGTAGCGTTCGATCTCGTAGCTGCCCATACCACAGCCTCTCGACTCGGCGCGGTAGTGGTTTTGGTTGCGGAACGCCCGCTGTCGTCCTGAAAGACCGGATCGGCGGACAGTTTTCCAGCAGTGACGCTCAATATACCAGATATCTTATGTTCGGGATACCGGTCTAATCCACCGTTACAGCGATGCTCGATTTCGGGCCAAGAAGTCGTATTTCGGCGTCTCTGGCCGGTTTCACCGCGTTCGTGATGACATATCGCGTGTCACTGTCCACCGCGAGATGGTTTGCTACGCGTAACAAAACGCCTCGAGGTGACTAGGTCCGGACGATGCAAGATAAGGGTGAAAACAGCGGTGACGAAGACGGCGTCGCCTCGAGCGCGGCGGTGCTCGTGACGGTGCTGGTCGTGCTCGTCGCGTTCGGCGTGACCCTCGCCGTCGTCGGCACCGGACTCTCGCCTGGAGAGACGTCGCCTACCAACGAAAGCGACACCGAGACGCCCGTAAACGTGAGCGACGACGATCCGGTCGATCTCGGCGACGAACTCGTCGGTAACGAATCGAACGAGAGCGAGGAGTCGGGCGGCGAGGATGGCGACGAAGCGGACGACGATGCGGGAAACGAGAGCGACGAGGCGGACGATGAGGAAGTGGACGAGGATGACGAGGCGGACGACGACGAAGCGGATACGGAGACCGACGATGACGAGGCGGACGAGAACGCGACCGACGACGGTGAGGACGAAGACACGAACGAGGAGAGCGATGCGGACGACGCGAACGAAAGCGACGACGACGGCGGAGACGCGGACGATGCGGATGACAGCGGAGACGACGATTCCGGGGACAATGACGACAGTATCGTCGATCGAATCACGGGCTTTTTCAGTGACATGCTCGACTTCGGCGACGATACCTAACTGATCGACCGACGGCACTCGAGGGTCTCTTCCTCTCGTCGAATCGAGAAACCGCACTGAGACGGTGCTGTTCCCCGCCGTCGAGAGTCGGAGCCGAACTCGTGGCGGTGTGGTAATCAGAGATCTCTCGTCCGTGTAACGATAGAAACGGCGCGGCTGTTCGAGGGGAACGGCCGAGGATACGCGACGACCAGCACGGCAGTCGAGGAACCGGATCTCGACGGGAACGACGACCGAGAGCGAGGCGACGGGACGGACGACGAGGATCGGAAGGACGATGACGCCGTAACGGCGATGACAGCGACGATACCGACAACGGCAGCGGCGGCGACGAGAGCAAAGGTCGCACCGAATACGACCCGAACGGGTGGGAACCGACGACTCGAGTCGGACGCTGCGCCCCAGTTTCGGGCGTCAGTATCCGACCGGAGTGGCGGTCCGAGCGCTAACTGACCAAAAGAAGTGACTTTTTATCCCGGCGCTACGTCCCGCGCCATATGCGCATCGCGTTCGTCTCGATCGACACGGTTCACCACCGCGATACCGAGACGAACCAGCGGTTTCAGACGATCCTCGAGGTGCTCCGCGATCACGGCCACGACGTCCACTGCTTCTGTGCCCGGTTCTGGGACGACGAGTCACCGACCCTCGAGCGAGACGATATCACCTACCACGCGGTCACCGACGATGTCGACGCGCGCCGAGCGTTCTGTCTGCGACTGCCGTTCGATCTGGCGGCCGCGGGCGTCGATATCGTACACGCGAACGCACAGCCACCGACAACGGTGGTCGCGGCCGATTGGGGCGCGACGCTCGCACGCGCACCGCTGCTCGTCGAGTGGTACGGCGACGGCGGCGTCGCCGACGATCGGTGGACGCGACGAGCGACGAAGCGAGGTGACCGACTCGTCACCCCGTCGGAACTCGTCGCCACGTGGGTCCGCGAGCGCGGGGCCGACGGCGACGTCGTCGAGACGGTTCCGAACCCGATCGACATCGAACGCATTCGGTCGGTGACGCCGGGCGAACGGGTCGACGTGGTCTACGCCCGCCGCCTCGACGAGGGGGCGAACCTCGAGAGTCTGCTGCTCGGTCTGGCGGAGCTTCGCGGCCGCGACTGGTCCACGACCGTCGTCGGCGACGGCCCCGAGCGAGCGGCCTACGAACGCCTCGCGAGCGATCTCCGGATCGACGACCGGATCACGTTCGTCGGCGACCGCTCGCTCGAGGAACGCATCGCGGCCTACCGCGGCGCCCACGTCTTCGCCCAGACGGCCGAACACTGCGTGTTCCCGACGGAGATGTGCTGGGCGCTGGCGTCTGGCTGTGTCGGGATCGTCGAGTACCACGCCGACTCGAGCGCCCACGAACTCGTCGAGGGGTGGGAGCGTGGCTTTCGGACGACGAGCGAGGAGGAACTCGCCGACGCGATTCTCGAGGCCGGCGACCTCGAGTATCGGGAGTTCGACGACCGGTTCGCCGACTACGACGAGTCGGTGGTCGCCGATCGGTATCTCGAGCAGTATCGGACGCTGCAGGACGAGCACGGGCTGTTGTAGGCTCGGCACTCGGCGGATTTCGTTCGGCCCGGTCGTCCGTTCGTACAGAGATACCTATATGTTCGTTCGCGATCAGGATCGGATATGAACGACGAGTGTGAGTTCTGTCGCATCGTCGCCGGCGACCGATCGGCGCACGTGCTTTACGAGGACGACCGAACCGTCGCGTTTCTCGACGCCAACCCGGCCGTGCGGGGACACAGTCTCGTCGTTCCACGCGTCCACGAGCAGGAGTTGCTGGCGGTCGACGACGCGATGGCGCCAGCCGTCTTCGAATCGGTTCGGATCGTCGCGAACGCGCTGGAGACGGTGCTCGATCCCGACGGCTTCAGCGTCTTCCACACCAGCGGACCGCTGGTCGGGACCGTCGACCACGCACACGTCCACCTCCTGCCGCGGATCGTGGACGACGACGTGTCGCTCTCGCTGTCGCGAGACCGACTGGAGGCCGACGACGCGTCGGCGCTGGCGACTCGAGTTCGAGAGTCGGTGTGACGGCGGCCCCTCCCAGCAGTCGAGACGCCACTACCGAGTGCGGTCGAGCGTGAGCGGTTAGAGATCGAACTTCGACGCCGCGGTCTCCATGTCCTTGTCGCCGCGACCGGAGAGGTTCACCAGGATCGTCTCGTGCTCGCCGTCCTCGGCGAGTTGAATCGCCCGGGCGACCGCGTGGCTGGACTCGAGGGCCGGAATGATCCCTTCCGTCTCGCTCAACTCGCGGAACGCGGCGAGCGCTTCCTCGTCCGTGATGCCGGTGTACTCACAGCGGCCGACGGCGCGGAACATGGCGTGTTCGGGGCCGACGCCCGGATAGTCCAGTCCCGCCGAGACGGAGTGGACCTCCACGTCGTCGTCGATCACTCGCGTCTTCATGCCGTGGATGACGTCGTCCCGGCCCTTCGCGAGCGGAGCCGCGTGCCGGGTGGAGTCGCTGCCCTCGCCGCCGCCTTCGGCGCCGTAGAAGTCGACCGGATCCTCGCGGAAGGCGTGAAAGAGCCCGATGGCGTTCGAGCCGCCGCCGACGCAGGCGACGGCCGCGTCGGGCAGGTCGCCCGTTCGGTCCCGGAACTGCTCGCGGGCCTCCCGGCCGATGACGCTCTGGAAGTCCCGAACCATCCGCGGGAACGGGTCGGGGCCGACGACGCTGCCCACGAGGTAGTGGGTGTCGTCGACGTTCTCGGCGAAGTCCTCGAGCGCGGCGTCGACCGCGTCTGCGAGTCCCTGCCCGCCGCGGGTCACCTCGTTCACCTCGGCGCCCATCAGCCGCATCCGGAAGACGTTCATCTCCTGGCGGGCGACGTCTTTCGCGCCCATGTAGATCTCCGTCTCGAGGCCCAGCAGGGCGCCGACCATCGCGGTCGCAGTGCCGTGCTGTCCGGCCCCCGTCTCGGCGATGAGTCGGTCCCGGCCGGCGTGTTTGGCGAGCAGCGCCTGCCCCAGCGCGTTGTTGATCTTGTGGGCGCCGCCGTGGAGCAAGTCCTCGCGCTTGAGGTAGATCTCCGCGCCGTAGCGCTCGCTCAGGTTCCCCGCGTGGTACAGCGGGGTCGGTCGGCCGGCGAACTCCTCGAGCAAGCCGCGCAGCTCCGCCTGAAACGCGTCGCTTTCGGCGACGTCGTCGTAAGCCGTCGCGAGTTGCTCGAGCGGTTCCTGCAGTGGGTCGGGGACGTGTCGCCCGCCGTAGCCCTCGAATGCGCCGTCAGACATACGTCGTGAGTGGAACGCCGATGACAAATACGTTCTGTACCATCGAGAAGACATTGACCTCCTCCCGCACCTAAAGTCGCGGGAATCCCACCATGGGATTTCAGGCCGACCGGTTCGACCCTAAGGTTTCAAGACGCATACGTTCCAAGCGTCTCTTGCTGGGCTTCAGCATCGGCTTGGCTGTCTTGCGGGCCGGTCAACCGGCCCCCTTCCTCAGCCGAGTCATCGCCATCCGTGTGTTCTCTTGAATGGCTCTCTCCGTTGAGGTAGCGGTCAGCAATATTGAGCGCGGCGTTGATGTCCGCGTGGTACTCCGATACCCAACACTCCGTGTTGGAACACTTGAACGTCGCTTGGTTGGGGCGGTAGCCCTGTTCTCCGCAACAGTGGCACGTCTTCGAGGTGTACGCGGGATTCACCGTTTCGACTCGAATCCCTTTCTCGGCTGCCTTGTAGCGAATCTGAGCGTGCATCTTTGCGAAGCCCCAACCGTGGAGCCGCCGGTTCATAAACGCGCCGTAGTCCATGTTCTCACGGATGTGCGTCAGGTCTTCCAGAACCAGTACGGGATTCTCGAAGTGGTCGGCATAGGCGACGACCTCCGACGTGACCGTGTGGAGTATGTCGTCAATCTGTCGCCAGAGCGAATTCCCGTAGGACTCTGCGATATGTTCGCTTCCGCGTTGCTGAAGGCGTCGAGTCGCCGTGAAGTACGTCTCACGGAGTTGTCGAACCCGCTTGCCTTCGTCGTTCCAGAGGTTGGGTGTAGCCGGGGAGCCACGCTCGTCACGGTGACACACCGTTAACAAAGAGGCTTCCCTGATGTCTACCCCAATCGGCGTTTCGGACGTCGAACTGGGTCGTTCCTCCACGTCTCGTGTGGCGACGACGTGTAAGTACCACTCGCCGCCCCGGTCGAACAGCCGACACTCGCCCATCTCCGCGTCCCCTGCGTGCAACGCTTCCAGCCACCCCCGCTGTTCGGGATTCGGTTGTGCAGGGAGCCACAGGTTGTAGTCGTCGTGGTGCGGGATTTTGACGTACCACTCGATGGCGTTCTGTGGCTTGTGGTCGAGCTTCGGCCCTTCGTTCGTGAACCGAACGGGATGGTCGTCGTGAATCTCTTCCGCGTCGTAGCTCCCACCGCAGAGTTGCGGGACGTACTTCTTGAGCGCATTTTTCGCGTACCCTGAAAGGTCGTAGTTGACCACCACGTCGTTCGTCGCCGACTGTATGGTGCAGTTGGCATTGAACGCGGCTTCGAGGGCGTCTTGGTACGCCCGTTTCGTCTCACAGAGCTTCCGATGCTTGTGGGCGTTCGGCTCCACAAGCTTGAGTTCCAGCGTCTCAGTGAGTTCAGTCACGTGTCTCCCTCCTCGTGACGTCCCGAGAAACGCGCCGCGTTTCTCGTGTGCCAAACAGAACTCATGAGTTCTGTTGACGCCGGATGTAGTCTTGCACCCTTTCGCTGGAAACGTGTCCCGCTGTGCCCGCGTAGTAACCGCGTGCCCACTTGATTTTCTCGCCGTCGTGGTCGGCGTGACGGTGGTTGTACTTCCGCGAACTGATACCTTTGAACCAATTGGCGAGAAGGGACGGGGCGTGTTTCGGCGGGCTACTCACAAACAGGTGTACGTGGTCGGGTTGGACGGCGAGGTCGATAATCTCCAACCCCTTCTCGTCGGCGATTTTGTGGAGGATTCGGCGCACACGGTCGGCGACTTCGTTAACCAGCACCGAGTTGCGACACTTCGGCAACTACACTATGTGGTAGTTGAGGTTGTAAGTCGCGTGCCGTGTGGTCTTCATCCCTGTTGCACACTATGGAAAGATACTACCTTAAAAATGTCGAATGGCGTGGGAAATCCAGTGGTTCGTAGCAACGTGGTTCGGACACACTATGCCTACCGCTCGACCCGCGCCTGAAGACGTGGGTATGCGCTCGCACTATGTATCAGCGTCTGCTGCCGGGTTCAGGCTTATCCGACCGTTCGTGGTAGCACGTGGCCTGAATCAGCGATGTCACGAGTGAGTCCGTACCCGAACCGCCAGTCGCGAGAGGTGGCGGCGACGTGAGAGTATCGGATCTACTTGCTGGCGAGCGCTCGACGCCGTCCGCGCTGCCGAACTTCGATTCGACGACGGTGTTCGTCCGGGCCGCGGCCAGATACCTCCGGGGGGAGGAGTTCCCCGCGCTGGGGATGATCCACCCGAAACTGGCGCCGCTCGGCGCACGGCTGAACCACCTGCCCCGGAGGGCGCGGACCGAGTTCTACACCCGAAGTGGCGCGAACGAGGGCGTCTCGCCCGACGACCTCGGCGACGTCGACGTCGAGGAGTTTCGGGAGTGGGTCGTCGACCAGTACCCCGAGAAGGGGTATCCCGCGGTCGTCGTCGGCTCGAGCAACGGCGCGGCGGTCTACCTCGCGGCCATGCTCGGCGTCCCGTGGCTGCCCCAGACCTTCCTCGTCCCGATTCGGCGGGAGATGGACCCCGACGCGATCCGCGAGGACGTCCAGTGGGGCGAAGCGCACGCGGAGCCGTTCCTCGAGGCGAATCCGGACGTCTCCGTCCACCAGATGCACGATCCGAACCAGGACCGGCTGATGGTCCAGAAACTGGCGTACTTCCGGACGAAATCCCATACGCTCGGCGACGCCTACGAGGAGTTCATCGACACCGTGCTGGCTTCGGACGGGACGATCGTCTCGCTGGAGTGCGAGTACGACTGGCCGGCGATCGAACTGGGCGACCGCCACAGCTTTCAGGTCGGTGGTCTCGGGGGCCTCAGTCCCGAAGAGTACTACGAGGGCAGCGACAACGTCGCGGAGTTCCTCGCGCGACAGGACGCCGGGATCCGCGAGTGGGACACGCCCGAACCCGATGGCCGGATGCCCGAGTCAGAGTGGGGGTTCGAACCGGCACTTCGTGAGGACGTGAAGCGAGTCGCGGACGAGCGGGGCTACGACCTGCGCCGGCTCTCGTTCGACGACCCGCGGGACCTGAGCCCGTTCGTCGCGGACTGGTACCGGGAGCGCTACGCCGAGCGGGATCGGCCGGTCGAGCGGTTGCTCGTCCAGTCGTTCGCGCTAGTCGAACCCTGGTGGACCATTCGAACGGGATCGGTGCCCTACTGGGCCGCGTTCAATACCGAATCGGACGCCGACTTTCTGGAAGAGTACCTCGAGAACACCGAGCAGTACGACGAGATTCGCGCGACGCTGTTCGGACACGGCGTCGAGTCGGCGGGGCTGGCATCGACGGACCGCTGGCTGGAGGTCCTCTCGCGTGCACGTGACGAGTACGGATTCGTCGGCGTCGACGCCGACGAGTTCCCCTACGACGTCGAGACGCACGTCCGCTACCACCGGGACCTGCCCGACGAGATCGAGGCGCGACACGCGCACCTGCCGCCGCTGTCGTTCGACCGATTCGACTCGATTACGAGCGATATCGCCGACGAGTACGCGATCGAGTGGGACGAGATCTGAGCGAGCAGAGTCGTTTCCTCCACCGCTCGAGGTCGACGCCCTCAGAACAGGATCAGGAGCGCCGTGAGGGTAATCGCGCTGGTCGCGAGAAACGCCACGAGGACGACGATCGCGGGCGTTACGCCGGTAGTTCGAAGATCGGCGAGGCGGATTTCGGTCCCGAGACCGACGAACGCGAGCACGAACAGCCAGTCGTAGGCGTTCTCGATCGAGCGCTGTTGTGCCGGCGAGAACACGCCCAGACTCGCGACGAGCGCGAGGACGAGAAAGCCGAGGACGAACGTGGGGAACTCGTCCCAGAGCGTCCGGAGGGACGGACGGCCGCCGCCCTCGTGGCGGGCGTAGTGACTCGCATAACCCAGTACGACGACGCCGATCAACGCGTTCCGCGAGAGTTTCGTCACCGTCGCCCACTGCCCGGCCAGCTCCGAGTGTGCGAAGCCGACTGCGACGACCGGTCCCGTCGAAAACATACTGAGGCCGGCCCAGATCCCGAAGACCCTTCCGGATAGTCCTAACAGATCGCCGATGAGCGGGTAGACGACGATCGTGATCGCGTCGAACAGCAACACCGTCGCCGCCGCGTACGCGATGTGTTCCTCCCGGGCGCGGATCGCACCGGCGACCCCGACGATCGCCGACACGCCACAGATGCTCGCACCGGCCGCGAGCAGCGAGCCGAATCGTGCGGGTAACCCGAAGACGTTTCGTGCGAGCAGTTCGACGCCGACGAGGGAGGTCCCGACCGCAGCGAGAAGGAGGACGAACACGGGGACGCCGACCTCGAAGGCGGTTTCGACCGTGATGGACGCACCCATAAGAACGATTCCGGCAGCCAACCACAGGTTGTGCGTCGCGATTCCCGGTGCGAGCCGGATCGGGATGCCGACCAGATTCGCCGCGAGGAAACCCAGTGCGATTGCGAAGAGGAGGTGATTGACACCGAGTGACGTCGCGAGCGTTCGTGCCAGCACCGCACCGAGACAGAGCACGAGCACTCCCGGACAGAGTCGTCGGACGAGCATCTCGTTACCGCAGGGGCCGTCCCTCGAGTGCATCGACGCGCACAACGAAAGTCCGACTGGCGACGACGGTCTTCCAGCCGCGTTCAAGCACCGACCGGCTCGTCGAAATAGCGCCGGCGGACGACCGCCGTTCATCGCTCGACATGTATTCGACCACCACGCGCCGTCGCAGTTAACGGTTGGCTATCTCGGCGGCGGCAGCGAAGACGGGGTCCCGGTGGTGCGGCGCACCGTTCCGACGACGGACGAGAACCGGGACAACCGTGGCCATGCGCACTCGAGCTATTTCCGTCTCTGGCCCCTCGTATGGTCCATGGTCGACGAGGAACACGGCGAGCCCGACGAGCACCTGAAACGCGTCCGCGAACGCCTCCAGCAGGCGACCGAAACCGCCGATCGACCGATCGACACGCAGCTGAACTCGATCACGGCGGGCGTCTTCGAGGAACAGGAGGGCGACCGGACCCAGTCCGAGCCGGGACCGAAAGCCGACCGGATCGCCGAAGTCGCGGAGAAACTCGACGGGCTGGCCGGGGAGGCATCGGGCGAGACGGTCGATCACGTGCTGGCGGCTCGAGACCACTGCCTCGAGTACATCGAGGAAGGCGGTGGCGACGAACGGTCGACGGACGGGTGAACGCGAGCGACCGAGAGCCGACCTCGCCTCGGGTCACCGGTCGACGCTGCCGAGCACGATGTCCAGACTGCCGAGCGAGGCGATGAGGTCCGCGACGTACTCGCCTTCGGACATCTCCGGCAGCGCCGAGAGGTTGTGGAAGCACGGACTGCGGATCTTGAACCGGGCCGGCGAGTTCGAGCCGTCGGCGCGGATGTAGACGCCGAGTTCGCCTTTGGCGATCTCGACGGCGCGGTACGTCTCGGTCCCCGCGTCGGGCTTGAGCGTTCGGGGCACGTTGCTCTGGACGGTTCGCTCGTCCTCGGGCCACTCCTCGAGCAGGTCGAGACACTGTTCGACGATCTTCGCGGACTCCTCGACTTCGTCCATCCGGACGAGGACGCGCGCGTGATTGTCGCAGCCGTCCCTGGTGACGACGTCCCAGTCGAGGTGTTCGTAGTAGCCGTAGGGGTCGTCGCGCCGAAGGTCGTAGTCGATCCCGGAGCCGCGGGCGACGGGGCCGGTACAGCCGTAGTCCTTGGCGACGTCGGGCTCGAGAACGCCCGTATCGATCGTTCGAGCCTGGAAGATCTCGTTGCCCGTGATCAGGTTGTGGTACTCGTCGACCTTGGCGGGGAGTTCGTCGAGGAAGTCCCGCGTCTTCTCGATGAACTCGTCGCGCGGCCGGGGGAGGTCCCACGCGACACCGCCCAGCCGGAAGTAGTAGAACATCATCCGCTGGCCGGTGAGGTCCTCGAGGATGTCCTGGACGACTTCCCGGTCGCGGAAGGCGTACTGGAAGATGGCCGTGAAGTCGCCGTAGACGTCCAGCGCGAAGGTGCCGAGCGCGAGAAAGTGGCCGAGCATCCGCCCGAGTTCGGTCGACATCGTCCGCAGGATCTGGGCGTACTCGGGGACCTCGATGTCGGCGAGGTCCTCGATGGCGCGGGCGACCGCCCACTCGTTGGGGAGGTTCGCCGTGTAGTCCCACCGGTCGGCGTAGGGGATGATCTGGTGGCGATAGGTGCCCGACTGGCACATCTGCTCCTCGCAGCGGTGCAGGTAGCCGACGTCGGGGTCGACGTCGACGACCGTTTCGCCGTCCAGCGTCGTCTTGAGGTGGAGCACACCGTGGGTCGCGGGGTGGTGTGGTCCGATGTTCAACAGCATCGTGTCGCTCTCGGGGTCGTGGTGGTCGGGCTGGATCGGGTTGGCGTGTTCGGCGAACTGGACGACCTGTGGCTTCTGCTGGTCGTAGTCCAGCGCCAGCGGGTGGCCCTGCCAGGTCTCGGGGAGCAGGATCCGGCGCGGATCGGGATGGCCCTCGTACTCGATCCCGACGAGGTCGAACGCCTCGCGCTCGTGCCAGTCCGCCGTTCGGAACACCGGCTCCGCGGACTGACAGACGGGATCGCTCTGGGGCAACTGCGTGATCAGCGTCACCTCGTGCGTTCGCTGATCGTACTTCGTCAGGTGGAGGATCGACTCGTAGCGGTCCTCGTACTCCTGGGGCGTGAGACACGAGAGGTGGTCGAACCCGGCCTCGTCGCGAAGGAGCGTCAGCACCGCTTGCACGTCGTCCGGTCGAATGATGAACGCCGGCGCGTTCTCGTGATCGTCTCGACCGAGCGTGTACTCCTCGAGCAGCGCCTCGAGTCGCTCCTCGTCGACACCCCCCTCCCGGAGGTGATCGTACTCGGGATCGATATCCGCCGGCTCGTGCTGGTGTGTTTCGCTCATTGGGATCCCCTCGTCGCGCCGCGGAGACGGTGGCGCATATGTCTGCAGCGTACGATTGATGCGGAGTTGAGGGTTTTCCCGGCTCGCAGTGACTGTCTTCGCCGGCGAAAGGGATTGGGGCGGGTCGGCGGTGGAACGGACGGTCAGCCGGCCCGGTACTGGTACTCCGTCCACAGCGCGGCGGCGACGGTGAAGTCCTCCGCGCTCGCGTAGCCGCGCTTGACGTAGGGCTCGCCCTCGAGCGTACAGACCTCCAGAAAGTTCCCGTACGGCTCGAGCAGCGCCTCGACGCGCTCGAGTTCCCGCCGGGCGCGGTCGTCGTAGCCGTACCGGCGGAGACCGAGTGCGTACATGAGGCTGTTCCAGGGCCAGATGTGATAGTGGTAGTCCCGGTGCAGGAGAAAGAAGGGGTGAACGGCCGCGTGCGAGAACGGTTCGGCGCGCATCGCGAGCCCGTACGGCGTGTCGAGACCCTCGAGCGAGGAGACGATCGAGGCCGCGCGGTCGTCGTCGACGAGACCGAGATAGAGCGGGACGACGTTGGCGTCACAGGCGAGAACGGGCGAGCCGCGACTGCGACCGCGACCGCGGCCATAGCCGCGATCTGCGGTGCGGTGCTCGTCGAAGTGCCGTCCGTTCCAGAGCTGCGAGTACAGCGCCTCCCGGATGGCCGCCGATTCACCCGTGAACACCGTCTCGATGTCTCGCTCCTCGAGGCGTTCGACCGCGGCGAGCAACACCGCGGTGTTGTACGTCTCCCGGGGCGCGGCCGCAGAATCCCACCAGGAGCTTCCCGATCCGGTGACGAGGCCGGAGTCGGCGACGAACCGCTCGCGGTGGACGGCCGCGAGGTCGGCGATGGCGTCGGCGTGCTCGCGAAGGCAGCCACACTCGGCGAGCAGCAAGACGAGCGCGGGGAACGTGTCCACTCCTTCCGCCGGCGTCGCGGCGTGGAACCGGTCGTGAAAGTCGGTGTAGAAGACGTCACCGTCCGCGAGTTGGTCGACGAGCCACCGTCCGGTCTCGGCGACGGCGTCGTCGAATCCCGCCGCGGAGAGTCCGCGCGCGCCGAACGCGAGGTCCCGCGGCCAGACGCCGCGGAAGTGCCCGCCCGCCTCGAACCCCCGCTCGGCTCGATTCGTCAGGATCGTCTCGGCCGCGCGCTCGAGCGAGCCGTGGTCCCGAAACCCGCGGCGGCGTTTCTCGACGTAGTGTGCGAGGCGCCGCTGGAACTCTCGAGCGTAGTACCGGCCGATCCGAACGGCCTCCATGATTCCACCCAAGGGGTCGCGTTCGGAAGTGCAGTCCGGCTGCACAGGACGGCGGTCCGCGAGTCCAGCGCCCATCGCGAGAGGTACCGATCGCTATCCGTACCGGTCGAAATCGCCGTGTACTCGGGCCCTCCGCACGCGTCGGCAACCCGCTCGCACAACCGAATCTCCTATGAACACGGCGAGCAATACCTCGGGATATGACAAAGCGGTACGTCTCGCTCCCTGACGAGGCGGAGGCGGGAATGCGGGAGTTCATCGACGAAGTCGACCGGCGACTGGCCAGCGACGAGGACACCTGCTCGGTCGTCGAGGACGTCCTGATAGACCTCTCGGGCGATCGCGAGGCCTACGAGCGCTGGCAGCGCGGCGAATCCGTCTCGCCGGCCGAGCGCGTCCGGTTGCAGAGCTACGATCCCTGTAACACCACCCTCGAGAGCGAGTACTACGCCGAGAAGGACGAGGAACGGTTCCGCCGATCGAAACACCTGCAGTGGCTCTGGCGGCAGTTCGATAGCCTCCCGATCGCCGACAACGTCGAGTTCGCGCTACGGTTCCGGCGGATGCTCGCGGACCACCTCTTCGAGGAGTGCGGGGATGGCTGCCGATTCTTCAAGGGGATCACGTTCACCTACGGCCACAACATTTCGATCGGCGACAACACGGTCGTCCACGACGAGGTCCACCTCGACGACCGCGGGAAACTCACCATCGGCGACCGCGTCTCGGTCTCGGACGGCGTCCACGTCTACAGCCACGATCACGACGTCGTCGACCAGACCGCGGTCCGCAACTACCACACGGTCGTCGAGGACGACGTCCGGCTCACCTACGACGCGATGGTCCGTGCGGGCTGCAAGGTCGGCGAAAACGCGATCGTCGGCGCGCGCGCCATCGTCCAACACGACGTTCCGGCCCACCACATCGCCATCGGCATGCCGGCCAAGAGCGTCAAGATCAAACCCGGCTGGGAGGACGCCGCGGTACCCATCGAGGACGCCGGCGTCAACCGCCAGGAGGAGCGACGCATCGAGTACGACCTCCCCGACGATCTCGAGGTCTTCGACGAGTTCGGTCGCGATCTGTGACCGAGTCGGGGTCGCTCCCGTCGATCTCGGACACGGTCTACCGCCGTCCCCACCCGACGTCGTCTCACTCCCACTAGGAGCCGGAATATTCGTCTCACTGCGACTCTCTCTGTGCGGTGATGCAGGGAATATCCAAGTGCCTTGAGACCGTATGTCATGGTGATGGAGCTCTGGGGCTGGCTCATCGGATACGTGGTGCTGTTCACCCTCCTGCACCTGTTACTGTACTACGTGTACGTCAAGGGCGACGACGGCGAGAACGCGGGGTCGCCCGGTGAGGGTGCGGGGTCACCCTCGTTCGCCGATCCCGACCGCGTGAGCCCGCACAGTTCGCCCGGCCCCGACAGGTACCCCCGTGCATCCGACGACGTCGACGACCCCGAGGAGTTCGAGGAACGCCACGAACTCGAGTTCGACGGCGAGACGATCCGCTGTCCGCACTGCGGGGCCCGAAACGAAGCCGATCAGACGTTCACCTACTGCTGGAACTGTATCTCGACGCTTCGGCGGTGAGCACCGTCCGTCGAGTGTGACAGCGTCCACCCTCTCGAAGTGCCGGCTATCCGTGGCCAACCGATCGTATCTAAAGAGAGTCGCGAAAAATAACGGTGTGAGAGAGTCCGACTCGATACGTTCAGACGGTAATGAACGATTACGCTTTTGGTCTCTAAACGCAGAGAGTGACACGACGCCGAACAGGTATGTACAGACAGAACTCCCCGCACGTCTCGCAGTCTCGCTCTCCACCGGTGTATCGCGCGACACACGACCCGTCCGGTCCGGCGACGCTCAGCACGACGGTCGTTCACGCACTGTCCGACTGTCTGGACGTCGACGTCACCGACAGCCGAATCTCGCTGTACGACACCGTCGATCCCGACGCGCTCGACGCCCTCTTTCGACCGCGCCACGACGGCCGGCCGCGAAGCGGTGGCTCGCTCTCGTTTTCCGTCCACGGCCACTACGTCACGGTCGACAGTGACGGCGAAATCCTGATCGAACCGCCCGTGACGCGGTAGCGCCCGGCGGTTCGGTTCGCTCTCGAGTGACGATACGTGCGGAAACGCACCCGATGGAACGGTCGGTAGCCGCGGCCGCGCTCAGGCGCCGAGTTCGTCCGCGAGTCGCTCGAGGTGATCCACGCCGACGACGGCGACGACGTCTCCATCGGTAGTCGCTCGAAGGTCCTCGAGGCGGTCGATCATACAGCGCTCGCGGGTCTCGTCGCGGTAGGCGAGCGCGCTGTCGTCGGTCTGGACGCTACTGAGCAGCGCCTGAACGCTGGCGACGTGGGAGCGTTCGTGGTCGGCCTGTCGTTCCGGCGGGTCGTCGTGATCGCAGTCGTACTCGATCGGATCGTCGCAGGTGACGGTCATCGACGTCGCGTGCGTCAGGGTCGCGGCGACGCGACAGGTCAGCGCCTCCCGCGTCGCGCCGCCGAGACTCGAGATGACGCGTCTGGCCGTCGACGTCGAGACGCGGTCGGCGATCAGCCGCGTCACGAGCTGGCGCAGGAACGACCAGTTCGGGGCGTCGATCCCGACGACGTCGGCGTCCGACGCGGCGCGGATCGCCGCGCTCATCTCGCCGCCGAACCGCGGCGGCGCTTCGTCCGAGCCGTCGCGAGCGTAGGCGCGGTAGAGGGGGAGGGCGGCCGTCGGTAGCTCGAGGGCGAGCGTGTCCGGCGCGACGGACTCGAGGACGCGCTCGACGCGGGCGATGCTTGCGGGGTGGTCGTGGACGACGCCGAGGAGGAGACAGTCACCCGACGGCCCGGACACCCGCCGACAGAACTGGGGGGTGATCCGGGGGTCGTCGAACGACGCGGCGAAGGAGGGAGCTTCGTCCATTGATCGACTGGTAATACGCGACTACCGGCATAACCCTTCTGTTGTAGTTGGCGACAGTCGAGGTTCAAACGGGCGGTTTCGCGGGTAAGGAGTACCTACTCGGGCGATAGCGGCCTGTTCGATCGTAACTGTTGGATGGCCAATGGGAACGGTTTTGCCGCTTTATTGTTCGCGCATCCGTCTGACCGGTAGGGTCCGACCACCGACCTGTCGAGCCGACAGCGGGCTGCGATCGGCCGTTCGACGCCCGATCGGTCCGGTGCGTGGGCGGACCGTTGGCTCACTAATGACCGAGGAGACGATCACCAAGGCTGACGAGGGAAAACGGGTGGTAAACGCCGACGGGACGGAGGTCGGTCGACTCGTTGACGTCCGCGACGACCACGGGTACGTCGAACCCGATCCGAGTATTACGGGGACGATCAAAGCGAAACTCGGCTGGGCGACGAGAAGCGACGAGGCTCATCCGCTCGACGAGGGTAGTATCGAGGAGATCACCGACGACGCGGTCTATCTTCGGGGCACGCTCTGTCAGTGAGTGTGCGGCGCTTCCCGCGTGTTTCAACCGAGTGACGTGATGGCTCGAGGAGCGATCACGCAGCATCGACCGACATCCACCACGCGCCGGTTAGGTCAGGAGACGAGCGGAGCGGTTAGACGCCGGTGCTGTACCGCAGGATACCGGCGAAGCCGCCGAAGGCGTTGTAGAGCTGTTCGCCCTTCTCGAAGTCCGTCGAGATGAACTTGGTCTCGGTGCCGCGCTGTTCGGCGATCTCGATGAGGTGGTCGATGGCGTCCTCGCGGTCCTCCTCGGTCGCCTCGACGTCGGACCCGCAGTCGGTGCAGGTGTGTGACGGCGTGTTCTTTCGTCGGTCGACGACTTCGCGGTCGGTGTTCCCACACTCGCCGCAGTCGTAAGTGATGACGTCCTTCCGGAGGTCCTCGCTGATCAGGAGCCGATCGACCGCACCCATCATGAGGTTCCGCCGGGTCTGTTCGAAGCCGTAGGTCGCGAGATCGCCCGCGTTGAGTTCCTTGAAGAACGTCTCCATCTCCTGTTTGTCCTTCATCACCTCGGCGTCGGCGAGCGCCTCCTCGGCGTTGTCGACCAGATCCTTCAGGCCGGACTCGTCGGTGTAGGCGACGTCGAACTTGCCGATGACGTTGTCCTGAATCTCGTGGTGGAGGTAGTCACCGTCGAGGAACTCGTCTTTCGTGGGCGAGGGACCGCCGACGAGGATGCCGTCGAGTTCGTGCCGTTTGGGAACGAACAGGTCGTTGGCCATACCGGCGACCTCCTGATAGAAGTTGTCGATGGCCTCGAGGCGCAGTCGGGCGAATCGCTGGGCGGACTGGCCACCCTTTCGCTGCTTGCCGGGGACGAGCGACGAGGCGGACTTGACCGGCTCGATGCGTTTGCCCTTCAGCCAGCCGACGTTCGCTTCGCGGCGGTCGAGGACGATCAGGCCGTAGAGCCCCTTGTCCGCGAGCATGTGCTCGAGCGGTTCCGTGAGGAAGTCCGAGTCGCAGTGATAGCGGAAGGACTCGACGGGCTGTGGCGGGCTCTCGAGGACTCTGGTGACCATCTCGGTCCGGCCCCCGCTGGAGTCGACCGCCCCGGAGAACAGCACCAGGCCGTTGTCCGGCGGGTAGGTATCGTAGTACCGGAGTCGGTCCTTGATACTCGTCAGCGCGTCCTGGACGGCCGTCCGGGTCTGCTTGGACTTGATGTTGGCCGCCTCGCTGTGTTCCTGCGTGACGTGCTGGACGACGTCACTGATCTGTCTATCGTCGGGAACGTAGATCGTTACGAGCTGTGTCCCGGAGCCGTCGAAGTCCTTGAGATCCTCGATAACCTTCCGGAACTCGTATTTTTTCCGGTCGGATTGCTCCTGCTCGCCCTCCTGGCTCATTGTCCGTACAAAACGGTGCTGTGGGTAAGAATCCTTTGACACACCTGTCGACGTGGTACCGACTGCCGGACGAGCACCGGCGTCCAGTTTCGTTCGGGACCGTGTCACTCCCGTTTCAATTTCGGGACACGAGTCGCGTGCCGACGTGACGATTTAAGGTGCTCCCGTTCTACAGTCCGTACAGTACTTGAGTATGTCTCACGAGACGGTCTATGCTATTGCGAGCGGGAAAGGTGGCGTCGGCAAGACGACGACGACGGTAAACCTCGGCACGGCCCTCGCGGAGGCCGGCGAGCGCGTCGCGATCGTCGACGCCGACCTCGGAATGGCGAACCTCGCCGGGTTCGTCAGCCTGTCCCCCGACTCGACGACGCTTCACGACGTGTTGTCCGGTGGCGCATCGATCGACGACGCCACCTACAGAATCACGGAGAACATCGTCGCGGTTCCGAGCGGTACCAGCCTCGACGAATACGCCGATACCTCCCCCGAAGGGCTCCGCGACGTCGTCGCAGAGCTCCGAGACCAGTTCGACTACGTCTTTCTCGACGTCGGCGCGGGCGTCAGCCACGAAACCGTCCTCCCGTTAGGGCTGGCCGACGCCGTCGTCCTCGTCTCGACGCCCGAACCCGCCGCCGTCCACGACTCGAAGAAAACGCTCGAGCTGACCGAGCGCGCCGGCGGCGAGATCGCCGGACTCGTGCTCACTCGAACGCGACCGGACAGCGACGTCTCCTACGACGAAATCGCGACCCGGCTGGAGACACCCCTGCTCGGCACGGTTCCCGAGGATCCGGCCGCCCGCGAGAGCGTCTACGCCGGCACGCCCCTGGTCGTCTACCGCCCCGACGGGCCGGCCGCCACGGCCTACAGACGGCTCGCAGCGGATCTGGCCGGGATCGACGTCGCAGAGACGGCGGCCGACGCGACCGCCGAGGACGACGGCGACCAGTCGACCGACGATAGCGACCGCACTGACGACACCGACCCCGAATCCGGTACCGGCGTCTCGACTGCCGACACGACAGCCACCGACGACGAGTCCGACGGTCGAGAGGCGGCCCACGACGACGTCTCGAGTGCGATCACGGAAGCGGAATCCGATTCCTGAGCAGGGGATACCCGGTCCCGTCACTCGGATCCGCGCTCGAAAGCGGTCACGGCCCCAGTAGGCGGTTCCTGTACGGTTGTATCACCGGAAAGAGCGCTGACCGACAGCCGTTCTTGAAAGTCTTCGCGGAGAGAGATTTCGCATAGTTTGTCTCTACTGAACGGAGTAACGACCGCCATCTAACGCGGTCCCTCTCCGATTCGGCGCCGACAGCGACCGATTCCGCCGTTTTACCGCCGCTCCACGATAGCTATCCACCATCACGCCGCACAGACTGTAACGAACTGATTACTAATCATATGTGTTATCGATGGCTCGAACATGGAGCGACGAAAAATCCTCCTTGGCAGTGGCGCAGCGCTCGCAACCGCACTGGCCGGTTGTTCCGGCGACGAAACCAGTGACGGATCCGACGACGAAAACGGCGGATCCGACCCGAACGGCAACGGTGACGCCAACGGTGACGAAAACGGCGGCGACAAAGACACCGACGGAACCGAAACGGACGACATTCCCGGGTTCGACGGCAAAAAACTGGACGTCGGCAGTGACGCGATATCGGTCAAACAGATCGACAAGAAAGGCGACAAGATCGAGATCCTCGTCGAGACGGATATCACCGATCGCGAGAAACTGTACGCCGAACTCGAACACATCGCGAACCACCACGACGACGCGATCGTCGATCTCGAGGCGTTCATCGCCGAGATCAAGACCGTCGAGTGGATCATCGAACACGAGAAGACGACGGTCGCCTCGTTCTACGTCAACGTCGACTGGATCGTCGACTACCTCGAGGACGACATCTCGAAAGACGACTTCTACGACAAGGTCAAGCAGACGGCCGAGTGACGACGGCGACCGAGCGAACGTCCACCCGGCCCGATTCGGCGACTCGACTTTTTCGGACGACGAAACGGAGAGCAGTTAGTCGTGGGGCCGTCTGCTACATCGAGCGCGGCGGTTCGACGCCAAGGATCGAGAGCGCGTTCGCGACCGTGTGCTTCGAGGCGGCCACGAGCGCGAGGCGCGCCTCGCGGACCTCGGGATCGACGTCGTCGGCCAGCACGGGACACTCCCGGTAGAACGCGTTGAACCGGTCGGCGAACGTGCGCGTGTAGGTCGCGATCTGATGGGGCTCTAAGTCGTCGGCCGCCTCGTCGACGACCGCCGGGAACCGAGCGATCGTCTCGAGGAGGTCCCGTTCGGCTTCGGTCGCGAGCAGGTCGGCGTCGAGCGAGTCGAGTTCGACGTCCTGCTCCGCGAGATCGGTTTCGGGATCCAATCCGGCCTCTTCCAGAATGCCACAACAGCGCGCGTGGACGTACTGGACGTACGGCGCGGACTGGGCCTCGAAGTCGAGGGCCTGATCCCACTCGAAGGTGATCGCCTTCGTCGGCTGTTTGGAGACGATGTCGTACCGGACCGCACCGATACCGACCTGGTGGGCGATGCGCTCGATGTCGTCCTCGTCGAGGTCGTCGTCGCGGATGCGGTCGTCCAGTCGGTCCTCGACTTCCTGACGGGCGCGGTCGATCGCCTCGTCGAGCAGGTCGTCCAGATCGACGCCGGTGCCGCGACGCGTGCTCATCTTCCCCTCGGGCAGGTTAACGTAGGAGTAGAGCACCTGTCGGAGATCGCTGGTGTCGTTATCGAGGAGTTCGAGCGTCGTTCTCAACTGGCGGGCCTGCAGTTTGTGGTCCTCGCCGAGCACAGTCACGGCGCGGTCGTACTCGTCGAACTTCCACTCGTGGTGGGCCAGATCGCGGGTCGCGTAGAGGGAGGTCCCGTCCGACCGCAGGAAAACGAGGTTCTTGTCGATGCCGTGGTCCTCGAGATCGAGCTGCCAGGCGTCCTCCTCGTAGACGGCCTCGTCGAGTTCCTTGAGGCGGGCGACGAGGTCGTCGGTATCGCCGCTGCGCATGAACCGCGTCTCCTTGACGAACTCGTCGAACTCGGCCGGGAGACGTCCGAGGCAGGCCTTCATCCCGGAGAGCACCTGATCGACGACCTCGCTGACGCGTTCGTAGGCTTCCTCGTCGCCTTCCTCGAGACCCTGCATGATCGACTCGATTTCGGCTTCGGCCGCTTCGACTTCGTCTTCGGACGCGTTCTCGAGGTAGGCGTTACCCTTCCGGTAGTAGCGTACGAGATCGTACTCGATGCGGTCGCGCTCGGGGTCTGCGAGGTCGTCCTCGTCGAAGGTCTCGTAGGCCCAGGTGAAGACGGCCATCTGCCGACCGGCGTCGTTGACGTAGTAGTGGCGGTCGACGTCGTAGCCGGCGGTATCGAGCAGGTTCGCCACGGCGTCGCCGATGATCGGGTTTCGCGCGCGGCCGACGTGAACCGGTCCTGTCGGGTTCGCGCTGGTGTGCTCGACGACGACGCGCTCCTCGCGGTCTTCGAGCGCGCCGTAGGACTCGTCCGTGCCAGCGGTGAGGGTCTCGGCGAAGTAGGCGTCGCTCGGCAGGAAGTTGAGGTACGGGCCCTGCGTCTGGATCTCCGAGACGTAGGTCAGATCGCCGGCGTCGATCTCGTCGGCGAGTCGGCCGGCGACCTGCGGGGGCGGCGCGCCGGCTTCGCTGGCGAGTCGGAAGGCCACGCTCGAGGCGAGCACGCTCTCGACGTCTTCCGGCGGTTCTTCGATCCCGAGGTCGTCCGTCGGGAACTCGAGTTCGGAGAGCGCCCCCTCGAGGGCGTCCTCGACCTCCGTACGCAAAGAGAGGAACATACTGCCTCGTATTCAGGGGTCGAGTAAAGGAATGTCGGGTTTCGCTCGCGTCGCGGGATCGATCGTCTCCGTCTCGAGGTCGCGGGTCTCCGTCACGGGATCGTCGCTCGTCTCCGTCACGGGACCGCCGGTCACTCCGTCCTCGGGCCGTCGAACGACAGTTCGGCGGGGAGTTCGGGCTCCGGTTCGGCACCGTCGGTCGCGAGTTCGGCCTGCACCTTCTCGATCAGCAGGTCGACCGCCATCCGGTTCGCCCCTTCGGGGATGATGACGTCCGCGTTCTTCTTCGTCGGTTCGACGAACTGCTCGTGCATCGGTTTGACCGTCCCGAGATACTGTTCGATCACGCCCTCCAGATCGCGCCCGCGATCGATGACGTCGCGTTCGATCCGTCGCAGGATCCGAACGTCCGCGTCGGTCATGACGTACACCCGCAGGTCGAGCATCTCGAGGATATCGTCGTCGTACAGCGAGAGAATCCCCTCGAGAACGATCACGTCCGTCGGTTCGACCGTGACGCGCTCGTCCTTGCGGTTGTGGATCTCGAAGTCGTACTGGGGCATCTCGACCGACTGGCCCATGAGCAGGCTGTTCAGGTGCTCCTGCAGGAGTTCCCACTCGAAGGCCGAGGGATGATCGTAGTTGACGTTCGCCCGCTCTTCGAACGCGAGGTGCGAGAGGTCCTGATAGTAGTTGTCGAGCGGGATACGGGTGACCGCTTCGCCGACCGTTTCGGCGACGGTCCGCGAGACGGTCGTCTTCCCGGCCCCCGTGCCCCCGGCGATCCCGATGACGAACGACGGTATACTCATCGTCCGATCCAGGATCGGATCGCTATTGAATCCCCTGATACCGACTCGATCCAGATGGAACGGTGTCAGTCAGTTGGTCAATCGAACGCCGTGCCAGTCGCGAAACCGAACCACGCCGCGCCTCGCGGCACCGTCACTCGAACCTCACAGCCGCCTCGCGAAACCGCCGTTCGTGGATCGGCCGGAACGTCTCATCCGACGCGTCGAACTCGGCGGGCGACCAGAACCGGGCCGCACTCGCGTCACTGCCAGCCGTCGGTTCACCCGCGGCGTCGGCCCGGTCCGCCACGTAGTGAACCGTCAGCACGTGCTTGCCCTCCCGCGGCGGCATCGTCGTCGCGTCGAGCAACTCGAGCGCGGCGGGGTCGACGACGACGCCGGTCTCCTCCTCGAGTTCGCGGACCGCGGCGGCCTCGGGAGCCTCGCCGATCTCCATGTGCCCGCCGGGGATCGTCCACTCGCCGACGCCCGGCGGGACGGCTCGCTCGACGCAGAGCACCGCGGACGCCGCGGCCGACCGGTCGACGACCGCGACGCTCGCACAGGGGACCGGGTTGTGCCAGATCACGTTCTCGCAGGTCGGACAGCGTTCGCGCTCGCGACCGTCGAACGTGGTCGTCTCGAGGGAATCACCACAGTGCGGGCAGAACTCGGCTGGACGACTGACCATCTACGATGGTGTCGGCACTGGGGGTATCAAAGCGTTTTCAATCCGATCGGGTCGATGGGCGACGAGTTACAGCGTCTTCAGACCGCTTCCGGTCAGCGGCACGACGACGTCGGCGTCGTCCTCGAGCACACCCATCTCTCGGTACTCCTCCAGCGCTGCGGGCGCGACCGCGCAGGTGGGTTCGACGTAGAAGCCGCCGCGGTGGAGCCGATCGAGCGCGCTCTCGACCGGATCCGAGCCGAGCGCGATGGCGTCGCCGTCGGTCGCCTCGATGGCGGCGAGAATTTCGTCCTTTCGGGCGGGTTTCTCGATCCTGATCCCGTCGGCGATGTCGGCGCCGTCGGTATCCTCCCCGATCTTCCTTCCGCCGAGTTCGTCGACGATGGGCGTGTATCCCGTCGCTTGCGCGCCCAGCAGCCGGGGCATCCCGTCGACGATGCCGGCCTCGTTGAGCAGGGAGAAGCCGCGATACGCGCCGAGGAACAGCGTTCCGTGCCCGATCGGGAGCACGACCGCGTCGGGGACGGTCCACCCCTGCTGTGCGGCGATTTCGAACGCGAACGTCATCGTGCCCGCGTAGAAGGCCGGGTTCCAGGCGTGGCTGGCGTACCAGCCCTCGCCCGTCTGTCGCGGGGCGTCCCCGCTCCAGTCTTCCGATGCACTCCGTGCATCGCCCTCCACCGCGTCGATACAGGCGTCGGTCACGTCCTGACGGCTCCCCTCGATCCGAACCGGGCGGGCGTCGGCCCGCTGGATCGTCATCAGTTTCGACTGCTTGACGTCCGCCGGGACGTAGATGTCCGCCTCGATTCCGGCTCGGGCCGCGTACGTCGCGATGGCGGCCCCCGCGTTCCCCGAGGAGTCCTCGATAACCTTGTCGACGCCGAGTTCGACGGCTCGGGAGAGCGTCGTCGTCGCCCCGCGGTCCTTGAACGATCCCGTCGGGAAGACGTACTCGAGTTTGAACTCGGCGTCCCACTCGGGCGCCTCGACGAGGGGCGTAAAGCCCTCGTGGAAGGTCACGTGGTCCTCGATCGGGAGGAACTCGAAGAACGTCCAGAGCCCGTCGCTGGTATCCAAGCTGTGCAGGGGGAGCGGATCACCCTGCGGGTGCGGCCGTTCGGTGAACTCGAGGGCGTGGCCGCAGTTACAGCGCCACGGCTCGTTCGGTCCGGCTTCGTAGACGACGCCACAGTTCGGACAGGTGAGATCGGCAGGCATGTTAGTAGTCGTCGATGTCGGTGGCGACGGAGCAGACGTACTCGCCCGTCGCGACCTGCGGAAGTCGCCGCGTGCGCCAGAGGATGCCGTCGCTGTCGGCCGTCACCTCGGTTTTGGGTTCGCCGAAGGCCGTCGTCACTTCGAACACCGTCTCTCCGCCACGCACCCGATCGCCGAGGTCTTTGTGGAACGAGATGAGGCCGCCGTTCGGGGCACCGTACTGTTCGAACCCGCGAGCTCGGGTCTGGGCCTCGAGGTGGACGTCACCCGTGAGAAAGCCGTAGTGGGTGAGCACGTTGAAGACGCCCTCGACGCCCTTTCGGATGCTCTCCTCGTCCCAGCCGACGGCCCCGCCGAGTTCGGGGTCGACGGTCGGAATCCCCTCGTCGGGTGCCGCACGCGCGAGTTGGCCGTCCGGTCCCTTCTGATCCAGAATGTAGCCACAGCCGAAGACCTTCGCCAGTTCGAGACAGTCCCCGTGGAGTCGGTGGCGTTTGCCGCAGCGCACCCTGACCTCGTCGATCATCCGGCTGGTCGAGCCCTGGTGGAGATCGAGGATCAGATCGGCTCGCGTCGCCGCCTCGTACGTCGCGGCCGCGATCCGTTCGCTCGAGGTGCCGGCCTCGTTGCCGGGATAGGCCCGGTTCATCTTCGTGTCGTCGATCGGATTGCGGTGTTCGGCGACCTGGAACGCGTGATAGTTAACGATTCCAGTGATCAGGATCGTCCCTGCGAGTTCCGCGGGATCGAGTTTCGGAACGACGCGCTGGATAACGCCGATACCGTTGAGTTCGTCCCCGTCGCTCGCCGCCTGCATGTAGAGCGTCTTTCCCGGCTGTTCGCCGTTGATTACGGCGACCGGCAGACCGAACGGAGTTCCGTCCCGGGTCTCACCGACCTCGAGACGGCCCGTATCGATCTCACCGGGGTCCGCGCTCGCCGTTCCGAGCGTCGTCGTCATGTGCCTGCAGACGGACCCGTTCGTCTTTATTGGTTCGGTGTTCACCAGCAAGCACTGGGTTCGAACGGTCTCCGGTCCGGATACCTATCTGTCACTAACTCCCGATGCAGCGGCGGCACGTGTAGCAGTCGAACGAACTGACGGTCGAAGTGGAACGGCTGCGATGTGCCTCGAGCGAGCCCCACGGCACGGGCCGCCGTGCGGACGCGCCCCTCCTCGAAGAACTCCAGGATCCGGGAGAAGCCCTGCTCCTCCTCGCCGCCGGCCAGTTTGTCGGTGGGGACGCAAACGTCGTCGAGGTTGACCTCCCAGGTCTTCCAGCGGCGGTAGCCGATCTCGTCGATCGGCTGGCCGCTCAGCCCGTCGCGGTCGAACGTCCCCGCCGGTTTCTCGACGACGAAGTCCGAGATGCCGCGGTAGGCGGGTTCCCCGTCCGGATCGGTAATGGCGTCCGTGAGAAACGAACCGTGAACGACCGTCCGAGAAGTCGAGACGGCGCCGTGCGCTCACTCGAACGATCCCGGCGATTCGTCGGACACCGTCCAGCTATCCTCGGCCACCGTCGGCGTCTCTTCGGGCGACAGCTGCATGCTCCGATACAGGTGCTCGAGGTGGGTCAGTGTGTGACGGACGTCGTACTGCTCGACGGCCGCTCTGGTGTCGCGATCCGTTCGGAGGCACGCCTCGATGGCATCGGCCATTCGCTCGAGATTGCCGTACTCGAAGCGTTCGCCGTTGGCGGCGGCGATCGTTCGATCGAACGGCGGAACGTCGGCCGCGGCAACGGGCGTACCGCAGGCGTTGGCCTCGAGCGTGGACAGCCCGAGCGTATCGGCGGTCGAGGCGGTGACGAACGCGTCGATCGAGGAGTAAAAGATCGGTAACTCCTCGCGAGGGAGGAACGGCCGGAGTGTGACGTTGTCCGGTGCGTTCCGCTCGAGGGAATCGCGGTACGGACCCTCCCCGACGATGACGAACTCGTACTCCGGTAACTCCTCGGCGACCTCAAGGATATCGCTGACGTTTTTCTCCATGCTGAGCCGACCGCTGTACCCGATTACGGGTCTGTCGGCGCCGGAATACCGGTCCTCCGCAGTCGGCTGAAAGAACTCCATATCGATTCCGACCGGGAGCGGAACGTGGTTGACGTCGCGTTCGATCCGCGCCGTCGAGGCGGTCACGATATCGAAGCTTTCGAGGAACGCGTTCTCCAGGGGGACGTACAGTTTCCCGATTGCAGTAGCGATCGACTCGAGTTTGACGCTCTGGTGGAAGTACTCCTCGAGCGGCGTATGGTGGGTGTAAATCGTCGGCAGTTCGTGTTTCCGAGCGTAGTAGCGCCCGAGGAGACCGACCGACGCGGGGCCGTGACAGTGGACGACGTCGAGTTCGGGGAGCGTCGACGGCCGCCTGAAGAGCGGAATCCGGTAGCCGGCATAGAAGGGGTTGGGAAGCGATCTGACCGGGATCTCGCGGTCACCGGGTTCGTAGTCGCCGTCCGGATAGACGACGTATACCTCGTGTCCCTTCCGTTCGAGTTCCTCTCGCCAGAGTTTGATCGTGTACGTTACGCCATCGATCTCGGGGAAGTAACTGTCCGTGAAGTATCCGATTTTCATTCACGCCACCTCCTCGTACAGGGACCGGTACTGGTTCGCGACCGTCTCGAGCGAAAATCGTTCGCTCCGGTCGGTCGCGGTCGATCCGAGTCGACGCCGGAGGTCGGGGTCTTCGAGCCGTTCGAGGGCATCTTCGAACGCGTCGACTCCTGCCTCCGATCTCGGCCCCGAACCCTGTTCCGACTTCGAGGTCGACACCTTCAGACAGTCCTCGCCGTCCTCGAGCCACGAGAACGTCTCGATGTCACGGACGAGGACCGGTTTCCCGGCGGTCATCGCTTCGAGCAGCGCGATCCCCTCGTTCTCTTCGTGGGTCGGGAAACAGAAAATGTCGCCCGCTGCATACGCACCACGAACGTCGTCGATGTAGCCAGTGAACGTGCAGTTCTCCGGTGACTCCTCGATCAACCGCGTCGTCTCTCGGCCCTTCAGCGAGAGGTCGAGGGGACCGAACCACGCGAAGTCCAGATCCGGCAGTCGGCGAGCCAACTCGACGAACGTCTCGAGTCCCTTGCGTTTGATGACGTGGCCGACGAGAAAGACCACGGGCGGATCGAGGTCGTACCGCTCGCGGTACTCCGCCTCGAGGGACTCGAACCCCTCGAGTTTCTCGCGGTCGACGCCGTTCGAGATGACGGTCGTCGGCGCGTCCGTGTAGGTCTCGATCAGCCGTCGGTTGTACTCCGAGGGACAGACCAGCGCGTCGGCAAGCCCGTAGGCCCACTCGAGATACGGTTGCAACGGTTTGGCGAGGGTGTTCGTAAAGCGGAAGCTGTCTCCGAAGTCCTCGGCCGTGACGTGCGTGTGGGCGACGATCGGGATGTCACGCGATCGAGCCCGCTTTGCATACCAGACCGATCGGGGTCCCATAAGGTTGCAGTGGAACGCATCACCATCGAGCGTTGGTTCGGTCGTATATCGCAGGTCCAGTCGGTCCAGCATCTTCCGCTGGTGAACGACCGATTCGTGGATCCCACCGGTAATCCGCTTCTCGAACTCGAGGTAGTGATTGATCTTCATGCCGGATCTTCGGATTCGTCCGCGACTCCTCGAACCGACCGAGATGAACCGACAACCGCCGTGATCGGGCGGACGCGACGGTCGGTTACTCGACTTCGAGCCACGGTACCTCCATGAGCGGCGGGATGTGCGTCTCGACGTGGTGTTCCCAGACGCCCTCCTCGCCGAAGGCTTCCCCGTGATCGGCGGTCACGACGACCCGCCCGTCCAGTTTCGGGATCAGGTCGGCAACGGCCTCGAGAGCGATTCGCAAGTTCTCCTCGTAGAGTTCGAGGGCCGCTTCTCGGGTGCCGTTCCTGACCAGGTCGGCGGGGTCGAGTTCGAGCCAGAGACCCGCTTTTTGTACGAGTTCGCTGCCCTCAAGTCGACTCTCGACCTTTGGCCGGATGGTGTCGCCGAGCGATGAAAGCGTGTCATCTCCACCGTCGGCCGCCGTTTCGGCTTCCTCCTGTCTCCGAATCCCCCTCTGAATCTGCTTGAGTTTCTGTCCCTTTCCGCGGGAGAGGTACGGAGCGTGTGGCTGCATGTAGTGCAGTACTGTCCGATCGGCCCGTTCGACGGACCCAGACTGGGACTGGAACGCTTCCGCGAGGCTCTCCGGCGGGACCGTTCCGAGGTCGTCGTTCCACCCGGTCTTCCAGACGTCGAACACGTCGCTGATGTGGTCAGTGGCCGACCACTCGTAGTCACAGCTGGCTCCCCACTTGAGTTCGTTCAGTGGGACACCCAGATCGTTGATGAACGGATTTCCGGAGAAGTACGCGATGTCGTGGTCGCCGTCGAACGTCCGATAGGCCCACTCCGGCGTCGACGAACCGGTACTCCGGCGTTTTTCTAGCCTTCCGTCGAGATACTCGTCGTAAATCTCACTGAACACGTCGTATCGACACGCGTCCAGCACGACGCAGTAGTCCCACTCCGATTCGAGGAAGCGTTGGTCCTCCATCGCCCGTGAGCCTCTTTCGAATCGAGCACCGTATTCTTATTCCCGTATGGGAATCGCTACTATCGACCTATCACCCCGAAGTGTTGTCTTACAACTGTAGATTCGGTCAGAGCGATTCGAAGAGCGGTCGCTCGAGCGCCTGTGAGTAGAGATAGCCTACACTCGTATCCAGTACCTTACTGACTACTATTCGGGACCCGATCACACGAAATGTGATAGGTGGTTGATGTGTCACTCGAGATACCCGAGTTCGCGCAGCCGGTCACGGGTCTCTTCGTCGGCCTCAGCTAACGCGTTAGCCTCGTCGGCATCCGTCTCGTTCGGGTCGTCCCACGCGCCGCCGACAGCCTCCTCGAAACGAGCGAGTGCCCGTTCGGTCGCGGCGACACCCTCGTCGTTCGCCCCGTCGACCGGCGTTTCCTCGTCCGGATCCTCGTCGAGGCGATAACCCTCGTCGGGAATACGGTCGGCCCGAACGTACTTCGCGTCAGTGCTGCGGGCGGCACGCAGACGCGAGTAGGCCCGGTGATCGTCGGAAAGATCGATACCGGCATCGCTCGCCTTCTCTTCTAAGTGGTGGAGTTCGATGACCGGCTGGGCGTACTCGACGAACGCGTAGTCGGCGTCGCCGTCCCCCTCGCGCACCGCCTGCTGGCCGGGATCCGGGTCTTCGATCGCGGCGAACTCACGGTACTCGCTCGAGAGCAGCGACCGAGTCGGATCGAAACCGACCGCGTCGCCGTCGAGGTTTGGCTCGACGTCGGCGGGAGCGACGTCTACCGCGTCGAGCACCGTGTGATAACAGTCGACCAACTCGACGAGATCGGTACGTCGGTCGGCCTCGAGCCCGGGGTGTTTCACCAGGAACGGGACGTTGATGAGTTGGTCGTAGAGGGCGAACTCGTGACCGTAGAGGTCGTGTTCGCCGTGAAGTTCGCCGTGATCGGCCGCAACGATGACGGTCGTCTCCTCCCACTGCCCGGTTTCGCGAAGCCACGCGAACAGTCGGCCGAGTTCGGCGTCCATGTGGGCGATTTCGGCGTCGTACAGTCCGCGAATGGCCTCCCACTCCTCGTCGCCGATCTCTCGAGCGCCCGAATTGTACTCCTTGGAGTTCTGGCAGACGTCGGCAGGGTCGACGCCCGGAGCGAACTCCTCGCGGTACGTCTCGGGCGGGTAGTAGGGCAAGTGGGCGTCCATCAGGTTGACGAACGCGAACCATCCCCGGTCGCTCTCGCTGTCGTCGATGAACGACCGCGTCCGATCGATAACCGACGGCGTCTTCGAGTCGGCACCCTCGCCGCTGGCGAGTGTTTCGTGGGCCATCGCGCCGACCCTGACGAGTTTCGACGCCAGCTCGCGGAGGTAGTCGTTGTCGTTGACGGCCTGCCACGCGCTGGCCAGCGGTCCCGAGAGAACGTCACCGGGGAGGACCTCGAAGAACGAATCCTGTTCGTCGAACCCGTGGGTGAGGCCGGTGTAGGGGGTGATCCAGGCGTTCGAGGAGTAACACGCCGTGTCGTAGTCGGACGCCGACAGAACCGAGGCGAGAGTCGCGACGTCGTCGAGGTACGGGCTCCCCTGGTCGGCTCCGTGCTGGCTCGGATACCGCCCCGTAAACATCGAGGCGTGAACCGGCAAGGTCCACGGAGCGGGCGCGACGGCACCGTCGAAGACGGTCGCCTCCTCGGCGAACCGGGAGAGTTCGGGCGTCGTCTCCC
The DNA here is from genome assembly GCF_051351675.1 of Natronorubrum halobium. Classification (NCBI taxonomy): domain Archaea; kingdom Methanobacteriati; phylum Methanobacteriota; class Halobacteria; order Halobacteriales; family Natrialbaceae; genus Natronorubrum; species Natronorubrum halobium. Next base: position 4,702,258 of record NZ_CP195595.1, read on the forward strand.
GCTCGTAGCCGTACGGGCCGAGTCGGTCCTTCCGGACCGTATCCAGAACGACGAACAGGACGTTCGACTGGGGAGTCTCGTCCATTACCGGTACCAACCGGGTCCGGCTCAATAAAACGAGTGGAGCGGTGATCGACACCGATACCCGACCGCTTCCCGTCACCGGCAATCAGATGTTTCAAGTTTGCTAACGATTCATATCTGCCATGGACGACCAAAATCGACGCGCATTTTTTCTCGGTGTGGTCGGGGCGATCGCAGTCTTTGCCGTCCTCTTCTTCGTCGTCGGAACGGATCGCGTTATCGACTCGCTGCTGTCGGCCGAACCGACCCTGGTCGTCGTGACGTTCGTGCTCGCGCTCTGCTGGCTCGCCGCGTGGAGTCTGATGCTCCGGACTGTCCTCGCTGCGCTCGGCGTCGACGTTTCGATGGGCAAGGCGTTCTTCGTCTACGCCGGCGCCGTCTTTGCGAACAACGTCACCCCGTTCGGCCAGGCCGGCGGCGAACCCGTCGCCGCGTTGCTCATCTCCAAGGTCTCCGACACCCAGTACGAAACCGGTCTCGTCGGCATCGGGAGCGTCGACGTTCTCAACGTCGTTCCGTCCGTCTCGCTCATCCTCGTCGGCGTCGGGTACTACGCGACGACCGCCGCCGTCGGCGAGCGCCTCGAAACCGCCGTCGGCTCCGCGGTCGCGTTGATCGCCGGAATCGTGGTCGTCATGATCCTCGTCTGGCGGTGGCGCGACGCGCTCGTCGACCGCCTTCCCGCCATCGTCGCTCCCCGAATCGGTCGACTCGGACTCGAACGGTTCGACGTCGAAACGCTCGAGGCGGACCTCTCGGATCGGCTGGGGCGGTTCTTCGAGAACATCGAGCGCGTCGCGACGGACCGGTGGCATCTCGCCGCCGCGGTCGGCCTCTCGCTGGCCGGGTGGCTCTTCCAGGTGGCCGCACTCACGGCGGCGTTCGCTGCGCTCGGCTACAGCGTTCCACCCGCCGTCCTGCTGTTCGTGATCCCGCTCGCCAACCTCGCCGGGGCAGCGCCGCTTCCGGGCGGACTCGGCGGGATCGAGGCCGCATTCGTCACGCTGCTCGTCCCGACGACCGGCATCGAGGCGTCCGCCATCACCGCGGCCGTCCTCATCTTCCGGGGCGCGATATACTGGATGCCGGTCGCGATCGGCGGCGCATCGGTGTCAGCGTTCGGCGTCAACGCACTGCGGTAACTCCACGACCGTTCCGCCGACCGAGCGGTTAATCTTCGTCCGCCACAGAGGGTCGGGCGTCCACTCGTCATGCACCGCGGCGGCCACATCGGATTCAACGCCTTGCTGTACGCCCCGTTCGTCCCGCTGGTGAGTCGCTACTGGTCGGTCGAGGTCGCACTGCTGGGCGCAGCGCTCGCTCTCGGCGTCGCGAACTTGCCGGATATAGACGAGTTTCTGCCGCGGCTCCCCCACCGCGGGCCGACGCATACGGTCTGGTTCGCGGTCTTCATCGGCGTCGTCACCGGCGGCGCCACCGCGCTCGTCGCGCCCTCGACACCGCGGACGTTTCAGTTCGGGTTCGTCGTCGGAGCCTGCAGCGTCCTCGCTCACCTCGCGGGCGATGTCGTGACACCGATGGGGATCAGCCCCTTCGCCCCGCTGTCACGGTACCACGTAACGCTCAACTGGTTCAAATCCAGGGACGACCGGATCAATCGAGTCTTTCTCCTCGTCGGTCTGTCGGCACTGGCCGCGTCGTTGGTCCTGACGAACGGACTGCCGACGCTGTTCGGCTGAGGGGAGTCGGGTAGGCTCCTGAGTCCGTCGACTCGAAGCGCCTATCCAGTACTGAATTGAGAGAAAACGTCCGATCGCCACGCGAGAATTCCGATAGATACCGCCCAGAGCGCGACTGTTGCGAATAGTCCGTGAACCGCGATCCCGGGACTCCACGTCGTTTCGAGCGGGAAGAGCCAGTCGATTCCCCCCGGCGAGAGCGAATCGATCGCGAGGTGCGAGCCGATCGCCAACCCGGCGGCGAGTGCGATCGTCCGTTCCCGAGTGACTGCATACGCTCCGGCGACGATCGCTAGCGCAAACAGCGGCGTATGGGTGACGGCACGGTGAACCAGCGGCCAGCCCCACTCCGCAGGAAAGCACAGGTCCACGTCCGGGAGGAGTCCGAAGACGATCCCCACTCGCGGATCGGCGTCGGTGAACCCGCGAACGAGGGCGTAGCCGACGATGGCGTGGGTGGCGAACACCCTGGCGAGAAACAACATCCGTCCGGACTCCATACTGCCTCCTTCGGCCGAGACCCTTACAGAGATTGTGATTCGTTCACACACCAACGCGGTCCGGTGAGACGATCGACTCCGCTCGAGAGCCAATAATGATTACATCCGGGGTGGAACCATCCATCGCTAATGAATCCGCTGCAACTCGACGGAATGCCGACGTGGCTCGAGTCGATGTTTACGTCGGAACTCGCGCTTGCAGTGTTGTTCGGAATCTGCATCCTCGAGGGCGCGATGATGTTACGGTTCATGCCGAGCGAACTCGTCGTTCCGAGTGCACTCGTGCTGATCGGCTCGTCGATCCCCGAAACGATTACGATCGTCGCTATCGCGGTCGTCGGAACGACGATCGGACAGGCCATCCTGTTCTATCTCGTTCGCCGCGCCGGGCGGGAGTACGTCGTTCAGAAGCGGTGGTTCCCGCTCACGGAATCGCGACTCGAGCGATTCGACGGCTGGTTCGACCGCTGGGGGGCCGTCGCCGTCGCCGGGAGCAATACGATGCTGGTCGTCAGGGGACTACTCACCGTCCCCGCCGGACTGTCGGAGATGAACGCGCGCTCGTTCGTCGCGCTGTCGGCGATAGGCTCGCTGTCCTTCCAGTCGATCCTCGCCGGCCTCTACCTCCTCGGCGGCCGTGTCCTCGTCTTCGGGTAAGCTCTTTCGACTCCGCGGGTCACCGAAGCCTCCGATCAGAAGGGGCCCTCGTACCCGTAGTTACCTAGTCGCCGAGTCACTCGGTACGGGGCGAGAATACCGCGCCCCTAATCAGGAAACTATGCTGAGAACGTCCAGTAGCCGGTCTACGTATTTGTCGTATTTGCCTTCGTTCTCCGCCGCTTCGTCGGACGATTTCGCCGTCCGCTCGTCGTCAGTCATAGCACAGTATTGTCTACGCAACGACGTGAATTTTCCGGGATGGCGGATGTACAGTTCGCAGACTACCCTTCCGACCAGTTTACCGTTTCACGGACGAGGGATCAGTCGTCGCGTCGGTGGACGGGGAGCTGGAACCGAATCCCGGCGTCGCGAAGTCGCCACCTGATCTCTAACCCGGTCCACGTCAGTCCGGAGAGGAGTGTGACGCCGACGGCGGCGAACTCAGTCGATCCCATCCAGATGGGCGTCGCAAAGAGGAGTCCGTTGTACCATCGGTGGGGAAGGTGTTCCTCCAGGAGGTTGCCGAGATACTCGAATGGGGTGAATCCGAACCTGCCGCCACCGTCACCGCCGCCTCCGTCGTCGTCGTCGTCATCCGCGCGGGACTCGAGGCCGAGTTCGGCCGCGCTCCGGCCGCCCTCGCTCTCCGCGCCGGTCTCGAGGCGTTCTGCCTCGTAGGGGAGCGTCGACCCGACCTCCCACACGATCTCGCCCGATGCGTTGACCTCAATCACGCGGTTGCCGTGGGAGTCGGAGATGAGCGTGTTCCCGTTTGGGAGCCGGTCGGCGTCCCGGGGCCACTGGATCCGGTCGTCCGCCCACTGCCAGGTTCGGTTCCACTCGCCGTCCTCGCGCTGGAACTCCTGGACCCGCCCCTGCTCCGAGTCGGCGACGAGGACGGCCGGTCCGCCCTGCGATTCGGGGATGTAGTCGGGGTTGTGCTGTTCGTACTGGACGTCGTAATCGTTCTCGCTTCCGAGCGTCCAGTCGTCGACCAGTCCCTCCTCCGGATCGAGGAAGACGACCTGATCCTGATTCCGAAGGCTGGCCATGATTCGTCCCTCGTGTTCGCCCGCTTCGATGTACTCGACGTCATTGATGTGCGCCCAGTCTTCCGGATACGGACCGGCTTCCTCGACGGGGAAGTCGCTCTGGGCGTCCCAGAGCCAGTCGACGACCTCCGTCTCGGTGTTCACCACGAACACTTGATCCGCGACGATGTCGGCGATAGCGACGTGCGTTTCGTTGATGCGAACCGCGTCGTGCCACTCGCCGGCGGTCTCCTTGTAGTCGTAGCGCTCGTAGAGCACTTCGACCTCGCCGGTCTCGAGATCGACTCGCTCGAGGACGTTTTTCGCACACGGTGGATCGCTACACGTCGGCCCCTCGGCGTGGATCGTGTCCGTCGCGGTGTACTCGACGGTCAGCGGATCGTCTTCGGTGGGATCGACGTCGAAGTACTTCGTTCGCGAGTTGTTGTAGTACATCACCTCGCCGTCCGGCGTGTACGCGGTAATCGTCCCCGCACGCCCCGATTCGGTGACGACCGTGTGGTTCTCCGTCTCCGGTGCGTCCGGAACGTCCGCTTCGGACGCAGTCGAGAGACCGTCGTCCGACGCCGCAGTAGCGAGTACGGCCACTGAGAAGAGGACGACGACGAGGAACGCGATCCGAAGTCGATTCCGAGAGAGCGTCGATCGGACGTCCCCGAGCGACGGGAGCGAACGATCGCTCACGATTCGGTCACCGTCGAGTATCGAACTGCCGTCTGCGGGCTCATCGGGTTTCCTGTTTCCCGAGCAGGATATTAGTGCTTTTTCTAGACTCCCACCCATAACCGGTCGAGTGCGTCGACGAGGTCGGTTCGGTGAATTACCAGTTCGCCGATGACATAGCCCGCGGTAGATCGCCCGTGCTGTGATTCGTTCTGCGTATTCCAGTAGCTCCGACGCTCGCTGCGTGGACGTCACGCCGGCGACCGCCAGCGTTCTGTGCGTCAAACCCGACGTCTCCGTGGGGGAGGGTAACTCTGTCGGGAATTCTGTGCCTGAGCGAGAGAGTCGATTCCGGACGAACCAAAAAGCGTATTCCGCCGCTCCCGAAGCACTACGGCAGCGTGACCAGAACGGAACCCCATCGCTCCGGGACGGATTGCGGCGACGCCGAGACGGCGCACGACGATCGGCCGGTACTCGAGTCCCGACGCCACCGATTGAGTGCGTATCTCCGATACAACGGGGAGCGGATCTGTCGCGATACGGTGGTATTGGTCACCTGGGCACTGGTGATGACGATCTGGATTCAGGGGAACGGACTGCCGCGTTGGGCGTGTTACGTCGTCACCTTCGTGGGCGTCGTCGGCTATACCCAGATGACGGCGCCGTGGTCGCGGCCGTACGCGAGCGTCGACGATTTCGAGTCGACATCGGCCGACGATCGGTTACTACAGGAATCGAAGTAGCGGGACGAGCATCGTCACCATCCAGAGGAGCACGCCGAGTCTGACGAAATCGTGATCTCGAGGATCGGCCCGAACGGTGTGTGACGCGCCGACGGCGACGAACCCGAGTGCGATCGCCGTCGAGAACCGATGGACGAAAACGTTGACCGGGAGTCGCGTCACACCGAGGACGGTATAATCGAGGAGGATCGCGACCGCGAAGCCAGTCGAGGCGGCGGCGAAGGCCGCCGGGCGATCGAGAGACCGCCCGAAATAGTACGCACAGATGGGTAACCCGACGACGAGTAGCGGGTAGAACGCTCCCACGATGAGCCGCGGATCGACGTTTCCGAGTCGCATCTCAGCCGCGAGCGCTCCGAACCGAATGAAGAGGTAGAGTCCGATCAGCGAACCTGCCAGCAGCAGTGCACGCGATACTCGAGAAGTGACCACCTTCCGGAGTCGAGTCCGTGAGGAGAGTCGACTCGCAACCATCGTCCCCGAGAGGAACCCGACGAACGCGAGGTGAACCGGCGGACTATCCTCGAGGTCGACGATCGTCACCCAGCCGTTCGCGTCGGAGCCGTGGTCGTTACCCAGATGGACGCGCCTCACGTCCGCCACATATCGCCGGTCCATGAACTCGTGTTCGACGTATCGCTGTGAGTCCTCGACGCTGTCGACCGTATGGCTGAGGCGAAACCAGTCCCAGTGTTCGCTGTGCGCCTGAATCGCGGTCCATTCGTCGTCGTCGTCGGGCGACTCGTAGGCTCGAATGTGGTGGCGCGCGCCGAGATACTCCCCATCGTGTAGTTGATAGCTCTCGGCGAGCCACAGACCGCTGGTCGAGTCGTCCTCGGTGGCAACGTAGGTGTACCGTGTCGAACCGTCAGCGGTTCCCCACGCCGTTGCCGTACCGACGAGATCGTCGTTTCCGTCGGTATTCACGTCCTCTTGCTCGGGAGTGGTTTCGTTCCATTCGCCGCGACTCCGTTCTTCGAGATGACGACGCGTTTCCGCCGGGTCACCACTGATTATCATGTTTATCGCGAGCGTCCGTTCTTCGAACGTCGGTGCTCGACTCGTATACGGCCATATCGGCGAATCGTCGTCGACAGTCACCGTCGATCCGTGCCGTTCAACTGCGGCGTCACCGGGCGATGTGACGACGGACGACCCGAGGACCAGAACGACGAACACGACGGCAAACATCCCAAAGGCGATCAGTGTTCGTCGATCGATAGCTGGTCACCTCTATTGATGATTGTTCGATCGTACAAATACGGGTAAACCCCGTCCATTGGACTACATAGGTCCCTGGGTGTTTCGCATATAGGTCTTCTCGTCCGATTTGTCGGGTTCGCTTTCGATGAATGTCCACCTATCTAACTGGTGCTTGGTACTGATCGTCGTTTCCATCGAGATAGTGCATCTAAACGCCGGCCGCCGCGCCACTGAGAAGCGTCGCCTTGCGCTCCACGAATCTAGTAGTATCGCTCGCCAGTGGCGTTAGGGGAGTTACGTCTGATACGAATGGGTAGCAAATCTCATCGTCTCACTCCGCATCCTACCCCGAACAGCGCTCACAGGAACAACCGGAAGTAGTACGGGCTCAGGAAGCCCTCGATGACCGCCGCGACGGCGAGCAGGATTCCGACGCCGGCGAGCACCCAGAACGCGCGCTCGAGGGCGTCCGCGAACTCCGTTCGAGTCGCCCGCCCTCGGAACGTCCGCCAGCCGACCCGACCCAGCCAGATGCCGACCGCCGTGGCGATGAAGATGGCCGGAATCTCGAGAATCCCGTGCGGGATCACGAACGCGAGGAGTTCCATCGGTTCGGCCTCGGTTCGACCATAGACGCCCATGAACACGCCGTTGAACAGCAGCGACGCGATCGCTGGGAGGACGAATGCGACGCCCGAGAAGGCCGTCGTGAGCGCGACCATCCAGTTGTTACCGAAGAACTCGAGGGCCGCTGCCGGCGGAATGTGGCCCTCGAGGCGACCGGAAATCGACGTCTCGAGCGTTCCGGCGAGCGGTTCGGCGGCCTCCCAGCCGACCCAGAAACTGGCGAACGCGAGGACGACGACGAGCGCGTGGGTCCCGGGCGTCGCTCGGACGAACGAGACCATCTCGTCCCAGCCCCGTCGAACGCCGACTCGGAACTGGCGACGAACCGAACGATCCGGCGTCGTCGGCGGTCTCAGTCGGCCGCGGTAGTCGTTGTAGAGGGCCGTCTTCAGGAGGTCGAGGAAGGGGAAGACGAGCAGCGCCGTGACGAGCGAGGTGAACGCCATCACGTCGACCAGCAGTAACACGCCCGAGACGGCAGAGATCGCGAGCATCGTTCCGAGGGAGACGACGTAGTAGAACCCCGCCCGAACCGGACGGGCGCGGACGAACGCGAGGGTGTTGGAGAGCGACTCGAGAGCGGTCGTATCGTCGACGACGACGGCCACCGGTGCGAACGCGAACAGCGCTCGAACGGCCGCGAGCGCGACGAGTAAGACGAGTGCCGCCAGGAGCGCGATCAGCCCGGCGATCAGTCCCGCACCGGTCGCCGCGAGCGCGATCACGGCGACGACCGCGACCATCGTCCCGATTGTGAGTAGCACCGCGATCCACGCCAGGAACTCGAGCACGTACAGCCCGAGAAATCGCAGCCAGTAGCGGCGGGCCCCCGCGATACCGGCGGTCAGGCCCCGTTTGTCGATCAGCCGGGCGCTGCAGGCGGTGAGCTGTCCGGCGCTGACGATCGGGGAGAGGAGCACGAACAGCAGGATCGACAGCGCAATCGTCACGAGGACGAGTGCGAGCATCCCCGGCGTGAGCACCTGCTCCATGGCGGGTTCGAGTCCGCTCGCCCACTCGTCGAACGCCTCCTGATCGGCCTCCGGATCCGGCGGGGTGGTATCCATCTCACCCAGGTGGTCCTGAATCGTCGCGAGTCGGCCCGTCGTCTCGAGGTAGACGAATCCGACGGCGATCGCGAGAAACGGAACGAGACGAACGATCGCGGGGACGGCAGCCCCGAGTAAGTACCACGGGAGGAGATCGGACGGCCGGCGGCGGAGCGCGGCGATAGCGGCAGTGACCGAATCGGAGAGGGACATACTGACACTTCGCTCGTCTTTCAGATAAATGAACCTCTATCGGTCGGGAGCGGCGAAACGTAGCGTCACGGGTCAGTCGGAGCTTGAGTCGGCGAGAAGGAAATCAGTTGAACGTGCGGTCGTCGAACGTCTCGTTCGAGTCGTCGTCCGACCCGCCGCTCGAGAGCCGCGGTGTGAACCCGCCGGTGAGAATCACGGAAACGACGACCAGCGCCGCCGAGAGGACGACGAAGTCCGCGCTCGGATCGTAACCCGCGAGGCCGGCACCGGTCGAGACGACGAAGATGGCGACGGCGAAGACGATGGTCGCCAGGAGTCCGATGACGAGAATTCCGACGACGCTGGCCAGCAGCCCGCTCAGTATTCGGCGAATCGATGACATTCGTTGCAACCGTATTGAAAGCGAACGAACGTAATTATTGTGACATCGGCCGTGAATCGACGATCGTGGCGTCGGTCTCGAGTCAGGAACTGCGATACGGGCCTCGGTTGGCGGCGTCAGCGAACCGATGTGCGGAAACAATCGACAGTGGAGAGGGGCGTCGACGAAAAGTGCGATGTGGACGGGGCGATCACGATCAGCCGAGGAGGTACCGCAGTTGCGGTACCCGCTCGACGATCGGGTGCCGTTCGATGTAGCGGTCGGCGCCGAGGATCCGGCCGGCCGCTAGTGCGCCCAGCGTCAGGAAGACGGCGGCGTACACCAACTGGTCGTTGACCAGGCCGCCGGCGACATCCCAACTGCCGAAGTAGAACAGGACCATCTGGGTCGCTGCTCCGAGTGCGGCGAGTCGGACGAACACGCCGGCAATCAGCGCGAGGCCGATGAGCACCTGCGTGACCGGGACAATCACGTCGATCGCCCCCATCAGCGCGGCGTTCTCAGCCATCGCCCCGAAGAGCCCGCTCGCCGGACTCGCCGGATCGACGTTCGCGAGGTAGCCATAGGCGCTGAAGTCGCCCGTCAGCTTCCCCCAGCCCGCCGTCAGCATCACCCAGCCCATCAGGAGCCGAAGGCCCAGGATCGCCCACGCGCTGAGGTGGTGCGGTCGCCCCTCGAGCGTCACGCCACCGAGGCGGCTTTCCAACCGGTTTCCCGCAGTCGTCGTCATTGTCAGTCACCTCTTACAGATAGAGAGAGGGGAGCTAGTTGCTTGAATACGAATTACAGTTCCCGATAGACGGGAGAGAGGCCAGGGGACACCACGATATGCAGGGTCAATATATGTGCCCGTGAAGCCGCCGTGGCGAAACTTACGTCGCGCGATGGCGTACGGTCGAATATGGTCACGACGCTCTCCGCAGATCGACTCGCGGAACTCATCGACGAGGACGCCGCGTTCACCCTCGTCGATACCCGCCCCGAAGACAGCTACGAATCGTGGCACATCTCGGGTGCGATGCACTTTCCCTTCGGCCCCGAGGAGGAACTGGACGGCCGCCTCGAGGAGTTCGAGGACCTGGTCGGCGACGCCGATCGCGTGATCACCACCTGCGCGAAGGGGATCTCCTCGGGGAATCTGGCGACCCAACTCGAGTCGGCCACCGACGACTACGACGTCCAGACCGTCGACGGCGGGATGAAGGGGTGGAGCGGGGTCTACGATCACGTCGAAATCGACGCCGATGACGACGAACTGACGATCGTCCAGATCCAGCGCCGCGCGAAGGGCTGTCTAGGGTACGTCGTCGGCTGCGACGCGACGGGCGAGGCCGTCGTCGTCGATCCGACCGGCGACGTCGACGAGTACGAGATCGCCGCCGAAGAGGCCGGACTCTCGATTACGGGCGTGATCGACACCCACGTCCACGCCGACCACGTCTCCGGCGGTCGCGACCTCGCCGACCGTCTCGAGGTCCCCTACTATCTCGGCGCCCGTGCCGAAGAGCGCGGCGTCGAGGTCGAGTTCACGCCGCTCGAGCGAAACGAGGTGCTGGCGGTCGGGGACCTCGCGGTCAAGGCGGTGATCGCGCCGGGTCACACCAGCGAGATGATCACCCTGCTCGTCGACGACGCGGCGCTGCTGACCGCGGATACGCTCCACGTCGACTCGGTGGGCCGGACGGAACTCGAGTTTAGCGAGGACGAGGGGGAGCGTGGGGCGAAGATGCTCTACGAGACGCTGCACCGCACCCTGCTGGCCGAACCGGAAGGAGTCACCGTCCTGCCGGGTCACGTCACCGTCACGGCCGAGGGAGAGTTCGAACACGGTTCGCCGGGCGAACCGATCGCGACCACCGTTCGGGACGCCCGAACGGAGATTGACCTGCTCGGACTCGAGGAGGACGCCTTCGTCGAGCGGATGGCCGACGCCGGCGAGAAGCCCGCGAACTACGAGGATGTCATCGACCTGAACCGAGGCGTGAAGGAGAGTCCGCCCGAGGAGCGGACGGAACTCGAACTCGGGCCGAACAACTGTTCGGCCTGAGTCGAGGGGCGACACCAATTCCGTGAGCGAGTGTCGCCGATGCTCGGGTGCATCTCTGTCCGAGAGACGACTCGAGCGGACCGTATCCGGAATAGCCAACGCGCCTGAGAATTGGTTATGTAGTATCGTGGCATACTATACCACGGCGAACAGCAATGCAAACAACAGCGATACGCCAAGTTGAGTGCCCGCAGTGTGCGACCCGAGCGAGCGTTTCAGTTCCCAACGGCGATGTCGAACCGAAATCCAGTCGCTCCGTCGCAGCGTTCGGTGAACAGACGAAAGTAACGTGCTCGAACGGACACACCTACTGGGTACAGTTCTGTTGAACTACCCCACCCTACTCGCTCACGGCTGACGCCGTTCCTTGAGGGTAGCGTGAGACCAAAGGTCTCACGGACCATGCGAACGGGCGCTTCGCGCCCGTGAGCAAATGGGGCTTCCTGCTTCCACGACGTTGTCAGACTACGTCTGACAGCCCGCCAGACGTCGTCTGGCGAACGCGCTTTGCAGGAACCGAAGTGGTTCCCGTAGGGAGCGCAGTCTCCACAGGCGTTCGAAAATCGCACAGCGATTTTCGCAGCCCATCAGAATCGCTCTGCGATTCTGAGGACGTTGATTCGGAGCGTCCCGCTCCTACTTGCTTGGTACCGCGAGAAAGAACGTTCCACGCTGCATTCCAATCCCTTTCGGCCGTGAAACCGCACGACGGACATGAGTGTTCGCGGACCCACAGTGGTTTGTCAGTTGAGACACCGCAGGCTGCACACTCTTTGGTCGTACCCGCTGGATCGACAGCGACGAAGTGCGTGCCTTCGCGTTCGCACTTGTACTTGAGCATCCGGAGGAACGTTCCCCATGCTGCCCCGGCACGGTTCCGAGAGTTGCCGTCAAGTTCGACAAGACCCTTCGCGTCAAGGTCTTCGACCGCCACGAGATCGTACTCTCGAGCGTAGTACGCCGAGAGCTTGTGCAAGAAGTCCCGACGCTTTCGTTTGAGGTCGGCGTGGCACGCGGCCACGCGACGGCGTTGCTTCTCGTAGTTGTTCGAGCCGTGCTCTTTCCGCGAGAGTTTCCGCTGTTCACGCTCGAGTCGGCTGCGTTCGTCGGAGAGGTCAATCGATTCGATTGCGTAGCCGTCAGTGTCGTGTGCGTACTTGAGAATCCCCACGTCGATGCCGACAGACTTCTTCGGATTCTCCGGCTTCTCTGGTGGTTCTCGGTCCATTTTGACGCCAAACGTGTCGAACCATTCGCCGGTCGGCTCTTTCTTGAGTGTGACTTGCTTCAGCTTTGCGTCGTCGGGGATCTCACGGTGGAGTCGGATTGGAATGTCCGCGAGTTTCGAGAGTGACAGCACAGTCTGACCGCTCTTCTTGTCGAGCTTGAAGCCAGACTGGTTGTACGTGAAACTGCGGAACTCGCGCGGCGATTTCCACTTGAGCATCCCGACGCCGTAGCCGTTCTGCTTGAGTGCAGAACGGCTACTGAGATTGTTGAATAGCCGTTCGACGACGGTTTGGAGAACCTTCGAGTATACGTCTGACAGATCGTCCCACCACTGCTTGAGATCGGGTAGCTCCGACCGAAGTGTGGTCATGGACGGCAGTTCGCCGTGGTTCTCTCGGTACTCGTTGAGCCGGTAGCGAGTGTGATTGTACAGTTGCCTGCAAATATCGCGGTGGCGGTCCAACTCCTCGCGGTGGGCATCGGACGGCTCAAGGCGATACTTGTAGGCGTAGTACATCAGTTCTCGCGTTCCTCAATGAGCTTGTCAAGTTTCTCCTGAACGAACGAAGAAAGATTCAGGTGATTGTCCTGAATCCACTCTTCTTGGTCGTCTCGGATTGAGATTGTCTTTCGCGTTGCCACACCATAAGTTATGCAATTTGCATACAAAACACCTCCGGTTCCGTTGGCCTGTGGGCTTGCAACAGAACAGTGTATGAAAACCGTGCGGCGTTGACGAGACGCGACGCGTCTCGTTCGCACACCAGAAATCACAGATTTCTGACTGTCAATCAGAACGCAAAGCGTTCTGATGACGCTCGCTGAGGAAGGGGGCTTAGCGCCTCGGTTCAGCTAATCGTCCCTTTTTTGAGGCCCCGTTCGGACGATACGGAGAGCGACGACGCCGCGTCACCGGGAGTAGGTCTCGAGTCCGGTGATCCGACCGTCCTCGAGGTCGAAGAAGTCCGCGAACTCGAACAATTCCGTCTCGCCGTCGAAGACGCGACCGCGGACCGCGACGCGGTCGCCGTCGGCGATCACCGCCTCGAGTTCGTGGCCGGTGTCGGGATTCGGCCGATCCTCGCGCATGAACCGGACGAACGACTCGCGACCCTCGAACGTTCGATCGGGGCGTCGCTGGACGAAATCGGGCGCGATGACGTCCTCGAGGGCATCGTACTCGTGGTGATCAAGCGCGTCGTAGTATCGCCGAACGACGGTGGCCGAGTCCATACGCCGAACGTTTCGGTGCGACCGTCAAAAGCGTACAGTTGGAACGGCCGTTCTCCGTCTCGAATCTCGAGGCGGGCACTTCAGTTCGGGTGTCAGCCGAATTACCGGAACTCGTTTCAGCGAACGCTTACACGCTTCTGTGCCATTAGTTGACTCATGGCAACGGCAGACGACTTTCGGGCGGCCGTATCGCTGGACGAACTCGAGGAGACGGGACGCGAGCTGGTGAGCGTCGACGGAACACCGCTCGCCGTGTTTCAGCACGAAGGCGAGATTCGAGCCGTGAACAACCGCTGCCCCCACATGGGGTTTCCGCTGGTCGAGGGGACCGTCGACGACGGCATCCTCACCTGTCACTGGCACCACGCGCGGTTCGAACTCTCCTGTGGCGACACCTTCGACCCCTGGGCCGACGACGTGCAGACGTATCCCACCGAGATCCGAGACGGTACCGTCTTCGTGAACCCGAACCCGCCGCGCGAGTTGCCGCCCGAGGAACACTGGGCCGAGCGCCTCGAGACCGGCCTCGAGGAGAACCTCCGACTCGTCGTCGCGAAGTCGACGATCGGACTGCTCGACGCCGGCGTGGCGCATCGAGAGCCGATGGCGACGACGCTCGAGTTCGGAACCCAATATCGGGACTCGGGCTGGGGGTCCGGACTCACGATTCTGGGCTGCATGGCGAACGTGATCGACGATCTCGAGCCCGAGGATCGAAAGCGAGCGCTGTACACCGGCGTTCGCCACGTCGCGAGCGACTGTGCGGGCGAACCACCCCGCTTCGACCAGCCCTCGTTTTCGACCGACGACGTTCCCTTCGACCAGCTGAAATCGTGGTTCCGCGACTGCGTCGAAGTTCGGGACCGCGACGGGGCGGAACGCTGTCTTCGCACTGCCGTCGCGTCCGGACGATCCGAAGCCGAGGTCGCCGAACTGATCGTCGCCGGCGCGACCGACCATCCGTACCTCTCGACCGGCCACGTGCTCGACTTCGCCAACACGGCCTTCGAGACCCTCGAGCACGTCGGCTGGGATCACGCGGAGCGGACGCTCGCGAGCCTCGTCGAACCGCTCGTGACCGCCAGTCGCAGCGACGAGCGATCCTCCTGGCGACAGCCGATCGATCTGGTCGCGCTGCTCGAGGACGTCTATGGCGGCGACGTGAGCGAGACGAGCGGCCTCGAGGAACTCGTGCGCGACGGCGCGGCCGAAACGTGGACCGTTCCGGACGGTTTTCGAGAGACCCTCCTCGGTGACGATCCCGAAGCCATCGTCGGCGCGCTCGCAGACGCCGTTCGGAAGGGGGCGACCAGCGAGGCTCTCGCCGCGGAAGTCGCACACGCCGCGGCCACGCGCGTCGCCCAGTTCGGCACCGCGAACGAGTTCAGCGACTGGAACACCGTCCACCACACGTTCACGTACGCGAACGCGGTGCACCAGTTTGCGCGTCGCACGGACGCCCTCGAGTGCTATCGCGGCGTCTTCGACACCGCGGTCAACGTCTATCTCGATCGGTTCCTCAACACACCACCCACGCCGATTCCGGAAGTAGGTGCCAACGAGACCGGCCGCGAACCGGACGCGATCCGCGAGGAGCTGCTGGAGACGTTCGATACCGAAGGCGAGGTGAACGAGGCCGGACGACTGGTCGCCGAGTTCTTCGACTGCGGTGGCGATGCCGCGGCGCTGAAACGGACGCTGGGTCACGGACTACTGCGCGAAGATTCGGGGTTCCACACGTTACAGAACCTCGAGGTGGCGTTCCGGCAGTTCGACCTCGCCGACGGGTCCAAGCGCGGCGACGCGACCGAGCGCGCCGACGGGTCCGGAACGGCCGTCGGCCTCGAGCGACGACGGCGCGTGCCGATGATCGCAACTGCTCGCTACATGGCGGCACACTTCCCGACGCGTCGGGAGGCCGAACAGACGTTCACCATCGCCTCGAGGCTCAACCGCGGCGAAACGATCCACGAGGACTGAGGTCGATCACGAAGCGCGGGACCGCTCGCGGAGATTGAGGCCGGTCGTGGGGTCCCCGTCTCGGCGCGTTCCACATGCCTTTTCTCTCGGCTGTCCCTACAGTCCGTGTGGAGTGTCACGTCTACTACGAGGGCGACGACGACCCGAAGAAGTGCACCGCGCGTCGCCTCGAGAAGTTCGATAAGGCCACCCTCTATCGGCGGATGGAGCAGGTGCCCTACGGCGTCGTTCTCAACCCCCACGCCGATCAAGCGCTCTCGCCGGCCGACGTCGAGGACGGACTCGGAACGCTCGTCGCGCTCGACTGTTCGTGGGAGTCCGCCGAAGCCGCCTCGTTCCGGATGAACGGCGTGCACCGGGCGCTCCCCTTTCTCGTCGCCGCGAATCCGGTCAACTACGGCCGACCGTTCCGGCTGACCACCGTCGAGGCGCTCGCCGCCGCCTGCTGCATCTTCGACGAGTACGAGCGCGCCGAAGATATCCTCGAGCCCTTCCGCTGGGGAGAGACCTTCCTCACGCTCAACGAGGAACCCCTGCGCCGCTACAGCGAGTGTACCGACTCGAGCGAGGTCGTCGCGGTACAGGACGACTACCTGGCCGACGAGGAACCGGCCGCCGAACTGGCCGACGAGGGATCTGCAGACGGGCGAGACGCGGCCGACGACGAATAAGCACGCCTCGCCAAGCGTCACGGCCACGCGTCACAGCGGGGAGAAGCAGACTGCTCAGGGGGCTCTACTCGAGACATCGTGCTCGTTCTCACACACCTGTCGGTCAGCGTCCCGACACCTGTCGATCGGCGTACCAGTCACAGGACCACAGCGGTTATATGTTCGACAGGCTAACGAGCGATATGGCCAGTTTCGACGCCGCGGAAAAACGAACGCTCGAGAAGATGATCTGCATGCGCTGTAACGCGCGCAACTCACAGAAGGCCGACCGCTGTCGCAAGTGCGGCTACGCGAAGCTTCGCCCGAAGGCGAAAGAGGCCCGCGCCGCATAATCGACACCCGGTCTCGAATATTTTTTCCAACGCACGCATCGATACTGCCCGGCGAGAGCGGTCAGTCGACGGGTCGACCAATCGTCAGGTGATCGATCGGTCGTCAGGTGGTCAATCGGCGGCGAACGGGTTGCGTTCGATTTCGGCGCAGCTCTCGAGAAGCGTCGCGAACCGAGCGGACGGCTGCCGATAGCGGACCGTCTCGCTCCGATAATCGTACTCGACGATTCCCACCGCGGTGAGTTTCGGCAGGTCGACGTGTCGCAGGGCGAGTCTCGTTTCGTCGACCCGGTCGTCGGTATCCGTCGACGCCGAGGCGTCTTCGAGCTCCTCGGAAACGAGTCGCGCCAATTCGTCGACGGTGGCGACGTCGTGTTCTCGCAGATAGTAGAGCGCGTACCGTCGGCGCTGCGCGGCGAGGATACCTAACAGCCGATCCACCACCGTCTGCTCGCTCCCAGTATCGCCTCCGTCTGTTCGGATTCGACACTCGGCGTCCGACCCGTGTTCAGAATTGATAACATCCCCCATGTCGGTAACCACGCGTCTAGACAATCACTATGGCGAATTATTCGTTACGGCCGCCAGATAAGGCGTTCAAGCGTGCGAAATCGAATACGAATCGAGCACGCCCCGTGTTCACGCTGCCCGCCGCGATATTCGAGGATCCGTGCGCACCGAATTCGAACGAGTCGATCACCGGTGACGAATCGCGTTCGTTCGCTCGACAGTTCGCTTACTCGTCGGGATACTTCGGCTCCCGCTTCTCGGCCCGGTCGAGTGCCGTCTCGACCACGTCCCGAACGTCGCCGTGGAAGACGCCGCCGTGACCCGCGTACATGTGTTCGACGCTGTCGGGCATGGCCTCGAGCAGGTCCTCGATGCTCTCGATGAGCCGCTCGCGCGACTGGCCGGCCATGTCGGTGCGCCCGAAGCTCCCGTAGTCGAAGGCCCCGTCGTCGTGGACGACGACGTCGCCCGAGAACAGCGCGGTCTCCGAGACGAACGAGACGTGATCGTCGGCGTGGCCGGGCGTGTAGACCACGTCGAACGCCTCGTCGCCGATGGGCGCCGTGTCACCGCCCGCGATCCCGTGGGTGCGCGTCGGGTGGTCGTCGTAGGCGTAGACGTCGGGATCGAAGGCGTCGACGACGGCCTCGAGTTGGGCGACGTGATCGCCGTGCTGGTGGGTCATAACGACATTGTCGACGCCGTCGGTGTGTGATCGAATCTCGTCGACGACGCCGTCCCAGGCGCCGGCGTCGACCAGGGTAGTTTTCTCCTCGACCACCAGAAACGCGTTGCAGGTGAACGTCTCTGCCGCCTCCGTGACGTGATGGACCGTCATATGCGATTGCTCGAGGGCCGGCCCCAAAATGGTGCCGTCCGAGAGAGCGGACGACAGGGTCGGGACAGTCGTTGGCTCCACGGAATGCCATCAATGGGGGTTCGATCCGTTCGAGTTTCCGCACTGGCCAGGAGGGTAACGAGAACTGAAATACTCGAGGGACCACGAGATTTTTTACCCGCAAGGACGAAGGAGATACCGTATGGGATTCGGGAGCTACGACGAATCCGAGCAACAGGAAGTCGACGCTGATTTTGACGACGACGACGCGGTACAATCCGGTGAGAACAGCCACGACGGATCGATCGAGTTCGAAAACGGCGCCTCCAGCGACGAGTTACTCGATCGACTCCAGGAGATCAAAGACGAGGACTGATGAAGTCCGGGGTGCGGGCGCTGGGCATCGCCGAATCGTTTCGGCGGGACGGGAATCGCGACCGAAGCACGCTCGCCGGCGCCGTCGTCCGCGCCGACCGCGTCGCGGACGGACTCGCGTACCGCTCGTGTACCGTCGGCGGCACCGACGCAACCGACGGCGTGGTGGCGCTCGTCGACGACCTCGGCCGGCCCGACGTGCAGTACGTGCTGCTCGGCGCCGTCGCACCCGCCTGGTACAATCTCCTCGATCTGTCACGAATTCGGGAGGCCGCCGACCGACCGGTGATCGCCGTCACCTTCGAGGCGAGCGACGGTCTCGAGGGCGGCCTTCGAGACGCCTTCTCCGATGCCGACCTCGAGCAGCGCCTCGAGAGCTACCGGTCCCTGCCCGAGCGGCGGGCGCTGTCGGTCAACGACGAGACCGTCTACGTGAGACACGTGGGCTGCGATACTGAGACGGCTGAGGAGGTCGTCCGGACGTTCACACCCGAGGGTGGTCGGCCGGAGCCGATTCGAGTCGCGAGGGTCGCGGCTCGAGCGGGTGATGCGTATATCGACTCGCTCGAGTAACCCGGAACTACCGTCGCTCGATCGACCGCGGACGGACGGTAGCAGCCCCGACACCCCACCGCTGGGTGGGAGAGAAAGGGGCTTTCATCCCGTTCGTAGCGGTGAAACCAGCGAGGACGACGCGACAGATCGGTACCAGCAACTGCGACCCGAAAGACGTAGTAGGCGGCCGTTTGACCCACCGGTATGGGAACGATGGACGAGTCGGAGCTCTGTGTCAGCGAGTGTTCGCGCTGTCCGGCGCTCGTGGACTCTCGCAGCCGGATCGTCAACGGAACCGGACCCGAGGACGCCGACGTGCTGTTCGTGGGCGAAGGGCCGGGTGCACAGGAGGACAGCGAGGGCGAGCCCTTCGTCGGTCGCAGCGGCTCCGTCCTCGACGACGGGCTTCGGAGCGTCGGCCTGATTCGCGAGGACGTTCGCATCACCAACTGCGTCCGCTGTCGGCCGCCGGAGAACCGTGACCCCAGCACGGAGGAACTCGAGAACTGCCGCGGCTACCTCGAGCGAGAGATCGACCTGCTCGACCCGGAGATAATCGTCACGCTGGGGAAAGTACCCAGTGAGCACCTGCTCGGCCGGTCGGTGGCGGTGACGAAAGAGGCGGGCTCGATCGAGGAGATTCGAATCGACGGCACACCGCGGCGCGTGCTGCTCTGTGTCCATCCGGCGGCGACGCTGTACGACCGGAGTCAGGAGGACACGTTCACCGACGCGCTCGCACGCGCCGCGGAACTCGCCGGTGTCGACGGCGACGGCGGAAGCGGGCAGACGAGACTCGACGGGTTTTGAGAAGTGTTCGAATAGTGATCGGAATTCCTCATTACTATTTCAAACAATTCGGGTTATAGGTGGACATTTATGGATTTGTTCCAGTTAGATAAACGTCTTCAGATCATTATGGCACCTATCGATGGACGACTACGTAGGTAACATAGAAACTACTAAATAAATTCATGCATAGTCACTGCTATGTCCGATACCGATCGGTGGGCAACGGATCGACGAACGGTTTTGAAAAGCGCCGGGGCAGTGGGGATGGCCGGCCTCGCCGGCTGTACTGGTGGCAGCGACGACTCGGACGTGATTTCGTGGGTCATGAATCCTGCAGAGGAAACCGTCGACATCGAACTGCAGTACCAGCCGCTGTTCGAGTACCTCGAATCAGAGGCCGGTGTCGAAATCGAGGGCGTCCAGACGTCCGACTACAGTTCGACCGTCCTCGAGATGCAGGGCGACCGCGGCGACTTCGCCGACACCTCGCCCGGTGCGGTCGCCCAGATCCCCGGCGACATCGACGTCGTCGGGATGCGCCTCGCGTTCGGTGCCGAACAGTACTTCTCGCTCATCACGACGACTCCCGATAGCGGGATCGACGAGTTGACCGACCTCGAGGGCGAGGAGATCGCGTTCGGCGCTGCGACGTCGGTCTCGGGGACGCTGTTCCCCATGCTGATGCTCGAAGAGGCCGGCCTCGACACCGGCGGCGCACCCGACGGCGACCCCGAGGACTTCACTGCACGGTACTCGGACCACGACACCGCCCGCAAACAACTCATCGAGAACCCGGACGTCGCCGCCGCCGCGACCGGTGCGTTCTCGGCGGGACCTCACGTCCCCGCGGAACAGTTCGACGAACTGTCCGAGGACTACGTCGATATCTCCGTCGAGTACGAGAACGCCGGATCCCGCGATCCGGAACTCCAGTTGCTCGGCGTCTCCGATCCGATCCCGCGAGCACCGATCGTGGCCCGTTCGAACTGGGACGACCCGGTCCGCGAGGAACTCGAGGAACTGATGCTCGAGGCACCGTCGGAAGCCTTCGAACACGACGACGAAGACCTCGCGGACGAACTCGGCATCGACCCGGAGATCCTCGACAAGGACGAGGACGAACTCACCGACGAGGAAGAAGAGGACCTCCAGACGTTCGAGGACCACGGCCTCTGGTTCGACGGCATCGAACCGGCGACCGAGGACGACTACCAGCCGGTCGTCGATCTCCTCGAGGAACTCGGGCTCGAACCCGAGGAACTCGACTGAGCGCTCCCGAGTTGAAGACTATCGATTACCATGTCTAAAGTTGTAGTCGACGGACTCACCAAGCGGTACGGCGACGTCCTCGCACTCGACGACGTCTCGTTCGAGGTACCGCCGGGTGAGTTCGTCATCATTCTCGGTGTATCGGGGTCCGGAAAATCAACGCTTCTTCGATGTATGTCGGCGCTGACGAAACCGACGGCCGGCGAGATACGGATCGACGGCGAGCCGATGATCGCCCCTCGTCCCGAGGTGGCGATGATCTTCCAGCAGCACAACATTATCGGCGATCTGACGGCGTACTCGAACGCACTGTCCGGCAGCATGAGCCGCAGTTCGTTCGTCGAGAGCTTCCTCCAGCTCCAATCGGACGAGGAGAAGTATCGGGCTCTCGACGCGCTCGATACCGTCGGACTCCTCGACGAAGCCGAACAGAAAGCGCGACGAATGAGCGGCGGCCAGCAACAGCGGGTCGGAATCGCCCGCGCGCTGGTACAGCGACCGGAGGTACTGCTCGCCGACGAGCCGGTCGCGAGTCTCGATCCCGGGAGCGCACAGGAAGTGATGCGCTACCTCCAGTCGAGTACGGTCGAGCGGGACCTCACGACGTTTATCAGCCTCCACCAGGTCAACATCGCCCGCAAATTCGGCGAGCGGTTCATCGGCCTTCGTGACGGTGAGAAGGTCTTCGACGGCTATCGCGACGAGTTGACGATCGACGCGATCGACGAGATCTACGGCGATATCGATACTGAAGGGATGTTCGTCGACGCGGACTCGAGCGGCGACAGCGAATCGGAGGTGACGCCGTGAGCCGACCCGACGACGGATCCGACGAGACCGACTCCGATGCAGTCATATCCACCGACGGTGGCCGGCCGACGACCGGCGGCGGGCAGCCGACGGCCGATGCCGCCGACGAACTGAAACGCGACGAACGACTCACGGAACAGTTCGAGAGCATCCGGCAACGGCGACGACGCCGGGCGATCGGTGGTGTGGCGGTCCTCTCTCTCATCGGCTTTATCTTCGTCCAGGGGCTCAGCGCGATCGAAATCTTTACCGAGTTCCTCAACTGGAGTTTCTTCGGCGAGTCGCTGCGAAACTTCTTCCCGACCACGGAGTACTTCGACGCGATTCCGTTCATCGACTTCGGACAGTACTTCTCGTACATTCGCGAGGAGAACCTCCTGTTCGATCCCGAAGTCGGCGGTCTGATCGGGGGCCTCGGAATCTTCGCGATCTTCGGTGAGGCCGGCATCACGCTCGCGATGGGCGTCGTCGGAACCATCCTCGGCCTGCCGTTCGCACTGCTCTTCGGCGTCCTCGGCTCCGAGCGAGTCACGCCGTTCCCGTTCAACTTCATCTTCCGCGGGACGATGTCGTTCATCCGATCGATTCCGGCGCTCGTCTGGACGCTGATCTTCATCCCGCTCGCCGGGCTCGGCCCCGTCGCCGCGACGCTCGCGATCATGGTCGACACCATCGGGAACCTCGGTCGGCTGTTCGTCGACGAACTCGAGGAGATCTCGGACGGCCCGATCGAGGCGATGGAGACGACCGGTGCGAACAGACCGCAGACGATCGTCTTCGGGATGTTGAGCCAGGTCAGGACGTCGTTCATCGCCTGGACGCTGTACATCCTCGAGATCAACGTCCGCATCGCGGTCACCGTCGGTGTCTACGGTGCCGGCGGACTCGGACAGGTCGTGGAAGTCCAGCAGGGACTGCTCAACTGGACGAACATGATGGCGACGCTGCTGTGCATCTTCCTGCTCATCATCAGCGTCGAACTGTTCAGCCAGCGCCTGCGCGCCAGACTCCGCTCCGACGAGGAGAAGATGGGCTGGCGGGAACTGATCTTCGGCTTCCCCAACCGGATGGCCGACTCGGCGATGAAGTAGCGGCGTTCAGCCGTCACCACCGTTCCGACGGACTCGTTTTGTTCGGTTCGATCCGGTTCTTCAGTTTGTCAGTACGTTCCGGTTCTTCAGTTTGTCAGTACGTTCCGGTTCTTCGGTTCGCTCCAACTCTTCGATTTGTTCCGGTCGTACCCTCAAATTCGACAGTGTAGCGTATCGGAGGACCGCATGGGTATCGCGAAGACTGCGCGGATGGAAACCCACTTGCCGTTCGGCCTCCGATCTGCAGACATGAGTGCTACCCAGCAATCTCTCGCGTCCGTCGTCATCGTCGACTACGGACTGGGGAACCTGCGCAGCGCCACCCGCGGCCTCGAGCGTGCGGGTGCCGACGTCGAGATTACCGACGATCCGGACGCCTTCGCCGCGGCCGACGGCGTCGTCCTCCCCGGCGTCGGCGCGTTCCGCGAGGGCGTCGAGAACGCCGATCCGCTTCGGGAGGACCTCCTCGAGGTCGCCGAGTCCGGAACGCCGCTCTTCGGCATCTGTCTCGGGATGCAGATGCTGCTGACGACCAGCGAAGAGGGTGAGAACGACGGCGAGTCGGCCGTCCAGGGGCTCGACCTGATTCCGGGCACCAACGTTCGATTCGCGGAGGGCCAGAAGGTCCCCCACATGGGCTGGAACGAGTTGGACGTGGAGCGTGACCACCCGCTCGTGGACGGTGTCGACGGTCGGTACGCCTACTTCGTCCACTCCTACTACGCCGTGCCCGACGACGAGAGCGCGGCAGTTGCGACGACCGACTACGAACTCGAGTTTCCCTCGATCGTCTCCAACGAGGCGGGAAACGTCTTCGGGACCCAGTTCCACCCCGAAAAGAGCGGCGAGACCGGATTGCAGATCCTGCGGAACTTCGTCGAGATCTGCGCCGAGGAGTGATCGGACCGCGAACGGCTAGCGGGAGGGTGCGGTGTTGGTTCGAGTTCAAAGCGAGCGGTGTTAGTTCGGTTTTGCTTCGGTTTTGGCTCGGTTTCCGTTCCGGTTCGTTTTGGGTCGCTTTTGGGATTTGTGCTGGATTCAGGCTTCTCGAGGCAGACTTCTCGAGGCAGACGAGTCCCCGAGGGAATCGAACCGGATTCGATCGGTTTGAGTCGGGGACACACCCCGCGGTGCCGCTGTATAGGTGCGAGAGAGAACTAATTGCCCGGGAATTCGTCAGAATCGGTGATGATCGGCAGAACGATTCTCGATCGAGTCACTCATCCAGACCATCACTGCTAAATACTAGTCGTGTGTCACCGACCACTGAGGGTATTGAACGCGGAGCGACGGCGTCGGTTTTGAACGCGGTCTCGTCGTTCGAGTCGAACTGGACCGTCGTCGTTCGTCACCGTCCGCTTCCGATCGCCCCGCGTGACGGATGCTCCCCTCGAGTTATCGCAGTCCAACCGGGGGTTCAGCTACTCCAACACCCCTACACCGTTACAGCGGCACCGCGGGGTGTGTGACCCAACATACAGCGGCACCGAGGGGTGTAGAATCGTCGACTCGATTCCTGTAGAAATCCTTTTGAATCCATACAGCGGAACTACGGTACCGAATCGAGGGTGCCAGCAGCCGTCTCGTGCTTCGACGCGAGCGGGACCCCGCGATACAGCGGCACTGCGGGGTACCGCCACGACGAGACGGCACCGCACGACGGCTGCTACCGGGATTCGTACAGCGGCACTCTGGGGCCAACCGGTGGGAGTGCACACCGGGGATCCAAGCGTCGACGTAACCGAGACGGCGCACGGCCTCTACAGCGGGATCGTAGGAACCTATACGACGGAACCGCGGGGACCTATATAGCAGAACCGCGGGGATCTATACAGCGGAACCACGGGGTTCCACAGAAACGATACAGCGGCATCGAGGGGTGTATTTTACCGCTTTGAAGGGGGCAAGCCCACCAATCCCGTGTTATACAGCGGCAATCGGGTCCCGAACAGTTAAGTCACGGCTGTGTGATGTCCGTGATAGCTGAATGTCGGACTCGATGGACTACTTCGGAAGCGAAAACGAAATCTTTCAGAACAAGGAGCTACTGCAGGTCTCGCACCTTCCCGACGGTGATCGGATCATCGGTCGCGAGGACGAGTTGACGAACCTCGCGAACGCGATCAAACCGGCGACGCGCGGCAACACGCCGAACAACGTCCTCGTCTACGGAAAGACGGGAACCGGGAAATCGCTGTGTTCGAAGTTCATCACGAACCAGGCCGTCGAGCGTGCGAAACAGGACGCGGTGTCGATCGGCGTCGCCTACGTCGACTGCCTGCAGGAGTCGACGGAGACGCAGGCCGTTCAGTCCGCCGGTCACCAGCTCAACGAACAGGACGCGACGGGAATCTCGATCCCCCACTCGGGGTTGAGCACGGCCGAGTACTACCGCCGACTGTGGGAGATCGTCGACAACCGATACGGCGTCGCACTCATCATCCTGGACGAGGTCGACAAGATCGAAGACGACGATATCCTGATGCAGCTCTCGCGAGCCGTCGAGTCCGGAAAACTCACCGAGAGCACCGTCGGCGTCATCGGCATCTCGAACAAGGTTCGGTACAAGGACTCCCTCGACGAGCGCATCAAATCGAGTCTCTGCGAGCGCGAGTACGTCTTCTCGCCGTACGACGCGACCCAGATCCGAGAGATCCTGCGGTCGCGCGCCGACGCGTTTCACGAGGGCGTCCTCGAAGACGGCGTCGTCCCCCGGGTCGCCGCACTCGCCGCCCGGGAACACGGCGACGCGCGGAAGGCGATCGACATCCTCCGCTTTGCCGGCGAGATCGCCGAAGAGAACGACCTCGAGCGTGTCACGGAGGACTGCGTCGACCAAGCCCACGAGCGCGAGGAGACCAGCCGACTCGCCGAACTCATCTCGAAGAGTCCGAGCCACGCGAAACTCGTCCTCGAGGCGATGGCACTCCGCACCCAGCAGACGGGGAACGACGACGCGCCGGTGACGACGAACGAGGTCTACGACCTCTACAAACGGCTCTGCGAGCGAGACCAGTCCGACCACCTGAAACTCCGTCGGGTACGGGATATCCTCTCGGAACTCGAGTTCCTCTCGATCATCGATCAGGAGCGCAAGTGGGCCGGCAAGGGGAAGGGGAACTACATGGAGAACCGGTTGATCGACGATCCCGAGGTCATCATCGCGGCCTGTAACGAGTCAGACTGACGGCAAATGTCTTAATCGCGAGCGGTCGCCCACGTTTCGACCGTCACTCCATCGCTAGCGACCAGGGACCATCAGCTTCGATCGTCACGTAGCCGATTCCATCGACATCGAACGTCGTCTCGCCGTCGAATTCGTCGAGTTCGTTGAAGACGAGTTCCGAAAACTGGTCGTCCTGCGGAAGGATTTCGACGATGAAATTCCCCTCGCCCTCGTATGTACCATGTGCTTGCCCGAGTCCGTCGAACTGAAACGGCCCGTCCCACGCCGGTTCCTCGCCCTCGAGTTCGATCGGTAATGTATCGGACTCGTCTTCCGTCGCACGCGGTTGTAGGATCTCGAGTTCCCAGTCGCCGTCCGCATCGACATCCAAGAGATACGTCCCTTCCTCTGCGAGAACGCCCGAGGCTCCGTCGAAGTCTCCGATCACGTTGACCAACAGTTCCTCGAAACCGCCGTCCGTCGGTACTAACTCGACGATAAAGTTCGACTCACCGTCGTGGACAGTTTCGGCGATCGTCACACCGCCCTCGAGTTCGAACTCGTCGCTAACTGTCGCTCCGGTACCCTCGAACTCGAGTGGGGAGGGGTTTGTTTCGTCTTCGTCATCGGTCTCCTGGACGGTGTTAGCAATCACACCCGGCGATCCGACGATCGGGGCTAGCAGTCCGAGACTGGCGGCGAGATAGTAACGTCGGCGCATACGACTGTTCCACCAGAGACCTACTTCAAACGCCATTCATGTCGACGGTGAGACTCGTTTTCGTTGAGACGTATGGCCAGTTCGAAATCGGGGTCGAGCACCGAAACTTGTACTCAACGTGTCAGGATAGACGACTCGAGTCCGGTTACAACAGTTCGCGGACCTCCGAGTACCACATGTCGTGGTAGTCGACATGACCGACCCGGCGAGCGATGGCGACGGCGAGCACGTGCCAGCAGTAGTCGGTCGGATCGTCGTCGTCTAAGTTGTACTCGCTGTCCTTGCAGGTACAGCCGCCGTCCTCGACGATGTACTCGTCCTCGTAGCCGACGACGATCGTGAAATCGCGGTAGGCTTTGACCCGGTTCTCGCCGACGGCCTCGATCGCGCGGACCCCGCGGTCACCGTGGACGCGGGAGATCTGCCCGACGATCTCGGGCGTGAGTTCGCCCGCCTCCTCGAGGGCTGCCTGCCATCGATCGACTGGGTTGGCCTCCGACACGACCGCAACTGTGCGCGCAACTGTAAAATCGGTTTGGTTGTCGGTCGCGGCGGCGGAGCGGACGCCAGCGACGGCGCAACCCAAAAATAGCTTCCGGTCCGACTAGATTCAATGACCCGCTGGCGCCGGTTGCTGTCTGCTGCCGGAGGGCGCGGTACGATCGCGGCCCTCGGAACAGTGTACGTCGCGCTCGCGTTCGCGTGGGCGTCCACCCAACTGATCGACGGATACCCAGTTTCGAACGTGGTTCTCGTCTCCAGCTTTATCGGTACTCCCGGGCTGGTGCTGCTGTACGGCAGTCGTCGATTGGTGCGGACCGACGTCCAGGCCGCGTTCTATCCGACGATCGCGCGCTGGTGTTTCGGCGGGGTCGGACTCCTCCTCGCCATTCTCGCCCTCTACCAACTCGAGCCCGCCGAGAGCGTTAGCGATCCGGTTCGGGCCGTGCTCGTCCTCACGGCGTTCGGGAGCGTCGCCGGCTTCGGCGTCGGCGTCCACGACGCGCTGGCCAAGACGCGAGCGCACGAACTCAGACGACGCAATCAAGAGTTGAGGCGGATGAAAGCACGACTCGACGAGACGGTCGTGCAACTCGAGTCGGCAAATCGCGAATACGAGGCGTCCAACGAGCGACTCGAGCAGTTCGCGTACGCGGCCTCGCACGACCTCCAGGAGCCGCTGCGGATGATCACGAATTACCTCACGCTCGTCGAGCGCCGGTACGGCGATCGGCTGGACGCCGACGGCCGCGAGTTCATCGAGTTCGCCGTCGACGGCGCCGAGCGCATGCGCGCGATGATCGACGGCCTCCTCGAGTACTCCAGGGTCGAGACGCAGGGCGACCCGTTCGAACCGGTCGACCTGGAGGAGGTGTTCGCGGCCGTGCTGAAAGACCTCGAGGTGCAGATCGCCGAGAGCGACGCGA
Organism: Natronorubrum halobium; assembly: GCF_051351675.1. NCBI lineage: Archaea > Methanobacteriati > Methanobacteriota > Halobacteria > Halobacteriales > Natrialbaceae > Natronorubrum > Natronorubrum halobium. The sequence continues at coordinate 4,730,184 of NZ_CP195595.1, forward strand.
CGGTGGAGATCGAGGCGTTGCCGAGCGTCGAGGGTGACGCCAGCCAGTTACGGCAGGTGTTCCAGAACCTGCTGTCGAACGCGATCGAGTACAGCGGCGACGACCCGCCGCGAGTGCACGTCACCGCCGAACGAACCGGGTCGAACTGGACGGTCTCGGTCGCGGACGAGGGCATCGGCATCGATCCCGCGGATCAGGATCGCGTCTTCGACCTCTTTCAGCGACTCCACGGCCGTGAGGAGTACGAGGGGACCGGACTCGGACTCGCGCTCTGTCGGCGGATCGTCGAGCGCCACGGCGGCGAGATCCGAGTCGACTCCGACCCCGGCGAGGGATCGACGTTTTCGGTGACCCTGCCGGCCGTCGCCGATCGAGGTTCGTGACGCCGGCTCGCTGTCCCACGGTAGTTCAACGGTGGGCGATTACCTCGAGTCGACCGGCGAGTCCGAGAGCCACTCCGCCGTAGCGGCGTCGGCACCCGCATCGACACCGGTCTCGCCAGCGGCACTCGCGCTGACGCCGATATCGCCGGCGGCGTCGACACGCGCGTCGGCAGCGAGCCGCACGTTCCGCTGCTCCCGCACGAATCCGGTGAAGTTGTCGAAGAGTCGCTTGGCCTCGCAGGCGACCTCGTAGGTCTCGGCGTCGATCCCCCCGAGGACGGCCCGAATCCGTTCGTCCTCGAGTTCGCCCTCTTTTCCGGCCGTGACCCGCTCCGCCGTCGTCGCGTCGTACTCGGGGTGGAACTGGACCCCAAAGACGCGGTCCCGCTGGAAACCGTGGATGCCGTACTCGTTTCTGGCGAACACCGTCGCGCCCGGCGGCGCCTCGGCCACGCGATCCGAGTGTGTCGTGAAGACGGTGAACCGGTCGTCGATGCCCGTCAACAGGCGATTCGCTCCGTCGTGTTCGACGGCCCGGTAGCCGATCTCGTACTCACCCATGGCCTCGACGCGGCCGCCGAGGACGTCCGCGAGTAGCTGATGGCCGTAACAGACGCCCAGAAACGGCAGTCCCGCTGTGACGGCCTCGCCGACCCACTCCTTCAGCGCGCCGATCCACGGCTCGTCCCAGTAGACGGAGGCGCTCGAGCCGGTGACGACACAGGCGTCGAACGCGAACGTTTCGGGGAGTTCGCCCGACGGACAGTGAAACTCGACGAGGTCGGCGTCGAGTTCCCGCTCGAAGTTTCGCTGGGTCGTGCCGCGTTTGTGCGCCGCGTTCAGCAGTGCGATTCGTAACCGGTCGGGACGGTCGTTCGTCTCAGTGTGTTCGCGTCCGTCAGCCCGCTCGTCGGTCGACGGGGCGCTCACGTGTCGCCCCACTCCAGTAGAACCGGCGCTGTTCGGTCTGGTGTGCTCGAGGAGGCGATCGTTCGTGAACCAAAGCGTATCAACGGGGGCCGGGGCATCGATATACAAATGGAAGGGATGCTGGCTACAAAGGACTTTCTAACGGTATAATTAATGATAAACCGATATCAACCGCTATTCAGGTAGTATGTCCGTATTTACTGGACATATGTACTCCACACCTCGGAGTATCGAAAAGAACGCTATCGGATTAGTATCGACTCGTTAGACGGTGTCTGCTCGACGCGAACACCGGTCGACAGCCGAGAAACCGATATGACCGTGGTTGTGGACCGAGAAAACCGAGAAACCGACGTGACAACGGTCGATAGTTTGGAAATCGAGGGCCCGTTCGACGGTTCGGGGATCAAGTGGTCCCGTTCGACGCCGAAGACGAGTGCCGACGGGCCATCACCACAGACCACGTCGTTTTTCGCGGTCGCCCGTCGACAGGAGGTATGCGCGTCACCGAGGGCGGGGTCGAACTCGAGGTCCCCGGCGAACAGACGGAGGGCGTCGAGGAGTCGGTGTTCTACAACCCGCGACAGGAGTTGAACCGAGATCTGACGATCGCGACGCTGCGGGCCTTTCGCGAGCGCGAAGATCGTGCGGAGTCGTATCTCGACGCGATGACCGCGAGCGGTATCCGTGGCGTTCGAGCGGCCGACGACGGCTGGCGGGTAACCTGCTGTGATATCGACGAGGAAGCCATCGACCTCGCGCGGGCGAACCTCGAGCGAAACGACCTCGAGGAGGGGTCGAGGATCGAACACCGCAACGTCAACGCGCTCATGCACGAGTCGATGTTCGACGTGATCGATCTCGATCCCTACGGGACGCCGATGCCCTTCGCCGACGCGGCCTTCGCGCGCTGTCGGGATCTGGTTTGCGTGACGGCGACCGACACCGCACCGCTCTGTGGCGCCCACTTCAACAGCGGCGTCCGGTCTTACGGCGCCCATCCCCAGAACACCGACTATCACACCGAGATGGGCGTGCGGATCCTCCTCTCCGCGCTCGCTCGCAGCGCCGCCCGCTTCGACGTCGGCGTCGAACCGATCCTCACCCACGCGACGAGCCACTACGTCCGGACCTACCTCGAACTCGATCGGAAGCCGACGGCCGCCGACGCCGCCCTCGAGAACCTCGGCCACCTCTCCCACTGCGAGGACTGTCTCCACCGCGAGGCCGAGTACGGACTGGTCGCGGACCCGCTCGAGTCCTGCCCAAACTGCGGCGGCGAGCGGATCCTCGTCGCCGGCCCGGTCTGGCTCGGCCCCTACCGCGACCGCGAGTTCACGGCGGCGGTTCGGGAGCAGATTCCCGACGCGTTCGGAACCGCGGAGAAGGCTCGAGAACTCTGCGAGACGCTCGAGGCCGAACTCGACGTGCCGACCTACTACGACCAGCACAAACTGTGCAAGAACTGGGGACTGCCGGCCAACGCGATGGACGACTTCCTCGCGGATCTCCGGGACGCAGGCTACGATGCCTCTTTCACCCACTACGGCGGGACGACGTTCAAGTCGGACGCGAGCGTCGCCGAGATTTTCGAGGCGACCGAAGCGAATCTCGAGTGAGCGAGTCGAGGTCGGCGTACAGCCGAACGAGTCGTCACGCCGCAGTCGGGACGGCAAAGACGTTCCGCGTCTTTCGAGCCCTCGGTCGCTGACGCTCCCGAGGACAGCGTCGTCGCTCCGTGTCGTCCACCCGACGTGGCAGTAAACGGTAATGGCGACGACCGGAGTCTCGAGCGAAACTGGACTCGAGACAGCCGCTTTCAGTTTGCAGGCCTGTGCCACACGACCGCATATTGCGCTGGCCGCAGACAGTTCTGAGACGTGATCGACCGGAGACAGGGCCTCGAGTTCGCGACCGCCGTCGTCGGCCTCGCTCAGAGCCAACAGCTGACGCTGCTGGCGGCCGGCGTCGCCTTCTACGGCTTCATCTCGCTCGTCCCGCTGATGTTGCTGGGGTTAGGGATCGCCGCCTCGCTCGGAGGGGAAGCGCTCGCGGCCCAACTCACGGCAGCGGCGAGCGACGTCCTCACGCCGTCGGCCCAGGAGATCCTCGCCGACACGGTCCTCGACGACACCGGGCGACAGGGGGCTACCGTCTTCGGTGCACTGGGACTGCTGTGGGGCTCGAGTCGGGTCCTTCGCGGGCTCGATCGAGCGTTCTCACAGATCTACGGTACCGCGGCCTCGAAGTCGTTCGTCGACACGGTCTGGGACGCGATGATCGTCTTCCTCGTGATCTCGTTCGGCCTCGCGCTCGTCGGGGGCCTCGAGTTGCTGATTCGGTTCGTTCCGTTCCTCGGCGTCGCCATCGTCGGCCCGATCCTCGTCGTGCTCGGCCTGGCGGTGACGTTCCTGCCGCTGTACGTCGTCTTTCCGAACGCAGACGTCGACATTCGGGAGGCCGTTCCCGGGACGATCGTCGCCGCCGTCGGCTGGTTCGTTCTCAGTCGGACCTTCGGTCTGTACGCCGCCGTTGCGGGCGATTACGCCGTCTACGGCGCGCTCGGAGCCGTCTTTCTCGTGCTCATCTGGCTGTACGTCGGCGCGATCATCCTCGTCTTCGGTGCCGTCATCAATGCCGTCCTCGCCGACCGTGAAGCGGATCGGCAGCTACAAAGTCCCGGCGCTCGACAGTTTTGGACAGAAGCGATGACCGACGACGCCACGGGTGCCGACGAGGGGGCGACGAAGGACCAAGCAGGGACGGGTGCGCAAACGGCCGGTACGGGGACGAGTACCCGCCGGAGTGCCCGGACTCGAGACCGATCCGACGATCCCGAAGCGCTTCGAGAGGAGATCGAACGGCTGCGCGACCGTGTCGAGTCGTTCGAGGACAACGTCGAGAGTCGTACCGTCAGGAAAGAGTCCCTCGAGAGCGAACTCAAACGCTACGTCCGCCGCAAGTACCGTCGCGGCCACGCTCGCGACTGGGGACCGTATCTCGTCCTGTTGTACGGGACGGCGATGTCCATCGCGGCGTTTTACTTCCTCTCGGGCGGCTGGGCCATTCTGGCGATGTTCGTCGTCTGGACCTCGACCCTGGGCGTCTACGCCCTGATGGTGCTATTCGGCTTCGGGATCTCCGTGCTCGGGATTCCCGGCCGGATCCGCGACGCGATCGGCGATCGGCGCTCCTGAGCCACCAACTCGCTCGCACCACCATCCGTCCCCCGCGTGACGCCGTCTCGGTATCCGTCCCCCGCGTGACGCCGTCTCGGTATTCGCCCCTCCGTTGACGTCCCGTCGGACCCGTTTTCCAGTGCTCCTCGCCTTCGCCGCTACAGTCGCAACCGAACCGCCGCAGAACAGCGCTAGCGCGGCGCCGCAACGCGTTGTCGAACGAAGTTTCGAACGCGAGCGGTGTACGTCTCCGGCCGGTGGAGATTGCAGATGTGACCGACGCCCGCGAGCACTTCGATGCGTCCGTCCTGGGCCGCAGCGGCGTGTTCGCGCTCGCCGCGGCGCATGACCTTGTCGTGTTCGCCGTTGAGAACCAGCGTCGGGCCGGGATAGGTCGAGAGTTTCGCGCGGAAGTCGACGCCCGCGACGTCCGGCCCCGCGTCGCCGAACTGCTTCGGGTAGATTCCGGCCTCGAGGATCTCCCGCTTGACGTCCTCGGGGAGGTCGCGATTGTTCACCCATCGTTCCCCGAGTCGTTCGACGAGACGCTTGCTGACGTCGGGTTTCGTCGCGAGTCGAGAGATCGCCCCGGTAGCGCGCGCGAGCGCCTCCATGCCGCCGACCGGGTTCGCGCTGGAGCCCGAGAGCACCAGTCCGTCGACGTCGCCGGGATGGCGGTAGGCGTACTCCGTCGCGGCGTAGCCGCCGAGCGAGAGGCCGACCAGCACCGCGTTCCCGTCGGTGTGACGACCGATCACGCGCTCGAGGAGGTCGATCGCGGGTTCCATCCGAAACGTCTCGTCCGCGCGAACGCCGTGGCCCGGCAGATCCGGGGCGACGATCCGATACTCGTCGGAGAGGCCGCGAATCTGTGGCAGCCACATCTTCCGCGTGAACATCGCGCCGTGGACGAACACGATCGATTGTCCGTCGTCGGGACCAGCGACGTCGATACCCGCGATTCCGTCGTCACCGTTGCGTCTGGACATAGCCGTCGTATCACGAGGCACAACTTAACCTTCGGCCCGGAATCCACAGCGCTCTCGAGACGCCGTTCCGAGCGCTCCGTCCGGATATTCGTCGGTCAACGGAACGAGTCTATACCACACATCCCTCTCGTCGAGTCAATCGATGGTCGTCTCCCGGCCCGAGATCGAACGGCTGCGGACGGAAGCCGACACCATCTCGGAAGCTCAAGCCGAAGGACGAGACCCACCGCAAACACACGTACTACGTGCCGACCGACGTGGCCCATCGGCTCTTGTGCGATTTCGAGGACGCGTGAACGCTACCGAGAACGAAGCCGCGATAGCGGGTGTCAACTCTCGTCGTCGCGCTCGAGGTCGTCGGCCTCCGACTCCTCGTCACGTCCGATCCGCTGTTCTTCGGGTCCGTCCTCGAGGTTCCCGCGGCCCGCATCTTCGGTCGTCGGGCCACTGTCGTCTGTGTCCGCGTCACGAATCGCATCCGGATCCATCTCCGCGTCCGTCCGGCGGGGCTGTTCGCCGGGGTCGACTGCGGCGTCCGTCCGCCGCGGGTCGTCGTCGAGGTCGACCGCAGCGTCGGTCGATCGGTGGTCGTCGTCCGGCTCGACACCGGCATCGGTCCGGGAACTGGTATCGCCGGGATTGAACTCGGCCTCCGGTTCCTGCTTGGCCAGTTCGGTCGGATCGGCCTCGAGGCCGCGATCCGTTCCCCGCTCGTCCACCGAGTCCGGCCGCTCCGCGTCGGTGGCAGTCCCTTCCGCCGAGTGGATCGAATCCGTCTCCTCGTCGGTTTCGTCGTGCAGATCCTCGGCGACTTCGGTCTCCTCGATACCGGCCGAACCTCCGGCGGGTTCGGTCGCTGGCTCCGACGTTCCCTCGCGGTCGTCGGTACCGACGGCCGATTCGGGTTCGGACGCCGGATCGTCATCCGTCGTCGGCAGGCCACCCTCGAGCCGAACCGCATCGTCGGTGATCTCGCGAACGGAGTCGCTGCTCAGCGGCTGGGTCTCTTCGGCGACGCTGTCCCACCCGATCGAGGACGTAATCGAACCGACGGCGTCCGTCTCCGGCCTGACGTGGGCGATGTCGCCCTCGACCGACGTGACGACGCCGATCTCCTCGTCGGCGTCGTTCACGACGGGTTTGCTGACCTCGTCGTCCGTAAACGTTGGACACATGGCTGACCCTACTCGCGTTCGAGATAAGCCGGTGGTGCCTGCAATCGTCAGGGATGGTTCGAGGGCTCGAGAAACGTGACCGCGTCGCGCCGATTCCGATTCTCAGTGGTCGAGGCCGGGATCCATGTAGATCGCAGCGACGAGCGCGACGACACTGAAGAACGAGAGCAGCATGAAGCCGACCGCTCCGGAGACGATACTCAGTTCCGTGCCGGCGACGGGCAGTGTCGATCCCTGATACCCGGTCCAGCCGAACAGGACCGCGACGAGGAAGCCGATCGCCGAGACGACTGCGGCACCGATCTGGAAGCGAGTTTCGAACGGGCCGATACCGCTCGAGTCTCCCGTCGAGTCCGTTCTCGGAGTCGTCGATTCGCTCGCAGAACCGGTCCCGTCGTCGGTTCCGGCGTCCGATCGGGCAGCCGATTCGGTCGCTGCCGGCGTCGCCGAGTCCGCTCGCGAGAACCCCTCCGTGAGGTGGACGCGCGTTTCTGAAATCGCCTGGACATCGCTCTCGTCGAGGATGAACGGACCGCCGATCTCGCCCCAGTCGAAGCGGGCTTTGATCTGGTCGACGACGTCGGGTGCCGGTTCGACGTAGGCGCCCTCCGATTCGAGCGAGGCGACCGTTCCGATCACCTTTCCGTCGGTTCGTTCGACGGGCTTACCGACGTCATCGTCGGTGAAAGTCGCACACATTAGTAATTCCACGGCCGGGAAAGCCCGTAAACCCTCTGATTCGTTCGCGATATCGGCCCCTCGACACCGTGACAGTCACGTTCGCCGCCAGGTGACAGCCGCGAACGGCTACCGGGCGGGGATGTCGGGAGTCGACCGACGGTCCGGTCACTCGATCGGGAATCGCAACAGCGCTCCGACGCCGTCGAACGCCTCTTCGAACCGGTTTCCGTCGGGGAAGTCGTCCGGAACGACGACGGTTTCACCGCCCTGCTCTTCCGTTCGATTTCCGAACTCCTGGAGGGCCGTCCCCTCGAGTGCCGTCGAGAGCAGGAGCGTTTCGACGGCCTTGAACTCGAGGGCGTCGTCGACCTCGTCGCGTCCGTAGGCGACCGGCTCGTCGTCGCGGACCCCTTCGAAGAACTCGTCGAGCGCCTCGCGAACGGCCTCTCGGTCGCGCTCGTCGATCGCTTCCTGGCCCCTCTCTGCGAGCTGCTGGAGCCCCTGCTGGCTCGAGTACTCGACGGCGAACTCGCCGACGATGCGATCCTCGAGTCGGTGGTCCAGTTCGGCTTCCTCCTGGAAGGTCTCGATGGTGCCCGTCGTGCCGCCCAGCAGGACGCCGTCGACGGGGTCGTCGCCGAGGAACTGCCGTTCGGCGCGCTCGGCGACTTCGTCGAAGAACTCGCGTTTCTGGCGTTCGCGGTCGCGTTCGAACCGCTCGGCGGACTGGCCACCCGCGCTGGACTTTCCGGGGACCTCGCTCTCGAAGGTGTCGATCGTCTGGACGCCCTCGTCGTCGAGCAGTCCCAGCGCGCCGCCGCCGCGTTCGACCACCAGCAGGCCGTGGGTCGACTCGGGTTCGGTGACGTCCTCGAGCGGCGTGAGGTCGAACTCGTTGGCGTGGCGGTAGACGGAGTCGTCGATGGCGACGGGGAGGTCGTCGAAGACCGACGTGAGAAGGTCGCCGTCGACGGACCCGGCGTAGATCGCGAGGCCGTGTTCCGGAACCTCGTCGTAGTCGTTCAACTCGCTCCGGACGGTCTCTAAGGCGTCGGTGAGCGGTTTCGGGAACGACTGTTCGTCCAGTTGGCTCGCCTCCGCGTAGTCGGTCTCGACGGGCTGGCGGGCCTCGCCGATCGACTGTTCGGGCGGGACGGCGAGCGTGACGAGGATGTCGCGGTCAGCCGAGGCAGACGAGAGTCGATCGAGTCGGTCGTGTAGTTCGTAGTCCGAGAGTGACATGGATACGGTGGAGTGTGTACGTGCCGGGCCTGCTGTGAGAGCGGCGCGTCGCGAGGCCGGCGAGTACTCCTGATACGGGGAGTGTCCGGTTGAGCGACCGGCCGGCGCACTCATGCAAAACGGGTGGCTCGAGTCGCGGTGTTCGTCGCCGGTAGCGATCACGCCGACGCTCGAGCGAGGTCAGTACGTCCGCGGCGGTCGCTCGAGAATCTCGAAAATTTCCCGCGCACGATACTCCCGATTGCGCTCCTTTCCGGTCGTCTCCTCGAGGAGTCCCGCTTCCTCGAGTCGGTCGAGCGCCCGATAGGCGGTTGGACTGGCGACGTCGAGTAACTCCTCGGCGACGGCCGCGGTGAGATACGGTTGGTCGAAGAGTTTGCACGCGAGTCGCGCGTACGCGGCGGAGTCGTCGCCGTATTCGGCCTCGTACTCCTGTTGCAGAGTGTGCAACTCCTGTGAGCGCAACAGCGTTTCCTCCGCCTGCTGGCGGATCCCGGTCACGAAAAAGTCGATCCAGGCCTCCCACTCACCGTACTTGCGGACGGCATCCATGCGATCGACGTACGTCTGCTTGTAGCGATTGAAGTACTCGCTGAGATAGAGCGTCGGCTGCTCGAGGTAGCCGTCGTCGTACAACTGGAGCGTGATGAGCAATCGTCCGAGACGACCGTTACCGTCTCCGTACGGGTGAATCGTCTCGAACTGGTAGTGTGTGAGCGCGATATCGACGAGCGAATGATAGCTCCCCCCGGTCCGAACGTACGTCAGAAGCGCATCCATGGGCCCGTCGACGGCGCTCGGAACGGGCGGAACGAACTCGCCCAAGTGATTCGGAGCCGTCTTGAACGCGCCGATGGTGTCCGTCTCCCGTCGGTCGTCCGGAACGCCGGCGAGGAGCGTTTCGTGGAGGGTGTGGAGGAGATCGATTGAGATGCCGTCACCGCGCTCGAGCGCCTCGATCCCGTCCTCGAGTGCCCGTTCGTAGTTGAGGACCTCCTGCACGTCTTTCGTTTCGTCCGGCGCCGTCGTCGTCTCGCCGTCTGACCCGCCAGCGCCGAGCGATCGGGTCTCGAAACTGTAAAGCGCGTCGTAGTCGATATCGGCGCCCTCTATCTCGGACGACTCCATCGCTTCCTTCCGGAGCAGCGAGGTGGTCAGAACGGGGGAGAAATCGATCGTCAGACCGAACCCGCTGAGTTTTCCGAGCCAAAAGGTCGCTTCGGAGAGCGTTTCGTAGAACTCCGCGTCGAGTTCTAACTCGGTATCCGGGGGGAGCGGATCCGGACTGTAATACGGTCGCTGTCCGTACGGGACGAGTCGTCCGGGAGCGTCGTCGGCTAACTCTCGCAGTACCATTCGTAACTACGAACACATACGGACCACCAGTAGTTAAATCCACTCCACCAAATATAACTAACAGGCGATATGCTCGGAGCTTCATTCATCTAGTGCCGCTTAACGAGAATACGATCGTTCTGGATAGCAGACGGTTACGGATGAACAGTCGCTTCGTAGCTACTACGTTTCTGCACGGAATCTGACGGTGCCGATCAGTCGGACCGGTAACCGCGCGGTTCCTCCGTCGCCGTCGCCCGTTCCTCGGCTACAGGGGTGTGTGCGACCCACTCGGGCAGCAGCGTCCGCACGTCTCTCGACTCGCTGCCGATGACGGCGAAGCCGGCGAAGATCGTCAGGAAGCCGACGACCGCCAGCGGGGCGATGGACTCGTCGAGCAGCGCCCAGCCGCCCAGCGTCGAGACGACCGGCACGACGTAGAAAACTAGGTTGGCCTGGGTCGCACCGGTCGATTCGAGCAGCCCGAAGTAGGCGATGTACGCGAGGACGCCGGCGACGAGGCTGACGTACGCGAGCGCGACGAGCGCTTCCGTCGTCCACGCGATCGATCCCGTCGACTCGCCGGTTGACCAGGCGAGGCCGTGACTGAGGGCTGCAGCGATGGGCAGTCCCCACGCGATTCGAACGGTGCTCGAGAGCGTGGCGTTCGAACCGGCGCGGCGGATGAGGACCGCACCGAGTGCAGCGCTGACCGCGCCCGCAAAGAGGATCGCACGCCCGAACGCGTCGCCGCCGACCAGCATCGCCGGGTCGGGGCTGACCACGAGCGCGACGCCGAGGAGGCCGAGGACCATCCCGAACGCGCCGCGGGGCGAGAGGCGCTCGTCCGAGAGGAGGACGGCCGCAAAGACCGGCGTCAGGATCGGGTTGAGGCTGAAGACGATCGCGCCGACGGCGCTGGTGGCGTACTGCTGGCCGACGAACAGGAGTGCGTTCGCCAGCCCGATCACGAGTCCGCCGGTCGCGAGGATGCCGACCACGTCATCGCGCGTCCGTGGACGCAGTTCCTCGTACGAGGCGGTTAGCGCGACGTAGCCCAGCATGATGAGCGCCGCGACGTCGAACCGGAGCGCCACGAACAGCAGCGGCGGGAAGTACTCGAGGCCGGCCTTCGCGGCGACGAACGTCCCGCCGAAGAAGACACTCGAGAGGACGAAGAAGACGAGTGTGCGGCGGTCGATCACGGTCTCACCCCGATTCGGCGGGTGTCCGACGACTCCCCGGCGCGGGATCGACGGAGCGTGGAGGGATGGAACATCTTGTCTCTACAGATGAGCCCGAGGCATATAGTTTAATTCAGAAAATATTTCACGGTAGGAAATGAAGTGGTACCGAGAAAATAGTACCCACCGGGAAACTCGTTACTGATTGTGACAGCCTGTCACAGCGTGAAACTATTTCACGGTGCGAAAGCACTATCAGGGAACGGGCGAACAGACTCGTATGGAATCGGCACTCGAGGAGATCGAGTTCCTCGCGCTCTCGGCGAACCGCGTCGAGGTGCTCAGACTGCTCGCGGCGGGGGGACGCAGCCGGAACGAACTGGCCGCGGAGACCGGTGCGTCCCAGGCCACGCTCGGACGGATTCTGAGCGACTTCCGAGAGCGGTCGTGGATCGACCGCGAGGGCAGCGAGTACGTCGCGACCGCGACCGGCCGACTCGTCGCGACGGGTTTTACCGACCTCCAGGAGATCATCGAGACCGAACAGCGCCTTCGCGGGGTCGTCGAGTATCTGCCGACCGCCGAGATGACGTTCGATCTGAAACGGCTGTCCGACGCGACCATCACGATGCCCACCCAGACCCGTCCGAACGCGCCGCTGTCGCGGCTGCTCGAGTTACTCGAGGACGCCGACGAGGTGTGGACGGTCTCGCACGCCTTCAACGAACAGACCCTAACGGTCGTCCAGGAACGCGCGGAAACCGACGAGCAGACGTTCAGAGGGGTCTTTTCCCGGAGCGCGATCGACGCGCTCGCCGCCGATACGGAGCTGCGCAACCGACTCCAGGATCTGCTCGGGGCCGACGACGCCGCGGTCCGGATCCGCGACGGGAGCGTCCCGCTCGCGGTCATGCTCCTCGACGAGGTCGTCTACCTGCTCGTTCGGGACGAGCAGGGCGTCCTGCGCGCCTCGATCGACACCGACGACGAGGTCGTTCGCTCGTGGGCGCGAGAGACGGTCGAGGACTACTGGGAACGCGCCGAGGCGCTCGAGGAAGCGGGGTTTTCTCTCGAGTGAGGACCGAACACCGGAGTTCTCGTCCCGACGTCCACCGCCGCCGTCCGATCGGGAACGGACGACGGCGGCGAACCGCGTGAAAGATAGTGTCCCTGGCTCAGTCGACGAGGCCCGGGGGTGACCCGTCCGTCTCAGTCGTCGGCGCTGTGGGTTCGATCCGTGCCGATCGACATCGCATTGCCGATCGTGCCCGCGGTTCGACGGACGAGACGACCGAACGCCCGACGCCGCCGGACGAACAGCGCCGTTCCGAGGACGAGGTAGACGGCAGTGTAGACGAGCAGGAGTTCGGTACTCGAAACCGGCAGCGTGACGAAATCGCGGATCATGGCGAACTCGAGTAGAACCTGCGAGAGGAACAGGACGAGCAGCGTGAGCGCTTCCCTGACGGAGATCTCGAACCTGATCAGGAGCGAGACGGCGAAGAAGGACTGCGCGGCGGTGATCCAGATCTCGGCCGACTGCTTGAAGTCGAACGCGAGCACGCCGTAGCGGCCCAGCGCGAGCGAGTGAACGACGACGAGCGTTCCGATGAGCAGCGTCCACTGGTTGAGTTTCGACGAGATGAGCGCGTTGAACCCCGCCGTCGAGCGCGCCTTGTTCACCAGGTAGACGACGACGATGAGTTCCGGCGCTTCGGAGGCCAGCGGCGCGACCCACTGGATCATGAAGAAGGAGGGGATACCGACGCTCTCGCCGAGGTGCTCGAGTCCGTGGGCGAAGGGTTCGACGGCGGTAAAGATCAGTATCCCGGAGTACGCGAAGAGCGCGAAGACGGTCGCGATCCGGCGGCGTTTCGGGAAGTGCTGCAGGTACGCCGGGACCCCCACGTGGTCCATGTCGGGTTCGACGTCGCCGCGGATGATCACCGCGATGTAGCAGGCGTAGAGGCCGACCAGGAACAGCATGTCGTAGATATCGATCCCGTTGTTGAGCGGAACGAGGAACGCCCAGAGCGTCGCGATCAGCAGGAACACGACCTCGAGGCCGATCTCTCGGTCGAGGACGACGACGTCGGAGAGGAAGCCGGAGCGCTTCTCGACCGCGGGATCGGTCGATGCGCCCGCTCGATAGATCGTAAAGAGCGCGACGCCGGCCCAGCCGATGCCGATGAGGATCCGGTTCGCGCCGGTCATGTTGGCGACCGCCAGGTTGCCCGCCTCGATTCCGCGTTCGGTCTCCGCGAACACGCCCGCGTTCCAGGCGTAGAGGGCATCGACGGCGTACTCGGGCGCGACCGCTAACACCGCGAGCACCGCGATCGCGAACGCCTGCGGGACGTCCTTCTCGGCGGTTTCGGCGGCCCACGCGAGGAGGAACGCGGCACCGAGGACGGCGAGTCCGGTTACGATCACCGTCGCGAGCGTCGACAGCGTTCCGAGCGCGGCCGGCGCCTGGTACTCGACTCCCGCAATCGTCGCGAGCCAGGGGAGGATATCAGTAGCTCCCCACACGACGACCCAGGGGAGTGTCAGTGCGACTGCGGCCGAGATCGCGCCGAGCGCTCGTCGTCTCATGAAAATCGTATTGTAGGTTGCAGTGAAACGCGTATCGGTCGGCCTGTGGTAAGCGGTACGCCGGGATGGTGCTCGTGCCTGCTACTGCTGTGGCGCGCTCCTCGGAAGGCTGGACGACCACGACCCCCTCCGAGCCCGTGAACTCGAGTTGGAAGGTTTCGCCGCCGTCTCTGGATTCGTTTGCACTGACGAATTCGCCGACGTTCGTGGTCTGCCGGGCCGAAACCGGCTCTATGGACCGTTAGGCGGCTTCGGAAAATAGGTACTCGTGTTTCAATTCAGGGTGGCGTGATCGACCGCCGATCACGCTTCGTCCAGAACGAAATCGGCCGCCCTCTCGGCGATCATCGTCGTCGGCGCGTCCGTGTTCCCGCTCGTGATCGTCGGCATGATCGAGGCGTCGACGACCCGCAGCCCCTCGAGGCCGCGGACGCGCAGTCGGTCGTCGACGACGGCCATCTCGTCGTTACCCATCTTGCAGGTTCCGACGGGATGATACAGCGTTTCGGCGGTCTCGCGGATATGCTCGATCAGTCCCTCGTCGCTCTGGACGTCCGACCCCGGGAGGACCTCCTCGCCGCGGTACTCGTCGAACGGCTCGGCCCGGAGGATTTCACGGACCAGTTTGATCCCCTCGAGCAGGACCTCGAGGTCGTCGCCCTCGGTGAGATACCGCGGATCGATGATCGGCTCGTCGAAGGGATCGGCGGAGCGGAGGGAGATTCGACCGCGGCTGTCGGGTCGAAGCCGGAGCGCGCCGAGCGAGAACCCGTGGCCTTCGGGGTTGTCGAACCCGTGGTCGACGAAGTACGTCGGGCCGAAGTGGAACTGGATCTCGGGCACCTCGGCGTCGTCCGAGACGGTCGTGAACCCGCCGGCCTCCGCGATATTGGACGTTAGTGGTCCCGTTTTCCGGAACAGATATCTGAGCGTGTTCCACAGCGAGTCCGCGTCGGCCAGACTGATCGGCTCCGTCGACTCGTAGTTGACGCCGACCTGCAGGTGATCCTGCAGGTTCCGGCCGACGCCGGGGAGGTCCTCGACGACGGGGAGATCGTGTTCCGCGAGGTGGTCGGCCGGGCCGACGCCGGAACACATGAGGAGATGAGGCGAGTTGATCGCACCGGCCGACAGGATGACCTCCTCGGTCGCGTCGACCGTCGCGGAACGACCGCTGGCGTCGTCGCGAGCGTACTCGACGCCGACGGCTTCGCGGCCGTCGAATCTGACCTTCGTCACTCGCGCACCGGTCACCGCGGTCAGGTTCGGCCGCTCGAGAACCGGCTTCAGATACGCGTCCGCCGCGCTGTGTCGCTCTCCGTCCTTCTGGGTCACCTGATAGTAGCCGACGCCCGCCTGATCGCCGGCGTTGAAGTCCTCGTTGAACGGCAGTCCGACCGCCCGTCCGGCCTCGAGAAACGCCTCGGTGAGTTCGTTCGGCGACCGGAGGTCGGTCACGTTCCGCGGGCCGCCGACCCCGTGGTACTGCGAGGGACCGCGCTCGTTGTGTTCGGCGCGTTTGAAATACGGTAGCACGTCTTCGTACGCCCAATCGTCGTTACCCAGTTCGGCCCAGCGGTTGTAGTCCTCGGGCTGGCCGCGGACGTAGATCATCGCGTTAATCGAACTCGAACCGCCCAGCGTCTTCCCGCGGGGCCAGTAGAGCTCCCGGTCGTGCAGTTCCGACTGGGGTTCGGTGTAGTACGCCCAGTCAACCGCGGATTCGAACAGTTCCGAGAACGCCGCCGGAATACCGATCTCCCGGTTCTCGTCGGGCTCGCCGGCCTCGAGCAACAGGACCTCGGAGTCACCGTCGGCCGACAATCTGTTCGCAAGCACACAGCCTGCCGGTCCCGCACCGACGATCACGTACTCGTAAGATCTCCCGCCATCGGACATGTTACGTGAAGCCATATCACGGGGACGGTATAGTCGTGTCCCCGAATTTCGCTCACGGAGTATCAGTTTCCACGCATTCGTTGACGGTGCGGTCACACTGATCGAATCGAACCCCCATCGACCGGACGGTTCAGCGATGCCGACGGTATCTTCCGAAACACCTATTCACGATCACTAACAGGTATCGGTACTGATGGCCGTCTTCCCACACGGCACCCCGCGCGTCGCCGTCGTTCCGATCGGTGAGCCGCCGGCGACTGCGTGTGACGTCGTCGCCGAAACGCTCCGCGAGACGTTCGAACTGTCGGTTCCGATCCGGCAGGCGATCGACGCCCCACTCGACGCGGCGTCGGACGACGCCAATGCGGAGCCGTTCCTCGAGTGCGTCCGGGACGAGACTGAGGGCATCGACCTCGCTATCGGCGTGACCGACGCCGCGCTTCGGCAACACGCCTCCGACCCGCCGCTGTTCGGCGTCGGTCTCGAGTTCGGTACCGTCGGCGTCGTTTCGACGGCTCGCTTGCTCGAGGGAGCGGAGCCGTCTGCCCTCGAATGCGAACGGCTGGCGAAGGAGGCGCTCTCGGTCGCCGGGACGACATTCGGGTTGCGAACGTACCTGCACGACGGCAGCGATACCGACGATTACGGTGAGACCGAGAACGACGAGGACGACGAGCAGCCGTGCGTCGTCGCACCCGGCGACGCGCTCTTCCAGCTCGACGGGACGCCGGCGACCTACTGCGACGACTGCCGGGCCGCGCTCACGAACGAGTCCCCGTTCTTCGAACCGCCCCGGCCCGACGCCTGGGTCGTCCGACCGCGCGACGAGGAGGTACTGACGTTCGCGGACCGGTGGGCGCGCGGCGAGCGGCGGTGGCGCGACTATCCGCTGCTGGCGATGGGATTCGTCGTCGCCACGGCCAGGCCGATCGGATCCGGAGTGCGATCGGTTCTCGGCCGACTGCCACGTCCCGGCTCGATATCGGCCCGCCAACTCCCCCAACCCGTCCACACGACGTATCGGATCGTTCGGTTCTGGACGAACATCTTCTGCTATCTGGGCTGTATCGTCGTCTGGCTGTACGCGCTCGTGACCGTCCACGACTGGCTCTTCGGTTCGGCGTACTCGACCGTCGGTCTCGTCGGCGTGCTGGGAGGCGGTCTCGTCGCCGGGATCGTCACTGGTCTCTTTCTCAAGGCGATCGCAGCGGGCGTCTACGACGGCCTTCGAGGCGTTCCCGTCGAGGGCCCGCACTGATTCGAGTGGTGAGGCCCCGCACTGACTCGAGTGCTGAGGACCACACTAACTCGAGTGCCGGGAACCCATACTGACTCAGGCGCCGAGGACGAACTGGGCGATCCCGGTCAGCCAGAGGAAGGCCGCGAGCCCGATCGTGGCCTTGACGACGCCGACCGAGACGTGTCTGGTCAGCGCGCGCTGGCGCTCCTCGAGCAGCGCGTCCGGCGATTTGTCCGAGAGAAACCCGTTGCCGTTCTCGTCGGCGGTGACGAGAACCGTCTTCCCCTCGCGGGAGTCGGTGCGCTCCTCGTCCGGGACCGCGCGGCCGTAGACGAACACCTCGTCGTCGGGCGCGAGGTACTCGTAGGCGAACTTCCGGTCGCGTTCCATCCCCTGTCTGGGCAGGTCGTTCGCCGCTGCAAAGTCCGCGAGGTCGGGTGGAAGGTGTTCGTGGCTGGCGATCTCCGTAGACCACTGACGGTCGTTGGAGAGGTCCAGTCGCAGGCTCGAGGCGTCGACGCGAACGTGGTAGTCGTCGGCGCCCTCGGTGTCGCGCTCCAGAACGAACGGGGGTGCGATCCGGACGTGGACGTGAGGCGATTCGATCTTGTTGGTGTCCTCGACGGTCAGTTCGTAGACGAGTGCGCGCTCTCGACCGCCGAACGGGAGCCGATCCAGCCGGTGATCGGGACGCGCCGTCCCGGCGATCGCGGTCTTCCCGAGCGCGAGCGAATCGGGTGAGGAGGTGGGCCGGTCGGCGATGACGGTCCGTTCCTCGTACCGGTCGAAGCCGGACTGGACGCTCGAGAGTCCCGAGACCACCAGTCCCGCCGATCCGATAACCAGCGCGGCGTAGACGACGAGCCCGCCGAGCATGGCTCAGGCCGACTGAACGCCGAGCCGGTCGCCGACCTCGACCCCCTCGTGGGCGCGATAGGATGCGACGAACGGCTCCCTCCGAGAGAGACCATGATAGTTCGCGAACGCCGACTCCGGGAACGTATAGCGCAACGTGTTGTAGGTCGCGACGGCCTCGTTGTACTGTTCGCGCCGGTCCTCGAGTCGCTGCTCGAGACGCTTGATCGACGTCGAGAGCTCGTCGAACCGCTCGTTCGACGCCAGCTCCGGGTGTTCGTCCGAGAGCGTGTAGACCTCCTGGGTCGTTTCTCGCAGCGAGACCGCGACGGCCGCGACCTCCTCGGGCGACTGTGCCTCGACGATCCCTTCGCGCGCGTCGACGATGCCGGCGAGCAGGTCTCGCTCGTGGGAGACGTGTTCGTTCGTCAGATCGATCAGTTGCTCGAGTTCGGCCTGTCGCCGCTCGAGGAGCACCTCGATGTCGGCCCAGGTCTTCTCGCAGTTCTCGTGGGCTTCCATGAGCCGCGCCTGCGCCCGTCCGAGGTATCGGACGACGCTGTAGACGACGACGAGGGCCGCGAACCCGACGATCACCAGCCAGAATAAACTCATGTGTTTCCCGATAGTTCTTCTGCGATGAATTATACGTTTCGTCACTCGGCCGGGAATTGGTGACGACGAAATCGGAGTACCCGTTTGGAGAGCGGATCACCGGTCCACGTCGGAGACTTCGTTCGTCGAACAGTAGTCGAGAAACGTGTCGACGGGCTCCGGCACGCAGTGAAAACGGATCGCTCCGTGCAGACGATCGTACCAGATCAGCCCCGCATCTTCGAGTTTCGGAAGGTGTGCGTGATGGAGGTCGATCTGTACGTTCCGTTTCGTCTGTTCGTCCAGTTCTTCGGGCGACGCGTCGATCTCCCAGGCGGCGATTTGCTCGGTTATCTCTTCGAAGTTCGCGCGTCTCTCGCCGCGGAGATAGTACAGTACGTATCGCCGCCGGTCGTTCGCTAACAGTTCGATACACTCGCGTATCTCGTGTCCGCCGTCCGCGACGAGCGAACCGTCGACGGCGCCTTTCGTCTCACGCTTCCGGGTCCTCCGTCCCGGTCCGGTGTCCGTACATCGTCGGTCCGTCTCGGTCGGTCGTCGTTTGTCACTCATCGGCTATCGAGTAGCCGGCCGAGCGGCAAAGCCGCCAGTCCTAAAGAACGCAATCCTCGTCGGTCACCGATTCCCACCTCCCCGCTCGACGGTAGGTATCGACTACGGGCGTTGAGAAACGGATTTCGTCCCGCTTCGGGCTGCTACCCGGTTCGCTGGAAATACGTTCGTCGGTCCGTCCGACACCCGGCACCGGTCCCGCCGGCGACCGAAGCCTACACGAATTGGCCACCCCACAGAACCGGATTCACGGCCGAGCAGTTCCGAACCGAACCGGTTCGGTCGGATCCACAGTCAATTTTTGGGCGACGTAATCACCCGAGAGGACGAATGCTGCAGTCACGACCGGTACTTTGGCGTCTTCCAGAACTATCGGTCGTCGACGAGGGGGATTGGAACGGCTTCAGAACCTAACGTAATTAGGATTCCCTTCACCCACCACGCACCCAGTACCGGTGTTCGAGCGGCCGGCCTACGTGCTTGAACTCGTCGAGCTACTGAGACGATCGCTGCAGTCGCTCGACGACGGGGACCGGGTAGGTGGACTCGACGATCGGGTCGACCGTCCGGACCCGAGGACACGGTCGATCGTCCGGACTCGACTTACGAAACCGACACGCCTTCGATGAACGTTTCGACCAGCTTTCGGATCCCGTCGCGGGTGTGCTGGTGAAACGTCGCCGGTGCAACGTCGAGCGAGTCGGCCACGTCTTCGCCGGAACTGTCCCGCGGCCACTCGAAGTATCCCGCGTAGTAGGCGGTCTCGAGCGTCGTCCGCTGGCGCTCGGTGAGTCGCTCCTCGAGCGTCGTCTGGAACTCCCGCTTCGTGTGAATCGACCGCTCGCGCTGTTGTTTGCTGACGAGATCGGTTCGTGCGAACGTCGACTGGACGGCCTCGACGACGTTCCTGTGGTCGGCCGTCTGGGAGAACGCGGCGACGACGGTCCCCCTCCCTTCGGCGAAGGTGGCCGTGTGGACCGTTCCCCCGTACTCGGCCAGCGCAGTCGCCAGCGACGATCCGGCGACGACGAACTCGACGACGGTGCCGCCCTCGTGTTCGGTGATGACGCGTGCGTGTTCGATCCCGCGATCCTCGTCGGCGAGTTCGAGTACTCGGTCCGGTGAATCGCCGGAGACCGTGAAATACTGGAGATACGAGCCGTCGGATTGTGACGTGATACCTTCCATCTCGAACTCGACCTCGAGTTCGTCCGACGCATGGACGAAGAACACGCCCGGGTCGTGGATACCGAACTCGAGTTCCACGATCGAGTCGGTGAGCAACGCCTCCTTCCGTTCGACCGCGTTGATCGCGAGCCCGATCGTCTTGCCGAGTTCGTAGAGCACGGCCTGTTCCCGGACGCTGAACGCGTTCGCGCGCGAGGAGTACGCGAGGAGGACGTCGTAGACGGTCTCCTTGTAGAGCAGCGGGATCACCGCGGCGGACGACTGGTCGCTTCCGAACAGCCCATCGTCGATGGAGTCGGAAACGGCGAGTTCCGACGGGAGATCGTCGAAGTTACGGACGAGTTGGATATCGCCCGATTCGACCGCCATCGATATCGCGTCGACCGCGTCGATCTCGAACGATCGATCGACCGACTCGGTACGGAGTCCGTCGCCGGTCATCGGCGTGACGTCACGGATACCCGTATCGACTTCGCCGATCCACGCGGCGTGGTACAGTTTCGAATCGGTGAGCGTGTCGCAGACCTGCCGCTCGATCTCCTCCCTCGTGGCCGCCTGAACCAGCTCCTGATTGACCCGCCTGATGACCGTATTGATCCCGTTGAGCGTCTCGAGTTCGTCGCGCTGGCGGCCGAGTTCGAGTTGTTGCTCTTTCACTTCGGTGATGTCGTCGATGACGCCGACGAACCGGTACACCTCGCCGTCGTCGTCCTGCAACGGGAAGGCGAAGCTGTCGACCCACCGGACGGAGCCGTCGGGCTGGACGAGGCGATACTTCTCCTGAAACCTGATCGCGGTGCCCCCGTCCGGCGGCGCCTGCGTCACTTCGTTCACCGCCGATTCGACCCGGCGCCGATCCTGGGGGTGGACGGCCTCGAGATGGTTCAGCAGGGTGTCGTACACCGAGTCCCGCGAGCGACCGGTGATATCCTCGTAGGCGGGGTTGATGTACAGGACCTCGCTCAGATCCGCGTCGGCCATCCAGATGGCGCTGTTGATGTTTTCGGCGATCTGGCGGAGTCGAGCCTCGCTCTCGCGCAACCGTTTCTCGCGTTGCTTTCGATCGGAGATATCCGTCGCGATGACGACCGCCTTCTCGACGTCGCCCTCCCGGTTCTGGATGGGGGCGATGCTGAGGGCGGTCCAGACGCGTTCGCCGTCGGGCCGTTCCAGTCTGAACTCGGAGTTGAGCACGCGCTCGCGGTCCTCGAACACTCGGCTCAACAGATCTTCGGGCTGCACCTGTTGGCCGCTGGCGCCGTAGAACCGACGCTGAGTGACGTCGAGCGTCTGGCTCGTGATCTCTCCGATCGTCAACCCCAACAGCTCCTCGGCCTGCTCGTTCACGCGGGAGATGTCGCCGTCGGGCGTGATCACGCCGATGCCGACCGGGCTCGTCTCGAGGATGTGTTCGATCACGTCGCGTTCCTGCCGGAGCGTCTCCTCGCGCTCCTTCCGGTCGGTGACGTCCTTCCCGATGATGACGGCTTTCTCGACGTCGCCCACGCGGCCCTCGATCGGTGCGATACTGATCGACAGCCAGACCCGACTTCCGCCGGGATTCTCGAGCCTGAACTCGGAGTCGAGGACGCGCTCGCGGTCGTCGAACACGCGACTCAGCAGGTCCTCCGGAGGGATTCCGCGGCCCGTCGAATCGTACAGCTGTCGCTGTGACACGTCGAGCGTCTGGGTGGTGAGTTCGTAGTCGGTGAGTCCGAACAGCTCTTCGGCTCGGCCGTTGACCCGGGAGATGTCGCCGTCGGGCGTGATCACGCCGATGCCGACCGGGCTCGTCTCGAGGACGTGTTCGATCACGTCGCGCTCCTGACGGAGCGCCTCCTCGCGCTCCTTGCGATCGGTGATGTCGGTCGCGATGATGGCCGCTTTCTCGACGTCGCCGGCGGCGTCCGTCATCGGCGCGATGCTGATGGAGGCCCAGACCTGATCACCCTCCGGTCGTTCGAGGGTGAACTCGGTGTCGATGACCTGCTCGCGGTCGTCGAACACCCGACTCAGCAAATCTTCGGGCGACACCTGCCGCCCTTCCGAGTCGTACAGTTTTCGCTGGGAGACGTCGAAGGTCTGGCTCGAGAGTTCCTCCATGGTCAGGCCGAGCAACTCCTCGGCTCGGTCGTTGACCCTGGAGATGTCGCCGTCGGGCGTGATCACGCCGATGCCGACCGGACTCGTCTCGAGGACGTGCTCGATCAACCCCCGCTCCTGTCGGAGTTCCTCGGCGCGCTCCCGCCGGTCGGAGATGTCGCGAACGATGCCGACCGTTCCCCGTATCGAACCGTCGGAGCGGAGCACGGAGACTCGCGCTTCACAGGGAATCGTCTCATCGTCGACGGTGCGTGCGTCGAACTCGACGGTCGCGGCCCGCTCGCCCTCGGCGTCGAGGGGGCTCTCGAAGGCGTTCAGGAACGTGGCACGATCGTTCTCGCCGACGATCACCGACGCGTGTTCGCCCAGCAGGTCGTCCCGCGAGTAGCCCAATTGTTCGACGATCGTGTCGTTGACCATTTCGAAGCAGCCGTCGCGGCCCAGTTGATAGATTCCGTATCCCGGCATTCGGGTGATCGCCTCGTAGCGGTCGATCGTCACCGCCTCGGCCTCGCGATCGCTCGAGGCGCGAACGAACACCGCGGAGAGCTGTTGCCCGTCGAACTCGACCGGCCGAGTATCGGCGCGAATGCGGACCTCGCCGCCGGCCGCGTGCCGGACGACCACGTTTAGCCGGTCGTGTTCGCCGTCGAGGGGCACGCTATCCGAGCGGTCGTCGTCGACGACGAGATCAGCGAACGATCGACCCACGAGGTCGTCCGGCGAGTACCCGAGCACGTCCGCAATCGTCTCGCTGGCGAAGGCGACGGTCTCGTCGGCGTCGACGACGATGGTATCGACCGGCGCGGTTTCGAGTACGCTTCGGAGGAATCCTGGGCTCTCGAGTTCCATACAAGCCGTAACGGCCACCATCCGTGAATAGATAGCAGTATGTATTCTTTCTAGCCGGTTCCGGAGTCGTTTCTCGTAGACGCCGCTTATTCCACTGAATATCTGTTCAGTACGGCCGCATGAGAGCGGTCGAGTCGATCAGATTGTACTGTTGTCGAGTGACGAAAGAACCGGCTGCGATCGCTCGGTTCCGGATCCGTCACGCTCCCTGTGGGACTCGTTCCGATCGATCCGTACGCGAGTCGTGTGTCGACAACACGACACAGTACGAAATATCGGGCGAGATCTCCGCCCACGGTATTTCGTTCCGTCAGCCGTCGAAGAGGCGGATTGCAGTCGCTGGCGGGACTAGCTCGCGCGAGGGAAGTTATCGATCGTCTCCGCGCGGAACGCGTCCTCGTCGAACTCGTACTCGCCGTCGAGGAACTCGAGAACCTTTTGCGTGTCCTGTAGCGCGTTCTTCAGACACGTCGAGGCACCCGGCGACGGCGTGATGTTGAAGATGATGTCGTCGCCGACGAGTTTCGCCTCGCCCATGTCGAGGGATTTCGTCTTCGTGTCGACGATCTGTGGCCGGACGCCACCGTACCCCTTCGCGCGTTCGATGTCCTCGAGTTCGACGCTCGGGACGACCTTCTGAACGTGCGGGAGGAACTGTCGCGGGCCGACCTCGGGGACGTCGTAGACGAGGTTCCTGAGGACGTACGGCAGAAGAATTCGATCGGAGAGAATGTTCCCGTAGCTCAGAAACGCCGCCGCGTTCAGTCCGAACACGTCGAGGAAGTCCTTCACGGTCGAGATGCGGCCGCGCTCGAGCGTCGGGACGAGTTTCGCGGTCGGTCCGAACCGGGTGACGCTGTCGTCGTGGACGTCCGCGTCGCCGTGAACCGCGGCGAAGGGCAACTTCTTCATCTGGAGGGTGTAGACCTTCCCGTTGAGGAGGTCGTCCGCGAGGAAGAAGCTCCCGGCGATGGGGAGCAACACCTTGTCCCGACCGTAGCCGAGTTCCTTCGCGATCTGGAGGCTGTGCGAGCCGGCGGCGACGACGGTCGTGTCGCAGTCGAACCGACCGTTGTTCGTCTCGATCGTGTAGCCGTCGAGCGTGGGCGTGATGTCTCTGACTGCCGCGCCGGTGAAGACGTCGACGTTCGGTTCCTCGTCCGCCTGTTCGACGAGCGAGCGCGTCGTCTCGCCGTAGTCGACGACGTAGCCGTCCGCGGTCTGGAGCGCGAGCATCTCCTTGGCGGGGTCGCGGCCCTCGACGACGTTCGGTTCGATCTCGGCGATCTCCTCGCGGCCGATCGCTCGAAGCTTCGGGAAGAGGTCCCCGAACCCTTCCTCCTCGTAGCGACGTTCGAGTTGCTCGACCTCCTCGTCGCCGACCCCGAGCACCATCTTGCTCCGCTTGTCGTGCATCTCCCGGTCGGGGTCGTGGTTCTCCAGATAGCCCGCGAGGAGTTCCGCTCCTTCCTTGACGTCTTCGGCCTTCTCGAGCGTGTAGTTCGTCTCGATATCTCCGAAGTGGAGCGTCTGAGAGTTGTTCGTGTGGTCCGTGTTAATAGCTGCAATCGACGGCTCCTTCTCGACCAGCGCGATGGAGTCGATATCCGAGAACTTTGCAGTCGTGTACAGAAGGGAGGCCCCACTGATCCCGCCACCGACGATAACGAGGTCGTATTTGCCAGACATGATTGGTTCTGTTATATACCCTACCTGGACCACACCACTCCGCACGGATAACTCATATTTTTTCGAACCGGTTTTCGGTAATCGACGAACGGCGTATCGACAATCCCGATTTCGGCCGACGAATCGCGACCGAGACGAGTCGTTCGACGGGGCCGTCGCTGCGGAATCAGCTACCGTATAGGTCAGAAGCGTGATGTATCCGTAGCGGGCGCTCGCCGCGGACGACTGACGCTCCAAAAACGGTACCCGCGACTGACCCGCAGTGACATCGCCGGTATCGTCTCCGTCCGCCTGAGGGCACGGGATCGCTCCGATCATCGGACGTTCGGACGGAGTCGCGGAAGATCCTCGAGTCGATCGGCTACACGGCCCAGGAGACGAGTATCGATCCGAATGCGATCACGCTCGACGAGGACGTGATGACCTCCTCGACGTCACGGCGTTCGACGGCGCGCTCAACACGAACGTTCCGCCGTCCTCGCCGGGCTGGGCGTCGTGATCGGTGGAATAGCCGCCTATCCGCTCTGTCGCGCCTTCCCACCCTGGGATCCGGAATCTGCTACCGATCGTTTGTTCGACAGACAGCCGATACGGGTTCGAGACGGAAGTACACGCGCCGTCGAATACCGGATATCACGACTCCGCGCCGGAGGCGTCTCTTCGTACGACGGGATGCCGGGATGACCGCCGTCTCGTTCTACGGAAGTGTCGGTGGGATGGTCGTCAAACAGTGAGCACCGAACATCTGCTGTAGTCTCTCTACCGGCCCACTGGAGTTTGGCAGCGTCGCCTCACGCTCGAGCGCCGGGGAGCGCCACGAAGAACGTCGATCCCGCTCCACCTTCGGACTCGACCCAGATCTCCCCGCCGTGGCGGTCGACGATCCGCTCACAGAGGGCGAGTCCGATCCCGGTTCCCTCGTATTCCGCGTGGCCGTGCAGGCGTCGAAACACCTCGAAGATGCGATCGTGGTGCGCCGGATCGATCCCGATTCCCTCGTCACGGACTTCGAGAACCCACTCTGGTCCGTTCTTCTCGGCGACCACCGCCACTCGCGGCCGTCCGTCTCCGGCGTACGTGATCGCGTTACACAACAGATTCTGGACCACCTGTCGAAGCTGGTCGGGATCGCCGTGGACTCGAGGCAGCGACGTCACGGTGATCTCGGCGTCGGTTTCGTCGATCTTCACTCGCAGATCGTCCAGCACGTCGTCGAACACCGCGTCCAACTCGACCGGCCCGAACGAGTCGCCCCGCGTCTCGACGCGAGCGTACTGGAGCAGGCCCTCGATCATGGCCGTCATTCGATCGGCGCCGTCGACGGCGAACTCGATGAACTCCCGGCCGTCCTCGTCGAGTTCGTCGCGATACCGTCCGTCGATCAACTGGAGGAAACTCGAGACCATTCGCAACGGTTCCTGGAGATCGTGCGAAGCGGCGTACGCGAACTGCTCGAGGCGCTCGTTCGATTCTTCGAGGGCTCGTTCCCGTGCCTTGCGCTCGGTGACGTCGCGAACGACGCCGATCGTCCCGTCGTAGTCGCCGGCGTCGGACGTGAGTGGGGTGAACCGACTTTCGGCCGGGAGTCGCTCGCCGTCGCGTCGCAGAATCTCGGCCTCGATGGTCGCGGCATCCGGACCGTCTACCGTCTCCAGCGAGTGTTCGGCCGCCTCGGTCGACACCTCGTCGCCGACCACGAGCGAACAGTGCGAACCGAGCAGTTCCTCGCGCGAATAGCCGGTCATCTCGACGTAGGCCTCGTTGACGACGGCGAACCGGTACTCCTCGTCGAGGACGTAGATGCCGTCCTCGACCGTCTCGACGATCGTCTCGTACTGCGATAGCTTCTGCGCTCGTTCGCTCCGAGCGGCGATCGTACTGACGTCACGAACGACGCCGACGGTCCCTCGCAGTTCGCCACCGTCGACGAGCGGATTGAACCGCAACTCGCAGGAGAGCGAGTCGCCGGTCGCCGTCTCGATCTCGAGTTCCAGCGTCGGCGGATCGGCGTCGGTCTCGAGCGTCCGCCGAATCTCCGCCTCGATACGCGAGACGTCGTCGTCGGAAAGCAGCAGTGAGACGTGTGCGCCGAGCAGTTCGTCTCTGGAATAGCCGGTCGCCTCGACGATGACATCGTTGACGGCGACGAACCGGCCGGACGGATCGAGTTGATAGATGCCGTCGTCGATGGCGTTGACGAGCGCCTGAAACCGCTGGAGCGCAACGTCGCGGTCCGTCTCCGTCCAGAAACTCGGTTCCGTTGCCTCCGACCGCTCACTCATTGACTCGTAGTGGCTACTGAGATAAATAACCCCTCGTAAACTTGCAGTCAGTTTGGGTGCGAGGCCACCAATGGCGGCTATTCGAGCGTACGAACGGCCGTTCCGATCCCGGCTAGACTCGAGTTAGTTGTCGTCCGAACTCGAATCGCTCGAGTCTCGTCTGTCATCACCTGCCGACTCTTCCGCGACAGGTTCGGCTGGTTCGCCGTCGGCTGATTCGCGTTCCGCCGCCTCGGCATCGTCCGGTTCTGATTCTCGATCCGCACGGTCGCTGAGTTCGGTAATCGTCTCGATCACTTCGTCGACCTCTCCGCTGACCGTCTGTTCGACCTCCTTGCTTACCGTCTGTTCGACCTCCTGGCTCACCGTCTGTTCGACCTCCTTGCTGACTGTCTCCTCCACCTCCTTGCTAACCGTCTCTTCGACCGTCTTGGCCACGTCTTCGCTGACGGTCTCCCCGACTTTCTCGGCTACCTCGTCGACTTCCTTGCTCACCGTATCGCTGACGGTCTCCTCGACCTCTTTGCTGACCGTATCGCTCACCGTCTCTTCGACCTCCTTACTGACCGTCTCCTCAACCTCTTTGCTAACCGTGTCGCTCACCGTCTCCTCGACTTCCTTGCTGACCGTCTCTTCGACCTCCTTGCTCACGTCCTCACTAACGGTCTCCCCGACTTTCTCGGCCACTTCGTCGACCTCTTTGCTGACCGTCTCCTCGACTTCCTTACTAACCGTGTCGCTAACCGTCTCCTCGACCTCCTTGCTCACGTCCTCGCTAACGGTCTCACCGACTTTCTCGGCCACTTCGTTGACCTCCTTGCTCACCGTGTCGCTGACCGTCTCCTCGACTTCCTTACTGACCGTGTCGGAGACCGTTTCCTCGACCCGTTCGGCGACCTCGGACGTCATCCAGTCCGGGTCGAAGCGGGCCATCTTCCACGCGACGTGGATGATATAGGAGACTAACACGCCTAGCCCGAACGCGATACCGACACCGGTCCCGACCAGGAGAATGAGTGCGATCGCGGCGAAGATCATTACGCCGTACGCGAGGTCGACGACGAAATCGACTCGAGTCGGGTTCATCGGTCACAACCCTCGATCGATCGACTGGGTCCGCTTTCAACGTGCATTACCGAATATTGCGACTCCAGACGGGAATACCCGTCTACTCGAAATCGGGCTCGAGGACGGTACCGGGCTGCAGACGACTCCACTTCCCGTCACTGACGACACAGTCACCGACGAACTGTGGAGAGAGACGGCTCTCCGAGAACTGAATGGGTCCGACGAGCGTTTACGTGTACACCGATGATGTGAAACGTGGATTCGAAGGTAGTCAGTCGACGATGGGCGGAACGTTCCGGAGAGTACTCGCCAGAATATTACGCCTACTACGGGCCGAACGAGACGAGCGAGACGATCCGCAGTACGCTCGACGAGTTCGTCGACCGAGACGCATCTATCCTCGAACTCGGCTGCAGTTCCGGCCGTCACCTCGCACACCTTCACGAACACGGCTTCGACGATCTGTCGGGAATCGACGTCAACAACGACGCGTTCGACGTGATGGCGGAGACGTATCCGGCGCTCGCCGCCGACGGAACGTTCTACCACGACAGGATCGAAACCGTCGTCGACGACTTCGACGAGGACCAGTTCGACGTCGTCTACTCGGTGGAGACGCTCCAGCACCTCCACCCGGACGTCGAGTGGGTCTTCGAGGACCTGGCGCGGATTACCGACGAGCTCCTCATCACGGTCGAAAACGAAGGCGAAAGCGACGACGAACGGTCGGACGAACCCGACGTGACCTACGTCAACGACGAGTTCCCCCTGTATCACCGCGACTGGAACCGCGTGTTCACCGAGTTCGAGTTCGCCGAAGTCGACGTCGAGTCAGGCAAGCGGGATACGCTCCGAACGTTCCGGTCGACATCGGAGTGAACTGAACGCGGCTGTACGGGAGCTGGCAACGCGGATTTCGCACGTACCGACTCGTTGAACGAGACCCCGTGTTCGACCAGGGCGGCGTACCAATACCGGCGACGTTACCAACAGCTGAAAACCGCCGTACCGGCACGTCGAAGTGTCCCGAGTCACTGTCAGACGGCCTCGAGCCCATCCCCGACGACTGGGTGGTCACCCACGAACGGACCGATTCTTGTGGGTTCGGACACGAGAGAACGTATGAACGCGACACGGCTCGAGCTCCCGTCGGTCGGCCTCGGAACCATGGGTATCGACGATCCGGCGGTGATCGAGACGGCGCTCGAACTGGGCTATCGCCACCTCGACACCGCACAGATCTACGAGAACGAGGCCGTCGTCGGCGAGGGGCTCGCCCGTGCGCTCGAGGCGGACGTCGTCGAACGGGACGACGTCACCGTCGCGACGAAAGTCTGGGCCGACAGCCTCGCACCCGACGACGTCCGCCGGACGACGGCCGAGAGCCTCGAGCGACTGGGGCTCGAGACCGTCGACCTCCTCTACGTCCACCGGCCGATCGAGACCTACGACCCCGAGACGACCCTCCCCGCGTTCGACGACCTCGTCGCCGACGGCCTCACCCGTCACGTCGGGGTGAGCAACTTCACCGTCGATGAAGTCGAGCGCGCGCGCCGGCTCCTCGACGCGCCGATCGCGGCCCACCAGGTCGAGTACCACCCGCTGTTCCAGCCCGAGGACCTGCTCGAGCAGGCCCGCGAGCACGGGTTCCCGCTGGTCGGCTACTCGCCGCTCTCGGGCGGCCGCGTCGGCGACGTCGAGGAAGTCGTCGAGGTCGCGGCGAAACACGACGCGACGCCCGAAGCGGTCGCGATCGCCTGGCTGGCGTCGAAGGAGGGGCTCGTGACGATCCCGAAAGCGAGCGGTCGGGCCCACCTCGAGGCGAATCTCGAGGCGATCGCACTCGAACTCGATTCCGAGGATAGTGCGCGAATCGACGGCATCGAGCGGGAGAAAGAGCTGTTTCCAGAGTGACTAGCCTCTCGAGAACGATGGTCGTGTCTGGTCGTTCGGCTGCGACAACCGATGCGTAGCGGGACAGATGGATCGAAACGAACGAAACACGTCGATTGTGATGGCGATTATCCGACAACAACGGAGTTACAGCTGTCCGAAAATGCTCCCATCCGCGTATTTTCGTTCGTATTCTGCATCGTCCGCGATTAGCATGATGATTCCTTCGACGAGTCCGAGGAGGGCGGGGATGCCCGTCCAGAAAAAGCACAGATAGAGGACACCGTACTTGACATTTCCTTGGTAGAACTTGTGCGCACCGAGTCCACCGAGCAGAAGGGCGAGGATACCGGCGACGATTTTGTCCGAGTTAGTATCGCTGCTGGCGGAGTACTGTCTTACGCCACATTCCGGACAAATCTCCGCCTTCTCGTTGATCAACTCGCCGCATTCGATACAGTATTTCTCGTTCTCGGTTCGGTTCTCGTACCCCTCTTCGAGCGTGGTCGTCTGGTTGACGCCACAGCTCGGACAGAGTTCCGCGTTGTCGTCGATCCGGTCCCCGCAGTTGATGCAGTGTTTCATCGTGTTCTCTGGTAGGTCGTCACAGCAGTCGTAAAATATTATTCATACTTCGTTTCGTATTTCTGCGACAGAAATACGAGAGTGCCGGCGGTGGCCCCGTAGACGATTCCGACGACGGCGACGCGAAAATCGGACGCGAGAAACAGTTGGGGCAGACCGACTCCGTACCCGTATCCGAGCAGAAAGCCGGTGATCGTTCGAACGGCGTTGTATCCTCGGCGGTCGGTAAACGTCGTTACCGTCCAGTCGACGAGTGCAGGGAGCGGGAAAAGGAGGACGACGAGCAGGGCAGTGGTCGACGAATGTGCGAGACCGGACGCCAACAGCGAGGCGGCGAGCGCGACGAGTATCCCCGGATACAGTCCCAGACACCGCGCACAGAGGTGAATCCGTCTGCCGAAGAGTACGGGTGAGTAACACCGGTGCCGCTCGGACGGTACGTGATGTGACAAGAGATACGGCCACGTCCTCGCCAATCCCTTTCGTAACTCCGTCCGATCGATTCCCATACCGCATCCCATCGACTACGACGACTAAAGATTGTGCGTAACCGAACGAGCCCGTATCCGATGCGGGGGACTATCGCCCCCGGTCTCCACCGAGAATCTACCACCGACATCACGCTCAACGGGTAGTCACACCGTGAGTATCGCCTCTTCGACGATCGGTACTCGAGTGACGTCTACCGACCACATCGTGGAACCGGGAACGCTTTCGAGCGGGGATCCGCCAAATCGACAACTTCGACACTCACAGCTCTGGATCTGGCCACAGTACCGGAGGGTGTCGAGGCATCCGAATGCAAATTTTCGATTGGGGCGGAGTGCTACACGAAACGGTGCCTACGTGATACCCGAGCCCGTCGGTTCGTCCCGATATACCTCCAGCACGTCGTGTCGGAGGCCGTCTATCGAGATCGATAACACGCTCGTACAGCAGCCCGTCGGCGAAAATCCACATCACTCTACGGACCAGCAGAGAGCGGGAGTAACTCGAGCGAATCGGCGTGACCGAACTGGCCGCCCGGTTGCCCGGTCGACCGGATCGATCGCGTTTCTGCGGTCGGGTCCGTTTCGAAGTACTGCTCGAGCAGGGAGCGTTCCGAGTCCGCGTCGGAGAGTTCGTCGAAGACTCCAACGAGATCGTCGCTACTGAACGTCAGTGCATCAACCGGGCATACCGTCGTCGGCGCAGCGAGCGAACCAAGCGTCGACGACGCCGACGCTGACTCACGCTCGAGCGGACGCAACGTTTTGAGTCGCGACGTCATACGAGCCAGTAGATGGACGCCGAACGCTGGTGGCCACCGTTCGTCGAGATCGTGGCGCTCGTGTGGATCGCGCTGTTCGTCGTCGACGTCGCGATCAGCTTCGATCTGCTCGTCGTCTCCGAGTCGCTCACGGCGACAATTCGCGTCGCCCTCCGGTGGCTCCTCGTCGTGTTCCTCCTCGACCTCGTGCTCCTCTATCGGTGGTCGGACGACGCCCCGAGGGAATTCGTCCGCTCGAACTGGTTCCTCGTCCTCACCGTCGTCCCGTGGTTCCGACCGTTCCGGCTGCTCCGCATCGGTCGGTCGATCCGTACGCTTCGGCTCCTCACCGGATCACGCCGGATCGGCTCGTTCTGCAACAAGGTCCGCCGGAAGTGCCACAGCCTGTGGCATCGACTGCGCGGATGAAGAACTCGCCGAGAGCGGCAGCCACTCGTCGATCGGCCACCACGCGCTCCGCCCGTCTTCGGTGTCTCCGAGAGCCGCCGCGCGCTGGTAGTCGACGAACCGGACGTCGACGTGGACGGATCGACTCGTCCGGGAATCGATCTCGGTCTGGAGGTCCTCCGCCAGTCCCTCGTGCTCGAGGCCGCTCGAGCGACCCACGGTCACCGTCACCGAGACCTCGTCGCTGAACGCGCTCCCGTCGTTGTACTCGGTCTCGACGCCGGCGAGTTCCAGCGAACTGTACTCGTCGTCCTCGAGTACGTCCTGAACCTCGTTGTTCACCTGCTGTTCGAAGACGAGGTGCTGGTACGTCCCGAAGGCGGTCAGCGCGACGACGACCAGGAAGAACAGGACGATGACGGCGTACGCGCCCGAGCGCAGCGAGACGTCGGCGTTATCGCGGACGTTGCGGATGACCGACGAGCGGTAGCCGAGCGCGATGAGCGTGAGGTACGCGGTGAGGTTGATGAACACGATGTTCATCAGGAGCAGGACGATCCCGCCCGCGACGACGAGGGGCTCGCCCCAGGCCGTCCCGATGCCGGCCGCGGCGGCGGCGGGGACGATGGCCGCGGCGACGGCGACGCCGGCGAGGGAGACGGGGAGGTCGGTCGCGAGCGCGAGCGCGCCGGCGAACCCGGCTGCGATGGCGATGACGAGCGTCAGGAGGTTCGGCGTGGCGAACGCGCCCACCTGCCCGACGCGACCGACGTCCAGCGTCGGCTGGACGAACCCGGTCTGCTGGAGGAACACGCTCATCACGACCGCGCCGAGGTACGCGACGACGAGTCCCGTCACCTGCGACGTGGCGCTGTCGACGACCATCTCGCGGTCGCTGATGACGGCGCCGGCGCTCGCGGAGAGCGTCGACCCCGCGAACGGTGCGATCACCATCGCGCCGACGATGACGATGGCGGAGTCCAGCATGAGGCCCCCGACCGCGACGATGGCGCTCGCGATGGCGAACGCGAGGTACGTCGCCGTCTCCGGCGTCAGGTCCTTCGCGCGCTCGCGAATCTCGGCGTGTGATGCGCCGCGCTCGCCTTTCGGCCCCTCCACGTAGCGGTCCGTCAGCTCGTCGACGTTCGGTACCGTCGCCCGGTCGACGTCCGTGACGACGGTGTACGTGTCTTCGTCGAGTCCGGCGTCGTACAACCGCTCGAGGACCGTGTCTGCGGCGCCCGCCGGAACCGGAATTTCCGCCACACTCCCGTCCCGGCGACCGTCGGCCTCGCTGAAGAGGAACTCGACCTCCATCTCCGAGAGGGCCGTCCGTACCGCCTCGCGGTCCTCGTCGGGAACGAAGACCCGAATGAGTCGCATACCGATCGGTCGGAGCACACGCCTTTTACTAACGGCCTACTACCGGCCCGTAACCGCGAGCATATAGGGTACGACGGGACGGTTCGTGTTCCGTCAGTGGCAGGAACGATCGCGTGATGACCGGACCGATATCGGTCGCCGGAGAGGAGTCGCTCCAGTCGGACGACAACGAGCTAGATCCGGTACCGGAGGCTGGAGCAATCAATGGAAACGGATCGACGGACGTGTACTCCGATTTCGATGACTGTCTCGTTCGGACGAAGAAGTGTTATACACCTCTGTTACGTTATATATCGAATATGGCTGGACTCGTACAGCGAACCGCGGAGGGAATCGACAGCCTATCGCGATCGGTCTGGGACGACTCGAGTCAACTCGAGAAGGCGATCGTCGCCGTCATCCTCATCGTGACGGGGTTAGTGATCCCGGTCCTTCCGATCGTTCTGATCGCCCGACACATCGCCAACTGAGAGTGTGGCGTTGCGGAAGGCCACGTCGTCCGTCCCCGTCCCACGAGTATCGAATCGTGGGCGGCGTCCCGGGACCGCAACGGCCGTTACTCGCCCGGTTGGCGCTCCTCGTAGGGCTGTACGACGACAAATCCGTCCGTTCCGGAGAACTCGAGTTGATACGTCTCGTCCGAGGATCGTCCGATCATGTTCGAGAGCGTCCTGTCGACGTGGCTGCCCGGCGTGGTGCCGCTCCAGGCGACGGTCGCGCTGGGGTCGGTCCGGACCGGCGGTCGCAACACGAGCGGCTCGCCGTGGGTCGTGATCGCGACGCTTCCCGGTCCCACGAGGGAGACGTTGGTCAAGCCGCCCGCCGAGAACCCCGCGATGCTCTTGATGGTCCGGATCTCGTAGTTCACGCTCGACTCGAACGCGAGGACGTCGTTCCCGTTGACCGAAATCTCTTCGCCCGCGTCGAGTTCGAGGATCTGAATCTTCTTCTCCTCGTCGGCGAGGTAGAGGTGACCACTGCCGGTCGCTTCCA
Source organism: Natronorubrum halobium (assembly GCF_051351675.1). NCBI lineage: Archaea > Methanobacteriati > Methanobacteriota > Halobacteria > Halobacteriales > Natrialbaceae > Natronorubrum > Natronorubrum halobium. The sequence continues at coordinate 4,764,731 of NZ_CP195595.1, forward strand.
TCACCGACGTACCCTCACCTGTCGTTTTCTCCTTCAGGAACCCCTTGATTCCGCCCTCGGCGGACGACTTCCCCGTGAACGAGATGTCGCCGCTGTAGGCGATCATCGACCCCGCCTTCGCGATCACCGAGCCGTCTACCGCGACGTCCAGCAGCTTACCGTTCTCGAGTTGGAATGCCTTTCCCCCTTCTTCGGGTTTGTTCGCGTCTACGAATTCGTCTACGTTCATGGAATCCGAGCCGAATCGGCTCTACCGGCCCACTAGCAGAGGGGTAATAAATAGTTGTGTATCGGTGACAATCACCACGCCAGTACTGACGATCGCCGTTCGAAATGATCGGCCGACTCAGTCCGACTCGTACTCGACGAGTTCGACCTCGAGTTCGAGGTCACCTTCCTCGGTGTAGGTGGCCACGTAGGGGGCGATCCCGCCGTCCGAGCCGCGGAGACAGCCCTGTTGGGAGAGTTCGCCGTCGACCGTCGTCTCGACGAAGGAACACCCGATCCCCGCGTAGGAGCGTTCCTCCGTGACCTCGGTGATCTGGGTCCCTTCGTCGGTGGTGGTCTGTTTGCGGTTGCCGACCGAGGGGTCCGTAAAGCCCATCTCGAAGTAGTAGAGCAGGGAGACGCTCTGAAGCGCGAGGACCGGCTTGTGAGCCGGTGTGAGGAACAGTTGGCCCGTCACCTCGTCGCCAGGAGCGGTTATGGTCGACTGATACTGCTCGTCGCCGAACTCGTAGTCGACGCTCGTGGTTACCTCCTCGCCGGCGTCCTCGATGTCGTACACCAGCCGCCCGGTGACCTGTTCGCCGGTCTGCTCGTCCATCCCGGCGAGGTCGAAGGCGTAGTAGCCCGGTCGACTCAGGTTGAACCAGTCGTCGTCCGCGTCGGCTCCGTCGCCGACCATCGAGCCGAGGCCGCCGTCGTCAGCATCGCCGCTGTCGCCCCCATTGCCGCCCGTCGCATCGTTCTCGCCGTCCTCGAGGTCACCCAGCCCGCCCATTCCGGTACAGCCCGCGAGGGCGACCGAGAGGACGACCGCCAGCGTCAGAAGGGTGCGGGCAGTCAGTTTCGTGTTCAACAATCGATCCAGTCCGGATTGTCCGTGTGATTCGTCCATGTGTCGTGTCGTCGTTCCGTTCTCAGTTCGTTTCGACGGCGAACGACTCGACGATTCGCGCGGCGAGTTCGTCGAGGCCGTCGTCGTCGTTCCAGTCCACTCCGAGGACGTAGCCGGTCCCGCCCTCGCGGACGAAGAGGTAGGTGAGCCGCCAGCGCTCGCCGTCGGGCTCGCCCCAGTAGGCGTAATCGACCACCCGACCCGTCCCCCCGGTCCCGAGGAAGACGTCTCGCCGACCGAGACGCTCGATCGCCCGGATATGCTCGTCAGTGGCGAGGGCCTCGAGAAAGCCCGCGACGTAGTCCGCCAGCGTGAGGGCGACGCCCTCGTCGACGGAGACGGTCGCGCCGGCCGAGCTCGTCCGGTCGTCGAACGACGCCCCGCCCGCCGGCTCCGTCTGCGCGGACCAGGCCGTCGGATACGCGAGCCGGTAGCAGTACTCGTCGTCGGCGTACGTCTCGAACGACAGTGTCGATCCTGCTTCGTCCATCCCATCGTCGCCGAACCCGTCCGCTCGTCCGTCGCACGCTCGTCCGGCCGCATTCGCCGTTTCCTCTCGGTTCGTGGGCACGCCTTCGCCTCAGACCAGTTTGTCGGCGATCCCTGCGACCACGGGCAGGCGAGTAGTCTTGCCCTGGTAGGTCGTGACCATGAGGTAGGCCCAGATCGCGAATCCGCCGAGCGCGAGTCCCAGCCAGACTAACCCCAGGAACAGCGAGACGACGCTCCCGATGAGGAACGTGCTCGTACTGGCGAACATGATCGTCGTGAGGACGGTCCCGACGATGCTCACTGCGATATAAGCCAGCAGAAACAGACCGGAAACGACCATGCTCTGGGCGGCGTGAAACCGCACGAACCGGTTGTCTCCTTCGATCAGGAAGAAGATCAGTCCCGTGACGAACCCAAACAGGTACGAGAGCGTCCCCGCGACGTTCGGGTCGAGTCCCGATTCGGTTTCCGCTGGTTCCGCCGTAGGTTCGGCCTCGATATCGACGTCTTGTGTATTGCTTGCCATTGGTGGTCACGGTGAGGGGATCCGACTCGTAGCGCCCCTCGCCAGTACCAGTCAGGTGGAGCGACAGTCAATTATACGAACCGAGTGGGATCGTTTCGGACGGTGAAATCGTCTCACGTCGTGGGACGACGTTCGGCGGGCGGCTCCTTCCGTTTGATCTGACCGCAGTATAAGCGAGTTGCCGGATCGCTGACGCGGAATCGACGATGACCAGTGGACTTAATATCATCATGAGTTGTTTTTAGCGTGTGAATGGATACCGAGGGACTTATCGAACTCATCAGGCAAAAGCCGGTTCTCGACGCGTTGCGCGAGGAGGGCGGGATAGATCGGCGAGAGTTAGAGCAGCACCTGGACGTCTCTCGGTCGACCGTCCACCGGTTCACCCGATCGCTCAGGGACAGCGGCTTGATCGAACGCACCGGTAGCGAGTTCGTCCTCACGCCGCTGGGTGAGGTGACTGCCGAAGAGGTCGCCGAGTTTCAGTCGACTCTCGAGACAGCGTGGGAACTCGCCCCGATCCTCCGAGCGACCGCCCCTCACGACATCGACATCGATCTCGAGGCGTTCGCGGGTGCGACAGTGACGACCGCTGCGCCCGGGAATCCCTATCGTCCGGTGAATCGATTCATGTCGCTGGTGAAAACGACCGAGACGTTGCGGGGTCTCGACCCAGCCTCCATCAACCCGCTACACGTGGACGAGTTGTACGACCGCATCAACGCTGGGATGGAAACCGAGGCCGTCTATCCGTTGACAGTGGTCGAAGAACTCCTTACGTCGAACCCGGAACGGGCGCGTACAGCCATCGGGAGCGGAAATCTGACGTTTTGGGTCCACGACGACCTCCCGTTCGGACTGACGCTCTGTGACGAACGGATCGGAGTCGGCGTCTACGACGATGAGACCGGTCTGTTGCGCACGTACGTCGATACGGATTCGCCAACCGCACGCGAGTGGGCCGAGGACGTCTACGCTAGATACTGCACCGAAGCGTCTCTCCTTACGGAGGAGATCGACCTCTCTCGATTGCCGTCCGGTTCGGCAGAGTCCAGCGGGTAACGCGCCTGATAGGGCTTGCGACCGTCGACGCGGGAGGGACGAGAAACTGCCGGGCACCCGTTGGTTTTCGAACGGACTACCTCGATCGAAACCAGGTATCCACGCTGATATGTGCGGGCTGTGGCGTACTGCGGTGATCCCGCCATCATCTGCACCGATGGTACTCTCTCAGCCGGTGTGGGCGAAGCGTACAAGCGGAACACTCGGGGATACCGCACTTCGATACTGAAGCCATCAACTGTCCAGATTTTCGTGGAAGAACGAGGAGTAATGCGTGTAAACCGGTGGCCTCGGCACTCGAACAGGAACGAATTACGAGTATCGCACCACAGAGTCCGGGTGATTCGAAGCACAGCGAGATAGACTGAGTGATATCGATCGACCGCTACCTGCTCGATTCTAACCCCTACCACATCTCGAGACCGACAGCAGATGGTGCCGATCAGTATTGGGGTTTGAAGGCGAGTTCGTCGTATTCGTACGAGTAGGAGTTGATATCAGCCGCATCACAGCGTGACCTGAGGTCGGCTGGTAGCATGTCCGCCTGGTCGTCGAATTCCTTCTCGAGATGTTTGCAAAACGCAATAGTGATCTCTCGGTCTTCGTCGTTATCTTCTGCAACCTCGAGAACCACTGCGAGATCCGGATCGGTATAATCCGGTTTGATGACGTAGTCACCCGGCGTAAAGGGGTTCTCCGCGTGTTCAAGATTTGTGTGTTTGTAGGTGTAAAGCTTGATATCCTGGTCATCACAGTAGGATGCGAGCTTCGCTGGATGAATTTCGCGCCAGTTTCCAGGACCGTCATCGAGCATATTCGGAAACGCGACACTGACTGCTTCGCCATCCATCGTCTGCCCGTAAAGATTGACGTCCTGTTCCGGTGGGAGTACCTCCACGACCACCGCAACTGATGCATTGGTATCTTCCGCTTTCACCACCCGATCGCCGGGTTTGAACGGGTTCTGCGGCTTCTGATTCATGTGGGCCGTGTTCGGCCCCAGATCCTGTAACTCGTTCATCGGACGTGCAGCGAGATGCGCAAGTTTCTCCGGTTCCTCACCGGAGTATGCCGCCTGCGTTTTGACTTTCGACTTGAGCGTCTCAGTTCGCTCCCATCCGAGGAGGATCAACGCGTCTTCGTTGTCGCGATGCCAGACCATCACGATGATATCGTCGTCCGGATCGTTCTCGAGCATGTTCGCCGGACGAAACGCAGAGACGTCCCTCGAGGTTTTCACGTCAATTTCGTAGCCGAAGACCTCGAAGTCGTAGCCGGAGAAACTCTCGGAATTACAGCGTCGGATGGCTTCCTCGTTTTCCCACTCCCACATCTCGACGGGGAGGTATTCGCGACAGAATTGCTCGAATGCGAGTTCACCGAGATTTCCGATCCGTTTGACATCTAAATCGTCTGCTCCCTGAATAACTGCCTGGTGATGAGCACGTTCTCTATCGATTTCGTCCGGTGTATAGAGATACATTACAGTCCCATTATCTGTTGGTGTAATGTACTTTATGGACTACTCAGTTCAGCGCAGAAACTGGTGAGGAAGCGGATTACCGAAGAAACGAAAGATACCCGACTGACGGGTTTTGCAGATCATAGCATCTGTACGGAAAATAACTGCGAGTAGCTAGTGGCTGATTTGATAAATAGCCGGTGAACAAGGGTTGAAGCGCGGCAGTACTCGTGAAATCCGATGTAAGTGACGGCGCAGGTCCACTGTCAGAGATGAGGCCTCAGCACTCACGACGTGTCTACTATCCATAGTGAATGTGATTAGAGCTGCGATAGGCGCCGCTCGATCCGTTACTGCTCGTCCAGCATGCGGATACCGCGCTCCACGACCGCCTCGGTCACGAAGAGACTCGTCTCGCGCTGGAGTGCCCGCATACGCGATACCGCTTCGTCTCTATCGAGCAATCCGCGGCCATAACCGAGCGCAATGACACCGATAGAGCCGTGTACTTCGATGCCGGCTTCGGATGCCGCTTCGCGTGCCGCGAGGTCGTCGGTCAGTAGTACGACCTCGCGCTCGTTTGCGACAGCTATCGCAGCGCGTTCTCCGGCGTCCAGGTCCGCAGCTCCGATCCGGCGCTCGTCGGCTTCGACGAGTTCGTACGAGAGGCTGGGTAGCCCGTCCGGAACGCCACCAGCCTCGATCTCTCCGTACACCGTCTCTGGAACGAGGAGCGTGTCGAACGCATCCAGCAACTCGAGTGAATCGATTTCGACGAGGTGTATGAGCGGTCCCGTGTCCGAGACGGCCGCGAGCGTCACGCGTTCATGCCCCAGCCGACGTCCTCCTCGATGACCGCTCGCTCCTGTTCGACGCGCTCTACCTTCGTCCGACCGACATGTTCGATAGCCACCTCACGTTCGAGTTCCCCGTCAAGGTACTGCGCGAGTACGAGATCCTCCCAGAGATCTTCGAGACCCCGTTCGAGGGCCCGCTCGAAAACCTCGGATTCTGGAAGGCCGCGACCCTCCGCGATCTCTCGGACCCGGTCGGAAATATCTGCGGCCATACCGTGCGATAAGTCGGCAACGTTCTTAAATCCGTGTCTGACTGTCCAGTGAGCGCGCGACCGGGCCCTCTGTCAACTGTAGCCACGACCGGATACGCTCAGAGACAGTGTCTATCGACAAAAATCGGTGGCCTCTGCACTCGAACAGGAACGATGTACATGTACCAGCGAACTCGAGCAGTAGATAATGGCATGATTTCTTTATTCAGAAATAGGGCTGATGTGAATTGGGCGGTTCGGTAACTACGTGGGCAAAGTGAACGCTCGAGTACTGAGATCAAAGTGGACGATCAGGCAAGCAGGTGAAAGGCCAACAACTTTTACGACTGTTTTGTGAGAGGTCTGTATGTCGTATACCACCGCGGTTCGGGGGTGGTTTGTTGCCGACGATGACGTCATCTATGAGTGTCGAGATTGTGGGACAATGCTTGAACCGACCGATTGGAAGTGTCCGTCCTGTGGATCGGTTGAAATCGCGGAGTACGACGACGCTATTCTCCAGTGATTGCTCATCCGTAATTCAGAGCGAGACTCAGAATATTACTGCTACACCGTGTGCTTTCCCTATACCGAACGAATTTTCAGAACCAAGTCTAATAAATAAACGTGTTACCAACTACTGCGAGATAACTAGGATTCGTAAGATGCCTGGACTACAACCTTACCGCTCCCACGCACGTCGACATCGTATCCAGCATACTGGAACGATACTGTAACAGGTTCAGGCCGAGACGTAAGCAGATCGTTCAATGCTTCAGGATCGATTGCCTCATAGAGTGGCGGCAGTTCAACCGGGTCTGCCCCCTCAACTTCTGCAACTGCTGAGACAACTGCAAATACCGGTGTATTCTCCGAATCTTGGTTCCACTCACTTGTGATAGAACTTAGTGAGTTCTCTGAAACTCCTATCGTGTTATTCTGGGCGCTCATCTCAGGCATTGACAGCTGTCCCACAACCCGACATAAAAGGCTTACCAAATCACGTGGGAAGCAGCATTACTGGTTATGGTGTTCAAGCGTTTCCATCAAACTCCTTTTATCAGGTTTCCTCTCACATACATGATACGACATTAAGAATATTGGATCTCCCGTTTATCAAAACATCTGTAGAGGTACAAATCGAACATCAGGAAGACTTGACTCTCGCTGAAGGACGTCTATTGGTATCACCCCCCAATATCTATTAGCTTGTATATAGTATTCAAATATATGTCCGACGATGACTTCTGTAGGGGAGACGAGGAGAAGAAAGAAAAACCACCAGCAGTAAACGAGGTGAAAGACACAGCACAAGATGGCGGACAAAATGCGGACGACATCGGACACAAGAAATTAGAGAGAATCCTTCAAACACTCACCAGTCAGCGCAGGAGATATATCCTGTACGAGATGCAGGAAAATGAGGTAAGCGATATTGATTCGTTGGCGACCACGGTCACAGCAATGGTACAAGAAGTTCCACCAGAGAAAGTAAAAACCAAGGATGTGGACAATATGAAGTCCCAGCTAATACACGCTGAACTCCCAGCATTAGCGGATGCTGGCTTTATTGAATACGATCAGCGAAGCAAGGCGGTTCGCTACTCTAATCCACCATCTCTTTTAGATGGTTTTCTCCGCTTATCTGCCAAAATTGATTCACCATCGGATCAGTCATCGTAACATAATTAACAAAAAGAATGTTCAAAAATTAATATACTGTTCTATCCACTCTCGGCGTTCTTGGATGCGTTCTTTCCCGTCGCTGGTAATAGCATAGTAGTTAGTTCGACGGTCTAACTGGCCTTTTTCGACTAACTCTTTGTTGACAAGAGTATCCAGATTTGGATACAGTCAACCATGATTGATTTCTGAGCTATAGTATTGTTCAATCTCATCCTTGACATCTTGGCCAGATGGCTGTTCGTCGCTTGCGATCACGTACAGCAGGTCGCGTTGAAACCATGTCAGATCGTCCATACTCCGTTCTCACTGGATAGAGTATTTGTTATCACCCTTTTATATGCCAGTATATGACTTATAGATAGAACGTACTACCCAAGGTTACTTACTGGTATTCTCCCAATTTTGGGATTGCCGAGTTTCTTGCTATTTCGCTATTCTACCTACAAGAAAGCTTATACTGAGCTGCTCGAGTTCCAGGTGTATGTCCGATAACATTATGGAAAAGGAACAGACCGGTACTTCTGAGGATAGTCAACTCCCAAATCTTGTAACGATTGTTGGACGCGGTGTACCCTCGAATTTTGAGATCTCGGTTTCTGGTGGGATTGAAATGGCTGCTGATAATCCTGTTGAAGAAGCTACAGTTGTAGCTGGTGGGGTAGCAGAAGGCTTGATTGATGTCGGTGTCCAGCGGTTCTATTTTTCGGGAGAATGTGCGAATATCCGAGCCGTTGATTGGAATGGTGTTGAAGCCCCTGAGTCATCGAGTACGCCGACCATTCACGTTAATTACGGCGTCTCTGACCGGTAGACAGGTAGAGAGTTGGTCCTTGGATCGTCAATAGCAAGAGCTATGGAATTCCTTCAACTTATCACCTGTACGGGCCTTTAGCTTAGTCTGGTGAGAGCCCTCGGCTCATAACACATCCTGATAGAACGGAGGATGTGTGAGATACCGAGTGGTCACCGGTTCAAATCCTTATATAGTTGGTCCACCTACGCTCTAACTTCTCAACTTCCTCCTCCTTATCCAGATCGGTGAATGTGTGATTCCCGGCGATACGGCCATGAAAACGCGATGTTGCCGTTCCAAAGCGTCTCCCAGATTTCGACATCTTGCTTGGCCTGAAACTCGTATAATTTCTGGAAGGTGAACTTACCCTCCTTTTCATCGAGGCAGTGGAACTGGACTGTTCGACCAGCTACGAGTGTGAACCCGGGTACGAATCGGCCGAGATCACTATTGCCTAAGTGACGGGGGAGGATGCCATCGATCTCTGGCTTTGCGTTCAGCTGTTCCAGTTGCTCTGTATGGTCCGGTAGAGCATCTAAATCCTCAATTCCGATGGGAAGGGAAACCATTGGTTTCTGGCAGGGAGGAAGAAGTCTTGAAAGCATCACCGATAACAGAGAAAGCCATCACGATACGGTTTTGATAGCCCTTCCAAGAAAGTAGTTTTCAGAACTATCTTTCATAATTAGAGAGTGCTAGCTTGATACTGGTTCGCTAGAGATACCTTTACAACGTGACTGAACCAGCGAAGACTATTGAAATTCAGAACGTTGTTGCGTCGACGGGTATCGAGCAAGAGCTGAATCTTGAACAGTTAGGACTTGATCTTGGGGAAGCTGACTATGATCCTGAGCACTTTCCTGGGCTTGTATACCGGACACAGGACCCGAAAGCTGCTGCCCTCATTTTTCGGTCGGGAAAGATTGTCTGTACCGGGGCAAACAGCGAAGAGGCAGCACGCGGATCACTTAGCATTGTCTTCGACGCTTTGCGAGATCTTGGAATTGATGTTGTTGAATCACCTCCAATTGAAGTGCAGAATATCGTTGCAAGCGTTGACTTCGGTAACCGGCTCAACTTGAATGCGATCGCCATCGGTCTTGGACTCGAGAATATTGAGTATGAGCCGGAACAGTTCCCAGGGTTAGTGTACCGTCTTGATGAACCATCAGTCGTCGTATTGCTCTTTGGAAGTGGGAAAGCCGTCGTCACTGGGGCTAAGACTACTGAGGATGTGACCCGGGCAACTAACGCCGTTGAAACCAGGCTCACGGACTTAGGCCTATTTGAGTGATATCAGCCTGAGACTGAGTCAGAAAACAGATTCTCCTTGTTTCACAACAGTATCACTCCGTCCCATCAATCGATTCCGTGGTGATATTAGCATTGCTATCAACATGCACGTTGTATCCGCAATAGGTGAAACAAACACTCCCTTCACGGTCGAGATCTGCCGAAGCCGTCGACTGAAAAAGTGAATTCAATGCATCAGGATCAATTACAGAATGCAGAGGTGGTGATAGTTGGGTAGGACTTGTTCCTTCACGATCAGCAATTTCTTCAACAATTTTCGCACCCAGATTCGGTGTAGACTGCCCTTGGTGATACGTCGCTTGAGGCATTAACAGATGGCATTTCGGCATAGTCACTCTCAAATCTACCGCAGCACTATGCGGTCGGTTAAATAGGGGCATAAAGAGAAGAAGTTCTACCAGCTACTAATCATGAACTAAAGTGTTGCTTGAACATCTTTGCCTTGATTGTTCTCAGATGCGAGGACAGGGTTGATGGTGTAATGCCAAGCTCCTCGGCAACCTCTTCAGCGTCGGCCCCCTCCGGGTCAAAATAACCCATCTCCGTTGCAGTTTGACCGACTTCGTGCTGGCGGTCAGTTAGTTGAATATGAACACCTGTTCCTGCAGTTTTATTCTGATCATCGTCACCGTATATCTTATTTATTCGACACTCCACATCTTCTTGTTCACAATACGTCTGAAAGTTCGCAAGTTGGCTCCTATCTGCCGCATGTAATCGAAGCCGCCATCCGCTATCAGCATTTACAACATCAAGAATACGCAAACCACGTTCAGTCATTTCTGGTGTGATAACTTTCACCTCGGAACTAAGACGTACACGATAGATACGATGGTCATTGAATTTAGATATAAATTCCCAATCAGCTACTGTAGAATCCGAGTCAAGCTCTGATTCAAATATTTGATATGAGGGTGTCTTTACTGAGTAAAATAACACCGGCGAATCAGAGGATGTTGCTGGTTGAGATTCGATTTCGATATGGAGGTCTGGCACGGCATCAAGTGTCGAAGTTAATGTAAGGTCTGGATGTTTAACTGTGATTTCAGCGATATAACTCGCTACCATGCATGTGGCATGCCAGCAAGGATCAGGAAAAGTATTTTGAAGTCGATTTGTTTCCGTATCTATCGAGAACAAAATACCATGGAAGAAGATGATAACTCAGGAACCATATTTTTGCCAGTCTGCCGCGAATGTAACTGTGGCAGTTGATCTCATCACGTTATACAAGGGTCGACGTGGAAAGATAACATATGCCTCATTGTAATGACTGTGACGCGTTTATCACCCGGGACTTTATCCGAGTGTTCGGTATTGATGGCGAGGTCCACGGCTGTCCGAACTGTATGACTTATCGAGAGCTACAGGTTGGGAGTGGTGTGTCGTCAGAGCAGACGTAACCTTGTCTAATCACAAACCGATCACATCATCTTATGCAAGTCGAAATAAGCAGCGTCGTACTGCACGAGGCCTCTCAGGGCTGTCGGATCCACGCTACATGTTCTTCTCTGGGTCGCGGCCAAGCACGCTGGCCACGGATTTGACACGGTCCTCGGCGTGCTGATCCGTTCCCTGGTCATCAACCTCAACGGATGTGATGATTCGATCAGCCTCAACTGCGTTATGTGCGGCCTGGATTGCTTCGAATACCTCATCAACCTCGTTGGCTTCAATGACCGTGTCTGTCGCGGTCATTTTGTATGAGATATCGTACTCATCAAGTGCATCGATGGCCTGTGCGATGTCTTCGGACAGGCTTCCGTCGTGGACTGGGATGACCTCGAATCTGGCAATGACAGTCATGAGTTTTCACCTCTAAATGTGCCTGGTGGGGTCGGCTACCCCACGGAGCACGGTTGCAGTACGAGAACAGTGTCAATAGAGATTCGGAGCTATCAAAACTTCTGTCTGTATATCTGATTTAAGGCCTTTTAGATACATTGTTAAAACACCGCATAGCTGTAGAGATACCCCGTCCACCGGCCGTGTCAGAGACAGATTTTCCTGCCTACCGTCCTCCCAGAACCTCTAAGCTCGAAAATTGAAGAGGATAGTCAGGAAATAATCATCAAATCTAGCGGTTTAATGTATTTCAAGTACTCTGTACGGGCTTCATCCCGGTCGACACGGGTGTAGATGTCCATCGTCTCTTGTTCAGCATCCCCTCGAATATATTGCAGGAAGTGATCCTTCATACCCTGATTTCGCATCAGTGTGGTGAACACGGTTCGGAAGGTATGCGGTGTGAACTTCTTCTGGAATCGGGTTTCACCTTCCTCCATCACATCTGCTTTGACGGCTGCACTGCGGACGCTTCGCCGCATCCGCTCCTTCCCCAGTTTGTTCCCGTAGATCGATGGGGAGAGATACTCATCGTCTCGAGAGGATACAAACTGGTACCGTTCGATCGCTTGCTCGAGTTCCTCATCAATCGGTACTACAGTTTGTTTCCCGCCTTTCCGCACACGGAGCCGGATGAATCCGTCCTCTAAGAGCAAGTCATCGTACTTGATTGAGAGAGCTTCATCCACGCGGCACCCGGTTTTCGCTAATATTGCTGTAACTAACTTATCTCGTGGATCGTCGGTAGCTTGGACGATCTTTTTCGCGTTCTCCCATGTCGCACAGTCCGGCCGGTCATTGATCTGTTTCGGTAGCTCCTCCAGAAGCACCCCGGCAGGATTCCCAGTGATATTGTATCTAGGTCGTTTCATTGCCCAGGAGAAGAACGCACTGAGGGATTCCAGGTACCGGCGTTTCGTATTCTGCTTCAGATCGCGGTTGTTGAGGATGTGCAGGTATTTCTCGATATGCAGGACTTCGACCTCTTCTGGGTGCAGTTCGGGGAAGTGTTCGTGGAAGAACTTCTGCAGTGTGCGGCTGTACGTGTTCAGGGTGCGGTCGCTGCGGCCGATATCTGCTTTCCGTTCCAGGAAGTCGTTCACTACGTCGTGCTTGTTTTCGAAGACTTTCGAGTACCAGTCGTCGGTCATTACTGGCTACCTCCCAAGTGTTTCCAGCCGTTGCCACGGCGGAAGGCTGCTTGACCCTGCTCGCCCAGACTGTATAGCTCGGCTTCCAAGTGTTGTTTGATCCGGGATTGGACCGTTTGCTGATTTAGGAGTGTGTCCAGCAACTGATCAAGTGATGTGTAGTTGCCGGTAAGTACCTGCCTCACGTCGTCGGGGGTAACCAGTTCGCTCGGCAGTTGATCGGGAGTGGCTATCTGCGGCTTTGAGTCGCCTTTCTGTTGTTGGGCTTCCAGTTCTTGGATGCGTTCTTGGAGTTGTTCGACTTGACGTCGATCGCCGATCTGGAGCTGGCCCTGTTGTCGGAGGAACCGTGCTTCTTGAATTAGTTCTTGGAGGTAGCTGCTCATCGATTCGTCGCGGTTCTCGGCTTCGTCTTGCCAGTCTTTTTTGAGTGATTTTGGGGTGTAGAGCTGTACCTGCACGGTGTCGTCACTGACACCGGTGGATGTTTGCCAACCAGTCATTTAAACCAACCTCGTCTTATTGGACGTTTGTCTAACGACGCTTAAATATCTAACAGCGGTTCGAAGGCCTCGGCACTCATAGGGCTCGTCACCACCGGGTGCCGAGTCCGGCTCGGAGCGAGTGAATCGTCATCGGCCATTCGGACGTAGTGCAGTCACTCAAAAGACGGTTTGGATTGCGCGAGCGAATCCGCACGAAGCCGACGCACGAAAGGAGGTAGCCGTCCCGTTACGACCCGTCCGCATCGCCCGCGAACGCGGTGTTGAACTCGTCGATCAGGTTCTCGAGTCGCGCCCGATTCCGGTTCGAGAACGTCAGGGGGGCACGGTCGGTGGCCGTCCGCGGGTCCGTCGTGAGGGCCGCAGTTTCGGCGGGGGTCGCTCGAGTTCGGTTCGTCGGTCGATCGCGCTGTCGTTCGGTCCGGGTCTGCAGGTGTTGTGTGCTCATGTCGGTCGGATGGTGTTATGTCGTCGGAAGGCGGTACTGGGACTCGTCGGAGAGAAGGGCGAGTTTACGCTACTACGTGTACGACCGACATCTGTACTCCCCTCTTCAGGCTCCGTGGTTATAAAAGTTCATGATAGATAATTCTGCCGTCGAAACTCGTGTGAAAGTAAGACACGAGGTAGCAACTCGCACAGTCGACTCGAGACGACGATTCCCACGACGGGCCGGTCACAGTCCCGAAGCGGAGCCACCCATCCCCAAGGGTCCACCGCAGCCCCACGAGCGCTCGGGTACACACCCACAAATTAAGACGATACGGGCGAGACCTCTCGAGTAGACGTTTCGATGGTTGGTGACCCCGACGAGACCGCTGCCGAAATCGACGATCGTACCGACGAACCCGCGAGCCACGACCGGCCGGACGTGAGCTTCGTGATCCCGACGCGGAACGAGGCCGACTACCTTCGGGCCGCGCTCGCGAGCATCGCGGCGCTGGATACGAGCTACGCGTACGATGTGCTCGTCGTCGACGGCGGCTCGACGGACGAGACGCGGGCGATCGCTCGAGAGTACGACGCGACCGTTCTCGAGGACGCCGACTCGAGCATCGCTCAGGCCAGAAACCTGGGTGCGGCCGCCGCGACCGGCGAGTGGCTCGCGTTCGTCGACGCCGATACGGAACTCCGGGCGAACTACCTCACCGAACTGCTCGGCTATCTCGAGGCGAACGGGCTCGCGGCCGCCAGTTCCTACTGCCGAATCAGCGGCCCGCGACGCGCGATGCTGATGGAGGCGGCGATCAACCACGTCTTCCCGCGACTCGAGTACCCCATTCTTCCCGGATTCAACTGCGTCGTCCACCGACAGGCGTTCGACGAACTGGGCGGCTTCCCGAATATTCCGAACGAGGATACCGCGTTCAGCCGTCGGCTCGCTCGCCGGTATCCGACGGGGTACTGCCCCACGGTGTTAGTCGAGAGCTCCGGCCGCCGGATTGCCGAGGACGGCCTGACCGGCACGCTCTGGCACTACGCGACCCTGGACGTCGAACGGATTCGACGGTCGAGGACCGGCGAGTCCGCGCCGTGATATCAGCGGCTGGCACGATCGACGAATCGGTACCGATCCCGCGTGATCGCCTCGAGGAGCCACGCCTCGGCACCACCATGGCGGCCGCTTTTGCTGATCGCCGTCGGGTTACTCACTGTGACGGTTCCCTCAGAAGCCGAACGGCTGCTCGAGAGCGAGCCGCTGATGGCCCATCTCGGGACCTGCGTCGGCGGTCGACCGCACGTCGCTCCCGTCTGGTACCGCTACGTGGCGGACGACGGAGTCGTCGAGATCGTGACGACGGGCCGAAAACTGGCGAACGTTCGGGAGAACCCCCGCGTTTCGCTCTCGATTCAGGCTGACGACGCGGGCCAGACGCGCTGGATGGTGACGCTGCTCGGCACGGCGACGGTCGTCGACGACGAGTCCGACACGGCCGAGGCGCGCCGGCTGATCAACGAGAAGTACGACGCGGAGCCGGAGGCCTACGCGGAGAACACGCTCGTTCGGATCGACGTAGGCTCGGCGAGTTACCGGACGTACTGACGAGAAAGGCGAGGCCGTACCGTTCGGTCACAGATAGCCTAGTTCCGGCAACCGTCCGTCGAATCACCTGCTACTCGCTGCGGTTCCACGCCGCCTTACACCCGTCGTCACAGAACGAATAGATGCTGTGATCGTCGATATCGTGGACGAGTTCGACGACCGGAGGCCAGTCGTCGAGGCCGAGCTCAGCACCACAGTGGGCACAATAGTTCCAAAACTCCGGTCTCTCGCTAGTCATTATAGACACGGACAGTAACCCGCTCGTCACTGGACACGCACACTCGATAGCCGTGATAGTCGAATTCGATGGTCGTGGCTCCCGTACTCGTTCGAAAGAGTGCCTCCAGAGCGTCCGGATCGATAGCGGTGGTCAGCGGTTGCAACTCCAGCGGGGACACCCGTTCCGCGTCGCCGACGGCACTGAAAACCGCTTCAGTGATCGTGTCAGGTTCGAGAGAGTACGGTGTCGACGTCGTCGCGACAGGTGCGTGTTTCACAGCAATACATGGCTGCGCGAGTATAAAAACTCAGGGATTTATCTTCGAAAGTTCCACGATTAGCGCTTAAAAGATCGATCGTCGAATAATACGGACCTAATAGGTGGAAATTTCACACTGGCCGGAGAATGACTTAAATGAGGCGAGAGAGTGTACGAGTATTCCCACGTTATGCTATAGCCTCGAAAATATCGAACTCAAAGCGGTGAAGGAGTGGAATATCGTCAGCCACATAGGCGTCAATCGAAAAGTGTAGCTATGACGGCGTATCAGATCGACGACGTAGACAGACAGTTGCTCAACTACCTCCAGGAAAACGCTCAGTACAAGGCGATCGAACTGGCCGAGAAGATCGGCGTCTCGGACAACACCATCCACAACCGGATGGATCGATTGGAGGAGGAGGGCATCATTACCGGGTACACGACGACCGTCGACTACGACCGGACGGGACTCCGTCTCCACTTTCACTTCAGCTGTACGGCACGCATCAGCGACCGCGCCGGGGTCGCCGAGGAGGCGATGAAGCTTCCACAGGTCGTCGAAGTGACCGAACTGATGACCGGCCAGGAGAATCTGCACATCAAAGCGGTCGGGGCCGAAGACGAGAACATCACACACGTGGCCGAACAGCTCGACGAGCTGTCCCTCGAGATCAACGACGAGAACCTCATCCGGGCCGAACACGCCACCCCCCTCGACTACGTGTCGGTCCTGGAGCTAGTCGACGAGGAGGAGTAGCTGCTCGAGAGACGGGAGAAACTGCTCGAGAGACGGGAGAAACTGATCGAGGTGGATACGCGAGCTAGTTCTCGAACCCGGAGACGACGACTGGAACGAGCAACGGAAACCGGTCGGTTCGATCGACGAGTGATCGACCGTCGACCGAGCGCACCCGCTCGAGCGAGACGCCGGGTGAACGCGAGCCGATCACTCGCGACCGGGTGACGGCTCGCGGAGCCCCGGATGGAGATCCATCTCGCGCACGCGTCGCATCTGGGCTCGCAGATCGGGCGCGCTTCCGGGGACCGAGTCCTCGAGCGGGGCTTCGTCGCTGGTCTCGGCCTCGCGTTCGCTCTCGAGCGTATCGACCGATTTCGGAAACGTCCGGAGGTCCTTGTGAATCGCCAGCCCGGCGTAGGCCCCGTCACCGATGGCGATAGTGGTCTGGTTCTGGCCGTGGGTGACGTCGCCGACGGCGTAGACCCCGTCGACGCTGCTCTCCCGTCGCTCGTCGACGTCGATCGCCCCCTCGTCGCTCAGCGCACAGCCGAGATCCGCTGCCAGATCGGCGTTGTATGCGGAGCCGTACATCGCGAAGCCGCCGAGATAGTCCCGTTCGGTGCCGTCAGCGAACGAGAGGCCGCCTATCCAGGGCGGTTCGTCGTTGTCGATGCCGTCGTCTTCGTAGGCCGAGACGACGGCCGTGTCGATCAGGTCGATCGGATGGCCCTCGAGTTGCGCGCTCGTCTCGTCGTCCCACTCGGGTTCGCGGTCGTCTACCAGGAGGTCGACGTCGGCGGTGAAGTTGCACATCGCCATCGCGACGTGGGCCGCGCTCTCCGTGTGTCCGAGAACGAAGACGGGCCCGTCGCCCAGCGTGTACGCGTCGCAGTGCAGACAGTAGTGGAGCCCGCGGCCCGTAAAGCGCTCGAGGTCCGGCACGTCCGGGCTGCGGTCCCGAAAGCCGGTGGCGAAGACGACCCTGTCGGCGTCGACCGTTGCGTGGGTCGACTCGAGTCGAAATCGGGGCCCGTCCGCGTCGCTCCCGTCGGAACCGGTCTCACTGGGTTCGCCGGAATCGGTGGCACTGCTGTCGTCAGCATCGACGGCACCGGACCCGTCGGCGTGGTCCTCGATCCGAGTCACCGACTCGACCGCGTCCGGGTAGAAGTCGCCGCCGTAGTGCTCGAGTTGGTCGACCGCGTGGGACGCCAGTTCCCGCCCGGAGACGTTCTCGGAGACGCCCAACAGGTTGTGGACGTGGCTGACCGCCGCGTGGCGGCCGCCTTCCTTCTCGAAGACGGCCGTTCGATGGCCGAGACGAGTGGTGTACAGCGCTGTCGTCAGGCCGGCGGGGCCGCCTCCCACGACGACGACCTCGTAGACGGGGATCGAGCGATCGGTCATTACGGAGTCGTGTGCGTCGAAGGGTGTTGATCCTGTGGCGTGAGTATGCCTCCTGACTCCCGGTTCGGTCCCGGTCGGAGCGGATCGGAACCCTGCGGACACAAACGTTTCAACGGAGTGGTGTTTGCAGCCTCGTATTCCGGTGGCTACTGTCAGTAGGGAGCGGATACGGACCGTTCCGGTCTCTGAAGGGGACTGTAACCGGACTCGACACGGCGTATGTGCTGGATTACGAATACCCCGTTCGTACTGTGATTAGTCGAGTAACAGACAATGGACGATCTGACCGGATTCCAACGAGACCTCCTGTACGTGATCGCCGGCGCCGACCAGCCGTCCGGCCAAGATGTAAAATCGGAGATAGAATCGTACTATCGATCGGACATCAATCACGGGCGACTGTATCCGAATCTCGACACGCTCGTCAACAAAGAGCTGGTCGACAAAGGCCAACACGATAGGCGGACGAACTACTACGACATCTCCGAGAAGGGGCGCCGGACGATCGACGAACGCCAGCAGTGGAAACAGCAGTACATTTGAACAGCGGACCGGCCGTCGATCCGAACCCGGAGCCAGCGTTACCGAGCGCTACTGATTCTCGAGTCGCTCGTTGCATCTGTTCGCGGGCGTTCGGCCCGTTGTGCGGTCCGCAATCTTCGGTCCCGCGCGACTCGCGACGAGCGCGGGGCGATCGCATCAGCTGCGACACCGGTGTGCGGTGGCGCGTGCTGAACCGCAGTGAGCGACCAGCGAACTGTGGTTCGAAACTGCGCGAGGGATGAGTGAGGGAGCAGAGCGACCGAACGAATCGGTTGGGGAGGACGTGGCAATCCCCGTTGCCACGATAGCAGAGACACTACGTTCCTCCCAGTTGCTCCAAATTCCACCAGCATATCTGGTGGAATACGGGTCCGTGTGAAAACCCCGACGAAGAGCGTCCTGCTCATGCTGGCGGCAAGGAATCGCCGCGCCCTCCCCAGCCGGTTCGCTCAGTCATGTTGTTCCTTCGCTCATCCACAGGAAGACGCTTCGCGTCTTCCACGCAGTCGCTCGTGATATTTGCTCACGGGCCGTGCGCGGCGCGACGCGCCACGAACTCGAGGCGGTGCAACCGCCTCGCAGCGCCCGTTCGCATGGTCTGCGGGACCTTCGGTCCCGCACTACTCGCGACGACCTCGCGCAGTTTCAGCCCGCGCCTCGCTGGTCGCTCGCCGCGGCCTCGCGCGCGCCACCACAACGTGGAACGATCAGCATCCGAATCCTCTCGAGCGCCCCGTCTATCCCTCGAGTCGCTCGAGTGCGGCCGCGACCACGAGCGGGAACGTGATCGTCGCGTCGGCGTAGACCGAGACGTTCTCGGCGTCCTTCTCGAATTTGCCCCACGAGCGGGCTTCGTCGAGCGTCGCGCCGGAGAGACCGCCGGTCTGTTTGGGATCCATCGTCAACTGGACGCCGTAATCGTAGGCACCGGGGGTGACGAGCATCGTCTGCAGGGTGAAGTTCTTGGGAACGCCGCCGCCGACGACGAACGCGCCGGCTTCCTCGGTGTCGAAGGCGATGTCGGTGAGCGGGGTCATATCCGCCAGCGCGTCGAGCGAGAACGGGCCGGTCTGGGAGTACATCCAGGCCTGCAGGCCGAGCACGGAGTCCTGCACGGCGGGACAGTAGATTGGAACGTCGTTCTCGTAAGCCGCGGCGGCGATGCCGGGGCCCTCATCGACGTCGTCGCGGTCGTTGACCTCGGCGTTCGCTCGCCCCAGTTCCTCGGTGAGCCGCTGGATCGAGACCGGTCCGGATTCCTCGCACTCCGCCTCGAGCACCGGAAAGACCTCCTCGCGCAGGTGGCCCTCGAAGTCGGCGAAGAACTCCTGTGGGAGGTAGACGTTGTAGATCCGATCCACGCCCTCGTCGCGCAGCGTCTCGTCGTGTTCGCGTTCGGTCTTCCCCTCGGCGTGGACCTCTCCGTGGTGGTGTTTCCCGCCGATCGCCTCGATGGCGTCGTGGGTGAGGTTCGCTCCGGTCGTCACGAGGACGTCGATGTGGCCCTCGCGGATCAGGTCGGCGACGATCCGGCGCATGCCCGTGGGGACCATCGCGCCTGCGAGCGAGAAAAAGACGGTTACGTCGTCGTCGAACATCGACTCGGTGATGCCGACGGCCTCGTGGAGATCCGCTGCGCCGACGCCGGCGTTGCCGTACTCGTCGGCGAGTTCGCCGACGGTCATTCCCGCACGGGCCTCCGCGTGCCCGATCGGATCGTGCGAAAAGGTCTCTCGCGCTGGATCGTGGTGGCCGTCTCCGTCCGCCTCGCCGTCGCCATCGCTGCCGTGATCGTGCTCGTCGCTCATACCAGTGGGTCCACGAGCCAGCGGTTTGAACGTCGCGATTCCGTCGTTTCGGTCGCGCCGACGTTCGACGAGCGGGATCGAACGCCTGCACCCCAGTGGCGTCCCGACGATCTATCACTCGACTCACCGAGGACCGGCGACCCGTCGCTCATCTCCAGAACTCGGCGCCCCGTTACTTCTCCTGCCACATGCTGCCGTTCGAATGCGACAACACGATGAACGGTTTCGGTCAGGACGGAACTCCTCGACACCGCTCGAGGTCGACCTCGAGGGGACGTTCGAGGTCGACCGCCACCGCTAGAGTCCGGTCGGAACCTCGAGATACGTCGTCTCGAGATCCCACTCCTCGACGAGATCCTGCAGCGCCCGCACGCCGAAGGTCTCGGTCGCGTAGTGGCCGGCGAGCACGACGTGGATGCCGGCCTCGCGAGCCTCGTGGAAGGCTTTCTGTTTTCCCTCCCCGGTAATCAGCGCGTCCGCACCCGCCTCGACGGCCTCGTCGAGCCAGTCGGTCCCGCTGCCGGTGACGATCGCGATCTCCTCGATCTCGTCGGGACCGAACTCGAGGGTTCGGACCGGCTGGCCGCCGGTCTCGAGCGTGCTCTCGAGCCGTTCTCGTAGCTCGTCGATCGTATAGGCGTCGGCTGCAGCGCCGCGCTGGCCGATGTACTCCGGGCCGAGTTCGCCGAAGGGGGATCGGTCCTCGAGGTCGAGCACGTCGGCGACGCCGGCGGCGTTGCCCAGTTCCTGATGGCCGTCGAGCGGGAGGTGCGAGACGTACAGCGCGAGGTCGTTCGCGATCAGGGGTTCGATCCGGTCGTAGGTGCGGCCGGTCACGCGGTCGAAGCCGCCCCACGAGATGCCGTGGTGGGTGACGAGCACGTCGGCGCCGGCGTCGGCCGCGCGCTCGAACGTCGCGTCGACGCCGTCGACGGCGAAGGCGACGTGGTCGACTGCGCCGCTCTCGGCTCCGACCTGCAGGCCGTTCGCGCTGGCGTCGAGGTCGGCGTAGTCGTCGGTGCGCAGTTCCTCGTCGAGTCGGTCGACGAACGTGGCGAGCTCCATGACCCGAGGTTGCCCACCGAGGTCCTTGTATTCGACTGGTTCCGCGTCGGGGACCCGTCGACGCCGAGCGGATACGGCGGACGAACGAGATCGAACGCGGCGAGCGAACCCCGTACCGATCGAACGTCCGAGACCTGTACTGGCCCCAGTCTGCCGTCACATCAGGTAGAACAGCGGGAACAGGAAGACCCAGACGATGTCGACGAAGTGCCAGTAGAGTCCGAAGAACTCGACCGGCCGGTTGTCCTCGAGATAGGCGTCGACGCTCGCGATCCGGTAGATCATGAAGACGGCGATGAGCAAGCCGAAAATCACGTGAAGGGCGTGCAACCCCGTCGTAACGTAGTAAACCGTGTACTCGAGCCCGTACCACCAGTACTCGCCGTGGGAGAACTTCACGCTGTACTCGTAGGCCTTCACGCCCATGAACGCCAATCCGAGCAGGATCGTCGCGCCCATCGCGCCGAGCAGCCCCCGCTTGTTCTGGCGCTCGGCGAACACCAGTGCCAGGACGACCGTGAAACTCGAGGTGAGCAGGATGTAGGTGTTGAGCAGGCCGGGCCAGGAGGCGAACGGAACTTTCGTCCAGTTACCCCAGCCCATGTGCAGGCGCATGAAGATGAACGCGCCGATCACGGCCCCGAAGACGACGACGTCCGACGCTAAGAAGAACCAGACGCCGAGTTTCGTGGTTCCGACGCCCTCGAACGGCCAGCGCTCGGCGATCGCCATCTCGGGGGCGTCGAACCGCTCACGGCCGTACTCGAAGAGCGCGTACCCGAGAATCGCCACTCCGACCGCGGTGAGGATCGGATACAGGACGTTCGGCTCGGCGGCGGTATCGGCGTCCTCGAGCCCGCGCGCCTGGGCGAACTCGAGCACGTACGGCGTCAGTCCCGACAGACCGAGGAAGAACACGAAGACCCCGGCCCCGATGCCGAGCGGCCAGATGCTTGCGTGATCCGCGTGTTCGGTCTGACTCACCTCCTCGGTCACCACGCCACCGTCGGTCGTCGCCGACGTCTCGTCGACGAACTCGAGACGGCCGCTGGCGTAGCTCGGGCGGCCGTCCCAGTTCTCGAGCGGCGGAGGCGAGGGGATCGCCCACTCGGCGGTGCGGGAGAATTCCCAGGGGTTGTCGGGTGCGTCGGGACCCGAAACCCAGCTCTTCGCGAACGTGAAGAACATGAGCAGGAACGACGCGCCGAGGACGAACGCCCCGACGGTCGCCATCTGATGGTAGATCTGCACCCCTTCGCCGTAGTTGAAGACGCGGCGCGGCGTCTCCCAGGCGAGGAACATCGGGAAGTACAGCAGGTTGAACCCGACGAAGTAGACCGCGAAGTGGAGTTTGCCGAGCGTCTCGGAGTACATTTTTCCGCTGATCTTCGGCCACCAGTAGTAGAGGCCGGCGATCAGTGCGGTGACCCCCGAGACCATCACGTAGTGGAAGTGGGCGACGACCCAGTAGGTGCCGCGGAACTCGTAGTCCAGCACCACGGCGCCGAGGAAGACTCCCGTGATGCCCCCGAGGATGAACAGCACGAGCGCTCCCAGCGAGAAGAGAAACGGTGTCGTGAACCGAACCCGCCCTTTGACCATCGTGTAGATCAGCGCGAAAACCATCAGGTCGAACGGCAGCGAGATCCCGATCGTCGTCGCCATGAACAGCGTCTTGATCTCGAGGTTGATCGTCGTCAGGAACATGTGGTGCATCCAGACCAGGAAGGACTGGACGGCCACGAGAACCATCGCGATGATAACCCACTTTCGGCCGACGAGTCGACGGCCGGTGAACGTCTGGAACGTCTCGAACATGATCCCCAGCGCGGGGAAGAAGACGATGTACACCTCCGGATGGCCGAAGAACCAGAACAGGTGCGCCCACAGCAGACTCGACCCCTGATCGGTCGCCAGGTACTGCGTGAGGAGGACCCGATCTGACGCGAGGAGCAGGAGGGCCGCGAGCAACGCGGCGAACGCGAACAGCATCATCCAAATGGTCAGCAGCCACGACCAGGTGAACAGCGGCATGTTCCACAGTCCCAGTCCCTCGGCGCGGGAGCGGTGAATCGTCGTGAGGAAGTTCACGGACCCGATCGTGATCGAGAAGACGAACAGGATCAGCGCGAGGATCGTCGCGTTCCCGCCGGTCGTCGCCTCCATCGCCGGATGGTACATCGGTACGTTCAGCGGGGCGTACATGTACCAGCCGCCCGCGAACGCGCGTCCCTGGAAGAACGAGATGGCGACCAGAATGCCCGAGAACAGGTAGAACCAGTAACTCATGGCGTTCAGCCGCGGGAACGCGAGGTCCTTCGCACCGATCTGTAACGGAACGAGATAGTTCGCGAAGCCGGTCGCGATCGGCGAGAGGAACCAGAAGACCATCAACAGTCCGTGCATGGAGACGGACTGGTTGAACTCGTTGCCCGAGAGAAGCCCCGTTCCACCCGCTTCCCAGAGGTGGACGCGGAAGATCAACGCGAGGACGCCACCTAACAGGAGGAAGAACAGGGCCGTCACCAGATAGAGGATCCCGACGTCCTTGTGGTTCGTCGTGACGAGCCACCGCTTGACGGACGTCATCGGGGGCAGGTCGCTCATCGGCACACCCCTCGGCGGGTGCCGATCGGATCGTCGACCCCGTCTCTTCGATGCTGGCTGTGCGATCGAAGCGATCGTCGTCGCTGGATGCGCCGACGTGGCAGCCACCTCGTAGACGGACGAACCGGGAATTCCATAGTCGGAAATTTCCACACCCAATCCCCGTATCAAGGTGTGTGGCGCATGTGCAAGGGGATGATAGTGGTGGTCGATAGACGGCCGAGAGTCCCTCGAGGGATCGATTTACTACCCTGTCCGCTGATAGCTGCACGCATGTCACGCGAGACGGTCTCTCACGAGGACGGAGCGATCTACGAGTTCACGCCCGATCTCGAGGCGCTCGCCACGGTCGAGTCGGGCGCGGAACTGACGATCGAGACGAGAGACAGCCTGGACGGCGCGGTGCAAGCCGAGTCGGACGTGATCGAATCGGTCCCCGAGGAGGTCAACGCCGCGACGGGACCGATCGCGCTCGAGGAGGCGACGCCGGGCGACGTCCTCCGCGTCGAGATCGAGGAGATCCGGATCGTCGAAGCCCGCGGCCGGGTGATCACCATCGACGGCTTCGGTCTGCTCGACGGCTACGACGATATCGAAGCGCCGCGCACGCGAATGACACCGGTTTCGGCGGACGGCGCAACCCTCGAGTTCGACGACCTCGAGGTCCCGATCGACCCCGTCATCGGAACGATCGGCGTCGCCCCTGACTCGGCGTCGTACACGACACTCGTTCCGCACGACCACGGCGGCAATCTCGATTCGACGGACGTAACCGCGGGGAACGCGATCTACTTCCCCGTCTTTCAGGACGGCGCGATGCTCGCGATGGGCGACTGCAAGGCCGCGATGGCCGACGGCGAGATGTGCGGCACCGGTTCGGAGGTCGCGACCGAGATCGACGTGACGGTCGAGGTGATCGACGGCGGCGCGACCGACGTCGATCTCCGGCGACCGCTGGTCGAAACGCCCGACGCGTGGAAACCGCTCGCGAGCGCGGAGACGCTCGAGGAGGCCTGCGAACTCGCGAACCGGGACGCGATCGCGCTGCTCGAGACCGAACACGGCTTCGACGCGACCGACGCCTACCTGTTCTCGAGTCTGGTGGGCGGCCTCGAGATCAGTCAGGTGGTCGATCCGCTGGTAACGGTGCGGAACTCGATTCCCAAGGCGTACCTGTCGTCGCCGTTCTGAGTCGGTCGCAACTCACCCCAGCGGCGTGACCCGCTCAGACGTGCTCGTCGAAAAACGCCCGGAGCCGATCTCGAGTCGCCGGATACCCGCTGGAACTGTGGAGGAAGACGTGGTCCCCGTCGGGGACGATCACACACTCGACGGGCGCGCCCGCCGACTCGAGGACGTCTCGATAGCGCGCGGACTGGGCGGCGGGAACGACCGCGTCGTCGGCGCCGTGGAGGAGCAGCGTCGGTGCCGGCGGATCGTCGGCGGAGACGTGCGTGACCGGCGAGGCCGTCCGTCGCTGGTCCTCGAGCGCCCAGTCGCCATCGCGGGTGCCGAGGCGGTCCGCGAAGTCCTCGCGGGAGTCGGCCGAGAGGTCGAAGTCGTAGATCCCGCTGACACCCCCGACGGCCGCGACCGGCGGAACCTCGTCGGGTCGACTCGCCGGAGGGGGAGTCAACTCGGGATGCGTGCGCGTCAGCGACGCCAGCGCCGCGAGGTGGCCGCCGGCCGAGTGGCCGGCGAGCGCGAGCCGATCGGGATCGCCGCCGTACTCGGCCGCGCGCTCGCCGAGCCAGTCGAGTGCGGCGTGGACGTCGACGATCTGGGACGGAAACGCCGCCTCGTCCGCGAGCCGGTAGCTGCACTCGACGGCGAGCCACCCGGATGCGGCGAAGTCAAGGGCGTATCGCGCGAACTGCCCCGTCGCACCGTCGGTCCAGCCGCCGCCGTAGACGAAGACGACGATCGGACGGTCCGTGCTCGAGGCGTCGTCGGCACTCGACGGACGGTCGCTATCGGAACTCGAGCCGCGACCGGTCGCAGAATCTGGGGTATCACGCGGCCGGTACACGTCGAGGTCGAGCGTCCGACCGCCGTCGGTCTCGCGAAACGGAATCTCGCGGTGGACGAGGACCGTCGGGCCTCGAGCGGTGTCCATCGCATCCATACGGCCCGATCGGGACGAGCGTGCAAAGGCGCTGGGCCGAAAGACGCGACGTCCGGTCGAAAAACGGGGCCGAAGGTCGCTACCGGTCGTCGGCGTGGGAGAAGACGAACTCTCGAACCAGCTTCCCGGCCAGCGACGC
Organism: Natronorubrum halobium; assembly: GCF_051351675.1. Taxonomy (NCBI): domain Archaea; kingdom Methanobacteriati; phylum Methanobacteriota; class Halobacteria; order Halobacteriales; family Natrialbaceae; genus Natronorubrum; species Natronorubrum halobium. The sequence continues at coordinate 4,790,691 of NZ_CP195595.1, forward strand.
GGCCTGCCCGTCGTCGCGATCGTTGACTTCGACGACGTCGAACCCGCTCGCGTGGGGTGCCACCTCGCGGACGATATCGCGCATCTCCCGGGACTCGAGGCCGAACGGCTCCGTCGTCCCCGTCCCCGGCGCGTACGCCGGATCGGCCGCGTCGATATCGACGCTCAGGTAGACGTCCCGATTCTCGAGCCGATCCCCGACCGACCAGTCGGCGGCGGCTTCGGGCGGGACGACGGTCACGTCGTCGGCCGCCGCGCGCCGCCACTCCGCCTCGCTGCCCGTTCGCACGCCGAGGAGGACGACCTCCTCGACGCTCTCGACCTCGAGTAGTCGCCGCATAACGGCGGCGTGGGACAGTTCGTTCCCGTCGTAGGCCTCGTAGAGGTCGAGGTGAGCGTCGAGACAGACCACGGTCTCGGGTTCGACTGCGCGCGCGCCCGCGAGCGAGACGGTGTGTTCGCCGCCCAGCGTCAGCGGGACGGCGTCGTCCCAGACGACGTCGCGTAGCGTCCCGGTGAGGTAGTCGAGATACGCCTCGGCATCGTCCCAGGCGCGGACGTCGCCGCGGTCTTCGACGCCGAGGTCGGAAAAGTGCTGGTCCGTCCGGTGGTCGTAGTCGTCGAACGGCTCCGCAAAAGTTCGAATGCGTCGGGGACCGAAGCGGGTCCCCGGCTGAAAGGTCGTCGATACGTCCAGGGGCGCACCGACGACCACGAAGTTCGCGCCTCCACGGTCGGCCGTTCGGCCTCGCGTGTCGGATTCCTCGCGTCCGTCGGTCGCCCCGGGAAACATTAGACGATCTTTCGCTGGTCTTCCATCTCGAGGTACTCGATGTTCTCGTCGGGGGAGACGTCGACGTCCTCGGGGATGCGCATCGTGAGCGTCTCGTACGTTTCGAGGTCCATGACCTGCATGTCGTTGCCGTCGACGGAGACGACCTGCCCGTTTTTCCGCTCGATAATCGGGACCCAGATCTTCGCGTCGACGGGCTGGGAGAGCGAACGCTTCTTCCCATCGAAGACACCTACGGCCTCGACACGAGCCTTGGCGCTGCCGTGTTTGCCGGGCTTGGCGGTCGAGTAGGCGTTGATCTTACACGCTGCATCGTCGATCATGACGTAGCTTCCTTCCTGGAGTTCGCGAACTTCGGTCTGCTGTTTCGCCATGTCCCGGCGTAATCAACCGACGGCCATAAACCGTTTGGAATGGACGCTGGCGCGAGTTCAGTGTGCTAACACGTCCGAACCGGCCCGAGCGTCCGGTGAGTGGCGCGCGACTCCACCGACGGTCGACGGCAGCGAGACGGCGCGCCTCGAACGGCTCCCCTCGGGCGAAACCACTACTGACCTGACGCGAAATACGGACGATAATGCCCGGTAGCCTCGTCGTCCTCGGTGCCGTCGCCGCGCTCCTCTCCGCTCTCAGCCTCGCCGCGGTCGTTCGGTACCGCCGGCGCACTCGAGCCCAGCGTGCACACGCGAGCGAACTCGACGCCCGACTCGCCGACGCGATGGGACCGGGAGCCGGCACCCACCTCGAGCGGCCGCCGACCGTCCGTCGAATCGCCGTCGTCGACGCATCCAGCGACACCTCGAGCGAGGTCGCGGACGCCGAGCGAGACGACCGACCGGCGTACGTCCCGGTCGTCCGCGTCGACCTCGAGACGAGCGACGCGCCGGGGACGAAGCTCGTTCTGGAGTACGTCGCGGACGTCCTCGAGACGATCCACCCCGAACTCGAGGCGCGCGGCGAACGCGTACGCCACTACGACATCGAGTTCACGTTCGGCCCGGACGGGCTCATCGTGGCGGGGGAGTGTCGACGCGTCTCCGTCGCGCCGGAACTGGCCGATCGGCTGCTCGAGAGCGAGCGATACGGTGCGTCCGAACTCCGGCGTGACGTCGAGCGTGACGATCGAGACGACGACAGTCCGACCACCCTCTGGGGCGACTGTCGGTCGTACCCCGGTCGTTACTAACCGGACGTGTTGCAAACACGTGGACGGCTAGTTGTTCGGACGAGTCCAGTAGCGTCGCCCGGTCGCACGACGTCCTGCTTGATTCGCGAAGGCAGTGATTGTCCGGTACAAGACAACGAGATACCGTGCGCGCATGTTTACTGTTGAGACATCTGCAGGCGAATAGGGAGGTCAACCCAACGGTTTCACCAGGTGGTATATTTTCACTAGATGGCTTTATCATGGTGCTTGCTGGCGTACCACACGGTGTTCATCAATGGTACAAGAATGGACCATCAAGGGAGACTACGTTGAAGCCTGCAACTGCGATGTTGCATGCCAGTGTGTATGGATGGAATCACCGGACGATGACGTCTGTACCGTCTCACTGGCGTGGCATATCGAGGAGGGAAGCTACGGTGATGTCGACCTGAGTGGGGTAGATGTCGGCATGCTCATTTCGACCGATGAGGGGGTCATGTTCGCCCCCGAGACGGAGTGGGACATCGTGTTACTCCTCGACGAGACAGCCACCGACGACCAGCGCGAGGCCCTCGAGGACATCTACTCCGGCCGCGCCGGTGGCATCTGGGCGCCCGTCGCTGACACGCACGTCCGATCCGCCGACGTCACAACCGTTCCGATCAGCTTCTCGCGGGACGGGGCGGACTTCTCCGTCGAGATCGGGGATGCCATCGAAATGGACGCGAGCGGCGCGGTCGGATTCAACGAGGAGGTCGGTACGATCTCCCCTCACCCACTGACGGAGAGTACGGAGGTACAGACTGGGAAGTCAACCACGGCCACCGTCTCCTACGATGACCAGTTCACGTGGGACGTCTCCGGAAACAACGCCTACCTCGGCGACTTCGAATTGGCGAACTCCTGAGGGCGGTAGAACAGCGACATCGTCAATCGATCATGGGGACCCACGACTCGTTCCGGGATCGAATTACCCACCGGCGCATCCCGATTGTCGCGCTCGTTACCTACGTAATCGCGCTGCTCGCGTGGGCAGCAGTCATCGGTCGCTGGCTCCCGATGCCCGGCGGACAGATGGGGATGCAAATGCAGATGTCCGACCCGGGAGCACCGGAGGCGATAGCGCTCTCGAACGGGTTGACTGGTATCAGCCTGTACCTGCTCATGTGGGGGGTGATGATGGTCGCCATGATGTACCCGTCGTCAGTCCCGCTCTTCCGGCTCTACGCCGAGACACTCGAGGGGACGACGGCCGCGGGTAAAGCAACGCGAGTTGGGGCGTTTATCGGGACGTACGCACTCGTTTGGACGGTGACGGGAATCGTCCCGCTTGTTGTCAATGCGCTGGTGCCGGTTGTCAGCCTCGCGAACGCCCACGGCGGGCTCCTGATGGGTGGGTCGTTGCTACTCTTATCGGGGTACCAGCTCTCACCGTACAAATACCGGTGTCTGCGGTATTGTCGGTCACCGCTCGGGTTCCTTCTGGGTCATCACCGGCCGGGGGTGCGTGGTGCCGTCCGGATGAGCTGGCAGTTCAGCGTCTTCTGTGTTGGGTGTTGCTGGGCGCTGTTCGCATTCATGGTGATCGTGGGCTCGATGAATATCGTCTGGATGGCGCTCATCGCGGTTGTGCTTTCGCTCGAACGGACGGTTGCGTGGGGTGAGCGACTGGCGCGTGGGGTCGGTATTCTTGCTGGCACTGGCGGCAGTGTCGTAATCGTGATCTCGTTGGTCTAGGACAGCCTTTCGTCTGATACGCATGCATCCGTAGTGAGCGGATGGGGTACCGGTTTCGGCGCGAACCAAACGGAGTCGTCGTGCTGAACTCATACTCCGTATTCAGCACGCCATTCTCGACAGTGATCCGGGAGTTCGCTCAGATCCTGCAGAATACAGGGCGCGTATCGTTCACCGGCGGGCTGGTCCGTAACGCGTCGCGTCTCTGGTCAGACGATGCATCCTGATCAGAACGTGCAAATGTACCACGAGATGACTCTATGCTACTGTGTCCCATAGTGGTGTGAAGGGGACCATCCTATGGACGAAGCGACACCACCGGATACAGGCACGGAAATGGAAATTCACCGAGCTGTCTCGGATGATGGCACCGAGATAGTCGGACGCGTACACGGACAGGGACCGCCGCTGGTCCTCGTTCCAGGAGCGTTGGGTGACGGAGAGAGGGTCTGGGAGCAGCTGTTGCCGCTGCTCACAGACCGGTTCACCTGCTACGCCATGAGTACGCGGGGCCGGGGGCTGAGCGGCCACAGCACCGACCTCTCGATCGGGCGGCTGGTGCAGGACGTCAAAGCGTTCGCAGAAAGCATCGACGAACCCGTGGGGTTGATGGGGTGGTCGAGCGGTGCCCTGCTCTCGCTCGCTACAGCGGAGAACACCGGCGCGGTCTCCGCCGTTGCCGCCTACGAGCCGCCCGTCTTCGAGGTGATAAGCGAGGACGTCTCCGCACGTATGATGGACGCGATCGGACGCGTAGGTGAGGCAGCGGAGGAGGATCAGTTGGTCGATGCAGCCCGAGCCTGGATCGAGTTCGTCGCCAACGACGACGAACTGGCCGACGCGACGGAATTGGACTTCTTCGAGGCGTTAGCGCCGAACGTCCCGGTCCAACTTCAGGAGTTCGAGCAGGTCTTCGAGTCCGAAGGGACCAGCCCAACCGATCCATCAGAGCTCACCAAAATCTCGGTGCCGGTCCTGCTCTTGCAGGGGACCCGATCGATGCCGGATCCCTGGTTCATCGACAGTGCACACCACGTTACCGAGTACGTGGCCGATATCCACGTCCGCGAGATTGCCGGTGCCGGGCACCTCGGCCCTGTCCTCAAGCCCGAGGCTGTTGCCGACGAACTCGGACGGTTCTTCGCCGCAACACCAGAACCAGTCTGAATCGTCCACGGCGTCTTTCAGTGCGACGGATATCTGTGGATAATCGCGGTAGTCGGTATCCGTCAGTACCGTCAAACCAATACATCCTCTGAGTCGGTAACACCACTCCTGACAGAACCCGAGTAGTTCGAACGACCTATGCTGAACTCAGTATCTCGTACGGTGGTTTTGGCAGTATTCTGGTAGTTCCCCCAGGTGCTTCTGAATATACCGCACGTATCGGTCACAGTGAGTCGATGAACTGGCTCACTACCCGATTGAACCGCTCGGGCTGCTCTATAGGTGGACAGTGGCCGCAGTCTTCGAATAGTTCGAACGTGGCGTCAGGGACGAGGTCTGCAACGTGTCTCACCGCTGCGACGGTCCCCGTTCCCCGTGTTTCGTCCCCGCCAGCGCACACCAACATCGGGACATCGATCTCGGGGAGGACTGCTCGGTAATCACGTGTGAGCGCATCGAACAGGATGGCGCTTTTGATGGGGGTCGGAGTCCGAGACGTCTCGTCGAACTGCAACGTTCTCATCTCCGTGGTGGGGTTTGAGAAGACTTGCTCCGTGAGGCGTTGGATGAAACTCGTCTGATCTTCCTGGACCAGTGCGAGCGTATCTTTCAGTCCCTCCAAGTCGGTGAGTCCGTAGTCGTAATCATCCCACTGAAAACGCGATGCCTCGATATCGACATCAACCAGTCCCCATATCCGCTCCGTGCCGAATTGATCCACGTAGTCCCACGAGACGAACGCACCCATCGACCACCCCACCATGACAACTTCTTCGAGGTCTCGCTGTTCGAGGAACGTGTGAAGATCACGGGCGTACTGCGCGACTGTGTGTCCGAGTTCCGTCTTCTCAGACCGGCCATGCCCTCTGAAATCGACGGCGACTGTGCGGTACTCGTTCGAGAGACTGACTAACTGCGGCTCGAAAAACCTGAGACCGCACATCACGCCGTGAAGAAAAATGATCGGGTGCCCCTCGCCGTGGTCCTCGTAATAGAGGTCTGCCCCGTTACACTGGACGTACGGCATAGCGATGATCGTACGCTGCACTCAATCATAAACCTACGCCACAGGCTAACGAGAGGTGGTGAATACAGCCTCTGTATTTAGCACGCCGTTCTTAGCAGTGATCCGGGAGTTCGCTCAGGTCTTGCTGCAACGCGCAAATGCGGCACGCACCATTGCCCGATCAGAGCAGAGGTAGAATCGGTCAGTAAAGTCCGAACAGGTAATACGGTGGCCAGCCACGGACCGAAAAACCGACCGATGAACCGCGTTACTCGGTCGGTGGTTCAATGACACCGAGTTGCTGCAAGAGCCCGAGTCTATCCGCCACGAGCCACACCTCCGCGATCTTTCCATCATCAACCCTGAACATACCCATAATCGAGTAGGTAACCGTCCTTCCGGTCGGCTCAATCCCGTTGAACTCGCCTTCGTGTGTCCCGGCGACTGTCCATCTGACTCCGACGCTCTCATCGTCGGCGATGATTGCATCAGGTGTCAAGTCAAGGTCGGGAAACGCATCAAAGTGCGTCCATTCTTCCTCTACAACCGCTTCGACACCGTGAATGTTCTCATCACCGAAATGAAGAGTGACGTCACCTGTGTGTAATTCAGTGAAGGCCTCGCGGTCCCGCTCGTTAAGAGCGTCAAATGCTCCCTGTACAACGTCCGTATCGCTCCGGCGTACGGTTGCCATAGATTTCACCCTCGTACTGCGCCCTTCACAACAGGCCTCTTTTTCGACGGAGCTTCACTGTGAGCGCTACTCTGGTTCTACGAAGCTAACCATGATAATTGTTATCATGACCCATATAGAGCACGAAGAACGATAGCTTCGCAGGTCTACTGATCGGCAAATTCAGCGCAGATCGCTCGGAACAAACGAAGTCGTTTTGCTGAATCCATCCTCTATGTTCAGCGGGCCGTTTGTATTAGCCGCTGAGGATCTCGAGGGGCCGACCGATTCAAACCGGCCTGCCACCGGTGCCACCTGAAGAGATTATCCCGCTCGACCACCGAGGACCGATATGCAGTGGTGCGACCAGCCAACGAGAGCATCCGGGAACGAGGGTGTGCGGGCCCGGAGCCGAAACTCGAAGGGGGAAGTGACGTGACCGACGACCCGCTCCCGGCCGAACACCTCTCACCGCTCGCCACGCTCGTCGACGAGGTACTCGCGGGCGTCGGCTACGAGGTGCCGGCCGCCACCGACGCCGTCGACGGCACAGTCCCCGGCTACGGCGGTCTATTCGACCCCGCGACCACCCCGGCCGAGTTGCGTCGCGCGCTCGAGAGCCTGTTGGAGTCCGGACTCACCCGGCCACCTGTCCCCGAGCCGACGAGCGACACGTTCGTCCTCTACGTCGACGGCAGCTCACGCGGCAACCCCGGCCCCGCAGGTGCGGGCGCTGTCATCGTGGACGCTGCGGAGGACCAACTCGCCCGTCTCGGCCGACCCGTCGGCTCCCGGACGGGGAACAACACCGCCGAGTACGTCGCCCTCCAACTCGGGCTCTCCGAACTGTTGGCTCGCTACGAGCCGCGCAGACTGGAAGTGCGCATCGATTCGATGACCGTCATCCGAGACGTCTGGGGTGGCAATGACCCGACGGAACCGGGCGTCGAGACGTACAGCGAGGCCGTTACGGCGGCACTGTCGACCATCCCGGACCACCGGTACACGCATCTGGCCGACAGCGACCCGAACCCCGCCGACGCGCTGGCGACGGTGGGAGCCGATATCGCGGCCTTCGGACCTGGATAGGAGCGTTACGCCGCTTACAATTCGGAATCCCGGCTCCGTTGAAATCCGCAGAAGCGACTAGAAACCACGTGCTGCCCACTCCCTCCGTATCTTGGACGCCGTTTCTGACAAATATCGGATTGTTCAACAGGCTGAGTGATACGCGAATCTCCGCTACTGATCGCCACCGATAGCAAACCAGTCTCTCGGAACGGGGTTCGAGAGCGCACCGCGACTCGAGCGGTGAACAGAGATTTATCCGTCCAGTTCCTCGTCTCACCTATGAGCGAGTCCGCCCCGCAGTCCCCCGAAGACGAGGTTCGAGAAGCGGTGTCGCTGTTTCTCCAGCGGAACTTCCCCCAGATTCAGGCCCACGGCGGTGACTCGTCGATCACCGACGTCGACCTCGAGGAGGGCCGCGTCGAGATCAACCTGAGCGGTGCCTGCAGCGGCTGTGGCGTCAGCCCGATGACGACGCAGGCGATCCAGCGCCGACTTCCGAGCGAGGTCGACGCGATCGACTACGTCTCGGTGACGACCGGATTCGACGGGTTGGGTGAGGGAACCTCGCGCGATATTTCGGACGACGTCCCGTTCTGACTCATCCGGCGAGCGAGTATCCTCCTGAATCGGCAGTCCGCTCACTCCCACGCGGCCGGCCAGACCTCGGCGGCCCGCATCCCCGGCTCGTACTCCTGTTCTCGCAGTTGCTCGCGCAACTCGCTATCCTCGACTCGCGGCACGTCCGTCCGCATCAACTCGCGAACCAGCAGCGCCGTCAACATGGCGTGCTCGCGGAGATTCCGCGGATCGACCTTGTCCCGCGTGTCTGCCGCCGTGTGTCCCCAGCCGCGGCCCCGTTCGGATCCCTCCGGCGGCTCGCTGTGCAGTTGCAGTGCCGGCACCCCGGCCCGCAGGAACGGCCAGTGATCGCTGAACGGGTGCGGATCGGTATCGTGAGCGACCGGCTGTCCCGCCGCGCTCGTCACCTCGCCGGCCAGTTCCTCGAGCGGCTCGGAGCCGTGCGAGAGCGCCTTCAGGTTCCGGAACCGTCCCGCGCCGTCGACGTTGACCACCGCGCGGATCGAGTCGAGATCGAGTTCGTCCGCCATCGCCTCGGCCCCCAAGAGACCGATCTCCTCACAGCCGACGCCGGCCACTCGCACCCGGCACGCGAGTGACTCCTCGATCGCAGACAGGATCGACGTCGCGCCGGCGACGGTCGCGATGCCACAGCCGTTGTCCAGCGCGCCCTCCGTGATGTCGTGGGCGTCGTAGTGGGCGACGACGAGGACCTCCTCGTCCGTCTCCGGCCCCACGGTTCCGTGTACGTTCTGGCTCGAGCCGTCCTGCGTCGAGGCGTCGACGCGGAGCCGAGCGCGAGCCCCGCGCTCGGCGTACTCGGTCAGCCAGTCGTGGGTTTCGGCGCTGACGCCGACGCCGGGGACCGCGGCTTCGCTATCGAACTTCAGTGCGCCCGTCGGCGGTAGCTGCCCCGGCACGTGATTCGCGAAGACGAACGCCTCTGCACCCGCCGCGACCGCGTGGCCGAACTTCTCCATCCGGTGGACGAACCGCTGGCCCGACGGGGTCGTCGTACTCGCGACGGCGATCGCCCCCTGGAGGTCGACGTCCTCGAGTTCCGTCGGCGTCCCGTAGCCGACGTCGACCAGCGGACCCTCGACGTCGCCCGCCGGCGCGTACGGGAGTGCGATCGCCTCGAACGAGCGATCGACGCCCGTGGAACCCGACTCGGAGCCGTCGCGCTTCGGGTTCGCATCGCGCTCCTCGTCTCCGCTGCCGCGAGTCGTCGTCTCGCTTCCCAGGACGGCGAACTCGGTGGTGCCTCGCTCCCAGTACTGCATGGGGAACTCCTGGAGCCGGACGTCCTCGAGGCCGGCGTCGGTCAGTTCCTCGCGAACGATGTCCGCGGCTCGGCGTTCGCTCGGCGAGCCGCCCATTCGGTGCGGGAGTTCGGTCAGTCGCGTCAGCAGTTCCCAGCCTCGATCGTCGCGCCAGGCGCGACCGAGCGCTCGCTCGAGACGCTCGTCGATGATAACCTCGTCGTCCATACCCTGCTGTTCACGCTCGAGTGGCATATTTTGCCGGTCGGATTCAGCGGCGCTGTTTCGTTATGCGTGAAAAGTGAGGCGGTACGATTTTGTGGTGTCCATGCCAAAAATCGACCGCCTCAGCGGGTGTAGCGACTGGATCGATTTGAGTTTTGTGGAGCGAGAGCGGACACCGCGTCAGCTGATGGAGCTCGGTATTCGACTCCATCTTGCTGGCCTCTCGCTTTCGAATACCGTTCGAGAATTAGAGAAATTCGGTGTCGAACGGAGTCGCAAGGCAGTCCACGATTGGGTTCACAAGTGCGATCTACAGCCGGCGGATGACGAGAATCCGAATCACGTTGCGCTCGACGAGACAGTGATTCAACTTGACGAACATCGGTATTGGCTGTTCACTGCTGTCGATCCGGAAACGAACAACATCCTCCAGATACGGCTGTATTCGACGACTACGACCGCGTTGACAGAACGATTTCTGCAGGAACTCACTGAGAAACATGACCTCGATCATGCCGTGTTTCTCGTCGATGGAGCAAAACATCTCCAGACTGTACTCCGTCGATCTGGGCTCCAATTTCGATACGAGAAACTTGGAAATCGGAACGCTGCAGAACGTGTCTTTCGTGAAATAAAACGGCGTACCTCTTCGTTCTCAAACTGTTTCAGTCATGCAAAACCGTCAACAGCAGAATCGTGGCTCCAGGCCTTCGCCGTCTGGCACAATGCGACAAACTAAACACGACCGATTCAGCCGGGGTCGGACGAGTGAGCGGGAGTCGGCGTCGATCACCGTCTCGGTAAGCCCTGCAACGGCTCGACGGTACCCCGACGGGTCGGGTGTGGTGGAACTGTTCTCCTCCGATACCCTTTACCACCTACGTTCCGAAACGCGTGCTATGAGTTCAGTTCCCAAACGCTCCGAGGTCGACGAGGACTATACCTGGGACCTCGAGAGCATCTACGCGTCCGACGACGACTGGGAGGCCGCTTACGAAGCGATCACCGACCGCGTCGACGAACTCGCCGCCTACGAGGGACAGGTTACCGACGACGCCGACACGCTCCTCGAGATCCTCGAGTTGCGCGACGAGATCATGCGCGAGGTGTCGATGGTCGCGTCCTACGCCCGAATGCGTCGCGACGAGGACACGACGAATCAGCAGTATCAGGCCCTGACCGCTCGCGCGCAGTCGCTCGCATCCGACGCCCACTCCGCGGCCTCGTTTATCGATCCCGAACTGCAGGAACTGACCCGCGAGGAGTTCGAGGCGATGGCCGACGAGGAACCGGCCCTCGAGACCTACGACCACTACGTGGACGACGTCCTCCGGATGAAGCCCCACACCCGGTCGGCGGAAGTCGAGGAACTGCTCGCCGAACTGGGCGAGGTCACGGGTGCGACGGGCGAAGTGTACAACATGCTTGCGAACGCCGATATGGCGTTCCCCACGGTCGAGGATTCCGACGGTGACGCCGTCGAGATCACACAGAGCAACTTCGTCAACCTGCTCAAACGGCCGGATCGGGACTTCCGCCGGACCGTCCACGAGGAGTACTACGACGAGTGGGAAACCCTCCGGAACACGGTCGCGTCCGCGTACAAGAACAGCGTCAAGGCCGACGTCAAGACGGCGCAGGCGCGCAACTACGACACGGCTCGCGAGGCCGCCCTCGACGGTCCCAACGTCCCCGTCGACGTCTACGACACGCTCGTCGACAGCGTCCACGAGAACATCGACAAGCTCCACCACCACGCCGAACTCAAGCGACAGGCGCTCGAGGTCGAGGAGCTCCAGATGTGGGACGTCTACATGCCTCTGACCGGCGACGAGGGGCCGGATCTCGAGTACGATCAGGCCGCCGAGTACGTCGTCGACTCGCTGGCGCCGCTCGGCGAGGCGTACAAGTCCCGCGTCGCCGAGGGCCTCGAGTCCCGCTGGGTCGACGTCTACGAGAACGAGGGCAAGCAGTCCGGCGCGTACTCGGGCGGCACCTACGACACCCAGCCGTTCATCCTGATGAACTATCAGGACGATATCTCCTCGATGTACACGCTGGCCCACGAACTCGGCCACTCGATGCACTCCGAACTGACGAAAGACGAACAGCCCTTCGTCTACTCGAACTACGAGATCTTCGTGGCCGAGGTCGCGAGTACGGTCAACGAGGCCCTGCTGACGAGCCACCTCCTCGAGACCGTCGACGACCCCGAGTTCAAGAAACACGTCCTGAACGAGTTCCTCGAGCGCGTTCGCTCGACGCTCTACCGCCAGACGCTCTTCGCGGAGTTCGAGCACGAGGCCCACGAACTCGAGGAGAACGGCGAACCGCTCACCGCGGGCCGACTGGACGACCTCTATCGCGGACTGAAAGCGGAGTACTACGAACCCGCCGTCGTCGACGACCGCATCGCCCGCGAGTGGATGCGCATCCCTCACTTCTACCGGGCGTTCTACGTCTACCAGTACGCGACCGGCATCTCCGCCGCGCTGGCCATCGTCGACGACGTCCTCCCGAACGGTGCGGGCGGCGAGCCGAACCGCGACGCGGCCGAGGACTACCTCGAGTTCCTCCGGCGCGGCTCTCGGGAGTACCCCCTCGAACTGCTGCGCATCGCCGGCGTCGACATGAGCACCTCCGAGCCGATCGATCGGGCGCTCGAGAGCTACGGCCAGCGACTCGAAGAGATGGACGCGCTGCTCGAGTAACGACCCCTCGATCGCTCACTGGGTCCCCGTATATCGAGGGTTCCGCCACGCTGTACGAACA